>NZ_CP173614.1:780000-5580000 GCF_045037875.1 Pseudomonas petroselini
CACGTCGAGCAGGTACGAAAGTAGGTCTTAGTGATCCGGTGGTTCTGTATGGAAGGGCCATCGCTCAACGGATAAAAGGTACTCCGGGGATAACAGGCTGATACCGCCCAAGAGTTCATATCGACGGCGGTGTTTGGCACCTCGATGTCGGCTCATCACATCCTGGGGCTGAAGCCGGTCCCAAGGGTATGGCTGTTCGCCATTTAAAGTGGTACGCGAGCTGGGTTTAGAACGTCGTGAGACAGTTCGGTCCCTATCTGCCGTGGACGTTTGAGATTTGAGAGGGGCTGCTCCTAGTACGAGAGGACCGGAGTGGACGAACCTCTGGTGTTCCGGTTGTCACGCCAGTGGCATTGCCGGGTAGCTATGTTCGGAATAGATAACCGCTGAAAGCATCTAAGCGGGAAACTAGCCTCAAGATGAGATCTCACTGGAACCTTGAGTTCCCTGAAGGGCCGTCGAAGACTACGACGTTGATAGGTTGGGTGTGTAAGCGCTGTGAGGCGTTGAGCTAACCAATACTAATTGCCCGTGAGGCTTGACCATATAACACCCAAGCAATTTGACTACTCTAACGAGCATCAGATTGCGGTGTGTGAAGACGAAATGAACCGAAAGTTCGACGCTCACAAAACACCGAAAGCTGTCACATACCCAATTTGCTGAAGCGAGGCCAGCTGGCCGCGACTCAGTACCCGAATTTCTTGACGACCATAGAGCATTGGAACCACCTGATCCCATCCCGAACTCAGTAGTGAAACGATGCATCGCCGATGGTAGTGTGGGGTTTCCCCATGTGAGAGTAGGTCATCGTCAAGATTAAATTCCAGAACCCCTGTTTGCTAATGCAAACAGGGGTTTTGTTTATGTAGAAGTCCATGAATTTAACCGGCACGTTGCTAACACGACGGACCGGTGCACAGAATTTCTTGACGACCATAGAGCATTGGAACCACCTGATCCCATCCCGAACTCAGCAGTGAAACGATGCATCGCCGATGGTAGTGTGGGGTTTCCCCATGTGAGAGTAGGTCATCGTCAAGATTGAATTCCGAAACCCCTGTCTGCTAGCGCAGACAGGGGTTTTGTCGTTTAAGAGAGGCGGCAGTTGATAGATCCTCGGTAAGCATGTTCGATTTATTCACGTCGTCAGTGATCGATTACCAGGCCATTGCATGACATGCAAAAACCTACGAGGCATCTTGATTCCAGAGCTCCTGCTCTGTTGCAGCAAGTTCACAAAGGCGCCTTGCGCGCACGTATCTGCGGCACGACCCTGGCGACTGAAAGGCTCCGCATCACCGATCCGTTATCGCCTACCACCGGTCGGTTTCCCTCGCGAAAACAGGATATACCTCACAATCCCCTAAGATTTGCCCTGCTTTGGCCGAAAGCCTGATGAGCCATGCGTGCACCGAAATAGAGCGGTCAGAGAGTCCGCCTATACCGTTACATGGAATGTTCCACTCGGCACGCTCACACCCCCATTTGGCAAAAGAAGTCGGTGAAATGAATCTTAAGTTCAGTCATAAAATTCTGTTGGCCGCGTCAGGCGTTGTGGTTCTAGCCTTCGCGTTATTCACGCTTTACAACGACTACCTGCAGCGCAGCACCATCAAGCAAAACCTGGATTCCTCCATCCAGCAATCCGGCGAGCTTACCGCCAGTAGTGTGCAGAACTGGCTCAGTGGGCGAATTCTAGTACTCGAAAGCCTGGCGCAAAATATTGCCCACCAGGGCACTGGCGCAGACCTTCCGGGCTTGGTCGATCAACCTGCTTTTACAGCAAATTTCCAGTTCACCTATGTCGGCCAAACCAACGGTGTGTTCACCCAGCGTCCAGATGCGAAGATGCCTGATGGCTACGACCCCCGTCAGCGTCCTTGGTACAAGCAAGCTGTAGCCACTGATAAAACCATGCTCACCCCGCCTTACATGGCCGCAGTGGGTGGGCAGATCGTGACCATCGCGATGCCGGTGAAAAAGAACGGTGAACTGCTGGGTGTCGTCGGTGGTGACCTGAGCCTGCAAACCCTGGTGAAGATCATCAACTCTGTGGATTTCGGCGGCATCGGCCATGCGTTTCTGGTCAGCGGCGATGGCCAGGTCATCGTCAGTCCTGACCAGGACCAGGTGATGAAGAACCTTAAGGACATCTATCCAGGCTCCCCTGTGCGTATCGAGAAGGTCAGTCAGGATGTCGTCCTCAATGGCCAGGATCGTATTTTGTCGTTCACCCCGATCAGCGGCCTGCCAGACGCGGATTGGTACATTGGTCTGTCGATCGATAAAGACAAGGCCTACGCACCGCTGGGTAAATTCCGTACATCAGCGTTGATTGCCATGTTGATTGCGGTGGTGGCGATCGCAGTGCTCTTGAGCCTGCTGATCCAAGTACTGCTGCGGCCTCTGACCACTATGGGCGTTGCCATGCAGGACATCGCTCAGGGTGAGGGCGACCTGACCCGTCGCCTGGACGTCACCAGCAAGGACGAGTTTGGCGAGGTAGGCAGTGCATTCAATCAATTCGTGGAGCGTATCCACGCCTCCATCTCCGAAGTGTCTTCAGCAACACGCCAGGTGCATGACTTGTCCCAGCGCGTAATGGCATCGTCCAACGCCTCGATCATCGGTTCCGACGAGCAGAGCGCGCGCACTAACAGCGTGGCTGCCGCGATCAACGAGCTGGGTGCAGCCACTCAGGAAATCGCGCGTAATGCTGCCGACGCCTCGCAGCACGCGAGCGGTGCCAGTGAACAGGCTGACGATGGGCGCAAAGTGGTGGAGCAAACCATTTTGGCGATGTCGGAACTGTCGCAAAAGATCAGCCTGTCCTGCACCCAGATTGAAACCCTGAATGCCAGCACCGACAACATCGGTCACATTCTTGATGTCATCAAAGGCATCTCCCAGCAGACCAACCTGCTTGCGCTCAACGCCGCGATCGAGGCTGCCCGTGCCGGGGAGGCTGGCCGCGGGTTTGCCGTGGTCGCTGATGAAGTGCGTAACCTGGCCCACCGTACGCAGGAGTCGGCTGAAGAAATCCACAAAATGATCACCTCGTTGCAAGTGGGTTCGCGTGAAGCGGTGAGCACGATGAACGCCAGCCAGACCTCCAGCGAAGAAAGTGTTCAGGTGGCCAACCAGGCGGGTGAGCGGCTGATCAGCGTGACGAAGAGGATCGTTGAAATCGATGGCATGAACCAATCGGTCGCTGCCGCCACCGAAGAGCAGACTGCAGTAGTGGAAACACTCAATGTCGACATCAATCAGATCAACCTGCTGAACCAGCAAGGCGTGACCAATCTCAACGAAACGTTGAAGGACTGCGACGCGTTGTCCCAGCAGGCCAGCCGCTTGAAACAGCTGGTCGACAGTTTCAAGATCTGACGGTGATTGAACAGGAGCGAGCCCTCTCGCTCCTGCTCCTCAACCCAGCATATGGCGCACATTTCCCAAAGCGTTGTCGGCGAATGTTTGTACAAACTGTTCAAACTCCGCCTGCGCCATTTCTGCCGGCTCGCCGATCAGCGTCCAGGTCGCCCTTGAACCGCTTGAGCCGAGTGCTTCCACGCGCATCGCCGCCCACAATCGAGCTACGCCCAGCGTGTTATAGATCGTTGTCCAGGTCATGCTCATGGCATCTTCGTCCCGGCTATTGAGTTGCTCCACGACGCGATGACCATCGTGGAAAAACTTGGTGCGCAAAGCGCCCACGCCTTCCCCCGTCATTTCGATGTGCGACAGGGCCGGAATAAAGGCATCAAAGCCTGCAAAGTGACCCACCACCCCCCACAGTCGCATGGCCTCGCAGTTGACCACGACAGAGGCCACCACCGGCATGCCAGTTGGGTTGTGAATCAATGTATCGGGTTGCAGCGGTTTCATGAGGTTGTCCTTAATCCGTTCAAAGAAAGCCGATAGCCTTGAGATAGTCGCAGCCCCTTTGCAGCAGCGATGCGCTCTTTTCGGGGTAGCGGGTGCCCATTGCTTCCACTGCCCGACGTGCGTTCTTGCAGTGGATCATTGAGGTGTCGCCAATGTCGTCACCCAGCCCATCCAGATAAAAACCCAGTACGCCAAACAGCGCGTTTTCGCGGCTTACCGTGCGCAGCTCCCTTTGCCAGTGCGCCACACTGACGCGCTCGAATTCGTAGCCCGCCCGGCTGAATGCATCCAAATATTGATCCCAGCTCAAAGGCTGTGGGTTATGCAGGTTGAAGACGTTTCGCCTCGCTTCAAAATGGCCGCAGTGGAACGCGAGAAACCGAGCAAAAAAGTCCACAGGCATCAGGTCGAAGTTCACTTCCAAACGGGGCACCAAGCCCAATTGCAGCGAGCCTTTTAGCATCAGCATCAGGCGATTTTTCTGCGGCTGACACACACCGCTCCGGCTGTTGAAACTGATGTTCCCCGGGCGGTGAATGTTTACCCAGGAACCTCGCTTGACCGCGCGCCCCAGCCAGCGCTCGGCGACCCATTTGGACAAGTTGTAGCCATTTTTGATGTAGATCGGCAGGGTCTGCGCGGCAGGGGTTTCGAGGACGTGGCCATGTGCGTCGGTGTCGCTGCAGGCCGACAAGGTCGATATGAAATTGAGCACTTTCTTGCAGTGGGTCTCACACAGGCGCAGGCACTCCAGCAGGGGGGCGACGTTGTCCTTTACCAACGAGGCGTAGTCCATCACGTGATTGACCCGCGCGGCGTTGTGCACAAGCACACCGTAGTCCCGTGCAAGGTGCTCATACGTATCGCAAGCCAAGCCCAGGCGTGGTTGGCTGATATCCGCGGCATAGACCTGCACCCGGCTCAAGTCCAAGTGTTCAAGACGGTGTTCGCGCAACGCCTGAGCGAATCGCGTGGTTGCGGCTTGTCCCGGCAGCTCCCGCACCAGGCACGCCACGTGGGTTGCACCATTGGCCAACAGCGCCTCGACGATATGCACACCGATAAAACTGTTTGCGCCTGTCACGATCACTTTGTTGCGATCACCGACGCGCTCTACAGGCAGTACCTGAACAACGTCTTCCCTCTGTGCATCCTGAAGCGCCTGGCCGGAAGCTGCTTCAGGCAGCGCCCCATCCTCGATCAGCAGCGCAAGCGTGCGAATCGTTGGTGCTTCAAAGAAGCGGTTCAACGGCAGGCTGCGGCCAAACTGCTCGCGGATACGCAGCAACAACATCGACAGCAACATGGAGTGGCCGCCGAGATTGAAGAAGCTGTCATCAATTGACAGCTCGCCCACTGGCAACCGCAACAACTCACGCCATAACGCCACCAGTTGCATGTGAAGGGCCGTTTGCGCAGCCTGCCCGGCGCTATTCAACGTGGGGTGGGCCGGCAACGCCAGCAAGGCCTGGCGGTCGACCTTGCCGTTACTGGAGCAAGGTAGGCTGGGTAGCTCGGCCCACAAGTCGGGCTGCAGGTAATCAGGCAGCCACTGCCGTGCATGCTGTTTCAAGCCGGCTAGCGTCGCGCCAGGCTCCGGTTGGGCGACGACACCACGAATCTTGCGTTCACTATCAATGACCACCGCCACCTGGCGATACAGTCGACTGTCGCGCAGGCACTGTTCGATTTCCTCAGGCGCGACCCGGATTCCGCGAATCTTCACCTGCGCATCGCGCCTGCCGCCCAGCTCGATACCCTCGGCAGTCCACTTCGCAAGGTCGCCACTGCGATAGGCTCGCAGGGACTTGCCACCCGGCAGGGCCAGCGTCATGAAAGGGTCGTCGGGCAACTGCGCTGCATTTAAATACCCCAGGCCTACCCCAGGGCCGACGATGTACAGCTCGCCCATCACCTGTTCGTCCACCGGTTGCAGGTTATCGTCGAGGATCAGCACTTGGCTGTTGGCGATGGGGCGGCCCAGGTTGCGATTACCATCCCCGGCTTGCAGGATGCGATGGGTGACCAGTACCGTCGCTTCGGTGGGACCGTAGAGGTTGTGCAGGTGGCATTGGCCTGCCAAACGTTCGATCACATAAGGCTCGCAGGCATCGCCGCCGGTTAACAGATGCGTCAGGCCCAGGGAGTTATCGAGCGGTAGGAGGCTGAGCAGCGCCGGCGGCAAGAACGCATGGGTGATGCGCTGTTGCCGAATCAGCTCGACCAATTGCTGCGGATCGCGCCGTTGCATCTCGCTGGGGATGATCAACTCCGCGCCGGCGATCAGGCTGGGGAAAATGTCCATCAGCGATGCATCGAAATTCACCGAGGCGAACTGCAGCACACGACTCTGTTCACTCAGCGCCATTTGGCTGGCAAACCAAGCGCTGAAATGGGCGAGATTGTCCTGGCCGAGCAGTACACCCTTGGGCCGTCCCGTGGTGCCCGAGGTGAAGAGCGACATGCAAGGTGCTTCAAGGTCGATGCAAGGAGGCCGCAATGGTCGTGCAGTGTCTGGCGCGCCGAGATTGCCGACGTCCAGCGAAACGAAGTGCTCACGCAATGGATGGCTGCCGTCATCCAGCAATACGCGGGCGCCTGCACTTTCCAGCATGGCCTGCTGGCGTTGTGATGGGTGGTCGGGCGCCAGCGGCAGGTACACCGCGCCGCAGCCGAGCACTGCGAGAATACTGGCGTACAACGCGATGGATTTTTCCAGGCAAACACCGACTACGGCGGGTGCCTCAATGCCCTCCAGTAGCCGTTCCAGCCGCTGCTGGATGGCGAGCACCTGAGTCTGCAGTTGCCGGTAAGTCGTCACATTGCCCGCAATGTTCAGGGCAGGTCGCTCGGCGAAGGTGAGAAGGCTGGCCTGCAATCGCTCGATCACCGGCACCTGGGCTGCCTGCCACACGGCCGGGTCCGCCGTGCGATTAAACCGATGCAGAAACGCCACCGCTTCCAGCCCCTGCATGCCTTGCTCAGGCCAGGCATTGGCGCAGGCCTCTGGGGGCAAATACTCAGGGTCACGTGCAAAACGACTGATGTGCAAGGCAACCCATTCCGCCAGCACCCGGGTTGCGTGCAAACGCAGTCGCTGGCCGTTTCCACTGGGCTCTTCGGCAAGGTCCAGCGCGGCAAGGAGGCGCCTGTTGCGGTCATAGCTGCGCAACTGCACGGCGGGCAGCCCGTATTCAGTCAGAGCGCCGATGCCCACGCGCAGGCTGATGCGGGAGGCTTCGGACAAGCGCCGTGGTACTGGCTGGCTCCCGTCTTCGATCACCCAGTCGGCGGCCTCATCACCAGACCGATGGCCGTACTGCTCCAGCACGTGCTTCACGCTTTCCAGGGCTTGGCTGACACCGACCCATCCAATGGTCAGGCATCTCATGCCGCTCTCCCGGCCAGGGGCAAATAGTCACTCAATGCCTGTGTCACGCTGGGTGTCTGCAGCAAGCCGCTACGCTGCAGAAAACCTGTGATGTTACCGATCAGTGGGTGTTGTCGGGTGATGGGGAAATCCAGCGCGTTTACTTCTCGCGTCAGCGCCTGACGGATGTCGGGGTCCACGTCCAGACGTTCGATCAGTTGCAGGTCGAAGGACTTCTGCAGGTCGTTGGTCAGGTAGTGGCTCAAGAATGTTGGCAGCACGTCGGCGATGCTGTCGCGATCCTCCGGGCTCGCCGCTTGCCAGTAGAGGCGTACCAGGCGTGTCCAGAATTGCGCATGACGCCCTTCGTCAGAGAGATGATCGGCCATCATGCCGCGGACCGACGACTTGACGCTGTGGTCCTTGGCGAAGGCGGCGACGTCATGGGTCACCGTGTTTTCGGCGATGGCCACGCCAATCAACTCAACCGCGTCACGCAGGTGTGCCGGGGCCTGCGCCTGTGCTGCCGGCAGGGCGCGACTGAGCTCGATTTGTGCCGGCAGTTCGAGCGGTTCTATACCGGTCATGGCCACGGTCTGTTGCAGGAAATCCAGCGCGACCAGGGCATGGTAATCCTCGTCCACCACGATGGTCATTGCGTCGTAGCGACAGGCGAGGGGGAAGGTGATGGCGAAGCGGTTCTTGGCAATGTGGCGGGCGGTCTTGTCGACGATCTCGGTTTCGAAAATCACTACGTCATTGATGAATTTATAGAAGCTTTGCACCAGCACAAAATCGCGCCATTGCGAGCAGTGCTCGAGAAACGTCGCGCCCACTACCAGTGGCTGGCGACACAATGGATAGATCAGATTGCCGTCGTTTTCCAGCACGCGGCGAGGACGTGTACGAATGGTTGCACGGCACTCCCAATCCTCAGCGATGGAGCGGTAGTCAGCGGTATTCATGGATGCCCCCTTGCAACGAGGCACGCACCGAGTCCCAGAAGGTGATGCGGTTTTCCACCGCGTTGAGTGCAGCGCCAGCAGCTTCTTCTTTGCGGCGCGCGTCGGCGCCAATCAGGCGTTGCAGTAACTGTTGCGCCGCTGGCTCATGGCCCTGGGTATCCAATTCGATGTGACGGTTCAGGTAGTAGCCCAGGATAGGCGCCTGTTGATTGATGATCCCGCTACCTTGCAACAGACGTTCGAACATGGCCGGGATTACACTCTCACGGCCGTGCAGGAACGCTGCGGCGACACAATGGGTCGGGGCATTTAACGCGATAAGCAACGTGTCCTCTACGAAGCGGGACACGCCCCGCGGTACATCGATCTGTTGCAAGGCTGCCTGGGCCTCGATGCCTCGGCGTTGCAGCGTAACAAAGGCATCGATGGCGGCGGTGCTGGCGCCCACTTCGACCATCGCTTCACGGTACAGCTCGAAGTGGCTGCTATAGCCTCGCTCAGGATGCTCGTCGGACTCCTCACCCAGCACGATCTCGTTGATCAATCGGGCGGCGTGTGGATCGGTCGGGGGAAGCCAGGGTAGCCGCGTGCACGTCAGGTCCTGTTGCAGGCGTTTGGTGAGGGTCATGAAGTCCCATACCGCAAACACATGGCTCTCCATGAAAAGTTGTAACTTACCCAGTGAAGTTATTTCATCAAATAACAGATGGTTGCATAACTGCTGTTTTTTTTGCTTAAGCAAAGTTTGATACATGGTTGATGCCTATAAGTTGTCGCGACTGCTCGTGAAGCAGTGATGGCTTTTGCAGCCGGAAGTAGACAAGTAGTGTTCAGTCAGGCCACGCGCAAGGCGCGCCATAGGCCTGGTTGGGTACGGACAGTTGAAAAGTTTAATGTTCAGCGGAAGATAATAAGCTGATTAAACGTTTGGGTGAGCTTATAAGTGCACTGGATGTTTTTTCGAGAAGTTACATGTGGTGTGTAAAGTGCGTTTTAAAGGTGGGAAGTTTCCTGGGTAGAAGCAGGTTTAGTTTAATCAAGTTGTTTTAATCACGTCATCTTGACGCGGCGCTCTCCTTGAGGGGGAGCCCCGCAACGCAGGGGGGTCGAGCGTTGCGGTGGAAACCTATCTATCGGCTTCTTCAAGGCCATTGAGATAGTTCGCGATGACTTCCATGCCGCGCGTCAGGTGATTGCGCAGTGCCAGGATGCTTTCGTCGAGCTTCTTCTGCGCCACCAGGTTCAGCAGTTCACGGTGATCTTCCTGGGATGTCTCGCCCAGCCCCATCGCTTCAAGGTTGAAGCGCAAAAAACGCTCCTCTTCATTCAAACCGTGTTCGACCAGCTTGAGCAGCCGCTGGTTAGGAGCCTTGCCATACAGGACCATGTGAAACAGTCGATTCAGGCGGCCAATCTCGGTGTAGTCTTTCTCCCGTTCCAAGGCATCGATGTAGGTATTCGCCTCGGCAATATCGGCGGCGGTCAGCAACGGGGTCGACAAGCGCAGCGCTTCCGACTCCAGAAGAATGCGCAAGGCATAGGTCTCAGCCGAGTTGTCCTCAATCAGCGGCGCAACCACTGCGCCCTTGTGCGTCACCACATGCAGCAATGACTGTGCCTCCAACTGGCGCAAGGCTTCGCGGACTGGCATGCGGCTGACCCCGAACAGGCTGGCCAGCTCTTGCTGGCGCATGGCGGTACCACACGGCAACCGCCCATCGAGAATGGCGTTACGCAAGGTTTCTTCAATTACGGAGCGGGCAAGGTGGGCGGGAATCGGCCCGCTGATCTTGATGCTGTTCAAGGGGTTCGGCTTCTGCGTCACGGCTACGCTATCCTCCTTATTAGAATGAGTGTGGCTAATTGGATCCAATGCACACTAGAGACTGCCTGCCGGGTTGTCAAACGGGCAAGGTTTTCGGCTTGTAAGCGGCTAAACACGCGGTTCTTGGCGCCCACACAGCGTTTCTACGACGTCTTACAGTTGAACGTTTCGCTTCGCTGATTTATGCCATCCCGGCCGCCGAAAGCGCCTTTTCGCCGGAACATTCCTGTCTATAGATATTCATTAACGGTATTTAAAATGCCGCTCTTATATCTATAAAGTCACTCTCCTGTCTGACCGGGAGTGAACTCATGTCCGCCGCCTCTACTGTTCCAACAGCGATCCCTACCCACCAAACCTTCGAGATTCGCCCACTTCCCGGCAGTATCGGTGCCGAGATCATTGGCCTGGACTTGACCCGTGCGATCAACGACAAAGATTTCGCGCGCATCCACCGCGCACATCTGGACCATCATGTCGTGGTCTTCCGTGACCAACGCATCACCCCCGAGCAACAGATCGCCTTCAGCCGTCGCTTTGGCGTGCTGCAGATCCATGTGCTCAAACAGTTCCTGTTGGCCAACCATCCGGAAATCCTGATCGTCTCCAACATCATCGAAAACGGCCAGTCCATCGGCCTGGGGGACGCGGGCAAATTCTGGCATTCGGACCTGTCCTATAAAGAACTGCCGAGCCTGGGCTCGATGCTGCACGCTCAGGAGCTGCCCTCTGAAGGCGGCGACACCTTGTTCGCCGATATGCACAAAGCCTGGGACCAATTGCCCGAGCACTTGCGCAACGCCGTCGAAGGTCGCAGTGCCGCCCACTCCTACACCGCGCGCTACAGCGAAACCAAATTCGAAGGCAACTGGCGCCCCACGTTGACCCCTGAGCAGCTTGCCCAGGTGGCGGAAGTGGTGCACCCCATCGTGCGCACTCACCCGGAAAACGGCCGCAAAGCGCTGTTTGTCAGTGAAGGTTTCACCACCCGCATCGTCGGCCTGCCGGAGGACGAAAGCCGCGACCTGCTGGCCCAACTCTATGCGCACAGCGTGTTGCCGCAAAACATCTACCGCCACCAGTGGCAGCCCCACGATCTGGTGTTCTGGGACAACCGTTCGCTGATCCACCTGGCCGCCGGTTGCCCGAGCCATCTGCGCCGCAAGCTGTTTCGTACCACCATCCAGGGCGACGCGCCTTTCTGACTCGGAGCATGACCATGTCCAGGAACATTCCATTTGCACGGCTGGCCGCGACCGTCGGCCTGGGTATCAGCCTGCTGGCTGGCAGCCTGGTCGCGCCAGCGGCCGCGCAGGCCGAAGGCGAGATTCGCATTGCTGAGCAGTTCGGCATCGTCTACCTGTTACTCAACGTGGTACGCGACCAGAACCTGATCGAGAAATACGGCAAGCAGGAAGGCATCGACATCAAGGTGGACTGGACTCAGCTGTCTGGCGGTGCGGCAGTCAACGACGCACTGCTCTCCGGTTCCATCGATATTGCCGGTGCCGGTGTCGGCCCGCTGCTGACCATCTGGGATCGCACTCACGGCAAGCAGAACGTCAAGGCCGTCGCTTCCCTGGGCAACTTCCCGTACTACCTGGTCAGCAACAACCCCAAGGTCAAGACCATCGCCGATTTCACCGAGAAAGATCGCATTGCCGTACCGGCGGTGGGCGTGTCGGTGCAGTCGCGCTTCCTGCAATACGCGGCGGCCAAGCAATGGGGTGACAAGGAATTCAACCGCCTCGACAAGTACACCGTTGCCGTCCCGCACCCGGATGCCACCGCCGCGCTGATCGCTGGCGGAACCGAGCTCACCGGGCACTTTTCCAACCCCCCGTTCCAGGACCAGGCCCTGGCCAACCCGAACGTGCACGTGGTGCTGAACACCTATGACCTGCTCGGCCCGAATTCGCCGACGGTGCTGTTCGCCACCGAGAAATTCCGCAACGACAACCCGAAAACCTACAAGGCGTTCGTCGAGGCATTGACCGAAGCCGCGCAGTTCGCCCAGAACGACAAAGGCGCTGCGGCCGACACTTACATCCGTGTCACCAACGCCAAGATCGACCGCGCCGAGTTGCTGAAAATCATCGACAACCCGCAGTTCGAATTCAGCGTCACGCCGAAAAACACCTACCCACTGGCGGAATTCCTCTACCGCGTTGGCGCCATCAAGAACAAGCCTGAATCGTGGAAGGACTATTTCTTCCAGGACGCCAAGCCCCTGCAAGGAAGTTGAGATGAACGCGCCCTTGCAAGGCCACGCGGCCAGCAACCTGCACACCACCACCCCGCTGCTGGCGGTGGATAACGTCAGCTTGGAATACCGCACCCCCGAGCGCGTGGTGCGGGCCACCCACCAGGTGAGTTTCGAGATCGATCCAGCCGATCGCTACGTGCTGCTCGGCCCTTCGGGCTGCGGTAAGTCCACCTTGCTCAAATCCATCGCCGGGTTTATCAAACCCTGCGAAGGCGAGATCCGCTTGCTGGGCCAGAAGGTCGAGCAACCAGGCCCGGACCGTATCGTGGTGTTCCAGGAATTCGACCAACTGCCGCCGTGGAAAACCGTCAAACAGAACGTGATGTTTCCGCTGCTGGCCTCGAAAACCCTGAAGCGCGCCGAAGCCGAAGAACGTGCATTGCACTACCTCGACAAAGTCGGCCTCACGGCCTTTGCCGATGCCTACCCACACACCCTTTCCGGCGGTATGAAAGCCCGCGTCGCCATCGCCCGTGCCCTTGCCATGCAGCCGAAAATCCTGTTGATGGACGAACCCTTCGCCGCCCTCGACGCGCTGACCCGGCGCAAGATGCAGCAAGAGTTGCTGCTGCTCTGGGAAGAAGTGCGTTTCACCCTGCTGTTCGTCACCCACTCCATTGAGGAAGCGCTGGTGGTGGGTAATCGCATCCTGTTGCTGTCGCCCCACCCGGGACGCGTGCGCGCGGAAATCCACAGCCATCAATACGACCTGCACAGCCTCGGCGGTGTGGACTTCCAGGCGTCGGCGCGGCGCATTCATCGCCTGCTGTTCGATGAAGCGCCCGAGGCCGAACGTGAGTTGGGTTTCGCCGATATCCGCATCGCTTACTGAAGGGACAACCCATGCGCCAGGAATACGAAATCACCCTCGAACCGTTGCTCAGTGTCCCCGTGGAACGCGAGCTGCCGCTGCGTCAACGTTTGTGGCAACAAGGCTGGCTGCGCAAGGGCCTGATCCTGATCGTGCTCGCTATCCTCTGGGAAGCCGTTGCGCGTTATCAGAACAACGACCTGCTGTTGCCGAGCTTCTTGCAGACCTTTCACGCACTGTACGACGGCCTGCTCAGCGGTGAATTGCTCAGCAAAGTCAGCATCTCGCTGGTGGTGCTGATCAAGGGTTACCTGATCGGCATCGTACTGGCGTTCGCCCTGACCACCTTGGCGGTATCGACCCAACTGGGCCGTGATCTGCTGAGCACCCTGACCTCGATGTTCAACCCGCTGCCGGCGATTGCCTTGCTGCCGCTGGCGCTGCTGTGGTTCGGCCTGGGGCAGAACAGCCTGATTTTCGTGCTGGTGCATTCGGTGTTGTGGGCGCTGGCGCTCAACACCTATTCTGGGTTCCTCGGCGTGTCCGAAACCCTGCGCATGGCTGGCCGCAATTACGGCCTCAAGGGCATGCGTTTTGTGCTGTTCATCCTCATCCCGGCGGCGCTGCCGTCGATCCTCGCGGGCCTCAAGATTGGCTGGGCCTTTGCCTGGCGCACATTGATCGCCGCCGAACTGGTGTTCGGTGCTACCAGCGGCAAGGGTGGCCTGGGGTGGTACATTTTCCAGAACCGCAACGAGCTGTACACCGACAAGGTGTTTGCCGGGCTGGCGGTGGTGATCCTGATCGGCCTGCTTGTGGAAAATCTGGTGTTTGACACGTTCGAGCGCCTGACCGTGAAGCGCTGGGGCATGCAGCGCTAAACAGGAATGATTGCTCTTTGTCCGCCGTGAACCCGATAATGCCGGCCAAATCTGACGTCGCCCTGGCGTCAGGTGTGCCCGGTAAAAGGATTTACGACGATGCGATTTTTTGTGTTGGCGGCGGCTTTGTGTTTGTCGACTTCGGTTCTGGCGGAATTCGTGCCTGAAGTGGTCACCATGCCCAAGCCGCTGTACCCCAGCCACCTGATAGCCACCCAGGGGCACGCACGCATCAGCCTGAACATTCATAACGATGGTACGGTCAGCGACGTCAAAGCGCTCAGCGCCACCAAGCCGGCGTTTGGTGAAGCCGCCGTGGCGGCGGCCACGCTATGGCGTTTCAAGCCCTGGACGGTAGAGGCTGATCGGCCCGCAGTGCTCCAGGCGCAAAACGATATGGTGTTCACACCCGAACCGGTGAGAAAGGAAACCACTCAACTGACCTTTACCCAGACCACCTACCAATCCTGCAGCGCGCTGACCGAAGAAGTCAGCCAGTTCCGTCGCGAACATCCCACGCGCCCCTTGATCGCAATGAAGAGCTTTGCCATTACCCGAGTCGCGGTGATGTTCCCGGCGCTGAGCGGTAAGAGCGACTACAACGAAGGCCTGACTCGCGCCGACGAACTGGAAAATGCACTGCCGGACATCGTGCGCAAATGCCAGGCCCATCCCAAAGCCGCCTTTGCGGACTACCTGCCCCGCAACCTGAAGCCTTACCTGTAAAGCCTGCTACGATTGCGCTCAATTCACGCCCCGTTGATCACGAGTGCTTGGCATGCAACTACCGGACATGAACCTGCTGGTCGCACTCGACGCGTTGCTCGACGAGGGCAGTGTGGTTGGCGCCGCGCGCCGCATGAACCTCAGCCCGGCGGCCATGAGCCGCACCCTGACGCGTATTCGCGAAGCGGTGGGCGACCCGATCCTGGTGCGCGCCGGTCGCGGCCTGGTGCCCACGCCTAAGGCGCTGCAGCTGCAAGGCCAGGTGCGCAACGTCGTCGAGCAGGCGGCGCTGCTGTTCCGCTCGGCGGACCAAGTGGATCTGAGCACCTTGCGCCGCCGCTTCAGCGTGCGCGCCAATGACTTCTTTATCGGCGTATACGGCGGGCGGCTGTTCGACACCATGGAGCGCCTGGCGCCCCTGTGCGAGCTGTGCTTCGTGCCCGAAGGCGACACCGATGACGAGGCCCTGCGCGAAGGGCGCCTGGATTTACGCGTGAGCAACACCATGCCGGCCAGCCCCGAGGTGAAGGTGCAGAACCTGTTCTCCACCACCTTCGTCGGCCTGGCGCGGGAAGACCACCCGTTGTTCGACGAAGAAATCACCGCCGCACGTTTCGCCAGTTATTCCCATATCAGCATCTCGCGGCGCGGCATCGCGCGGGGGCCGATCGATACCGCGCTGAATGCCCAGGGCCTGGAGCGCCGCGTGGCGATGATCGCCCCAGGCTTTCACGGTGCGATGTTCATGCTGCCCGACTCCGACCTGATCCTGCCGGTGCCTAAGGAGGCGCTGTTGAGTGCCAATCGCCTGAAGCTGCCACTGCGCGCGTTCGCCCTGCCTATCTCGCTGCCGACGCTGGTATTGGCCCAATCCTGGCACCCGCGATTCGACAAAGACCCCGCCCACAAATGGCTGCGCGAAACCCTGCGCGAGAGCTGCCACGCCACGTGGCTCGAAGCCCAGCCGGCCTGAAGTGAACTCGGTGAATGTGGGAGCTGGCTTGCCTGCGATTGCGGTCTGACTGTTCCAAATGGATCACTGACCCACCGCTATCGCCGGCAAGCCAGCTCCCACAGAGGTTGGTGTTTATCGTGATTGTTGCGTCTGGTGCAGTTACACACTGCCAACAAGTACCTTTTTGTCATGTTTGTGCCTGATTAAACTGCTCGGGTATCTATCATTCGAGCTACTTGTTCATGACGTCCCTCGCTGCACCCACCCTTGCGGCCGCAGCCAAGCCCACTGCCATGACCCCGCCCGTGTTCGGCCCGCGCATCATCATCGGGCTGGTCGGCGTGTTGCTGGCGGTGCTGGTCTCCGGTCTCAACGAGATGGTCACCAAAGTGGCCCTCGCCGATATTCGCGGGGCGCTGTACATCGGGTTTGACGAAGGCACCTGGCTGGTCGCGGCCTACACCGCCACCTCGGTATCAGCCATGGCCTTTGCACCCTGGTGTTCGGTGACTTTTTCCCTGCGCCGCTTCACCCTCTGGGCGATCGGAGTATTTACGGTGCTGGGGATCCTGTGCCCGTTCGCGCCGAACTACGAAAGCCTGCTGCTGCTACGCACCGTGCAAGGCCTGGCCGGTGGTGCGCTGCCGCCGATGCTGATGACCGTGGCGCTGCGCTTCCTGCCGGCCAACGTCAAGCTGTACGGCCTGGCCGGCTATGCCCTCACCGCCACCTTCGGCCCGAGCCTGGGCACGCCGCTGGCGGCGCTGTGGACCGAGTACGTCGGCTGGCAGTGGGCGTTCTGGCAGATCGTTGCGCCGTGTCTGCTGGCGATGGCCGCCGTGGCCTACGGGCTGCCGCAGGACTCGCTGCGCCTGGAGCGCTTCAAGCAGTTCAACTGGCGCGGCCTGCTGCTGGGCTTCCCGGCGATCTGCATGCTGGTGATTGGCATCCTGCAAGGCAATCGCCTGGACTGGTTCGAGTCGGGCCTGATCACCTTCCTGCTGTCGGGTGGCAGCGTGTTGTTGGTGCTGTTCATGGTGAACGAGTGGTCGCACCCGATGCCGTTTTTCAAATTGCAGATGCTCGGGCTGCGCAACCTGTCGTTCGCCCTGATTGTGTTGGCGGGCGTGCTGATGGTGCTGACCTCGGTGATCATCATCCCGTCGAGTTTTCTCGCCCAGGTCCAGGGGTACCGTCCGCTGCAAACCGCGCCGGTGATGCTGTTGATGGCGATCCCGCAATTGATCGCGCTGCCGCTGGTGGCGGCGCTGTGCAACCTGCGCTGGGTCGATTGCCGCTGGGTGCTCGGGATCGGCCTGGGGATGCTGGTGCTGTGCTGCGTGGGCAGTGCGCACCTGACCTCGGCCTGGATTCGCGATGACTTCTACGGCCTGTACCTGCTGCAAATTTTCGGACAACCGATGGCCGTGTTGCCGCTGCTGATGCTCTCCACCGGCAGCATCCAGCCAACGGACGGCCCGTTCGCCTCGGCCTGGTTCAACACCATCAAAGGCCTGGCCGCCGTGATTGCCACCGGCGTGCTCGACACTTTGACCACCCAGCGCCTGCACTTCCACTCGACCCTGCTGGTGGACCGCCTGGGCAACTCACCCCTGGCCGACGGCGACGCGCCGGGCTTGGCGCACCGTCTGCACGAGCAGGCCGTGGTGCTGACCTCTTCGGATCTCTATTACGTCATGGCCGCAGTCGCGGCGGCGTTGATCCTGCTGATTTTCTGGATGCCCACGCGGATTTTCCCGCCTCGTGCACCGACTTGATTGAAAGGACTGCTCATGAAACGCAAAGACAAAATTGCCGTCTCCGTTATCGCGGTATTCGCCGTCGGCGTGCTGGTGTACCTGGTCGCGCCGGGCGTGCTCGGCAGCAAGCGCCAGACCACCTACGACGCCTTCGTCGCCGCTGACTTCACCCTGGTGGCGCCGCGCGTGGCGGGCTTCATCAAAGAGGTGCTGGTGGAGGACAACCAGCGCGTCAAGGCCGGGCAACTGTTGGCGCTGATCGACGACCGCGATTTCCGCGCCGCCGCCCAGGCTGCCGACGCTGATACGTTGGTCGCCCAGGCCCAACTGAAAAATGCCACCGCCACCCTCGAGCGCCAAAGCTCGGTGATCGCCCAGGCCCAGGCCACCGTCGCAGCGGACCGCGCCGAAGTGGCTTTTGCCGAACACGAACTCAATCGCTACAACCACCTCGCCGGTGTCGGCGCCGGCACCGTGCAGAACGCCCAGCAAGCCAAGACCCGCATCGACCAGGCCACCGCGCGCCTGGCGAACGCGACGGCGGTGCTGGCGGCCGAACGCAAGCAAGTGGAGATCCTCACCGCCCAGCGCGATGCCGCCGAAGGTGGGCTCAAGCGTGCCCAGGCCGCGCTGGAATTGGCCAGTTATCAACTGTCCTACACGCGCATCGTCGCGCCGGTGGATGGCATGGTCGGCGAACGTGCGGTGCGCGTTGGCGCGTATGTGACGCCGGGCAGCAAGATCCTCGCGGTGGTGCCGCTGGAAGAGGCGTACGTGGTGGCCAACTTCCAGGAAACCCAGCTTTCCCATATGCACGCCGGCCAGGCCGTGCAGGTGCGCGTCGACAGCCTCGACGGTGAGTTGCTCAACGGCCATCTGGAAAGCCTCGCGCCTGCGACGGGCGTGACGTTCGCCTCGATCAAACCCGACAACGCCACCGGCAACTTCACCAAGGTCGTGCAGCGGATTCCGGTGAAGATCGTCCTCGAACCCAACCAGGCACTCACCGAACGCCTGCGGGTCGGCATGTCGGTGGAAGCCAGCGTCGACACCCAGCCCGTTGCGCAGCAGCGTGAGGTGGCCCAGCAATGAAGCGAATTGCCTGGCTCACCTTGAGCCTTATCAGCCTGAGTGCCTGCACGGTCGGCCCGGACTTCCACAAGCCCCAGAGCCTGCCAGTGTCGCAATGGAACGAGCCCCAGGGTCGTCAGGCGACCAGCCGTGCCGTCAGCGATCCCTTGCAGGAGCGCTGGTGGGATGTGTTTCACGACGCGCAACTCTCGGCCCTCACCCGTCGCGCGCTCACCGATAACCTTGACCTGAAACTGGCCAGCAGTCGCCTGCAACAAAGCCGTGCCGTACGCCAGGTGACCACAGCCGATCGTTATCCCAACCTCAGCGCCAACGCTGATTACCTGCGCCAACGCAACAGCGGCAAAGGCCTAAGCGACCCGTCCGGCAATAACGGTCGTTCGGCGTTCAACCAGTGGGACATGGGCTTTTCTGCCTCTTGGGAGTTGGACTTCTGGGGCCGTGTGAAACGCGAAACCGAAGCCGCTGACGCCACCCTGCAAGTCGCCGAAGACGACCGCCGCGCTGTGCTGTTGTCGGTACTCGCCGAGACCGCCCAGGACTACATCCAGCTGCGCGGCGTACAGAACACCCGCGCCGTCACCAAGCAGAACCTCGACGTCGCCCGTCACAGCCTCAAGCTGTCACAGTTGCGCCTGGCCGACGGCGTGGCGACCGACCTGGACGTCGCCGAAGCCGCCGCCCAGGTCGCGGCCATCGAAGCGCGTCTGCCGGATCTGCAACAGCGTCAGGACCAACTGATCAATGCCCTCAGCCTGTTGATGGGCGAGCCGCCGCAGGCCCTTCACGCGCAGTTGTCCAAGGACGCCGCCGTGCCGCAAACCCAGCGCCAGGTTGCGATTGGCCTGCCGTCGGAACTGGCCGAGCGCCGCCCGGACATCAGCCAGGCCGAAGCCCGTCTGCACGCCGCCACCGCCAGCATCGGCGTTGCCAAAGGCGACTTCTACCCGCGCATCACCTTGTCCGGCAGCCTCGGCTCCCAGGCCATGCAACTCTCGGATCTCGGTTCCTGGGGCTCCCGCGCTTTTGCCTTCGGGCCGCAGTTCAGCTTGCCGCTGTTCAACGGCGGGCGCCTGCAAGGTATGGTGAACCTGCGCGAAGCCCAACAACAGGAAGCGGCGCTCGCGTACCAGCAAACCGTGCTGCGGGCCTGGCATGAGATCGACGACCAGTTGACCCGCTACAACGCCAGCCAACTGCGCCGCGACAGCCTCGCCGAAGCCGTGCGGCAGAACCAGATTGCCCTGAGCACCGCGCAGCAGCAGTACGTGGAAGGCGTGGTGGATTTCGTCAACGTGCTCACTGTGCAGAGCGCGCTGCTGGCGACGCAGGAGCAGTGGGTGGAAAGCTCGACCGGCGTGTCCCTGGCCATGGTTGGCCTGTACAAAGCGTTGGGCGGCGGCTGGGAATCGGTGTATCCGCTGCAAACCGCTGGGCGCTGAACGGCAAAGCTACAGATTGAACGCATCAAGGGTTTTGCAAAAACACCACGTAGCCTCGAAACCATTCGCTGTCCTTCAGATACCCCGGCGCTTGCCACTCTCCGCGCTGAATCAAGCCAATCTTGAACGGCAGCCCCAGCCGATCCATGCGTGGCAAGTACGCCGCGTAATCCGGGATGCTGTGGCGGCCTTGGTACGTCTGCACCACCACTTCATCCACCACGCCCTTGAGCTGGGCGATGGCCGCCGGGTCGGCGTTGCTGCTCCAGTCCATCAAGCCGGTGATGCTCAGGCGCAACTCGGCAGGCAAACGCTGGCGCAGGTCGCGCAGGAACTCGGCGTATTCGTGCAGGTATTGGGTACGCGCATCGAAGTCGATCTGTATACCGACCACCGGGTTGCCCGCATCGCGCCAGCGTTGCACTTGCCCGAGCAGTTGTGTGTAGACCGGTTCCGGCCAGCGCAGGGTGTGGGCGCGGTAGACGATCCAGATGTCGCCCTGGGTGAGGCGTGGCACGCTGATGCCTTGGGCGATCATCTGCACGCCACGGCCCGGCGCGCGGCGGGTGGCGTTGATCTGGCCCTGGAGGATATACAGGGTCTTGGCCTGCTTGAGCACCGGTTGAGGGGTGACGCCACTCCACAGCCAGAAGGCGTCATAGTCACGGGCGTCAACAGCGCCGAAGGCCGGGTTTGCCAGTAACAGCAAGCCTAGCCACAGGTGCTTCACCAGTAGTACTGCAGGGACTTGCCCCACTGGGTGTCGGCGAAGCCGGTTTTCAACTGACGGAACCACGCCTTGCGCACGGCCGGCTCCACATCAACGCCGCCGCAACTGTTGTAGCCCGACGGCCCATAGCAGTTGATGGCGCGAAACAGCGCATAGGCGCGATCATTCTTAGGCGCCTTGGCGTTGCCGATCACCTGTTTGTAGCCGTCCAGGCGCGAGAAGGTTTCTCCCTTGAAGTCCGACGCAGTGCTGCCCAGGCTGCCGGCGGCGCGTGCCTGTTCCAGTGGCATGCCGTCCAGGCCGTTGCGCAGGATGAACTCACCCAGACAGTTCAGGCCCTGTGGGTTTTTAGCATCGCCCTGCAAGGTTGCGGCGGTTTGCGCAATGCTCGGGCAGGCGTAGCCGGATTCGGCTTTGTCGCCATTCCACTGAAACAGCTTCAAGGTCTGGCCGGCGCTGTAGACGTAGCCCAGGCTGGTGCCCAGTTTGTCTTCCGAAGGCTGGGCGGGCAGTTGCTTGAGGTCCTCGGCAAAGGTCGCGAACTGGCCGCGCAGCAGGTCTTTGTAGAGCAGCACGAATTGTGCGGTCTGGCGTTCCAGCGGGTCGCTGGCCTGGGCGATCTGCTGGCGCAGCAACTCAGGACCTGCAACGTTGCGCAGCAGGATGTAGCGCACCGGCTTGGCGCTGATCGGCGAGTCGGCGGCGAATACCTTGGCCAACTGGCCGCTGCGCTCGTAGTTCATGGCCAGTGCCAATTCCAACTGGTCGCGTTGCAGCGGCAGTTTCGCCAGCGGCAGCAGTTGCAGCCAGAGCGCTTCGGCACCTTTCCAGTCTTGCTTGGCTTCCAGGGCGAGGGCGCGCAGGGTTTGCTGGCTGAAGGCGAAGTAATTCAGGCTCGACGGTACGGTTTGGGGCAATAGCTTCAAGGCGGCGTCCGGTTGATGCTCGCTGTACAGCGCATTGACCGCCAGCAGGTAGTCATGCAGTTCCGGCGCATTGGCGAATGCGGCTTTTTGCTTCTCCAGGTCGGCGCGGGAGAGGGCCGGCTGGTTGCCGCCGCGCATCACCATCAGGTCACTGACAAACTGGATCATCGGTGTGGTGACGGTCTCGCTGTTGACCATCAACAGCTTGAGGTCAGCTTCCTCCACCAATTCATCCACCGACACATTGCGCTGCGCGTCAGTGGCCTGGGTCATCGCCCAGGCGTAGGCCTCGGCGAGTTTGGTGTTGTCACCCGCCAACCAATAGACCCGGCGCAACAGGCCTCGGGCGGAAGCGACGTAGTCGCCCTGTGGATAAGTTTTCAGGTAGTTGAGGAAACCTTCCTCAGCCTCGCTCAGGGCTGACTTATCCACATGATCGAGGCGCGGCATGCCGTATTCGTCGAAGGCTTCGGCCTGGGCCTGGTTCAGTGAGGTACGCGCGGTCATGTACAGCGCGGTTTCCGTCAGCCACGGCACGTTGCTGCTGCTGGCGGCGGCAAACCCCCGTTCGGCGTCACTGAAGCGACCACTGTAGAAGTCGGCCGCGGCTTGCAGGTAAGTGCGCAACAGTTGGCCTTCGCTGGACTGGATCTGCTGGGCGTCCACCACCTGGCCCTCCCACGAACAGGCCGTCAGCAGCTGCAAGCGCGCCTTTACCAACAGCTCGCGTTCGGCCGCCGGCATGTCGGCCTTGATCACCTGGCGGATAAACGCGGTGGCGCTGTCATCGTCGTTGCTGCGGCAGCGGCTGCCTTCGCCATTGAGGAATGCTTCGCCAGCGGTTTTGTACTCGTCGCGCTTGATGCCCAAGGGCTGCAGCAGTGTGTCGAGTTCGGCGGTACGTGAGTCGTCCGGGGCGTTGTCGGGTTCTTCGTTTGTGCTGGGAATCGGCGCCAGGCGATAGACCGGGAAGGGCACCGGGCCAAAGCCCTGGGACAGGTCATCTTCGCTCAAGGCGTTGGGCGCTAACGGCGCTGCCTTTTTGTCGGCCAGCAACAGGCGCAGATTGACGCGGCTGTCGTTGCCCGGGCTGAGGAAGGGCAGGTTGCTGCACGCGTCGAGGCTGTCACGTGCCACCCGCCAGTCGGGGTAGCACGAGTCGTCGGAGCTGGCCTGGGCGTGTTGGGAAAGGCCTGCGAGCAGTGCCAGTGCCAGGGGTGACAGAAAACCGATGCGCATGACGTGTCCTTGATCCTGAGTCCGTGGAGGGGGGCAATAATAGCGTGTTCCTACGGTTGCTTCGGAGACGCCCTGCACAATTTGCTGATTTGTCCGATTCCAGCAGCCAGCCTGGATCTTTTGTCCTAGAGTGGCGGTGTTTACGCGTGGGCAATCAAGGCAGTGGTAGGGGAATCGAGGTGCGTCGGTCTGTGGTAGAACAAAACGAAAAGGTCGGGACGTTACCCGTACTCAACCGCCTGACGTGGGAAGGCGCCGGTTGGATCAGCCGACTCTGGTGGGTGCCGATCCTGGCGCTGGCTATGATTCTGCGTTTTTACAACCTGACGGCGGCGGCGATCTGGGGCGACGAAGGCTCGAGCCTGCTGCTCAGCGAATACGCCTTGGCCGACCTGTGGTTCCACGCGGCGCACGACGTGCATCCGCCGCTGTATTTTTTCCTGCTGCGCGGCTGGATCGAGCTGTTCGGCGACAGTATCTGGTCGATACGCGGCATGAGCGCCATTCCCGGTGTGGTGGTCGTGGGCCTGGGCGTCTGGCTGACCCGGCAACTGTCCACGCGCCGGGCGGCGGTACTGGCGGGGATCCTGCTGGCGCTGTTGCCGACAGCGGTGCGTTACAGCCAGGAAGTGCGCATGTATTCGCTGCTGGGGGTGTGGTTGCTGGGCGCCACGCTGGCGCTGGTGTACTGGGTGCGCCAACCCGAGCGCACGCGCTATCTGGCGGCCTATGTCATATTGATGAGTGCCGGTTTCTACACCCATTACTTCACTGCGTTGTGCGTGCTGGTGCATTGGGCTTACCTGGGCGTGCTGGGTGGCACGGCGCCGCGAGGCCAACGCCTGATCACGCGCCCGGCCTGGTGGGTGGCGAACACAACGATTGTGCTGGTGTACCTGCCGTGGCTGCCGAACCTGCTGGACCTGGTACAGCACGTCGACCAGCTCAAGGTGGGGGGCGACATCGGCTGGGAAGAACCGGTCAACCTGTTCTCCCTGCCCTCGATGATCTGGCAATTCGTGCTGCAGGATGAAGGCGTTGGCTTCTGGGCACCGCTGTTCTGGCTGTTTCCGCTGTTGCTGGTGGCTGTCGTCGTCATCACGGCCTGGCGTGATCGCGAGCGTCATCGACCGGCCCGCCTGCTGGCGCTGTTTTTCTTGCTGCCGTTGTTACTGGTCTACGGCGTGTCGTTTATTTCCCCGGTGTTTATCGAACGCTACCTGACGGTGTATGCCCTGGGCTTGCCGATCCTTTGGGCGATGGCCATCGACCGCCTGCCATCACGATTTGCACTGCTGGGGGCGGCGTTGTTCGTCCTGTTTGTCGGCGTGGAACTGGTGGGGCTGAAGAACAATTTCACCGTGGATGAGCACGACCAGTTCAACGTGCCGGTGGAGTTCGTCAACCGCAATTACCAGGAAGACGACCGCATCGTCCTCAGCGACATGATGTGGTACCTCAGCTACGTGTATTACGACCAGACCGACGCTCAATTGCAGCTCTACACCCCGCCCAAACCGGACGGCACGCCCACGCGGCCGAATGCCTACGGCTTCGGCACCCTGGTGGACCAGGACGGTGGACGCATCTACCTCGACCGCCTGTCGGCACTGCCCGCCGAAACCCGCCGCGTGTGGCTGATAAGCAGCAACGAAGCCCCGGACGACTTCGCCCCGCTGCCCCAAGGCTGGCGCGAACTCAGTCGCCAGGATGGCGGCGGCGCGAGGGCGCGGTTGTTCGTGTTGTGCAACGTGCCGTCGGCGCAACCCGAGGGCTGCCGCTAGACTGGGTTAACGCTTTTCTAACAGGAGTCCGTCATGGAATCGCCCGTGCATAGCTTGCCGTCACTGTTCAAACAGCTGGGTCTGCCGGATGACCCGGTGAGTATCGAGCAGTTTGTCACGACTCATTCGCCCCTCAAGCCGGAGCTGAAACTGTCGGATGCGTTCTTCTGGACGCACAGCCAGCAGGCGTTTTTGCGCGAGGAAATTCTGGAGGATGCAGATTGGGCAGAAGTGGTGGATGAGTTGAATTTGATGTTGCGGGGTGGGCGAGGGGTGCAAAAAACTTAGCAGAAAGGGCAAAAGTTGAAAAAATCCGGTCTTTTACCGCGTTAGTAAACTTTTCCTGAGGTCCGGGCTTGGTGGCCAGGCCGAACAACAATCCTGAAGCCAGCACTGATCTAAATGTGGGAGGGGGCTTGCTCCCGATAGCGGTCAATCAGTCAACCTTGTATTGACTGAAACTGCGAAATCGGGAGCAAGCCCCCTCCCACATTCGGTATGCGGTAAATCCTACCCCGACGCTAAAACCAGCTTTACTGACTCTCACCACCCATCCGCAAAATTGTTTCAAAACTTGACGCATTTGGATCCATCCACCATATTGATAGTTAGCAAACTAACTGTATGCGAACTATCCAGTGCCTCAATCCCTCGAACAACTCCAGATGAACCTCAGCAGCAGCATGGTGGTGGGCGCCCGTAACTGGCGCAAAATCTGCCAGACCACGCTGGTGAGCTATGGCATCTCCGAAGCTTGCGCCGTGCCGCTGTTGATGATCGGCCGTCTGGGCGACGGGGTGCACCAAGTCAAAGTGGCCCAGGCGTCGGGGATGGAAAGCCCGTCGCTGGTGCGCCTGCTCGACCGGCTGTGTTCCGACGGCTACGTGTGCCGTACCGAAGACGTTCACGACCGTCGCGCCAAGTCCCTGAGCCTCACCGAGCGCGGTCGTGAACTGGTGCATGCGGTGGAAGTGCAACTGGTGCGCCTGCGCAAGGACGTGCTGGCGGATATCGCCCCCAGCGATCTGGAAGCCGCGCTGCGTGTGCTGCGTGCTTTCGAGGCGGCGTCGCTTTGAACGGATTTTTTACCGGTTTCCCGCCCGCCCGTGATTGGTTCTACGGGGTCCGTACCTTCGCGGCCTCGATGATTGCCCTGTACATCGCCATGCTCATGCAAATGCCGCGTCCGTATTGGGCGATGGCCACGGTGTATATCGTGTCCAGCCCGTTTGTCGGCCCTACCAGTTCCAAAGCGCTCTACCGTGCGATCGGCACGTTCATGGGGGCGGCGGCGGCGGTGATCTTTGTGCCGATGTTCGTGCAGTCGCCCTACCTGCTGGTGGTGGTGATTGCCCTGTGGACGGGCACCTTGCTGTTCCTCTCCATGCACCTGCGCACCGCCAACAATTACGCCCTGATGCTGGCCGGCTACACCTTGCCGCTGATCGCCTTGCCGGTGGTGGATAACCCCCTGGCGGTCTGGGACGTGGCCGAAGCGCGCACTGAAGAAATCTTCCTCGGCATCGCCGTCGCAGCGGTGGTGGGCGCAATGTTCTGGCCGCGCCGGTTGATGCCGGTGTTCGATGGCTCGGTAGCCAAATGGTTTGCCGACGCGCAGGTCTACAGCCAGCGCTTCCTCACGCGCAACGTCGAGCCTGAGGAAATCAGCACACTGCGCGGCGGTATGGTCGCCACTTTCAACACCCTTGAATTGATGATCGGCCAATTGCCGCACGAAGGCGCTCGGCCACAGACGGTACGCAATACCAAGGAATTGCGCGGGCGCATGATTCACCTGCTGCCGGTGATCGATGCCCTGGATGATGCGGTGTACGCCATCGAACACCGCGCACCGGAGTTTGTCGATCAGCTCGCGCCGTTGCTGGAAGCCGCCAACGCCTGGCTGGAAAGGACTACCGACACCGCGCCTCTTGAGCGCTGGCGCGTGCTGCGCGACCAGGTCGACGCCGCCCAACCCCAAGGCGAAGCGCTGGACGACCGTCACACGCTGCTGTTTTCCAACGCGCTGTACCGCCTGGGAGAATGGATCGACTTGTGGCAAGACTGCCGCAGCCTGCAAGCCGCCATCCAGTGCGAGAGCCAGGACACTTGGCGCGCCGTCTACCGCCACTGGCGCCTGGGCCGGCTCACGCCGTTCCTCGACCGTGGCCTGATGTTCTATTCGGCGTTTTCCACCGTCACCGCGATCATCGTCGCCTCGGTGCTGTGGATCCTGCTCGGTTGGACCGACGGCGGCAGCGCAGTGATCCTGGCCGCCGTCGCCTGCAGCTTTTTCGCAACGATGGACGACCCGGCGCCGCAGATTTACCGGTTCTTTTTCTGGACCGCCATGTCGGTGTTGTTCGCCAGCCTGTACCTGTTCCTGGTGCTGCCCAACCTGCATGACTTCCCGATGCTGGTGCTGGCGTTTGCCGTGCCGTTTATCTGCATCGGCACGCTCACGGTGCAGCCGCGCTTTTACCTGGGCATGCTGCTGACGCTGGTGAATACCTCGTCGTTCATCAGCATCCAGGGTGCCTACGACGCGGACTTTCTCAACTTCGCCAACGTCAACTTGGCGGGGCCGGTGGGCCTGCTGTTCGCCTTTGTGTGGACGTTGATCGCGCGGCCCTTCGGCGCTGAATTGGCGGCCAAGCGCCTGACCCGTTTCAGCTGGCGCGACATCGTCAGCCTCACCGAGCCGGCGACCCTCGCCGAACACCGGCACATGGCCGTGCAAATGCTCGACCGCCTGATGCAGCACCTGCCGCGCCTGGCCCTGATCAACCAGGACACCGGCACCGCCCTGCGCGATTTGCGTGTGGCGCTGAACCTGCTCGACCTGCTGGCCTACTCGCCGCGCATCCTCGGCGTGCCACGGGTGCTGCTCAACCAAGTGGTGGAAGGCGTGGGGGGTTACTTCAAGGCCTGCCTCAAGGCGGGTGAACGCTTGCCCGCGCCCAGCGGTCTGCTGATGACCCTGGACCGCACGCGCCGCGCCCTCAACGGCCAGGGCCTGCAAGACGAACACGACACGCGCCTGCACCTGCTGCACGCGCTGGCCGGGCTGCGCCTGTCGCTGCTGCCGGGCGTGGAATTTATTGGCGGCACCGAGATGGAAGCGCCGCTGCCTGATGGAGCGCCTTTATGATCGGTGATCTGGATATCAGCGGGGTGTTCCTGCCCACGCTGCTGGTGCTGATGGGCATTACGTATGTGTTGTTCCTGGTGGTGCACGGGTTATTGACCCGCGTCCACTTCTATCGCCTGGTCTGGCACCGGGCATTGTTCAATGTGGGGCTCTACGCGCTGTTGCTGGGCGCGGTGGACTCACTCAGTCGATACCTGATGACATGAAAAAACCTTTTTTGACCATCGGCCGTGTAGTCCTCACGCTGTTGATCGTGACGTTTGCGGTCGTTGTGGTGTGGCGCATGGTCATGTACTACATGTTTGCCCCCTGGACCCGTGACGGCCACATCCGGGCCGACATCGTGCAGATCGCCCCGGACGTCTCCGGGCTGATCCAGCGCGTGGACGTGCGCGATAACCAGTTGGTGACCAAGGGCCAGGTGCTGTTTGCTGTCGACCAGGACCGCTTCAAGCTGGCCCTGCGCCAAGCCCAGGCCGCCGTGGCCGACCGCCAGGAAACCCTGGCCCAGGCCCAGCGCGAGTACAAGCGTAACCGTGGCCTTGGCAACCTGGTGCCCAGCGAGCAGCTGGAAGAAAGCCAGTCGCGTGTCGCCCGCGCCCAGTCAGCCTTGGCCGAGGCCCAGGTGACGGTGGATTCCGCCCAGCTCAACCTCGACCGCTCGGTGATCCGCAGCCCGGTGGACGGCTACGTCAACGACCGTGCGCCGCGCGCGCAGGAGTTCGTCACCGCCGGGCGCCCGGTGCTGTCGGTGGTGGACAGCAATTCCTTTCATATCGACGGTTATTTCGAAGAGACCAAGCTCGACGGCATCCATGTCGGCATGAGCGTGGACATCCGTGTGATCGGCGACAACGCCCGTCTGCGCGGCCATGTGCAGAGCATCGTCGCCGGTATCGAAGACCGCGACCGCAGCAGCGGCTCCAACCTGTTGCCGAACGTCAACCCGGCGTTCAGTTGGGTGCGCCTGGCCCAGCGGATTCCGGTGCGCATTGCCTTTGACGATGTGCCGGCGGACTTCCGCATGATCGCCGGGCGCACGGCGACGGTGTCGATCATCGGCGATAAGGTCGACAACGGAGCCAAGCCATGAAGCAGCTGCTGGCAACCGCTGCACTGGGGGTGTTGCTGTCGGCCTGCCAAGTCGTGGGGCCGGATTACACGCTGCCGGAAAAGTCCGCCATCAACCGTGGCGACCTGCAAGGGCAGCTCGCGGGCGAGGGCCACAACGTGGTCTCGGCGCCGGTGCCGGCCGACTGGTGGAAACTCTACAAGGACCCGCGCCTGGATGAGCTGGTGCGCCAGGCCATGGCCTCCAACACCGACCTGCGCGTGGCGGCCGCCAACTTGCAGCGCGCGCGCTATCAAACCCAGCAAGCCGAATCTGCCGGAGGCTGGAGCGTCGGCGCCAAGGCCGAAGCCCAGCGCCTGCAAGAGTCCGGTGAGGCCTTTTTGCTGTCGGAAAAAGTACCGGTGGGCAATATCGGCAGCGTGGGCATCACCACCTCTTACCAGTTCGATTTGTTCGGCACCCTGCAGCGCGGAATCGAAAGCGCTCAGGCCAGTGCGGACGCCGCGCAAGCCGCCGCCGATATCGCACGCATCACCCTGGTGGCGGACGTAGTGCGCTCCTACACCCAGGTCTGTGCGGCCAATGAAGAGCTGGCGATTGCCAACGAGTCCCTCGACCTGCAGGCCCAGAGCACTAAGCTGACCCAGCGCCTGCGTGACGCCGGGCGCGGTGATGAAACCCAGGTGACGCGCTCGCAGACTCAATACAAATCCTTGCGCGCCGACATGCCGCGCTACCAGGCGCTGCGCCAGGCCGGCTTGTTCCGCCTGTCGATGCTGCTCGCCAAGCCGCTGGACCAACTGCCGGCGGGCACCGGCACTTGCGCCGAATTACCGCACATCGCCCAATTGTTGCCGGTGGGCGACGGCGCGACGCTGCTCAAGCGCCGTCCCGACGTGCGTCAGGCCGAACGGCAACTGGCCGCTGCCACCGCGCGTATTGGCGTGGCCACGGGGGCGCTTTACCCGGATATCAGTATCGGTGCCACCGTGGGCACCGTCGGTCTGCTCGATAACCTCGGCACACCGGCCACCAATCGCTGGGGCTTTGGCCCGATGATCAGTTGGACAGTGCCGACCAACGGCGCCCGCGCCCGCATCCACGAAGCCGAAGCCGCCACCCAGGGCGCCCTGGCGCACTTTGACGGCGTGGTGCTCAACGCCATCCGCGAAACCCAGACCGGCCTTGCGCAATACACCGCGCAGCTGCAACGCCGCGACGCCTTGGCTGAAGCGGGCGAGTCGGCCAAGGAAGCGGCGGGGCAGACCCATCGCTTTTTCCAGGCGGGTCGCGCGTCTTTCCTGGCCGACCTGCAAGCCACCCGCACCTACACCGATGTGCGCGCGCAACTGGCGGCGGCCAACACCCAGGTCGCCATGAGCCAGATCGATCTGTTCCTGGCCCTGGGCGGTGGCTGGGAAAGCGGACGAACGCAAGCGTCACAGCCCGGCAAACCCTGAGCGAATAGCTATGCTTTGACAGGCGGATCGCCGTGACGATTCGCCTGACACTGCTCGCGTTTGCTCATGGGGATTCCAATTATGAAAAACCCTTATGCTCCCGCTTTCTGGTGCGTGTGTTTCGCACTGGTATTGTTATCGGCGACTTACTTCTACGGCGTCATGCTGGCGCATCAACTCGACAAGGCGATGGTATTTCTCGACAGCGCCTGCCTGGTGATCGGCACCCTGTCCATCGGCGTCGTGGCCTGGGCCTCCTACCAAAATCAACGGGTGAAGAAAAAACTCCTCGAACAAGGCAAGACCCGCGTAGCCATCTGGGATACCAAGGTTGCGCTGCGTCGGGTCGAAACCGTGTTCGACCGCTATTTCTGGGGCAGCTATTGGCAGCCGGGGCGCACGTTCCAGGAAGTCATGGGCGACCTCACCGGCACGCCCCTGGAAAAAAGCCTCGAAGTCCTGAAAAAACAATGTGTGGCGCTTGATCAGCAGGTTGCTGACGGCAGGCACTGGCTGAATAACGCGCGGGAATTGTCCGACGTGGCCACCCAGATGGCCCGCGAGCGCTACCAGCTCGACTTCTGCGACCCCAAGACCGACACCCCCGGTAATGCCGTGATACACCGCGAGTTTGAGGTGTTGGTGTACACCTGGACGGCGCGCTTGAAGAGTTTCGACCACCAACTGGATGAAATTGAGCTGGAGTACTCCTGAACTCCTGTTGAACTGATCCCTCTGAAAGGCTGGGCCGTTTGTGGCCGCCAGTGCTAATCTTCCCCCGTTTTCGGCGGGCTTGAGCCAATCCCCTTGGGGTTCAAGGAAGACAGCCCACTTCTCACAGGATTTGATCAGGTCACTTCATGAATAAGCCAGCAGTCGTTCTTTTGGGTTTTGTTGTCGCCGTTGGCGTCGTCAGTGCGGGCGGTGCCTGGTACACCGGTAAGCAACTGGAGCCGGTGTTGCAAACGGCGGTTCAGGACGCCAACAAGGAACTGCAACGTTCCATGGCCGGCATCGACGGCACCGTTGCCCTGGAGCTGGTGTCCCTGGACCGTGGCCTGTTCAGCAGTACCGCGCATTACCGCCTCAAAGGCCAGGGCTCGTTCTTCGGCGAGCAGAACCCGAACCCCGAGCTGCTGATTGTCGACCATATCGAACACGGCCCGCTGCCATTCTCGCGCCTGGTGTCGCTGAAATGGCTGCCGGTCATGGCCACCAGTCACTACGAACTGGAAAAGAACGCCACCACCGAGAAATGGTTCGCCGCCGCCAAAGACCTGTCGCCGCTCAAAGGCGTGGCCAATATCGGCTACAGCCGTTCGGTGAACGGCAATCTCGAACTGCTGCCGCTGGAGTTCAAGGACGCGACGGGCTCGGTCAACTTCTCCGGCCTGAACCTGGATTTTGACAGCACCGCCGAAGGCAAGAAGGTCAAGGTTGACGGCTACATGAACAGCCTCAAGCTGGCCGTGATCGACGCCAATGGCGCGCCATTCGACGCTGAACTCGCTGGCCTGACCGTGGCCAGCAACCTGGAGAAATCCACTTTCGGCTTCTACACCGGGCAGAACACCGTAGAACTGAGCGACGCCAAGCTCACCTTCGGCCCGCAGAAAGCCGTGCTGACCCTCAAGGGCTTCGAGCAAAAAGACGCCAGTGAAGTCAAAGACAACACCATGTCCGGCCGTGTGGACTACAAGATCGACGAGATCGGCTACCAGGGCAAACCGGTCGGTTCCGCCGCCATGGCCCTGAGCTTGAAGAACATCGATGTCCCGTCGGGCCTGGTGCTGACCAAGCTGTACCAGGACAAGATGCAGCCGGTGCAAGCCGCTGCCGCCGCCGGCCAACCGGTGCCGGAGCTGCAACTGACCGAAGCCGAGCAAGCGCTGGCCCAAGCCAACGTCAACCAGTTGCTGGCCGCCAAGCCGCACCTGGCGCTGGAAAACCTGTCGCTGAAAACCACCCACGGTGAAAGCAAGTTCAACCTGGTGCTGGACCTGGCCAAGCCGACCACCCTGGAGCTGCCGCCGGTTGAACTGGGCAAGCAAATGGTCTCGCTGCTGGACGCCAACCTGACCCTGTCCAAGCCGATGATCGCTGACGTTGCCGCGCTGCAAGCACAGGTCGGCGGTGTGACCGACCCTAAAGCCATCGAGCAGCAATCCCAGATGGCCAGCGAAATGGTCAGCGGCATGGCCGTCGGCACGCAGCTGGCGACCCTGGTGGGCAGCGACGTGGTCTCCAAGCTGCATTACGCCAACAATGAAGTGACCTTCAATGGCCAGAAGATGACCGTTGAGCAATTCATTGGCTTCGTGATGTCCAAAGTCGGTGCGGTTGGCGGCGCGCAGTAAAGATTTCGCCATCGCCCAGAAATAAATAATGGGGGAGCGGGATTGCCCGCGATACGGGTCAAACTGTCGGCGCTCCCGCCGGCGTATGACCCGTTATCGCAGGCAAGTCCGCTCCCCCATTCGTATTTCAGATTTGTCGCGCAATTCTGAACAATTGTGCCGATTTGTGCATTTCGATACAGGCGTCGGGGATAGTTCATACAGGAAAGCTAGGTCGGGTCACGAGACGCCGACGCCCTGATGCAAATCGCTCAGGACCACCTATCGTTACAGCTTTCCGTGTGTAAGGAAGCTCACGATATGCTGCGAAACATTCCACTCAGTGCCTCAGGCCGGTTACGGCTGCTCATCGGGGTAACCTTGTGCAGCCAGTTGCTGATGCCCACCTTTGCCATGGCCGACCCGGCCTATGACGCCCTGATCATCCAGGCGCGCAACGGCAACTTCACCCCCGCCCTGACTCAATTGCGCCAATTGCCTGCCGAGCGCCAGACGCCAGGCCAGATCAGCGATCACCTGGTGATCGCCGGTTGGGCCGGCCAGGATGCCGAAGTGCTGAAGGTGTACGAGGCGCAGGGTCAGAACCGCAACTTGACTGCCCAGGCGCTGGCGACGGTTGCGCGTACCTATCGCAACCAGAAGCAGTGGGCGCAGGCCGAGGCGGTCTATCGCAAGGCGCTGCTGCGTGAACCGAATAATGTCGACCTGCAATTGGGCCTGGCCCTTACCCAGGCTGACGTTGGTAAGGCCAGCGAAGCGGTGCAGCGCACCCGCGCCTTGGTGGCCGCCAAGCCCGATGACCCCAACCGGCGCATGGCGCTGGGCTACGCGCTGACTCGCGCGGGCTTGCAGTTCGATGCGCTGCATGAATTCGACCAGGCGTTTATCCGCGCCGGCGACAAACCGGAAGTGGCCCGCGAATACATCGTCGCCCTGCAAAAGGCGCGTTTACCAGAGCCTGCATTGCGCCTGTCGGCCCAGCGTCCGGGGCTTGTTGACCCCGTCACTCAGCGTCGCCTGGAAGGTGACCTGGCGGCCGAGCGCGTGCGCATGGCCGAGTTCGCCACGCGCTCCGAGAAAGAACGCTATGTCATCGCTGATCGTGCCTTGCAGGGCTACGACCAACTCCTCGCCCGCTGGACCCCGGACGCCACGGCCCATGACGACGTGCTGACCTGGCGCATCGACCGCCTGGGCGCGCTCAAGGCACGGGCCCGCACCGCTGACGTGATTCGCGAGTACGAAACCCTCAAGGCTGAGGGTGTGCAATTGCCCACCTACGCTGTGCGTTGGGTAGCGGCATCCTATCTCGACCAACGCCAGCCGGAAAAAGCCGAACCGTTGTACCGCCAGGCGCTGAGCGCCCCCGACGCCGAGCCCGATGATCGGGTCGAAGACACCACGGCGTTGTTCTACGCCTTGCAGGAAAGCGATAAAGCCGACGACGCCCGCGAAGTCGCCAACAACCTCGCCAAGAACCAAAACCCTCGGGTCGAACTCAAGGGCTTGCCTGTCGGCAACCCCAGCGATGCGTGGATGGACGCGCAACAACTGTCAGCCCAGGCCGGCGTTTTCGGCGGTGACCTGCCAGGCAGCGAGGCCGGCCTGGAAGCGCTGGTGGCAAAAGCCCCGGGCAATGTCGGCTTGCGCCTGGCCCAGGCCGACATGTACCGCGCCCGTGATTGGCCACGGCGCGCCGAAGGCCTTCTCAAGGAAACCGAAGCCCAGGCCCCGCGCGACATTGGCCTGGAAGTGAGCCAGGCCTACACCGCCATGGACTTGCAGGAGTGGCGCCAACTCGATGTGCTGACCGATGACGTGGTCGCGCGCAACCCGGACAACCGCCAGGTGCAGCGCCTCAGTCGCCTGCGCGATGTGCATGACATGGCCGAGCTACGGGTCGAGGCCTACACCGGTAAAAGCTTCGGCGGTGGCAACGACGGCGATGCGGGTGCCGTTTCGGGCAGCCGTGACTGGGGTATCGAAAGCCGCCTCTACACGCCGCCCATCGACGAAGACTGGCGCCTGTTCGCCGGTGCCGGCTATGCCCGCGCCGATTTCGAAGAGGGCACCGGCCAGCATCGTTGGCAGGTGGTCGGCGTAGAGCGGCGCACCCGCGACATGACCATTGAAGCCGAGGTGTCCAACCACTCCTACGGTGATGGCTCAAAACAAGGCGCTGCCGTGTCGATTGCCCGCGACATCAACGACAACTGGCAATACGGCGGCAGCCTTGGCTACCTCCTGTCCACCACCCCGCTGCGGGCGTTGAATGACGGCGTGACGGCCAACGGCGGCAGCGGTTTCATCCGCTGGCGTGCCAATGAAAGCCGCGAATGGAAACTGACCCTCAGCCCGTCCCATTTCAGCGATGGCAACGACCGTTTCGAAGCCTTGCTCAGCGGCCGTGAAGGCCTCTACAGCTCGTCGAAAGTGCAAGTGGACCTGGGCCTGGAAGTCGGCGCCAGCCGCAACAGCAAGGAAGACACGGTGTACTTCAACCCGAAGTCGGACTTCACCGTGTTGCCTGTCCTCAACATCAACCATGTGCTCTATCACCGCTACGAGACCCAGTGGAGTCAGCAGTTCCAGGTCGGTGCGGGTACGTATAGCCAGCGGGATTATTCCACCGGTGGCATCGGTCTGGTGGGCTACGGCCAACGCTTTCGCTGGAACGATGTCCTGGAAGCCGGCGCCAACCTGAGCCTGATCAGCCGACCTTATGACGGTGATCGCGAACGCGATCTGCGTCTGCTCGTCGACCTCACTTACCGTTTCTAGAAGAGCCTGACCATGACCGTCCTCAGCCGTTGCCTGTTGATCCTGGGCGTAATGCTGGCCAGTGCCTGCGCCCAGCAACCCGCACCCTTTACTCCACCCGCCGAGCGGCCGACCCCGACCAATGAAGCGCCGTGGCCGAAAAACCATTTCCTGGGCATTGCCTACCACGACGTCGAGGATCGCGACCCCGATCAGGCGGTGGTGGCGGTGCGTACCGAACGTTTGATCGAACAGCTGGCCTGGCTGCGCGAGAACGGCTACCAGGCGGTCAGCGTCGACCAGATCCTGGCAGCCCGCAACGGTGGGCGGCCGCTGCCACCCAAAGCCATCATGCTCAGCTTCGATGACGGTTATTCCAGCTTCTACACACGGGTGATGCCGATCCTGCGCGCCTATCACTGGCCGGCGTTGTTGGCGCCGGTGGGCTACTGGATCGATACGCCGATGGACAAACCGGTGGACTTTGCCGGCCAACCACGGCCGCGTGGAGAGTTCCTTACCTGGCAGCAGATCCGCGAAGTGTCCCAGTCGGGCCTGGTGGAAATTGCGGCGCACACCGATGCCAGCCACACCGGCATCCTCGCCAACCCCCAGGGCAACCTGGAGCCGGCGGCGACCTCGCTGCGCTTTGATCCGGCCACGGGCCGTTATGAAAGCCAAGCGCAGTTCGATGCGCGCATGCGGGCCGATGTGGCGGCGATCTCCAACAAGATCCAAAAAGTCACGGGCAAGAAACCACGGGTGTGGGTATGGCCCTACGGTGCAGCCAAGGGCACTTCGCTGGCGATCGTTGGCGAGCAGGGCTATCAAATGGCCCTGACCCTGGAAGACGGCCTCGACAGCTCCAGTGACCTGATGAACAGCCCGCGCTTCCTGGTCGCCTCTGACCCGGACGGCGAGCACTTCGCCAACAGCATCGTCGCGGCGCAAGCCAAGGCACCGCTGCGCGTGCTGCATGTGGACCTGGACAACGTCTACGACCCGGACCCGGCCCAGCAAGCCCGCAACCTCGACCAACTGGTGCAGAGGGTCGTGGACATGGGCGCGGGCACCGTGTTCCTGCAAGCCTTCGCCGACCCCAAGGGTGACGGCCTGGTGCATGAGCTGTACTTCCCCAACCGCCACTTGCCGGTACGTGCCGACTTGTTCAACCGCGTTTCCTGGCAATTGCACACCCGTGCCCATGCCGCGGTGTATGCCTGGATGCCGGTGCTCAGTTTCGCCCTCGACCCCAAGCTGCCGCGCGTGACGCGCTGGGACCCGAAAACCGGCCAGGTCGGCCTCGACCCCGACCAATACAAACGCCTGTCGCCGTTTGACCCGCAGGTGCGCAAGATCATTGGTGAGATCTATGAAGACCTGGCGCGCAACAACGCCATCGACGGTGTGCTGTACCACGACGATGCGGTGCTCAACGACTTCGAAGACGCCAGCCCGGCCGCGCTTAAGGCGTATGCCGCCAACGGCCTGCCGAATACGATCGAGGCCCTGCGTGCCGACCCGGCCGTGATGCAACGCTGGACGCGCTTCAAGAGCCGCTACCTGATCGACTTCACCAACGAGCTGACCGCCAAGGTCCGCGCCATCGGTGGGCCGCAGGTGCAGACCGCGCGCAATATCTTCGCCGAGCCGATGCTCAATCCCGGCAGCGAAGCTTGGTTCGCGCAGAACCTTGATGACTTCCTCCAGACCTACGACTGGACCGCGCCCATGGCCATGCCGTTGATGGAAGGCCAAGAGTACAAGACCTCCAACGCCTGGCTGGAGAAGCTGGTGGCGACGGTCAAGGCGCGTCCTGGCGCGATGGAGCGCACGGTATTCGAACTGCAAGCCAAAGACTGGCGCACCAAGGCCGCGCCGGATATTGACGCTAAGCAGATGGCTGAATGGATGGGTGTACTCAAGCGCCAGGGTGTCACGAGTTTCGGTTACTACCCGGACAACTTCCTGGAAAACTCCCCGGACCTGAAGACTGTGCGTCCGGCCCTTTCCAACCAATGGAACCCTTGACCATGTTCGACAGACTCCTGGCTTTATTCGTGCTGGCATTGGTATTGGGCGTGCCCCTGGGCCTGATCTTCCTGGTCACCGGGCAGTTCCTGATGGACTTTGTGTTTTTCTACCCGCTGTTCATGTCGGCGTTGTGGATCGCAGGCGGGGTTTACTTCTGGCTGCACTGGGAGCGCCACTGGCCCTGGGAAGAAGACACACCGGCACCCACGCTGGCCGGCAACCCGCTGATCTCGATCATCATCCCTTGCTACAACGAAGGGGATAACGCCGCCGACACCATCCATGCGGCGCTGGGCCAGTTGTACCCGAACATCGAAGTGATCGCGGTGAACGACGGCTCCAAGGACAACACCGCCGCCGTGCTCGACGCACTGGCACTGGAGCACCCGCGCTTGCGCGTGTTGCACCTGGCGCAGAACCAGGGCAAGGCGGTGGCCTTGCGCATGGGGGCCGTGGCCGCACGCAGCGAATACCTGGTGTGCATCGACGGCGATGCGTTGCTGGATAAAAACGCGGCGGCCTACCTGGTTGCGCCGATGCTCGATAACCCGCGCCTGGGCGCCGTGACCGGCAACCCACGGATCCGCACACGCTCGACCTTGATCGGCCGGGTGCAAGTGGGTGAGTTCTCTTCGATCATCGGCTTGATCAAGCGGACACAACGGGTGTTTGGCCGGATCTTCACGGTGTCGGGTGTGGTGGTAGCGTTCCGTAAAAAGGCGCTCGACCGTATCGACTACTGGAGCACCGACATGATCACCGAGGACATCGATGTCAGTTGGAAGCTGCAGCTTGATCACTGGAGCATCTTCTACGAGCCGCGCGCCCTGTGCTGGATCCTGATGCCCGAAACCGTCGGCGGCCTTTGGAAACAGCGCCTGCGTTGGGCCCAGGGCGGTGCCGAAGTGCTGTTCAAGAATATCCGTGGCATCTGGCAATGGCGTCACCGCTACCTGTGGCCGCTGCTGTTCGAATACTGCCTGTCCACCGGTTGGGCGTTCACGTTCCTGCTGTCGGTGATTTTCTGGGGGGTGGGCAAGTTCATTCCGCTGCCCCAGGCCATTGCCGTGGACTCCCTGATGCCGCCGGCGTTTACCGGGCTGGTACTGGCGATGGTGTGCCTGTTGCAGTTTGCCGTGAGCATCCTGATCGACCGCCGCTACGAGAAAGACCTGTGGAAAACCCTGTTCTGGACCGTGTGGTACCCGATGGTGTTCTGGCTGGTCAGTTTGTTCACCACCCTGGTCAGCTTTCCCAAGGTGCTGTTCAACCAGCACCAGAAGCGTGCGCGCTGGGTCAGCCCCGATCGCGGCATCAAACCCACTGAAGAGGAGGCGTGATCATGAAACTGGTCAGAACCCGCCAACGTACCGTGATGTGGATCATCGATGTGCTGTTGACCCTGATGGCCTGGGCCGGATTGATCTGGCTGCTGGCCCGCGGGATCGGCTCGATGCTCGACAGCCACGGTGGGCCACGGATTGAAGCGCCGATCTTTGCAGCGCTCAATACCCTGCAGATCTACCTGTGGATCGCGCTGTTCAACGCTGTGATCCTGGTCTGCTGGGCCCGCTACCAGCAACGCAAGGGGCGCAAGTTCGCCCAGCGTCGCGCGGAGGCCAAGGCCCTCACCGACAAGAACCTGAGCGAGAGCTTCAGCCTTGCTGAAGGGGACCTTGAGCAGTTGCGTCGACCTGGGGTGTTGGTGATCCATAACGACGAGGACGGCGGTGTCGCGCAAGTGACATCCCATGTCTCCCGCGATGTGGAAAAGCCGGGGCTGACACTGGTGCCTGGTAAGGACCAGTCCAAAGACGCCGGTTGAGTATTGTGACGGGCGGGCTTTGTGTCTGCCACACGCCCGCTCGTCACAGGCATAAGCTTTAAGCCCATAAATGGGATCTAAATCACAAAAAGGCCGCGAACTTTTCTGCTGTTTTCGGTACTAACTTATCTCGGCAAGAACTTGATGGCTAATTAATAGCAATCTGTTAGTTCTCCGACGAATCGCGATCAATAGTGCTGCCGCTTGTCGGATTAATACTTCCAGTTACAAGCCGTTCGCCTATTTGATTATTTTTACTTGTTATTAATCAATGAGTTGCGTGATTAACTTGCGCGAATATCCAACTAGCTCTGTTCTTTGAGTTGGCGGAAGTTCGATGTTAGTTTGCCGCCCTTTGATTTTCGACGGATCGAACATGTCTTCGTTACTGCCACGGACTCGGTTTCTGCTGTGCACTTTACTGCTCGCTTATTTGAGCCTGAACAGCGCCACGGCCGCCCCTACGCCCGGGGATCAGGACCTGATCCGCGACCGGCAGAACCGCTTGCTCGAAGAGCAGCGCCGGCGCCTCGAAGAGCTCCAGGACCTGCCGGGCAAGGGCACCCAGTCCCAGACCCCGGCCGCGCCTGCCGACACCCGTTGCTTCCCTATCAAAGACATCCAACTGAAGGGTGCCGACAGCCTGTCGGCGTCGGATCGCGTGCGCCTGCTCAAGCCCTATGTCGGCCAATGCCTGGGTGTCTCGCAGCTCAATGAGCTGCTTAAGGTCATCACTGATTTCTACATCGCCAAAGGCCGTGTCACCAGCCGCGCATACCTGCCGCAGCAGGACCTTTCCAGCGGCCACCTGCAGGTGCTGGTGGTGGAAGGCAAGCTCGAAGGCGTGAAAGGCGGCCCAGGCAGCACCGTCACCGACCGCGAACTGGCGATGGCCTTTCCCGGCAAGGTGGGTGAGCCGCTCAACCTGCGCGAAGTCGAACAACTGGTCGACCAACTCAGCCGCTTGCCGTCCAAGCAGGCGCAGATGGAGCTGACGCCCGGCAGCCAAGTGGGCGGCAGCGAAGTGGTGGTCAAGAACACCCCGCAGAAGCCCTGGCGCGCCAGCCTGTCGCGTAACAACGATGGTCAGAAAAGCACCGGCGAACAGCAATGGGGTGCTGGTCTTGAGTGGGACAGCCCCCTCGGCCTGGCCGATCAACTGATACTGCGCGGCGGCCACGACGCCATGAGTGACCACCAGAAAACCTCGAAAAACAGCATGCTCTACTACAACGTGCCATGGGGCTGGTGGAACTTCAGTTACACCTACAGCGAAAGCGACTACCGCACCCTCGGCGATGCTGATGGCTTCAAGTTCAAGCAGTCCGGCGACAGCCAGAATCATCAGCTGCGCGCCGAGCGTGTGATCCATCGTGACGATGTGAGCAAGACCTCGGTGAACGTCGGCCTCGCCCATATACGCACCAACAACTACTTGCTCGACACTCGCCTGGGCCCCAGCAGCAACCGCCTCAGTGAGTTCCAGGTCGGCATCAACCACGGGCGGCGCATCGGCAGCGCCTTCGTCAACCTCGACCTGGGTATGCAGAACGGCATCGGCGCCTTCGACGCGCAAAGCAACGACCAGGAACGCGATCGCGAGGGCAACCTCACGCCCACGCCGAACTACCGCAAATACACCGCCACGCTCAGCTACCTGCAGCCCTTCACGCTGTGGGGTGAGTCGTTCAGTTTTTCCAGCCTGGCCACCGGGCAGCGCAGTGAAGACGTGCTGTTCAGCCCCCAGCGTATCAGCCTGGGCGGGTCGGCCTCGGTACGCGGCTACAAGGACCAGCAACTCACCGGTGACAGTGGTGGCTACTGGCGCAACGACATTCGCTGGGCCCGCCCGGTGACGTGGGACTGGATGCGCCCGGCGTTCCTGGAATACGGCGCCAGTGTCGGCTACGACCAGGGTGTGATCCGCAATGACCGCTACAACGAAACGCTCCATGGGCGAGTTTCGAGCAACTCCTTGGAGCTGTTCGCCCGCGGCAAAAACGTCAGCGCCAGCGTGACATTTGCCCACTCCTTGGAACGCCCTGCGGTGATGAGCGAGCGCGAAGCGCCGATCTATTTCCGCATGGATTTTTACCTGTAATTCAACGCCCGCTGCCTTGAGATCTTGAATATGGACATTCGCCCTGCTTCTGCCCTGAAAAGCCTAACCCAGCGCGGCCTCGCACTGATTTTGGCGAATGCGCTGTTCTGGCAGCCGCTGTTGGCCCAGGCCGACGGCATTGTCGTCAGCGGCCCTGGCACCACGGTCGGCCAGGCAGGCAATGGCGTGCCGGTGGTGAACATCGCCACGCCGAACGGCAGCGGCCTGTCGCACAACCAATTCAAGGACTACAACGTCGGCCCCAACGGCGTGATCCTTAACAACGCCAGCGGGCCGGTGCAAAGCACGCAACTGGGCGGGATCATCGTCGGCAACCCGAACCTCAGGGGCGGCGCAGCGAATGTCATCCTCAACGAAGTCAAAGGCGGCAGCCCCAGCCAATTGCGCGGCTACACCGAAGTGGCGGGCCAGTCGGCCAAGGTCATCGTCGCCAACCCCTACGGCATCAGCTGCAATGGCTGCGGCTTCATCAACACCCCCAACGTCACCCTGACCACCGGCAAACCGATGATCGATCAGGCCGGGCAGCTGAAAAGCTACCAGGTCGATGGCGGCGCCGTGACCATCGACGGCCAGGGCTTGAATGCAAGCAACGTGGACCGCTTCGAAATCATCACCCGTTCGGCCAAGATCAACGCGAAGATCAACGCCCGCCAACTGACCGTGATCGCCGGCCGCAACGACGTCGATGCACAAAGCCTGAAGACCACCGCGCGCGCCGACGACGGCAGCGCCAAGCCCGAACTGGCCATCGACTCGTCGGCCCTGGGTGGCATGTATGCCGGTGCGATCAAACTGGTGGGCACCGAAGCCGGTGTGGGCGTGAAGCTCGACGGCACACTGGCCGCCAGTGGTGGCGATATTCAGCTCGACGCCAACGGCCACCTGAGCATGGCCCAGGCCGCCGCGAGCGGTGCGGTGGACATCAAGGCCGCGAGCCTGGAGACCAAGGGCGCGGTGTACGCGGGCACCACCCTCAAGGCACAGACCAAGGGCGCACTGAAAAACAGCAAGACCCTGGCCGCCCGCGACAGCATTGCCCTGGCCAGCAACGGTCAGTTGACCAACAGCGGCATCATCGAAGCCGGCGTCAACCCCGACAACACCCGCAATGCCGGTGGCGACGTCACCCTCGACAGCCAGCACCTCACCAACACCGGCACGGTGATCGCCAATCGCAACCTCACCGCCACCGCGCAAAGCCTGGATAACCAGGGCGCTACCTTGAGCGCCAAGCAGGCGCTGAACGTCACCGCCGCCAGCGTCGACAACCGCAACAAAGGTCGCCTGCTCAGCGACGGCGCACAGACCCTTAACGTCAGCGGCCTGCTGGACAACAGCCAGGGCGGCATCATCGACAGCACCGGTGCGTTCACCCTCAACGGCAATACCCTGGAAAACAGCGCCGGTAGCTTGACCGCTGGTGGGGCGATCACCCTCGATTTGATCGGCGACCTGATCAACCGCAACGGCAAGCTGGCCAGCGCCGGGCCGCTGCTGATCCAGCGCGCCGCGCACATCGATAACCAGGGCGGCAAGCTCGCCAGCCGGGGCTTGCTGACGGTATTCGCCAATAGCATCGACAACCGTAACACCGGCACCCTGGCTGCCAACGATGGCCTGGCCCTGACCACCAGCGGCCTGTTGCAAAACAGCGGCAACGGCCTGATCCACAGTGAAAACGCTGGCGTGACCATCACCGCCGGTACGCTCGACAACGACGGTGGCCGCATCGCCGCCAAAGCGGGTGATGCGCAGATCGATGCTACGGATTTCAACAACGGCAGCGGCGCGTTGTTTGCTCGGGATCGCGTGCACCTGACCGGTATGAATGTGGATAACGGCGGCGAGATCGCCGGCAACCGGATCGACGTCAGCCTGAAGGGCGCACTGACCAACCGTGGCCTGATCGAAAGCGCCACGGCCCTTGATGTCGAGACCGCCAGCCTCAACAACAGCGGGCAAATGCGCGCCTTGGGCACCAGCGGCAAGACCCGCTACGCCATCGGTGGCCTGCTCAACAACAGCGGTAGCCTGGAAACCGCCAACGACCAATTGAGCCTCGCCGCGACCCGCTTCCAGAACACCGGCGGCAAGGTGCTGCACGTGGGCACCGGCGCGCTCGACCTCAGTGGCATCAGCCTCGATGACGTGGGTGGCAGCCTGGTCACCAACGGCGACCTGACCTTCGACAAAGTCAATTGGACCAACAGCACCGCGATCCAGGCCGGGCGCCTGACCGTCAACGTGGATAACCTGCAACAGACCGCCACCGGCACACTGCTCGGCACCCGCGCCCTGGTCGGCAGCGGCAAGGACTGGACCGTGGGCGGCAGCGTCGCCAGCCAGGGCAGCCTGGATCTTTCGGTGGACAACCTGCTCAACGACCACGGCCTGATCTTCAGTGGCGGCGACCTGAACCTCAAGGTCGACCGCCTGAAAAACCTCGGCGCCACGCTCTACGCCATGGGTAACCTGCGCGTCGACCGCGACGGCCAGGGCGGCTTGGCCACCAGCATCATCAACAGCTCGGGCACCATCGAGAGCGAGCGCAACCTGGTCCTGGCCGCCAGCACGATCCAGAACATCCGAACTGTGCTCACCACCGAGTCCGGCATCTACAGCGCCTCCATCACTCCCACGGCCTGTATCTTCCGCGTAACCGGTGGCGACTGCGAAGGCGGCAAGCAAAACCGGCCGTTCCAGATTACCCAGCGTGATCACTTCATCGTCAGTGATGCCACGGCAGCGTCCAGCATCACCTCGGGCGGCAACATGCTGCTCACCGGCGGCGAGCTGCTCAACAGCAGCAGTAGCATCGGCGCCGGTGGCAACCTCACGGCTGTCGTCAACCAACTCACCAATGTCGGTGTAGTGACCCACGACACTCAGTACGATCGCATCTTCACCTCCGCCCGTGAGCGCAAGCCCGGTGCCTGGTACCGCGAAGCCGCTGCGTTCACCCAGCGCTATTCGGCCGGCCAGGACATGGGCGGCGTCGAAGCGGGCCTGGCCTCGTTCATCGGTAAGATGGAGAGCGAGCAGATCGCCCTGCGCAAGACCACCCAGTTAAGCGCGCCAGACCAAAGTTACGCCGCTGTGATCCAAGCCGGCGGCAGCGTGGATGTGAAGGCCCAGGCCGGCATCGACAACAGCGTCGTGCGAGGTGGCTACACCTACGTCGGCAGCGGCGCCAACACCCATGCGCCGGGCTACTCGACCCTGGTCAGCCTCAACCCGCAACTGCCACCGGACGTGGCCCAGCAACAGGTCAACCCGCTGGGCCTGCCCGGCTTCGACCTGCCCAGCGGCCAGAACGGCCTGTTCCACCTCAACGACAGCGATGGCGCCAAAGGCCTGCCCACCAGCCAGTTCGCGGCCAGCCCGCATAAATACCTGATCGAAACCAACCCGCTGTTCACGGATATGCGTCAGTTCCTGGGCTCGGACTACATGCTGACCAAGCTCGGCTATGACCCCGACACCGCGCAAAAGCGCCTGGGTGATGGTTTCTACGAACAGCGCCTGATCCAGCAAGCCGTACTCGCCCGCACCGGCCAGCGCTTCATCGACGGCCAGACCAGCGACGCCGACCTGTTCAAGCACCTGATGGACAACGCCATCAGCAGCAAAAGCGCCCTGAATTTGTCCGTAGGCGTGAGCCTCACCGCCGAACAAGTCGCCGCCCTGACCCACGATATCGTGTGGCTGGAAAACGCCACCGTCGCCGGCCAGCAAGTGCTGGTGCCGGTGCTGTACCTGGCCCAGGCGAACAACCGCCTGGCACCCAATGGGGCGCTGATTTCCGGCAGCGACGTCAACTTGATCACCGGCAGCAACCTCAATAACGCCGGCACCCTGCGTGCCACCGGCAACCTGCTGGCGAACGTCGGCGGCAACCTCACCAACAGTGGGTTGATGGAAGCCGGTGGTCGCCTCGACCTGCTCAGCGGCAACAACCTGACCAACCGCGCAGGCGGTGTGATCAGCGCGGGCAACGTCAACCTCGCCGCTGGCGCCGACCTGCTCAACGAACGCAGCGTCACCACCCACGAAAGCGCCAGCAGTTACCGCACCGAACGCAGCGACTTCGTCGACAGCGCCGCGCGCATCGAATCGGCCAACGATTTGGTCATGCAGGCGGACGGCAACGTCAACAACATCGGTGGCGTGCTCAAGAGCGGTGCCGACACCACGGTCAAGGCCGTGGGCGACGTGAACATCACCGCCTCGAAAACCCTCGACAGCGGCGCCATCGGCAACCGCTCCAGCTTCACCACCATCGCCCAACAGGGCTCCGTGGTCGACGCTGGCCGCGACCTGCATGTGATTGGCGGGCGCGATATCAGCGCCGTGGCCAGCCAGGTCGAGGCCAAGCGCGACGTCAACCTGATTGCCACCCGCGACCTCAACGCCGTTGCGGCGGCCAACGAGCAGCACTCCACGGGCAACACGAAAAAGGTCAAGAGCATCGAAGACCACGTGCAGCAAGTGTCCAGCGTGATCAAGGCCGGCGGCGACGCCAACCTGAGCGCCGGGCAGAACCTGCAACTGGTGGCCAGCCAGGTCAATGCCGGCAACGAGGCGTACCTGGTCTCCGGCAAAAACCTCGAGCTCAAAGCCGCCGAAAACCAGGACTACAGCTTCTACAGCAAGACCAAGAAAACCTCCCAGGGCAAAAAATTCCGCCTGGATGAAACCGATGTGGTGAACAACGTCGGCAGCCTCGTCAGCGCCGGCAAAAACAGCACCGTCGTGGCGGGTGAAAACCTGCTGCTGGCCGGCAGTGCCGTCACCGCTGAAAAAGGCGCCACGCAACTGGCGGCCGGCCAGGACGTGAGCATCCTCGCCGCTACTAACTCAGACAGCGCCCGTCACGAACGCAAGGAAAGCAAAAGCAGCTGGGGCGGGCTCAAGTCGAGCAAGGTCCAGGACAAAGTCGACGAAAAACGCACCACCGCCATGGGCAGCATGGTCTCCGGCGAAACCGTCACCGTCGCCGCCAAGCGCGACGCCACGGTCACCGGTTCCAACCTGGTCAGCACCGGCGACCTCGCCGTCCAGGCCGGCCGCGACCTGACCATCGACGCGGCGCAAAACACCTTCGCCCGCACCGACATGCACAAGGAAAAAAATCGCGACCTCACCGGCGTGCTGACCGGCAACAAGCTCGGTCTGGATGACATGACCGGCAACCAGAAGCTGTACATCAACAGCTCGAAGCACAACGGCACAGCCAATGAAATGACCTTGACCGGCAGCACTATTGGCTCGAGTGCGGGCAATGTGTCGTTGACCGCTGGGCGTGAGTTGAAGGTGGTGGCCAGTGATCTGGTGAGCACCAAGAACATGGAGTTGAGTGGGGCGAATGTCACCGTTACCTCGGGGATGGAGACGGCCAGTCAGACCAGTAAGGACAGTTCCAAGAGCTTGGCGGTTGGGCGGGTGATCGCGGGCTCGGTGGTGGACACCGCCACCAGCATGCGCGATGCCGTCAAAGCGGCCCGTAGTGCTGATGACCCACGACTCAAGGCAGTCAAAATCGCCCAGGCAGCCCTCGCCGCCTACAACCTGAACGGCCAGGCTTCGGACGCCAATGCGCAAAGCTCCGGCTTCAAAAACAAAACCGGCGGCACGCCCGGCAACGGTTCGCTGATCAAAATCGGCACCGAACTGGCCAATAACCGCAGCAAAAACAGCAGCGAATTCAACAGCGTCACCGCCAAGCAGAGCACGCTCAACGCAGGGCAAGACTTGTCGATCGTTGCCAAGGGCGCAGCGGCGGGTACTCAGGGTGATATCCAGATCACCGGCAGCAGCTTGAAAGCCGCCAACACCTTGTTGTTAGCCAAAAACGATGTGTTGATGCAAAGCGCACAAAACACCACCGACCGCAAAAACGAAGGGTCGAAAAATAAAACCGCTATTGGCGCCAGCTTCAATATTGGCGAGCAAAACGGCTTCACCCTCGACCTCGGAGCGCAGGGTGCCAAGAACAATGGCAACGGTAACTCCGTCACTCAGGTCAATAGCACCCTCGATACGGGCAGCCTGTTGTTACAAAGCGGTGGCGATACCACCCTCAAAGGCGCCCAGGTTCGTGCGGACCGTATCAAGGCAGATATTGGCGGCAACCTTAATATCATCTCCCTACAGGACACCGAGTCGTCGCGCAGCAAACAAAGCAGCGCAGGCTTCGGCGCCAGTATCTGCGTCCCGCCGTTCTGCTACGGCTCTACCGTAGCGGGCTCGGCGAACCTTGCCGCCGCCAATATGAACAGCGACTACAAGGGCGTGACCGACCAGAGCGGTTTGTATGCGGGCACGGGCGGCTACGACATCAATGTCGGCAAGAACACCACCCTGCAAGGCGCGGTGATTGCCAGTGAAGCGTCAGCTGATAAGAACCGGCTTAGCACTGACCGCCTGATCGTCAGCGACATCAAGAATGTCAGCGAAATCAAAAGTCAGTCTGCCGGTATTTCGGCGTCTTCCAGCAGCACCAGCGGTGCCTCGATGGGCGGCAGCATCCCGATAGCGCTCAAGGAAAAAGACCATAGCTACACCCGTAGCGCGGTCAGCGAAGGCACGATTGTGGTTCGCAGTGCTGAAGGCGCCAATGACCTGGTGGGGCTGAACCGTGACACCGCCAATGCCAATCAGAAACTTGACCGGCCTGATGAAAAGGCCATGCAAGAGCGTATTGACCTGATCCAAAGCTCGGCGCAGTTGGCCAGTGGGGTGATCAGTGCGGTGGGCAAAGCCAAGGCGGATGAGGCGAAAGCACTGGCCGATAAAGCCAAAACCCAAACCGAAACCGGTTCGCCGGATGCCGCTGGAACGGTGCTCGCAGCGAATGCCGCTTATGCGGAAGCCAAGCGCTGGCAGGTTGGTGGCGACAAGAAGTTAATGGCAGACATTGCGACCGGGTTGATTGCGGCAGGGCTGGGTGGTGCACCTGTGGGAACGACGGTGGGTATTGTCGCTAACACGGCCTCCAGCGATATCTTCAATAAAATTGGTGATTACTCCCACTCACGTGCGACTGATCCGAAGGCAGATGCGGCCACTCGGGCAGCTTGGGCTGAAGGCGGTGCGGCGCGTGTGATGTTGCACGCGCTGGCAGGCGCGGCTATGGGGTTGTCCAGTGGCAGTGTGCAGAGCGGAGCGTTGGGTGCGGGAGCTTCTGCGGCCTTGATGCCTAGCATTGCGGATGCACTGGGTAAAAATGGTATCAGGGGATCGGAACAGGAGACGTTGGCTGCGTTGGTCGCCCTCGGTGTGGGCGCCTCTGTGGGCGGTAGCGGCACCGCTGCGGGTGCGGTAGTTGCTGGGAGTACGGCAACAGCCGTCGAGCAATACAACCGTCAAGCGCACCCTACGGAAGCGCGTTTAATACAAAAAGAAGCCGATAAGTTAGCGGCGGAAGCGGGAATTTCCCCTGCTGAAGCAGAAAGGCGCATGGCCGCAGCGCTGGCGTCCTATACCGATAAAACGTGGAAAGCTACGATCGAAAAAGCTGGTGAGAGTCAGTTTGACCCCCTCACTCTGAAACACTTGGGTGAAGCGCTGGCTCCCTTGGCGTCTATCTACGAGAACAGCGCGATGTATCCCGAGGGGACCCGTCGCACTTACAGCGCCGACGAAACTGTTAACTTGCTGAAAAATTTCAGTTCGACACACGCCAGTGAGTACAGAGACGGCAACGTTAACATCAGCTATTTGGGTGACCCCGATACCTATAAGAGCGCCGGGCTGGTGGATTACTACAAAGCCAACCTCGATTATCGAGACAAGGTGCCCTCTGCTGGTGGCGCTCAAGGCAGCGGAGCAGGCCTGGGGCGGAGCGTTTTGGAGATGGCTCAGGGTATGAGCTCACTGTTCAAGATTGCCTTTGGCGGTAATTCATTGGAGGAGGCGAACAAACTGATCGATCCCTTCGTCGAGCCGTCTTCCGACATGGTGGGTGAATGGATAACTCGCAACGGCGGCCAGGGTTTGGTGTTTGGCCTGCAAGGTAATACCTACGAGCAATATGCAAAGAACACCAAGCTCGGCGCCGATTTACTACTGATGGGCATGCCGGGTAGCGCGAGCCAGGCCGGTAAAGTGGAGCAAGTCGCAAAGGTCGCGGAAGCGGCGAAAGCAGAAGGTAAACTGGCGCAGCAACTCCACGATCTAGAGTCGGTACTACCTCCAGAAAAGCCGACAGGTTACAGCGTAGCGTTTGAAACTGCCTTGAACCCGGCCGATTTCGGTCGCAGCCGAGACGTGCATTTCAATAGGTCCAATGCTGCGTTGGACAACGCGTTGAGCATGGACTCTGCGTTTGCGCAAATGATGGAGACACTGATCCCGAATATTAAATCGTCGGTTTCAAAAGTCGGAGGGCGGCAAACACCTTCTGGCTGGACATGGGAGCATGCGTCGTCGTCGACTGCTTTCAATCAGGAAGGAATCATGCGATTAGTACCGACCGCCCAACACACACCTGGTTCTCCTTGGTGGCGCGTACTGCATCCCGATGCGGGGGCTGCGGGTGGATATTCTGAATGGGCAATTCCAAGAGGCGCCCCAAAAAATTAGGTGGAAGAATGAATATTGCTGAGTTGAACATCAATGTCGGGGGACGCCCCAGCGTGGGTTTCAGTGGTGATGACTCAAGCGTGCGCGCCCTTGAGGCTCGGCTGGGCCGTAGGCTTCCAGAAACCTACCTTCAATTCATTCGAAGTGCCAACGGTGGGCATCCTGAAGCCGGAAGTTTCTTTTTGAACGCATCACCAGATGCTAGCGTCAGCGTTGATTGGTTTTATTCACTAGGAGACGCAGGTATCGACAGCCTGGATAAGGCTCTTGATGACTGGGCTCAAGTGTTGGGGCCATTCATGTTGCCCATTGGGCGCGACGGAGGTGGCAGCCAGTTTTATATTTCGCTGGATTCGCCATCCGGTTCTGTTTGGTATTATTCACATGAAGGCTCAGAACGCACCCAACTTGCCGATAGCTTCGATAAGTTTCTGCAGCAGTTGCAAGTTCACCCGGATTTTATTTGAGAGCCGTTATGAATCGATATGAGGGGAAGCCTTTTCTCCGGCTACTGGAATGCTACGTGCTTTCGGCTATTGATGAGCTGACAGACGAGCAGTGTGCGGCGTTAAGTGCGCTGGAGCCCAAGTTGCACGAGCTGTACGGGGTGCAAGGCAGTTGGAGTGATGTCGTCGCGTCTCAGATGGATTTTCCGGAATCCCTGGTGGAGAAAATAAAAGAAGTGTGGCGCGTGAATTCGGAAAAATTTGCGCGAGCTGGTGTAAAAATAAACGCAGAAGATTTTGCTAGAGACTTTGTGGATACCAATTTTCCTTGATGATGATAAAAGGGACAGATTTGAATGGCACTTACTTAGCAGCTAACTAGCTAGTGTGACTGAAAAAAAGAAAAAACAGAAAACGGAAAGATAGGGGTCAGACCACGGTTTTGCGCTTTTTAGAGTTCAGCAGAATTGCTCTTTTAAAATATGATTTATTTTTTGTAATTATTCGATTTTTTTGGCCTAGTGATGGGCGGCTAAGCTGTAAGCTCTTATTCATTTAGGGGTTTATATGGCTCGCCGTCCTAGGGTTACACTGCCGGATATCCCGCTGCACATTATTCAGCGGGGAAACAACCGGTCTGCGTGTTTTTATTCAGACGAAGACTATATTTTTTACGTTGATAAATTAGACCTGCTTGCTGAATTGTATGGCTGTAAAATTCACGCAGTGTGCTTGATGACAAATCACGTTCACTTGTTGTTAACTCCCACCTGCTTCGCAGGGGCTGGTCTACTTATGAAAGGGCTGGGGCAGCGCTACGTTCAACACATCAATCGAACCTATCAACGAACGGGCACGTTGTGGGAGGGACGTTTCCGCTCCTGTCTGGTTCAAAAAGACAACTATGTTTTAGCTTGCTATCGATATATCGAAATGAATCCGGTTAGAGCGGGCATGGTTGCTCATCCGGGCGACTATCGCTGGACCAGTTACAGGGCAAATGCACAGGGTGAGGCATCAAGCTTTTTAAGCCCACATGCGGTCTATAGAGAGTTAGGTAGCAGCACCATGCAACGAGCCAAATCCTACCGGTCTTTATTCAAGGATCGGCTTTCACCTGAGTTGATAGAGCAAATTCGATTTTCTACAAACGGTAATTACGTTTTGGGCGATCAGAAGTTTGCGGCCGAGATTGAGCAGGCATTAGGTAAACGAGTTTCGCAGGGTGTGTCAGGGCGCCCAAAAAGTGTGAGCTAAAAGAATAGAAGAATAGTGGTCTGACCCCTATTTCCCACGGTAACAATTTCGTGAAGTTTGATGGCGTTGAGGATGTCGATGGTATTACCCTAATTGACCGAAAAACAGCACTGACATCGTTTGATAAGCAGATTCAAAGTGTTCAGCGAGTATCGAATGCGTTGAAACAAAACCCTGGTATCAAAGCCGTTTTTGAATTTCCAAGTCAAAAAGCGGCTGATAGAGCAACTAATATTTTGATTGAGCAAAATATCAGAAACATTACTGTGAGGGTTGCACCCTGATGACTACGCATAAGCTTGAATTTCGTCACAGGCCAAAATTTTCAGAGCCTATTGAAAAGCGGCACCAAAATTTTCTGGAAAAGTTGTCCGGCTTAGGCAAACCCTGGGACTTGGACGGTGCTGTAGAAGTTCCCGATATTGAAGGCGAGCTTGTTGTTGCTGTTTCTTTAGATAAGTTTCTTCCAAAGGGAATAAAAGGCCGAATTGCATATGCTCTTAGAAGTGAGAAATATCTAGAAGATGATGCTCAATTTGATGACTCTCTATTCGTTGAGTTTTCGAATGCTAAAGTTGATTATTCCGACTTGTTGAAAAGGATTTTCCCTGCGTACGTACATGCTTTTGGTGCCTATAGAGCTGCGCTGCATGATTGGTCGGTTACTAGACGCGACTGGCCGGAAGTAGTAGCTGCATGCGATGCTACAAAAAAAGATGTTAACGGGAGAGATGGTGTTTTTCGTATAAATGCGGTTAATTATTTTGATGAGGCATTGTGCATTCGCGCATTTGGGAAAAGTCCTCAACAGATTATTAGCTGTCTCAAGGGGCACGTTGAGGAGGCGTCGGAACTGGCCGGAGGTGTGCTGATTGTTGTTAGCTATACACCGCTGTCCACCAGTGAGATAACTACTGCTGGAGAGCGATTAAAAAAACTTTTGGTTGGGTGATGCGAGGGGCTAGGTGCAAAAGGGGCTGTAATTCCAAAAGGTTTTTCAAGCGCAGATGACTTTTCACGTTTTAGCACAGATACACGAGATGGTTTGGCACGCGCTGGCTATGGGAATGTAGAGCCAATTCTTCAAGGAAGTGCCGTAACAGGTAAGAGTTTTAAAACCGGGCAAGAATTTGACGTTGGCAGGGTAAGTGACTTTGATATTGCGCTGGCAAGCCCAGACCTTTTGCAGCGAGCTCAATCTTTAGGAATAGGTTTGAGGAGCGGTGGAAGTCGTACAGGTCCATTGAGTGCGAGAGACTTGCAAACTCTTGGCCTAAAGGATTTGTCGAGGAGAAAAATAGGGGTCAGACCACGGTTTTGCGCTTTTTAGAGTTCAGCAAAATTGCTCTTTTAAAATATGATTTATTTTTTGTAATTATTCGATTTTGTTGGCCTGGTGATGGGCGGCTAAGCTGTTAGCTCTTATTCATTTGGGGGTTTATATGGCTCGCCGTCCTAGAGTTATACTGCCGGATATCCCGTTGCACATTATTCAGCGGGGAAACAACCGGTCTGCGTGTTTTTATTCAGACGAAGACTATATTTTTTACGTTGATAAATTAGACATGCTTGCTGAATTGTATGGCTGTGAAATTCACGCAATGTGCTTGATGACAAATCACGTTCACTTGTTGTTGACTCCCACCTGCTTCGCAGGTGCTGGTCTACTTATGAAAGGGCTGGGGCAGCGCTACGTTCAATACATCAATCGAACCTATCAACGAACGGGCACGTTGTGGGAAGGACGTTTCCGCTCCTGTCTGGTTCAAAAAGACAACTATGTTTTAGCTTGCTATCGATATATCGAAATGAATCCGGTTAGAGCGGGCATGGTTGCTCATCCGGGCGACTATCGCTGGACCAGCTACAGGGCAAATGCACAGGGCGAGCCATCAAGCTTTTTAAGCCCACATGCGGTCTATAGAGAGTTAGGTAGCAGCACCGTGCAACGAGCCGAATCCTACCGGTCTTTATTCAAGGATCGGCTTTCACCTGAGTTGATAGAGCAAATTCGATTTTCTACAAACGGTAATTACGTTTTGGGCGATCAGAAGTTTGCGGCCGAGATTGAGCAGGCATTAGGTAAACGAGTCTCGCAGGGGGTGTCAGGACGCCCAAGAAGTGTGAGCTAAAAGAATAGAAGAATAGTGGTCTGACCCCTATTTCCAGCTCTATTTCCAGCTTGGTACAGCTAAGACACCCGGTGGTAAGCAAATCAACTATCATGCTGCGGATCGTATGGTAAATCCGCCTAAAGGCAGAGAACCGATGACCATTCTGGAAGTGGAGGATTTTATTGATGCCGCAGATAAAATTAGAAAAATAAAAATAGATGATCGTGGTACCTCAGTTACGCTCATGAGCTCTAAATATCCTAAAGCTCAAATTGCTGTGGATGGGGATCGTATTATTACGGTTGTTAATCCGGTAAAGAAAAAATGACGATAAATAATTTGATTGAGCATCTTGATAGATTTGTGAGCGGTTCTAATATTTCGGTTCAATGGGCAAAAGACGCGGAAACCCTTCTGGATGAAATTGAAGAAAATGAAGGCTTTGGTAAATTTGAAAATCTGTTTGATGAGCTGCAGGAAAAGCTTTCGCTTTATCGGCCTGGTAGCGGAGAGCATCTTATAGATGAGTTTGAAATGAAACTGTTCTGTATAAGGGTTGTTTCAGCACTTTTAGAAGGGAGGTAGGCAATAGGGTTAGTCCGATATTGTCCTCCTGTGAAATAGGGGAATATAGGAGGCAGACCACGATTAGTGCCCTAATGTATATTGGTGGTCTGACCCCTATTTTTCCAAGGTGTAACAGTCAAAGTCGGTGTTCCCGCCCCCAGTAAAACAGGTGTAGCAGAATTTAAGGTGGAACCATGGACCAAGAAGTAATTCAGTGCGAGCGCTCGGGCGTAAACCCGAAATGGCCCTCCTTCAAAAGTGTGCTGGGGCGCATAGCCAAGGGGCCACACGTCTCAGATGAATACGAGTTGAATGGCATCCGTGAATATGTTGAGCGCGGCGATGCATTTGCGAAGCCATCAATGCCTGTACCGAATAGTGACAACGTTACGCGTAGTAGCTCCGAATGGATGGCCGTCACACGAGCCCACAAGGTATTGGCAACCGCACCAGATAACCCGCAATGGCTTCTGGAATTGGCCCATTGGCTGCGCTATTACCAAGTAGGAATTTGGCAGTTGTTCTTCTGGGCGGGTCAGTTCGACATTATTGCCAAAGCGGCAGGCAATGATCGACGCCGCCAAAACTACAGCATCCAAACCGCCACCAATATGATGGCCGCCATGGCGATCCTAGGATGGAAGGATGCCGTCATCCATCAGGGCTATCTCACCCATGCGGCTCTCAACCGTGGGCATCAATTAGTGATTGAGTACGAAGAGCAACACCGCCGCGCCCAAGCCTTTATGCTGCGTGTGTTTGCCGATTGGGTGGGCGATGTCTCGCATCAATGGCCTGCTTATGCTTACGACGAACCCATCTACGAAGCCTTGTTTGCCAAGTGGCGCACTCCCAGCCCCGACGACCTGATGCCCTGTCTGTTGGCCGCGTGTGACCGCCACACTTGGCAAACCGGCAAAGAGAGCCTGAAGAATTCCTACGACTTCAATCAGGACTGGCACTTGGAGCGCGTGCCGGTGGAAATTCTCTATATCCTGCGCCTGCGCCAGTGGGAAGGCTTAGCCAATCCGCAGAAGATTGATCATCCGCTGCTGGCCGCGCCCTTTGACCAATTGCCGCCCGAGCAACCAGTGCCTGAGTTGGACGAGTTGATGCAAGGTGTGCTCAAGCGCGCAAGGGAAGATTGGCCACAGTACGATGAAGTGCTGTCTTTGCCAGCATTGAAGGGTTGAACAGGTGCAAAAGGGAAATAGAAAGGAAATAGGGGTCAGACCACGATTAGTGCACCAATGTATATTGGTGGTCTGACCCCTATTTCCCTTGACCCCTATTTCCCTGGGTAAAAATGAGTAGAGAATATATATGAAGTATCAGCCCGGAGAATATGAAGCTGTTCATCAAGCGCCTGTTTGGCGTGATCGTGCCAATTTCATATTTGTCGCTCACCTTGGGACCAAGGATGGAAATAACGAGTGGGAGCAATTATGGGGTCAAAAAACAGCCGCCCACAGATTCATCCTTTGCTGTATTCCATTTTTTGCTCAAGACATCGCTTTAGGCGACGAAGTGGAAACGGATGTTGACTTTGTAGTCCAGCGAGTTATTCAGCATGCTGGGCAAACCACTTTTAGAGTGTGGTTTAGTGCCCACGATAAGACTACACGCGAAGCATTGATGCTAGAGATTGAGACAATGGACCCATTAATGGAATGGTCTTCAGAAAACCTACTTGCACTTAGCCTTTCTGATGGAGTCGAAGCGCAGCGTATGGCTAATTATTTACAGGCGCGTGAGGAGCAAGGCTTGCTTAAATACGAAACTGGGCGGCGTTGAAATTAAAAAATAGTAAAAATAGAAAAATAGGGGTCAGACCACGGTTTTGCGCGTTTTAGAGTTCAGCGGAATTGCTCTTTTAAAATATGATTTATTTTTTGTAATTATTCGATTTTGTTGGCCTGGTGATGGGCGGCTAAGCTGTAAGCTCTTATTCATTTGGGGGTTTATATGGCTCGCCGTCCTAGAGTTATACTGCCGGATGTCCCGTTGCACATTATTCAGCGGGGAAACAACCGGTCTGCGTGTTTTTATTCAGACGAAGACTATATTTTTTACGTTGATAAGTTAGACCTGCTTGCTGAATTGTATGGCTGTAAAATTCACGCAATGTGCTTGATGACAAATCACGTTCACTTGTTGTTGACTCCCACCTGCTTCGCAGGGGCTGGTCTACTTATGAAAGGGCTGGGGCAGCGTTACGTTCAATACATCAATCGAAACTATCAACGAACGGGCACGTTGTGGGAAGGACGTTTCCGCTCCTGTCTGGTTCAAAAAGACAACTATGTTTTAGCTTGCCATCGATATATCGAAATGAATCCGGTTAGAGCGGGCATGGTTGCTCATCCGGGCGACTATCGCTGGACCAGCTACAGGGCAAATGCACAGGGCGAGCCATCAAACTTTTTAAGCCCACATGCGGTCTATAGAGAGTTAGGTAGCAGCACCGTGCAACGAGCCGAATCCTACCGGTCTTTATTCAAGGATCGGCTTTCACCTGAGTTGATAGAGCAAATTCGATTTTCTACAAACGGTAATTACGTTTTGGGCGATCAAAAGTTTGCGGCCGAGATTGAGCAGGCATTAGGTAAACGAGTTTCGCAGGGGGTGTCAGGACGCCCAAGAAGTGTGAGCTAAAAGAATAGAAGAATAGTGGTCTGACCCCTATTTCCTTAGGGATTGGGTGAGGGGGCAGCGAATACGGCTCGTGGGGTCTGGGCGCTTGGCACGGGCCTTGTTACCGACTTCCCCGGTGTCAGCTCGCGAATGGCCAATGGGTTAGTCGCTTTAGTATCTGGGCGTGGACCAGAGGCTGATATCCACGACGAAGCGCAGGGTTTCCTGTATCTGCTCCAAGGCGATGAAGTCGCCAGGGCCAGGTTGGCGGCAAAGAGTTCTGCTGAGTTTGCGTTGGCGATGATTCCTGCGGGCAGAGCAGGTGCGGTAGGCAACCTAGGAGGGCTAGCCAAGGGGGCTGAGGGCGCAGCAGAACTGGGAGCAGCTACAAAGGCTTCAGCTAAGTCCGGTGAGCTGAGTGTGGGCAAAAATTGGGCTGGCACAGTTGATAGAGAAGCCGGGCTGGCCGGGAGCCCTCTTACGGTTGTTCCAGGAAGATTTGATAATGAAATTGACTGGGCACTTAAATCAAATGTGATGGGAGAGGTATTAGAGGGGCAAGTTGGAAGGGCATTGAGCGAAAAAGGGATGCTTTTGGATTATCAAAGCAAATTCAGGTCTGGTTTTGTTGATGGGAAGCCTGTTGGCATTGGCGAGATTGATGCTGAAACACCTCGCTTTATCATTGAAATTGCCAGCAGTCCGAAGCCTGGAAAAATCGAACAGTTACAGAAGTTACAAAATAACACTATGCTCAACCCTGATCGTAAGGAGGTCATACTTTTTGCTCCGAACGTGGTTAAGCCGCAGCAGATCAAAGCTTACGAAAAGATAGGGGTTAAAGTAATTAATAGTGTCGACGAACTGTTCGAGTATGGTGCCAAAAAAGGAGGGTTGTAATCGTGAGCGATTCAGCTTCAATTATATCGGATGTGGCAATTGATGAAGATGCGTTTGCTGATTTTATCCACTCTATAGGCGGAGTCGTTAGTATCGGAAAACGTAATCGTGGAATATTGAATTGGGATGACGCCACTTTGTATATTTCATTACTCAACTCCGAAAAATTCATGAATTTTTATGATTCGCAAGATATGCTCGATTGGGAAAATTTGTTGGGTGCCCCTCCTAAGACAATTATCGAAATGCAGTTGGGTCATTCGAAAGGCTCGATGGAGATGTATTTATGGTTGGCGTACGAGTTTGGCAAGAAATGGAATTGTGTTGTAGATGACGTTAATGCGGTGACGATTAACTACTCCGAAGTCTGTGACAGGTACACAAGGTCGAGTATGAAATAGGAGAAAATAGGGGTCAGACCACGATTACTGCTGAAACGTATATTGGTGGTCTGTGACCCTCGCCATCAGGTACCCGTACCTTCGCGCGAGGCTTATCAACTGATCCATGAGCTGCGAATTCGACCTCCAATTTCTTCTTTGGTCCTATTTCGTCATTACACAGAATGAAGGTCCCCGAGTGGTCGACGCCTCTGGCGCCAAAACGGTGAAGGCATGAACGTTAAAACAGCATTAGAAGCGCTGGGGTTACCCGACGCGGTGGTGGCATGCGCCGATGGAAGCATCGACACGCCCATTTGCACACTGCAAGCTCCTGCCGAGTGGTATGTGTTTCCACCTGCATTGATCCCGATATGGAGTGACGGGTCTTGGCCTACTTATATCGGGTACTGGAAGCACTGGTTTGTTGATCGTGAACCCACCTTCATAAAAATGTACGTTGGCAGCGACCTAATGACCGTAGAGATCGCCCGCACGCCTGCGCAACTGATGGGCGTGCTCGCGATGATGTCGATGAGTCTTGAGGAGGGGGTAACGCCCGAACTTGAGCGGTTCGCCAGGGCTGTGGGCCTTGATTGCCTGGACGCATTGGATGCGCAGTCGTTGAAAAGTGGTGATGACCCCAAAGGCCTCGCCAACGTCGAAACGTTCAAGACGTTGACGCCACTGGAGAGTATTTCTGACGGCGCAACCCCTTACACCGGAAGCTTTCCGAATCCGTCAGACCCAACCACTGATTGGTGGAAAAGTAGCTGCTATTTTGAGGTTGTCGATAAGCACATGCCGGTGCCGAAAGGCGTGGAACTGCCCGCTTGGTTTGATCCTGAGCGCGAGAAAAAGCCGTTGTTCGAGGATTTTATGCAGGCGGGACGCCTTGACTGCGCATGGCTGACCTTGAACTCCACTGGCTGGTCAATTGCCGATGCGCGGCAGGCACTGGTTGCGTTGCAGGAGCGCGCCGACGATAAGGCGTTTGACGCGGTTGTCGCCTACTGGTTGTCCATTGCGGATTTGGATGCTGGGGGTTATTAAAAAGGAAATCGGGTTCAGATCGCGGTTAAATTAATGGTGGTCTGACCCCTATTTCTCTCTGCGCAGGGCAATTAGGGTTATGCGTGGTATCGATGGAGTACATGTTGAATATTCGCGAACTTATAAAACACATCACCTCTGCTGAGCAGTACGAAGGGGATTATGGAAGCTGCATAAGTGACCGGGATTTAATACTGAGTGGCGTCGAATTTTCGCACCGCGACAGTGTGCCGGATGACTATCTTGAGTTTCTTGAGCAGTTCGGCTTCGGTGACTTGGACAGCGCGCTTTACATCGAGGACGGCCCAGTGAAGTACGCCGCCATCGCCAAATGCGAGGTCGATGCCTACCGTCATATGTATGTGTTTGCCAGCAGTGGGAGCGGTGTGCTTTATGCATTCGACGCAGAGAACGATTGGTCAATCGTAGAAATTGATCCTGAACTGGATGGGGCAACAGTTTTGTTCGAGGACTTTTCGAGCTTCATGTTGAGCCAGTTAGAGGCGGTCAAGGGTTACGTGGATTGGCGCGCCGCACAGTAATAGGCGCAACGCGCGCACTTGCATTATTAAGGATGATCAATGAAACCTGTAAAACTATCCCTGCAAGCTTTCCTGATGTCCTGCCTGGTGGCCGGTTGGGGGCTTGTCTACGTGGGCCGTATCAAGTGGGCCATTTCGGTTGCTGCGCTGTTGTACGGCGGTGTGGTGCTGCTCGGCGTGTTCGGTCTGAGCGCCTCGCCCATCGGGCTGTACGTGTTGTTCGGCTGGATTATCGCGGTCAAGCTCAGCTCGGCGATCGTATCGGCAGTGTTGGCCCGTCGTTACACGGGCCCGGCGGGCGTGCCGCGCAAACGGTTCCACGCGCTATACGTCGGCGTGTTGATCGTGATCACGTTCATTCTGTTGGAGGTCCTGCGGGGGCCGCTGATGGGGTTCAAGAACTACTACATTCCGACCGGTTCGATGGCGCCGACGGTGTCCGTGGGCGACTACATTGTGGCCGACCTCAAGGCCGGTGCGCCGAAGGTCGGCGATATCGTGGTGTACCGTTGGAACGGCACTGAGGCGATCAAGCGCGTGGCGGGTGTCGGGGGCGATACGTTGGCCATCGTCAACGGCGAACTGATCCGCAACGGTGAAAACCTCGGCCTGTTTCATGCGCCGGCAGACCGTGTGAATGGGCCGGCGTCGATGGAGTTGGCTCCGCTCAAGGTCGAGCCAGGGCACGTCTACCTGCTGGGTGACAACCGCAATAACAGCAATGACAGCCGCTTTATGGGACAGGTGGCCGTTGAAGAGGTGGTCGGTAAGGTCACAGGCATCTGGTTTTCCGAAGAGCGGGCACGCATCGGTATGACGTTCCCGTGAATGCTCAAACGCGCTTGGCGCGCTTTTTCAGCATTGGGTGTCGGGTTGCCCAGTGGCTGTGCCTGTTGGTGATGTTCGCCAGCGCCACGGTATCCATGCTGGCCTGGGCCTACCTCTATCCTGGTTCGACTCCGTTGGGCGTGGCAGTCGCAGGCTTCCTGTGGTGCGGCATTGGGCTGTTGTTCGCGTTCGTGTTTGAGCGATCGCGCACAACCGCAGCAACGCTTCGATTCATGCTGACTCGGATGGCCGCGATGCTGGTGCTCGCGGCCACGGCGGCCTACTTGCTCGGCCTGCTGTGGGTTGAGCCTGGGCGCAATTCCCTAGACGCTCTGTTGGAAAGGGCGTCCTGTGAAAAGTACGGCAGCACGATTGAAAAAGGCTGGGAGCGCAATTGCACCCACCCGGAATAGACGCAATCACGTTGAAGTTGGAGTAACCCTGTATGGACGCCAATAGCCCCCCTAAGCGCCCCACAATCCTGGCCAGCATCGGCCGTCGCCTGGCCGCACGCATCATTGACTGCGCCATCGCGGTGCTGATCTTTTTCATCGTCAAATATAGTGCAGAGGCGTTGTCTGCCTATGTCCCTGCGGCGACGCCCAAGGCCGGTTTCCTCTGCGCGTTTTTTGCGGGCTTTGCCTACTTCCTGCTGGCCGATGCGCTCCCCTACGGCCAGAGCCTGGGCAAGCGCCTGCTGAGCATTGCCACGGTTGACCGCAAGACCCTCAAGGGTTGCAGCGTTTCCCAGTCGTTTACGCGTAACTCCGGTGCGCTGGTGGTCATCGATTGGGTGTGGATCTTTATGGAATCCAGGACGCGCTTGGGCGACATGTTCGCCAAGACCATCGTGATCCAGACCGGTAATCTGACGAGCGTTCGCAGCCTGGCGGATATTTACGACAAAGGCAGGGGATAAGCACGTTATGAACGATTCAGTATCGGCGGCAGAAACCTGGGACCTTGCCAGCCCGTTCAGGCGGCTGCTCGGCTATGTCATCGATATGGCCGTGGTGTTTTTCCTGCTGTTTTTGATCCGCAACCTGGACTACGCGTATCTGTCTTTGCGCTCGGTGGTGGGCCCGCTGTTTTTTGATGGCATCCGCTATGTGCTGATGTTTTTAGCCTTCGGGTACTTTCTGTTTTGCGATGCCTTGCCCAAAGGCCAGAGCCTGGGTAAGCGGGTGTGCCGGACGGCGGTGGTGGGTTACCCCTAACCAACGAACTGCACGCTGTTTCAATCGTTTTTGCGTAATGTTCCGAAGCTGTTGTTCAGTATGCTGAACGGCCTTTTTGTGCTGTTCGGGTTGCGCCGTCGATTGGGCGATATGTTGGCCAAGACGATTGTGATCAACACGTGAGCAGGGCGGTCTGGCTGTAACTAATGTGGGCGGCGTTGAACCGCCGCTCCCACATTTTTGATTGACGTGCGTCAGATGGATAACCGTCGACGTACAGGCCTTTACAGTAACTTGCGCTGCACCGCCTCATCCAGCGTACTGCGCGTCAACGCCTCGACCACTTCCCGTGTGTCGGTCTGGAAAGGCAGGCCTACGATCAGCACCAGATGCACCCATGTGCGCACCGACTCACTCTTTTTGACCCGGCCCAACTCCTTGCCGTCCTTGTCTTTGAACACCGTTTCGAGGGTAAAAATGTTCTTCGCAGTGGTGGGGATGATGCAGAACGTGAAGCCGGTAATGAACGCTGACACCGGGCTGTATTCTTCATCGTTGTGCAGGGTGGCATCCACATAGAGGTCCGAGTCAACCTTGTCGGTGCTTACTCGCGAAAAGCGGTTGGACTGTTGGAAGGTGTCGGCCACAGCCTTTTCCCACAGCACCACCGGGGCACCCACTGCCGCGTTGCCTGGGCCACCGTTGACGTGGTTTTGCGCCGTGGTGCGCACGTACGCCGTCGGTTTTTGAGCCGGTGCGTTAGCGGTCGGCGGCCAGGTTTGCACTGCCGGCAGCTCGTGCTGCGAGTAAGAAACGCAACCGGTCAGCAGGACCGCCGCGAGGACCAGGCAGTGTTTAATCAATCCTTTCATGTATTGCTCCTTAAATTTACGGTTTCGCCAGTTTGGCGGTAGCGGTGTCGAGCAATTGCGCGACCAGTTTGGTCAGCTGCTGGCCGCCCATCGAGGGCGCCCAATACTGGCCGCTGTAAAGCCCGACGTTGTGTTCGAACTTGATCGACTCTTTCGCCGAAGCCAGTTCCTGGCCGTTGCGGTCGACGATGACCAGGTCGCCCGCTACGTCAAAGCTGTCCACGTAGATCGGGCCGTTGACCCAGATCCAGATCGTCAGCGTCAGCAGCGCGCCCGGCACATACGCAGGGTGTGGCGCGCGATGGCCTTTGAGGGAGGTCATGTTGAATTTGAGCGTGACGTCGTGCTCACCGAGGCGTACCGGATACTCGGTGACCTGGTTGAAATAACCCGCCGTGCGCACGTATTGGTTGATCTGGGCCGTCAGCGAGCGGCTGATGGCCGTCTTGTTGGCCTCGTTGACGTCGGCGGCATTCACCGTCACATCGGCGACTTGCGCACTGCGCGAGCTACTGCTGGAGGCCGGATGGAGCGGGGCGCCGATGGGGCCAGTGACGGTGTACGACACACAGCCGGTCATGGATAACGCGGCGACGAGCGCCGCCGCCCGGAAGAGGATTTTCAACACGCAATATCCCTATAAATGAACGAACCAAGCCACTGTCTCGTCCTTCACGGGCATAACTTGAGAATGCATTTTTTATTTGATTGGTGCAGGCTAATAGCCATCATTGTTTTTGTTTTGCTGGCAATGCCTTAGGGCATTTCGCCGCGGACTTGGGCGTAAGCGCCAGTAAAACGGCGCAGTTCGGGCGTCAAAACAACTTGAGAACGCCTTTCAACTCCGTAAAATGCCGCGATTGTTTAAAGCACGATACTTTTCAGGGACGAACTCAGACATGCGTGTGTTTGCCGTACTTATCGCGGCCTGCCTACTGGCGGGCTGTGCCTCCAAGCCGGATTACTACATCTCGCCGGCGCCGGTCACAATTGCGAAGACTGCTACTTACTGGCTCGACAACTTCGATGTTGAGGTGGAGGGGCAGAACGATCGCTTCATGTCGGACGATAAAGTCCGCGAACAATTGGGCATTGACCTGATTAACCGCCTGCTTAAAGCCAAGCGATACGCCACCAGCAAGGCTTCCGCCGATTACCTGCTCGATGTGAAAGTCGTCTACAAACGGCTCATCCAGGATACGCACGGCGCGCTCGTCAGCACGATCATCGAAGACAACAAGTACTTGGTCTCGGTTGATTTCAGCTATGAGGTCAAGGTCAAGAAAGGCGATACCGAAGTCCTGCATTTTGCGCAAACGCGCGAACGCCTCATGCCGAGTATGGGGCCGGGACAATGGCAACACTGGAAGACCGTTGGCGGTATTTTGACCCGTAGCGGCAACTCAAATGTCGAGGGGTTTTATACCGGTAATTTGAGCAGCTTCATCGCCACCGATCTCCGTAACATTCCATCCCGTTAGTTTCATCCGCTTTAATCGATTTATCACCCAGGAGTACCCTGTGAACACACTGTCCAAAATCCTGCTGTCCGGCCTCACCGCCGCAGCGCTGCTGACCGTGGCCGGTTGCGCCACGGAGAGCAACCGCGCCATGCCGGTGGAACAAGTCGCCAGTGCCCACGTCGCCTATTCCGGCGTGCGCGTGCCAATCGCCGTGGGCAAGTTCGATAACCGCTCCAGCTACATGCGCGGCATCTTCTCCGACGGCGTTGACCGCCTCGGTGGCCAGGCCAAGACCATCTTGATCACCCACTTGCAGCAGACCAACCGCTTCAGCGTGCTGGACCGCGACAACATGGGCGAAATCTCCCAGGAAGCCGCGATCAAAGGCACCGTGCAGAAGCTCAAAGGCGCTGACTATGTGGTGACCGGCGATGTGACCGAGTTCGGCCGCAAAGAGACCGGTGACCGCCAGCTGTTCGGCATCCTTGGCCGTGGCAAGACCCAGGTGGCCTACGCCAAAATCGCGCTGAATATCGTCAACATCAGCACCTCCGAAGTGGTGTATTCCACCCAGGGCGCCGGTGAGTACGCGCTGTCCAACCGTGAAGTGGTCGGTTTCGGCGGCACCGCCAGCTATGACTCCACCCTCAATGGCAAGGTCCTCGACCTGGCCATGCGTGAAGCCATCAACCGCCTCGTCGACGGCATCAACGCCGGCGCCTGGAACCCGCGCAACTGATCAGCAACACCTCAAGGAGCAGTACACGGATGAGCAAGGCAGTTAAGTTGGCGCTGATGCTGACAGCAGTCGCAACGGTCGCCGGGTGCCAGACGGCGCCCCAACCCCTGTATCAATGGGAAAGCTACCAGCCGCAGGTTTACGAGTACTTCAAGGGCGAGCCCAAGGAAGCGCAGGTCGAGGCGCTGGAGCGGGATCTGCAGAAGATCAACGCCAGCGGCCGCAAGGCCCCGCCGGGCTACCACGCGCACCTGGGCATGCTCTACCTGAGCATGGGCAAGGATGACCAGATGGTGCAGGAGTTCCGCACCGAGAAGGCACTGTTCCCTGAGTCCGCCGCCTACATGGATTTTCTGCTGAAAAACGCCAAGACCGGAGTCGCCACTAAATGAGCCTGTTGAAACTCACTGGCGCCTTGCTGGCCCTGGCCCTGCTCGGCGGTTGCGCAGCCCCCAAGACCATTGACTACACGGCATACAAACAGGCGCGACCGAAGTCGATCCTGGTACTGCCGCCGATCAATGAGTCGCCGGAAGTGCAGGCCTCCTACAGCATGGTCTCGCAAGTGACCTACCCGCTGGCGGAAGCCGGCTACTACGTGTTGCCGATTGCCCTGGTGGACGAAACCTTCCGCCAGAACGGCCTGACCACTGCCAACGATATCCAGGCGGTGCCACCGGCCAAGCTGCATGACATCTTTGGCGCGGATTCGGCGTTGTACATCACCGTTACCAATTACGGCACCAAGTACATGCTGATCTCCAGCGACACCTCCGTGACGGCCTCGGCCAAACTGGTCGACCTGCGCACCGGCACCACCCTGTGGACCGGCTCGGCGCATGCGTCCAGCGAGGAAGGCAACAACAACGGCGGTGGCCTCGTCGGCATGCTGATCACCGCGGCGGTCAAGCAAGTGATCAACAGCTCCACCGATGCGGCGCACCCGATCGCCGGTATCACCAGTGCGCGCCTGCTGTCGCCGGGGCAGCGTGCGGGGATCCTGTACGGCCCGCGTAATCCTAAGTACGGCACGGACTGATATCCGGATTCTGAGAGCACCACAGTTGGACTGTGGTGTTATTTGAATCAGGGTTAACCCGAACATCCCGCACCGTGCGTCTGACCTTGTGAACGGATCATTCATTCACGAGGTTCAGCCCATGTCCCACCCTCTGTTTTTCCTGCGTCCTGCCGCCCAAGGCTTTGCCGTCACCATGGTGGTGGCGTTGGCCGGTTGTGGGCTGTCCTCATCCCCTGAGTTGGCCAAACCGGCTGAGCCCGTCGCCGAATTGCAAAGCGCGCCGGTCCAGGGCGCCTTGGTCAAACGCATGGCAATGCCCGCCCCAATGCGCATGCAGGAATCAGCGGCGATGGACTACCGCAGCGAACCCCGCGAGCAATACGCCAACCTGCCGGACAACCCGGTGCATCGCGTGGCCGAAACGCCGGTTTCAACCTTCAGTGTTGATGTCGACACGGGCAGCTACGCGAACGTCAGACGCTTCCTCAACCAAGGTAGCCTGCCGCCCGAAGGCGCTGTGCGACTCGAGGAAATGGTCAACTATTTCCCCTACCACTACGCGTTGCCCACCGACGGCTCGCCCTTTGGCGTGACCACCGAAGTGGCCGCCACACCGTGGAACCCGCGCACCCAACTGCTGCGCATCGGCATCAAGGCGTCCGACCGCCCCGTGGCGGAGTTGGCGCCGGCCAACCTGGTGTTCCTGGTGGACGTGTCCGGCTCCATGGACCGTCGCGAAGGCTTGCCGCTGGTGAAAAGCACGCTGAAATTGCTGGTGGATCAGTTGCGTGAGCAGGACCGTGTTTCGCTGGTGGTCTATGCCGGTGAGTCCCGGGTAGTGCTCAAACCGACTTCCGGTCGAGACAAGGTGAAGATCCGCAACGCCATTGACCAACTCACCGCAGGCGGCTCCACGGCGGGCGCCTCCGGCATCGAACTGGCCTACCAGATGGCCCGCGAAGGCTTTATCGACAACGGCATCAACCGCATCCTGCTGGCGACCGACGGTGACTTCAACGTGGGCATCAGTGATTTCGACAGCCTCAAACAGATGGCGGTAGAGCAGCGCAAAAGCGGCGTGTCCCTCACCACCCTGGGTTTCGGTGTGGATAACTACAACGAACACCTGATGGAACAACTGGCCGACGCCGGCGACGGCAATTACGCCTACATCGACAACCTGCGCGAAGCGCGCAAAGTGCTGGTGGACCAACTCAGCTCGACCCTGGCGGTGGTGGCGCGCGATGTGAAGTTGCAGGTGGAATTCAACCCGGCGCAGGTCAGTGAATATCGCCTGCTGGGCTATGAAAACCGCGCCTTGAAACGTGAGGATTTCAATAACGACAAAGTCGACGCCGGTGAAATTGGCGCAGGGCATACGGTCACTGCGTTGTATGAAATTGTGCCCAAAGGCGAGAAGGGCTGGCTGGAGCCTTTGCGCTACGCTGCCGCGCCTGCGGCTGAGGATAAATCGGGTGAGCTGGCGATGCTGCGCGTGCGCTACAAGTCGGCGGCGGGGGGTGACAGTCAGTTGATCGAGCGCCCCATCCGCAATAAATCCACCCAAACGAGCGACGACCTGCGCTTCGCGGCGGCAGTGGCAGCCTTTGCACAACAGCTCAAGGGCGATGGCCGCTACACTGGCAGTATGAGCCTGCAGGACACTGCCGCACTGGCCCGCTCGGCCCGAGGCAATGACCCGTTCGGCCTGCGTAATGAGTTCGTGCAACTGGTGGAATTGGCCCAAAGCCTCAAACACTGATCTTGAATGCAACACTGGTCGAAATGTGGGAGGGGGCTTGCCCCCGATGGCAGTGGGACAGTCAACACATCTGTTACTGATACACCGCTATCGGGGGCAAGCCCCCTCCCACATTTACAAAAGGAGTTCGCCCATTACATGGCCGTTCCAGACGATCCACCCAGCGACGAAGCGCTGCTGGCCCGCTACCGAACCGGCGACAGCGCCGCGTTCGAAGCCTTGTACGCGCGCCATCGCCAGGGCCTGTACCGATTCCTCGTGTCCCTGAGCAACAAGGCCGAACTGGCCGAGGAAATCTACCAGGAAACCTGGCTCAGCCTGATCCGCAGCGCCACCCAGCCACAAGGCCGGGCGAGCTTTCGCACATGGCTGTTCCAGATCGCCCGCAACCGCCTGATCGACCACTGGCGCAAGCACGGCATCCACAACCCCCTGCACGACAGCTACGACGAGCAACTGCACGCCCAGGCCGACGACAGCGCCGGCCCCGAGCAGCAACTGAGCCTGAGCCGCGACCAGGCGCGCCTCGACGCCGCGCTGCAAGACCTGCCCGAAGACCAGCGCGAAGTTTTCCTGCTGCGCCTGCACGGCGACCTCGAAGTGCCGCAAATCGCCGCCCTCACTGGCGCCCCGCTGGAAACCGTCAAAAGCCGCCTGCGTTACGCCCAGCAGAAACTGCGTCGCCTGCTGGCCGAGGAGATACCCGCATGACCGACTCCCGACACACCCCGGACCCCGACGACGTGCTGCTCCAGCACATGCGTCAACACAGCACCGGCGAGCCGCCCGCGTCTCTCGACGCCTTCATCCTCGCCACCGCCCGCCGCGAAGCCCCGGCGCCGCAGCCGAGTCTGTGGCAACGCTGGCTGCAAGCCTGCCAACGGCCACGCTGGCAGATGGCGTTCGCCACCGTCGCAGGCTTAGCGCTGATGATCGGCGTGGTCCTACGCGAGCCCGTGCCGCACCCCGACATCTCCACGGCGACCTTCTCCGCCCTTCATGAGGAAGCCGCGCGTCCTGCACCACCCCCGATGTCCGCCCCTGCGCCCGTGGCCCGACTGGCCGTCGCCCCCAAGGCCGAGAGCGCGCAAGTCATGGGCTCGATGGCGGATGAGTCGCCCGCCAAGCTCAGCAAACGTGCGCCGGTGGCGGTGCCAGGGTTGGAGGAGGGGTTGCGGGAGATTGTGAGGCTGCGTGAGGCTGGGGAAAGTAGAGCGGCGGATGAGAAGCTGTTGGCGTTGCACGAGCGCTTTCCTGAGGAAGACTTGCCGGCGCGGTTGGAGGCATTGCAGAAACATTGAATGTCGCCCACAAAAAAGCCCCAGGCCTTTTGACCTGGGGCTTTCTCGTCATATCTGGTGCACCCGGCGGGATTCGAACCCACGACCCCTGCCTTCGGAGGGCAGTACTCTATCCAGCTGAGCTACGGATGCTTGTGCGGGCGACATCATACCCATGTCGACCTTGGGCGTCCATGCTGGTCTTTGGGCCTTCAAGCGTAGGAATCTGCCGCATAAGGCCCTAAGTCGGGAGGCGCCGATCATTGCAGTGAAACCTGGCAGGAATACGCTGATCAGAAAAACCGGATAAATGTGCCGTTTTCGTTCTTTTTTTCGAACAGACTATTGCCCTGTACCCCCATTGATCCTAGGATTCGTTTGAGATTTCAAACGCTCTGTCTCCCGTGCGCTCTTTCACTTCTTCCGCGCGCAGAGGCTGATTTCCCTGACGGCAGCCCACAAGGCGCCTTTCAACAACTCTAATTCGCTCCGCGTGCGCGCGGTGCTGTTAAGGAAAGCCGACATGCAGCTCAAAGATTCCCAGTTGTTCCGCCAGCAAGCCTTTATCGATGGCGCTTGGGTCGATGCGGACAATGGTCAGACCATCAAGGTCAACAACCCTGCCACCGGTGAGATTCTCGGCACCGTGCCGAAGATGGGGGCCGCTGAAACCCGCCGTGCCATCGAAGCTGCCGATAAGGCCCTGCCGGCCTGGCGGGCACTGACCGCCAAGGAGCGCGCCAATAAGCTGCGCCGTTGGTTTGAGCTGCTGATCGAAAACCAGGAAGACCTCGGTCGGCTGATGACTCTTGAGCAAGGCAAGCCGCTGGCCGAAGCCAAGGGCGAGATCGTCTATGCCGCGTCCTTCATCGAGTGGTTCGCCGAAGAAGCCAAGCGCATCTACGGTGACGTGATTCCTGGCCACCAGCCGGACAAGCGCTTGATCGTGATCAAGCAGCCGATCGGTGTGACCGCTGCGATCACCCCGTGGAACTTCCCGGCCGCGATGATCACCCGTAAAGCCGGCCCGGCCTTGGCCGCCGGGTGCACCATGGTGATCAAGCCAGCTTCTCAAACCCCGTTCTCAGCCCTGGCCCTGGTTGAGCTGGCACACCGTGCTGGCATCCCGAAAGGCGTGCTGAGTGTGGTGACCGGCAGCGCCGGCGACATCGGTGGCGAGCTGACCAGCAACCCGATCGTGCGCAAATTGTCCTTCACCGGCTCGACCGAAATCGGTCGCCAGCTCATGGCCGAATGCGCCAAGGACATCAAGAAAGTCTCCCTGGAACTGGGCGGCAACGCGCCGTTCATCGTGTTCGACGACGCCGATCTGGATAAGGCCGTCGAAGGCGCGATCATCTCCAAGTACCGTAATAACGGCCAGACCTGCGTCTGTGCCAACCGCCTGTACATCCAGGATTCGGTGTACGACGCGTTTGCGGAAAAACTCAAAGTGGCGGTTGCCAAGCTGAAGATCGGCAACGGTCTGGAAGAAGGCACCACCACGGGCCCGCTGATCGACGAAAAAGCTGTGGCCAAGGTCCAGGAACACATCGCCGATGCCCTGAGCAAAGGCGCCAAGCTGTTGGCCGGTGGCAAGGTGATGGAAGGCAACTTCTTCGAGCCGACTATCCTGGTCGACGTGCCGAAAAACGCCGCCGTCGCGAAGGAAGAAACCTTCGGCCCACTGGCGCCGCTGTTCCGTTTCAAAGATGAAGCTGAAGTGATCGCGATGTCCAACGACACCGAGTTCGGCCTGGCTTCCTACTTCTATGCCCGCGACCTGGGCCGTGTGTTCCGTGTGGCTGAGGCCCTGGAATACGGCATGGTCGGCGTCAACACCGGGTTGATCTCCAACGAAGTCGCGCCGTTCGGCGGCATCAAGGCCTCGGGCCTGGGCCGTGAAGGTTCCAAGTACGGGATCGAGGATTACCTGGAAATCAAATACCTCTGCCTGGGTATCTAAACCGCCCGGCAAGGCATTGCCGTAAACGCAGAGGGCACGAGAGCGCTGACCCTTTGCGTGTTTCACACCGTTATTCGTAGTGGCCGGGAAAGCTGTGGCAGTCGATCATCGCATGCTGCCGTAGTTGCCTCCCCGCCACGTATTCCTTGGACCACGCCACCCGATGAGTGGCGAATGAGGACTTTATGAGCAAGACCAACGCATCCCTGATGAAACGCCGCGAAGCCGCTGTACCCCGCGGTGTTGGCCAGATTCACCCGATCTTCGCTGAATCCGCGAAGAACGCCACCGTGACCGACGTTGAAGGTCGTGAGTTCATCGACTTCGCCGGCGGTATCGCCGTGCTGAACACCGGCCACGTGCACCCGAAAATCATTGCCGCCGTGACCGAGCAACTGAACAAGCTGACCCACACCTGCTTCCAGGTACTGGCCTATGAGCCTTATGTGGAATTGTGCGAAAAAATCAACGCCAAGGTCCCAGGTGATTTCGCCAAGAAAACCCTGCTGGTCACCACCGGTTCCGAAGCCGTCGAAAACGCCGTGAAAATCGCCCGTGCCGCCACTGGCCGTGCCGGCGTGATCGCCTTCACCGGCGCCTACCACGGCCGCACCATGATGACACTGGGCCTTACCGGCAAAGTCGTGCCGTACTCGGCTGGCATGGGCCTGATGCCGGGTGGCGTATTCCGCGCGCTGTTCCCGAACGAATTGCACGGTGTCAGCGACGATGACGCCATCGCCAGCATCGAACGCATCTTCAAAAACGATGCCGAGCCGCGTGATATCGCTGCCATCATCATCGAGCCGGTACAGGGCGAAGGCGGCTTCTACGTCGCGCCAAAATCCTTCATGAAGCGCCTGCGCGAGCTGTGCGACAAGCACGGCATCCTGCTGATCGCCGACGAAGTGCAAACCGGTGCCGGCCGTACCGGTACGTTCTTCGCCATGGAACAGATGGGCGTTGCCGCCGACCTGACCACCTTCGCCAAATCCATCGCCGGCGGCTTCCCGCTGGCCGGTGTGTGCGGCAAAGCCGAATACATGGACGCCATTGCACCCGGCGGCCTCGGCGGTACCTATGCCGGTAGCCCGATCGCCTGCGCCGCTGCGCTGGCGGTGATGGAAGTATTCGAAGAAGAGCACCTGCTGGACCGCTGCAAAGCTGTCGGTGAGCGCCTGGTGACTGGCCTTAAAGCTATCCAGGCTAAATACCCGGTGATCGGCGAAGTACGTGCGTTGGGCGCGATGATCGCGGTCGAACTGTTTGAAGATGGCGACAGCCACAAGCCGAACGCCGCTGCCGTTGCCTCCGTGGTGGCCAAGGCGCGTGGCAAGGGTCTGATCCTGCTGTCCTGCGGCACCTACGGCAACGTGTTGCGCGTACTGGTCCCGCTGACTTCGCCGGACGAGCAGTTGGACAAGGGCCTGGCGATCATCGAAGAATGCTTCTCCGAGCTGTAAGCGGAGGCTGAGCTGATCGACACAAAAAACCCGCTTCGGCGGGTTTTTTTGTGCCGATCACTGCACATTCAGGCCTTGTTCATTGTACGTAGGCGCCTGCATTGTCTAAGGTTCCAGCATTGCCGATGGAGCGTGCAGGATGATTGCTGTTGATTTACCCGCTGTACCGCGCGTACTGATTGCCGAAGCAGACCCCTGGTCGCGGGACCTGCTCAAGCAAGTGCTGTTGAATGTGCGCTGCGATGCGCGGCTGGATGTGTGTGCCGACGGGCAACAAGCGGCCACGCTGTTGCGCGAAAAGCCCTACGACCTGATCCTGGCGGATTGGGAGCTGCCGGGCATCGATGGGCTGAGTCTGTTGCGCAACGTGCGCCAGAAACGCCGCTCACCCGCGCTGCCGTTCATTCTGCTGAGCAGTCGCAACGACAGCGCCAGCGTCCGCGAAGCCTTGCCTTTGGCGCCCACGGCGTATTTGACCAAACCCCTGAACATGGAAGGCCTCACGCAGCGTCTGCAAGACCTGCTGCTCAATGAAGGCGAAACGGTGTACTGCGAGATTCCGCCACTGGCGCCCGGCATGACTTTGCCGATATTCCTCGAGCGTCGCCGCGAGGCGTCCGATGGTGCGCCGTTGCGGGTCGACGTGAGAGCCGCGGTGCAACGCAGCCTCGGGCCGGATGGCCTGGACCTTAAGCACCTCGAAGACCGGGTGCGCATGGACCCACAAATTACCGCCGTGCTGATCGCCGCCGCCAACAGCGCCGGCCATCACGGCACGCCCGTGCAAACCCTGCCCGCAGCCCTGCACACGCTGGCGTCCGGGCACAGCATGAACCTGATCCTCGGCCTGGCGCTCAAGCACAATGTGGTGTTGGGCGATCCGGCCCTGGTCGCCTATGCCGAGCGTCACTGGCAGTTGTCCCAGGACACCGCCGACTATGCCCGGCGTCTGGCACACCTGTTGGCGCTGGACCATGAGCGCTGCTACAGCGCCGGTATCCTCCATCGGCTGGGTGACTTAGCGCTGTTGCGCTGCCTGGAAGACTGGCGCCAGGGCGGTGGTGCATTGGATGACGAAGCGATTGGCGAGTCGCTCCACACGTTTGGCGCTGCCTACGGTTCGGCACTGCGCGCACGTTGGCGTTTGCCGCTTGAGCTGCGTCAGTTGATCGCGGCGATTTATTCGTTGGAGGGTGGGGTCTATGCCCGGGATGCGCTGGTGATGAACCTGGCGGCGCAGATGGCGCGTTTGACCGAGCACGAAGGGCTGGAAGCGCTGGCTGCGGGCAAGACAGCGCGACTGCTCAAGGTGGGCTTGCCGGAGCTGACCCGAGTACGCAAATCCTAAAAGGCGCTGCGGTCGAAATGTGGGAGGGGGACCCCTCCCATATTTGATCAGTCGACCACTAGCCGGCGATGACGCGGTTTTTGCCGAGGCGCTTGGCCTCGTACATGGCAGCATCGGCGCGGGCGAACAGACTGTCCAGGGTCGAGTCTGCCTCGCTGAGGTTGGCCAGGCCCTGGCTGATGGTCACGCTGAAGGCTTGGCCTTCATAGCTGAAACTCAGCGCCTGAATCTCTTTGCCCAGTCGTTCAGCGACCTGCAGCGCCATCTCCGGTGCGCAGCCGGGGAGGACAGCGGCGAACTCTTCGCCCCCAATGCGCCCGAACAGGTCGCCACGGCGCAGTACCCCGCGACCGCTCTCGGCGATACGCCGCAACACCTGATCGCCTTCCAGGTGACCGTAGGTGTCGTTGATGTCCTTGAAGTCATCGATGTCCAGTAGAAGGAAGGCCAGCGGCGCACCTTGGGCGCAGGCGGTGTCGAAGGCCTGGTTGGCACATTCGAAGAAGTGTCGGCGGTTGCTGCTCTGGGTCAGCACGTCGGTGGTGGCGAGACGGTGCAGTTCCAGCTCAAGTTGTTTCTTTTCGGTGATGTCTTCGGCCATGCCGACCACGATCACCGGTTCGCCGGGCTCAACCTGCTGATTGATATAACACTTGTCGCTCAGCCAGCGGATCTGCCCGTTGGCCGTGATGATGCGGTACTCCCGGTCTTCAACCGCGCCCTGTTCCAGCACGCGGGCCAAGCTGTGTTCGGCGTAGTCGAGGTCCTCGGGGTGAATGCTGTTGCGCCACTCCCGATGGTCGGCCAGCAGCAGGCTGGCTGAGCGACCGAACACCCGCTCGTAAGCCGGGCTCACGTACAGCACGCGACGGGTTCCCCAATCGATGGCCCACAGCACGGCATTCACGCTGACCAGCATCGAGCTCAGCAGCTGCTCACGCTCGCTCAATCGCTCGACTTCACCCTGGGCATGCACCAACGCCAGCAGGGTCGCCGCCGCAGCTGGGCGGGAATGCTCAGCTGTGGGCGCGTCGACTAAGGAGGACTTTTCGTGAACCATCGGCACAACTCTCTCTGGGCGCGCCGCAAACTGGAGCAGCGGTCACTACAAGGGGCCACCATGATGGCGAAGTGTTCATTGAGAGAGGCGAATTGCAGTGAAGTTCCGTCAATAGGATCGATTGACGGTGTCCGAGAAATGGCGCCAAAAAGCTGATGGGCGGGAGGGAAGGCCCTCCCGCCTTGTTGTCATATGGATGCAGGGCGCAGCGAATAGGTCTTCAATTGGTGGGCAAAATCCCGCAGGGACTGGATGCCGCTGGCTTCGGCCTCGTGTACCCATTCCTTGATGGCGGCGAGCATATCGTGGCCATTGGAGCTGGTCTTGAGCCAGATCTGTTGCAGCGCCAGGCGCTTTTCATAGATCACTTTAAGGGCCTGGCTATGCTCCAGCATGCTCTGGATGCGCAGGTGGTGGCGGTCGTCCAGCAAGCTGGTTTCCCGCGACAATAGGCGCTTGGCGCGGTGGAATTGGTGACGAACGGAGTGATCGACCTTTTCCAGTTCCTGCTTGACCAGCGGTCCGATTACCAACTTGCGGTACTGGGCCATGATCTGGAAGCGGTTGTTGAGGATCGCCATGGCGGTGTCCATGTCCAGGTGGCCTTTGCCTTCCACGCGGTGGGCGATGGGCGCAACGCGCTGCACCTTGGCCAGGCGCAGGAAGCTGAACACCTTGATCCACGCCCAACCCAGGTCGAACTCCCATTTCTTCACGGACAGCTTGGCGGAGTTGGGGTAGGTGTGGTGGTTGTTATGCAGCTCTTCGCCCCCGACGATGATGCCCCACGGCACCAGGTTGGTCGCCGCATCACGGCATTCGAAGTTGCGATAGCCCACGGCATGGCCCAGGCCATTGATCACACCGGCGGCCCAGAACGGGATCCACATCATCTGGATCGCCCAGATCGTGATGCCGATGGTGCCGAACAACAGCAGGTCGATCACGCCCATGATCGCCACGCCGAGTAGCGGGTAGGGGGTGTAGAGCTTGCGTTCGATCCAGTCATCCGGGCAGTTCTTGCCGTAGATACGCAGGGTCTCCGGGTTTTCGGCCTCGGCGCGGTACAGCTCGGCACCTGTGCGCAGCACGGTGGACAGGCCCTTGATGACCGGGCTGTGCGGGTCGTCGACGGTTTCGCACTTGGCGTGGTGCTTGCGGTGGATGGCCGTCCACTCGCGGGTGTTCTGCGCCGTGGTCAGCCACAGCCAGAAGCGGAAGAAGTGTTTCAGGCCTGCATTGAGCTCCAGGGAGCGATGGGCTGAATAGCGGTGCAGATAGACCGTGACCGCAATGATGGTCACGTGGGTCATCAACAGAGTGACTGCCACCAATTGCCAGGCTGACAAGTCAAGAAAACCGTTGTACCACATAGGCTGTATGGCCCTCAGATAAAGAAAAAAACAGCTCACGCATTATCACTAAGCCTACAGAGAAAACCAGCCGCCCTTTCAGATAGGAGTGACTGGATGTTTCTTATTCTATAATCCGCAGCCTTTGTGGGGCGATTATGTTTTTTTGGTAAGGATTACTGACCATATGCTGTTTTCATACCGAGGTGCCCGGTGGGCGGGGCTGGTATATCTGCTGGTTTCGATGACGTGGATAAGCCTGACTGAGCGGTTATTGATCGAGTTTCTCGATAACCCGAGTGCGTTGAACCACTGGCTGCAGGTGCGTGGCTATGTGTGGGTGGCACTCAGTGCCTTGGTGATTTACTTGATCTGCGCCAGGTTTGCCCGTGCCAACCAGCAGCAGCAACCCCTGAAGGAAAACCGTGAGCGCCTGCGCCAGGCCGCGGCCGTGTTCGATTGCACCCGCGAAGGCGTGTTGGTCACTGACGCTCAAGGGCTGATCGTGCACGTCAATCGGGCCTTTATGGAAATCACCGGTTACAGCCATGAAGACGTCATGGGTCGCCAGCCCAGCCTGTTCAAGTCCGGTCGCCATTCGTCGAATTTCTACCAGCAGATGTTCCAGAGCCTGGAGCGCTGTGGCGAATGGAGCGGTGAAATCTGGAACCGACGCAAAAGCGGCGAGATTTATCCACAGTGGCAAACCATCCGTGTCATCCACGATGACCTGGGCCAGGTCACCCACTACGTGGCGGTGTTTTCCGATATCAGCGCGATCAAGGATTCCGAACACGAGTTGGCCCACCTCGCTCACCATGATCCGCTGACCGACCTGCCCAATCGCCTGCTGTTTACCGATCGCGCCCAGCAGGCGCTGGCGTCGGCGCAAGTCCACAAGCGCGGCTGCGCCCTGCTGTTGCTCGATCTGGACCATTTCAAGATCATCAACGACAGCCTGGGCCATAACGTTGGCGACCAGTTGCTCAAGCTGGTGGGTGAACGGCTCAAGGCACTGTTCGGCCCCGGCGTGACCCTGGCGCGCCTGGGTGGGGATGAGTTCGCCGTGCTGGCGGAAAGTTGTCCACAGGTGGCGCAAGCGGCCAGCTTGGCGCAACGCATGCTGGAGGCGATGAAACAACCGTTCCTCTTCGACGGCCATCAGCTGTTTATCAGCGCCAGTATTGGCATCAGCTTGTTCCCCAATGACGCGTTGAGCGCTGAACAACTGCTGCGCAACGCCGATTCCGCGCTGTTCAAGGCCAAAAGCACCGGCCGTGAGGGCTATGCGCTGTACACCGAAGAACTCACCGCCCACGCGCAAAACCGCGTGGAAATCGCCAGCGAGCTGCGCCGTGCCCTTGAGCAGAAAGAGCTGCGCGTCTACTACCAGCCGGTACACGACCTCAATGGTAGCCGCCTGATTGGCGTCGAAGCGCTGGTGCGCTGGCAGCACCCGGCGCGTGGCCTGTTGCCGCCTGGGGAATTTATCCCGATTGCCGAGCGCACCGGGCTGATTGCCGATATCGATGCCTGGGTGATGGACCAGGCTTGCCGGCAGATGTGCGATTGGTTGGCGCAGGGGGCGCCGTTGAGTTTTATCGCGATCAACGTGTCCAGCCGCCTGTTTGCCCGGCGCGAGCTGTATGAACAGGTTGCCCAAGTGCTGCACGACACCGGCCTGGACCCGGCTTTCCTCGAGCTGGAAGTCACCGAAAGCGCCGTGATGGACGACCCTGAAGTGGCCTTGGAGCAACTGCACCGCTTGCGCGAGCTGGGCTTGCGCCTGGCCATCGATGATTTTGGTACCGGTTATTCGTCGCTGTTGCGCCTCAAGCGCCTGCCGGTGCAGAAGCTCAAGATCGACCAGGGCTTCGTCGCCGGCTTGCCGTGGGATGAGGATGACGCGGCGATCGTGCGCGTGGTGATCGCCCTGGCGAAAAGCATGGGCATGCAGGTGCATGCCGAGGGGATCGAGCAGGAGGAACAGGCGCGCTTCCTGCTCGACCAGCAGTGCGACATGGGGCAGGGGTATTGGTTTGGGAAACCGATGCCGGCGCAGGAAATCGATTGGTCACGGGCCCCCGTAATCAGGCCTTGAAATGCAGTCAAAATGTGGGAGGGGGCTTGCCCCGATAGCGGTGTATCAGGTTAGAAATTCTTGACTGACCTACCGCCATCGGGGGCAAGCCCCCTCCCACATTTGAATCTGCTCAAGACTTTATTTTTGCGTTCTGGCACAGAACCCGCGCGCAACCCCGCGTTCCATCAGAAAATTCTTTCTGGTTATATAAACATTCTTAAATAGTATTTTTAAGAATATCCGCGCTTATCTACTATCGCCCTCACGCCGCAAGCAGTGCCGCCACTGCGAGGCACTATTCATTTCAGGAGCGAGACCATGAGCGCATCTCTACGTAGCGTCGACGGCCAGGACGAAGCAGCCATTTTGCGTGAGATCCAGAGCGCCCTGCGCGATCTGCGGTTTGGCGCGGTGGAAATCACGGTGCACAACGCCCAAGTGGTTCAGATTGAACGCAAAGAAAAATTCCGTTTGCAGAATCCGGGTAACAAACCGAGCTAAGCAAGAACGGCGATTCGCATGCTAGACCCGCAACTATAAGAAAAAGCCAACACCCCCGAATTTCAGGAGCTTCTATGTCGTCGATTCGCCGTTATGCCCTGGCCGCCCTGGCCAGCGCCGTGTTTGCAGGTTCCGCGGTTGCCAAGGACTACGAGTTGCTCAACGTCTCGTACGACCCTACCCGTGAGCTGTACCAGGACTACAACGCTGAGTTCACCAGCTTCTGGAAACAGTCTCACCCGGGCGACAACGTCAAGATCCAGCAATCCCACGGCGGTTCGGGCAAACAAGGCCGTGCCGTGATCGACGGCCTGCGCGCCGACGTGGTCACCCTGGCCCTGGCCGGTGACATCGACGAAATCGCCAAGCTGGGCAAGACCCTGCCGGAAAACTGGCAGACCCGCCTGCCGGATGCGAGCACCCCGTACACCTCGACCATCGTGTTCCTGGTGCGCAAGGGCAACCCTAAAGGCATCAAGGATTGGGGCGACCTGATCAAGAAAGACGTGTCGGTGATTACCCCGAACCCGAAAACCTCCGGCGGCGCCCGCTGGAACTTCCTCGCCGCCTGGGCTTATGGCCTGAAAACCGGTGGCAGCGAAGCCAAGGCCCAGGAATACGTGAAAGAGCTGTTCAAGCATGTTCCTGTGCTGGACACCGGTGCTCGCGGTTCGACCATCACCTTCGTCAACAACGGTCAGGGTGACGTGTTGCTGGCTTGGGAGAACGAAGCGTTCCTGGCCCTGAAAGAGGACGGCGGCGCCGACAAGTTCGATATCGTCGTGCCTTCCCTGTCGATCCTCGCCGAGCCTCCGGTGGCCGTGGTCGACAAGAACGCCGAGAAAAAAGGCAACACCGAGATCGCCACCGAATACCTGAAACACCTGTACAGCCCGGCTGGCCAGGAGATTGCGGCGAAGAACTTCTACCGCCCACGCGATGCAAAAGTGGCCGCCAAATACGCCCAGCAGTTCCCGAAACTGGACCTGGTGACTATCGACAAAGACTTCGGCGGCTGGAAAACTGCCCAACCGAAATTCTTTAACGACGGTGGCGTGTTCGACCAGATCTACACCGCGCAGTAAACCAAAGTACCTGTAGGAGCCCACTTTCTGTGGAGAGGCCCTTACTGTGGCGAGGGAGCTTGCTCCCGCTGGACTGCGAAGCAGCCCCAAAATCAGACAACCGAGTTGCACCAGGTGCAACGCGGATACCGGTTTGGGAGCGCTTCGCGCTCCAGCGGGAGCAAGCTCCCTTGCCACAGTAAGTTACCTCTACATTTACGGCGCGCTCCTACAGTGGTTTCTACCCTTTAACCAAGGACTCTTATGTCGCGTCGTATCTCCCCCGTCATACCCGGCTTCGGGCTGACGCTGGGCTACACCGTGGTGTACCTCAGCCTGATCGTACTCATCCCCCTCGCGGCGATGTTTGTACACGCCGCTCAACTCACCTGGGATCAGTTCTGGAACATCATCTCCGCACCGCGCGTGCTGGCGGCGTTGCAACTGAGCTTCAGCACGGCGCTGTACGCCGCGTTGATCAACGGCGTGATCGGCACACTGCTGGCCTGGGTGCTGGTGCGCTACACCTTCCCCGGTCGCAAGATCATCGATGCGATGATCGACCTGCCCTTCGCCCTGCCCACCGCCGTCGCCGGTATCGCCCTGACGGCGCTGTACACGCCTAACGGCCTGGTCGGCCAGTTCGCCGCGGACCTGGGCTTCAAGATCGCCTACACGCCGCTGGGCATCACCCTGGCGCTGACCTTCGTCACCCTGCCGTTCGTGGTGCGCACGGTGCAGCCGGTGTTGGCCGATATTCCCCGTGAAGTCGAAGAAGCCGCCGCCTGCCTGGGTGCCAAGCCGTTGCAGGTGTTCCGCTACATCCTGGTGCCTGCGTTGCTGCCGGCCTGGTTGACCGGTTTCGCCCTGGCGTTTGCCCGTGGCGTCGGTGAGTACGGTTCGGTGATCTTCATCGCCGGCAACATGCCGATGAAAACCGAGATCCTGCCGTTGCTGATCATGGTCAAGCTCGACCAATACGACTACCGCGGTGCCACCTCCATCGGCGTGCTGATGCTGGTGGTTTCCTTTGTCCTGCTGCTGCTGATCAACTTGTTGCAGCGGCGCATCGAACGTCCATAAGGAGGCGCGGAACATGTCCCAATCGTCTATTTCCGCCGCGTCCTCGGCCAACGCCGCCCGCCGTGGCAGTGCTGCGTCCCGACGCATCCTGATCGGCCTTGGCTGGCTGGTGTTCGCACTGTTCCTGCTGTTGCCGCTGTTAATCGTGGTGACCCAAGGCCTGAAAAACGGCCTCGGTGCGTTCTTCACCGCGATCCTTGAGCCGGACGCGCTGTCAGCACTGAAACTCACGGTGATCGCCGTGGTGATTTCGGTGCCGCTCAACCTGGTGTTCGGCGTCAGCGCCGCGTGGTGCGTGAGCAAGTACTCGTTCCGTGGCAAGAGCATCCTAGTGACGCTGATCGACCTGCCGTTCTCGGTGTCGCCGGTCATCGCCGGTTTGGTCTACGTGCTGATGTTCGGCGCCCAGGGCTTCTTTGGCCCTTGGCTGCAGGACCACGACATCCAGATCGTGTTCGCCTTGCCTGGCATCGTACTGGCGACCATCTTCGTGACCGTGCCCTTCGTGGCCCGTGAACTGATCCCGCTGATGCAGGAGCAGGGCACCCAGGAAGAAGAGGCCGCGCGCCTGCTCGGTGCCAATGGCTGGCAGATGTTCTGGCATGTCACCGTGCCGAACATCAAATGGGGCCTCATCTACGGCGTGGTGCTGTGTACCGCACGGGCGATGGGTGAGTTCGGCGCGGTGTCGGTGGTGTCCGGCCACATTCGCGGCGTGACCAACACCCTGCCGCTGCACGTCGAGATTCTCTACAACGAATACAACCACGTTGCCGCGTTTGCGGTGGCGAGTCTGCTGCTGATCCTGGCGCTCTTCATCCTGCTGCTCAAGCAGTGGAGCGAGAACCGTATTAACCGCCTGCGCGCCGGTGCGGCTGAGGAATAAGTCATGTCGATCGAAGTCCGTAATGTCAGCAAGAACTTCAACGCCTTCAAGGCCCTGAACAGCATCAATCTGGACATCCAGAGTGGCGAGCTGGTGGCCTTGCTCGGCCCGTCCGGCTGCGGCAAGACCACCTTGCTGCGCATCATCGCCGGTTTGGAAACCCCGGATGACGGCAGCATCGTGTTCCACGGTGAAGACGTGTCCGGCCACGACGTGCGTGATCGCAACGTCGGCTTCGTGTTCCAGCACTATGCGTTGTTCCGCCACATGACGGTGTTCGACAACGTGGCGTTCGGCCTGCGCATGAAACCGAAAAACCAGCGCCCGAATGAAAGCCAGATCGCGGTCAAAGTGCATGAGCTGCTGAACATGGTGCAACTGGACTGGCTGTCCGATCGCTACCCGGAGCAACTCTCCGGTGGCCAGCGCCAGCGTATCGCCCTGGCCCGTGCCCTGGCGGTGGAACCGAAAGTGTTGCTGCTGGACGAGCCCTTCGGCGCCCTCGACGCCAAGGTGCGTAAAGAACTGCGCCGCTGGCTGGCGCGCCTGCACGAAGACATCAACCTGACCTCGGTGTTCGTGACCCACGACCAGGAAGAGGCCATGGAAGTCGCCGACCGCATCGTGGTGATGAACAAGGGCGTGATCGAGCAGATCGGTTCACCGGGTGACGTCTACGAAAACCCGGCCAGCGATTTCGTCTATCACTTCCTGGGTGATTCGAACCGCCTGCACCTGGGTGAAGACCAGCACGTGCTGTTCCGTCCACACGAAGTGTCGCTGTCGCGTCATGAGCTGGAGGATCACCACGCCGCTGAAGTGCGGGATATTCGCCCGCTCGGCGCGACGACCCGTGTGACGTTGAAGGTGGAAGGCCAGAGCGAGCTGATCGAAGCTGAAGTGGTGAAGGACCACGACAGCCTGACCGGTTTGGCCCGTGGCGAGACCCTGTTCTTCAAGCCCAAGGTCTGGCAAAAAGCTTAAAAGCCCACCCAATATTCCATAGGGGAATGGGATCTGAATGTGGGAGGGGGCTCGCTCCCACATCAGACCTCGCTAGGCTTTAGATCACGACGAATTACCGGCCCCGACCGCTCTTCAATCTGCTGCTTGAGCCCCTGGCGCAACCCCAGCAGAAACGCCAACTCTGCCACCACAAACAACGGCCCCACAATCAGTCCCGACACGTCATCCACAAACGCGGGCTTGCGGCCTTCGTAATAGTGGCCGACAAACTGGATCACCCAGCCCACCACAAACATCCCCACGCCGCTGCTGAGCCACACCAGCGTGCTTTGCGCCGCCAGCACATGCCCGGCCCACACCGACAGGCCCATCAGCACCGTCATAAGCACACCCAGAGCCAGCTCCAGGCGCAGGTAAAACCACGCCGACAACAGCGCGACAATCACGGCGGGGGAAATCCACAGGCTGCCCACGGCCCACTCGGGGCGCGACAGCAGCACGGCAACCGCCACCACAATCAACGGGATGCCGATAAAGTGGCTGGCGATATTGCGCGGGTCGCGATGGTAGGCGGCGTATTGACTGAGATGGTCGACGAGGCTTTTCATTGTTATTCCTCCTGTAGGATGTTTGATCATGCCCTGTCAGCCTGTGGCGAACTGTCAGCTGGGCGACAATCTTCGGAGTTCACATGGACGCAGACAAATGGCACGCCCGGTTGGGCTGTGGCCACTGGTTCCGTCATCTGCCTTCAGATTTGCAGCGTAGCTTGCTGGCAGCGGCCCGGCCACGCTCGCTGACAGCAGGACAGTTGCTGTTCAAGCGCGGTGATCCCCCGTGCGGTGTGTATGCCGTGCTGGAAGGTGGGGTGCGTATCAGTGCAGTGAATGCCCAGGGCAAGGAAGCGGTATTGAGCCTGGTTGAGACGCCTTACTGGTTCGGCGAAATCTGCCTGTTCGATGGCCTGCCGCGTACCCATGATGCCCTTGCCATGGGGCCATGCACATTACTGCAGGTGCCGCAGGCGGCAATGCTCGGCATCCTGGAGCGGCATCCGTCGTATTGGCGCGATGTAGCCCTGCTGATGAGCCACAAACTGCGCCTGTCATTGATCAATATCGAGCAGATGAGCCTGATGCCCGCGTCGGCGCGGCTGGCCCATCGGCTGCTGATGATCGCTGAAGGCTACGGGGAGATAGAACAGGCCCGCCGCGTGTTGCACTTGCCTCAGGAGGATCTTGCGGCAATGCTGGGCCTGTCGCGCCAGACCATTAACAGTCTGCTCAAGACGCTGGAGCAACAGGGCGTCATTGAGCTCAGTTACGGCGCGATTGAGATACTCGATTTCAATGGCCTGCGGCTGTCTGCGGGCCTATGAGCCGCGATACGTAGAGAACCCGTACGGGCTGAGCAGCAGCGGGATGTGGTAATGCTGGTCGGCCTGTTTGACTCGGAAAATGACCGGCACTTCTGGGAAAAAGGTCTCGCGGTTGGCCTTTTTGTAGTAGTCGCCCGTCTTGAACACCACACGGTACTCACCCGGCTTTATGCTGCGATTGGCGGGAAACAGTTCGCTGATGCGTCCCTGCTGGTTGGTGACGCCTTGGGACAGCGACTGCCATTGGTCGCCCACGTGCTCTTCCAGGGTGACGCTGACCCCGGCACTCGGCAGGCCATTTTCAAGGTTGAGCACATGCACGCTCAACGGATTGCCGTCGGCCAGTGCCAGGTTGCACAGGCCGCTCAGGCTGAGGGCGGCGAGGGTCATGTTTAGGGTTTTCATCGAGAAGTCCTTTTGACAGGGGAGATTCAAGGGGTGGTTTTTAAGCCCAGTTGCTCGGCGGCTTGCAGGGCACAGGCTTCGTCCTGTGCCGCGCCGCCGGCACCTGCGATGCCCAGCGCGCCGACCAGTTCCGCCTCGGCAAACAGCGGCACGCCGCCGCCGAGCAACAGCAACTCGGGCAAGCTGTTAAGGTTGGCCGCTTCGGGATTGTTGCGAGCGCGCTCGGCAAACACGCGGGTCGAGGTCTTTGTCGATAGCGCGGTGTATGCCTTGCGTTGGCTGGCGAGGCTGTTGTGCGGGCCGACGCTATCGGCTCGCAGGGCCACCAGCAGGTTGCCGCCGCTGTCCAGCACGGTCAGTGCGGCGGTGCAGTGCGTCAGGCTGGCATCGGCCAATTGGCGCGCAGTGCGCAAATCAAGGTCGGCATGACGCGGCAAGAGGGGCGCAGCCTGAGCGGCCGTGCAGGCGGCGAGGCTCAGGAACAAGGCAGTGCGATACATGGTGAAGGCTCCTTAAAACAGGCCATCACGTTAGCCAGCGGGCAGGGTCAGAAGCCGCACAATTTGATGACAATTTTGTAATCAAACTACGAGGTAACGCATGCAGGTGTTGTTAGTGGAAGATCAGCCCCAACTGGCGCAGCGCATGGCTCAAGGTCTGAGCGAGGCTGGCTTCACGGTAGAAGTCGCGGCGAATGGCATGGCGGCATTGCGCTTTGTTGAAAGTACCGAATACGACCTGGTGATCCTGGATGTGATGTTGCCGGGTCTGAATGCCTGGAAGCTGCAACAGGCCATTCGGCAGAAGGGGCAGACGCCGCTGCTGTTCCTGACCACGCCGGGCGGGATTGAAGATCGCCTGCGCGGGCTGGAATTGCATGAGGATGACTATTTGCTCAAGCCGTTTGAGGCCAAGGCGCTGGTGGCGCGGGTGAAGAAAGTGTTGCGGCGTGATCGCGGGCGCTGATTGGTCAGGTATTTTTGCTGCCTGAGCCATCGCCATCGCGGACAAGCCCCCTCCCACAGGGGAATGCATTTCAAATGTGGAAGGGGGCTGCTCCCGGTGAGGCCATCACCATCACCCCAAACCTACCTACCGCAACCCATCCCGAAACTGCCCCGGCGTCATCCCCGTCCAACGCTTGAACGCGCGGTTGAAGCTGCTGGTATCGGCAAACCCGAGTAAATGACTGATCTCGGCCAATGAGCAGTTCGGGTCGCGCAGGTGCAGCAATGCCAGGTTCTCCCGGCATTCATTGAGCAACGTATCAAACCGGCAGCCCTCATCCGCCAAGTGCCGCTGCAAGCTGCGCAGGCTCAGGTGCAAGGCCTGGGCGATGCGTTCGGCACTCGGCTCGCCATCCGGCAATTGCGCCTCGATGGCCGCGCGTACCTTGCGTTCCCAGGTCAACGGTTGCAGTTGGGCGAGGGTGCGCTTGAGCACGGTCTCATTATGTTCGGCCAGTTCCGGGTTGGCATCGTCCAGGTGGCTGTCGAAGTCATGGGCGGCGAATTCCAACGCGTCTTCCTCGGCACCAAAAAACACCGGTGCGCGAAATACCGTGTGCCAGGGGCTGGGGTCGGCAGGTTCAGGGCGCCGCAAGTGAACGGCCAAGGGGGCGTAGTCGCGGCCCAGGCGGTTACGGCAGGTGCGCACATAGATCGCCGCGAAGGCATCGATGGCTTCCAGCGCCGGTGCCGGGCTGCCCGGGGGCTGCAGCAGGCGAAAGCGATAACGCTCGCCTTCGCGACTGAGCTCCAGCGTCAGCGCATCGCTGACCACCTGGTGATACCGCACGATGCGCTCGAACACCTCGCGCAGGCTGCCGCTGGCCACCAACGCATAGCCCAAGGCATGAAAGGTCGTGGGGCTGACAAACCGCGACACTCGCAAACCAATCGCCGGATCCCCGCTGGCCTGCACCGCCAGTTCCCACAAGCGCGTGGTGGCCGACAGCGGGTAGCGTGCATTGGGATCGTCCATCTGTTGTGGGTCGAGCCCGGCTTGCACGCACAGCGCGGCACTGTCGAGGCCCAGGGCGTCGAGCTGCTTGCGCAGGGCGCGGGTCCAGCTGGCGAGGGAAGTCGGTTCGGTCATGGCGATTGGCGCTTGCGGTCAACAGGTTGGCGTGTGGGGCTAGCGTCCTGCAAGAAGCTCTGGTGCAGGATGTAACCCTCAATGAATAAGAGGATGGGAGCATGGACGGTACTTCTGCAAGTCCCCAGCAGATGAACGCGCAACAGCGTTCGGCGCATATCCGTGAAGTGGTGCTGGCCGAGGGCGTGCGACTGCGTCGCCGGCACCCGTGGTTGCAGCATCAGGACGCCCTGGGCGCGGGCATCCTGGCCTTTGCCTTGCTGGGCATGATGGGCTCGGCGGCGCTCTATATCAGCGGTCATATGGCCTGGTGGGCCTGCCTGCTGCTCAATGCGTTCCTGGCGTCACTGACCCACGAGCTGGAACACGACCTGATCCACAGCATGTACTTTCGCAAGCAGCGCCTGCCCCATAACCTGATGATGGGCCTGGTGTGGTTGGCGCGGCCGAGCACCATCAACCCGTGGGTGCGCCGGCACCTGCACCTCAACCATCACAAAGTCTCCGGTACCGAAACCGATATGGAAGAGCGCGCCATCACCAACGGCGAGCCGTGGGGTTTTGCGCGCTTGCTGATGGTCGGCGATAACGTCATGTCGGCGTTTATCCGCATCCTGAGGGCCAAAACCTGGAAGCACAAACGAGCGATCATCAAGCGCTCGCTGCTGGTGTACGCACCGCTGGCGCTGCTTCATTGGGGCGCGTGGTACATCTTCCTCGGCTTCCATGCTGCCAATGGTATTGCGGGTCTGATGGACACGCCGATTGAATGGTCGGCCGCTACCGTGCAGATGATGCACGTGATCGATATCGCCGCCGTGGTGATCATCGGGCCCAACGTGCTGCGCACCTTTTGCCTGCACTTCGTCAGCTCCAACATGCACTACTACGGCGATGTGGAACTGGGCAACGTGATCCAGCAGACCCAAGTGTTGAACCCCTGGTGGATGTGGCCGTTGCAGGCGTTCTGCTTCAACTTCGGCAGCACCCATGGCATCCACCATTTTGTGGTGAAGGAGCCGTTTTACATCCGCCAGATGACTGCCAAGGTGGCGCACACAGTGATGGCCGAGATGGGCGTGCGCTTCAATGATTTCGGGACGTTCGCGCGGGCCAATCGGCTGGGTTTTCCACCGCCTGCAGGGTTTCGATCAGCGCCTTCGCCGCAGGCGACAAACGCACCCCAGCGCGGCTGATTATCCCACTGCGGTTGTGCAGGCTGTCCAGATTGTGCGGCAGGTTGCGCCAGTGCAGCACGTGCAACTCGCCGCTGGCGAACGCGTCGACAAACGCCTCTTCAGCGCCCAGGCCGATGGCGTCGGAGTGCCGCACGATGCTGGCCAGCGCGGCAAACTGCTCCAGCTCGATCGCGGGCGCAAAGTCGACGCGCCCGCTGAGGTTGGCCAGCAGCTTGCGAATGCCCGGCGCGATCAGCGGCGTGGCCAGCGGGTAGCTGAACAGGTCGTTGGTGGACAGGCTGTCCTTGGCCAGCAGCGGGTGCCCGTCGCGGCAGAAAAACACCGTGCGTCTTGGGCTCAAGGCCTGGGTCTGGAAGCTCGGGTCGGCCTCGAAGTGACGCACATCGGCGATAAAGAACTCGATCTCTTCACGGCTTAGGCTACGCCCGAGTTTTTCCCAGTTATCCACCTGCAAAACGCTGCGCACCTTGGGGTAGGTGGAGATAAAGCGCGCCATGGCCTGGGGCACCAGGTTCACCGCCGCCACGGCATCGCTGCCGAAGCGCACCTCACCGGCGTCGAGTTTGGTCATGCGCGTAACTTCATGGCTCAGCAAGGCCGCGCCTTGCACCAGGCTCAAGGCATGTTGCAGCACCACCTGGCCTTCGGGGGTGGGGCGCAAGTCTTTATTCGCGCGGTCGACCAGCACACAGCCGAATTCCTGTTCGAGGCCCTGGATGCTGCGGCTGAATGCCGGTTGGGTGATGCCCATGGCGTCCGCAGCGCGCACGAAACTGCGGTGCTCGTTGAGGGCGATGAAGTAGCGCAGTTGGCGAAGGTCCATGTGCTTTCCCGGCATTTTGAAATAGGTCGAAGGCATTTTCGACTTAGGGAGCTGAGGTTTTAAATGTAGGCTCTTATTCCGTCAACTATGTATTTATTTTCTTGTTAGATTAAAAGTGCATATCAAGGGCGTCGCCCGCGAACGTCCCCGTGTTTGGATTGGGGCATCAAGGCTCATCGAACAAAGGGCAGGCTTATGTTTTCGCTGTTTGGGTGGGTGGTCGGAAAGTCCATTCACCAAATGGTTTATATGCGCAAAACGCACAAGGCGGTTGCAGGCGCTGAGTGTTCTAAAATTACATTAATAGAATAATAGAATTGTTGGCTATTTCCAATCGTGCTCTTGACCTGTTATTTCTGACAGTAGATGTTTGTTTTGATAGTGCTATTTTCTATCTCGTGGGCCAGTGCCTCCATTTGAATTAAAGCCAAAAAGGACCTCGAACATGAAAGGTATATCTGTATTAGTCTGCGCGATGATGGTGTCGGCAAGTGTATTGGCATTTGAAGGGTCTCCTAGCCAGAATAATCCTCCCGGTGTTATCCAAACAGAGTCCGGGACGGGGGCCAATGTGTATTATTTGGGGCGGTGATTATATCAGTCCGCTAACTATTAGTGCTGGCAACTCGTCTTTCACTAAAGACACGGTAGTGTTTATTTCAAATAAGGGGGATGCGCCTACGACCGTAAATGCGACTAATACCAACTTGGATGCGCCATTCCAACTTCTTGGAAAGTCCAGTGTATTATTCGTGTGGGATGAAAAGAAAACGACTTGGGTGAAACGCAGCAGCGGCTCATTTGACGCTCCTCTACCCGATGGCGCTCGTCCAAGTGGGCAGCAGGATGTCGCTCCTGCAAGCGAACAATGAGTAAAGTAGTTTGACGATTGATTGACTTATATGGCGGCCCAAGGTACAGCAGCACATCTGTTTTTTGGAAGGCGGCATTTTTCTCGAAAGATCTTTAGCTATTTGAAATGGCTTTATTGACAGTGGCCAACCGATAAACCGAATACTCCTTTTCGTGTAATAGATGCTCTTCTTGCCCCATGGGTGAGTGGGTGTGCTTTAGCCATCGTGTGGTTCTGCCGATGCACACGTTATGCACGTTATTAATATAACGACGATCTAAATTATTTCGGATGCGGCTTTATTGCAATCATAGCTAACAGCCGACACAAATAACCAGAGGTGAGTCATGGAACATAACATCATGGGGCTCGACCCTTGCGATTGGCAGAACCATACGATTTTTAATGCCACCACTCAAAAGCGCAACACGGTTGACCTGCGAACAGGTTTGTTTGAAGTTTATGTGCCGTTACTTTCGGTGACCGGTAACGCGGGTGCCGGGCCGGTGGTGGACATGAGCCTTTTTTACACCCCGGTAGTCAACAATGCCGCGGGCCTGGGAGACGGCTGGTCCTTCGCCTTTACCCATTATCATGAAAAAAACCAGCAGTTGACGTTGCACTCGGGCGAAGTACTGCGTGTGGAAAAGAACAAGGACCTAGAACAGCCAGCCGTCATTGTGAAGTGGAATCAGGGAAATCTGACGGTGCTACGCCGGGATGGCAGGATCGAAGTTCTGAAACAGCTGGACGATAGTCAAATCTATATGCCAGAAACGCTGACCACCGATGGCTACAACTTTCTTACACTGGAGTGGACTGCGACCGCTCATGAAATAAACGGCATCACTCACCATCAAATTAAATTGACACAAATCAAGGATGCTTTACGTGCCCTGCTCAAAATGGAATATGCGCCGGCATCAGTCAGCATAGTCTTCTGGCCTGACGATACCGCTGAAACACTGAGCTTCGAGCTCGCCCTTGATAATTATGCGCTCAAGTCAGTAAAAGCTGCGGATGGCACAACATGTACCTTCGGCTATCAGGATCATGACGCCTGCGGTTGGCTGTTGGACGAGATCATCAGCTTTGAAGGTCTTAAAGAAAAAGTCACCTATGCCGACAACGGGCTGGATTTTTATGGTGACCCCAAATTGTCAGCACTTCCCAGTGTTCTCAGCCATACGCTGACACCGCGCGGAAGTATAACGGATGTTAACACCTGTTACTCTTTTGAACTTGTTAATAAAAAGGATTACGTAACCTCGGTTTGGTTGGGGGGCTCGAAAGCCTCTGCGGAGACGGATGACTCAATTCGGAAGGCTACTTATTTTTACGATAGGGGCCATGAGTTGTTTTTAGAGTCCGCGTCGCAAAGCGGGGCTAAGATCATGAAGTATTATAAGAGGGACGGATTAGAGCGTTCAACGATAATTTCGCATCTTGATAATAAGGGGGTCAGTGAAAAAGAAGTGTTGAGTATATTTGGCAAGGACATGGAGATTTATTCGAATGCTCAGTGCGGCGAAACTACAGAGTGGTGTCACTCAGGTCCGCTTTACGAAGGTATGAGTAGAGCGCGCACCTTTTATGGGCTTTTGCTGGGAGCAAATGCTGGAAAGTTGGGTTTAGGCGATGGAGGGACCATTGATCACGATATTGCATGGTACGCGATGCATCCAGACGACTCTTACCGCGTTTATGAGAAGCCTGTGTCTGATGGCTCGGGTTTTCCCTCAAAATATATTGAAGCTGAAGCGGTTCGAAAGGGTGTTAATAAAAGTAGTTTTTGGGACGATACATCCGCTCCAGAGCATGAGCTAAATTGGTTTATACGACAGACTAAGACAGTAAAGGATTGTACTGCTTTCAGGTATTATATTTACCATCCGATCCCGGGTCTGACTGATAAAAAGATCTCGAATGTTTTACAAATGATTAATGCTGCCCAAGACATTACGAAGGCCGCTTTTGTCGGACAGCAGATCGAGTACCACCAAACTGATGACTTTCGCAAAGGGCGCCAGCAGAAAGTCACCCTGGATTCCGCGGAAGGTAATGGTAAATTGTTAGGGATCGGCGAGCCCGCACGGACCTTTGACTATACTCTTGAGAAAACCGAACTCACCACCACAACCACACAAGCCGACGCATTGGGTAATAAGCGGGCCTCTTCAGAGACTCACAGCATCCTGAGTGGTCGCCTGATTCGTCAGGTCGATGAAGACGGCAATCAAGCCGACTATGGCTACGACGCCTACGGTCGATTGTCTACCCACACCACCTGCGCACAAAGCCCGACCTACAAACAGGTGACCACCTATTCCTATCCGTCCGCCGGGCGATTGGAAATAACAGAGCCCAATGGTTTGAAACATGCCCGCGAATATGATGGTCAGGGCAATCTGGTCAAGGAGTATCTGCAAACACCTGAAACACCTGAATGGCGTCTGGTTCTGGACGTCAGCTATGACAAGCTGGGCCGCGAGTTGCGCACTACTCGTTATGATTACCTGAGCGACGGCACCCAAGTCAGCGAGTGGTACGAGTTGAAGTACGACGCCTGGAATGAGGAATGCGGCCGTCTGTACAGCGATGGTCTAGAAACAGTCAACGCTTACGACCCTGTGGCCAGGACGCGGACCGAACGGGCCGGAGGTGCGGCTGACAAGCATGGCAAGGTCACGAGCTACAACGAGGATGAAACCGTTGCCAAGGTAGAGTGGACAGATGCCGGCGGCACGGTTTACCAAACCCAGACGGCCAGCTATACCCCTGCCAGGCAGGTCGAGCAACTGCAGACCACCACAGAGTTCGGGATTATCACTATCAAGTATGTCTACGACGGCCTCGGACGTTTGTTGAGTGAGCAACACACGGAAAAAGGTAAGGCGGAAGATGCTGTGGCGCTCACTTATACCTATAGCTACCAGTACCCCCGGCACTGGCTGATCAGTGAGGCTCAGCAGATCGACATTGAGTTTAATGGGGTAAAAAGGACATTGGGCAAACGCACCTTCGACAGTTGGGGCCGGGTGAGTTCGCTTTCCCGAGGCCGCTCTACCGAAACCTTTACTTACGTTGGCGCAAGTAAGGTTGCTAGCTCGAAAACAACCGCCGAGGGCACAACGCTGAACTATGAATACATCAAGGAACTGGGCAATCGTTTGAGTAAAGTTTCTGCGGCCGGTGACGAGAAGCACTTTACCTACGCCTATGGAGCGCAACTCACCTCAACGGCAGGTGAGGGTGAAAGGCTGTTGACCTACCATCACGATCTCAACAGTCGCCTAAGCAAGCAACGAGCGCAAACGCAGGGCGCAGCATCGCAGGGTAAAGAAGCCCAAAGCACCTATTCATTCGGCGGGCGCTTGCTCAGTGAGGTGGATGTACAGGGAAGTGAGATCAAGTATGCCTATAACAGTCTTGGGCAACGGCACACCACAGAAAGCGGCGACCTGAAGACCACGCATGCCTACAATTCTTTTGGCCTTTTGCAGGAGGAAGTCATTACGCAGGGCGGGGAAAGTCTAACGGTGAAATACAACTACGACCCCCAGCAACGTGAAACCAGTCGCAACTTCAAGCTTGGTGACAAGGTCGACCTGACACTGCATCGCACCTACAACTTCAACAACAGCTTAAAATCGATCCAGTTGAAAGAAGGTGACGAAGTCCTGGGCTCGCGTGATCTGACCTACACGGAAGGCGGGCGGCTCGCCTCTTGCGTCTCCACCGGGGTATGGCGGCCGGAAAATCCGAAGAACAAAAGCATCGACAGTCAGACGTTCACCTATGATGCGCTGGGTAATATCAGTCAGTGTGTCACCCAATTTGGGACAGAAAGTTGCACCAGCACCTACACCTACGATGGCGAAAGTGGCTGTCGCCTTGAAGCAGTTGCGCATGACCATTCGGACTATCCCCGTGCTTTGAACCCAACCTATGACGGTGCTGGGCGCGTGACCCGAGACCAGAAAGGCAAAACCTATGGCTATGACTGGCTGGGACGGATGACGCAGGCGGGGTCGAGGCATTATACCTACGACCCCATGGACCGCGTCATGACTTGCGGCCAAGGGGAGGAGCAACGTCAGATCATCTATGACGGGCTTCAGGTGCGCGGCGAGTATTACCCGGATGGAACGGACGCCAACCGACATCTGTGCCCCGGTAGTGCGGCGTGTACCGTGCAACGCGTCAAGCGTTCAGGGGTAAACAGGACCCTGTTTGAACTGCGCGACGCCGAGGGCACAGTATTGGTGAGCTACGACGTGCAGGCAGAGACGATAAAGCATCACGCCTATACCGCCTATGGCGAACATGCTTCGGACGAAAAAGACTCGCTACTGGGCTTCAACGGCGAGTACCGCGATGCTGACAACGATCAATACCCATTGGGTCAGGGGTATCGCTGGTATGATCCGGACAGTCGACGCTTCAATAGTCAGGATAGCCTCAGCCCCTTCGATGTGGGCGGCCGGAATGTCTATGGGTACTGCGACGGCGACCCTGCCAATGTGCAGGATCCCAGCGGCCACGTCGGTTCTGGCGCAGCCAGCAGTGGATTACGTCAAATTTGGGGCGGCCGCACGCCCAGACCACTTGGGTTGGGCAAGTACGGGCCGCTGATGATTGCGATACTTTTTTCGGGCATTGGTGTATTGACCGCCGTGATGACGGGAGGGACCTCATTATTATTGGCGGCAGCTCTGATTGCATTGGCTATTGCCGCGGCTGCCACCGCCATAACTTCAGTGGTCATTGCCGACTCCCATCCTAAGTTGGCAGCCGTTCTGGGTTGGGTGTCACTAGGGTTGACGGTTGTTGGTGGGGTAGGGACATTGCTCAAGAAAATCGGGCAACTTGCTGTTCATCTGGCCCGCTCTGGCATGGCTGTGGCCAGGGACCTTTTCTATAAAACTGCGGCTCGCATGGTGCCGACCCTGAGGCAGTTCAGGTTGTTCAATGGTTACGCCAAATTATATGCGCAGCCTGCTCAGCTCATTAAAAGCGGCATAAATGGACTGGATAAAACTGTCAGAAATCTGGTCGACGATGCACTCCATCCGATCAAGAACTTCCCCTTTGATGGCAAGTCCTTGATAAGGGCGGGAGGAGCTCTTCAGCTCTTTGATGTCGGTGATGCGAATACGGTCATTTGTTGCGTCACTGGCGTGCTGGCGAATGCAGAGGTATTTGAGTCCGACCGGGATAAATTCGTTAACTCAAACACCAATAACTTAACATGGCTGCCTTGGGGGCAATTCAATATTGGGCGCCGTTGATTTAGACGCTTAAGGCGTCGGCGTGTGGTTCGTCGACAAACTGTGGGGCGCTCGCCGAGGGCGAGCGTTCCCACAGTGCTGAGTTTGCGTAGGGTGAGGCAAAAAACGTCTTGCCCCATTGGCACAAGGACCCTGTTGATCTGAGTGCCGTCAGGTTTAAATCTTCAAGTATCCGATTAGAAGCAAAAGATGCCAGCCAGCTGGGTTGGCATTTCTCGCCAACCCGTGTGGTGGCGGACAGCACCGTGATCGATGCGCGCTCCATTGGCCAGGGGCTGCAGAATGATCGTCTCCTAGGTAGGACGGGGTACTACGACTTCTAACCGGGTTCGATAGGTGGCCGGGCTGAACACCCGCGTCACCACCAGCATCGCGACCGCCGTCACCGTCAGCACCCCCCAGGCGCTGACAAAACTACCGGTGAGTTCACGCAGCCAGCCGGTCAGCCACGGCGAAATCGCATTGATCAAAAAGCCCACGCCCTGCACGAACGCCGCCAGTTGCCCGGCCTGGCGCGGGTCGCGGTGGTGATCGAGGGTCAGCAGCAGGCTCAGCGCAAAACACGCGCCCAGACCGAAGCCGCACAACGCGACCCACAGATGGGGCAACTGCAACGGCGCGATCAACAGGCCGAGATAGCCGATGGTCTGGGCCAGCAGGCTGATCCACAGCAGCGGGCGACGGTCGACCCCGCGTTGCGCCAACACCGGCATCAGCAACGCGGCGATCACCTGGAAGATTGTCATGAACGCCAGCAACGAACCACTGGGCAACACACCCCAACCCAGTTGCTGATAGTAGGCGGGCAGCCACGCCACCAGGCTCATGTAGCCGCAATTCACCAAGCCGAAATACAGCGCCAGCAGCCACGCGCGACGATTGCGCAGGCCCTGAAAGGCAGGTGCTACCTGTGGGTTTTTCGCTGCGCCCAGTGGCAACCAGGCCCACAGCAGTAGCGCGGCCAATGCCGGCAACAGCCAAACCCCAAGCCCGGCCTGCCAGTGCTGGAAATGACTGGCCACCACCGGACTGAGCAGCGCCGCGAGGCCGCCGCCGGCCATCAACGATGCCGAATACACGCCCATCGCCACCGGCACGCGCTGATGGAATTCACGCTTGATCATCGCCGGCACCAACGCCTGGATCAGCGCCACACCGGCACCGCCAAGCAATGCGGTCACCAGCAACGTCGAACCCTGGCCCATCAGCCAACGGGCCAGGCACGCCAGCAGGATCATCACCAGGCCCAGGGCGATGCCGCGGCGTTCACCCAATCGCGCTTCGACGCGTACGCCTACCAGCGCCACCAAGCCCATGCACACTACTGGCAGGCTGGTGAGCAGGGCGCTGCTCTGGAAACTCAGGCCGGTGGCCTGGCGAATCTCGCCGAGCAACGGGCTGATGGAGCTGAGGATCGGGCGCAGGTTCAGGCCCAGGACCACCAGCAGGCCCCAGCCGGCGAGGGATTTATTCAGGGGCATGCAGGCTGTTCCATTCGCGATACAGGGCGGTCATGGCCGCATCGGGCAGGTGCTGGATCGGCATGCGTTGTTCGTCCAAGGGCAAGCCCACTTGTTGCCCGATCGCCGCCGTCGACAACCCGAAGGGCTCGGCCATGGCATTGCTGGCGGCAAACACCACGCGCTCTACCCCGCACAGGTACAGGGCGCTCAGGCACATCGGGCAGGGCTGGCCGCTGGCATAGATCACGCAGCCGTCCAGGCGCGCGCCGAGCTGTCGGCTGGCAGCACGGATCGCCAGCAGCTCGGCGTGAGCGGTGGGATCCTGGGTCAGGTGGATTTCATTCACGGCTTCAGTCAGCACTTCGCCGTTGTGCGTCAGTACCGCGCCAAACGGCCGGCCCCCTTGGGCGACATTGGTCTGGGCCAGTCGGATGGCGCGTTGCAGGTGCTGTTGATCGTCGGTCATTGGGATCCCTCTGGGCAGGACGGAGGGTGAAGTATGGGCAGCCGCCGAGGTATTCTGAAATTAAATATAACCATGCCAACCAGTGGCAAATGGAATGGTGAGCGCCATGTTTGATCCCGTGTTGTTGCGCAGCTTTGTTGCCGTGGTCGATTGCGGCAATTTCACCCGCGCCGCTGAGCGCCTGCACCTGACGCAGTCCACCGTCAGCCAGCAGATTCGTCGCCTGGAAGAAGCGCTGGCGTGCCAGTTGCTGGACCGCAACCAGCGCCGTGTGGTGGCCACCGCCGAGGGCGAACGCCTGTTGGCCTATGCACGGCGCATCCTGGCGCTGCATGAAGAAGCCGCCGATGTATTGATCAACCAGCAAAGCGACGGTGTGCTGCGCCTCGGTGTGCCGGAAGACTTCGCCGCCGAGCGCCTGATGCCGCTGCTTTCGTCGTTTGTACAGGCCTATCCCCGCGTGCGCCTGGAAGTCACCAGCGGCCTTGGCCCCGAGTTGCAGCGCCAGTACCGCAGCGGCGAGTTCGACGTATTGCTGGTCAAGCAGATGGGCGACAGCGATGACTGCCTGGCCTCATGGCCGGAGCCGCTGTGCTGGGTCGACAGCCGCAGCACGCCGTCCCTGAGGCGTGACCCCTTGCCGTTGGTGGCCTTTCCGGTGGGCGGCCTGTACCGCAACGAAATGCTGCAACACCTGGAAGTGAGCGGCTGGCGCTGGCGCATTGGCTACTCCAGCGCCAGCCTGGCCAGCGTGTGTTCGGCGGTGGCGGCGGGGTTGGGTATCAGTTTGTTGCCCCGTCGAGTCGTGCAGGCCGGGCATGTCGTGCTGGGGCCGGACAGCGGTTTGCCCAGGGTCCAAGGTGTGCGATTGGCGTTGTATGGCCGCACTGGCCTGGGTACGGCAGGGCAGAGCCTGCAACGCCAATTGCTCGATTTGTGTGCAAACAGCCCCGCCTGATCCATGCCTTTACTGAATATTTTTTATGCCTGAAAGGCATCTAAAGACAGCGCCTCGGCGCCAGGCCTTGCAGGGCGTGGCTTTGCCATTTCAGCCTGTTTCATTTATTCAATTTTGATCTATGTATAACTTTAAAGATTACTTTAAGAGATAAGCGTCTGGCACCGATGATTCAGCCCTCGACGGCCTTCCACGCAGGCCCGTCGGTTGTTTGGTTTCGAAACCGTAGGGAGTGAATTAATGGGCAATGTCCAGACCGCCGCCAGTGCACACGAGGCGCAATGGCGCCAGGCACCGAGTGGCGAGTTGGTCGACCTTGGCCGGCCGCACCGTGCGCCGTTGGGGCAGTTGCGGACGCAGAAAACCCCAAAGCGCTTCTCCAGCCGCCGCGAAGGGATCCTGCTCGGTCTGTTGGTACTGGCCCTGCACGGTGCGGTGATTTATTGGGTAAGCCAGAAACCCACTCCAGTGCTGCCGATTGTGCCGCCGGAAATTCCGCCGATGACCATCGAATTTTCCCAACCGGCGCCGCCCGTGGTGGAACCGCCGCCGCCTGTGCCGCCGCCCCCTCCGCCCCCCGTGGTCGAGCCACCGCCGCCGGTGGTGGATGAGTTGGCCGCCAAGCCGGCGCCGCCCAAACCGATTCCGAAACCCAAGCCCAAGCCGGTTCCCAAGCCTGAGCCCAAGCCCGCACCGAAACCGGTCGAGCAGGCGCCCACGCCACCGAAACCGGCGCCACCGGCCCCCGCGCCCGCTCCGCCTGCGCCAGCCCCGGTGACACCGGCTTCGGCCAACGCCGCGTACTTGAAGAACCCGGCGCCGGAGTACCCGTCACTGGCCCAGCGTCGCGGTTGGGAAGGCACGGTGTTGTTACGGGTGCATGTATTGGCCAGCGGCAAGCCGGGTGAGATCCAGATCCAGAAAAGCAGCGGTCGCCAGCAACTCGATGACGCCGCACTGACCGCCGTGAAGCGTTGGAGCTTCGTGCCGGCCAAGCAGGGCGATGTGGCCCAGGACGGCTGGGTCAGCGTACCGATCGATTTCAAGATTCACTAACTATTGCGCTGCGGTGTGTTGCACACACCGCGACCTGTACAGAGGGGAAACATCATGGCATTAGCATCTCCACTTGAATCCATCGAAAGCGCGGTGATCTGGCTGCTGGTGGTTTTTTCGGTCGCCACCTGGGGCCTGGCCCTGCTCAAGGGCGTGCAGTTCGGTCGCCTCAAGGCCCAGGATCGCAGGTTCCATAAACAGTTCTGGGCGGCGTCGAGTCTCGACTCGGCCGCCGAACTGGCCGAAACCCAGCCAGGCGCTGCTGCCCGTGTCGCCCAGGCCGGTTATGCCGCGATTCAGGTGGGTGAAACCCCGCACGCCGCTGACCTCAGCCAGGCGATCAATCATCAGGACCGTCTCGAACGTGCCCTGCGCCAGCAGATCGTGCGGGAGCGGCGTTCCCTGGAGACCGGCCTGGCCGTGGTCGCCAGTATCGGTAGCACCTCGCCGTTTATCGGCCTGTTCGGCACCGTGTGGGGGATCATGGAGGCGCTCAAGGGCATCAGCGCCGCCGGTTCCGCCAGCCTCGAAACCGTGGCCGGTCCGATCGGTGCAGCACTGGTTGCGACGGGCGTGGGTATCGCTGTCGCGGTGCCGGCGGTGCTGGTCTACAACTATTTCCTGCGTCGCCTGAAACTGACGGCTGCCGACCTGGATGACTTTGCCCACGACTTCTACAGCCTGGCGCAGAAGAATTCGTTCCGCGTGCTGCTGCATCCTGCCTTGACCAAGCATGCGCCCGGCAACCCGCAGAAAGTGAAGGAGGCGTCCTGAGATGGCCTTTTCCACGCAAGACAGTGATGAGGTGCTGAGCGAGATCAACGTCACGCCGCTGGTGGACGTGATGCTGGTACTGCTGGTGGTGTTTATCGTCACCGCGCCGCTGTTGACCAACGCGATCCCGATCAACCTGCCCAAGACCGAGGCCGTGGCCCCGGTGGAGCAGAAAGACCCGCTGGTGGTGAGCATCGACGGCGCCGGCAAACTGTTTATCAACAAGGACGAAATCCAGCCGGACCTGCTGGAATTCAACCTGCAGGCGGCGAAGGCCAAGGACCCCGATGTGCGGGTGCAACTGCAGGCTGACGATGGTGTGAACTACGGCGAAGTGGCGCGAGCCATGGCGTCTATCGAGCGCGCGGGGATTACCAAGCTGTCGGTGATTACCGCACGTTAGTTGCAACGCTTCCACCAATAGCCTCGACAATTTTTTGGCCGTTTCCTTGGCAGGGTGCGGCCTTTTTTTTGCCTGGGATTTACTCAACGCCCCGAGTCCCTATGTGGAACCTGGTCAATGTGGGAGGGGGCTTGCTCCCGATAGCAGTGGGTCAGTTGATACAGGTGGCGGCTGATACACCGCCATCGGGAGCAAGCCCCCTCCCACAGTTTGATCTTCATCGGCTTTGATATTTTGGTTATTAATAAATAGCTTCTTATTCCTTAACGAATATAACCCTCGTCCCTATACTGTTCAGCAACGTTAAACGCTGCAGGAGGGCACACCCATGCACAGCGAGTCGATTCGTTACCTGATCGTGCCGGGCTGGCAAGGATCGCCAGAAGATCATTGGCAAAGTCATTGGCAGAACAGCCTGCCCAACAGCGCCCGTGTGGAACAGGCCGACTGGCTGACGCCACGGCGCGAAGACTGGGTCGCCGCGCTGGCCGAGGCCATTGCGGCCGACAGCACGCCAGTGATCCTGATCGCCCATAGCCTGGGCTGCATCACAGTGGCGCATTGGGCGGCCACCGCGCCAGTGCAGTTCCTGCGCCAGGTGCGTGGTGCCTTGCTGGTGGCTCCGGCCGATGTCGAACGCCCGGCGTGCTCGCCTGCCCTGCGCAACTTTGCGCCGATTCCGACCGACTTGCTGCCGTTTCCCACCCAGGTGGTCAGCTCCGATAACGACAGCGCCGTCAGCGCTCCTCGTGCCGTGGAACTGGCGCGTAACTGGGGTGCTGAAGCCGGCATTCTGTCCGGTGCCGGCCATATCAATGTGAAGTCCGGCCACCAGCGTTGGGAGCAGGGTTTTGCCTACCTTTATCGCCTGCAAAGCCGCCTTGAGCATCACGCCCGGCGCACTGCCTGACTATCTTTAAACGCCCCGTCCCTGAGTGGATTTGGGGCGGGAGCCTGCCATGAGCCTGCATGAAACCTACGGTCAGCCACTGCTGACCTTCCCCGACGCGGAAAAAAGCCCGCTGAGCATTCGCGCCAAAGCGTTGGTCTTTGTTGATCCACGCTCGCGGCAACTGCGCGAAGACTTGGAAAGCCTCGCGCCGCGCGCCTTACCGGTGCTGATTCGCGGCGAGACCGGCAGCGGTAAAGAGCTGCTGGCGCGGCACATCCACCGTGGCAGCGACCGCACCGGGCTGTTTGTCTCGGTCAATTGCGGCGCCATCAGCCCGACCTATGCCGATGCCGAGTTGTTCGGTTATGCGGCCGGTGCCCACAGTGGCGCGGCCAGCAGCCGGGCGGGGTGGTTCGGTTCGGCGAATGGCGGCACCTTGTACTTGGATGAGATCGGCGACTTGCCGCTACCGATCCAGGTAAAACTGCTGGCCGCGCTGGAAAACCATGAAGTCACCCGCGTCGGCGCCCATCAGCCCAGCCCGGTGGATGTGCGCCTGGTGGCGGCCACCAGCATCGACTTGGCCCAGGCCGTGGCCGCCGGCAAGTTCCATGAGCGCTTGTTCCATTACCTGAGCGAAGGCCAACTGGACTTGCCCGCCTTGCGCGAGCGTGTCGGTGACATCCTGTCCCTGGCCGAGTATTTCCTGGGCATCTACAGCCAGCGCCTGGACCTGCCGGTGCCGCTGATCAGCGACGCCGCCCAGCGCGTGCTGGAGCACCACACCTGGCCGGGCAATACCCGTGAGCTGGAAAACGTTATTCACTTTGCATTACTGGTCAGCAGCGGCGATGAGATTTTGCCCGAGCATCTGAATTTGCCTGTGGGGGGCACGCCGTTGGAGCAGGTACAGCGAATTTTCAACACGGCCAGCCCCGCCGAGCGGGAAACCTTGCGTAGCTTTCTACGTGAACAAACCGCTACATGAGCAAAATGGAATATCAACGTGAATAAAAGATATTGTTCGGGAATAAAAAATCTAGGTATTGTCCCTCCCACGCCGCGATAGCACTTCGCTGGCACACCACATAAAAAACGGCCGTCAGAGACGACCCGGAATTTCGATAAGGACACTGCATGAAAAAGGTTCTGTTGTTTACCGCACTGGCGGCTGCCCTGACTGCTGGCTTCGCCCAGGCTAACGAGAAACTGGTGGTGGCCGCGACCCCAGTGCCGCACGCCGAGATCCTCGAATTGGTCAAGCCAACCCTCGCCAAAGAAGGCGTGGACTTGGAAATCAAAGTCTTCACCGACTACGTACAACCTAACGTGCAGGTGGCTGAGAAGCGCCTGGATGCCAACTACTTCCAGACCCTGCCGTACCTGGAAAACTTCAACAAGGGCAAGGGCACCAACCTGGTCACCGTGGTTGGCGTGCACGTTGAACCCTTCGGCGGTTACTCGAAAAAGATCAAGAACATCTCCGAGCTGAAAGATGGCGCCACCGTGGCCATTCCTAACGAAGGCTCCAACAGCGGCCGCGCCCTGTTGCTGCTGCAGAAAGCCGGTGTGATCACCCTGAAAGATCCGACCAACGCCCTGGCCACGCCAAAAGACATCGCCAGCAACCCCAAGAACCTGAAGTTCAAAGAGCTGGAATCGGCCCTGCTGCCACGCGTGCTGGATCAGGTTGACCTGGACTTGATCAACACCAACTACGCCCTGGAAGCTGGCCTCAACCCAGCCAAGGACGCGCTGATCATCGAAAGCGCTGACTCGCCATACGTGAACTTCCTGGTGGCTCGCCCGGACAACAAGGACAGCGACGCTATCCAGAAACTGTCCAAGGCCCTGACCAGCCCGGAAGTGAAGGCTTTCATCGAGAAGAAGTACAACGGTGCAGTCGTGCCAGCGTTCTGATGTAACTAAAAACCCCCTTCAAGGTTTCAACGCCGGCGGCTTATCTAGCGTCGGCGTTTTTTATGCCTGAAATTTGGAATGCAATCCAAATGTGGGAGGGGGCTAGCCCCCGATTGCAGTGTGTCAGCCAATCAATCTGTAACTGAAACACCGCCATCGGGGGCAAGCCCCCTCCCACATTTGATCTTCATCTCACAGTGGATACTTCGGTGTTTTACAGGGCTCTGCTATTGATCGCCCGGCGCAATGCCACCAGCCACTTCACCAGTTCCTTTGGATCGATTGGTGTTGTTGTGTTCATTATTCAATCCCTCGAAATACAGACCCCCCAACCATAGCCGTCACCTGCCAAACCCGCGAATCCGACGGTTATCTTTTTGGGTGATATGAATATGCTATTTAGGTATTTAAATTTTACTTTTTATACCTTTAAAGTTCGCGCTACCCGGCGTTACCCACGCTGGATCGGACGGCGCTCGCCGCATTACCCCTGCGGCGTCATGGACTAGAAATGACCTTCGATTTCGCTTTTATCCTCAGCACCTTGCCGGCGTTTCTAAAGGCCGTGGGGGTGACGCTGCAAGTGGGCTTGATCGCCATTGCCACCTCCTTGCTGGTGGCGCTGATCAACGCGGCGCTGCTGGTGTTTCGCACGCCGTACCTGTCGCGGCTGGTGGCGCTGTATGTGGAGCTGGCGCGCAACACGCCGCTGCTGATCCAACTGTTTTTCGTGTACTTCGCGCTACCGGCCCTGGGCTTCAATATTTCCGGGTTCTGGGCGGCAATCATCACCATGACGTTCCTTGGCGGCGCCTACCTCACCGAAGTGCTGCGCGCCGGTGTGGAAGCGGTGCCGCTGGCGCAGATCGAGTCGGGCAAGTCCATCGGCCTGTCCGACTGGCAGCTGCTGCGCCACGTGATCCTGCCCCAGGCCGGCATTCTCAGCTTGCCGGCGCTGTTCGCCAATTTCATCTTCCTGCTCAAGGAGACCACCGTGGTCTCTGCTGTGGCGGTGCCGGAGATTCTCTACACCACCAAAAGCTACATCGCCCTTTACTACAAGACTTACGAAATGCTTGCCGTGCTGACGCTGATTTGCGTGCTGCTGTTCCTGCCACTGTCGCTGCTGCTCAGCCGCCTGGAAAGGAGGCTCCAGCATGGCCAGTTCGGGTCTTGAGTTGTTGTGGGTGTCGTTGCCGCAACTGGGCAAGGGCGCTGCGCAGACCCTGTCGATTTCGTTTTTGAGCATCGCCTTCAGTACTGTCGGCGGCGTGTTGTATGGCGTGCTGCGCACCTTGAACAACCGGCTGATCAACGCTGTGCTACGGGTGTACCTGGAGTTGTTCCGCGCGATTCCGGTGCTGGTGTGGCTGTACCTGCTGTTTTTCGGCCTGCCGATTTTCTTTGGCCTGAGCATCCCGAGTTTCTGGTGCGCCGTGCTGGTGTTGTCGTTGTGGGGCGCCAGCGAGGTTGGCGAAGTGGTGCGTGGCGCGTTGCATTCGCTGCCCCGTGGCCAGCGTGAAGCGGGGTTGTCGATTGGGCTGTCCGATCCGCAACTGTACGGCTACGTGCTGCTGCCCCAGGCCCTCAAACGCATGACGCCACCGACCATCAACGTCTACACGCGCATCATCAAGACCAGCTCCCTGGCGGTGCTGATCGGCGTGGTGGACGTGATTAAGGTCGGTCAGCAAATCATCGAGCGCACCTATGAGTCCGTGTTGATCTACGGCGTGCTGTTCCTGTTTTTCTTCTTTATCTGCTACCCGTTGTCGGCCGCCTCCAAGGTGCTGGAACGGCGCTGGGCCCAAACATGAGTGCGTTGATCGAGTTCCAGGGTTTCAACAAGTTTTTCGGCGACCAGCAGGTGCTCAAGGGCATCGACCTGAGCGTGCAAAGCGGCGAAGTGGTGGTGATCCTCGGCCCCAGCGGCTGCGGCAAAAGCACTTTGCTGCGTTGCCTCAATGGCCTGGAAGTCGCACACAGCGGCAGCCTGCGTTTCGCCGGCAAAGAGCTGTTGAACAACAGCACCGACTGGCGCCAGGTGCGCCAGGACGTGGGCATGGTGTTCCAGAGCTACCATTTGTTCCCGCACATGAGCGTGCTCGATAACATCTTGCTTGGCCCCTTGAAAGTACAAAAACGTGACCCCCGCGAAGCCCGTGAACAGGCAGAAAAACTGCTCGATCGCGTAGGCCTGGCCGATAAGCGCGACGCCTTCCCGCGTCAGCTGTCCGGCGGCCAGCAGCAACGCATCGCCATCGTCCGCTCGTTGTGCATGAACCCCCAGGTCATGCTGTTTGACGAAGTCACCGCCGCCCTCGACCCGGAGATGGTCAAGGAAGTGCTGGAAGTGATCCAGGGCCTGGCCCGCGATGGCATGACCCTGTTGATCGTCACCCACGAAATGGCCTTCGCCCGCGCCGTCGCCGACCGCGTGGTGTTCATGGAGGCCGGTCGCATCCTTGAACAAAACACCCCCGAAGCATTCTTTACGAACCCGCAAACCGCACGCGCGCAGCAGTTCCTGGAGAAGTTCTCCTTTGTTTCAACACTGCCCAAAAAGACCCAGGAACTGGAGCTGATATGAAAAAGTTACTGCTGCCACTGTTGGCCGTCGCCCTGCTGGCCGGCTGCGATAAGAAGGCTGAAGAGCCCACCAAACCCACGGCTGCCGCCGTGAGCTACATCGACAAGATCAAGGCGCGGGACAAGCTGATTGTCGGCGTCTTCACCGATAAGCCACCGTTCGGCTTCGTCAACGAAGCAGGCCGCTATGTCGGCTTCGATACCGACATCGGCCGCCGATTCGCCAAGGACCTGCTGGGCGATGAAAACAAGGTTGAGTTTGTCGCCGTCGAGCCGGCCAGCCGTATTCCGTTCCTGCAAAGCGACAAGGTCGACTTGATCCTCGCCAACATGACGGTGACGCCGGAGCGCAAGGAAGCGGTGGACTTTACCAACCCCAACTTGAAAGTTGCGGTACAGGCCCTGGTGCCTCAGGACAGCTCGGTGAAAAGCCTGGATGACCTGGCCACCCGCACCACCATCGTGACCACCGGCACCACGGCTGATATCTGGCTGACCAAGAACCACCCGGACTGGAAACTGCTCAAGTTTGAGAAGAACTCCGAGTCGTTGCAGGCGCTGTCGGCTGGACGGGGTGATGCCTACGCTCAGGACAATCTGGTGCTGTTCAGCTGGGCCAAGCAGAACCCGGGCTACCGCGTGTTGGAAGAAAAACTCGGTGATGAAGCGCCGATTGCGCCAGCGGTGAAAAAGGGCAACGTCGAACTGCGTGACTGGGTGAATGCCGAGTTGGCGAAGTTGGGTGAGGAAAAGTTTTTGCTCAAGCTGTACGACCAATATGTGCGTAAAGAGCTGAGCGATGACACCCAGCCTGAGAGTGTGATTGTTGAAGGCGGGAAGTGGCAGGGTTGATACCGCTATTCGGGGCAAGCCCCCTCCCACATTATTGATCTGTGAATACATTCAAGTGTGGGAGGGGGCTTGCCCCCGATGAGGCCTTCCAGTCACCCCCTATTCCGGCCAATGCCAAGCCGGCGCATCCAAAATCCCCTGGCCCACGATCCGGGTTTCTCCCATCACCTTCTCCAACACAATCGAATTACACGCCTGGTCCTGCTGCAACGCCGCAATCAACCGGCTGGCGTGTGACACCACCCACACCTGGCACTGCTGGGAGGCTTGGATGATCAAGCGCGCCAACGCGGGTAGCAGGTCCGGATGCAGGCTGGTCTCCGGTTCGTTCAGCACCATCATGGTGGGTGGCCGAGGCGTGAGCAGCGCTGCGATCAGCAGCAGGTAACGCAAGGTGCCGTCGGACAATTCCGCCGCTGACAGTGGCCGCAGCAAGCCCTCCTGATAGAACTCAATCGCGAAGCGCCCGCCCTGTAACGGTTCAATGTTCAGGCGTGCGCCGGGGAATGCGTCGCTGACTGCCCGCTGCAGCGCCTCGGGGTCGCCGATCTCGCGAATGGTCTGCAACGCCGCCGCCAGGTCGCGGCCGTCGTGGTGCAGCACCGGCGTGCGGGTGCCCAGTTGTGGCTGGCGTACCGGCGCATCGACATCGCTGCGAAAGTGATCGTAAAAGCGCCAGCCACGAATGCTTTCGCGCAGCAGCAGCACTTCCGGCGAGCCGCGCAGGCTGCCGACCTGGTCGAACAGGCTGTGGTAGTTGGGCGTGTGCTGGGCCAGTACATCCCAGTTGCGACCGTCACGGGCACGCACCATCGGCCCTGAGCGCTGCACCAGCAGGCTGGCCGGGCGGTAGATCTGGCCCGCCCAGATGCATTCCTTCTTCACCTCAGGGTCCAGGGAGAAAAACGACCGGCTCGGCTCGGGCAGCCCCAGTGAGATGGCGTAGCTGAAATCCTCCCCGGCAAACCCCAGGCGCAAGCGCTTCACGCCCTGGTGCACCACGGCCTCGACCGGCACCTCACCGTTGCGCATACGCCGGCTGATGGTTTCCGGGCCGGCCCAGAAGGTGGAGTCCAGCCCGCCCTCGCGGGCCAGTGCATTGATCACCCCGCCTTGGGCGGTTTCCGCCAGCAGGCGCAGGGCGCGGTACAAGTTGGACTTGCCGCTGCCGTTGGGGCCGGTGACCAGGTTCAGCCGGTCCAGGGGCACCACCAGTTTGTTGATCGAGCGGTAATTGGCCACCGCGAGGGTCTTGAGCATCGGTTACCTACCTGTAGTGAGCGGGCTTGCCCCGCGCTGGGGTGCGTAGCAGTCCCAAAGGAATCACCCCATTCTATCGGAAAGAACTTCTGCACCTGGCGGGGGACCGCTTCGCAGTCCAGCGCGGGGCAAGCCCGCTCACTACAGACAGAAAGCTTCCACCTGTGGAACCCTGAACTAAGCTCACAGTCGCATAAACACTGGCAAGTCGGCATCACGCAAAAGGAGCCTGCATGGGCGGTCGTATTTCCACCTGTATTGTTGGTCTTGGCCTACTGGCGCTGTTGAGCGGCTGTGGCGAGGAAAAGGCTGAACCCAAGGCGCACTCACGGGTGTTTGTGCAGACTGTGCAGCCGGCGGATTTTGCCGCGGCCGTCACCTTGACGGGGGATATCCAGGCCCGGGTGCAAACCGATCTGTCCTTTCGCGTGGGCGGCAAGATCATCCAGCGCACGGTGGATGTGGGCGACCGTGTGACCGCCAAGCAGGTGCTGGCCAAGCTCGACCCCAAGGACCTGCAGACCAACGTCGATTCCGCCCAGGCCCAGGTCGTGGCCGAGCAGGCACGGGTCAAGCAGACCGCCGCCGCCTTCGTGCGCCAGGAAAAACTCCTGCCCAAGGGCTACACCAGCCGCAGCGAATACGATTCCGCCCAGGCCGCGTTGCGCAGCAGCCAAAGCGCACTGGCCGCCGCCCAGGCCCAATTGGCTAACGCACGGGAGCAACTCGGCTATACCTCGCTGGTGGCCGAAGCGCCGGGCGTGATTACCGCGCGCCAGGCCGAAGTCGGCCAGGTGGTGCAGGCCACCGTGCCGATTTTCAGCCTGGCGCGCGATGGCGAGCGCGATGCTGTGTTCAACGTGTATGAATCCCTGCTGGTGGAGCCACCGCCGGATGCGCCGATCACCGTGAGCCTGCTGGATAACCCAAGCATCAAGGTCCAGGGCAAAGTACGCGAAGTCACGCCTGCCGTGGCCGCCAACACCGGCACTGTGCAGGTGAAAATCGCCCTGCAAGCATTACCCAAAGGCATGGAATTGGGCTCGGTGGTGAGCGCGACCGCAAATGGCCCGGCCAAGGCGAGTATCGAATTGCCGTGGGCCGCGCTGACGAAAGACCTCAGCGAGCCCGCCGTTTGGCTGATTGATGGCGACGGCAAGGCGCAACTGCACAAGGTCACCGTGGCGCGTTATCTCACCGGCAAGGTGATCATTGGCGACGGCCTCAAGGGCGGCGAAAAAGTCGTGGTGGCCGGCGGGCAATTGCTGCACCCCGGCATGCTGGTCGAGATCGCCCAGCAAGGAGCCCAACCATGAAGCGCCTGACGCTCATACTCGCCGCCAGCCTGTTACTGGTGGCCTGCTCCAAAGAAGAGCCGCCGCCCGAGCCGGTGCGTCCGGTGTTATCCATGGAAGTGACGTCTGAGGACCAGGAAAACCTTGGCCGCTTCGCCGGCACCATCCAGGCCCGCTACGAAAGTAACCTGGGCTTTCGCGTGCCCGGCCGGATTGCCCGGCGTGCCGTGGACGTGGGCGCCGAGGTGGAGAAGGGCGCCTTGCTCGCCGTCCTCGACCCTACCGACCAACAGAACCAATTGCGTTCGGCCCAGGGCGACCTGGCCCGCGTGCAGGCGCAATACATCAACGCCCAGGCTAACGCCCGCCGTCAGCAGGAACTGTTCAACCGTGGCGTCGGCGCCCAGGCTCAGTTGGATATCGCCCAGACCGACCTGAAGACCACCCAGGCTTCCCTCGACCAGGCCCAGGCTGCGGTCAATCAAGCCAAGGACCAACTCAACTACGCCGAACTGCGCACCGATCACGCCGGCATCGTCACCGCCTGGAATGCCGAGGCCGGCCAGGTGGTCAGCGCCGGCCAGCAAGTGGTGACCCTGGCCCGACCGGACATCAAGGAAGCGGTGATCGACCTGCCGGCCGGCCTCGCCGAGCGTCTGCCGCCAGACGTGGTGTTCCTGGTCGCCGGGCAGCTCGACCCCAGCGTGCAGACCACTGCCATCGTGCGCGAGATCGAACCCCAGGCCCAAAGCGCCACGCGCACCCGCCGAGCACGCCTGACCCTGGCCGAAACACCGCCTGCGTTCCGCCTGGGCACGGCGATCAGCGTGACCTTGAGCACCGCCATCGCCCCGCGTATCGAACTGCCCCTTAGCGCCTTGCAGGAAGTCGATGGCAAGACCCGTATCTGGCTGCTCGATACCCAGAACCAGACCGTGCAACCGCGCGACATCACCGTGATCAGCCGTGACGCCGACAGCGCAGTGCTCAGTGGTGGCGTCAAACCCGGCGAGCGTATCGTCACCGCGGGCGTGAACAGCCTGAAACCCGGGCAAAAAGTCAAAATCGACGAGGACAGCCCGCGATGAAAGGAAGCTTCAACTTATCCGACTGGGCCCTCAAGCATCAGTCCTTCGTCTGGTACCTGATGTTCGTCGCGCTGCTGATGGGCGTGTTCTCCTACATGAACCTGGGCCGCGAGGAAGACCCTTCGTTCACCATCAAGACCATGGTGATCCAGACCCGTTGGCCGGGCGCGACCCAGGAGGAGACGCTCAAGCAGGTCACCGACCGCATCGAGAAAAAACTCGAAGAGCTGGACTCTCTCGACTACGTGAAAAGCTACACGCGGCCGGGTGAGTCCACGGTCTTCGTGTTCCTCAAGGACACCACCAGCGCCAAGGCCATCCCTGAGGTCTGGTACCAAGTGCGCAAGAAGATCGACGATATTCGCGGCACCTTCCCCCAAGGTCTGCAAGGGCCGTCGTTCAACGACGAGTTCGGTGATGTGTTTGGCTCGGTGTACGCCTTTACCGGCGACGGCCTGTCGATGCGCCAGCTTCGCGACTACGTGGAGCAGGTGCGCGCCGAGATCCGTTCGGTGCCGGGCCTGGGCAAGGTCGAGATGATCGGCCAGCAGGACGAAGTGATTTACCTGAATTTCTCCACGCGCAAACTGGCCGCCCTGGGCATTGATCAACGCCAAGTGGTGCAGAGCCTGCAATCGCAGAATGCGGTGACCCCCGCCGGGGTGATCGAGGCCGGGCCGGAACGGATTTCGGTGCGCACGTCGGGGCAGTTCGCCTCGGAGAAAGACCTGGCCAACGTCAACCTGCGGCTCAATGACCGTTTCTATCGGCTGGCGGACATTGCCGAGATCAGCCGTGGCTATGTGGACCCGGCGCGGCCGATGTTCCGTTTCAACGGCAAGCCGGCGATTGGCTTGGCGATTGCCATGCAGAAGGGCGGCAATATCCAGTCGTTCGGCAAGGCCCTGCATGAACGCATGGACGAATTGACCGCCGACCTGCCCGTGGGCGTCGGCGTGCACAAAGTGTCCGACCAGGCGGAGGTGGTGGAAGAGGCCGTCGGCGGCTTTACCAGCGCGCTGTTTGAAGCGGTGATCATCGTGCTGGTGGTGAGCTTTATCAGCCTCGGCATGCGCGCCGGGCTGGTGGTGGCGTGCTCGATTCCATTGGTGCTGGCGCTGGTGTTTGTGTTCATGGAATACAGCGGCATCACCATGCAGCGCGTGTCGTTGGGCGCGTTGATTATCGCCCTCGGCCTGTTGGTGGACGACGCGATGATCACCGTCGAGATGATGATCACGCGTCTGGAAAAAGGCGAAACCAAGGAGCAGGCGGCGACCTACGCCTACACGTCCACGGCGTTCCCGATGCTCACCGGTACGCTGGTGACCGTGGCAGGCTTTGTGCCGATCGGCCTCAACGCCAGCTCGGCGGGCGAGTACACCTTCACCCTGTTCGCAGTGATTGCCGTGGCCATGCTGGTGTCGTGGGTGGTGGCGGTGCTGTTTGCGCCGGTGATCGGGGTGCATATCCTCAGCGCCAACGTCAAACCCCACAGCGCTGAGCCCGGGCGTATTGGCCGTGCCTTCAATGGCGGCATGCTCTGGGCCATGCGTAACCGTTGGTGGGCGATCGGCATCACCGTGGCGCTGTTTGTGGCCTCGGTGTTCTCCATGCAGTTCGTGCAGAACCAGTTTTTTCCGTCGTCGGACCGTCCGGAAATCCTCGTCGACCTGAACCTGCCGCAAAACGCCTCGATCAACGAGACGCGCAAGGCCGTCGACCGCCTTGAAGCAATCATCAAGGACGACCCGGACATTGCGCGCTGGAGCACCTACATCGGCCAGGGGGCGATCCGTTTCTACCTGCCCCTCGACCAGCAACTGGAAAACCCCTACTACGCGCAGTTGGTGATCGTGAGCAAGGGTCTGGAAGAGCGTGGTGAGTTGATCGCGCGCCTGCAAAAGCGCCTGCGCGATGACTTCGTGGGGATTGGTAGCTACGTGCAGCCGCTGGAAATGGGGCCGCCGGTGGGTAGGCCGATTCAGTATCGCGTGTCGGGCAAAGACACCGACCAGGTGCGTAAACACGCCATCGAACTGGCGACCTTACTGGACCAGAACACCCATCTGGGCGAGATCATCTACGACTGGAACGAGCCCGGCAAAGTGCTGCGCATCGACATCGCCCAGGACAAGGCGCGGCAACTGGGGCTGTCGTCGGAAGACGTGGCGCAGTTGATGAACAGCGTGGTCAGCGGTGCCTCGGTGACCCAGGTACACGATGATATCTACCTGATCAACGTCGTCGGCCGTGCCGAAGATGCCGAACGCGGCACGCCGGAAACCTTGCAGAACCTGCAGATCGTCACGCCCAACGGCACCTCGATCCCGCTGCTGGCCTTCGCCACCGTGCGCTATGAACTGGAGCAGCCGCTGGTGTGGCGTCGCGACCGCAAGCCGACCATTACCATCAAGGCCTCGGTGCGCGACGAGATGCAGCCGACGGACCTGGTCAAGCAACTTAAGCCTGAGATCGACAAATTCAGCGCCGGCCTGCCGGTGGGCTACAAGGTTGCCACCGGCGGCACCGTGGAAGAAAGCGGCAAGGCCCAGGGCCCGATTGCCAGCGTGGTGCCGCTGATGCTGTTCCTGATGGCGACCTTCCTGATGATCCAGCTGCACAGCGTGCAGAAGATGTTCCTGGTGGCGAGTGTCGCGCCGCTGGGGCTGATCGGCGTGGTGCTGGCGTTGATACCCACCGGTACGCCCATGGGCTTCGTGGCGATCCTCGGGATTTTGGCGCTGATCGGCATCATCATCCGTAACTCGGTGATCCTGGTGACGCAGATTCATGAATACGAAGTGGCCGGCTATACGCCGTGGGACGCGGTGGTGGAAGCCACCGAGCACCGGCGCCGGCCGATCCTGCTGACGGCGGCTGCGGCAAGTCTGGGCATGATCCCTATCGCCCGCGAAGTGTTCTGGGGGCCGATGGCGTACGCGATGATTGGCGGAATTATCATTGCGACCTTGTTGACGCTGTTGTTCCTGCCCGCGCTGTATGTGGCCTGGTACAAAATCCGCGAACCCAAGCAGGACCCTCAGGAAAAATCCGTTTAAAAATGTGGAGGCGTGCTGTGGTGAGTAAGCTTGCTTGCGCTGGGGTGCGAAGCGCCCCTAAAAAACCCGGAGACTGCTACGCAGTCAACGGGAGCAAGCTCCCTCGCCACGGCAAGGCCGTTCCCACATTTTGATCCTCATTGACCTTTTGCTCCGTGGGAAACGTCTGGAGGTGATACGCGTTGCCCCCGCCAGCCATTGAGTGGTCTACCCTCCCGACTTTCATTTCGTTCGGGTCCAATCCCATGCGCTACCTGCGTTCTGTTTTGTTGCTCTGCGGTGTATTCCTCTCGCCGCTGACGTTCGCCACCGTTCTGGAAAACACCTTGTGGCGGGTCGAACTCGACCCGGCCACCCTTGCTATCCGCGTTACGCCTAACGGCCAGCCGACGATACAGGCCTCCAGCGGCGTCGCGGCCCATGCCGTCAGCCAGCTTGAGCAGCGCGATCAGCAAGCGAGCTGGCAATGGGATGACGGCGCCTTTCGGGTGAGCGCCAGCCTCGAGCAGCGTGACCTGGCGCTATCCATCACGGCACGGGAAGCGGGTGAGCTGCCGATCCTCTTGCAACCGGCGAATGCCCTGGGCAGGGGGCTGATGTGGCCGTTGGCCGAGGGGCATTACGTGCCCACCGGGAATGCCGTGTGGAAGGCTTTCCTGCTGGAGCAAGGTGACTTCAACACGACCCAGGATCTCAGCCTGCCGCTGTGGGGTGTCGATCACGACGGGTTCACCCTCAGCTGGTTACTGACCAATCCCTACAACAACCGCCTGCGCTGGCAAGAAAACCAGGCCCTGTCAGTGGCCCATGAATTCACCACGCTCAACCCCAGCACCCCCATGACCCTGCTGTTGCACCTGGGTGAGGCCGATCCGTTGGCTGGCGCCAAGCGCTACCGGCAATGGCTGGTGGAGGAGGGCCGGTATGAGCCACTGGCTGACAAACTGCGCCAGACGCCCGAGGCCGAGAAGCTGCTGGGCGCCAGTCATGTCTACCTGTGGGGCAACGACTTGCTGGCCCCCGAGGATGTGCGCGATTGGCCGCTGTTGCTCAAGCGCTTGCGCGGGCATGCGCTCCAAGGCTTATTGGACAAGGAATCCGCCAAGGTCCTCGCGCAGGATTCCCCTTTGAATCGCTATGAGCAGACGGTAGTGCTCCGGGGCCTGAACGCGGCGATCAACAAAAAGGCTCGGCAGCGTTGGCAGGTAGAGGAACCCGACATGACCCCGCTCGCCGCCCGCTATGGCGAGCTGCGTAGCGAGCTGGCCGTGGACTTTGCCGGGGCGCTGAGTGATACGCCCGCACACTGGGGCAGCCAGGTGATCCAGGCATTGCGCAGCTCAGGCCTGCCGCGTTTGCTGCTGACCTTGGGCGAAGGCTGGGAAGGCGGTCTCTGGCACCCCGAGGCGATCCGGGCCGGGGTCGACGCGGGCTTCCTGATGGCCCCCTATGACTCCTATGAAACCGCGTTGTCGGCCACGGAAAATCCGGATTGGACCACCGCGCACCTGGGCGGCAGGGCGTACCGCGAGTGCGCGATTGTGCTGAAGGACGGCAAGCTGAAAACCGGTTTCCAGCAGTCCGGCCACTACACCGATCCGCGCTGCGTGCGGCCTCTGCTGGAGGCACGTGTACAGGCTGTCCAGGCAAAGGCCGGTTTCAACGCCTGGTTTCTCGATGCTTACGCCACCAGCATGGTCTTCGACAGCTACCGTGACGGGGCCACAATGACCCAGGCGCAGAACGCCGAAGGCAACATTGACGCTTCGCGCTGGCTCAATACCGTACTCAAGTTGCCCGCCGGCTCCGAAGACGGCAACGCTATCACCGCCCAAGGCATCCTGTTCGCCCATGGCATGCAGACGCCGGTGATTGGCTGGGGGGATCGGGAGATGACCCAAGACAAGCAATCGGCCTATTACGTGGGTAACTGGTATCCGCCGGAGCAGCCGGCCGTGTTCTTCAAGCCCGTGCCGTTAAAAGAGCCGTTTCGTACGGTGTATTTCGAGCCGACCATGCGCCTGCCGCTGTACCAGGCGGTGTTCCACGGCTCGGTGATCACTACCCATCACTGGCTGTTCGACAGCTTGAAGCTGAGCAATGTGCGGGCTGAAAACGAGCTGACGCAGCTGCTCTATAACGTGCCGCCGCTGTACCACTTGAGTGCTTCGACGGTTAAGCGGCGGCTGCCGGCGATACAGCGCCAGGACCGGTTTTTCCGGCCGTTGCACCAGCGGTTGGCGACCCAGGCGATGACGGGTTTTCGTTGGTTGACGGCGGATAGGCAGGTGCAGGAAACCACCTTTGCCGATGGGACGCGGTTGGTGGCTAATTTTTCTGGCGAGGAAAGAGAGGGCTATGCCGGGCGCAGCGTGACTGCACATGGGATGGGTGAAAAAACGCTGGTGTATCAGGTGGAGTAAGGTTGCCTCAGCAGGCGTCATCGGGGGCTTGCCCTCGATGGCGTCAGACGAGGCAACGAAAATCTACAGCTTGCGCCACACACTGGCCAACCACGGCTGCTGCTCCCTCGGCAATCCCGCTGGTCGATAGTAATGCTCCAGCTCCACGAACCCTGCCTGCGTCAGCAACGCTTGCCACGCCGCCAGGTCGTGATACGACCCGTACCGCGGTCCATTCCAGCCTTCCTGGTTTTCACCCCGAGGGTTGGAACTGAACAACACGCCACCCGGTTTCAACGCCCCTTGCAACTGCTTGAGCACACGCGGCAGTTCCTGCTTGGGAATATGAAATAGCACGGCATTGGCGAAAATCCCGTCGAAGCGTTCGATGGGCAGGTCCAGCTTCAGGAAGTCCTGCTGCATCACCTCACAACCACTGTCTTCCCGCGCCATCTGCGCAAACCGCTCGGAGCCGTCCAGTCCTACGGCGATATGCCCCATGCGCGTGAACGTCTGCAAATCGCGCCCCGGCCCGCAGCCGAAATCCAGCACGGTAAAGGGCGCCGTGCCCTGGATATGCCGCAGCAGCGCGTCGATGTTCTGGCTCACGTCGTGGTCGCGGGTGCCTTCGCGGAAGTCTTCGGCCACTGTGTTGTAGTGGCCGAGGGTGGTGGCGGTGATGGTGTTGAGGTCGTCGGGGGCGAGTTTCATGGCCGTGCGCACTTAGGCTGAGGTCCTCGGACTATACCTCAGGCCATCGTCTGAATCAGTTGAAACACGTGTGCTCTGTGTAGGGCGATTCAGTGCCTTTTCAGCGTACGCATCCGACTTACTGACCGCAGGATTCTAGGTACCATTCACTTCTTACTTGAAAAGGCGTTGCATACCCATGGATCAGGCACCACCACTCCCGGCTGATGAAGTCACTCAGCAAAAGAAAATGGACCGATACGCCGATGTCTTGAGTCATGGACTGTTATGGCTCAATGAGCGTGCATGGCCTTTGACCGTGGGCATTTTGTCTGTGGCTGGCCTGTATCTGTATCAATACATCCAAGTGGAAAAGGTGCCGCTGAGTATTTTGTCGGCAGCCGCGTTCACCGCATTGCCGGCGATGTTCGCCATGTTGGTATTTGTCATCGGCATGATGGGGGCGTCGATCCTGATGCCTACGTTCATCTTGTTCCTACGCCTGAATGCCACAGGTGCGCGTCTGAGCGATCAACTCAATCTCAGTCGGCAATCGCCTGAGACGACAGCTCAACATCGTCGATTATTGATGCATTGGGCTGCCACGCTCGTGGTGCTGGCGGTGTTCTGGTTGTCGGCGGTGTATCTGTCCGCGAACGCAGAAAGCGGACCGTTTCAGACGGCTTGCTGGGTAGTGGCGATCGCTGTGACGGTATTGGCCTATACCTGCATCATCATTCGCGCCCGGCCGGCCAATATCGCGCGCAGTGAGCTTTCCGTCGAGTTCTGGATCGCAAGTGCGAGTGCCGGCGTCATTCAAATGCTGATTGTTCTCATGGTCACTGTGCCTGTCTCGCGCGCGTTCGGCGAATACTCTGACAGTGTCGTGCTTTTTGCGCCTGTCATGTTGGCTGAGATGGTGGTGCTTTTTCTGATTCAGGGGCTTGGGGCGTGTCTTGTGACGTGCATGAACGATCATAAGAACCCGGTCGCGCTAGCATCTTTGACTGCCCTTGGGCTTTTGATCGTACTGGGGCTTATCCCCGTGACGGGCGCGAAGTTGGGAGGCCTGCCGCTGCAAGCCTCCGCATCGGGAGGGCGTATGTGTACAGTCATGGCTTGGTCAGAGGGGGCCAAGGCTCCCAGCATGCTGGTTGACGCCAAGAAACCCGAGGCCAGCATCAAGCTGCGCGTGCTGGCGGATTCGGACGGGAGCTACAGTGTGCGCCCTTGGCAGGCCAAGGAAAAAACCATCACCTTTGTCCCCCACTCCAGCGTCGCCCAACTGGATGAGTGCCCGTAATTTCAGCGCTTGTTCAACACTCGCGCCAACCGATCCCCACCCAACTGAATCACCGCCACCAGAATCACCAGCAGCACAATCACGGTGAGCATGATCTGCGTATCAAAACGCTGGTAGCCGTAGCGGTAGGCGATATCGCCCAGGCCGCCCGCGCCAATCGCGCCGGCCATGGCTGACGAGTTGATCATGGTCACCAGGGTGATGGTGAACCCGCCGACAATCCCAGGCAGCGCTTCCGGCAGCAGCACGTGCCAGATGATGTGCCAGCGGCGGCAGCCCATGGCTTGCGCGGCTTCGATCAGGCCGTGATCGACTTCGCGCAGGCTCACCTCGGCAATGCGCGCAAAAAACGGCGTGGCGGCGATGGTCAGCGGCACCACGGCGGCCCATACGCCGTAGGTGGTGCCGACGATCAGCCGCGTGAACGGGATCAACGCCACCATCAGGATGAGGAACGGAATCGAGCGGAACAGATTGACGAACGCCCCCAGCACGCGGTTCAACGCCGGTGCCTGGTAGATGCCGCCCTTGTCGCTGGTCACCAGGAACACCGCCAGTGGAATCCCCACCAGCAGCGCAATCAATGACGACACGCCAACCATCAACAACGTGTCGATGGCGCCCTGCACTAAACGATCAAACCACATAGCCCAGCACCTCCACCTGTTGTGCCCAATTGCCGGCGCGGTTACGCAGTTCTTCTGCGCTGTGGGGCGAGCCCTTCACCGCCAGCAGCAGTTGCCCCAGGGCATGCCCCTGGATGCGTTCCACGCCACCTTGCAGCAAGCGCACGCGCCCGCCGAGGGCGCTGAACAGCGCGGCCAGGTCCGGCTCGTCGGTATCACTGCCGGTGAATCGCAGGCGTAGCACCACCGAGGCATCGGCGGTCGCTGGTTTGGCCTGTAAACGGCTTTGCAACTCGTCCGGTAGCCCATGTTGCAGCGGTGCCAGCAGGGTCTTGCTGACCTCATGTTGCGGGTTGCCGAACACTTCCCACACCGGGCCTTGCTCGACGATGCGCCCGTGTTCGAGCACCACCACGCGGTCGCAGATGTCGCGGATCACCGCCATCTCATGGGTGATCAACACGATGGTCAGGCCCAGGCGCTGGTTGATCTCGCGCAGCAGGCCGAGGATCGACTGGGTGGTCTCTGGGTCGAGCGCCGACGTGGCCTCGTCGCACAGCAGGATCTGCGGGTCGTGCACCAGCGAGCGGGCGATGCCCACGCGCTGTTTCTGCCCGCCGGACAGCTGCGCCGGGTAGGACGTGTGCTTGTCCTGCAGACCCACCAGCTCCAGCAGCTCGCGCACCTTTTTCTCACGCTGCGGCTTCGGCACGCCCGCCACTTTCAGCGGTAGCTCGACGTTCTGCCACACCGTCTTGGCCGACATCAGGTTGAAGTGCTGGAAGATCATGCCGATGCGCCGACGCAGCGCCACCAGGCGGTCTTCGTCGAAGTCACCGATGTCGACTTGATCGATCAACACCCGTCCGCTGCTAGGCTGTTCGAGGCGGTTTATTGTGCGAATCAGCGACGACTTGCCGGCACCGCTGCGGCCAATGATGCCGAACACTTCACCGCGCTGGATCGCCAGGTCGATGCCTTGCAAAGCATGCACGGTGCCGTCGTAGGTCTTGCCCAGGTTGATAAAACGCACGTGGGCGCGGTTCAGGTCCGGATGCAGTTCGGTCTGCTCGGCGTCCCTGGGCGGCAAGCCCAAGTCGCGCAGTTGAGAGTGGGCGGCGGTCATTTTTTATCTTCCCAGCCGACCTGATAGAGCTTACCGAGGGACTTGTCCAACGCAGCACGCACCACGGGCGAATGCTGGTAGATGTCGACGAACGTGATCACCCGCGAGTCGGTCTTGCTCTTGGGCTGGATCACGAACTGGATCACGTATTCCGGATGGTCGAGGCCGTCGAACAACAGCGCCGACTCGGCATCGAAGGTCTTGGACAGGCGGATATACGCCGGGTAACCCTGCACCAGGTCGGCATCGTCATAGGCGCGCACCAATTGCACGGCCTCGACTTGCAGGATCTTGATCTTCTTCGGGTTGGTGACGATGTCTTCCTCGGTGGCCTTGTAGCCTACGCCCGGTTTGAGCGTGATCAAGCCCGCCTTGGCGAGCAATTGCAGGCCACGCCCGCTGTTGATCGGGTCGTTGGCAATCGCCACGCTGGCGCCCTCGGGCAGGTCGTTGATGCGCTTGTACTTCTTCGAATACAGGCCGACGTTGTTGATGATGCCCGGCGCGTACGGCACCAGGTCAAAACCGGCGGCGGCCTTGGCGTTTTCCAGGAACGGGATGTGCTGGAAGTAGTTCACGTCGATATCGCCGGCGGCCAGGCTGACGTTGGGCGCGATCCAGTCGGTGAACTCCACCAGCTCGACCTTCAGGCCTTGTTTACCGGCTTCGGCCACGGCGGCTTCCAATGGAATGGCGAAGGCAGCGGTGGTGCCGATTTTCAACGGTGCATCGGCGGCGAACACCGCCGAGCTGAACAGTCCGAAAGCCAAGGCCAGTGCTTTGACTGGGTGGGAGAGCAGTGTTTTTTTCATGGTCGATTTCCAGTCATAAGGTGTTGGTGAAAGCAATGGAGATCCAATGTGGGAGGGGCAAGCTCCCTCCCACATTTTTGTTCAGTGGCGGTAGGTGGATCCGGTGTGTTGTTCGGGCAGGCGAGCCGCGCCGTGGAAGACTTTTTCCCGAAGGGTGCCGGTCTCATAAGCGGTCTTGTACGACCCACGGCGTTGCAACTCCGGCACCACCAGGTCGATAAAGTCCACGTAGCTTTCCGGCGTGACGATGCGCGTGAGGTTGAAGCCATCCAGGCCGGTTTCGCTGATCCAGGATTCCAACTCGTCGGCAACCTGCTCGGGTGAGCCGACCAGGGTGATGTAGCGGCCGCCCAGGGCGTGTTGCTCCAGCAACTTGCGCCGGGTCCAGTCGTTGTTCTGCAGGTTCTTGGTGGCCGACTGGATCGCGTTGCTCTTCACGTACTGGATCGGTTCGTCCAGTGCGTATTGGGCAAAATCGATGGCGGTGGACGCTGAGAAATGTGCCACGCCGGCTTCCGGGCTGGCGTAGCTCAAATATTCAGCGTGCTTGGCCCAGGCCAGCTCCTCGGTGGCGCCCACGATCACGTTGAGGCCCATGAACACCTTGATGTCATCGGGATTACGCCCGGCCTCGACCGCACTGGCGCGCACCTTATCGACTTGGACCTTGGTCGCCGCCTTGTTCTGCCCGCTGATGAATACACATTCGGCATGCCGCCCGGCGAACAGCAAGCCGCGATCCGAGCTGCCGGCCTGGAACAGCACCGGCGTGCGTTGTGGCGACGGCTCGCACAGGTGATAACCCTCCACTTGATAAAACTCGCCGTGGTGCTCGACCTTGTGCACCTTGCCCGGCTGCGCATACACCCGCGCCTGCGGATCATTGAGCACCGCGCCGTCTTCCCAGCTGCCTTCCCAGAGTTTGTAGAGCACCTCCAGGTATTCATCGGCCTGGTCGTAACGGCGGTCATGCTCGACCTGCTCGGTAAGCCCCATGGCCTTGGCGGCGCTGTCCAGGTAGCCGGTGACGATGTTCCAGCCCACGCGGCCACGGCTCAGGTGGTCGAGCGTGGACATGCGCCGGGCGAACAGATACGGCGGCTCGTAGGTGAGGTTGGCAGTAAGGCCGAAGCCGAGGTTCTTCGTAACCGCCGCCATCGCCGAGACCAGCAGCAACGGGTCATTCACCGGCAGCTGGATGGACTCCTTGAGCGGCACATCGATCGAGTTCTGGTACACGTCGTAGACGCCGACGATATCGGCGATGAACAGGCCATCGAACAGCCCGCGCTCCAGGGTTTGCGCCAGGTCGGTCCAGTATTCAATCGTCTTGTACTGGGTGGACGTATCCCGTGGATGGGTCCACAGGCCGTGGTTGATGTGCCCGATGCAGTTCATGTTGAAGGCATTGAGCAGGATCTTCTTTTTGCTCATCAGAGGGTCCCCCGCAGTGGCGGGTTTTCATCGTTGAGGTAGTAATTGCCCACCGCGTGGTACTTCCAGCGCACCGGGTCGTGCAGGGTGTGCACGCGGGCGTTGCGCCAGTGGCGGTCGAGGCCGTGCTCGGCCAGGGTCGCCTGGCTGCCGGCGAGTTCGAACAAGGTGCTGCCGGCGGCCAGGGAGATTTCGGTGCTCAAGGCGCGCACTTCAGCGACGGCAATCGAGGCGGCCGCAACCGTCTCGGCATTGCTGTCGGCCTGGGCACGGTCTAGGAATTCGCCCGAGCGCTCCAGCAGCGCTTCGGCGGCGTGCAGGCGGATGCTCAGGTGGCCGAAGCTTTTCAGGGTCAGCGGGTCTTCGGTGGCTTTGTCGCTGCCGGAGTCGATCCATGGGCGGGTCTTGGTGCGTACGAAGTGCAGCGCGTCTTCAAAGGCCGCACGGGCGATGCCGGTGTCGATGGCGGCGTGGAGGATCTGCGCCAGAGGGCCGACCGTGGTCGGGCGCTCGAAGGCGCTCTGGAACGGAATCACGTCCTGGGCGGCGACCCACACGTTGTCGAACACCACCGAACCGCTGCCGGTGGTGCGCTGGCCGAAGCCGCTCCAGTCGTCGATTACGGTCAAGCCGTCGCTGTCGCGCGGCACAAAGGCGAGTTGCTGCACGCCCTGTTCATCCACCACCGAGGTGGGAATACGTTGAGCGTAGATCGCACCGGTGGCGTAGAACTTGCGGCCGCTGACGCGCAAACCGTCGCCGTCGCGGGTGATTGAAGTGACGCGGTCATGGGCGGTCTTGGTGCCCAGTTCCGCCAGGGCGTTACCGAAGCGTTGACCGGCCAACACTTCGGCGTACAAGCGCTGTTGTTGTGCGGGGCTGCCGTTTACACGCAGCACTTCCAAGGCATAGAAATGATTTTGCGGGATCTGGCCCAGGGACGCATCCGCCTGGGCGATCAAGGCGATGACCTTGGCCAGGGTGACGTTGGACACGCCCGCGCCGCCGTATGCCTTGGGCACGCTGATGCCCCACAGGCCGGAGCGCGAGAACACGTCCAGCTCGGGCAAGGGCAGGCGGCGCTCGCGGTCGCGCTGGGCGCTGTCGCGGCGGAAGTCTTCGGCCAGGTCGCTGGCGACAATAAGGGCTTGTTCGTCGCTGGTAATGACCGCGACGGGGTGAGAGAAAGTCATGATGTTCTCCAGATGTCTGGTCGGTCAGATCCAGGAATGGCGAGCCGGCAAGGTACCGTTCAATCGATAGGCGCCGATGGCGTGATACTTCCAGCGCACCGGGTCGTGCAGGGTGTGCACGCGGGCGTTGCGCCAGTGGCGGTCGAGGTTGAATTCGGCAAGGGTGGCGCGGCTGCCGGCCAGTTCGAAGAGCTTTTCGCTGACCAGCAGCGACACTTCGGCGGTCAGCACCTTGGCCTCGGCCACCGCGATGGATGCACGTGCCGCGGATTGCGCGGTGATCGGCGCGGCGCTGACCTGGTCCAGCACCTGGCCGGCCTTGCGCAGCAGGGCTTCGGCGGCGTGCAGTTCGATCTTCAGCTTGCCGATGTCGGCGATCACATACAGATCATCGCTGGCGCGTTCGACCTTGGCGTCGATCCACGGGCGCGAACGCTCACGCACGAACGCCACGGTGTCATCCAGTGCACCACGGGCGATGCCGGCGTCGATGGCGGCCTGGATCAGTTGCGAGACGGCGCCTTGGATATTCGGGGTTTCGCCGATACGCCAGTTTTCAACGACCAGTTCGGCGTCCACCGGCACGTGGTCCAACAGCACCGTGCCGCTGGCGGTGGTGCGTTGGCCGAAGCCGGACCAATCGTCAACGATGCGCAGGCCTTCGGTACCACGGCGCACGAACGCCATGACCTGCTTACCGTCATCGTTCAGGGCTTTTACCGCGACCCAATGGGCAAACAATGCGCCGGTGGAGTAGAACTTCTGGCCGCTGATCACGTAACCGTCACCTACGGTGGTGATGCGCGCCTTGAGTTCCAGGGTGTTTTTGGTGCCGCGCTCCGGGCCGCCGTTGCCGATGCGCCAGCCGTCGAGAACACTCTGGAACAGCTGCTTTTTCTGGCGTTCGGTAGCGGCGCCCTGCAACAGGTGCAGGATGCCGAAATGGTTCTGCGGGATCTGCCCGAGGGCCGGGTCTGCCGCGCTGATGATCGCGAACACGTCGGCCAGGGTCACGAACGACACCTGCGGGCCGCCGTATTCACGGGGAATGGAAATACTGCCCAGCCCACTGCGGGTGAACTGCTCGATCTGCGCCCATGGCAGCTTGCGCTGCTGGTCGCGCTTGGCGGCTTGCAGGCGTGCTGCCTGGGCCAGCTCATGGGCGGCCGTCAGCGCCTCCGCGTCGTTACGCAGCACGGCGGCCGGCAACAGCAGGGGGGCTACGTCCAGATCACTCTGGGGGGGTGTTAGAGCCAAGTTAGACATCAGCGCCGCTCCTTGGCTGCACGTAATGCCCTGGCGTTATGCACCGGGGTAATTCTGACCATACCGACCTCGCATTCAATGAAATAAAAACAGAAAAATCAGGAATGTCCGGTGGTCCGGTGTATATACCCTAAGCGTGTTAAATATTTAAATAAACTAACTTTTGGGAATATGCATAGAAGGTCTCTCACCCCGGTTCGCAAGGTGACCCCATTGGTCGCGGCTGGTAGATCAGCTCAGCCCCGGCCGTGCGGGTGGCGGCCTCGGCGGCAATGCGCACAGTACGGGCGGGCGCCCAGCGTGAATTGTTGCCGACGCGATCCAGAATGCAGTAGGTCACTTCCAGTCGGCAGTCGTCGCCGGCTTCGATAATCACCGTTGACGGCACCCATACCTGCAACGCCAGGCCGACGTCCTTGGCCTGGACCTGGGGCAGATCCAGGCGCGCATCGCCCCAGCGCAGCGTGATGGCATCGCCGCGGGTCATGTTCAGGTAGGGCTCGATGGTCAGGGGAATGCCGCGTCGCACCTGCCTGGCGTTGACGCCATAGCGGCGGATGGTGTCGGGCAGGCCTACGGGGGCGAGGTTGTGGTTTTCGTCGCGGTACAGGGGCGAGGGCTGGCCGCCTGGGTAGAGGGTCTTTACGCGCACTTGCGCCACCGCCGAACGTGCAGGGCAACGGCCGACTTGCATGACCTGGTAATGCACCCGGGCCGGGCCATCCAGCACGAAACTTTCCGGCACCCGAAGGTGGGTGATCGCGCCGATCCTGCAGGCCGTTACCCGGCGTGAAGCGGCAAAACAGTTGTTCCAGAACAGCTCGATCAGGTCGCCTTCATCCATGCCGGGATACGGCGCAATGTCGACTTGCAGGTGGGTGGCGGCCAGGGCATTGATGCCATGACCGATGGCCTGGGGCAGCGTCGGGGCGGTGAGCAGGGTGTGCGTCATAAGTAATCTCCTTGATGCAGCCAGCAGCAATCGTTCCGGACCTTTTGGCGCGGGTGCGCGGGGGGGCCGAAAAGAACGATTCAGTGAGTAGCCGGGATAGGATCCAATCCTCTGGGCGCTAGATAAGAGGGTTGGCCAAGGGGCGTCAATGGCGGCAAAAGGCTAAACGGCGTGTTTGGAGATATTCAGAAGGGTCTGACTGGGAGGGGGCTTTTATGGCGGCTGCGAAGAGGGCTTTTACCGGGGGGTACGCGGAATTCCTGTAGGAGCCGTTTGTTGTGGCGAGGACGCTTGCTCCCGCTGGGTTGCGCAGCGGCGCCCAGCTTTTTGGCACTCCAGCGGGAGCAAGCGGCCTCGCCACATTCAAGGGTGTATCAATGGGCGAGGAATTTACTCAGGAACTGTTTGGTGCGCTCTTCCTTGGGGTTGGCAAACAGCGCCTTGGCTTCCCCTTGCTCCACGATCACACCCTTGTCGAAGAAGATCACCCGGTTGGCCACATCACGGGCGAAGCTCATTTCGTGGGTGACGATGACCATGGTGCGGTTTTCTTCGGCGAGGCTGCGGATGGTCGCCAGCACTTCACCCACCAGCTCCGGGTCGAGGGCCGAGGTGGGCTCGTCGAACAGGATCACCTCCGGCTCCATGGCCAGCGCACGGGCAATCGCCACGCGCTGCTGCTGGCCACCGGACAGGCGCCGTGGGTAGGCGTCTTCCTTGCCCGCCAGGCCGACCCTGGCCAACAACTGGCGGCCCAGCGCGACAGCGGCGTCGTGCGGCATCTTCTTGACCACGGTGGGGCCTTCGATGACGTTTTCCAGCGCGGTGCGGTGGGGGAACAGGTTGAAGCTCTGGAACACAAAGCCCACGTGCTGGCGCAAGCGCCGCACCAGGCTCTGTTGCTGGTTGATCGGCTTGCTGGTGTCGATCTCGATGTCACCCACCTTGATGCGGCCGCTGGTGGGTTGCTCGAGGAAGTTCAGGCAGCGCAGGAAGGTGGTCTTACCGGAACCGCTGGGGCCGATGATGGCGATGACTTCGCCTTCCTTGACCTCAAGGTCGATGCCGTTGAGTACCACCTGACCGTTGAATTGTTTGGTCAGTTTTTCAACCACGATCATGCTTCAGGACTCCAGGTCATGCCGGTTGACCCGGTCTTCCAGACGATTTTGCAAATGCGCCAGGATGCTCGCCAGGATCCAGTAGATCAGGGCTGCGGAGAGGTACATGGTGAAAATTTCGAAGGTTCGCGCAGACACCAGTTGCGCCTGGCGGAAGAGCTCGGGCACCTGGATGGTGGCGGCCAGCGCCGTGTCCTTGACCAGCGAAATAAAACTGTTGCCCAGCGGTGGCAACGCCGTGCGCATCGCCTGCGGCAGGATGGCCCTGCGCAGGGTCTGCGCACGGGTCATGCCGATACTGGCGGCAGCTTCCCACTGGCCACGCTCGATGGAGGCGATGGCGGCGCGCAGGATTTCACAGGCGTAGGCGGCCATGTTCAGCGAAAAGCCGATCATGGCGGCCGGGATCGGATCCAGCTCGATGCCCACTTGCGGTAAGCCGTAGTAGATCAAAAACAGCTGCACCAGCAAGGGCGTGCCGCGAAAGAACGACACGTAGACACGGGCGATCCAACTGACCAACTTGAAGCGCGACAAACGCATCAAGGCCAGGCCGAAGCCCAGCACCAAACCGAAAAACATCCCGCCCAGGCTAAGAATCACCGTGTAATACGCGCCCTTGAGCAGAAAGGGCGCGGAGTCCAGCGCGAGTTGGAAACCTGCTTCCATTATTGAGTGACGTCAGCGTTGAAGTATTTCTCGGACAGCTTCTTCAAAGTGCCGTCGGCGCGCAGCTTGTCCAGAGCCTGGTTCACGGCGGCCAACAGCTCAGGCTCGCCTTTGCGCAGGGCAATACCGGCTTCCTGACGGGAGAAGGCATCGCCGGCGGCAGCGGTGTCCGGGGCTTTCTTGGCATATTCCAAAGCCGCGAGGCGGTCGATCAGGATGGCGTCGATGCGGCCGATGCGCAGGTCCTGAAACTTGGTCGGGTCGTCGTTATAGGTCTTGATGATGGCTTTGGGTTGGTTGTCCTTGAGCCATTGTTCGTAGTTGGTGCCCAGGCCCACGCCAACTTTCTTGCCGGCCAGGTCGTCGGCGGTCTTGATGGTGTCGACGTTTTTCTTCAGGACCAGCGCCTGGATCCCCGAGACAGTGTAAGGCTTGGAGAAGTCGTACTTCTTCTTGCGCTCTTCGGAGATGGTCACTTGGTTGACCACGGCGTCCAGGCGCTTGGACTCAAGGGCTGCGAGGATGCCGTCCCACGGGGTGGCTTGCAGCTTGACCTTGACGCCCAGCTCTTTGGCCAAGGCTTCGGAAAGCTCAACCTCGAACCCGCTGAGCTTGCCGCTTTCATCGACAAAGCTGAACGGTGGATAGGTGCCTTCCAGGCCGATCTTGATCTCGCCGGCTTTCTTGATGTTGCCCAGTTGTTCACCGGCAACCGCCTGCCCCAGCAGGCCCGCCCCGAGAGCCAGGCCCAAAGTGCCAACCAACAACGTGCGACGGAATACAGAAATAGTCATGAAGAGCCCCTGTGTTTTTTATGTTGAGCGAAGCAGGTGACGCAGTAGTCGTATCCTGCCTTAAAGCGCGTAGCGCGTCTTCGCCTACGGCGCGATGATAAAGCCGGTTTTTTAAGACTTGAAAATAATATAAATCTAAATTCATATTCTATTATCGAATATATGTTGAGTCTAATGTGGGAGGGGGCTTGCCCCCGATAGCGGTGCGTCAGTGATACATGCATAAACTGACACTGCCCTATCGGGGGCAAGCCCCCTCCCACATTTAGCCTGCGTTTATTCAGTTGAACACCGAGTCATAGGCAAACAATGCCGGGGCCCCACCGGTGTGCAGGAAAATAATCGGGCCATCCTCGAACCGCTGACGCCCGATACCGTCCAGCAAGCCGGCCATGGCCTTGCCAGTGTAGACCGGGTCCAGCAGCAGGCCTTCCTGGCTTGCCAATAGCTTGACCGCCGAAAGGGTGCCGGCGTTCGGTTCGCCATAACGCGGGCCGAAATATTCGTCCCACAGAATCACCTTGAAGGCGTCGGGGATCGCCACGCCCAGCAACTCGGCGGTGCGTTCGGCCAGGCCCTGCACTTTCGGGCGCTGGGCTTCGTCGGTACGCGACACGGTGACGCCCATCACCGGCAGGTTCGGCAGCACTTCGCTCAAGGCCAGGGCCAGGCCACTGTGAGTCCCGGCACTGCCGGACGCCAGCACCACGGCGGCAAAGTCGATGCCGCTGTCTTGGATCTGTCCGGCCAGCTCCAGGCCGGCGCGCACATAACCAAGGGCGCCGAGGGCATTGGAGCCGCCGATGGGCACCAGGTACGGCTTCTTGCCGTTGCTGCGCAGACGGTCGGCGAGGGCGTTGAGCTGGTCGTCGACGTTGTCGAGGTTCTCCACCAATTCCACCTTGGCGTCGAACAGGTCCAGCAGCAGGCGGTTGCCGTTGCCCAGGTAGCTAGGGTCTTCGGTGCCGGTGGGGTTTTCCAGCAGGGCGACACAGCCCAGGCCAAGCTTGGCGGCCAGCGCAGCCGTCTGGCGCACATGGTTGGACTGGATGGCGCCGGCGGTCACCAGGGTGTCGGCGCCCTGGGCGATGGCATCGGCGGCGAGGTATTCGAGTTTGCGCAGCTTGTTACCGCCCATGGCCAGCGGCGTGGTGTCGTCGCGCTTGACGTAGATGTCCCGGCCCAGCCAAGTCGACAGCCGCTCGAGTTTTTCCAGGGCAGTGGCGCCGCCCAGCAGGTCCAGGCGATTAAAACGGTCGAGCTGTTGTTTGATCATGGTTACGCACGGTTGCTGAGTGGTGGGGCGACTATAGGCAGGCACTTTTCATCGAGCAACCGACAATCGCTTATGTCGGATGGTTCTTAGCATCGCACCATTGGTTCTTAAGGGCGGCCAGGGTGCATACCGTAAAGTGATGGCCATTTCGTCAGGAGTGAATACCGTGAGTGAGCGTTCCAGTCATTGGCAATTACAGACCATCGTCAGCCAACTGCGCGGCGCCCGGGACCAGTGGCGAACGCGCAACGGTCGCTTGAGTGGTGAACATGGCGGCCGTGAGCTGCCATCGCGCGAAGCCGTGGCGCAGATCCTTGAAGCCTTGTGCGGTGCGTTGTTCCCGATGCGCCTGGGTCCGGTGGACCTGCGTGAAGAAAGTGAAGACTTTTACGTCGGCCATACCCTCGATGTGGCGTTGAATGCCTTGCTCGGCCAGGCCCGTCTGGAACTGCGCTACGCCGCACGACAGGGCGCCAAGGATGACAGCGAAGTCGACGCGCTCGCGATCCGCCTGATCCAGGATTTCGCCCTGGCCTTGCCGTCCCTGCGCAGCCTGTTGGACACCGACGTGTTGGCCGCCTATCACGGCGACCCGGCCGCGCGCAGTGTGGATGAAGTGCTGCTGTGCTATCCGGGGATCCTGGCAGTGATTCACCATCGCTTGGCGCACCACCTGTATCGCGCCGGTTTGCCGCTGTTGGCGCGCATCAGTTCGGAGATTGCCCACTCGGCCACCGGTATCGACATCCACCCCGGCGCCCAGATTGGTCCGAGCTTCTTCATCGACCACGGGACGGGCGTGGTGATTGGCGAAACCGCGATCATCGGCGAGCGAGTGCGCATCTACCAAGCGGTGACGCTGGGCGCCAAGCGCTTCCCGGCGGATGAAGATGGGCAGTTGCAGAAAGGGCACCCGCGCCATCCGATCGTTGAGGATGACGTGGTGATCTATGCCGGCGCGACGATCCTGGGGCGCATCACCATCGGCAAGGGCTCGACCATTGGCGGTAATGTGTGGCTGACCCGCAGCGTGCCAGCGGGAGCGAATATTACCCAGGCGAATTTGCAGCATGAGGACGGCGCGCAGAAGTAAAGCACCTGCACAAATACCCTGTGGGAGGGGGCTTGATCCCGATAGCGGAGTGTCAGTCAATAATGAATTGGCTGAACCACCGCCATCGGGGGCAAGCCCCCTCCCACATTTTGTGTGCATTTCACCTCCAGACCGCTGAACGATTTCCCCTTCTTGCCCGTCATACCAGTCCTTGAGCTAGTGTAGGAATGATCTACCACTCAGCCTTGCGATTAGTCCCAGACCGCCTATCCATGTTTAACTTGAATGCTCGTTCAAGTTAAACCCGGTGGTTCGCTGCCCGCTCACAACAGGAGGCTTACCTTTGCTGAGTCCGTTATTGACAGCCACATCTCACACACCAGGGGTGCATCGTTCATGAGTGCATCGTCCACCCCAGCCAGCGGCATGGTGCGCATGAATGCGCCCGTCTTCTACTTTGCCGCGACCTTCATCCTGCTGTTCGGCATCACGGTCATCGCTATCCCGCAACAGGCCGGTGCCTGGTTGCTGGCGGCGCAAAACTGGGCGGCCAATACGGTCGGCTGGTACTACATGTTGGCGATGACCCTGTATCTGGTCTTCGTGGTGGTCACCGCGTTATCGGGCTACGGCAAGATAAAACTCGGTGCCGACCACGACGAGCCCGAATTCAGTTACCTGTCCTGGGCCGGCATGCTGTTCGCCGCCGGCATCAGCATCACGCTGTTCTTTTTCTGCGTGTCCGAGCCGCTGACGCACCTGGTGCAACCGCCACAGGGCGCGCCGCTCAACGCCGACGCCGCGCGTCAGGCCATGCAGGTGCTGTTTCTGCATTGGGGCTTGCATGGCTGGGGCGTGTTCGCCTTTGTCGGCATGGCTTTGGCGTACTTCGCTTACCGGCATAACCTGCCGCTGGCATTGCGATCGGCGCTGTACCCACTGATCGGCAAGCGCATCAACGGCCCTATCGGTTATGCGGTGGATGGCTTCGGCATCATCGCCACGGTGTTCGGCCTCGGCGCCGATATGGGCTTTGGTGTGCTGCACCTCAACTCCGGGCTCGATTACCTGTTTGGCATCGCCCACACCCAGTGGATCCAAGTTGGCTTGATCACCCTGATGATGGGCGCCGCGATCCTGGTCGCCGTGGCCGGCGTCGATAAAGGCGTGCGGGTGATGTCCGACATCAATATGCTGCTGGCCTGTGCGCTGCTGCTGTTCGTGTTGTTCGCCGGGCCCACCCAGCACTTGCTCAACACCTTGATCCAGAACATCGGTGACTACTTGGGCGCCTTGCCGACCAAGAGCTTCGACGTGTACGCCTACGATAAGCCGAGCGACTGGCTGGGCGGTTGGACCGTGTTCTACTGGGCCTGGTGGATCGCATGGTCGCCGTTCGTGGGCCTGTTTATCGCGCGTATTTCCCGTGGTCGTACCATCCGTGAATTCGTCTTCGGCGTACTGCTGATCCCGCTGGGCTTTACCCTGGCGTGGATGTCGATTTTCGGCAACAGCGCCATCGACCAAGTGCTCAACCACGGCATGGCCGCACTCGGCCAGTCGGCCATCGATGACCCGTCGATGAGCCTCTACCTGCTGCTGGAAACCTACCCGTGGAGCAAGACCGTCATCGCGGTCACGGTGTTTATCAGCTTCGTGTTCTTCGTCACCTCGGCGGACTCGGGCACCGTCGTGCTGTCGACGCTGTCGTCCAAGGGCGGCAACGCCGATGAAGACGGGCCGAAGTGGCTGCGGGTGTTCTGGGGGGCGATGACCGCGTTGGTCACCAGTGCCTTGTTGTTCGCCGGCAGTATCGATTCGCTCAAGTCAGCGGTGGTGCTGACCTCGTTGCCGTTCTCGATGATCCTGCTGCTGATGATGTGGGGACTGCACAAAGCCTTCCATCTAGAATCGCAGAAGCAGATCGCCCAGCTGCATTCGCTGGCGCCGATCTCGGCGGCGCGCAAGGGGCGTGGCGGCTGGCGCCAGCGCCTGAGCCAGGCTGTGCACTTCCCGTCGCGTGACGAGGTGTACCGCTTCCTTGAGGCAACGGTGCGTCCGGCCATCGAAGAAGTGACGGCGGTGTTTGTCGAGAAGGGCCTGAATGTGGTGACTCAGCCCGACCCGGCCAACGACAGCGTGAGCCTGGAAATCGGCCATGGCGAGGAGCATCCCTTCGTCTACCAGGTGCAGATGCGCGGTTACTTCACACCGTCCTTCGCCCGTGGTGGCATGGGCTCCAAAGAGCTCAACAACCGTCGCTACTACCGGGCGGAAGTGCACTTGAGCGAGGGCAGCCAGGACTACGACTTGGTGGGCTACACCAAGGAGCAGATCATCAACGACATCCTCGACCAGTACGAACGGCATCTGCAGTTCCTGCACTTGGTACGTTAGTCTCCTTTGGGAGCGGGCTTGCCCGCTCCTTAAACCCCGCAAAGCCCCGTCCTAGAGGGTTTTCTTAAATTTAATTTCATCCGTCAAACCCTCGGCTTGACGCGCAACTGTCATCTGGCCACTGCGTAATTGTGTGAAGCGTTTGACGCTTTCATTTCAAAACAGTGACGGAGACCGGTACCGATGAAGACGTTATTAAGCCCCATGGTGGGTGCCGCCATGGCAAGCTTTATGCTGTCCGCCCATGCCGATTTTATCGAGGACAGCCACGCGGATGTGACCCTGCTCAATCGCTATCTCAACCAACAGGGGCGTGATGTGGTGAACAGCAACGCCAAGGCCCACAGCATTCGCGATTGGGGCCAGGGCTTCGAGTTCAACTTCAAGTCCGGCTACACCGACGGGCCGGTGGGGTTTGGCCTGGATCTGCAGGCGTTCTACGGGTTGAAACTGGACTCGGGTGGCGACCTCAACGACAAGGATCACCAGGGCCGTTACCCCGGCAGCATGTTCCCGCTGGACAACGGCAAGTCCGCCGACCAGTTCGGTGTGCTGAGCCCGACGTTCAAGATGCGTTTTGCCAAGGATGAACTGCGCGTCGGTACGCTCTACGGCAACAACCCAGTACTGGCCAACACCGACGGGCGCCTGTACCAGCAGACCAACACGGGTGTGCAGCTGGTGTCCAAGGACCTCAGCGACTTCACCTTCACCGGCGGCGATATCTTCAAGACCAAGATCCGTAACGAAACCGGCGACCAGGGCATGATCACTGCCGGGGGGACCAAAGAGAGTGATCGCTTCCTGTTCGGCGGCGCGGACTACACCGGCCTACAGAACACCACGGTCAGCCTGTGGTACTCCAACCTTGAGGATTACTACCAGCAGTTCTTCCTCGGCGCCAAGCGCCATGACGCCTTGTCCGTGGGCGCCATCGACACCGACGTGCGCGTGTTCCGCAGCCTGGGTGTGGGCGGCAACGCCGATGGCGACAAAGACTTTGCGGCGGCCGGCCTCTACGGTGACGGCACCGGCAAAGGCCGCATCAACCAGACCACCGCCAGCTTGCTCGAGAGCTACAGCCTGGACGGTCACACCGTCGGCCTGGGGATCCAGAAGAACAGCGGCGACAGCGACTTCCCGTACCTGGATTCCGGCCTGAACAGCGGCGACAACCGCCAGGGCCCCGGTTCAGGTGCCGACACCCCGGCGCTGACCAACCTGCAGTTGAATAAATTCCAGCATGCCGGTGAGCGCACCTGGCTGGCGCAGTACAAATATGACTTCGGCAAACTCGGCCTCACCGGCCTGACGTTCTCCGCCGGCTACGCCCACGGCGATGACATCCGCACGGCGCAGGGCACTACGAGTGAATGGGAGCGTGACGTTGCCGTGGCCTATCAAGTACCCACCGGCACCCTCAAAGGCCTCGGTGTGACCTGGAAAAACGCCCATGCCAGCCCGGATATCACCGGCGCCACCGTGCAGGATGAAAACCGCCTCTATGTCAGCTATGTCGTTCCACTCTGGTAGGAAATTGCTGTAAAACGGACAGGCAGACTTAAGCGATTCAGCTGGTTAAAAGGCCTGGGAATATCGTTATTCCCAGGCCTTATTTGCCTACGTCCAAGAGAGGATTCGATGACTTACATTGCTGCCGAAAACCGCTATGAATCTATCCCGTATCGCCGCGTAGGCCGCAGTGGATTGGTGCTGCCGGCACTGTCCCTGGGCCTGTGGCACAACTTTGGCGACAGCACCCCGATCGACACCCAGCGCGCCCTGCTGCGCACCGCGTTCGACCTGGGGATCAACCACTTCGACCTGGCCAACAACTACGGCCCGCCCTATGGCAGCGCCGAGATCAACTTCGGCCGTTTGCTGCGCGAAGACTTCAAGCACTACCGCGATGAGCTGATCATCTCCAGCAAGGCCGGTTGGGACATGTGGCCCGGTCCTTACGGCCAGGGCGGCGGTTCGCGCAAATACGTGCTGGCGAGCCTGGACCAAAGCCTGCAGCGCCTGGGCGTCGACTACGTGGATATTTTTTACTCCCACCGTTTTGACGCCGACACCCCGTTGGAAGAAACCGCCAGCGCCCTCGCCACCGCCGTGCAGCAAGGCAAGGCGTTGTACATCGGTATCTCGTCCTATTCGGGGGTAAAAACCCGCGAAATCGCCGCCCTGCTCAATGAGTGGAAAGTGCCGCTGCTGATCCACCAACCGGCTTACAACCTGCTCAACCGCTGGGTGGAAAAAGACCTGCTGGACACCACCGAAGAACTCGGTGCCGGGGTGATTGCCTTCACGCCGCTGGCCCAAGGGCTGCTGACCGACAAATACCTCAACGGCGTGCCGGCCGATGCGCGAGTGAATCGGCCGGGTGGTGGTTCGTTACAGGCCAAGCACCTGTCCGAAGCCAACATCGCCCACGTGCGGGCGCTGAATGAAATCGCCCAGCGGCGTGGCCAGAGCCTGGCGCAACTGGCATTGGCCTGGACGTTGCGTGATCCACGGGTGACCAGTGCGTTGATTGGTGCGAGCCGGCCGGAGCAGATTATTGAAAACGTCGGGGCGTTGAAGAATTTGAGCTTCAGCGCCGAAGAACTGGCGGAGATTGATCGATTTGCGCAGGAAGGCGGGATCAACCTGTGGGAAAAACCCTCCACTGCTGAATAACCGGTCAATGTGGGAGGGGGCAAGCCCCCTCCCACATTTGATTTATGCCAGGCTTTAGAAGGGGATGTCCCCCAAAATCGTGGCCCGATGCATCACCCGCCGTTGCGGCCTGTAGTCATCCACCGCGTAATGCTGCGTCACGCGGTTATCCCAGAACGCCACATCGTTTTCCTGCCAACGCCAGCGGATGGTGAACTCCGGGCGTGTCGCGTGGGCGAACAGAAGTTTCAGAATCGCTTCACTTTCGGCCGGTTCCAGTTCGTTGATTTTGGTGGTGAAGCCGTCGCTGACAAACAGTGATTTGCGGCCACTGACGGGATGCGTACGCACCACCGGGTGGGACAGCGGTGGGTTCTTCTTGCGCGTTTCTTCCCAGCGCACCAGGTCTTCGGCGGTGTTGCCAAAGCGCTCCAGCGGGAAGGATTTGGTGAAGTCATGCGTCGCGGTCAGCCCGTCGAGCAACCGCTTGAACGGTTCGGACAACGCCTCATACGCCGCGATCCCGCTGGCCCACAACGTGTCGCCACCAAACGCCGGCAGCAGCTTGGCGCTGAGCACCGCACCGAGCGCCGGGGTGGGCAGGAAGGTCACGTCGGTGTGCCACACGGCGTTGTCGCGCACGTCGGTGACGGCGGTGTCGAGGATCAGCACTTCGGGCTGTTCCGGTACGTTGGGGTAGATCGGGTGGATATGCAGGTCGCCGAAATTCGCCGCAAACCGCGCTTGCTGCTGCGGGTTGATGGCTTGGCCTCGGAAGAACAGCACCGAGTGCGTGAGCAACGCCTGTTCAATGGCGTGGCGCTGCTCGAGGTCCAGCGGCTGGGTGATGTCGACGCCACTGATCTGGGCGCCCAGTGCGGTACTTAAGGGGGTAACGGTCAGGCTGCTCATGCGGTTCTCACTCAATGTGCCTGGCCATGCCAAGGCACCAGTTTGCGTTGCAGTGCACGCAAGCCCATTTCCATGGCGAAGGCGATCAAGGCGATGACCAGGATCCCCAGCACCACCACGTCGGTGACCAGGAACTGCGCCGCTGACTGCACCATGAAGCCCAGGCCGCTGGTGGCGGCGATCAATTCTGCGGCGACCAATGTCGACCAACCCACACCCAGCCCGATGCGTACGCCGGTGAGGATATCGGGCAGGGCGCTCGGCAGGATCACATGACGAATCAACTGCGTACGGCTGGCGCCCAGCGACTGCGCGGCGCGCAGCTTGGCCGGGTCGACCGTGCGCACGCCGGTGGCCGTGGCGATGGCAATGGGCGCAAAGATCGCCAAGTAAATCAGCAGCACCTTGGACAGCTCGCCGATGCCGCACCAGATCACGATCAACGGCAGATAGGCCAGGGGCGGGATCGGCCGGTAGAACTCGATCAGTGGGTCGAGCACACCCCGGGCGACACGATTGGAACCGATGGCAATGCCCACGGGTACGGCGGTCAGCACGGCAAAACCCAGGCCCAGGCCGATACGGCTGAGGCTCGCGCCCAAGTGCTGCCACAAGGTGGAATCCATGTAGCCGCTGGTCGCCAACAGCCAGCCTTTTTGCAGCACGGCGGACGGCGGTGGCAGGAATAAGGGTTCGATCAAACCGGTAGCGGTCACGGCCCACCAGAGGGCCAACAAGGTGAACAGGGTCAGTAGGCTAATCCAGCGCGTACTCAAGCTGCGGCGCACCGGGATAACCGCGTGCGCCACTGGCTGGGTGGTGGTGGCGGGGAGTTCGTAGCTGCTCATGCGGACACCTGCCGTTGGGAGAACACTTTGCCCAGCACGTGTTCGCGGGTTTCGATAAAGCGCGGGTCGGACTTGATCGCCCGCGCCGATTCACCGGCGGCGTAGCGCTGGCCGAAGTCCAGGCTCAGGCGTTCGACGATCTGGCCGGGGTTGGGTGCCAGCAGGATCAGGTCGGTGGCGAGAAATACCGCCTCTTCGATGTCGTGGGTGATCAGGAACACCGGCTTGGCCGTGCGCCGCCAGACTTGCAGCAACAGCTCCTGCATCTGCTCACGGGTGAAGGCATCAAGGGCGCCGAAGGGTTCGTCCATCAGCAGTACGCGCGGGTCGGCAGCCAACGCGCGGGCCAGGCCGACACGTTGCTTCTGGCCGCCGGAAAGCTGCCAGATACGGCGGCTGTCGAAACCGGCGAGGTCAACCAGCGCGAGCATTTCCCGGGCGCGGACTTCGCGTTGCGCCTTGGGCACACCGGCCAGCTCCAGGCCGAAGCCGACATTGGCCAGTACGTCCTGCCAGGGCAGCAGGGCGTCGTCCTGGAACACCACGCCGCGCTCGGCGCTGGGGCCGTTGACCGGCACACCATCGAGGGTGATGCGCCCGGCAGACGGTTTGACAAAGCCGGCAATCAGGTTCAACAGCGAAGTCTTGCCACTGCCGGACGGGCCGAGGGCCACCAACAATTGCTGGGGCCCCAGGTCGAGTGAAATGTCTGACAGTACCGGTTCTGTGGCGCCTGGGTACTGTGCGCTGATGCGCTCCAGCTGTAGCAAGGCCATCGCAATGAACTCCTCAATCAGTGAGTGATGAATTTGGCACTGACGTAGGGGGCGTAGTCCGGCAGCACCGCGTCGACCTTGCCTTGTTCCTTCAGGAACGCAGCGGTATCGGTGACGGCTTTGGTGGTCGGTGCGCCCAGCAGGGTCACCTGGTCAGCGGCCAGCGGGTAGACGTTGCCTTGCAGCAGCAAGGGGATGTCACTGGCCTTGGCGCCGGAGAGCTTGACCAGTTTGTCGACGTTGCCTTTGTCGGCGAGCCAGGCTTGTGGGTCTTTGCGGTAGGCGGCGTAGGCGTCCAAGGTAACTTTGGCGAACGCGGTGACGATTTCCGGGTGCTTCTCGGCGAAGTCCTTGCGCACGATCCACGCATCGAAGGTCGGCGCGCCGAACTTGGCCAGTTCACCGGAGGTGATCAGCACCTTGCCGTTCTCTTTGGCGACGCCCAGGGCTGGGTCCCACACGTAGGTCGCGTCGATATCACCACGCTTCCAGGCCGCGATGATTGCCGGTGGCGCGAGGTTGAGGATGGTCACTTTGGACGGGTCGATGTTCCAGTGTTTCAGCGCGGCGAGCAGGCTGTAGTGCCCGGTGGACACGAAGGGCACGGCGACTTTCTTGCCGATCAGGTCCTGCGGGCTGTTGATCCCGGAACCGTTGCGCGCCACCAGGGCTTCGGCGCCGCCGATCTGGGTGGCGACGAGGAAGGTTTCCACCGGCACTTTGCGGGTGATCGCAGCTGTCAGCGGGCTGGAACCGAGGTAGCCGATCTGTACGTCGCCGGAAGCGATGGCGGCGATGATGTCGGCGCCATTGTCGAATTTGCGCCAGTCGATCTTGGCGTGGGTGGCTTTTTCATAGGCACCGTCGGCCTGGGCGACTTTGGCCGGGTCCACGGTGGTCTGGTAAGCGATGGTCACATCCGCCGCCTGGGCAAACAGGCTGGCACCGGCCAGGGACAATGCGGCCAAGAGGCGCAGAGGGGTTAGCAGTTTCAAGGGGAAGCTCCTCAATCAGGCGGCCGAGGGTCGGCGTGTGAGGAGACTAAATGATCTAAGAATCCGAAAATAAATAACGTTTTCGAATTAGCTTATGAGGAGAAACATGTTGCTCTGTAGTGAGCGGGCTTGCCCCGTGCTGGGTGGCGAAGCCGCCCTAAAATCTGGCGCCGCGTGTTAACTGAAGCAATGCGGTTGCCTTATTGGGGCGGCTTCGCCACCCCGCGCGGGGCAAGCCCGCTCACTACAGTAAATTACCCCAACATTTTTTAGTTGCTGATGGCGAGGATGCTGGCTTGGTAGGAGCCGACAAACACATCGAAATCGCCCACTTCGTTCTGCTCCAGCTCCGCCTGCTGTGCCAGCGACGTGCGTGCCAGCTGTTCAAAGCGCGCCTGCTCTTCGGCCGGCAGCGGCTCCTTGCGGAAGTGCTCGGCGTGCAGCTGGCTCTGGTGCAGGGAAAACTGCGCAAAACTTTCCTTACGCTCGGCCATCGCCGCCAGCACCTGGGCCGATGGTGTCAGGGACGGGTCCTTGACCTTGGCCAACTGAGCGTCCAGCGCCTGGCTGTGCTCGGTAATGCCGTGGCTCTGATCCAGCAAGGCGGCCAGCGGTGCGATCTGCTCCAACAGCTCGGCGGCCCATTCCTTCATGTCCACCGCCTGGCCCTGGCGCTGCAGTTGCAGGCCCGGACGGCGACCTTCCTTGACCACGCTGAGGAAGTTGGAGGTGGCGTTGCCGCACTCGTTGTCGGCGAACAGCGGGCTGTCGTTCAGCGCGCAGTACAGCAGGAAGGCGTCGAGGAAACGCGATTCCGGCAGGTCGATGCCCATTGGCAGGAACGGGTTGATGTCCAGGCAGCGCACTTCGATGTACTGGATGCCACGCGCCACCAACGCCTGGATCGGCCGCTCGCCAGTGTAGGTCACGCGCTTGGGACGGATGTTGGAGTAGTACTCGTTTTCGATCTGCAGGATGTTGGTGTTGAGCTGCACCCACTCACCATCCTTGTGGGTGCCGACCTCGACGTACGGCGCATAGGGCGTTGCCACCGCTTCGCGCAGGCTGTCGGTATAGCTGGCCAGGTCGTTGTAGCACGGCGTGAGGCCGGCCTGGGCGTTGCTCTGGTAACCCAGGTCGCTCATGCGCAGGCTGGTGGCGTACGGCAGGTACAGGGTGTCGGCGTCCAAGACTTCCAACTGGTGCGAACGACCGCGCAGGAAACCGGCGTCCAGGGCTGGCGAGGCACCGAACAGGTACATCAGCAGCCAGCTGTAGCGACGGAAATTACGGATCAGCGCGATGTAGGCGGTGGACTGGTAGTCGCGGTCGGTGCCGACGAACCCTTCAGTCTCCTTGAGCAACGGCCACAACGCTTCCGGCAGGGAAAAGTTGTAGTGGATGCCGGCGATGCATTGCATGGTCTTGCCGTAACGCAGGGCCAGGCCCTTGCGGTACACGTACTTGAGCTGGCCGATATTGGAGGTGCCGTAGTAGGCAATCGGAATATCTTCCTCGGCCGGCAACGGGCACGGCATCGAGGGGCTCCACAGGTATTCGCTGCCGAGCTTGGTGTAGGCAAAGCGGTGGATCTTGTCCAGGCTGCTGAGGGTATCGGCCGGGTTGGGCAGCGCGGGAGTGATGAACTCCAGCAGCGATTCCGAGTAGTCGGTGGTGATCAGTTCGTTGGTCAACGCGGCGCCCAGGGCTTCGGGGTGCGGCGTTTGTGCCAGGCGGCCCTCACCCGTGACGCGCAGGCATTCGCGCTCGATGCCGTGCAAGCACTGCTCTAGCAGGGAGAGGTGTTCGCGCTTGCCGAGCAAAGCCAGGCGGCGGTTGAGAAGTTCGCTCAAGTTGGATTCCTTCACGCGTCAGTCGCCCCAATATGGGGGTGGGCAGGACGGTCTACAAGGGTGAAGTTAAAACTGGCGTTATCGCCTGGTTTAGAGTCGATTTGACCCGCTGTGAAAATGCCTACTTCACTCCATGAATTTGGCTACAGCGCGGCAAGAAAATTCCGACGCTGTTGTCGCAGCGCCGAAATTAACTCAAATCGAGGGTGAGGAGCTATAGGACAGCGAAGGTGCCCTGCGCTTTTGCGACAAGTCTTTCGTCCTGGTACACATCCGCCTCGACCACCAGCGTGCGGCGGCCGGCATGAATCACCCGGCTGGTGCACAGCACGTCGCCGTCTTCCACGGCACGGATGTAATTGATCTTGCACTCGATGGTCGCGCTCTGCTGGTCGAAACCATGTGAGCTGGAACAGGCCAGCCCCATCGTAATGTCCACCAGGCTGAAAATCGCCCCACCATGGAGCTTGCCCGCGCGGTTGCGCAAGTGCGGCTCCAGGGTCAGGGCCACCTCGGCAATGCCTTCTTCAAGGCGCTGCAGGCGGCAGCCGATCAGCTCGCTGAATGCGCTCTGGGTCAACCCGGCCGGGATCTCCATCAGCGTTTCTTCAACTGTTTGGCGTTAGCGAACAGCGAGGCCATGGCGTTGTTGCTTGGGGCTGCCGTGGCGGCTTCCTTGCGCGGTGCAGTGTTTTGCGACTGGCGCGGCGCCGAGCCTGGGCGTGCGCCACGGGCACCGTCGATTTTCTCGCCGGGGGTGTCACTCATGCGCATCGACAGGCCGACGCGTTTGCGTGGGATGTCGACTTCCATGACCTTGACCTTGACCACATCACCGGCTTTTACCGCTTCGCGCGGATCCTTGATGAATTTCTCCGAAAGCGCGGAAATATGCACCAAACCGTCCTGATGCACGCCGATGTCCACAAAGGCGCCGAAGTTGGTCACGTTGGTGACCACACCTTCCAGGATCATGCCCAGCTGCAGGTCCTTGAGGTCTTCGACGCCGTCCTGGAACTCGGCAGTCTTGAACTCGGGACGTGGGTCGCGGCCAGGTTTTTCCAGCTCTTGCAGGATGTCGGTGATGGTCGGTACGCCGAAGGTTTCGTCGGTGTACTTCTTTGGGTCCAGGCGCTTGAGGAACGCGGCGTCACCGATCAGCGAACGGATGTCACGGTCAGTCTCGGCAGCGATGCGTTGCACCAGCGGGTAGGCTTCCGGGTGAACCGCCGAAGCGTCCAGCGGGTTGTCACCGTTCATTACGCGTAGGAAGCCGGCGGATTGTTCGAAGGTTTTTTCACCCAGGCGTGCGACTTTTTTCAGTGCCGCACGGGTTTTGAAGGCGCCGTTTTCGTCACGGTGAGTGACGATGTTCTGCGCCAGCGTGGCGTTAAGGCCGGAAATACGCGCCAGCAGTGCCACGGAGGCCGTGTTCACATCCACGCCCACGGCGTTTACGCAGTCTTCCACGACCGCATCCAGGCCGCGCGCCAGTTTCAGCTGCGACACGTCGTGCTGGTACTGGCCGACGCCGATGGATTTAGGGTCGATCTTCACCAGTTCGGCCAGGGGATCCTGCAGGCGACGGGCGATGGACACCGCGCCACGGATCGACACGTCGAGGTCCGGGAACTCCTTGGACGCCAGTTCCGACGCCGAGTACACCGAAGCACCGGCTTCGGAAACCATGACCTTGGTCATCTTCATGGCTGGGTATTTTTTGATCAGTTCGGCGGCCAGCTTGTCGGTTTCACGGCTGGCGGTGCCGTTGCCGATGGCGATCAGGTCCACCGCGTGCTTGGCGCACAGGGCGGCAAGTATCGCCAGGGTCTGGTCCCATTTATTGTGCGGCACATGCGGATACACAGTGGCGTGGTCCAGCAGCTTGCCGGTGGCGTCGACGACGGCGACCTTGCAGCCGGTACGCAAGCCTGGGTCGAGGCCCAGGGTGGCGCGCGGGCCGGCCGGAGCCGACAGCAGCAGGTCATGCAGGTTGTGGGCGAAGACGTTGATCGCCTCGGTTTCGGCGCCGTCGCGCAGCTCGCCGAGCAGGTCGGTTTCCAGGTGGGTGTAGAGCTTGACCTTCCAAGTCCAGCGCACCACTTCACCGAGCCACTTGTCCGCAGGACGGTTCTGATTCTGGATGCCGAATTGTTGACCGATCATGCCTTCGCACGGGTGCATGGTGCCCGGCAGCTCGTCGCCAACCTTCAGCGCGGAGCTGAGAATGCCTTCGTTGCGGCCACGGAAAATGGCGAGTGCACGGTGGGACGGCATGCTCTTGAGCGGTTCGTCGTGTTCGAAGTAATCGCGGAACTTGGCGCCTTCTTCCTCTTTGCCGGCGATGACGCGGGCGCTGAGAATGGCTTCCTGCTTGAGGTAGGTACGCAGTTTCTCCAGCAGGCTGGCGTCTTCGGCGAAGCGCTCCATGAGGATGTACTTGGCGCCTTCCAGGGCGGCCTTGACGTCGGCGACGCCTTTTTCGGCGTCGATGAAACGGGCCGCTTCGGTGTCGGGGGTCAGCGACGGGTCGTTGAACAGGCCGTCAGCCAGCTCGCCCAGGCCGGCTTCCAGGGCGATCTGGCCCTTGGTGCGACGCTTCTGTTTGTACGGCAGGTAGAGGTCTTCGAGACGGGTCTTGGTGTCGGCGAGCTTGATGTCGCGCTCAAGCTGCGGGGTCAACTTGCCCTGTTCCTCGATGCTGGCGAGAATGCTGATACGCCGTTCGTCGAGTTCTCGCAGGTAGCGCAGGCGCTCTTCCAGGTGCCGCAATTGGATGTCGTCGAGGCTGCCGGTCACTTCTTTACGGTAACGGGCGATGAAAGGCACCGTGGAGCCTTCATCCAGTAGAGCGACGGCCGCTTCGACCTGTTGTGGGCGTACACCGAGTTCCTCGGCGATGCGGCTGTTGATGCTGTCCATAAAACCACCTGAAATTCTTAAAAGCAGCTCGCAGGCCCGGAGAACAAGGCCTTGGGAGGCTGGTTGAGCGGCCCGACTGGCGCCGCTGCCTGGGTCAAGAGGCAGCCTATTGACCCTCGAAATCGAAAAAATCACGACAAGCGGGTGAAAAAAGCCTCGGCATCAAACGGTAACGATCTGACGTTGCCCTGCACGACGGCGCCGCATTATAACCAGCGTTCTGCCCTTGGGGGGGATTGCGCCAACGGTTGTAGGGCGCGGGTTCGCTGGCAGTAGAGGAAAAATCTGCTAACAATGCACACGGTGCGTATAACGGCAGCTAGGCCATAATGCGCGCCGAGATAAGAGGAGCATCCAATGAGCAGCACTGCACAAACTGCTGAAGGCGAAAAAATTCTCATCGTTGACGACGATCCAGGGCTGAGCAGCCTGTTGGAGCGTTTCTTCAACTCCAAGGGCTACCGCGCCCGCGCGGTGCCGAACACCGAGCAGATGGACCGTCTGCTGGGGCGTGAGGTATTCAACCTGGTCGTACTCGACCTCATGCTGCCCGGCGAAGACGGCCTGACCGCCTGCAAACGCCTGCGCGGCGCGAACAACCAGATTCCCATCATCATGCTCACCGCCAAGGGTGATGAGCTGAGCCGCATCAAGGGCCTCGAACTGGGCGCCGATGATTACCTGGCCAAGCCGTTCAACCCTGATGAGCTGATGGCCCGGGTCAAAGCCGTACTGCGTCGCCAAGCCCTGCCTGTGCCGGGCGCACCGGGCAGCGAAGACGAAAGCGTGACCTTTGGCGACTACGAACTGTCGCTGGCCACGCGTGAGCTCAAGCGTGGCGATGAAGTGCATATGCTGACCACCGGCGAATTCGCCGTGCTCAAGGCCCTGGTGATGAACGCTCGCCAGCCCCTGACGCGCGATAAGCTGATGAACCTGGCCCGTGGCCGGGAATGGGACGCCCTGGAGCGCTCTATCGACGTGCAGATCTCCCGTCTACGCAGGATGATCGAGCCGGATCCGTCCAAGCCACGGTACATCCAGACGGTGTGGGGCGTGGGTTATGTGTTTGTGCCGGATGGCAATAAAACCAGTTGACCGATGATTTGCGGGGCGGGCCTCTCGGTGTTTGACTCCACCAGAGTCGACGGGATGCCCGGCGTCTGCAATTCTGCGAGCGCCGCTCGTTCCTGCAAGGTATCTAGCTGTCTTCTATGAAAACCCCGCTGTGGTTCCCGCAAAGTTTCTTCTCTCGCACCCTTTGGCTGGTGCTGATCGTCGTTCTGTTTTCCAAGGCACTCACGCTGGTTTATCTGTTGATGAACGAAGACGTGCTGGTGGACCGGCAGTACGCCCACGGTGTTGCCTTGACCTTGCGTGCCTACTGGGCCGTAGATCCTGAGAACCGCGAAAAGGTGGCAAAGGCGTCGACGCTGATTCGGGTCGAAGGGGCCGGTGTGCCCGAAGGCGAGCAGCACTGGCCGTACAGCGAGATCTACCAGCGCCAGATGCGCGACGAACTGGGAGAGGACACTGAAGTACGCCTTCGCATGCATGTTTCTCCCGCACTGTGGGTAAGAGCGCCGAGCCTTGGCGATGCCTGGATCAAGGTGCCGCTTTACCCGCACCCGTTGCGCGGACAAAAAATCTGGAATGTATTGGGATGGTTCCTCGCCATCGGATTGCTTTCAACGGCGTCCGCGTGGATTTTCGTCCGCCAGCTCAACCAGCCACTTAAACGCCTGGTGTTTGCCGCCCGTCAGCTGGGGCAGGGGCGCAGTGTGCGCCTGCCGGTCAGCGATACCCCCAGTGAGATGACCGAGGTGTACGGCGCGTTCAACCAGATGGCGGAGGACGTCGAGCAGGCGGGTCGCGAACGCGAGCTGATGCTGGCGGGGGTTTCCCATGACTTGCGCACACCGTTGACGCGACTGCGCTTGTCGCTGGAGTTGATGGGCAACCATACCGACCTTACCGACGACATGGTCCGCGACATTGAGGACATGGACGCTATTCTCGACCAGTTCTTGGCCTTTATCCGCGATGGCCGTGATGAGGTGGTAGAAGAGGTCGACCTGACGGACCTGGTGCGTGAGGTCGTCGCGCCCTACAACCAGAACGGTGAGCAGGTGCGCATGCGCCTGGAGCCGATCCAACCGTTTGCGTTGCGTCGGGTATCGATGAAGCGCCTGTTGAACAACTTGATTGGCAACGCCTTGCACCACGCAGGCTCCGATGTGGAAGTGGCGGCCTATGTGTCTGGCGACAGTGCCGCGCCCTATGTGGTGTTGAGCGTGATGGACCGGGGGGCAGGTATCGACCCGGACGAATTGGAGGGCATTTTCAACCCGTTCACCCGTGGCGACCGTGCTCGTGGGGGCAAAGGGACTGGCCTGGGGTTGGCGATTGTGCGGCGGATTGCCTCGATGCATGGCGGCAATGTTGAGTTACGCAACCGCGAAGAAGGTGGCCTGGAAGCGCGTGTGCGCTTGCCGCTTGGTTTGATGCTGCCTAGAGACGCAGTCTAAGCAACAACGCACAGCCAATATGGGAGCAGGCTCCCACATTGGTTTGTGGCGTTTCAAAAGCAGGGTTTAATCAGCCCTTGCCCTTGGTCCGAGTCATATTCGGCCCGCCATTCTTCTCCAGATGCTCAATGATGATCCCTGCCACATTTTTCCCAGTGGTGGTCTCGATCCCTTCAAGCCCCGGCGATGAATTCACCTCCATTACCAGGGGGCCGTGGTTGGAGCGCAGGATATCCACACCCGCCACGCTCAACCCCATCACCTTGGCCGCTCGCAGTGCGGTCATGCGCTCTTCGGGGGTTATCTTGATCAGGCTGGCGCTGCCGCCACGGTGCAGGTTGGAGCGGAACTCCCCCGGCTTGGCCTGGCGCTTCATTGCCGCAATCACCTTGTCGCCCACCACGAAACAGCGGATATCGGCCCCGCCGGCTTCCTTGATGTATTCCTGCACCATGATGTTCTGCTTGAGGCCCATGAATGCCTCGATCACGGACTCCGCCGCTGTCGCGGTTTCACACAGCACCACACCGATGCCCTGGGTGCCTTCCAGCACCTTGATCACCAGTGGCGCGCCATTGACCATGTCGATCAGGTCGGGGATGTCGTCGGGAGAGTGGGCAAAGCCGGTCACCGGCAGGCCGATTCCCCGGCGCGACAGCAACTGCAGCGAACGCAACTTGTCCCGTGATCGGGCAATGGCTACGGATTCATTGAGGGGAAACACCCCCATCATTTCAAACTGGCGCAACACCGCGCAGCCATAAAACGTCACCGATGCACCGATCCGGGGGATGACGGCATCAAACCCTTCCAGCGGCTTGCCCCGGTAGTGGATCTGCGGCTTGTGGCTGGCAATGTTCATGTAGGCACGCAACGTGTCGATCACCACCATTTCGTGGCCACGTTCGATGCCGGCCTCAACCAGGCGGCGGGTGGAATACAGACGCGGGTTTCGCGACAGCACAGCAATCTTCATGCAGCACCTGGGGCAGAAATAGTGGAGACCGGGAACACCGGCTTGTCTTGAACGTACTTGATGCCGGGATTGACCACCAACTGGCCGTCAATCAAGGCCTTGGAGCCCAGCAACAGGCGGTAGCGCATGGCTTTGCGGCAGGCCAGGGTGAACTCCACCCGCCAGACCCGATCACCCAGCGCCAGCGTAGTGCTGATGACATAGCGCACCTGCGCATGACCGTTGGAGCTCTTGATGGTTTTCATCGTCACCAGGGGCGCTTCGCAGCGACGGTGACGCAGTTGCACCACGCTGCCCAGGTGTGCGGTAAAGCGCACCCAGTTTTCACCGTCGCGCTCAAACGGCTCGATATCGGTGGCGTGCAGGCTGGAGGTGCTGGCACCGGTGTCGATCTTCGCACGCAGGCCTGCCACTCCCAGGTCGGGAAGTGCCACCCACTCACGCAGACCCACAACGGTCAAATGGTCAAATGTCTTCAATATGGGTAACCGGTCAATTCGCCCAGGCCTGGGGTGAAACCTCGGCCAGGGCGTTGAATGCAGGCTTGGCGAACCAATAACCCTGCATCAGAAAAATTCCGCAGTCGGACAGGAAGTCGCGCTCGCCGGCACTTTCGATGCCTTCGGCGATGACAGTAACCCCCAACTGCTCACAGATTGTGACAATCCCTTGGACGATGACCTGACGGACACGATCCTGGTCAACATCGCGGATAAGCGCCATGTCGAGTTTGATCAGGTCAGGTTGGAAATCGGCCAGCAGGTTCAGCCCCGAATAGCCCGCGCCGAAATCGTCGATGGCGGTCTTGAAGCCGAATTCGCGGTATTCACGCAGAATATTGGTCAAATGGCGATAGTTATCTACATGCTCGCTTTCCAGTGTCTCGAAAATCAGTTGGTTCAGTGGAAAATTGTGTGCGCGAGCCGCTTCCAGGGTGCTACGGATACACAATTCCGGACGGTACACGGCATTGGGCATGAAGTTGATCGAAAGGTGGGTTTGCATCCCCAGGGCCGCCGCCCCGGCTATCGCCTGGGTTCGGCAACGTTGGTCGAAGCGGTAGCGGTTGCTTTCGTTGACCTGGTCCAGCACCGACAGCGCCCCTTCGCCGTGGGTGCCGCGCACCAAGGCTTCGTGGGCGAAGATCGAATGGTCCCGAAGGTCTACGATAGGCTGGTAGGCGAACGCAAAATCGAACCCCAAGGGCTCGCTTTGCTGGCAACCCACGCAGCGCTGGTTGGGCGAGGTGAGTGAAAGGGGGAAGTCGGTCACAGCGTATCCTCGCGAAAACAGGGTGCTACCTGGCGTATCTTAGGTGAGCCTTGGGGTTTATGCGTCGAAGGGTTTCAACGGTAAGGTTGCGACATTTTTCAGAGCGAGGAATTCAAGTGGCTCAAAAGCAGGAAGAGGAAGAAAAGGTCCGTCTGGACAAGTGGCTGTGGGCAGCGCGGTTCTATAAAACCCGTGCCTTGGCGAAGGCCGCTATCGAGAGTGGCAAGGTGCATCATCGGGGTGAGCGCTGCAAGCCGGGCAAGGAGCCGCGCGTCGGAGATGAGTTCCAGATTCGTACTGGATTTGATGAAAAGACGGTCGTCGTCCAGGCGCTTTCCATCGTGCGCCGTGGTGCGCCCGAAGCGCAGGCGCTCTACACCGAGACCGAAGCCAGTATCGCCAAACGCGAAAACGCGGCGGCCATGCGCAAGGCGGGCGCCACAGGCATGACCACCGATGGCAAGCCGAGCAAGAAACAACGTCGCGATCTCTTCAAGTTTCGCGGCAGTGGCAACGATGACTAGCCTCAATCGAACGGGCTTTTGTAGTGAGCGGGCTTGCCCCGCGCTGGAGTGCGCAGCGCTCCCTTTTTTGGGGCCGCTCCGCAGCCCCGCGCGAGCAAGCTCGCTCACCACAAATTATTGCGCAGTTCTAACGACGCTCATTCGCCTCACTACGGGTAGACGAGCAGCCAGCCCAAACAGCGGCGCCGATACCCGCGACAACCCACTCGATACCTTTGCCGCAAACGGCGTGTAATACCCCCAGCCTAACGCCAACAGCGCCAGCAACACCCCGCCGATGTAATCGTCCTGCCCCCAATGCGCCCCCGCTACCAGCCGAGGCATCATGAATAGCAGTGCCAGCCCCCAGATCACCAGAAGTTGCCCGAAGCGCCTGGCGAATACCGTCATGAACATCGCCCAGATCAACAACACCGAAGCATGATCTCCCGGGAAGCTCTGGCTCGAACGGTCCTTCAATTCCCAGGTCTTCTCCAGCCCAGGGAAATAGTCACTCATCTGCACCGCCCCGCTGATCACCATAGACGGGCTGCTGTGTTGCCAGCCCATTTGCGCGGCGAGTTTGGAAAACAGCATGCGGATAAACAACAACAGCAGCAGAACACCGACAAAACCTAACACTGCCTGGCGCACCTGCACGGCCTTGAACACCCAGTCACCACGAATCAGCAGTGCCAGCAGAATCACCCCAACCACCGCATCAAACGGCCGCAAACTGGCCACAGCCCATATGTGCAGCCACGTGGAGTGGGTTGCCAGCGGGTCATTCAGCAGATGAAACAGCCACTCGTCGAAAATCACACATAGCATCTGCCCCGTGGGCCACAGCCAAAAACACAGCAGTCCGATAGCGAGTAGATTGCAAAGAGCCCATCGCCGGAGGTTCCACTTGGCTTGGAACAAACCCGGATTGTTCATAAACTGTCCCTCTTCGCTCTATGAAGCTCTCTGTTTCCAGGAGAAAGCCGCACCAAGATGGTGCTAAAGCGTTTAATTTTATAAACCTTGTAATCATTTTGTCATCAATTCAGATACCCAGACCTATGACTGATCTACCGGATACCGACTTCACCCAACGCTTCATCTTCGACGAGAACGACGCCCGCGGCGAACTGGTCTCGCTGGAGCGCAGCTATGCCGAAGTCCTCGCCAAGCACCCCTATCCGGAGCCGGTCGCGCAACTGCTCGGCGAGCTGATGGCGGCCGCTTCGCTGCTGGTAGGCACCATGAAATTCGACGGTCTGCTGATTTTGCAGGCACGCTCCGAAGGCCCGGTTCCGATGCTGATGATCGAATGTTCCAGCGAGCGGGAAATCCGCGGCCTGGCCCGTTACGAAGCGGACCAGATTGCCCCGGATGCGACCTTGTCCGACTTGATGGCCAACGGCGTGCTGGCGATCACCGTGGACCCGACCGAAGGCCAGCGCTACCAGGGCATCGTCGATCTGGACGGCGAAACCCTGTCGGACTGCTTCACCAACTATTTCGTGATGTCCCAGCAAGTCGGCACCAAGTTCTGGCTCAATGCCGATGGCAAGCGGGCCCGTGGCCTATTGTTGCAGCAATTGCCGGCTGACCGCATCAAGGACGACGATGAGCGCACCGACAGCTGGCGCAAGCTGACCGCCCTGGCCGGCACCCTGACGGCTGAAGAGCTGTTGGGCCTGGACAACGAAACCATCCTGCACCGCCTGTACCACGAAGAGGCCGTGCGCCTGTTCGAAGAGCAGTCCCTGCGCTTCAACTGCAGTTGCTCGCGCGAGCGTTCGGCCAATGCCTTGGTCAGCCTGGGCCTTGAAGATGCGCAAAATCTGGTGGTTGAGCACGGTGGAAATATCGAGATTGACTGCCAGTTCTGCAACGAGCGTTACCTGTTCGATGCCGCCGATGTTGCCCAATTATTCGCGGGCGCAGGCATCGACAGCCCTTCCGATACCCGCCACTAAAACGTTTAAGCACAGGTAAATCACCTGACAAATGCCGGATTAGCGCTGTTCTGACGGGAGGGCCCTACTCTTTTTGGGCTTTTCTGGCATAATCCGGCCCACTTTTTTCGCGGTAGTAGTGCGCAACTTTCTACTACAAAACGTTTGGAGCACTCGGCCATAGGCCGACGGGGAACCTCATGACGCAAGCCAATAACGCCGTATACACCGATCTGAGTGTTGACGATCTGGTCAAAGAAGCCCTGCAGCGCGGTGAAGGCGTGCTTGCCGATACTGGCGCGCTGGTTGTCGAAACCGGTCACCGTACCGGCCGTTCGCCAGTCGATCGTTTCATCGTTGAAGAGCCTTCCACCCAGGACGCTATCGCCTGGGGCCCGATCAACCGCAAGTTCCCGGCCGACAAGTTCGATGCCCTGTGGGCTCGTGTCGAAGCGTTCAACAACGCGCAAGAGCACTTCGTTTCCCACGTGCATGTAGGGTCCGCCGAAGACCACTACCTGGCTGTGAAGATGACCACCCAGACTGCCTGGCAGAACCTGTTCGGTCGTTGCCTGTTCATCAACCCGGCAAAATACAACCCGGCCGGTCGTGATGAGTGGCAAGTGCTCAACGTCGCCAACTTCGAATGCGTGCCAGAGCGTGACGGCACCAACTCCGATGGTTGCGTGATCCTCAACTTCGCGCAGAAAAAAGTCCTGATCGCCGGCATGCGTTACGCCGGTGAAATGAAAAAAGCCATGTTCTCGGTGCAGAACTTCCTGCTGCCGGCTTCCGACGTACTGCCGATGCACTGCGCCGCCAACATCGGCGAAGCAGGCGACGTGACCCTGTTCTTCGGTCTGTCCGGCACCGGCAAAACCACCCTGTCCGCCGACGAAAGCCGTTACCTGATCGGTGACGACGAACACGGCTGGGGCGAGGGCGTAGTGTTCAATATCGAAGGCGGTTGCTATGCCAAGTGCATCGACTTGTCCGAGAAGAACGAGCCGGTCATCTGGAAAGCCATCAAGCACGGCGCTGTGTTGGAAAACGTCGTCATCGACGACGCCAAGCACGCCGACTACACCAACGTCAGCCTCACTCAGAACAGCCGCGCGGCGTATCCGCTGGAGCACGTCGCCAAGCGTTCCGAGAAGAACCTGGGCGGCGAGCCAAACGCGGTGATCTTCCTGACCTGCGACCTGACCGGCGTACTGCCGCCCGTGTCGATCCTCAGCGAAGAACAAGCGGCCTACCACTTCTTGTCCGGCTACACCGCACTGGTGGGTTCGACCGAAATGGGGTCCGGCGGCGGCATCAAGTCGACCTTCTCCACCTGCTTCGGCGCACCGTTCTTCCCACGTCCGGCTGGCGAATACGCTGAGCTGCTGATCAAGCGCATCCGCGGTTTCGGCTCCAAGGTCTACCTGGTCAACACCGGCTGGACCGGCGGCGGCTACGGCGTCGGCAAACGCTTCAACATTCCGACCACTCGCGGCGTGATCGCAGCGATCCAGAGCGGCGCGTTGATCGGTGCTGAAACCGAGCACCTCGACACCATCAACCTCGACGTGCCACTGGCAGTGCCGGGCGTTGAGACTGGCCTGTTGAACCCACGTAACACTTGGGCTGACAAGGCCGCTTACGACGAAGCGGCGAAGGCGCTGGCCGGTCTGTTCATCGAGAACTTCAAGAAGTTTGAAGTGAGCGATGCGATCAAGGCTGCGGGTCCTAAGTTGTAAGAGTCGATCGTTATGAAAAAGCCGCCTCTTGTGGGCGGCTTTTTTGTGGGTGCGATGTTAGCCGGCGATGTGCAAAACCACAGCGCCGACCAGCAGGCCCCCAGCAGGCCCATTGTTACGTCCATATGTTTGCAACACAGCTCGCCAACTTAGCGTAGATCCAATGTGGGAGGGGGCTCCCGATGGCGGTGTATCAGTCGCACATCTGCTGACTGACACTCTGCTATCGGGGGCAAGCCCCCTCCCACATTTGAGTTCCGGTGTGCCTGGAATTCATGTTTCCTCAGCTCAGGTTTTCCAGCGTCTGCGTATCCCAGCTATGGGTCTTGATAGCCAGGTAGAGCATGCCGATGGTCAGCGGCACTTTTTCGCCGCGCCCCTTGGCCCTGCGTTTGAGGAACACATCAAACACCGGCGGGTTGAAGTAACGATAAGTGTCGTAGTCACCCAGGTCGAGGGCAAATTCCTGCTCCAGCGCTTCCATCAGTTGCTTGGCCTCGCCGCCATCGCAACCGAGGTCGAAATTGAGTGAAGTTTGCAGGCGGATCGTCTTGTGTTTCGGCAGGCCGATTTCTTCGTGCAGCAGTTGCAGGAGTTGCTGCATGACGGGGTCTTCGGGGAAGTTGGGGGCGAGGTTCATGGTGGGGGCACGCAGGAGTGGGTGAGGGGGATGGTTGCGTTGGGGGCGATATTTGTTTCGGGTGATCAGCAAGCGAATGCCGTAGCTAAAAGCAAGCACCGGAATGCTGTCGAATTGTAGCTCGGTTATCCAGCGTGTGGCGCCAAACAGAAGTACTGGGCCTGCAACTATCAGGGTGAACCCAACCCATGTTCTGAGGGCAGGACGCTTGATCTTTCTGTCGAGCAATACGGCGAGTGTGACGAGGGTGATGAGAATGATCCAAGGAGCATATTCGGTCATCGTTTCATCCACCTTGGTAAGGTCGGACGAAGGCTGAGGGTGATCGCTGAGGGCTGACCCCAATGGGGTGATTACCGGGCACCCCTGCGAAGGTGGCGCCATAGTGGTCGATGTGTTGAGTCCTTTCGATGTTCACGGGTTTCTGCCGAGAAAGTGGAGACCGCGCTATTTTCATTCAGCAGCGGGTAACTTCTGTAGAGGGGAGAGTGGGTGTTTGAAGCAGTTTGGGAAGAGGATGTCGCAGCGTTTGGAGATTTCTTACAGCGGTTTCCGGCATTTATGGCTTGGCAGCGAGGCAACAGGTAAAAGCGGCCAAATGTGGGCGCCGAGCTTGCCCATGATGACAATGCTCAGGCGCTGGCAGGCCGACTCACACACCGCTCAAAAATCGCCTCCAACCCCCGGTAATCACACGCCACCGCATCAATATTCGCCGGTACCCACGCCGCGTGTTTGACCAGCCACCAGTTCACCGAAAAACCCGCGTTCACGATGATCTGTTCGAATAGGATCCGCTGCGCCCGGCCGTTGCCTTCTCGGAAGGGGTGGATGACGTTGAGGTCGCCGTAGGCTTTAGCAATCTGTGTGATCAACTCGGCCTGACTCGCGCCGACATACCAGTTCGCCTCTGCCATGCGCCGGATGATTTTCGCCGCTTCCGGCGGGATGCGTTCCGGGGTGCAGAACAGGGTGTCGCCTTTCTGGATGTTGACGCTGCGCAGTTCTCCGGCCCAGTTGTAGATATCGCCGAACAGGGTGCGGTGGATATGTTGCAGGCGCTCAAGATCGTAGGGCGGCGCGAAGAGGGGGAGGCTGCCTACGGCGATTTCGGAAAGCTCCCGCTCGGCCTGGTGCAGGCGCGTTTCGTCGAGCAAATCGAGGCGGTTGCGCAGGACGCTGCTACCGGGATAGCAGTACGGATCCTGGCCCACCCCGTATTTGTCGAGCATCAGCGTGGGGTGTTGCGGTACTTGGCGAGGACGGCTTCGCGGGTCGGCAAGGGTTTGTCGACGTCCGCCGGTTGGGTGTCGAACCCTTCCAGGCGCAGGCTGGCCAGGTAATTGGAACGGCGGATCTTGTGGTAGTGATCCTGTTTTTGCTCAAACGTCAGTTCGCTCATCGCAGCGTACTCCTGGGTGGCAAGGCTTGATTGTAGCGCAATGCTTCAATGGGCAGGCGGGATAAAAACCACGTCACATTTTGTGCAAAAAATCCGCCAGTAGCCTGATTTCAGGGTATGTTTCACCGCAAAATCTTGTAGGGCGATTCCGCCCACTACTTAAAGGGAAGTTAAGCATGGGTTTGCTGCGTATCGCCTCGGCGATGTCTTTGTGTGCGGTGGCTTTTTCGGTTCAGGCCGAGCAATTGCCGATTGAAGTGCTCAGTGCAGTGGTCAAGGATCAGAAGATCGCTGACGCCGAAGTGTTGCTGCAACGCAATGGCGCGCAGAACATAGTGGGCCGCACCAACGCCCAGGGTCAGGTGACGCTCACCAGCGAAGGTGCAGACGATGGCACCAACCTGCTGATCATCAAGAAGCCCGGCTACTCCAATCTGGTGGTGAAGTGCCCGTGCGCAGGCATGACGTATGCCATCAGCCCGGTAATGGAAAACCTCGACGGCCTGCGCGTGGTGCTGACGTGGGGCAAGACCCCGCGTGACCTCGACTCCCACATGATTTTCCCCGGCAATAACATCTATTTCGAGAACAAGAACGGCACCGATGCCGAGCTGGATGTGGATGACACCGACAGCTACGGCCCGGAAACCATCACCTTGCAGAAGAAGCACTACGGCGAAAGCTACGTGTACGCCGTGCACGACTTCAGCAATGGCGGCAATCCGGGCTCGCGTCAGCTGTCCAACAGCGAAGCCAAGGTGTTCGTGTACATGGGTCAATCGCTGGTGCGCACCTATTACGTGCCGAAAAACCGCAGCGGTAACCTGTGGACGGTGTTCCGCATGACCGGCAGCGGTGACTTCCAGGACATCAACACCTTCAGCGGCGTGACCGTGAATGCCGCGAGTGTACTGAACGAAGTCAAACCGTTGCTGGACGACAGCGTGGCGATTACCGCTGTCGCGGTCAGTTCTTCCGCACAAACCGATGCGAAACGTCTGAACCTCCAAGGTGAGGCGGTCTACCAGGCGGGTAACCTAGACCAGGCCATCGACCTGTTCCGTCAGGCGATCGAACTGGACAATGGTTTCGGCAAGGCCTACGGCAACCTGGGCCTGGCGTATCAGAAAGCCGGCAATACTGCCGAGTCTATCTGGGCCAACCGCAAGGCCATCGCCCTGGCGAACGGCGCGAACGCTGCGACGGTGCGGGCTGGCGCTTATTACAACATTGCGCGGATCTACGAAGCGGCAGGGCAGTTTGCCGATGCGTTGCGTCACTACCAGTTGGCCAAGGAACAGAAGGCCAATCCGGTGTATGACACGGCGATTGAGCGGGTGCAGAATCGCTGATTCAGCTGCCGTGCAGCGCTAAGGTGCAGGAGGGGGCTTGCTCCCGATGGTGGTGTTATCAGTACAGAGGTACTGCTGACACTCTGCTATCGGGAGCAAGCCCCCTCTCACATTTGGTTGGTGTTATTCCTACAACTGCATTCGACCTTGTCGCATTTGGCCCAAGGCCACCGCAGTACCCTGTGTATCATCCTGTCTCTTTTTTCCTCGCGACCTTTCTCGATTCGCTGAGATTCCCAGGCTATGTTTTGGAGCCAACTCAGCGGTCAATGGAGTGACAGCCTATGCACGACACCCTCCAGCAGGTCTTCGGTTATCCACAGTTTCGTTTGGGCCAGGAGCAAACGATCAGCGCAGTACTGGCCGGTCGTTCGGCGGCGGCAATTTTCCCCACCGGGTCGGGCAAGTCCCTGTGTTACCAGCTGTCGGCGGTGTTGCTGCCGCACCTGACAGTGGTGGTGTCGCCGTTGTTGGCGTTGATGCAGGATCAGTTGGGTTTCCTGCAGCGGCATGGCATTTCGGCAGGCAGTATCGATTCGGCCCAGAGCCGTGACGAGGCCAATGAGGTGATGGCCCGTGCGCGCTCCGGTGAGCTGAAAATCTTGATGATTTCGGTGGAACGCTTGAAGAACGAGCGATTTCGCAACTTCCTGCAAAGTGTGCAGATTTCGCTGCTGGTCGTGGACGAGGCGCACTGTATTTCCGAATGGGGCCACAACTTCCGCCCGGACTATCTGAAGCTGCCGGACTACCAGCGTCAGTTCAACATCCCACAAGCGCTGCTGCTGACGGCTACAGCGACGCCTAAGGTGATTGCCGACATGCAGGCGAAGTTCGCCATTGCGCCGGACGATGTGGTGACTACGGGCTTCTACCGGCCCAATCTCAACCTGTTGGTGGAGCCGGTCAGCGGCTCTGACAAGCGCCGACGCTTGGTGGAGTGGATGAACGAGCGCGCCAATCAGCCCAGCATCGTCTACGTCACCCTGCAGAAAACCGCGGAGCAGATTGCCGAGCACCTGAACCGTAATGGCATCCAGGCCGAGGCTTATCACGCGGGTTTACCTCACGATAAGCGCGAGGGCATCCAGCAGCGTTTCATGGGCGGGCGCTCCCATTGCATTGTCGCTACCATCGCGTTTGGAATGGGCATCGACAAGAGTGATATCCGCAACGTGGTGCACTTCGACCTGCCCAAATCCATCGAGAACTACAGCCAGGAAATCGGCCGTGCGGGGCGTGATGGGCAGCCGTCCGACTGCCTGGTGTTGGCCAACCGCGACAGCCTTAATGTGCTGGAAAACTTTGTGTACGGCGATACGCCCGAGCAGGACGGTATTCGCCGGGTACTCGATGGGTTGCAGGCAGCACGCAGTGAGGGGCAGTGGGAGTTCCTGCTGAGGTCGCTGTCGGACCACAGTAATATCCGCGAGCTGCCGCTCAAGACGTTGCTGGTGCAGCTGGAGCTCAAGGGCGTGATAGCGCCGCGCTACGCGTTCTACGCCGAATACCGTTTCAAATACCTGATCGAACCTGAGGCTTTGCTGGCGCGTTTCTCCGGCGAGCGACAACAGTTTGTCGCGGCGATCATCCAGGTCTGCAAACGGGCAAAGACCTGGGCGACGGTGGATTTTGACGCGCTTTATCAACAGCACAATGCCGAACGTGGGCGGGTGGTGAAGGCGCTGGACTATTTCCAGGAGCAGGGCTTGATCGAGCTGGAAAGCAAGCAGATGACCGAGGTCTACAGTTTGCTGAATACAGATTTTGACCCACAGGCACTGAGCGAATCGTTATACACAGGCTTCAAGCAGCACGAGGTGGGCGAAGTGGCGCGAATTCACGCCATGCTCGATCTGTTCGCCACCGAGCATTGCCTGGGGCAGCGCCTGGCGAAGTATTTTGGTGATGAAAACGCACCGCAACGTTGCGGTCATTGCTCGGTGTGTCACGGGCACGTTGCGCACCTGCCGCCACCGCCAAGCTTGCCGCCGCTTGTGGATAAAAACTTCATGGGACTGTGCGGTGATTTTATCCACAGGCATCATGAACACACCGGCCAACTGCCAGGTGCGGAACGCCTGACGCGTTTCCTTGGGGGCATCAGTGTGCCGTTGTTTACCAAGTTGAAGGCGCGGGGGATACCGGGTTTTGCAGCCTTGGAAGAGTACCCGTACGCAGCGGTAAGAACGTGGGCGCAGACGGGGCTGAGTGCTTTGGATCAGTAACCCTGTGTGAAGATATTTCCGGCTTGTCGTGTGGATTTCATCGGGGCTGATCAGCGAGTCGGATGACAGTCGCTATGCGTTCGGAATGCGAGTCTATGGGGCTCTATCTTTCTACATAGGCAATTCCCATGGACATCCCTTCACCGAAGCTTCTCACTGCATTACTGGCGTTCTGTGGTCTGGTGACTGCCTGGCCGCTGATGGCTGCTATCGAGCCGTTGAAAGACGCCGACTGTCGACTGATGACGGAGCGCAGTACCATCAGCGAGAAGAACCCGCTTGCGTGCCAGCGTTTGAGCCGGGTTACGTTCAGCTATGTGAACTTTGACGGTGTGCGCCAGGACGATGGAAGTATCGTGGTAATGGACGCCGTCGCGCCCTTTGTCCAGGAAATCTTCAGCGGCTTGTTGCAACGCGGGTTTCCATTGAGGAAGGCCGTACCGCTTGAGCATTACAAGGGTGATGACAAGGCATCGATGGATGATAACAACACCAACAGTTTCAATGGGCGAGCGCTGACAGGCCGCCCCGGCTGGTCTATCCACGCCTATGGTGCCGCCATTGATATCAACCCGGTGCAGAATCCGTACGTATCGTTCATGCGTGACGAAAAGGGCGAATACACAGGGATGGCTAAGATCGAGCCTAAGTCTGCGACGCCCGTGGGGCTCAACCGCCTCAACGTCCGTGCTGACGAGCCTGTCTACCCAGGTAGGACAGAAGATGTCATCGATCTGTTTGCTAACAACGGTTTTTTGACATGGGGGGGTTACTGGGACACCCGCATCGATTACCACCATTTCCAGATCGGCCGGGCGTCGTTCGCGGAGTACCTGGCCAGCGTTTCACCTAAAAAGGCAAAGCTGGCCATGGAGACCTATGTTCAGTCCTATCGAGATTGCGTGTCGACCTCGCTGGAGAAGGACCATGGCATGGCGCGTGCCGTCTGCGTACGCCAGGTAGTTGAGGCCAGCCCTGAGTAGGTGGTTGCGGGAGCGCTCGGAAACCCGTATCTAAGAGGCACGACTCTCCAGGGCCTCATCGATGACTCAAACCACGCCACAACGCTCGGACTACCGTCATTTTCAGCCGATCATCACGCGCTGGCACGACAACGATGTGTATGGCCATGTGAACAACGTGACCTACTACAGCTTTTTCGACACGGCGGTGAATACCTACCTGATCGAGCACGGTGGGTTGGATATTCATGACGGCGAAGTGGTGGGGTTTGTGGTGAGCTCAGCGTGCGATTACTTTGCGTCGATTGCTTTTCCCGAGCGCATTGAAATCGGCCTGCGGGTGGGCAAGTTGGGCAATAGCTCAGTGCAGTACGAGTTGGCGGTATTCAAGGCCGGCGAGGAAGAGGCCTGTGCGGCAGGGCGCTTTGTGCATGTGTTTGTGGATCGGGGGTCGAACCTGCCGGTGAGTATTCCGGGGTCGTTGCGTGAGGCGTTGCAGCGATTGGTGAGCTGACCTGATACCCCGAACACCGTGGCGCTAAGTGTCGGAGGGGGGATGTTGTGGTGAGCAGGCTTGGTGGTGAGCAGGCTTGCCCTGCGCTGGGCTGCGAAGCCGCCCCAAAACCTGACAATCAGTTCTGCCTGAAAGAACGCGGCGCCTGAGTCAGGGGCGCTTCGCGCCCCAGCGCGGGGCAAGCCCGCTCACTACGACAAACCCGCACACACCTTGGATGTGGGGTGTATTTCAGATGTTACCGGTGACGGTAGTGATGCTTGTTCTTGCGATGCCCATAGGCATGCCCGCGTCCACGATGGTCATCCCGGTCATAACGACGGTTATCACGCCCACGATAACGACGGTCATCGTCATCGCTCTTGTTGCCCATGTAGTTACCCAGCGCGCCACCTGCACCACCACCCGCGGCTGCGCCGATCAGGCTGCCGGTGTTGCCGCCCATGCTGCGGCCTACCACGTTACCGCCGGCTGCGCCGAGGGCACCGCCAATGGCTGCTTCGCCGCGGCTGCGCTTGTCTGCACCGACCGCACTGCCGCCTGCGCCGCCGAGGGCTGCGCCGATGGCCGAGCCGGTGTTACCGCCGATCTGTTGGCCGACAACCGAACCGAGTACCCCGCCCAATGCGCCGCCCACACCGGCTTCGGTGGTGCCACCGGCCATGGCTGCGCCACTGACCAGGCCAAGGGACAACAAGAGAATCGAGGAGAACTTCATAGAGAGACCTCAAGAGGATGACGGCGCGATCCTGAGGCTGTGTCGAGATTGTGACAATAGAAATCCGACCAGTAACACGAGTTGTACACAATTCTATAAGTTGCTGTTTTAACAAGGGAACTTAAGTTGAATTCGTCAGTCTTTAGCTACTTGGGAACGGCCGCTTTTATGCAAAAGCGGCCTTTTTTGTGCCCGCAATTCAGCATGATCAACACACCATTGTTGTAGTGAGTGGGCTTGCCCCGCGCCGGGCTGCGCAGCAGCCCCAATAAGAACGCCGCGTTGTCTCAGACACTCTGCGGCGCCTGGTTTTAGGGCCGCTTCGCAGCCCAGCGCGGGGCAAGTCCGCTCACTACAGGTCCGGTGATCAGGCCGAGCGTGCCATGATCAAGCCATTGTTACTCGCCGCTTCCAAACGGATCGCCACGAACTTCGACGTCGGCGTATGGCTGCCATCCCCGGTGCTTTCCAGCGGCACCAGCGGGTTAACCTCCGGATAGTAAGCCGCTGCCTGCCCTGCCGGGATATCAAACGCCAGCAAGGTAAAGCCCTTCACGCGGCGTTCACGGCCGTCTTCCCACAATGACACGATGTCGGCCTTCTGCCCCGGCTTGAAGCCCAGGCGAATAATGTCGGCTTCGTTGACGAACAACACATCACGCTGGCCCTTGACCCCACGGTAGCGGTCGTCCAGACCATAGATCGTGGTGTTGTACTGATCGTGCGAGCGCATCGACTGCATGATCAGGTCCGGCACGCGGCCGGTGGCGTGGGTGCGTTCGTGGATCAAATCCTTGGGCAGGATGTTGGGGCGGAAGTTGGCACGACCCGATGGCGTGTTCCAGCGGCGCGCACCGGCGGAGTTGCCCAAGTAGAAGCCGCCTGGGTTTTTGATCTTCTCGTTGAAGTCCTTGAAGCCTGGGATGGTGTCGGCGATCAGGTCGCGGATGCGGCTGTAGTCGGCCACCAGCCAGTTCCAATCCACCGGTTTGCTGCCCAGGGTCGCGGCGGCGATACCGGCCAGGATCGCCGGCTCCGATTTCATCAATTTCGACAGCGGCTGCAACTGGCCGTTGGAGCCGTGGACCATGCTGAACGAGTCTTCCACCGTCACCGCTTGCGGGCCTTCGGCCTGGATGTCGATGTCGGTACGGCCCAGGCACGGCAGGATCAGCGCGTCTTTGCCGTGCATCAAGTGGCTGCGGTTGAGCTTGGTGCTGATCTGCACGGTCAGGTCGCAATTGCGCAGCGCTTCGAAGGTGCGCGGGCTGTCCGGCGTGGCTTGGGCGAAGTTGCCGCCCAGGCCGATAAACACTTTGGAGCGGCCTTCAAGCATGGCGTGAATCGCTTCCACCACATTGTGGCCGTTGTCGCGCGGCACCTTGAATTGGAAGCGACGTTCCAGTGAGTCGAGGAACGCCACCGGTGGGCGTTCGTTGATACCCATGGTGCGGTCGCCCTGCACGTTGCTGTGGCCACGCACCGGGCACAGGCCGGCGCCCGGGCGCCCGATATTGCCGCGCAGCAGCATCAGGTTGGCGATTTCCTGGATGGTCGGCACCGAATGGCGGTGCTGGGTGATGCCCATCGCCCAGCACATGATCACGTTCTTGCCTTTGGCGTACATGCGCGCGGCTTGTTCGATCTCGACCAAGGGCAGGCCGGACTGAGCGACGATTTCATCCCACGAGGTGTCGTCGATCTTGCCCAGGTAATCCAGCACGTTGGTGGTGTGTTCGTTGAGGAAGTCGTGGTCGAACACGGCCTCTTTGCCTTCGGCCTGGGCCTCGCGTTCCCACAACAACAGGAACTTGGCCATGCCGCGCAGGATGGCCATGTCGCCACCCAGCGCCGGGCGGAAGTACGCGGTGTTGGTCGGTTTGTCGCCGTTGGTAAGCATTTCCAGCGGGTGTTGCGGATGCTGGAAGCGTTCCAGGCCGCGCTCTTTCAATGGGTTGATACACACCACCTGAGCACCGCGCTTAACCGCTTCACGCAGCGGTTCGAGCATGCGTGGGTGGTTGGTGCCGGGGTTCTGGCCCCAGACGAAAATCGCGTCGGCATGTTCGAAGTCATCAAAGGTCACGGTGCCTTTGCCCACGCCCACGCTTTGTGCCAGGGCAACGCCACTGGCTTCGTGGCACATGTTCGAACAGTCCGGAAAGTTGTTGGTGCCGTAGGCGCGCACGAACAGCTGATACAGGTAAGCCGCCTCATTGCTGGCGCGGCCCGAGGTGTAGAACTCGGCCATGTCCGGGCTGGGCAGGGCGTTGAGATGCTTGCCGACCAGGTCGAACGCCGCCTCCCAACTGATGGGCGTGTAGCGGTCGGTTTCGGCGTCGTAGCGCATCGGCTCGGTCAGGCGGCCCTGGTATTCCAGCCAATAGTCACTTTGCTCCAGCAAGGCCGTGACGCTGTGTTTGGCAAAGAACGCAGCATCCACACGACGCTTGGTGGCTTCCCAGTTCACCGCCTTGGCGCCGTTTTCGCAGAACTTGACCATGCCGCTTTCGGGCGAGTCGCCCCAGGCACAGCCGGGGCAGTCGAAGCCGCCGTTCTGGTTGGTCTTGAGCATCATGCGCAGGTTTTTCAGCGCATTGTCGCTGGTCAACCAGGCTTGGGCCACGCTGATCAGTGCCCCCCAGCCGCCCGCCGGGCCTTTATAAGGCTTGTAGCGCGGGGTTGGGGTTTGGTCGGCTTGATGATGATTGCTCACGGCTGGTTCTCCATCGCAGGGCTGTAGACCCGCGGCGCACTTTTCTGCGGCAGGTGGATGAGATTGAGGTTATGCCGGCGTGCCCATTGCAGGGCCAGGCCGGTGGGCGACGACAGGCTGACCAGGGTCTGGATGCCCGCACGCAGGACTTTCTGGATCAATTCAAGGCTGCAACGGCTGGTGACAATCGCCAGGCCGCCTTCGGTCGGAATCTTTTGGCGGATCAGCGCGCCGATCAGCTTATCGAGGGCGTTATGCCGGCCGATGTCTTCGCGACCCAGGAGCAATTCGCCTTGGCTGTTCATAAATACCGCGGCGTGCACGGCGCCGCTGTACTGGCCCAGGGGCTGGAACGCACTGATGCGCTGACGCAGGCCATCGAGCCATTCGGCGGGCGGCAGCGGCGCACCGGGCAGTACCTGAAGGTCTGGCAGCGCTTGTTCCACGGCTTCCACACCGCACAGGCCACAACCACTGGTACCGGCCAATTGGCGGCGTTGCTGCTTGAGGTTCCAGAAGGCGCGGCTGGAAATCTGCACCTGTGCATACTGGGTAGAGCCGGTTCCGCTGAGTTTCAGGTCATAAATATCGCTAACGTCGGCAATAATGCCGCTGCCGATGCTGAAGCCGACGATAAAGTCTTCCAGGTCCGTCGGCGTCACCAGCATCACCGCCTGGCTGATATCGTTGAAAGCAATCGCCAACGCCACTTCTTCCGCCAAGGCTGTGCTGGCGGATTCCGTGTGTTCGAGGTTGCAATACTGATAGCTCTGGCTGGCGGCGGGCGCGGGCGTTTCAAGAGCGGGCGCCGCGCAGACTGGGCGCTTGGCGTTCATGGGGCAGTACCACCGGCGGATTGGTCAGTGTTTAGACTAGGCGCGACAAAGCGTCGCGTCTAATTGCCAGTACTGATCTACCGATAGATGACGTCGATCAAGACTCTTTTTGCGATTTCTGAAACAGCGCGAAACACGCTTCCGCCAAGGCAGAGCGGGGTGCGCTGCGGCGCATGATCAGCCCCAAGCGCGCCAGGGTGTGGGCGTCGTCGATGGGTTGCAGGCGCAAATGCTCGGTGAGCGCGTCCAGGCCCCCGTCCAGGGGCATCACCGCGCAACAGAGTCCGCCGTGCACGGCTTGTAACAACTGATGGACGGCATCGGTTTGTAACAGCGGCTGTGGGTGCAAGCCCCGGCTGTGGAAGTTGTGGTCGATGGACTGGCGAAAGTGCATGCCGCTGGTGAGCATGCCCAAGGGCAGTTCGATCAGTGCTTCCCAGCTCAGCGGTGTGTCGCCGAAGCTGAAAAAGCGCTGGTCGTAAAGCAGGCCCATGCGCGTTTCGCCCAAGGCCAGCGAGTCGAAGCGTTCATTGTCCAGCCGCTCCAAGTAGGACACGCCCAAATCCAGGCGATTGCTCGCCAGTTGTTCAAGGATTTGTTCGGAGCTGAGTGCCGACAGCTCGAAACGCAGGCTTGGGTGCTCTTTGTGCAGTTGCTGCATTAATGCCAGTGGATCAAAGCTCGACAGCGGCACCACGCCCAGGCGCAACGTACCCACCAGGTTGCCGCGACAGGCGGCCGCTTCAGCCTGCAAGCCGTCATACGCCGCCAGCACGGTGCGTGCCCAGGCCAGTACCCGTTCGCCAGGCGCGGTGAACCCCTCAAAGCGCTGGCCGCGATTGACCAGGGGAAGATCAAGTTCTTCCTCAAGGCTGCGCAGGCGCATCGACAGGGTCGGTTGGGTGATGTGGCATCGTGCCGCCGCCTGGCCGAAGTGACGCGTCTCGTCGAGGGCGATGAGGAATTTCAGCTGTTTGATGTCCATCTTCGCTCCAGGGCTTATTCCAATGGCGGGGGGATTCTAGCGCGTTTGGGTCTTTGGTCGGGCTGGAACCCAAGTCTGTGGGACTGGTCTAGTCTTTGGCATCTGGAAACCAAACATCAAGGAGAGCGCACCATGAGTCTTATTAGCTTTATTAAGGAAGCGGGCGAGAAGTTGATCGACCTGTTGACGCCGGGTAATGCGAACGCGAGTGAGCAGTTGAAGGAGCACGTGGCGAAAGTGGGTCTGGGTAATCCGAATGTGCAGGCCACGGTGGATGGCGACAAGGTAACCGTCACCGGTGAAGTCGCCACCCAGGAAGAGAAAGAAAAGATTTTGCTGGCGCTGGGCAATATTGCCGGTGTGGCCAGTGTGGATGACCAGATCACCGTATCCGGCCCGGCCGTAGCTGCCGCCCGTTTCGTTGTGGTGAAAAAGGGTGACACCCTGAGCGCGATTTCCCTGGCGGTGTATGGCAACGCCAACCAGTACAACAAGATCTTTGAGGCCAACAAGCCGCTGTTGTCTCATCCAGACAAGATTTATCCAGGGCAGACGCTGCGTATTCCTGAGTAAGCCCAATACGAAAGGTGGGAGGGGGCTTGCCCCTCCCACATTGGTTCAAAGGCCGACAATGAGATCACGGTAGTCGCCGACGGCGGCAAATTCTGCCGTGTCCTTGGGCCCTTTTTTGCTGTCCGGCTCCTTCACCGCGAGCAAATGCTCCACACCAAACGCCTGGGCACTGCGCAGGATCGGCAGGGTGTCGTCGATAAACAAGCTGCGGGCCGGGTCGAAGTTAATGTCGGCTTGCAGGGCATCCCAGAACTGCGGGTTTTCCTTGGCGAAACCGTAGTCGTGGGAACTGATCAACCGCTCGAAATACGGCGCCAGTTCAATGCGTTCCAACTTCAATGACAGCGAATCACGATGAGCGTTGGTGATCAGGATCACACGCTTGCCGGCCTGTTTGATCGCCGCCAGAAAGGTATCGGCGTCTGGGCGCAGCGCGATCAGGTGGGCGGTTTCCAGCTTGAGTTTACGTACCGGGATATTCAGCTCGGCACTCCAGAAATCCAGGCAATACCATTGCAACTGTCCAGCGTTACGCTCGAACAGTGGCTGCAACTCCATCTCGGCCATGGCGCGGCTCACCCCGTGCAACTCGGCGTAACGCTGCGGCAGGTGCTCCATCCAGAAGTGGTTGTCGAAATGCAGGTCGAGCAGCGTGCCGTCCATGTCCAGCAGGACAGTGTCGATGGCGTGCCAAGGCAAAGAGGGCATGGGACGTTCTCATGTAAGTAAAGATATCCGACACAGACAATCGGAAAAGCCACGGTATAGTAACCCGATCACGCCAAGGAGCCGCTTATGCGCCAGAAACCCACCGTCCTCGCCCGCGAAATAGTCGCCAGTAGTCGTTTGTTCCGCGTGGAGGAAGTGCAATTGCGCTTTTCCAATGGCGTTGAACGGACCTACGAGCGCCTGGTGGGCCGCGGTGCCGGCTATGGGGCGGTGATGATTGTGGCGATGATCGACGAAGATCATGCGTTGCTGGTGGAAGAGTATTGCGGCGGCACGGATGAATATGAATTGTCCCTGCCAAAGGGCTTGATCGAGCCCGGCGAGGATGTGCTGGCGGCGGCGGACCGCGAGTTGAAAGAAGAAGCGGGCTACGGCGCGCGACAGTTGGAGCACATCACCGAGCTGTCGTTGTCGCCTGGTTATATGAGCCAGAAAATCCAAGTGGTGCTGGCCACCGATCTGTATGAAGAGCGCCTGGAAGGCGATGAGCCTGAGCCCATGCGTGTGGAGCGGGTCAACCTGCGTGAGCTGTCGCAGCTTGCGCAAAACGAGCAATTCAGTGAGGGCCGCGCCCTGGCCGCGCTGTACCTGGTACGAGACCTGCTGACCCAGCGAGGAGCGTTTAGCGCATGAGCGAACTGTTTTTAGGTCACCCGTTTATTGCCCCTGTGATCGAACTGGCCCGCCAGGCCGGTGAAGTGATATTGCCGTACTGGCGAGCCGACGTGGCCGTCACCTCCAAGGCTGACGATTCGCCCGTGACGGCAGCGGACTTGGCCGCTCACCATCTGATTCTCGCCGGCCTCACCGCGCTGGACCCCAGCATCCCCGTGCTGTCTGAAGAGGATGCCGATATCGACCAAAGCGTGCGTGCCGGCTGGCAGCGCTGGTGGTTGGTAGACCCGTTGGATGGCACCAAGGAGTTCATCGCCGGCAGTGAAGAGTTCACCGTCAATATCGCCTTGATCGAACAAGGCCGGGTGATATTTGGCGTGGTGTCGATGCCCACCAGTGGCCGTTGCTACTTCGGTGGCGCGGGCCTGGGCGCCTGGCGCTCGGATGTGAATGAAGCGCCCAAGCAGATTCAAGTTCGCGAGGCGCCGGCGGCGGGCGAGTCGTTTACGGTGGTGGCCAGTCGTCGGCACACCAGCCCCGAGCAGGAACGCTTGTTGGACGGTTTGAGCGAAGGCCTGGGCGCACTGAAGCTGGCGAATATCGGCAGTTCGTTGAAGTTTTGCTTGTTGGCCGAGGGCAGCGCGGATTGCTACCCGCGCCTGGCGCCGACGTCGCAGTGGGACACCGCAGCCGCCCAAGGCGTGCTGGAAGGCGCGGGCGGTGAGGTGTTGGAGTTGAGCGGTGAACCGTTCAGTTACCCGGCGCGTGCATCGTTGTTGAACCCGTTCTTCCTGGCGTTGCCGGCGAAGGCAGCATGGCGTGAGCGGTTGCTCACCCTGGCCAGGTCTTAAGGCCACAGCCGATCAAAATGTGGGAGGGAGCAAGCCCCCTCCCACAGGTGTTTTGTGTTGGGGCGGTTAGCGGTGCAGGACGTACTGGCCAGTAAACGTCACCGCTCGTTCCTCACTGCCCTCATTCACAATCCACGTCTCCAACGTCAATCGCGCGCGGCCATAGCGCTTGTACGTCGCCACGAAACGTTTCCACACCTTCTCCTCCGGCGCCTGGCACACCACCGTCGCATCCCGCGTAACCGGCAGCGGATAACTGATCTGCCCCTCCTGAATCACGATATGCCCGTCTTCAATGCCTGCTTCGCGCAACTGCAAGTGCAGCCAGCCCCAGCCCGCCAGCACCGCGCCGCAATACAGGCTGCCGCCGAACATGGTGCTCTTGTGGTTGATGTTGGCGTGCAAGGGCAGATGCAGTTCCAACCGTTGGTCGTGCCAGTCGAGCACCTTGAGGCCCATTTCCCGGGTAAGGGGGATGTCATGGTGAAGGATGGATTCCAGGTAACGGCTGTCGCGGCTCATGGCGGCCTCATGGCGGGTGGGAGTGGTCATTCGTCGTCGCCACTTTGGTTGGCGAAATTCAGGCCGTGCTTGCGCAGTTTGTCGTGCAGTGTCTTGCGCGGTACGCCCAGGGCTTCGGCGAGGCTGCGCATGGAACCGTGGGGGCGAGTCAGTTCGGCCGCGATCAGGCTCTTTTCGAACTGCTCGACTTGCTCGCTCAGGCCGCCGGGTGTGGAGGTCAGGACGCCAGCCGCTGGGTTATCCGGCGAACTGTCCAGCGCCAGTTCCAGGCCCAGGGCGAAGCGTTCGGCGGCGTTCTGCAATTCACGTACGTTGCCCGGCCAGCTATGGCGCAACAGCAGCGCGCGCTGCCCCGGTTGCAGCTCATGCAGTGGCAGGCCGTGGCGGCTGCTGGCTTCGTCGGCGAAGTGCTGGAACAACATCAGTGCATCTTCACCGCGCTCACGCAGTGGCGGAATGCGCAGCGGCGCGACGTTGAGGCGGTAATACAAGTCGGCACGGAAGCGGCCCTGGTCGGCGGACTGGCGCAGGTCTTCCTTGGTCGCGGCGATGATGCGGATATCCAGCGGGATCAACTGATTGCCGCCCAGGCGCTCCACCACGCGCTCCTGCAACAGGCGCAAGAGTTTGACCTGTACATCCAGGCTCATGCTTTCAATTTCATCGAGGAACAAGGTGCCGCCGTTGGCGAATTCGAACTTGCCGATACGACGCTTCTGCGCGCCGGTAAAGGCGCCGGGCTCATGGCCGAACAGCTCGCTTTCGACGACCGATTCGGCCAGCGCCCCGGCGTTGATCGCCACAAAGGGGCCGCTACGACGACTGGACAGGTCGTGCAGTGCGCGGGCGACCACCTCTTTGCCGGCGCCGGTTTCGCCGAGAATCAGCACATCGGCCTTGGTCGCGGCCAACGCGCCGATCTGTTCGCGCAGGCGCAGCATTTGCGGGGAGTGCCCCACCAGGCGCGTGCTCAGTTGCTGGCGGTCGCTGAGGGCCAGGCGCAGGCTGCGGTTGTCCAGCACCAGGCGGCGCAGGGCCAGGGCGCGACGCACGCTGTCGAGCAGGGCGTCGCTGGCGAACGGCTTTTCCAGGAAATCATAGGCGCCGGCGCGCATGGCTTGCACCGCCAGCGGCACGTCGCCGTGGCCGGTGATCAGCAGCACCGGCAGGTCCGGGTCCTGGCCGTGCAGTTCTGCCAGCAACTCCAGACCGTCCATGCCGGGCATGCGGATGTCGCTGACCACTACGCCTGGCCAGTCCCGCGACAAGCGCGCGGTGAGGCCGGTGGCTTCGCCCAGGGTCAGGACTTTCAGCCCGGCCAGGTCCAGGGTCTGGCACAAGGCCTGACGCAGGTGTGGATCGTCGTCGATCAACACCACCTGAATCTGGTTATCGATACTCATACACTGCGGTCCTCGGACGGTTGCAGACTGACGCCCGGCGAGCCGGCACGCAATTTCAAGGTTAACAGCGCGCCGCCTTCCTTGTGGTTGGCGAACAGCAGTTCGCCGCCAAAGGCACGCATCAGGGTGTCACAGATCGCCAGGCCCAAGCCCAGGCCCTGGGTGCGTGTCTTGGTGGTATAGAACGGCTCGCTGGCGCGGCCCAGGGCCTCCATGCAAAAGCCCGGGCCGTTGTCGCGAATGTACAGGTTGACGCCCTGTTCGGTGGTTTCGGCACTCAGCCACAGTTTGCGCGGCGGGCCTTTTTCGGTGAGGGCGTCGAGGGCGTTGGCCAGCAGGTTGCCGAGCACCTGTCGCAGGCGAGTTTCGCCGGCTTGCACCCACAGGGTCGCTTCCGGCAAGTCACGGATCAGCTCCACCTCCATCGACCGCCGCCGCTTGGCCAGCAACGCCAGCGCATCGTCCAGCGCCGGTTGCAGGGCCACGCTCTCTGGCGCATGGCGGTCGCGGCGGGCAAAGGCGCGCAGGTGGGCGATGATCGAGGCCATGCGCCCGGTCAGTTCGCTGATCAGCTTGAGATTGCCGCGCGCATCAGTGGTGCGCTCATGGTCGAGCAGGATCTCGGCGTTTTCCGCGTAGCTGCGAATCGCCGCCAGGGGTTGGTTGAGTTCATGGCTGATGCTCGCCGACATGGTGCCCAATGCCGACAGTTTGCCCGCCTGCACCAGGTCATCCTGGGCGCGCACCAATTCCTGCTGGGCGTGTTCGCGTTCCAGCACTTCCTGTTTCAGGCGACGGTTGAGGCCTTCCAGGTCGCTGGTCCGCTCGACCACGCGCGCTTCCAGCTCGCGACGGGCCTTGGCTTCAAAGGCAATGCGTTCCAGGTAATGGCGGCGGCGTTGCATCATCAACCCCAGCAGCAACATCAAGACCAAGAGCGTGGCGCCGCCCACCGCAACGACTGTACGCACCGGCCGGTTGATCAGCGAGCGCGGCGCGAGGATCTCCACGTTCCAGCCCGTCTCGGCGATGGCCGTGGATTGACGCAGCCAAGCGGTGCTGCTCAGGCTCAGCGGCTGCGGATCGCGGGTCGGGTAGGGCTGGATGGCGATGATGGCCTGGCGCTCTGCGGCGGTCAGCGGCCGGGTGGCGCGAAATCGCCATTGCGGGCGCGACGTCAAGATGACCACGCCGTTATGGTCGGTCACCAAGAGCTGTTCCGGGGTATTGCCCCACAGGCTTTCGGTGTGGTCCAGGTCCACCTTGACCACCAGCACACCGATGATTTTCTCGCCATCACGCACGGCGGCAGCAAAGAAGTAACCGCGTTTGGCCGAGGTGGTGCCCAGGCCGAAAAAGCGCCCCAGGCGTCCGTCCATGGCTTCGCTGAAGTAGGGGCGGAACGAGAAGTTGCGCCCGACAAAGCTGTCCTGTTTATCCCAATTGGACGCGGCGAGGGTCTTGCCGCGGGTGTCCATCAGGTACATCACTTCCACCCCGGCCTGGGCGGCGACATCCTTGAGCAGCAGGTTGGCGTTGACCAGGTTGGTGCTGACTTGGGGCGCATCCAGCGCTGTGCGCAGGGCCGGCAGGTCGCCGAGGATCTGCGGCAACACTTCATAGCGGTGCAGGGTGCCGAGCAGGTTGGCCACGTACAGATCGAGGGTCTGACGATTCTGCCCCGCCAGCTCGCTGCGGTAATAACGCTCAGCCAGGTGCTCCAGCGGCCACAGCAGCGGTGCCAAGCACAACGCCAGCAGGGCGAGGCTGCGCCAGCGGGGTCTACGCGGGAGGGATGGGGTCATGGGAGTCATGCGCCTGTGGGGACAGGCGCATTATGCCTAGTGCGGCTGTGCAAGACACTCGCGTAATGCGTCTTGCCAGCTCGGCTGGCTGACGTGCCATTGCTGCTGCAGGCGGCTGCAGTCAAGGCGCGAGTTCAAGGGGCGCTTGGCTGGCGTCGGGTAGGCACTGGAAGGGATCGCTTCCAGTTCGGCGCACGCTTTGCCCTGCGTGCGCAGATGCGCGCCGATGGCCTCGGCAAAACCGAACCACGAGGTCTCACCTTGGTCGGTCAGGTGGTAGACACCCCATTCTCCCGGTTCGCCCGCTTGCCAGCGCTCGATCAGCGCACGCGTGCTGCGCGCGATGCTGCCAGCCCACGTCGGCGCGCCGATCTGGTCGGCGACGATGCGCATCTGAGGTTTCTCCTGCAGCAGGCGCTGCATGGTCAGCAGGAAATTCTTGCCATGGCTGGAATAGACCCAGCTGGTGCGCAGGACCAAGTATTCGCCGCCCACCGCCGCAATCGCCTCCTCGCCCGCCAGTTTGCTCTGGCCGTAGACGCCCAGCGGGTTCGGCGTGTCAGCTTCGGTATAGGGGGCCGGCTTGCTGCCGTCGAACACGTAGTCGGTTGAGTAGTGGATCAACGGGCTGCCCAGGGCCTTGGCTTCTTCTGCGAGAACACCAGGAGCAATGGCGTTGATCGCGAACGCCGCGTCCGGCTCGCTTTCGGCTTGATCGACGGCAGTGTGGGCTGCGGCGTTGATGATCAGGTTGGGGCGATGGGCCCGGATTTGCTGGCGGATCTGGTCGACGTTGGCCAGGTCAAGCTGGTCGCGGCCCAGGACGATGAGCTCGCCCAGGCCTTGGAGCTGCAGTTGCAGTTCTCGGGAGACTTGGCCGTGTTGGCCGGTGATCAAGACCTTCATGGGAAAAGGTCTGCCTCTTTCAGGCTTTTGCCGTTTTGATCCTTGCCGGACAGCGTCGGGGTACCGGCAAACTGCCAATCGATATCCAGATCAGCATCGTCCCAGCGAATGCAGCGTTCCGCAGAGGGCGTGTAGTAATCGGTGGTTTTGTAGAGGAATTCAGCAGAGTCACTGAGCACGACAAAACCATGGGCAAACCCCGGCGGAATCCACAGTTGACGGCTGTTTTCGGCAGACAAGCGCACGCTGGCCCATTTGCCAAAATGCGGTGAGCTGCGGCGGATGTCCACCGCTACGTCCAGGACTTCACCCGCTGTGACACGCACCAGTTTTCCCTGAGCGTGTTCGATCTGGTAGTGCAAACCGCGCAAGACGCCTTTTTGCGAACGCGAGTGGTTGTCCTGGACAAAATCCACGTGCTGACCAGTGGCTTGTGCGAAATTCCGGGCGTTGTAGCTCTCATAGAAAAAACCGCGTTCATCGCCAAAAACCTTCGGCTCGATGATCAGTACACCGGGCAACTCAGTGGCGGTCACCTTCATGCAGTTTCCCCTGCGAGCGTGAAAAGATATTGACCATAGCCGGTCTTGCCAAAGTACTTGGCACGCTCCAGCAGATAGTCACGGTCGATCCAGCCATTTTCGTAGGCGATTTCTTCCAGGCAGGCGACTTTCAAGCCCTGGCGATGCTCGATGGTCTGCACATAGGTGGAGGCTTCGAGCAGGCTGTCATGGGTACCGGTGTCCAGCCAGGCAAAGCCGCGGCCGAAGCGCTCTACGTGCAGGTCGCCACGCTTGAGGTAGGCGTTGTTGACGTCGGTGATCTCAAGCTCCCCACGGGGCGAAGGCTTAACGTCCTTGGCGATCTTGATCACGTCGTTGTCGTAGAAATACAGGCCGGTGACCGCATAGGGCGACTTGGGCTTGGCCGGTTTTTCTTCGATGGACAGGGCACGGCCTTCCTTGTCGAAGTCGATCACGCCAAAACGCTCCGGGTCCTTGACCCAGTAGCCGAATACCGTGGCCCCGCTAGCGCGTTCGGCCGCGGTGCGCAATTGATCGCCGAAGTGCTGGCCGTGGAAGATGTTGTCGCCCAGGATCAGGCACACCGGGTCTTCGCCGATAAACGCCTCGCCAATCAGGAACGCCTGGGCCAAGCCATCGGGCGACGGCTGTTCGGCATAACTGAAACGCACGCCAAACTGGCTGCCATCACCCAGCAGGTTGCGGTATTGCGGCAGGTCCACCGGTGTGGAAATCACTAGGATGTCTTTGATCCCCGCCAGCATCAGCACCGAGATCGGGTAGTAGATCATCGGCTTGTCGTACACCGGCAGCAATTGCTTGGAGACGCCCAGGGTAATGGGGTGCAAACGCGTGCCGGAACCGCCGGCCAATACGATTCCCTTCATCATGCAATCAGATCCTTAAAGTCGGTGTTGCCCAAACGTTCGCCCTGATAACTGCCGTCCTGGACCCTGCGGCACCATTCCAGGTTATCGAGGTACCACTGCACGGTCTTGCGCAAACCGGATTCGAAGGTTTCTTCAGGAACCCAGCCCAGCTCGCGTTCAATCTTGCTCGCATCGATCGCATAGCGCTGATCGTGGCCTGGGCGGTCCTTGACGAAGGTGATCAGGTCGGCAAATTGCGCGACCCCGGCCGGGCGCTGTGGCGCGAGCTCTTCGAGCAGGGCGCAGATGCCGCGCACTACGTCGATATTCTTCTGCTCGTTGTGCCCGCCAATGTTGTAGGTCTCGCCGACCACACCTTCGGTGACTACTGTGAGCAGTGCGCGGGCGTGGTCTTCGACGAACAGCCAGTCGCGCACCTGCAAGCCGTCACCGTAGACCGGCAGTGGCTTGCCCGCGAGGGCGTTGAGGATCACCAGCGGGATCAGCTTCTCGGGGAAGTGGAACGGCCCGTAGTTGTTCGAGCAGTTGGTCAGCAAAACCGGAAGGCCGTAGGTGCGCTGCCAGGCGCGGACCAGGTGGTCGGACGCTGCCTTGCTGGCCGAGTACGGTGAGCTGGGCGCATAGGGTGTGGTTTCAGTGAACAGATCGTCCACACCATGCAAGTCGCCGTACACCTCGTCGGTGGAAATGTGATGGAAGCGGAACGCGCGCTTGGCCGGCTCATCGAGCTTCTGCCAATAGGCGCGGGTGGCTTCAAGCAAGCTGTAGGTACCGACGATGTTGGTCTGGATAAAATCCGACGGGCCGTCGATGGAGCGGTCGACATGGGACTCGGCTGCCAGGTGCATGATCGCCTGCGGCTCGAAGCGCGCCAGTACGGCGCTGACGGTGGCCTGGTCGACGATATCGGCCTGGACGAACTCATAGCGGCTGTCGGACGCGATGCTGGTCAGCGACTCCAGGTTGCCGGCGTAGGTGAGTTTGTCCAGGTTGAGCACTTGGTGCTCGGTGTTTTCAATCAAATGGCGGATCAGGGCAGAGCCGATAAAACCAGCGCCGCCGGTGATGAGAATGCGCATGTCGGGGGCCTTTTCCTTAGACGGACATTAAGCGAATGAAGCATAGCTTGAGTTGTGACGCAGGGCTGCGCAAGCGCGGTGTGCATTGGGGGTTGCCTTAACCCCCTTAAAGGTGGCGATATAGACGCCTGAAAAAACAGAGGTCGTCACAATGTTGCTCGCCACGTTGATTCATCGCGCCAGCCTGCCTTGCCCACACGTCAGCTCCGACCGGGCCGCACAGTTGCTCGAGCAGCATTACGGCCTCACCGGCACCTTGCAGTCACTGGGTAGCCAGCAAGACCTCAATTATAGAGTCGACAGCGACCGTGGCCGCTTCGTTCTGAAGATCTGCCGGGGTGACTACGCGGCCGTTGAGCTGCAGGCGCAGCACGCGGCGCTGAACAGTCTGAAGGCCGATGCACACGTGCAGGTGCCCGAGGTCATCCAGGCGCTCACCGGTGAAGAGTTGCTCTCGGTCGTGGTGGACGGCCAGACCCTGCATCTGCGGCTGTTGGGGTACATCGACGGCCAGCCGTTGACCCATCAGCCCCATCTGGGCCGTGACGTGATCGCAGGCTTTGGTGAGCTGTGCGGGCGCATGAACCTGGCGCTGGCCGATTTCAAGCACCCTGGTCTGGATCGCACCTTGCAGTGGGACCCGCGTCACGCCCAGGCATTGATTGCCCACCTGCTGGCGACGCTTGAAAACCTGCCCCAGCGCGCCGCACTGGAGCAGGCGGCCGAGCAGGTCGCGACGCGCCTGCACGCCGTGGCCGACCGCCTGCCGTGGCAAGCGGTGCACATGGACATCACCGACGACAACGTCGTGTGGCAGCGTGATGCGCAGCGGCATTGGCAGGTCCGGGGCGTGATCGATTTCGGCGACCTGGTGCACACCTGGCGTATTGCCGACCTGTCGGTCACCTGCGCCGCCCTGTTGCATCACGCTGAGGGCGATCCCTTTGCGATCTTGCCGGCGATCCAGGCCTGTCACGCGGTGACACCGTTAGAGCCGGCAGAATTGCAGGCGCTGTGGCCGCTGATCGTCGCCCGTGCGGCGGTGCTGGTCTTGAGCAGCGAGCAACAGCAGCGCCTGGACCCGGATAATACTTACCTGTTGAAAAACGCCGAGCATGAGTGGGAAATTTTCCATGTGGCGACGTCAGTGCCGTTTGAGCTGATGGAGGCGGCGATTCTAAGCAGCGTCGGGCAGGCACCGGCACCGATCGACGGGCAAGGCTTCGCGCCTTTGCTGCCGGGGCTGGTCGGGCGTGAGTTCGCGCTGATCGACCTGGGTGTACTCAGCCCGCATTTCGACGCCGGGAATTGGGAGCAACCCGGTATCGATCAGCGTTTGTTGCAGGATGCGGCGCTGCTGCACGGCCTGGCCGCGAGTCGCTATGGGCAATACCGTTTGTCGCGTACCCAGCCGGACAGCGCCCACGAGCCCGAGACCTTCCCGTTGCACGTCGAATTACAGGTGCCTCAGGGGACTGCCGTTGAAGCGCCGTTCGCCGGCATTGTGCGATCGGGTGTCAATGGCGAACTCCAGGTGCACAGCAACGCGATAAACGTACGACTGTGGGGCGTAAAAGCGCTGGTTCAGCCGGGTGGGGCGGTGCTCAAGGGCCAGGTGATCGGTGCGGTTGAAGGCCCGCTGACCGTGCAACTCTGCCGCACTGACGGGCCCGCACCGCTGTTTTGCACGCCTTCCCGCGCGCAGGCCTGGCAAACGCTGTGCCCTTCACCCGCAGCGGTGCTGGGATTGGCCTGCGACGCCGAACCTGAGTTGGACCCCGAGGCCCTGCTGGCCCGCCGCGACGCCAGTTTCGCCCGTTCGCAAAAGCACTATTACGTCGACCCGCCGCGCATCGAGCGCGGCTGGCGCAATCACTTGATCGATATGCAGGGCCGTTCCTACCTGGACATGCTCAACAACGTGGCCGTGCTGGGCCACGGTCACCCGCGCATGGCGGCGGTGGCGGCGCGGCAATGGTCATTGCTCAACACCAACTCGCGCTTTCACTACGCGGCGATTGCCGAGTTTTCCGAACGTTTGCTGGCGCTGGCACCGGAAGGCATGGACCGGGTGTTCCTGGTCAACAGTGGTACCGAAGCCAATGACCTGGCGATCCGCCTGGCCTGGGCCTACAGCGGCGGGCGCGACATGCTCAGCGTGCTGGAGGCTTACCACGGTTGGTCGGTGGCGGCGGATGCAGTGTCCACGTCGATTGCCGACAACCCCAAGGCCTTGAGCAGCCGCCCGGATTGGGTGCACCCGGTGACGGCGCCCAACACCTATCGCGGTGAGTTCCGTGGGCAGGACAGCGCGCCCGATTACGTCAGAAGCGTGGAGCACAACCTGGCGAAAATCGCCGCGAGCAAGCGCCCATTGGCGGGCTTTATCTGTGAGCCGGTGTACGGCAATGCCGGTGGTATTTCGTTGCCACCGGGCTATCTGCAGCAGGTGTATGCGCGGGTACGCGCCCAGGGTGGCGTGTGCATCGCCGATGAGGTGCAGGTGGGTTACGGCCGCATGGGGCATTTTTTCTGGGGCTTTGAAGAGCAGGGTGTGGTGCCCGATATCATCACCATGGCCAAGGGCATGGGCAACGGCCAGCCCCTCGGCGCGGTGATTACCCGGCGTGAAATTGCTGAGGCGCTCGAGGCCGAGGGGTATTTCTTCTCGTCGTCGGGAGGCAGCCCGGTGAGTTGCCGGATCGGCATGGCCGTGTTGGATGTGATGCAAGAAGAAAAGCTGTGGGAAAACGCCCAGGTGGTCGGTGGGCATTTCAAGGCGCGACTGGAACAACTGATCGATCGCCATCCTCTGGTGGGCGCCGTCCACGGCTCCGGGTTTTATCTGGGCCTCGAGTTGGTGCGCGACCGGCAAACGCTGGAGCCCGCCACCGAAGAAACAACGTTGTTGTGTGACCGCCTGCGGGAGTTGGGAATTTTCATGCAGCCCACCGGTGATTATTTAAACATTCTCAAGATCAAGCCGCCGATGGTCACGTCCCGACGCAGTGTGGACTTCTTTGTCGACATGCTGTCGAAGGTGCTGGATGAGCAGCTGTAAATAATCGATTGTTATCGGTTAATTGCTGTCATATTCATCGCCTATCATATTTTTTAGCTTATAAAGCCGATTTTTATCCGCTATAAAGTCGGCCTTCACCCCATTCGGAGTCCTGAACGCCATGACCACCCTGCACAGCACCCCTCGCGCCGATGGCTTCCACATGCCTGCCGAATGGGCGCCACAGACCCAGACCTGGATGATCTGGCCTGAGCGCCCGGACAACTGGCGCCTGGGCGGCAAGCCGGCGCAGGCCGCTCACGTGGCGGTGGCCAAGGCCATTGCGCGGTTTGAGCCGGTCACCGTGGCGGTTTCCGCCGGCCAGTATGAAAATGCCCGTGCGCGCCTGGATGTGCCAAATATCCGTGTGGTGGAGATGTCCAGTGACGACGCCTGGGTGCGCGACACCGGCCCTACTTTTGTGATCAACCACACTGGCGAAGTGCGCGGCGTGAACTGGGACTTCAACGCCTGGGGCGGTTTTGACGGCGGCCTGTATTCGCCGTGGAACCGCGACTCGCAGGTCGGCGGCAAAATCCTCGAGATCGAACGCGCCCCGCGCTATCGCACCGAAGGCTTTGTGCTGGAGGGCGGTTCGATCCATGTCGACGGCGAAGGCACCCTGATCACCACCGAAGAATGCCTGCTCAACCCCAATCGCAACCCGCACCTCGACCGTGCCCAGATCGAAGCGGTGCTGAGCGCCAATCTGGCGGTGGATAAGATCATCTGGCTGCCGGACGGTCTGTTCAACGACGAAACCGACGGCCACGTGGATAACTTCTGCTGCTACGTGCGTCCAGGGGAAGTGCTGCTGGCCTGGACCGATGACCCGCAAGACCCGAACTACGCACGCTGCCACGCCGCGATGAAGGTGCTGCAAAGCAGCACTGACGCCCAGGGTCGCTCGTTCACAGTGCATAAAATGCCGATCCCCGGGCCGCTGTATGCCACCGAGGCAGAGTGCGCCGGTGTAGACCCGGTTGACGGCACCCAGGAGCGTAATCCGACCGTGCGGTTGGCCGGTTCCTACGTCAACTTCCTGATCGTCAACGGTGGCATCATCGCGCCGAGCTTCGATGACCCGCTGGACAGCCAGGCCAAGGCGATCCTGCAGGACCTGTTCCCGCAGCACGAAGTGGTGATGGTGCCCGGCCGCGAACTGTTACTGGGTGGCGGCAATATCCACTGTCTGACCCAACAGCAGCCCGCGCCGCACAAAAATTGAGTGCAGTTGTAACAGCATCCTGGCGATAGCCGGGGCCACCCGGTTTCAACGCCCCCAGCAAGCCCGCGCCCCAGCAAGGTCGCGGGCTTTTTTGTGTCCACCTGCCTATGAACACGAGACATTGGCATAGCTCTTGTATCGCTGTTGTCACAGTGGCCCAGGGTGATGACTGCGCAGTTCTGTCATAAACCTTGAGTAAGTTAGCCGCTCACGCAGTAGGAGAGAGCGCTGAAATGAATGCCGATATCAACCTGATGTACACGCGTACCTTCCACCCCTTGCGGGTCGACGGTGACGCGATTCATGCGCTGGCGCTCTGGTTGAAGGAAAACGGCTCGCGGCAGATCCGGCAGCAGCCTGATTGGCGCAGCGTGATGAGTGAACGGTACCCGGTGGGCTTGTTCAGTGAGGACGAAGTGCACGCGTTGTGCGAGTTGATAAACAACTAGAGAACACTGAGATCAAAATGTGGGAGCGAGCAAGCCCGCTCTCACATTTGAAGGGTGTGTAGCTTTAGAAACTGTACGTGCCTGTCACCACCAGACTGCGCGGATCCCCTGGCTGAATCTGCGCCACACTGGTCGCAGACGCGTAGTAGGTTTTATCCGCGATATTGTTCAGCGCCGCCCGCACATCCCACTCCTTCTGGCGGAAGCCGGCCAATGCGTCCCAACGGCCATAGCCCGGCAGCACCACGGTGTTGAGGCTGTCGGCATAGCGATCGCCCACCAACGTCAAACCGGTTTCCGCATACCAGCCCATCTCCGGTTTCCAGGTGATGAACAGGCTGGCATTGCGCTTGGCCACATCGCTGACGCGCTTGCCTTCGAAGCCGTTGTTGTCCTTCTCGACCTTGGCGTCTTGCAGGCCCACACCACCGCGCACGTACCAGTTGCCGACGAGCTTGCCGGTGGCGGTCAGCTCAACGCCGCGTGAGCGCTGCAAACCGCTGAGCAGGGTGATGGTGCGGTTCAGTGGGTCGCTGGTGCGGCGGTTGTAGAGTTCCAGTTCGTACACCGCCAAGGTGGTGCTCAGGCGGTCGTCGAGCCAGTCGCTCTTGACCCCGATTTCCTTCTGCTTGGTCAGCTCGGGACTCAGGTCGTTGACGCTGCCGGCGGCGTTTGGCGTGATGCCGATCAGGCCGCCACCCGCAGGCGAGAAGGTCTTGCTCCATGAGGCGTAGAACGAATGATGCTCCAGCGGCGTCCAGACCAGGCCGAAGCGCGGGCTGGTGCTGTGGCTTTTAACGTCCTGCTGGGTGTTGAGCAGCTTGTTCTTGGTGTCGACCTCGAAGCGGTCGTAGCGCAGGCCTGCGAGTATCTGCCACTGGTCATTCAGGCGCAGTTGGTCCTGTACATAAAGGGCGCGGCTTTCGACTTCGGTGTGGTTGTCACTCGACACACTCATCCGCCCGGTATGGCTGAGGTTACGATTGGGCTGGTTGAGGTCCAGAGGCGGTACGACGCGGCCGCCTTGTGCGACGGTAGTGGCGGTGTACAGCTTCGGATCACGGCGCTGGCTGCCCAGTTCAAGGCCGGTGAGCAGGCGGTGTTCCAGGCCGAAGGTGCTGAAGCCACCTTCGAGCTCGACGCTATTGAAGATGTTGAGGGTGGTCAGGTCCTGCTGCCAGCGCTGGCGCGTGACGCTGTTGGTCGCCGGGGTGTAGCCGGTGAGGTAGGTGTTGTCGAAATCACTGTCGAGCTTGAACACACCTAAGGTCTGGCGCAGTTGCCAGTTGTCGTTGAGCTCATAGGCCAACTTGGAGCGCAGCGACTGCGTCTTGTCGTCGATGTAATCGCGGCTGTCGCCGTAGGTCGTGCTGCGGCTCACATCTGCCGGCCGGCCGTTGACCCCGGGAATGCCACGGTCCGGCGTGCGGTTGTAGCGGCTGTATTCGTACTGCACCAGCCAGTTCAGGTCCGGCGTGAGCTGCCAGCTCATGGACGGGGCGAACAGTTGGCGATTGCCGCTGACGCCATCACGAAAGCTGTTGTTGTCCTGGTTGCCCATGTTCAGGCGCAGGCTGATGTTGTCGGTGGGGTCGGTGCTGAGGTCGGCATACACACTGCGCAGATCGTTGCTGCCGCCTTGGGCCTCGATGCTCGACGTGTGCCCGGCGGTGGGCAGTTTGCTCACGCGGTTGACGATCCCTCCCTGACCGCCTCGCCCGTAGAGTACCGCGGCCGGGCCTTTGAGCACTTCGATGCGCTCGATGTTATGCAGGTCGCGAACGTACTGGCTGTCGTCGCGGATGCCATCCAGATAGAAGTCATTGCTCGCGTCGAAACCGCGGATGCGCAAACTGTCAAAACGCGTGTCGGCGCCGCTGCTCACGTTGGGAATCCCGCTCAACGCCTGGCCCAGGTCATTGGTGCCGTAGGAACGCAGGCTTTCGGTCTTCACTGAATCGATAGCCTGGGGCACATAACGCACCGGTGTGGCGGTGCGGGTGGCGGTGCTGGTTTCCTTGATGCGCGGGTCGTCTTCGTCAGCTTCGGCGCTGATAGAGGTTTCGGGCAAGGTGGTGGCCGCACAGGCAAAACCGGCAGACAGCAGAACAGAAAGCCCAAGGGTAAGGGGCGTCAGGCGAGGGGCTGGCATGAAGGAATGTATCCGAATTGTTAGGGAGGAAAACTGCGCGTTAATGGTAATGCTTTGCATTTGCGTAAGTTATGTATTCCCAAACGTACCGGCTTTGAAATGTATTACTAAATGTGTTTTTTGACGTTTCAGGTGCGGTTTTTTGTCGCTTTCAGAACGGCTGAAGCGCATCGCTTAGAATTATTTCGCCTAAATACAGACGATTCGCGAAATTGACACATAGTTCCGGGCGCGACTAGGATTGCGCCCAACGCCTGTGGCTAACCGCCATGACTCATCCAATAAAAAAGGCCCGCGGCATGTTCAGTCGTCCGCGGGCCTTCTTTTTTCCGGAATCAGTCGACACCAGAAAAGCGACACGGAGCCTGGTGTCACAGCGCGTACTCAACCAGGAATAAGGAATACAAGAAAATGTTGAAGCAACGGATGAGTCTGATCGCTCTGGGGATTTTGAGCGCATCGACAGCAATGGCAAACGACCAGGACCAGTCCAAGGGTTTTATCGAAGACAGCCACCTGAACATCGCCGCACGTAACGCCTACATCAGCCGTGACTACAAAAACGGCAAGCAAGACAAAGCCGAATGGGGCCAAGGCTTCATCGGCAAGCTCGAGTCTGGTTTCACCCAAGGCACCGTCGGTGTGGGTGTGGACGTGATCGGCCAATACGCTATCCGTCTGGACGGTGGTAAAGGTCGCGCCGGCGCGGGCGGTATCGACTTCTTCAAACCGGGCAATGGCACCACCGACAACCCTGGCTCGGCACCACACGACCTGGCCAAGGGCGGCGCTGCCGTGAAGTTCCGCGTTTCCAACACCGTGCTCAAGTACGGTGACCAGTTCCCGGCCGTGCCTGTGCTGCAGTACGACAACTCCCGTCTGTTGTCGGAAACCTACACCGGTACGTCGATCGTTTCCAAAGAGATCGCCGGTCTGCAACTGGACGCGGGTCACTTCACCAAAGAAGCGCGCAAGAGCGCGGAAGGCACCGACAGCGGCCGCCTGAAAAGCATCGACTACATCGGTGGTAGCTACAAATTCACCGAGAGCTTGTCGGCTGCGCTGTATGCCTCGGACATGCAGGACGTGCTGAAGAAGCAATACGTCAACGTCAACTACGTCCTGGCCCTGCCAGAGAAGCAATCGCTGACGTTTGACTTCAACGGCTACAAAACCAAGCTGGACCGCAGCTTCGCCCTGGAAAACCAGAAAGATGCTGACGCCCGCGACAACAAAATCTGGAGCCTGGGCGCCACGTGGGCTGTTGGCCCGCACAGCTTCACCGTCGCTCACCAGCGCAGCACCGGTGACACCGGCTACCTGTACGGCGGCTACCGCAACGCTGGCGGCATCGGCGACGGTGGTAACACCATCCTGCTGGCCAACTCTTACTGGTCTGACTTCAACGGTAAGGACGAGCGTTCGTGGCAAGTCGGCTACGGCATCGATTTCGCCACCTTCGGCGTACCGGGCCTGACCTACAACGTCGCCTACGTGCGCGGTACCAACATCGACGACGGCACCAACCGCGGCGATGGCTCCGAGCGTGAAATCTGGAACCAGTTCAAGTACGTGGTCCAGAGCGGTCCGGCCAAAGACCTGAGCCTGCGTGCTCGTGCCTCGTGGCTGCGCGTCTCCAATAACGCTGACCAGTACAACGTAGGCGGTAACGAAATCCGTCTGTTCGCCGACTACCCGATCAACGTTTTCTAATTGATCTGGCGTCGCGCCTGATGCCAGGCGCTAAAAAACCCCGACTGGTTCGGGGTTTTTTTTTTGCCCGCCAGTGCGAGGCATGTTTGTTACACCACGGCACTGATGATGTACCCGGCCCCATCTTTATCCCCTCCCGATGCACGCCTACGGCTTCTTCTATATCACTCAACTTGCCATTGCCGAGATGGAAAAGAACAACGCCGGCGACATCGTCCACATCACCAAAGGCGGCCTGAACTCAGCGCCCAAATCATTGGCGATTGAATACGCCAAGCGCGGTATCCGAGTGAATGCGGTAAGCCCGGGGATCATCAAGACGCCGATGCATGGCGAGGAAAGCCATGCTGCGCTGGGGCAAATGCACCCGGTTGGGCACATGGGGGAGGTGAGTGAAATCGCCCAGGCGATTATTTATCTGGAGAATGCGGGGTTCGTGATGGGGGAGAGTCTTCATGTAGATGGCGGGCAGAGTGCCGGGCATTGATCTACACGTCCCGGCTTGATTGGGCCGGGCGTTATCTTGTCTTGGTGAGGTTGTGCGCAGGCTGGGAAGGGGGTTCACCTGCCATTTGGCACTTTAAGAAATTGAGCTCTTCCGGGAAATAGGCAGAAGGTGACAAGGTCGGAGAAGCTATCAACCAGGTGAGGGCGTCGGTTGAGCAAAAATGAAGTGTGGGCTTTTTTTGGGCATTTCGGCCAAAACGGCGCCCAAAATTTTTCGTGCTTTCCAACCCTCAGAAACCAAAAAGCCCCGCATTGCGGGGCTTCGAGATATGGTGCGGCACCAGACGAACGGTAGCATTCGGTGCGGCTAGGTTTTTTGTGGGTCTGGAAGTCGGTGGAAAATTTGGCGTACCCCAACTGGTAACTATAAATAAATCAGCTAGTTATGGCGTTTGATGGACTCGAATCGGGCTTCTGAAGCAGTTGACTACATTGCCCCACGTCGGCCGAACTCTTCGTATCACCCATAGGTGGGGATGATCGATGACTTGCGAACTCTATAGGTTTACCACCTAGCGATGCATCGTCGGATGTGGACGATCGAGTGGCATTTTGCTACCTTCCAAGGGCAACAAATGAAAAACCTTATAACGCCATTTAAATGGAATATAAAAGTGGGAATGGATGAATATTAATTTTGATATTTCAGATCAGTTCAATAATTGGCTTCTATCGAAAGCTTAAGTTATTTCCCCTTAAAGACGTTCTGATTAGCGTGGAGGGTTAATGGCGGTTGTTGAATTATTAGATCGACTAAGATATTCTTCTACGATAAAGAAACATGGAAGTAAGATATGATGACTTGGCCTGCACATTATCCTAATCAGTGTCCTCCCTCTTCTGCCAGTTCTACTGCTGGGGTCGTATATCGATTTATCAACGGTCGCAACCCAGCTGCTAAAGATTTTTTAAGCTATTATCATCTAAAGCCAGAGCATGATTGGGGAACTCAGGAATGTAATGCGCGTGGGCTTTCTGTTTATGCAGATCTTTCCGCTTGTTACGAGTTGGCGGAGGCTGTGCCGGCCATGAAAAAGAAGAAAATCGCGGTGGCGAAGTTTAGTGCCCCGTTAGGAGTATGGGCCAGTACGCCTTCGTCTAATTGCCAGGGGCATAAAACTTGGTGGCTTCCGGAAAATATCCAAAATATTGTTGATGTATTTACAGTAATTGCTAGGGAGTCAAGCAATGCTTAGTCTTCCAGTATCTACGCAGCTCGGAGAGTTGACGTTCTTTGAGGTTTTTGAGTTCTTTGATTTTCCACGTCTTTTTACATGTAGAAATCGGTCAGGCTCTTTTTTTCTAGTGGTCTCAACTTATGATGATGGTGAGCGCTTTGAATGGCTTTATTTGCCTATTTCTATAGATCGAATTAATACATTAATCGATCGGAGAATGAATTTAAATCAAGCTTTTTTGTTACCAGAGGACGGATATCTAGCAAAGGTTGAAACGAATTTCTATGGGGTGGGGTTAGTAGAATTCATTTTTCCAGAACAGGTTCCCCTAGATGATCTTCCGACAGAAAATGCATTTCTTAAGTCTACAACTAGAAAGAAGTACGGTTTAGGCGCTATTGATGCAGAGGAAGCAGCATTATCATCAAATAGGGAGACTTATAATATACATCTATATCCTGTTGACACCAATTTACCCGAGATCGGAATTAGATCATTGGGTCATATGTTAATTACCTCTCAGGAGTTGGTTGACGCTCTTGGTCAAACAGTTGAGGGGAACGTCACAGTCAAAGGTCCAATTCCTGCGGCGGTTTTAGATAAAACCAGATTGAATGCTTGTCAAATATTCGAAGGTTCTTTTGGTATTCAATTTAAATCAAATTTAAATGTCGAGCTTTTTTCTAATTCGTTATTGGCTGAGTCATTGCAGTTAATGATGGTGTTGATGTTGGCTGGTGATGATGAAGATCAGCTGAGCAATCAGCTTCACTTGTTACGTGCGCGTGTAACCTCTAAATATAGGGCTTTCTTGAAAGAGGTAAAAATGCTTGGGTCCCCGATTAAAATAGAATGGGGATCACCAAATAAAGAGCTGAGTAAGTCAGTGACCTTGTCAAGGGAGCAAGTTGACAAAGCATATGAAATTGTATCGCAGATCGAAGTTGATATGTCTACTGAGCACGTAGTGATTGCAGAGTTGCTTGGATTGGATACCCGAACTAATCGCTATAGATTGCGTACTAATGATAATGTTGAGTATAGTGGTAAGGTTTTGGATGAGGCTGTAACAAGTGTAAGGCATTCGAAAATAAATGATATGTATAAAGCTGTTTTGAAGAAGGCGGTCCAAGTCAGTTCGATGTCTGGACATGAAACGGTACGGTGGTTGCTTGTTTCGCTTTCTAAGATAGAGTGATTTTGTTTGAGTATTCGGGAAATATACTCCAAAAAATAACCAATGATTTAAATGTGCGCTACGGGTATGCGAGTTTCTGTATGGTATTTATAGTTTTTTCTCTCGGAAAAAATTAGGTATGTTTTCTAGTTTAAGCTTGAATCGTCTATTGGAGATGGTTTGCTAGACGGAAAATAAATCTGTGCCCATGTTCTATACCTGCTGAAGGAATATTTTAGGTTGGGATTACCCCCCCCCTCGCGGTGGAGGAAAAATAAATCTGCGGCCTTTTTCGTTTTGAGCTTGACCATATTGTTTAGGTTTTTCTGGAGTACTATAAATGCGTAGCGATGAGATGTCGTCATTGGTTCCAATATCTCCTGAGTCTTATATTGCTGATAGGGTGGCTCAATATAAAGGCTGGTATGATAAGAAAGCTGTAAGAATGAAAAGTCGGTATTTGTATATGCGTGCCTTCTCTGTGGTTGGAGGAAGTGTTGTACCTGTTTTAGCGAATGTGTCATTTTCGTATATTGTTTTAGGTGTTTCGGTAATACAGCTTCTCCTTACTGTTATTAGTTTGTTGGTTGTTATTGCGGTGTCGTTAGAGAGCGTTTACCACTATAGGGAACAGTGGAAAAATTATCGATCTACCGAACAGTTGTTAGGTCATGAAGAGTTTTTGTATCGGTCTAGGGTGGGTCGATATTTCGGAATGAATGATCAAGAGGCGTTTCGGCTATTTGTAGAAAGAGTGGAGGAGGCTATAGCGATAGAAAATTCCGCGACGCTAAATGTGATGACTATGGCAAGTGAAACGGTTGAAGCGACAAAGCATGCCCAGCCAAGAGTTTCGCCTCAGGAGTGAGTGCATAAGTAGAAGTCAGGGGGGCAAGCCACCTTATCTGAGTCGAAACATGGCGTCTGTTAATGTACTTGGGCGCCTAAGAATCAAGAAGAACTTTAGTATATGCTTCATTTTAGGAGCTCCCGTCCGAAGTCGAACCGTTAAACGAAAGAACTTTCCAGATGGCAGGTTTTCGGGGGGGGGCGGGGATAGACGCTAGATTAATCTAGCGTCTGCATATCATTTAAGCTAGGAATTGTGGTCTGTCCCCGAATTATCCAGTACGAGGGTGGCTTTGTGCCGATCGAGCTACTCTATAAGAGTTGAAGTCGTGACTAGTTCCTTATGGCTGAAACTATCAGTGTTTTTTTTGAATTCGTTTCGCTCAACTATAGTTCGCTGCGCTGACACCAAGTTCAATATTATAGTATTTAGAAAAATTTTAGAAAGATGGCTCGACTCCCACTCGTCTCAGTAGCTCACATTGAATTTCTACTGCGGACAATCGTCGCTTTCCTGCGTCAGTTTTAACGTAAACTTCTTGACTTCCCGTTGCGAATAGCAAGGTGCGGCGAACTGCTGGGATTCTCACCTCGACGAGATATAGACTGTCAATAATTTTCATACCGTCACTTACGGGATGCAATTCTATTTGATAAGCAGTCGGTGCTATCGCGGGTGCAATTTTATGGAGCTTCTCTGTGACAACTCGCCGAAGCTCATCACATTCTCGCTCTGATAAAGACACACCAATAATAGATAAGTCTTCGTCGCGAACACCCCAATATATTGAGCCATTTTGCGAAACTCCAGCGTTCATGAACGCTACCGCATATTGATCGACGAGTGATTTTATTGACCCTATTGGATTATTTCCTTTTATCTCCTTCAGTTCGCAAACGCGGTTCTCTTGGTTCGGGAATTTAGCCCCTTTTATCCACGCTGGAATTTGCCTCCGTCTGCGCCCAGTGCTTTGTGGCGCGAAGAGACGGTTGTTGTAACCCGCCAATGCATCTGACCTCCTCTCAGGTTGAAAAATTTCGATGGTTGTGCCATTCACGAAAAAGTCCTCCCGGTTTGTGAAAACGACTACTTGGGAAATTTTTGCTATTTCGTTTAAAACCTCAATTGCAAAGACCCCAGTTGCTTGATCCCAATGCATCCCGAGGCCATCTATCAAAAGCGGCAGGTTTGATTTTGTTTTTTTTCGTATAGCTAACTCTCGCACAACGAGAGCTAAGTCGTTCTCGCCTCGTGATCCGATATATTGATTGGATGACCAGTTGTTACGCATCTGTAACCATCGCTCGTGATACTTAATACTTTCCGGTAACTCGCTCTCGATTACTTTCAGATCGTCATTTATCAGGTCATGCGATTCGCCTCCTTCCGCTAGAACCAGGCGCGCCCCGTAAGGGTCACTCATTGTGGCTAAGATTTGAATCGCCAATGGACATGGCTCCTGTGAAACGGAAACCCTCCCAGGCGAGTTCTCTGTGACATAAAGCGTCGCCATCTCAGTTAAAAAACCTTCAATCAGTGTGACTGATACCTCTGACGGTCCAGTGGCACCTTCGCGAGTCTGGATAGCAGGCCGTCCCACGATCGCAGCAATTATGGCACCACAAAGCTGAGTCTTCCCGGTTGCGTTGGCCCCCACCACGATGTTGATGGCAGCCCCCGAAAACTCGAAATCTGCCTTGATAAATGGACCAAAATTTATAAGCGAGACGTGTTTTACATACATATATGATCCTCTAAGCCCGTAGTCCGGCTTGCAGACGTCAATTAGCCAAATTATAGAGATGTTTATGATATTCGAATGACTGCCCTTAGCGGACTTCTGTACGTGGTTGCTGGTAGCTTTGAGTCGATATCTGTCTTTCGCGAAGGACAGTGTCGACCCATTGTTGTCATTCATAACACTCAGGTTATAAGGACACAGCACTCGTTTTTAGTAAGGAAAAGACTTCAACGCAGTGCATGCGTTCTCACACAGCCTGGACTTAAAGTTGCCGTTCAGATGGATCTCCCTTCGGAGAGAAGTCTTCAGTGCTACGTCAACAGGACTGGCAGTCAAAACTATCTACTCCTCTAAAAAAAAGATATTGATATAATGTGGTTCTACTCCATTTTCTGCACACCATAAGTCAAACCGCTCAAGCTCTGATGCAACGAACCCTGTTTCATCCTCGTTTGTAATTAGGTATGTTTGCATATGTATTGGCCTTATGTACTCTCCATCTCTCATGAATTCGCGAGTTAATATGAGCTGTTCTGCGACCTCCTGTGTAGTCGTACCGTGCTCGTTCAATAAATATTTGTTCATGTCTTCATCAGTCGGTAGGTACCCACCACGCATCGCCATAATATCTATTGCGGATACTGCTGCCTTACTTAGTTTCGAAGGCTCCCAACAGTTGTTATCGTCGCGTTTAAGATGCTTTTCTTTTAGTTCTCGCGTATTGTACATCCAGCCGGCACTGACATCTGATTCTACTGCCGTAGCAATCAAGAGAGGTTCGATGCTATCCATATGAAGTCCATCGTCCCACGGCATATTTACATCAAAGTAAATTGCGATTTTTGACCAGATAAGCTCTAGTATTAACTTTGCTGAGTTATGGCAAGTCGAAAATACGGATACCCACTCGTTTTTTTCTGTTAGAACCAAAAATGGCACTCCATTTCCTTTTACAAGGCAATACCTATTAGAGGTTACCAGTGTGGGAATGCTTGGGATCCCTAAACCTTCGCCGCCTTGCTTCCATTTCTCCTCAATAATGTCTAAAAAAGCGGATCTTAGACCTTGTTCTGTTTTGTATCCTTCGTATCCATGGATAATAGTCATCGGGGCCAATGACTCTTGGATAAGGGTATAAAAAAGTATTCCTTCACTCTTTGGGAGAGAGTGCATGTCCAGATAATTTTCTGGGGCGATTTTTCCTGTTATTTGCGAGAACCATCTTCGGGCAGGGGCAATATTGGGTTTGTAATTTTCGTTTATTAATTTTTTTTCGAAATTTTCTGCAAATTTTTTCCTGATAGTAGCAAGGTGATCAATAGCGTCAACGTAGTCGCTCTTTCGAAGTGTTTTTTTAACTTCGAAGATGCATAGAACACTCTCTATGTCGTAATCGAATTGTTGCGTCCGTCCAAACTGCTTGCCTTCACCATGTACCAGCATGCAGTCGATTTGTTGAGGCAGCATTCGGCCCTCAATAGATATAAAACCAGATACCACTCTTAGATCTAGGTGTTTGGGGATCGCAAAGTCTTGATATATGCCTTGCTTTGTAATTTCCTCATATGCACTTCCTAGCGTCGGCATGTGAGGCATGTCAAAGCCATCTAGCTTTTGCGTCTCAACTTCTATGAAACGCTCAAGTAGTTCGGATGCCTTGCGAATCATTTGTTAGTCCCCATTATTTGCTAGGTTCATTGTTCTGAGTAGATCAGGTTACCAAGTTGGTTACAGGTTAACAGGCGCCCGCGCTATGGTTGAATAAGGCCTCGCCTGAGGCCAATATGAACCATAATCGGATGTCCGCTATTGACCCTAGCGGCATTTTCACACAGCTTGGGTTGGTTGCTGACCTTCGCCTAGTCGTTGAGCTTCCAGGATTTTCCTAAGCGAGTCGTGACCAATTGTATGGTCAGCAAATAGTAATAGCGCGTCGATTCAGTGTGCTGGTTTAGGTGGTGATTCAAAAACCACGCAAGGTGTTTTCTCTGCCAAGTCCATGGATTGTCGCGTTGCCAGCGTTCAGCGATAGCTGTTTGGATAGCCTTCGCCTGACGCAGGTGGCGTTGGCGGGTGGTGTGCGATCCGGTCAGGACTCCAGCCAGGAACAGTTCCATATCGAATACCTTACTCATGCTGGGCCCCCGATGTAAGCCGAAACTACGTCGATACGACCGTGCCCCAGTTCATAGCTGATTTTTGCTCGGGCCTCCTGATTTAGGTGTCGGTTAAGCTGATCGCAATGGCCACCGTTGATGGGCGCAGGATGATGGGTGATTTGCTCGTAGCGTTCGCATGCATAGGCCGCCCGCAATTCGTGGAAACCTTTGAGGTGGTGCTTATTGAGGATGTTCCGTGAGGGGCGGACGATTCTCTGTTGGAAATCGAGGTAGCTTTCGTGCGGTGCAAGTAGGTTGCGGCTACCGTCGGGCGAGACCTGATCGGCAAACCTCAGCACATCACGAATATGATCATCTACCGTAATCCAACGAGGAGCTGACGCACCCGAGCGGCCACCTTTGGTGCCGTCCTGAATGTTGATCTTGCCGTATTGTTCGGCCTCACGCTTTAGGCGCGGAAGGTCGGCTAAAATGGCCTCACGTAGACGCTTGCCGGTGGCTCGCGCTAACTGAGCGATGGCCGCGGCACGCGGCTGCTGGTGTGCGCAAAACACCTCTACGATCCGCTTCACGTGTTCGCGGTCTTGGCCTTGCGGCACTGAGCGACGAGCACTGGCCCGCTGCATTCCCAACGCCTTGCTTGGGCGCGGTACTTTCACGGACTGATCACCGCGAAGCGCGGCCATGGTTCGGTTCACGCTGGACAATCGGTTTTGCGCAGTCGCGATGCCGATAGCTCCTTGTGCAACCTGCTGGCGTAAGTGTCCTGCGTAATCCAGTAAGGTCTGCCGATCAATCTGCCGCGCATCGTTAAATCCTGGTCCATCCTCCGACCGACACCACCGTACAAACGCCTGCCAGCGATCACTGTGCGCTTTGACCGTCCCATAATGCCCATCGCCAAACAGATCTTTCAGCGCTTGCGGCCCGGCATAGCTCAATTGCCGGCCATAGCAAAAGTTCCGCCCATCCCGTTTACCGACCAGTGCCATGATCGAACTCCTCTCGAAGCCAAAACGTTTCAAACCTTCCCCACGTCATCCCGCCAAGAATGTTGAGTGTTATCAGGGATCAAGGCCCCTGCGACCTGTGAGGGTTGTCCGCTAACGCGGGACTGGCGGCTCTTTACGACCGGGAGCTTGGGCATCTCATGATCTGGCCTCCTGAGCACTTCCTAGGAAGTGGGCGGGTGGAGGCTGCACTGGCTGACGAGACCGGCGCCGCGAGATCCTGAGTCGGGTGAAGGCAGCTATGCGATGATCGGAGCATGCCTGACTGTCAGTCAGGTGCAGCCCATTCCGTGGGCTGCGGCACCATCATCTGCATCGCTGTTGCTGGTGACTTCGGTGATTGTCACGCCGATTGTCACGAGGGGAAACGCCGCAAAGCCTTGTACGAGTTGGGCTGCAGCAGCGGTAGGAGCGCCCGTCTCTTTCCGGGAGAAAGAGACGGGCGCAGGTTGGCGCAATGAAATGGCCAAGCGAATAGGTTGCTGCAGGGCAGCTATAAAAGGGTATGAGTTGCCGCAGTGGCACTCTGGTAGAAGTGGGCATCCATCACATCGCTGTGGCCGTGCGAGCCGCCGGACTCTAATCGCACTTTGGGGGAACCACCACGGTATGGCGTAGCCATAAAGGTTCTGGCTACTTGGGTTGCTGTCAACGACAGCGCTTTGCCCGATCTTTTCTACGCCTGTGGATAATTTGGGTCAAGGCTCGAATTTTCGGGAGTACTGCGGCTGTGGATGAAATTATCCACCGGTGGAAATCCGTGGTTTTCCACAGACAGTTGGATGAGCTTTAGATTTTTTAAGTGAGGTCCATCCAAGCAGGGCGGCTTTGCAGCCCTGTTTGGATGGACCCGCGTGGACAAACGGATCATCGAGATTTCGAGAACGTACGCTTACTTTGCTGCGCCGCGATTGGCTTTTGGCCGTGTGACATTCGTGCAGAGTCGTGAGGAGTGACATCCTCCTGCTGATGGGTGACTGGGAATCGGCTCCACCAGTTCATGATCAGTCTCCGCTCGTCGAGTTGCGTGCGACTATGGAAGACTGAGTACAATCCCCGCACGTATGTCTTTTCTTCGACCTTTTGCAGCTACGTGAAGCAGGCTGATCATTTAGGAAGTCTTTGATGTCACTCAATCCCCACACCCTTGAAGACCTGCCCTCGCTGGTTGAATCTGTCGAGCTCGAATGCAAGCTCGCTCAGGGGCAGGATGGGAAGGGAGAGTTGCCTAAGGATTTCTGGTTAACCTACTCCGCTTTTGCTAACACTCAGGGTGGGGTAGTACTGCTTGGCGTGCGCGAGAAGGATGGGCAGTTCAGCGTTGCAGGCCTATCAAATATCGAGAAAGTACGTACTGACCTGTTCAATACCCTCAACAATCCGGCCAAGGTCAGTGTCAATCTGCTGACTGACCGGGAGGTGGTCGTCAGAGAGTTGGAGGGCAAGCAGGTACTTGAAGTGAAAATCCCGGCGGCTTCGCGTAAGCAGAAGCCGGTATTTCTCAATGGTCAGCCGCTAGGTAACACTTATCGTCGATTACATGAGGGTGATCGGCGTTGCTCTGAGGAAGATGTTCGCCGCATGTTCGCAGAGCAAGTGGAGGACTGTCGGGACGAGCGGATTTTGCCGAATTACGACTTCGCGGACATTGATCCGGACAGTCTGCGTATCTACCGCCAGATGCTAAGCGACATAAAACCAAGCCATCCAGCGCTGGAGCACCAAGGGATTGAGTTTCTTCGACAGATAGGCGGCTGGCGAAAGGACCGAGCGAACGGAGTCGAAGGGCTGACTCTGGCAGGTTTACTGATGTTCGGACGCTGGCTTTCGATCCAAGAGAGTGTGCCGCATTATTTTGTGGACTATCAGGAGCGGCCGCAGGCCAAAACAGAACTACGTTGGGTGGATAGACTCGTCCCTGATGGAACCTGGTCAGGAAATCTGTTTGATTTCTACCGGCGGGTTTATCGCAAGTTGGTTGAGGACCTAAAGGTACCGTTCGCTCTCAAAGGTGATCAGCGCCAGGATGACACACCGGTACATGAAGCTCTGCGTGAGGCTTTGGTTAATACCTTGGTCCATGCGGACTATACCGGGCGGGTTTCTGTGTTAGTCGTGAAGCGTCCTGACTTGTTTGGCTTTCGCAACCCAGGCGGCTTACGTTTACCCCTTGAGCAGGTGTTGCAAGGTGGTACCAGCGATTGCCGGAACAGGCTAATGCACCAAATGTTTCTTCTTATCGGTCTTGGCGAGCGTGGTGGTTCTGGGGTTCCAAAAATCTACAGTGGGTGGCGCAGCCAGCATTGGCGACCGCCAGCCCTTTATGAAAAGCCCGAGCCCGAGCAAACCCTTCTAGAGCTTCGCATGTTGGACTTGCTTCCTGAAGGGGTGGTGGAGCAGTTACGAGAGCGATTTGGGGTTCGTTTCGAGAGCTTGGAACATACTGCCAGGTTGATTTTGGCCACGGCCGCGATTGAGCGGGTGGTCAGCCATAATCGTCTCCTTGAGATTTGTGATACTCATGCTCATGACTTGAGCCAACTGCTTGCGCGGTTGGTACGCGAGGGATTCCTTGTGCCCGACGGGCGCTCACGGGGCATGATTTATCACCTGCCGGGTGAGCAACTGCCTACGCCGGAGCAAGTGTTCGCAGGTCCGCTACAGAGCTCCGAACATTACGCCGGCAGCTCCGAACATAACGGGGCTAGCTCCGAACATAACGCAGGTAGCTCCGAACATAAGGTCGAGCTGGATATGCAGCAAAACGATGATGGCTGCTTGTTGAGCGATCATATTGACGCGCCGCTGATCGATGCTTTGGACAGGCTTGATGCAGGGTTTCGAGAAAAGCTCGAAATACTGGCTGAGGAGCCGCGCAATCGAGAGCGCATGCAAAAGGATCGTATGCAACAGGTGATTATCACCCTATGCAAGGAGCACTATCTGACGCTCAACGTGTTGGCTAATTTGGTAAAGCGCAGTCCAGATGCCCTCCGTCAGCAGTACCTGAATGGAATGGTGAAAAGTAGGCAGATTCAGTTGGCATTTCCGTCCAAGCCGACTCATGAAAGGCAGGCGTACAAAGCGTACGTTGGTGGGCAGGACGAGGAGTAGGCTAACGGCCTACTCCCTCAAGCGGCTTTTCGCCTTGAGCCGCGTGACGTTCGTCCCGGTCTGGTTTGCAAACTCGTGTGGAGTGACATGCTCCTGCTGGTTGGACTCTAGATACCGGCTCCACCAGTTCATGATCAGCCTGCGCTCCTCGATGAACTCTGCCTTGTGGATGTAAGCAGCTCGGACGTTATTCCGCTCCTTGTGGCTCATCTGCCTTTCAATGGCGGTCTCGGACCACAGTCCTGATTCAATCAGCGCGCTACAGGCCATTGAGCGAAAGCCATGGCCGCAAATTTCGGTTTTGGTGTCGTAGCCCATCTTTCTGAGTGCGCTGTTCACCGTGTTTTCAGACATGGGTTTCCAGGGCTTGGCATCGCCTGCAAACACCAGGTCGAATTTGCCGGTGAGGGCGTGGATCTGTTCAAGTAGGGCCACGGCTTGCGGCGATAAGGGTACAAGATGGATGTCCCCGGCCATCTTCGTACCTCTTGTTGAAAAGGGTACTCCCTCCAACGCGGGTCGAGTGTCCGGTATCTCCCAGGTGCCGCGCTTGAGGTCGAACTCGCTCCAGCGGGCGAAGCGCAGTTCGCTGGAGCGTACGAACACATGCAGCGAGAGCATGACCGTCAGCCGGGTAAGTGCGCGGCCTTTGTAGGTGTCGATACGTTCCTGCAATTCAGGCAGACGCGATAAGGGTAGAGCGGGGCGATGAATCACTCTCGGGGATTTGATCAAGCCTTCGAGGTCGTAGGCAGGGTTTGCGCTGATCTGCCGTGAACGCTTCGCCTCGCGCATGATGCTTTGCAGGTAGTTTTGTACCCTTAAAGCGACGTCAATCGTGCCGCGCTTCTGGATCGCTTCCAGAGGTTGCATCAGGTCATGGGTGTCCAGATCGACAATGGAGCGAGCGCCGATCAGCGGGAAGACATGGGTTTTGAGGCGGCTCAGAACGGTCTTGGCATGGCCCGGTGCCCATTTGGCAGACATCGCCTTGTGCCAGTCCAGTGCGGCGCTTTCAAAAGTTCGGCCTTTGATTGCGGCCTGCGTCTTGGCTTGGTGTTTGGTCTCTATGGGGTCGACGCCTTTCGCCAGCATCCGCTTGACCTCCAGGCGCTTGTCGCGCGCATCGGCGAGGCCGACCGCGGGGTAGTTGCCGAAGGAGGTCAGTCCTTCACGGCCATCAGGTTTTACATACCTGAAACGCCAGCCTTTACGGCCATTGGGTTGGACTAGAAGGTAGAGGCCGTCGCCGTCGAAAAGCTTGTAGGCGCGGTCGGTGGGCTTGGCTGAGCGGCAAGCCGAATCGGAGAGTGGAGCAGTGGTGCGCGACATAAGGGTACTCCCCCTTTATCGAATTACCTTACCCCTAAAACGATTGGAATCCACCAGTTTCTGACGGAAACCGATGGAACCCCAAAACGAAAAAACCCGCCAGAAGGCGGGTTTTTCGGGGGTTCCAGAGATTTTGAAAGCCTTCTCTGGAACTTTGTATGGTGCCGGCACCAGGAGTCGAACCCGGGACCTACTGATTACAAGTCAGTTACCTTAGCTTAGATAATCATAGGCTTGCGAACATTTTATGTACGCGACGCACAAGCTGCGCCTCATGTTTCACAGGTTGCTGCCGATTGAATGTACGTGGTAAACACACGCTTTTTTATTGGTGATTTGGCTCCGGTTGTGGATAACTGCTCCAGATTCGCAGGCATCTATGCGCCGTCGTGCTTCGCTTTTGGCGTTAGACGGACGAGTACGCTGTGCTACTATCGGCGGCCACAGCGGTAGGGTGAACGACGCAGGCGAGTCATGCGCATTCCTTTTGCAGCTGCTATATATAGTGCTAAAGCTTTGTACAAGATCCTTTGAGGTTCCATGGCAGCTACTATCAAGCCGCACGGCGGTAAACACGCGATCAGTAACGTATTGTTTCTGTTCGAGTTCTCTGCGCCATTGCCTCCGCATGCTTTCGCCAGCTTGCTTGAAGGGACTCAGCTCCACGACCAGTTGGTGGGGGAGTTGCCTCGGGTTTCTAAGCAGCAGCAGATGATGTTGAACATCCCCCAAGGGGCGGGTGTTGAGCAATTTTTCGGCGCGCCGTTTCCCAGTCCATTTGGTGGACCCTTTGGCCCAGCAGGGCCAATCTCAGGCATTGCTTTCGATAGGGTTAAGCCAAACGGCGAGCCAGCGCTTTCAGTCAACATTCAGGCCAATGCGCTCATCATTTTGTGCGGCGAATACGTGCGCTGGGCTGGATTGTGGGCAGAGGTCAGGAAGTATCTGTCAATTCTCACCCCTTGGCTGGGAGACACGAAGTTCTCTGCGCTGTCTTTGCAGTATACGGACGCCTTCAAGGTGAGTTTCCCACGAGGTGAAGCTCAGCCCCTTATAGAGCTTTTTAGCCCGCGGAATAAGTACTTGCCGTCGACTTTCACTTCGCTGACTGACGCTTTCCATTCTCATCATGGCTATTTCAGCCGGCCCGATTTCGGCCTTCGTGGTAAGCTTCTGACCAACGTGAATGTAAATGTCACCGAAACAGCTTCGGTGTTCGACGTTCAAATTACGACAGCCCACAAGTATCAGCTGTTCGAAATGTTCAACCCGGTTGTAAATGGTCAGTTGAACGATCAGATGAATGACGTATTCCAATACCTGCATGACCAGAATAAATTGGTAGTGGGGGATATGCTGACGGATCAGGTTAAAGATATGATCTCGTTCAACACAGTCCATCCCAACTAAGGAGAGTTGCTATGGCCGTAGCTATGGAAACACAGTCCACGATTGTGGATCAGCCTCCACCATATGTGGTGCAGATCCCGACTACCAAAAACGCGCCTAAAACGGTGATCCCTCAAGGGCTTACGGGTTTTTTTGTGCAGCTACCTCCCACACACTCCAATAGCAGGGATGTGGGTATGAGCAGGCTTTACGCGAAGCTACATTCGTATCTCCATGCGGATCACGACTGGGACGGATACGGCGGAGTGCCCGCCACCTATGCCTCGTGGGTCAACGCCGTTGAGTTTCTGCACGTCCTTCCGATTAGATTTGAAGCTCCCATCCCCATGCTGGCCGGTGACGGGGAGATTTCCCTCTTTTGGAAGGAGGCCGATAGCTACATCGAGATATCCTTCCCTGGTGACGGGACATTCCACTACATATACAACGCGCCTGACCTAAGATTCGCGAGTGCCGATTTGGCGCTTAACGAAGCGGTTCTTCATTCCGGCTTCTTGGCCCATTTGGGTTTGGTCTGACTTATATATGTCGTGTAGGGCATTGTTTGAAGGATTACCGACTGGAAGGGGCGAGGTTTCTACCCGCGCTAAGCTGATCGACGCCAGCTTTCCGAATGCATACTGCGAGTGTGAATCCGTCAGTAAATTCTCTCCTTGCGTGGTACGCGCGGAGGAGCATTTGCACAGATTCGTTTTTTCACCGCTGCATTTGCACGATGGTGAAGTGCTCCCTGCGCTGTTTTCCGATGCAAAGGATAAAGGCTTATCTTGCGAAAGAGCTGATACGGCAGCGATCGACCCGCAAAGTCATGAGCGTGGACGCCAGCAGGCTGTGGCTTACAATCTGGCCAAGCCAGATGACAGGCCCGAGAGAACTTACCTTGGAGCCGTCACTGCGACCTGCGTGGCGCTTCGTAGCCTGATGATGGATAACAAGAGGCTCTTAGCGGTGTACGATACTGCTCTCGAGGACAACGTAGTTCATGTCGACGTTTTCGAAGTTGCGGGACGTTCGAATGCGGAAAAGAAGCAAGCTCGCAAGGACCTCGCAGACGCATTCACAAAGGTGCCGGTAAACGGTTAGCCTCCGGATGGATCTACCAAAGGCAAGCTCAAATCATAGACGTCCATCATCGCTTCATCTTTGTGACCTGATGCTTGCTGCTTGTCGGCTCGCGTGCCCGCCGTGTCGGTGATGCCTTTGCGTTTGAAGTCGTGCATCCCGAACCGTTGTTCTTCTGTAAGTACCTTTTTTTCGATTGCCTGGCTGATCAGCCGCTGAAATGCGGTATCAAGGCCAGATTTCGACAGCGGTCCACCGCTAGCTGAAACGATCAGAAAGCGCTGTCCAGGTCGGAACGGTACTGGCTTCTTCATTCTCTCCCAAGTGCTGGTCCTCACAGCCTTAGCCGCATCCCAGGCCGCGCGCAGCCGAGGCGTCCAACGGACAATATTATCCCGGCTGCCCTTGCGGCGGTTAGTGAGCACGCCTTCGGCAAGTTCGTTCTCGTCAGTGAGCGTTATTGTCTCAATCCCTCTTAGCCGGCACAGGTACCCAATTTCCATCACGTACCATAGGTAAGGTGAACACGCGCCTTTCTCGCCGCGCTTCAACTGGCCTTGTTGGTGGGCGAACTTGATTAGGTTCACCATAACGCTGGAGTCTGGCAGCCTGCGCTGCTTGCGTTCTTTCGGCGACTCGATGCCCTTGGCCGGGTTGTCCTTCACGAATCCACGGTTACGCCCCCATTGCATCACGCGGCGCAGATAGCGTAGGGCATGTGCCGCTTTAGATGGCTTGCCTTCCTGGGCGATCTTATCAATGATCCGCTGGACCAGCGCCGGCGTGAACTTCAACACTGCCAAATCGCCCAGCGGCTTGCCGAGCTTGGTAGGGAGCGCCAACAGAACATCTCGAGAGTAAACGTAGTCGTCGTGCGTCTTGGGGCTGAGACCCTTGTACTGATCGCTTTTGTGGAATTCATCACAGAGGTACTGCAGGCTGTCGCGGTCTACGCCGTTGCGCTCTTCGATGAGGCGGTGAAGCTCTGAAAGCGTCACATTACCCGCGCAAAGATTCTGCCGCTGTCGCCGCCCGGCCTCATTGAAATACAGGATGTACCAGCACCCAGAGCCCCTATGGTCGAAATAGACTGAGCGCGGTAAAGCCGCCTGGTCAATGTGCCCAGGGATGTTTGGATTGTGTTGGCGCTTTCGACCACGTTTCATACGATGTCCGCACCGTAGCTGTCGCTATCCACGGGTTTTAGTCCGCCTGCCTGATTGACCAAATCCACCGTAGTCCAGGGCCCCTTTCGTCCACTGAAAATTCGAATTCCTTGGGAGCGCAGCGCTTTTTCAACGTCTGCCCGGCGGCTATATCCGGTTACGCGTTGTAAGTCTTCAAACTCAAGTACACGGGCTGCGCTCATGCTGCCTCCCGCTTACGGATATGCAGCCCTTCGATCATTCCGTTGTAAACAATATCAATAATTACCACTGGCTCCCCCTGGGGCTTGGCTTGAGCGTCCTGAAATTGGGCTAGTAACAACGTGTTTCGCTCCAATTCCCACTTCAGGGCAGCCTCGGCGTTAGCGAGTCGTTGCACTAGAGCGTCGTAGTCCGACTCACGAACGCAGCGGATGTTTTGTGCGTTGTAGGACCAGAAGCGCTGCACGCTGTCACGACGATCTCGGCCATCAAGCAGGTCGCGCAATGCCGAAACCGATTTGAATAAGCCCTCGTTCATCTCATCAATGTCAGAACACAGGTATACCGATTCAGTCCTAGACGCACCCCATTTGCCAATGCTTGCTCGGTATCGTTTCGGCATGCAGTCAATCGTTTGCGTATTACTCGCCAGTGCTCTGCCAATATCAGTACACATCCAGTTTTCTCGGCGGCTATATGGATTGCCCACTATCCGTTCTACCCATTCAAGTCGCACAAGTCCGCGCTTCTCCAGCGCTTTCATAGTCAAGTTTGTGCATGAGCGCTCGGAATAAAGGCGACTACCTGCTGCTAAACCATCGAGCATGCGGCACTGAATGGGCGATAGCCCGTCGCGAGTTATCGGTTTCGGATCACTCATAAATCACCTCAGCAAATCAGTTGTGCCAGTGCCAGCAGGCACCAGCAGTACGCTAGGAGTTGGGTCATGGCTGATCTCCCTGTTACATCCGAAACGATTGATGAGCGCGCGATGGCGGTAACTTCTGGTCGGCGGTATGTGCGCCGTTGGATTGGATTTCACAAACGAAGCTGTGTCGTTTACGGTTGGGCGCAGTCAGCGCTTTGGTCAGACCTGGCACGACGTCGATGCATTGCTCGTAGGCGTGAGGTCCCTTCCAGCTATCAGCCTCTACCACCTGGCAATCTGTACGGGTTGCGTCTGCGCACAGGTACAGCAGTAGGAAAACGGTCATACGCCAACCTCCTGCTGGGCCATACTCAGAGCAATCGCCACCGGCTGCACCCAAACCGAAACGTTGCTGAGCATGAACGTCTCTCCTGCCTCGGAAAGCAGCAGTGTCATGCCGAACACATCGGCCATTGCCCTAGCTGCCGCACGGGGTACTGCATTCCCAATCCGCTCTCGGTGCTGGCCGTCGTTGATTCCGTCCAGTCGGAAGACTCCCGCCTGTTCAATCTTGCGAACGCGCTGCATGCGCTCGATCTCATGGGCGGTCTGTGGATCTGCTGAACAGTGATCTTCTGGGTCGAACAGTGATTGCAGCGCGGCCAACTCCAGCGTGGTGAACGGCCGGTGCCAGGTCCCGTCGAGGCTGGTGATCATGCAGGTCAGCCGATCGTTGTGCGCCGGCATGCGCTGATCTGCAACCGACCACCGCCCATTGTCGTGACAAGCGCTGGCGGACACGGCTCCGGCCGGCGTGTGGTAGTCGACCACGCCGTAATGCCCGCCAGTCAGGTACGCATCGCCCTTGCTGCGCGACATTCCTGGGCGAGGATCTGCGATCGATAACGCCCCACTGGCAACCTGTTGCGAGCCAGTCACGGTCTTAGTGCTTTCGCACCAGGGCGTGATCCGCAACTTTTGCGTGCTGGCATTCGGGTGCCATTTTTTGTAGGCGGGATCGGCCACGGCGAAAGCGCCTTGTCCGGTGGTACTGTCGGCGATGACGGTGCCGGCCAGCTTGCTGTAGTCGGTGACCAGGTATTTGCCGAAACCCTTGGACGGTTGCCGAGGTTCGGCCACTGCCTGCCCGCCAGAGCTCGGCCCGTGCCCTGCAGTGACAGTGCCGGCGGTTTGGTCATTGCGTACCACGCGGAACACATTATTGTGACGCTCGCCTGTCATGCGCGGGTCAGCAACGCTGAACGTCCCTTGCCCCGCGCTGCGCTGACCGGTTACTACACCGCAGTGGCGGTCATAGGGCAACACGCCGAATTGGGTGTACTCGAATTTGTTGGTGGGTCGCGGATCTGCCACGGAAAACTTGCCGTTCATTGGGCGGCTCGCACCTGCAACCACCCCGGCTGTATCGTCCCAATCGACAACCCCGAGTACGCCGTTGTGGTAGTCAGGCACGATCACGAAGTCGCGCAGGTGCCCGTCCTCGATCGCAAAGCGGCTCAGGCTGCGCCAATCCTTCCCGGCCTCGACCAGGGCCAGGCGTACCCATGTTTTCCACTGCAACGCCGGCACGCGCTGCATCGGCCCTGCCTGATCTATATCGCCTGCCAGGGGCATGCGGCTCAGCACGTCACCGACTGCACGCAGGCTGCGTTTCTCTGGTTCGTACAGGAACGCGGGGACCTTCTCGACATGCCTGGCCACCAGCAAGAAGCGTTTTCGGCTCTGGGCCAATCCGCCAATTTCGCCACAGTCGTGGGTGGTTTCAGCCACCGCGTAGCCGTAGTGCCTTAGCAGTTTGGTGATCTGGTCCAGCAAGTACCGGCCACGAGTGGCCAGGCGCGGTACATTTTCGAACACGATCAGCGACACCGGGTTGTGCTTCCAGGCTTCGCACATAAGCCATACGCAGCGCAACGTCAGCTCATTGAGCGCCCGGTATTTGGGTGTCTGGCTCATGGTCTCGGACAAAAGGCCCGAGGCACCCTTGCAGGGACTGCTGATGAACACTGCATCCGGATCTTCGTTGCCGGCAGCGCGGCGCAGATCCTCGGCGGTGGCTTCCTTCCAGCCGGCGGGAGGCTGCTGGCCGTGGAACGCCGTGAATTGCTCGCGTGTGAACAGGTCCATCAGCGTGCCAGGTACGCCGGTCATCATTTGGAAATCGCGTAACCCGGCGGGGTCGACGTCGACCCCGCCGAGGCAGCGCCATTCAGCTTGCACAGGTCCCAGGACCGGTTTGGAGTCGCTGAAACCAGCAGCGCCGCTGCCGAGGCCGCAGCAAAGATGGAAGTGGGTGAGGGTGCGCTTAAGCATGGGAGGCCTCCCGCGCGGCAAAGCAGCAATTCCCCGAAACGTGCATATACCCCACGACAGGCTGCGCGGGCGGGCGTCCCGAAGCGGTAAGCGTTGCATCACTGGCCGCTGCCCCGCGCAGCTTTTCGTGGGGTATACGTGCCTCGGCAGTGGCGCTTGAAGGAGCAATAATGCCTGCTGCTGCGCAGCAGAGACTGTTTGTTTCTGACGTGTCGACACCACTAGTGCTGCGGAGCACAGCGGGCAGGGCGCTGGTGTTTTCCTGTTGGTTCTTCATGCCGCTTTCCTCCGATGTTCGACAGCGAGTTGGTCCATCAGGCGCTGGTGGTACGTGAGTCGGGCTTCTGCGGCAGGCCATGGACGGATGATTTCGGCCATAGGTTGTATGCCGACCAAACAATCCCAGATAGCCGGATCGGTTGGCATGAGGTCGCGGCGTTCGGTGGCCAGCGCAATCAAGTCGGCCTGGTGAACGCATGCAGGAAGTTCTGCAGCAATGTCGAAGCGCTGGCACACGCGTTGCCATACCCAGTCTTCAAAGTCCTGGTATGCATGTATCCACTGCTTAAGTGGCTTGGTCATGTCGCCCAGGTACGCCTCTGGCGCGTCGTGGAGCAAGGCGGCGAGCTTGTGTTCTTCCGGCACCAGCTCGGCGACGATGCAGCTGTGTTGCGCCACGCTGTAGAATTCGCGGCTGTGCCCGTTGAAGCGGCAGAGGTGTGCCAGTGAGTGGGAGATGTCCCGGGGATCGATCATATCGGCGTCAGGCTCGAACAGATCAAAACGTTTGCCGGTGTGGGTGAGGATCCAGTTCATGCGGCCTCCTTCACGAGATCTGCCAGCAACAGGGCATTGTCAGCTGCCTTATGCAACTCGCGCAGGGCGTCGTAACCGATCAGCGCTTTCAACTGCCGGTCGAACTCTTTGTTATGGCGAGTCACTGCGCTCAGTTCCTTCATGGCCTTGGTGTACTGCTGTTGCAGTGTTCCGGCGGCCTGGGGCGTCAGACGCAGCGCTCGGATTGGGCGGCTCATGCTGGATCCTCCTGGTGAAAGGAATCCGACTCGGCAGCCATGCTCAAAGCGTGGTCACGCAAAACGAGTGCTTGAGTGGCGTGGCTTTCCGAATTGATCGCTTGAAAGAAATCGGCGGCGAGTTTGAGTTTTCCCGCGATGGCCGTCAGGATCTGACGGTCCTGGGGTTCCCTGATCAAAATCAGTTCCAGGCGTTCGCATCGGCGCGTGGCCTTTTCAAGAGCGGTAGCACTCGACGACTCGCCCTCTTCAATGCCCTCGATGTAGCCATTAGTGTGGCCATCGTCGTAACCTTCGCTCCAGCCATCCTTCAGTCCGCCTCGATACCCGACCCAGTACAGAATGGCGACGGCGATTACGAAGCTGATCAGGGCGAAAATTTCAAATGCTGTCATTTGGTTTGCTCCTTGGGTTGTATACCGCTTGGCTGGTGGTGCAGCGGTTGCGGTGGTGCAACTGTTATCGACGTGTGTCGGTCAAAAAGTCATCGCTCGTCTGGCTGGGGTTGAGTGTTTGTCAGCTCCTCGTCCGCAGCATCTGCCTGTGTATCAATGAAGATGGCCAGATGGCGGATGTCGATAAAGCGGGGGCGCTTGGCGCTGGTATCCAGAGTGGTGATGGGTAGCGCTACACGGCCGCTTGTCAGTGCACGAGTGAAGTTGTCCTGGTTGAGATTGCTGAAGTAGCGTTCACGTACCTGTTCGACGGGTACGAGCAGATCCCCGAGCGTTCGGTACAACAGGTCAACGGTCTGACTTCTGGGCGCTATCGGCAGGCGCAGTTCGCGCTGTACGGAGGCCGTCATGCTGCATTCGCCTTATCTACTTGCGCCTTGAGCGTGCCGAGCGTCAGCTTTCCAGATTTACGTTGCGTCGGTTCTTTAGTGCGGGGTTGGTGGCTCGCTCGAATGTCTCGGTTGATGGCTGCCAGTGCTGTACGTGCCGTGCTGGCAAACGCTACGAAACGCGGTAGTGGTGAGGTACTGTCTAGCGGTTCGAGAACGGCACCCAGTTCAACGCCTTCAATGCCATTGCCAAGGCGCAGCATGGCTCGAGCACGGTAGTTGGGGCCGAGATCGATCACGAGTTGGTCGAGAGCGGCCGCCAGTTGAAGGTGCTCGATTTGCAGCGGTGCGCCGGTGATGGTGAGGGAAACGTCGGCGGCAGTTGCGGCCAGGGTGAGGTTGGCAAGAATTTTCTCAGCCGTACGACGTTCTTCAGGCAGGTTCAGTAGTTCGATCAGTAGGGTGTCAATCAGTTTGCGGTCCATGTGTGTTCCCTCGGGGGTGGTTCCATGCGATCTCAACGTGGGTACGTACCAGAGCGCGTAGGTGCTCCGGTACTTCTGCCAGCGCGGCGACGCGTTCCTCGCGGGTTCGCATCGCCGTGATCTTGCGGGCGTACTGGCGCGGCCATGCTTCGGGCTGTCTCATTACGCGACTTCTCGCGGATCAGGCACTGCGGGTGGGGCTGGGCGCTCAATACCGATCTGCCTGGCCAGCCAGGAAATGCCAATATCGGTCACGCGCGTAGTGCGCTTGTATTGCATGCCATGCTTCTCGTGAAACCAGCGACTTTCACGGGTGACCAAAAAGTCTTTGGTCAGGGCAGGGTTGGTTGGAAGGTTGCGTTGATCCAGCAGGCCTTTGTCGCGCATGCGTTTCATCAACTCGCGGTGCCCCAGGCCCAGGCGTTCGGCTACGCGTTTGAGGGATAGGCTCATGGCGGCACCTCATACAGCGGCTGCGAGGCTATTGCGGTAGCCCTGCAGGAATTGGTTGAGGTATTCAGCCAGGATTGCGTGGGCACGCTGGTTGTCGGCGGGCAGGGTGAACAAGTAGCCGGCGTCGTCGAGTTCGAGCGTGGCGATATAACCGCCGCGTGGGTTGCGCTGGATCTGAAGTGACGGCTCTAGTTCATCGGCGATAAGGTGGTAGATGCCGCGCCCACGTCGGATAGCCAGACGTAGGGTGGCCTCTATATCGCTGACAGCTTCATGCTTATCTACGTCGGGCACACCGGTAGGGCTGCGGCCATTGGCGATACCTTCAATAAAGCTCGCAACGCGCGTGGCGTTGTTTTTGCGGTGCTTATCAAGGGTGACGGAATTGAGCGTCCCGCAGATCTGCACCAAGACCGTGATGCCGGCATTGCACTGATCGATCTCGACCCGAGCCGCTACGGATTGGCAGCCATCACACGAATGCAGGATGTGATTGAACGTGCCGCTAAGGTTTACCTGGGCCTGTAGACGGATGTAGGCGCTGGCATTGAGAGAGAGTCTACTCATGCTGCACGCCCTCCATCGTCTGGATTGAAGGGGGAAGGAGTTGGGCTGGTGGTTGATTTGCGTTTAGTGGGGGCGAAGGCGCAGCCGTGGATTATGGCTAGGCGGCGCACCTCGAAAACGCGGCTTTCTGGGCACGTTGGTAGGACGTGCAAGGTTGCGGTTTGCATGGGAATTGCCTCGCTCTGTGGTGGGAGAGTGAGGCAATTAAAGTTCTCTTAACTTTTTAAGTCAAGGATACTTAATATATTTTGTTAAGAGATCTACAGCTAGAGGGCTCCAGCGTGCCATACGGCCCGTCCGATGATGAGTAGATGACCAATGCTTGTATCGGTAGCGCTCTCATCCGGATAAGCGCGTTTGTCCTCGTTGTCGCTTCGAATTATCCAACCGTTGGTGAGCGTGTGGACTAAGCGCTTGATGCTGATGTCTCCGTCTGGGCGCTGAATTGCATAGATTCTGCCGTTCAACGGCTCGCGCTGGCCTTCGTCAATCAGCAGCACATCATCATCAGCAATGGTCGGGAACATGCTCATTCCTGTGCTGTAGATGACCTTGAGGTTCTTTTCCTTCAAGCCCATTCGGGTAAGCCAGTCTCTCCTAAACATTAGGCCGCCGAGGTCTTCTATGTGGTGGTTTGTGTGACCCGGGCCTGCACCCGCCTTGGCGGTGAATTGGGGAATCAGCACATGGCCCTCCTCGAGGGCACCGGCGTCATATTTGTCCCCTATGCCTTCGGCGAGCCACTGTGCTGAGAACCCGGTAGCGCGTGCGAATAGGAAAAGATTTTCAGCTTTGAGGCTCCCGTCTCCCTGGGCTAACTGGCTAATTCTGGCAGCACTCAGGTTGGACTCTATGGCCAAGACGCTGGCTTTCTTTCCGCACTTGGAAATGGCGTATGCGATTCTTTCTGCTGGAGTATTCATTAAGCTAGCTTAAGGCTTACTTTGTTTGGAGTCCTTCATTTGCTTGCCAAATAAGTTAAGTATACTTACTGTATTGGGCAGGCAAACAGGAGAGCACCATGCTCACGACAGACGTAATCGCCTTCTTCGGAGGGAAATCTAAAGTAGCTGCGGCTCTGAAAGTCTCCCCCGCTGCAGTATCGCAATGGGGTACTGAGCCGCCGCAGTCACGCCAATACCAGGTTCAAGTGCTTACAGATGGAAAGCTCCGGGCGACAGTTAAAGCGTCAACCCAGCAAGCCGCTTGAATGAAGTAAAGGGCAGAGCGGTGCGGAGCAAACCAATACCACGCGCCGTTCTACCACCCCCCTAGGGCACGGATGCCTTGGGTTGCCTGCTAACCCACCACGGTCTGCAGGCTGTAACGACAGGGCACATGCGGAGCGTGCGCCTTGCCATTGGCGTGCAGCCGGGTTTTCTACCACAGAGCAACCGGCTGCATGCGACCACCTGTGAGTGACCACGGCGCAACTGTACCAAACAGGCATGCGGCGGTCACTGGCAGAGTTTTTGGAGTTTTGCCATGAACCGTAAACAGTTCAATTCCATTGAGCGCGCACGGCGTTCGCTGTTGACTCTACCGCAAGCTTTGCTCCACGCCGCACGTGATTATCCGGGCGGAGCCACTGCCATTGCCGCTATCGACGGCGGCAACGCCACCACCCTCAATCATAAGCTGAGCCTGACCAACACCAGCCACACGCCTAACATTGGCGATCTTGAATTGGTGCTGGATGCCACGCGCGATCCGCGCATCGTAGATGCGCTACTGCATCCCATTGGTTGGGTGGGAATCGACGTTTCCGAGTTGAGCGACACCGACACGGCGCAGTCGCTAATGGCAGGCATTGGCGAGCTGCTTTCTCGTGAGGGGGAGTTAGCCACGCATGTATCGACCTCATTGTCCGATGACAAATTGGACGATGACGAACTAGCTGAGTTTGAGCTGTTGGCCGAGCGTATGGTGCAGGCGGTGTTCAAGTTGCGCGCGGTGCTCCGCAAGATGCATGCGGAGGATCTGACCTATGTCTGACAACGCAGATGTTGCTGATAAGGTCATTGCTCTTAATCTCGCAGTGGCCATGGCCGTGCGACCTACTGCCAATCCAGGCCAATGTACGCTCGAGTGCGTGGACTGCGGAGATGTCATCCTAGAGGCTCGGCGGTTGGCAATGCTTGATCGCGGCTGTACGCGCTGTACTGACTGCCAGGAGCTGGCAGACCGGCGTGGGGTACGGGCATGACCAATCACGAACTACTCGATGATGTGTTGGCCCAATTGCAGGACTACGGGCTTAAACCAGAAACCCCACTGGAGATTGGCAAGCGAACGCGTTGCGAGTGCGATGGTGATAAGGCCCCGGAGAAAACGGGTTGGTATGTGATCTATGAGCATCTGACTGGTGACGCCAAAACACTCTATTGCGGCGCGTTTGGCGACTGGCGTCAGGGTGAAAAAGGCAGTTGGCAGAAGATCAAGCCTAAGGGCGGGCGGCTGAGCCCTGAAGATCGAGCGGTGATGCGCGCCAGGGCCGAGGACGGCCAGCGTAAGGCCGCCTTGGCCGAGGATCGAAAGCATCGCACTGCCGCACGGCGCGCTGCTGGTATGTGGAAGCACTTATCTGAAAAGGGTGGTTCGCGTTACTTGGATTCCAAGCGGGTAGTCGGCATCGGTCTGCGTTACAAGGCGAAGAGTGGTACGGCTTTTGTGCCGATGCGCAATGTGAAAGGCGATATTGTTGGGCTACAGGTGTTATACCCGGAAAAGCAGGCTTCTACGGGGCGGAACAAAACCTACTGGCCGTACGGTTTGGCGAAGGAAGGCGCGTTTCATCTGATCGGCCCAGAGCCCGAACCGGGCGATGTGATTTTGATCGCTGAGGGATACGCGACCGGCGCCAGCCTGCACATGGCGACCTCACTGACGGTGTGCATTTGCTTTGATGCCGGCAACCTGCTGCCGGTGGCACAAGCCATGCGCACAAAGTATCCCGGCCGGCAGCTGGTGTTTTGCGCAGATGATGATTGGAAGACTGTAGTGAATGGGCACCCGTACAACGCGGGGGTAATCAAGGCTGGCAATGCGTCGGTTGTGGTCGGTGGGCAGGTGGTTATGCCGGTATTCGACAACGACCGGGAAGACGGCTGGACGGACTTTAACGATTTGCACTGTGCCGAGGGCATGGATACGGTCCGCCGCCAGGTGTTGGCGGTGGTTCGACCCTCTACCGATGAGGGGTGGCGTGAGAAGCTGCAGTACTCTGAAAAGGGAGGATTGATCGTACATCCATTCAACGTGGCATTGATTCTGGGTAACGATAAACGCTGGGCCGGGGTCATTGCCTGGGATTCGTTCAGTTCAAAGACCCGCAAGTTACGTACGCCTCCATATGGCGGGTGCAAGGGCGACTGGAGTGATCTGGACGATATTCGAGTGGCTCTGTGGCTTGCTGATGTGTACGGGTTGCGGGTGAAAACTGCCCACGTGGTTGAGGCTGTAAGTGCGGTGGCAAATGACAACGCTTACCACCCGGTGCGCGAATATCTAGAAAGCCTTGAGTGGGGTGGCCTGCCGCGCCTTGAGCGTTGGTTGCAGGACCGGCTGGGCGTCAAGGATAGTTCGTACACCCGCAAGGTGGGTAAGCGCTGGATGATTTCTGCGGTGGCCCGCGTTTTCCGGCCTGGCTGCAAGGCTGACTCAATGTTGATTTTGGAAGGTTTGCAGGGTGAGGGGAAATCCACCGCTGCACGTGTGTTGGGCGGCGAGTGGTTCATGGATACGTCATTTGACCTGAGCAGCAAAGACGCCTATCAGGCGATCCGGGGCAAATGGATTGTGGAGATGGCCGAACTGGACTCTCTGAACAAGGCCGAGTCGACCAAGGCCAAGCAATTCGTCTCATCGCCTATCGACACCTACCGCGAGAGCTATGGCCGGCGGATGCTGGATGTGCCCCGGCAGAGCGTTTTTATCGGCACCACCAACCAGGATGAATACCTGAAGGACGACACAGGTAACCGCCGTTACTGGCCGGTGATGTGTACCAAAGTTGATCTTGAGGGCCTGAGAGCCGACCGTGATCAACTCTGGGCCGAAGCGTTAGTCTGTTTTCGCGCAGGTGACATATGGTGGGTGGAGCGTGATGAGGCTGAAGTGTTTGCGGCTGAGCAGGATCAACGTTATCAGGCAGATATGTGGGAAGACCTAGTGGTCGGCTACCTGGCCAACAAGCATATTGGCGATACGGTGACAGGCGCGCACTTGCTTGAGCATGCGCTCAACATCGATCCAAGCCACTGGGGTAGACCCGAGCAAATGCGAATCGGCAAGATTATGCATCGGATGAATTGGCCCCGGCGGCGCAAGGGTAACTGTGTGCGTGGTGTGCGCAGCTATGAGTATGTGAAACCGCCGGAGTGGAAGCGAGGGTCGGCGGCGCCTATACAGGAGACCGCATTTTGATCCCTGAAATGGATGAGATGTTGAAGCTGTGGGCGCTCGATATGCACGGCGGTGGCGGCCCTGACGGATCTGCCAGCAGCATGTTGGGTCAGTTGATCGATTGCCGGGGAGAATTGATTCGAGGCACACGCGGCGGTTCAAAAATGCTTCTGCCGTGGAGTGCAGACATTGAGGTGATCGTAAACAAGCATCTGTCCTGGCATCTGGTCCAAGTGGTGCAGGAGCATTACCTGAACCGTGAAAGTGTGGAACGCCAGAAATGGGCGCACTGCGGGTGTGGTCGGACGCAGTTCTATGCGCGCTTGCACTCGGCACATCTTGAGATCGCAGGCATGCTGTTGGAGCGCGTAGCCTGATGAGGGCGCGGCGCGTCCGTATACGGCCTGCTAGTGTTTTGGCTAGTGGGCCATCTGCGCGCCGCGTCTTAATTGATGATGGCCCACCGTCCCACCTTTTTTCAATCTCTCGCATGTGACGCACCCACCCACATACGCGCGCGCACACGCGCAGCGTTTATTAAATCTCCCTTTACATGGAAAAAGTAATAAATAGTAGGACGGAAGGGCGCCGCTTTGATTTATCGGTGTTTCAGACGTCGCGCCTCTCTTGAGATCAGTGGGACAAGAGGGTCCATGCCTGCGGCGCTAGAGCCAGTAACGTTATATGTCCGTTGATTGCTGGTGTATTGCCGTTGATTGCAGGGTGGCAGCGCTGAGCTCTTGCTGCCACCGGACTGGAGGGGTATAAATCAGTCATGTTCAAAGAGGTACGCACACAGCGATCTCACCAAAAAACCCGGCCTCTGCGCCGGGTTTTTTCATTTCTCCTCAGACGTACTACTTCGTACAGATAATTTTTCCTTTGGAGCTGAGAAATGGAACGAGATCAGAATCTGTTGGTGAAAATCTTAGACGTCTGCATCAAGGACTCCGATGACTGGAAGCTTGATTTATCGGGGAAGGATATTCGCAGCAAATTCTCCAGCGCCGAGTGTGTCCATTGGTCCGGTGTAGTCGTGGATGGCCATATCGAGCTGCTTGTAGATTTGGGTTGTATCAATGTTGAAGGGGAAGCTCCGGATATACGTATCCAGCGCGTCACCAATGCGGGATATAACTATCTCGACAGAAGTAGAAGGTTGAGTTCGCGTAGCAGTGAACTCCCCATCCACTAGACAACAACGTTTTTGAGCCCTGCCTAGCGCAGGGCTTTTTCGTTTACGGAGTAGGCCAATGACGAACGAACAGCAAGCGCTGGCAGAAATGCCGATCTGGTTAGTGATCGTCCTGGCCCTGGTGGGCGGTGTGTCGGGCGAGATGTGGCGAGCGGACAAGGAGGGCGCCCGGGGTTGGGCATTGATACGGCGGCTGGCCCTTCGGTCCGGCGCCTGCGTGGTGTGCGGGGTATCGGCAATCATGCTGCTGTACGCGGCGGGCATGTCGATCTGGACGTCCGGCGCACTGGGATGCCTCACCGCAATGGCAGGGGCAGACGTTGCCATCGGGCTGTACGAGCGCTGGACTGCCAAGCGCCTGGGCCTGCAGGAAGCAGAAGCCAAGGGTGAGGCCGGACCTTAAACATCCAGGGGCAATGACCATGATGCGACTTGAGATGCGCGACAACATCGACAAGATCGTCAGGGAGATGCGTGGGCTCAGCAAGTCGAAGGTGCCGATAGCCGCTGCCAAAGCGCTGACCTTCACCGCCGAACGCGTCCAGGCAGCTGAGAAGGCCGAGCTTGAGCGAGTCTTCGATAGGCCCACACGGTGGACGCTTAACTCGGTCTTCAAGCGCAGTGCCACGACCAGCCGCCTGTTTGCCCGGGTTTGGGTCAAGGACGAAGCCAGCTCAGGCGTGCCCGCGTCCAAGTACCTGCCGGTCCACATTGACGGTGGCAACCGACCACACAAGCGATTTGAGAAAGCGCTGATCCACTACGGCTTGATGCCAGCGGACATGTACGCCGTCCCTGGTCGGCGTGCCAGGATAGATGGCAACGGCAACATCAGTCGCGGCCAGATCGTGCAGATCCTGTCTGCACTCGGAGCAGCTGAGCGGGTGTCGGGCTTCATGGCCAACCGCACTAAGCGCAGCCGACGCCGCAACCGCAACGCACCAGACTATTTCGTGGGTCGGCCTGGCAACGGCACCGGCCCTTTGGGTATCTGGCAGCGGATCGGCAACGGGGCACGGCCCATCCTGATCTTCGTCAAGCGCCCGACGTATCGGCGGCGCTTTGACTTCTACGGGGTAGCCAATCGCGTAGCGGAGGCCGAGTTCGAGCCGCTGTTCCGACGTGCCCTGGCACGGGAGATGGAGCGAGGCTGACCTCTTGTCGGCTTCGTGCATTTCTCCTCAAAAAGTGGCGATTTTTCAATGATTTGTCGGGGTTTTGGCTTGACAGGTCGACCTGCGGCCCAAAATCAATGGGTCCTTCCAGGCAGCGGGGCCATCGGGGTAATTCGAACCCCGACTTTTTTGCAGATTCAACCCGACATGGGGGGTTCCGCTTCCCTCCCAGCGACAGGACCAGACCATGCCAACTCAACATGAAATCGCCGAGCATCTGGACATGAGCGAGCGTAATGCGCGCGATGTGCTCAAAGGGCTGACTCTGGATTGGCAAACGGCAAGCATGGACGAGATCCGAACAGCCTACATCCGCGATTTGCGCGCGAAAGCCGCTGGGCGCGGCGGCAGCCAACTTGAGGAACTCAACAGAGCGCGGATCGATGACCTGCAGCAGAAGTCAGCCAACGGCCGGTTGGTGTATTACGAAAAACTGCGCTCATTGATTCCCTCCGGTGAGGCAGAGCGTGCGCTGTCTGACTGGGCCAGTTTCGCAAACCGGGAATACCTGGGCGGCCTTGAACGCATCATTCAGGAAATCGAGAACGTGCAGAAACTCACGGTAGATCGAACAGTGGTGGCCAAAGTTGCTGGACCTACGACCGAGCGAATTGCAGGCTACGCGCGAAAACTTGGCGCGGAGCTTGTCGGCAGCAGCGGGCAAATTCAACCCGCCGCGTGACATCCCGACCGCGCACTACCTGAGCACCGAGTTTTACCTGCCCGCTGAGAGCGGCGTGCTGCACGGCCTGTACGATTTCCAATACACGCCTTACTTCCTCGGCGTTGCTGCCGCCCTGGATGATCCCCGGGTGAGCGAGGTGGATCTGATGAAAGCGGCGCAGATCGGCTGGACGTGGTTCTTGATCGGCTACCTGTTCAAGTTCATCCATAATTTGCCGCGCCCGATCATGATCCTGTTCGCCAAGGAAAAAGACGGCAAAAACTTCCACGATGAAAAACTCAAGTTCGGTGTTACGGCGAACACTGAGGTGGCCAAGTTGATGCCGGTCGACGTCAGCCGCACCTCGGGCAACCGTTGGGACCATAAGACATTCCCGGGCGGGTTCCTCAAACTGGTGGCGTCGAACTCTCCCGGCAACGTTAAGTCCACGTCCTCGGTGGGCTTGTCGGTGGTGGAAGAACCGGACGACACCAGCGACGACGTGAAGGGGCAGGGTGATGCGATCGCTCTTTTGGAGGAGCGCGGCAAGCGCTACCCCGGCTCGAAGATGTTGGTGGGCGGTACTCCGGCGATCAAGGGCGCGAGCAAGACCGAAGCGCGTCTGGCCCAGACCGATTGCCGGGTTTTGCCGATCATCTGCCACAGCTGCGGCCAGTCGCATGTGTTGGATTTCGCCCATATCAAGTGGCTCGACATTGAAGATGACGCCCAGCCCCACGAGATCTACGGTCGCGCCGATCCTGAGACCGCCGGCTACGGGTGCCCGCACTGTGGCGAAATTTGGGACGACTACCAGCGCAAAGAGAACATCCGCAACACGGTGTTCAATGCGATCGATGCCGGCGACCCATACTGCGGCTGGGTGCCAACCAAACCCTTTGCCGGTCGTGCCGGATTCATTGAGCTAAACGAACTGTACGCGTGCCTGCCCGGTACCAGCCTGGCAGACATCGTACGGGAGAAACTCAACGCCGAGCATCAGGCGTCGATTGGCAATCTGTCGTTGCTGATCAAGTTCGTCAACCAGAAACAGGGCCGTGCTTACGAGTACAAATCCGATCTGCCTGAGGCCGATAAATTGGCTGAGCGGGCAGAGGACTACCCGGAGATGTTTGTGCCCATGGGGGGCCTGGTGGTTACCGCCGGCGTCGACGTGCAGCACGATCGCCTGGCGGTGGTGATGCGGGCCTGGGGCCGAGGCGAGGAATCCTGGCTGATCTACTGGGGCGAGATCTACGGCGAGGTGGTGCTGCCTGACCAGGGCGTCTGGCTTGATCTGGAAAAGCTGCTGTTTGCGCCGATTCCACACGCCTGCGGCGCCAAGCTGAGGGTGCTGGCTACTTCGCTGGATACCTCGGACGGCACCATCACTCAAGACGCAGCGTATGCATTTTGCCGTAAGCATCAGCGCAACGGCGTGATGGCGATCAAGGGTGCGAGTGAGCGTGGCAATACACGCGACGATGAGCGCCGGGAGATCTTCAGCGCCCCTCGGCAGGGTGTCGATACGGACAAAGAGCAAAAGGCCTCTAAGTACGGCCTTCGCCCTTACATTGTCGGTACCTCGCGGGCCAAAGATCTGTGGATTGAGGGCCGTCTGCCATTGACCGGTGACGGCCCTGGTCGGATGCACTTTTACAAAACGGTGCGTCCGGATTATTTCCGGCAAATCACCGCTGAAGTGAAGGCGCCCAGCCGGCGACACCACTACCGCAAGGTCTGGCAGAAAAAGGCCGGCCAACCGAACGAAGGTACCGACTGTGAAACGTACGCGTTGCACGCAGCCCGTTCCCTGAAAACGCATTTGATGCGGGAGCAAGATTGGGCGGGGCTCGATGCACAGATCCGTCAGGGTGCGTTGTTTGATCCACCCGAGCAGGATCAATCCGAGGCAGAACCCGCTCCGGAAATGGACGGGGCTAGCCCGGAACCGACACCACCCGTCGAACCACCCAATCTCCCGCCCTCTGGCGGGAGAATTGTTTCTGAGCGCCGTAGTGCGATGCGCGTGCTCTCCCAACGCAGGAATTAATTCATGGCTATCACCCTGGAACAAGCGCAGGGCCAGCTGCAAGCTTGGCTCGATGCGAGCATGAAGGTCAGCCAAAAGCAGAGCTACCGCATCGGCACCCGGCAGTTGGAATACGCCGACCTTGCCGAAATAACCAAGACGATCGACTACTGGCAACAGCAAGTTGATCGCCTGGAAAGTGGCCGTCCTCGGGGTATCGTCCTACGTGGGATTACGCCGCGATGAGCCGCTCGCCGAAATTACCAGAGCCGACGCTGTTGGATAAGGCCATCACCTGGCTCAGCCCCGAGCGCGGCGCCAAGCGCATGAACGCCCGGTTGACCATAACCGCCTTGGGGGGGTACAGCGGCGCGTCGAAGGCCAAGCGTTCGCTGAGTGCTTGGACACCGACAGCCGGCAGTGCGGCGGCTGATCTGCTGCCCGACTTGCCCACGCTTCGCGAACGCTGCCGAGACCTTGAACGCAACAACCCCATCGGCGGCGGTGCGATCAATACGGTGACGACTAAAACGGTCGGCACGGGCCTGGCGCTCAAATCGGTGGTCAATCGCTCGATTTTGGGCTGGGACGAAGACCAGGCCAGGGAGTGGCAGCGCAAAACCGAATCGCTGTTCAAGTCCTGGGCAGAAACCACCAGCTGCGACATCACTCGCGAGCAGAATTTCTATGGCCTGCAGGACTTGACCTGGCGGTCGGTGCTGAGCAGCGGTGATGTGTTTACGTTGCTGACCCACAAAGAACAACCCGGCCAGCACTACTCGGCGTGTATCCAGCTGATTGAGGCCGACCGGGTGTGTAACCCGAGCAACAAAGCCGACACGGAAGCCCTCACCGCCGGCATTGAACGTGACGCTGATGGTGCGCCGATCAAGGCTCACATTCTGCGCAGCCACCCGGGGGCGCTGGGCGTCAAAGAGCGCGTCTGGGATGACCGTCCGTTCTTCAACGAGCGCGGCGGTCGGGTGCTGCTGCATGTGTACCGGCGTCGTCGGGTGGGCCAGCCACGCGGTGTGCCGTACCTGGCGCCGGTGATCGAAAAGCTCAAGCAATTGGACCGTTACACCGATGCTGAACTGGAAGCGGCGGTAGTGTCTGCGTTCTTCGCCGTGTTTATTAAACCGGGGCAGAGCGGCAACCTCAGTCCTTTGGCCTCAGCGGCGACCGGAAACACGCCGGTTGGCACTGATCGTCCTGCTGGCCGTGAACAAGGCGGTTGGGACGGCTCACTCAGTGGCGGCATTGTCGCCGAGCTGGACGACGGTGCGTCGATCGATACCGCATCACCCGGTCGCCCGAACATGGCGTTCGATCCATTCGTGCTCGCCATGCTCCGGCAGATCGGCATGGCCCTGGAACTGCCCTATGAGGTGCTGATCAAGCACTTCACCGCCAGTTACACCGCCGCGCGCGCCGCGGTGATGGAGGCTTGGCAGTTCGTTCGCGGTTGCCGTGACTTTCTGGGCCAGCATTTCTGCCAGCCCGTGTACGAGCATTGGCTTGAAGAGGCCGTGGCACAGGGAGACATCGAGGCTCCCGGTTTTTTCGACCACCCGTTGCTGCGCTATGCGTACAGCGGCTCGCTATGGGTTGGTGATGGTCCTGGCACCGTTGATCCGCTCAAAGACATCAATGCCGCCGAAAAGCGCGTCGATATTGGTGTCAGCACGCTCGCCAAGGAATCCATGCTTTACGACGGCAGCGACTGGGAAGAGAACCACGAACAGCGTGCGCTTGAAGTGAAGCGCAGGCGCGATGACGGCTTATCCGTCTCACCAACGGCTCGCCCCGAGGATGAGCCTGCGGCCAATCCTGATCTTCCTGAACGGACCTAACTATGAGCGACAACCCAACCGATGCACCTCCCGTGCATCGGGTGACGGCGTTCGACCTGGTATCACGCGAGCCTTGGGCCATCACCCCGGACATGCTGCAGACCATCACCGCCATCGCCCGCCGGGAGCATGAAGGTCCGGAAGCCCTGGAGGCCAGGCAGGGCAAGCCCTTGCAGAATAGCCGCGCGGTAACTCAACGCGGCAATGTGGCATTGCTGCCCGTCACCGGCCCGGTGTTCCGCTACGCCAACTTGTTTACGGCGCTGTCCGGTGCGACATCGCTGGATGTGCTGGCCAAGGAGTTCACCACCGCCGTCGACGATCCGCGCACCGACACCATCATTCTGGTGATGGATACACCCGGTGGCATTGCGAGCGGCATCGCTGAATTCGGCCAGATGATTCGGGCCTCGCCCAAGCGGGTGGTGGCCTACGTGTCCGGTAACGCGGCCAGCGCTGGCTACTGGATAGCTGCAGCAGCCCATGAAATCGTCATGAGCCGCACCGGCGCGGTGGGCTCCATCGGCACGGTGCTGACGGTGCGCAAAAGCGACGACGACGGCAGTTTTGAGATCGTCAGCAGTCAGAGCCCGAAAAAGCGCCCTGACTTCAGCACTGAATCAGGACGTGCTGTGGCCCAGGCCCATGTCGACCGGCTGACTGACATCTTTGTCGAAGACGTCGCCAATTACCGTGGCCTCAGTGTTGAAACCGTTTTGGCCGACTTCGGCCAGGGCGATATGCGCATTGGCTCCGATGCCGTGGCATTGGGCATGGCCGACCGTGAATCCACCCTTGAACAACTCATCGCTGAGTTCAACAGCAGTTCTTCTGGAGAAAGACCTATGTCTACTACCACCAACAGTAACGCACCCGCTCCAACTGCAGAAAAACCCATGATCAACCGCGAATACCTTGCCGCGAATCATGCCGAGCTGCTCGCCAGCCTGGAACATGACGCACACGCCGCAGGTGCCGCCGCCGGTGCCCGCGCTGAGTGCGAACGCATCCAGGCGGTGGAAGCGGCCGCGCTGCCCGGGCATGAAGAGTTGATCGCCACGCTCAAGTTCGACGGCAAAACCAGCGGTGCCGAAGCGGCGGCGCAGGTTATCGGCGCCGAAAAAACCAAACGTGCCGGTGCTCTGGCCGACATTCGCACCCAGGCGCCTGCGCCGGTGCCCAACGTGTTGACGCCACCGGCAGCCCCTGAGGCTGTGAAGGAGGATCCAGAGGCGCCGCTGGAGGACCGCGCCAAGGCGACCTGGGACAGCGACAAGGAGCTGCGGGCCGAGTTTGGCACCTTCGAGGCCTATCACGGCTACCGCAAGGCCACCGAGCGTGGTCTGGTCAAGGTCCTGAAAAAGTAAGTACCGGGTAACCCCTTCCCACCCATGGCTCTGGAGAATCCTATGCCTCTTACACTCGACACCCCCCGCGCTTACGAGATCGGGGAAATTAACGATCTATCGGTTGCGGCCGGCGTGCAGATTTTCGAAGGCTCGGCGGTTGGAATTGTTGCGGCTAACGGACTCGCACGTCCCCTGACGGCAGGCGATCTGTTCGTGGGCTTCGCCGATCGCGGCGTCGACAATCGAATCGGTGCCGCTGCAGCAGCGCGCGTGCGTCTTCGCGAAGTGGGCAAAGTTGAACTGCCCGTCACTGCGCTGGCGATCACCGACATCGGTAAGCCGGTGTATGCCAGCGATAGCGGCACGTTTCTGCTAACCGCCGCTGGCAACAGCCTGATCGGGCATGTTCACCGATTCGTGCGCACCGGCGTCGGCATCGTCAAGTTCACCGCCCAGGCCATGCCGGTAGCGGCCTGACGCATCACTCAACCCGTTTTTTCAAACTTTTCTCTGACCGTATCCTTTTTCAGGAGAATCACCCATGGGTGCTGAAGTACTTTCCAGCCGTGCCATCATCGGCATGTTTTACGAACTGCTCGAGCAGAATGTGGGGTCGAACTGGATCGACGCTGTGTCCAACCTGTTCGACTCCGACCAGGCCAAAGAAACCTATCCGTGGATCGGCATGGTGCCGACCTTGCGTGAGTGGATTGGTGGTCGCCACGCCAAGGGCTTTATCAGCGCTGATCTCGAAATCGAAAACCTGCATTTTGAGGCCACCCTCGAAGTGCTGGTCACCGAGCTGCGCCGCGACAAAACTGGACAGTTGCGCATCCGCCTGGGCGAGCTGGCCGACCGCACTAACGCGCACTGGGCACGACTGCTGTCGGTGCTGCTGCTCAACGGCGAAAGCCAGACGTGTTATGACGGCCAGTACTTCTTCGATACCGACCACGAAGAAGGCCAGAGCGGCGTGCAGTCCAACAAGATCACCACCGACATCTCCGAACTCCCAGCGACACTTCACGGGACGTCCAGTCGGCCGAGCGTTGAGGAGTTCCAGCAGGCGGTTGCCCGATCGGTCACCCAGTTGACCAGCTTCAAGGATGACCAGGGCGAACCCATCAACGAACTGGCACGCGAGTTTCTGGTGATGGTGCCGTTCAACCTGCTGAGCGTTGCGCAGACAGCGCTCAGCGTGCCGCGCGGTACCAACATCAGCGAGATCGTCATGCCGGACAACGTGGTGGTTCGCGTGGTGGGCAACGTGCGCCTCAACGCCTGGGTGGACAAATTCGTGACCTTCCGCACGGACGGTCGTTTGAAAGCGTTCATCCGTCAGCAAGAGACCGACGTGGCCATGAAGGCCAAGGCCGAAGGCTCGGAGTTCGAATTCGACAACGATGCCCATCAATACGGTGTCGACACCTGGCGCAATGTGGGTTTTGGCCGCTGGCAGTACGCCGTTCTTAACCAACTGGTGGCGTAAGCCTTTCGGCCTGACACCTCACTGAGGGCATTGATATGCCGAAATACCGCGTGGAACAGACGATTACCCTTTATGGGGGGGAACTGATCCTTAATGCGGCCCAGGCCAATGCGCGTGCGCACAACCTGGAGCCGGTCGCAAACAAGAAGGGCCGCTACACCATTGCGTCGCCTGTTCAGTTCAAAGCCGGGGAAGTGATTGTGATCCCCGGCGAGCCGGACAAGGCGTTGGGGCAGCGGTTGACGAAACTGGACAAGGTCGCAGGAGAGCGTAATGCCGAATAAATCCTACACGGTGCTATCCGGCTCCTTTCGCGGGCCAGATGACAAACTGACCGGGGCGGGGGGCGTGATCGAGTTGCCTGATGACGTGGCCCAGCGCTTTCGCCACCAGTTGGAAGTGTTGGTGGTCGAGCCAGCACCGGCACCTTCCGCTGCAGGTGAGGGCGGACGCAAGCCCGTCAAGGTGAGCCCCGATGCTTGACGAAGATCTCAGGGGCTTCCTTGAGGACTTCGACGTCGGCGGGATGGTTGATGGTCAGCCGTTTCTGGCCACGCGGGATATGCCGGACGAGATCCACGGCATGGGTGGCACCAACAGCCAGTCCACCGGCTACGAGATCCTGATCATCACCGCCGAGGCCGAGCGCCTGGGCATCGACAACCCCAAACTGATCACTGTCGCCGGTGTGAATTTTCGCGTCCGTGACCGCCGGATGATTGATGACGGCGCCTTTAGCCTGGCCTCCCTCACCAAGGTTTAACCCTCATGCCTTCGATTCAAGAACGCATCGTCGCAAAGGCGCAGGCGCTGATTCTGGCCGCCGGTTCCTTGGCGGCAGACCGGGTGTATCGCAGTCGTACTGAGGCAATCAGACGGGATATGACGCCGGCGATCGTGCTGCGCCCTGACCTTGAAACCTGTGAGCGCGAAAGCGCTGCTGTGGATCGCAACCAGTTCGAGCTGACGGTGGAAATCATCGCCCGGGAGGACACGGTCACAGGTGCAGCCTGGGATCAGGTGGCTGACTTGGTCAAGGTGGCCGTGCATGCGGTGCTGATGGCAGAGGACGCCTTTGAAGAGGCGGATCGGGTGCAACGCTTCTATATCGACTGGATTGAGGACGAAGGCGACAACACCGCCGGCAACTGCATGGTGCGCTACCGCTTCACCTACCTGTGCAACACCGGCGACCTGACGGCCGGACCTACTTTTTACTGAGGAACACATTATGCAAATCGCATTCGGCAGCGGGTTGTTTTACGCCACTCCGCTGATGGACGCCTATGGCAATGCCATTTCCGCGCCGACCCCCATCCTGCTGGGCATCATGCAAGAAGCCTCGGTGGATCTGTCGTTTGATTCCAAGGAATTGTTCGGCAGCGAGCAGTTTGCGATCGATGCGGCACGGGGCCAGGGCAAGCTGACGGGCAAGGCCAAGTCCGCCCAGATCAGTCTGCTGCAGTGGAATCAACTGGTGTTCGGGCAGACCCTGACCACCGGCCAGATGCTAGTCCATCACGCGACAGTGCCCACGGTGATCCCCGCAGGTGCCACGATAACCGTGGCGCCCCCAGCGGGCGGGACGCTCTCCGGTGATCTTGGGGTACGGGGCGCTGGTGCGATCCCTTACGTACGGGTATTGAGCGCGCCGACTGTTGGGCAGTACACCTTTGATGCCGCCACGGGGGAATATGCATTTGCCGCTGCAGACGTGGCCAATTCCGTGTTCATTGATTACCGCTACACCGTTACGACGGGCAAAAGCCTGTCGGTGAAAAACCTGCCCATGGGCGACATGCCTGTGTTCCAGGGCGAGTTGGTCCTGAAATACAAGGGCAAGACCGTGTATGTGCGCGTACCTAATTTCGTCAGCAACAAGCTAGGCATCGCCACCAAACAGGACGACTACGCCATCCCGGACTTTGAATTCACCGGCTACGCGGATGAGTTTGGGGAGGTTTGCTATTGGAGTGCCAACGAATGAACGTCGTAAATGTGCCTGGAGTTTCGTTTCCGTTTCCAGGGAAAACGCTCGTCATCCCACCCCTGGCGCTGGGGGATCTGGAGCAACTGCTGGAGCGGATCAACGCGGTAATGGCCGGCAATATGGACCGGGACAGTATCGCCACGGTGATCGATGCCACCCATGCAGCATTGCGTCGGAACTACCCGGACATTGAGCGTGCAGAGGTGGCTGCGCTGCTGGACCTTCGCAACATGCGTGACGCGTTGGATGCTGTTATGAGCGCCTCGGGCTTGGAGGTCACAGAGTCCGCGCCGGGGGAAGGATTGGCCCCTTCGACTGGGGTCAACTCTACGCTCACCTGATCGCCAGTACCGGGCAAAGCCCGGTCACGCTTCGGCGTGATTGGGACATGGTCATGGTTGGGCATATGACTGATTACTGGCGTAGCTATCCGCCGGTTCATGTTCTAGTCGCTGGCTATATGGGCTACAAACCGGATCGAGATCTCACAGATGCGCCTTATTTTGCAGAAGCCCTTACAGGTATTGCTGCAGATATGCGTGATGAATTACCTGAACATCTCCGGAGCGCCCTAGACAACTTTTTTAAGAGTAATAATTGTTAGCCTACGAGTTCAGTACCGGTGATAAAGCTAACGGCACTAATATGTTTGTGTAATAGGACAGTCTTCCCGTTACGCTCAATCTCAACTAGAACGTAGTCTTCTGAAACTGCGGCTATTCTTCCAGAGAATAGGTCGCCTGCGAATTCAAAAAGCGCTCTTACGTCTTGGTTGTGCATGTGTTTAAGTTTTTCTTTAAATGCCGGCATAGTGCTTCCTGAGATAACTCTCTATATCGTTTAAATGTGTAGCTTTTCCATCTTGCATGTGTGTTAGGCATGTCAAGTTGTTAAAAGTTTAAAAAGAATTATTTTACGATGTTGCTGAATTTTGACTCTTTTTGAGAGCGCTTATTATTTGGTTTTGTTTCGCGTTTCTTTAGGTCTCGGTGTTTGAATGAGGTAGCGGTATGGACAGGAATATTACTTATCAATTCACAGCCGGCACTCAAGGTTTTGATCGCGCAGTTGAAAGTATAGAGCGCAATATGCGTGATGCCCGTGCGACGTTTGGTCGCGAGCTGAGGGCAATCAACACCGAGATGGTGGGCAGCCAAACCCGGCTCGCTCGTTTTGGTCCGGCGGTGAATGAGGCTTTCTCCGGCGTCAGTACCATTATGCGTTCGGGCCTCGGTGGTGTGGCGGCTGGCATTGCGGGTGTGTTTGGTCTTGGCGCTTTCAAGCTGGGTCAAATCGTTAGCGATAGCAAGGACGCGGCGATCCAACAGGAGGCTGCTTATCGTGGACTCGAAGCGGTGGCCAATCATGCCGGCGTCGGTATTGGCCGGGCCATGGATGAGGCCAACAAGCTCGCCTCCGACGGCTTGCTCAGCGTTGGTGACGCGGCCAAGGCCCTGCAAAATCTGCTCAGCCGTGGCTACAACGTCGACCAGGCGGTGGCGGTGATCAACCGCCTGAAAGACGCAGCGGCGTTCAATCGGCAAGCCAATCTCAGCATGTCGGAGGCTGTGGTGTCGGCCACCGAGGGCTTGAAAAACGAAAACTCGGTGCTGGTGGATAACGCCGGTGTCACGAAGAACGTCGCCAAAATGTGGGACGAGTACGCCAAGAGCATCGGCACTAGTCGCGACAAGTTATCGGATTCGCAAAAGATTACGGCCGAATACAACGGCATCATGAAAGAGACCGAGGCGCAGGTCGGTAATGCTGCCAAGGCGGCAGATGGGTTGATCGGCAGCCAGGCCGAGCTCGACTCCAAAAGCAACCAGCTGCAGGTCACCATTGGCACCATTCTTGAGCCTGTCTTCATCAGCCTGAACAAGCGGCTGTCTGAGACTGCCAGCTGGTTCAATAACCTTCTGAAAAGCATGACGGGTGTTGGGGTGACCGTTGATGAGGTCGCTGCCAATGTCGCCCGCTATGAACAAGTGCTGGCGAATTTTACGGCAGGTCCACGTGCTGGAGGCAGTAAGGCACCGCTTGAAGCCACACTGGCCGAGGAGCGCCTGCTGCTGGAAAACATGCAGTTGGTGTCCAACAAGCTAGAAGAAGTGGACGCGGGTATGCGCTCCCGTTCCGCTCGCATCGAAGAGCAGCGGCGCAAAGTGGCGCAGATGGCGGCTACGGGTGATACCGCCCTGACCAAAGCACCACAGCAGGGCAGGACAAGTCCGACCGCTTACGGCGTTGAAGTCGCCAAGTTGACCAAGCTCGAGCAGGCATACGCTGCAGCTGTCGAGCATCGGAAAAAAGTGGTTGATTCCACGACGCCTCCCAAAAAAGCGGATGACCCGGTAAGCGCACCGGCGAATACCAAATCACGGGTCAGTGAGTGGGCGGAAGCATTGGACGCGCAGAAGGTCGCTCACGCCCAGCAGCAGGCCGAGCAGGGCACGTTTCTGCAGTTCTCCGAACAGCAGGAAATGAAATATTGGCAGGGCATTCTCAAGCGCACGGATTTGAGCGCGGCCGAACGCTTGAGTGTTCAGCGCAATTACCTGGCGTCATTGAATGCTTTGCGCCGGCGGGACGAAGGCCAGGCCTTTGCCGATCTGCAGGCCCAGGCACAGCAGTATCGCAACAATATGGACGCGCGCCTGCAGATCGCTCAGCAGACATTAGAGCGCAGCCGGCAACTCTATGGCCAGGACAGCCAGGAATACCGCAAGGCTGCGGCTGAGGTGGTTGCTGTAGAGCGCGAAAAAAAGCAGCAAATCACCAACATGAAACAGCAACAGCTGGCCGCTGATCAGCAGGCGCGGCTTACCGATGTTGCCCATGCCGAACAGATGGCCCAGCTGGATCTGCAGGCCAACCTGATCACCCAAGGCCAATTGCTGCAGGCCCAAGCCGAGTTCGAAAAGCAACGGTATGCGATCGAAGCTCAGGCATTGGCCGAGCGTAAAGCGCTGCTGGAGCAGGATCCTGACCGTAACCCGGTCGCCCTGCAGCAGGTCCAGCAGCAGATCCTGGCGCTGGAGCAAACCCACCGAAACAGCATGGCGGTGATCGGCAGGCAGCAAACCTTCGAGTCGCAAAGCAACTGGACGGGCATGGTCGACAGTTTGCGTACTAGTTGGTCGAGCGGGTTGAGCGGGATCTTGAGCGGCACCATGAGCACCCAGGGCCTGCTGCGAGGGATCTTCACCAGCATCGGGACCGCATTCGTTGAAAACATGGTCACGAAGCCATTGATGGCCTGGATTTTTGGAGAGACGGCTAAAACCGGTGCGACGGTAGTCGGAGTTGGCGTTCGAACGGCAGCAGAGGCGGGCGGTGCAGCTATGTCCGTAGCGATCTGGGGTGCAGCCACAATCAAAAACATCATCGCCAGCGCTTGGCAAGCCATGGCCGGTGCCTTTGCAGCCATGTCCGCCATTCCAATCATTGGTCCGATCCTCGGTGCGGCGGCTGCAGTGGCTGCCGGCGCATTCGTATTTGGCCTGGTGAAAAACGTCGCCTCGGCCGAGGGCGGCTACGACATCCCCGCTGGTACCAATCCCATGACGCAACTCCACGAGCAGGAAATGGTGCTGCCCAAGCAATACGCCAATGTCATTCGCCAGGCAGCCAATGGGGAAGGGCAGTTGGGAGGCACTGGCAACAGCTATCACTACCACGACAACAGTGGGCGAATGTCACCTGCTGATATTCGGCGTGGTGCCCGAGTGCTGGCCGAGGAAATGCAAAAAATGCGGCGCAACGGCGCTATCAAAACTTAGGGGGCGAGATGTCGTTAGGACCTTTTTGGCCGGCGCGCTGGATCGCCAATTACCCCGATATGGGCGCGGCGGTTGAAGGTGTGCTACCGCGTCTGCCCGGGCAAACCCTGCTGTCAAAAAAGGCGCCTGAGTGGAGTACCGGTGTGCAGAAAGCTGCCAGTGGTCGACGCCGCACAACGGCGTACTACCCCGCGCCGCTGTGGTCTTTCCAACTGAGCTACAACGCCGTGCGCAAGCGCCCAGGTTTAGATGAGTGGTCGAGGCTGATTGAGTTCTTTAATCAGCGCAAAGGGCAATTTGGCGAGTTCCTGTTCTTTGACCGTAGCGATCATCTGGTAACGCTTCAGCGCTTCGGCACCGGGGACGGCACCACGCGAACATTTCAGCTTTCCCGGGAGATCGGTCACTGGGTGGAGCCGGTGTATGGCGTCGTCAATGTGGATGCTGTGACCGTCGGAGGCGTTTCCATTTCTGCCTACAGCGTGGATGAGTTGGGGCTTATCACCTTTGCGGTGGCGCCTCCCATTAACGCTGCGTTGGTGTGGAGCGGGGCGTTCTACTTTCGCTGTGCTTTCGAGGCCGATTCGCTCGACGGGGCTCAACCCTATCGCACGATCTGGGAACTCAAAAACATCGCGTTCACGAGTATCAAACCATGATCGATGCCACACCTGAATTGAAAGCCTTTCTGGCTACGGCGCGCAGTTTTGTCATGGCGGATCTGTACACGATTGCCCTGGCCAGCGGCCAGGTGCTGCGTTACACCGATGCGGGTTTGCAGATCTTCTATTCCGGACAGAACTACTCGGCCAGCGGCCCCCTGATCAAGCGCACCGGTGTCCGGGCGGTGCGCGGGATTGAGGTCGACACGTTGAGCGTGACCTTTACCGCCGGCATGGACGACACCGTGTTCGGCGAGCCCTTGTTGCCATTCATTGCCGGTGGCGGTTTTGACGGGGCCACCTTGAACCTTGTCCGAGCGTTTATGGCGGACTGGCGGTCGCCCGTGGTGGGCACGGTCACACGTTTTATCGGGCGTGTCGCCGAGGTGGATCCTGCCGACCGCGAGCAGGCGACGGTGACAGTGAAGTCGCCGATCGAGCTGCTGGATACCAAGGTGCCCCGGGGTGTCTATCAGCCCTCGTGCCTGCGCACGGTATACAGCGCCGATTGCGGGGTGAACCGTGCCCTATTTGAAACCGTGGGTGTGGTCCAGGGCGGCAGCACGGCTCTACGTGTGAACTCCAATGTGCCGGCCACTCAGGGCTGGTTCGATCAAGGCGTGATTCGTTTTGTGAACGGTGCCAACGCAGGTGTGACAAGAACCGTACGCCGATTCACGGCAGATGGCGCCGTGACGATGATCCTGGGACTGCCAGGTGTGCCAGTGGCGGGTGATCAATTTTTGATTTACCCGGGTTGCCCACGGACGCTGGATGCTTGCACCAACAAATTTGGCAATCGAGCGCGGTACCGGGGTATGCCGTTCATTCCCGTCGCGGAGACCTCCGTATGAGCGCGTTCGAAGTACTGCAGCGAGATGCTGTGGTCGCGCAGGCCGAGCGTTGGTTGCGCACGCCCTACCAGCACCGGCAGCACCTGCTCGGCGTTGGTGTCGATTGCGCCTGGTTGCTGATTGAGGTGTATCACGCCGCCGGGTTGATTCCCTGGATCGATCCTGGGGCGTACGCCCAAGACTGGCACCTGCATCGCAGTGAGGAGCGGTATCTGGGCTGGCTGGAGCTGTACGGCCGGCAGATCGACGTCCCGCAACGTGGCGATGTGGCGGTCTGGAAGTTCGGCCGGACCTTCAGCCACGGCGCAGTGGTGGTCGATGAGCACTGCATCATTCACGCCTATCGAGACATCGGCGTCGAGTTTGCGGATATGCGCGAAGAGCGGCTTTCCAGCCACACCGTGCGTTATTACACACTTAACGGATATGGAGTCAGTGATGGGGGGCAGCAGTAGTACCATTTCCAACAGTGCGACACGTATCAACGCGTTGCAGATCCAGAGCAGTGCCAGTGGCAAGCCGATCGCCTGGATCGCCGGCCGTAATCGCATCAGCCCTAATCTCATTTACTACAGCGACTTTGAAGCAGTCGCAAAAACCACGACGAAAAAATCGGGGGGTAAAGGCGGTGGGGGGGCTACCCAGAAGGACACGACCTACACCTACTATGCGGCCATCATTTTGGCTGTCGGGCGAGGGCCGCTGGGGGCGATACACCGAGTCTTTCGCGACAAGGAAGTGTTTTCCTCACTGGCGCAGATTGGCTTGAACTACGCCAATGGCACTCATGACCAGGCCGTGTGGGGCTTTCTTCAGACTCGCCACCCAGCTGAAGCGATCGCCTACGCTGACACGGCCTACGTGTTTTCCAGCAGGTATCTGCTCAACGATAACGCAGGCGTACAGAATCATACTTTTGAGGTGGACGGTCGTTATCAAGTGCCGGGCCTGCCGGATGCCAATCCGGGCGATTTCCTGCCCGGGCTTTTGCTCGATCCTTTGGACGGAATCGGTTTTACCCCGGCATGGGTTGCGGATATGTCGAACTACCGCAACTATTGCTTGGCGGAAAACTTACTCTTGAGTCCAGTGCTCGACGAGCAGGCGCCAGCGAATGAGGCCATCGCGCGCTGGTTGCAGCTGACCAACAGCGAGCTGGTGTGGTCTGCCGGTCAACTCAAGGTGATCCCCTACGGCGACCAGGCTGTCACCGGCAACGGTGTGACGTGGTTTCCGAACATCACGCCAGTGGCGGATCTGACCGATGACGATTTTCTCTCAGAGGAGGGTGGGCCTCCGGTCTCGCTCAAGATCAAGAGCCAGGCCGACAGCTACAACGAGGTGTCGCTGGAGATCCTTGATCGCGATCACGAGTACAACACGGACGTGGTGCGCGCGCCTGACCAGGCTGCGATTGAGCAATTTGGTTCCAAACCGATGGACACCATCAAAGCGTACGAGATCTGCAATATCGCCATCGGCGCCCATGCGGCGCAGTTGTTGGTGCAGCGCAAGCTGTACGTGCGCAACGAATATGAATTCTCCCTCGGCTGGCAGCATGTGCTCCTAGAGCCCATGGACCTGGTGACGATCACTGATCCAGGCTTGAACCTGCATCAGCGCCTGGTCCGGTTGATTTCGGTCGAGGAGGACGAAATGGGTAAGTTGGCGATCGTGGCCGAGGATGCGTTGCTGGGCGTCGGCAGCGCGCCCAATTATCCCGTGCAGAGCAAGAGCGGTTATCAGGGCAATCAAAACGTTGCGTCAGGCCCCGTCCTTCCGCCCATCATGTTCAACCCACCCGAAAGCCTGCTGCCCGCCGGTACGTTGCAGATCTGGGGAGGTGTTGCCGGTGCGGGTGAAGCCTGGGGCGGTTGCGAGATCTGGATCAGCGCTGATGGTGACAGCTATCGGTTAGCGGAGACGATTTACGGCAGGTCGCGCATTGGGCAGTTGACCGCAGCGCTCGCGTCCGGAAGCGACCCCGATACGGTCAACACCTTGTCCATTCAGTTGGCAGCGGCGACCGAGTTGGCAGCCGCCACTACCGCTGAGGCAGATAGTGGCGCCACGCTGTGTTGGGTTGCTGGTGAATTGCTGAGTTACCGTGACGCGGTGCTCACCGGAGTCGGAGGGTATGAGCTGAGCTATCTGAGACGCGGGCGTCTGAGCACGGCCATCTCCAGTCACTCGATCGGCTCGCCGTTTGTGCGGTTGGATGATGCGGTCTGGAAATACAGCTACACGTCCGACCAAGTCGGCAAAACTGTCTGGGTCAAGTTCCGCTCATTTAACGTGTTCGGCCGAGCGCTTGAGGATCTGGCGGATGTCACGGCCTACAGCGTCACGTTATCACCCGCCCGGGTAGCGCCTGATACTGCGCAAAACCTCGCTCTGGTCGGCGCCTTCGAGGCGCCGTACTTCACCGTGAGCTGGGTGGCCGGAGCTCGTGCAGAGGATCGCTTGGTACGTGTTCGTCACGCGGGCAGCAATGCTCTCCTGCGAGAGGTGGCGACCACCAGTACGGCATTCACGTACCAACGTGAAGATGCGTTGGTGGATGGTGCGCTCATTCGCAGCTATCGGGTGGAGGTCATCGAGCGCAACGCTGCAGGCCAGGCACAGTTGGTGTCGTTGTTGGTCACCAATACGGCGCCGGCGCCCGTTACGGGAACCGCCGCCACGGTCACTGGCACCACCACCGCGGATGTCAGTTGCGCGGCCAGTGCAGCTGCAGACACAGCGGGCTATGTGTTTGTGTATTCGACAGAGGAGGACTTTGATCCGGCAACAGCAGGAGCAGTCGGCTATCAAGGCATATCGCGCACCGGGCAGGTCACGGGACTGACAGCTAATACCACGTATTACCTCTGCGCTGCAGCGTACGACACCTGGAGCAGTGTGCGCAGTCAACTCAACTTCGCCCCGGCGATCACCTTCAACACCTGATAGAGACTCATCATGCAACCTATTCAATTCTTTGCCGCAAGGGCTGAGGACGGCGTATTGCTGCCTGGAGCCACCGTTCACGTCTACAGCAGTGGTACCTCAATTCTTACGGCGTTGTTTAGCGACGCAGAGGCGACTGTCCCACTTGCCAATCCGACTCATGCGGATGCGAGCGCACGGGTGTTTTTTTATGCAAAAGAACGAAGGATTGACGTATCGATTGGTTACGGAGGGTATGTTGCGCCTCTGCTGAAGGACATCGTAACGACGGATCCCGAGGATATTTTAAATGTGGTGGTTGAGGCTGCAGATCGGGCTGAAATTGCAAGTAGTCAAGCCCAGCTATCTGCAGGAATCTATGCGACTACGGCGCTCGGTTTAGCAGGTACGGTGTCGGGGAAATACTTCAGTGTGCCAACCGCTGATAACAATGAATATTTGATTCTGTATCAGAACAGTTCCGGGGTTGCGATTGAGGTCAAGCGCTACCCAAGCGCAGCAGCCGTGAGTGGTGTGACATCCCGAGTGGCAAGTATCGAGCCTCCGGTGAAGTCACTCAGCATCCAGGTCGGTAAAAACCTTTACAACAACGCCACGCAGGTTGCGGGAGGATCCTTTAATACGACAACTGGGGGAGATACGGCGCCGGGTGGGTCTTGGTATCGTAGCGAGTACATCCCAGTGGCAGCTGGCGCAACGTATAAGTTCTCTCTTGCTGCTGTCCCTGCAGCAGCGAATATGGCTTATGCCTTTTATACCGCCGCTAAAGCGTTTATTTCTGGCGCTGGAGGTGCCAACAGCGTGAGTGCTCCGGCTGGAGCTGCATACCTGCGGGTAAGCTTTAACTGGGCAGGTCCCATCACGGCAATCGTTGCTGCAGATGCGCTTCCTGGTCAGTACGTTCCATACCGGCTGGAGATGAACGGTAATAGCAGCGAGGCGGGGCTGTACATTGGTAAAGACCTGTTATCGAAAACGCTTGTTGAAACGGGGTCTGCCATAGTCGCCGGGTTGTCACCTCAACTGGATTATGTGACTGAGCGACATGCCTCTTTTATCGATACACCCTCTAATTTGTTTGATTACAGAGCACGGATAATCGGGAAAAATATAAGTTCGACAAATGGCTTGGAGGTCAACGTTGAAGGCTGGTGGGCGACCGGTTTTATTCCCGTTGCTAATGACGGTGCGACTTACCGATCAACAACAAAGTCATCAACCATCAACGTCATGCCCCAGCCGCAGTTCAGTACGCAAGGTGTGACAGGTGCATGGTATGACGCCGACAAGCGTTTCTTGGCCGGAATAGTGAACTTGAACAGCCTGACCGCGCCTGCAGATGCCGCTTATATACGTATTTCCTCCAACAGTGCTTCACCGGATAAGATCATGTTTACCAAGGGCGCCGACTTGCCTATCAGGTATGAGCCCTATCATTCTTCGTTATCGCTAACACGTGTGACCAATATGCTCCCACCGTTCTGGGGGAAGAAATGGTGCGCATTAGGGGACTCGTTCACTCAGCTGAATTTGTACGCGGCGAAGTTGTGTGACGTTACCGGGCTGCAGCAAACTAAAAATCTGGGAGTCAGCGGCCAGCTGTTGCGTACGATGGCGGATAACTTGGCGGCCGGTGATTTGGACGGGATTGATGTGGTGACCACCTGGGGCGGTACGAATGACTACGGCCACGGCAACTGTCCATTGGGCACCCTGACCGATCCGAAGGAAACGATCTCCATTCACGGCAACGTTCGCTATTTGATCGATAAGATCCTGACCATCAAGCCTACGGTTCAGCTGTTTTTTTTCACGCCGACGAACCGGGGTCAATTTGGCTCTGAGCCGGCGCCGCCGGCATTGAACAGTTATGGCTTGAGCATCCAAAGTATTGGCAAGGCCATGATGGATGTGTGTCGGGAAGTGGGCGTTCCGTGTTTTGACGTGGGCGGTCACTGCGGTATCAACAGTTACAACCTGTCGCTGTACACGACAGACAACCTTCATCCAAATCAACTGGGGGCTGACGTTCTTGGTGTTTTGATGGGTAAATTTATTAATAATCACTAACTAAGTTTAAGGTGTGAATATTAATTGATCAGTGGTAAATAAATACTCTATGTTTTTAGTTTTCGTGTGTGGCTATAGAGTGGTTAAATAATTAGCTAGATATTGCCTTCCGTGGCAATGGACCATACATAACTAGTAGAAAGATTATCATTTTTTGAGACGATACTTTTCCCACCCTACCTTAGATTCAATTCTTCCAGAATCTCCGAAGACGGTATAGCGTGTGGCCCTGTAAAAAGCTGTAGTTCTAGAAAATCCAAAACCTCTCACCTTTCGATACGCCCACAACCAACCTTTTTTTTCCGGTTTTTCTACGGGGTTAGTGGTCATCCAACTGTCCTTCATGTTGATGCTAAATTTTTCAGTGGATGATATCAAATAGCTGCGATGCAGAGTTTGACAAATAATAACTTTATGTTTTTAAGTTCTAGATTGAGTAGTTGGAAGATGTAAATTTCTGCATTGCAGTTTGTATAACTTACCTGAAACTAATCGCGTTGCGATTTTTGGAGTTAGGAAAATGTCACAGCTCTTAGTTGCTCAGGCGGGCAGCAGTAACGCACTCGCCTTTCTCGATATGCTCGCTTGGTCTGAGGGAACCAGTAGATCGCCGGTCACGGTATTGTATGGCTACGATGTCATTGTCACCGGAGTCGACAGGAAACCCGAGATCTTCAAGGACTTCAGTGATCATCCTTTCGCAAAAGGGCGTCCGTCGAAAGTCATCAACAGCAAGGGTCTGACCTCGAATGCCTCGGGCCGTTACCAGCAAATGTTGAGGGACTGGCCGTACTACCGAACGCTACTGGCCCTGCCTGACTTCAGTCCGATCAGTCAGGACCTGCTGGCTCTGCAGCACATCCGCGAATGCCGCGCACTATCGGACGTACATGCAGGCCAAGTTGAGTCCGCTATCGCAAAGTGCCGGAATATCTGGGCAAGCCTGCCTGGTGCAGGGTATGGCCAGCGAGAACACCGGCTTGACGATCTGATTCAGCAGTACCGCTTGGCGGGTGGGGCGCTGTCATGACGGCATTACGGAAGGGGTCCCGCGACCTTGCCCAAGCCGAGGAGGACCGTCTGTATTTTCCGTGCCCTGTCTGCGGCATCGCCCATGGTATTTCGCACAGCGCAGGGATTGGTCAACGTTGGGGGTGGAATGGGGAACTTGGACGCGCCGACGTTCCCGCCAAGCATTCTGGTCCGATACGACTGGTCGGACGGTCCGAGGGTTTGCCATTCGTTCGTGCCTGGTGGGCGCATTCAGTTTCTTGAGGACTGCACTCACCATCTGGCGGGGCAGACCGTCGATCTACCCCATTGGGAGGATTAGTAATGCTGACCACACCACAGAAACTAGCAGTCTTGCTGATCGCGATGATCATTGCGTTCGGCGCGGCCTGGCAGGTGCAAGCGTGGCGTTACGCTGGAAAGCTCGCAAGCCAGGCGGCGCTGCAGGCTGACGATCTAAACAATCTGACTCAGGCCGCACTCCGCCAGCAGCGGACCGAACAAGACAAGCGCCTGACCACAGAGCAACAACTTGCCATCTCCGATCAACAGCACACCCGAGAACTGTCCGATGCCAACCGTAAACAGGCTCTTTTGCGTGACCGGCTTGCTACTGCTGATGTGCGGCTGTCAGTCCTTCTCGACCCCAAGGACCCAGCCATTGGCTGCAACGTGTCCGCCACCCCCGCCACCGTCGGCGTGGTTCATGCAGCCCGTCGAGCCCAACTTGACCCAGCGCATGCTCAACGAATTTTCGGCATCACCGACGCCGGTGACCAGGGATTGATTGCCCTGCGTGCCTGTCAGGATTACGCTAGAAAAATTTCGAAGTTAAGGAAAAATTAATTTATAAGCTATAACTAATAATGTACGAGAACATTGCAGGTGTAATGATTATATCTGCCGTCAGTCGTTTATCGAACCATCCCTGGTAGGTTGGAATTACCTCGGTTTCCGTCAGTTTCGTGTATTTATTTTCTTAGGGCTTGATTGATGGGCTATCAGGTTTCTACATGAATATATTGTGTCAGGTAATAACCTCTATTTCTTACTGAGCGGAAAAGTTTATCTCCATATGAAGATTTTTTAAATTTTGCCTGCAGTCTGCTCATGCACATGCAAAGGCCCTTATAATTGTCAGGGTCCTTGTGAATGCGTTCTATTATCGTTTCGTTTTTTACGGGCTGTCCTGAGCAATTTGAAATTATAACAATCACGTCCCTCTCTGTTCTAGTAAGAGAAATGACAATCTTGTTGCAAGAGCTTACTAGTATTTTATCTTTTTTTTTAATATCCAATAGTTGACTTTTCTTGCTGTGACGGTGGCGAGCTTTGCTGTGTCCAGATACAATTTGTTAAATACCTGTATAGTTAAGTTTTTAATTGTTTTTTGGTGTTGATTTTTTCTAATCGATTTGATAGCTGCTTTTTATAATTGAGGGTCACCCTTTTTACCTAACTGCGGATCCGAGGATTCAGCCGCGTGTAATTATAAGGGGGGGTTCCGAGAATGGTCGATGAATGTTAGGTTTTGTCAGTGTATGGATAAGCGCCTAAGTTTAATATGTGTAACGATAATTTGGCGTCAAATTTATGGTTTTGGGTGCGCTGGCATGTGTCAGGCTCAAGCTAAAAAAAGTATAAATTTTAATTAGTGCATATTGGTTTGGGGTGGGGCTGTGAAATCGGTAGATGTGAAAGAAGGAGTACTCTTTGCGCGAAGAATATACTTCCCTAGAGTTTTAGGTACATTGTTATGCGGGTTTATTATCGCGGTTACAGCTTACGGGGGAATGTCATTGGTAGAGTGTATGCTCCTTACTCTCAATAGTTTTATATGGGCTCATGTCGCTTTTTGCTTATCTCGCAATTCGAGTAATCCATTTAAAATGGAGAAGATAAACCTTCTAGCGGATTCTCTGTTTTGTGGTTTTTGGATCGCGGTTATGCACGTGAGGCCACTTCCTTCAGTTGTAATATTTTCAATGGTAGCTATGAATAGCGTGGATGTTGGAGGTCCGAAATTTTTATTTAAAAGCCTAGGTTTCCAAAGCCTAGGTTTTGCTGTGGTATTTTTGTTTTCTGACGTGGATTATAAGTTTGATATTAGTACTGTGTCTGAGGTTTTACTGTGTCTTCCTTTGGTGGGTATATACCCGATTGTGCTAGGGCTATCTTTTTATAATTTGGCCGCTGAATTAAAGAGTAGTAAGGTGTTGTTGAGGCAGTTAAGTTGTACTGATTCTTTAACGGGTTTACTTAACCGTCGATATTGGTGTGAGCTGGTCTCGGGACATATGAGTCGGCCAAAATTAATGGAGTCAGCTATTCTTGTAATGGTTGATATTGATCGTTTTAAGTTTATAAATGATGCATATGGCCATAATGCTGGCGATAAAGCACTCTGCATTTTGGCAGATACTTTTAGGTCAAAGCTTAGAGGCGTAGATTGTATATGCAGATTTGGTGGGTGCGAGTTTTGCATATTTCTCAAGAATATTTCGGCTAAAGAGTCAGTTGCGAGAATGGTTGAGGTTAGTGAAATATTTGAGGCCGAGGTAGAGAGGGCTTTTCCGGCATCTAATGCGACCCTAAGCGCGGGAGTTATGCCTTGGGATCCTAGTATTGTTGACGTGGATAGTTGGCTCGCGCTTGCTGACAAAAATTTATACAGTGCAAAAAGAAATGGACGCAATCAGGTTTTTATAGAGCTCGTAGTATAAGCTTTGAATCGCCCCGGGTTTTCTAGGCTCTCTCCAAGCTCACTGTGTAGCGCTTTTCAAAACTCTATCGATGACAGCTGATTGTTGAAACCATGATGTCGCTTTGGGTTGTAAAAATTATCTCGATGCAATCGAATACATCCCCACGAGGATCTTGCCGAGGGGTGTGGATTTTTCTCTTGATTCTTTGACACTTCAGCAGCTGGAAAAAACTCTCAGCTACGACATTGTCGTGGCAGTTACCTCGACGGCTCATGCTGGCGACCAGGGTTTTGGCCTTTAAAAAGCTGCGCCAAACAGAGCTGCTGTGCTGGCTGCCCTGATCAGAGTGAACCCTCCTTCTGCTTCGGCTTACGCCTCCACACGGCCATCAGCAGTACATCAATGGCCAAGTCGCTGGCCATGCGACTTCATTGACCAACCAACGAGTTGGCGTGAAAACAGATCGAGCGCAACGGCCACATACATCCAGCCTTCATGTGTTCGGATGTAGGTGATGTAGGTGACCCAAACTTTGTTGGGTGCTCTGACATCGAACTGGCGCTTAGGTAAGTTTGGTGAGAAAACTGCTGGAAGGAGGGAGCGCCGATTGTACGTGTATTTGTACGTCTGGCAGAAGCAACAAGGGCCTGCATCGCTGCAAGCCCTTGTTTTTTAATGGTGCCGGCACCAGGAGTCGAACCCGGGACCTACTGATTACAAGTCAGTTGCTCTACCAACTGAGCTATACCGGCGTGTTAGGGCGACGATTATAGCGATTGGAAAGGTTCTGTAAACCCCTGAATTCTGACTATTTTTGCAAAACCCAAGCTTTTCTCACAGTCGCCCCTTTTTTCGACCAGCAAGGGTAGGATTCTTCTCTTAATGCCGGAGGGTCTATCTCGGCAATCTTGTCCAAACCAAAGGAAGCCCCATATGAAACGGACTCTCTCCCTGTCCCTCGTCCTCCTCACCGCCGCTCTCGGCGCGTGCTCCACCCATCAGTCGGCCAACGACCCCGCGCTGGTTGGCACTTGGAAAGGCTTGCGCACCGAGACCGGTAAATGCCAGTTCCTGTCGTGGACCAATACCCTCAAGCCTGACGGTCGTTTCATTATTACCTTCTACCGCGATGCGCAGCAGACGCAGGTGATACAGACCGAGCAGGGTTCGTGGGCGGCGGCCAATGGTAAGAATGAGCTGCGCACAGATGGCGTGCGCTCGCCGGATGTGTACACCTATAAGCTGCTGGACGCAGACACCGTTCACTATGTGAGTGTGGCATCGGACCCCACCAGCGATTGCCAAGACGACTACCAGTTCACCGAGCGCCGTGTCCGCTGACAAGGCAGGTTTGCTTCAAAACCGGGCACTCGGGTGCCCGGCCGTCACAAGTTTCAACTCCCTTGCGCGCACTTGCCCGCACCTTTCTCGTAGTCCAATACCTTTTTTTGCCTGGCGTGAGCATCAGCAGCAAAAGCCTACAGCCTGACTGCGATCAATTTGGTCTAGTTAATGGGGCGTATCTTTCAGGCTCAGCAGGTTTAGCGCTCTGGAGGTGTCGGCCCTGTGTCATTCGGCGTGGGTTTTGCTTCGTGGTCTTGGCTGTCTGCACAGCGATATACGGTCCGTGGCTTTGCGGGCGGTTGCGGCTCGACCGCTCGGCAGTTTCGCCCTTGAATACAGGCGAGGTTTCCGTATTCTGTCGCGCGATATAAACCGTCTGTTTAATCGCGGTTGTGTGTAGGCAAATTTTTGAGACAGTGTAGGGCAATCGAATATTTGTTTATGGGTATGTCAGATTAGTGCCGTTTCTGACCACTCAGCCAACAAAGAATACGATAAATCAGTGCAAGTTCATGTTCTTACAGCGAATGCATTCTCTCTAAAGAATTCGTCATAAAAATGGCGCCATGCCGTTCGTCGGATAAGATTGAGCGAAAAGCATCAAAATACTGACACCATCATTGTGATATCACAGAATGCGCCCGACACCACATAACTAAAAAAATACAAGGTCAGCCTATTGCTGACCTTTTTATCGCCTTTAAAGCGCAAACCAGGTGGGGAGGGGCAGTGAGTGAGTCGAGCAGATGACATTTCAAAACTATTCAACAAGCTGGGTGCCAACCCGAGTGGCTACCGCGAGATCGACTTCGTCCACGAGTTCATCGAGGACGATGTAGAGGTCCTGGAAACCCCGGCGGTCGTTCGAGCCCTGCCTGTGATTGAAGCGCCGTCAGCGCCTTTGCTGCGTCTGTTGGAAGAGCTGAGCCAAGGCGAAGCCGACCACCTGCAGCCGCCCGAAGTGGTGGAGGGGCGAAACGGTGAGGTGTACTCGGAGCATTCCAGCCCCAAAGTCGTGGTGGTTGTCTCGGTAAAAGGCGGCGTCGGCCGCAGCACCCTAACTGCCGCGATTGCCAGTGGTTTGCAGCGTCAGGGGCGCCCGGCACTGGCCCTGGACCTGGACCCGCAAAACGCCCTGCGCCACCACTTGTGCCTCGGTCTCGACATGCCCGGCGTGGGCGCGACCAGCTTGCTCAATGAAAGCTGGGAAGCGCTGCCCGAGCGCGGTTTTGCCGGGTGCCGCTTGGTGGCATTCGGTGCTACCGACCACGAGCAGCAACAGAGCCTGAATCGCTGGCTGGGCCAGGATGACGAGTGGCTGAGCAAACGCTTGGCCGGCCTCAAATTGAACGGCCAGGACACCGTGATCATCGACGTCCCGGCCGGCAATACCGTGTACTTCAGCCAAGCCATGTCGGTCGCCGACGCAGTGCTGGTAGTGGTGCAGCCGGACGTGGCGTCGTTCAGCACGCTCGATCAGATGGACAGCGTGCTCAAGCCCTCTCTCAATCGCAAAAAACCGCCACAACGCTTCTATGTGATCAACCAACTGGACGGTGCGCACCGCTTCAGCCTGGACATGGCCGAGGTGTTCAAGACCCGCCTGGGTGCTGCCCTGTTGGGGACGGTCCACCGCGACCCCGCGTTCAGCGAAGCCCAGGCCTACGGGCGTGATCCCCTTGACCCCACCGTCAACAGTATCGGCAGCCAGGACATCCATGCCCTGTGCCGCGCATTGCTCGAACGAATCGACTCGGACCTCCCATGACCGACACTACGTCCTCCACGCCCTTCGTCGAAGGGCGCGCTGAACAGCGCCTAAATGGCGCCATCGCGCGCTTCAATCGGTGGCCTTCGGCGCTGCGTACGGTACTGGTTGTTGCCAGTTGCGTGCTCGGCGCCATGCTGCTGCTGGGCATTATCAGCGCGCCGCTCGACCTCTACAGCCAATGCCTGTTTGCCGCCGTGTGCTTCCTGGCGGTGCTGGTACTGCGCAAGATCCCGGGGCGCCTGGCGATCCTCGCCTTGGTGGTGTTGTCGCTGGTGGCGTCGTTGCGCTACATGTTCTGGCGCCTCACCTCCACCCTCGGCTTTGAAACCTGGGTCGACATGTTCTTCGGCTACGGCCTGGTCGCGGCCGAGTTCTACGCCCTGATCGTGCTGATCTTCGGCTACGTGCAAACCGCCTGGCCGCTGCGCCGCACGCCGGTGTGGCTCAAGACCGAGCCGGAAGAGTGGCCGACGGTCGACGTGTTCATCCCGACGTATAACGAAGCGCTGAGCATCGTAAAGCTGACCATTTTCGCCGCCCAGGCAATGGACTGGCCCAAGGACAAGCTGCGGGTCCACGTGCTCGACGACGGTCGCCGCGACGACTTCCGCGACTTCTGCCGCAAGGTCGGCGTGAACTACATCCGGCGCGACAATAACTTCCACGCCAAGGCCGGTAACCTCAACGAAGCGTTGAAGGTCACCGACGGCGAATACATCGCCCTGTTCGACGCCGACCACGTGCCGACGCGTTCCTTCCTGCAAGTGAGCCTGGGCTGGTTCCTGAAAGATCCGAAGCTGGCGATGCTGCAAACGCCGCACTTTTTCTTCTCGCCGGACCCGTTTGAAAAGAACCTCGACACGTTCCGCGCCGTGCCCAATGAAGGTGAGCTGTTCTACGGCCTGGTGCAGGACGGCAACGACCTGTGGAACGCCACCTTCTTCTGTGGCTCCTGTGCCGTGATTCGCCGTGAGCCGCTGCTGGAAATCGGCGGCGTAGCCGTTGAGACCGTGACCGAAGACGCCCACACCGCGCTCAAGCTCAACCGCCTGGGCTACAACACCGCTTACCTGGCCATCCCGCAAGCCGCGGGCCTGGCCACTGAAAGCCTGTCGCGCCACATCAACCAGCGTATTCGCTGGGCACGGGGCATGGCGCAGATTTTCCGCACCGACAACCCGCTGCTGGGCAAAGGCCTGAAGTGGGGCCAGCGCATCTGTTATGCCAACGCCATGCTGCACTTCTTCTATGGTTTGCCGCGCCTGGTGTTCCTGACCGCGCCGTTGGCCTACCTGGTGTTCGGCGCAGAAATTTTCCATGCGTCGGCGTTGATGATCGTTGCCTACGTGCTGCCGCATTTGGTGCACTCCAGCCTGACCAACTCGCGGATCCAGGGGCGCTTCCGTCACTCGTTCTGGAACGAGGTGTACGAGACCGTACTGGCTTGGTACATCCTGCCGCCGGTGCTGGTCGCGCTGGTCAATCCCAAGGCGGGTGGCTTCAACGTCACCGACAAGGGCGGCATCATCGACAAGCAGTTCTTCGACTGGAAACTCGCCCGCCCCTACCTGGTGTTGTTGGCGGTCAACCTGATCGGTCTCGGCTTCGGTATCCACCAGTTGATCTGGGGCGATGCGTCCACTGCCGTGACGGTGGCGATCAACCTGACCTGGACCCTCTATAACCTGATCATCACCAGTGCCGCCGTGGCCGTGGCCTCGGAAGCACGCCAAGTGCGTTCCGAGCCGCGTGTCAGCGCCAAGCTGCCCGTGAGCATCATTTGCGCCGACGGCCGCGTGCTTGATGGCACCACCCAGGACTTCTCGCAAAACGGCTTCGGCTTGATGCTTTCCGATGGTCACTCGATCACCCAGGGTGAACGCGTGCAATTGGTACTGTCGCGCAACGGCCAGGACAGCCTGTTTGACGCCCGCGTGGTGTTCAGCAAGGGCGCGCAGATCGGCGCCCAGTTCGAAGCCCTCAGCCTGCGCCAGCAAAGCGAACTGGTTCGCCTGACCTTCTCCCGCGCCGATACCTGGGCCGCGAGTTGGGGCGCCGGTCAGCCGGATACGCCGCTGGCGGCCCTGCGCGAAGTCGGCTCCATCGGCATCGGCGGCTTGTTCACCCTCGGCCGCGCCACCCTACACGAACTGCGTCTGGCCTTGAGCCGCACCCCCACAAAACCGCTAGATACGCTGATGGACAAGCCATGACCTCGAACATATTCGCTCGCCCTCATCCGCGCCGTGCACTGGCGCTGATGATCGCCTCGCTGATGGGCCTCAACACCCTCGCGCAAGCTGCCGAGCAAGCGGTTGCCACCGTGCCGGTACAAAGTACCGACACCGGCTACAGCCTGACCCTCAAGCAATTGGGGCGTCGCGACACCATGAACCTGCAAGGTGTGGAGTCGTCCGACAGCGTCAACTTTGATATCCGTGCCGATGAAGTGGTGAAGGGCGCGCAACTGTTGCTCAAGTACAGCTACTCGCCGGCGCTGCTGGCCGATCTGTCGCAGATCAACGTGCTGGTCAACGGCGAAGTCGCCGCCAGCCTGCCGCTGCCTAAAGAAGGCGCGGGCACGCCGCAAGAGCAGTTGGTGCAGATCCCGGCGCACTTGATCACCGAGTTCAACCGCCTGAGCCTGCAGTTCATCGGCCACTACACCATGTCTTGCGAAGACCCGCTGCACAGCAGCCTGTGGGCCAAGATCAGCAACAGCAGTGAGCTGAAAGTGCAGGTCGAGCCGATCGTGCTCAAAGACGACCTGGCCGTGCTGCCGCTGCCGTTCTTCGACAAGCGTGACGCACGCCAGGTGAGCCTGCCGTTCGTGTTCGCCACCGCTCCCGACAGCGCCGCGCTGGAAGCCGCCGGCGCTCTGTCGTCGTGGATCGGCGGCCTCGCCAGCTACCGCGGCGCGACGTTCCCGACCACCCTCGGTGAGTTGCCGGCCAAAGGCAACGCCATCGTGCTGGTGCAAACCGCCGACGCGATGGACATACACGGTGTTGCCGTTGCCAAGCCGGCCGGCCCGACCCTCACCCTCATCGCCAACCCGAACGACGCCAACGGCAAGCTGCTGATCGTCACCGGCCGTGACGGTGCAGAGCTCAAGCGCGCCGCCAACGCGGTGGTGCTGGGCAACCCGGTATTGGCCGGTAACAGCGTGGTGATCACCAAGCTGGATACCCTCGCACCGCGTCGTCCATACGATGCCCCGAACTGGCTGCCAAGCAACCGCCCGGTCCGCCTGGGCGAGTTGATCGAGCAGCAAAAACTCAGCGTGTCGGGCTACAACCCAGGCGCGATCAGCGTCGATATGCGCCTGCCGCCAGACCTGTTCAACTGGCGTGAAGAGGGTGTGCCGCTCAAGCTCAAATACCGCTACACGCCGCAGCAGGTGTCGACCAACTCGTCGCTGCTGATCGGCCTGAATGATCAGTTCATGAAGTCCGTCGCATTGCCGTCGGTGACCAACCTGGGCGGCGGCCAAACCCTGCTCGACCAGTTGAAGAAAGACGAAAGCCTGCCGCGTGAAGTGACGACCCTGTTGCCGATCAGCTCGGCATCGCCCAAGTCCAAACTGCAAGTGCGCTTCATGTACGACTACATCAAAGAAGGCGAATGCCGCGACATCATCGTCGACAACATGCGCGGTACGGTCGACCCGGACTCGACCCTCGACGTCACGGGCTACCAGCACTACATCGCCATGCCGAACCTGGGCGTGTTCAACGACTCGGGTTTCCCGTTCACCCGTTTGGCTGACCTGTCGGAGTCGGCCGTGGTCATGCCCGACAATTACGGTACCGACGAGCTGACCGCCTACCTGACGGTGCTTGGCCGTTTTGGCGAAGCCACCGGCTACCCGGCCACTGCGGTAAAAGTAGTGCAGGCCAAAGACGTGCAAAGCGTTGCCGACAAAGACCTGTTGGTGCTCGCCACCGCTGCCAACCAACCGCTGCTCAAGCAGTGGCAGCAATACCTGCCGGCGACCAGCGATGGCGAGCAACACCAGTTCCTACTGTCTGACCTGCCACGTTATGTGCGCAGCTGGATCAGCCCGGACCCGGCGGCCAACCAACACCCGGCCAACACCGGCATTACCTTCAAGGGCCTGAGCAACAGCACGTGGCTGGCGGGTTTCCAATCGCCGCTCAAGAGCGGTCGCAGCGTGGTGCTGATCGCCAGCAACCAGCCTCAGGGCCTGCTGGAAGCGACCAACGCGCTGATCGGCGGTGACGACTATAAAGACTCGATCCAAGGCAGCCTGGCGGTGGTGCAAGGCACGCAAATCAGCTCGCTGGTAGGCGATGAGCAGTACTACGTCGGCAAGCTCAACTACTTCAAATTCATGCAGTGGCAACTGTCGCAGAACCTGGGTTGGATGCTGTTGATCACCTTCCTCGGCCTGGCCGTGGTCACCAGCCTGATCTACTTGTCGCTGCGTGCCCGTGCAAAACGGCGGTTGGCATGAGCCCGCTTAAGAGCATGGCCCTGGCGGCGCTGGGCGCGGTGATGTTCGTCGGTAGCGCGCAAGCGCAAACCTGCGACTGGCCGTTGTGGCAGAACTACGCCAAGCGCTTCGTGCAGGATGATGGGCGCGTGCTGAACTCGTCCATGAAACCCACCGAGAGCAGCTCGGAAGGCCAATCCTATGCGATGTTCTTTGCCTTGGTCGGCAACGACCGTGCGAGCTTCGACAAGCTGTGGACCTGGACCAAGGCCAACATGTCGGGCGCCGACATCGGCCAGAACCTGCCCGGCTGGTTGTGGGGCAAAAAAGCCGATAACACATGGGGTGTGATCGACCCGAACTCCGCCAGCGACGCCGACTTGTGGATGGCCTACGCCTTGCTCGAAGCGGCACGCGTGTGGAATGCACCGCAGTACCGGGCCGACGCGCAATTGTTGTTGGCCAACGTTGAACGCAACCTGATCGTGCGTGTGCCTGGCCTCGGCAAGATGCTGTTGCCAGGCCCGGTGGGCTACGTGCACGCCGGTGGCCTGTGGCGCTTCAACCCGAGCTATCAGGTGCTGGCGCAACTGCGTCGCTTCCACAAAGAACGCCCGAATGCCGGCTGGAATGAGGTGGCCGACAGCAACGCCAAAATGCTTGCCGATACGGCCAGCAACCCTCACGGCCTAGCGGCCAACTGGGTCGGTTACCGCGCCACCAGCGCCAACACCGGGCTGTTCGTGGTCGACCCGTTTTCCGATGACCTGGGCAGCTATGACGCGATCCGCACTTACATGTGGGCCGGCATGACCGCCAAGGGCGATCCGCTGGCGGCGCCCATGTTGAAATCCCTGGGCGGCATGACGCGGGCCACCGCAGCATCGGCCACCGGCTACCCACCGGAAAAAATCCATGTACTGACCGGCGAAGTCGAGAAAAACAACGGCTATACGCCGATGGGCTTCTCGGCCTCCACCGTCGCCTTCTTCCAGGCTCGCGGCGAAACCGCGCTGGCGCAGTTGCAGAAGGCCAAGGTCGACGACGCGCTCGCCAAAGCCCTGGCCCCTTCGGCGCCGGACACCGCGCAGCCGATCTACTACGACTACATGCTCAGCCTGTTCAGCCAGGGCTTTGCCGATCAGAAGTACCGTTTTGAACAAGACGGTACGGTCAAACTTTCCTGGGAGGCCGCATGCGCCGTCACACGCTAGCCATTGCGATTCTCGCCGCCCTGGCCTCCACCGCCAGCGTCGCTGAAACCAGCGACCCGCAGTCCCTGCTGATTGAGCAGGGCTACTACTGGCAGGCGAAAAAGAACCCCGAACGCGCCCTGGAAACCTGGCAGAAATTGCTGCGCCTGAGCCCGGACCAACCGGATGCGCTGTACGGGATCGGCCTGATCCAGGTGCAACAGAACCACCCGGCCGAAGCGCAAAAGTACCTGGCCCGTTTGCAAGCGTTGAGCCCGGTGCCGCGCCAGGCCTTGCAACTGGAACAGGACATCACCGTTGCGGTTCCGGACAACGCCAAGTTGCTGGAACAGGCGCGTGAACTGGGCGAGCCGGAGGCCGAGCGTGAACAGGCTGTGGCGTTGTATCGCCAGATTTTCCAGGGCCGTCAGCCTCAAGGCCTGATCGCCCGCGAGTACTACAACACCCTGGGCTTTACCGCCAAAGGCAGCAGCGAGGCCATCGCCGGCCTGCAGCGCCTGACCCGTGAACGCCCGAACGACCCGATCGTTGCGCTGTTCCTGGCCAAGCACCTGGCGCGTAACCCGGCCACCCGGCCTGACGGTATCCGGGCCCTGGCTAAACTGGCATCGAACAACGACGTGGGCGGCAACGCCGACGAAACCTGGCGCTTCGCGCTGGTCTGGCTCGGCCCGCCGAAGCCGGACCAGGTTTCGCTGTTCCAGCAGTTCCTCACCGTGCACCCGGATGACAGCGAGATCCGCGCGCTGATGAACAAAGGCATCGCCCAAGGTAAAGGCGGTGGCACCTGGCAGCGTGATCCGCAGATGACCAAGGCTTTCAAGGCGTTGGATGACGGCGACCTGAAAACCGCCGAGCCTCTGCTGGCGGCGCGCCTTGCGCAAAAGTCCAATGACGTTGATGCCCTCGGCGGCATGGGCGTGTTGCGTCAACAGCAAGAGCGCTACAGCGAGGCGGAAAACTACCTGGTCCAAGCCACGCGCTTGCCGGGTGGCGCTGCTTGGCAGTCGGCCTTGAATGATGTGCGCTACTGGAACCTGATCAGCCAAAGCCGTGACGCCCAGCGTGCCGGTCGTAGCGCCCAGGCCCGCGACCTGGTGGCCCAGGCCGAACGCCTGAACCCAGGCCAGCCTGGCGCGGCTATTGCGCTGGCGGGCTTCCAGGCCCAGGACAACCAGTTCGACGACGCCGAAGCGGGCTACCGCAAAGTGCTGGCTCGCCACCCTGGCGACCCGGATGCCTTGAGCGGCTTGATCAACGTGCTGTCCCAGTCGGGCCAGCCGGATGAAGCCTTGAAGCTGATCGACTCGGTGTCGCCGGCCCAGCGCGCCAAGTTCGCACCGAGTGTGAAAATCAACGCGTTGCGCGCGACCCAGGTGGGCAAACTGGCCGAGCAGCGGGGGGATCTGAAGGCCGCGCAAGCCGCCTATCGCCAGGCCCTTGATGCCGACCCGGAAAACCCCTGGACCCGCTTCGCCTTGGCGCGCATGTACCTGCGCGACGGGCAGATCCGCAACGCGCGAGCCTTGATCGACGGCTTGCTCAAGTCCCAGCCCAACCAACCCGATGCGCTGTACACCAGCACCTTGTTGTCGGCGCAATTGAGCGAGTGGAAGCAAGCCGAGGCCACCTTGGGGCGCATCCCCACGGCACAGCGCACGGCGGACATGAACGAACTGGCGACCGACATCGCGCTGCACCAGCAGACCGACATCGCTATCGAAACCGCTCGCCGTGGCCAGCGCCCGGAAGCCTTGGCGTTGCTCGGACGTTCCGAACCGCTGACCCGCAATAAACCCGAGCGTGTGGCCGTGTTGGCCGCCGCCTATGTGGAAGTGGGGGCTGCGCAGTACGGTCTGGACATGATGCAGAAGGTGGTGGAGAACAACCCCAACCCGACGGTCGACCAGAAGCTGCTGTACGCCAACGTGCTGCTCAAGGCCAACAAATACAGTGAGGCGGGCGAGATCCTGCGCGAAGTACAAGGCCAGCCTTTGACCGAGACCGGCCGCCAGCGCTACGACGATTTGATCTACCTGTACCGGGTCAAGCAGGCCGACGCCCTGCGTGAGAAGAACGACCTGGTGGCGGCTTACGACATGCTGTCCCCGGCCCTGGCCCAGCGCCCGAACGACGCCTTGGGCGTCGGCGCCCTGGCGCGGATGTACGCCGCCAGCGGCAATGGCAAGAAGGCCATGGAGCTGTACGCGCCGTTGATCCAGCAGAACCCCAATAATGCGCGCCTGCAACTGGGCCTGGCGGACATCGCCCTGAAAGGTAATGACCGTGGCTTGGCGCAAAGCGCCAGTGACAAGGCGTTGGCCCTGGAGCCGGGTAACCCGGAGATCCTCACCTCGGCCGCGCGCATCTATCAGGGCCTGGGCAAGAACAGCGAAGCCGCGGAACTGCTGCGCAAGGCCCTGGCGATTGAAAACGCCATGAAGGCCAAGACCCAGGTAGCCCAGGCCAGCGCTCCAGGTACGTCGTATAACCCGTTCGTGGGCTTGCCAGGCCAGCGTCGCCAGGTCACCGACCTGACCGTTGCCGGCGCGGTACCGCCACCGATCGATGCACCGACCAAGTCCGTGACGTCCAACGCGTTTGCGAGTGCCACGTCCAACGACTTGAGCGACCCGTTTGTGCCGCCATCGAGCATTGCGTCGATCGACAGCCCCGAGCTGAGCCCGGCGCGTCGTGCGCTGGACACTATCCTGCGTGACCGTACCGGTTATGTGGTGCAGGGCTTGAGCGTACGCAGCAACAACGGTGAGAAAGGCTTGAGCAAAATCACCGATGTGGAAGCGCCGTTTGAAGCGCGGATGCCGGTGGGGGATAACACTGTGGCGCTGCGGGTGACGCCGGTGCATTTGAGTGCTGGTAGCGTCAGCGACGATGCTGCATCGCGCTTCGGCGGCGGCAAGACAACCTCGCCACGTACCCAAAGCGATACCGGTGTTGGCTTGGCCGTGGCATTTGAGAACCCTGATGAAGGCCTTAAGGCAGACGTCGGCGTAAGCCCATTGGGCTTCCTCTACAACACCATCGTCGGTGGCGTGAGCGTGTCGCGTCCGTTCGAGGCCAACTCGAACTTCCGCTACGGCGCGAATATCTCGCGGCGCCCGGTCACAGACAGCGTCACTTCCTTCGCAGGTTCCAAAGACGGCGACGGGTTAAAGTGGGGCGGCGTGACCGCCAACGGCGGGCGTGGTGAGTTGAGCTACGACAACCAGAAACTGGGTGTCTACGGCTACGGCTCCTTGCACCAACTGATGGGTAACCACGTTGACGACAATACCCGCATGGAATTGGGCAGCGGTATCTATTGGTACCTGCGCAATAACCCACGCGACACGCTGACCCTGGGCATCAGCGGTTCTGCACTGAGCTTCAAGGAGAACCAGGACTTCTACACCTATGGTAACGGCGGCTATTTCAGCCCGCAGCGCTTCTTCTCCCTGGGTGTACCGATTCGTTGGGCGCAAAGCTTTGATCGCTTCAGCTATCAGGTAAAAAGTTCGGTGGGCTTGCAGTATATCGGCCAAGATAGTGCGGATTTTTTCCCGGGCCACAAAGAGCTGGGTGGGCAGAAGTACAACGGCTCGGATAAAACCGGCGTCGGCTACAGCTTCAACGCCGCCGCCGAATACCGCTTGAGCTCGCGCTTCTACCTGGGCGGCGAAATCGGTCTCGACAACGCCCAGGACTACCGCCAGTACGCCGGTAATGCTTATCTGCGCTACTTGTTCGAAGACCTGAGCGGGCCTATGCCCTTGCCGGTCAGCCCGTACCGTTCCCCTTATTCCAACTGATTAATCGGAGTCATTCATGCCTGTTTCTGCGATTGCCGGCCTAACCATGCTGGTATTGGGCGAAAGTCATATGAGCTTTCCCGATTCGTTGCTCAACCCGCTGCAAGACAACCTCACCAAGCAAGGCGCGGTGGTTCACTCCATCGGTGCGTGCGGTGCCGGTGCGGCGGATTGGGTTGTGCCGAAAAAAGTCGAATGCGGCGGCGAACGCACGCCCACCGGCAAGGCCGTGATCTATGGCAAAAACGCCATGAGCACCACGCCGATCCAGGAGCTGATCGCCAAAGACAAACCCGACGTGGTCGTGTTGATCATCGGTGACACCATGGGCTCCTACACCAACCCGGTGTTCCCTAAAGCCTGGGCCTGGAAAAGCGTGACCTCGCTGACCAAAGCCATCACCGACACCGGCACCAAGTGCGTGTGGGTCGGCCCGCCATGGGGCAAGGTCGGTTCGCAGTACAAGAAAGACGACACCCGCACCAAGCTGATGTCGTCGTTCCTCGCCAGTAACGTGGCGCCGTGCACCTACATCGACTCGCTGACGTTCTCGAAGCCAGGCGAGTGGATCACCACCGACGGCCAGCACTTCACCATCGACGGCTACCAGAAGTGGGCCAAGGCCATCGGTACAGCCTTGGGTGACCTGCCGCCATCGGCCTACGGTAAAGGAAGCAAATAATGAAACGGATGACCCTGGGCCTGGCGACCTTGCTCGCCAGTGTCAGCGCCTACAGTGCCGACATCCCGCTGTACCCGACCGGCCCGGAGCAAGACGCAGCATTCCTGCGTTTTGCCAACGGCACCCCTGGCGAATTGAAGCTGGTGGCGGACGGTTCCAAGGCCAGCCTGGTGTTGAGCGGCGACAAACCCGTGTCGGCGTTCCTGCCGGTTGTCGGCGGCGACAAGCCGATCAAAGGCGTATTGAGCAGCGGCGGCAAAAACGCTGATTTCTCGGTGAAAGTGGCGCCGGGCGAATTCGCCACGGTGGTTGCACTGGTCGATGCCAAGGGCGCCACGCGCCAATTGGTGGTGCGTGAAGTGCCGGACGACTTCAATGCGCTCAAAGCCTCACTGGCCTTCATCAACGCCGACGCCACCTGCGCCGACGCCAGCCTGGAAGCCGTGGCGCAAAAGGCCGAGCTGTTCAAGCAGGTCGCTGAAGGTGCCGTGCAGCGGCGCATGATCAACCCGGTGGAATTGTCGGTGCAGCTCAAATGCGCCGGTTCGCCGGTGGGCCAGCCGCTGACGTTCACCCTCAAGGCGGGCGAGCGCTACAGCGTATTGGCCGTTCCTTCAGACACAGGCTCGAAGTTGCTGTTCGCCTCTGACGCACTCGCTAACTGATCGGGCCCGACACCACCATGGTCTTTGCCTCACTCGAATTCCTCACGCTGTTCCTGCCGGCCTTCCTGTTGATCTATGCCCTGGCTCGTCCGAGCTGGCGCAACGTGATCCTGTTGATCGGCAGCTGGTTGTTCTACGGCTGGTTGAGCCCGTTGTTCCTGTTCCTGCACATGGTGTTGACCGTGGTGGCATGGGTCGGCGGCTTGCTGGTGGACCGCTCCCGTGAGGACGGCAAAGGCCGGGTGCGCCTGTTGATCGCGTTGATCGTGTTCAACACGGCCGTGCTGTGTTGGTACAAGTACGCCAACATCGTCGCTGGCACGGTGAGCGAGGTGATCACCTGGTACGGTGCGATGCCGCTGGACTGGCAGCGCGTGGCCTTGCCGGCGGGCTTGTCGTTCATCGTGTTGCAGGCGATTTCCTACCTGGTGGATGTGCACCGTCATACGGTGCCGGTGGAGCGCAGCTTCATTAACTACGCCACCTATATCTCGATGTTCGGGCACTCGATTGCGGGCCCGATCATCCGTTACGACTGGGTCCGCCGTGAGCTGAGCCAGCGGTATTTCAACTGGGCGAATTTCTCCCTGGGCGCACGGCGCTTCATGATCGGCATGGGCATGAAAGTGCTGGTGGCCGACACCTTGTCGCCGCTGGTGGACATTGCCTTCCACCTGGAAAACCCTAGCCTGGTGGACGCCTGGATCGGTTGCTTGGCGTATTCGCTGCAACTGTTTTTCGACTTCGCCGGCTACAGCGCCATGGCCATCGGCCTGGGCTTGATGCTGGGCTTCCACTTCCCGGAAAACTTCAACCGGCCGTACCTGGCCAGCAGCATCCAGGACTTCTGGCGGCGTTGGCACTTGTCGTTGTCCAGCTGGCTGCGCGACTACCTGTACATCGCGCTGGGCGGTAACCGTGACGGCGTCTGGCGCACCTACCGCAACCTGTTCCTGACCATGGCGATTGCCGGGTTGTGGCACGGCGGCGACAGCTGGAACTACCTATTGTGGGGGGCCGCCCACGGCGTGGCGCTGTGTGTTGACCGCGCATGGTCGCGGTCGAGCTTGCCGAGCATTCCGCCGGTGCTGTCGCACGTTCTCACGCTGCTGTTTGTGTGCCTGGCCTGGACGTTGTTCCGCGCGCCGGACTTCCATTCGGCACTGACCATGTACGCCGGCCAGTTCGGTCTGCACGGCATGGCCTTGGGTGACGCGATGGCCGTGGCCATGCGCCCGGCCCATGGCATGGCGGCGTTGCTGGGGCTGGTGTGCATCATCGCGCCGATCTGGCAGGTGCGTTGCGAACAGCGCTTCGGCACCCAGCCGTGGTTTGTGATGGCGGCCTCGCTGTGGCCGGTGGCCGGGTTTGTGTTGTCGTTCGCGCTGATTGCCAGCCGCGACGCCGTACCGTTTCTGTACTTTCAGTTCTAAGGACGCCCGACCATGCCTGCTCCTACCGCGCCGACTCCACCGAGCGACTTGGCCGTTCGCACCAGCCCCTTGGCGGCCTGGGTGCTGGTGCCCTTTTTGGCGGCGGGGCTGCTGTCCTGCGTTTGGCTGATGGTGAAGGGGCCGATCAGTTATGTGCCGGCCAAGGTCGACAGCGACATGTTGCTGCACGGTGACCTGACCCATCGGTTTGCCAAGGAACTGGCCAAGGCGCCGATGGCGATCCAGGCCGCCAACCTGGAGCGCGGCGGCAGCTGGCTGGCGTTTGGCGACACCGGGCCGCGCGTACGTCCGGGTTGCCCCGGCTGGCTGTTTATCAGCGATGAGCTGCGCATCAACCGGCATGCCGAGGCCAATGCCCAGACCAAGGCCCAGGCGGTGATCGACCTGCAAAAACAACTGGGTCAAAAAGGTATCGACCTGCAAGTGGTTGTGGTGCCGGACAAGAGCCGCATCGCCGCCGCCCAACGCTGTGGCCTGTACCGCCCGGCGGTGCTCGATAACCGGGTGCGGGATTGGACCGCCATGTTGCAGGCCGCCGGCGTTTCCGCGTTGGACCTGACCGAAACATTGAAACCGCTGGGCGCCGAAGCCTACCTGCGCACCGACACCCACTGGAGCGAAATCGGCTCCAACGCGGGGGCCAAGGCCGTGGCGCAGCGTACTCAGCAGCGCGGCATCAAGGCCACGCCGGAGCAAACCTTCGACATCTCCCAGGCGCCGCTCGCCGTGCGTCCGGGCGATTTGGTGCGCCTGGCCGGTCTCGACTGGCTGCCGCCCACGTTGCAGCCGCCAGGGGAATCGGTCGCGGCCAGCACGGCCCATGAAACCGGTGGTGCGACCAGTAATGCCGACGACCTGTTTGGCGATGCCGGCCTGCCCAATGTGGCGCTGATCGGCACGTCGTTCTCGCGTAACTCCAACTTTGTCGGCTTCCTGCAAAAGGCCCTGAATGCGCCTGTGGGCAATTTCAGCAAGGACGGCGGCGAATTCTCCGGTGCGGCCAAGGCGTACTTCGACAGCCCGGCGTTCAAGCAAACCCCGCCTAAGTTGTTGATTTGGGAGATTCCAGAGCGCGATTTGCAAACGCCGTACGATGTCATCACGATTGGCCAGTAATTTGACGATTGTCCGTTTGTCTAAAAAATAAACAGTGCAAGCATCAAAATAATGACACTTTTGCGGGCTTGAAGCAGACTGCCTGCACAAGGGCGACGACAAAAAGACCTGCGGTAAGCAGCCGGATGAGCTGGCCTTTTCACGTCGTTAAGCTTCGCCGTGATGAGGAATCCGCTATGAGCTTTACAGATGGTCTTCTCGTTCTGCTGGGCAAAGATGTCAGCCGTGATGCCCAAGGGCTGGATGCGCGGCTGCATTTTTTTGGCAGCATTCCCGTGGATGACGGCACCCCGTTTCCCCCTCAAGCCCCCAGTGCGCAGGCGCAGTCCCAGTCCGTGGATAAGGGGGTACGACGTCCGTGCGTGGTGGCGTTGGTGTCGGTCAATGGCGGCGTGGGGCGCAGTACCTTGGCGACGGCCTTGAGCAGCGGTTTGCAGCGCCTGGGTGAGTCGGTGGTCGCCGTGGACCTGGACCCACAGAACGCCCTGCGGATGCACTTCGGTGTCAGCCCTGCCTCGCCGGGTATCGGCCCGACAAGCCTGCGCAATGCGCAGTGGCACAATATCCAGCAGCCAGGCTTTGTCGGCAGTCGTGTGATCACCTTTGGCGATACCGATATGCGCCAGCAGGACGACCTGCAACGTTGGCTCAAACATGAACCGGACTGGTTGGCGCAGCGCCTGTCTGCATTGGGCCTGAGCGCCCGTCATACCGTGATCATCGACACCCCCGCCGGCAATAACGTCTACTTCCATCAAGCCTTGAGTGTGGCCGACGTGGTGCTGGTGATTGCCCAAGCCGACGCCGCCTCCCTGGGCACACTGGACCAACTCGACGGGCTGTTGGCACCGCACCTTCAGCGCGAGCGCCCACCGCATGTGCACTTTGTGATCAACCAACTGGATGAGGACAATGCCTTCAGCCTGGATATGGTGGAGGCGTTCAAGCAGCGGCTCGGCACCAGAGAGCCTCTGGAGGTGCACCGCGATATGGCGATCAGCGAGGCGCTGGCGTTTGGTATCGATCCATTGGATAGCCAGGCATTGAGCTTGGCGGGGGACGATATCACCGAGCTTTGCCGGCTGCTGATTGCACGTAAAAAGCGGCTATAAATTGCGCTTTATTCGCTTAACGCCAGATGCTTATGCACAATCGGTTGGAGGGCAATGTCCCGAAACAGCCGTTGTGTGGAGGCGTTCTCATCACGCCGCAACTGCCTGTTTTGAGTGCGTTTTATTTTGTGAACAAAAAATGACCAGCCTGGCTTTTGGCCTGTAACGCAGATGGCTACGGGCTCTGTAAAGAATTCATCAACAGAGTTATCCACAGGCTGTGCCGCGACAATTTCGCCCCTTAATCGCGCTCGGCAAGCACCATCAAGTTGCGCGGCGTCAATGCCGGTTCGCAAAAGGTGCCGACTTCCACCCTGTAGCCGTTTTCGCTGAGAAACAGTGCCCGATCCAGCACCAGCCATAACTCCAGCGGCCGCCGAAACAGACCACGCACCAATTCCAGGTTTCTGACCTCTGCCAGGCGTCGCCAGCCATACGCCTCTAAACCCGCCCAATCCTGTTCGTCTGTGGATAACCCTTTGAGCTTTGCCAGCGCGTGGCAGTAGTCCGCGAAGGGCCTGTCCAGCCAGCTCGCGGGCAGGGACGGCGTGGGCAGGTACTCGTCACAGCCACGCAACTGGCGTTGCAGTTGATCGAAACCCAGGCGTCGCGCCATGGACGTGTCCCGCTGCAAACGCACCCGTTTGCCCGCGGTGACGGTTTCGCTCAGCGGCAGGCCGAGGTCATCGATCGACAGTTGCAGGGGTGAAGCGCGACCGGCGCTGGAGAGTGGCTGGTAGGTCTGGGCGTTGATGCGGTTGTAGCAGCAGGGCGCCAGCGCCAACTGTTTGCAGCCGGCGGCGCTGGCCAGGTGCAGCAGGCGTACATGCAGGTCGCCACAGGCATGCAGGGCGACGGGCGTGTGTTCGGGGCCGATAGCCACAGCGGCCATCACGTCTTGCAGGCAATGCGTGACGGGCAGGCCGTGATGCTCGCTCAAGGCCTGGCCTGCGGCGATCAGTGCCGGGTCGTATTCCAGGCAGGTCAATGCTTGATCTGCCTGCAACAGGCGACGACCCAGATGGCCTTTTCCCGCACACCAGTCCAGCCAGTGCCTGGGCTTTTGCGCAAACTGCAGCGCGGCGCCGAACGCTTCGATTTGTGCCCATTTACGGCCAGGTACATCGACGCTAAGGCGATGGCGAGCGGGTGCCAGGGGCTGCATCGGTAACTTATCCACAGCACTGAGCTGCCGGGCTTGCGCGGCAAGCTGCGGAAACGGCGCGGGTGCCGCCAGGTCGTGGGGCTGATTGTGGCTGGCTTCGGCAGCGGCTAACGAGCGTCGGCGTAGCCACTGGGCGAGTTCGGGGTGCTGGGTTTCCCAAGGTAAATACAGGTGCGTAAAGGGCCGTGGTTTCCACAGCCCTTGGTGTTCGGTCAGGAATGCATCCAGCGCCTGGAAGCGTGCCTCAACGTCCTTGACAGGCATCGACGCGCAGCCAGCGTTCCAGCAGTTTGAAGCCGCGTACCAGCAGGTACGACATCAGCAGGTAGAACACACCGGCGGTGAAGAACATATCCACTGTCAGGTAGTTGCGCGCAATGATCGTCCTGGCCATGCCGGTCAGCTCAAGCAGCGTTACCGTACTCGCCAGCGAGCTGGCCTTGAGCATCAGGATCACTTCGTTGCTGTAGGCCGGCAAGCCGATACGCGCGGCGCGCGGCAGGATGATGTAGAACAACGTCTTGGGCTTGGACATGCCCAGGGCGCGAGCGGCTTCGATTTCGCCCGGGGGAATAGCCTGTATCGCACCGCGCAGGATCTCGGCGATGTACGCGGCGGTGTGGAGGGTCATGGTGGCCGTGGCACACCAGAACGGATCACGCAGGTACGGCCACATGGCGCTGGTACGCACGGCATCGAACTGGGCCAGGCCGTAGTAGACCAGGAACAGTTGCACCAGCAGCGGTGTGCCACGGAAGAAAAAGATGTAGGCGTAGGGCAGCGAACGCACATACCAACGCTTGGACGCACGAGCGACGCCCAGCGGAATCGCGAGTATCAGGCCAAGAATGACAGCGATGCCCACCAGTTCCAGGGTCAGGATGGCGCCTTGGATAAACTTTGGCAGCCACTTGATGATGACTTCCCATTCCATTACGTCGTCCTCACGAAGCCGCGGGCGGCGCGTTGTTCCAGGAAATGCATGCCGACCATCGACAGCGAGGTCAGGCCCAGGTAGATGAAGGCCGCGACCAGATAGAAGGTGAAGGGTTGCCGGGTAACGGTGACCGCGATCTGCGCGTGACGCATGATTTCTTCGAGGCCGATGACCGTGACCAGCGCAGTGTCCTTCATCAGGATCATGAACAGGTTACCCAGGCCTGGCAGCGCGATGCGCCACATCTGCGGCATGATCAGGCGGGTGAAAATCCGGGTTTTCGACAGCCCCAGCGCCAAACCGGCTTCGCGATGGCCCTTGGGGATGGCGATGATCGCGCCACGCAGAACCTCGGTGGCATAGGCGCCGTAGCACAACCCCAAGGCGATGACCCCGGCGGCGAAGGCGCTGAGTGAAAGGTCGGGGATGCCGAAAACTTCACCCAGTTCGCGCACTACATTGATCGTGCCGAAATAAATGAGCAGCACCCACAACAGTTCCGGCACGCCACGCACGATGGTCGAATAGGCTCCGCCCACCCATTGCAGCGGTTTGTGCGCAGAAGTCTTGGCCAAGGCACCGGCCAGGCCGAGCATCAGCCCCAGGCACAGGGCCGTGAGCGCCAGTTTGACGGTCATCAGCGCGCCAGCGGCAAGCGCCGGGCCGAATCCGTAGAGATCGAAATTCATGGTGTTTTCATATCGCGGCAGGCAGTGCAAAAAGCCGACGCGCTCAACTGAGCGCGTCGGGCATACCGTTCAGATCATTCGATGCTGAAAGGGAAGTACTTGTCGTTGATCTTCTTGTAGGTGCCGTCCGCCTTGATCTCTGCCAGGGCTTTGTTCAGGCGCTCGCGCAGTGGGTCGCCCTTGCGTACAGCGATACCGATCTTGTCGCTTTCGACCACCGGATCGCCTTTGAACTCGTAGGCGGAACCGTCTTTGCTCTTGAGCCATTCGTACTGCACGTACTTGTCGGCGAGGATGCCGTCGAGACGACCGGAGGTCAGGTCGAGGTAGGCGTTTTCCTGGGTGTCATAAAGCTTGGCTTCGGTTTCAGGCAGCTTGTCTTCCAGGTAGGTGCCGGCCAAGGTCGCACGCTGTGCACCGATGACCTTGCCTTTCAAGTAAGCCGCGTCAGTCTTGAAATCGGCGGTGGCTTTCGGCGCGATGAACTGCAGCTTGTTGGAGTAGTACGGGTCGGTGAAGTCGACGGCTTGCTTGCGCTCATCGGTGATCGACAGCGAGGACACCAGGAAGTCGAATTTCTTGGCGTTCAGGGCCGGGATGATGCCGTCCCAGTCGGACACATACACTTCGCACTTTTCGATTTTCATCTTGGCGCACAGGGCGTCGCCGATGTCTTTGTCGAAGCCCACGACGTTGCCGCTGGCGTCTTTGTTGTTGAACGGCGGGTAGGCCGCTTCGATCCCCATTTTCAAGGTTTCTGCCATGGCCGTGGCGCTGAACGCCATCGAGACGGCCGCGGCCAGAAGGAATTTTTTATAGTTCTGCATGCATGTTGCTCCGTTAGCGGTTGCTGGACATGAATTGTTTGCAGCGCGCCGAAAGCGGGTTTTCAAACACCTGCTGTGGCGATCCTTGCTCTTCGACCAGGCCTTGGTGCAGGAACACCACTTCACTGGACACCTGGCGGGCGAAGCCCATTTCATGGGTGACCAGCAGCATGGTGCGGCCTTCTTCGGCCAGCGCGCGGATCACATTAAGTACTTCCTGAACCATTTCCGGGTCAAGGGCCGAAGTGGGCTCGTCAAACAGGATGACTTTAGGCTGCATCGCCAGGGTGCGTGCGATGGCCGCCCGTTGTTGCTGGCCGCCGGACAATTGCGCCGGGTAAGCATGGCGCTTGTCGGCGATGCCGACCTTGTCCAGCAGGGCTTCGGCCACTTCGATGGCCTCGGCCTTGCTTTGGCCGAGCACGCGGCGAGGGGCCTCGATGATATTGTCGAGGATGCTCATGTGCGGCCACAGGTTAAAGTTTTGAAACACAAAACCGATTTCGCTGCGCAGGCGGTTGATCTGCTTGCCGTCGGCGGCCATCAGCTCGCCGTTTTTCGCGGCCTTGAGCTTGAGTTCTTCGCCGGCCACCAGGATCTGGCCCTGGTGCGGGTTTTCCAGCAGGTTGATGCAGCGCAGGAAGGTGGACTTGCCGGAACCGGAGGAACCCAGGATCGAGATCACATCGCCGTCGCGAGCGGTGAGCGAGATACCTTTGAGTACCTCCAGCTCACCATAGCGTTTATGCAAGTTGCGGATTTCAAGCGCGGGCGTGGCCTCGGCCATGTGGGGTCCTCATTGTGTTCATTGCGATCTTCGCTGTTGGGCCGCCTTCCTGGCGAGGCGCCAAGCTAGCATAGCGTCTTGATAGCAGCCAACAGCGTGGCTTGGGGTAAACAGGTGGTGTGCGGCAGGGTGTCGCATCGGCACAGCAGCGTGTCGCGCCATCAACAACCGAACAACCGTTTGAACCCGAAAAACCGCGGGCTTCGCTTAAAAAGGGCGCGATGGTGCCAGCTTTGGCCGGGTGTTGGAAGGGTTAACCGGGCAAACGGTGCGTATCAGCCCTTTTGTGGGGCGTCACGTACTTTTTGTGTGTGTTTATGGTGCGTTTATTCGTCTTGAATGTGAGTCGCACGGTAACGCTATAGCGGAATGCCATTGTTCTCAATGACTTGCGATGGTTGTTGAATCGTCCTGCAGCCCGCGTCAATCGTGGATCTGTAACATTTTGGCGCAAATATTGCGTAAAAAATAAAGAACGCCCCGTTGGTTTCTTTTCACGAGAAAGATCCCGGGCCGGGCCGACCGTTTTCGCAATTCCTCGTAAAGGTGTGTCAATGAGTAGTACGCAAAGCTCCAATGACCTCGAACAGGGGCTCAAACCGCGTCACGTCACCATGCTCTCGATTGCCGGCGTCATCGGTGCCGGTCTGTTTGTCGGCTCCGGCCACGCGATTGCCGCCGCCGGCCCGGCCGTACTGCTGGCGTATGCCGCTGCGGGCACACTGGTGGTATTGGTGATGCGCATGCTGGCCGAAATGGCCGTCGCGTCGCCTGACACCGGTTCGTTCTCCACTTACGCCGACCGCGCAATCGGTCATTGGGCCGGGTTTACGATCGGTTGGTTGTACTGGTGGTTCTGGGTGCTGGTGATTCCGTTGGAAGCCAACGCTGCCGCGACCATCCTGCACGCCTGGTTCCCGGATGTGGCCATTTGGGCCTTTACCCTGATCATCACCTTACTGCTGACGGCCACCAATCTATTCAGCGTGAAGAACTACGGCGAGTTTGAGTTCTGGTTTGCGTTGATCAAGGTCGTGGCGATCGTGGGCTTTGTGATCCTTGGCCTGGCCGCGATTTTCGGCTTCCTGCCGACCAGCCAGGTCAGCGGTGTTTCGCACCTGTTTGACACCCAAGGCTTTATGCCAAATGGCATGGGCGCCGTACTGGCCGCGATCCTCACCACCATGTTCTCGTTCATGGGCACCGAGATCGTCACCATCGCCGCCGCTGAATCGAAGAACCCAGGCCAGCAGATCACCAAGGCCACCAACTCGGTGATCTGGCGGATTGGTTTGTTCTACCTGCTGTCGATCTTCATCGTGGTGTCCCTGGTCCCTTGGAACGATCCGACCTTGGCGGCCGTAGGTTCCTACCAGACGGTGCTGGAACGCATGGGCATTCCGAACGCCAAGCTGATTGTCGACCTGGTGGTGCTGGTTGCCGTAACCAGCTGCTTGAACTCGGCGCTGTACACCGCTTCGCGCATGCTGTTCTCCCTGGGCCGTCGCGGTGATGCACCGGCCGTGGCCAAGCGCACCAACAAGAGCGGCACGCCGTATTGGGCAGTGTTGTTGTCCACCGGCGCCGCGTTCCTGGCGGTATTCGCCAACTACGTGGCTCCGGCGGCCGTGTTCGAGTTCCTGCTGGCCAGTTCCGGCGCCATCGCGTTGCTGGTGTACTTGGTGATTGCGGTGTCGCAACTGCGCATGCGCCAGAAGCGCACGGCGGCGGGCGAGAAGATCGTCTTCAAGATGTGGCTGTTCCCGGGCCTGACTTACGCGGTGATGGTGTTCATCGTGGGTACGTTGACCATCATGCTGTTCCAGGAAGCGCACCGGGTTGAGATCATCGCGACCGGCGTGCTGAGTTTGCTGGTGGTGGCGGCAGGACTGTTTGTATCAAGCCGTCGCAAGGCGCAGAGAGCAGGCGCTGCGGTGTTGAGCTGACGAAGTGCTGTAGAAAATGTGGGAGGGGGTTTGCCCCCGATTGCGGTGTGTCAGCGTCAGATGTGCTGGCTGATCTACCTCAATCGGGGGCAAGCCCCCTCCCACATTTGGTTTTGTATCAGTCCTGGGAGCTGGTCAGCGCCTGTGATGCCGCCACGTAATCGGCCTGGAACTGCGGCGACTCGATCCACGCCAGCGCGGCGGCTTCATCGTCGGTGTCCGTGGCCCACTGCCGATACTCGATCAGTGCGGCAAGAATGAAGTCGGTGGCTTCCTCCTCGCCTTCCTGTTCCAGCACCAGCGCCAGCAACGGGTGAGCCAGGAACACGGCACACAATGCCTGCTGGCTGATCTCGCCTGCGGTGCGCATCTCCACGAACAGCTCGGTCAAATCCACTGACTCAAGGTCGATGCGGCTGTCATCGCCGGCAAACGCGTCCGGCTTGGTCGCGACAGCGCGTTGGGTACGGTTTTGCTTGGCCTTGGCCTTTGCCCGGTGGGCGCGTTTTTGCTGCTTGTTCGGCGAGGCCATGGCTCAACGTCCTGGAATGCTGGATCTGGGTGGGGTATTGAAGCGCAGGTTGGCAGAAATCCCAAGGGTATCCGCCGTTAATTGCCCGTTTTGAAGCCATTCCAGTGCAATCGGCCACAACCGATCCTGATACTCGCTGCGAAAAAAAGCGAAATGTCCGACTTCCTTTTCGCCGATGTCTTCAGGGGCGATGCGCAGATGTGTGCGCCCACTGCTGTCGAAGTAACCCAGTAGCCGCTCGATGGCCGCGACTGTCCCGAACGGATCATCGGTCATGCTGATGGCCAGTATCTGCGCGTTTACACGACTGAAAGGCAGCTCACCCAACGCTCGTCCACTGGGGCGCGTTTCATACCTGGGCGTCAGCGTGCTCCAGTCCCGTACCACGCCCGCCGGCGTGTCTTCCAGCCAGCCCAGGCGCTTGCCGGGGAAGTGCCCGCACAGCGCCGTCACCAGCGGCATCACCACATGCCACTTGGCAAACATCCGCCAACGCACGCTCGCCGCATAGTCGCGCCAGTACGCAAACTGCGCACCGACTGTCACCATCCGCCGAATGACCGCGCCCGACGCCCCGAGCCCTGCCGCGCAGCCGCCAAAACTGTGGCCGACGACGTCAATCGGCTGCCCTGGAAACTCCCGCTGCGCTCGCTGCAGCATCGCCTCGAAATCCAGCACGCCCCAATCCGACCACGAGGCGTTGAACCCCCGCAACGACCCGCTGCGAGATTCGCCGATGCCACGGTAGTCGTAGGTGATGACATCGAAGCCGTTGGCGAACAGGTAGTCGGCGAAGCGGGCGTAGTGGCGGCAGCGCACGGAAGTGGCGGCGTTGATGATGACGAGTGGGCGTTCGACGTCGGTGCGCAGGTGGCGCCAGGTGAAGCCGCCCAGGGAGTAGCCGTCGGTGGCGGGTTCGTGGAACGCTAGCGGGGTGGGGCGGGTTGGAAGGTTCATGGCGCTACTGGGTCCTTACGCCTCGGGTGAGGGCATGCAGGCTCACGCGTTTTTATAAGACGTCGAACTTAACAAATTCCGTGCACCGTGATCGCGGAGATTGTCAGGGTGCTCGACCTTGCCACCTCGTATGCTTAGGCTGACCACCTTTCGATCCATCTGAGCCAGCCTTCATGTCCCGCGACACCCTCGAACACAACCAGATTCCGGTCTACTTCGCAGCCGTGCTGCTGGCGGCCGTTTTCGGCCTGCTCGCCCCCTCATGTGCCCACAGCCTCAGCGCACTGGTCACGCCCGCGATCGCGGTGCTGATGTATGCGATGTTCCTGCAAATCCCGTTTCTGGACCTGCGTCAAAGCTGGGGCAACAAGCGCTTCCTGTCGGCATTGCTGCTGGCCAACTTTATTCTCGTTCCGTTACTGGTGTGGGCATTGACCCAAAGCCTCGTGGGCCGTCCGGCGTTGCTCGTGGGCGCTTTGCTGGTGTTGCTGACGCCCTGCATCGACTACGTAGTGGTGTTTACCCACATCGGTAAGGGGGATTCGCGGTTGATGCTGGCGGCTACGCCGGTCCTGTTGCTGCTGCAGTTGGCGCTGTTGCCGATCTATCTGGGCCTGATGCTCGGCGCGCAATCCGAGGGGGTGGTCGAGGCGCGGCCGTTTATCGAGGCGTTCCTCTTGTTGATCGTGGTGCCGATGCTGCTGGCCGTGGTCACGACTGCGCTGGCGCGGCGATCATCGATTGCCAGTGTCTGGAACAGCGCCTGGGCGTGGCTGCCGGTGCCGGCGATGGCGCTGGTGTTGTTTGTGGTGGTCGGCTCGCAAATCACCTCTGTGGTGCGGGATATCAACCTGTTGCTGCCGGTGATTCCGGTGTACATCGGCTTCGTGTTGCTGGCGCCGCTGATGGGGGCGCTGGCGTCGCGGCTGTTTGCGCTTCCTGCGGTAACGGCGCGGGCGGTGACGTTCAGCGCGTCGACACGTAACTCGCTGGTGGTACTGCCCTTGGCATTGGCTTTGCCCGAGGATGTGCGCGGGTTGGCGGCGACGGCTGTGGTCCTGCAAACCCTGGTCGAACTCATGGGGGAGTTGATTTACGTTCGGTTGATCCCGCAGTGGATATGGCCCGCAGGTCGGTAAACGCGGGAATGTTCAGGTCTGTTCAGGCGCTATTCAGCAGGGCGGTCTGCACCATAAGTCGGCGTCCCTTACCTGACAGGTCAACCGATGGATCACCGCAGCCGTTTTCGCCTGGAATCACTGGGCATTTTTGTGTTCGCCCTAGTGCTGTTCACCTTGGGAATCTGGGATCAGCAGCCCCAAGGATTTGACGGCCGCTGGGCGCTGTTCCTGCAAGAAATGTTTCGCCATGGTGCGAGTCTTTTCCCGACCACCTACGGGCAGCCTTACGCGGATTACCCCGGCACCGCGACCTTCTTCAGCTGGGTGTTTGCCCGACTGTTGGGGGCGCCCAACCATCTGGCGAATGTGCTGCCTACCGCCCTGGCGTCCGCTGGGGTGGTGGCCGTGATCTATCGCTTGCTGGTTCCGGCGAATCGCCAGTGGGCGCTGCTCACGGTGTTGTTGACCCTGCTCACCACCCAACTGCTCGAAAAATCCCGCTCGGTGTGCCTGGACCAGATGGTGGCGTTGCTCTGTGTCGGCAGTTTCTACCTGCTGCACAGCGGTGGTCGCTGGAGGCGGCTTGCGGTATTCCCTCTGTTCATTCTGGGCTTCGCGATACGTGGGCCGTTGGGCTTGATCGAGGTCTGCGGCGTGGTGTGCGTGTATTGGGCGCTGGGCAAGCCTGGAGAGCGTGTGAAGCAGGTGCTGATCCACGGCAGCGTCGGCCTGGTGCTGTTGGCAGCCTGTTGGTGGTTGTTGATGAAGTTGGCGCGCATCAGCGGGGGTGACGCATTTGCCGATGAGGTGTTCAAGATGCAGGTGGGTGGGCGTCTCGATGAAATCGGCGAGCCGTTCTATTTCTACTTCCAGCTGAGCTTGTACCGCTACTTCCCGGTGGTGCCGTTGGCGCTGGCCACAATGATTGCCCTGCGTCACCGCTGGCCCGAGCGGTTCGAGGGCACTCTGCACTTGGTGGCGCGGCTCGGCGCCTGCGGCTTGATGATCCTGCTCGGGCTGTCGGTGCCGCACTTCAAGCGCGCCTATTACATCCTGCCCATGGTGCCGATGTTTGCGGCTGTCGCAGCCTATGGGCTGCTGCAGGCGCAAGGGTGGCTCGCGGGCGTACGTCGATGCTACGAAGGGCTTGTCGCGGCGGTGCCGGCGTTGTGCGGGGTGGTGGTCTTTGTCTGTCGGCATGCCTGGCAGAAGCATGGCTATTGGCCAAACGTATCGTTGCCGTTGCTGATCGGCGTGCTGGTGGTGCTGCAAATGGCGGCGCTGGTCGCCTGGCGTCGGGTTGGCCGTTTGGTATGGCTCAGCCTGATTGCATTGGCGGCGCAATGGCTGCTGTTGGTGTCGGTGGTGGAGCCGGCCAAGGATCTGCAGTTCGATACCCGGCAGTTTGTTGGCCAGGTAGAGGCGCTGCGTGCCGAGCAGCCGGGTCCGCTGGTGTTTATCAACCTGGGTCGGGACACGTGGGCGGTGCGTTACATGATGAACCTGGATCACGACGAGCAACCGGTATTTATCGGCAGTAAAGCGCTTGAGCAACTGGGGGGCTTGCCCCGACCGGCCTGGGTGATAGTGGCGCGTAAGGAAACTGCGCTGCTGTACGGAACGCCTCTGGAGTATCTGGCTCCAAGCTTTGAAGGGCGGTTGAACGACAATCCACTGATGGTGTTTTTGCTGAAATAAATCAGCCACTTGCTGTATTTTCGGCTAGCTGAGTGACCGACTGGTCATTCAGTTGTGCTGTTTTTTTGAGTTGTCGTACTGGAAGCATCATGGATATGACGAAAAAGGACGTTAAGCGGCCTGACGGAGGCCACGTGATCGGCCGCTCCCGATTTGGCCGGTTGAGCATTTGCTTTGACGGTGGCTGCAGCTACCCGGCGATGATCAATGTGTTGAGGGCTGTCTTCAAGCGCTACGGGCGACTGGTGCGCTTTGGGGAGAGGCTGTCGGCGCAGGGTTGGATTGATCGGGTCGAGGCGCGGGGGTTTCAGATTTCCGATCAGGAGCGGGTGGCGGTGTTTACGTTGATGTGGGATCGGGGGGCAGCGATCCGTTGGGGCGAGGTTGAATCGCCTCAGGCGGGTGACAGAGACCGAATCGAACCCGCCGATACACCCCTTCATGTCCGAACCGCTTGAAACCACGGGTTACTGTGACCTGCGCAAAATACACTGACGCACATTTTCAAGGATTGAAATGAAAGCCACATTGCTTGTGTTATCCGCCTTCATGTTGCTCTACGGCTGCGCTACGCCGCTTACCTCCGACATGTCTAGTCCGTCGATTGCCGACACCAAAACGGTGGTGTTCGGCGGCAAGACGTTCGTCCTGAAATTCCAAAAACCGGGCTTGTGGGAGTATTTCCCCGCAGAGGAAAGCATCGATGCCTGGAATGAAATGGTGGACTTTACCGTCGTACCTCGCGAGATGAACCGCTTCAAACCCCTCGACCTCGCCAAGCGCGCCATCCAGCTTCACCAGCAAGAAAATCCGAACATGCCGGCGATCCTGCTGACCGACAATAAAACCGGAATCGATTATTCGATGATGTTTTATCCCACGTCATTGCGTAAAGACGGGCAATTCTCGGAAATCAGTTATTTCAAGTATTACAAGGACGGCCCCACCGGGCAGACCATTATCTTTCACTTTGCCAGGAATATCCCAAGACCGAGCGATCCCTCGGAAAGTGCAATAGAGACAGGCCGGGAAATAGTGCCGCTGATAGAGGCATTCCCGCTGTATCGGCCGTAATGTCGTTGAGCGGACACAGAGCGCAGCTTGAAGGTCCAGAAACGAAAAAACCCCTGAGACCTTGCGGAATCAGGGGTTTCGGTATTTGGTGCCCAGAGACGGAATCGAACCGCCGACACGGGGATTTTCAATCCCCTGCTCTACCGACTGAGCTATCTGGGCAACGGGGCGCATTAAACGGGTTTTTCAGGGGGTCGTCAAGCAAGTTTTCAAAAAATATTTAATTATTACCGTCGCTTACGTGCCGACCCTGGTTTTTGATCAATTATTGAGCAGGCGGCACGTAGCCGTCGGCCTTGGCGTATTCCTCGCCGGAAAAGAACTTGTCCATCTCGCCCGCCAGGTATTTACGATCTTCGGCGTTCATCATGTTCAGGCGTTTTTCGTTGATGAGCAGGGTCTGGTGTTTCAGCCAGTCGCCCCAGGCTTTGGCGGAGACGTGATCGAAAATGTCCTGGCCCTTGGCGCCCGGATACGGAGGGCGTTCCAGGCCTGGCAATTCTTCTTTGTACTTGCGGCAGATAATGGTGCGGGTCATGACGAAACTCCTGCGTTCAATACGTCGGCCGCGCGCTTCAGCAGTTTTTTCACCGGGGCGGCAAGGCCCAGGCGCGGCGGGGTGGCGAGGTTATACCAGAGCCAGTCGGCCTCGGCCACGTGATGGGCGGATTCCTCGACCTGGACCAGCCAGGGTTCGATGGCGAGCTGGAAGTGGCTGAAGGTGTGGATCAACCCCGGCAGTTCCTGTGGCTTGCCCAGTTCCAGCGCGTGCTGGTTGGCCAGGTGTTCGAGGTCTTGCAGGTCGTCCAGCTCGGGCAAACTCCACAGGCCGCCCCACAGGCCCGTGGAAGGGCGACGGTAAAGCAGGATCGCGCCCTCGGCATTGGCCAGCAGCGGCATCAGCGTGCGCTTCTGCGGGATGGTCTTGCGCGGCTTGGGGATCGGGTAGCGCGTCTCCAGGCCGAGCATGTGGGCTTCGCAGCCTTTTTCCAGCGGGCACAGCAGGCAGCTGGGTTTGCTGCGGGTGCAGAGGGTGGCGCCCATGTCCATCATCGCCTGGGTGTAGGCATTGACGCGATCATGCGGCGTGAAGCGTTCTGCGGTGGCCCACAGCTGCTTGGCCACCTTGGGTTCGCCGGGGTAGCCCTCTTGTGCGGTAAAACGTGCCAGTACGCGTTTGACGTTGCCGTCGAGGATCGGCGCACGCAGTCCCATGCTCAGGCTGGCGATCGCGCCGGCGGTGGACAGGCCGATGCCCGGCAGTTCGGTCAGCTTTTCGACGTCCCTGGGAAACTCACCACCGTACTCGGCCACGACAATCTTCGCGGTCTTTTGCAGGTTGCGCGCCCGGGTGTAGTAACCAAGGCCGGTCCACAGGTGCAGCACTTCGTCTTCCGGCGCGGCGGCCAGGGCTTCGACCGTCGGCAGCGAGGCCATGAATCGGTCGAAGTAATTGAGCACGGTGCTCACCTGGGTCTGCTGCAGCATGATCTCCGAGACCCACACCCGATAAGGCGTGATGCCCTGTTGCCAGGGCAGGTCATGGCGGCCGTGGCGGTCGTACCAATCGAGTACGGCCTCTGAAAACTGCTCGTTTCTCATCGCTTGAACAGGCCCTTCAAAGCGTCTTTAAGCTGCGGGTTCACCTTGTCGAGTTTCTCTTCCAGCTTGTCGCTGAGCTTGTTGCCGGCCGCCTTGATGGCGACCTGGGTCAAGCCGTCCTTGTCCAGGCGGCACGCCTTGGCGCCCAGTTCCAGCGGGCCACGGCAGCGCAGCGGCACTTCGATGCCCTGGAAGTTGGCGCCGACCTGGCAGGCGGGGTCCGGCGTTTCACGCTGGTCGCCTTCGACGATGATGCCGACGCGGTAATCCATGCCCAGCACACGCAGGTCGACGTCGCCATTACCGTTGACGGTCAGGCCTGGGATGCGCACTTTCAGGTCAGGGTTGCTGGCGACCCCGTTGCGGAAGGTCAGGTTGCCCTTCAGCTCCTGGAACGGCGTGTCCTTGCCTTGCGGCGTGCTGCTCAAGGTCTTGCGGTTGAGCAAGGCGATGCCGGTGCACAGTTGCTGCTCAAGGTTGGCATTGAGCAGCACACCGTTGTTGATCACAAAACTGGCGGTGCCGTTGAGGCTGTCGATCAAGGCTTTCTGGCTGTTGCCACGGCCTGTGAGGTTGCTGTCGAGGGTGATCTGGCCCTTCACCGGCGGGGTTTGCCCCTGGGCTTGCAGGATGCGCTCGACCGGTACTTGCTTGATCCGGCTCTGCAGCGCCAGCACGGGAATGTCCTGGCGCACATCAAGGTTGCCGTTGGCCTGGAAGCTACCGTTGTAGAGACCGCCACTCAAAGTGTCGAGCTTGAGCTGGCCATCAAGGCCAGAGGCTTTGAGCACCGCATTCTGGATCGGCAACTTGCTCAGGGTCAGTTGGCCGAACGCAAGGTCGGCGTCCACGTCCAGCGTGCGCAGGCGGGTCAATGGCAATAGTTTGTCGGTGCTCCAGGCGCCTTTGGTCGGAGCGTCGGGCAGCGGCGTGGTGCCGCCGGCGGCCATGGCTCCGGCTTCGCTGTTCTGTACTTCGGCCTGGCGTGCGGCCGCCGCACCCTTGGCCGATTCAGACTTGGCCGGCAGGTAGTTGTCGGCGTTGAAGGTGTCGCCCTTGAGCTGAACGCGCAGGGATTGCTTGGCGAAATCCTCCACGGCGACGCGACCGGTGAAGGTGCTGCCGTCGAGTTTCAGGTTCAGGTCTTCCAGGGCCACGCTGGTCGGCGTGCCCTTGAGGCGGCTGACCAGCTCGACCTTGCTCAGGCTGCCGTCGGCCATCGGCGGCAACGGGTGGCCGACGCTGTCGAGGAACTTGGCCAAGTCAAACTGGGCGATCGACAGGGCGCCGCTGAGCTGCGGAGTCTTGTCCAGGTCGTTGACCTTCAGTTCGCCCAACGCGCGCAGTTGGTTGGCCGACAGCTTCAGGTTGGTCCATTCGGCGATATTGGCCGCCTGGTCCACCAGCAGTTGGCCCTGGGTGGAGAACGTCACGGTCTTGCCTTGCAGCGGCTCGCCCGTGGCTTCGCCGGTGATCTTCATGTCTTCAAGCTGATAGCGCTTGAGTGCCCGCTGGATCCGCAGGTTGCCGTTGAGCTCGGTCTTGACGCGCATCACCGGCTGGTTGCTGCCGAAGAAGGCGGTGAGTTTCACCGGGATGCTGGCGCCTTCGTGCACCGCACCGGCGCTCAGTTGAATGCTTTCGGCGCTGAACTGTTTGCCGGTCTGCTCATCGTTGTATTCAACGCGGGCGTTGTTGATGGTCAGGCTGTCGATGTCCAGGCGGATGGGTTTTGCCGGCTTTTCCGGTTCGGATTCGGCCGGCTGCTCAACCGAGCCAGGGCTGCCGACGCTCGCCTCAGTCACGTTCTTGCCGATGTCTTCCCAGTTGCCATGACCTTGCTTGTCACGGTTGAGGCGCAGGTTCAGGCCTTCGACACGCACGTCGCTCATCTGCACTTCGCGGCGCAGCAAAGGCAGCACGCGCACCGAGAGGCCGAGCATCTGCAGGTCGGCGAACGGTTGGGTCGGCGCGGTCAGGGTTGCCACGCTGGCTTCGTGCAGTTCAAGGCCGAGCCACGGGAACAGGCTCCAGCCGATATCGCCATTGAGCGTCAGCTCGATGTGGGCCTTGTCGCGGGCAATCTGGCGAATCTCGTCTTTATAGTCGTTGGGATCGAAGAGATGGGTCAGGGCAAAACCCAGAGCCACAATGATCAGCAACAGCCCGAGAAGTACCAGACCCAGGATTTTGCCGAACGCTTTCATGGGCGAGTCCTTGTATGTCGATTTCAAAATTTAGCCGCAGAGTATAACGCCCGACGGCCTGCGTCAGTGCCCTGATCGTTACATTGTATCCAGGGGCGGGGAAAGCGGGTTTTTGGCGTCAAAAAAACAAATTTCCTGAAAAAGGTGATGTCACTTTGGTTTTTCTGTCATCGACAGGTGCTAATCTCTGCACGTTCGTCCGCCTTCTGCGACCTAAGGTCGCGCCTAAAATGGAGCTTCACTCAACAAAACGGCCACGCTTTGCGTGCAAGGCCGAGGGAGAGAGCGCCTGACGGACACATACTAACAACTGGGGGAAACACCAATGAGCACTAGCACTGCGGCAGGTTCATCTGCTGCAAAGCCAGCGTTCCTGTCCAAGGAACGCATCATCGCCAAGCCCGGCTTCAACCGCTGGCTGGTTCCACCGGCCGCCCTGGCCATCCACCTGTGCATCGGCATGGCCTACGGGTTCTCGGTGTTCTGGCTGCCTCTGTCCAAGGCACTGGGCGTTACCAAACCGGTCGCCTGCGCGCCGGACATGAGCTTCATCGCCCAAGTCTTCTCGTCCCAATGCGACTGGCCCATCTCCATGCTGGGCTGGATCTACACCCTGTTCTTCATTTTCCTGGGCTGCTCGGCAGCGATCTGGGGTGGCTGGCTGGAACATGCCGGGCCACGTAAGGCCGGTGTTGTATCGGCGTTGTGCTGGTGCGGCGGGCTGCTGATTTCGGCGTTGGGTATCTATACCCACCAGATCTGGCTGATGTGGATCGGCTCCGGGGTCATCGGCGGTATCGGCCTGGGCCTGGGCTACATCTCTCCCGTGTCGACCCTGATCAAGTGGTTCCCGGACAAGCGTGGCATGGCCACCGGTATGGCGATCATGGGCTTTGGCGGCGGCGCGATGGTAGGTGCACCCCTGGCCGCAGCGTTGATGGGCCACTTTGCCACGCCGACCAGCGTGGGCGTATGGCAGAGCTTCCTGGTGATGGCGGCGATCTACTTTGTGTTCATGATCGGCGGCGCACTGTCTTATCGCGTTCCGCCGACCGGCTGGAAACCTGAGGGCTGGACCGCCCCGGCGAAAAAGGCCAGCAACGCGATGATCACCCACCGTCACGTGCACGTGAACGTGGCGTGGAAAACCCCGCAATTCCGCCTGGTTTGGTTGGTGTTGTGCCTGAACGTATCCGCCGGTATCGGCATCCTCGGCATGGCTTCGCCGCTGCTGCAGGAAGTGTTCGGCGGCAAGTTGCTGGGTGTTGATGTGCCGTTCGGTCAACTGGATGCCGGTCAACTGGCCTCCATCGCGGCCATCGCGGCAGGTTTCACCGGTCTGTTGAGCCTGTTCAACATCGGCGGCCGCTTCTTCTGGGCGTCGTTCTCCGACTACCTGGGCCGTAAAAACACCTATTTCGTGTTCTTCGCCCTGGGCTTTGCCCTGTACGCGCTGATCCCGAACCTGGGGCACTTGGGCAACGTGGCGCTGTTCGTGGCGGCGTTCTGCATCATCCTGTCGATGTACGGGGGTGGTTTTGCGACCGTTCCTGCCTACCTGGCCGACCTGTTCGGTACGCAAATGGTCGGCGCGATCCACGGTCGCCTGCTGACCGCCTGGGCCGCTGCGGGCGTCTTGGGCCCGGTGCTGGTGAACTACCTGCGTGAATATCAGTTGAGCATCGGCGTTGAACGCGCGGCTGCCTATGACATCACCTTGTACATCCTCGCCGGCCTGCTGGTGCTGGGTTTCATCTGCAACCTGCTGGTTCGCCCGGTGGCGGACAAGTACTTCATGACCGATGCCGAATTGGCCGCCGAACAGGCGCTGGGTCATGACAAAGGGGCGGATGCCACCACTTCCCTGGAGTGGAAAGCCGCTTCCGGCACCGTGCCATTGGCCATCGCGGCCTGGCTGGTGGTGGGTATTCCGTTGGCGTGGGGTGTGTGGGTGACCTTGCAGAAGACTGCGGTGCTGTTCCACTGATTTAGATGCGCTCTGTGTGGCAGCCCGCTTGTTGTAGTGAGCGGGCTTGCCCCGCGCTGGGTTGCGAAGCGACCCAATGAAGCCACCTCGTTCTTTCAGTCAGCGCGCCGTGGCTGTTTCTGGGGTTGCTTCGCAACCCAGCGCGGGGCAAGCCCGCTCACCACACAAGCCTGCTCCCGCAGTTGTATGCACATGTCTATCTCCGACACTCCATCAGTCTTATCCCCTCCGATGTTTCTGTTTAGCGCCCGCGCCCCTATAATGGCTGCCTTTTTCGCCCAATGATTTTGCGGAGCTGGTGATGGCCGAACGTAAGGCGTCCGTCGAGCGCGACACTCTGGAAACCCAGATCAAAGCCTCGATCAACCTGGATGGCACCGGAAAGGCCCGATTTGATATCGGTGTACCTTTTCTTGAGCACATGCTGGACCAGATCGCCCGTCACGGGCTGATCGACCTGGATATCGTCAGCAAGGGCGACCTGCATATCGACGACCACCACACGGTGGAAGACGTAGGCATCACCCTCGGCCAGGCATTTGCCAAGGCCATCGGCGACAAAAAAGGCATCCGTCGCTACGGCCACGCCTATGTCCCGCTGGACGAAGCGCTGTCGCGTGTGGTCATCGACTTCTCTGGCCGCCCAGGCCTGCAGATGCACGTGCCCTACACCCGCGCCACCGTCGGCGGCTTCGATGTCGACCTGTTCCAGGAATTTTTCCAGGGTTTCGTCAACCACGCACTGGTCAGCCTGCACATCGACAACCTGCGCGGTACCAATACCCACCACCAGATCGAAACCGTGTTCAAGGCCTTCGGCCGCGCACTGCGCATGGCCGTAGAGCTGGACGACCGCATGGCCGGGCAAATGCCTTCGACCAAGGGCGTCCTGTAATGCAGACGGTCGCGGTTATCGATTACGGCATGGGTAACCTGCACTCGGTGGCCAAGGCCCTCGAACATGTAGGCGCCGGCAAAGTGCTGATTACCAGCGATGCCAACGTGATTCGCGAAGCTGACAGGGTGGTGTTTCCCGGCGTTGGCGCGATTCGCGACTGCATGGCCGAGATCCGCCACCTGGGCTTTGACAGCCTGGTGCGCGAAGTCAGCCAGGATCGTCCGTTCCTCGGCATCTGCGTAGGCATGCAAGCCTTGCTCGACAGCAGTGAAGAGAACGATGGCGTCGACTGCATCGGCCTGTTCCCAGGCCAGGTGAAGTTCTTCGGCAAAGACCTGCATGAAGACGGCGAACACTTGAAAGTCCCGCACATGGGCTGGAACGAAGTGCGCCAGAGCGTCGATCACCCGCTCTGGCACGAAGTGCCGGACATGGCGCGCTTCTACTTCGTGCACAGCTACTACATCGCCGCCGGTAAGCCGGGCCAGGTGGTGGGTAGCGGGCACTACGGCGTCGACTTCGCCGCCGCGCTGGCCGAAGGTTCGCGGTTTGCCGTGCAGTTCCACCCGGAGAAGAGCCATACCCATGGCCTGCAATTGCTGCAGAACTTCGCCGCCTGGGACGGGCGCTGGTAAATGGCCAGGAAGCCGAAGCAGCCGGTCTTGAACCTCACGCCCGAACAGGAGAGTGAGGCTACCCTCAAGATCAAGCGCTTCATGGAGGACCGCTTCGAGCTCAAGCTGGGCTCGTTCGAGGTCGCCGAAATTCTTGAGCTGTTCACCACCGAAGTGGCTCCGCACTATTACAACAGGGCGATTTTCGACACGCAGACGCTCCTTAAAGAAAGGTTCGAAAGCATCGAAAGCGACCTGTGGTCGCTTGAGAAACCCTGATTTCCCAAGCATTGCTGAATATCGAATAAGGTTTGCCAGATGCTGATTATTCCCGCTATCGATCTCAAGGACGGCGCCTGCGTACGTCTGCGCCAAGGCCGCATGGAAGACTCCACCGTGTTCTCCGATGACCCGGTGAGCATGGCTGCCAAATGGGTGGAAGGGGGCTGCCGTCGTCTGCATCTGGTGGACTTGAACGGCGCCTTCGAAGGCCAGCCGGTCAACGGCGAGGTGGTCACCGCGATCGCCAAGCGCTACCCGAACCTGCCGATCCAGATCGGCGGCGGTATCCGCTCGCTGGAAACCATCGAGCACTACGTAAAAGCCGGCGTGAGCTACGTAATCATTGGCACCAAGGCTGTGAAAGACCCTGCTTTCGTCGCCGAAGCCTGCCGCGCGTTTCCTGGCAAGGTCATCGTGGGCCTGGACGCTAAAGATGGTTTCGTCGCCACCGACGGTTGGGCCGAGATCAGCACTGTGCAGGTGATCGACCTGGCCAAGCAGTTCGAAGCTGACGGCGTGTCCGCCATCGTTTATACCGACATCGCCAAAGACGGCATGATGCAGGGCTGCAACGTGCCGTTCACCGCTGCGCTGGCCGCTGCGACCAAGATCCCGGTGATCGCTTCCGGCGGTATCCACAACTTGGGCGACATCAAGTCGCTGCTGGACGCCAAGGCCCCCGGCATCATCGGCGCCATCACCGGCCGCGCGATCTACGAAGGTACCCTGGACGTCGCCGAAGCCCAGGCTTACTGCGACGCCTACAACGGCTGAGGACTGACCATGGCGCTGGCCAAACGCATCATCCCTTGCCTGGACGTCGACAACGGTCGCGTGGTCAAGGGCGTCAAGTTCGAGAACATCCGTGACGCCGGAGACCCGGTGGAAATCGCCCGTCGCTACGATGAGCAGGGTGCCGACGAGATTACCTTTCTCGACATCACTGCCAGCGTCGATGGCCGCGACACCACCCTGCATACCGTCGAGCGCATGGCCAGCCAGGTGTTTATCCCGCTGACCGTGGGCGGTGGCGTGCGCACCGTGCAAGACATCCGCAACCTGCTCAATGCCGGCGCGGACAAGGTCTCGATCAACACTGCTGCGGTGTTCAACCCGGAGTTTGTCGGCGAGGCCGCGCAGCACTTTGGCTCGCAATGCATTGTGGTGGCCATCGACGCCAAGAAAGTCTCCGGCCCAGGCGAAACCCCGCGCTGGGAGATCTTCACCCACGGCGGCCGCAAGCCGACCGGCCTGGATGCGGTGGAATGGGCGATGAAGATGGAAGGCCTGGGCGCCGGTGAAATCCTGCTGACCAGCATGGACCAGGACGGCATGAAAAACGGCTTCGACCTGGGCGTGACCCGTGCCATCAGCGATGCGTTGGGTATCCCGGTGATCGCTTCCGGCGGCGTCGGCAACCTGCAGCACCTGGCTGACGGTGTGATCGAAGGCCACGCCAGCGCGGTGCTGGCGGCGAGTATTTTCCACTTTGGCGAATACACCGTCCCCGAGGCCAAGGCCTACATGGCGGCGCGCGGTATCGTCGTTCGCTAAACGCTGCTGGACACCATGGCAAGCGCGCGGCAATCTCTGCGCTTGCCATGGATTCCGGTAACCTTCATGTTCAAACACCTGCTGCTCGCCCTCGCCAGTACGTCGCTCCTGTTGGCTGGCCCTGGCCACGCCGATGAATCGTCTGACGCCTCCCTGGTGTTGCTGACGGAAAACTTTCCGCCCTACAACATGGCGAAAAACGGCAAGAATTTCGCCAAGGACGAGAACATCGAAGGCATCGCCGTGGACATCATGCGCGAGACCTTCAAGCGCGCCGGCATTTCCTACAGCCTCACCCTGCGTTTCCCTTGGGAGCGAATCTACAAACTCGCCCTGGAAAAACCCGGTTACGGCGTGTTCGTGATGGCCCGCCTGCCGGACCGTGAAGCGCTGTTCAAATGGGTCGGGCCTATCGGCCCAGACGATTGGGTACTGCTGGCCAAGGCAGATAGCAAGATCCAGTTGAGCGACCTCGAGCACGCCCGTCGCTACAAGATCGGCGCTTACAAAGGCGACGCCATCGCCGAGACCCTGGAGAAGCAGGGCCTTAAGCCGATGGTGGTGTTGCGCGACCAGGACAACGCGCAAAAGCTGCTGGAGGGGCAGATCGACCTGTGGGCTACCGGCGATCCGGCCGGCCGGTACCTGGCTCGCCAGATCGGTGTGACCGGGCTCAAGACGGTGCTGCGTTTTAACAGTGCTCAGCTTTACCTCGCGCTGAACAAGGACGTGCCTGATGAGCTTGTGGACAAGCTTCAAGCAGCGTTGAACCAACTGCGCAAAGAAGGGCGTGTTGACGAGATCATGGCGCGTTACCTCTAGTGGTCAACGTGGTTTGAGCAGGTCCACGCGCAAATCTGAAGGCCGGCCTGCCTGGTCGAATGCGTAGGTGCAGATTTTTATCGGCTGGTTATGCGTGGAAATAATCTGCGCGAACTTCTGATGCGGTGCATCGGGGGCCTGGTCCAGGGGAGGCATGCCGAAGAGGTCCTCTGCGTCATCGGATTCTTCCGTATCGCTGCGCTTGGGCGGCAGTGTCCGATAGCCTTCGGGTGCCAGGCAATCTGTGCGCTGAGCTGGGCCAAATTTGTAGGTGTAGCGGCTTACAAAGGGTGGCGCCAGGTTCCAGATAACGGTGTAGCGCTGCAAGAACTGCCTGTCGAGCACTATGCTGACATCTGGGGCGCGGGTCGCCGCCGGTTCAGCGAGTTCGACCGCCAGCGTCAAGGCATTGCGCATCGCGCTGTTGCTCACCGCCTGGTCTGATTCGACCCCCAGGATGCACAACAGATGCATGCCGGTTTGCGGGCCGATGGGGTCCTTGATCGATGCGTTGTGGCTGTTGATCGGCGGGCTGTAATGCACGGGGTTTTCACATTCGCTGGCACGGCGTACGGCCTTGTAGCGATAGAGCCGGCTGGTGGTAGTAAATTCCAGGTTCCAGCCTGGCGTGATATTCCGGCCCTTGTCTCCGGGCCTTTTGACGAAATATTGTTGCAGCGGCTCAGGGCTGCTGAAGGTGATGGACGTCGCGGGGTAGAGGTTGCAGGTCTGCTCGTTGTCAGTCAGCACGCCCTCCACAAAACAGTGCTTGAGGAACACGACAGGACTGCCGTAGTTACTGTCGGCATGCCAACTCGCCTTGCCATCCCTCACCTCGCATGGTGCGTCGCGCTGACACTTTTTAGCTGCGGCCTGGCCGATGGTTGTACTGCTGAGAATGCCGAACAGCGTATTGGTGGCGCGATCCACCAGCGGTGCACCGAATGCGCCTGATTGCACGCCCTTGCACTGGTTTTTCATGGTTACGCGCCAGACAAAAGGTTGCTCCACCACCTCTTGAGAGGCCTGTTGAAGGCACGCTGACAGGTGTAGCGTGTTCCATTCAGGGACGATCAGAGCAAGAATCGGGCGTGCTTCGGCAGGTAGGTCCTCGGCCAGTTTCATCGGCTCGATGCCATTGCTGATCAAGGCGGACAGCGGAATATCGAGCTCGATGAGTGCCAGGTCGACGCCGTGGCTGCTACCCCACTTCAGGGTCTTGAGCGGGTAGGTCTTGAGCTGCTCCAACGTGTCATCAAAGTAGTTGAAGCTGATATGACCCTTGAGTACCTGGTCCTTGATGACGGCACCACTGACACGGTGAATGCAATGGCTGCTGGTGATGATGTAAGCCGGGCCGGAAATGCCTTGTTCATCGCGGGTATCCAGTAGGGTCGCGGTGCAGAGTGCCTTATCGTTGCGGATGCGGCCGATGCCGCTCCAGTGATTATGTTGTTGGTTGGCGTTGGTCAGCAGGCGTGGAGCGCTGGCGTTGGCCAGGCCTTCACCAAAGTCTTTGGACGCGCCCCACAGATACACAGGGCACGCAGTCAGCAGCGCGCAGATCAGCGCGGGATAAAGGGTTTTCATGGTCATCCTCGAATTGATGCGGGGCAGGCGTCAACTATCGAGGGGGCAACTGGCAGAGCAGGGGTAGTTATTTAGTCGGCGATGGGCGGTAGGTGCCATTTTTGCCGTGCCCGGCCACGGCCTGGTTGCCGCGTACGCTGATCATCAACTTGATATCAATCCAGTCGACGCCCTGGGCCTTGAGCTTGGGCAACTCGCGCTCCAGCACTGCCAGGGTTTGTGGGTAAGGGTGGCCGATCATCACGGCCGAACCTTGTTTGTGTGCCAGCTTGATTGCGGTTTGCAACTGCGTGGTAATCGCCGCCTCGGTGCGCTCGTCATCGAGGAACACATCCCGCGAGACATGCGCCAGGCCGATCTTCTGCGCTTCTGCCGCCGCGACGGTTTGCGCGCTGGTGCGGCTGTCGACAAAGAACTTGTTGCGCCGTTGCAACTCGGCCATCAACCAGGCCATGGCGGCCGGTTGCGCCGTCATGCGGCTGCCCATGTGGTTGTTGATGCCGGCGGTATAGGGCACCGCCTGGAACGCGGCATCCAGTCGCTTGCCAAGTTCTTCGATAGGCAATTCGGGGTGCCAGGCGAACGGCCCCGTGGCCGGGTCCATGGGCATGTGGAGGATCACGATCTTGCCGGCCTTGTGGGCTTCGCGGGCGAATTCGGCGGCGTGGGGCGTGTCGGGCATGATCGCGGTGGTCACCGGCCCGGGCAAGGCCAGCACGCGACGATCCCGGGGCAGGTTTTGCCCGAGGTCGTCGATGATGAGGGTCAGGTAGGCTTTTTGAGGCTCGCCGGCAGGCGTCGCGTGGGCGACGCCTGCCAGGCTGCACAGCACAGCGATGATCAGGGCAAAACGCATATCAACGGCTGCGGGTGATGCTCAAGCCCTTGAGCAGGCTAAGCGCCTGGGCCAGCTGGTAGTCATCGTCCTGCGGCATTGGCTTGGCTTTCTTGCCGCTGCCGGTCGGCTGGTCGGCGCCGCCGTTGCCATTGCCCAGGTGACCTTGCAGGTCAGCTTCCTTGTAGTACTCGCTGTCGATCTCGTTGGTGATCTTGGCCTTGCGCACCTCGATGTCCGGCACGATGCCTTGAGCCTGGATCGAGCGGCCGTTCGGCGTGTAATACAGCGCGGTGGTGATCTTCAGCGCACGCTCGTTGTTCAGCGGCAACACGGTTTGCACCGAGCCTTTGCCAAAGCTGGTGGTGCCCATCAGCACGCCGCGCTTCTGGTCTTGCAGAGCGCCCGCGACGATCTCCGACGCCGAAGCGCTGCCGCCGTTGATCAGCACGGCCAGCGGTACGTTTTCGCTGAGGTCATTGCCGGTCGCCGAGAAGCGCAGCTCGGAGTTGGCGATACGGCCTTTGGTGTACACGATCAGGCCCTTGGTGATGAAGTGGTCGACCACTTCCACCGCCGACTGCAGCACGCCGCCTGGGTTGTTACGCAGGTCGAGCACGATGCCGCTGAGTTTCTTGCCGTTGTCCTTGCGCAGCTTGGCCAGCGCCTTGGCCACTTCGTCGCCGGTCTTGACCTGGAATTGGGTGATGCGGATGTAGCCGTAGCCCGACTCCAGCAGCTGGCTCTTCACGCTCTTGACCACAATGGTCGCGCGGGTCAGCGTCACGTCGAACGGGTTGCCGCCGTCGCGTACCAGGGTCAGGGTGATTTTCTGGCCGATCTTGCCGCGCATCTTGTCGACGGCTTCGGTCATGGTCTGGCCACGGGTCGGCTGGCCGTTGATCTTCACGATGAAGTCGCCGGCCTGGATGCCAGCCTTGGACGCCGGGGTGTCATCGATCGGCGAGACGACCTTGATGTTGCCGTCTTCGGCGCCGACTTCAATGCCCAGGCCGCCGAATTCACCGCTGGTGCTCTCCTGCAGCTCGGCAAAATCTTCCGGGCCCAGGTAAGCGGAGTGCGGATCGAGGTTGCTGAGCATGCCCTTGATGGCATTCTCCAGCAGGGTCTTGTCATCTACGGGTTCGACATAAGCGGCCTTGATCCGGTCCATGACCTCGGCAAAGGTGCGCAGCTCGTCCAGCGGCAACGGCGCCTTGGTGGTTGCGGCCGTGGCGGCGGGTGCAGCCGGAGCGGCCTGGTCGGCGAATGCCAGAGGCGCGCCGATCACCAGGGCGATCGTCAAGGCCAGCGAAGTGAGGCGGGACAAATGCAGCATGTCGAACGAACTCCTAATGTAGATGCGACCCTATCCTTGGGATCTGCACCATTGTGCAGGATCGCTCGGGCGACCCTGCTGACGAATAGCGAAGTACAGCGCCGGGGTGTCCTGGCCACCACTGTTACCGACAGTGGAGATGGATTCACCGGCTTTTACAACATCACCTGCCGACTTGAGTAAAGTCTGATTGTGGCCGTAAAGGCTCAAATAGCCATTGCCGTGGTCAAGAATCACCAACAAACCGGCGCCCCGCAGCCAATCGGCAAACACGACACGGCCACCGTGAACAGCGTGGACCTGGCTGCCGGCGGAGGCGCTGATCATCACACCATCCCACTTGGCGCGGGTGTCATCGCCACGGGTTTCCCCAAAGCGTGCCAGTAATCGACCATCAACCGGCCATGGAAGTTTGCCGCGCGCTGAAGCAAAAGGGCCACCGAACGATTCGCCGGCGCTGGAAACCAGCGGGCCAGGGGCTGCATGCGCCGGTTTACGCGGTGCCGGGGCGTCCGAGGTGGCAGCCATCTCGGCCTCACGCTGGCGCTTTTTTTCGGCTTCCTGCTGGGCGATCAGCGCTTTTTGCCGCGCTTCTTCGGCCTCGCGTGCCTGGCGAGCCAGGGTTTCTTCGATGGTCTTGAGCACTTTGGCCAGGTCGGCCTGGTCCTGCTCGCGGGCCTGCAGCTTGGCGTCACGGGCTTTTACGTCGTCATTGAGCTTGGCCAGGGCGACCTGGCGCTCCTTGCGCACCTTGTCCAGCTCGTCGCGCTGGGCAGTGAGGCTGCTTTTCTGGTCTTCCAGCTGCGATTGCTGGTTGGCGATTTCCTGTTCGACGTTGACCAACTGGCGCAGGGTCTCGTTGAAGCTTTTCAACTGCTCCATACGGGCCTTGCTCAGGTAGTCGTAGTAGGTCAGGGTGCGCGCGAATTTTTCCGGGTTCTGCTGGTTGAGCAGCAGCTTGAGGTATTCCTGGCGGCCGTTCTGGTAGGCGGCACGGGCCTGGATAGCGATCAGGCGTTGCTGTTCAACGCGGGCGCTCTGGAGTTTTTTTTTCTCAGCGTCGAGTCGCTCCAGTTCCGACTCGCTCTTCTTTAATTCTTTTTGTAGCTCCTGGACCTGCTTCTCGAGCTTGCCCATCTCGGTTTCCGTACCGCGCAGGTCTTTCTGGACCCCGGATTTTTCTTCCTGGAGCTTGCCGAGCAGTTTTTTCAGCTCGGTAATGTCCTGACGCGTAGCGTCCAACTGTTGTTGGGTTTGTGCGCGCTCATCGGCAAACGCCGGTTGGAGCAGGCAGACAAGAGCAAGGGTAATCAAGGCGCGAAGCATAGAGGCGGGCGACACCAGGGAAAGGGACGGCCTAGTATGCCCGCCAAGCGCGGCAAAAAAAACGCCCAATTCGGGCTGGAAGGCAAGATAGGTGCCGAGCGGCGCTGGAATGGCGAAAAGATATCTACCAAACACAGAAGATCCAATGTGGGAGGGGGCTGGCCCCCTCCCACATTATTTTTCGGTGATGCTGGGAATCAGACCAGGATCGAAGTGCCCGTCATTTCCACCGGCTTCTCCAACCCCATCAGCATCAACATTGTCGGTGCCACATCCGCCAGCACGCCGCCATCACGTACTTTGAAGTCGCGCTTACCGACGTAGATGAACGGCACCGGCTCGGTGGTATGGGCGGTGTGGGCTTGCCCAGTGGATTCGTCGGACATCTGCTCGCAGTTGCCGTGGTCTGCAGTGATCAGTGCTTCACCGCCAACGTTCTCCAAGGCATCGACGATGCGGCCGACGCACAGGTCCAGGCATTCCACGGCCTTGGTCGCGGCTTCCAGGTTGCCGCTGTGGCCGACCATGTCGCCATTGGCGTAGTTGACCACGATCACGTCGTAACGCTGGTTGTCGATGGCGTCGACGATCTTGTCGGTGACTTCCGGCGCACTCATTTCCGGTTGCAGGTCGTAGGTGGCGACCTTTGGCGATGGGATCAGGATGCGTTCTTCGCCTGGGAACGGTTCTTCGCGGCCACCGGAGAAGAAGAACGTCACGTGGGCGTACTTCTCGGTTTCGGCGATGCGCAGTTGGGTCTTGCCGTTTTTCGCCAGGTAGTCGCCCAGCACGTTATCCAAAGTGCCGGCGGCAAAGGCGGCGGGGGCCGGGATGCTGGCGGCGTATTGGGTCAGGCCCACATATTGGACTTTTGGCTGACGGGCGCGCTCGAATTCCTTGAAACCATCTTCGACAAATACGCGGCTCAGCTCGCGTGCGCGGTCTGCGCGGAAGTTCATGAACACCACGGCGTCGCCGTCTTCGACCTTCACCGGCTCACCGATGGTGGTGGCTTTGACGAACTCGTCGCTTTCGCCACGGGCATACGCGGCTTCAAGGCCTTCCTGGGCGGTGGCGGCGTGGAAGTCGGCCTGGCCGTCGACGATCAAGTTGTAGGCCTGGGAGACGCGGTCCCAGCGGTTGTCGCGATCCATGGCGAAGTAGCGGCCCACCAGGCTGGCGATACGGCCCTTGCCCAAGGCGGCGAACGTGGCGTCCAGCAGCTCAATGGAGGATTGCGCGCTTTTCGGCGGTGTGTCGCGGCCATCGAGGAAGGCGTGCAGGTAGATCTTGTCGGCGCCGCGCTTGAAGGCCAGTTCGGCCATGGCGACCAGGTGGTCCTGGTGGCTGTGGACGCCGCCATCGGACAGCAGGCCCATGAAGTGCACCGCTTTGCCGGCGGCGACGGCTTTATCGACCGCGGCGCAGATGGTCGGGTTCTCGAAGAACTCGCCGTCGCGGATCGCTTTGGTGACGCGGGTGAAGTCTTGATAGACCACTCGTCCGGCGCCGAGATTCATGTGACCGACTTCCGAGTTGCCCATCTGGCCGTCCGGCAGGCCCACGTCCATGCCCGAGCCGGAGATCAGACCGTTGGGTACGGTGGCGGTCAGGCGGTCGAGTACGGGCTTCTTGGCCGCGTATACCGCGTTGTCGTGGTGGCTTTCACTGTGTCCGAAGCCATCGAGAATTATCAGGACCAAAGGTTTAGGCGTAGTAGTCATAGATCCTCTCGCGGCGGTAATAAAGGAAGACAATTGAAAAGGGAGTGGCAGTTTAAAGCGAAGTTCCGACCACGTCACCGCTTTACGGGGGTTGGCCCCCCCTGGCGGCTGTGTATACTTACCGCCATTTTAACGCCCTGGAACCTCCTTGATGGTTGATCACCTGATTGCATTTGCCACTGCCCACTATCTGCTCGTGGGTGCCTTCGTCATCCTGCTGGCGCTGCTGATTGCTCATGAAATGAGCCGTGGTGGCCGCAGCCTGAGCACGTCGGAGCTGACCGCGCTGGTCAACAAGGATGAGGCCGTTGTCGTTGATATCCGCCCGGCCAAGGATTTCGCCGCCGGCCATATCGTCGGCGCCCTGAATATTCCACAGGACAAGCTGATCGCACGCCTGGCCGAGCTGGAAAAATACAAGGCCAAGACCATCATTCTGGTCGACGCCCAAGGCCAGCACGCCGGCACTCATGCGCGCGAAATGCTCAAGGCCGGTTTCACCGCCGCCAAGCTGTCCGGTGGCATCAGCAGCTGGCGCGGCGATAACCTGCCACTGGTGAAGTGATATGAGCCAGGTCGTCGTGTATTCCAGCGATTGGTGCCCTTACTGCATGCGGGCCAAGGCCTTGCTGGAGAAAAAGGGCGTTGCCTTCGAAGAAATCAAGGTCGATGGCAAACCCCAGGTGCGTGCCGAAATGGCCCAGAAGGCGGGGCGCACGTCAGTGCCGCAGATCTGGATCGGCGCCAAACACATCGGTGGCTGCGACGACCTGTTCGCCCTGGAGCGCGCGGGTAAACTCGATGCGCTGCTGCTCGTCTGACTCCCAACCCCTAAAAGACCCCAAGATCAAGGATCTGAGATGACTGACCAACAGAACACCGAAGCAGCAGAAGCCCAAGGCCCACAATTCTCGTTGCAGCGCATCTACGTGCGTGATCTGTCGTTCGAAGCGCCGAAAAGCCCGGCCATCTTCCGTCAGGAATGGACCCCAAGCGTTGCGCTGGACCTGAACACCCGCCAGAAAGCACTGGAAGGCGACTTCCACGAAGTCGTGCTGACCCTGTCCGTTACCGTGAAGAACGGCGAAGAAGTGGCCTTCATCGCTGAAGTGCAACAGGCCGGTATCTTCCTGATCCAGGGCCTGGACGAAGCATCCATGAGCCATACCCTGGGCGCGTTCTGCCCGAACATCCTGTTCCCGTATGCCCGCGAGACCCTGGACAGCCTGGTCACCCGTGGCTCGTTCCCTGCGCTGATGCTGGCACCGGTGAACTTCGATGCCCTGTACGCGCAAGAGCTGCAGCGCATGCAACAGGAAGGTTCGTCGACGGTTCAATAAGTCGACGCGGTAAAAATGTGGGAGGGGGCTTGCCCCCGATAGCGGAGTGTCAGTCACATAGATGTCGACTGGCACTCCGTCATCGGGGGCAAGCCCCCTCCCACACTTGTTTTACGGTGTTATTTGAAGCCGAGTTGGCGCCAGCCTTCATAGACGGCGACGGCCACGGTGTTGGACAGGTTCAAGCTGCGGCAACCCTCGCGCATCGGCAGGCGCAGGCGATGGCCGTCGGGCAGGGCATCGAGTACCTCGGCCGGCAGGCCCCGGCTTTCCGGACCGAACAGGAAAGCATCGCCCTCGGCAAAGCTGGCATCATGGAACGGCCGTGAACCCTTGGTGGTGAACGCGAACAGTCGCGGATGCCCCAGGCTCTCCAGGCAGCTGGCCAGGTCGGCGTGGCGCTTGAGGGTGGCGTACTCGTGGTAGTCCAGCCCGGCGCGGCGCAGGCGCTTGTCGTCCATGTCAAAGCCCAGGGGCTCGATCAAATGCAGGTGGCAGCCACTGTTGGCGCACAGCCTGATAACGTTGCCGGTATTCGGCGGAATTTCTGGTTGAAAAAGGATGACGTGAAACATGCACGGCTCCGAAGGCAAAGATGCGCTGCATTCTACCCCCGAAGAGGACCCAAGGCCGAAGCTAATGCCGAGGGTCATGGGTTCGTTGGCGATTGTCGGCCTGATGGTGGGCCTGATGATTGGCCGGCTGACCACGCCGGACCCGGTCGAGCTGCAGCAGGTCGAGACTGTGGCGGACGGCGTGGTGGTGTGGTTCAACAGCGAACCCAAGCTGCACGGCGAGCTGATCGACGGCACGGTGGCGCTGCTATTCGACGCACAGGGCAAGGCGGCCAGTGGGCAACTCAAGTTCAATGAAAAGGACGTGAACTGGCGCGTGCGCAAGACCGATGCTGGCCTGCTGCTGAACCTGGTGGCGGCTCGGCCGTTGCGAGGGGAGTGGAAAGGCGAGAAAGCCGATGGCCGCTGGCGGCTGGAGATCCATCTCCAAGAGCAATAAAAGAGGGAATCCCCGGCCTGCCTGTACCAAGGTCCCCAAAACGGGCTGGGGCTATGGGCGCTGCGCCACATAAGCCCCGGGTGTAAAGAAGGGAGTTCCCGGCCTGCCTGTACCAGGGCTCCCAAAACGGGGTGAAGCCTCGAAGGCTTCGGTGTTAAAGAGGGGATTCTCGGCCTGCCTGTACCAAGGTCCCCGAAACTGGGTAGTACGAGGGTTATTGCAGGGCGCGTGCCAGAGTTGCCAGATTGTGCCAAAAAAATTCTCCAGAAAGCGCAAAGCCCCGGAATACGGGGCTTTTGTGTTTTTGGTGTTCAGTTTTTTTTCAATGAGGCATAGGTTTCAGGTGTCGGATCCATGCCCGATGCCGGTTCATGGTGCATTGAAGCGGTGCACAGTCTTGAACCTTGTGAAGATCCAAATGTGTAGGTGATCCAAATGTGGGAGGGGGCTTGCTCCCGATGGCGAGTGTCAGTCGACATCCATGTGACTGATCCACCGCCATCGGGAGCAAGCCCCCTCCCACATTGGATTCTCAGAAGATTGGAGGTTGGGATTCAGCCCTCATCACCCTCGTCATCATCCCCACCATCAACCTTCATCCCCAGCTCCTTGATCTTGCGCGTCAGGGTATTACGGCCCCAGCCCAGCAGCACGGCGGCGTCGCGACGGCGCCCGGCGGTGTGCTTCAGGGCGGTTTCGATCATGATCCGCTCAAACGCAGGCACGGCGCTGTCGAGCAGGTTTGACTGGCCGCGTGCCAGGGCCTGATCGGCCCATTGGCGCAGCGCCTGTTCCCAGTTGGTGACGGGGGCAGAGTCCTGCGGCAGGCTCAACAGCTCCGGCGGCAGGTCGCTGATGTGCACTTCGCGCCCGGACGCCATCACGGTGATCCAGCGACAGGTGTTCTCCAGCTGGCGCACGTTGCCCGGCCACGGCAGGTTCTTGAGGTATTCCTCGGTCTCGCTTTTCAGCAGCTTCGGCTCGACGGCCAGCTCCTGGGCGGCGCGGCTGAGGAAGTGACGGGCGAGGGTCGGGATGTCTTCGCGACGGTCCGACATGCGCGGAATATGGATGCGGATCACGTTGAGGCGGTGGAACAAGTCCTCACGGAATTTGCCTGCATGCACCAGGGTTTCCAGGTTCTGGTGAGTTGCCGCGATGATGCGCACATCAACTTTGACCGGCGTGTGCCCGCCCACCCGATAGAACTCGCCGTCCGCCAGCACGCGCAACAGGCGGGTCTGGGTATCGGCCGGCATGTCGCCGATCTCATCGAGGAACAGGGTGCCGCCGTCGGCCTGTTCAAAGCGACCGCGACGCAGGTTGGCCGCGCCGGTAAACGCCCCTTTTTCATGGCCGAACAGCTCGGACTCCATCAAGTCCTTCGGGATCGCCGCCATGTTCAGCGCGATAAACGGCGAGGCCGCCCGTGGGCTGTGACGGTGCAGGGCATGGGCCACCAGCTCTTTACCGGTACCCGATTCGCCGTTGATCAGCACGGTGATGTTGGAGTGGCTCAAGCGCCCGATGGCGCGAAACACTTCCTGCATCGCCGGCGCTTCGCCGATGATCTCCGGGGTGCGGGTCAGGGCGGGCGGAGCTTCTTGGTTCTGCTGCTCCTGGGCGTGCTGGTTGGCGCGCTTGACCAGCGCCACCGCCTCGTCCACGTCGAACGGCTTGGGCAGGTATTCAAAGGCGCCGCCCTGATAGGACGCGACAGCGCTGTCCAGGTCCGAGTGCGCGGTCATGATGATCACCGGCAAGCGTGGGTGCTGCTCGCGAATCCGCGCGAGCAGGTCCAGGCCGCTGGCGCCGGGCATGCGGATGTCGGAGATGATCACGTCGGGCTGCTGGCGAGCCAGGCGGCTCATCACCCCGTCCGCGCTGTCGAAGCTCTGGGTGGTCATGCCTTCCTGTTGCAAGGCTTTCTCGAGGACCCAGCGGATAGAACGGTCGTCATCGACGATCCAGACGGTTTCACTACGGCTCATGTCGATGGGGCTCCTTGTTCCAGAGGCAAAAAGATCGAGAAGGTGGTGTGGCCAGGATGGCTCTCACATTCGATCAGACCCTGGTGCTGGCTGATGATGTTCTGGGTAATGGCCAGGCCCAGCCCGGTACCGTCCGGGCGGCCGCTGACCATGGGAAAGAAGATGGTTTCCTGGAGTTCCGCAGGAATGCCTGGGCCGTTGTCGATGATCTCGACTTTGGTCACCAGGCGATGGCGCACATGGCCGATGGTGAACTGGCGCAGGGCACGGGTGCGCAGGCTGATGCGGCCCAGGCGCAGCTCGTTCTGGCTGCTGATGGCCTGCATGGCGTTACGCACGATATTGAGCACCGCCTGGATCATCTGTTCGCGGTCGATCAATACGTCGGGAATGCTCGGGTCGTAGTCGCGCACCAAGGTGATGCAGCCCTGGCTTTCGGCTTCCACCAGGTGACACACGCGTTCGAGCACTTCGTGCACGTTGGTCATCGCCAGCGATGGCAGCTTGTTGGAGCCGAGCATGCGGTCTACCAGGTTACGCAGGCGGTCGGCCTCTTCGATGATGACGTTGGTGTAGTCCTTGAGGTGTTCCTCTGGCAGCTCGCGGGCCAGCAGTTGTGCCGCACCACGAATGCCGCCCAGGGGGTTCTTGATTTCGTGCGCCAGGCCGCGCACCAGCATCTTGCTGGTTTCCTGCTTGGACAGTTGCGCTTCTTCCTTGGTGATGCGCAGCAGGCGGTCGCGGGGGTGCACTTCCAGCAGCAGCAAGGTCGCACCGTTGCTCAGGATAGGGGTCACGGCGTAGTCGACCGTCAGCGTCTGGCCGGTAAGCGCAGTGAGCATGGCTTCGCGCTTGGTGAACGGGTGTGCTTGCTCCACTGCCTGGCGCAATGAGCTCAAGGCTTCGGCCGACTCGGTGAACAATTCGCTGATGAACTGCCCATGGCTGCGCTGGCCGCTGATGGCCAGGAGCATCTCTGCCGCCGGGTTCATGTACTCAAGGCGCAAGTCGTCATTGAGCAAGATGGTCGCGGTGGTCAGGTTGTCGAGTAGCAAACGGTGCAGTGCATCGCTGATGGTCATTGGGACCTCTTTTGGAGCAAGGCGCGGGCTTGAGGCACACGCTGATACAAGGAAAATGCAAAAACCAAACCAAGGCTCCGAAAAGAAGCGTGCAAGCCCTGAAATGGGGGATTTAGGCGCGAAACTGTGGCGTTCTGCCAGCTTGCTCGGGAAGTTTCGAACCAAAATGGGCTGGCCAGGTGGGAAGGGTGCAGTCTATCGCACCAATATAGTGCGGTTTTATGAAGGTTGTTCAGGAAGTGGCGAGTGGATCGTTTTCAGGGCGGGATGAAAACGATCCGGAGTGGGGGATGGATCAGTGTTGTTCGGACAGTGGCATGCCCGGACGGCCCGCGTAAAAGACCAGCAGCTCGACCGGGGTGTTGCCGGTAATACCACGATGTTCAATGCCTACCATCTCGGCCAGGGTTTGCCCTTGCCTCAAGGTGCGCGTCAGTCCGCCCTTACGGGTTTCAACGGTCAGTTCTCCCGAAACGATGTAGGCGGCATTTGGCATTGGGTGAGTGTGCCAGGGCAATTGCGTGTGCGCAGGGATCTTGAGGCGTATGAGCGTCAGTTGCGGCGGACCTGAGGGGTAGGCTTTGTAAGGTGTGCCATCCCATGACGCGCTGCGTTCAAGCAACACCTCTTTTTCGATGTGTACGGCGTTCTTTGGGTGGGTGCCGCAGCCAAGCAACGACAAACCCACCGCTGCTGCAATCAAGCACTTGAGGGTGATCATGGTTCCATCCTGTTCGATAAATGAACAGTCAGGCTATGGCTACCGACCTCGGTGAAGATGCAGGACGGGTCCTCAAATCAAGTAGGTCCAGTGCACAGTTCGGCTGTGGCGCGGATCATCGCCAGCTGACGCAACGGATCGTTCAGTGGCTCATGCACGGCCTCGGCCAACCATTGCGGGCACTGCGGGTCGGCACGCTGCGGGGTGAAGTCGGCCAATTGCTGCAGCAGGCGTTTCTGCAGCTCGTCCAATTGCGGACGGATCTGTTTCACTAGGTCGGGGCGTGGATCGTCAGGTGCCTTGCCCTGGAATTGCCAGTCGGAGAGGTGGGTGTACTGCACCAGTTTGTTGGCTTCGATCTGCGCCGAGAAGAACTGCTCGGCAGCGCCAGGTGGCAGCTTGTAGCTCGGTGCCTGGGCGGCGACGCTGGCGATCACCTCTTGTTCGCGCTTTTTATCTTCTACAGGCTTTTTGCTGTCCCATTTGCTCAGTGCGACCTGATCGGCAATCTCCAAGCGTTCGGCGATGCTGTTGAGCAGCGGTTCGAGCGTGGGTGGCGCGGCACTCGCAGTGGCACTGACGAACAACAGAGCTAACACAAATCGAAACTTCAAGGGTGATCTCCTGTGGGAGGGGCTTGCTCCCGATGGGGGGGTATCAGTTGACCTCTATTTGACTGAACCACCGCCATCGGGAGCAAGCCCCCTCCCACATTTAGATTGGGTTTGCAGGTTTTGAGCGGCGTCAGTCAGAGGCTACCTTAACTTGCGTGGTTGCCTACAGGTGCGCCAGAATCCGCCGGCTTGTACGGCTGGCTTGTCGTCTCTAAGGTTGCTCGGTCGCTGCTCATCAGCGATCAGGTTTAGTAGCCTGAGGGTTAAGTTAAGCTCGTACCGCGCCGATCTTATGGCGGCTGTGTGCAGGGCATCTTCGGATGCGCCGGTTTTTGCTTAACTTCCCCGGTCTACTAACCTGCGCATAGCTGCCACCCCTATCGTTTAGTAGCGAGTCGATGGCGGCCTCATTCGAGGAAGTTAAGACATGTTCAAGCCAACCCCAAATCCACCCCCATCAGTCTTCACAATCGCCGACGATATCGACGACGAAGCCCTGATGATCAACAGCTTCGAGACCTTCTCCTCGGTCAGCACCTTGTTGCTGGATCTCTCTGAGGATCTGGATGGCAAGCACCGCGATGCAGCGCTGGCCATCCACCAGTTGAGTGCATTGGGCACGTTGATGGTCAGCCGGATGCTCGACCGCCAAGCGGCCATCTGATAATCCCAAGGCAAAAAAAAGACCTCCCGGAGGAGGTCTTTTTTGTCACGCCGCTCTAAGAAGCGGCGCTACCGGATCAGCAGCTGTAGTACAGCTCGTATTCCAGTGGGTGTACGAAGGTACGCACCTTGATTTCTTCTTCGCTTTTCAGGCCGATGTAAGCGTCGATGAAGTCGTCGCTGAACACGCCGCCTTTGGTCAGGAACGCACGGCCCTTGTCCAGCTCTTCCAGGGCTTCTTTCAGGCTGCCACACACTTGTGGGATCTCTTTGGCCTCTTCAGGCGGCAGGTCATACAAGTTTTTGTCGGCGGCGTCGCCAGGGTGGATCTTGTTCTGGATACCGTCCAGGCCGGCCATGACCAGGGCAGCGAAGGCCAGGTATGGGTTGGCTGCTGGATCCGGGAAGCGGGCTTCGATACGGCGAGCACGAGGGCTGGACACGTAAGGAATACGGATCGACGCGGAACGGTTACGTGCCGAGTAGGCCAGCATTACCGGTGCTTCGAAACCTGGGACCAGACGTTTGTAGGAGTTGGTCGACGGGTTGGTGAAGCCGTTCAGGGCCTTACCGTGCTTGATGATACCGCCGATGAAGTACAGGGCAGTGTCGGACAGGCCGGCATAACCTTCGCCAGCGAAGGTGTTCTTGCCATCTTTGGCGATGGACAGGTGAACGTGCATACCCGAACCGTTATCGCCGTACAGAGGCTTAGGCATGAAGGTAGCGGTACGGCCGTAAGCAACGGCGGTGTTGTGTACGCAGTACTTCAGGGTCTGTACTTCGTCAGCCTTGGCAACCAGGGTGTTGAACTTCACACCGATTTCGTTCTGACCGGCAGTGGCCACTTCGTGGTGGTGCACTTCGATGACCAGGCCCATGTCTTCCATGGCGTTGCACATGGAGGTACGGATTTCGTGGTCGTGGTCGAACGGCGGAACTGGGAAGTAGCCCCCTTTGATACCTGGACGGTGGCCATGGTTGCCGCCTTCCACGTCTTGGTCGGACATCCAGGAGCCTTGTTCGGAGTAGATCTTGAACATGGAACCGGAGATGTCGGACTTGAACTTAACCTGGTCGAAGATGAAGAATTCTGGCTCTGGGCCCACGAATACGGTGTCACCGATACCGGTGGACTTCAGGTATTCCTCGGCACGCTTGGCGATCGCACGTGGGTCGCGGTCGTAGCCTTGCATGGTCGAAGGCTCGATCACGTCGCAGACGAGGATCAGGGTTGGCTCTTCGGTGAACGGGTCAAGTACGGCAGTGCTGTCGTCCGGCATCAGGATCATGTCGGAGGCTTCGATGCCTTTCCAGCCGGCGATGGAGGAACCGTCGAACATTTTGCCTTCTTCGAAGAAAGCATCATCCAGCGCATCGCGAGCCGGCATGGTCACGTGGTGCTGAGTGCCTTTGGTGTCCGTGAAGCGCAGATCAATCCATTTAACGTCATGATCTTTGATGAGTTGAACCGACTTCGACATAGTGTCCTCCGGGTGGCTTCGGGCTGGGGTAGTGGAGTTAGCCCTTAGAATGTGGGTGATGCCGGCGCGGATAGTCCGCCATGGCAACCTGCCTCACAAGAGAGCAAATTGCATGCCAGTGCGCCAACATGGGTTTTTTGCTCCAAAAACGCCCCTATAACGGTGCATTGCGACAAAAGCCCAAAAAACGCGCACCTCAATGTGGCGCAAAAGCGCGCAAATGCACCTATTTAGTGCGTAGCGCTTACTGTGCATATTAACTGGTTAAACCTTGAGCGATTTCCGCTATAATCCGCGCCCCCCTTTTTCAGCAGGCCCGGCGCGCGCTGTTTCCATGAAATTAATCGTTAAAGTCTTCCCCGAGATCACCATCAAAAGCCGACCGGTACGGACGCGTTTCATCCGTCAGTTGGCCAAGAACATCCGTGCCGTGCTCCGCGATCTGGACCCGGCTGTGGTGGTGAACGGCGTGTGGGACAATCTCGAGCTGGAAACCCGTATCACCGAGCCCAAAGCCTTGAAGGACATGACCGAGCGCCTGAGCTGCATGCCGGGCATCGCGCATTTCCTGCAGGTGGATGAGTACCCACTGGGCGACTTCGACGACATCACCGAGAAGTGCAAGCAGCACTACGGCCAGTCGCTTGAAGGTAAGATTTTTTCGGTGCGCTGCAAGCGTGCCGGCAAGCACACCTTCAGCTCCATGGATGTCGAGAAATATGTCGGCAGCAAGCTGCGTCGCGAGTGCGGCGCCGCCGGAATTTCCCTGAAAGCGCCGCAAATTGAAGTGCGCATGGAAATTCGCGACCAACGGTTGTTTGTGATCCACAGCCAGCACGACAGCATCGGCGGCTACCCGCTGGGCGCCCTGGAACAGACCCTGGTCCTGATGTCCGGCGGTTTCGATTCCACGGTGGCGGCCTACCAGATCATGCGCCGCGGCCTGATGAGCCACTTCTGCTTCTTTAACCTGGGCGGGCGTGCACACGAATTGGGCGTGATGGAAGTCGCGCACTTTATCTGGAAGAAGTACGGCAGCTCCCAACGCGTGCTATTTGTAAGTGTGCCCTTCGAGGAAGTGCTGGGCGAAATTCTCGGCAAAGTCGATAACAGTCATATGGGCGTAGTTTTGAAGCGTATGATGTTGCGCGCTGCGTCCCGGATTGCCGACCAGTTGCAGATTGATGCGCTGGTGACCGGTGAAGCGATCTCCCAGGTCTCCAGCCAGACGCTGCCGAACCTGTCGCTGATCGATTGCGTCACCGAAAAGCTGGTGTTGCGCCCGCTGATCGCCAGCCACAAGCAGGACATCATCGACCTGGCAGAAGAAATCGGCACCGCTGACTTTGCCAAGCATATGCCTGAATATTGCGGGGTCATCTCGGTGAACCCCAAGACCCACGCCAAGCGCAACCGCGTGGAGTACGAAGAACAACAGTTTGATATGGCGATTCTGGAGCGTGCGCTCGAGAACGCCAAGCTGGTCCCGATCGATCGCGTTATCGACGAACTGGGCCAGGATGTGCAGATCGAAGAAGTCAGCGAAGCCCTGGCCGGCCAGATCGTCGTCGACATCCGTCATCCGGATGCCGCTGAGGATGAGCCGCTGGAAATCGCCGGCATCGACGTGCAAACGTTGCCGTTCTATGCATTGAACGCGCGTTTCAAGGAACTGGATAACAGCCGTCAGTACCTGCTGTATTGCGACAAAGGCGTGATGAGTCGCCTGCATGCCCACCATTTGCTCAGTGAGGGGTATGCCAATGTGCGCGTTTATCGACCGAGCTAAGAGCCCGGGGCTGTTTGCCTGTGGCCTGCGTCACCGGCCCCCCGACTCTGCCGTCAAGCTGTAACGGCAAGGCCTGACTCTACTGTTAATCGCTGCCACGACCTGTCAGCACACCGAATCCTCTGATCGAGATACACAAGTGATCGAAAATCTACGTAACATCGCCATCATTGCTCACGTTGACCATGGTAAAACCACCCTGGTAGACAAACTCCTGCGTCAATCCGGCACCCTGGAGCGCAACGAGCTCAACGACGAGCGCGTGATGGACTCCAACGACCAGGAAAAAGAGCGCGGTATTACCATCCTGGCTAAAAACACCGCGATCAACTGGAACGGCTACCACATCAACATCGTGGATACCCCGGGCCACGCCGACTTCGGCGGCGAAGTAGAACGCGTAATGTCGATGGTTGACTCCGTTCTGCTGCTGGTTGACGCTCAAGACGGCCCTATGCCGCAAACCCGTTTCGTGACCAAGAAGGCTTTCGAAGCCGGCCTGCGTCCGATCGTGTGCATCAACAAGGTCGACCGTCCAGGCGCGCGTCCGGACTGGGTTCTGGACCAGATCTTCGACCTGTTCGATAACCTGGGTGCCACCGAAGAACAGCTGGATTTCCAGGTGATCTACGCCTCGGCCCTTAACGGTATTGCCGGTCTGGAACACACCGCCATGGCGGAAGACATGACCCCGCTGTACCAGGCGATCGTTGACCACGTTCCACCACCGAAGGTTGACCGTGAAGGTCCGTTCCAGATGCAAATCTCGGCACTGGACTACAACAGCTTCCTGGGTGTTATCGGCGTTGGCCGTATCGCGCGTGGTAGCGTCAAGCCGAACACCCCGGTTGTTGCTATCGGCGCCGACGGCAAGAAGCGTAACGGTCGTATCCTGAAGCTGATGGGTCACCACGGTCTGCACCGTATCGACGTTGAAGAAGCGTTCGCCGGCGACATCGTGTGCGTGAGCGGTATGGACTCGCTGTTCATCTCCGACACCCTGTGCCAGCCGGACACTGTCGAGGCGATGAAGCCTCTGACCGTTGACGAGCCAACCGTTTCCATGACCTTCCAGGTAAACGACTCGCCTTTCTGCGGTAAAGAAGGCAAGTTCGTGACGTCCCGTAACATCAAGGAACGTCTGGACAAAGAGCTGCTGTACAACGTTGCTCTGCGCGTTGAAGAAGGCGACTCGGCTGACAAGTTCAAGGTTTCCGGCCGTGGTGAGCTGCACCTCTCGGTACTGATCGAAACCATGCGTCGCGAAGGCTTCGAAATGGGCGTTGGTCGTCCAGAAGTGATCATCCGTACTGTTGACGGCGTGAAGCAGGAACCGTTCGAAAACGTCACCATCGACACCCCTGAAGAATCCCAGGGCAAGGTCATGGAAGAGATGGGCCTGCGTAAGGGCGACCTGACCAACATGGTGCCGGATGGCAAAGGCCGTGTACGTCTGGAATACAACATCCCTGCTCGCGGTCTGATCGGTTTCCGTAACCAGTTCCTGACCCTGACCAACGGTGCTGGCATCCTGACCTCGATCTTCGATCGCTACGACACCATGAAGTCCGGCGACATGTCCGGCCGTCAGAACGGTGTTCTGGTATCGGTAGAAACCGGCAAGGCGCTGACCTACTCCCTGGAAACCCTCCAGGCACGTGGCAAGCTGTTCGTTGAACACGGTCAAGAGATCTACAACGGCCAGATCGTTGGTCTGAACAGCCGTGACAACGACATGGGCGTCAACCCAACCAAAGGCAAGAAGCTCGACAACATGCGTGCTTCGGGTAAAGACGAAACCATCGCTCTGGTTCCACCTGTTCGCTTCACCCTGGAACAGGCCCTGGAATTCATCCAGGACGACGAGCTGTGCGAAGTCACGCCTAAGTCGATCCGCCTGCGTAAGAAGATCCTGGACGAAGGCGAGCGTACCCGCGCTGCCAAGAAAGCCAAGAACTGAGTTAACTCAGGCTGAATGAAAAACGCCCCCGGTCGAAAGGCCGGGGGCGTTTTTTTGTGCCTGCAGTTTGTGTGCAGAGCGCGCTCTTGTAGTGAGCGGGCTTGCCCCGCGCTGGGGGGCGAAGCCGCCCCAAAACTTGATACCTCGTTCTAACTGGAGAAACGCTGTGCCTGGGTTGGGGCGGCTTCGCCCCCCAGCGCGGGGCAAGCCCGCTCACTACAGGGGATCAGAATTTGTCGAGGGTCTTGAACTTGGTCTCGCGCACTACTTCCTTCGGCTTATACGCACAGTACCCCGGGCGCGGCCCGATTTTCGGGTGGTTGCGGCAGGTATCCGGGCGCTTGTCATAAATAGTGCAGAAGCGCGTCTTACGATCCAGGTACAGGCAGTCGTTGTTGCTCATGCGCTGCAGGGTAAAGATCTCGGATTTGGAATTGAAACGCTCGACGATGCCTTCCTTCTGCAACCGCTTGGCGATGTTCTTCGGCGGGTCGCCGCGCTCGAATTCATCGACGATGCCGATGCGGATCAGGTCCTTGATCTTCACTTCGACCGGCAGCGTGCAGCAGCTGGACACGCAACCACCGCACATATGCGCGGAATATTTCTGCCACGTTTCAAGACGGTCGAGTTCCGCGGCGGCGATCAATTGAGGCTTCATCAGGGTTCCAAAGGTGGGGCTGTATCCGGGCGCGCGATCATACCGGGATTGGTGATTTTTTGAACAATATTTTGCGGTTTTCAGCTCAAAGGTGTGCCGGCGGGCTGAACGGGCACGACCCCTGCATCTAATTCGCGTAAAGGTGAATGAGTTAAAAAACTGCCGAACCAGAGCGTCTACCGTCTGTCAGACCGTCTAGGCTCTAGCAACTCCTTCTATCTCGCCCGAGGTCGCAATTGATGTCTCAGGAACCACTTGCACGAGAAGCAGAGGTAGCCGCATTTCGCGATGCCGTCTTGACCAAACTCACCTACGCGGTGGGCAAGGACCCGGATCACGCCTTCGACCATGACTGGTTCGAAGCCATTGCCCTGGCCGCACGCGACCAGATGGTCGACCACTGGATGGACCATACCCGGCGGATTTACCGCAAAGGCCAGAAGCGGGTGTATTACCTCTCGCTGGAATTCCTTATCGGTCGTTTGCTCTACGACAGCCTGAGCAACCTTGGCGTGCTGGAAATCGCGCGCGAAGCACTGTCCGAGCTGGGCGTCGACCTGGAGCGCATCCGCCTGCTGGAGCCCGACGCGGCGCTCGGCAACGGCGGACTGGGCCGCTTGGCGGCGTGCTTTATGGAGAGCATGTCGACCCTTGGCATTGCCGGCCACGGTTATGGCATCCGTTATGAACACGGCCTGTTCCGCCAGGCGATTGTCGATGGCTGGCAACAGGAGCAGACCGAACGTTGGCTGGATTTCGGCAACCCGTGGGAGTTTGAACGGGCCGAAGTGATTTACCCGATCGGCTTTGGCGGCAGCGTCGAAACGCTGCCGGATGCCGCCGGCAAGCAAATCCAAGTGTGGTCGCCGAGCGAAACCGTACGCGCCGTTGCCTACGACACGCCCGTCGTCGGCTGGCGTGGCGCCAGCGTCAACACCCTGCGCCTGTGGCGTGCCCGGGCGGTGGAAGACCTGCACCTGGAGCGCTTCAACGCCGGTGACCACTTGGGCGCTGTTGCCGAAGTGGCCCGCGCTGAAAGCATCTCCCGAGTGCTTTACCCGGCCGACAGCACCGAAGCGGGGCAGGAGCTGCGCCTGCGCCAAGAATATTTCTTCGTCTCCGCGTCCCTGCAGGACCTGCTGCGCCGCCACAAAAACATGCACGGCTCAGTGCTGAGCCTGGGCGAGCACGCCGCGATCCAACTCAACGACACCCACCCGTCGATCGCCGTGGCCGAGTTGATGCGCCAACTGGTCGACCTGCACGACATTCCCTGGGAAGCCGCCTGGGACGTGACGGTCGAAACCTTGTCGTACACCAACCACACCCTGCTGCCTGAAGCGCTGGAAACCTGGCCGGTCGGCCTGATGGAACGCATGCTGCCCCGGCACATGCAGATCATCTACCTGATCAACGCCCAGCATATCGACTCGCTGCGCGCCAAAGGCATCCACGACTTTGATGTGCTGCGCGCGGTGTCGCTGATCGAAGAAGACAACGGCCGTCGCGTGCGCATGGGCAACCTGGCATTCCTCGGTTCCCACAGCGTCAATGGCGTGTCCGGCCTGCACACCCAGCTGATGCGCAGCACGGTGTTTTCCGAGTTGCACAAGCTGTACCCGGACCGTATCAACAACAAAACCAACGGCATTACCTTCCGCCGCTGGCTGTACCAGGCCAACCCGAAGCTCACCCAGATGCTGGTGGAGGCATTGGGCCCGGACATTCTCGACAACATGGAAACCCGCCTGGGCGAATTGGAAACCTTCGCCGAGAAGCAGACTTTCCGCAAAGCCTTCGCCGACCAACGCTTGCACAGCAAGCGCGCGCTGGCCGACATCATTCACGAGCGCCTGGGGATTGCGATCAACCCGGCGGCGATGTTCGATGTGCAGGTCAAGCGTATCCATGAATACAAACGCCAACTGCTGAACCTGCTGCACACCGTGGCGCTGTACCAGGCCATTCGTGCCGAACCTGGCACCGATTGGGTGCCGCGCGTGAAGATCTTCGCGGGCAAGGCAGCGGCGAGTTATCACCAGGCCAAGTTGATCATCAAGCTGACCAACGACATCGCCCGCACCGTCAATAACGACCCGACGGTGCGCGGGTTGCTGAAGGTGGTGTTCCTGCCTAACTACAACGTCAGCCTGGCGGAAAGCATCATCCCAGCGGCGGATTTGTCGGAGCAGATTTCCACTGCCGGCTTTGAAGCCTCGGGCACCAGTAACATGAAGTTCGGCCTCAACGGCGCGCTGACCATCGGCACCATGGACGGCGCCAACGTGGAGATGCACGAGCGCGTGGGCGCCGATCACATGTTTATCTTCGGCCTCAGTGCGCAGCAGGTGGAAGCCCGCAAGCATGCCGGTGAATTCAACGCCGGGCCGGACATCGCCGCGTCCCATCGTCTCAACGATGTGCTGCAAGCGATCCGCGGCGGGGTGTTCTCGCCGGATGACCCGGGCCGCTATGTGGGCTTGATCGACGGGTTGATCGACTACGACCGCTTCCTGGTGTGTGCCGACTTCGATTCCTATTGGGATGCCCAGGCGCGGGTCGAAGCGCATTGGCATGACTCCAAGGCGTGGTGGCGTTCGGCGGTACTCAATACCGCGCGTATGGGCTGGTTCTCTTCGGACCGGACGATCCGCGAGTACGCTACTGAGATCTGGAAAGCGCTCGACTAAACACGGCTGATCCCAAGGTGTGGGAGGGGGCTTGCCCCCGATAGCAGAGTGTCAGTTTGCAGATATGTCGACTGGTGCACCGCTATCGGGGGCAAGCCCCCTCCCACATTGAGCCCGCGTCGATATACTGAGCGCCGGTTTGCCTAGGGAATATCGACCATGCAATGGATTTTCATGCTGATTGGCCTGGTGCTCGGCTGGACGCTCGATGAGTCGTTCAGTGATGCGGGCATCGGTGCGCTGCTGGGGTTGGGCATTGGCCAGGCGATTCGCCTGGCGAAGCTGTCGGCCCAGGCGGACCAGCAGGCGCGTCAGTTGGAAACCACGCAGAAATCCCTGATAGCTCTGGGTGAGCGCCTGCGGCAACTGGAAGTGCCCACGCCCACGCCTGCGAGCACTGCGTTTGTTGAACCCTCTATTGCGCAACCAACGCCTGTCGCTAAGGCGCCCGAGTTGGTGTGGGAACTGCCTGCCGAGCTGACGCCCGTCGCGGTGGTCGCCGAGCCGAGCCAGCCGCTGCCGGACGATGTCTGGACGCCCGCCCCGACCCCGCGCCTGCAAGAGCCCGCCATTCCCCGTGGCCCCAACCTGATCGAACGTGCCATCAGTGGCGCGCGCAACTGGCTGTTTGGCGGCAATACCGTGTTGCGGGTCGGCGTGGTGCTGTTGTTCCTCGGCCTGGCCTTCCTGCTGCGCTATGCCACCGAGGGCATGGTAGTGCCGATCGAGGTGCGCTACGCCGGCGTCGCCGCCGCTGCATTGGGCCTGCTCGGCCTGGGCTGGTGGCTGCGCCTGCGTAACAGCCATTACGGTTTGATGCTGCAAGGCACCGGTATCGCCGTGCTGTACCTCACGGTGTTTGCCGCGATGCGTTTGCACCCGCTGATTGATCCGAGCGCGGCGCTTGGGCTGCTGGTGGCGGTCACGGTGTTTTCGGCGATCCTGGCGATTACCCAGGATGCACTCGGGCTCGCGTGCGCAGCGGCGCTCGGCGGTTTTGCTGCACCGATCCTCACGTCGACCGGCGCCGGTAACCATGTCGCATTGTTCAGTTACTTCGCCCTGCTCAACGCCGGCATTCTTGCCATCGCCTGGTTCAAGGCTTGGCGGCTGCTCAACCTCATCGGTTTTGTCGGCACCTTTGGTATTGGCTTCGCCTGGGGCATGCGTTCCTACACACCGGAACTGCTGTGGAGTACCGAGCCGTTCCTGATCCTGTTTTTCCTGATGTACCTGGCCATCGGCCTGTTGTTCGCCCGGCGCAAATTGCTCGAGCTGCGCGACGCGCCTGAGGATGACAGCCGTGGCGCGCTGCTGCGCTGGTCGGCGGCCAAAGGTGATTATGTCGACGGCAGCATGCTGTTCGGCCCGCCGCTCGTGGGCTTCGGCCTGCAGTTCGCCCTGGTGCAGCACCTGGAATTTGCCGCAGCGTTCAGCGCCTTGGGCCTGGGCATCCTCTACATGGGCCTGGCCCGACTGCTGAGCGGCGGGCGTGCCTTGCTGCTGGCGGAAACTTGCCTGGCCTTGGGCGTAATCTTTGCCAGCCTGGCGATCCCCCTGGGCCTCGACGCACGTTGGACGGCGGCGGCCTGGGCGGTGGAAGGTGCCGGCATCTTCTGGCTCGGCTTGCGCCAGCAGCGGCCATTGGCGCGGGCCTTTGGCGTATTGCTGCAAATGGGCTCGGCGCTGGCGTTCCTCAGTGAACTGCGCGTCGGTGAACAGGCGTTGCTCGACGGCGCTCCGTTGGGGGCGTTGCTGTTGGGCGCGGCGCTGTTGTTCAGCTTTGATCAGCTGCGTAAGGCTTCGCCCGAGCAGGCGGCGGATTGGGAACGCAAAGGCCTGCCCGTGCTGGCGAGCCTTGGCTTGAGCTTTTTGTACCTGCTCGCGCCCTTGCTGTTGCAGACCCAAGGCACCGCCATCAGTTGGGCCATCGCTGGCCTGATGACGCTGGTCATCGGTCTGCGCATCGGCTCGCGTACCTTCTTGTTCACCGCGTTCGCCGTGCAATTGTTGGGCGGCGCGTTGTTCCTGCTGCGATTGCAAGGTGGCGACGGGGCGGCTGTGTTCAATGCGGGCTGGAGTGGTTTGTTGACCGCTTCACTGATCGGCCTGGCCTTGATCGGCGGCATGCTGCTGGCGGCACGCGATGACAGGGTGCGCGGCGATGTCCGACTGCTGCGCGGGTTGTCGGTGGTGCTGCTGGCGGGTCTTGTACTGATCAATCTTGCCGTGTTGTTCGTGCTGCCATGGGAAAGCGCCAGCGGCGTGTGGGCGGCCAGCGGTTTGTTGATTGTCTGGCTGAGCCTTTACCTGCAACAACGCGTCAGCTTTGTGTTCGGCTTGCTGCTGCAACTGATCGGCGGCGGGTCTTTCCTGCTGGCGGTACCCGAATTGCTCGGGCCATTGACCCGCGAGGGTTTGCGTCCGCTGGCCCACAGCGGTTTCTGGACGCCGATGGTGCTGGGCCTGGCCGCACTGGTCGGCGCCTGGCGCTTGCAGCGTGAACCGCATGCGCCGGTGTTTGCCGTGTTGAAACTGCAACGCCTGTCCGACCTGCTGTTGGTGTGGGGCGCGGCGTGGTGGACGTTGGCGCTGGTCAGCGAAGTGTTGCGCTTTATCCCACAGGAATTGCAGGGCGCGTTCCTGCTGGGCGGCGCGGCGATCAGCGTGGCGATCTGGATGCTGCTGGCGTCGCGTCTGAACTGGGCGTCGCTGGGCACACTGTGCACGTTGCTGATGCCGGCGGTGGGCGTGGTGTTGCTGGTGCGCGCGCATACCTATTACCACCCGGCGGCGCAGTACGGCTGGCTGGCATGGCCGGCGGTGTTTGCTGTGCATTTCATCTCGCTGCGGCGTTTGGCGGCGATCGCTCCCGCCAAGGCGCTGAGCGTGGCCCACGTGCTGGGCTGCTGGATGCTGATCGGTATGTTGGCGCTGGAGTTGCGCTACGGTCTGCTGAGGCTGTCGGCCGAATACAACGCCTGGCGCTGGCTGGGGTGGGCGATTCTGCCAAGCCTGTATCTCGTGCTGGCTGCTGCGCCGCGCAATTGGCCATGGCCGGTGGCGGCGTATCCAAAGGAATATCGAGTGTTGGCGGCCTTGCCATTGGCGGTGCTGATGCTCGGCTGGTTCTGGCTGGCGAACAGCTTCAGCGACGGCACGGCCAAGCCGCTGCCCTATGTGCCGCTGATCAACCCGCTGGACCTGGGCCTGTTGTTCGCGCTGCTGGGTGTGTACCTGTGGTCCCGCAGTGTGGCGCCACAGCGCGGGCCGCGCGCCGAGCTGATCGCCCAGGGTGTCGCGGGCGTCTCGCTGTTTGCGTTCTTTACCGCGCTGGTGATGCGCACCGCCCATCATTGGGGCGGCGTGCCGTTTCACTTGGACGCGTTGCTTGAGTCCATGCTGGTACAGGCAGGCCTGTCGATCGTCTGGACCTTGATCGCCCTCGGCCTGATGATCGGCGGTCACCTGCGCCATCGTCGTGAAGTGTGGCTGATCGGCGCGGCGTTGATTGCGGTGGTGGTGGCCAAGCTGTTCTTTGTCGAACTGAGCAACCGCGGCGGCCTTGCGCGGATCGTGTCGTTTATCGGTGTGGGTGGGTTGTTGCTGGTGGTGGGTTACTTTGCACCGCTGCCGCCCAAGCGTGCCGAACCTGCGTTGGAAACTGAAGGAGCATCCTCTTGATCGGTAAGTTGAGCGTGGTCGTGGTCGGCTTGTGTACGGCCTTGTCAGTGTGGGCGCAGGAAACGCCCGCCGACTTCACCACCCAGGTGCCACTGAGCATCAGCGGCAGCGGGCCCTGGTATCGCCTGGAACTGCCGCTGGCCGTGCAATTGAATGCGCGCCAGGCTGATCTCAGCGATGTGCGGGTATTCAACGCTGCCGGCGAGCCGCAAGCCTATGCGTTATCGCGTCAGTCCTCGCAGCGCACCGAAAGCCGCAACGTCACCGACGTTAAGTGGTTCCCGCTGTACGCCGCCGACACCCAGCAAGCCTTGCCCGACGTGGTGATGAAGGCCACTACCGCAGGCACCCTGGTTGAAATCAAGCCGTCCACCGCGACGAAACCCGGCAAGCAAGTGTTGCGTGGCTGGGTGCTGGACGCCAGTGCAATCAAGGCGCCGCTGCAGCAACTGAGCCTGGACTGGAGCCGCGAGCAGGAGGGCTTCCAGCGTTTCAGCATTGAAGCCAGTGATGACTTGCAGCACTGGGACGCCTGGGGCGATGGTCAGGTGGCGCGCTTGTCGTTCGCCGACGAACGGGTCGAGCAGCATGACGTGAGCCTGCCTGGGCAACCGGCGCGTTACTTGCGGCTGGTCTGGCAAGGCCAGGCGGCACCGTTGCTGACCTCGGCCAAGCTGGTGAGCGCGACCAGTAGCAGCTTGCCGCTGCCATGGGTCTGGTCGCAGCCGTTGGCAGGCACGCGGCTCAAGGCCGGTGAATACAGTTGGCAGTTGCCCATGGGGCTGAGTATCGAGCGGCTGCGCATCGAGTTGAAGCAACCCAACACGTTGGCGCCCGTGACGTTGGCGGGGCGCAGGGACAGCAAACAGGCGTGGCAGCCGCTGAGCAACGGTTTGCTGTATCGCCTGACCCAGAATGGCAAAGACGTGGTGCAGGATGAACTGCAGCTGCCGGGCCAACCGGTTGCCGAGCTGAAATTGCAGGTGGATGAACGCGGCGGTGGCCTGGGCGTTGAAGCCCCAGCGCTGCGTTTTGCGGTGCGCGCCACGCAGTTGGTGTTCCTGGCTCGGGGTGAGCCGCCGTTTACGCTGGCGCTGGGGAGTGCGTCAGCCAAGGCGGCGAACCTTCCGCTTTCCACCCTGATCCCGGACTACAACGCTGAGCGTCTCAAGACAGTGGGGCAGGCCAAGGTCGTCGGGGAAGTGGTGGTCACGTCACCTCCCACCGCCGCTGCTGTCGAGGCCGGGACGGACTGGAAAAAGCTCGGCCTCTGGGCCGTGCTGCTGCTCGGCGTGGCGGCACTGGGCGCCATGGCCTACAGTTTGCTGCGCAAGCCGCCGGTGGCACGTTAAATAAAGTCCATGAACTCTATTGGGTTTAAATCCTCTGATAGGAGGAAATACGCCCCGACTCGCGCTAAACTGCGCGGGTTTTTAGCCCCCCATTCTCCGGAGCCTTCCATGTCCCGCGTTACCTTGAGTCGCTATTTGATTGAGCAGACCCGCAGCAACAACACGCCTGCCGATCTGCGCTTCCTTATCGAAGTGGTGGCGCGTGCCTGCAAGGAAATCAGCCACGCCGTGTCCAAAGGCGCACTGGGTGGTGTCCTGGGCAGCATGGGCACTGAAAACGTGCAAGGCGAAGTGCAGAAGAAGCTCGACGTCATCTCCAACGAGATCCTGCTCGAAGCCAACGAATGGGGCGGTCACCTGGCCGGCATGGCGTCCGAAGAAATGGACAATGCCTACCAGATCCCGGGCAAATACCCGAAAGGCGCGTACCTGCTGGTGTTCGACCCACTGGACGGCTCGTCCAACATCGACATCAACGCACCGGTTGGCACCATCTTCTCGGTACTGCGTTGCCCGAACGAATACCTGAGCCAGAACGAAGCCCTGAACGAAAAGGCCTTCCTGCAGCCAGGCACCGAGCAGGTGGCTGCCGGTTACGCCATCTACGGCCCGCAGACCATGCTGGTGCTGACCCTGGGCGACGGCGTCAAAGGCTTCACCCTGGACCGCGAAATGGGCAGCTTCGTACTGACCCACGAAGACATCACCATTCCTGCATCCACCCAGGAATTTGCGATCAACATGTCCAACCAGCGCCACTGGGAAGAGCCGGTCACGCGTTACGTGGGCGAGTTGATGGCGGGCGAAGAAGGCCCGTTGAAGAAGAACTTCAACATGCGTTGGGTCGCCGCGATGGTGGCTGACGTGCACCGTATCCTGACGCGTGGTGGCTTGTTCATGTACCCACGTGACAGCCGCGAGCCGTCCAAGCCAGGCAAACTGCGCCTGATGTACGAAGCCAACCCAATGTCCTTCCTGGTCGAGCAAGCCGGCGGCGCGTCCACCGATGGCCACCAGCGTATCCTCGACATCCAGCCCGAAGGCCTGCACCAGCGTGTGGCGGTGTTCTTGGGTTCCAAGGAAGAAGTTGAGCGCGTGACGGCCTACCACAAGAAGTAAGTCTTCGCGATAAGTGATCGGCATTGTTGTGAGCCGGTTCACCCTTGAAGAAGCCCCGAAACGTTTCAGCGTTTTCGGGGCTTTTTTGTTTTTGCTCATCGGGAACCAGAAACCTCTTTTCCCTTCTAAGCTTCTGGCAGACCCCCATGCTGCTCAGTCCCTCCAGGAGTTTTTCCATGTCGTTACGCCGTCTCTCCCTGCTGGCTTTTTGCGTGCTGTTGGCCGCTTGCAGCAAGGTCAACCAAGAAAATTATCAAAAATTGTCGGCTGGCATGGCCAAGACAGAGGTCGAGTCGTTGCTGGGCAAGCCGACTGATTGTTCCGGCGCACTGGGCATGTCCAGTTGCACTTGGGGCGATAAAAACAGCTTTATCAGCGTTCAATATGCCGGTGACAAGGTTCTGATGTTTTCCGGGCAAGGCCTGAAGTAAACCGGGGCGAAAGCCTGCGGGAGAAGAAGAATGATCCGTTTTGTTTTGTTCCTTTGCGCCAGCCTGTTTTTGGCGGGCTGCGCCAGCCATTCTGGCGATGATCTGCAACCCAAGACCGCGAACAACGTCAACCTCAAGCGTTACCAGGGCACCTGGTATGAGTTGGCGCGATTGCCGATGTACTTCCAACGCAACTGCGCACAGTCCGAGGCGCGCTACACGCTGCTGCCGGATGGTGATATGTCGGTGTTCAACCGCTGCCTGACGACCGAATGGAAGTGGGAAGAAGCCAAGGGCACGGCCACGCCGCAAGTGCCGGGCAAGACCGACAAGCTCTGGGTGGAATTCAATAACTGGTTTACCGCCCTGTTGCCCGGCGTTGCCAAGGGCGATTACTGGGTGCTGTACGTCAGCGATGACTACAAGACCGCGATTGTCGGCAGCCCGAGCCGGCGTTACATGTGGATCTTGTCGCGCACGCCGACGGTCAATGCGGACACCCGCGAAGACCTGCTGAGCAGGGCGCGGCAGCAGGGGTATGACACCACACGGCTGATCTGGCGCACGTCGGACAAGCAGATGGCGAAGACCTCGCAGTAACCCTGGATCAGCGCCAATCCAATGTGGGAGGGGGCTTGCTCCCGATTGCAATGTGTCAGTCAGCACGTCTGAAACTGATACACCGCCATCGGGAGCAAGCCCCCTCCCGCATGGGTTATGGGTTGCCGGTTAGCCCAGCAAATCCCTCAAGACCTGCGTGAACGCACGGCCGCTTTCTTCCTCGCCGGCATGATGCCCGTCCCGCACCACCCACTTGCCGTTGACCAGCACATCACGCACTTGCCGATCACCGCCTGCGAACAGCCAGCGATTGAGAATCCCGTCCTCTGTCGCTGTCGCCAGGTAAGGGTCGTTACCGTCCAGCACAATCCAATCCGCACGCTTACCCACTGCCAACTGACCAATCGGTTGTCCCAATGCCTGGGCACCACCGTCCAGGGCGGCATCAAACAGCGTGCGGCCGACCATCGGTTGATCGCTGCGATACAAGCGATTGCGCCGTTGATCACGCAAGCGCTGCCCATATTCCAGCCAACGCAGTTCTTCCACCACGCTCAGTGATACATGGCTGTCGGAACCGATGCCCATGCGTCCGCCCTGGGCGAGGTAGTCCACCGCCGGGAAAATCCCGTCACCCAGGTTGGCCTCGGTGGTCAGGCACAAGCCGGCAATGGCGCGGCTCTTGGCCATCCGTGTCACTTCGTCTGCGTCGGCATGCGTGGCGTGCACCAGGCACCAGCGTTCATCGATGTCGACATTGTCATAGAGCCATTGCAGCGGGCGCTTGCCGCTCCAGGCCAGGCAGTCGTCGACTTCTTTCTGTTGTTCGGCGATGTGGATATGCACGGGGCACGCCTTGTCGCTGGCGGCCAGCACGTCACTGATTTGCTGTGGCGTGACCGCGCGCAACGAGTGGAAGCACAGGCCCAATTGCTGCGCCGGTTGCGCCGCGAGGACCGGCCGCAGGCGTGCTTGCAGGTCCAGGTAGTGTTCAGTGCTGTTGATAAACCGGCGCTGGCCCTCATTGGGTGCCTGGCCGCCAAAACCGGAATGGGTGTAGAGCACCGGCACCAGCGTCAGGCCGATCCCGCTGCTGGCCGCTGCCTGGCTGATCTGGCGCGACAGTTCCGTGCGGTCGGCATACGGCTGGCCGCTGACGTCATGGTGCACATAGTGAAACTCGGCCACGGACGTGTAGCCGGCCTTGAGCATCTCGATGTACAGCTGGCGCGCGATCACCTGCAATTGATCCGGGCTGATCTTGCCCACCATGCGGTACATCAGGTCGCGCCAGGTCCAGAAACTGTCATTCGGGTTGCCGGCGACTTCGGCCAAACCGGCCATGGCACGTTGGAATGCATGGGAGTGCAGGTTCGGCATGCCCGCCAATACCGGGCCTCTCAGCCGTTCGGCACCCTCTGCGCTGGCATTGGCCTCAACCTGTGTCAGCAGCCCATCGGCGCTGACTTCAAGACGTACATCATTGGCCCATCCATTAGGCAGCAGCGCGCGTTCGGCAAAGAAAGCGGACATGATCAAGGCACCCCGGTCGTGTGTTTATTTGTATATACATATACAGACGTTTGCCTGCTCGGTAAACTCCGGCAATCTATGCATCTTTTCCCCCTGCAAGGATTCCCTGTGCCGACTCCGCCCGCCAAGTCTCCACTGGCTGCCCACATGGACGAAAGTCCGGCGCCCTTGTATGCCCGTGTCAAACAGATGATCAGCCAGCAGATCCTCAACGGCAACTGGCCGCCCCATTACCGCGTGCCGTCGGAGAGTGAACTGGTCAGCCAGCTGGGTTTCAGTCGCATGACCATCAACCGCGCCCTGCGCGAGCTCACCGCCGAAGGTCTGCTGGTGCGTATGCAAGGGGTGGGCACCTTCGTCGCCGAGCCCAAGAGCCAATCCGCGCTCTTCGAAGTGCACAACATTGCCGATGAGATCGCCTCTCGCGGTCATCGCCATACGTGCCAGGTCATCACTCTGGGTGAAGAGGCCGCCGGTTCCGAGCGCGCTGTCGCCCTGGAAATGCGCGAAGGCGGTCGGGTGTTCCACTCGCTGATCGTGCATTTCGAAAACGATATCCCCGTGCAAATCGAAGACCGCTTCGTCAACGCCTTGGTCGCGCCGGAATACCTGCAGCAGGATTTCACCCAGCAGACGCCCTATGCCTATTTGAACCAAGTGGCGCCGCTGACCGAAGGTGAGCACGTGGTTGAAGCCATCCTCGCCGACGCCGCCGAATGCAAGTTGCTGCAGATCGAGCCTACCGAGCCATGCCTGTTGATTCGCAGGCGCACTTGGTCTGGCCGTCAGCCGGTGACTGCCGCGCGTTTGATCCACCCCGGTTCCCGTCATAGCTTGGAAGGACGTTTCAGTAAATGAGTGCAATAAGCGTCTGGCGCGCCGTCGATTACGTGCGCATGCCGTGGAAAAACGGCGGTGGCAGTACCGAAGAAATCACCCGTGATGCAGGCACCGGCCTGGAGGGTTTTGGCTGGCGCCTGTCGATTGCCGATATTGGTGAGTCGGGCGGGTTTTCCAGCTTCGCCGGCTACCAGCGCGTGATCACTGTGATCCAAGGCGCCGGCATGGTGTTGACCGTTGATGGTGAAGAGCAGCGCGGGTTGTTACCGCTGCAACCCTTCGCGTTCAAGGGTGACAGCCAGGTGTCCTGCCGATTGATCACGGGGCCGATCCGCGATTTCAACCTGATCTATGCGCCAGAGCGTTACCACGCGCGGTTGCAGTGGGTGGATGGCGTGCAGCGGTTTTTCAGCACGGCGCAGACGGTGTTGGTGTTCAGCGTGGCGGATGAAGTGAAGGTGTTGGGCGAGAAACTCGGCCATCACGATTGCCTGCAAGTGGACGGTAACGTTGGCTTGCTGGATATCTCGGTCACTGGCCGTTGCTGCATCATTGAACTGACCCAACGCGGTTAAAAAATGTGGGAGGGGGCTTGCCCCCGATAGCAGTGTTTCAGTCATAGATGCACCGACTGATCCACCGCCATCGGGGGCAAGCCCCCTCCCACATTTGTTTTTGCGCTGTTTACATAATCTGTTTCCAGTCCTCGCACCAATTTGTTACCGAATGCCCCAGCGTGGCGCAAAACCTCGCTCTGGTGACAAACCTCCCTCGCCTTAAATCTCCCTCTTAAGAAATTTCATCATGCCTTGAAGCCTTAATTTCCAAGGCTTGCACGCATTTTCCAAAAAAATCCAAACACCTCGCCCAGAAAGTTGGCCGCTCGATTGCATATGCTTGTATGTACAAGTAAAGATGTGTGCGTAAGAGTCGTCTTCGCACCCACCAAGCATGCGCATCGATCGCCGAGGAGTCCTAGCTGTGACCAAGCCTACAAAATACCGTGACGTCGAAATCCGTGCCGCCCACGGTAACAAGCTCACCGCCAAAAGCTGGCTGACTGAAGCGCCGCTGCGCATGCTGATGAACAACCTCGACCCGCAAGTGGCCGAGAACCCAAAAGAATTGGTGGTGTACGGCGGTATCGGCCGTGCGGCACGTAACTGGGAGTGCTACGACCAGATCGTCGAGAGCCTCACCCACCTGAACGACGACGAAACCCTGCTGGTGCAATCCGGTAAACCGGTCGGTGTGTTCAAAACCCACAGCAATGCCCCGCGTGTTCTGATCGCTAACTCCAACCTAGTGCCGCACTGGGCGAGCTGGGAACACTTCAACGAACTGGATGCCAAGGGCCTGGCCATGTACGGCCAGATGACCGCCGGCAGCTGGATCTACATCGGCAGCCAAGGCATCGTCCAGGGCACCTATGAAACCTTCGTCGAAGCCGGTCGCCAGCACTACGATTCAAACCTCAAGGGCCGTTGGGTGCTCACTGCCGGTCTCGGCGGCATGGGCGGTGCCCAGCCGTTGGCTGCAACCCTGGCCGGTGCGTGCTCGCTGAACATCGAGTGCCAGCAGGTCAGCATCGATTTCCGCCTGAACAGCCGTTACGTCGACGAACAAGCCACCGACCTCGACGACGCCCTGGCGCGCATCGCCAAATACACCCAGGAAGGCAAGGCCATCTCCATTGCCCTGCTGGGTAACGCGGCGGAAATCCTGCCGGAACTGGTCAAGCGTGGCGTACGCCCGGACATGGTCACCGACCAGACCAGCGCCCACGACCCACTCAACGGCTACCTGCCGGCCGGCTGGACCTGGGACGAATACCGCGCCCGCGCCAAGACCGAGCCCGCCGCCGTGATCAAGGCCGCCAAGCAATCGATGGCCGTGCACGTCAAAGCCATGCTCGCGTTCCAGAAACAAGGCATCCCGACCTTCGACTACGGCAACAACATCCGCCAGATGGCCCAGGAAGAAGGCGTGGAAAACGCCTTCGACTTCCCAGGCTTCGTACCGGCCTACATCCGTCCACTGTTCTGCCGTGGCGTCGGCCCGTTCCGTTGGGCGGCTCTGTCCGGCGACCCGCAAGACATCTACAAGACCGACGCCAAAGTCAAAGAGCTGATCCCGGACGACGCTCACCTGCACAACTGGCTGGACATGGCCCGCGAACGCATCAGCTTCCAGGGCCTGCCGGCGCGTATCTGCTGGGTTGGCCTGGGCCAGCGCGCCAAGCTCGGCCTGGCGTTCAACGAAATGGTGCGCAGCGGCGAGCTGTCGGCCCCGGTCGTGATCGGCCGTGACCACCTGGACTCCGGCTCGGTCGCCAGCCCGAACCGCGAAACCGAAGCCATGCAGGACGGCTCCGACGCTGTGTCCGACTGGCCGCTGCTCAACGCCTTGCTCAACACCGCCAGCGGCGCGACCTGGGTCTCGCTGCACCACGGCGGCGGCGTGGGCATGGGCTTCTCCCAGCACTCCGGCATGGTGATCGTCTGCGACGGTACCGACGAAGCGGCTGAGCGGATCGCGCGCGTACTGCACAACGACCCGGCCACCGGGGTGATGCGTCACGCCGATGCCGGCTACCAGATCGCGATCGACTGCGCCAAGGAACAGGGCCTGAACCTGCCGATGATCAAGTAACCCAGGGGGGAGGGGGCAAGCCCCCTCCCACATTTGATCTGCAGTGAACCAGAAAACAATCCATCAGAGGTTGAACAACATGGCTGCAAATGACACCACCCCGTTGATCGAAAGGCGTTCGATCGACTACATCCCGGAAGTGGAAAGACACGGTCGTCTGTTGAGCCAGTTCACCCTATGGATGGGCGCCAACCTGCAAATCACCGCGATTGTCACCGGGGCCCTGGCCGTGGTGCTGGGCGGTGATGTGTTCTGGTCGTTGATCGGTCTGCTGATCGGTCAACTCATCGGCGGTGGTGTCATGGCGCTGCATGCGGCGCAAGGTCCCAAGCTTGGCCTGCCGCAGATGATCTCCAGCCGGGTTCAGTTCGGCGTGTACGGCGCGGCCATCCCGATCGTGCTGGTGTGCCTGATGTACCTCGGTTTCACCGCCACCGGCACCGTGCTTTCCGGCCAGGCGCTGGGCCAGTTGTTTGGGGTCAGTGACAGCGTCGGCATCCTGATCTTCGCCAGTGTCATTGTGCTGGTCACCGTGCTGGGTTACCGGGTGATCCATTTCATCGGCCGCGTCGCCAGCGTCATTGGCGTGATTGCCTTTGTCTACCTGTTCAGTCGCCTGGTGAGCCAGACCGACGTTGGCGCCCTCCTGCAAATCCGCCACTTCAGCTGGAGCAGCTTCCTGCTGGCGGTGTCGCTCGCGGCCTCCTGGCAGATCGCTTTCGGCCCTTACGTGGCGGACTATTCACGCTACCTGCCGAGCGCGACGTCTTCGGTGAAAACCTTCCTCGCCGCCGGCGCCGGTTCGGTCATTGGCGCGCAGGTGGCGATGGTCCTCGGCGTGTTTGCCGCGGCCATGTCCAACGGGCAGTTCGCCGGTCACGAAGTGGCCTACATCGTGGGTTTGAGCGGTACCGGTGCCACCGCGGCGCTGCTGTACTTCAGCATCGCGTTCGGCAAGGTCACCATCTCTACGCTGAACTCCTACGGCAGCTTCATGTGCATTGCGACCATCATCAGCGGCTTCCGTGGCCGCCTCGAGGTCACGCGCCTGCAACGCCTGGTGTTCGTGTTGGTCATCGTCGGTACCGCGACCCTGATCGCGTTGCTCGGCCAGCACTCGTTCCTCGGTGCGTTCAAGTCTTTCATCCTGTTCCTGCTGGCGTTCTTTACGCCCTGGAGTGCGATCAACCTGGTGGACTACTACTGCATCACTCGCGAGCGTTATGACGTGCCGGCGCTGGCCGACCCGAACGGTCGCTACGGCCGCTGGAACCTGCTCGGTATCAGCGTCTATGTGTTCGGCGTGCTGGTGCAATTGCCGTTCATCTCCACCAAGTTCTACACCGGCCCCTTGGTGGCCGCGCTGGGTGACGTGGACATTTCCTGGATCATCGGTCTGGTACTGCCTGCAGCCCTGTATTACCTGTGTGCGAAAAAATGGCACGGCACAGTGCCCGATCACCTGATCCTGCCGGTAGAGCAGGGCGCTACACCAACAACAAACGGGCTGGCCGCACAAGCCTGATGGGACGTGGACAGGGCAGGATGCCTACTGACTGCCGTAATCCATTTCAAGATTGGGAGCGTCACAACAATGAAAATGCATAAGACCCTGCTGGCCACCTTGCTCTCTGCAGGTTTGCTGGCCAGCGCTGGCGCCCAGGCGGCCGGTTGGTGCGAATCCGGCAAACCGGTGAAATTTGCCGGCCTGAACTGGGAAAGCGGCATGTTGCTCACCGACATCCTGCAAACCGTGCTGGAAAAAGGCTACGACTGCAAAACCGACAGCCTGCCGGGCAACTCCATCACGATGGAAAACGCCCTGAGCAGCAACGATATCCAAGTGTTTGCCGAAGAATGGGTCGGCCGCAGTGAAGTCTGGAACAAGGCCGAGAAGGCCGGCAAAGTCGTCGGCGTTGGTGCCCCGATTGTCGGCGCCATCGAGGGCTGGTACGTGCCGCGCTACGTGATCGAAGGCGACGCCAAGCGCAAGTTGGAACCCAAGGCCCCGGACCTGAAAAATATCGCCGACCTGGCCAAATACGCCTCGGTGTTCAAGGACCAGGAAGAGCCGTCCAAGGGCCGCTTCTACAACTGCCCGGCCGGCTGGACCTGCGAGCTGGACAACAGCGAAATGCTGAAGAGCTACGGCCTGGAAAGCACCTACACCAACTTCCGCCCAGGCACCGGCCCGGCGCTGGATGCGGCGGTGCTGTCGAGCTACAAGCGCGGCGAGCCGATCCTGTTTTACTACTGGTCGCCCACGCCGCTGATGGGCCAGGTCGACCTGGTCAAGCTGGAAGAAAAACCCGGTGTGGATAAAAGCGTGAGCATCAAGGTTGGCCTGTCCAAGGCTTTCCACGAGCAAGCCCCGGAATTGGTGGCCGTGCTGGAAAAGGTCAACCTGCCCATCGACCTGCTGAACCAGAACCTGGGTCGCATGGCCAAGGAGCGAATTGAGTCGCCGAAACTGGCGAAAATTTTCCTCAAGGAACATCCTGAAGTCTGGCACGCCTGGGTGAGTGAAGACGCAGCCAAGAAAATCGACGCGGCCTTGTAGGTCAAGCGTGCCCGGCTACCCTGAGGGGCAGCCGGGCGCCTGGCCACAACCCACTGGATCGAGAGCACGCTATGTTTCCTGAGAGTTTTACGTTTTCCATCGCCGACTGGGTCAACGGTTGGGTGGACTCACTGGTCACCAACTACGGTGATGTGTTCCGGCACATCTCCGACACCCTGCTATGGGCCATCGTCAACCTGGAAGGGTTGCTGCGCGCAGCCCCCTGGTGGCTGATGCTGGCCATCGTCGGCGCGGTTGCCTGGCACGCCACCCGCAAGGTGGTGACCACGGCGGTGATCGTCGGTTTGCTGTTCCTGGTGGGCGCGGTTGGCCTGTGGGACAAGCTGATGCAAACCCTGGCGCTGATGATGGTCGCCACGGTGATCTCGGTGCTGATTGGCATTCCGTTGGGCATTCTGTCGGCGCGCAGCAATCGCCTGCGTTCGGTGCTGATGCCGTTGCTCGACATCATGCAGACCATGCCCAGCTTCGTGTACCTGATCCCGGTGCTGATGCTGTTCGGCCTGGGCAAGGTCCCGGCGATTTTTGCCACGGTGATCTACGCCGCGCCGCCGCTGATCCGCCTCACCGACCTGGGCATTCGCCAAGTTGACGGCGAAGTCATGGAAGCGATCAACGCCTTTGGTGCCAACCGCTGGCAGCAACTGTTCGGCGTGCAGCTGCCGCTGGCGTTGCCGAGCATCATGGCCGGTATCAACCAGACCACCATGATGGCGCTGTCGATGGTGGTGATCGCCTCGATGATCGGCGCCCGTGGCTTGGGTGAAGACGTGCTCGTCGGCATCCAGACCCTCAACGTTGGCCGAGGCCTCGAAGCCGGGCTGGCGATCGTGATTCTCGCCGTGGTCATCGACCGCATTACCCAGGCCTATGGTCGTCCACGACACGAGGCGAGCAAATGACTACTGTCAGCAAAATCGAAGTCAAAAACGTCTTCAAGATCTTCGGTAACCGCTCCAAGGAAGCGCTGGCGCTGGTTGGCCAGGGCAAGACCAAGGATCAGGTCCTGGCCGAGACCGGCTGCGTGGTCGGCGTGAATGACCTGTCCCTGAGCATCGGCACCGGTGAGATCTTCGTGATCATGGGCCTGTCGGGCTCGGGCAAATCCACCTTGGTGCGCCACTTCAATCGCTTGATCGACCCGACCAGCGGCGCGATCTTGGTGGACGGCGAAGACATCCTGCAACTGGACATGGAAGCCCTGCGCCAATTCCGTCGGCACAAGATCAGCATGGTGTTCCAGAGCTTCGGCCTGCTGCCCCACAAGAGCGTGCTCGACAACGTCGCCTACGGCCTCAAGGTGCGTGGTGAAACCAAGCAGGTGTGCGCCGAACGCGCCCTGCACTGGATCGAAACCGTGGGCCTCAAGGGCTACGAAAACAAATACCCGCACCAGCTTTCCGGCGGCATGCGCCAGCGTGTGGGCCTGGCTCGCGCACTGGCGGCCGACACCGACATCATCCTGATGGACGAAGCCTTCAGCGCCCTCGACCCGCTGATCCGCGCCGAGATGCAGGACCAGTTGCTGGAGCTGCAAAAGACCCTGCACAAAACCATCGTATTTATCACCCACGACCTCGACGAGGCCGTGCGCATCGGCAACCGCATTGCGATCCTCAAGGACGGCAAGCTGATCCAAGTCGGCACGCCTCGGGAGATCCTGCATTCGCCGGCGGATGAGTATGTGGATCGGTTTGTTCAGCGACGGGCGGCGGTGGTCTGACCTGGATTTGTTGGTGAGGCTGATGGCCTTGTCGGGGGCAAGCCCCTCCCACATTGGCCCTGTGTTAACCCGATCAAAGGTGGGAGGGGGCTTGCCCCTGATAGGGCCGGTAAGGCTGCACAAGAATTGAAGAGAGTACGAAGATGTCCCAGGCAACAACAATCACCCTCGCCGATACGCCATTGCGCTGGCAGGACGTAGTCGCCGTCGCCCGCCACGGCGCGGTGCTCGAGCTCTCGGGCCAGGCCTGGGCGCGCATCGATAACGCCCAGGCCATCGTGCAGCGCATCGTCACCCGCGGTGAGCGCGCCTATGGCGTGAACACCGGCCTGGGCGCGTTGTGCAATGTGTCGCTCAAGGGCGAGCAACTCAGCCAGCTGTCGCGCAACACCTTGCTCAGCCATGCCTGCGGCGTCGGCCCGGCATTGAGCGACGAGCAGACCCGCGCAATCATCTGCGCGGCCATCATCAACTACAGCCATGGCAAATCCGGCCTGCATCCGCAAGTGGTGCACTCGCTGCTGGCGCTGCTCAACCACGGCATCACGCCGCAAGTGCCGTCCCAGGGCTCAGTGGGTTACCTGACCCATATGGCCCACGTCGGCGTGGCCTTGCTGGGTGTGGGTAATGTGAGTTACCGCGGTCAGATCGTTCCCGCTCAAGAGGCATTAAGTGCGGAAGGCTTGCAGCCGGTGGTGCTCGGTGCCAAGGACGGCCTGTGCCTGGTCAACGGCACGCCGTGCATGACCGGCCTGAGCTGCCTGGCCCTGGCTGATGCGCATCACTTGCTGCAATGGGCCGACGTGATCGGCGCCATGAGTTTCGAAGCCCAGCGCGGGCAGATCGATGCGTTCGATGAAGAAATCATCGCGCTCAAGCCGCACCCTGGCATGCAGCACGTGGGGATGAACCTGCGCGCCTTGCTCGATGGCAGCGAAGTGATCGCCAGCAGCAAAGGCATTCGCACCCAGGACGCCCTGAGCATCCGCTCGATCCCACAGATCCACGGCGCGGCGCGCGACCAGGTGGCGCACGCCACCCGTCAAATCGAGACCGAACTCAACAGCGCCACCGATAACCCGTTGGTGCTCGGCACACCGGACAACTATCGCGTGGTGTCCCAGGCCAACCCGCATGGGCAATCCGTGGCGTTGGCGGCGGACATGCTGGCGATTGCCATGGCTGAAATCGGCTCAGTGGCCGAACGCCGCCTGGATCGCCTGATCAACCCGCACGTCAGCGGCCTGCCGGCGTTCCTGGTGAGCAACCCCGGGGTCAACTCCGGGATGATGATTGTGCAGTACGTCGCCGCTTCACTGTGTGGGCAAAACCGCCAACTGGCGCAACCGGCGGTGCTCGACAACTTCGTCACCTCGGGCCTGCAGGAAGACCACCTGAGCATGGGCACCAATGCCGCACTCAAGCTGCATCAGGTATTGGCCAACGTCACTCAGATCCTCGCCATCGAGTATTTGCTGGCGGCCCAGGCGTTCGAATTTTTGAAAGACCAGCACTTCGGCGTGGGCACCGACCGCGCCTGGCGCCTGTTGCGTGAAGTGGTGCCGGCCTATGAACAGGACCGCTGGCTGGCGCCGGACATTGCGGCGGCTGCCCAGGTGCTCAAAGACACCGCATTACCCAATTTGCACTGAAGACTTATTCAAAAAGAACAATTCACAAGGAGTATGAATGTGACTGCGCTAAACCTGATTCCAGGCCAGCTGAGCCTTGCCCAACTGCGCGCCATCTACCAGCAGCCGGTAACCCTGCGCCTGGATGACAGCGCCACGGCGCAGATCGAAGCCAGTGTGGCCTGCGTGGAGCAGATTCTCGCCGAGAACCGCACCGCCTACGGCATCAACACCGGTTTTGGCCTGCTGGCCTCGACCCGCATCGCCAGCGAAGACCTGGAAAACCTCCAGCGTTCGCTGGTGCTGTCCCACGCCGCCGGCGTCGGTGAGCCGATCAGCGATGCGCTGGTACGACTGGTCATGGTGCTCAAGGTCAACAGCCTGAGCCGTGGGTTCTCCGGGATCCGCCGCCAGGTGATCGATGCGCTGATCGCACTGATCAACGCCGAGGTGTATCCGCACATCCCGTTGAAAGGTTCGGTCGGCGCTTCCGGCGACCTGGCGCCGCTGGCGCACATGTCCCTGGTGCTGCTCGGCGAAGGCAAGGCGCGTTACAAAGGCGAATGGCTGGAAGCGACCGAAGCGTTGAAAGTCGCGGGCCTGACGCCGCTGACCCTCGCCGCGAAGGAAGGCCTGGCGCTGCTCAACGGCACCCAGGTGTCCACCGCCTATGCCCTGCGTGGCCTGTTCGAGGGCGAAGACTTGTTCGCCGGCGCCCTGGCCTGCGGCGGCCTCACCGTGGAGGCGGTGCTGGGTTCGCGTTCGCCGTTCGATGCGCGCATCCACGCAGCTCGCGGCCAACGCGGCCAGATCGATTCCGCTGCGGCCTATCGCGACCTGCTGGGTGAAAGCAGCCAGGTGTCCCAGTCGCACCAGAACTGCGACAAGGTCCAGGACCCGTACTCCCTGCGCTGCCAGCCACAAGTCATGGGCGCGTGCCTGACCCAGTTCCGCCAGGCTGCTGAAGTGCTGGTGGTCGAAGCCAACGCGGTGTCGGATAACCCGCTGGTGTTCGCCGCTGAAGGCGACGTGATTTCCGGCGGCAACTTCCACGCCGAACCCGTGGCCATGGCTGCCGACAACATGGCGCTGGCCATTGCCGAAATCGGTTCCCTGAGCGAGCGTCGTATCTCGCTGATGATGGACAAGCATATGTCGCAACTGCCGCCTTTCCTGGTCGGCAATGGCGGGGTGAACTCCGGTTTCATGATCGCCCAAGTGACCGCCGCCGCACTCGCCAGCGAGAACAAGGCTCTGGCTCATCCCCATAGCGTCGACAGCCTGCCGACTTCCGCCAACCAGGAAGACCATGTGTCGATGGCCCCGGCTGCCGGCAAACGCCTGTGGGAAATGGCCGAGAACACCCGTGGCATTCTCGCCGTGGAATGGCTGGCCGCGTGCCAGGGCCTGGACCTGCGCGAAGGTCTGAAAACCTCACCGAAGCTGGAAAAAGCACGTGGGATTTTGCGCGACAAAGTGGCGTTCTACGACAAGGACCGCTTCTTCGCCCCGGACATCAACGCCGCCAGCGAATTGCTCGCCACTCGCTGCCTGAATGAGCTGGTGCCGGCCAATCTCCTGCCGAGCCTGTAACCGCAACACCCTGTAGTGAGCGGGCTTGCCCCGCGCTGGGCTGCGCAGCAGCCCCAAAACCTGCCGTCGCGTTCTGTCTGAAGACATGCGGTGGCCATTTCAGGGCTGCTTCGCAGCCCAGCGCGGGGCAAGCCCGCTCACTACAGTTGTCAGGCGCCAGGTTTGGATTTTTCTCAGGATAAGAATAATTAAGGACGAGAAATGCAACAGCAAGAAAAGGGTTTGAAACGCGGGCTCAGCGCCCGACATATTCGCTTCATGGCACTCGGTTCCGCGATCGGCACCGGGCTGTTCTATGGCTCTGCCTCTGCGATCCAGATGGCGGGCCCCGCTGTGCTGCTGGCCTACCTGATCGGCGGCGCCGCCGTGTTCATGGTGATGCGCGCCCTCGGCGAAATGGCCGTGCACAACCCGGTCGCCGGCTCCTTCGGCCAGTACGCCAGCACCTACCTGGGCCCAATGGCGGGGTTTATCCTCGGTTGGACCTACGCCTTTGAAATGATCATCGTCTGCCTGGCCGACGTCACCGCCTTCGGCATCTACATGGGCTTCTGGTTTCCCGACGTCGCGCGCTGGGTCTGGGTCCTCGGCATTGTGTTTCTGATCGGCGGCCTGAACCTGTGCAACGTCAAAGTGTTTGGCGAAATGGAGTTCTGGCTGTCGCTGCTCAAGGTCGGCGCCATCGTCGCGATGATCCTCGGCGGTTTCGGCATCATGCTGTTCGGCATCCATTCGGCCGGTGACACCCAGGCCAGCGGTCTCAGCAACCTGTGGGCCCACGGTGGCTTCATGCCCAATGGCATCGGCGGCCTGATCGCCTCGTTCGCGGTGGTGATGTTCGCTTTTGGCGGCATTGAAATCATCGGTATTACCGCCGGCGAAGCCAAGGACCCGCAACGCGTGATCCCCAAGGCGATCAACGCGGTGCCGCTGCGTATCCTGTTGTTCTACGTGCTGACCTTGTTTGTGTTGATGGCGATCTACCCATGGCCGCAGATCGGCAGCCAGGGCAGCCCGTTCGTGCAGATCTTCAGCAACCTGGGCATCGGCTCGGCGGCGACCATCCTCAACATCGTGGTGATCTCGGCAGCCGTCTCGGCCATCAACAGCGACATCTTCGGCGCCGGCCGCATGATGTACGGTCTGGCCCAACAAGGGCAGGCGCCCAAGGGCTTTGCGCAGTTGTCCAAGCACGGCGTGCCGTGGATGACCGTGGTGGTGATGGGCGCGGCGCTGCTGGGCGGTGTGGTGCTCAACTACCTGATCCCGGAAAACGTGTTCCTGCTGATCGCCTCGATCGCGACCTTCGCCACTGTGTGGGTCTGGCTGATGATCCTGTTCACCCAGGTCGCGATGCGCCGCTCGATGACCCAGGAACAAGTCGCCGAGCTGAAATTCCCCGTGCCGTTCTGGCCTTATGCGCCAGCAGCGGCCATCGTCTTCATGCTGTTCGTGTTTGGCGTGCTGGGTTACTTCCCGGACACCCAGGCCGCTTTGTTGGTCGGTGCCGTGTGGATCGTGCTGCTGGTGGTTGCCTACCTATTGTGGGTCAAGCCTGCAGCCGGGCAAGCGGCCAAGGTGCACTACGACCCGGCTTTGTCTCATCGTTAATCTAGGGAGGCGTTGATGAAAACGCTTTGGCAACACTGCCACGTCGCAACCATGGCCCAGGGCAAATACTCGATCATCGAGGACGCCGCCCTGGTGACCGCCGGTTCGCTCATCGAGTGGATCGGCCCCCGCAGCCAGGTACCGACGGCGAATTACGCCCAGGTGCATGACCTGCACGGCGCGTGGGTCACCCCCGGGCTGATCGACTGTCACACCCACACGGTGTTCGGTGGCAACCGCAGCGGCGAATTTGAGCAGCGCCTCGAAGGTGTCAGCTACGCCGAGATCGCGGCCAAGGGCGGCGGTATTGCCAGCACCGTGCGTGCCACCCGCGCGGCGACGGAAGATGAACTGTTTGCCAGCGCCCACAAGCGCCTGCGCAGTCTGCTGCGCGACGGCGTCACCACGGTGGAGATCAAGTCCGGCTATGGGCTGGACCTGGTCAACGAACGCAAAATGCTGCGAGTGGCCCGTCGCCTCGGCGAAGCGCTGCCGGTCAGCGTGCGCGCCACGTGCCTGGCGGCCCACGCGTTGCCGCCGGAGTACAAGGACCGCGCCGACGATTACATCGACCACATCTGCACCGAAATGCTGCCGGCTTTGGCGGCCGAAGGCTTGGTGGACGCGGTGGATGCGTTCTGCGAATACCTGGCGTTCTCCACCGAGCAGGTGGAGCGCGTGTTCAAAGTCGCCCAGCAACTGGGCCTGCCGGTGAAGCTGCACGCCGAACAGCTTTCGTCGCTGCACGGCTCCAGCCTCGCGGCGCGTTACTACGCGTTGTCGGCGGACCACCTGGAATTCATGACCGAAGAAGACGCCATCGCCATGGCCGTCTCCGGCACCGTCGCGGTCTTGCTGCCCGGCGCGTTCTACTTCCTGCGCGAAACCCAGTTGCCGCCGATGGAGGCCTTGCGCAAACACGGTGTGAAAATCGCCATCGCCAGCGACCTCAACCCCGGCACGTCCCCAGCGCTGTCGGTGCGCCTGATGCTCAACATGGCCTGCACGTTGTTCCGCATGACCCCGGAAGAAGCCCTCGCCGGTGCTACGCAACATGCCGCCACTGCGCTGTGCATGGGCGACACTCATGGTTCGTTGGAAGTGGGCAAGGTTGCGGATTTTGTGGCCTGGCAGATCGATCGCCCTGCCGACCTGGCCTATTGGCTGGGTGGCGAGCTGGATAAACGCGTCGTGCGCCACGGCGTCGACGTCACTGTTTGAGGAGTATTGCTTGTGGATAAGGTTCTGAACTTCACACAAGGCCGCGTGCCGCTGCTGATCAGCATGCCCCACGCCGGCCTGCGCCTCACACCTGCCGTCGAGGCAGGGTTGATCCCCGAGGCGCAAAGCCTGCCGGACACCGACTGGCACATTCCCATGCTGTATGACTTTGCCGAAGCCCTGGGTGCCAGCACCCTGTCGGCCGAATATTCGCGGTTTGTGATCGACCTGAATCGGCCCTCCGACGACAAGCCACTGTATGCCGGTGCCACCACCGGCCTGTACCCGACCACGTTGTTCGAGGGTGTGCCGTTGTTCCGTGAAGGGTTGGAGCCGAGCGAGACCGAGCGCGCCAGTTACCTGCAAAAGATCTGGGGCCCCTATCACCGCACGCTGCAAGAAGAACTGGCGCGGCTCAAGGCCGAGTTCGGTTATGCCTTGCTGTTTGACGCGCATTCGATCCGCTCGGTGATCCCGCACCTGTTCGACGGCAAGTTGCCGGACTTCAACCTTGGCACCTTCAACGGCGCTGCCTGTGATCCAGGGCTCGCCAGCCAGTTGGAGGCCATCTGCGCCACCCATCCGCAGTACAGCCATGTACTCAACGGACGTTTCAAGGGCGGCCATATCACCCGGCATTACGGTGACCCGGCGCAGGATATCCATGCTGTGCAGCTGGAGTTGTGCCAGAGCACTTACATGGAAGAGGTTGAGCCGTTCCTTTATCGCCCGGACCTGGCCGAGCCGACGCGGGTGGTGCTCAAGCAATTGCTGGAAGGGGTGTTGGCTTGGGGGCAAGCGCACTATCGGTGAGTGGTGGTGTTGCTGAAATAGCTATCGGGGGCAAGCCCCCTCCCACACTTGACCGCGTTTTGTCTGGATGACCGCGGTTCAATGTGGGAGGGGGCCCCGATGACGTTTGCCGGCAGGCTCTACACGCCGCGGGCGTATCCACTCTGTGTACCCCGATGGCCGGGGGAGAGAAGGGCTGACACAGGTCTAAGCGCTCAAGGACATGCTCATTGCACAATTCGGGTTTATAGTGCCAGACGGCAAAATAAAAGACGTCCCCCCAGGGATGAACCCGACCCCTTACGGAGCGCGCAATGCAGACTTGGTACCCGCAGATCAAACCCTACGCCCGGCACGATCTGGCAGTCGATGACACCCACACGCTGTACGTCGATGAAAGTGGCTCCCCCGAAGGCTTGCCCGTCGTATTCATCCATGGTGGCCCTGGCGCAGGTTGCGACGCACAGAGCCGCTGCTATTTTGACCCGAACCTGTACCGCATCGTCACCTTCGACCAGCGTGGTTGCGGGCGCTCCACCCCTCGCGCCAGCCTGGAAAACAACACCACCTGGGACCTGGTCGCCGACCTTGAGCGCATTCGCGAGCACCTGGGCATCGACAAATGGGTGCTGTTCGGCGGTTCCTGGGGCTCGACCCTGGCCCTGGCCTACGCGCAAACCCATCCAGAGCGTGTGCATGGCCTGATCGTGCGTGGCATTTTCCTGGCCCGCCCGCAGGATATCGAATGGTTCTACCAGGCCGGTGCCAGCCGTCTGTTCCCGGATTACTGGCAGGATTACATCGCGCCTATCCCGGCGGAAGAGCGCCACGACATGATCGCGGCCTATCACAAGCGTCTCACTGGCAACGACCAGATCGCCCAGATGCACGCGGCCAAGGCCTGGTCCGGCTGGGAAGGCCGCATGCTGGGGCTGTGCCCGAGCCCGCAGCACGTGGAGCGGTTTTCCGAGCCGCAGCGCGCGCTGTCCATCGCGCGTATCGAATGTCACTACTTCACCAACAACTCCTTCCTGGAGCCCAACCAGCTGATCCGCGATATGCACAAGATTGCGCATCTGCCTGGCGTAATCATCCACGGTCGCTACGATATGATCTGCCCGTTGGATAACGCGTGGGAGCTGCATCAGGCGTGGCCCAACAGCGAGCTGCAGGTGATTCGCGAGGCTGGCCATGCGGCGTCGGAGCCCGGCATTACCGATGCGCTGGTCCGCGCGACCGCTGAAATGGCACGGCGCCTGCTTGATCTGCCGCCTGAAGAAGCATGAAGGGCCTGTTGCAACGGGTGCGAGGCGCCCGGGTCGAGGTGGCGGGCGAAATCGTCGGCGCCGTCGATCAGGGGTTGCTGGTGCTGGTGGCTGTCGAGCCTTCGGATACGCCGGAGAGTGCCGATAAACTGCTGCACAAGCTGCTGAACTACCGGGTATTCAGTGACGACGAAGGCAAGATGAACCTATCGCTCAAGGATATCGACGGCGGTTTGTTGCTGGTGTCGCAGTTCACCCTGGCGGCGGATACCAAGAGCGGGCTGCGGCCGAGCTTCTCCACAGCGGCCCCGCCGGCCCTGGGAGCAGCGCTTTTCGATCATTTGCTGTTACAAGCGCAACAATTGCATGGCAAGGTGGCGTCGGGGCGTTTTGGCGCCGACATGCAGGTGCATTTGGTCAATGACGGGCCTGTCACCTTCCTCTTACAGACGTGAATGTATTAAAAACGACTTTTAATGCCTAAAAACGTAGGGTTTCGCTACAAATACTTCGTTATCCCTGATGCGTTGTTTCGCGGGCTACTAGATAATCGCGCGCTACGGGGATCAGCGTTGTTTGGTCCATTTTTGACTTAGGTAGAGACTTGTCCGACAACCGATGGGGAATCATTTTGCCCAAGGGGAGTCGGAACAATGCTCGCCAACCTGGCATATAGATAGCTGGCCGTTGGTTTTTTGATCTGTTTTCGGCGAGGGTTGCTCGTGATTGTTAGTCCCTGTAATGCACCAAAATTGTCAGCCAAACGGTTACGAAACGCACTGGTGACGGGCTCTGCCCTGTTTTGCCTGTTCGGCGCGGGTCAACTGTGGGCATTCAGTCTGGATGATGTGTCGGCCAAGGCAAAAGAGCTGGCCGGGCAGAAATACGAAGCTCCGCGCAGCAATCTGCCGAACGAATTCCGCGAAATGAAATTCGCGGACTACCAGAAGATTCGTTTCCGCAACGAAAAAGCCGAGTGGGCCGATCAGAACACCCCGTTCAAGCTGTCCTTCTATCACCAGGGTATGCACTTCGATACACCGGTGAAAATCAATGAAGTCACCGCCGACAGCGTCCAGGAAATCAAGTACGACCCGACGCGTTTCGATTTCGGCGACGTGAAGTTTGATCCTAAAGCCACCGAACAGCTGGGTTATGCCGGCTTCCGTGTGCTGTACCCGATCAACAAGGCCGACAAGCAAGACGAAATCATGACCATGCTCGGCGCGAGCTACTTCCGCGTGGTCGGCAAAGGTCAGTCGTATGGCCTGTCCGCCCGTGGCATGGCGATCGATACTGCATTGCCGTCCGGCGAAGAATTCCCGCGCTTCACCGAGTTCTGGATCGAACGTCCAAAGCCGGGTGAGAAACAACTGGTGATCTTTGCCCTGTTGGACTCGCCACGGGCTACCGGCGCTTATCGCCTGATCCTGCGTCCGGGCACCGACACCATTGTCGATGTGAAATCGCAGATGTTCCTGCGCGACAAGGTCACCAAACTGGGCGTAGCCCCGTTGACCAGCATGTACCTGTTCGGTGCGAACCAGCCGTCCAAAGTGCTGAACTACCGTCGCGAGCTGCACGATTCCAGCGGCCTGTCGATCCATGCCGGCAATGGCGAGTGGATCTGGCGTCCGCTGAACAACCCTAAACACCTGTCGGTCAGCAACTTCACCGTAGAGAACCCGAAAGGTTTCGGCCTGCTGCAACGCGGCCGCGACTTCAGCCACTACGAAGACCTCGACGACAACTACGACAAGCGCCCAAGCGCCTGGATCGAGCCTGAGGGCGACTGGGGCAAAGGCACCGTCAACCTGGTAGAGATTCCGACCGCCGATGAAACCAACGACAACATCGTTGCCTTCTGGAGCCCGGAAAAACTGCCGGAAGTGGGCCAGCCGCTGGACGTTTCCTACCGCCTGCACTGGACCATGGACGAGAAAGCCTTGCACCCGGCCGACAGCGCCTGGGTCAAGCAGACCCTGCGCTCCACCGGTGACGTGAAGCAATCCAACCTGATCCGCCAGCCTGACGGCAGCGTGGCCTACCTGGTCGACTTCGAGGGCCCGTCCCTCAAGGCGCTGCCGGCGGATGCCCCGGTGCGCAGCCAGGTCAGTGTCAGCGACAACGCCGAGCTGGTTGAAAACAGCGTGCGCTACAACGAGCACACCAAAGGCTGGCGCTTGACCCTGCGCATGAAGATCAAGGACGCAGGCAAGCCGACTGAAATGCGCGCGGCGCTGGTGCAGGATGTTGCACCGCCGGCCCCTGAGCAGGACTCGAGCCACGTGCTCAAGGCTGACAAGGTCCTGGCCAAGCAACACGAGAAACAGGCCAAGAAAGACGCGAAAGACAAGGAAGCCAAGCAGCCAGAAGCTGCCCCAGCCACGCCGGAGCCGATCAAGACCGAACAAGTCCTGACCGAAACCTGGAGCTATCAGTTGCCTGCCGATGAGTAATTCTCAAGTAACGCCTGAGACTCTGTCCGAGTACCTGGCGCATCTACCGATGACCGCTGAGCAGCGCGCCGAACTGGCGGGCTGCACATCCTTCACCGAGTTGCACGAGCGTTTGTCGTCTTCGACGTTCGACGCGCCCACCGACGCCGCCCAGGCGTCGGTAGGCCGCCGTTTGACCCTCAACACGGCCGAAGAGCTGCAAGACGCCGAAATGCTGGTGCTGGATGCCAGCGGCCGTGTGTGCCTCAAGGCCACGCCGCCGATTCGTCGTACCCGTGTGGTGCCGGAACCGTGGCGCACCAATATCCTGGTACGCGGCTGGCGCCGTATCACTGGGCGTAGCAATCCGCCGGCCCCGCCGAAGGATGAGCGCGTATTGCCGGCCGCCCGCTGGCGTACCGTGGGTTCGATCCGTCGTTACATCCTGCTGGTGCTGATGCTCGGCCAGACCATCGTCGCCGGTTGGTACATGAAAGGCATCATGCCGTACCAGGGCTGGTCGCTGGTCGACTTCGACGAAATCCGCAACCAGACCTTGTTGCAAACCGCTACCCAGGTACTGCCTTACGCCCTGCAAACCAGCATCCTGATCATGTTCGGGATCTTATTCTGCTGGGTCTCGGCGGGTTTCTGGACCGCGTTGATGGGCTTTCTGGAGCTGCTCACCGGCCATGATAAATACCGGATCTCCGGTAAGAGTGCCGGCGACGAGCCGATTCCGAAAGACGCCCGCACCGCGTTGGTGATGCCGATCTGCAACGAAGACGTGCCGCGTGTATTCGCGGGTCTGCGTGCGACGTTCGAGTCGGTCGCCGCCACCGGTGACCTCGACCGCTTCGACTTCTTCGTGCTCAGCGACAGTAATGACGCCGACATCTGCATCGCCGAACAGCAAGCCTGGCTTGACGTGTGTCGTGAAGCGGGTGGTTTCGGCAAGATCTTCTATCGCCGCCGTCGCCGTCGCGTAAAGCGCAAGAGCGGCAACCTCGACGACTTCTGCCGTCGTTGGGGCGGTGACTATAAATACATGGTTGTGCTCGACGCCGACAGCGTCATGAGCGGCGAATGCCTGACCAGCCTGGTGTGCCTGATGGAAGCCACGCCGGACGCCGGGATTATTCAGACCGCGCCGCGTGCGTCGGGCATGGACACCCTGTATGCACGCATGCAGCAGTTCGCGACCCGCGTCTACGGCCCGCTGTTTACCGCCGGCCTGCACTTCTGGCAGTTGGGTGAATCCCACTACTGGGGTCACAACGCGATTATCCGCATGAAGCCGTTTATCGAGCATTGCGCCCTGGCGCCATTGCCGGGTAAAGGCGCGTTCGCCGGTTCTATTCTGTCCCACGACTTTGTTGAAGCTGCGCTGATGCGCCGTGCCGGCTGGGGCGTGTGGATTGCCTACGACCTGCCGGGCAGCTACGAAGAACTGCCGCCGAACCTGCTGGACGAACTCAAGCGTGACCGTCGCTGGTGCCACGGTAACCTGATGAACTTCCGCCTGTTCCTGGTTAAAGGCATGCACCCGGTGCACCGTGCGGTGTTCCTGACCGGTGTGATGTCCTACCTGTCGGCGCCGTTGTGGTTCCTATTCCTGGTGCTGTCCACGGCCCTGCTGGCGGTGAACACCCTGATGGAGCCGCAGTACTTCATGGCGCCACGCCAGCTGTACCCACTGTGGCCGCAATGGCATCCGGACAAAGCGGTGGCGCTGTTCTCCACCACCATCGTGCTGTTGTTCCTGCCGAAGCTGCTGAGCATCATCCTGATCTGGGCCAAAGGCGCGAAAGAGTTCGGCGGCAAGTTCAAGGTGACCTTGTCGATGCTGCTGGAGATGTTGTTCTCCATGCTGCTGGCACCGGTACGGATGATCTTCCACACCCGTTTCGTACTCGCCGCGTTCCTCGGCTGGGCCGCGACCTGGAACTCGCCGCAGCGTGACGATGACTCCACCCCATGGGGTGAAGCGATCAAGCGCCATGGCACCCAGACCTTGCTCGGCTTCTTTTGGGCGTTGCTGGTGGTGTGGTTGAACCCAAGCTTCCTGTGGTGGCTGGTGCCGATCGTGGGTTCGCTGATGCTGTCGATCCCGGTGTCGGTGATTTCCAGCCGTGTCGGGCTGGGCCTCAAGTCCCGCGACGAGAGCCTGTTCCTGATCCCTGAGGAATACAATCCGCCGCAAGCGCTGCTGTCCACCGACAAGTACACCCACGAAAACCGTTGGCATGCGCTGAATGACGGCTTTGTGCGCTCGGTGGTCGACCCGCAGCAGAACGCCCTGGCCTGTGCCCTGGCGACCTCGCGTCACGCGCAGGCCGAGCCGATCGAGTACCTGCGTGCCGAACGTGTGCGTCACGCGTTGAAAGTCGGTCCTGCCGGCCTCAACAACGGTGAACGCCTGGCCTTGCTCAGTGACCCGGTAGCCCTGGCTCGCCTGCACGAGCAGGTCTGGAGCGAAGGCCATGCCGAGTGGCTCGCCGCCTGGCGGGAATCGATCAAGGCTGACCCGCACGCGCCGTTGCTGCCGCTGCAACCGCTGTCGTCCCAGGCCCAACCGGCCTGATTCAGACGCCCCCGAGGGTTCTCCTCGGGGGTGTTCCGAACGCTGGTCCTACAGCGTTTTCCGTTGCTTTCCCTCTCGGCTTAACCTCTTGTTATTTCGAAACAAAAGACCCTTGTTCGAGGCGTATTGCCGTGCCCGTGGCTGAGTTAGCATCGCCCCGAATTTAACCGGCTACTGGGGTCTTCATGAGCAAAGGCTATTGTTCTGCGCTGCTGATCAGCGCTGTCGCATGGATTCACATGGGCCTGGCACAGGCCGGCGCGATTGACGACGCCGTTCGACGCGGCGCGCTCAAGGTCGGCACCACGCCCAACTACGTGCCCTTCGAAATGACCGATAAACAGGGACGCATCGTCGGCTTTGAAATCGACCTGCTCAAGGTCATGAGCCAAGCCTTGGGGGTCGAGCTTGAATTGGTCACTGTGCCCTACACCGAGCTGGTGGCGGGGTTGCAGGCAAAGAAATTCGACCTGATCGGCAGCGGCATGACCGTCACCCAGGAACGCAACCTCAAGCTCAACTTCAGCGACTCGTTCATCGTGGTCGGCCAGTCGGTGGTGTTGCACCCAAGGCTTCTGGGCAAGGTCAGCAGTGTCGAGGACCTGGATGACGCCAGTTACCGGATCGCCACCACCGAAGGCACCACGGGTGAGGCGGCAGCACGACGGTTTTTGGGGGCGGCCCGCATCAGCAGTTTTGCCACTCCGGAAGAAGGGGTACGCCAGGTGTTGGCGGGAGCGGCCGATGCTTTTATTCATGACGCACCCTACAACCTGATCGCCCTTAGCCGCCCGGAAAACAGCACGCTGCTGGCACTTGAGCAACCCTTTACCTTCGAACCCTTGGCATTCGGCTTGAAAAAGGGCGATTTCGACAGCCTCAACTGGATCAACCATTTTCTTAATCAAGTGGCCCAGGATGGGACCTACGATCGCCTGCACGACAAGTGGTTTAAAGACACCGATTGGTGGGTGGAAATCGACTGAAAGTCATAACTGCTTACACATCAACCGGTTGCCGGTACTCCTCTGCGTAAGTGTCTGCCCCTGAGCTTTGCCGCACCGATGTGGGGCTTTTCCGACATATGCCGATAACAAATAGCCGTGAAACCTTTGTGACGAGCATCGAGTGGGTTAGGATCGCACCCCGAAATGGTGCAGCCCTTATGCGCGCCGACCTTACAAGAATCGTTCAGGGGACTTGATGATGAAAAAGTATCTTTCGATGCTGCTGCTCGGCGTCACCGCACTGGTCGCGGCCACTGCGGCCCAGGCGGGTGCGATCGATGATGCGGTCAAGCGCGGCACGCTGAAAGTCGGCATGGACCCGACCTACATGCCGTTTGAAATGACAGACAAGCGCGGTGAAATCATCGGCTTCGAAGTCGACATCCTCAAGGCCATGGCCAAGTCCATGGGGGTCAAGCTGGAGCTGGTATCCACCGGCTACGACGGCATTATCCCCGCCTTCCTGACCGGCAAGTTCGACATGATCGGCAGCGGCATGACCCTGACTCAGGAACGCAACCTGCGCCTGAACTTCAGCGAACCCTTCATTGTGGTCGGCCAGACCCTGCTGATCCGCAAGGAACTGGAAGGCACCATCAAGTCCTACAAAGACTTGAACGACGAGAAATACCGCCTGACCTCCAAACTGGGCACCACCGGGGAGATGGTCGCCAAAAAGCTGATCTCCAAAGCCAAGTACCACGGGTACGACAACGAGCAGGAAGGCGTGCTGGACGTGGTCAACGGCAAGGCCGATGCCTTTGTGTATGACGCGCCGTACAACGTGGTTGCCGAGAAAAAAGTCGGCAATGGCAAGCTGGTGTTCCTGGAAGAACCCTTCACCTTCGAACCCCTGGCGTTTGGCCTGAAGAAAGGCGACTACGACAGCATCAACTTCATCAACAACTTCCTGCACCAGATCCGCAACGACGGCACCTACGATCGCATCCATGACAAGTGGTTCAAGAGCTCCGAGTGGCTCAAGGACATGGAATAAGGCTGGCGCGCGCCCGACTCTTTTGGATACTGAGTAAATGAAACAGAAAAAAGCCCAATGGCCCTGGCACCTGCTGACTGTGGTCGTGCTGGTTGGCCTGGCCGGTGCGCTGTACTACGCCACCTCGCTGATGTCCTACGAATGGCGCTGGAACCGCGTACCGCAGTACTTCGCCTACCAGGCTGAAGAGTCCCAACGCGCCGCTGACATCTCCACGGTTGTCGAGTTGGTCCGCAAAGGCGACGTCGCCGAAGTGACCTTGCGCAACGACGCCGGCACCGAGCAAAAGCTGACTGTTGCCGACAACAGCCTGCAAGTGGCGCGCGGTGACGATGTCGCCGAAGGCGATGTGGTGGGCGTGACCCGGCATTGGGCGTTGGGGCCATTGATGTGGGGTTTGTGGACCACGCTATGGTTATCGGTAGTGTCCGGAATCCTCGGCCTGGCGATTGGTCTGGCGACCGGCTTGTGCCGCTTGTCCAGCAACCCGACCTTGCGTGATCTGTCGACGATCTACGTCGAGCTGGTGCGCGGTACGCCGCTATTGGTGCAGATCTTCATCTTCTATTTCTTTATCGGTACGGTGCTCAACCTGTCCCGGGAATTCGCCGGGATTGCGGCGCTGTCGCTGTTTACCGGTGCCTATGTGGCTGAAATCGTCCGCGCCGGTGTGCAGTCCATCACCCGTGGCCAGAACGAAGCCGCGCGCTCCCTGGGCCTGAGTGCCAGCCAGTCGATGCGCCATGTGGTACTGCCGCAGGCGTTCAAGCGCGTGCTGCCACCGCTGGCCGGGCAATTTATCAGCCTGGTCAAGGACACGTCCCTGGTGTCGGTGATCGCGATTACCGAATTGCTCAAGAGCGGCCGTGAGGTGATCACCACTTCATTTTCGCCGTTTGAAATCCTGTTCTGCGTGGCAGGCCTGTACCTGCTGATCAACCTGCCGCTGTCGAAAATGGCCAGCCGGCTTGAGCGGAGGCTCGCGCAAAGTGATTGAAGTCCGCGATCTGGTAAAAGTCTTCGACACCCGTGGCCATGTGGTCCGTGCGGTGGACCATGTGACCACCCAGGTGGCCAAGGGCGAAGTGCTGGTGGTGATCGGCCCGTCCGGCTCCGGCAAGTCCACGTTCCTGCGTTGCCTCAACGGCCTGGAGGAGTTCGACTCCGGCTCGGTGAGCATCGACGGCTTGCAACTGGCCGACCCGAAGACCGACGTGAACGCCTACCGCCGCGAAGTCGGCATGGTGTTCCAGCACTTCAACCTGTTTCCGCACATGACCGTGCTGGAAAACCTGTGCCTGGCGCAGAAAGTCGTGCGCAAGCGCGGCAAGCAGGAGCGTGAGGCCAAGGCCCTGGCGCTGCTGGAGAAGGTCGGCATTGCACAGAAGGCCAATGAGTTCCCCTCACGCTTGTCCGGTGGCCAACAGCAACGGGTCGCGATTGCCCGGGCGTTGGCCATGGAGCCCAAGGTGATGCTGTTTGATGAGCCCACCTCGGCCCTCGACCCGGAAATGGTCGGCGAAGTGCTGGACGTGATGAAGACGCTCGCCTTGGAGGGCATGACCATGGTCTGTGTGACCCACGAAATGGGCTTTGCCCGTGAAGTGGCGGACCGCGTGCTGTTCTTCGATCATGGCAAGTTGCTGGAAGATGCGGCCCCGGCCGAGTTCTTCGACTCACCGAAAGACCCTCGCGCCCAGGCGTTCCTGCGTCAGGTCCTGTAGTAAACACTTCCAGAGCGCTAAAAGTTGACCTGTAGTGAGCGAGCTTGCTCGCGCTGGGCCGCGTAGCGGCCCCCATAAACCCCCGGCGTTTTTTAAGCCAAATCGCAGTGGCAGGTTTTTAGGGCCGCTTCGCAGCCCAGCGCGAGCAAGCTCGCTCGCCACAACAAGCACGTCGCCACACATGTGGTGAGTCTCAGAGCCTGAATTTGCCGACCAGTGTCTGCAGGTCAAGGCTCAATCTCGTCAACTGAACGCTCGCCGCCGCCGTTTCCTCGCTGGCGGCTGCGGTTTGTTCGGAAACATCCCGTACCTTCAACACACTGCGATTGATCTCCTCGGCCACGGCGCTTTGTTGTTCGGCGGCGGCGGCAATCTGCGGGTTCATTTCCTGGATGATCGACACCGTCCGGGCAATCGCCGCCAGTGCGTCACCGGCGTCGCGGGTCAGGCCGACGCTGTGGTCGGTCAGGTGGCGGCTGCTGTCCATGATGTCGGCAACCTGTTGTGTACCGGCGTGCAGGCCGCTGATCAGCCCTTCGATTTCTTCGGCCGATTCCTGGGTGCGTTGCGCCAGGCTGCGTACTTCATCGGCTACCACCGCAAACCCTTCACCGGCATTGCCCGCGCGTGCGGCTTCGATGGCCGCGTTCAGCGCCAACAGGTTGGTTTGCTGGGACACGGACTTGATCACGTCCAGCACACTGCCGATTTTTTGGCTCTCCTGCTGCAGTGCCAGCATGGCGCGGCTGGACAGGGCCATTTCACTGGCCAGATGGCCGATCTCCTCAATAGCTTGTGCAACCACCTTGTCACCGGCGCTGGCCTGTTGGTCCGCTTCATTGGCCGCGATAGACGCCTGCTCGGCGTGCCGGGCGACTTCCTGGGCGGTGGCGAGCATTTCGTTCATGGCGGTGGCCACCTGATCGGTTTCGTCCTTTTGGTTGCTGAGCCCGGCGCGGGTCTGCTCGGAGACAGTGGACAGCTGTGTGGCGGCACTGGCGATTTGTCGGGCGCTGTCGCCAATACCGCTGATCAGGCCGCGTAGGTTGCGCACCATTTGCCCGATGCTTTGCTGCAACTGGCCCAGCTCATCCCGGCGAGAGGTGCTGGTGGTGGTGCTCAGATCGCCCTCGGCGATCCGATTAGCCGTCAGCAATACTTGGCGCAGCGGTACGACGATCTGGCCCGCGATCACCCAGGCGGCCAGGCTGCCCAGCAGCAGTGCGGCGACGGTGACATTCAGCAGCAGGGTACGCGCCAGGCTCGCTTCGTTGTTTCGCTTGGTGCTCTGGTCTTCGCTTAACTGGTCGCTTTCCTTGAGCAACTGATCCAGTTGCTGTTCGAGTTGGAACTGCCGGGCTTCAGTACTGAGTTGGGCCTCCTTGAGGTCGGTCAGATGAGTCCGATAGTTGAGCAGGACTTTTTCCAGTGCGGCGCCGTTGACGGGCAATGCAGTGACCGCTTTCTGGGTGCGGTCCAAGGTTTGGATCGCAGTATCGACACTGTCGCCATAGGCCTCCAAAGAGGCGGCTGCCCAAGCCTGGGCCTGGGCACGATCTTCGGCTTGTTCCAAGGCGTGGCGCAGTTGTTCGATGGCCTGCAGGGCGTTTTCATCATCTTGGCTGGGCAGGTCGCTGGTGAGTTCGGCAAGCGCGTCGCTGGTCTCTGCGGCGCTGCGCTTGAGCTGTGCACGGGTGCTTTCACGGTGTTTGATCAAGCTGTCCAGGCCATTCAGGGCGGCTTTGAAGCTCGCCGCAAAGTCCCGGCTGTTCTGCAGTTGGCGTTGGTTGAGCGGGTCGGTAAAGCGTGGTGAAAGCTCAGTCAGGATGCGGTCGATCTTCTCCATGTGCGAGCTGATCCTTGCCAGGCTCTCCGGGTTGCTGAGGGTGCGGTAAAGGATGCGATCAGCGCGCAACTCTTCGCCGACAATCGCGAGTTGCGAGAGGATTGTCAGTTTCTGTGAGCGATCGACCGATTTGTTCAAGGCTTGCCAGCCGGTTGACGCGATGATCAGGCTGAGGGCCAGCACCAGGCCAAAGCCCAGGGCAAGTTTCAGGGCGATGCTGGTGTTTCCCAGCAGGCGGGTCAGTGGACTAAACATAGTGAACCTCCAACGAATCAAAGATAGCGTTTCGAGATTCCGGCTGACGCGGGTCAGGGGAAGTTGAAACGCTACTTTTTTCGCCGCCATACAAGTCGGTTCACGACCTGAAAAACGTGTAGGAAATTTCACAAATTGTCGGTGGCGACCCTGATGGCCGCCACGCGGGGATCAAACCTTGAAGCGGCCTACCAGGGTTTGCAGGTAGATACCCAGGCGCGCCAGCTCAGCGCTGGAGGCTGCGGTTTCTTCGCTGGCCGAAGAGGTTTGTTCCGACACATCGCGCACGTTCAACACACTGCGGTTGATCTCCTCGGCCACCGCGCTTTGCTGCTCGGCCGCCGTGGCGATCTGCGAATTCATCGCCTGGATGGTCGAGACCGTACGGGTGATGTTCGCCAGGGCGCTACCGGCACGGCGGGTCAGCTCGACGCTGCTGTCGGTCAGGCCACGGCTGTTGTCCATGATGCTTGCGACCTGTTGGGTGCCGTTTTGCAGGCCGACGATCAGCTCTTCGATCTCTTCGGTGGACTTCTGTGTGCGCTGGGCCAGGCTGCGTACCTCGTCCGCCACCACGGCGAAACCTCGCCCGGCTTCGCCGGCACGTGCGGCTTCGATCGCGGCGTTGAGGGCCAGCAGGTTGGTTTGCTGGGCCACGGACTTGATCACGTCGAGCACGCTGCCGATTTTGTCGCTTTCGCGCTTCAGGTCGCCCATGGCCGCCGTGGAGTTGCCCACTTCGGTGGCCAAGCGTTCGATCTGGGCGATGGCTTCGCCGACCACTTTGTCGCCTTCACGGGCCTGCTGGTCAGCGGCCACGGCAGCTTCGGAGGCTTCCTCGGCGTTGCGCGCCACTTCTTGCACGGTGGCGGCCATTTCGTTCATGGCGGTGGCGACCTGGTCGGTCTCGACCTTCTGGCTGTTGACCCCGGCGCTGGTTTGCTCGGTCACGGCGGACAGCTGTTCAGCGGCGCTGGCGATTTGGGTGACGCCGTCGCTGATGCCACCGATCAGCTCACGCAGGCCGACGGTCATGCTTTGCATGGCGCGTTGCAGTTGACCCAGTTCGTCCTGGCGTAGAGAGGTCAGGTTGTGGCTCAGGTCACCCGAGGCGACGCGTTCGGCCACCTGGAGCGTCTGGTTGAGCGGGATGATGATCTGGCGGGTGATGGCCCAGGCGGCGACGAGGCCGAAGATCAGCGCCAGTACGGTGGCCAACAGCAACAGCTGCTTGGCGTTTGCCGCATCGGCGTCACGCACCACCGTTTGCGAGGTGGTCAGCTTGTTACTGCGGTCCAGCAGTGTGTCGCCCTGCACGCCCATGATTTTCATCGCTGCAGCGGTGGCAACCTGAGAATCGCGGTATTGGCTGACCGCTGCGCGATAGGCTTGCAGTGACACGCTGGCCTGTTGCAGGTTGGTCGAATATTGCTCAGGGATTTGGCCCGTGAGGCTGGCGATCTTTTTCAGGGCATTATCGATGGCGTCCAGCGCCGGCTGCTCTGCTTCGACCTTGCCGCTGTAGGTATAGCCGCGCACCTGAAAGCGCGCTTGCTGGATCAGTTTGCTCACATCGACAACGCTGTTGAACTGGCTGACGCTGTCACCTTGCAGCAGGGATTTTTCGACTTCGTTTACCTTGAGTACCGCGTTGTCAGCGGTATCGCCCAATTTGCTACGGGCGTTTTCGCGATTGGCTCCGGCCTGGACCATGGCATCAAATGCCCGCTTGTACTGGTCGACCCCTGCCAGTTGATCATCGATCAGGGCAATATCGGCGGGCTGCTCAATCAGTGTGCGCGCGGTTTTCAGGCCGCCTTCCAGCTTGCCAAGCAGCTCATTGACGGCGGCCGGCCCCTGTTCGCCACGGCGCATTTCGAAGTCCAGGCGCGCAATGCGCAGGTCCTTGCTCAGGTCGTTGAGGCTGGCGATATAACCCAGTTTGTCCCCGCGACTGATCACGCCTGAGAGCCCGGTCCAGCCGGTGAAGGTGATCATTAGCGTCAGCAGTAATACCAGGCCGAAGCCCACGCCAAGTTTGGTTTTGACGCTGACATTCCCCAGCTTTTCGGCTAACCAACGATACATACTGCAAACTCCCGTGGAACAAGGCTTGGACTTATTCACGGGTTATCGGCAGATACGCAGGAATCTGTAGTGACACAGGGGAGCTGCGTCGTTTGCCAGGTTTGTGGTTAGAAGAGCCGGGCGAGCAGGGCGGTGACGGCCGTTTCGACCCGTAGGATGCGTGCACCGAGTTGCACCGGCTGCAGCCCTGCTTGGGTCAGCAGGTCCACTTCGTAGGGAATCCAGCCACCCTCAGGCCCGATCGCCAGGGTCACCGGCTCATCCAGCCCACGTGGGCACGCCGGGTAATCGCCTGGGTGACCGATCAGGCCCAAGGTGCCTTCGGTCATGGCCGGCAGGCGGTCTTCGACGAAGGGTTTGAAGCGCTTTTCGATAACGATCTCGGGCAACACCGTGTCCCGGGCCTGTTCCAAGCCGAGGATCAATTGCTCGCGAATCGCCTCGGGCTCCAGGAACGGGGTTTGCCAGAAGCTCTTCTCGACCCGGTAGCTGTTGACCAGCACCACCTTGGGCACGCCCATGGCGGCCACGGTCTGCAGCACCCGGCGCAGCATTTTCGGGCGCGGTAGGGCCAGCAGAAGCGTCAGCGGCAGTTTGGCCGGTGGGGGTTGGTCGAAGCTCACTTGCAGTTCGGCTTCGCGGGCTTCCAGGCGCACCAGTTGTGCATTGCCCATCAACCCGCCGACGCGCCCGACACGCAGGCTGTCGCCTACGACGGCGCGGTGGACTTCCTGCATGTGCACCAGGCGCCTATCACGCAGCACCACACGGTCGGCCGCGATAAAGTCGGCCTCTTCCAGCAGCAGCAGGTTCACGGCTGGGTCGCTGGCGGCTGGTCGTCGTCGGCGGTTTGGTCATCCGGGTGTTCGCCGCGCTTGGTGATCAAGCTGCTGAACAGGATGCCAATCTCGAACAGCATCCACATCGGCACGGCCAGCAGGGTCTGGGAGAAAATATCCGGCGGGGTGAGAATCATGCCGACCACGAAGCAGCCGATGATCACGTAGGGGCGGATCTTTTTCAGGTATTGCACGTTGACCACGCCGATCCACACCAGCAACACCACGGCCACCGGGATTTCGAAGGCCACGCCAAAGGCGAAGAACAGCGTCATCACGAAGTCGAGGTAGCTGGTGATGTCGGTCATCATTTCCACGCCGGCCGGGGTGGCGGCGGCGAAAAATTTGAAGATCAACGGGAACACCAGGAAGTAGGCGAACGCCATGCCGGTGTAGAACAGCAGGATGCTCGACACCAGCAACGGCACCGCGATGCGCTTCTCATGCTTGTACAGGCCCGGCGCGATAAAGCCCCAGATCTGATGCAGGATCACCGGGATCGCCAGGAACAGCGAGACCATCATGGTCAGCTTCAACGGCGTCAGGAACGGTGATGACACATCGGTGGCGATCATCGTCGCGCCGGCCGGCAGGTACTGGCGCAGCGGCGTGGAGACGAAGGTGTAGATCTGCTGGGTAAAGGCGAATAACCCGGCAAAGATGATGAAGATGGCCGCTACGCAACGCAGCAGGCGGGTACGCAGCTCGGTGAGGTGCGAGACCAGCGGCATATGCTGGTCGTTTTCCGGTTTATCAGCGCTCATGGGGCTCGCGGCGGCAATGTGGGGTCATGGGGCGCGGGCGACGCGGCAGGCGTCGGCGCAGGCTCGGTTGGCGCGGTGGGCTGCACGGGAGCGGCCTCAACGGTTGGCGCGATGGTGTTGTCAGCCACCGGCTCCACCGGTTTGGCGGGTTCCTGCACGGGTGACAGAATCTTCCGGGCTTCCTGCTCCAACGACAGAATATGTTCGTTGTGCAGTTGCCGGCGGATTTCGTCGGCGCCGATTTCCCTTTCAACTTCCTGTTTGATGGCGTTGAAACTGCGTTTCAGGCGCCCGATCCACAGGCCGGCCGTGCGTGCCGCACCGGGCAGGCGTTCCGGCCCCAGTACCAGCAGGGCTACCAGGCCGACGAGCAGCAGTTCAGAGAAGCTGATACCAAACATTAGTCAGTGCTCACGAGTCTTTGCGGGTCGGCTCTTCGACTTTTTCAGCCTGCACGTCGAAGGTACGACGCTCGGTGATCGGCTGGGTGGCCTGCGGGTGCACAGGCTGGGCCGGCGGTACGGGATTGACCACCGGGTCGGCCGGTTTTTCGTCGTCGTTCATGGCTTTACGGAAGCCCTTGATCGACTCGCCGACGTCGGTGCCGAGGTTCTTGAGTTTCTTGGTGCCGAATACCAGTACCACGACCACCAGAATGACGATCCAGTGTTTCCAGTCAAAAATGCCCATGCTGCAATTCCTCAGTCAACGTTATTCAAGCGGACGGGCGCGAAGCCTTTTCGGCATGCCCGGACAAGCCGAAGCGACGGTCCAGTTCATCCAGCACTGCCTGTGGATGCTGCCCCAGTTGGGCGAGCATGACCAGGCTGTGGAACCACAAGTCGGCGGTTTCGTAGATCACATCGCTGCAGTCGCCGCTGATTTGCGCGTCCTTGGCGGCGATGATCGTCTCGACGGATTCTTCGCCGAGTTTTTCCAGGATCTTGTTCAAGCCCTTGTGGTACAGGCTGGCGACGTAGGAGCTGTCGGCGTCCGCGCCTTTGCGGTCTTCCAGCACCTGGGCCACACGGTTCAGGGTATCGCTCATGTTCAGTGTCCTGCCGAGTAGATGGCGTGCGGGTCTTTGAGCACCGGCTCCACGACTTTCCATGCGCCGTCCTCGAACACGCGATAGAAGCAGCTGTGACGGCCGGTGTGGCAGGCGATGTCGCCGATCTGCTCGACCTTGAGGATCACCACGTCGGCGTCGCAGTCGATGCGCATCTCGTGCAGGGTTTGTACGTGCCCGGACTCTTCGCCCTTGCGCCACAGTTTGCCACGCGAGCGTGACCAGTAGATGGCGCGCTGCTCAGTGGCAGTGAGGCTCAGGGCCTCGCGGTTCATCCAGGCCATCATCAGCACGCGCCCGGTCTTGTAGTCCTGGGCAATGGCCGGCACCAGGCCGTCACTGTCCCACTTGATCTCGTCCAGCCAGTCTTTCATGTTCGGCTCCGGCAATTTGCGACAGTGTATAACCGGATTGGCTATCGACGCACGATCAGATAAACACCCACGGCGACCATGATGCCAGCCGGCCAGTGGCCCAGTTGGTTCAGCGGACCACCGATGGCCAGCATTACCCCGCCGACCAGGTGCGCAGCGCCCAGCAGGCGCAGGAACCAGTCGTCCTTGCGCTTCTTCCAGGGTGGCGCCGGGTCCTTGGCGTGGGGCTGGGACATGCGCTCCAACAGGTCGCGGGTCATGTTGGCCAAGTGCGGCAGTTGTTCCATCTGGCTGTGCAGGTTGCCCAGCACGGTTTTCGGGCTCATCCGCTCGCGCATCCAGCGTTCGAGGAACGGCTGGGCGGTATTCCACAGGTCGAGGTCCGGGTACAGCTGGCGGCCCAGGCCTTCGATGTTGAGCAGGGTTTTCTGCAACAGCACCAACTGTGGCTGCACTTCCATATTGAAGCGCCGCGCGGTCTGGAACAGGCGCATCAAGACCTGGCCGAAGGAAATATCTTTTAACGGTTTTTCAAAGATCGGCTCGCACACGGTGCGGATCGCCGCTTCGAATTCGTTGAGCTTGGTCTCAGCCGGCACCCAGCCCGAATCGATGTGCAATTGCGCCACGCGGCGGTAGTCGCGCTTGAAGAAGGCGAACAGGTTGCGGGCCAGGTAGTCCTGGTCTTCCGGCGTCAGGCTGCCGACGATGCCGCAGTCGATCGCGATGTACTGCGGGCTCCACGGGTTGACGGTGCTGACGAAGATATTGCCCGGGTGCATGTCGGCGTGGAAGAAACTGTCGCGGAACACTTGGGTGAAGAAGATCTCCACGCCACGCTCGGCGAGCATCTTCATATCGGTACGCTGGTCGGCCAGCGTCGCGAGGTCGGTGACCTGCACGCCGTAAATGCGCTCCATTACCAGCACTTTGGGGCGGCACCAATCCCAATACACTTGCGGCACGTACAGCAGCGGCGAGCCTTCGAAGTTGCGCTTGAGTTGGCTGGCATTCGCGGCTTCGCGCAGCAGGTCGAGTTCGTCGTAGATGGTTTTTTCGTAGTCAGCGACCACATCCACCGGGTGCAGCAGGCGCGCATCGGCCGAGAAACGCTCGGCAGCGCGGGCGAGAATGAACAGCCACGCCAGGTCCTGGCCAATGATCGGCTTGAGGCCGGGGCGGATCACCTTCACCACCACTTCTTCGCCGGTCTTGAGCTGCGCCGCGTGCACTTGTGCGACCGAAGCAGAGGCCAGCGGGTCGACGTCGAAGCGGCTGAACACCTCGCTGATCTTCTTGCCCAGCTGTTCTTCGATGAGCTTCATCGATTGCTGGGAATCGAACGGCGGCACGCGGTCCTGCAACAGCATCAGCTCGTCGGCAATGTCTTCGGGCAGCAGGTCGCGGCGGGTCGAGAGGATCTGACCGAACTTGATGAAGATCGGCCCCAGGTCCTGCAGCGCCAGGCGCAGGCGCGCGCCACGGCTCAGCTCCAGCTGTTTGCGCGGGAACCAGCGCCACGGCAGTACATAACGTACAGCGAGCAGGAACCACGGCAGCGGCAGGGCGAACAGCAGGTCATCGAGGCGGTAGCGGATTACGACGCGCTGGATACGAAACAAACGGCGGACGGCGAGCAGCTTCATGCGTTATCGCTTGGATCAAGGGAACGGCTCAGGCGCTCGAAGCGGGCCTCGAGGCGTTCCAGGTCGATTTTGGCCTTGTCGAGTTCACGAAAGCGCGCTTGCGCTTCCCGTTCTCCGACCAGGGTGCGCGATTCTTCGCTCAGGTATTCGGCGAGGTTCTGGTTGAGGCTGGCGAACCCCTGCTGGTACCAACGCGAGCGGCTGCGCAGGTGCCCGCTGATCAACTGGGTGGCGACGGGGCCGATCCAGCGCGACAGCTCGTATTCCCAGTCCAGCTCCAGGTCCTGCAGCACGGCGGCCAGGTCCATCAGCACCGAGCTGTCACCTTCCAAATGCACTTCAGTGCCGTGGAGGATGGCGGTCTTGTTACGGCTCAGCGCCAGGTGCAACAGGCTGGACGCCGGCGCACGCAGGGTGCAATCGGCCTCGGCAGCCCATTGGGTCGCGAGCAGCAGGCCTTCATCGCTGGGCAGGATGAACAGCTGCAAGGCGGGGCTGCTGCAGTCGACGGCGATGACCTTGCCGTTCAAGTGCGCAAGCCGCGCCAGGGCGGTGCTGTCCAGGCGCAGCACACGGTTAAGGCCGTGTTCGACGCTGGCGAGAAGACCTTTGAGCAGCATCAGGGCTTGATGCCGCGGTGCAGGGCCACGATGCCCGAGGTCATGTTGTGGTAGGTCACACGGTCGAAACCGGCCTCTACCATCATCGACTTCAGGGTTTCCTGATCGGGATGCATGCGGATCGATTCGGCCAGGTAGCGATAGCTCTCGGCGTCATTGGTGATCAGCTTGCCCATCAACGGCATGAAGGCGAAGGAGTAGGTGTCGTAGACCTTGGACATCAGCGCGTTGGTCGGCTTGGAGAACTCCAGCACCAACAGGCGGCCGCCCGGCTTGAGGACGCGCAGCATTGAGCGGATCGCGTCTTCCTTGTGGGTCACGTTGCGCAGGCCGAAAGCGATGGTCACGCAATCGAAGTGGTTGTCGGGGAACGGCAGCTTTTCCGCATCGGCCTGGACGAATTCGATATTGCCGGCCACGCCCTTGTCGAGCAGGCGGTCACGACCGACCTTGAGCATCGAGCCGTTGATGTCCGCCAATACCACTTGGCCGGTCGGACCCACGAGCTTGGAGAATTTGGCCGCCAGGTCGCCCGTACCGCCGGCGATATCCAATACGCGGTTGCCGGTGCGTACACCCGACAGCTCGATGGTGAAGCGCTTCCACAGGCGGTGCATGCCGCCGGAGAGCACGTCGTTCATCAGGTCGTACTTGGCCGCTACGGAGTGAAACACCTCAGCGACTTTTTCCGCTTTCTGGCTTTCCGGGACGTTCTTGAAACCGAAGTGAGTGGTGGGTTCGGCATCGCTGCCTTTGCGCTGATCAGTCATATCGCTGTCACCAAAAGAGAATGCGGGACATGATAATCCCCAAGGCCTGCTTTGTCTTGGCAAGGCTGAAGGTAAGATGGGCGGTCACCGAGACCTTTTGCCGCATCGAAGGTATCCAAGTCCCTATAAAGAGGAGTCATTGCAATGGCCCGTATAACCGTTGAGCGTGCACATTCCCTGGGTAAAGAAGGCGCACGGGCAAAGGCCGATAAGTTGGCGCTCAAACTCAAGGAGCAATATGGCCTGGAGCCTTCGTGGTCCGGCGATACCTTGAACCTCAAGCGTTCGGGGGTTAAAGGCACGGTATTAGTCGCCGATGATTCGCTGCGCATTGATGTGGAACTGGGGCTGTTGATGTCGGCCATGAGTGGCACCATCAAGTCCGAAATCGAGAAGGCCCTGGATAAGGCACTGGTTTGATCCGATTGTTCTTAGGGTGCCGATTCTAATTTTCCAGCCTACTTTGTGCCCAAGCCCTCAACTCCTGTGGGCCGTTCCTCCCCCCTATTTTGCGTGAGGTGCACCATGGCCAAAGTTATCCTGAAGAAAAAAATCGACGCCCAGACCACTGCCCTGAGTGACGTTAAATCCTACGCCCGCAAGATCTGGCTGGCAGGACTCGGTGCCTACGCCAAGGTCGGAAGCGAGGGCAGCGAGTACTTTAAAGAGCTGGTTAAGTCGGGCCAACATGTTGAAAGTAAAGGTAAAAAAGTTGCAGTTGAACAACTTGAGGCCGCCAACAGTCAGATTGACCAAGTAAAGAGTAATGTCTCCTCTGTCAAAGGTCTGGTAGAAGTTCAGCTGGATAAAGTTGAAAAAGCTTTTGATACTCGTGTTGCAAGTGCCTTGAATCGAATCGGCATTGCGTCTAAACATGACGTGGAGACACTCTCTGCTAAGCTCGAAGAGCTGACGGCATTGCTCGAACGTGTCGCGCGTAAACACTAAGGAGACATCGGGATGGCTGTTAAAAAGACTACTCAGAAAGAAGGCAGCTCGTGGGTCGGGGAAGTTGAAAAATATTCCCGTAAGATCTGGCTTGCTGGTTTAGGCGTGTACTCGAAGGTTAGCAGTGACGGTGGCAAATACTTCGAGACTTTGGTCAAGGACGGCGAGAAGGCCGAGAAACTGACCAAAACCACGGTTGGTAAAAAAGTTGAAGCCGCCAAGGCAACTGCCGGTTCCGCCAAGTCGAGCATTTCTGACACCTGGGGCAAGTTGGAAGAGACTTTCGACAAACGCCTCAACAGTGCCATTTCGCGACTGGGCGTGCCGAGCAAAGCTGAATTGAAAACGTTGCACAGCAAGGTTGATACCCTGACCAAGCAAATTGAAAAACTCACCGGCGCCAAAGTGGCTCCGGCGAAAACCGCAGCGGCCAAACCGGCTGCCAAGCCTGCCGCTAAAACGGCCGCTGCCAAACCGGCTGCAAAAGCTGCCGCCAAGCCCGCCGCCAAAGCTGCCGCTAAGCCAGCAGCCAAGCCAGCGGCCAAAACCGCAGCCGCTAAGCCGGCCGCCAAGCCTGCTGCTAAACCGGCAGCGGCTAAAGCGGCTGCCAAGCCTGCCGCTAAACCCGCAGCCAAGGCAGCAGCAAAACCCGCCGCCAAGCCTGCGGCCAAAACCGCCGCTGCAAAACCCGCTGCCAAACCGGCCGCTGCGAAACCTGCAGCCAAGCCAGTCGCCGCGAAGCCGGCGGCCAAGCCTGCCGCAGCCAAACCAGCGACAAAACCTGCCGCCGCGAAGAAGCCTGCTGTAGCGAAAAAACCAGCAGCACCGAAGCCTGCTGTTGCGGCCAAGCCTGCTACCGCGCCAACCGCTTCCACAGCCAACTCGGTGTCCGCACCGACCCCTGCTGCTGTGACCCCGACTGCAACGCCGGCAACCCCGACGCCATCCAGTCAGTCCTGATCTTTTCAGGGCACAAAAAATGCCCGGCCTGCAAAGGTCGGGCATTTTTTATGTGTGGGGGTCATCGAGGTATTTCAGCGCGAACTTCTCGGTTGCCTGCCGCGCCGGTGGCAGCAAGTGCGGCGCTACCAGCATCATGATCTGGTAGACCACCACCTGCACCTCACCTTCGCGATCGAGGATCCGCTGGTAATCCAGGGAAAACAGCAGGGTCAGGGTGATCTGCTCCACCAACTGCCCCAACGCCTGGGTGCCGCTGACCAACTGGCCCGCCGCCTTCAACCGCGCGAGCAATGACGCCAGCGTACGTTTGAGCGCCGTCAGCAGGTTGCGAATGCCCTTGGCCAATTTCGGCAGGCGCCCCGCCAGATTCGACAGGTCTTGAAACAGAAACCGGTAATGGGCCATGCGCTCGACGATCAGGTGCAGGAACAGCCAGTAATCCTCGGCTTCCAGTTGGGCATCCGCCGGCGGGTCGAGCAAGGGCGCCAGCTCATTCTGGAACCGCTCGAACAGCCCGAGCACCAGTGGCTCCTTGCCATGGAAGTGGTAGTAGAGGTTGCCGGGGCTGATCCCCATTTCATTGGCCACCTCCATGGTCGACACGTTCGGCTCGCCCTTCTGGTTGAACAACTGCAGGGCACATTCAAGGATACGGTCGCGCGTCTTCATCCAGTCTTCTTAATGTGATCGTTGAGCTCAGCGCACCCGCACATAGGTGCCCGGCGCCGCTTCCATCGGTGGGTAATTCTGGTTGCCCAGGGCGGTGAGGGTTTCGCGTTGTACGCCTGAGCGCTGCTGGATCCACTCCAGCCACTGCGGCCACCAACTGCCTTCGACGTGGTTGGCGTCGTAGTACCAGGCACGCGGGTCGCTGCTCAGCTTTGGGTTCTCGACGTAGTTGGCCTTGGGGTTGCCCGGTGGGTTGAGAATGCTCTGGATATGCCCGCTGTTGGACAGCACGAAGCGCCGCTCACCGCCGAGCAATTGGGTGGAGCGATACACCGCGTCCCATGGCGTGATGTGGTCGTTGATCCCGGCCACGCTGAAGCTGTCTACCGTGACCTTTTGCAGGTCGATGGGTGTACCGCACACCTCCAGCCCACCGGGGTGGCTGAGCGGGTTGTGCTTGAAGAAGTCCAGCAGGTCACCATGCAGCGCGGCAGGCAGGCGCGTGTTGTCGTTGTTCCAGTACAGGATGTCGAAGGCCGGCGGTTCCTTGCCCAGCAGGTAGTTGTTGATCCAGTAGTTCCAGATCAGGTCGTTGGGGCGCATCCAGGCGAACACCTTGGCCATGTCGCGGCCGTCGAGCACGCCTTGCTGATAGGAGCGGCGCTTGGCGGCTTCCAGGGTTTGCTCATCGGCGAACAGCGTGGCGGGGCTGTCGATCTGGCTGTCCAGCAGGCTCACCAGGTAACTGGCGCTGGAGATCCGCCGCAGCTGGCGTTTGGCTTGCAGGTGGCCTTGCAGGGCGGCAATGGTCAGGCCGCCTGCGCAGGCGCCCATCAGGTTGACTTCGCGGGAGCCAGTAATGGCACGGCAGACGTTGAGCGCTTCTTCCAGCGCCGCCACGTAGGTGGAGAGGCCCCATTCGCGATGCCGCACATCCGGGTTGCGCCAGCTGACCATGAACGTCTGCAGGCGGTTTTTCAGGGCGTATTGCACAAAACTGTTGGCCGGGCTCAGGTCGAAAATGTAGTACTTGTTGATTTGCGGCGGCACGATCAGCAGGGGCTTGGCGTACTGTTTTTCGCTCATGGGTTTGTACTGGATCAGCTCCAGCAGCTCATTGCGAAACACCACTGAGCCGGGCGTGGTGGCCACGGTTTTGCCGACTTCAAAGGCCTGCTTGCTGACCTGCCGCGGCAGGCCGTTGTTGTGCAGCAGGTCGTCGAACAGGTTGCTCACGCCACGCACCACGCTGTTGCCGCCGGAGTTGAGCAGCTCCTTGACGGCCAGCGGGTTGAGCAGGGTATTGGAGGGCGAGACCGCATCGTTGAACAGCGAGAAGGCAAAGTTCGCACGGGCGCGGTCATCGGCACTCAGCGTGCTGTCATCGATCCAGTGACGGGTCTGTTTCTGCCAGGCCAAATACGCTTGCAGGCTGCGTCGGTAGAACGGGTTGAGCTTCCACGTCGGGTCAATGAAGCGGCTGTCGTGAGGGTTGGGTTCATGCACCGTCTCCCCCAGCAGGACGCGACCCAGTTGACCGCCCAGCGCCATGGCGTGACGGGCGGTATGCACCGGGTTTCGCAAACCATGGGCGGCAACGCTGCGCAGGGTCGACAGCAAATCCCGCCCCCGCAGGCCGGTGATTGCATTTTGCGCATTGATGAACGCGGCAGGGGTGGGCGCCGGGTTCGTCACGGGTCTTTCTCGCATGAGCCAACACTCCTTCGTCAAGCCATCAACAGGCACGCCAATTCAGAACCATAGTCGGTTCTCGGCAAGTTGCGCGGCAGTGTGGTCCTTACACTGCAGGTCGCGGGTGAATCACCGCGCGCATGCGCTCCTCCTCGAGAAACTTCATGATGATCGGTGCAACGGCTTCGGCCCGGGTGATCAGGAACAGGTGGCCGTCATCGATGATGTGCAACTGTGCATTGGGGATGCGCCAGGCGAGCATGCGCATGTTGATCAGTGGGATCAGCGGGTCGTCGTCTCCCGCCAGCACCAGCGTCGGTTGGCGGATCTTGTGCAGCCAATGGATGCTGGTCCAGCCCAACCCGGCGAACAGCTGCCAGTAGTAGCCCAGTTTGCCCGCCGAGCGCACTTTGCTCGCGTGCTCGGCGGCCAGTTTCGAATCGCGGCGGAACGAGCCGCCGTAGATCATCGGCGCAATGCGCACCACGTGGGACGGTTGGATGTAACGGCGTGGGCTGGCCATCAGCCACAGCACTTTGGGCTTGCCCGGCACCATCACCGCACCCGCCGCCGTGGCCGCGAGGATCAGCTTTTTGCAGCGCTCCGGGTAGTCGTAGGCAAATTGCTGTGCCAATGCGCCGCCCCACGACACGCCCACCGCATTGACCTGGCCATAGTCCAGGTAATCGAGCATGCGTGCAGTGAGTTTGGCCAGGCCGGGAAAGCGGTACGGCCGGTTCGGTGTGGATGAACCGCCCACGCCGGGCACGTCGAAGGCGATCACTTCCAAGTCCGGGTCCAGCGCCTGGACGAACGGAAACACCAACTCAAGGTTGGCGCCGATGCCATTGAAGATCAGCAACGGCGTCAAGTGAGGCTTGCCCGGGCGTACCGCCGTGCGGATGGTCTGGCCATCCAGGTCGATGGTACGGAAGATGAACGGTTGCGGCATGCTCAAGCCCTGTGAAATGGTGGGGTTGGAATGCAATCAATGTGGGAGGGGGCTTGCCCCCGATGCAGGGTGTCAGTCAGTACATCTGTTATTGATGCGCCGCCATCGGGGGCAAGTCGAATCGTCGCACCGCCCCTCCCACCTTTGAACGCATTTCAATCTAGCGCTCGTGTACATATGTGCCTGGCGCCGCCTCTGCTGCGGTGTAGGTTTTGTTACCCAGGCTTGTGGGTGCCTTCTTCATCTTGCCCGCCCGCTCCGCCTGCCACACTTGCCAGTGCAGCCACCACGAATCCGTGTGCTTGGTCGCGTTCTCCTGCCACTCAAGCGGCTTGCCCGCCAGGCTGTCGCTGGTCTGGTAGCGTGCCTTGGGGTTGCCCGGCGGGTTGAGGATGCTCTGGATATGCCCACTGCTGGACAGCACGAACTCGACCTTGCCACCAAACAGCTGTGCCGACTTGTAGCAGGACTGCCACGGCGTGATGTGGTCGTTGGTGCCGGCCAGTGAGTAGATATCGGCGGTGACCTGCTTGAGGTCGATAGGCGTGCCGCACACTTCCAGGGCGTTGGCGCGCACCAGTGGGTTATTTTTGAACAATTCGATCAGGTCGCCGTGGAAGGCGGCCGGCAGGCGTGTGGTGTCGTTGTTCCAGAACAGGATGTCGAACACCGGCGGCTCGTTGCCCAGCAGGTAGTTATTGACCCAGTAGTTCCAGATCAGGTCATTGGGGCGCATCCAGGCAAACACCTTGGCCATGTCGCGGCCTTCCAGCACGCCGGCCTGGTAGGAGTGGCGCTTGGCCGCTTCCAGGGTCTGCTCATCGACGAACAGCGCCACCTGGGTGTCCAAGGTGGTGTCCAGAACGCTCACCAGCAGGGTCAGGGCGTTGACCTTCTTCTCCCCCAGCGCCGCGTAGTGGCCCAGCAGGGCAGTGCAGGTGATGCCGCCGGAGCAGGCGCCGAGCATATTCACGTCTTTGCTGCCGGTAATCGCCGTGACCACGTCGACCGCTTCCTTCAGCGCTTCGATATAGGTCGACAGGCCCCACTCGCGCTGGGCCTTGGTCGGGTTGCGCCAGCTGACGATAAACGTCTGTTGGCCATTGCGCAGGCAGAAGCGCGCCAGGCTCTTCTCCGGGCTCAGGTCGAAGACATAGAATTTGTTGATCTGCGGCGGCACCACCAGCAGCGGGCGTTCGTGCACCTGTTCGGTGATCGGCTTGTACTGGATCAGCTCCAGTACGTCATTGCGAAACACCACCGCGCCTTCGGTGGTGCCCAGGGTCTTGCCCACTTCAAACGCGCCCATGTTGACCTGGCTCGGCATGCCGCCGTTGTGCACCATGTCCTTGGCCAGGTGGGACAGGCCATCGAGCAGGCTCTTGCCGCCGGTCTCGAAGAAGCGTTTGACCGCCGCCGGGTTGGCCGCGCTGTTGGTGGGGGCCATGGCTTCGGTCATCAGGTTGATCACGAAGTGGCCGCGACTGATGTCCTGTTCCGACAGGTTGCTGTCGCCGATCCAGTCGTGCAGTTCCTTGCGCCACGCCAGGTAGGTTTGCAAATACCGTTTGTAGAGCGGGTTCTGGCTCCAGGCCGGGTCGTGGAAGCGGCGGTCGTCGCTTTCGGGGGTCAGTTGGGATTTGCCGAACATCACGTTCTTCAACTCGACGCCAAAATGCGCGACATGCTTGACGCTGTGCAACGGTTGCTTGATGGCTTGGGTCAGCACCATCTTCGCCGACGCCAATAAATCCTTTTTGCGTAACGCGATGATCGGGTTAAGCCCCAGGGTGTTTTCCGAGGCCTGGCGTTTCAAGTCATCGTTGTTCTTGTTACTCATCTACGACGCTCCATTGTCCGAAAGACGAGTACCGGGTACCGCTGCGTACGAAGTTTCGATACACAACACACGCCTGGTACTGCGACTCGGGTGACCGTTGATACCGCATCGTCAAATGCAGGGAACTTGCCAGCTCCATTGGTTACCCGAGTTTAATTTTTTTCGCAAGCGGACCAATCTTTGGTCACGCGACAGGGCATTCAAGCAGAAGCGATTAGAAAATGCCCACTAATGAGCAAGAGGCCTGGACTAGAGCATCAGGCGGACGACCGACTCGCTCGGGTCGCGGGTTTTGCCGGCCGCTTTGAGCTCGGCGAGATAATCAGCCCACAGTGCATCCTGACGCACGGCCAGTTGGTAGAGGTAGTCCCAGGTGAATAGTCCGCTGTCATGCCCGTCGTCGAAGGTCAATTTCAGTGCGTACTGGCCGGCCGGTTCGATCTTGGTCAACCGGACGTTGAGCTTGCCGAATTGCAGGATGGGTTTACCGTGGCCCTGGACCTCGGCGGAAGGCGAGTGGGTGCGCAGCAGTTCGGCAGGCAGTTGATACACCTCGTCGGGCCCGTAGGTGAGGCCGAGGGTGTTGGAGGTTTTGTGCAGGTTTACCGCGGTGGGGAATTTGGACATAGGTAATGATCCTGAAGAAACCGGCTTCAACATGTGGGAGGGGGCTTGCCCCCGATAGCAGTGTGTCAGTCAGCATATATCTGTCTGACAAACCGCTATCGGGGGCAAGCCCCCTCCCACATTGAAGCGAAGCGATTCTGTGTGAGGCTTACAGAATGTAGCGCGACAAGTCTTCGTTCTGCGCCAATTCGCCCAAGTGGCTGTTGACGTAATCCGCGTCGATCTTGATCACTTCGCCATTCTGCGCACCTGCCAGGTCACCGGCGCTGAAGGACACTTCCTCCAGCAAGCGCTCCAGCAAGGTGTGCAGGCGACGCGCACCGATGTTCTCGGTCTTCTCGTTGACCTGCCAGGCGATCTCCGCCAGGCGCTTGATGCCGTCCGGTTGGAACTCGATGCCCAGGCCTTCGGTTTTCAGCAGCTCACGGTACTGCTCAGTGAGCGACGCATGCGGCTCGCTGAGGATGCGTTCGAAATCGCCCGGGGTCAGCGCCTTGAGCTCCACGCGAATCGGCAGGCGGCCTTGCAGCTCCGGCACCAGGTCGCTTGGCTTGCTCAGGTGGAACGCACCGGAGGCGATGAACAGGATGTGGTCGGTCTTGACCATGCCCAGCTTGGTGTTCACGGTGCAGCCTTCGATCAGCGGCAGCAGGTCGCGCTGTACGCCTTCACGGGATACGTCCACGCCGCCCGAGTTACCGCGCTTGGCGACCTTGTCGATCTCGTCGATAAACACGATGCCGTGCTGCTCGACCGCCTCCAGGGCCTTGGCCTTGAGTTCTTCCTCATTCACCAGGCGCCCGGCTTCTTCGTCGCGCACCAGTTTCAGCGCTTCCTTCACCTTGAGCTTGCGGCTTTTCTTCTTGCCCTTGCCCATGTTGGCAAACAGGTTCTGCAACTGGCTGGTCATTTCTTCCATGCCAGGCGGCGCAGAGATGTCGACGCCGGAGACTTCGGCGACTTCGATCTCGATTTCCTTGTCGTCCAGCTGGCCTTCACGCAGACGCTTGCGGAACAGCTGGCGGGTATTGGAATCCGAGGCCGGCGCGGCGTCTTCGTTGAAGCCCATGCGGGCCGGTGGCAGCAGGGCATCGAGGATGCGTTCTTCGGCGGCGTCTTCGGCGCGGTGGCTGACCTTGGTCATTTCCTGTTCGCGCAGCAGCTTCAAGGCGGCGTCGGCGAGGTCACGAATGATCGACTCGACGTCGCGGCCGACGTAGCCTACTTCGGTGAATTTGGTGGCTTCGACCTTGATGAACGGCGCGTTGGCCAGCTTGGCCAGGCGACGGGCGATTTCGGTTTTACCGACGCCGGTCGGGCCGATCATCAGGATGTTCTTCGGCGTTACTTCAACGCGCAGTTCTTCGGGCAGTTGCATCCGGCGCCAGCGGTTACGCAGCGCAATGGCAACGGCGCGCTTGGCATCGTCCTGGCCGATGATATGGCGGTTGAGTTCATGGACGATTTCGCGGGGAGTCATGGACATAGTGTTTGGCGGCCTCAAGCGCGAATAAGCCTACGGCTTACTCGGCGAGGTCCTGCTCCTCAATGGTCTGGTTGTGGTTGGTGAACACGCAGATATCACCGGCGATGCCCAGGGCGGTCTCGACGATTTCGCGGGCCGACAGGTCGGTTTTCTTCAACAGTGCGCTGGCTGCGGCTTGGGCGTAGCCACCGCCGGAACCCATGGCGATCAGGCCATGTTCAGGCTCAACCACATCGCCATTACCGGTGATGATCAGGGAAGCGTCTTTGTTGGCGACGGCCAGCATGGCTTCCAGGCGGCTGAGGGAGCGGTCGGTGCGCCACTCTTTGGCGAGTTCGACGGCGGCACGCACGAGGTGGCCCTGATGTTTCTCAAGCTGGCCTTCGAAGCGCTCGAAGAGGGTGAAGGCGTCGGCGGTAGCGCCGGCAAAGCCTGCGAGAACCTGGCCGTGGTACAGGCGACGCACTTTCTTGGCGTTGCCTTTCATCACGGTATTACCCAGGGAAACCTGGCCGTCGCCGCCCATGACGACTTTGCCGTGGCGACGTACTGAAACGATGGTGGTCAAGGGGAGAGTCTCCACGCAGCGGGGCGAAAATGCCCTGATGGAAACTGATATGGGGGTGGTGGGGGGGATTTCAACTGTAGGGGTTTATGGCGGACGAGTGGTGTTTATCGGTCTGACACACATTCCAGAGCGGTGCAAAACCAAATGTGGGAGGGGGCTTGCTCCCGATGGCAGTGTGTCAGTCACCGAAAATGTTGACTGATCTACTGCTATCGGGGGCAAGCCCCCTCCCACATTTGATCCAGGTTGGCTGAAGGTCAGCGGCTCTGGCGTTGTTGTAACAACAGGTTGCTAAACCCGGCGCCGGCCAATTGTTTCTGCGCCACGGTCAGTTGTTCACGGTTGCTGAACGGCCCCACCAGCACGCGATACCACGTCGCCTCTTTCACCGTGCCGGACTCTACCGTCACCGTCTGGCCCAGCAGAATGATCTGCGCCCGCACGCGATCCGCGTCCGCCTGTTTCGGGAACGAGCCCGCCTGCAGGAAGAACTTGGTCACCGGTGCGGCCTTGGTCTCTGCTACCGGCGGGGCTGGCGGCGGCGTAATCCCGGCCAGTGCAGCCTGGGCACGCGCGGTGTCGATTTTTGCCGCTTCCGCCGGGGTCACCGGTGTGGTCGGCACTTGCGGTGTCGGCAGGGTTTTCTCCGGAACGGCGTCAGGCGGCACGATCACTTCCGATTCCGGCAGCAGCGTGTAGAAGTCGTACTTCGGCTTCACCGGTGCCGTCGGGCTTGGTGCGGTCTTGTTGGCTTCGGCCATTTTGGTGGCTTTCTGCTGCTCCTGTTTGACGCGTTTGACGTCGTCACCCTGGCCGGGGTCCAGCTTCATCAGAAACACGACAAACGCGCCGACCGTGAGGCCGATCGCCATCCACAACCAGCCCGGGATCGGCTTTTTCGCTGGGGCCTGGTAGCGGCTGGCGCCGCGCTTGGGTGCAGGTTTTTTCTTGGCAGCCAACTTACATACGCTCCAGGGTTTCCAGGCCTAACAATTCCAGGCCTTGCTTGAGGGTCCGTCCAGCCAGTGCGGCGAGGCGCAGGCGACTTTGCTTCTGGGCTTCGTCGTCGGCGGTGAGGATCGGGCAGTTCTCGTAGAAGCTGGAGAACAGGCCGGCGACTTCGTACAGGTAGGTGCAGAGGACATGCGGCGTGCCTTTTTCACCCACGCTGTTCAGCACTTCGCCAAATTGCGCGAGCTTGGCGGCCAGCTCCTGTTCGTGCGGCGCTTGCAGGTCGATCTGGCCTTCGACTTCACTGAAGTCCTTGCCCAGCTTGCGGAACACGCCGGCCACGCGGGTGTAGGCGTACAGCAGGTAGGGCGCGGTGTTGCCTTCGAAGTTGAGCATCAGGTCGAAGTTGAAGCTGTAGTCGCTGGTGCGGTGCTTGGACAGGTCGGCGTATTTCACCGCACCAATGCCCACCACGCGGGCGATGTTGCGCAGGTCAGCCTCGGCCAGCTCAGGGTTCTTCTCCTTCACCAGGGTGTAGGCCCGTTCCTGGGCTTCGGTCAGCAGGTCGATCAGCTTCACGGTGCCGCCGTCACGGGTCTTGAACGGGCGGCCATCGGCGCCGTTCATGGTGCCGAAGCCCATGTGTTCCATGTCCATCGGGTGGGTCACGAAACCGGCCTTGCGCGCCACGGCGAACACTTGCTGGAAATGCAGGGCCTGGCGCTGGTCGACGAAGTACAGGGCGCGGTCAGCCTTGAGCGTGCCACTGCGGTAGCGCACGGCGGCCAGGTCGGTGGTGGCGTAGAGGTAGCCGCCATCGGCCTTGACGATGATCACCGGCAGCGGCTCGCCGTCGGCGTTCTTGAATTCGTCGAGGAACACGCACTGGGCGCCGTTGCTCTCGACCAACATGCCCGCTGCCTTCAAGTCATTGACCACGTTGATCAGGTCGTCGTTGTAGGCGCTCTCGCCCATCACATCGGCCATGGTCAGCTTGACGTTGAGCAGTTCGTAGATCTTCTGGCAGTGGGACAGCGAAATGTCTTTGAACTTGCTCCACAGTGCCAGGCATTCGGCATCACCGGCTTGCAGCTTGACGACCAGGCCGCGGGCGCGGTCGGCGAACGCTTCCGACTCGTCAAAACGTTTCTTGGCGGCGCGGTAGAAGTTTTCCAGGTCCGACAGTTCATCGCTGGTGATCGGGTTTTCCTGCAGGTAGGCCATCAGCATGCCGAACTGCGTGCCCCAGTCGCCCACGTGGTTCTGGCGCACGACCTCATCACCGAGGAACTCCAATACCCGGGCCACGCCGTCGCCGATGATGGTCGAACGCAAGTGGCCAACGTGCATCTCTTTGGCCAGGTTAGGCGCCGACAAGTCGACCACGGTGCGCTGGGCCGGACCGGCCTTGCGCACGCCCACGCGGGCATCGGCCAAGGCCGCGTCGAGACGGCCGGCCAACGCCTGGGTGTTCTGGAAGAAGTTGATGAAACCTGGGCCGGCGATTTCGGCCTTGGTCACACTATCGTCGACAGGCAGCGCAGCGATGATTTTTTCCGCCAGGTCGCGCGGTTTCATGCCTGCAGGCTTGGACAGCATCATCGCGATGTTGCTGGCGAAGTCGCCGTGGGTCTTGTCGCGGGTGTTTTCCACCTGGATCGCCGGCGTCAGGCCTTCAGGCAACACACCTTCGTTGACGAGTTGGGTGAGGGCTTGTTGGATCAGCTGGCGAATGGTGTCTTTCATGGTGTTCTCTTTCGACCGCAAGCGGCGGTGCGCGATGCGCAGGTGGAAAAACTGGGCATTATCCGTGGCGAGGGCGGGCTTGCCAACCTTCGTCGGACCTTCACAGACGATTAACCTGTGGCGAGGGAGCTTGCTCCCTCGCCACAAGGCAATTCAATAAAGGTCTACCGGGTCAACGTCCAGCGACCATCTCACCTGTCGGCCACTGGGCATTTGCTCCAAGGCAAGCAACCAGCTACTTAATAGCCGATGCAGGGGCGCGCGCGAGGTTGCCTGCAAGAGTAGCTGAGCCCGATAGCGCCCGGCGCGGCGCTCCATGGGCGCGGGCACCGGGCCGAGCAGTTCGATGCCGCTCAGACCCAGTTCGCCGAGCAGACGTTCGGCGGCGCTGCACGCTTCATCCAGAAAGCTCTCTGCTTGCCCCGGTTTGTGGGCCTCGGCGCGCAGCAAGGCCAGGTGGGAAAACGGCGGCAGGCCGGCGGCGCGGCGTTCGCTGAGCGCCTGTTCGGCGAAGGCAAAGTAGCCTTGTTCCGTCAGTTGGATCAGCAGTGGGTGGTCGGCCAGGTGCGTCTGGATAATCACCCGGCCTGGCTCTTCGGCGCGGCCCGCGCGGCCGGCGACTTGGACGATCAACTGTGCCATGCGTTCGCTGGCGCGAAAATCCCCGGAGAACAGCCCGCCATCGGCATCCAGGATCGATACCAGCGTCACTCGTGGAAAGTGGTGCCCTTTGGCAAGCATTTGCGTGCCGATCAGGATGCACGGCTGGCCTTTCTGGATGGTCGCGAACAGTTGGTTCATCGCGTCCTTGCGCGACGTGCTGTCCCGGTCGACGCGCAGTACCGGGTAGTCTGGGAACAGGATGCCCAGGCGTTCTTCGGCCCGTTCGGTCCCTGCGCCTACCGGTCGCAGGTCGACCTTGCCGCACTGCGGGCAGTGACGCGGCACCCGTTCCACATGGCCGCAATGGTGGCAGCGCAACTCGCCATGGCGCTGGTGCACGGTCATGCGCGCATCGCAGCGCTCGCATTCGGACATCCAGCCACAGTCATGACACAGCAAGGTCGGCGCAAAGCCTCGGCGATTGAGAAACACCAACACCTGCTGGCCGGCGGCGAGGGTCTGGCCGATGGCTTGTTGCATCGGACCGGAAATACCGCTGTCCAGCGGGCGGCTTTTGACGTCCAGGCGCAGGAAACGTGGCTGCTTGGCGCCGCCCGCCCGCTCGTTCAGGCGCAGGAGGCCGTAACGGCCGGTGTAGGCGTTGTGCAGGCTTTCCAGGGACGGCGTGGCCGAACCCAGCACAATCGGGATGTCTTCCTGGCGTGCGCGCACCAGTGCGAGGTCGCGAGCGTGGTAGCGCAGGCCTTCCTGCTGCTTGTAGGAGCCGTCATGCTCCTCGTCGATGATGATCAGCCCGGGGTTTTTCATCGGCGTAAACAGGGCCGAGCGGGTGCCGATAATAATGTCGGCGTCGCCATCGCGCGCGGCCAGCCAGGACTCCAGGCGTTCACGGTCGTTGACCGCCGAGTGCACCAGCGCGATGCGTGCGTTGAAGCGCTGTTCGAAGCGCGCCAGGGTCTGCGGGCCCAGGTTGATCTCGGGGATCAGCACCAGCGCCTGTTTGCCGGCCTGCAGGGTTTCGCGGATCAACTGCAGATAGACTTCGGTCTTGCCGCTGCCGGTGACGCCGGCCAGCAGGAAGGCGTGGAAACTGTCGAAGCCGGCGCGAATCGCCTCATAGGCGGCGCGTTGTTCGGGGTTCAGCGGCAGTTCCGGTTGCGCCAGCCAGTGTTCGTGACGGGCATCGGGGGCGTGCTTGCGGATTTCCACCTGCACCATGCCTTTGGCCAACAGCAGGTCGAGGCTGTCTTTGCTCAGCATCAGCTTGCTTAATAGCTGGTGAGCCACGCCATGGGGGTGCTGCGCCAATGTGGCCAAGGCTTCACGCTGGCGCGGCGCGCGAGCGATGCGCGGGTCGTCGAGTCGCGCCCCGGGGACCATCGACCAGAAGCGTTCCTGGCGCGCTTCGGCCAGTTCACCCTGGCGCAGCAGCACCGGCAGCGCCCAGCTCAAGGTGTCGCCCAGGCTGTGCTGGTAATACTGGGCGGTCCAAAGGCACAGCTTGAACAGCGCGGGTGGCAGCGGTGGGGTGGCGTCGAGGATCGCCAAGGCCGGCTTGAGTTTCTCGGCCGGCACTTCGCTGTGGTCGGCGATTTCTACCAGGATGCCGATCATCTCGCGGCGCCCGAACGGTACGCGCACGCGCATGCCCGGCTGCAACTGCGCCCGCAGCACGCCGGCCGGGGCCCGGTAATCGAACAGGCGGCGCAGGGGCGAGGGCAGGGCTAGGCGCAATATGGCGTCGGGCACGCGAGGGGTCTCATATAAAGGCAGGCGGTGGCGCAGGGGCGCGAGCCTAGCAGACGAGGGGTGGCTTGGGTATGCCGCGCTTTTCTGATGAAAGGTGCTTTTATCTTTACAAGCAAATAGTGTCGCCGCTTGCACGATTGAAAAGGTCTGGTAGAATCCGCGGCCTAATTACGTGCGGTATTCGACAATAGTGTCGAGTGGCGGCACGCTAGCCCGAGGAAGTGCCATGAAAGCCGATATCCATCCAGCGTACGAAACCATCGAAGTCACCTGCAGCTGCGGCAACAAGTTCGAAACCCGTTCGAACCTGTGCAAGCCACTGGGTACTGACGTATGCAACGAGTGCCACCCGTTCTACACCGGTAAGCAGAAAACTCTGGACACCGGCGGCCGTGTACAGCGCTTCGCAGATCGCTTTGGTGCTTTCGGCAAGAAGCCTGCTGCTACTCCAGCAGAGTAAGGCTCAAAAGTCTTATGGGCTTTTGCCAGCTGTTGAAAAAGGCGTCCCTCGCGGGCGCCTTTTTTATGCCTGGGATTTGGCTTTCAGTCGCCCAGGCCGAGGTGTTTTGCCCCGCTCCGGCCGCCCTGGCCCAGGTGGAGGTGCAGCGCGTGGTGGATGGCGACACGGTGCGCCTCAAGGATGGTCGCAGCGTGCGGATGATTGGCCTCAATGCACCGGAAACCGGCAAGCGTGGCCGCTCCGATGAGCCCTATGCCGTCGCTGCCCGCCAGCATTTGCAGGCCCTGGTGGATGCCAGCAACCACCGCGTCGGGCTGGTGCCAGGCCGCGAGAGCAAGGACCGTTACGGCCGAACGTTGGCCCACCTCTACAGCGCTGACGGCGAGAACCTGGAAGCACAACTGCTGGCCCAGGGGCTGGGGTTTCAAGTAGGTGTTGCGCCCAATGTCGATCTCGTCGCTTGCCAGCAGGCTGCCGAAAACGCTGCCCGCAAGGCGCGGCTGGGTCTTTGGCGGCAATCACCCGTGCAAAATGTGGCGCAACTCAAGCAATCCGGCTTTGCCTTGGTCAGCGGGCGGGTAAGCAAGATCGAGCGCAATCGCGGCGGAGTCTGGATCGAATTGCAGGGGGCACTGGTATTACGCATTGCACCCGACCTCGTCCGCCAATTCGACGCCGCATGGCTCAGTGGTCTGCAAGGTAAGACAATTGAGGCCCGTGGCTGGGTGCAGGACCGTGCTGAGCGTGGCGGCCTGAAAAACGACCAGGCCCGCTGGCTGTTGCCGCTGACCGATCCCAGTATGCTTAAATCGACTGAATAAGAAAAAATTGTAGACATTTTTTTGGTCGATTGTGAACAGTTGAGCCCTTGTATCCCGTGGCCTTAGACCAAAGTACGGCGCTTTGGGGCCTTGACACCTGTGACCGCCCAGTCTTGTAGGGACTTTACGACACGCGTATCCTCGGCGGTCCGTCGACCAACAGTAAAAGCGGAATGCCGATATGTCTGATTTGAAAACTGCCGCTCTCGAATATCATGCCCATCCTCGTCCAGGAAAGCTGAGTGTAGAGCTCACCAAGGCCACTGCCACCGCCCGCGACCTGTCGCTGGCCTACAGCCCTGGTGTTGCCGAGCCCGTACGTGAAATCGCCCGCGACCCTGAACTGGCGTACAAGTACACCGGTAAAGGCAACCTGGTTGCAGTGATTTCCGATGGCACCGCGATTCTCGGCCTGGGTAACCTCGGCCCATTGGCTTCCAAGCCGGTGATGGAAGGTAAGGGCGTGCTGTTCAAGCGCTTTGCCGGCATCGACGTTTTCGACATCGAAGTCGACTCCGAGAGCCCGCAGGCTTTCATCGACACGGTCAAGCGCATTTCCATCACCTTCGGTGGCATCAACCTGGAAGACATCAAGGCACCTGAGTGCTTCGAGATCGAAAAGGCCCTGATCGAACAGTGCGACATTCCGGTATTCCACGATGACCAGCACGGCACCGCGATCGTTACCGCGGCCGGCATGATCAACGCCCTGGAAATCGCCGGCAAGACCCTGGCTGATGCCAAGATCGTCTGCCTGGGCGCCGGCGCTGCAGCCATCTCTTGCATGAAGCTGATCGTCAGCATGGGCGCCAAGCTGGAAAACATCTACATGGTCGACAGCAAGGGCGTGATCCAGTCCGAGCGTACCGACCTGAACCAGTACAAGGCGATGTTTGCCCACCCGTCCTCCAAGCGCACCCTGGCTGACGCCCTGAACGGTGCCGACGTGTTCGTCGGCCTGTCCGGTCCGAACCTGCTGAGCGCCGAAGGCCTGAAGTCCATGGCGGCCAACCCGATCGTGTTCGCCTGCTCCAACCCAGACCCGGAAATCGCCCCGGAACTGGCGCACGCCACCCGTAACGACGTGATCATGGCGACTGGCCGTTCGGACTACCCGAACCAGGTCAACAACGTACTGGGCTTCCCGTTCATCTTCCGTGGCGCCCTGGACGTTCGCGCCAAGCGCATCAACGAAGAGATGAAAGTGGCGGCCGCCAACGCCCTGCGCGAACTGGCCAAGCTGCCGGTGCCTCAGGATGTGTGCGATGCCTACGGCGGCGCCAAGCTGGAATTCGGTCGTGAGTACATCATCCCGAAACCAATGGATAAGCGCCTGATCACCCTGATCTCCGATGCCGTGGCCAAAGCCGCCATCGAGACCGGTGTGGCCACCCTGCCGTATCCGAAAAACTACCCGCTGCAAAGCGTGGATGATGTGTTCAACGGTTAAGCCGTTGTAGCGCACCAACAAAAAGCCCCGGCTCTCACGAGTCGGGGCTTTTTGCTGTCTGGAGTTCGCCGATGGCCTTGTAGTGAGCGGGCTTGCCCCGCGCTGGGTGGCGAAGCCGCCCCAACACCTGACACTTCGTTCTAACTGGAGAAACTCGGTGCCTGGATTAGGGCGGCTTCGCCACCCAGCGCGGGCGGTGCGACGACTCGACAAGCCCGCTCACTACAGGTCAGAACAAATCGATCGGCGCCGCCTCGTCCGCCGGCAGTGGGCTGCCCGGCGCAACACCATTGCCCAGCTCATTGACCGATGGCGGCGTGTCTTCGCTCTTGAACAGTTCGAAGTACGCATTCGGCGTGCTTGGCGAGGCCGCGCGGCCGCTGACCGGGTCGATGCGCAGGCTGAGGATGCCTTCCGGCTCAGGCTGCGTGTGCGGCGGCTTGTCCTTCAAGGCCGCGCCCATGTAGCTCATCCAGATCGGCAGTGCGACGGTGCCCCCGAACTCGCGGCGGCCCAGGCTTTCCGGCTGGTCATAACCGGTCCATACGGTGGTCACGTAGTCGGCGTTGTAGCCGGAGAACCAGGCGTCCTTGGACTCGTTGGTGGTACCGGTCTTGCCGGCGATGTCCGGACGGTTCAGCGCCAGTGCGCGGCGGCCGGTACCTTTCTTGATGACGTCTTCCAGGATGCTGTTGAGGATATAAGTGGTACGGCCGTCGACGATGCGCTCGGCGACGGCAGGCGTCTGGGGCTCAGCTGGCGTGCCGTTGGCCGCAGGCGTTGTGCCTGGGGTCGGCTCGATGGTGATGCCTCCGTTGCTCGGAGCTGCCAGGCCATCAGTCGCCGCCACGCCGTTGACCACATCACCCGGCACGCGCGGCGGGTTGGCCGTGAACAGGGTGTCGCCATTGCGGCTTTCGATCTTGTCGATCAGATACGGCGCGATCTTGTAGCCGCCGTTGGCAAACGTGCTCCAGCCGGTGGCGATTTCCATCGGTGTAAGGGTCGCCGTACCCAAGGCCAGGGACAGGTTCGGCGGCAGGTCCGACTTGGCGAAGCCAAAGCGCGTCATGTAATCGATTGTCTTGCCCACGCCCATGGCCTGCAGCAAGCGGATCGACACCAGGTTACGCGACTTGTACAGCGCCTCACGGATGCGGATCGGGCCGAGGAAGGTGTTGGTGTCGTTCTTCGGACGCCAGACCTTGTCCAGGTACTCGTCGACAAACACGATAGGTGCATCGTTGACCAGGCTGGCGGCGGTGTAGCCGTTGTCCAGTGCGGCGCTGTAGATGAACGGCTTGAAGCTCGAGCCCGGCTGGCGCTTGGCCTGGGTCGCGCGGTTGTAGTTGCTCTGCTCAAACGCGAAGCCGCCGACCAGGGCGCGGATTGCACCATTCTGTGGGTCCAGCGAAACCAGCGCGCCTTGGGCCAGTGGCACCTGGCTGAATTTGAGGCTGTCGTCCTTCTGGCGTTGTACGCGGATCAGATCGCCCACTTGAGCCACGTCCGACGGCTGCTTAGGCATCGCGCCCATGCTGTTGGTATTCAGGAAAGGGCGCGCCCATTTCATGCTGTCCCACGCCACATGGGCTTCGCCGGTACGGGTCAGCACCTGCACGCCATCTTTCTTCACCTGGGTGACGATGGCCGGCTCCAGGCCGCTGATCGGGCGTTGTTTGCCAAGCTCTGTGGTCCAGGCGCTCAGCGTTTTGCCCGGCAGGCGCGATTCAGGGCCCCGGTAACCGTGGCGCTGGTCGTAGGTGATGAGGCCTGAATGCACCGCCTCATTGGCGATGTCCTGCAAGTTGCTCGGTACGGTGGTGGTCACGCGGAAGCCTTCTGTGTAGGCCTCGCTGCCGTAACGGCCGACCATCTCGGCACGCGCCATCTCGGCGATATAAGGGGCGTTCACTTCCGGTGTCGGCACGTGGTAGCTGGCGTTCAAAGGCTCGGCCACGGCGCTTTCGTAAGCGGCCTGGTCGATTTTGCCCAGCTTGTACATGCGGCCCAGGATCCAGTCGCGACGTTCTTTGCTGCGGGCCGGGTTGGCCAGTGGGTTGAAGCGCGATGGCGCTTTGGGCAGGCCGGCAATCATGGCCATCTGCGCCAGGCTGGCGTCACGGATGGACTTGCCATAGTAGACCTGGGAGGCCGCCTCGATTCCGTAGGCGCGGTTGCCCAGGTAGATCTTGTTCACGTACAGCTCGAGGATCTCGTCCTTGGTCAGCTGACGTTCGATCTGCAGTGCCAGGAGGATCTCGGTGGCCTTGCGCGAAAAGCTGCGCTCGCTGGTGAGGAAGAAGTTCTTCGCCACCTGCATGGTGATGGTGCTGCCGCCGGATTGAATGTGTCCGCTTTTTACCAATTGTGTCGCCGCACGCACCAGGCTGCTGGGGTCGACGCCATAGTGGTTGGCAAAATTATCGTCTTCGGCCGAGAGCAGGGCGCTGATGAAATTGGGCGGAATATCGGCAAAACGGATCGGTGTGCGGCGCATTTCGCCGAACTCCGCGATCAGTTTTTCATCGCTGCTGTAGACCCGCAAAGGAATCTGCAACTGGATACTTCTGAGGGCCTCTACGGAAGGCAAACCCGGACTAAGGTAGAGGTAGGCCCCGCTGAGCACGAGCAGCAGCCCGCAAACGATGGCGACAATGGAGTACCCGAAAAACTTCAGCAGACGAATCAAGGCTTTTGGATTTCCAGAGAAAAGAATGAGTTAGGCGTCGGGGCATGCATGGCAAACGATGGATCGACCCGAGCTGCAGATAAAAAGCGGGAAAAAACGCTGGGCATTAAAGCATTTTTCGACTTCGGGCGTCATTCGCGCCTGTTCAACAAGTCGACCGAATGCATGGCGCCCGGCGGCAATCAGGCGGTATGACAGACAAAGTGTTGGGGAGTTTTATGGGAAAGGGATTTTTCACGCGCAAAGTCGACACGCTTCTGGGTGTCGACATCAATGACAGGGCCATACGGCTGGTCGAGCTGGGCCGCTGCACTTCAGGCTACAGCGTTCAGGGCTACGTCACGCAGGCATTGCCTGCGCACGCAGTGGTCGACGGCACATTCCTCGATCTCGACGCTGTGGCACGCGCTCTGCGCAGTGCGTTGTCGCGGTTGTCGACGTCGGCCCGTGGCGCTGCGGCTGCCGTGGCCGGGCCTTCGGTGATCACGCGGATGATCGAGATGGAGGCCGGGCTCACTGACGATGAGATGACCTGGATGATCCAGATGGAGGCGGACCAGTACATTCCTTATCCGCTGGATGACGTGGCTATCGACTTTCAAGTGCGCGGGCCAACAGCCCTCAATCCAGGCCGCGTCGAGGTACTGCTGGCCGCGTGCCTGAAAGAGCAGGTAGAGGCGCGGGAAGCCGTTCTGGCCCTGGCCGGGTTGGTGCCGAGGGTGGTCGACGTCGAAGCGTTTGCATTGGCGCGCGCTTGCAGTCAGGATTTCGCCAGCTTCACGCCGGGCCATCGAGTCGATGGTGCACAATGGGCCGTGGATGCCCAAGGGATGGGAATTGCTTGCGGGCTGGCCCTGAGGAGTTTCGCTTGAAGACACGAATCAACCTATTGCCATGGCGCCAGGCGCTGGCAGAGCGGCGACGCAAGTATTGGCTGGCGTTTTTGCTGGCGTTCGCCTGCGCCACGCTCGCCGCCGTATGGCTGGCGGACCAGGTGATCGACCAGGCGATTGACCGGCAGGTGACCCGCAATGACCATCTGGGCAAGGACATCGCTGGCCTGGATTCGCGTATCAAGACCATCGACGACCTGCAGGAACAAAGCCAGCAATTGGCGCAGCGCATGAAGGTCGTGCAAGACCTGCACGATGCCCGCTCATCCGGTGCTCAACTGCTGGATCAGTTGGCGCGCGCGGTACCCGACGGGGTGCACCTGCACGAAGTGGTGGCGAAGGGCGATACGGTGAGTATCAGCGGCAGCGCCGAATCCAGCCAGGACATCGCCCAGTTGATGCGCCGCCTGGAGGCGGCGCAAGGTGCCCATTCCACTCAGTTGCAACAGGTGCGAACGGATGGCGCACGCGGTAACAACGAATTCCAGCTGATGGTGCGCCAGGGCCAGTCCTCCGGGGCTCAACCTTGAGCCTGCCAAGGCTCACTCTTTCTGCACTCACTCACAACGCTGCGAAATGGCCCCTACCTGGCAAGGCCCTGTTGGGCTGTGCACTGGCGGGCGTGGTGTTTGTGGTGGGCGACCTTGTGTACCTGAGCCCTTCGCGGGAGCGGTTGCGCCAGGTCGAGGCGCGGGAAGTGGCCCTGCAGCAGCACGTCACACAGAAGACAGTCCTGGCTGCCAGCCTTGAGGCGCGCACGCAACAGCTCCAGCTGATGCAGGCGACAGCCGATGAGCTTTTTCAGGCGCTGCCTGGAGCGTCCGAAATGCCCGGCTTGCTGGAAGACATCGCTGGCTTGGCGTTGGCCAATGGTTTGCTGGTCGAGAGTGTCACTCCACTGGATGAGCAGCCTCGGTCGTTCTATCACGAGCAGCCGGTGCAGATCGGTTTGACCGGGGCTTATCACGACCAGGCAATGTTCCTGAGCAGCCTGGGTAGCCTGCCGCGAATCGCCACGGTGCACGACGTTACCCTACGGCGTGAGGGCACGCTGGTGCGCCTCGATCTGCTGGTCAAGACCTACTGGCGGCAAGGCGGCGGGGTGGCTGGGCAGGTCCAGCGGGGGCAGCCCCTTGTCTACGACATCAGCGGCTTGCGCGATCCTTTCCAGCGGCTTGCCGTTCAAGTCGATCATGTTCCTGGTCGGCCAGCCCGTGCGCCGGACCTCGGCCGGCCGCGCGGAGCCCTGGAAAGCCTTGCGGTGGAACAGTTCCAGATGGTCGGCACGCTGGCCCGTGGGCTGCAGGCTTTTGCCCTGCTGCGTGCCGCATCCAAGGTGCATCGCCTGGCGGTCGGTGACTATTTGGGGCCGGACCATGGCCGGGTCACGGCCATTCATGAGCGTTATATAGAACTGGTCGAACTGTTTCCTGATGGCCAGGGAGCCTGGCTGGAACGCCCTCGAACCCTCGTGTTAAACGTCAACTCATAACGGAATCAAACAATGAAAAGGACTTTCTCGTCCTTCGGTGTGGCGCTATGGATAGCGTTCACGACACCGATGGTTGTTGCTGTGCCCAATCGCGTAGACCTGATCCAGTTGCCGCCCCCCGCTAACGTCACAGTGGGCGCCTACAAAGGGGACAGGCTTAACCTCAACTTCCAGAGCATCGAGCTGCGCACCGCGCTTCAGCAAATTGCCGATGTGGCGGGCCTCAACCTGATCGCCAGCGACGATGTGCAGGGCTCGATCACCCTGCGCCTCAAGGATGTGCCCTGGGACCAGGCGCTGGACCTGGTGCTGCAAGCCAAAGGCTTGGATAAGCGGGTCAAGGCCGGCGTATTGCTGGTGGCGCCCGCCGAAGAGTTGGCTGCGCGTGAGCTGCTGACCCTCGAGTCGCGCAAGCAAATGGCTGAACTGGCGCCCTTGCGGCGGGAGCTGTTGCAAGTCAATTACGCCAAGGCGGCCGACTTGGCCAAACTGTTCCAGTCGGTCACCGGCCTTGAGGGCGTCACCGACGAGCGTGGCTCGGTAGCCGTCGATGACCGCACCAACAACATCATCGCCTACCAGACCGGGGAGCGTTTGGAAGAGCTGCGGCGGATCGTGGCACAGCTGGATATTCCGGTGCGCCAGGTCATGATCGAGGCGCGGATTGTCGAGGCCAATGTCGATTACGACAAAAGTCTGGGCGCACGCTGGGGTGGGCGACTCAATCGCGGTAACTGGGGCGCGGGCGGCATTCCCAAACCTCAACCTGAAGGCGCGGAACCGCCGGAAAACCCGCCCAGTTCGCCCTTTGTCGACTTGGGTTCGCTGACGGGCACCTCGGGCCTGGGCATCGCCTTTATCACCGATAACCTGCTGCTGGACCTGGAGCTGACCGCCATGGAGAAAACCGGCAATGGTGAAATCGTCTCGCAACCCAAGGTGGTCACTTCTGACAAGGAAACCGCGCGCATCCTCAAGGGCACCGAGATCCCCTATCAAGAATCCAGCTCCAGTGGCGCCACGTCGGTGTCCTTCAAGGAGGCTTCGTTGTCGCTGGAAGTCACCCCGCAGATCACCCCTGACGACCGGGTGATCATGGAGGTCAAGGTCACCAAGGATGAGCCTGACTACCTCAACAAACTCAACGACGTACCGCCGATCAAGAAAAACGAGGTCAACGCCAAGGTGTTGGTCAAGGACGGCGAGACCATTGTCATCGGCGGGGTTTTCTCCAATACCCAAAGCAAAGTGGTAGATAAAGTGCCATTTTTGGGCGATGTGCCGTATCTTGGCCGCCTTTTCCGGCGCGATGTGGTGGCGGAGAAAAAATCCGAGCTGCTGGTATTCCTGACTCCGCGTATTATGAATAACCAGGCGATTGCTGTGAGTCGTTGATTCTGTGCGAAATTTGATTCTTGTAGGACCGATGGGGGCTGGAAAAAGCACCATCGGCCGTTTGCTGGCCAAAGAGCTGCGCCTGCCATTCAAAGATTCCGACAAGGAAATTGAATTGCGCACGGGTGCCAATATCCCATGGATCTTCGATAAGGAAGGCGAGCTGGGCTTTCGTGACCGCGAGCAGGCGATGATCGCTGAGCTGTGCGGCTGCGATGGCGTGGTATTGGCCACGGGCGGTGGTGCAGTGATGCGCGATGAAAACCGCCGCGCGCTGCATGCCGGTGGTCGGGTGGTGTACCTGCATGCGTCGGTTGAGCAGCAGGTGGGCCGCACTGCCCGAGATCGCAATCGTCCGTTGCTGCGTACGGCCAACCCGGAGAAAACCTTGCGGGACCTGCTCACCTTGCGTGATCCGCTCTATCGGGAAATCGCCGATCTGGTGGTAGAAACCGATGAGCGGCCACCTCGAATGGTGGTCCTCGACATTCTTGAGCGCCTGCAACGGCTGCCACCCCGTTAAAGCCAGGCCCGAAATGCGCTATTCTCGGCGGCGCGCTATCACCCTGTGGGGTGTGGCGTAGAGCCATCAGGTGACGCCAGCGCTTGGCGTTGCCGGTCGTCAATACATCTTCAACGCGGGGACACATGCAGACACTTAAGGTCGATTTAGGCGAGCGCAGCTACCCGATCCATATCGGCGAAGGTCTGTTGGACCAACCCGAGCTGCTCGCACCGCATATTGCCGGGCGGCAAGTGGCGATCATCTCCAACGAAACGGTCGCGCCGTTGTATCTTGAGCGTCTGAACCGCAGCCTGGCGGCGTACTCAGTGATTTCTGTGATCTTGCCCGACGGCGAAGCCCACAAGAACTGGGAAACCCTGCAACTGATTTTTGATGGCCTGCTCACCGCTCGCCATGACCGCCGCACCACCGTGATCGCCCTGGGCGGCGGTGTGATCGGCGACATGGCCGGCTTTGCAGCGGCCTGCTACCAGCGTGGCGTGGACTTTATCCAGGTGCCGACCACCCTGCTGTCCCAGGTCGATTCGTCGGTGGGCGGCAAGACCGGTATCAACCACCCCCTGGGCAAAAACATGGTCGGTGCGTTCTATCAGCCGCAAGCCGTGCTGATCGACACCGCGACCCTCAATACCCTGCCACCGCGTGAGTTGTCGGCGGGCCTGGCGGAAGTCATCAAGTACGGGTTGATCTGCGACGAGCCGTTCCTGACCTGGCTGGAAGAACACGTGGATGCGTTGCGCAACCTCGACCAGGTGGCGCTCACCGAGGCGATTTCGCGCTCCTGTGCCGCCAAGGCGCTGGTGGTGAATGCCGACGAACGGGAGTCCGGTGTACGGGCCACCTTGAACCTGGGCCACACCTTCGGCCATGCGATCGAAACGCACATGGGCTATGGTGTGTGGTTGCATGGGGAGGCCGTCGCGGCTGGCACGGTGATGGCATTGGACATGTCGCAGCGCCTGGGCTGGATCAGCGCCCAGGAGCGTGATCGTGGCATCCGTCTGTTCCAGCGCGCCGGTTTGCCGGTCATTCCGCCTGAGGAGATGACCGAGGCGGACTTCCTCGAACATATGGCGATAGACAAGAAAGTGATCGACGGTCGACTGCGACTGGTGCTGCTACGCCACATGGGCGAAGCGGTCGTGACCGACGATTATCCGAAAGAGATTTTACAGGCCACGCTGGGAGCGGATTACCGCGCCCTGGCTCAGCTGAAAGGTTAATAAGACCCGATGACTAGTTTGCATGCCGACGAGGCGTTCCTCGGCCACTACCAGTTAAGCCACGACCCTTTTGCTCCGCGGGTGCCTGGTTTCAAATTCTTCCCGGCCCAGCGCAAACCGGTGCTGGGTCAGTTGCACCATCTGGCGCGCTACAGCCAACTGCTGCTGGTCGTAACCGGCCCGTTGGGCAGTGGCAAGACCCTGCTGCGCCAGGCCCTGGTGGCCAGCACCAACAAGCAGTCGGTACAGAGCGTGGTGGTGTCGGCCCGTGGTGCCGGTGATGCGGCGGGCGTGTTGCGCCAGGTCGCCCAAGCGCTGGAGGTGGCCACCGCTGAGCCGAACGCGATCCTCAAGCAGGTCGTGCAACTGGGCCTGACCGGCCAGGAAGTCTACCTGCTGGTGGATGATGCCGAGCAGCTCGACGAATCCGCCCTTGAAGCGCTACTGGCGCTGGCGGCGGGTACGCCGGAAGGTCGCCCGCACGTGTTCCTGTTTGGTGAGTCGTCGTTGATCGCCGACCTGGAGCAGATCAGCGGTGAACAGGAGCTGTTCCACGTTATCGAGTTGCAGCCGTACGAAGAGGAAGAAACCCGCGAATACCTGGCTCAACGCCTGGAAGGCGCAGGGGCGGGCATCGAACTTTTCTCTGCTCAACAGATCTCTGATATTCACGAAAGCTCCGACGGCTGGCCTGGCACCATCAATCAGGTCGCCCGCGATGCCATGATCGAAGCCATGATTGCCAGCCGCACTGCGGTCAAGCGTCCAAAGATGGGGTTCACTATGCCTAAGAAACACGTATTGGCTATTTCCGCCGTTGTTGTGGTCGCTGTCGCTGCCGCCTGGTTGATCCCAGGCCGCAGCAAGGCACCGACGACCGCCGGCGCGCCAACCGAACAGGCGCAGTTGCCACTGGGCAAGCCCACGCCAAATGTCGAATTTGCCAACTCCGGTCAACCGACCAGCCTGCCGATGGTGGGCCAACCTGTGATGCGCGGCCCGCTCGCCGAAGAAGCCGGTGGTATCTCCGAAGGTGACGACGGTGTGCCGGTGGAAGGCTCCAGCGCCACGCCGCCGACCGTGACCACGACTGCACCGCCTGCGGGCGTGCCAGCGGGTCAGGCAGCCGCCAAGCCAACGCCTGCGCCAACGGTCGCCACCGCGAAGCCGGCACCGGTTACCAAGCCTGTCGCCCCTGCACCGGCCGCCAAGCCAGCGCCAGCGGCCAAGCCAGCGCCAGCGGCCAAGCCTGCTGAAAAACCCGCCGCCACTGTCGCCAAAGCCGGCGCCGCTGGCAGCAGCTGGTACGCCAGCCAACCTACCGGCAACTTCGTGGTGCAGATCCTCGGCACCAGCTCCGAAGCCAACGCCCAGGCGTTCGTGAAAGAGCAGGGCGGCGAGTACCGTTATTTCAAGAAAGTGCTCAACGGCAAGCCTCTCTACGTGATCACCTACGGCAACTTCTCCAGCCGTGCCGCAGCTGATTCTGCCATCAAAGCCTTGCCAGCGAAGGTTCAGGCTGGTAAACCTTGGCCTCGCACTGTCGCCAGCGTTCAACAAGAACTGGCAGCAACTCGCTGAAGATCCGGCGGCCTTACCCAGGCCGCCCTCCCGGCACCTCAAAAAAGATCGCAAGGCGTGCAGCCCCTCCAGGCCGCGCGCTTTGTGGTGTCTGCGTCACAGTGGCTTTTGAGTCGTAGCGGTCAGAATTAAAAAAGTTTTGACTAGCACAGCATATCGCTTTAAACCTTTCATAAATGCGACATAGATTTGCGACATTTCGTCGCTAAATTTGTGGGCGTCTGTGTCGGTGTGTACAATGACCTCCCTTTTGCCCCCGCTAAGTCGGCGTACGTTCGACGTGGAAGGTAACCGGTTGAATTGAAAAGAAATTTGCCTCGATATAAGAGGCAGCCTGGTGAGAAAGTGTCTATGAAAGCAGGTCTGTACCAACCCGATGAATTCAAGGATAACTGCGGTTTCGGCCTGATAGCCCATATGCAGGGCGAGCCCAGTCATACCCTTTTGCAAACGGCCATCGAGGCCCTGACCTGCATGACCCACCGCGGTGGGATCAACGCCGACGGCAAGACCGGTGACGGTTGCGGCTTGCTGATTCAAAAGCCCGACCTGTTCCTGCGCGCTGTCGCCAAAGAGCACTTTGCGGCCGACCTGCCCAAGCAGTACGCCGTGGGCATGGTGTTCTTCAACCAGGACCCGGTCAAAGCCGAAGCCGCTCGCGAGCACATGAACCGCGAGATCCTCGCTGCCGGCCTGCAACTCGTCGGCTGGCGCAAAGTGCCGATCGACACCAGCGTGCTCGGCCGCCTGGCCTTGGAGCGCCTGCCGCAGATCGAACAAGTGTTCATCGCCGGCGACGGCCTGAGCGACCAGGACATGGCGATCAAGCTGTTCACCTCCCGTCGTCGCTCGTCGGTGTCCAACGCCGCCGACACCGAACACTACATCTGCAGCTTTTCCCACAAGACCATCATTTATAAAGGCCTGATGATGCCGGCGGACTTGACCGCCTTCTATCCAGACCTGAGCGATGAGCGCCTGCAAACCGCAATCTGCGTGTTCCACCAGCGCTTCTCCACCAACACCCTGCCGAAGTGGCCGCTGGCCCAGCCATTCCGCTTCCTCGCCCACAACGGCGAGATCAACACCATCACCGGCAACCGCAACTGGGCCGTGGCCCGTCGCACCAAGTTCGCCAACGACTTGATGGACCTGGAAGAGCTCGGCCCGCTGGTCAACCGCGTGGGCTCCGACTCCTCCAGCATGGACAACATGCTCGAGCTGATGGTCACCGGCGGCATCGACCTGTTCCGTGGCGTGCGCATGATCATTCCGCCTGCGTGGCAGAACGTCGAAACCATGGACCCGGATCTGCGTGCGTTCTACGAGTACAACTCGATGCACATGGAACCGTGGGACGGCCCGGCCGGCGTGGTCATGACCGACGGCCGCTACGCGGTGTGCCTGCTCGACCGTAACGGTCTGCGCCCGGCGCGTTGGGTGACCACCACCAACGGCTTCATCACCCTCGCGTCGGAAATCGGCGTGTGGAACTACCAACCCGAAGACGTCATCGCCAAAGGCCGCGTAGGTCCTGGCCAGATCCTCGCCGTGGACACCGAAACCGGGCAGATCCTCGACACCGACGCAATCGACAACCGCTTGAAGTCCCGTCACCCTTACAAGCAATGGCTGCGCAAGAACGCCCTGCGCATCCAGGCGACCATGGAAGACAACGACCACGGTTCGGCTTTCTATGACGTCGACCAACTCAAGCAGTACATGAAGATGTACCAGGTCACGTTCGAAGAGCGCGACCAGGTGCTGCGCCCGCTCGGTGAGCAAGGCTACGAGGCCGTTGGCTCCATGGGCGACGACACGCCAATGGCCGTGCTGTCCCAGCGCGTGCGTACGCCGTACGACTATTTCCGCCAGCAGTTCGCCCAGGTGACCAACCCACCGATCGACCCGCTGCGTGAAGCCATCGTGATGTCCCTGGAGGTGTGCCTCGGTGCCGAGCGCAACATCTTCCAGGAATCGCCTGAGCACGCTTCTCGCGTGATCCTCAGCTCGCCGGTCATTTCGCCGGCCAAGTGGCGCTCGCTGATGACCCTGGAACGCCCAGGCTTCGACCGCCAGATCATCGACCTGAACTACGACGAGAGCCTCGGCCTTGAAGCCGCTGTGCGTAACGTCGCCGACCAGGCCGAAGAAGCTGTGCGCGCCGGTCGTACCCAGATCGTACTGACCGACCGTCACATTGCGCCGGGCAAGCTGCCGATCCACGCCTCGCTGGCCACCGGTGCAGTGCACCACCGCCTGACCGAAAAAGGCCTGCGCTGCGACTCCAACATCCTCGTGGAAACCGCCACTGCCCGCGACCCGCATCACTTTGCGGTGTTGATCGGCTTCGGCGCCTCGGCGGTGTACCCGTTCCTGGCCTACGAAGTGCTGGGCGACCTGATCCGTACCGGTGAAGTGCTGGGCGACCTCTATGAGGTGTTCAAGAACTACCGGAAGGGCATCACCAAGGGCCTGCTGAAGATCCTGTCGAAGATGGGCATCTCCACCGTCACCTCTTACCGTGGCGCACAGCTGTTCGAAGCCATCGGCCTGTCTGAAGAAGTGTGCGACCTGAGCTTCCGTGGCGTACCGAGCCGCATCAAGGGGGCGCGTTTCGTCGACATCGAAGCCGAACAGAAAGCCCTGGCAGCCGAAGCCTGGAGCGCGCGCAAGCCGATCCAGCAAGGTGGCCTGCTCAAATTCGTACACGGTGGCGAATACCACGCCTACAACCCGGACGTGGTCAGCACCCTGCAAGCCGCCGTGCAGCAGGGCGACTACGCCAAGTTCAAGGAATACACCGCGCTGGTGGATAACCGCCCGGTGTCGATGATCCGCGACCTGTTCAAGGTGAAAACCCTGGACACGCCACTGGCCATCAGCGAAATCGAGCCGCTGGAATCGATCCTCAAGCGCTTCGACTCCGCCGGCATTTCCCTGGGTGCCTTGTCGCCAGAGGCTCACGAAGCCCTGGCCGAAGCCATGAACCGCCTGGGTGCGCGTTCCAACTCCGGCGAAGGCGGCGAAGACCCGGCGCGCTACGGCACCATCAAGAGCTCGAAAATCAAGCAGGTCGCGACTGGCCGGTTCGGTGTAACCCCGGAATACCTGGTCAACGCCGAAGTGCTGCAGATCAAGGTCGCCCAGGGCGCCAAGCCCGGTGAAGGCGGCCAGCTGCCAGGCGGCAAGGTCAACGGTCTGATCGCCAAGCTGCGTTATGCAGTGCCGGGCGTGACGCTGATTTCGCCGCCACCGCACCACGACATCTATTCGATTGAAGATTTGTCGCAGCTGATTTTCGACCTGAAACAAGTCAACCCGCAGGCCCTGGTCTCGGTGAAACTGGTAGCAGAAGCCGGCGTGGGCACCATCGCCGCCGGTGTGGCCAAGGCCTATGCCGACCTGATCACCATCTCCGGCTACGACGGCGGCACCGGCGCTTCGCCGCTGACCTCGATCAAGTACGCCGGTGCACCGTGGGAATTGGGCCTGGCGGAAACCCACCAGACCCTGCGCGGTAACGACCTGCGCGGCAAGGTTCGGGTACAGACCGACGGCGGCCTGAAAACCGGCCTCGACGTGATCAAGGCCGCGATCCTCGGCGCCGAAAGCTTTGGCTTCGGCACTGCACCGATGATCGCCCTGGGCTGCAAATACCTGCGCATCTGCCACCTGAACAACTGCGCCACCGGCGTCGCCACTCAGAACGAGAAGCTGCGCAAGGATCACTACATCGGCACCGTCGACATGGTGGTGAATTTCTTCACCTACGTGGCCGAAGAAACCCGTGAGTGGCTGGCCAAGCTGGGCGTGCGATCCCTCGAAGAGCTGATCGGGCGTACCGACCTGCTGGACATCCTCGAAGGCCAGACCGCCAAGCAGCATCACCTGGACCTGACGCCGCTGTTGGGCAGCGATCACATCCCGGCCGACAAGCCGCAATTCTGCCAGGTTGACCGCAACCCACCGTTCGACAAAGGCCTGTTGGCCGAGAAAATGGTCGACATGGCCGGCTCCTCGATCAATGACGCCAGCGGCGGCGAATTCGCCTTGGATATCTGCAACTGCGACCGCTCCATCGGTGCACGCATCTCCGGCGAAATCGCGCGCAAGCACGGTAACCAGGGCATGGCGAAAGCGCCGATCACCTTCCGCTTCAAGGGCACCGCTGGGCAGAGCTTCGGCGTGTGGAACGCCGGCGGCCTGCACATGTACCTGGAAGGCGACGCCAACGACTACGTGGGCAAGGGCATGACCGGCGGCAAGCTGGTGATCGTTCCGCCTAAAGGCAGCGTCTACAAGACCCAGGACAGTGCCATCATCGGCAACACCTGCTTGTACGGCGCCACGGGTGGCAAGCTGTTCGCCGCCGGTACCGCCGGTGAGCGTTTCGCCGTGCGTAACTCCGGTGCCCACACCGTGGTGGAAGGCACGGGCGATCACTGCTGTGAGTACATGACCGGGGGCTTTGTCGCGGTATTGGGCAAGACCGGTTACAACTTCGGTTCGGGCATGACCGGCGGTTTCGCCTACGTGCTCGACCAGGACAACACCTTCGTCGACAAGGTCAACCACGAGTTGGTCGAGATCCAGCGGATCAGCGGCGAAGCCATGGAATCCTACCGGAACCACTTGCAGCACGTGCTGGACGAGTACGTCGAGGAGACCGGCAGCGAATGGGGTCGTAACCTCGCCGAGAACCTCGATGATTACCTGCGTCGTTTCTGGCTGGTCAAGCCCAAGGCTGCCAACCTGAAGTCGTTGCTTTCCAGCATCCGTGCCAACCCGCAGTGATATGCGCCTGAAGAGTTTGATGAGGTTTTAACATGGCTGAACGTCTGAATAACGACTTCCAGTTCATCGATGTCGGGCGCAAAGATCCGAAGAAGAAACTGTTGCGTCAACGCAAGAAAGAGTTCGTGGAGATCTACGAACCCTTCAAACCGCAGCACTCGGCCGACCAGGCCCACCGCTGCCTGGGGTGCGGTAACCCGTATTGCGAATGGAAGTGCCCGGTGCACAACTTCATTCCCAACTGGCTGAAATTGGTGGCCGAGGGCAACATCCTCGCCGCCGCCGAGCTGTCGCACCAGACCAACACCCTGCCGGAAGTCTGCGGCCGGGTGTGCCCGCAGGACCGTCTGTGCGAGGGGGCCTGCACCCTCAACGACGGCTTCGGCGCGGTGACCATCGGTTCGGTGGAGAAGTACATCACCGACACCGCGTTTGCCATGGGCTGGCGTCCGGACATGTCCAAGGTCAAGCCGACCGGCAAGCGCGTCGCGATCATCGGCGCGGGCCCGGCGGGCCTGGGCTGTGCCGACGTACTGGTGCGTGGCGGCGTGACCCCGGTGGTGTTCGACAAGAACCCGGAAATCGGCGGCCTGCTGACCTTCGGCATCCCCGAGTTCAAGCTGGAAAAAACCGTACTGAGCAACCGTCGTGAAGTGTTCACCGGCATGGGTATCGAGTTCCGCCTCAATACCGAAATCGGCAAAGACATCACCATGGAGCAGTTGCTTGAAGAATACGATGCCGTGTTCATGGGCATGGGCACCTACACCTACATGAAGGGCGGCTTTGCCGGTGAGGACCTGCCGGGTGTGTATGACGCGCTCGACTTCCTGATCGCCAACGTCAACCGCAACCTGGGCTTTGAAAAATCGCCGGAAGACTTCGTCGATATGAAAGGCAAGAAGGTCGTGGTACTCGGCGGTGGTGACACCGCGATGGACTGTAACCGTACGTCGATCCGCCAGGGTGCGAAGTCGGTAACCTGTGCGTATCGCCGTGACGAAGCCAACATGCCGGGCTCGCGCAAAGAGGTGAAGAACGCCAAGGAAGAAGGCGTGAAATTCCTCTACAACCGCCAGCCGATCGCTATCGTCGGTGAAGACCGCGTCGAAGGCGTGAAGGTGGTCGAGACCCGTCTTGGCGAACCGGACGCCCGTGGCCGTCGCAGCCCCGAGCCGATCCCGGGCTCCGAAGAGATCATCCCGGCCGACGCCGTGGTCATCGCTTTCGGCTTCCGCCCAAGCCCGGCGCCATGGTTCGAGCAGTTCGAGATTCAGACCGACAGCCAGGGCCGCGTGGTTGCCCCGGAGCAAGGGAAGTACAAGCACCAGACCAGCAACCCGAAAATCTTCGCCGGTGGCGACATGGTGCGCGGCTCTGACCTGGTGGTGACGGCGATCTTCGAAGGCCGCAATGCGGCTGAAGGGATCCTGGATTACCTGCAGGTCTGATCCTGATCCCGGATTGGAATGGGATCAAACTGTGGGAGGGGGCAAGCCCCCTCCCACATTTGTTTTGCGGTGGGTTCAAGCTACCGCGACAAATTGACCCGATAGACAAAAGGCACGGCTCATTCCGTGCCTTTTGCGTCCGGCTCTGAGAAAATGCCCGCACTTTTTTTGCGGATGCCGACATGACTGCCCTCAAGAACGACCGTTTCCTTCGTGCCCTGCTCAAGCAACCCGTGGACGTCACCCCTGTGTGGATGATGCGCCAGGCCGGTCGCTACTTGCCGGAATACCGCGCCAGTCGCGCCAACGCCGGCGACTTCATGAGCCTGTGCATGAACCCGGAGTTCGCCTGCGAAGTCACGATGCAGCCGCTGGACCGCTACCCACAACTGGACGCGGCGATCCTCTTCTCCGACATCCTCACCATCCCTGACGCCATGGGCCAAGGCCTGTACTTCGAAACCGGCGAAGGCCCGCGTTTCAAAAAGGTCGTCAGCACCCTGGCCGACATCGAAGCCCTGCCGATCCCCGATCCACACAAAGACCTCGGTTACGTGATGGACGCCGTCAGCACCATCCGCCGCGAGCTTAACGGCCGCGTGCCGCTGATCGGCTTCTCCGGCAGCCCGTGGACCCTGGCCACCTACATGGTCGAAGGCGGCTCGTCGAAAGACTTCCGCAAGACCAAGGCCATGCTCTACGACAACCCCCAAGCCATGCACCTGCTGCTGGACAAGCTGGCGCAGTCAGTCACCAGCTACCTCAACGGCCAGATCATGGCCGGCGCCCAGGCGGTGCAGATCTTCGATACCTGGGGTGGCAATCTCTCGGCGGCGGCGTACCAGGAATTCTCCCTGGCCTACATGCGCAAGATCGTCAGCGGTCTGATCCGTGAACACGAAGGCCGTAAGGTTCCGGTGATCCTATTCACCAAGGGCGGCGGCCTGTGGCTGGAAAGCATCGCCGACGCCGGTGCCGATGCACTGGGCCTGGACTGGACCTGCGACATTGGTGAAGCTCGCCGTCGCGTTGGCGGCCGCGTGGCGCTGCAAGGCAACATGGACCCGACTGTGTTGTACGCCAAGCCGGAAGCGATCCGCACCGAAGTCGGCCGCATCCTCGCCAGCTACGGCAAGGGCACCGGGCATGTGTTCAACCTGGGCCATGGCATCACTCCGGAAGTGAACCCGGAGCATGCAGGTGCGTTCCTGCGCGCGGTGCACGAACTCTCAGCGCAGTATCACGAGTAAACGCAAAACCAATGTGGGAGGGGGCTTGCTCCCGATAGCGGTGTGTCAGTCACCAGATTCATTGGCTGACACACTGCAATCGGGGGCAAGCCCCCTCCCACATTAAAAGCAAGATCGCGTCAGGCCCGCACATTCCCCAACGGCGGCAACTTCGCCAACTTCAACGCCACCAGCAACGCGCCGATCAGCAGCGCGATGATGAACGCTCCAATCCCATTCCACCCGGCAAAGTGCCAGAAAAACCCGCCCGCCGTCCCGGCAATACTCGACCCCACGTAGTAGCAGAACAGGTACAGCGACGACGCCTGCCCCTTCGCCTTCACCGCGCGGCGGCCGATCCAGCTGCTGGCCACCGAGTGTGCGCCGAAGAAGCCGAAAGTGAAGATCAGCATGCCCGGCACCACCAGCCACAAGGGCGTGAACAGGGTCAGGGCCATACCGGCGAGCATCAGCACGATGGTGGCCCACAGCACACGGCGGCGACCGAGGCGGTCGGCGAGGGAGCCGATTTTCGCCGAGCTGTAGATACCCGAGAGGTACACCAGCGACAGCAGGCCCACCACGGCCTGGCTCAGGTCGTAGGGATCGGCCAGCAGGCGATAGCCGATGTAGTTGAACATCGTCACGAACGCGCCCATCAGCAGGAAGGCTTCGAGGAACAACCAAGGCAAGCCTGCGTCTTTAAAGTGCATGACAAAGCCGTTCACCAGGTTGCGCGGCTTGAGGCTGCTGGCGCGGAAGTTGCGCGATTCCGGGAGGATTTTCCAGAACACCGTCGCGGCGATCAACGCCAGGGCGCCGATGATCAACATTGCCGTGTGCCAACTGACGAAGTCGATCAACACGCCGATGATCAGGCGCCCGCTCATCCCGCCAATCGCATTGCCGCCGATGTACAAACCCATCGCCAGGCCGATGTGCTGCGGGTGGATCTCTTCGCTCAGGTAGGTCATGGCCACGGCGGCCAGGCCGCTCAATGACAAACCCACCAGCGCGCGCATGAATAAAATCCCTTCCCAGGACGGCATCAAGCCACTGGCAATCGTCGCGAGCGCTGCGCAGAACAACGCGGCGACCATCACCGGTTTACGTCCAAGGGTGTCGGAAATCGGCCCGGTAATCAGCAGGCCCAGCGCGAGCATCGCGGTGGACACGGACAGGATCAGGCTGCTTTGCGCTGCATTGATGGAAAACTCGTGGGACAGCGCCGGCATCATCGGCTGCACGCAATACAGCAGGGCAAAGGTCGCAAAACCACCGGAGAACAGCGCCAGCACGGTGCGCATGAACATCGGTGTGCCTTTTTCGATGTACGCGTCATTGAGCTGGGCCACCACCTCATCGAGGGCAGTGGGCGGGACTTCTTGAGCGAGTGGAGCGACAGCAGAATTCACGGGGACCTCGGGGAGGAAGGGCGTGCCAGGACCGGCCATGCAAAAAAGAATATAGCTGGCTAATGATTCTTTCCAATATATTGTTCGACCTGTTTGATAGCTTTTACGACCTAATGAGGCTTGCATGGAATTGCGTCACTTGCGGTACTTCATTGCCGTCGCCGAAGAACTGCACTTTGGCCGGGCTGCCCAGGTGCTGGGCATCTCGCAGCCGCCTCTGAGCCAGCAGATACAGGCGCTGGAGCAGGAGGTGGGCGCACGCTTGTTTGAGCGTACCAATCGTCGGGTTGAGCTAAGCGAGGCGGGGCGGTTGTTCCTGCATGAGGCGCGGTTGGTGCTGGCGCAGGTCGACAAGGCGGCAGATGTGGCGCGCCGGGCGCAGTTGGGTGAGCTGGGTGAATTGAAGATCGGCTTCACGTCATCGGCACCGTTTAACTCCAGCATTCCCCAAGCGATCTTTGCGTTTCGCCAGGCGTTCCCGGCAGTGCATCTCAATCTGCAAGAGATGAGCAGCACCGAAGTGGCTGATTCGCTGGTGGATGAGTCGATCCAGGTTGGGCTGATGCGCCCCCTGCCGTTGCCGGATTCGCTGAGTGTGGTCGAACTGATGCGTGAGCCGCTGGTGGCCGTAATGAACGCTGGCCACCCGTTGGTAGCAGGCAGTGAGCGTGGCCTGCACCTGGCGCAGCTGGCGGAAGAACCGTTCGTTTTTTTCCCGCGCAGCTACGGCAGTGGTCTCTACGCGCAGTTGCTAAGCCTGTGCCGTGACGCCGGGTTCAGCCCGCATTTTGCCCAGGAAGCGGGGGAGGCGATGACCATCATCGGTCTGGTGGCGGCGGGGTTGGGCGTGTCGGTGTTGCCCGCGTCTTACCAGCGCATACGGATCGACGGGGTGGTGTATCGCACGCTGCTGGATCAGGAGGCGGTGACGGCGGTGTGGCTGGTGCAGCGAAAAGGCGCGCAGACACCGATGGCTGCGGCGTTTGTGGAGTTGTTGACGCGCAAGGCGGTGGTGTAGGCACCGTCACATATCAGGTAACGCAACCGGCTTAGTTATTCGCCGGAAAGTTACGCAGAATTGCTTTTTCTCAAGCGAGTGATATGGATGGCACTTTTCTATCAGCCTAAGGAGGGCAGCGTGTTGATTTGTGATTTCCGAGGTTACGAAGTACCGGAAATCATCAAGATCCGCCCGGTCATTGTGATACGCAAGCACCGAACCAATAAGTTGCTGGTGACGGTTGTACCCTTGAGTACCACTGCCCCGCAGACGATTCTGGATCACCATTTGCAACTCGATAGTCATCTTCAAGGAGCGAGCCCTATCTGCTGGGCAAAATGTGACATTGTGGCGACCGTCAGCCTGAGCAGACTCGACCGAATCAAAAGCAAAGACCGTCATGGCAAACGAACTTACAAAATCGCTGAACTCACCTCTGATCAGTTTCTAGCGATAAAAGCGGCGGTGCGCAGTGCGCTGGGGTTGCGCTGAGGGATGAACGGCACTTTGCCACGGGTTGCTGGGAAACTGTTTTCAGGCATACTGCACAAGTTCCCGAAAGGGGCTTGTGAGACTCTGAGGATCCTGGGCAACCAGCCATCGCAGAGCCGGGCAGGAAGCGGCGATGACAAGCCAACCTGTTTGTGAAGAGGGCGCCGAAAGGCGCCCTTTGTCGTTTCTGGAGCGCAGCGAACTTCAGTTTTATTTCGAAGTACCGGTCTGCTCAAACAACTGCGCCGCCGTCCCCGCCTCATTCACGCCATTACTGCGCAACCCCGCCATGATGTCGCTGTCCAGATTGTTCACCCAGCGGTTGTAGTTGCGATGGATCTTGCCGTCCTTGTAGCCCAGTTCGCGGCTGTCGCGGTAGGTGATCGCGTAGCTGTTGCGGGTGTAGCGGATGTCGATGGCCGCGTAGTACTGGTTACGCACGTTGATCTCGGCCTGCACCAGTTGCGGGCTCAGGCGTTGAACCGTCCACTCGCGCTTTTGCAGGGCGTTGACGATCACCGTTTTCATTTTTTCTTCGCTGACCTGGGCGTTGGCCGGCAGGTCGTGCTGGGTGTTGAGGATCGGCTTGCTGGTGCAGCCGGCGGTGACCAGCAGGGCCAGGGTGATCAGGGTGACGCGTAGCAAGGAAGACATTCCGTATTCTCCAATCGATTAAAAAGTCAGGACCAGCGGCGGAAGATCAGCGACGTGTTGACGCCGCCAAAGGCAAAGTTGTTGTTCATCACGTAATCGTGGTGCATCTCGCGGAATTCACCCTGCAGGTAATCCAGCTCGCCGCAGTGCGGGTCTACCGAATCCAGGTTGAAGGTGTGCACGTACTGGTCGCGGTTCATCATCTCGATGCTGAACCAGGACTCCAGCGCACCGCAGGCGCCCAGGGTGTGGCCGAGGAAGCTTTTCTGCGAACTGATGGGCATCCGGCTGCCGAACAGGCTACTGGTCGCCAGCGTTTCGGCGATGTCGCCTTGGTCGGTGGCGGTACCATGACCGTTCACGTAGCCGATCGCGGAAGGCTCAAGCCCGGCATCTTCCAGGGCCAGCTCCATCGCGCGGCGCATGGTTTTCTGTTCCGGGCGGGTGGTGTGCTGGCCGTCGGCGTTGCTGCCAAAGCCGACAATCTCAGCGTGGATATGCGCACCGCGCGCGAGGGCGTGTTCCAGTTCTTCGAGCAGCAGCATGCCGCCGCCTTCACCGATCACCAGGCCATCGCGGCCGCTGTCGTACGGGCGTGGGCTGGTTTGCGGCGCGTCGTTTTTCAGGCTGGTGGCGTAGAGTGCGTCGAACACCATGGCTTCGGTGGGGCACAGCTCTTCGGCACCGCCGGCGAGCATCAACGGCAGGCGGCCGAACTTGATCGCCTCATAGGCATAGCCGATGCCCTGGCTGCCGCTGGTGCAGGCGCTGGAGGTAGGGATCAATCGCCCGGTGAGGCCAAAGAAGATGCTGATATTTGCCGCCGTGGTGTGCGGCATCATGCGCACGTAGGAGTTAGCGTTCAGCCCCTCGGCGACTGAGTTCAGCAGCATATTGCCGAACGCCTTGATCTCGTCGGTGCTGCCGGTGGACGAGCCACAGGCCACGCCCATGCGCCCGTCCTTGATCGACTCGTCGCCGAGCAAGCCGGCGTCCCGCAACGCCTGCTCCGCCGCCCACACCGCCAGGCGCGATACGCGGCCCATGCTGCGCAGTTGCTTGCGCGTCCAATGGGCGGGCACGACGAAATCGTCGATCGGCCCGGCCAGGCGCGTGTTCAATTCGGTAAAGCGGTCCCACTCATCCATGCGGCGGATGCCGCTGCGGTTGGCGCGAAAGTTGGCCGAGATGGTCTCCCAATCGCCGCCCAGGGAGGTCATGCCGGCCATGCCGGTGACGACGACGCGTTTCATCAGCACAGGCCTCCATTCACGGCCAACACCTGGCGCGTGATATAGCCCGCCTCGGCCGACATCAGGAAATTCACCGCGCCGGCCACCTCCTCCGGGGTGCCCATGCGCTGCGCCGGGATCATCTTCATCAGCTCTTCCACGGGCACGTTTTCATCCAGCATCGCCGTGTCGATCAAACCGGGAGCCACGCAATTGACGGTGATCTTGCGTTTGCCCAGCTCAATGGCCAGGGCCTTGGCTGCGCCAATCAGGCCGGCTTTCGAGGCGCTGTAATTGACCTGGCCGCGGTTGCCGATCAAACCGGAAACCGAGGTGATGCAGACGATACGCCCGGCCGCGCGACGACGAATCATCGGCATCATCACCGGGTGCAGCACGTTATAGAAACCGTCGAGGTTGGTGCGCATCACCACGTCCCAATCGTCTTCCGACAGGGCCGGAAACGCACCGTCACGGGTCAGGCCGGCGTTGAGCACCACGCCGTAATAGGCGCCATGTTGCTCCACATCCGCCTCGAGGATTTCCTTGCACAGCGCGCGATCCGCCACATCGAATTGCAACACCCGCGCCTGGCGGCCCAGGGCTTCAACCTCAGCCTGCACCGCATCGGCATCGCTACGGCCGCTGCGGCAGTGCAGCACGATGTCATGCCCGGCCTGGGCCAGGCGCAGCGCGATGGCGCGGCCGATGCCACGGCTGGAGCCGGTGACCAGTACGGATTCAGTCATGGCGTTACGTCCTTCGATTCTTCTAAATAATTGGCCGCCTGGGGCGGTCGAAATACATTCAAGCGGGCGCTGGCCTGGATACCGTCACCGGTCAGGTGACATTCGAACACACCCATGCCGTTGTCGTCTTCCAGCGATCGCAGGCCGTGGATGCTCAGCTCGGTGCCTGCCGGGAAAGACGCCACGTTGCATTCGAACTTACGTGTGCCGAGCAGGAAGCCCAGCGCCACCGCTTGACCTTTCTGGCGCGCGCGGCAACCGGCGTAGGCGGCGACGCTTTGCGCCATCAACTCGATGCCGACCCAAGCCGGCAGGCTCCCGTCCGGGCGGTTGAACAGGCCGCCGGGCTTGACGAGGGTGCGGGTGCGGATCTGCTCTTCATCGAACGACAGCACCTGGTCGATCAGGATCATGTCGCCCGCGTGGGGCAGCAGTTCGGCGAGTGGCCAATCGATCATGGGGCCTCTCCGATAATCAGGCTGACATTGTTGCCGCCGAAGGCAAACGAGTTGCTCATCAGGCAGCGTTTTTCCAGGGTGGCGCCGGCGGTAGCCCAGTGCAAGGCGGGCAGCGCGGGGTCGGGCTGGCCGTCCCACACATGCGGCGGCAGCCGATTGTGAACCAGGCTCAACCAGCAGAACGCCGCTTCCAGCGCGCCGGCTGCACCCAGGGTGTGGCCGCTCATGGGTTTGGTCGACGAGCACGCCACCCCTTCCGGGAACAGGCGGGCGACGGCCAGGCTTTCCATGGCGTCGTTGTGCTGGGTGGCGGTGCCGTGCAGGTTCAGGTAACCGATCTGCCCAGGCTGCAATTTAGCGCTGGCCAGGGCCTTGCGCATGGATTGCAATGCGCCTTTGCCGGTAGGCTCGGGGGCGGAGATATGGTGCGCATCGCAACTGGCGCCGCTGCCCAGCAGGGCGATGGGCGCAGGCTCTTTGCTCATCAGAAACAGCACCGCCGCTTCGCCGATGTTGATGCCGTCGCGGTTCACCGAAAACGGCTTGCAGCGCTCGTTCGACACCGCTTCCAGTGAGCTGAAACCGTTAAGCGTCAGCTTGCACAGGCTGTCGACGCCGCCGCAGATCACCGCATCGCACACGCCCAAGTCCAGCAGGCGCTGGGCACTCATCAACGCGCGGGCGCTGGACGTGCAGGCGGTGGAGATCACATAGGCCGGGCCGCTCAATTGCAGCCAGTCGACGAGGAAATTCGCCGGAGCGCTGAGCTCCTGTTGCTGGTAGTCGTAGTCGTTGGGGAACTGATGGTCGCGCAGGTAATGGGCGATGCCGCGACTGGCCTCATCGATTCCCGAGGTGCTGGTGCCCAGCACAATACCGACCCGCGCCGCGCCGTGGCGCTGGATCGCCAGGCGGATCTCGCCCTCGATCTGCAACGCGGCCTCCAGCAGCAACTGGTTATTGCGACTGCTTTGCTGGCCCAACTCGGGCGGGATGGTTGCCAAGTCGCCTTTCACGGCGCCCACCGGCAACACGCGCTCCGGCACCCAGCCGCTTTCGGGGCGCATGCCTGAGCAGTCGCCGGCAAACAGGCTGCGGCTGACCTCGTCCTGGCCACGACCGAGGGCGCAGATCACGCCGAGGGCGTTGAGGTAGGCGCTCATCGGGCCGCTCCAAGTGGCGTGATGCGATAGCTCAACGGCTGCCCGCTGATGTTCACGCGAAAGACCTCAGACGATTGATACACGATCTGCCAATGGCCCGGCAGAGTGCGCGTCAAGTCCATCGCCTGCGCGCTGGGGTACAGCGCGCGCAGGTCATCCGGCGAGGTCAGCGCGAACAGCAACGCGGCAAACAACTCGCGGGCCTGGGGATTGGGCGGCAGCAAGCCATCGGCCTGCCATTCCCCATTGATCAGCTTCTGACGGGCCTGGGGGATGCCCAGCGGGTCCATCATCGACCAACGAATGCCCGCGCCTTCGCGCTGGATCACCAGCAGCCAGTCCTGGCTCTGGCCGTCGGCCAGGCGCTGCACATGCAGTTGCAGCGGCAAGGCCAGGGTTGGGGGTTTCTCGGGCAGCGGCGGCTGGCTGGCGCAGGCGCTCAGCAGCAACAGGCAACCGATCAAGAGCCAGCGCATCATGGTGCGGCACTCGCCAAGGGTTTGCGTGCCACGCAGTTGACCAGGGTTTCTTCGCGCTGGCCCACCGGCGGCGCCTTGCGCAGGCCCCAGCGTTCCAGCAGGCCGAAGTCGCTGGAGCGGCTCCACCACAAGTACGGGTACGAGACGTTCTGTGGGCCGAATTCAAAACCCTGCTCGCGGAGCATCTCCAGGTATTCTTCGGCGCTTTTTTGCACATGCATCGGGTGGCGGAACAGCCAGCGGATTACCCAGGTGTCGATATAGGCTTCGGTGGATTCGGCAAACAACAGATAGCCGCCGGGCTTGAGCACGCGGTAGAACTCTTTGAGGGCGCGGTGCTGTTCAACCAGATGGTGGAAGGTCTGGTGGCAGAACAGGATGTCGACGCTGGCGTCCGGCACGTCGAGGGTGGCGCAGTCGCTGCCGATCAGTTCTACGCTCAAGCCTTGGCGCGTGGCCTCAACCTGGCTCAACGCCAGGCTGTGGGGGTCGGCGTCCAGGCCGATCAACCGTGAAGGCGCAAATACCTGCTGCAACAGCGTGAAGGATTTGCCTTGTCCGCAACCGGCATCCAGCAATACCGGCGCCTCAGGCAATGGCTCCGTGAACAGGCTGCGCAAGTCGTTGATCGCCACGCGCAACACGCGATGCTGCCAGGTGTGACTGCGCAGGAACCAGAGGCCGAATTTGGTTTCTTCGACGTAGTGCTTACTTAAATAGTTTTTATCAAGAGAAGGACTGCTCATACCGGCTCACTCGCACAAATCTCCGACAACATCCGCAACCGCCGCTTGGGCTCACTCACAAACGGGTTGCGCTCATCCCACGCGTAGCCGGCGAGGATCGCACTGATCATCCGACGAATCTCCGGCGAGCTGCTCGGATGGAAAATCACATCCTGGAAGGTCCCGGCGTACCAGCCTTCAACGTAGCAGCGGAACGTGTCGACGCCACGTTTCAATGGCTCGGCAAATTCGGTTTGCCAGTCCACGGTTTCACCGTTGAGCTGACGGTGCAGCACACCGGCCGCCATGCTCGCCGAACGCATGGCGATGGTCACCCCGGAAGAGAACACTGGGTCGAGGAACTCCGCTGCGTTGCCCAGCAGTGCAAAGCCCGGCCCGTGCAGGCTTTTGACATTGGCCGCGTAGCCGCCGATGGTCCGCGCCGGTGTATCCCATACCGCGTTTTTCAGCACACCGGAGAGGCTTGGGGTTTCGTCGATAAAACCGCGCAGGCAGGCGTCGAGGTCACTGTCGCGGCCGTCGAAGTGCTGTTTGGCCGCGACCACACCCACCGAGCAGCGACCGTTGCTGAACGGGATGGTCCAGAACCAGATATCGCGCTGAGTCGGATGGGTGGTGACGAGGATCTTGGTGCGATCAAAGCCTGGGTGTTCGATACGGTCCTCGACGTGGGTGAATACCGCCTGGCGCACCGGAAAGTCCGACGGCACGTCCAGCTCCAGCAGGCGCGGCAGCACGCGGCCGTAACCGCTGGCATCCAGCACGAACTTGGCCTTGAGGTGATACTCGCTGCCGTTCTCGCGACGCACGTGCAGGTAGCGGGATTCGCCTTTGAAATCCACGCCGACGATGGTTTCGCCGTAACGGATTTCCACACCCTGCAGCGCGGCCTGATCCGCCAGCAGCTTGTCGAACTCGCCGCGCTGCACCTGGAAGGTGGTGGGCTTGCCGTTGCTGAACGTATCGCCGAAATCAAACGCGCTGTAGCGCTCGCCCCAGGCGAACGCAGCACCGGTTTTCACCTGGAAACCCGCGGCCTGCACGGCCTCCAGCATGCCGGCTTCTTCGATAAAGTCGATGCAGTGGGACAGCAGGCTTTCGCCAATCGAGAACCGCGGGAAATGCTGGCGCTCGACGATCAATACATCATGCCCTTTGCGCTTGAGCAGCGCGGCGGCGATGGCCCCGGAGGGGCCGGCACCGATCACCACCACCTGGCGACGTTCCATTTCAACTGTGGGCACGAGGGCTCCTTGCCACATTGGCGATAATCACATTCATAAGGCGTGCTTCTGTTGCCCGGCCCAAGGCGCCAGCATAAAGCTGAATGCCAGGCCGAGGCTGACCGATAAGCCGAAATTACTCACTGCCGGCGTGCTGGACACCGCCAGCAGGCCAAACGACAACCAGGTCGTCAGCGCCGCCAGCAATGTGCCCAACAGGCTGACCGCAGGGCCGCCGATCTGCTCGCGCATCAGGATCGCGTAGTCGACGCTGATGGCCGTGACCAACAGCAGGCCGAACAGGCTGAACAGCGTCAGCGGCTGGCCCAGCCAGCCGAGGCTGGCCAGGCTGCACAGGGCTGCCAGCAGTGGCAGGGCGACAATGCGCAGGGCGCCGCCAAAGCCGAATGGCAGGATCAGCAGCAGCACGATCAGCACGCACGACATCAACTTCAATTCGGCGGCGCTGATCTGCGTGTCGGCGAACACGCGGTTCAAGTCGCCCAGACGGTCCACCAATTGCACGCCCGGCAAATCCAGCGCTTGCACCCGCAGCAGCGCCGGGTTGTTCAAGCCTTGCAGACTGACCATCGCCGCCACGCCGCCGTCGACCGGACCAAGCCACAGGGTGCGCCAAGGTTCGGCCAACGGGCCCACCAGCGCGCTGTCGATGTCTTCGGTGGGCAGCGCTTGCAGTTTCGCCACTTCGGCGTGCAGGGCGCTGGCGGGGACGCCGAGGTCCAGCAGCGGCTGCCAATGTTCCGGGAGTTTATTCAGCGCATCACGCAGCTGTTGTTGCTCGGCGGGCAGGCTGACCAGTTGGTTGAGCGCCAGGTAGCCCTGGAGTTTGTCCATGTTCACCAACTGATCCAGGCGCTGGCCCAAGGCTGCCTGGCGCTCCAGCAACTGCTGCTGATTGTCCGCGCGTACCAGGAAGAACTGGCTGGTGGGCTGGAACCCGGTAATGCGTGCCACGGCCTGCGCTTCTTGCAGCAATTGCGGCGGTGCACCGATCCATTGGCGAATGTCGTTTTTGCTGTTCAGGTGCCACAGGCCGCCCGCGCAAAACAGCAGCAGCAACGCCAGCAGGACAGGGCTCGGCACGCGCTTGAGTAACGAGGCGCGTACCAGCCACAGGCATTCAGCGATGTGCAGCGGCCATTGCGCCGGGCGCAGTTCGACACCCTTGAGCAGCGCCGGCAACAGGCACACGGCAGACAGGTACGCACCGACCAGACCGGCAGCGGAGAACACCGCAATCTGGGTCAGTGCCGGGAACGGCGTCCAGGCCAGCGCCAGGTAACCGATGCAACTGGTCGCCAGGCTCAGGCTCAGCCCCGGCAGCGTCAGACGCAACGCCGGCCAACTGCGCCACGGCTGCAGGCTCCAGCTTTTCGACAGATAGTGCAGCGGGTAATCCACCGCCACGCCGATCAGGCTGGAACCCAATACCAAGGTCATCACATGCATATGGCCGAACAGTGCTACACAGGCCACCGCGCCAAACAGCATGCCCACCAGCACCGGCACAAAGGCCAGCAGCACGCGCCAGCGCCGGAACGCCAGCAACAGCAACAACAGGATGCCGACGGTAGCGCCGCCGCCCACCCAGGTGATTTCCCGCGTGGCCTGTTGCTGGCCATTGGCGGCGTAGAGCAAGCCGCTGGCGGCGAGCAACTGCGCGCCTTGCCCGCTGGCCTGTTCGCGGCTGACCTGGAGCAGGTCTGCCACGTGCAGCGGCAGTGTCATGTCGAAGGCATTGCCGGTGGTGCGTGCACGCAGTAGCACCCAGCTTTTGCCGTCGGCATCGGCGATCAACGCGCCGCTGCCGATATCCAGTTGCACCGAGCCGTGTTGCGGCTGACTGTTCTGGATACGCCCGGTCAGGCCCAGCCAGTCGTCCTGGCTCGGCACCAGGCTGAACCCGGTGAAGGGGTCGAACAGCGCTTGTACGCGCTGCTGGATAAACGCGTCGGGCTGTTTAACCAGTTGCTCACGGTCCTTGGCCGAGAGCATCGCCAGGCGGCCGCGCAGCAATTGCTCGCGCAGCGCCGGCAAGTCGGCTTGCAGGTTCCACTGCACCTTTTCAAACAGCCCGCTGGCCTGCCAGCGCTCGCCCAACTGTTGCGCCACGGCGACGGCTTGCTGACGGTCGGCATGCCCCACCAACACCAACATCTCGCGGTTCAGCGGCTCTTGCATGCGCTGTTCGGCTTGCTGTTCCAAGGCGTCCGGCGTATTGCCCGGCACCAGTTCCATCAGGTTGGCCGACAAGGGCGCACCGTGGCGCCACTGCCAGCCGGCCAGGGCCAGCACGGCCACCAGCAGGATCAGGAACAGGCGGGGTAGCAGGCGTTCACTGGGCAAAATCGTGTTGCTCCGCTTCGCTCAACGGCAGGTCGGCGTGGCTGTCCTGCATGCGCAGCACGGTGCTGTCGCCCTGGGTTTCCAGCAATTCGATGTTCTGCACCAGGTCGCCACCGTCGATATTGATTTGGGTGAACACCTGCTTGAGCAGCAGCGAGCGCGGGACCAGCGTCAATGTCCATTGCTTGGCCTCGCCTTGCAGGTGCAATTCGAAGTCACGCTGCAAGCCGCTGCTGTCACCCTGCAGCACCGCAAGGAACAGGCGGTTCTGTTCGGCGCCGGCGCTCTTGTTCGGCAGCAGTTGCCAGCCGTTGGCGTCGCGGCGGGCAATACCTTGGGCGCTGATGCGGTAGTCCTGTTGCAGCGGGGTCTTCAGCAGCCACAGCAGGCCGTGGTCCTTGGCGAGCACGAAGGTGCCTTTGCTGACCAGCGGCTGGGGCAGGGCACGCAGGTGTTTTTCCTGGGTGAAGCTGCCGTGGATCACTGAGGGTTTTGCAAGTTGGTCGCTGAGTTGTTGCAAGTCAAAAGCATGTGCACTAAAGCTCAGGAAAAAACCGATCAAAAATGTGGGAGCGGGCTTGCCCGCGATGAGCCTGAGGGCGCTGCGTAGTGTCCGGCGGATCGCGTTATCGTTGAAGTCCATCGGGGGCAAGTCGAGTCGTCGCACCGCCCCTCCCACATGTGATTTCATTTCAGGGCCCTTTCGACGGCGTTGGTGAAGACTTTGGGGGAAGCCAGTTGCATCTCGCGCGTGGCGATTTCAACGGCGACTTGCACGGTGCTGGCACGGGTCAAGCGCTCGCCACTGGCGAGGTCGGTGATCAGGTAATTGACCTTCAAGCGGTTCTCCCACTCCACCAGGCTGGCGCGCACGTTGATCGTCTGGCCGAACACGGCGCCGCGCACGTAGCGCAGTTGCATGTCGATCACCGGCCAGGCGTAGCCCGATTCGAGCATCGCCGTGTAGTTGTGGCCGATCTTGTCCAGCAGCGCGCAGCGCGCCACTTCCAGGTACTTCACGTAGTGCCCGTGCCACACGACGTTCATGGTGTCGACGTCAAAAAACGGCACGAGGATTTCGGTGTCGCTGTGCAACACGCCCTGGCTACGCATGCAGCCTCCAGTGTTGCTCGGCGATGCGTTGCAGGCACAGGCGCAGTTCGCCTTCCAGCGCGCGGTCTTCGATGACCGGCGGGAAGTCCTTGGCCAGTTCGTCATGCATGGCGGCCAGGGCTGGCGGCAGCGGGCGCGCCTCCTCGGCCTGGGCCCGCAGCCACACGCCTTGGTTGGCGGCGAGCAGGGTTGCGGCGGCGACCTGTTCGGTCAGTTCCAGTACGCGGATCGCATCGCGGGCGGCGATGGTGCCCATGCTCACCTTGTCCTGGTTGTGGCACTCGGTGGAGCGCGAGAACACGCTGGCCGGCATGGTGTTTTTCAAGGCTTCGGCGGTCCAGGCGCTGGTGCCGATCTGCACCGCCTTGAAGCCGTGGTTGATCATGGCGCGGTCCGCCGGGGCGCCGGACAGGTTGCTCGGCAGGCCATGGTTGTAACGCACGTCCACCAGCAGCGCGAGTTGGCGGTCCAGCAGGTCGGCGACGTTGGCGACCAGGGTCTTGAGGCTGTCCATCGCAAAAGCGATATGCCCGCCGTAGAAGTGCCCACCGTGCAGCACGCGTTCTTCTTCGGCGTCGATGATGGGGTTGTCGTTGGCGCTGTTCAGCTCGATTTCGATAAACGAGCGCAGCCAGTTCAGGCTGTCCGCCAATACGCCGAGCACGTGGGGCGCGCAACGCAGTGAGTAGCGGTCCTGCAGGCGATGCAGCGGCGCGGTCGGCGCATCGATCGCCAGGTCCTTGCGCAGCCAGGCGGCGACCTGCATCTGCCCTGGGTGCGGCTTGGCGGCGAACAAGCGCTCGTCGAAGTGCTCCGGGTTGCCTTGCAGCGCCACCACGTTCAACGCGGTAATGCGCGTGGCCAGTTGCAGCAGGTAGTCGGCGCGGGCGAAGGCCAGGCACGCCAGGCCGGTCATCACGGCGGTGCCGTTCATCAGCGCCAGGGCTTCCTTGGGGCGCAGGACCAGCGGCTCCCAACCCAGCTCACGGTGCACGTCGGCCGCCTGGCGACGTTCGCCACGCAACATCACTTCGCGTTCGCCGGACAGGGTCGCAGCCACATAGGACAGCGGCGTCAGGTCGCCGCTGGCGCCGACCGAGCCTTCTTCCGGGATCAGCGGCAGTACGTCGTGCTCAAGAAACGCATGCAGGCGCTCCAGCAACTCCACGCGCACACCGGAAACGCCGTGGCACAGCGACTGCAACCGTGCGGCCAGCACCGCGCGGGTGGCTTGGGCATCGAGCAGCTTGCCCAGGCCGCAACCGTGGAAGGTGTACAAATGACGGGGCAGGGCCTCGACGTGCTGCAACGGCACCGCCACTACGCAGGAGTCGCCGTAGCCGGTGGTGACGCCGTAGATCACGCCTTCCTTGTCCAGCAGCGAGTCGAGGAACTGCGCGCCTTTGGCAATGCGCTGGCGATACGCGGTGTCGCCCTGCAATTGGGTCGGCGCCTGACGGTTGGCCAGGGCCAGTACGTCTTCGATGCGCAAGGCGCGTTCGCCAAAGGTTACCGGCTCAAGATGCGTCGTCATCGGTCTTCCAGAAAGGGTAAAAGTTGAACCATTGTTGGGGCGCTTCCAGGCAGAACTGGCCCAGGCGTGCGGCGTAGTGCGCGGTCCACAGGGCGATGACCTGCTCGCGGGTGTTGCGTTTCCATTCGATCGATTCGGCGAAAGGCTCAATGCTCAGGCGATAGCGGCTTTTGTGCTTGAGGCACATCAGCAGGTTCACCGGGCATTTGAGCAAACCGGCCAGCAGCCACGGGCCTTGAGGGAAGGCGGCGTCATGGCCGAGGAAGTCCACGCGCACCGTGCGCCCGCCATGCAGTGGCACGCGGTCGCCGGCGATGGCCAGCCATTCGCCGTCGTCCAGGCGCTGGCTGAGCAGCAGCATGGTGGCCGGGTCCAGCTCGCTGACCTGGATCAGGCGCAAGTGGGTGGCGCCGGCTTCGCCCAGCAGGCGGTTGAATTGTTCGGCGTGCTTGGTGTGCACCAGCACGTTCATGGTGACTTGTTCACCGATCTCGGCGAGCGCGCGACACACTTCGAGGTTGCCCAGGTGTGCCCCCACCAGCATCTGCCCGCGCCCGCCGCGCAGCTTCCCGCGCAATTGCGCCGGGTCGTTGATCTCGATCTGTTCCAGGCGCAGCTTGCCGTTCCACACGTCGAGTTTGTCGAGCAGTGAATCGGCAAACGCCATGAACTGGCCGAAGACTTTCCAGTGGCTGGGCCGCAGTTCCTCGCGCCCGCTCCACTCGGCCAGGCGCTGCTGGTATTGCCAGGCGCTCTGGCGTGCGGTGCGGCCGAACAGGAAAAAATACAACACGATGCCGTACAACAGCGGGCTCAACACGCGGCGGCCAAGGACCTTGGCGGCAAAGGCGGTGAGCTTCATCAGCCGGTAGCTGCCGCGCTCTTCGCGGTCGGCCCAGTGCTTGGTGCTGTCGCTCATGCCTGCCACCGTCGCCACAGGATCATCGGCGCGCGCACCAGCATGCCGAAGAACAACCGGGTGTGCATCGCCGAGATGCGCACGTTGTCACGGAACAGGCGGAAGTGCGACAGGCCATCGGCGGGGTAGTGCACCTGGGTCGGCAGCCAGCGCATCGGCTGGTTGCGCCAGGCCAGGCGCACCAGGATGTCCGAGTCGAAATCCATGTGCGTGCCGATGTAGGCCGAGTCCATCAGCGCCAGCACCGGCGCCAGCGGGTAGACGCGAAAGCCGCACATCGAGTCGCGGATCTGCAACGACAGGGTGTTGATCCACACCCACACGTGGGTCAAGTAGCGCGCGTACAGGCGGCCTTTGGGCACGCTGTCGTCGTATTCCGGGTAGCCGCAGATGATCGCGTCGGGGTGCCGGCGCGAGGTGTCGATAAAGGTCTCGACTTCGCGCAGGTCGTGCTGGCCGTCGGCGTCGACTTGCAAGGCATGACTGAAGCCCAGGCGTGCGGCTTCGCGGAAACCGGCCATGACGGCGCCGCCCTTGCCCTGGTTGCTTGGCAGGGTCAGCAGGGTAACGTTATCCAGGGTCGCCAATTGCGCCAGCACGGCGGCGCAGGCCGGGCTGCTGCCGTCGTCGACCAGCAGGCAGGGCAGGCCGCTGCCCAACAGGCTATGGACCACAGCGGGTACGGCGGCTTCGTGGTTGTAGACCGGGATCAGGGCGCAGGGGTTATGCATGAAATGGCCCCCTGTGGCGAGGGCGCTTGCTCACGATGGGCTGCGCAGCAGCCCCAACACAGGCGACCGAAATCATCCTGGCACAGTGCGGTGCCTGGGTTGGGAGCGCTTCGCACTCCAGCGGGAGCAAGCTCCCTCGCCACAGAAGCCTACTCACTTGGCATCTCCAGCACTATTCGGCCGCTGGAGCAGGCGGCGACGCCATTGCGATACGCAAAGTAAAGCTTGCTGCGCTCCGGGTCGAAGCGCAGGTGCAGTTCGATCGCATCGCCCGGCCGCACCAGTTGCTGGAACTTGAGCACTTCCATACCGGCAAAGGTCGGCGGCACATCGAGCAGTTGCTGGCCCAGGTTGAAGGCCCACTCCACCTGCACCACCCCCGGCAGCACCGGCGTGACCGGGAAGTGCCCGCTGAAATAGGCCAGGTCCGGCGGCACGCTCAGTTGCACGGTCCATTCGCCGTCGGCTTCGACGTGCTCCAGCACTTCCGGCGCCTTCGGCCGGGGCGCCAACAGCAGCGCCTCGACATCGGCCTGTGGCAGCTTGCCCTGGCTGTTCAGGGGCAACTGTCTCAGCAGTCGCCAGCGCCGTGGCAGCGCCAGGGCTTCGCAATGTTGGCTCAAATGCTGGCGCAGGGTCTGGGTGAGCGTGCGTCGCCCCTGATTGCGCAGGGCATGCAGGCCCTCGGCGCTCAACACCACCAGCGCGCCGAGAGAGGCGCGGTTTTCCTGCACCACGCCCAGCCGGGTTTCCGCGACCCACGGGTGGGCCATCAGCGCGTTTTCCAGCATGGGCAGTGAGATGCGTTTTTCTTCCAGCTTGACGATGCGATCCAGGCGGCCCAGCAGTTCGAAACGGCCATCGGCATGAATGCGTGCCGCGTCGGCGGTTTGTTCGACATGCCCCTCAGGCAGATACGGCGAGGCGATGCGCAGGGCGCCGTCGGCATCCTGGCTCAGGTGCACGTCGGCAAACGGCTGCCACGGCTGCGCACCCTGGCGCCAGGCGATACCACCGGTTTCCGAGCTGCCGAGGATCTCTGTCGGCCATTGTTGCAAGCGGTCGTACAGGCTGCCGGCGGCTTCCACCGGCAGCGCGCCGCCGGACGAAAACACCCGCGACACCCGGCTCAGCGCGGGCCAGTCAAGGTTGTCACCCATGCGCTTGAGCAACGCCGGGCTGGCGACCCAGGCAAATTGCGTGTTATCGCGGCTGGCGCGCTGCAAGTCTTCGGGGAAGGCCAGCTGTTTGCGCACAAAAGTGCGGCCGGCGCACAGCGGCCATAGCACGCGGAACAGCAAGCCGTAGATGTGTTGGGTCGCGACGCTGCCGATGATGCAGGCGTCTTTGAGGTCCGGGCCCCACAATGTTTCCAAGGCCTCGACCTCGTTGGCCAGTTGGCGCAGGGTCTTGTCGATGCGCTTGGGTTCACCGCTGGAACCGGAGGTGCACAGGCTCAGTTGGCACGCGTCCAGGTCGAGGGCGGCAGCGCTCAGTGGTGCCTGGTACAGCGCATCCAGGTCCTCGGCTTCGGTCAGCCAGGCGTCGACGGCTTCATCCCAGCGTTGGCGGGTCTGAGGTTGCAAGTCGGCGGGCAGCAGCACGCTGACCCCGGCCCGCCACGCGCCCAGCAGGGCCACCGCCAGCAGGCCTGCATCTTCCAGGTACACGGCCAGGCGCCGGATACCCCGCGCTTGCAGGCCCGCCGCCAGGCTCAGGGATTGCTCCCACAGCTGGGCGTGACTCATTGCAGGTTCGGTGGTGACCGAACGCTGTTCCAGCGGCTCAAGCAGCAAATGCTCAAGTTTCAACCCATTCATACGCGGCCTCGAACCCTTTGTCGTACCAGCCATTCCACGGCAAACAACAGCCCCATCAACCCGTAGGCGATCAGGCCGTTGTACAACGTCCACCAGCTCAGCGGCGCCCACAGGGTGAGGGCGGCGGCGAGCAGGCCATTACACAGAAAAAACACGCTCCACACCACGGTCACCCGGCGGGTATACACGATGGCATGGGGCGGCAACACAGGATCGGTCATGCGCGCCAGGCGCTCGACCATCGGCGGGCCGTACTTGAGGCTCAAGCCGAACAGCGCCAGCATGAACGCACTGACCAGGCTCGGGTACCACCGCAGCAGGCGGGGGTTGTCGAACCAGGCCAGCAGCAGGCAGAACACGATCACCGCCAGTGCCATCCAGCGGCTGCCGGGGCGTCGTGCACCGGTCAGCGCACGCAGCAGCCATAGGCCGCCCAGCAGCAGGCCGAATTGCCACGGCGCAAAGTGTTCGGTGCCGTAATACACCGCAAAAGGGTACAGCAGCCCTGCCAGCAGCAGGCCAAGGCCGATCAGCCGGCTCATGCGGCAGGCTGGACCAGACGGTACACCGCCTCAACCACGTCGTTCACGGTACGCACCGCCTTGAATTCCTCGGCGGCGATCTTCTTGCCGGTCTGGCGCTTGATATGGTCGATCAAGTCGACGGCATCGATGCTGTCGATTTCCAGGTCCTGGTACAGGTTGGCGTCAAGGGTGACGCGTTCCGGCGGCAGTTCAAACAGTTCCACCAAGGCGTCGCGCAAGGTGTTGAAAATATCGTCACGAGTTTGCATGGTCCGGTCTCAAGCTGCCTGTCTGGCCGTGACGAACGCCGCAAGGCTGGCCACGTTGGTGAAGTGATTGCGGGTGTCCTTGGCGTCGGCATCGATCTTGATGCCGTACTTTTTCTGGATCGCCAGACCCAATTCCAGGGCGTCTACCGAATCCAGGCCGAGGCCTTCGCCGAACAGGGTTTGCTCGCTGCCGATGTCGTCGACGCCGATGTCTTCCAGGCCCAGGGCCTCGATGATCAGCATCTTTATGTCGTGCTCAAGGCGGTGTTGGTCGCTCATCTTCGGCGAGCTCCTTAATAAAATAGTGATGCAGGTAATCGTTGAGCTTGCGTGAGGCCTGGGGCGCGGGCCCCATTGATGCGAACGCCTGTGGTTCTATATCGGCACCCACCCGCAAACTGAAGTGCACGCGGCATTTTGGGATGCGATACCAGGGTTCGGCCTTGGTCAGCGTGGTGGGGCTGACCTTGATCACCACGGGGGTGATGATTGTCGCACCGCGCAGCGCAATGGCGGCACCGCCGCGATGAAAGGCAGGCGCCGCGCCAGGTGTGGTGCGGGTGCCTTCGGGAAAGATGATCAGGGTCTGGCCGCTGCGCAGGGCATCCGCCGCCGCATCGAGCATCTCGGCACTGCCGTCATTGCTGATATAGCCCGCGTCACGCACCGGCCCACGGGTGAAGGGGTTCTGCCACAGGCTCTGCTTGACCACGCAGTTGGCCTGGCGCACCAGGCCGATCAGGAACACCACGTCGATCAACGACGGGTGGTTGGCGATGATCATCTGGCCTGGGCGGCCGAGGTTTTCCGCGCCATCGACGCTGTAGGTGAGCACGCCGGCGCGCTGCATCAGGCGAATAAAGAACCAGAACAGCCAACTGATCGTGTGGCGGGCGCGGCTGCGGTGTTTTGCAGCGTCCCCTGGCAGGCAACTGAGCAACGGGAACACCAGCAAACGCAGGCACAGCCCACCGAAGCCGAACAGCGCGAAGCTGGCGGCGGTGGCGAACAGGCGCCAGTAGTAGGCGTCCCGTGGCTTGTCGTTCACGGCTTGCGTTGCCAGTTCCATACTCGGTTCTTCCAGGCATGTTGGCAGGCACCCTGATCAGTGAGCAGGGTGCGCAGCAGGTTCAGGGCGTGGGGCCACTGGGCTTGAGTGAGTTGGACAGCGCCGCTGTTTAGTTCCAGTTGCCACTCGTCGCCCGGTGTCAGCAGCAGGCCGACGGCGTAGGGGAAGGGCACGTCAACGATCCAGCTGGCGTAGGCGGCAGGCGGCTGCTCTTCGGTAATCACCAGCAAAACGGCCGGCGCGCCTTCGTTGAGCAGTGCGGCGGCTTCGAGCATGCCGTGTTCCAGGCCGTCGCCTGCGGCGGCGAGGGCGGTCATTTCGCTGGTTTCATTGCGCAGGATCGACCACAGGCCAATTACCGCGTTGTGCACCGACAGGCTGAACTGGGTCGGCGACAGTGGCTGGTCGTTGGCCAGGTCGCTGAGGATGTCGAGGGTGCGCGGGGTTTCGCCATGCCGGGAGATAAACACCAGCGGCAAGTCTTCCAAGCCCTCAGCCAGGGGCCAGCCCACACGGAATGCCATGCGCGCCAGGCGGCTGAGGCGGCGACGGTGCATGGCGGGTAGGAACGAGACGTCGGGGGAGGCTTCGCTTGCAGGCAGCAACACCGGGGCCTGGCACCAGGCGTGCCAGTCGTCCGCACTCTCCAGGCCAGGGGCCCAGGCGCGCCATTGGGCGATGTTGAAAGTGATCACTGAGACGTTATCCCGCCCCTGCGGGCTTCCATGTGCGGCAGTTGGCCCCGAATACCGGGACAGGAAGCAATAGCCGAATGGCGCGCATTATCCCGGTGCCGTGGGGTTCTAGCAAACTTTGGTAAAGAATTGTGCATAGGGAATTACAAATCGGTGAAAAAGATTTACAGATTTTCCTTCACCTGGGGCTGGGATGGTGTGTGGGACGGTTCTTTTTAACCGGTGAGCTGTGTATGACAGCCAGATCGCCAATGGTTCGTGATGCAGCAGTGCATGGATGAACGAGGTAGCTAACAGGCGCTTTTGCCCTCTACACTCGGACATTCATTGATACACGGAGGTTTTTCCATGCGGCGTGTGGTGTTCAATCAGAAAGGCGGCGTGGGCAAGTCCAGCATCGCCTGCAACCTGGCGGCGGTGAGCGCCAGCGAAGGCTATCGAACCCTGTTGGTGGACCTCGATGCACAAGCCAATTCAACCCAGTACCTCACCGGGCTGACCGGCGACGATATACCGATGGGCATTGCCGAATTCTTCAAGCAGACCCTGTCTTCCGGGCCGTTTTCGAAGAAAAACCGGGTGGATATCTACGAAACCCCCTTCGACAACCTGCACGTCATCACCGCGACCGCCGAATTGGCGGACCTGCAGCCCAAGCTTGAGGCCAAGCATAAGATCAACAAGCTGCGAAAGCTGCTGGATGAGCTGAGCGAGGATTACGACCGGATTTACCTGGATACGCCACCGGCGCTGAATTTCTATGCGGTTTCGGCGTTGATCGCCGCTGATCGTGTACTGATTCCCTTTGATTGCGACAGCTTCTCGCGTCAGGCGTTGTATGGCCTGCTGGCTGAAATTGAAGAGTTGAAGGAGGACCACAACGAAGGTCTCGAAGTGGAAGGTATTGTGGTCAACCAATTCCAGGCCCGGGCGAGCTTGCCGCAGCAGATGCTGGATGAGTTGATTGCCGAAGGCTTGCCGGTGCTGCCGGTGTACCTGGCCAGTTCCGTGCGCATGCGTGAGTCGCACCAGGAGAACAAACCCCTGATCCACCTGGACCCACGGCATAAGCTGACGCAGCAGTTTGTGGAGCTGCATAACCTGCTGGAAAACGCGTGATCTAAACGACAACACAAAACCCTGTGGGTGGGGACTTGCTGCCGATTGCGGTGCTTCAGTAACAGATGTACTGACTGACACACTGCTATCGGGAGCAAGCCCCCTCCCACATTTTTATCGCGTTTCGGCAGATGGAAATGGATGTGTCCCACACAGTCTGTAGGACGGGTCTGGCAATGGGGGTTGTGTCTTGTAACGTTGCCTACAGGTAAGCCAGAATCCGCTGGCTTGTGCGTCTGGATGGGCTTCTCTTAAGGTTCTCGGGCCGCTGAATTCTCAGTGGCCGGGTTTAGTAGCCCAAACAGACGAAAGTATGTGCACCGCTCCAAAAGCATGGCGTTTTCTCGCCTATCTGATGGTGGCTGTGCGCAGGGCACCTTCGGGTGCGCCGGTTTTTGCTTTCGTTCCCGGTCTACTAACCTGCGTACAGCTGCCGCCCTCGTTTAGTAGCGAATAGGTGGTGGCCCTATCAGAGAACGAAAAGCATGTTATTCACCGTTGCACCCAACCTCCCCACCGAAACCCTCATCCTCAACAGCTACGAAACCTTCTCCTCCGTCCGAACCCTGTTGCTCAACCTGTCCAACGACCTCAGCGGCGAACACCGCGACGTTGCCTTGGCCATCCACCAATTGAGCGAACTCGGCGTACTGCTGGTCGGCCAAATAATGGACCGCGAAGCCCCGCTGGCCTCAAGGTAAAGCGCGGTCACAATGTGGGAGGGGGCTTGCTCCCGATAGCGGTGGGTCAGCCGGCTTATGTACTGACTGACACACTGCCATCGGGAGCAAGCCCCCTCCCACATGGGGTCTGGGTGGTTTTCAAGGCCAAGTTACACGCCCTGGCTACGCAACCAGCTCATCAACTGCGGCAATGGGAACGCCCCACTCTGGCGCGCCACTTCGCGGCCGTTCTTGAACAGAATCAAACTGGGAATCGAGCGAATCCCCAACTGCGCCGACAACTGCTGATTGGCCTCGCTGTCCAGCTTGGCCAAGCGGCACTTGCCCGCCAACTGCCCGGCCGCCTGCTCGAACACCGGCGCAAACGATTTACACGGCCCACACCAGTCGGCCCACACATCCACCAGCAACGGCAAATCGCCTTTGATCTGGCTGGCGTAATCGCCCTGTTTCAACTCAAAAGGCTTGCTCAACAACACCGGCTGCTTGCAGCGCCCGCATTTTGGCGCGTCACTCAGGCGTTCGCCGGGGATGCGGTTGAGGCCGTTGCAATGAGGGCAGGGGATTACAAGCGGTTCGGGCATGATGGGCTCCTTGGGTGTGGCCAATGGACTGTATCTGGAGTCGGGCGAGGTGTTTATCAAGGCGGGGAGAGGGTGACTTATCCACTGACAGTTTTGCCCGTGCTGATGTGGGGCCGCCTATCTAGGCTGTCAGAGCCTGTTCTGTTTTGAACCATCGGTCTGTTTGCGATTATCGCAAATTGCGATATTCGGAATTCGAGTTTAACCTTCATAGCAAGATGCGATAAGGATGTTGCATGCGAGTGATCAGCGAGAAAAGGATCTGGGAAGCAAAGGAAAAGTGGCCACGGTCAGCAACCGCGTTGGATCAGTGGTATCGAGTAATGAAGCGAAATGACCCCAAAGATTTCGCGGCGATGAAAGCCATGTTCCCCGCCACGGATAAGGTCGGGGAGTTTCACGTTTTCGATATTGGAGGCAATAAGCTGAGGTTGATTGCTGGCGTGGAGTATCAGGCGCAGCGCGTCTACATCAAGCATCTGCTTGATCACCGCGATTATGAGAAAGATAAATGGAAGGAAAACATCAGATGAGCGCGCTTATGCGAGTAGCCGCCGAACACTGGCAATTTGTTTCACCCGTGATGCGCAAACCAGAAAACGAGGCAGACTACGACGCGCTGGTATGTGGTTTGGACGAGTTGCTGAGCCTGATCGGTGAAAATGAAGACAGTCCGCTGATGAGCCTGGTGGATATCCTCAGTGACTGGATCGAAGCCTACGATCATAAGCACCGCCCAATGCCCGTCGCCAGTGGTGCTGATGTATTGCGCTACATGATGCGCGAACACAACCTCACTCAGAGCGACCTGCCGGGGGTTGGTGCCCAGTCGGTGGTCTCTGAGGTATTGAGCGGAAAACGCCAACTCAACATACGGCAAATTCGTTGGCTGGCTGAGCGCTTCGGCGTATCAGTAGAAACCTTCATTTAAAGGTTTTACGACGAACAACTAATCTCCAAATGCTTGCCCCAATCCGGAGGCCGCTGCGCGTATTGCTCCATCCCCGCTTGTTCCTCGAACGGCTTGGACAGCACCTCATGCAACCGCCGCACTTCGCTGTAATCCCCTGACTCGGCGGCAGCGATAGCGTTCTGCGCCAGGTAGTTGCGCAGGATGTACAGCGGGTTCACCGCATGCATCCGCGCACGGCGTTGTTCTTCGCTGTGGTCGCCATCCCGTTCAACGCGGGCCTTGTACTGCTCGGCCCAGGCATCAAACCCGGCCAGGTCGACAAAGTCATCGCGCAGACGCGTCACCGCCAGCGCCGCGGGCTCGTCCCCCAGGCGCCGGAAGAACAGCGTGTAATCCACGCCGCTGTTCTGCATCAGCTTCAATAACCGCTCGACCAGCTTCTGGTCATCGTCTTCGGCGGTGGTCAGCCCCAGCCGTCGGCGCATCAGGTCCAGGTAATTGGCCTGGTACAGCGGCAGGTACAGGCCGAGCGCTTCCTTCAAGGCATCAACGCTGATGAACGGCGTCAGCGCCTGCGCCAGGGCGCTGAGGTTCCACTGGCCGATCGGCACCTGGTTGCTGAAGGAGTAACGCCCCTCGTGGTCGGAGTGGTTGCAGATGAAGTGCGCGTCGAAGTCGTCCAGGAACGCAAACGGCCCGAAGTCGAAGGTGATACCGAGGATCGACATGTTGTCGGTGTTCATCACCCCGTGGCAAAAGCCATAGGCCTGCCATTTGGCGATCAGTTCGGCATTGCGCTCGACGATTTCGCGGAACATGGCCAGGTAGGGTTCAGGCTGTTCGCGGCATTCGGGGTAGTGCAGGTTCAGCACGTGTTCGGCCAACTCGGCCTGCTGCTCGGGTTTCTTGGTGTAGTAGAAGTATTCGAAATGGCCGAAGCGGATATGGCTGTGAGCCATGCGCAACACCATGGCGCCGCGTTCCTGCTTCTCGCGCCACACGGGCGTGTCGGAACCGATCACGCACAATGCGCGGCTGCTGGGGATACCCAGCGCGTGCAGCGCTTCGGACGCCAGGAACTCGCGGATCGACGAGCGCAACACGGCGCGTCCATCGCCCATGCGTGAGTAAGGCGTCATCCCGGCGCCCTTGAGGTGCAGGTCCCAGTGTTCGCCGGCCTCGTTGTACACCTCGCCCAGCAACAACCCACGGCCATCGCCCAGTTGCGGGGTGTAGCCACCGAACTGATGCCCGGAATAGACCATCGCCCGCGGCTCGGCTTCGGCCCACAGCTTGTGCCCACTAAACAGCTCGGCGAATACCGGCGTTTCAGCCACCGCCGGGTCGAGGTCGAGCAACGCCATGGCAGCGTTACTCGCCACGACCAGGCGCGGCGCGTCGAGGGGCTCGGGCAGTACGTGGGTTGAAAACGCGTCGCCCAGGCGTGCGAAGCGGTTGTCGAAGGTCAGTTCGTCGAGGGCTTTCACCGGCCATCTCCAGCAGAATGTCCGAGCATTCTGCTGGGGATAGCGCGGTTAGTCGAGTTTGCTCGGCGGCGGTTCCGGCGCGTCATCAACTTTGCTGGCTGGCGGCTCGGGGGCGTCCTGCTCCGGGGCCGGCCCAGCGATGGTCTTGCGATCATCCTCGACCGGCACCAGCTTGTACTCCTGACCGTGCATGTTCTTGAGGTACACCTCCATCTGCCGGAACGAGATGTTGATGTGCTGTTTCTTGAATTCACGGTTGATGTAGCGGTTGACCTCGTCCAGCACCGGGTTGCGGTCACCCAGGTCACGCACGTGCATGCGCAGTTCGTGGTCGAGGGTACTTTCGCCAAAGTTGAGGAAGTACACGTGCGGTTCGGGTTCTTTCAGTACCCGTGGGTTCTCCCTGGCGGCCTTGAGCAGCAGCTCCTTCACCAGGTCCAGGTCGGAGCCGTAGTCCACGCCGAGTTTCAGGGTGACCCGCGTGATGGTGTCGGTCAGCGACCAGTTGATCAGTTGCCCGGTGATGAAGGTCTTGTTCGGGACAATGATGTCCTTGCGATCAAAGTCGGTGATCGTGGTGGCGCGGATGCGGATCTTGCTCACCGTGCCCGACAGGTTGCCGATGGTGATGGTGTCGCCGATGCGTACCGGGCGTTCGAACAGGATCATGATGCCGGAGATAAAGTTGGCGAAGATCTCCTGCATGCCGAAGCCCAAGCCCACCGACAGTGCTGCCACCAGCCATTGCAACTTGTCCCAGCTCACGCCGAGGGTCGACAAGGTGGAGACAAAACCGACGCCGGCAATCACGTACGACAGCAAGGTGGTGGTCGCGTAGGCGCTGCCCTGGGCCAACTCCAGCTTGGACAGCACCAGCACCTCCAGCAGGCCGGGCAGGTTGCGCGCCAGCGCGAAGGTAATACCGATGATGATCAGCGCACCGAGCAAGTCGCCGATGCTGATGGGCACCATGCTGATATTCGCGCCGGTGCCGCTGGTGTATTCGTAGAGGGTGACGTTGTCGAGGTAGGAAAACACCGAGATCAAGTCCGACCACACCCAGTACAGCGCTGCGATAAATCCGCCGAGCAGGGCCAGGCGGATCAGGCGCATGGACTGTTCGTTGACCTGCTCGATGTCCAGGGTCGGCTCTTCGATCACCGCTTCACCGTCGCCAGCTTCCTTGGCGGCCTGGCGTTTGGCCAGGGCGCGCGCATAAGCCAGGCGCCGGGCGGCAACGCCCAGGCCGCGCACGAAGGTGGCTTCGATCACCAGCCAGAACATCAGCAGGTACAGGGTGTTGATCAGCCGGTCGCTGAGCTTGAGCGCGGTGTAGTAATAGCCGAAGCACACGGCGATAAACAACGCGACGGGCAGTGCGGTGAATAACAGGCCCACGGCCTTGCGAAACAGCGAGGCTTTTTCATGGGTCGGGCTATGCAGCAGCAAGCGACCCAGCAGCCAGGCCATCAGCGCATAACAGGTCAGTACCACGCCGATGCCCAGCACGTCGTCGGCGAGCGCCGCCGGTTGGTGCTCGGCAATCGCCACCACGGCCACCAGCGCGAGCACCACCAGCCCGAGCTTGCGCACCCAGCCTTGTAGGAATTCGACCTGGGGTTTTTCCCAGCGGAAGTGCAGTTCGGCCACGCCGCCTGGCGCCAGGATGCGGTAGGCGGTGTAGAACACCAGCCACGCCTGGGCGATCTGCAGCAATGCCGCGCCCAAGTTGGCGTTTTGCCCCCGGGCGTCGATCTGCAGCGCGTAACCGCACAGCGCCAAGCCCAGGGACACCGGCATCGCCAGCAGGATATTGATCAGGATGGCCTGCGGCGTGTGCCATTGGCTGTCGCGCTTGAAGTGACCGATGTCCAGGTGGACCTTGTTCAGGCGCTGGTACAGGGCTTTGCGTCGCCACAGCAGCGCGCCGATCAACAGCAGCAGCGGCAGGAACAGCAGCGGGCGTTGGGTCAGGCCGTCGTACAGTTCGCTGACGCTGGACGCCCAGGGCAGGGTGGTGACTTGCTTGCTCAGGTGCGCCGGGACGGTTTCCAGCCACTCGGTATCCAACGGCTTGTTGCTGGGAATCCAGAACATCTGCTCATCCAGCGTCGCCCGCAATGTCGTGGCAGTGCTGAGCAGTTGTTTCTGGTTCAGTTGCAGGGTGATGGACTCGTTGAGCAGCGCGCTCAGCTCGCGGCTCAGGCGCTCCAGCAGGTCGCTGCGGGTGATCGCCAGTTCCAGCAAAGTACGGCGCAGTTGCGGGGTGACGTCTTCCGGCGATTGGTTCGCCAGCAAGTTATCCACATAGGCACTGGGCGAGCTGATCAGCTCGCGCTGCTGGTTGACCTCGAACTGGTACAGGCGAATGTTGGCGATATCGTCCGCCAGGTCGCGGTCGACCGTCAGGCGCGGCAAGGCCTGCTTTTGTTTGTAGAGGATCTTCGACAGCAGCAGGCTGCCTTTGAGCACGTTGATCTGCTCGTCGAGGGCCGAATCGCTCTGGGTTACGGTGTCGAGCTGCTGTTTGGTCTGCAGGTTTTTCTGGGTCAGGTCGTTGAGGCGGTCGGTGCTTTTGAGCAGGTAGTCAGACAGTTTCAGGTTGGCCGCGCTTTCCGTGGCCAGCAGGCTGCTGCCGCCGGCCTTTTGCGCTTCGATGGACTGTTGGGTCACGGTCTGCTGGGACTGGGCCAGGCGCTTCTGGTTGATCAGGGTCTGCAGGTCTTGGATCTCTTGTTCCAGGCGCGCGGTCTTTTCCATCACCAGGTCGTGCTGGCTGTTGCCCAGGTCTTGCAGTTGGCTGTTGCCGGCCAGTTCCTGGCGGCGCAGCGGGATCAGCGCATTGAGGGCCGCGAGTTCGGCGTTGAGCTGGTTGCGCTGGTCGCCGCTGAGGGATTTACCGTTGTCTTTGCCGGCCTTGAGGATCGAATTGATCTGCTGGATACGCGTCTGGCTGCTGCTGATCTCGGTCTGGGCGCGCTCCGGGCGAGTCTGGGCAGCGATGGACAGGCTGTTGGCGTCGGCCAGTTCTTTCTGCAGGTCGCCTTGCTGAGTGCTGCGCTGCACCAGTAATTGCTCAAGCTGCGGCACCGGCAGGCTGGCGTAGCGCTGGGCGACCGGGATGATTTTGGTGGCCTTGAGCCGGGTCAGCTCGCGCTGGTTCTCGACGGTCTGGCGCGGCGCATCTTCCAATTGGCGCTTGAGATCGACCAGCCGCTGCTCGTAATCCTGCTTGTTGCCGAGGTAGGTCAGGGTCTGTTGCAGAATGGTCTGCAGCGCCTTCATGTCGGCATCGGGCAGCTTGCGGTCAGGCAGCTTGTCCAGGGTTTGCTGGATGGCGTCGGCGCTGGGCGGGTCGGCCGCGTGAACGGTGCCGATACAAAGAGTCAAGCTCAGCAGGGCAGTGGCGAGAAAAGTGCGCAGGGTTGGCATAGAGACCGGTCGAGCAAGGTGAAGAATCGGGGGCGTCGTCGCCCCGCAGTTTAGAGGAAGAGTCCGGGGCCCGGGCGACTTCCTTCGGGGAATCTGACGCCGACTTTGCCAATCTTGTTCCCGTCCATGACCGCGACGGTCCAGATGGTGTTGTTCCACTCCACCTGGTCGCCGACGACTGGCGCCCCCCCCACTTTCTGGGTGATGAAGCGGCTCAGTGGCATGTCCGGGTCGATGCCTTCCAGCTTCAGGCCGTACAGGGCGGAAACCGCGCCCAGCTGGGCGTCGCCTTCGAGCACGAAGTCGCCGAAGAAGCGTAAATCCAAACCGCGTTGCGGTGCCTGGCTGAACAGTTTGCCGAGGGCCGGCAGGTTGTGTTCGTGGCCGATCACGCAGAGCAAATCGCCGACTTCCAGCACGGTACTACCCGACGGATGGAGCAGTTGCTGGCCACGGAACAGCGCGGCGATCCGCGTGCCTTCAGGCATTTTCAGTTCGCGCAGGGCTGCGCCGATGCACCATTTTTCCGCACCGAGGCGGTAGACGAACAGCTCCCACTCGCTGGTGACATGCACTTCCAGAGCTGCGCGGGAAATCGGCGCCGGGTCCGGCGGTACGGTGACCTTGAGCAGCTTGGCCACCCACGGCAGGCTGGTGCCCTGCACCAGCAGCGAGACCAGCACGATAAAGAACGCCAGGTTGAAGTACAGCTGCGCATGCGGCAGCCCGGCCATCAGCGGGAACACTGCCAGAATAATTGGTACCGCGCCGCGCAGGCCGACCCAGGCGATAAAGGCTTTTTCGCGGCCGTGGAACGCCTTGAATGGCAGCAGGCCGACCATCACCGACAGCGGCCGCGCAAACAGGATCATCCACAGCGCCAGGCCCAGGGCCGGCAGTGCGATAGGCAGCAAGTCGTGGGGTGTAACCAGCAGGCCCAGCACCAGGAACATGCCGATCTGCGCCAGCCAGGCCATGCCGTCGAGCATATGCAAAATGCCATGACGGCTGCGCACCGGGCGGTTGCCGATCACCAGGCCGCACAGGTACACGGCGAGGAAGCCGCTGCCGTGCAGGGCGTTGGTCACGGCAAACACGAACAGGCCACCGGCGATCACCAGGATCGGGTACAGGCCGGTGGCCAGGTTGATACGGTTGACCATCTGCAGCATCAGCCAGCCGCCACCCAGGCCGACCACGCCGCCGATGCCGAACTCGCGCACCAGGTGCGTCAGCAGGCTCCAGTGCAGGCCGGTCTGGCCGCTGGCGAGCATGTCGATCAAGGTGACGGTGAGGAACACCGCCATCGGGTCGTTGCTGCCGGATTCGATTTCCAGGCTGGCGGTGACCCGTTCGTTCAGGCCCTTGCCGCCGAGCAACGAGAACACCGCCGCAGCGTCCGTGGAACCGACAATCGCGCCGATCAACAGGCCCTGGATGATATTGAGGTCAAACAGCCAGGCTGCCGCCATGCCGGTGAGGCCGGTGGTAATCAACACCCCCACCGTGGCCAGCGATAAAGCCGGCCAGAGTGCCACGCGGAAACTCGCCACCCGCGTGCGCAGGCCGCCATCGAGCAGGATCACTGCCAACGCGAGGTTGCCCACCAGATAGGCGGTTGGGTAGTTATCGAAGATGATGCCGCCGCCATCGACGCCGGCGACCATGCCCACGGCCAGGATGATCACCAGGATCGGGATGCCCAGGCGGGACGACAGAGAACTTACCAGAATGCTCGCACTCACCAGCAACGCGCCGATCAAGAACAGGCTGTTGATGGTCGTCGCATTCAAAGGCAGTACTCCATGAGCAAACAAGACAGGGCGCAAACTGACCATGCAGTCTGCGTGCCAGCGATTCTAACCTGTTGAATTGCTGCGCTGTCAAAAAGCTTTTTATGATTCACAGGGAACCGAATGTGGCAGGGCGCTTGCTGTGTTGGGCAGGCCTGTTGTGATGAGCAGGGCTTGTTGTGGTGAGCAGGCTTGCCCTGCGCTGGGCTGCGAAGCAGCCCCAAAACCATTCACCGCGGTCTATCTGTAAAAATGAGGTGTGACGGTTGGGGCTGCTTCGCAGCCCAGCGCAGGGCAAGCCTGCTCACTACAAACTTTTCTGGTGGGGTGTCAGTTAGAGCTGGAAGCGTCCTACCATCCCGTTCAGATCCACCGCCAGGCGCGACAACTCGCTGCTCGCCGCACTGGTCTGGCTGGCGCCGGTGGCCGACTGTACCGACAAATCACGGATGTTCACCAGGTTACGGTCCACTTCCCGCGCCACCTGCGCCTGCTCTTCTGCCGCGCTGGCGATGACCAGGTTGCGTTCGTTGATCTCCACAATCGCGGTGTTGATGGTGTCCAGTGACATCCCGGCGCCTTTGGCGATGTTCAGTGTCGATTCGGCGCGTTCGGTGCTGTTGCGCATCGAGTCCACCGCGTGCTCGGTGCCGGCCTGGATGCTGCCGATCATCCGTTCGATTTCGCTGGTCGACTGCTGGGTGCGATGGGCCAGGGCCCGCACTTCATCGGCGACCACCGCAAAGCCACGGCCGGCTTCACCCGCACGGGCCGCTTCGATGGCGGCGTTCAGGGCCAGCAGGTTGGTCTGGTCAGCCAGGCCGCGAATCACGTCCAGCACCTTGCCGATATCGCGCGACTCATTGGCCAAGTCGCCAATCAGTGTTGCGGTCGCTTGTACGTCGCCGCTCATGCGTTCGATGGCGCTGACGGTTTCTTGCACCAAATCACGGCCATCCCCGGCGGAGGTGGTGGCGTTGCGCGAAGCTTCGGACGTGCTGACCGCATTGCGTGCGACTTCTTCGACGGCACTGGTCATCTCGTTCACCGCCGTGGCGGCTTGTTCGATTTCGTTGTTTTGCCGGGTCAGGCCACGGGCGCTTTCGTCGGTGACCGCGTTCAGTTCTTCGGCGGCCGACGCCAACTGGCTGGCGGAACCCGCGATGCGTTGCAGGGTGTCGCGCAGTTTGTCCTGCATCTTGGCCATGGCCGCCAGCAGGCGTCCGGCTTCGTCGTTGCCGTCGACCTTGATCGGGCGGGTCAGGTTGCCTTCGGCCACTTCTTCCGCCGCTTCCAATGCCAGGGAAATGGGCAGGGTGATGCTGCGGGTCAGCCGCCAGGCGAACAGCATCGTCAGTGCCGTGGCGATAATCAGCAGGCCAATCACCCAGTCGAAGGCCATGTTGTACTGCTCTTCGGCCTGTTGATTGGTGGCAAGGGCGGCCTTGTTGTTGTAGTCCAGCAGGCGGTTGAGCACGGTGTTGACCTGCTCGGAGTTGCTCAACAGCTCGGTGTTGAGCAGGGTGCGCAGCTCTTCGACCTGGTTGGCGCGCGACAGGCTCTTCATGCGCGCTTCAATCTGTTGGTACTGGGCAAGCAGGCGGGTGTATTCGTCGTAGATCGAGCGCTCCTCACTGCTGTCGATCAGTTTTTCGTAAGTGCCCTGAGCGGCGCGGATCTGCTGGTTGCGCAGTTCGAAGGCTTCCAGGGTCTTTTGCTGAACGTCCGGCTCGCGGTTGGTCAGCAAGCGATAGGACAACACCCGCAGGCGCAAGGTGAGTTGGGTGAAGTCATCAAGGGCGCGGATGCTCGGGACGCTGGACAGGGTGATGTCTTGGGTGGCGCCACGGATCTTGCTCATCTGATTCAGCGCGAAAATACCGAGAAGCAGCATCAATGCGCCAATAAACGCGAAGCCGAGGAAGGCCCTCGGGGCGATATTCATATTACGAAGCGACATGCGGGAATCCTGGGGGAGAGCGCGATCCGTGCGGCCATGAGACGGTCTGTGCCTCTCTATCGGTCGTACGACTAAAGTCTAAAGGAGCCTGTGCGGTTTTGTCGCATCTGACGAGGGGTTTGGCCGATTCAGGAACCAGATCGGGTAAATGCAGTCACTAAGGCTCGAAAGTGCGGCCCGGCCCTTAAAAAACGGGCTGCGCGCCGGGGATAACCCTGGCATCCGAGGTGAATTTTCTTTATCGTCACCGCCCTTTGAAAAAGCCCGAGAAATCAAAATGTTAGAAGCATCCCTCAGCCAATTGGAACAACTGGTCAGCGACCTCGTACAGCAGAATCAGGACCTGTTGGGCAGCAACGAATCCCTCAAGGCCGAACTGGCGCGTGCCAAGGATGAGAACGACAGCCTGCAACTGAACCTCATGGAGCAGGAAGAAAAACACGGCGCGACCGCCGCGCGTATCCAGGCGCTGGTTGAGCGTGTGAGCGCAGGGCCTGTCAGCGCATGAGTGAAGGGATAAAGGTCGTTTCGATTCTCGGAGAGGATTACTCGATCAAGGCACCGGCCGGCGAAGATAAAACCCTGATGCACGCCGTGACCCTGCTCAAGGCCTCCCTGGCCAACACCAAGAAAAAGTACCCGACCCTGATCGGTGACAAGTTACTGGTGCTGGCGGCGCTGAACCTGTGCGCCGAGCAGATCGAAATGCAGCAGGCGCACCAGCAGGAACTCGACCGTTACCAAGAGCAAGTCAGCGCCACGGTCGATGTGATTTCCAAGGCGATCGGAACGCCTTAGAACCACTCATCTTGCATACTGAGGCACGTATCATCGCGGGCCTCCAGAATTGCCAGCTCATGATGGCAGCTCGGTACTTCCCAGGTCAGGAAGTATCGGGCCGCCTGGAGCTTGCCTTTATAGAAGGCCACATCGGCCGCCTCGCCCTTGGCCAGTCCTTCTTCGGCGCGAATCGCCTGTTCCAGCCAGCGCCAGCCAATCACCGTATGCCCGAACACCTTCAAGTACAGCGCCGAGTTCGCCAGGCTGCTGTTGACCTTGCCGTGGGCGAGATCCGTCAGCAGGCCGATCGTCACGCTTTGCAGGCGGTTGACCAACTGTTCCAGCGGTTCCCTGAGCAGGCTGAGGCTTGGGTATTCCTGCGCGCGGGCACCGGTTTCGGCCATCAGCCTGATGAGTTGCTTCAAGCCCGCGCCACCGTTCTGCGCCAGCTTGCGCCCAAGCAAATCCAGGGACTGGATGCCATGGGTGCCCTCATGGATCGGGTTCAGGCGGTTATCGCGGTAGTACTGTTCCACCGGGTATTCACGGGTGTAACCGTGGCCACCGAGGATCTGGATCGCCAGTTCGTTGGCCTTGAGGCAGAACTCCGAGGGCCAGGATTTGACGATGGGCGTCAGCAGGTCCAGCAGTTCGTGGGCGTGCTTGCGCTCGGCGTCGGTTTCCAGGGTGGTGGTGTCGTCGAACAGGCGTGCGGCGTAGAGGCCCAGGTCGAAGGCGCCTTCCACGTAGGCTTTTTGCGTCAACAGCATACGTTTGATGTCGGCATGCTGGATGATCGAGACCGGCGCGGTCGTAGGGTCTTTACTGTCGGGCAGACGCCCTTGCGGGCGTTCGCGGGCGTACTCCAGGGAGTAGAGGTAGCCGGCGTAACCGAGCATCACCGCGCCCATGCCCACGCCGATGCGTGCTTCGTTCATCATCTGGAACATGCAGCTCAAACCTTGGTGCGGCTTGCCCACCAGATAGCCGACACAGTGGCCGTTATCGCCGAAATTCAGCGCCGTGGACGTGGTGCCGCGCCAGCCCATCTTGTGGAAAAGCCCGGCCAGCAGCACGTCGTTGCGCTCGCCCAGGCTGCCGTCGTCGTTGACCAGGAACTTGGGCACGATAAACAGCGAAATGCCCTTCACCCCAGCCGGTGCGTCCGGCAGCTTGGCCAGCACCATGTGCACGATGTTTTCCGACAGCGGGTGATCGCCGCCGGAGATGAAGATCTTGTTGCCCTTGAGTCGATACGTGCCGTCGGCCGCAGGCTCTGCGCGGGTACGAATATCTGACAGCGATGAACCGGCGTGGGGTTCGGTGAGGGCCATGGTGCCGAAGAAACGGCCGTCGATCATCGGTTGCAGAAAGCGCTGTTTCTGATCGTCGGTGCCGAAGCTTTCGATCAGGTTGGCGGCCCCCATGGTCAGGAACGGGTAGGACGTCGAGGCGGCGTTGGCCGACTGGAAATGCGCGAAACAGGCTTGAGACAGCAGCGTGGGCAGTTGCATGCCGCCCGCTTCGAAACTACGCGCCGCGTTGAGAAAGCCGGCTTCGAGGAACGCATCCACCGCCGGTTTCACCTCCGGAATCAGGATCGCCTGGCCGTCTTCGTAACGGGGTTCGTTTTCGTCGTTCTTGCGGTTGTGGGGGGCGAAATACTTCTCGGCGATCGTGCGGGCGGTGCTGATGGCCGCGTCGAAGGTTTCGCGAGTGTGCTCGGCAAACCGCTCGCGCTGGGTCAGGCCCTCGGCATCGAGGACTTCGTACAGCTCGAAAGCCAGATTGCGGGAACTGAGCAGCGTCTCGGACATGGCGGCTTACCTTTGGAGGAATTGGCCTGAGTCTAAGTGCGCGAATAGAAGCTGGATAGCAAGATTGATTTGGGTGATGCACAGGCAAATGTGGGAGGGGGCTTGCCCCCTCCCACATGCCTTACTGCATTCCTTCAGGCAGTTAACCGATAGTCATGAGGCTGGCGTTACCGCCAGCTGCCGCCGTGTTAACACTCAACGCCCGCTCAATCACCAGACGCTCCAGCGCAATCGCCGTCTCGCCTTGCGACAAACCATGCACCCCAACAATCGCGCCACCACGCTGGGCCACTTGCTGGCACACCGCACGCAGCTGGTCGGAATCGCCGTGGTGCAGAACCGCGTCGAACACCACCTCGTCCTTGGTCCAGTCGGCCACGCGCTTGATCTTCGCCTGAATCTCCTTCGGCAGGCGTGGGAACAAGGCCTTGGTCAGGTCGGTTTCCGGCCATACCGCCGAGCCGCCGACGGCCAGCACCGCCGCCAGTTGAGTCAGCAGGTCGCCTTCCACGTCCGCCAGGCACAGCACGTGCTCGCGGGGCAGGATGGCGTAGCTGTTGCGCTCGCCGGTCGGGCCGGCCAGTTGGCGGGTGATGCCGCTTTGCGATTGCGCGGCGAACTGGCTGCACAAGGCGCTCAGTTCGCTGAGCTTATTGCTGTCGGCCCAGGTGTTCAGGGCGGTCAGCGGTTGGCTCATGGCGTCGCGCAGGCGCACGTCCGGTGCGGCCAATGCGTCGCCGCGTACGAAGGATTGCTCGATGGCATCCGTAGGACGAGTCGACAGCAGGCGATACAGGTACAGCGGGCCACCCGCTTTCGGGCCAGTGCCCGACAGGCCTTCGCCGCCGAACGGTTGTACGCCGACTACGGCACCGACGATGTTGCGGTTCACATAGACGTTGCCGGCATTGACGTTGTCGATCACCTTGGCGATGGTCTCGTCGATGCGCGTATGCACGCCGAGGGTCAGGCCGTAGCCGGAAGCGTTGATCTGGCCGATGAGCTGGTCGATCTCTTTGCGCTTGTAGCGCACCACGTGCAGCACCGGGCCGAAGATTTCACGTTGCAGTTCATCGAAGCTTTCCAGCTCGATCAGGGTAGGTGTCACGAAGGTGCCGCGCTTGATCTCTTCGCCGTCGGCAATCGCCACCTGGTACACGTTGCGGCCTTTGTCGCGCATGGCCTGGATGTGTTTCTCGATGCCGGCCTTGGCTTCGGCATCGATCACCGGGCCGATATCGACGGACAAGCGCTCCGGGTTGCCCAGGCGGCATTCCGCCATGGCGCCCTTTAGCATTTCGATGACGCGGTCTGCCGAATCTTCCTGCAGGCACAGTACGCGCAGGGCCGAGCAACGCTGGCCAGCGCTGTCGAAGGCCGAGGACACCACGTCGATGACCACTTGTTCGGTCAGCGCCGAGGAGTCGACGATCATCGCGTTCTGGCCACCGGTTTCGGCGATCAGCGGAATCGGGCGGCCCTGGGCATCCAGGCGACCGGCGACATTGCGTTGCAGCAGGCGCGCCACTTCGGTGGAGCCGGTGAACATCACGCCTTTGACGCGATCATCACCTACCAAGCGGGCACCGACGGTTTCGCCCTGGCCCGGCAGCAGTTGCAGCACGCCTTCCGGAATGCCGGCTTCCAGCAGGATGCGCACGGCTTGTGCGGCGACCAGCGGGGTTTGTTCGGCCGGCTTGGCCAATACCGGGTTGCCGGCGGCCAGTGCGGCAGCCACTTGACCGCTGAAGATCGCCAACGGGAAGTTCCACGGGCTGATGCACACCACGGGGCCCAGGGGGCGGTGGGCGTCATTGGTGAAATCGTTGCGCGCCTGCACCGCGTAGTAGCGCAGGAAGTCTACGGCTTCACGCACTTCGGCGATGGCGTTGGCGAAGGTCTTGCCGGCTTCGCGGGCCAGCAGGCCCATCAATGGCTGGATCTCGCCTTCCATCAGGTCGGCGGCTCGCTCCAGGATCGCGGCACGTTCGGCGGGCGGGGTGGCCTGCCAGATCGGACCGGCGCTGATGGCGCACTGGATGGCGTTGTCGACGTCTTCGACGGTGGCTTCCTGCACATGGCCGACCACATCACGCAGGTCGGATGGGTTCAGCACCGGCGCCGCCGCTTGCTCGCTGGCGGCGCAACCGAGCATCGGTGCGGCTTTCCAGTTGTTGTGCGCGGTCGCCAGCAGGGCGCAGGACAGCGATGCCAGACGGTGTTCGTTAGCCAGGTCAATGCCGGCCGAGTTGGCGCGGTCTCTGCCGTACAGGTCGCGCGGCAGTGGAATACGCGGGTGCGGCAGGCCGAAGCCGCCTTCCAGCGTGGCCATCTGCTCGATGCTGGCCACTGGATCGGCCACCAGCTCCTGGATCGAGATGGATTGGTCGGCAATGCGGTTGACGAAAGAGGTGTTCGCGCCGTTTTCCAGCAGGCGACGTACCAGGTAGGCCAGCAGCGTTTCGTGGGTGCCGACCGGTGCGTACACGCGGCACGGACGGTTCAGCTTGCCGTCGGAAACCTTGCCGACCACCTGCTCGTACAACGGTTCACCCATGCCGTGCAGGCATTGGAACTCGTACTGGCCCGGGTAATAGTTCTGACCGGCGATATGGTAGATGGCCGACAAGGTGTGGGCGTTATGCGTGGCGAATTGCGGGTAGATGACTTCCGGCACCGACAGCAGTTTGCGTGCGCAGGCAATGTAGGAAACGTCGGTGTACACCTTGCGGGTGTACACCGGGTAGCCTTCCAGGCCTTCGACCTGGGCGCGTTTGATTTCGCTGTCCCAGTACGCGCCTTTCACCAGGCGGATCATCAGGCGATGGCGGCTGCGGCGCGCCAGGTCGATGACGTAGTCGATCACGTACGGGCAACGTTTCTGGTAGGCCTGGATCACGAAGCCGATGCCGTTCCAGCCGGTCAGTTGCGGTTCGAAGCACAGGCGCTCGAGCAGGTCGAGGGACAGCTCCAGTCGGTCGGCTTCTTCGGCGTCGATGTTCAGCCCGATGTCGTATTGCTTGGCCAGCAGCGTCAGCGACAGCAGGCGCGGGTACAGCTCGTCCATCACGCGCTCGTACTGCGCACGGCTGTAGCGCGGGTGCAGCGCCGACAGCTTGATGGAAATACCGGGGCCTTCATAAATCCCACGGCCGTGGGAGGCTTTGCCGATGGAGTGAATGGCTTGTTCGTACGAGGCCAGGTACTTCTGCGCATCACGTTCGGTGAGCGCGGCTTCACCGAGCATGTCGTAGGAGTAGCGGAAGCCCTTGGCTTCGAACTTGCTCGCATTGGCCAAGGCTTCAGCGATGGTTTCGCCGGTGACGAACTGCTCGCCCATCAGGCGCATGGCCATGTCGACGCCCTTGCGGATCATCGGTTCGCCGCTCTTGCCGATGATGCGGCTCAGGGACGAGGTCAACCCCGCTTCGTTATGGGTGGCGACCAGTTTGCCGGTCAGCAGCAGGCCCCAGGTCGCCGCGTTGACGAACAGCGATGGGCTGTTGCCCAAGTGCGGCTGCCAGTTGCCGGTGCTGATCTTGTCGCGGATCAGCGCGTCGCGAGTGCCTTTGTCCGGGATGCGCAGCAGCGCTTCGGCCAGGCACATCAAGGCCACGCCTTCCTGGGATGACAGGGAAAATTCCTGCAGCAGGCCCTGAACAATCCCGGCACGGCCGCCGGCGCTTTTCTGATTACGCAGTTTCTCGGCAATCGACGCAGCAAGCTTGTTGGTGGCTTCGGCCATTGGCGCCGGCAGGCGGGCCTGCTCGATCAGCATCGGCACGACTTCCGGCTCTGGGCGGCGGTAAGCGGCGGTGATCGAGGCGCGCAGCACGGATTGCGGCAGGATGCTTTCAGCGAACTCAAGGAAGCACTGGTGGGCGTGATCCGTCTGGACGTCGCCTGCGTCGTCAGTGCCGTTGCTGCTCAAACCATTGAGTTCAGTCAGGGTTGCACCACCCTCCAGTTTCTCCAGGTAATTGAAAATCGCCTGCTTGATCAGCCAGTGCGGCGTGCGATCAATGGAGGTCGCGGCCGCCTTGAGGCGCTCGCGGGTCGGGTCGTCTAGTTTGACCCCAAGGGTGGTCGTAGCCATTTTGTTATCCTCATGGGTGCCACTACCGAGTGGCATCAGCTGGCCGCCAGATTAGCTTTGCGCATGAATAGGTGCAACCGGGTGCAACCCATTTTGTTCATGAAATTTCTAACGCTTGATCGGAAATAATTTGGCCTTCGACAGAATTCGCTTCGCCCTGGTGCGTTTGCTTCTGAGATCGGCTGTTCTTGCTCCGAAAAGGAGCAAAAACGGGGTGTTTTGCACTTTTCACACCTGGGTGCAACTTATTCTCGCGAAACTGGTTGCACCTTATTTGCTTTGTTGAATAGCATTCGCGGCCAAGGTGCAACCACCTCCACGGGTCGGTTCATCGGCTGACGGCTTTCCTGGGGAAACGTCAGTCATAAATGCGCGGCACGCAGCTACGTCTACCTACTTCCAATGGGTGGCCGTCTGACAGACCGTCGCTACATAAAAACAAAGCCAGGGCGTCACTCTATGAGCGTTAGTAATCCAACCCTGATCACGTTCGTGATCTACATCGCAGCAATGGTGTTGATCGGCTTCATGGCCTATCGCTCCACCAACAACCTTTCCGATTACATCCTGGGCGGTCGCAGCCTCGGTAGCGTGGTGACTGCCTTGTCGGCCGGCGCTTCCGACATGAGTGGCTGGTTGTTGATGGGCCTGCCGGGCGCGATCTACATGTCTGGTTTGTCGGAAAGCTGGATTGCCATTGGCCTGATCGTCGGTGCCTACCTCAACTGGCTGTTCGTCGCCGGTCGTCTGCGGGTACAGACCGAGCACAACGGCGACGCACTGACCCTGCCGGATTACTTCTCCAGCCGTTTCGAAGATAAAAGCGGCCTGCTGCGGATCATCTCCGCCGTGGTGATCCTGGTGTTCTTCACCATCTATTGCGCGTCCGGCATCGTCGCCGGTGCCCGCCTGTTCGAAAGCACCTTCGGCATGTCTTACGAGACTGCGCTGTGGGCCGGTGCTGCTGCAACGATTGCCTACACCTTCGTCGGTGGTTTCCTGGCCGTGAGCTGGACCGACACCGTACAAGCCACGCTGATGATCTTCGCGCTGATCCTTACGCCGATCATCGTGCTGCTGGCTACCGGTGGTGTCGATACCACCTTCCTGGCGATCGAAGCCAAGAACCCTGACAACTTCAATATGCTGAAAAACACCACCTTCATCGGCATCATCTCGCTGATGGGCTGGGGCCTGGGTTACTTCGGCCAGCCGCACATCCTCGCGCGTTTCATGGCGGCGGATTCGGTCAAGTCGATTGCCAAGGCACGTCGCATCTCCATGACCTGGATGATCCTGTGCCTGGGTGGCACCGTGGCCGTGGGCTTCTTCGGTATCGCCTACTTCTCGGCGCACCCGGAAGTGGCCGGTCCTGTGACCGAAAACCACGAACGTGTGTTCATTGAACTGGCCAAGCTGCTGTTCAACCCGTGGATCGCCGGTGTACTGCTGTCGGCCATTCTGGCTGCCGTGATGAGCACCCTGAGCTGCCAATTGCTGGTGTGCTCCAGCGCCCTGACCGAAGACTTCTACAAAACCTTCCTGCGCAAAAACGCCTCCCAGGTTGAGCTGGTGTGGGTCGGTCGCTTGATGGTGCTGCTGGTTGCGCTGATCGCCATAGCCATGGCCGCCAACCCCAACAACCGCGTACTCGGCCTGGTCAGCTACGCCTGGGCCGGTTTCGGCGCCGCGTTTGGCCCTGTGGTGCTGATCTCGGTGATCTGGAAACACATGACCCGTAACGGCGCACTGGCCGGTATCCTGGTCGGCGCGATCACTGTGATCGTTTGGAAACACTTCGAACTGCTGGGGCTGTACGAGATCATTCCAGGCTTTATTTTCGCCAGCCTGGCGATCTACTTCGTGAGCAAGATGGGCGCACCGACGGCGGGTATGGTCGAGCGTTTTGATGCGGCGGAGAAGGACTACAACCTCAACAAATGATTCATCGGGCGTTGAGCGCCTGTTGAGTTGAGAGAAAGGCCCGCGTCCTACGGATAGCGGGCCTTTTTTTGCCTGTGTTTTACGCCGCTCCGAAGAGGATTCCGACGCGTTTGTGTAGGGTTTTACTGATTTGTCCGGAGCGGGCCCAGGAGGGGGGAACAGTGATGCAAAATCAGCCCCCCACCCCTCGCAGAGAAACACCGGATGTTCGCTCCTGCCAATCAAAGTGCCTTTACCCTGTCCCTCGACGGTGAGCCCAGTGAACTCAAGGTGTTGGAGTTTACGGGCCGTGAATCCATCAGCCAGCCTTACCATTTTGATCTCGAGTTGGTCAGCGAACAGCCCGATCTCGACCTGGAAGGCTTGCTGCATCGCCAGGTGTATCTCGGGTTCGATGATCAGGGCCATGGTGTTCATGGGCTGGTCTACCGGGTGGCGCAGGGCGATTCCGGACGGCGCCTGACGCGTTATCAGCTGACGCTTGTGCCGCAGCTGGCCTATCTGGCGCACAGCAGCCACCAGCGCATTTTCCAGCACAAGACGGTGCCGCAGATTGTTGCGCAGGTACTGGAGGGGCAGGGCATCCAGAGTGACCGCTTCGAATTCCGGCTCAGCGGTGCCTACCCCGAGCGCGAGTATTGTGTGCAGTTTGGCGAGACTGACCTGGCGTTCATTCAGCGGCTGTGCGCGGAGTTGGGCATTCACTATCACTTCCAGCATTCGGCCGAGGGGCATTTGCTGGTGTTTGGGGATGACCAGACGGTCTTTGCCCAGCCCGAACACCCCACGCCTTACACTCCCGGTTCCGGGATGGTGGCGGATACCCCGGCAATCAAGCGGTTTGCGGTGCAGGTGCAGACCCGCACCACGGCCGTGAACCTGCGCGATTACGACTTTCGCAAGCCGAACCTGGGCCTGGAAAGCGCGGTCGCTGGCGAGCAGCTTCCGATGCTTGAAACGCAGGATTACCCCGGTCATTTCAGCGACCGCGCCCATGGCAAATACCTTGCGCAGCGAGGCCTGGAGCGTCATCGCAGTGATTACCGCATCGCCCATGGCAACGGTGATGAGCCGGCATTGGCCGGCGGCAGATTCCTCAGGCTGGCGGGCCACCCTCGGGGAGAGTGGAATGGCCTGTGGTTGGCGACACACGTAACTCACGAGGGTAAACAACCGCAAGTCCTGGAAGAGGCTGTGACCGAGGTCGCCGGTGGGGACTTTCGCCAGGGTTATCGAAACAATTTTGTCGCCGCGCCGTGGGACGTGATTTTCCGCCCGTCTCTGGACGAGCATGCGCGCCCAGTGATCTCGGGTTATCAACATGCCGTGGTGACCGGCCCCGCCGACAGTGAAATTCATTGCGATGAGTACGGCCGGGTCAAGGTGCAACTGGCCTGGGACCGTGCCGGTGAGCATAACGACCATTCCAGTTGCTGGCTGAGGGTTGCCAGTGGGTGGGCGCATGATCGCTATGGTTCGGTGCTGATCCCGCGAGTCGGCATGGAAGTGCTGGTGGGTTTCGTCAATGGCGACATGGACATGCCGTTGGTGATGGGCTGTTTGCCCAACGCGGCGACCCAGGTGCCCCTCGACCTGCCGGCGGACAAGACCCGCAGTATCTTGCGCAGCCAGAGCAGCCCGGGCGGCGGTGGCTACAACGAGCTACGTATCGAGGACCGCAAGGGCGCCGAGGAAATCTACCTGCGCGCCCAGCGGGATTGGACGCAGCATGTACTGCATGATCAACAGGTGCAGGTCGATAACGGGCGTCGTATCACCGTGGGTGGCGAGTCGCACCATGAGTTGCGCGGTGAAGAGCAGCGCATTACCCACGGCAATCGCCTGACGCAGCTCAAGCAGGATGATCACGTGGTGGTCGCCGGTTCGCAGCAGGTGCGCGCCGAGCGGACTATTCAGATAGGGGCAGGGCAAAGCGTCGTCATTGATGCGGGCGCGACTGTCACGATCCAGGCGGGTGGGCAGTCGATCACGCTGTCGGCCGGTGGGATTTTCAGCAGTGTGCCGATCCAGCTTGGCAGCTCGCCCGCTCCGGCGGCCGCACCGTTGATGCCTGGCGTGAAAGAGACGTTACTGGCCGTGATTCCGGCGCCGCTGAGCCGTGTGCAAGTGGCCAGTTTCAAGCGCAGCGCACCGTTTTGCGAAGAGTGTGAGCGCTGCAAGAACGGCCAGTGCGATCTCCCCCGACACAGCAATGCACCCCAACCTTAAAAGGACGGTATGCCGATGCTTCAACCCTTGCGTGCGGGTGAACAGATCTTCGCGGTCATGGGCGCTGCCAGTGACGCCAAGCCCCAGGAGGCTTGGCGAGCGCTTGCCGCCGGAACCTCGCCACAATCCGTGTGGGCCGGCACGGCCTATGCGACATGGACGGAGGTCATGCCCTATGTGGCTGTTGTCGAGCCGGACAGCCCATTCCTTGAGTGGGCCGCTTCAACTGATGCTACGGATTGGGGCTGGCTGGCCGTATCGTCCAGCCCGCTGGAAAGCGTGATTGCACACCTGCAAAGCCTGACCAAGGTGTTCCTGCCGGATGGCCAGGAAGTGTTTTTGCGCTTTTGGGATGGGGCGCAGTTTCTGCCGATCATTCAGCAGCGAGGTGATGAGATATTGCCGGTTTTCCAGCGCTACCTGATCAATGGCCAGTCGCTGGCGGGCGCGACGGGCCCGGTCACTGCTGTCAAGGCCAGCCCATGGTGGCGAGTGCCTTCAGCGTTATTGGAGCACCTGGCCGAGCAATCGCCACACACCCTTATCCACAACCTGTTGCAATGGCTCGAAGAGCAACGACCCGACCTCTACACCGCCTTTGCGCCGACGACCTTGCAGCACAAGGTCGCCTACTTCGCGCGCAGTGCGGATACCCGCTATCAGGCGCTGGCCGACTACCTGGCCTCAGAGCTGAGTTGAGCCGAGCGCTTGCTGCAGGTCTTCGAGCAGGTCTTCAATCGCCTCAATGCCGACCGACAGGCGAATCATCTCCGGCTTTACGCCGGCCTTGGCTTGTTCCTGCTCGTTCATCTGCCGGTGGGTGGTGGAGGCGGGGTGGCAGGCCAGGGATTTGGCATCGCCGATGTTCACCAGACGCTTGAAGATTTGCAGTGCGTCATAGAAGCGTACACCGGCGTCGTAGCCACCCTTCAGACCAAAGGACAGGATCGCTGACGGTTTGCCCTGCAGGTATTTCTGCGCCAGTGCGTGGTGCGGATGATCCGGCAGGCCGGCGTAGCTGACCCACTCCACATCGGCATGCCCTTGCAGGAACTGCGCGACTTTCAAGGCGTTTTCGGTATGGCGCTCCATGCGCAGGGGCAGGGTTTCCAGGCCTTGCAACAGCAGGAAGGCATTCATCGGTGCCAGCGCCGCGCCGGTATTGCGCAGCGGCACGGTGCGAGCGCGGGCGATGAAAGCGGCAGGGCCGAATTTTTCGGTGTAGACCACGCCGTGGTAAGCGGCATCCCTTTCAAGGTCTTTAGTAAAATCCCCTGAAATTTCATTCAGGGGTACCGAAAGATGTGGGCCGATGTTCTAGCGCGTTTCGAGAAAAAAGCACCTGCGAGCGTCATGGCCAAGTTGGCGCTCGAACAGGCTATTGCCCCTGAGTGGGTCGATCAGGTTTTCGAGGAGCATCGGCAACGGCAGTATTCTCGTGAGCTACTGTTCTCGACCATCATCAAGCTGATGTCCCTTGTTTCATTGGGCTTGAAGCCATCCCTGCACGCCGCCGCGCGGCAACTGGAAGATCTTCCTGTCAGCTTGGCGGCCCTTTACGACAAGATCAGTCGTACCGAGCCTGCTCTGTTGCGTGCCCTGGTTACCGGCTGTGCACAGCGCCTGACTCCAACCATCAGAGAGCTGGGCTGCACGGCGATGCTGCCGGGTTGGCAAGTTCGGGTAGTGGACGGTAATCACTTGGCATCCACTGAGAAACGCTTGGGGGCTTTACGTCAGGAGCGCGGCGCTGCTCGTCCCGGTTTTTCGGTGGTGGCCTACGACCCCGACCTGGATCAGGTCATCGACCTTCAGGCGTGTGAGGATGCCTATGCAAGCGAGCGCGTTTGTGTGCTGCCTCTATTGGCCAATGCCGAGCCAGGCCAAGTGTGGCTGGCTGATCGACTCTATTGCACGCTCCCGGTTATGGAGGCTTGTGAGCAGGTCCAAACCTCCTTTGTCATTCGTCAGCAAGCCAAGCATCCACGCTTGATTCAAGAGGGTGAGTGGCAAGAGCCAGTGCCTGTGGAAACAGGCACTGTGCGTGAGCAGATAATTCAGGTCAGAGGCGGTTACCAATGCCGGCGTGTCGAACTGACCCTTCATTCCCCAACGGACTCGGGTGACAGCAGCTTGATGTTCTGGAGCAATCTTCCCCAGAGCGTCAGTGCACAGCAGATCGCCGAACTCTATCGCCGCCGCTGGAGCATTGAAGGTATGTTCCAGCGACTGGAAGCAATCCTGGAAAGTGAAATCGAAACCCTTGGCAGCCCAAAGGCCGCCTTACTCGGGTTCGCTACTGCGGTATTGGCCTACAACGTCCTGGCCGTCCTCAAACGAAGCGTCGAGCAAGCTCATCGGGGTACCCAGCCTGAAGGATGGGAGGCCTCGATCTATCACTTGGCGATTCAGGTTAGAAGTGGTTATGAGGGAATGCAGATTGCGCTGCCCTCGGAACATCTTCCCGTCATTGCTCTGGAAAAACTGGCCCGGCGCTTACTGGAGCTGGCTAGAAACATCCAACCAAAACAAGTGGCGAAAAGCCCCCGCGGCCCCAAGGTGCCTAAGCCCAAAACATGGGTCCAAGGCACTGCGGTACATGCACATGTTTCAACCGACCGGGTAATCAAGGCTGCCAAAACGAAAAGACCTTGAAAGGGATGGTGGTAAGCGGGCTCTGGGGTGTTGAGGCCGGGGAATTTGTCCGGGTAATCGGTCCAGGGGAAGGTGCCGCTGTCGACGATCACGCCGCCCAGGGAGTTGCCATGGCCGCCGATGTATTTGGTGACCGAGTGCACCACGATATCGGCACCGAACTGGATCGGCTTGCACAGGATCGGCGTGGCCACGGTGTTATCCACCACCAGCGGCACGCCGCGGGCGTGGGCGACGTTGGCCAGGGCTTCGATGTCGATGATATTGCCCGCGGGGTTGCCGATGCTTTCGCAGTACACCAACTTGGTATTGTCGTCGATCAGCTCTGCGATGGCGCCGGCAGAGTCATCACGGGCGAAACGCACATCGACGCCGAAGCTCGGCAGCAAGTGCGCGAACAAGGTGTAGGTGCCGCCGTAGAGCTGCGGGGTGGTGACGATATTGTCGCCCGCTCGGGTGAGGGTCTGGATCGCGTAGTGGATGGCCGCGCTGCCCGCCGATACCGCCAGGCCAGCGATACCGCCCTCGAGCGCGGCGATGCGCTGTTCCAGCACGTCATTGGTGGGGTTCATGATCCGCGTGTAGATGTTGCCAGGCACGTCCAGGTTGAACAGGTCGGCGCCGTGCTGGGCGTTGTCGAATTCGAACGCGACGTTCTGGTAGATCGGCACGGCGACGGCCTTGGTGGTCGGGTCCGACTTGAAGCCGTGGTGCAGCGCGATGGTGGCGTCTTTCATGGGGTTACTGACCTCCCTGGATGGTGGATCGCCACAATAAATCCGCCCCGGCGCCGGCATTTAGATTTTTTTCAGTCGCAAGCCTGCCTTTTCGACATAAGCACCGCCCGGCACGCCGCCCTGCACTTGAGCCTGCGTAAAAGGTAAACTTCGCCCCCTGCGCAGGAGCAACCATGAATTATCGTCACGCCTTTCACGCCGGCAACCATGCCGATGTCTTCAAACACCTGACCTTGACCCGTCTCATCGCCCTGATGTCGCGCAAGGAGCAGCCGTTCGCCTACCTCGACACCCACGCCGGCATTGGCCTGTACGACCTGCAGGGCGACCAGGCCAACCGCACCGGTGAGTACCTGGAAGGCATCGCCCGCCTGTGGGGCGAAAGCGACCTGCCGCCGCTGACCGCCGACTACATGCGCGTGCTGCATGAGATGAACCCGGATGGCGAGTTGCGCTACTACCCCGGTTCGCCGGAGCTGGCGCGACGCCTGACGCGGCCCCAGGACCGAGTGCTGCTCAATGAAAAGCACCCGGAAGACGGCGTGCTGCTCAAGGACAACATGAAGGGTGATCGCCGCGTCAAAGTGCACCTGGGCGAAGGCTGGCATGTGCCGCGTGCCTTGCTGCCGGTGCCGGAAAAGCGCGCGTTGATGCTGATCGATCCGCCGTTCGAGAAGCTCGACGAAATGCAACGCTGCGCCGCATCCCTCAAGGAAGCCGTGGGCCGCATGCGCCAGACCGTCGCGGCCATCTGGTACCCGGTCAAGGACCAGCGCATGCTGCGCCGTTTCTACCAGGACCTGGCCGGCACCGGTGCACCAAAGTTGTTGCGTGTGGAATTGCTGGTGCACCCGCTGGACACCCCCAACACCCTGACCGGCTCGGGCCTGGCGATCGCCAACCCGCCGTGGGGTCTGGAAGAGGAACTGCGTGAGCTGCTGCCGTGGTTGTCCAAGAAGCTTGGCCAGACCCAGGGTGGGTGGCAAATGGATTGGCTGATCGCTGAATAACTGTAGTGAGCGGGCTTGCCCCGCGCTGGGCTGCGTAGCAGCCCCAATAAATCCACTGAGATGTTTCAGGTAAACCGCAGTGTGAGGTGTTGGGGCTGCTTCGCAGCCCAGCGCGTGGCAAGCCCGCTCACTACATGACCCTGTTCGTCTGGGTATAGCGTCAGATTGGGCAGGTCACGCCCGTGCCGCCGATCCCGCAATAGCCCTGCGGATTCTTCGCCAGGTACTGCTGGTGATAGGTCTCGGCGAAGTACACCGTCGGCGCCTCTTCGATCTCTGTGGTAATCACACCCAGGCCGGCCTTGGTCAATTCAACTTGATAAGCCTCGGCGCTGGCCTGCGCCGCCGCCAGTTGCTCCGGGGTGGTCGCATAGATCACCGAACGGTACTGGCTGCCGATGTCGTTGCCCTGGCGCATGCCCTGGGTCGGGTTGTGCAGTTCCCAGAACATTTTCAGCAGGTCTTCGTATGTCACCTTGGCCTGGTCATACACCACCAGCACCACTTCGCTGTGGCCGGTCAGGCCCGAGCAGACTTCTTCATAGGTCGGGTTCGGCGTATAGCCGCCGGCGTAACCGACCACGGTGCTGACCACGCCGTCGCGTTGCCAGAACTTGCGCTCGGCGCCCCAGAAACAACCCAGGCCGAAGATTGCAAAGCCGACGTCATCAAGGAACGGACCCAGCAGCGGGTTGCCGTTGACGAAGTGCGTCTCTGGCAGCGCCATTGGGGTTTCACGACCAGGCAGAGCTTGTTCTTGAGTAGGCAGCACGTTTTTGTTCACCAGAATTTCCGAGCGCAAGACCATGATCAGTCCTCTCGTCAGGTTGAGTTAGCAGTAAAGATTCAGACCGCCAGTGTGCCCGAGTGTTACGACGCTGTCAGGCGATTGGCCCGCGCGGGTAACGTTTGAGCATCGCCAGCAGCTCTGCGCCGGGGATTGGTCGGTCGAACAGGTAACCCTGGCCCACGTCGCAACGATGCCGGCGCAGGAACGCCAGCTGCTCGGCGGTCTCAATGCCTTCGGCCACGACCTTGAGCTTGAGGTTGTGGGCCATGGCGATCACGGCGGAGGTGATTTCCATGTCGTCCTGGTTATCCGGGATTTCGTGGATGAAGCTGCGATCGATCTTGATGATATCGATGGGGAATTTTTTCAAGTAGCTCAGCGACGAGTAACCGGTGCCGAAGTCGTCCATGGCCAGGGTCAGACCGAAGCTTTTCAGCTGGTCGAGTTGCAGGCGCGTGTCTTCTGTGGCCTCCAGCAGCAAGCCTTCGGTCAGTTCCAGCTCCAGCAGGTTGGCCGGCAGCCGTTCTTCCTTGAGGATCGTGGCAATCGAGGCCACCAGGTCCGGGTCGGAGAACTGCTTGGGTGACAGGTTGATCGCCACCTGCAAGTTGCCCATGCCTGCGGCGGTCAACTGCCGGCTCATGCGGCAAGCCTGGCGCGCAATCCATTTGCCGATGGGGATGATCAGTCCAGTCTCTTCCGCCACGCTGATGAATTGGTCGGGGCGGATCATGCCCTTTTCCGGATGGTTCCAGCGTAACAGTGCTTCCATGCCCAGCAGGCGGCCGCTGCGCAGGCACAGCTTGGGCTGGTAGAACACGTCCAATTCGTTCTGGGTGAGGGCGCGGCGCAGGTTGTTCTCGACGAACAGCTTGTAGCTGGCCTCGGCGTTCAGCGCTTCGGTAAACACTTGTACCTGGTGTTTGCCGTTGGCCTTGGCCTTGTGCAGGGCCAGGCCGGCGTTGCGCATCAGGGTCTGCGGGTCGCGGCCATGCAGCGGCGCACAGGCCAGGCCCACGGAGCCGGTGACGCTGATCAATTGGTTGTCGACGAACATCGGTTTGTCGAGGGTCGCCAGCAGCTGGCTGGCCACCAGTTGGCCGGTCTCCAGGTCGGTATCGTCGAGCAACACCGCAAACTCGTTACTGGCAAAGCGCGCCAGGCTGCCGCCGGTACTCAGGCTGTTGCGCAAACGGCGGGCGAGGCTGATCAACAGTTTATCGCCGGTCTGGTGGCCGAGGCTGTCGTTGATGCGCTTGAAGTTGTCGATGTCCACCAGCAACAGGCTGATCGGGCTGTCGCTGTCACGTGCAAAGCGTTCATCGAGGTTGCGGATGAACGCCGGGCGGTTGCCCAGGTTGGTCAGGTTGTCGGTGTAGGCCAGGCGCTCGATGCGCTGCTGGGCCAGCTTGGTTTGGGTGATGTCTTCGTAGATGCCGATGTAATGCGTCAGCTCTCGGTTGTCGCCATACACCTTGGAAATCGACAACTGGCCCCAGTAGGGTTCGAGGTTCTTGCGCCGGCTCTTGAATTCACCCTGCCAGCTGTTGCTCTTGGCGAGGCTCGACGGTGCGTCGAAAAGCAATTCGCTGAGGTTCTCCAGTGCCGGCAACTGGGCCAGGCGGTGGCCGTGGACCTCTTCGGCGCTGTACTGGGTGATCGCGGTGAAGCTCGGGTTGACGTACTCCACCACGCCGTCGCAGTTGACCAGCAGAAAGGCGTTGGCACTTTGCTCCACGGCGCGCTGGAACAGGTGCAGGGCGCTGGTGGCGGTGCGGCGGTTGTGGTTGTTGATGACTTGCGCGAACTGGTCTGCCAGTTCGCCGGCAAAGGCAATTTCATCGGCCTGCCAGGCGCGCGTGCAGCCGCTTTGTTCCAGGCACAGCACGCCGACGACCTGGCCATCGACGCGGATGCTCGCGTCGAGCATGGCGTGAATGTCTTTCTTCTCGGCCATTTCCCGGGTACGCGGATCGCGTAAGGCGTTGGTGGCGTCAATGGCGCGGCTGGTGTGCAGGGCTTCGAGGTAATCCGGGAAGCAGCTTGCGTCAATGGATTCGGGCATGTGGTGCTGCTGATCGTCGCGGTGGTAGGCCGAGATGGGCACCAGGCGTTGGCCTTCGAGGTTCCAGATGCTGGCGCAGTCGATCCGGTAGATGTCACAGGCGCTGCGGGTGATCAGCTCCGCCGCTTCTTGCAACGAGTTATGGGTGGTGTAGCGCTGTCGGGCCAGCAGCAGGATCAACGCCTGTTGGGCGCGCACTCGCTCCAGATGCTGCAACTGTTCCTGTTGGGCGCGCTGGTTGAGCTCCAGGGCGATCTGCAGGCGACTGTTCTGGTTTTCCAGGTCTGCCGTGGGAACGGCAGTGGGGATCTCACTGAACAGGCCATCGACCACCATCAGGTAGCCGCGCAGCAGGTGGCGATTGTGTTGTTTGTAGGCTTCGCCCATTTCCAGCAGGCTCAGGGGGCCGTCGCTGGTGTGCAGGGTGTAGCGCACCAGATAGTGAGGGCTCAGGGCCAGTTGCTGCTGGATGGTGTCGTGCAATTCGTAGCGCGCCTGGGGCTCCATCAGGCTGGCATATGGCGTACCGATCAGGGCGCAAAGCTCGACGGCCGACAGGCCGAATTGGCGTTCGCAATTGGGGTCGAGGTAAAGAAGGGCCCAGCTTGCCTCATTAAGCCGCTCGAAACGCAGCATACCGAGGCGCGAAGGCACCGGTAACTGCGTCACTACCTCGGCCGCCATTCGGGCGACATCGGGCTGGCTTTTCATGGGGGAGACTCACTTGAAATAACGCACTTGGCGCCGGGCTCACGCCCTCTTTTCGGTTGCCTGCGGCAAGGTTGCATCATGCGGCGCGGGCTGACAAGAGAGGATGAAGGCTAAGTGCTATAAGGGGGTTATCGGCCGCGTGAGGGGTTTCTTCAATCGGAGCGATGGAAGGTGTACAAACCTGTTTGTATTGTCCAAATTCAGGCGCGGAACGCAGGCAAAAAAAGCCCCGCCAAGTGGCGGGGTTGAGGTACGAGCGTGGCGCTCGAAAATCGTTGCCGCCAGGCCTCCTCGGTGCAGAGGAGGCCGCTGCGGCTTACAGCAGGATAGTGCGGATGTCGTTCAGCAGTTGGCTCAGGCGCTGCGTGAAGCGTGCAGCTGCGGCGCCGTTGATCACGCGGTGATCGTAGGACAACGACAGTGGCAGCATCAGCTTCGGTTGGAACGCTTTACCGTCCCACACTGGCTGGATAGTGGCCTTGGACACACCCAGGATCGCCACTTCCGGCGCGTTGACGATTGGCGTGAAGCCAGTGCCGCCAATGTGACCGAGGCTGGAGATGGTGAAGCACGCGCCTTGCATGTCGTCTGCGGTGAGCTTCTTGTCGCGGGCCTTGGCAGCCAGCGCAGCAGCCTCAGCGGCAAGCTGCAGCAGGCTCTTCTGGTCGACGTTCTTGATGACCGGTACCAGCAGGCCTTCTGGGGTATCGACCGCAAAGCCGATGTGTACGTATTTCTTGCGAATGATCGCCTTGCCGCTTGGCGCCAGCGAACTGTTGAAGTCCGGCAGTTCCTTGAGCAGGTGCGCACACGCCTTGAGCAGCAGTGGCAGCACGGTCAGTTTCACGCCGGCCTTCTCGGCCACGGCTTTCTGCGCAACGCGGAAAGCTTCCAGGTCGGTGATGTCGGCCTGGTCGAACTGAGTCACGTGCGGGATGTTCAGCCAGCTCGCGTGCAGGCTCGACGCGCCGATTTGCATCAGGCGGGTCATCGGCACTTCTTCGGTTTCGCCGAAGCGGCTGAAGTCCACGGTGCGGATTGGCGGAATGCCCGAACCACCGGTAGCGCCACCGGCAGCCGGCGCTTCCTTGGCTTTTTGCATCATGGATTTGACGTAGACCTGCACGTCTTCCTTCAGCACGCGGCCGTGAGGGCCGGTTGCCGACACAGCATTCAGCTCAACGCCGAATTCACGGGCCAATTGACGCACGGCAGGACCGGCGTGAACCTTGGCACCACTTGGCGCAGGCGCGGCAGCAGCAGGGGCCGGAGCGGCCTCAGCTTTTGCAGCAGGCGCAGGGGCGGCAGCAGCCGGAGCAGCTTCAGCCTTGGCAGCCGGAGCGGCGGCCGGCGCTGGAGCGGCTGCAGGCGCAGCGCCTTGTACTTTCAGCTTGAGGATGAAGTCACCGGTGCCGACTTCGTCTTCCAGCTTGACCGCAATGCTTTCCACCACGCCGGCGGCCGGCGAAGGGATTTCCATGGAGGCCTTGTCGGACTCCAGGGTGATCAGCGACTGGTCGGCTTCGACGGTGTCGCCGACCTTGACCAGCAGCTCGATGATCTTGGCCTTGCCCGACGAGCCGATGTCCGGGACGTGGATGTCCTGAACGCTGGCGGCGGCAGGTTCTGCAGCCGCAGGGGCTGCAGGGGCCTCGGCAGCCGCAGGTTTTTCAGCAGCCGGCGCGGGTGCGGCAGCGGCAGCAGGCGCCGCCGCAGGCGCTGCATCAGCAGCCCCTTCGATTTCCAGTTCCAGCAGTTCGTCGCCTTCTTTCAGGCGGTCGCCCAGCTTCACTTTCAGGCTCTTGACCACGCCGGCCTTGGGAGCAGGGATTTCCATGCTCGCCTTGTCCGACTCCAGGGTCAGGATGCTCTGGTCGGCTTCGACGGTGTCGCCGACCTTCACAAACAGCTCGATTACTTCACCTTCACCGCTGCCGATGTCAGGTACGCGAATGAGTTCGCTCACAAAAAGTCTCCTCAGCAGTCCAGTGGGTTGCGTTTTTCCGGGTTGATCCCGAACTTGACGATAGCGTCAGCCACCACCTTAGGTTCGATCTCACCACGGTCAGCCAAGGCTTCCAGGGCTGCCAACACCACGAAGTGACGGTCAACTTCGAAGAAGTGACGCAGCTTCTTGCGGCTGTCACTGCGGCCGAAACCGTCGGTGCCCAGGACTTTGAATTCCTTGGACGGGACCCACTGGCGAATTTGTTCAGCAAACAGCTTCATGTAGTCGGTGGACGCGATGACCGGACCTTTACGGCCGTTCAGGCATTCTTCGACATAGCTCAGTTGTGGCTTCTGGCCTGGGTGCAGGCGGTTGTTGCGCTCTACGGCCAGGCCGTCGCGACGCAATTCGTTGAAGCTGGTAACGCTCCACACGTCAGCGCCGACGTTGAACTCGTCACGCAGGATCTTCGCCGCTTCACGCACTTCACGCAGGATGGTGCCGGAGCCCATCAGCTGTACGTGGTGCGCCGCTTCCTTGGTGTCTTCTTCGAGCAGGTACATGCCCTTGATGATGCCTTCCTCGACACCGGCCGGCATGGCTGGCTGCTGGTAGGACTCGTTCATCACGGTGATGTAGTAGAAAACGTCCTGCTGCTCTTCGGTCATCTTCTTCATGCCGTCCTGGATGATCACCGCCAGCTCGTAGCCGTAGGTTGGATCAAAGGTGCGGCAGTTCGGGATGGTGGCAGCCAGGATGTGGCTGTGACCGTCTTCGTGTTGCAGGCCTTCGCCGTTCAGCGTGGTACGGCCGGCGGTGCCGCCGATCAGGAAGCCACGGGTACGGCTGTCGCCTGCTGCCCACGCCAGGTCGCCGATACGCTGGAAGCCGAACATCGAGTAGAAGATGTAGAACGGCAGCATCGGTTGGTTGTGGCTGGAGTACGAAGTACCGGCAGCGATGAAGGAGCTCATGGCGCCCGCTTCGTTGATGCCTTCTTCGAGGATCTGGCCCTTCTTGTCTTCCTTGTAGAACATCACTTGGTCTTTATCGACTGGCTCGTAGAGCTGGCCGACGGAGGAGTAGATGCCCAACTGACGGAACATGCCTTCCATACCGAAGGTACGGGCTTCGTCCGGGATGATCGGCACGATGCGCGGACCGATTTCCTTGTCCTTGACCAGCTGCGCGAGGATCCGCACGAAGGCCATGGTGGTGGAGATTTCACGGTCGCCCGAGCCGTCCAGGATAGCCTTGAGGGTATCCAGCGGAGGTGTCGGGATGTTGAAGCTCTTGGCGCGGCGCTGTGGCACGAAACCGCCCAGTGCGGTGCGACGCTCGCTCAGGTAGCGGGCTTCGGCGCTGTTCGGCTCCGGCTTGAAGAACGGCAGGTTTTCCAGCTCTTCGTCCTTGACCGGGATGTCGAAGCGGTCGCGGAACAACTTCAGGCTGTCGACGTCGACTTTCTTGGTGTTGTGCGCAGTGTTCTTCGCTTCGCCGGCACCGGTGCCATAACCCTTGATGGTCTTGGCCAGGATGACGGTGGGTTGTTCTTTGTGGTTGACCGCTTCGTGGTACGCTGCGTAGACCTTGTACGGGTCGTGGCCGCCACGGTTGAGCTTCCAGATCTCGTCGTCGGACAGGTCGGCAACCATCGCCTTGAGTTCAGGCGTGTTGAAGAAGTGTTCACGCACGAACGCGCCGTCTTTGGCCTTGTAGTTCTGGTACTCGCCGTCGATGACTTCGTCCATGCGACGTTGCAGGATACCGTCGACGTCCTTGGCCAGCAGTGGGTCCCAGAAACGGCCCCAGATGACTTTGGTCACGTTCCACTGAGCACCGCGGAACACGCCTTCGAGTTCCTGGATGATCTTGCCGTTGCCGCGAACCGGGCCGTCGAGGCGCTGCAGGTTGCAGTTGATGACGAAGATCAGGTTGTCGAGCTTCTCGCGGCCGGCCAGGGAGATAGCGCCCAGGGATTCCGGCTCGTCGCACTCACCGTCGCCCAGGAAGCACCAGACTTTCTGCTTGCCTTCAGGGATGAAGCCACGGGCTTCCAGGTACTTCATGAAACGTGCCTGGTAGATCGCTTGAATTGGACCCAGACCCATGGAAACGGTCGGGAACTGCCAGAAATCAGGCATCAGCCAAGGGTGCGGGTACGACGACAGGCCGTTACCGTCCACTTCCTGGCGGAAGTTGTTCATGTGTTCTTCGGTGATGCGGCCTTCCATGAACGCACGGGCGTAGACGCCTGGGGAGGTGTGGCCCTGGAAGTAGATCAGGTCGCCGCCGTGTTCGTCGGTCGGGGCCTGGAAGAAGTAGTTGAAGCCGATGTCATACAGGGTTGCGCTGGAAGCGAAGCTGGAGATGTGACCGCCCAGGTCCGAATCTTTCAAGTTCGTGCGCATTACCATCGCCATGGCGTTCCAACGTACCAGCGAGCGAATGCGGCGTTCCATGAACAGGTCGCCAGGCATGCGTGCTTCGTGGGTAACGGGGATGGTGTTGCGGTATGGCGTAGTGATGGCGTAAGGCAGTTGCGAGCCGCTGCGGGTCGCGAGTTCGCCCATACGGGTCATCAGGTAGTGAGCACGGTCTTCGCCTTCTTTGTCGAGAACCGATTCCAGGGCGTCCAGCCATTCCTGGGTTTCGACGGGATCGAGGTCTTGCATGGCTTGCTCCAGGGCGGAAAGGCTACCAGAATCGGTTGCCTGAAGTTTGCGACTGGCCTTGTGGGCAGACGACATAAATTCTTGGATGGCCGAAGGTTGCTTCGGCGTCCTGTAGTTTTACTACAAATCGTCGGCCATTTCAGCCTTTCGAATGTATATACGAGTAGTAAAACTACACAAGACTGAGCGTATGGCTCGGTCTGGCTGGTGAGCATAATCGTTATTGTTGATCTTTTGCGAACAAGAAAAGGTAGAAGTTTAATGTTCCCTGCCAACAACTATGAATTTTCAGCTATTTATAACCTTTGTTCGACAGTCCTTCATGTAGCGCCGGTATCACGTCCACAGCAACAAGCCATTTACGCGCCGATCAAGGATAGACCATGAGCCTGCCAATACTGGCCGAACTGCCGGCCATTCTCTTGCCAAAAGCCCAGCGGGCCGAGCAGTCATTTCGTGACGCCGTGGCCGCGCTGGACGACGATCATGGACTTTCTGCGTGGACGCCGCAACGGTGGGCCGACTTCACCCGCGTGTGCGCCGCCAGTGATTTCGTGATTGAACAGAGTGTTCGTGACCCTTTGATGTTGCTCGAGCTGGTGGCCTGGGGCGAGTTGGACCGTGGTTTCGCGCCCGGCGAGCTGTGTGGGCAGATTGCTGGCGCCGTGCAACAAGCGGAAACAGAAGACCAACTGGGCCGTGTCCTGCGTCGCCAGCGCACGCGCCAGCAGGTGCGCATCATCTGGCGCGACCTGACCCGCCAGGCCGACCTGGTGCAAACCTGCCGTGACCTCTCCGACATGGCCGATGCAAGCATCGACCAGGCTTACCAGTGGCTGTACCTGCGCCATTGCGTACAGTTCGGCACGCCCACCGGGCGGCGCAGCGGCGAGCCGCAGCACATGGTGATCCTCGGCATGGGCAAGCTCGGTGCGGTGGAGCTGAACCTCTCGTCGGATATCGACCTAATCTTCGCCTACCCTGAGGGCGGCGAAACCGTCGGCGTCAAACGCGCCCTGGACAACCAAGAGTTTTTTATCCGCCTTGGTCAAAAATTGATCAAGGCCCTTGACCCGATGACCGTCGACGGCTTCGTATTCCGCGTCGATATGCGCCTGCGTCCTTATGGTTCGGCGGGCGCGCTGGTGCTCAGCTTCAACGCGCTGGAACAGTATTACCAGGACCAGGGGCGTGACTGGGAACGCTACGCCATGATCAAGGCGCGCGTGGTTGCCGGCGACCAGGTGGCCGGTGCGCAACTGCTCGACATGCTGCGGCCCTTCGTTTACCGCCGTTACTTGGACTTTTCCGCCATCGAAGCGCTGCGCACCATGAAGCAGTTGATCCAGCAGGAAGTGCGGCGCAAAGGCATGGCCGACAATATCAAGCTGGGCTCGGGCGGCATCCGCGAAGTGGAATTTATCGCCCAGGCATTCCAGCTGATCCATGGCGGCCGCGACCTCAGCCTGCAACAGCGGCCGCTGCTCAAGGTGCTCGGCACGCTGGAGGGCCAGGGTTACTTGCCACCGGCGGTGATTGCCGAGTTGCGCAATGGCTATGAATTCCTGCGTTACACCGAACATGCCATCCAGGCGATCGCCGACCGCCAGACGCAAATGCTCCCGGACGACCCGGAAGATCAGGCGCGCATTGCCTTTATGCTGGGGTTCGCCGACTGGGCCGCGTTCCATGAGCGCCTGATGTACTGGCGCGGGCGGGTGGACTGGCACTTCCGCCAAGTCATTGCCGATCCAGACGAAGAAGAGGGTGAAGAGAGCGAACTGGTCGTGGGCGGTGAGTGGTTGCCGCTGTGGGAAGAATCCCAAGACGACGAAGCTGCGTGCCGCCAATTGGCCGAAGGCGGTTTCAGCGACGCGACCAAGGCCCTCAAAGCGCTGACTGGCCTGCGCAATAGCCCGCAATTGCGTGCCATGCAGCGCCTGGGCCGCGAACGCCTGGATGCTTTTATCCCGCGCCTGCTCGCCCAGGCCGTCGAACATGCCAACCCGGACCTGGTGTTGGAGCGCGTGTTGCCGCTGGTGGAAGCTGTCGCCCGGCGCTCCGCTTATCTGGTACTGCTCACGGAAAACCCCGACGCCCTGCGTCGCCTGTTGACCCTGTGCGCCGCCAGCCCGTGGATCGCCGAGCAGATCACGCGCTTCCCGCTGCTGCTCGACGAATTGCTCAACGAAGGCCGCCTGTTCAAGCCACCGTTGGCGCCGGAGTTGGCCGCCGAGCTGCGCGAGCGCCTCACGCGTATCCCCGAAGATGACCTTGAGCAACAGATGGAAGCCCTGCGTCACTTCAAGTTGGCCCACCGCCTGCGCGTGGCCGCGTCGGAAATCGCCGGCAGCCTGCCACTGATGAAAGTCAGCGACTATCTCACCTGGCTCGCCGAGGCGATCCTCGAGCAAGTGCTGGCCCTGGCCTGGCGCCAGACCGTTGCGCGCCACGGCTCACCGCAGCGTTTGGACGGCACCCTGTGCGATCCTGGGTTCATCATTGTCGGTTATGGGAAAGTCGGCGGGATCGAACTGGGGCATGGTTCGGACCTGGACCTGGTGTTTATCCATGACGGCGACCCGCAGGCTGAAACCGATGGCGCCAAGCCGATCGACGGTGCGCAGTTTTTCACGCGCCTGGGCCAGCGCATCATTCACCTGCTGACCACCCAGACCAACTCGGGCCAGCTGTATGAAGTGGACATGCGCCTGCGACCTTCCGGCGCGTCCGGGCTGTTGGTCAGTTCATTGGGCGCATTTGATCGTTATCAACAAAATGAAGCCTGGACCTGGGAACATCAGGCCCTGATCCGCGCGCGGGTGCTGGTCGGCAGCCAGGACGTGGGCCAGGCGTTCGAGCAGGTGCGGGCTAAAGTATTGGGGCGCGAAAGGGACTTGGCGAAGCTGCGCCAGGAGGTCAGCGAGATGCGCGCGAAAATGCGTGACAACCTGGGCACCAAGGCCACGACGGCCGGCACCGGCGCCAACGCCTTTGAAGCCACGGCGGCGTTCGACCTCAAGCAGGACGCCGGAGGTATCGTCGATATTGAATTTATGGTGCAATACGCGGCTTTGGCGTGGTCTGCGCAACATCCATCGTTGCTGCGCTACACCGACAATATCCGCATTCTGGAAGGCTTGGAGCAGGTGGGTTTGATGCCCGCCGCCGATGCCCATTTGCTGCGTGAGGTGTATAAGGCCTACCGTTCCGCTGCACACCGCCAGGCCTTGCAGAACGAGGCCGGTACGGTGGCCGGGGATCAGTTCGCCGACGAACGGCGCCAGGTGATGCGAATCTGGCAGGCGCTGGGGTTGAGCTGAAACACTATTAGGGCGGGGAGGCATAAGCCTCCCCGCATCGTTTGTGGAAACTACATGAATATTCTGATCGTTGGGCCCAGTTGGGTCGGTGACATGGTGATGGCGCAGACACTGTTCCAGTGCCTGCGTATGCGCTACCCGGACTGCCAGATCGACGTGCTCGCCCCCGAGTGGAGCCGGCCGATCCTCGAGCGCATGCCCGAGGTGCGCAAGGCCTTGAGCTTTCCGCTCGGCCACGGTGCCCTGGAACTGGCGACCCGCCGTCGCATCGGTAAATCCCTGGCGGGGCAATACGACCAGGCAATCCTGCTGCCCAACTCGCTCAAATCGGCGCTGGTGCCGTATTTCGCCGGCATCCCCAAGCGCACCGGCTGGCGTGGCGAATTTCGCTACGTGCTGCTCAATGATGTGCGCACGCTGGACAAAGCCCGCTACCCGCTGATGATCGAACGCTTCATGGCCTTGGCGTACGAGCCGGGTGCCGAGTTGCCCAAGCCGTACCCGCGCCCCAGCCTTCAAATTGACCCGGTGAGCCGCGACGCGGCCCTGGCCAAGTTCGGCCTGGCACTTGATCGTCCGGTCCTGGCGCTGTGCCCTGGCGCCGAGTTTGGCGAGTCCAAGCGCTGGCCGTCGGAGCACTACGCCAAGGTCGCCGAGGCCAAGATCCGCGAAGGCTGGCAGGTGTGGCTGTTTGGTTCGAAGAAGGACCACCCGGTGGGTGAAGACATTCGCCAGCGTCTGATCCCCGGTCTGCGCGAAGAAGCGGTGAACCTCAGCGGCGACACGTCCCTGGCCGAGGCCATCGACTTGTTGTCCTGCGCCGATTCGGTGGTGTCCAACGACTCCGGGCTGATGCACGTGGCTGCCGCGCTGAATCGCCCGCTGGTGGCGGTGTACGGTTCCACCTCGCCGGGGTTCACCCCGCCATTGGCCGACCAGGTCGAAGTGGTACGCCTGGGCCTGGATTGCAGCCCGTGTTTTGATCGCACCTGCCGTTTCGGCCACTACAACTGCATGCGCCAGTTGCTGCCGCAGCCGGTGAACGAGGCCTTGCAGCGGTTGCAGGGCTCTGCGGTCGAGGTCCGATAGTTTGCGCGTACTGGTAATCAAGACCTCATCCCTGGGCGACGTGATCCATGCCTTGCCGGCACTGACCGATGCCGCGCGGGCGATCCCCGGCATTCAATTCGACTGGGTGGTGGAAGAAGGCTTCGCCGAGATTCCCACCTGGCATCCGGCGGTCGACAAGGTGATCCCGGTGGCGATCCGCCGCTGGCGCAAAAACCTCTGGCAGACCCTTAAAAGTGGCGAATGGCGGCGTTTCAAGCAACGCATCCAGTCGACCAAATACGACTTGGTGATCGACGCCCAGGGCCTGCTCAAAAGCGCCTGGCTGACCCGCTATGTGCGGGCACCGGTGGCGGGTTTCGACAAGCACTCGGCCCGCGAGCCCATCGCCGCGCGCTTCTATTCCCGGCGCCTGGCCGTGGCCCGTGGGCAACACGCGGTGGAGCGCCTGCGCCAGTTGTTTGCCGTCGCCCTCGGCTACGACTTGCCCAAAGGCCTGGGCGACTATGGCCTGAGCGTCGACAAACTGCTCGGCCTGCCGCCGAAAAAACCGTTCGTGCTGCTGCTGCACGGCACCACCTGGGACACCAAGCATTGGCCCGAAGCCTATTGGCGTGAGCTGGCCGAACGCATGGGGCGACTGGGCGTGGACGTGAAGTTGCCGTGGGGCAACGCTGATGAAAAGGCCCGCGCCGAGCGCCTGGCCCAGGGCCTGCAAAACGCTGAAGTACTGCCCAAATTGAACCTGGCCGGTGTCGCCCGTGTATTGGCCGGCGCTCGTGCTTGTGTGGCGGTGGACACCGGTCTCGGTCACCTCGCTGCCGCGCTGGATGTGCCGACCATTTCCCTGTTCGGCCCGACCAACCCCGGGCTCACCGGCGCCTACGGCAAGGGCCAGATTCATCTGGCGAGTGACTTCCCCTGCGCACCGTGCCTGCAAAAACACTGTACCTACCAACCGACGGCCGACGACCTGCGTCGGTTCGACCTCAAGCGCGAGTCGCCCCTGTGCTTCACGCGCCTGAACCCTGAGCGTGTGGCCAGCCGACTGAGCACGTTGTTATTGGCTGAGGAGCTGCACTGATGCAACTGGCTTTTGTTCTGTACAAATACTTCCCCTTCGGTGGCCTGCAGCGTGACTTCATGCGCATCGCCCTGGAGTGCCAGCAGCGCGGCCATCAGATTCGTGTGTACACGCTGATCTGGGAAGGCGAAATCCCGCCCGGCTTCGAAGTGCTGGTGGCGCCGGTCAAGGCGTTCTTCAACCATCGGCGCAATGAAAAGCTCAGCGCCTGGATGGAAGCCGACCTGGCCAAGCGCCCGGTTGATCGTTTGATTGGCTTCAACAAAATGCCCGGCCTGGATGTGTACTACGCCGCCGACGGCTGCTTTGAAGACAAGGCGCAAAACCTGCGCCACTCGCTCTACCGCTATTTTGGTCGCTACAAGCACTTCGCCGAGTACGAGCGGGCGGTGTTCGCCAAGGACGCCAAGACGGAGGTCTTGATGATTTCCGAAGTGCAGCAGCCGCTGTTCATCAAGCATTACGACACGCCGCTGGAACGCTTCCACCTGCTGCCGCCGGGCATTGCCCAGGACCGCCGTGCGCCGCCGAATGCCGCCGAGATTCGCGAGGGTTTCCGTCAGGAATTCAGCCTCGGCGACGACGACCTGCTGTTGGTGCAAATCGGCTCGGGCTTCAAGACCAAAGGCGTCGACCGCAGCCTCAAGGCCGTGGCCGCGCTGCCGTCTGAGCTGAAAAAACGCACGCGCCTGTTTGTAATCGGCCAGGACGACCCCAAAGTATTCCAACTGCAAAGCGCGACGCTGGGGCTGGGGGACAACGTGCAGTTCCTCAAGGGCCGCAGCGATATCCCGCGTTTCCTGCTGGGCGCCGACCTGTTGATCCACCCGGCGTACAACGAAAACACCGGTACCGTATTGCTCGAAGCCCTGGTGGCCGGGTTGCCGGTGCTGGTCTCGGCCGTGTGTGGGTATGCCCATTACATTGCCGAAGCCGACAGCGGCCTGGTGCTGGATGAGCCGTTCGAGCAGAGCCAGCTCAACCAGTACCTGACGCACATGCTCACCGACACTGCACAGCGCGCGGCCTGGAGCCGCAATGGGTTGGCCTTTGCCGAGACGGCCGACCTCTACAGCATGCCGCAGCACGCTGCGGATGTGATTCTGGCGGAGCCAAAACGATGAAATTGATGCTTGCCGAACCGTTCAAGACGTTGTGGGCCGGGCTTGATGCCTTTGCCGAAGTCGAGAAACTGCAAGGCCAGGTCTTCCGTGAGTTGGCGGCGCGTCGAACGTTGCGCACCGAGGTCGCTGGCCGCCCGTATTTTGTGAAAATCCACCGCGGCATTGGTTGGGCGGAAATCTTCAAGAACCTGATCACCGCCAAGTTGCCGGTACTGGGTGCCGGCCTGGAGTGGGACGCCATCCACCGCTTGCAGGCGCTTGGCGTACCGACCATGACCGGCGTGGCCTTCGGCGAAAAAGGCAGCAACCCGGCAGACCAGCACTCGTTCATCATCACCGAAGAGCTGGCGCCGACCATCAGCCTCGAAGACGTGACCCTTAACTGGGTCGCCGAACCGCCAACACCTGCGTTGCGCCACGCCCTCACGGCCGAGTTGGCGCGCATGGTCGGCGACATGCACCGGGGTGGCGTCAATCACCGCGATTGCTACCTGTGCCACTTCTTGCTGGACACCTCCAGCCCCATCGACGCGAACAACATCAAGCTGTCGGTGATCGACCTGCACCGCGCCCAACTGCGTGCCCATCTGCCGTTGCGCTGGCGCGACAAGGACCTGTCCGCGCTGTACTACTCGGCGCTGGAGATCGGCCTGACCCGTCGCGACAAACTGCGCTTCCTCAAGGGTTACTTCCGCCAGCCATTGCGCCAGATCCTGGCCGAGCAATCGGCATCGTTGAGCCTGATGCAGCGCAAGGCCGACAAGCTGTATGCGCGCAAGCAACGTTATGGGGACGCGATCTGATGGCGGGTTGGAACCTGGAACCTGCTTACGCCACCCTGGCGGATGATTTTGGAAGCCTCGAAGCGGTATTCGCCCTGCAAGGCGAGCGGCTGACCCGCGACCCGTTGTCTGAAGTGATCCGCGTGGAGCGCGGCGGGATCAATTACTACGTCAAGCGCTACACCGGCGCCGGCAAGGGCCTGCGGCGTTACCTGGGCAAGCCGCGGGTCAAGTCCGAATGGCAGAACCTCAAGCGTTTCGCCAAGTGGGGCATTCCCACCGCTGACGTCGTGGCCTGGGGGCTGGAGCGTAAAGGCCTGGCCTACGAACGCGGCGCGATGATCACTCGCGAGTTGCCGAAAACCGAAGACCTTTCGGTATTGGCCGAGCGTAACGATGCACGCCTGCGCGACCCCAAGTGGGTCGACGCGGTGAGCCGCCAGCTCGCCGAATACACGCGCACCATGCACGATCACCGCTTTACCCATAACGACTTGAAGTGGCGCAACCTGCTGATCGACGACCAGTCCACGCTGTACCTGATCGATTGCCCCAACGGCGATTTCTGGCGCGGGTTCTGGCTCAAGTACCGTATCACTAAAGACCTGGCCTGCCTGGACAAGGTGGCCAAGTATCACCTGTCCGCCACCCAGCGCCTGCGCTTCTACCTGCAGTACCGTCAGAGCCGGCACCTGAGTGCGTCGGACAAACGGCGTATTCGCCACGTGGTGAAGTTTTTCGAGGGACGCGAATGAGTGATTTCCTGGCGGCTGAAGACCGTGCGCTGCTGGAGCGCAACGGCCTGGCGACGTTCGACGCCTTGTGGGCCAAGCAGTTGGAGGCGGTGGACGAGCCCAATACCAGCCGTGGCGGCTGGAGCAGTGTGTTTCGCCTGGAGCTCGACGGCCACGGCTACTACCTCAAGCGCCAGAGCAACTACCTGACGCGCAGCCTGCACCGTCCGTTTGGCGAGCCGAGTTTTTCCCGCGAATTTCGCAATATCAGCCGTTACCGCACCCTTGGCATTCCAGCGTTGCAGGCGGCGTTCTACGGGGAGCGCAAGGTCGCTGGCGAGCACCGCGCGATGCTGCTGACCCGCGCGTTGGACGGTTGGAATGACCTGGATTCCTTGCTGGAGCAGTGGTCGCAACTGAGCGACGCCCAGCACCGTGCAATCCTGCTGGCCTGCGGCCAACTGGCACGCCGGCTGCACAGCGTCGGCCAGGTGCACGGCTGTTTTTACCCCAAGCATATTTTCCTGCAGGCGACCGGTGACGGTTATGCCGCGCAATTGATCGACCTGGAGAAAACCCGCCCGTTGTTGTTTGGCTGGCGTGACCGGGTCAAGGACCTCGAGCCGCTGTTGCGCCGGGCGCCGCAGTGGTCGGACGCGCAGGTGCGTCAGCTGTTGGCAGCTTACCTCGATCAGCCTGAGGACAGTGCACTGGTCGGCAGTTGGCTGCAGCGCCTGACGGCCCGACGTAGCCACAAGGAGAACCGTTGATGCGCCTGTCCGAGCTGAAAAGCGCCGGCCGCACCCCGAGCCTGCCCCTTACCCTGGACCTGGCGGATGCCGCAGGCCCTGGCCAACTGCAACTGCTCAGCCTGCTGCGCGTGTTGCCGGGCGAGCGGTATGTCGGCGCAGCGGTATGGCGCTGGCGTCCGGTACTGGCCAAGTTATTGGTGGGCAGCAAGGCCGCGCGGCACTTCCAGCGTGAACTCAGCGGCGTGCGTTTGCTGGCCGAGCAAGGCCTGACCACGCCATTGTTGTTGGCCGATGGTTTGCAGGAAGGCGAGGGCGGCTGGCTGCTGTTCGAATTCATCGAGGGCGCCGAGAGCTTGGCTAACGCCTGGCAGGCCGTCGAAGCGTTGCCGCCGTTGGCTGACGAACAAACCGCCGTGCTGGCTGAGGCGTTGGGTGCGATAGCGCAGATGCACACCAAAGGGCTGTGGCAGGAAGACCTGCACCTGGACAACCTGCTGCGCCAGAACGGCAAGCTGTATTTGATCGACGGTGCCGGGATTCGCGTCGAAGAGGCCGGCAAGCCGCTGTCGCGCAACCGCGTGCTGGAAAACCTCGGTGTGTTTTTCGCTCAGTTGCCAAAAAATCTCGAGCCGTTTACCGAAGAACTGCTGGTGTACTACCTGCTGAGCAACGGTGAGCACGCCCTGCCTTTGGAAGCCCTGGAGAAACAGGTGCGCAAAGTCAGCGCCTGGCGCCTCAAGGACTTTTTGAACAAGATCGGCCGCGAATGCACGCTGTTCAGCGTGGTGCGTGGCGCCTTTGCTTTGCGCGCGATTCGCCGTGAAGAAGCGCCGGCGATGTTGCCGGTGCTTGAGCAGGCCGATGCGCTGCTGGACCAAGGCCATTTGTATAAAACCGGCGGCGCCGCCAGCGTCGCCAAAGTCGAGGTTGCTGGCCGGCCGCTGGTGATCAAGCGCTACAACATCAAGGGTTTTGCCCATTGGCTCAAACGTTTCTGGCGCCCGAGTCGAGCCTGGCATTCCTGGCGCGAAGGCAACCGCCTGGCGTTCCTCGGTATTGCCACGCCAAAGCCGCTGGCCGTGCTGGAGAAGCGCTTTTTCTGGCTGCGCAGCCGCGCGTACCTGATCACCGAATACCTGCCGGGCCCGGACATCATCGAACGCTTCGCGCCGTATGTTGAAAGCGGTGAAGCGCCGGAAAACGAACTGCAGGCGCTGGATCACCTGTTCGCCGAATTGATCCGCGAGCGCATCAGCCATGGTGACTTCAAGGGCCACAACCTGTTCTGGGACCAGGACCGCTGGTCGATGATCGACCTTGATGCGATGTGCCAACACACCTCCGCCGCCAGCTTCGCCCCGGCGTATGCCAAGGACCGTGCGCGGTTCATGCGTAATTGGCCTGAGAGCAGTGCGTTGTATCAACTGATTGATCAGCGCTTGCCTAAGCAGGTGAGCTGATCCTCCCTGTGGCTTGCCAGCGATCGCAGTCGGGTAGGCTCCGGGCTCATCTGGTGTAAAACAGTCCAAATGTGGGAGGGGGCTTGCTCCCGATGAGGGAGTGTCAGCTGATACATCTGTGGCTGATCCACCGCTATCGGGAGCAAGCCCCCTCCCACCGTTTGATCTGCATGTATCCAGCTGTTGCCTGAGCAACAGCAATCGGGCAGTTGATGGTCAATAGCGACAGCTTTTTTTATCGCGTGTTTCTATCCATTTGATTTTGCAGGATAAAAATCCTGGCACGGGCTCTGCAATGTCACTGGGTGAACCCTTTCACCGGTGGCTCAGGAGCCCTGTATGCCTTCCAGCCTTTCCTCGTTTTCCCGTTTGATCTGCCTCGGCGCCGCGCTGTTGTTGAGCGGCGCGGCCTATGCCGCGGACGGTGACGACGCCGTGCCGTCCCTGGCCGGCAAGCGCATCGCTGTGAGCATGACCGGCACCAGTCACTACTTCGATATCAAGGCATTCCAGGCGCAGGTCGATGAGATCAAGCGCCTGGGCGGCACGCCGATCACCCTTGATGCCGGGCGCAACGACAAGAACCTGGTGACGCAGCTGCAAACCGTGGTCACCCAGAAGCCCGACGCGGTGATCCAGACCCTCGGCACCCTCAGCGTGATCGACCCCTGGCTCAAGCGCATCAGCAAGGCCGGCATTCCGCTGTTCACCATCGACGCGCCGTCGCAATACAGCCTCAACAACACCACCTCCGATAACGTCGCCACCGGCAAGGCGCTGGCCGATCAGCTGATCAAGGACGCCGGCGGCAAGGGCAAGATCCTGGTGTTCAACGGCTTCTACGGTGTGCCGGTGTGTGCGATCCGTTATGACCAGTTGAAGCTGGCACTCAAGGACCACCCGCAGTTGGAGATCATCCAGCCCGAGTTGCGCGATGTGATCCCCAATACCGTGCAGGATGCCTATTCCCAGGTGTCGGCGCTGCTCAACAAGTACCCGGCGGGCAGTGTTTCGGCAATCTGGTCGGCGTGGGACATCCCGCAGTTGGGCGCGAGCAAGGCGTTGATCGATGCCAAACGTACCGAGATCAAGACCTATGGCGTCGACGGCACCCCCGAAGTGCTCGCGCTGCTCGGCCAGGCGAACTCGCCGGTCGGTGCAGTGGTGGCGCAACAGCCTGCGCTGATCGGCAAGACCGCCGTGCAGAACGTGGCGCGTTACCTGGCCGGGCAACGTGACTTGCCCAAGGAGACCCATGTGGCCACGTTGCTGACCACCGCCGGCAACCTGGCGCAGGTCCAAGCACTGCGGGGTGACTGATGGCAGCGTTGCACCTGCAGAATCTGCACAAACGCTTTGGCGCCACGCTGGCGCTGGATGATGCGAGCCTCAAGGTCGAGCGCGGCACCATCCATGGCCTGGTCGGCGAGAACGGCGCAGGCAAGTCGACGTTGATCAAGGTGCTGGCCGGCATCCACAAGGCCGATGCCGGGCAGGTGAGTATCGACGGTCAGTCGTACGCCGCACTGTCACCGCGTCAGGTCGACGCATTGGGTGTGCAGTTCATCCATCAGGAGCGCCTATTGCCAGCGAGTTTTACCGTGGGCGAGGCGTTGTTTTTCGGCCATGAACTGCGCCGTGGGCCGTTTGTGGATCGGCGTCGACAGCAGCGTGAAGCCGATCGTTTGCTGGCCGAATATTTTGATGTGCAGCTGCCTGCCGGCGCGCTGGTGGGCGAGTTGAACAGCGCCGAGCGCCAGGTGCTGCAAATCACCCGGGCGTTGATTCGCCAGCCCAAGATCCTAGTGTTCGATGAACCCAGCGTCGCGCTGGTCAAGCGCGAGGTCGACCAGTTGCTGCGCATCGTCAAGCGCCTGCGCGACCAGGGCCTGTCGATTCTGTACATCTCCCATTACCTGCAGGAAATCGACAGCCTGTGCGATGAGGTCACTGTGCTGCGCAATGGCCGCGATGTGGCGGTGGTGCAGCCTCGGCATACGTCCAGCGCCGAGATTGCGCGGCTGATGGTCAACCGCGAGGTGCAGGAGATGTACCCCAAGGTGAAGGTCGAGCTGGGCGAGCCGTTGTTGCAAGTGCGCGGGCTGAGCCTGGCGCGGCGCTACCGGCAGATTGACCTGGAAGTGCGCCGCGGTGAAATCGTCGGCCTGACGGGGCTGGTGGGGTCGGGCGCCAAGGCGTTGTTCAAGACCCTGTTTGGCGTCGAGCAGGCTGACAGTGGCAGCGTTCATCTGCACGGGCGGTTGCTGCGCCTGCGCTCGCCAGGCCAGGCGATTGCCGAGGGCATCGCATTGGTGCCCGAGGAGCGTCGAAGCCAGGGAGTTGCGCCGGTTCTGTCAGTGTTGGAAAACCTCACGCTGGCGGGGCTGTGCCGGTTCAGCCGCTGGGGCTTGTTGAGTCGCGCCAAAGAGCAGGCGGAAAGCTTGCGGCTGATGGAGGAATTGGCAATCAAGGCGCCGGGTCCGCACGCGGCGGTCAGCCAGCTCAGTGGCGGCAACCAGCAGAAGGTTGCCCTGGGGAAATGGCTGAGCCGTCGCTCGGCCGTGTACCTGCTTGATGAGCCGTGTGTGGGCGTGGATGTCGGCGCCAAAGTCGAGATCTATCGTTTGATCGGGCGTCTGGTGGAGGAGGGGGCGGCGGTGTTGGTGTTGTCGTCGGACTTGCCCGAATTGCTCGGGATCAGCGATCGCATCCTGGTGCTGCATCGCGGTGAGATGGCCGGTGAGTTTCGTGCGGGAGAAGCCGACAGCGACCAGTTGCTGGCGTGTGCCACCGGCGCTGTACCGGCCGCCGCTGCGCCGGTGCGGGAGGTCGAGCATGCTTGAAGCCATTCTGCGACGAGGTTCGGTGGGGGTGTTTCTGGCGATTCTCGTGGGGTTTGCCGTGGCGGCGCCGAATTTCTTGTCGGTGGGCAACCTGGCGAATGTGTTCAGCCAGTCGGCGATTCTTGGTGTGCTGGCCTTCGGGTTGACCTGCGTGATCATCGGCGGAGGTTCGAATGTGGTCTCCGGTGGGCTCGACCTGTCGCTGGCGGCCAACCTGGGGTTGTGCGCGGCGGTATTCAGCCGTCTCAACAATGCCGGCCTGGAGCTCTGGCTGACCGTGCTGCTGACCCTGGGCTGCGGCCTGGCGGTCGGCCTGCTCAATGGACTGGCCGTGGTAGTGCTGCGTTTGCCGCCGCTGTTGGCGACGCTGGCGAGCATGAACGTGCTGGCCGGGCTGGAACTGGTGTTGACCGAAAACACCGTGGTGTCCACTGACTCGCCGCTGCTGGATGTGCTCAGTGGCGGCACTGGGTTAGGTGTGCCTGCCTTGGCATGGGTGCTGTTGGTAACGGCGGCGCTGCTGACCTTGCTGATCCAGCATTCGCCCTACGGGCTGCGCCTGCACGCCGCTGGCGAATACCCCCAGGCGGCCGAAGCGGCGGGCATTCGTGTGCCTGGCTATGTGCTGTCGAGTTACCTGTTGTCGGGACTGTCTGCCGCCGTAGCGGCGTTGTGCTCGGCGGCGTTTTTCAGCGGCAGTACCACCGGGTCGGGCGACATGCTGTTGTCGGTGGTGGCGATTGCGTTTCTTGGCGTGGTGTTTTCCCGCCGGCTGGTGGCAAGCATTCCAGGTACGTTGCTGGCGGCGCTGTTGATCGGGTTTCTGATCAATGGCTTTCAACTGCTTAACCTGTCGAACTTCTGGGTCAATGGTGTGCAGGGCGTGTTGATCTTGTTGGTGGTCGCGGCGTCCAGCGCGCTTAACCGGGGAGCGACGGCATGAACCTGCGCGCCTGGTTACCACTGACATTGCCCCTGGTGTTCACGCTGATCGTCGGCGTGTTTGCGTTGCAGGCGCCGGGCTTCCTCAGCGCCGGCAACCTGCAAAGCCTGGTGTTGAACAATTTCGTGTTGCTGGCGATTGTGGCCATCGGCATGACCTACGCCGTGGCGGCCGGCGGCATTGATCTGTCGGTGGGCACGGCGCTGGACTTCGCCAGTTTCAGCTTTGTGGTGCTGCTCAATGGCGGGCATGGCTGGGCGTTTGCCGCGACCGGTGCGTTGCTTGCCGCGCTGCTGGTCGGCCTGGTGAACGCGGGGCTGATCGCCGGGCTGCGGATCAGTCCGTTCCTTGCCACCCTGGGCACGTTGTTCATCGGCACCAGCGCCCAGCAATTGCTCTCGGACGGGGGCCAGCCCATCTATATCGTCCAAGGTTTGAAACCTGAACTGACGGGGCTGGCGCCGTTGTCGATCGTGTTGGGGCTGGCGCTGTTCTACGGTGTGGCACTGGCGCGCGGACGCCTGGGGCGGGAGCTGCTCGCACAAGGTACGCAGCCGCTGCTGGCGTATTACTCAGGGTTGTCGGTGCGGCGTATCGTCACCGTCGTGGCCTTGGCCACTGCGTTGGCGTGTGGGGTGGGCGGGGTGCTGCTCAGCTCAACGGTCAGCGCCTATGTGCCGTTGTCCGGCAACGCATTTTTGCTCAACGCGATTGGCGCGGTGTTCATCGGCACAACCCTGAACCGACAGGGGCGGGCGAATATTCCAGGGACCCTGCTGGGCGTGCTGTTCATCAATGTAATCGCCAACGGCCTGCTGCTGATTGGCTGGAATTTCTACTGGCAGCAGGTGGCGACCGGTGTGCTGATTTTCGGGGTGTTGACCTTCAGCTTTGCCAGTCGGCGCCTGCTTGAGCGCTATTGATCGGCGCTATTGTGCGTTGATCAGCGTCGTGCGGGTTGTGTATTTGCCCTTGACGACGTCCTGTTGGGTGAAGAAATACCCGTAGTCCTGCAGGTACATGACGGTGCTGGTCGCCTGGTAGTTATCACCCGTCGTGGTGCAATTGAGCGCCTTGGCAGTGCCACTCAGCGCCGAGTTGATGTCGCTGGCCGGCACTTCGCGTGCTACCACACACGTCGCGTCGCGGGACAGCACGCGTTCCTCTTCAGCGGTGTTGCGATTGAGCTCTTTGAGCTTGAACCCCAGCGTTGTCCCGATCGGCATGTGCTTCCAGTCGCCGCTGAAACTGAGTTGCTCAACCGTGCTGGCGGCCGAGACGTTCATCCCGCGCAGTTCAAATTCGCTTTGGAAGGTCAGGCTGAACACGCCTCGGAATGTCGTGATGTTGGCACTTGAGAATGGGGTGGCACGGCGGAGTTTAAGCAGGTTGTTCCCCGCCCCGGGCTCAATGAACACCTCAGTGCGCAAGCTGGAGGAACCCAATTCGCGCTTCTCCACAAGGTGGTGCAGAGGCTTGGCTGGGGCGGGCATGCCCAGTGCGGAGATCGCCTCCGTCACCGTTGCCGGGACAGGCGCGGGTGTCAGGGTTTGCATGAGCTTGGTGCGCGTAACGGCTACCGGCAGCTGCGCTGCTGTTGGCGAGCACGCGGCCTTGAGCAGGGTCCGGGTGTCCGCCTCGGCGGTGCTGAAGGGCTGGTCGATGGGAACGGCTACCACGTTGCCGAAGGTCACGGTGTTTTTCGGCGTGAGGCTGAAGGCGGCCAGGGTCCGATAGGTCTGGCGGCTGCAACTGACCTCCCAGTGCAGACGGGTCTGGGCATAGGGCATTTTTTTGAGTGTATTGATCAGGATGAGCGGCTCATCGTAGGCGCCCCAGAACTCGATTTTCTCGCCCACGGTCTTGAGGCTGGCACGGTCGATCAACAATTGGCGCTGGGTGTCTGTCGTGCTGACGAGGCGCCAGTCCGGGCGCGGCGTGCGGGCGCACGCGTCGGTAAAGCTGGCGTTCTGTTGCAGTTCGCCGATCACTTCCGGCGCCAGGTTGCGCATGACGGTGATGCGCGTGGGCTGGCCATCGGCACCTGGGGTGCCGGGGGCCTCCATATACAACAGGCTCCCGCTCGGGGTGGCACAGGACGCCTGAAGCTGTGCGATATCCGGCACGGCGACATTGTCGGTCAGTGTGACGTGAACCTGGTAACTGAGGTCGTCGCCGTCACGCATGACCGAGTCGGCCAGCAGCGGCTTCTTGAGCATGTCTTTATACGGGGCCTCGGCCGTGCCGCCGTGCTTCATGCCCTGCACGCCACAACCACTGAGCAGACCCAGGGCGACGATAACCGCGATGTGTTTCATGAGCGTTCCTTGCAGAGAAGACAGGTGATCAGGGGCTTTCGACCGCCCGCAGGGTTTTTTGTGCGGGCGCACTGATCAGAATTGGTATTCCGCACCGGCGCCTGCATACCAAGAGCGCCCTGGCGCCGCTTCGTAGTAGCGGTTGTTGCCGTCGCCGACGATCACTGAGCCGACGTACTGGCGGTCGAGCAGGTTATCCAGGCGCAGGGTCTGGTGGAAGGTCCAGTGTTCGACCTTCTGTTCGAAACGGGCTCGCCAGTTGAATACGCTGTAGGCCGGTGCGGCGTGCTGGCTATTGGTGTCCTCGACGTAGACCTTGCTGCGGTACAGGCCTTCGATGGCAGTGCTGACCCAGTCGCGGGGTTTCCAGTTCAGCTCGGCGAACAGCGTGGTTTGCGGCACGCCGGGCAGGTAGTTGCCCTTGTCGACGGCGGTGCTGCCGCCGCTGACGAAGTCACTGTCGTAGGTGGCTTGCAAGCGGGTGTAGGCGAGGTTGGCGGTCCACTGTTCGCTGAGTTGGCTTTCGACGCTCAGTTCGAAGCCGCGACGCAGGGTGCGGCCGGCGTTTTGGTAAGTGGTACGGCCGCCGCTGGATTGCTGTACCACCAACTCGTCTTCGGTGGTGATTTGGAAGATGGCGGCGTTGACGCGGGTGTCCTGTCCGACCCGCGCCTTCACGCCGATTTCATATTGTTTGCTGACCGATGGCTTGAGCGCGAAGTTGAAACCGTTGACGGTGCTGGAATACGCCGATTCGGCCTGGGTTGGGGTTTCGAAACCCTTGCCTGCGCTGACGTAACCGTGCAAATCCTCGGTGAAGGCGTACATAACGCTGACCGACGGAGTGTTCTTTTGGTACGTCTTGCCGCCGCTGTCGTTACCGTCGCTGAGAAAGTGGTCGTCCACCTCCATTTCCATGGTGCTGTGGCGCAGCCCTGCTTGCAGGGTCCAGTCACCCAGCAGCCAGTTGGCTTGAACGAACGGGTCGAGGCTGGTGGCGGTGTCGATTTCGTCACGGCCCAGGGCACCTTTGACACCCTGCACACCGTTGACGGTGTTGGAGTAGCCTTGGCGATCATCCACGCTGCGGTCGTAATCGAGGCCAGCAATCAGCGTCAGATCGCCAGGAGCGCTGGTGATGGGTTGAAGCCAGTGTATGGAGCCGCCGTAGAACTTACGGTCAAAAGCCACCACGCCGCCACGGGCGTTCGCAGGGTTGATCGCGCCACTGCTGGGAAACCTGTCGGGAATCGACAAATACTGAATCACACTCCGCCGCCCCGTATACCCATTCACCTGCAACGTCGCATCCACGAAATAGCGCGCGTAATTCATGCCCAATTGCTGGTGATCGATGCTTTTACGCGTGTTGTACGTCAGCGAGTTGACACTCACCGAGCGCGGATCAGCCTTGTACGCCGCCCACGTCTGCCCCAGCGGGTCCTGCGTGCCGTTCTGCTCCAGGCTGCTATAGATCAGCGCCAGCTTGCTGTCGTCATCCGGGCGGAAGTTGAGCTTGGCAAAGGTCTGGTCTCGCCGCGCGCTGCTGTGGTCGCGATAGCCGTTGGTGTCCATCCGCGAGGCGTCCAGCACGAAACCTGCGCCGTTGGCGGCGCCTTCGGCGGTCAGGTGGTTTTTGTTCAGGCCGTCGCTGCCCACCAGGGTCTCGGCGCCGATACGGGGCGAGCCTTCGCCGTCGCGGGAGAACATCTGGATCACGCCGCCGGCATTGCTGCCATACAAGGTGGCTGCCGGGCCGCGCAGCACTTCGATACGTTCGGCGGTGTCGAGGTTGAACGTGGCTGCCTGGCCCTGGCCATCCGGGGTGCTGGCGGGAATACCGTCGGCGATCAGCTTGAGTCCGCGCACGCCGAAGGCCGAGCGGGCGCCGAAGCCACGGGAAGAAATCTGCAGGTCCTGGGCATAGTTCTGACGGTTCTGCACCACCAGTCCGGGCACGCGGGACAGGGCTTCGGAGGCGTTGATGCCCAATTGGCCGTCGCTGATCTGCTCGTGGCTGATGCCGTCCACCGAGTAGGGCAGATCGAAGGTCGGGCTGGCGCTGCGCGAGCCGGTGACGACGCTGGGGTCGAGGGTCAGGGCTGTGTCGTCTGCCTGGGCGGTGTCGCACAAGGCGAGCAGGCTGGGCAACAACAGGGTAAGACGGGTGAGGTTGTTCATGAGTCAGCCGGAATCCGTGGCGCTTTGTGTGTAAACGCGCAAAAGGTCGCGAGTTTAGTGAGTCAGGCGATTTTTATCATTTAGGAATCAGCCTACGGTGCGAATCGGTGCTTTTACACCAACGATGTAAGCCTGATAGACCTCGGTGCCGGTGCCGTCCCTATCATCGCCATCGAATTCGTGGCCTCCGGCGTGCTGGACACGCGGGTGCTGCCCTACACGATCTACCGTCAAAACAAGGACGGCAGCATCGAGATCTTCCGCTAGTCCCTCTTGACGCTTCCCGCTAACAGTTTCCCACCTCTTTTACGCTATAATCCCGCCCTTTAGCTGTTTCCTGCCCAGGCGGGAAGCACACTTTTTTCAGGCGCAACCCGCCTGCATGCAGACTAAAAGAGGCTAGACCCCTGTGGCATTGACGATTCTTGGCCTGTCCGGCGCCCTTAGCCATGATCCTTCCGCAGCCTTGTATATCGACGGCAAGCTGATCGCGGCCGCCGAAGAAGAGCGCTTCGTGCGCGACAAACATGCAAAGAACCGCATGCCCTACGAGTCGGCGAAGTTCTGCCTGGAGCAGGCCGGCATCAAGCCTTCCGACGTTGACGTGGTGGCGATCCCGTTCGCCCCGATCAGCCTGTTCGGCGAGGCGCGCTGGCACTACGCCAAACGTTACTGGTACGCCCCGGACCGCGCCCTCGACGCGATCCTGATGGGCAACCGTCGCTACAAGCGCTATCGCAACAAGATCGTCTGGTGCCTGGAGCAACTGGGCTTCGATCCGAAGAAAATCAAGATCGAGCCGGTTGAACACCACCTGGCCCACGCTTCCAGCGCCTACCACTGTTCCGGCTTCCAGGAAAAAACCGCGATCCTCGGTATCGACGGTAAAGGTGAGTACGCCACCACGTTCTTCGGCTACGGCGAAAACGGCAAGATCCACAAGATCAAGGAATTCTACGATCCGGACTCCCTCGGCGGCCTGTACGGCGCGATCACCGAGTTCCTCGGTTTCGAGATGCTCGACGGTGAGTTCAAGGTCATGGGCATGGCGCCGTACGGCGACGCCAGCAAATACGACTTCTCGCGCCTGGCCTCCTTTGAAAACGGCGAACTGGTGATCAACACCGACTACGCCAATGTCATCGGTCTGCGCCGTTATAAAGAGAAGGGCAAGGGTTTCTACTTCTCGCCCAAACTGATCGAGTGGCTGGGTCCGAAGCGCGAAGGCGATATCGCCGACGAACCGTACATCCACTACGCGGCCAGCATGCAGGCGCTGTTCGAGAAGCTGGCCCTGCAGATGATTGACCACTACCTGGGCGACATCCTCAAGGACACCGGCAAGCTGGCCTTCGCCGGCGGTTGTGCACTGAACGTCAAGCTGAACCAGAAGATCATCGCCCGTGACGACGTGAAAGAGCTGTTCGTGCAGCCGGCGTCCGGCGATGCCGGCACCGCGGTGGGTGCGGCGGCCTATGTGTCCCACGCCCGTGGTGTGCCGGTCGAGAAGATGGAACACGTCTACCTCGGCCCGTCCTACAGCAACGAAGACGTGATTGCCGCGTGCGCCAAGCACGAGAGCAAGCCGAACTGGCGCAAGATCGAAAACATGCCTAAGCGCATCGCCAAGATCATGGTCGACGGCAACCCGGTGGCCTGGTTCCAGGGGCGCATGGAGTTTGGCCCGCGTGCCTTGGGCGGTCGTTCGATCATCGGTTGCCCTAGCGCTACCGGCGTGGCTGACCGCATCAACCACCAGATCAAGTTCCGCGAGCGCTGGAGGCCTTTCTGCCCGTCGATGCTCGACACCGTGGCCCCGCAGATGATCAAGGTCGATCACCCGGCGCCGTTCATGACCTTCACCTTTGAAGTGTCGGAAGAGTGGAAAACCCGCGTGCCGGAAGTGGTCCACGAAGATGGCACCTCCCGCGCCCAGGTGCTCAAGCGCGAGTACAACCCGCGCTACTACGACATGATGAAAGAGCTGGAAGTACTGACCGGTAACGGCGTGTCGCTGAACACCTCGCTCAACCGTCGTGGCGAAGCGATGATCTGCTCACCGACCGACGCGCTGAACATGTTCTTCGGCTCTGACCTGCAGTACCTGATCATGGAAGACATCCTGGTCGTCAAGGACGGCGTGGACCCTTATGACGCTGTGGTCTAAATGCTGAACCGCTTCCAGGCTTGGCGTGAGCGTGGCTGGGCGCCTGTCGAGGCCGAGGTTTACGCCCAGGCCTGGCAGCGGTTTGGCGGCAGCGTGGCGACCCATCCGCAGGTCGTCGAGCGGTTGGCGAACCTGGCGCAGATTCCGGTGCGTTACCTGGGCTGGGAACAGGACGGCGAACTCAAGGGGGCAATTGCCACCTGGGGACGCGACCTGGCCCTGTCCAAGGACGTGCTCAAGCGCAGCTGCAAGAAAGGCCTGTTTGACCTCGGCAATGCCGAGATCATCCTGCCGATCGCCGCCGATGCGCAGTTGCCGGTGCGCCATCGTGGGCGCTACTTGTCAGCGCTGAACGAGGGCCGCATCAGCACCCTCAAGCCGCAGGCCGAGCAGTTGGCCATGGCGCGCACCCCCGAAGACCTGTCGAAGAAATTTCGCTACAACCAGCGCCGCGAATTGCGTCTGCTGGAAGAGGCGGGTGGCGTGGTGCGGGCGGTGAATGAGTTTTCCAGTACGGAACTGGCGGCCATCTACTGCGATCTGTTCCAGCGCCGCTGGGGTTTCCCCGCCACCGGCGCCGAGCGCCTGGCTGAGGTGCTGGCGTTGCTCAAGGATTTCCTGATGGGCTCGGTGCTGTTTCTCAACGATGCGCCGATTGCCGTGCAGCTGGTGTATCGCGTCGAGTCGCCTGAGTGGGTCAGCATTGAATACGTCAACGGCGGTGTCGACCCTGAAACCCGAGCATTCAGCCCCGGCAGCGTACTGAGTTTTCTCAATACGCAAAGCGCCTGGGAACAGGCGCGGGCGGTGGAGAAACCGCTGCGCTTTTCCTTCGGGCGTGCCGACCGCGAGTACAAGGAGCGCTGGTGCAACCCAGTGCCGGTGTTCAGCGTATGAGCCGTAAACAGCAACTGCTCAAGCGCCACCGCCGCAATAAACGCATTGCGCTGCTGATCGGCCTGCTGGTGTTGATTGCGGCCGGTGTGCTGGTGGCCTGGTGGCTGCCGTTGATCCTCGCGATTGTGCTGTGGGTGGCCCATGAAGCCTGGTTTGCCGACCATCTGTTTTATTCGCCCAAGGATGACTACCACTACCGTTTTGCGTCGAGTGGCCAGCAGGTCGGCTTGCGTCTGGAAGGCGGCAAGTTGCTCGCCGATACGCCGCTCGAGCTGGCTGGCGATGAAACGCTGATCGTCGAAGTACAGCTCAAAAGCAACCTATGGGGCCGTTTCTTTGATCCTGCGGTTGAGTTTCTGGACGATCGCCAGGCGTTCGAGCGCGGCGTGGCCGGCAAGCGTTACCTCAACCTCACCGGTTCGGCGGCGGCATTGGCCGGCGGTGAACTGCGCCTGCGCGGTCGTTTTTGCCGCGTGATCGGCCAGCCTGTCTTGTGGGTCTTTCGTCAGCCGGACGCTGCCCGCCAGCGGGTGATGGTGATCGCGCCCCATGCCGACGATGCCGAACTGGCCGCCTTCGGCCTGTATGGCCAGGCCGATGAAAGCTGGATCGTGACCCTGACCGCCGGTGAAATCGAGGCCGAACACTATCAGCAGATGGGCATGCCCCCGGCTGAAGCGGCGCGGATCAAAGGGCGCCTGCGTGCCTGGGACAGCATTGCCGTGCCGCGTTGGGCCGGCGTACCCGAGGCGCACTGCGTGCAGTTGGGGTACTTTTGCCTGCAGCTGCCGGCTATGCGCGACGCCCCCGATCAGCCCCAGGTCTCGCGCGAAGCGCAGCTGGACGATACGCGGCTGTTCCGCCAGTTCAATGCCTTGGCGTTGCCGGGCGATGTGGACGGCGCGCCGACCTGGGACAACCTGATTGCCGACCTGCGCGCGGTGCTGCTCAAGGCGCGCCCCGAGGTGATTGTGTTGCCGACGCCGGTGCTCGACCCTCACCCGGACCATATTTGTGCACACACTGCGGTGGTGCAAGCGTTGCAGGGGCTTGAGTGGCAACCGGGCACCTTGCTCGGCTATGCCAACCATCTGCATGATAACGACCGCTGGCCCATGGGTGATTCAGGCGCCGGCATCGCTTTGCCGCCGCAGTTCGATGCCGCCCAGGTGCTTGAGCCTTATTGCCGGGTGCTGAGCCTGAGCCAGCAGCAAGACAAGGCCATGGCGTTGGGCATGATGCATGACCTGCAGCCCCGTGCGCCGTTCAAGCGTCGGGTACGTCGCCTGTTGCAGCAATTACTGGCGGGTCGTGGTCCATCGCCTTACGGCGAGAACGAATTTTTCCGCAAGGCCGTGCGCCGTCACGAGCTGCTTTGGGTGCTGAAGCAGGACTGAAATTGAATTTTTTCGTCGGGCTGCCCGCGTGTAGCAGCCCGGTTGCCTCATGGAGTGATATGAAGCCTCGTTTCAAGGTTTTGCAGTTGCAGCCGGACTACAACGTCAAGCTCAATGATTTCGCCGACCTCGGCGAGCAGATCGTCAAGGCGCTGCCGACGGAGCGCTTTGAGGTGACGTCGGCCTTTCTCAGCGGGCGACCGCAGCCGGGCCAACCGTTGAGCGTGGCGGACCACTCCAAGTACTTCGAGTTTCCCGAGAAGGCGCTCAAGGGCATTCGCCTGGGCGCCATGTGGGAGATCTACAAGTATTGCCGCGAGCAGAAGTTTGACGTGGTCATCTGTAACCGCTTCAAATCGGTGAACATGATGCTGTCCCTCAACCGCTGGTTGAAGATCCCATTGTGCATCGGGATCTCCCATGGCTTTGGCGAGTACGAGCGCGCCTATCGCCGGCGTCAGACCCGCCGGTTGGTCAGCCCGGCCTGGCGTTTTGTCGGGGTGTCGGCGGCGGTCAGGGATTACCTGATCGGCCTCAACTGCGGCTTCACCCGCGAGAACACCACCTTCGTCACCAACGCCATCGATATTCCCCAGGCCGAAGCCTTGCAGCTGCCGCGTGAGCAAGCGCGCCAGGCACTCGGGCTGCCGCTCGACGCACGGATCATCGGCGCGCTGGGGCGCCTGGTGCCGATCAAGGGCCATACGCACCTGCTGCAGGCGTTTGCCCGTCTCAAGGACAAATACCCCAATGCCCACGTCGGCATCATCGGTTCCGGCCGTGCCGAAGCAGACTTGCGTGCGGACATCGAGCGCCTGGGCCTCACCGGCCGCGCGCACCTGCTGGGCTTTCGCGAAGACGGTCTCAAGTATGTGCGCGCCTTCGATATCTGGACCATGCCTTCCTTGCTTGAAGGCCTGGGCCTGGCGCTGCTGGAAGGCATGAGCGGGCGCTTGCCGGTGATTGCTTCCAACGGGCCGGCCATGCTGCCGCTGGTGGAAGGGGCGGGCGGTTTGTCCCACGAGCCCGGCAATGTCGAGCAACTGACAGTGGCCCTGGACACTTACCTGGCCATGAGTGACGAGCAATTGCGCGCCAAGGGTGAACAGGTGTTCCGTTACCTGGAAGAAAACCACGCCCTGGCCGAATTCCAGCAGAAGTACCTGAACCTCATCGAAACCGGTTTGAAAGAAGTAGGTAGAGCATGACAGCGCAGCAACCCCTGGTCTCGGTGATTATCGCGTCCTACAACCACGGCCGGTATATCGAAGAGAGCATCCTCAGTGTGCTTGGCCAGACGTACCCGAATATCGAGCTGCTGGTGGTGGACGACGGCTCCAAGGATGACAGTGTCGAGCGCATCCAGCGGCTGCAGGCCGAGCACGGTTTTGATTTCCAGGTGCAACAGAACCAGGGCCTCACCGCCACGCTCAATGGTGCCATCGCCCGCGCCAAGGGCAGCCTGATCGCCCCGTTCGGGTCGGATGACATCATGTTGCCGGACCGCATCGCCACCCAGGTGGCCTACATGGAAGGCAAGCCAACGGTGGGGATGTGTGCGGGTAACATCGAGCTGATCGATGGCGACGGCAACCTGCACCCGGAGAAAAAACAGCGCCGCGACGTGCCGTTCCGCAGCCTGGATTTCGACGACATGTTCATGGACCGCAAGCCTTTTCCGCCGGCGCCGACCATGCTGATTCGCCGGGAAGTGCTGGAGGAAGTCGGTGGGTTCGATCCGCAGATTCCCCTTGAAGACCTGCTGATCCAATTGAAAATCACCGCCGCGGGCTACACCATCGACGCCCTCGGCGTGGTGATGGCGCGCTATCGGCAGCACGCGGCCAACACCTACAAGAACCACCGCTACATGATCCAGAACATTCTCAAGACCTACGCCAAGTTCAGCGACCACCCGGCCTATGACGCGGTGCGCTATAACTTCCTGAACTCGATGTTCCTCAAGACGGCCGATCGTGACCGGCCACTGGCGCGGGAGATCCTCAAGCAGATTCCGCTGAAGTTCTGGGGGCGCAAGACCTTGCGTGGGCTGGTGCGGTTATATCTGGCGCCCCTCAGGAAGTGAGGCGGCGAGGGGAGTGAAAAAGGCGACTATCAGCAGTGATAGTCGCCTTTTTTATCAGGCGGCGGGGCTGGCCAGTGCCAGCACCTGCTCACGGAGCTTGGCCGTGGCGCCTTGGCTGGCAACGGACGCATAACCTTTGGCGAGCTGTTCGAAGTGTGTCTCGAACAACCAGGCGCGGTCCTGCGGGTAGCGTTGCATATGGCGCAGGTTGCGCTGGCGCAAAGCATTGCGCAGCGGCGACGGGAAGATGCGCAGATCGGCGATATCGATCAGGCCGAACTCACCGTCATCCATCAGCAGCACATTACCCAAGTGCAGTGAGCGGAAGTACACGCCGCGCTCATGCAGCTGGGCCATGAACTGGCCGAAGCGTTCGATCAGCGACTCGCGCAGGCTGCTGTCCAGGCTTTGCAGGGCCTGGCGCAGGGTCAGTCCGGGCAGTGGCGTGTAGCTGACGGCGCTGCTGGCGTCGCGCAGACCATAGAGGCCCAGGATCTGCGGTGTGGGGATGCCCAGGGTGCGCAATTGCTCGGCGTTGCTGGCAAACCGTTCGGAGTAGGGGTTGAAACTGCCCGAGGTGTACCAGCGGCGCGGACGGAAGATCTTCAGGAAGCGGCCGTCGGCCAGGCGCAGCACCTTGGGCCCCAGGCCGTCGGCTTCAATCACCTGGGCATCGCTGCACAGTCGGTCGAAAGCCTCGGGCTTGAGCGTTTGCACCGGCATACGCAGCACGCTGCGGCGGCGCTGGGCGATGCTCAGGCCGGCGATGATGGCCAGCGGGATCCACAGCAGGAACCAATGCTCCTTGGGCCGCGACAGGATGCCACCGCCTTCGGTCAGCCCGGCGCCGATACCGTAGGTGAGCAGGGAGGACGCCAGGATGAACAGTGGTTGGGCGCGTTCTTTCAGGCCTTTGTAGAGTCCCCAGCCGATCATGAAGATCCATGGGATAAAGCCGATGATGCCGACGTAATACAGCACGCCCAGGGCAAAGCTGTGCGGTTCGCGCAGTTCGTAGCCGTCGGCCAGGGTCAGGTACAGCTCGGAATCGTAGCTGTGGCCGATCCATGGGTGTTCGGCGATGCGTTGCAGCGACATGCCCCAGAGCTCGAAGCGGAACGAGCTGCCGCGGTTGGTGATCAGCTCCGGGTAGAACAGCAGGAGCCCCGCGGCACCCAGGACCATGCCGGTGATCAGCAGGGCCGAGCGGCGGTTGCGGCTGACGAAGGTCATCCAGAGAATGGTCAGGGTCAGCGCGACCAGTGGCGTGCGCGAACCGGTGGCCAGCACCGTCAAGGTCATAATTGCCAGGGCTGGAATGCTGAACCACAGCACCTGCAGGCGCTGGGTGGTCATGCAGATGTACAGCCAGTAGACGCAGAAAAAGCCGAAAACGTGGGAGCTCAGCAGCGGGTTGTCGAGGGCGCCACGGCCACCGATCATGCGCATGCCCGTGCCGGGTTCAAAACCCTTGGAGAACGCCACGAGGTTGCACACGCACACCACCAGCGCAATCACGGCGGCGCTGAAGAAGATCGGCTTGAACAGCTCATTGCGGTAATGCAGCAATAGCCCGCAGCCGGCAAACAGCATGAAGGTGTGCAGTGGGCGCTTGAACAGGTCGGTGTCGGCGTGATGCTCCGGGCTCCACAGCAGGCTGGTCAGCGCCCAGGCGGAAAACACCAGGAACGCGATCGCCAGAGGCTCGCGCAGCAGCTCCTTGATTTCCCTGGGGCGCAGGCACAGCAGCAACAGGGTGGGAGCACTGAAGAAGCCGTAGTAGAACTTGTGCAGCACATTGCGATTGGTGACGAAGAACAGCGAGCTCAGCAGCAACAACAAGCCAATGGGCAAAATCCACAGGACCAGGAAGTCGAAAACGCGATTTGAGCCATAGATCAGGCGCTTGGAGTGCATACAGTAAAAGCCATTCCAGATTGAGAAAGCCGACCATCTTAAAGTAGTGGCTATATAATGTCGCCGGTTGGATCCAACCGGGCTACGGGTCATGCAGGGTGCAAGTACAACAGAGAAGCTGTGCTAAAGTCAGCCTCCTTTTTCAAAACGCCGCGTGATATGACCGACTCCAGTCCGAGCGCAAGCCCTTCGAGCTTGAAAATATACTTCCGCCTGCTCAGTTACGTTAAGCCTTATGCCGGCTTGTTCGCATTGAGTATCGTCGGATTTCTGATTTTCGCGTCGACCCAGCCAATGCTGGGGTACATCCTCAAGTACTTCGTCGACGGCCTTTCCAACCCTGAAGCCGTGCTGTTCCCCAGCGTGCCATTCCTGCGCGACCTGCAATTGCTGCAAGCCGTGCCGCTGCTGATCATCCTGATTGCCGCCTGGCAAGGCCTCGGTTCGTTCCTGGGCAACTACCTGTTGGCCAAGGTTTCCCTGGGCCTGGTCCATGACCTGCGCGTGCAGTTGTTCAACAACTTGCTGACGCTGCCCAACCGCTACTTTGACAATCACAACTCCGGGCACCTGATTTCACGCATCACCTTCAACGTGACCATGGTCACGGGGGCGGCGACCGATGCGATCAAGGTGGTGATCCGTGAAGGCATGACGGTGATCTTCCTGTTTGCCTCGCTGCTGTACATGAACTGGCGCCTGACGCTGGTGATGATCGCCATCCTGCCGTTGATCGCGGTGATGGTGAGCACGGCCAGCAAGAAATTCCGCAAGCAGAGCAAGAAGATCCAGGTGGCCATGGGCGACGTCACGCATGTCGCCTCGGAAACCATCCAGGGCTACCGCGTGGTGCGCAGCTTCGGGGGTGAGGTCTACGAGGAAAAACGCTTCCTCAAGGCCAGCCAGAGCAACACCGACAAGCAACTGCGCATGACCCGCACCGGGGCGATCTACACGCCGGCGCTGCAACTGGTGATCTACACCGCCATGGCGGTGCTGATGTTCCTGGTCCTTTATCTGCGCGGCGATGCTTCGGCTGGTGACATGGTGGCCTACATCACCCTGGCCGGCCTGCTGCCCAAGCCGATTCGCCAGCTCTCGGAAGTCAGCTCGACTATCCAAAAGGGTGTGGCGGGTGCTGAAAGCATCTTCGAACAGCTGGACGAAGACGTCGAAATCGACAACGGCACCCTCGAGCGTGACAAGGTCAGCGGTCGTCTTGATGTGCGCAACCTGAACTTCACCTACCCCGGCACCGAACGCCATGTGCTCAAGGACATCAGCTTTACCGCCGAGCCTGGGCAGATGATCGCGCTGGTCGGGCGCTCGGGCAGCGGTAAGTCGACCCTGGCCAGCCTGATCCCGCGTTTCTACCACCATGCCAGCGGTGAAATCCTGCTGGACGGCGTCGAGATCGAAGACTACAAGCTGCTCAACCTGCGCAAGCACATCGCCCAGGTGACCCAGCACGTGACGCTGTTCAGCGACACGGTGACCAACAACATCGCCTACGGCGACCTGGCCGGCGCGCCACGGGCGGACGTTGAAGCGGCAGCGGCGGATGCCAATGCCAAGGACTTCATCGACCAACTGCCCAAGGGCTTCGACACCCAGGTTGGCGAAAACGGCGTATTGCTGTCCGGTGGCCAACGCCAGCGCCTGGCGATTGCCCGTGCCTTGCTGAAGAACGCGCCGTTGCTGATTCTCGACGAGGCCACCTCGGCCCTCGACACTGAGTCCGAGCGGCACATTCAGGCGGCGCTGGACAAGGTCATGCAAGGCCGCACCACCCTGGTGATCGCGCACCGTTTGTCCACCATCGAGAAGGCCGACCTGATTCTGGTGATGGACGACGGCCGGATCGTCGAGCGTGGCACCCACAGCGAGCTGCTGGCGCAGAACGGCTACTACGCCCGCCTGCACGCTATGGGCCTGGATGCGCCGGTGTCGGCTGACATCACCTGATCCAATGGCTGCACAAGCCTCATGTGTGCGGGCTTCCTGTGTGGTGAGCGGGCTTCCTGTGGTGAGCGGGCTTGCCCCGCGCTGGGCTGCGAAGCAGCCCCATTGGATCTTCAATGCACCCGCCGGGAGCGGCCCGTCGAATCCTTGCCCCGCCCCTCACCACAGCAAGCCCGCTCCCCCATTTGACCCTCCGCGGATTCACTGCTCCACAAGCCTCCTGTAACCCTGTGCTAATATCGCGCCCCTGTTCATTTTGTATGTGGGTTGCTCCATGAAGTTGTCCATGCCGCGATTCGATCAAGCCCCTGTCTTGGTGGTCGGCGATGTCATGCTCGACCGTTACTGGCATGGCGGTACCTCACGGATTTCCCCTGAGGCGCCGGTACCGGTAGTCAAGGTCGAGCAAATCGAAGACCGTCCAGGTGGCGCTGCCAACGTTGCCCTTAATATTGCCGCCCTCGGCGCCCCGGCCTCCCTGGTCGGTGTGACCGGCGACGACGAAGCCGCCGAAAGCCTGGCCAACAGCTTGCGCGGTGCTGGCGTGCGCGCACTGTTCCAGCGCATTGCCCACCAGCCGACCATCGTCAAGCTGCGGGTCATGAGCCGTCACCAGCAATTGCTGCGTATCGATTTTGAAGAACCCTTCGCCACCGACGCCCTGGCCCTGAACGGTCAAGTCGACGAGTTGCTCGAAGGCGTCAAGGTGCTGGTGTTGTCGGACTACGGCAAAGGCGCCTTGAAGAACCACCAGGAACTGATCCAGGCCGCCAAGGCCAAAGGCATCCCGGTATTGGCCGATCCCAAGGGAAAGGACTTCTCGATTTATCGTGGAGCCAGCCTGATCACGCCTAATCTCAGCGAGTTCGAAGCCATCGTCGGCGGTTGCGCCGATGAGCACGACCTGGTGACCAAGGGCGCGGCGCTGATGGCCGACCTCGACCTGGGCGCCTTGCTGGTGACCCGTGGCGAGCACGGCATGACTTTGCTGCGCCCCGGCCACCCGGCCATGCACTTGCCAGCACGGGCCCGTGAAGTGTTCGACGTCACCGGCGCTGGCGACACCGTGATTTCCACCCTGGCCGCCTCGATTGCGGCGGGCGAAGAACTGCCCCACGCCGTGGCCCTGGCCAACCTGGCGGCGGGCATCGTGGTGGGCAAGTTGGGTACCGCCGCGATCAGCGCGCCTGAATTGCGCCGTGCGATCCAGCGTTCCGAAGGTTCGGAACGTGGAGTGCTGACCATCGAGCAGCTGCTGCTGGCGATTGACGATGCGCGTGCCCACAACGAAAGCATTGTGTTCACCAACGGCTGCTTCGACATCCTGCACGCCGGTCACGTGACTTACCTTGAACAAGCGCGTGCCCAAGGCGATCGCCTGATCGTTGCGGTCAACGACGACGCTTCGGTGAGCCGCCTGAAGGGCCCTGGCCGCCCGATCAACAGTGTCGACCGGCGCATGGCCGTGCTGGCTGGCCTGGGTGCGGTGGACTGGGTGATCAGCTTCCCGGAAGCGACCCCGGAAAACCTGCTGGCCCAGGTCAAGCCGGATGTGCTGGTCAAAGGCGGCGATTATTCCGTCGACCAGGTCGTGGGGGCAGATATCGTCAGTGCCTACGGCGGCAAGGTCAAAGTACTGGGCTTGGTCGAGAACAGCTCGACCACCGCCATTGTCGAGAAGATCCGCAACAATGAGTAAGCAGGTTCTTATCACCGGCGGCGCCGGTTTTATCGGCTCGCACCTGGTCGATGCGCTGCTTGCCAAGGGCTACGGCGTGCGGGTGCTGGACAACCTGTCCACCGGCAAGCGCAGTAACTTGCCGTTGCACGATCCGCGCGTCGAACTGCTGGAAGGTGATGTGGCCGATGCCGATTTGGTAGCCCGTGCTGCCGTCGGCGCAACAGCGGTGGTGCACCTGGCGGCCGTGGCCTCGGTGCAGGCGTCGGTGGATGACCCAGTCAGCACGCACCAGAGCAATTTCGTCGGCACCTTGAATGTCTGCGAAGCCATGCGCAAAGCAGGCGTCAAACGCGTGGTGTATGCCTCCAGCGCTGCGGTGTATGGCAACAATGGCGAGGGTGCTTCGATTGACGAAGAGACCACCAAGGCGCCGTTGACGCCCTATGCGTCCGACAAGTTGGCCAGCGAGCACTACTTCGACTTCTACCGCCGCCAGCACGGTCTGGAGCCGGTGATCTTCCGCTTCTTTAATATCTTCGGGCCACGCCAGGATCCTTCATCGCCGTACTCCGGCGTGATCAGTATCTTCAGCGAGCGCGTGCAGCAGGGCGTGCCGATTGCCGTGTTTGGCGATGGCGAGCAAACCCGTGACTTCATGTACGTGGAAGACCTGGTGGATGTGCTGGTGCAGGCCATCGAAGCGCCAGCCGCGCCGCTGGGCGCAATCAATGTGGGTTGGAACCGCACCACTACGCTCAAGCAAGTGTTGCAGGCCCTGGAAGAAGTGGTGGGCACGGTGCCGACTATCACTTACGGGCCGGCGCGCTCTGGTGATATCCGCCACTCGCGGGCGAATAACCAGCGCTTGCTGGCGAGCTTCACGCTGCCCGAGCCCACCTCGTTGAAGGTCGGACTGGAACGCTTGCTCAACGGCTGACGCAATGTGTAGTGAGCGAGCTTGCCTCGCGCTGGGTGGCGCAGCCACCCCAAACCCGACAACGCAGTGTGCCTGACACAATGAGGCGGCCCTGTTGGGGCGGCTCCGCCACCCAGCGCGGGGCAAGCCCGCTCACTACAGTCCTTGGCCTTTGGTTTGCGTAGCCAATCCTCTCGCGGGCGAATAACCAGCGCTTAACGCGGTGTACCTGACACAATGAGGCGGCCCTGTTGGGGCGGCTTCGCCACCCGGCGCGGGGCAAGCCCGCTCACTACAGTCCTTAGCCCTTGGTTTGCGTAGCCAATCCTCTCGCGGGCGAATAATCAGCGCTTGCTCAACGGCTGACGCAATGTGTAGTGAGCGAGCTTGCCTCGCGCTGGGTGGCGAAGCCACCCCAAACCCGACAACGCAGTGTGCCTGACACAATGAGGCGGCCCTGTTGGGGCGGCTTCGCCACCCAGCGCGGGGCGAGCCCGCTCACTACAGTCTGATTCAGCCCTTGGCTTTTTTCTTCGGCACGATCTTGCGCAGTACCCGCTGGGCCAGGCGCTTTAGTTTCGATTCTTTCTCAGGTGCTGCCAGGCCTTGCTGGCGCAGCCAATCCTTCCAGCGAATCCGCTCCTCACGCACCAGCCAACCTTCCTGCTGGGCGAAGCTTTCCGCCAGGTACAAACCCCGCGTGCTCGCTGGGTACAGCTGGTCTTTCTTGACCGTGTAGAGCTCAGCCTGGGGTTGGCCGTCTTTCAGCGGCATCAGATACAGGTCGGGGCGCTGACGGTCGAGGCGGGCAACCAGTTGGTCGCCTTCCAGGCGCTCGTCCACATGGAACAGGCTCAGGGATTTGGCTTCCTTGGGGACTTCAAGACGCAGGTCGTAAATCAATTGCAGCGATGCGGTGGGCAGGTGCACATAGGCGCGCGGGCGTTCGATCAACTGCGTGGTGGCGCATCGAACCGGGCGGGCTGCACCGGACAGCGGGCTGAGGCGAAAGGGCAGGGCTTCGCGGTAATGCAGCGCGGCCGAGTATGGCGCCGGCAACCACGTGTCGTTGAAGCGCCCGCTGAGCCAGCCTTCCGGGGTCTCCAGCAGGCATTCTTCGGCGATTTCCTGGATGGCGGTGTGCAGCGGCAGGTTCAGTTCATGGGCGGGCACGTAGCCGGAGATCAGCTTGAGCACCACGTCGCCACGGTCCTGGCGGCGCTGGCGCACCAGCACCCAATAGTCCTTGTTTTGCCAATGCAGGGTGAGGCGCACCGACACGCCAAGGTTGGCCAGTTCCAGGGCGAAGCGCTCGGGGTCGGCCACCTCCACCGGCTTGCGCCGTTGCAGGGTCTGGGCAAAGTTGAGCGGCATGCCGACGCTCTGGTAGCTCAGGCCTTCGGGGGTGGCTTCGACGTGCAGCGGCAGTGTTTTAAAGTTGCTGGGGTTTTTTCTTATGAGCGTTCGCGGCATGTCGGCTCCTTCTTGCGACGGGGTCGGCCGCGTCGGCGGCATCAGAGTTGACGAATGACTTGGGCAGCGGTCGCCACGTTATGGGCCAGGTGCAGCGGATTAATGGTCCCGACAATAGCACTGGCGACGCCCGTTTGCGCAAACAACAACATGAAACTGGCACGAATTGGATCCATTCCCGGCTCCAGGCACACGTGGCCGCTGGCCAGGGCTTTTTTCACCAGGATGCCCTTACCGTGGGCCGCTGCATACTCAATGACGGCTTTCTCGGCCTGTTCGTTCAGATTGTAGGTGACCATGGCGCAATCGCCCTGTTCCAGAGCCTTCACGCCGCCCTCGACGGTTTTCCCGGAGAAGCCGAAACCACGGATCTTGCCTTCCTGCTTCAGCGCCGCCAGCGTGTCGTACACCTCGCAGTCGTTGAGGATGTGCAGGTCGTTGCCGTCGGAGTGCACCAGCACCAGGTCGATAAAATCAGTTTCAAGTCGTTTCAAGCTGCGCTCGATGGACATCCGCGTGTGAGCGGCGCTGAAGTCGTGGCTGGACGCGCCATTCTCGAATTCTTCACCGACCTTGCTGACAATCACCCAGTCCTTGCGCTGGTCACGCAGCAGCGGTCCCAGGCGTTCCTCGCTCATGCCATAGGCCGGCGCGGTATCGATCAGGTTGATCCCCAGTTCGCGAGCCTGGCGCAACAGCATGCGGGCTTCGTCGTCACCGGGAATCTGGAAGCCACTGGGGTATTTGACCCCTTGGTCGCGCCCCAGCTTCACGGTGCCCAGGCCCAGCGGCGAGACCAACAGGCCGGTGCTGCCCAGGGGGCGATGCAGGTCGTGCAGGGTGGGTAGGCTCATGGCAACAATTGCTCCCAGGCAGGTACGCCGATGGCGGGTTTTGGCAGGTCGGGCAACGGCTCGCTGGCGCTTGGGCGGATGCCGTCACGTTCAAGGCTGCCGATGACGCGATCAGCGAAGTCCGGTGCCAACGCCAGTTTGGTCGGCCAGCCCACGAGCAGACGGCCTTGCTCGGCGAGGAAGGCGTTGTCGGGGCGGCTCAGGCCTGATTGCAGCGGCTCGGCACGGTCGACGCGCAGCGTGGCCCATTGGGTCTGGCTCATGTCGATCCACGGCAGCAATTGCGCCAGCTCTTTCTGGGCCGTGGCGATCTGTTCCTGCGGTGTGCGGGCCACGCCATCGGCTTCGGCGATGTCGCCACCCATGTACCAGACCCAGTTGCCATCCGCCGCAGGGTGCGTGGTGACGGTGATGCGCGGCTTGGTGCCGCCGCCCAGGCAGTGCGCGTACAGCGGTTTCAGGCCGGGGCCTTTGGCGATGATCATGTGCAAGGGGCGCGTCTGCATGGCCGGCTGGCTCAGGCCCAGCGCGGACAGCAGATCAGCCGTGCCGGCGCCGGCACTCAGCACGATGCGCTGGGCGCGGATCTCGCGACCGTCGACCTTCAGGCCTACCAGTGCGTCGCCTTCGCGCAACGGTTCGATGTGTTGCCCGGCAAGCAAACCATCGCCGGCCAGTTGCGCCAGGCGATCAATCAGGCTGGGCACATCGATGACCAGCTCCGCCAGGCGATAGACCTTGCCCTTGAAGCGGCGGTCTTGCAGGGCCGGGGGCAGGTCGTCGCCCTTGACCTGGTCGACACGGCCGCGCACGGCCTTGCTGGCGAAAAAACTGGTGAGGTTGCCGGCGAGGGTGCCGGGGGACCACAGGTAATGCGCTTCGGACAGCAAGCGCACGCCGGACAGGTCCAGCTCGCCACTGCCCGCCAACGCTTCACGCCAGCGGCGCGGCATATCGGCAATGGCTTCGGAAGCGCCGGTGAGCGCGCCGTGCAGGGCGTATTTGGCACCGCCGTGAATAATCCCCTGGGACTTCACGCTTTGCCCACCCCCCAAGGTGGCGCTTTCCACCACCACCGTGGAAAACCCCTGGCGGCGCAGGCGCGCATTCAGCCAGAGGCCGGCAATCCCGGCGCCGACAATCAGAACGTCGGTGGAAATAACGGATGGCATGGGCGACCTCAGTGTTCAAGACAAGAGGCGCAGTATACAGGCTGTTGAGAGGTGGTCAGTGCCCGGCGGTTTTCGAGAACAGCTGAATCACTACCACGCCCAGCACAATCAGGCCCATCCCCAGCATCGCCGGAATATCCAGCTTCTGCCCGTAGATAAACAGCGCCGCGATGCTCACCATCACAATGCCCATCCCGGCCCACACCGCGTAGGCCACGCCCACCGGCACCGTGCGCACGACCAGCGTCAGCATCCAGAACGCCACGCCGTAGCCGACGATCACCAGCAGCAGTGGGATCGGCGTGCTCCAGCCCTTGATGGCTTTCATGGAAACGGTGGCGATCACTTCCGAGCAGATGGCAATGGCCAGGTAGCAGTAAGCGGCGTTCATGGGTCAATCCTCGGGGTAATGCAATCAGATAAGGCTGGCATTCTAGCCTTCAATCAGATGGGGTAAAGTCATTACCTATCCGAATTAGAGATGGGTTGAGCCATGAGCGTGCAATGGGATCTGGAGCAGATGCGCCTATTTGTCAGCGTCGCCGAGCAGCGTTCGTTTTCGGCGGTAGCGCGCCAGCAGCGCAAGGCCCAATCGGCGGTCAGTAACGCGATTGCGATGCTGGAGACGGACCTGGGCGTGAGCCTGTTCGAGCGTAGCAGCGGCCGCCAGCCGCGGCTGACCGAAGCCGGCAGCGTGTTGCTGGAGGAGGCGCGCGAAGTGCTGCGCCAGTGCGAGCGGCTCAATGGTCGAGCGCTGTCATTGACACGCGGCGAGGAGGCTTGCCTGCGCCTGGCCCAGGATGAAGCGATGTTGTTCCAGCCGGTGCTCGATAGCCTGGAGGCACTGGCCGTGCAATACCCGTTGCTGGAGGTGCAACTGTCCAGCGCGGCCCAGGGCGATGTGGCGCGCAAACTGGTGGAGCGCCAGGCTGATTTAGGCTTGCTGTTCTATCACGACCAGATCCCCGAAGCCCTCGAGCGGCGGGTGGTCGGCAGCGTGGAGATGGTCACCGTGTGCGGCGTGAATCACCCGCTGGCCAAGGAAACGTACGTGACCTGCCAGCGCCTGGCGCAGTTCCGGCAGTTGCTGATGTCGACCCAGACCAGTGTCTACCCCGGCAGCGAAGCGGCCAGTCCGCTGGTGTGGCGTGCCGACAGTTTCTACGTGCTGGCCGAATGGTTGATGAGTGGCCTGGGCTGGGCCTGGCTGCCCCGGCATATCGTGCAGTACCCGACCTATCAGCAACAGATGGTGGAACTGGACAGCGAATGGACGCCACCGGCCCTGGTGGTGGAGCTGGTGTGGCGACGCGACGAGCATCTGGGGCCCGCCGCGCGCTTCCTGGCCAAACGATTTGCCGAGTGCTTGCAGGCGATCGACTGAAAAAGCCGATAAACTCCGCCGCCATGAATAGAACTCTCTACAGCTGTCTGTTTTACCTGGCGCTGCCCTTGGTGGCTTTACGTCTGTGGCTGCGCGCGCGCAAGGCGCCGGCCTACGCCAAGCGCGTTGGCGAGCGCTTTTCCTATGGCTTGCCGGTGATGCAGCCGGGCGGGATCTGGGTGCATGCGGTATCGGTGGGCGAAAGCATCGCTGCCGCGCCGATGGTGCGCGGGTTGCTGGAACGCTATCCGACGTTGCCGATCACCGTCACCTGCATGACGCCGACCGGTTCCGAGCGCATCCAGGCACTGTTTGCCAATGAACCTCGAATCCAGCACTGCTACTTGCCCTATGACTTGCCGTGCGCCGCCAAGCGCTTCCTTGATCGTGTGCAGCCGAAACTGGCGGTGATCATGGAAACCGAGCTTTGGCCTAACCATATCCACGCCTGCGCCCAGCGTGGCATTCCGGTGGCATTGGCGAATGCGCGGTTGTCGGCGCGCTCGGCCAAGGGTTACGCGCGCTTTGCCAAGCTGACGGCGCCGATGCTGTCTGAGATGAGCTTGTTCGCCGTGCAGACGCAGACCGAAGCCCAGCGCTTCCTGAGCCTCGGCGCCCGACCGGAAACCGTTGAAGTCACTGGCTCGATCAAGTTCGACCTGACCATCGACCCCCAATTACCGGTGCGTGCGGCTGCGTTGCGCGAGCAATGGGGCGCCAGCGAGCGTCCGGTGTGGATCGCCGCCAGCACCCATGAAGGTGAAGATGAGGTGGTGCTGGCCGCCCATCGTCAACTGCTCGAAAGCTATCCCAACGCGCTGCTGATTCTGGTGCCGCGTCACCAGGAACGCTTCGGCCCGATGTTCGAACTGTGTGAACAGCAAGGTTTTACCACGGTGCGTCGTTCCAGCGACGAGCCGGTCACGGCGGGCACTTCGGTGTTGCTCGGTGACACCATGGGCGAGCTGCTGTTTCTCTATGCCTTGGCCGACAGCGCCTTTGTCGGCGGCAGCCTGGTGGCGACCGGTGGGCATAACCCGCTGGAGCCGGCCGCGCTGGCCAAGCCGGTGATGATGGGCCCCCACGTGTTCAACTTCCTCGAAATCACCGCGATGATGCGTGAAGCGGGTGCGTTGCGAGAAGTGGAGGACGCCGAAGGATTGGCTGAGGCCGTACGGCAGTTGTTCGAACTGCCGCAGGATGCCCGCAAGATGGCGCAGGCAGGCCTTAAGGTGATGCAGGCCAATCAAGGCGCGTTGAGGCGTTTACTGGATGGTTTAGGTCGACTGCTAGCTAACTGAATCACCACCTAACCAAATGTGGGAGGGGGCTTGCCCCCGATGGCGGTAGATCAGTCACCTATACAGTGCCTGACACTCTGCTATCGGGGGCAAGCCCCCTCCCACATGGGTTTGCAGTGGATTCAGTTGGCGGGGCGGGCCTTGAGTTGTTCGGCCGCCGCTTTGGCCAGGTCCGGCGGCAGGAAGTCGCGGTCGGGGTTGTAGTCAGCCTTGAGGTAGCGCGCCAAGTCCTGCAGGTCACCTGGGTTCAAGGTGCCCGCCGCCTGCTTCAAGCGCAGGTTGTCGAGGATGTAGTCATAGCGGCTGTTGTTGTAGTTGCGCACCGATGCGTAGAGCTGGCGTTGGGAATCCAAGACGTCGACGATGTTGCGCGTCCCCACCTGGTAACCGATTTCCGTGGCTTCCACCGCGCTCTGGTTGGAGATGATCGACTGGCGGCGTGCCTGCACCTGTTCCACATCGGTGTTCACCGCACGGTGCAGGTTGCGGGTGTTTTCCACCACCTGGCGGCGCAGGCCTTCGCGCTGTTGCTCGGTCTGGCCCAGGCGCGAGTAGGATTCACGCACTTGTGAACTGGTCAGCCCACCGCTGTAGAGCGGGATGTTCAGGCGCAGGCCGATGGTGCGTTGTTCCACATCGCCGCGATAGGGGGTGCCGAAGGCATTCGGGTTGCTGAAACCAAGGGCGTCGTTATCGCCTTTTTCATATTGCGCCACTGCGTCGAGCGTCGGGGCATGCCCGGCCTTGCGCTGCTTGAGGGTTTCTTCGGCGGCGGTAACGGCGTAGTTGCTGGCGAGCAGGTTAAGGTTCTGGCGGCCGGCGGTTTCAACCCAGGCCTTGGCGTCGTTCGGCAGCGGTGGCAGCACCGGCAGCGTGTGGACGATGCCCTGGATCGAGTTGTACTGGCGGTTGGTCAGGGTGATCAGTGCTTCAAAGGCGTCTTCCACTTGGCGCTGGGCCAGGATCCGATTGGCACGGGCAGTGTCGTAGCTGGCTTGGGATTGCAGCACGTCGGTCTTGTCCGACAGGCCCACGTCAAAGCGCTCGTTGGACTGGTCCAGCTGGCGCTTGAAGGCGTTTTCTTCGGCCTTGGTCGAGGCCAGGTTGTCTTGGGCGCGCAGCACGGCAAAGTAGCTTTCGGCGCTTTGCAGGATCAGGTTTTGTTCCGTGGCCGACAATTGCAGCGCGGCCTGTTCGTTGGTGGCCTCGGCAGCCTGCAACTGGAACCAGCGGTCGGCGCGGAACAGCGGCTGGCTCAAGGTCGCGCGCCAGGAATGCGCATCGCGGTTGGCGGTGGCGGCCGGGGTGTCGATCTGGGTGCGCACGTTGTTGATATCGGCACCGCCCGACAGGTTGGGCAGCAGCCCGGCGCGGGCCTGGGGCACCACTTCTTTTTGCGCGCCGTACTGGGCGCGGGCAGCGGCCAGGTCGGCGTTGTTGTCCACCGCTTCCTGGTAGACGCTGACCAAGTCAGTTTTGGCGGACAAGGGCGCTTCAGCTGCCCAGACCATTCCGTTGGTCGCACAAGACACGGCGAGAGCCAGTGAAAGTTTGCGCAGCATGAGGCGATCCCTAGTTTGAATATTACGATTGTAATTTGGCGCTCAAGGCTAAGGCGGCGAACGCCTAGCGTCAAGGGCTTGAGCAGTCACCGAGTGTAGTGGCGCGATCACCACACAACAATCCTGCAAAAGAGCCATTCATCACGCTGAATGCACCGCCATTGGCAATTTCCCCATGGCATGGTCTAGACTGGCCGCGTTCTTGTCGGGGTGCCTTGTTGGAAGGCTGAGATCGGTAAATACCGGATCCCGTTGAACCTGATCAGGTTAGCGCCTGCGTAGGGAACAAGATTTCTCGTCACCCGGCGAGTCCTCTTGTGCTTCGTCCGGGATGCTGTTCGACCATCGAACAGCCCTCGTGCCTAGCACAGCACTGGTTTCAGTGCGTCCATCCGTCACAGGTTCGCTCCGACAAAAATCCACCGCCTGGATAGTTGGAGAGCCCGTGATGAGCACAGAAATAAAAAGTACAAAACTGAAAAACACCGTGCACTTGAGTGAATCGGCCAAGGTCGACTCCGGCTCCGTGCAGCCGTTTACCCGCTCGCAAAAAATCTACGTGCAGGGCACTCGCTCGGACATCCGCGTGCCGATGCGCGAAATCAGCCTGGACGTCACTCCCACCGACTTCGGCGGTGAAATCAACGCCCCCGTGGTGGTCTATGACACCTCCGGCCCGTACACCGACCCGAATGTGATCATCGATGTGCGCAAAGGCCTGGGCGATGTGCGCTCGCCGTGGATCGAAGTGCGTGGTGACACCGAGCGCCTGTCCGGCCTCAGCTCGCATTTTGGCCAACAGCGCCTCAGCGACGCCGAACTGACCGCCCTGCGCTTCGCCCACGTGAAAAACCCGCGCCGCGCCAAGGCCGGTGCCAACGTCACGCAGATGCACTACGCACGCAAAGGCATCATCACCGCCGAGATGGAATACGTCGCCATCCGCGAAAACATGAAGCTGGAAGAAGCCCGCGCCAGCGGCCTGCTCGACCAGCAACACGCCGGCCATAGCTTCGGCGCCAGCGTGCCGAAAATCATCACCCCTGAATTTGTGCGCGAAGAAATCGCCCGTGGCCGAGCGATCATCCCGGCCAACATCAACCACACCGAACTGGAACCGATGATCATCGGCCGTAACTTCCTGGTGAAGATCAACGGCAACATCGGCAACAGCGCCCTGGGTTCGTCCATCGAAGAAGAAGTGGCGAAACTCACCTGGGGCATTCGCTGGGGCTCGGACACGGTGATGGACCTGTCTACCGGCAAGCACATCCATGAAACCCGCGAGTGGATCATCCGTAACTCGCCCGTGCCAATCGGCACCGTGCCGATCTACCAGGCCCTGGAAAAAGTCGGCGGCGCCGCCGAGGACCTGACCTGGGAGTTGTTCCGCGACACCCTGATCGAGCAGGCCGAGCAGGGCGTCGACTACTTCACCATCCACGCCGGCGTGCTGTTGCGCTACGTGCCGCTGACCGCCAAGCGCGTCACCGGCATCGTGTCCCGTGGCGGTTCGATCATGGCCAAGTGGTGCCTGGCGCACCACAAAGAGAACTTCACCTACACGCATTTCGACGAAATCTGCGAAATCATGAAGGCTTACGACGTCAGCTTCTCCCTCGGTGACGGCCTGCGCCCGGGCTCGATTGCCGACGCCAACGACGCCGCGCAATTCGGCGAGCTGGAAACCTTGGGCGAACTGACCAAGATCGCGTGGAAGCACGACGTGCAAACCATGATCGAAGGCCCTGGCCACGTGCCGATGCAGTTGATCAAGGAGAACATGGATAAGCAGCTCGAGTGCTGTGACGAAGCGCCGTTCTACACCCTCGGCCCGCTGACCACCGACATCGCGCCGGGCTACGACCACATCACCTCCGGCATCGGTGCGGCAATGATCGGCTGGTTCGGTTGCGCCATGCTTTGCTACGTCACGCCCAAGGAACACTTGGGCTTGCCGAACAAGGATGACGTGAAGACCGGGATCATCACCTACAAGATCGCTGCCCACGCGGCTGACCTCGCGAAAGGCCATCCGGGCGCGCAGATCCGCGATAACGCCTTGAGCAAGGCGCGCTTCGAGTTCCGCTGGGAAGACCAGTTCAACCTCGGCCTGGACCCGGACACCGCGCGTTCGTATCACGATGAAACCCTGCCGAAGGACTCGGCCAAGGTCGCGCATTTCTGCTCGATGTGCGGGCCGAAGTTCTGCTCGATGAAAATCACCCAGGAAGTGCGTGAATACGCGGCCAACCAACGGATTGAAACGGTGGACGTGGAGGTGGCCAAGGGCTTGGCCGAACAGGCGGAGCGGTTCAAGCAGGAAGGCAGTCAGCTGTACAAAAAGGTCTGACCCCAGACCTGTGGCGAGGGAGCTTGCTCCCGTTGGAGTGCACAGCACTCCCACTCCCTGCAAGGGTGTTTTTACTGACACGCTTCGGTTGCCGGTTGTGGGGCGGCTTCGCCACCCAGCGGGAGCAAGCTCCCTCGCCACAAGGGCTTACAACAATATTCCTCAGAGATAACCCCCTTGAGCATTCAACCCAGCACCTATTCCCCGGACATCGCGGTTCCCGCTGACAAACGCGTCTTCGGCGCCCGCGACCTGTTCTCCCTATGGTTCTCCCTCGGCATCGGCCTGATGGTCCTGCAGACCGGCGCGTTACTCGCGCCGGGCCTGGGGCTGTCCGGCTCGTTGTTGGCGATTTTGCTTGGCACCCTGGTCGGCGTGCTGTTGCTGGCCGCCGTCGGCGTGATCGGCAGTGATACCGGCCTGTCCGCCATGGCCGCGCTCAAGCTCAGCCTGGGCGCCAAGGGAGCGAGCCTGCCGGCACTGCTCAACCTGCTGCAACTGATCGGCTGGGGCTCTTTCGAAATCATCGTGATGCGCGACGCGGCCAGTCTGTTGGGCACGCGGGCGTTCAGCGACGGTAGCCTGCTGGCCAGCCCATTGCTGTGGACCCTGTTTTTTGGCGGTCTGGCGACCCTGTTGGCGGTCAGCGGTCCACTGACCTTCGTGCGCCAGATCCTGCGCAAATGGGGTATCTGGCTGCTGCTCGCTGCCTGCCTGTGGCTGACCTGGAACCTGTTCGCCAAGGCCGACCTCGCCGCTCTCTGGGCCCAGGCCGGTGACGGTTCGATGCCGTTCGCGGTGGGCTTTGATATCGCCATCGCCATGCCGCTCTCATGGCTGCCGCTGATTGCCGATTACTCACGCTTCGGCACGCGCGCAAAAAGCGTGTTTGGAGGGACGGCGTTGGGGTTCTTTATCGGTAACTTCTGGCTGATGAGCCTGGGCGTGGCCTACACCCTGGCGTTCGCGCCGAGCGGTGAGGTGAATGCGCTATTGCTGGCCTTGGCCGGTGCGGGCCTGGGCATTCCGCTGTTGCTGATCCTGTTGGACGAGTCGGAAAACGCCTTTGCCGATATCCACTCGGCGGCGGTGTCCAGCGGGATTCTGTTGCGCTTGAAGGTTGAGCACCTGGCGCTGGCCATCGGTGTGATCTGCACCCTGATCGCCTGTTTTGCGCCGTTGGCCCAGTACCAGAACTTCCTGCTGCTGATCGGTTCGGTTTTTGCGCCGCTGTTTGGCGTGGTGTTGGTGGATCACTTCATCTTGCGTCGCCGTGGCCGAGGGGCGATCGCCGCTCTGCGTTGGCCGGCGTTGTTGGCCTGGCTGGGTGGCATCGCGACTTACCACCTGCTGGCCAATCTGTATCCGGACATCGGCGCGACCCTGCCGGCGCTGGTGCTGGCAGGGCTGTTGCAGTTCATCCTGGGGCGGGCCTTCAGCGGCGCGCCGGCACCAGCTCAGGCCTGAGGATGCCATCGAGGCGCGAGTAGGGGATCTGCAACTCGACATGGCCCAGGGCATACGGCGCGATGGTGCTGGTGGGGTACTTGAGGATCACGCCACCATAGGTCAGCGCCACGTTTGGGGTTTTCTGGAAGGGGTAGGTCTTCACATACTCCGGCTCCAGGCTCAGGCGGGTGCTGATCAGCCAGCTGTTGTGTGCCACTTGGGCGGCTTTCCAGAACGCGTCTTCCTTGCCGGGTAACAGCATGTCGGTCAGGGTCAGGGCTTTTTGTTGCTGGCGCGAATAGTTGATGAAGGCACGGCCAGGCTCGCCGTGGGTGGCGCCCTGGTCCAGGTAACTGGACAGCTCGATGATCACCAAGCCGTCATGCTGCTCACGTACCTTGGCCTGCAAGTACATGCTGTTACGCGGGGCGGCGGTGCGCAGGAATTGCTCTCGGTAGGTGTCAAGGCTGGTCGGCAGCGGGTCGTTCGGGCTGGTGCTGGTCATTTCCAGCAGGCGCTGTTCGATCAGCGCATCGAGCTTGGGCTCCTTGGCAAAGTGCACCGTGTCAATATTCACCAGCGGGCAGTCGGCGCTGGCGCAGCCTGGCTTGCTTTGCTCGGTGGCGTCGCGAGTGGCTTCCAGCGGGGTCTTGAAGCTCGGTTGGAACAGGCTCTGGCAAGCGCCGAGGGTCAATGCGATGCAGGCCACGGAGGCGATTTTTAAAAGCGACATGTAAGTCCTTCGTCTATCGATAAGAGCGAAATTTGTGCAGCTTCGACTGCCAGCACGGCAGTCAGTTCGCCACTAAGCTGATTAGAGTGTGTTTGACGCCCGCCGTCTATCCCGGCAACCGGAAAGGGGCTGCGCCAAGGTGCAGGAGCGCGTTAGGATGGCGCCCATTGCGCAGGCTAAACGAGGATGGGACATGACGGACTTTGCAAAATCGACGCCGAGCAAGATCGAGATTGTTCAGCGCGAAAATGCCTACAAGGGCTTCTATAAGCTTGACCGTGTGCAGCTGCGCCACGAGAAATTCGATGGCGATATGAGCCGGGTGATCAATCGGGAAGTCTTCGTTCGTCACGACGCCGTGTGCGTGCTGCCCTACGACCCGCAGCGCGATGAAGTGGTGTTGATCGAGCAGTTTCGCGTCGGCGCCATGGGCCGCACCGACAACCCGTGGCTGGTGGAAATGGTCGCTGGCCTGATCGACAAGGACGAAGAGCCCGAGGAGGTTGCACACCGCGAAGCCGAGGAGGAAGCTGGGCTTACATTCTCCGCGCTGTGGCCGATCACTAAATATTTTCCATCGCCCGGTGGCAGTACTGAACTCGTGCATTTGTACCTGGGCCGTTGCGACAGCTCGGGCGCGGGTGGCGTCCATGGATTGGAAGAAGAAGCTGAAGATATCCGCGTCACCGCATGGGCCTTCGAAGACGCCCTGCAAGCGGTGCGTGACGGCAAAATTTCCAACGCAGCCAGCATTATCGCCCTGCAATGGCTTGCGCTTAATCGCGCGGAAGTGAGGGGGTTATGGCAGTAAAGGCACGGGAACGTTATCGAGTCGACCTGATCGGGCTGCAAGCGGCGTGCGAGGCCAACTATGCGCGGCTGATGCGCCTGCTCCCCGACATGCGCCACGCCCCCGAGGCGCGGCGCATCGGCGTCACCCATGGCGACCAGATGCTCGGCGTGCTGGCCCTGGAAGTCATCGTCAATTGCCCCTACACCACCACCCTGCGCGTGCGCCAGGAACACAGCCTGCCGTGGCTGCCGGTACCGCAGCTGGAAGTACAGGTGTACCACGATGCGCGGATGGCCGAAGTGATCAGCGCCGAACATGCGCGACGCTTTCGCAGCATCTATCCTTACCCTAACGTGTTCATGCACCAACCCGATGAGAAAGCACAGCTCAATGTGTTCCTCGGTGAATGGTTGAGCCACTGCCTGGCCCTGGGCCATGAGTTCGAAGCTGTGCGGTAGATGTGAACTGCGTCCGCTTCCTGGGTTTCCCCTTTGTGTCCTGCCCCAGCATAATCACGCCAAACGACCCTTTACTGTGATTGCCTTGGGAGAGCGCCTTGCCGAGCGTATCCACTGTGAACCCCGACGGTTCAGCGTTGCTGGTGCAACTGTCCGACAGCCATCTGTTTGCCGAGGGCGACGGCACGTTGCTGGGCATGAACACCCGTGACAGCCTGCAAAGTGTGATCGAGCTGGCGCGCGCGCAGCAGCCGCGGATCGACCTGGTGCTGGCCACGGGGGATCTTTCCCAGGACGGCACGCTGGAGTCGTATCAGCAGTTTCGCGATATGACTGCCCCCATCGGCGCCCCAACGCGCTGGATTCCGGGTAACCACGATGAGCCGCAGATCATGGCCCGTGCTGCCGTGCACAGCGATTTTCTGGAGCCGGTAGTCGATATCGGCCATTGGCGCGTCACCCTGCTGGACTCCGCTGTACCCGGCTCGGTGCCCGGTTACCTTCAGGACAGCCAACTGCAACTGCTCGCCCAGGCCCTGAGCGAAGCGCCGAACCTTCACCACCTTGTGTGCTTCCACCACCATCCGGTGTCCATCGGTTGCGCCTGGATGGAACCGATTGGCCTGCGCAACCCTGAAGCCCTGTTTGCCGTGCTCGATCGTTTCCCCCACGTGCGCGCGGTACTTTGGGGGCACGTGCATCAGGAGATCGATCGCGAGCGTGACGGCGTGCGCCTGCTGGCGTCGCCGTCCACCTGCATCCAGTTCGCGCCGGGCAGCGAGGATTTCAAGGTCAGTGAGCAAGCGCCGGGGTATCGCTGGCTGCGCCTGCATGCCGACGGACGGTTGGAGACGGGGGTGGAGCGTGTCCAAGACTTCGAATTTACCGTGGACTACGGCAGCAACGGCTACTAAAAGCTGTAAACACCGATCAAAAATGTGGGAGGGGGATTGCTCCCGATAGCGGGGTGCCAGGCAATACATAGGCTGGCTGACCCACCGCTATCGGGCGCAAGCCCCCTCCCACATTGGATCTTCGGTGTATTGAAGGCTGAGGTCATCACACAAGGCTTGGATCCCTGTAAACTGCGCCTCTTTGGCTGAGTCATGGAGAGCCCGGCATGTCCGCTTCGATCCTGTATATCCACGGTTTCAACAGCGCGCCGGCGTCCAACAAGGCCAGCCAGCTGATCACCGTGATGGACAACCTTGGCCTGGCCGAGCAACTGCGCGTACCGGCCCTGCATCACCATCCCCGTCAGGCGATTCCTCAGTTGGAAGCGGCTATCGCCGAACTGGGGCGGCCACTGCTAGTCGGCAGCTCACTCGGCGGCTACTATGCAACCCATCTTGCCGAACGCCATGGCCTCAAGGCGTTGCTGGTGAACCCGGCGGTCAGCCCTCATCGGATGTTCGACGGTTACCTGGGCACCCAGAAGAACCTCTACACCGATGAAACCTGGGAACTGACCCACGACCACGTCACGGCGCTGGCTGAGTTGGAAGTACCGGCTCCCCAGGACGCCGCGCGTTATCAGGTGTGGTTGCAGACCGGCGATGAAACACTGGATTATCGCCTCGCCCAGCAGTACTACCGGGCCTGTGCCTTGCGCATCCAGGCCGGCGGCGACCATGGGTACCAGGGGTTCGCCCAGCAATTACCGGCCATGTTGAGCTTTGCCGGCATTGGCGCAGATCAGTATCAATCCTTCGATTTTTCTTCATTGTAAGAATCGCAGGTCATTATTTAATCGAACGACTCACGACGAGACCCCATGGCCACTCCCAGCGCTAGCTCTTATAACGCCGACGCCATCGAAGTCCTCTCGGGCCTCGACCCGGTGCGCAAACGCCCCGGCATGTACACCGACACCAGTCGGCCGAACCACCTTGCCCAGGAAGTCATCGACAACAGCGTCGACGAAGCCTTGGCCGGGCACGCCAAATCGGTGCATGTCATCCTTCACGCTGACCACTCCCTGGAAGTGTCCGACGATGGTCGCGGCATGCCGGTGGACATTCACCCGGAAGAGGGGGTGTCGGGCGTTGAGCTGATCCTCACCAAGCTGCACGCCGGCGGCAAGTTCTCCAATAAGAACTACCAGTTCTCCGGTGGCTTGCACGGCGTGGGTATTTCCGTGGTCAACGCCCTGTCCAACCACGTGCGGGTCAAGGTCAAGCGCGACGGCAACGAGTACGAGATGACCTTTGCCGATGGCTACAAAGCCACCGACCTGCAGGTGATCGGCACCGTTGGCAAGCGCAATACCGGCACCAGCGTGTACTTTGCCCCGGACCCGAAATACTTCGATTCACCGAAATTCTCCATCAGCCGCCTCAAGCACGTGCTCAAGGCCAAGGCCGTGCTGTGCCCGGGCCTGCTGGTGACCTTTGAAGACAAAGGCACTAACGAGAAGGTCGAGTGGCACTACGAAGACGGCCTGCGCTCCTACCTGGAAGACTCCGTCAGCGATTTTGAACGCCTGCCCAACGAGCCGTTCTGCGGCAGTCTGGCCGGTAATAAAGAAGCGGTCGACTGGGCGCTGCTGTGGTTGCCGGAAGGTGGCGACAGCGTGCAGGAAAGCTACGTCAACCTGATCCCTACCGCCCAGGGCGGCACCCACGTCAACGGTTTGCGCCAAGGTTTGCTGGATGCCATGCGCGAATTCTGCGAATACCGCAGCCTGTTGCCGCGTGGCGTGAAGCTGGCACCGGAAGACGTGTGGGAGCGCATTGCGTTCGTGCTGTCGATGAAAATGCAGGAGCCGCAGTTCTCTGGCCAGACCAAAGAGCGCCTGTCGTCCCGTGAGGCGGCGGCGTTTGTTTCCGGTGTGGTCAAGGATGCCTTCAGCCTGTGGCTCAACGAGCACCCGGAATTGGGCCTGGCCCTGGCCGAGCTGGCGATCAACAACGCCGGCCGTCGTTTGAAAGCCAGCAAGAAGGTCGAGCGCAAGCGCATCACCCAGGGCCCGGCGCTGCCCGGCAAGCTGGCTGATTGCGCCGGGCAGGACCCGATGCGCTCCGAGCTGTTCCTGGTGGAAGGTGATTCCGCCGGCGGTTCCGCCAAACAAGCGCGGGACAAAGAATTCCAGGCGATCCTGCCGTTGCGCGGCAAGATCCTCAATACCTGGGAAGTCGACGGCAGCGAAGTCCTGGCCAGCCAGGAAGTGCACAACATCGCCGTGGCCATTGGCGTTGATCCAGGCGCGGCGGACATGAGTCAGCTGCGTTACGGCAAAATCTGCATCCTCGCCGACGCCGACTCCGACGGCCTGCACATCGCCACCTTGCTGTGCGCGCTGTTCGTCCAGCATTTCCGCCCGTTGGTGGATGCCGGTCACGTCTACGTCGCCATGCCGCCGCTTTACCGCATCGACCTGGGCAAAGAGATTTTCTACGCCCTGGACGAGGCCGAGCGTGACGGCATTCTCGACCGCCTGGTGGCCGAGAAAAAACGCGGTAAGCCACAGGTCACGCGATTCAAAGGCCTGGGTGAAATGAACCCGCCGCAACTGCGCGAAACCACCATGGACCCGAACACCCGGCGCCTGGTGCAGTTGACCCTGGATGACTTCGCCGCCACCTCGGAAATGATGGACATGCTGCTGGCGAAGAAACGCGCGCCGGACCGCAAGTCCTGGCTGGAATCCAAAGGCAACCTGGCTGAGGTTCTGGGCTGATGCGCACAGGTTTCGCCCTGGCGATCCTGATAGTGAGCGGGCTGGTGACCACCCACGTGGTTGCCGCGCCCGTGGCTGAGCTCAAGCTGGTGTCCGAACACCCGGTGGACGGCATGCGTGGCGGAAACCTGTCGGGCCTGGCGCTGTGTGGCCAGGCATTGTGGACAGTCTCCGACCGTGATGACGACCAGATCTACCGCCTGGATATCAGCGCGCCGACCTGGCAAGCCGAAGCGGTCAAGATCGACGTGCCGCCGGTGCCGGAGTCCGGGCTGCCTTGGGGCTTGCGTTCGCGCACCAAAGCCGCCTCGTTGATTCGCGGTGGCGACCTGGATTTCGAAGGCATCACCTGCGACGCCGCCGGTAACCGCTACATCGTTAGCGAAGCCCATGCGGCGGTGCTGCAAGTGCCGGTGACCGGTGCGCCGCAGTGGTTGAAGATTGCCCCGAGCATGGTCAGGGAGGCCCGGGCGAGCGGCATGTTGCTGCACTTCAACGCGTTGTTTGAAGGCCTGGCGATCAACCCCGAAGGCAATCAGATGTGGTTGGCGGCGGAGCGTGAGCGACGCGGGCTGATTTCGATCAAGCGTCCGCAAAGCCTGTGGGACTGTGACGGTCCGTGTGTGTTGTTGAGCGAGGCCGGCCAGGAAGTGCAGCCGGCCAAGTTCCTCAATGCCAAGGCGGTGTCCAAGGACTTCGCCGACCTGGCGCTGTTCAACGGCAAGCTGTTCACCCTTGAGCGCAATGCGTTCCAGATTTGCCGGCGCGATGCGGTCACGGCCAAGGTCGAACTGTGCTGGTCGTTTGCCGATGAGACGTTGACGCCCGAACGGCGTTACCCCCAAGCCTATGGCCTGGCCGAAGCCCTGGTGGTGGATGCCGAGGGTGCCTGGCTGGGTATCGACAATAATTTCGGCGCGCGCGCCGATGGTGAAAAACGCCCCGTGGTCTATCGTTTCGCCGCCCCTGCCGGCGGCTGGAGCGCCCAGCCATGAGCCCCGCTTTTTTTGAACTGACCCGGTGCAGCGGCAGTTCCGCTGCGCCTTACCAAACAATGATGAGGCCCGCATGAGTGACATCCTCGCAGACAGCTTAGACGGCGTAGAACGCCGGTCGCTGGCTGACTTCACCGAAAATGCCTACCTCAACTACTCCATGTACGTGATCATGGACCGTGCCCTGCCGCATATCGGCGACGGCCTGAAGCCTGTACAGCGGCGCATTATCTACGCCATGAGTGAGTTGGGCCTGGACGCCGATTCCAAGCACAAGAAATCGGCGCGTACCGTCGGTGACGTGCTCGGTAAGTTCCACCCCCACGGCGACTCGGCGTGCTACGAAGCCATGGTGCTGATGGCCCAGCCGTTCAGCTACCGCTACACGCTGGTGGACGGCCAGGGCAACTGGGGTGCGCCGGATGATCCAAAGTCCTTCGCCGCGATGCGTTACACCGAAGCGCGTCTGTCGCGTTACTCGGAAGTACTGCTGAGCGAGCTGGGGCAGGGCACTGCGGACTGGGGGCCGAACTTTGACGGCACTCTCGACGAACCGCTGGTGTTGCCGGCACGTTTGCCGAATATCCTGCTCAATGGCACCACCGGTATCGCCGTCGGTATGGCCACAGATGTACCACCGCACAACCTGCGGGAAGTCGCCACGGCCTGCGTACGTTTGCTTGATGAACCGAAGGCCACGGTGGAGCAACTCTGCGAGCACATCCAGGGCCCGGACTACCCGACCGAAGCGGAAATCATCACGCCTCGTGCCGACCTGCTGAAGATGTACGAAACCGGCAAGGGCTCGGTGCGCATGCGTGCCGTGTACCACATCGAGGATGGCGACATTATCGTCACCGCGCTGCCGCACCAGGTGTCGGGCGCCAAGGTGCTGGAGCAGATCGCCGCGTTGATGCAGGCCAAACCGTCGAAACTGCCGCAGGTCGCCGACCTGCGTGACGAGTCCGACCACGAAAACCCATGCCGCATCGTGATCATCCCGACCAACAGCCGGGTCGACCACGAAGTGCTGATGCAACACCTGTTCGCCAGCACTGAGTTGGAGTCCAGCTACCGGGTCAACGTCAATATCATCGGCCTGGACGGTAAGCCGCAGCTGAAAAACCTGCGCAACCTGCTGGTGGAGTGGCTGGAGTTCCGGATCAATACCGTGCGCCGCCGCCTGCAATTCCGTCTGGATAAGGTTGAGCGCCGCTTGCACCTGTTGGACGGCTTGCTGATCGCCTACCTCAACCTGGACGAAGTGATCCACATCATTCGTACCGCCGAGCACCCGAAAGCCGAGCTGATCGCGCGTTTCGAGCTGAGCGAAATCCAGGCGGACTACATCCTCGATACCCGCTTGCGCCAATTGGCGCGACTGGAAGAAATGAAGCTGCGTGACGAACAGGACGCGTTGCTCAAGGAACAAGCCAAGCTGCAAGCGCTGTTGGGCAGCGAAGCCAAGCTCAAGAAGCTGGTGCGCAGCGAGCTGATCAAAGACGCCGAAACCTATGGCGATGACCGCCGTTCGCCGATCGTGCAGCGTGCAGAGGCAAAAGCGCTGACCGAAACCGAGCTGCTGCCGAACGAGAAAATTACCGTCGTTCTGTCGGAAAAGGGTTGGGTTCGTTCCGCCAAGGGGCATGATATTGACGCCACTGGTTTGTCGTACAAGGCGGGTGACGGGTTCAAGACCGCTGCCGCCGGGCGTTCCAACCAGTTTGCGGTGTTTATCGACTCCACCGGACGCAGTTATTCGGTGCCGGCCCACACCTTGCCATCGGCACGCGGGCAGGGCGAGCCGTTGACGGGGCGGCTTACGCCGCCGCCGGGGGCGAATTTTGAATGTGTGCTGCTGCCGGACGACGACGCGCTTTACGTGATCGCCTCCGACGCGGGTTACGGTTTTGTGGTCAAGGGTGAAGACCTGCAGGCCAAGAACAAAGCGGGCAAGGCCTTGCTGAGCTTGCCGAACAACGCCAAGGTGATCCTGCCGCGGCCAGTGGACGACCGAGAGAGCAACTGGCTGGCGTCGGTGACCACCGAAGGGCGTTTGTTGGTGTTCAAAATCAGCGACTTGCCGCAGTTGGGCAAAGGCAAGGGTAACAAGATCATTGGTATTCCCGGCGAGCGGGTGGCCAGTCGCGAAGAGTACGTGACCGACATCGCAGTGATCCCGGAAGGTTCGACCTTGGTGCTTCAGGCCGGGAAACGCACGTTGTCACTGCGTCCCGATGACCTTGAGCACTACAAGGGCGAGCGTGGTCGGCGTGGTAACAAACTGCCTCGGGGCTTCCAGCGAGTGGATGCGTTGCTGGTGGAAACGCCGGTTTAACGCGTTTTAGAGCCCTCGATCTACGATTTAACGCGTAGATCGACGCTTTGGCGCTGGAGTCATGGCGCATATTCACGGATGATATGGCCTTTCCAGCGCCGGCGTGGCCGAGCGTGTTTAGGTTATTTTTAGTATTACATTGTGGTTCGCCTTGTGGCAGCCACCTGGATGGGATGATGACTGCTCCACGCCTTCCTTTTATTTTCATGCTCGCTGGCCTTTTGGGGCTGGCGGGTTGCAGCACACACCAGCCGGTGTCGCTGTACCAGTTGGACAGCGGAAGTCCAGCTCAACCTGCGCAGACTGCCGGCATGGCGGTGTTGCTGGGCCCGGTGGTCGTCGCCGACTACCTGCAACGTGAAACCCTTCTGCAACGTCAGAACGACGGCAGCCTGCAAGGTTCCACCGATGGTCGTTGGGCGGGCAGTTTATCGTCCGACATCAACCAACTGATGTTGCGCCAGGTGGCGGGTCAGTTGGACAGTCAGCGTGTGGTCCTGGCGCCGGCGCCAGCCGGTTTTTCGCCGGATGTACAGGTCTTGCTGACCATTACCCGGCTCGACTCCGGTACGTCGCAACCGGCGATCCTCGATGCGCAATGGCGCTTGATCGACCGTCGTGGCCAGGTACGCGATAACCGCATCGTGCACCTGCAGGAAGAACACACCGGTAGCACCGCGTCCCAGGTCCAGGCACAGGGCGTGCTGTTGCAGCATTTGGCGCAGCAGTTGTCGGTGGCCCTCAAGCCATTGGCCAACCAACCGCCGATTGCCGAGGCGCCCCGCAAGCAGAGCGCCCCGGTACAGGCCAAGCCGGCAGAGCCGCAGAAGCCGAAGATGCCGATGGCTACGCCGATCCGTACGGACATGGAAGTGTTCAGGTTCTGATCTGAATCGCGCACAAACAAAAGGCCCGCTGACTCAGCGGGCCTTTTTATTTGTGCGCGGTTTGAGCCACGCCGCTGACCCAATGTGGGAGGGGACTTGCCCCCGATAGCGGTGGTTCAGTTAATGATGTGTTAACTGATACTCGGCTATCGGGAGCAAGCCCCCTCCCACATGAGCCCTACCGTTTTATTTGGTGCGGGTCTCATGCATCCGCGCCAACTGCCGTTCCAGCATCGACGGGTACGGCTCCATCAACCGCTCCACGCAACTGGCACCTTCAGGGCTGGCAATCGGGCGGATACGCGCGCGTTGGCGGATCAGCGTGTCTTCGCTGATCTTGCGCTCCACCAGCAGCAGGTTGCGGCTGTGTTGTGAGAGGGCCAATGCATCCTGGGCCATTTCGGTCAGCAACAGGTCGATCTGGCTCATGCCGAACAGGTCGTCGCCTACCGTCAGGCCGAGCTGCAATTGCAGGGTGATGCCGCTGTCGGCCACTTCGATCTGCAATTCATGGCCCAGGGCGCGCAGCAGCTCGCCGCAGCAAATCGCGTTGGTCAGGTAGTCTTCGCCGCTGTCTTCGCTGTGGAACAGCATCAACGTGCTGCCATCGTTCAGGGTGTGCAGTTCGCTCTGGTACAGCGAAGCAGCCTGGTCGAGGCAGTCACGGTAGCGTTCCAGCAATTCGGTCAGGCGGGCGCGGGGCAGGCGGCGCAGTTGGTCCTGGGCGCCCAGTTGTACGGCGAGCACTGCACTGTATTGTGGCTCGGTGCTGCGTACCGGGGCCGGCTTGGGCGCAATGGCGCCGCTGTCGGCGGACGTATCACGCAGGTCGGCAAAGGGATCGTCTTCGTCCAGCTCGTCTTCTTCGGCCTTGAATGCATGGCGCGGCACAGGCTTGAGGCCCGCCACCGGAGGGCGCTCGTCGAAACCCGGATCACGCAGGTTGCGTACTTCAAACTCCGGCTCTTGCTCGTAGTCGGTGTCGTCGAACTCCGGCTCCGGCTCAACTTCAGGCACCACGGGTTCCGGGGCAAAGCTGGCGTGTAACTGGCGGGCGAGGTCGCCGATTTCATCCTGGCGGTCGGTGGCCGGGGTGTGCTCATCAATGTCCCGCAGCCAGATACGCAGTTGCATCAACGGCGTGGAAATATGCCGACCCAGGCGTAAGCTCAAGGCCAGGGCCAATGCCAGCAGGATCGCGCTGAGGATCCCCATGCTCTGCAGGCTGATGGTCATCGGCTGCTGGAATTGCTGCATGTCCAGGCTGATGCGCAGTTGGCCGGCCTTCACATCCTGAAAGGTAATGTTGCTCTGGTAGAGGCCTTCGGCTTCACCCAGCAAGCCGTTTTTCGGACGTTGCCCGGCCTCGGCCATGATCCGGTTGTCCACGCTGTAGATGGCGGCGTGGGCCACCAGCGGGTTCTTGGTCAGGTTGTTGAGCAGCACGTTGAGGCTGAGGATGTCGTTGGACACCAGCAGCTCAGTCGCCGAGGTGGCGGTCTGGGTGGTCAAGCTCTCGCCCAGGGCATCGGCTTGCTCGTGCATGGCCTGCTTGAACTGCAAACCCATCACGCAGGCGTAGATCACCAGGGCCAGGGCGACCAGGATCACGTTATGGCTGGCGATGCGTAATGCGATCGGTACACGGCGGTGGCGCAGTGCCCGGAAGATCAGCAGGAAGAAATTATCGGTTTTTACTGGCGTGGGCCGGTTCACTTGCGCTCGGCTCTTGGTCCGTGAAGTTGACGCGCAGTATAGCGACAGCCCTAGGACCGGCAAAGCGCTGGCTGTGCCCGATGGTCACTGAAAGTGGGTAGAATGCGGTTTTTTTCCAGCCTGGGGGTGCGCCTTGCGCGAAATTGTCCTGATTAACATCACTGGTGAAGACCGCCCGGGTCTTACTGCGGCTATTACGGGAGTGCTGGCCCAGGGTGGTGTGAACATTCTCGACATCGGCCAGGCGGTGATCCACGACACCCTGTCGTTCGGGATCCTGGTCGAGATCCCGAGCACGGAACAGGCGTCTTCGGTACTCAAGGACATCCTGTTTACGGCTTACAAGCTGGACCAGCAGGTGCGTTTCACGCCAGTGTCCGAAGAGGACTACCAGCAGTGGGTCGCCGGCCAGGGCAAAAAACGCCATATCGTGACGCTGCTGACCCGCAAGGTCACCGCCGAGCAACTGCAGCGCGTCAGCTCCATCACCGCGCACTATGGCCTGAATATCGACCATATTGACCGTCTGTCGGGTCGCATGCCGCTGGACACTCCGGCCGACAAGGGCAAGGGCTGCATCGAGTTCTCCGTGCGCGGTGAACCGGCCGACCCGCAAGCCCTGCGCGCCGAATTCCTCAGCGTGGCCCAGGAGCTGAACGTCGATATCGCCTTCCAGGAAGATTCGCTGTTCCGTCGCAACCGTCGCCTGGCGGTGTTCGACATGGACTCGACGCTGATCGAAGCTGAAGTCATCGACGAACTGGCCAAGGCGGCCGGCGTGGGCGAGCAGGTTTCCGCAATCACCGAGCGCGCCATGGCCGGTGAACTCGATTTCCGCGCCAGCTTCAAAGAGCGCCTCGCGCTGCTCAAGGGCCTGGACGTGAGCGTGCTGGACGCCATCGGCGCCTCCCTGCGCCTGACCGAAGGCGCCGAAACCCTGTTCGCCGAACTCAAGCGCCTGGGTTACAAGACCGCCATTCTGTCGGGCGGCTTCACCTACTTCGCCAAGCAATTGCAGGCCAAGCTGGGCATCGACTATGTGTTCGCCAACGAGCTGGAAGTGGTGGATGGCAAGGTGACCGGCGTGGCGGTGGAGCCGATTGTCGACGCCCAGCGCAAAGCGGACTTGCTGAAGGAATTGGCCCACAAGGAAGGTTTGCGCCTGGAGCAGACCATTGCGGTCGGCGATGGGGCCAATGACTTGCCGATGCTGGCGATTGCCGGGTTGGGCGTGGCGTTCCGTGCCAAGCCGCTGGTGAAACAGTCGGCCAAGCAGGCGATTTCGACGTTGGGGCTGGACGGGGTGTTGTATCTGTTGGGCTTCCGCGACCGCGATGGTCAGCTTTAACTGAATAAACGCAGTTCAAAATGTGGGAGGGGGCTTGCCCCCTCCCACATTGAGTTTGCGTCAAGCTTTAGGCGCGGCGATGCCTTGGCCCATTTGCACTGGGCTGCCCGCCACCAATTCTTCCGCCCACTTCACCTGATCCGGCCCGAACAGCACGATCGCGGTCGAGCCCAGTTTGAAGCGACCCAGCTCCGCACCCTTCTCCAGGTGAATCGGCGCACGTGCTGCTTCGTCATAGCGGAAGGTTTTCAGCTCGCGCTTCGGCGGCGTCACCAGCCCGGCCCACACGGTTTCAATCGAAGCCACAATCATCGCGCCCACCAATACCACGGCCATCGGGCCGCGTTCGGTGTCGAAGATGCACGCAACGCGCTCGTTGCGTGCGAACAGCTCGGGTACGTTTTCCGCGGTGGTCTGGTTCACCGAGAAGATACGTCCAGGGATGTAGACCATCTCGCGCAGAGTGCCGGCGAGTGGCATGTGCACGCGGTGGTAGTCTTTCGGCGACAGGTAAACGGTGGCGAAATCGCCGCCCATGAACGGCGCAGACAAGGCCGCATCGCCACCCAGCAGTTCCAGTACGCTGAAGCTGTGGCCTTTGGCCTGGAACACACGACCATGCTCGATCGGGCCAAGCTGGCTCACTGCGCCATCGGCGGGGCTCAACACCGCACCAGGGGTTTGATCCAGTGGGCGTGCGCCGTCTTTCAATGCGCGAGTGAAGAAGGCGTTGAAGTGCTCATAAGCGGTCAGGTCCTCAACCAGGGCCTGGGACATGTCCACTTGATAGCGCTTGGCGAACCAGGCGGTGAAGGCATTCTTGAACCAACGCACGCGGCACTCGGCAATGCAGCCTGCCAGGCGCGACAGCAGGTGGTGCGGCAGCAAGTACTGGCTGAGGATAAACAACTGCTTTTTCATTTACTGTCCTTAAACCTTAAATCTCGACGGGGGTGTCGGGGTGGTTGCCCCATTCGCCCCAGGAACCGGCATAACCTTTGACTCGCGGATAACCGAGCGCCTTGGCCACCAGGTAGGTGAAGCCAGAGCGGTGGTGAGTCTGGCAGTGGGTGATGATTTCTTTGTCTTTGGTCAGCCCGAGGTCTTCGAGGATCTGCGGCATGTCGCGGCGGATACGCAGGTTGCGTGCCTTGTCCATGCCGGCCGTCCATTCGAGGTTCACCGCGCCGGGGATGTGCCCGCCTTTGGCCGCCAGCACCTTCTCGCCGGAATACTCCAGCGGGCCGCGTGCGTCCCAGATGCCCAGGTCGGCCGCGCCCAGGCGGCTTTGCAGGTATTCACGGGTGGCGGTGGGGCCGTCGTGCAGCGTCAGGCTGACCGGGCCGCCGACTGGGGCGGGCACGTCGGTGGAGACCGGGTGTTTTTCGTCCAGCCACGCCAGCAGGCCGCCGTCAAGGTAGTGGTATTTCTGGTGGCCGATCACATCGAGCATCCAGATAAAACGCCCGGCCCAGCCGCCGCCTTCGTCGTCATAGACCACGTAGGTGGCGTCGGGGGTATGGCCCAATTCGCCGAACAGTGCTTCCAGGTCAGCTTTGTTGGGCAGCAAGCCGGGCGCCGGCGCCTGGCCCAACTGGGTGCGCTTGGGGTCAACGAAATGCGCGCCGGGGATATGCCCTTCGGCGTAGCGGGCGGCACTGGTGAGGTCCACCAGAATCAGGTGTTCGGCCTCCAGGCGGCCGAGCAGGTCGCCGGATTCGATCACCAGCGGCAAGCCAGAGAAGTCAGGCATGTGAGGTCTCCTGGGCACAAATGTTGGCATTAAAGGACCGCGATTGTAGCGCAAGCATCAGGCGCTGCGGTTGGTAAAGCAGTGCAGGGCTTTCTCGATGCATTGGGCGGTTTTGCCGAAGGCCTGCACGGTGGTTTCCGAGAACGGCCCGCCACCCTGGTCGGCCACCATCAGCATCACCACCTTGCCATTGCAGCTCAGGGAGCGCAGCAACAGGTGTTCGCCAGTAAACAGGCGGCGCAGGATCGGCGGCAGCAGTGCCGAGAACTGCGCGTGGTTGTCCGGCGTGAGGCGCACCTGGGCGGACTTTTCCAGCAGGCGCTGCAGCAGCGTGCTGTTGACCACGTCCAGGCTCAGGTTGGCCGCGTCTTTCGGCAGGCCGTCGACCTGATGCACGCGCAACATGCTCTGCGCGCGATCGGTCATCAGCAACATGACCCGCTGCATGCCGCTGGCCACCAAGGCCTCCTTGGCGCACGTGGTCAGGTGCATGGCATTGGCAAAGCGGCTGGGCTCTACCAGCAGCTCGGTGCAGCGCTTGCGCCACACGGCCAGGGCCTCGGCGGTGGGCGGTGGCGCGGGTAGCAGGCCGCGATGAATTTTCTGCACATGCCAGGGCCAGATCAGCGACAGCGCCGGGTGCCAGAGGTCAGGCATCAACGTGTTGCGGGCGCTGGCGACGGCTTGCTGGTGAACCTGTTGTTGCACCTCGCCCAACGGCTGTTGCAGGTACAGCGCCGTGAGGCGCTGCCAGCGCTCGGTATGCGGGCAGGTCCAAGACTCCTGGGCCGACATCGCCAGGCCGTTGGCCAGCAACACCGTATTGGCCGGCTGGTTGAGCCAGCGGCGCAGGTTGGGTTCGGCGTCGAGCAATTGTTGATGGCGCAGGGGGTCTTCTTCGCGGGCGATATGCAGCGCCTTGACCAGCAAACGCTGTTCGGTCAACAGCAGCTTGTAGCCCTGGGATACCCAGATCGGCAGGTGCCAGGCTTCGGTCAGGCCGACGCACAGGTCCAGCAGGCGCACGCCGAATAAGGCCTGTTCCACCTCGCGGGCCGACTGGCCTTTGTGGATCACCCGCAGTTCCCATTCTTCCAGGAGTTTGGGGTACGCGACCGCCATCGGCCACAGCGGCGACAGAAACAGCAGGCTACCCCAGTGAATGTCTTGCCACAGGCGCGCCAGGCGGCTGCCGAACAAACCGTTGGCTTGCTGCGAAGCGTGCTGGCTCACCAGCAACAATTGGCGCAGTGCCACGGGAATCTCGTTTTCGGGCACTGCGGGCAAGCGCGCCAGCAGTTCTTCGGCGCGCTTGAGGCCCAGGCGGTTAAGCGCCACTTCGAGATTTTCTGCCGGCTCAGCCAGGCTGCCGTGGGTGTGGCTGTTGGCCTCGCGCATCACGCTGAGCACCAGCGCCGGGCTGTCTTGCATCAGCTCGGCAATATCCCGCAATGAACTGCGGCTGTCGCGGATGCCCTTGCACACACGGTCGTGGCTGGCCTGTGGAACAGGCAGCAGCACATCGTCCAGGCGCTTGATCCAAGCGGCGAGAGAGGTAGGTTTAGCAGTTGGGACTGTCGTTTCATTAGCCATGATTGGGGCGCGATCATCACTTGCGGTCAACACACCCGGAGCGGGCCGAACTGGCTTTTCGCCTTAACGGGCTATAGTCTGGCGCAGTTTTGCCGATAAGAGGAACAAGAGTTTTCAGTTCCCCCCAATATGTCCATGAACCCGACGGCGCAAGTACTCATCTCCTATGGCTAAAATTATCGGCATCATTGTCGTCATCGCAAGTGTGCTCGGTGGGTACGTCCTGTCCCACGGTAAAATTGCTGCGCTGATCCAGCCCTTCGAAGTGCTGATCATCGGTGGTGCGGCATTCGGCGCATTCTTGCAGGCGAACCCCGGCTACATGACGATGCACGTGGTCAAGAAATCCCTGGGCATGTTCGGTTCACGCTTCACCCACACCTTCTATCTGGAGGTGTTGGGCCTGGTCTACGAGATCCTCAACAAGAGCCGCCGCGAAGGCATGATGGCCATCGAAGGTGACATCGAGGACGCTGCGGCCAGCCCGATTTTCGCCAAGTACCCGGCCGTGCTCAAAGATGAGCGCATGACCGCCTATATCTGTGACTACTTGCGCATCATGTCCTCCGGCAACATGGCTCCCCATGAGCTGGAAGGCCTGTTCGACATGGAGTTGTTCAGCCTTAAAGAAGAGCTGGAGCACCCGTCCCACGCCGTGACCGGTGTCGCTGATGGTATGCCGGGTTTCGGTATCGTCGCGGCGGTACTCGGTATTGTGGTGACCATGGCCTCCCTGGGTGAAGGCGACCAAGCCGCCATCGGTATGCACGTCGGTGCGGCACTGGTCGGTACCTTCTTCGGTATTCTCGCGGCTTACGGCTTCTTCGGTCCGTTGGCCACCTCCCTGGCCCATGACGCCAAGGAAGAAATCAACCTGTACGAATCGATCAAGGCCAGCCTGGTGGCTTCCGCTTCCGGCATGCCGCCGTCGCTGGCGGTGGAGTTCGGTCGTAAAGTGCTGTACCCCAAGCATCGCCCAAGCTTCGCCGAGTTGGAACAAGCGGTTCGCGGTCGCTAAGCCATGGAAAACAACCAGCCGATAATCATCAAGCGCGTCAAGCGCTTCGCTGCGGGGCACCATGGTGGCGCCTGGAAAATCGCCTTCGCCGACTTTGCGACGGCGATGATGGCGTTCTTCCTGGTGCTGTGGCTGATGTCCACCGCCACGCCGGAACAGAAGATTGCCATCGCCGGCTACTTCAAAGACCCCATTGGTTTCTCGGAAAGTGGCACGCCCTTCGTGATCGACCTGGGCGGTTCGCCGCAGTTGGCGCCTGAGCGCACCATCAACCCGGAAGTCAAAACCGAAGCGCCTCAGGAAAAGATCCCGATCGAGCGCGATACTGTTGAGGCCATGGCGGAGCAGGTCGAGCAAGAGCGCCTGGAACTGTTGCTGCAAGAACTGCAGACCAAGGTTGAGGAAAACCCGCAACTGCTGAAGTTCAAGGACCAGATTTCGTTCGAGATCACCCCGGACGGCTTGCGCATCCAGATCACCGATGCGGCCAACCGGCCGATGTTCGACTCGGGCAGTGCGCGCCTGAAGCCGTACTTTGAAGACATCCTGCTGGCCATGGCCGACACCATCAAGGCGGTGCCGAACAAGATCAGCATCAGCGGCCACACCGACGCCAAGCCGTATGCGGGCCAGGGCGACTTCGGCAACTGGGAGCTTTCGGCCAACCGTGCCAACGCCGCACGTCGCGCGCTGGTGGCCGGCAGTTACCCGGACCCGCAAGTGGCGCGGGTGGTGGGGTTTGCATCGTCGCAGCTGTTTGATCACAAGGAGCCGTTCAACCCGATCAACCGCCGTATCGATATCGTCGTGCTGACCAAAAAGGCCCAACGTGCGATTGAAGGTGATCAGCCGCCGGCTCCTCAGCCCACTCCGGGTGCAGGCGCACCGGGTGAGGTTCCGACCGATCCGAACGCCATTCCGCCAGGGCAAGAGCCATTGCCGGCGCATGAACTGCGCCAGAAGCTGAATCTGTTTGATGAGGGTGGGGTGAAGGATCCTACGGTGCCTAAGGCTGGGTCGTAGGTTTCACATACAACAAGGCCGCGATGATCGCGGCCTTGTTGTTTCTGCGGTTTAGTAACTGCTTTCGGGCAAGCTCGCGATAATCGACCGATAGCTATTCATCCGCTGCTGCTGCACACGCCCATCTTCCAGGGCCTTGAGCAGCGCACAGCCCGGCTCGCGGTCGTGTTTGCAATCGCGGAAGCGGCAGGTGCCGATCAGGTCGTTGAATTCGATAAAGCCCGCTTCCACGTCGCTGCGGCTGACGTGGCCGAGGCCGAATTCGCGGATACCCGGGGAGTCGATCAGCTCACCGCCGCCGGGGAAGTGGAACAGTCGCGCGGTGGTGGTGGTGTGAGTGCCCTGGCCGGACAGTTCCGACAGTGGGCCCACGCGGGTGTCGACTTCCGGCAGCAGGCTGTTGACCAGCGAGGATTTACCCACGCCCGATTGGCCGACAAACACGCTGATACGTCCGTCCAGCTGCTGTTGCAGCTGTTCCATGCCATTGCCGTGATGCGCCGACACTTCCAGCACTGGGTAGCCGAGGGTGCGGTACACCGCCAGCAAGGCGTTGAGCGCTGGGGCGTTCTGCTCGTCAATCAGGTCGAATTTGTTCAGCAGCAGCAGCGGACGAATGCCCGCGTGCTCGGCGGCGACCAGGTAACGGTCAATCAGGTTGGCATGGGGCTCGGGCAGCGGCGCGAACACAATGACGATCATGTCGACGTTGGCCGCTACCGGCTTGAGCTGGCCACGACTGTCCGGGCGACGCAGTTCGGTGGTGCGTGGCAACTGGGCGACGATCACGCCGATACCCTGGTTGCCGGCCCGCCATACCACTTTATCGCCGGTGACCAGCGCAGGGAGGTTGGCGCGCAGGTGGCAACGGGACACTGATCCTGCGAGTTCGCCTTCGAGCGCCTCGACTTCGACCTGCACACCAAAGTGCGCGATCACCAGGCCCGTCTGCTCGGGGCCCAGGTCGCCGCCCTCGAGCGCTTCCACGGCGGAGGATTCACGTTTGGCGGCGCGTGCGGCGCGTTCGCCTTGAATCTTTTCGATGCGCCAGTTTTGGCGACGGTTGAGCTGGCGTTTGGCCATTGGTGTTCCGTGTCGATAATGCAAAGGTTAGATAAAACGGTCGCGAGTCTAGCACGCCCCTGCCTGCTAAACTGCGCAGCTACGCCAAGGTGCCAAGAGAATCAAGCCATGCAAAACCCACAGAACCTGATTTGGATCGATCTGGAAATGACCGGTCTGAACCCCGACACCGACGTCATCATCGAGATGGCGACCATTGTCACCGACAGCAACCTCAACACCTTGGCGGAAGGTCCGGTGATCGCCATCCACCACAGCGACGCCGTACTCGCCACCATGGACGAGTGGAACACCCGCACCCACGGCAACTCCGGCCTGACCCAGCGCGTGCGCGACAGTCGCATCAGCATGGCTGAGGCCGAGGCTGAAACCATCGCGTTCCTGGAAAAGTGGGTGCCCAAGGGCAAGTCGCCGATCTGCGGTAACAGCATCTGCCAGGACCGGCGCTTCCTTTATACGCACATGAAGGGGCTGGAAAGCTACTTCCACTACCGCAACCTGGATGTGTCCACCTTGAAAGAGCTGGCTGCGCGCTGGGCGCCGGAAGTCAAAGACAGCTTCCATAAAGGCAGCACTCACTTGGCGCTGGACGATATTCGCGAGTCGATTGCTGAGCTGCAGCATTACCGCAAGCATTTCATCAAGGCCTGAGTGTTTGGCGCCTGTATCGACCTCATCGGGGGCAAGCCCCCTCCCGCATTTGACTGCGATCACACATCAAGGTGTGGGAGGGGGCTTGCCCCCGATGATGTGACGCGGTCTTTCGCCAAGCGCCCCCTTTTGGTGCCATCAGCAAATGATTAGACTGCCGGCCTCAATGCAAGGATCGCCCTCATGCTGCTGATGCTCTACCTCATCGCCATCACCGCCGAAGCCATGACCGGTGCGTTGTCAGCCGGGCGGCGTGGCATGGACTGGTTTGGCGTGGTGCTGATCGCGTGTGTGACGGCGCTGGGCGGTGGTTCGGTGCGTGACGTGCTGCTCGGCCATTACCCGCTGACCTGGGTCAAACACCCGGAATACCTGGTGCTGACCTCCGTTGCCGCGCTGGTGACGATCTTCATCGCCCCACTGATGCGCCATCTGCGCTCGCTGTTCCTGGCGCTCGACGCCGTGGGCCTGGTGGCCTTCACCCTGATCGGCTGCATGACCGCCCTGGAAATGGGCCACGGCATGCTCGTAGCGTCGGTCAGCGGGGTGATCACCGGTGTATTCGGCGGCATCTTGCGCGACATCTTCTGCAACGATATCCCGCTGATCTTCCGCCGCGAGCTGTACGCCAGCGTGTCGTTCCTCGCCGCCTGGTTCTATTTGCTCTGCCTTTATCTGGAGTTGCCCAGCGAACAAGCGATTCTGCTGACCCTGTTCAGCGGTTTTCTATTGCGCCTGCTCGCAATCCGCTTTCACTGGGAAATGCCCAAGTTCGTCTACAACGACGACGTGCACTAGCGCGAAGCGTGCTGGTTCAGCGCCCATTCCACGTGCTCGCGCACCAGCTCGGAGGGATAATCCTGGCGTGCCTTCAAGGCTTCCAGCACCGGAATGCTCGACGGCGCGTTGCCCAGGCCTACCGCCAGGTTGCGTAACCAGCGCTCATAACCGGCGCGACGTAGCGGCGAGCCTTCGGTGCTGCTGAGGAATTTATCCTCGTCCCACATAAACAGTTCGGCCAGTTCCGCGTTATCCAGGTTGTGGCGTGGCTTGAAATCGCTTTCTGCGGTGGCGCCGGCGAAACGATTCCACGGGCAAACGATCTGACAGTCATCGCAGCCAAACACGCGGTTGCCGATCAACGGGCGCAAGTCTTCGGGGATCGCGCTTTTGAGCTCAATGGTCAGGTAGGAAATACAGCGCCTCGCGTCCAGCACATAGGGGCCGACGAAGGCATTGGTGGGACAGATATCCAGGCACGCCGTGCAGCGCCCGCAGTGTTCGGTGCTGTGGGGCGGGTCCACTGGCAGCGGTAAGTCGACAAACAGTTCGCTCAGGAAGAAGTAACTGCCGGCCTTGCGATTGAGGACCAGGGTGTTTTTACCGATCCAGCCCAACCCGGCTTTTTCGGCGATGGCTTTTTCCAGCACCGGCGCGCTGTCGACGAAGGCGCGGAAACCAAAGGGGCCGATCTGCGCTTGAATGCGGTCGGCCAGTTGCTGCACGCGCTTGCGGATCAGCTTGTGGTAGTCGCGGCCCAGGGCGTAGCGCGAGATATAGGCTTTTTCCGGCTTGGACAGCAGTTGCGCCATCTGCGTGTCGCCGGGCAGGTAGTCCATGCGCAGCGAGACCACGCGCAGAGTGCCAGGCACCAGCTCTTCGGGGTGCGAGCGTTTGCTGCCATGGGCGCCCATGTACTCCATCTCGCCGTGGTAACCCGCGTCGAGCCAGCGTTGCAGGTGCTGTTCATGCTCGGCCAGGTCCAGGCCGCTGATGCCGACTTGTTGAAAGCCCAGCTCGCGGCCCCAGTCTTTGATCGATTGGGCGAGGGCAGGCAGATCGGTGGTGATGGCAGGCATGAGACAAGGGAAACCGCAGGTTAGATAGGTATAATTCTGCCAGACATCGGAGCTTGAAGACGCATGCCGCAGACAAAACACGCAATAACCGACGTACAGCCCCTGTTGCACGGCCACTTGCCGCAACTGGCCGCACGTTCCCCGGACGCCCATAAAGGCCAGTTCGGCCACCTGTTGGTCATTGGCGGTGACCGCGGCTTTGGCGGCGCAGCGCTGTTGAGTGCCGAAAGTGCCCTGCGCAGTGGCGCCGGCATGGTGTCCCTGGCGACCCGCCTGGAGCACGTTCCCGCAGCGTTGACGCGTTTGCCGGAGGTCATGACCATTGGGGTGAGCTCGGCCAATCAACTGATGAGCCTATTGGAAAAAATCTCGGTCATTGTGATCGGTCCCGGCCTGGGCGAAGCCGCCTGGGGCAAAAGCCTCTTGTCCGTTGCGGCCAACGCCAAGCAGCCGCAAGTCTGGGATGCCGACGCGCTGAATCAACTCGCCACCGGCGGCGTCGGCCTGCCGGCCAACTGCGTGATCACTCCGCATCCGGGGGAGGCTGCGCGCTTGCTGGGTATGTCGACAGCCGAGGTTCAGGCTGATCGTCTTAAGGTAGCGCGCGCGTTGAGCGAGAAATTCAACGCCGTGGCTATCCTCAAGGGGGCTGGCAGTTTGATTGCCAGCCCGGACGGACGTGTTTCGCAATGTGACCAGGGCCACCCGGCCATGGCCGCGGCGGGGCTCGGTGACGTGTTGGCCGGCCTGGTGGGGGCACTGCTTGCCCAAGGCATGCTGGCTTTTGAGGCAAGCTGCCTGGCCGTGTGGTTGCACGCCACGGCGGGGGATCGCCAGGGCACCTTTGGTCGCGGGCTGGCGGCAAGCGACCTGATACCCGCCATTCGTCAATTGCTGGAGGAGCAGTCGCCGTGTCTGAAGTAATCCTTTTCCTGGCCGATGAAGAGGCCATGGTTGCTTTCGGCCAGCGCATTGCCCAGGTCACCGCCGGGGCAGGGCTGATCTTTCTGGAGGGCGACCTGGGGGCGGGCAAGACCACACTGTCCCGGGGGATCATTCGCGGGTTGGGGCACGCCGGGGCGGTAAAAAGCCCGACGTTCACCTTGGTGGAACCCTATGAAATTGGCGAGGTGCGGGCGTTCCATTTCGACCTCTATCGCCTGGTCGATCCCGAAGAGCTGGAGTTCATGGGCATCCGTGATTACTTCGATGAAGATGCGTTGTGCCTGATCGAGTGGCCAGATAAAGGCACAGGCTTTTTGCCAAAGCCGGACCTGACCATTACCATTACGCCGCATGAGCATGGACGTCAGCTGAAGTTGTTGCCCCAAAGCGCGCGCGGCCAGTCGTGGTGCGCCGCTTTGGCATTGGAATTCAAATAATTGGTGGGGTTAGGTATGCGCTTTCGCGCGTTGGTTGCTGTCGTAGGGGTGTTGCTTGCGGCAATGACTGTCAATGCTCTGGCTGCTTCACAGGTGAAAAGCGTTCGCCTGTGGCGAGCGCCGGATAACACGCGACTGGTGTTCGACCTGTCTGGCCCGGTCCAGCACAGCGTCTTTACCCTGACGGCGCCTGATCGCCTGGTGATCGACATCAACGGTGCGACCCTGGCCGCGCCGCTGAAAGTCTCCACCGCCAACACCCCGATCACCGCCATGCGCTCGGCCCAGCGTACGCCGACCGACCTGCGCGTGGTGATCGACCTGAAAAAGGTCGTGACCCCGAAAAGCTTCTCCCTGGCGCCAAACGCACAGTATGGCAACCGTTTGGTGGTCGACCTGTTCGACAATGCCGCCGATGCCGCACCGCCGCCCGCGCCAACCCCAAGCGTCGCAACGGTGCCGGCCGTGCCGGTCAGCCCGTCGCAGCCGCAGGTCAAGCTGCCACCGCCGCCACCGGCTCCGGCCGGCAAGCGCGATATCATTGTGGTGATCGACGCCGGCCACGGTGGCGAGGACCCGGGGGCCTCCGGCTCGCGCGGCCAGCATGAAAAAGACGTGGTGCTGGCCATCGCCCGCGAGTTGCAGCGCCAGGTCAATGGCATGAAAGGCTATCGCGCCGAGCTGACGCGTACCGGCGACTACTTCATTCCATTGCGCGGGCGTACCGAAATCGCCCGCAAGAAAGGCGCCGACCTGTTTGTGTCGATCCACGCCGACGCCGCGCCTTCAGCGGCTGCCTTTGGCGCGTCGGTGTTTGCCCTGTCGGATCGCGGCGCTACGTCCGAGACTGCGCGTTGGCTGGCCGACAGCGAAAACCGTTCCGACTTGATCGGCGGCGCCGGCAATGTGTCCCTCGATGACAAGGACAAAATGCTCGCCGGCGTGCTGCTCGACCTGTCGATGACGGCCTCGCTGACGTCCAGCTTGAACGTTGGCCAAAAAGTACTGAGCAACATCGGCCGGGTGACCTCGCTGCACAAGCAGCGCGTGGAGCAAGCCGGGTTCATGGTGTTGAAGTCGCCGGACATCCCGTCGATTCTGGTGGAAACCGGGTTTATCTCCAACTCCAACGAAGCCTCGAAGCTGGCCAGCGCCAGCCATCAACAGGCGCTGGCACGCTCGATCAGTGCCGGTATTCGCCAGTTCTTCCAGCAGAATCCGCCACCGGGCACCTACATCGCCTGGCTGCGTGACTCGGGCAAAATCGCCCAGGGCCCGCGTGATCATCGCGTGCAGCCCGGCGACACCCTGGCGATGCTGGCGGTGCGGTTCCAGGTCTCGGCCGCTACCTTGCGCAGTGCCAACAACCTGAAAACCGATGAGCTCAAAGTCGGCCAAGTGTTGACCATCCCCGGCACTGAATTGGCGGCACAGTAATGAGCGAATCAACCTTGAACAGTGGGTCGCGTATCGAGCTGCTCAGCCCGCGCCTGGCGAACCAGATCGCAGCGGGGGAAGTGGTTGAGCGTCCCGCATCGGTGATCAAGGAGCTGCTGGAAAACAGCATCGACTCAGGCGCCAAGCGTATTGATGTCGACGTGGAGCAGGGCGGCGTCAAGCTGCTGCGGGTGCGTGACGATGGCAGCGGCATCTCCTCCGACGACCTGCCGTTGGCCCTGGCCCGTCACGCCACCAGCAAGATCCGCGACCTGGAAGACCTTGAGCGCGTGATGAGCCTGGGCTTTCGCGGTGAGGCCCTGGCGTCGATCAGCTCCGTGGCACGTCTAACCCTGACGTCACGCACCCGTGACGCCGATCAAGCCTGGCAAGTGGAAACCGAAGGCCGCGACATGGCGCCTCGAGTCCAGCCGGCCGCCCACCCGGTGGGGACGTCGGTGGAAGTGCGCGACCTGTTCTTCAACACCCCGGCGCGACGCAAATTCCTCAAGGCCGAAAAAACCGAATTCGATCACCTGCAGGAAGTCATCAAGCGCCTGGCCCTGGCCCGTTTCGACGTGGCCTTCCACCTGCGCCACAACGGCAAGACCATCCTTAGCCTGCATGAAGCCCATGACGACGCGGCGCGTGCTCGCCGGGTGTCGGCTATTTGCGGCGCGGGGTTCCTGGAGCAGGCGCTGCCGATTGAAATCGAACGCAATGGCCTGCGCCTGTGGGGCTGGGTCGGTTTGCCGACCTTCTCCCGCAGCCAAGCGGACCTGCAGTACTTTTTTGTGAACGGCCGTGCAGTGCGCGACAAGCTGGTAGCCCATGCGGTGCGCCAGGCGTACCGCGATGTGCTGTTCAATGGGCGGCACCCGACGTTTGTGCTGTTCTTCGAGGTCGACCCGTCGGTGGTGGACGTCAACGTGCACCCCACCAAACACGAAGTGCGCTTCCGTGATGGGCGCATGGTGCATGACTTCCTTTACGGCACCTTGCACCGCACCTTGGGCGATGTGCGTCCGGATGATCAGTTGTCTGCCCCCATCGTAACGGCAGTGGTGCGGCCGAGCGGCCCGGAAGCCGGTGAGTTCGGCCCCCAGGGCGAAATGAGCCTGGCGGCCAACCTGCTGCAATCGCCGCAGCCGCAGCCGTCGTACACCGCGCCGGGTTCCGGTTCGGGGGCGGGTTATCAGTACCAATACACGCCGCGTCCGCAATCGGCGGTGCCGGTGGCCGAGGCCCAGGCGGCATACCGCGAGTTTTTTGCGCCGCTGCCGGGGGCTGAGCCGGGTGCACCTGTCGCCTTGCCGGAGGGCGGTGGAGATATTCCGCCGTTGGGTTATGCGCTGGCGCAGCTCAAGGGTATCTACATCCTGGCGGAAAACGCCCATGGCCTGGTGCTGGTGGATATGCACGCCGCCCACGAGCGGATCATGTACGAGCGCCTCAAGATTGCCATGGCCAGTGAAGGCCTCAGCGGCCAGCCGCTGCTGGTGCCGGAATCCCTGGCGGTCAGCCAGCGTGAGGCTGATTGCGCAGAAGAGCACCACAGCGTGTTCCAGAAGCTGGGCTTTGAACTGCAACGCCTGGGCCCGGAAACCCTGGCCATCCGCCAGATCCCCGCACTGCTCAAGCAGGCCGAGGCCAACCGGCTGGTAGCTGACGTACTCGCCGACCTGATGGAGTACGGCACCAGTGACCGTATCCAGGCGCACATCAACGAATTGCTCGGCACCATGGCCTGCCACGGTGCCATTCGCGCCAATCGCCGCCTGGCCCTGCCGGAAATGAACGGCTTGCTGCGCGACATGGAAAACACCGAACGCAGCGGGCAATGCAACCATGGTCGGCCGACCTGGACCCAGATGGGCCTGGACGACCTGGACAAACTGTTCTTGCGCGGCCGTTGATGAGTGCCTTGCCCCCCGCGATCTTCCTGATGGGTCCTACGGCCGCCGGCAAGACCGACCTGGCCATCGAGCTGACCAAGGTGTTGCCATGCGAGCTGATCAGTGTCGACTCTGCCCTGGTTTACCGGGACATGGACATTGGCACCGCCAAGCCTTCCAAAGCGCTGTTGGCACAGTATCCGCATAAGTTGATCGACATTATCGACCCGGCCGAGAGCTATTCGGCGGCGGATTTCCGTACCGACGCGCTGGCCGCCATGGCCGAGATCACCGCGCGGGGCAATATTCCGCTGCTGGTGGGCGGTACGATGCTCTATTACAAGGCTTTGCAGGAGGGGCTGGCGGATATGCCGGCGGCCGACGCCCAGGTGCGCGCCGAGCTTGAGGAAGAGGCTGCACGCCTTGGCTGGCAGGCCCTGCACGACCAGTTGGCGGCAATAGACCCGGTATCCGCCGCGCGCATTCACCCCAACGACCCCCAGCGCCTTTCACGGGCCCTGGAAGTCTGGCGTGTGAGCGGGCAGACCATGACTGAACACCGGCTGAAACAAAGTGCGCAAAGTGCTGACGCAGGCGCATCTGGGCAGTCACAATTGCCCTATACTGTGGCGAATCTGGCCATCGCTCCGGCAAATCGCCAGGTGCTGCATGAACGAATTGCACAAAGATTCACAATTATGTTGGAACAGGGGTTTGTGGACGAGGTCGTAGCACTGCGTTCAAGAGGTGACCTGCATCCAGGGTTGCCGTCGATACGTGCTGTAGGCTACCGCCAAGTCTGGGATCATCTGGATGGAAAGCTGACGTCAGCTGAGATGCAGGAGCGCGGCATCATTGCCACGCGCCAATTGGCGAAACGCCAGTTCACCTGGTTGCGCAGCTGGAGCGATTTACACTGGCTGGACAGCCTGGACAGCGACAATCTGTCACGCGCCTTGAAATACTTGGGAACGGTCTCCATATTGAGCTGAGTCCTTGCAATTGCCGTCTATCCTTGGGGGTGTGACGGCCATAAGCTATCTATTTTCCGATTTTTTATTATTGATCCTTAAAGGAGTGCGGCACATGTCAAAAGGGCATTCGCTACAAGACCCTTACTTGAATACTTTACGTAAAGAGAAAGTGGGGGTTTCCATCTATCTGGTCAACGGTATCAAGCTGCAAGGCACGATCGAGTCGTTCGACCAGTTCGTGATCCTGCTGAAAAACACCGTCAGCCAGATGGTATACAAGCACGCTATCTCGACAGTCGTCCCCGTTCGTCCAATCCGTCTGCCTAGCGCAGCAGGTGATGATGCAGCTGACGCTGAGCCAGGTAACGCCTGATAGGAGTCTCCTTTGTTCTTTGAGCGCCACGGTGGTGGTGAGCGAGTAATCCTCGTTCACTTGGATGGACAGGACCCTGAGGCGCGCGAAGATCCGCAGGAGTTTCAGGAGTTGGCAAATTCGGCCGGCGCCGAGACCGTTGCGTTTTTTAACGTGCCGCGTCATCGGCCAACCGCCAAATACCTGATTGGCAGCGGCAAGGTCGAGGAACTGCGCGACCTGGTCCACGCTGAAGAAGCCGATCTGGTGATCTTCAATCACACCCTCACGCCCAGTCAGGAACGTAACCTCGAACGTGTCTTCGAGTGTCGCGTGATCGACCGCACCGGTCTGATTCTCGATATTTTCGCCCAACGCGCCCGTACCCATGAAGGCAAGCTCCAGGTTGAACTGGCCCAGCTTGACCACATGAGCACGCGGCTGGTCCGCGGCTGGACTCACCTTGAGCGTCAGGGTGGCGGTATCGGCATGCGGGGGCCGGGTGAAACCCAGCTCGAAACCGACCGCCGCCTGCTGCGGGTCCGCCTGCGCCAGATCAAGGGCCGCCTGGAGAAAGTCCGCAGCCAGCGCGAGCAATCGCGACGTGGCCGCTCGCGCGCGGATATCCCTACCGTGTCCCTGGTGGGCTATACCAACGCCGGCAAATCCACGCTCTTCAACAACGTGACGAAATCGGACGTGTACGCGGCCGACCAACTGTTCGCCACCCTTGACCCGACCTTGCGCCGTTTGGATCTGGACGACCTGGGGCCGATTGTCCTGGCCGATACCGTGGGGTTCATTCGTCACTTGCCGCACAAGCTGGTCGAGGCATTTCGGTCTACGCTCGAAGAGTCGAGCAATTCCGACCTGCTGTTGCACGTGATCGATGCGGCCGAACCGGATCGCATGTTGCAGATTGAACAGGTGATGCTGGTGCTGGGCGAGATTGGTGCCCAGGACTTGCCGATCCTCGAGGTCTATAACAAACTCGATTTGCTTGAAGGCGTTGAGCCACAAATCCAGCGCGACGAGAACGGCAAACCCCAACGGGTGTGGTTGTCGGCGCGAGATGGCAGTGGCCTTGAGTTGCTTGAACAAGCGATTGCCGAGTTGCTCGGCGGTGATTTGTTCGTTGGCACCTTGCGCTTGCCCCAGCGTTTTGCTCGACTGCGTGCACAGTTTTTCGAGCTGGGCGCGGTCCAGAAAGAAGAACACGACGAAGAAGGTGTCAGCTTGCTGGCCGTTCGATTGCCGCGCTCGGAGCTGAATCGGCTGGTCAGCCGTGAAGGTGTGGTACCGACAGAGTTCATCGAACAACACACTTTGCAATAAAAGCCTCCGAAAGCGGTTGTGCCGCAGTGGCAGGCATTCTGTAGCATTGGTCGGCGCGCCGTGGGTGCGTCTTTGCTTTATCAGATGGAGAGCGCTATGGCTTGGAATGAGCCGGGTGGCAACTCGAATAATCAGGATCCTTGGGGTGGTAAACGCCGCAATAATGGCGACCGCAAGGGGCCACCAGATCTCGACGAGGCCTTCCGAAAGCTGCAGGAAAGCCTGAATGGGTTGTTCGGTGGTGGGAAAAAACGCGGTGGTGACGAAGGCGGTCGCACAAGCAAGGGCGGCGGCTACGGCCTGCTGGGCCTGGGTCTTGTCGTGCTGGCGGCCGTATGGCTGTACAGCGCCGTATACGTAGTGGACGAGCAGGAGCAAGCCGTGGTGCTGCGCTTCGGCAAGTACTACGAAACCGTCGGCCCAGGCCTGAATATCTACTTCCCGCCGATCGACAAGAAGTACATGGAGAACGTCACGCGTGAGCGTGCCTACACCAAGCAGGGCCAGATGCTGACTGAAGACGAGAACATCGTCGAAGTGCCGCTGACCGTGCAGTACAAGATCAGCAACCTGCAGGACTTCGTGCTGAACGTCGACCAGCCGGAAATCAGCCTGCAACACGCCACTGAAAGTGCCCTGCGCCACGTCGTCGGTTCTACCGCGATGGACCAGGTGCTGACCGAAGGCCGTGAGTTGATGGCCAGTGAGATCAAGGAGCGTCTGCAACGCTTCCTCGATACGTACCGCACCGGTATCACGGTTACCCAGGTCAACGTACAAAGCGCAGCCGCACCGCGTGAAGTACAGGAAGCCTTCGATGACGTGATCCGCGCCCGTGAAGACGAGCAGCGTTCGCGCAACCAGGCTGAAACCTACGCCAACGGCGTCGTGCCGGAAGCCCGTGGTCAGGCCCAGCGCATCCTCGAGGATGCCAATGGTTACCGCGACGAAGTGGTCTCCCGCGCCAAGGGTGAGGCGGATCGCTTCACCAAGCTGGTTGCCGAGTACCGCAAGGCTCCAGAGGTGACGCGTGAGCGTCTTTACCTGGACACCATGCAGGAAGTCTTCAGCAACACCAGCAAGGTCCTCGTGACCGGCAGCAAAGGTGGGCAGAACAACCTGCTGTACCTGCCGCTGGACAAGATGATCGAAGGTGGTCGTAGCAGCACCAGCGCACCGTCCACCGGTTCCAATGCCGCTGCCAACGAAGCGAGCGCCCGTGCGGCCGCTGACTTGCTGCAACAGCAAACACGTACCAGGGAGAGTCGTTGATGAGCAATAAATCGCTGACCGCCCTGATTGTGGGCGTCGTCGTGGTCATCGCTGCCTGGAACTGCTTCTACATCGTGGCTCAGACCGAGCGTGCGGTGCTGCTGCAATTCGGTCGCGTGGTCCAGGCGGATGTCCAGCCGGGCCTGCATGTGAAAGTCCCCTACGTCAACCAGGTGCGCAAGTTCGACGCTCGCCTGATGACCCTGGATGCACCGACACAGCGCTTCCTGACCCTGGAAAAGAAAGCCGTGATGGTTGACGCCTACGCCAAGTGGCGCGTCAAGGATGCCGAGCGCTTCTACACCGCGACCTCCGGCCTCAAGCAGATTGCCGACGAGCGTTTGTCGCGCCGTCTGGAATCGGGCCTGCGTGACCAGTTTGGTAAGCGCACCCTGCACGAGGTGGTATCCGGTGAGCGTGATGCGCTGATGGCGGACATCACGCGTTCGCTGAACACGATGGCGGAAAAAGAGCTGGGCATCGAAGTGATCGATGTTCGGGTCAAGGCTATCGACCTGCCGAAGGAAGTGAACCGCAGCGTGTTCGAGCGTATGAGCACCGAGCGTGAGCGTGAGGCTCGTGAGCACCGCGCCAAGGGTAACGAGCTGGCTGAAGGTATCCGTGCGGATGCCGACCGTCAGCGTCGTGTACTGCTGGCAGAGGCCTATCGCGAGTCTGAAGAGGCGCGTGGTGATGGTGATGCCCAAGCTGCGGCGATCTACTCCAAGGCGTACGGCCAGGACCAGGAGTTCTACGCGTTCTACCGTAGCCTGCGTGCCTACCGTGAAAGCTTCGCGAACAAAACCGACGTCATGGTGTTGGACCCAAGCAGCGAGTTCTTCCGCTACCTGGAAAAGTCCAAGTAACCGGCCTGTGATTCTGTAGGGCTCACTCCCGTCGGGCGGCTAAAATGCCTGGCGGGGTGATCCTTTCAGAAAACGGGTGTATGATGCGGCAGCCGGGAAATTCCCGGCTTTTTTGCGTCTGCATGTTTGATTCGGCAGGCGTGACAGGTTTTTCGAGGAAAGTGCCCGACGAGGCCGTTTTCAGGTCGTTCGTCACGTCGCTCTTGCGCGTGGTTTATGCAGGGGGCGGGTGTTTTCTGCTTCACTCAAGGCTCGGCCGAGGGCTGGCCGCCCGGATCATAGGGGAATGGCGTAATGGCAACGGTAGACCGCTGGCTGCTGCCAGATGGCATCGAAGAAGTACTGCCACCAGAAGCTGCGCGCATTGAAGTAGCGCGTCGCCAGGTGTTGGATCTGTTCCAGAGCTGGGGTTACGAGTTTGTCGTGACCCCCCATATCGAGTACCTGGAATCCCTGCTGACCGGCGCGGGCCAGGACCTGGATCTGCGCACCTTCAAGGTCATCGACCCGCAATCGGGCCGGCAAATGGGGTTCCGTGCCGATATCACGCCGCAAGTGGCGCGCATTGATGCGCACACCCTGCGCCGTGAAGGTCCGAGCCGCCTGTGCTATGCCGGCAGCGTGCTGCATGCGCAGCCGCGTGCATTGTCGTCTTCACGCAGCCCGATCCAGTTGGGCGCCGAGTTGTACGGTGACGCCAGCCCGAGCAGCGACGTTGAAGTGATCAGCCTGATGCTGGCCATGCTGCAACTGGCTGACGTGCCGGATGTCCACATGGACCTGGGTCACGTCGGTATCTACCGTGGCCTTGCCCGTGCGGCCGGGTTGTCCGGTGAAGTGGAGCAACAGTTGTTCGATGCCCTGCAACGCAAGGCTATCGATGAAGTTATCGCGCTGACCGAGGGCGTGCCTGCGGATCTCGCCGGCATGCTGCGTGCGCTGGTGAACCTGTGTGGCGGCCGTGAAGTGCTGGTAGCTGCGCGTGAGCGCCTGGCCAATGCGCCGGCGCCGGTACTGGCGGCACTGGACGACGTGCTGGCCATTGCCGAGCAACTGTCGGCGCGCTTCCCGCAGTTGCCGCTGTATTTTGACCTGGGTGAGTTGCGCGGCTACCACTACCACACCGGTGTGGTGTTCGCGGTATTTGTACCGGGTGTTGGCCAAGCCATCGCCCAAGGCGGTCGTTATGACGATATCGGCGCCGACTTCGGTCGTGCGCGTCCGGCCACCGGTTTTTCCACCGATTTGAAAACCCTGGTGACCCTGGGGCGTGCTGAGGTCGAGCTGCCGTCTGGTGGCATTTGGATGCCCGACAGTACGGACGCAGCACTCTGGCAGCAGGTTTGCCAGTTGCGCAGTGAGGGTCAGCGTGTTGTCCAGGCCTTGCCTGGCCAGCCATTGGCCGCCGCCCGTGAAGCGGACTGCGACCGGCAATTGATTCTGCAGAACGGGCTTTGGCAAGTATCGCCACTGGCTTCTTGAGTTTTCCTGCCGGCCCATCGCCGGCACCAAGTTTGCGCGAATGAGGACAAGTGTTATGGGTAAGAATGTCGTAGTCCTGGGCACCCAATGGGGTGATGAGGGCAAAGGCAAGATCGTTGATCTGCTGACCGAACATGCTGCCGCCGTAGTGCGCTACCAAGGTGGCCACAATGCTGGCCACACCCTGGTCATCGATGGCGAAAAAACCGTTTTGCACCTGATTCCGTCGGGCGTACTGCGCGAAGGCGTGCAGTGCCTGATCGGCAACGGCGTGGTGGTTGCACCTGACGCCCTGTTGCGCGAGATCACCAAGCTGGAAGAGAAAGGCGTACCGGTGCGCGAGCGCCTGCGTATCAGCCCATCCTGCCCGCTGATCCTGTCCTTCCACGTTGCGCTGGACCAGGCCCGTGAAAAGGCCCGTGGCGAGCTGAAGATCGGCACTACCGGTCGCGGTATCGGCCCGGCTTACGAAGATAAAGTTGCACGTCGTGGCCTGCGTGTGGGCGACCTGCTCAACATGCCGCGCTTTGAAGACAAGCTGCGTGAACTGGTGGATTACCACAACTTCATGCTGGTGGGTTACTACAAAGAGCCGGCCATCGAGTTTGAAAAGACCCTGGCTGAGTGCAAGGAATACGCTGAGCTGCTCAAGCCGCTGATGCTCGACGTGACGGCTGAGCTGCACGACCTGCGTCGCGCCGGCAAAGACATCATGTTCGAAGGCGCCCAGGGGTCCCTGCTGGACATCGACCACGGCACCTACCCGTACGTGACCAGCTCAAACACCACCGCGGGCGGCGTTGCGACCGGTTCGGGTGTTGGTCCGATGTTCCTGGACTACATCCTGGGCATCACCAAGGCTTACACCACGCGTGTGGGGTCGGGTCCGTTCCCGACTGAGCTGTTCGACGAAGTCGGTGCGCACTTGGCCAAGCAAGGTCATGAGTTTGGTGCGACCACTGGCCGTGCGCGTCGTTGCGGCTGGTTCGACGCGGTTATCCTGCGTCGCGCTATCGATGTGAACAGCATCTCGGGCATCTGCTTCACCAAGCTGGATGTGCTCGACGGTCTGGAAACCATCAACATCTGCGTCGGCTACAAAGACGCAGACGGTAACGATGTTGCCCCGACTGACGCTGACAGCTACGTGGGCTTGCAGCCGGTGTACGAAGAAGTGCCGGGCTGGACCGAATCGACCGTTGGCGCCAAGACCCTGGAAGAGTTGCCGGCTAACGCCCGTGCGTACATCAAGCGCGTTGAAGCGCTGATCGGCGCACCGATCGACATTATTTCGACGGGCCCGGACCGCAACGAGACCATCGTTCTGCGTCACCCGTTCGCTTAATAAGCTGTTGATGTAAAAAGCAAAGGGCTCCTTCGGGAGCCCTTTGTCGTATCTGTTCGCCAAGCGGCACGACCCTTGCTGTGTTTCTCTTTTTCGCGGTGCTATCAAATTAATGGCACCCGTGGTGGAGGGATTTCCGATGTCTGCCGTTCTCTCATTGTTACAAAGCCGTTTGTTGCGGCCGGTGTTCGTTACCCTAGGTATCGCTCTTTTAGTGCAAGTGCTGGTGGCCGTCGCTCTAACCCGGAGCACGGTCACGGCGTTGGAAGCGGATTTGGGCAATCGCCTGGGAATCGACAGCCAGAAGCTGTCCGGCGAATTGGCCCAGGCCGGCAAGGAAGTCACCTCCAGCCTGGACAGCCTGTCCACCAGCACCCGTCAGCGTCTGACGGCGGGGCTGTCGACCCGCCTGCAGGAAGAGCAGAAGCAACTGCGTGCGACCTTGGAAAAAGACCTGCAGGACTCCGCCAATGACATGGCGCAGTTACTGGCCTCAGTGGCGCCCCGCGCCATGTGGGACAGCGACGTGCCGACGTTGTCGGAGTTTGCTCGACGCGCCCAGCGCAATCCCAATGTGCTGTTTGTGGTCTACGACGACGCGGCTGGCGAGCACCTGACCCGCTACCTCAACCGTGAAAACCCGATCAATCAGGCGCTGCTGGCAAAGGGCGTCGGTGACCGTGCGCTGGATAAAGTGCTGGATGCGGCTAAGAGCGACTCTTCTGTTTACTACGTGGAAGCATCCATCAGCCCCAATGGGGTAGAGATCGGCAAGGTGCGCATGGGCGTTTCGACCGCGTCGGTTGAAGCGGATCTGCAAGCGCTCGACAAGCGCTTCGCAGCCCTGATCGCCAGCGGTGATCAACTGGTCGGCGATAGCCTCAAGGGTGCGGCAGCCGACAGCGCTGCCGCCATGGGCGCCCGTCTGCAGTCCGCCCAAGCCACCGCCACCCAGATGACCGCCAACACTACCAGCGCTGTTCAGGACGCTGCTGGCACCTTGCGCTGGCGCATCGGCATGGGGCTTGCGCTGGTCGGTCTAGGCGTATTGCTGTTGATCGCCATCGTGCTGGGCCGCCGTGTGGTCAACCGCCTGAAGCTGCTGATCGCAGCCATGGATGATTTGGCGGCGGGCGAGGGGGACCTCACCAAGCGCGTGCAGATCAGCAGCAAGGACGAAATCGGCGATATGGCCTCGGCGGTCAATCGCTTTGTGGATAAGTTGCAGCCTATCGTGCGTGAGGCGGGAGATGTGGCCCAGCGTACCGGCGTGGAAATCGGTGCAATGACCTTGCGCAATGCCGGTGCTGACGCAGCGGCCGGCTTGCAGCGTGATGAGGTGGCTGAAAGCCTGCGCGCACTGTCGCAAATGGCCGACGAGGCGCAGGCCGAAAGCCATGCGATGCAGGCGGCGTTGCAGCAGGTGGTGGATATTCGCCAGGCCACGGATGAGAACTCGCGCACGTCAGCCGAAGTCGGCAGCCTGATCGAGGCGCTCGCGGGCCAGGTGCAGGCAGGCTCTCAGGTCATCGAGCGCCTGGCTCAACAAAGTGAGCAGATCGAGGTGGTGCTGACCGTGATTCACGGCATCGCCGAGCAGACCAACCTGTTGGCGCTCAACGCGGCCATCGAAGCAGCGCGTGCCGGCGAGACCGGGCGTGGTTTTGCGGTGGTGGCGGATGAGGTGCGTGCGCTGGCCAGCAAGACGCAAAGCTCCACGGGCGATATTCAGGCGCATATCGTGGCGTTGCAGCAGGGCGCGCGCGAGGCGGTGGAAACCATCGGTAAGGCCGGGCGCCAGGCCAGCGAAGGTTTGCTGGTGCTGCGCGACAGCGTGCGCCTGCAACAGACGGTGCAGGCTTCGGTGGAGCAGGTGCATGCGGCGATTGGCTTGGCGACGCGCGCGGCTGAGCATCAGGCGCAAGGTGCGCATGCGGTGCGTGGGCGGGTTGAGGTGATCCACGCCCAGGCCGAGCGGGCTGCGCAGGCGGTGGTGGAAACGACGGCCAGTGGCAAGGTGCTGGACGGGTTGGCAGCGCAGTTGAAGGCGAGCTTGGGGCAGTTCAGGGCCTAGTATCGCCTGTACCGACCTCATCGGGGGCTGGTCCCCTCCCACAGTTGACCGAGTTCCAACGTTGGAATGCAGGCAAATGTGGGAGGGGGCTTGCCCCCGATAGCGGTTTCAGCGGCTCAAATACATCCGTGTCGTGAGCAGGTAAACCGGCAATCCCGACACCACTATCAACAGTGCCGCATACGGCGCCGCCGCCGCGAATTCCACATTCGAGGTGTGCGCCCACACAGCTGTCGCCAAGGTATTCAACCCTGTCGGACTGAGCAGCAATGTCGCCGTCAATTCCTTCATCGCATCCAGGAACACCAGCGCAAACGCCGCGCCCAAAGCCGGGAAAATAATCGGCAAGGTAACCCGACAAAACGCGCTGAACGACGACGCTCCCAGCGTGCGTGCGGCCTCTTCCAGTTGCGGCGCCGCCTTGTTCAGGGCCGTACGAATCGGTGCCTGAGCCAGCGGTAGAAACAACAACGCATACGCGATCAGCAACAATGCCGACGTCTGATACAGCGCCGGCACGTAATGCAGTGCGAAGTACACCAGCGTCAGCGCAATCACCAAACCGGGCAGCGCGTGCAGCAAGTACGGCAGACGCTCGGCCCAGATCGCCAGTTGGCCTTTGTGGCGCACCACCAGCAGCCCCACCGGCACCGCCAATACCAGGCACAGTGCGGCGCCGCCGAGCGACAGCGCCAGGGAGGACAGCAGTGCCTCGCTGATCTCGGCGACCGGGAATGCGGCGGAAGAGCCCACCGCCAGCCAATAACCGAGCATCCCCAGCGGAATGCCACTGCCGATGATTGCCAGCGCCAGGCAATAGGCTTGGCCGAGCGGTGCCCACTTGCCCAGTCGCACCTGCTCTGCATGCCGCGCAGCGCCCTGGCCGATACGAACATGTCGGCCCTTGCCGCGTACGCGTAGCTCCAGCCATAGCAGGGTCAGGCACATCATCAGCAGCACTGCCGACAGCATCGCGGCATTGGCATTGCTGAATTCCAGCTCGAATTGTTGATAGATCGCGGTGGTAAAGGTCTGCAGGCCGATGATCGACAAGGCGCCGAACTCCACCAGCATATGCAAGGCGATCAAGAGGGCTCCCGCCAGTAGCGAAGGCCACAGCAAAGGCAGCGTAATCCGAAAAAACACGCCCCAGCGATTCAGTCCCAGCGTTCGTGCAGACTCCTCCAGGGACGGATCAAGATTGCGCAATGTCGCCGCCACCGGCAGAAACACCAGCGGGTACTTGGACAGGCTCATCACCAGGATGGCGCCGCCCAGCCCTTCGAAATGGGCGCTGAGCGACACCCAGGTAAAGCTGCTGACAAAGGCGGGTACCGCAAACGGCAGGCACAGCACCACGCCCCAGATACGTCGCCCCGGCAGGTTGCTGCGTTCCAGCAACCAGGCCAGGGACAGGCCGACCACGCCGCATACCAGCGTCACGCCGACCATCAATGCCAGGGTATTGCGCAGCAGCCCGAACACATACGGCCGCCACAGCAGATGCATCGCCTCCGCCCAGCCGGCCTGCCAGGCCTTGAGTCCGACATACACCAGCGGCAGCAGGCTCAAGCCCACCAGGAGCAGGACGGGCAGCACCAGCCAGATCGACGGGCGCTTGCGCCTTGGGCGCAAACCCCCGTGCAGGGCGGAAGCGGGTCGCGATGGGTTCATCAGTTCAAGCCAACGTCACGTTCCAGGTCCAGGGCTTCTTCGGCGTTGCCCAGGTCGGCGGGGGTGACTTTCGGCGGTTGCAGCTCACTGAAAGGCTTGAGGCCGCGGTTGGATTCCATGCCTTTACGCAGCGGGTATTCCGCCGAGGTGTTGGTAATCACGCGTTGGCCTTCTTCACTGGCCATGAACGCCAGCAGTTGCTGGGCTTCCTTGGGGTGTTTGCTGGATTTCAATGCGGCGGCGGAGGACACGGTGATCAGGCCGCCAGCATCGCCGTTGGTGAAGTAATGCAGTTGGGAATCCAGGTTGGTTTTTTCCTTTTTCAGGGCAAACCAGTAATAGTTATTCACCAGCACAGTGGCCACTTCGCCATTTTCCACAGCCTTGAGGGCGACCATGTTGTTGCTGTACACCTTGCCGAAAGCGCGCAAACCGGTCAGCCATTCTTCAGCCGCCTCGCGACCGTGCAGCTTGATGATCGCCACGGCTTGTTCCTGGAAGGCGCCGCTGGTGGGGACAAAGCCGACTTTGCCTTGCCACTCGGGACTGGCGAAATCCAGAACCGACTTGGGCAAGTCTTTTTCAGCAATCAGTTTCGGATTAAAGGCCACGACGCGGGTGCGTGCGGTCACGCCCATCCAGTCGCCATGGGCGCCAACATAGTCCTTGGGCAATACGTCGAGTGTGCTGGCGTCAATCTTGGCCAGCAGGCCTTGCTCGCCGAGTTTGTTCAGCGGCGGCGACTCTTCGGTGTAGATCACGTCGGCGGGGGAGCGGTCGCCTTCTTCGACGACCTGGCTGGCCAGCTGGTTGCTGCTGCCTTTGCGCACGTTGACGTGGATGCCGGTTTTGGCCTCAAAGGCCTTGGCGAGTTCGTCGCCGACCTCTTTGTGCTGGCCGTTGTACAGAGTCAATGAGATCTTGTCGGCGGAATAGGCGGTAGGTGAGAGCAGGGTCAGGCCGAGCAGGGTGATGGTCAGGCCACGCAGAAGGGATGTCTTGAGACGGGTATCGCGGATCATCATCCGGGGTGTTCCTCACTTGTATGCAACAAATACTTACAAGGATAAACGATAAAACTTCTCAAGTGCGGACGAGGGGCAAATCGCGGGGGAAGTTTCCACGCTGAGTTTTTCAAACCCCGGAAACGAAAAAACCCGCTTTCGCGGGTTTGATCTGAATTTGGTGCCCAGGAGAAGACTCGAACTTCCACGACCTTGCGATCACCAGCACCTGAAGCTGGCGTGTCTACCAATTTCACCACCTGGGCATTATCAACAACGCTTGCGCCGTTGATGGAGCGAACTATACGGAGCGCTTTTTGATCTGTAAACCCCTGATTCAAAAAAATAAATCAAGTTTTCTGTTGAAAATCAAAGGCCTGAAACGAAAAAACCCGCTTTCGCGGGTTTGATCTGAATTTGGTGCCCAGGAGAAGACTCGAACTTCCACGACCTTGCGATCACCAGCACCTGAAGCTGGCGTGTCTACCAATTTCACCACCTGGGCAGCATCAACAACGTTGCCGTCGTCGATGGCGCGCACTATACGGAGGGGATTTTAAGCTGTAAACCCCCGCCATGAAAAAAGCCTGGAAAATTTCGCCAGTGGTCGTGCAAGGTGTGCGCTGGGGGCTTTAAAAGGCTTGTTGACGTCTGAAATTTCCCGTTTCAATACGCGTATGCCAAACTAACCCGCATATAGACAAGGTGAAAACTCTCTAATGGCCGATTGGCAGTCCCTCGATCCCGAGGCCGCTCGTGAAGCGGAAAAATATGAAAACCCTATTCCTAGCCGCGAACTGATCCTGGCGCACCTCGCCGATCGGGGTTCGCCTGCTAGCCGCGAGCAGCTGGTTGAAGAGTTCGGTCTGACCACCGAAGACCAGCTCGAAGCCCTGCGCCGCCGTTTGCGTGCCATGGAGCGCGATGCTCAACTGATCTATACCCGCCGTGGTACTTACGCGCCGGTGGATAAGCTCGACCTGATCCTGGGCCGCATTGCCGGCCATCGTGACGGCTTCGGCTTCCTGATCCCGGACGACGGCAGTGACGACCTGTTCATGAGCCCGGCGCAAATGCGCCTGGTGTTCGATGGCGACCGTGCGCTGGCACGCGTGTCGGGCCTGGACCGTCGCGGTCGTCGCGAAGGTGTGATCGTCGAAGTGGTGTCCCGTGCCCACGAGTCCATCGTCGGCCGTTACTTCGAAGAAGGCGGCATCGGCTTTGTGGTGCCGGATAACCCGAAGGTCCAGCAGGAAGTGCTGATTACCCCGGGCCGCAATGGCGCCGCCAAGGTCGGCCAGTTCGTAGAGGTGAAAATCACCCACTGGCCAACGGCACGCTTCCAGCCTCAAGGCGATATCGTTGAAGTGGTCGGCAACTACATGGCGCCGGGCATGGAAATCGACGTCGCGCTGCGCACCTACGATATTCCTCACGTCTGGCCTGAGGCTGTGCTGAAAGAAGCCGCCAAGCTCAAGCCGGAAGTTGAAGAGAAAGACAAAGAAAAACGCATCGACCTGCGCCATCTGCCGTTCGTCACCATCGACGGCGAAGATGCCCGCGACTTCGACGATGCGGTCTACTGCGAAGCCAAGCCTGGCAAGCTGCGCCTGTTCTCCGGCGGCTGGAAGCTGTTCGTCGCGATTGCCGACGTGTCCAGCTACGTGAAAATCGGTTCGGCCCTGGACAACGAGGCGCAGGTACGCGGCAACTCCGTGTATTTCCCTGAGCGCGTGATCCCGATGCTGCCTGAGCAGCTGTCCAACGGCCTGTGCTCCCTGAACCCGAAAGTCGACCGTTTGGCCATGGTGTGCGAGATGACCATCTCGAAAACCGGCGAAATGACCGATTACCAGTTCTACGAAGCGGTGATCCATTCCCAGGCGCGCCTGACCTACAACAAGGTCAGCACCATCCTGGAACAGCCAAAAACCAGCGAAGCCAAAGCGCTGCGTGGCGAGTACGGGCATGTCGTGCCGCACCTCAAGCAGCTTTACGCTTTGTACAAAGTCTTGTTGGGCGCACGTCATGTGCGGGGTGCGATCGATTTTGAAACCCAGGAAACCCGGATTGTCTTCGGTTCCGAGCGCAAAATCGCCGCCATCACCCCGACCACGCGCAACGACGCACACAAGCTGATCGAGGAATGCATGCTGGCGGCCAACGTGGCCACCGCTGAATTCCTGAAGAAGCACGAGATCCCTGCGTTGTACCGTGTACACGACGGTCCGCCGCCGGAGCGTCTGGAAAAACTGCGTGCGTTCCTCGGTGAGCTTGGCCTGTCCCTGCACAAAGGCAAGGACGGCCCGACGCCGAAGGATTACCAGGCATTGCTGGCGAGCATCAAGGACCGTCCGGATTACCATGTGATCCAGACCGTCATGCTGCGCTCCCTGAGCCAGGCGGTGTACAGCGCTGACAACCAGGGCCACTTCGGCCTGAATTACGAGGCGTACACCCACTTCACCTCGCCGATTCGCCGTTACCCGGATCTGCTCACGCACCGCGCGATCCGCAGCGTGATCCACTCCAAGCAGAACACCCCGCACGTCCAGCGCGCCGGTGCCATGACCATTCCGAAGGCACGGATCTATCCGTACGACGAAGCGGCCCTGGAACAGTTGGGCGAGCAGTGCTCCATGAGCGAGCGCCGCGCCGATGAAGCCACCCGTGACGTCGTGAACTGGCTCAAGTGCGAGTTCATGAAAGACCGCGTGGGCGAGTCGTTCCCAGGTGTGATCACAGCCGTGACCGGCTTTGGTCTGTTCGTCGAGCTGACCGATATCTACGTCGAGGGTCTGGTGCATGTCACCGCCTTGCCGGGCGACTACTACCACTTCGACCCTGTGCATCACCGCTTGGCGGGCGAGCGCACCGGTCGCAGCTTCCGCTTGGGCGACACGGTTGAAGTGCAGGTCATGCGCGTCGACCTCGACGAGCGCAAGATCGATTTCGGCATGCCTGATAAACCCGCCGAAGCGCCGAACAGCCGTAAAAAGCGTGGCAGCGAACCTGCTGCGCCAGCCAGCAAAGGCAAGGGCGCTCCTGTGAAAGCAGCGGCTGCCGAGCCTGCGCCAGCCAAGGCCGGTCGTCGTTCTTCTGCCAAGGACAAGGCCCCAGAAGCCTACCGCCCAAGCGACGCAGCGGCGAAGAACGCCGAGCTGCGCAAGAGCCGTGAGTTGAAGCAGCAGTTGCTCAACGAAGCCAAAAGCGGTGGTAAAGCGGCGTCTGGGGGAAAGTCCCGCGAGGCGGAAAAACCGTCGAGCAAGCCAAGTAAACACCGTAAAGGCCCGCCCAAGGCGGGTTCGGCTCCCGCGAAAAGCGGCGGGTCGCGCAAACCTAAGGCCAAGTCATGAGTCTGGAAAAAATCTACGGCGTACACGCCGTAGAAGCACTGCTGCGTCACCACCCTAAACGCGTCAAGCAAGTGTGGTTGGCAGAAGGTCGCAGCGAGCCGCGCGTGCAAGCGCTGGTCGAGTTGGCCACCCAAAACAAAGTTGCCATCGGCCAGGCCGAGCGTCGTGAAATGGACGTGTGGGTTGAAGGCGTTCACCAGGGTGTGGTGGCGGACGTCAGTCCTAGCCAGGTCTGGGGCGAAGCCATGCTCGACGAGCTGCTCGACCGCACCGAAGGCGCGCCGCTGTTGCTGGTGCTGGACGGCGTGACCGACCCGCACAACCTCGGCGCCTGCCTGCGTTCGGCGGATGCTGCCGGCGCGTTGGCGGTGATCGTGCCTAAAGACAAGTCGGCGACCCTGACGCCGGTTGTGCGTAAAGTCGCCTGCGGTGCGGCCGAAGTGATTCCGCTGGTCGCCGTGACCAACCTGGCGCGCACCCTGGAGAAGCTCCAGCAACGCGGCCTGTGGGTCGTGGGCACGGCGGGGGAGGCTGAGGTCAGCATTTATGACCAGGACCTCACCGGCCCGACCATCCTGATCATGGGTGCAGAAGGCAAGGGCATGCGTCGCCTGACCCGCGAGCATTGCGACTACCTGGTGCATTTGCCGATGGCCGGCAGTGTCAGCAGCCTCAACGTGTCGGTCGCGACCGGCGTGTGCCTGTTCGAAGCCCGGCGCCAACGGGGTGCCAAGGCCAAGACCAAGAAGTAGTCAGGCCTGGCGCAAGACTCAATGTGGGAGGGGGCTTGCCCCCGATAGCGGTGTCTCGGTTGCAGATAATGTGGCTGATCCTCCGTAATCGGGAGCAAGCCCCTTCCCACATTTGCGTTTGTGGTGTTTGGGGGGGGATTGTTCAAATAATCACCAATCACCTTGCGCGCTTCCTCCCCCTTCTCTACAATTGCGCCCCTTGCCTTCCTGGCGGGCACCGATGTGCCTCCCTGCGGCAAGATCCATAAGTGTCATTCACTCCTTGTCTGACCGTTTTTGAGCGGCAGGCTACAACCCGTAAGGAGCATTCATGCGTCATTACGAAATCATCTTTTTGGTCCACCCGGATCAAAGCGAGCAAGTCGGCGGCATGGTTGAGCGTTACACCAAGCTGATCGAAGAAGACGGCGGCAAAATCCACCGTCTGGAAGATTGGGGCCGTCGTCAACTGGCCTACGCAATCAACAATGTTCACAAGGCTCACTACGTGATGCTGAACGTTGAGTGCACTGGCAAGGCCCTGGCCGAGCTGGAAGACAACTTCCGCTACAACGATGCAGTGATCCGTAACCTGGTCATCCGTCGCGAAGAAGCCGTTACCGGCCAATCCGAGATGCTCAAGGCTGAAGAAAACCGCAGTGAGCGCCGTGAGCGTCGCGACCGTCCTGAGCACGAAGGCGCTGATAGCGCTGACAGTGATGACAGCGACAACAGCGATAACGCTGACGAGTAATCCACGGACCTTTTAAGGAGCCTATCAAATGGCACGTTTCTTCCGTCGTCGTAAATTCTGCCGCTTCACCGCTGAAGACGTGAAAGAGATCGATTACAAAGATCTCAACACTCTGAAAGCCTACGTATCCGAGACCGGCAAAATCGTTCCAAGCCGTATCACCGGTACCAAAGCACGTTATCAGCGTCAGCTGGCCACCGCTATCAAGCGCGCCCGCTTCCTGGCCCTGCTGGCCTACACCGACAGCCACGGCCGCTGAGACCGGGCAGTCGACAAGTAGTAAGGGATTGAATGCATGCGCGCCTTAGCTGAGTTCATCATGCGCGGTCGCGTGCAGGCCACTCTGGTAGTGGCTGGATGTGCAGCATTGCCGTTGTTGTATTGGTTGGGTGCTGCCGCTGGATGCCTTGTGCTCCTGCGGCGCGGTTTGCGGGACGCCTTTGGCGTCCTGGCCCTGGGGTTGCTGGCCGCCTTGATCTGGTGGCTGCAATTGGGCGAACCCAAGGTACTTTTGGTACTGCTGGGGTCGTCGAGCCTTGCGTTGGTTTTACGCGCAAGTGAGTCCTGGGTCCGCACGCTGCTGGTCAGCGTGGCATTGGGGTTGGTGTTTTCGGTGTTGATTGACGCGGCTTTCCGCCCGCAAATCGAGGCGCTGTCGCAAGAGATCGTCAAGATCCTGCCGATGGCCCTCGGGGAACTCTACCAGCAGCTGTCGGTAGAAGAGCGAGCGCGACTGGCAACACTGATTGCACCGGCCCTGATCGGCCTGATGGCGGTAATGATGCAGATCGTCAGCGTGCTGAGCCTGATGCTTGGGCGATATTGGCAGGCGTTGTTGTACAACCCGGGTGGTTTTGGTCGCGAATTTCGCAGTATCAGAATCCCCGTGGGCCCGGCGATGTTGCTGCTGGCTCTCATGGTTATCGGGCCGAACCTCGGTTCGCAGATGGCCTTGATGGTGCTGTTTTGCAGCGTACCGCTGGTGTTTGCCGGGCTGGCCCTGATTCATGGGCTGGTCGCGCAGAAGCGCCTGGCCAAGTTTTGGCTGGTGGGGATGTACGTAACGATGTTGCTGTTCATGCAGCTGATCTATCCGTTACTCGTGGTTCTGGCCATTGTCGACGGCCTGATTGATTTTCGCGGTCGTCTGGCGCCGAAAGACGCCGATAACGCGAACGGTGAAGGTTAAAAGTTAGAGGATTTTCACATGCAACTGATCCTTCTGGAAAAAGTCGCCAACCTGGGCAACCTGGGCGACAAAGTGAACGTTAAGGCCGGTTACGGTCGTAACTACCTGCTGCCTTACGGCAAAGCCACCGCTGCAACCGCTGCCAACCTGGCTGCGTTTGAAGAGCGTCGTGCTGAGCTGGAAAAAGCAGCAGCAGACAAAAAAGCTTCGGCCGAAACTCGCGCTGCCCAACTGGCTGAGCTGGAAGTGACTATCACTGCCACCGCCGGTGACGAAGGCAAGCTTTTCGGTTCGATCGGCACCCACGACATCGCTGATGCACTGACCGCCTCCGGCGTTGAAGTGCAGAAGAGCGAAGTTCGTCTGCCGAACGGCACCATCCGCAACGTAGGCGAATTCGACGTAGCCGTGCACCTGCACGCCGAAGTTGAAGCCACCGTACGCGTTGTCGTGGTAGCAGCTTAAGCAGCACTAACTGACTGGCACCTCGCGTGTCAGGCAGTTAACATCGGGCACGATCCTGTTTACAGGTCGTGCCTTTTGTTTTTCTACACACCCCTAATTCCAAGTGGCCATGAACGATATTTCAGCTCCTGAGCAATACGATCTGCAAACCGCTGCCCTGAAGGTGCCGCCGCATTCCATCGAGGCCGAACAGGCCGTGCTCGGTGGTTTGATGCTGGACAACAACGCCTGGGAACGCGTGCTGGATCAAGTCTCGGACGGTGATTTCTATCGTCATGACCACCGCCTGATCTTCCGGGCCATCGCTAAGCTGGCCGACCAGAACTCGCCGATCGACGTGGTGACGCTGGCCGAGCAGTTGGACAAGGAAGGCCAGACCTCCCAAGTTGGCGGCCTGGGCTATCTGGGCGAACTGGCGAAAAACACGCCCTCTGTCGCCAACATCAAGGCCTATGCCCAGATTGTCCGTGAGCGGGCCACCCTGCGGCAGTTGATCGGCATCAGCACCGAGATCGCCGACAGCGCCTTCAACCCCGAAGGCCGCACCGCCGCCGAGATCCTCGACGAAGCCGAGCGCCAGATCTTCCAGATCGCCGAAGCGCGCCCGAAAACCGGCGGCCCGGTCAGCGTCAACGACCTGTTGACCAAGGCCATCGACCGCATCGATACGCTGTTCAACACCGATGCCGCGATTACCGGGATTTCCACCGGTTATGCCGACCTGGACGAGAAAACCAGTGGCCTGCAGCCTTCCGACTTGATCATCGTCGCCGGCCGTCCGTCCATGGGTAAGACCACCTTTGCGATGAACCTGGTGGAAAACGCCGTATTGCGCAGCGACAAGACCGTCCTGGTGTACTCCCTCGAGATGCCAGGTGAATCGTTGATCATGCGGATGCTCTCGTCCCTGGGCCGTATCGACCAGACCAAGGTGCGTTCCGGCCAGTTGGAAGACGACGATTGGCCGCGCCTGACGTCGGCGGTCAACCTGCTCAACGATCGCAAGTTGTTTATCGATGACACCGCCGGTATCAGCCCCTCGGAAATGCGCGCGCGCACCCGCCGCCTGGTGCGTGAGCACGGCGACATCGCGCTGATCATGATCGACTACCTGCAGTTGATGCAGATCCCGGGCTCCAGCGGTGACAGCCGGACCAATGAAATTTCCGAAATTTCCCGGTCCCTCAAAGCCCTGGCCAAGGAATTCAACTGCCCGGTGGTGGCGTTGTCGCAGCTCAACCGTTCCCTGGAACAACGTCCCAACAAGCGCCCGGTGAACTCCGACTTGCGGGAATCCGGAGCGATCGAGCAGGACGCCGACGTGATCATGTTCGTGTACCGCGACGAGGTGTACCACCCCGAGACCGAGCACAAGGGCATCGCCGAGATCATCATCGGCAAGCAGCGGAACGGCCCCATCGGGTTTATCCGGCTGGCCTTCATTGGTAAGTACACCCGCTTCGAAAACCTTGCGCCGGGCAGCTACAACTTCGACGACGACGAGTAACCCGTCTGCTCAATTCCGACCATTACCGTCGGAATTGGTCAAAATTTGTGCTATATTCCGCGCCCGCGATTTTTCATCTCAACACCGGTCACCGTCATGCAAACAGCCAAGCCGTTATTTGACTATCCCAAGTACTGGGCCGAATGTTTCGGTCCTGCGCCATTCCTGCCGATGAGCAGGGAGGAGATGGATCAGCTTGGCTGGGATTCCTGCGACATCATCATCGTCACCGGTGATGCGTACGTTGACCATCCGTCGTTCGGCATGGCGATCATCGGCCGGCTGCTGGAGTCCCAGGGCTTCCGCGTCGGGATCATTGCGCAGCCGAACTGGCAGTCCAAAGACGACTTCATGAAGCTCGGCGAGCCGAACCTGTTCTTCGGTGTCGCGGCCGGCAACATGGACTCGATGATCAACCGCTACACCGCCGACAAGAAAATCCGTTCCGACGACGCCTACACCCCCGGCGGCATGGCCGGCAAACGCCCGGACCGCGCGAGCCTGGTGTACAGCCAGCGTTGCAAGGAAGCCTACAAGAACGTGCCGATCGTACTCGGCGGCATCGAAGCCTCCCTGCGCCGCATCGCCCACTACGACTACTGGCAGGACCGTGTGCGCAACTCGATCCTGATCGATGCCACCGCCGATATCCTGCTGTACGGCAACGCCGAGCGCGCTATCGTCGAAGTTGCCCAGCGCCTGTCGTGGGGCCACAAGATCGAAGACATCACCGACGTGCGCGGCACCGCGTTCATTCGTCGTGATACGCCTGCCGGTTGGTACGAAGTGGACTCCACGCGTATCGACCGTCCGGGCAAGGTCGACAAGATCATCAACCCGTACGTCAACACCCAGGACACCCAGGCCTGCGCCATCGAGCAGGAAAAGGGTCCGGTTGATGATCCGGAAGAAGCCAAGGTCGTGCAGATCCTGGCCAGCCCGCGCATGACCCGCGACAAGACCGTGATACGCCTGCCATCGGTGGAAAAAGTCCGTGGTGATGCGGTGCTCTATGCCCACGCCAACCGCGTGCTGCACCTGGAAACCAACCCAGGCAACGCCCGCGCCCTGGTGCAGAAGCACGGTGAAGTCGACGTGTGGTTCAACCCACCACCGATTCCGATGACCACCGAAGAAATGGACTACGTGTTCGGCATGCCTTACGCCCGCGTCCCGCACCCGGCGTACGGCAAGGAAAAAATCCCGGCCTACGACATGATCCGTTTCTCGGTGAATATCATGCGTGGCTGCTTCGGCGGCTGCACGTTCTGCTCGATCACCGAGCACGAAGGTCGCATCATCCAGAACCGTTCCGAAGAGTCGATCATTCGCGAAATCGAAGAGATCCGCGACAAGGTCCCAGGTTTTACCGGCGTGATCTCCGACCTCGGCGGCCCGACCGCGAACATGTACCGCATCGCCTGCAAGAGCCCTGAGATCGAATCCGCGTGCCGCAAGCCGTCGTGCGTATTCCCTGGCATCTGCCCGAACCTGAACACCGACCACTCGTCGTTGATCCAGCTGTACCGCAGCGCTCGTGCATTGCCGGGTGTGAAGAAGATTCTGATCGCCTCCGGCCTGCGCTACGACCTGGCCGTTGAGTCGCCGGAGTACGTCAAAGAGTTGGTCACCCACCACGTCGGTGGCTACCTCAAGATCGCCCCGGAACACACCGAGGAAGGTCCGCTCAACCAGATGATGAAGCCGGGCATTGGCAGCTATGACAAGTTCAAGCGCATGTTCGAGAAGTACACCAAGGAAGCGGGCAAGGAGCAGTACCTGATTCCTTACTTCATCGCCGCCCACCCGGGCACCACCGATGAAGACATGATGAACCTGGCCCTGTGGCTCAAGGGTAACGGCTTCCGCGCCGACCAAGTGCAGGCGTTCTACCCGTCGCCGATGGCCACTGCCACCGCGATGTACCACTCGGGCAAGAACCCGCTGCGCAAGGTCACCTACAAGAGTGACGCGGTGACCATCGTCAAGAGCGAAGAACAGCGCCGTCTGCACAAGGCCTTCCTGCGCTACCACGACCCGAAAGGCTGGCCGATGCTGCGTGAAGCGTTGACCCGCATGGGTCGCGCCGACCTGATCGGGCCGGGTAAGGACCAGTTGATCCCGCTGCACCAGCCGTCTACGGACAGCTACCAGAGCGCGCGTCGTAAGAACTCGACGCCGGCCGGCAGCCACAAAGTGGCCAAGGAAACGACGACCAAGATCCTCACCCAGCACACTGGCCTGCCACCTCGCGGCAGCGATGGCAGCAACCCGTGGGACAAGCGGGAACAAGCCAAGGCCGCGGCCCAGGCGCGCAACAAGCAGGCAGCCAAAGAGCGCACTGATGCGGCCAAGGGCAAGGGCGGCAAGCCTGCGCGCAAGCCGGTCGTGCCGCGTTGAGTCCAGCCTGAACATGCCAAACGCCAGCCTCGTGCTGGCGTTTTGCTTTCTAGTCGATGGGTAGCCTGTTTGTTAAGGTGGCGGCCATTGAATCGCTATCGGGGGCAAGCCCCCTCCCACATTCGACCGCATTCTCATGCTGGAACTCGGTCAACTGTGGGAGGGGGCTTGCCCCCGATGAGGCCCCACCGGCCACTATCACTTTCAAGGAAGAACACCCATGGGCAACCCCCTGGCCGGCATCGGCATGGACACCAACCGCTCGCAGTTCATGGCGCGCCAGCGCATTGAAAGCCAGATCAACCTGCCGCGCCTGTTCGCCGCCATCGATGCCGACCCCGGCATTGTTGGTGCGGGTGTTGTGTATATCGACGCTGATTTCAACGTGGTCACCCTGCGCGAATTCCAGCCGATCTGCAGCATTGCCCCCAAACGCATTATTTTGCGTGAGGCGCAGAAATACATCGCCCCGGCGCAGTTTGCGCAACAGGTGCAGGACAATCCCCGCGAATCGCGCCTGGTGGGAGAGGCGATCAACACCTCCCTATCCTGTGCAGGCGCGATCCTCGGTTGGCTTGTGGTGCTCAGCGGCACAGTCGCCGTGCCGTTCACGGCGGGCGCGAGCAGCGTGGTGACGGTGATCGGCTATACCGCTGCCACCGCCAGCACACTCCAGTGTTTTGCCAGTGGCTATCGCGTCAGCAATGAGATCAGTAATCCCGCCAAAAATGACAAGCTCGACAGCTCGGAGTGGTATCAGTACACGATGATCGCGCTGGATGCTGCGTCTTTGATCGGGGTCGGTGCCTCGACGTTGACCACGGTAAAACTGGTGCGGTTGAACCAGGCCACCACCGGTAAAAGCGTGAGGGAAGTGCTGCGCGGATTGAACCGGCAAGAGCGTGCCAAGCTGACGAAGGAGCTGCTCAGCATCCAGGATCCGCGCATGAGCGCCAAAATGCTCAAGTTGAAACAGTTGTCCGGCGAGGCGACCAAGCGTTTCACGCCGGCGCAGGTCAAGCATGCAACGGTGACCCAGATACAGGATGCCCTTAGCGCTGCCATCGGGTTTACCGGCAGTGCGCTTTCGGGGAATGTGCGCACCATTGCCGTGGGGTTGTATGAGGAAATGAGCGATGAATGAGCTGCCCAGCATTCGTAGTTTTCTGGCGCACTATTTTCCGGTCTTCATGGGCGCGATTTTCGCGGCCGTGTTTAGCCTGGTGTTTGCGGTGCCGCTGATTGTCGACAGTTATTTCCCACGCTTGCCGCTGGACGATAACCTCCAGTATTCCTTCCTGGGTGGCCTCGCGCTGACGTGGGGCATCGTGCAGTGCAATTTCATGATCGCGCGCGGGCGGCCGAAGTGGGTCTGGCCGCTGGTGATGCTGCTCGCGCTTTGTGTTCTGGCGGCGCTGCCCACTATCGCCTTTGGTCCGCATTGGCTGTCCTATGGCTTGAGCGTGTTGTTCCCCCTGCTGGGATTGCTGTTGCTCAACAGCAGGCGTCACCGCGAAATGCGCCAGAAACTGGTTGAAGTGCGACGGCTGCGCCAAGCCATCATTGCAACGCACAAAGCGCGCTAGCTGGGTAGATTCACCACTGATCCTCACACGCACGCCACAAATATGTGCGTTACTTGCACCATGGCACCCCCCGCTGGCGCCGTTTTGGTGCTGTACTGCACCGGGTCTTACGATAAAGCGCAACGACGGCCGCTCTGGCATAAGTCTTGCGCGGTTTGTGTCCATGCCCTGGCTCGCAGGAGGCCGCCGTGTCGATTCATGTCGCGTTGCACCACGTTACGCATTACCGTTACGACCGCGCGGTCGAACTCGGCCCGCAGATTGTGCGGTTGCGTCCGGCTGCCCATAGCCGTACGCGGATTTTGTCCTACGCACTGAAAGTGCTGCCCGAGCAGCACTTCATCAATTGGCAGCAAGACCCTCAGGGCAATTACCTGGCGCGCTTGGTGTTTCCGGAAAAGACCGATGAACTGCGCATTGAGGTCGACCTGGTCGCCGAGATGGCGGTGTTCAACCCGTTCGACTTTTTCCTCGAGCCCTATGCCGAAAAAATCCCCTTCCGCTACGCCGCCGATGAACAGCGCGAGCTGGCGCCGTACCTGGAAACCCTGCCGCTGACGCCGAAGTTTGCCGCGTACCTGGCGGGTATCGACCGCACACCTTTGCCGGCGGTGGACTTTCTGGTGGGCCTCAACCAGCGCCTGGCGGCCGATATCGGCTACCTGATCCGCATGGAGCCGGGCGTGCAAACGCCGGAATTCACCCTCGAAAACGCCTCCGGCTCGTGCCGCGACTCGGCTTGGCTGCTGGTGCAATTGCTGCGCAACCTCGGGTTGGCGGCACGGTTTGTCTCCGGTTATTTGATCCAGCTGACCGCTGACGTCAAAGCCCTTGACGGGCCATCCGGCACGGAAGTGGACTTCACCGACCTGCACGCCTGGTGCGAAGTGTATTTGCCCGGCGCGGGATGGATCGGCTTGGATGCCACCTCCGGGCTGTTCGCCGGTGAAGGCCATATTCCATTGGCCTGCAGTCCCGATCCCTCGTCTGCCGCACCGATCAGTGGGCTGGTGGAACCGTGCGAGTGCGAATTCACCCACGAAATGTCGGTAGAGCGGATTTGGGAAGCCCCACGGGTCACCAAGCCCTACACCGAAGACCAATGGCTGGCGATCCAGGCCTTGGGCCGGCAGATCGACGGTGACCTGCTCAAGGACGACGTACGCCTGACCATGGGGGGCGAGCCGACCTTCGTGTCCATCGACGACCCCGACGGTGCCGAATGGAACACCGCTGCGCTCGGGCCGGATAAACGCCGCCTGTCCGCCGAACTGTTCCAGCGCATGCGCAAGCACTACGCGCCCAAGGGCCTGGTGCACTTCGGCCAGGGCAAGTGGTACCCCGGCGAGCAGCTGCCGCGCTGGTCGCTCAATTGCTACTGGCGCCGCGACGGTGTGCCGATCTGGCACAACAGCGCGTTGATTGCCGATGAACAGCAGGACTATGGGGCGGACGGCGCGCTGGCCGGGCGTTTCCTGGCCAGCGTCGCTGAACGCCTTAAACTGCCGGCGCGCTTTGTGTTCCCGGCCTTCGAAGACAATTTCTACTACCTGTGGCGTGAAGGCGCGCTGCCGCAAAACGTCACCGCCCAAGACCCGCGCCTGAGCGATGACCTGGAGCGCGAACGCCTGCGCAAAGTGTTCGCCCAGGGCCTGGATAAAATCATCGGCCAAGTGCTGCCCCTGGCGCGCACGGCGGCCAATGACCGCTGGCAAAGCGGGCGCTGGTACCTGCGCGACAACCATTGCCGCCTGGTGCCGGGCGACTCACCGCTGGGCTACCGCCTGCCATTGGCCTCGCAGCCTTGGGTGACGGCGGCGGAATATCCATTTGTGCACCCGACGGACCCTAACCAGGACCAACCGGAGCTGCCGACCACCTCCCAACTGCAAACCCACGGCGAACCCGCGCCGGTTGATGAACGCGTGCCCAAGGTGGACGAGTCCGCCGATTGGCTGACCCGCACGGCCCTGTGCGCCGAAGCACGGGAAGGGCGCCTCTATCTGTTCATGCCGCCCCTGGAACGCGTCGAAGACTATCTGGAACTGGTGGCTGCCATCGAGGCGACGGCCGAGGAACTGCACTGTCCGGTGTTGCTGGAAGGCTATGAACCGCCAGCCGACAACCGACTGAGCAACTTCCGCGTCACCCCGGACCCCGGTGTGATCGAGGTCAACGTGCAGCCGTCCGCCACCTGGGATGAGTTGGTGGAACGCACCGAATTCCTCTACGAAGAGGCCCGGCAAACCCGCCTCACCACCGAGAAATTCATGATCGACGGGCGCCACACCGGCACCGGCGGCGGTAACCACTTTGTGCTCGGCGGCGCGACGCCCAAGGACTCGCCGTTCCTGCGCCGACCCGATCTGCTGCGCAGTCTGATCAGCTACTGGCATAACCACCCGTCGTTGTCCTACCTGTTCTCCGGTCTGTTCATCGGCCCGACGTCCCAGGCGCCGCGTGTGGACGAGGCGCGCAACGATGCGCTGTACGAGCTGGAAATCGCTTTCGCGCAAATGCCCGAACCCGGCGAAGAATGCCCGCCATGGTTGGTCGACCGCCTGCTGCGTAACCTGCTGATCGACGTGACGGGCAACACCCATCGCGCCGAATTCTGCATCGACAAGCTCTACTCGCCGGATGGCGCCACCGGCCGCCTGGGCCTGCTGGAACTGCGCGCCTTTGAGATGCCGCCCCACGCACGCATGAGCCTCACGCAACAGCTACTGCTGCGCGCCTTGGTCGCGCGCTTCTGGCGCGAACCCTATGCACCACCGAAGCTGGCGCGCTGGGGCACCGAGCTGCACGACCGTTTCCTGTTGCCGCACTTTATCGAGCAGGACTTCGCCGACGTGATCGTCGAACTCAACGCGGCCGGCTACCCGCTGCGCGCCGAATGGTTCGCCGCGCACCTGGAATTCCGTTTCCCCAAGGTCGGCGACTATGCCGTCAGCGGTATCGAACTGGAACTGCGCCAGGCCCTGGAGCCCTGGCATGTGCTGGGCGAGGAGGGCGCGGTGGGCGGCACGGTGCGCTATGTGGATTCGTCCCTGGAGCGCCTGCAAGTCAAATTGACCGGGCTGCCACCGCAACGCTACCTGCTGACCTGCAACGGCATCCCGGTGCCGCTGCACGCGACCGGGCGCGTGGGTGAGTTCGTCGCGGGCGTGCGTTATCGCGCCTGGCAACCGGCCAACTGCCTGCAACCGACCATCGCGGTGCATGCGCCGTTGGTGTTTGATCTGCTGGACACCTGGATGCAACGCTCGCTGGGCGGTTGCCAGTACCATGTCGCCCATCCGGGCGGGCGCAATTACGACAGTTTGCCGGTGAATGCCAACGAGGCCGAAAGCCGGCGCATGGCGCGGTTTTTCCGCTTGGGGCACAGCCCAGGGAAGCTCCCTGTGCCAAGCTTGGTGATCAACGACGAGTTGCCGATGACCCTGGATCTACGGCGTTTCCCCAATAAAAAAGACTAAACACGATACAAATGTGGGAGGGGGCTTGCTCCCGATTGCGCTGAATCAGCCGATACATGAGTTGACTGACTCACTGCCATCGGGAGCAAGCCCCTTCCCACATTAGATTTCGGTGAATTTGAATTAAACTGAGCCCCCTTGCCCCTGCCGAGCGTTCCATGTCCGACTTGCTCGACCGTTACCCGCTGACCGCGGGCACCTATCACGAATTGCTGGACGACAGCGGTGCGGTACGTGCCCATTGGCGACGCCTGCTTGACCACCTGCAACGCAGCACCCCCGCGCAACTGGCCCAGCGCCAGGCGCTGCTGACGCGGCAGATCCAGGAAAACGGCGTGACCTACAACGTCTACGCCGACCCCAAGGGCGCCGACCGTCCGTGGGAACTGGACCTGCTGCCCCATGTGCTGGCCGCTGACGAATGGCGGCACCTGTCGGCCGGTATCGCCCAGCGTGCGCGGCTGCTCAATGCCGTGCTCGCCGACCTGTACGGCCCGCAACGCCTGATCAAAGAGGGCTTACTGCCGGCCGAACTGGTGTTCGGGCATAACAATTTCCTGTGGCCGTGCCAGGGCATCCAGCCGCCGGACGGTGCGTTCCTGCACCTGTACGCCGTGGACCTGGCGCGCACCCCGGATGGCCGTTGGTGGGTCACCGCCGACCGTACCCAGGCGCCGTCGGGTGCTGGCTATGCATTGGAAAACCGCACCATCGTGTCCCGTGCCTTTCCGGACTTGTACCGTGACCTGCAGGTGCAGCACCTCACCGGTTTTTTCCGCACGCTTCAGGAAACCCTGGCCCGCCAGGCGCCGAGTGATGACCAGCCGCCATTGATCGTGCTGCTCACGCCAGGCCGTTTCAACGAAAGCTACTTCGAACACCTCTACCTCGCGCGCCAACTCGGCTACCCGTTGGTGGAAGGCGGCGATCTCACCGTGCGCGACAGCACCGTGTTCCTGAAAACCCTCAGCGGCCTGCGCCGGGTACACGCGATCATGCGCCGCCTGGATGACGATTTCTGCGACCCGCTGGAACTGCGCACCGACTCGGCCCTCGGCGTGCCTGGCCTGCTCGATGCCGTGCGCCAAGGCAATGTGCTGGTGGCCAATGCCCTGGGCAGTGGCGTGCTGGAATCACCGGGCTTGCTTGGCTTTTTACCCAAGATCAACGAATTCCTGTTCGGTGAAACGCTGATCCTGCCGTCTATCGCCACGTGGTGGTGCGGTGAAGCACCGGTGCTCGCCGAAGCCCTGGAGAAACTGCCGGAACTGCTGATCAAGCCCGCGTTTCCGTCGCAAAGTTTCGCCCCGGTATTCGGCCGTGACCTGAACGATGAACAACGCCAGGCCCTGGCCGAGCGCATGCGCGCGCGCCCATACGCCTACGTCGCCCAGGAACTGGCGCAATTGTCCCAGGCGCCGGTATGGCACACCGTGGATGACCACCTGCAGCACCGCGCCATCGGCATGCGCGTGTACGCCGTGGCCAGCGCCGAGGGTTACCGTGTGCTGCCTGGTGGCCTGACGCGGGTGGCCGCCGAGGCTGATGCCGAAGTGGTGTCGATGCAGCGCGGTGGGGCAAGCAAGGACACGTGGGTGCTGGGTGAACGCGCCGCCGGTGGCGAGCAGTGGCGCGCGCAGCGCGCGATCGGCGCCCACGACCTGGTGCGCCGCGATCCTTATCTGCCGTCCCGCGTGGTGGAAAACCTGTTCTGGTTTGGTCGTTACTGCGAGCGCTGTGATGACAGCGCGCGCTGGTTGCGCATCGTGCTGGCGCGCTATGTGGACGGCGACGATCCGTTGGCCTTGCAGGCGGCCGTCGAGCTGGGTGAAAACCTGCGCCTGCTGCCGGAGGAGGGCGAGTTGCCCGAACGCCTGCTGGCTGCGCTGCTCGGTGACGACTGGCCGTCGAGCTTGCGCGCCAACCTGCAACGCTTGCAGTGGGCGGCATCCCAGGTGCGCGGCAAGTTGTCCAGGGAGAACTGGCAGGCCTTGGTAGAGCTGCAGCGCGAAGCCATGGAGCTGGAAAGCGACACCCCGGACTTTGGCGAATTGCTGGATTTCCTCAACCGCCTGGTGATGTCCCTGGCGGCGCTGTCCGGGTTTGCCCTGGACGACATGACCCGCGACGAAGGCTGGCGCTTCTTGATGATGGGCCGGCGCATCGAGCGCCTGCAATTCCTCAGCAGCAGCCTCGCGGCGTTTTTGCGTGGCGTGGCGGTGTTTGATCAGGCGGGGTTGGAGTGGTTGCTGGAGCTGGGCAACAGCAGCATCACCTACCGCTCGCGTTACCTGGCCGTGCCGCAGTTGATCCCGGTGCTCGACCTGCTGCTGCTGGACGAGCAGAACCCCCATGCGGTGTTGTTCCAATTGAAACTGGTGAGCCGTACCCTGCGGCGGCTCAACGATGATTTCGGCGTGCCTCGGGAAACCGGTCTCGCCCCGTTGATCGAACGTTTGGCGCGTTTCGACCTGGGCTGCCTGGAGAACCCGTTGTTTGGCGAGTCCAGTGTGCGTGCCGCGTTGGATGGCCTGGCGGACCTGCTGCAAGCGGTCGCCGATGAGAGTGGGCAAGTGTCGGATCGCCTGGCCTTGCGCCATTTCGCCCATGTGGATGATGTCAGCCAGCAAACGGTGTCGGTGTGATGAGTGCGCGCTACCAGATTTTCCACGATACCCATTACCACTACGACAGCGCGGTGTCCCTGGCCCAGCAGTTGGCGCACCTGTGGCCTCGGCCGTGCGCCTGGCAGCGCTGCAGTTCGCAGCAGTTGGAGATCAGCCCGCAGCCATCGTCACGTCGCGATGAGCTGGATGTGTTCGGCAACCCGATAACGCGCCTGGCCTTTGAGCGACCCCATGATGAATTGCTGGTGAACGCCGGGCTGACCGTGGAAGTGCTGGCGCGGCCGGCATTGGATTTCCGGCAGTCGCCGCCCTGGGACCAGACCCGCGATAGCCTCACCTACAGCAGCCAGGCCATGTCCCCTGAGCTGATCGAGGCTTGCCGCTACCGTTTTGAATCGCCCTACGTGCACCTGAAAAAAACCTTCGTCGAGTTTTCAGAAAGTTGTTTCCCGCCGGGCAAACCGTTGTTGCTGGGCGTGCAGGCGTTGATGGAGAAAATTTTCAGCGAGTTCACCTTCGATGCCGAAGCCACCCAGGTTGCCACGCCGCTGGTAGAGGTGCTGGAGCGCCGACGCGGTGTTTGCCAGGACTTCGCCCACCTGATGCTCGCCTGCCTGCGCTCGCGCGGGCTGGCGGCGCGCTACATCAGCGGCTACCTGCTCACCCAGCCACCGCCCGGCCAGCCACGGCTGATCGGCGCCGATGCGTCCCATGCATGGGTGTCGGTGTATTGCCCAGTGTCGGGCTGGGTGGATTTTGATCCGACGAACAATGTGCAACCGGCACTGGAGCACATCACCCTGGCCTGGGGCCGGGATTTCTCTGATGTGTCGCCGTTGCGAGGGGTGATTCTGGGAGGGGGGAACCATGACCCGGAAGTGCGGGTGACGGTGATGCCGCTGGAATAACGGTTGATTGTGCCGAGCCGGAGGCGCCGGCTCAGCACAAAGGAAATTATTCAGCCGGATCTTTTGGTGTTTCGGTCGCGTCGCTCGTTACTTCAACATCACCCTCAGCATCCGGGTTCAGTGCGCCGGCTTCTTCATCTGCAGCGGCTTTCTTGCGTTGCAGTTTTTCCTCTTTCTTCTGTTCCTTGGCCAAGTCTCTCTGACGTTTGGCGAAGGAGTAATTAGGTTTGGCCATGGGCGATCCTCTAGGGTCGAAGGTGAGGGTGGCGGCACGCAGCTGCCTTGGGACGACATGGTAGCAGCTTCAAGGTGCGCTTGGCCTTCACTTACCGCAGGCGTAGGCAGCCAACAGGCCGTTGAACAGTTGATTGAGGTGCATGGCTCGGACTCCAGTGGGTGATGGGCCGATCATAGGCAGGTGGCAGTACTTTGGCTGGTTGATTGTGTTGATCAGTCTGATAGCCTAAAGTTGTATACAATCTGTTGATTCAGATCATAAGAATTTATGCCTGTATCAGGCACCCTTGTCGCATGACGTATTGTTTAAACCCTGCCTTGGAGATTCACATGTTTGCCAAACTCGTTGCTGTTTCCCTGCTGACTCTGGCGAGCGGCCAGTTGCTTGCTGCAGAGTGCAAGGTCACCGTCGACTCCACTGACCAGATGTCCTTCAACACCAAAGCCATTGAAATCGACAAGAGCTGCAAGACATTCACCGTCGAGCTGACTCACTCCGGCAACCTGCCGAAAAACGTCATGGGCCATAACTGGGTGCTGAGTTCCGCCGCCGACATGCCTGGTGTTGCCAGCGACGGTATGGCTGCCGGTATCGACAAGAATTACCTGAAAGAAGGCGATACCCGCATCATCGCCCACACCAAGATCATCGGTGCCGGCGAGAAAGACTCGGTGACCTTCGACGTGTCGAAGCTGGCCGCCGGGACTGACTATGCGTTCTTCTGCTCGTTCCCAGGCCACATCTCGATGATGAAAGGCACTGTGACGGTTAAGTAAGCCGACGCCGGTCGAAAAAAAAGCGCCCTGAAGGGCGCTTTTTTGTGGGCGGCCAGTTGAACCGAGTCATCGTTCATCGCAGGCAAGCCAGCTCCCACATTCCACCGCATTCTCATGCTGGAACCCGGTCAACTGTGGGAGCTGGCTTGCCTGCGATAGCGGTCTAACAGTCAACACCAGCCTATCTGGTTCACTTCACGGCGCAAACGGCATGACCCGCTTGTGCTCAGTCTTGCGGTACGTCTCGCAGATAATCTGGAACGCTTCCTCACGCACCGGCTCACCGTGCAGAAAGGCATCGATCTCGGCGTAGGTCACGCCATGGGACGCTTCATCCGGCTTGCCCGGCGACAAGTCTTCCAGGTCGGCCGTCGGAACCTTCTCCACCAGCGACTCCGGCGCCCCAAAGTGCCGTGCAATCGCACGCACCTGGTTCTTCACCAGCCCGCTCAACGGTGCCAAATCGCAGGCCCCATCACCGAACTTGGTGAAAAAGCCCATCACCGCTTCCGCCGCATGGTCGGTACCGATCACCAGCCCACCCGCCGCGCCCGCGATGGTGTACTGCGCCACCATGCGCATGCGCGCCTTGGTGTTGCCCAGCACGAAATCGCGGGACACCGCCGCCTTGCCTTCGAACGCCGCCACTTCATTGGCCAGGGCTTTCACCGCTGGGCCGATGTTCACGGTGTGACGCTCGTCGGGCTCGATAAAGTCCACCGAGGCCTGGGCGTCGAGCTCATCGAACTGGGTTTCGTAGGGCAGGCGCACGGCGATAAAACGGTAGGCCTCATCACCGGTGCTGGCGCGCAGTTCCTGCATCGCGCGTTGGGCGAGCAGGCCGGCAGTCAGGGAGTCGACGCCACCACTGATGCCCAGCACCAACGTTTTGAGCCCGGAATTGCGCAGGCAATCCTGGATAAAGGTCACGCGGCGGGCAACCTCGGCCTCAAGGGCGGCCTGGTCGTTAAACGGCGCTTGGACCTTGAGCTGTTCAGCAATCTCACGCTGTACGGCTTGCATGATTCACTCCTTGCTAGAGATGGCAGGTACTTTGAAAACATGACGCAAATAGGCGACGAAATTCGGGTCGGTGCAGTGGGTCTTGCCCGCTTCATCGGAGATCTTCGCGACGGGCTGGCCATTGCAGGCGGTCATTTTAAGCACGATGCTCATCGGCTCGACACCTGGAATGTCGCAGGTCAGGTTGGTGCCGATGCCAAAGCTCACATTGATCCGACCGCGCAGCGCACGGAATATTTCCAGGGCCTTGGGCAGCGACAGGCTGTCGGAGAACACCAGGGTCTTGCTCATCGGTTCGATGCCGAGCTTGTGGTAGTGGGCGATGGCTTTTTCCGCCCACTGCACCGGGTCGCCGGAGTCATGGCGCAGGCCGTCGAAAAGCTTGGCGAAGTACAGGTCGAAGTCGCCGAGGAACGCGTCGGTGGTGATGCAGTCGGTCAGGGCGATACCCAGCAGGCCACGGTATTCGCGGACCCAGCAGTCCAGCGCGGCGATCTGGCTGTCGATCAGGCGCGGGCCGAGTTGCTGGTGGGCCATGATCCATTCGTGGGCCATGGTACCCAGCGGCTTCATATCGAACTCGCGGGCCAGGTGCACGTTGCTGGTGCCGACAAAGCGCCCAGGGAAGTCATGCTTGAGCACGCTGACCACCTCTTCCTGCACCCGGTACGAGAAGCGTCGGCGCGTGCCGAAGTCGGCCACTTGCAGCTCGGACAGCTCGTCGCTGCTGGCGTTGGCGGTCAGCCAGTCGAACTTGCGGTACAGCTGTTCGCGGGCCTGTTCTAGGATCACGGTCTGGTAGCGGTAGCGGTTGCGCACTTCGCTGACGATGGCCAGCATCGGCACTTCAAACAGGATGACATGCAGCCACGGCCCGCGCAGGCGGATGAACAGCTCGCCGTTCTCGATGCCGGTCTGCACATAACGCAAGTTGAAGCGGAACAGCCCGAGGAACCGCAGGAAGTCCGGCTTCATGAAGCTGATGCGCTCCAGGAAACCCAACTGATCCGGGCTCAGGCTCAGCTCGGCGAGGCGTTCGATCTGGTAACGGATCTCCGCCAGGTACGGACGCAGGTCTTCGCTGTTGCGGCAACGAAACTCCCATTCAACTTCCACGTTGGGGTAGTTGTGCAGCACCGCCTGCATCATGGTCAGCTTGTAGAAGTCGGTGTCGAGCAAGTTCTGCACGATGCGATCGGCAAACACACTCTCGCTCATAACGGGAATCTCCAGACGGGTCGGCGATGGGTGCCGACCTTTACGCACAATTAAGGAAAGGGGGCTAGTGGCGCATAGACGTGGGTCGGTTTGCCAGTGATTTTTTTGCCAAGGCCACCGGCGCCATCGGGAGCAAGCCGCCTCCCACAGTTGAAATGCATTCCAAATGTGGGAGGGGGCTTGCTCCCGATAGCGGTATTCCAGGCACTAAATAACTTGCTCCATCATCCACTTCACAAAATCCCGCACCTTGGGCACCTCCGCCGAATGCTCCGGGTAGGCCAGGTAATACGCGTCCTGGCTCGGCATCGCATGCTGCCAAGGAATCACCAACTTACCGTCGGCCAATTCCTCCTCCACCAGAAACCGCGGCAGCAGCGCGACACCACACCCTACCTGCGCGGCCCGAATGCACATATAGAAGGTGTCGAAACGCGGCCCGTGGTAGCTGTGTTCGGTGTGAAAGCCCTGGCTGGCGAACCAGTCATGCCAGCCCTGTGGCCGCGAGGCGTTTTGCAGCAGCACCAGGTCGCTCAGTTGCGTGGGATCGGTGAACGGCTGCGCCGGCAAGCTCTCCGGCGCGCACACCGGCACCAGCTCCTCGCTGAAGAGTTTCAGGCTCTCGGTGCCGGGGCGTGAGCCCTGGCCGAAGTAGAAGGCCATATCGGCCTTGCCTTGCAGCAGGTCGTCTGCGTCCTGCTCGTTGCACAGGTCCAGATGGATCTGCGGATGACGCAGCCGCCAGCCCTTGAGGCGCGGCACCAGCCAGCGCGCGCCGAAGGTGTAGGGCGTGGAGACGCGCAACACTTCGGTCTCGCCGCCATAGGAGCGCAAATAGTGGGTGGACATCTCCACCTGCGTAAGGATCTTGCGCACTTCCACCAGGTACAGGTCGCCCGCTGGCGTCATCTGCAAACGGCGGCGCACCCGACGAAACAGCAGGTGTTGTAACAATTCTTCCAACTGCGCCACCTGCTTGCTCACCGCGCTTTGCGTGAGGTTCAGCTCCTCGGCCGCGCGGGTAAAGCTGAGGTGGCGGGTCGCGGCTTCGAAACACTGCAGGGCAGTGATCGAGGGCAAATGTCTTTTGTTCAGCACGGCACGCCTCTTTTTATTCTTTGCATGAATAAACGGAATGATATCTCGCCTAATCGTCGTTTGTTGGCAAGTCTTGGGCCAGCTACAAATAAGGTCTGGATCGCCGTGCGGGCCGCGGCGCAATTTTTTGTTTGCAGAATGAAGGAGTGACCCATGGTTGCCGCATTGCTTGATCGTCTCGGGGTAAACCCGGCGCTGTACCAGTCGGGCAAACAGCCTGTGCATTCGCCGATTGATGGCAGTCGCATCGGCGCCGTGGACTGGGAGGGCGCGGCCGAGGTGGAGCAACAGGTCAGTCGCGCCGAGCATGCATTCGAAGCCTGGCGCAAAGTGCCGGCACCGCGCCGTGGCGAATTGGTACGTCAATTTGGCGATGTACTGCGTGAATACAAGGCCGACCTGGGCGAGCTGGTGTCCTGGGAAGCCGGCAAGATCACCCAGGAAGGCCTGGGTGAAGTGCAGGAAATGATCGACATCTGCGACTTCGCCGTCGGCCTGTCGCGCCAGTTGTACGGTTTGACCATCGCCTCTGAGCGTCCGGGCCACCACATGCGTGAAACCTGGCACCCGCTGGGTGTGGTCGGCGTGATCAGCGCCTTCAACTTCCCGGTGGCCGTGTGGGCGTGGAACACCACCCTGGCCCTGGTGTGCGGCAACGCGGTGATCTGGAAACCGTCGGAAAAGACCCCGCTCACCGCCCTGGCCTGCCAGGCGCTGTTCGAGCGCGTGTTGAAGCAATTCGACGGCGCTCCCGAGTACCTGAGCCAAGTGATCATCGGCGGCCGCGACGCGGGTGCCGCGCTGGTGGATGACCCGCGCGTCGCCCTGATCAGCGCCACCGGCAGCACGCGCATGGGCCGTGAAGTGGCGCCGAAGGTCGCCGCACGTTTTGCCCGCAGCATTCTTGAGCTGGGCGGCAACAACGCGATGATCCTCGGCCCAAGCGCCGACCTGGACATGGCCGTACGCGCGATCCTGTTCAGCGCCGTCGGCACCGCCGGCCAGCGTTGCACCACCTTGCGTCGCCTGATCGCCCACGCGTCGGTCAAAGAAGAAATCGTCACGCGTCTCAAGGCAGCCTATTCCAAAGTACGCATCGGCCACCCGCTGGAAGGCAACCTGATCGGCCCGCTGATCGACAAGCATGGTTTCGACAATATGCAGGACGCCCTGGAGCAAGCCTTGAGCGAAGGCGGCAAGGTGTTCGGTGGCAAGCGTCAACTGGAAGACAAGTTTCCCAACGCCTACTACGTGTCGCCGGCCATTGTGGAAATGCCCGAGCAAAGCGATGTGGTGTGCACCGAAACCTTCGCCCCGATTCTCTATGTGGTGGGCTACAGCGACTTCGCCGAAGCCCTGCGCCTGAACAATGCCGTGCCGCAAGGCTTATCGTCGTGCATCTTCACCACCGACGTGCGTGAAGCCGAGCAATTCATGTCGGCGGTCGGCAGCGATTGCGGCATCGCCAACGTCAACATCGGCCCGAGTGGCGCGGAAATCGGTGGCGCGTTTGGCGGTGAGAAAGAGACCGGTGGCGGGCGTGAGTCGGGTTCGGATGCGTGGCGCGGGTACATGCGTCGCCAGACCAATACCGTGAACTACTCGCTGGAGTTACCTTTGGCTCAAGGCATCACCTTCGACTGATCCCTTAAGTTGGAGTGAGGTCAAAATGTGGGAGGGGGCTTGCCCCCGATAGCGGTGGATCAGATGTACATCTGTCGACTGACACACCGCCATCGGGGGCAAGCCCCCTCCCACATTGGATTGGGTTAGCAATTCAGAACACTCGTTGTTTGTTAGGTCTCATCGGAGTCTGGCAATGGCACTGCGCGAAACATGTTTGTGGGAACACCTCACCCCAGGCCGGCCGGATCGCGCTGCGCTCAGCGGCGAGGTTAAGGTCGATGTGTGCGTGATTGGTGCCGGCATCACTGGCCTGTCGGCGGCCATTCATTTGTTGGAACAGGGTAAAAGTGTTGCCGTGCTGGAGGCCCATCGTACCGGCCATGGCGGTTCGGGGCGCAATGTGGGGCTGGTGAACGCGGGGATGTGGATCCCGCCGGACGAGATCGAAGCCGGTTTCGGCGAGGCGGTGGGCAGTCAGCTCAACCGGATGTTGGGCGCGGCGCCGTCGCTGGTGTTCAGCCTGATCGACAAGTACAACATTGATTGCCAATTGCGCCGCGAGGGCACCTTGCACATGGCGCACAACGCCCGTGGCGAGGCAGATTTGCGCAGCCGTGAACAACAATGGAAGCGTCGTGGCGCACCGGTGGAATTACTCACCGGCCAGGCCTGCGAGGACGCTACGGGCACGCGCAAAATCGCCGCTGCCTTGCTGGACAGACGTGCCGGCACCTTGAATCCGATGGCTTACACCAGTGGTTTGGCCAACGCGGCAGTCGATCTGGGCGGGCATCTGTTCGATCATTCTCCCGTCACCCAACTGGAGCGCCAGGGTGCGCACTGGTCGGTGCAAACCGCGCAAGGCTCAGTGCAGGCTGCACAGGTGGTGATTGCATCCAACGCCTACACCGAAGGCGAATGGACCGAGCTGCGGCGTAATTTCTTCCCCGGCTATTACTATCAGGTCGCGTCGGCCCCGCTGACCGACGACGCCGCCAGGCAAATCCTCCCGGGCGGCCAAGGCTCTTGGGACACACGCCAGGTCTTGAGCAGCATCCGCCGCGATGCCGATGGCCGCTTGTTGCTCGGCAGTTTGGGCAACGGCAACCAGAAACCCGCTTGGTTCCTCAAGGCGTGGGCTGATCGGGTGCAGCGGCATTACTTCCCGTACCTCAAATCGGTGCAGTGGGAGTTCACCTGGACCGGTTGTATCGCCTTCACCCCGGATCACTTGATGCGCCTGTTCGAACCCGCTCCGGGACTGTTGGCGGTCACCGGTTATAACGGGCGCGGCGTGACCACTGGCAGCGTGGTCGGCAAGGCGTTTGCCGACTATGTGTGTCACCAGAATCCCCAGGCGCTGCCGATTCCATTCGCGCCGATGCAACCGTTGGCCGGCGTAGGCCTGCGTAGCTGTCTGTATGAAGCTGGATTCTCGCTGTATCACGCCGGGCAATGCCTGAGGATCGTGATCTGATCAACGAAATACCGCTCAAAAGCCTGCATTTTCTTAGCAGCCTACTAATCTGTATTGGTGCAAGTCGTAGCAATCACGCACTGTAAATGTGCAGTTCCGTTACGCATGCGGTTACAGCTGCAGGAGCTGTCGTTTATCCCTCTGGTTGCAGGTGCCACCTTCCAGGGTTGTACTTTTTGCAGTCATTGGTTGCACCTCCGCGTGCCAGGCGGTTGCACGTCCTGGCAAAAGGCGCCGAAACGCCTGCAATAACAATGACACCGTGTCTTTTTGAAGAATAAAAACCTAATGGCACGCGCTTTGCTCTGGGCTTTCAGTGAAAAGTTTGAACGCAAGTTGTCGTGCCAAAAATCAAAAATATCGGAGCACCACTCATGTCCCAGACGTTTTACAAGAAAGGTTTTCTGGCCCTCGCCGTTGCTGCGGCGCTGGGTGTTTCTACGTTTGTTCAAGCTGATGTGAAGATTGGCGTTGCGGGGCCGATGACCGGTGCCAACGCCGCTTTCGGTGAGCAGTACATGAAGGGTGCCCAGGCGGCAGCCGATGTGATCAACAAGGCCGGCGGTATCAACGGCGAGAAAATCGTGCTGGTTGCCGGCGATGATGCCTGCGAACCCAAGCAGGCCGTGGCCGTGGCCAACCGCCTGGCGGACCAGGACAAAGTGATCGGCGTGGTCGGGCACTTCTGCTCCTCCAACACCATTCCGGCGTCCGAGGTGTATGACGAAGCGGGCATCATCGCGATCACCCCAGGTTCCACCAACCCACAAGTGACCGAGCGCGGCCTGGGCGCCATGTTCCGCATGTGCGGCCGCGACGACCAGCAAGGCATCGTCGCCGGCGATTACATCGTCGACGTGCTGAAGGGCAAGAAAGTCGCGGTGATCAACGACAAGGACACCTACGGCAAAGGCCTGGCCGACGCCACTGCTGCCCAGTTGACCAAGCGTGGCGTCAAGCCGGTGCTGGAAGAAGGCCTGACCCGTGGCGAGAAAGACTTCAGCGCCCTGGTCACCAAGATCCGCTCCATTGGTGCCGACGTCGTCTACTTCGGCGGCCTGCACCCTGAAGCCGGCCCACTGGTCCGCCAGATCCGTGAAGCGGGTCTCAAGGCTGCATTCATGTCCGACGACGGCGTAGTGACCGACGAACTGGCGAAAACCGCCGGTGGCAACCAGTACGTCGATGGCGTCTACATGACCTTCGGTGCCGACCCACGCCTGTTGCCAGACAGCAAGGCGGTCGTCGACGACTTCCGTAAGGCTGGCTACGAGCCGGAAGGCTACACCCTTTACGCCTACGCCTCGGTCCAGGCCCTGGCCGCCGGCTTCAACGGTGCCAAATCCAATAAAGGCGAAGATGCCGCCAAGTGGCTCAAGGCTCACCCGGTGAAAACCGTCATGGGCGAGAAGACGTGGGATGCCAAGGGCGACCTGAAAGTCTCCGACTACGTGGTTTACCAGTGGGATAAAGACGGCAAATACCACCAGCTGGAAAAGCAGAAGTAAGACTGAGCGCCACCTTTCCAATGTGGGAGGGGGCTTGCCCCCGATAGCGCAGTGTCAGCCAACACATGCATGACTGACGCACCGCAATCGGGAGCAAGCCCCCTCCCACAGGGGAGTGGTGTTGTTATTGAAATCTGTCTTTTCCTCCAGAAGCGCCGCACACCGACTGGTGTGCAGGTGCTCACCGCGTGAGATTGCGTTATGGATGGTATTTTCCTGCAGCAACTGGTCAACGGCCTGACCCTCGGGTCGGTCTATGGCCTGATCGCCATCGGCTACACAATGGTCTATGGCATCATTGGCATGATCAACTTCGCCCACGGCGAGGTTTATATGATTTCCGCTTACCTCGCGGCGATCAGTCTGGCACTGCTGGCTTACTTCGGCATCGAATCCTTCCCGCTGCTCATTCTCGGCACCCTGATCTTCACCGTAGTCGTCACCGGCGTGTACGGTTGGGTTATCGAACGGGTCGCCTACAAACCGCTGCGCAACTCCACCCGACTGGCTCCGCTGATCAGCGCCATCGGGATCTCCCTGATCCTGCAGAACTACGCGCAGATCGCCCAGGGCGCCAAGCAACAAGGTATTCCAACCCTGCTGGCCGGGGCCTGGCGTGTCGATATCGGCACAGGCTTCGTGCAGCTTACGTACACCAAAGTGTTCATCCTGGTCGCGGCATTCGCCGGCATGGCCTTGCTGACCTACATCATCAAGTACACCAAGCTCGGCCGCATGTGCCGCGCTACCCAGCAAGACCGCAAGATGGCTTCGATCCTGGGGATCAACACCGACCGCGTCATTTCCTACGTATTTGTCATCGGTGCTGCCATGGCGGCCCTGGCCGGCGTGCTGATCACCCTCAATTACGGCACGTTCGACTTTTATGCCGGCTTCATCATCGGCATCAAGGCGTTTACCGCAGCGGTACTCGGCGGCATCGGCTCCCTGCCTGGGGCGATGCTGGGCGGGATCATCCTCGGTATCTCCGAGTCGTTGTTCTCAGGGTTGATCAACTCTGACTACAAAGACGTGTTCAGTTTCTCCCTGCTGGTGGTGATTCTGATTTTCCGTCCTCAGGGCCTGCTTGGTCGCCCACTCGTGGCGAAGGTGTAAACATGTCTGCTGCCAAACCCATCGATATCAAGAAAAGTGTGGTCGATACGGTCCTCGCCGGCCTTATTTCGCTGATCGTGTTCGGTCCGATCGTCGGCGTGGTCCTCGACGGCTACAGCTTCAACCTGGAACCTGCGCGCGTGGCCACCCTGGTCGCCATCGTGATGGCCGGGCGCTTTGCCCTCAGCCTGTTCCTGCAAACCCCCAAGGGCCTGAAGATTCTGCAAGGCTTCGAAAGCAGCGGTTCCGGCGTGCATGTGCTGCCACCGGACTACAAGTCGCGGCTGCGCTGGATCATCCCGGCGCTGATCGTGATCGCCATCGTGTTCCCCATCTTCGCCAACAAGTACCTGCTGACCGTGGTGATCCTCGGGCTGATCTACGTGTTGCTGGGCCTGGGCCTGAACATCGTGGTCGGCCTGGCCGGGCTGCTCGACCTGGGTTACGTGGCGTTCTACGCCATCGGTGCCTACGGCCTGGCGCTGGGTTATCAATACCTCGGCCTGGGCTTCTGGAGCGTGTTGCCGCTGGCAGCCATCGCGGCAGCGCTGGCGGGGTGCATACTCGGCTTCCCGGTGTTGCGAATGCACGGTGACTACCTGGCCATCGTGACCCTGGGCTTCGGTGAAATCATTCGCCTGGTCCTCAACAACTGGCTGTCGTTCACCGGCGGCCCCAACGGTATGCCGGTGCCTTCGCCAACCTTCCTGGGCCTGGAGTTCGGGCGCAAGGCAAAGGAGGGCGGGATTCCGTTCCACGAGTTCTTCGGCATCGATTACAACCCCAACATCAAGTTCATGTTCATCTACATCGTGCTGTTCCTGGTGGTGCTGGCCGTGCTGTACATCAAGCACCGCCTGACCCGCATGCCGGTCGGCCGCGCCTGGGAAGCCTTGCGCGAAGATGAGATCGCCTGCCGCTCCATGGGCCTGAACCACGTGCTGGTCAAGCTCTCAGCCTTCACCATCGGCGCGTCCACGGCCGGTTTGGCCGGGGTGTTCTTTGCCAGTTACCAAGGCTTCGTCAACCCATCCTCGTTCACCTTCTTCGAATCGGCGCTGATCCTTGCCATCGTGGTGTTGGGCGGCATGGGCTCGACGGTCGGCGTGGTGATCGCGGCGTTCGTATTGACCGTCGCCCCTGAACTGCTGCGCAGCTTCAGCGAATACCGCGTGCTGCTGTTTGGCGTGTTGATGGTGGTGATGATGATCTGGCGACCGCGCGGCCTGATCCGCATCAGCCGTACCGGTGTGACCCCACGTAAAGGAGTGGCGCCATGAGCAAGGAAGTCGTCCTCTCTGTGGAACACCTGATGATGCACTTCGGTGGCATCAAGGCCTTGAGCGATGTGAGCCTCAAGGTCGAACGCAACTCGATCTTCGCCCTGATCGGCCCTAACGGTGCCGGCAAGACCACGGTGTTCAACTGCCTCACCGGCTTCTACAAAGCCAGTGGCGGCAAGATCGAACTCAACATCCGTGGCCAGCAGACCAACGTGATCCAGCTGTTGGGCGAGCGCTTCAAGGCCATCGACTTTGTGTCACCCAAAAGCTTTTTCAGCCGCGTGTACTACAAGATGTTCGGCGGCACCCACCTGGTCAATCGTGCCGGCCTGGCGCGGACTTTCCAGAACATTCGCCTGTTCAAGGAAATGTCGGTGCTGGAAAACCTGCTGGTGGCCCAGCACATGTGGGTCAACCGCAATATGCTCGCGGGTATCCTCAACACCAAGGGCTACCGCAAGGCTGAAAGCGACGCCCTCGACCACGCCTTCTACTGGCTGGAAGTCGTCGACCTGGTGGACTGCGCCAACCGCCTGGCCGGTGAGCTCTCCTACGGCCAGCAGCGTCGCCTGGAAATCGCCCGCGCCATGTGCACCCGGCCGCAGATCATCTGCCTGGACGAACCCGCTGCGGGCCTCAACCCCCAGGAAACCGAAGCCCTCAGCGCGATGATTCGCCTGCTGCGCGACGAACACGACCTCACGGTGGTGCTGATCGAACACGACATGGGCATGGTGATGAGTATTTCCGACCACATCGTGGTGCTCGACCACGGCAACGTGATCGCCGAAGGGGGGCCGGACGCGATCCGCAACGACCCGAAAGTGATTGCTGCCTACCTGGGCGCCGACGAAGAGGAGTTGGTATGAGCGGACCTATCCTCGAAATGAAGGACCTGGACGTGTTCTACGGCCCGATCCAGGCCCTGAAAAAAGTCTCACTGCACATCAATGAAGGCGAAACCGTCAGCCTGATCGGCTCCAACGGCGCGGGCAAATCCACGCTGCTGATGTCGATCTTCGGCCAGCCACGGGCCGAGTCGGGGCAGATCCTCTACAACGGCGTGGACATTACCCACAAGTCGTCCCACTACATCGCCTCCAACGGCATTGCGCAGTCGCCGGAAGGGCGGCGGGTGTTCCCCGACATGACCGTCGAGGAAAACCTGCTGATGGGCACCATCCCCATTGGCGACAAGTTTGCCCAGGAAGACATGCAGCGCATGTTCGAGCTGTTTCCACGGCTCAAGGAGCGGCGTAACCAGCGTGCCATGACCATGTCCGGCGGCGAACAGCAAATGCTCGCCATCGCCCGTGCGCTGATGAGCCGGCCGAAGCTGTTGCTGCTCGACGAGCCGAGCCTGGGGCTGGCGCCGATTGTGGTGAAGCAGATCTTTTCCACACTGCGTGAGCTGGCGTCCACCGGGATGACCATCTTCCTGGTGGAGCAGAACGCCAACCATGCGCTGCGCCTGTCGGACCGGGCATATGTGATGGTCAATGGCGAGATTCGCCTGACCGGTACCGGTAAGGAATTGCTGGTGAACGAGGAAGTGCGCAACGCCTACCTCGGCGGTCACTGATCTAACTCATAATGCAGGACCCCTGTGGGAGGGGCGGTGCTCCTCCCACATTGAGCAGATCCAGATTTGTTTTTAAGGTGTCCACACGCGCTCCACCAAATTGTGGAAAACAAATCCAGCCCGCCTCCAAAGCGCGACATATAGCCGCCGCAAATCCCTGTTTTGTCACAGTTTTGACTTGTCCCCATCCACTGTGGAACCGGCTGTGGGTAACGTGGGAGTAGCTGGCTGAACGCCTTTAAAACCGTGGCTTTCAGCCTTGTGGTTGTTTTTTGATCAGTGGTTTTTTTGCGACCGGCCGAGGGGTTTGTCAACCTGTTTAAAGACACAGGTATGTGACCGGAAAAAGTCTGTTCATCCTGTGGATAAGTCTGTGACTAAACTCTGGAAAGACGGCCGCAGAGTCCGGAATGACTGGCCTGGAGCCATCGTCTGAAATTTCCCTCTGCCCATGGGCCTACATACGCTCCGGCCGAGGTCAAGCAAAAAACTTTCTAAAACCGCCTGTAGGCCTTGTGTATAGAGGCCTGAGGCTTTTTGCACTTGCCCCCAAAGACTGTGGGCGCAGTTGTGGATAACCTGCGCGCATATGGCTGCAAGCCACGGTTCATATGGCGTTGCTCGGGCCGATTAAAAAATGATCAGCTGGGCGTGGACGTGTGTGCGTAGCGGTTGCCGCAAGCGCTGCGTAAAGGCATTCTGCTGGCTGATTTTTTTCCCGATGCCCGCAAGGAGAACACCATGTCCGACACGCTGTTTATTACTGGCGCAACCTCAGGCTTCGGCGAAGCCTGCGCCCGTCGCTTTGCCGACGCCGGCTGGAAACTGGTGCTCACTGGCCGTCGCGCCGACCGCCTGAATGCGCTGGTCGAAGAGCTTTCCAAGCAGACCGAAGTGCATGGCCTGGTCGTGGATGTGCGTGACCGCAAGGGCATGGAAGACGCCATTGCCAACCTGCCGCCCTCGTTCGCCACGTTGCGTGGGCTGATCAACAACGCCGGCCTGGCCGTGGGCACTGACCCTGCGCCCAAGTGCAGCCTCGACGATTGGGAAACCATGGTCGACACCAACATCAAGGGCCTGCTGACCACCACCAGCCTGCTGCTGCCGCGCCTGATTGCGCACGGCCGTGGCGCCGGGATCATCAACCTGGGCTCCATCGCCGGCAGCTACCCGTACCCAGGCAGCCACGTGTATGGCGGCTCCAAGGCGTTCGTGAAGCAGTTCTCGCTGAACCTGCGCTGCGACCTGCAAGGTACCGGCGTGCGCGTCACCAACATCGAGCCAGGCCTGTGCGAGAGCGAGTTCACGCTGGTGCGCTTCGGTGGCGACCAGGCACGGTATGACGCGACGTATGCAGGTGCCGAGCCGATCCAGCCGCAGGATATTGCGGACACGATCTTCTGGGTCATGAACACACCGGCACATGTGAATATCAACCGGTTGGAGTTGATGCCGGTGAGCCAGACGTGGGCTGGGTTTGCGATTGAGCGCGGTGCCAAAAGCTGAAATACCTTTCGGGGGTGAGCGGGGCAAGCCCTCTCACCACAAAGGTTTTGACAGGAGGAAATGTGAGTAACCGAGGTGAGCAGGCACTGCTCAAACAATCGACCATCCTGATGTTCGCCGTGGCGATCGCCGGGATTGTCACGGGTGTGGTATCCGGCGCCCAATCGATTCTGTTCGACGGCTTTTTCTCGCTGATCGCCACCGCCATCAAGGTGTTGATGCTGATCACAGCCAAGCTGATCGCCAAGAAAAGCAACGAGCGCTTCCAGTTCGGCTATTGGCACCTGGAGCCGATGGTGCTGCTGATCGAAGGCAGTTTCCTGCTACTGATTGCCATCTATGCATTTCTCAACGGTGTGTTCGGCATTATCAATGGCGGACGCGAGATCGAGTTGGGGCTGGTGATCATTTATGCGGCGGTGTTTACCGTCGTCGAGTTTGCCTACTTCTTTTATGTGCGCTACCGCAATCGCACGCTGAAATCATCGCTGATCCAGTTCGACAACATCAGTTGGCTGGTGGACGCGATGCTGTCGGTGGGTTTGCTGATCAGCTTCCTGGCGGCGCTGTTGCTCAAGTCTCAGGGCTATGGCGAGTGGGCGGTGTATGTCGACCCGTTGATCCTGATCCTGCTGGCCCTGAGCATGCTGGCGCCGGCATTCAAGATCCTGCGCCCGGCATTGCGCGAGGTGCTGGGGATCGCCCCGGACCAGTTGGATGACAAGGTGCGTGAAGTGATGGAGGCGGCGCAGGCCAAGCATGGTTTCGACGACTACGTGTCCTATGTGCAAAAGCACGGGCGGGCGCGGTTTATCGAAATCCATGTGGTGTTGCCGGCGGATTACCCGGTGGATAACGTCGCGACTCTGGACGAGCTGCGCGAAGAAATATCCACAGGGCTTGGCACGCCGGATGCGGCGCGCTGGCTGACGATCAGCTTTACCGGGGATCGCAAATGGATTGCTTAAGGCCCTGGTAACAGGTTGCCAGGTGATACGGCGTGGTCGAAGGCATATCCCACCGGCTCACCGCTCCCTGGGCATCCAGGCATTCATGCCAGCCTTTGGCATGCAGGAAACGTTGTTGCAGCGCCAGCAATTGGCGTTGCAGCACCGCTTCGTTGTTCGGCCGCAAGGTCAGTGCCCGCAGGTACTCGGCCTGGGCCCAGATGCGTTGGGTGCCGTCGCGCATCGTGCCGTCCAGCGCCAGCATGCCGCTGACCGCACCGCTGGTGTTATCCACACCCTTAAGCTCTGCGTAGGCAAAGGCCCGTGTCAGCGAAGCATGCAGCGGCGTACCGCGCAGTACCGCCGAAGACTCCAGCAAGAAGAACCACTCGAACTGGTGCCCCGGCTCGAACCAGTTATCCACCGCGCCCAGCGGTTTTTCCATCATCACGCCGTGCTGGCGGTCGATGAAGCGCTGTTGCATGGCCGTCGCCAACGCCAACAGGGCTGCCCGCACCTGGGGGTCTTCACGCACGGTGAGGGTGGCGAGGAAGCCTTCGGCCAAATGCATCAAGGGATTCTGCAACGGGCCGGAATTGAGGGACGACCAATTGCGGTCCAGCACGGCTTCGTAAAGACCGTCGCCGGTGGAAAATCGCTCGGCGACGACTTCCAAGGCAGCATTGAGCACCGACTCCACCAGCGGTTCGCGCACCTTGGCCCAGTAGTGGGCACAGGCAAAGATGATGAACGCGTGGGTGTAGAGGTCTTTGCGCTTGTCCAGCGGCTGGCCGGCCGGGTCGATGCTGTAGAACCAGCCGCCGTGCTCGGCGTCGTGGAAGTGCCGTTGCAGAGAGCGGAACAACGCCGCGGCGCGTTCTTCGGCAAACGCCGCATCGGGCTCGCCGATCAGGCTGGCGAACAGGTACAACTGCCGGGCGCAGGCCATGGCGCGGTAGCGTTGTGGGGGCAGTGGCTGGTGATCGGCGTCCAGCGCCTCATAGGGCAATGCCAAGTCGGCATTCCAGCCGGGGCCTTGCCAGAGCGGCACGATCAGGCGGTGGAAGTGCGTTAGCAGGGTGTTCAAGGAGGGTTGGAAAGCGCTGGGCATTGGCTGGCGTCGTCACGGCAGGGGTGTAGGCGCGCATGGTAGCAGGCTTGGGTTCGGTGGTGTCTGGTCTACCGCTATCGGGGGCAAGCCCCCTCCCACACCTGGACCGTATTTCAAGGATGTACTCGGTCAACTGTGGGAGCGGGCTTGCTCGCGAAGGAGCCTTCAGCAGCGCCGCGAATCAGCCCGCCAGCAACCAAACCCCAGTCGCCGCCGAAGCCGCCCCGGCAATCCGCACCAACGGCGCCGCTGCCGCCGGCAGAAAGCGCACCATCGCATAACCGGCCGCGTGCAGCACCGCCGTTGCACCGACAAATCCGGCTGCATACGCCCAAGGGCTGGACATGTCCGGCAGCTCCAAACCATGCGCCACGCCGTGGAACAGCGCGAACAAGGCCGTCGCACCCACCGCCATAAACAGCGGCGGACGCACCGCCAGCGCTACCGCCAGGCCCAGGGCCAGCACCGACGCCGCAATCCCGCTTTCCAGCGCCGGCAACGCCAAGCCTTCAAAACCCAGCACGCCGCCGATCAGCATGGTGCCGACAAAGGTGCACGGCAGTGCCCAGCGCGCCGCGCCTTTTTGTTGGGCGGCCCACAAACCGACCGCCACCATGGCCAGCAAGTGGTCGATACCGCTCAGGGGATGGCTGATACCGGCCACCAGGCCGTTGTCGCCGTGGCCCGGGTGAGCAAAGGCCAGGGCGGGGGCCAGCAGCAGGGCGGCCGCTGCGAGGAGTTTTTTGAGGCTCATGGACAGGTTCCTTATGGGTTGATCAGGCGGCGGTCAGCAGGCCTTGGCGTTCGATGAAGGCGACGATCTCCTCCAGGCCGACACCGGTTTTCTGGTTGCTGAACACAAAGGGTTTACCGTTGCGCATGCGCTGGGTGTCGCTGTTCATCAGCTCCAGCGACGCGCCGACCAGCGGTGCCAGGTCGATCTTATTGATCACCAACAGGTCGGATTTGCAGATGCCGGGCCCGCCCTTGCGTGGCAGCTTGTCGCCGGCAGACACATCGATCACGTAGATGGTCAGGTCGGACAGCTCCGGGCTGAAGGTGGCCGAGAGGTTGTCACCGCCGGACTCCACCAGGATCAGGTCCAGGCCGGGGAAGCGACGGTTGAGTTGGTCGACCGCCTCCAGGTTGATCGAGGCGTCTTCACGAATCGCGGTGTGCGGGCAGCCGCCGGTCTCCACGCCGATGATGCGCTCCGGTGCCAGGGCCTGGTTGCGTACCAGGAAGTCGGCGTCTTCGCGGGTATAGATGTCGTTGGTGACCACGGCCAGGTTGTAGCGATCGCGCAGTGCGAGGCACAGGGCCAGGGTCAGGGCGGTCTTGCCGGAGCCTACCGGGCCGCCGATGCCGACGCGCAAAGGTTGTGTGTTCATGAGTGTGTTCTCCTAGGAACGGAACAGGCGGCTGTACTGGCGCTCGTGGGCCATGCACGCCAGGGACAGGCCAAAGGCGGCGCTGCCGAGAGGGTTGGGGTCGATGCGGCTGGCGTCCTGCTGGGCTTGTTGCAACAGCGGCAGCAATTCGCTGGTCAGGCGTTGGGCGGCTTGCTGGCCCAGCGGCAGGGTTTTCATCAACACGGCCAATTGGTTTTCCAGCCAGCTCCACAGCCAGGCGGCGAGTGCGTCGGCGGGGCTGATGCGCCAGGCACGGGCGGCGAGGGCCCAGCCCAAGGCCAGGTGCGGCTCGGTGTGTTGTTCGAGAAAACGTCGCGCGGCGTCGTCCAGTTCCGGCAGGCCATTGAGCAGTTGTTGCAGCGAGTAGCCCATCTGCCGGCTCTCCTGATACAGCTCGCGGGTTTCGCGACTGGCGCGGTGTTCTTCACACCGCTGCGCCAGGCGTGGCCAATCCGCTTCCAGCGCGGCTTGGCAATGGGCGAGCAGCAGCGGGGCTTCGAAGCGCGCGAGGTTGAGCAGCAACTGGTCGCTGATCCAGCGTCGCGCACTGGCCGCGTCAGCGACACGGCCGTTCTCCACCGCCATTTCCAGGCCCTGGGAATAGCTGTAGCCGCCAATCGGCAATTGCGGACTGGCCAGACGCAGCAGCGCCCAGGCTGGGTTCATAGACGTACGCCGAACTGGTGCAGCTTGGGGGGGTAGTTGAAATCTTCGTCGCCATGGCGCGAATGATGATGGCCGCCGCCATAGGCGCCATGCTCCGGCTGGAACGGCGCCTCGATGGTTTCAGTCTGCGCACCCAACTGTTCGAGCATGGCCTTGAGCACATAGTCATCGAGCAGGCGCAACCAGCCGTCTCCCACTTGCAACGCCACGTGGCGATTGCCCAGGTGATACGCCGCACGGGTCAGTTCAAACGCATTGCTGCAGGTCACGTGCAGCAGTTGTTCAGGCCGAGCACACACACGTACGACGCGTCCGTCTTCAGCCTGTAGGAATTCGCCATCGTGCAGCGGTGGCTGGCCACGCTCCAGGAAAAGGCCGACGTCTTCACCGTCGGCACTGAAACAGCGCAGGCGGCTTTTGCTGCGTGCTTCGAAATTCAGCAGCAGCTCGGCGGCCCAGAGGGCTTGAGGGGCGATTCTGCGGTGGATCACCAGCATCAGGAAGCTTCCAGCTATGAGCGATGAAACAGCTAGAGCAAGGGGCTTGCCAATCTCAAGGGGAAGTAGGAATTGCCTGTAGGCAGTACGTTGACGCCACTAAATAGGGCGAGAGGAGATTCTTTGTGTGCGCCAAATTGGTGCGAATTATTGCTGGTTGCACGCGCGATGGGCATTTTCGGATTTTCCCTACAGGGTATGCGGAATCGGCGTCCATCAGCTTACCTGCGAGAACAGTAGGCTGTGCGCCGTGTTTAATTCACTGCGACGTCCATCATGTTCAAGTCATTTTGTTGCCTGGTTATCGTGGGTTTGTCTTTCACTCTTTCATCGGCTTCCGCCAATCTGACCTCCCATCCCTCGTTCACGGCTTCACTGAAGCAAGCGTCTATCGATGATGTGGTTGACCGCGCCCATGAACTGCTGGGTACGCCTTACAAGTGGGGCGGCACCTCGGCGGATCAGGGCTTCGATTGCAGCAGTTTCCTGGTCTATCTGTTCAAGACCCAAGCCAATATCCAACTACCGCGCACCACGACGGCCATGCAGCGGTCGACTGCCGCCACCATCAAACGCAACGCACTGGAGCCCGGCGATGCGGTGTTTTTCAAGGGGAATGGGCGCGGCCAGGTCGGCCACGTGGGCCTTTATGTAGGTGAGGGCAAATTTATCCATTCGCCACGCACAGGCAAGAACGTCCGTATCGATTCCTTGAGCAACACCTACTGGAACAAAAACTACACCACCGCCAAGCGTTTTCACTCGTCTGGGTGATTGCCTTATTCAGTGCTGCCCAGCCCTTGCCAATGCTTCAAGCCAATAAAGATGAAGCGCAATTGCTGGGTGATTTTCGCCTGGGGCGTGAGGTGGTCCGGCAGCGCCTGGGCGGGTGGGTCGATGATGTCGGGGAGGGTGGCGAACACGCTCTTGACGATCAGGTCGGCCATCACGTGCAGGCCTTCTGGATCCAGATGCTGCAGTTTGGGCATCAGCGTCAGGTCGGCAGCCAAATCACGGGTGATGTCTTCGCGCAATGCACCAATCGCTTGGCGCACGGCCAGGCAGCCACCGTATTGCTCGCGGGCCAGGAACAGGAATTGCGAACGGTTGGCCGAGACCACATCGAGAAAGATCCGCACGGAGGCATCGATAATGCCGCCCATCACGAATTCGTTGTGGCGCACCAGGCGGATCGTGGCGCGGAAGGTCTGGCCCACTTCACTCACCAGCACGAGTCCAAGTTGGTCCATGTCGGCAAAATGACGATAAAAACCGGTGGGCACGATGCCGGCCGTCTTCGCCACTTCGCGCAGGCTCAGGCTGCCAAACCCACGGCCACACTCCATCAGATGGCGGGCTGCGTCCATCAGGGCGAGGCGGGTCTGTTGCTTCTGTTCGGCGCGGGGCAGCATGGGCGGGCGGGCTTTGTCGGCAAGTACAGCGACGCACTCTAGCAAAACAGCTTCGCTGGCGTCGAACTTGGCGGGGAGGGCGGGCGTGTCAGGGTCTACAAACAGGGCCTACAAAAAGTCAAAAGCCCGATCGACTGATCGGGCTTTTTTCTGGGCCACCACGGGGTTAGCTCTGTGCTTGATGCAGTTCTTGCAGACGGTCTGCACCGCCTTCGGCAACACCTTCGGTGTAGGCGCGTTCGTTGGCTTGTTCAGCGCCGCCTTCAACCAAACCTTTCTGTTCCAGGCGATCACGGCCGCCTTCGGCAACAGCGTTACGTTCCTGCAGGCGGTCAGCACCGCCTTCAACCAAGCCTTTTTGTTCGAGGCGGTTGCGGCCATTTTCGGTCAGGCCTTCGGCGTAAGCGCGTTTGTTGGCGTGTTCCGAACCGTTTTCAGCAACAGCGCCTTTGGCATAGTCACGGTTCTCGTCTTCTTGCGAACCGCTGCGGGCCAACGTCTGGTTGAAGTGAACGGCGTCGGCTTTGACTTGTGGAGTGGCCTGTTCGGCAGCTGGCAGGGCAAAGGCGCTGGAAGCCAGGATGGATAACAGGACGGTAGCGAGTACTTGGCGTTTCATGATGGGTTGCTCCTTGGGAGGGCGATAAAGTGGGTACAGGGCTAATGCTACTCTCGATAAGTCGATATAAAAGTTCATAAACACAATGGTAATAATCAACGGAATTGATTGTTCTTGGCGGGGGCTCTAGAACGGGCCTCTCAAGCACGCGGTTTTGCACCGGTGTGGGTATTTTCGACACGCGCATGGGTAACAATGGTGCGCCTTCGTAGGGGGAATCTGTCGAGCTGGTCAGAAATTGAGGTTTTTCCCGGCAAATCCAGGATTGGGTTAAACCCCCGTAGGGTTTGCCAGTCGTAGTTCTATAAGCTGTCCTTAAAGGCTGTCACCCAGCCAGTCGTATTCAGGAGTTATGTGCAATGACGCGCACTCGTAAAATCGTCGCTTGGAGCTGCGCCAGCTTCGTACTGTTAATCGCCGTGGTGGTATTGGTCCTGGTGTTCTTTGACTGGAACCGCATCAAGCCGCCACTCAATGCCAAGGTTTCCGAGGAGTTGCATCGACCGTTTGCCATCAACGGCAACCTGGCGGTGGTATGGGCGCGTGAGCCCGATGAGGGCGGTTGGCGCGCCTGGGTACCGTGGCCTCACGTGATTGCCGAGGACCTGACCCTGGGCAACCCCGACTGGTCGAAAAAACCCCATATGGTCACCCTCAAAAAGGTTGAGCTGCGTATCTCGCCTCTGGCGTTGCTGGTGCAGCGCGTGGTGATCCCGCGCATCGACCTCACTGAGCCGGACGCGCAGCTGCAGCGCCTGGCCGACGGGCGCGCCAACTGGACCTTCAAGTTCGACCCCAAGGACCCTGACGCCGAACCTTCCAACTGGGTGGTGGACATCGGTGCCATCGGCTTCGACAAGGGCCACGTGACCCTCGACGACCAAACCCTCAAGACCCAACTGGATGTGATCATCGATCCGCTGGGCAAGCCCATTCCCTTCGGCGAAATCGTCGGCGATGCCGATGCCAAGAAGGCGTTGGAGAAAGGTTCCGCGCCCCAGGACTACGCATTCGCCCTCAAGGTCAAAGGCCAGTATCACGGCCAGAAACTCGACGGCAGCGGCAAGATCGGCGGCCTGCTGGCCCTGCAGGACGCGGCCAAGCCGTTCCCGTTGCAGGCCCAAGTCAAGATTGCCGACACCAGCATCGCCCTGGCCGGCACCCTCACTGACCCGCTCAACCTGGGTGCCCTCGACCTGCGCCTGAAGCTCGCCGGTTCCAGCCTGGGCAACCTCTACCCGCTGACCGGCGTGACCCTGCCGGACTCACCGGCCTACTCCACCGACGGTCACCTGATCGCCAAGCTGCACGAAGCCAACGGCGCCTCGTTCCGCTATGACAACTTCAACGGCAAGATCGGCAACAGCGATATCCATGGTGACCTCGCCTACGTCGCCAGCCAGCCGCGGCCTAAGCTCAGCGGTGCGCTGGTGTCCAACCAACTGCTGATGACCGACCTCGCCCCCCTGATTGGTGCCGACTCCAATGCCAAGCAAAAAGCCCGTGGCGCTGACAGCAAGCAACCCGCGAACAAAGTGCTGCCGGTGGAAGAGTTCCGCACCGAGCGCTGGCGTGTCATGGATGCCGATGTGGAATTTACCGGCAAGCGCATCGTGCACAGTGCCGATCTGCCCTTCACCGACCTCTACACTCACTTGGTGCTCAATGACGGCGAACTGAGCCTCGAACCTCTGCGTTTCGGCGTGGCCGGCGGCAAGTTGGACGCACAAATCCGTTTGAACGGTCGCACGACCCCGATGGAAGGCCGCGCCAAACTCACCGCGCGCAACTTCAAGCTCAAGCAGTTGTTCCCGACGTTCGAACCGATGAAAACCAGCTTTGGTGAACTGAACGGCGATGCCGATATTTCCGGTCGCGGTAATTCCGTGGCAGCGCTGCTGGGCACTTCCAACGGTGACCTGAAGATGCTGATCAACGACGGCGCAATCAGCCGTGGCCTGATGGAAATCGCCGGGCTCAATGTGGGCAACTACGTGGTAGGTCGCTTGTTTGGCGACAAGGAAGTGAAGATCAACTGCGCGGCAGCAGACTTCGGGATCAAGACCGGCCTGGCGACGACGCGGTTGTTTGTGTTCGATACGGAGAACGCCATCATCTACATCGATGGCACGGCGAACATGGCCACGGAGCAGTTGGACCTGACCGTCACCCCGGAATCTAAAGGCTTCCGCCTGTTCTCCCTGCGTTCACCGTTGTACGTGAACGGACCGTTTATCAAGCCGAATGCCGGTGTGAAAGCCATCCCCCTGACGCTGCGTGGCGCAGGCATGGTGGCGCTGGGAGTCATCGCTGGTCCGGCCGCCGGGCTGCTGGCGCTGGTTGCCCCAAGCGGTGGTGAGCCCAATGAGTGCGCACCGTTGCTGCAACAGATGAAGGAAGGCAAGGCGCCCAAGACCGTGAAAGGCTAACGGGTCATACACAGTTAACAAATGTGGGAGGGGGCTTGCTCCCGATGGCGGCATATCAGTCGATATCTCAATTGACTGATCCACCGCTATCGGGAGCAAGCCCCCTCCCACATAGGTATTGCGTGTTGCTGGGTTACAGGCTTTCGAGAATATCCGCCATGTCATCGGCGTGCTCTTCTTCCTGAGCGAGGATTTCTTCGAACAGACGGCGCGTGGTTGGGTCTTTATCGCCGATGTACTGGATGATTTCGCGGTAGCTGTCCACGGCGATACGCTCGGCGACCAGATCTTCGTAGACCATTTCCTTCAGGTCTTTGCCCGCGACGTACTGCGCGTGGGAGTTCTTCGACAACAGGTCCGGGTTGAACTCCGGTTCACCGCCCAGCTGCACGATGCGCTCGGCGAGTTTATCGGCGTGTTCGGCTTCCTGAGTCGCGTGCTCGAGGAATTCCTGCGCGGCCACCGCGGCCTTGATGCCACTGGCCATGAAGTAATGACGCTTGTAGCGCAATACGCAGACCAGCTCAGTGGCCAGCGAGGCGTTCAGCAGGCGAATGATCTCTTCGCGGTCGGCGTCGTAACCCTCGGTCACGGCACCGTTTTCGACGTTCTGGCGGGCGCGGCTGCGCAGGGTCGCAACGTCAGTCAAGTTTGCTTCAGTCATCTCAATCTCCTGGGGCTAATCCGGGTTTACGCCACGCTCTGTCGGCGTGATCGCTTCCAGTTGTGAGTGGTGGGCTGCGCAAAAAGTTTTATCGGATTTATGTCACAACCTCGTCGCGGGACTCGGCTAGCCTATTGGCATCCCTTCCTGATCACGGACGTTCGGCCCATGCCGCAGTCATTAGCCACGCGTTACCCCCTGGTGTTGGTGCCCGGCATGCTCGGATTCGTGCGCCTGGGGTGGTTCCCCTACTGGTACGGCATCGTCCCGGCACTGCGGGCGGGTGGGGCGCAGGTGTTTCCCGTACACGTGGCGCCGCTGGATTCCAGCGAGGTGCGCGGCGAGCAATTGCTGGTGCAGATCGAGCGCCTTCGCCGTGAAACCGGGGCCGACAAGGTCAACCTGATCGGCCATAGCCAAGGCGCACTCACTGCCCGATACGCGGCGGCCAAGCGCCCGGAGTGGGTGGCGTCGGTGACCTCGGTGGCCGGGCCCAACCATGGGTCGGAACTGGCAGACCATATCCACACCCATTACCCCGTTGACGGCGCCAAAGGTCGGATCATGAGCGCGCTGTTTCACCTGGCCGCCTGGGTGATGGGCGTGTTGGAAACCGGGTACCGCGGGCCACGCTTCAAGGCGGATTTGCAGGCGTCCCACCACTCCCTGACCAGCGCCGGCGTGGCGCTGTTCAATCAAAACTATCCACAGGGGTTGCCGCAGACATGGGGCGGGCAGGGCGCCGAGGAGGTCAATGGCGTGCGCTATTACTCGTGGTCCGGCACCTTGCAACCGGGTATCACCGACCGTGGCCGCAACCTTTTCGACGGCACGAATCGCAGCTGCCGCGTGTTCGCCCGCAGCTTCGTGCGCGAAAAGGGCCAGTGCGACGGCATGGTCGGGCGCTACAGCTCACACCTGGGCTTGGTGATCGGTGATGACTACCCCTTGGACCACTTTGATATCGTCAACCAGTCGCTCGGGCTGGTGGGCAAGGGGGCCGAGCCGATCCGGCTGTTTGTCGAGCATGCCCGGCGCTTGAAGGCGGCCGGGGTTTAACGCACCGGCGTGGTCCAGCGTTCCGACAAGATCACCCCGCCCAAGGTCAGCAGACCGCCCACCAAGTGATACAGCGCCAGCTCCTCCTTCAACACCACGGCGGCAATCAACGCGGTGATCAGCGGCAGCAGGTTGAAAAACAACGTTGTGCGGCTCGGGCCCAAGGTCTTCACCGAATGCATCCACGCCAGCGGCGCCAACATCGAAGCCAGCAGGCATGCATACAGCACCAGCGGAATGTTCGCCCAGCCAAGGCCGGCCTTGGCCGAGAACAGGAACAGCGGAAACAGCACCACCACCGCCACCAGTACCTGTAGATACAGCAACACCAGCGGTGGCAGGCGCAGTTGCCATTTCTTCAGCAGGGTGCTGTAGACCGCATACGCCAGGGTCGCGACCAGCATCATGCCGTCGCCCAGGTTGACCCCATGCTCCAGCAATGCGCCGAGGCTGCCGGCCGACACCACCACGACCACGCCGGCGAATGACAGCACCGCGCCGGTCAGCGCGCCGTAGGTCAGGCGCTGGCCGAGGCTGATGATGGCCGCCGTCAGCGCCATCAACGGCATCAGCGACAGGATAATGCCCATGTTGGTGGCGCTGGTCAGCGACGCGGCGTAGTACGCCAGGCTTTGATACACCGCCATGCCGAGTACGCCGAGGATGAACACTTTGCCCAGGTTTGGGCGGATCAGCGCCCAATTGGCGATCACCGGCTTGACCATGAATGGCGTAAACAGCAGCGCCGCCAGCAGCCAGCGATAAAAGCCGATTTCCGCCGGGAAGATCGAGCCCACAGCCAGTTTGTTGACGACGGTGTTGCCGGCCCAGATAAAAATGGCCAGCAAGGGATAAGCGTATTGCATCGAAAGGAGCCCGGTGTGTAGATGAGGCAGGATTATCCATTGTCTGGATCGAAGCTTATACTGCGATCCAGACAAACGACCTTTGTATCCAGACAATATGGCCAAGCACAACGTACGCCTTGCGGATTTCCCTCGGTTGCCGAGCCCGGTGTACTTCCGCTACTCGGACTTCGCACCGGATACCGAATGCACCCCACACCAGCATTTCTGGGGCTCGCTGGATTACTCCGCGAGGGGGGTGATGCGCATGGAAGTGGCCGGCAGCCGCTTCATGTCACCGCCGCAGTACGCCGTGTGGGTGCCGCCGCATACCGAGCACAGTTCCTACAACGCCGAAGCGATCGTCTATCACTCGGTGGGGTTGGCGCCGGAACTCTGCGAGCAACTGCCGCAGCAGCCTTGCACCCTGGCCATCAGCGATATTCTTAAGGCCATCCTCAGCGACTTCGCCCAGCGTGACGTGAATATCCCGCACACCGACGCTGACATCCGCCTGGCCCAAGTGCTGGTGGACCAGCTCAAGCAAGCGCCAATCCATGAGTGCTTCCTGCCCTACGCCCGTCACCCCGGCCTGCTCGGTGTGTTGGAAGGCATGCAGGCCGGCCCCGGCGACAACCGCCCGCTGGCGCACTGGGCCGAACAGGTGCACGTGAGCGAACGCACCCTGGCGCGCCAGTTTGTGCGGGAACTGGGCATGAGCTTTGGCGAGTGGCGCCAACGCCTGCGCTACCTGGCGGCCATCGAGGCCCTCGACAGCGACCGCAGCGTGCAACAGGTGGGGTTCGACCTCGGCTACAGCACCGCGTCGGCGTTTATTGCCATGTTCCAGCGCCAGGCCGGTTGCACCCCTGAGCAGTACCGTCGGACGCATATCCGCGGCCGATGAAGATGTAACAAGCTTTGACTACACTGCTGGGTAGGCCGTGCCCTCCGGCACGGTAACAGGGAGAAAACTCCATGAAGATGCTGCGAATTCCGCTGTTGATGATGGGCCTGCTGCTGTGTTCCCAGGGTTTTGCCGCCACCGCCCAGCAAAACAAAATGACCACCTGCAACGCCGAAGCCACCACCAAGACGCTCAAGGGCGACGAGCGCAAGGCGTTCATGAAGACCTGCCTGTCGGCCCCGGCGGCCAATGACGCCAAGACCCTCACACCGCAGCAGCAGAAGATGAAGGATTGCAATGCGTCGGCGAAAACCAAAGCGCTGACCGGTGATGCGCGTAAAACCTTCATGAGCACCTGCCTGAAAGGTAGCTGATTACGCCCGTCGACGGTGGGAGCGGTTTTTTTTGTGGTGAGCGGGCTTGCCCCGCGCTGGGCTGCGGAGCAGCCCTATTGGGATGTGTGGTGATGCCGTCGGGGGGCAAGCCCCACTCACCACAGCAAGCCAGCTCCCACACTTGATCGCATTCACAACCTACCCACTCGCTTGATTCACTCAAGGCTGGCAGACTGCCCATCCTTTAACGCCGCTCGTTTTGAGGCTGTATGCCAACGTTTTCTCAGCGTCATGTGTTGTTGCTGGCCAGCTACATCATCATTTTCGGCGGGTTGCTGCTGGTGCTGCCGCTCAAATTGCTGCCCAGCCTGCTGGCCGGCTTGTTGGTCTATGAACTGGTCAACATGCTCACCCCCCAACTGCAACGGTTGATCGAAGGCCGGCGCGCGCGCTGGCTGGCGGTGGCTTTGCTTGGCACCTTGATTGTCAGCGTGCTGGCCCTGATCTTTGCCGGCGCCATCAGCTTCCTGCTCCACGAAGCGGAAAACCCTGGTGCGTCCCTCGACAAATTCATGGGCGTGGTCGACCGTGCGCGCGGCCAATTGCCGCCGTTCCTCGACGCCTACCTGCCCGCCAGTGCCGCCGAGTTCCGCGTCGCCATCGGCGATTGGCTGAGCAAGCACCTGAGTGAACTGCAACTGGTCGGCAAAGACGCCGCCCACATGTTCGTTACACTGCTGATCGGCATGGTGCTCGGCGCCATCATCGCCTTGCAACGCGTGCCCGACCTGACCAAACGCAAACCCCTGGCCGCCGCGCTGTTCGACCGCCTGCACCTGCTGGTCCAGGCGTTTCGCAACATTGTTTTCGCCCAGATCAAAATCGCCGCGCTCAACACTGCCTTCACCGCCATATTCCTGGCGGTGGTGCTGCCGTTGTGCGGGATTCACCTGCCGCTGACCAAGACCCTGATCGTACTGACCTTCCTGCTCGGCCTGCTGCCGGTCATCGGCAACCTGATGTCCAACACCCTGATCACCATCGTCGCGCTGTCGCTGTCGATCTGGGTGGCGGTGGCGGCGCTGGGGTATTTGATCGTGATCCACAAGGTCGAGTATTTCCTCAACGCGCGGATCGTGGGCGGGCAGATCAGTGCCAAATCGTGGGAGTTGCTGTTGGCGATGCTGGTGTTTGAAGCCGCATTCGGCCTGCCGGGCGTGGTGGCGGGGCCGATTTATTATGCGTATTTGAAGAGTGAGCTGAAGCTGGGCGGAATGGTTTAAGGCATGTTTGCCTGGGCGGGCCTCATCGGGGGCAAGCCCCCTCTCACATGTACTGTGGTTACACCTGTCGACGTGTGAACACAGTCAGTGTGGGAGGGGGCTTGCCCCCGATGGCGTCACCCCGGTGTTTCAGCTGAAATTCAGCAGCCGTAGCGCTTACTGGCCTCAATCGCCAACCCGCTACCGATACTGCCAAAGATATTCCCTTCCACATGCCGCGCATTCGGCAACATCGCCGAGATGCTTTGGCGCAGTGCCGGAATGCCGCTGGAACCCCCGGTAAAGAACACCGTGTCCACCTGCGCCACGCTCACCGAGGCGTCGGTCAGCAGTTGCGTCACGCTGTTGCGCACGCGCTCCAGCAAGCCATCAATGGCCGACTCAAACAGTGCCCGGCTCAGCTCCACGCTCAACCCCGGTTCAACCCGGTCCAGCAACACGTGGCGGCTGTCTTCGTGGGTCAGTTGGATCTTGGTTTCTTCCACTTCCATCGCCAGCCAGTGCCCGGCGCGCTGTTCAATCAACTTGAACAGGCGGTCGATGCCGCCGGTGTCTTCGATGTCGTAGCGCATGCTGCCCAGGGCCAGCTGGGATTTTTGCGAGTACACCGAGTTGATGGTGTGCCAGGTGGCCAGGTTCATGTGGTGGCTGGTGGGCATGTAGGCGCCGCTTTTCATGCGGCTGCCGTAGCCGAACAGCGGCATCATGCCTTGCAGGCTGAGCTGTTTGTCGAAGTCGGTACCGCCGATGTGCACACCGCCGGTGGCGAGGATGTCATCGTGGCGGTTGTCGTTGTGACGGCGGTCCGGGGACAGGTGCACCAGGGAGAAGTCGGAAGTACCCCCGCCGATGTCGACGATCAGCACCAGCTCTTCCTTCTCGATGGTGGACTCGTAGTCGAATGCGGCCGCAATCGGCTCGTACTGGAACGAGATGTCCTTGAAGCCGATCTTGCGCGCCACGTCGACCAGGGTGTTTTCGGCTTCCTGGTCGGCCATCGGGTCGTCATCGACGAAGAACACCGGGCGGCCCAGCACCACTTCTTCGAACTCGCGGCCGGCGTTCGCTTCGGCGCGGCTCTTGAGTTGGCCGATAAACAGCGCCAGCAGGTCGGTGAAGGGCATCGCGGTGCCGAGCACGCTGGTGTCGTGCTTGATCAGCTTGGAACCCAGCAGGCTCTTGAGGGAGCGCATCAGCCGGCCTTCATAGTTCTCCAGGTACTCGTGCAGCGCCAGGCGACCGTAGACCGGGCGGCGCTCCTCGAAGTTGAAGAACACCACCGACGGCAGGGTGATCTTGTCGTCCTCCAGCGCGATAAGCGTTTCCATGCCGGGACGGATCCAGCCGACGGTGGAGTTGGACGTGCCAAAGTCGATACCGCAGGCACGGGCTGGGGATGGGTTTTTCATGTCTATCGGGTTCCGGTTGAAAAACGGCCGCGCAGTGTATGCCAGTCGAGGGCGGATGCGTAGGCCGACCATCCGTTAAATCGTGCTTGAAACTGGGGGATTTGCCCCCACATCTGCTGCATACGGCAAGTGCCGATAACACTTTGACGCACCCCCAGGCCACAAGACTCAACAGGTGCAAAGCAGCGCACGTTGTGCCCCGGGCTGTGCGATCTCGATAAAGGATGGTGAACCGCCGATGGATTTCAAAGACTACTACAAGATTCTGGGTGTCGAGCCGACCGCCGATGACAAGGAAATCAAGGCGGCCTATCGCAAACTCGCACGCAAGTATCATCCTGATGTCAGCAAGGAAAAAGACGCCGAAGCCAAGTTCAAGGACGCGTCCGAAGCCTATGAAGCGCTTAAAAGCGCCGACAAACGCGCCGAATACGACGAACTGCGCAAATACGGCCAGCATGGCCAACCGTTCCAGGGACCTCCGGGCTGGCAGAGCCGTGGTGGCTATGGCGGTGGCGGCGGTGGTGAGGATTTTTCGGACTTCTTCAGCTCGATCTTCGGCTCGCGCGGCGATGCCTTCGGGGGTGGCCAGCGCCGTCCTGCCGGGCGTAAAGGCCAGGACGTGGAGATGCAGCTGTCGGTATTCCTGGAGGAAACGCTGTCCACCGAGTCCAAGCAGATCAGCTTCCAGGTGCCGCAATACGACGCCTCGGGCCGCCATGTCAGCAACACCACCAAGAGCCTGAATGTGAAGATCCCGGCCGGTGTGGCCGATGGCGAGCGTATCCGCCTCAAGGGCCAGGGCGCGCCGGGGATTGGCGGTGGGGCCAATGGCGACCTGTACCTGATCATCAAGTTTGCCCCGCACCCCAAGTTCGAAGTGGACGGCGAAAACCTGATCATCAACCTGCCCCTGGCGCCATGGGAATTGGCGTTGGGCACGGAAGTGGCGGTGCCGACCCTCACCGGCAAGATCAACCTCAAGGTGCCGGCCGGCAGCCAGAACGGCCAGCGTATGCGCGCCAAGGGCCATGGCTTGCTGAACAAGGCCGGGCAGCGCGGCTACCTGTTTGTGCAACTCAAGGCGGTCATGCCGAAGAACACGGATGACGAGGTCAAGGCGCTGTGGCAGGAACTGGCGCAAAAGGCCGCGTTCGATCCGAGGGAAGCCTGGAGCAACTAAGGGGTATTTAGTTGACGTCCATCTGCAGGGGGCCATGCGTAGATTAAGCGATCCGTCTTAATTTACGCGCAGGTCCCCGCAATGCCAGAACTGTCAGCCCCAAACAGGCCCGTGACACGCCATCAAGGCGTCCACTTTGAACTGATCAAAAACGCCATCCCGCAGTGCCTGTTGCAATCGTCAACGGCTCGGCGCAAAGCCCTCAAAGCGATACAGCCCGACAGCCCCGACGGGTACCAGGCACTCACCGAACCCCAGCAGTCAGTCTTGAAAACACTGACCGAGGCCAGTTGCCACGCGCAAAACCAGTTCGATCTGTCGAACCGGGGCATTCAGGACATCACAGACTTCGCCAAACCCTTGCTGGTGGCGGCCCTCAAAGCGGCCGGCCATGAGCTGGATGTCGATAACACCTGGCTGCGGCTTTATTACCCGGTGGAATACACGTTTTTCGGCATACCCGTGGGCGTTAATACGGCGGGTTATCGCACCCGCACGTTCTCTCTGTTACAGGCGGCCCTGAACAACTTCGAGGCGTTTGAAGCCCTGCCCGATTACTTCGACAGCGTGTCTTCATTTATCAGTGCGCCCGATGCCCAGGGACATTTCGATATCGTTCGCATCAAGCTCACGGTTGCGCAGTTTGTAGCGATTTGCCGAACCCTGGATATCGGTGGGCTTTACGCCAAACACGTGAACGATTTTTTCCACGGCGGTACGCAGGCGGAGCAAGTCGCCATTTCCACCGCGTACACCTTGAACCAAAAGGCGGCGTTAAAAGCAGCGGCGTATTTGGCGCTGCTCAAAGAAGACATCGAACTTCGGCACTACGAGCTGTTGGTTGACGTGATCCATGACAAAGACGATGTCCGGGACAACGGACGCCCGGTCACCTACAGCCCGCTGCGCATCCTGGGCTACAACCTGACGGAGTGTGCCGTGTTTTTTCGCACACACGCCAACCGCTACGACGGTAGTTACGTCATTGCCTACATCCCGGATGACCCCGATCACCCGGTGAAAACCTATCCGTCCTTCCGTGATTTCGAAGCAGAGTTGACCCACCAACTGATGTACCGGCCCGAGGGCAGCCGTATTGACAGCGGGCGCGACGTGCTCACCGACTACCAGCGTTTTTTCAGCCGTTTTCTCTCGGAGAAGGACCGGCCGCACTTTTTCCTGCGCCTGACTCAAAAGGTTCTGGATTCTCCAGCGGGGAGCAATTGGAAGGACGACCTGCGCGGTTACCTCAAATACCTCAGCCCTGTCTCGAACTTGAAAGGCCCCATCGAGGATCGTCACTGGCGACGTGACCCTCGGGAAAATGTTGAACTGCATATCAGCCTGTCGCTGAACTTCCAGTGGGTCGGTCTTTCAGGCATCTGGTACGAAATGTTCGGCCAGTGGCGTCAGCGCCGGCTGGACGATGGTCAGGTGCTGGCGGTGTCCACCGCCAAGGAAGACACCCAGACGCGCGAGCGCCGACTGTCCAACTTCCTGAATGTGGGCATGCTCGTCGTCGGCATTGCCGCCTTTGTGGCACCGCCCGTGGGCGCCGCGATGCTGCTGGTGACCGCCAACCAGCTGATCAGCAGTGTCTTCGAGGGCGTGCGTGATTGGCGCCAGGGCGATGTTGAGGCCGCGTGGGCGCACCTGACCGACGTTTTGGAAAGCCTGGCGACGCTGGCGGAAATGGCGGTGATCTTTCACTACGTGGCCTCGCCATTTGTCGAGGGCTTGAAGGCCGTCAAATTGCCCAACGGTCAAACGCGCCTATGGAAGCCAAACCTGTCGGCGTATGCCCGACGTGTGCCGCTGCCCACCGACTCACAGCCGGATCACCTGGGGCTGTATCGTTTACCGGGGCGTTCGGTACTGCTGCTGGACGAACAGCAGTACGAGGTCGTGCAAGACCCGCAAAGCGGTCATTACTCCGCGCGCCATCCCACGCGCGGCAACGCCTACCAACCGCGCTTGCGCCACAACGGCGAAGGGGTCTGGACCCATGAACTCGACCAGCCGCTGCAATGGCAAGGTGCGCAGCTGCGTGACCGCCTGGGCGTGGCGTTCGAGCGTTTCGATGATGTCCAGCGTAAGCAGATATTGGCCGTCAGCACGATGAGCGAGGACGTCTTACGCAAGCTGTACGTCGAGTCCGAGCCGTTTCCCGGCCTGCTCAAGGACACGCTGCGGCGCTTTGCCGCTGATGCCGATGCGCGTGAGGTCATTGAGCAGATACGTCGCGGCCGTTGCAGCAGCACGCTGTGCGACTACGCGGCGGCACTGATGGTCGACCTCCCTGGGTGGCCCGCCAACACCGTCATCGAGGTGTTCAGCCCGTTCGGTGAGCAGGCGCGTTATGGCCTGCGCAGCGCAATGGCAGGTGACATCCTGAGGGTGTCCAAGGCCGACTTGATGGCCGGGAAACTGCCCGAACGTAGTGTGCAATTCCTTAACGACGAACAGATCAAACAGGTGCTGGGCCAGCACGCCCCTGCGGACGCCACAGCGCGGGCCGCGCAGTTGCAGCAGCGGCTGGCCGCCTTCGCCGAGCGCAGTGGGCAGCGGCTGTTCAACAGTCTTTACAGCGACGAACCGCTGCTGAGTGGTGATTCACAACGGGCATTGATTCAGGTGATCCAGCGTCGTTTTCCCGAGATGCCCACCAGCATCGTTAGGGAGGTACTTTACCGAGCGACACCCAAGGAACTTGAGACCCTGAACGCCCCCTTTGGTCCAAGCGCCGAGCAGCGCCGACTGATACCGCTGCGGATCAGCGAAGCACTGCGTTACCTGCAGCAGCGTGTACGAATAGCACGGGCGTATGAAGGCCTTTACCTGGAGAGTCCGGCCAATCCCGACGCGCCAACGCTGGTGCTTAAAACCCTGGAAACCCTGCCGGGATGGAGCGGCGAGGTGCGCATTGAGCTTCGCGATGAGTCCCTGTCCGGCTCGCTGCGCACCAGCGTTGGTCCAGCGTTTGCGCTTGAGACCAAAGTGCTGGTGAAAAACGGCACGCGGTATCAGGCATTCGACGGCCAAGGCCATGAGCTGCATGCGCCGGACACCCTGTATGCCGCGTTGCAACATGCTCTGCCCGATAGCGAACGTACCGCCATGGGACGGCCGCATGTGAGTGAGGCGCCTGCGTTGAAACACGCGATTCAGGACAACGCACTGGCACCCAAGGCCCTGAGAAAGGCCTTGAACCTGCCGGTGGAAACACCTTGGTTTGAACGCGTGATGCGCGTGGCCGCCCGTCGTGACGGCTACCCCTTGAATGCCGTGTGTGGGGAGGTGGCCTTATGAACGGCGGTTGCGAAGTGACCAATCAGGACCGCGCAAGAGTGCGTCAGATCTACCCCTATTGGCGCACCAGCGAAGTCGATAGCTTTTTGCGCAGCCTGGCTGACCGGCGCGGGGCGCGCCTCACCGAGTTGGAGGCGCAGTTCGCCAGTTTGAAGCAGACCCTCGACGCCTGGCATGGGCTGGCCCTGGAGTGGCCCGCGCAAGAGGGCAAGGTGGTGCGGGCGACCGATTATGCGCGCAGCGTCATCCGCATGAAGCTGCTCAACAGTTGGCAGGAGGTCGCAGGGGAGCCTGTTTACAGTCGCAGTCACCGGTTTATGGGTTACAAACTCAGCTTCAACGGTTTCGAGGCGCCCACATTGCCGGTCTTGCCTGCCGGGTCCTTTCCGTTCATCAGCTTTATCGACCTGGGGCACATGAGCTTGCTTGAGGTCCCGGCCGAGTTTTTACGCGCGTTCCCTCATCTGAAAACGTTCGAGGCCCCCAACAACCGCCTGACGCAGGTGCCTGCGGCGTTGGGTGAGCAGACGCGTCTGGTAACCCTGGACGTAGCCAACAATGATCTCACCACCCTCGATACCCCGCTCTTGCAACGCTGCACGACGTTGCGTCGGCTGACACTGCGAGGCAACCCACTGGAGGGCGCGCTGGATCTGAGCGCCCTGACGTGGCTGACCCACATTGATCTGGTCAGCATGGGCCTGACCCGCATGCCCTCGGGCCTGCGTGAGCTGGCGAACCTTGAGATCCTCGACCTGCGTGACAATCAGATCACCCAGGCGTCCAACGAGCTGCTGGACCCGGCTGACGAGGACCCTGTCGCCATGCGCAGAATTTTTATCGCCACCTACCTGGACGGTAACCCGCTTTCCGCCCAGGGGCTCGATGACTACGCAGAGGTGCACGTACGGGTCACCCAGCCGGGCAGGGTGCCCCAAGGGCCGCTGGCAGTGACGGCGCCAGAGCCGGTGATAGCCAGCGCCAGTGAGCGCTTGGCGCAATGGATGCGTGATGTGCCTGAGGGGGAGCGGGCCGCCAGGACCGAGCGTTGGACACTGCTCAACGCAGCGCTGATCGAGCGCGAGGCACCGGGTGTGGAACCCGACGGAACAATCCTGCCCAGTGAGAAGTTTTTCAGGCTGTTGAGTGAGTTGAGCAAAACCGATGATTACAAAAACGCCTATTCGAATCTGGCCTCACGGGTATGGGCCCTGTTGGATGCGGCGGCCGAATCGGGTGAGCTACGCGAAAGCCTGTTTGAGTTGGCGGGTGAAGTAGACACCTGCCAAGACGGTATTACGTTGGTGTTCAGTCGGCTGGAATTGCGCCGCCTGTCTGACGAGGAACTGGGCGTGGTTGATGATGCACAGGCCTCAACCCGCTTGCTCAAATTGGCCCAGGGCCTGTTTCGTCTCGATGAGGTGGAGCGTATTGCACAGCGAGATGCCGACACGCGTCTTGAAGTCATTGCCCAGTCCCATGACACGCTCAAAAGCAAGGTGAAACGGGCCTTGGCGATCGACCGCGTGGAAATACGCCTGGCCTACCGTATCGGCTTGCGCGACCGCCTGGGCTTACCGGGGCAACCGCAAGAGGCGGTCTACCTGGCCACTGCGCAGGTTACCCCGCAGATGCTGGCCGCGGCCGAAGCTGAAGTGCTGGGATTGGAGGGCTCGGCCAAGGCATTTATCGCCACCACCCAGCGCGAGTTCTGGCAGGTGTTTTTACAGCGCAAATACGCCGATCAGTTTGCGGCTAACCGCGACCCCATCCTGGCGCGGCTTGAAGCCTTGAGCACCGAAGATGACCTCACAAGCGAGCGCTACCGTGACGCCAGCAACGCCTTGATGAATGAGTGGTCGACCCTCAAGCAAGCCCTCATCAAAGGGCTGACCGCTGCTGAAATGGCCGAACAGCCATAACCGGACAACCCTGCATAGTTAAGGCTTGCGTCTTGTGGGTGATGAATACGATGACGGCTTCATCACCCAATAAGGTATCGGCCATGACCTTGTCTTCGGCTACATCCCCGGCGGGCTCATCAGCCACACGTTGTACCCGCGACTGACCGACGTCAGAACAGAAAATAACGTTGGGCCATGGGTAACATCTCCGCTGGCTCGCACCACAGCAACACGCCGTCGGCCTTGACCTGATAGGTCTGTGGGTCCACCTCGATATCCGGCAGGTAGTCATTGTGGATCAAGTCGGCTTTCTGCACGTTCCGGCAGCCCTTGACCACGGCAATCTGCTTCTTCAAGCCCAGGGCGTCGGGCAATCCGGCGTCCAAGGCCGCCTGGCTGATAAAAGTCAGGCTGGTCGCGTGCAGCGAGCTGCCGAAGCTGGCGAACATCGGGCGGTAGTGCACCGGTTGCGGGGTGGGGATCGAGGCGTTGGCGTCGCCCATCAGGCTGGAGGCAATCGCGCCGCCCTTGAGAATCAGGGTCGGCTTGATGCCGAAGAACGCTGGGCGCCAAAGCACCAGATCGGCCCATTTGCCCACTTCGATCGAACCGACAATATGGCTGATGCCATGGGTGATCGCCGGGTTGATGGTGTACTTGGCGATGTAGCGTTTGGCGCGGAAGTTGTCGTTGCCGGGACCGTCGCCGGGCAAGGCGCCGCGTTGTTTTTTCATCTTGTCGGCGGTCTGCCAGGTGCGCGTGATCACCTCGCCGACGCGGCCCATGGCCTGGCTGTCGGAGCTGATCATCGAGAACGCACCGAGGTCATGCAGGATGTCTTCGGCGGCGATGGTTTCGCGGCGGATGCGGCTTTCGGCGAAGGCCACGTCTTCTGCAATGCTTGGGTCCAGGTGATGGCAGACCATCAGCATGTCGAGGTGTTCGTCGATGGTGTTGCGGGTGAACGGCCGGGTCGGGTTGGTCGAGCTGGGCAGCACGTTGGAGAAGCCACACGCCTTGATGATGTCCGGTGCGTGACCGCCACCGGCGCCTTCGGTGTGATAGGTGTGGATGGTGCGGCCCTTGAGCGCGGCCAGCGTGGTTTCGACGAAGCCGGATTCGTTGAGGGTGTCGCTGTGGATCGCCACCTGCACGTCGTAGTCATCGGCCACGCTCAGGCAGTTATCGATACTGGCCGGGGTGGTGCCCCAGTCCTCATGCAGCTTCAAGCCGATGGCGCCGGCCTTGACCTGCTCGATCAATGGCTCGGGCAAACTGGCGTTGCCCTTGCCGGTGAAACCGATGTTCATCGGGAACGAATCGCTGGCCTGGAGCATGCGCGCCAGGTGCCAAGGGCCCGAGGTGCAGGTGGTGGCGTTGGTACCGGTGGCAGGTCCCGTGCCACCGCCGATCATGGTGGTGACGCCGCTGGTCAGCGCTTCTTCGATCTGCTGTGGGCAGATGAAGTGCACGTGGGAGTCGATGCCGCCTGCGGTGAGGATCATGCCTTCGCCGGCAATCACTTCGGTGCTGGCGCCGATGGCCATGGTCACGCCGGGCTGGATGTCCGGGTTGCCGGCTTTGCCGATCGCGTGAATGCGGCCGTTTTTCAGGCCGACGTCGGCCTTGACGATGCCCCAGTGGTCGATGATCAGCGCGTTGGTGATCAGCGTGTCGACCACTTCATGGGCGAGCAACTGGCTCTGGCCCTGGCCATCGCGGATCACTTTTCCGCCGCCGAATTTCACCTCCTCACCATAGACGGTGAAGTCTTTTTCGACCTCGACGAACAACTCAGTGTCGGCCAGGCGGACCTTGTCACCGACGGTGGGGCCGTACATGTCGGCGTAGGCTTGGCGGCTGATTTTCATGTGATTGCCCTGAAGATATGTGTTGAATATGAAATCGCTATCGGGGGCATGCCCCCGATGAGGCCCTAAAGATCGCCCATGATCCGCCCGGCAAACCCGAATACCCGTCGCCCGCCGCTCAAATCCACCAACTCGATTTCTCGACTCTGCCCCGGCTCAAACCGCACCGCCGTGCCCGCCGGAATATTCAGGCGCATGCCACGGCTGGCGGCGCGGTCGAAGGTCAGCGCGTCATTGGTCTCGAAAAAATGGTAATGCGAGCCCACCTGGATCGGCCGGTCGCCGCTGTTGGCCACACTGAGGGTGACGGTGCGGCGGCCGACGTTGAGTTCGATATCGCCAGGCTGAATCTGATATTCACCAGGAATCATGCAGGTTGCCCCAGGGTCTTGAAGTAGATGGCGGTCGGGCTGTAGCGCCCGTCCGGGCTTTGGCAGTAGTCGGGCAGCTCACCGATCTTGGTGTAGCGCAGCGACTGGTAGAAGGCTTCGGCCGGCGAGCCGGCTTCGGTGTCCAGGTACAGCAAGCCGCGCTTGTGCTGGCGCGCGGCAAGTTCCAGGGTGTTCATCAACTGTTGGCCCAGGCCATGCCGGCGCGCGCTGCTGTGCACCAGCAGCTTTTGCACCTCGGCGCGGTTCAGGCCATTGGCCTTCTGGCACAGCGCCAACTGCACGCTGGCGATCACCTGCTCGTCGCGTACCACGACCCATAGCAGCAGGCTGGCGTCTTCGATGCTCACTTGTACGCCGCTCAGATAAGCGCGCGCTTGAGCCTCATCAAAGTCAGCCATGAAGCCGACCGAAGCACCATGCTTCACCGCGTCCAGCAACAGCTCGATCAAACCCAGTCGGTAGTGGGCAAAACTTTCTGCATTGACTCGACGCAGGTGCGCGGCATTCATCGATCTCACTCCTTGGGCGGTTCCGCGCCCGGATTCAAAGCCAGTTGCATAAAGGTCAGGTCCAGCCAGCGACCAAACTTGATACCCACTCGGGGCATCTGCCCGGTGGTGATGAAGCCTTGGCGCTCATGCAGGCGGATCGAGGCCTGGTTGCCGCTTTCGATGGCGGCGACCATCACGTGTTTACCGCAGGCGCGGGCGCGTTCGATCAGGGCTTGCATCAGCAGTGGGCCGAGGCCTTTGCCGCGTTGGTCGTTGCGCACGTACACCGAGTGTTCGACGCTGTAGCGGAAGCCCTCGAAGGGGCGCCAGTCGCCGAAGGAGGCGTAGCCGGTGACTTCCGCGTTTTCGACGCTGACCAGGATCGGATAACCCTGGGCATGCCGTGCGCTGAACCACGCCTGGCGGTTGCCCAGGTCCACCGGTTGTTCGTTCCAGATCGCTGTGGTGTTCAGCACCGCGTCGTTGTAGATATCGCGGATCGCCGGCAAATCGTTTTGGGTCGCGTCACGAATCATGGCCGTGCCTCAGGCGATGGGTTGGTGGACGGTGACCAGCTTGGTGCCGTCGGGGAAAGTGGCTTCCACCTGGATATCCGGGATCATCTCCGGGATGCCTTCCATCACCTGTTCGCGGCTGAGCAGGGTGGTGCCGAAGTGCATCAGGTCGGCCACGGTGCGGCCGTCGCGCGCGCCTTCCATCAAGGCGGCGGAGATGTAGGCGATGGTTTCCGGGTAGTTGAGCTTCACGCCGCGTGCCAGGCGCCGTTCGGCCACTAGGCCGGCGGTGAAGATCAGCAGTTTGTCTTTTTCCCGTGGGGTCAGGTCCATGGTTCAGTCCGTCGTGAAATACATTCGTAAATACAATGGAGATCAAGTGTGGGAGGGGGCTTGCCCCCGATAGGGCAGTGTCAGGCAATACATCTGTCACTGACCCACCGCTATCGGGAGCAAGCCCCCTCCCACATATTGATCTTCATGTGCTCCAGATTCGTGGTGCGACCGCCTCTCGCCCAAACATGACGGGGCGTAACAATTTCCATAAATCAATCAACCATCCCCGCGCCAGCAACGCTTCGCTGGCCAGGCAGCGGGCGACCAGCAAGCCGGGCAGTTGGGTCAGGTCGCCGCGCACGGCGTGGGGCAGGGCGCGGCAGTGTTCGAGTAATTCGGGCTCTATATCGCCGGTCACCAGCAGCGTGGCGAACACTGGTTGGCCGTCCAGGCCGATGGGCGAGTCGAGCAGGCCGTCGGCGCCCACAATGCGCTGGCGCTCGTGCCAGAGCAACTGGCCGTCGCGGCGGATATCCAGGTGCGATTGGAAGTGGCCGAGGTCGAAACGCTCATTGCTGGCCGGGCGCCCCAGGGCGACCACATCCCAGTAGAACAGCCGCGCATCGCCTTGCAGTTCGATACGCGTGGTGAGTTCGGCCTGGGCGGCACTGAAGACGATGGTTTCCTGGGGCAGCCACTCCAGCGTGGCGCCGGCTTCCACGCAGAGGTCCAGTTGCTGATACGCCGGGCCGCCGGCGCGGTACCACTTGGCCGCGCCAGGGCTGGTCAATTGCGCCCAGGCGCCGGCGCCGACATGGGCGCTGATATCCAGGCGATCACCGCCGGCAATCCCGCCAGGCGGGTGCACGATGATGTGCTGGCACACCTCGGGGCCTTCGGCGTACAGGTGCTTCTGCACCCGCAGCGGGCCGAGGTGGCGGCGCATTACCGGGCGCGTGGTGTCGCCGAAACGCGCGTAGCCGAGTTCCAGCTCGGCGTGCCAGCTGGGGGTGAACAGGGCAGGGGAAACGGGCAGGTTCATGGCGTGTGCTTATCGTCAGGAGGCTACAGATTAGATGGTTACGAGACCACGTACACCCTCACGTTCCATATTTTCACCTCGGCCTTGCTGGACGATTTCACCCCGGGACATCACCAGGTACTGGTCGGCCAGTTCGGCGGCAAAGTCGTAGAACTGCTCGACCAGCAGGATCGCCATATCGCCGCGCTCGGCGAGTTTCTTGATCACTGCGCCGATCTCCTTGATCACCGACGGCTGGATGCCTTCGGTGGGCTCATCGAGGATCAACAGGCGCGGGCGGCTGGCCAGGGCGCGGCCAATCGCCAATTGCTGCTGCTGACCACCGGACAGATCGCCGCCGCGCCGGTGCTTCATTTGCAGCAGCACCGGGAACAGCTCGTAGATAAACGCCGGCACTTCCTTGGCTTCGGCGCCTGGGAAACGCGAGAGCCCCATCAACAGGTTTTCTTCCACCGTCAGCCGCCCAAAAATCTCTCGGCCTTGAGGCACGTAGGCAATCCCCGCGTGCACACGCTGGTGCGGCTTGAACCCGGTAATGGCTTTGCCTTCCCAGTTCACCGCACCTTCTTTGGCCGGCAACAAACCCATCAAGCACTTGAGCAGCGTGGTCTTGCCCACGCCGTTACGGCCGAGCAGGCAGGTGACCTCGCCGACTTTCACATCAAAGGACAGCCCGCGCAGGATGTGGCTACCGCCGTAGTACTGGTGCAGCGTGTCGACTTGCAGCATATTCAAAACCTCCACGATTCCCTTGTGGGCGCCAGCGCCCACATAAAGCCTCAACGACCGAGGTAAACCTCGATCACCCGCTCATTTTCCTGCACCTGTTCCAGCGACCCTTCGGCCAGCACACTGCCCTGGTGCAACACCGTGACGTGGTCGGCAATCGAACCGACAAAGCCCATGTCGTGTTCCACCACCATCAACGAATGCTTGCCCGCCAGGCGCTTGAACAGTTCGGCGGTGAACTCGGTTTCAGCGTCAGTCATGCCCGCCACCGGTTCGTCCAGCAGCAACAGTTGCGGGTCCTGCATCAGCAGCATGCCGATCTCCAGGAACTGCTTCTGGCCGTGAGACAGCAGGCCCGCCTGGCGATGCGCCGAGGCCGTCAGGCGGATGGTGTCGAGCACTTCCTCGATACGGTCTTTCTGCTCGCCGCTCAAGCGCGCGCACAGGCTGGCCCACACCGATTTGTCGGTCTTCTGCGCCAGCTCCAGGTTTTCGAACACGCTCAACGCTTCGAATACCGTGGGTTTCTGGAACTTGCGGCCGATGCCGGCCTGGGCGATCTGCACTTCGCTCATGCCGGTCAGGTCGAGGTTTTCACCAAACCAGGCGGTACCGTGGCTGGGGCGGGTCTTGCCGGTGATCACGTCCATCAGCGTGGTCTTGCCCGCGCCGTTGGGGCCGATGATGCAGCGCAATTCCCCGACGCCAATGTAGAGGTTCAAGTCGTTGAGGGCCTTGAAACCGTCGAAGCTGACGCTGATGTCTTCCAGCGTCAGGATGGTGCCGTGGCGGGTGTTGAGGCCCTTGCCGGCGGCCTGGCCAAGGCCGATGGCATCGCGGCCGCTGCCCGCATCAAAAACAGGTTCGAGCATGACGTTCCTCATTTCTTCAGCAAGCCGATGACGCCCTTGGGCAGGTACAGGGTGACGATGATGAACAGCGCCCCGAGGAAAAACAGCCAGTATTCCGGGAAGGCCACGGTAAACCAGCTCTTCATGCCGTTCACCACACCGGCGCCGAGCAATGGGCCGATCAGCGTTCCGCGCCCGCCCAATGCCACCCACACGGCGGCTTCGATGGAGTTGGTCGGCGACATTTCGCTGGGGTTGATAATGCCCACTTGCGGCACATACAACGCGCCCGCCAAACCGCACAGCACGGCGCTCAACACCCAGACGAACAGCTTGAAGCCACGGGGGTCGTAGCCGCAGAACATCAGACGGTTTTCGGCATCGCGCAACGCGGTCAGCACCCGGCCGAACTTGCTCTGTGCCAGCCGCCAGCCGAGGAACAAACTCGCCACCAGCAGCGCGACGGTGGCCACAAACAACACGGCCCGCGTGCCTGGCTCGGTAATGCCAAACCCCAGGATGCTGCGGAAATTGGTGAAGCCGTTGTTCCCGCCAAACCCGGTCTCGTTGCGGAAAAACAGCAGCATCCCGGCGAAGGTCAGGGCCTGGGTCATGATCGAGAAATACACGCCCTTGATCCGCGAGCGAAAGGCGAAGAAACCGAACACCAGCGCCAGCAAGCCCGGCGCCAGCACCACCAGGCACATCGCCCAGAGGAAGTGCTCGGTGCCGACCCAATACCAGGGCAACTCGGTCCAGGACAGGAAGGTCATGAACGCCGGCAACTCATCGCCGGACGCCTGGCGCATCAAGTACATGCCCATCGCATAACCGCCCAGGGCAAAGAACAATCCGTGGCCGAGGGACAACATCCCGGCATAGCCCCACACCAGGTCCAGCGCCAGGGCGACGATGGCGTAGCAGAGGATCTTGCCCACCAGCGTGAGGGTGTAGGCCGAGACATGCAACGCGTTGTCCGCCGGCAGCAGTGACAGCAAAGGCAGCGCCAGCAGCACGACAAGCATCAGCACGCCGACGGCAATCGTCACCTTGGGACCGGCCTTTTGCGCGGCCGTAAGCATCAATGGCTGGTTCATCAGTCGATCACCCGTCCTTTCAGTGCGAAGAGTCCTTGCGGGCGTTTCTGGATAAACAGAATGATCAGCGCGAGGATCAGGATCTTGCCGAGCACGGCGCCGATCTGTGGCTCCAGAATCTTGTTGGCGATGCCCAGCCCGAAGGCGGCCATGACGCTACCGGCCAACTGGCCGACACCGCCGAGCACCACCACCAGGAACGAGTCGATGATGTAGCTCTGGCCCAGGTCCGGGCCGACGTTGCCGATCTGGCTCAGTGCTACGCCGCCTAAACCAGCGATACCGGAGCCGAGGCCGAAGGCGAGCATGTCCACGCGGCCGGTGGGCACGCCGCAGCAGGCGGCCATGTTGCGGTTCTGGGTAACCGCGCGCACGTTGAGGCCCAGGCGGGTCTTGTTCAGCAGCAGCCAGGTCAGCACCACCACGCACAGCGCGAAGGCGATGATCACGATACGGTTGTAGGGCAGCACGAGGTTGGGCAGCACTTGAATGCCGCCGGACAGCCAGGCGGGGTTGGACACTTCGACGTTCTGCGCACCGAACACCAGGCGCACCAGCTGGATCAGCATCAGGCTGATGCCCCAGGTGGCCAGCAGGGTTTCCAGCGGCCGGCCGTAGAGGTGGCGAATCACCGTGCGTTCCAGGGCCATGCCGATGGCGGCGGTGACAAAAAACGCCACCGGCAGTGCGATCAGCGGGTAGAACTCGATGGCGGCCGGCACATAACGCTGCATCAGCATCTGCACCACATAGGTGGAGTACGCGCCGAGCATCAGCATCTCGCCGTGGGCCATGTTGATCACGCCGAGCAGGCCGAAGGTGATCGCCAGACCGAGGGCCGCCAGCAACAGGATCGACCCCAGGGACATGCCGCTGAAGGCCTGGCCGAGGATCTCGCCGAGCATCAATTTGCGTTTGACCTGGGCCAGGCTGGTCTCGGCGGCGGTGTGCACGGCGGTATCGGTTTCGACGCCGGGCGCAAGCAAGGCTTCAAGACGCGTGCGGGCCAGTGGGTCGCCGGTGCTGCCGAGCAAGCGCACGGCGGCCAGGCGCACCACCGGGTCGCTGTCAACCAGTTGCAGATTGGCCAGGGCCAGGCTGAGTGCGGTGTGCACGTCTTCATTCGTTTCAGCGGCGACGCGCTGGTCGAGGAATTTCAACTGCGCAGGTTGTGCGCTTTTTTGCAGGGTTTGCGCAGCGGCCAGGCGCACCTTCGGGTCGGCCGCAAGCAGTTGTTGGCTGGCCTGCACGTTGTCGATCAAGCCGCGCAGGCGGTTGTTCAGGCGCACGGTCTTGGTTTCGCCGTTGAGCGTGAGCTGGCCTTGTTGCAGGGCATCCACCAACTCGATGCGTGCCGGGTCGGGCTGGGCGGCCCAGTCCTGGAGGAGTTTGGCTTGTTGGCTGGGGTTGGCGGAAAGGAAGTCTTCGGCGTCGCTGGCGTGTGCGGCCAGGGGCAGCAACAGCAGCAAGGCCAGGAAATAGCGGTAGAGGGCAGTGGGCATAAACAAATGTCCTGATCATGCGCGGACAAGCTTTAGATAGGAGGGGGCAAGCCCCCTCCACACTTTTATCGGCGCGTGGGGCTTAGTTGCTCTTGACGGCGTAGTCCGGCTTCTTGTCATTGCCTGGGATGTACGGGCTCCACGGTTGCGCGCGGATCGGCTCCTGGGTCTGCCACACCACCGAGAACTGTCCATCCGCCTGGATCTCACCGATCATCACCGGCTTGTGCAGGTGATGGTTGGTCTTGTCCATGGTCAGGGTGAAGCCCGACGGCGCAGCGAAGGTCTGGCCGGCCAGCGCTTCACGCACTTTGTCGACATCGGTGGACTTGGCTTTTTCGGCGGCCTGGGCCCACATGTGGATACCGACGTAGGTGGCTTCCATCGGGTCGTTGGTCACGGCTTTATCCGCGCCCGGCAGGTTGTGCTTCTTGGCGTAGGCTTTCCAGTCGGCGACGAATTTGGTGTTCACCGGGTTCTCCACCGACTGGAAGTAGTTCCAGGCCGCGAGGTTGCCCACCAGTGGCTTGGTATCGATGCCACGCAGTTCCTCTTCACCCACCGAGAACGCCACTACCGGCACGTCGGTAGCCTTCAAGCCCTGGTTGGCCAGTTCTTTATAGAACGGCACGTTGGAGTCGCCGTTCACGGTGGAAATCACCGCAGTCTTGCCGCCGGCGGAGAACTTCTTGATGTTGGCAACGATGGTCTGGTAATCGGCATGGCCGAATGGGGTGTAGACCTCTTCGATATCTTTGTCCGCCACGCCTTTGGAATGCAGGAACGCACGCAGGATCTTGTTGGTGGTGCGCGGGTACACGTAGTCGGTGCCGAGCAGGAAGAAGCGTTTGGCGCTGCCGCCTTCTTCGCTCATCAGGTACTCCACTGCGGGAATCGCCTGCTGGTTCGGCGCCGCACCGGTATAGAACACGTTCGGCGACATCTCTTCGCCTTCGTACTGCACGGGGTAGAACAGCAGGCCGTTGAGCTCCTCGAACACCGGCAGCACCGATTTACGTGACACCGAGGTCCAGCAGCCGAACACGACGGCGACTTTGTCCTGGGTCAGCAATTGCCGGCCTTTCTCGGCGAACAGGGGCCAGTTGGACGCGGGGTCCACCACCACCGGCTCAAGCATCTTGCCGTTCACCCCGCCCTTGGCATTGATCTCGTCGATGGTCATCAACGCCATGTCTTTAAGCGACGTTTCGGAGATTGCCATGGTCCCGGACAGCGAATGCAGGATGCCGACCTTGATGGTCTCGGCGGCTTGCACGGTCCAGGTCAGGCCCATGGCGACAATGGAGGCGGACAGGGTGAAAGCCTTGATCAGACTGCGACGCTTCATGGTGCGATCTCCAGAAACTCAATGTTTTTATGAGGGTAGAAACAGCTGCTGAGCAAGCGATTGCAAAGGCTGTGCCGAGAGGGCTAGGGCGTGTCGCCACGAGGCGGGATGGCTCCGCCATGCACAGGCGTGCACCAGGTTGGCGCCGGATTGATGCGTGAGTGCAGCCGCAGCCCCGAAACAGGGCGAGGTAGCTATGCAACGCAATGGGTGGGTGGGCATGGGCCAGGATGGCCCGTACTTTTATCCCTATTGCCAGTGAATGCCCATGGAAAATACTCCGGTAAATCCGCCCGCCTCCCGTGCGGAACTTCCCCCTCTGAGCCCGCCCTTTGTCACGGCTGATGATGCCGCCCGCTGGGCACATGAGCGCATTGCTCGCCACAGCCGTGACCGCGAGTACGGTGGGGCGATTTTCAAACGCGGTGGTCGGTTCTACGCCACCGAGCCGGTGCCGGATCAACACGTCATGTTCGATCACGCCTTGATATTACCCACCGATAAGAATGGCGATTTCGTGCTGCCCGAAGGCTATACGGGCGAGGCCTACTACCACTCCCATCCGCTGGACCCCGACGAGGTCGCGCGGCAGAACCCTGGGATGACAGGCTCACAGGTGGTGATTTTCCAGAGCCTTTTTTCCATTCCCGACATGAGGTTTATCGTCGAACACCGAAAGACGGCGCGCGCGCATTACCTGTCTGGGCCGAACGGCAGTTTGCTCAAGTATGTGAGCAGTGACTCGACCCAGGAGCAGACCCTTTACCTGCAATGGACCGGCAAACTGCCGATTGAACAGTCCAGTGTTTTCGAAAATCTGATCTGGCTGCTCGCCGAGGCGGGAGAGTTGCGCGTGATCGAGCCCATTGCCGAGTGGGGGGGTGTGCGTGGCAAGGTCACGCGGGCCTGGAAAGTCGGCAAGCCGGTCGCGCTGCCAGGCACCGTTCGGGAGCAACCCGCCTTCACTCAGGTGTTTGGCCGTGCTGAACTGGCTGTTCTGAGTGCCCTGGCGAATGCGCCGACAGCAGTGCCCGCTCGCACAATGGGGGTTGTGCTCAAGCACACCCAGAGTGACGGTTATGTCGCCACCTATCCGCAGGCAACGGGTCAGCCGCTGTTCGCGCTCGATGGCCTGTTCCCCAAGCGCCCGGACGGCAAGCCGAGGTTTCCTTCGCAATGGCGGCTCGAGGCGATCTATTACACCTCCAGGCCGGATGAAACCGCGTTTCCCAAAAGAGAGCCTTGGTTATACGCGCACTTTTTCACGCCTGCGGAAATGGTCGCGGCCATCATCCAATCGCGCCTGACCGCGGGTATTCAAGACAAAGCCCGCGGCCTTGCGCTGTACATGAAGGCTGAGGACGGTGCTCTGTTGCGGTTCAAACTGCCGGGTGGTGCTGAACACACCCGCCTGGCGCTGGTGCAAAGTGATGGTGTGCTCAACGACAACGGCGCTCAGGCAGGGCTCCTGGCGGGAACCCTGACGCCGCGTGAGTACGTGCGTCGGGTGCTGGGCGCCGGTGACCTGTCGGTGGTGCAGCCCGGCGAACTGTGGCGCTATGAAGGTCGCGTGGATGACCGTTCGACGCTGTTGACCTCATTTTATGAGGTGGCGCTCAGTCGATCCTTTTTGTCGGACGTCGACGCGGCGGCGCATGCCCACGAGCAGATCGGCTATCCACGCGATCGCTATTACGGCGGCTATGTGCTCAAGGGAGAGGACGGCCGATTTGTCATTACCGAACCGCTTGAAAGCGACGCAAACCCCTTCGACAAACCGTTGTTTTTCCCGGCAGGGGGCAAGGGTCCTTTGATCCCGCCGGAGCTCTATCAGTTACACGGTCGTTATGGTTCTCATCCGGCCTTGTCCATGGTTGACCCGGCCTGGGTCGAGCAGCGTGGTTGGACGCGGGATGATGCAATGATCAACATGCAGGCGTTTGCCGATGATGAAATCCGTGAGGTCATCCGGCAAAAGCGCGTGGCGTTCCTGTCGGGCTCTCAGGGGTGTTTACTGTCTTACACCCCGAACTCGTCGTCCCACGAACAGGTGCTCCTGGCGAACGTGGCGCCACAGGCTGGCGGCAGCCGAATCCGCCAGCACCTGAGCAGCGGCCTCATCACGCCCACTCAGTGGGTCACCCGCCTGGCCGAGGCGGGTGATTTCAAGGTCATTGAAGGCAATGCGTTGTGGGGGCCACGCTCGGTGGTCTACAGCGACTGGACACCCAATTTCAGCTACGCCCCCAGGTCGGGTGCGCCGGATTACGCCACGTTCGGGGCGCTCTTTGGCAGTGCCGATGAGGCTGCCCGCAACCTGCATGCCCGGGTTCATGGCCGTAGTCTTGCCCATCAATCCTGTTTTAGCTTCATTCTCAGGCACCCGAAAAGCGACGAGTTCGTCGCCTCGCAGGTGGTTGGCGTGAGTGCCCGCTACGCGCTTTTCAACCTCAACAGTGTCTTTGCCTCCTCCGAAAAGCCCGGCGACTTCCGCTTTCCCGAGGGGTTTGTGTTACATGCACTCTTTCGTTCCCAACAATGGCAGCCCACAGGCCTGGGGGCCGCTGACTCATGGCTTGCCCGCTATTTTGTGCAGCCTGGCGATCTGTACGCCGCACTTTATGACGCCAAGCGTCGGGGGGAGAAATACAACGCCGGGCAGTACCTGCCGATTTATTTCTCGACCGACGAAGGCGCATTGCTGCGGTATGTGTCATTGCCGTTTCAGTTGGGCGGTGGGGGGCCGCTGGAGCGAAACTTCGAGGACACCATTGCGCAATTGAACTCCGGTGCAAAGACACCCGTGGAGTTCGTCAGGGAGACGGCCAAGCGGGGTCAGCTGACGGTCCTGCGGACCAGCCAGTATTGGGACAAGGAAGGTCTGGTTGACCCGGATTGGAACGGTTACTCGTCCATGACACGTCGCCGCCTTGGCCCCACCTTTGCGAGTGCCGATGATGCTGCGCGCCATGCGCAGGCGTTGGTGGGCACGGTTCGGCAGCGGGCTTACGGTGGGGTGGTATTACGCCTCGCCAATGGCGCGTTTACCGCAACCGACCCGCTGGCAGTGCCTCCCCAAGGGTTTGCCCGGAACTGGATTTACCCGGACGAAGCCATTTCGCAGGGGTTGTATCCAGGCGGCGCTTCTATCGTCGCGCGCTATCGCTCGCGGTTGGACGTGGAGGTGGAGCTTTTGTTGGCCGCAGCACAAAAAGCCGTTTACAAAAGCATGCTGCCCAGCGCGGTGTTGGCGTATCTGTTGCTGCATGAAACGCAGGTCAAGCGCGAATACCTGTTCGGCCCGGATGGCTCGATTCTCAGCTATCAGCGCACGGACTCCGCCGAAGAGGCCGCTCTTAGAAGTCGCCTGGCTCCGCTGAATGCGGTCAGGGGCGATTACACCGACAATCTTGTCGAACAGCAAATACGCCAGGGGACGCTGCTGCCTACGGAGTTCGTGACCGAGGTCGCCAAGGCCGGTGACCTGCGGGTGATCAGTGGCAGCGTGCTGTGGGGGCCGGCGAGGTTACTGGTAGACACGTTCGTCTTGAATGTTGAGCAACCGCCGGCGCGGGAGATCCGCCAGGCATTGGCCGACCCACCGTGCAGCCCGTTGTATACCCGGGCCATCGATGCGGTACGCGCCCTGCAGTTGGGGTCGACCACGCCAGCGCAACTGACCTTTGGCTACGTGCTCAAATCAGCCAAAAAGCAGCGCTATATGGCGACTGCGCCCTTGGCCCGTGAGAGCTTCGTCAAGCTTGAGCAAGTATGGGTTGCTGGCCAGTTACCGCAAGGCTACGTGTGGGATGGCCTGTATTTGCAGGCGCCGACCGTCCAGGCGTCCAGTCTTGAGGGTGAAATGGCCAAGCACTTTTTTTGGCCGCAGGAGGTGGTCAACGCACTCAGCGCTGCAAAACGCTTTGGCAATGGCCGGGTGCTGACGCTGTACTTGATGTGCGCCGACGGTGCGCTGCTGCAGTATGACTTTGAGCGCAGTGCGTTGTTGTTCGAGATGCTCAACCAGGCGCCGCGACTTCGCGCGAGCCTGCTCGATGGTTCGCTGAAGATGCAGGATTATGTCCGCAGTCTTGCGGTACGGGGGGACATGCAGGTTTGGGTGCGCAGCCCGATATGGGCCAGTGTCGGGAAGGTGGGGCTGGACTGGTCACCTAAAGTCGTGACGGGCCACTCGGGCAGCGGGCCGTACGCTCATCTGTTTTGCGATGCGTTGTATTTCTATGCCGATGACGCCGCCCGCTCCGCGCAAAAGCGTGTGGGGCGCTTCAATGGCATCGAGTACCTGGGGGCGGTTCTGGTGCCGCCGGATGAGTCCGGCTTTGTGGCACTGGAGCCAGTGGAGGATCGGTCGCTGCCGTTTCCGGGGAGCCTGGCGCGTTTGTTTCGTCTCGCCGGCTTTGGACTCAACCTGACGAATGCCTACGCCCTGTACTTTTACAACATCGCCGCGATCCAGGCGTTTTATAAAGTCATCCCTTCAACCACCAGCCTGGAGGCGAAGGACCTGCGTTTGCTCAAGCGCTTCGCGTCGCTGGATGACTGGCGGCGTTATGTGTCGATTGTAAAAACCAACCTACCGGTGGCCGAGAGCTGCTACCTGGTCTGTCGCGAGGGCGCATTACTCAAGTATGTCCCTGGCCATACGCAGGAGGAGAGTGCGCTGCTCGGCCCTGGCCTGGCCCCTGATCCCAGTGTGCTGGTGGAGCGAATGAGGCGTGTGGGTAACCTGTCGGTATTGGAAACCGATGACTTCTGGACCCGCCGTGGCGTGTTGGGGCCTGACTGGCCCCACAACGGTGTGCAATCGCTGCCGGATACCGATGACATGCTGTATGGCCGCGACAAGGATGAACTGTGACGCGTGACCGGTATGACTCAACGCTTGCGCATCAAGCCAATGAAGAACAGCCCGCCAATCGCTGCCGTGGCGACGCCGATCGGTAGATCCTCGGGGGCGATCAGGGTGCGTGCGGCCACATCCACCCACACCAGGAACAGGCTGCCCAGCAGTGCGCACACCGGCAATAAGCGCCGGTGCTCGGCGCCCACCAGGCGGCGGGCAATGTGCGGCACCATCAGCCCGACAAAACCGATGGAGCCGCTGATGGACACCAATACGCCGGTCATCAATGAGGCAATCAGGAAGACGTTCAGGCGGACGGTGCGTGCGTTCAGGCCAAGGGTCACGGCCGTCTGTTCACCGGCCATCAGCGCGTTCAGCGGGCGGGCCATGCCGAGCAGCAGCACCAGCCCGAGCAGCACGCTCGCGGCGGGGATGGCCAACAACTCCCAGCGCGCCAGGCCCAGCCCGCCGAGCATCCAGAACATCACCGCCGACGCGGCGCGATGATCGCCCATGAACAGCAAGAGATTGGCGGCGGCCATCATCACAAACGACACCGCCACGCCGCACAGCAGCAGGCGATCACTCTCCAGCCGACCGTTGCGACTGGCCACCGCCAGCACCACCAGCATGCTCGCGAGTGCACCGACAAACGCGGCGATGGGCAGGGTCAGCAGGCCGATGACTTCACCCACATGCAACACCACGATCACGGCGCCCAACGTGGCGCCGGAAGTGACACCGAGCAGGTGCGGGTCGGCCAGCGGGTTGCGCGTGACCGCCTGCAACACCGCGCCGATCAAGGCCAACCCCGCGCCGACCAAGACACCCAGCAATAGGCGCGGCACGCGGATCAGCCACACGATAGGTTCCTGCCCGGCCGACCAGGTTGCCTCGCCGATGCCAAAGGTCTTGTACAGCAGGATTCGCCCCACCACCTCCACCGGCACCCGCGCCGGGCCGAAGCCCAGCGAGATCACGCAAGAAACCAGCAACACTGTGCCAAGGGCGACGAGCAGCAGGGCGTAGCGACGCGTGATCATTCGCCGTGGAACCCCTTGGCCAGGGTTTCAACGGCCAGCACGTTGTCGATGCCCGGCGTGGCCTGCACGTAAGGGATGACGATAAAGCGCTGGTTCCTGATCGCGTCCACGGCTTGCAAGGCCGGGTTGTTCAGCAGGAATTGCTGTTTCTGTTCGGCGGTGATTTCGCTGTAGTCGACGATCACGATCACTTGCGGGTTGCGCTCCACCACGGTCTCCCAGTTGATGCGGGTCCAGCTGGCGTCGACGTCATCGAGGATGTTGCGCCCGCCGGCTGCTTCGATCAGCGCCTGGGGCATGCCCAGACGGCCGGACGTCATGGCGCGGTCTTCACCGCTGTCGTAAAGGAACACCCGAGGCTTATCGGCCGGCAGGTCCTTTTGCACGTCGGCGACCTGTGCCTGCATCTGCGCGATCAAGGCAGTGGCGCGGTCCTGCACATCGAAGATTTTGCCCAGGTTGCGCAGGTCGTTATAGGTGTCGTCCAGGGTGGCGGCCGGGCGCTTCATCACAAAGGCGCACGACTCGGTCAACTCATACACGTTGATGCCCAGCGGTTGCAGGGTGTTCGGCGTCAGGTCGCCGCCCACTCGCATGCCGTAGTCCCAACCGGCGAAGAAAAAGTCCACGTTGGCATTGAGCAGGGTTTCCACCGATGGGTACTTGCTCGCCAGCTCCGGCAAGCCATCGAGCAGGTGCGCCATTTCCGGCGTCACCGACTTCCAGCCGGAGACCCCGCTGTAACCGGCCATGTGCGACTTGAGGCCCAGGGCAAGCATCATCTGGGTCATGTTGATGTCGTGGCTGACCGCGTGTTTCGGGGCCTCCTGGAAGGTCACGTCACGGTTGCAGCTCTTGATGGTGACGGGGTAGTGGGTCGCTTCGGCGAACGCCTCGGCGGCACTGAACAGCAAGGTAACGGCAAGCAGAGCGCGCAGGATCATGGTTGGGTTATCCAGGTGATTCGGGGGTAGCCGGACAAGGGGTGGGTGTCGATCAGTGCTTCGACGCCAAACACGTCGCGCAGCAAGGCGGCGGTGAGCACCTGATGCGGGGTGCCGCTGGCGACGATGCGCCCGTGGTTGATCACGTACAGGCGATCACAGAATGCAGCCGCCAGGTTGAGGTCGTGGATGCTGGCCAGAGTGCCGATGTTCAGGCGTTTGACCAATCGCAGCAGCTCCAGCTGATAGCGCGGGTCGAGGTGGTTGGTGGGCTCGTCGAGGATCAGCAGTTGCGGTTGCTGGGCCAACGCGCGAGCCAGAATGACGCGTTGTTTTTCACCGCCGGAGAGGGTGGCGAACGCGTGGTCCTCAAAGCCCTGCATGCCGACCGATTCCAGCGTCTGCTGAATCATCTTCTGGTCGTGCAGCGTGTCGCCATCGAACAGGCCCTTGTGGGGCGTGCGGCCCATGGCGACCACCTCATCCACCCGCAGGCCGAAGGCATCGGGGAATTCCTGCAAGACCACCGCGATGCGCTGCGCACACCATTTGGCGCTCTGCTTCCACACGTTCTGGTGCGCAAGCCATACGTCACCCTGCGCCGGCTTGCTGAACCGATAGGCGCAGCGCAACAGGCTGGTCTTGCCGCTGCCATTGGGCCCGATCAGCCCGACAAACTCCCCTGCGCCGACCTGCAGGCTGGCCTCACGCAGGTGGAACTGGTGATGGCAGTGGCCGGCAGGTGACCAGTTGAGGCCGGTGAGGGTGAGTGACGTCATCAATGCTCTCAAGTCCACCACAGTGGAACGGTGTTTTGGTCATTTAGAAGGTGTAGTCCGCTGTGACGAAGAGGGCGCGCGGCTCACCGAGGATCCATTGTTGGCCGTCGTTGTACTGGCTGACGGCGTAGGTGCGGTCGAACAGGTTGTTCAGCTGCAGGCCCAGGGTGGTGTTGCGCATAGCGTTCCACGACACGCTGGCGTCGACCACGGTGTAGCTCGGCAGCTCGTTCTGGTTGGCCATGTCGGCGTAACGCGCGTCGACATAACGCACGCCGGCACCCGCGCGGATGTCCTCGGTCACGGCCTTGCTCAGCCACAGGTTGGCGGTGCGGCGCGGTACGTCCACCGGGCGGTTGCCGTCGCGGGACACTTGCACGCCGCCGACGTCCTGTTTGAAGTCGTCGTACTGCGCATGGACGATGGCCGCGTTGGCTTGCAGTTGCCAGGCGTGTGGCAGTTGCAGGTCGAGGCTGGCTTCCAGGCCACGTGATGATTGTTGGCCGACTTGCTGCTTGAGGTCCGGGTCGCCCGGCACGTCGGTGAGCAGTTTCTTCTTGACGATGTGATACGCCGCCAACGTCCATTCGCCGCGCTGGTCCCAGAAGGCCTGCTTGATGCCGACCTCGGTCTGCTTGGCGGTGGACAGGTCGAACTGCTGCTGGCCTGGGCTCAGGGAAATCAGGCCGCCAACACCGTCGGTGCTGGTGGCGTACTGCCCGTATACCGAGGTATCGGGCGTGATCGCGTAGATCAGGCCGGCCTTCCAGTTGTTGCCGGTGAGGGTTTTGTCGCTCTGGCTGCCGTCGCGCAGATCATCGCGGTCCACATGGGCGTAGTCACGACGGATGCCGGTGATCAGCGACAGTGAGTCGGTGAGTTGCAAACGGTTTTCCGCGAAGCCGGCGACGGTTTTAGTGGTGGTGGCGAACAGTGGCTTGAACGCGTTCTGGCTGTCGAACGCGGCAGGTGCCGGGTGATTGATATCGATAGGCTGACCACTCGCCAGCACGTCGTTGAACGGCGAGTTACTGGCCAGGCGGAAGCGGATGCGGTTGTATTCCACACCGGCCACGGTCTGGCTGTCGAGGCCGAACAGCGTGTGTTTGAAGGTGAAGGTCTGACGGTCGCCCACCTGTTCCTGATTGTGCTTGATGCCGAAATTACCGCTGCGAGTGAGCTGGCCGTTGGTGAAGTTGTAGTTCTCGGCGTTCTGCCAGCGGCGCTGGTTTTTCAGGTAAAACAATTCGTTGGTGGCGCTGACGCTGTCGTTGATCTGCCACTCGCTGGTCAGGCGCGTCCACTGGTCGTTGTAGTGCTGGGTGTCGTTGCTGACGTTGTAGTTTTTGTCGCGCAGACCCTTGTGCAACTCGCCGTTGATCAGTGGCGTGCCGAAGTAGTTTTGCGGACGCTGGTCGCCGTAGTCGCTGGCCAGGGTGAAGCTCAAGTTGTCCGCCGCCTGCCAGCGCAGGGCGCCACTGACGAAGTCGCTGCTGGCGTCGCCACGGTCGATGAAACCATTGCTGCGCAGGCGATTGAGGTTCAGGCGATAGCTCAGGGTGTCGGTCAGCGAACCGCCGCTGTCCAGAGCTTGTTGCTGGCGGTCGTAAGAGCCATAGCCCAGGCGGAGGTGGTTTTCGATCTCGCCTTCAAACGGCTTTTTCGGCACGGTATTGATCACCGCACCCGTAGCGCCTTCGCCGTACAGCACCGAGGCCGGGCCGCGCAGCACATCAACGCGTTCCACCGACCAGGTGTCTACCGGGAAGGTCGACGTGCCCATGCCCATGTACATGCGGTTGCCGTCGTACAACTGCATCACCGAGCCCTGGCCTGTGAAACCACGGGCTGACAACGACGTGCCGCCATCGCCCGGCGTGCCGGTACGGCTGATACCGGTGGCGCGGGAGATTGCGTCCTGCACACTGGCATCGCCGCGTGCGCGGATCTGTGCGCCGGTCTGGCTCTCGACACTGCCGGGGGTTTGCAAGGCCGTGAGATTCAAGCGCGAACCGGCGGTGGTCGGGGTGTTGAGGTCAACGTGTTCGTGGTCCACGGCGGTGGCGGTGACAGGGCTGGCGGGCAAGGTCAGGGCCTGGGCGCTGTTATGCAGGGCGAGCAGGCACAGGCTGGACGCGAGGTACTTGTTCATCGGTCGATCGGTCTTCTTGGAGGGGTACTCGCCGCAGGGCGCGGCGAGCAACGATAACGCAGAAAGTGTTATAAGTTAACACTTATTCGCTGCGGGACAAAAGTCCGCGCAAGGCTACAGAAGGGCTCTGTACCGGGCATCTCGCCTGTTTCATGCCGAACCTGAGGCAGATTCACGTTGGCCAAAAAAGCGTGACAGCACCAGGCAATCCAGCGCCCACACGAGGATCAGAGAGGCCCCCACCAGCGGGAAAATGATCGCGAGGGCGAGCATGATCACCCTCGCGGTTTTCCACTTCGGCAGATCATGCCGCAACGGCGGAACGCCCAGGCCGCCCGTTGGCCGGCGCTTCCACCAGATCACCACGCCACTGATCGCACTGAGCAGAATCATCAGGCAGATCAGCAGCACGATCAGTTGATTGACCCAGCCGAACATCTTGCCTTCGTGCAGCATCACGCCGGTCTCGGTGGCGCGGGCGACGGTGTTGTAGTGCGCCCAGCGCACATCGGCCAGGACCTTGCCGGTGTACTGGTCCACATGCAGGGTGGCGTCGTTGCGTGGATCGTTGGCAAACACCGCAACGGTGAACACGCCCTCGGCCGTGGTCGGGAAGGTGATGCTGTAGCCGGGCTCGACCTTGCGCGCGGTCGCCAGGTCGACCACCTGTTGCAGGCGCAAGGTGGGCGCGGCCGGCGCTGAGTGCATCGCGCCGTGGTTCATGTGTTCGGCATGGTCGCCGGACATCGGCATCGGCGTGTTTTCCAGGGCCCAGGGCACGGTCTGTTGCGTTGCGGTATTGAGTACTCGCGCCTGCTGGTCGGACTGCGGCACGTTGTTCCACATGGCCGCCGGGAACCTGTTCCACAGGTCGGCGTATTGCTTGCCCCAGAAGCCGGTCCAGGTCATGCCGCTGAGCAGCATCACCAGCAGCAGCGACGCGCCCCAGAAGCCCGTGACCGCGTGCATGTCGCGCCAGAACACCCGGCCGCGACTGCTGAACCTTGGCCACAGCACACCCGCCGAGGACTTGCCGCGCGGCCACCACAGGTACAGGCCCGACACCACCAGCATCACGCCCCAACCGGCGGCGAGTTCCACCAGGCGATCGCCGACGGTGCCGATCATCAGCTCCCCATGCAGCGCGCGGGCGATGGCTTGCAGGTTGTATTTGGCGTCCTGCTCACCGAGTACGGTGCCGCGATACGGGTCGATGAACACCGTCACTTCGCGGCCGCCGTTGTGCATCACGAATTGTGCGCTGCGGGTGGCGTCGGCCGGCGGCAGGTACTTGCTGATCGCGCCGTTGGGGTAGGCGGCCTGGGCGCGTCGCAGTTGCTCGTCGGCGCTCAATGCGTGTTCGGCGGTCTGGACCTTGAGCAGGTCGCCGTACATCAGCGGGTCGAGCTGGGGTTTGAACAGGTAGATGATGCCGGTCAGGGCCAGCAGCACCATGAAAGGGGCGACGAAAAGGCCGGCGTAGAAATGCCAGCGCCAGGCCAGGTTGTAGAAGGATACTTTTTGAATGCTCATCGGGGGCTCCGCAAGGCTTTGAGTTTTTTGTGTCTGGTCGGCCGTCATCGGGGGCAAGCCCCCTCCCACACTTTTGATTTTGTGAACACCTTCAAATGTGGGAGGGGGCTTGCCCCCGATGCTCTTAGAAGCTCATGTCGACTTTGGTCCAGAGCGTTCGGCCTGGCTCCTTGATGGCCTGCGGGTCACTGGCCGGGTAGCCGAACCCGGCGTTGCCGGCCAGGTTCAGGTGCTCGGCGTAGGCCTTGCCGAACAGGTTGTCGACGCCGGTGCTGACCTTGAAATGTTTATTGAGGCGGTACGCCGCGTTCAGCGAGAACACGCCAAAGCCGCCGCTCTTGTCAAAGTCCTTGCCGACCACGTTGCCCTTGTTCTGATCGATGCGATTTTGCGCCGCGACCACGCGCCATAACGCGCCGGCACTCCAGTCATCCTCGCTGTAGGTGAGGCCCAGGCGTGCGTCCAGCGGCGGCATTTGCGGCAGCGCCTTGCCGTCGCTGCTGTTCTTGCCCCAGGCGTAGGCGAGGGTGGCGTCGGCCTTCCAATTGCGCGTCAGTTTGTACGCCGTGCCCAGTTCGCCGCCCATGATGCGTGCGTCGACGTTGCGCGCCTGGGAAGTGGTGCCCATCATCCCTGGCCTGTAGTCGAACAGGATGAAGTCCTGCACCCGGCCGATGTAGCCCGAGGCCCAGGCTTCGAGGTCGTCGGCTTTGTATTGCGCGCCGAAGTCGAGCTGGGTGGTCTTCTCCGGCTTCACGCCGTCGAAGGCATTCACCGAACCGACCGCGCCGGTGTTGGGGGAAAACAGCTCCCAATAATCCGGGAAACGCTCCGAGTGGCCCAAGCCCGCGTAGAGGGTGGTGGGGCTGTCGGCCAGGTCGTGTTCATAACGCATGAAGCCGGACGGCAGAGTATCGGCTCGGGTGTCATCGGCAGTCGGGTTGGCGCGGCTGCTCATGCCGGAACCGGTGGTTTGCCGGAAGTCCTTGGCCGAGGCGCGATCCAGGCGTGCGCCGGTGATCAGGCGATCGCGGTCGGCGGCGTACCACGTGAGTTCGCCGAACACGCCGTAGTTGTGGAAGTTGGCGTCCTTGACCTTGGGCAAGTCCTTGTAGGTGTCGATGCCCATGCTGCTGCGCTGGCGGTGTTCGTTGGTCTGCGCGTCCAGGCCGCTGATCAACTGCACATCGGCCCAGCGCCAGGTGGCCTTGATCCGCGCGCCGAGGGTGCGCCGGTCGACGTTGGAGGCCATCGGCCCGGCCATCATGCCGGTGCCCGACGGTGTGCGCAGGCTGTAGTTGTCCATCACGTGGTCGGCGTAATTGTAGTAAACCTGGGCTTCGACCTTGTCCAGCACGTCGCCGATGTTGGATTTTTCGAAGCGCAGCCCCAGGCTTTCGCGCAGGAACTGCGAGCCGTCCATGCCACGCCCGGCGTAGCGTGCTTCGCCATCGCCACGGCCAGCGGTGAGTTCCAGCAGGGTGTCGGCATCGGGGGTGAAGCCGACCGCCACATCACCGTTCCACTTGTCGTAGCGCGAGGCGACGGTGTCGTTGTTGCCGTCCTTGTAGTCATCGGCATGGGCCTGGTTGCCGATTACCCGTACATAGCCCAGCGGCCCACCGGCAGCGGCATCGATGACCTTGTCGAAGCGCCCGTTGGAACCGGCCAGCACACTGGCGTTGAGGCGCGCGCCCAGCTCGCCGAATTGCTCCGGCTCGCGCTCGAACAACACGGTGCCGGCGGAGGCGCCGGGGCCCCAGAGCACGGTTTGCGGGCCTTTGATCACGGTGAGCTTGTCGTAGGTTTCCGGCGAGATGTACGAGGTGGGGGCGTCCATGCGGCCGGGGCAGGCGCCGAGCATCATGCTGCCGTTGGTGAGGATATTCAGGCGTGAGCCAAACATGCCGCGCAGCACCGGGTCGCCATTGGTGCCGCCATTACGCACCAGAGCGAAGCCGGGGATGGTCTTGAGGTAGTCGCCGCCATCGCTCGCGGGCACCGGCTGGCGTGGGTCCTTGGGGTTGGTGATCACGGTCAGTGGCGAGCTGGGGGCGATCGCGGTGATCACGGTGGGGCTCAGTTCATGCTCGTCAGCGTGAACCTGGGGAGCCAGTAATGCGCCGCATAAGGCAGCGAGCATGGGGGTACATCCCAAACGGGTGTCAGCAGAAAACCTGGACATGACAAATTCCATCAATCAATCGTAAACAACACGGCCAGCAGCCTGCGGCTGTCTGTCTAAAGTCGGCCGGGGTGAAGTAACGGTGTGAAGGGCTTACGAGGCGATGGGCGGCGCGCGGCTACGGGCGCCGGGGAAGATGCTCTGCCGGGCATGACCCAGGCGCGTGGCGGGGGTGAGGGCATTGGCCGGTGGCGGGCTGCTCAGGGTAAAGGTTGAAATGCCACCGGGCAGGGCGGGGCAACTGTAAAGCAGGTCGCAATAGCCGCACTTGGACCAGAGGGCGTGGTGTTCGTCAGGGGCTTTCTTGTGATGGGCTTCGCCGTGCTCCATCGGCATGTCCATCGACATACCGGCGTGGTGGTCCATCGGCATCGCTTGGGAAATCAGCGGACCGATAAAGATCATTAGCATGGCGAACAGGCTGATCCAACTGCCGCGTTTCAGGCGGGAGTGTGGGGATAACCTGGCGCGAGGGGCGCCCATCGAGTGTCAGTCTATTGAGGGTGTTTGTGCTCGTGGCCAGCCATGGGCGGCACTTTCTGCACCGACACTTCCACCTCGACCTTGCCGGCTTTTTCGAAGGTCAGGGTCAGTGGGAATTGCTTGCCGTCGGCCAACAGGCTGCGGTCTTTGAGGCCCAGCAGCATCACGTGATACGCCATGGGCGCGAAGGTCAAATCACCCTTGGCCGGTACCGCCACGCTCGGCACTTGTTGCATCTTCATCAAGTCGCCCCGCATGACATGCTCATGCAGCTCGGCCTTGTCCGCCACGGGCGTCTCGACGCTGAGCAGGCGGTCCGGGCTTTCACCGGTGTTATGGATGACAAAATAGGCCGCGACAGTCGGCGCATTGGGCGGCAACTCCTGGGACCAGGGTTCGCTGACCACCAAGTCGCCGGCCTTGTAGTCCTCGGCATTGGCAGCACTGAACACCGGCAGCAACAACGCAGCCAGAAGCAGGGAAGATTTGAGCATGGCAGTTCTCCAGAACGGTTCTAAACGCAGTTCACTTGCGAAGAAATCAGACCGTTGGAGAGGCGCGGGGGTTAAGGCTTGGCCATTGCTGGCGCGGGGTGGGTTGCTGGAGCGCAGACGGCGTCAGATTTCGGAATGCGTCGAACCGCGTCACATACAACTGCGGCACGTGCCCCGGCAACGCCACCAACGAAGGTGAGCCCGAACAACACCAGCAATGTTGCATGGTGGAGTGATCGTCCTGCTGCGGCGCCGGGATTTCCAGCTTGCCCAGGGCAATCGTCTTAAGGCTCGCGCCATTGGACGAGCAGAAACTGCCCCACAGCAATTGCTTGACCGGGTCATCCGCCTGCTGCATCGCACTGGCCATTGGCATGGCAAAGGCGTTGAACAGCACTGCTAGGCAGGCGATCCAGGCGATTGCAAAGCGTTGACGGGCCATGGCGGACAATCCGTAGGGTTAAACGATCAGGAGGGTATTTAGCCTGATCGGCGGGGATAAGTAAAAAGGGTGGGTGTGGTTTGGTGTCGCAGTGACTGGCTTGAGGATAGACGGGTAATCGAGTGGATGCCGATCTTCAACGCTGCACAGTTCAAATGTGGGAGGGGGCAACCCCCTCCCACATTTGGCCGGTGTTCGGCAATGAATAGGGGCAAGCAGAAATATCCGACAGGCCTTTAAGGTTGTCCCTAGGACACTCAATCTCTAGTCTCCGTACACCGCAGAAAACTCAGCGGTCGGGCGTCGCGGCCCGAACGGATCAAGCATTGCCTCCTTTCAGTTGACGCTTTTTTATCGTCTACTGTGCGGCGCTATGGTGGCTGTGCGCGGGATACCTTCGGGTATGCCGGCTTCCTTGATCTCCGGTCCGCGAACCTGCGTACAGCTGCCACCCCTATCGCGTCGCGGCGATGAGTGGCAGCTCCACTTAGATTAAGGAGCTTCACAATGATCAAACCCACCCCAAATCCCCCCGTCCGGCTCTTCACCGTAGCCGACGGCATCAGCACCGAAGACCTGTTGGTCAATCTCAGCGAAACCCTTGCCTCGGCGAATGCGCTGAGTTGCGATCTTGCGTTTGACCTGGAAGGCTCGAAACGAGAGGAATTGCTTGGCGTTGCGCAGTTGATTGAGCTGGCGCTGCTGCTGGCTGATCGTGTGCATGATGGTGTCGGGCAAACGAAAAACGCTGCGTGATGATGCAGTTCTAAAGGTGGGAGGGGGCCTGCCCCCGATTACGGTGTGTCAGTCTATACATCTGTGAGTGATCTACCGCTATCGGGGGCAAGCCCCCTCCCACATAGAATCGATGGTGTTTAGAGAGTGGTGATTGCCTGTAGAACCGCAGGCACAGTAGTGAATTCTCGATCCACTGCTGCCAACACCGGCCGCTTCAACACCAACACCGGCACTCCAAGCTCCCTTGCCACTTCCAGCTTCGGCTCCGTCGCGGTGCTGCCGCTGTTCTTGCTGATCAGCACATCAATGCCACGCCGTGCGAACAACGCACGCTCATCTTCGATCAAGAACGGCCCACGCGCGCCGATCACTTCACAGCGCTCGTTCCCCGGATACACATCCAACGCGCGCAGTGTCCAGAACTGCTCTGGCGGGATCTCATCAAGGTGCTGCAACGGCTCTCGCCCCAACGTGAACAACGGACGCTTGAAGGGTTTGAGCGCTTCAATAAGCGAAGCCCAATCACTGACCTCACGCCAGTCATCCCCCGCCTGCGGCTGCCACGCCGGTCGGCGCAATGCCCAGCAGGGCACGCCGCAAGCGCTTGCGGCCTCGGCGGCATTGCGGCTGATCTGCGCAGCATACGGATGGGTCGCGTCGAGAATCAGACTAATCCCCTCATTCCGTACAAACTGCGCCAACCCCTCAGCCCCACCATAACCGCCGACCCGCACCTGGCAGGTCAGGTCGGTGGGCACGCGCCCAACCCCGGCCAGGCTATAGATATGTTCCGGGCCCAATGTACGAGCGATGGCCAGCGCTTCAGTCACGCCACCCAACAGCAGGATGCGTTTCATAGCGGCTTGACCACTTCCAGCAAGGTAATCGGCAACGCCTGGCGCCATGTATCAAACTCCCCCAACGGCTGCGCCTGAGCGACATGGATGCGCGTCAGTTCGCCGCCATACTGCGCACGCCAGTTCATCAAGGTCATTTCGCTTTGCAGGGTCACGGCGTTGGCGACCAACCGCCCGCCAGGGCGCAGGTGTTGCCAGCAGGTGTCGAGCACGCCTTCGCGGGTCACGCCGCCGCCGATGAAGATGGCGTCTGGTGCTTCCAGGCCAAGCAATGCAGCGGGGGCCTTGCCGCGAATCAGTTGCAGGCCGGGCACGCCAAGGGCGTCGCGGTTGTGTTCGATCAGGCCTTGGCGGCCTTCATCGGCTTCAATCGCCAGCGCGCGACAACTGGGATGCGTGCGCATCCATTCAATCCCAATGGAGCCGCTGCCCGCACCCACATCCCACAGCAGTTCGCCGGGCATCGGCGCAAGACGGGCAAGGGTCATGGCGCGCACATCGCGTTTGGTCAGTTGGCCGTCGTGCTTAAAGGCTGAGTCCGGCAAACCTGCAAGACGCGACAGGCGCGCAGTATGGGCGTCGGCCAGGCAGTCGATGGCGACGAGGTTCAAATCGGCGACCGAGGTGTGTTCCCACGAGTGCGCCAACCCGTCGATGCGCTGCTCATCCGCGCCGCCCAAGTGTTCAAACACAGACAAACGGCTAGCACCGAACCCGGATTCGCTTAGCAGCGAAGCAATCAACGCCGGGCTGCGGCCATCATTGCTCAACACCAACAACCGCACCCCGCTGGCCAGGTGCGCATTCAGCGCCGCCAGCGGCCGGGCCACCACGGATAACGTCACCACCTCCTGCAACGGCCAACCCAACCGCGCCGCCGCCAACGATACCGACGAAGGCGCCGGCAAAATCAGCAGCTCATCCGCCACCACCTGCCGCGCCAAACTCGCCCCCACGCCATAGAACATTGGATCGCCACTCGCCAGCACACACACCGGCTCCCCGCGTCGCGCCAGCACCGGCTCCAGCGAAAACGGGCTCGGCCACACCTGGCGCTCGCCACGAATACACACTGGCAACAGGTCCAACTGGCGCTGACCTCCTATAATCCGCGTGGCGCGCAACAGGGCATGCCGGGCATTCCTGCCCAGCCCCTTGAAGCCGTCTTCACCGATGCCTACAACCGTCAGCCAGGGCGACATATGGATTCCTTGAACGACATCCGACGGGCAGGCTTTTCATGCCGCCGGACAAAGCAGGCATAATACCGCGCCTTTACCTGCAAACCGGTAGCCCCGTGAACCCAACGCCCGCTGTGAATACCTTGCGCCCCTCGGCTTGTCCGGGGTTGCTGCGTATCGTCCAGGCGTTGGATGGCGGCATTTGCCGGATCAAACTGGCCGGTGGTTCGATCACCGCAGCGCAAGCCCGCGCGGTGGCAGGTGCGGCCCAGGCCTATGCCGGCGGGGTGATCGAGGCGACCAACCGCGCCAACCTGCAGATTCGCGGGATCGGCGCCGAAGAGGACGCCTTGATCGCCAGGCTGCTGGCCGCCGACCTCGGGCCCAGCAACGCCGCCGGTGACGACGTACGCAACCTGATGCTCAGCCCCAGCGCCGGTATCGACCCGCAGATGCTGTTCGACACCCGGCCGCTGGCCGATGAAATCCTCGCTACCCTGCAAACTCATCCGCGTTTTCATCAGCTGTCGGCCAAGTTCGCCGTGCAACTGGATGGCGGTGAAGCGCTGGCGATGCTCGAACATCATCATGATCTGTGGCTGTCGGCGTTCGTGCGCAATGGCGAGACGCTCCTCGCGTTCGGCTTGGCCGGTTGCCCTGGGCTGGATGCACCGTTGGCGGCCGTGCCATTGGAGCAGGGCCATGCGCTGGTGGTTGCGGTGCTGGAGGCGTTTCTTGACCTCGCCACCCCGGAACAAACCCGCATGCGTCATCTGCCTGTGGGTAACCTGCTGAGCCGTTTGCACCTGAAGCTGCTGCCGGTCGACGGCTTCAATCGCCCGCCCAGTGGTGCTTTGCTGCACCTTGGGACTTATCCACAGGCGCAAAAAAATCAGTTCTATGTCGCTGCCATCGCACCCTTGGGCCGCCTGGATTCGGCGATGCTCACGGGCGTCGCACAACTCGCCAGCGAGTACGGCGACGGCACCTTGCGTTTCACCCCTTGGCAGGGCGTGCTGCTGCCCAACGTTGAAAAGCCTCACGCCGTGACCGAGCGCCTGGCGCAACTGGGCTTCCTCTGCTCAGCTGACCAACCGCTGGCGCGCATGACCGCCTGCACGGGCTCCAGCGGCTGCGGCAAAGGCCTGGCCGACACCAAGGCGGATGCCCAGCAACTGGCCGCGCTCGACCCAGGCGTCGACGTGCATGTGTCCGGCTGCCCACGTTCCTGCGCCGCGGCGCACGTTGCGCCGGTGACCTTGTTGGCAGTGAGCCCCGGCCACTACGACCTCTATTTCCGCGATGCAGCCCACCCAGGGTTTGGCCGGCTGCACGCGCGCACCCTTTCTATTGAAGCGACGGGCGCCTTGCTGCGCGCTCGCCCACGGAGCAACACCGATGATTGATTACATCCGCGACGGTCAGGAGATCTACCGCAACTCCTTCGCCATCATTCGCGCGGAAGCCAAGTTGGACCGCATCCCGGCCGACCTGGAAAAACTCGCGGTGCGCGTGATTCATGCCTGCGGCATGGTCGAGGCCATCGACGGCCTGCAGTTCTCCGAAGGTGCGGGCAAGGCCGGGCGCGATGCGCTGGCTGCCGGTGCGCCGATTCTGTGTGATGCGCGGATGGTCTCTGAAGGCGTGACCCGCGCGCGCTTGCCGGCTAACAACCCCGTGATCTGCACCTTGCGTGACGACAGCGTCCCTGACTTGGCGCGCGAGTTGGGCAACACCCGTTCCGCTGCTGCGCTGGAGCTGTGGCGCCCGCACCTGGAAGGCAGCGTGGTGGTGATCGGCAACGCCCCGACCGCCTTGTTCTACCTGCTGGAAATGCTCGATGCCGGCGCACCGAAACCGGCGTTGATCCTCGGCTTCCCGGTCGGCTTTGTGGGCGCCGCCGAATCCAAGGCGATGCTGGCCGCCGACAGCCGTGGCGTGCCGTTCGTGATCATGCAGGGCCGCCTGGGCGGCAGTGCCATGGCCGCCGCCGCCGTGAATGCCCTGGCCACGGAGGTCGAATAATGCAGGCACGCGGACGTTTGATCGGCTTGGGCGTAGGCCCCGGTGACCCGGAACTGATCACCCTCAAGGCCCTGCGCCTGCTGCGCGAATCGCCGGTGGTGGCGTACTTCGTGGCCAAGGGCAAAAAGGGTAATGCCTTCGGCATCATCGAAGACCACCTGGTGCCGCAACAGACGCTGATGCCGCTGGTGTACCCGGTGACCACCGAGGTATTGCCGGCGCCGATGTCCTACGAGCAAGTGATCAGCGACTTCTACGACGCCGCCAGCGTCGACGTTGCCGCGCATCTGGACGCCGGCCGCGATGTGGCGGTGATCTGCGAAGGCGACCCGTTCTTCTACGGCTCCTACATGTACCTGCATGACCGCCTCGCCGAACGCTACGACGCCCAGGTCATCCCTGGCGTGTGTTCGATGCTCGGCGGCGCCTCGGTACTGGGCGCGCCGTTGGTGTATCGCAACCAGAGCCTGTCGGTGCTCTCGGGCGTGCTGCCCCATGAGGACCTGAAGCGCCGCCTGGCGGATGCCGATGCGGCGGTGATCATGAAGCTGGGGCGCAACTTCCCGAAGGTACGCCAGGTGCTGGAAGAACTTGGCCTGGCCGAGCGCGCGTTGTATGTGGAACGCGCCACCATGGCCAACCAGAAGATCGTGCCGCTTGATCAGGTGGAGCCGATGTCTTCACCGTACTTCTCGCTGATCATCGTGCCCGGTGAACGGTGGCAAGGTTGATGAGCCCGGCGATTGTCATCCTCGGCCAGGGCAGCCTGGCCACTGCGCGCAAGATCCAGCAGGTGTACCCCGGCGCCCTGATCCACGGCCTGGCCGGGCGCGTTGAAGGTGCGGACCAGACTTACAGCGAGTTCGGTGCCACCCTGCGCCAGCTCTATCAACACGGCACGCCGCTGATTGCGCTGTGCGCTGCAGGTATCGTGATTCGCACCCTCGCGCCGCTGCTGCTGGAAAAGGGCGAAGAGCCTGCCGTGCTGGCCGTGGCCGAAGACGGCAGCGCCGTGGTACCGCTGCTCGGTGGCCTCGGTGGCGTGAACGTCATGGCGCGGGAGATTGCCGCTGCGCTGGACGTGGCCGCTGCGATTACCACCAGTGGCGAGCTGCGGTTCGGCACCTGCCTGCTCAACCCACCCAAGGGGTATGAGCTGGCCGATCTGGAGCTGGGCAAGCGCTTCGTCTCGGACCTGCTGGCCGGCGAAAGCGTGCGCATCGAAGGCGCGGCGCCCTGGCTGGACCAGGCCAACCTGCCCCAGGATCAGCAGGCACGCCTGGCGATTCACGTGGGCAGTGCCGAGCGCGTACCCGCCGCCAATGAATTGCTGATCTATCCGAAGAACGTCAGCGTGACCTGCCAGCCCGGCGCGCAACTGGCACAGCGCGTGCGCACGGCATTGCATGAGGCCGGCATCGCTGTGCAATCCCTGGCGTGCCTGCTGGCCAGCGATACGCAGATGGCCGAAGCGTCGTTGCATGAGGCAGCGTTGGAACTGGGTGTGCCGTTGCGGTTTGTCAGCGCCAGCCAAGAGGCCGATATCGTTGTTGATGTCGCTGAGCAGCCGTTGGACCTGTCGCGCGTCGGACGTCTGCGTGGTCGCCTCGCCGTGATCGGCCTGGGCCCTGGTGCGGCCGAGTTGATGGTGCCCGCCGTGAAGGCTGAACTGGCACGCTGCACCGACGTGCTCGGCTACGAAACCTACGTGCGCATGGCCGGTCCGTTCCGCGATGATCAGGTGCAGCATTGCACCGACAACCGCGAAGAAATGCAGCGCGCGCGTCACGCCTTCGAGTTGGCGGCCCAAGGTCGCTCGGTGGTGGTGGTGTCGTCCGGCGACCCTGGCGTGTTCGCCATGGCCGCTGCGGTGATCGAGGCCTTGCACGCGTCCAGCGACCCGGCGTGGCATCAGGTCGACCTGCAAATCCTACCCGGTGTCTCGGCCTCCCTGGCCACCGCCGCCCAGGCGGGCGCGCCGTTGGGCCATGACTTCTGCGTGATGTCGCTGTCGGACAACCTCAAGCCTTGGTCAATCATCGAAAAGCGCCTGGACCTGGCGTCCCAGGCTGACCTGGCCTTGGCGTTCTACAACCCGATCTCGCGTTCGCGACCATGGCAACTGGGGCGCGCGCTGGAAATCGTCGCCCTGCATCGCACACCGCAAACGCCGGTGGTGCTGGGCCGCGATATCGGTCGCCCGGGGCAGACCCTGCGCGTGACCACGCTTGGGCAACTGACGCCGGAACAGGTGGACATGCGCACCATGGTGCTGATCGGCTCGTCCACCACCTGCACTTTCCCCCGTGCCGGTGGCGGTGAGTGGGTGTACACGCCGCGGTGGTACGGCGAGAAACCCGCGTCCTGAAAACCGCCGCTGGGCTGCCTGAAAGCGCCGAATGACGCAGGGATTTTTCTGATGTTGTTCGGCGCTTTTTCTTTTTATGGCGACGAAATCCGGAAGCTCGCCAGGCACCCTGCGTGATTGCTGGGTGCCAGGGTTTGACGGGCCGCACCAAGGGGTTTTTATCGCCAGGGAAACCCGTCGGGCAGTGGACTAGGGTGAACATAAGCCTCGAGTTGGGGTGCTTGTGGAGAATCAAAATGGAGCGACATCACAAAAGGATCAACAGTACAAAAAGGCGCAAGTTGATTGCCGCCTACAAGTTGCCGGGAGCGTCAGGCACGCAGGCGGACCTACCGCTGGACACCGAGGACAACTTCAATGCGGCGGTGGTCAACAACAGCGTCATCTCATTTGCCGAAGGGCTGTCCGGCCTGAATCGGGAATACATCCGTAAAAGCTACCTGCTGGCCAGCAGCTACGTAAGCGATGTGTTGAAAGTCCAACGCGGTACCGAGGTCTGGTACGAAGAATTTATCAAGGTGATGATCAGCCTGGGCTGGCTGCCGGTACGCAGCCGCTTCGAGCGGATCTCCCGTTCGGGAAAGGGCCTGACGGTGCAATTGGCGGCGCTGAATATCATGGCCGCGCTGTGGGCGGCTACGTCATTGTCCGGAACGCTGCTCACCGCGCTGCCGAAACTGGCGGCCGATGCGTTGGAGGCGTTGAAGCAGACGCCTGCGACTTTCGAGTTGTTCAAACGCAACAGTTCGGTACACCAAGGCGGTGATTTCGGCCTGGCGTCCTGTGCTGAAACCGATGGTGAACTGATGATGGTGCTGGTGACCTACAGCACCCACGGCGTGAGCAAACAGGTGGGGTTGCCGTTCCTGGAGTGGGACAGCTCTTCGTTCGAAGCCTTCAGCGGGCAGACCTGCCTGGTGCTGAACACCTCGGTGGTCAACGAAAAAACCATCCAACTGATGCGCGAAAGCGCGGGAGACAAGGTGCAATTGGCGATCGCCAAGTACCGGATCTAGGGCACCAGGTAGCCGCGTACCCCGGTGAAAATGATTTGCGCGGCGAGGGCGCACACGAACAAGCCCATCAACCGGCTGACGATCTGCAAGCCCTGGTCACCGAGGATACGTTCGATGCGGTTGGACAGGTACAGCACCACGCCCACCGTGAGGCTGGCCAGGGCGATGCTGAGGATGGCGGTGAGTTTGTCATCCCAGTGCGGTTGACTCACGCCCATCACCAGCAGTGCACCGATGGTGCCGGGGCCGACGGTGAGGGGGATGGTCAGCGGCACGATGGTCACGTCCTGCTGCACGTTGTCGGTCTGCACCGCCGACTTGCCTTGGGCCATGCCCAGGGCGGAGATGAACAGCACACTGCCGGCGCCGATGCGGAAGGCGTCGACGGTGATGCCGAACACACTGAAAATTACCCGGCCGAACAGGTAGAGCAACACGCTCGATACCAGGGTGGCCAGCGCCACTTTCCAGGCCAGGCGCCGCCGCTCTTTACTGGAGTAGCCACGGGTAAGGCTGATAAAGCAGGACAGCACGAAGAACGGGCTGTAGAGCACCAGCATTTTCAGGTAGACGCTGAATAACACGTGGAGCATGAAGGGCGGCTCGCGGGCGGAAAAAGTGTGGGCAGTCTATCAGGCGAAACAAATCAAATGTGGGAGCTGGCTTTTGTGGTGAGCGGGCCGGATTACAAGTCAGGAAGGCGCGTGTTCCGGCCTTTGTTGGCGCTGTGCCACCCAGAACTCCACCAGTTCCCGCAACTGCGACAACTCCACCGGCTTGGCCATGTGCCCATCCATCCCGGCCTGGCGGGCGCGCTCTTTATGTTCCGTCAGAATGTGCGCCGTCAACGCCACCACCGGCGTACGAATGCGTTGGTGGCTCACCTCCCACGCACGCAGTTGCTGGGTCGCCGAGAAACCGTCGAGGATCGGCATTTCACAATCCATCAATACCAGGTCATAACGCTGGGCTTTCATCGCCTCCAACGCTTCCTCGCCATTGCTGGCGGTGTCCGGGTTGAGGTTGAGCTTGCCGAGCATGCCACGGATCACTTTGGTGGAGATGCTGTTGTCTTCGGCCACCAGGATGCGGAAGTCAGCGGGCACCGTGACGGCTGCCGGTACGGCGAGGGGCGGGCGTGATTGCAACGTGCCTTTGCTGCGCTGGGTCAGTTCGTCGGCCAGGGTGGTCTTGAGCGTGTAGCCGGCCACCGGCTTGGCGAGGATGCGCTTGATCCCGCAATTGCGCGCGATGATCTTACTCGGCGCGTTGCTGATGCCAGTGAGCATGATCAGCAGGATGTCGTGGTTCAGGCTCGGGTCTTCCTTGATCTTCGCCGCCAGTTGCATGCCGGTCATGCCGGGCATGTTCTGGTCCAGCAGCACCACGTCGAAGTAGTCACGCAGGTGCGCCTTGGTGCGCAGCAACGCCAGGGCTTCCTTGCCCGAGGGCACGGCGCTGACGTTCAGGCCCCAGGCCGAGCATTGCTGCACCAGCACTTTGCGGCAGGTGTCGTTGTCGTCCACCACCAGCACCCGTGCGCCTTTGAGTGGGCCGTCGAGGTCGGAGGTCGGGTGCTCCAGGCGTTCCGGGTCCAGCGGCAGGGTCAGCCACAGGGTGCTGCCCTGATGGCTGCCGCTCTTGATACCGAACTCGCCGTTCATCAACAGGATCAATTGGCGGGCGATGACCAGGCCCAGGTGACCGTTCAGGCGGGTGGCCGAGAAGAAATTCTTGCTGTGCAGTTCGCTGTGCAGCAAGGCGTCGCGCTCGGCCGCTTCCATCGGCAGGCCACTGTCCTGCACGGCAATGCGCAGGCGTGGCTTGGTGCTGCGGTCATCCAGCGCGACGACGATCAGCACTTCGCCTTCGTCGGTCTTCTGCAGGGCGTTTTCCAGCAGGCTCAACATGGCCTGGCGCAGGCGGGTCGGGTCGCCGCTGATCACGCGGGGCACCTGAGGCTGGATAAAGCTGATCAGCTCGACGTTCTGCTGCTCGGCCTTGGCGCGGAAGATGCTCAGGCAGTCTTCGATCAGCGCATTGAGGTCGAACTGCACGTCATCCAGTTCGATCTGGCCGGACTCCAGCTTGGAGATGTCGAGGATTTCGTTGATCAGCGTGAGCAGTTCGTTACCGGCGCTGTGGATGGTCTGCACATAGTCGCGTTGTTTCACCGACAGCGGCGTGCCCAGCAGCAGTTCGGTCATGCCGAGCACACCGTTCATGGGGGTGCGGATCTCGTGGCTGATCTTGGCCAGGAACTCGGCCTTGGCGGCGATCTCGGCGTTGCTCGCCGCCAGGTCGCGGCTGAGGCTGAAGCGCGCCTCGACAATCGCACGCTGGCGTTCGCCCAAAGCCAGGCTCATCAACAGGCCGCTGAGGCAGATAAAGGCCAGCAACGTGACGATCAGACCCTGTGGCGAGACCATCGTCAGGCCCAGCAGCGCCGGCAGGATGATCAGCGTACCGATGTTGAACACCACCATCGCGGCCACGAACAGGCGTGCCGGGCGGTAGCCTTTCTGCCAGTGATAGGCCGAGACAAACAGCATGCTCAAGCCGGCCAGGGCCACCAGGGCGTAGGTGATGATGTTCAGCGGCAGGGTGTTGACGAACAACAGCAGCAGGCCGCACAGCACAATGAACAGGATGTCGCCCATCAACAGTTTGTTCAGCGGGTGCGGGCCCAGTGGCATGAAGAATCGGTAGGCGAACATCAGCCCGCACGGCGCGGTCAGCAGCAGCGCCAGGTAAGCGCCGGGTGTCTGGACCGCATGCCAGTTCGGCAGCCATGGACCTATCAGATTGAGCAGCAGTGCCAGGCTGAGCATCAACAGCACTTCGCAAGCCGCCAGCCACAGGCTGCTGCGCGAGCGGTGGTAGGCGAAGCGCGTGAGGTTGTGCAGGATCAGCATCAGCAAGCAGCCGAACAGCAGGCCGTAGATCAGCGTCTGGGTCTGGTCGGCGGCGGCGAGCACGGCCGGTTCCAGGGTGATGTAAGGGCGCAGCTCGTGTTCGGAGACCAGGCGCAGGTAGACCTCAAGGGGCCTCTGGCTCTGGGGCATCGGCAGCATGAAGTCGCTGCTGGGCAGCGGCCGTTCTGCCTGGGGCTGGCGCGTGCCGGTGCTCTGTTGTTCCACCAGGGTGTCGCCGTCCAGCACATACAGGCTCAGGTGCGACAGGTCCGGGGCGAATACCCGCAGCACTTGCTCGTGCTTGCCGGGTTGCAGCTTGAAACGTACCCACAACGCACCGTCCGGTTCCGCAGCGGTGATGCGGTCCAGTTCGATGGGGCTGAATTGATTGGTGTAGCGCGAGGACCGGATGTCGCTCAGTTGCAGGTCGGCCTGTTCATCAAGCAATACTGCCCAGCCACTGCCTTGCGCGGCGGCCTGGGCCGGGAACAAGCAGAGCAGTGTCAGCAGGCTGACAGTAAAACCTATGGCGATCCTGAGCCAGCGCACGGCGAAATCCCTTCGTAGGTTGATGCACGGGTTAACTATGCGCGGGTAGGCCTGCATACGGCAAGGGCCAGAGGCCCTTGCCTAGCCGAACGGATAGCTACTGACGGCGGCTGCTTAGCTGCTCTCGCCCCGTTCACGGGCGATGGCGCGGTAGCCGATGTCCTTGCGGTAGAAGCAGCCGTTCCAATCGATCTTCGCGGCCAACGTGTACGCCTGTTGCTGCGCGGCGTCGACACTGGCGCCCATGGCAGTGGCGCACAACACGCGGCCACCGGCGGTCACGACCTTACCGTCCTTGAGCGCGGTGCCCGCGTGGAACACTTTGCCTTCCAGGGTCGCCGCCGCATCGAGGCCTTCAATCACATCGCCCTTGGCGTAGTCGGCAGGGTAACCACCGGCCGCCAGCACAATGCCAACGCTCGGACGTGGGTCCCACTGCGCTTCAACCTTGTCCAAGGCCTGGGCCAGGGCGGCTTCCACCAGCAGTACCAGGCTCGATTGCAGACGCAGCATCACCGGTTGGGTTTCCGGATCGCCGAAGCGGCAGTTGAACTCGATGACTTTCGGGTTACCGGCTTTGTCGATCATCAGGCCGGCATACAGGAAGCCGGTGTAGACATTGCCTTCATCGGCCATGCCACGCACGGTCGGCCAGATCACCAGGTCCATGACGCGCTGGTGCACGTCGGCGGTGACCACCGGGGCCGGGGAGTAGGCACCCATGCCGCCGGTGTTCGGGCCGGTGTCGCCGTCGCCGACGCGTTTGTGGTCCTGGCTGGTGGCCATCGGCAAGACGTTCTTGCCGTCGACCATCACGATGAAGCTGGCTTCTTCGCCGTCGAGGAATTCTTCGATCACGACGCGCGAACCGGCGTCACCAAAAGCGTTGCCGGCGAGCATGTCGCGCACGGCGTCTTCGGCTTCCTGCAGGGTCATGGCGACGATCACGCCTTTACCGGCGGCCAGGCCGTCGGCCTTGATCACGATCGGCGCACCTTTTTCACGCAGGTAAGCCAGGGCCGGCTCGATCTCGGTGAAGTTCTGGTAATCGGCCGTCGGAATCTTGTGGCGAGCCAGGAAATCCTTGGTGAACGCCTTGGAGCCTTCCAGCTGGGCCGCGCCGGCGGTTGGGCCGAAGCAGTCCAGGTTGCGGCTGCGGAACAGGTCCACGACGCCAGCCACCAGCGGCACTTCCGGACCGACGATGGTCAGGGACACGTTCTTTTCAGCAAAATCTGCCAGTTGCTCAAGGGCCAGCACGTCGATAGCGACGTTCTCGCACTTGGCTTCAATGGCGGTACCGGCGTTGCCGGGAGCGACGAAAACCTTCTGGACGCGCGGGTCCTGGGCAACTTTCCAGGCCAGGGCGTGTTCACGGCCACCGCTGCCAATGATCAAAACATTCATTTCAAAAACCTCAAATTCTGTAGGCGCTGCAGGAGCGCTTTATGTGGGAGGGTTCTTGTGGTGAGGGGGGCGTCCCCCGCCGGTTTCACTGGAGATCCAGTGGGGCTGCTGTGCAGCCCAGCGCGGGACACGCCCGCTCACTACAAAAAGCCCCTTCCACATTTGGATCAGTGACGGAAGTGACGCATGCCGGTGAAGACCATGGCGATGCCGGCTTCATCAGCGGCGGCGATCACTTCAGCATCACGCATCGAGCCGCCCGGTTGGATCACGGCGGTCACGCCAGCTTTCGCGGCATTGTCCAAGCCATCACGGAACGGGAAGAATGCGTCGGAAGCCATCACCGAACCCACCACCTGCAAACCGGCGTGTTCGGCCTTGATCGCAGCGATACGCGCCGAGTTCACGCGGCTCATCTGGCCAGCGCCGACACCGATGGTCTGGCGGTTCTTGGCGTAGACGATGGCATTGGACTTCACGTACTTGGCCACTTTCCAGGCGAAGATCAGGTCGTTGATCTCTTGCTCGGTCGGGGCGCGCTGGGTCACCACTTTCAGGTCTTCGCTGCCGATCATGCCGATGTCACGGCTCTGTACCAGCAAGCCGCCGTTGACGCGCTTGTAGTCCCAGGCAGCGGCGCGGTCAGCCGACCACTCGCCGCAGGCCAGCAGGCGCACGTTGGCTTTGGCCGCCACGATGGCGCGGGCTTCTTCGCTGACGCTTGGGGCAATGATCACTTCAACGAACTGACGCTCGACGATCGCCTTGGCGGTCTCGGCGTCCAGTTCACGGTTGAAGGCGATGATGCCGCCGAAAGCCGATTCGGTATCGGTGGCGTAGGCCAGTTCGTACGCTTGGCGAATGCCGCCTTCCGCGTCCGGGCTCACGGCCACGCCGCACGGGTTGGCGTGCTTGACGATCACGCAGGCCGGCTTGACGAAGCTCTTCACACATTCCAGCGCGGCGTCGGTGTCGGCCACGTTGTTGTAGGACAGCTCCTTGCCTTGCAGTTGGGTCGCGGTGGCGATGCCGACTTCAGCAGGCTTGGCCTCCACGTAGAACGCCGCGCTCTGGTGCGGGTTCTCGCCGTAGCGCATTTCCTGGGCCTTGATGAACTGGCTGTTGAAGGTGCGCGGGAACTGGCTGCGGCCTTCGGTGCTGAGGGTTTCAGCGGCTTGGTTCACGGTGCCCATGTAGTTGGCGATCATGCCGTCGTAGGCGGCGGTGTGTTCGAACGCCTTGAGCATCAGGTCAAAACGCTGGGCGTAGGTCAGGCCACCGGCCTTCAGGCTTTCGAGCACCTGGGCGTAGTCGCTGGCGTTGACCACGATGGCCACGTCTTTATGGTTCTTGGCGGCCGAGCGAACCATGGTCGGGCCGCCGATATCGATGTTTTCGATGGCAGTCGGCAGGTCGCAGCCTGGCTTGTTGATGGTGGCTTCGAACGGGTAGAGGTTGACGGCCACCAGGTCGATCGGCTTGATGCCGTGTTCGGTCATGATGGCATCGTCGATCCCGCGACGGCCGAGGATGCCGCCGTGGATTTTCGGGTGCAGGGTCTTGACCCGACCGTCCATCATTTCTGCGAAACCGGTGTAGTCCGCCACTTCCACTGCGGCCACGCCGTTGTCCTGCAGCAGCTTGAAGGTCCCGCCCGTGGAGAGGATTTCCACACCCAGAGCTTCCAGCTCGCGGGCAAATTCGAGGATCCCGGTCTTGTCGGAAACACTGATCAAGGCGCGGCGGATCGGCAGGCGGGTAGTCTGGTCGGTCATTTCAATTTCCATCAAAAGCAAAGGAGTCAGCAAAAAAGGCGACCGGTTTTACGCGGGCGCCTTTCTGGTTTGATTGAATGCTTACAGCAAATCGTATTGTTTGAGCTTTTTGCGCAAGGTGCCACGGTTGAGGCCCAGCAGCTCACTGGCTTTGGTCTGGTTGCCCTTGACGTAGTTCATCACGCTTTCGAGCAAGGGCGCCTCGACTTCGGAGAGCACCAGGTTGTACACGTCCGTGACGGAAGCGCCCTCAAGGTGGGCGAAATAATTGTGCAGCGCCTTCTCGACACTCCCGCGAAGGGTCTGACCTTCTTCGCTCGGCGTGTTGAGGTGCTGTTTCAAATTGACGTTGTCGCTCACGGGTGTTGTTCCACTCACTAAAGTCTCGGTCATCATCGTCATGCGGCCACCCCCTCTCCGTCCCCTGTCCCCAGGCTCTTTTCACGCTCGCTGAAGTACTCTCGAACGGTGGCGACCTGTGCTTGCGTATCATCCAAACGATTGAAGTGGGCGCGAAACTCCCTGGCGCCCGGCAAGGTTGCGAGATACCAGCCGACATGCTTGCGGGCAATGCGTACTCCCATCACGTCTCCATAGAAAGCGTGCAGGGCGGCCAAATGCTCTAGCAGAATACGTTCCACCTCGATCAGCTCCGGTGCCGGCAATACGTCGCCAGTACGCAGAAAATGCTCGATCTCACGAAAAATCCACGGTCGCCCCTGGGCGGCCCGGCCAATCAACAAACCATCGGCACCGGTGGCGTGCAGCACGCGCCGGGCTTTCTCGGCGGAGTCGATGTCGCCATTGGCAAACACCGGTATCGACACCGCCTGCTTGATCGCAGCGATGGTGTCGTACTCGGCTTCACCGGTGTAAAGGTCGGCGCGGGTGCGGCCATGCACCGCCAGCGCTGTAATGCCTGCCTGTTCGGCGATCTTCGCCACCGTCAGGCCGTTCTTGTTGTCCCGGTCCCAGCCGGTGCGAATCTTCAGGGTGACCGGCACATCGACTGCGGCGACAACGGCCTGCAGGATCTCGGCAACCAATTGCTCATCTTTCAACAGCGCGGAACCGGCGGCCTTGTTGCAGACCTTCTTGGCCGGGCAGCCCATGTTGATGTCGATGATCTGCGCCCCCAACTCCACGTTGGCCCGGGCCGCATCCGCCAGCATCTGTGCATCTCCACCGGCGATCTGGACCGAGCGGGGCTCGGGATCGCCTTCGTGGATCATGCGCATCCGCGATTTGCGGGTGTTCCACAAGCTCATGTCGCTGGTGACCATTTCCGAGACTACTAGACCCGCGCCCAACCGCTTGCACAGCTGACGAAAGGGCTGGTCAGTGACACCCGCCATCGGGGCGAGAATCAAGCCGTTCTGCAATGTGTATGGGCCGATGCGTACCGCCGACATAGGACTTCCCTGTTGTGGGGCCGGATCATTAGAGTTCGAAAAAGGGTTGGCATGATACCCGCTCTCGATGACTGGATAAAGGCTGAATTGGATAAAATCTGAACAGTTATTTCTTTATCGCTACCGGTTTGGTCGCGCGGGGCTGAGTCAATAACTCGCCGTCAAACCTCGGTGCGTGAACCGATTCACTCGGGCGAGTGAAAGCTCAGGCTGTAATTAACGGCTTTATTGCCCGGATCGAGGATATCCAGGGAGATATGGATCGGCGTTTGCGATGGCATTTCGCTCACACCGGCCAACTCGCCGCTGAGGTATTCGGCGGGTTTGAAGCGACGACTGGCAATCAGGCTGCCATTCAGGTCGGCAAAGCGCAGCTCCAGCAGCGGGAAGGGCTGGGAGAATGTCGCACGGTTATAGATGATGGCGTCCACCACCAGCGCCCCGGCGAAGTCCGGATGGCTGCGTACCACCAGGTTACTGCTCTTGATATGGGCGATATCGACCCGCGACGGCACCGTACAGCCCAGTGTGGGGCACAGTTGCTGGAACCACGGACGGTAGGCGTCCTGGCGGGCCAGGTCGTCGAATTGGTAGGCGATGTACTGGGCTGCGAGGCCGCCGGCGGCGATCAGCACCAGCAACAGCCAGATCAGGCGACGGCCCAGGCTGGCCGGACGCTTTTGCGCGTAGAGGTGCAGCGGATCGTCTTCGAGATCCAACAGTTGCTCGTCGTGCACACTCGTTTCGGTGCGCGGGCGCTTGCGAGAGGGTTTGGGGCGTTCTTCGGGTTCAACGTCATCGGCCGATTGGGTCAATGGCGTGAACGGTGGATCGACGTCGTCATCGTCTGGCATGGAGCGCAGGGGTGGCTCATCGTCGAGGTCGTCGGTGTGAAACGACATGGACGGCTCGGTGCGCTGCTTGGTCGCAGGTGCGTTCGTCGGTTCGGGTTCGATGTGCGTGGCTTGCACGCGCTCTTCAGGCGGTTCGCTGAACAGGCTGGCAGCCCATTTTTCTTCTTCGGCCTTGACGGTGTTGCGGCTGGCGCTGAGAGGCTCATCTTTTTGCCGACGATCAGTACCCGCTTGGCGACGTTCTGCGCCGGCAGGCTGGGTGTGCTGAATCTCGCGACGTTCCAGCTTGGCCAGTTCTTCGTCCAGGTCCAGGTTGTCCAGGTCCAGCTCTTCGGCGGTCCACTGCTTTTGGCTGATAGCCCGTGGCAGCTCTGGCTCAGCCGCAGCCGGCAGCTCGGGCGCTGGTGTACCGGCAGCACGCTGCTCCAGCAACTGGCGAGCCGCATTGAACACTTGCAGGCACGAGCCGCAGCGAACCACGCCACGGGCCACGCTCAATTGAGCGTGGTTGACGCGAAAGCGCGATTGGCAATGCGGGCACTGGGTGACGAAACTGTCGGTCATGCGGCCATCCGATTCAGGCAAGCGCTCATTCTAGCGCCGACGACCGCTGATGCGTACCCAGCCATCGCGGTTGGCGATCGGATCCAGCTCGAAATCCTTCGCGTAGGCGGCGGCGACGTCTTCGCCTTGCTCGGCAAGGATGCCCGACAGCGCCAGGCGGCCGCCCGGCTTGACCAAGCTCGACAACTGCGGCGCCAGGGACACCAGCGGCCCTGCGAGGATGTTGGCGACCAGTACGTCGGCCTGCACCTGGGGCAATTGCTCCGGCAGGTAGAGTGGGAATTTGCCTTCAGGAATGTTGTTGCGCCCGGCGTTATCGCGCGAGGCTTCCAGCGCCTGCACGTCGATATCGGTGCCCACGGCTTCCTTGGCGCCCAGCAACAGGGCGGCAATCGCCAGGATCCCCGAGCCGCAACCGAAGTCGAGCACGTGGCTGTCGGTCAGGTCCTGGCCGTCCAGCCATTCCAGGCACAGCGCGGTGGTTGGGTGGGTGCCGGTGCCGAACGCCAGGCCCGGGTCCAGCAGCAGGTTGACCGCGTCCGGCTCAGGCGCGGCATGCCAGCTCGGCACGATCCACAGGCGCTGGCCGAAACGCATCGGCTGGAAGTTGTCCATCCAGCTGCGTTCCCAGTCCTGGTCTTCGATGACTTCGCTGTGATGCTCCGGCAGCGGGCCGCCGGTGAGCAATTCCATATGGGCCAGTACGGCGGCGGCATCGGTGCCGTCTTCGAACAGGGCCAGCAAATGGGTGTGCGACCAGAGCGGGGTGGTGTTGAGTTCGGGTTCGAAGATCGGTTGGTCTTCGGCGTCCATGAACGTGACCGAGACAGCGCCGACTTCAAGGAAAGCGTCTTCGTAGGTTTCGGCTTGTTCTGGGCTGATGGCGAGACGGACTTGCAGCCAAGGCATGGCGGGCACCTTTGAAAAAATGAGTGTGCGACTGCTGGGTCGCGAAAGCGCGCAAGTTTACGCGAGAGCAGGGCAGAAGACGACTGTGCCGACGATATGCAGTGCTCAGGATGTACAGGGACCACCTGTGGGAGGGGGCTTGCTCCCGATAGCGGTGTGTCAGTGGTGAATTAATCAACTGAACCACCGCTATCGGGAGCAAGCCCCCTCCCACATTGGATTGTGTGCATTCATAAAGACCGGTGCCGCAGAAACAACAAAGCCGCCCGAAGGCGGCTTTGTTGAGTGGAGCACTTACTGGTTAGCCAGCTTGTGTTCCAGGTAGTGAATGTTCACACCACCCTCGCAGAAGCCTTCATCACGGACCAGGTCCCGGTGCAGCGGGATGTTGGTCTTGATGCCGTCGACCACGATTTCGTCCAGGGCGTTACGCATACGGGCCATGGCCTCGTCGCGCGTGGCGCCCCAGGTGATCAGCTTGCCGATCAGTGAGTCGTAGTTGGACGGAACCTTGTAGCCGCTGTACAGGTGCGAATCGACGCGAACGCCGTTGCCGCCCGGTGCATGGAAATGCTTGACCAGGCCTGGACTCGGGATAAAGGTTTTCGGGTCTTCGGCGTTGATGCGGCACTCCAGGGAGTGGCCGTGCATCTTCACGTCGTCCTGGGTGAAGGACAGTACGTTGCCGGCGGCGATGCTGAGCATCTCCTTGACGATGTCGATACCGGTGACCATCTCCGACACCGGGTGCTCTACCTGCACACGAGTGTTCATCTCGATGAAGTAGAAACGACCGTTCTCGTAGAGGAACTCGAAAGTACCGGCGCCACGGTAGTTGATGTCGATGCACGCCTTGACGCAGCGTGCCAGCACTTCCTGGCGAGCCTTTTCATCCAGGCCCGGTGCCGGTGCTTCTTCCAGTACCTTCTGGTGACGACGTTGCAGCGAGCAATCGCGGTCGCCCAGGTGGATGGCGTGGCCCTGGCCGTCGGACAGTACCTGAACTTCCACGTGACGTGGGTTGGTCAGGTATTTTTCCAGGTAGACCATCGGGTTGCCGAACCAGGCGCCCGCTTCGGAGCGGGTCTGCTTGGCGGCTTCGATCAGGTCTTCTTCCTTGTGCACCACGCGCATGCCGCGACCACCACCGCCACCGGCGGCCTTGATGATCACTGGGTAGCCGACTTCACGACCAATGCGCAGAGCGGTTTCTTCGTCTTCCGGCAGTGGGCCGTCGGAGCCAGGAACGGTGGGTACACCGGCGGCGATCATGGCGTCCTTGGCCGAGACCTTGTCGCCCATCAGGCGAATGGTGTCGGCTTTCGGGCCGATGAAGGCAAACCCGGATTTTTCCACCTGTTCGGCGAAATCGGCGTTTTCCGCGAGGAAGCCGTAGCCCGGGTGGATGCCATCAGCGCCGGTCACTTCCGCGGCCGCTATGATGTTCGAGACTTTCAGGTACGAGTTCGTGGCCAGTGGCGGGCCGATGCAAATGCTTTCGTCCGCCAGTTTCACGTGCATCAATTCGGTATCGGCCGTCGAGTAAACAGCGACGGTCTTGATGCCCTCTTCCTTACAGGCGCGCAGGATACGCAGCGCGATCTCGCCGCGGTTGGCGATCAGGACTTTTTGCAGTTTCTTCGCAGGTTTCAACATCGAAGGCGCTCCGCGGTTCAAACGATGGTGAACAGCGGCTGGTCGTACTCAACCGGCTGACCGTTTTCTACCAGGATGGATTCGATGACGCCGGCTTTTTCAGCCGTGATGTGGTTCATCATTTTCATCGCTTCTACGATGCAGATGGTGTCGCCCACTTTCACGGTCTTGCCGACTTCAACGAAGGCTGGCGAGGTCGGTGCCGGGGTGCGGTAGAACGTACCGACCATTGGCGACTTGACCACGAAGCCGTTCAGCGCAGGCGCGGCTGGAGCGGCAGGTGCGGCGGCAGCAGGTGCGGCGGCCGGTGCAGCAGCGGCTGGCGCCGGTGCTTGCATCTGTGGCGCGTAGAACTGCTGGGCCGGGGTCTTGCTGTGACGGCTGATCCGTACGGACTCTTCGCCTTCCTTGATTTCCAGCTCGTCGATACCGGATTCTTCCAGCAGTTCGATCAGTTTCTTAACTTTACGGATATCCATGAATCATCAACTCCCAAGGGTCGGTCAGGGGCGCTTGGCCGGTTGTTCAAGCTGTTCCAGGGCGGCCTCCAGGGCCAGTCGGTAACCGCTGGCGCCAAGGCCGCAGATCACTCCTACCGCTACGTCGGAGAAGTAAGAGTGATGGCGGAAAGGTTCGCGTTTGTGCACGTTCGACAAATGCACTTCGATGAATGGGATGCTCACCGCCAGCAACGCGTCACGTAATGCAACGCTTGTGTGTGTAAAAGCGGCGGGATTGATCAGGATAAAGTCCACGCCTTCGCCGCGCGCGGCATGGATGCGATCAATCAATTCGTACTCGGCATTGCTTTGCAGGTAGAGCAGATGGTGGCCGGCTTCACGCGCCCTGCGTTCAAGATCGAGGTTGATCTGATCGAGGGTCACTGCCCCGTAGACGCCCGGTTCACGGGTGCCGAGCAGGTTCAGGTTGGGTCCGTGAAGAACCAGTAAGGTCGCCATCGGCTGTTCCTTGTTATTGATGTGGGTACGGCAGAACTCGGCGACTATGCCGCAAAGCCTTTGTGACTGTCCAGTTCTATGCAGTAGGCGGCACGATTAGCGAGGATTGCGCAAAATTTGTGACTACGGGCCGGGATCCGGTCATTGGCGAGACAGCGTTGAATCCGGTGGAGATCAATGTGGAAGGGGGCTTGCTCCCGATGGCGGTGCATCAGTCAACACGTACAGTGGCTGATACCCCGCAATCGGGAGCAAGCTCCCTCCCACCTTTTGATCTCCACAGGGCAATAGATCAGGTCACACGCGGAAGGCCTGCACCGCCGTATTGAGCTGCCCACCCAGCACCAGCAAATGCTCGCCCTGGCTGCGGCCCTGGCCAATGCGCAGCAGATTATCCTCGCCCAACTGGTGAATCCGCTCGCTGTTGTCGCGAATCTCACTGACGGCACCACTTTGCTGCGCCGTCACATCCGCGATGCGCACGGCTGTTTCGGAAATGGTCTGGATGGCACCGACGATTTCATCCAGCGCGCCGTCCGCGGCCTGGGCCTGCTGGGCGGTAGCTTCGGCGTGTTCGACCTGCGCGCGCATGCCTTGTACCGATTGGTGGGCGGCGCTTTGCAGGCCGGCGATCAGGGTCTGGATTTCTGCGGTGGCGCCGGCGGTGCGCTGGGCCAGGGAGCGGACTTCGTCGGCGACCACGGCAAACCCACGGCCGGCTTCACCGGCGCGGGCGGCCTCGATGGCCGCGTTGAGGGCCAGCAGGTTGGTCTGGTCGGCAATCGAGCGGATCACCGTCAGCACGCCGCCGATGGTGGCCGATTCCTCGGCGAGTTTTTCGATCATCTGCGCATTTTGCTGCACTTCGCCCACCAGGGCATGCAGCCCGGTCAGGCTCAGGCCGATCACACGCTGGCCTTGCTCCACCGCCTGGCCCGCGCTGCGGCTGGCGCCGGCGGCCTGGCTGGCATCGCCGGCGACTTGCTGGATGGTCGCTTCCAGTTCACCCAGCGAATCGCGGATCTGCGCAGTGTCCCCAGCCTGGCGTTCGGCGCCGTCGTGCAGGCCGCTGCTCAGTTCGGCGAGGGCGCGGCTGCTGCCCGCGACTTCCTCGGCATTGCCGCGAATCGTGCCGACCAGGTCCACCAGGTAGGCGCGCAGGCGGTTCAACGAGGCTTCGATATCGTGGAGTTCGCGGTTGGTCTTGCCCAAGGCAATCGGCTGGCTGAAGTCACCTTCGGCCCAGGTCGACAGGGCGGGTGCCAGGTTGGTCAGCACCCGTGCCAAGCGTCGTTGCAGGGTGTCGATCAGCAGCGCGATCAGCAGGATCAGGCCGATCATCACCCCTTGCATCACACGCACTTCGCCCTGGATTGCCCCATGCTGTGCGCGCACAACCGGTTCCAGGCCAGCAATGGCCTGCTGCACTGCGTTGATTTTCAGGCGGGTGCGGGCGGCCAGGTCAGCGCGTTGCTGGATTTGTTCGCGGGTGCGCTTGAGTTCAGCGGGATAGCGGGTCAGCAGGCTGTTGAGTTCGCGTTTGAGGTCGACGCCGGTGTCCTGGACTTCGGCTTTTTCACTGTTTTCCAAGCCCATCATGGCCGAGAAGTCATCGGCGCCGGATTCGGCACTGGCCTTCACCCCCAGCAAGGGCAGTTGCTCCAACAGGTCGGCCTGGGTGCGGATATTGGCGACTTCGCGCTCCACATCCGTGGCCAATTCCGCGCGTCCGCTGCTCACCAGTTTGTCGCGGGCCAGGGACAGCTTGGCCAGGTGCTGGGATGCCGCCAGCAGTGGGGGCAAGTAACGCGCAGCTTCGGCAGAATTCACGCCGCTGGCGTATTGGCTCAGTTGCTCCAGGTTCGCGCCCAATTCGCGCTCGGCCTGCAGCAGCAAGGCTTGTGGGTCGCCAGCCAGCTTGCCGGCAGCCAGCAAGTCGGTTTTGCTGAACGCATCCAGGTCGACCAGGCTGGGGCGCAGGTTTTGCGCGAGGTCCGCAGGCAGTTCATCCAGATGCTGCAACAGGCTTTCCAGGCTCTGGCCGGCGCTGCTCAGGCGCAAGGCATCGCCACTGGCCAGGTAGTCGTCGATGTTGCGTGCAGCCTGGTTCTGGAAGGTCTGCGACAGGCCCAGGTAACGTTCCATCAGCAGATAAGGCCGCTCCAGCGCCCGTTGCGACCACCACAGCGTCGCCCCCAGCGCCAGGCACACGGCCACCAGAAGAAGGGTATTGAGATTGGTCAGCAGCTTCAGGCGCATGCGTGGTATCAACCGACAGCAAAAGATAAGTGCCTGAAGTTATTGCGTTTGCGTTACAGCGTTATGACCGAATCAGTGGATTCCGGTGAAAAGATGGCACTTTGCTTTGATGCGCGCGCAGCCTGCACGCGGTTGCGTCCGGCGTGCTTGGCGCGGTACAGCGCCTCGTCGGCCTGGGCGGCCATCATCAGGCTGTCGGAGTCGTCGCACAGCTCCACCAGCCCGGCGCTGAACGTGCACCATAAATCCTGCGGTTGGGCCGGGTAGTGGATTTCGGCAAAGCGGCCACGGATTTCATCCAGTACCTTGCAGGCCGATTCCAGGTCGGTGTCCGGCATCACAATGGCGAACTCTTCGCCGCCGTAGCGCCCGATGTAGTCGGTCTTGCGCAGGCGCTGCTTGAGAAACAGCGCCAGGCTTTTGATCACGCGGTCACCCATGGGGTGGCCGTGGCTGTCATTGACCCGCTTGAAGTGGTCGATATCCAGCATGGCAAAGCTCAGCGGCTTGTTCTCGCGGCGTGCGCGGAAGCTGCAGTCTTCAAGCAGTTGCAGGATGTGAGTGTGGTTGTACAGGCCGGTCAGGCTGTCGCGCACCATCCGTGCCTTGAGGTTGCGTGCGCGAGCGGCGCGGTTGCGCACGGTGGTGATCAGGTGGCGCGGCTTGATCGGCTTGGTGAGGAAGTCGTCGCCGCCTTCGCTCATGGCGTCCAGTTGTTTATCCAGGTCGTCCTCGGCCGACAGGTAGATGATCGGTACGCTGACATAACGGTCGTTATGGCGGATCACCTTGGCCAGTTCGGTACCGGTACAGGCGGGCATATACATGTCGAGGATGATCAGGTCGGGCTGGAAGTCCGCCAGTTCAGCCATGGCCTGGATCGGTTCGATCAGCGTGCGGGTGACGATACCGGCGCTGTTGAGCAGCCGCTCGGTGTGCAGCGCCTGGGCCCGCGAGTCGTCGATGATCAGCACCTTATACGGCTCGTACTGGGCGACGCAGGTCAGCACTTCGATTTTTTCCAACAGGCTTGAGGCTTCCAGCGTCCCGGTCAGGAACTCCTGGCCCCCGGCGCGCACGGCGGCCAGCCGGGTAGGGGTGTCGGTCTCGTGCAGGCTGAAGAACAGCAGCGGCAATTTGTGCTCCAGCCCTTCCTGGGCTTCGGCGGCGAGCTTGAGGCCCAGGCCGGTGCCGCAGAAATCCACGTCCATTACAATCGCTGAAGGCAGGCGCTCGGCCATCGCCGCCCGAAACGCGGCCACGCTGTCGAGGGATTGGGCGCTCAAACCGAAAAATTCCAGCTGCTTGGCCAGCCGCTCGGCGCGGTCGTGATCGGCCAGCATGACGTAGATCGGCTTGCGCATCGGCGGCAGGAAGGTTTGTTCCAGCTGGTCACCCTGGCGCAGGCCGGTGCGGGACAGGCGCTGCATCAAGCGATTGAGTTCGGTGATCAGGTGGCTGCTGAGGCGCCCACGGTTCTCGTCGACTGCCTTGAGGGAGTCGCCGATGTGTTGCGCCAGCTGGCGGTGTTCCGGTTGTTCGAAGCGCTCGGCAAACCGCAGCAGGCGCAAATTAGCCTCGCTGAGCTCGGAAAGGTCGGTGCCGGACCACTCGCTGCGTTGCAGGCGCTGCCAGATCTCAAGAATTTGACGTGCCTGATGAATTACCCGCTGGGCAAAATGCTGCTTGAGACGCTCACGGCTGGGGTCTTCTGGCTCGGTCATATCCTGACTACTAGTTAGGGTGCATGCTGAGGTCGACTGATGGCTCTATGCTAGCACCTCTTTTCCTTGGGATGAGTGTCATGCATCAATAAACTGTGTGTTCCGGGTATTCAGTTGCTGACCCGGTGGTCGCGCAGCGTAAAAAGCGTGCATCCTTTATAGTCGAATACCCTCTGTGCGCCAGTTTGGTGAAAAGCCCCGCACGGGCGGGCACGATGGGGTAGGGTTGTGGTCGGAGTGTTTGAACGCACGCCATCAATTCAAGTGCATGAACTCAAGTGATTGAAAGGATATCGCCATGCTGGACTGGAAAAACCGTGCAGGCAGTGCCAAAGGCCCCGCCCCTGAGCCCAAGTCGGCCAACCGCAGTTATCTTCGTACCGTGCTGATGAGCCGTGCCGTGCTCAGCGTGCTCGGCCTGTACCTGCTGGTCACCGGCGCCCTGGGCTGGTACTGGAGCGAAGAGCCGGCACTGTTTCCGGTCCAGCAAAACGCGCAGATTGCCGCCGAAAAAGAAGGCAAGCAGATGGTGGTGGGCTTTACCACCGTCGAAACCCTCAAGACCGTGGTCGGCACCTTGCTGAACAAGCCCGGCGGCTACATTTCCAACGACCGTTTCCCTCCAGGCCTGTGGATGGACAACATGCCGAGTTGGGAATATGGCGTGCTGGTGCAGGTGCGCGACCTGACCCGCGCCCTGCGTAAAGACTTCGCCCGCTCGCAGTCGCAGTCGGCCGAAGACGCTGACCTGGCCAAGGCCGAGCCGCGCTTCAACTTCGACAACAAGAGTTGGGTGCTGCCATCCAGTGAGTCGGAATACCAGGAAGGCATCAATTCCCTGAGCCGCTATGAAGCGCGCTTGTCCGACCCGAACCAACGCGGCGCACTGTTCTACGCACGTGCCGATAACCTGAACAACTGGCTGGGCGATGTCGCCACCCGCCTGGGCTCGCTGTCGCAACGCCTGTCGGCCAGTGTCGGCCGGGTAAAACTCAACACCGCACTGAAAACCGAAGCCCTGGCTCCGGGTGAGGTGCCGCAGGTCGATGAAGAAGTGGTGGAAACCCCATGGATGCAGATCGACAACGTGTTCTACGAAGCACGCGGCCAGGCCTGGGCCCTGTCGCACCTGCTGCGCGCCATCGAAGTCGACTTTGCCGACGTGCTGGCCAAGAAGAACGCCACTGTCAGCGTGCGCCAGATCATTCGTGAGCTGGAGGCCTCGCAAGAGCCGGTGTGGAGCCCAATGATCCTTAACGGCAGCGGCTTTGGCGTATTGGCCAACCACTCGTTGGTGATGGCCAACTACATTTCCCGGGCTAACGCTGCGGTGATCGATTTGCGTCAGCTGCTCAACCAAGGTTGATGATGGACGCTACTCAAAAGGAGGCCGCCCACCGCGCGGCTTCCGATGCCGAACTGATCTGCTGGGTCGATGAGCAGGACACTCTGCTCGGCAGTCTTGTCAGGGCCGATCTGCGCCAGCGCGGGTTGATCGGCCGTTGCACCTTTATCTTCCTGTTCAATTCGGCCGGTGAGCTGTGTGTGCACCGGCGCACCCTGAGCAAAGCCATGTACCCCGGTTTCTGGGACACGGCGGCGGGTGGGATGGTAGCGGCAGGTGAATCCTATGCCGTGTCTGCTGCCCGAGAGCTGGAAGAAGAGTTGGGTGTCGGCGGGGTGGAACTGGTCGAACACGACCATTTCTACTTCGAAGATGGCGACAGCCGGCTCTGGTGCAAATCCTACTCGGCAGTCTGGGATGGGCCGCTGCGCCTGCAGCCGGAAGAGGTCATGGAAGCGCGCTTTTTGCCTATAGGCACTGTCCTGCAGGAGGCCGAACAAAAGCCTTACTGCCCGGACGCCCAAGAGGGGCTGCGACGTTATCTGGCCTCACGTCGCTAAAGTTGCATAAATTGGCGCCATTTGGCTCTTAGCAAGTCAGCTTTTTGTGGTTACACTGCGCGACTTTTCACCCGAACCACCCTGGTGGTTCGGTAGCGCTGCCCCTGCCTGAGTGGGGCTTCGCGGTTGGTGACTCGCCTCTTTTAACCAGAGCCGAGCGCTGGCCAGTCTTTGTCCTCCCAAGAGGATTGCCGGTGGCCAAAAAAGCCGCATCCTTCGCCGCCCTTGGTGGCCTGGTATTTTCCACCGATGCAGGTCGACACTGCCCGGACTGTCGTCAGCCCGTGGATTCGTGTACCTGCAAACAGACCCTGATCCCTGAAGGCGACGGTATTGCCCGCGTGCGCCGCGAAAGCAAAGGCCGTGGCGGCAAGACGGTGACCACCATCACCGGCGTGCCGTTGGCCGAAGAGGCGCTGAAGGAACTGGCCACCACGCTGAAAAAGCGCTGTGGCACCGGTGGCGCGTTGAAAGACGGGGTCATCGAGATCCAGGGCGATCACGTCGAGTTGCTGTTGGCCGAGCTGATCAAGCTCGGGTACAAGGCCAAGAAGTCCGGCGGCTGAAAGCCTCTTCCCAACCTGTGTCTAAACTCTGTCCTGCGCGTGGGGTCTACCTTGCTTGCAGGCAAATCGTCATTTTCATTCTTTAGACTGCGCCAGCCTCGAACCAGGGGCGGTGCCTTCGACTTCATATATAGGGGACTTCGATGTCCGTACGACGCACACGCAAAGACGATGGCAGCCAATGGACAGTTGCGGACAGCCGCAGTGTTTACGGGATTCGCCATTGGGGGGCCGGTTATTTCGCGATCAATGAAGCCGGTCGCGTAGAAGTCCGTCCGAACGGTCCGAACAGTACGCCCGTCGACTTGTACGAGCAGGTCGATGAACTGCGTAAAAGCGGCCTGTCCCTGCCGTTGCTGGTGCGCTTTCCTGACATCCTGCAAGATCGCGTACGCCAATTGACCGGTGCCTTCGATTCGAATATCGAGCGCCTCGAGTACCAGAGCAAGTACACCGCGCTGTACCCGATCAAAGTGAACCAGCAGGAAGCGGTGATCGAGAACATCATCGCCACCCAGAACGTGTCCATCGGCCTGGAAGCCGGCTCCAAGCCTGAGCTGCTGGCGGTATTGGCCCTGGCGCCGAAGGGCGGCACTATCGTCTGCAACGGTTACAAGGACCGTGAGTTCATCCGCCTCGCGCTGATGGGCCAGAAGCTCGGCCACAACGTGTTCATCGTGATCGAGAAAGAATCTGAAGTTGAGCTGGTGATCGAAGAGGCTGCCAGCCTTAAGGTCAAGCCCCAGGTCGGCCTGCGCGTGCGCTTGTCGTCGCTGGCGTCGAGCAAGTGGGCGGACACCGGTGGCGAGAAGTCCAAGTTCGGTCTGTCGGCGGCGCAGTTGCTGTCCGTGGTCGAGCGCTTCCGCGCGGCGGGCCTGGACCAGGGCATCCGCCTGCTGCACTTCCACATGGGTTCGCAGATCGCCAACCTGGCCGACTACCAGCACGGTTTCAAGGAAGCCATCCGTTACTACGGCGAGCTGCGCAACCTCGGCCTGCCAGTGGACCACATCGACGTGGGCGGTGGCCTGGGCGTGGACTACGACGGTACTCACTCGCGTAACGCCAGCTCGATCAACTACGACATGGACGACTACGCCGGCGTGGTCGTGGGCATGCTCAAGGAGTTCTGCGACGCGCAGAGCCTGCCGCACCCGAACATCTTCTCCGAAAGCGGCCGTTCCCTGACCGCGCACCACGCCATGCTGGTGGTGCAGGTGACCGACGTCGAGAAACACAACGACGAAATCCCGGTCATCGAAAACAAGGAAAGCCTGCCGGAAACCGTGCAATGGCTGGTAGACCTGCTGGGCCCGACCGACATCGAGATGGTCACCGAAACCTACTGGCGCGCCACCCACTACATGAGCGATGTGGCCACCCAGTACGCCGACGGCAAACTGACCCTGGCCGAAAAAGCCCTGGCCGAACAGTGCTACTTCGCCGTGTGCCGCCGCCTGCACAACTCGTTGAAAGCCCGCCAGCGCTCGCACCGCCAGGTGCTGGATGAACTCAACGACAAGCTGGCCGACAAGTACATCTGCAACTTCTCGGTGTTCCAGAGCTTGCCGGACACCTGGGCCATCGGCCAGGTACTGCCGATCCTGCCGCTGCACCGCCTCGACGAAGAGCCGCTGCGCCGTGCCGTGCTGCAAGACCTGACCTGCGACTCGGACGGCAAGATCAAGCAGTACGTCGACGAGCAAAGCATCGAAACCAGCTTGCCGGTACACGGCTTGAACGAAGGTGAAGACTACTTGCTGGGTATCTTCCTGGTGGGGGCTTACCAGGAAATCCTGGGGGACATGCACAACCTGTTCGGCGACACCGACTCGGTGAATATCTACCAGCGTGAAGATGGTTCGGTGTACAGCGCCGGCATCGAGACGCACGACACCATCGAAGACATGCTGCGCTATGTGCATTTGTCGCCGGAAGAGCTGATGACGCATTACCGTGACAAGTGTGCGAGCGCGAAGATCAGTGCGGCGGAGCGTACGCAGTTCCTGGATGCCTTGCGTCTGGGGCTGACGCGTTCGTCCTACCTGTCCTCGTAAAAAATCTGGGAGGGGGGCAAGCCCCCTCCCACTTTTGACGCAGTGCTAATCCTGAAATTGTCTGAGGGCTGAGCAATGTTGAGTCAATGGCTGCAGGTGCTCACCCTGGCAATGGCAGCATTCTTGGCCGCCTGCTCCCCGATCAAAGTCCTCAACGCCCTCACTCCTTCCAATACCTTCACCCAAACCGCTGCCATCGCCTACGGCGATGATTCCCGCCAGAAACTCGATGTCTACCGGCCTGCGCCTGCTATCTCCAACGCGCCGGTGGTGGTTTTTTTCTACGGCGGCAGCTGGAACAGCGGCTCCAGAAATGACTACGGTTTCGTCGGCGAAGCCCTGGCTTCACGTGGCATTGTCGTGGTGATTGCCGATTACCGGCTCTACCCTCAAGTGCGCTACCCCGCGTTTCTCCAGGACGGCGCCCGAGCGGTGGCCTGGACCCATCAGCACATCGCCGACTACGGTGGTGACCCGCAGCAGCTCTACCTGATGGGCCACAGCTCCGGTGCATACAATGCTGCGATGCTCGCGCTGGACGCGCGATGGCTTGAGCATGTGAACCTGTCACCGTCGATGCTCAAGGGCTGGATCGGCCTGGCCGGGCCTTATGACTTCCTGCCGATTGAAAACCCGGAGGTAAAACCGGTGTTTTTCTTCCCCGATTCACCGCCCGATTCCCAGCCGATCAACCACGTCAGCGCCGGCGCACCGCCGAGCCTGTTGATGGCCTCGACCGACGACAAGCTGGTCAACCCCTCGCGTAATACCGGCGGCCTGGCCAACACGTTGCGGGCGGCGGGCGTGCCGGTTGAAACCTTCTACTTCGGCAAGACCAATCACCAGACGCTGGTGGCCGCGCTCTCCAAGCCGCTGCGCTGGCTGGCACCGGTACTGGATCGGGTCACGGCGTTTATCCAAGCCACTGATCCTGCCGGTTCAATCGCCAGGCAATCGCCCACAAAGTGAGGCTGCGCAGGGCCATGAACAGCAGGAAGGTTATCCACAGGCCGTGATTCCCCAAACCCTGCAACGCCCAGGCGATTGGCAACGTCAGCAACAGGGTCAGCAGCATGCCGTTGCGCATTTCCCGTGCGCGGGTCGCACCGATGAACAAGCCGTCCAGCAAGTAACTCCACACCGCAATCAACGGCAGTAGCGCCAGATAGGGCAAGTAGATGTCGGCGGTTTCGCGCACGCTGGGGATATCGGTCTGCATGGCGATAAACAGGTGGCCGGCGAAGGTGAACAGCACGGCAAAACCAACGCTGGCGATCAGTGACCAACCGCCGGCCACCACCAGTGAGCGGCGCAGGGATGGGCGGTCGTGGGCGCCGATCGCGTGACCGCACAGGGCTTCGACCGCGTGGGCCAATCCATCCAGGGCGTGAGCCGTCAGTAACAGGCCGTTGAGCAATAGCGCGTTGGCCGCCACGGTAGCGTCGCCAAGGCGTGCGCCTTGCACCGTGATCATGAAAAACACCGATTGCAGCGCGAGGCTGCGGATGAAAATGTCGCGGTTGACCGCCAGCAGCGGGCGCCAGCTCTCCCAGCGTTTCAACGCCGCCCAGGCGAGATGGCCGGGGTAGGCGCGCAGGGCTTTTTGCGTGAGCGCCAGGCCGAGCAGGGCGCCGGTCCATTCGGCGACAACGGACGCGCGCGCCGAACCGACCACACCCCAATCCAGGCCAAGGACGAACCACAGGTTGAGGGCGATGTTGACCAGGTTGGTGGTCAGCAGGATCGCCAAGGGCGCGCGGGCGTTCTGCGTGCCGAGGAACCAGCCGACCAGTGCGTAGCTGGCCAACGCGGCGGGCAGGCCGAACAGGCGGGTGTGGAAGAAGTCCTGGGTCAGTTGATTCAGTTCGGGAGAGGGTTGCATCCATTCCAGGGCCAGATGGCTCAGGGGGATGCCCACTGTGCCTAATAGCATCGCCAGGCCCAGCGCCAGCAGCAGGCCTTGCAGCAGGATTTGCCGCAGTGCGGCGCCATCGTTGCGCCCGGCGGCTTGCGCGGCAAAGCCGGTGGAACCCATGCGCAGGAAGCCCATGGCCCAGGCAAGAAAGGTATACAGGCTGGCTCCGACCGCCACGGCGCCCAGTTGATGGGCATGGGGCAGGTGGCCGATGACCATGCTGTCGACCAGGGCCACCAGTGGCACCGAGATATTCGACAGGATCATCGGCGCAGCCAGGGCCCAGACGCGGCGGTGGGTGGGGCGGTGGCGCCAGTCGGTGAGTAGGGTGTGCATGCGGGCTCCTTCAGAGGAGCGGCATTGTAACGGGCCCTTAATGTCACTGCAGAACCAATGTGGGAGGGGGCTCGCCCCCGATGACAGTCTGTCAGTGGGTGAATCTGGAGCTGACCCACCGCCATCGGGGGGCAAGCCCCCTCCCACATTTGGATCGTCAGCGTTTGTGGGATTTGGCTCCGCTCGCGTTCCCTCAAGAACCAAACCACCCTCCGTCGGTCAATGTGACCGGCACCTCATCGGCCCCACTCGGGCTGATATATAGTTCACCCCTCGGATCCCTCTCACGACGAGTTCCCCATGCTTAACAAAGGACTGTTCCTTGCCTGCGCGCTGGCCCTGCTGAGCGCCTGTGATTCCTCCGATAAACCGGCTGCTCCGACCGCGCCTGCGGCGGCGACGGTTGCCCCCAAGCCGGCCAAGGCCGCCGTGGATGTGGCGGCGCTGAAGCAGCGCTACGCCGGGCGTGAATTGAGCGTGGTGGATGTGTCCGAGGTGCAGCTCGACGGGGCCAGTACCTTGTCGGTGAGCTTTTCCATTCCGTTGGATCCCGATCAGAAATTCGCTGACAAACTTCACTTGGTCGACAGCAAGTCGGGCAAGGTCGATGGTGCCTGGGAAATCTCCGACAACCTGATGGAGCTGCGCCTGCGTCACTTGGAGCCGCAGCGCAAGTTGGTGCTGACGGTCGACCCCGGCGTGAAGGCCGTGAATAACAACCTGCTGCCCGCCGAGTACATCGCCCGCCTGGAAACCCGCGACCTGCAAGCCACCGTCGGTTTCGCCAGCCGTGGCACGCTGCTGCCGACGCGCCTGGCCGAAGGCCTGCCGGTGATCGCGCTGAACGTCGACAAGATCGACGTCGAGTTCTTCCGCATCAAGCCCGAGTCCTTGCCGTCGTTCCTGGCGCAGTGGGGGCGCAACACCAGCCTGCAAAGCTATGAGTCCCGCGAACTGCTGCCGCTGGCCGATTTGGTCTACGGCGGTCGTTTCGACCTGAACCCGGCGCGTAACACCCGCGAAACCCTGTTGCTGCCGATCGCCGGCCTCAAGCAATTGCAGCAGCCGGGCGTGTACCTGGCGGTGATGCGTGCCTCGGGCACCTACAACTATTCCCAACCGGCGACGCTGTTCACCTTGAGTGATATCGGCCTGTCGGTGCACCGCTACGCCAATCGCCTGGACGTGTTTACCCAGGCGCTGGAAGGCGGCAAGGCGCTGGATGGCGTCGACCTCGAAGTGCTCGACGCCGAGGGCCGCGTGCTGGGCCAGGGCAAGACCGAGAAGGGGGGCCACGCTGAGTTGCCTTTGCCGAAAAAGGCCCAGGTGCTGCTCGCCAAGCAGGGCGAACAGACCAGTATGCTGCGCCTCGACAGCGCCGCGCTGGACCTGGCCGAGTTCGACATTGGCGGCCAACCGTCCCACCCGTTGCAGTTCTTTGTCTTTGGTCCGCGCGACCTGTATCGCCCTGGCGAAACCGTGCTGCTCAACGCCTTGCTGCGGGACAAGGATGGCAATGCCGTCAAACCGCAGCCGGTGAGCGTCGAAGTGCGTCGCCCGGATGAACAGGTGAGCCGCAAATTCGTGTGGGATGCCGATGCCTCCGGCCTCTATCAATATCAACTGCAACTGGCCGGCGAAGCACCGACCGGGCGCTGGCAGTTGGTGTTCGACCTGGGTGATGGCAAGCCGCAGTTGTATGAATTCCTTGTCGAAGACTTTTTGCCCGAGCGCCTGGCGCTGGAACTCAAGGGCAGTGACACGCCGTTGAGCCCGGCAGACGACGCGGTGATCCAGGTCAACGGTCGTTACCTGTACGGCGCGCCTGCGTCGGGCAATCGGGTCAGTGGGCAAGTCTATGTGCGGCCGCTGCGCGAAGCGGTCAAGTCGCTGCCCGGTTACCAGTTCGGTTCCGTCACCGAAGAAGAGCTGAGCCAGGATTTCGAGCTGGACGAGAGCGTGCTCGACGCCAAGGGCCAGGAAGCACTGACCCTGGAAAGCAAATGGGCCGAGGCCAAGTCACCGCTGCAACTGATCGTACAGGCCAGCCTGCAAGAGTCGGGCGGGCGGCCGATCACGCGGCGCCTGGTGCAGCCGATCTGGCCGGCCGAGCAACTGCCGGGCCTGCGCGGGTTGTTTGACGGCACGGAAACCAACGGCGATGGCCCGGCGGAATTCGAAGTGCTGCTGGCCAACCAGGACGGGCAGAAACTCGCCGCGCTAAACCTCAAGGTGCGCCTGGTGCGCGAGCGTCGCGATTACTACTGGAACTACTCCGAGAACGATGGCTGGAGCTATCACTTCAACGAGAAATTCCTCAACCTCGACGAACAGACCCTGAACATCAAGGCCGGCGACACCGCCAAGGTCAGCTTCCAGGTGGAGTGGGGCCCTTACCGCGTTGAAGTGGAAGACCCGCAGACCGGCTTGGTCAGCAGCTTGCGTTTCTGGGCCGGCTACCAGGCCCAGGACAACACCGAAGGCGGTGCCGTGCGCCCGGACCAGGTCAAGCTGGCGCTGGATAAACCGGCGTATGGCGATGGCGACACAGCCAACGTCACCGTCACGCCGCCGGCGGCCGGTAAAGGCTACCTGCTGGTGGAGTCTGCCGAAGGGCCGCTGTGGTGGCAGGAAATCGATGTGCCGGCCGAAGGCAAAAGCTTCGCTGTGAAGCTCGACCCGAAATGGTCGCGCCATGACCTGTACGTGAGCGCCTTGGTGATTCGCCCGGGCGAGCGCAAAGCCAATATCACCCCAAAACGTGCAGTAGGCCTGCTGCACCTGCCGCTGGATCGCACCCAACGCAAACTGGGCGTGACCCTCACCGCGCCGGAAAAAATGCGCCCCAAACAACCGCTGACGGTGAAGATCGCTGCTAAAAATGCCGATGGCAGCGTGCCCAAGCAGGTGCATGTGTTGGTGGCGGCGGTGGACGTGGGCATCCTCAATATCACTGAATACCCGACGCCGGACCCGTACTCCAGCCTGTTCGGCCGCAAGGCCTACGGCGTGGACCAATTCGATATCTATGGCCAGTTGATCGAAGCCGGGCAGGGCCGCCTGGCCAGCCTGGCGTTTGGTGGCGACGCGGCGTTGGCCAAGGGCGGCAAGCGCCCGGACACCAGTGTGACCATCGTCGCCCTGCAAAGCGCGCCGGTGACCTTGAATGAGCAAGGCGAGGGCGAAGTCAGCGTCAACATTCCCGACTTCAACGGCGAACTGCGCCTGATGGCCCAGGCCTGGACCGATGATCGTTATGGCATGGCCGAAGCCAAAACGGTGATCGCCGCGCCGCTGATCGCCGAGCTGTCGGCACCGCGCTTCCTCGCCGGGGGGGACCAGACGACGCTGGCGCTGGACCTGTCCAACCTGTCGGGCAAGGCGCAGAAGCTGGAGGTGCAACTGAGCGCCGACGGGCAGTTGGAGTTGATCAACAGTGGCGCGCAAACCGTTGAGCTGAAACCAGGCCAGCGCACCACCCTGCGCATCCCGGTGAAAGCGTGGGGCGGGTTGGGCCAGGGCAAGGTCAAGGTGACGGTGAACGGCCTGGACCTGCCGGGCGAGACCCTGCCGCCGTTTACCCGTGAGTGGACTCTGGGCGTGCGGCCTGCGTACCCGGCGCTGCTCAAGCATTACCGTGCGGTGCTCAAGGATCAGGCATGGACTCTGCCGGTGGGCACCCTGGATCAATTCGATGCCTCGGGGCGCCAGGCACTGCTGAGCCTGTCGAGCCGGCCACCGCTGAACCTCGGTGCGCAGATCACTGCACTCAAGGCCTACCCCTACGGTTGCCTGGAGCAGACCGCGAGCGGCCTGTACCCGTCGCTGTATGCCGACGATGCATTGCTCAAGCGCCTGTCGATCAAAGGCGAGTCGGACAGCGAGCGTAAACGCAAGATCGAGCTGGGCATCGAACGCCTGCTGGGCATGCAGCGCTACAACGGCAGCTTCGGTTTGTGGGGCGCTGATGGCGAAGAAGAATACTGGCTGACGGCTTACGTCACCGACTTCCTGCTGCGTGCCCGTGACCAGGGTTTTGCGGTGCCGCCTGAAGCGTTGAAAAAGGCCAGCGAGCGCCTGCTGCGATATGTGCAGGAGCGTAACCTGATCGACGTCGACTACAGCGATAACGCCGACCACACCCGCTTTGCCGTGCAGGCCTACGCCGGCATGGTGCTGGCGCGCAGTCAGCAGGCGCCGCTGGGGGCGCTGCGCAGCATCTTCGAACGACGCAGCGATGCGCGCTCCGGTTTGCCGCTCGTGCAGTTGGCCATCGCATTGCAGAAGATGGGCGACCAACCCCGCGCGGACCAAGCCTTGCTCGCCGGGCTGGCGGCACAGCGCAATGCCAATGAATGGCTGGCCGACTACGGCAGCCCGCTGCGGGACCAGGCGATGATCCTGGCGCTGCTGGAAGAGAACGACCTGGCCAAAGGTAAGCGTGAGGAGCGCTTGTTCACCCTGTCGGACCAGTTGGCCGCCAGCCCCTATCTGTCGACCCAGGAGCGTAACGCGCTGTTCCTGGCCGGGCGCCTCGGGTTCGCCAAGCCGGATGCGAACTGGCAGGTGTCGCTCACCGGCAGTGGCGGTGTGCAGGAATTGAATAATCAGCAACCGACGCTGACGTTGGAGGGCAAGTGGCTGTCCAGCGACTTGAGCCTGAGTAATCAGGGCGAGACGCCGGTGTACCAGCAACTGACGATCTCGGGTTATCCACAGGTGCCACCCGCGCCTGGCGGTGACAACCTGAGCATCCGTCGCGAATACCTGGGCATGAACGGCCAGCCGCTGAACCTGCGCAGCCTCAACAGCGGCGATCTGGTGCTGGTGCATCTGGCGGTCAGTGCCAAGCAGCGTGTGCCGGATGCCCTTGTGGTGGATTTGCTACCGGCCGGTTTGGAGCTGGAAAACCAAAACCTGGCGCAAAGTGCCGCCAGCCTGGAAAACGCCAGCAGCCAGGTGAAGGAGTGGCGTGAGTCGATGCAGAACGCGTCGCTCAAGCATCAGGAGTTCAGGGACGACCGCTACGTGGCCGCGATCAATCTGGAAGGCTCTGGCACGACGCACCTGCTGTACCTGGCGCGTGCCGTGACACCTGGGACTTACCGCGTGCCGCCGCCGCAGGTGGAGTCGATGTACCGGCCGAACTGGCAGGCGGTGGGAGAGACGCCGGCGGATCTGGTGATCAAGGGGCGCTGATATTTAAATGAAGGAACTGGGTGCAAATGTGGGAGGGAGCAAGCCCCCTCCCACAGGTGATGTGTGGTGCTTTTGGGTCAGTGGACGACCCAGCTCAGGAGCCACAGGCCCAGCAGCAGCCAGATGATGCCCATGATGATCGAGGCGCGCATGAAGGCACGCACGGCCGAGTACAGCAGCATCAGGCCGATGATCAGGGTAATGATGCTGATGATCGAGGTGTCCATGCCCAACGTGCGGGACAGGCCGTCGATGAAGTTGCCACCGGCGTTGGTCAGGGCACCGAACAGGCCGCTGAGTCCGTCGACGATAAAGCGGATGACGGAACCGAGCGCTTGGCCCAACCATCCGAAAAAGCTTTCTACCTGCATGTGTGTGTCCTGATGAGAGGGTGGGCGTGTCTGTGCCTTTGGTTGTTATTGCAACAGGCTAGTTCCCTATAAGCATAGAGGTTTGCCAGTTTGAGTTTGCGTTTAGTTGCCCGCTGGACCCTGGCCAGCCTTTTGTTGGTGATCGCCTTGCTATGGCTGGCCGACCGCATCTGGCCGTTGCCCCTGCCCCAGGACGATCTGGCGCGGGTGGTGCTGGCTGAGGATGGCACGCCGTTGTGGCGGTTTGCCGATGCCAATGGGGTGTGGCGTTATCCGGTGCAGACCCGCGAGGTGTCGCCGTATTACCTGGAGGCGTTGCTGACCTATGAAGACCGTTGGTTTTACCAGCACCCTGGCGTAAACCCACTGGCGCTGGTACGGGCGACGTGGCAGAACCTCACCGGCACGCGGGTGGTGTCGGGCGGCAGCACCTTGTCGATGCAGGTGGCGCGGTTGTTGGATCCGCATTCGCGCACGTTCCATGGCAAGTTGCGCCAGTTGTGGCGCACGGCGCAGTTGGAATGGCACCTCTCCAAGGCAGAAATCCTTAACCTCTACCTGAACCGCGCACCGTTTGGCGGTACGTTGCAAGGCGTGGCGGCCGCCAGTTGGGCGTATCTGGGTAAATCGCCTTCACAGCTGACCCATGCCGAAGCCGCCTTGCTCGCCGTGCTGCCCCAGGCGCCCAGCCGTTTGCGTCCGGACCGTCACCCGCAACGCGCCCAGGAGGCCCGTGACAAAGTGTTGCGTCGACTCGCCGAGTTCCAGGTGTGGCCGCAAGCTGCCGTCGACGAAGCCCTGGAAGAACCGCTGCTGCTTGCCCCGCGCCTGGAACCGAGCTTGGCGCCGTTGCTCGCTCGCCGCCTGAACCGCCCCGACAGCCCGCCGCTGATTCGCACCACCCTGGACGCCACCCTGCAACGCCGCCTTGAAGACCTGCTGCTGGGCTGGCGCGCGCGTTTGCCGGAGCACACCTCTGCCGCCATTCTGGTGCTGGAGGAAGAAACCATGGCCGTGCGTGCCTACCTCGGCTCGGTGGACATCAATGATGCCAAGCGCTTTGGCCATGTAGACATGATCAGCGCCCTGCGTTCGCCGGGCTCCACCTTGAAACCTTTCCTCTATGGCATGGCCCTGGACGATGGGCTGATTCACTCCGAATCCCTGTTGCAGGACGTACCCAGGCGTTATGGCGATTACCGGCCGGGCAACTTCTCGATGGGTTTTACCGGTGCGGTGCCGGCGAGCACGGCGCTGTCCAGTTCGCTCAACCTGCCGGCGGTGCAGTTGTTGGAAGCCTATGGGCCGAAGCGGTTTGCCGCCGAGATGCGCATCGGCGGCGTGCCTCTGGCATTGCCCGCATTGGCCGAGCCGAACCTGGCGCTGATCCTGGGCGGCGCAGGCAGTCGCCTCGAAGATCTGGTGAGCGGCTACAGCGCCTTCGCCCGGGACGGCAGGAGCGCCAATATTCGATTACAGCCGGACGATACGCTTAGGGAGCGACCGTTACTGTCGCCAGGGGCCGCCTGGATTGTGCGGCGCATCCTCAGTGGCCAGGCGCGGCCGGACCGCGACCCACGTGCCGAGTTGGTGCAGCGTCCCGTGCTGGCCTGGAAAACCGGCACCAGCTATGGCTTTCGCGATGCCTGGGCGATTGGCGTCGGCCCGCGTTATTTGATCGGTGTGTGGATCGGCCGACCGGACGGCACGCCGGTGCCCGGACAGTTCGGCCTGGCCTCCGCAGCGCCGTTGATGTTGCAGGTGCACGATGTGCTGACCAACCGCGACAGCCAGCGGGGCATCAGCGCGCCCGTCAAGCCGGTGCCGGCGAATGTTGGCGTGGCGGCGATCTGTTGGCCGTTGGGCCAGCCCATGAGCCGCAGCGACCCCAATTGCCGTCGCCAGCGCTTCGCCTGGACGCTGGACCACACCACGCCGCCGACCTTGCAGGCGCTGGACCAACCGTTGAGCGTGGGCTTGATGGAAAGTGTGTGGGTGAATGCCAAGGGCTTGCGGGTCGACGCCCATTGCCCTGGCGCCGAGCCCAAGACCATCGCCCTGTGGCCCGCGCCTCTGGAGCCCTGGCTGCCCAGGGCCGAGCGCCGCGAAGCGCGCATCCCCGCGGCGGACCCCGATTGCCCGCCACCGGCGCTGGCCGCGTCGTCACCGCTGTCGATTGTCGGTATCCGCGAAGGTGACCAACTGCGCCTGCCTGCCGCCAGTCAACAAGCCCTGCGCCTGAAAATCTCCGCCCTGGGCGGCAGCGGGCGGCGCTGGTGGTTCGTCAACGGCGCGCCCCTGGGCGACAGCGCTAACCAGGACTTCATCAACGCCAGTTTCGAGCACTTGGGCCGCTATCAACTCAGCGTCCTCGACGAAGCCGGGCAAACTGCCAGGCTTGAGTTCAGCGTCGTTGATTAGATCGCCATCGGGAGCAAGCCCCCTCCCACACTTGGATGTGTTCACCTGCCAAAGGTGGGAGGGGGCTTGCCCCCGATAGCGATCTGAAGGTTCACTTGCCTTCAAGGCCATTCCCCCCGAAGCTATCCACCTTCAGGAGCCCCCGCATGAACCTCGAACACCTCACCGAACGCCTGCACCGCATCCGCGATAACAACGACTGGAAGCCATTCCACAGCCCGAAAAACCTGGCCATGGCCGCCAGCGTCGAAATGGCCGAGTTGGTGGAAATCTTCCAATGGCTGACCGAAGACCAATCGCGCCAGCTCTCTGCCGATAAGCTCGCCCATGCCGGGCAGGAAGTCGGCGATATCGTGCTGTACCTGCTGTTGCTGTGCAGCGAGTTGGGCCTGGACATGAACGAGGTGGTGCGCGCCAAACTGGCCGACAGCGAACGGCGGTTTGCCCAATGAGTGACCGCCATTTCGACCAGTTGGCCACGCGTTTCGCCGAGAAAATCTACGGCGGTGCCAAAGGGGCGATTCGCCTGGCAGTGCTGCAGGCCGACTTGACCGAAGCCCTGCCCAAGCGCCCCTTGCGTGTACTGGATATCGGCGCGGGGCTGGGCCATATGTCGCTGTGGCTGGCCGAGCAAGGCCACGCGGTCACCCTGGCCGAACCTGCCGAGCCGATGCTCGAAGGCGCCCGCCAACGTTTCGCCGACGCCGGGCAGACCGCAACTTTTATCCATGCACCATGGCAAGCGCTGCTGGGCCAGCTCACCGAACCCTACGACGTGGTGCTGTGCCACGCCGTGCTGGAATGGTTGGCCGAACCCCATGCGATCCTGCCGGTGCTGCACCAACTCACGGTCCCCGGCGGCTGGCTGTCGTTGGCGTTCTACAACCGCGATGCGCTGATTTACCGCAACCTGCTCAAAGGCCACTTCCGCAAAATGCGCAAGAACGACATGGCCGGCGAAAAGCAGAGCCTCACGCCGCAACAACCACTCGATCCGCGTGAGTTGGCGGCGCAACTCGTAGACCTTTGGCAGGTCGAAAGCCAAAGTGGTGTGCGGGTATTTCATGACTATATGCCGGTGGAATTCCAGGCCCGCGCGGATTTGCAGGACCTTCTGGAGATGGAACTCGCTCACCGTCGTCACCCAAGCTTTGCCGGACTTGGGCGTTATTTGCACTGGATCTGCCGTCCGGTTTAAGCGGCCCAGTCTGCGGAGGTCGAAATGCGTCGTCTCTGTTTGATCCTGTTGTCCCTGGGGTTGGGCGCCTGTTCAAGCCCCAACCCTTATGTCGCCACCTCGGCGCCGATCCCGCCGGCGCCTCCCCAGGCCGCCAACACCTTTGATGCCAGCGCCTACCCGGCGCCGGTGCGCGACTACGGCGCCTACCGCAATTGGGCCTGGCGCAACGGCCAACTGCCGGCAGGCACGGCCTGGGCGGATTCGGCACAGATTGCCGAGGCGGTCAGCGGTGCCCTCGACCAACGCGGCCTGCGGCCCTTGCATGACAACCGCCCCGCGGACCTGCTGGTGAGCGCCGACGTGCGCCTGGAGAAGCGCCTCAAGCAGGTCCAGGACGACTACGGCTACGGTTACGGCGGCTATAACCGCTATGGCAATGGCTACGGCATGTACAACTCGGTGCCGATCGTGCGCACCTATGAGGTCCAGGTCGTGGTGGTTCGCGTCAACCTGTTCGATGCCCGCTCCGGGCAGCCGGTGTGGAGTGCCAGCGCCGAAACCGGCAGCCAGGGCAGCCTCAGCGAGCGGAGCGATGCCTTGCGCCAGGCGGTGCAAAAGGCGATGACGGCGTACCCTCCCAGTTAACCGCTATTCTCATCTCAAGCGCGGGTCGCTCTTTGGAGAACAACCATGTTTCGTCGTATCGCTACGCTAGCTGTCGTCCTCTTGCTGGGCGGTTGCCAGACCAGCCAGGTCAACCACGACTTTGATGCCAGTCGAGACTTCGGCGCCTACCGCAGTTGGGCCTGGAAAGACCCGGCCCTGCAATACCGCCCCGATGATCCGCGCATCAAGAGTGACCTCACCGAAGAACGCATCCGCCAAGCCGTGGGTGAACAGCTTGATCAGCGCGGCCTGCGCCCAGCCGCGCCGGGCAGCAAGGCTGACCTCAATGTGCAGGCCTACCTGATCGTCGAAGATCGCCAGCAACAAGTCACCACCAACTACGGCGGCGCGTGGGGCGGCCCATGGAATGGCTACTGGGGCGCGCCGATGTACAACGAAACGCGCAACATCACCTACAAAGTGGCGACCGTCCAGATCGACCTGCTCGACGGCAAGGACGGCAAACTGGTCTGGCGCGGCAGCGACGAACAAATGATGGCCAGCTCGCCCAACCCCCAGGATCGCGACAAAGCCATCCGCACCACCGTGACCCGCATCCTCTCCAGCTACCCACCCCACTAAAAAACCACACAAACCCATTGTGGGAGGGGGCTTGCTCCCGATAGCGGTGTATCAGTAACAGCTGAGCTGGCTGACACTCCGCTATCGGGAGCAAGCCCCCTCCCACATGGGTTCTCTGCCAGCCTTCAACCCTGTTAGTCGTTCCTGTGGCGACTGGCCAGCCTTTGTCTACACTCCAAGCAACTACGGAGAGTAAGCGCTAAGGAGTGCCTGATGTCTCCCCGACTTCGTTCCAGGCAGCGCGGTGCGATTGGCTTGATGGCAGCGGGCACCCTGGCGGTGGCGCTGGTCTTCATGCTACTGGTGGTGGACAGCGGCCGCCTGTACATGGAAAAGCGCAAGTTGCAGTCCATCGCCGACACTTCGGCCCTGGAAGCCGCCGGTCGTGGCGGCCTGTGCAGCCCCACCACCACCGCGAACGACTACGCCAAGGAAAACGCCACGCGCAATGGCTTCACCGTGGTCGCCGGCGACAACAGTCGTGGCCTGGTCGTGACCTGCGGCCTATTAACGACCAATGCCAACAGCGTGCGTGTGTTTACCCCTGACGCGACCAAAAACGATGCCGTACGCGTGGTTGCCACGCGCAGCGTGATGACCAGCATTGCCACGGGTATCTGGAGCATGTTCAGCGGCGCCCCGGTTTCCAGCCAAATGATGCTGAGTGCGACCGCCGTGGCCGCGTATGCGCCGCCAGTGGCGCAGCTGACGATTCGCAGCAGCCTGGCGGCAGTGAACTCCGCCAACTCCCCTCTGCTGAACGTGGTCATCGGTAATTTGTTGGGCGGTAGTCTGTCCCTGACGGCTGCGGGGTGGAATGGTCTGCTTGGGACGAACGTGAACCTGCTCGGCTACTTGGATCAGTTGGCGATTCAATTGAACGTCAAGGCGGGGGACTATGATGCGCTGCTGAGCACCGCCGTATCCGCCAGCCAGTTGATCGACGCAGCAGTGAAGGTCCTGCAAAAAAATGGCGCGGTCGCCACGGCGGTAATCAACGACGTTATTACATTGAAAGCCATCGCTGCGAATACTCAGTTGTTGACGGTTGGAGATCTGCTGAAGGTCGCCACCGGTACACCGGCCGCCGCCTTGAATACTAATGTGCAGTTGTTTCAATTGCTGCAGACCGTGGCGCAACTGTCCAGTAGCAAGAGTGCGGTGAGTGCCGCCGCTCAGTTGAGCATTCCATTGATAGGAAACGTGACGGTCCAGACCAAAGTGATTGCCCCCCCACAAATGTCGGCTATTGGTAATCCTGCAAAGGCTAAAGCGGGTTTGTTGAAAACCCCACAGGCGGATCAGATTTTTGTGCGTACGGCGCAAGTCCGTACGCTGGTGTCTATTCAGCTGCCCGTGCTCAATGGGCTGAATGATTTGACGTCTGCGGTTTCCGCCTTGACTACTCCGGTAACCGGGGTGGTCAATAACCTTTTGCACCTGAATCTTGTGGGCCTGCTGGATCCACTTCTGTGCCTGGTATTGAAGCCTTGTGATCATACGGATGTGCAGTTGCTGAGCGGTTTGGACATCAACATTGAAGTGGCCAGCGCGAAGGCTTATGTCTCTGATTTCAGTTGTGCAAGCAGTGCAACGAAATCTCTCACCGTTCAGGCGAGTACAGCGCTGGTGGATGTGTCGGTTGGAAAAGTCGATCCGGTGCAGGCATTCACCTCGGCAGTGGCGACCACTGTTCAGCCAGTCGCTCTCGTTGATATTGGCGTACAGACATGCACGGGGATTTTCGGGTGTGCCCCGCGCAAGGCCGGGGTCGGTGGCAGCTTATTGTTATCGGTTGTACACGCGACGGTCGGGGGTAACACTCAAAGCATGACTTTTTTACCGGTCAACGAAATGAATCTGGCACCCACCTATCAATCAGTGGCTCCCGCATCAAACGTGGTTGGAAGTCTAGTCAACACACTGGGCGGCATTCAGGTGACGTACGTTCCTCCTCCTGGAAATCCAGCGAGCGGGCCATTGTCTGGCGTCTCAAGTTTGCTCGCGACCATTACCAATACATTGATAACGGCGGTCAAAAACGTTCTGTCGCCGGTGCTGGACCCGATTGTGAACGGATTACTGGGGGCGCTCGGTATCACTGCTGGCAACGCCGAAGTCGGCGCCAACCTCAGCTGCCATATGGGCCGCGCCTACCTGGTGATCTGATCCACCGGCAGCTCCACACAAAACTGTGCCCCTGCCGGCCCATTGACGACGCTCAAGCGTCCGCCCATGTTCTCCACAATCCCGTAACTCACCGACAACCCCAACCCCGTGCCCACGCCGATCGGTTTGGTGGTAAAGAACGGTTCGAAAATCCGCTCGATCAACCGGGGGTCGATCCCGCCGCCGTTGTCTTCCACCCAGAGCCGCACATGGCGGCTGTCATGTTCGCAATGCAGTGCGATCCACGGGCGGAATGCCGGGTCCTTTTCGTGTTTGCTCAACAACGCGTCACGGGCATTGACCATCAGGTTGATCAGCACCTGCTCAAGCTGGTCGACATGACCTTTAACCTGCACCGTAAAGTCCGCCGGGGTGACGCGCACGTCCACACCTTTACCGCGCAGCCCTTCGCCCAGCAGCGACAGCGTGCCTTCCACCGCCTGTGACGGGTCGAAGGGCTGTTGTTCGATTTCCGAGCGGCGGCCAAACACGCGCATATGGTCCACCACCCGCGCCGCCCGCTGTACCTGGGCGTCGATACGCTGCAGTTTTTCGGTGAGGTAGTCGACCTGCGCATCACCGCTGGCCAGGCGCTTGAGCACATTGACGATGGCCATGCGCATCACGTTGAGTGGCTGGTTGATTTCATGGGCCAGGCCCGTGGCCATTTCGCCCAAGGTGGCCATCTTGGCGCTCTGGGTCAGTTGCTGCTGGGAGCGGCGCACTTCGGTGTTGTCGCGGCCCACCGCTTGCACTTCCACCAGCACGCCTTGTTCGTCAAATACGCCACGGTCCGACCACACCCACCAGGCATGTTCGCGGCCGGGCAACTCCAGGCTGATCTCGGCGGTGCTGACCGGGAATTCCGGGGTCAACTGGCTGATGCGCTGCACAAAGTGCTGGCGTTGTTCATCCGACAGCCAATGGCCCAGGTTCAACCCCGGCAGTTGTGCAGGCAGGCACTCCAGGTAGTTGGCCAGCGGCGTGTTGCCGAAGGTCAGGGTCAGGTCCGGGCGATAGCGGCAGATCATCGCCGGCGAGTCTTCAACCAGGATGCGGTAGCGCTCTTCGCTCTGCTTGATCTGCTCGGCGGCCAGGGTCGCCTCGGTGACATCCAGCCACAGGCCGACGGCTTCCAGCGGCAACCCGAGGTCGTCACGCAGTAATTTGGCTTCATCCAGCAGCCAGTGGTAGTGGCCCTGTTTGTCGCGCAGTCGGTAGCGGCTGCGCACGGCGCCTTCGCGCAGGAGTCGGCGGGTACGTTCAAAGTAAAGGTCGCGGTCTTCGGGGTGGATCAATGATGCCAGGCTGTCGTGGTTGCAGTCGTCCAGCGTCCAGCCCAACAGCGGCAGCAGGCTGTCACTGAAAAACGCCGGGTGCAGGGCGCCGCTGACATAACGCTGCACATAGATCACCGCCGGTGAACTGGCGATGAGGTTATCCAGGCGCGCATGGGCGGCAGCGGCTTGCAGTTGCTGGTTCTTGATGTCGCTGATGTCGAGCATGAAACCGACCCAGCGTCGCTGATCGCCCATCCCCAGCACGTGGCCCTGCAGGCGGTACCAGAGGGGGTTGTGCTCGGTGTCGGTGCGTTGCAGGCGCACGCTGGTCAGCAGTGGTTTGTCGAGGGTTTGCAGGTCGTGCAGGCGGCTGGTGAGTGCCTGGCGATCGGCGGGGTGTATCTGTTCCAGCCATACACCCAGCGCCTGGCGAGTCGGGCCGTCCTCCAGGCTGAGGCTGTGCTGTAACTGCGGGGCCAGCTGGATTTCCTGGGTGGCGGGCAGCAGTTCCCACCAGCCGGTGCCGAGCAGGCCTTGCAGGGCATCCATGCGGTCGAGCTGTTGGTGATCGCGTTGCTCGCGCAAGCGGCTCAGCAGCGGAGCGGCGAGGGCGGCAGTCAGGTTCAGCCATTCCCGGTCGCGGGTGTGTTGCTGGCCATTGTAGAGGCCGCAGAGCAACCAGGCGGCGACGCCCTGACTATCGCGATAGGGCACCAGGAACCCGTCGGCGTTGCCGAAAATACCGTTCAGGCTTGGGTGTTCGCGGCGCGCCTGGGCCAGGCTCAATGGCGCGCTGCCATTGGCGCTGTCCAGCAGGGTGCCCAGGTGCTGGCCGGTCTGCCACAAGGCGGGCGCGTCGTGGGCGGTGTAGTGGCTGTAGATCCGCCAGCCTTGGTCTTCTGCATCGAACAACGCCAGGGCCACACAGGGGATCTGCCAGTGCTGGGCCAAGTTGCGCAGGTGCTCGTTGAACACCTCGGGCAAGCGACTCAGGCTGCACAGCTGCAGTTGCTCGCTCATCCGGCTGATGAGTTGATGGTTCTGCTCGCGGTGCTGGGCCAATTGCCGGTCGGCGAGCAAGTCCCCCACGTCGAGCAGGCGCAGGCTCCAGCCATCACCTTCGGGTTCGACCCAGCCACGGGTGTGCAGCACCTGGCCGGTCGTGCACTGGAAGTCCAGGTCCAGGCTCTGGTGTTGCCAGTCTGCGGGGCGGCCTTCGACACTCAAGGCGCTGCCGGCACACAGCAGTTCACGCAGCAGCGGCGGGGTCGCACCCATCCCGTGCGTCGCGAGCTGTGGGCGCAGGATACCGCTGATACTCAGCACGTGGCCTTGAGGGTCCAGTTGCAGGTGCAGCCCTGGCACGGACACGCCGGGTGTGTCGAGGGGCGGGGCGCCGGTGCGGCCGAGCAGGCGCCCGAACAGGTTATCCCCCGAGGTCAAAACTGAAGACTCGAACGCGCGGACAGGTTGGCCGGCAGATTCGGCACCGTGCCGATGCCCGGCACCACCAGTACCGGGAACACGGAATAGAGGAGGTGGGTGGGGTAGCTGATCGTGACGTTCAGTGTGGTGCCGGTGTAAGTCGCGCTGACGAAATCACGTGAAAATTGAAAACTGGTGGGGATCCAGTCCAACTGGGTCATGACGGTATCTTTGGCGCGCTCGGTGACTTTCGTAGGATAGGTGTCTGCGGCGGCCACCGGGTCCACCGCCATGGCCTGACGCACGGCCTCCAACGCCGCTTGGTTGAAGGACTGCATCAGCAGCAACGGAAGGGTATAGCTGATCAACCCATAGAACACTGCAAAAAAGATCCCGAAGACCAGGGCGAACTCTATCGCCGCAGCTCCTTTTTGTTTTCTGGGGAGGCTTGTTTTCATGATTGCGTCTACCCTGACGGCTACTACTTGATATCAGCATAGAATCATTCAGCGGAAAGGGATGTTTTTTACGTGATCCATGGCGTGGTGATAATGCTCTGGCTGGGGCTCTGTGCGTTGCAGGATGGGCGTCAACGGCAAATCTCCAACGGCTTGACGCTGGGTGTGGCGCTGCTGGCGTTGTTCTACTTGGCGTGGATGGGCACTACCTGGTTGGGTGCGCCCGCCAGCGAAGGGGGCTGGGCCTTTGCCGTGGCGCTGCTGCTGACGTTGCCCGGTTATGCGCTGGGCCGTTTTGGCGCGGGGGACGTGAAGCTGTTGGCCGCCTTGGCCCTGGCCAGCACGCTGGATGCGGTGTTGTGGTCGCTGATCGGTGCCGCGCTGTTCCTGGGCGGCTGGGGGCTTATCAGTCAAAGGCTTAGCGCGCGTCGGCTAACCCCGGCGACTGAAGCGTCAAAAAAACAGCCGTTTGCTCCGTTCGTATTGACAGGGTTTGCGCTGTACTGGTTTTGGATCCACTAGTCGCACAAGGCCTCTATCGATATGTACAGAGTCGAAAAGTAGGTCTACGTTTATTGAATGAAAGTCTAGGATTCTTCGTCAAAAGGGATAGGTCAGACCTTTGGCTTGCCAGGCATGGAGTAGCGCGTGAACAAGCTAACCTCAGCGGTAAAAGTGCTCGTGGTCGACGATCAGCCGTTGATCGTGGAAGAGCTCTGCGAATTTCTCGAAAGCAGTGGTTACCGTTGCGTGCCGTGTGAGTCCAGCCGACATGCGTTGCAGCGCTTCAGCGAAGAGGCCGAGATCGGCCTGGTGCTGTGCGACCTGCACATGCCGGACATGGATGGCATCGAGTTGGTGCAGGCCATGCAAAAAATCGCCGGCAAGCAGCGGGCGTTTGAGGCGATCATGCTCACTGGGCGTTCCGACAAACAGGACGTGATCAAGGCCCTGCGCGCGGGGATCTCGGATTACTACCAGAAACCGATCAACCTCGATGAATTGCTCGAAGGCGTGCAGCGCCAGGAAGCGGCGTTGGAAGAGCGGCAAAAAGAGCTGCAGCTGGGGCACCTGAACCTGAAGCTGCAATACCTCTCAGAATCCATCAATGACCTGTACCAGGACCTCGACAAAGTGCGCCGTAGCCCCGGCGCCGGCGTGGCGGATGAGGGCGAGCCGGTTGCCGAAGACGCCGGGCCGATCGAGATCCCGACCATTTTCAACCAGCTGTCGCCGCGCCAGCTGGACGTTGCGCGCCTGGTGGGCAAGGGCCAGACCAACTACCAGATCGCCTGTGAACTAGGGATCACCGAAAACACGGTCAAGCTCTACGTGTCCCAGGTGTTGCGCCTGACCCATATGCATAACCGCACGCAGTTGGCACTGGCCCTGTCGCCGAACACCTCGGCGATGCGCCAACGGGTGACGGCGCACTGACGCGCCAGGGTGTTATTGACTGTTCCCACCTTTAGACGACCCACCGGACGGCGATTCAAAAAACTCCGGGATCGGATGTTTGTGACTGTCCAGCCAGCGCTGCAAGGACTGCTCGCGTTCTGCGGGCGTGGTCCTTTGCGGCGTGGGTGAAGCGGCACGGCCATTGATCTGCAAGGCCATCCAGTTTTCGGTTTCCGCTTGCTGCGGTGACGACGGGCCCGGTTCGATGGCCAGTGCGCTCAGCGGTAGCAGTGCCAGGCCGACAAGGTAATGTGCTTTCATCGATCACTCCTCACTTGATAGCCACCGTATGGCCTCGCTGACCGCGGCGATTTTGCGCGCCGGCGCACTGGGGCTTGGGCTTGGGCTGGGGCTTGGACCCTTGAGTTTTTCCGCGCGGGCCTGGGCATCGGTGACCTGCTCGGGGCTCAGGCCCAATTGGCTGGCCACCTTTGCCGCTTGCCCCCAGTTGTCCTGATAGATCAGCAAGGTCACCAGGTTGACGGCCGCCAGCGGGTCGCTTTGCTTGAGCTCGATGGCGGTCATGAATTCAAAGCGCGCGTCTTCCATGCGCAACTGGTTGAGGTACACCACGCCCAGGTCATTGCGGATTTTTTCGTCGGTGGGCGCCAACTGCGCCGCCCGTTGCATATGCGCCATGGCCTGGCCGTTGTCGCCCCTGGCTGCCGCCAATTGCCCCAGGCCGTGCTCGCCTTCGGCGTTCATGCAGGTACCGAGCAGGCTGCGGTACAACGGCTCGGCCTCGCTGCGCCCGAGCAGGCGGTAGTTGCGGGCCTTGCGCTGGCGCACCTGGGGCAAGGCCTCGGGCAGGCTTTGCAGGTTGGCCAGGCTGGCGTGCAGCTTGCCTTCGTTGGCCAGGTCATCGGACAGGTTGAGTGCCAGTTCCTGGTCCGAACTTGGCTTGGTGCAACTGTTGGATGAGGTCAACGCCGCCCAGGGTGATTGGCCATTGGTGGCGCAGCCGCCGAGCATCAGCAGGGCCAGGCCGGCAATCAGTGCTTTCATCAACGACTCCTTAAAAGTGACTCAACGCGCGGGCGATGCCGATAAAGGCCGGGCCGCCGAGCACGATCAGCAAAGCAGGGAACAGGAACACCATCATCACCACCGACATTTTTGCCGACATCTTCGAAATGTATTCCTGCAGGCGGGTCAGGCGTCGGTCGTCGAGCAGTTGCTTGAGGGCCAGCAGGGACTTCATCGCGCCGCCGCCCTGCTGGATCAATTGCTGGAGGATGATGCAGGTGTCGGTGAACTCATCCACCTCCAGCACGTGGACGGTCTTGCCCAGTTCCTCGCTCAGCTCCAGGCCGGAATCGACCCGCGCCAGGATCAGGCGCAGTTCATGCGTGAGGTGGGGGAGTAAACGCTGGGCCTCGTTGCCCAATACACGCAGCGATTGCTCAACCGCCATGCCTGACTCGAACAGAATGCGCAGCAGCGGAATGAAGGTGGAAATTTCTTTGGCGATGGCTTGCTGGCGATGTTTGGCGGCCGCCGCAAGCACGCGTTTTGGCAGCAGGTAGCCGATGCCCAGGGCAAACATCGGGGCAATCCAGGCGGGGTCCGCGTGTGGGAACAATAGTTGCTGGCCGAGGAGGGTCAAGCCCAATAACACGATGGGCGTACCGATCTGGAAGGCTGCAAACAGCGAGCGTTGGCTGGACTTGCGCCAGCCAACCCGATTGAGCAGGGCCTGGGTCTCGTTGTCCAGGCTGACCGAGCGCTGGGCCAGCGAGCTTGCGCCCAGTTGGCGGATGAGCGTGCCGAGTCTGTTATCGCTGACCATCTTGCCTTGCAAGCGCTCAGCGACCCGCCGTTCGCGGCGGCGATGCTCGAGCAATTGCCCGCCCACCAATACCGCTGCGGCGAGCAACAACAAAGCACAGGCCAGAAGCACCATCTCAGACACTCCTCAGCATGCGCCACATGATAAAGGTGCCGCCGAGGTCCATTGCCAGCGCGCCGAAGAGCATGATGCGCCCCGTGCCGTCGTGCCACATGTTCATCAAGTAGCCGGGGTTGACCACCAGGAAGTAGCCCACGATCAGCACCGGCAGACCGCCCAGCACGTAAGCGGTCATGCGAGTTTCGCCGGTCATGGCCTTGAGTTGACGGGCGCCCTGTTCCCGCTCGCGAATCATTTTGATCAGGTTTTCCAGCAGCTCGCTGGCGTTGCCGCCGTAGCGGTGGTTGACCTTCAGGCCAAGGGCGAACAGGCGGAACTCGTCCTGTTCGTAGAACTCGGCGAAGTCGCTGACCGAATCCGGCAGGCTGACGCCCATGCGCACATTGCGTTGCACGCGGCCCATGGCGTCCCTGAGTGGGTTTTCAATGCTCTCGACCCCGCCCAGTACGGCGTCTGCCAGGGTTCTGCCGGACTTGAGGCTGCGCACGCTATGGTCCAACAACTGCGGCAGTTGCTCGACCATGCGCTGCACGCGTTGTTGATAACGCCAGGCGATAAACACGCGCAATGCCAGGGGCGGCCCCACGATCATGGCGATCAGGCCCAGCCCGTCGGCGAGTAGCCAACCCAGCAGCACGCCGATCACCCAGGCGCTCGCCCACAGGCCCAGACGGTCTGTGGGTTTGCCCAGCCCGGCACGCTGGAACATGCGCTCGAGGCCCGTCCATGTGGTCGTGGTTTCCTGTGCCTCGGGCTGGCCGTTGCCGAGGCGTTCCAGCACACGGGCCGTCTGGGCCTTGCGCAGGCCATGGTGAAACTGCCAGAACGACAGACCAATCAGCAGCAGGCAGATAAGCAACAACACCGGTCCTGTCATCAAGCGCTCCCTATGACTGCAACGTCGATTCGCGACGCAGTTTGTCGCCGGCCGGGTTGAGCGCTTCGCGCAGGAAACCGAAGCCGGTGCGCCGATCCAGACGGAACAGCGTATTGGTGACATACACGTCATCGCGCACGCCGACCACTTCCACCACCTCGCTTACGCAGCGGCGGCCATCGGGCATACGCGTCAGTTGAATAATCACGTCCAGCGCGGCGCAAATCATCTGGCGCAGGGTTTTTTCCGCGATCACACGGCCGGTCAGGCCGACCAGGGTTTCCAGGCGCAGCAACGCATCCTGGGCATTGTTGGCGTGCACGGTGCTCATGGAGCCGTCGTGGCCGGTGTTCATCGCCGTCATCACATCGAGCACTTCCACGCCACGGATTTCGCCGAGGATGATGCGGTCCGGGCGCATCCGCAGGGCGTTGCGGATCAGGTCGCTGGACCTGACCTCGCCGTGACCTTCGGCATTCGGCGGGCGGGTTTCCAGGCGGACCACGTGGGGGTGGCCCAATTGCAACTCGGCGACGTCTTCGATGGTCACCAGGCGCTCGTGGGGGTTGATCAGTTGGCTGAGGATATTCAGCAGCGTGGTCTTGCCGGTACCCGTGCCGCCGCTGATCAGGATATTGCAGCGCTTGCCCACGGCCTCCTGGAAGAACTCGAAAATGCTCTGGTCGATGGTCTGCATGGCGACCAGGTCGCTGCTCTTGAGCATGTCCTTGCGGAATTTTCGAATCGACAGGCATGGCCCGTCGAGGGCAATCGGCGGGATGATCGCGTTGACCCGGCTGCCGTCGGGCAGCCGTGCATCCACCATCGGCGACGACTCATCCAGGCGGCGGCCCAGCGGCGCGAGGATGCGCTGCATCACGCGTTCTACGTGATGGTCGTCGATGAAGCGCAGGTCACTTTGGTGCAGCAGGCCGTCGCGCTCGATAAACACCCGGTGCGGCCCGTTGACCAGGATCTCAGTCACCGAAGGGTCACGCAGCAGCACTTCCAGCGGGCCGAACCCGGTGAGCTCGTCGACAATCTCTTCGGCCAGGCGCTCCATTTCATAGCGCGAGATCGCCAGGCGCATGCGCGTGATGTACTCGGAGACCTTGTCGATGACAAATTGCGCCAGAGACTGGCGTGTGCCTTCGAGCAGGTTCTTACCCGACTCCTCGATGGCGTCGATGATGTAGCGATGCAGCACCAGTTTCAGGCCATCGTGATCGCTGTTGCCTCCGGCGCTGCGGGCCGGGCCGCCAAACAGTTTTTCGCCGTTCATCGTCCCGCCCCCAGGATGCGTTCAAACCAGCGCATGGAAGGTTTTGCCAGACCCTCGGAGCGTTTGGCCAGGCGCTCGCCCAAGGCGCGCACGGCTTGGGTCAACGGCTCACGAGGGGCCAATGCGAACAGGGTTTGGCCCTGATTTTTCACATTCAGGCGCAGTTCGGCACTCAGGGGCAGCACGGCGACGCATTCGAGGCCGAATCTTTTTTCCAGGGCCTCCGTGTCCGGGGCACAAGCCTTGATGTAGCGGTCCACCACCAGTTTGGCGTGGTCGAGTTTCATGCCTTTATCGCGCCAGCGACTGAGCACCGCAAGGTTGCGGCGACAGTCCAGCACGTTCTGGTCGGTGCACCACAGCAGTTTGTCGCAGTGGCTGACAAAGGTGCGCAGCGCTTCGCTGTCCGGCTGCCCGGTGATGTTCACGACGATGTGCTGGAAGTGTTGGCGCAGTGCGCTGAGCAACATGAACAACTCGGCGGCGCTGGTCAGTTTGAGCGGCTCGTCACCGGTGGCGTACGCCAGGATGCGCAGGCCATCCAGCGCCGTGGTGAAGGCGCTGTTGATCAACGTCGTATCGAGGCGACGCAGATGCCGCAACGCATCGCCGAAATTGAACGTGCTCTCCAGGCCCAGCAAGGCCAGGCTGTCACTGCGTGGCAGGCCCAGGTCGAGCAGCAGGGTTTGCTGCCCGCTCTTCTGCACCACCAGTGCCAAGTGCGTCGCCAGCATGGCGCCATCGGCGTTGCTCTGGGTGCCAAACAGCACGGTCAGACCGCCCAGCTGCGCATTGTGGGCGACGGTTGGCAAGCGCTTGCTCAGGCGGCGCACCAGCCCCGCCACTTCGCTGGAGCGTGAGCCGTAGGCCACGAAGTCGCGGGCGCCGGCCCGCATGGCGTTCAGAACAAGCTGGTTGTCCATGCCATCGCCGAGGGCGACCACCGCGAGCATCGGCTTGGCCTCCAGGGCACCTTCGATCAGCGCGCTCTGGGTGACCACGTTTTCCCGGTCGAGGCCGACAAACACCAGGCTGGCGAACGTCACGTCCACCAGCGCCAGCAACTCGTCCAGGCTGCCGGTGCCGGCGCTGACGACCTGGCCAAGGGGCGCCAGGGCGCCCTGCAGCCACTCCAGGTCGGTGGCGTTGCGGGTGATGGCGAGGAAGGTCTGGCTCAGGCTATCGCTCATTGGGAAAGTCCACTGCGACGGTCGAAATTACCGTTTTCCAAGAAGAACAGCCGGAACCAGTTCGGGTCGTAGCTGCGCAGTTTCTCGCCGGGCAACGAGGGCAGTTGGGCGTTGGCGGCCAACGGCTGCACCAGGTGCGGCGTGACGATCATCAGCAGTTCTTTCTCTTCGCGGCTGATATTGGAGTCGCGGAAAAACGCCCCCAGGATCGGGATATCGCCCAGCCCTGGAAACTTGCTGATCGTGGAGCGGTTGTTGGTGCTGATCAGGCCGCTGATCACAAAACTTTCGCCATCGGCCAGGGACACGCTGGTGTCGGTGCGGCGCACGGTAAGTGCCGGCACCTGGATGCCCTGGATGATGACGGCGTTGCTGTAGTCCAGCTCGCTGACTTCCGGCGCCACCTTGAGGGTGATGCGGTTGCGGTCAATCACCGTGGGGGTCAGGGTCAGGCGAATGCCGAACTCCTTGTACTCGATGGAGATGGTGTCGCTGCCGGCGCTGGGCACCGGGACGGGCACTTCGCCGCCGGCCAGGAAGGAAGCACTCTGGCCGCTCATGGCCACCAGGCTGGGGCGCGCCAGGGTGTAGGCAAAGCCGCTGCGTTCCAACGCGTTGATCATGGCCGAGACCCGGCCGCCGCCAAAACCGACGTTGAAGCTGTCAGTGCTCACCGGCAATTTGAAGACCCCCTCCGAGGGTGACAGCAGGTTGGGGCTGCCGAGGAAAAAGTTTTTGCCGGTGCCTAACAGTCGGGTGCTGGCCTCCTTGAGCTTGGTGCGGCTGACTTCCACAAAGCGGATGTCGGTCTGCACCTGGCTGGGCAGCAGGGGATCTTCCGACGGCGACAGCGACAGGCTGGTCAGCGCCGAAGTGGCCTTGCCCTTGACGAACACCATGCTTTGACGCGGCGTGCTCGCGCAGGCGGTCCATACCATCAGGCTGGTGGCGCCGGACGCGACCCCGGTGAGCAGGAAATGCCGGTCGCCGTTGACCCGCACGTCGGCGATTTTAGGGTCACCGATGGCCAGGCGCGTGATTGCCACCGGCGATTGCAGCTCCTGTTGCAAGCCTTCTCCCACCTCGACCACGGCCGGCAACTGGCCCAGGGCGCTGCAGTTTCCCGGTGCAGCCAGGGCCATGCCGACGGGCAGGCTCGAGAGCATCAGGGCCCAAGCCATCTGCATGAACAGGGGTGCGTAGCGCTGGCTCATTCAAGGCATCCTTGCTCGATCACGGAGTTTGTGGCGCCCCTTGGGCACCGCGAATCACTTCAATGCCTCGGCGCACGCTCGGTTCGCCACCGGCTGGCGCCATGCGTTTGGGCGGGCCGATCAGGGCCAGTTGGGTGAATTGGTAGAGATCGCGGTTGGCACTTTCGATCTTCTGCGGTGCTTCGCCCTCGCCGGCCCAGTAGCGGCTGAGCAGGTGTTCCTCGGCGCTGCGTACGGCCAGGCGCAGGGTCCCGGCTTGAGCCGCGAGCATCAGGCGGCTTAACAGTGGCTCCGGTACGGCGAGCACCACGGTACGCGCGGCGGCTCGACGTTGGGCGGCCTGGGCGCGTTCTTCAACCGTGACCGGTGGTGGCACCGCGGGCTGTCCATCGTTGGCCAAGCCCAGCTGGTCGCCGACGCTGAGCAGGCGCATGGCCGGAAGCACGATCTGGGCCGACTGTTCGGCATTACTGTCATCCTGGCGCAGGAACAACAGCACATCCACGTAATCGCCGGGGGTCAATTGGCCGGCGGCGCCGATCACTTCATCCACGGCCACCGCCAGTGCACGCTCGTCGGGGCGGATCATGCGAGCGAGCGGGCCGCCGCCGGTAAAGCTGTCTTCGGTGAGCCAGGTGCCCGCGCCAAGCGCGCGCAGCGGCATGCGGCCGATGGCCTGGTCGAGCTGAGTGAGGCTGCCGACGGGCACGGTGCGCAGTCTTTCCACGGCCAGGTCGGCAGCGGTCAGCGCACGGTAGGCAGGCACGTCATGCACCAGGACCACCACCGGTTGGCGGGTCTGGTCTTCGGCGGCAGCGATGGTTTTTTCAACGGAAACGACAGGTGCGGCAGGGACTGCGACAGGCTCCGGTGCGCGGCTCAACACTAACCCCCAGTACCCGGCGATCAATGCCCCGATCAGCAACAAGCCGGCCAGGACCATGCTGATGCGACTGTTCATGACGGCTCTCCCTTTCCCGTTGCACTGCACGCCCGTGTAATCCCAACGGGCTAATCCGCAACCTGGCTGTGATGAACATCTAACGATTTGGCTATTTGAAGGTAGCTCAGCTAGGACGAAATGCCATTACCCCGGGAAAAATTTATCGAAACTATAATCAGGACTCTAAAAGTGCCCCTTTAAATGGCGGGATGCCTGGCGTCGGCTTTTCGACTAATACTTTGTGATTAATCCGTTCTTACAGTTGTGAGGCTGAGGTTTGTTGACAATGCTCTAGTGGCACGCCGCGGACATCGTGCTAGAGCCGTACCGGCTCTTAATGGCGTTTTAGGGAGAAGTTTTATGTTCCTTGACCTGATGTTGAAGCTTTATGTTCAGACACAACTTTTCTTTCAGCGCAAAGAGGGCGCGTCGGGGATCGAATACGCGATTATCGTAGCGATGGTTGCACTGGTGATCGTCGGTGCCGGCTCAGGGCTTGGAACTAAGATCAAATCCATTTTCGATAGCGTTGCGACCAAAATGACAACTTGATAGTCCGCTGAAAAATGTGGAAACCCCTAATCAAAGTTTCTCCAGTTCAGGTACTGCCATGAGCGTTTATCCGCCTTCCCGCCAACAAATTCTTTTGGTGGACGACGAAGAGGACGCGCTGATCGAACTCGCCGAATCCCTCGAACACGAGGGATTTGTCTGTTTTACCGCCACCTCCGTCACCTTCGCGCTGCAAGAATTGACACTTCATCCTGATATTGCCCTGGTCATCACCGACCTGCGCATGCCCGAGGAAAGCGGCATCTCCTTGATCAAACGCTTGCGCGAACACACCTCGCGTTCTCACCTGCCGGTGATTGTGATGTCCGGCCATGCCGAAATGGATGATGTAAGCGACATGCTGCGCCTGCAGGTGCTGGACCTGTTTCGCAAGCCGATCTACCTGGTGCGGCTCATCGACACCTTGAACAGCCTGTTTCCCCTCTCAAATCCCACCCTTAATCGAACATTGTAGTGAGCGGGCTTGCCCCGCGCTGGGTGGCGAAGCCGCCCCAAATCGAGGCGACTCAGTTCTAACCAGGGAAACTCAGTGCTCCAGGAGATGGGACGGCTTCGCCGCCCAGCGCGGGGCAAGCCCGCTCACTACAGGTCAGGGTTGGTAGCTGAAACTCAATGAATACCGTGGCCGTCGATCAATACCTTGAACAGCCTGTGTCCCCTCTCAAAACCCCACCTTTAAGCGAGCTCTGTAGTGAGCGGGCTTGCCCCGCGCTGGGTGGCGAAGCCGCCCCAAACCCAGGCGACTCAGTTCTAGCCAGGGAGACTCAATGCTCCAGGAGATGGGACGGCTTCGCCGCCCAGCGCGGGCGGTGCGACGATTCGACGAGCCCGCTCACTACAAATCAGAGTTGGTAGCTGAAACTCAATGAGTACCGTGGCCGTCGATCGAAGCTGTCCAGTGCCACGTCCGACATCGGCTTGGCGACTTCCAGCGCGACGTTGTAGTACTTGGCATCGCCAAAGCGCAGCCCCACCGCCGCCGATGACATGTCGTTGCCCTTGACCGGCAGGTCGTTGAACCAGGTCTTGGCGCGGTCGAGCACCACGTAGGGTTGCAGGATCCTCACCCAATCGCCCGCGCGGTTGTAGCTGTAGTTGACCTCGTAGGCCGCGCCCCAGCCTTTGTCGCCCGTGCCCTGGTCATCGGGGTAGCCGCGCCCGAAGCTTTGCCCGCCGAAGGTCGCGCGCTCGCTGTCGGGCAGGTTGTCGTTGCTCCAGTAGAGCGCGCCGGACAGCACGCCTTGCCAGTTATCGAAGAGTTTGTTGCTCTGCACGCCGGACAGGCGCAGGCGGAAGAAGTCGAGGTCGGGCTTTAGGCCACCGAAGTCCGTATGGGTCTTGGCGCCCATGCCATTGATGCCTTGGTACACGCCGCCGCTGATGATGCGCAGTTGGGTGGTGTCAGCTTTACGCCAGTCCCCTTCGAAGGCCAGGGCGCGCAGGTTGGTTTGCAGCTCAAAGCGCTGGGGGAAACCTTCCAGTGTGTAACGGTTGGTCTGGTCGACGGCGTAGAGGCGCGTACCGAGGCTCAGCGACTCGCTGGGCGAGGCGATAAAGGGGTGGCTGACGCCTATGGAGTAACGGTCGATCTGCTGGTGCGGCTTGAGTTCAAGGCCGTCGCCCAACTGCAGGCGGGTGCTTGGGTCCGCGCGGTAGCGTTCCCCCGAGAGTGCAAGCTGGGTGCCTTCAGCGTTGATGAACTGGCTGTAGGACGCGCGGTAGTAATGTTCTTTGTCCTCACCCGGCGGGAACAGGCCGCTGACGCTCAGTTGTTCGCCCATCGACGTCCACGAGTTGCTGGTGCCGGTCAGCAAGGCCTGGGTACCGCCACGGCTCGCCTCGTTGAGGCTCATGCTGGTGGTGAAGGGCTTGCGGCTGGCACTGATCTGCATGTGCGTGCCGCCATCGGTGGTGCTCGGAGGCGGCACCTGGGCTTGCACGGTCACGCCTGGGATGGCGCTCATCAGCGTGGTGTAGCGTTCGAACGTCTTGCGCGTGAGCGGGCGCTCGGCCTTGAGTTTTTCCGCCAGTTTGTCGACGTAGGACGAGACCGAACCGATGTCGCCTTGCAGTTGGTAATCACGGATGTAACCCTCCACCAGCACCACATGCACCAGGCCGCCTTCGAACCGTTGTTCCGGCAGGAAGGCGTAGGACAGCAGGTAGCCGTCTTCCTGATAGCGCCGGGTGATGCTGCGGGTGGCTTCGATCAATTGCGCCAGGTTGGTTTCATGACCAATCAAGGGTTCGAATACCTGGGCGACTTCTTTGAGCGGGTACACCGTGCCGCCATCGATCTGCAGTTTGCGGATGGGCACTTTGGTGTCCATCAGCAAGGGCTGCTCGGCCGTCGCCGCAGGCACCGGCACCTGGGTGGGCGTGGCGGCCGGTCGGTAGGCGTCGGCGGGCAGGTTGGGCACCGGCAGGTTGCGGATGGTGTCGTTGCTATTGAGGAAGCTGGGCAGGGTATCGGCGTGGGCGTAAGCACTGAGGGTGAGCAATAACAACGGCGTCAAAGCGCGCATAGGACACTCCATGGTCAATACTGCAGCGGCGTTTCGCAGATGCCCGCCGGGCTCTGGGGGCGCGGTTCGGGGGCTTTTACGGATCGATCATTGATCCATAAAAAAGACGAGAGACTTAGTGGGTCTCTCGTCTCAACCAAGCGTAGGCGCTGTAGGTGAGGCCGTCTAATCGGCCAGGTGCAATTCTATTTTTTGCCGCCCAGGCCACCCAACAGCCCGCCCAGGAGACCACCGTTTGCGCTTGCGCCAGCACCGGCAGAGGCGCCAGCGCCTACATTCAGGCCACCCGCGAGCAAACCGCCGCGGGTATTGGTGCCGCCAGTGACCAGGCCGCCGATCGACGCCACGGTGCCACCCACGGCGGTCACGGTACCGCCCAGGGCGTTGGTGACCGGGTTGGCGTTGGTGCCGCTGATGTTGCCGCCCAGGTTGCTGACCGCACCGCCGACACGGGTGACCAGGCCGTTGACCGGAGCACCGAGGCCAGTGGCACCGCCGATGTTTTGAGTCAGGCTCTGTACGCCGCTGGTGACAGGGTTGAGTGCATTGCCGATCGGGCCGGTCAGCCCGGCGACCGGAATGCTGGTTTTAGTGCTGGGTGTGCCGCCACCGAGGGCCGCCACGGTGGTGCCCGCCTTGACGCCGGTAACGCCCGCCGCGCTGACCACGCCATTGGTGCTGCCCGCATCCAGGCCGCTGCCGGCTCCGGCGATCACGCCACCGATGAGTTCGGCCAGGCCGAGTTTGCCGATGCCGCCGCCGGTACCACCGCCATTGCCGCCGCCACTGCTATCCGCATCCCGGTCGACATAACCGCTGGCCTTGCCGACCGCGGTGCCGACACCATTGAGCACATTGCCTACCGCGTCGGTCACCGGGTTGCCGGTGCCGCCGGTGTCGGCGACTTTATCGCCCAGGCCGTCGACGGTATCGCCGACTTTTTTCAGCAAGCCGCCCACGGGCGAGTCAAGACCGGTCGCGGTGCCGACTTTGCCGGTGGTGTTTTCCACCAGGGACACCACAGGCACCAAGACTTTTGCGCCGACGGTGTGGGTGACCGACCCCAGGGGGCCGGTGGTGCTGGCGGTGCTTAAGGTGTCGCCGAGCATCGTCACGGCATTGCCAACCTTGCCCACCACGTTGCCGACCACGGGGGCGGCGCCGCTGACCACCGGCACATTCCCCAGCAACGTGGCGACGTTGGCACCGGTAACGGTCACGCCATCACCCAGGTCGGAAACACCGTTGGCCACGCCGGCAACGGTTTTGCCCAGTGCGTTGCTGTCAGTGCCCAGTGAACCCAGGCCATCCGAAAGGCCGTTGCCGATGCTGCCGACGGCGTTGCCGGCCGCAGTCACCAAGTCGCCAGCCGTTTCGCCCACGATCGGCAGGCTGCCGAGGGTGGTGCCTAGACTGCGGACGGTGCGGCTGAGGCGGGTCACGGTATTGCCGGCGGTGTCGACCACGGTGGCGGTGACCAGCGGCGAGGCGGTGCCGCCGGGGTTGGTGCCAGGGTCAGTGCCGCCACCCCCCGTGCCAACCCCAGCGCCAGCATCCGAGGAGCCACCACTGTGATGCCCGCCACCCCCGCTGCTGCAACCGCCGAGTGCCAGTGTGACTGCCAGGGCCAGCGCGGTACTTGTTTTCCAAAACACGACGTGAGTATTCATGATTGAGTTCCTCGCACCTGTACAACCTTGGTTGTCTTCAAACGCTCACTATTTCTTGGGCTAGCGATGCGTTTGTCCGTGTGGCTATAACAGTCCCGGAGGTGCGTTCTCTCAATGCTCTACTTGGTATTAACGATTTATATAGAACCGGGATGTACCGTTTAAGTGACTAATGCCAACGGTATAAGGTGAGGATGTATCAAGATGTATATTTGTTTTTTAACAATGACTTAGAAGAAAAAAGCGGACTTCAAAAAGTCCGCTATTACTTAGGGTGTATATATACAATTCATCAGTCTTATTTCAGGCAATCGGCTGCCACTTGCCTACCATATGTTCAATATCGCCCGCGCCTTTGAGCCACAACGCTCCGCTGGAACCGGCGCCACTCGCTAATAACGTCACTTCACTGGGCAGGCGCACGGGTTTCCTGAACTCGACGTGTATCTCGATATTGGCGGCGGGCAGGTGTTCGCCGAGGGCGGCGAGGGTGTGCGCCTTGTTCCACAGCCCGTGGGCGATGGCCTGGGGAAAGCCGAACAGCTTGGCGGTCAGGGCGCTGAGGTGGATCGGGTTGTAGTCGCCGGAGACCCGCGCATAACGGCGGCCGATATCGGCGGGCGCCTTCCAGCGGGACAGTTCACTGACCTGGGCGGGGGAGGGTTGGGCGATATCCTCTGCCTCACCTTCCAATTTCACCCCACGGCAGAGCATTCGGCTCTCGGCTTCCCACAGCAGGCCCAGGGAATCTTCGACCGTGGTCACCAAGTCAAAGGTCGCACCCTTGGGATGAGGCCTGAGGTTCTGCGTGTGTACGCCGACAGACAATTCGCTGACACCACCGAGGGGGCGATGGACGCGGATGCGGTTACTCAGGTGAATCAGCCCCAGCAGCGGGAAGGCAAAGCTTTTATCGGTGAGTAACTGCATCTGCAGGCCGAACGCCAGGACGTGCGGATAAGTCGCCGGCAAGAGAGGGCTGTCGGCAAAACCGCAGACCTTGCGATAGGCCGCCACCTGCTTGGGGTTGATGCTCACCCGGCAGCGCAATCCGTGTTCAGGCAAGGTGCTGCCGGTGATCTTGCGTTTGAGCGCCGCGCGCCAATACAGCGGCGGCAAAAATGGCGTAGTGCCCAGCGTCTTCCATTGCATGCTTACGCTCCCAAGAGACTTTGCCCACATACCCGCAGCGCTTGCCCGCTGACCGCACCTGAACCCGGTTGGCCCAGCCACGCCACCGCTTCGGCGACGTCCTGCGGCAGGCCTCCCTGGCCCAGCGAACTCATGCGTCGCCCGGCTTCACGCAAGGCGAACGGAATATGTGCGGTCATCTGGGTTTCGATAAAACCCGGCGCCACGGCGTTGATGGTGATGCCGCGCTCTTTAAGCAGCGGCGCCCAAGCCTGTGCGAGGCCGATCAACCCCGCCTTGCTCGCCGCATAGTTGGTCTGCCCACGGTTACCGGCGATGCCGCTGATCGACGCCAGCAATACCACGCGGGCGTTGTCGTGCAGGGTGTCGCTGTCGAGCAGCGCCTGGGTCAGTACCTGTGGCGCATTGAGGTTGACCGCGAGCACCGCGTCCCAGTACTCCGGGGTCATGTTCGCCAGGGTTTTGTCACGGGTGATACCGGCGTTGTGCACCAGGATGTCCAGCCCATCGGGGAGGTGCTCGATCAATTGACGGGCGGCGTCTTCAGCACAGATATCCAGCGTGACGGTGCGCGCACCCAGGCGCGCGGCCAGGGCTTCGAGGTCGGCCTTGGCCTGAGGCACGTCGAGCAGGATCACGTCGGCGCCGTCGCGGGCCAGGGTTTCCGCGATGGATGCACCAATGCCTCGTGCGGCACCGGTGACCAGCGCCTTGCGCCCGGCCAGGGGGCGCGTCCAGTCTTCGACCGGCGTGGCGCAGGCCTCCAGGCGAATCACCTGGCCAGAGATGTAGGCGCTTTTCGGTGAGAGGAAAAAGCGCAGTGCGCCTTCCAATTGGTCCTCGGCACCGTCGCCGACGTAGAGCAATTGCAACACGCCGCCATTGCGCAGCTCTTTCGCCAGAGAGCGGCTGAAACCCTCCAGGGCGCGCTGGGCGCTGGCGGCGAAGGGGTCGCTGAGGCTTTCCGGCGCACGGCCGAGGATCACCAGGTGCGCGCTGTTATCCAGGTTTTTCAGCAGCGGTTGGAAGAATTCGCGCAGCTGTTTGAGTTGATCAGTGTGTTGCAACTCGCTGGCGTCGAACACGACCGCCTTGAGTGTGGGGCCATGGCCGGGAATCCACGTCGACGTCTCGGCGCCGTAGGTGTAAATGGCGTCGGTGAGCCGGTTGGCAAATGCCTGTACCTGAGTGGCCAGCGCACCGCCGCCCAGCAGCAATGCGCCCTCCACCGGACGCAGGCGCCCGGCCTGCCAGCGTTCCAGGTGTACCGGTGACGGCAGGCCAATGGCGGCGACCAGGCGATGGCCGAGGCTTGAGTTGGCGAAGTCGATATAACGGTCAGACATGGAACGCTCTCCGAAGGCTGGGGTTCAAAGGGTGGACCACCCCGGGGTGGCAGTCGTTCGATTGAGCCTAGGCTAGGCTTGGTGATTCCACCTACAACCATCAGGGAGCTTTTCATGACTCAATTGCGCCGTGTAGCGATCATTGGCGGTAACCGCATTCCTTTCGCCCGCTCCAATGGCCCCTATGCCACGGCGAGCAACCAGGCGATGCTGACCGCCGCCCTGGAAGGCCTGATCGAGCGCTACAACCTGCACGGCCTGCGCATGGGCGAAGTGGCTGCCGGTGCGGTGCTCAAGCATTCGCGGGACTTCAACCTCACCCGTGAATGTGTGCTGGGTTCGCGTCTGTCGCCGCAAACCCCGGCCTATGACATTCAGCAGGCATGCGGCACCGGCCTGGAAGCCGCGTTGCTGGTGGCCAACAAGATCGCCCTGGGGCAGATTGAGTGCGGGATTGCCGGTGGGGTGGACACCACCTCCGACGCGCCGATCGGTGTAAATGAAGGCCTGCGCAAGCTTCTGCTGCACGCCAACCGCAGCAAGTCCATGGCGGATAAATTAAAACTGCTGTTACAACTTCGTCCCCATCACCTCAAGCCGGAACTGCCGCGTAACGGCGAACCCCGTACCGGTTTGTCCATGGGCCAGCACTGCGAGTTGATGGCGCAGACCTGGCAGATCCCCCGCGCCGAGCAGGACCAGTTGGCCCTCGAAAGCCATCAGAAAATGGCCGCGGCCTACGCCGAAGGCTGGCACAACGATTTGCTCACACCGTTTCTGGGCCTGACCCGCGACAACAACTTGCGTCCCGACCTGACCCTGGAAAAACTCGCCGCGCTCAAGCCCGCCTTCGAGCGCAGCGAAAAGGGCACGCTCACCGCCGGCAATTCCACGCCGCTCACCGATGGCGCGTCGCTGGTGCTGCTGGGCAGTGAGGCCTGGGCCCAGGCGCGTGGTTTGCCGATCCTCGCGTATTTGCGTGATGGCGAAGCGGCGGCGGTGGACTTCGTCAACGGTGCCGAAGGCCTGCTGATGGCGCCGGTGTACGCGGTGCCGCGGCTGCTGGCGAGAAATGGCCTGACGCTGCAGGACTTCGATTACTACGAGATCCACGAAGCGTTCGCTGCCCAAGTTTTGTGCACGCTCAAGGCCTGGGAAGACGCGGACTACTGCAAGACGCGCCTTGGGCTGGACGCACCCTTGGGGTCCATCGACCGCAGCCGACTGAATGTGAAGGGCAGCTCCCTGGCCGCCGGGCACCCGTTTGCCGCCACGGGTGGGCGTATCGTCGCCAACCTGGCCAAGTTGCTGGATGCGGCGGGCAAAGGCCGTGGCCTGATTTCGATCTGCGCGGCGGGTGGCCAGGGTGTTACGGCGATCATTGAGCGTTGATTGCGGCGAAAATTGGCATATTGGATGCATTCTTGAGCGGTCAGAGGTCGGTAGCCTCTCCCACCGGCGAGCCGATTGCCGTATAACGAGTGCCATACGCGTATTTGGTAATAAAGGACCCACAATAAAAGCTGATGAAGACTCCTAAACGCATTGAACCCCTGATCGAAGACGGTCTGGTCGACGAAGTGCTGCGCCCACTCATGAGTGGTAAAGAAGCAGCTGTTTATGTGGTGCGCTGCGGCAACGAACTGCGTTGCGCCAAGGTTTACAAGGAGGCGAACAAACGAAGTTTTCGTCAAGCGTCCGAATACCAGGAAGGCCGTAAGGTCCGTAACAGCCGGCAGGCCCGGGCCATGGCCAAGGGCTCCAAATTCGGTAAGAAAGAAACCGAAGATGCCTGGCAGAACGCTGAGGTGGCGGCGTTGTTCCGCCTGGCCGGTGCGGGCGTTCGCGTGCCCAAGCCGTACGACTTCCTTGAAGGCGTGCTGCTGATGGAACTGGTGGCCGACGAGTACGGTGACGCGGCGCCGCGTCTGAATGACGTGACACTGGAGCCGGACCAGGCGCGTGAATACCACGCCTTCCTGATTTCCCAGATCGTGCTGATGCTGTGTACCGGCCTGGTGCACGGTGACTTGTCCGAGTTCAACGTGCTGCTTACGCCAACGGGCCCGGTGATCATCGACCTGCCCCAGGCGGTGGATGCGGCGGGCAATAACCACGCGTTCAACATGCTGGAGCGGGACGTGGGCAACATGGCTTCCTACTTCGGGCGTTTTGCCCCGGAGTTGAAGGCGACCAAGTACGCCAAGGAAATGTGGGCCCTGTACGAAGCCGGCACCCTGCACCCAGCCAGCGTCTTGACCGGCGAGTTCGACGAGCCGGAAGAGTTGGCGGACGTCGGCGGTGTGATCCGCGAGATCGAAGCGGCGCGGCTGGATGAAGAGCGCCGCCAGGCGATTCGGGCTGCCGATGATGCGCCTCCGAGCAAGGTGCCGGACGAGCCCCCGCCGCCGCCTTGGATGCAGTGATGTCCAGATAAGTGGAGATCAAAAATGTGGGAGGGGGAAGCCCCCTCCCACATTTGGTTTTGTGTGTGTCCAGTTAGATCCGCTCAGGCGCAGCAGCTTCCGGACGCCAACTCCTTGAGTATCGGACAATCCGGCCGATCATCGCCCTGACAGTGCTCCACCAGGTCTTGCAAGGTATCGCGCAATTGCCCCAGTTCCAGGATCTTCTGGTTCAGCGCCTCAATATGCTGGCGCGCCAACGCCTTCACATCGGCACTCGCCCGTTGCCGGTCCTGCCACAGGGTCAGCAGCTTGCCGACCTCTTCCAATGAAAACCCCAAATCCCGCGACCGCTTGATAAACGCCAGGGTGTGCAAGTCCTCGCTGCCGTACACGCGATAGCCACTGTCGGTGCGGTGGGCAGCCTTGAGCAGGCCGATGGACTCGTAGTAGCGAATCATCTTGGCGCTGAGCCCGCTCTGGCGTGCGGCTTGGCCGATGTTCATGGGTGTTGATCCTCCAAGTTCTTAGGCTTCCACGTCTTCAACAGTAATGCATTGCTCACCACGCTGACGCTGGACAAGGCCATCGCTGCACCCGCGAGTACCGGGTTGAGCAGGCCGAACGCCGCCAGGGGAATGCCGATCAGGTTATACACAAAGGCCCAGAACAGGTTCTGGCGGATTTTGGCGTAGGTCTTGCGGCTGATCTCCAGCGCAGCAGGCACCAGGCGCGGGTCGCCGCGCATCAGGGTGATACCGGCCGCGTGCATGGCCACGTCGGTACCGCCGCCCATGGCAATGCCGATATCGGCAGCGGCCAGGGCCGGGGCGTCGTTGATGCCGTCGCCGACCATGGCCACCACGCCGGTTTTTTTCAACGCGACGACGGTGGCGGCTTTGTCGGCGGGCAGCACTTCGGCGTGCACATCGTCGATGCCCAGCGCCTCGGCGACCACACGGGCGCTGCCGCGATTATCGCCGGTGAGCAAATGGCTGCTGATGTGCCGGGCCTTGAGTTGCTCCACCGCCTCCAGTGCACCGGGCTTGAGTGTGTCGCCAAACGCGAACAGCCCCAGCACACGTGGTTGCGCACCTTGCTCGATCAGCCAGGACAACGTGCGGCCCTCGGCTTCCCAGGACTTGGCGGAGTCGGCGAGGTCGCCTGCGCTCAAGCCGCTTTCTTCCAGCAGGCGACGGTTACCCAAGGCCAACGGCCGGCCATCGAGCGTGCCGGCGATGCCGCGTCCGGTCAGGGATTGGCTGGCCGTCACATCGGCCACGGTCAGGCCTTTTTCGTTGCAGGCATCCAGTACGGCCTTGGCCAACGGGTGTTCGCTGCCGCGTTGCAGCGCGCCGGCTTGTTGCAGCAGTAAGGCTTCGTTGCCATCCACCGCGGCCAGGTGGGCAATCCTGGGCGTGCCGGAAGTGAGAGTGCCGGTCTTGTCGAAGACCACGGCGCTCACTGCATGGGCACGTTCCAGGGCTTCGGCGTCCTTGATCAGGATGCCGTGGCGCGCGGCAACGCCGGTGCCGGCCATGATCGCGGTCGGTGTGGCCAGGCCCAGGGCGCAGGGGCAGGCGATCACCAGTACGGCGACGGCATTGATGATCGCCGTTTCCAGGGGCGCGCCATACAGCCACCAGCCCACCAGCGTGACCAACGCCAGCACCAGCACGGTCGGGACGAAGACCTGGCTGACTTTATCCACCAGCTTCTGGATCGGTGCCTTGGCGGCCTGGGCGTCCTCGACCAGGCGGATGATCCGCGCCAGCACGCTTTCGGCACCGAGGGCCAGGGTGCGTACCAGCAGGCGGCCTTCGCCGTTGATGGCGCCGCCGGTGACGTTATCGCCAGGTTGTTTGGGTACGGGCAGGCTTTCGCCGCTGATCAAGGCTTCGTCCGCGTGGCTTTGACCCTCCACCACCTCACCGTCCACCGGGAAGCGTTCGCCGGGTTTTACCAGTACCAGATCATTGAGCTTGAGGGCGTTGATGGCGACGTCTTCTTCACGACCGTCGAGTACTCGAATCGCCCGCTCAGGACGCAGGGCTTCCAAGGCGCGGATGGCGCTAGCGGTCTGGCGCTTGGCGCGGCTCTCCAGGTACTTGCCCAGCAGCACCAGGGCGATTACCACTGCCGAGGCTTCGAAGTACAGGTGCGGCGCCATGCCGGGGTGAGCGGTGAGCCATTCATAAATACTCAGGCCATAACCGGCGCTGGTGCCGATGGCCACCAGCAGGTCCATGTTGCCGGCACCGGCACGCACGGCTTTCCAGGCGGCGATATAGAAGCGCGCGCCGAAGATGAATTGCACCGGTGTGGCCAGGGCGAACTGTGCCCAGGCGGGCAGCATCCAGTGCAGGCCGAAGGGCTCGACCAGCATCGGCAGCACCAGCGGCAATGCCAGCAGGATCGCCAGCAGCAGCGCCCAGCGCTCGTGGTGCAGGCGCTGGGCTTGGTTGGCGTCGGTGGCCGATTCGCTTTGGGGCAGGCTGGCGGTGTAGCCGGCCTTGTCGACAGCGGCGATGAGCACGCCGGGGTCCATCTGGCCCAGCACTTCAACGTGGGCGCGCTCATTGGCCAGGTTGACGCTGACGCTTTGCACCCCCGGCACCTTGCCCAGCGCGCGTTCGACCCGGCCGGCACAGCTGGCGCAGGTCATGCCGCTGATGGGCAGGTCAAAGGTGGTGGATCCATTCATGGGGCAGTCCTCCAGAAGACGTTGCCCGTAGGATCAACCTTGACCTGTGGGGAAGGTCAAGTGCCTTTAGTATTCCAGTGCGGCGGGTTTGAGATACATGCCGTCCGGGCCCTGGGCGATGCGCAATTTGCGCACGTCACCGGCCTTGAGTGTGATGTTCTGCGCGGGCGGTGCCAGCAGTCCCGGCAGGCAGCCTGGGGTTTGGCCCGGCAGCAGTTTCAGGCGCAAGGATAGGTTGCCCGCCGGCAGGTTGAACGACGTGGCCTGTTCCTGGAACAGCCGGCCTGCCAGCTGGTCATTCAGGTACAGACCGATTTCGCAGTTGGTCGGCACTTCCAGGCGTTCCCGGGAAATGATCAGCACCGCATAGTCTTCTGCGGCGATGGCTTGGGGCGCAGCGGCGGACAGGCTCATCAGGCCGAGAAGGGCAAAAAACGACCAGCGCATGGCGAATGCTCCGTGGTGTGAATCAAAGATGGGTGAAGCTTGGCCGACGATGCCGCCGAATACCAGCCCGGCAGCTATTCGAGGAACTTGACCTTACCATCGTGGCAAGGTCGAGACTGGGTTCAACCTCATCAAAGGAGTCATGTCATGCAAGTATTCAGCGTTGAAGGAATGACCTGCGGCCATTGCGTTCGTGCGGTGACCCAGGCGGTGCAGAGCCAGGACCCGGCGGCCAGCGTGAAGGTCGACCTGGCGGCAAAGGAAGTGGGCGTCGACAGCCGCTTGTCTGCCGAGCAAGTGATCGCGGCGATCACCGAAGAGGGTTACAGCGCTAAGCTGGCCTGATGCGGAAAAATAGTTAGCGAGCTATCGTGTTCAATGCACCCAAGCGCGGCTAGACTATCGGGCTGCCGTCTCACTTGGGTGCCCGATGAACCTTCGCATAATCCTGATTCTGGGGGCCTTGAGCGCCTTCGCGCCGTTGGCGATCGATTTTTACCTGCCGGGCTTCCCGGCCATGGCCACGGCCTTCGCGACCGATGAAAAACACATCCAGCTGACCCTGGCGGTGTATTTCGCTGGCCTGGCCATCGGCCAATTGATCTATGGCCCGCTGGCGGACCGCTTTGGTCGACGCGGCCCGCTGCTCAGTGGGGTCACCTTGTTTACCTTGGCGTCCTTTGCGTGCGCCTTTGCACCTTCGCTGGAGTGGCTTATCGCAGCACGTTTTGTGCAGGCCCTGGGGGGCTGCGCGGGCATGGTGATTTCCCGTGCGGTGGTCAGCGACAAATGTGATGCCGTGGGCTCGGCCAAGGTTTATTCACAGTTGATGCTGGTGACGGGCCTGGCGCCGATTCTCGCGCCGTTGGCGGGTGGGCTGATGGTCGGTGTGTGGGGCTGGCAGTCGATTTTCCTGGCGTTGTCCCTATTCAGCGTGATGGCGGCCATCGCTGTGGCGGTCGGTTTGCCGGAAACCTTTCCCGCCCACCAGCCGCGTCAGCCGCTGTCCGGGTCGCTGCGACGCTATGGGGCGCTGTTGTCCGATCGGGTTTACCTCGGCTATGCCTTGACCGGTGGTATTTCGATTGCCGGGATGTTTGCCTACATCGCCGGTTCACCGTTCGTGTTTATCAAGCTCTACGGCGTACCCGCCGAGCACTACGGCTGGCTGTTTGGTTCCAACGCCGCGGGCTTCATATTGGTGGCGCAGGTCAACGCGCGGCTGCTGGCCAAGCGCGGCCCGGCTTTTTTGCTGTCGCGCACGGTATGGGTGTACCTGCTGGCGGCGTTGACGTTGCTCGGCATCGCGGCCTTGCGCACCGATGCGCTGTGGCCATTGCTGGTGCCGTTGTTTATCTGTATCGCCAGCCTCGGCTGCATTTTGCCCAATACCTCGGCGTGTGCCATGAGCGGGCAGGGTGCGCGGGCTGGTAGCGCTTCGGCGTTGCTCGGCTGCATCCAGTTTGGCGTGGCGGCGGGGGCTGCGTCGTTGGTGGGCGTGTTGCACGACGGCACCGCAATGCCGATGGCGATGGTCATCAGTTTGTGCGGGGTATTGGCCGTGACGATTGCGATGTCGACCCAGCGCCTGCAACGCAAACGGGCCTTGCAGGCGCAGGTCTGAACAGTGGTTCAGCCAGCGGCGGAGCGTTGCTGGCTGCTTGGAAAACGGTGGGGCGCCTGGATACGGGCTTGCAGGGTGTCGGCAAAGGCACGCGCCTCGGCCTCGGTGCGGAAGGTGAACGCGTCCTGGTCGAGACGGACCTGCCATTTATTGCCTGCGGATTTTGCTAACGCTTTTATCAGGATCTTCATTGCTGACTTCCTCACGTAAAAGAATCGTGGCAAAGGCGGCCAATATAAACCCGAATACGCTCACAAATATGACAAAGATCAACTCTCGGACTAGTGGTGTCGTCCATTACTCACATGAATAATGGACGACCCTGACAGCCGTTTTTTCAGAACCCTTCCAGCACGATCTTGCCTTTGGCCTTGCCGCTTTCCAGCAGTGCATGGGCGCGCCGCAGATTCTCTGCATTGATCACACCGAAGTGCTCGCCCACCGTGGTTTTCAGGGTGCCGGCGTCGATCAGGTCGGCCACGCGATTGAGCAGGTTGTGCTGTTCGATCATGTCCGGCGTCTCGAACATCGAACGCGTGTACATGAACTCCCAGTGCAGCGACAGGCTCTTGCGCTTGAGCTTGCTGACGTCCAGTGCCTTGGGATCGTCGATCAGTGCCAGCTTGCCCTGGGGTTGCAGGGCTTCCACCAGTTGGTCCAAGTGATGATCCGTCTGGGTCAGGCTGGCGACGTGGGTCACTTGCGGGTGTCCGGCGGTTTTCAGCGCTTCGCTCAGCGGTTGGCTGTGGTCGATCACCAGGTCCGCACCGAGTGACTTGGCCCATTCCTGGGTTTCCGGGCGCGACGCCGTGCCAATCACGGTCAAGGCGGTGAGCTGGCTGGCCAATTGCGTCAGGATCGACCCCACGCCACCGGCAGCGCCGACGATCAGCAGGCTCTGGCCTTCATCCTTTTTGCCTTCACGCACTTGCAGGCGTTCGAACAACAATTCCCAGGCGGTAATGGCGGTCAGCGGCAGCGCAGCGGCATCGCTGAAACCAAGGCTTTTCGGCATGTGGCCGACGATGCGCTCATCCACGGCGTGCAGTTCGCTGTTGCCGCCCGGGCGCACCAGGGAACCGGCGTAGAACACCTTGTCACCGGCCTTGAACAACGTCACTTCGCTGCCGACGGCCTTGACCACGCCGGCCACGTCCCAGCCCAGCACTTTGGCGGCGCCGTTTTCCGGGGCGACGTTCTGGCGCACCTTGGTGTCCACCGGGTTGACCGAGATGGCTTTGACTTCCACCAGCAGGTCGCGCGGGCCGGCGACGGGTGCTGGCAACTCGATGTCTTGCAGGGCGTTTGGATCGTTGATCGGCAGTGAGGCGTAGTAGGCAATAGCTTTCATGATGGCTCCGGAAAAGGGCGGTGATCAGGCGAGGAATTTCAGGCGCTTGAGTTCGAAGTGTTCGAGCACATCAGTCGCCTTGGCGCGAAAGCTCTGGATGTGTGCGCTCTGGTCATGGTCGGCCAGCGCGGCGTCATCGCTCCAGCGTTCGAGCATGTAGAAGGTTTCGGGGTGTTGCAGGTCCTGGTGCAGGTCGTACTGCTCGCAACCGGCTTCCAGGCGCGTGGGTTCCAGCAGGCCACGCAGCAAGGTTTCCAAGGTGGCCTGTTGGCCGGGCTTGGCGATCAGCGTGGCGATGACGTTAAAGGCTGTGGACATATTCAACTCCAGACACGTGATAAGCGGGATGCACAGATGATTGGCTATTTCCCGTCGCGATAAAAGCGGCTAAAACAGCAGTCTGTTTCAATAAGATTTTGATAATGGGCGGGATGCATGCTGCGTTTTGATGATTTGCAGTTGTTCGTGCGGGCGGCGGACCTGGGCAGCCTGTCCGCTGCGGCACGGGTGATGGACCTGTCGCCTGCGGTGGCCAGTGCGGCGCTCAAGCGTATCGAGCAGCAACTGGGCGCGCGCTTGCTGGCACGCTCCACGCGCAGCCTGCGCCTGACCGCCGAAGGCGAGGGTTTCCTGGAATACGCCCGCGCGGCGTTGAGCTCGCTGGATGAAGGACGACGCTTGTTGGCCAGCGGCCAGGACCATGTCAGCGGGGTGCTGCAACTCTCGGCCCCTTCGGATTTCGGGCGTAACCAACTGCTGCCGTGGCTGGACGAGTTCCAGCGTGAGTACCCGCAGCTCACCGTGCGCCTGCTGTTGGGCGATCGTATTGCCGATCTGTTCCGTCAACCGGTGGATATCGCCCTGCGTTACGGTGAGCCCGAGGATTCCAGCCTTGTCGCGCTGCCTGTCGCACCGAATAACGTTCGCGTGCTGTGTGCCTCCCCCAGTTACCTCGCTCGGCAGGGTGAGCCTCGGCATCTGGAGCAATTGGCCCAACACAATTGCCTGCTGTATATGCTCGGCAGTCGGGTCCACGATCACTGGAGCTTTCACGATGGCAAACGTGAAGTCAGCCTGACGGTCAGCGGCGACCGTTTCAGTGACGATGCCGACGTCGTCCGCCGTTGGGCGGTGGCGGGTGTGGGCATTGCCTACAAGTCCTGGCTCGATGTCAGCACCGACGTGCTGGCTGGGCGATTGCGCGTGATCCTGCCTGAACTGCGTGGCGAGCGCACGCCGCTCAACCTGCTGTGCGCTCACCGTGCGCAACTGAGCAAGCCCATCAACCTGTTGCGGGAAATGCTCGTGTCCCGTTGTGCGACGTTGACCGCCCAGTTGTCGGAGCGATGGCACGCGAGGTAACGGCTTCCATCACAGTAGGAAATTTCACTCAGATCCCGTCCCTATCCACGCTGTCAGACGCGGTGGAACTGCCGGTGGGCGCCCCTATACTTTGGCGCCAACCTCATCAGAACAATAAATCGACAGGGAGTGAAAGATGGAAGCAGCGCCTTGTATCAGTCAGATCGCCAGCTTGCTCGCCGAGCCCAAACGCACCGCCATGCTGTGGGCCTTGATGGATGGCTCGGCCAAGTCGCCGGTAGAGTTGGCGACGCTCACCGGGTTGTCGGCGACCTCCGCCAATGCGCATCTGGCGCGACTGACCGCGGGTGGTTTGTTGCGGGTAGAGGCCCGGCGTGGCAAGCGCTTGTTTCGCGTGGCCGCGCCTGATGTCAGCGCCGCCATCAATGCCATGGCCAGGACCACCATGGCCTGCGCCGTACGCAGTGCGCCGGACACGTTACCGCAACCGCTGGCGGCCCCGCCGTCGTTGCGCCATGCCCGGCTGTGCCATGGGCACCTAGGCGGCGAGCTGGGAGCGCAGCTGTATCAACATATGCTGGAGGCGGGGTGGATCGAGCGCTACGAGCAACGTACCGATGTCACGGTAAAAGGCGCGCAGCATTTGGCGGGCCTGGGTATTTTCACCCAGGCGCTGGCGTCGCCGCTGGTGTGTAACTGTTTCGACTGGAGCCAGCAGCAGCCGCACTTGGGCGGTGCGTTGGGGGCGGGGTTGTTGCAACTGTTTTTACAGTCGAATTGGATCAGCGTGATCAACGAGTCACAAGCCTTGCAGGTCAATGATCTCGAGCAGTTGGAAATCACCCGATTGACCCTGCCTGCGTGATCCTGCGCGGTGGCGGCAGAGGGCAAGGCTTAGCCGTTGTGGGAGCGGCGGTGTGACGTGCTCGCTCCCACAGTTAGCCTGCATTCACTCAGTGAATGAGGCTTATGGCTTGACCAGGCGCGCATCCAGGCTGTTCTGCGCCAGGCGTTTGGCTTGGTCCTGGGTCATGCCCAGCGAGGTGTACAACGCGTGGAAGTTCTCGGTGACATAACCGCCGAAGTAGGCCGGGTCATCCGAGTTCACCGTGACCTTCACGCCGCGCTCGAGCATGTCGAGGATGTTGTGTTGGGCCATGTCGTCGAACACGCACAGTTTGGTATTGGACAGTGGGCACACGGTCAGCGGAATCTGTTCGTCGATGATGCGCTGCATCAGGCGCTCGTCTTCGATGGCGCGTACGCCATGGTCGATGCGCTGGATTTTCAGCAGGTCGATGGCTTCCCAGATGTATTCGGGCGGGCCCTCTTCGCCGGCGTGGGCCACGGTGAGGAAGCCTTCGTGGCGGGCACGGTCGAACACACGCTGGAACTTGCTCGGCGGGTGACCCATTTCCGAACTGTCCAGGCCCACGGCCACGAACGCATCACGGAACGGCAAGGCCTGGTCGAGGGTTTTCTCGGCTTCGGCTTCGCTCAGGTGGCGCAGGAAGCTGAGGATCAAACCGCTGGTGATACCCAACTGCTGCTCGCCATCTTTCAGCGCAGCGGCGATGCCGTTCAGCACCACTTCGAACGGAATGCCACGGTCGGTGTGGGTTTGCGGGTCGAAGAAGGGTTCGGTGTGGATCACGTTCTGCTCTTTGCAACGCAGCAGGTAGGCCCAGGTGAGGTCGTAGAAGTCCTGGGAGGTGCGCAGCACATCGGCGCCCTTGTAGTACAGGTCGAGAAACTCTTGCAGGTTGTTGAAGGCGTAGGCCTTGCGCAGGGTTTCGACGTCGTTCCACGGCAGCGCGATCTTGTTGCGCTCGGCCAGGGCGAACAGCAGCTCCGGCTCAAGCGAGCCTTCCAGGTGCAGGTGCAGTTCAGCCTTGGGCAGGGCATTGAGCCAATCGTACATTTTCTAAATTCTCATCAGGTGCAATGGCGGCATTCTACAGGCCATGGCCGAAATAATCGGCAAAACCTGACCAGCAGGAGAGTTTTGCTTTTATTTACGCAAGGGCCGTGTGAACTAAGGTGTAACGAAACGTTAGCGGCTTGGCGCAGTCTGTACCCCATCAATGACTGATTTGCCGTACTAAAAGGCCCGTAATGCTCACATCCCTCAAGCAAGAAAAATTCATGCTGCTGGCGCTGATTGCCGCCATCGCCGCCTACCCGTTGGAGCACTGGATGCTCCATAGCGGGCAAATGGTGGCGCTGCTGGCCGGCGTGGCGCTGATCGGCTTTATCGTCGTGGCATCGATGCGCGTGGCTCATCACGCCGAGCAATTGGCGGAAAAGGTCGGCGACCCCTACGGCACCATGATCCTCACGCTCGCTGCGGTGCTGGTGGAAGTGGTGATCCTGGCGATCATGATGAGTAATGAACCGTCGCCCACCCTGGTGCGCGACACCATCTACTCGGCGGTGATGCTCGACATCAACGGGATTCTCGGCCTGGCCGCGCTGATGGGCGGCATCAAGCATGGTGAACAATCCTACAATGACGATTCGGCGCGCACCTACAGCGTGATGATCCTCACCGCCATGGGCGTGTCGATGGTGGTGCCGGAATTTATCCCCGAAGCCGACTGGAAAATTTACTCGGCGTTCACCATTGGCGCGATGGTGGTGCTTTACACCCTGTTCCTGCGCATGCAGGTGGGGCCGCACAGTTATTTTTTCAGCTACAGCTATCCGGAAAAACGCCGTAAGAAGCAGCCGCAAGAGCAGGACGCACCGTCGGTCAACCTGGCGTTCTCCATAGGCACCTTGGTGTTCGGGGTGATCGTGATTGGCGCGCTGGCCGAGGTGATGTCCAAGACGCTCGACCTGGGCCTGGAAGGTACGGGGGCGCCGCCGGTGATCACGGCGATCGTGGTCGCGGCTATTTCGGCGGCGCCGGAGATTTTGACCGCGTTGCGCGCTGCGTTGGCGAACCGCATGCAGTCGGTGGTGAATATCGCGTTGGGTGCATCGTTGTCGACGGTGATCTTGACGGTGCCGGTGATGGAGGCCATGGCGCTCTACACTGGCCAGCCGTTCCAGATGGCGATGACGCCGGTACAAACGGTGATGGTGTTTATCACGCTGATTGTCAGCGCGATCAACCTCAACGATGGCGAAACCAATGCCATTGAGGGTATGACGCATTTTGTGTTGTTTGCGACCTTTATCATGTTGTCGCTGCTGGGGTTGTAACCGGTTCTTCAATCCACCACAAAAACGAAGGTGGGAGGGGGCAAGCCCCCTCCCACATTTTGACCTGTGTTTGGCTTAGGTTCCGGCGATCAGTTGTTTCGCCGCCTGGCTGTGATCGGCGATCAGGCCTTTCAGATCCAGTCCTTCGACTTGGCCATCGATTACGCGCCACGTGCCGCCGATCATTACCCGATCCGCCCGATCAGCGCCGCACAACAGCAGCGCCGAGATCGGATCGTGGCTGCCGGAGAAGCGCAGCTCATCGAGCTTGAACAGCGCCAGGTCGGCCTGTTTGCCGACAGCCAATTCACCGATATCCGTACGCCCGAGTAACTGCGCCGAGCCTTTGGTCGCCCAGCCAAGTACACCTTCCGGGGTGATTTTTTCTGCGCCATAACGTAGACGCTGGATATACAAGGCCTGGCGGGTTTCGAGGATCATGTTCGACGCGTCGTTGGAGGCGGAACCGTCCACGCCCAGGCCGATGGGCGCGCCCGCAGCGAGCAGGTCCAGAGTCGGGCAGATGCCGGACGCCAGGCGCATGTTCGAGCTTGGGCAGTGGCAGATACCGGTGCCGGCGGCGCCCAGGCGCGCAATTTCATCCGGGTTGAAGTGAATGCCATGGGCCAGCCAGGTCCGCGGACCGAGCCAGCCGACGCTGTCGAGGTAGTCCACGGTGCGCAGCCCGAAACGTTGGAGGCAGAAGTCTTCCTCGTCGAGGGTTTCCGCCAGGTGAGTGTGCAGGCGCACATCCAGGGTGTTTGCCAGTTCGGCGCTGGCTTGCATGATTTCCGGGGTGACGGAAAACGGTGAGCAGGGTGCCAGGGCAATCTGGATGTGTGCGCCATCGCCGCGTTGGTGGTATTCGCGGATCAGGCGCTGGCTGTCTTCGAGGATGACTTGGCCTTGTTGTACGGTCTGTTGCGGCGGTAGGCCACCGTCGGCTTCGCCCAGGCTCATGGAACCGCGGGTGAGCATGGCGCGCATGCCCAATTCGCGCACGCTGTCGACTTGCACGTCGATGGCGTTTTCCAGGCCGTCGGGGAACAGGTAGTGGTGGTCGGCCGCCGTGGTGCAGCCCGAGAGCAGCAATTCTGCGAGTGCCACCTTGGACGCCAGGGCAAGTTTTTCCGGGGTCAGCCGTGCCCATACCGGGTACAGGGTTTTCAACCAGGGAAACAAGGGTTGATTGACCACCGGCGCCCAGGCGCGGGTCAGGGTTTGATAGAAGTGATGGTGGGTGTTGATCAGCCCTGGCAGGACCACATGCTCACGCGCATCGAACACTTGGGTGCAGGGGTGTGCGGGTGCTTGGCCTTGGGCCAGCACTTCGCTGATCACACCGTCTTGCAGCACCAGGCCGCCACGGGCGTCGAGGCCGTTGGCAGTGAAAATGGCGAGGGGGTTTTTTAACCAGATACGGGTCGCAGGCATTGGCCGGCTCCTCTGAATGATGGGTTCAGGTTTGCCAGCTCAGTGTTGCCCTGTCTGCTGATCCAGGGTCGCCGGGGAGGGCGAGGTGGGTAGATTACGTGTAGTTCGAGATCTGGTCTACCTGCAGGAATAGAGCGCGTTCAGTGTGGGAGGGAGCAAGCCCCCTCCCTTCCATCTGTTCATCCTCGGGGGTTACCAGGCGATGGTGTCGCCTTTGTAATCGATGAAGTGATGACCGCCTTTGCCAGTGTAGGCGTTCACTTGGTCAACCAGGCCACGCACGCTGGTGTCGACGTCGATGTGCGCGTTTTCGCCGCCCATATCGGTCTTCACCCAGCCCGGGTGCAACGACAGTACGGTCGGCTTGTGATCACCCAGCTGGGTGATAAAGCTGTTGGTCATGGAGTTGAGCGCGGCCTTGCTGGCTTTGTACAGCGCCAGGTCTGAGCCGTCGGGGATGGTCACGCTGCCCAATACCGAACTCATGAAAGCCAGTACGCCGCTGTCCTTGCGGATCTGCCCGACAAAGCGCTGGGCCAGGTTGATCGGCGCCACGGCGTTGGTAAAAAACAATTGGCCGACTTCGGCCAGGGTGGCGTGCCCCGGCTCCTGATTGGCAGGGCCTTTGACGCCGGCGTTGACGAACAGCAGGTCGAAGGTGCGTTCCTTGAGGCGTTGGGCCAGGGCGATCACGGCTTGTTGATCGTCCATGTCGAGTTTTTCGATCTGGACCGGGCCAACGGCTTTCAGGGCATCGGCCTTGCTCGGATCACGCACGGTGGCGGTCACGTCCCAACCGTCCTGAAGCAGTTGCTTGACCAGGCCAAGGCCCAGCCCGCGCGAGGCGCCGATGATCAATGCGGTTTTTGGCGTAGACATGAAAAGCTTCCTTTGGAGTCGCGGTTCAGGGAGTGCAACGTTAGCAGTTTCAGCGTTGTAGCAGGATACGCCCACGGCTGAGGTCGGCGAGTTGAGTTTGCAGGATGTCGATATGGGCTTCGCCCAAGGCGAGCTGCAACTCGACGCCGTTGGCGGTGAAGGTTTCTTCAATCACCAGCCCGCCCAGTTCAGCGACGCGCAATTTCACCAGGTTCAGCTCGGCGAACCCACAGGCGCAACTCAGCGGGACGCGGCTGATCAGTTCGATGCGTTCGGCATTTTGCAGGCATTTATTCGCGCCGCCGCCATACGCACGGGCGAGACCGCCGGTTCCCAGCTGGATGCCGCCGTACCAGCGAATCACCAGCACCGCGACCTGATCAAAACCCTGTGCCTCGATGGCCGCCAGGATCGGCCGTCCGGCGGTGCCGCCGGGTTCGCCGTCGTCATTGCTGCGGTATTGGTCGGCAAGTTTCCAGGCCCAGCAATTGTGCGTGGCGTTCAGGTCGCTGTACTGCTCGAAAAACGCCTGGGCGTCTTGCGGGCTGGTGATCGGGGCGGCGAGGGTGATAAAGCGGCTTTTGCGTATTTCTTCGCGAAACTCGCAAAGGCCGGTGAGCGTGAAAGGCATAAGTCGCTTCGTTTAATAGGCGGGCTTGATGCCACAGCCCTTGAGAATGATGTGGATCAGGTTGGTGCCGGCGTCTTCCATGTCCTGCTTGGTCAGCTTGGTGCGACCGGTGACGCGGCAGATCTGGGTGGCGAAGTCGGCGTAGTGCTGGGTGCTGCCCCACAGCAGGAAGATCAGGTGCACGGGGTCTATCGGGTCCATCTTGCCGGCGTCGATCCAGGCTTGGAACACGGCCGCGCGGCCGCTGAACCAGGCGCGGTAATCCTGGCTGAAATATTCGGTGAGGCATTCACCGCCGCTGATGATCTCCATGGCGAAGATCCGTGAAGCCTGGGGTTGGCGCCGTGAGAATTCCATCTTGGTGCGGATGTAGCGGGTGAGGGCCACGGCCGGATCATCCTCGGCGGTCAGCGCGTTGAAGGTGCTGTCCCACAGTTCGAGGATATTGCTGAGCACCGCGATATACAGGCCCAGCTTGTTGGTGAAGTAGTAGTGCAGATTGGCCTTCGGCAGCCCGGCACTGGCCGCGATGGTGTTCATGCTGGTGCCTTTGTAGCCATGGCGCGCGAACTCGTCTTCAGCAGCCTGGAGAATCGCTTGTTCGTTCTTTTGCCGAATGCGGCTGGCGGGTTTACCGGCTTGGTTGCTGTGGGCAGGAACTTCGAGGCTCATGGAGGTTTCCGTGCTGATCGATAGAGACGACGTGTGCACAGATAACCCACCCTCAAGCCTCAGACAAGTCCTGATGCAATAAAACCGTCAAAGCGGTTCCAGTGTGTCGCTTTCCGTTGTGTGGTTTGCGTCAGCACGGGAGGCTTTGGCTTCCGGCAATAACAGGCACAACACGATGGCCGTCAGCCCGCCGCTGGTGATGGCCGAATCGAACAGGTTCTGCACCAGCATAGGCATCAAGTGCAGCAGGTTCGGTTGGGCGGCGATGCCCAGGCCGACACCAAACGACGTGGCGATGATCAGCATGCTGCGCCGGTCCAGCGGTGCCTGGGCGAGGATGCGCACGCCGGCGGCGGCCACACTGCCGAACATCACCAAGGTTGCGCCGCCCAGTACCGGTTTGGGGATTTGCTGCAGCACTGCGCCGATCAACGGAAACAGGCCCAGGCCAAACAACACCACGCCGATATATAAGCCGACGTAACGGCTGGCCACGCCGGTGAGTTGGATCACGCCGTTGTTTTGCGCGAAGGTGGTGTTGGGGAAGGCGCTGAAGGTGGCGGCGATCATGCAGCTCACGCCATCGCCGAGTACGCCGCCCTTGAGCCGGCTTATATAGGAAGGGCCGCTGATGGGCTGGCGGGCGATCATGCAGTTGGCGGTGAGGTCGCCGACGGTTTCGATGCTGCTGATCAGATAAATCAGCGCGATCGGCAGGAAAGCGCTCCAGTCGAAGTTGAAACCGAAGCGAAACGGAATCGGCAGGCTCACCAGCGGCAGGTCGGGCAGGGCTTGGGGCACGAGTTTGCCGCTGAACCAGGCGGCCAGGCTGCCAAGGGCCAGGCCGATGATGATGGCCGAGAGGCGTACCCACGGCGTGTTGGAGCGGTTGAGCAGGATGATCGTCAACACCACGAACAGACCCAGCGCCAGGTTGGTGGGTGCGCCGAAGTCGGGGGCGTTTAAACCGCCGCCAAGATCAGTGATGCCGACCTTGATCAAGCTGATGCCGATCAGGGTGATGACAATCCCGGTCACCAGCGGCGTGATGACCCGACGCAGTTGACCGATGAATCGGCTCAGCACGATCTGCACCGCGGCGCCGAAAAAGCACACGCCAAAGATCATTGCCATGATGTCTTCCGGACTGCCGCCGCGTTGCTTCACCAGGAAACCCGCCGACAGCACCGCGCCGAGGAACGCGAAGCTGGTGCCTTGCAGGCAGATCATCCCGGCGCCGATACCAAATGGCCTACGCGCCTGGATGAAGGTGCCCACACCGGAAACCATCAACGCCATGCTGATCAGGTACGGTAAATGCGCGGTGAGTCCCAAGGTAGAACCGATGATCAGCGGCGGGGTGATGATGCCAACAAAGGCGGCCAGCACGTGTTGCAGTGCGGCGAGGAAGGCCGGGGCAGGTTTCGGCCGGTCGTTGAGGCCGTAGATAAGGTCGCTGGGGCTGGAGGTTTCTGGTGGCATGGCGGGCAAACTCGAGTCGGACGGTTCTAGGTCCTTGTGCGCTTGCAAAAAGCTGTCCAGTTGCTCAGCTTTTCACAAAAAACCTGGGTTAGCGCGTTGCGGCCAGGCTTTCGAGGAAGCTTTCCAGCACCAAATGGGGGCGGCGGCCCTTGCGCGTGACCGATGCGAGGCTCAAATCGTAAAAACGTGTAGCCGGTTTCAGCGCACGCAGTCGGCCTTGTTGTACCCACAGGCTGGCGTAGTGATCGGGCAAGTAGCCGATGTAGCGACCGGTGAGGATCAGGAAGGCCATGCCTTCGCGGTCGGAGGCGCTGGCGGTGCAGTTGAGGACTTGGTAATGGGCCTGGATCTCGGCGGGCAGGCGGAAGGTCGGGGCGATGGCGTCCTGGGCATCGATGCGTGCATCGTCCAGCTGCCTGTCTTCGGCATAGAACAACGGATGGCCCACCGCGCAGTAGAGCAGTGAACGCTCGCTGTACAGCGGCTGGTATTCCAACCCCGACAGGGCGCTGGCCTGGGGCACCACGCCGACATGCAAGCGGCCGTCGAGTACGCCTTGTTCAACTTCGTTGGGGGCGATCATACGGATCTGGATCTGCACGTCCGGGCCGCGCTCCTTCAATTGCGCGAGCGCGTGGGTGATGCGCATATGGGGCAGAGTGACGAGGTTGTCGGTGAGGCCGATGATCAGTTCCCCGCGCAGATGCTGGTGCAGGCCGTTGACCTCGGTGCGAAAGCTTTCCAAGGCACTTAATAGTTGCAGGGCCGATTGGTAGACCTCGCGACCCTCTTCGGTCAGGGAGAACCCGGCGCGGCCGCGTTGGCACAGTCTTAATCCGAGCCGTTGCTCAAGATCGCTCATTTGCTGGCTGATCGCCGAACGCCCGATGCCCAGCACGGTTTCCGCCGCCGAAAAGCCCCCGCACTCCACCACGCTGCGAAAGATGCGCAGCAGGCGGATATCAAAGTCGCTGACTTGCGCCAGGGGATCGGGTCGACGGCTGCTCATAGTTTAGTGAAGGCCTGACTGAAGGTTAGAAGAGTTGGATTTCACCGACTTTATCGCCGTGGCAATTTAGCTGCAACAACGCTTTTTCAATCCCGACGCTGCCTTTTGCCTTGCGAGGTTTTGCTGATGAACATGCCCGAAAACGCCCCATCGTCCCTGGCCAGCCAATTGAAGCTGGACGCTCACTGGATGCCGTACACGGCCAACCGTAACTTTCAGCGAGACCCGCGCCTGATCGTGGCGGCTGAAGGTAGTTGGTTGATTGATGACAAGGGGCGCAAGGTGTATGACTCGTTGTCGGGCCTGTGGACCTGCGGCGCCGGGCACACGCGTAAGGAAATCCAGGAAGCGGTCGCCAAGCAACTGGGGACTTTGGACTACTCGCCGGGCTTCCAGTACGGTCATCCGTTGTCCTTCCAATTGGCGGAAAAAATCACCGACCTGACCCCTGGCAACCTGAATCATGTGTTCTTCACCGATTCCGGCTCCGAGTGCGCCGACACCGCGGTGAAAATGGTGCGTGCGTACTGGCGCCTCAAAGGCCAGGCCACCAAGACCAAGATGATCGGCCGCGCCCGTGGTTATCACGGTGTGAACATCGCCGGTACCAGCCTGGGTGGCGTCAACGGTAACCGTAAGTTGTTTGGCCAGGGCTTGATGGACGTTGACCATCTGCCGCACACGTTGCTGGCAAGCAATGCCTTCTCCCGCGGCATGCCGGAGCAGGGCGGTATCGCGTTGGCCGATGAGCTGCTCAAGCTGATTGAATTGCACGATGCGTCGAACATCGCTGCGGTGTTTGTCGAGCCGATGGCGGGTTCCGCTGGCGTGCTGGTGCCGCCTCAGGGTTACCTCAAGCGCCTGCGTGAGATCTGCGATCAACACAACATCCTGCTGGTGTTCGATGAAGTGATCACCGGTTTCGGCCGTACCGGCTCGATGTTCGGTGCCGACAGCTTCGGCGTGACCCCGGACCTGATGTGCATCGCCAAGCAAGTCACCAACGGCGCCATCCCGATGGGCGGGGTGATTGCCAGCAGTGAGATCTATCAGACGTTCATGAACCAGGCGACGCCGGAGTACGCAGTTGAATTCCCGCACGGCTACACCTATTCGGCGCACCCGGTAGCCTGCGCCGCCGGCCTGGCGGCATTGGAGCTGTTGCAGAAGGAAAACCTGGTGCAGAGCGTCGCCGAAGTCGCCCCGCACTTTGAGAATGCGCTGCATGGCCTGAAGGGCAGCAAGAACGTCATCGACATCCGAAACTACGGGCTTGCGGGCGCTATCCAGATTGCCCCGCGTGACGGTGATGCGATCGTGCGCCCCTTCGAGGCCGGCATGGCCTTGTGGAAAGCCGGTTTCTACGTGCGTTTTGGTGGCGACACCCTGCAGTTCGGGCCAACCTTCAACAGCAAGCCGCAGGACCTGGATCGCCTGTTCGATGCGGTCGGCGAAGTGCTGAACAAGATCGACTGATTTCTCCTTCTATATAGAACAACTTTTCAGGAGCCCTGCATGAGCCTTATCCAGCATTTGATCAACGGCGAGTTGGTCAACGACAGCGGTCGCAGTGCCGACGTGTACAACCCGTCCACCGGGCAGGTGATCCACCAGGTGCCGTTGGCCAGCCGTGAAACCATTCAACAGGCGATCGACTCGGCCAAGGCGGCGTTCCCGGCTTGGCGTAATACCCCGCCCGCCAGACGTGCTCAGGTGATGTTCCGTTTCAAGCAATTGCTGGAGCAGAACGAAGCGCGTATCTCGCAGTTGATCAGCGAAGAGCATGGTAAGACGCTGGAAGACGCCGCCGGTGAGCTGAAGCGTGGGATCGAAAACGTTGAGTACGCGTGCTCGGCGCCGGAGATTCTGAAGGGCGAGTACAGCCGTAACGTAGGGCCGAACATTGATGCGTGGTCGGATTTCCAGCCGCTGGGGGTAGTGGCTGGTATCACGCCGTTCAACTTCCCGGCGATGGTGCCGTTGTGGATGTACCCGCTGGCGATTGTCTGCGGGAACTGTTTCATTCTGAAACCCTCGGAGCGTGATCCGAGTTCGACGCTCTTGATCGCACAGCTGCTGCAGGAGGCGGGTCTGCCTAAAGGCGTGCTGAGCGTGGTGCACGGTGACAAGGGCGCTGTGGATGCGCTGATCGAAGCGCCGGAAGTGAAAGCGCTGAGCTTCGTGGGCTCGACGCCGATTGCCGAGTACATCTATTCCGAAGCGACCAAACGCGGTAAGCGCGTACAGGCACTGGGTGGCGCGAAGAACCACGCGGTACTGATGCCGGATGCGGACCTGGATAACGCCGTCAGTGCTTTGATGGGCGCGGCGTACGGTTCCTGCGGCGAGCGTTGCATGGCGATCTCGGTGGCTGTGTGCGTGGGTGACCAGGTGGCGGATGCGTTAATCGCCAAGCTGGTGCCGCAGGTCAAGGCGTTGAAGATCGGTGCGGGCACCTCTTGTGGCCTGGATATGGGGCCGCTGGTGACCGGTCAGGCGCGTGACAAAGTCAGTGGCTATATAGAAGACGGTGTTTCTTCGGGCGCCAAGTTGGTGGTGGATGGCCGCGGGCTGAGTGTTGCGGGCCATGAAGAGGGGTTCTTCCTGGGGGGCAGTCTGTTTGATCATGTGACGCCTGAAATGCGTATCTACAAAGAAGAGATCTTTGGGCCGGTGCTGTGCGTGGTGCGGGTGGCTAGCCTGGAAGCGGCGATGCAACTGATCAACGACCATGAATACGGTAACGGTACGTGTATCTTCACCCGTGATGGTGAAGCGGCGCGTCTATTCTGCGATGAGATTGAAGTGGGCATGGTGGGCGTTAACGTTCCACTGCCGGTGCCGGTGGCGTATCACAGCTTTGGTGGCTGGAAGCGTTCGCTGTTTGGCGACCTGCATGCCTATGGGCCGGATGGGGTGCGTTTCTATACCCGTCGCAAGGCGATTACCCAGCGTTGGCCGCAACGGGCCAGCCATGAAGCGTCGCAGTTTGCCTTCCCTAGCCTGTAAGGTGTGCTAGAAAGCCGGCCCCTTGGGGCCGGCTTTTGCGTTTTTGAGCGCTTTTTGACCGATATGACAGAAATGTGAAAAAAGGTGTTGACGGCAGATCCTGGAAGTCTATAATTCGCCCCACTTCCGGCGCAGTCGAAACGGAAAACTCATTGGTAAACAAAGAGTTACGAAAGATTCGACAGCGAGTTGCTTCAGTTCATCGAAGCCCAGAAGGAGTTGGTAGGGCAGTGTTGTTTGGCTCTATTAACGTTTCGATCCTCTCGGTCGAAAGCGGAGAAAAAGAGGTGTTGACAGCAGCGTGTAACGCTGTAGAATTCGCCTCCCGCTAACGAGAGATCGGAAGCGCAAGTGGTTGAAGTTGTTGAAGAAATCTTCGAAAACTTCTGAAAATAATCGCTTGACAGCAAATGAGGCTGCTGTAGAATGCGCGCCTCGGTTGAGACGAAAGATCTTAACCAACCGCTCTTTAACAACTGAATCAAGCAATTCGTGTGGGTGCTTGTGGAGTCAGACTGATAGTCAACAAGATTATCAGCATCACAAGTTACTCCGCGAGAAATCAAAGATGTAACCAACGATTGCTGAGCCAAGTTTAGGGTTTCTTAAAAACCCAAAGATGTTTGAACTGAAGAGTTTGATCATGGCTCAGATTGAACGCTGGCGGCAGGCCTAACACATGCAAGTCGAGCGGTAGAGAGAAGCTTGCTTCTCTTGAGAGCGGCGGACGGGTGAGTAATGCCTAGGAATCTGCCTGGTAGTGGGGGATAACGTTCGGAAACGGACGCTAATACCGCATACGTCCTACGGGAGAAAGCAGGGGACCTTCGGGCCTTGCGCTATCAGATGAGCCTAGGTCGGATTAGCTAGTTGGTGAGGTAATGGCTCACCAAGGCGACGATCCGTAACTGGTCTGAGAGGATGATCAGTCACACTGGAACTGAGACACGGTCCAGACTCCTACGGGAGGCAGCAGTGGGGAATATTGGACAATGGGCGAAAGCCTGATCCAGCCATGCCGCGTGTGTGAAGAAGGTCTTCGGATTGTAAAGCACTTTAAGTTGGGAGGAAGGGCAGTTACCTAATACGTGATTGTTTTGACGTTACCGACAGAATAAGCACCGGCTAACTCTGTGCCAGCAGCCGCGGTAATACAGAGGGTGCAAGCGTTAATCGGAATTACTGGGCGTAAAGCGCGCGTAGGTGGTTTGTTAAGTTGGATGTGAAATCCCCGGGCTCAACCTGGGAACTGCATTCAAAACTGACTGACTAGAGTATGGTAGAGGGTGGTGGAATTTCCTGTGTAGCGGTGAAATGCGTAGATATAGGAAGGAACACCAGTGGCGAAGGCGACCACCTGGACTGATACTGACACTGAGGTGCGAAAGCGTGGGGAGCAAACAGGATTAGATACCCTGGTAGTCCACGCCGTAAACGATGTCAACTAGCCGTTGGGAGCCTTGAGCTCTTAGTGGCGCAGCTAACGCATTAAGTTGACCGCCTGGGGAGTACGGCCGCAAGGTTAAAACTCAAATGAATTGACGGGGGCCCGCACAAGCGGTGGAGCATGTGGTTTAATTCGAAGCAACGCGAAGAACCTTACCAGGCCTTGACATCCAATGAACTTTCTAGAGATAGATTGGTGCCTTCGGGAACATTGAGACAGGTGCTGCATGGCTGTCGTCAGCTCGTGTCGTGAGATGTTGGGTTAAGTCCCGTAACGAGCGCAACCCTTGTCCTTAGTTACCAGCACGTAATGGTGGGCACTCTAAGGAGACTGCCGGTGACAAACCGGAGGAAGGTGGGGATGACGTCAAGTCATCATGGCCCTTACGGCCTGGGCTACACACGTGCTACAATGGTCGGTACAGAGGGTTGCCAAGCCGCGAGGTGGAGCTAATCCCACAAAACCGATCGTAGTCCGGATCGCAGTCTGCAACTCGACTGCGTGAAGTCGGAATCGCTAGTAATCGCGAATCAGAATGTCGCGGTGAATACGTTCCCGGGCCTTGTACACACCGCCCGTCACACCATGGGAGTGGGTTGCACCAGAAGTAGCTAGTCTAACCTTCGGGAGGACGGTTACCACGGTGTGATTCATGACTGGGGTGAAGTCGTAACAAGGTAGCCGTAGGGGAACCTGCGGCTGGATCACCTCCTTAATCGACGACATCAGCTGCTCCATAAGTTCCCACACGAATTGCTTGATTCATTGAAGAAGACGATAAGAAGCAGCCCGAAATTGGGTCTGTAGCTCAGTTGGTTAGAGCGCACCCCTGATAAGGGTGAGGTCGGCAGTTCGAATCTGCCCAGACCCACCAATTTTGTGTGGGAAACGCCTGTAGAAATACGGGGCCATAGCTCAGCTGGGAGAGCGCCTGCCTTGCACGCAGGAGGTCAACGGTTCGATCCCGTTTGGCTCCACCACTACTGCTTCTGAAGTTTTGAAAGCTTAGAAATGAGCATTCCACCCAGACGGTGATGAATGTTGATTTCTAGTCTTTGATTAGATCGTTCTTTAAAAATTTGGGTATGTGATAGAAAGATAGACTGAACGTTACTTTCACTGGTAACGGCTCAGGCTAAGGTAAAATTTGTGAGTTCTCTTAGTTGAGAAATTCGAATTTTCGGCGAATGTTGTCTTCACAGTATAACCAGATTGCTTGGGGTTATATGGTCAAGTGAAGAAGCGCATACGGTGGATGCCTTGGCAGTCAGAGGCGATGAAAGACGTGGTAGCCTGCGAAAAGCTTCGGGGAGTCGGCAAACAGACTTTGATCCGGAGATGTCTGAATGGGGGAACCCAGCCATCATAAGATGGTTATCTTAAGCTGAATACATAGGCTTAAGAGGCGAACCAGGGGAACTGAAACATCTAAGTACCCTGAGGAAAAGAAATCAACCGAGATTCCCTTAGTAGTGGCGAGCGAACGGGGACTAGCCCTTAAGTGGCTTTGAGATTAGCGGAACGCTCTGGAAAGTGCGGCCATAGTGGGTGATAGCCCTGTACGCGAAAATCTCTTAGTCATGAAATCGAGTAGGACGGAGCACGAGAAACTTTGTCTGAATATGGGGGGACCATCCTCCAAGGCTAAATACTACTGACTGACCGATAGTGAACTAGTACCGTGAGGGAAAGGCGAAAAGAACCCCGGAGAGGGGAGTGAAATAGATCCTGAAACCGTATGCGTACAAGCAGTGGGAGCCCACTTTGTTGGGTGACTGCGTACCTTTTGTATAATGGGTCAGCGACTTATTTTCAGTGGCGAGCTTAACCGAATAGGGGAGGCGTAGCGAAAGCGAGTCTTAATAGGGCGTCTAGTCGCTGGGAATAGACCCGAAACCGGGCGATCTATCCATGGGCAGGTTGAAGGTTGGGTAACACTAACTGGAGGACCGAACCGACTACCGTTGAAAAGTTAGCGGATGACCTGTGGATCGGAGTGAAAGGCTAATCAAGCTCGGAGATAGCTGGTTCTCCTCGAAAGCTATTTAGGTAGCGCCTCATGTATCACTGTAGGGGGTAGAGCACTGTTTCGGCTAGGGGGTCATCCCGACTTACCAAACCGATGCAAACTCCGAATACCTACAAGTGCCGAGCATGGGAGACACACGGCGGGTGCTAACGTCCGTCGTGAAAAGGGAAACAACCCAGACCGTCAGCTAAGGTCCCAAAGTTATGGTTAAGTGGGAAACGATGTGGGAAGGCTTAGACAGCTAGGAGGTTGGCTTAGAAGCAGCCACCCTTTAAAGAAAGCGTAATAGCTCACTAGTCGAGTCGGCCTGCGCGGAAGATGTAACGGGGCTCAAACCATACACCGAAGCTACGGGTATCACGTAAGTGATGCGGTAGAGGAGCGTTCTGTAAGCCTGTGAAGGTGAGTTGAGAAGCTTGCTGGAGGTATCAGAAGTGCGAATGCTGACATGAGTAACGACAATGGGTGTGAAAAACACCCACGCCGAAAGACCAAGGTTTCCTGCGCAACGTTAATCGACGCAGGGTTAGTCGGTCCCTAAGGCGAGGCTGAAAAGCGTAGTCGATGGAAAACAGGTTAATATTCCTGTACTTCTGGTTATTGCGATGGAGGGACGGAGAAGGCTAGGCCAGCTTGGCGTTGGTTGTCCAAGTTTAAGGTGGTAGGCTGAGATCTTAGGTAAATCCGGGATCTTAAGGCCGAGAGCTGATGACGAGTTACCTTTTAGGTAACGAAGTGGTTGATGCCATGCTTCCAAGAAAAGCTTCTAAGCTTCAGGTAACCAGGAACCGTACCCCAAACCGACACAGGTGGTTGGGTAGAGAATACCAAGGCGCTTGAGAGAACTCGGGTGAAGGAACTAGGCAAAATGGCACCGTAACTTCGGGAGAAGGTGCGCCGGTGAGGGTGAAGGACTTGCTCCGTAAGCTCATGCCGGTCGAAGATACCAGGCCGCTGCGACTGTTTATTAAAAACACAGCACTCTGCAAACACGAAAGTGGACGTATAGGGTGTGACGCCTGCCCGGTGCCGGAAGGTTAATTGATGGGGTTAGCTAACGCGAAGCTCTTGATCGAAGCCCCGGTAAACGGCGGCCGTAACTATAACGGTCCTAAGGTAGCGAAATTCCTTGTCGGGTAAGTTCCGACCTGCACGAATGGCGTAACGATGGCGGCGCTGTCTCCACCCGAGACTCAGTGAAATTGAAATCGCTGTGAAGATGCAGTGTATCCGCGGCTAGACGGAAAGACCCCGTGAACCTTTACTATAGCTTTGCACTGGACTTTGAATTTGCTTGTGTAGGATAGGTGGGAGGCTTTGAAGCGTGGACGCCAGTCTGCGTGGAGCCAACCTTGAAATACCACCCTGGCAACTTTGAGGTTCTAACTCAGGTCCGTTATCCGGATCGAGGACAGTGTATGGTGGGTAGTTTGACTGGGGCGGTCTCCTCCTAAAGAGTAACGGAGGAGTACGAAGGTGCGCTCAGACCGGTCGGAAATCGGTCGTAGAGTATAAAGGCAAAAGCGCGCTTGACTGCGAGACAGACACGTCGAGCAGGTACGAAAGTAGGTCTTAGTGATCCGGTGGTTCTGTATGGAAGGGCCATCGCTCAACGGATAAAAGGTACTCCGGGGATAACAGGCTGATACCGCCCAAGAGTTCATATCGACGGCGGTGTTTGGCACCTCGATGTCGGCTCATCACATCCTGGGGCTGAAGCCGGTCCCAAGGGTATGGCTGTTCGCCATTTAAAGTGGTACGCGAGCTGGGTTTAGAACGTCGTGAGACAGTTCGGTCCCTATCTGCCGTGGACGTTTGAGATTTGAGAGGGGCTGCTCCTAGTACGAGAGGACCGGAGTGGACGAACCTCTGGTGTTCCGGTTGTCACGCCAGTGGCATTGCCGGGTAGCTATGTTCGGAATAGATAACCGCTGAAAGCATCTAAGCGGGAAACTAGCCTCAAGATGAGATCTCACTGGAACCTTGAGTTCCCTGAAGGGCCGTCGAAGACTACGACGTTGATAGGTTGGGTGTGTAAGCGCTGTGAGGCGTTGAGCTAACCAATACTAATTGCCCGTGAGGCTTGACCATATAACACCCAAGCAATTTGACTACTCTAACGAGCATCAGATTGCGGTGTGTGAAGACGAAATGAACCGAAAGTTCGACGCTCACAAAGCACCGAAAGCTATCACATACCCAATTTGCTGAAGCGAGGCCAGCTGGCCGCGACTCAGTACCCGAATTTCTTGACGACCATAGAGCATTGGAACCACCTGATCCCATCCCGAACTCAGTAGTGAAACGATGCATCGCCGATGGTAGTGTGGGGTTTCCCCATGTGAGAGTAGGTCATCGTCAAGATTAAATTCCGAAACCCCATTTGCGAAAGCAGATGGGGTTTTGTTTTGGGCGGTCGAAAACCCAAAACCGGCACTTGATCCCCTGACAAATTTGCACAGTTATTTCTGAACTAGACCACTAGAATAGGCACCTAACCTTTTTTAGAGTCCGAGCCCTATCTATGCCCGATCCGGTTGATGCCCTTGAGGTGTCGGATTTACCACTGGACGACCTGGTGGCATGCCACGAGTGCGACTTGCTGATGCGCAAGCCAGTGCTCGCCCTCGGCGAAAAAGCCCAATGCCCCCGTTGCGGTTACGAGCTGTATGCTCACCGCCACAATGTCGTTGAACGTAGCCTTGCCCTGGTACTTGCGGCACTGTTGCTGTACATCCCCGCGAACTTTTTACCCATCATGCAGCTCAATCTACTCGGGCAGTCCTCTGAAGACACCGTCTGGAGCGGCGTTGTTGGCCTTTTCGATACAGGCATGCAAGGCGTGGCTGTGGTGGTGTTCCTATGCAGCATGGGCATTCCTTTGCTCAAGCTGCTCTGCCAGTTGGCAGTGTTGCTCAGCATCCGTTGGAATATCGGCCGCAGCTATGGACTGCTGCTGTACCGCATCTACCATCACATGAAGGATTGGGGGATGTTGGAGGTTTATTTGATGGGCGTGCTGGTGGCGATCGTAAAACTTGCCGACATGGCCTCCATCACAGTCGGACTGGGCCTGGTCTGTTTTGTCAGCCTACTAATGGTTCAGGTGTTGCTTGAGGTGGTGATGTCGCCCCACCAGATCTGGCAAGCGCTCTCAGGAGAGGACGATCATGCGGGCGATTGATGCAGGCATTCTGATTTGTACCGAATGTCATGAATTGAACAAACAAGACGCTGATTCGGATGAGCAGATCTGTACACGTTGCGGTGCGCTGATCCATGCCCGCCGTCCCAACAGCCTCACACGTACCTGGGCGTTGCTGGTCACGGCAGCGATTTTGTATATCCCGGCTAACCTGCTGCCCATCATGACCATCAATTCCTTGGGCCAAGGTGATCCCAGTACCATCATGGCCGGTGTGATCCAACTGGTGCAGCACGGTATGTTCCCGATTGCGGCAGTCGTATTCATCGCTAGCATCCTGGTACCGACGTTCAAGCTGGTAGGCATAGGTTTGCTACTGTTCTCGGTGCAGCGTCGCCAACCGCTGTCCGCGCAACAACGCATTGTGATGTACCGCTTTATCGAATTCATCGGTCGCTGGTCCATGCTGGATATCTTCGTGATTGCCATCTTGGTGGCCGTTGTAAATTTTGGACGACTTGCCAGTGTCGAGGCCAATCTCGGTGCTGCAGCGTTCGCCAGTGTGGTGATCTTGACGATGCTTGCCGCAGTAACTTTTGATCCCCGACTGATTTGGGATAACACGGAGTCGGACGACGACCATGAGTGATTTGCCTAAAGCTAAAACCCGCCCGGCCTCCAATTGGTCGGCCATTTGGGTGCTGCCCCTGATTGCCCTGATCATTGGTGGCTGGCTGGGATGGCGTGCCTATTCCCAGCAGGGCATCGATATCCAAGTGCGCTTTGAAAGCGGCGAAGGTATCCAAGTCAACAAAACCGAAGTGGTCTACAAAGGTATGCCGGTGGGCAAGGTCAAGGCCCTGGCCCTGGACGACGAAGGTAATAATCGAGGGGTGATTGCCACCATCGAGATGAACAAGGACGTCGAGCAATACCTCAAGACCAATACCCGCTTCTGGTTGGTCAAACCCAGCGTCAGCCTGGCCGGCATCACCGGCCTGGAAACCCTGGTATCGGGTAACTACATCGCCGCCAGTCCAGGCGACGGTGAGCCCTCGCGCAAATTCAAGGCGCTCTCTGAAGAGCCACCCTTGTCCGACGCCAAGCCCGGTCTTCACCTGACCGTCAAGGCCGACCGTCTTGGCTCCCTCAACCGTGGCAGCCCGGTGTTCTATAAGCAGATACAGGTTGGGCAAGTCAAAAGCTACCTGCTTTCCGAGGACCAGAGCACCGTCGAAATCAAGGTCTATATCGAACCGACCTACGCCAGCCTCGTGCGCAAACACACCCGTTTCTGGAACGCCAGTGGCATCAGCATCGACGCCAACCTGTCCGGGTTGAAGGTGCGCAGCGAATCGCTCTCCAGCATCGTTGCCGGTGGCATCGCCTTCGCCACGCCAGAGAATCGCAAGGACAGCCCGCCGACCGACCCAAGCCTGCCTTTCCGGCTCTACGAAGATTTCGACGCCGCCGCCGCCGGGATCAAGGTGAAGGTCCAGCTGGCAGATTTCGAAGGTCTGCAGGCCGGGCGTACTCCGGTCATGTACAAGGGCATCCAAGTTGGCAGCCTGAAGACCCTGAAAATCAACCCGGATCTTTCCAGTGCCAATGCCGAACTGACACTCGACCCCTTGGCCGAGGATTACCTGGTTCAGGACACCCAGTTCTGGGTAGTCAAACCCTCTATCTCCCTGGCCGGCATCACTGGCCTTGAAGCCTTGGTCAAAGGCAACTACATCGCCATTCGCCCAGGTGACAAAGGCACTCCACCACAACGCGAGTACATCGCCCGCGCCAAAGCGCCACCGTTGGACCTGCGTTCACCGGGCCTGCACATGGTGCTGTTTACCGATAACCTCGGCTCCCTGGATGTCGGCAGCCCGGTTCTCTACAAACAGGTCAAGGTCGGCTCGGTGCAGAGCTACCAATTCTCGCGCAAGAACAAACAGTTGGTGATCGGCGTTCACATCGAGAAGGAATACGAAAATCTGGTCAACGGCTCGACGCGCTTCTGGAATGCCAGCGGTGTCACCCTGACCGGTGGGCTCACCGGTGGCATTCAGGTGAAAAGTGAATCCCTGGCCAGCTTGATGGCTGGCGGTATCGCGTTTGAAACCCCGCAACCGAACGTACCGCTGAAAAAACGCATTCCGCGTTTCCGTCTGTTTGCCGACCGAGAGGCCGCCAACCAACATGGCACTCTGGTCACTATCAAAGTCGACCGCGCCGATGGCATGCGCCCTGGCACCCCGGTGCGCTTCAAGGGCCTGGACGTGGGTAAGATCGAAAGTGTCGACCTCAGTGCGGATATGCAGTCGGTAGTGCTCAGTGCACGTATCACCCAAGTAGCGGACCGCATTGCGCGCGTCGGCAGCCAGTTCTGGGTAGTCAAGCCTGAGTTGGGCCTGATGAAAACCTCCAACCTCGAAACCCTGGTCACCGGGCAATACATCGAAGTGCAGCCGGCTGCGAAAAACGCCGGCCCGCAAAAGAGCTTTGTCGCGCTGGACCAGCCTCCTGAAGCCGCCCATCAAGAGGCTGGCCTGAGCCTGACACTCAGCGCCGCACGCCGTGGTTCGCTCAAGGAAGGCGTACCGGTCACCTATCGCGAAGTTACCGTCGGCAAAGTAACAGGTTACGAGTTGGGCCAAACGGCGGACCGTGTACTCATCCATGTCCTGATCGAGCCCAAGTACGCACCCCTGGTACGCAGTGGCAGCCGCTTCTGGAACACCAGCGGCTTCGGCCTCGACTTCGGCCTGTTCAAAGGCGCCACCGTACGCACCGAATCGCTGGAAACCCTGGTTGCCGGCGGCATCGCCTTCGCCACCCCAGACGGCGAGCGCATGGGCAACGCCGCTCGGCCGCAGCAAACCTTCCCGCTGTTCGACAAGTTCGAAGATGAATGGCTGACCTGGGCGCCTAAAATTCCGCTCGGCAAATAAACCGAGTCGCGGCCATCGCGGGCAAGCCCGGCTCCCACATTCGACTGCGTTCCTACAGGATAAACGCAGTTAACTGTGGGAGCGGGCTTGCCCGCGAAAAACGCCGGCACAAACAACACAAAAAAAGGCCCTTGGATTCTCATCCAGGGGCCTTTTGCATTTCAGCTCAGAAAGTCAGACTTCATCCAACTCCGGCTCATCCGCCTGCACATTCACCGTCGCCTTCACCGCATCATGACGACGGATATACTTCCAATCCGCCTCATCGATATAGATCCCGTTTGGCCCGCTACCGCCTTCCAGGTCGATCGCCACCTGGGCGGACACCTGCGGCTTCACACTGGCCAGGATCGGCACAAAGCCCAGCTGCAAGCTGGTTTCCAGCAACGCCGCCTGGTTCTTTTCATCGATATCCGCCGCCTCGTCGAGGTAGTACGGCAAGCGCACACGCCCGGCCTGGTCGCGGTCCATCAAGTGCAGCAACAAGTACATGTTGGTCAGCGCCTTGATGGTCATGGTGGTGCCGTTGGACGCCGCGCCATCAATGTCGGTATGGATCACGGGTTGGCCATGCACCTTGGTGATCTCGAAGGCCAGCTCGAACAGGTCCTTGAGGCCCAGCTGGTTATGGTTGGCAGCCACCAGGCGCGCGAGGTATTCCTTGGCTTCTTCGTTCTTGTTGTCCTGCTCGGCGCTCTGGCTGAGGTCGAACACCGACAGGGTCTCGCCCTCTTCGTATTGACCGGCACTGTGGATAATCTGGTCGATATGCTTGAGCGCTTCCTTGTTCGGTGCCAACACGATGCGGAAGCTCTGCAGGTTGGAGACCTGACGCTTGTTGATCTCGCGGTTGAACAACGCCAACTGGTGCTCAAGGCTGTCGTAGTCGCTGCGGATATTGCGCAGGGTACGCGCAATGTCAGTGACCGCCGCGCGACGTGCCTTGCCCAGCGTCAACGCTTCATCGGTGCGGTGCGCATACGCGTTGATCAGCAGTTGCAGGCGACGCTCGACATCATCTTCACTGTCGAACTTGGCCACGCCCTTGAGGCGCACCTGCGCATACAACGCCTCGATCTGGCCATCGGCGCGCAGCAACCCTTGCCAGCTGTCCTGATAGTCATTGAGCAGCGGCAACAGGTTGTCCATGGAGTCGTCGACCGGGTCCATGAACGGTGTGCCGAACGGCAAGTCCGCCGGCAACAGCTGGCGACGGCGCAACGCGTCATCCAGCGTACGCTGTTTGGCTTCCATATCGCCGATCTGGCGGCCTACCAGTTGCAGCTTGGCCGACAGTTGCTGGACGCGCTCGGTGAACGCATCGCTGGAGCGTTTCAACTCATCCTGCGCCGCTTCCATCTGCGCCAGGTTTTCCAGCTTCTCGCCTTCTTCCGCGCTTAGGGTTTGTGCGCGGCGGAAGTCTTCGAGGGCCTTCTGTGCGTCAAGTACCTGCTGGTAGAGCGCTTCGGTCTGGGTCTTGCTCGCGGCGCGGTCAGACGCGACAGCCTGCTGGGTTTTCAGCTGCTTGAGTTCTTTCTCCAGTCGCTCTTTCTGGTCGCGCAACGCAGCGCGATCCGCCAAAGCCTGTAAGGCCGGTGGTTCGATGTGCGAGATGTCGATGGACAGCCCCGGCACTTCAAAACGCTCGCCCTTGAAGCCATCCAGGATCTGCTCCAGTGATTTGACCCACTGGCCGTCCTCATCCAGCGTGATGCCATGCTCGCCCAACGGCAGGCTGAACAACGAGCTGTTGAACAGGCGCATCAGACGCTCGACATCCTGCTGTGAGAATTCTTCCCGCAGTTTGGCGTAGCTGTTGTTATCGGCGTGGTCGAGCTGCTGCTTGACCGACTTCAAGCGCTTTTCCAGGTCGCGCAGACGCTCGTCCAAATCCTCGGCGCTGAACTGCCGCGACTGCGCGAGGGCGCCCGCCAATTCATCGTGAGCATCCTTGGCCGCCAGCAGCTGTTGCTCCAGCACTTTCACGTCATCCACGAGCGCAAAGCGATGCTTGAGCACCGACAGCTCGCCCAACCAACGCTGAATCCCGCTGATTTCCCGCTCCAGGCGCATCAGCTCCTGGGTGCCGCCACGTTGGTCGTTCTGCAGCGTGTCCTGCTCATTACGGTAGTGCTCGGCCTGGATCGTCAGCTCTTCTTTGCGCGCACTGGCGTAGTTCGACCAGGTGCCCAGCAACGAATCCAGCAGTGGCGACAGGCGATGCAATTTGCCGCGCAACACGTCGCGCTGGCGAACGCCATTGGACAGCGCCTCGACCAGCGGGCCGGCCGCTACCAGCGAGTTGTAGTCCTGCTCCATGCGTCGCACATCGCGGAAGGCTTCTTCGCACGCCGCGATGTAATCCACGCTGCCAGAACGCAGGCTGTGTTCAAACGCATCCAGAAACAGTTGCTTGAGCTTGGCCGCCGTGATTTCGCGCATGTGCAGCAGGTTGATAAACAGCGCGCGGAAGGTCTTCAGGCTCTGCTCGCTGGTGGATCGCAGCGGGATCAGCGTCAGGTCCAGCGGGATCGACGTATGACCACCCACCAGCAACCGGCGCAGTTCATCCGGCTTGAGTTCGTAGGCTTTCAGGCCTTCGCGTTCCAGGTTGGTGAACAGCTCTTTCTGACGCAGGCAGGTGTCGTTCTTCTGGTAGTGAGCCAGGTCCAGCTTACCGGCGTAGGCAAAGAACTGGTGCCCGAAACCACCGCCAGGGCCGCGCCCGACCACGCCGATCACGTGCGGACCGTGGGGCAGGGAGACTTCCACGAGGATGTAGCTGGTGTCGGTCGCGAAGTAGAAGCGCCGCGATTGCTCCAGGGTGTACTTGCCGAAACTCATGTCCGACATGCGCGCCAGGATCGGGAACTGCAAGGCGTTGATCGACGCGGATTTACCCAGGTTGTTCGCGCCATACACCGACAGCGGTTCTTCCAGCGGGAACAAGCCCAAGCTGTAGCCGGCAGTGTTCAATAGGGCGAAGCGGCGGATGCCGTAGCGTTCTTTGCTCATGCGTCGGTCTCCTGTTCTTCGGCAATAGCACGTGCCAGGGCGTCTTCTTCGCTTTCATCCGCGAAGTCGCTCAAGTCGAGTGGGTCATCGGTTTTCAGCAATTTCTCATCGCTGTCTTCGTCGATGATCACCGGTGCCGGCAGCGGCAACACGCTGTGCACGCTGGCTGCGAGGTCGCGGTCTTGTTGCACCGACAGGCACACATCGAGGAAGCGGTGCATGGGCGGCAGGAAGCGATAAATGCCGTTGTCTTCGCTGGCAAAACCCAGCTGGGTCATACGGCGCATGATTTTCTCTTCGAGTTCTTCCTGGGTTTGCACCTCGGCCTGGATGAACAGGTCGCGGTACTTCTCCAGCAGCGACGGCAACTCATCACGGCCCAGGCTGCCACCATCCAGCACGGCAATCGGGTCGCGGCCCTGGTCGGCCAGATGCTCGACGATGATGAAGGTGAACAACGCCAGGCGCTGGGCGGTCTTGTTCACCTGCGCACTGGCGATGGCCGAGTCCGGCACGAAGTAGTAGAAGCCACGGGTATCGCACACCAGTTCAAAGCCCAGGGCCTTGAACAGCGTGCGGTACTGGTCCTGGAAGTTCGACAGTTGTGCGTACAGCTCCGGGTCGCGGCGGCTGACGTGGTAACCCTTGAACAGCTCGCGAAAGATCGGCGCCAGCTGGGACAGTTCGGATAGATCAAGATGCATAAGGCGTGCTCGCAGAATTCTCGGCGGAGTCGGTGCTGGCCGGGAGCAGGGCGAATGAGCGCAGGCTGACCTGGTGCTCGTGTGTGTGGTAATCGCGGCGTTCCAGGCGTTCGCGCTTGAAGCGTTTTTCGCGCGAGAGGCGCGAGAACCAGTACAGCAATTCGTCGGTGGCGCCGTCCGGTTCCTGCTCCAGCAGCCAGGTCATCAGGTCCGGCATCGGCAGTGCGTCTTCGCAGCGCTCGAGCATTTCCTTGACCGTGCGCGGTGCCCGCTGGGCGTCGCCCTTGTGGGATTTGTGCGCCTTGGGGAACCGCGCCGGCTTCGGCTCGAAGTTCGCCAGGGCATACACATAGGCCTCGACCTGGCTGGCACTGCCGAGGAAGGTGCTTTGCGGCCGGGTAAACATCGGCATCGCCGCCTGCGGCACCGCGTCCAGGCCTTTACGTCGGATGGCCGACAAGGCCAACGCCGCGCCACGGGTCACAGCATTATGCCGGCGCGCTTCTTCGCGCAGCGGCAGCAGCAGCTCGCGGGCATGACGCAGGGTCAGCTGGGCGCTGGTCTGCATCTCGAGGATGCGCGCGTGGGTGCGCAGCAGCATGTCGTCGTCCACCAGGTGGCCGAGGCGCTGTTGCTCAGTGAGCATGCGCAGCAGCACGTTCTCCACCTTGCGCACGCCTTGCTCGAAGGCGCCGTCGGCGTTCACCAGCTGGATCATCGGTTCGACGTATTCGTCCCAGGTCGCCAGGACTTCGGCGTAACGCTGGCGCAACGGAATCTGCCGGTCGCTGGTCTTGGCGCGGTCGGCCACGGCGGCGAGGGCCTGTTCGTCGTTGGCGAGTTTTTTCAACACGTCGCGCACGCGCATGTCGAGCAGGCGCAGCTGGCGGGCCAGGTCGTGGCCATCACGGATGTCGAAGGCGTCCTGGATATAACCGGCCAGGCGCTCGAGGTGGCGCAGGTAGGCTTCGATTTCCAGGCACAGGCCAAGCCGGTGCTCCTTGCGAAGATACGCCAGGAAGTCGTGGATCTGCGCGTTGAGCTCGAAACGGTTCGGGCTCTTGGCGACAGGCACCAGGATATCCAGGCGAATCCACACGTCCAGCAGGCTGGTGATGTCCTGGGGCGTGCTGTCCAGTTGTTGGGCCGCCAATTGCGCGCGCAGTTCGCTCAGGCTCAGGGTGCCTTGGTCGAAGTGTTCGCACAGTGGCTCAAGCAGGGCCCAGTGTTCGGCGAGGGCGCGCAAGACGCGCTTGGGTTCGATCATCGGAATGGCCGGCTGGTTGGCGATTAAAAGTCGCGATTGTACTGCATCGGGCGCGGGATTTATCCACAGCCGGTCAGTGTGCAGTGGGCGATTGTTGCCGAACAGCGGTAGAATCCCCGCTCTTTAGTTATCCACAAGTGGCCGAGCTGTGCTTATCGAGTCCCGACGTCGCGCTTACTTGACCGCCATGCAGGTGGTCAACTGGCTGCCCCGCACCGAACTGCCGTTTGCCGCGCCGTCGCGGCCCGAGCTGTTGCAGGCGCCTGAGCCCTATGAGGCATTCGAGTCGTCGGGGGAGGAGGCGGCTGCACCGGTGGCGGTGGTCAAACCCACTCCGGAATCGCGCCCGGCCGTCGAACGGGCGAAGATCGAAGTGCCGCGCCCTTCGCCGGTGGTCAAGGCGGCCAAGGTGGTCGAGGAGGCCGCCCCGGTGGTCAAGGCCCCGGTGGTGCCGCCGCCGCGTTTCGCCCTGCAATTGCTGCGGGCCGGGCGCTGCCTGCTGCTGGTGGAGTTGCCGACCGGTGAACGCTTCCAGACCCGCGACCCCGCCTACATGCTGCTTAAGGACATGCTGCGCGCTGCCGGCCTGCCAGACAGCCCGCAAATCGTCGGCGACCCGGTACGTTGGCCGCTGCTGGTGCGTGGCACCATGGACCAGGGCCCGGAAGCCGCGCGGGACTTTGTGCAAGGCTTTGTCTCGGCACGCCTGGAAGACGAACCCTGTGTGTGCCTGTGGCTGATCGGCCTGCCCGCCGTGCGCTTTGCCGGTGAAGCCAATGCCGAAGCCTGGTACCGCGAGCTGCAGGTCGACAGCCTGGGCACAGTGTGGGCCCTGCCGGGCCTGGAATTATTAATGGAAGAGCCACAGCGTAAGGCTGATGTCTGGCAAGCCATGCGCCGGCTGATGGCGCGCTGGAAAACAACCGATGAGTGAGGCTTTATCCTTCCGCCCGATGACCGAGGCTGACCTCGACGCCGTGCTGAAAATCGAATACGCGGCGTTCAGCCACCCCTGGACGCGTGGGATCTTTCTCGACGGGCTGGGCAAGTACCAGATCTGGCTGATGTTCGAAGGTGAGCAGCAAGTGGGCCACGGCGTGGTGCAGATCATCCTGGATGAAGCGCATTTGCTGAACATCACCGTGAAGCCGGAAAACCAGGGCCGTGGCCTCGGCCTGGCACTGCTGGAGCACCTGATGTCCCGCGCGTATGCCGCCAATGCGCGGGAATGCTTCCTGGAAGTGCGCGACAGCAATACCGGCGCGTTTCGCCTGTATGAGCGCTATGGCTTCAATGAAATCGGCCGTCGGCGCGACTACTACCCCGCCGTGGGGGGCCGCGAAGATGCGGTCGTGATGGCCTGCACCTTGGTCGACTAAGTCACAAAAACCACTGTGGGAGGGGGCTTGCTCCCGATGGCGGGCTGTCAGTCAATGCAGGTGTCGACTGATCCACCGCTACCGGGAGCAAGCCCCCTCCCACATTTGGATCGACGGTGTGTCAGCGGTTGCCGTCGACGGGGTCGATATCCGCCAACTCCGCCTCATCCAGCCCATTCCCGCCGCCAATCTCATCTTCATCCACGATGCTCAAATCCCAGTCGGCCGGTTGACTTTCGCCGGCTTCCTGGGCATCCCGCGCACCATCTTCATGGATCAGTGTTTCGGGGCTCATGTCATCGTCGGTCGATTCATGATCATCCGTCGAAGCGCCGGTCATCCCGGCCTCTCGCACCCGTTCGTCGGGCATCAAGTGCTCGCGCTCGCGGCGCGGGATCTCATCGCCGATCTCCGCGGTCGGTTGCTTATCGTCAAAATCCAGCTCGCGCATCGAACCCATGCGATCTTCGTTGTCATCAATGGGTTCGGGCTGGGTAGCGCCGTAGGGACGTCGTGATTCAGTCATGGCCAATCCTCATACTGTGGGGCTTATAGTGTGTGGACAGGCTCGGCTCCCCAAAGATTCAAGCTAATTTGCGTGCGGCGTGACCTGGACGAGGGGTTGTCAGTCACAAAACTGCGCATCATTCCTGAGGCTTTCCCTGATGAACGAACTACAAGACCTGCTTGATAACAACGAACGCTGGGCGGATGCGATCAAACAGGAAGATCCCGAATTCTTCGCCAAGCTCGCCCGCCAGCAAACCCCGGAATACCTGTGGATCGGCTGTTCCGATGCCCGCGTACCGGCCAACGAAATCGTCGGCATGCTGCCGGGTGATCTGTTCGTGCACCGTAACGTTGCGAACGTGGTGTTGCACACCGACCTCAACTGCCTGTCGGTGATCCAGTACGCGGTGGACGTGCTCAAGGTCAAACACATCCTCGTCACCGGCCACTACGGCTGCGGCGGCGTACGCGCCTCGATGCAAGACCGCCAGTTCGGCCTGATCGACGGCTGGCTGCGCACCATTCGTGACCTTTACTACGAAAACCGCGACGTGTTGGCCCAATTGCCTACCGAAGAAGAGCGCGTAGACCGCATGTGCGAGCTGAATGTGATCCAGCAAGTGGCTAACGTCGGCCACACCAGCATTGTGCAAAACGCCTGGCATCGCGGGCAGAGCCTGTCGATTCATGGCTGCATCTACGGCATCAAGGATGGCCGTTGGAAGAGCTTGAACACCACCATCAGTGGTTTCGAGCAGTTGCCGCCGCAGTATCGCCTGCGTCCGCTGGGCGAAGCCTAAGGGCGTTTGCGCTCGCGCCACCGGGTCATGAACGCTTGTCCCTCGGCGTTCAATGGCTCATCGCGACCGGTGACCCAGCCTCGGCAGTTCAGCTCGCGGCATTGGCAAGCGAACTGCCGGAACAGCACGTCTTCGGTGCTGGCGTAATCCATGGTCAGGAGGTCGCCGGCGAGGATCTCATGCAGGGTCCAGACCTCCAGGTAATGCAGGTCGAGAAACACGTTCGGTTCGCAGGAATGAGAGAGCAGGCCAGTGAACCAACAGTCATAGAGGTGCAGGCGGGATGACAACTGCAAAGTATGCAGGCGTCGTTCACTGAGGGCATAGCCGGAGATCTTGGCGATGCAGACGCGACTATCGAAGGCGACTTGCGCTTTGATACCGGCGCCCATGCCATCGACTGCGTGCACCACTTCGAAGTGTTTCGTCGAAGGGTAGCCCTTTCCCAGTGTGGAGTTGAAGGGGTAAAGGCACTCACTTGCAGTGGTTTTAGCCTTTTCCATGGCTTGAGTTTTCATAACTCTCCTGGTTCAGGCTGCATCGACCTGCGGGTGGTGGCTGACTACCAGTCTTGCAGCGGATGGGTGCGGCTCAAGACTCGCTCAACATGGATCCGATTTCTACTGTCAATGTTGACAGTAGAAATCGGTTATTTGTGTACCGGCTACAGTGCCGGGGCTGCGATGGCCGGAGCAGGGGCGGCGCTTTTCAGCTGCTTCAACTGGGCTTTTATGGCCGGGGTGGCACATTTCGCGTTGGCTTCTTCCGGGGACAGGTTGCGCACCGAGGTATAAAACAACTCACAGGTTTGCTCCTTGCGCGTGACTTGCCAGGTATTTATGCACGCCTTGAGCAGCACGTTCGCATCACTCGCCGGTTTTTGGCCCATCCCGGCCTGCCAGCACGCGGCGCTCAGGTCCTGGCCCATCACCTTCAAACCGGCCTCATCGGCTTTCTGCTCGTTGCCGTCGTAGGTGTCGGGGCTGGCCGCATACCAGATGTAACTCGGGTGGTTGGCACCCAACACCGAGACGGTTTTGCCGGCGGCCGGGCTGATCTGCGCCAGGCCCAGCACTGCCACGCTCTGCCCGTATTGTTGTTTGATCCAGCTGCGCACCGGCGCGCCGAACGCCACCATCGGCAAAGCGCCTTTGGGGGGCAGGCTCAGTTCTTGAACCATGCGCGTCTGGTAATCGGTGAAGTAGCTGTAGACGTTTTCCAGGTCCTTGCCCGCATTGGAAGGCGCGGCGATGGGCGCGATATCGATGATGGTCTGGTACGCCGGGGTTTCGGTCGCCGGGATGCCATTATCCGTGAGCAGGGTGGCCCAGCGGTCGGTGGTGGCCGATTCGAGGTAATCCTGGGCTTGAGTCAGCGAGTAGTCCGGCGGGAAATGCAGCAGCTCGATGCTTTTACGGTTTTCCAAGGCCATGCCCAGTGGCAGGAACAAGTACCAGTTGTAGGCCCACTTGCCGTCGCTGTTGAGGTTGCTGGCACCTTGATAGGCCAGGTCTGCGGTATTGAGCAACGTGGTCAGGGGCTGGCCATAAGTGTCCGGCACACCGCTGAAGGTCGCCGATACCTGCCCGTCATGGGTCTTGACGCTCACTTTCGCCCGGCTGTAACCATCCCGTTGCAGGCTCTGGTTCAGATAGTGCTCGGCAGTCTGCTCCAGCGTCCATGGCCGAAAGCAGATCACATTGCAGTTGTTGGGGAAGGCAAACAGTTGGGTTACCCGCTGAGTGCTCCCCAGCGGTACCTCGATGTCGGCCTGTACGACCGCACTCGCCATCAGTGCGGCCAGGGTGAAGGACAACCTGGTCGGTTTAAACATTGTTGTTTCCTTGTCAGCGAAAGCCCGTCTGCGCGGGGTGAAAGCCCACCTCCACACAGTAGCGGCTGACCAGGGAAACCGCGTGCTAAATCAGCCGCTGTGTCGCTATTGGATAAGAAAACCTACAGGTTGAACTGTAAAGCGTTGCTTAAGTCCCCCATCGGTTTCTGGCCGCGGGCGATCATTGCGTCATCGCGTTGCTTAAGGCCGTCCAGGGTCTCCAGCTGAAACACCCGGGTGATCAGCCGCAGAATCGACGCCGTGTCGTACACCGTATGGTCCACCGTGCCTTTGCGCGCGAACGGTGACACCACGATCGCTGGCACCCGCGTACCCGGCCCCCAGCGGTCGCCCTTGGGCGGCGCGACGTGGTCCCACCAGCCGCCGTTTTCATCGACGGTCACCACCACCACCATGTTTTTCCACTGCGGGCTTTCTTGCAGCACTTTCAAGGCGCGCGCGATATGACGGTCGCCCGAGGCTACGTCGGCATAGCCCGCGTGCATGTTCAGGTTGCCCTGGGGTTTGTAGAAGGTCACGGCGGGCAGTTTGCCGGCCTCGGCATCGGCAAAGAACCGGTTGGTGTTCGATTCATCCCCCAAACCGCCATCGCGCAGGCGTTTGTCACGCTCGGCGCGGTTTTCCGGGCCCTGCTGCTTGAAGTAGTTGAACGGCTGATGGTGGTACTGGAAGTTCGGAATCTTCGGGATGCCGCCCGAGTCCTTGAACTGGTCCAGGGTCGCTTGCCACGCACCGGCGTACCAGGCCCAATCGACATTCTTTTTCGACAGCTTGTCACCGATGTGTTCGTGGGTTTGCGGCACCAGCACGTTAGGCAGATCGGCCTTTGCGTAATCCGGGTTTTCCGGGTCGCGGATCCAGGTCGGCCAATAGGGCGGGGCCAGGGTATTCACACCGTACCCATCCGGGGTCAGGGCGCTGGGGCCGAACTGCGGCGGACCGGTCATAGCGCTGGCCGGGGACTTGTCCAGCGGCTTGAGACGCGGGTCGGTGGGGTCATCGCTCTGCAGCGTGGCGATCTGCGCCTTGGCTACCGATTGCGCGGCATTCGGGTAAAACGGCGCGGTGGCGCTGATCAGGTATTGATGGTTGAGGAACGAGCCACCAAACGCGCCCTGGAAGAAGTTATCGCAGAGTACAAACTCCTTGGCCACGTCCCACAGGCGCAGGGAATAACGGCTCTGGGCGTAATGGCCCATCACCAGGCCGCCTGAGTCTGCCCAGGCGACAAAACCGTCGTTCTTGCCGCCGTTGATCTGCATCTGGTTCTGATAGAACACGTGCCACAGGTCACGCGTGACCAGGCTCAAAGGCAGGTCTTCGGCATTCGGGCCCTTGAGGGCAAATGGCGCGTTGGGTAGGTTTTCCTGGAATTGCACTTCGCTGGGGTAGGTCACCCCGTCCACCGTTTGCGGGCCGACCTGCAACACGCCGCCCCAGGCCGGAGGCAGGGTGGTCAGCATGCTACCGTCGCGGTCGCGTTGCTGTGTGTCGGCAGCGGAAAGCGCCGACAGTGGTTTCTCCACACCGGGGAAATCTGCAAACAGGTTGTTGAAACTGCGGTTCTCGGCATAGATCACCACCACGGTTTTCACTTGGTCGTGCAACGCCTTGTCCAGCTCTTGTGGCGTGAGCGGTCGCGCCACCGGTTTACCCGGTGCCTCGCTGGTATTGCCGCAGGCACTCAAGGTCGCGCCGACCCCCAACACCGCCGCGCCCCCGAGGAAACGCCGACGGCTGGTGTCCACCGACGGTTGCGTTACGGAATCGGGGGAAAGGCGGTCTTCGTGATCGTCACTCATTGCGCGGGAGTCCTGGCGAGATGTTGCAAGATATTTCGCAGGACGGTAGCAACGCAATGTGACGGAACGAAGACAGTGATTTAAACTTGGGGGGTCACAGCAGGCGCAGTGCCAGCTGGCTGCCCGCCCGCAAGTACTCCACCTGGGCCGTCACCGCATCTTTGACAATGGCCTCACCCGTATCGGTCAGCCTGGCCTTTTTTGCATCGATCACACTGCTCTGCAACAGCTGCATGGCCACGTCGATGGATTTCTGGAAGGCGGTCACGTTGTTATGCAGGCCGAACTCTTCGATAACCGAGGCCATGCGGCGATCGGCGTCGTCTCGCAGGGCCCTGTATTCAGTGAATGAAACGTTGTCGTCCTGATAAATATCAGTGATCAACGTTTCCAGTGATTTGGATAGGGGCGTCATCGGATCTCCTGGGTGTTAAGTGAGTAGGTGTCCGAGTCAGGTTAATCAAAGGTCTGGGTGGAGGGAGTCAGGGGTTGCCATCTGCCTGAATGAGATAAGTCCACGCGCTTTATCAGAAAGCTGGCTTTCAGCTTGTCGATTCATATCGGCGCTGATATCTCGTCTGGCTGTATGCAGGTGTCTACCGATGGCCAGCGCTGCTAGACTGGTTCGATAATGGATACCATTGAGGTGAACCGTGAAACCTTCTACCGCCCTTGACCAACAGCGAGCTGCCGTCAGAGAAGTGGTGGGCCGTTTTCGCATTTCAAACCCAAGAGTATTTGGGTCTGTTTTACTGGGTACCGACCAAGAGGGCAGCGATCTGGATTTATTGGTCGATGCCCCACCGGGAACCACCCTTTTTGATCTTGGTGGGCTTCAGGTAGAGCTTGAGGACCTGCTTGGCGTCAATGTGGACTTACTGACACCCGCCGACTTGCCTTTGAAGTTTCGCGCGAAAGTCTTGGCTGAGGCGCGTCCGATATGACAGCAAACCGACTTGGAGATTATTTGAATCACATCCGGCAAGCGGCTACTGACGCGATTACTTTTGTTGACGGCTTGAGCGTCGCTACTGCATGAATGCACCTGTTGCAACAACAGGTGCATCATCCGTTTATTAAGGCATCACAGGCGGCAAATACTTCAACGTCGTCCCCAACGCCCACAGCAGGAACAACACCAGCGGCGTGTGCACCAGCAACTGCACGAAGGAAAACCCGATCAAATCCCGCGCCTTCAACCCCAGCACCCCCAGCAGCGGCAGCATATAGAACGGGTTGATCAGGTTCGGCAGCGCCTCGGCGGCGTTGTAGATCTGCACTGCCCAGCCCAGGTGGTATTGCAGGTCATTGGCCACTTGCATCACGTAAGGCGCTTCGATAATCCACTTGCCGCCGCCCGACGGGATAAAGAAGCCCAGTACCGCCGAGTACACGCCCATCAGCAGTGCATAAGTGTCGTGGGAGGCGATGGAGGTGAAGAAGGTCGAGATATGGTGCGCCAGGGTCTGGCCGTCGCCACCCTTGACCACGGTCATCAGCGCCGCGATGGAGCCGTACAGCGGAAACTGGATCAGCACGCCGGTGGTGGTCGGCACCGCGCGTGCCACCGCGTCGAGGAAACTGCGCGGGCGCCAGTGCAGCAGGGCGCCGGTCATGATGAACAGGAAGTTATAGGTGTTCAGCCCCGAGATCGCACTGATCGCTGGCTTGGTCGAGAACTCATGGAACAGCCAACCCGCCGCCAGCACCGCCAGCAGGATGGTCAGCAGCGGGCTGTGTTCCAGCCATTCACCTGGACGGGTGGGGGCTTGCAGCTTGGGCAGGTTGAACGCCGGGTCGACGCCGCAGGCCTTGGCATCGCGGGCGCTGTTCGGGCCGGGTGCGGTGGCGTAGGCGATGATCAGCGACACCACGATCAACGCCAGCAACAGCACGCCGGATTGCCACAGGAAGATGGTGTCGGTGAATGGGATCACACCCGTGATCGACAGAATCGATGGCGGCAGGCTGGCCGGGTTGGCCTGCAACTGTGCCGCCGACGACGACAGCCCCAACGCCCACACCGCGCCAAGCCCCAGGTAAGCCGCAGCCCCGGCCGCGCGATAATCCATGCGCAAATCCGTACGACGCGCCAGCGCCCGCACCAACAAACCGCCAAACACCAGGGACAGGCCCCAGTTGAGCAAGGACGCGACCATCGAGATCAACGCCACCCAGGCCACGGCGGAGCGGCCGTTCTTCGGGATACGCGCCAGGCGGTCGATCAGTTTTACCGCCGGCGGCGAACTGGCCACCACATAACCACCAATCACCACAAAGGCCATCTGCATGGTGAACGGGATAAGGCTCCAGAACCCATCGCCAAAAGCCTTGGCGGCTTCGGTCGGTGCGGCGCCCATGCCCAGGGTCGCCACGGCGACGATGATCACGGCGAGCGCGGCAAATACCCAGGAGTCGGGAAACCAGCGTTCGGCGAAGTTGGAACAGCGCAGGGCAAATCGGGCATAGCGGCTTTCTTCGATAGCATCGGCCACGAGTCTTTCCTCTTGTCTTTATTATGGTGTTGGCAGTTTTACGGCATGTTCCGCTACGGCCATTGATATGGGAATGCAGTTATCTTCATCGATCCATGAGGAAAACAAATATATCTGCCGTGATTGCCATCATCCGGTTCACCTCATAACCTGCACGCCATTTTGTTTGTCTGCCGAGCCTTCATATGACTGCCACCTTTCCCCTACAGGCGCAGCGTTTTTCCCGCTCCGACTACAAAACCCTGGGCCTGGCCGCCCTGGGCGGTGCCCTGGAAATCTACGATTTCATCATCTTCGTGTTTTTCGCGCTGACCTTGAGCCAACTGTTCTTCCCGCCGGAAATGCCCGAGTGGCTGCGCCTGCTGCAAAGTTTTGGCATCTTCGTCACCGGCTACCTGGCCCGCCCGCTGGGCGGCATCCTGATGGCGCACTTTGCCGATCACCTGGGGCGCAAGCGCGTGTTCAGCCTGAGCATCCTGATGATGGCCTTGCCCTGCCTGCTGATCGGGATCATGCCCACCTATGCACACATCGGTTATTTCGCACCGCTGATCCTGCTGGCGCTGCGCGTGCTGCAAGGCGCAGCAGTGGGGGGTGAAGTACCCAGCGCCTGGACCTTCGTCGCCGAACACGCTCCCGCCCCTCATCGCGGCTACGCCCTGGGCTTCCTGCAAGCCGGCCTGACCTTCGGCTACCTGCTCGGCGCGCTCACCGCGACCTTGCTGGCGCAAGTCTTCACCCCGGCCGAAATCCTCGACTACGCCTGGCGCTTCCCCTTCCTGCTCGGCGGGGTGTTCGGCGTGATCGGCGTGTGGCTGCGCCGCTGGCTCAATGAGACCCCGGTGTTCCTCGAAATGCAGGCCCGTCGCCAGGCGGCCGCAGAACTGCCTTTGCGCACCGTGCTTCGCGACCACCGCGCCGTCCTGCTACCCGCGATGATCCTCACCTGCGTGCTCACCTCGGCGGTGGTCGTCCTCGTGGTCATCACCCCCACCATGATGCAAAAAACCTTCGGCATGAGCCCCAGCCACACCTTCGCCTTGAGCGCCTTGGGCATCGTGTTCCTGAATATCGGCTGCGTACTGGCCGGCCTGCTGGTAGACCGCATCGGCGCCTGGCGCGCGGTGCTGGTCTACAGCCTGCTATTACCGGTAGGGATTGGCATTCTGTACGCCAGCTTGATCAACGGCGGCGTCTGGCTGGGCGCGGCGTATGCCGTCGCAGGCTTGAGTTGCGGCGTGGTGGGCGCGGTGCCGTCGGTGATGGTCGGCCTGTTTCCGGCGCAGGTGCGGGTGTCGGGGATTTCCTTTACCTACAACATTGCCTACGCGCTGTGGGCGAGTACGACGCCGTTGATGTTGATTGCACTGATGCCGACCAGCCCCTGGATTTGCGTGATTTACTGCGGGGTGATGGGGGCGGTGGGCGTGGTGAGTGTGGGGCTGTTTGGTAAGCGCCACCCAGTAGATGCTGTTACAAAAGGCCGCTAGGGCCATCAATTGACGAGTATTTGCTGCCGCTCCTATAGTCCTGTCCACTCCTGACGGACACGCATGAACCCATGACTCAGAGCGCCTTTATCAACCCCGAAATCCTCTCCTGGTCTCGCCAGCGGGCGGGGCTGTCTGAGGCACAGATTGCCAAAGGGCTTACGGTCAAATTGGAAAGGGTGAAAGAGTGGGAGGCGGGTCAGAGTCTTCCCAGCTTTAGCCAGGCACAAAAGTGGGCTGCCATTGCACACGTCGCGTTTGGCGTCCTTTTTCTCAAGGCTCCCCCGCCGGAGTCTCTTCCTCTGCCAGACCTGCGTACGGTGGGTGGCGTGTTTCCCGACAAGCCCAGCTTGAACTTGATGGACACTGTAAGAGACGTGCTCCGTAAGCAAGACTGGTACTTGGAATATTTGCAGGACCACGAACCCTCCCCGCTGTCCTTCGTGGGAAGTTTCAGTAGCCGTTCGCCCATCAAGGACGTGGTTGCAGATATTCGTCGCGTACTCGGCATGACGGATGCTTTTGCTCGTATGAGTTATGACGATTATTTCAGGGCGTTAGTGAATGGCGCGGAGGAGGCCGGCATTCTCGTCATGCGCAGCGGGGTTGCCTTGGGAAACACCCATCGGAAACTTAATGTCAGTGAGTTTCGAGGATTTGCGATCAGCAATGCTCTAGCCCCGGTGGTCTTCATCAATAGTGCGGACGCACCCACGGCACGGCTTTTTACATTGATGCATGAGCTGGTGCATGTCTGGATCGATAGCACGGGCGTCTCTGATGGCAACAGTCATAGTGCCCGCCAGGAGGAAGCTTTCTGTAATGCGGTGGCGGGAGAGTTCCTGGCGCCGGAGCTCGTTTTTCGCACGCATTGGGATTCGAATACGCACTGGGAAGAAAACCTGGCGCCACTGGCTGGGCGCTTTCGCGTCAGCACCTTGGTGATTGCCCGTCGGGCCTGTGATCTTGGCTGCATCAGCAGTGATCATTATGGCGCCTACTACCGTCGGATCTTGCAGGCGTATCGAGATAAGGACGGCAGTGGAGGGGACTACTATCGCACAGCGGCTATCAGAAACAGCACCCGTTTGAGCAAGGCCGTTCTGGCCGAAGCGCAGAGTGGGCGGATTCTGCTACGCGATGCGGGAAAACTGCTGGGTGTGCAGCCTGCCAGGTTGAAGGCTTATGGGATGAAACTATCGGCATGAAGCATCTATTGGATTCGAATACGCTGATCGAGGCCAAGAACCGCTATTACGCAATGTCGGTTTGTCCAGGTTACTGGGCATGGATTCTTCAACAACACCAGGCTCTGGAGGTTGCCAGTATCGTCCCGGTAAGAGACGAACTAGCCAGAGGCAATGACGATTTGACCCAGTGGGTCAAAGGTAATACGCACTTGTTTGAAGACGCCAGCGATGAGCCTACTCAGGCTGCATTTGGGCAGATCGTCGCAAAGATTGCGGAGCAGGTGCCTGCGATGAAGGCCGGAGCGTTTGAGGAATTTCTTGAGGGCGCAGATCCCTGGTTGATTGCCAAGGCAATGGTCACGGGTGCAGTGGTTGTCACGCATGAGGTCTACAACCCTGACATCAAGCGCAAGTTCACGATTCCCAATGTGTGCTCACTGTTCGGTGTGCCTTACATGAATACATTTGAGTTGCTCGGCAAGCTCGATGCTCGCTTTGTGTTGCATCAGTGAAGCCATTGAGGGGAAGAGCGTTTCCCCTCAATGCGGTATTTTCAGGTCAAGAAGTGCCACATCAGCAACGTACCGACCAAGCCCACGACGGACACAATCGTCTGCAACACCGACCATACCCAGATCGTCTGCTTCAACTGCAAGCCAAAGTACTCACGCACCATCCAGAACCCGGCATCGTTGACGTGGCAGAAGAACACCGAGCCGGCGCCAATCGCCAGGGCCACCAACGAGCTTTGCGTCGCCGCTAACCCCGCCATCATCGGCGCGAGGATGCCTGCGGTCGTGGTGGTGGCGACGGTGGCCGAGCCGGTGGCCTGGCGCAGCGCTACGGCGATCAACCAGGCCAGCAGCAGATACGGCATGTGTGCGCCTTCGGCGACCTTGCTGATGGTCTGGCTGACGCCGGCGTCCAGCAGGGTTTGCTTGAGGCCGCCGCCGGCGCCGATGGTCAACAGCAATACGGCGATGGGGGCGAGGGCTTTGCGCAGGGTGTTGCCGACCTCGGCACGCGGCATGCCGGCGGCCCAGCCCAGGCAGATCACAGCGGCGATCACGGCCAGGCCGAGGGCGATCAGCGGTTCGCCGAGGAACTTCAAGGTCAGGCCGACCGTGCTTTCGGCCGGCAGCGCGACCTTGGCCAAGGTGCTGCCCAGCATCAGAATCACCGGCAACAGAATGATCAGCAACGACACACCAAAGCTCGGCTGGCGCGGCGCTTTGGGCGGTGCGCTGAACAGCGCGCCGATGTCGGCCGGCTCATCCACATGCAGGCGCTTGGACAGCCAGTTGCCGTAGAGCGGGCCAGCCAGGATCACCGCCGGCACCGCCAGGCAGAAGCCCAGCAACATGGTCAGGCCCAGGTCGGCGTGCAACGCGCCCACCGCAATCAGCGGCCCCGGATGCGGTGGCATCAAGGCGTGCAGGGTGGTCATGCCGGCCAGCGCCGGAATGGCGATTTTCAGCAGCGGCTGGTTCGAACGTTTGGCCATCACAAAGATGATTGGCACCATCATCACCAGGCCCACTTCAAAAAACAGCGGCAAGCCGATCACCATGGCCACCAGCGCCATCACCCACGGCAGTGACTTACCCTTGCCCAGTCCTAGCAGGGTGGTGGCTATGCGGTCGGCCGCGCCGGACTCCGCCATCAACGCGCCGAGCATGGAACCCAGGGCAATGATGATCCCCGCTTCACCGAGGATCGCCCCGGCGCCTTTGCTGAACGCCTTGGCCACTTCTTCCGGCGGCAAGCCGGCGCCGACACCGGCGATGAAGGTGCCGATCAGGATCGACAGGAAGGGCGGCAGTTTGGTCGCGCTGATCAGCACAATGATGCTGGCGATGGCCAGCAGTACGCAGAGCATAAGGCGGGTGTCGTGAACCATCCACGCGGCAGTCGATAACTCCAAAGCGGAACTCCTTATCGAACAGGTTGGGAAAATTGTTTCTTTTTGTTTCCTGTTCGAAAAGCATACCTGATACAACTGTGCCAGAGCGTTCAAGCGCACTTTTGGTGCATTTAAAGCTAACAATGGCTTGGCGTGCAGATGACAATTTTGCAACCCATGCCGATGGATCCGGCCTATAGCTCTATGATCCCCGTGCCCTGCGTAAGAGCCCGCTCGCCGGCAAGGCCCACGAGAACATTTACCACCACGAGGATTTTCCATGAGCGCAGGACACAACCACGCCAAAGTACGCGCCGGTCACGAGCGTCTGTTATGGCTCGCCCTGGGCCTGACCGGCAGTTTCATGGTTGCCGAGGTCATCGGTGCATTTATCACCGGCAGTCTGGCGCTGTTGTCCGATGCCGCGCACATGATGACCGACGCCCTGGCCCTGGGCATTTCCCTGGTGGCAATCCATGTGGCCAAGCGTGCCGCAGACCGCAAGCGCACCTTCGGCTATGCGCGTTTCGAAATCCTTGCCGCGGCGTTCAATGCGCTGCTGTTGTTCGTCGTTGCGTTCTACATCCTCTACGAGGCGTATCAGCGGCTGCAGGCGCCCGCCGAGATACAGTCCACCGGCATGCTGGTGATTGCCGTACTGGGGCTGATCGTCAACCTGATTTCCATGCGCCTGCTGAGCGCCGCCAGTGGTGAAAGCCTGAATGTGAAGGGCGCGTACCTGGAGGTCTGGAGCGATATGCTCGGTTCCATCGGCGTGATCATCGCGGCGCTGGTGATCCTGTACACAGGCTGGGGCTGGGTCGACTCGCTGGTCGCCGCGGCCATTGGTTTCTGGGTGTTGCCACGCACGTGGACGTTGCTCAAGGAAAGCATGAACGTCCTGCTGCAAGGCGTGCCGGACGGCATTGACATCGAACAGGTGGAGCAGGCTATTCGCGGTGTGCGTGGGGTCAAGGATGTACACGACCTGCATATCTGGGCGCTCACCAGTGGCAAGAACGTGCTGAGCACCCATCTGGTGGCGGATTCGGCGCTCGGCACGGAACAACAAATCCTCGTCCAGGTGACGGAACTGCTGCATGAGAAATTCGATATTTCCCATGCGACCATCCAGGTCGAAGGCGCCGGCTTTGCGCATGATGAACATGACGAGGTGCATGCCTGATCCTGGCTAACGGATTTGTAATGTTCTGCACACCGCTCTGATAAGTACCGAAAGCTACAGTGCCCCGGCTTGGATTTATCCGCCATTTCATGGGCCTGGAACTCTCGTTATGCCAATTCGCGCAAGAACATTTCTGTGGTCGATCGTCGTGTTTCTGGCGACGGCACAAGGGGTCGGTGCACAAACCCTGACCCTCGATGCGGCCCTGCAAACCGCCTTTGCCAACAACCCTGACCTGGCGGCCGCGCAATGGGAAATCGACATTGCACAGGGCGGTCGCCAGCAGGCGGGGTTGATCCCGAATCCGGTGGCCTCCTGGGATGCCGAAGACACCCGTCGCAACTCCCGCACCACCACCGTTAAACTCAGCCAGACCCTGGAACTGGGCGGCAAGCGCGGTGCGCGCATCGACGTTGCCACCCGAGCCCAGGACGCCGCCGCGCTGACGTTGGAACAGCGCCGCAACACCCTGCGCGCCGAAGTCATCGACAACTACTACGGCGCGCTTCGCGCCCAGGAACGCCTCGACCTGGCGCAGCGGTCCATGGCCGTGGCCGAACGCGGACTGGCCGTCGCCAACGGTCGTGTCACCGCTGGCAAAACCTCGCCGGTGGAGGCGACCCGCGCGCAGGTGCAGTTGTCGGAAATGCGCCTGGAATTGAACCGCGCTCAGATAGGCCTCACCGATGCTTATCGCCGCCTGGCCGCGAGTACCGGCAGCGGCGTGCCGGACTTCCAAGTCGTTGCCACACACACCCAATCCACGCCTGCCTTGCCGCCCGCTAGCCAATTGTTGGCGCGCCTCGAACAAACCGCTGAACTGCGCCTGGCCGAACTGAACATCCTGCAAAACGAAGCCAGCGTCGGCCTGGAAAAAGCCCAGCGTATTCCCGACCTCGACGTGTCCATCGGCAGCCAATACGACGCCAGTGTGCGTGAGCGCGTGAACCTGGTGGGGGTGTCGATGCCGATCCCGCTGTTCAACCGCAATCAGGGCAATGTGCTGGCGGCCACGCGCCGCGCCGATCAGGCCCGAGACCTGCGCAACGCCGCCGAACTGCGCCTGCGCACCGAAACCCGTCAGGCCCTCGACCTGTGGCAAACCGCGAATACCGAAGTGCGCGCCTTCAACCAGCAGATCCTGCCCGCCGCGCAAGAGGCGGTGGACAGCGCCACCCGTGGCTTTGAGATGGGCAAGTTCAGTTTCCTCGACGTGCTCGACGCCCAGCGCACCCTGATCGCGGCTCGCACCCAGTACCTCACGGCCACCGCCCAGGCCACCGACGCCTGGGTGCGTATCGAACGAATTTACGGCGACCTCGCCCGGTTTTGATTTTTCCTGGAGTCCCCTATGAACAACACCCACGGCGTGGCGCTTGCCGTCGCCTTGAGCCTGATGCTGTGCAGCGTTGCTAAGGCCGAGGAAGAAGAAGGCGAACTTGAACTCACCGAGCAGCAGATTCAAGCCGCCGGCATTCAGGTCGCCCAGGCTCAACCGCGGTCTATCAGCACGTTGCTGGTGCTGCCGGGAGAAGTGCGTTTCGACGAAGACCGTACCTCCCACATCGTGCCGCGTGCGGCGGGCGTAGTGGAGTCGGTCAAGGTCAACCTCGGCCAGTCGGTGAAGAAAGGGGAGCTGTTGGCGGTGATCGCCAGCCAGCAGATTTCCGATCAACGCAGTGAGTTGGCCGCCAGTGAGCGGCGCGTCGAACTGGCCCGCACTACCTTCCAGCGCGAGCGGCAGTTGTGGCAGGACAAGATCTCCGCCGAGCAAGACTACTTGCTGGCGCGCCAAGCGCTGCAAGAAGCCGAAATCGCCCTGAACAACGCCCGCCAAAAGATGACCGCATTAAGCGGCAGCGCCGTACTGGTCGGCGGCAATCGCTACGAACTGCGTGCGCCCTTCGCCGGCGTCGTGGTGGAAAAACACCTGGGTGTCGGCGAAGTGGTGAGCGAGACCAGTAATGCCTTCACCCTCTCGGACCTGTCCCAGGTGTGGGTGACCTTTGGTGTATTTCCCAAGGACTTGAACAAGGTACGCGTCGGCAAGCCGGTCAACGTCAGCTCCACCGAAATGGGCACCGAGGTGCTCGGCACCGTGGCCTATGTCGGCAACCTGCTCGGCGAGCAGACACGCACCGCCACTGTGCGCGTGAGTGTGCCCAACCCCGATGACGCCTGGCGGCCTGGCCTATTTGTCAGCGTGCAACTGGCCACCGACACGTTCCAGGCCAAGGTCACCGTGCCCCAGGAGGCGATCCAGACCGTCGAGGACAAACCCTCGGTATTCGTGCGCACCGAGCACGGTTTTGTCACCCGTCACCTGGAACTCGGCGCGAGCGAAAACGGCTACGTCGAAGTGCGCCAGGGCCTCGATGCCGGGGCGCAGGTGGCCACGGTCGGCAGCTTCATCCTCAAGTCCGAACTGGGCAAAGGCTCGGCCGAGCACGCCCATTGATCCTGCGAGTGATTCCCCATGTTTGAGCGCCTTATCCAATTTGCCATCGAGCAGCGCATCATCGTGCTGCTGGCGGTGCTGTTGATGGCCGGTGTCGGCATCGCCAGCTATCAGAAGTTGCCCATCGACGCGGTGCCCGACATCACCAACGTGCAGGTGCAGATCAACTCGGCGGCGGCCGGGTTTTCACCGTTGGAAACCGAGCAGCGCATCACCTTTCCCATCGAAACCGCCATGGCCGGTTTGCCCGGCATGCAGCAGACCCGCTCGCTGTCGCGCTCCGGTTTGTCCCAGGTGACGGTAATTTTCAAGGACGGCACCGACCTTTTTTTCGCCCGGCAATTGGTCAACGAGCGTCTTCAGGTGGCGCGCGAGCAATTGCCCGCCGGTATTGAAACCGCCATGGGGCCGATTTCCACCGGCCTCGGGGAAATTTTCCTATGGACCGTGGAAGCCAAAGACGGCGCGCTCAAGGACGATGGCACGCCCTACACCCCGACCGATCTGCGGGTCATCCAGGACTGGATCATCAAGCCACAACTGCGCAACGTGCCGGGTGTGGCCGAGATCAACACCATCGGCGGCTTTGCCAAGGAATACCAGATTGCGCCCGACCCCAAGCACCTGGCCGCCTACAACCTGACCTTGAATGACCTGGTCACGGCGCTGGAGCGTAACAACGCCAACGTGGGCGCGGGCTACATCGAGCGCAGCGGTGAGCAATTACTGATCCGTGCGCCCGGGCAGTTGGCGTCCATCGATGACATCGCGAACATCGTCATCACCAGCTCGGACGGCACGCCGATCCGCGTGCGCAATGTGGCGCAGGTCGACATCGGCCGTGAGATGCGTACCGGCGCTGCCACGGAAAATGGTCGCGAAGTGGTGCTGGGTACGGTGTTCATGTTGATCGGCGAAAACAGCCGCAGCGTGTCCCAGGCCGTGGCGAAAAAACTTGAAGAGATCAACCGCTCGCTGCCCGAAGGCGTCGTCGCGGTCACCGTCTACGACCGCACCAACTTGGTCGAAAAAGCCATCGCCACCGTGAAGAAAAACCTCTTCGAAGGTGCGCTGCTGGTGGTGGCGGTGCTGTTCCTGTTCCTCGGTAATATCCGCGCTGCGCTGATCACCGCGATGGTGATTCCGCTGGCGATGTTGTTCACCTTTACCGGCATGTTCACCAACAAGGTCAGCGCCAACCTGATGAGCCTCGGCGCGCTGGACTTCGGCATTATCGTCGACGGCGCGGTGGTGATCGTCGAGAACGCGATTCGTCGCCTGGCGCATGCGCAACAGCGTCATGGCCGCCTGCTGACCCGCAGCGAGCGCCTGCATGAAGTCTTCGCCGCCGCCAAGGAAGCGCGGCGGGCGCTGATCTTCGGGCAACTGATCATCATGGTGGTGTACCTGCCGATCTTCGCCCTCACCGGGGTGGCCGGGAAGATGTTCCACCCGATGGCGTTTACCGTGGTGATTGCCTTGTTGGGCGCAATGATTCTGTCGGTGACCTTCGTGCCGGCGGCGATTGCGCTGTTTGTGACTGGCAAGGTCAAGGAAGACGAAAACTTCGTCATGCGCAGCGCACGCCGGGTCTATGCGCCGGTGCTCGATTGGGTGATGGCGCGCCGGCCGCTGGTGTTCGGCTTGGCCGTGTTGACCATTGTCGCCTCGGGCGTTGTCGCCAGCCGCATGGGCAGTGAATTTATTCCCAGCCTCAGCGAAGGTGATTTTGCCCAGCAAGCCTTGCGTGTGCCAGGCACCAGCCTGACGCAGTCGGTGCAGATGCAGCAGCAACTGGAAAAAACCTTGATGGCCCAGGTGCCGGAAATCGAGCGGGTATTCGCGCGTACCGGTACCGCGGAAATTGCCTCCGACCCGATGCCGCCGAATATTTCCGACAGCTACGTGATGCTCAAGCCCAAGGACCAATGGCCCGATCCGGACAAGTCCCGCGAGACCCTCATCGCCGACATCCAGCGCGCCAGTGCGATTGTGCCGGGCAGTGCGTACGAGTTGTCGCAACCGATCCAATTGCGTTTCAACGAGCTGATCTCCGGGGTGCGCAGCGATGTGGCGGTGAAGGTGTTCGGCGACGACATGGACGTGCTCAACAAGACCGCCGGTGAAATCGCCGAGACCCTGCAAAAGCTCAGCGGCGCCTCGGAAGTCAAGGTTGAACAAACCTCCGGCCTGCCGGTGCTGACCATCAATATCGACCGCGACAAGGCCGCGCGTTTTGGCCTGAATGTGGGCGATGTGCAGGACACCATTGCCGTCGCCGTCGGCGGGCGCCAGGCCGGTACGTTGTACGAAGGTGATCGCCGTTTTGACATGGTTGTGCGTTTGTCCGACGCGCTGCGCACCGATATCGATGGGCTGTCACGGCTGTTGGTTCCGGTGCCGGGTAACGCGTCTGGCCAGCTGGGTTTTATCGCCTTGTCCCAGGTCGCCAGCCTGGACCTGGTGCTCGGCCCGAACCAGATCAGCCGCGAGAACGGCAAGCGCCTGGTGATCGTCAGTGCCAACGTGCGTGGGCGGGATATCGGCTCATTTGTGGAGGAAGCCGAGGCGGCGTTGATTGCCCAGGTGAAGGTGCCGGCGGGTTACTGGACCACCTGGGGCGGCCAATTCGAACAATTGAAAGAAGCGTCCGAACGCTTGCGCATCGTGGTGCCGGTGGCGTTGCTGCTGGTGTTCGGGCTGCTGTTCATGATGTTCAACAACCTCAAGGACGGCTTGTTGGTGTTTACCGGGATTCCGTTCGCCTTGACCGGTGGGATCATGGCGCTGTGGCTGCGGGATATTCCGCTGTCGATCTCGGCGGGGGTCGGCTTTATTGCCTTGTCCGGCGTGGCGGTGCTGAACGGCCTGGTGATGATCGCCTTCATCCGTAACCTGCGCGAGGAGGGGCGTTCGTTGTCGATGGCGATCAACGAAGGCGCGTTGACCCGGCTGCGTCCGGTGCTGATGACGGCGTTGGTGGCGTCCCTCGGGTTTATCCCCATGGCACTCGCCACCGGCACCGGCGCCGAAGTGCAGCGGCCGCTGGCGACGGTGGTGATCGGCGGGATTATTTCGTCTACGTTGCTGACCTTGCTGGTGTTGCCGGCGTTGTATCAGTGGGCCCATCGCAAGGAAGAGGAAACACCAGGCGGAACCGCGTAAAACGGCCCGGCTGGCTGCTGACGTCGGCGTGCCCCTGATGCAGGTGCATGATCGACTGCACAATCGCCAGCCCCAGGCCGGTGCCGCCTTCGGCTCGGGTGCGGCTGCTGTCGGCGCGATAAAAGCGCTCGAACAGGTGCGGCAGATGATGGGCTTCGATACCGCGCCCGGGATTGCCCACCGACAGCGACACACTCTGGTCGTAGCGTTCCACCAGCAGCAATACGCTGGAGGCGCTCGGGGTATGGCGAATGGCATTGGACAGCAGGTTGGAAATAGCGCGCTGGATCATCAGGCGGTCCCCCGTTACCCAGGCGTCGCCGCGCAGGCTCAGGGTGACGTGCTTGTCCTCGGCGCTGAGGGCGAACAGCTCCATCACCCGCTGCGCTTCCTGTGCCAACGACACCGGGGCAAACTCGGCCCGCGCCGCCGGGTGGCTGACCTGAGCCAGGAACAACATGTCGGAGACCATCCGCGACAGGCGCTCCATTTCCTCGGTACAGGATTCCAGGCTGGCCTTGTATTCCTCTGAGGGCCGTTCACGGGACAGGGTCACCTGCGCCTTGCCCATCAGGTTGGTCAACGGTGCGCGCAGCTCGTGGGCGAGGTCGTCGGAGAATTGCGACAGTTGCTGCACGCCGGCATCGAGGCGGTGCAGCATGAAGTTGATGCCCTGGGCCAATTCGCCCAGCTCCTTGGGCAGGTTGTCCAGCTCCAGGCGATGGGTCAGGTCCTGGGTGCTGACCTTGGCCGCCACGCGGCTGAACTGCTGCAGCGGCGCGAGCCCGCGTTGCACCAGCCACCACGCGCCCATGCCGATCAGGATCAGCAGCATCGGCAGGGCGATCACCGTGGAACGCAGGTAGGCACTGAGCAACGCTTCGTCGTCGGAGCGATCCAGCGACAGCAACACACGCACGTTTTCGCCACTGCTCAGCGGCATCAGGCGGGTGGCGCTGAGGATGCGATTGCCTTGGCCGTCGACCCAGTTCAAGTACGCCAGGGTGTTGCTGGCGGGCACGTCCAACAACAGCGGCTGCTGCGGTTTGGCACCGACGCTCAGCAGCACCGGCGCATTCGGCCGTGCGCCGATGATGGTCAGGTAGATGTTGTCGTGGCCCATCACCAGGTCCAGCAGCGAATGGGGGCGGTCGCTGATGTCGTGGGCGTCAAGGCCCTGGCCGAGGCTGTGCTCCAACTGCTCCATTTTGTTTTCCAGGCCTTTGCGCGCGAGCTTGTCCAGCTCGTGGGTCAGGGCCAGGTACGCCAGGGTCGCCAACAGCACGACGAGGCCGGCGCCCATCAGGCTGACCGTCAACCCCAGGCGCATCGACAGGCTGCTGGTCCTCATGGTCGCGCCTCCAGCACGTAACCCACGCCGCGAATGGTGTGGATCAACTTCACCTCGCTCTGGTCATCGACCTTGCCCCGCAGGCGGCTGATCGAGACTTCCACGACGTTGGTGTCGCAGTCGAAGTTCATGTCCCACACCAGCGAAATAATCTGCGTGCGGGTCATCACTTCACCGGCCTGGCGCATCAGCACCTGCAGCAGCGCGAATTCCTTGGTGGTCAGGTCGATCCGGCGGTCGCCGCGATAGGCGCGATGCCGGCGCGGGTCCAGTTCCAGGTCCGAGACGCGCAGTACGTCCGGCACTGGGATGTGTTCGCTGCGTCGCAACAGGGTGCGCACTCGGGCCAGCAGCTCGGGAAACTCGAAGGGCTTGACCAGGTAATCATCGGCGCCCATGTCCAGGCCCTTGATCTTGTCGGTCAGCCGGCCGCGCGCGGTCAGCATCATCACGCGCTGGTTGCCGTCGCGGCGCAGTTGTTCCAGCACTTCCCAGCCGTCGGTGTTGGGCAAGTTGACATCCAGGATCACCAATTCGTAGCGGTGTTGCCGGGCCAGGTGCAGGCCATCAATGCCGCTGGCCGCGCAATCGACGACATAACCGCTTTCGGTCAAGCCTTGCTGCAGGTAGTCGGCGGTTTTTTGCTCGTCCTCAACCACAAGGATACGCATGGGGGTTACCTTCAAAGAAAACGGAAAGGGGGCATGGCCTCATAGCGAGGCTGGGTAGGCTGTAGGAAAATTCTGAACCGTGAAGTAGCTTTAGGGTCAAGCCACGTCAGGCGGTTGCGACGATTCGTCACTGAGTCGGCGCACAAAAAAAACGCCCCGTCCGGGGCGCAAAAATTCATCTCTGTTCCAAAGGAGCTACACAAAAGCCGCAGAGATGAGATGTGTTCGGTGTGCAGTGTAAAAAGTGCAACTTAACGAGAAGGTGAGGCCGATATTACAGTTCTGACAGACTTCAACCTGTGAACAGATGTAGGCCATCGGCAAGTGAATGTAAGCGCTGTGCCTTAGAGCACTGCCATTGGATACTCGACAATCAGCCGAACTTCTTCCAGGTCCGACTCAAATGCACTGGAGCGCACTGTGGCCTGGCGAAGTCGCAGCGATAAGTCCTTTAAGTTGCCAGCCTGTACGACATATTTGGCCTCGATATCCCGCTCCCAGCGGCGCTGATCGGTGAGTGGATCACCTGCCGCATCGCGACGCATGTACACCGCGTTGGCGTTGCTGTAGTCGGCGCCAGTGCCTTTGCCATAGCGGGTCATGAACGACAGGCCGGGGATGCCGAACGCCTGCATGTCCAGGTCGTAGCGCACCATCCACGAACGTTCCTTGGGCGAGTTGAAGTCGCTGTACTGGATCGAGTTGTTCAGGAAGATCGAGTCCGACTGGCGCAGGTAATCGAAGTCGTCATCGCCGTTGTTGCGCTGGTGTGATACGGCCAGGCTGTGGGCGCCGACCTTCACCCCAAGCCTTGCGCTCCAGATGTTGTTGTCGAATTCACCCAGGCGTTTCTTACCTTCGTCCACGGCTTTGTAGTAGTTGAAGTCGCCGAACAGCGAGACGTCTTCATTCAGCGGATAACTGGCGGCGCTGCCGACGTAGTACTGGTCCCAGGCATCCTTCAGGCGGCTGCTGTAGAGGCTGACACTGAGGTGTTTGTTGACGCTGTAATCACCGCCGAAATAGCCGACCCAGGGCGAGTCGACCTGCCCCGCGTAAAAGGTCGCAAAGCCTTTGTTCATGCCGCTTTCGGTCGGTTGGCTCATGCCGCTCAAGCGTCCACCCTGCAGGGTCAGGCCCTCCAGGCTGGTGTTTTGTGCGGTCACGCCACGAAAGCTTTCCGGCAAGACGCGCGAATCGCCGTAAGCCACCACCGGGGTCAGCGGGAATACGTCGCCGGCCTTGATCACGGTATCCAGCACACGCAATTTCGCGGCGCCGCCGAATTTGCTGTAGTTGTCCTCGGGGTGGTTTTCGCTGTCCACCGGTAGAACGCCGAACGAACCCTTGCCGCCGCTGCGACCGGTGCCCGAGTCGAGTTTTACCCCGACCATGGCGAACGCATCCAGGCCGAATCCTACGGTGCCTTGGGTAAAGCCGGATTCGAACTTGCCGATCAATCCCTGGGCCCAGGCTTCGGAATAGCCATTGCCGGTGGGGCTGGACTGGCCCTTGCGGTCATCGCGGTTGAAGTAAAAATTACGCGCCAGCACGTTGAAGCTGCTGCCTTCGATAAAGCCTTCGGGTTTGTCTTCCACGGCCACGGCGGCCAGGGGCAAGGCGGCGCACAGTGAAAGGGGAAGGCTGAAGTGACAGATACGCATGGTTTTGCTCCTCGGTAATGGCAGTTATCAGCTTCTTATGAGCGGGCGTTCTTATTGATCTGGCCCGGGCTGATAGTTGCAAACCGTGGATAACGATGAAGTGGCAAGAACATTACAATTCTGGAAGCTCACGCGTATCTAACAAATAAGTAATGTTCTGGTGAAGGTGGCGTCAGGGTCCGCTGGTTAGTCTCGGCACTTAACGATCAGTCGAGGAACTAACCATGAACTTTTATACCGTTGGCCTGGGTGTGTTAACTGCAATCTTGTCGTTCGGCGCATTGGCCGAAGGTGGGGGCGACCGTACGTTTGCGCTGATGATGGAGCGCAATCAAAAAGCCATGGCCGACTACGCGGCCAAGAAAGGCAAGCAGGCACCTGAGGTACAGGCCTATCGCTATGGCATGGCGCTGGACATCGCCAAGGTGGTCAATGTCACGCCGCCGATCCGCTCGTGCAACCCGGTGCCGTCGCGCATGACCTATGAAGACTCCAGCGGCAAACTCAATACCCTTGAGTATCAAGTGATGGGTGTGTGCCGAAATAACGGCAGTTGATGGATCCAAAAATATAGTTGGGTCGGGGCTCAAGCCCTCTTAAGAAAATCCTGGAAGCGCCGATGCAGGTCAGATTCATCTCCCCCCATTTGGTCATCGGTGCCCCATGTTTAACACCCGTTTGAAGCAGGAGCTGTCGGCTCTTCGCGAAGAATTGTCCAGCTTGGATCAGGTCAAGGAGAGCCTGGAAAGTGAAATGCTGTGCCTGACGCTGGACGCCAATGACCGGCTGTACAAAGTGGTCAAGTTCGCCACGGTGATCACCGACCAGGTCAACCAGGAACAGGCGGTCGCCGAAGCGGCGAGCATTGCCTACAGCACCTCGCTGCAAACCGACAATAGCGCCCAGCGTGGTACCACTGTGGTGACCCAGGCCGTGGATGTGATGCGCGACCTGGCCAGGCACATGCAACAGGCCGGCGACGGCATCGAGGCGCTGAACGCTCAGTCTCAAGTGATCGGCAGCATCGTCAAGACCATCAGCGGTATTGCCGAGCAGACCAACCTGCTGGCGCTCAACGCTGCCATCGAAGCGGCGCGCGCCGGTGAGCAGGGCCGTGGTTTTGCGGTGTTGGCCGATGAAGTGCGGCAGCTGGCATCGCGGACCAGCAAGGCGACCGAAGAGATCGTCGGCGTGGTACGTCAGAACCAGGACATGGCCCGTGAGGCGGTGGCCCTGATGACCGACGGCCGCCTGCAAGCCGAGCAAGGCCTGGCCCTGGCCGCCGAAGCGGGCACGGTGATCGTGGAAATCCAGGACGGCGCCCAAAAGGTGGTCAGCGCAGTCGGGCAGTTTGCCAACCAACTGTCCACCTGACCCGTGGGGCGCTTGCTTGAGGTTGCGTAGGTTTTTTCCGCGCCGAAAGCCGCCTGCGCTGTTGTGCTCCTGATGCCCTGCGCAGCCCACACTGAGCGCATTTCCCGTCGGGATTTCAGCGCCCGAGCATCTTCACCCAACGCGACGGCGGCATGCCGTAGGTGCTGCGAAATTGCCGGGTCATGTGGCTTTGGTCGGTGAAGCCGGCGGTCAACGCCGCGTCCACCAGCGATTGGCCCTGGGCGAGCAGGCTGCGCACCAGGTCCAAGCGGCGCATGGTCAGGTAGCGGTAGGGGCTGGTGCCGAACAGCAAGCGAAAATCCCGTGACAAGGCCCAGCGGTCGCGGCCGGCGTGGTCGGCCATTTCATCCAGGGTGATGCTGCGGCCCAAGGCGCTGTGGATAAATTCCCTGGCGCGTTCGGCGGCGACGTAATCGAAGGCCTTGCGGCTGACGATCCCTCCCGAGACGTTGCTGAGCGCGTGGGTCAGGTCGAACAGGGCGTCCTGCTCCTGCAACGGGTCGAGAGGGTTATCCAGGTTCTGCAGCAGCACTTCGCTGGCACGAAACAGCCTGGGGTCCGTGGAGAGGCCACTGGGGATAAACGGCAACGGCTTGCCGCCGAGGATCTGCTGGATCAGCGACGGCTCTACGTAAATCATCCGGTACTTGAAGCCCTCGTCACTGCCGGCGTGACCATCGTGGGTTTCATCGGGGTGCAGCACCATGGTCATGCCGGGCAGGCTGTGGATCATGTCGCCGCGATAGTGAAAGCTTTGCACGCCAGTCAAGGTCCGCCCGATGGCGTAGGTGTCATGGCGATGCGGGTCGAAGGCGAAACCGGCAAAGTAAGCCTCGATACGGTCCAGGCCACTGGCATGCGGGGCGCGGTGCAGCCAGTCGAGGGTGGCGGTGGGTTTGCCCATGGTGACTTGTCACAAAAAAGAGGTGGGAACACGTTAACTGAGTCTGCACCCCTTGTCTGCCGGGGTCTTGTACGATTGTGCAGGGCGGGGGCGGGGCCCATGATCGCCGTTCCTGCCTTGTGCTGATGGACCTGCCGCCCATGGAATTCCTCAACACCGCGCAATTGGCTCGACCGCTTTGCCGGCGGTTGCTACGTGCTGTTCGGTGCACATTTGGTAGCGAACCGCTGACGGCCCGTGGTAAGAAGCCTTACTTTCAACAGTGAGGCCGATCATGAGCATGGTGCGGGTAGGTATTATTTTTGGTGGCCGTTCGGCGGAGCATGAAGTCTCGTTGCAATCGGCGCGCAATATTGTCGATGCACTCGACCGTACGCGCTTCGAGCCGGTGCTGATCGGTATCGACAAGGCCGGCCACTGGCACCTCAACGACACCTCGAACTTCCTGCTCAACCAGGAAAATCCGGCCCTGATCGCGCTCAACCAGTCCAATCGCGAACTGGCTGTAGTGCCCGGCAAGGCCAGCCAGCAACTGGTGGAAACCTCAGGCGCGGGCCTGTTGGAACATGTCGATGTGATCTTCCCCATCGTCCACGGCACCCTCGGCGAAGACGGCTGCCTGCAAGGGCTGTTGCGCATGGCTGACCTGCCTTTCGTCGGCTCCGACGTACTTGGCTCAGCGGTGTGCATGGACAAGGACATCAGCAAGCGCTTGCTGCGCGATGCCGGCATTGCCGTCACCCCGTTTATCACGCTGACCCGCAGCAATGCCGCGCGCACGTCCTTCGATACGGCGGTGAACACGCTCGGCCTGCCGATGTTCGTCAAACCGGCCAACCAAGGTTCGTCTGTAGGCGTGAGTAAAGTCGGCACCGAAGCCGAGTACCACGCTGCCGTTGAACTGGCCCTGGGCTTTGATGAAAAAGTGTTGGTTGAGTCCGCCGTAAAGGGCCGTGAAATCGAATGCGCCGTGTTGGGCAATGAGCACCCCATCGCCAGCGGGTGTGGTGAGATCGTGGTGAGCAGCGGTTTCTATTCCTACGACAGCAAATATATCGACGACCAGGCCGCCCAAGTGGTGGTGCCGGCCGCTATCAGCCATGACGCCAGCGAGCGCATTCGTGGACTGGCCATTGAGGCGTTCGAGGTGCTGGGCTGTTCCGGTTTGGCGCGGGTCGACGTGTTTCTCACCGACGACGGCAACGTGCTGATCAACGAAATCAACTCATTGCCCGGCTTCACCCGTATTAGCATGTACCCCAAACTGTGGCAGGCAGCAGGCATGAGCTACAGCGAACTGGTGAGCCGCTTGATCGAGCTGGCGCTGGAACGGCATGCGGGGCGCAAGGGGTTGAAGATCAGTCGCTGACCGACCCCGGGCCTTGTAGTGAGCGGGCTTGCCCCGCGGTGGGCTGCGAAGCAGCCCTAAAACCATCCACCCCAAATTTTCCTGACCCACCTCAGCGGTCCTCCTAGGGCTGCTTCGCACCCCAGCGCGGGGCAAGCCCGCTCACTACGTGTTCAGTCGCCGACTGCTTCGCCTTCACGTCGAGGGTCGGCGCCGCCGCTCAGCGACACCTTGCCTTGGGCATCCCGCGTGCGGACGATGGCCTGTATGCCACTGGTCATATCGATCTCGCCGAGCATATGGCCCTTGTCCTTGAGTGCCTGCTTCAACGCTGGGCTGAACATACCGGTTTCCAGCTCGGTCGCACCGTTGCGACTGCCGAAATTGGGCAGGCTGATCGCGGCCTGGGGGTCGAGTTTCCAGTCGAGCATTGCCACCAGGGACTTACTCACGTACTCGATGATTTGTGAGCCGCCGGGCGAGCCTACCGTGGCCAGTAATTCGCCGCTTTTGCGGTCGAACACCAGGGTCGGTGCCATGGCCGAACGCGGGCGCTTACCGGGCTCCACACGGTTGGCGACACGTTGGCCGTCCTCTTCGGGGATGAACGAAAAGTCAGTCATCTGGTTGTTGAGCAAAAAGCCCTGGACCATGACGTGGGAGCCAAACGCTGCTTCCACCGTCGTGGTCATCGAGACGGCCCCGCCCTGGTCGTCCACCGCCACCACTTGCGACGTGGAGATGCGCAGCGGCGAACGGTCCGGCGCGTACGCCACCTGGATGCCTTCAGGCGTGCCCGGCTTGGCGATGCCCATGCTGCGCTCGCTGATCAAGGCGGCCCGTTTGGCCAGGTAGTCCGGGGCGACCAGGCCAGCGACGGGCACGGGGACAAAGTCCGAGTCGGCCACATAAAGCGCGCGATCAGCGAAGGCCAGGCGACCGGCTTCGGCGAGCAGGTGCACGGCTTCGGGTGTGGGTTCCAGGCCTGCGGGTGATGGGCTTTTCACGGGTTGCATCGCGGCGATGGCCAGGCTTGGATCCTGGGCTTGCAGTGCTTGCAAGGTACCCAGGATTTGCGCGATGGCGACCCCGCCCGAGGACGGTGGTGGCATGCCACAGACTTTCCATTGCTGGTAGTCAGTACACAGCGGCGTGCGTTCCTTGGCGGTGTAGCCCTTCAGATCCGCCACGGACAGGCTGCCCGCATTGCGATGACGCTGCACCTTGCTGGCGATCTCCTCAGCGATCGAACCATGGTACAGCGCGTCCGGTCCTTCCTTGGCGATGCGTTTGAACACCTCGGCCAACGCCGGGTTTTTCAACAGCGTACCGGTGGCTTTCGGCGTGCCGTCGGCATTCAAAAAGTACGCCGCCATTTCTGGCGATTGCGCGATGTAGCGGTCGGCCGCGATCAAACTGTGCAGGCGCGCAGAGATCGCGAAGCCGTTTTCCGACAGCCGGATTGCCGGTTCGAACAGCTTGGCCCATTGCAACTGGCCCGTCTTCTTGTGTGCCATCTCGAGTGCACGTAGTACCCCAGGCGTACCGACTGAGCGCCCGCCCACCTGTGCGTCGGGAAACGCCATCGGCTTGCCGTCGGCCTTCAGGAACAACCGCTCGGTCGCACCGGCCGGTGCGGTTTCACGGCCGTCATACGCATGCACGTTTTTGCCGTCCCACAGCATGATGAACGCGCCGCCGCCGATGCCGGATGATTGCGGCTCTACCAGCGTCAGCACCGCCTGCATCGCAATCGACGCATCAATCGCCGAACCGCCCTGGCGCAACATCTCGCGCCCCGCCTCGGCGGCCAGGGGGTTGGCTGCTGCTGCCATATGGCGCTCGGCGTGTTGGGCCGTCAGGTCGGTACGATAGCCGGAACCCAGCTCGGGTGCCGGCGGCTGTTTGTTGACGGGGGAATGGCAGGCAGTGAGCGCGAGGGCTGCGGCAATCACTGACAGTTGACGGCGGGAAATTGAAAACACGCGCTGAACTCCGTTCATTTTGAGAATGATCTGTTGTCCTTGGGGACTGCGTTTTACCGGTAAATCGTGCCGTGCGGGTTGGCTCTGTGTGGCGGGAAATCACCCGCGTACAGGTGAACGGTTTGTTCGAGTGCATGAAGCTGCCGTCGTGATTAGTCACACGTGGAACCAAACAAAGCCGGGGCCCACTAGACAGCTGTGATTGATTTCGTTCGGGAGCACTACCATGCACATAGAACTCGACCCTCTTAAGAAATTACAGCACGACCTTAGCAAGTTTTTGCCGAGGTGGAGCCAGGAGTCCCACCCGCGCACCCCCCCACCATTGTTGCCGAACATGTCGCTGAACCACTATCGAACGCTGCAACCGACCTCGATGCAGTTCGATGTCGGTCTCAAAGACGGGAAGGTACAGGCTGATACGACCCTGGCAGGGCGTGATATCGCCCATCACCTCAACCAACCGAATAAACAGTATGTGACCGACGGTCCTTCTGCCGCTGGCAGCCAGACCTTGCGGATGAAGGATGAGCGCCAGTATCTGTTCCATATTCAGTCCACGCCGGCGGTTGCTGCGGTGTTCAAAAGCAGTCTTCCTGATGCTTCCGGCGGTGCCGTCGATAGCCCCGGTCGTGCTCATATCGGGAGTGTCAGCGCTGTTCAAACGACTGTAGAGGGCCAGCAGTTCCGTCTGGAGGGCAGGCGACTGTTTCGCTTTGAACCCCTCACGTTGTCCTGGACGCCCGACGCGGATGCCCGTGCATTCAGCCGTATTGGCCTGACGAAAGAAGGGCAGTTGCTGAAGACCCCCGAGGGGTTTGCAGACAGCAGCGCGCAAGGGCGCATGACGGCGCTGCTGAGTCAGTCCCCGCAGGGTTCGTGCGTGCATCTTCAGGGCGTTGGCGAGCAGGTCCTGCACCCCGTCGATGAGACAGGATTGCCTGTGCAGCTCACGCGTATTGGGGTGTCGGGAAGCACGTTGTACGGCGCTACCTCGGACGGTGAATGCGTCTTTGCAGACCTGCGCACGGCGCAGGGGCATGCGCTTCCGATGGTCCCGCAACCGGTCGACTCGCTGGAGCGGGCGTTGAAGGGGGCCGTCAGTGTGGAAGGGTTCTTTCATGATGACGCGGGGCAACTCAATGCCCAGGTTCGCGACGCACGCCAGCAATTGCACAGCGTCCCCTTGAGTGAGGGCAACGCACTCAGCCCGCAATGGAACCTCAGCGATGTGTTGGTCAAGGGGATCGAGAAAGGTCTGCCGCTGCCCAGCCTGCAGGCGCTGGCGGCGGCGGTTGATCTCGGGCAACGGGGCAAGGTTGCGCTGGATGCCGGCAGTCTGCTGACGTGGGATGACGCGGCCCAACGCTGGGAAAACGCGGCCCAACCGGATCTCGAGCATCTGGAGCGGGGGCTGGATGGTCGCGCCTATGTACTGCAAGACGGGCAGTTGAAAGCGGTGGCCATCAGTAAAGTGCGCGACCCGTTGATTGAAGGGGCCAGCCATGATCTGGCGGCTCTTCCTGCGCCGCGCCCGCACGTCTCCCTGGACGAGGTACTCGCGGGGGATAGCCACCGGCGCGTGACGGGATTCGCCGTGGCGGATGGTCGTAATTTTGTCACCGTGGACCAGGATAACCAGCTTCAGGTCCATCAAGACGGGGTCTCCAGGCCGTTGCCCCTGTCCCCGCCGATTGACATAAAGACACTGGCGTTGGATCACGAGGGCAATCTTTATGCGCACACCCGGGGTGGCGAGTTGTTCAAGGCGGATCATCAAGCCTGGCAAGGCAATACCGCGATTGCGCAAAGTTGGCGCAAGGTTGAACTCCCGGATCGACAACCTTTGGAGTCGCTGCGGATGGGCGCCGATAAGCACTTGGTGGGTGGGTGGAATAAGCAGTTCCACCGACTGGATACGGCCACCGCCAGTGCGATGGAGTGGGGCCCGGTGTTATCGACCACCCCGGCACCGTCACTGGCCGATAAGTTGGCGGGCATGCCGGTGCGTGCGCCGTTTTCCGGCGGTGCGCTGACGGTAAGCAGCAACGTCATGGGGCAAACGCGGGAGGGCATGCCGCTCAAGCGCGATTTTTTCCAAGGGGTCAAGGCGCACTTCCACCCTTTGCAATCGCTCAGCCAAATGGGTAGGGATATACAGCAACACTTCAAAGGCCGGCGGGGGCTGGAGCCGGTCTATGCGGACGGTAAGCGATTGCACGACCAGCTCCAGCCCCTGGCCCAGAGCAAGCCGGTGCCAACGGATCTGGAGGCGCGGCTCACGTCCCTGAGCGGGCCGGGGCAGCGGCAGGCACTGGCCGGGCAGATCCGCGACGCACTGACCAAGGTCGAAAAAAGCAGCCAGTCCAGCGCTCGCCGCCTGGGGGATACACACGGGGTCGCGTTTGACCCTCGGCCCACATTGAGCAGGGCGACGATTAACCCTGGTTCAACGCTGCATCAGCTGTATGAGGCGTTCAAGCGGGTCTCTCCGTCGGCGGAAAAGTCGACCGCTGTGATGTTGGCCAACTTTGAGGGACAGAACCTGGCGCTTCCCGCTTGGCAGCCAGGACGCAAGCGCGACCTGGACCATCCCTCGGCACTTATCGAGGGCGACCTGATTCATCATGCGAACACGCTCAAGCAATTGGCGGACCTGGCTCAAGCGCTTGACGGTATGTCAGGTCATAGCCCAAGTGCCCTGGCGCGTATTGAAACGTCGCTGAACGACATCATGCAGGCGTTTAAAGACAGCCCTGTACACACAATGGCCAGTCAGGGTATCGCCAGTTACGGTCAAGCGGAGTCGCTGTACGGCAACTTCAAATTGTTGGCCAAGGACCTTGGAACACCAGGATCGGCTCTTCACTGGCATCTCTCGGGCCTGTTGGGGACGCCCTCCGATGCGTCCATCAAGGAGGCAATGACCCAGCAGGTACAGCAACTGGGCAGTGGCCAGGCACTTGCGCCTAGCCGCACCCAAGGTAAAAGCCTGGGGTTGATGGTGACGGGGATAAAGCCCATGGCATCCGTGGAGTTTTTTTTGGGAGCCTCCAAGGCTCACACCCACGGCGTGAGTATCAGCCGTACCGACAAAGGTGCTCGGGTTGAGATCAGTGCGGACGATATGCGGCGACTGGCCGGTTCGGTGGGCTGGGGGCAGACGCTAGGCACCAGGCCGGGGCCGGTGGGGCCTGGTTTCAGGGTCGCTGGTGAACTGACCGCGGCGGTGGCCAAGACCACCGGGGCGAGCATCGAATTTGACGTCAAGGAGGCAGATTTTGGCAAGATGATGTCGATCCTGACCGGCGAGCAGGGCACGGTCTACGACTTGCTGGCGCTGGGTGACGCGCACGCTGCCGGCACGAGTTCGAAGCTCAGTGGTGATGTAAGCCTGGACGCGCTCGCGCAATTACGCCTGATGTACAGCCCAGAGGAAAACATCGCCGAGCTGGACTCCGTGATTCGCGCTGGCATCGGTTGGGTGGGCAACCTCAATCTCGCGCATGCGGACAAGAGTCAGTCCACCACGCACACCGCAACGGGCGCCAGCCAAGCGACGTCAACCAGTGCGCAACTACTCAGGCAGGGCGGCGTGGGGGCCAATTTCGCGCCGGTCAATGTATTGGCGTTAGGCAGTCTCGAAAGCGGTGGGCCGAGCGTGGCTGGGTTTGCGTTGCCGGAGCTCTCGGTCATGGTGAAGTTTGATCGCGGGGAATCGCAGGCCTTCAGCTTTTCTTTCAAGCATCCGGAGCCGGTCACTCAGTCGCAAATTGATGACCTCAAACGCAGCGTCTCGGCCTATTCGTCGACCTTCAAGCATGATTTGGCGGGCATTGATCAGTCGGGCACTACAGCGGATCAACAGTTGGCTACAGTGCAGCGATTTCTCGCGGCCCATCCGCCCATGGTGACCAAGCCGGACGCTTACCATGCCATCAGCCAGTCGTTGGATAAGTTGATGACCCAGCAAGACCTGGTGAAAAACGGGCTGCGCCAACTGGCGTCGGTCGAGTCCTCCGTCACACGCGTGGGGCTACGCGATGATGGGCGTCATGCCTGGCTGGATGATGTGGCACCGGCCAATAAAGCGGCCATTGAACAGTGGTTAAAGGACGACCCTCAGCTTGCCCGGGTGATCAATCAATTGCAGCACGGTGAGGGCACCTCGGTGAAGCTCGGCATGGAGCTCAAGCCGCAGATCCTGCGCACGATAGAGCGTCGCCATCTTGCCGGTGACAATACCGAGCCGCTGATCCGGCAGGCCCTGAGTGATCGTCGCAACCTGCGGGTTAAAAGCATGAGCCTGAGCTACACCGCCACCCAGTCCCATGGCATGTCCATACCCGCTGGGGCGAATCTCAGCTTTTCCAGCAGTGCCGGCTTGAGTTACACCCAGAAGCGTGTGAATGCTGACCTTGAATACGGAGTGGACCCCGATAAACCGTTGCGAATGAACCTGAACGATACGCTGGACCGCTTGCCCAGGCATGACCTGACCATTGACTTGGCAGACCAGCGCGTGAGGACACAAAAACCAGCAGTGATCTGAATCGCCTCCTCTCTACGGCGGCCCCGGCACTTTTCGCGAGGCATAAAAAAACGGCTTACCTTTCGGTAAGCCGTTTTTAGTACTTGGTGGCTACACAGACATTTGAACTGGATTGTTAACATGATGTTTTATCTGAGTTATTTAAAAGTTTTTTGATTCTGGGATGCATGGAGGGATACATGGTGTTTGCTGCTGGCGCAATATCATGCGCGATTTCACAGGGCGTCTGTGGTACTAGATTAACGCTCGGCTCACAACAAACTAGATCGCTGCATACCGAATAGTGTGATAACCGTCTTTAATGGGGCGGTACCGAGAAATTGGAAGTTTTTATAACCCCGTAAACCGCCAGTCGAAGTCTTAAGAGTATAGATCTGTCTTTCGTCTTGCCGGGTTATCAACTGAATGAAACCACCGCTAAAGACTTCGTCAGCTTATCAAAAAACTCTGGCGGGTTATAGGTTTCGCTATGCTGCTAGATCAAGTATTCGAAACGGCTGAGAGCCAATGAGACATTATATTTACTGTCGAAAGGATAAGATCGATGCGGATTTCACACGTGGAGCATGTTGTTGATCATCTTGGAGAGATGAATCGGCGCCCGCATGAGATTTTCTATTTTGGATTCTAGTGGTTCGCTTATTTTTTATATCAACTTAATTAATATTCATCTAGGGGTACTCTTGTACACCGAAGCTTTGTATCATGCTGCGACGGCCATCCATGATTTTTGAAATCTGTTCAAAATACAGTCCCAGTCTTCTAGATTCTTCATTATATCCTTTCCACGAGAAAGGTATGTTTTTATTGGTTAAGCTTTCAATAAATGTGATATGTGTTAGTGCGATAAATATTCTATAAAAATTAGTCGCGCGGTTGAAATTGTTTCCAAGCATGTGAACTATTATGTGTCTATTAAATCCATCATTTTGTAATTCCGTAGGCTTGTAAAGGACGTCCTTAAAGAACAGTCTAAAGCAGTTTATAATGTCGGATTGTGGGCATATGTGTGTATAAAAGTCTACCTCAATGCTGTCGATACCGTATATCCCGGGATGCCAGTTGTAATCGCTAACACGACGACTTCCCCAGTTTTTTAAAATGCTTCTAAGTCTTTTTTCGAAAACTGTGCCCTTTACATTTTTATTGTCTTCTTCTAAAAGTAAGTTTTGTAGGTTTCGTAGTCCTCCTTCAAAGACCGGTATTAATGACATTATTGCTGAGTGGTCAAGTCCCATGTAAAAAGATTCTATTGATTCAAGGATTATTAATTGATAATCTTTAAGTGCATCGCTTTTTGAGAAGTAATTTAAAAAGTATGCTGCCGCTAAATCCATTTCGAATATATTATTAAGCCAGTTTTCAACAGCGCTAGCTGGGTCCCGCGCTGACGTGGCTTTGTGAAAACTACGCGACATATCTCCCTGACCTAAATATAAAGGCACTGGAATACCATACGGAAGCATACTAGATTGAATTAAAGTTGTTCTTCCCCAGTTTCTGTTGTAAAAGTCAATGGAATGTTTGAGTAGTAGAAAGGTTTCGTTGTCGCAGGTTATTTTAAATCCTGGTCTGCCCACATCTACGTCGTTCACTGTTACTAATGTGCCTGCGCTTCGCTTGAAGGTTTCAGTAATTAATGAGGCGCTTAGTTCGGGTTGCCTATAAAGACTTTTTAATATTTTTGCGTGATCCATTTCACACACTCCCTGAGTGATTAGGTTTAGGGTGTTGATGTGTTGGTTTTGTGTTCAGGTTGATTGTTATGTGTTTTTTTGATTGCTGTTGGGGAGTGATCGAATAATGTTGGTTAAGTGTGGTTTTTGAGTTTTTAGGTCTTAAAGTATCGTTGAATAAGATAGGTTTTTTTTCAATGGGGACGCACATGGCAGCTCCTTATTCGAAACTTTGTTCATTGCTTTTATTACGTTGCCGCTCCTTCTCAATCCAAAGTTCGAGATCGGGAAGGATGTCGTTAATCCAATCTGTAACATCCGTATTGTGGTGGTCCATTAGTTTTAGAATTTTCGAGCGTCTTCGCTCTAGAATATCAACTAGAGGTCCTACTCCGCTCCGGGCTTGCAAGCGCGTGTAATGGTCTCCGAGAAAGGCCGTTTTGTTGGGCGCATATTCCAGTAGCTCTAAGAAAAGTGTGTCAATATCATCACTATCTTCGCCGTTTTTATGCTTGAACATGGGTATGGATTGACCAAGTAACTCGTAGCGCAAGATTGGGTCTATACTTGCCCACTTATGAAGCGCCGTTGACTCAATTTTTTCAATGGGTGAATCAAAATCAAAGTGTAATTCGATAAAGTGGCTATTGTTTGTCGTTGCGCCATGAAGCAAGAATATATCTAGTGCAATTAATGTTTGAGTTTCGAATAGGCCTTCGATCAGGTGGCGTACTTCGTGGGGGGATGTTTGATATGACGCAATTGCGTTATGGAGGTTGAAACACATTTCGCGCGCAGTTTCTTCACCTTCGTCCCCTGAACAACAAACACGCACTACTGTCTTCATCTGGTAATCGTGGCGTGGTTTGTTTTTTTGAAAGTTCATGCGCGTTAACAGGCTTCGACCAATTTTAATAATTGACTGATCCCAAGGTTTTTCTATCTTCGCGTCATTGAAAAAATGCATGCTTAGAATGTCGAGAGCAACCGCCACACCGTCCGCCAAGTTAGCTACGTCGAGTAGAAGTCCCCCCAGGTCCTTCGGCGGCGATTCGATGACACTACCGTTGGCTATTTGGTTAAATTCCGTTGAGTTCATTACGCCTTTACTAATCGCGTGTCTCAGACGTTTGATTCCCGCGCTATCAATTCCAATCCGAGCCTGGAGGAACGGTAGGTATGATCTTAGGTCGGGATTATTAATGGTGGAGTCCAGTATTTGCGATGTGAACGTGGCATCACGTTGATATGCAAAATTTACAAAGCCACCGAGAACCGTTGGGTCGCGTTTTTCAAGTGTGCTCAATGCAAACGTATCAACTAGCTCTTGCCACATTGCAAGTAGATCAGCGGCACCTTCAGCAAGTCCTTGGCCACATTCAAACACACGTTGCTGGTTTTGTGAGGTTATCAACTCAGAAACAAATTCCTTACGTGTTTTATCGTCTTGTGCGAGAAAACGACCTACTTCCTGAGCCATCTTAGAGGCTCTTTCCCACGGCCGCATGACATCGTCGTCATCTGGGTCGCCGTCGACAATGTCCCAGCCACTCCCATCTCCGCTTAGAACTATAGCGCGTGCCTGATGGAGAAGGTCTAACGGTTTCAATTGATCAATAATTGTATGCAACTTTTCCTTAATGTTCGGACGCATCGTATTGCCCTGGTACCTAAGCGTTGCTCGAAAAGCAAGCCAACCCTCAATCCAAGGTTTTTTTCTCACTAAAGACTGGGCGATACTTTCAAGTAACTCGTGGCATTGCTGTATTGCCCATAGTGCTCGAATTCTACGAGCGATGATTTTAGGTAAGTCATCAATAGTCTCTGACAGATCTGCACTGAGCGAAAGGGCAGAGTTGTACCAATCCGAAACATCTCTATTGAATTTCGGAGACCAGCCCCAATCGCGTGGCCTAGCGCCGAATTCGAAGCTGTTCGATGACGTGAAACTACCGGTCATAAGCATCGCATCAAGTGCAATTGATGCACAGTGGCGTTGCCCTGAGTCAATTGATGTGGCTAGTTTTCCGATCACTTCGCATCTTTTAGTCGGTGGCGCTTGCGTACCTGATAGGTATAAGTGAAAAAGCTCCGCAAAAGTGTCACGTGCGGAATTGGAATTTCCCCTATTGCTTTCAAGTTCGGTTGATACAAATCGGGAAAGCAAAATTGCTGATCGTTCGAATAGTTGTGTGTCGTATGCAAGCATCTTGATAAGCCGTATCAACTGCCAACGATTTGAGAAAGTAGGCGCTAGCATTAGTTCAGCATTGTCACCACTAAGGTCGAGCTCAATTTTGGCAAGCACTACATCAGGAGCAACAGGAGCTAGATTAGTGATGATCTGAAGCCCTTCCGCCTCTATCGAAAATAAGTTTATTAGAGTACTGTCGGCAGATAGCCAGCGGGAAACCACTGAACTAGCTTCAGGACTATCGTGAAGAAAACCCAAACGTCGTGAGAGCGACTTCTGCATTCTTGGTGTCAGATTTTCGAAGAAATAGTCGAACTCTGCGGGGGGGATTCTTGCCAGTGCGGATGCAGCTAAAAAGTTAGAAATTGCATGTGGTAGAATTGCCCGCCACCGGCCACGGGATTGTGCTATGCCGCGTTGTCCTAATCTTATAAGGGCTGCATACATCACATTCGTATTCACTGTACGAATGCGCGAGATTTTTGCTAGTTCACTTTCGTTCGAACTGTCCTCACCATCAATTGAATAAAGAAGTGAGAGATCTTCAACTGCGAGGAGCAGATCTTGATCGTGTTCATTGCGTTGCTGGAAGATTCGCTTAAATAAGTCGCGGTTTTTGAGTTTCCCTAAAGTTTCGCCTTTTCTCAGAGTGTCGGATATAGCCCGAGCTACGCGGAAGTTGCCATCGCTAAATTCTGAAATCCTACCCCGATCAACCTGTGATACGTTCGGGAAGGTCTGTTTCAGCCATTGTGCAACTAGGTCAGTTGATGCTGAGCGGAGTCGAAAAACTTCGGTTTGTTCTGGCTCGTCATCGCTTACATCATACTCGATAGTCAGCAGGCTGACGCAACTTTCACTATGGGCGCAGATGTGTGCGAGTTCGCTATGAGTGGCGGGATTGCAGTTATCTACTACCAAAATAGCGCGATTGCCTCGTGTTATAAGTTCGCGCGCCATATCCCGTGCAGTCGGATCGGTCTCCACAGAATAATCAGTGTAAACCGCAAGGCTAGGATCAAGTGACTCGATCCCCACTTGACTTTCGAATAGGGCTTGCACAAGTCGTGTCTTACCAAGACCTGATAAACCGACTAATCGAATGCAGCGACCTGGGGTTTTTAACGTCTCGCGTAGCTTGGCGATGCCTTCGGCGATGGTTAGTTGTATTGGCTCTCGGCTCCCCTCATCTGTTAGACATGCGTTATCGTCAGAGAGAAACTTGTTTGGCTCGACCACTGTCGTTCCGATCCAGTTGCCTATGCTGCTCCATCCAGCTGAGCGCAACCCGATTTGCATACGAACCCACGCTACAATACCCGGATATTCGTTGACCCAAGTGGCCAACCTGTCTCGATCATAGAAGTCTGTGTGAAGTTTTCTGGCATCACGATGTTTACCAAGCTGCTTACGGATCGCGTTACGCCGATCCGCCAGCGGCTTATCCGCGACTGATCCTTGGGCGCTTACGATAATGTACGAACCGGATGCTGCAGCTAGCTCACTGATTACGGCTCGCAGTGTGCCTTTGGGGCGCATCTCGTCCCGGATCGCACTTGCCGGCATGTCGGGTTTTTTAACCTGAAAACCTGTGAGCTTTCGTGGTACGAAATCGGGTTTAGTAAGTGGACCAAGACACTCAACACGAACGTCAAGTCCGCCGTCCGCAGCATCTTGGTTGCCACCTGCGGTAACCGACGATAGCGGGCATCCTTGTGCGCGTAGCTCAGATAATGCCAAGCGCGCAACGAGAGTGCGTAAATTGCCGTCGCTCAGATTTGAGATGTCAGACCCTGTTATTTCGAACATAGCTAATGCGATGCCTTGGTTAAAACTCATTAGGCGATCATAGCTGAGGAAAGAATTTTTAGTTCGACGTATGACGGAAGTAGGGATTAAGCACCGCCTCTAGGCTTAGACAGGTAGTCGCGAGTGCTGATCACCTAGACCACGGGATTCGGTACGGTTAGATATTCACTCATCCCGACACCCTCTATCTGGGTCGCCCACAGCGATTAGGGGGGCGCTGGCCGCCCCTTCTTACCTGACACCTGAACACCTTCAGTAAGAGCTGGCAGAGTTGGGTAGGGTGTCTTGGCCACATACCAACCTAATGCCCAACCGGATACGGAACCCCCAATAGCCACTTGAATCTGTAAAAACATCGGGGTTCGAATTACCCCAATCCTAGTCACCTTCCAAAGGACCCGTGATCGAAGCGAAGGTGCCGTGTTTTGGCTGCTGTGTAATTGCACTGACTTGATCACCCTTTTCATTCGACCTGACCAGTCATTGCGTCAGATTTGACCAGCACAGGTTGTGGGTGTGACCGGCAGAGATCGACCCGTAGCTGTCTGTTGTAGGGAAACAAACGCCAATCACGCCGCAAGCGAGGATAACGGCCGCGTTGGTTATCGTGGCGCGCGATTGCTGGCCCCGGATGAGTGATGTCACAATGATGTGCCACGCTTTGCATGCTCAACGATTAGCGCGATTGCCGGATTATTATCATGCCCAGCCTCTGTTGCTGTTCTAACACGCTAGGCCAGCCGAAGAGACTTCTCCTGGTTCAGCTGCGCCGACTGCTGTGTTTAGTGCTGCTTTGGGATCAGTCTGCGTGGGCCGATCCTGGCCCTCAACAGAATGGCGCCAAACAGGTGATTGATGTACAGCTACGTTGGAAGCATCAGTTCCAGTTCGCGGGCTACTATGCCGCGATCGCAAAGGGCTATTACCGCGAAGAAGGACTGGATGTGCGCTTGCACGAAGGTGGCCCCAATGTCACACCAGTCGAAGAAGTGCTATCTGGGCGTGCCCAATACGGCGAAGCCAATAGTGAATTGCTCTACGCACGCCTGCATGGAAAGCCCTTAGTAGCGCTGGCCGTGATTTTTCAGCATTCACCTTCCGTGCTCGTGGCTCGCACAGACCAAGGTGTTCGCACTGTGCACGACCTGATCAACAAGCCGCTGATGTTGATGGATGCACAGACCGATGCTGATTTTCTGGCGATGTTCCGTAGCGAGGGTATACCCCTCGAAAAACTACAACTTCTACCCAGCAGTTTTCAAATTGGGGATCTAGCCAGCGGTAAGGTGGCTGCGTTCAACTCGTACCTGACCAACGAGCCCTTCTACCTGCAAGAGCGGGGCGTGGATTACAACATCATCTCGCCCGTCACCTATGGGATCGACTTCTACAGCGACATCCTGTTCACCAGTCAGGCCGAGATTGACGAAAATCCACAGCGGGTCGAGGCCTTCCGCCGCGCTACCTTGCGCGGCTGGCGTTACGCGATGGATAACCCCGAGCAAATCATAGACCTGCTGCTCAATCAGTATTCGGTGAAGAAAAGTCGCGCGCACTTGCAATTCGAAGCTGAGGCCATGCGTCCGCTGGTGGTATCTGACCTGATAGAGATCGGTCATATGAATCCGGGGCGTTGGCAACGAATGGCTGAAACCTTTCTCGAACTGGGTATGGTCGACAACATCGCCGGTCTGGAAAACTTCATTTACGATCCAAACCCGCCACAACTCGTCGAGCGGCTGCGCAAGACCATTGTGCTGATCAGTATTGGCTGTGTGCTTGTCTTTATGTTCGCTCTGGTTCTGTTAAATGCCCAGCGCCATCTGCGCAACGAGATCAAGTTGCGCAAACTCGCCGAAGAGGCAGTACACAAGCTGGCCTTCTATGACAGCCTGACTGGCTTACCCAATCGCAATAGCTTTATTCCCTTTGCTAGTCAGAAGCTGCTGGTCGCGAAGAGCCGTGGAGAACATCTGGCCCTGTGCTATATCGACTTGAATCACTTCAAGCAGATCAATGATCAATTTGGTCACCAGGCAGGCGATGCCATCCTGATCCATGTAGCCAGGGCCATCAAATCCAATATTCGCGAGTTCGAAATAGCCGCGCGCATGGGCGGTGACGAATTCGTAGTGCTGCTCGACTGCGCGCATCGCAGAGGCGATATCCAGCGCATCACCGATGAAATCTGCAAGGCCGTCGACCTGCCCATTCCATGGAAAAACAGCCAACTCAAGGTCAGCGCCAGCCTAGGGGTGGCGTGGTATCCGGAAGATGGCGAAGTTCTGGACGATCTGATTTTCAAGGCCGACACCGCCATGTTCCAAAGCAAAGCCAGTATCGCGGCGCAGGCTTGAAGCTGCTTGCGTGGTTCCCCTGCGAAAAAACTTGGTAGTTAGAAACCAGTGCGCCACTGCGGTTTGCGTGTGCGTACTCCTTTGCATGACGCTTCTAGTCAGCGCCGTGACTGACACGGTTTGTAGAAGCTGAATGTTCCATAGCCGCCTACGGTAATCCTCCGTCCGTTTCTGGCCGTTCTCTGCCGATCTTGGTTTCAACGCGTGTTGGTCAAATACGATGTAATTGCTGGTCAGAACGAATGCAAGTTGCTGTTCGGGTCGAATGCAAACGCGTCGTCAAGTGGAGCGCAATTTCTCAGGCTGCTGGGCATCTGGGAGAGGTGTAGGAATGCGTGTGGCGAACCCCTCTGCTGCTCGCTGAAGGCGCCCAATGCGACGGGGTGATGGGGGTTAAAAACCGATACCCCTCAAGAAACGGTGTTCCAGGTGTTCCACTAAAGCTGAAAGCCACGGAATACGTGGCTTTCAGGCCGGAATACCTTTTTATTTGAGCTGGAACACCAGGTGTTCCAGCGGAAAAAGGTGTTCCACGTTGATGGTCTGTTGAATCAGGCCGCAAGCAGTTCCTCAACCGTCGGTTTCGTTGCGCCTGGACTGATTGTGTGAACACCGATGTATTTAATACGGTCTTGCTGATGGGTAGGAGGTAAGGGGATTTGAATGCTTTGCAAGCAACTGGGTATGCCCAGAGCTTGAATGACTTCCTGATACCGTTTGGCAGCCGTCACCAGTTCATCGGCGTTACTTCTTAGCTGCTCCGCTCGCTTGTACAGGATCGCTGTTAGGAGCTCTTTATGGGTCGCTTCCAATGCTTGGCCGCACTGTTCGAGTCGTTGGTCGATCTCAACCACTTCCTGTTCAAGTTTAGCGATGGCAGCAGCTCGAGCCAGGTCCTTGCCACGGCTTCTGTCCGATTCGCCAAGGATTGATTGCAGGGCTGTGTCTGCTTCGGCTTCAGCAGACGTATCACCAGCAGCAATGGCTGCACTGTAGGCCTTGAGCGCCTTGTCATGCGCCGATGCTCTTGCTTCCTTGTCCAGAGTGTTTTCAGCAACCAATGCCGTTAACTTGTGGGCTAGCTGCTTCTTGGTCCTCTCGAGTTCTTGGAGCGTTTCACGTTGAGCTGCTTATTTGTTCTGAGCCGCTTTAATTTCGGGGGTTGAAATCGAGTTTCTGTTAGACATGCGGGTATCTCCATTTACATATGGTGCTGCGAAAGGCTTGCCGGAATGGCAGGCCAAAATGGATAACTAATTTATGCGGCCTCGAAGGAGTGCCCGCTGTCATCCGCCATGAGTACGGAGGAGTTAAAAACGTAGGCACGGGCTTTAGGCATGCCCGGCAGCCTTACCGATTGAGCCGCTTTGCCATCGCTGCCAGGCTCTAAAATGGCCCGGCTCAATAGCTCTTTGTTGACTGCGTTTAGGTTCATGCCTTTGAAAACCTCGGAGCACCAAGCCTCGAGCAGTACGTAATAGGTGGTGGTGGTATGCAGTGCATCACCCAGTCCATGCTCCAGCGTCTTGCGAAAGCCAAGTCGGTCGATGGTGCGAGGACCGTGCTCGTCGATCTTGGCGGCGGCGGATTCCCAGCGAGTGAAACGGCTCTCTCCGAAACGCTCGATCACTTGGCGAAGCCGCGCGACGATGGCGTCACTTTCGAAGTTTCCGGCACCGCCGCGCTCATTCAGCCAGGCATTGAGACAAACCTTTGCCGCCGTGGTCGCTCCACCCTTGGGCCAACCTGTTATCCCCAAGGCGGTGGCCAACTCCCCAGCGGCAGCGGCCAATCCAAAACGAGTAGCGGCACGTTGGGCCTGTCCGCTTACTGATGTGGGTAGTGAAGTCGAGACAAACCTCTCAATGGTGTGGCGCAATATGGTCGACCACCCCAGCATCTTTCCGGGCTCACATAGGGCTGACAGGAAGGCAGTTATCGGGGTGCCGTAGTATTTGGTCACCCGAGCTTTTAGAGCGTCTGAAAGCGCAGCTGCATCCTCAAAACCATTGAGGGCGTCGAACATCCCAAGGCCTTTGCTGGCATCGGCAGGCACCGCGAGCATGCGTACTTCCATGCCCGCTTTAAGATCCTTGTTTGCCTCTGCCATGTGCTGCGCTAACGTCTTTTCCCCGGTCGAGAGAAACAACAAGCGCCATTCCTGAACGTGACGACCGGCCTGGCCTCGATCATTGGCGCGTGCTTTGCCACTGCCATTGCCCAGCATGTAAACCGTTTCGCCAATGATGCGCGGATCGCACATCCCGATTTCATCGAGCACCAATAAGCCGTCTGAGTGCGCGGCGGCGATGGACTCCAGGGCGTTGTCAGTCGAGCGCCAGGAGCGCACGCAACGCGGACTCCCGTAGACCGATGCGGCCACCTGTAAATGGGTGGTCTTCCCACCGGAGCTATCGCCGTAAAGTTGAAAGCCCCCTGATTCATGGCCTAGCATGTGCAGTAATGGCCCCGCGAAAGCGGCACACACAACAAACGTCAGGCGGTGGTTGCCAGTGCATAGGGAACCGATATGGCGCTGCCATTGTGCGAGTGTTCCGGCCTGACTAATGGGCGGAAGTTGAGCGCCCGCATCGTAGAAGTGCAGCTGCTCTTTGCTGACTCCAATCTGTTGCTCTGGGAGCAATGCCACTCCCGTGCGAGTGGCTCGAACGTATTGTTACTTGCCGCTAGCTAAGCAGCTCGGCGAGCCTGTTTGTTCGCCATTGGGTTCTTGCCGTCGGCTGCGTCACTGCGCAGTACGGAAGCCTTCTGCCTTGCAAATGCCCCACTGACCTCTGGATAACCGCCGAGACCTAACCAGCTCCATTTACCAGCTGGCGTTTTGTAGCGCAGTTGCCAGGACTTTTGACCGTCGGGTTTCACGCGGAAATACAGACCGTTGCCGTCCTGTTCCCGGTATTCCTTGATGTCGGGCTCCAGGCTTGCCAGGACGGTGTCAGACAAGGGGCGGCGCTTGATTTCAGAACGCTTCATGGGCATGTATCCCCTGAGTTCTATTTTTCACCAAGGATACACAGGGGATACACGGTGGGAAGGTATAGGGGTAGACAGAGGTGAACAGCCAGAAACAAGAAAGCCCGCACTAGGCGGGCTTCTTGTGGTTGTTTATAGACTGCTATAGACATCTATAAACAGGTACTTGGTGGCTACACAGGGACTTGAACCCCGGACCCCAGCATTATGAATGCTATGCTCTAACCAACTGAGCTATGTAGCCAAGTGGCGCGCATTATTCGCGTAGAACGGGAATGCGTCAAGTATTTATTTTGAGTTTTTATCTGCGCTTTCAACTGTTTAAGCGAAATCACGGGTTCGGACGACGAGTGGTTCGCGATTCACCCTGTCGCGCACCAGGAAAGCCTGATCGCGTTGGGCAGATATCCCTGCCGCCCAACGCGTGGCCTGACGTTAAGGAGACTTCGGGTTTTGAGTGGCGCGTTTGAGCTGTTCGCGCGCCCTTGATAGGCGCGAGCGAACGGTGCCGATAGGAATGTCCAGTGCGTCAGCGGTGTCCTGGTAGCTGCCGTCGGTTTCCAGTGAGGCGTAGAGCGTCTTGCGCATTTCGCTTGGCAGGTGGTCGATGGCACTCAGGGTTTTTTCCAGGCGCCGATTGATTTCAAACTCCCAATCCAGGTTGTGGTTATCTTCTTGCCCATGCCAGAGCGACTCGTCAAATTCGCAATGCACCGGCTTGGCGTACAGGCGCCTGAAGTGGTTGCGTATGAGGTTTTGCGCGATGCCGCACATCCACGTGCTGAGCGTGGCATTCCCGCTGAAGCGCTCGCGGTTGCGCCAGGCTTCCAGGTAGGTCAATTGCAGAAGATCGTCTGCATCTTCGGGGTTGAGTACGCGTTTGTGAATGAAACGCCGAAGTTTTTTTTGCTGGTCGTCTGTCAGGTGATGCATGAATTGAGGCGAGCTGCCAACGAGGTGCGCTAAGGCTTCAATAGGGATATTCATGGTTTTTTCCTTGGTGTAGACGCAGTCGAAAGGGTGTCGACGGGAACCCCTTTTGCACTGGCTGTGCCAAAGAAAATTTTTTATTAACGTATTGATTTATATAAATAAATATCTTGTATTGATGCGATTTTGTGCAGCGCCTTGCATAGACCATTGAAGGCTTGTGCAAGTCTTTTCAAAATGGCCGTGCAATCGTCTATTGATGGAACCGCCTGGTCGGGTCTTGCCACACAGGGAAACACTCTTCCTGTTCGGGCCTGTCCATGAAAGTTGAATTTTCCCCCGATGTGCAACCGGTCCAACAGCTGGATCAGCCTGCTGTCATCCACACCTCCGTTCCTGCGCCCGTCAAAGGCATGGATGAACTCGCTTTTCTGTTCAACCAGGAAGTGGACACTAACAGTCGCACGTTGGGTGAGAGGAAGATTGGCGTGCGCGTGCTCCCATCCGAGCAGCTTGCGCATATCTATGATCAGTTGGGCCATCCAGCCCAGGCGACCCTGGCAAGTTTTTCACGTCGCATCCGCTGGCAATTGCTGCAGCAACCGAATATCGACAAATTGCTGGAACTCGCGGGCGGGGACCCGGCCCGCGCGTTTGTGGTGCTCAAGTATGTGGCGGCCCAGGCGGACACCGAGGTGCGCCCGTCGGAAGCGGCGTTGGCGCGTGATGCGATTGCCAAGTTGGAGGTCCGTTACAAAGGGGAAATCCAGGCGGGCCTGAACATTGCCGTGGCGTTGCAGGCGGCCTCTGTCGACCCTCAGGAGCGCCAGGCGCTACGCACGCTCTACTATGCCAGTGTGGTCACGCGTCAATCGTTGGCGACGATGATGCATGCGCTGCTGGGCGTGTACGGCGGCGACCGGTTTGCCGACGGGCTGAAGGTGATGCGAAAGGCCTTGGCGGACGATATCGCGGCCAAGGTATCGTCAATGCCGACACCTCTGTTGCGTACTTTGCTACTGGGCCTGCAAAGCTGTGGGCAGTTGAGCGGGGTGCTTGCGGGGTGTCACGCGCTGCTTCAGCGCCTGGGCATCGATCATGACGCTGTAGGTCTGCTGCAGCGCCTGTTGGGTTTCGCCGGCAGCGGCATTTCGACTGCCGAAATCCTAAGGTTTGGGGATGATTTTGGTGGGGCGTCGGAACGCCAGAAATTGTTGTCTCTGAATGCGCTTTACCCCTTGGTCCAGCAATTGCCATTGGCGTTGTGGCTCGATAGCCGAGTACGTGAAGAAACCCTGCGTGGCTTCCTGGCAGTGATGGGGGAAATGGAGCGGATTGCGCGTGGCCCTGCACGTTTTCCCGATGAGCTGGGGCCCCTGGCGTGACTGCGCTTTCGGCCATCAACCGGTTTTTGCTCAAGGTAGCGCAGCGCGCCGAAGTGCTGGGCGCCGTGGTGGTGATGGCCATCGTATTCATCTTCATCGTGCCGCTGCCTACCTGGCTGGTGGACATTCTGATTGCGCTCAATATCTGCATTTCGTGCCTGTTGATTGTATTGGCGCTGTACCTGCCGGGCCCCCTGGCATTCTCGTCGTTCCCCTCGATTCTGCTGTTGACCACCATGTTTCGCCTGGCGCTGTCGATTGCGACAACGCGCCTGATCCTGTTGGAACAGGACGCCGGTGACATCGTCGAGGCCTTTGGCAATTTCGTGGTCGTCGGCAACCTGGCGGTGGGGATGGTGATCTTTCTGATCCTGACCCTGGTCAACTTCCTGGTGATCACCAAAGGCTCGGAGCGGGTGGCCGAAGTGGCGGCGCGTTTCAGCCTGGATGCGATGCCCGGCAAGCAGATGTCCATCGACAGCGACTTGCGCGCCGGTTTGATTGACGGCATGCAAGCCAGGGATAAGCGGGAGCAGTTGTCCCGTGAGAGCCAGTTGTTCGGTGCCATGGACGGGGCGATGAAGTTCGTCAAGGGCGACGCTATCGCCGGCTTGATCATCGTAGTGGTCAACCTGTTGGGCGGTTTCTCCACGGGCATGTTCCAGCACGGTTTGAGCGCCGCCGACTCGATGGCGCTGTACTCGGTGCTGACCATTGGTGACGGCCTGATTGCGCAGATCCCGGCGCTGCTGATCTCCCTCACTGCCGGCATGATCATCACCCGTGTGGCGCCGGATGGGCGCAAGGGCGTCAGCAATATAGGGGCCGAAATTGCCCGGCAGATGACCAGCGAACCCAAGAGCTGGATGATCGCTTCGGTAGGGATGCTTGCCTTTGCCGCAGTACCCGGCATGCCTACCGGGGTGTTTATCCTGATAGCGCTGATCACCGGCAGCTTGGGGTATTACCTGGCGCGTCAGCGCCAGCGGCAAGAGCAACCGGAGGCTGAAGTCGCCGACGTGGTGCGTCCCGAAGAGAACGGTCGTGAGGACTTGCGTGGGTTTGATCCATCGAGGCCCTACCTGTTGCAGTTCTCCCCGGCGTTGCGGGGGACGCCTGAGGTGGCTGATCTTGTGCACTCGATTCGCCAGGCGCGAAATGCGCTGGTCGCGAACATTGGCCTGACACTGCCACCGTTCGAGGTGGAACTTGATGACTCGCTGGCCGACGAGGAAATGCGCTTCTGTGTGCATGAGGTACCGATGGTCAAGGCGTCGGTGGTCAACCTCGTGGCGGTTGAGCGTAAGGCGCTGACGGTTGAGCCTGAACACGGCATACCGGGGCTGGCAGAGCGCGATGAACAGCATTGGGTCTGGTTACCGCTGGGCGATCCGCTGCTCGATGATCCGCAGTTGGAGCGCTTCACCGCCGCGAGCCTGATTGTTGAGCGCATGAAGCAGGCCATGATGCTCAGCGGGCCGCAGTTCCTGGGAATCCAGGAGAGCAAGTCAATCCTCAGTTGGCTGGAGCACAACCAGCCGGAATTGGTCCAGGAGCTGCAGCGGATCATGCCGCTGTCGCGTTTTTCGGCGGTGTTGCAACGCCTGGCCAGCGAGGGTGTGCCGTTGCGCGCGGTGCGGCTGATTGTCGAGTCGCTGATCGAGTACGGTCAGCATGAGCGTGAACCGGACGCGTTGGCCGACTATGCGCGCATTGCGCTCAAGGCGCAGATCTACCATCAGTACAGCGAAGCCGACGGCCTGCATGCCTGGTTACTGTCGCCGCAGGCGGAAAACATCCTGCGTGAAGCTCTGCGCCAGACCCAGACCGGGGTGTTCTTTGCACTCGACGACGAACACAGCGCGGCGTTGGTCAACTTGCTCAATCAAGCCTTTTCGGTGCGCCCCAAACTCAAGAGCGTGATGCTCGTCGCTCAGGACTTGCGCAGCCCTTTGCGTACGTTGTTGCTGGAAGAATTCAACCACGTACCGGTGCTGTCTTTCGCCGAGCTGGGCAGTACCTCCAAGGTCAAAGTGCTGGGGCGCTTCGACCTTGGCCAGGACGAGTTGATGCGCGGGGCGGTGGCATGAGCGCTGGACGATGTCCCGCAGGGAGGGCGCGATGATGTTTGAGTTGCGAGTGCTCGATGGGCTGCATCAGGGCGCTGCGTTGCCCTTGTTTGGGGAGCAGTGGAGCATCGGTGCCCACGTCGATGCTGACCTGGTGCTGAACGATCCGGGTATCGCCGAGCACCATGCGTGGCTGAGATTCATCGACTCGAACTGGTCAGTGCAGGCCGAGGCAGGACTGTTGCATGGGGCTGATGGTCAGTTACTGGCACAGATCGCACGCTTGGCGCCGAACGTCACATTTTCGGTGGGAGGCGTGCGGCTGTGTGTCACCTCGGCCGATCAACCCTGGCCCCAGGCGCCGGCCCCTGCACCGGTAGCGTCGCCCCAGGTCAATGACCCGGCGCGGGTACTTAAGTTATCGACCATCACGCACTCGCAGCAAAAACGCCTGATTACCTTGGTATTGGTGGTGACGGTCATCTTCATCGTGTTGGGCATGGCCTCCACGGGTGAGCCTGAGGCCCAGGCTTCCTTGATGCCGCCGGTTGTTCAGAAACAGGAACTGGCCTCGCCGTTCGAAGTGCGCCAACAGTTGTTGAAGATGCTCGGCGAGCGTGAATTGAGCCAGCGCGTCAATTTGCAGGTCATCAATGGGCAGGTCGCGCTCAGTGGGGATGTCTCACAGGATGATGTCGAACTGGTCGCGCGCATGCTCAACCGTTTTGGCGAGCAATTTGACAGCGCGGTGCCGGTGATCAGCCGTGTGCGCGTACGGGATGGGGCGTTGCCGTTCAAGATTGTGCAGATCGTGGGTGGGCCCAATGGCCATGTGGTCCTGGAGGAGGGCAGTCGGCTGTTTGTCGGGGATGAAGTGGATGGCCTGCGCCTGGTGCTGATCGACAACAGCAAAGTGGTTTTTGACGGCGTACAGCGTTATGAGGTGCGCTGGTGAACGCGCAACTGCAAGCGCGTCTCGACGCCTGGCAGCAGCGCCAGGCCGAGTCGCTGGCGACCTTCGCGCCCGTGACGATGCGGGGCCGCATCCAGCGCGTAAATGGCATGTTGTTGCAGTGTCGACTCCCCCAGGCGCGTATCGGTGATTTATGCCGTGTGGAGAAAAAGCCGGGCGACTATATGCTCGCAGAGATCATTGGTTTCGATCAGCAGGATGCTGTGCTCAGTGCGCTGGGCAACCTGGAAGGGGTCCAGGTGGGCGCCGGCGTCGAGCGCCTCGGGGTCGCGCATCGGGTGCAGGTCAGCGAGGCACTGCTGGGCCAGGTGCTGGATGGTTTCGGGCGGCCGATCTCGGGCGAAGGTCCCGGTGCGTTTGTCGAGGCCGACTTGCCGGACACCAGCGCAGTGTTGTGTGAGGCACCGTTGCCCACCGAGCGGCCACGGATCCACCGCGCGCTGGCCACTGGGGTGCGTTCCATCGATGGCCTGTTGACGCTGGGCGAAGGCCAGCGCGTGGGCCTGTTCGCCGGGGCGGGTTGCGGCAAGACCACCCTGTTGGCCGAGATCGCCCGTAACGTGGAGTGTGACGTCATCGTGTTCGGCCTGATCGGCGAGCGGGGGCGCGAGCTGCGTGAGTTTCTCGACCATGAGCTGGATGAGCAACTGCGTTCCAAAGCGGTGCTGGTGTGTGCCACCTCCGATCGTTCCAGCATGGAACGAGCGCGTGCCGCGTTCACGGCGACGGCGTTGGCTGAGGGTTATCGGCGCAAGGGCCTGCGCGTGTTGCTGCTGATCGACTCCCTGACACGTTTCGCCAGGGCCCAGCGCGAAATCGGCCTGGCCGCCGGCGAGCCCCTGGGCCGTGGGGGGCTGCCGCCGTCGGTGTACAGCCTGTTGCCGCGGTTGGTTGAACGCGCCGGGTTGACCCGTGACGGCGTGATCACGGCGATCTACACCGTGCTGATCGAGCAGGACTCAATGAACGACCCGGTGGCCGATGAAGTGCGCTCGCTGCTCGACGGCCATATCGTGCTGTCCCGTAAGTTGGCCGAGCGTGGGCACTATCCCGCGGTGGATGTGCTGGCGAGCCTGTCGCGGATTTTGAGCAACGTCGCCCAGCCCGAGGATATTCAGGCGGGTACGGCGTTGCGACGTTTGTTGTCGGCCTATCAGCAGATCGAGCTGATGCTCAAGCTGGGGGAATACCAGCCAGGGAGTGATGCCTTGACCGACCTGGCTGTGGACAGTCGCCAGGCTGTCGATGGTTTCTTGCGCCAGGACTTGCGTGAGCCTGCACCGATGGCGGCGACGCTTGCGCAACTCAAGGAGCTGACCACCTATGTCCCATTCTGATGTGCTGCTCAGTGAAGTGGAGACGCTACGGCGCCTGCGCCGGCACCGTGCGGATCGGGCCGAGCGCGCCCTGCGTGAGGCTAAGCGTGCCCAGCAGGCCCTGCTTGCGAATATCCAGCAGGCCCAGGATGCGCTTGAGCACACTCGGCAAGAGGAGGCCCTGCAAAGTGCTCGGTTGCTCAGCCAGCACCAGGGGCAGGTACTGACCTTGAAAGCCCTGAAGTCCTGGGGCGGCCAGGAGCGTTCCTTGTCTGCCAATACCCGGCGGGACATGGGGCAGTTGGAGGCCTTGCAGGGGCAGCGCGAAGAGAAGCAAACCCGCGTCGGCACAGCCCAGAAACAGGTCACTGAATGCCTGCGGCAGGTGGAAAAACTTCAGGAGCTATCCCTTTTATTGGCGCAGGAGCCGACATGACCCAGGTTTCAGATAAACCCGCTGAACGTCCACGCCGACGTGATCCGCGAGAGGAGCGAGAACCCGGGGGCGCAGGTGGGGTGCCGGCGGAGCTGACGCGGTTGTTTGCCCAGTGTTGGGCCGCTGACGATGAGGGCTCAGGGGCGCAGGCGTCCCTGTTCGGAACCCGGGCGTCGGGCGATGTTGTCATGATCGAGGCGCTTGCCGAGCAACTGGCGCCGCGTCTGCAGGCCGCGCCCCAGTGGCCGCTCAAGGCGGTCTTGTACTTGCCCCGCCTGGGGCGGATCAACGCCAGTGTGCGCCGCGAACAAGGTGCCTGGAGTATCGACCTGGAGGCGGAGGAAGCTGCGACGGCGCGTTGGTTAAGCGGCGTGCGGCAACAGTGTGAGGATCGGTTTGCGGCCACGCTGGGTCAGCCGGTCAGCCTGCATCTGCCCACTGTCGGCTGCGCATGATAGTGCCGCTGCTGACAGTGCCTTTGGTTAAGAGCAGCACGGTTGCCGCGCGACGTCGACTGGGCCGTGGCCTGAGCCTGGCGTTTCAGGTGGCCGGGCAGGGTGGCCAGTTGCGGCTCGAGCCTGGGCGTGCCCCCGCAAGAGGCGAAGCGGTGTGCTTCGAAACGGTGTGTGGCGTGCTGGCGCTCGCCGAAGCCGGTCCGTTGCTCAGCCTGCTGGGCGAGTGCCCTGTGACGTTGGCCCCCTCCGGCAACGATCCGGATTCCTGGTTCTGGGAGCTGTTCCAGCTTCACCTGAGTCCTCAGGTGCGAGCCTTGTTGGGCTATGTGAGATTGCTGGAGACCGACCGACCCAAGGCGTTTGGCTGCCGACTCAGTGTGACCCTGGGGCAAACCCGGGTCGAGGGGTATGTGTGGCTGAGCCCCGAGAGTTTCCTGGCGTTGTGCGATGCCGGCCCGTGGCGTGGCCGCGCCGGGCCGATGCCCGCGTCGTTTCGACTGGCTATCGCGGTGACCCTTGGGCGTTTGCAGTTACCGATCGCGCAAGCACGCAGCCTGCGGGTCGGTGATGTGCTGGTGCTTGAGCAGAGCTTTTTTCTAGCCCAGGGCAATGGCTACGTACAGGTTGGCACACACCGATTGCATGGGTGCATTGACGATGACAGTGGGCCGTTGTGCCTGACCCTTACTTCAATCGAGGAGACGTCTGTGGACGAAGAATTCATAGCCCCCCACTACGCCGGGGAAGAAGACGATGAACCCGTGACGGACGTATTCGGTCACGAGCCATTCGATGAACTGAGCATGGCGCTGAACGTACGCTGCGGCACGTTGAACCTCACCCTGGGCGAGTTGCGCAACCTCGCGCCGGGCGCGGTGCTGGGCATTGCCGGTTACGCACCGGGCATGGCGGGCCTCTATTACGGTGATCGGCCTATTGGCCAGGGACAGTTGGTGGAAGTCGACGGGCGCCTGGGTTTGCAGTTGTCGCGCGTGATGTTCGGTCGATGATACTGCAAGGGTTGGACCCCTTAGTCCTGGCGGTATTTTTGGCGGCATTGTCGTTGATGCCCATGCTGTTGGTCGTCTGTACGGCGTTCTTGAAGATCGTGATTGTGCTGATGATCACCCGCAACGCCATCGGCGTGCAGCAGGTGCCGCCGAGCATGGCTATCAATGGCATCGCGCTTGCGACCACGCTATTTATCATGGCGCCGGTAGGGTATGAAATTGCCGAGAGCGTCAAAGCTTCGCCTCTTGACCTGAGCAACGTGCAAACGCTGCTGCAGACGGCAAATGAAGCCATCAAACCGTTGCGTGCCTTTATGCTGCGCAACATCGACCCGGATGTGCTGACGCACCTGCTGGAAAACACTGCACGCCTGTGGCCCGCGCAAATGGCCCAGGAGGTGCAACGCGAAGACCTGATCCTGCTGATCCCGGCGTTCGTGCTGTCGCAACTGCAGGCGGGGTTCGAGATAGGCTTCCTGATCTACATCCCCTTCATCGTCATCGATTTGATTGTCTCCAACCTGCTGCTGGCGCTGGGCATGCAAATGGTCTCGCCGATGACCATTTCCCTGCCCCTCAAACTGCTGTTGTTCGTGATGGTGTCCGGCTGGTCGCGTTTGCTCGACAGCCTGTTCCTTTCCTATCTCTGAGGGGCTTATGGAACCAATCGTACTGTTCAAGCAGGGCATGTTGCTGGTGGTGGTGCTGTCGGCACCGCCTTTGTTGGTGGCGGTGGTGGTAGGCGTGATGACGTCGCTGGTCCAGGCACTGATGCAGGTGCAGGACCAGACGCTACCCTTCGGCATCAAGCTGGTGGCGGTGGGGATCACACTGATCATGACCGGCCGCTGGATAGGCGTGGAGTTGATCCAACTGATCAACCTGACCTTTGACATGATCGGCCGCTCGGCCCTGAACTGAGGGCCTGCCCGTGCTGCTCTATCTCGAGTATTTGCCCAGCCTGGTGATCGGCATGGCGCGGATCTACCCCTGCGGCATCCTGGTGGCGGCGTTCTGTTTCCAGCATATAAGGGGCATGCCGCGCCATACCCTCGTGATGGTCTTGGCATTGATGCCTGCGCCGGGTATCTATGCGGCGTTGGCAGGCCAGGATTACTCCGCGATTCTATTGGGGGCGCTGGTGCTCAAGGAGGTGGCCTTGGGGGTTCTATTGGGCGTGCTGCTGGCGATGCCGTTCTGGATGTTCGAGTCAGTGGGGGCGCTGCTGGATAACCAACGCGGCGCTTTGGCTGGCGGCCAGCTCAACCCCTCGTTGGGGCCGGATGCGACGCCGATTGGACACTTGTTCAAGCAACTGGCGATTTTCCTGCTGATGGTGAGCCTGGGGTTGGGCACGCTGACCCAGGTGATCTGGGACAGCTACCTGATCTGGCCTCCCACCGCATGGTTCCCGCTGCCGGCGGCGAATGGCATGAGCGTGTTCATCGACCTGTTGGGTGACACCTTCACGCACATGTTGCTCTACGCCGCGCCCTTTATCGCGGTCTTGCTGTTGCTGGAGTTCGGCATCGCGCTGCTGGGGGTCTACAGCCAACAGTTACAAGTCAGTACGCTGGCACCACCGGTCAAGAGTCTGGCGGGGATCGGTATTCTCTTGCTCTACTTTGCGCTGTTGCAGGACCTGATCGTCGGGCGCATGGGGCTGTTGGGCGATCTTAAACATTCACTGAGGTTGTTGATCAAGGTCGCCATCCCATGAGCGATTCCGGCGAAAAAAAGCACCCCGCGTCAGCCAAGAAACTGCGTGACCAGCGCAAGAAAGGCCAGGTCGCCCAAAGCCAGGACGTTGCAAAGCTGCTGGCATTGACGGCCATCAGCGAGATCGCCTTGTTCACCGCCGAGACCAGCCTGCAACGTTTCCAGCAACTGATGCTACTGCCGTTGTCACGCCTGACCCAGCCCTTTACGCGAGCGCTGGAAGAAGTGCTGTTTGAGGGGATGACCGTGTTTTTTTCGTTCGCCCTGTTGATGGTCGGGGTGGCGATTACCACGAAGCTGATCAGCAGTTGGATGCAGTTCGGGTTGCTGTTCGCTCCCGAGACGCTGAAGCTGGATTTCAATCGCCTCAACCCTATCAGCCAAGTCAAGCAGATGTTCTCTGCCCAGCAGTTGATGAACCTGCTGATGAGCGTTGCGAAGGCCTGCCTGATTGCTTCGATTCTGTATGGGGTGATCTGGCCCTCATTGGGCACGCTGATCAACCTGGCCACCAGCGATCTGCAAAGTTACATCCTGGCGTTGATTGCGCTGTTTCGTCACTTGCTGCATGTCTGCCTCGGTATGCTGCTGGTGCTGGCGCTTATCGACCTGATCATGGTGAGGCACTTTTTCGCCAAGCGCATGCGCATGACCCAGGTGGAGGTGGTCAAGGAGTACAAGGACATGGAGGGTGACCCCCACGTCAAAGGGCAGCGGCGTTCGCTGGCGTATCAATTGGCCCAGGAAGAGCCCAAGGTCAAGCTGCCCAAGCTGGAGGAGTCCGACATGCTGGTGGTCAACCCGACGCACTTTGCTGTCGCCCTGTATTACCGCCCCGGTAAAACGCCGCTGCCGATGCTGGTGAGCAAAGGCACCGACGATGAAGCGCGCACATTGATCCGCCGCGCCAAGGCGGCCGATGTGCCGGTGATCCAATGCGTATGGCTGGCGCGCACGCTCTACACGAAAAAGCTGGGCGCAAGCATCCCGCGCGAGACCTTGCGGGCCGTGGCGCTGATTTACCGCACCTTGCGCGAGCTTGATGATGAGGCCAAGCGCGAAACCCTGGAATTGCCGGAGCTTGAACGGCGCTGATCAGCGGATCGAGCTGGTATCCAAGGCTTGCAGGCCGGCCAGTGACAGCATCCGGCTGAGGATCTTGTCGAGCGCGCTGTTGGAGGCAGGCAGTGCGTGCCAGATCACCAGGGCGTACTGGGCGTCGAGGTAAACAAAACACCCATCGAACGCCAGCGCGTGCTCACAGCGAAGCTCCAATACCCGCTGCAATTGCCCGGTCTGCAGCGCTTCGCGAGCAACTTGCAGGGCGAGTCCCGGGCGATCTCCAGCGTGCAGTGCGCTTACCTTGATACCGGGCGCGAGCGGCAGGTGAGCAGCAGTGCCGCTCACCAGGTTGTCCAGAAATACCTTGCGTTGATCGTCGGGCATTGACGAGGACCTCACCGTTCCAGCGATACCGTCTGGTAATCCGCACGTTCGCCGGCGGGGCCCGGCTCAACGCGCATTTGCGGCGGCCACCAGATCACCATCTTGTCCTTGGTCGATTGTGGGCGTGAGCACGAATCGCCCTTACAGGTGGGGGTGCAGCCGGCGACGAGCAGTGCAGCGCCGATCAGCATGACGCACAGTACAGGGTGTTTCATGGCGTGGCCTTCTGAGTGGGAGTGATCAAGGAGGGGCGGGGCACACTGAGGTGTTCATCCTTCACCACGGGGCGCATGGCAATAAACACCTCGGCTTCTTCACCCGGTTTGAGCCAGGCACGCGGCCATACGGTGACTGCCAGGGTCTGCGAGTTGCTGCATTCCTTTTCATCGATACGCACATTGCGTTTGAACTGGTTGCGCAGTACGACCACCGCCACGTTGTAGTCCGGACCGGCGTACCACTGGCTGCGCTCGGTATTCAGCGCCAGCAAGTCACGGGTGCTGCACAAGGTGTTCAGCCCCAGCGGCATCGGCGCGGCGTTGAACGCTTTGGGCACTTCCCCACTGACCAGGCGGGCCAGCGTCGTGATGATGTCACTGCGTTTGATCACCGGCTGATGCGGCGAATAGCGCCTGGCCAGTGGTGTGAGGGCCGCTTGTAACTCAGCCTGGTCGTCCTGTGGCAAGTAGCGCGACGGGTCGTCCTGGTCGCCGATGACGCGGGGTGTCAGGATAAACAAGCGTTCACGGCGATTGTTGTGGCGTTCTGTCGAAGAGAACAGCGCCTTGCCCAGCAACGGAATATCCCCCAGCAGCGGAATCTTCTTTTGCTGGTCGGAACTGTCTGTGACATGGAAGCCACCCACTACCAGCGAACGCTTCTCCTGCATCACGGCCTGAGTGCTGACCTTGCCCCGGCGAACGTCGGGGTGATTGGGGTCTCGCTCGGGATTGGTTTCGTCGAAATTACCGTCTTCGATATCCACGACCAAATGGATCTGGTGAACGCCGCGGCCCGTCGTTACCCGGGGAACCACTTGGAGGCTGGTGCCCACCGTAACAGGCAAAATGGTTGCGTAATCTCTACCGGGGGTGATGTATTGGGTGCGGTTGAAGTCGATCACCGCCGGCTGGTTTTCCAGGGTGAGCACCGAAGGGTTGGAGACCATGGTTGCCAGGCCCTTGGCCTCCAGTGCGCGGATGTCGGCGTAAAAACGATCACGGTTTTCAATCGAAACTTGCGACGAGGTGCCAGGTGCCATGTTGACGCCTCCGCGGAAGCGACTGTTCTGGAAACCCCAGTTCACCCCGAATTCACGCAATTGCGTACGTTCGATATCGAGAATGATTGCGTCGATTTCGATCAACTTGCGCGCGACGTCGAGTTGAGTGATCAGGTCGCGGTACATGGCCTGGCGTTCCGGCAGGTCATAGATCAGCACAGCGTTATTGCGCACATCGGCTTCGACGCGGATCCGGCTCTTGGAGACCGGGGCGCGTGGCGTGACTGTCGGACCCGTGTCCAATTGTCCTGCGTTGCCATTTGCACCGAGCATTTGGCCCAGTAACGGATTGCCCAGCCGAGGTACATTGGGGGTTAGAGGGGACGGCTGGGATGAATCGGGTTGGCTCATCCCTGTTAGCGTCGAGGCTGAGCGGGGCTCCAAGAGTCCCCGCAAAATGTTCGCGACGCCGGGGACAATGAGCTTTTCACCGCGGTAGTCCACTTTGCGGTCTGCGGCATTGGCGAACTTGAGTGGGAAGCTGAGCACGCTCTGTTTTTCATCCGCCGAGCGGCGTTTGCTGCTGAACTGTTTGATCTGTTCGATGTAGGTTTTGGGGCCGGAGACCAATACGACACCGTCTTCAGGCAATTCGCCCCAGCCGAAACGGCTATCAAGCAGGCCGATATCGGTCAGCGCTTGCTTGAGGTCGGAAATAGTTTCCGAGGAGACTTCCAGGCGCGCGGATTCCTGCTGGTCCAGCGTGCTGATGAACAGGGTGTTGTTGTAGAGGTACCACTGAAAACGGTGCTCAACGCCGAGTCTATCCAGCATGGATTGCGGGGTATTCGCGCGGATCTTGCCGTTGACGTCGCCCTCCAGCAAGCCTTCGATTTGCAGTTGCGTGCCAAAGGTCTGGGCGAAGTCTTCGAGCACTTCACGTAGTGGTTTATGGTCGGCCTCGTAGGCGTAGGCGGTGTTTTTCCATTCTGGGGGGATGGCACCCAAGGTGTTTTCCACTGGCGCCAGCAGGCAGGACAGCAGGAGCATGCTGCTCCAAAGTGTTCGTCTGGATGAAGCACCAGGCGAGTCTTGGCGCAACAAGCCGCGCCGCTTGTGGGTCTTGTTATTCATAGAGAGTTCTCTGGTTAATACGGCAGTGAACGCAGCGAGGTGGGTTTGAGAGGCTGGAGTGGGCGAGCAACGCGCGCGAACGTGGCACGCCATATGTCGCGCTGGTTGAGCAGGGTTTCAAGACAATCGAACACCTGTGCCTCTCCCGGTCCATCGCGCAAGGTTTGAATTAGCCAAAGCTCGCCACTATCGGCTTTTCGCCCCAATGTGCCCGAAAAAAGGTTCATGCTGACGGCGCCCAAGCGCAGCCAACTTTGCAATGTCGTGTTATCTGAAGGCGTCGAGGTCAACTGAACCTCCAGTCGTATGAAGGCCTCCTGACGTTTTAAAGTGATCCTGTCGTCGCCTTCAAATAACGTGAGTTGTTCTGCGCGACTATTCAGCCAAGCACAGGCGAGATCGTTCATCTTATTGGAAGCTTTCAATAGCTGTTTTTAGAGACAGGTGCTCAATCCGAAGATTCTCAGTGAACAGCGCGTTAGTAACCGTCATTCGTTTTGTTAAATCAAAGAATAGCTCAGCATCCTGAACCTCCCCCATCTGGAAAGCGTCATAGTTTTTGAATGCAGAATCGGCAATTTTCAATGCTTGTTGCGAGAGCGTCTTAGGGACGGTCATGATTATTCCTTTTGGGTTCTATTATTGAGATTTAATTGACCAATCAGGTTTGATCGTTGAACGTGATTAACGCATAAACCACACAGCGTCAGATTTCGATTCGAAACTCTTTTCTGTGTTTGAAAAAAGAGGCGAGCATAGAACTCCAGTTAATATGAAAGTCGCCCTCATCGGTTTTCAATATCAGTGTTTGCGGGAGGATCGTCTCGTCTGCATGAAGTTTCCAAACGGTGATCTGTTCAGACGCAAGGCAGTGTCTTATCTCATCAAAATCTTCAGGGTGGCAGAGTAGGATCGCGCTGATCTCGTGGACTTGGTTCGTTAGCAATTGTTTCAGAAGAGCCGCCAGCCTAGTGGGTGCTGCCGTTTCATCCAGCAGGCATCGAATCGCCTCATTGGTGATCGAACTCGCATATTGCTCGAGCTTGTCGCACATCGCTTGACGGTCGTGCTCCCAACGTTTGAGCTGAGCATCAGCGCGTCGCCAGATTTCCAGTGATGCTTGCTCCTGCAACGCTTCGCATTTTTTTTCCGTCAAACACAGCAGCTCCTCCGCCCGGTCATTTGCGTGCCTCAAGAGCTGCTCTGCCTGCTTCCAATTGGCAAGCTCTTCCCGTGGGATCAGGTTGCGAGGCAACCCGGGCTTGTCTTGGGACAACTCGATGGAAAGTCGGCATAACATCACTGATCTCCTTACCTGTGTGAATCAGGGGCTATGGGGTCACCGGGCAAGGACGTTACGCGCCAGACCACTGCCTGCCAGAGCGTATTCAATCGGCTGCTCGCGTTTTCGAGGCAGACGGCACTATTTTCGACTTCACGCGCTCGTTCACGGGGGAAACGCAATCTAAAGCGCTGCCAGGTTGTGAGATCGAGCCATGCATAGAGCAGGTGCAGCGGATCGGCATCGGGTGACAGCATGGCGGGGGGCAGTGCCTTGGACAGGCGTGTGCACCACTGATGGTGACTGTCGCTCAAAGGGAGAGCCGCCTTAGGATTGAAGGTGTCGTAAACCAGTGTCAGCGCCAAGTCGAGTTGTTCATTTGACGCAAGGGCCAGTTGCAGCACGGTCGCGTCGGGTGTGGGGGGTAAACAGGCGTTCACGCCCATAAAATCGCCGGGCACCCACCGCCTGTTCCGATAAAGCGCGTCAACCGCAGGGTACTGGTCGTCCTTCCAGTCTTCATGGGCGTACTTCCAAGGGAATGCCCACCATTGAGCCCAGGCCAAGTGTTCCCTTGCTGAGTGCTCGTCCCTAGGCATCATGAGCTGGGCCGATGGGTTCGCGGGCTACAGATAACTCTTGTATAAATCGCTGACGCCGCCGGTGCAGGAACAGCGTGGCGAACACCGCCGCCGCCGCCCCGAGCAGAGAAACGATTACGCTGTTTCGCCAAAAACTCAGATCCTCGCCGGGCACCAGGAAAGGGCCGAAATACACCAGGCGTTGCTGTTCCTTATAAGTGGTTGCAGGCACGAATATCACGCTGAGTTTTTGCGGATTATCGATTGCCGCGGCCATACCTGGGATGCTGCTTGCTACCATCCTGCGAACGCGTGCGCGGATGTTATCGGGGTCCAGGCGTGGGTCGTGTTTTATAAATACTGAGGCGGATGCGGGCTGGACCGGCTCACCGGGTGCGATGCGTTCCGGCAGTACTACGTGTACTCGGGCGACGATGACACCATCGATGTTTGACAGCGTGGCCTCGAGTTCTTGGGACAAGGCATAGATGTAGCGCGCCCGTTCTTCTAGCGGCGTGGAGATGACGCCTTCCTTTTTAAAGGTATCGCCCAGCGAGGTCCGGGCTACTCGGGGTAGGCCAGCTGCTTCCAACGTGCGTACGGCACGTCCTATGTCGTTTGCATTGACCGAAACGACGACACCATCTTTGGCCGGGATTTTTTGCGCGCGAATATGTTTATCTGCCAGTTCTGCAATGACCTCATTGGCCTCTTGCTCAGAGAGTTGACGATGAAGTTCGACGCGGTCGCTGCAACCGCTAAGCATAAGTGCAGCAGCTAAAAATAATGCAATAGGAATGAAATTATTCATGATGGCTATTGCAAGTTAGATATTTTATCGATGCCTTGAGTGGTCTTCGCAAGGCATTTTACTAAAAGTTGGGATGTGAGTTGGATATTGGACAGTAGGCTAGGAAATGTCCGGAATCGCTCTATGTCCAACTCTTTATTTGTCGACTTCAGTAAGTTCACCATTCTAGTCTTCGAGGTTTTCAAGGGGGTCATGGCGTCTGTAAGTGCGGGAGATAGATAAGATGCACCAGCAGATGCACTCTTCGTTGATGAGCGTTCGAGCAATGATGTGAAAAAACAGGAGTCTCTACTGCAGGTCGGCTGATCTTGGGGTATGTCGGCAGAGTTGAAGCCTGCATTTTTGTTGGGGGAAACGTATTCTTGTATTTTCATAGAATGCCTATTAAAGGGACGTCTGCAGAAAACTTTGATTAGGCAAGAGGAGTAAAAACTACCGTTTGAGTTGAGATGGTTACCTCTCTGGCGAATGGGCCGGAGAGGTAAATGGCTGTTATTGGAATGCTTTGGCAGCCTGGTTGATACCGGAGATCAGTTTGGCGTCGAGTTGTCTCTTAGTAGTGTAGTCGTTGATGGCTTCACCTTTATCAAAGTTATCCTCTGCACCGGCGACGCCGCCGTTACCTCCAGAAGAGCCAGCCGATGGGGTATTAGCCCCGCCCATACCATAATATGGGGTTCCTGCAGAATAACCGCCACTTGGGATAGTCATGAGAATGCTCCAGCTAAGAATTTATCAAGGGTAATTAATTAGCCGTTGGTCAATGTGGTGGGAAGTTTTTAGGTTCCCTTACAAATTAACCTTGGCAATAGATGTGTGGCACGAAAGGTTGAGGCGTTCCATGTAACTATTAAATTACATGTTTCTAGATGTTTTGACTGTGGGCATATTGGTCGGATGTGCTTTCTAATCCAGCGAGGTCATGAGTGCGCATTGTGTATTTGGGAGGGGCAATTGGTTGTAGGGAAAGTGCGTCTCTGTGAAGTCAATTTTATTTATCTCAATGATATCTCTAGCTGTTTCATCCGGTAATACAGCGTGCGCTTAGGAACTCCCAGCTCTATCGCCACGGTATCGACACAATGCTGGTGCCGGCGCAGCGATTCTTCAATCAACGCTTTTTCAATTTGCTGGAGACGAGCTTTGAGATTTATCTGTGTATCAGCTTGGTCACTCATGGGGTTTGAAAGCGGCGGCAAACCCAATACGAACCGTTTGGCCGTCGAGCGCAGCTCGCGAACATTGCCCTGCCAAGAGTGCCACAGCAATTGTTGCAGCAGTCCTCCGGAAGGAGGGGGGGCAGTACATTTGAACAGCTCGGCTTCCTGACGGATCATTTCCAGGAACAACGGAATGATACGCTCGCGTCGGTTCCGTAGTGCCGGTATCTGGATGTTGACAACATTCAAGCGAAAATACAGATCGCGCCTGAAGGTGCCATGCTCAACCATCTGGTGCAGCGAATGCTGCGCGGACGCGATGACGCGCATGTCCACCGGAATGAACCGAGTCGAGCCCAGGCGTTCCACGCCGCGAGACTCCAGTACACGCAGCAGCTTGGCCTGGAGGCTCAAGGGCATGCTGTCGATCTCATCCAGGTACAATGTGCCCAAATGGGCCGCCTCGACAAAACCTGCGCGTGATTGCATCGCTCCGGTATAGGCGCCGCTATTGACGCCGAACAATTGGCTTTCCGCGAGGCTTTCCGGGATAGCCGCGCAGTTTACGGCGACGAAGTTACCCCGTCGTCCTGATAGATGATGAATTCGCTGTGCCAAGGTGTCCTTGCCGGTACCGGTTTCTCCGAGCAATAAAATGTCAATATTCAGTGTGGCTGTGCAGCTCAACATACTTTCAATATCAGGGCCGTCAATCAGTGAAATCTCCGTTTCATTTTCCATAGGGTCGAGGGCCGACATCGAATGATCACTCCATAATCGCTGTTGCTTCACGGTTAAAAATACAGTGTGCAGGCTCACTTAGTAAATCGAAGTCTATAGGTATTGTCACCTGTTCTTAATGTGGTTAGTTGCCTAGGCTATGTAGGATAAGTTAGATTTGTAATTGGTTTTTATCTGTTTTCATTCAGTGGGTAAATGGATAAATAGGAGAAGTCTGAAAGTGTTTGGTCTTTAGGGGTAAGCCGTTGCTTTATAGGGTTTGTAAACAGACACGCACAAAAAAGCCGATGCACTGCATCGGCTTTTTGTTGATGTCGTAAACCGCTGGTAGCGTTTACACGTTAAAACGGAAGTGCATCACATCGCCATCTTTAACAATGTATTCCTTACCTTCCAAACGCCATTTACCCGCTTCCTTGGCACCGGCTTCACCCTTGAACTGGATAAAGTCGTTGTAGGCGATTACTTCGGCGCGGATAAAGCCCTTTTCGAAGTCGGTGTGGATCACACCGGCGGCCTGTGGCGCAGTAGCGCCGACCTTGACGGTCCAGGCGCGGACTTCTTCGACACCGGCGGTGAAGTAGGTTTGCAGGTGCAGCATCTCGTAACCGGCGCGGATTACACGGTTCAGGCCAGGCTCTGTCAGGCCCAGGGCCTCAAGGAACATGTCCTTTTCTTCGCCGTCATCCAGCTCGGCAATTTCCGCCTCGATCTTGTTGCACACCGGCACCACGATCGCGCCTTCCTCGTCGGCGATGGCCTTGACCACGTCGAGCAATGGGTTGTTCTCAAAGCCGTCTTCAGCGACGTTGGCGATGTACATGACTGGTTTGGTGGTCAGCAGATGGAAGCCTTTGATCACCGCTTTTTCATCGGTATTCATGCTTTTCATCAGGCTGCGTGCTGGTTTGCCCAAGGTGAAGTGAGCGATCAACTGCTCCAGCAGGCCTTTCTGGACTACTGCGTCCTTGTCGCCGCCCTTGGCGTTACGCGCGACTTTTTGCAGTTGCTTTTCGCAGCTGTCGAGGTCGGCGAAGATCAGTTCGAGGTCGATGATCTCGATGTCGCGTTTCGGGTCGACGCTGTTGGAGACGTGAATCACGTTTTCGTCTTCAAAGCAGCGGACCACGTGGGCGATCGCATCGGTTTCACGGATGTTGGCCAGGAACTTGTTGCCCAGGCCTTCACCTTTCGACGCGCCGGCTACCAGGCCCGCGATGTCGACGAATTCCATGGTGGTCGGCAGGATACGCTTGGGATTGACGATAGCCGCCAGTTCCTGCAGGCGCGGGTCCGGCATGGCCACGATGCCGCTGTTGGGCTCGATGGTGCAGAAGGGGAAGTTCTCCGCTGCAATACCGGACTTGGTCAGGGCGTTGAACAGGGTGGATTTGCCGACGTTGGGCAGGCCGACGATGCCGCAATTGAATCCCATGGTGTTTCCCCTCGGTAAGAGTCAGGCCTTCTGGCTGTGCAGGTTTTTCATCGCGCGGTTCCATTCACCGGCGAAGATATCCGGCAGCACGCCGAGAGCAAAATCGATGCTGGCATCGAGTTTTTCCTGTTCGGCGCGTGGCGCACGACCCAGGACGAAATTTGAAACCATACTGGCAACGCCTGGGTGGCCAATGCCGAGCCGCAGACGGTAGAAATTATTCTGATTACCCAGCTGCGCGATGATGTCGCGCAGGCCATTGTGCCCGCCATGCCCGCCGCCCAGCTTGAGCTTGGCTACACCGGGTGGCAGGTCCAGTTCGTCATGGGCCACCAGGATCTCTTCGGGTTTGATCCGGAAGAAGCCCGCAAGCGCTGCGACAGCCTGGCCGCTGCGGTTCATGTAGGTGGTGGGAATCAGCAGACGAACGTCCTGACCTTGATGCGAGAAGCGTCCGGTCAGGCCAAAATACTTGCGATCGGCCACCAGGTTTATACCCTGGGCGTGGGCGATGCGCTCAACAAAAAGGGCCCCCGCGTTATGCCGGGTCTGTTCGTATTCGGCGCCTGGATTTCCCAGGCCAACGATCAGTTTAATGGCAGTCACGACAGGGGCCCTTCCTTTGGAGTTGTGGATAACATCGCCGCAACCTGCGTGCGGCGAAAGTGGACGACATTACATCATTTACTCAAGAGTAAACGCCGCGTTATCGCCCGCTTTCTCGCTACGTTCCGGTCCGCGATGTTTCCTCAAGCTCCGACGTCACAGAGAGTATTACTCTGCAGCGGTTTCGCCTTCTTCATCTTCAGCTACAACACGTGGCGCGTGGACGTTGGCAACAGCCTTGTCGTCGTTGTGAGCCAGTGCAACGAACTCAACGCCTTTAGGGGCCTTGAGGTCGGACAAGTGAATGATGGTGCCGATTTCAGCGGCCGACAGGTCGACTTCGATGAACTCAGGCAGATCTTTCGGCAGGCAGGTTACTTCCAGCTCGGTAACAGTGTGGGAAACAATGCCGCCTTTCTTGACCGGAGCGTCTTCACCAACAAAGTGCACAGGCACGATAGCGGTCAGTTTCTGGCCAGCAACAACGCGAACGAAGTCAGCGTGCATGATGAACTGCTTGGACGGGTGACGCTGCATCGCTTTAACGATGACGTTCTGCTTGGTGCCGTCGACGTTCAGTTCGATAACGTGGCTGTAGGCAGCTTCGTTTTCGAACAGCTTGGCGATTTCCTTGGACAGGATGGTCACGGATTCAGCAGGCTTGTTACCACCGTATACAACGGCTGGGATGTTGGCGGCGTGACGCAGGCGGCGGCTCGCACCTTTCCCCAGGTCAGTACGCGCTTGGGCGTTCAGAGTAAAGTCATTCATGTTGTATCTCCAAAATAGCCATCATCGAGCGGCGTTTGCGACCAGCGCCAGACTCGACATGGGCAAAAAAGCCCCGCCCCAACAACATGTCGGGGCGGGGCGCTTTTCGTCAGTGAGATGGACCGCAGGTTTGACCCTTAACGGAACATCGCGCTGATCGATTCTTCATTGCTGATGCGGCGAACCGCCTCGGCAACAACCGGTGCGATATCCAATTGGCGGATACGCGAACAGGCTTGAGCAGCAGCGGACAACGGGATGGTGTTGGTCACCACCAATTCGTCCAGCATGGAATTTTCGATGTTCTCGATCGCTCGGCCAGACAACACAGGGTGTGTGCAGTAGGCGAAGACTTTAGCGGCACCGTGCTCTTTCAAGGCTTTCGCCGCGTGGCACAGGGTGCCGGCGGTGTCGACCATGTCATCAACCAGAATACAGGTACGCCCTTCGACATCACCGATGATATGCATCACTTCAGAGTGATTGGCTTTCTCGCGGCGTTTGTCGATGATCCCGAGGTCCACGCCCAAGGATTTGGCAACGGCCCGTGCACGCACGACGCCACCAATGTCCGGGGACACGATCATCAGGTTTTCAAAGCGCTGGTCTTCGATGTCATCCACCAATACGGGGGAGCCGTAGATGTTATCTACCGGAATATCGAAGAACCCCTGGATTTGGTCAGCGTGCAGGTCAACCGTGAGAACACGGTCGATGCCTACCACGGTCAGCATGTCAGCAACGACTTTCGCGCTGATAGCCACACGTGCGGAGCGCGGACGGCGATCCTGACGGGCATAACCAAAGTAAGGGATTACAGCTGTGATTCGAGTCGCTGAGGAGCGGCGGAAGGCATCAGCCATCACGACGAGTTCCATCAGGTTATCGTTGGTCGGAGCGCAAGTCGGCTGAATAATGAAAACGTCTTTACCGCGAACGTTTTCATTGATCTCGGCTGTAATTTCGCCGTCGGAAAATTTACCGACAGAGATGTCACCGAGAGGGATATGCAGCTGACGTACGACACGTCGAGCCAGATCGGGGTTGGCGTTCCCCGTAAAGACCATCATCTTGGACACGCGCAGTACCTAGAGGCTGAGGGTAACCTGGATGAGTATAGGAAAATGGCAGGGGCGGCTGGATTCGAACCAACGCATGGCAGGATCAAAACCTGCTGCCTTACCGCTTGGCGACGCCCCTGTATCTGTTGCAACGAGTGCCTAACACTCGGTTCCTTTAGAGCAGACTTTGCAGCTTGCGATGCAACATCGAAACGTTGCTTCCCTTTGCTACAAACCCTGTAAGGGTCTCTGTAAGAAGGGCCGAGACTTTATCAGCTTCAGCTTTGCTTGGGAAGCCCCCAAACACACAACTTCCAGTTCCGGTTAATTTTGCTTCGGTAAATTTACCTAACAAATTCAAAGCGTTACGTACCTCTGGATAACGCCTTGCTACAACCGGTAAGCAGTCATTTCGACTGTTTCCCTTGGGAACGGGGCGCACTTTAATGGGAGGAGAGTTACGTGTCAACAGCGGATCTGAAAAAATTTCTGCTGTACTTACAGATACTTGCGGAACAAGCACGACATACCACGGCTCTTCGGGGTATTCCGGGGTGAGTTTTTCGCCCACGCCCTCGGCGAAAGCGGCGTGCCCACGCACGAAAACCGGGACGTCGGCGCCCAGCGTCAGGCCCAGCGCAGCCAGGCGATCATCGTCCCAGCCCAGGCGCCACAAGTGGTTCAGGCCCAGCAAAGTCGTCGCGGCATTCGAGCTGCCGCCACCGATACCGCCGCCCATGGGCAGGATTTTATCGATCCAGATATCGATGCCAAGCGGGCAACCGGATTGCGCCTGAAGTTTTTTCGCCGCCTTCACAATCAGGTTGCTGTCGTGAGGGACGCCTTCGAATTCGGTATGCAGCTGGATCACGCCATCGTCGCGCACGGCGAAGGTCAGCTCATCGCCGTAGTCGAGAAATTGAAACAGCGTCTGCAGTTCGTGATAGCCGTCTTCACGGCGACCCAGAATGTGCAGCATCAGGTTGAGTTTGGCCGGGGAGGGCAGGGTCAATGTTTGTACGGACACGTTATTGCCCCAGTTTGCGCGGTTGCCAGTCCTTGATCACCAGCGTGACATCAAGGTCGGGGCCGTGCAGCTTGATGCGCTCGGGCAGCCAATAACCGCTTTGTTCCACATAGCTCAAATACTCGACCTGCCAGCCATCCTGTTCCAGCGTCGCCAGGCGGCTATCGCCGTTCAGGCTCAGGCGACTCTTGCTGTCCGGTGCGGGCAAGCCGCGTACCCACCAGACCAGATGAGACACCGGCAGCTTCCAGCCAATCTGTTGTTCAAGCAATTCTTCCGGCGAGGTGGCTTCATAGCGACCCTGGTTGGCCACTTCAAGGCTGACGTGTCCCGGTCGACCGGTCAGGCGCGCCGCGCCACGGCCCAGGGGACCCGACAGGCGAATATCGTAGTAGTCCTGGCGTTGCAGCCAGAACAAGGTACCGCTGCCGGAGTCCTTGGGGGCGCGGACGCCGACTTTGCCTTCAATCTGCCAGCCATCAATGCTGCTGAGCTGGTCCTTGTGTTGCTGCCATTGCGCCGGGTTGCCCTGGCCTTCGACGGATTCACGGGAACCGAAGCCTGCGCAACCGGCGAGCAGGGCAATGAAGCTGAAAACGATAACGTGGCGCAAGAACATAAGCTTAAAGGGTCTCGGATCCGGTCAGGCGCTTGATGGTGCCGCGCAGGATAGGGCTTTCGGGTTGTTCCTTGAGGAATTTTTCCCAGATTTGGCGTGCTTCGCGCTGCTTGCCATTGGCCCACAGCACTTCACCCAAGTGGGCGGCGACTTCCTGGTCGGGAAAGCGCTCCAGTGCCAGGCGCAGCAGGCGTTCAGCTTCGTCCAGGTTGCCCAGGCGGTAATTCACCCAGCCCAGGCTATCGAGTACGGCAGGGTCTTCCGGGTTGAGCTTGTGGGCTTGTTCGATCAGCACCTTGGCTTCGGCGTAGCGCGTCGTGCGGTCAGACAAGGTGTAGCCCAGGGCGTTGAGGGCCATGGCATTGTCCGGGTCGCGCTTGATGATCAGGCGCAGGTCTTTTTCCATCTGCGCCAGGTCATTGCGTTTTTCGGCCTGCATGGCGCGGGTGTACAGCAGGTTCAAATCGTCAGGGAACTGCAGCAAGGCTTGTTGCAGCAGTTTCCAGGCACGCTCGCCCTGTTTGTTGGCCGACAAGGTCTCGGCCTGGATCAGGTACAGCTGGATCGCGTAGTCAGGTTCGGCATCCCGCGCAGCGGCCAGGCGTTTTTCCGCCTCGTCGGTACGGCCGTTGCTCATCAGGATATCGGCCTGGCGCAATTGGGCCGGCAGGTAGTCGTTGCCGGGGCCGACTTGTGCGTATTCGAGCAGCGCAGCTTGTGGATCGTTGCGTTCTTCAGCGATGCGGCCAAGGTTCAAGTGGGCCGAGTCCACATGGCTTTCGCGCTGGATCAGCTCTTCCAGATACCCCTTGGCCTCGTCCCAGGCCTTGGCTTCCAGGCATACCAGTGCCAGGGAATAACGCAACTCGTCGTCGTCCGGGTATTGCTGGACCAGGTTGGCGAACTGCACTTTGGCGTCCTCCATGCGGTCCTGCTCCACCAGCATGCGGGCGTAAGTCAGGCGCAGGCGCTTGTCGTCCGGATACTTCTTGATATTTTTTTCCAGCAGAGGAATCGCTTCCTTGCCGCGATTGAGGTTCTGCAGCAGGCGTGCGCGCAGCAGGATCGGGGCGATTTCGCCTTCTTCCGGCGGGTTCTGCTCGAGCAGCTTCAGGGCTGCGTCGGCTTCGTCGTCCTGTTGCAGCAGCAGTGCCTTGCCGAACACCAGTTGGCTGTTCTTCGGATGTTTTTGCAGCAGGCGGTCGAAACTCTTCATCAGGCCATTGCGCGTGTCCTGGTCGGTGTCGGCAGCCGACAGCGCGAGGAAGTCGAAATGGGTGTCGCCCTTGCCCTGCAGGACTTTCTCCATATAGACCATGGAGTCGTCATAGCGCCCGGCGCGCGCCAGCTGAATCGCTGCCGCCCGTTGTGCTTCCAGATCGTCCGGAGCGTTTTTCGCCCAGATCAGCGACGTGTCCAGCGCAGCCTGGTCGGCGCCCAGGTATTCGGCGATGCGGAAGGCCCGCTCGGAAATGCCCGGATCCTGGGTGTTGATGGCCTGGGTCACGTAGTTATCCAGCGCAATGTCGAAGCGATTGCGTTGGCCGGCCAGCTCCGCGGTCAGCAGGCTGTACACCGTTTCTTCACTGAACGAGGAATAAACCTTGGGCTTTTCAGGGGCGGGGGTGCTGTCTTCCACCGGCGGGGTACCGTCCGGCGACACGGGTGCCATGGCCTGGCAGCCGCTGAGGAAGACAAAAGCAAGGAGCAACGCGGAGGATCTATTCATATAGGAAGAGGACGACTAACCTGCGGTCGGATCATCATGACACAAGCCTTCGGCCAAACATAACCGAGTCTCAATGGGTGCCTTTATAGGCACAAGGCATTAGGACAATAGACGACGGTGGTTGTTCTGAATCTTTCGAAGTAGGACAATTGTCGGCTTCCCGACATCATCAGCGATATTGAATGGCCTTCCTCGCACTCGGTATTAACCACAAGACTGCCTCCGTAGACGTGCGCGAGCGCGTGGCGTTTACGCCAGAGCAGTTGGTTGAGGCCCTGCAGCAGCTCTGCCGGCTCACCGACAGTCGCGAAGCAGCGATCCTTTCGACCTGCAATCGCAGTGAGCTTTATATAGAACAGGAACATCTTTCAGCGGATGTGGTGCTGCGCTGGCTGGCCGATTATCACCATTTGGACCTCGATGACCTGCGCGCCAGCGCTTATGTGCACGAAGACGATGCGGCAGTTCGTCACATGATGCGCGTGGCGTCCGGTCTCGATTCGCTGGTGTTGGGCGAGCCGCAGATCCTTGGCCAGATGAAGTCCGCCTACGCCGTGGCGCGTGAGGCCGGCACCGTCGGCCCGCTGCTGGGTCGCCTGTTCCAGGCCACGTTCAACTCCGCCAAGCAGGTGCGTACCGACACCGCCATCGGCGAAAACCCGGTGTCCGTAGCGTTCGCTGCGGTCAGCCTGGCCAAACAGATTTTCAGTGACTTGCAACGTAGCCAGGCCCTGCTCATCGGCGCCGGCGAGACCATCACCCTGGTCGCCCGCCACCTGCATGACCTGGGGGTGAAGCGCATCGTGGTGGCCAACCGTACCCTGGAGCGTGCCAGCATCCTCGCCGAGCAGTTCGGCGCACATGCCGTGCTGCTGGCAGATATCCCGGCCGAATTGGTGCGCAGCGATATTGTGATCAGCTCCACCGCCAGCCAGTTGCCGATTCTTGGCAAAGGCGCGGTCGAAAGCGCGTTGAAGCTGCGCAAGCACAAACCCATCTTTATGGTGGATATTGCCGTTCCCCGCGATATCGAGCCCGAAGTCGGCGAGTTGGACGACGTTTACCTCTATAGCGTCGACGATTTGCACGAAGTGGTCGCCGAAAACCTCAAGAGCCGCCAGGGTGCAGCCCAGGCCGCTGAAGAAATGGTCAGCGCCGGCGCAGACGACTTCATGGTGCGCCTGCGTGAGTTGGCCGCAGTGGACGTGCTCAAGGCGTATCGTCAGCAAGGCGAGCGCCTGCGCGACGAGGAGCTGCTCAAGGCCCAGCGCTTGCTCGCCAACGGCAGCAGCGCTGAAGACGTGCTGATGCAACTGGCCCGAGGCCTTACCAACAAGTTGCTCCACGCGCCCAGCGTACAATTAAAAAAGCTTACCGCCGAAGGCCGCCTCGATGCGCTGGCCATGGCCCAGGAACTCTTTGCCCTCGGTGAGGGCGCGTCAGATAGCTCTTCGGATAAAAAACTGCAATGAAAGCGTCACTGCTCAATAAACTGGACGTGCTCCAGGACCGTTTCGAAGAACTGACCGCGCTGCTCGGCGATGGTGAGGTCATCTCCGATCAGGCCAAGTTCCGTGCGTATTCGAAGGAATACGCCGAAGTTGAGCCGATTGTGGCGACCTACAAGCACCTGACCAAAGTGCAGGCCGACCTTGAAGGTGCCCAGGCACTGCTCAAGGACAGCGACCCGGACATGCGCGAAATGGCCGTGGAAGAAGTCCGCGAAGCCAAGGAAAAGCTGGCCGAGCTGGAAGGCGACCTGCAGCGCATGCTGCTGCCCAAGGACCCGAATGACGGGCGCAACGTGTTCCTCGAAATCCGTGCCGGCACCGGCGGCGACGAGGCAGCGATTTTCTCCGGCGACCTGTTCCGCATGTATTCGCGGTATGCCGAGCGTCGCGGCTGGCGTGTCGAGATCCTGTCCGAGAACGAAGGCGAGCACGGCGGCTATAAAGAGGTTATCGCGCGGGTCGAAGGCGACAACGTCTACGGCAAGCTCAAGTTCGAGTCCGGCGCGCACCGCGTGCAACGGGTTCCGGCGACCGAGTCCCAAGGCCGAATCCACACCTCGGCGTGCACCGTCGCGGTGTTGCCCGAGCCGGACGAACAGGAAGCGATCGAGATCAACCCGGCCGACTTGCGTGTCGACACTTACCGCTCGTCGGGCGCTGGCGGTCAGCACGTTAACAAGACCGACTCGGCGATCCGTATCACCCACTTGCCGTCGGGCATTGTGGTGGAGTGTCAGGAAGAACGTTCCCAGCACAAGAACCGTGCGCGGGCCATGTCCTGGCTGTCGGCCAAGCTCAACGACCAACAGACCAGCGCCGCCGCCAATGCAATTGCCAGCGAGCGCAAGTTGCTGGTGGGCTCGGGCGACCGCTCCGAGCGCATCCGTACCTATAACTTTGCCCAGGGCCGGGTCACCGACCACCGGGTCAACCTCACGCTTTATTCCCTGGACGAGATCCTCGCCGGTGGCGTGGACGCGGTGATCGAACCGTTGCTTGCCGAATATCAAGCGGATCAGTTGGCGGCGATAGGTGAATAAATGACCATTATTGCCAGCCTGCTGCGCGCCGCCGACCTGCCCGACTCGCCTACCGCGCGCCTGGATGCCGAGTTGTTGTTGGCGGCGGCGTTGGGTAAATCCCGCAGCTACCTGCACACCTGGCCCGAGAAAATCGTCAGCAGCGAAGACGCGCTGACGTTCGCCGGCTACCTGCAGCGCCGTCGCGGCGGCGAGCCGGTCGCCTATATCCTCGGCCAGCAGGGCTTCTGGAAGCTGGACCTGGAGGTCGCGCCGCATACGCTGATCCCGCGTCCGGACACCGAACTGCTGGTGGAAGCGGCCTTGGAATTGTTGCCGGCCACGCCCGCCAAGGTCCTCGACCTGGGCACCGGCAGCGGTGCCATCGCCTTGGCCCTGGCCAGTGAACGGCCAGCCTGGCAGGTCACCGCCGTCGACCGTGTGCTGGAGGCCGTGGCCCTGGCCGAACGCAATCGCCAGCGCCTGCACCTTAATAACGCGACGGTGCTGAACAGCCATTGGTTCAGCGCGCTGCCAGGTCATACCTATGACCTGATCATCAGCAACCCGCCGTACATCGCCGCCAACGATCCGCACCTGGTGGCGGGCGACGTGCGTTTTGAGCCGGCCAGCGCACTGGTGGCCGGTCATGATGGTTTGGACGACTTGCGCCTGATCATCAAAGAAGCCCCCGCTCACCTGAATGCCGGCGGACGACTGCTGCTGGAGCATGGTTACGACCAAGCCCCGGCCGTGCGCGACCTGCTATTGAGTGAAGGCTTTGAAGAGGTACACAGCCGCATCGACCTCGGCGGTCACGAGCGCATTACCCTGGGGCGTCGCCCGTGCTGACCGACCAGGAGCTGTTGCGCTATAGCCGACAGATTCTGTTGCAGCATGTCGACATCGACGGCCAATTGCGCCTGAAAAATGCCCGTGCGTTGATCGTCGGCCTCGGTGGCCTGGGTGCGCCGGTTGCGTTGTACTTGGCGGCGGCCGGTGTGGGCGAGTTGCATCTGGCGGACTTCGACACGGTCGACCTGACCAACCTGCAGCGCCAGATCATCCATGACACCGACAGCGTCGGGCAGGCCAAGGTCGACTCGGCCCTGCGTCGCCTGACCGCCATCAACCCGGAAATCACACTGGTCGCTCATCGCACCGCGCTGGATGCCTATTCCCTGGCCGCCGCGGTAGAAGCGGTGGACGTGGTGCTCGATTGCAGCGACAACTTTTCCACCCGTGAAGCGGTGAATGCCGCCTGCGTCGCCGCTGGCAAGCCGTTGATCAGCGGCGCGGCGATTCGCCTTGAAGGGCAGTTGTCGGTGTTCGACCCGCGCCGCGCCGAAAGCCCTTGCTACCACTGTTTATACGGGCACGGCAGCGATACCGAACTGACCTGCAGCGAAGCCGGCGTGGTGGGCCCGCTGGTAGGGCTGGTCGGTAGCCTGCAAGCGTTGGAGGCCCTGAAACTGCTGGTCGGTTTCGGCGAACCCTTGGTCGGCCGCTTGTTGCTCATCGATGCCTTGACCACGCGGTTTCGCGAGTTGCGCGTCAAGCGTGACCCCGGTTGCAGTGTGTGCGGGACGCAACATGGTTAAGGACGCGCCAATCGGTGTGTTCGATTCCGGTGTCGGCGGGTTGACCGTGCTGGACGAAATCCAGCAGCTTTTGCCCCATGAATCGCTGCTGTACGTGGCCGATTGCGGGCACATCCCCTACGGCGAGAAAAGCCCGGCGTTTATTCTCGAGCGTTCGCGGCGGGTGGCGGCGTTTTTCCGGGAGCAAGGCGCCAAGGCCTTTGTGATTGCCTGTAATACCGCCACCGTCGCCGCGGTCGCCGACCTGCGGCTGGATTTCCCCGATTGGCCGCTGGTGGGCATGGAGCCTGCCGTCAAACCTGCCGCCGCGGCCACTCGCAGTGGTGTGGTCGGGGTGCTTGCCACCACCGGTACGCTGCAAAGCGCCAAGTTCGCCGCCTTGCTCGACCGTTTCGCTACCGACGTGAAGGTCGTCACCCAGCCGTGCCCTGGCCTGGTCGAGCTGATTGAAAGCGGTGACTTGAACAGCCCGGCCCTGCGCCCGTTGTTACAGCGGTACATCGAGCCGCTGCTCAGCGCCGGTTGCGACACCATCATCCTCGGCTGCACCCACTATCCCTTCCTCAAGCCGCTCCTCGCGCAGATGCTGCCCTCTAGCATCATCCTCATCGACACCGGCGCCGCCGTGGCCCGTCAGCTCAAGCGTCTGCTCGGCGAGCGCGACCTGCTGGCCGTTGGCAGCCCTGAACCTGCACAGTTCTGGACCAGCGGCGATGTGTATCACCTAAGAAATATCCTACCGACACTATGGAAATATCCGGGCGTTGTGCGAAGCTTTGCTGCGTGAAAATTTCGTGAAATTCCGGCGTTAATCACTGGAACTTCCGACTACACGCCAGCTTCTATAGCGAGATAGCCTGTAAAAAACCATATAACTTCGTTCGGAAAGGATGTTTCTTATGAAGCGCTTGTTCTGTTTGGCTGCGATTGCGGCCGTTGTAGTGGGGCACTCTGTTTCGGCACAGGCCGCTGGCCTGGAATTGGGGGTGGGGAGCACGAGCGATTCGACCATGACCTATCGGCTGGGGCTGACATCGGACTGGGATAAAAGCTGGTGGCAGAGCGATACCGGTCGATTGACCGGCTACTGGAGCGGCGCCTACACCTATTGGGACGGTGACAAGCGTGCCAGCGCCAGCAGCCTGTCGTTCTCGCCGGTATTTGTGTACGAATTTGCCGGCGAATCGGTGAAGCCTTACATCGAAGCCGGGATCGGGGTGGCGGTGTTCTCGCGCACCAAGCTGGAAGACAACAACATCGGCCAGGCTTTCCAGTTCGAAGACCGCCTGGGCTTCGGCCTGCGCTTTGCCGGCGGGCATGAAGTGGGCATCCGTGCCACGCATTACTCCAATGCGGGAATCAGCAGCAATAACGACGGGGTAGAGAGCTACTCGTTGCACTACACCTTGCCGCTGTAACCCTTCAGGACACTGAAAAAACCATGTGGGAGGGGGCAAGCCCCCTCCCACAGTTGATTGCCACAATCTTCAGCATCAGCGGTAGGCGGTAGCGATACCCTGTCGCTCGTCCAGGCACTCGGGCGCGCCCATCTCGAACTCCCGGCAAATCAGCGGACGTCGCTCGTAGATCGTGCACATCATCGTGTCCCGATCCAGCGCCGCGCACCAGCCGTCGTCCAGGCGCAGCATCACTTCTCCGCCCCAATCATCGGTGTCGATATAGCGCTCCGGTACGCCCGTATCGGTGATCAGCATGACTTCCAGCTGACAGCAGCAGGCCGCACACGTCGAGCAAGTGACGACGGGTTCGGTGATTTGGGTATGCGGGATGTTGGTCATAGGCGCGCAGTGTAAGGCAAGCGGGTGGCACACGTGTGAAGCGACTGACGGACGTCAGCGCGCCAACCGGTGCAGTCCCACGAATACCGCGGCCCACAGCAGCGCCAGCACGGCCATCGTGGTCGCTAGGCCGTAACCAAACTGCACCCCCGCCAACTGGCTGCCGGCATAGTAAGAGAGCGGGCCGCCCAAGGCGCCCAATACCGCCGCACGCCACCAGGGGCGGGCGCTCCAGGCCAGGCAATGGCGCAACGTGGTCGCCAGCAACGCCCACAGCAGGATCAACCAGAAAGGAATCAGCGGGCCCGGCTCGGTGAACTGAAACACCCCCAGCGTGCGCAATGCGGTGTCCAGTAGCGTGCCCAAGACCGTAACGCTGAGGATCAGCCTGCCGTCTTCAGCCCACGAACTTATCCACAGCAGATGAACCGCCAGCACGGCCAGTCCTACCAGTAACCACCGGCTGTCACCGCCGAGCACGCAGGCAAACCAGCCGCACTGGAAGAGTGCGGCATTGGCCAGCGTCTTAAGCACTGAAACGCCCGAGCAGCGGCGGGTTGATCGCCGACGGCTTGGCCAGCAGCAATTGCGCCGTGCCGATTGTGCGCTCCATAAAGCCGCCTTCGCAGTAGCACAGGTAAAACTCCCACAGACGCAGGAAGTATTCGTCGTAGCCTAATTCTGTGAGGCGGCCGTGGGCGCGGCGAAAATTCTCATGCCACAGGCGCAAGGTGCGCGCGTAGTGCAGGCCGAAATCCTCCATGTGCAACAGGTTCATATCGGTATCGCGGCTGACGATGTGCAGCATGTTCTGCACGCAGGGCAGGGCGCCGCCGGGAAAGATATAGCGCTGGATAAAATCCACACTGCGCTTGGCCTGTTCAAAGCGCTGCTCACGAATGGTGATGGCTTGCAGCAACATCAGCCCGTCATTCTTGAGCAAGTGCGCGCATTGCTTGAAGTAGGTTGGCAGGAAGCGATGCCCCACTGCCTCGATCATCTCGATGGACACCAGTTTGTCGTACTGGCCGGTCAGGTCGCGGTAATCCTTCAGCAGCAGCGTGACCTGGCTTTGCAGCCCCAGGGCCGCGATGCGTTGCTCGGTGTAGGCGAACTGTTCCTTGGACAGGGTCGTGGTGGTGACCTTGCAACCGTAATGTTGCGCCGCGTACAGCGCCATGCTGCCCCAGCCGGTGCCGATTTCGAGTAAATGATCGGTGGGCTTGAGCGCGAGCTTTTGGCAGATGCGTTCCAGTTTGTTCAGTTGCGCCTGCTCCAGGGTGTCCTCAGCGGTTAGAAACTGCGCCGCCGAGTACATCATGGTGGGGTCGAGAAACTCTTCGAACAGGTCATTGCCCAGGTCGTAGTGGGCGGCGATGTTTTTCTGCGAGCCCTTGCGCGTGTTGCGGTTGAGCCAGTGCAAGCCCTGCGTGAACGGCCGAGCCAGGCGCGCGAGGCCACCTTCCATCGCGTCGAGCACGTCCAGGTTGCTGACCATCACGCGCACCACGGCGGTCAGGTCCGGACTGGTCCAATAACCGTGGATAAATGCTTCACCGGCACCGATGGAACCGTTGGCCGCCACCAGGCCCCACACGGCTGAATCGAGCACTTGGATCTCTCCCAGCAAGTGCGCTTCCCGTGCGCCGAATACTTGCCGCTCGCCATCCTCGATCACCACCAACTGGCCATGGCGCAATTGGCTGAGTTGGCGCAGCACGCCTTTGCGCAATAGCGCAGTGGTCATGCCATTGACGTTCAGGCGGTTGCCCTTGACCGATAAGCTAGGGGATTTCATGGTGGCGATCCTTGGTATACCCGACTGCGGTGCGTGAGGCGCCATCGGCGGCCTGATGGGAAAAAATCGGTGTGCGTTTGAGTAACAGGCGCGTGGCTTGCCAATAGATGGCCAGGCAGGTCTTGGCGGTCATCCACGGAAAGCGCCACAAGTAGCGGTGCAGGCTGGCGCGGTTGAGCGTTTCTTTTTGCAGGCTCAAGGTGGCGTCGAAGACCTTTTGCGTGCCCTGCCAGTCCGCCATGTGCACGCCGAGTTTGGCGGCGGGTGGGCTGAAGCTCATGCGGTATTCCAGGTCGCGCGGCAAGAACGGCGACACATGGAAGGCCTTGGCCACGGCGAAATGCTGATGCTCATCCGCACTCAAGGCCTGGGCCGGCAGCACATAGTGATAGCGCTCGCGCCACGGGGTGTTGGTCACTTCACACAGGATCGCGGCCAGACGTCCGTCGGCCTCGAAGCAGTAGAAGAAACTCACGGGGTTAAAAGCCAGGCCCCAACTGCGAGCCTGGGTCAGTAGGCAGATAACGCCCTGGGGTGTACGCCCCAGTGCCTTGCCGACTTCCTGGCGCACGGCATCGCTCAAGCTCATGCCGGTGCGCGTGAATTCACGCAGGTAGTCCTGCTGGCGAAAACCGAAGGGCGCCAAACGGCTGCGCCCCGCCAGAGGTGAAAGCCCGAGCACTTGCTGCTCTTCGCTCAGGTCCAGGTACAGCAGGCCGATGCGGTAGCGAAAGGCATGGGCCTTGGGCGTAAACCGGCGATGGGCTATCCAGCCACTGTACAGGGCGCTGTTCACAGGGTTTCCCCAAAGGCTTCGGCCACGCGCAAGGCGCTGACCACGCCGTCTTCGTGGAAACCGTTGGCCCAGTAGGCGCCACAGTAGAAGGTGTTACGCACGCCAGACACGTCCTCCCAACGACCTTGGGCCGCCACCGCTGCCAGGCTGTATTGCGGGTGGGCGTAGGTGTAGCGGGCCAGGACCTTCAGCGGGTTGATCATCGACGTCTGGTTCAGGCTCACGCAAAAGGTGGTGGCGCTGTCGATGCCTTGCAGGATGTTCATGTCGTAAGTCACCGCCGCCTGCGTGTGCGTGTTGCCGGTCAGGCGATAGTTCCAGCTGGCCCAGGCCAGCTTGCGGTCGGGCAGCAGGCGGGTATCGGTGTGCAGCACCACGTCGTTGTCGGCGTAGGGCATTGCGCCGAGGATCTCCCGTTCGGCCTGGCTGGGGTCCGCGAGCAAGGCCAATGCTTGGTCGCTGTGGCAGGCGAAGACCACACGGTCAAACGTTTCGCTGCCGGCAGGGCTGTGGATAATCACGCCGTCGTCCGTACGCTCAACTTGATGCACGGGGCAATTGAGGCGGATGTGTTCGCGAAAGCGGCGGGTCAGCGGTTCGATGTAGCGGCTTGAGCCACCTTCGATCACGCACCACTGTGGGCGATTACTCACCGAGAGCAAGCCGTGGTTCTTGAAGAAGCGCACAAAGAACTGCAAGGGGAACGCGAGCATGTCGGCCAATGACATTGACCAGATCGCCGCGCCCATCGGCACGATGTAATGGCGGATAAACCGCTCGCCGTAATGACCGGCGGTGAGGTAATCGCCCAGGGTCATCTCGGCGCTGATGCGTTGTTCCTGCAGGTCCAGCGGTGCCTGGCGGTTGAAACGCAGGATATCGCGCAACATGCCCCAGAACCCCGGCGACAAGATATTGCGACGCTGGGCAAACAAGCTGTTGAGGTTATTGCCGTTGTACTCGAACCGGGTGTTCTCGTCGCACACCGAAAAGCTCATTTCGGTGGGTTTGAACGTCACCCCGATTTGCCCCAGCAGGCGCATGAAGTTGGGGTAGGTCCAGTCGTTGAACACGATGAAACCGGTGTCTACCGCATAGCTTTTACCCTCGACGGTCACGTTGACCGTGTGGGTGTGCCCGCCGATGCGGTCGCCCGCTTCGAACACCGTGATGTCATGACGGCGACTGAGCAGGTAGGCACTGGTGAGGCCGGCGATGCCGCTACCGATGATGGCGATCTTCACAGGTCGTCCTTTTTCGGCGGTGGGCTGCGCAACATGCGTTTGCCGATGATCAGTTGTGCGCGGTTCGGCAGTTTCGACAGCGGCCAGAGGGTGGCGATAAACAGGGCCGGAAAGGCAATTTCCAGCGGACGTTTATCCAGCTTGGCGAAGATATGCCGTGCGGCTTTGTCCGCCGACCAACTGAGCGGCATCGGGAAGTCATTGCGTTCGGTCAGCGGCGTGTCGACGAAGCCTGGGCTGATCACGGTCACGTCGATATTTTCCGGCGACAGGCTGATGCGCAAGGATTCGAACAGGTAACGCAAGCCGGCCTTCGAGGCGCCATAGGCTTCGGCGCGCGGCATTGGCAGGTAGGTCACGGCGCTGGCGACGCCCACCAGGTGCGGCGTTGATCCTGCGCGCAACAGCGGCAGGGCGGCTTCGATGCAATAGCTGCTGGCCAACAGGTTGGTGCGCACCACGTGCTCGATGATTGATGAGTCAAACTGCCGTGCGTCCACGTATTCACAGGTGCCGGCATTCAGGATCACGGTGTCCAGCGCCCCCCAGGCCCTGCCGATCTGTTCACCGATCTCGCGCACGGTCTGGCTGTCGGTCAGGTCGCCCGCCACCACCAGTACTTGGCCGGGATAGCGTTGCGCGAGCGCCTCCAAAGGCCCTTTCGTGCGCGAGCTCAGCGCCACATGGGCGCCGCTGTTGAGCAGTTCCACGGCCAGCGAGGCACCGATGCCACTGCTGGCACCGGTCAGCCAATAACGACGGGGGGGTACTGCGCTCATCCCACTCTCCTTTTCAGCCAACCGACGACTCTGCCCAGCACGGGTAAGTGCTCGTACAGCAGAGCACCAGCATCGAAATAATCACGGTGGCGGTACACCTTGTCTCGCCACATCAGGTGCGAGCAGCCTTCCACCCGGATGACCTTGCCGTTGGCCAGGCGCGGGTGGCAAAAGCTCATTTTCCAGCGCAGGTAACCTTCACCTTCGGCCACTTGGTCGAAACCGTGGAAGTCGAAACGCAACTGGCTGACATTCCCGTACAGCTCCGCGAAGTAGCGGTGCAGGGCAGGCAGGCCACGCACTTCGTGCAAGGGATCGGTAAAAACGATGTCTTGGCTGTACAGGCTGTCCAGCAGGTGCAGGTTGTGTTTATCCAGCGTGGCAAAGGCCTGGGCGAAGCGGCGCAGGAAGTCACTCATATTCGCCCCCTGCGGCTTGGCGCGAGGGCAGGCTGCGGAAGGCGGCCAAGGCGCGTTCGCGGGATTTTTTCAGGTCGACAATGGAGCGCGGGTAGTCCGCCACGCCGAACAAACCACCGGCGGCGTCGGGGTTATGTACGTCCTTTTTGTTCAGCGCGGCCAGTTCCGGCAGCCAGTGCTTGATGAACACGCCGTCACTGTCGAACTTTTCCGATTGGCTCAACGGGCTGAAAATCCGGAAGTACGGCGCCGAGTCGGTGCCGGTGGACGAACTCCACTGCCAGCCACCGTTATTGGCCGCCAGGTCGCCGTCGATCAGGTGGCGCATAAAGAAGCGCTCGCCCTCGCGCCAGTCGATCAGCAGGTTCTTGGTCAGGAACATCGCCACCACCATGCGCAGGCGGTTGTGCATCCAGCCGGTTTCCAGCAGTTGGCGCATGGCGGCGTCGATAATCGGCAGGCCGGTGCGTGCCTCCTGCCAGGCCGCGAGGTCTTTGGGCGCATTGCGCCAGGCCACGGCTTCGGTTTCGGGGCGGAACGCGCGGTGGCGCGAGACCCGTGGGTAGCCCACCAGAATGTGCTTGTAGAACTCGCGCCAGAGCAATTCGTTGATCCAGGTAATGGCGCCCATGTCGCCGCTTTCGAACTCGCCGCCGTTGGTTTGCAGCGCGGCGTGCAGGCACTGGCGCGGCGAAACCACACCCGCCGCGAGGTACGCCGAGAGCTGGCTGGTGCCGGGCTTGGCGGGGAAGTCGCGCTCGTCCTTGTAGTAGCTGATTTGCTGGTCGGCAAAGGCATCGAGACGCCGACGTGCTTCGTCCTCTCCCGCCGGCCACAAGGCTCGCAGCGCTTGGCTGGGGGGCTCGAAACCTTCGACGGTTGTCGGTACCGGATCGCTTTTCAGCGTGAGTGCGGCCTGAGCCTTTGGCGCGGCGACGATGCGTGGCAGGGCGCTGTGCAAGCGGGTGTAGCAGACCTTGCGAAACTGGCTGAACACCTGGAAATAAGTACCGGTCTTGGTCAGCACGCTGCCGGGCTGGAAGAACAGTTGGTCCAGGTAGCTGTGGAAGCTGACACCTTGCGCTTCCAATGCCTTGGACACGGCCGCGTCGCGACGGCTTTCGTGGATGCCGTATTCCTCGTTGACGTGCACCGACTCAACCGACAGTTCCTGGCACAGCTGGCTCAGTACGCCGGGCGCCTGGTCCCAGGTGGCTGCGGTGCGGATCAGCAGGGGAATGTTCAGCTCGCCCAGGGTGGCGCTCAGTGCGTGCAGGTTGCGCAGCCAGAAATCCACTTTGCACGGCGCATCGTCGTGGGCCAGCCACTGCTCGGGCGTGATCAGGTAAACAGCCGCGATCGGGCCCCGCTGGCTCGCGGCGGCCAGGGCGGTGTTGTCATGTAGGCGCAGGTCGGTGCGCAGCCAGATCAGATGCATTTAAACAAGTCCACGCTGGATCAGTAGCTGGTGGGCCGCCAATGGCTCTTCGGCGACGAGCAACTCAGGGATGTCATGGGTTAATACAGCCATCTCGGCCTGGTGGATGCATACCGTTGGTCCGACGATCAACTTTGGGCAGCTGATGCCGCTCAGAAGTTTTGCGAATGCCGACAAATGGAGCGCCTTGCTTGAATACAGCAGCACGGCGCGCGGTTGCAGATGTTCCACCGCCAGGGCCAGTTCACCAGGTGGCAAAGGCCAGTCGAAGACTTCTACCGGGCAGTCGGCACTGCTTGCCAGCCAGGCGCTGAGCCACAGATGCGGCTCCAGCGGCAGGTCGGATTGATTCACCAGCAGCAATGGCGCGCCGTGCAACTGGCGGTTGTTGTGGTAGATACGCGCACCGAATTTGCTGCGCAGCCAGGACATGAAGAACACCCGCTCCATCTGCGCGCCGAATTGACCCTGCCAACGCTGTTCCAGCTCTTGCAGCAGTGGCATCAGCAGTTGCTCGCACAAGGTGCGTGGCGGGTACAGCGCCATGGCCTGGTTGAACGCATCATCGACGCGGCGTTCGGCCAATTCGCTGATGGCGTGCACCAGTGTCTGGCGCAGGGTGTGCCATTCGTTTTCCACCGTATCGGGGACGGTCAGGGCCGAGTCGATCAGGCCTTTGACCTGGCTGACCGGTACGCCGCGATTGAGCCAGGTGAGAATGGTGTGGATACGTTGGACATGCTCGGCGCTGAACAACCGATGGCCCTTGGGCGTGCGCTGCGGCACGATCAGGCCGTAGCGGCGTTCCCAGGCGCGCAGTGTCACCGCGTTGACGCCGGTCTGGCGCGCCACTTCGCGGATCGGCAGCCAGCCGTCTTGGAGGGCTTGGGCAATGTCTTCGCCGGGTTCGTCTAGCAGGGCAGCTTTCATGGTCTAGATCGCATTTCGCAGGCTGAGGTTTTCCGGATGCGGTTGCAGGTACGCCTGCTGCGCGATGTAGCGATCCGGGTGTTGGCGAAAGTGGTGTTTGAGCAGGGTCAACGGCACCACCAATGGCACGATGCCGTGACGGTATTGGCCGATGACGGTTTGCATTTCCTGCTTGTCGTCGGCGCTGATGGCCTGCTTGAGGTAGCCGCTGATGTGTTGCAGCACGTTGGTGTGGGTGCCACGGGTAGCGCACTTGGTCAGGCCGGTCATCAGGTCGCTGAAATAACAACTGGCCAATTCATCGAGGTTGGCGCCCTTGGTCATGCTGCCCAGCAGGTGGCCGAGGCTTTTGTAATGCGCGGGGCTGTGGGCCATCAACAAGTATTTGTAGCGCGAATGAAAGGCCAGCAGGCGGTGACGGGTCAGGCCTTCGGCCAGCAATTGCTGCCAACTGGCATACACGAACACGCGGGTCAGGAAGTTTTCACGCAGCACGGGGTCATTCAGCCGGCCATCTTCTTCCACTGGCAGGTTAGGGTGGCGTGCACAAAAGGCCTGGGCGTAGATGCCGCGTCCGCCGCCGTCGACCGGGGTGCCGTTTTCGCGGTACACCTTGACCCGCTCCAGGCCACAGGACGGCGACTTCTGCATAAAAATGTAGCCGCACAGGTCAGTGTGTTCCGCGGCCATCTGCTGGCCGTAATCATCCAAAGGCTGGGTGACGTTCAGCTCGCGGTTCACCGTGCCGACGGCTTGCGGGTGGGCGGGGTCGCCCACCAGGCGGATTGGTTCACGCGGGATGCCCAGGCCAATGGCGACTTCGGGGCACAACGGCACGAAGTCGAAATAGTCGGCGAGGGTCTGGCTGCACAGCAGGGATTGTTTATGGCCACCGTTGAAACGCACGTTCTCGCCCAGCAGGCAGGCGCTGATGCCGATCTTCGGTTTGGTGGTGCTGGACATAAACCCATCCTCTGCAAGATTCCTGTACAAGATTTAAATCTTGTACAACTAAATCTCATCATAGGTTCGATGCTGTACAAGTCAAATTATTTGTACAAGTTTATGCGCAGGCTATTTCCAGCCGATTTTCCACGCGTCGACATCTTGCAGGGTTTGCCAGGGCAGGCGTTCGCTGCGGAGGGTCATGACGGCTTGCAGTTCGATTTCCAGCACGGTGCCTTCATCGTCGCGAAACAACTCTGTGACCAGAAAGTGTTTTTCTTTGTTTCGGGGGCGCGCTGCTGTCCACTTCGACAGCAGCAATTTTGCGGGATTGATACGGTTCATTGCAGGTGTTCGATCAAGCGTCGCGCGGCTTCCTGGCCGCTGAGCCATGCACCTTCCACGCGGCCCGACAGGCACCAGTCGCCACACACATACAGGCCCAGGTCGGCATCGGCCAGCACGCCGAACTCATGGCTGCTGGACGGTCGCGCATAGAGCCAGCGGTGCGCCAGGCTGAACGACGGCGCGGGCATGGCGCTGTGCAGCAGTTCGGCGAAGGCGCCGTGCAGGTGCTCAATCACCGCCTCCTTGGACAGGTCCAGATGGGCCTTGCTCCATGCGCTGGTGGCATGCAGCACCCAGGTATCAAGGGCGGTGTCGCGCCCCGGTTTGCTGCGGTTGCGCGCGAGCCAGTCGAGGGGGCTGTCTTGCACAAAGCAGCCTTCCATCGGCGTATCCAGGGGTTTATCGAACGCCAAGGCGATGGCCCAGGTCGGGTCCATCTTCACGCCAGCGGCGGCACTCGCCAGCTTGGGCGCGGCAGCCAGCAGGGCAGTGGCCTGGGGCGCCGGGGTGGCGATGATGACGTGACTGAAGGGACCATGGTTTTCGCTGTCTGCATCCAGCAGGTTCCAGTGTTGTTTGCCCTGGAACACTTCGGTGATGCGGCACCCGAACTCCACCGGCAGGTCATCGAGCAGGGCGCGGGTGATTGCGCTCATGCGCGGCGTGCCGACCCAGCGGATTTGTTCATCGGGGGAGGGCGTGAGCTGGCCGGATTTGAAGTTATACAGCTGGGGCTTCCATTGCTCGGCCCAGCCATTGCTTTGCCAGCGCTGCACTTCGTTGACGAAGCGCCGGTCGCGGGCGGTGAAGTATTGCGCGCCCATGTCCAGGGAGCCGGCATCGCTGCGCTTGCTGGACATGCGGCCACCGCTGCCGCGGCTTTTATCGAAGAGTTGTACAACGTGCCCCGCGTCTCGTAACGCTCGGGCGGCGGAGAGACCGGCGATGCCGGTGCCGATGATCGCGATGGGAACAGTCATGGGAGGCCTCGTTTTACCGTTGGGTACAGACTACGCCGACACCAATAGCTGTACAATATTGTTTTTTGGTATAAGTTTTGGCTTACCTGTTCTTACGGCGTGACCTATGGTTAAAGCAGAGGCTTAATCCAACGTCATGCCCGTTCAAATGATCCCTGCTTATAAAATAGACCAGTGATGGGCGGCGAACGTTACATGAGGAAGATCCCATGCACATTTTGCTGACCGGCGGTACTGGCCTGATCGGCCGTCAACTCTGCAAGCACTGGCTTGCCCACGGTCATCGCTTGACGGTGTGGAGTCGTCATCCGGACCAGGTCGCCAAACTGTGCGGCGAGCAGGTGTCGGGTGTTGCCAGCCTGCAAGAGGTTATCGGCCCGGTCGACGCGGTCATTAATCTTGCGGGCGCGCCCATCGCCGACCGCCCATGGACCCATAAACGCAAGGCGCTGTTGTGGAGCAGCCGTATCAGCCTCACGGAAACCTTGCTGGCTTGGCTTGAAACCCTCGCGCAAAAACCCGCGGTGTTGATCTCCGGTTCGGCGGTGGGCTGGTACGGCGACGGCGGCGAGCGCGAGTTGACCGAAGCCAGCGGCCCGGTACAGGACGATTTCCCCAGCCAGCTGTGCATCGCCTGGGAAGAAACCGCCCAGCGCGCCGAAGCCCTGGGGATCCGCGTAGTGCTGGTGCGTACCGGCTTGGTGCTGGCGGCCGAGGGCGGCTTTTTGTCGCGGCTGTTGCTGCCGTTCAAACTGAGGCTGGGCGGGCCTATCGGCAAGGGTCGGCAGTGGATGCCGTGGGTGCATATCAAGGATCAAATCGGCCTGATTGATTTTCTTCTGCACAAGCCTGACGCCAGCGGTCCTTATAATGCCTGCGCGCCACACCCGGTGCGCAATCGCGAGTTTGCGAAAACCCTGGGCCAGGTGCTGCACCGCCCGGCGTTCATGCCGATGCCGGCCTTTGCGTTGAAGGTAGGCCTGGGCGAGTTGTCCGGCCTGTTGCTGGGTGGGCAGAAGGCGGTGCCTGAACGGTTGCTGGCCGCCGGTTTCACTTTCCAGTTCACTGAGTTGCGTGCGGCCCTGGACGAATTGTCCAGCCGCCTCTAGAGATAGGATGTTGCATGACGGATCACGCGTTGTTACTGGTCAACCTGGGCTCACCGGCGTCCACTTCGGTGGCCGATGTGCGCAGCTACCTCAATCAGTTCCTGATGGACCCTTATGTGATCGACCTGCCGTGGCCGGTGCGGCGCTTGCTGGTGTCGCTGATCTTGATCAAGCGCCCCGAGCAGTCTGCGCACGCCTACGCCTCCATCTGGTGGGACGAGGGCTCGCCGTTGGTGGTGCTCAGTCGGCGCCTGCAGCAGCAGATGACCGCGCAGTGGACCCAAGGCCCGGTGGAATTGGCGATGCGCTACGGCGAGCCGTCGATTGAAAGCGTACTGACCCGCCTCGCCACCCAGGGCATCCGTAAAGTCACCTTGGCGCCGCTGTACCCGCAATTTGCCGACAGCACCGTGACCACGGTGATCGAAGAAGCCAAGCGCGTGGTGCGCGACAAAAAGCTCGATGTGCAGTTCTCGATCCTGCAGCCGTTCTACGATCAACCGGAGTATCTCGACGCACTGGTCGCGAGCGCGCGGTCTTATGTTGAGCAGGATTACGACCACCTGCTGCTGAGTTTCCACGGCTTGCCTGAGCGCCACCTGACCAAGCTCGACCCTACCGGCCAGCATTGCTTCAAGGATGCCGACTGTTGCAAGAACGCGTCCGCCGAGGTGCTCAAGACGTGCTATCGCGCGCAGTGTTTCAGCGTCGCTCGCGACTTCGCCGAGCGCATGGGGCTGCCGGAAGGTAAATGGTCAGTGGCCTTCCAATCGCGGCTGGGCCGCGCCAAGTGGATCGAACCCTACACCGAAGCGCGCCTGGAGGCCTTGGCCCAGCAAGGCGTGAAAAAGCTGCTGGTGATGTGCCCGGCGTTTGTCGCCGATTGCATCGAGACGCTGGAGGAGATTGGCGATCGCGGGCTGGAGCAGTTCCGCGAAGCGGGGGGCGAGGAACTGGTGTTGGTGCCGTGCCTGAATGATGACCCGCAGTGGGCGAAGGCGCTCAATACGCTGTGCGAACGTGCACCGATGGCGCTGTAACCGAACCACGTGAAGATCGAAGTGTGGGAGGGGGCAAGCCCCCTCCCATCTGTTGGTTGCGTTACAGGCTTAGGGTCAGGCTGACCGTAAGGTTGCGCGGTTCACCGGGGTTGATCCAGTAATTGCTGTAGGACCGCTCGTAGTACTTCTCATCAAACAGGTTGTTAAGGTTCAGGCCCACGGTGACATTCTCCGTGGCCTTGTAATGGGCCAGCAGATCGACCGTGTGGTAAGCCGGCAGCTCGAAACGCGTGCCGGCCTCGCCGGAGCGATCCCCCACGTAAGTGAACGCCGCGCCCAGGTCTGAGCCGCGCAACACGCCATCCTGGAATTCATACACGCCCAATAGACTGCCACTGCGCTTGGCCACGCCCAGAATCCGGCTGCCGGCGGGAATGGCTTTATCGCCCTTGGTCACTTCGGCGTCGATGTACGCAAACGCGCCGATCACGCGCACGGCCTCCGTCACTTGCCCTGTCAGTTGCAGGTCGAAGCCTTGGCTGCGTGCCTTGCCCATGGCGCGGCTGGTGTTGGTGGCCGGGTCCAGCGCGAGCACGTTTTCCTTTTCGATATGGAACGCGGCGAGGGTGGCGCTGAGGCGGTCGTCGAACAGCTCGCTTTTGATCCCCACTTCATAACCCACGCCTTCTTCCGGTTTGAAGGTTTTGCCGTTGGCGTCCAGGCCGCTGTTGGGTTTGAACGAGGTGGAGGCGTTGGCGAACACCCCGACTTGTGGGGTGAGCTGGTAAAGCAGACCGGCACGTTGGGTCAGCGCGTCGTGGGTTTGCCGGCTCTTGGCGTGGTTGCGCGCGAAGTCATCGGTGCTTTGCTCGAAATGCTCAAAGCGCGCGCCGACCATGCCGCGCAGGCGGTCGGTGAAAATGATCTGGTCTTGCAGGTTCAGCGCCTGGCTTTTGGTCTGCTCGAAGAAGTCGGTGCCGGAGCGTGTGCCGTTGGGTTTGGGCTGGCCGTAGACGGGGTTGTAGAGGTCGATGGGGTAGCGGCTGCCGCCGATAGCCGTGACGCGTTCTTTCTTGCGGTAGTCCTCGTATTCGGTGCCGATCAGCAGCTCATGCTGCCAACTGCCGATGTCGAACAGGCCGCGCAGTTCCAACTGGGTAATGCTGTCGTGCCAGCCCATGGAGCGTTCACGGTAGCGCCGGTCGAGGGTGTGACCGTCGGCATTCAGCGCACGGTTTTCCGAGGCGTCGCCCCACAGGCTGCCTTGTTTGTAGTGGCTGGCGAGGCGCAGTTTCCAGGCGTCGTTGAGGTGGTGTTCGAGGGTGGCCTGGATACGGTTGTTGTGGTTGTCGATGTCACCGTCGTTCGGCTCGCCAAGGAAAGTTGAGCGCGAGATGCCTGGGGCGTCGACAACGCCGCGATCGAAGGTGGAGCTGTGGCGAACGAATTCGCTCTCCACCAGCAGGTGGGTGTCCGGGTCCAACTGCCAACTGAACGAGGGGGCGACGAATACCCGCTTGCTCTGCACATGGTCGCGGAAGCTATGGTTGTCTTCCACCGCCAGGTTGACCCGCGATAGCACGTTGCCTTCGCCGTCCAGCGGAGTGTTGACGTCAACGGCAGTGCGATAGCGGTCCCAACTGCCGGCGCTGGTTTGCACGGTGGTGAAGGCTTCCGGTTGGGGCTTCTTGGTGACGATATTCACGGTGCCGCCAGGATCTCCCCGGCCATACAGGCTGGCGGCGGGGCCTTTGAGCACTTCGATGCGTTCGATATTCGCCGCGTCTGGTGTGCTCGGGTAGCCACGGTTGGCGCTGAACCCATCCTGGTAGAACTCTGAGGTCGTAAAGCCGCGCACGCTGTATTCGTAGAGGTTAAGGCCGCCGAAGTTGTTTTGTTTGGACACGCCACCGGCAAATTCCAGGGCGCGTTCCACATTGGTGCTGCCCAGGTCCTTGAGCACCGTGGCAGGAATCACACTGATGGACTGTGGGATATCGCGCAGGGCGGTGTCGGTTTTTGTCGCGCTGGCGGAACGGGTCGCGCGGTAGCCTTTGACCGGACCCGTGGCGGACTCATAGGCGTCGGTGGTGACGCTGATGGTGTCGAGTTCCACGGTGTTTTCTTCGGCGAAGGCGGGATCGAGCAGCAAGCCCAAGGCCAGGCCAGCCAAGGGGGCGATTCTTCGAGACGGCATGATAGAGCGTTCCAATAGCGATATTGAAACAATATAACATGACCAATGAGAATGAATTGCTTTGAAGTATAAACTTACAGGTACCCGCGAACGGGTACCTGTATCAGGCCGCTTATTCCTCTTCCTTGACCGGAGCCGGCGGTGGGCGCAGGCCGATTTCCGCCAGCAGCTTGATCTCTTTACCGTTGCGCATCACCTGGATTGCCACCTTGTCGGTCGGCTTGATCCGCGCCACCTGGTTCATCGACTTACGGCCATCGCCGGCCGGTTCGCCATTGATGCTGAGGATCACATCCCCCAGCTGCAGGCCGGCTTTCTGCGCCGGGCCGTCGCGGAAGATCCCGGCGACCACGATGCCGGGGCGTCCGGTCAAGCCGAAGGACTCGGCCAGTTCCTTGGTCAACGGCTGCACTTCAATCCCCAGCCAGCCACGAATCACCTGGCCGTGCTCGATGATCGACTTCATCACTTCCATCGCGAGCTTCACCGGGATCGCAAACCCGATGCCTTGGGAGCCGCCGGACTTGGAGAAAATCGCCGTGTTGATACCGGTCAGGTTGCCATTGGCATCCACCAGCGCGCCGCCGGAGTTGCCCGGGTTGATCGCCGCGTCGGTCTGGATGAAGTCTTCGTAGCTGTTGAGGCCCAACTGGTTACGCCCGGTGGCGCTGATGATCCCCATGGTCACGGTCTGGCCCACCCCGAACGGGTTGCCGATAGCCAGCGCCACATCGCCCACCCGCAAGCCATCGGAACGGCCAAGGGTGATGGACGGCAGGTTCTTCAAATCGATCTTCAAGACGGCGAGGTCGGTTTCCGGGTCGCTGCCCACCACACGGGCCAGGGTTTCGCGACCGTCACGCAGCGCCACCACAATCTGGTCGGCGCCGGTGGTCACATGGTTATTGGTGAGGATGTAGCCTTCGGGGCTCATGATCACCCCGGAACCCAGGCTGGACTCCATGCGCCGCTGCTTGGGCCCGTTATCACCGAAGTAACGGCGGAACTGCGGGTCTTCAAACAGGGGATGGGCCGGTTTGTTGATGACCTTGGTGGTATACAGGTTCACCACGGCGGGTGCGGCGATCACCACCGCGTCCGCGTACGTCACCGGGCCTTGCACCACCGCGCTGGTCTGCGGCGCCTGTTGCAGGTTCACATCAAGGCTGGGTAGACCCACCAGCTCCGGGAAACGCTGAATAATCAGCATCGCGATCAGCACGCCAGCCAACAATGGCCATCCAAAAAAACGCAGCGCCTTGAGCATCAAGTAAGTCCTGACAGGTTGCAGGGGGCGTGAGAGCGCCCATAATGTCGCGCATTATACGAGGCTGCGACGCCTGCGAACGGGATATTTAGGAGTCTTTTATGGCCGTCCCCCTTACCACCCTCGTCGAGGAAGCAGACCGCTACCTCGGCAGTGCAAAAATTGCCGATTATTGCCCCAATGGCTTGCAAGTCGAAGGGCGCCCGCAAGTGATGCGCATCGTCAGCGGCGTGACCGCCAGCCAAGCCCTGCTGGACGCGGCCGTCGAGGCCCAGGCCGACCTGATCCTGGTGCACCACGGTTATTTCTGGAAGGGCGAAAACCCCTGTATTACCGGCATGAAGCAGCGCCGCCTGAAGACGCTGCTCAAGCACGACATCAGTCTGTTGGCCTACCACCTGCCGCTGGACCTGCACCCCGACGTCGGCAACAACGTGCAACTCGCTCGCCAGCTGGACATCACCGTCGAAGGCCCGTTGGACCCGAGCAACCCCAAAATCGTCGGCCTGGTCGGCTCCCTTGCCGAGCCCCTGTCGCCCCGCGACTTCGCCCGCCGCGTGCAGGACGTCATGGGGCGCGAGCCGCTGCTGATCGAAGGCAGCGAGATGATTCGTCGCGTCGGTTGGTGCACCGGCGGTGGCCAGGGCTACATCGACGATGCGATTGCGGCCGGTGTCGACCTGTTCCTCAGCGGCGAGGCTTCCGAGCAGACTTTCCACAGCGCCCGCGAAAACGACATCAGCTTCATCGCCGCCGGTCACCATGCCACTGAGCGCTACGGCGTACAGGCGCTGGGCGATTACCTGGCACGGCGCTTCGCCCTTGAGCACCTGTTCATCGATTGCCCCAACCCGATTTGAGGGCCAAACCTGGGGGCATATTCATATACCGTTTCGATCTAGCTAGCGCCCTGAATAGAAGCAGGTGCTGTGCTAGCATGCCCCGCTCGAACACGGCCCGCTGGCCGTCCATAAGATCGTTTTTCCGTGAGTAACCATGGTCGACAAACTGACGCATCTGAAACAGCTGGAGGCGGAAAGCATCCACATCATCCGCGAGGTCGCCGCCGAGTTCGATAACCCGGTGATGCTCTACTCGATCGGTAAAGACTCCGCCGTGATGCTGCACCTGGCGCGCAAGGCCTTTTTCCCGGGCAAATTGCCGTTCCCAGTGATGCACGTCGACACCCGCTGGAAATTCCAGGAGATGTACACGTTCCGCGACAAAATGGTCGAAGAGCTGGGCCTGGACCTGATTACCCACGTCAACCCGGACGGCGTGGCACAGGGCATTAACCCGTTCACCCACGGCAGCGCCAAGCACACCGATATCATGAAGACCGAAGGCCTTAAGCAGGCCCTGGACAAACATGGTTTCGACGCAGCCTTTGGCGGTGCCCGTCGCGATGAAGAGAAATCCCGCGCCAAAGAGCGCGTGTACTCGTTCCGCGACAGCAAGCACCGCTGGGACCCGAAAAACCAGCGCCCCGAGCTGTGGAACGTCTACAACGGCAACGTCAACAAGGGTGAGTCCATCCGCGTGTTCCCGCTGTCCAACTGGACCGAGCTGGACATCTGGCAGTACATCTACCTGGAAGGCATCCCGATCGTACCGCTGTACTTCGCCGCCGAACGCGACGTGATCGAGAAGAACGGCACGTTGATCATGATCGACGACGACCGCATCCTCGAGCACCTGTCCGACGAAGACAAAGCCCGTATCGTCAAAAAGAAAGTCCGTTTCCGTACCCTTGGCTGCTACCCGTTGACGGGCGCGGTGGAGTCCGAAGCCGAGACGCTGACGGACATCATTCAGGAAATGCTCCTGACGCGAACTTCCGAGCGCCAGGGCCGTGTCATCGACCACGATGGCGCCGGCTCAATGGAAGATAAAAAACGTCAAGGCTATTTCTAAGGGGCTGTCATGTCGCATCAATCTGATTTGATCAGCGAGGACATCCTCGCCTACCTGGGCCAGCACGAGCGCAAGGAAATGTTGCGCTTCCTGACCTGCGGCAACGTCGACGACGGCAAGAGCACCCTGATCGGGCGCCTGCTGCACGACTCCAAGATGATCTACGAAGATCACCTGGAAGCCATCACCCGCGATTCGAAAAAATCCGGTACCACCGGTGACGATATCGACCTGGCCTTGCTGGTCGACGGGCTTCAGGCCGAGCGTGAGCAAGGCATCACCATCGATGTCGCCTACCGCTACTTCTCCACCGCCAAGCGCAAATTCATCATCGCCGACACCCCCGGCCATGAGCAGTACACCCGCAACATGGCCACCGGTGCGTCCACCTGTGACCTGGCGATCATCCTGATCGACGCCCGCTACGGCGTGCAGACCCAGACCCGTCGCCACAGCTTTATCGCCTCGTTGCTGGGCATCAAACATATCGTGGTGGCCGTCAACAAGATGGACATCAATGGCTTCGACCAAAGCGTATTCGAGCAGATCAAGGCCGATTACCTGAAGTTCGCCGACGGTATCGCCTTCAAGCCGAGCACCCTGGCCTTCGTGCCGATGTCGGCGCTCAAGGGCGACAACGTGGTGAACAAGAGCGAGCGTTCGCCCTGGTACACCGGGCAGTCACTGATGGAAATTCTCGAAACCGTCGAGATCGCCAACGACCGCAACTACACCGACCTGCGTTTCCCGGTGCAGTACGTCAACCGTCCGAACCTGAACTTCCGTGGTTTTGCCGGCACCCTGGCCAGCGGCATCGTGCACAAGGGCGACGAAGTCGTGGTGCTGCCGTCGGGCAAGAGCAGCCGCGTCAAATCCATCGTCACCTTTGAAGGTGAGTTGGAGCACGCAGGCCCCGGCCAGGCCGTGACCCTGACCATGGAAGACGAGATCGACATCTCCCGTGGCGACCTGCTGGTGCATGCCGACAATGTGCCGCAAGTGACCGACGCCTTCGACGCCATGCTGGTGTGGATGGCCGAAGAACCGATGCTGCCGGGCAAGAAATACGACATCAAACGCGCCACCAGCTACGTGCCGGGTTCCATCACCAGCATCGTGCACCGTGTGGATGTGAACACCCTGGCCGAAGGTCCGGCGAGTTCGCTGCAGTTGAACGAGATCGGCCGGGTCAAGGTCAGCCTCGACGCGGCCATCGCCCTCGACGGCTACGACAGTAACCGCACTACGGGCGCGTTCATTGTCATCGACCGTCTGACCAATGGCACTGTGGCTGCGGGCATGATCATCGCGCCGCCGGTCACTCACGGCAGCTCGGCGCAGCACGGCAAGTTGGCCCACGTGGCCACCGAAGAGCGCGCCCTGCGCTTCGGTCAGCAACCGGCCACCGTGTTGTTCAGCGGCCTGTCCGGCGCGGGCAAGAGCACCTTGGCCTACGCGGTCGAGCGTAAGCTGTTCGACATGGGCCGCGCGGTGTTCGTGCTGGATGGCCAGAACCTGCGTCATGACCTGAACAAGGGCTTGCCGCAGGACCGTGCCGGGCGTACCGAGAACTGGCGTCGTGCCGCTCACGTGGCGCGTCAGTTCAACGAAGCGGGCCTGCTGACTCTGGCTGCGTTTGTGGCACCGGACGCCGAAGGCCGTGAACAGGCCAAGGCGCTGATCGGCGGCGACCGTCTGCTGACGGTCTACGTGCAAGCATCGCCGCTGGTGTGCGCCGAGCGTGACCCGCAAGGCTTGTACGCCGCTGGTGGGGATAACATCCCTGGCGAATCCTTCCCGTACGACGTGCCGTTGAATGCCGACCTGGTGATCGACACCCAGGCCCTGTCGTTGGAAGAGAGTGTCAAGCAAGTGCTGGAGCTGTTGCGTCAGCGCGGCGCGATCTAAACCTCGCGGCCACAAAAAAGCCCGCCACCGATTGATCGGTGGCGGGCTTTTTACAGTCTAGAGATCGGGCTCGGTCAAGTGTGGGAGGGGGCTTGCTGCCGATAGCGGTGTATCAGTAACAGCTGTACTGGCTGACACGCCGCCATCGTGAGCAAGCGCCCTCCCACAGGGTGATCATCGTTTGCCTGGGAATTCTGTGTGCAGTTTCTCCAGCAACTGATCCTTGTCTTCCCACAACCGATTGATCCAGCCCTGGAACGCCAACCGATACTCCCCATCCTGCTCATAATTCTTGCCGATAAACTCGGCCGGAATCTGCACCTCTTCGAACTGCACCACCACGTCCTTCACATTGCCACACAGCAAATCCCAATACCCTGGACGCCCGGCCGGGTAGTGGATGGTCACGTTCACCAGTGACTTCAATTGCTCACCCATGGCATCCAGCACAAACGCGATACCGCCAGCCTTAGGCTTGAGCAGGTAGCGAAACGGCGAATTCTGTTGGGCGTGTTTGCCCGGTGTAAACCGGGTGCCTTCAGCAAAGTTGAAGATACCCACAGGGTTGTCGCGAAACTTCGCACAGGTCTTGCGGGTAGTTTCCAGGTCTTTGCCTTTCTTCTCCGGGTGCTTTTCCAGGTAAGCCTTGGTATAGCGCTTCATAAAAGGGAAGCCCAGCGCCCACCACGCCAGGCCAATCACCGGCACCCAGATCAGCTCCTGCTTGAGGAAAAACTTCAACGGGCGAATCCGGCGGTTCAGCACGTATTGCAGCACCATGATGTCGACCCAGCTCTGGTGGTTGCTGGTCACCAGGTACGAATGCTGATAGTCCAGTCCTTCAAGCCCGGTCAGGTGCCAGCGGGTGCGGCGTACCAGGTTCATCCAGCCCTTGTTGTTGGTCACCCACGCCTCATGGGTGTGGTTCATCAGCCATTCGCTGAAGCGCTTGGCGAACGGCAGCGCCTTGAACAGCGCCACGATAAACAGGAACGAACAGAGCAGGATCGTATTCAGCGCCAGCAACAGCGAAGCAATCACCCCGCGCACGGCGGCAGGTAGAAAATCCAGCATTTAGATATCCATAGGTCGGTTGGCGGCTTGGATCGCAGTCAGTGCGATGGTGTACACGATGTCATCCACCTGGGCGCCACGCGGCAGGTCGTTGACCGGTTTGCGTAGGCCCTGGAGCATTGGCCCCAGGCTCACGCAATCGGCGCTGCGCTGCACGGCCTTGTGGGTGGTGTTGCCAGTGTTCAGGTCGGGGAACACAAACACCGTGGCCTTGCCCGCCACCAGGCTGTTGGGCGCCAGTTGCCGGGCGACCGTCTCGTTGGCGGCGGCGTCGTATTGCAGCGGGCCGTCGATCAGCAGCGAGCTTTGTTGTTCGTGGGCGAGCAGGGTGGCTTCGCGGACTTTTTCCACTTCCTCGCCGCTGGCCGAATCGCCGCTGGAGTAGCTGATCATCGCCACGCGCGGAGTGATGCCGAACGCGGCCGCCGAGTCGGCGCTTTGCAGGGCGATTTCCGCCAGTTCGGCGGCGCTCGGGTGTGGGTTCATCACGCAATCGCCGTACACCAGTACCTGCTCGGGGAACAGCATGAAGAACACCGACGATACCAGCGTGCAGCCGGGAGCGGTCTTGATCAACTGCAGGGCAGGGCGGATGGTGTTGGCGGTGGAGTGAATGACGCCGGAGACCAGGCCATCCACTTCATCCAGTGCGAGCATCATGGTGGCAATCACCACGGTGTCTTCCAATTGCTGCTCGGCCATCGGCGCGTTGAGGCTCTTGCTCTTGCGCAAGGCGACCATCGGCTCGACGTAACGCTGGCGAATCAGGTCCGGGTCGAGGATCTCCAGGCCTTCGGGCAGTTCGATACCCTGGGCGCGGGCGACCGCTTCCACGTCCGCAGGCTTGGCCAGCAGCACGCAACGGGCAATGCCCCGCGCCTGGCAGATGGCGGCGGCTTGCACGGTCAGCGGCTCGCTGCCTTCGGGCAATACGATGCGCTTGTTGGCCGCCTGGGCGCGTTGGATCAGCTGGTAACGGAACACCGCCGGTGACAGGCGCATTTCCCGTGGCGTGCCGCAGCGTTGGTGTAGCCAGCGGGCATCGAGGTGGCTGGCGACGAAGTCAGTGATGATCTCCGCGCGCTCGCGGTCATCAATCGGGATTTCTTTGTTGAGGCTGTTGAGCTGGTTGGCGGTGTCGTAGGAGCCGGTGCTCACCGACAGCACCGGCAGCCCGGCCTGGAACGCGCCGCGACACAGGTCCATGATGCGCGGGTCGGGCAGGGTGTCGCTGGTCAGTAGCAAGCCGGCCAGGGGCACGCCGTTGATCGCGGCCAGGCTGACGGCGAGGATGATGTCGTCGCGGTCGCCGGGCGTCACCACCAGCACGCCAGGCTTGAGCAATTCCACGGTATTACGCATGGTGCGGGCGCAGATGATGATTTTGGTCATGCGCCGGGTTTCGTAGTCGCCGGCGTTGAGAATCTGGGCGCCCATCAGGTCAGCCACATCGCGGGTGCGCGGTGCATTGAGTTCCGGCTGGTAGGGAATGCAGCCGAGCAGGCGGAAGTCGCCGCTGCGCAACAGCGGCGAATGCTCTTTGAGGCGTGCCGAGAAGGCTTCCATGCTTTCTTCGGTGCGCACCTTGTTAAGAATCACACCGAGTACTTTCGGATCCTTTGGGCCGCCGAACAGTTGCGCCTGCAATTCCACGCGGCCGGACAGTTCTGTGAGCACTTCGTTTTCCGGGGCGGACACCAGGATCACTTCCGCATCCAGGCTCTTGGCCAGGTGCAGGTTGACCCGCGCCGCATAGCTGGCGTTGCGCGTGGGCACCATGCCTTCGACGATCAGCACGTCCTTGCCCACCGCGGCTTGCTGGTACAGCGTGATGATTTCTTCGAGCAGTTCGTCGAGTTGGCCGTCGCCGAGCATGCGCTCTACGTGGGCCAGGCCCAGGGGCTGAGGCGGCTTGAGGCCGTGGGTGCGCGCCACCAGTTCGGTGGAACGCTCAGGGCCGGTATCGCCGGGATGCGGCTGGGCAATCGGCTTGAAAAAGCCGACTTTCAGCCCGGCCCGTTCAAGGGTGCGCACCAGCCCAAGGCTGATGGAGGTCAGACCCACACCAAAATCGGTGGGCGCGATAAAAAAAGTCTGCATGCGAATTCTCTGAAGGTGCATGGCTTCGGTGAGGTTCTATGTTTGAACATCTACCGGGAATCAGGCGCCAAGGTTATCGTTATTCGCGCGCTTGCGCACACCAGCCGCAGGCAAAGGGCTGGCCTATTTTTTCAAGGCGTTGCACGGGGTCGAGCACCCAGGCGCGTGCCTGCCAGGGTGGCTGGTGGCGTAGATGCTGGGTGTGGCCGCAGGACAGCTCGGCGACCCAGTGCTGGTCGGCGTCCTGGCGGAATCCGAGGATGAAGGAGGCCATTGATCGGTCCCGTCCGTCCGGGTTCTGTTCGCTTTCGGGCAAATCCTTGTTTAGACTTGTCCGTTCTTCATTCTTATGCAAAAGGTCTCGCCCCATGACGATCGCCGCTAACAAGGCTGTCTCCATCGACTATACCCTGACCAACGACGCTGGTGAGGTCATCGACAGCTCCGCCGGCGGCGCGCCGCTGGTCTACCTGCAAGGCGCAGGTAACATCATCCCAGGCCTGGAGAAGGCGCTGGAAGGCAAACAAGTGGGTGATGAGCTGACTGTGGCCGTAGAACCTGAAGATGCCTATGGCGAGTACTCGGCCGAACTGGTCAGCACCCTGAGCCGCAGCATGTTTGAAGGCGTTGACGAGCTGGAAGTCGGCATGCAGTTCCACGCCTCCGCGCCGGACGGCCAAATGCAGATCGTCACCATCCGTGACCTGGACGGCGATGACGTGACCGTTGACGGCAACCACCCGCTGGCTGGCCAGCGCCTGAACTTCCAAGTGAAGATCGTTGCCATCCGCGACGCTTCCCAAGAAGAAGTGGCTCACGGCCACGTGCACGGCGAAGGCGGTCATCACCATTGATCGCGGTTTGATCAATAGGTAACAAAAACGCCCCGACTGGTTCGGGGCGTTTTTTTTTGCCTGTGTTTTTTGGTTGACTGATTTCCAGTGGTGAGCGGGCTTTTTGTGGTGAGCGGGCTTGCCCCGCGCTGGGGCGCGAAGCGGCCCTAAAACCTGAGATTGGGTTCTGTCTGGAGGAACGCGTTGAATGTATTGGGACTGCTGCGCAGCCCAGCGCGGGGCAAGCCCGCTCACCACAAAAAAGCCGCCGATCCAGGAAGGGGGGTATTTTCAGGCACAAACAAAAATGCCCCGGACCTTTCGGTACGGGGCATTTCTTAACTGTTGCACAACCTGGGCTGCGCGGCAGTTGTTACCACTTAGGCTGCAGCAGGAACGCTCAGAGCCTTGATGTGGCCATTCAGGCGGCTCTTATGGCGAGCGGCCTTGTTCTTGTGGATGATGCCTTTATCGGCCATACGGTCGATAACCGGCACTGCCAGAACGTAAGCAGCTTGGGCTTTTTCAGCGTCTTTGGTGTCGATGGCTTTAACTACATTCTTGATGTAGGTACGAACCATGGAACGCAGGCTGGCGTTGTGGCTGCGACGCTTCTCAGCCTGTTTTGCACGTTTTTTGGCGGAAGGTGTGTTGGCCACCGTCGAGCTCCTCGAAAGACTTTTTAGGAAATAGCAAACAAAATAGGCCGCGAATCATGCCGATGACTTGATGGGTTGTCAAGAGCGGCTGATGCGAACTGCTGAGTGGTCGATCTGAAGAGGCGGGTGATTTATTTCCGGCGCTTGACCTGTAAACTCGCGAGCTTTGGCTCTGTGCTGTTGCAGGCGCGCAGTATCGCATAAGTAGGCGCTTAGTTCGCCTGCTCTTTATCTATAGGCGCAAACTCTTTCAATGAATCTGCTCAAATCGTTGGCTGCCGTCAGCTCTATCACGATGATCTCCCGGGTTTTGGGGTTTGTGCGTGACACCCTGCTGGCGCGCATTTTTGGCGCCAGCATGGCCACGGATGCCTTCTTTATTGCATTTAAATTGCCCAACCTGCTGCGGCGGATCTTCGCCGAAGGCGCGTTTTCCCAGGCATTCGTGCCGATCCTGGCCGAATACAAGACCCAGCAGGGCGAGGAGGCGACCCGCACGTTTATTGCCTACGTCTCGGGCCTGCTGACCCTGGTGCTGATGCTGGTGACCGTCCTTGGCATGCTCGCCGCGCCCTGGGTGATCTGGGCCACGGCCCCCGGTTTTGCCAATACGCCGGAAAAATTCGCACTGACCACTGATCTGCTGCGTGTGACCTTTCCTTATATATTGCTGATCTCTCTGTCATCCCTGGCCGGGGCGATCCTCAATACCTGGAACCGTTTCTCGGTGCCGGCGTTTGTGCCGACGCTGCTGAACGTCAGCATGATCATCTTCGCGCTGTTCCTGACGCCGTATTTCGATCCGCCGGTAATGGCGCTGGGCTGGGCCGTACTGGCTGGCGGCCTGGCGCAATTGCTCTACCAACTGCCACATCTAAAAAAGATCGGCATGCTTGTACTGCCGCGCCTGAACCTCAAAGACACCGGCGTGTGGCGTGTCATGCGCAATATGCTGCCGGCGATCCTCGGCGTGTCGGTCAGCCAGATTTCGCTGATCATTAACACGGCGTTCGCTTCGCTGCTGGTGTCCGGCTCGGTGTCGTGGATGTACTACGCCGATCGCCTGATGGAGTTGCCGTCCGGCGTGCTTGGCGTGGCACTGGGCACGATCCTGCTGCCGACCCTGGCGCGCACCTATGCCAGCAAAGACCGCCAGGAATACTCACGCATCCTCGATTGGGGCCTGCGCCTATGTTTTGTACTGGTGCTGCCGTGTGCGCTGGCGCTCGGGATCCTGGCCGAGCCGTTGACCGTGTCGCTGTTCCAATACGGCCAGTTCGATGCCCATGACGCCTTGATGACGCAGCACGCGCTGGTCGCTTATTCCGTCGGTCTGCTCGGCATTATCGTGATCAAAGTACTGGCCCCCGGCTTTTATGCCCAGCAAAACATCCGTACGCCGGTCAAAATCGCGATTTTCACGCTGATCGTCACGCAACTGCTCAACCTGGTGTTTATCGGTCCTTTGGCCCACGCCGGCCTGGCCCTGGCCATCAGTGCCGGTGCGTGCATCAACGCCGGGCTGTTGTTCTACCAACTGCGCAAACAGCAAATGTTCCAGCCTCAGCCAGGCTGGGGGATGTTCGCCCTCAAGCTGTTGGTGGCGGTGGGCGCGATGTCGGCAGTGTTGCTTGGCCTGATGCATTTCATGCCCGCCTGGGACGAAGGCCATATGCTGGAGCGCTTCCTGCGCCTTGGCGTGCTGGTAGTCGCCGGTGTGGTGGTGTACTTCGGGATGTTGCTGCTGCAAGGCTTCCGCCTGCGCGATTTCAATCGCAAGTCACTGAGCTAGAGAGTTTGCCGCGATAAAACCGTTGTTTTATCGATTCGATCCATTTGGCCTGTGCTGTTGCCTGTCGTCCGAGGCCGGGTGTGGTTATAATCGACCACTTTATGAGCAAGAAGCGCGTTATGCAGCTGGTTCGAGGTCTCCACAACCTGCGCCCCGAGCATCGGGGCTGCGTCGCCACTATTGGCAACTTTGACGGTGTTCACCGTGGCCACCAGGCTATCCTGGCCAGGCTGCGCGAGCGTGCGGTCGAGTTGGGCGTGCCCAGCTGCGTGGTGATTTTCGAACCGCAGCCGCGGGAATACTTCACGCCCGAGACAGCGCCGGCCCGGCTCGCACGTCTCAGAGACAAGCTGCAACTGCTGGCTGAAGAGGGTGTAGACCGCGTTCTCTGCCTGGCTTTTAACCAGCGTTTGCAAAGCCTGAGCGCTGCCGAGTTCGTCGACCGCATCCTCGTCGATGGCCTGGGTGTGCAGCATTTGGAGGTCGGTGACGACTTCCGCTTTGGTTGTGACCGCGTCGGGGATTTCGATTTCCTGCAGCATGCCGGCGTCAACCAGGGGTTTACCGTCGAAGCCGCGCAAACCGTCGAACTGGACGGCCTGCGCGTGAGCAGTACCCAGGTGCGTAACGCCCTGGCCGCTGCCGACTTCGCTTTGGCCGAGCGGTTGCTCGGCCGCCCGTTCCGCATTGCCGGACGGGTCCTGCACGGCCAGAAGCTGGCGCGCCAATTGGGCACGCCAACCGCCAACGTGCAACTCAAGCGCCGCCGTGTGCCGCTGACCGGGGTTTACCTGGTGAGCGTCGACATCGACGGCCAATCGTGGCCGGGAGTCGCCAATATAGGCGTCAGGCCCACGGTTGCAGGTGATGGCAAGGCCCACCTGGAAGTGCATCTGTTGGATTTTGCCGGTGATCTGTATGACCGGCGTTTGACGGTGGTTTTCCACCAGAAGCTGCGTGAAGAGCAGCGTTTCGCCTCCCTTGAGGCGTTGAAAACGGCGATCAATGCGGATGTCGCCGCCGCCCGTGCACTAGCCGCACCTAGCGCCCATCGCTAACCGAAGAGCCTTAAATGACCGACTATAAAGCCACGCTAAACCTTCCGGACACCGCCTTCCCAATGAAGGCCGGCCTGCCACAGCGCGAACCGCAGATCCTGCAGCGCTGGGACAGTATTGGCCTGTACGGAAAGTTGCGCGAGATTGGCAAGGATCGTCCGAAATTCGTCCTGCACGACGGCCCTCCTTATGCCAACGGCACGATTCACATCGGTCATGCGCTGAACAAGATTCTCAAGGACATGATCCTGCGCTCGAAGACCCTGTCGGGCTTCGACGCGCCGTATGTTCCGGGTTGGGACTGCCACGGCCTGCCGATCGAACACAAAGTCGAAGTGACCTACGGCAAGAACCTGGGTGCGGATAAAACCCGCGAGCTGTGCCGCGCCTACGCCACTGAGCAGATCGAAGGGCAGAAGTCCGAATTCATCCGCCTCGGCGTGTTGGGCGAGTGGGATAACCCCTACAAGACCATGAACTTCAAGAACGAGGCCGGTGAAATCCGTGCCTTGGCCGAAATCGTCAAAGGCGGTTTTGTGTTCAAGGGCCTAAAGCCCGTGAACTGGTGCTTCGACTGCGGTTCGGCCCTGGCCGAAGCGGAAGTCGAGTACGAAGACAAGAAGTCCTCGACCATCGACGTGGCCTTCCCGGTCGCCGACGACGCCAAGCTGGCCGAGGCCTTTGGCCTGGCAACCCTGAGCAAGCCGGCGGCCATCGTGATCTGGACCACCACCCCGTGGACCATCCCGGCCAACCAAGCGCTGAACGTGCACCCGGAATTCACCTACGCCCTGGTGGACGTCGGTGATCGCCTGCTGGTGCTGGCCGAGGAAATGGTCGAGGCCTGCCTGGCTCGCTACGAACTGCAAGGTTCGGTGATTGCGACCACCACCGGCTCCGCGCTGGAACTGATCAACTTCCGTCACCCGTTCTATGAACGTCTGTCGCCGGTGTACCTGGCGGACTACGTTGAACTGGGCGCCGGCACCGGTATCGTTCACTCCGCGCCAGCTTATGGCGTGGACGACTTCGTGACCTGCAAAGCCTACGGCATGGTCAACGATGACATCCTGAACCCGGTGCAGAGCAATGGTGTGTACGCACCGTCGCTGGAGTTCTTCGGTGGCCAATTCATCTTCAAGGCCAATGATTCGATCATCGACAAGTTGTCGGAAGTCGGTTCGCTGTTGCACACCGAAACCATCAAGCACAGCTACATGCACTGCTGGCGTCACAAGACCCCGCTGATCTATCGCGCCACCGCGCAGTGGTTTATCGGCATGGACAAAGAACCGACCAGTGGCGACACCCTGCGTGTACGCTCGCTCAAGGCCATCGAAGACACCCAGTTTGTCCCGGCCTGGGGCCAGGCGCGCCTGCACTCGATGATCGCCAACCGTCCGGACTGGTGCATCTCCCGCCAGCGTAACTGGGGCGTGCCGATCCCGTTCTTCCTGAACAAGGAAAGCGGCGAGTTGCATCCACGTACCGTTGAGCTGATGGAAGAAGTGGCCCAGCGCGTTGAACTGGAAGGTATCGAAGCCTGGTTCAAAATGGACGCTGCCGAGCTGCTGGGCGATGAAGCGCCGCAGTACGACAAGATCAGCGACACCCTCGACGTATGGTTCGACTCGGGTACCACTCATTGGCACGTGCTGCGCGGCTCGCACCCGATGGGTCACGAAACCGGCCCGCGTGCCGACCTGTACCTGGAAGGCTCCGACCAACACCGTGGCTGGTTCCACTCGTCGCTGCTGACCGGTTGCGCCATCGACAACCACGCGCCGTACCGCGAACTGCTGACCCACGGCTTCACCGTCGACGAGACGGGCCGCAAGATGTCCAAGTCGCTGAAGAACGTGATCGAGCCGAAAAAGATCAACGACACCCTGGGCGCCGACATCATGCGTCTGTGGGTCGCCTCGACCGATTACTCGGGCGAAATCGCCGTGTCCGACCAGATCCTGGCTCGTAGCGCCGATGCCTACCGTCGTATCCGTAATACCGCACGCTTCCTGCTGTCGAACCTGACCGGTTTCAACCCGGCCACCGACATCCTGCCGGCCGAGGACATGCTCGCCCTGGACCGTTGGGCCGTGGACCGTACCCTGTTGCTGCAGCGTGAGTTGCAGGAAAACTACGGCGAATACCGTTTCTGGAACGTGTACTCGAAGATCCACAACTTCTGCGTGCAGGAGCTGGGTGGTTTCTACCTCGACATCATCAAGGACCGCCAGTACACCACCGGCGCCAACAGCAAGGCGCGCCGTTCGGCGCAGACCGCGCTGTACCACATCTCTGAAGCGCTGGTGCGCTGGATCGCGCCGATCCTGGCCTTCACCGCCGACGAACTGTGGGAATACCTGCCGGGCGAGCGTAACGAGTCGGTGATGCTCAACACCTGGTACGAAGGCCTGACCGAACTGCCGGCCGACTTCGAGCTGGGCCGCGAGTACTGGGAAGGCGTGATGGCCGTCAAAGTCGCGGTGAACAAGGAGCTGGAAGTACAGCGTGCGGCCAAGGCCGTCGGTGGCAACCTGCAAGCCGAAGTCACCCTGTTCGCCGAGGAAGGCCTGACTGCCGACCTGGCCAAGCTGAGCAACGAGCTGCGCTTCGTGCTGATCACCTCCACCGCGAGCCTGGCACCCTTTGCCCAGGCCCCGGCGGACGCGGTGGCAACCGAAGTGCCGGGCCTCAAGCTCAAAGTGGTCAAGTCGGCCTTCCCTAAGTGCGCCCGTTGCTGGCACTGCCGCGAAGATGTCGGCGTGAACCCTGAGCATCCGGAAATCTGTGGTCGTTGTGTCGACAACATCTCGGGTGCTGGTGAGGTTCGCCACTATGCCTAACGCTTCCAGCCGTTTCGGACGTTTGGGCTTGCTCGTACTGAGCGTGCTGGTCCTGGTCATCGACCAGGTCAGCAAGGCTCATTTCGAGGGTTCCCTGGAGATGTTCCAGCAAATCGTGGTGATCCCGGATTACTTCAGCTGGACCCTGGCCTACAACACCGGCGCCGCTTTCAGCTTTTTGGCTGACGGCGGTGGCTGGCAGCGCTGGTTGTTTGCTGTGATCGCCTTGGTGGTCAGTGCGGTGCTGGTGGTATGGCTCAAGCGCCTTGGTCGCGATGACACTTGGCTGGCCGTTGCCCTGGCACTGGTGCTGGGCGGCGCGCTGGGCAACCTGTACGACCGCATTGCCTTGGGCCATGTGATCGACTTCATTCTGGTGCATTGGCAGAACCGCCATTACTTCCCGGCGTTCAACTTTGCCGACAGCGCCATCACCGTCGGTGCAATCATGCTGGCGTTGGATATGTTCAAAAGCAAGAAAACCGGAGAGACCGTCAATGACTGATCAGGTATTGGCTGAGCAACGTATCGGCCAGAACACGGAAGTCACTTTGCATTTTGCATTGCGCCTGGAGAATGGCGACACGGTCGACAGCACGTTCGACAAAGCCCCGGCGACCTTCAAGGTCGGTGATGGCAACCTGCTGCCGGGTTTCGAAGCGGCCCTGTTCGGCTTCAAGGCGGGCGACAAGCGCACCTTGCAGATCCTGCCGGAAAACGCCTTTGGCCAGCCCAACCCGCAAAACGTGCAGATCATCCCGCGTTCGCAGTTCCAGGACATGGACTTGTCGGAAGGCCTGCTGGTGATCTTCAACGATGCGGCGAATACCGAGCTGCCCGGTGTGGTGAAAACCTTCGATGACGCGCAAGTGACCATCGACTTCAACCACCCGTTGGCCGGTAAAACCTTGACGTTCGACGTTGAAATCATCGACGTTAAAGCGATCTGATCAACGACGCAGTTCAGAAAATGTGGGAGGGGGCTTGCCCTCGATAGCTGAGTGTCAGTCAGTACATCTGTGACTGACCCACGGCCATCGGGGGTAAGCCCCCTCCCACCTTTGATCTTCATTGTCAGTTGGGTTAGCGTCACGCCTGACCCAAAACGGCTGCAAGACACGAGGCACAGCATGCAAATCAAACTCGCCAACCCCCGTGGCTTCTGCGCTGGCGTGGACCGGGCGATTGAAATCGTCAACCGCGCCCTGGAAGTCTTCGGGCCGCCGATTTATGTGCGCCATGAAGTCGTCCACAATAAATTCGTGGTCGAAGACCTGCGCGCCCGCGGCGCCATCTTTGTCGAAGAGCTGGACCAAGTGCCGGATGACGTTATCGTCATTTTCAGCGCCCACGGTGTGTCCCAGGCAGTGCGTACCGAAGCGGCAGGCCGTGGCCTGAAAGTCTTCGATGCCACCTGCCCACTGGTCACCAAGGTCCATATCGAGGTCGCACGCTACAGCCGTGACGGTCGCGAGTGCATCCTGATCGGCCACGCCGGCCACCCGGAAGTCGAAGGCACCATGGGCCAGTACGACGCCAGCAATGGCGGCGCCATTTACTTGGTGGAAGACGAAAAAGACGTCGCCAACCTGCAGGTGCAGAACCCCGAGCGCCTGGCATTCGTGACCCAGACCACCCTGTCCATGGACGACACCAGCCGCGTGATCGACGCGCTGCGCAGTCGCTTCCCGGCCATCGGCGGGCCGCGCAAGGACGATATCTGCTACGCCACCCAGAACCGACAGGACGCGGTCAAGCAACTGGCCGATGAATGCGATGTGGTCCTGGTTGTCGGCAGCCCCAACAGCTCCAACTCCAACCGCCTGCGTGAGTTGGCTGAGCGCATGGCAACGCCTGCGTACCTGATCGACGGCGCTGAAGACATGCAGCGTAGCTGGTTCGATGGGGTCGAGCGTATCGGCATCACGGCAGGCGCTTCGGCCCCCGAAGTGCTGGTGCGCGGTGTTATCCAGCAACTGCACGCCTGGGGGGCGACGGGTGCTGATGAACTGGCCGGTCGCGAGGAGAACATCACGTTCTCCATGCCCAAGGAACTGCGGGTTCGCTCATTGCTCTGAGTGCCCGGCTGCCGGATTGATTCCGGCACAGCGCCTGCTCGGCACTGTCGCTGCGCAGGCTGATCCGCCCGCTGGGCGCCAGCACGATCTGATGCAGGCTCTGCGCCTGCTCCCTGGCGCAGACATGCACCGTGCCGGCACGGAATCCGCCGCCTGAAAATATCGGCTCGCCCAGGCCGCTGAAGCGAACCTGGCTCTTGAGCGGTCCATTGCCCACGATCGGACCCCGCCCACTGTCTTGGCGCTCCAGCAGCACCGGGTTGTTCTCGTCCAAGTGGCCGCGTCCGCTGACATCCACGATTACCCGCCAACCCAGGCTCCAATCATCTTCCAATGCGTGAATGACCACCGGGCGGTTGCGTGCGACGGCCTCGGCGCGTGCGTAGCGTAGCCCGCCGGCCAAGGATTGCGCCGCACTGTATCGCTGCTGTGATTCCAACAGGCTCTTGAAGCTGGGCACTGCCAGGTTGGCCAGGATGCCACTCACGATCAGTCCGAGCAGCAGTTCGATCAGGGTGAAGCCTCGTTGCTGCATGTGTCATCCCTCCGTGGATGTGGGTGCAGCCCTAGGTATAGCGCTCAAGCGATAGCGTTGAATGATGGCCTTTATGTCCAAAGTATTTCCCTTTGTTCCTGGAGCAGCGCAGGCGAAAAACCGGCGCTAGTCTTGGGCCGCACAGCAGGTTTCACCTGCTCTTTTTCGGACCTCGACACGGATGACGACGGTAATGCTTGTCTGCACGAATACCTGTTTGCCCCACGTCTTAACCCGGCAACAAACCGGCATGACGCTGATCGAGGTGCTGGTCTCGGTACTGATTCTGGCCATCGGCCTGCTGGGCGCGGCGGTGATCCAGCTCAATGCGCTCAAATACACGGACAGTTCCAGAATGACCAGTCAGGCCAGTTTCATTGCCTACGACATGCTCGACCGAATCCGCGCCAATGCCGCCGCCGATTACACGTGGGGCCGAGCTGAGCGTGCGCTGGCCAATACCGCTACCGCCAACGTGCGCGACCTGGACCTGCACGATTTCGAGGCCAATATTCTCGGATTTGCCGGGGAGAGCGCCAAAGGCTCGGTGTCGATCAGTGGGCGTGAGGTGGTCGTCAGTATCAGCTGGGACGACAGTCGAGGCACAAACAGGCCGGGTGCCCGGGAAACCTTCACCCTGACCAGCCGCATAGGCGATGAGCCGGCGGTGGCGCAGTGAGGCGGCGAGCTCGAGGTTTCAGCCTGGTGGAGTTGCTGCTGGCTCTGGCCTTGGGGTTGGTGCTGGTCCTCGGTGTCAGCCAGGTGGCGATCAACGCCAACACCACCCACGCCAGCCAGCAGGCCGCTCTGTTGCTGCAGGATGATGCGCGGTTTGTGCTGGGCAAGATGCTCCAGGATATCCGTCAGGCGGGCATGTTTGGCTGTTTGGCCATCGGGTTTATCGAGAATGCTCCACCGGCTTTTGATCGGCCGGTCAGCTGGAGCGTCGGGGGGTATTCACAATCGCTGACGCTGGTGACCACGGATGTCGGTGATGGGAATGGTAAGCCGGACTGGACGGTATTGTCCGATTGCACCGGGACCGCCCAGGCCTATACCGGAAACGCCCCCGCGCCAGCCCCTGGACAGATCCGTTTTGCACTGCGTCAGCTGACCTACACCTTCGAAGCGGGCCAATTGAAGGTCAGCACGCCTGCCTCGCCCGCCAAGGCGGTACTGGTGGATAACGTGCAGGCGTTCGATCTCAGTTTTGGCGTGGCCGCCAAGCCCACCTCGATGGAGGTGGAGCGCTACGACGCCAGGCCGGCCGACGCGTCGCTGATACGCAGTGTGCGCATCCTGATGACCCTGCAAGACCCGGGCGGCCGGGTCAAAGATCAAACCTACAGCGTCGTGGCGGCGTTGCGTAACCGTGTGGGGTAGGGCGGCCATGGTGCTCACAAAGGCGATTCGTTTCCGCCAGGCCGGCATGGTGCTGCTGATCAGCCTGGTGTTCTTGTTGCTGTTGTCGCTGATCGGTTTGTCATCGATGCAGGGCGCGGTCATTCAGCAAAAGATCACGGGCAGCCTCTGGCACCGTAATCAGTCGCTGCAAAGTGCCGAGAGTGGCTTGAGGCGCGGAGAGTCAGCGATACAACAGTCATTTTCGACACTGCCCTTGTGCCGGTCGATTATCACCTGTGCGCCACCGCAGGCGGCCTTTTCGGTGCTTGCGCCCGGAGTGGACCCTGGTTCGGGCGTCACCTGGGTTGCACTGACAGGCGGTCTGTACGGCATTCAATTCCTGGGGCCGGCTGTAGGGCTGGCGCACCTGCCACCGCAAACGCCGGCGGCGGTATATCGAGTGACGGCAGTCGGGCTAAGCGGCCAATTGCGCACAGTATTGGAGAGCGTCTACGCGCGGACAGAACAGGAGGGCAATTCGCGTTTTCGGCGAGTGGCATGGCGACAACTTCAATAGACGCACATAAGGAGCAATTTGAATGGGCATGGACAGCCAAGGCTTTACCCTGATCGAGCTACTCATCGCCGTGGCGATCACCGCGGTCCTGGCCGGGATTGCTTACCCTGGGTATACCGGCCACCTCAAAAAGGTGTATCGCGCTGAGATCGTCGCGCTATTGACCGAGCAGGCTCACTACCTGGAGCGATTTTATGCGAGGAACGGCACTTTTATTGACGCAAGCAGCGTCAGTGGGGGCAATGATCGCTATAGAATCACCGCTGCATTGAACCCCCAGGATTTTCAGCTGCTGGCCACGCCGGTCGTCGATTCGGTGATGGCCGGTGACCCTTGCGGCGACTTCGGCCTGACCGGCACGGGCGCGCGGACGAATCCGGGCGCGGCACCTGACATGTCCCGCAAGCTGTGCTGGGGGCAATGATGAGGGTTCTGGATGATTGGGCGCCGGGCGCGCTTGTTCCTATTTATCGGCTGGATCAAATGATGGCTAAGCAACAGCAAGTGGTGATTGTCGGTGGCGGAGTCATCGGCTTGTTGACGGCATTCAACCTGGCCACCCAAGGGCAGGCGGTTGTGCTGCTGGAGCGCGCGGGATTGGGGCAGGAGTCATCCTGGGCCGGTGGTGGCATCGTCTCGCCCTTGTATCCGTGGCGCTATAGCCCGGCGGTCACGGCGCTGGCCCATTGGTCACAGGATTTTTATCCACAACTGGCGGAGCACTTGTTTGCTGCGACGGGTGTCGACCCAGAGGTGCACACCACAGGGCTGTACTGGCTGGACCTGGACGATGAAGCCGAAGCCCTGGCCTGGGCGGCACGGGAAGGCCGTCCACTGAGTAAAGTGGACATCTCGGCCGCCCATGACGCTGTTCCGGTGCTGGGGGGCGGGTATTCCCAGGCGATCTATATGGCCAACGTCGCCAATGTGCGCAACCCGCGCTTGGTCAAATCCCTCAAGGCAGCGCTGCTGGCGTTACCCGGCGTGACCCTTCATGAGCAGTGCGAAGTGACCGGGTTTGTCGTGGACGCCGGTAGCGTGGTGGGTGTGAACACGGCGCAGGGCCCGGTTCTTGGCGACCAGGTGGTACTGGCGGCGGGAGCCTGGAGCGGTGAGTTGCTTGGCACCCTGGGTTTGTTGCTTCCGGTGGAGCCAGTCAAAGGCCAGATGATTCTGTACAAATGCGCCTCGGACTTCTTGTCGAGCATGGTGCTGGCCAAGGGGCGTTATGCAATCCCTCGGCGTGACGGGCATATCCTGATCGGCAGTACCCTGGAGCATGAAGGTTTCGATAAGACGCCCACCGACAAGGCGCTTGAAAGCCTCAAGGCGTCAGCGGTGGAGTTGATTCCCGCGCTGGCGGACGCCGAAGTCGTCGGGCATTGGGCCGGATTGCGCCCCGGTTCGCCGGAGGGCATTCCTTACATCGGCCCGGTACCGGGCTTCAAGGGGTTGTGGCTCAACTGCGGGCATTACCGCAACGGCCTGGTGCTCGCGCCGGCGTCCTGCCAGTTGTTTGCCGATTTGCTGCTGATGCGTGCGCCGATCATCGACCCGGCGCCTTATGCGCCCGAAGGTCGGATCAACGCTGGATAGACTTCGGCCCTTGCTCCAAGTGCGCCTGGGTGCAATACCACTCCTGGCGTGAGCTCAAGGCGCGATCCTGCGGCAAGTGCACGCCGCAGTGGGCGCAGCGCACCATCAGGGCAGCGCCAGGTTCACTGGCGCGTTGCTGTTTAGCGGCCGGGCTTTTGAATTTGCGCCAGAACCATACTGCGGCGGCAATGACGGCAATCCAGAACAATAAACGAAGCATGATGGACAGTTTCTCGACGAGGAATGCGCCAGTTTAGCCAAGGACGTGTCAGGCGCACAGCGCAATAATACCGCCCACAAAAAAGGAGCCTCGAAAGGCTCCTTTTTGATGACGCAGGGTGCAATCAGTCGAACACACCGAAGGTCATGTAGCTGAACCACGAGCGGTCCTGGTTGTTGCCCTGGGCTTGTGGCTCTTCCTCTTCGATTACGTCGCCGTTCTCGTCGTGGGGCTTGAGCTCCGAAGGAATGGCTTCCTTGGCGTCCTGGAACTGCTTGATCACGTCCTGGTTGGCGCGGGTTTCGCCCGGCGGCAGCGGTGGACGGGACTCGATCAGGCCCAGGGTGTACTTGCTCAGCCACGAACGGTTGTCGGCTTCAGCAACCTGAGGCACGAACTGGCCGTCTTTCAGGCTTGGGTGGTCCGGGTAGTTGAGCTTGAGGGTTTCCAGGCTGGTGCTGGCCAGCTCGTCCAAGTGCAGACGCTGGTAAGCCTCGGTCATCACGGCCAGGCCGTCACCCACGGAAGGGGTTTCCTGGAAGTTTTCGACAACATAACGGCCACGGTTGGCGGCTGCTACGTAGGCCTGACGCGTCAGGTAGTAGTGAGCCACGTGGATCTCGTAGGACGCCAGCAGGTTGCGCAGGTAGATCATGCGCTGCTTGGCGTCCGGCGCGTAGCGGCTGTTGGGGTAGCGGCTGGTCAGCTGGGCGAACTCGTTGTAGGAGTCGCGGGCAGCGCCCGGGTCACGCTTGGTCATGTCCAGCGGCAGGAAGCGCGCCAGCAGGCCGACGTCCTGGTCGAACGAAGTCAGGCCCTTCATGTAGTAGGCGTAGTCGACGTTCGGGTGCTGCGGATGCAGGCGGATGAAACGCTCGGCGGCGGACTTGGCGGCTTCCGGCTCGGCGTTCTTGTAGTTGGCGTAGATCAGTTCGAGCTGGGCCTGGTCGGCATAACGCCCGAACGGATAGCGCGACTCCAGTGCCTTCAGCTTCGCTGTGGCGCTGGTGTAGCTATTGTTGTCCAGGTCTTTCTGAGCCAGTTGGTACAACTCGACTTCGCTCAGGTTTTCGTCGACGACGTCCTTTGTTGACGAGCAAGCAGCAGTCATGGCGAGGATGGCGATCAGCAGCAGGTGTTTCACTTGCATGGCGGCTTGCGTCCCTATGACGGCCGCTGTCTTGGGCGGGGCCGTCCTGTTATGATGAGCGCCCCGTTGAAAGCCTCGGGGCAAAAGACGCCGTATTTAACCACAAGCGCGCAGCCGAAACCAAAGGCTACGCCACGCCTAGTCTGAGCATGTCCGATAAAATTGAACTTCGCGCAGAGGTGCCGTCCGAATTGGGCGGCCAACGCCTCGATCAAGTCGCCGCACAATTATTCGCTGAGCACTCGCGCTCGCGCCTTTCCGCCTGGATCAAAGACGGCCGCCTGACTGTGGATGGAGCGGTTATCCGCCCGCGAGACATAGTCCATGGCGGTGCGATTCTTGAGCTGACTGCCGAGCAGGAAGCCCAGGGAGAATGGGTCGCCCAAGACATCGAGCTGGATATCGTCTATGAAGACGACGACATCCTGGTCATCAACAAACCCGCAGGCCTGGTGGTTCACCCGGCGGCCGGGCACGCTGATGGCACCTTGCTCAATGCCCTGTTGCACCATGTGCCGGACATCATCAACGTCCCGCGCTGCGGCATCGTGCACCGTCTGGACAAGGACACCACCGGCTTGATGGTGGTGGCCAAGACCATTCAGGCTCAGACGCAGTTGGTCACACAATTGCAGAGCCGCAGCGTCAGCCGGATCTACGAATGCATCGTGATCGGCGTGGTGGTGGCGGGTGGCAAGATCAACGCGCCAATCGGTCGTCACGGCCAGCAGCGCCAGCGTATGGCGGTGATGGAGGGCGGCAAGCAGGCCGTGAGCCACTACCGTGTGCTCGAGCGTTTTCGCTCCCACACCCATGTGCGGGTCAAGCTGGAGACCGGGCGTACCCACCAGATTCGCGTCCATATGGCGCATATCAACTTCCCGTTGGTCGGTGATCCGGCCTACGGCGGGCGCTTCCGTATTCCACCGGCGGCCAGCGCAACCATGGTTGAGTCGTTGAAAACCTTCCCGCGCCAGGCACTGCACGCACGCTTCCTGGAGCTGGACCATCCGACGAGCGGTAAGCGGATGAGCTGGGAATCGCCTCTGCCGGACGATCTGGTCTGGTTGTTGTCGTTGCTCAAGCAGGATCGCGAGGCGTTTGTCGGGTGAGTGACTGGCTGATACCTGACTGGCCCGCGCCGGCCCAGGTCAAAGCCTGCGTCACTACGCGTGCGGGCGGCGTCAGCCTGGCGCCGTTCGACAGCCTCAACCTGGGCGATCATGTAGAGGACAGCCTGAAGGCCGTCCTTGAAAATCGCCGTCGTCTGACCGACGTATTCGACATACAGCCTGCCTGGTTGCGCCAAGTCCACGGAATCACCGTGGTTGAGGCCGATCCGTCGCGCACCGCCGAAGCGGATGGCAGCTGGACCAGCACCCCCGGCATCGCCTGCACCTCCATGACCGCCGATTGCCTGCCTGCGTTGTTCTGCAACCGTGCTGGTACCCGTGTGGCTGCTGCTCATGCCGGTTGGCGTGGGCTGGCGGCGGGCGTCCTGGAAGCGGCGTTCGAAAGCCTCGATGCCCAGCCTGATGACGTATTGGTCTGGCTCGGCCCGGCGATTGGTCCGCAAGCTTTTGAAGTCGGCCCGGAAGTGCGTGAAGCCTTCATGCAGCAACTGCCGGCCACTGCCGAAGCCTTTGTGCCCAGCCGCAACCCCGGCAAGTTCATGGCCGACATCTATAAGCTCGCCCGCTTGCGTCTCGCCGCGCGCGGTGTCATGGCTGTTTATGGTGGTGGGTTCTGCACGGTGACCGACCCGCGCTTCTTTTCTTACCGGCGCAGCCCCCGCACCGGACGTTTCGCCTCGCTTATCTGGCTTGAACGCTAGACTCTCTTGACCTGGGTCAAACCCGGTCCATATCGACCATCGCTCGCTTGAATCTTGCAGAATCCTCCCCATCTATAGGGGTATCTGGCAGGTTTCTTCATTCAGGATGTTTTATAGCTCCGGCCTGCTCAAAAGGAAGGTGACTAATGCGTATTGATCGTTTAACCAGCAAATTGCAGTTGGCACTGTCTGACTCTCAATCCTTGGCGGTGGGCCTCGACCACCCGGCCATTGAGCCTGCGCACTTGATGCAGGCGCTTCTGGAACAGCAAGGTGGTTCAATCAAACCCTTGCTGATGCAGGTGGGCTTTGACGTCAACAGCCTGCGCAAGGAGTTGAGCAAAGAGCTCGACCAACTGCCGAAAATCCAAAATCCTACCGGCGACGTGAATATGTCGCAGGATCTGGCGCGCCTGCTTAACCAGGCAGACCGCCTGGCCCAGCAGAAAGGTGACCAGTTCATCTCCAGTGAACTGGTGCTGCTCGCCGCCATGGACGAGAACAGCAAGCTCGGCAAATTGTTGCTGGGCCAGGGCGTGAGCAAGAAAGCCCTGGAAAACGCCATCAACAACCTGCGTGGCGGCGATGCGGTGAACGACCCCAACCACGAGGAGTCGCGCCAGGCCCTGGATAAATACACCGTTGACCTGACCAAGCGCGCCGAAGAGGGCAAGCTTGACCCGGTAATCGGCCGTGACGATGAAATCCGTCGCACCATCCAGGTGCTGCAACGTCGTACCAAGAACAACCCGGTATTGATCGGTGAGCCTGGCGTGGGTAAAACCGCGATTGCCGAAGGGCTGGCCCAGCGCATCATCAACGGAGAAGTGCCGGACGGCCTCAAAGGCAAGCGCCTGCTGTCCCTGGACATGGGGTCGTTGATCGCCGGTGCCAAGTTCCGTGGCGAGTTCGAAGAACGCCTGAAATCCCTGCTCAATGAGCTGTCGAAGCAGGAAGGGCAGATCATTCTGTTTATCGACGAACTGCACACCATGGTCGGTGCCGGCAAAGGCGAAGGCTCGATGGACGCCGGCAACATGCTCAAACCCGCTTTGGCGCGCGGTGAGTTGCACTGCGTCGGTGCGACCACGCTCAACGAATACCGCCAGTACATTGAAAAGGACGCGGCCCTTGAGCGTCGCTTCCAGAAAGTGCTTGTGGAAGAGCCGAGCGAAGAAGACACCATCGCCATCCTGCGTGGCCTGAAAGAGCGTTATGAGGTCCACCACAAGGTGGCGATCACCGACGGCGCGATCATTGCGGCGGCCAAATTGAGCCATCGCTATATCACCGACCGTCAGTTGCCCGACAAGGCCATCGACTTGATTGACGAGGCGGCCAGCCGTATCCGCATGGAAATCGACTCCAAGCCGGAAGTGCTCGACCGTCTGGACCGGCGCCTGATTCAACTGAAAGTTGAGTCCCAGGCCCTGAAGAAAGAAGAAGACGACGCGGCGAAGAAACGCCTGGAAAAACTCCAGGAAGAAATCGTCCGTCTGGAACGTGAGTATTCGGACCTGGAAGAAATCTGGACCTCGGAAAAAGCCGAAGTACAGGGCTCTGCCCAGATCCAGCAAAAGATCGAGCAGTCGCGGCAGGAACTTGAAGCTGCCCGCCGTAAAGGCGACCTGAACCGCATGGCCGAATTGCAGTATGGGGTGATCCCGGACCTGGAGCGCAGCCTGCAGATGGTCGACCAGCACGGCAAAAGCGAGAACCAGTTGCTGCGCAGCAAGGTGACCGAGGAAGAAATTGCCGAAGTCGTCTCCAAGTGGACCGGTATCCCGGTGTCGAAGATGCTCGAAGGCGAGCGCGACAAGCTGCTGAAAATGGAAAGCCTGTTGCACCAGCGTGTCATCGGTCAGGAAGAGGCCGTGGTGGCGGTGTCCAATGCGGTGCGGCGCTCCCGGGCCGGTTTGTCCGACCCGAATCGTCCGAGCGGCTCGTTCATGTTCCTCGGCCCGACCGGTGTGGGTAAGACCGAGCTGTGCAAGGCCTTGGCCGAGTTCCTCTTTGATACTGAAGAGGCCATGGTGCGAATCGACATGTCTGAGTTCATGGAGAAGCACTCGGTGGCTCGCCTGATTGGCGCTCCACCAGGCTATGTGGGCTACGAGGAGGGTGGTTACCTGACCGAAGCCGTGCGGCGTAAGCCTTACTCGGTGATCCTGCTGGATGAGGTCGAGAAGGCGCACCCGGATGTGTTCAACATCCTCTTGCAAGTGCTGGAGGATGGCCGCCTGACCGACAGCCACGGGCGTACGGTGGACTTCCGCAACACGGTGATCGTGATGACCTCCAACCTGGGCTCGGCGCAGATCCAGGAATTGGTGGGCGACCGTGAAGCCCAGCGTGCGGCGGTGATGGATGCGTTGACCACGCACTTCCGCCCGGAATTCATTAACCGTGTCGATGAAGTGGTGATCTTTGAGCCTTTGGCACGGGATCAGATTGCGGGCATCACCGAGATCCAACTGGGTCGTCTGCGTGGCCGTCTGACCGAGCGCGAGTTGTCGCTGGACCTGAGCCAGGAGGCGTTGGACAAGCTGATCGCGGTGGGTTACGACCCGGTGTATGGCGCACGGCCGTTGAAACGTGCGATCCAGCGCTGGATCGAGAACCCGCTGGCCCAGCTGATCCTGTCGGGTAGCTTTATGCCAGGGACCAGCGTCACGGCAACGGTGGAAAACGACGAAATCGTCTTCCACTGAGCCCCAACTGCTGGGTAATAAGAGAAGGCCTCGCATTGCGAGGCCTTTTTTTTCGATAGGGCGTTGAACTGTAAGGCAAAGGCTTGTAAAGTGCGCCCCGCAGCAACGTCAGCCCACGGGTTTCTTCTCCCCAAGAAGAAATCAGAAACAAGCGCAAATCATTGTCTTAAAAGCAATTTAAAGGGTTGACAGGGGTTTTTAAGATTGTAGAATAGCGCGCCTCAGACACATGAACGTAGCGATACGGGCAAGTCGAAGAGAAGGTTACACAGCAGTAAAAGTTGTACATTTGAAATATGTAGTTCCGTGATAGCTCAGTCGGTAGAGCAAATGACTGTTAATCATTGGGTCCCAGGTTCGAGTCCTGGTCACGGAGCCAATTTCAAAACCGGGGTATAGCGCAGTCCGGTAGCGCGCCTGCTTTGGGAGCAGGATGTCAGGAGTTCGAATCCCCTTACCCCGACCATATTTGGGTCGTTAGCTCAGTTGGTAGAGCAGTTGGCTTTTAACCAATTGGTCGTAGGTTCGAATCCCACACGACCCACCATTTTTGAGACCAGTTGACGCTGGAATCAAATCTTAGAATCAGAGGTTCTAGCTCTGATAGAGGCGGTTTTACGGTTTTGGAAAGTGTTACAGCACTTAGATATCGCCGTAGACATGCAGCCGTCTGAGGCGAACAGTAGTTTCGGTTCGTCATGATGTCAATGTGCATAGGCTTTGCGATGCGCATTCCGGGGTATAGCGCAGTCCGGTAGCGCGCCTGCTTTGGGAGCAGGATGTCGGGAGTTCGAATCCCCCTACCCCGACCATATTTAATGAAAAAGGCGTCTTTATGACGCCTTTTTTTGTGCCTTGAGCAAAGTCGTACCGTTCGTCTGGAAAAAATCCGGATTTCGACCTGGTTCTTTATTCCGGGCATGCGAAAGCCTCTGGCCAACCAGAATTCCCTATAGCCAGTGCGCTTTGATTATGAGCGTACTAGGGCGATGCTCTGGAAAATGATGAGCTTCGCATTGAATGCTCAGTTGAGGTGCGTTTCCTGAATGTGCCGACACCAAGCCCGCTCGCCATTAGCGTCAATAGTAGACTCTGCTCTACTTGATCTACTGGTGGGTCCATAGAGCATGTCATTGACTCGCGATGCAGTTGCGCAGATGCGAGCTCGAGAGCCTTCTGTAGCGCGCTTCGGCCAGTCGACTTGGTCCGCCGATCAATACTGACCTCTGTGCTGCTAGATTGTTGTGGAGCTGGCAGCTTCTTGGGCTCTGGTTGAGCGGTTTCCTGTGAATGCACACCTATTTTGGCGGGTAAGGGGGCAGAGGGTTTGCCACTTGGATCAACCCGTGTCACTCGGCTCAGAGCGCCCTGAGCCCGACTCCGCTCATGTAGAACAGCACGCATATGGTCGTAGTCCGCCTCTATGTAATTCATCGTTGTCGCTAGATTCGAATGATTCAGCAGGCTTTTCGTGAGATGAATGTTTCGCTCAGGCTGCTTCATCAAGTCTGTTGCTAATGTGTGCCTGAAGCGGTGAGGGGTCATGCGCACGCCGATCTTATCGGTGAGCTTGCCGTACATTGACTCCACCTGGTCGATGTTCATTTCCTTGCCATGGAAGTGACGAGAGAATCTGTTGACGTTGAACAGCTGATCGTCTGGTGAAAAACCGATTTTCTCGGCCTCCCCCAAGATCCTGGATAAGTGTGGAGCGAGTCCTTCCATAATGGGGAGGAAAAACTCCCGATGGGTCTTCTCTGTTTCACCGCGGACCAAGATCATCTGGCTGTCCCAGTCGATATCTTTGTAACGCAGGCACAGCAGGGCATTCAGACGTATGCCTGTGTAATAAAACATCTCGAAGACGCTGAGCCAGAACCAGGCAGGTGTGATCTGGCTACGTTCATGCGTACAACGTTCTTGGCCTACAAGGGATATGAGCCAGTTGCGTGCTCGTTGGATGGCGTCTCCATTGATTGTCTTGCTGGCTCGCTTTGGTGGGATAACGCTGGTTTTCTTGAATGGGTTGATCGTGGTATGGGTCATCAGGCCGTGTTCTATGGCGTAGCCCCAAACAGTTCGAAGGTGATTTGAATAGGTGTTCCAGCTGCGTTTGGATAATCCGTTCTCAAGGACTTTTTTTCGCCATGTCAGAACCGCACGATGATCGATCTCCTCAACTGAGGCCGTTCGGAAATGCTTGAGTAGTGCTTTGGTCGAGGCGCGATAGATCTTTGCACTGGCAGGCCGCAGATCATGGGCAAAGATGTATTCCTCCGTCAGATTCGAGGGCGTCGTCATTGTGGCGGCTCCGTTGCTTCTGACTTCAAGGACAGGCTGATATTGTCGAAAGGGACCTCAGAGAAGATTGTTCGCGGGTCTAGTAGTAAGTACCCCTTGAGCTGCTTGGATTTTCGAGGTCCAACAACGTCACAGGTCCAAATATTCAAACTCTTATGCGTTTTTCGATGAAGTTTCTGTTTCTCGAAACTACGTTGAACCAGCTGCCAGGCGCTGACTTGCTGTACTTTGGCTTGCTGTTCGATATGGGGGAATTCAAGGACGTAGCGTTTGAAAATTCCAGGCGTTACCAGCATAGCGGTCCCTGCTACGGTATGAACCAGCGCTTTGGTATCGTTGATAATGATGGTCCGGGATGCGATGCCTTTCTTAAGCCATTCAACAAATCCCTGACCGATCTCGGTGTTATTGCTAGGCATCGGAGTGACTTCTTCGATTATTGCTAAAGGCGCACCTCCTTGATTGGAGGTTTGGGAAGGCTGGATTTCATCCAGTTTCGGAGGCGCGGTATGTGCCGCTGAGACCGCTTTGTTTTTGGTGTCTTCTGATGGCTCATTGATGTTACCAAGGAGCGCCAGTAGCTCGTCAAATTCATCTGTACTGCTCGAGGAATGCTGAGGTAGTTCGAACGGTGATGGCTGTGCCGGTGCTAAAGGCGCCGGCACAGGGCTGGATTGAATTTCCGAAGGCAACTTTTTGGCCGGTGTGGCGACGGTATTTTCAGCTGCAGAGTCTTCTACCGGGTTGCCAGCTTCTACCTCAAGAGTCCCAGCGTAAGCTGTGGGCCGATCACTTGGATCATTCCAGATCAGTGCCGGTGAGAGCTTCAGCAGGGTGAAGGTGTTTCGCCAGCCACGACCATTGTCTATCGTGGCTTTCCAGATTGCCTTGTCTTGGGCATTGGTTTGGATTACCCCCTGATCTTGCAGCATGTTGAAGAAAGGCGCATTCGTACTGGGTACACCTTCAACGCCTTTGGTCAGCAAATAGGCTCGCAATTGATCAGCAATAGGCTTGCTAACCAGCCAAAGAGCATCCTGTGTCAGCCATCCATCTGACGGTCCATCGGGTTGATTCAGTTTGAATGTATCTCGGACCAGGTGACGCAACCCATCTGCTAATTGACGCTGCAAAGACTGTTTGGGCGCGGACAGCGCGCGGGCTGGATTTCCACCGAGCTCCTGTGCGACGGACGCCTGATCGGCCTTGACCACGATCTCTCCCAAAATGCCGGCATGTTCGTACTGACCAGCCAAAATGAAGATTAACTGCGACCACACTTCGGGGAAATTACTGAGCCAATCTAAGATTTCTGAGGAGAGGATCTGCGCGTAGATCAGTGCGGCAGCGGCTCCGTGAAGTTGGTAGTTGCGTCCTTTCACGTAACGGAATCGATAGGGACGATCGATTGGGCCGTGCCACGGGTGCCAGGTTTTACCTCCTGCCAGCTCGACGTGCACGTCGACGGCGATCTTGCCGAGGTCGTGTATCAGAGCGCCGTAAGCCGCGGCGGCAGTCCAGGCCTCAGCCTGTGCTGATTGAGACTCCGGCGGTGCGCCTATAGGAAGCAGGTAGCTCTGTCGAATTTTCAAGGCATAGGCGACGATTTCAAGCCCGTGATCCAGCATGCCGCCAGGGTGTGCATGATGGTGGTTTTGCGAAGCAGGGAGCTGCTGGACCAACTCCGCGTAGCGCTCAAGTGGACGCCTATAGAGCTCGACAAACTGTGAGCGAGATAACGATGCGCGCTGCCAAATGTTCTCCAGTAGTTTCTGACGGCGCGGCGATGCCAGTAGTGCTTGGCTAGAGGCCGGCTGTATAAAACCGTTAGGGGAGGGGCTTTGGGCGGGTAGCGCTTTATTGCGGCGGAAAATAGAGAACATCGCCTGCTCCGTAAATGATTCATGGGGCAGGCTTTTCTCCTATCAAAGGGGGGGCGAGCAAGGGGAAAGGATCACTGGTTGCCTCGGGTATTTCTTTTGGCGAAGAGCCATCTTTCTATGGTGGTGACGGAGAAAGGAATGCAGAATTATCGTCGTTTCGGTCTAAGGGCACGGGGCCGCAGATCGACTATGTGAGGAAAAAATGATGGTTTCACTTCGCTACGCTACGAAATCAACCTCAGATAATGTTTGGGCACTTTGTGATTTGATACGTGACAATAAGTGTGATGAGATCATTCTTTTTGCTAGTGTAGGGAATGATCTTGATGATGAGGAAGCAAGGTGGGACAACAACCTTCCTCTGGTTATCGCCTTAGCTAAATATATTATTCCTCACGTTGATAGCGTCTTGGTCATTTTTGATGGAGTGTTTCTAACCGCTGCGCGTTCCGCTCGTTATGGTGAAGTACGTGAACTGCTGGATGTAGCTATTGCGTCTGACAAGGTTTATTACTCTGGGCAGAGAGCCCCACTTACTAGCGAAATGACTCCTGACGAGGCTGTTTCAACTCTTATTAATTTAGGTTCTATCCAACCGTTGACGGTTGAGTCCAGAGCTGAATACTTTTCTTTGCTTAGTAATTTTACAGAAGACGAGTTAGTTGAAGTTTATTCGACTCGCGAGATGCGTTGATGAGATTGGACCTTTTTCCCGCTGAAAGCGGCCCTTTCGGGTAAGGCTTTTACCCTTGTGAACCATTCCATTCGCTTCTACAAAACCTTTTACCTTTTGGGCCATTTTTGTTGTGAAAGGGGGGCATCTGGTGCTGAAGGCAAAGGCCGTTTGTCTCATGATCTTGCAGCATAGAAAAATCGGTATTATAAGTAATGTCAAATCGCCCCTAGACCGGGTAAGAAGGAGACGCACCATGACCGCACAGACCTCTCAGGGAGTAGCAAGTCGCTTAGGCTATGGCCTGGGTCAGGCTGCGCGCCTCGTTTGGTGCAGTCAGAACCGTACCCTGCGTTGGGTCAAGCGTCTGGTTGTGGCTGCCGTACTCCTATATTTTTCTGCAGACATTTTCAGCGGGATTATCAGCGTTGCAGTATTTACCTTGGTTTTGGGTGGAGGGCTCTGGGCGTTGAATCACAGACCTACGCCTCGCAGAAACCAGATAGAGTATGGTCAATGCTATGGCCCCGATGGCTATGGGTACTATGTTGCTGGTCAACGTGTAGACGACGATGATTAAGGGTCTCATATCAATGATATGAGACCCTTACGTTACATAACGCTACGTTTGACAGTATTCACCCCTTCCTGACCTGCCTTTTGAACATCTTTTGTTCCGCTGCTAAGGCCTTCCAATGCTTTTCCTGCGCTCACCCCTGCCCATCCCAGCGCGCCCATCCAAAACACTGGCAGGATGATGAACATCGAGCCCATCACGAAGTTTAAGATTGCGTCCTGGGTGGCAGTGTTCAAACCCATCACAGGATCAAATGATAAATGCGGAGAACCGGCTCCATATAAAGCGTCCAATATCGTGGTATCGACCCATCTAGCCAGTTGAAACCAAAAGTCCACGAATATCAGAGCGAAAAAAACAACGGACATAGTCATGGCCACTTTTAGTTGGTAAGCCCCGACGATTAGCACCAAGGGAATGCAAATCACCATCGCCATTTTCAAGAACGCCATGACCATCGGTAGCGCCTGGCGAACCATGTCCATCGCTGGAAAATAGGCCATAGATCCTAATGCAACCCCGAGAGTCCCCGCTGCCCGGGCTGCACCATTCCACACAGTTCCGTCGATTTGTCCCCCGTAGTCCGTATAAACATCCCCTTTCACCTGGTTCGACGGCGAGACCAGTTGCCGGACAAGCGAGTCAGTGACTTCGTCCGGGGACAACCACTTTGCCCAGCCGAGCATTTTGGTCATGAGGTCCGGCGACACTTGAGCCTTGATACGGTCCCGCAGTCCCACTCCGCTATCTGACCACCATTGTTTGCAAGTTGGATAGCCCCCACCTCCACCCACTTGTGGTAAACCCACATCACGAGATGCGTTATAGGGCCATGATGCCCTTGGAGTTTTGGAGTAGTCCGTGTCGTAATAACCCGAGGTGTTCAATAAATAGTGCGAACCAATCCAGCTGAGTTCCTGCGCAAAACGAGGGTCATTCCCTTGCGCTCCCAATTCGGGTTGGCGCATGAATAATCTGGCACGGGAGGGTCCATAGCAATCGTGCGTAAAGTCGCCAATTTCCTGAGCCAATAGCGGGTTGTTGATCTTGGTGTTGCTAACTTCCATGCGTACTTGCCGTAAATCAGTCCCGCAGGGAATTGCTGCTACAGCGCCATTGGTTAATCCCTTTGATAATGCATGCATTAATGCCCACCACATGGGCATCTGGGCACTCTTTCCTGCCAGTGAGCTGAATGTTGTGTTCCAGCCTGTGTCTGTGGGTTTAGGTAAGTTGTATTGACATTGCTGAGCTCTACTCTGGTCAAATGCCAAGGTATCAAAACTCACATTGACGGCTGGTACAGCGAAGAATGCGACTACGATGTAGCCAACGTAGATATTGGTTTCGATACGTGCCAGTGAGAGAACGCCTTTGTTGCCCTCATCGGCCCCCTCACCACGGACTTTCAGCCACTCTCGAATAACGATGATGCAGAAGGGGAGGGCGAATAGACCGGTATCTGAAATCATCGCCCAGATACCATTGTTGATGATCCAACCGACCAACGTCAGGTAGTACTCTAAATAGTCATTGGTGTAGAGCGTCACAGAACACCCCCTGCCTGATACAGCACCTTGCTCAGTTCAACCATCAGAAATAATAAGATCACCATTATCTCGATCTTCAACAGGCCTTTGCGCCGTTTCGAGCGTTCTGAGTTCGATAACCGTACCTTGAATTTGAACCAGGCAACGGTCAGTGCGATATAAAGCATTAGGCGCCAGGTAAAGAGCGGCCAATAGTGGTCGGTGCGCCAGGCTTGCCATTGCTCGGCGCTGTCGAACATGTTCATCAGGACAGCGCTGAGTAGGACTACGAGGGCGGCAGTCGCGAGCAAAACACCCAGAACAAGCAGAATGCTCCTCCCGGTTCGTCGAACCAGCGAACGGTTGGGAGCGGCGACAGGCTCCTGTATTTCGGTCATGGCCTTTCTCACTGTTTGTTCTGGGCGGGTGACTGCAACTGGTCCAATCGATTCGTTTCTGGGGCTCCCGGGGACACGCCACGAGAGTCTTCTGCCCGTGCTTTGCTGCGTTCAATGATGGTCAGAGGCGAGTTCTTCGCGAGCTGCTGACGCATGTCCAGTTCCATTTTGAGGTTGCCGATCTCCTGTTGCAGCGAGGAGCTCTGCTGGCCGACTGCCTGGACGGCGAGGTCATTAGCCGCGACGTTCGGTTCCCGACTGCCTGCCATCAAGGTGCGCTGTAGGGTCAGAGCTTTCTCCAACACATCGGACAACGCGACTTCGGAGGCAAGCCGGCGAGCGAGTACGTCCTGGTCGCGCTCATCCTTGAGTGCTGCTACAACGCCTCGGGTGATGGGTAACGAGTTGCTGCTCGCTGCTTCCAGGTTTTCTAGCGACAGCGTTTTGCTTCCGCTCAGCAGTTCCTGCAGGGCCTTCAGCTTGGTGTCGTACGTTTCCTGGATCAGCGGCGTGAGGCCGACGCCTGCGGCTGTCACCGTTTTAGGGCAACTGTCACAGGTCTGCTGTTGTTGTTCACCCAGGACACGATTGGCAAAGGTGGTGGCTTCCTGGGGCGATGACCAGACATTGCACACCATGCCGTTGTTGCAGTTCGCTTTACTGATGGATGCGGTGTCGCCGGCCGCGCGCTTGTTCAGAAGGTTGTAGCCCGCCTTGGTGACGTCGCCTACGATACGAATTGGCTTCTGACCGGAACCACCTGCTCTATCACCACCAACCCAAGTGACGCCATCGTTTCCACCTTTCTTTTCGACTTGTTCCACCGCCGACACTGCGTCTGTGTTGGATGTTAGCGCCTGACTCATAGCCTGACCTTCAGCAAGCTTGCCCCAGCCCATTTGGTTACCGGCGATATCCGCCATCTTTTCGCCAATGGCGCGGCAGGTGCCTTTGGAGCGGTCGAAGTCCAGGCGGGCCTGCAAAATGCCGTTGGTGATGAGGTTGTATAGCGCCGGGTTCGCACGTTGAAGAATCAGTGCCGGCAGCGAAGCCACGGCGCTGGTGGCGCTCTGTACCACCGAGCTCATGATGTTTTTGAAGCCGGAAGTGGCACCATTCAATTGGTTTTCAAGGGTTGTGCTCAGGCTCATGTTTCCGCAGATTAGATTGGTATTCCAACCGCCTCCCACAGAAATACTATCCATGTTGCCTGCGCTCCCCATGGTGACTGCGTTGCCGCCGCCAATGCTATACAGCACGTTGTCCCCAATGACGCTTCCGGAGGAGGAGACGTTGATTGGATCAGCAGAGAGCGCTATTGCACTGCTGAGGCTGCAGGCGAGCCCTATCGCCAAGGTAGTGAGTTTCATGCTTTGCTCCGATCGCTGTTTCATTGGAAGTCCGTACTGCCGAGGAAGGTCTGTCCTCGACGCTGGCAACACGAATAAGGGCGCCAGAGTGCCCAGGCGTAGCCGCCATCCTGCGCATCGATGTTCGGATCGATGGTGGGAAAGGTTGCGCAAGTCGGGTTGAGGACTGGGGTGAGCTCTTGCCACTTACCAGTGGAGGCGTCACCTTCGCGTAGCGGCCCTGCGGGCCAGTAACCGGGGTAGGGAAGGGCGAGCATCGGCAAGTAGACATGGACCTGGCCTGGGCGGGTAACCACGTCGCCGGCACGCTGCGCAATAACTGCGCCCGTTTTGTAGTCGTCAGTCTGGTTAAGGAAGCCGCTACGCGGGTAGACGTTCCCCCAGCTGCTTGCTGAGAGCAGGCTACCGACTTCGCGCATGCCCGGAATGAGTGCTTCGGGGTATACGGATTCCGGGACGCCGTATCGCCAAGCAATGGGGTCAAGGGTGCTCAGAAAGTAAGGCACAAGCGGTAAGGTTGCGCCTTTGCATACATAGCCCGAGGCGCTGGCAAACTGACTCAACGCCGCACCACCTGGATGGCCGATGACATCGGCTTCCTTAAATTTGATGATGTTGTTCTCTGCAACGTGATTGGTAGTGCCGTCGTTGCCCGCTTGGGCCATCGGATTCGGGGTGCCAAGAGGTGACATCTCTATCCAAGGGTTCATCCCGGTATTCGCATATGCAGACACCACAGCGTCCGGTACGTAGTGACGAACCTTGGTCGAGGTTTTGACTTTGCATCCGAATGGCGTGCAGAGCAGCCAATAGCAGATGCCGACCACTTTGTACTCCAGGCAGGTTGGTGACAGGGTCGAGGCAATAATCGCTGCCGAGTTGATCGCAGCCGATGCACTGAATGACAGGCTGAAAGTGATAGCCAGCGACAAAGGCCGGATCGCAAAACGTGAGCGTCTCATCGTGACAGGCTCCGTGCTCGTTCAATCAACGCGACGGCTTTAGCTGCGTCAGGCTCGCCGTACACGACGTAGCGACGATCTACGACCACGGCTGGGAGTTTTTCGACTCGCAGGCTCCAGGCGTCTATGACGCCCTGCTGGGCTTGGGCCAACTCGTTTTGCAGATGCTTCCCTGCAGGGCTGACAAGGTAGCGTTGAATGGCCGCTTCTGCCTGGCGTGGATCGGCGGGTAGTTGGTTGGAAAGTTGTTCTTCAAGGCGCTGCTGATCATCCAGGAAGATGACGCGAGCGCCAGAAGGTGCGGATACTGGATGTGCTCGGTTTGTAATGACCCACGTCTCCGCGTGGGACGCAGTTGACAAGAACAGTAGCAGTGAAAACAGCCAGCGCCGCGTTTCGCTAATGTGGGTAAGGATCTGGAGCATGGCACCGTACCTGATATGGATTCAGGTACAGAAGACCGGATGGCTGTCTTGAGCGCAGTAAGAAATAGGAATTTGGAAGCTTTGGGTATTTGAGAGCGACGAATTCGTGTGGGTTGGATTAGAGATGGCACTTGGTCGGCTCAAATTGACGACGCAGTGAGTACGCAGTTAACTGGCTATCCACACAGCAAGAGTTCAAGCCAAGTTTATGAGGCGACCCTTCTTGGCCCCATCGCCGCCGATGGTCCACAGTACGCCAGTCGGACGAGTCTCGCCACCGCCCCACGACATAACGAAAAATCACTTCTATTGAAGCTTCGGGCGACATCAACGGCAAAATGCTCGCCCTGCCGATATCGTCAGCGGGTTTGGTCGTGCTGGAGAAAACAACCTCAAGATTCGAAGGCTTTATCTTTATCCTTGGGCAGGCAGTAGTTTGTGCTGTCCTGCTTGAGATCCTTCACGATCAAATGTTGCAAACGGAGCGCCTGCTGCACAGCTTCAATGTCATCTTCGATGACGTTAAGGATAAGATAAAAACCTATCCTCCGAGACCGTATTGCTGTTAAAGACCATCCTGCCGATTGCGTTTTCGGTGCTCTACGTAGTGCCTAATTTCCGCAGCCCATGAGGCTTTTGTGACACGTTCGTAGTCTCATTTAGCTACGCCCAAACGATTCATCCGCCTGTAGCGGTCAAAGCCGCTTTTCATAATAGGAAGATATGCATTTTTATAAAAAATCTCTAGATGCTCCAGGTGGGATACGAGTTGATTTCTGATGGTCGTATGATGCATTCAGCGTGCTCTGCCAATAAAGCTAAACTTTAAATAGTTGAACTCACGAGCTCTACGAGAGGCCTTACAGATATGTAATATTCGCGGCAGCTTCCTGAAAGGCATCACTGGTTATCCTCTAGTCAGAAGTAAGTGAGCACTAGGAGAAAATCATGAAATTATTAAAAGTTGTTTTTGCCGCTTCCATCTTGACCATGTCTTCTTTGGCCATGGCTGAAGGAGGTGGTGACCGTGTTTATGGTCGAATGATGCAAGAGAACCAGAAGGCGATGGAGCAGTACGCCTTAGAAAACGGAAAGGCGACACCTGAAGTTGTTCATTATGAATACGGAATGAACCTCGATGTCCAGAAGGTAATCAGTACCACTCAAGCCAATAAAACCTGTGGCGTAGCCCCTTCGCGCATGACCTATGAAGATTCGGCGGGCAAGCTCAACACCTTGGAATACAAGGTTATGGGTACTAACTGCCCTCACGGAAGTTAATTAGCGTTAGCCCTGACTGCGCAAGGTTGTTCGGTATGTTTTGAGCCTGCTTGCTGTTCGCTGACACAGAAGTAATTTTCAGGTCACGCTGGAGTTATCTATTGTATGAAATTATGTCTGCCGGCACGTAGGAGAAATCCTCACGTGCTGGTGGCTTTTATAATTATAAAAAATATTTCATAAAGAAACTCTGCCAAGCTAAAGCCTGGAGTGTTAAATGAACAATAAAAGCATTTATGGTCTTTCTCTCATTTCCCTTGGCATGAGCATGGGGCAAGTTGCAGTAGCTGTGGAGCAAAAGCCTGAAGGGTTCATTGAGGGGAGCACCTTTAGTATTCTCAATCGGAATCTCTATCTCAATCGTGATTATCGAAAGGGTCAATCAAGCCCCACGGGCAATGGTTACTCAGCCGAATGGGCTCATGGCATCATTGGCCGATTCGAATCAGGCTTTACTCAAGGTACCGTAGGCTTCGGCATTGATGCGTTTGCAATGGAAGGCCTCAAGCTCGATTCAGGTGATGGTCGCTCGGGAGCCCGTAGCTCAGTCGATGTCTTGCCGCACAATAGCAAAGGCCAACCTGAAGACTCCTACTCAAAAGTAGGCGGGGCCGCAAAAGTGCGTTTCCTGGATACAGTCGTCAAGGTAGGCGACGTATTTCCATCGACGCCTGTCGTTGCCTATGGGGATTCCCGACTTCTCCCGGAGAGTTTCCGGGGTGCAACGTTCACTAATACCAGCATCAAAGGCCTGACCCTTCAGGGGGGCCGGCTGCATGCGATGAGCCAACCCAATTCCAGTAGCATGCGTGACGGCTTTTCAACTTTTTACGCCGGTGTAGTAGATGCTCCATGGATCGCTTATCTAGGGGGCGATTACACGGTCAATGAACACGTAGGTGTGAGTCTTTACACCAGCCAATTCAAGGATGTGTGGAACCAATACTACGCGGGCACCACATTGAGCTATCCACTCTCAGAAAGCGTATCGCTAATTGGCGGCTTTAATTACTACCGAGCGGTTGATGAGGGTGAAAAACTTCTGGGAAGCTTCGATAACAAGATCTGGAGCGGCAAGACCGGGGTCAAATTCGGAGCGCACGCCGTGACCGTTGGTTACCAGCGCAATAATGGTAACGACGACTTTGACTACCTTCGCCAGTCCGACTCAATTTTTTTGGATAACTCCATTCAGTACAGCGATTTCAACTCACCGAAAGAGCAATCCTTGCAGCTGCGCTACGATCTAGATATGCAGGCTTTCGGCATCCCCGGTCTGAGCTTCATGACCCGCTACGCTAAGGGTTGGGATGCGGACTATTCCAACGCAAACAGCGTGTACATGCGTCGCGGAGCGGACGGTGCCCCATTGCAGGACCAAAAGCGTTGGGAGCGAGACATCGAGGCTAAGTATGTCATCCAGTCAGGCTCACTGAAGGACATGTCTTTACGTGTCCGCCAAGCAACGACACGAGCTACCGATTTCGAATCTGATTTGGACGAGGTCAGACTGATTGTTGAATATCCACTGCAACTCCTTTAACGGGCATTAGCCATCGGCATCAACTGTCCGGTATCCCCGATACACCCCGTCTCCTTGTTTCTCCTTTGGTTTGGAGACGGCTTAGGCGCCCTAGTGGCGCCTTTTTTTGTGGATTGAAGGTAAGCGTCCGAACTACACCGCCTTGCATCTCAGACCTTAATCCCCTTTAACCGCTGATTGACGCGCTCACACTCAAAAACTGCGAAATTGCACCCCACTTGACCACCCATTTGCGTTGCAACTGACCAATCATTTGCATTCGAAGTGATCAGGACTCTCGGCTCTGTAGGGTAAGAGCGTGGCTAAAAGCAGACCGTAGGTTTGGCCAGTCAACGGGGCTCATTGAGCGCCGCTCTTTTCCTGTTCAAGCCGACAAACAGGGGGGCAATGAAACGGGAAATCGTAGGCTAAGGCGCGAAGTTTTCGTGGCTATCTATTCCATGCAGCGAATCGATCAGCGGGCAGCTAACCGTCCCGTGGCTCGCGCAACAGTCATCAACCAACTGCGCCAGGACCAACTCGATCCGCCGCAGATCCGCAAGTTTCCCCCGCACGTCTTCGAGCTTCTGCTCGGCGTGCACACGCGCATCATTGCAGTGCGTACCGTCATCGAGCCGCAACAGTCCGGCCACTTCATCGAGGCTGAAGCCCAGCCGTTGTGCGGACTTCACGAATTTCACCCGTGCAATATCCGCCTCGCCGTAGCGACGAATGCTGCCGTAGGGCTTGTCCGGTTCGGGCAACAGCCCTTTGCGTTGATAGAACCGAATGGTTTCCACGTTAACCCCGGCTGCCTTGGCAAAGACGCCAATGGTCAGGCTTTCCGCAGTGTTTTTCATACCGCTTGACTCCGTACCTGACTACGGAAATAACCTTAACCCATCGATCAAACATTCGAAAGGTTGAACCCATGTCTGAATCACAAAAGGGCCGTGGTGCACTCCTCGCTGGAGGTCTGGCGGCGATCCTTGCGTCCACCTGCTGCCTGGGCCCGCTGGTGCTAATTGCCCTGGGCTTCAGCGGCGCCTGGATCGGTAATCTCACCGTTCTGGAGCCCTACCGCCCGTTTTTCATCGGCGCGGCATTGTTGGCGCTGTTCTTCGCTTACCGGCGCATTTTCCGCCCGGCTCAAGCCTGCAAACCCGGTGAGACCTGCGCAATTCCGCAGGTACGAACTACCTACAAGTTCATTTTCTGGCTCGTGATGGCACTCGTGCTGGTCGCGCTCGGTTTCCCCTACATCCTCCCGTTGTTTTACTGATCAGGCAGGAGTCTCCCATGAAAAAGCTGTTTGCCGCTCTCGCGCTCATTGCCGTGGTTTCCCCGGTGTGGGCCGTCATCCAAACCGTCACCCTGTCGGTACCGGGCATGACCTGCGCCGCCTGTCCGATCACGGTCAAGAAAGCGCTGACCCAGGTCGAGGGCGTGACCAAGACCGAGGTGAGTTTCGAGAAACGCGAAGCCATCGTGACCTTCGACGATGCCAAGACCAACTCCGAGGCCCTGACCAAGGCGACCGAGGATGCCGGCTATCCATCTACCATCAAGCAATAGGAGGAAATACCAATGAGAAATCCTCTCAATCTGTTCACGCGGATCGGTGACAAAGCCAGTTCCGTCGGTGTGCTGGTTTCAGCCCTAGGCTGCGCCGCGTGTTTTCCTGCTCTGGCTAGCTTAGGCGCTGCAATCGGTCTGGGCTTTTTGAGCCAGTGGGAAGGCCTGTTCATCACCACGCTACTGCCCTTGTTTGCGGCCCTGGCGCTGCTCGTCAATTCCCTTGGCTGGCTCAAACATCGGCAGTGGCAGCGAACTGCACTCGGCCTGATAGGCCCTGTCCTGGTCTTGGCTGCGGTGTTTTTGATGCGGGCTTATGGCTGGCGGAGCGGTTGGCTGCTCTATATCGGTCTGGCCCTCATGCTTGGGGGCTCGATCTGGGATCTCGTGTCGCCCGCCCACCCCCGTTGCGCCCCGGGTGCCTGCCCACCACAGCCAAAACAGTAATGCCGCAAAGAGACCCATTTGAGGAAGTAAACGCTATGACCACACTGCGAATCCACGGTATGACCTGCGCCTCCTGTGCCGACCGCGTCAGAGATGCTCTGGAGGGAATCTCCGGCGTGCACCGGGCGGACGTCTCCTACGCCGGTGGGAAGGCCGAAATGACGGCCGACGCGGCTGTCAGCCGTGAACAAATGCAAGCCGCCGTCGAGGCCCTTGGGTATCAAGCGTCGTTCGAAGTCGCCTCGCTACAACCGCGCCCCGGCCAGCTCGATAAGGCGCTGGGCTGGTTGCGCAGCGACACCGAGGTCGGCAAAAACGGCGACGCGCTACACATTGCAGTCATAGGCAGCGGCGGTGCGGCAATGGCGGCCGCCTTGAAGGCGGTGGAAGCCGGCGCCCGCGTCACTCTGATCGAGCGCGGCACCATCGGCGGCACTTGCGTCAACGTCGGCTGCGTGCCGTCGAAAATCATGATTCGCGCCGCGCATGTGGCTCATTTGCGCCGCGAGAGTCCGTTCGATGACGGAATGCCCGCCACGCCGCCGACCGTCCTGCGCGAGCGGCTGCTCGCGCAACAGCAAGGCCTTGTCGACGAACTGCGTCACGCCAAGTACGAAGGCATTCTGGAGAGCACACCAGCCATCACCGTGCTGCGTGGCACCGCTCGCTTCCAGGACGGCCACACGCTCAGCGTCGAACTGGTCGAGGGGGGCGGGCGCGAAGTCGCGTTCGACCGCTGCCTGATCGCTACCGGCGCCGGTGCGGCCGTGCCGCCGATTCGCGGGCTGCAAGACACCCCCTATTGGACCTCGGAGGAGGCACTGGCCAGCGCCAGTATTCCGCAACGGCTCGCCGTGATCGGCTCATCCGTGGTGGCCTTGGAGCTGGCGCAAGCCTTTGCCCGGCTGGGTAGCCGCGTCACCATCCTGGCGCGCAACTCGCTGTTCTTCCGCGAAGATCCGGCCATCGGCGAGGCGCTGACCGCAGCCTTCCGCATGGAGGGCATCGACGTGCTTGAGCAGACACAAGCCAGTCAGGTGACCCACGCCAACGGCGAATTCGTACTGACCACCAACCACGGTGAACTGCGCGCCGACCAACTGTTCGTCGCCACCGGCCGCACGCCCAACACCCAAAGCCTGAACCTGGAAGCGGCGGGTGTACTGTTGGATGAACGCGGCGCCATTCAGATCGATCAGGGCATGCGCAGTAGCGCAGTGGATATCTATGCAGCCGGCGACTGCACCAACCAGCCGCAGTTCGTCTACGTCGCGGCGGCGGCTGGCACCCGTGCGGCGATCAACATGACCGGCGGCGAAGCTACGCTTAATCTCGATGCCATGCCGGCGGTGGTGTTCACCGATCCGCAGGTGGCCACCGTCGGTTACAGCGAAGCGGAAGCACAGCGCGCAGGCCTCGAAACCGACAGTCGCACGCTGAGCCTGGACAACGTGCCGCGTGCGCTGGCCAACTTCGACACGCGAGGGTTCATCAAGCTGGTCGCCGAAGCGGGTTCTGGTCGGTTGCTCGGCGTGCAGGCGGTGGCCCCGGAAGCGGGCGAGCTGATTCAGACGGCGGTGCTGGCTATTCGCAACCGCATGACCGTGCAGGAGCTGGCCGACCAGTTGTTCCCCTACCTAACCATGGTCGAGGGCCTGAAGCTCGCGGCGCAGACTTTCACCAAGGACGTAAAGCAATTGTCCTGCTGCGCTGGATGAATGGAGAGCACCATGAAATTTGCCCGCTACATTACCGAGATCGCCGAACGTCTCACCCCGACCAACCGGCCCAAAGGTTTTGCGGAGTTCTTGGTCGCGCTACTGGGTGAACTTGCCAAGGGACGCCCGATTTCGCGAACTACGCTTGCCAGGACTCTTGGCTGGCCCGCTGAGCAAGTGGCGGCTGTGCTCGAACAAGCCACCAGTACCGAATACGACAACGATGGGAACATCATCGGCTATGTCCTCACCTTGCGCGAGACGTCGCATGTCTTGGAAATTGACAACCGCCGGCTGTATGCCTGGTGCGCGCTGGACACCCTGATGCTCCCGGCGTTAATCGGCCGTACAGCTCGCGTCTCGTCGCATTGCGCTGCAACTGGAGCACCCGTTTCGCTTACGGTTTCACCCAGCGAGATACAGGCTGTTGAACCTGCCGACGTGGCAGTGTCACTGGTATTGCCGCAGGAGGCGGCCGACGTTCGTCAGTCCTTCTGTTGCCATGTGCATTTCTTCGCATCTATCCCAGCGGCAGAAGATTGGGCCTCCAAGCATCAAGGATTGACTATCGTAAGCGTCCAAGAGGCGTTCGGCGTGGGCCAGGAGCTTAATCGACATCTGTTGCAGACCCTTCCAATGAGAACATCGTGATTGGATTTCGACTCAATGTCCTACGGAGTGGGCATCGGATTTCTCTTTCCGACTTTGATCCGGTGATCCCAGCCATCGCCAAAGTCATAGACCTAGCGGAATGTCCTTTTCCCGTTCAACGCTTTGATCAGAGTCTTGCGGGTCTCCGAGTTCACGGGAGGCCCCCATCCATCGGAGTCGGGAATACCGTAACTCTCACCAGCTATTTCAAACTCATGCAGATGGTCATCGTGCCAGCCCATTGCGATCTGGATCACCGCGTGCAATTTGCCTAAGGTGATGTTCTCGGGCACCGCCACACGGCGCCAGATGGCAGGTTCGATCCACTTCAATTCAATGTGCAGTAGCAACAAATCAGGTTCGGGTTTTGGCAAGCGAACAGTTTTGACCATGGATCAGGCGGCCTCGCAGAGTTCCGTGGAGGCGAGAGAAACGTTCCAGGGCAGCAGTTCGTCGACCCGATTGATCGGGTGGTCGGCGATGCGCTCCAGCACGTGTGTCAAATAGGCTTGCGGGTTCAGGTCGTTGAGTTTGGCTGAACCCACCAGGCTGTAAATCGCAGCCGCTCGTTCGCCGCCGGCGTTGGAACCGACGAACAGATAATTTTTTCTGCCTAGCGCGACAGCACGTAGCGCGCGTTCGGCAGCGTTGTTGTCGATCTCAATTCGCCCGTCATCGCAATAGCGCACCAAGGCCTGCCACCGATTGAGGGCATAGAGAATCGCACCGCCCAATGCCGATTTTTTCGACAGTTGAGTCAGCGTCTGGTTGAGCCACGCGTGGAGTTGTTCCAGCAGCGGACTGGCTCGGCTTTGCCGAACCACTTTTCGCAGGTTGGGCGGTTGCCCTCGAATCTCGCTTTCGATGGCATACAGGGCCGCAATCCGTTGCAGCGCCTCGGCGGCAAGTGGTGAAGCCAGGTCTTTGTAGACCTCGTAAAACTTGCGCCGGGCGTGAGCCCAACACGCCGCTTCCTCAATGGTGCCCGTGGCATATAGTTGAGCAAAACCGGCATAGCCGTCCGCCTGCAAGATCCCGCTGAAGCGCTTGAGATGCGCGCGGGGATGTTGCCCCTTGCGATCCGGCGAGTAGGCAAACCAGACCGCCGCCGGTGTCGCGTCCCCCGTAGGTCGGTCGTCCCGCACGTACGTCCACAGGCGCGCCGATTTGGTCTTGCCGTTGCCCGGCGCGAGCACGCCAATCGGCGTGTCGTCGGCATGGACTTTGTGTCCGCTCATGACGTGGTGCTCAAGGGCGTTGATCAGTGGTCGCAGCAACTGACTGCTCTGGCCAACCCAGTCGGCCAGGGTTGAGCGCTCCAGCTCCACGCCCTCACGGGCGTAGATCTCGGACTGCCGATACAACGGCAAATGATCGACAAACTTCGAGACCAGCACATGGGCCAACAACCCTGGGCCGGCAAGACCTCGGGCGATCGGGCGACTCGGTGCCGGCACCTGGGCGAAGTGCTCGCAGCAGCGGCAAACCCACTTCGGACGGACATGGCGAATGACTTTGAAACGTGCCGGAACGTACTCCAGCACTTCGGACACATCCTCACCTAAATGGCGAAGCGTCCCACCGCAGCCAGTGCATTGCGACTCGGGCTGATGAACGTGGGTTTCGCGAGGTAGGTGTTCAGGCAATGGTTTACGGCGCGAAACTGCGCGAGGTGCCGGCTCGACTGGAGGTGTCATTTCGGCTTGGCTGATTTGCAGCTCATCAAGGCTCAACTGGAGCTGGTCGATCATCGCTTCCAGTTGCTCGGAGCTGCGACCGAACTGCGTACGACGCAGCTTGGCGATCATCATCTTCAAGCGCTCAATCTCTGCGTGCTGGGCAGCGATCAGCGCCTTCAAGGCTTGAAGATCATTCGGCAGGGAGTCGGTCACGAGGGTCATGCCCGAATATTACTGGGGATTTTTTCAGCGCGGCAAGTCAGACCGCGAGGACGGGTGCTGTACGAATTGGCCGGCGCCAATCAATGCCCTCCAACAGCATCGACAACTGCGCGGTCGTCAGCGACACGCTGCCGCTGGTTGCTTGCGGCCAGACAAAGCGTCCTTGCTCCAACCGTTTGCAAAACAGGCACAAGCCGTCGCCATCCCACCACAACAGTTTGATCCGGTCACCACGCCGTCCGCGAAAGGCGAAGATCTGACCGGAGAAGGGATCGGCTTCCAGTTGAGTCTGCACCATGGCCGCCAAACCGTCGAAGCCACGACGCATGTCCGTGACGCCAGCGGCGATCCAGATACGGGTTCCAGCGGGAGGGGCAATCATCGCACTAACTGCTGCAAGACGAGTTGCAGCGTCTGCGGGTCTGGTGCTCCGGTGATACGCAACTTGGCTTTTCCTACCTCAACTGCGATCTCGGAATGACACTCTGCCTGTGGCTGGAAGACTGGCGGCAGATCCATTGGCGCCTCGATCACCTGGACTGGCAAAAACGAAGCACTCTGGCTGACCGGGCCGAATAGCCCTTCTTGGTATTGCTGCCGCCAGCGAAAGACCAGATTGGCATTGACGTCATGTTCGCGAGCGATCAATGACACGGAGGCGCCAGGCTGGAAGGTGGCCTCGACGACTTGGCGTTTAAAGTCCAGCGGAAAGTTGGGGCGGCGACCGGCTCGACGGGCTGGGGCAACTGTATCCAAGATAGTGTCCACTAAAAAATGGTGTCCACTATCTTGGCCAATTTGGAGGGCTGTCAGGAGAGGGTGCTGGCCGGACGGTTACGATTGAAGAAACTGTTGGTATATCCATCCCGGCGGCGAGCGTCCCTGGGGTTGTATGGCTGATTGGAACGTGTGAACATACTCTCAATATAGGTAGGGGGGGTATGGTATGGGTCATATGAGATCAAGCAAAGACAATCTTCTTAAGCGTGTAAAGCGAATCGCTGGGCAAGTCCAGGCGATTGAGCGAGCACTCGACTCTGATGATGACTGCTCGAAAACCCTGCTTTTGGTCGCTTCTGCCCGTGGCGCTATCAATGGGCTGATGGATGAAATTATCGAAGACCACGCTCGTGAACACGTTGCGAATCCGACACTCAGCAACGAAGAAAGAGCGAAAGGCGTCGATGAGCTTCTCGAAGCCATTCGCCGCTATTCCAAATAGGATTTGCCCAGATGAGTAATTCGTACACCGACTATTCCCACGACCATATGTTCCTGGGGAAATCACATGAAGAAAACGCCAAGCGAACCTTGTGGGTAGTGGCTCTGACCGTCGTAATGATGGTTGCTGAAATCACCGCAGGTTATCTCACTGGCTCAATGGCGTTGCTTGCTGATGGATTTCACATGGCAACACACGCTGGAGCACTTGGCATAGCCGCAGCTGCTTACGGTTACGCAAAAAGACATGCCTCAAATGCTCGCTACAGTTTTGGAACTGGCAAGGTTGGAGACTTGGGTGGCTTCGCATCTGCTCTGATTTTGGGACTGGTCTCTTTGGGAATTGCCGGAGAGTCGCTATTTCGTCTCTTTCAACCGACTCAAGTGCAATTCGGGACAGCGACTCTTATCGCAATTGTCGGATTAGCAGTGAATGTGGTGAGCGCGCTTTTGCTGTCTGGCGGTCATAATCATCACCATGGGCATGACCACGGCCAAGATGAATCTCACCATGCACATGGTCATGACAATAATCTGCGCTCTGCTTATATTCACGTCATTGCAGATGCACTGACTTCGGTTCTGGCCATCGCAGCACTGCTTGCTGGTCGTTACCTTGGTTGGGTCTGGCTCGACCCTGCAATGGGGATTGTGGGTGCAGTTGTCATCGCACGCTGGGCTTGGTCGTTGATGCGGGTGACTGCGAGTGTATTGCTAGACCAGACAGATGATCATGTCGCTGAAGAGATTCGTGAACTGGTTGAGCGACAGGGAGATGCTTCGATCATAGATCTTCATGTCTGGCAGGTAGGGCCGCAAGCCCGCGCCGCTATTGTGAGTGTTCTAGGCAGCCCAGCAGTGAATGCACAAAACATACGAGAACGGCTTGCGACAGTTCATGAGATCACTCATCTGACAGTTGAGTACCGCACGAAGCCGGGCGCTGTTTCACCCGATCAGGTCGCCGTTCAGGCTTAGCAATGAGCCCGTAGTTCGCATAAGTTCGCCGAGGAATTGACCAATGGCCAAGGACATCGAGAATCCGTGTACTTCTGTCTGCCAGTTGAACAGCGAACTGTGCGTCAGCTGCGGTCGCACCAAGGAAGACATCAGAAAATGGAAACGAATGAAGCGTCCAGAAAAAATGGCCGCTGTACAACGCGCGACCCTGCGTCTGAAAAGCCTGCAAAAAAAGAACTCTCAAACCACTGTAATTTAACTTTTCTACGCTTTCAGCCGAGACAGATGTCCAGATTCGGAAAGGCAAGCTGAGTGGCAACGCCACCCGAACTTAGCACTATCGTGGTCAGATGCGCAGTGCTTGTCAGCAGACGGAGCATGGCGTCATCTCAAATTGTTATTGAGGACAGCGGTACGGGGTTATCCGATTCGGCGCAGGCGCGCCTTTACAGCTTGTTGCTGATCGTCCTTTGCGTATTGCTTGAGAATGAAATCAACATAGCATGTCCCGCTGCATGGCCATGAGCTGGGACCATGCTGTGGCCGAATGGATGAGGTGGGATTAGTTTGCGGGGTATTCAGCAATGACCTGATCTACGCCGGCTTTGGTCAGGCCGATTATTTGGTAGGTCTCATGTACTCCGTCGACTTCCATTCCTGGAGAACCTGCTGGCATTCCAGGAGCAGCGATCCCGAGAAGGTCGTCACGCTTACTCATCGCAATTATTTGCTCAACTGGCACATGACCTTCAACAAACTTCCCGTTGATCATCGCAGTGTGACAAGACGAGAGTCGTGGAGCGACACCTAGATCTTGTTTGACAGCACTCATGTTGGTTTCTACATGATCAATGACGGTGAAGCCATTGGCCTCAAGATGCTGAATCCATTTTTTGCAGCATCCGCAGTTTGCATCTCGATGCACATCGATGGTCAGGGCCTGCGCCGCTTGAGCCGTTGAGCCGATGAACAGCGCAGCGAATGTTGCAATACGCAGAAATCGACTTGAAAGTCGGAAGCTACCTGTCATGAATATTTCCTTTTCCCTTGGAGACGGCGAGATGTTCTACGAAGCAATAGAACCCCACTCAAGCGTTCATGCCGCTGCAAAGGTTACATTGAAGGATCTACTTTAGAGTCGGGGAGCCAACTCCCCGATCATTTGAATTCGTAGGGCTAGTGCTCAAATCGCTCAGAACCACATCCGAATACCAGCTACAAACCGGGCCTCGTTTGTCTTTTCCCCTTCATCGCTGGCTAGGTCAGCCGTCTTACCATATGAGCGATTCCAGCTAACACCAATGTAGGGTGCGAATTGACGAGTAATTTCGTAGCGCAACCGCAGGCCTAGTTCGGTGTTGGCCAATCCAGATCCTATGCCGCGCTGAGGATCATTTTTCCCGTACAAGTTTACTTCGGCGGTCGGCTGCAAGATCAGGCGATTGGTCAACAGGATGTCGTAATCGCCTTCAAACCGAGCTGCGGTTTGACCGTTCTCACCAATATAAGCAGTCGCTTCAGCTTCAAAGTTATAGAGGGCCATGCCCTGAATACCGAGCGCTCCCCATGTTTGAGGTGACCCAGGTTTGAAGTCTTGTCGAATGCCGGTGACGACATCCCACCAAGGACCGATGGCGTGTCCCCACAGAGCCTGAAGTTCAGCGTTCTCGGTTACGCCATTGGTACGTTCGCCTTCCGAACGCAACCATAGGCGATCGACGTCACCGCCGATCCACCCTTTTGCATCCCAAGCCAGCGCACTACCGTTGTCAGCGTCTTGGTACTCAAATTTATCCAGGAGGATGAACGAGTTAATTTTTTTATCGTGCACACCATGGCCTGGTAAGTCTGGAAAAGCGGCGGCCCGGTCAGCGTCGGTAAGTACGGGGATTGGGGTTCGGCTTGTGGTAGTCGCCCCTCCATCCATGCTTTCCATACCGTCCATTTGCCCGTTATCGCTGTGATCCATAGCCCCCATCTTGCTATGGTCCATGGCTCCCATTGAGCCGTGGTCCATCTTGGAGTGATCCATCGCGGCATCTTTCGGTTTGGCGGGTTTGGATTTTTGTGCAGTTGAAGACTTTGCGTCCGCACTTGATGGCATCGCCATCGACGGATCCATCTCTTCAGCGGCTTGAGCCATGAAAAAGAATGCTGGACCGGTAGAGACTGCAAGTGCCATCAGCGTTGGGCGTAAAAACTTACTGGTCATGATCTCAATCTGCCTTTTTGGTTTTTTGGTCATGATCCATCGACTCATGGCTCATCTGGCTATGGTCCATCGCCCCGTGATCTAGCTTCGAATCGTTTGCCGTTGCTGGCTTGTCCGTTGCTGTAACAGGAACAGTGGTTGAATGGTCGCTGCCATTTTCCTCTGCCAGCACCGTGGACGAGAGTCCACCCAGCAGGACAGCGGCAAAGAGGCAACCCACGAGGGAATTACGATTTCGGTATGTGCTCACAGATCGTCTCCTTTACTCATCAACCCGTACTTCACGGAACATGCCCATTTCCATATGGAAAAGCAGGTGACAGTGATATGCCCAACGGCCTAAGGCATCAGCGGTGACTCGATAGCTGCGTTTGGTACCTGGTGGCATATCGATCGTGTGCTTGCGCACCATGAACTTGCCGTTCTCGTCCTCAAGGTCACTCCACATGCCGTGAAGGTGGATGGGGTGTGTCATCATGGTGTCGTTCACCAAGGTGATGCGCAGACGCTCGCCATACTTCAGGCGCAGCGGTTCGGCGTCAGAGAATTTGATGCCGTTGAACGACCACGAAAACTTCTCCATGTGACCGGTCAAATGAAGCTCGATGGTACGATTTGGCTCGCGGCCGTCAGGGTCTTGGAAAGTGCTTTTCAAGTCGGAGTAAGTGAGCACTCGACGACCATTGTTCCGCAAGCCTATGCCCGGATCACTTAGCTTTGGCGTTGGATTCATGGCTTGCATATCAACCAGGGGATTGTTGGTTTCAGAGGCAGGGTGTGTCTGCATTTCTCCACCCATACCACCCATGCCAGCCATCCCTGACATATCACCATTGCCCATCCCAGCCATCTTGCTGTGATCCATGCCCGCCATGTTAGTCATGTCACCGCTGTCCATGCCGGTCATCCCGGTCATGTCACTTTGGTCCATACCGGTCATCTTGCTGTGGTCCATGCCCGCCATGCCCGCCATGCCGGACATGTCACCTGGTGTCTTCTCTGCGCCGCCCATACCAGCCATGCTGCCATGGTCCATACCAGCCATACCGCCCATCCCCATGTCATCCATAGTGACGATTGGACGTGGATCTATAGCAGGTACCTGAGCAACTAGCCCTTCACGAAGAGCGAGGGTTCCGCGTGCATAACCCGTCCGATCCATAGACTGGGCGAAGATGGTGTAAGCCTCTTCACTGGCAGGCTCTACGATCACGTCATACGTTTCAGCTACGGCGATGCGGAATTCGTCAACACTCACTGGGTTGACGTGTTGGCCGTCGGCGGCCACAACGGTCATTTTCAAACCAGGAATGCGGACGTCGAAATAGCTCATCGCCGAGCCGTTGATAAAGCGTAGTCGTAGCTTCTCACCCGGCTTGAAAATACCGGTCCAGTTACCGTTTGGCGCCTGGCCATTCATGAGATAGGTGTAAGTATCTGCGCTGACGTCTCCAAGGTCGGTTGGGCTCATGTTCATTTCAGCCCACATCTTCCTGTCAGCTACTGTAGCTGACCAACCTTGCTTACTGACATCGTCGATAAAATCACCAACGGTGCGTTTATGGTGGTTGTAGTAGCCCGACTGTTTCTTAAGCTTGGCCATGACGCGACTAGGATCTTCATCGGTCCAATCAGTCAACATCACCACATAGTCGCGGTTGTATTGAAAAGGTTCAGGCTCTTTCGAGTCGATAACGATTGGCCCGTAAACCCCTGCCTGCTCCTGTAAGCCCGAGTGGCTGTGGTACCAGTACGTACCATTCTGATGAACCTTGAACTTGTACTCGTACATGCCGTCGGGTGCGATGCCATGGAAACTCAAGCCAGGTACACCGTCCATATTGGCCGGCAGAATGATCCCGTGCCAATGGATTGAGGTGTCTTGGTCCAGGCGGTTTTTTACACGCAGGGTGACTGTCTCTCCTTCGCGCCAACGCAGCAAAGGTCCTGGCAATGATCCATTGATGGTCATGGCTGTTCGCGGCGAGCCGGTAATGTTTACAGGTGTTTCACCAATAAACAGATCAAATTCATTGCCGGTGAGTACGCTCGGCAGACCTGGACTTGTCACCGCCCATACTGGAGTGCGCCAAAGGCCAAAGCCGCCGAGAATGCCACCAGCGGCCAAGCCTTTTACGAATGTCCGTCTAGAGGTTTTGGAATGCATGCCGTTTATTTCCAATCAGTCAAAAGGGAAGCCGTGCGAAACAACCGATCATGAGTTGCCCGGATCAGCTTTGCCCACCGTCACAAAAGACAAACTCTTACGGCAAGCGAGCTCAGAAATTGCCACATTTAAACCACCGCAGTGATTACATTTCTGTCAGCTTGGAGGGCTAGCTATTTAGCAATTCTTGTGATCCATCGCCTTGGCTTTGCTTTCAGCGACGGGATGTTGGGCATTTTGCGTTTGAGCTACTCGGTACGATTCCATCGAATTATTCCTGGCCACTTCCATGCGTGCGAAAGTCCGGTCACCACCCCCTTCAGCCATAGCCAAAGAAGAGACGGTCAGAGCCGCGATGACGAACAAGGTTTTGATAGGGTTCATTTGGGGGGCCTCGGATGATTATTGGTGACCCCTGAATCCACATCAGTCGTTGACTCTAGGGGGTGAGCTTGAGGCTCAATAGGACTATAAGACTCATCCCCTGTCAGGAAGCTTAGGCCAATATTACAGTTGTGTCAGGTTGCGATATTTCTCTTGAGATGCAGAGTGATTAGTCCGTAAGGTCTAAGCTATCCAACGACACATAACCTCCATCCACCATCTAAAATTTACCTGTGCGGCGTTGTAAGTTTCCGGTCACTGCACGATGGCGTGGCGTTTTTTGAGTTTTTCGCTGAAATCATACATCGGCTCGGACGCACTACGTTAAGCACTTGAGTGTTCGATAGGTGGGAATTAAATGGCAGCGTAACTAAAGGTGGCCACCGGTGAGTATTAATTTTGACAAAGCGCTTGGCTCCGCAGAAAGAGCATTACGTTTTCGCAGCCAACGAGCTGAGGTACTTAGCAATAATATCGCTAATGCCGACACTCCTAACTTTAAGGCCAGGGACTTGGACTTTTCTGCTGTACTGGCTAGCCAAACAAAAGGAGGTTTGGCTACTCCGTTCTCTTTAAAAACAACAAACCCAAAACATATTGCCGTAAACGAATTAGTAAGTGATATTCACGGCGGTGCTTTGCTTTACAGTACGCCGAACCAACCTTCCATTGATCAAAATACTGTGGATCAACAGGTCGAGGTCGCAAAGTATACGGAAAATGAAATTCATTTCGAAACCGCCTTTACTAGATTAAATGGAGCATTTAAGGGGCTACTTAAAGCTCTGCGAGGTGAATAATAAACTTTACCCAGCGAGGGAATCAGCGCCTCAGGCGCTGATTTGGGAAGGGAAACCGAGTGCTTCGACAGTTTTACGGACTTGCTCTGGGTTTTCACTGCTTTCAACGCTTACCTTACCTGCTGCGCGATCCACGGAAATCATAGCCTCGCTGTCCAGTGACTGAATTGCTTTGGTGATTTTGCTGACGCAGCTACCGCAACCAATGCCTGATACGTTTAAGACGAACATGGTTATTCCTCTTGTGCTGAGCAGTCTATTTTCACCGCAACAACAAGATCAACGTTGACACCACGGTAAGGTCAAGAGTTATGTATAGCGGGCTGTGAGCATCGGTTACGCTCATTCAATTCGGGTATTCCTCAGCCTCAAAGCATTGAAAACTACAGACGCAGAACTGACGCTCATGGCTAACGCAGCAATCATTGGAGACAGAAGGTGCCCCGTCAGTGGATAGAGCAGGCCTGCGGCGAGGGGAATACCCATTGAGTTGTAAAGGAAGGCGAACCCCAAGTTTTGCCGCATGTTTTTTACCGTTGCAACCGAAAGTGCCCGTGCCCGTAAAATCCCCATCAGGTCGCCTTTTACCAGCGTGAGCTGCGCGCTATTCATCGCGACGTCAGTCCCTGTACCCATGGCAATGCCCACATCTGCTCGCGCCAAGGCCGGTGCGTCGTTGATACCGTCGCCGGCCATGGCAACCTTTCGACCGGATTGCTGGAGGTCCGCCACCAGGCGCTCCTTGTCCTGAGGTTTCACTTCACCATGAACCTCTTCAATACCCATCTCCTTGGCGACAGCACGTGCGGTGGTGAGCCCGTCTCCCGTGGCCATGATGATTTTTACGTTATCAGCCTTAAGCTTGGTGACTGCTTCTTTAGAGGTCGGTTTTATCGGGTCTGAGACCGCTAGTAATCCTGCCAAGACCCCGTCAACTGCTAGATAGATGATGCTGATGCCTTCAAGGCGCAACAACTCTGCACGTTCTTGTAAGACCTTTGTGCTCACGCCGGCAGCTTCCATCAGTGCAGTGTTGCCCAGCTGTACTTTCTTGCCATCAACGAGACCACTCACCCCAATCCCTGAGCCGGACTCAAACGATTCAGGCTTGGTGAGCGCAATATTTTCAGTTCGGGCGTGATCGACGATGGCGTGTGCCAAAGGATGTTCGCTGCCTTGATCAAGGCTAGCGGCCAGTTGAAGCACATCGCGTGGGTTGAAATCTGGTGTGGCCTCCACACTGTGAAATACCGGCCGTCCCTCTGTCAGGGTTCCCGTTTTATCGACAATCAGTGTGTCGATCTTGCAAAGGTTTTCGATGGCACTGGCATCTCTGAACAGCACACCCATACTGGCGGCTTTACCCGTCGAAACCATGATCGACATGGGCGTTGCCAGACCCAGAGCACAGGGACAAGCGATGATAAGCACGGCGACAGCGTTGATCAGGCCGAAGACCCAGCTGGGTTCCGGGCCGAACAGTCCCCAACCTATGAGGGTCAGCAACGCAATCGCGATAACCGCCATCACAAAGTAGCCGGCGATCGAGTCGGCCATTCGTTGCATGGGCGCTTTGGAGCGTTGGGCTAGTGCGACCATTTGTACTATCTGCGACAGCATGGTGTCAGCGCCGACCTTTCGCGCCTCCATCACCAAGCTTCCATGAGTATTAAGCGTGGCACCGATCAGACTATCCCCTGCTCTTTTCATGACCGGCACAGGTTCACCAGTGAGCATGGATTCATCCACCGCACTTTCTCCCTCGAGTACAGAGCCATCAACTGGCACTTTTTCACCAGGTCTGACCCGCAAATGGTCTCCCAAGTGAACATGGGTAAGAGGAATGTCTTCCTCCTGACCATCGGCGTTGATCCTGCGTGCAGTCTTGGGAGATAGGCCAAGAAGGGACTTAATGGCGGCGGAGGTTTGTGACCGTGCTTTGAGCTCAAGAATCTGCCCAAGCAAGGTGAGCGAGATGATGACCGCAGCGGCTTCGAAGTAGACGCCGATGCGTCCATCTTGCATGAAGGTGGTGGGAAAACTTTGGGGAAATAGGGTTGCCGCGACGCTGTAAAGATAGGCTGCGGCAGTACCTAAACCAATCAGAGTCCACATGTTTGGACTGCGATTTCTAACGGATGCTATGCCTCTTACAAAAAAGGGCCAACCTGCCCATAAGGTGACCGGAGTGGCAAGAGCGAACTCGATCCAGTTTTGAACCGAACCATGGAAGATTTGTAATGAGTGACCCGCCATGGCTAGAAGGGCCACCATTACGGTTAAAGGCAGCGACCACCAAAAGCGGCGGGTGAAATCCAGGAGCTCGGGTTTGTCATCGTCATCAAGCGCGGGCATGACGGGCTCTAATGTCATGCCACATTTAGGGCAATTGCCGGGCCCTGGCTGTCTTATTTCCGGGTGCATAGGACAGGTAAACTCAGTGGCTACCTGTAGCGTGGGCTCTATAGCGGCGCTGCTGGGTTCAGCGCTGGGATGATTACCAATGTAGCGTTCTGGATCTGCCCGAAATTTCTCTTGGCATTTCTGGCTACAAAATTGATACGTCTGTCCTTGGTAAGACTCGCCAAATTTACTTGGAGGTATAACCGCCATACCGCACACCGGGTCGCGTAGACCACCGTCATTGGGTGAGGCAGCGTGGGCGGGACCGTGATCGTGGTGGCTCGGTGGAGTGGGCATAGCTATTTCTCTTCCTTGTTGGTTCCTGCCTGATCGCCATGGTCATGTCCGCCATGTCCATGTCCAAAAAAATGCATCAATGGACAGATCAACAGGATGAGGTAGGGCAAATACGGATAAACGTGGGTGAAATGTTCCCGCACCCCGTAAAAGGCACCGATCGCAATGAGCATGATCAGTACAACGCCTGTTTTGCGCCTCCAAAATGGTGGGGAGGTGCTTCCAGCCGGATGCTGATGCTTATCCATGATCTAGACCCCGTGTGTGAGCGTGTTGCTCTGATCTCTGCCTCAGAGCATAGCGAACTCTTGCGTCGACGCGGTTTTAGCGGTCGGTTCAGGCTTACTTCAAGTCAAATTGACCGACCATCCCCGACTGGTAATGACCTGGCACGTTGCAGGCAAATTGAAGTCCAGTTGTGTTGTTGAAGGTCCAGATCAACTCCTTGGTTGCCCCTGGCTCGATCAGCACGCTATTCGGGTCGTTGTGTTCCATTCCAACCATCTTCATGCCTCCCATGCTATGGCCCATGTTGCCCCACATTTTTCCAGTTCCGGTGGGTGTAAGCGTTCCATTCTGGAACATGCTCGCCATTTCTTTTTGGTGCGCCGCGTGAGCAGCGGCTTGGCCGATATTGAACTCGTGCAGCAACGCCCCTTTGTTGTGAAGTACAAAGCGAACCGTTTCACCGGGCTTTACGTCGATGCTTTTAGTTTTGAAGAAAATATCACCCATCTCTACATCAACCGTGCGAGTGACCTCTGAGGCGACTCCAGGCTGACCGATATCCTCTTTCCCATGACCTACGCTGGCCATCGCCGTAGCGCCGAGGAGTAGGGTGATTGCCGCAATAACTGGAGTAATGAGCTTAGTTTTCATGGTGACCTCGAGAGCCAGTGGAAAATACTAGCTATGCTAAAGGGATAGAGCTGAGCGTTAACTGACTTGAACACTACATTTCTGTCAGTTTTCCTGAGAAAACACGGCGCCCAGATGACGCCGTGTCTAGTGGGCGGTTCAGAGAGCCCCGTAGGAGTTATTCGGTTACTGATGGTTCTCAGAAAGCATCAGTTTGTGCTCGCGCTGCATTTGGTTCAAAACGTCATCAACCATGGCGTCGTGTTTTTCCATCCAGGCGAGATGTTCCTGAGGTGACATTGATGCTTTTGGATGATCTAGATGAAGCTGGCCCATGATCTCGCCCAGTATTTTCATATGCTCGGCCATGTGAACATGGCGCTGCCCTTCAGGAGCTTTTTCAGCTTGTACCAAGGTCGCTTCGGCTTTATCGCGCAGGCTTTCCATGCGCTCCATAATCCGATCTGCACCACCTTCAGCCAACGCAGATGCTGAGATGAGTATCGAACTAGCAAAGAATAGGACTTTTAAACGGTTCATGAGGAAGCTCCTTTTTGATTTGTTTTCCGGCTCCTCTAGCTTTCATGGTTAAGAGTCGGTCGAGCACCAGAAAGTACTCATGCTCGAACCCTAGACAGCACTCGCTGACATCTACCTGAAGCCAATATTACTTTTCTGTCAGTTGCTGGTTGGCAGAGGCATTTCATTGCAGACTCAGCCTCACAATTATTCGAGAGCCATCCCCATGAGACTTCTGGTTGCGGAAGACGAACCCAAAATAGGTATTTATTTGCAGCAAGGACTCACCGAGGCGGGGTTCAATGTTGATCGTTTTACCAATGGCAAAGACGCGCTTCAGCACGCCTTGAGCGAGGCGTATGACCTGCTGATTCTCGATGTGATGATGCCTGGGCTGGATGGCTGGGAAGTACTTCAGAAAGTGAGAGCATCCGGAAAAAATGTCCCTGTGCTTTTCCTCACGGCGCGAGACCGAGTTGAGGATCGGGTAAAAGGACTTGAGCTGGGGGCTGACGATTACCTGATCAAACCCTTCGCATTTTCTGAATTGCTGGCTCGCGTCAGAACGCTGCTGCGTAGAGGTACCACTGCCCCCTCCCAAACCCATATGAAATTGGCTGATTTGGAGGTGGACCTCCTCAAACGCAGGGTTATCCGCGCAGGCAAACGTATAGATCTAACGGCCAAAGAGTTTGCGTTGCTCGAATTGCTGCTCCGTCGTCGAGGTGAGGTTCTGCCCAAGTCGCTTATTGCTTCCCAGGTCTGGGACATGAACTTTGACAGCGATACTAACGTCATCGAGGTTGCTGTCAGGAGGCTCAGAGCAAAGATTGATGATGATTTTGAGGTCAAGCTTATCCACACCTCTCGAGGCATGGGGTACATGCTGGATGCGCCGGATTCGGGGACGGGGTCGGAATGAAGCGAATGTCCCTGACTACGCGCATGAGCCTGATGTTCATGCTAGCTGTAACGGCTGTGCTCACCGTCGCTGGACTCAGTTTTAACAACCTCAGCCGGCATCATTTCAAGATGCTGGATCAGCAGGCGCTGAACGAAAAGCTTCACTCGACGCAAAGAATTTTGACTGGGTTGAACAGCATTGATCAATTCAGTGATGTTAAGCCTGAGCTGGAGGCACTGCTTGGTGCTCATCGTGATTTGACAGCTCTTATCATCGATGGTGACGGTAAGCTCCTGTTTGCTGACCCAGGTCCGATCGTAGTTCCTGAAGACTTCCGAACGGTCACAAACAGCAATGTCTGGGAGTGGCGAGACCAGGAGCAGATATTTCGAGGCGTGACGGCGCAAGCCATAGTGACGGGGCAGGACAAGCCATTGACAGTGATGTTGATCTTTGATGTTACTCAACATATGGCCTTCTTCGAGACGCTTGAACGATGGTTTTGGATAGGACTGGTGATAAGCGCGCTGGTCAGTGCTGCACTGGGCTGGATGGTAGCGCGTAGTGGACTACGACCTATTCGCCTAGTCACTCAGGTAGCAGCTTCGATGTCAGCTAAATCGCTCAAAGAGCGTATTCCATTAGGTCCCGTTCCCCAAGAGCTCCAGCAGATGGTGCTCTCGTTCAACGCAATGTTATCTAGACTGGACGATGCGTTTGTTCGTTTATCGAACTTCTCTGCGGACATTGCTCACGAATTACGGACACCCGTTAGCAATTTGATGACTCACACTGAAGTGATTTTATCTAGAAAAAGAAATATTGAGGACTACGAGGACAATCTGTACTCAAATCTTGATGACTTGAAACGTATGGGACGTATGATTGATGACATGCTTTTTCTAGCGAAATCAGATAACGGTCTAATTACACATGAAAACAAACCGATTGACCTGGTAGCAGTAGTAGAGAAATTACTCGAGTACTACCGTTTGCTGGCTGATGAGCGAGGGATCGACCTGAAGGTCACAGGCAGGGGTAGCGTCCGAGGTGACGTACTCATGCTCGACAGGGCCATCTCTAATCTGCTCTCAAATGCGCTCCGGTACACCCCCGAAGGAAAGTGTATTACTGTCGATATTCGGCAGAAAGGAACTTCAATATCAGTCTCTGTGGAGAACCCGGGAGAGCCCATTGCGTCCGAGCATCTTGAAAAGCTGTTTGATCGATTTTATCGCGTGGACCCAGCTCGCAGAGAAGGAAGTCCAAGTAATGCAGGGCTAGGTTTATCGATTACTCGATCTATCATTGAAGCGCATGACGGAAAAATATGGTGTACGTCGTTAAACGGAATAACAGCCTTTCATATTGAACTCCCATGTGCTGATGCAAGAAAGGTCTAAGACACCTTGTTCATATGTATGCAGGCAACATGTGGTTAGCTCAATAGGATCGTTTTTGGATGAGAGAAAACTCTTGGAGCGTTCCAAAGAAAGTCGCGTATTTGGCGCCGTATCCGGGCAGATCAGTGCCAAAAACCCGCCCCAAGCTGACTGAAATGTAATCGAACAGTTTGCGTTCATGTGGCATCGTGTACTCGCACTGTGACGTTGGAAATCTTGTGATTCCTCCCTGTCCAGCCGGCCCTAGAACACGGAATTTGCTAGGTATTCGTCAGTGGTTTTAACGAGCGTCAAAAAGTAAAAAACTAGATATTCCCTAAAAACCTAGAACCAACAGCTTTTGCTGTCAGGAGTCTTGCATGTCATTCCTTAAAACTACCACCGTAGCTGTTGCGCTGACTGCGGGTTTGCTTCTGAGTGCAGTTGCTCAGGCGCATCCAAAGCTGGTTTCTTCTACTCCCGCTGAAGGATCGGATGCGGCGGCTCCGTCTAAAATCGAACTGCACTTTTCTGAGAATCTAACGACTCAGTTCTCTGGTGCAAAGCTGATTATGACCGATATGCCTGGTATGCCGAATTCACCTATGGGCGTAAAAGCTAACGTGGCAGGTGGCGGTGATCCGAAGACGATGGTTATTACACCCGCATCGCCATTGACCACGGGTACTTACAAAGTCGAATGGCGTGCCGTTTCCTCGGACACTCACCCGATTACCGGCAACTTTTCTTTCAAAGTGAAATGATTCATGAGCGACTCATTAAATATCGTTGTTCGCTTTGCTCTTTATTTCGACCTGATGCTGTTATTTGGACTGGCAATTTTTGGTCTTTATAGCCTCAGGGGAAAAGAAAGAATATCGGGAACAGTTTTGAATTTTGAGTCGCTTCTTTACAGTACTTCTGCTGTAGGTGTAGCTCTGTCCCTTGCCGCCATGTTGTTACTTGCGAAAGCAATGAGTGGCGTGTCGGGTTTCATGGAGCTACATCACCATATCTTTCAAATGGTTCTCATGGGGACTGACGTCGGTTTGACCTGGATGGTCCGAATAGGGGCGTTGGTGACGGCCATTATTGGCGTTTCCCTGAACAAGCGCTTTCCAACACTGAGTCTTTGGATTGTCACTGTCTGTGGCGCGATTGCGCTAGCGACGCTGGCATGGACAGGGCACGGAGCAATGGACGAGGGGAGCCGTCGCTACTGGCACTTTATTAGCGATATCTTCCATCTTTTGGCCGCAGGCGGTTGGTTGGGTGCGCTAGCGGCATTTGCCCTGCTGCTGCGTTTGAAATCACTGAAAGGTGAGCGAGAAGCACGAATTCTTGCTCGGGTACTGACAGGGTTTGAATCGGCCGGCGCGGTGATTGTAGTGATCATCAGCATTACGGGAGTGGCGAACTACCTATTTATCGTTGGGCCAAATCTCGATGAGGTGATGCTCAGCACTTATGGCGAGTTGCTATTTTTGAAGGTCCTGCTCTTTGCCGGGATGATCGTATTAGCGACGCTCAACCGTTTTCACCTAAGCCCGCTCTTGGAACGTTCTGTTCGAAATGGAGACTATGCTGTCGCGGTCAATGCCTTGCGCCGTAGCATGAAGCTCGAATTTTCAATGGCAGTCATCATTATTTGTCTAGTCGCATGGTTAGGTACTTTAAGCCCGGTCATGGAAATGAGCGCGGCATAGCGGTTGGTGATGGCCGACTAAGGAGTCTCAAGGGTGAATTGTAAGGGCCATTTGCACCGTCTACACTCCAGCTCATGAAACGCTACCTGCGGTTTTGCCTAATTTTCCTGATTAGCTTGGCGCTTCCCCTCAGCGGGATGGCGGGTGTTCAGACATCGATTGAACCATGCCCGATGAAAACCATGGGCATGGCGATGATGGATGGTATGGGGCAAGACTGCTGCCACGACATGAAAAGTCCCACCGAGCATGGCAAACCTTGTAAGCCCGGTCAGGAATGCAAAACTGGCGGCATGTTGCAAGTATCGATCATCAAGCCTCCTATCACCCTGTCCAGTCCTCTCATTCTATCATTCTCCAGCCATTTCCCGCTCGTACAAACCTCTTCAGGGGTATGGCGACCCCCACGTACTTGATTCCTGTACCACACTGAGCCTCATTCCGCGTTAGCGGGATGGCATATCTGCGCGCATGTCTTATGAAGCGCGCGGTGGATCATCACAGGAATCGTGAACATGAACTCCAAGTGCTGTTGCACAGGTTGGTCCTTCCTGGCCGGCCTGGCGGCAAGCGTACTTGCATTGCCGAGCTTCGCTAGCGCATTGACATTCGATGAAGCGCTGCGTCTGGCCGAAAACAATGCACCATCGTTGACCGCACAAGACGCCAAAATTCAAGCAGCCACTAGCGCGGCCATTCCCGCCGGCGAACTACCCGATCCCAAGCTACTGCTGGGCGTGCAGAACTACCCCATTGGTGGACCCGACAGATGGAGCATCGACCAGGACTTCATGACCATGCAAGTGGTCGGGATTAGGCAGGAGATGCCCAACAGCGACAAGCGCAAAGCACGTATCGAGGTCGCGGATGCGGCTGTTGATCGAGCGTCAGCCGAGCGTCGAGTGGCGCGTCTGAACGTCCGACAGTCCACGGCATTAGCCTGGATCAGAAGCTACTCGGTTGAGCGTAAAGATGCGTTGTTCCAGGACTTCTACAAAGAAAACCGTCTTCTGACCGATACCGTCAGAGCTCAGATTGCGGGTGGCCGAGCCCAACCCGCCGATGCGGTGACACCTAAACAGGAAGCTGCTCAACTGGCTGAGCAGCAGGATGATTTAGTTCGTCAACGTGCACAGGCCCGGGCCGCCCTCAAGCGCTGGATTGGCCCTGCCGCCGATGACAAACCGGTAGGCGGTTTGCCTGATTGGCCTATTGAGACCTCAGGTTACTCCCATAAGCTGCAACATCACCCCGAATTAGCGGCTTTTGTGCCGATGACCCGTGAAGCACAAGCCAAGATCCGTGAAGCTGAGGCGGAAAAGCAGTCTGACTGGAGCTGGGAATTCGATTATCAGCACCGAGGCCAACAATTCGGTGACATGGTCAGCGTGCAGTTTTCATGGGATCTCCCGCTGTTCCCTAACTCTCGGCAAAACCCCAAGATTGCGGCCAAGCACGCCGAACTAAACCAGCTTGAGGCTGAGCGCGAAGCCCTGTCACGCGAGCATACCCAGCAACTGGAGGATGAGTTGGCTGACTACGAGCGCCTCAATCGTGCAGTCAGCCGTAATCAGGAAAGCTTGTTGCCGTTGGCTAAAGAAAAGGTCGAACTCACGATGGCCAGCTACCGCTCCGGCAAGGGTGATTTGAACTCGGTTGTTGCCGCCCGACGCGAACTCATCGAAGCCCGTCTCAAGCAGGTTGACGTTGAAGAGCAACGTGCCCTGACCAGCGCTCGCCTGTATTTCTCTTACGGGGAGTCCGCTCAATGATTTTTAAATTATGGAAAGGGACTTTAATCATCGGCATCTCGATTGCCTTGGGTGTTGCCGGGGGTTACTGGTTAGCCCAACCGCGAATGAGCGGAGTAGCTGGTGTCGTACCGGATCATGAACCCAAAGCCTCTGCCGATCGAAAAGTTCTGTATTGGTATGATCCCATGTACCCACAACAGAAATTCGATAAACCGGGTAAGTCACCCTTCATGGACATGCAGATGATCCCTCAATACGCAGATACCAAGGGGGACAGCGCTGCCATTCGAATTGATCCAAGCCTGACTCAGAACCTTGGTGTGCGACTGGCTAGTGTCAGTCGAGGCGTATTTGCCTCGACACTGAACGTGGTAGGTGTGCTGGCCTTCAACGAACGGGACGTTGCAGTCATTCAGGCCCGTACAGCGGGTTTTGTCGAGCGTGTGTATGCCCACGCACCTGGTGATGTGCTGAAAGCGAATGCCGCCTTGGCAGATATCTTGGTGCCGGAGTGGGCAGCTGCTCAGGAGGAATTTCTCGCCCTCAAGCGTAGTGGCGATGCTGGCTTGCTGACAGCGGCCCGGCAGCGACTGCGGCTAACCGGAATGCCACTTACGTTAATTGCTCAAGTTGAGCGCACTGGCAAAGTTCAATCGAACCTGACGCTGACCAGCCCTATTGGTGGTGTGCTTCAAGAGCTGAGTGTGCGTGAAGGTATGACGGTGGCCGCAGGCGAGACGTTGGCTCGTGTTAATGGTTTGAGCAGTGTCTGGCTGGCCGTGGCTGTACCAGAGGCGGAAGCTGGGTCAATCGTAGTAGGGCAAGCAGCTGAAGCGCGTTTATCCGCATTCCCTGGAGTTGTGCTCAAGGGCGTCGTCAGTGCGATTCTTCCGGAAACCAGTTCGGACAGTCGCACACTTCGCGTTCGAGTTGAGTTACCCAATCCAGATGGCCGACTCAGACCAGGTTTGACCGCACAGGTAAGCCTCAATCGTTCAACGGAGCAAAGTGTTCTGTGGGTGCCGAGCGAGGCCGTCATTCGTACCGGTCGACGTGCGTTGGTCATGCTCTCTGAAGACGCTGGTCGATATCGCCCGGTGGAGGTGCAGCTAGGCCAGGATAACGATGGCAAGACGGCGATATTGAAAGGCTTGGAAGAGGGGCAGAAAGTGGTGACCTCTGGCCAGTTCCTGCTCGACTCGGAGGCCAGTCTCAAGGGCGTTGTCGCAAGCTCATTGGACGTTTCGCCATCTACTATGCCCGTTGGCGCTTTGCATGAGGCCGATGGTCAGATCGTTGAGATCAACGACAAAGAAGTCACGCTCGCCCACGGTCCCTTCAAGACATTGGGTATGCCAGGCATGACGATGACTTTCCCTCTCGCCACTCCTGCTCTGATGAAGGGCCTAAAAACGGGCGACAAGGTTCGGATCGCTGTTAGCCAGACGGACGATGGTCTGCGTGTTGAACGTCTGGAACGCTCTGGGGGCCAGCCATGATTGCGGCCCTTATTCGCTGGTCGGTGGCCAACCGCTTTCTTGTGTTGCTGGCGACGCTGTTCGTCACGGCATGGGGGATCTGGGCGGTTCAAAGTACGCCCATCGATGCATTGCCAGACCTGTCGGATGTTCAGGTAATTATCCGTACACCTTACCCAGGCCAAGCCCCACAGATCGTCGAAAACCAGGTGACCTATCCACTGGCAACCACCATGCTCTCGGTACCTGGGGCCAAGACTGTGCGCGGTTACTCCTTCTTTGGCGACAGCTTCGTTTATGTGCTGTTCGAAGACGGAACTGACTTGTACTGGGCCCGCTCGCGGGTGTTGGAATACCTGAGCCAGATACAAAGCCGCCTACCAGCCAGTGCTAAGCCAGCCTTAGGACCTGATGCCACTGGCGTTGGCTGGATTTTCCAGTACGCGTTGGTTGATCGCAGCGGTGGGCACGATCTGGCGCAACTGCGAGCCCTACAGGACTGGTTTCTCAAATTCGAGCTCAAGACGCTGCCGAACGTTGCGGAAGTTGCCACCGTAGGTGGCATGGTCAAACAGTATCAGGTCCAGCTCGATCCGCTAAAGTTGGCGAACTTGGGTATCACGCAGTCTGAGGTGACCGAGGCGATCGGCAAAGCCAATCAGGAAACCGGTGGAGCCGTGCTGGAAATGGCGGAGACAGAGTTCATCGTACGAGCTTCCGGCTACCTAAAGACGCTCAATGACTTTCGCGCCATCCCGCTCAAACTGGGCGCGGGCAGTGTGCCGGTCACGTTGGGCGATGTTGCCACGATTCAGTTAGGGCCTGAGATGCGTCGAGGCATTACCGAACTCGACGGTGAAGGTGAGACCGTCGGCGGCGTGGTGATTCTGCGCAGCGGGAAGAATGCTCGTGAAACCATTGCGGCGGTCAAAACCAAACTCGACGAGCTGAAAAGCAGTCTGCCGGCGGGGGTTGAAATCGTCACCACCTACGACCGCAGCAAGTTGATTGATCGTGCCGTGGAAAACCTCAGCCACAAGCTGATCGAAGAGTTCATCGTCGTCGCGTTGGTCTGCGGAATCTTTCTCTGGCACCTGCGTTCATCTCTGGTGGCAATCATTTCCCTGCCGGTTGGGGTGCTGATCGCCTTCATCGTGATGCGCTATCAGGGTATCAACGCCAACATCATGTCCCTTGGCGGGATTGCCATCGCCATCGGCGCTATGGTCGACGCTGCCGTGGTGATGATTGAAAATGCCCACAAGAAGGTCGAGGCTTGGCACGTGGCCAATCCTGGGGAGGAACTGAAAGGTGAACGTCATTGGCACGTGATGACTGAAGCGGCTGCCGAGGTAGGACCTGCATTGTTCTTCTGTCTGCTGATCATCACCCTGTCGTTCATTCCGGTGTTCACGCTGGAGGCTCAGGAAGGACGTCTATTCGGTCCATTGGCGTTCACCAAAACCTACGCTATGGCCGCAGCGGCTGGACTGTCGGTAACTCTCGTACCGGTGTTGATGGGGTATTGGATTCGTGGACGAATTCCCAATGAGCAGCAGAATCCGCTAAATCGCTGGTTGATCCGGATCTACGAACCCGCTCTGGACGCCGTATTACATCGACCTAAAATAACGCTGCTGGTTGCGTTGCTAGTCTTTGTCAGCGCGTTGTGGCCGATCTCTCGTCTGGGTGGTGAGTTTCTTCCCCCGCTGGACGAAGGGGACCTGCTCTATATGCCATCAGCTCTGCCTGGATTATCGGCGCAGAAGGCCGCGCAACTGCTTCAACAGACTGACCGTCTGATAAAGACAGTTCCAGAGGTCGAACACGTTTTCGGCAAAGCCGGCCGCGCTGAAACCGCGACTGACCCAGCACCTTTGGAAATGTTCGAAACCACCATCCAATTCAAACCACACGAACAGTGGCGCCCAGGCATGACCCAGGAAAAGCTCGTTGAGGAGCTAGACCAAGCGGTGCGTGTCCCAGGATTGACCAACATCTGGATACCGCCGATTCGTAACCGCATCGACATGCTGGCCACTGGCATAAAAAGCCCTATTGGTGTGAAGGTTGCCGGTACCAACCTGACGGAGATCGATGCCGTCACCCAAGCCATCGAACGTGTTGCCAAGGATGTCTCAGGTGTGAGTTCAGCGTTGGCCGAACGACTGACCGGTGGCCGCTATATTGATGTGGATATCGATCGTAAAGCTGCGGCCCGCTATGGGTTAAATATTGCCGATGTGCAATCGATCGTGGCCGGCGCAATCGGCGGTGAAAACGTCGGGGAGACGATTGAAGGGTTGGCTCGTTTCCCAATTAACGTACGTTACCCTCGTGAGTGGCGGGATTCACTCGGCGCTCTGGAGCAGTTACCTATCTATACCCCTCTAGGCAGCCAGATCACTCTTGGCACCGTTGCGAAGATCAAGGTCAGCGATGGTCCGCCGATGCTTAAGAGTGAGAACGCCCGACCTTCAGGCTGGGTGTATATCGACGTGCGGGGACGGGATATTGTTTCGGTAGTCGCCGATCTACGACGGGTCGTCAGCGAGCAGGTTAAGTTGCAGCCTGGTATGAGCCTGAGCTACGCAGGACAGTTCGAATTTCTCGAAAGGGCCAACGCACGACTCAAGCTGGTGGTGCCTGCCACGCTGTTGATCATCTTCGTGCTGCTTTATTTAACCTTTGCTCGCTTCGATGAGGCCTTGCTGATCATGGCCACTCTGCCATTCGCACTGACTGGTGGGGTATGGTTTCTCTATCTATTGGGATTCAACCTGTCGGTCGCCACTGGTGTCGGCTTTATCGCTTTGGCCGGTGTTTCTGCCGAATTTGGCGTAATTATGCTGCTTTATCTGAAGAACGCCTGGGCTGAGCGTGAAGACCTCGGCGATAGGACCGAGCACGGGCTGATGGCCGCGATTCGTGAAGGCGCTGTCCAGCGCGTTCGGCCCAAAGCCATGACTGTGGCTGTCATCATTGCTGGCTTGTTACCCATTTTGCTGGGCAGCGGGACCGGCAGCGAGGTGATGAGCCGAATTGCGGCACCCATGGTTGGAGGCATGATTACCGCGCCCTTGCTGTCGCTGTTTGTCATTCCGGCAGCCTATCGACTGATGCGTCGCCGGCACCTCTCAGTTGAGCCCATCAATCCTCAAGAAAAAGTCGTATGAAACTGACCCTGATTGCAGTTGCAAACACCGTATTTGCGCTGTCTCTTTCGGCCCACGCGTAGGACATGCCGGGCATGAAAATGTATGAATGGAATGCAAGCTCATTTAATGACAATGGCTAAGTGATTTAACGTTCGACTTTTGCAGAGCGTCGCAGCTCTTTTTTTGAGCCAGCCAATCACGAGCTGATAATAACAATACCCCGTCAGCTGGTCCCTCAAGCTTTACGGAGCTGCCAGTCGTGTTGTCTTTAATTATCACAGTAGGAGTTGCCGTAATGCCCGCTTTGAGGGCCTCCTCGACCTGTTGGCCAACATGCCGGGCGATCACTTTGTCGGTAGCTGCACAGGACAATAAGTCCTGGTAAGTAACATCAACGACGTTCAGATGCCCATTGAAACCCTCACCGTTGCTACGGGTCCGGTCAAAAATCTGGTCAATGGCTTGCCAGAAGGCAGGTGCGCCACCAAGCGCCCCCGCACATTCAGCGAGCTTGGCTTCGTGTAATGCGGTCGGACCGTGCACATCCAGTGGCAGATGATGCCACTGCAGGTTTACATCCTTCTGCTGCTGTATCCAGGTTTTCAACGCAGGTGTGTACGTCTTGCAGTAGGGGCACTCCAGATCCGCGAACTCAGTCACAGTCCAGCGTGCTTTGGAAGGACCAAACAACCACGGGCCTGTGTTGTGCGGGGATGGTATCTCACTTCGAGTGAGGGCTAAGCAGGCCATCGATGTGCCTGCCAAAACGCACCCCAGCATCAACCAATATTTGCGAAGGCCTATCATGCCCGAGCCTCTGCTGGCTTCGATGAAAGCAGCGCTTGTTTACGAAGGGCCTCAAGAAGAGCGTTCTCAGCATTCTCGGGTTGTGGGTGCTGTAGCAGCCAATTGGCTAACACCGCGTGAAGTTGGGACTCGATGTCACGACGATCCACCGCACGAACCAAAACCTGTTGCAGTTGCTCTATCAAAACGGGGGCACACACCTCAAGGGTTTGAAGGGCGTCTTCACCCGGTTGTTCAAGCAGCTGGGTCAGACTTTCTATAAGGTTCTGGGTCAGGGAATTCAATGCTCTCATGCTTGGCGCTCCAAGGCCGTGACTTGCTCGGGGAAAGTAATGATGTGAGGTTCGATACCGCGATAGCGGTCAAGCGTTGCAGCAACTTCAATGGCCGCATCCAGCTCGCTGCAGCCTTTGGCTTGCATGATGTCGAAGCGTTGCTTTTTCTCTTCCGGCTCGGTCATGGCCAGGGCCAGATACAAACTCGGTGGTACCGCCCGGAATAACATTTCCATGCTTTTGGACAACACGACGCCCTCGGTGAATTTGCCGCTTTCTTTACGCGCTGACAGCATCATCGACTTCTGTGCAGGAGTCAGTTCACGAAACCGCGCGATCTTCTCCACCTCATCAGGCGGCATGTTTAAGCACATCCACCACTCGATCATGTTGAGCAGGGCTGAGGCCTCTGGCGGCACGTCGTCAACGTTCTGGGTGGCCATCCAGAACCAGGCGCCGAGCTTTCGCCACATTTTGGTAATCTTGACGGAGTAGGGGGATAGGAGTGGGACCTTCAACTGGATGTGGCCTTCGTCGGTGAAGCAGATCAGCGGACGGCCTTTAAACTGGTCACGCTCGGCAATGTTGTTGACCGTGTTGAGCAGGGAAATATAAGCGATGGCCATCTGTGCGCTATAGCCTTCTCGCGCATAGGTGGCAAGGTCGACAATGGTAATGTCCGCTTCTGGCCATGGGGTGCCAGGACGGTTGAACATGTCGCCTTCGGTGCCCATACAGAACATGGACAAGGCTTCCGCCATCTCCAAGAATCGTGAGCTTCGGGCGTCTGGAATACCGGGCTCGAGTCCCATTTCTCGCAGCGCTTCACGGATATCTTCCGGCAGAACGATACGTTGCTCCGTCACGCATTTTTTCGCTGCATTCAGTATGCATTGGCGGATGGCGCTACGGTCGGCACGAGTAAGACGGGCATCCTCTTTTTCTTCACCACCGGTGATCATCAGCCTGGCCGCAATTTCCATCTCGCCCAGGATGTCGCGTTGTTCATCCTCGGTCTGGCTAGTCAGATGTTCGTCCGACGCCTCAAGATCATCAGCTTGGATAATCTTCACGTTTTGGCTGGGTTCGATGAGCTTCACGGCATCAGCGAATGGCGCGAGGCTGACACCCGATCCAGGTGCAAGTCGAACCCGGTTTACCGTCAAACCCAACTTTTTGGCGAAATCACCGAGTAAGCCGAAGCTGTTGCCAGCCTCCACAATGAATAGACGTGGCCGATAGATGGCGATGATTTGGCTAAGGATGTTTGTCGCGCTGGCCGATTTACCTGAACCCGTAGGCCCGAAAATGAACAAATGCGCGTTCATCTGCCGGTCCAGCTTGTTCAGCGGGTCGAAGGTTATCGGCGCTCCCCCACGGTTAAACAGGGTAATACCCGGGTGCCCGGTTCCGGTCGACCTACCCCAGACGGGGGCCAGGTTCGCAATGTGTTGGGCGAACATCAGTTGTGCGTACCACTCCAGTGCTTTGCGCGCATTGGGGTCGAAGTTGCCGGGTAGCCATCTAAGGTAGGAGTTCAGCGGTGCCACTTCATCCCGAGGTTCCACCGGCTCCATGCCCGCACCCAGCAATGCGCTGCTGAGTTGCAAACTGCGTTCGTGCAGCTGGGCATCATCTTTACCCCGCAGGTAAAACGCTACGCTACCTCTGTACAGCTTGTGCTTGCGCCCGAGCAACTGACGGGCGGTGGCGACGTCTTCGCGTGTCAGGATCGAGGCCTGAGTGTCTCCAACTGCCTTGCGTGAAAGCTGTTCCAGATGCCCTTCGAGAATGTCCTGCGGGGTGATCACGAGAGTGATACAGAGAATGGTGTCCTCTGGCATTTTGTCGAACAGTGCGTTGAGCGCATCACCGCCCTTTCGGGTTTCACCGGTTAAGTGCCCGGTCTTGGGAGCATCCCTCAAGCGGTCAAGCATCACCACCTGATGGGGAAGGCCGTCGAAATACCACAGACCTTTCTCTATATCTGACAGTGGTTCGCGATAAAACAGGTTTTGCGAGAAGTCAGTGCCGCTGGCGAGCGGCAGCTCGCCCTCTGCAGCACCAGGTGCTTGCTTGCACACCAATTCGTAGAAGCGGCGAATATCTGCATCGGCAGGGCCAAGATGATCGGGACGTGGATTGAACCAATGAATCAGCCAATGGCGAATGGCGTGGCCATCCATGCGATGGGTTTTAATGCCGGCGTTCGCCAAGCCGCCCACCAAGCGATCGCAGATGATTTTCAGGTAAGGACCTGGTGCCTGGCCTCGCACATCCGCTTGCGCGCCTTGGGTACGGCGGTAGACAACAACACGGACGCGGCGCTGTTGGCCCCTCCAGGGCAGTTGGCTGACCTTGGTGTCTTCAAACAGCCCGCCTGGTTTGGAGATGGATTCCAGGTGTTGCTTCATCAGCTTCAAATAAAGCTCGGTGAATGCACTGCCTTGTGCGCGTGGTTGAACGTAGTCATGCAGTTGCTGAAGGTAATCGTCCCAGCTGGTTTCGTCCTGGGCATAGAGCTGAACCACCCAGGGTGAGGTTTCAAGCTCGTCGAAGGAGTCCTGGAGGGCGTTTTCCAGGGCGTCGCGGGCCTTGCGTAACCATTCGGGATCCCGACCTTCAGTACCAATCGGTGTCAGCTCAAAAAAGGCAGCACGAGACACGCCGTCTTCCAATAGCATGGCTTTTTCTGCAGGCAGGTAATCTACCCACGGCAGTAGGTCTACGAAGGAGGGGTTGACGTGGTATAGACGGTCAGCATCAGCGGTTGTGGCTGGCTTTTTCTTTGGGTTACGCCAATCGCTCGGCGAGGGAATACCCATGGCAGCAAGGCGTTCGTAGTAACGCTCTGTAGCAGCCTCAAACGTCTCGGTTGCTGGTCCCTGCACATCGTCAGATAACGGCGAACCTGGTGTTACGCCAGGTTCCACACGCTCTGTCGCCCGTCGCGTTTTGAATCGTTCAAAAAAACCCATCAATATGCCTCCGTGCGTTCGCCAGGCATGGCGTATTGCACCCGCTGATACAGCGGAAACACCGTGGTGTAGCCTGGGATCGGTGCCGGGTCTGAACCCGCTAAATGAGGAAAGACGTACATCACCAGGTCGGGATTGGGTAGGCGTTTAAATTGGCTGTAGATCTCGTTTTGTGCGGTACGTGTGAACATGGTGTTGTCTGTTTCCCTCGTCTCCAGAGGCCGACGAAGATCTTGGCGTGCATCGAGCAATTGGCGGCTGCTCGAGCTGCTTGAGCCGCTGGAGCCTTGATCCCAAACGTCCATCATTGTGCGGTCCCCATGGGGGAGCAATTCGTCTTTGTTGGTGGAACAGGCCGAGGCGAGTAGGGCGATGGCCAGGTATGCACCTAGTTTTAAGCCATGATTAGTCAAGCGCAGTCGAAACATGACGGGCTCCTGAGCGATAGTTGACCTTGCGGCCATTGAGTTCGTAATCGATGGTCAGTTGCTGGTCCAGGTGCACAGCTATCTTTGCCCCGGGTTGTACATACACCGCTGCGAAGGCTTGCCCGTAGAGTTTGTTGACCCAGCTGGAGACGTCATTGACGCCCTGGCCAATAATTTTGCCCATGGCTTCACTGCCCGAGCCGCCGACAGAACCGATGGTCCCGGACTGAGGGTTTATAAAAGAGCCGCTGTTTCCATCTGACTTGATGAGGGAGGCAGCACCTGCGCCGGCGGCGGTAATCAGTACCTGCGAGCCAATGTATTGCGAGGCGTTGCTTTTGCGGTCGCCACTGATACAAGGAATGCCATAGGCATCGCTTATCCAGCCCAGGCCACCCTGAATGGTGGTTTGGTTGCCATTGTTCTGATTGTTACTATTTTGACTGCTATTCGTTTCTTCCTGAGGTTGTGGCAGCGTGCGCACAGTGCCGTCATTGAAGACGAACGTCAGGCTTTTGATCTGACCGCGTACGCAAGACAGGGTCCAATCGCCGGAAGCCGTTCCGCTGGCCACCGCGCCGGCGACGTCGGGCAAGTCGATGCCGTTGGCCGTGAGATTGTCCGGCCCGATCAATACCTTGAACGGGTAGGGGTCGTTGACAGTGCCGTCAATGGGCACCCGGCCGATCAGCGCGGACATGGCCACCGAACCCATCAATGTCGAGTTCTGCGGCAAGGTGTAGACCTTGCGCACCTGTTTGCGGGCCTCCTGTGGCGAGATTTCATTCGCAACACTTTGAGCGCCCGTGCGCAGTGCATTTTGTCCTCGGTCCACGGACTCGCCAAAAGAGGTCGGGAAGTTGAAGCCGCTTGCCGTTTGATTTGTCCCTGCAGCGATGGGCTTGCCGTTGACATCGACCGGCGTTGCGTCCTGCGGCTCTATCCAAACAACGTCCGCGCCAGGTCCGCCTTTGAAGCCTTGACCGTCACCTGGCTGAACGCCGAAGCCGATCGGCAAATCAGATCCAGACTCATTGCCACTGCCCGATTTGCTGCTCAGGGTATTGTACTGCTGCTGCAGTGTGTCCAAGAGGGTTTGGCTCTGTTGTTGCGCCTCCTGCTTCATCGTTTGCTGAACGTTCTGCAGTTTGTTATCGACGTTGAGGTCGATGTTCTGCAGGCGTTTTTGCAGCTCGATGTTCTGTTGCTTTAGTTCGTCATTGTTCTTCAAAGCATTGGAGACTTGGTCCTTGAGTTGTCTGCTTTCCACGACAATGGTGCGCAATGTGTCGCTGGGTGTATCTCCGTCAACCCCAAGCTTTTTAGCCTCCTTCGTACTAAGTACAACCGTTTCCGGCGCATGAACCTGTTGGTCGGCACTTTCGCGATTGAATAATTTGACCACTACGTATATCGCCAGGATCGCGAACGGTATGACCAGGTATTTAACAAGTGGATTACTCTTCACGACGGCCTCCCTTCGGATCGATCTGGCTGATGGCGGCCGGCAATAACGATTCGGCTAGACCATGACCACGGGTCACCAAGTAGACCGTCGAGGTGTCGCTGGAATCACCTTTGGCGCCAAGGTAGGGATGCTGAAAAGTCGCGGTGACAAAGTCACCCATCAGGTCACGCGGATCCAATGTGAGGTTTTGGGCGCTTGTGTTACGTAGCTTCACCGCCGTGACCCAATACTCGTCTAACCGCCACGACCCCAACGCAGAGGCTTCGACCGGCAATATCGGCATTAGGGTGGTGAGGTCCAAACCGCGCTTCAGATTGATCTGAGCAATCCCCTCCACGGGCTCAACGGTGCGTAGGGGCGCGTAAAGCATCTGTGCGGCATAGCGCGTCATGACCACCGGAAGAGGGGTCTCACGACGCGGTTTCGGCGCGTCCTCATCCTCCTCGGCTTGAGCGCTGGCTTGGGCCGTGGAAGAAGTTGAATGGTTGCTTGTAGGTTTGGCGTTGACTTGGCCGTAACGCGGGGCGGGACTGTCCCCGGCTACAATTTTAGCCGGCTCGGATGCGACCTGATTTGGTTTCCCTACCGTTGCGATGATATCCACGAGCATGATCTCACCGGAGTTCATGTTCTGCAGCTGTAAGCGAGTCGGTTCAATCGGCTCTTTCGCCAACAGGTAGAGGGCACCACCGGTGCTCTGCACGCGCAGTTTGTCGACGAGGTTACGAGGCAGACCCACCCGTACGTTTTGGTCCACAAAGACAATACGCTCCTGACCCACGATCAAGGGCAGTGCTATAGGGATACGATCCCAGCGCAGGATTTCGACGGCGTTGGCCAACCCGCAGAAGTGAAGGGCTACGAGCCCGATGATCAGTAGGCGGCGTGTCATCATTTGCCTCCTGCTCTGGTCGTTTCTGCGGAGACTTCGATGCGTTGTGGATTACTGCTATAACAGTCCCAGGCCAAGCCGAATGGGTTTTTTTCGGGATCGACGTCGAATCGGATAATTCTTAACGGATAGCGAGCAAATGCCCGCTTTACGCGCTCCCCGCCGTAGTGCTCGTCAGCGGTGATGTCCAGGTTGACGGTCCAGTCATTGATGCTGTGCTGTTCAATATGTTGCTCAGACTTATCGTCGATGCCTCTGCCTGGAATTTCAAATACACCCCGCTCACGTTTGCGCAGTTCCCCGCTATTGCGGCGTAGCTCGAAATCTTTCTGCAAGTAGGCTTTGCAGCTGGGAGTCAGGTAGCTTTCCAAGCGGGTAATGTTGTCCTCGTAGTCGGTTTCACCGTCAACGGGCCAACGGTTCATCTGCTGAAAAATGTACAGACCGAAGGCGTATACCGACTCCGGTGGAATATCCCACCACTTACGGGTGCTACCTGAACGTAGATCTGGAGGTACATGAACAGTTAGGTCACGCGGTGCGCTCTGCCAGCCATAAGCCATGTACAGACCCAGGGCAATGAGAAAACCAATGACCATGCGCAGGCTGTTAATGTGGGCCAGTTGGGCGTCTACTTTTTTACGGTAAGTCATTGAACCTCCGTTCGATGACAGGTCCACGCACCTGTACGAGTAATCAGCAGGGCTTTATTCCAGGTAGGAAAGAACCGCGCGATGTTCAATTGCATCTGGCGGTATAGCCATGTATCAGGTCGGCCGCGTTTCCACCGACGCAAGAAACGACTGGCAAGAAACAGCCCTAGGACAGCACAGAGCATGGCGGCGCCGATGATAAGTGCCCAAATCTGGGTCAATATCGCGGCCGGAATACCGATAACCAGCCCTGCGCCGGTGCTCAACGCCAAGGTGGCCCACATTTCGTCAGCGGTAAGGCCGCCCATGATGACTGGCTGATTGTTCAATCGCACAGGGAGGAAAATCAGGGTCCCATCGTCTGAGAGTTCTGTCATGGCCACGGCTCTTTTAAAGAATATTTGAAGCCTTGGTGACCAGAAAAATGGCGACACCGAGGATGGCGACGCCAACGGCGGCTGTCGCCCCCAGATCTCCCCATTTTTTCTTGCCAAGTTGAATTTCGTGGTAGGTGCCGAAGGCATGCCAAGCAACGCCACTGAAAATGACTGCGCAGATGATGAGGCCAAGCAAAGTAAAACCGTCAAAGGCGTAGTTCTGCATGGTTTGCATCAGGTTAGAGCCTTCCCCCCGGGTAGGAGGCTGAGACTGCGGAAGAGCCGCCATGGCCAGTTGGGGGAGAGCAAGCAACCCGATCAGCATGCGGCCCGGTTTTAAGAATGAAGTCATGGTGTATCTCCCATAGGGTCAACTAAGAACAAATGTGGTGAGGATCATGCAAAGCAGTAGGATGCGGACGAGCGAGGTCGAGGCAATCGTTCGATCAAGGTTGCCAGTGGCCCATCCTCGGTAGCAGCTCCAGATAGCCCAGGCGCCCCACATAAAGATGATGGCTACAGCGACGCCGACGAAAAACAGGTAGCTCGTCGAGGCAGGAAATCCTCCTGCCGCTTGAAACGCAGCAGCCTGAGCGCCGCTCATGCTCATGGCTTGCGTCCTTCGGTCGTGTATTGGCCTGACAGCTCAACAGGATCACGAGGCTGGGCTCGGGTTGGGGTTAGATAGCCCTCCAACCCATGACGAATTCGAGCGATATCACCTGCTAGACGCTGGTAATCGAAGAAGTAACGCTTGCCAGGTTCGTCGGCCACTTGAGCGCTACGACGTGCGGTGTCCTCTAAGGCATTCAACTGGCGGATCATCACGTCCAGGTTGGCCTGTTCGGAGGCTGAAGCAGCGGTCGCATGAGAGACAGGCAGGCCGCATCCAAAAAGTGCGATGAGGCCTGGCAAGGCAAGTCGGCAAGTGAGTGCAGTGAGACGCGGGTACTGGATCACGGCTGGGCTCTAGTCATTCCTGATGCCGTCAGCTTGCCGTGATCAAGCTATGGTCGCCGCAAGAAAACCATATTCAGGACTGTAAGGATTTCTTCTGACGGTACTGACACCATCAATCACAGTGGATAGGGCGTTTGAAGAACAGCAGATACCCGATGGGCAAGGCGAATCCGTAAGCCCAGCCTTGGGCGTTTTGATTGCCAACCTTGACTTCTCCTTTGACCACGGGCTGCACGCTGACCAGCTCCCAGCCTTCGCTGCCTAATTGAGCAAGGCGGTTTTGACGTTCAGAATCTTCCAGAAAACCCTGGGTGTCGGGTTCAGTGGTGGGCTCTTCGGACTTGAACATGAAGAGCTTTTTGGTTCTGACAACGTACTGAAAGGGAGAGAACTCAGTGTGGTATTCAAATTTCTGACGGCCCATGGCGACGTCCTCAATGTGCAGAGCTACCAGGGTTTCAATAATAAGCGCGTGCCAGCAATCTGAAATAGTTTGTTGCTAAGCGCGTGATTTCTGAGGTTGGAGTGCAGAGGTCCGAGCATCGACATAGCGCTGCATGATAGAAAGCACCATTGAGTTCAACGCTAGGATCTTCATCCCTCGCGTCACCGCCACGTACAGCAAATTCAACTCGTCATCTTTACGACCTTGATCGATATCGGGTGAAAGCGGATCAGCGCTAAAGTCGTCATACAGGCTGACAAAGTCCCACTCCAGCCCCTTGGCCTTGTGCCCAGTCGTGAGTGTCACGGTGGCGTCGAGCTCGTTATCTACAGAGCGGGAACGTAGGGTTTGGATCCGCTGGGGCAGGTCCGGATAGGCTGTAATGATCTTGATCGATCGCAACATCTCCGTATCCTGGCTTACCTCGGCTATTTCCACGTACTGTGAAAAGTCCCGGTAATCTCTCAACAGCCTGCGGTTCTGCACCTCATGGTTACGGTTGCGGCTGAATAGGTATAAATCTTCCAGATCGCGTAGCGAGTAGCTGTCGATACCGCCGACCCAGAAAATCTTGGGGTTGCTTGCGACCAGCTGCAGGGCGTTCTCGATGACGCCGGTCACGGTACGATGGATAAACGTGCGATGCGGTAGCTCTTCAGGCAGAGCCCGTTTAACCAGGGTATTGCAACCTAACCCCTGCAGCTTTCGTGTCTCACCCTTGTAAAAAAGAATGATGTTGGCCACATGCGCGACGGCAGGGCCGAAGCGAAAGCTTTGGGTCAGGTAGTGACGTTCGGCGTCGGCCATCCAGTCGCTGTTGAGCGCATCTTCTGCGCCGCGGAAGCGATAGATCTGCTGGTGGGGATCGCCGACTGCCACCTTGCGGACCCGTTGTATTTTTACTATGTCGGCAATAACTGGGTTCACGTCTTGACCTTCGTCGAGCAGAATGGCGTTAAATCGTTCGCTCAGGTCGGGCTTGCTTAGCTGATACAGCTTCAAGTAAGCGTCATGGGTGATCGACATTGCTGTGTCCTGCAGATCGATCATCCGGTTCCAGATGGTTTTAGCCACGTTTAAAGCATTGTTCAGGAAACGTTCCTGGGCACTTGTGAGCATTCGTTGCCCCTGGAATCTGGGAAAATGCACACGGCCCAACTCGTCATCGGCGCTGGCCATGAAGTTGTTAAGCGTGCTGAGGACATCCCGCACGAGCTCCCAGTCCTGGGTGTTGATGGCCCTTGCGATGTCCGTCAGGCGTAAGTTATTGGTCTGCTTGGTGGCGTACTGACTGCCATAGACTGCATATGCGAGGCCATGCGCCGTCTTACACACCACGTTTCTGCGTGGAAAGCGGCCCCTGGCAGCGAGCTCGACGGATTTGTTGTAGCAGAGGTAGAGCATTTTCACCGAGGCGTGTTGTGTGGCGTAGCCCACCAGTGTGGTGGTTTTGCCGGTACCGGCAAAAGCCTGAACCAGTAGCTTGTCAGCCGTGGAATGGATGATGGGCTGCTGTTCTTGTGTCCACTGCATGGGCAGCTCCTAAAGGTATTTTTTGAAGCTTGAAACGGTGATGTAAACGGACACACCCAACAGCACGGCGCAGGGCAACAGAATCAAAAGGGGGCTGATGCTGATGGGGATGGCCAGGTAGACCGTCCAGGGCACGATGGTCAGCGGAATGATCGTCCCCCGGGCTTTGTGATACAGGTAACTTGACTCGCGGCCGGAGCCGAATTTTCGTAGATCACGCCGCACCAGGCCATCGACCAAGCCAGTGAACGCCGCCAGTGCGAACAGCGGAATCGTCAACGTCAGAATGACCATTCGCACACAGAAGGTCAGGACTGTGTATAACGCGGCTAAGCCATAGTCCTGGAATTTGATCATCGCCCGACCGAGTTCGTAGCGAAGGTTCAAGGTTCCCGTTTGTTGTGGTGATGTTGAGCGAGCGTACTGTGTCAGTGCATTTATATTGTCCTGCATGCCGGTTTTCACCATCAGCCAGTCATAGACCGTTTGTGCCAGCCAGGTTGCCGTACGCCCCGGTTCTTTGATGACAACGCTGTGCAGCAGATCCTGGGACAGCCAGCCCAGTTCATGTTGGAACATCTGCTGAGCATGTTTCCAGCCGGCATCCGGCCAGAACGTGTACATGCAAAGCCATTCAACGACGATGGCGCCGAGCAAGGAGCCGAACATCACCCCCAAGAAATGAAAAGGGGTAGAGAACAGCATGCCCAGGAAGTTTTTTTGACCTTCCTGCTGTTGCTGGGCTTTTTCCGCGATATCGGCCATGGCTCTGTTCCTTCAAGCCTATGCGGCTTTTCCGTTATTGGCCATCTGGCGGAAGTCGTCTACCAAGTCATCAGGAAGCGACTCACTTAGTGCGTCATATCCCGGTGCTTGCCACCAGTCGCTGCTGGTTCCGGATCCTTTACGCATGCCCTCAACCAAGGCCTGAAGATCCTTGGGCATCACTTCATCGGGATCGCTTGCCGGCAACGGCATACGAATCTTCCACAAATTCCCGCCCTCTATCAGGGCAAAGCATTGCCCCTTGGGTAGGGCAACCACATGCGCCGGTTCGATCATCGGTACGCTGACACTTTGGATCTGATCGTGAGTGTTAGAGGTGAAAGCGGTGTTGCCGTTAATAGCGTCGTTTGCACTGCTTGCTGGTGTACTGGTAAACACCTGGACCTTTGGCAACTGGTTGGTCAGCAGCTCGGCGGTTGCAGTCTCACGTACACGTAACATGAACAGGTTGTTGAAGTTACCGATGACTTGGCCAGCTTTAGCCCGGTTACCGATTTTTGCCTCAATATCGCTCATGGTTTGGGTATAGGCCGTGACCTGCATGCCGGCACCACCGCCTTTGTTGATCATCGGTATGAATTCATCGCCCATCAGTTCGTTGAATTCGTCCGCATGTACGTTAATTGCTACCTTGCCGCCGGTGGCCCCGGGCAAGCCATCATCGATGCCAAACTTATAGATGTGACCCGCAACTGACACCAGGTCGCTGAACATCGAGTTGCCCACCGCTGCAGCTACCTCTGTATCAGATAAAGCGTCCAGGCCGACATAGACCACTGCCCGTTTGCGGATGATCTGCATCCAGTCAAAGATTGGTCGTGGGTCCTCAAGATCCATGTAGTCGGGAGATAGCAGCTCTGCAATCCGGCCTGTGGTCAGTTTTTCCAGCAATGGCAGAAGGCTGGCCACGATCTTGTCGAAATAGGTTTTGTCATAGCGTACGGCTGATCGCAGACCCTCCATCACTGGGTCGGAGATGCGTTGCTGAGTGAGGTACATGTCCAGGGCCACCACGCGTAGCGGTCGATCCTTCATGGCGAAACTGAGGTTCTTACGATCGATCTTTCCTTCCAGCTCAACGATGGTTTGCCAGGCTTTGGGATCATTTTCAGCAAAGTGCTTCTGCGCATACTCAATAAACAGCGCGTCAATGTTTGTCACATGCTTGAGGATCTGTTCATAGTCCGGCCGACGTCCCAGTGCCACGAGGGCGCGCGCGATGATGTTGACGAAACGCCAGGCGAATTCCCGGAATGCCGCGGAATTGCCTTCCCCCGAAAGTTGGCCGGCAATGCGGGTGGCAACCTCCGAGATCCGACCAAACCGGCCGACGGCGTTGTAGCGAGCGGAGTGATCGGGCCAGCCTAGGTGGAACACGTAGAATTCCTCCAGTCGGTTTGCGCGCTTGCATTCGATGTACATGCGCTTCAGGAGGTCTGCGTCGCCTTTAGGATCGAAGACAATCACCACTTCGCGGTCCAGGTCCATTTCTACATTGCGCTGGCTTCGATGAACGGGTTGCACGCGGCGCCCCATATGAACGCGGCGCCGGGGGCTACGGCGGGTACGCCTGATGTCTTGGGTGATAAACAACTCTGCCAAGCGGGTTTTTCCAACACGAGTAGTCCCCAATACAAGGGAGTGTCCAACCCGCTCACCCAGTGGCAGGCTGACATCCGCTTCGTTCGGCTCTATACCGTGTAAGCGCGGTAGCCCCCCGACTGGAGGAAGTGGACGCGCCGGGTTAAATGGCACATCCCACGAGGTAGCCTTTGACAGCAATTTGAGTGGAAAGGGTGCGAACTCCAGACGCTCCTCAATTCTGCGAGCAAAGGTATAGATAGACGTGGGCTCGACATACTCGGCGTACTTTGGGAGGTAAGTCTCCATCAACCGCTGAGTATGTTTTTGGGTCCAGCGAAAGCCTTTACCGATGAATAGCCGCTCATTGCTGACCGGCATGTCTTTGCTGGTCATGGTGTAGTGGGGTAGGCGCCGAATATTGCGCCGGTAACGCAGCACTACCAACGCTTGTTTGAGGCGGACGAACCCTAGACCCAGAAAGCCTGTACCGGCAACCATGCCGAATAAAGGCGTCAGAGCAACCGCCCAGGGCGCGAAAATACAGAGCAACGCCGCAGCGGCACATACGCAAACTGTGTACAGCTCAACAGCAGGGCGTAGTAACGACTCAATGGTGTAGGAGGTGGTCATGGATCACTTCCTATGAGTGAAAGGGGACAATGGCCCCACTGTTTCGAAATGGAAAACGACTGGCTTGCCTGTCTCAGCGATCAGCCCATAGGACTTGGCCAGGCGGTATATGGGGTGGTAGCTGTTAAGGGAGTTGACGTGTCCAGCAATGCGCTCTCGCCAGACTTCTAGTGGCATCGCTGCCTTGCTCAAATTACACGGCACGCACGCGGGCATCATGTTGCTGATGGCGTGGTTCTCTGGCCGCCCCAAAATGATGGCACCGGAGTACTTGCCGTCCACCCTCTCTGGTTCTCGCCATACTGCTTCCATGTGGTCCGCATGCCACCGGTCACCCAACAGCACACCGCAGTATGCGCAATGGCCCGCGAATTTAGCGTGAAGCTCGCAGCGTTGCTTCTTGGTCAGCTTCATGGGGCCGGGATCCTCCTTTCATGCGTGATGATGAATTGGCCAACTCTTGCCTCGCTTGCTCAACTGCCTCGGGCAGTCGTTCTTTTAGCCGCTGACATAGCTCCACCTCGTCACCAGGTACGCGGGCGATGACGGTGCCGCCATAGAGCTTGGCGACATAGGTGACCTGTTCAAAAAGCAGTTGGCCTGCTCGTGGGTCATCTGGTTGCTTGATGACCAAGGTGATGTGCGTAAGAGAGGCCATACCCTGGTTACTGCTGGATCGTTGTGGCAGTGATCAACAGCGGGTAATGCTGGACTCCCAAGCGCTGTGCCAGATCATTTGATGGAGCCGGGACCAACTGTAGATTTCCTGCCCATCGTTGGATTTCGGCAAACCGCTCGGCGCTGGCCACGTTAACCACAAGGCCCACTGCCTGCAGTTGCTGTAACTGATCGCGGCGCTGTGATAACCACTTTCTGGAGCTTTCATCGTCGCCTACAAGAAACAATGGTTGCAGGCCAGGTGCATTGATTACCCGGCCCTGTACCTGCCCGGGTGTCAGTTGGTCAGAGCGCACTGGAAACGAGCCTTGCCCACGCACACCAATATTCTCTGACTGTGCTGACTGCTCAGTAGGTTCTGGAGCCAAGTACTGGTAGTAGGGCAGAGCGGAAACACCCCCTCGGTCTTCAACAACAATCAGCGAGGTGGCATGCACTGCCATGGGGGAGGCCAAAGACAGCAAAACAGGCAGATGCAGCAATCTATTCATGGATTATTCGCCATCAGGTTGATACCGGTGACCCGGCTGAGGTGTTTGGCAAAAGCTCGTCGGTATCGGGCAGCGGGTTCGCCTCCGGCAGGGCGGTGGTACCGACCAGCAGCGGTGATCCAGTCGCCTCCTTTGGCTTTTTGCTCAGCCAGGATCTGGGCCGTAACCGAGAGGTTTTTGTACGGATCCAGCCCTTCGCAGGGATAGCTATAACGGTGGCCGTTGGCACCGATGTTGGTTTGTCCAAGCCCGACGTCGACTCTATTTGGGCCTGCGGTCTGAAGGGCGATCATCAACGCTCTGCAAGCATCGCTGCGTGTCGCAAAGCGATATCCGGCGCCGGCGACATTCAACGTCCAGGGCCAGGGGACGATCTGGCCGCGAAGTCGGGTGCCACTCTCTTGCAGTGCAACGGAGTACAGCACCTCGGACGGAACGCCGGCAGGCAGGGCAATCAACTGATAGGCCGGTGGCGGAACCTCGGCACCGTTAGCAAATGCCGCGGTGAGCAGTAGCCCCCCCGTTAAAGCCGCGCGAATTACAGACGCTGCCATTGTCCATTCACCTCGCGTACCACGGCCGGCAGCTCACCGCCGAGTCCAAGGCCAAGCCATCGACCGGCATCGTGATTCAATGTGATCTGTCGGCTTCTCACGCTGGCCGGTTCGACTCCAGCCAAGATGGCCCAGCGGCGAATTATTTCGTCATCACCTTGACTACCAACGAAGTACAGATCAAAGGACTGTTTCTGGTTTTGTAAGTCTTTGACGCGGTCAATACATGCGTTGCAACTGTCTTGAACAAAAACGGCTAGTCGTCCAGTGCCTTTCACAGCAGTTACCGCTCCCGAGCCTGGAGCAGATGCAGGGTTGGACGATAGTTGGATGACTTTTTCATTGGGGTAAAGACGTGCGAAGGCTTGGTCATAGGCCCTTTGGTACGCCAGTTCCTTATCGATACGCTGTCGCTCGGCTCGCACCTGCAGCTCTGCATAGCGTCGGCGCTCCTCCTCCGACTTCGCTTCGATGCCAAGTGCTGTCAGAGGATCCAGGCCTGGCGAATAGATTCCGCGAGGACCCTCCATCACAGTTTGAAAGCGGGACCATTCTTGGGGGGTTAATCCCCACTCGCGGGCGAGTTCTGTCTGACTGGCTCCTTGAGAAGAGTTGTGAACTTCACTGTTCTGAGTGTTCGAGATCGACGTTGATTGCCCCGAAGCCGCATGACAGACATATGCAAACGCGAAGGTGGCCAAGCCTGCAATGAAACCCAAAACGTAAAGAGCAATGTTCCTGGGCTTCTTTGTTTTCGAGGAAGTGGTAGGGGAGTGCATAAAGGAGGTCCTATTGCGCGACGGTTACGGTTTGAGGTGTTCCGGCCACGTCAAAGCGTGCGGATCTTCCGTCCAGCGCGTTGAGGCGCCAGGCGGTGCCCGCCACAGCGTCACCAGGTCGGATAAGGTAAATTTGATTCAACTGCGTGCTGCCAGGCGGTGCTACGGACAAAAAGCGTTCACCGCCGCGATACTCGATACCGACAACGGTAAAAGGGGGTGTTTGCGGTGTGACAGTGGTGGTAGCGGGCGGTGTTGGCCGCTTTGGTTGGCGGGCAACGGGCTTAGGCTTGGGCTTGAGGGGAACAGCAGTGGTTTGTTTGATGCGTGACTGACTGAGTTCTTGAAGACGGCTATCGAGTGTTTCGACGCTGGCTTTGAGGACTACCAATTCACCAGCAGACGCAGCATTTTGAGAGATTTCTTGCGCAGACTCCGTCGCTTGCTTTGCATACGCTTGTGCGGCATCAATTCGATTCGATAAAGCCTGCTGCCCGGCTCGGAAGTCCTCATTGGTCACCAGGTGGTTGCCGGCTACCGTGTCCAGTCGCTCATCGACTTTGCCCAGCCGCGTCAACAACGCATCGAGCGACTCTTTGTCTGCAGTCGCAGCCAAGCTGTTGCTGAGTTGGGAGAGTTGATGATGCTCATAACCCAGAATGCCTGCCAATAATGCAAGGCACAGACTGAGTATCGCTGTGGTTCGAGTAGGGCGTGGTAGGTTCATGGGCGTCCTCGCGAAAAAGCGAATACACCCTCTCAAACCGGTCTCTTAGGTGCATCAGGAAATAGGTTTTCCAGGACGCATGGTTTTTGAAGTGTCGAGTTGGCCGCTGGTAAATTGGGATCGTTATAAAAAAATGGCCACCCGAAGGTGGCCGTCAAACTATGAAGCAATGAGCTGCCTTGCAAGTGTCATTTCAACTGAATCACCATCTTGGTTCAGCGAGTCGAGACCAGAATCTGGCACATCTCCCGACGTGCTTTGAGCCACGGCGATTTTCTTGGCCATCAACTGCAGGCAAGTAATCTGAGAGCTGCCGGCATAGCCAAAAAAAACCACCCGCACCGGCTGCTTTTGCCCAATCCGCCATGACCGTCGAGCTGCCTGTTGCAAGGTGTACACGTTGTACCCCGTCTGCAGGAACGCAATGGTCGGAAAATCGAGCAAATCCAACCCGGTCTTGACCAGCTCCGGGTTAGTGATCAGTACGTCGACACCTCTGTCTACCTGGTCGAGGATCCAATCCTCGCGCCTGGCGGTATCCACTGACGCCCTCAGGACCGCTACTTTTAAACCAGATTGCTCCAGCAGTCGTTTCAGGCGAGAGGTGGTGTCTCGCGTGCCGCTGTACACGGTATAGGCCAGAACCTTCCGGCCTTTGGCTTTTTCCGTGAGGCAGAGGTCGAGCAGTGCTTTCTCCTTCGGCATTATTTGCTCATCTGCAAAGATCGAGGGGACGAACGCCAAGGTATCTTTGCTACGAGGGTGCTTAACGATCTCCGGTCGAAAGCAGCAGTCAGGCCAAGCCAGCAGCACGTTGAGTACTACCCCTAGCAAGGTAGTGTCTCGACGGGCCAATGCTTGGCGAAGTTCCTGCGTCAGTTTTCCTGCCAATTGCTGATAGGCCGACGCTTGTTCTGCAGACATGCTGATATCGACAAATTCCTCCTGGTACGCCGGCAACACGTTGCCACCGATATCTTTAAGTTTCAGAAACACGGTGAACGGCAACACAAAACGGTGAATGCCTTTAGGGCCGAAGCCTGGGGCTTTCACCGTTCGCACCGAGAGTTTTTTTCCCTTGGCTGTTTTGTGTGACACGTTGTCCCGCTCGGTGTAAATGTCCTTCAATACGCCGTGGTCGCGCATGAATGACATCGCGGCCGGAGCCATACTTCCGCGCGCGTTTGGTTTGTAACCGTCCTCGATCATTCGCCGGGTAAGTATTCGGAACAGGAGGTAGAACAGATCATCGGCATAGCCACCCATGAGGGTGCCTGTCAGCAGCACGGTTTTCCGTGCTTTCGCTGCCAATACACCCATGGCTTGACCCTGGGCCGAGCCACTGTTTTTGTATTCATGTCCTTCATCCACCACCAGCAGGTCGAAATATCCGTCTGGTAGGTAGCGTTTGATGAACTCGGTGGGTTGGAAACCGCCCTCGCCAAAGCCAAACTCAATGTTGGCCATGGCGCGCTCCATGCGTTTGGCTTGGCGGTCGCTGAAGATGAAATTGCCCTGAGCGTCCATCAGGTTGATGAATTCGCTGACGTTGTCGATCAGCATCGAAGCGAGGAAGTCCTCCCCGAAGTCATTCAGCAATCTGTCCGCACGTACTGGACCGATAGTCGGAATCCGACACATCGATTTTAGTATGGTCGCACGACGAGTTCCGTTGTCGGCTTTGCCCGGGCGCATCAGCGTCCAGAGTTGTCCTTGGCAATAAGGGCAGCTGCGACGGCGTTCCTCTCGGTGAAACTCTTCGACAGTCACACGGTTGCCTTCTAAGTCCAACAGAAGGCGTCCGCAGTCGGGGCATCCTGCGAAGTTGTATCCGCCGCTGGCGCGACGTGGCCAACATACCGTACGCCAGTGATACCCCATGCGCATTCGCACGCGTCCGAGAATGAAGAACTCTTTACGGCCATCGTAAGGATCCCCCAGTTGGTCACGTAGCTTGATCAGCTTAACCAGCGTATCGGGTCCATTGAGAACCCACACGCGTGCGTCTGGGATGGTTTCGAGTATCTCCCGTCGCCATTTGTAGACCAGGTGTGGAGGCGAAACCACCAAAGTGCGGCGGTAGCCCGCACTGTGCATGACAGCGGCTACAGCGATGGCCATCATGGTTTTCCCAGTGCCCATTTCTGCATTGATAACGGCTGCCTGCTCGTTGCGGTCTAGCAATAAAGCTGCAACGGCCTGCACTACATCAGCTTGAGCAGGGAACGGCTGGCGTTTGAGTTCGCTCATAACCCGTTGATAGGCTTCGTTGATGCTGCCGGAATAAACCGGTGGGTTAGAGCGATTGAGGGAGTCCAATAATTCATCACCGAATTCGTCGATGAACTCAGTCAGGCCGATGGCCAAGGGCGATACAGAGACTTGGGATAGGTCGTTCATGAGTGTTTCTCCAATAGGAACGAAACAGGGCATGCACGACACCCCGACGGGTATGGTGAATACCCTGCGGGTTGGTTAACGGATGGCCAGGTTGGCGTGGTGGGTCAGTAGTCCGATGGCAGCAACACGGTTGTTGCACTGCGGTCAGCTTCGGTGATGATCCAGAGCCGGGTCTCATCGCCGGCGCATATGTCATAACAGGAGAACAATCGATCCCCGTAGGTCAAAGCCCGTTGGTTACTGCTCCAGTCTTCTTTGGGCAGTTCCCCCCAGTCACCGGAGAAATGCCGTCGCAAGTAAGTGCTTGGATCGAGATGTCCACGCTCAATCAGGTGGTGCACTGACTGGGTCAGCACTAAGCGGCCAGGTTCAAATGTCACTCGTGGTGGTGGGGTCAGTGTTGGCTGTGTCACCACCTCATCAGCCTCATGCGGCGTATCCGCCGATGAACTGATGGTGATCACGCGGCCTTGGTTGGCAGAGCCTGGCGTCATGTCCCATGCCCGAATGATGGGCACGAAACGATCAGTCAGGATCCTTACCTCGGACACGTTGCCGTCCTGGTCTTCGGTGAACTCGGTCTTGCGGACCTTATCTTTGTAGGTATCGCCTTTGAGTACCAATACTCGGCCGGTTTTGGATTTCACTACGCCGGAAATCGCACCGGCAGCCAATGCCAACGCCAAGTGCCAGCGCGACAGCTCCCTCACGGGAGGTCGTGGCTGAGCGCCGCTTTGACCAAAGTGCAGTGTGAAGTCAGGCCACATGCCACGAAGTCTTTTGATTTCTTCGCTGAGCTGTTCAGGTTCAAGGCTGATACGGTAGAAGTGTTCCAGCTCGTTGGATGCCGAGAGAACCCTGTAGGGCTCCCATGGCCAACTGGTTGGTAACGCTTCCGCGCTCAATGTGCCGGTACCGATCGCCTGAAGGCGTGCGCGTACGTTTTTGACTTCTTGCGGTCGAGCGAGGTCCTGCCGGCGGATTCGTATACCGAAGATCACTACCTGTTTAAAGGTTGGATCAGCGGCTTTGTAGATCCGCAGTTCAGTAAAGTGATTGCATAGCCAACCACACAGCTCATCGTCCAGCACGTAGTGCGGAACAATCAGCACCAAGACTCCCCCGTACTGCAGCAGTGGTAGCGTCCGTTGATAGAACATCTTCTCCAGGCGCCGACGGCCGTTACCTTGGTACTGAGATGCACCTGCATGGTCAGCGACCAGGTTACCGTAGGGCGGGTTGAGCCAGAGCAAGCCGAAGGCCTGGCGGCTGATCATGGTGTCCATCAAGTCGCTGTGCAGCACGCAATCCAGCAGTGTCTTGCTGTGTTTGGCACGCTCCTGGTCATACTCGACTGCGTAGGTCTCAACGCGGTCACGCCCGAGTGCATGAGCAGCTTCAGCTAAGGCAACGCCTTCGCCTGCACAGGGATCGAAGATCCGCATCTTCCCGCTTGGGGATGGTGCCAACGCTTGTAGGGTGAGTTCCAGCGTCGTTTCGTCAGTGGGGTAGTAGCCATTGCGAGCGAAGTTGCGCGCCAATCGTGGGAACATCAAAGCCATGGTGAGGCTCCTGGATCAATGCTCAAACTGAGCGTGGGTTGAGAGCTGCCCCTGGCGAATGAGCTCGCCTAGGGCTGTTTCGAGAACGTCGAGTTGCAACGACAAACGCCATGCCGCAACAGCACCGGACGTTCCAGGTAACAGCTGCAGCATGTCGTGTTGGGTGAGCAACCCCATTACCTGCTCCTGCCAATGAGGCAGTAGCGGTAATGGACAGGTGTCCTGTATCAAAGGCCAAAGCCGTTGATGAGGTGACTGCCCGTTCTCAAGAAGGGCGTAGGCGAAGTGGTTGGCCCGATCCGGCTGTACGCAGCGTCGGTCAAACAACCAGAGGTGAATCAAGCTGCCGAATAACGTACCGCGCATTTGTCGCGTGGTGCGCTTCTCCAACAGATCGATGTTGGGGAAAACAGGAAGACTTCGGCCATCTACAACGATGTGAAACCGGCTTAGACCATCTTCTGTCGTGCCGAGGGTCAGCCTGGCCAGGAACTCCTGCAGCGCCGTGTCTCGACCCCATGCAGAAAGGAACACCAGGTTGCGTTGTTCGTCACACGCGCAAGCGTCGACGAAAAGATCATTGCACTCCTCGATTGGGAAGAGCGGGGTAGGGCTGGGCATGGGAACCTCCATAATGGAGGGGGAACCCGCCCGGAGGGGCGGTGAGCCCCTCGGGGGTGTTAGCAGTAAGTGTTATTGCTTGGGAAACAGCAGGTTGTCCGATTTGAACGTTTTATCGTTCGGGTCAAACGAGACCGTCTCGTCTTGAAATAGAGGGCTGTGCCCAGTGAGAAAAATTTGCCCCAGGTATTTGGGGCGAAGGGCAACGGCGGCATCGGCTTGTTCTGCCGTCATTTCGAGCTCCTCTACCAAGAAGTCCCAAAGCTCCTCATTCGTCGACACCTCGTTATTGGCGAGCTGATCTTCGATGTTTTCGAGGATTTCTTGGGTCAGGTTATTGAAGATTGGATTCATGTGCTGCTCCTGCTAAGTCGAGGAGCGCCCAGGAGGGAGCCCCTCATGGGTTGTGCCGATTGGCTTGGCGTATCGCGGGCTTCGTCAGGTATTGGAGATATTCCATACCTGCAGTTTGAAGTTGTGTACATAGCCGAGCTCAGAGAGCCGACTGCACTGTTGGCGTAGTTGCTGACGATCAACAGTTGTGTCCAGCCTGACTGTATCGCTTAGAGGCCAGATTGTGCCGAACAACTCAGCATCTGCCTCGAGGTCGTTGGTTCCGCCGGTCGGGGTCATCCCAAACGGGGCATCCTCTTTTGATACCTGTTTATTAGAGGCCGGTACTGCGGGTGGATTATTCCGCTGCACTGGCTTGGAGAGGTTGGAGGAAGACTCTTCATCCATAGGGTCAGGCTCGTTTGGCGAGAGCCTGGCGGCGTCTTCCGGTGTCAGATTGTCCACGTCGTCGAGGCTCATGCTTTCCAGCTTTGCACGGATCTCAACGACCAGGCGACCTGCTGTGGAGTAATACGAAGGACGGATCTCCGTTATCAGAAAGTCGCCTCGGTATTTTCCTTCATCGTACTGATCAAGGAGTGCGTCTTTGATCACGAACTCACCGATAGAGGTCGAGAGCCGTCCGACGTTGAATTCGCCATTGCGGCCACTGATGGTACGGATGGCCAGTTGGCCGGGGATGTTGATCATGGGCAGCTCCACACTGCTACGAATGAAAAAAGCCCGACAGATGTCGGGCTTTGGGTAGTGCTGTGAATGTCGAAGGATTATGGGCAAGAAGTATGAGTTTCTTCCTTGAGTGAGATGTACAGATAGAAAACGCCTGGCGGTGATTCTATGCGGTCAAGTTTTAGGTCCAGCCAGACTCGATCGGTGTTATTGCCGGCAGGCAATAAACGATAGAGGCCGAAATGGATCTGTGTGCTGTCAGGTTGCAAATGCAGTTCTCGATAGGCCTCCAGGACAACATCGCCCAGTCGCTCACTGACAACACTTGCATCCTGTGGGTTTTCAATATGCACCGCTTCCTGCCAGGCCCGGGGTGTTAAAACGACCGGGAGTTTGAGCAGGTCAGACGATACGAGGTTAGTGGTGGTTTGCATGTTTATCTCCAGGTGCGAAAACCACCTGGCCCGGTCGGGAGATGGTTTCCCGATGGGTCTTTATGCTGATTTGGAATCAGCGTGAGAGTCAGCCTATGCTACGTGGCGAGTTAGTAGTATTCGGGGTGGATAAGCTTATCTTCCAACTCCCAGCGAGCCCTTCGATATTCCTTGAGAAGTCCGTACTCCGACAACAGTGGGCTGTTTTCGGGATTGAATTCATCTCGATGGTCCATCTTTGCCAATGTGATAACCCCATCCAGAACTTCTAACCAAAGATCAGAAGTACGGGTGTAGCGCGGGTCATCATCGGGATCGAGTGCCGGGTTGCTCGGAAGTATTTTATCCAGCTCGCTGTAAACACTAGCTTGTGCTGCTAAAAGACCGATCTCGGTCAGCAGCGGCAGTCGTTGTGGGTTCATCATCATGGCTCATCTCCATTGCTCGGAAATCACCAATCCCGAAGGGTGGCGTTCCCTTCGATATGTAAATTGAAGTCACCCAGAGGGCGCTTGACTTCATGCAGCGTCACTTTCAGGTTGCGGATCTAAACGATCGCGGGCCTGCCAATACTCTTGGAGAAGTCCGAACGCCGATAAGGTCGGGCTGATGTCTGGGTTGAAATCATCTTTGTGGTCCATTTCGGCCAACTTAATAACCCCATCCAGAGCATCGAACCATAGGTCCGATGAGAGGAAGTAGTGCGGGTCATCATGAGGGTCAATTGCCACATTAATTGGACGTTGTTTGTCTAAGGCACTGTGAACACGAGCCTGAGCCGCTATTAGACCGATCTCAATCACCAGCGGCAGTCGTTGAGGGTTTATGATCATGGCGAATCTCCAGTCTTCGGAAACTACCAATCCCGAAGGGAGGCGTTCCCTTCGATACGAATATTGAAAGGCGCCCAGGGGGCGCCATGATTTCAATCATGCAGATTGACGTTGTTCAGGTTCAGGTTGTCCTTGGGCGTCATCCGAATCATCTCCAGCAGCACCATCCTGGGCAGGAAGGGGCTCAGCAGAGTCTTTCGGTTTGGCTTCATAGACAGTTACCCCATCCACCTTGATCCAGCCGATAAACAACAGGCGGCCCTTGAGGCTTGCTCCAGGTTGACCTTTTTTATCGCCTTTTTCGTAGGTAAATGCGTCGGTCCAGATATCACCGATTCGGAAGCTCACAAGGACCTTCTTTCCGGCTTCAACGGCTGCTTGGCTGCGACGAATCAGCTTTTCAGCTTCAGCGCCGACCACGTTGCAGTCGATATAGGAATACTCGGCATCATCCATCGAGCCGCGTAGTGCCGCAACGGTAACTGCCATGAATGGCTTACCTTTGCCGCGAGGTTTCACTTCACGGATACGGTTGAGATAACCGATACCAGTGGTGTGAAGGTCGAAGAATTTTGCTTCGTTGGATTGATTAGTGCTCATGGTGATTCTCCAGTTTCGAAATAACAGAAAGCGGAGAAACACTTCGCCCTGGGGGGAAAGTATTCCCCGCGAGGGTGGGTGGAGCTTAAGGTTGTTTAATGCATCAGCTTCATTGCAGCAATCATTACACCGACAGCTGCAGACAACATGACGCCCATGCGAATGGTGAGCTTGACTTCAAGCTGTGAAATCTCAGATTTGAACTCTGCAGCAAGAGCAGTTAAATCTGCCTTGGTAGCCAAACGTGAAAGCATGTCGGTCTCCAAAGCTTCAATAACAGCATTTGCCTTCTGTTCCGGGACGTTAATCGAAATCAATGCCTGGTAGAGAGCCAGTTCAGTTTTCATCAGACCTCCAAAAGTGAGAGGCCTGCCCTGACGGGGTAGGCCCGTCATGGGTGGGAAAGGTGCTTCCATCGACTAAGTCGACTGATCGCGCTACCGGAAGCTATGGCGATCTTGGGAGTGGATCAATGCGGAAAACCGCATCGTAGTCTTGCGGATCCAGACTACTTGGGCATGTTGCTGACGACGTCAGCGATACATGTGCAGATCATGGAAATACGATTGTCGCTTGTCAAGCCCCTACCGTGAAATCTCTGAGGAAACCTTCCCTTTGGGAAGGCTCCCTACAGAGGCGAAGGACGCAGACTTAGCAAGTTGCTGGCACCAACGAGCGTGCAGCTGGCTTCTTACGCGGTTTCCGAGCGGGCTTTTCGACCACTCGAGTGTTAGCCGCGTACCAAAGGTTCAGGTCGACACCTTTACGAGTTATTGCCGGTACATGATCCATCTCACGTACGAGACGCTCAGGTACGCAGGGCGGTGGAAGCAACGGAGCTGCTTTGGTATGGATAGCTGTGGGCGCAGCGCTGGTTTTCTTTACCGCACGCAGAAACTGTCGCGTGATGGTGCCAAGCGCGAAACCGAAGCCATAAGCAAGTTTGGACATGGTGATTCTCCTGCAGGTTGAATGCGGAGAACCCACTGACCCCGTTGGGGAAGTGATTCCCCGCGAGGTGAGTTGCATAAGGTGCTTCCATCGACGATTGTCGACCGACCGCGCTACCAGAAGCTCAGCGGTCTTGGGCGGATCTGACACGAACATCGTGTCGCAGTCTTCAAGATCCTGACTGCCTGGGCATGATGCTGACGACGTCAGCAAAGCACGTCCATATCATCGAAGGGGGGATGGTGATGTGTCAAGCGGAGAGGGATATTTCGCGGAGGGCAAAGAAGGTTCAGGTCGACAGGAGAAGCTACCGAGAGTAGCTGGGTCAACAGTCACTCTCGGATGTAGTAAGTAGCGTCTTTCAGAAAAAAATACCACCTGTGCGGGATGAAGGCGTTGTTGATCCCTGGGCTGTGATCTGAACGTCTTACTTCCAACACCTGGCCGATTATCGTGGCTGAGGCCAGCTAGCATAAGGCACGCATCCGCGCACAAAGGGAGCCCTGCGTTTCGCCGGCGGGCCACCGGCAAGGAAAAGCAGCTACCAATAGGTAGCCTGATCATCCTTTGCAAGATGATCAGGCTACCTATTGTGTGAGCTTTAAAAAGTGTGGGCCACAACACCAGTGTGGCCCTTAGACTACGGTGCTTCGAACCTCAACAGAGCCCTATGTGCCTTTGAACTCGCAATTCACGAGTTAGACGGCTGCGTGTCTGGCTTGAACAGGGAGACACAGGGAGAGCTCTGAACCAGGTCCGCACGCCCTTCCCGGAGCTATGCGTGCTTTGGGGTTGGTGATGAGGCAAGCCGCATCACCGGGCGCTACTGATGACCGCCAGTAGCCAACGGGGTGGAAACGTTGTTGTGATCATTATGTTGATAGGCCGGAGCTTATGCAACCCGGCGCCTTTCAAAGTCGGTCGACTCAGACTAATTGACGGCGACGACCGCACCTTCGGGAACAGGGGACGGAATTGCTATACCGGTCGCCCCAGTTATCTGTGAAATCAGCATTCCTGAACGCTTAAAACCAACGGTCGTTGTCTTTGTCAGGTCTACCAGCACAGAAGGCAAGCCTGACGGTGCAACCCCATCAAAATAAGTATAGGCCGTTCCTGATGAGATGTAAGAACCTACGCCCACAGGTTTCACAAACCACCCAGGTAGGTTGAGCGCAGAATCGCTCGGTACCCCGCTGAAGCCCGGGTTGGCCTGGGCATATTCGGTAGCGGCAGATCGGTACACCAGAAAGCCGCGACCCAGCGAGTCGAGGGTAGCGTAGTCGGATGTACGTTGGTCCTGATGTTGGTTCTCCATGAAAATGCTGGAGGCAATGAGCACAATCATCAAAACGAGCCATTGCATTGTCATGATATGAGCTCCATCCACAGAACGGTGGTTGTTACCACCTACGCGTCAATAACAAAACTATTTCGTGAGGATAATCAATGTTAAGCAAATTCCTACTAAGCCAAGCGCAATGACAGTCCACTTTGCGGCTCGCTTGATGCTCATTGGTTTGCGTTGTGGATTGATTAATTCCATAGTGGCGATCTTTTTTACTAAATAACGACCAGAGGCCGTTGGTTGTAACTTGTAAGTGAACTCGCCGACCTCGAATGCCTCTTTTCCTTCTAGTGCGCGACGCCATAGCACAGTTGAGCATATCCTGCTTCGGGTGCTTAGCCAGGTCTGTAATTCTCCAGCACTATACTCAACGTTATTCTCAAGCGTCTGCACTGCAATAATCCCCATAGACATACTATAAAACGTTTTGGAATTTATAAATGGATGCTTTATTTGAAGCAGCTCCAATAGAAAAGACCTGGCCAGGAAAGTCGAGATGTGGAGAGAAACCATCCACTTGCATTTCTGAAGATGTACCCAGTCTCACTATCCCCAATGCCAAAAGCGCCAGTTAAAGAGCACGACTTCCATGTAGTGTCGCCAAGGGAGCAGGTCACACTTCCTCTGGCAGGCGCCTGGCAGGTGCCCTGGATCAGCTGGAATTCCCACCCACCTGGTCTTTTCCATAAGCCTTGTTCGCAGGACAACGTTATTCCCGCGGCGCTTTTTGCAAGAAGGGTTCGGTCACTGCACTGTTGCCCCTCGGTAGCTATGCCTCCCAGGGACAAATATTCATTTGTCTGAATGCGATCATAGGCCGTTATCTTGCCCGTCGAGGTTATCTTTCCACCCCATAGTTCACCTCCGGTTGAAAAGTTTTTGTCGTTATAAACTTGGACCCAGTTGGGGCTATTTTGATAAATCCCGCCTCCCCATTTTTCGCTGTACCAGCCTGTGTCACCACGTGTTCTGAACCAACCACCTGTGCTGGTATCACCGTTAATGGTTGCAGTAGCGGCATTAACATTGGCTGTGGCGATAACGTTTCGAGCTGTAATGTCGGCGTTAGCTGTTATGTTGCCTGACGCTGTGATATTTCCTGCGTTGTTAATATTGTGGTTGCCCATCGTGATATCAGTATTCATCGTGTTGAATTCTGGATGATTGGGCACAGCGTTTCGATATAGATAGTCATTAGCCAACGCTCCATCCATAAGAAAAAGTGCGCTAGCTGTATGTCCTGGGCCAGGAGCTATAGCATAGTTACTTAGTGCTACCTGCCATCCACCCCGCACGCCCTGGACGATGTTCGGATTGGCAGAAGAGATGAACCCACCAGGTCCTCCGAGATTTTCAGCGATGGTTCGAATACCCATTTCAGGAATCGTCTGCCCACCTGTAGTAACCACAATCACTTCCAGTTGATTGGCGTTGGGTTTCCGGGCGAGGCCGACAATGGTCTGCCCAAAGGCGTTAGTGGGACTGAAACCCGCAGGAAGGTAGTTGGTGTTGACGAGCATCGGAACGGTTATTTGCACCGGTACGGTTGCTGCCGCGTTGGCCAGCACCACGCTGTAGTTATCCTTCAGATATTTGGCCAATGCCTCTGAAATGGTTCTCTGTTGATCAGCCGCAATTCGATAGTCCTGAGAATCCATCTGCTTGATTTGCCATGCGATCGCCAAAGTGACGACAACGGAGAAAACGGCCAATCCGATCGCCATGTCCAAGCTCAAGAAGCCCCGCTGCTTGTTCCTACTGGTCATTCCAGAGACTCCTTGATGATTGGTGAGCGATGTCGTGATCGAGCATCGTGATCTTTCCTGCATGGACTTTCTCTCGGATGCCCGGTCCGTCATCGCCCGTGAACAGCAGACTCTGCAGGGTTAATCGACGACTCCCTTCGTTGCCGCTTGATAAGGACTGGTGAAGAACGGCCACTAGCCCCTTGGAGAGCAGCTCTCGGGCGTTATTGAGTAACGGCTGAGCCAGGGCTGATATACGCTCAATGCCTTGAGTAACGCTGCCTGCATGGCCTGTGCTGATGATGAGATGGCCATTGATCGAGGCTTGAATTACTTGTGCTGCTGTCGAGCTGTCGCGAATTTCTCCCACGAACAGGAAATCGGCTCTTGTGCGCAGCGCTAGAATCAACGCTTCCTCGTATCCCCCCATCCGGCGAGAGACCGGAACTTGAATGCAGCGCCCACTGCCATGCCGACCATTCAAAAACGGTTCTGGAGGATCCTCGACAGCCACACAAATGCCTCCCCAGGCCTCAAGGCGAGCTTTCACCAGTGATGCAGCACTGGAGGTTTTCCCTGTGCCCATTTCCCCACAAATGAATATCAGGCCGCGAACCGTGTCACTCATCAGCGCGTCCTGCAGATAGTCGGGCAGACCCAGCATGTCCAATGGACGGATCTGGACTGAGGATTTGCTTACGACAAACACAGGTTTGCCATTCAAATCCAGCAACTGGGTTACACGAAGGACGACGCCATCTTCAATTAGGGCGAACTCTGGATCCTGGGTTGCCTTGTGCTTTTCCTCGCACTGCGCCCGTAAGCGCTCAAGGTCTGCCCGCCATTCGGCGGGCGCTTCAACCCTTCGTGCCTGCCCAGGGAGACCTTTGGCGTCGGCAAATCCATCGCCGAGGTACAGGTCGACGAATTCAGCATCAGAGATCACGCTCACACTGAATTCCTTAGTACGAAGTCCAAGCGATGGTATTGGCGTCCGAGGAGCAGCTGGTCGCAGCTGCCACCGCAGTGATTTCGCCGGCAATTGCAGTGCCGCCGTTGATCGCCGTAGTTGTCTGTTTGTCCTTGGCCATGTTCGAGGCAAGGGTGATGCAGGCATTTTTCGGAAGGTTGGATTCTGTGATGGTGAAGGTCATGCCGTTGCTCATCACGGTCACTGCGCCGTTCCAGCGGTTGGACAGGGCATTACCGTTGATGCTCATGCCGCCAGTTGCCTCGAGGTTGATCAAAGAAGGCGCTAAGTTGGTGCCTGCCGTGGCGTAACCCGTGGTGCTTTTCAGTCGTTTGGTATTGCTCAGCAACGTGCCGAGATTGCTCTGTTCAATAGTGACGTCCGAGCTGCCGAACGTTCTGTAGCCCATGAACACGATGAAACCAAGTGCCACCGCGATCAGCATCAACCAGAACATCCCGTCTAGGGAGAGAAATCCGCGTTGGTTGTTTGGAGTGTTTGTTGGCATTTCCAGTACCTCATTTAGGTTTGATTTAAAGCGTTGCAGTCACATTGCCGGCCAACTGGAAGATCCCGATCACTACCAGAATCATCATGACCCCCATGGCCATGGAGGACATGCCGATAAGAGATTTGGCGATGGCTTCGACGCGCTGAAGCGTTTGCTCCAGCCACCGGTTGGAAAACCGTTCCATCGACTCAGCGAAGCCTTTGCGGGTGGCGAGCACTTCCAGAAAATGCATCGCCATGGGGTCTGGGAATTGATGACCCGCAAGCTTCAATGCGGTACCGAAGTTTTTGCCGGCGCTCACTCCGTAATGAATGGCGCTCAGGCGCTCTTTCAACCATGGAGAGGCATTGCGTTGAAGAGAGGTCAGCGCATCTAGTTGGTTGATGCCGGAGCGCAGCATCACAGCCATGTTGAGCAGAAAGATCGATCCGTGGAGCGCCTTGTAGACTGACCAAGGCGGGAGCCTCTCTGCTCGGACTCGCAGGACCTGGAGCAGCTTGTTCAACTGCAGCTTCCACGAAGGGCTGGCGGCCGTAATCTGAAGGCCGCAAAACACGGGTAGAGTGATGATCGATATGAGGATGAAGACGATTACAGCTATCAGCGTCACTAGCCCGTAGTGGGTCACGAAATTCGATAGGGCATAGAGGAAGGCCGGCACGCCGGTCCACGCCTCGGGGTTGGAGCGTCGTGTCATGGAGGGCACCATCCACACTGCAATCACATACAGCAACGCCGCCATGACGCTCCACACCACGGAGGGGAAAACGGTGGCGGACGCTACGAGTTTGCTGATCCGCTGACGTACTTCGATGATCCTCACGCAGTCCCGAAATGCCTGCACCAGGTTGCCGGTGTCTTCCCCGGAAGCGATCAAAGAGTTCTCGTCATAGGGAACCCAGCCTTCGCAGGAAATGCTCAGCGATTTCCCACCTTTTACCGATTGCGCGATATCCCTGCAGGCAAGGGACACTGGATGGAGCTTCTGCCCGTTATCGCTGAATGCTCTGGCCACCGTGTGCAGTGCGTCCTCAAGCGACACACCATCCTCAAGGATGCCCATCAGGCTCTCGTAGAACTGGATTCTTTCGTTTTTGCCAAACTGCTTGGCATAGAAGGTCTCTGCCCAACGATTCAGCATCGCTCTGACGTCACTCAGCATGAGCGAGCTCCAGGATTTGCCGGTCAAAGTCCAACGGCCCCACCGTCATTTCGGCGTGGCGGGGGTCTACTAATCCTTGTTTCAGTTTGATGATCGTGTGTGCGGTCTTGGTAATACCGCCCATTTCCTTGACCCAGTGGCGACGTGCCGCACTTGCACCCTGCCCATTGAAAACGCGCATGAACTCAAGGTCGGTGAGCAAAGTTTCCGCAACCACCGTGCGACCGGTGATGCCCAAGCCTTTGCAATGCGGGCATCCCGGTCCTTTGAGGTAGGTCTCATCAATCGCTTCCAAATCGCGCAAGCGCTGCACCAGCGCACTGTTGAGCTGCCCGAGATGCTCGCGTGCGGGGACGCGGCAGTGGGAACACAGCACGGGCAAAAGGGATTGATTGACCACGCTTGTCATCAGTGCAGGATCAGTAACCAGGTGTCGGTCTACACCCATGTCGATCAGTCGTTGAAGAGCTGCTACAGCGTTGTTGGTGTGCAGTGTCGTCAGCACCAGGTGACCAGTCATACCGCCGCGGAAAGCCGCTTGTGCTGATGCAAGGTCCCGGATCTCCCCATACATGAGAATGTCAGGGTCGAGTCGCATGGAATTGGTGATACCGTCATTCCAGGTTTCACCGGCGCCCAGCGGTGACTGATTGGCGAGAAGTGGATATTCAGGTGGATCTTCCATCGTCAGAATGTGTTTTGTTCCACCGCACTCTTCGTGCAAGAGGTTCAGGTTTACCTGCAGCGACTTCGATTTGCCGGAACCGGTGGGTCCAGTGATCAGGTTCACCCCATAAGGCAAGCTGCGGATGCGGCTGAATGCATCAATTTGCTGCGTCAGGAAACCGAGATCACTAAGCGTCATTTTGGTTTTGTCGTCATACAGCAGACGCAAAACCATCAGAGGGCCATCTACGAGCGGCCGAGTGGCGACTCGGGCACCGAACAAACCGAGTTGGTCGACATAGGCGCGTTTTACCCTGGCGTCCTGGCTCACCTGCGGCTGGTAGTGGTCTTTCGCGACATCGCACATGCTGTTGTAGAGGGACGAGCAGAGCTCCATGCCCACCTGGCTCTGGTGCTGCTCTGCCTCCCACAAGAGCCCGTGGATGCGAAAGAAGATTCGAGTGATATCGTGACCTACGACAAAGTGGACGTCGCTGGCATTGCGCCGGTGGGCTTCTCCTAAAAGCTGCACCACCTGGGCCTGGCGCTTCGTCTCAGTCGCCGATAGTGCTTTACCATTTGCATCATCATTGGCGCGGTAGAGTGCCTTGATTGTGCTCATCGAGCAGACCTTGACCTCAAAGTGGTGATTTTCGTGTTCCAGCTGGTCCTCGAATGCCATGACATAGGCATCCGTTTGGTGTTGGGCTGACACATACAAAATCCCATCGCTGGTCAACGCACATAGTTGACGCAGCTCGGGTTTCAGCTCAAACGGTCCACCAGGGGCCGTCAGCAGTGTTTGGTGCGACGTCAGTAGGACTGCAGCAGACTCATCACTGTCAGGCTCTATGACATCTGGTTTTTCAGTCAGGATCGTCATCGAACTTCTCAATCAACGTTGGCCAGGGATCAGCCCAGGCGGCATAGGTGCTGATGGGGTAATGCTGGGGGCTGAATTGTTAACGTTGCTCAAGCTGGCCGGGGGCGTACTGGAAAAGCCGAGGGGGTAGCGCTTACCGCCACGCTCGAGGGTCACGTTTTCGACGGAGAGGATGGCCATGCGATAGCCACCGGGTAACTCCCGAGATGAGGCATCTGCGTCTACTTCAAATCCGCTGCTGTAGAGCAGAGTCGCACGCAGCCGTTTTGCTGAGCCGAATACCGCTTTCACGACAGGCAAGTCAGACTGTGTATCACTGCTGTGCGCCGAGGCTGCAGCCGGCTGTGTGAGGTTTCCTTGAGAAAAAAACACAGTTGACGGCTGCGTCGTCGCACTTTGGTCTTCGCCCTTGATCGATCTTTCGGCCTTGGCCTTCTCGGCTTTGGCATTCAACAAGATCGTCTGGCTTTGAATCTGGGCCAGCTCGCCGACGTTCACCCCAGATAGGGTGTTCTCATCTGCCCAGCTCGATGGTGCCCCTAACGCAAGGATGGAGCACAAAAAGCACAGCGCTTTATTTCGCATATAGGTCACCTATTACTGACCAGACAAGGTGGCCGGTCTCATATTTGGTTGTGATTTCGCGCAGCCGTAAGCCCTGACTGGGTGCGCCGGATAATGAGTCCAGCGGCGTAATGCCAGTGGCATAGCTCAGCTCGAATTGCTTCCATTGAGGCGGTGGGGGCGGCGGTGGCGCAGGTTGGCCCGGTATCGCTGGTTGAATGGGCACAACGACCGGCACTTCTTTCAGCACTGGGGTTTGAGTGAAGCTGTGCAGCCAAGACGACAGGTTCGCCAACATCACGATGGCGTCTTTTAGAGGCTCATCACCGGCTGCGGGTAGAGAGATGTCGAATTTCAACGTGGCCGAGTTGCCCTCGTCAAAGAAGGCCGGCCGATCAGAAAAGTGGCCCTGCGTCGCCTGTATCAGTTTGTCGGCCGTGCTATTGCCCGAGCGCTTATAGGAGGACAAAACCTGTGCGCCGTCGCAGACGGCACTCGTGAACTGCCATCCCTGAATGGACAGAGGCAACTGATAAATGACGTTGCTGCAACCCTCCAGGAAATCTGCAACAGATGGACGTTTGGCCCAAGGGTGTTCAAGCGCTTGGGGCGTCTGTTCCATACCGGATTCTTTTTGCAGTCTGGCCAACTCTGCCAGGCGTTGCTGTTCAGCCTGGAAAGCCGCCTCTTTGGCTATTTGGTCCTGATGGCTCTGCCATTGAGCCCACCCGATGATGCCGGCAGCGATCAGCGCGCCAAGAACCGCCAGCTGCACAAGTTCTGGTTTGGATAGCCCAAAGACGAGTGGCCGTAGCCGGTACTCGCGTTTTAGATGCGACGGCTGAAGTAGCTCTGCCACGTCCAGTGGTTGACCGCCCATATCGAACTCTGGGGGCAGGTACTCGTTGTCGAAGTTGATCCCACGACTGCGTTGTTGCGCGACTCGGCGGCGGACCTCAGCACCAGTGCCGATCATGTCGCAGCCAGAGATCACGCCACCTTGATACACAGCAACGAGGGCATATTGGTCAATCTCGCTCTCAGTTTTCCAGGCCGCGATCCATGAGTCCCCCAGCTGTCCAGCCAGGGTGGCCGCGAGCGAGTACATCCCTTTGGTGACCTCCTCGCTGCGCGCTACAAAACCTGCCTGAATAATGGCTGGTGTTCTTCTAATGGCGACAATGTCGAGGTGGTGCTCACGACCGTACTGGCGCGCTTCCTTCATGTGCCCGGTGACACTGCCCAGCGGATGCCAGCGCAGACCGGTGACAAATGATTTTCCACGATACTGGAGTACCTGGACTCGAGCAGAGCGTGCATTTTTTGAGGTTTCCGCAACCATGGCTTACCCCTTGGAACCTGTGCAATGCAGCAGTGGGGTATGGCAAGAGCCCCAAGGCTCGTTGGCAGCAGGTGAAATCACCGCGCTGGGGCTGCCTGTTTCGCTATCAACAACAGGAGTAATCAGCACTACGAGTACGCTGTGCCCTGTGGTGCGGATACGGCTGCCGCCCAAACCGAAGAATCCAGGATCACCTACGCCAGACTTGGTTGCGTTTTCGCTGTTCTCCTCAAAACCAGTCAGTACGAGGGTTTGACCGCTGCGCAATTTGACCTTGGGCGACAGGTTCTTGGTGTCGTAATCCGCTGTCTGGACACTGGAGCCGTTGCTCGTAAAAGTGGTGAAGGTCGGTTTGCTACTCATGCTCAGGGTGATCATCAGCAACATGTTGTCCTGGTCGATGATTCGAGGGAGCAACATCATGTTGAAGCCGCTGGTGATAGTCGCGGGGGTGAGCGAAGTAGACGATCCAACGGAAGCCGTGGTGGTTGTCGAGCTTGATGCGACATAGCTCTTTACGTTGCCGATCTGGATGGGTGCCGGCTGCAGATTCAGCGTGGTGACCGACGGCGAGCGAACGTTCGAGATTCGGCCCTGTTCGGAAAGTGCTTTGATGATTAAGTTGGAGCCAGCCCAAGGAGACTTCGACGTGTCCAAAATACTCAACGAGCCCGACACCGCGCCCGTGCTTATGCCGGTGGTGGCATTCTTCAGCGAAAAGCCCCATTTGTTGCTCAAGGACGTATAGACAGCCGTCCAGTCCAGGCCGGTCTGGTCTGTGTCGGTGAGAGTTACCTCGAAAACTTTGACGTTGAACAACACCTGACGGGTGATACTGCTGTTGATCGAATTCAGGTATTTAGCAACGTTTGAGAGTACTTCTGGTCGATCACTTACCGTCAGGGTGCCAGTGGAACGCGAGAGGAACATCCGACCTTGGGGCTGTTGGCTCAGCATCGCCTTGACGTTTTTTTCAATGTCTCCGATCAGCGAGGTCTTGATGGTAACGGTGGTGCTCTGGTTGCTGCCTGATTCACCCGATGCACCTGTCGACGAAGATCCGCCGCCACCACCACCGGAACTGCTCCCGCTGCCTGTAGCAGTCAGCAAGCCCGACTTCACTGTGCTTTCAATGACCTGGTCATCACCAAATGCCCAGACGTCGAACGTCTTGGTGTCGAAGTAAGTGACATGCACGCTTCGATCATCGGAGGAATAATTCCACGCTAAGCCTAACTGGGAGGTCGCTTGATTCAACAACCCTGACAGCTTGCCGCTGTACTTAATGGGGAATGTGTTGGGCGCAGTCAGCCCAATCGAATTCATTGAGCGGGCGTTGCTCGGAACATTGCCGATGACGCCGGCGGGCATGAAGTTGGTCAGGTTGTCGGCAGAGCCCAAACCAGGTGGAACTGCAGGTCCTGAGTTGCCCTGCGTCGAACTGGAAAGGACACTTGGGTCGATTGCGTCAGGGGCTACGATGACCGGTACACCACATTCACTAGTGATGTACTGCGCGATCTCAGCGATCCCAACGTTATATGAGGGGCGATAGGTGATGTCGCAATCCATGGTCAGCGGTAAACCACGCTTGGCGACCAGCGGTTTTTTGGATACCCATGGTTTGTCGCTGAACACCACCGTAGCGCGCGCGGACTCTTGCTGCTGATTTCTCAGAAATCGGCTGTATTGAGAGGCTGTCGCAGCGTCATTTTCAGCTCGGCTGGCCGATTCATTCACACGCTGCAGCGAACAGGAACTCACCAGTGCGACGATAAGTGACAAGGCTGTGCTTTTGATCCAGAGACGAGCAGTCATCATTTGTTCCTCTCTGTAATAAAAATCAGCCGCTGTGAGGAGTTACTGTCGACCACATCGACCAGAAAGGACCGTGGAGCCGAGTCGTAGAGTGGGAAAATCGACCCAATGGCTTCTTGGAAACTGCCCTCAAATCGAAGTGGAGCGTCAATTGAGTAATCCAAATCATCGACCTGCCACATCAGTTTCCAGCCCGCTTTTTCAGCCCAGCCTTCGACGGTTTGACGAAGGGTTGAGCCAGTTGAAGCCGTCCATGTCTGGGCCAGCGGCTTCGGCGCTGCAATGTCCGTCGCAACCGGCTTTGGCGCTGCAGAAACTGCGGCCGGCGCGGTGACCAGTTTCGGAGTTGAAGCGGCCTTGGCATCTGGGTTGCTGGACGAAGTCGAGGCCGGACTCTGAGTCGGCAAGGCAGACGTTTGTTTTGTAGAGCCATCCTTGGTAATCACCGTAGGAGGGGCCACGGTTTTGGCTGGTGCAGCGTTCGCCACAGGGGTAGCGGCTGATGCCGTTGTTGTGAAAGGCGCTGTTTGGGGAACGGCGGCGACTACTACTTGGCTGCCCGCATCATTGTTATTGCTCTTCGCTGCGATAGGCTGTGCAGCTGTCGATGTGTTGAGTTGAGCAATCTGAGTTGATGCAGGACGTGGAGAGTCCGGGAGCTGGTAGCCAGGGCGCAGGACGTAGCACACCTGACGGTTGACCTCGTCGACCTTCACCTGCCAGGCCGGACCTGCGAGCACCTGCAGGGTGTTACGCAGGGTCATAGGGCCAAGTTTATATTGGGCTGCTGGGAGTGGTCGGGTGTAAAGGATGTTGACGTGGCCAGAGTCTGCCGAGCAAAGCGTATAACCTGAACGGTCCACCACGTACTGCATGGCCTCATGCACATTTGGGTGCATGTTGGCTGGAATGCTGATGTCGATAATCTGAGCCATCAGGTCACGTTGGCCAGAATCTGGCAGCGTGCTGACGAGGGTGTAGCGGCCATAGCGCACTACTGGTTCTTTTTCAGGAACGGCGCCGCCAGGATAGAGGTCTGGCGTCAACATGTCCGGATTGCGACTGCTGTCGAAAGCGGGCTTGGGTGTCTGCGCCGTTTGGGTCGTGCAACTGGCGATTAACGCTAGAAGCGAGAGCGTGGTGACGTGCCTGATCATGTGCCGAGAGGCCCCCTGTAATGATAGGGGAACGGTGACAGGCTGGTACCAGCTGCGCAGTAGGAAATAGAAAACTACGTCTATAGGTATTTATAGGCTATACAAAGATGACGCGACCGAGGTGGAAAATTACCTAGTATCTGATCACCCATTTCCATTCACGCTGAGCATTCATTTGCATTCACGCTGACCACTCAATTGCATTCGACCTGACCAGCTATCCTGCCATTACGCCTAGAGTAATGAATCCAAAATCGCGTTCAGCGAACATCCATTCGAACATCAAATCTCCGTCCGCGTGCTGAGGCGATTGTTAATCCCTCCTGGTCGTTACCCTGTGGTCGACCGGTGAGCATTGATCCCCATCGTTAACTCCCGCCACAGGCATTTGTGCAAGCAGGCTGAACGTGGTTAAATCTGCATATTCGATTATCCACATATGCAGAGCGATTGCTTATGAGCCTTACACCACACACATTCTTCAAGTGCTTGGGTGATGAAACTCGCGCCCGGATCATGCTCATGCTTTCGGCTGAGGGTGAGTTGTGCGTGTGCGAGTTAATCTGGGCACTGGACGATAACCAGTCGAAGGTCTCCAGGCATCTTGCCCAACTGCGTGCTTGCGGGTTACTCGCAGATCGGAGGCAGGGTCAGTGGGTTTACTACCGGCTGCATCCCGAGCTTGAACAGTGGGCACTGGATGTTCTGAACGTCACTACGCAGGCACACCAGTCCTGGGTTAACGACCATCAAGGACGGCTGGCTTCCATGGAAGACAGACCCGTGCGCCAAGCCTCCTGCTGCTGACATCCTGATCTGGAACATACTCATGCTCATCGCAGCATCGATTTTCGTAGTTACGCTCGTCTTTGTTATCTGGCAACCCAAGGGGTTAGGTGTCGGCTGGAGCGCGGCAGCGGGTGCCGTTCTGGCACTACTGACTGGCGCCGTAAGTCTAGGGGATGTGCCGGTTGTGTGGCACATCGTCTGGAACGCTACCGCGACCTTCATTGCTGTGATCATCATCAGTTTGTTGCTCGATGAAGCGGGATTCTTCAAATGGGCGGCGCTTCATGTCGCTCGCTGGGGTCGGGGCAAAGGCGGACGTCTGTTTGCGCTGATGATCCTGCTCGGTGCAGCCGTTTCGGCACTGTTCGCCAATGATGGAGCCGCACTGATTCTGACCCCAATCGTCATCGCGATGCTGACGGCGCTTCGCTTCAGCCCGGCATCCACCTTGGCATTCGTGATGGCCGCAGGCTTCATCGCTGATACCGCCAGTCTGCCGATGGTGGTGTCCAACCTGGTGAACATCGTTTCGGCAGACTTTTTTGGCGTGGGTTTCGGTGAATACGCTTCTGTCATGTGGCCAGTGAACCTAGTGGCCGTGGCCGCGACACTGTTCATGCTCTGGATGTTCTATCGCAAGGACATTCCCGCCCAGTACGACGCGGATCAGCTTGAGGCCCCGGAGTCGGTGATTCGAGATCGGGCGACCTTCATTGCTGGCTGGTGGGTACTTGGCCTGCTGCTGGTTGGTCTGTTCGCACTGGAGCCGTTAGGTATCCCCATCAGCGCTGTTGCTGCTGCGTGTGCAATGATCCTGCTGGTCATCGCAGGTAAAGGCCAAATCATCTCCACGAGAAGGGTCATCAAGGACGCGCCCTGGCAAATTGTCGTGTTTTCGCTGGGCATGTATCTGGTGGTCTATGGCCTGCGTAATGCTGGCCTAACCGACTCGCTCTCGGGGCTGCTGAACATATTTGCCGAGCATGGCCTATGGGCCGCTACCTTGGGCACCGGTATCACCGCTGCGCTGTTGTCCTCGATCATGAACAACATGCCGAGTGTGCTTATCGGCGCTCTGTCCATTCAGGGCAGCGACGCTACAGGACTGGTACGTGAGGCCATGATCTACGCCAACGTCATCGGTTGCGATCTTGGCCCCAAGATCACGCCCATCGGAAGCCTGGCCACGTTGCTGTGGCTGCATGTGCTAGCGCAGAAAAATATCCGCATCACCTGGGGTTACTACTTCAAAGTCGGCAGCATCCTCACCCTCCCTATCTTGCTGGTAACGCTGGTGGCACTGGCGTCGCGGCTGAGCATCCCTGTCTAGGAGAAACCCATGAAAGTGCTATTTATGTGTACGGCAAACAGCTGCCGGAGCGTTCTCTCGGAGGGGTTGTTCAACCACCTGGCCCCGAGCGGTTTTAACGCCGTCAGTTCGGGCAGCTTCCCAAGCGGACAACTGAATCCACGCGCCGTGAGTACGTTGCAAGCGCTTGGTATCGACACCACAGATCTCTACAGCAAAGGCTCAGAGGTGTTTTCGGACTCACCACCGGATGTGGTGATCACCGTGTGTGATAAGGCTGGAGGCGAACCCTGCCCGGTCTATTTCGGGCCTGCTGTCAAAAGCCACTGGGGCCTCGCCGACCCTTCCGATGTAGAAGGCACAGACAGCGACATCCAAGCCGCATTTGACGCGACCGTCGTCCAGATTAAAAAGCGTTTCGAGGCATTCTTCAGCTTGGATCATTCGGCGCTCACACCGCAGGAACTGAAGCGCGAGCTAGATCAAATAGGTGAACTGTAATGGACGAATTTTCCTCGGAAAGCAGCCTGGATCTACCTAATCTGGATCAGTCGCTAATCGACTTCGTCACACTGGATCGCCTGCAAGGCAACGAGCAACCGACTCACAAACCACGCATCTTGTTGCTGTATGGCTCAACCCGTGAGCGCTCTTTCAGCAGGCTGCTGACCCAAGAGGCCGCGCGCATCCTGACCCTAATGGGAGCCGAGACCGTCATCTTTGATCCCTCGGGTCTGCCTCTCCCTGATGACGCTCCGGAAGACCATCCAAAGGTTAAAGAGCTGCGGGATCTGGTTCTGTGGTCAGAGGGACAGGTGTGGTGTTCGCCAGAGCGTCACGGTGCAATGTCTGCTGTATTCAAAGCCCAAATAGACTGGATACCTCTCACGTTGGGCGCTGTCCGCCCCAGCCAGGGCAAGACGTTGGCCGTCATGCAGGTCTGCGGTGGATCACAGTCCTTCAACACGGTAAACCAGCTTAGGATCCTCGGGCGCTGGATGCGGATGATCACCATCCCAAACCAGTCGTCAGTACCCAAAGCCTTTCTGGAGTTCGACGACGCAGGGCGTATGAAGCCATCCGCCTACTACGACCGTGTTGTGGACGTGATGGAGGAACTGATGAAGTTCATGCTGATGGTTCGGGGCCGGGAAACGTATTTGGTAGACCGCTATTCGGAGCGCAAGGAAAGCGCCGAAGCACTCTCGAAACGAGTCAATCAAAGATCGATTTGAGCGACCAAGGGGATAGAGGATGAGCAACACCACAGTAAGGATTGCGCAGATTTCGGACGCTCAAGCCATCCAGGCAATTTACGCACCGATGGTTGAGCATACGGCGATTTCGTTTGAGCTTGAGCCGCCCACAGTCGAAGAGATGGCCAAGCGGATTGGGTCGACTTTGCCGACTTACCCGTATCTGGTAGCGGAGCGAGACGGCCAGCTCATCGGCTATGCATATGCCAGTCAGCACCGGGCTCGTGAGGCCTATCGCTGGTCGGTCGACGTCACCGTTTATATATCGCCAGAAGCGCACCGTAGCGGGGTCGGCCGGGCACTGTATGGCGTGTTGCTGCCGACATTGAAAAGGCAAGGGTTTCACGCAGCCTTTGCCGGGATCGCGCTGCCAAACGATGGCAGCGTGGGGCTGCATGAAGCACTAGGCTTCGCTCACATCGGTACGTATCCAGAAGTAGGATTCAAGCATGGCGCTTGGCATGATGTTGGATATTGGCGTATCGCGCTGGATTCAACGAGTCCGCCAAAACTGTCCGTGCCTTTCAGTGAGATCAGTCTCTTCTGAATGGGTCTCGACGGCCATTATGAGCGATGGGAAGATTCTAATACGTAACAAAGTCAATTATGTTCGACTCCTCGAAATGAATACGAGCAAAGTGGGTAAAATCGAAATAGATTTGCCACTTTCGGAAGTTTGCAGATATCGAACGAAACTATTGTTGCCGATGGGGAGGCCTATTAGATTCCAGAAAACAAAAGTAATGGTTCCAAGTACGTTTACAAGGTCTCAGCCACTAAGAAGCAGTGATATACCGCAGATCTACAAATTGGTCGCCAATGCTTGTCTCGCGTTGCCGGCCGCGTCGGGCTCAATGAGGTCACTTGCCAACTGACGCTTATCCTGCAGCATTTGCCAAAGCATCTGGTCGATTGTGTTTTCCACCAGCGGGATTTTCACCACGACCATGCGCAATTGCCCATTGCGGTAGGCCCTGTCCTCAGCCTGGTCCTGCAGTCCAGGCGTCCAGGGGAGGCCCAGGAACATCACATAGTTGGCCGCAGTGAGGTTGTTGCCGGTGCCGGCAGCGGAGGTAGTGGCGGCAAAGACGCGGGTTTCTGGATCACTTTGGAATTGATCGATCGCCTTCTGCCGTTTGCCTACAGAGTCACTGCCGACAACCGTGACGCACCCGTACTCAGCTTGCTTGCACCGAGTGCGAAGTGTTCCTACCGTATCCTTGAACTCACAGAACAAGATTACTTTGTCCTCCGCGTCCAGTTCGCACAGCAGATCCATTACGACACGAATCTTTACCTGCTCAAGCAACTGACGCAGTGATCCCAACCTGGCGAGGCTAGGCCTGTCTTCGAGCCGAATTTGATCGTATTGCTTGCGCTCTTCAGCAGTGAGTTCGATGGGTAAAGTTTGGCGCTGTTTGCCCTTGAGACCGGGCAAGACATCCTTGCGTCGACGGAGCATCCAATCGCCGATTGCGCCCCGCAGATTCATGCGGAAATCCTGACTGCCGGCGAACTGTTCGCAGAATTCTTTCAAGGGCAGTTTCCCAACGGGGTGGCCGGATAGCCGTAGCAGCGTGTGCAGCTCAGATTCTCGGTTGAGGACTGGCGTACCCGTCAGCAGGTAACGGTTGGGTATCTTGGCGGCAATGTCGAAGCCGTGACGTGTCCACGCGGCGGTCGGCTCTTTCAGGCGGTGCGCCTCGTCGATGATCATCACTTCAAAGTGTCCTGCATGCAGAACAAAATCGCCAAGGCGTTCGTAGTTGGTGATAATCCATTGCGAAGAGGGATCAAAGACCTGTTGGCCGATAGTGGCCTTGGGATACACCATCTGGATTTCGCGTTGCCAGTTGATGATCAACGTCGACAGGGTGATAACCAAGATGGGTCTATTAGCTGCTCGGATTGCAGCGGCAATGATTGCTTGGCGAGTTTTACCAAGCCCCATGTCATCCGCAAGCAAGGCGCTTGTGCGCTGTAGCAAGTGCCGGATGCCTGCCGGTTGATGGTCCAGTAAAGAATAACCAGCCAATGCCTGGTTAATCTGTTCGGTAGTGGACCCGGTGCGCTCGATTGAGGGCACCGCGGCTAAATACACATCGGTTGAGGTGCTATCGTCAGCCGCTTTTGCTGCGCGCTCTTGTGGCGGTCCACCAAGACTGATGCGGGTGATTTCATCAGCTGGAACAACGGATCCGTCGGTCAGCAGCTCTTGCACGGTGTCGAGGATTTCGAACTGATCCTCCGACAATCCAAGCTCCAGGATCAAGTTGCTTCGCACCACTTCCGCACCAGCGTCAATGCGCCAGGACTTGGAATGCCCGAGAAACACGCCGTGCATGCGCCTTGAAACGGCGACCGCGCCAGGATGGTAGTCACCTGACAGCAGGATCCCGCCCTGAACGAGTGGAGCTATCCGAAAGGTCAGCCCCCACGTGAATGCCTGCCGATCTGGGTCGTTTTGTGCGGCTGTGATTTTATGTGAAAACGTCTCCCAACTTTCATTGAAACGGTCCTCGGACAACTCCATCAAACGGTGGAAGAGCACATCCAGGTCATCCAGCAACTTGCCTTTTGGTAATCGCCAATAGCGATGTTGAGGATGCTCGGCACGCCGAATATAGAAACCATTACGTTCGAGAAACAGCCGGTTCGCACCCTCAACGTATTGCATTAAGACCCCGAAGTCATAGCCGTCAAAAATGACTTTTTCGACCAGGTCCTGCCGGCGGTTCATCAGACGTGGACGACTCATGTCCTGCTCAATCGTTGGTTGATCCATTCCGCACAGGCCTGGGCATGCATTTTTTTCCGGTTTCGATTTGTATAGCGCGACATGGATAGTGTTTGGTCGGGCCATTCCAGGTTAATGGCGAGCTCACCCGATTTGATCTTTGCCCAAAACCATTGATAGGCCCGGTCAACCCTGGAGCCCGACTTAGGTGTGCGATTGCGGAGCCCTCTCAGTTGTATCGTCACCAGGTGTTTGGGAGTCAATTTTGCTAACGTTTCGCCCCAGGCACTTTCATCCATTTGGATTTCTGCAGAGGCCAACGATTTCCCGTTTTCGCGAACCGAAAAAAGACGGCAGATGCCCCGATAAGCACTGTAGTCGTAACCATCAATGCAATGGCCCAGCGCTCGATGTTCCGCATCAAGATCGGCGGGGCACTTCAGTTCGATAATTTGCAGCCCATTTGGACTCACGAGGGGTGTGCTGGTTGAATAAAGCAGCGGCTTCCAGGGCGTTAAAGAGTCTGTTCTTGTTTGTGGATCTACTGCATCTAAAGCCTCACGGATGTCTATCAACGCGAGGTGAAAGCCATTCACCAAGCTGGCGATCTGGTGATAGGAAGCAGTAGCAATGAAGCTTTTGAGTTTCTGCAGTGCTTCACCAGAAGCTGGTCCGTCGCTCTCATCAACGTTGTTAAAGAGCTCGTTCAGGTCTCGAAAGTCGTCGGCGATTTTGGACCAATTGTCGTCCGACCAATCAGTTGGACACCCTGACAGCAGCCTGTTCCAGTCCTGCGTTTGATCCAGCAGTTGATACGGGATTTTATCCAGCAGCGCGAAGAGAGTGATCCAGTGCGCTTTTTTAAGAGGACGGCGATTGCCCAGTGAGGCTCCCAGCAGCAGTCGATGCCAGGGTCCTTGTGGCCCCTCGCGGCTGATACGGGTCAATGCACTGCCGGTATCGAATACCCGCTGTTGACCCAGGTAGCGCACTGCAGCGCGCGGCGCCTGTAGCAGCCAAGCCAGTGTGTCGGAAAGGGGGAGGCCCGCGTCGGCTATGCGACCTACCAGGCACTCTTCAGCGGAAATCAAATAACGGTCCTCACTCCAGTATGGGCGCCACGCCTGAAGTTCATCCCATGGGCAGTTCATGTATACCTGCTGCTGCCCATCCCACGGCCACGGCCATTGATCTGCTAGTACCAGAAGTGGAATCAGTACTGGCTGGGCTTTTAGGGCCTGAAGGCGGCGTTTTCGGTCACCTTGAGCCAGCCAGTTATAGAGCTTGGGTGAGGGACATTGCGCTGAACGAATGGCGAATAAAAGCTCTTGGTCCAGACACTGGCAAAACTGCTTCAGCGTGCTGCCAATCTGCTTCAGGTAAAATCGGGTGCGGGGATTGAAGTACCGATTGTTGCTCGCCGTCCAATCGAAGCCGCGGCGATTAAAGCTTCCTAGATCTTCAATCGAAAGGGCTTTCGCCCTCTCTCCAGCAGACTTGCAGAAGGAGGTCAGTAGGACGTCTGCATACCAGCGTTTTTCAAACCTGAGCAGTAGCTGCTGGGCCACCATTGCGGTGGGTTTTCTCTTATGCACGCGGTCCTTGCTGAAGATTTTGCAGGCCTTAACCTGATGACCATCGAAGTACTGGAGGTGATCGCCGATTCTGGCCAGGAGCCGCCGTGTTTGATCATCTGTAGAGGGCAGGGCTACGCACCAGCAACGAGTATGGACAGTGGAACTCAGATAGGTATCGATGAAGGAGGTCAGCTGGGAGGGCGGTACGTTAAATTGTAAAGCCCAGGTCTGGGCGACTTCAATTTGCCGATGTGAGAACTTCTCCAGCTTCGGCGCTAAGATGCGCAGCCCCACCACCGATTGTCTCTTCTGTACGCTCACCCATGACCTCCTCTGCAATTTCGCAGAGGACTGTCAGGTATAGGAATGGTGGGCTTCTAGGGTTAATGCGTAACGGCGTTGTCGGTGATTTATATCGGCAATGGCAGAAGTCACACCCCTCTGGGTTTATTGAGATCTGGTTTGCCATTCAAGTTTGGAAAACTCACCTTGCATCCATTCGATTTGAAGCCTGTGCAACCCCAAAAGTCATAGCCACCGCCCCCTTTTTTTTGTCGCCTTGCGAGGGGTTGATTGCACTTGGGACAGTTGAAAGCGCCACCTGCTGTGGCTGGGCGTGGAGCGGACGCCATCGGCACACTCGGCATTCCACGTTGCTGAGACAGTTCCTCTTCCAGGCGTCTATGCAGACGCGCAACGACAGCTCCATAGGTGTCTTGGCCCTGGGCGACTTTGTCCAAATCCCGCTCCAGCTCCCTCGTAAAATCGAGCTCCACGAAACTGTAGAACCCTTCCAGCTTCGCGATTGTTTCCTCCCCCAGCGGCGCCGGTACCAGCTTGCGGCTTTTTTCCTCAATCATTCCTTTGCTGGTGATGTTCTTCAAGATCGAGGCGAACGTGCTGGGACGACCAATACCGCGGCGCTCCATTTCTTTGATTAGACTGGCCTTGGTGTAGCGGGATGGCGGCTGAGTTTTCTTCTTCAGCAGTTCTCCGTTGTGCACAGAGATGATCTGTTTTGGTGTGAGTGCAGGAACTGGGTTGCTCGCTGCTCCATCTTCCTCATCGTCTGTGTCATCGCCCTTGAGCAGTTTCCGCCACCCAGGATGAAAAAGGGTTTCACCAGTTGCATTGAATCGCAAAGCCTTACCATTTGGGCCAACCGCGAGCAGTTTTACAGCACGCACGTCGAATACCGCCGCTTCGATCTGGCTGGCCAGCGCCCGGACCCAAATCAACTTGTACAGGGCGAGTTCCTCGTCGTTCTCACCAGCTTTTGTATCAGCCCAATGCGTCGGGGTAATAGCGGGGTGGCCTTCCTGCGCGCCTTCGGCGGCCTTGAATGTACGTCGCTCGTCGACGGTCTTCAATCCGATAGATCTAGCTACGGTTCTAATATCCTCCATGGCCTCGTCTGGTACGTTGGGATTATCCGTCCTGTGGTAGGTGATCACGCCTTGTTCATACAATCGCTGGGCGACTTGCATGGTCTTGTCCGGGTCCCATTTCAAGGCGTTGCTGGCTGCTTGTTGAAGGGTGGAAGAGATGAAGGGCGCGGGTGGGTGGCGCTCGGCCTTGCGGTCTTCACAGGACTCGACGACGACATTACGTGTGCCGGCGACGAGTCGGGCCAGGTTGGCATCTTGAACGTAAGGAAAGTCTTTGCTCGCGAAATCCGGTACCGGTTGCCAGTCTGCATACCAGGTGGTGCCCTGATTCATATCCACAAAGTTCAGACGCACACCGAAGTGGTTGATTACCTGAAAGTTGCGGATCTCGCGCTCGCGCAAAACCACCAGGTATACGGCAGGCGATTGCACGCGGCCTGCAGAGGTGGGCTTGCCCATCAGTCGGCGTAGCTCCTGAGTCACCAGGTAACCCACCAAACGATCAAGTACACGCCGGCATTCTTGTGACGCGACTCTGTTCAAATCGATTTGGCGAGGATTGGCTAGAGCCTCTGCGACACGCTTCAGGGTGATTTCATTGAAGGTGATGCGTTTGTAGGATTTGACCGCCAGTACCTGCTGGATGTGCCAGCTGATGCTTTCACCTTCGCGATCCGGATCGGTTGCGAGGTAGATTTCATCGGCCTGTTTAGCTGCGGCCTTGATGGTCCGCACGGCCTTGGCGCTCTTATCCAGGATCTCGTACACCGGTGTGTAATTTTTGCGGACGCCTGTGGTGATCATGCTGTCGTCCTGCCCTCTGGCGGGCAAGTCACGTATGTGCCCACCACTGGCGACAACCAACCAGTGTTCGCCTGGGCGCAGTTTCTTCATCATTGGCTGAAGCTTTTTCAGCTTCCCAGGTGCCTCGATGATCAATAGCTTCACGGTGTGCCCCTTCTCAATTATGCAGAGCGGGACTGTCACGTCATGGCAGGTAAGGCTTCAATGGGAAATGGTCAATGCACAACGGGAGGCTTTTAGCGGCTAGAGGTCCAGCGTCAGCTGCTGTTCCTGGGCAAAGCCCTTTAGCCACGACGCGCGCATCGCAGGATGGTGGTAAGGGCAGTCATACACCCGTAGCCCTTTTCGGGCGGCGTCAGCACCGGCTATTTGAACGGCAGTATGGGGGTTATTGAATTGCCGCCTATCTGCTGGTTTCAAAGAAGTTCGAGATTGCGCCATTGGCTATCGGTCCCCGAAGAACAGATCTATCAGACAGTAACATCACGAATAGCGCATTTTTTTGCATCAAAAACGGAAGTTTTAAACTTCTGTGCTTGAGATAGCCGAATGGAAGTGTGACTCAACCTGAAAGTTAACGAATGGCGCGATTTTTTGCCAACCAATTGGCGGTTTGATGTCAATTCGAAGCTGGCTCGTCCGTCCAGTTCGCAACTCTGATCCACGCGATGAAGTCCTGAGTGGATTGTCCGCTTTGAACACGTAGTTGTTCCAGCTTGCCGTATAAGTGTTCAGTCATTTCGTCGTCGTCGTCAAAGTCGACGCGGTATTCAGTATCTAAGCGGTATTCATCGAGCAAGGTGTTGATAAATCGGCGGGCTTGCCAGGTATCAAGGTCTGTCTCTCCACGGCCCCCCATCAGATACTCTCCCGTTCGCCACCCAACTGGAGCCCATGATGCTCGGTTTATGTCCAGGGTGAGCCCGTAGTAGTCCGGAGCATTCACCTCGCTTTCATCAAAGTAAGCCCAGTAAACACGGCCTAAAGCTGGGTGCTCTGCGCCAATGACAACGTACCCTGTTGGGTCCCTCAAAACTTCATCCATCGGCACGTCCTAATTTGTAGTGGTTCTCTAATGAGGTCGGGGGAAACGATGAGCTGTTTCCCCCAACACCGACAGCTACACGAATGGGCCGAAAAATTAAGCCCCTGTTTTCAGAATTGCGGTGGATCGGTATCTGGATATTCATCCGGGCCTGGAGCTGGCTGCGGCCGCGATTCGGGTCTGTTGGACTGTTGCGAATTCTGGTTTTGCGAAGGCGCCAGATTCACCATGGTCACGCGGTGTGGCAGCATGCCGACCCGGCTGGCCTGGATTTTCAAAGCTTCGAATTCGCCATCGTCGTTCTTCCAACGGTCCATAACGGCGCGACCGGAAACCAGCACTCGCATACCTTTCTGGAACAGTTGCGAATAATGCTCGGCGTCCTTGTGCCACCACTCCACATTCGCCCAAAAACCGCCACGATCTTCGTAGCCGCCTTTGCCATCCGGAATCGAATTGTCGAAGTAAACGTTGGCTCGCATGAGTCGACGTGGGTCTTTATTGCCGTTGGGGAATTCTTTGAATTCCGGTGCAGAACCGATATTGCCTTCCCAGCCTTGTACGGGCGTGCCCATGAGTATTCTCCGAGGTTATTGGTGTTGCGTTGGGTTGTTGAGCTGCTGCAGGCGAGCGGTATACACGGCCTCTGCCTGGCCCATTTTTTCTGCGCACTCGGCGGCCTGTTTGGTGATCGAGTGCAGCAAACTCATTTGCATATTCAAGGTGATGCGCTGCAGCTCCATCACGTAAAGATCCTGCAGCATGGATTCCGGTGTTCTGGGTGAGCCCATCATTTCTGCCCAAACCCCTACGCCCATCCGCCGATCTGTCACCTGCTGCCATCTCAAAAACTGGGTGCCGGCTTGGGTGTTCTGCTCAGTCAACCGCACTGGAACTAGGGTGAATGGATATCGGCGGGCCTGGCTCAGCACTTCCTGGGCAAGAGCTTTTAAGTCCGATTCTTGAGCTCGGCAAAGATCGGCAAATTGGGTCAGCTCCCCCTTACCTTTAAAAGGCTTTAAAAGGCCCTTTAGTGAGGCAGCCTGTTGCAGTCGCTGAAAGGCTTCCTGTTGCAGTGGCCGGAAGGCGGTCTGTTGCAGCGACCCATCATTGGAGGGAATCTGGCCCATGCTCTTTAACCCTCAACGGGGTCATCGAGATGATCATCCGTCTCGGTTTGCTGCTGACCGCGGATGATCGGTGGCGCGAAATTCGAACGGCGGGTGCCTTCCAGGATGTCTTGTGGCAGCTCACCGTACCGCTCGTACATTTTGCGGGCTGCTTCAGCCTTGGCATTGTTTGCAGCGAAGTCGTCGCGGGCAGCGCCTGAGTACTTATAGATCTGGGCCAGACCAAACAGTCTCCGCAGTACCGCTGCGCCTTCGTCGATCCAGGTTTCCATATCGTGGCGCCCGACAAGGCCAACGTGCTGGGCCAACAGAATGCGTCTGACAATTTCGTCGTAGTTCGTCAGCAGGTACACAGCCTGAAATCCCAGGGGATTGGAGATGTACAGCGGGAGGCTGACAGGCTGGATCGAGAGGTTTTCGCTAATGCTGATGGCCGGTGGAAGAGAGGCCATGGCTGTGTCCAGGCGATCTTCGATGGTCTTTAACGCTTCCTTGGAATCGTTGATCTTTTCCTCGAGGAGGATCATCCACCAGTCAGAGTAGGGATCATCCTGTTGGGCGCCTCGAGACATTCGATTGACGACAGTGCAGAACCCTGACAGACCAATGATGCCGGCTTTGAGGTCATTTTTAGGGCGCCCCATCCATATACGAGCGGCGTGGTGAGTGTGAAGGGTGAGCTTCACATCGCTGCGCAGTGAACCGATGTTGAGCCGGAAGTTATCAGCCATGGTGCAGTGTTTCCTTGGGAAGAGGATTGACGTACCCATGCTGCAATTTGGCTATAGGAGACGCAGCATTAAATACGTAGCCCGATGGAAGGGGATTTGTTGAGGCTTCTATATAGGAAGAGCTGAAACTCGCCGGTGCGGACCGAATCCCTTGCGTGGCGGCCACCTCCGGTGCCGGATGCTGTCAGGGTGTTGTGGGCCACAACACTTGCCATGTCGCCGGCACGGATGCCGGATCCTGCCAAGGTGGTGCGGGCCGCACCACTTATATGGCTGCCACCTCCGGTGCCGGATGCTGTCAGGGTGTTGTGGGCCACAACACTTGCCATGTCGCCGGCACGGATGCCGGATCCTGCCAAGGTGGTGCGGGCCGCACCACTTATATGGCTGCCACCTCCGGTGCCGGATGCTGTCAGGGTGTTGTGGGCCACAACACTTGCCGTGTCGCCGGCACGGATGCCGGATCCTGCCAAGGTGGTGCGGGCCGCACCACTTATATGGCGGCCACCTCCGGTGCCGGATGCTGTCAGGGTGTTGTGGGCCACAACACTTGCCATGTCGCCGGCACGGATGCCGGATCCTGCCAAGGTGGTGCGGGCCGCACCACTTATATGGCGGCCACCTCCGGTGCCGGATGCTGTCAGGGTGTTGTGGGCCACAACACTTGCCGTGTCGCTGGCACGAATGCCGGATCCTGGGCAAGTGATTTGGGCCGAGTCACTTGCGTGGCGGCCGCGGCGTATTTCGGTTCCTGTCAGGGTGTTGCGGGCCGCAACACTTGCTGTGTAGCTGGCACAGATTCCGGTCACGACCGCTTCGCTCTGGGCCGCGTTACCACGATATTCTGGTTGTCCACCTGACATCATGGATGTGTACCCCGATTAGGCTTCAGCAGATGCAGCATTCCGCTGAGTGTGTGTTTTGCGGTTTGTATCGACTCAGGGCTACGCGTCTGCGTTAGCGTCTTCGTCGGCTGCTCTGCGCCCTCTGGCGGGGCTGAAGCGTCTTGACGCTCGGGGCTCGCTTTTGCCTTGTCGTCAGGGTTCCATTGGCTGTTGAAATCGCCGCGAACGGCCATGCCGACGAGCGTCATTAAGTATCCAAGCGGGTTTCGGACCCCTCCCGAGTCACAGCGGTGGACCCATTGTTTGATGAGCGCGGTTTTCAACTCTGCTGGAACCTTTTGCAGCGCCAGGACCGCGTTCTGTTTTTGCTCGACCGGTAGTCGATGCAGTGCACCGAGCAAATCGGCAGCGATGTCGTTTGGTGTGGGCGGTACATGTACAGAGCTTTTACAAACATCTTTGTGTGTATCTGTATACGTACTATATGAGTTCGGATGCCGAACTAAGTCCGAACTCAGTGATTTACGGCTGAGTTCGGCATCCGAACTCTGCTCCAAAGCGATTCGCTCTTCGCCTTTTTCACTGAGTTCGGTATCCGAACTCAGTGGAGATAGAGCTATATTTTGCTGAGTTCGGATTCCGAACTCAGTCGCTTTAAGAACGACTGGAGCCTGCGCTTTGGTCCAGGCCTGGCTATTCATGCGGGATTCGATGATGTCCAGCCTGCTAGGTAAGCGTTGGCCAACATCAGGATCAGCTGCAAATTCCTTCCAGGCAATTTCTGCCACTTCGCGAATCACCTTGGTCTGGTGCTGCATTGACTGCGCGAGTAGCTGCAAGTAGTCCTTGTCGAACTCTATAGCTTCGGCCGGTGTGACCGGTTCGTCGTGAAGCAGGTAGACGTTGCCTTGCACTTGTCCACTCAGATCATTGCGCACCCGTCGCCCCAGGCTAAGCCAACGGGTGAGACGTAAGGTCACTAATGCTTTTGATACAGTTTCACGCGAGGCAGGCCTACCGGGTTGCATACCCAAATATGGCCGCAGTTGGTCATAGGTAGGGAACGCCGTAAGGCCGTCGTCATTGATCAGTAGGCGAAATACCTGCCAGGTGTTTCTTTCAAGCGGGGTTAAGCGATCATCCAAAAGCAATCGGCGAGGAACCGTTTCGTGTGGGTTCCCGCTGAAAATAATTCCGGAGTAGGGGGAAGACCCTTCAATCCCCGGAGGCGCCGACTCTTTTTTCTGAAGCAAATGAGCTTCAAGGTGACCCGAGGCCGAGTCTAAAAGCGTCGACAAGGGAAGCCGAGACAACCTCATAATACAGAGTCACCTTCCACCGATGTCGCTGCAGGCTGTGCAAGTCGTTGAGAAGACACAAGCTGTAGCCTTCTCGGAAGGCCAGGGTTTGCAGGAGGGTAAAGCCCTTCCTTTATCCAGGACTGAATGCGATGCCAGATGATGGCCAGGCTGAGGTTTTCGTGGGTCTCATCTGGGCTAGTATCCTGTGGAGCATTGAGTTCCTCGGCGACCAACATGGCGATGTCCAGCAACGCGAGACTGTCGCCAAGCTCTACCTGATGCTCTTGCATTAGGTGCGTCCATCGGTACCAAAGCTGAGCGTCCATCTCCTCACTGAATTCGCGCCAACGGCCACGACGTGCCGTCACGCCGATCATTAGGCGTTGAAGGGCCACATCCTGCGGAGACAGCCCGAAGAACTGTTGCAGCATTTGAGTGGTCGCGCCAAGTCGCAGCGCACGTTCAATCATGCGCACTTCTTCATCAGAACGCTGCGCGCCTGACAGTAGTTTTTTTACCATGTCCCCATCAATGGTGACGTTGCACCAAGACACGGGAGTGTTAAGCAGCAAGCTCAGTACTGAAGGTTGTTGGAGCTGAGCCAATATCTCTGGCTCCAGGCCCATTTCGATGCAGCGCCGAAGTTGGCCATTACGCATGTGATGAAGCACCTGTGACAGGATTGCTTCATTTATTGGTGTCTTGGACATGACGACTCCCCCTTGTAGAGTCCGTGTGTTAACTGGCTGAATTCGGACCGTTGTTGGCGACTGACTGGATTTCCAGGTCAATCAAACGTCTTGCGAGACGAATAATGCGGAACAGCTTCACTAGAGCGCCGTCGCTGAGACGGCATTCACTTTCAGGGGGCTGATCTTTTGTGTGAGGCTGGCCCAGTAAGATCTGGCCCAGTCCGGCTGCGAACTCAAAGTCAGCCAACGCGTCGATTTGAAGCTTGGGTTGCTGCTGAATCATTTTCAGTACGATGGCCATCGAGCCGCTCAAAGACTGGAGCAGCGTCAAGGTATGTTGGGCTGTGGCAGTAATTTCGACTTCCGCTTCGGGGTGTCGGTAGCTGAACCCGACGCCACCATCGATATCGATAAATTGACCTGGGGCTTTGACCGAGCTGGCTATTTCGCGAGCCAATTGAGCGATGTGCTGACGCAGGGTCGCGGTATTGTCTATTTCGCGTTCGATGTACCAAAGGTCAGAAATGGGATTGAGTCCGCCAGCTTGAACAGGGATGGCCACCAAGGCATTGGAGGCGAAGTCGGGCAAGACCTCACCGTCAAGCGCAGCGAGCTCCCGTTTCATCTTGTCGACTCTGGGAGAAGTCTTCACAGGGCTCGCAACGTGCCCATCGATACGTGCTTGGCGCTCTTGTGGGCTCATTTGCTCCTGCGGAGTTGGGGCCAGTTGCTGTTGCACCCCTTGAGGTGAAGGACTCTCTTTGGAGGGCGTCGTCTTATGTGTGCTGCCCCCCGAAGTAGTAGGGGGTAGTTGTAGAGGGTTCTGATTAGCCTCAATGCCATTGTTCGAAACGTTAAGTTGAGTCCCCCCCTCAAATTGCGATGCAGGGTACTGTGGCAGCTCAAGAACCGGCGTAGACCGGCGCAATTGGTCCTGGTTCTGAGTGATTTCCAACAGTATTTGCTCGTAGCCGAGGTTCAGCGGCTTTTTAAGGTGATCTATCAGTTCGTCCTGAAATCGCTGGAATAGAAATTCTTCAGCGTCGCCCTCAAACTGGGACAGTACATCTTGGAAAAGCGTATCGAAATCAAGGTGCTGCTCCTGCTCTTGATAATTGCGATCCCAGCACTGAAGAGCTGTTTTGCGCAAAGACAGAAGCTTTATGATTCTGTCTACTCCCAGTCCAGAGTACAGCGCGCCTGGAATTGCTGGCAGTAAGTACCGAATGGTGTCGTGCATACGACTCAAGTGAGACGCGGAGACCGGGTAGCCATCCGCTGACAGCCGCCGTGAAAGCTCACGTAATGAGATAGACTCCCCTGCCTCTGTTTCATACAGCGCTCTCGCTTTGTCGACCCCAATAGCCCGCTCAATGAACAGGAGCTGGCCTTGGAGGTCGTTTTCAGCCAAGTGGCCGGTGAGCGAGATGATTTCGCCCCGAACGGCGTCCCAGGGTCGAAATAGGCAGTGAAACTTGAAGTACTTCTCGTCGCCGGTCTCACGATACAACTCGTTTAAAATTGCCAGGCGAGTGTTGCCGCCGTTGCGGATCCGGTACTTATCTTCCCCAGGTTTACGAGTGACGGGAGGTGGCGTATCGAGTCCCCGATTTCGTATCGACTCTTTAATTTCATCGTACTTCGGGTTACGAGTCGTCCTTGGGTTTTCGTCATACGGCAGCGTTTCGTCGAGAGTCAACAGCATGGGGGTATCGACGATGGGGTCGCTCATTCGCGCTGCCACCGGCGACTTCGATTCAAACGCCGGCAGCAACAGCTTATCTTTCATGGTTTGGGCCAAAGACGCTTTCATACTCTGGCTCCTGGCTGCTCATAAGCCGGGCTTGCCGCCAAAAGCTGGTCAATGATTTTCAAAGCACGATCCAGAGCAGCTTCAAGTTCGGCAGTTGTCTCCAGCCGATAAACAATTTCTGAGTTCATCGACCTGGCGTTTTCACGTGCTTCCAACGCGATGCGTTCGCGCATCCCGTCGGGCAGGCGAATAACGAATTTTTCTTCATGCAGACGCTGTGGTTTGTTACTCATGGTGGGCTCCGATGCCTAGGGTAGAAAGTGTGTTCAGCGACGTTTCAACTGATCAGTGAGTTGGGTAGGTAACCCCTTGATGACTAATGAATTGGACGCCTCGTCGTACTCGATCTTGTCCCCTAGCAGATGCGCTTCAAAACTGATGGACAAGCCTTCGGCACGGCCGGTGAACCGACGGAATTGGTTGAGAGTGCGTTTATCCAGGGGGATTTCCGGCGACAGGCCGTAGTCCTTATTGCGGATATGGTCGTAGAACGCCTTGGGGCGATCTTCATCGATCAAGCCTGACAGTTCCTCCAGGCCCATGGGTTCACCGAGCTTGGCCTGGCTGGTGGCGTAGTCCACCAGGGCCTTGGTTTTCTCGCGGGCCGATTCGTCTGGCAGGTCTTCGTTTTCAACGAAGTCGCTGAACGCCTTGAGGAGGGCGCGGGTTTCGCCCGGGCCGTCGACGCCTTCCATGCAGCCAATGAAGTCGCTGAAATACCCCGAGATCTTCTTACCGTTTTTGCCTTTGATGTACGAGATGTACTGCTTGGATTGCTTGTTGTTCTGCCACTCGGACAAGTTGATACGCGCTGCCAGGTGCAACTGGCCAACGTCCAGGTGGCGTGAAGGAGTGACGTCCAGATCGTCAGTAACCACCACGCCTTCACTGTGGTGGAGCAGGGCGACAGTTAGGTAGTCGGTCATGCCTTGCTGGTAATGGGCAAACAGTACGTGGCCACCGGTGGAGAGGTTGGACTCTTCCATCAGCTTTTGCAGATGCTCGACCGCCGTGTGGCTGAAGGCGGTGAAGTCCTGGTCACCTTCAAAGTACTGCTTTAACCAGCCGCTAAACGGGTGCGCGCCGGACTCGGCATGGAAGAAACCCCAGGCCTTGCCTTGTTTGGCGTTATAGCTCTCGTTGAGGTCGGCAAGCATGTTCTCGATGGCGACCGATTCGGATAGCTCCGAATCGCGTGCCTGGAGAACAGCAGGTGTGCCATCGGGTTTTTTGTCGATCAGGTGGACGATGCAATGACGGATAGGCATTAGATTGCCTCCTGCGAGTGTAGGGTTTGAGCTCGATCAGCACGACGAATACGGGCTTTGGCGTTGAGGCCTGAGCGGTAATCGCTTGCGGTTGATGAGGTGTAAATCGATCCAAGGCCAGATTTCGTGAACTTGATATGGCCACCTTGAGTGCGAGACACCGTCCAGCCATTCGCTTCAGCAAACTTCACGAGTACACGAAGGCTCTCGCTTTTTCCGCGTAGGAGATTGGTGGTCATAGCTCTGCATCCCTGTCTGCCAGAACGTTACCGGTCTGGATCGCGATGATTTCAGCCTGATCGCCAGGAAACTTGGTACCGAGCTCATGCAAAAAGTGACGCGTAGCCTCACGTGCTCCAGGCACGCGGAACACCACGCTGCAGTGCTGAACTTCCGCGGGGTGTTGCAGGTGAGACATGACGGCCACTTTCAGCGAGCAGCACTGGAGGTAGCGGGGCACCCAAACCGACCAGAAGTAGCTGGATAGCAAGGCGCCCGCACAGAGCAGTTCAACGGTAATTGTTGCGCTGGGCGTGTTGGTCAGCTCGACGTAGCCGAGCTTCTCAAACTCCAACAGATCCTCACGCATGCTCATTGGGACCACGGTGCTGTGGTCACGAGCAAGGCGGCCGATCGCTTGAGCTAATGCGTCGAGCTCCACCGGGTTGATCCCAGATTTATGGGCATGAGCCACAGCAGAGGCTTCGAACACGGCACCGGCATGGATACTAGGAAATAGCTCGGCGCTACTGTGCATCCGACACCTCCTGAAGCTCCTCGATGTCATAGCTATTGCAAGTAGGGCAAATAAGCTCGTCCACTTCACCGCCGGGTAAGGCTGGAGCGCCACTCACTTGATGTTTCGGGTGGTGGCTATCGCATTGAAGGCACCAGTGAGTGATGCGTACGAGAGTATTCATCGCTGAGGTGTGCTTTTTCATAGTTGAGCCCCTTGCCAGCCGGCGTTGGGACTGAGGTTGGCAAACCGGGTCTGATTGGCGATGAAGGCTGTTCGTACGGTCCCAGTTGGGCCGTTACGCGCCTTGCCGAGAATGATTTCTGCAATGCCTTTGTGTTCGCTCTGAGGGTGGTACACCTCGTCCCGGTAGACGAACATAATCAGGTCCGCGTCCTGTTCAATCGCACCGCTATCACGCAGGTCTGCGTTGATCGGACGCTTATTTGGCCGTCGCTCCAGTTCTCGGTTGAGCTGGGAAAGCGCAACCACCGGGCAATTCATCTCTTTCGCTAGGGCCTTGAGGGACTGGGATATAGCGCTGATCTCGTTGGCCCTGTTTTCCTGACCTGGGCAGCGCATGAGCTGCAGGTAATCGATCAGGATCAAGCTCGGGTGTCCGAAGCGACGAGCTGCTCGACGAGATTTAGCTCTGATTACTGCAGGCGTGAGCGCTGATGAGTCGTCGATGACCAGCCGCTCTCCATAGCCATTAATACGAGAAACCGCTGCAGTCAGCTTCGGCCAATCATCATCATCGAGCTTGCCCTTCAATAGCCTGCCCAGATCGATATGGCCTAGGATGCCCATCAATCGATACATCAGTGCTTTGGCCGGCATTTCCATGCTGAAAACCTGAACTGTACGATCAAGCTTTGCCTGCAGAGCCGTATCTATGAAGTTCAAGGCCAGAGAGGTCTTCCCCATAGACGGGCGCGCGCCGAGGATGATCAGGTCGGCTTCTTGAAAACCCGACGTCAGCTCGTCCAGGTCCTCCAGGCCTGAAGGCAGGCCGGTCACGGTGATATTGCCGTTGAAATGTTCGTCTATTTGTTCGACGACGTTCGTCAGGCATTGGTTGATATTGACGAATTCCGTTGCGCTCTTGCCTTCACCCAGAGCGAACAGTTGCTGTTCAATTGATTCTTGAACATCCTCCGCACTTGCCAACGGGTCTGTCGCCTCGCGAGAGCATTGGTATCCAAGGGACATGAGCTGTCTGAGCCGAGAGCGATTACGCACGATGGATGCGTAATGCTCGATGTTGGCTACAGACGGCGTGTTTTTGGCCAGCTCGCCCAGATAGCTCAGCCCTCCGGCTTCGTCTGGCTCCTCCAACGCGTTGTGGACGGTGACGATGTCGAACGGAATGGACTTGTCAGCAAGGCTTGCCATTGTCCGGAACAGCAACCGATGGTCGTGTCGGAAAAAATCAGAGGCATCCAGTTTGTCTGCGACGAGATCCCAGGTGTTGTTGTCGAGCAGTAGCCCACCTAACACACCTTGTTCAGCCTCTACGGAGTAGGGAGGTGAGAGGTCAAGGTGATTCATTTCCCAGACTCCTGGCCTATCTGAAGAAAACCACTCCCGTTGCGTGCCCCCAGGGCTTTGACCATGTCGACTTCAACCTTCGCTGAATTGATCATGACCTGAGCAACCTCGGCAACCGCTTTGGCCCGTTCGATTTCCATTGGTCTTTCTGGGTCCAGGAGGCTCTCGATCGCGACGAACAGGTGATTACGTAGATCTTCAATCTTGTTCTTCATGTTCAACCTCCCGGATGGTGCGTTTGAGTTTGCCGATAGCGCGTATTGCGGATTTCAGCTCTTCCGGATACCGATGAATGGTGTTCCGACGCATACGTTCTGCTCTCGTCAGCAACTCCAGGTTATTCAGGGCTATATGGGCCTTGTTGCCGTCCTTGAAGCACACGCACATGTTTATAGGGACTGGTCCGTGATGCTCCTCCCAAAGCAGTACATGCACGGCTTTCCAGTCAACGGGTGGGTAACCGGTATCGGTGATTTTCTTCTGCTGATAACCGTCAGGAGTTGTGCGCAGGCTGCCAATAGGCAGCCAGTTCCCCGGTTTATTGCCGGCCTTAAACTGCGTCTGAGTCATACGGCCAGAGGAGGGGAGCCCCTTAAGGCCCTTATTCCATGGGACGGATCCCTTGGGAAAGCGGAATTCTGCGCCCAACTTGCCGTCAAGCCGGCCACAGAGACTACTGCGAAGAAACTCGGCGCTTTTGCTCAAGCCCAGCCGTTTGGCTTTGGCATAGACCTGATAGACGCTGAGCCCCAATTCGGCGGCTAGGACCTGAGTCGGTTCATTGGGATAGCGGGCAATGAGCGAGCGCTCTTCTGCCTCACTCCAAACATGGTGTTTGTGAACCGGGGCAAGCCCAAGTTGGGATCTGGCTTGTTCCAGCGCCGCCATGGCCAAAGGTGAAAGCGAATGAGTTCTCATTGGCTCCCTCCATGCCCAAGGGCTCCTTGTGACTGCTGTCCGACACCACGATGCAGCCTGGCATGCTTGCCCTGGTCCCATCCCGCTTGCAAAGAGCGGGTGTCATGACCTTTGGCTTCGATGGGCTTGATAATGGCTAGCGTTAGTTTTGGATGATGCCATTCCAGGTAGGCTTGGATCTCCAGCGCAGTGTTTTCGTCTATCCCACCTGCAAACTGGTTCACCTTAGAGGCGACGGCATTGAGCCAGCCCTCGGCAAACAGTTGGCCGCGGTGACGTTTGGTTTTCAGTTGGCAGCGCTTCTGCTGGGCAACATGAGCTCGTCGGGCTGCGACAAGCTGGTGATGCAGCGTTGAATAGGTGTGAGCTGCCAGATCGGGTGAAATACCTTTCCCCAAGAACTTGAAGGACCAGCCAAGTAGCGGATTGAAATACGCCAAGTGGCTGCAATCGAAGGCTTGGGAACAGATTGAGGCCAGGTTGTGCAGCCAATCCTGCGGTGCCCGACGGGTTTTGGTACCCACAATGGATTCTTCGATTGTATGGGCAGCGACTTCGGTGTGTTCCAAGTTGTACTGATTCATCAAATGGCGAGCTTGACGAAGTGCAATTTCCACTTCGTTTGGGGCAGCGCCTTGTGACTTGGCCAGCGCCATGAGTTTGGCGACCTTGCTGAGGACTTTTTGCTTGTCCATCATTCACCCCCTTCCTGTTGGAGGCGGGGGGAGAGCGCCTCTGACCACAGGCGAAGTGTTTCTTCCTCATCAGCAGAGAGGTGAGTCCGGGCAAGGCAGTCCGCAACCTTCTGTTTCAGGGCATCAAGGCGGTCTTGAACACTTGACCCATCGTCGTAAGCAATCTCTTGCTCAACAGCTTGCACAACGTCATTACGAAGAGAGAGAACCGTGCTTATCCAAAAAGCACTTGGGCTGGTCCAGCCAATGAGCTTTCGAGTTCTGGCAGGCGACAGGTAATCACGGAGCCTGAGATTGAACTCCCTAGGGGAATAACCATTCCTGAAAACGTCTGCTCGATTAAGCGTCAGCGCTGTTTTAAGAATATCTAGAAGAGGGTCCAAAGCCGTTGGCTCAGGAGCAAAGGGTTCTAAATATGTTTCAGCTACCAGGCGTTTGGCTTCGGCATATCGACTTTGCTGACGGCGTTTGGCTTGGTTTTCGTCGCGGCCGCGCTTTTCCTTCGCGTGCTTAATGTTCGAGTTCACTGACTCGATAAGCTTCGCGGCGTCCTGCAAAAGCTGAAGCTGGTCAACGCTCAACTGAGCGCCAATCCGACCGGGTAATTGGTAACCGCTTGTCAGGGCTCGGATTTCTCGTGCGGTTCCACTGAGCTTGGCTTGCAAGCTGCGCAATTGCTGAGCGCTGTAGTACTTGCCAACCTCTAGGATGAGGTTTGCAGTAATACTGCGGGCGTCGGTAATGGAGGGCTTCGCCATTTCAACGACCCTCCCTCACCAAGTTAGCTACCTTTTCCTCGGTCATGGCCTCGAAGCGGTCACGCCATTCTGGAAAAAGCTCAATGGCCAATTGGCGGATCACGACAAGGGCTGCAGGGGATATGCGGTTGGAAGGCTGTCTGTATTCCAAGCGGTGTACTGGGACGCCCAGGGATGAACTGTTACGAAACACCACTGCGGAGGGGACGACGCATTCCAGAACGTTGATTTCGTCATTGTCCTGGAAAATTTCCCGTACCGACTGCTCGATCATTTGCGCGTCGGTGGTTTGGTCGAGATTGTTGACGACGATCCGCACAGGAGGGATTTTCATGCCCAGGCGCCCATAGGCGCGCAGGCCGTCCAGCATCTGCATGGATCCCCGGCTGAACTCCCGTGCAGCGAGCATATTGGGCGGAAGTGGGGATATGACCAAATCAGAGGCTAGGACCACCATTTCGAGCATTGCCGACCTGGCGCCTTGGGTGTCAATCAGTACCAGGTCGAAATGATCTTTGAAGCCCGGCATCAGGTTGGCGAGTCGCAACCGTCCGTCAGGTGCTTGCAGGATCAGGCTGTTCAGTTGGTTGTTGATGTCGTTGGAAATGACAAGCGACAGGTTTGGTATCGTGGTGCTGGATATGATCTTGGCTGATTCGGTGATATTGAATGCCAGCAGGTCGTAGATGCCTCCTTGAGCTTCATCGACCAATTGGTAATACGAGGAGAGCGAAGGCTGTGCAGGATCTAGGTCGATCATGAGCACGCGCAGGCCTGCATCCGCACAAAAAGCGCCGAGGTTGGCCTCGATGGTAGTTTTGCCTACGCCGCCTTTGGTCGAAACGACCGCAGAGATTTTCATGGTTTGGAGCCTCTAATGTGGGTTCATTAGAGGCTGCGAGGCCACGGAAACAGCTATGTGTAGCGAACACGATCCTGGGCTATGAAGCACTAAAACCAATTGTCTTTTAACCAATTGGTCGTAGGTTCGAATCCCACACGACCCACCATTTTTGAGACCAGTTAGCGCTGGAATCGAATCTTAAGATCAGAGGCCAAAAGCGCTGATCGAAGAAGGCGACTGAAAGGTCGCCTTTTTTTTACCGGGGTATAGCGCAGTCCGGTAGCGCGCCTGCTTTGGGAGCAGGATGTCAGGAGTTCGAATCCCCTTACCCCGACCATATTAAAAATCCTCGTATCGAAAGATACGGGGATTTTTTTTGTGCGCGTAAATCCTGAGCTCACCGCAAAGCAAAGGTGGGAGGGGGCAAGCCCCCTCCCACCTTTACAAGGTCCCATCCGAGACCGAGTTATCAGTGCAATTTAAGACGTGGCTCAGTCCCGCGCCCAATCTTGCTGCCCAGCATCAGCATCGCTGTGCGGAAGACCCCATACAGCGCCATCTGGTGCATGCGGTACAGCGACACGTAGAACATCCGCGCCAACCAGCCCTCCAGCATTACGCTGCCGGTGAGGTTGCCCATCAAGTTGCCCACCGCCGAGAACCGCGACAGCGAGATCAGCGACCCATAGTCGGTGTACTTGTACGACGGCAGGTCCTTGCCCTCGATGCGCAATTTCAGCGACTTGGCCAACAGTGAAGCTTGCTGGTGAGCTGCCTGGGCCCGTGGTGGCACATTACGGTCGGTGCCCGCTTGCGGGCAGGCGGCGCAATCACCGAAGGCGAAGATGTTTTCGTCGCGGGTAGTTTGCAGCGTCGGCAGCACTTGCAATTGGTTGATGCGGTTGGTTTCCAAGCCATCGATGTCCTTGAGGAAACCCGGCGCGCGAATACCGGCCGCCCATACCTTGAGGCTCGCAGGGATGACCTGGCCGCTGCTGGTGATCAGCGCATCGGCAGTCACTTCGCTGACCGCGGAGTTGGTCAGCACCGTCACCCCAAGCTTCTCCAGGGTTTTATGCACCGGCACGCCGATCCGCTCCGGCAGCGCAGGCAGTACCCGCGGGCCGGCTTCGATCAGGGTGATGTGCATGTTTTCCGGCTTGATGCGGTCCAGGCCGTAGGCGGCCAGCTCATGGGCGGCGTTATGCAGTTCGGCGGCCAGTTCGACCCCCGTAGCCCCTGCGCCGACGATGGCGACGCTGATTTTTTCCACCACATCCGTCTGCCCGGCATGGGCGCGCAGGTAGTGGTTGAGCAATTGCTGGTGGAAGCGCTCGGCCTGCTTGCGGGTGTCGAGGAACAGGCAATGTTGCGCTGCGCCTTCAGTACCGAAATCGTTGGTAGTGCTGCCGACTGCGATCACCAGGCTGTCATAGCCCAGTACCCGCGCGGGCACCAGCTCACGGCCTTCTTCGTCGAGGGTGGCGGCCAGCTGGATCTTCTTCTGTTCGCGGTCGAGCCCGCTCATGCGCCCCAGTTGGAACTCGAAGTGGTTCCATTTGGCCTGGGCGACATAATTGAGTTCGTCTTCGGAAGAGTTCAGCGAACCGGCTGCCACTTCGTGCAGCAAGGGCTTCCAGATATGGGTCAGGTTGGCGTCCACCAGCGTGATGCTGGCGGTGCCGCGCTTGCCCAGAGTCTTACCCAGGCGGGTAGCCAACTCCAGGCCGCCGGCGCCGCCGCCGACGATAATAATACGATGGGTCATGGGGATATCTCGCAAGGCTAAAAGAAATCGGAGCAGTTACCCCCGCGAGCGCCAGGCAGCTCATAGCGTCAGGTAACTCAAAAGGCGACTCAGCAAGCCGAGGCCGATCACCACTGCCAACACCACACCAAGGAGCAGCCACGGCCGGAAAGGCTTGCGCTCGACTCGGTTCTGGGAGAGTTGCAGGTACTCTTCGACATGCTGTTGGTCATCGGGGTTCAGGCGGCTGGTCATAAAGGCCTCGTCAGGTAGACGTTGCAAAAGGGCGCCACGTTACAGTCCGGGGGCTCAGAGGCTGATACCCACGTCGAACACTATGCTGCGACCCAGGTTGTTGCGCAAGAAATCCGGCGCATCCGGATGGGCGAACAACACCCGTGCGAAAGTCGGCCCCACCAGCGACAGTGAGCGCCAGCCCTGGCGCAGGTATTCCGTCGGTGGCGGGAAGTGGCTATTGAGGTCGAGCACTTCACGCTTGAGGCTGGTGAAGGCGACGATATCCAGCTCCCCCAGGTCCATGCCGCGCTCTTTGTAGTTATGAGCCTTCTTGCGTAGCGTGGGCGCCAGGCGCAGTAAGAACTCATGGGCCGGGATGCGTCGCGGCTTGGCTTCGCGCCGCACCAACTGGCTCAGGGAGAACGCGCTGCGTCGGCGCAGCAACTCGTCGCGCCATTCGTCATTCAAGCGTCGGCCCTCGTCCAGCACGAAAAACACCTCGAAGCTGGCATCGCGAAACAGCACATCCGGGGGCTCTTGCCCGGCGGCGTGGAATTCTTCGGCCCGGTAGGGCACGTTCAAGCCTTGCAGCAGGCGCTGGCAGACCCAACGCTCACGCTCCCATTTGCGGGCATTGGACAAGAACGCATTGGCTTGTTCGGCCGCTACGGTGAGCAGGCGCAAGTAATCAGAGTCATCCATAGCTAGCAGCTTAGCGCCCAAATGATGACCGCAGGAAGTACCCTTGTGAAACGTCGGTGTAGACTGATCATCCGACTAATGTCCGACGCAGGGGGAGTACTGCCGTGATCAGTGCCGCCATGTTGGCGCCGACAACAATGGGTATCGGCTGGCTGTTGTACGCACCTGTGGTGGTGTGGGCGATTGTGCGTTCACCTTGGGTCGAACTGTTTGCCGACCGACGGCGCCAGCATCTGCTGTTCGGCACCGTGTTCGCGTTGTTCATGCTGTGGCTGGTGCGGCGGGATTTTGATACGGGGGTGTCCTACCACTTTATCGGCATGACTGCCGTGACCCTGCTGCTGGATTGGCCCCTGGCCATCGTCGGTGGCTTTACCGCCCAGTTGGGTCTGATGGTGCTGGGGCGCCAGGACCTTTCAGCACTTGGCGTCAACGGCCTGCTGCTGATCGTGCTGCCGGTGCTGGTCACCGAAGCCTGCGCGCTGCTGGTCGAGCGTGCGCAGCCACGCAATCCCTTTGTGTATATCTTCTGTTCCGGTTTTTTCGCGGCCGCGCTGTCGGCGCTGCTGTGCCTGCTACTAGGGCTGGGGCTTTTGTGGCTCGACGGCCGTTTTGCCATGCCGGAATGGCTGGAGGATTTCGTCGGTTATCTGTGGCTGATCATCTTTCCCGAAGCCTTCATCAACGGCATGGTCATCAGCGCCTTGGTGGTGTTCTGCCCGGAATGGCTGGAGACTTTCAACCGTACGCGCTACCTCTCGGCACCCTGGAAGGACGGCGATTCAGAGCGTTGACCCAGATCAAATCCCGCCCGGCCGAGCAGGCCCATGCTCTGCGAAATTTTCCTAGGCAAGGCGGGAGCACAGATCATGAGTGTGTATGAGTGGGCACGGCAGGAGTTGCGCAGAAGCCAGGATGCGGCGCTGGAAATCGGTTTCGACCCAGGCTTGACCCTGCGCGCCATGCTTAGCGCGGTGGTGCAGCAGAGCAAGGGCGTGCGCAGCTTTGAAGACCTGGCCGACGAGCTGCAATACCTTGCAGAAAACCTCGACGACCAGCAGGAATATGCCTTTATGCGCCCTTAGTGACGCGGCGGAAGGTCTTCGGAAAACAGCTCGTCTTCGGCATCCGGGGCCACCGGAATCTTATGTTCCTCAGCGGCCCAGGCGCCCAGGTCGATGAGTTTGCAGCGGTCCGAGCAGAACGGCCGGTTGAGGTTGGTCGCTGTCCATTCCACGGGGGCGCCGCAGGTTGGGCAGTCGACGGTCAAGGGTTGGCTCATGATCGGCCTCCACGCAAAGTAAGGTAAAAGTGGTGCAGTCGCTCGACCTCGCTGTGCAGCCAGGCAAGGTCCTGGTCGTTGACCAGCACGTCATCGGCATGGTTCAAGCGGTCTTCGCGGCTGGATTGGGCCTTGAGGATCGCCTGCACCTGTTGTTCGCTGATGCCGTCGCGCTGCAGGGTACGCTGAATCTGCAGCGATTGCGGCACGTCGATCACCAGGATGCGCTGGGTCATGCTGTACTGGCCGGACTCGATCAGCAGCGGCGACACCAGTATCGCGTAAGGCGACTTCGCGCGCGCCAGATGGCTACGAATCTCATCGCCAATCAGCGGGTGCAGCAAGGCTTCGAGCCAGCGGCGCTCTTCGGGTACTTCAAAGATCAGCTTGCGCAATGCCCCTCGGTCCAACTGGCCGTCCGGCTGCAGCACGCCGGCACCAAAATGCTCGGCGATGCGCGCCAGTGCCGGCCGGCCAGGTTCGACCACCCAGCGCGCCGCGTGGTCGGCGTCCACCAGGTCGATCCCCAGGTCGATAAAGTGCTGGGCCGCTGCGCTTTTACCGCTGCCGATGCCGCCGGTGAGGCCTAGAATCCAGGGTGTTGCAACAGAAGTGGTCATCTGAAACCGACAGACTGCAAATAGAAGTCGGTTATTTGACCACCCCAGAGCAATGCAATCCAGCCGGCAATTGCCAGATACGGACCAAACGGCATCGGTGTCGACGCCCGGGCCTTGCGCAGGCGCATCAGGATCAAGCCTACGAACACCCCGACCAGCGACGATATCAGCAGTGTCATCGGCAGGATCTGCCAGCCACCCCAGGCACCGAGCAGTGCCAGCAGCTTGAAGTCGCCGTGGCCCATGCCGTCCTTGCCGGTGGTCAGCTTGAACAGCCAGAACACGCTCCACAGGCTCATGTACCCGATAACCGCGCCCCAGAGGGCATCGGGTAGCGTCGTCAGCAGGCCAAGCGCGTTGACGATCAGTCCCAGCCAGAGCAGCGGCATCACCAGTGCATCCGGCAACAGTTGATGCTCGGCATCGATCAGGCTCATCGCCAACAAGCCCCAACTCAGCACCAGCATCGCGCCCGCCTGCCAGCCAAAGCCGAAATGCCAGGCCACCCAGGCCGAGATCAACCCGCACGCCAGTTCAGTGAGCGGATAGCGGGCGCTGATCGGACCTTGGCAATGGGCGCAGCGGCCGCGCAGAAACAGGTAACTGAGCAACGGGATATTTTCCCATGGGCGTATCGGATGGTTGCAGTGCGGGCAGCAGGAGTTGGGGTGCATCAGGTTGTAGGTCGGCCCGGCAGGCTCAGCGGGCAAGCCGAGCACTTCGTGGGCCTGGGCGCGCCATTCCCGTTCGAGCATTTTCGGCAGGCGCCACACCAGCACGTTGAGAAAACTGCCGACGATCAGCCCCAGCACCCCGGCCATCGCCACAAAAGCCCAGGGCTGCTCAACCAATAGCAGGTTCAAAACGCGCTCCCCAACTGAAAGACCGGCAGGTACATGGCGATCACCAGCGCGCCGACGATGCCCCCCAATACCACCATGATCAGCGGTTCCATCAGGCTGGTGAGGTTATCGACCAGGTTGTCCACATCGGCCTCGTAATGGTTGGCGACTTTTTCCAGCATGCGGTCCAACGTGCCCGACTCTTCGCCGATGGCCGTCATCTGGATCGCCATGCCGGGAAACAGGCCGCTGGCGGCCATGGATTGATTCAATTGCATACCGGTGGATACATCATGTCGCATGTGCTCGATTGCCTGTCTGAATGGCCCCGATCCTGCGGCGCCGGCCACTGAATCCAGCGCCTGCACCAATGGAACACCGGCGGCGAAGGTGGTGGAAAGCGTACGGGCGTAGCGGGCCACTGCGGATTTTTTCAGCAGTTTGCCTGCCAGGGGCGCTTTCAACAAACCGGCGTCTACCCGCAGACGAAAATCAGGGAAGGTGCGATACGCTTGGCGCCACCCCAAGCCTCCGGCAAGCATGCCCAGGGCCACGACCCACCAGGCTTTTTGCGTGAACTCGGAGAGGGCGATGACCTGCAAGGTAAACTCGGGCAGCTTGCCGTCGACCCCGGCGAACAAACTCTGGAACTGTGGCACTACCTGTATCAGCAGCACGCCGGTGACCAGGCTGGCGACCACCAGGACTGCGATCGGATAGGTCATGGCCTTTTTGATCCTGGCCCGTAGCTGCTCGCTCTTTTCGCGGTGGATCGCCACGCGCTCCAGCAGCGTTTCAAGTGCGCCAGCCTGTTCACCGGCGGCCACCAGGTTGCAGTACAGCTCATCGAAATAGCGCGGTTGTTTGCGCAGCGCCTCGGCCAGGCTGGTGCCGGCGGCGATTGCCTGTTTCAACCCCTGCACCAGCTCGCGCACAGGGCGGCTTTCGAAGCCTTCACCGATAATGTCGAAGGCTTGTAGAAGAGGGATTCCAGCCTTCAGCAGCGTGGCCAGCTGTCGAGTAAGCAGGGTGATGTCCGCCGATTTGATCGACGGCGCGAGGCTCGGTAGCAAGGCGGATTTCTTGTACACAGCCCCTGGGCTGATGCCTTGCCGGCGCAACTGAGCCTTGACCAGGGCAAGGTTGTGCCCTGTGGTTTGTCCGGACACCCTGCGTCCTTTGCGGTTGATGCCTTCCCAGGCGTAGATCGTTGCAGCGTTGTCCATGTCACGGTTCCGCACAGAGGTCGTCGAAGATTTATAGCGTAGTCGGGTGACGACTTCGGACACGCTGGCGGTGCAGGATAAAATGTCAGAATGTGCGTCTTGCAGGCGCTTGACCGCCTGCGGATGAGTACACTGGCGCCGCTGCAAAATACGGGGCGCAGGACGCGCCTTGTCATGAGTTCTATCCTGGAGAGTGAATGTGATACGTCAAAAAGGTTTTACCCTGATCGAGCTGTTGATCGTCGTGGCAATCATTGGCATTTTGGCCACCATTGGCCTGCCCATGTACACCACCCACCAGGCCAAGGCCAAGTTCACCGCAGGCCTGGCTGAAATCACTGCGTTGAAACCCGGGTACGAAGACACCCTCAACCAGGGCACCGTACCGACCCTCGCATTGATCGGCGGCACCAGCCCGACAGCCAACTGCAAGATCGACGTGGCAGGCGATGTCGGCACGGGTGCGGGCTCTATCAGCTGCGAAATACTCGACGCTCCAGCGCCGGTGCTGGGCAAGACCATCAGCCTGACGCGCAATGCCACCACCGGTTGGAAATGCACCACCACCGCCGACGTAAAATATGTCGCCAAGGGCTGCGGCGCCGACGGGGCATAAGTGCTGAACCGTCAACATGGACGTAAGAGGTGGCCGATGTCGTTATCCGTACAGCAGCGCGGCAGTATTTTTCTGGTCACAGTGGTGTGTCTGCTGGTTGTCGGGATTTGTGCACCGTTCAGTGGGCATGATTTGCAACGGGCGATGCAGATCGCCGTCGGGTTCTGCGCGGTGCTGTACGGGCTGTCGGTCGTCCGCGTTGAACGGTTGACGGACCGGCCCACCGCACTGGGCCTGACGCTCATTATCGTGCTGGGCCTGGTGTCATCAGCGCTGGCCCATCAGCCCCTCTGGGCGTTTGCCGAAGTGGCGTTGTTTGTCAGTTGCGGGGCGATTGCCGTGGCGTTTGCCTTGCTGCGTCGTCACGGGGGCGAGTCTTTGGATCGCGTCTTGATCATGGTGGTGGTGCTGCTGTGCCTGATCAAGTCGGTTCAATACGTGTATGCGGGCGTGCTTGCGTTCGCCGGTGCCGAGCGGACGCTGGATCCTGACCTGTTGCTGTCGGGCTTTTCCAACAAACGCTTCTACGGTCAATTCCAGACGTTCACCCTGCCGCTGCTGGCGCTGCCCTTGTTGATCCCCACGCTCTCCCGCTCGCTCAAAGCTGCAGTGTTTGCGTTGCTGTGCGTGTGGTGGATGATCGCGATCGGCGGCGGCACGCGTGGCACCTGGCTCGGCATGGGCGCGGCGGGTGGGGTGTTGGCAGTGCTGGGGCCATGGGGCCGACGCTGGTTGGGTTGGCAACTCGCCGCAGTGCTTGGCGGGTTGTTGCTGTATTGGCTGGTGTTAGCGGTGTTGGCGGATTACCTCGGGATCGAGATCGCCAATGCTGCCGGCGATCGCCTCACCACCTCGCTGTCGGGGCGCGGCCCGATCTGGTGGCAGGCCTGGCACATGCTCGTCGAGAGGCCATGGCTGGGGTTCGGGCCGATGCATTTTGCCGATGTTGCCAACAAGATTGCCGCTCACCCCCACCAGGCCATCCTGCAGTGGGCCAGTGAATGGGGGGTGCCATCGGCGCTGTGCGTTACGGTTTTGGCGTGGCGAGGCGGGTGGGCCACGCTCGGCGTGCTGCGTGAGCGTGCGCAGTGCGCCGAACGTGCGGACCTGCTGCGGCTGTGTCTGTTTGCCGCGCTGATCGGTGCGTTGGTGCAATCGATGGTCGACGGTGTGATGGTGATGCCCAACTCTCAAGTCTGGTTGGCGCTCGTGGTGGGCTGGTTGATGGCGCTGCATGTGTGGCGAACCGCTGTCGGTGTCGAGCGGTCATTCGCCTGGGGCATCTGGAAAACACTGAGCGTGTTGGCCGTTGGTCTGTTGATCGTGATCGCTGTGCGTGACGTACCTCACATCAAGCAAGCCCAGCAGCAGTACCTGGACGCCCATGGCACTTACCTTCAGCCACGCTTCTGGGCCCAAGGGGTGATTGCTCGCTGACGGCGGCAAGTTGCCGGACTTCCGATGCGGTGCTAGCTTTAGCCCACCGCCCGTGTAGCTCAGTCGGTAGAGCAGCGCACTCGTAACGCGAAGGTCGCAGGTTCGATTCCTGTCTCGGGCAAAAAGGCAACAAAGGTTCCACCGTTTCAAAGGCAATGTTTTCAGATGATCCCAGAATGGTTCTGAAGGCCAGACGAGCCGGCATTTGCGCCCGCTCTTTTGTATCTGCGCAACCTTGATGACCCAGATGCATCCCCATTCCTCGATCTAAGAGAACGACATGACCACGACTGAAATGACCCAGGAAGTTCGGCATCAAGCAGCCCTCGAGAAATACCTTGAGGAATCGCCGCAGCTTAAAGAAGAGATCAAGGACCTGAGCGCTGACGACCAGCGCGACCAGATTCAGTGGGCATTCGAGGACGAGGCCGAAAGCCAGGGCTACCAGCCCTGGGAGCTGACCCTCAAGTACACATCGACACCGGAAGAATTCGAAGCGGCACGGCTGGCCTTGCATAGAGAGGCGGCCGAGGTGCTGGGTGTCGAGTGGGAAGAGTATTGCGAGATGAATGACCTAGTCGTTTAAACGCCGTTGTAGTGAGCGGGCTTGCCCCGCGCTGGGCTGCGAAGCGGCCCCAACACCTGCCACCTCGTTCTGCCTGACAAAACGCGGCGGCCTTATTGGGGCTGCTACACAGCCCAGCGCGGGGCAAGCCCGCTCACCACACACGCACTTCGAACGCGCTGGATACTAAGGTGCATAGGATTGCGAGATGAATGACCTGGTCATTTAAACGCTGTTGTAGTGAGCGGGCTTGCCCCGCGCTGGGCTGCGAAGCGGCCCCAACACCTGCCACCCCGTTCTACCTGACAAAACGCGGCGGCCTCGTTGGGGCTGCTACGCACCCCAGCGCGGGGCAAGCCCGCTCACCACACACGCATTTTCGAACGTGCTAGATACTAAGGTGCATCGACACCGAAAGAGCATTGCGAGATGAATGACCTAGTCACTCAAACGCCGTTGTAGTGAGCGGGCTTGCCCCGCGCTGGGCTGCGAAGCGGCCCCAACACCTGCCACCCCGTTCTACCTGACAAAACGCAGCGGCCTTATTGGGGCTGCTACACAGCCCAGCGCGGGGCAAGCCCGCTCACCACACACGCATTTTCGAACGTGCTGGATACTAAGGTGCATCGACACCGAAAGAGCATTGCGAGATGAATGACCTAGTCACTCAAACGCCGTTGTAGTGAGCGGGCTTGCCCCGCGCTGGGCTGCGAAGCGGCCCCAACACCTGCCACCCCGTTCTACCTGACAAAACGCGGCGGCCTCGTTGGGGCTGCTACGCATCCTAGCGCGGGGCAAGCCCGCTCACCACACATGCACTTCGAACGCGCTGGATACTAAGGTGCATAGCGTTGCGAGACGAATGACCTGGTCACTCAAACGCCGTTGTAGTGAGCGGGCTTGCCCCGCGCTGGGCTGCGAAGCGGCCCCAACACCTGCGACCCCGTTCTACCTGACAAAACGCGGCGGCCTCGTTGGGGCTGCTACGCAGCCCAGCGCGGGGCAAGCCCGCTCACTACACACGCATTTCGAAGGTGCTAGATACTGAGGCGCATCGACAAGTCCACTGCCTTCACATCCTTGGTCATCGCGCCGATCGAGATGTAGTTCACCCCGGTCTCTGCAATCGGCAGCAGGGTGCTTTCATTGATCCCGCCGCTGGCCTCCAGCTTGGCCTTGCCGCCGTTCAGGCGCACGGCTTCACGCATATCGTCCAGGCTCAACTCATCGAGCATGATGATGTCGGCGCCTGCCGCCAGGGCTTCGCGCAGTTCCTCCAGGCTTTCCACTTCGATTTCCACCGGCTTGCCGGGTGCGATCTTGTGGGCGGCCGTGATCGCCTGGGCAATGCCGCCGCAGGCTGCGATATGGTTTTCCTTGATCAGGAACGCGTCATATAAACCGATACGGTGGTTGTGGCAGCCCCCGCAGGTGACTGCGTACTTCTGCGCCAGACGCAGGCCCGGCAAAGTCTTGCGGGTATCCAGCAGCTTGACCTGGGTGCTGGCGACAAAATCCGCCAGGAATTGGGCGCGTGTGGCGACGCCGGACAGCAGTTGCAGGAAATTCAGTGCACAACGTTCGCCGCTGAGCAGCGAGCGTGCCGGGCCTTCAAGGTGGAACAGCGCCTGGTTAGGGCTGACGCGTTCACCGTCGGCCACCTGCCAATGCACGGCGACCCGCGGGTCCAGTTGGCGGAAGACCGCATCAACCCAGGCTGTACCGGCGATAACCGCCGCGTCACGGGTAATGATGGTGGCCGTGGCCAGCCGTTCGGCCGGGATCAACTGCGCAGTGATGTCGCCGCTGCCGATGTCTTCCAGCAGTGCGCGGCGCACGTTGGCTTCGATTTCGGCGGTGAGGTCGGCAAGACGGAGATTCGGCATAACAGGCTCCACAGACAAAGTGCCCCGATTATAGGGGCAGTGTGCGTTCGAACCCAGGCTCACCACTCATTTACCGCGTAATGGCAGAGTTTGCTGGCGCAACCCCCCTCATTTGCAAGATAATCTCGCGCCTTGCAATTGGCGTCATAGCTTTGACGTCTTGAGGATAAGCGGTTATTTCTGGTTCCCGACGGAGCCCGTACCCGAGGTTTCCCCACCCCAATACCGCCGTTTCAGGAGGCCAGGATGCACAATGACGGAAAGGTGGTGCCAATCAACAAGGCACACGCTACGCCATCGCCGCTCGCCCGCCTGCCGGTGGTGTTGCAGCAGCTGCGCGACAAGGCCGCGCAACATCTTCAACAAGGTCTGCAGGACCTGTTCGATAACGCCGACGACACGTTGTTCGAAATGGCCGACAAGGCGCGCAACAACCTCGATCACCATATTTTCTTTGAAGCCATGCGCGACCTGCGCCTCAAGCGCAAGAATTTCGAACGCGTGTTCATGGAGCAACTGTTCGGAGCTTTTGCCAGCTTGGGCCAGGCGGGGCGAGGGGAATTGCAACTGGTGCCCGTGGTTTCCTATGACGCGGTGCCGGGGTCTTCCAAGGATGACCTGGAGAAAGCCGTAGCGCTTGAAGCCATGCTGGGGCGGGTGCGGCACCGTGACGGCCTGGCCCTGGGGCAACTCACGGCGCGCTTGAGCGCTTTGCTGGGCAACCGCCTGGATGAGCGTGAGAACCCTTTGGGGCCGGCACTGCTGTGTGAGTTTTTCCTGCGCGCGGGGCGCAGCTTGGGCGTGGAGATCCGCGTCAAACTGATCATGCTCAAGTTGTTTGAAAAATACGTGCTCAGCGATGCCGACCAACTCTACGGCGAAGCCAATCAATTGCTGGTCGCGACGGGTGTATTGCCTGAACTCAAGGCCGTACCTTGCCGCCGCATCGAGGGGCGTGCGGGGCGTGAACTCCCGCCTGAAGAAACCTCGTCGGCCGCCGACCCGCTCGTCGACGAAAATGGCCAGCAAGCGTTCGTCGCGCTCCAGCCATTACTGACAGCGGTACGCGGCAGTGTGGCGCCGACGCTTGAAGCCAGCGCCGAACCGCTGCCCATTGCCACCCGTGACCTGGTGCGCCTGCTCTCCCACTTGCAGCAGTACGTGCCGGAGCCTGAGGCCGAGGACGATTTCGACCTGCGTAACCAGCTTGAGCAGTTGCTCACCCGAGTCAGCGTCAAGAGTGGTAAGTCGCGGGTGGTGGAGGCGGCTGACGAAGACGTGATCAACCTGATTGCGCTGCTGTTCGAATTCATCCTCAACGACCGCGCCATACCCCATGCCTTCAAGGCCCTGATCGGCCGCCTGCAGATCCCGATGCTTAAAGTAGCGGTGGTGGACAAAAGCTTTTTCAGCCACCCCAGCCACCCGGCGCGGCGCCTGCTCAATGAAATCGCGGCGGCCGCCATGGGCAGCAGCCCGCGTGATGACTACCAGCGTGACCACCTCTACCTGCGCATTGAGCAGGTGGTGCAGCGCTTGCTCAATGAGTTTGTCGACGATCCGGCGATTTTTTCCCAATTGCTCGCGGAGTTCAGCGCGTTTACCGCCGATGAGCGGCGGCGCAGCGACTTGATTGAACAGCACACCCGCGATGCCGAAGCCGGGCGCGTGCGCACCGAAGCCGCCCGCCAGCGCGTGGCCGATGTGCTGAATAAACGGCTGTTAGGCAAGGTCCTGCCGCGTCCGGTCGTGCAGTTCCTGCAGCAGGCCTGGAGCCAGGTGCTGTTGCTGGCCAGCCTCAAACACGGCGAGCAATCAGTGCAATGGCAAGCGGGCCTGCGCACCATGGACGAGCTGATCTGGAGCGTCAGCCTGCAACAAGACACCGAAGCCGGGCGCCATTTGCTCGAGCAACTGCCCGGTTTGCTCAAGGCGTTGCGCGACGGTCTGACCAGCGCGGCGTTCGACCCCTTCAGCACGCGAGAGTTTTTTGTGCGCTTGCAGGCCCTGCATGTCCAGGCGCCTGAAGGCGTTGATGAGTTGATCGAAGTGCGCGAGCCGTTTGTACTCAGCGCAACGTCCTCCGATCAGGTCACCGATTTGCCGGACAACGACCCCGACCTGCTCAGGGCCCATCAACTCAAGGTGGGAGGCTGGGTGGTGTTCCAGGAAGACGGCGCCAACGCGCTGCGGTGCAAGTTGACGGCGATCATGGCGCCAGCCCATACGTATATTTTTACCAGTCGCACGGGGCTCAAGGTCTTGGAGAAAAGCGCCGGCCAGTTGGCCTTGGCGTTCAAGCGTGGCGTGCTGCATACCCTGGATGACGGACCGCTGTTCGAGCGCGCGTTGGCCGCGGTAGTGGGCAAATTGCGGCAACTCAATCACGGCAAGTGATCGCAACCGGAGGGGCGAACGCGGCATACTGGTCAGACTTTGTCTCATTCAAGGAACCTGTATGCAGTTGGACCCCACCAGCGGTTGGTGCGAGGGCATCCGTCATTGCCCTTCACCCAACTTCAACGAGCGCCCCACAGGCGAAATCTCACTGTTGGTGGTGCATAACATCAGCCTGCCACCGGCGCAGTTCGCCACTGGCAAAGTGCAGGAATTTTTTCAGAATCGCCTGGATGTCACGGAACATCCCTACTTTGAAGGGATTGCCGCCCTACGGGTGTCCGCGCATTTTCTGATTGAGCGCGACGGTACGGTGACGCAGTTTGTATCCTGCCTCGATCGGGCCTGGCATGCCGGGGTCTCGCAGTTCGAGGGGCGAGAAACCTGTAATGACTTTTCTTTGGGGATTGAGCTGGAAGGTACGGATGATCTGCCGTTCACCGATGCCCAATACGCATCGCTGATCGATCTGAGCCGCCAGTTGCTGGCGGCTTACCCCGACATTACTCCCCAGCGCGTGTGTGGTCACAGCGATATCGCCCCGGGGCGCAAGACCGATCCCGGCCCCGCTTTTGATTGGACGCGCTTTCGCAGCGCCCTGCAGGATGGAGGACACGCACGATGAGTTTCCTGGTGTTGGTACTGGCCGTATGGATCGAGAAGTTCTCGGCGCTGCGCCAGCGATTGCAGCGTGATGACGGTTGGCTGCGCGAACTCGCCAAGCTGGAATCGAGCCCACGCATGGGCAAGCAACCCTGGCTGATTCTGGCGTTACTGGTGTTGTTCCCCGTCGCGCTACTGGCCTTGTTGCTGCTGGTACTGGAACCGGTGGCCTACGGACTGCTGGCACTGCCGGTGCACTTGCTGGTCGTGATCTACAGCCTGGGCCGCGGTGATCTGCTCGCCGGGCTCGGGCCCTTCCGCGATGCCTGGCGACGTGGCGACCTGCAAGCGGCCGAGCATGTCGCGGAGCGTGACCTGAACCTGAGCGCCGACAGTGGCGAGCAATTGCTCGAACGCGTCCAGGGCCATCTGTTGTGGCAGGCCTACCAGAGCTTTTTCGCGGTGATTTTCTGGTATTTCCTGCTGGGCCCGGTTGCCGCGTTGGCGTACCGCCTGCTCGCATTGGCCAGTGAATACAGCAAGAACCCCCTGGTGGCTGAGCGTGCCGGGCAACTGCGTCATGCATTTGACTGGTTGCCGGTACGCCTGCTGGCGGCCAGTTTTGCCCTGGTGGGCAACTTCGTCGCAGTCGGTCGCGTGATGCTGCACGAACTGCTGAGTTGGGACATCAGCGCTGCTGAACTGGTGGAAAAAGTCGGCTTGGTCGCTGCCGAAATCCCGCCGCCGGCGGTAGGTCCCGATGGCATCAACAGCCTGGACCGGATATGGGAGCTGCTGCTGCGTGCGGCGGTGCTGTGGTATGCCGGGTTCGCGATCTGGACCGTGTTGCCCTGACTGCAAACAAACATCAAAAAATGTGGGGCCAGGCTTGCTGTAGTGAGCAGGCTTGCCCTGCGCTGGGCTGCGAAGCAGCCCCACCGGATCCTGAGTAAACCCGCATTGTTTCCGTGGTGCCCCTCCTTTCGTTAACCTTAAGTTACAAAACTCCCTTTCAAATTGAGCTATACAGATGCTGGCTAACTGCCGCCCTGCGCCTCAATAAAAATAAAAGAAGGGGAGTTCACAGTGAAGAGCTTGCTCTATCCCGCCGTCGCGTTGATGAACCGCCTGAGCTTCGGCATGAAGTTCAGTTTGATCAGTGTGTTGTTCCTGCTGCCGATGCTGGCGACCAACTACTACCTGGTGCGTGATTCGTGGCGTGAATTCCAGGGGACCCGTGTGGAGCTGCAAAGCCTCGACTTGCTCGGCAGCAGCCTGGCCCTGCGCCGCGACCTGGAAACCCTCAACAACCAAGTACAGATCAACGCGACCCTTGGCCAATCCGGCAAGGCCGGTGACCTTGAGGGCAAGATCAGCGCCTTGGAACACAGCGTGCTGACCCGCCTGCAAGGCCTCAATGCCATGACCACCGAGCCTGAGCAAATCACCGCGTTTGACGCCAAGCGCGACGAGTTGATTGCGGCGTTCAAGGCCCAGCAACAGGAAACGTCGCTGTTGAGCAAAAGTGCACTGATCGGCAAGTTGCTCAACAAGGCCCAGATGCTCAGCCAGATCATCGCTAGTCAATCCGGCTTGAGCCGCGATTCCCAGAGTGATTTGCGCCAGCTCAGCGCTCTGATCACCAGCGTCACCCCACAGGTCACCCAGACCCTCGGCGAAGGCCGGGCGATGGGCGCTTACTCCCTGGGCCAGGGTTTTCTCAATTCGGCGTCCAGTACGCGCTTTGACGAACTGCTTCAGCAATTGGAAAAACTCCAAGCCGAATATGGCCTGAAGTTGCAGGATGCCCTGGGCTCCAGCAACGCCGCCCACGCGACGCTAGACAGCCTGGCCCAGGCCAGCAGTGCCAGCCTCAAGCAAGGCAGCGAGTTGTTTGAGGAGCAGGTGGTGATGGCCGAAACCCTCGACGCGCCCTGGCAGGGATTCTACGACAGCGTCAGCCAACTGATGGCCCGGACCTACCAGCTTGACGACGCCACGTTGACGTTCCTGGAGCAGCAGTTGGAGCAGCGCCTGGCGCAGAATCGCACGCATATGGTGGTGCTGGTCTCTGCCCTGACGGCGGTGTTCTTGCTGATCTTCTATCTGTACGCAGGCTTCTATGCCTCCACCCGCACCACGCTGCGCCGGCTGGGCGCGATGATGGACAAGGTGGCGGCCGGCGACATGACCGTCACGTTTGTCGCCCAGAGCCGCGATGAACTGGGCGACCTGGGGCAGCTGTTCAACGGCACTGTGGCGAAGATCCATGACTTGATCGAGCGCGTCGGGCACACCGTCAGCCAGGTTGAACGCCAGGCCGGCCAGGTGGAAACGGTCTCGGCCCGGAGCAATCAGGCGGTTGCCGGGCAGCGTACCCGGATCGAGCAGGTGGCGACGGCCATGAACCAGATGTCGTCCACTGCCCAGGAAGTCGCGCGCAGCGCGGCGACGGCGGTCAGCAGCGCTCACAGCGTCAACGACGAAACCGTCAGCGGCCGTGGCTTGGTGCAATCCCAGCAGGGCAGCATTGCGCGGCTGGCCTCGGAGATCGATCAGTCGGTGCGGGTGATCAACCAATTGGCCACCGACAGCCAGTCCATCAGTAGCGTATTGGAAGTGATCAAAAGCATCGCCGAGCAAACCAACCTGCTGGCACTCAATGCCGCCATCGAGGCGGCGCGGGCCGGTGAGCAGGGGCGTGGTTTTGCGGTGGTGGCCGACGAGGTGCGCACCCTGGCCCGGCGCACCCAGCACTCCACAGAGGAAATCGAACAGATGATCAGCCGCTTGCAAGGCGGTGTGGCGGCGGCAGTAAGGGCCATGGGCAGCAGCCATGAGATGGCCAACGGCACCGTGGGTCAGTCGGAAAAAGTCCAGCAGGCTTTGGAAAATATCCTCGGCGCCGTAGGGATGATCGTTGATCAGAATCAGCAGATCGCCGCCGCCGTGGAACAACAGACCGCCGTTGCCCACGACATTGACCAGAACATCGTGGCCATCAATCGGGCTGGCGAATACGCCGCCGAAGGAGCGCACCAGACCGAGGCGGCGAGCCGGCAACTGTCGATGCAGGTGATTGAGTTGAAGCACTTGATCGGTGCGTTTCGCGTGTAAGACCGTGGTGTGGGAATTAGCTCTTGTTGGTGTAGTGCCTGTCCTGATTTCACGGAGTCCCTTTTCTGGCCGCGTGAAGGGGGGAGAATTTGTTTCAATCAAATTCAGGCTCAACGGAGCGCGACGACGATGACCACTGCGATCGGCATCAAAGGGCATTGTGCCCATTGTGATATCAGGTTTGAACTCAAGCCGTGGCAACTGAATGCCATCGCGATCCAAGAGCCTTTCGACTGCCCGTACTGCCAACGGATCGTGCAGTTGAACTGCCCCCGCCAATTGCGCCAGTTCAAGGCGCTGGACCATTGGGCGCTGGTGCAACCGAGCATGGTGGTGTTCACCTGCATGGTGCTGATTGTGGCGCTGGTGGCGGAGTGGGTGGGGCTGATCAGCGTGATCGGTCAGTTCAACGTCTCGCTGGTGATGCTGCTGATGCATTTCCTGGTGCTGCGCTACGCCCGCTACCGGCAGCGAATGACGCTGGACCTGCAAGTGGTCACGCCGGTGCTACCAATTGAACAGCTCGCACGCATTGCGTGTGCTCGCCTCAGCCAGTAACAGCGGGCTGATGCCCATGCGCTCGGCCAGGGCGGTGCAGATGTCCGGCAGGTGCTCGGGGCTGTTGCGTTGACCGGGAAACATGGCGGGCGCCATATCAGGGGAGTCGGTTTCCAGCACCACCGCGTCCAGCGGCAGTTGCGCCAACACCTTGTGCATACGCAGGGCCTGGGGCCAGGTGGCGGCACCGCCCAAACCCAGCTTGAAGCCGAGCTTGATGTACTCGCGGGCTTCTTCGCGGCTCCCGGCGAACGCATGGATGATGCCGCCGCGGGGCAGGCGGATGCGCTTGAGGGTAGCGATAACCACGGCATGGCTGCGACGTACATGCAGCAACGCCGGTAATTGGAAGTCCGCCGCCAGCTTGAGCTGGGCTTCAAACAGGCTTTGCTGGCGTTCGCGGTCCAGCTGTTCGAGGAAGTAATCCAGGCCGATCTCGCCCACCGCGCACAGCTGCCGGTGGCCGTGCAGGCGCGTCAACCAGTCGCCCAATTGCACAAGGTCGGCGGGTTGATGCTCATCGAGGTACACCGGGTGTAAACCAAAGGCTGCGAATATTCCTTCATCCGCTTGCGCCAAGTCCCACAGGCGCTGCCAATTCTGCTGATACACCCCCAGCACCACCAAGCGCCGCACGCCCAACGTCCGGCTGTGGGCGAGGACGTCCCGGCGGTCGCTGTCGAACGCCGGGAAATCCAGGTGGGTGTGGGTGTCGATCAGCTCCACGCTCAAGCCTCGTGAATACGCTGCTTGAACGTCCGGCCGATGGCGTGTACGCCAGGTTGGTAGTGCTCTTCTTCGATAGCGGCCAGCGCCAGGCGCAGGGCGGTGTCGGCGATCAGTTGATGTTGCTGGGCCATGGCGTTGACCGGCAACGGCAGGAAGTCCAGCAACTGCGTATCACCAAAGGTGCCCAGGCGCAGCGGGCGCGACTTGAGCGGGAAGTCATGCAGGGCGTCGAACACACCTTGCAGCAGCACATAGGAGGTGGTCACCAGCGCGTCAGGCAAATGCCCCAGTTGCTGTAGAAGTTGCTCCATCAGCTGTCGGCCGCAGTCGCGACTGAACGCTTCACCGTGTTCGACAATCACCTCGCCGGTGAACCCTTCGAGGGCCTCACGGAAACCGGCGGCACGCTCCTGGCTGATGCTCAGTTCGGGCCGTGCGCCGATCAACGCGATCTGTTTGGGCAACGGTTGCAGCAGGCTGCTGGTCAATTGCTTGCACGCCTGGCGGTCGTCGCTGACCACCGAGCAGAATTGATCCGCGCCCATCACCCGGTCGATGGCAATCACCGGCAGCCCCTTGGCTTGCAACTCGCGGTAACTGTCATCGCTGGCCGGCAGGCAACTGGCGACGAACAACGCATCACAGCGCCGGGCGCGGAACAGTTGCAGCAATTGGCGCTCGCTGTCGGCCTCATCGTCGGAGCTGGCGATCAGCAACTGATAGCCACGCGCCCGAGCGCCTTGCTCCAGGAGTTTGGCGATGCGTGCGTAGCTGGGGTTTTCCAGGTCGGGCAGGATAAAACCCAAGGTGCGCGTGTGCCGACTGCGCAGCCCGGCGGCCTGGGGGTTGGGCGTAAAGCCATGGGCTTCGACCACGGCGCGCACCCGCTCGACGGTTGCGTTGCTGATGCGTTGCTGTTCAGCCTTGCCATTGATGACGTAGCTGGCGGTGGTCACGGACACACCGGCGAGACGTGCGATATCACTGAGTTTCAAACCGGGATTTCCTTGTTTTTTGGAGCTTGCCCCGACATTTTGTCCAATCGTAACCGATTCCAGCACTGGACCTATGTCTCAGCTCAAGTGCCGAGTGGTTGTTCAAGGATGCGCAATTAACGCGTAGTCTTCCATAAACTCTAGATTAAACGTTTCAGCCAGCGTATTTTTACGACGTTCGCGACTGAGTAGCCACTGCCAATTGACTGCTCAGTCAGTTATTTATGAGCACCCCTTACACTGTTTGTTTAAAACAATACCTAGTGCGCCACTGCACTAACTAGGAGAACGGCATGCTTGAGCTCACTGTAGAGCAGATTTCCATGGGCCAGGTGGCTGTGGATAAATCTGCTGCCTTGCACCTGCTCGCTGAAAAACTGGTGGCCGATGGCCTGGTCGCCGAGGGTTACCTCAGCGGTTTGCAAGCCCGTGAAGCTCAGGGCTCGACGTTCCTGGGCCAAGGTATTGCCATCCCCCACGGCACCCCTGAAACCCGCGACCAGGTGTTCTCTACCGGCGTGCGCCTGCTGCAGTTCCCCGAAGGGGTGGACTGGGGCGACGGCCAGATCGTATACCTGGCCATCGGCATTGCCGCCAAATCCGACGAACACCTGCGCCTGTTGCAACTGCTCACCCGCGCCCTCGGCGAAACCGACCTGGGCCAGGCGTTGCGCCGTGCCGGCACCGCCGAAGCGTTGCTGAAACTGTTGCAAGGCGCGCCGCAGGAACTGGCGCTGGATGCACAGATGATCAGCCTGGGCGTGTCCGCCGATGACTTCGAAGAGTTGGTTTGGCGCGGTGCTCGCCTGCTGCGTCAGGCCGATTGTGTGAGCAATGGTTTCGCCGCGGTGTTGCAGCAGGTGGATGCGCTGCCCCTGGGCGATGGCCTGTGGTGGTTGCACAGCGAGCAGACGGTCAAGCGCCCGGGCCTGGCGTTTGTCACCCCGGACAAACCCATGCGCTACCTCGGTCAGCCGCTCAATGGCCTGTTCTGCCTGGCCAGCCTCGGTGAAGCCCACCAGGCCTTGCTTGAACGCTTGTGCGCCTTGCTGATCGAAGGGCGTGGCCAAGAACTTGGCCGCGCCACCAGCAGCCGCGCGGTCCTCGAAGTGCTCGGCGGTGAACTGCCTCCGGACTGGCCCAGCGCACGCATCACCCTGGCCAACGCCCACGGTTTGCACGCGCGGCCGGCGAAGATCCTCGCCCAGTTGGCGAAAAATTTTGACGGTGATGTGCGTGTGCGCATCGTCGATGGCCCAGTGGGCGCCGTGTCGGTGAAAAGCCTGAGCAAACTGTTGAGCCTCGGCGCTCGACGTGGCCAGGTGCTGGAGTTTGTCGCCGAGCCGACCATTGCCGGCGACGCACTGCCCGCGCTGCTGGCGGCGGTGGAAGAAGGCTTGGGTGAAGACGTCGAGCCACTGCCGACCCTGAGCGCCCAGCCCGAAGCCCTCGATATCGAACCGGTGATCAGCGCGCCAGTGGCCGGGAGCCAGATCCAGGCCATCGCCGCCGCGCCGGGCATCGCCATCGGGCCTGCGCATATCCAGGTTCAGCAAACGTTCGACTACCCACTGCGCGGAGAATCCTGCGCCCTCGAGCGCCAGCGCCTGCACAGCGCTTTGAGCGAGGTGCGCACCGATATCCAGGGCCTGATCGAACGCAACCCCTCCAAGGCGATCCGCGAGATTTTCATCACCCACCAGGAAATGCTCGACGACCCGGAACTCACCGACGAAGTCGACACCCGCCTCAAGCAAGGCGAAAGCGCTGAAGCGGCGTGGATGAGTGTGATTGAAGCCGCCGCCAAGCAGCAGGAGTCGTTGCAGGACGCCCTGCTCGCCGAGCGCGCGGCCGACCTGCGGGATGTCGGTCGTCGTGTGCTGGCGCAACTGTGCGGCGTTGAAACCGCCCAGGAGCCGAGCGAGCCCTACATCTTGGTGATGGACGAAGTCGGTCCGTCCGACGTTGCACGGCTTGATCCGGCGCGCGTCGCCGGTATTCTCACCGCCCGTGGCGGCGCGACGGCGCACAGCGCTATCGTCGCCCGTGCCCTGGGTATTCCGGCCTTGGTCGGCGCCGGCCCGGCGGTGTTGCTGCTGGCTTCCGGCACGCCGCTGTTGCTCGACGGCCAGCGCGGTCGCCTGCATGTGGACGCCGACAGCGCCACCCTGCAACGCGCCACGGTCGAACGCGACACCCGCGAACAGCGCCTGCAAGCCGCTTCGGCGCAACGCCATGAACCGGCGCTGACCCGTGACGGTCACGCCGTGGAAGTGTTCGCCAACATCGGCGAAAGCGCCGGTGTTGCCAGCGCGGTGGAGCAGGGCGCCGAAGGCATCGGCTTGCTGCGCACCGAACTGATTTTCATGGCCCACCCGCAAGCGCCGGACGAAGCCACCCAGGAAGCCGAATACCGTCGTGTGCTCGACGGCCTCGGCGGTCGCCCGCTGGTGGTGCGCACCCTTGATGTGGGCGGCGACAAACCGCTGCCGTATTGGCCGATTGCCCAGGAAGAAAACCCCTTCCTCGGCGTGCGCGGCATTCGTCTCACCTTGCAACGCCCGCAGATCATGGAAGCGCAATTGCGTGCGCTGCTGCGTTCTGCGGATAACCGTCCGCTGCGCATCATGTTCCCCATGGTCGGCAGCGTCGATGAATGGCGCGCGGCCCGTGACATGACCGAACGCCTGCGCCTGGAAATCCCGGTGGCGGACCTGCAACTGGGCATCATGATCGAAGTGCCGTCGGCGGCATTGCTCGCCCCGGTGCTGGCCAAGGAAGTCGACTTTTTCAGCGTCGGCACCAACGACCTGACCCAGTACACCCTGGCCATCGACCGTGGTCACCCGACGCTGTCCGCCCAGGCTGACGGCCTGCACCCGGCGGTGCTGCAACTGATCGACATCACCGTGCGCGCCGCCCATGCCCATGGCAAATGGGTCGGCGTGTGCGGCGAGTTGGCGGCAGACCCGTTGGCGGTGCCGGTGTTGATCGGCCTGGGGGTGGATGAGTTGAGCGTGTCGGCCCGCAGCATTCCCGAAGTGAAGGCGCGCGTGCGCGAATTCAGTCTGAGCGAGGCCCAGGGCCTGGCGCAAAAAGCACTGGCGGTGGGCTCGCCCGCCGAAGTGCGTGCCCTAGTGGAGGCCGTGTAGATGGCAAGGATTCTGACCCTGACGCTGAACCCGGCGTTGGACCTGACGGTGCGTTTGGCGCGCCTGGAGCCGGGTGAAGTCAACCGCAGCGACACCCTGCTGACCCATGCCGCCGGCAAGGGCGTGAACGTGGCGCAGGTGTTGGCCGATCTGGGCCATGACGTGAGCGTGGGCGGTTTTCTCGGCGCCGCAAACCCCGAGGCGTTCGATGCACTGATCGCCAGCCGTGGGTTTGGCGATGCGTTCGTCCGCGTGCCGGGAGAGACGCGCAGCAATATCAAGATTGCCGAGCAGGATGGCCGGGTCACTGACATCAATGCGCCGGGGCCGCAGGTGACGGAGCAGGCGCAGAACGCCTTGCTGGAAAAACTGGCGCAGATTGCTCCCGGTTTTGATGCGGTGGTGGTGGCCGGCAGCTTGCCACGCGGCGTCAGTGCGCAGTGGTTTCAACGCCTGGTGACGGAACTGAAAAGCCTCGGTTTAAAAGTCGCCCTGGACACCAGCGGCGAAGCGCTGCGCGCCGGTCTGAAAGCCGGCCCGTGGCTGGTCAAACCCAATACCGAAGAGCTGGCCGATGCCCTGGGTCATGCCCCGGATGCAATCAGCCAGCTTCACCAGCAGGGCGTGGAACATGTGGTGGTCTCCGACGGCGCCGCGGGCGTGAGCTGGTACAGCTCGAATGCGACGCTGCACGCCACACCGCCCAAGGTGACGGTGGCCAGTACCGTCGGCGCCGGCGACTCGTTGCTGGCCGGGATGCTGCACGGCTTGCTCAGCGGCGATACGCCGGAGCAGACCCTGCGCCGCGCCACGGCGATTGCCGCAATGGCGGTGACGCAAATCGGTTTTGGCATCAGCGATGACGCGCAGTTGGCGCGCCTCGAAAGCGGCGTTGTTGTGCGCACGCTGACAGAACAATAAGAGGGTTTGTGATGAAGTTAGCCATTGTTACCGCCTGCCCGAACGGCATGGTCACCAGTGTGCTGTGCGCCCGCTTGTTGGACGCCGCCGCGCAGCGCCAAGGCTGGAGTACCAGCGTGGAAGTGGTGGATGTGCAACGTCCGGAACGCCAGCTGTCCCAGGCCACCCTCGACGATGCCGAATGGGTGTTGCTGGTCAGCAGCACCCCTGTGGATATGCAGCGGTTTGTCGGCAAGCGCGTGTTTCAGAGCACGCCGGCCCAGGCGCTGGCGGATGTCGACGCCGTACTGCGTCGCGGCGCGCAAGAGGCGCAGGTGTATGTCGCCACGGAACAAGTGGCCAAGCAGGCGCCGCGCATCGTTGCGATCACTGCCTGCCCGACCGGCGTCGCCCACACCTTCATGGCGGCCGAAGCTTTGCAGCAGACGGCCAAGCGTTTGGGCTATGACCTGCAGGTCGAGACCCAAGGTTCGGTCGGTGCCCGTACACCGTTGAGCCCGCAAGCCATCGCCGAGGCTGATGTGGTGCTGTTGGCCGCCGATATTGAAGTCGCCACCGAGCGCTTCGCGGGTAAGAAGATCTACCGTTGCGGCACCGGCATCGCCCTCAAGCAATCCGAAGCCACCCTCAACAAGGCCCTCGCGGAAGGCGCGGTGGAAAGCGCAGCCAGCGGTGCGGTGGCCAAGAAGGAAAAAACCGGCGTCTATAAACACCTGCTGACCGGGGTGTCGTTCATGTTGCCGATGGTCGTGGCGGGCGGGTTGTTGATTGCCTTGTCATTCGTGTTCGGCATCCACGCCTTTGAACAGGAGGGCACCCTGGCGGCGGCACTGAAAACCGTCGGCGACCGTGCCTTCATGCTGATGGTGCCGTTGCTGGCGGGCTACATCGCCTACTCGATTGCCGACCGTCCCGGCATTGCGCCCGGCATGATCGGCGGCTTGTTGGCGGGTACCTTGGGCGCGGGGTTCATCGGCGGTATCTTTGCCGGTTTCCTGGCCGGCTACTGCGTCAAGCTGATCACCCGTGCGGTGAAGTTGCCGCAGAGCCTGGAGGCGCTCAAGCCGATCCTGATCATTCCGTTGCTGGCGAGCCTGTTTACCGGCCTGGCGATGATCTACCTGGTCGGCCCACCGGTGGCGCGCCTGCTCACCGGCCTCACCGACTTCCTCAGCACCATGGGCACCACCAATGCGGTGCTGCTGGGCATCCTGTTGGGCGGCATGATGTGTGTCGACCTCGGCGGGCCGATCAACAAGGCCGCGTATGCGTTTTCTGTCGGTTTACTGGCGGCGTCCAGTGGTGCGCCGATGGCGGCGACCATGGCCGCGGGTATGGTGCCGCCGATTGGCATGGGCATCGCCACGTTCCTGGCGCGCCGCAAGTTCGCCCAGACCGAACGCGAGGCCGGCAAGGCGGCGATGATTCTCGGCATGTGCTTTATCTCTGAGGGCGCGATTCCCTTTGCCGCCAAAGACCCGTTGCGTGTGATCCCGGCCAGCATTGCCGGCGGCGCCTTGACCGGTGCACTGTCGATGTACTTCGGCTGCAAACTGGCAGCGCCCCACGGTGGCTTGTTTGTGCTGGTGATTCCGAATGCGATGAACCATGCGTTGCTGTATCTGCTGGCGATTGTCGCCGGTAGCGTGCTGACCGGTGTGGTGTATGCGCTGATCAAGCGTCCGGATGTGGTCGAGCTGGCCGTCGCCCCCGCCAAGGCCTGACACGGCTCAAACCGGTAGGAGGGGGCTTGCTCCCGATAGCAGTGGATCAGTCAATTTTTTATTGCCTGTCACACTGTCATCGGGAGCAAGCCCCCTCCCACATTTGATCTCCACTGATCACACGATCAGTGTCATAACCGCTTCATCCGGTCGTGGTTAAGTTGCCCTTTTGATACTCAAGAGGGCACCTGCATGAGCCACTTCGATCTCGGCCGTCGCCGTGTGATGCAAGCCGTCGGCGCCGGCCTGTTGTTGCCAGGTTTGGCCCCGGCAGTGATCGCTTCGGTAAAGGACCGCCCGCAACTCACCGACGGCGTACAGTCCGGCGACCTGCTCGGCGATCGCGCCATGATCTGGAGCCGCAGCGATCGCCCGGCCCGCATGGTGGTGGAGTGGGACACCCGCAGCGTCTTCAGCAACCCGCGTCGATTCGTCTCGCCCCTGGCCGACAATCGCACCGACTTCACCGCCCGTGTCGAACTCACCGGATTGCCCGCCGACCAGGCGATTTTCTACCGCGTGCATTTTGAAGACGCCCAGACCGGCGTCGCCAGCGAACCCTGGTTCGGCCACCTGCGCAGCGTGCCGCAACAACGCCGCGACATCCGTTTTGTGTGGAGCGGCGACACCGTTGGCCAGGGCTTCGGTATCAATCCGGAGATTGGCGGCATGCGCATCTACGAAGCCATGCGCCTGCGGCTGCCGGACTTCTTTATCCACAGCGGCGACACCATCTACGCCGACGGTCCGGTGCCGGCGCAGCTGACCACCGAAGGCGGTCGCATCTGGCGCAATATCACCACCGAAGCCAAGAGCAAAGTCGCTGAAACCCTGGATGAATATCGCGGCAATTACCGCTACAACCTGATGGATGAAAACGTGCGCCGCTTCAACGCCGAGGTGCCGCAGATCTGGCAGTGGGACGACCACGAAGTGGTGAACAACTGGTCGCCAAGCAAGCAGTTGGATGAGCGTTACCAGACCAAGGACATCAACACCTTGGTGGGGCGTGCGCGCCAGGCCTGGCTGGAGTATTCACCGATGCGCCGGCAGAGCGCGGACGCGGGCGGGCGGATTTATCGCAAGCTCAGCTATGGTCCGCTGCTGGAAGTGTTCGTGCTGGATATGCGCAGTTATCGCGGACCCAACGATGACAACCTGGGCGCTGAAAAGCCCTTCCTCGGCCGCGAACAATTGGACTGGCTCAAGCGCGAACTCAAGGCGTCCCAGGCGCAGTGGAAAGTGATCGCCGCCGACATGCCCATCGGCCTCGGTGTGCCTGATGGTGAGGTCAGCCCCGGTGTGGCGCGTTGGGAGGCCATCGCCAACAACGACCCCGGTGCGCCGCAAGGTCGCGAAGTGGAAATCGCCGAGTTGCTGGGCTTTTTAAGGGCGCAACAGGTGCGCAACCATGTGTGGCTGACGGCCGATGTGCATTACTGCGCCGCGCATCACTATCACCCGGACCGTGCAGCGTTCCAGGATTTCGAACCGTTCTGGGAGTTTGTCGCCGGGCCGTTGAATGCGGGGAGCTTCGGGCCCAATCCGCTGGATAAGACCTTTGGCCCCGAGGTGGTGTTCGAGAAGGCACCGCCGGCGCAGAACACCTCGCCGTTCGCGGGTTTTCAGTTTTTTGGCGAGGTGCAGATTGATGGGCAGACGGCGGAGTTGACGGTGATCCTGCGGGATTTGGATGGCGTCTCGGTATTCGAACAGAAACTCCAACCGGTCTGATTGGAATGCCATCAAGACTGTGGGAGGAGGCTTGCCCCTCCCACCGTTTGATTGTTGTTACGTCAGGGATTCAGTAGACGTCCCGGCGATAGCGACCTTGCTCGATCAGCCGTTCCACGGCTTCATTGCCGAGAATGTCCGCCAGCGCCTGATCCACCCCAGCCGCCATCCCCTGCAAACTCCCGCACACATAAATCGCCGCGCCCTCCGCCAGCCACTTACGCAGCACCTCGGCCGATTCACGCAGGCGATTCTGCACATAGATCTTCTCTTCCTGATCGCGGGAAAACGCCAAGTCCAGCAACGCCAGATCACCACTGGCCAGCCAGCCTTGCAGCTCGTTCTGGCACAGGTAGTCGTGGGCGATATTGCGCTCGCCAAAGAGTAGCCAGTTGCGCTGCTGGCCGTCGGCAATGCGCGCCTTGAGCAAGCTGCGCAGGCCGGCCAGGCCGGTGCCGTTGCCCAGCAGGATCAGGGGCACCGGCATCTCCGGCAGGTGAAAACCGCTGTTACGGCGCAGGCGCAGGCTGATGCTTGAGCCGATGGCGGCGTGCTCGGTGAGCCAGCCACTCGCCAGGCCCAGGCTGCCGTCGGGGTGGCGTTCCTGGCGCACGATCAACTCCAGCACGCCCTCGCTGGCAATCGAGGCGATGGAGTATTCGCGCATGCCCAGGGGCACCAGCGCGTTCACCAGCGCCTGGGCATGCAGGCCCACCAGATGAGCGCGGTTGTCCGGCAGTTGGCGGGTGGCCAGGGCTTGGTTGAGGGACTGCGCCAAGCCTTCGAACACTACGGCATCGCTGCCGGCCAGGCCCAGGCCTTCGAGAAAGTGTTCGATGGCCCGGGGACCATTGCGGGGCAGCACTTCAACCAGGTCGCCGGCTTGCCAGGTGTGTGGCGCAGGCGAGGTGAGGCCCAGCAAATAGACCTGCGAGCCGCTGCTGTCGGGGTTGAGCAGGGTGCGTTGGCTGAGCGTCCAGTTTTCGTACTGGGCCGTCGGCCAAGCGGCTGCCGGGGCGTGGCCGGTGAGCTGGCCAAGTTGTTGTTGCCAGTGCAGCAGGGCGGTGGTGTCACCGCTGTCCACTTCGACCGGGGCGAACAAGGGATTGCCGCCCTGATTGGTCAGCCAGAAGTGCAGGCGCCGCGCAAAGCCGCAGAAGTGCTCGTATTGGCGATCACCCAGGGCCAGCACCGAGTAGTTCAGGCCACTCAGGGACAGGTCCTGGCCGAGCACGCTGCGCTCGAAGCCGCGGGCGCTGTCGGGGGCTTCGCCGTCGCCGAAGGTGCTGACCACAAACAGCGCATTTTCCGACTGGCGCAGGTCGTCCTGGCTGACGCTGCCCAGCGGCTGCACCTTCACCGGCAAACCGGCCGCCTGCAATTGCCCTGCCGTTTGCCATGCAAGCTGTTCGGCAAAACCGCTCTGGCTGGCAAAGCCGATCAGCCAGGCCGGGGCGTCGCTGTGGTTGGCGCTCAGACCTTTGCGGGCATCACGCACCTGGCGCTTTTTGCGGCGACGGTCGAGGTACAGCAGCCAGCCGGTGATGAAGAACAGCGGCATCATTAGTGAGCTGACGGTCAGGACAATCCGCCCGGCCAGGCCGAAGTAACTGCCGGTGTGCAAGGCGTAGACGCTGGTCAGCAGTCTGGAGCCGAGGCTTTTGCTCGCGTACCGGTCGTGGGATTTGACCTCGCCAGTGGCCGGGTCCAGATTGATCTGGTTCAGCGCGCGGTCATGGGGCGAGTCTTTCAGCAAGTAGAAGACGGTGGCCGGTTGCCCGGCGACCGCTGGCATACGGATGTTGTAAGCGCTCAGGCCGGGGCCGGCGTTGCTGTAGATGCTGCTCCACATAGCCGCGTAATTGGCCACCGGCGCGGCACCTTCGGGCGCCGGGCCGCGCTTGCGCACCCGTTCATGTTGCGGGGCGTCGGACAGCAGTTGGGTCAGGCCCTGGCTGTACCAGTCGTAGGACCAATACAAACCGGTCAGCGCCGAAAACAGATAGGCCAGCAGGCACCAGGTGCCGAATACCGAGTGCAGGTCCCAGTTGAAGGCGCGGCCTTTTTTGCGCCAGTCCAACGTCAGCCAGGCCCGCCAGTTCGCCGCCTGGCGCGGCCAGCGCAGGTACAAGCCGGAGAGGCAGAAGAACACCAGGATCAGCGTGCACGCGCCGGTGATGTTTCGCCCGGTGTCGCCCAGTACGAGGAAACGGTGGAATTGCAGCAGGAACCCGAAGACGTCCTGGCCGACCACGTCGCCCATGTAGTCGCCGGTGTAGGGATCGAAATAACGCAACTGACCACGGCGTTCGCCAGGCGGGGGGGTGAAGAACACGCGGGCAGCCTTGCCGCTTTCACTTTCCACGAACAGCATGGCCACGGTCTGGCCTTCAGTGGCCTCCAGCTTGCGCACCAGCTCGGCGGGCGGCAGTACGCCGGCGTCGCGTTTTTCCACGGTCAGTACGCTGGGGTTGAGCGCCTGCAGCATTTCATCCTGGAACGAGACCGCAGCCCCGCTGATCCCCATCAAGGCCAGCACCAGCCCGGCGGTAATGCCGAAGAACCAGTGCAACTGGAACAGGGTTTTCTTCAACACGTCTAACCGCCTCGTCTGTCTGAATGGGTAGGGCACGGCGCGCATTATGCCGTGGCTTGTCGAGAAACATTCTTTTTAACACGCAAAAGCCCCACGCATCCGATGCGTGGGGCTTTTTGCTGCGTGGCGCTGCTGCTTAGAAGTGGAAACGGGTGGACAGCAGTGCCTGTCCGAAGTCCACCCGCTGGCCAAGAAAATCGGCGCGGCGATGCTGGAGCGTTTGTGGCAGAACCCCCTGTTCATATCGACAACGCCGTGCGCCCGTGGCGCGCGCTACGCCGCGTTCTTCTGGACGCAAAGCCTGGTGCCCGAAGACAGCCAGCGCACTGTTCAGGTGGCTGAACAACCCCGCGAAGTGGTTTTTTCTTACGCATAAAGACTCAGGCTTCTTGCCCAGCGCGTTTACTTTTTCGTGTCTCTGTCAGGAGAAGACAGATTCTTTGCTGCAAGGCGGGATGACAACGTTCCGGTTTGTCGCTAGTCGATAAACAGGTGCCACAACTCGGGCACCGTCTTTAACAAAGCAAGGAGCAATGTCCATGACGTCTGTCACTCAACCCCCTGTTTCGCGCACGGGTTACGAATGGGTGCAACGGCAACTCAGCGGTAATGAGCGGGGTAAAGAGCCATCCTCTGCAGATGAGGAACTTTCGCTGACCGGCAAGCAGGTCGCCGATCGGCTTACTCGAACAGATCACCGTTGGCACGATAGCAACCATAACGGCAGGACGGAGTTAACTTATGAGTTCTCGACCGTTGAGCCAGACAGCTTCAAAAAAGACCAAATCGATAGCCGCAACAAGGCCCGAAAATTTGTTCCGTTAAATGCTCGTCAAAAAGACTATGTCAGGACCGCGCAACAAGAGTATGCCGATATTGCCAATATATCGTTCACCGAAAAGGCCGGCGGCGGCGCTGAGGGGCATCTGATTTACAATGGTTATGACACTGGCAGTAACGTCAGCCCCATCCGGGGGTCCGGTTTTTTTCCAGACCCCAAGGGTCCTGAGCGCCCAGGGCATGTCTGGATGCGCAATACGGATCAGGCGAGCCGGTTCAACGAAAAAGAAGACGGCGGTTTTCTTGAAGGATTTGGAGATGACATCTGGCGTGAAAACTTGATTCACGAGATCGGGCATATTGTGGGTTTGAGTCATCCCCACGGCGACTCCGAGGAGGAAGGTCTTCCCGATTATCAGGAAAATTGGAAAAATTACTCAATCATGAGCTACAACACCCCGTTATTTTCCGAGGCGGAAGACAGTGGGGGACCGGTCAGCCTGATGATCGATGACATAGCAGCCCTGCAAAAAACCTACGGTGCCAACCACGCCACGCGCGCGGGCGACACTACTTACGGTTTCAATTCTAACTCTGGCCGAGAACACTCCAGCCTTACTTCTTCCGACGACAAACCGCTGTTTGCCGTCTGGGATGGCGGCGGTTGGGACACGCTCGATTTCTCAGGGTTCAGCCAAAACCAGGTGATTAACCTCAATGCAGGCTCGCTGTCCTCGGTCGGTGGCTTGAGTCGTAATGTCGGCATCGCTGAGGGGGCCGTGATCGAAGAGGCCAGGGGCGGCAAAGGCAGGAATATCCTGATCGGCAATGAAGTCTTCAATGTGCTCCGAGGCGGACCTGGCGAGGATGTCATGTACGGGGGCAGTGGAGGAGCACAGATGTGGGGTGGTGCGGGGCCGAACACATTTGTCTTTGACGGCGCGTCCAGCGGAAAAGCGAACTGGGTGATGGATTTTGTCAGCGGCAAAGACAAGATTGATCTTTCAGGGTTGAGCAAGAAATTAGGGACTCTGACCTTCGTCTCCCAATTGCCACTTGATCACAGTAAACCGCAGGATCCAGTCAATCCGACGTTTCTTACCAAACCGGGTGATGTACTGGTGAGTTACGACCGTGCCTTTGGGCGAACGTTCTTCAGGCTGGATACCACCGGAGATGGCAGGATGGACATGTGCATTGACGTGCAAGGAAAAGTTGTTCGCAAGGATGTAGTGGTATAAAAAAGGGCCCATGACCTGTCATGGGCCCTTTTTCGCGGCCTTACACGTAGAACGATTTCAGCGGCGGAAAGCCATTGAACTCAACCGCGCTGTAGCTGGTGGTGTACGCACCGGTCGACAGCCAGTACAAACGGTCACCGATCGCCAGGTTCAGCGGCAGGCCGTACTTGTAGTTCTCGTACATGATGTCGGCGCTGTCGCAGGTAGGACCGGCGATCACCACTTCTTCCATCTCGCCCTTTTTCTCGGTCCAGATTGGGAACTTGATGGCTTCGTCCATGGTTTCGATCAGGCCGGAGAACTTGCCCACATCCGTGTACACCCAACGCTCGACGGCGGTACGGGATTTACGCGCCACCAGCACCACTTCACTGACCAGGATGCCGGCGTTGGCGATCAACGAACGGCCCGGTTCCAGGATGATTTCCGGCAGGTCGTCGCCGAAATCTTCCTTGAGGAAGCGGATGATTTCTTCGGCATAGGTTTCCAGGCTGTTGGTGCGGGTGATGTAGTTGGCCGGGAAGCCGCCGCCCATGTTGATCAGCTTGAGGTGGATATTGTCTTCTTCTTTCAGGCGCTCGAAGATCACTTTGACCTTGGCGATCGCCGCGTCCCACACGCTGATGTCACGCTGTTGCGAGCCGACGTGGAACGAGATGCCGTACGGCACCAGGCCCAGGTCGCGGGCGAGGATCAGCAGGTCCATGGCCATGTCGGTCTGGCAGCCGAATTTGCGCGACAAAGGCCAGTCAGCCGTGGTCGAGCCTTCGGTGAGGATACGCACATACACTTTCGAACCCGGCGCGGCCTTGGCGATGTTGCGCAGGTCGGCTTCGGAGTCGGTGGAGAACAGGCGCACGCCCTTCTCGTAGAAGTAGCGGATGTCCTTGGATTTCTTGATGGTGTTGCCGTAGCTGATACGGTCGGCGCTGACGCCACGGTCCATCACTTTGTCCAGCTCGTAGATCGACGCGATGTCGAAGCTTGAGCCTTTATCCTTGAGCAGGTCGATGATCTCGACGGCCGGGTTGGCCTTGACGGCGTAATAGACCTTGGCGAATTCGAAACCGGCGCGCAGGTCATCGTAGGCCTGGCTGATCATCGCGGTGTCGATCACCACGAATGGGGTTTCTTGCTTGTCGGCGAACGCCTTCATTTTGTCAAACGTGGCGCGCGCGAAATAATCTTCGACATTGATCGACATGCTGGGAACTCCTAAGGGCAAACTGAAATTAGCAATGGGTGCAAATGAACGTCCTCCGTATCCCCACTTTGGTTCGCCTACTTCCCAAGGCATGTCGCCGAAAGCAAAAAGGCCATGGGATCACTTGCGTCCCTTGGCCTTGCTGTCTCGTCGTCAGTACTTGAGCCGGATGGATCGTTTCCAGCATGGACGTTCGGCGCGAACTTTAGGACGTGAGGGGCCATAGATCAACTAAAAATGTCGCGTTTTTGCACGCGTTCGTCGCGCGATGCCGTGCAGCTACTTATGTAACCGACCGGTGTGACGGAATGATGTTCCCCGCTGAAGGGAAATTGAGGGCATTTCCCTGACACACCGGAGGCTAAATGTGGGAGGGGGCTTGCTCCCGATGGCGGTGGATCAGTGACTGATGAAGTGACTGAAACACCGCCATCGGGAGCAAGCCCCCTCCCACATTTTTACCTGTGTTGTGTCAGGTCAGGCCAGGGCAGTCTCAGCCGGCGACACGATACTGGTCTTGCCCCCACGCGACTTACCGGAGCTCAGGTACTCGGCAATCGACTCCTGCGTCACCTCACCCAGGAACACCCGCTCCGCATCCATCACCGGCAACCACGAACGGTTGAACTCATACATGCGCGACAACAGGATGCGCAAATGCTCGTCATACGCCGCGGTGGCGTTGAACTCACGCAGATACTGGCCACAGGTACCGGTCTGACGGTGCAGGTCGCGGCGGCGCACGTAACCCAGCGCTTTGTTCTCGGCGCAGGTGACCACCACGTAGCGACGGTCCAGTTCGTCCATTTGCTCCAGGGCCTCGGCCACCGGCGTTTCCGGGCTCACCGACGGCGCGTTGTCCGCGGCATCTTCGGCCTTCACCAGCAGCAGGCGCTTGAGGGTGCTGTCCTGGCCCACGAAGTTGCTGACGAATTCGTCGGCCGGGTGCGCCAGCAGCGTGTCCGGGTGATCGATCTGCAGCAGCTTGCCGGCGCGGAAGATGGCGATCTTGTCACCGAGCTTGATGGCTTCGTCGATGTCGTGGCTGACCATGATCACGGTCTTGTTCAGCGCGCGCTGCATCTCGAAGAATTCGTTCTGGATCATCTCGCGGTTGATCGGGTCGACCGCGCCGAACGGCTCATCCATCAGCAGCAACGGCGCATCGGCCGCCAGTGCGCGGATCACGCCGATGCGCTGTTGCTGGCCACCGGACAGCTCACGCGGGTAGCGATGCAGGTACTGCTTGGGTTCCAGCTTGATCATGCTCATCAACTCGCGGGCGCGGTCGTGGCATTTTTGTTTGTCCCAACCCAACAGCTTGGGCACGACCACGATGTTTTCCTCGATGGTCATGTTCGGAAACAGGCCGATCTGCTGGATCACATAGCCGATGTTGCGACGCAGGGTCACTTCGTCGAGGTCGGTGGTGTCTTCGCCGTTGATCAGAATCTTGCCCGAAGTGGGCTTGATCAGGCGGTTGATCATTTTCAGCGTGGTGCTCTTGCCGCAACCCGATGGGCCGAGGAATACGCAAATTTCGCCTTCGTTGACGGTCAGGCTTACGTCGTTGACGGCGGAAACAGTCTTGCCGTTGCTTTGAAAAGTCTTGGTCAGGTTTTGAAGTTCGATCATTTGAGCAGTCCTTTTGGAGTCAGCGAGCGTTGCAGCCATTGCAGAAGCAGGTCGGCGAAGATGGCCAGGAGACTGACCAGCACGGCGCCGACGATCAGCATCGACATGTCGCTGCGGCTGATAGAAGCCAGAATAAGTACACCCAGGCCACCGGCGCCGATGGTGGCGGCGATGGTCATCACACCAATGTTCATCACCACGGCGGTGCGCACACCGGCGAGGATCACCGGCACGGCGATGGGCAGCTCGACCATGCGCAGGCGCTGGCCGAAGGTCATGCCGATGCCTTTGGCGGCTTCACGGATACCCGGTTCCACGCCGGTGAGGGCGAGGTAGGTATTACGCATGATCGGCAGCAGCGAGTAGAGGAACACGGCGGTGATCGCCGGCATCGGCCCCAGGCCCTGGCCGAACTTGGAGTAGAACGGCAGCAGCAGGCCGAACAAGGCGATGGACGGCACGGTCAGCAGCACCGTGGCGCTGGCTTGCAGCGGGCCGGCCAAGGTGGGGAAGCGGGTCATCAGCACGCCCAGGGGCACGCCTACGACGATTGCCAGGATCACCGCGATGCCGACCAGAGTGATGTGCTGCCAGGTCAGATGCAGGACTTGGGCCCAATCAAGATGGGAAAAGGCGTTTAAAAATTCCATGTCTTCTCCTCTTTAGTTGATCGGATGTTGGCGCAGAAAATCTGCGGCCACGGCGGACGGGCTTTCATGCTCGACGTCGACCCGCGCATTCAGCTCGCGCATGGTTTTGTCATCGAACAGATCGGCCAGCGGCTTGAGCTCAGCGGCCAGCTGAGGGTGCTGGTCGAGGTATTGCTGACGAATCACCGGCGCGGCGGTGTAGTCCGGGAAGTAGTGCTTGTCGTCTTCCAGCAGCTTGAGCTTGAAGGCGTTCAGGCGACCGTCGGTGGTGTAGACCAGGCCGGCGAACACTTGGCCATTACGCAGCGCGGTGTAAACCAGGCCCGCGTCCATCTGCCGGGTGTTTTTGCGGGTCAGGTTCATGTCGTACAGCTTGACCATGCCGCCCATGCCGTCGGAACGGTTGGCGAACTCGGTGTCCAGGGCCACCAGGCGCGTGCCTTTGGTTTTTTCCGCCAGGGCTTGGGTCAGGTCGCTGATGCTATTGATCTGCGGGAATTCCTTGGCCACGTTCTCGGGTAACGCCAGCGCGTAGGTGTTGCTGAAGCGCGACGGCGAGAGCCAGACCAGGCCTTTTTTCGCGTCGAGTTCTTTAACCCGAGCGTAGGACTGTTCGCTGTCGAGTTTCTCGTCGACATGGTTGTAGGCCACCAGCGATACGCCGGTGTATTCCCACAGCAGGTCCAGTTGCCCGCTTTCCTGGGCACTGCGCGCCAGGTTGCTGCCCAGGCCGCCGGTCACCTGGGTTTGATAGCCCTTGGTGCGCAGGTACTGGGAGGTGATTTCGGCCAGCAGGGTCTGTTCGGTGAACACCCGGGCGCCGATGCGGATCAACGGTTTTTCAGCGGCTTGCGCAATGCCTGCAAACAGCAGGACGCAGCTCAATATCAGAGTCAGTCTTTTCATGTGATTTCCTTTGCCAAGCCTTAAGACGGACGCAACCCACGTTCCAGCCAGAGGCGGCTGGCCATGGTCACCAGACCGTCAAGCAGCAACGCCAGCAACGCGGTGCACGCGGCGCCGAGCAGCAATTGCGGCTGATTGTTCAGGGCGATGCCGGGGAAGATCAGGCTGCCGAGGCTGTTGGCACCAATCAGGAACGCCAGCGGTGCGGTGCCGACGTTGATGGCCAGGGCCACGCGCACACCGCCGATGATGATCGGCACGGCGTTGGGCAATTCCACGCGAAACAGCACCTGGCGCGGCGTCATGCCGATGCCGGTGGCGGCTTCTTTCAGCGAGCCTTGAACGTTTTTCAGGCCTTCGTAGGTGTTGCGCACGATAGGCAGGAGGGAGGCGAGGAACAGCGCGAAAATGGCCGGGCCGCTGCCGATGCCAAGAACGCCGAGGGCGATGGCCAGTACGGCCAGGGGCGGGACGGTGTTACCGATGTTGAAGATCTGCATGAAGCGTTCTGCGCGCCCGACCATGTTCGGTCGGCTGAGCAGGATACCGGCGGGGATGCCCACAATCAGGGCGGCCAGCATGGAGACTAGAACGAGGATCAAATGAGCTTGCAGGTAAAACAACAAATCGTCGCGGTACAGTTCGATCGTGTTGATGCCGATCCAGTGGACCAGCAGGGCCAAGAGGGCGACGACAACCGCTCCTCCTATCAGCCCTTTGCCATAGCGAATAGCCACAGGCGGACTCCTTTTTTCTTCTGTCGGCGCCCACATTCTCCGGCGGCAATGCCATGCCTGGCTGCCTCTGAATGTGGTCGCGAAATGCAGCTCGCCGAAACCGGCAACGCGGTATGCGATCGAGCCATGAGCGCAGCCTCGTCAGGCTAACTTGCTGATTTATCAGCCCCTGTTCCGAGTGCGGTAGCAGGGGAGTGGACGTCTCTACCTTTTAAAAGGTTCCACACTTGGCAGCATTTAGCCACCCCCAATGGGCTGAACGGTGGTCCGTCCTCCTGGGTTTGCGCTATACTCGCCGCCCTTTTTTGACTCACCTGCCAGGCGATTTCCCATGACCCACCAGGCCGCCGAAGTCGCGAAACGCCGCACTTTCGCCATTATTTCCCACCCCGATGCCGGTAAAACCACCATCACCGAGAAGCTGTTGCTGATGGGCAAGGCAATCGCGGTGGCCGGCACGGTGAAATCCCGCAAGTCCGACCGCCATGCCACCTCCGACTGGATGGAAATGGAAAAACAACGGGGTATCTCCATTACCACGTCGGTCATGCAGTTCCCGTATCGCGACCACATGGTCAACCTGCTCGACACCCCAGGCCACGAAGACTTCTCCGAAGACACCTACCGCACCCTGACGGCGGTGGACTCGGCCTTGATGGTCCTCGACGGCGGTAAAGGCGTCGAGCCACGGACCATCGCGTTGATGGACGTGTGCCGCTTGCGTGACACGCCGATCGTCAGCTTCATCAACAAACTCGACCGCGATATCCGCGACCCGATCGAGTTGCTCGATGAAATCGAAGCCGTCCTGAAGATCAAGGCCGCGCCGATCACCTGGCCGATCGGTTGCTACCGCGACTTCAAGGGCGTGTACCACCTGGCCGACGACTACATCATTGTCTACACCGCCGGCCATGGCCACGAGCGCACCGACGTCAAGATCATCGAGAAGCTTGACTCCGACGAAGCCCGCGCCCACCTGGGCGACGAGTACGACCGTTTTGTCGACCAGCTGGAACTGGTGCAAGGCGCCTGCCACGCGTTCAACCAGCAGGAATTCCTCGACGGCCAACTGACCCCGGTGTTCTTCGGGACCGCCCTGGGCAACTTCGGTGTCGATCACGTGCTCGACGCTGTCGTGGACTGGGCCCCGCGCCCGCTGCCCCGTGTCGCCAACGAGCGCACCGTGGAACCGGTGGAAGAGAAGTTCTCCGGCTTCGTGTTCAAGATCCAGGCGAACATGGACCCTAAACACCGCGACCGCATCGCCTTCATGCGCATCTGCTCCGGCAAATACGACAAAGGCATGAAGATGCGCCACGTGCGCACCGGCAAGGACGTGCGCATCGGCGACGCCCTGACGTTCTTCTCCTCCGAGCGTGAACAGCTCGAAGAAGCCTTCGCCGGCGACATCATCGGCCTGCACAACCACGGCACCATCCAGATCGGCGACACCTTCACCGAAGGCGAGTCCCTAAGCTTCACCGGCATCCCGCACTTCGCCCCGGAACTGTTCCGCCGTGTGCGCCTGCGTGACCCGCTCAAATCCAAGCAACTGCGCCAAGGCTTGCAGCAATTGGCGGAAGAGGGCGCCACCCAGGTGTTCTTCCCCGAGCGCAGCAACGACATCATCCTCGGCGCCGTCGGTGTGCTGCAGTTCGATGTGGTCGCGAGCCGCTTGAAAGAGGAATACAAGGTTGAGTGCTCGTATGAGCCGATCACCGTGTACTCCGCGCGTTGGATCGATTGCAGCGATAAGAAGAAGCTGGAAGAGTTTTCCAACAAGGCGGTGGAAAACCTCGCGGTGGACGGCGGTGGTCACCTCACCTACCTGGCTCCGACCCGGGTCAACCTGGCGTTGATGGAGGAGCGTTGGCCGGATGTGAAATTCCGTGCGACTCGCGAGCACCATTAAGGTCTGAGCGGTAAGGAACAGGGCGAAGCTGTGATGGCTTCGCCCTTTTTCATGGCCCCTCCCACATTTTGCTTTCAGCCAGGCGTGGAATTGGCGAGAACCTTACATCCCGTCTAGCGTTTCAGGTATTTCACTTACCCATCGACGGAATAGGAGGCCACCGTGCGTATAACTCAACGCGCCATTCAACTGGTGCTGCTCGGGGCTTTGGGGTTGTCCGCCTCATTGGCGCTTGCAGGCGCCGGAACGCCCCAATGGAAAGACACCGGCCCTGTCACCAAGAAAAAGCAGCAGGAGGTTAACTCCGGCAGTTGGCAACCTCAGGCTCAGCCTGCCCCGAAAGAGGACGCAGAAAACCCCTACAACGAAGGGGAAGACAGCGAAACCTATGATGACGGGGACACCTGATAGCTGGCGCAAACCCAGTATCACAACTAGCTTCAAGGACTGGCGACGGTGGATCACTGTCGTTCGGGTTTCATCTACTGACTGGACGGAAATCGACCATGAGTATTTTTCAACGAGTCGTGCTGTTGATAAAGGTGCTGGTGCTGATGTCGTTGGGTATGTCGGCGGCCTGGGCACATAACCCGGTGCAGAGCGGTCAGGCGAGCTTTTCGGCGTCGCATGATAAGGGCCTGCAGTTGGCCAAGTCTGAAGCTGAGCCTGGTGACGAGGATCAGGGTGGCAGCAAGGACGATGATGACTCCACCACGAACGAGCCGGACAGTGACGACCCGGACGACGATGATGGCGACAGCCAAACGTAGGTCTTGACCAAAAGAAAGCCCCTCCCACCCGGCTGATGCGCAACCGGGTGGGAAGGGCTGTGAAACGCGTTACCACTGTTTGACCCCCTGTGGGCGCGGGCCGTTGTGGTGAGGGAGCTTGCTCCCGCTGGGGTGCGAAGCGCCCGCAAAAGCGGGCGACTGCTACGCAGTCGAACGGGAGCAAGCTCCCTCGCCACAAGAGCAACTCCCCTGAGGGAGCGTGTTGCTTTAAGCCACAAACTGCTCCGCGTAATGGCAAGCCACTTGGCGGTTATCCAACGGCCGCAGCTGCGGCTCCTCGGTGCTGCACCGCTGGGTCGCGTACGGGCAGCGTTTGTGGAACGCGCAGCCAGGCGGCGGGTTCAGGGGGTTGGGCAATTCGCCGACGATCTTGATCTTCGGTTTGCTCGGGTCTGGGTGGATGGTCGGGGTGGCCGACAGCAGCGCCTGGGTGTACGGGTGCAGCGGCCGGGCGTAGATGTCTTCTTTGGGGCCGACTTCCACCGGGCGGCCGAGGTACATCACCATCACGTCATCGGCGACGTGTTGCACCACCGCGAGGTTGTGGGAAATGAACACGTAGGCGGTGTTGAATTCCTGCTGCAAATCCATGAACAGGTTGAGCACCTGGGCCTGGATCGACACGTCGAGTGCCGAGGTCGGTTCATCCGCCACCAACACTTTCGGTTGCAGCATCATGGCGCGGGCCAGGGCGATGCGCTGGCGCTGACCACCGGAGAACATGTGCGGGTAGCGCTGATAATGCTCAGGGCGCAGGCCCACTTGCTTCATCATCGCCTGGACTTTCTCGCGGCGTTCGGCGGCCGACAGGTTGGTATTGATCAGCAACGGCTCGCCGAGTTGATCGCCGACCTTCTGGCGTGGGTTCAACGAGGCATACGGGCTCTGGAACACCATCTGCACGTCTTTGCGCAATTGCTTGCGCTGGGCCTTGTCGGCGCCGGCCACTTCCTGACCGGCGATTTTCAGCGAGCCCGAACTCGGCTCTTCAATCAGCGTGAGCGCACGGGCCAGGGTGGATTTGCCGCAACCCGACTCGCCTACCACGGCGAGGGTCTTGCCGGCTTCCAGTTCAAACGACACACCATTAAGCGCGCGTACCAACGCATGGCCCTTGAACAGGCCACGGGACACTTCGTAGTGACGGGTGAGGTCGCGGGCGGTAAGAACGACGGCCATTACGCCACCTCCTGGTTCAAGGGGTAGAAGCAGCGCGCAAGGCTGTTGCTTTTCGGATCAAGCCCAGGCCGCTGGGTACGGCAGGATTCCTGCACATACGGGCAGCGCGGCGACAGCAGGCAACCCTGCGGGCGGTCATAACGACCGGGCACGATACCCGGCAGCGTGGCCAGGCGCGTGGCGCCGAGGCTGTGCTCGGGAATCGCCTTGAGCAGGGCTTCGCTGTACGGGTGCGCCGGAATGTCGAACAGTTGCGGCACTTGGCCGACTTCCACGGCTTGGCCGGCGTACATCACGCACACGCGCTGGGCGGTTTCGGCCACGACCGCGAGGTCGTGGGTGATCAGCACCAGGCCCATGTTCTGTTCTTTCTGCAAGGCCAGCAGCAGTTCCATGATCTGCGCCTGGATGGTCACGTCCAACGCGGTGGTCGGCTCATCCGCGATCAGCAGCTTCGGCTCGCCGGCAATCGCCATGGCGATTGCCACGCGCTGGCTCATACCGCCGGACAGCTGGTGCGGGTAGGCGTCCATACGGCTGGCAGCGCCAGGGATTTCAACCTTTTCCAACAGTTCGATGGCGCGCTTGCGCGCTTGCTTGCCAGACATTTTCAGGTGCAGGCGCAGCACTTCTTCAATTTGGAAACCCACGGTGTAGCTGGGGTTCAGCGCGGTCATCGGGTCCTGGAACACCATCGCCAGGTCCTTGCCGACGATCTGGCGACGCTGGCGGTTGCTCAGCTTGAGCATGTCCTTGCCGTCGAAGTTCAGCGCGTCGGCGGTGACGATGCCGGGGTGCTCGATCAGGCCCATCAGCGCCATCATGGTCACGGATTTACCCGAGCCCGACTCGCCAACAATCGCCAGGACTTCGCCTTTGTCGACGGTAATGTCGAGGCCATCGACCACCGGCACGGCGGTCTTGTCGCCGAAGCGCACGTTGAGATTCTTGATTTCTAACAGTGACATGGGAATCTCCTCAGGCGGCGTTCTTGAGTTTCGGGTCCAGCGCATCGCGCAGACCGTCGCCCATCAAGTTGATTGCCAGCACGCTGAGCAAAATGGTCAAACCCGGCAGGCTCACCACCCACCAGGCGCGTTCGATGTAGTCACGGGCCGAAGCCAGCATGGTGCCCCACTCAGGGGTTGGCGGTTGTACGCCAAGGCCAAGGAAGCCCAGGGCTGCAGCATCGAGGATCGCCGAGGAGAAACTCAGGGTGGCCTGGACGATCAGCGGTGCCATGCAGTTAGGCAGCACGGTGATGAACATCAGGCGTGGCAGACCGGCGCCGGCGAGGCGGGCGGCAGTCACATAGTCACGGTTCAGCTCGCCCATCACTGCAGCGCGGGTCAGGCGGACATAGGACGGCAGCGACACGATGGCGATCGCGATCACGGTGTTGATCAGGCCAGGGCCGAGGATCGCGACAATGGCCACCGCCAGCAGCAGCGAGGGCAGGGCCAGCATGATGTCCATCAGGCGCATGATGGTCGGGCCGAGCAAGCGCGGGAAGAACCCAGCGAACAGGCCCAACAGGATGCCCGGGATCAGCGACATCACCACCGACGACAAACCGATCAGCAACGACAGGCGCGAGCCTTGGATAAGACGCGAGAGCAAGTCACGGCCAAGTTCGTCGGTGCCGAGCAGGAACTGGATCTGCCCGCCTTCCAGCCACGACGGCGGGGTCAGCAGGAAGTCGCGGTATTGCTCGCTCGGGTTATGCGGGGCAACCCACGGGGCGAAGATCGCGCAGAACACGATCAGCGCCATGAACAGCAGGCCGGCAACCGCGCCTTTGTTCTTGGAGAAGGCTTGCCAGAATTCTTTGTACGGGGACGGGTACAGCAGGCTTTGATCGACTGCTGACACTTGAGTAGGTGTGGTCATGGTCATGATCTCAGCGCTGGTGACGGATGCGTGGGTTGGCGAAGCCGTAGAGGATATCCACCACGAAGTTCACCAGGATCACCAGGCAGGCGATCAGCAGGATGCCGTTCTGCACCACCGGGTAGTCCCGCGCGCCAATGGCTTCGATCAGCCATTTGCCGATGCCGGGCCACGAGAAGATAGTTTCGGTCAATACCGCACCGGCCAGCAGGGTGCCGACTTGCAGGCCAACCACGGTCAATACCGGGATCAGCGCGTTACGCAGGCCGTGCACGAATACCACGCGTGCCGGCGAAAGGCCCTTGGCCTTGGCGGTACGGATGTAGTCTTCGCGCAGCACTTCGAGCATCGACGAACGGGTCATCCGTGCGATCACCGCCAACGGGATGGTACCGAGCACGATGGCCGGCAGGATCAGGTGGTGCAGCGCATCCCAGAACGCGTCCGGCTCGTCAGCCAGCAGGGTGTCGATCAGCATGAAGCCGGTGCGCGGCTCGATGTCGTAAAGCAGGTCGATACGCCCGGAAACCGGGGTCCAGCCCAGGCTTACCGAGAAGAACATGATCAGGATCAGGCCCCACCAGAAGATCGGCATCGAATAGCCCGCGAGGGAGATGCCCATCACCCCATGGTCGAACAGGGATCCTCGCTTCAAGGCCGCGATCACCCCGGCCAACAGGCCCAGGATACCGGCGAACAACAGGGCGGCCATGGACAGTTCCAGGGTCGCCGGGAAGAGGGCGGTGAATTCAGTCCACACGCTGGTGCGGGTGCGCAACGATTCGCCAAGGTCGCCCTGGGCGAGCTTGCCGACGTAATCCAGGTATTGCGCATACAACGGCTTGTTAAGGCCAAGGCGTTCCATTGCCTGTGCGTGCATCTCGGGGTCGACGCGCCGCTCGCCCATCATGACTTCGACGGGGTCGCCAGGGATCATGCGAATCAACGCAAACGTGAGCAACGTTATGCCGAAAAACGTGGGGATCAATAACCCCAGTCGGCGGGCAATAAAACTAAACATCTTGTGGTGTACCTCAATCAGCCGGTTAGGCAGGTCCGGCACCACCCTGGTGGGCGGTGCCGAGCGTTTCTCTTATTACTTCACCTGGGTAGTGGCGAAGTTATTTGTACCTAGAGGGCTTTGGGTAAAGCCTTCTACGTTCTTGCGCATGGCGGTGAACAGTTTCGGGTAAGCCATGGGAAGCCATGGTTGGTCCTTGTCGAAAACGTCCTGTGCTTGTTCATAGAGTGCAGCGCGCTGGCCGGGTTCAGCGATGGCGCGCGCCTTGTCGATCAAATCCTGAAACTCTTTGTTACACCAACGTGCGTAGTTTTCGCCGTTTTTTGCAGCATCGCAACTCAGGTTTGGCGTGAGGAAGTTGTCCGGGTCGCCGTTATCACCGACCCAGCCAGCCGAGACCATGTCGTGCTCGCCGTTTTTAGCACGCTTGAGCATCTCGCCCCATTCCATGACTCTGATATTGACCTTCAGGCCAATCTGCGCCAGATCCGCCTGCATGCGCTGGGCGCCGAGCATCGGGTTGGGGTTGGTCGGACCGCCGCCGTTACGGGTGAACAGGGTGAATTCGGTGCCTTCCGGTACGCCGGCTTCCTTGAGCAGGGCGCGGGCCTTGTCCAGGTCGCGAGGCGGGTTTTTCAGTTTGTCGCTGAAACCCAGCAAGGTCGGCGGATAAGGGCCGGTACCTACCACCGCATTGCCTTTGCCGAACAGGGCTTCGGTATAGCCGGCCTTGTCGAACGCGATGTTGATTGCGTGACGGACCCGCGCATCGCTCATGTATTTGTGGGTGGTGTTCAGCGCGGTGTAACTGGTGGTCATCGCCGCCAATTCATCGACTTTCAAGTTTGGGTCTTTCTTGATGCTTGGAATGTCATCCGGCTTGGGGAACAGCGCGATCTGGCATTCGTTGGCCTTGAGTTTCTGCAGGCGCACGTTGTTATCGGTGCTGATCGCCAGGATCAGCGGGTCGACTGCCGGCTTGCCGCGGAAGTAGTCGGGGTTGGCCTTGAATCGCGCCTGGGCGTCTTTCTGATAACGGGTGAAGATGAACGGGCCAGTGCCGATGGGCTTGGCGTTGAGGTCTTCGGTCTTGCCGGATTTGAGCAACTGGTCGGCGTATTCCTTCGAATGGATGGAAGAGAACGCCATGCCCAGGTCGGCCAAAAACGGTGCTTCAGGACGGGTCAGGGTAAAGACGACCGTGTAATCGTCGGTCTTCTCTACGCTCTTGAGCAGTTCCTTGAAACCCATACTTTCGAAGTACGGATAGCCCACGAGGGACTGTTTATGCCATGGGTGATTCGGGTCCAGCTGGCGCTGGAAGCTCCAAAGCACGTCGTCGGCGTTCATGTTGCGCGTGGGTTTGAAGTAGTCGGTGGTGTGGAACTTGATGTCGTCACGCAGGTGGAAGGTGTAGGTCAGGCCATCGGCGCTGATCTCGGGCAAGTCTTTGGCCAGCGCGGGGATCACTTCGGTGGTGCCGGGCTTGAAGTCCACCAGGCGGTTGAACATGGTTTCAGCAGCGGCGTCAGCGGTCACGGCCGTGGTGTACAGGACCGGGTCGAAACCTTCCGGGCTGGCTTCGGTGCAGACCACCAGCGGTTTGGCCGAAACGCCGATCGCCACGCTCAACAGCGCGGCAGCCATAGCGGCTTGTAGCGGGAGCATTTTCATTCAGAGCCCTCTGCAATCGATGGGACCAGACAAGCGTAGACGGCGGGCTCGTCCTGAGCACGCCGTCTACCTGGCGCTAATTAAAGAATGTTGAATGGGATGGTGGTGACCAGGCGGAACTCTTTGATGTTGCCGTCAGCTTGTTCGGAGCTGGCACGGTGAGTCACGTAGGTTGCACGAATGGTAGTGGCCTTGAGTGGGCCGCTCTGGATCGCGTAGGACGAGCCAACACCGTATTCCTGGTGCTTCTCGCCGTCCATCAGGCGCAAGTCGCTGCGCGACGAGCCGGCTTCGCCGTAGGCGGTGCCTTTGTAGTGAGTACCGTCGATGCCCCAACCGCGAGCCGAGTAGACGTTGAACTTCAGGCCTGGCACGCCGTATTCGGCCATGTTGATGCCGTAGGCGATCTGGAAGGACTTCTCGTTCGGGCTGTTGAAGTCCGAAGTCAGGGAGTTGGCCAGGTAGATGCCGTTGGTTTCGTGCAGGTAGTCGAAGTACTCGTCACCGTTCACTTCCTGGTACGAGAAGGTCAGGCTGTGGGCTTGGTGAGTCAGGCCCAGGGACAACGAGTAGGTGTCGTTGTCGATGTTGCCCATCTTCTTGCTGCCGGTGTCAGTGGTTTTGTAGTAGTTCAGGCCGGTGGTCAGTGCCAGAGTCTGTGCATCACCCAGTTCATGGGTAGCGCCGAAGTAGTACTGGTTCCAGAAGTCTTCGACGTTAGCGGCGAACACGCTGGTTTTCAGGCTCTTGAACGGCTGGTAGTTGAAGCCCAGGGTTTTGACCTTGTCGGTTTCCTGGCCATTGCCGTATTCGGAACGGAATTTCGACAGGCTCTGCTCGGTACGCGGCGAAACGCGGTCGAAGATACCGCCCTGGAACGACAGGTTGCTGAACTCTTCGCTGTTGAAGCTCACACCTTCAAAGCTTGAAGGCAGGGCGCGGTTGCCGATGGTGTCGACGATACCGGTGCTGAAATTCTGGCGACCGGCGGTCAAGGTGGTGTTGGACACACGGAACTTGACGTTGGCCAGGCCCAGTTTGCTCCACTGGCCTACAGCGTCACCGCCGGAATCCGCCAGGGTACGGTTGGAGCCGCCGGCGATATCCTTGCGGTCGCGATCAAGGGCGATGAAGTTGTAAGCAGCAACTTCAGTGCTGACCCCTACAGTGCCTTGGGTGAAGCCCGAGGTGTAGTTGAGGATGGTGCCTTGGGCCCAGTTGATACGACGGGAGATCGGCGTCTTCACACCGTCTTTACGGTAGCTGAAGCGGTCGTTGCGAAACTTCATTTCGTTCGCATACCAGTTACGGGTTGTACCGCCCAGGCTTTGACCGTCGATAAAGCCTTTGGCCTCGCTTTGTGCGCTGGTGCCGGCCAGGGTGGTCGGAACGAAGTCCTGGCTGGTGGTTTCAGCGTAGGCGGTAGCCGTGATGGTGCTGATGGCCAGGGCCAGAAGCGCTTTGCTGCTCAGTTTCATGAATGAAGCTCCTTTGGTTCTCTTTTTAATGCCGGTCTTTTTTGGTGATCCGGCTATTGGGTGTGTAACTCGTTCAAGCTCATGCAAACGTTTGGCGTAGGAAAAATCCCAACAAAAGGCCGCGCGTTTGCAGCAAGGCGGGGGCCGCCCTGCGCAATCCGGTTATTTTCTTATGGGGTGATACTGACGCCCGAGAACACGTTGCGGCCGAAGGGGCTGACCTTGAAACCTTCGACTTTGGCGCTTAACGGCTGGTTGACCGTCGAGTGGGCGACTGGCGTGATCGGCACCTGCTGCTTGAGCAGTTGCTGCGCCTGTTTGTAGAGAACAGTCCTTTGTTCGCGGTCGGTCACGACCTTGGCTTGCTTGATCAGCTTGTCGTACGCCGGGTCACACCACATGGAGTAGTTGTTCCCGCCGATGGCGTCGCAGCTGTAGAGGGTGCCCAGCCAGTTGTCCGGGTCACCGTTGTCGCCGGTCCAGCCGATCAGGCTCACATCGTGCTCACCGTTCTTGGTGCGCTTGATGTACTCGCCCCACTCGTAGCTGACGATCTTGACCTTGAGGCCGATCTTGGCCCAGTCGCTTTGCAGCATCTCGGCCATCAGCTTGGCATTGGGGTTGTACGGGCGTTGTACCGGCATCGCCCATAGGGTGATTTCGGTGCCTTCCTTCACGCCGGCGGCCTTGAGCAGTTCCTTGGCCTTTTCCGGGTTGTAGGCGGCGTCCTGGATACTGTCGTCGTAGGACCACTGCGTCGGCGGCATGGCGTTGACCGCCAGTTGCCCTGCGCCCTGGTACACGGCGTTCAGAATGCTCTGCTTGTTCACCGCCATGTCCAGCGCCTGGCGCACTTCGAGCTGGTCGAACGGCTTGTGGCGCACGTTGTAGGCGATATAGCCGAGGTTGAAACCCGGCTTGGTCAGCAGTTGCAGGTTTGGGTCGGCCTTGAGGGCGTCGACGTCAGCCGGGCGCGGATGCAGCGTCACTTGGCATTCGCCCGCCTTGAGCTTTTGCACCCGCACCGACGCGTCGGTGTTGATGGCGAAGATCAACTGGTCCAGCTTGACCTTGCTCGGGTCCCAGTACTGTTTGTTGGCCACGTACCGGATCTGCGAATCTTTCTGGTACCGCTGGAACACGAAAGGGCCGGTGCCGATGGGCTTCTGGTTGATGTCGCTGGGCCTGCCGGTCTTGAGCAGTTGCTCGGCATATTCGGCCGACAGGATCGCGGCGAAGCTCATGGCGATGTTCTGGATAAACGCGGCGTCGACCGTGTTCAGGGTCATCACCACGGTGTGCGGGTCGGTTTTCTCGACCTTGGCAATGTTCTTGTTCAGGCTCATCCCGTTGAAGTACGGAAACTCGGTGGGGTAGGCCTTGCGAAACGGATGGTCGGCGTCAAGCATGCGGTTGAAGGTGAACAGCACATCGTCGGCGTTGAAGTCCCGCGTCGGTTTGAATTCCTTGTTGCTGTGGAATTTCACCCCTTCGCGCAGGTGAAAGGTGTAGGTCAGGCCATCTGGCGAAATATCCCACTTGGTTGCCAGCGCAGGTACGACACCGGTCTCGCCCTTTTCAAACTCAACCAGGCGGTTGTACAGCGGTTCGGCCGCATCGTTATCGGTGGCGGTGGTGTATTGCGCGGTGTCAAAGCCTGCCGGGCTGCCTTCCGAGCAGAACACCAGGCTCTTTTTGTCGGCGGCATAGCCCATCGTGGCCGCAGCCAACAGGCTGGTGCCAAAAATTGCGGATAGAACGGTGGTATGGCGCATGACGATCCCGATCCTTGTTTGTAATTGTCATCAGCGAGCAACCCCCCTGGCGTACGGCCAGGGGGACATCACTGATCCCACACGCAGCAAGTGCCTTTCCGTGTTAGCAGCCTCTGCTGTCCTACGACGTTATGGGTCTCGGACTTCGCAGTAAATGCGCCAAATCGGATTGACCTTGTAGGCAATGGCGTCGCGCTTCGCAGTTCATTGCTGTAGGACGCAACGATTGCGAGCACGGCCTGTTGCCTACTGGCCAGGCGGATGCAATAACGGCGACGTTATGAAACGTCGCCGTCAAGGCTTCTTACTTGCCGCTTACGCTCACGCCGTAGAAGGAGTTCAAGCCAAACGGGCTGATCTTGAAGTCCTGCACGGTGTTGCGCATGGGTTGATACACCGTCGAGTGCGCGATAGGTGTCATCGGGACTGCATCTTTGAGGATATGTTGCGCCTGCTTATACAGCTCGGTGCGTTTGGCGACATCCGATGTGGCTTTGGCTTCTTTCACGATGCCGTCGAATTTCTTGTCGCACCATTTGGAGAAGTTGTTACCGGACAGCGAGTCGCAGCCGAACAGCACGTTCAGCCAGTTGTCCGGGTCACCATTGTCACCGCTCCAGCCAATGATCATGGCCTGGTTCTCGCCACCTTTGGAGCGCTTGATGTACTCGCCCCACTCGTAGCTGGTGATTTTCACGTTCAGACCGATCTTCTTCCAGTCGTTTTGCAGCATTTCAGCCATCAGCTTGGCGTTCGGGTTGTACGGACGCTGAACCGGCATTGCCCACAGAACGATTTCGGTCCCTTCCTTGACGCCAGCTTCCTTGAGCAGTGCCTTGGCTTTCTCAGGATCGTACTTGGCGTCCTTGATGGTGGTGTCATACGACCATTGGGTCGGCGGCATGGCGTTGACGGCCAGTTGACCGGCGCCCTGGTACACGGAGTCGATGATCTGTTGCTTGTTCACCGACATGTCCAGCGCCTGGCGCACGCGCAGGTCAGCCAGCGGGTTGGGCTGGTCGCTGCCCTTGACCTTGTCCATGACGTTGTAGGCGATGTAGCCCAGGTTGAAACCGGCCTGGTTCGGCAGTTTCAGGTCCTTGTCGGCTTCCAGCGCCTTGAGGTCGGCCGGACGCGGGAACAGGGTGATCTGGCATTCGTTTTTCTTCAGCTTCTGGATACGCACCGACGGGTCGGTGGTGATGGCGAAGATCAGGTTATCGATCTTGACGTCTTCAGGTTTCCAGTAGTCCTTGTTGCCGGTGTAACGGATGTTCGAGTCTTTCTGGTAGCTCTTGAACACGAACGGGCCAGTACCGACCGGTTTCTGGTTGATGTCCGAGGCCTTGCCTTCTTTCAACAGTTGGGCGGCGTATTCAGCCGACTGGATCGACGCGAAGCTCATTGCCAGGTTCTGGATAAAGGCGGCGTCCACAGTGCCAAGGGTGAACTTGACCGTGTGCTCATCGACTTTCTCGATGTTCTTGATGTTGGTGTCCATCCCCATGTCCGTGAAGTACGGGAACTCGGTGGGGTAGGCTTTGCGGAACGGATCGTCCTTGTTGATCATGCGGTTGAACGTGAACAGCACGTCATCGGCATTGAAGGTACGGGTCGGCTTGAAGTACGCGGTGGTGTGGAACTTGACGCCATCACGCAGGTGGAAAGTGTAGGTCAAGCCATCCGGGGACACGTCCCAGCTGGTGGCCAACCCAGGAATCACAGCGGTGCCGCCGCGTTCGAACTGGGTCAGGCGGTTGAACATGGTTTCGGCCGAGGCATCGAAGTCTGTTCCGGTGGTGTACTGGCCTGGGTCGAAACCGGCCGGGCTCCCTTCGGAGCAGAACACCAGGTTAGTTGCCGCAAGGGCTACGGGGGCGGCGGCCATAAGGCCAGCGCTCACTAATAACGGAAGGACTGCGTGTTTAAGCATGTTGGCCTCATGATTTGTTGTCATTTTTGGTGGTGAGGGCGACCTCGTGAGTCGGCCTGCGGATACTTATGCAGGCGCCATACCCATTGCAAGATGCTGAACCGTTGCAAGGGTGAAACAGTGGTACGAACGTACAGGAATGTCGCAATTATGAAAGTTTGTACATATTTGCGCATATTTTGAGGGTTTTTTCGGTGCGTGAGCTGCACCAAAAAAGACCAACCGAGGCGTCTGGCGCACTCGGTTGGCGCACGGCTGTTACTTATCTAGACTCACGCCATAGAACGGCGTCAGCCCGAAAGGGCTGATCTTGAAGTCTTGGACTTCCTTGCGCAGCGGTTGGAAAACCGTCGAGTTCGCAATAGGCGTTATAGGTACTTGTTCCTTAAGGATTTTTTGTGCCTGTTGATACCACTTGATGCGCTGCTCGCGGTCGTTGCTGACTTTGGCTTGCTGCACCAGTTTGTCGTAGGCCGGGTTACACCATTTGGCGTAGTTGCTGCCCTTGACCGCGGCACAACTGTAGAGCACGCCGAGCCAGTTATCCGGGTCGCCGTTGTCGCCAGTCCAGCCATAAATCATCGCGTCGTGCTCACCGTTTTTGGCGCGCTTGATGTATTCGCCCCACTCATAGCTGACGATGTTGGCCTTGATGCCGATCTTTGCCCAATCCTGCTGGATCATTTGTGCCGACATCCGCGCGTTCGGGTTGGAAGCACGCTGTACGGTCATCGCCCACAGGTTGATGGTGGTACCTGGTGCAACCCCTGCTTCTTTTAGTAGCGCCTTGGCCTTTGCCGGGTCGTGGGGCGCGTCCTTGATACTGGGGTCATAAGACCACTGCGCAGGCGGCAGCGCGTTCTGCGCCAATTGCCCGGCGCTCTGGTACACCGCCTTGATGATCGCGGGCTTATCGATGGCCATGTCCAGCGCCTGGCGCACCTTGAGCTGGTCCAGCGGCGGGTGGGTCACGTTGTAGGCCAGGAAGCCCAGGTTGAACCCGGCTTGCTGCAGCACGCGCAAGTTCGGGTCTTGTTTCATCACTTCAATGTCGGCAGGGCGCGGGTAACCGCTGACCTGGCATTCGCCGGCCTTGAGCTTCTGCAGGCGCGACGCGGCATCCGGGGTGATGGCGAACACCAAGTTGTCGAGCTTCACATCCTCGGGTTTCCAATATTGCTTGTTGGCCACGTAGCGGATCTGCGAGTCCTTCTGGTAACGCTTGAACACAAACGGGCCGGTGCCCACCGGTTTTTGATTGATGTCGGAAGCGTTGCCTTGCTTGAGCAGTTGGGTGGCGTATTCGGCGGACTGCACCGAGGCAAAGCTCATGGCCAGGTTCTGCACGAACGAAGCGTCGACGTTGTTCAGGTTGAAACGCACGGTGTGCTCGTCGAGTTTTTCGACGTTTTTGATCGTGGTGTTCAACCCCATGTCGGTGAAGTACGGCGACTCGGACGGGTAGGCCTTGCGGAATGGGCTATCGGCATCCAGCAGACGGTTGAAGGTAAACAGCACATCATCCGCGTTGAAGTCGCGGGTAGGGGTGAAGAAATCAGTGGTGTGGAACTTGACGCCATCCCGCAGGTGGAAGGTGTAGGTCAGGCCGTCTTTGGAGATATCCCAACTGGTCGCCAGGCCAGGTTCGACTTCGGTGCCGCCGCGCTTGAACTGGGTCAGGCGGTTGAACACGGTTTCGGCGGAAGCGTCAAAGTCGGTGCCGCTGGTGTACTGGCTGGGGTCGAAACCGGCGGGGCTGGCTTCGGAGCAGTAGACCAGGGTGCTGGCCGCTTGGGCCAGTGGCATAAAGGCCAGCAGGCCTGCGGCGAGGATGAGCGGTTTTAAGGCAATTCTTTCCATGGAGACCCCTGAAATGGCAGGCATATATAAGCTGCCCAAACGAAAACGGCGCTACCGAGGGTAACGCCGTTCAGGCCAATCAGGTAGGGGTCACTGCATCTGCACTTCGATCACGCCGTCGGCGCTCATGCTTACCTGGCTGGTGCCGGCCTCGACTTCAGGCGTCGGTGCCGAATCTGCCATGGCTGCTTTCATCATCATGCCGCCACGGGCGTAAGGCATCGGGTAGCCGTTGGTGTTGAAGTTCAGGTTCACGATCTTGTAACCCTTGCCGCCCAACGCATCGGTGGCCAGTTGCGCGCGTGCTTTAAACGCGGCGACGGCGTCCTTGAGCAGCGCATCTTCGCTGGACTTGCGCGTGGTGTCGGCGATGGCGAAGTCCATGTTTTCCATTTTCAGGCTGTTCAACAGTTCGCCGGTGAGTTTGGACAGCGCCGGAAAGTCTGCGCTTTCCAGGCGCAGTTCGGCGCGTTCACGCCAGCCGGTGATCTTCTGGTTCTTGTTGTCGTAGATCGGGTAGCTGTTACGGCTGCCCTGGCGCAGTGTCACGCCTTTGACTTCGCGGGCTTCACCGAGGGCCTTGTTCAGGGTGTTGGTGATTTCGGCGGCAAGCTTGGCCGGGTCGCTGTTCTGGGATTCGGTGTAGAGGGTCACGATCATCTTGTCGCGGGCCACCTCCTGGCTGACCTCGGCGCGCAGAGAAATCTGGTTGTAATGCAGCTCATCGGCGGCCAGGGCTGGAAGGCTGGCCAGGGCGCCGACGCTGAGCGTGATGACGGCTGCACTGCGAGTGAAACGAGACATGGAAGCTCCTTGGGATGTGCGTGTTGGGTATGACTGTAGACGGTGGCAGTGGGTTCTTCGGGTTTACACATTAGCTACACATGTGGCGATGCCGACGAACGGTCATTTGCCCAGGCTGCGGCAAAGAGCCACACGCGCCGTGCCAGGCGGCCTGCTTCGTTTATACTCCTGCCGATCCGCCTGCAGCGCTCATCGGGAGAGCTCATGCTCGCCGCCGTAAAACTGACTTCCGCCACCCGCCAGAACCTCTGGCGCCTGACGTTCATCCGTACCCTGGTACTGGCCGCACAGGCCGGCTCCGTCGGGCTCGCCTATTGGTTCGACCTGTTGCCGCTGCCGTGGCTGCAATTGGGCGTGACCCTGGGTTTCTCCATCGTGCTCTGTGTGTTTACCGCCATCCGGTTGCGCACCACGTGGCCGGTGACCGAGCTGGAATACGCCCTGCAATTGGCGTGCGACCTGTTTATCCACAGTGTGTTGTTGTATTTCTCCGGTGGTTCCACCAATCCGTTTGTTTCTTATTACCTGGTGCCACTGACCATCGCCGCCGTGACCCTGCCGTGGCGCTATTCGGTGGTGCTGTCGGGCATCGCATTGACGCTGTACACCTTGCTGTTGGCGCGCTTCTATCCGCTGCAAACGTTCCCGATCGCGCGGGAAAACCTGCAGATCTACGGGATGTGGTTGAGCTTTGCGCTGTCCGCTGCGGTCATTACGTTCTTCGCGGCCCGCATGGCCGAAGAACTGCGCCGCCAGGAAGAACTGCGCGCCATTCGCCGTGAAGAAGGCTTGCGCGACCAGCAGCTGTTGGCCGTTGCCACCCAGGCCGCCGGCGCCGCCCATGAGCTGGGCACACCCTTGGCCACCATGAGCGTGCTGCTCAACGAAATGACCCAGGACCATCACGACCCGGCATTGCAAGAAGATCTCGGCGTGTTGCGTGAACAGGTCAAGCAGTGCAAGCAGACCCTTCAGCAGTTGGTGCGCGCCGCCGAAGCCAATCGCCGCCTGGCGGTGGAGATGCAGGACGTGACCCAGTGGCTCGATGAAGCCCTGAACCGCTGGCACTTGATGCGCCCCGAAGCCAGTTACCGTTTTCATCTATTAGGGCAAGGCACCGTGCCGCGCATGGCGCCGCCACCGGACTTGACCCAGGCCCTGCTCAACTTGTTGAACAATGCCGCCGACGCCTGCCCCGAAGGCCTGGGCGTTCAACTGGACTGGGACCTGGAAAACGTCACCATCAGTATTCGTGACCACGGCGCGGGCGTGCCGCTGGCCATTGCCGAACAGATCGGCAAACCGTTCTTTACCACCAAGGGCAAAGGCTTCGGCCTCGGTCTTTTTTTGAGCAAGGCCAGCGTGACCCGCGCCGGTGGCTCAGTAAAACTCTATAGTCATGAGGAAGGCGGCACGCTCACCGAGCTGCGCCTGCCCCGTGTCGCACGAGGAGATATCGATGAGTGACGAGATCCAAGTCGAAGGCGAAGAACTGCCGCACCTGCTGCTGGTAGATGACGACGCCACCTTTACCCGCGTGATGGCGCGCGCCATGAGCCGTCGCGGTTTTCGCGTGAGCACCGCAGGCTCCGCCGAAGAAGGGCTGACCATCGCCCAGGCCGATCTGCCGGACTACGCTGCGCTCGACCTGAAAATGGACGGCGACTCCGGCCTGGTGCTGCTGCCCAAGCTGCTGGAGCTCGACCCGGAAATGCGCGTGGTGATCCTCACCGGTTACTCCAGCATTGCCACCGCTGTCGAGGCGATCAAGCGCGGCGCCTGCAACTACCTGTGCAAGCCGGCAGACGCCGACGACGTGCTGGCCGCGTTGCTGTCCGAGCATGCCGACCTTGACACCCTGGTGCCGGAAAACCCGATGTCGGTGGACCGCCTGCAGTGGGAGCACATCCAGCGCGTGCTGACCGAGCACGAAGGCAATATCTCCGCCACCGCGCGGGCCTTGGGTATGCACCGTCGCACCCTGCAACGCAAGCTGCAGAAACGTCCGGTACGACGCTGAACCTAAGCTGAACAACCTGCTTCAGGCCGCGCGAAACGCTGAACCGATCACCTATGATCGGTTCAAACGCCTGCCTTCTTCCCTACGAGCCTGAACGATGAATCCGAACGCTGAGTACTCCGCGGTCAATGACGCTGTGCGTGGGCAATTCTTTCGCCGAACCTGGGCGATGATCACGCCTTATTGGCGAAGTGAAGAGAAGGGCAAAGCCTGGTTGCTGTTGGCCGCGGTGATCGGCCTGTCGCTGTTCAGCGTGGCAATTTCCGTCTGGCTCAACCACTGGTACAAGGACTTCTACAACGCCCTGGAAAAAAAGGACACCGCCGCCTTCTGGCAACAGATCGGCTATTTTTGCGCTATCGCAGCGGTGGCTATTCTCGGCGCGGTATACCGCCTTTACCTGACTCAGATGCTGACCATTCGCTGGCGGGCGTGGCTCACCGAAAAGCACTTTGCGCGCTGGCTCGGCAACAAAAACTACTACCAGTTGGAGCAGGGCGGCTACACTGATAACCCGGACCAACGTATCTCCGAAGACCTCAATAGTTTTACCTCGAACACGCTGAGTCTAGGTCTTGGGCTGCTGCGCAATGTGGTCAGCCTGGTGTCGTTTTCCGTCATCCTGTGGGGCGTTTCGGGCAGCATTGACGTGTTCGGTATCACCATCCCCGGCTACATGTTCTGGTGCGCATTGGTCTACGCCGGCGTGGGCAGTTGGTTGACCCACCTGATCGGTCGCCGGTTGATCGGCTTGAGCAACCAACAACAACGTTTCGAAGCGGACCTGCGTTTCTCCATGGTGCGGGTGCGGGAGAATGCCGAGAGCATCGCCTTGTACAACGGCGAGGCTAACGAAAACCAGCGCTTGAGCACGCGATTCGGCAAGGTCTGGCATAACTTCTGGGACATCATGAAGGTGTCCAAGCGCCTGACATTCTTTACCGCCGGCTATGAACAGATTGCGATCGTGTTTGCCTTTGTGGTCGCCGCGCCCCGCTACTTTGCCGGGAAGATCGAGCTGGGTGAGCTGATGCAAATCAACTCGGCGTTTGGCAACGTGCAAGGCAACTTCAGCTGGTTTATCAGCGCTTATGCCGACCTGGCCGGTTGGCGGGCGACCAGCGACCGTCTCTTGAGCTTTCAGCAGGCCATGGATGAAAACGAGCAACGCCCGGCCGCCATTGAGGTGCACGCGGAAGGCGAACGCCTGGTGGTGCAAGGGTTGGGCATGAACCTGGCCGATGGCCGCCACCTGCTCACCGACGCCAACATGATCGTCGAGCCGGGTCAGCGCGTCATGCTCAGCGGCCGCTCCGGCAGCGGCAAAAGTACCTTGCTGCGCGCCATGGGCCATCTCTGGCCTGCGGGTCACGGCAGCATTCGCCTGCCGGCCAAGCGTTACCTGTTCCTGCCACAGAAGCCCTACTTGCCGATTGGCACGTTGAAGGCGGTGTTGAGTTATCCACAGGACGACAGCGTCTACTCGGCAGAACGTTATGCACAGGTCCTGGAAACTTGCCGCCTGCCGCACCTGGTGGGGCGCCTGGATGAAGCCAATCACTGGCAGCGCATGCTCTCGCCGGGTGAGCAGCAACGCCTGGCCTTTGCCCGCGCGTTGTTGTTCGCACCGCAATGGCTGTACATGGACGAAGCGACGTCAGCGATGGATGAAGAGGACGAGGCGACGCTGTACCAGGCGCTGATTGATGAGCTGCCGGGTCTGAGCATCGTCAGCGTGGGTCATCGCAGCAGCCTCAAACGCTTCCATGGTAGGCATGTGCGGATCGAGGGTGGCTGGTTGCAGGAGCAACCACTGGCTTAAGGTCGCGTGCAGCCAGTGTGGGAGCACGTCCAAAGTGGATCTACCGTGTTCTGGAGAACGAGCGTGCACAAAAAAGCCCGGCTGATCATCGATCAACCGGGCTTTTTAATTGCCTGAAGAGAACTTACTTCTTCAAGCCGTAATGCTCATCCAGCATGCCTGGGGCGTTCGGCGTCTTTGGCGCGTAGTCCCGTGGTGGCTCCTGATTTTCCCGTGGCGGGGTCAGGCGTTCCCGTGGGGGTTGCGGTGCATCGGAATGCAACGCGGCCAGCAGACGCTGACGGGTGATGTCGTCGAGGGCCAGGCGGTTAGCGCCATCGGCGAGGTGATCCTGTACTTCCTGGTAGCTCTGGGTGAGCTTCTTGACCAGGGTCGCGGTGCTGTTGAAGTGGGTAACAACCTCGTTCTGATAACTGTCAAAACGTTCCTGAATGTCATCCAGCTGACGCTGCGTGCGGTTAGGCGCGGCATTCGGCAGCAAGCGAGCAACCAGGAATCCAATGGCGACACCGGCAACCAGGGCAAGAGTCGGCAACAACCAAACTAAGAGCGAGTGTTCCACGAGTCCTTCCTCTATAAACGGCTTTGCTTTACGTTAACGGCTCGGACCTGCGCTGTATACCGCGATTAAGCTCGCAATGATGCCATGCACAGACTTTTAGCTAGACGAGTCGACCCTTTGAGAGGTCACGGAGTTCATTCCTTGCTCATGCGTGAAACCCCCGTTTTGATCGATGGCCCGGTAGGCCAATTGGAAGCCCTGTACCTGGATCACCCCGAGCCACGTGGCCTGGCGCTGATCTGCCACCCTAACCCGGTGCAGGGTGGGACCATGCTCAATAAAGTTGTATCGACTCTGCAACGTACCGCCCGCGATGCCGGCTTGATTACCTTGCGTTTCAATTACCGTGGCGTCGGCGCCAGTGCCGGCACGCACGATATGAGCACCGGTGAAGTGGACGATGCCGAAGCGGTCGCCACGTGGCTGCGGGAAAAACACCCTGATCTGCCGATCACCCTGCTTGGGTTTTCGTTCGGCGGCTACGTGGCTGCCAGCCTTGGCGGGCGCCTGGAAGCCAAGGGTGAAAAACTCGCGCACCTGTTCATGGTCGCCGCTGCGGTGATGCGCCTGCGCGATACCGACACGCTTCCCCAAGGCTGCCCGCTGACCTTGATCCAGCCGGAAACCGACGAAGTGGTGGACCCGCAAGTGGTCTACGACTGGTCCGCCGCCCTGAAACGCCCCCATGAGCTGCTGAAAGTGGCAGAATGCGGACACTTTTTTCACGGCAAGCTGACCGATCTCAAGGATCTGGTGCTGCCGCGTCTCTCGAATTGATAGCAGTCTGATAAGCGATTACCCATGACGACTCGTACCCGTATCCTCACCGGCATCACCACCACCGGCACGCCGCACCTGGGCAACTACGCCGGTGCGATCCGCCCGGCAATCCTGGCCAGCCAGGACGCGAATGCCGACTCGTTCTACTTCCTGGCCGACTACCATGCCCTGATCAAATGCGATGACCCGCAGCGTATCCAGCGCTCGCGTATGGAAATCGCCGCGACCTGGCTGGCCGGTGGCCTGGACGTGAACCGGGTGACGTTCTATCGGCAGTCGGACATCCCGGAAATCCCCGAGCTGACCTGGCTGCTGACCTGCGTGGCCGCCAAGGGCTTGCTCAACCGCGCCCACGCCTACAAAGCCTCGGTGGACAAGAACGTGGAAACCGGCGAAGACCCGGACGCGGGCATCACCATGGGCCTGTACAGCTACCCGGTGCTGATGGCGGCGGACATCCTGATGTTCAACGCGCACAAAGTGCCGGTGGGCCGCGACCAGATCCAACACGTGGAAATGGCCCGTGACATTGGCCAGCGTTTCAACCACCTGTTCGGCAACGGCAAAGAATTCTTCACCATGCCCGAGGCGTTGATCGAAGAAAGCGTCGCCACTTTGCCGGGCCTGGATGGCCGCAAGATGTCGAAGAGCTACGACAACACCATCCCGTTGTTCACCAGCGCCAAGGACATGAAGGACGCCATCTCGCGGATCGTTACCGACTCCCGCGCGCCTGGCGAAGCCAAGGACCCGGACAATTCGCACCTGTTCACCCTGTACCAGGCGTTTGCCAGCAAGGCCCAGGAAGAAGAGTTCCGCGCCGAGCTGCTGCAAGGGCTGGGTTGGGGCGAGGCGAAAAGCCGTCTGTTCCAACTGCTGGATGGCCAACTGGGCGAAGCCCGTGAGCGCTACCATCAACTGATGTCACGCCCATCTGACATGGAAGACCTGCTGCTGGTCGGTGCCAAGAAGGCCCGTGCCGTGGCGGCACCGTTCCTGGCTGAACTGCGTGAAGCGGTGGGCCTGCGTTCGTTCGTCAACCAGGCTTCGGCGCCGGTTGCGGCCAAGAAGAAAGCGGCGAAAGCTGCACGGTTCGTGAGCTTTCGCGAAGACGATGGCAGCTTCCGCTTCCGCCTGCTGGCGGCGGATGGTGAGCAACTGCTGCTGTCGCGCCACTTTGCCGATGGCAAGGCGGCGGGCGTGGTGACCAAGCAGCTGCAGAGCGGTGACGCTTTGGACGTACGCACTGAGGCCCTGGGCTTCAGCGTATGGCTGGACGGTTCCGCCGTGGCAGACAGCGCCGAGTTCGCCGACGAAGCATCCCGTGATGCCGCCATCGAAGCCTTGCGCGTTGCGTTGACCCCCCTCGAGGATTAACCCGACCAAGGGTTGATTGCCATTATCCAGGGCCGTCGTTACAGTGACGGCCCGTTTTTGTTGCCTTGCTAACGAATTATGACGCCCCTAGAACGATATCAAGCTGATCTGAAACGCCCTGAATTCTTCCATGACGCAGCCCAGGAAACGGCGGTGCGTCATTTGCAGCGCCTGTACGACGACTTGGTCGCGGCCTCGCAGAGCAAGCCAGGCATGTTCAGCAAGCTGTTTGGCAAGAAAGACCACACGCCGGTCAAAGGCTTGTACTTCTGGGGCGGCGTCGGCCGCGGCAAGACTTACCTGGTCGACACCTTTTTTGAAGCGCTGCCGTTCAAGGAAAAGGTGCGCACGCACTTCCACCGCTTCATGAAGCGCGTGCACGAAGAGATGAAGACCCTGCCGGGCGAGAAAAACCCGCTGACCATCATCGCCAAGCGTTTCTCCGATGAAGCGCGAGTGATCTGTTTCGATGAGTTCTTCGTCTCCGACATCACCGACGCCATGATCCTCGGCACCCTGATGGAAGAACTGTTCAAGAACGGCGTGACCCTGGTCGCCACCTCGAACATCGTACCCGACGGCTTGTACAAGGACGGCCTGCAACGCGCGCGCTTCCTGCCGGCCATCGCGCTGATCAAGCAGAACACCGAGATCGTCAACGTCGACAGCGGCGTCGACTACCGCCTGCGTCACCTGGAGCAAGCGGAGCTGTTCCACTTCCCGCTGAATGAAGCGGCCCACGAAAGCCTGAAAAAGAGCTTCCGCGCCCTCACGCCGGAATGCACCCAGGCGGTGGAAAACGACAAGCTGATGATCGAGAACCGCGAAATCATCGCGCTGCGCACCTGCGATGACGTGGCCTGGTTCGAGTTCCGCCAACTGTGCGACGGCCCGCGTAGCCAGAACGACTACATCGAACTGGGCAAGATCTTCCACGCAGTGATCCTGAGCGGCGTGGAGCAGATGAGCGTTACCACCGACGACATCGCGCGACGTTTCATCAACATGGTCGACGAGTTCTACGACCGTAACGTCAAGCTGATCATCTCGGCGGAAGTCGAGCTCAAGGACCTGTACACCGGCGGCCGCCTGAACTTCGAGTTCCAGCGCACGTTGAGCCGCTTGCTGGAGATGCAGTCCCACGAGTTCCTGTCGCGTGGACACAAGCCTTAAGAGCGCTACAGATCTAAATGTGGGAGGGGGCTTGCTCCCGATAGCAGTGTGTCAGTCAGCACATCTGGCACTGACACGCCGCTATCGGGAGCAAGCCCCCTCCCACATTTTTACCGCGTTTAACCTGGCTTAAGCAGCCTGCTGAAACTGCTGCCGATACTGGTTAGGCGACAACTCCGTGTGCTGCCTGAACAGCCGCGCAAAGAAGCTCGCATCGTCATACCCCACCTCATAACTGATGGTCTTGATGCTCTTGCGGCTGCCCGAGAGCAAGCCCTTGGCCGTTTCGATGCGCAAGCGTTGCAGATAATGCAGTGGCTTATCACCGGTGGCGGTCTGGAAGCGGCGCATGAAGTTGCGGATGCTCATGCCGTGCTCCCGAGCCACGTCTTCGAAGCGGAACTTGTCGGCGAAGTGCTCTTCGAGCCAGTGCTGGATCTGCAGGATAATCACATCCTGATGCAGCTTCTGCCCGCCAAACCCAATGCGTCCAGGGGAATAGCTGCGCTGCACTTCGTAGAGAATGTCGCGGGCCACGGCCTGGGCGATGTTGGCGCCGCAGAAACGTTCGATCAGGTAGATATAGAGGTCGCACGCGGACGTGGTGCCGCCGGCGCAATACAGGTTGTCGGCGTCGGTGAGGTGCTTGTCCTGGTTGAGCTGCACCTGGGGGAAGCGTTCGCTGAAGGCGTTGAAGAAGCGCCAGTAGGTCGTGGCCTCCTTGCCGTCGAGCAGGCCGGCTTCGGCCAGCCAGAACACCCCGGTGGCTTCGCCGCATAACACCGCGCCGCGTGCGTGCTGTTCGCGCAACCACGGCAGCACCTGCGGGTAGCGCGTGCACAAGGCGTCGAAGTCATCCCAGAAGGCCGGCAACACAATGATGTCGGCGTCTTCCAGGCCGCCATCCACCGGCATGATTACATCACTGAAGCTGCACACCGATTGCCCGTCGGGGCTGACCAGGCGTGTTTCGAATGCCGGGGTGAGGCCCAGGCCTTGTTGCTTGCCGTAACGCAGGCTGGCGAGGTGGAAGAAATCCTTGGCTTGCATGAGGGTTGAAGCAAATACCCGATCAATGGCCAAAATGCTGACGCGCCGCAACGGCGTGGAGATTTGGTTAGACATAATTTCATTTATTCTTATAGGGGAAAGTGGTCACCAGACGGCTGGATCGTCTTATTTTTTGTCGCATGTGTCCAGTGTCCTGTGATGCCTTCGGGGCATAGTCTCTGTGGGCTCGTCTTTGTCCGACAATCCACGCAGGTGACCCATGATTCCCAGAACCTTGTTCAGTCCGGAACACGAACTCTTCCGCGAGAGCGTGCGCACTTTCCTGGAAAAAGACGCCGCGCCGTTCCACGGGCAATGGGAGAAACAGGGCTATATCGACCGCAGTTTGTGGAGCAAGGCGGGGGAGGCGGGCATGTTGTGCTCCCACCTGCCGGAAGCCTATGGCGGGCTCGGTGCGGACTTTCTGTACAGCGCGGTGGTGATCGAAGAGATCAGCCGGCTGGGCCTGACCGGCATTGGTTTTTCCCTGCACTCGGACATTGTTGCGCCGTACATCCTGCATTACGGCAGTGAGGCGCTGAAGCACAAATACCTGCCCAAGCTAATCTCCGGCGAGATGGTCACGGCCATTGCCATGACCGAGCCGGGAGCCGGTTCCGATCTGCAAGGGGTCAAGACCACGGCGGTACTGGACGGCGATGAGTATGTGATCAATGGCTCCAAGACGTTTATCACCAACGGCTACCTGGCCGAGTTGGTGATCGTGGTGGCCAAGACCGATCCCAAGGCGGGCGCCAAGGGCACCAGCCTGTTCCTGGTAGAGGCCGACACGCCGGGCTTCGACAAGGGCAAGCGCCTGGAGAAGGTGGGCATGAAGGCCCAGGACACCTCGGAGCTGTTCTTTCAGGATGTACGGGTGCCCAAGGAAAACCTGCTGGGTCAGGCGGGGATGGGGTTTGCCTATTTGATGCAGGAGTTGCCCCAGGAGCGCCTGACGGTGGCGATCGGCGCGTTGTCATCAGCCGAGGCGGCGCTGGCGTGGACCCTGGAATACACCCGCGAGCGCAAGGCGTTCGGCAAGGCGATTGCCGACTTCCAGAACACTCGCTTCAAGTTGGCGGAGATGGCCACCGAGATTCAGATCGGTCGGGTGTTTGTCGACAAGTGCATGGCGTTGCACCTGGAGGGCAAGCTGGACGTGCCCACGGCGGCGATGGCCAAGTACTGGGCCACGGACCTGCAGTGCAAGGTGCTCGACGAGTGTGTGCAGTTGCACGGCGGCTACGGCTTCATGTGGGAATACCCGATTGCGCGGGCGTGGGCGGATGCGCGGGTGCAGCGGATTTATGCGGGTACCAATGAAATCATGAAGGAGATTATTGCGCGGGCGCTTTGATTTTTTGCGGGTCTTGAATGCGTCATCGGGGGCAAGCCCCCTCCCACACTGGCATGCATTCCAAGTGTGGGAGGGTTCTACACCCCGATAACGGTCTAGAGGTCAATCAAGGCGCAGGATTCGGATGATCCTTCTGAATCGCCTCAATCCCTTCCAGCACTTCCTTCGACAGCTTCAGGTCAGCACTGGCGATGTTGCTATCCAGTTGCTCCAGTGACGTTGCGCCAATAATGTTGCTGGTCACGAACGGCTGTTGTGTCACAAACGCCAATGCCATCTGCGCCGGGTCCAGGCCGTGCTCGCGCGCCAGTGCCACGTAACGGCTGCACGCCGCCTCCGACTGCGGGTTGAAGTAGCGGCTGAAACGGCTGTACTCGGTCAGGCGTGCCTTGGCCGGGCGTGCGCCCCCTTCGTACTTGCCGCTGAGCATGCCGAATGCCAGGGGCGAATACGCCAGCAGGCCGCATTGCTCACGAATCGCGATTTCCGCCAGGCCCACTTCAAAACTGCGGTTGAGCAGGTTGTAGGGGTTCTGGATTGACACCGCGCGTGACCAGCCACGGGCTTCGGCCAGGGCCAGGAATTTCATGGTGCCCCACGGGGTCTCGTTGGACAGGCCGATATGGCGGATCTTGCCGGCCTTCACTTGCTCATCCAGTGCTTCGAGGGTTTCCTCCAGCGGAGTGAGGTCGTCTTCGTCCTTGTGCTTGTAGCTCAGTTGACCGAAAAAGTTGGTGCTGCGCTCCGGCCAGTGCAACTGGTAGAGATCGATCCAGTCGGTTTGCAGGCGTTTTAGGCTGGCATCCAGGGCTTCGACGATGTGTTTGCGGTTGTGGCGCAGGTGACCATCGCGGATGTAGTCGATGGTGTTGCCGGGGCCGGCGATCTTGCTGGCGAGGATCCAGTCGGCGCGGTCGCCACGGCTTTTGAAGTAATTGCCGATATAACGTTCGGTGGTGGCGTAGGTGTCGGCCTTGGGCGGCACCGGGTACATTTCCGCGGTATCGAGGAAGTTGATGCCGGCGGCCTTGGCCCGTTCGATCTGTGCGAAGGCCTCTGCCTCGCTGTTCTGCTCGCCCCAGGTCATGGTGCCCAAGGCGATCGCGCTCACGTTCAGATCGGTGCGGCCCAGCTGTCGATAATCCATCGTGTACTCCTTCGGGGAAAACAATCATAAAAGCAGGTTGAATTTTTTTTCGCAATCTGCATAATTGCCCACCTCTTTCTGCAGTGGAAGTGATGCGCCGCCTGCCGAAGAATCTTGCCGTTGAACGGACGCGCCGACCCGAGCCCCCGATAGCGTCTGTATCCGGCTGCCTTTGACTTGTCAAAGTACGCACTATTCAGTAAGATCCGCCGTCTAATTTACAGGGCGGCCCCTGAGGCTATTAAAGAATGACAACTTTTACTGCAAAACCGGAAACAGTTCAGCGCGACTGGTTTGTCGTCGACGCCGCTGGTCAGACCCTGGGTCGTCTGGCCACTGAAGTCGCCAGCCGTCTGCGTGGCAAGCACAAGCCTGAGTACACCCCTCACGTTGACACCGGTGACTACATCGTGATCATCAACGCTGAGCAGGTTCGTGTAACCGGCAACAAAGCAAGCGACAAAATGTACTACCGTCACTCCGGTTTCCCAGGCGGTATCAAGTCTTCCAATTTCGAAGGCCTGATTGCCAAGAAGCCTGAAGCCCCGATCGAAATCGCGGTCAAAGGCATGCTGCCTAAGGGCCCACTGGGTCGCGATATGTTTCGCAAGCTGAAAGTCTATGCGGGCGCTGTACACCCTCATGCTGCTCAGCAGCCCCAAGAACTGAAGTTTTAACGGAATAGTTCATTATGTCGGCGACTCAAAATTACGGCACTGGCCGTCGCAAAACCGCAACCGCACGCGTTTTCCTGCGTCCGGGCACTGGTAACATCTCGATCAACAACCGCACTCTGGACAACTTCTTCGGCCGCGAAACTGCCCGCATGGTAGTTCGTCAGCCGCTGGAACTGACCGAGACAGTTGAAAAGTTCGACATCTACGTCACCGTTATCGGTGGCGGTGTAAGTGGTCAAGCTGGCGCAATCCGCCACGGTATCACTCGCGCTCTGATGCAGTACGACGAAACCCTGCGTGGCGCTCTGCGCAAAGCTGGCTTCGTGACTCGTGATGCCCGTGAAGTTGAACGTAAGAAAGTCGGTCTGCGTAAAGCGCGTAAGCGTCCGCAGTACTCGAAGCGTTAATTCGCTTTACGTTCCACAAAAACGCCCAGCCTCCTCACGGAGCTGGGCGTTTTTTATTGCCTGCGATTTATACACAAATTTCGCCGTGACAACTTGCCACATCCGTAGACCCCCTATACTACAAGGCCTGGAGGCTGAGCCCAGGGCAATTCCCTTGTCATACGTGGGGCTTTTCATTACCATTCGGCAAAATTTTTATAAGTAAAGATTCAACACTTAGTAGACGCCTGATTTAACAGGCCAAAAAAGCTGATGGGAGAGGACTGAATGAGCAATGACGGCGTGAATGCAGGCCGGCGTCGCTTCTTGGTAGCAGCCACATCCGTGGTGGGTGCTGCAGGAGCGGTGGGGGCTGCGGTCCCGTTCGTGGGGTCATGGTTTCCCAGTGCCAAGGCGAAAGCCGCAGGTGCACCGGTGAAGGTGAATATCAGCAAGATCGAGCCAGGGCAGCAGATGATTGCTGAATGGCGCGGTCAGCCGGTCTTCATTGTTCGTCGTACCGAGGAAATCCTGGGGAATCTGAAAAAGATCGAAGGCCAGCTGTCTGACCCCAAATCTGAGAATTCCGACCAGCCCGCCTACGCCAAGAACGAAGTGCGTTCGATCAAGCCAGAGATCCTGCTGCTGGTCGGTCTTTGTACCCACCTGGGTTGCTCGCCTACCTTTCGCCCGGAAGTGGCCCCGGTCGATCTGGGCAAGGACTGGGTCGGCGGTTACTTCTGCCCCTGCCACGGCTCCCACTACGACCTCGCCGGCCGTGTCTACAAGTCCCAGCCTGCTCCGTTGAACTTGCCGGTTCCTCCGCACAACTACGAATCTGACGACATCATTGTCATTGGCCTCGACAAGGAGAACGCGTGATGAGCAAGTTCATGGATTGGGTGGATGCGCGCTTCCCCGCCACTAAAATGTGGGAAGACCATCTCAGCAAATATTACGCGCCGAAGAACTTCAACTTCTTCTACTTCTTCGGCTCCCTGGCACTGCTGGTGCTGGTCAACCAGATCGTCACCGGGGTGTGGTTGACGATGAGCTATACGCCGTCGGCGGAAGAGGCGTTTGCCTCGGTCGAATACATCATGCGTGACGTCGAGTACGGCTCGATCCTGCGCCTGCTGCACTCCACCGGCGCGTCGGCGTTCTTTATCGTCGTCTACCTGCACATGTTCCGTGGCCTGCTCTACGGCTCGTACCAGAAGCCCCGCGAGCTGGTGTGGGTGTTCGGCATGCTGATCTACCTGGCGCTGATGGCGGAAGCCTTCATGGGCTACCTGCTGCCGTGGGGCCAGATGTCGTACTGGGGCGCCCAGGTGATCATCTCGCTGTTCGGTGCGATCCCGGTGATCGGCAATGACCTGACCCAGTGGATCCGTGGTGACTACCTGATCTCCGGCATCACCCTGAACCGCTTCTTCGCCCTGCACGTGGTGGCCTTGCCAATCGTGATCCTCGGCCTGGTGGTGCTGCACATCCTGGCCCTGCACGAAGTGGGTTCCAACAACCCTGACGGCGTCGACATCAAGAAGCACAAGGATGAAAACGGCATCCCGCTGGATGGCATTCCGTTCCACCCTTACTACACCGTGAAAGACATTGTCGGCGTGGTGGTATTCCTGTTCGTGTTCTGCTCGATCGTGTTCTTTTTCCCGGAGATGGGCGGTTATTTCCTCGAGAAGCCGAACTTCGAACAAGCCAACGCCTTCAAGACGCCTGAGCATATTGCACCGGTCTGGTATTTCACGCCGTTCTACGCGATCTTGCGCGCAATCCCCGACAAACTCATGGGCGTGATCGCCATGGGGGCGGCCATTGCGGTGCTGTTCGTGCTGCCTTGGCTCGACCGCAGCCCGGTCAAGTCCATGCGCTACAAAGGCTGGCTGAGCAAGATCTGGCTGTGGGTGTTCTGCATTGCGTTCGTGATCCTGGGCGTGCTGGGCGTATTGGCGCCGACCCCAGAGCGTACGTTGTTGTCGCAGGTCTGCACCTTCCTGTACTTCGCCTACTTCATTCTGATGCCGTTCTACACCCGGCTCGAGAAGACCAAACCGGTTCCGGAAAGGGTGACTGGCTGATGAAAAAGTTATTCGTTGCATTGATGCTTGCGGCCCTGCCGCTACTGTCCTTCGCTGCCGAGCACGGCGGCCCGGAACTGGAAAAAGTCGATATCGACGTGTCTGACAAGGCGGCTATGCAAGACGGCGCGCGTACGTTCGCCAACTATTGCATGGGCTGCCACAGCGCCAAGTTCCAGCGTTACGAGCGGGTGGCCGATGACCTCGGTATCCCCCATGAAATGATGCTGGAGAAGCTGGTGTTCACCGGTGCCAAGATCGGTGACCACATGAACATCGGCATGAAGCCTGCCGACGCCAAGACCTGGTTCGGCGCAGCACCGCCTGACTTGACTCTGGTGGCACGTGTACGCGGCACCGACTGGCTTTACGGCTACCTGAAATCCTTCTACGAGGACCCGGCGCGCCCTTATGGCGTGAACAACCGTGTGTTCCCGAATGTCGGCATGCCTAACGTTCTGGTCGGCCTGCAAGGCAAGCAAGTGGTAGGATGCAAGCAGATCCAGGTCGTTGAAGACGGCAAGAAGCAATACGATCCGTTGACCGGCACACCTTTGACTCATGAAGCGTGCGATCAACTGAAGATAGAAACCCCAGGTTCGTTGACGGACGAGCAGTTCGACGAGAAGGTCAAGAACCTTGTGACCTTCCTGGCCTACTCCGCCAACCCGGTCAAACTGCAGCATCAGCGCATCGGTACGTATGTGTTGCTGTACCTGGCCTTCTTCTTCGTATTCGCCTATCTGCTCAAACGCGAATACTGGAAGGATGTGCATTGATCCAACCGTAAGCAATTGCTGTTAATCTTGCGCGCCCAGCGGCATCTCTGAATACGTAGCGGTCTGGTTCTATCAGGCGTTACAGGGATGCTCCCTGGGCGCGCTCGTTTTTGAGCTTTCGATAATTTCAACAAGCGAGGAGGACCGCCATGGGCGTGACCAACCGGTTGGCCTGTTACTCCGACCCCGCCGACCACTATTCCCACCGAGTACGCATCGTGCTCGCAGAGAAGGGTGTCAGCGCCGAGATCATCAGTGTGGAAGTGGGTCGTCATCCGCCGAAACTGATCGAAGTGAACCCTTACGGCAGCTTGCCCACCCTGGTCGATCGTGACCTGGCGTTGTGGGAGTCAACCGTGGTGATGGAATACCTGGATGAGCGTTATCCGCATCCGCCTTTGCTGCCGGTTTATCCGGTGGCGCGTGCCAACAGCCGACTGCTGATCCATCGGATCCAGCGTGACTGGTGCGGGTTGGTGGATTCGATTCTGGATTCGCGTACAAAAGAAGCTGTTCGGGTGCAGGCGCGTAAGGAATTGCGCGAGAGCCTGACCGGCGTTTCGCCGTTGTTCGCGGATAAACCTTTTTTCCTCAGTGAGGAACAAAGCTTGGTGGATTGCTGCCTATTACCGATACTCTGGCGCTTGCCGATTCTCGGTATTGAACTGCCGCGGCCGGCCAAGCCGCTGCTTGATTACATGGAGCGCCAGTTTGCGCGTGAGGCTTTCCAGGCGAGTCTGTCTGGCGTCGAACGCGATATGCGCTAAGGCTTAAGGAGCCGCTGATGAACTCCAGTCGACCCTACCTGGTCCGCGCGCTCTATGAGTGGATTGTGGACAACGATTGCACCCCGCACATGCTGGTCAATTCCGAATTTCCTGCGGTTCAGGTACCGGAGGGTTTTTCCAGTGATGGGCAGATTGTGCTGAACGTATCACCCAGTGCGGTGCGTCACCTGCACATGGACAATGAAGCGGTGAGCTTCGAAGGGCGTTTCGGCGGTGTGCCGCATACGCTGTACGTGCCGATTGGCGCCATCCTCGGCATCTATGCCCGGGAGAATGGTCAAGGCATGGTGTTCGATCTGGAGTCGCCTTTCGAGGAGGATGAAGCGATCGAAAGCGAAGCGGGTGATGATTTGCCACCACCGGATTCCGAGCCACCGCGCCCTAGCGGCCGGCCGAGCCTGAAGGTGGTGAAATGATGGGCTTGACCTTCGGGTAGGCCGAAAAAATGCCTCGACCTGTGTCGGGGCATTTTTTTGCGCGCAGGATAGGGATGAAAGTCGTGCCCGGACGGTGATCGTACAACCACCATAGGCTATGATGCGTGTTCAAGCTCAACGAGAAAGATGATTCATCATGGAAAACGCCAACACCGCCCCTCGTCTTCCCCGCAAGCGCCGCAGCCTTGCCCAGGAATTGGTCACGGTGTTGTCCGAGCAGATCCGCGACGGCCAACTCAAGCGGGGCGATAAGCTGCCCACCGAGTCGGCGATCATGGACGCCCATGGGGTCAGCCGCACGGTGGTGCGGGAGGCTATCTCACGTCTGCAGGCGGCGGGACAGGTAGAAACCCGCCATGGTATCGGCACTTTTGTGCTCGACACGCCAAGCCCGAGCGGCTTTCGCATCGATCCGGCCACGGTCGTTACCCTGCGCGATGTGCTGGCGATTCTGGAGCTGCGGATCAGCCTGGAAGTGGAGTCCGCCGGCCTCGCCGCGTTGCGCCGCAACGATGAACAATTGGCCGCCATGCGTGCGGCGCTCGATGCCCTGAATGAAAGCGCGGCCCACGCCGGCGATGCGGTGGCATCCGACTTTGCGTTCCACCTGGAAATTGCGCTGTCCACCGGCAACCGCTACTTCACCGACATCATGACCCACCTGGGCACCAGCATCATTCCGCGCACCCGCCTGAACTCGGCGCGCTTGGCCCATGACGACCAGCAGCACTACATGGGGCGCTTGAGCCGTGAGCATGAAGAGATCTACGAGGCGATTGCGCGTCAGGATTCGGATGCGGCGCGGGCGGCGATGCGGTTGCATTTGACCAACAGCCGCGAGCGGCTGCGCCATGCCCATGAAGAGGCGGAGGCGCAGCGACAGTAGCGCGATGACTTCAGGCAGGCTCCATGTCGTACTCGATAACTACTGTCACATCATCTTCCATGACGAACGTTTTGCTGATTACACGAAACCTAGTGCCGTCTTGAACAACAAAATCGCCTACCGCGATAATCTCGTTAACGCCTACGCAACCCTCTTGGGTTTGGGGCTGGTTGGTTCCGTTGACTTTAAAAGTCAGCATCGGTTTGTGCGCCATTTTCACACCTCATCGATTACCAAAATAATGTTTGCCTCTCCAGACGCTTACGCTGTTTAGTCCTCTCGGGCTGGACACTGGGGAGTCCGTGGCAACGTTAGGGATGTCTGTGATCTGGCGATACTGTCAGAATTAACAGTCGCGACGAACGGCCCCACGCGCGCGTTTGCACACGTGGAGCTATGATCACCTCAAGACTGCGGGCTGTTCGGCCTGTAGTCCTTCAACAACAAATACGTACTCCACCCCCACCAATCATTTGTCCAGTGCTTGTCGTTCAGGTCATTCACCTCCTTGCGGCGCAGCACCTTATCCCCCTCCATCTTGAACAGCGGCGAGAAGTTATTCGCCGGGTTCTGCGCCGCATTCAGGTCCGGAACATACAACGGCGCCTTGAAGTTGGCCGGGGAGGGCGCGACACCGCTGATAAACGTCTCGAAGACCTCATCCGCCGAAGCCTGCACCGCACGTTTGACCTGCACCCGATTGTCCGCATCAATCGCGTCGAAGTAGCGCTTATCCCCATAGGCGTGCCACTGATCGCCCATGGCATTACGCACCTTGAGCCCGAACTTGCTGTCTTCGTCATGCATGAAACGGCTGATCAGCGAACCCAGTTCACCGGGTGTCACCACCGCGGCGAGTTGTTTGCGCGGCACACGCAAATGGCCTGCCGAAAACAGATCGGTCAAAAAGTGATCAGCAAAACCGTTCATGGCATACGCCAGTTCCAGCGCCTGATCGGTGCCGGTCTGGTGAGCCACGACAGCTTGCTGCAACGCCGCCGTATGCCCCGCCAGGTAGGCCGACAGCGCCCACTCGCCGAAGTGGTCGGCATTGTCCGCCGCCAACTTCAAATAGCGCCCCAGTGGAATCAGCGCCGACACCGCGCTGCCTCCGCCGGTGATGCGGTTCCATTCTCCAGACAACGTATCGCCCAGCGCGTCGTAAGCCTCATGGGCCTGCTTGCCCTCCTTGACCGCCTGCTGGACCGCAGAAATCTCCTTTTGCATCACGGCGAGGATCTTGTGTGCTTCTTCGCGCGCGGCGGGCAGCACGGCCAGGGAGTTGAAAGCTGCGGTAAAGCGTTGCACGCGTTCGGCAGGGGAGGTGCCATCGCTGATGGGCTGGCCAGGAATGCCATAGAAGTCGCCGCCCAGGGCGATGACTTGGCCATACGTCAGCGCCAGTCCGTTGGGCAGGTGCAGTTCGATCTGGCGCGCGGGAATCGGCGCGGCATCTTTGACAAAGCGCAACAGGGCGTCATCGCCGATGGCGGTGTGTTCACCCCCTTCAAAACGCAGGGTGGGCGGTTTTTTTTCGGGTGCTGCGAGTTCAAGACCTGACATGTTAGCTCCTTGCTATGTCGTAGGAATCTTCCTTAAAGGCTGTATATATATACAGCTTTAGCGAGCATAGAGGAAAAAAGTCCCACGTCAAGAACAGCGGTTTTGAAGTGTTCCGCCCCTGCATCTGCGAACGGTCGATGAATTGCAGTTGACGAAATTATTTATAGTTGTACGATGACGTACGACATCACCAAAACCAACAACAACCTTTCAATAGAAAGTCTTCGCCCAGGGTGTTCGAATAATGAATCCACAAGAACTGAAGTCCATCCTCTCCCACGGTCTGCTGTCTTTCCCGGTGACCGATTTCAATGCCCAGGGTGACTTCCACCAGGCGGGCTACATCAAGCGCCTGGAATGGCTGGCCCCTTACGGCGCTACCGCCCTGTTCGCTGCCGGCGGTACCGGTGAGTTTTTCTCCCTCGCTGCCAGCGAATATTCCCAAGTGGTGAAAACCGCCGTTGATACCTGCGCCACCAGCGTGCCGATTCTTGCCGGTGTCGGCGGTGCAACCCGCCAGGCCATCGAGTACGCCCAAGAGGCCGAGCGCCTGGGTGCCAAAGGTTTGCTGCTGCTGCCGCACTACCTCACCGAAGCCAGCCAGGACGGTGTTGCCGCCCACGTTGAAGCCGTGTGCAAGTCGGTCAAGATCGGTGTCGTGGTCTATAACCGCAACGTTTGTCGCTTGACGGCGCCCCTGCTGGAACGCCTGGCCGAGCGCTGCCCGAACCTGATCGGCTACAAAGACGGCCTGGGTGACATCGAGTTGATGGTGTCGATCCGCCGTCGCCTGGGCGACCGTTTCAGCTACCTCGGTGGCTTGCCGACTGCAGAGGTTTACGCCGCTGCCTACAAGGCACTGGGCGTGCCGGTGTACTCCTCGGCGGTGTTCAACTTCATCCCGAAAACCGCGATGGACTTCTACCACGCCATTGCCCGCGACGATCACGCCACCGTCGGCAAGATCATCGACGACTTCTTCCTGCCGTACCTGGACATCCGCAACCGCAAGGCCGGTTACGCCGTGAGCATCGTCAAGGCAGGCGCGAAAATCGCCGGCTATGACGCAGGCCCGGTGCGCACCCCGCTGACCGATCTGCTGCCGGAAGAATACGAAGCCCTGGCCGCGCTGATCGACAAGCAAGGTCCGCAATAAATTATCCACAAGGCCGCTGAGCAATCAGCGGCCTTTTGCGTCAGGAGAAGATTCGTGTCTCAAGCTCAACGTTTTGATAACTACATCAATGACCAGTGGGTGGCCGGCGCTGACTATTGCGTCAACCTCAACCCGTCGGAGTTGTCCGATGTCATTGGCGAATACGCCAAGGCTGACGTTGCTCAAGTCAACACCGCCATTGATGCTGCCCGCGCCGCGTTCCCGGCTTGGTCCACTTCCGGGATCCAGGCTCGCCACGATGCCTTGGATAAAGTCGGCAGCGAAATCCTCGCTCGCCGCGAAGAGCTCGGCACCCTGCTGGCCCGTGAAGAGGGCAAGACCCTGCCCGAAGCCATTGGCGAAGTGACCCGCGCCGGTAACATCTTCAAGTTCTTCGCCGGTGAGTGCCTGCGCCTGTCCGGTGACTACGTGCCATCGGTTCGCCCGGGCGTCAATGTCGAAGTCACCCGCGAAGCCCTGGGTGTGGTCGGTTTGATCACGCCGTGGAACTTCCCGATCGCCATCCCTGCGTGGAAAATCGCCCCGGCCTTGGCCTACGGTAACTGCGTGGTGATCAAGCCCGCCGAGCTGGTACCGGGCTGCGCCTGGGCCCTGGCAGAGATCATTTCCCGTGCCGGTTTCCCTGCCGGTGTATTCAACCTGGTAATGGGCAGCGGCCGTGTGGTCGGTGATGTGCTGGTCAACAGCCCGAAAGTCGATGGCATCAGCTTCACCGGTTCGGTGGGCGTCGGTCGCCAGATCGCCGTCAGCTGCGTGTCGCGCCAGGCCAAAGTGCAGTTGGAAATGGGCGGCAAGAACCCGCAGATCATTCTGGACGACGCCGACCTCAAGCAGGCCGTCGAGCTGTCCGTACAGAGCGCGTTCTACTCCACCGGCCAGCGTTGCACGGCGTCCAGTCGCCTGATCGTCACCGCCGGTATCCACGACCAGTTCGTCGCGGCCATGGCTGAGCGCATGAAGTCGATCAAGGTCGGCCACGCCCTCAAAAGCGGCACCGACATCGGCCCGGTGGTTTCCCAGGCCCAGTTGGACCAGGACCTCAAGTACATCGACATCGGCCAAAGCGAAGGTGCGCGGCTGGTCAGCGGTGGTGGCCTGGTGACCTGCGATACCGAAGGTTATTACCTGGCGCCGACGCTGTTTGCCGACAGCGAAGCCGCCATGCGCATCAGCCGTGAAGAGATCTTCGGCCCAGTGGCCAACGTAGTGCGCGTCGCGGACTACGAGGCGGCGCTGGCCATGGCCAATGACACCGAGTTCGGTTTGTCGGCGGGCATTGCCACGACGTCGCTGAAGTACGCCAACCACTTCAAGCGCCACTCCCAGGCCGGGATGGTAATGGTCAACCTGCCAACCGCCGGTGTGGACTATCACGTTCCGTTCGGTGGCCGTAAGGGTTCATCCTATGGTTCGCGTGAGCAAGGTCGCTATGCGCAAGAGTTCTACACCGTGGTGAAAACCAGCTACATCGGTTCGTAACACGCAACACCTGTGGAACCCGCTTATGTGGGAGCTGGCTTGTCTGCATCGCAGGCAAGCCAGCTCCCACATAAAGCGGTCCTCAGTAGCAATACACACAACAATTACCCGCAAAAAAAATAATTAGTGGGAGTACTTCTAGATGCAAGCGACCAAGCCGACCCACGTCCGCTATTTGATCCTGCTCATGCTGTTCCTGGTGACCACGATCAACTACGCCGACCGGGCCACCATCGCCATCGCGGGCTCCAGCCTGCAAAAAGACCTCGGCATCGACGCGGTCACCCTCGGTTATATCTTCTCCGCATTCGGTTGGGCCTACGTGGCCGGGCAAATCCCCGGCGGCTGGCTGCTCGACCGCTTCGGTTCGAAAAAAGTCTATGCCCTGAGCATTTTCACCTGGTCGCTGTTCACCGTGCTGCAAGGCTATGTCGGTGAGTTCGGTGTCTCCACTGCGGTTGTCGCGCTGTTTATGCTGCGTTTCATGGTGGGCCTGGCTGAAGCGCCGTCCTTCCCGGGTAACGCACGCATTGTGGCCGCCTGGTTCCCGACGGCCGAGCGCGGTACGGCATCGGCGATCTTCAACTCGGCGCAGTACTTCGCCACGGTGCTGTTTGCACCGCTGATGGGATGGATCGTCTACCGCTTCGGCTGGCAGCATGTGTTTATCGTGATGGGCGTGATCGGCATCGTGTTCTCGCTGATCTGGCTGAAAGTGATCCACAGCCCACGCCAGCACCCGATGATCAACGAAGCCGAGCTCAACCACATCGCCGCCAATGGCGCGATGGTCGATATGGACCAGGATAAGGGCAAGGGTAAGAAAACCGACGGTCCGAAGTGGGATTACATCCGCCAGTTACTGACCAACCGCATGATGCTCGGCGTGTACCTGGGCCAGTATTGCATCAATGGCATCACCTACTTCTTCCTGACGTGGTTTCCGGTGTACCTGGTGCAGGACCGTGGCATGACCATCCTCAAGGCCGGTTTCATCGCCTCGTTGCCGGCGATCTGCGGCTTCATCGGCGGCGTGCTGGGTGGGGTGATTTCCGACTACCTGCTGCGCAAGGGCCATTCGCTGACGTTCGCCCGCAAGGCGCCGATCATCGCCGGCTTGCTGGTCTCCAGCAGCATCATTGCGTGTAACTATGTCGATGTTGAATGGATGGTCGTGGGCTTCATGGCCTTGGCTTTCTTCGGCAAAGGCGTTGGCGCACTGGGCTGGGCGGTGGTGTCTGACACGTCGCCGAAACAAATCGCCGGTCTCAGTGGCGGCTTGTTCAACACCTTCGGTAACCTGGCCTCGATCACTACGCCGATTGTCATCGGCTACATCATCAGCACCACCGGTTCGTTCAAATGGGCCCTGGTGTTCGTCGGCGCCAACGCGCTGGTGGCAGTGTTCAGCTATCTGGTCATCGTTGGCCCGATCAAGCGTGTAGTACTCAAAGAGCCGCCAGCCAAGGGCCCTGAGTTGAACAACCTAACCGAAGCGCATTCCTGAGGGGCCGTGTGATGCAGTTGATTGAACATGCCGACTCGCCGCGCTCGATTCGTTTGCACGAGCGCGACAACGTGGTGATCGTGGTCAATGACCAGGGCGTACCGGCCGGGACGGAGTTCCCGGACGGCCTGGTGACCGTGGATTTCATCCCCCAGAGCCACAAGGTGACCCTGGAAGATATCCCCGAAGGCGGTCAGATTATTCGCTACGGCCAGACCATTGGTTACGCCTTGGCGCCGATTCCGCGCGGCAGTTGGGTCCAGGAAGATCAACTGCGCATGCCGACCGCGCCACCGCTGGACAGCTTGCCGCTGTCCACCGAGGTGCCTGAAACCCAGGCGCCGCTGGAAGGGTTTACGTTCGAGGGTTACCGCAATGCCGACGGCACCGTGGGCACGCGCAATATCCTCGGCATCACCACCACGGTGCAATGCGTTACCGGTGTGCTGGACCACGCGGTCAAGCGCATCAAGGACGAATTGCTGCCCAAATACCCCCACGTCGATGACGTGGTGGCGCTGACCCACAGCTACGGCTGTGGGGTGGCGATTACGGCGACGGATGCCTACATCCCGATCCGTACCGTGCGTAACCTGGCGCGCAACCCGAACCTGGGCGGCGAAGCCTTGGTGATCAGCCTGGGCTGCGAGAAATTGCAGGCCGGGCAGGTGATGCACGACAACGACAGCTCCGTCGACCTGAGCGAGCCGTGGTTGTACCGGTTGCAGGATTCCAGCCACGGGTTTACCGAAATGATCGAGCAGATCATGGCGCTGGCCGAGGTGCGCTTGAAGAAGCTCGACCAGCGCCGCCGGGAAACCGTGCCGGCGTCGGAGCTGATCCTGGGCATGCAGTGCGGCGGCAGTGATGCGTTTTCCGGCATCACCGCCAACCCGGCGCTGGGTTATGCCTCGGATTTGCTGCTACGGGCCGGGGCGACGGTGATGTTTTCCGAAGTGACTGAAGTCCGCGATGCCATTTACCTGCTGACTTCGCGTGCAGAGACGAAGGAAGTTGCCGAGGAGCTGGTACGGGAAATGGACTGGTACGACCGTTACCTGGCCAAGGGCGAGGCGGATCGCAGCGCCAACACCACGCCAGGCAACAAGAAAGGCGGGTTGTCGAATATTGTCGAGAAGTCCCTGGGCTCCATCGTCAAATCCGGCAGCAGCGCGATCAACGGCGTGCTGGGTCCGGGCGAGCGGTTCAAGGGCAAGGGCCTGATCTTTTGCGCCACGCCGGCCAGCGACTTTGTGTGCGGCACCTTGCAACTGGCAGCGGGGATGAACCTGCACGTGTTCACCACTGGGCGGGGCACGCCTTATGGGTTGGCCATGGCGCCGGTAGTGAAGGTCTCGACCCGTACGGAGTTGGCGCAGCGCTGGCCGGACCTCATCGATATCGACGCCGGGCGCATTGCCACCGGGCGCGCGACCATCGAAGAGTTGGGCTGGGAGTTGTTCCACTTCTACTTGGATGTGGCCAGCGGCAAGAAGCAAACGTGGGCGGAGCATCACAAGTTGCATAACGACATTACGTTGTTCAACCCGGCGCCGATCACCTAGGTCTTCCTGCCGGAATCAAGGCAGTGCCCTCATCAAGGCCTGGAGATGGGGGTAAACCTGTTTCGGGCTGTCAGCCCGGAGGATATGCCCGGACATCTCGGGCATAGGCTGCGTCGTGTAGTAGTCGGCGCAGACAAAGCCGTCAACCCAGCCATCGGCATACACCTGATGGTCGGAGCCAGCGTCTCCGACCATCAGGACGCTTCCCTGGAGCCGGCCGTTCTTGCGCCATTGCCGAACAATCTTGCTCTTGCCCCTGCTGGGGTTTATCAGTGGCGACGGTCGCGGGCACACGGCGCGTGATCCGGCCCAGAAAAGACGGTTGGCTTTAACGTCCTGTGCGTTGATATTCAGTGAGTGAGCAATGGGGGCAATCCACTCTGTGTATCCGCCGGAAAGGATATGCACTTGTGTACCTTCTTGCTGCAGGTTGTGCAGCGTTTGCACAAGCGCTGGGTCGAGGTTGCCAATGATCGCTTGGGTATAACGATGAACGTGATGCTTGCGCACGCACGCCAGGGTCTTCATCAAGTACAGCAACTCCCGGATATTGGCTTGGCCTGACAAGGCTTTGGGCACAACCAAGTTGAGTTGTTCCAGCGTTACCTGAGCGTTCGGGCTGTCGGCAATTGCCGATTTGACGATCTCAAGCGTGCTTTCGTGGTTCACCAAGGTCTGGTCGAAGTCGAAAATGACATGCGTTGCAGGGGGCGCTTTCATCGGCGTGCCTGCGCATCTATCTGGCGATAGCGGTGCTTATCCTCTCGGGTCCAGTGGGTCGCGGCAATTCCCAAGTGCTGGGCGATGCGTGCTTGTATCTGGTCGGCAAACGCTTGCCCGCTCTGATGCTCCTCGCGTTCCAGGCGTTCCAGATAGGTCATTTCGCAGACCATCCAGGGCATCATCAGCAAGCGTAGGAAACTCGCCAGGGCGGAGGCATGAAGCGGGCTTGCGACCAGGCCGAACGGGAGAATCAGGCGCCCGGCCAGTGGCACGACGGGTAACTGGCGGCTCAACAGCCCAGCCCGAAAGCGATACAAGCCGTGGCCATTGTTAATGGTCGCTTCGGGGGTCGTGTAGAGAGCGGTCCCTTGGGGGTTGGTTCGCATCTTTTGCAGATTGCGGGAGAAGGTCTTCTTATCGGCACCGTTCCAGAAGTGCCCACCCGCGCATTTGATCAGCAGCAAAGCCGTGAAGGCGACAACCCGGTTGTAGCCGCTGGACGCCACCAGCGTTGCTCCAGGCATCGCCAGGATTGCAAACGGATCAATCACGCTGACGTGGTTGGCGGCCACCACACAACCGCTGGTGAGCGTTGAGATTTGTCGCGGTGACAGGGCGCACTTGATGCGAATGCCCAGTATCCAGAGAAGGCCTCGATACAGGATTCGCTTGGCGCCTACTGGAAGCGGCCAGGCGATCAGGCTCACTGCGATCATCGAGACCAGGCGCACACACGCCAGCACACAACCGAAGGGCAGGTAAAGTTGCCGTAGAACACTGGGGAACGCCCAGGTTTTTCGGGTGCACAGGCCTGCTATAGAGTGAAGGGGGTCGAGTGGCGGCACTTTGTTGTTCATGGTGGCTTACTCAGCAGTGTTTTTTTCAAGCCAGCTTTTTCTGCTCGGCAGTTTTCATTCGGCGTGAGAACCGATTGATTCGCTCCAGGTTGGCAGGGCTTATTTCTTTGAAGCGCTCACACGTAAGGTCGATCTTTGTGTGAGGGCCAAAGGCGGTTTCCATCACCTCTCCTGTGAGCTCCGGCATGTGCAAGAATGCTTTGTTCATTTCCAGCGCACGGTGATGGTTGACGTTGGTCAGTGTGTAAATGCGGTCAAAACCCACGTGCAAAAACCCGTACTCAAGTGCCAGGTGGATGGCAATAAAGGGATAGGGTGTGCCCCAGTATTTTTTGAGGAAACGATTGCCAAAGTTAATGCCATGCTCTTTTTTCGAGAATCCGGCATAACCAATAAAGGGGCCGTCCAGGCCAATGCTTACAGCCCAGCGCGACCAGTTCTGCTCGGCAATTTCTTTTTTGAACGTTGATATTTCGTTTATGGCAGCGGCCCTGTCTCGCGTGCTGCCGGCCGAAATGAACTTCATTGCCTCGGGGTCGCTGAGGAGTTCGGTATAACCCTCAACGTCCTGATCATCCCAACTTCTGATATACACATTGTGTAAATGGTTGAAGGATTTACGCATGAGCCCCTCTCGTGCCTCGAAATAATGGTGGTTTGCTGCTGAGTTGTGATTTCGTTACAGAGGGATTTTCAGGGGCGGCAATTATGAAGAAGAGGTGTGGAGTCCCATTTATACGTAGGAGTCCGTGTAGCGTTGTGTGCGAGGAATACGTGATGGGTGAGATCCTGTGGTTATTTCATACGAAATAGGCACAGTTCCGAGTTCAAGTTTTTTTAGTTTGTATTGATGTGTCGAAATGAAGTGCGAGCAACCAGCGCGACTGCTTTATAATCGCAACCCCTGATAACAGGACTTAAGGCTGATACAGCATGCTCGCCATTTTCCTTGCGACGCTCACCATCACCGCGCCGGTGTTTGCCATGCTGTTTCTCGGTGTGTTGCTCAAGCGCCTCAACTGGATCAACGACAACTTTATCCACACCGCCTCGTCCCTGGTGTTCAATGTCACCATGCCGGCGTTGCTGTTCCTCGGCATCCTGCATGCCGACCTGCATTCGGCGCTCAAACCGGGTTTGCTGATCTACTTTGCCATCGCCACGCTGCTCAGCTTTGCCTTGGCCTGGGGCTGGGCGATTTTCCGTTGCAAGCGTGAAGACCGTGGCATCTATACCCAGGGCGCGTTTCGCGGCAATAACGGCGTGATCGGCCTGGCACTCGCGGCCAGTATGTACGGCGACTACGGTATCTCTCTCGGCGCGATCCTCGCCGCACTGGTGATCCTGTTCTACAACACGTTGTCGACCATCGTGCTGGCGGTCTACAGCCCAGTCATCAAGTCCGACCCGTGGAGCATCTTCAAAAGTGTGGTGGCCAATCCGCTGATCATCAGCGTGATTGTGGCCGCGCCGTTCGCCTATTTTCAGATCGGCTTGCCGGGCTGGCTGGAAAAATCCTTGGGGTACCTGGCAGACACCACGTTGCCGCTGGCGCTGATCTGCATTGGTGGCACCTTGTCGTTGGCCGCATTGCGCAAGAGCGGCAACATGGCCCTGAGCGCGAGCCTGATGAAAATGGTCTGGCTCCCGGTGGTCGCCACCCTGGGCGCCTGGCTGCTGGGGTTCCGAGGGCCGGAGTTGGGGATTCTGTTCCTGTATTTCGGCGCGCCGACGGCCGCTGCGAGTTTTGTCATGGCCAGGGCGGCCGAGGGCAATCATGAGCTGGCGGCGGCGATTATTGTGATCACCACCCTGATGGCGGCAGTGACCACGAATATCGGGATCTTTGTGTTGCAGGCGGGTGGTTGGATCTGAACGCTCGGGTGCCTGTGAGGGCCAATCGGGGGCAAGCCCCCTCCCACATTTGGATGGGTGAACACCTTCATTGTGAGAGGGGCTTGCCCCCGATAGCTATCTGACCGTCACTGCTGATCTGCCTGATACGCCTCGATCACTTCCTGCGCCGCACGAAACGCATCAATCGCCGCCGGCACTCCGGCGTACACCGCGCAATGCAGCAGCGCTTCGCGGATCTCTTCCACGCTGCAACCATTGTTCAGCGCGCCGCGCACATGGCCCTTGAGCTCTTGCGGGCACTTCAGCGCGGTCAGGGCGGCGAGGGTGATCAGGCTGCGGGTTTTCAGCGACAACCCCTCGCGGTTCCACACACTGCCCCAGGCGTGCTCGTTGACGAAGTCCTGCAGCGGCTGGGTGAACTCGGTGGCATTGCCCAAGGCACGGTCGACGAATACATCCCCCATGACCTGGCGACGCATTTCAACCCCAGGCTTTTTTTGATCGGTCATTGCGATTCCCTCTTGTGTTGGCGGCGCCAGGCTCGCAGCGTGCTGAACAACAGAAACGCCACCAGCACCGGCAAGACGTAATACAGCATCAGTTGTTCAAGGTTGTTGGCCAGGGGCATGCCGGTGGTGAACGTCATTACATGCAGCCCGTACGCCAGGTACAGGCCCAGCAGCACCAGGCCTTCGGCACGGGTCACGCGGTAACCGGTGTAGAACACCGGCAGGCACAGCACCACCACGCCGAGCATTACCGGCAGGTCAAAGTCCAAGGCATTCGGTGAAACCGACAGCGGCGAGGGCGCGAGCAAGGCGGTCAGCCCCAATACGCCGAGCAGGTTGAACAGGTTGCTGCCGATCACGTTGCCCACTGCAATTTCCCGCTCGCCGCGCAGGGCGGCAATCAGCGAGGTGGCCAGGCACGGCAGCGAGGTGCCGACACCGATCAGCGTCAGGCCGATGATGCGTTCCGACAGGCCCAGGTCGCTCGCCACGTCCACGGCAGCGCCGAGCAACAGATGCCCGGCCAGCACCAGAATCAGCAGCCCGCCGAGCATCAACAGCACGCTGCTCAGCCACGGCGCCCTGGCCACGGTGTCCAGCGTGCGCGGGCGGCGGGAGTGGCGTGTCTGGTAATGCAGCACGCCGAGGTAGGCGATCAGGGCCACGAGCAACAGCAGGCCGTCGATGGGTGTGAGCTCTTCATTGGCTGCCAGGGTAAACACCAGCAGGCCGGCCAGGATCATCACCGGGATATCCAGGCGTACCAGTTGCCGGGAGACCCGCAGCGGAATGATCAGCGCCGACAGGCCCAGGGTTACAAGGATGTTGAAGATGCTGCTGCCGATCACGCTGCCCACGGCGATATCCGTATTGCCGGCCAGGGTGGCCTGCAGGCTCACGGTCATCTGTGGCGCGCTGCTGCCGAAGGCGACGATGGTCAGGCCAATGATCAACGGCCGCACCTTGAGGCTCGCGGCCAGGCGTACGGCGGCCCGCACCAGGATTTCGGCGCCGACGATCAGCAGCAGGAGGCCGCTGACCAATTCCAGAAGGCTCCAGGGGGAGAGGGCGGTTAGTCCGAAAATGGCCGGGCCTCCATCGTCAGTTGCTCAAGGCTTGTACGCGCACGCGTGCGGTGCCGCTGCTGATCATACCCAGCTGCTCGGCGGCCTTGCGTGAAAGATCAATCAAGCGCCCACGGGTATGCGGGCCGCGATCGTTGATGCGTACAACCACGGATCTGTCGTTGTCGAGGTTGGTGACCTTGACCTGGGTGCCGAAGGGCAATCGCCGATGGGCGGCGGTCAAGGCGTTCTGGTTGAAAGGTTCACCACTGGCAGTCTTGTTGCCATGGTGTTTGGCGCCGTAATAGGAAGCGGTGCCGGTTTCGTCGTAACCGTTGGGGTTGATGACGCCGCTGGCGCAGCCAGCCAGCAGGGAGGACAGGATCATCAGGCCGAGTAGGCGCTTCATTCAAGGTATCCCCATATCAAAGGTGGAAGGGGCTTATGTGGGAGGGGGCTTGCCCCCGATAGCGGTGTATCAGCCAAGCATTCGTCAGCTGACACTCTGCAATCGGGGGGCAAGCCCCCTCCCACCTTGGTCCGAGCCGAGCATGAGATCTCAGTCGGCCCCTTCATTGCTATCAGCCTTCAAGCTTGCTTTTCAGCAGCTCGTTCACCTGTTGCGGGTTGGCCTTGCCTTTGGAGGCTTTCATCGCCTGGCCCACAAAGAAGCCGAACATCTTGCCGCGCTTGGCTTCGTCTGCCGCACGGTATTGCTCGACCTGCTCGGCATTGGCCGCGAGCATTTCATCCAGCACGGCCGAAATCGCGCCGCTGTCGGTGACTTGCTTGAGGCCACGCTTCTCGATGATCTCGTCGGCACTGCCTTCACCGCTGGCCATGGCTTCGAACACGGTCTTGGCAATTTTGCCGGAGATGGTGTTGTCCTTGATGCGCAGCAGCATGCCGCCCAGTTGCTCGGCGGTGACGGGGGCTTCGTCGATTTCCAGGCCCTGTTTGTTCAGCAGGCTGCCCAGCTCGACCATCACCCAGTTGGCCGCCAGCTTGGCGTCACCGGCGATGCTCACGACTTTTTCGAAGTAGTCGGCTTGTTCGCGACTGGAAGCCAGCACGCTCGCATCGTAGACCGACAGGCCGAACTGCGCCTGGAAGCGTTCGCGTTTTTGCGGCGGCAGTTCCGGCAGGGTAGCGCGGATGTCATTGAGGAACGAATCCTCGATCACCACCGGCAACAGGTCCGGGTCGGGGAAGTAACGGTAGTCGTTGGCTTCCTCTTTGCTGCGCATGGCGCGGGTTTCGTCTTTGTTCGGGTCGTACAGGCGGGTTTGCTGGATCACTTTGCCGCCGTCCTCGATCAGTTCGATCTGGCGACGCACTTCGGAGTTGATCGCCTTCTCGATGAAGCGGAACGAGTTGACGTTCTTGATCTCGCAGCGAGTGCCGTACTCGGCCTGGCCTTTGGGGCGTACCGACACGTTGCAGTCGCACCGCAGCGAGCCTTCGGCCATGTTGCCGTCGCAGATGCCCAGGTAACGCACCAGCGCGTGGATGGTCTTGACGTAGGCCACGGCTTCCTTGGCGCTGCGCATGTCCGGCTCGGAAACGATCTCCAGCAGCGGTGTGCCGGCGCGGTTCAGGTCGATGCCGGTGGCGCCGTTGAATTCTTCATGCAGGCTTTTGCCGGCGTCTTCTTCCAAATGTGCGCGGGTTACGCCGACGCGCTTGATGGTGCCGTCTTCCAGTGGGATGTCCAGGTAGCCCTTGCCGACGATTGGCAATTCCATCTGGCTGATCTGGTAGCCCTTGGGCAGGTCCGGGTAGAAGTAGTTCTTGCGCGCGAACACGTTGTGCTGGCCGATCTCGGCGTCAATCGCCAGGCCGAACATCACCGCCATGCGCACCGCTTCCTGGTTCAGCACCGGCAGCACGCCGGGCATGCCCAGGTCTACCAGGCTCGCCTGGGTGTTGGGCTCGGAGCCGAACGTGGTGGCGCTACCGGAGAAAATCTTCGATTGGGTGGCGAGCTGGGTATGAATCTCCAGCCCGATCACAACTTCCCATTGCATAGTGTTCTCCTCAGAAGCCGGTAGGGGTGCGAGTGTGCCAGTCGGTGTTCAACTGGTACTGGTGCGCCACATTGAGCAGGCGGCCTTCCTGGAAATATGGGGCGAGCAATTGCACGCCGACCGGCAGGCCATCGACGAAACCGGCGGGCATGGACAAGCCCGGCAGGCCCGCGAGGTTGGCGGTGATGGTGTAGAGGTCTTCCAGGTACTCGGCAATCGGGTCGCCGGTCTTGGCGCCGATCTTCCAGGCCGGGTTCGGCGTGGTCGGGCCGAGGATCACGTCGACTTCTTCAAAGGCCGCCATGAAGTCGTTCTTGATCAGGCGACGGATTTTCTGCGCCTTGAGGTAGTACGCGTCGTAGTAGCCCGCCGACAGGGCGTAGGCCCCGACCATGATCCGGCGTTGTACTTCGGCGCCGAAGCCTTCGCCACGGGAGCGTTTGTACAGGTCGGTGAGGTCTTTCGGGTTTTCGCAGCGGTAGCCGAAGCGCACGCCGTCGAAACGCGACAGGTTGGAAGAGGCTTCCGCTGGCGCGATCACATAGTAGGCAGGAATCGCGTGCTGGTTGTTCGGCAGGCTGATTTCCTTGATCACCGCACCGAGGCCTTCCAGCGTCTTGACGCTGTTGTGCACCAGCTCGGCGATACGCGGGTCGAGACCGGCGCTGAAGTATTCCTTCGGCACGCCGATGCGCAGGCCCTTGATCGAGGTGTTCAGGCTGGCGCTGTAGTCCGGCACGGGCTCATCGATGCTGGTGGAGTCCTGTTTATCGAACCCGGCCATACCTTGTAACAAAATTGCGCAGTCTTCAGCAGTACGGGCCAGGGGGCCGCCCTGATCCAGGCTGGAGGCGTAGGCGATCATGCCCCAGCGGGAAACGCGACCGTAGGTCGGCTTCAACCCGGTAAGGTTGGTGAACGCCGCCGGCTGGCGGATCGAACCGCCCGTGTCGGTGGCCGTGGCAGCCGGCAGGAAACGCGCGGCAACGGCGGCGGCCGAACCACCGGACGAACCACCGGGTACGTGGTCGAGGTTCCACGGGTTTTTCACCGCGCCGTAGTAGCTCGACTCGTTGGCCGAACCCATGGCGAACTCGTCCATGTTGGTCTTGCCCAGGGTCACAGCCCCGGCGGCAGCCAGCTTGGACACCACGGTGGCGTCGTAGGGGGCCTTGAAGTTGTCGAGCATCTTCGAGCCGCAACTGGTGCGAATGCCCTGGGTGCAGAACAGGTCCTTGTGGGCGATAGGGGCGCCCAGCAGTGCGCCCTGTTCACCGTTGGCGCGACGTGCGTCGGCAGCCTTGGCCTGGCTCAAGGCCAGCTCTTCGGTGAGGCTGATGAAGCTGTTGACCTTCGGATCGTGCTCGGCGATACGCGCCAGCAGGGTCTTGGTCAGCTCTTCGGAAGAAAACTTTTTGTCGGCGAGACCGCGGGCGATCTCGGCCAGAGTCATGTGATGCATTGCAGGCTCTTTCCCTTTAGTCGATGACTTTCGGAACCAGGTACAGGCCGTTTTCGACCGATGGCGCGATGGACTGGTAGGCCTCGCGATTATTACTTTCGGTCACGACGTCTGCGCGCAGGCGCTGGCTGGCTTCCAGCGGGTGAGCCAGGGGCTCGATGCCGTCGGTATTCACGGCCTGCATTTGGTCGACCAGCCCGAGAATACTGTTCAGGGCTGCGGTGGTCTGTGGAAGATCGTCTTCATTCAGGCCAAGCGAGGCCAAATGCGCGATTTTTTCCACATCGGAGCGTTCAAGCGTCATGGGAATCTCCAGTGGAAAACAGAACGGAGGCTGTCCGTGTGTTAGATTGTCGGAACACTACCGCATTTCTACGGTCTTACGGCCGCGATTGTGGGGGTTGGTGCACAGAAAGTCGGCCAATTTAGCACATTGGCGCCTTGCCCAAAATCCCTGTCGTTGTTAGAGTTTGCCGCACTTTTTTACCCACGCGTTGCCTAGGGTCCCTTTCCCATGTTCAAGAAACTGCGTGGCATGTTTTCCAGCGATCTTTCCATTGACCTGGGCACTGCCAACACCCTTATTTACGTGCGCGAGCGCGGTATCGTCCTGAATGAGCCATCGGTTGTGGCCATTCGGACCCATGGTAATCAGAAAAGTGTCGTTGCCGTCGGCACCGAGGCCAAGCGCATGCTCGGCCGTACACCAGGCAATATTGCTGCCATTCGTCCGATGAAAGACGGCGTGATCGCCGACTTCAGTGTCTGCGAGAAGATGCTGCAGTACTTCATCAACAAGGTTCACGAAAACAGTTTCCTGCAGCCCAGCCCTCGTGTGCTGATCTGCGTTCCATGCAAATCCACCCAGGTTGAGCGTCGTGCCATCCGTGAATCGGCCCTTGGTGCCGGTGCTCGCGAAGTGTTCCTGATCGAAGAGCCGATGGCTGCTGCGATCGGTGCCGGCCTGCCGGTAGAAGAAGCCCGCGGTTCGATGGTGGTGGATATCGGTGGTGGTACCACTGAAATCGCCCTGATTTCCCTGAACGGTGTGGTGTATGCCGAATCCGTACGCGTCGGCGGCGACCGTTTCGACGAAGCGATCATCACGTATGTGCGTCGTAACTACGGCAGCCTGATCGGCGAATCCACCGCCGAGCGCATCAAGCAGGAAATCGGTACCGCTTATCCGGGCGGCGAAGTGCGCGAAGTCGATGTTCGCGGTCGCAACCTGGCCGAAGGCGTTCCACGTGCCTTCACCCTGAACTCCAATGAAGTGCTGGAAGCTCTGCAAGAGTCCCTGGCCACTATCGTTCAGGCCGTGAAGAGCGCCCTGGAGCAATCGCCGCCGGAACTGGCTTCCGATATCGCCGAGCGTGGGCTGGTGCTGACCGGTGGTGGCGCCTTGCTGCGCGACCTCGACAAACTGCTGGCCCAGGAAACCGGCTTGCCGGTGATTGTCGCCGAAGACCCGCTGACCTGCGTCGCCCGTGGCGGTGGCCGTGCACTGGAAATGATGGATAAACACACCATGGACCTGCTTTCCAGCGAATAAGCATTTGCTGATTAGCCCATGTTTCGCCCGCAGGCAGCACTTTGCAGTGCTGCCTGTTGGCGTTTATCTTCTTCAATCTGCATCCAGGCCGGTTAGATGCCGTATGAATAAAGAGAACATTTGCCTGGGAGGAGCGGCTTATTAAACCGCTTTTCGCCAAAGGCCCCTCATTGGGCGTGCGCCTGTTGGTGCTGGTCGTGCTTTCGGTCGCGCTGATGGTGGTCGATGCCCGCTTTGCACTGCTCAAGCCCGTGCGTAGCCAGATGTCGCTGGTGTTGATGCAGACATACTGGATCACCGACCTGCCACAACGTCTCTACCAGGGCGTGGCCAGCCAATTCGGCAGCCGCACCGAGCTGGTCGCCGAGAACGAAAAACTCAAGACCGAAAACCTGCTGTTGCAGGGGCGCATGCAAAAGCTCGCGGCCCTCACCGAGCAGAACGTTCGGCTGCGCGAGTTGCTCAATTCCTCCGCACTGGTCAACGAAAAGGTCGAAGTGGCCGAGTTGATCGGCATGGACCCCAATCCCTTCACCCATCGCATTATCATCAACAAGGGTGAGCGCGACGGTGTGGTCCTTGGCCAGCCGGTGCTCGATGCCCGTGGCCTGATGGGCCAGGTGGTTGAGCTGATGCCCTACACCTCACGGGTGTTGCTGCTGACGGACACCACCCACAGCATTCCGGTGCAGGTGAACCGCAACGGCCTGCGTGCGATCGCCAGCGGCACCGGTAACCCTGAACGGCTGGAGTTGCGCCATGTGGCCGATACTGCCGACATCAAGGAAGGCGACTTGTTGGTCAGTTCCGGCCTGGGTCAGCGTTTCCCGGCGGGTTACCCGGTGGCGACCGTCAAGGAAGTGATCCACGATTCCGGCCAGCCGTTCGCCATTGTGCGTGCCGTGCCTACCGCCGCCTTGAACCGCAGCCGCTACCTGCTGCTGGTGTTCAGCGACAACCGCACCCCGGAAGAGCGCGCCAACGACGCCGCCCAGGCCCAGGAGGCGGAAGACAAGCAAAACGGTACAGCGCCGATCGTTCCCACAACCGTGCCGAAACCGGCATTCGTGGGGCCGCCCGCGCCTGTCGCTGCTCCGGCAGCGCCGGTGGCCACTCCGGTCAAACCGGCAGCCCACAGCGCACGCCCGGTTAAACCGACAACGACTAAGCCACCGGCCACTACGCCAGCAGCCAAGCCTCCGGCAAACGCGCCGACCACCACGCGGCAGAGGGAGGAATAATGGCCGGTACTCATTCGCGCAAAGGCTGGATCGTCTGGCTGACCTTCGCCATTGGTTTGCTGCTCAGCGTTTCGCCGCTGCCGCAGTTCATGGAAATCCTGCGCCCGCTCTGGCTGGCTTTGCTGCTGGCCTTCTGGTCGCTGAACCTGCCGCACAAAGTGGGTATGGTCACGGCGATGTTCCTGGGCTTGGCCGAGGATGTGCTCTATGGCACCTTGCTGGGCCAGAACGCGTTGATCCTGACCCTGATCACCTTCCTGGTGCTGTCGTTGCAGCAGCGGCTGCGCATGTTCCCGATGTGGCAGCAGTGCCTGGTGATCCTGGTAATCTTCGGCCTGGCGCAGCTTGTTCAACTGTGGCTCAGCGCCTTGACCGGCAATCGCCAGCCAACCCTGGCGCTGGTGCTGCCGGCCCTGGTCAGTGCCTTGCTGTGGCCGTGGATCAGTTTCGGTCTGCGCGGGCTGCGTCGTCGTTATAAAATCAATTGAATGGATTGCGAGGCTCTGCCTGGTTATCGAACCCTACAGGGAGAGTCTGCAATGAATTCGCTTTACTTGGCCTCGGGCTCTCCGAGGCGGCGTGAACTGCTGACCCAGATCGGTGTGCCCTTCACCGTGGTCAGCGCCGCCATTGATGAAACGCCTCTTACAAACGAAACCCCTGTTTCCTACGTCGAGCGTCTTGCGCGCGGCAAGGCGACGGCGGGTTTTGCTGCGCTTGAGCACACAACAGGCGCCTGCGTGCTGGGCGCCGATACCGCCGTGATTGTCGATGGCAAGATCCTCGGCAAACCGGTGGATCAGGCCGATGCCCTGGCCATGTTGACGGCCTTGGCGGGACGCGAACATGAAGTCCTTACCGCCATCGCGCTCACTGATGGCCAGCGCTGCGAAACGCGATGTGTCAGCAGTCGAGTGCTTTTCCGTGGGATTTCCGTCGAGGAGGCCACAACCTACTGGCACAGTGGCGAACCCCATGACAAAGCGGGCGGCTATGCTATCCAAGGCCTGGGTTCGGTGTTTGTCGCCGGGCTCAATGGCAGTTATTCCGCTGTGGTAGGCCTGCCGGTGTGTGAAACCGCGCAACTGCTCGATCAATTCGGCATACCCTGTTGGCAAAACATCACCGCGCGCTGAACGCCGTACGCCAGCGCCCAGCCTTAAGCGATCGGTCACTATTGTGAAAACGCCTGAACGAGACCCAGCCATGAGTGAAGAGATTCTGATCAATATCACGCCGATGGAATCGCGCGTGGCGGTGGTAGAGAACGGTGTTCTGCAAGAAGTGCACGTGGAGCGCACCCAGAAGCGCGGAATTGTCGGCAATATCTACAAAGGCAAGGTGGTGCGCGTATTGCCGGGCATGCAGGCGGCATTCGTCGACATCGGCCTGGACCGCGCGGCGTTTATCCATGCTTCGGAAATTTCCCTGCGCGAAGGCCCTGCGGTAGAAAGCATCAGCGCCCTGGTGCATGAAGGGCAAAGCCTGGTGGTACAAGTCACCAAGGACCCCATCGGCTCAAAGGGCGCACGCCTGACCACTCAGCTGTCGATTCCGTCGCGGTACCTGGTTTATATGCCGCGCACTGCCCATGTCGGCATTTCCCTGAAGATCGAAGACGAAGCCGAGCGCGAGCGCCTGAAGAAGGTGGTCAGCGACTGCGTGGCGGCCGAAGGCATCAAGGAGGCGGGCGGTTTTATCCTGCGTACCGCCGCCGAAGGTGCCGGTGCCGATGAGATCCTGATGGACATCCGCTACCTGCGACGCCTGTGGGACCAGATCGATGCCCAGATCAAGACCATCAGTGCGCCAAGCGTTATTTATGAAGACCTGGGCCTGGCCCTGCGCACGCTGCGCGATTTGGTCAGCCCCAAGATTGAGAAAATTCGCATCGACTCGCGGGAAACTTTTCAGCGCACCACGCAGTTTGTTGCCGAGCTGATGCCGGAAATTGCCGACCGCCTGGAACATTATCCTGGCGAGCGACCGATCTTCGACCTGTATGGCGTCGAAGACGAAATCCAGAAGGCCCTTGAGCGCAAAGTGCCGCTCAAATCCGGCGGCTACCTGGTGGTCGACCCGGCGGAGGCCATGACCACCATTGACGTCAACACCGGTGCGTTTGTCGGCCATCGCAACCTTGAAGAGACCATCTTCAAGACCAACCTCGAAGCGGCCACCGCGATTGCCCGCCAGCTGCGCCTGCGTAACCTGGGCGGCATCATCATCATCGACTTCATTGACATGGAAGACGAAGAGCACCAGCGCCAAGTGTTGCGTACCCTCGAAAAGCAGCTGGAACGCGACCACGCCAAGACCAATATCATCGGCATCACCGAGCTGGGCCTGGTGCAGATGACCCGCAAGCGCACCCGCGAAAGTCTCGAGCAAGTGCTGTGCGAGCCGTGCAGCAGTTGCCAGGGGCGCGGTAAGTTGAAGACCCCGGAAACGGTTTGCTACGAGATTTTCCGGGAAATCTTACGAGAGGCGCGTGCCTACCAGGCCGAAGGTTATAGAGTGCTCGCCAACCAGAAAGTGGTCGACCGGTTGCTGGACGAAGAGTCCGGTAACGTGGCCGAACTGGAGGGGTTTATCGGGCGCACCATTCGTTTCCAGGTTGAAACCATGTATTCACAGGAACAATACGACGTGGTGCTGCTCTGATCCTCATTCGTTTACTTTTCAAGAGACCGGCAGACCTTGATCTGCCGTCCGACTATCGCCTTGAGGGTCGCCTGACATGGAGCGTCTGATACGCTTTTTTGCCGCTTTGACCCGTTGGGGCCTGGGCCTCTGCGCGTTGCTGCTGGTATTGGCGGCGGTGTACGTGAGCCTCGGTCGTGAGTTGACCCCGCTGGTGGCCGAGTACCGTGCCGAAGTCGAGGCCAAGGCCCAGGCTGCGGTGCAGATGCCTTTGCACATCGGCAGCCTCGAAGGCCGCTGGAGCGGCTTCGCGCCGGTATTGCTGGCCCATGATGTGATGGTGGGCGAGGGCAGCAGTGCCTTGCGCCTGGACCAGGTCGAAGTGGTGCCGGATATCTGGGCCAGCCTGATGGCCCGCGAAGTCCGCATTGCGCATCTGCAGGTCAGTGGCCTGCAACTCAGCGTCAAGGAAGACAAGGACGGGCATTGGGCACTGCAAGGCCTGCCGGTGCAGGACGACCAGCCGCTGGACCCGGAGCAGTTGCTCAAGCGTATGCAAGTGGTCAAGCGCGTGTCTCTGCTCGACAGCCAGGTGACGTTGCAACCGTTTGACCATGCACCGGTGACCCTTACCTATGTCGGCCTGAGCCTGCACACCGGTGCCACCCGCCAACGCCTGGACGCGCGCCTGACCCTGCCCGACGGCCAGCCCCTTGCCGTCAGCCTGCGCACCCGTATTCGCGCCAGCCAGTGGAAGGAGGGTGAAGTCCAGGCCTACCTGAGCCTGCCGCAAAGCGATTGGGCCAAGTGGATTCCGGCCAAGCTGACCCAACAGTGGAAACTCACCCAATTCAAGGCCGGCGGCGAATTCTGGCTGAACTGGGCCAAGGGCACTGTGCAGAGCGCAGTGGTGCGCCTCAACTCGCCACAGGTGAAGGGCAGCTACGCCGACCGTAAGCCTGTCCATATCGAAAATCTCGCGCTCACCGCTTACCTGCAACGCAGTGACACCGGCCTCAAGGTGCTGTTCGACTCGCTGGCGATGAACCTGGGGGAGACCCGCTGGGAATCTCGCCTGCAAGTGCAGCAGCGCCTGGCCACCGACAAGGACCAGGAAGTCTGGAAGCTCCAGGCTGACCGCCTGGACCTGACGCCGATCACACCACTGCTCAACGCCCTGGCGCCGCTGCCGGAAGGTTTTGCCAAGACGATCCAGCACCTCAAGGCCACAGGCCTGCTACGCAATGTGCTGGTGGATTTTCGGCCTCAAGACACTACCGATCAAAAAGTCAGCTTCGCCGCTAACCTCGATCGCATCGGTTTTGATGCCTACTTCGGCGCGCCGGCTGCGCGTAACGTGTCCGGCAGCATCAGCGGCGACCTGGGTCATGGCGAGTTGCGCATGGACAGCAAGGACTTTTCCCTGCACCTCGATCCGATCTTTGCCAAGCCCTGGCAGTACATCCAGGCGAATGCGCGCCTGACGTGGAAACTGGACAAAGAGGGGTTCACCCTGATTGCGCCGTATATCAAGGTGCTGGGGGAAGAGGGCAAGATCGCCGCCGATTTCCTGATTCGCCTGCATTTTGATCACAACCAGGAAGACTACATGGACCTGCGGGTCGGCATGGTCGATGGCGATGGGCGCTTCACGCCCAAATACCTGCCGGCGGTGTTGAGTCCTGCGCTGGATGAGTGGCTACGCACCGCGATCCTCAAGGGCGCAGTGGATGAAGGCTTCTTCCAGTATCAAGGTTCGTTGAACCACGATGCGCTGCCGGCCTCGCGCAATATCAGCCTGTTCTTCAAGGTGCATGATGCCGAACTGGCCTTCCAGCCGGGCTGGCCTCATGTCAGCAAGGTCAAGGGCGAGGTCTTCGTCGAGGAAAGTGGTGTGCGTATCCTGGCCAGCAAAGGCCAGTTGCTCGACACCAAGGTCAAGGACATCTACGTCAATATTCCCCACGCACCTGAAGGCAAAGACAGCCATCTGCTGCTCACGGGTGGGTTTGCCGGTGGCTTGGGCGATGGTCTGAAAATCCTCCAGGACGCGCCGATCGGCACGGCATCGACGTTTGCCGGCTGGAAAGGTGAGGGCGACTTGCAAGGCAGCCTTGACCTGGACATTCCGCTGGCCAAGGGCACTGAGCCGAAAATCGTGGTGGACTTCAAAACGGATAAGGCGCGCCTGCAACTGGCTGAGCCCACCCTGGACCTGACCCAGCTCAAGGGCGACTTCCGTTTCGACAGCGCCAAGGGCCTCAGTGGCCAGAACATCACAGCCCAAGCGTTCGACCGGCCAATCGCCGCGCAGATCTTTGCCGACGGCAAACCGGGCAACATCAGCACACGCGTGGTTGCCAAGGGCCAGGTGACGGTCAAGCGGCTGACGGACTGGCTGAAAATTACCCAGCCGTTACCGGTGTCTGGCGATATTCCGTACCAGTTGCAGCTGACTCTGGACGGCGCCGACAGCCAGTTGATGGTCAGCTCCAACCTCAAGGGCGTGGCAGTGGACTTGCCGGTGCCGTTCGGCATGCCGGCCAGCCAAGGGCGTGACAGTGTGTTCCGCATGACGTTACAAGGGGCCGAGCGCCGTTATTGGTTCGATTACGGCGAGTTGGCCAACTTTACCTTTGCTGCGCCGCCGGACAAATTCAATGACGGTCGCGGTGAGCTGTTCCTCGGTGATGGCGACGCCGTGCTACCGGGTGCCAAGGGATTGCGCATTCGCGGTGTGTTGTCGGAGCTCGATATCGATCCCTGGAAGAAACTGGTGGAGCGCTATGCCGGCAACGATCCGGGCGGCAGCGCCAAGCAATTGCTCAGCGGCGCCGACTTCAAGGTAGGCAAGCTGACTGGGCTTGGCACCCAGTTCGATCAGGTCACTTTGCAACTGGACCGCAAACCTGCGGCGTGGGGTTTGCAACTCGACAGCCAGCAGGCCAAGGGTACGGTTAACGTGCCCGACGCCAAAGGCGCGCCGATTGCGATCAACCTGCAATACGTGAAGCTGCCGGCGGTGGACCCAACGGTGCAAGCGGACGAAAACGCGCCGGACCCCTTGGCGAGTATCGATCCCAAGGATATTCCCGCGCTGGATATCGCCATCGACCAGCTGTTCCAAGGCCCGGACCTGATAGGTGCGTGGTCGCTGAAGATTCGCCCGACGGCCAAGGGCCTGGCCTTCAACAACCTGGATCTGGGCCTCAAGGGCATGCAGCTCAAGGGCGCCGGTGGTTGGGAAGGTGCGGCGGGTGACAGCAGCAGTTGGTACAAGGGCCGCTTGGACGGCAAGAACATTGGCGATGTGCTCAAGGGCTGGGGTTATGCGCCCACCGTCACCAGTCAGGATTTCCACCTGGATGTGGACGGACGTTGGCCCGGTTCGCCGGCCTATGTGGGGCCCAAGCGTTTCTCCGGCAGCCTGGATGCGGCATTCCGCAACGGCCAGTTTGTGGAAGTGGAAGGCGGCGCCCAGGCCCTGCGGGTATTCGGCCTGCTGAACTTCAACTCCATCGGGCGCCGGCTGCGCCTGGACTTCTCGGACTTGCTCGGCAAAGGCTTGAGTTATGACCGGGTAAAAGGCTTGTTGGCGGCCAGTAACGGTGTGTTCGTGACCCGTGAGCCGATCACCATGACCGGGCCTTCCACTAATCTGGAACTGAATGGCACCCTGGACCTGGTGGCTGACCGCGTTGATGCCAAGTTGCTGGTAACGCTGCCGGTGACCAACAACCTGCCGATCGCGGCGTTGATCGTTGGCGCGCCCGCGATTGGCGGTGCGTTGTTCCTGATCGACAAGTTGATTGGTGATCGGGTTTCCCGCTTCGCCAGCGTGCAATACAAAGTGGAAGGGCCATGGAAGGACCCGAAAATCACCTTCGACAAGCCATTTGAAAAGCCAAACTGAGAGCCTGTGGAGTAGCATGGCCGTACGCCCCTTACGGAGAGTCGGCCCATGTCCTTTGCGGTAATTCAAATGGTCAGCCAGAGCGATGTGCTGGCCAACCTGGCCCAGGCCCATCGCTTGCTGGAGCAGGCTGCGGCAGGCGGTGCAAAGCTGGCGGTGCTGCCGGAAAACTTCGCTGCCATGGGCCGCCGCGACGTCGCGGATATCGGTCGCGCCGAGGCGCTGGGCGAAGGCCCGATCCTGCCATGGTTGAAACAGACCGCTCGCGACCTCACCTTATGGATAGTGGCGGGGACTTTGCCGCTGCCGCCGAAGGATCAACCGCACGCCAAGTCCAACGCTTGCTCGCTGCTGGTCGACGATCAGGGCGAAATCGTTGCCCGTTACGACAAGCTGCACCTGTTCGATGTGGATGTCGCCGATGCTCGTGGTCGTTATCGCGAATCCGACGACTATGCTTTCGGGGGCAATGTGGTGGTGGCGGATACGCCCGTCGGTCGTTTGGGCCTGACGGTGTGTTACGACTTGCGCTTCCCTGAGCTGTACAGCGAATTGCGCGCGGCGGGGGCCGAATTGATTACTGCGCCGTCGGCGTTTACGGCAGTGACCGGCGCGGCGCACTGGGATGTGCTAATTCGCGCTCGTGCCATCGAGACCCAGTGCTACCTGCTGGCGGCCGCCCAAGGTGGCGTGCATCCGGGGCCACGGGAAACCTATGGCCATGCAGCGATTGTCGACCCCTGGGGACGCGTGCTGGCACAACAGGATCAAGGCGAAGCGGTGCTGCTGGCCGAACGCGATAGCAGTGAACAGGCGTCGATAAGGGCGCGCATGCCGGTGGTCAACCATCGGCGCTTTTTCTCGCAGGGCGCACAGCGACCTGCTTCGGAACGATGAATTTAAGGCCCTACCTATGAGCGAGTTGTTGTCCTCAGTCAGTGAACACCTCCTGGCACCCGGTGGCGTGACCATCGAAAGTTTGCAAACCGTGCTGGGCGATCTCGCCGGGCCCGGCATCGACGCGGCCGACCTGTATTTCCAGGGCCAGATCTCCGAGTCCTGGGCCCTTGAAGACGGGATCGTCAAGGAAGGCAGCTTCAACCTGGATCAAGGGGTGGGTGTCCGTGCGCAATCCGGTGAGAAAACCGGTTTTGCCTACAGTAACGCAATCACCCTGGAAGCCTTGGGCCTGGCGGCGCGTGCCGCGCGTTCGATCTCCCGTGCCGGGCAAAATGGCACGGTGCAGGCATTCAGCACCCAGGACGTGGCGCAGTTGTACGCGCCGGATAATCCCCTGGAAGTGATTAGCCGTGCGGAAAAGGTCGAGTTGCTCAAGCGTATCGACGCCGCCACCCGTGCCCTCGACCCGCGTATCCAGCAAGTCACCGTCAGCATGGCGGGTGTGTGGGAACGAATCCTGGTGGCGTCCACCGATGGTGGCCTGGCGGCCGATGTGCGGCCGTTGGTGCGTTTCAATGTCAGTGTGATCGTCGAACAGAACGGTCGCCGCGAACGCGGTGGTCATGGCGGCGGCGGGCGAACCGACTACCGTTATTTCCTCACCGACGACCGTGCCATGGGCTACGCCCGTGAAGCGTTGCGCCAAGCATTGGTCAATCTGGAAGCCATTCCGGCGCCGGCCGGTACCTTGCCGGTGGTGCTGGGTTCGGGCTGGTCCGGCGTGCTGCTGCACGAGGCCGTCGGCCATGGTCTGGAAGGTGACTTCAACCGCAAGGGCAGTTCGGCCTACAGCGGGCGCATGGGCGAGATGGTTGCGTCCAAGCTCTGCACGATCGTGGATGACGGCACCCTGGCCGGGCGCCGTGGTTCGCTGAGCGTCGATGACGAAGGCACGCCGACCGAGTGCACCACCTTGATCGAGAACGGTGTGCTCAAGGGCTACATGCAAGACAAGCTCAACGCCCGCCTGATGGGCGTGGCACGCACCGGTAACGGTCGCCGTGAATCCTACGCGCACCTGCCGATGCCGCGCATGACCAACACCTACATGCTTGGTGGCGAAAGCGACCCGGCGGAAATCATCGCCTCGGTGAAACGCGGCATCTACTGCGCCAACCTCGGTGGCGGCCAGGTGGACATCACCAGCGGCAAGTTCGTGTTTTCCACCAGCGAGGCGTACCTGATCGAAGACGGCAAGATTACCGCGCCGGTCAAAGGCGCAACGTTGATCGGTAATGGTCCGGAAGCGATGAGCAAGGTGTCGATGGTGGGTAACGACCTGTCGCTGGACAGCGGCGTGGGTACGTGCGGGAAAGATGGGCAGTCGGTGCCGGTGGGTGTCGGCCAGCCAACGCTGAAGATTGATGCGATCACCGTGGGTGGCACGGGGTCGTAAGCGGTGGAGCTTCGGGTGGCGAAGACCGCCACCCGGGGAAGGGCATCAACGCAGGCCGCGTTGAGTCTCGTCCAGCTCACGGATGTATTTGAAGATTTTACGGCTGGTGGCCGGCGCCTTGTTATGCGCCTGCTCGTGCTGGGCTTGACGGATCAGGGAACGCAGTTGCTGGCGGTCCGCGTCCGGGTAGTCCAACACGAATTTCTCCAGCACCCCGTCATCGCCCGCGATCAGGCGGTCACGCCAACGCTCCAGGTTATGGAAGCGTTCGTTGTACTGGCGAGTGGAGGCATCGGTTTGATCAAGCAAAGCCAGAATGGCGTCAGTGTCCTGATCGCGCATGAGTTTGCCGATAAACATGATGTGCCGTTTACGCGCGATATTCGCGGTGTGCTTGGGTGCGTCCGCAAGAGCCCGGCGCATTTCGTCGGTCAGTGGCAGTTTTGCAATCAAGTCTTTCTTGAGCGTTGTAAGGCGCTCGCCCAGGTCAACCAGAGCATGCAGCTCACGTTTGACCTGGGTTTTGCTTTTCTCCCCATCGAGGGAGTCGTCGTAAGAATCAACCATGGTGGCAGTCCGCAAAGAAACGCCGCCATGATAACCAGTCGGGGGCCGCTTGTCCGGCCCGGTCGCTCGATGGCCTTAACCGAAAGCAGAATTTGAGTGGAGAAAACCATGAGTGCAGCCCAAAGCGTCGGTCCACAAGCGTTACCGGCACTGCAGGAACAAGTCGAGCAGATCCTTGCCGAGGCCAAGCGCCAGGGGGCCAGTGCCTGTGAAGTGGCGGTATCGCTGGAGCAGGGGTTGTCGACATCGGTTCGTCAGCGGGAAGTGGAGACGGTTGAGTTCAACCGCGACCAAGGCTTTGGCATCACTTTGTATGTCGGACAGCGCAAAGGTTCTGCCAGTACCTCGGCCAGTGGCCCGGAAGCGATTCGCGAGACCGTCGCGGCGGCGTTGGCGATTGCCAAGCACACCTCTGAGGATGAAAGCTCGGGTTTGGCCGACAAGGCACTGATGGCCAAGGACTTGAAGGATTTTGATCTGTTCCACGCCTGGGACATCACGCCCGAGCAGGCCATCGAGCAGGCGCTGACGTGTGAAGCGGCGGCGTTCGATGCCGACGCCCGCATCAAGAACGCTGATGGCACCACGTTGAGCACCCATCAGGGCTGTCGCGTGTATGGCAACAGCCATGGTTTTATCGGCGGTTATGCGTCAACTCGTCATAGCCTGAGCTGCGTGATGATCGCCGAGGCCAACGGCCAGATGCAGCGCGATTACTGGTATGACGTGAACCGCCAGGGTGATTTGCTGGCAGACCCGGTCAGCATCGGCCAGCGTGCTGCACAGCGTGCGGCGAGCCGCCTGGGGGCGCGCCCTGTGCCGACCTGTGAAGTGCCGGTGCTGTTTTCGGCGGAACTGGCCGGTGGCTTATTTGGCAGTTTCCTGGGAGCGATCTCCGGTGGCAACCTGTACCGCAAGTCCTCGTTCCTGGAAGGGGCGATTGGCCAGAAACTGTTTCCCGAGTGGCTGACCATCGATGAACGTCCCCACCTGATGCGTGCTATGGGGAGCACGTCGTTTGATGGCGATGGCTTGGCGACTTATGCCAAGCCGTTCGTCGAAAGCGGCGAGTTGGTCTCCTACGTCCTGGGCACTTATGCCGGGCGCAAACTGGGCCTGCCAAGCACCGCCAACTCCGGCGGGGTGCATAACCTGTTCGTCACCCATGGCGATGAAGACCAGGCGGCGCTGTTGCGGCGGATGGGGCGTGGCCTGCTGGTGACTGAGTTGATGGGGCACGGGCTGAACATGGTCACGGGCGATTATTCCCGTGGCGCGGCGGGTTTCTGGGTGGAAAACGGCGAGATTCAGTTTGCCGTCCAGGAAGTGACAATCGCCGGCAACATGCGCGATATGTTCAAGCAGATCGTTGCCGTCGGAAACGACCTGGAACTGCGCAGCAATATCCGTACGGGTTCGGTGTTGATCGAGCGGATGACCGTCGCCGGTAGCTGATCCTTCCAACACGCTTCAACAAAAAAGGCGCGCCATCTTCAAGATGGCGCGCCTTTTTTTGTGGCCGCGTGTCAGTGGGATTAACGTGCCACTCTTGTTTTGATTCTCAATATCATTTAATAATAAATATCATTACCGGATGAGTGTGGATCATGAGTTCTGTCCTGCATGAGGATCCTTACCTTGAAAGCTGGCGCTGGATGAGTCGCCAGATTCGCTGCGGCCTCGATCCCAACGAGCCGCGCCTGATCGAACATTACCTCAATGAGGGTCGATACCTGGCGTGCTGCACCGCGACCCATCCGTGGACGATCGCTGAAACCTCATTTCGCCTATTGCTCGACACCGCCAGTGATATCGCACTGCCCTGGCACTGGCGCTCCGTGTGCCTGGACCAGGCCTGGCGCCCCCTGCGTGACCTGGAAAAACTCTCCCACTGTGCCTGCCGCCTCAAACGCTGGCAGACCTTTGCCTGGCAATTGGCGACCTGCGAATTGCTGCCGTCTATTTCTGTTTCTGACTTGGTGCAAGGATCTAACGATGAGTAACACCCGTATCGAACGCGACAGCATGGGCGAACTGCAAGTGCCTGCCGAGGCCCTCTATGGTGCGCAAACCCAACGCGCGGTGAATAACTTTCCGATCAGCAACCAACGCATGCCGGCGCAATTCATCCGCGCCCTGATCCTGGCCAAAGCCGCTGCTGCCAAGGTCAACGTCGATCTCAAGCAAATCAGCGAAGGGCAGGGCAAGGCCATTGTCGATGCCGCCCAGGGCTTGCTGGAGGGCGACTTCATGCAGCACTTCCCGGTGGATATCTTCCAGACCGGCTCCGGCACCAGCTCCAATATGAACGCCAACGAAGTGATTGCGACCCTCGCCAGCCGTGTGCTGGGCGAGTCGGTCAACCCGAACGACCACGTGAATTGCGGCCAAAGCAGCAACGACATCATTCCAACCACTATCCACGTCAGCGCCGCGTTGGTCTTGCACGAACAAACGCTGCCGGCCCTGCTGCACCTGGTGCAGGTGATCGAGCGGAAGGCTGAAGAGGTTCACCCGTTCATCAAGACCGGCCGCACGCACCTGATGGACGCCATGCCGGTGCGCATGAGCCAGGTGCTCAACGGCTGGGCGCAGCAGCTCAAGGCCAATATCGGTCATCTGCAGGACCTTCTGCCGAGTCTTCAGGCGCTGGCCCAGGGCGGCACGGCGGTCGGTACCGGGATCAACGCACACCCTGAATTTGCTGCGCGTTTCAGCCAGCAACTGAGCAGCCTGACCGGCGTGAAATTCACCCCCGGCAAAAACCTGTTTGCCTTGATTGGCTCCCAGGACACTGCCGTCGCCGTGTCCGGCCAATTGAAGGCCACCGCCGTGTCGCTGATGAAAATCGCCAACGACCTGCGCTGGATGAACTCCGGTCCGCTCGCCGGCTTGGGTGAAATTGAGTTGGAAGGCCTGCAGCCTGGCTCTTCGATCATGCCTGGTAAGGTCAATCCGGTGATTCCTGAAGCGACTGCCATGGTCGCCGCGCAAGTCATCGGGAATGACACGGTGATCACCGTCGCCGGTCAGTCGGGCAATTTCGAGCTGAACGTGATGCTGCCGATCATCGCGCAGAACCTGTTGAGCAGCCTTGAGCTGCTGGCCAACGCCAGCCACCTGCTGGCGGACAAGGCCATCGCCAGTTTCAAGGTCAATGAAGCGAAGCTAAAAGAAGCACTGTCGCGCAACCCGATCCTGGTCACTGCACTCAACCCGATCATCGGTTATCAAAAAGCTGCTGAAATCGCCAAGAAGGCCTATCAGCAAGGCCGTCCGGTGATTGACGTCGCTCTCGAGCACACCGACTTGCCGCGTAGCCAACTGGAGATCCTGCTGGATCCGGAAAAGCTCACGGCCGGCGGCGTGTAATCAACGACCCTGCTTTGGAGGCTCACCATGGAGCACTGGAAACGCACGATCGAACGGGCCAATCGCTGCTTTATGGCAGGCGAGCTGGTCGACGCTCGCGAGGCCTATTTGCAAGCCCTGGCCCTGGCCCAAGTGTTGTTCGAACGCTGGGCGGATGCCGACGAAGCAGTGGCGGCGTGCGTCATTTCCCATCACAACCTGGCGGACCTGCACCTGCGCCTGAACCAACCGGAGGAGAGCGCGGAATACCTCTGCGCTATCCACCAGCGCCTGCTGCAGACCATGCAGGACCCGCGACTCAGCCCGCAATTGCGGGAAGCGGCCCTGCGCCAGAGCAGCAAAACCTACGTCGAGCTGTTGAATTTCATCAGCGATCACGGCGAGTACCCGCGTACTCATCGTTTGTTAGGCGGCACTGCGGCACAGCCGACCACGCCTCAATACGGAGCACATTGATATGACTTACACCTTGCCTGCCTTGCCTTACGCGTACGACGCCCTGGAGCCGCATATTGATGCGCAAACCATGGAGATCCACTACAGCAAGCATCACCAGACTTACATCAACAACCTCAACGCTGCGGTAGAGGGCACTGAATTCGCCGGCTGGCCGGTCGAGAAGCTGGTGTCCAGCGTGCAGCAACTGCCGGAAAAACTGCGTGCCGCCGTGATCAACCAGGGCGGCGGCCATGCCAACCACTCGTTGTTCTGGGCGGTGATGTCACCCAAAGGTGGCGGCAAACCCGAAGGTGCATTGGGCAAAGCCATTGATGAACAGCTTGGCGGTTTTGATAGCTTCAAGGAGGCCTTCACCAAAGCGGCGTTGACGCGTTTCGGCAGCGGTTGGGCGTGGCTCAGTGTCACCCCGCAAAAGACCCTGGTGGTGGAGAGCAGCGGCAACCAGGACAGCCCACTGATGAACGGCAACACGCCGATCCTAGGCCTGGACGTGTGGGAACACGCCTATTACCTGCTGTACCAGAATCGCCGCCCGGAATACATCAACGCCTTCTACAGTGTTATCAACTGGCCAGAAGTTGCAGACCGCTACCAGGCCGCCGTGGCCTGACATCCACCTTCATAACAAGACCTAAGGCCGACTATGGGCACTGAAACACTGGCGATCAGCAGCGGGCGAATGTTTCGTTATGCGTTTGGCTCGCTGCTGCTACTGGCAGGTACTGCATTGCTGGTGGCCCACGGGCTGGCCTGGCTGGACCTGGAACCGCGGATTCTACGCGCCCTGCAGGGCGGCTCCATTTGCGCGCTCGGCACTGCGCTCGGTGCGGTCCCGGTGCTGGTGATTCGCCATATGCCGGTCGCGTTGAGCGATACATTGCTGGGCTTTGGTGCGGGGGTCATGTTGGCGGCGACGGCGTTTTCGCTGATCGTGCCGGGCATTGCCGCGGCAGAAGGCTTGGGGCTTTCGCCCTGGAGCGCCAGCGGCTTGATCAGCTTCGGCATCATGCTGGGAGCGTTCGGGCTGTATCTGGTTGACCGCAAGGTCTCCGGCGCCAGTCCGGAAATGCTGGTCGGCACGCCGGATAAACCGGTGATCCCGCCGCGTATCTGGCTGTTTGTGTTTGCCATCATCGCCCACAACATTCCCGAAGGCATGGCGGTCGGTGTATCCGCTGGCGGCGGTATGCCGGATGCCGACAGCCTTGCCATGGGGATTGCCCTGCAAGACGTGCCCGAAGGCTTGGTGATTGCGTTGGTCTTGGCCGGGGCCGGCATGTCGCGGATCAAGGCATTCCTGATCGGCGCGGCGTCAGGTCTGGTGGAGCCCGTGTTTGCTGTGCTCTGTGCCTGGCTGGTAAGCCTGGCAGAAGTGCTATTACCGTTGGGCCTGGCCCTGGCCGCTGGTGCGATGCTGCTGGTCGTCACTCACGAGGTGATCCCCGAGTCGCGCCGCAATGGTCACGAAAAGCTCGCCAGCCTGGGACTGTGCATCGGTTTTTGTTTGATGATGGTGATGGACACGGCGCTGGGGTGAGGTCGTTGCGACTTCATCCCGCCTCAAAGGGTGAGTTTACTCACCCTCATCAAAGTAGTTATTGATCAACGCCACCAGGGCATCCATCGCTTCCTGCTCTTGTTCACCTTCTGTCTTCAAGTGAATCTTGGTGCCTTTGCCGGCGGCCAGCATCATCATGGCCATGATGCTTTTGCCATCGACCATGGACTCTGGCGTGCGTCCGGCGCGGATCTGGCAAGGGAACTGTCCGGCAACGCCGACGAACTTGGCTGACGCCCGGGCGTGCAAGCCCAGCTTGTTGATGATTTCAATTTCCAGAGCGGGCATCGCGCAGGTGTTCCTTTCAGCTGAGGTCGCGGTGGCGGACCTGGACGTTCTTGAGGGTTTTTTGCAGCACCTGGCCCAGGCGCTCGGTCAGATAGACGGAGCGGTGGTGACCGCCGGTGCAGCCGATGGCAATGGTGACATAGGCCCGATTGCTGGCAGCAAATCGGGGTAACCATTTGAGCAAGTAGCTGGAAATGTCCTGGAACATCTCCTCCACATCCGGTTGTGCAGCCAGGTAATCGGCGACGGGCTGATCCAGTCCGGACTGATCACGCAGTTCCGGCTTCCAATAAGGGTTGGGCAGGCATCGCACATCGAATACCAAGTCGGCGTCGACCGGCATGCCGCGCTTGAAACCAAACGACTCCACCAGAAACGCCGTGCCTGGCTCCGGTTGGTTCAGCAGGCGCAGCTTGATGGCATCGCGCAGCTGGTACAGGTTAAGGCTGGTCGTGTTGATCTTGAGGTCGGCGAGGTCAATGATCGGTCCCAGCAGCTTGGTTTCATCTTCGATGGCTTCTGCCAGCGAGCGATGAGGGCTGCTGAGGGGGTGACGCCGGCGGGTTTCGGAGAACCGCTTGAGCAGTGTCTCTTCGTCGGCATCCAGGTACAGCACATCGCAATGAATGTGCTTGGCCCGCACTTCCTCGAGCAATTGCGGGAATCGCTCCAGGTGGCTGGGCAGGTTGCGGGCATCAATCGAAACGGCGACCAGGGGTTGAGCCAGTTCAGTGTGGATCAACGCGCGTTCTGCCAATTCCGGCAGCAGGCCGGCGGGCAGGTTATCGATGCAATAGAAACCGTTGTCCTCAAGAACATTGAGGGCGGTACTTTTACCCGAGCCGGAGCGGCCGCTGACGATGATCAAGCGCATGGTTACTGCCCGTTCTGTTCATCCAGGACAACCTGGTACAGCGCCTCATTGCTGCTGGCGCTGCGCAGTTTGTCGCGTACGTCCTTGCGGTCGAGCATGCTGGCGATCTGCCGGAGCAGTTCCAGGTGCGCATCGGTGGCAGCTTCCGGGACCAGCAGAACGAACAGCAGGTCGACCGGGGCACCGTCGATGGCGTCGAAATCGATAGGGGCGTCCAGGTGCAGCAGGGCGCTGACAGGTGTCTCGCAGCCTTTGAGGCGGCAGTGGGGAATGGCGATGCCGTTGCCAAAACCGGTCGAGCCAAGTTTTTCACGGGCAATCAGTGCCTCATACACAGCTTGCGTATCCAGTTCGGGCACTTCACGGCCGATCAGGTTGGCAATTTGTTCGAGGGCGCGTTTTTTACTGCCACCCGGCACGTTCACGAGGGAACGGCCGGGGGTCAGGATGGTTTCAAGTCGGATCATGGGGGGAGAGTTAACGACCTGTACCTTGCATCAGGTGCAGATTCTTTTCCTTATGCTTTATGAGTTGGCGGTCCAGCTTGTCGTAGAGCGAGTCGATCGCCGCGTACATGTCTTCATGTTCCGCATTGGCGACGAGCTTGGCATTCGGTACATGCAGGGTGGCCTCGATTTTCTGCTTGAGCTTGTCGACCTCCATGATGACCTGCACGTTGGTGATCTTGTCAAAATGCCCCGCAAGCTTGTTCAACTTGCTTTCGGTGTACTCACGCAGGGGCTTGGTAACTTCCAGTTGGTGTCCACTGATGTTGACTTGCATACAGCTTCTCCTTCGTTGCCAGTGCATAACGCGACGGGTAGGAATACCCGCCACTGGTCTGCATTTTAAAACTGCCTGCGCGTCGATCTTGCCTGATCGCCGCTAGGCGAGTTTTAAAACGCATCCCGGAACGCTGTGGCCCGCCCGTCACATCAAACGCTTACGCTCGCTGGAAGGCGCGATCCCAAGGGATTCGCGGTACTTGGCGACGGTTCGACGGGCGACCTGAATGCCTTGTGCCTCCAGTAAACCAGCGATCTTACTGTCACTCAATGGCTTTTTCTGATTTTCAGCAGCAACCAGTTTTTTGATGATCGCGCGGATCGCCGTGGACGAGCATTCACCGCCTTCGGAGGTGCTGACGTGGCTGGAGAAAAAGTATTTCAGTTCATAAATACCCCGAGGGGTATGCATGAATTTTTGCGTGGTCACCCGGGAAATCGTCGATTCATGCATGCCGACCGCTTCGGCGATGTCATGCAGCACCAGCGGTTTCATCGCTTCGTCGCCGTACTCCAGGAAGCCGCGCTGATGCTCGACGATCTGGGTGGCGACTTTCATCAGGGTTTCGTTGCGGCTTTGCAGGCTCTTGATGAACCAGCGCGCTTCCTGCAACTGGTTGCGCATGAAGGTGTTGTCGGCACTGGTATCGGCGCGACGTACGAAGCCGGCGTATTGCGGGTTCACCCGCAGGCGCGGCACCGATTCCTGGTTCAGCTCTACCAGCCAGCGCTCGTTGTCCTTGCGCACAATCACATCGGGAACCACGTATTCGGCTTCGCTCGATTCGATTTGTGAGCCAGGACGCGGGTTGAGGCTCTGTACCAGCTCGATGACCTGGCGCAGGTCGTCTTCCTTGAGCTTCATGCGGCGCATCAACTGGCTGTAGTCGCGGCTGCCCAGCAGGTCGATGTAATCGGTCACCAGGCGCTGGGCTTCGGCGAGCCAGGGGGTCTTGGCCGGTAACTGGCGCAATTGCAGCAACAGGCATTCGCTGAGGGTGCGTGCGCCGATGCCGGCGGGCTCGAACTGTTGGATGCGGTGCAGGACGGCTTCGATCTCGTCCAGCTCGATATCCAGCTCCGGATCGAAGGCTTCAAGAATTTCTTCGAGCGTCTCGTCCAAGTAACCCTGGTTATTGATGCAGTCGATCAGGGTCACGGCGATCAAGCGATCGGTGTCCGACATCGGCGCAAGGTTCAGTTGCCACAGCAGGTGGCTCTGCAGGCTCTCGCCAACGGAGGTGCGGGTGGTGAAGTCCCACTCGTCATCGTCATTGCTGGGCAGGCTGCTGGCGCTGGTCTGGTAGACGTCTTCCCAGGCCGTGTCGACCGGAAGCTCGTTGGGAATGCGTTCGTTCCAGTCGCCTTCCTCAAGGTTATCCACCGTAGGGGCGGTTTCCTGGTAGGAGGGTTCCTGCACGTCGGGATTGGGTTTTTGCTCGATATTATCGGCCAGCGGGTCTGCATTATCGAAGTCGTCGCCTTCCTCCTGGCGTTCGAGCATCGGATTGGACTCCAGGGCCTCCTGGATTTCCTGTTGCAGGTCCAGGGTCGACAATTGGAGCAGGCGGATGGCCTGTTGCAGCTGCGGTGTCATCGTCAGCTGCTGGCCCATTCTCAGGACTAGCGATGGTTTCATGGCAGGGGCTTAACACCTTATTCGCCGGCGCAATGCGCCATCCACGACAGGGCGCGTGAGCGCCAAACATAAGCAAATTATATGCCTGATGTCGGGGGCTTTGCCTAGAGCGCGGTAACAATAAAAATCCGGAGGTTTTCATTGACTCCCGCGCACCTTGGCGAACAGCCGTGACACCACGGTGTTTACAGGCGGAACTCGTGACCCAGGTACACTTCCTTGACCAGCTCGTTGGCCAGGATGGTGGCGGAATCACCTTCGGCGATCAGCTGGCCATCGTTGACGATATACGCTGTTTCGCAGATATCGAGGGTCTCACGGACGTTGTGGTCGGTGATCAGCACGCCAATGCCCTTGGCCTTGAGGTGATGGATGATCTGTTTGATGTCGCCCACCGAGATCGGGTCGACGCCCGCAAACGGTTCGTCCAGCAGGATGAACTTGGGCGCAGTGGCCAGGGCGCGGGCGATTTCCACACGGCGACGCTCACCGCCGGACAGGCTCATGCCGAGGTTGTCGCGGATATGGTTGATGTGGAACTCCTGCAGCAGGCTTTCCAGCTCCTTGCGACGGCCGTCACGGTCGAGTTCCTTGCGGGTCTCGAGGATGGCCATGATGTTATCGGCGACCGACAGTTTGCGGAAGATCGACGCTTCCTGCGGGAGATAGCCGATACCGGCGCGGGCGCGGCCGTGCATCGGCTGGTGGCTCACGTCCAGGTCGTCGATCAGTACGCGGCCCTGATCCGCCTGGACCAGGCCGACGATCATGTAGAAGCAGGTGGTCTTGCCGGCGCCGTTAGGGCCGAGCAAGCCGACGATCTGGCCGCTGTCGATCGACAGGCTGACGTCGCGCACGACCTGACGGCTTTTATAGGCCTTGGCCAGATGCTGGGCTTTCAGGGTTGCCATTACTCGGCCTTCTTCTTCGGCTGGATGACCATGTCGATCCGTGGACGAGGTGCAGTGACCTTGTTGCCATTGGCGCGACCGGCGTTAGCGATCTGTTTCACGGTGTCATAGGTGATCTTTTCACCTTCCGTGGAGTTGCCGTCCGGGCTGAGTACTTTCGCCTGGTCGATCAGTACGATGCGGTTCTGCTGGGCGTGATACTGGATGGTCTTGCCGTAGCCCTTCATCGGACCGGTATCGGCAGCGGACTGCTTCTGTTCGAAGTAAGCCAGGTTGCCGACCGAGGTCACCACATCAATGTCGCCAGCCGGGGTGCGAGTCAGGGTCACGGTATTACCAGTGATCTTCATCGAGCCTTGGGTGATGATCACGCCGCCGGTATAGGTGGCGACGCCTTGTTTATCATCCAACTGCGCATCGTCAGCCGAGATGTGGATCGGTTGCTGGCTATCGTTCGGCAGAGCCCAGGCGCTCACGCTTCCCAGTGCTGCGCCCAGACCGAGCAAAATAGGGAGAGTTTTAACGAGCCTCATACTGTCCTCTTACGTTCGATAGCAGGTGTATCCTGCTTTCTTTCAAATACGCTTTCATTCCCTTGCCAGTCGATACACCGCCAGCGCCGTCGATTCTAACGTCTTGCTCGGTCTGCGCATATTGCTTCTGCGGGAATACGGTCATGCGACTGCTGGTAATCACGGTCTCACGTTTTTTATCGTCAGTGCGCGCAACGCGCACCGAGTCGATCAGTTCCACCTCGGTACCGTCCGGGTTGACCTCGCCACGTTTGCTGGTGACGTGCCATGGGAACTCGGTACCGCGGTAAATGTTCATGTCGGGGTTGGTCAGCAGGGTGACTTCGCTGGCCTTGACGTGTTCGACCTTGTCCGAGGTCATCTCGTACTGCACTTTGCCGTCGGGCAGGAACTGCACGCTCTTGGCATTGGTGGCGTAATAGTCGATAGCGCCTTCGTCAACCTGTGCGGCAGGCTGGTCGAGAAAGCGCTCCGGGCTGATATTCCAGTAGCCCACCGCCAGGAACAGCGCAGCGATGACCCCGAATAACAGGAAGTTGCGAATCTTTTTGCTCAGCATAAAACGCTCTATAAGTAGGCGGCGTGGGCCGCTTCAAGGCTACCCTGGGCTCGCAGGATCAGCTCGCAGAACTCGCGTGCGGCACCTTCACCGCCACGGGCGGTAGTGATGCCATGGGCGTGCTCGCGAACAAAGGCTGCCGCGTTGGCGACCGCCATGCCCAGGCCCACTCGGCGGATCACCGGCAAGTCGGGCAAGTCATCGCCCAAGTAGGCGACCTGCTCATAGCTTAGGTTGAGTTGGCCAAGAAGCTCGTCCAGAACCACCAGTTTATCCTCGCGGCCCTGATACAGGTGAGGAATCCCCAGGTTTTGTGCGCGACGTTCCACAACGGGGGTTTTTCTGCCGCTGATAATCGCCGTTTGCACGCCCGACGCCATCAGCATCTTGATGCCCTGGCCGTCGAGGGTGTTAAAAGTCTTGAATTCACTGCCGTCTTCGAGGAAGTACAAGCGGCCATCGGTCAGCACGCCGTCAACGTCGAAAATCGCCAGCTTGATGTTTTTACCGCGTTGCAACAGGTCGCTGGTCATTTACATCACTCCCGCACGCAGCAAGTCGTGCATGTTCAGGGCGCCAATCGGGCGGTCGTCGCCATCGACCACCACCAGTGCGCCGATCTTGTGGTCTTCCATGATTTTCAAGGCCTCGGCTGCCAGCATTTCGGGGCGCGCGGTCTTGCCGTGAGGTGTCATCACTGCGTCGATGCTGGCGGTGTGGATGTCGATGGTGCGGTCCAGGGTGCGGCGCAAGTCACCGTCGGTGAACACCCCGGCCAGGCGGCCATCGGCTTCCAGGATCACCGTCATGCCTAAACCCTTGCGAGTCATTTCCATCAGCGCGTCCTTCAGCAGGGTGCCGCGCTGGACGTGGGGCAACTCATCACCCGAGTGCATGACGTTTTCCACTTTCAGCAGCAGGCGGCGGCCCAGGGCGCCCCCCGGGTGCGAAAACGCAAAGTCCTCGGCGGTAAATCCACGCGCCTCCAGCAGCGCCACCGCCAGGGCATCACCCATCACCAGGGCGGCAGTGGTGGAGGAAGTCGGCGCCAGGTTCAGCGGGCAGGCTTCGTGGTCCACGTGAACGTTGAGGTTGACTTCGGCGGCCTTGGCCAGCGTCGATTCCGGGTTGCCGGTGATGCTGATCATCTGGATGCCCAGGCGCTTGATCAGCGGCAACAGGGTCACGATTTCGTTAGTGCTGCCGGAGTTGGACAGCGCCAGGATGATGTCATCCTTGGTGATCATGCCCATGTCGCCGTGACTGGCTTCGGCGGGGTGCACGAAAAACGCGGTGGTCCCGGTGCTGGCCAGGGTGGCGGCGATCTTGTTGCCAACGTGGCCCGACTTGCCCATGCCGACCACGACAACGCGGCCCTTGCTGGCCAGAATCATCTCGCAGGCGCGTACGAAATCTGCGTCGATATGCGCCAGCAAGCCTTCTACGGCTTCAAGCTCGAGGCGGATGGTGCGTTGTGCGGATTGAATAAGGTCGCTGGATTGGCTCATGTCTGAAATCGTATAGCCTGACGAAAAGTCGGCGATTATAGCGGTAATGATCAATTCCCTCACGCAAGTTCGTCAGGGTTTGTTCGCGGTGCGCTTGGGATTCCCTCCTTAGTAACATAGCTGGCAACGTTTTTTCCCTGTCCCGGATCTGAACAAGCACTGTTCCGGCCTTGGGCGCCCTGCACCAGCAGTGATATAGTTCGCGGCCAGTTCGGTCCGCTCTGCCCATGTGGCCATCGATTGCGCAACTATTGTGCGGCTGATGCAAACGTTTGTCGCAAGCGTGGTGTCTGAGTGAGAGGCTGCATCCCAAGGAGTTTAGATGAGTGCCGATAACGCCTACGCGGTCGAGCTGAAGGGACTGACCTTCAAGCGCGGGACGCGCAGCATCTTCAATAACGTCGATATCCGCATTCCGCGCGGCAAGGTCACGGGCATCATGGGGCCTTCTGGTAGTGGCAAGACCACCCTGTTGCGCCTGATGGGCATGCAATTGCGGCCCAGTGCCGGCGAAGTGTGGGTAAACGGCCAGAACCTGCCGACGCTGTCGCGCAGCGATCTGTTCGACGCGCGTAAGCACATGGGCGTGCTGTTCCAGAGCGGTGCGCTGTTTACCGACCTTGATGTGTTCGAGAACGTGGCGTTTCCGCTGCGTGTGCATACCCAACTGTCTGACGAAATGATTCGTGACATTGTGTTGCTGAAACTGCAGGCCGTAGGCCTGCGCGGTGCCATCGACCTGATGCCCGACGAACTGTCCGGCGGTATGAAGCGTCGTGTGGCCCTGGCCCGCGCCATTGCCCTCGACCCGCAGATCCTCATGTATGACGAGCCCTTCGTCGGTCAGGACCCTATCGCCATGGGCGTGTTGGTGCGCCTGATCCGCTTGCTCAACGATGCACTGGGCATCACCAGCATCGTGGTCTCCCATGATCTTGCAGAAACCGCGAGCATTGCCGATTACCTCTATGTCGTCGGCGATGGCCAGGTTCTGGGGCAGGGCACGCCCGAAGAACTGATGAACGCTGATAACCCGCGCATTCGCCAATTCATGACCGGCGATCCTGATGGCCCTGTGCCTTTTCACTTTCCGGCAGCGGATTACCGCTCAGATCTTCTGGGGAAGCGCTGATGCGCAAGACATCTCTTATCGAAAAGGTTCGCCTTTTCGGTCGCTCGGGCATCGACATCGTCGAAGTGCTGGGCCGTTCGACGATTTTCCTGTTTCACGCCTTGCTCGGCCGCGGCGGCATAGGTGGCGGCTTCGGCCTACTGGTCAAGCAGTTGCATGCTGTAGGTGTGATGTCCCTGGTGATCATCGTGGTCTCCGGGGTGTTCATCGGCATGGTGCTGGCGCTGCAGGGCTTCAATATTCTGTCCAGCTATGGTTCGGAGCAGGCGGTGGGGCAGATGGTCGCCCTGACGTTGTTGCGAGAGCTGGGGCCGGTGGTGACCGCTTTGCTGTTCGCCGGGCGTGCGGGTTCCGCGCTGACCGCCGAAATCGGCAACATGAAGTCCACCGAGCAGCTGTCCAGCCTGGAAATGATCGGCGTGGACCCGCTCAAGTACATTGTTGCCCCGCGTCTGTGGGCCGGCTTCATTTCCCTGCCACTGCTGACGATCATCTTCAGCGTGGTGGGTATCTGGGGCGGTTCGTGGGTGGCGGTGGACTGGCTCGGCGTCTACGACGGCTCTTACTGGGCCAACATGCAAAACAGCGTGACGTTCACGGGCGACGTGCTCAACGGCATCATAAAGAGCATCGTTTTCGCCTTTGTAGTGACCTGGATCGCCGTATTCCAAGGCTACGACTGTGAGCCCACTTCAGAAGGGATCAGTCGTGCCACCACCAAGACCGTTGTGTACGCCTCGCTGGCGGTACTGGGCCTTGACTTCATTTTGACCGCCTTGATGTTTGGAGATTTCTGATGCAAAACCGCACTGTGGAAATCGGTGTCGGCCTTTTCTTGCTGGCTGGCATCCTGGCTTTACTGTTGTTGGCCCTGCGAGTCAGCGGTCTTTCGGCCAGCCCCACCGCCGATACTTATAAACTTTACGCGTACTTCGACAATATCGCCGGTTTGACTGTCAGAGCTAAAGTGACCATGGCCGGTGTGACGATCGGCAAGGTCACTGCAATCGATCTGGACCGCGACAGCTTCACCGGTCGAGTGACAATGCAGCTGGATAAGAAGGTTGATAATCTGCCGACCGACTCCACTGCATCTATCCTCACTGCGGGGCTGCTGGGCGAGAAGTACATCGGTGTCAGCGTGGGCGGGGAATCAGCCCTGCTCAAGGATGGCTCGACAATCCACGACACACAGTCGTCGCTGGTGCTTGAAGACCTGATCGGTAAATTCCTGCTTAATACGGTCAATAAAGACGCCAAATGAGGAATCTGTACATGATCTCTACCTTGCGACGTGGCCTTCTGGTACTGCTTGCAGCGCTGCCGTTGATGGCCAACGCAGCGGGTTCTGCCCACGATCTGGTGCAGGACACGACCAACAAGATGTTGGCTGACCTGTCGGCCAACAAAGAAAAGTACAAACAAGACCCGAGTCAGTTCTACAACGCGCTCAATACCATTGTGGGGCCGGTGGTGGATGCTGAAGGCATCTCCAAAAGCATCATGACGGTCAAGTATTCGCGCAAGGCTACGCCGGCGCAGATGCAGACCTTCCAGGAAAACTTCAAGAAAGGCCTGTTCCAGTTCTACGGCAACGCTCTTCTTGAATACAACAACCAGGGCATTACCGTCGCTCCTGCCGGGGATGAGTCGGGTGATCGCACCAGCGTCAACATGAGCGTCAAGGGCAACAATGGTGCGGTCTACCCTGTGCAGTACACGCTGGAGAAGGTCAACGGCGAGTGGAAGCTGCGTAACGTGATCATCAACGGCATCAACATTGGCAAGCTGTTCCGTGACCAGTTCGCGGATGCGATGCAGCGCAATGGCAACGATCTGGACAAAACCATCAATGGTTGGGCCGGTGAAGTCGCCAAGGCCAAGGAAGAGACCGATAAAGCTGCTGGGAAGCCCGCGCAATGATCGAGTCGGCTGTTCGTCTCGGCGACGCCGGCGAGCTGTTCATCAGTGGCGTGCTGGATTACCGCACCGGGCCTGACCTGCGCAAGCAGGGTCAGGCACTGATCAAGACCAGCACTGCGCCTGCGTTGGTGCTGGACTGTTCGGCCGTGACCAAGTCCAGCAGCGTCGGTTTATCGCTGTTGCTGTGCTTCATGCGCGATGCCGAAGCGGCCAAAAAAGCGGTCAGCGTTCGGGCGTTGCCCGAAGACATGCGCGAAATTGCCGAAGTTTCCGGTCTGACCGAACTGCTGGCGCACCCCTAATACACATTATTAAAGAGGCCCCCCGTCAGAGTCCTGCTATGCGGGGTTCGCAGGCGCGGGGCTTTTTTGTATGATGTGCGACCCGCGCGCACTGGGCGCCGATAGAGGTTGAGCATGCAGGCCCTAGAAGTTAAGAGCTTTCTTGAAGGAAAGCTGCCGGAAACGACCGTAGAAGTTGAAGGCGAAGGCTGCAACTTCCAGCTGAACGTGATTAGCGATGAACTGGCGGCACTCAGCCCGGTCAAGCGTCAGCAGCAGATCTATGCCCATTTGAACCCGTGGATCACCGATGGCAGCATCCATGCGGTCACTATGAAATTTTTCAGCCGCGCGGCCTGGGCCGAGCGCACCTGAGCTCCCAAGGCGTCGAGATTCTTATGGATAAATTGATTATTACCGGCGGTGCCCGCCTTGATGGCGAGATTCGCATCTCCGGTGCAAAAAACTCCGCCTTGCCGATCCTGGCAGCGACCCTGCTGTGCGATGGCCCGGTCACCGTGGCCAACTTGCCGCACCTGCACGACATCACCACCATGATCGAGTTGTTCGGTCGCATGGGTATCGAGCCGGTTATCGACGAGAAATTGTCGGTTGAAATCGACCCGCGCACCATCAAGACCCTGATCGCTCCGTACGAACTGGTGAAAACCATGCGTGCGTCGATCCTGGTGTTGGGCCCGATGGTTGCCCGTTTCGGTGAAGCCGAAGTGGCCCTGCCTGGTGGTTGCGCCATCGGCTCGCGTCCGGTGGACCTGCACATCCGTGGCCTCGAAGCCATGGGCGCGACCATCGACGTCGAAGGCGGCTACATCAAGGCCAAGGCGCCGGAAGGCGGCCTGCGTGGCGCCAACTTCTTCTTTGATACCGTCAGCGTGACCGGTACCGAGAACATCATGATGGCCGCTGCCCTGGCCAACGGCCGCAGCGTCCTGCAAAACGCCGCGCGCGAGCCGGAAGTGGTCGACCTGGCCAACTTCCTGATCGCCATGGGGGCCAACATCACCGGCGCCGGCACCGACACCATCACCATCGACGGCGTAAAACGCCTGCACCCGGCCACCTACAAGGTGATGCCGGACCGCATCGAGACCGGTACCTACCTGGTTGCCGCCGCCGTTACCGGTGGCCGCGTCAAGGTCAAGGACACCGATCCGACGATCCTGGAAGCGGTCCTGGAAAAGCTGCGCGAAGCCGGTGCCGAAATCACCACCGGCGAAGACTGGATCGAGCTGAACATGCACGGCAAGCGTCCTAAAGCCGTCAACGTGCGTACCGCTCCGTACCCGGCGTTCCCGACCGACATGCAAGCGCAGTTCATTTCCTTGAACGCCATTGCCGAAGGCACCGGTGCCGTGATCGAGACCATCTTCGAAAACCGTTTCATGCACGTGTACGAACTGCACCGCATGGGCGCGAAGATCCAGGTTGAAGGCAACACCGCCATCGTCACCGGCACCGAGAAGCTCAAGGGCGCGCCAGTCATGGCCACCGACCTGCGGGCTTCGGCCAGCCTGGTGATCTCTGCGCTGATCGCCGAAGGCGACACCCTGATCGACCGCATCTACCACATAGACCGTGGCTACGAGTGCATCGAAGAAAAACTGCAGATGCTCGGCGCGAAAATCCGCCGCGTACCGGGCTAGTCCCCGGCGCTGCAAACACCTTAACCGTGGCGAGGGAGCTTGCTCCCGTTGGACTGCGCAGCAGTCCCGCTTTTGAGGGCCGCTTCGCGACCCAGCGGGAGCAAGCTCCCTCGCCACAGGAAGGTGTTTGTTGTTAAATGGTTTGTTTCAAATCGGGGCTGTAATGGCCTCGATCTGTGTCTGGCGCCGTTCGCGACCGGACAGCAATAGCCTGATGAAGGACTGACGTTTCCCATGTTGACCATCGCACTGTCCAAGGGCCGCATCCTTGACGACACGTTGCCGCTTCTGGCTGAAGCGGGCATCGTGCCGACCGAGAATCCGGACAAGAGCCGCAAGCTGATCATCCCCACGACCCAGGACGACGTTCGCCTGTTGATCGTGCGGGCTACCGACGTGCCCACCTACGTTGAACATGGCGCGGCCGACCTCGGTGTCGCGGGTAAAGACGTGCTGATGGAATACGGCGGCCAGGGCTTGTACGAGCCATTGGACCTGCGTATCGCTCTGTGCAAGCTGATGACCGCCGGCCGTGTCGGTGATGTCGAGCCCAAGGGCCGCCTGCGCGTGGCAACCAAGTTCGTCAACGTCGCCAAGCGCTACTACGCCGAGCAAGGTCGTCAGGTCGACATTATCAAGCTGTACGGCTCGATGGAGCTGGCGCCGCTGATCGGCCTGGCCGACAAGATCATCGACGTGGTCGACACCGGCAACACCCTGCGTGCCAACGGTTTGGAGCCGCAGGATTTCATTGCCGATATCAGCTCTCGCCTGATCGTCAACAAAGCATCGATGAAGATGCAGCACGCCCGTATCCAGGCGTTGATCGACACCCTGCGCAAGGCAGTGGAGTCGCGACACCGCGGTTGACCTACCTGCGTAGCTGAAAAGCTACGCCCGTCTATCCGCCTCATACCAGAATTCTCAGGTGCCCAAGCGGAAACGACTGCTGGAAAGGTGCGCTGACGTTCAATAACGAAGCGCGTTATTGAACGTCAGCGCACCTTCGGGCGCCTGAGTTTTTGCCAATTCTATTGAGGCCCTCGCTATGACCACGTCCACTGCAATTGCCCGACTCAACGCTGCCGACCCGGATTTCGCCCATCATCTGGATCATCTGCTGAGCTGGGAAAGCGTGTCCGACGACTCGGTCAACCAGCGGGTGCTCGACATCATCAAGGCCGTGCGTGAGCGCGGTGATGCGGCGCTGGTGGACTTCACCCGCCAGTTCGACGGCCTGGACGTCAAGTCCATGTCTGACCTAATCCTGCCACGCGAACGCCTTGAGCTGGCCCTGACACGCATCACCGCGCCGCAGCGCGAGGCCCTGGAAGTGGCGGCGTCTCGCGTGCGCAGCTACCACGAAAAGCAGAAACAGGACTCCTGGAGCTACACCGAGGCTGACGGCACGGTGCTGGGCCAGAAGGTCACGCCGCTGGACCGCGCTGGTTTGTACGTGCCGGGCGGTAAGGCGTCGTATCCGTCATCGGTGTTGATGAACGCAATCCCGGCCAAAGTGGCGGGCGTGACCGAAGTAGTCATGGTGGTACCGACCCCGCGCGGTGAAATCAACGAGCTGGTGCTGGCTGCCGCTTGCATCGCCGGTGTCGACCGCGTGTTCACCATCGGTGGCGCCCAAGCCGTCGCCGCCCTGGCCTATGGCACCGAAAGCGTACCGAAAGTCGATAAAGTGGTCGGTCCCGGCAACATCTACGTCGCCACTGCCAAGCGCCACGTGTTTGGCCAGGTCGGTATCGACATGATCGCCGGCCCTTCGGAAATCCTCGTGGTATGCGACGGCCAGACCGATCCGGACTGGATCGCCATGGACCTGTTCTCCCAGGCCGAGCACGATGAAGACGCCCAGGCGATCCTGGTCAGCCCGGACGCCGAGTTCCTCGACCAAGTGGCGGCCAGCATCAATAAGCTGCTGCCGACCATGGAGCGCGCCGAGATCATCGAGAAGTCGATCAATGGCCGTGGCGCATTGATCCTGGTGCGCGACATGGAGCAGGCCATCGAAGTGGCCAACCGCATCGCGCCGGAGCACTTGGAGTTGTCCGTAGCCGACCCACAAGCCTGGCTGCCGTCGATTCGCCACGCCGGTGCGATCTTCATGGGCCGCCACACCAGCGAAGCCCTGGGCGACTACTGCGCGGGCCCGAACCACGTGCTGCCGACCTCCGGCACCGCGCGTTTCTCGTCGCCGCTGGGCGTGTATGACTTCCAGAAGCGTTCGTCGATCATCTTCTGCTCGCCGCAAGGCGCCTCCGAACTGGGCAAGACCGCTTCCGTGCTGGCCCGAGGTGAATCCCTGAGTGCCCACGCCCGCAGCGCCGAATACCGCATCCTTGAAGAGAAGGGGAACTGAAACATGAGTAAATTCTGGAGCCCTTTCGTCAAGGACTTGGTGCCTTACGTACCCGGCGAACAACCCAAGCTGACCAAGCTGGTCAAGCTCAACACCAACGAAAACCCCTACGGCCCATCGCCCAAGGCGTTGGCGGCGATGCAGGCCGAGTTGAACGACAACCTGCGCCTGTACCCGGACCCCAACAGTGACCTGCTCAAGCAGGCGGTGGCCACGTATTACGGGATCGACGCCGGTAAAGTTTTCCTCGGCAACGGTTCCGATGAAGTCCTTGCACACATCTTTCACGGTCTGTTCCAGCACGATTTGCCGCTGCTGTTCCCGGACATCAGCTACAGCTTCTACCCGGTTTACTGCGGTCTTTATGGCATCAAGTCCGACCCGGTGCCGCTGGACGAGCAGTTCCAGATCCGCGTGGCGGACTACGCCAAGCCCAACGGCGGGATCATCTTCCCCAACCCGAACGCGCCTACTGGCTGTGTGCTGGCGCTGGACGCGGTGGAGCAGATCCTCAAGGGCAGTCCGGATTCGGTGGTGGTGGTCGATGAAGCCTATATCGACTTCGGCGGCGAAACCGCGATCAGCCTGGTAGACCGCTACCCGAACCTGTTGGTGACCCAGACCCTGTCCAAATCGCGCTCGCTCGCCGGTCTGCGCGTGGGCCTGGCCGTGGGCCACCCGGACCTGATCGAAGCGCTGGAGCGGGTCAAGAACAGCTTCAACTCTTATCCACTGGATCGCCTGGCGATTGTCGGTGCAGCGGCGGCGTTCGAAGACCGTGAGTATTTTGAGAATACGTGCCGGTTAGTCATCGATAGCCGTGACAAGCTGGTCGCTCAATTGGAGGAGAAGGGTTTTGAGGTGTTGCCGTCGGCAGCCAACTTCATCTTTGCCCGCCACCCTGAGCACGACGCTGCCAGCCTGGCGGCCAAGTTGCGGAAGCAAGGGGTGATCGTACGGCACTTCAAGCAGGCGCGGATTGCCCAGTTCCTGCGGATCAGCATCGGCACGCCTGAGCAGAACCAGGCGTTGATCGATGGGCTCGGTGAGCTCTAAGCCACACTGAAGAGCAAAATGTGGGAGGGGGCTTGCCCCCTCCCACATTGGGTTTCGCGGTGCTGGTTAGAGCAATGGCTCATCCGGCTTTTTGTTCTTCCAGCCATCATTGCCTGGCAGCAGCAGGTTCAAACCAATCGCCACCACCGCGCACAGGGCGATGCCCTTGAGGCCGAAGTCGTCCGGGCCGGTGCCGGTACCCACCAGCACACCGCCAATCCCGAACACCAACGTCACCGACACGATCACCAGGTTGCGTGCCTCGCCCAGGTCGATCTTGTGGCGGATCAGTGTGTTCATCCCCACCGCAGCAATCGAGCCGAACAGCAGGCACAGAATCCCGCCCATCACCGGCACCGGGATGCTCTGCAGCAGCGCGCCGAACTTACCGATAAACGCCAGGCTGATGGCAAACACCGCCGCCCAGGTCATGATCTTCGGATTGTAGTTCTTGGTCAGCATCACCGCGCCGGTCACTTCGGCGTAGGTGGTGTTCGGCGGGCCGCCAAACAGGCCGGCGGCCGTGGTGGCAATGCCGTCACCCAGCAAGGTACGGTGCAGGCCGGGCTTCTTCAGGTAGTCGCGACCGGTCACGCTGCCCACCGCAATCACACCGCCGATATGTTCGATCGCCGGGGCCAGGGCCACCGGGACGATAAACAGGATCGCCTGCCAGTTGAATTCCGGCGCGGTGAAGTGGGGCAGGGCGAACCAGGGGGCGGCGGCGATCTTCGCGGTGTCGACCACGCCAAAGTAGAACGACATGGCAAAACCCACCAGCACGCCGGAGATGATCGGCACCAGGCGGAAAATACCCTTGCCGAACACCGCCACGATCAGGGTGGTCAGCAGCGCCGGCATCGAGATCAGCATCGCCGTCTGGTAGTGGATCAGCTCGGCACCGTCGCCGGATTTACCCATCGCCATGTTGGCGGCAATCGGCGCCATGGCCAGGCCGATCGAAATGATCACCGGGCCGATGACCACTGGCGGCAGCAACCGGTCGATAAACCCGGTGCCCTTGATCTTCACCGCCAGGCCCAGGAAGGTATAAACGAAACCGGCCGCCATCACCCCGCCCATCGTCGCCGCGAGGCCGAACTGGTCCTTGGCGAGAATGATCGGGGTGATGAAGGCAAAGCTCGACGCCAGGAAGACCGGCACCTGTCGCCCTGTCACCACCTGGAACAGCAAGGTGCCCAGGCCTGCGGTGAACAGTGCGACGTTTGGATCAAGGCCTGTGATCAGCGGCATCAACACCAGCGCGCCAAATGCTACGAAGAGCATCTGTGCGCCAGACAGGATCTGGCGCCAAAGCGGGTCGTTGAATTCATCCTGCATGCTCACGCGTCCTTCTGCTTGGTGCCGAAGATCTTGTCACCGGCATCGCCCAGGCCTGGGATGATGTAGCCGTGTTCGTTGAGGCGCTCATCGATGGACGCGGTGTAGATCTGCACGTCCGGGTGGGCCTTCTCGACGGCAGCGATGCCTTCGGGCGCGGCAACCAGCACCATGGCGCGGATGTCCTTGCAACCGGCTTTCTTCAGCAGGTCGATAGTGGCAACCATGGAACTGCCGGTGGCGAGCATCGGGTCGATGATCATCGCCAGGCGCTCGTTGATTTCCGGGACCAGTTTTTCCAGGTAGGTATGGGCCTGCAGCGTTTCTTCATTGCGGGCGACGCCGACGGCGCTGACCTTGGCGCCCGGGATCAGGCTGAGTACGCCTTCGAGCATGCCGATACCGGCGCGCAGGATCGGCACCACGGTGATTTTCTTACCGGCGATCTTCTCGACTTGGACGGTACCGGCCCAGCCTTCGATATCGTAGGTTTCCAGGGGTAAATCTTTGGTGGCTTCGTAAGTGAGCAACGCTCCGACTTCCTGAGCGAGCTCACGGAAGTTCTTCGTGCTAATGTCGGCGCGGCGCATAAGGCCGAGCTTGTGTCGGATCAGCGGGTGGCGGATCTCGCGAGTGGGCATGGGAAAGGCTCCGGCGGCGGGCAAAAAAACCGGCCTAGATTAATCTATCCGAGGGTGTTGTCCTATAGACATCTAGTACGTTAGTCCATTAAGGCTTGCTCGGAGCGCATGAGAAGCGTACCTTCGCCCGCTTTTCTTGCCACAGCACCCCCTTGGAGAGCGCCATGTCCGCTGATCTCGAGCATATCCGTCAAATCATGCGCGAGGCTGACTGCCTGTACACCGAAGCGCAAGTCGAAGAGGCGATCGCCAAGGTTGGCGCGCACATCACCCGCGAGATGGCCGACACTAACCCGGTGGTCTTCTGCGTGATGAACGGTGGCCTGATCTTCGCCGGCAAATTGCTCACCCATCTGCAATTTCCGCTTGAAGCGTCCTACCTGCACGCCACCCGCTATCGCAACGAAACCAGCGGCGGCGACCTGTTCTGGAAAGCCAAGCCGGAAGTCTCCTTCATTGATCGCGACGTGCTGATCATCGATGACATTCTCGACGAAGGTCACACCCTGGGCGCGATCATCGACTTCTGCAAACACGCCGGCGCGCGCAAAGTGCACACCGCCGTGCTGATCGACAAAGACCACGACCGCAAGGCCCGCCCTGAGCTCAAAGCCGATTTCGTCGGCTTGCCGTGCATCGACCGTTACATCTTCGGTTATGGCATGGACTACAAGGGCTACTGGCGCAACGCCAATGGCATTTACGCCGTCAAAGGGATGTAAGCCATGGCCCGTTTTCTTGATCAGACGCTGTTTGCCGAACTGGCCGAGAAAGCGGGCGCCAGCCCTCGTGGCCGGCACCACCACAACTTCCACCAGATGGAAGAACCCTGTCATCGCCTGGCCGTGGGCCTGCAACCTGACACCTATGTCCCGCCCCATCGGCACCTGAGCGCGGATAAGGCCGAAACCTTGTTGGTGCTGCAGGGCCGTTTGGGCTTGCTGGTTTTCAGCGACACCGGCGAAGTGCTCGCCAAGCGCGTCATGCAGGCGGGTGGTGAATGCTCGGGCGTTGATCTGCCGCCGGGTGTATTCCATGGCCTGGTGGTGCTGGCGCCCGACACGGTGATGTTCGAGTGCAAGGCCGGGCCTTATCGTCCTGTGGGCGAGGGTGAGCTGGCCGACTGGGCGCCCCGCGAAGGCGAGGCCGGCGTGGCCGAGTATCAACGCTGGATGCTTACCCAGTTCAGTTGAGCTACAGTGCTGGGCTACCTCGCACGGAGCGGCCCATGAGCCTGTTGATTCGCACCTGCGCCGCCTTGGCGCTGACCCTCAGCTTACCCCTCGCAGCGGCGCCTGCGCCGATGCACAGCCAATTCCTGCCGGCGGACGACCTCACCCTGCGTGCCGAAATCCCTGAACAGCAGCAACTGCTGCAAGTCACTGAGTACGCAGTGGTGGTGGGCAACCAGCGCCAATCCAACCAGCAACCGATCCCGGTGACCTCGCCGCTGATGATCCGCCTCAAGGGCAAGTCCTTGAACAAAGGCGCAACAATCAGCCAAGTGGTGCTCAATTTTGACGCTGAAAGCAAAAGCCTGAAAAAGCCGGTGTATGACGACTCCAGCAAAACCCTGACGCTGTCTTACCCCATGGCTCAATACCGGGTGATTGTCGACCTGCTGCGCAATGACACGGTGTATGTGCAGTTCCTCAGTTATGCCAATGGGCATATCTGGGCAGATTTGCATACCGGTGCGGTACGTACCCAATAGCAAGAACACTGAAAAGCTAATGTGGGAGGGGGCAAGCCCCCTCCCACATCGAATCTCCAGCGCTTTCGAAGCCCGCGTCGCACAGGTAGACTTCAAACCCCGTGTAAATGTCTGCAGGCTGGAGTCGGTAATGCGTAAAGATAAGAAACAGGTGATTGGTGACGAGATCGGTGACGATCAGATCAAGTTGTTCCTGGACTTCGAGCCGGTCGACGCGACTTCACCGTCCCTGCACAAACTGATCAAGGCCTACCGTGGCCTGCGTATCGACGACTTCGAACGGTTCCTGGGCTTCTTCAAGGAAGCTGGCCTGGACCTCGACGGCAAGGATGAGCATGGCCAGACCTTCGTCGATCTGATCAAGGATCAGCGCCACGCGGACGAGTACATCGAACTGATCGAAAACGCTCGCGGCTGATTATCCGAGACATAAAAAAACGCCCCGTTCTCATCACGAGAGCGGGGCGTTTTTTATGGCGTCACGACCTCAAGCGTAGCTCTCGGTCTCGGCGGCAGGTGCAACCAGCTCCAGGCTGATGTTGTTCTGCATGTTGATCTTGCGATACAGCTCGGCGTCGGTCTCCAGGACTTTCTCCCGCGCCGGGAAGATTTCCTGCAACTTGGTCGCCCATTCCCCGGCGGTTTTTTCCGGGAAGCAGCGTTCGATCAGTTCCAGCATGATCGAAACCGTCACCGAAGCGCCTGGGGATGCGCCCAAGAGTGCTGCCAGCGAACCATCTTTGGCCGCGACCAGCTCGGTACCAAATTGCAGCACGCCGCCTTTCTTCGGGTCTTTCTTGATGATCTGCACCCGTTGGCCGGCCACTTCCAGGCGCCAGTCTTCGGCTTTCGCCTCCGGGTAGAAGCGGCGCAGGGATTCCAGGCGCTGCTCCATGGACTGCATCACTTCGCTGACCAAGTATTTGGTCAGGTCCATGTTGTCCCGGGCCACGGCCAGCATCGGGCCGATGTTGCCGGCGCGAACCGACAGGGGCAGGTCAAGGAATGAGCCGTGCTTGAGGAACTTGGTGGTGAACCCGGCGTATGGCCCGAACAGCAGGGACTTCTTGCCATCCACCACGCGGGTGTCCAAGTGCGGCACGGACATCGGTGGCGAACCCACCGCCGCCTGGCTGTAGACCTTGGCCTGGTGATGCTTGACCACTTCCGGGTTGTCGCAACGCAGCCATTGGCCGCTGACCGGGAAGCCGCCAAAGCCTTTGCTTTCTTCGATGCCCGAGGCTTGCAGCAGCGGCAGGGCCGCGCCACCGGCGCCGAGGAACACGAACTTGGCATCGACTTCACGGCTGTTGCCGCTGTTGACGTCCTTGATGCTCACGGTCCAGCCCGCGCCATTGCGCTTGAGGCCGGTGACACGCTTGCTGTACTTGACCTGGGCATCCGGCGAGCTGGACAGGTGGCTGAGCAGCTGGTTGGTCAGCGCGCCGAAGTTGACGTCGGTACCGTTCATCACGCGGGTGGCCGCGATTTTTTCGTCGAGCGGGCGGCCCGGCATCATCAGCGGCATCCACTCGGCCATCTCGTTGCGGTCTTCGGTGTAGTGCATGTCCGAAAACGCGTGATGCTGGCTGAGGGTTTCAAAGCGCTGCTTGAGGAAAGACACACCTTTTTCGCCCTGCACGAAGCTCAGGTGCGGCACCGGGCTGATAAAGGACTTGGACGAGCCAAAGGTGCCCTTTTGGGTCAGGTACGCCCAGAACTGCTTCGACACCTCGAACTGGGTGTTGATGTGCACGGCTTTCTTGATGTCGATGGAGCCATCTGCGGCCTGCGGCGTGTAGTTGAGCTCACACAGGCCGGCGTGGCCGGTACCGGCGTTGTTCCACGGGTTGGAACTTTCCGCGGCACCCGAATCCATCAGCTCAACGACTTCCAGCTTGAGGCCGGGGTCGAGCTCTTTGAGCAGTACGGCCAGGGTGGCACTCATGATGCCGGCCCCTACCAGTACTACGTCGACTGCTTCGTTATGCGCCATTTAACGCGTCTCCAAAATCTGCAGCACCAAATTGACGGCATGGCTGCCAGGAGTGACGGGGCGGTTCACGTGTTGCCCCAGGTTACCCATGGCCAGGATCGCCATGTCCGATTCGCAATTCTTTGCAACTTCAGCACACGCTTCCTGCCGGGCGAATCTGCCTATGAACGCATTCATGGGCGCCTGTGGCAATTCGACTTATGGTCAAAGCGTGTGATTCGTGCAATCAATCCGTAGCGGACAGGCTCAAGCTCCGGTTGTTGAGGAGTACTTGGTCCTGTGTGGTTGGGCTGTTCCAGACGCTGATGGTGCTTGTACAAACGCCAAACTATTCATTTGCTCGCCACACTCTTGTGAAGTTGTGAAAACCCGTTTTTTCACGCTCTTTTGAAGACGTGAACCTCAAAAAAGGGCTGCCCCAGCCTGGCACCTGGCCCGGATACCTTGCCGACATGCGGCAAAACGGGCAAACAACTCAAGTGGCCGAGCGCAATGGCAGCTCTGGCAGATTCGGTAAAGACGGGTGGTTTGCAAAAAAACAGCAAGCGCGCCAGCTTCACTCGATCTGTGTGGGCGGCTCTCTGTGGGCGATTCTTGGGGTTAATGCCGAGGCATTAACGATGCTGCGAGGCCCGATCAGGAGACGTCCTTATAATCGGGGGGAGATTGTAGCGAAGAACGCCAAGGAAATGGGCGTGTTTTATGACTTTTATTAGGCGTTCGGTCAGGCGGCCAACGGCTGGTGCCGGGGTGACTGCGCTGGACGCGGGCTGACACGGGCGCGGGCCGGCAGCGGGTGGTGCATCCAGCTCAGGCGGATTTCGTCGATTTCCACCCAGCCGTCACCTACAGGAGGCTGGCTGCACTCCTTGAAGGCCTGGCAACGACCTTGCGCATCGAGCAGGGCGTACTGGCGAAGGGCGGTCTTGCGCGTGAACAGTGACCAGAAAAAGTGCATGGCGATCAACCTCCTGAGATTGGGGCCAAGCTTGCCTGTCGGGCATGACGGGTCTGTGTATCGGTCATGACATATCAGTGACATCGAACCGCTACAGTCCGCAGGGGTCTCAGGATGTAACTGGCGCTAGTTCCCGGCACTGGCGCACCGCTATACTGCCCGCCTGTCGGTACTCGATTTCTGGAGAGAAGAGCATGTTGCAACGCCTGTTGTTCGGTTTGATCACTGTGACCAGTTTGACCTTGGTTGGCTGCGCCAACAGCCCGCAACAACTGACCCCGGAACCGAAGATCACCACCCAGTTGGCCCCAGTCGGCCACGGCCAGGCGGTATCGGTGCGTGTGGTGGATGGTCGTCCATCGCCGACACTCGGCTCGCGCGGTGGCCTATACCCGGAAACTGCCCTGGTCTCGGTGAACGCTCAGGACGTACTGCCCAAGCTGCAAGCCCAGGCTGAAGCCGCCGTGCGCCTGCTGGGTTTCACCCCGAGCCCCAACGCGCCGGGTGCTCCGCAGTTGACCATCACCCTGGCCGAATTGAAATATCAGTCGCCTAAAGACGGTCTGTACGTGACCGAGGCGTCCATCGGCGCGACCTTCAAGTCCGACGTCAGCGCCGGTACCCGTCGCTACAGCGGTCGCTACGGTGCGTCCCTGAACCAGCGGTTCGGTATGTCGCCGAACCAGGAAACCAACACCAAGTTGGTCAGCGATGTCCTGAGTGACGCCTTGACTCGACTGTTCAAGGACCCAAGCATCGGTTCATTGCTCAGCTCGCAATAACCGCTTCCCCAAAAAAAACCGGACGCTGCGAGGCGTCCGGTTTTTTTTCGCCTTCAGTTTCATGCGGCGGTGTCGATACAGAAGTCCAGCAGGCTCACCCCCGTCAACAGATCGGTCTCCGGCAAGTCCGCATGCTGGTGCCCGCCAAGCGCGCAATACACCAGCCAGTGGCGGTCCTGGACGTTGAAGGCCAGGCCGCCGATCAGCGCCTCTTGCTCTTCGCTTTGGGCGATCAGGTACAGCCGATCCTGGTTTTGCGCGTGCAACATGACAAGCTCCTAAAGCGTCGAAGGGCAACAGAGTGGCCTGTTAAGGTGACGTTCAGGTGACGACGTAAATTACTGGATACATTAGCCGTCAATGGGGGAGGGAGCATTTGCGGCGCTGGAGGCCACTATCGTTCAGGTTTGTATCTGAACTGATACCAAGACACTGTCTACTGAGGTTTGCGATGGCGCTGCCCGCACTATTGATTAATGTTGTGGCTTTACTGGTGGCCTGCCCGGGTGCCGCGCTGCTGTTCATCACCCGCCTGCACGAACAGCGCGCGATGGCCGAACTGACCGCACAACGCGAAGACCGCGCGATCGACCAGCCGATGTTGTTTCTGGATGTGCGCACCGAGCGGGCGCATCGCCTGGCTTACCGCGTCGGGTTCGCCTGCCTGGGGTTGGCGCTGGCCCTCTCCTGGCTCAGCACCCGTCTTTAAACACGCCATAAAGCAAATGTGGGAGGGGGCTTGCCCCCGATAGCGGTGTGCCAGTCAATTAGATGTCGACTGACACTCCGTCATCGGGGGCAAGCCCCCTCCCACATTTGGATCGGTGTTTTACAGCGGAATGCCCGCTTTGACCCGATACTGATTGCGCACCGGGGTTGCATATTGCACCACCAGGAACGGCCGGTGCTCGGCCGGGCATTCGTTCAGGCGGCGCTCCCATTCAGCCTTGGCCTTGGCCAGTTCGTCCGCCGGGAACACTTCGGCCGCCGTCGGCACCTGCAATTGCGGGTCGGCGTCGCTCCACTGCTGGTACGCCAGGTAGTGCACCGGGAACAGCCTGTAACCGCCCAAAATCTGCCGGTCCATTTCCACCGCCAGCAGCTTGGTGTCTTCGAAGCGTTCGGTAATCGGCGGTGCGAAGTTGATATGCACCCGGCCCTTGTAGCCCGTGATGCCAAGGGCGATGCTCACGTCATCCTCACCCGGTGCCTTGCAGTAGGTACCCGTCGTGGCGCGGATATACAGCTCGCGAGCCTTGGCGGTATCGCAAGGGTCGTACTCGTAGCTGATCGATACCGGCGTCAGGTTCAGCGACTGGATCACCTCGGCAAACGGCTCGTCCTTGCGGCTGACGTGGAACATCTTGAGGATCGCCGACTCGGTGCGATCGTCCCCATCCTTGGCGCGCCCTTCGGCCTGGGCGATCCAGATCGACTGGCAGTCGTTGCGGATCGAGTGGTTGATGTAGGCCGACAGCAGGTTGTAGGCCGCCATCTTCTCCTTTCGCCCGGTGATCGAGCGGTGCACGATAAAGCTCTTGTTCAGGCGCATCAGGTCGCTGACAAACGGCTTTTGCAGCAGGTTGTCGCCGATGGCGATGCGGGGCGTCGGCAGGCCGGCGTGGTATACGGCATAGTTGACGAAGGCCGGGTCCATTACGATATCGCGGTGGTTGGCCAGGAATACGTAGGCGGTGCCAGACTTGAGTTGCTCTACACCGGTATAAGTGACGCCGTCGGTCGCTCGATCAATGGTGTGATCGACGTAATACTCGACTTTGTCCTGCAGCGTGGCCACGGTGGTGACGCCGGCGAATTCACGGCGCAGCTTGCGGGCGATCATTGGCTTGAGCAGCCAGCCCAGGGCGCCGGCAAAGCGCGGGAAGCGAAAGTGGGTCAGGATGTCCAGAAAGGCCTTGTCACTGAACAGCCGGTCCAGTACTGCCGGGACTTCGCTGTCGTTGTAAGGTCGGATGGTATCGAATTGGCCCATCATGCTCTCTTGTTAGAAACGGCTAGGGTAAGTAAAGGAAATACCAGGGCGCGGCCTGAGTAATGGGCTCAGCCGAACGATAACCCTGTAAATAGACCGGCGATTATACGCACAAGTCACCTTGGAGGCTGCGATGCTGGAAAGCGCGACGTACGATTGTCCTTATTGTGGTGAAGTGGTCGAGACAACGGTGGATTTGTCGGGTGGTGACCAGACCTATATAGAAGACTGCCAAGTGTGTTGCCGACCGATTATTTTCGATCTGCAGGTCCATGGTGAAGAATGGATGCTTGAAACCCGCAGCGAGAACGAATAACGGGGACGCCCATGCAGCGAATCTACGAACCGGAAAACCTGATGGAAGGCGAGCTGCTGCAACAGATGCTCGCCAGCGAGGGCATCGAGGCGCACCTGGTGGGGCGCCATTTGCTGGGCGGCACTGGCGAATTGCCGATCTTCGGCCTATTGGGGCTGGAGGTGGACAACGACCGGGCCGTTGACGCCCGCGAGCTGATCACTGCCTACATTGGCGCGCAACCCTTGCCCGGCGACGAACCGGACAGCTTCCCCGACGTGCTGGTCTGTTAGGCTGTCGGTCGGTTTACCCAAGAGTCATGTTGCCCCATGTGTGGACGTTATGCCCTGTTTCGCTGGAACCCTGCTTTTGCTGCCTTGCCGGGCTTCCCGGCCGACCAGCAGGCCCAGTGGAACATCTCTCCGAATGATTCGGTACTGATCCAGCGCGCCACCGACGGCCAACGCACCCTGGCGCGAGCCCGCTGGGGGCTTACACCGCCTTGGCTGACCGACCTGTCCCGCACGCCTGCGCATGCGCGAGCCGAAACCTTGGCCGAACAACCAATGTTCCGAGAAGCGTTCCGCCAGCGTCGCTGCCTGCTGCCCGCCAACGGTTTCTACGAATGGCGCGGTACCCAGCGCAAACGCCCGTACTGGTTGACACCGGGGGAGGGCTCGACGCTGTTTTTCGCCGCGATCTGGGAAGCTTACCCCGTGCAGGAGCAGGTGTGGCTGAGCACGGCGGTGGTGACCCAGGCCGCACAGGCTCAGCGCCGGCCGTTAATCCTGGATGCAGCAGGGCAGGAGGCCTGGCTTGATCCCGAGACGCCGTTGCCTGTGTTGCAAGGCTTGTTGGCCAGTGAGCCGACCGCGTTGCGCGAGCGGGTTTTGGCCAACATGGTCAATGACCCGAAGCTCAATGGGCCGGAGTGCCTGACGCCGGCGTGAGTCAGTAAGTGTTGGGTTAGGTTGACTGGTCCCTTCGCGAGCAAGCCACCGAAAATCCCTAGACTTTGAACTGATTGATCAACCGCCGCTGCTGTTCCGCTAACTTGGTCAGGTCCGCACTGGCCGCGCTGGACTCATCCGCGCCGCCCGCCACCTCATTGGCCACCTGGCCAATATTGATCACGTTGCGGTTGATATCCTCGGCCACTGCGCTCTGCTCCTCGGCCGCGCTGGCGATCTGGGTGTTCATGTCGTTGATCACCGACACGGCCTGGCTGATGGTTTCCAGTGCTTCGGCCGCCTTGGCCGCGTGCTGCACGCTTTCATCGGTACGGCTCTGGCTGTCTTCCATCAGCCGCACCACATCCCGCGTGCCTTGTTGCAACTGCTGGATCATGGCCTGGATTTCTTCGGTGGCCTTCTGGGTTTTCTGCGCCAGGTTGCGCACTTCGTCGGCGACCACGGCAAAGCCACGCCCTTGCTCGCCGGCACGCGCCGCCTCGATGGCCGCATTGAGTGCCAACAGGTTGGTCTGCTCAGCGATCCCGCGAATGGCCGTGAGGATGGCGTTGATGTTCTCGCTGTCCTTGGCCAGGGTTTGCACCACGCCCACCGCCTTGCCGATTTCCTCGGCCAGTGCGCCGATGGACGTCGAAGTGTCGCGCACAATGCGCATGCCCTGGCTCGCGGCCTGGTCGGCATGGCTGGCGGCTTGCGCGGCCTGGGTGGCGTTACGCGCAACGTCTTGCGCCGTGGCGGTCATCTCATGCACCGCAGTCGCGACCTGATCGATTTCCACCATCTGTTTATGCACGCCCTGATTGGTGCGGATCGCGATGTCGGCGGTGTGCTCCGACGAGTCGCTGACCTTCTGCACTGAGCTGACCACTTGGGTGATCATGCCCTGTAGTTTGATCAGGAAGGTGTTGAAGCCGTTGGCAATAGCACCCAGCTCATCGGCGCGATCACTGGTCAGGCGCCGCGTCAGGTCGCCTTCGCCCTGGGCGATGTCATTGAGCATGGCCACCATTTGCTTGAGTGGGCGGGCGATGCCGTGGCCGACCAGCCAGATTACCAACAGGCCGATGCCCGCAATCAACAGGCCTGCAATGGCCATACCGACGATGTCGGCCTTGCGTTGTGCGTCCAAGTCGCTTTGCAGTGTGTGCAAGTCTGCCATCACCGCGTTCAGCGGCAGTTGCATCATCAAGGTCCAGCGCGCATCGGTCTGGCCAATATTGAAGGGCAGGAACAGCTCGATATGCCCGTGTTCCCTGTCGATGTCGTAACGCACTTCGCCGGCTTTCAGTTGGGCGAGGTTGGCCAGTTCGTTGGTGTCCAGCAGGTCGCTGGATTTTTCGCCAAGCTTGCTGGCGTCCTTGGTGTAGGCCACCAGGCGGCCGTTGCTGGAGATCAGCGCCAGTTCACCGGCCCCGTTGTAGAGGTTTTGATCGGCGCTGGTGAGCATGTCCTGGATGAAGTTCACCGAGAGGTCCGCCCCGACAATGCCCTGGAAGGTGCCATCGATCATGATCGGTTCGATAAACGAGGCCAGCATCACCATCGCGTTGCCGACCTTGTAAGGGGCAGGGTCGATGGCGCAGGCTTTTTTGCTTTCCTTGGAGCACAGGTAGTACTCGCTGGCGCGCACGCCGGTGGAGAGGATTTTCTGGTCGGCCACATCGGCGAGTTTATCCAGGCCCAGGCTGCCATCCGCGTTGCGGTACCACCACGGCAGGAAACGCCCGTCGGTGCCCATGCCCACTATCGGGCTGTCCACGTAGGCGGCGTCGTTGTGTTCGATCGCATTGGGTTCCCAGCCAATGTAGGCGCCGAGGATTTTCGGGTTGCGCACCACGGTTTCGTGCAGCAGGTTGATCAGTTGTTCGCGGCCGATCTGCAGGGCCGGTTGGCCCTTGGCGTCTTTCATGCCGAGCAAGGCGTTGGTGGTGGCCAGGGCCTTGGCGCTCACCAGCGGCGCTTCCAATTCGCGCTGGATCATGGTGGCCTGGGTTTGCGCGAGGGTCGTAAGGCGCTGCTCGATGATCTGCTCGAATTGAGCCTGGGTGCGCGCCTGCACCCTCTCCTGAGTCCGCGCGCCGGCAAACAAGGCATACAGCACCAGCACCGCGATCACGCTGAGGACGATGGCGCCGGCCAGTGCCGCGACAGAAAATTGAATCGACTTGAATTTCATGAACGCTCCGGGCGCAAACGAAGAGGGCTGCCTTTTTGTATCGGCCACTGGCCCAATGGGCATGAGGGGGCGCCCGGTAAAATAGTGGGGTGTGTCGCAAATGGAATGGTCGCGCCGCTGGCAAACTGTGCGATGTATCCGAAATTCAGCGGTTACACGTCTGGTGTATCTGGCGCCGATACACATGAGCGCCTACGATACGCGCCATGTTTTCAGGCGTCTTTTCAGGGAGAGTGTGTTGATGAAGAAATCAATGGCGATAAGTGGATTGGTTGCAGCGATGTTGCTGGCCGGTTGTCAGTCGGTCAACACCACCAGCGGCGGTGCCGTTGGGGTCGAGCGCAAGCAGTACATGTTCAGCATGCTGTCGAGCCAGGAAGTCGACCAGATGTATGCCCAGTCCTACCAGCAGACACTGGGCGAAGCCAGCAGCAAGGGCCAGTTGGACAAGACCAGCGCCAACGCCAAGCGCGTGCAGGCCATTGCCAAGCGCCTGATTGCCCAGGCGCCGACCTTCCGCCCGGATGCGGCGCAGTGGAAGTGGGAAGTGAACCTGATCAAGAGCGACGAGATGAACGCCAACTGCGGGCCTGGCGGCAAGATCTTCGTGTACAGCGCGTTGATCGATAACCTCAAGCTCACCGATGACGAACTGGCCGCGGTCATGGGCCATGAAATTGCGCATGCCTTGCGTGAGCATGGTCGCGAAGCCATGTCCAAGGCCTACGGGATCGAGATGGCCAAGCAGGGGGCCGGTGCACTCTTTGGCCTCGGCCAGGACAGCCTGGCATTGGCCGATACCGTGGCCAACTACGGCATGACCTTGCCCAACAGCCGCAGCAATGAAAACGAAGCAGACCTGATCGGCCTGGAACTGTCGGCTCGCGCGGGCTACAACCCGAATGCGGCGATCACGCTGTGGAATAAGATGGCCAAGGCCTCGGAAGGCTCGCCGCCTGAGTTCATGAGCACTCACCCGGCGTCCGACAGCCGAATTGCCTCGTTGCAGGCGGCGATTCCGAAAGTGATGCCGCTGTACCAGCAGGCCAAAAAATCCTGATCCACCGATAAGCACATGGCTGGATTTTTGTAGTGAGCGAGCTTGCCTCGCGCGGGGCAAGCCCGCTCACTACAGAACTGTGCTCATGAGCGCCTTAGATCCAGCCGCTGCTCTGCATGGCCTTGTACACCGCCACAATCGCCAGGACGAAAAACGCTGTCGCCGCCAGTCGACGAATCAAGGTCAATGGCAGTTTTTCCGCCGCAAAATTCCCCGCCAATACCACCGGCACGTTGGCAATCAGCATGCCCACGGTGGTGCCGATAATCACCAGCCACAGTTCCGGGTACTGCGCCGCCAGCATGACCGTGGCGATCTGCGTCTTGTCACCGATTTCCGCGAGGAAGAACGCAATCAACGTGGTCAGGAATGGCCCGAATTTGCGGCTGGTACTGGCTTCGTCATCATCGAGTTTGTCCGGCACCAGGGTCCACAGCGCCGTGGCGCAGAAGCTCGCCGCCAGGATCCAGTGCAGCACAGCATCCGAGAAGAAACTCCCGAACCAGGCCCCCACGGCACCGGCAGCCGCATGGTTGGCCAGGGTCGCGGCGACGATGCCGGCGATGATCGGCCAGGGCTTGCGGAAGCGAGCGGCAAGGATGAGTGCGAGCAGTTGCGTCTTGTCGCCGATTTCGGCCAAGGCAACGATTGCGGTAGGAACGAGTAATGAATCCAGCATCAGGTAGGTTTCCAGGGGCGGGTCGACACGGCTATGACACGTACAGCCTTCCCGCCCCGGGTAAGGTGTGCGTGTCATAGGTCTTGTCAAACCCCGGTCCGTCTGTGCGGACTCCTGGGTCGCATACGCCATGGTCTGCTGACCAAGTATGTTGACGTATGCCGGACGAGCGTGGCGCTCGTGGGAGACTACTCCCCTAGGACGGAGCGGATTCTGCCTAGGCAAAATCCATTCGGCAAGTGTTCTTTTTCAAACGCCCGTCAGCCGCGCTTGGCACGGTAGATGCGGAAACCATTGCCTTCGGCCTTCACCGCACACACGCCCAGATGCTCTTCGATCAGCGGCTGGTACTTCAGGAAGCTATTGGCGACCAGGCGCAATTCGCCGCCTTTTGCCAGATGTTTCGCCGCTTTTCGCAGCAGATTCTCGGTGGCGAAATAATCGGTATGCACCCCGACATGGAACGGTGGGTTGCTCAAAATTGCGTTCAACCCCATCGGCGCCGCGTCGATGCCATCACCGGTCAGCACCTCGGCTTCCAGGCCATTGGCGGCCAAGGTCAAGCGACTGCTGGCCGCAGCAAACGCATCCACATCCAGCATCGTGACGGTGTTGTGCGGGTAGCGACGTTTTACCGCAGCCCCCAGTACGCCAGCGCCGCAACCAAAGTCGAGCAGATGACCACTCGGCAGTTTGTCCAAATGCGCCAGCAACAGCTCGGTGCCGCGATCCAGGCGACCGTGGCTGAACACGCCCGGCAAGCTCACCACCTTCAGGGGGCCTTCGGCCAGCGGCACCTCGAAGACCTGCGCAAGGCTTTCCAGCTCGACCGCCTGCGGCGCGTTGGCCACGGTGACCTGCCACAGCTGGCAATGCCGCGCGTTGTCGAGCTTGCGCGGTTTGCCGAAGGGAATCATCTGCTTGGCGGCGCTTTCGATACCGGCCTTTTTCTCGCCGACCAGGAACAACTCGGCGCCGGGCAAGCGTGCAGCCACGGCGTTGAGCAGGTAGTCGGTGAGGTCCTTGGACTTGGGCAGGAAGATCACCGCCGCGTCAAAGGCGCGCTCCGGCACGGTCACACCGAAGTGGCTACGCTCGGCGAAGCGTGCGTCGAGTGCCGCCTGGTCGCCGGCATGCCAGCTCCAACCGTGGGCGTTGGGCAGGCGCCCCAGCAGGTCGTCGGCAGGCAAACCCACCAATAGCAGGTTGCCTTGAAAAAGTTCGGCCTGACGAAGCAGTACTTCACTGCGCGGATCCATGGTCTGCTCCTTGAAAAGGGGCGCAGTTTATCAACTGACGACGCGCAGCGGGGCGCCGCTGAAAAAGCTCCGGGCGTTTTCCGCCAGTTGACCGACGATGCGCTGGCGCGCTTCTCGACTGCCCCAGGCGTTGTGCGGTGTCACGATCAGCCGAGGGATATCGCCGGCCAGCAGCGGGTTGCCGTTGATCGGCGGTTCCACGCTCAGCACATCGGTCGCCGCGCCACCCAGGTGGCCGTTGCGCAACGCATCAGCCAGGGCCTGTTCGTTGATCAAACCACCGCGTGCGGTATTGACCACAAACGCACCCGGCTTGAGCAGCGCCAGTTCGCGGGCGCCGATAAAGTCGCGGGTGTGTTCATTGAGCGGACAGTGCAGGGTGAGGGCGTCGACCTGCGCGAGCAGTTCATCCAGCGGCACGCGGTCGGCACGGGCAGGGCGTCCCGGAATCGCACCGAGCACCACGCGCATACCAAAGGCTTGCGCCAGGCGTGCTACGGCGCTGCCCAATTCACCGTGACCGAGCAGGCCGAGGGTTTTGCCTTCCAGCTCGACGATGGGGTGGTCCAGCAGGCAGAACTGCTTGGCTTGCTGCCACTTGCCGGCGCTTACATCCCGTTGATAGTCCTTCAAGCGCGTCGCCAGGTTGAGCAGCAGCATGATCGTGTGCTGCGCCACCGACGGCGTGCCGTAGCCCTGGCAGTTGCTCACGGTGATGCCTTGGGCGCGGGCGGCTTCGAGGTCGACGTTATTGGTGCCGGTGGCCGACACCAGAATCAGCTTGAGTTCCGGGCAGGCCGCCAGGGTTTCGCGATTTAGGGCGATTTTGTTGCTGATGGCTACCTGAACGCCTTGCAGGCGTTCAACCACATTCTGCGGCGTGGTGCCTGTAAACAACTGCAACTCGCTGAAGCTGTTGCGCAGCTCGCTGAGGTCAAGGTCCCCCAAGTCCAGGGACGGGTGATCAAGGAAGACGGCGCGGCGATTGTTCGTCATCAACTGTACCTTTTGCGACAGGGTTCGAAGGCGTAATCTGCCGAGCCTATCAGATGAAATAATCAGTTACTTAAAGGGAGTGAGCATGTACGCCGCCGAGTTCTTGACTGTAGCCCTGATTCACTTATTGGCGGTGGCCAGCCCCGGCCCGGATTTCGCGGTGGTGGTGCGTGAAAGTGTGACCCACGGCCGCCGCGCCGGCACCTGGACCGCACTGGGCGTGGGCTCGGCGATATTCCTGCACGTGGGGTACTCGCTGCTCGGTATCGGCCTGATCGTGTCCCAGTCCATCGTGCTGTTCAACGCGCTCAAATGGGCGGCGGCGGCCTACCTGCTGTACATCGGCTTCAAGGCCCTGCGCGCGCAGCCGGCCAAGCCGGCCGCCGAGGGCGAGTTGCACCGCGAGGCGGGCGAGCGCACCCCGCGTGGGGCGTTCACTGCCGGCTTCGTGACCAACGGCTTGAACCCCAAAGCCACGCTGTTCTTCCTGTCGTTGTTTACCGTGGTGATCAACCCGCACACACCGCTGGCGATCCAGGCTGGTTACGGCGTGTACCTGGCGGTAGCGACGGCGCTGTGGTTCTGCCTGGTGGCGATGCTGTTCAGCCAGCAGCGCGTACGCGCCGGGTTTGCGCGGATGGGGCATTGGTTTGATCGGACCATGGGCGCGGTGTTGATCGCCATCGGGGTAAAGCTGGCCTTCACCAGCATGAAATAGGCTGGATGCTGGCGCAAAGCTAGCATTCATTGGGGTCTGCAAATCATTCCTTTGGGTGATTTGGTTGAAACATAAGGTCTCTAAAGTGCAGGTCTTCAAGCCAAGACCGTGCAGTCATAAAAGGGATTCGTATGTTGCAGACCCGTGTTATCCCGCCCGCCGAAGGTGCGTACCAATACCCGCTGTTGATCAAACGCCTGTTGATGTCCGGCACCCGTTACGAGAAGACCCGGGAAATCGTCTACCGCGATAAGCTGCGCTACACCTACCCGACGTTGATCGAGCGGGTCGCGCGCCTGGCGAATGTGTTGACCGATGCCGGCGTCAAGGCCGGTGACACCGTGGCGGTGATGGATTGGGACAGCCATCGCTACTTGGAATGCATGTTCGCCATTCCGATGATCGGCGCGGTGATCCACACCATCAACGTGCGCCTGTCGCCGGAACAGATCCTGTACACCATGAACCACGCCGAGGACCGCTTCGTGCTGGTCAACAGCGAGTTCGTGGGCCTTTACCAGGCCATCGCCGGGCAGCTCACCACCGTCGACAAGACCCTGCTGCTCACCGACGGCGAGACCAAGACCGCCGAGTTGCCCAACCTGGTGGGCGAGTACGAAACCCTGCTGGCCGCCGCCAGCCCGACATACGACTTCCAGGACTTCGACGAGCATTCCGTCGCCACCACCTTCTACACCACCGGCACCACCGGTAACCCCAAGGGTGTGTATTTCACCCATCGCCAACTGGTGCTGCACACCATCGGCGTGGCGACCATCATGGGCAGCGTCGACAGCGTGCGCCTGCTCGGCACCAACGACGTGTACATGCCCATTACACCGATGTTCCACGTGCACGCCTGGGGCCTGCCGTACGTGGCGACCATGCTTGGCCTGAAACAGGTCTATCCCGGCCGCTACGATCCGGAATACCTGGTGGAGCTGTGGCGCAAGGAGAAGGTCACCTTCTCCCATTGCGTGCCGACCATCCTGCAAATGGTGCTCAATGCCAAGGCCGCCCAGGGCGTGGATTTTGGCGGCTGGAAAATCGTCATCGGCGGCAGCGCGCTCAACCGTTCGCTGTATGAAGCGTCCAAGGCGCGTGGCATCCAATTGACCGCTGCGTACGGCATGTCCGAGACCGGGCCGCTGGTGTCCTGCGCCCACCTCAACGACGAGTTGATGGCCGGCAGCGAAGATGAACGCATTACCTACCGCATCAAGGCCGGCGTGCCGGGGCCGTTGGTGGAGGCGGCGATCATCGACGGCGACGGCAATTTCCTGCCTGCCGACGGTGAGTCCCAGGGTGAATTGGTGTTGCGTGCGCCGTGGCTCAGCGAAGGTTATTTCAACGAGCCGCAAAAGGGCGCCGAGCTGTGGGCCGGCGGCTGGATGCACACCGGCGACGTGGCCACGCTGGATGCCTTTGGCGTGATCGACATCCGCGACCGCATTAAAGACGTGATCAAGACCGGCGGCGAGTGGATCTCGTCCCTGGCCCTCGAAGACCTGGTCAGCCGCCACCCGGCGGTACGCGAAGTAGCGGTGGTGGGCATCGCCGACCCGCAGTGGGGCGAGCGCCCGTTTGCGCTGCTGGTGGTGCGTGATGGCCATGTGATAGGGGCCCGCGAGCTCAAGGAACACCTCAAGCCGTTCGTCGAACTGGGCCACTTGAGCAAGTGGGCAATTCCAAGCCAGATCGCCGTTGTTACGGAAATTCCCAAGACCAGCGTCGGCAAGCTCGACAAAAAACGTATCCGAGTTGACATCATTGAGTGGCAGGCCAACAACAGCACGTTCCTGTCGACGCTCTAATGCCCGCGCCGTGCCCATTCGGGCACGGCACTGCTCTATCTCGCGCCTTCACTTGTGATTTGCCAATTTTCAGCCATCCTTGCCGCGTCGGCCTTCGCCGACATGGCGAAAGGGTCGTGGCAGACGGGTTGGTGATGCAAATCACACTTTAGAGGGATCAAGCACTACCCCCTGCTGGCTATAGTCCCTTCCAGAGTTTTTCACGGATGTTCCGCTTCGGGCCATGGGGGCTCGGCTGCCGAGCGGCATTGGAATCGTTGTATTCCGGCCGTTACAAGCATCACAGAACGAACTCACTGCCATAACAATAATGCACATGGAGTAGCGTCGATGACCTCAGTAAACCAGTTCTGGCGCCGGGCAAAACTGCCCCTGGCCGTCAGTCTCGCCTCTACGCTCGCCGGGCCCGCATTCGGCGTCAGTTTCAATATCGGTGAAATCGAAGGGAGTTTTGACTCGTCTCTTTCCGTGGGGGCGAGCTGGTCGACGGCTGAACGCAACCGCAGCCTGATCGGCGTCAACAACGGCGGCAAGGGGTTGTCGCAAACCTCCGATGATGGGCACCTGAACTTCGACAAAGGTGACGCCTTCTCGAAGATCTTCAAGGGTATTCACGACCTTGAGCTGAAATACGGCGACACCGGTGTGTTTGTGCGTGGCAAGTACTGGTATGACTTCGCGCTGCAAAACGAAGAGCTCGACTTCAAGGACGTCAGTAACAACAACCGCAAAGAGGGCGCCAAGTCCTCTGGCGGGCAGATACTCGATGCCTTCATTTACCACAACTACACTATCGCTGATCAGCCAGGTAACGTGCGCTTTGGTAAGCAAGTGGTGAGTTGGGGTGAAAGTACCTTCATCGGTGGCGGTATCAACTCCATCAACCCGATCGACGTGTCCGCGTTCCGTCGCCCTGGGGCGGAAATCAAGGAAGGCCTGATTCCGGTCAACATGTTCTACGTGTCGCAGACGCTGACCGATAACCTGTCTGCGGAAGCGTTCTACCAGTTGGAGTGGGACCAGACCGTTACCGACAACTGCGGCACCTTCTTCTCCCAGCCCGATGTGGTCTCCGACGGTTGCAGCGATAACCTGCGCCTGCTTGCCAAACGCTCGACCATTGCAGCCACTGCGCCGGGTCGCGGGGCGCTCGCTCAATTCGCCGCGAGTGGCGTGGATACCAACGAAGAGGGCACCCTGGTACGGCGTGGCGGTGATAAGGATGCGCGTGACAGCGGCCAATTTGGCGTGGCCATGCACTACAACTTTGAGCCGCTGGACACCGAATTCGGTGCCTACTTCATGAACTACCACAGCCGTGCGCCGATCTTCAGCGCCACGGCGGCTCCTGCTTCGGCTTATGCAATTGCGCCCGCATTTGGCACGCTGGCTCCGGTGTTTATCGCGGGTAACTCTAAGTACTTTATCGAGTACCCGGAAGATATCCGTCTGTACGGCTTGAGCTTCTCAACCACATTACCAACGGGGACTGCCTGGAGCGGTGAGCTCAGCTATCGCCCTAACGCACCGGTACAGCTCAACACAACCGACATCCTATATGCGGGCGTGAAAGACCTGGGCGGTACATTTTCGAACGCTTCCCTACTCACCGGCGCCAAGGGCCAAGACCTGAATGGTTACCGTCGTAAGGAAATCACTCAGTTCCAGACCACACTGACGCACTTTTTTGATCAGGTGATGGGCGCCAGCCGCTTGACCCTGGTGGGCGAGGTGGGTGTAACACATGTGGGTGGTCTTGAGAGCAAGAACAAGGTTCGTTATGGCCGCGATCCAGTCTTCGGCCCGGGCGCTTTGCCGTCTACCGGCGGCCGTAATACCTGCGCGCAGATCCTTAACCCGTCCACTATCGGCGGCGCCGGCCCAGGTGCAGATGCCAGCAATGTCTCCAAGTACTGCGACAACGATGGTTTTACCACCGCCACCTCTTGGGGTTATCGCGGTCGCGCCATCTGGGAATACCCGGATACGTTTGCAGGCGTCAACCTCAAGCCAAGTGTGGCCTGGTCCCATGACGTCAAAGGTTATTCGCCAGGCCCTGGCGGCAACTTTGAGGAAGGCCGCAAGGCGGTCAGCCTGGGTGTGGATGCCGAATATCAGAACACCTACACCGTGGGCCTGAACTACACCAACTTCTTTGGAGGCAAGTTCAGCACCGTGGACGATCGTGACTTTGTTGCCTTGAGCGCGGGCATGAACTTCTAAGCACACTGTATTTTCAGGAAGACCAGAACATGAAAATAACCAAAAGTCTGTTGCACGTGGGTGTGCTTGGGCTGTCGATCCTGGCGAGCAACGTCATGGCCGCAGTCTCGGCGGATGAAGCGGCCAAGTTGGGCACGAGCCTGACGCCGATGGGCGCCGAGATGGCCGGTAACGCCGCAGGCACCATTCCTAAATGGTCGCCGCTGCCTACCAACGCCGGCGCCGTCGACGCCCGTGGGTTCCTGGCCAACCCCTACGCCAGTGAGCAACCGCAATTCACCATCACTGCGGCGAACGTGGAGCAATACAAAGACAAGCTGGCACCGGGGCAGTACGCGATGTTCAAGCGTTACCCGGAAACCTTCAAGATGCCGGTCTACCCGACCCATCGCGGCGCCACCGTGCCGGCTGATGTGTTCGCCGCTATCAAGAAGAACGCCACCACCACCAACCTGGTGTCCGGCGGCAACGGCCTGGAAAACTTCGAAACTGCCGTGCCGTTTCCGATTCCCAAAAGCGGCGTTGAAGTCATCTGGAACCACATCACCCGTTATCGCGGTGGCAGCGTGACCCGTCTGGTAACCCAGGCTACGCCACAAACCAACGGTTCCTACAGCCTGGTGTACTTCCGCGACCAGTTTGTGTTCCGCGACAAGATGAAAGACTTCGACCCGAAAAACCCGGGTAACGTGCTGTTCTACTTCAAGCAGCAAGTGACCGCGCCGGCCCGTCTGGCCGGTGGTGTGCTGCTGGTGCACGAAACCCTGGACCAGGTGAAGGAGCCGCGTTCGGCCTGGGTCTACAACGCCGGCCAGCGCCGTGTGCGCCGGGCGCCGCAAGTGTCCTATGACGGCCCAGGTACCGCCGCCGATGGCCTGCGTACGTCCGACAACCTCGACATGTACAACGGTGCACCGGATCGCTACGACTGGAAGCTCGAAGGCAAGAAAGAAATCTACATCGCCTCCAACAGCTACAAGATCGATGATCCGAAGCTCAAGTACGCCGACATCATCAAGGCCGGCCACATCAACCAGGACTTGGCTCGCTACGAGCTGCGCCGCGTCTGGCACGTGGTCGCGACCTTGAAGGAAGGCCAGCGCCATATCTATGCCAAGCGTGATTTCTTCATCGACGAAGACACCTGGCAAGCGGCGGTCATCGACCACTACGACGGCCGTGGCCAGCTGTGGCGCGTCGCCGAAGCCCACGCCGAGAACTACTACGACAAGCAAGTGCCGTGGTACGCCCTGGAAACCCTCTACGACCTGCAGTCCGGCCGCTACCTTGCACTGGGCATGAAGAACGAAGAGAAACAGGCTTATGACTTCGGCTTCACCGCCACCACCAGCGACTTCACGCCAGCGGCCTTGCGCCAGGATGGTGTTCGCTAAGCTGAGTTAACTCGCAAATGTGGGAGGGGGCTTGCCCCCGATAGCGGTGTGACAGTCAAAAAGTGCATTGACTGATCCGTCGCCATCGGGGGCTTGCCCCCTCCCACATTTTTTGTCGCAGTTCTTTTTCAGGCAAATGTTGCAAAGATCTACAAACCTGCCGCTTTTACCGCTAGTCTGCGGACATCTGCAATGCCGACAACAGCCTTCTACAAGAGCCCGGCGATGACTGATCTGTCCCGAATCCAAGGGCCTGCCAGTGCGGTAATCCCCACCCTGGAAGGTCGTTTCTACAGGCCACCCCTGCCTGACGGCTACGTGCTGCGACCGCGCCTGTGCGAGCGCCTGAGTGCCGGGCTGGAAGGGCGGCTGTTGCTGGTCAGCGCGCCGGCGGGGTTCGGCAAGAGTTCGTTGGCGGTGGAGTTCTGCCAGAGTCTGCCGCCCCATTGGCAGAGTTTGTGGCTGGGCCTGAGCCCGCGTGACAGCGACCCCGGCCGTTTCCTCGAACGCCTGCTCGACGGTTTGCAGCAATTCTTCCCGCAACTCGGCGCCCAATCCCTGGGCCTGCTGAAAATGCGCCAGCGTCACCAACCCTTTGCCTTCGAAGAATGGCTGGATGGCCTGCTCGATGAGCTGACGGTCCACTTGTCCACCCGCGCGCCGCTGTTGCTGGTGCTGGATGACTATCACCTGGCCCAAGGGCCGGTGCTCGATCGCTGCCTGCAGTTTTTCCTCAACCATTTGCCCGATGGCCTGGTGGTGCTGGTCACCAGCCGCCAGCGCCCGGACTGGCATCTGGCGCGGCTGCGGTTGTCGCGCCACCTGCTCGAGCTGCACGAACAAGACCTGCGCCTGACGCATGGCGAATCCCTGGCGGTGCTAGATCGCCACAGCAGTTCCTTGCGCGGCGAAGCCCTCGACAACCTGATCCGCCGCAGTGAAGGCTGGGTCGCCGGTTTGCGCTTCTGGTTGCTGGCCGCCTCTGAAGCCGGCAGTGATGGTGCCCTGCCCCAGAGCCTGCACGGGGGGGAAGGGCTGATCCGCGATTACCTGCTGGAAGAAGTGATCGACTGCCTGCCGGCCGACGTGCAGGCGTTTTTGTACGACACTGCCCCTCAGGATCGTTTTTGCAGCGCGCTCTGCGACGCCGTGCGCGAAGCTCATGACAGCGCCGAAATCCTGCGTTACCTGCAAGCCCACCAAGTGTTCCTGGTACCGCTCGACGAGCAGGGCCATTGGTACCGTTACCACCATTTGTTTTCCGACCTGCTGCGCACCCGACGCGCCAGCAGCAACGTGCTGCCGGCGGCCAGCCTGCACCTGCGTGCGTGCCGGTGGTTCAATGCCCAGGGCTTGATCGATGAAGCGGTGGAGCAGGCGTTGCGCGCCGGTCACCTGGATGTAGCCGCCAACCTGGTGCAGAACCTGTCCGAAGAGCAACTGTTGGCCGAGCAGAATGTGGGCATGCTGCTGCGCTGGAAAATGGACTTGCCCGACAGCCTGCTGATCAGCACGCCGCGCTTGATCGTGCTCTACAGCTGGGCTTTGGGCCTGGCCTGTCAGTTGGACGCGGCGGAGGAGCTGTCCAGCTACCTCAGCCGCTTCCTGCCGGCACCGTCGGCCACCGCGCAGAAATCGATGCTGGCTCAATGGCTGGCGCTGAGCGGGATCATCGCCCGGGGCCGGGGCGATCGCGAGCTGACCCAGCGCTATTGCAGCGAAGCGTTGGAAAGCCTGCCGCAACGGCGTTACGGCCAGCGACTGATGTGCCTGTCGACCCTCTCCAACCTGGCCATTGTCGATGCCGACCTGTGGCGTGCCCGTGGCTTGAATCGCGAATCCCTGGAGCTGGCGCAGCGCGTCGGCAACCCGTTGTTCGAGGCCCTGGCCCATTACGACCGTGCGCGTGTGTTGCAGGCGCGCGGCGAAATCCTGCGCTCCCTGGATGAAGTGCGCCAGGGCCTGCAACGCCTACAGGGCCTGGCGCCTCAACGGTTGTACGCGGTGCGCGCGCGTCTATCGCTCTATGAAGGTTTTTTGCTGCTGGTGCGGCTCCAGCCCGAAGCCGGGCTCGCCCGCTTGCGCGCCGGCCTGGCCGAAGCCCGCGCTTGTCGCGACATCAGCGTGTTGATCGGCCATTGTGTGATCGCCAGTTTCGAAGGCCGTCGTGGCGACTTCGCCCGTGCCTTTGCCGAGCTCGCCGAGGCGGAGCGGCTGATGCATATCTGGGACGTGCCACCGATCTACTACCTGGCGATGATCACCCTGATCAAATGCGAGCTGTGGCTTGCCCAGGGCCGCACCGACCTGGCCGACGCCTGGCTGACCCGCCTGGCGCAAACCTACAACGGTGAGCAGGCTGCCGCCGCGCCAGAGTTTCATCCACACCTGCCGCAACATATCGGGTTGCAGCAGGCGGCCCTGGATGCCATTCGCCATCAACCCGTGGCGGCGCTGCTCCGGCTTGAAGAGTTGGCACAACAGGCCCACAACAGCGGCCGCCAGATGATTGCCCTCATGGCCCTGACTCAACAGGTGCAACTGCTGATTGAAGGCGGTCAGGAAACCAAGGCGCGTCCGGTGCTGGTCCAGGCACTGGAGGCGGGTGCCGGTGGCGCGTTGCAACCCTTCCAGCGGTTGTTGGAAGCCCACCCGGAATGGATGCGCGAGCAACTCGCCAAAGATCCTCATGGTTTACTCAACGAGAGCCTGCAGGCGCTGCTGCCGGCGGTCGTGGTGGTGGAGGCTGCTTCAACCCATGAAACCTTGAGTGCGCGGGAGCTGGCGGTGCTGCAATTGATCGCCCAGGGCTGTTCGAACCAGGAGATCAGCAATCGGCTGTTCATCTCGCTACACACCGTCAAGACTCACGCCAGTCACATCAACAGCAAACTGGGGGTTGAGCGGCGCACACAGGCGGTGGCGCGGGCGCAGGAACTGAGGTTGATTGGCTAGAGATACCCTGTGGCAAGCGAGCTTGCTCACGTTGGGCGGCGAAGCGGGCTCAGTCTGTTTTAATAGTGCAATTATTCTGGCGATACTCGCCTGAAAACGTCATTTCATTTGCACGAGAGCCCTTCCATGGAATCCGCCAAGCCGACTCTTATCCGCGAAACCTTCCCCGTCGGCCCCCTGCAGTGCAATTGCACCATCATCGGCGACCCGATCAGCAAAAAAGCCATCGTAGTCGACCCGGGCGGCAACCATGAGCTGATCCTGGCGCGGCTCGATGCCTTGGGCCTCAAGGTGGTCAGCATCATCCACACCCATGCCCACCTGGATCACTTCCTGGCGTCCGGACAGTTGAAAGAGAAGACCGGCGCTACATTGCACTTGCACAAGGAAGATCAATTCCTCTGGGACAATCTGGAAATGCAATGCCAGATGTTTCGCGTTCCCTACACCCCGGTGCCTTCGCCTGATCGCTGGCTGGAAGATGATGAGGAATTGGCCTGCGGTTGCGGCGTGGCGTTGCACACGCCGGGGCACACGCCGGGTTCGATGAGTTTCTGGTTTGCCGACGCCAAGCTGCTGATTGCGGGCGACACACTGTTTCGGCGCGGTATCGGGCGCACGGATCTATGGGGCGGGGACCAGGCGACCATTGTGCGTTCGATCAAACAACGGTTGTACACGCTGGATGAAGGGGCGACGGTGGTGACTGGCCATGGGCCGGATACTCGCTTGGGTGATGAAATGCGTGAAAACCCTTTTGTGCGGGCGTGAAGGAATAATTGCGGGGGCGGCGCTGTTCTCTGGCCAGGCTTGGCAAGCGTTGTAGCAAAAACTCAGGTCGTGTTCAGCGTGGGTCTGCTACGGTTTCTGTAGGCACGGAATTTTTACCGTTTGTCGCGTTCAAAACTCGGCACAGGTCCATTGCCAATGTCCTCTGCACCTCAGAATGCAAAAGTAGGAGCTCCCTTCATGTTCACTTCGCGTCGTCTGCTTGTTGTTGCTACGGTCGTAGCCCTGTTGTCTGGCTGCGCATCACCTAACCCTTATGACGGCAGCAGCCAGGGACAGGCGAGTAATGAATCCGGCGGTATGAGCAAGACTGCCAAGTACGGTGGCCTGGGTGCCCTGGCCGGTGCATTGGCCGGTGCCGCCATCGACCATAATAACCGTGGCAAAGGCGCGCTGATCGGCGCGGTCGTTGCAGGTGCCGGTGCCGCAGGCTATGGCTACTATGCCGACCAGCAAGAAAAGAAACTGCGTGAAAGCATGGCCAACACCGGTGTTGAAGTTCAGCGCCAGGGCGACCAAATCAAGCTGATCATGCCCGGCAACATCACCTTCGCCACCAACTCCGACGCGATCTCCAGCAGCTTCTACCAGCCGCTGAATAACCTGGCCAACTCCCTCAAGCAGTTCAGCCAGAACACCATCCAGATCGTGGGCTACACCGACAGCACCGGTAGCCGCCAACTGAACATGGACCTGTCCCAGCGCCGTGCGCAGAGCGTGGCCAACTACCTGACCTCCCAAGGCGTCAACGGTGCGAACTTGAGCGCTCGCGGTGCTGGCCCGGATAACCCGATTGCCAGCAATGCTGACGTCAACGGCCGTGCCCAGAACCGTCGCGTGGAAGTGAACCTCGGCCCGATCCCAGGCCAGCAGTACGGCCAGCCAGGTGCCCAGCAACAGGCGCCACAGCAGAACAACCAGTTCCAGGGCAACCCGTACTCGCAGTACCAGTAAACATTCGTTAATAAAAAAGGGCGCCTGTGTAAGGCGCCCTTTTTTGTGGCTGTCCGTTACATCAATCGATGTACTCGAAGACCTTGACGATTTTCTGTACGCCCGACACGCCCTGCACCAGGTTGGCGGCGCGAGTGGCTTCAGCCTGGGTCAGCAGGCCCATCAGGTAAACGATGCCGTTGTCGGTCACGACCTTGATGCGCGAGCCGGGAATCGCGTTATCGGTGAGCATCTGCGCCTTGATCTTGGTGGTCAGCAGGGCATCGTTGCTGATGGCCAGCAGGGTGATCGGGTCCATCACCTGCAGTTCGTTATGAACCTTCTTGACCCGCTGCACGGCCGCGGCGGCTTGTTCGGCCTGGGCCTTGAGGTCGGCACGCGGTGTCTGGCCGGCCAGCAGTACCACGCCGTTGAAGCTGGTGACGACGATGCGTGAAGCACCGTTGCCCAGGTCTGGAGCGGCTTTGGCGACGTTGACTTCGACCTTGGTTTCGATCAGCGAGTCATCGATCTTGCTGCCGAAGGTACGGGTGCCCTTGTCATCCTGAATAGGGGTGTCACGTGTTGCAGTGATGGCCGTGCTGCAGCCGCTGATAGCGAGGCACAGGGTGATGGCCAAAAGGCTGAGGCGGTTAACGGTCATTCTTCACTCCCAAACAGTTGGCTGTCGATCAGATCGCACAGGCAATGGATCGCCAGCAGGTGGACTTCCTGGATACGTGCGGTGACATTGGCCGGAACGCGAATCTCCACGTCTTCGGGCAACAGCAGCGAGGCCATGCCTCCACCATCGCGTCCGGTCAATGCTACGACAATCATTTCGCGATCATGTGCGGCCTGGATCGCTTGAATAATATTCGCCGAGTTGCCGCTGGTGGAAATCGCCAGCAGCACGTCACCTGGTTGGCCCAGGGCGCGGATCTGCTTGGAGAAGATTTCGTTGTAGCTGTAATCGTTGGCGATCGAGGTGATCGTCGACGAGTCGGTGGTCAAGGCGATGGCCGGCAGGCTCGGACGCTCACGCTCGAAGCGGTTGAGCAGCTCGGACGAGAAATGCTGGGCATCGCCGGCCGAACCGCCGTTGCCGCACGAAAGCATTTTGCCCTCGTTGAGCAGCGCATTGACCATGACCTGACTGGCTTGCTCGATGTGCGGTGCAAGTACGTCCATCGCCTGTTGCTTGGTGTCGATGCTGGCCTGGAAAAGCTGGCGAATTCGGGATTGCATGTCCATCTGTGTGACCTTAAGTAGCGCGGCTGTTTGGCACAGGAATGTGCAGCCCGCAAAGCAAAGAGCAAAAGTGTTGGGTGAAGATGTCCGGTGAATCAGCTGTCGAAGGCATCTTTGAGCCAGTTCAGATCAGCCTGACCAGACGGTGTGCTTTCTAGGGCAACCACATCGAAACGGCAGGGGGCGTCGGCCCAGCGATGCTCTTTTTGCAGGAAGAACTGCGCGGCGAGTATCAGCTTCTGACGCTTGCGCCCGTCAATACTGGCGAGCGCGCCACCCCATTGTGCGTGTTTTCTGTAGCGGACTTCGACGAATACTACTGTATCGCCGTCAAGCATGACCAGATCAAGCTCGCCACGTTTACATAACCAGTTCTGCGCCAGTAGGCGCAGACCCTGGTGTTGCAGGTATTTCAGCGCTTGAAGTTCGGCATCCTTGCCGCTTTGTGCGCTGGACCTCTCAGGCATCAGCGAGGGGTGTCCGGCAGGCGCTGGATCTCGCCGCCGACGAATTTCGCCCAAGGCATCTGGCGATCAACGCGTTGGTTGGCGCTGATGCCCAGGTTGCCCGACAGGCCGTCAACGCGGGTATCCGGCAACGCCTTGAGTTGCCCCAGGCGTGGCGCCAGGCGGTAGGCGTCGACGCCCATCGCGTACAGACGGCCAAGGCTGCCGTTGGCCTGCGGCCATTGTGCGGCAACCTGGTTGCGCAGCGGGTCGGTGGTGTTGAGCAGCCAAGGGGTTTCGCAGAACATCACGTTGGTCATGTCCAGGTACTGGTTCTTGTCGCCGCTGGCACTGAATACGTGGGAGGTGGCGTACACCGGCACATCGCCGGCGTATTGGAAGTTCAGGGTCGGCTTGATCTGCTGGGCCAATTGCGGGGTCACGGCCAGGAAGATGAACTCGATGTCCTGGCGACGCGACGGCTGCGCGGCTACGTCGGTGCCGACGGTGCTTTGCAGGCTCTTGGCACGGCCTTCGCTTTTGCGCAGTTGGAACAGGTCGGCGATCTGCTGGGCCAGTGCCACTGGCTGATCAACGTACTCAACCCCCATGACCGTGCCGCCGTTGGCTTCCCAATCCTGACGGAAGGCCTTGTAGACACGCTCACCCCATTCGCCACGCGGCACCATGGCCGCAGCACGATGCAGGCCGTCGGCCCGTGCACGGCGCGAGACTTCGCGGGCTTCGTCTTCCGCGGCCAGGCCGAACTGGAACAACTGCGCAGGGCTGCGATCCGTCTCGCTGTAGTTCAGTGCCAAGGTGGTGATTGGCAATTGCGGGCGTGCGCTGAGTTGTTTGACCAGCGGCTTCTCCAGCGGGCCGACCACCAACTGCACGCCGGCGGCCTGGGCTTTGGCGTAGAACTCATCGATGGAGGTCAGGCGCGAGCTGTCATAGAACTCGATCACCGGCGGCTTCTGCCCGGCCTGTTCGGCCTGGTAGTGCGCAGCCATGAAACCTTCACGCAGCGCCTTGCCGACGGAGGCCAGCGGGCCATCCTGCGGCAGCAGCAGGGCGATCTTGTTCAGGGGCTGGCTGGCCAGTTCCTTGAGCTTGGTGAGCGGCGTCGGCAGTTGCACGGCAGCCGGGTGGCCCGGGTTCTGCGCGCGCCAGGTGTCGATGGCGGCTTGTTGTTGCTCCAGCGTACCGGCGCCCTTGACCGACTGGGCCAGGGTGATCCAGCCATCCAGCACCGGGTTGCCGCTGGCTTGCAGTTGTTCGGCCGGCAGGGCGGCGATCAATGCCCAGATGGCTTCGTGGTTGCTGTTGGCGGCATCGCCTGTGAGCAGCGGGGCCATGGCAACGCGCTCGCGGGCGGCGGCCAGGGTCTGGCCATCGGCTTCATAAGCGCGGGCATGCACAGTACCGGTGCGGATCTGCTGTTCAGGCGGCAGGTCCTTCAGGTTTTGCAGGCTCGGGTGGTTCAAGGCGGTCAGCGCGGCCTTGGGCTGGTTGCGCGTCATGGCCAGTTCGGCGGCCAGGGTGCTGGCAAATACTTGCGCGGCTGGCTTGAGGACATCCAGGGGCACCTGCGCAAGTATCTGCGACGAGCGGCCAGGATTGTTCTGTTTGTAGGCCAGGTCGGCTGCGCTCAGGCGCAGCATAGCCGCCTGTTCTGGCGTCTTGGCGGTAGTGGCCTGTTCGAGCAGTTGCTCGATACTGGCGTCCGGGGTCCGTGGAAGGTCGCCAAGGCTGGACGAGGGCGAGCTGGCACACGCGGCCAATAAGGCAGCGAGGCAGAGGGCGGAGAGCAGCCGCAGGCAAGCGATCATGTAAGTGTTCCTGATACCGATCAAATTAGCGTGGAATTGTACCCAAGCACTGGCCCAGGCGCGATGTTACTGGCGTGAAACCGTCGATTTAGGTTGTGCAAATGTTGATATTGGTGACGGAAGGCTGAAAAGGCATCGGCCGTGATGGCATATTTTCAAGGCGCCTACGCGCTACAATGTGGCTTTTGCCAACCATCGAGGTGTGCGTTTTGACTGCTCCAGGTCCTTTGAATTCCACTGCAGGCTCGCTTTTTGTCGTGGCGACGCCCATTGGCAACCTGGACGACATCAGTGCCCGGGCGCTTAAAGTGTTGCGCGAGGTTAAATTGATCGCGGCCGAAGACACACGGCACTCCCAGCGGTTGATGCAGCATTTTGGTATCAGCACGCCCTTGGCGGCCTGCCATGAACACAATGAGCGCGAAGAAGGCAGCCGTTTTATCGTGCGCCTGCTGGCGGGCGACGACGTGGCGCTGATCTCCGACGCGGGTACCCCGCTGATCTCCGACCCTGGCTACCATCTGGTGCGCCAGGCGCGGGCCGCTGGTATCAATGTAGTGCCTGTTCCGGGAGCCTGCGCGCTGATCGCTGCATTGTCGGCGGCCGGCCTGCCTTCCGACCGCTTTATCTTCGAAGGTTTCTTGCCGGCCAAGGCGGTAGGGCGGCGTGCGCGTCTTCAAGCGCTAAAGGAAGAGCCGCGCACCTTGATTTTCTACGAAGCGCCTCATCGCATCCTTGAATGCCTGCAGGACATGGAGCTGGTCTTTGGCGGCGAGCGCCTGGCGCTGCTGGCCCGTGAGCTGACCAAAACGTTCGAAACCCTCAAGGGGCTGCCCTTGGAGGCGCTGCGTGGGTTTGTCGAAGGCGACAGCAATCAGCAGCGCGGCGAGTGTGTGGTGCTGGTGGCGGGTTGGACGGCACCGGAAAGCGAGGACGCCGTCAGTAGCGAGGCGATGCGTGTGCTGGACCTGCTGCTCAAGGAAATGCCCCTCAAGCGTGCTGCGGCGTTGGCCGCTGAAATTACCGGTGCACGCAAGAATGTGCTGTATCAAGTTGCGCTGGATAAACAGAAAGCCGAATAGTTCCGGGGTTAAACCGGTATTTCGTCCGAAGGTGATGGCATTGCTGTACTTTTAATACTTGTCCTAACTCCGCCGTGCCGTTAACCTGCGCGGCGGAGAGTCGATTGGACAGTCGCTGCCTTCTATGAAAATTAGGGGGGGGAGGAAAGTCCGGGCTCCATAGGGCGAAGTGCCAGGTAATGCCTGGGAGGCGTGAGCCTACGGAAAGTGCCACAGAAAATAACCGCCTAAGCGCTTCGGTGCCGGTAAGGGTGAAAAGGTGCGGTAAGAGCGCACCGCGCGACTGGCAACAGTTCGTGGCTAGGTAAACCCCACTTGGAGCAAGACCAAATAGGGTCCCAAGGCGTGGCCCGCGCTGGGACCGGGTAGGTTGCTAAAGATGTCCAGTGATGGCCATCGTAGACGAATGACTGTTCAAGACAGAACCCGGCTTATAGATCGACTCTCCACCTTTTTCCTTCTGTCCGAATCTCGGGCAGAAACCCGGTAGTAACGCAAGAATCCCTCCCTGCCAAATCATTGGCAGATGCATCTTCGTAATACCAAAAAAATCTTACTCTTAATAAATTACTTTAACTTTGGCCTATAGCGCTTTGAGCTATCTGCGCTTGTTGGGCCAAAAATACCGTCGAACTCTGGTTTCTCCTCCGTTTGCGCTCCTAAATCTCCGTTCTGTAAGGCTTTTCCTTGAATCCGCGCCTTGACGGTGTGGTGGGCGCATTCCTATAGTGTGCGCAAGTGGCGGAAAGTGGCACAAAGTGGGTTTTTTGAACGTAAAACGCTAAAATTTGGAGAAACGCATCTGTGTTTCGCGGAGCTAACGCTATCAGTCTCGATGCAAAAGGCCGTCTCGCCATGCCGAGCCGGTATCGTGACGAGCTCATTTCGCGAAGTTCCGGACAGTTGATCATCACCATTGATGCCGTTGACCCTTGTTTATGTGTTTACCCGCTCGATGAGTGGGAGTTGATTGAAACCAAGTTGCGCGCCCTGCCTTCATTGCGTGAAGAAAACCGCCGCCTGCAGCGTTTGCTGATCGGTAATGCCGTCGACCTCGAGCTCGATGGCAGCGGTCGTTTCCTGGTGCCCCCGCGTTTGCGCGAGTACGCCAAGCTCGACAAGCGCGCAATGCTGGTCGGCCAACTGAACAAGTTCCAATTGTGGGACGAAGATGCCTGGGATGCTGTTTCTGCAGCTGACCTGGCTGCTATTCAACAACCGGGCGCCATGCCTGATGAACTGCGTGATTTGATCCTGTGACTATTGATAGCGGCTTTAACCACATCACCGTACTGCTTGACGAAGCCGTTGAGGCTCTCGCCGTACGCGCGGATGGCTGCTATTTGGATGGCACGTTCGGCAGGGGCGGGCATAGCCGGTTGATACTCAGCCAGCTCGGGTCCGACGGTAAGCTCCTCGGGTTCGACAAAGACCCCCAAGCGATTGCCACCGGGCAAGCGCTAGCGGCCGAAGACGGCCGCTTTGTCGTTGTGCAGCGCAGCTTTGCCGAGCTGGGTGCCGAAGTCGCCGAGCGCGGCATGGCAGGCAAGGTGGCCGGGGTTTTGCTCGATCTGGGCGTGTCTTCGCCACAGCTCGATGACCCTGAGCGCGGCTTCAGTTTCATGAACGATGGTCCGCTCGACATGCGTATGGACCCGACCCGTGGCGTGAGTGCTGCGCAGTTCATCGCCACCGCGCCAGTGGAAGAAATCGCCCGTGTGTTCAAGGAATACGGTGAAGAGCGCTTCGCCGGTCGCATGGCTCGCGCCGTGGTCGAGCGTCGCGAAATCCAGCCGTTTGAACGCACCGCTGACCTGGCCGAAGTGCTGAAAGTCGCCAACCCAGCCTGGGAAAAGGGCAAGAACCCGGCCACCCGTGCGTTCCAGGGCCTGCGCATTCACGTCAACAACGAATTGGGCGACCTGGAGGCTGGCCTCGAGGCTGCCCTCGAGGCGCTGGAAGTGGGGGGGCGCCTGGTGGTGATCAGCTTCCACTCCCTGGAAGACCGTATCGTCAAATTGTTCATGCGCCGCCTGGTCAAGGGCGAATCCGACAACCTGCCGCGCAACCTGCCGGTGCGTTTCGAAGCCTTTGTGCCGAAAATCAAAATCCATGGCAAAGCGCAGTTCGCTTCCGAAGCCGAACTCAAGGCCAACCCACGTTCCCGTAGCGCTGTCATGCGTGTTGCGGAGAAATTGCGGTGAGCAAGCTTTTCGCCAAGCCCCTCCCGGGCGGCAGCTTCTTTATGTTGCTGTTGTTTGTCGGCGTGCTGGTTTCCGCGATTGCGGTGTCCTACAGCGCCCACTACAACCGTCAACTGCTCAATACCCTGTACGGGGAATTGAGCGTGCGTGACAAGGCGCAAGCGGAATGGGGTCGGTTGATCCTGGAGCAAAGCACCTGGACGGCCCATAGCCGCATCGAAGTGCTGGCCACCGAACAGCTGAAAATGCACATTCCGGGCGCTGCTGACGTTCGCATGGTGGCGCCATGATGAAACTCGAGGGCGCACTCTACCCATGGCGTTTCCGCCTGATGCTCGGCTTGCTGGCATTGATGGTGGGTGCGATCGCCTGGCGGATCATCGACCTGCAAGTGGTCGACCGCGACTTCCTGATCGGCCAGGGCGACGCCCGCAGCCTGCGGCATATTCCGATTCCTGCGCACCGCGGCCTGATCACCGACCGTAATGGCGAGCCCCTGGCCGTCAGTACACCGGTAACTACCCTGTGGGCCAACGCCAAAGAATTGCAGGTCGCCAAAGACCGCTGGCCGCAACTCGCTGCCGCCCTGGGCCAGGACCCGAAAGCCTTGGCTGAACGCCTTGAGGCCCAGGCCAACAAAGAATTCATCTACCTGGTGCGCGGCTTGACGCCCGAGCAAGGCCAGCAAGTGCTCGACCTTAAAGTCCCCGGTGTCTACGGCATCGAGGAATTCCGTCGTTTCTACCCGGCCGGTGAAACCACCGCGCATATGGTTGGCTTTACCGACATTGATGACCACGGCCGCGAAGGTGTGGAACTGGCCTACGATGAATGGCTGGCCGGGGTTCCCGGCAAACGACAAGTCATCAAGGATCGGCGCGGTAGGCTGATCAAGGATGTCCAAGTCACCAAAAACGCCAAGGCCGGTAAGCCCTTGGCGTTGTCGATTGACCTGCGCCTGCAATACCTGGCCAACCGCGAGCTGCGTAACGCGATCATCGAGAACGGCGCGAAGGCCGGGAGCCTGGTGATCATGGACGTCAAGACCGGCGAGATCCTCGCCATGGTCAACCAGCCGACCTACAACCCTAACAACCGTCGCAACCTGCAACCGGCGATGATGCGCAACCGCGCCATGATCGACGTGTTCGAGCCGGGTTCGACCATGAAAGCCATCTCCATGAGTGCCGCCCTCGAAACCGGGCGCTGGAAACCCAGCGACAAGGTCGAGGTGTATCCGGGTACGTTGCAGTTAGGCAAATACACCATTCGCGACGTGTCGCGCACCGAAGGTCCGGTGCTGGATTTGACAGGTATCCTGATCAACTCCAGTAACGTGGGCATGAGTAAGGTCGCCTTCGATATTGGCGGCGAAACCATCTACCACCTCGCACAGAAGATCGGTTTGGGCCAACCCACCGGCCTGGATTTCCCCGGCGAGCGTGTGGGTAACCTGCCGAACTACCGCGACTGGAAAAAGGCCGAGACCGCCACGCTTTCCTATGGTTACGGCCTGTCGGTGACGGCGATCCAATTGGCTCATGCTTTCTCTGTATTGGCGAATAATGGCCGAATGGTTCCACTGAGCCTGATCCACGTCGACGAGGCACCGAAAGCCACCCAGGTGATTCCCGAAAACGTCGCCAAGACCATGCAAGGCATGCTGCAACAAGTGATCGAAGCCCCTCGTGGTGTGTTCCGTGCCCAGGTGCCGGCGTACCACGTGGCCGGCAAGTCGGGTACGGCGCGTAAGACATCGGTGGGCACCAAGGGCTACGCCGAAAACTCCTACCGCTCGCTGTTCGCCGGTTTCGGCCCGATGAGCGACCCACGCTACGCCATTGTCGTGGTGATCGATGAACCGAGCAAAGCCGGTTACTTCGGTGGCCTGGTCTCGGCGCCGGTGTTCAGCAAAGTGATGTCCGGCACCCTGCGCCTGATGAACATCACGCCGGACAACCTGCCGCCGACCCAACAAGCGAACGCCGGACCACCGGCCGCTGCTGTAAAAGCCAATGGAGGGCGCGGCTGATGTCTCTTAGCCTGAACAAGATTTTTGCCCACGCCGGTCGTGATCTGTTGATTCGCGAGTTGACGTTGGACAGCCGTAATGTACGCGCCGGTGACCTGTTCCTCGCGGTGCCGGGCGGTAAGTACGATGGCCGTGCGCATATCGCCGATGCGTTGCAGCGCGGTGCTGCGGCAGTGGCTTATGAAGTGGAAGGCGCCACCGTGCTGCCGATCACCGATGTGCCGTTGATTCCGGTCAAAGGGTTGGCAAAACAGTTGTCGGATATTGCCGGTCGCTTCTATGGCGACCCGAGCCGTCACCTCAACCTGGTGGGCGTCACCGGCACCAACGGCAAGACCAGCGTGACCCAGCTTGTCGCGCAAGCGCTTGACCTGTTGGGGCAGCACTGCGGCATCGTCGGCACCTTGGGCACCGGCTTTTATGGCGCGCTGCAAAGCGGCCTGCACACCACGCCGAACCCGATCGCCGTGCAAGCGACCCTGGCCGACCTGAAAAAGGCCGGTGCCAAGGCGGTCGCCATGGAAGTTTCTTCCCACGGCCTGGATCAGGGCCGCGTCACCGCCCTGGCTTTTGACGTGGCGGTGATAACCAACTTGTCCCGCGATCACCTGGACTACCACGGCACCATGGAGGCTTACGCCGCCGCCAAGGCCAAGCTGTTTGCCTGGAATGACCTGAAGTGTCGGGTGGTCAACCTGGATGACGCATTCGGCCGCCAACTGGCCGCCGAAGACAGCGAAGCGCGCCTGATCAGCTACAGCCTGGAAGATTCCAGCGCGTACCTGTTCTGCCGCGAAGCCCAATTTAATGACGAAGGCGTGCGCGCCACGTTGGTCACGCCTCAGGGCGAACACCATCTGCGCAGCACATTGCTCGGGCGCTTCAACCTGAGCAACGTCCTCGCCGCCATCGGTGCGCTGCTCGGCCTGGATTACGCCCTGGATGAAATCCTGCGCGTGCTGCCCAAGCTTGAGGGCCCGGCCGGTCGCATGCAGCGCCTCGGTGGCGGCAAGCAGCCGCTGGTGGTGGTCGATTACGCCCACACCCCCGACGCCCTGGAAAAAGTCCTGGAAGCCCTGCGCCCACACGCCAAGGGCAAATTGCTGTGCCTGTTCGGTTGTGGCGGTGATCGCGATCGCGGCAAGCGTCCGTTGATGGCCGAGATCGTCGAGCGCTTGGCCGATGGCGTGCTCGTCACCGACGACAACCCGCGCAGCGAAGACCCGAGCCAGATTTTCGACGACATCCGCGCGGGCTTCAACGACGTGTCCAAGGCCGCTTTCGTCGCCGGCCGCGGTGCGGCCATCGCCCAATTGATCGCCAGCGCCAGCGCTGACGATGTGGTGGTACTGGCCGGTAAAGGTCACGAGGACTATCAGGAAATCAACGGCGAACGCCATGCCTTCTCCGATCTGGTCGAGGCCGATCACGCCTTGACAGCCTGGGAGGTCGCCCATGCTTAAAGCGATGACATTCAACGAGCTGGCCCAGGCCCTGTCGGCCCGAATGCTGTCGAGCGATTGCAGTTTCGACGGCGTCAGTATCGACAGTCGCAACATCAAGCCGGGGCAACTGTTTGTCGCGCTCGCCGGCCCGCGCTTCGATGGTCACGACTACCTGAATGACGTCGCCGCCAAAGGGGCTGTAGGTGCCTTGGTGCAGCGTGAAGTGGCGGACTCTGCATTGCCGCAACTGCTGGTCGCCGACACGCGCCTGGCCCTCGGCCAGCTGGGGGCGTTGAACCGTGCCGCATTCACTAATCCCGTTGCGGCCATCACCGGCTCCAGCGGCAAGACCACGGTCAAGGAACTGCTCGCTGGTGTGCTGCGCACGCGCGGCCCGGTGCTCGCTACCCGTGGCAACCTCAACAATGATTTCGGCGCACCCCTGACCCTGCTCGAACTGGCCCCGGAACACACGGCGGCGGTGATCGAACTGGGGGCTTCGCGCATCGGCGAAATCGCCTACACCGTGGCGCTGACCAAGCCCCACGTCGCGATTATCAACAACGCCGGTACCGCCCATGTCGGTGAGTTCGGTGGCCCGGAAAAAATCGTCGAAGCCAAGGGTGAAATCCTCGAAGGCCTCGACGCTTCGGGCACAGCGGTATTGAATCTGGACGATAAGGCCTTCGAAACCTGGCGTGTACGCGCCGCCGGTCGCAAGGTCCTGACGTTTGCCGTGCTCAACGCTGCGGCCGATTTTCACGCATCCGCTATCACCGTCGATGCCCGTGGCTGCCCGTCCTTTACCTTGCACTCCCCGCAAGGCAGCGAACATGTGCAGCTGAACCTGCTGGGTAACCACAACGTCGCCAACGCCTTGGCCGCTGCCGCCGCGGCCTATGCCTTGGGCGTGTCGTTGTTTGGTATCGCCACTGGCCTGGGCGCAGTGCAGCCGGTCAAGGGCCGCACCGTCGCGCAACTGGCAACTAACGGCATGCGCGTGATCGACGACACCTACAACGCGAACCAGTCCTCGGTCTGCGCCGCTATCGACCTGCTCAAAGGCTTCGACACTCGCAAGGTGCTGGTACTGGGCGATATCGCCGAACTGGGCGACTGGGCCGAGCAGTCCCACCGCGAAGTCGGCGCTTACGCCAGCGGCAAAGTCGATGCGCTCTACGCCGTCGGCCCGAACATGGCGCATGCCGTCAACGCGTTCGGGCCCGGTGCGCGGCATTTCGCGACCCAGGCCGAGCTGATCCAGGCGCTGACGGCGGCTGAACACGACACGCACACAACCATTTTGATCAAGGGATCGCGCAGCGCGGTGATGGAAAACGTCGTCGCGGCCTTGTGTGGCTCAAGTACGGAGAAACATTAATGCTGCTGCTGCTGGCTGAGTATCTGCAACAGTTCCACAAAGGCTTCGCGGTCTTTCAGTACCTGACCCTGCGCGGGATTCTGGGTGTGCTGACTGCGCTGTGTTTGTCGCTGTTCCTGGGGCCGTGGATGATCCGCACCCTGCAGAACCTGCAAATTGGTCAATCGGTCCGTAATGACGGCCCGCAGTCGCACCTGTCCAAATCCGGCACCCCGACCATGGGCGGCGCATTGATCCTGTCGTCCATCGGCATCAGCACCTTGCTGTGGGCTGACCTGCACAACCGCTACGTATGGGTGGTGCTGTTGGTGACCTTGCTGTTCGGTGCCATCGGTTGGGTGGATGACTACCGCAAAGTGATCGAGAAAAACTCCAAAGGGCTGCCTAGCCGCTGGAAGTATTTCTGGCAGTCGGTGTTTGGCCTCGGCGCCGCGATTTTCCTCTACACGACAGCGCCAAGTGCGGTCGAAACCACCTTGATCATCCCGATGCTCAAGGACGCCAGCATTCCACTGGGCATCGGCTTCGTGGTGCTGACCTACTTCGTGATCGTCGGCTCCAGCAACGCGGTGAACCTGACCGACGGCCTCGACGGCCTGGCGATCATGCCGACGGTGATGGTGGGCGGCGCGCTCGGCATCTTCTGCTACCTGTCGGGTAACGTGAAATTCGCTGAATACCTGCTGATCCCTTATGTACCGGGCGCGGGTGAATTGATCGTGTTCTGCGGCGCGCTGATCGGTGCCGGCCTGGGGTTCCTGTGGTTCAACACCTACCCCGCACAAGTCTTCATGGGCGACGTCGGGGCACTGGCGCTGGGCGCGGCCCTCGGCACCATTGCGGTGATCGTGCGCCAGGAAATCGTGCTGTTCATCATGGGCGGTGTGTTCGTGATGGAAACCCTGTCGGTGGTCATCCAGGTGGCGTCCTTCAAGTTGACCGGGCGCCGCGTGTTCCGCATGGCGCCGATTCACCACCACTTTGAACTCAAGGGCTGGCCTGAGCCACGCGTGATTGTCCGTTTCTGGATCATCACCGTGATTCTGGTACTGGTCGGCCTTGCCACCCTGAAACTGAGGTAGAAACGAGTGTCCCTGATCGCTTCAGACCACTTCCGCATCGTTGTCGGCCTCGGCAAGAGCGGCATGTCCCTGGTTCGCTTCCTGGCGAACCGGGGCAAGCCGTTTGCTGTGGCCGATACGCGGGAAAATCCACCGGAGCTGGTCACGCTGCGCCGTGACTACCCGCACGTGGAAGTGCGTTGTGGCGAGCTGGATGTCGAGTTTCTGTGCCGCGCCGATGAGCTCTACGTGAGCCCCGGCCTGGCGTTGGCGACACCGGCCCTGCAAGCCGCAGCGGCGCGTGGCGTGAAACTGTCCGGCGATATCGACCTGTTCGCGCGTCACGCGAAGGCGCCGATCGTGGCGATCAGCGGTTCCAACGCAAAAAGCACCGTCACCACCCTGGTCGGCGAGATGGCTGTGGCGGCCGGTAAGCGTGTCGCCGTGGGCGGCAACCTCGGTACGCCGGCGCTGGACCTGCTCAGCGACGACATCGAGTTGTACGTGATGGAGCTGTCGAGCTTCCAGCTGGAAACGACTCACGACCTTGGCGCCGAAGTCGCCACCGTCTTGAACGTCAGCGAAGATCACATGGACCGCTACAGCGGCCTGCCGGCGTATCACCTGGCCAAGCACCGAATCTTCCGCGGCGCCAAGCAAGTGGTGGTCAACCGCCAGGATGCGCTGAGCCGTCCGCTGATGGGCGAGGGCCTGCCGTGCTGGACCTTCGGCCTGAGCAAACCCGATTTCAAAGCCTTCGGCATCCGCGAAGAGCACGGCGAGAAGTACCTGGCCTTCGAATTCCAGAACCTGATGCCGGTGCGCGAGCTGAAAATCCGTGGCGCGCATAACCAGTCCAACGCCCTTGCGGCCTTGGCGCTCGGGCATGCCGTGGGCTTGCCGTTCGACGCCATGCTCGCGAGCCTGCGCACCTTCGGCGGCCTCGAGCATCGCTGCCAGTGGGTGCGTGACCTCGACGGCGTCAGCTATTACAACGATTCCAAGGCCACCAACGTCGGTGCGGCCCTGGCTGCCATCGAAGGCCTTGGCGCCGATATTGAAGGCAAGCTGGTGCTGATCGCCGGTGGCGACGGCAAGGGCGCCGACTTCAAGGACCTTAAAGGCCCGGTGGCCGCGCATTGCCGTGCCGTGGTGCTGATCGGGCGCGATTCTGACTTGATCGCCGCCGCCCTGGGCGATGCCGTGCCGCAAGTACGCGCCACGTCGCTGGACGACGCCATCGCCCACTGCAAAGTGCTGGCCCAGCCGGGCGATGCGGTGCTGCTGTCGCCGGCGTGCGCCAGCTTCGACATGTTCAAGAACTACGAAGAGCGCGGCCAGCTGTTCGCCCGCGCCGTGGAGGTCTTGGCATGAGTATCGACTTCAGAAACATCATCAAGCCGTACCCGTCGCCGATCATTACCGGGCGCGGTATCGACCTGGATTTCCCGATGCTCGCCGGTTGCTTGGCGTTGCTGGGCCTGGGGTTGGTGATGATCACTTCGGCGTCCTCCGAAGTGGCTGCCGTGCAGTCGGGCAACACGCTCTACATGATGATTCGGCACTTGGTTTACCTGGTGATCGGCCTCGGCGCCTGCATCGTCACCATGATGATTCCCATCGCTACCTGGCAACGCCTGGGCTGGCTGATGCTGATCGGGGCGTTCGGCTTGCTGATCATGGTGATCCTGCCCGGCATCGGCCGCGAGGTGAACGGTTCGATGCGTTGGATCGGCTTCGGCGCGTTCAACGTGCAGCCGTCGGAAATCGCCAAGGTGTTCGTGGTGATTTACCTCGCCGGTTACTTGGTACGTCGCCAGAAAGAAGTGCGCGAAAGCTGGATGGGCTTTTTCAAGCCGTTCATCGTGCTGTTGCCCATGGCTGGCCTGCTGCTGATGGAGCCCGACTTCGGGGCCACCGTCGTGATGATGGGGGCAGCGGCGGCGATGCTGTTCCTCGGCGGCGTGGGTCTGTTCCGCTTTACCTTGATGGTGGTGCTGGCGGTGGCGGCGGTGACGGTGCTCGTGCAAGCGCAACCCTACCGGATGGCGCGTCTGATCACCTTTACCGACCCCTGGTCCGATCAGTTCGGCTCCGGTTATCAATTGACCCAGGCGTTGATCGCCTTCGGTCGTGGCGAGTGGCTGGGCGTCGGCCTGGGCAACAGCGTGCAAAAACAGTTCTACCTGCCGGAGGCGCACACCGACTTCGTGTTCTCGGTGTTGGCCGAAGAATTGGGCGTGGTGGGTTCGCTGTGCACCGTCGCGTTGTTCGTGTTCGTGTGTGTGCGCGGCATGTACATCGGCATGTGGGCCGAGAAGGCCAAACAGTATTTCGCTGCTTACGTGGCGTACGGCTTGTCGTTCCTGTGGATCGGCCAGTTCCTGATCAATATCGGCGTGAACGTCGGCCTGCTGCCGACCAAGGGCCTGACGTTGCCGTTCCTCAGCTACGGCGGCAGTTCGTTGGTGATCTGCTGCGCCTGTCTTGGCTTGTTGCTGCGCATCGAGTGGGAGAGTCGTACCCACCTGGGCAGCGAAGAGATGGAGTTCAGCGAAAGCGACTTCGCCGAGGAGCCGACCCATGGGCGCTAACGTGCTGATCATGGCTGGCGGCACCGGGGGCCACGTGTTCCCGGCTTTGGCCTGCGCGCGGGAATTCCAGAACCGTGGCTACACCGTGCACTGGTTGGGTACACCGCGTGGCATCGAAAATGAACTGGTGCCCAATGCTGGCTTGCGGCTGCACTTGATCAACGTCACCGGCCTGCGCGGCAAGGGCAAACTGTCTCTGCTCAAGGCGCCGTTCGTGTTGCTCAAGGCGGTGTGGCAGGCGCGCAAAGTGATTCGCGACGTGCAGCCGGTGTGTGTGCTCGGGTTTGGCGGTTATGTGACCGGTCCTGGTGGTGTGGCGGCGAAGCTCGCCGGCGTGCCGGTGATCGTGCACGAACAGAACGCCGTCGCCGGCACCGCCAACCGTTTGCTGGTGCCCTTGGCCGCACGGGTGTGTGAAGCGTTCCCGAATACGTTCAGTGCGTCGGACAAGCGCCGCACCACCGGCAACCCGGTGCGCACCGAACTGTTCATGGACATCGCCCGCCAGGCGTTGGCCGGGCGCAAGGCGCACCTGCTGATCCTGGGCGGAAGCCTGGGCGCCGAGCCGCTGAACAAATTGCTGCCGGAAGCGGTGGCGCAACTCCCTGCGGAATTGCGCCCGGAGATCTTCCACCAGGCCGGCAAGAACCACGATGAAGTCACCGCCGCGCGTTACCGCGAAGCCGGTGTGGAGGCAAACGTACAGCCTTTCATCAAAGACATGGCCCATGCCTATGGCTGGGCCGACCTGGTGGTCTGTCGCGCTGGTGCGCTGACCGTCAGTGAACTGGCCGCCGCCGGTCTGCCGTCCTTGCTGGTGCCTTTGCCCCATGCGATTGACGATCATCAGACCCGCAACGCCGAATATTTGGCCGGGGAGGGCGCTGCCTTCCTGCTGCCGCAAAGAACGACTGGCGCCGCCGATTTGGCCGCACGCCTGACCGAGGTTTTGATGCAACCGGAACGACTCAACAGCATGGCGAGCACCGCAAGCCGCCTGGCCAAACCTGACGCAACCCGCACCGTGGTCGATATCTGCCTGGAGGTGGCCCATGGTTGAGAATCAGAAAGCCATGCCACAACCTGAGATGCGCCGCATCCGTCGCATCCACTTCGTTGGTATCGGCGGCGTGGGTATGTGCGGCATTGCCGAAGTGCTGCTGAACCTGGGTTATCAGGTATCCGGCTCTGACTTGAAAGAGTCGCCGGTCACCGATCGCCTGAAATCCTTTGGCGCACAGATTTTTATCGGCCACCGTGCCGAGAACGCCGCTGAGGCTGACGTGCTGGTGGTTTCCAGCGCCGTGAACACCTCCAACCCGGAAGTGGCGACGGCCCTTGAGCGCCGCATTCCCGTGGTGCCACGCGCCGAGATGCTGGCCGAGCTGATGCGCTACCGCCACGGCATTGCCGTCGCCGGTACCCATGGCAAGACCACCACCACCAGCCTGATCGCCTCGGTGTTCGCCGCCGGTGGCCTGGACCCGACGTTTGTCATCGGTGGCCGCCTGAATGCAGCCGGTACCAATGCCCAGCTCGGCACCAGCCGTTACCTGATCGCCGAAGCCGACGAAAGTGATGCCAGCTTCCTGCACCTGCAACCGCTGGTGGCCGTGGTTACCAACATCGACGCCGACCACATGGCGACCTACGACGGTGACTTCAACAAGTTGAAGAAAACCTTCGTCGAGTTCCTGCACAACCTGCCGTTCTACGGTCTGGCCGTGGTGTGCCTGGATGATCCGGTGGTGCGTGAAATCCTGCCGCAGGTCAAGCGCCCGACCGTGACCTACGGCTTCAGCGAAGACGCCGACGTGCGCGCGATCAATGTGCGCCAGGAAGGCATGCAAACCTACTTCACCGTGCTGCGTCCCGACCGTGAGCCGCTGGACGTCTCAGTGAACATGCCGGGCAACCACAACGTGTTGAATTCCCTGGCGACCATTTGCATCGCCACCGATGAAGGCGTCAGCGATGAAGCCATCGTCGAAGGCCTGTCGCGCTTTGCCGGTGTTGGCCGTCGCTTCCAGGTCTACGGCCAACTGCCGGTAGAAGGCGGCGATGTGATGCTGGTGGACGATTACGGTCACCACCCGACCGAAGTCGCCGCCGTGATCAAGGCTGTGCGGGGTGGCTGGCCGGAGCGCCGCCTGGTGATGGTGTACCAGCCGCACCGCTACAGCCGTACCCGCGACCTGTATGACGACTTCGTCAATGTACTGGCCGATGCCAACGTGCTGCTGCTGATGGAAGTCTACCCGGCCGGTGAAGAGCCGATCCCGGGCGCCGACAGCCGCAAGCTGTGCAACAGCATCCGCCAGCGTGGCCAGTTGGACCCGATCTACATCGAGCGCGGTGTGGACCTGGCGCCGATCGTCAAGCCGCTGCTGCGTGCCGGCGACATCCTGCTGTGCCAGGGCGCTGGTGATATCGGTGGTCTAGCACCTAAGTTGCTCGCCAGTCCGCTGTTTGCAGCCGCCCAGGGGAAGTCGAAATGACCACTGACTACGGCTCCCTGTTCTCGACCATCACGCCTGCCGACTTCGGCCGCGTGGCGGTGCTGTTCGGCGGCAAGAGCGCCGAGCGCGAAGTGTCGCTCAAGTCCGGCAACGCCGTGCTCGAAGCCCTGCAAAGCGCCGGTGTGAACGCGTTCGGCATCGATGTGGGCGATGATTTCCTCGCTCGCCTGCAGGCCGAGAAGATCGACCGTGCCTTCATCATCCTGCACGGCCGTGGCGGTGAAGACGGCAGCATGCAAGGCCTGCTGGAGTGCGCCGGCATTCCTTATACCGGCAGCGGCATCCTCGCCTCGGCGCTGGCCATGGACAAGCTGCGCACCAAGCAGGTGTGGCACAGCCTGGGTATTCCAACACCGCGTCACAGTGTGCTGTGCAGCGAAGACGATTGTATTTCTGCAGCCAAGGAACTGGGCCTGCCTTTGATCGTCAAACCAGCCCATGAAGGCTCCAGTATCGGCATGGCTAAAGTGAACTCGGCCGCCGAATTGATCGACGCATGGAAAGCGGCAAGTACCTACGATTCGCAAGTGTTGGTGGAACAGTGGATCCAAGGTCCCGAGTACACCATCGCCACCCTGCGTGGCCAGGTATTGCCGCCTATCGCATTGGGCACGCCCCACACCTTTTACGACTACGACGCCAAGTACGTGGCTTCCGATACCCAGTACCGGATCCCGTGCGGCCTCGACGCAGCCAAGGAACAGGAATTGATGGACCTCACGGCGAAAGCCTGTGAGGCGCTGGGTATCGCCGGTTGGGCGCGGGCAGACGTGATGCAGGATGACCAAGGGAATTTCTGGTTCCTGGAAGTCAACACTGCACCGGGCATGACCGATCACAGCCTGGTACCTATGGCCGCCCGTGCCGCCGGTCTGGACTTCCAGCAGTTGGTGCTGGCGATCCTGGCCGCAAGCATTGAGCCCAGAGGCTAAGACATGAAAGGCGCATCGCTTCGTCATCAGCCCCCACAAGCACCGAGCCGCAAGCCGGTGCCACGGGGTGCCAGCCGAATGGTGGCTAAAGAGCCGATGTCGGCGCGCCTGCCGAAAGCCAATTTTGGTTTCCTCAAGGCGCTGTTCTGGCCGGTGCTGCTGGTGGTGTTGGGCTTCGGCACTTACGAGGGCGCACAGCGTCTATTGCCGTACGCCGACCGGCCGATCACCAAGATCAGCGTACAGGGCGACCTGAGCTACATCAGTCAGCAAGCGGTACAGCAGCGCATCGGCCCGTACCTGGCGGCGAGCTTCTTTACCATCGACCTGGCGGGTATGCGCGCCGAGTTGGAACAGATGCCGTGGATCGCCCACGCCGAAGTCCGCCGCGTGTGGCCGGACCAGGTGACGATCCGCCTGGAAGAACAACTGCCCGTGGCCCGTTGGGGTGACGAGGCGCTGTTGAACAACCAGGGCCAGGCGTTCACCCCGCGTGAGCTGGCCAATTACGAGCACCTGCCGCAGCTGTTCGGGCCGCAGCGGGCGCAGCAGCAAGTGATGCAGCAGTACCAGGCCTTGAGCCAGATGCTGCGGCCACTGGGCTTCTCCATTGCACGCCTGGAACTGCGTGAACGGGGCAGCTGGTTTTTGACGACCGGGGCAGGCAGTTCCGGCCCGGGCATCCAGTTGTTGCTGGGACGCGACCGCTTGGTGGAAAAGATGCGCCGCTTCATTGCCATCTATGACAAGACCTTGAAAGAACAGATTACGAACATTGCGAGCGTCGACCTGCGTTACGCCAACGGCCTTGCCGTCGGCTGGCGTGAACCGGCTGCGCCCACGGCAGCGCAACCCGCTGTCGCGAAGAATTAAGAAGAGGCAGGACCCATGGCAAACGTGCAAAGCGGCAAAATGATCGTCGGTCTCGATATCGGCACCTCCAAGGTGGTGGCGCTGGTGGGCGAGGTCGGGGAAGACGGCGTCATCGAAATCGTCGGTATTGGCACGCATCCGTCCCGGGGCCTGAAGAAGGGCGTGGTGGTGAACATCGAGTCCACCGTGCAATCGATCCAGCGCGCCATCGAAGAAGCGCAGCTGATGGCGGGTTGCCGGATTCACTCGGCGTTCGTCGGCGTGGCCGGCAACCATATCCGTAGTCTGAACTCCCACGGCATCGTGGCGATCCGCGACCGCGAAGTCAGCTCGGCCGACCTTGAGCGCGTCCTCGACGCTGCCCAGGCCGTGGCGATCCCGGCTGACCAGCGCGTGCTGCACACCCTGCCGCAGGACTACGTGATCGATAACCAGGAAGGCGTTCGCGAGCCCTTGGGCATGTCGGGCGTACGTCTGGAAGCCAAGGTTCACGTGGTGACCTGCGCCGTCAATGCTGCACAGAACATTGAAAAATGCGTGCGCCGCTGCGGCCTGGAAATCGACGACATCATTCTTGAGCAGTTGGCTTCGGCTTACTCGGTGCTGACCGACGACGAAAAAGAGCTGGGCGTCTGCCTGGTCGACATCGGCGGCGGCACCACCGACATCGCGATCTTCACCGAGGGTGCGATCCGTCACACCGCCGTGATCCCGATTGCCGGCGACCAGGTCACCAACGACATCGCCATGGCGCTGCGTACGCCGACCCAGTACGCCGAAGAAATCAAGATCCGCTACGCCTGCGCCCTGGCCAAGCTGGCCGGTGCCGGCGAGACCATCAAGGTGCCAAGCGTGGGCGACCGTCCACCGCGCGAACTGTCGCGCCAGGCTCTGGCTGAAGTGGTCGAGCCGCGTTACGACGAGCTGTTCACCCTGATCCAGGCTGAACTGCGCCGCAGCGGCTACGAAGATTTGATCCCGGCCGGCATCGTGCTGACCGGTGGCACCTCGAAGATGGAAGGCGCGGTCGAACTGGCCGAGGAAATCTTCCACATGCCGGTTCGCCTGGGCGTGCCCCATGGCGTCAAAGGCCTGGGCGACGTCGTGCGCAACCCGATTTATTCCACCGGTGTGGGCTTGCTGTTGTACGGGCTGCAAAAGCAGACCGACGGCATTTCCCTGTCGGGGCCGAGCAACCGTGACAGCTACCGCAGCGACGACGAGGCGAAAGCGCCGTTGTTCGAGCGGCTGCAGGCTTGGGTCAAGGGCAATTTCTAACGATTTACCGCAACACCGCAGTAAGCAGTAGGCGAAAAAACTAGAGAAAACGAAAGGAGAGGGAACATGTTCGAACTCGTAGACAACATCCCCGCCAGCCCGGTCATCAAAGTGATTGGTGTTGGTGGTGGCGGCGGCAACGCTGTCAACCATATGGTCAAGAGCAACATTGAAGGCGTTGAATTCATCTGCGCCAACACTGATGCCCAGGCGCTGAAAAGCATCGGCGCGCGGACCATCCTGCAATTGGGCACAGCCGTGACCAAGGGCCTTGGCGCTGGCGCCAATCCGGAAGTCGGCCGTCAAGCCGCCCTGGAAGACCGTGAGCGTATTGCCGAAGTGCTGCAAGGCACCAACATGGTGTTCATCACCACGGGCATGGGCGGGGGTACCGGTACCGGTGCGGCGCCGATCATTGCCGAAGTGGCCAAGGAAATGGGCATCCTGACGGTCGCTGTGGTGACTCGTCCGTTCCCGTTCGAAGGTCGCAAGCGCATGCAGATCGCCGACGAAGGCATCCGTCTGCTGTCTGAAAGCGTCGACTCGTTGATCACCATTCCTAACGAGAAGCTGCTGACTATCCTGGGCAAGGACGCAAGCCTGCTGTCCGCGTTCGCCAAGGCTGACGATGTACTGGCCGGTGCCGTTCGCGGTATCTCCGACATCATCAAGCGCCCAGGCATGATCAACGTCGACTTTGCCGACGTACGTACCGTGATGAGCGAAATGGGCATGGCGATGATGGGCACTGGCTGTGCCAGCGGTCCGAACCGTGCACGTGAAGCCACTGAAGCGGCTATCCGCAACCCGTTGCTGGAAGACGTGAACCTGCAAGGTGCACGCGGCATCCTGGTGAATATCACCGCCGGCCCTGACCTGTCCCTGGGTGAGTACTCCGACGTGGGTAGCATCATCGAAGCCTTCGCTTCCGAGCACGCGATGGTCAAAGTCGGTACCGTGATCGATCCGGACATGCGCGATGAGCTGCACGTGACTGTGGTTGCGACCGGCCTGGGTGCCAAAATCGAGAAGCCTGTGAAGGTTATCGACAACACCCTGCATAACAGCCAAGCCAGCCACGCCAGCCAATCGGCTGCCGCTCCAGCGCCTTCGCGCCAGGAACTGCCGTCGGTGAACTACCGTGACCTGGATCGTCCGACCGTGATGCGCAACCAGGCTCAGGCCGGTGCTGCGGCGTCCCGTAGCCCGAATCCGCAAGATGATCTGGACTACCTGGACATCCCGGCATTCCTGCGTCGTCAGGCCGATTAATGGAATGTATCAGGGCTATGAAGGTGATTGGTGTTCAGCAAAGGTCTGGTCTGCTATTATCGCCAGCCTTTGTTGATACCAGTTCGCAATTTGCGCTGAAGCGGTCCAAGCCATGATTAAACAACGCACTCTGAAGAATATTATTCGTGCCACAGGTGTAGGTCTGCACTCCGGGGAGAAGGTATACCTGACCCTCAAGCCTGCACCTGTCGACACCGGCATCGTGTTTGTGCGTGCCGACCTGGACCCTGTGGTGCAGATACCTGCTCGCGCGGAAAACGTTGGCGAAACCACGATGTCGACCACATTGGTCAACGGTGACGTCAAGGTGGACACGGTGGAGCACTTGCTCTCGGCCATGGCCGGTTTGGGCATCGATAACGCCTACGTCGAGCTCTCCGCGTCCGAAGTCCCGATCATGGATGGCAGCGCTGGACCCTTCGTATTCTTGATTCAATCTGCCGGCCTGGAAGAACAGGACGCAGCCAAGAAGTTCATTCGCATTCTGCGGGAAGTGACAGTAGAGGACGGCGACAAGCGCGCCACCTTCGTCCCGTTCGAAGGCTTTAAAGTGAGCTTTGAGATCGATTTCGATCACCCGGTATTCCGTGACCGCACTCAAAGTGCAAGCGTGGATTTTTCCAGCACTTCGTTCGTAAAAGAAGTCAGCCGCGCCCGTACCTTTGGTTTCATGAGTGACATCGAGTACCTGCGCAAGCACAATCTCGCACTCGGCGGCAGCGTTGAAAACGCCATTGTGGTCGACGCGGATGGTGTACTGAACGAAGACGGCCTTCGCTACGAAGACGAGTTCGTGAAGCACAAGATCCTCGATGCAATCGGTGACCTCTACCTGCTGGGCAATAGCCTGATAGGCGAGTTCAAAGGCTTCAAGTCGGGCCACGCCCTTAACAACCAGCTGCTGCGCAAGTTGATTGAGCAGACAGACGCTTGGGAAGTCGTGACCTTCGAAGATGCCAGCACCGCACCGATCTCTTACATGCGTCCCGTTGCGGCGGTGTAAGTAACAACTCTCTTTCTTTAGTTTTGAAAGGCCACCTTCGGGTGGCCTTTTTTTTTGCTTGAATTTCAGTGCCTTGTATTTATCCGGGCGGCGATGGAGCGTCGAGGTGGAAATGTATTTGTGGTCGGGTAGGGGGTTATGTTCCGGTCGCCAGGTGTTGAATTTTTTTGCAATAGTTAGCGGGTTTTCTTTATTCAAGCTGTCTGAATAATGTAGTGCTGTCGTACTGTTTTTCGATGTGAAGCATGGATGCTCTGAATTGTGGTTTCCACGAATTTCGGAGTGATTTTTATGTTTATGATTTTAGAGCTTGGCAGATTGTTCGATATGAACTTCGTCGGTTATGCCGGGAGTGTTCGAACATGAGTAAAGAAGACGCTATCTTGCACTCGTTCGGTCTGAAGCTCGGTCTGCCCGGGCTGAAGTTTGATGCTTCTCGCGCTTGCCAGTTGAGAGTTGAGGGGCTCAAGCTGGCAATTTATGATAATCGAGTCAGAAAGAGTATGACAATTCTTTGTGAACTCTCGGATCACTCGATGAGTGACACGGAGGTCCTCGATTGGCATAAGTTTCTGTTTGAATCTCAATTTGAATACTTGAATAAGGATACGGCTGTCGTCGGGCTAAATTATCTGTCAGGTGCAATGGTCGCGATGAGTCATATCGCTGATCACGATCTGTCTCTCTCACAGCTCATTGCGAAACTAAATGAGCTGATTGAATGGGTGCTGGAGTGTTCCCACCGGTTTGCCACCCGATCACGTCAGGTGCTTATCGGCCTGTCGCCCCCCACTTATCAGTGTGCGAAGAGCCTGAGCAGAGGTCATTATGCCTAGTATCAGCCCGACCAATTCCCATGACACCCTTCCCACCTTCCCTGACGCATCGGCAGTCGGTGTTTTGGAAAGTAATGGTGTAAAGCGCCGAGTAACTATTGACGATGCCACTGGCCGATTGGGTGGTTCACTACCTGATTCATCAGGTAGCGGTTCCACGGTAGACAAGGATGTTGCTGCTCGACAGATTGTGAAGGCGATTCGGGGATTCATCAGTGGAAAGTCTCATGAGCGGATGATTCACAACGGTTCGCTATGGAGGGGCGCGCCGGCCAGTGCTGAGAAAGACCACATTGATAAACTTTCAAGAAATAACCTCAAAACGCTTTATAAAGAACTGGGGGGACTGTCCGCACAGGAAAGTAAATTTCTCACCGAGTTTTTTAATGTGCCTCTGTATGCGACCCATAGTACGGCCGCTCCGGTAAAACGTGAGGATGACAACATTGCATTGTTTTCGCGTCAAAAACTGATTGATCGAAGTATTATTTTTAATACTGATAATTCACCTCAGGAAGATATAAAGCTATTGGGTAATGATGACTTTGTATTTTTTGCCTTGGAGGCAGGCGTCGAACCCAAGAAGCCAAGTAGCCGTTTTGGTGGTACCACGTTTCGTTTCGAATTTGACGCGCCTGCGTTCAAGGATTCAGCGTGGTTAAGTTTGGTTGAAATGCGTTTTGCACAGACGCCAAATTTGGATCGACATATAGACAGCTTGAGCGGTCCCGAATACGCCCGGGTCTCAAAGCGAAAACTTAATCCATTTGAGACTGTTTTTTCAGGGGGGGACATGAGAGCGGGTATTGGCTTATCGCTTGTTCAGGATTTTCGGAAGCTTTCACCGGCATCAAACCATCGTATGCTTGAATGTACGGGAGAAGTGGAAATGAATAAGCTTGTTAATGGCTTCTATCGTCCAGAGATAAAAGTCGCCAGGCATTTTTTCTCGGACAACTATATGGAGGCGGCCGTCAGAAAGGATGACAAGACATAGGCCAACAGTTGACGGCGTGCGGGGCGCGGCGTTCGTGATGCGATGCACTTACCTGGCAGGCGCAGGTGTTACAGGGTGCTGGCATCCACAATCCGATTACGCCCTGTGTGCTTGGCCTCGTACAACGCCTGGTCCGCACTCAACAGCAACGCCTCCAGCGATAGGCGACTGCGTTTATCCCAGGTGCTCATGCCGATGCTCACCGTAATCGGCCGCTCGCTCCCCGTTACCCGCGGCAAGTGTTCGACAGCGCTGCGGATATGTTCGGCAATCACCCATGCGCCCCGGGTATCGGTCAAGGGAAGTACCACCGCAAACTCCTCACCCCCATAGCGTGCCGCCAGGTCGGCAGGGCGGCGGATGTTGGCGCCGATGACCTGCGCCACCGTACGCAGCGCCTCATCACCGCCTTGATGGCCATGGCGGTCGTTGAAGGCCTTGAAGTGGTCCACGTCGATCATCAACACCGTCAGGGGGTCAGTTGAGCGCTGAGCGCGGTCCCACTCCAGGCGTAGGCGTTCATCCAGCACGCGCCGGTTGGCCAGGCCGGTCAGCGCGTCGGTGGCTGCCAGTTCTGACAGGACGCGTTCAGCGCGATAACGACGCCGCAGTTCCCGGCGCAGCATCCAGGTCAACCACAACAAACCCATACACAGAAAGCCGGTGGCGCCACTGGTCAGCAGTGCGGCGCGTTTCCAGGGAGCGAACACATCCTCGCTGGACAGTGCCACTACCACGATCAGCGGCAGTTCTCCGACAGTGGTGAAGGTGTACAAGCGCTCCTTGCCGCTGATGGCTGAGATGGCCTGGAAGCTGCCGATGCCCTCATGCAGCATTCTCTTGAAATTGGGCCGCGTGCTCAGGTCCTTGTCGATCATGTCGCGTTCAAGCAGTGGCTGCTGCGCCAGCAGAATGCCTTTTTTGTTCAGCAGGTTAACGCTGCTGCCGTTGCCGATCGTGAGGGTGTTGAAGAGCTGGTCGAAATACGCCAGGCGCATCGTCGCGACCGCGACCCCGGCGAATTCGCCATTGGGTCCCGACACCCGGCGACTGAATGCCATGCGCCAGACCTGGTCGCAGTCGCAATGGATCTTGAACGGGCGGCTGATAAACAGGCCGACGTTCGCGTCCTGGGTATGCGCCTGGAAATAATCGCGATTGGAAAAATTACGGGCTGAAGGCCGCAGCGTGGAGGAGTCCGCGATCACATTGCCGTTGGCGTCCAGCAACAGGACTTCGCCCTTGAAGGGCGCCGCTGTGGATAAGTCAAACTGCACCAAGTGCTGGATATTGGCGGCGACCTGCGATAAGTCCTCGCGCTGGGTGGCTGCAATCAATCCATTGAGCGCCAAGTCGTACAGCTCGACGTTACGCAGCACATCGGCATTGATCAGTTGGGCAATGTTGGTGGTTGAACGGGTAGCAGCCTGCAGGGTGCTGGCGTGTTCGCGGATCAGTAAGGCCGCGACAATGATCACAATCAGAACAACAGTGAGGCCACTGCCCAGAATCAACAGGAGCTCGGGGTGTGCAGGTGCGGTACGAACACGGCGTTGACTCATCGGGCAGACTTCAGCGGTGTGGATGCTGGCAGTTTAGTTCTACCCGATGAAAATTAAATGGGTGGCTGGAAAGAAAGATTGCGCCTTAAAACACGTTGATCGGATAGTCGACGATCACCCGGTACTCATCCACGTCCCGATCCACCGCCGAGTAGCCGTTGCTGCCGCGGTTGACCGCCCATTGCAGGCGCACCGCCAGGTCTTTGGCCTTGCCCCCCTGTACCACGTATTTCAGGTCGATATCCCGCTCCCAATGCTTGGCGTCCTTGCCGTCGGCGCTGTACCAGGCGCTGTAGCCACGGCTTTGCGGGTCGACCTTGGTCAGGTCGGTCTTGCCGCTGATATAGGACACCGCCGAGGTCAGGCCAGGCAGGCCCAAACCGCCGAAGTTATAGGCGTACTTGAGTTTCCACGAACGCTCATTGGGGCCGTTGAAGTCCGAATATTGCTGGGAGTTGTCCAGGTACACGCTGTCGCCTTGCGCGATGTAGTCGAACGGCGTGTTGCCGTTGACCCGCTGGTACGCGGCGGTGACGCTGTGGTGGCCGACGTCCACGGTGAAGTGCAGGCTGTAGGTGTTGTTGTCGATATCACCCAGCAGCGACTGCCCGGTGTCCTGGGTGTGGTAGTAGTGCAGACCGGGGTTGAGACTGATCATCTCGTTGATCACATAGGTGTAGTCCAGGTCGTAGTAGTACTGGTTCCACACGTCCTTGAGCTCGGAGGCATAGAGGTTGCTGGTCAACCCGTCGATACCGCTGAACGACACACCGGCCCAGTTCATATGCTGGCTGTCAGCCGTGTTGGGCAGCGCGCCGTAGCTGGTGCCGATACGACGGTGGCCGCTCTGGTTGTAGAGCTTGGTGAAGCTGGCCTGGCCGCCTTCGAACATCCAGCCGTCGAGGCTGTGGTTGGTCAGGCTCACGCCACGGAAGGTCTGCGGCAACATGCGGGTCGCGCCGCCGGCGATCACCGGGTTATTGAGGAACAGGTCGCCGGCCCTCAACTCGGTATCGAACGCGCGCATTTTCAAGGTGCCGCCCGCCGTCGAGAACGAGCCGGGCGCCTTGCCGTTGCCGCTGCCGTACGGAAGGATGCTGGAACCGTCCGTGCCGCCACCGCCATCGAGCTTGAGGCCGAGCATGGCATGGGCGTCCAGGCCGAAACCGACGGTGCCCTGGGTGTAGCCGGATTCGAAGAGGCCGATGAAACCCTGGCCCCATTCCTTGCTGTCATCGGTGTGGATGTCGCGACGGTCGCGGTTCATGTAGTAGTTGCGGGTGTTGATGTTGAGGTGGGCGCCTTCGACGAAACCGTCGGCGGGGGTGGTGTCTGCCGCGTGGGCAAGAGGGACGATCGTTGCTGCAATCGCGAGGAATAACGGGGTCAACGTCAGCGAGTTCTTCACCGGTGTAGCTCCTTTGGTCAAACGGAAACGGCCAATGTCGTGGGGGGATGCCTGGCCTTTTTTACGGCAAAAAAAAGCCGCTGAAGTCAGCGGCTTTAAGACAGATTCCCAGTGTAGAGCCCTGGAAATAAGTCGAGGGAAATTCGGGTAAGCGGGAGGCTGCCTTTGCCGTCGCGCTCATCGATGCGTCAAACTAACGCAGGCGAGCGGTACGGTACAGAGTGTAACAAGATAATGACTGTTGCCCAAACCGCAACAGTTGCGATGACGATCTCGATAACGGGTGCACTGCGATCCCAGTGTGGGAGGGGGCTTGCTCCCGATGACGGTGTGTCAGTCACCGAGGTTCTGGCCGATCTATCGCTATCGGGAGCAAGCCCCCTCCCACGGTGGGTCGTGGTGGTTTCAGGAATCAGGCTGGCAGGGTGATGCCAAAGGTATTGCCACGACTGTCGCTGCGCACGAACACATCACCGCCGTGCATCAAGGCAATTGCCTTGACGATGGCCAGCCCCAGGCCATGGTTGGCGCCGCTGTTGCTGCGCGACGCGTCCACCCGATAAAAGCGCTCGAACAGGCGCGGCAGGTGTTCGCTGGCAATCACATCGCCGGGGTTGGTCACACCGATTGCCACCTGATGTTCCTGCACTTCGATACTCACCACGATGACTTGCCCCGGCTCGGTGTGCTGCACCGCGTTGCTCAGCAGGTTGATCAGCGCACGGCGCAGGTGGGCCTTTTCGATCTGCACCTGGGCATCGCCATGCACCTGTACCTGCACCTGGGCGTCTTCGAAGATGAAGTCCAGGTAGTCGAGGGTGGTCGCCACTTCGTCGGCCAGGGAGCTTTCGATCAGTTTGGTGGCCTTGCTGCCCTGGTCGGCGCTGGCGAGGAACAGCATATCGTTGATGATCGAACGCAGGCGCTCCAGCTCTTCGAGGTTCGATTGCAGCACCTCGAAGTAATGCTCGGCCGAGCGCCCGCGGGTCAGCGCGACCTGGGTCTGGCCGATGAGATTGGTCAGCGGCGAACGCAGTTCGTGGGCCACGTCGGCGTTGAAGGATTCCAGGCGCGAATAGGCCTGCTCCACGCGGTCGAGGGTGGCGTTGAACGAGTTGACGAACTGGTTCAACTCCGGTGGCAGCGGCGACAGCTGCAGGCGCCCGGAGAGTTTCGGCGGGGCGAGTTTGCGGGCTTCCTCCGACAGCTTGATCAGCGGCTTGAGACCGATGCGCGCCACCCAGAACCCCAGCAGCGAGGCCAGCACCACGCCCACCAGTGCCAGGCTGATCAACGCCACCAGCAGATGGTGCTGGGTGGCGCGGAAGTTCTCGGTGTCGATGGCGATCATAAAGCGCAGCGGCGGGCGTTGATCCTTGGCCGGGAACTGGCTCACCAGTGCCTTGAAGGGATGTTTGTAGCCCGGCAGATGCAAGTCGCGCTTGCCGGTTTGTCCTTCGGCGAAGGCGCGGATCTGCGCATCGGGCTCTCCGTATTCGTAGGTCGGGTCGCTGCTCACCACCCAGAAACGAATGCGCTTGTCTTCCTCACCCAACAGCTTGAGCTTGGCCTTGATCTTCTGCCAATGGTCCGGTGTGCCGAAGCGATTCACCGAGGATTCGAGCACGCTGTAACGGGCATCCAACTCGGCCCCCGGCAACAAGCCCAGGCCCCGGTCCACCTGCTGATACAACACGCCGCCGATCAACAGGAAGATCAGCAGCGCCACCAGGGTGAACATGCCGCTCAGGCGCAGCGCAATTGAGTTAGCCACCACTTTGAGTCTCCACCAGGCGACTCTCCAGCACATACCCCATGCCACGGATGGTGTGCAGCAGTTTCTGTTCGAATGGCCCGTCGAGCTTGGCGCGCAGGCGCTTGATCGCGACTTCCACCACGTTGGCGTCGCTGTCGAAATTGATGTCCCAGACCATTTCCGCAATCGCGGTCTTGGACAGGATCTCGCCCTGGCGCCGCGCCAACACGCTGAGCAGCGAGAACTCCTTGGCGGTGAGGTCCAGGCGCACGCCATTACGGCTGGCCTTGCGGCTGATCAGGTCGATCCACAGGTCGGCGACCGTTACCTGCACCGGCTCATGACCGCCGCTGCGGCGGGTCAGGGCCTGCAGGCGCGCCACCAGTTCCAGGAAGGAAAACGGCTTGCCCAGGTAATCGTCGGCGCCTTCGCGCAAACCACGGATGCGGTCTTCCACGCGCTCGCGGGCCGTGAGCATGATCACCGGCGTCTGCTTGCGCGCACGCAAGGCGCGCAGTACGCCAAAGCCATCAAGGCCGGGCAGCATCACGTCGAGCACGATCACCGCATAATCGTTTTCCAGGGCCAGGTGCAGGCCTTCGACGCCTTCGCGGGCCACGTCGACGGTATAGCCTTGCTCCGTCAGGCCGCGATGCAGGTAGTCTGCGGTTTTTTCTTCATCTTCAATAATCAGGACGCGCATGAGCCTTTTTGCTCCAGGGCCGGGCCTCAATCTGTGGTTGCCAACGCAGGCGTCGGTGTGGGCCGGTGGAAAAACTTCTCCAGGTACAAGTATATGACCGGCGTAGTGAACAGCGTCAGCGCCTGGCTCACCAGCAGTCCGCCGACGACCGCGATACCCAGCGGCTGGCGCATTTCCGCGCCGGGGCCGGCGCCGAGCATCAGCGGCACGGCGCCGAGCAGGGCGGCGAGGGTGGTCATGATGATCGGCCGGAACCGCGTGACGCAGGCTTCATAGATCGCATCCTCCGGCGACAGGCCCCTGACGCGCTGGGCGTCCAGGGCAAAGTCGATCATCAGGATGCCGTTCTTCTTGACGATCCCGATCAGCAGCACCAGGCCGATCAGCGCCATGATCGAAAAGTCCTGGCCCATCAGCGACAGCATGATCAGTGCGCCCAACCCAGCAGATGGCAAGGTGGAAATGATCGTCAGCGGGTGCACAAAACTCTCATACAGCACGCCGAGGATGATGTAGACCGCCACCAGCGCCGCCAGGATCAGCCACGGCTGGCTGGCCAACGAACTCTGGAACGCCTGGGCCGCGCCCTGGAAGTTGCCGATGATGGTGGTGGGCATGCCGATTTCATTCTTGGCCTGGTTGAGCATGATCACCGCATCGCCCAGCGCCACGCCGGGCGCCAGGTTGAACGACAGGTTGGCCGCCGGGAACATGCCGTCATGGCTGATGGACAAGGGCCCCACCGTCGGTGGATCGACCTTGGCCAGTGCCGACAGCGGCACCATCTCGTTGGTCAGCGGCGACCGCAGGTAGAAGTAATTCAGGCTTTCAGCTTTGCCGCGTTGTTGAGTGTCCAGTTCCAGCACCACCTGGTACTGGTTGATCTCGGTCTGGAATTCGTTGATCTGCCGTTGGCCGAAGGCGTCGTACAGCGCCTGGTCGACATCGGTGGCGGTCAGGCCGAAACGTGCCGCGGCCTGACGGTCGATGCTGATGTGGGTGATGCTGCCGCCCAGTTGCAGGTCGTTGGACAAGTCGCGAAACGCGGGGTTGGCGCGCAGTTTTTCGGTGAGGCGCTGGGTCCAGGTGTTCAGCGTCGGGCCGTCGTTGCTCTTGAGTACGTATTGGTACTGGGCGCGGCTGGGGCCCGAACTCAAGTTGATGTCCTGGCCGGCGCGCAGATACAGCACGATGCCCGGCACCTTGGCCAGTTTCGGCCGGATGCGGTCGATGAACTGGCTGGCGGACACATCGCGATCACCGCGATCCTTCAGCGCGATCCAGAAGCGGCCGTTGGCGATGGTCTGGTTGCTGCCGGTCACGCCTACCGAGTGAGAAAACGCTTGCACCGCCGGGTCGTCCTTGACGATCTCGGCCAGCGCCTTGTGCTTGGCGACCATGTCGGGGTACGACACATCGGCCGCCGCTTCGCTGGTGCCGAGCACAAAACCGGTGTCTTGCACCGGGAAGAAACCCTTGGGGATGAACACGTAGCCAACCACGGCCAGGGCCAGGGTCACCAGGAAGATCGCCGCCATGCTGCGTTGATGGGCCAGGGCACGGCGCAGGTTGCGCGCGTAACCAGCCAGCAGGCGCTCGCTGAAGCCGGGTTTGTCGTGGGTGGTGTGGGTCGGCGCACGCATGAACAGCGCGGCCAATGTCGGTGCCAGCGTCAGCGAGACCACCACCGAAATCAGGATGGTCGAGGTGGCGGTCAGCGCAAATTCCTTGAACAACCGCCCGACCACACCCCCCATGAACAGCAGCGGGATAAACGCCGCCACCAGCGAGAAGCTGATGGACACCACGGTAAAACCAATCTCGCCGGCGCCCTTGATCGCCGCTTCGCGTTGGCCCAGCCCGGCTTCCAAGTGACGGTGAATGTTCTCCACCACAACGATCGCATCGTCCACCACAAACCCCACGGAGATCACGATCGCCACCAGGGTCAGGTTGTTCAGGCTGAAGCCCATCAGGTACATCAGGGCAAAGCTGGCCACCAGTGACACACCGAGCACGCTGGACACAATCAGCGTCGCCGACAACTGGCGCAGGAACAGCGCCATCACCGCCACCACCAGCAGGATCGCGATCAGCAGGGTCACTTCGACTTCATGCAGCGACGCGCGAATGGTCTTGGTGCGGTCGGTCAACACGCTGACCTGCACCGAGGCCGGCAGCATGCCTTGCAGGCGCGGCAGCTCGGCTTGAATACGGTCCACGGTCTCGACGATATTCGCGCCGGGCTGGCGCGAGATCACCAGGTTGACCCCCGGCGTGTCGCCGGACCAGGCCTGCACGTAGGCGTTTTCCGAACCGTTGACGACCTTGGCGATATCGCGCAGTTGAACCGGCGCGCCATCCTTGTAGGACACAATCAACTGCGCGTAATCCTCGGGGAGGAACAACTGGTCGTTGGTCGACAGGGTCGACACGCTGTTTTCGCCGTAGATCGCGCCCTTGGCCAGGTTGAGGCTCGATTGCTGGATGGCCAGGCGGATATCGGCCAGGGTCAAGCCGATGGCAGCCAGTTTGTCGGGGGAGGCCTGTACGCGGATCGCCGGGCGTTGTTGGCCGGTGATGTTGATCTGGCCGACGCCGTCGATCTGGCTGATCTGCCGGGCCAGCAGGGTTTCCACGTAGTCGCTCAGCTCGGTACTGGGCATGCTGTCGGAACTGACGCTGAGGATCAGCACCGGGCTGTCCGCCGGGTTGACCTTCTTCCAGGTCGGCAGGCTCGGCATATCGCTGGGCAGCTTGCCGGACGCAGTATTGATCGCCGCCTGCACTTCTTGCGCGGCGGTGTCGATGCTCTTGTTGAGGGTAAATTGCAGGGTCAGGAGGCTGGAGCCCAAGGCGCTGCTGGAGGTCATCTGGGTCATGCCGGGGATGGCGCTGAATTGCACCTCCAACGGCGTGGCCACGGATGAGGCCATGGTGTCCGGGCTGGCGCCGGGCAGGGTGGCGCTGACCTGGATCGTCGGAAATTCCGCTTCCGGCAGTGGGGCGATGGCCAGGCGCGGGAAGGCAATCATCCCGAGCAGCACCAGGGCAAAGGTCAGCAGCAGGATGGCGACCGGGTGGTCGACGCACCAGGCCGACGGCGAGCGGCTGCCGCTCATGGCTGCACCTTGGCGTCGACGGTCTGGATCACCTGCGGCGGCTCCTTGAGCACCTCCACCTGGGCCCCGGCCTTGAGCCGCGACTGGCCGTCACTGACCAGCACATCGCCGGCCTGCACACCCTTGATGATGTTCACGTCGCTGTCTTGGTAGGTGACCTGCACCGGCACCACGTCGACCTTGTCACCGTTGACCCGGTACACAAAGTGCGAATCCAGGCCGCGTTGCACCACCGTCGACGGCACCACCAGCGCGTTTTTGTCGAGGGCGGTCTGAATCTTGATGGTCACCAATTGCCCCGGCCACAGGCGTTGCGAGGCGTTGCTGAATTCAGCCTTGGCGCGCAGGGTGCCTGTGGTGGAACTGATCTGGTTGTCGATCAGGCTCAAGTGGCCTTCGCCGAGCAGGTCGCCGGTCTGGCCGTCGGTGTCGGCGCCCATATAGGCATCGACGCTGGCCTTTGTGGGCGCCGCGATCAGGCCTTGCAGGGTGGGCAGCATCTGCTGCGGCAGGGAGAACTCGACGGCAATCGGGTCGATCTGGGTGACCGAGAACAGGCCCTGGGCATCGCTGGTGCGTAGGAAGTTACCTTCGTCCACGGTGCGAATACCCACGCGACCGCTGACCGGCGAGCGAATCTGGGTATAGGACAGTTGCACTTGAGCCGAATCGATCGCGGCCTGGTTGCCTTGGGCGGTGGCCTTGAGCTGGTTGACCAGGGCTTGTTGCTGGTCATAGGTCTGCTTGGACACGCCATCGTCGACGCTCAACGCCTTGTAGCGCTTGAGGTTGACCAGCGCCACCTGCAGCTGGGCCTGGCTCTCGCCCAGTTGCGCCTTGGCCTGGTCGAGGCTGGCACGGATCGAACGGTCATCGATGCTCGCCAGCAGGTCGCCGGCCTTGACCCGTTGGCCTTCCTTGACCAGCAATTGGGTGAGAATGCCGTCCACTTGCGGGCGTATGACCACGCTGTGCAAGGACAACACGGTGCCGATCCCACTGACAAAACGCGGAATATCCTGCTGTGCCACGCTCACCACCCGCACCGGAATCGCAGTGGGCGCCGCCAGTTTGCTCTTGGCCGGGCGGGTCAATGCCCAGGCTGCAATCGCCAGCACCACGAGGACACCCACGATCAGGGCGGTTTTCCGTTGAATTTGCATGGGGTGAGGCGCCAGGGCAAAGGATTGGAGGAAAGTGGAGCCTTTATAGCCCGTCAACCCGGTCAGCAAAGTGACTGCTAACTGACAGCGCTGTCAGTAAAGGTCGACCATTCGTACAGGCGGTGGTTAAAGATCCAAGGCGGGCAGGTATACTGCGCGCCAGCGAGGCCCGCAAGCCGGTCCCGCGTCATTTTTTGCACGCTCCGGAGCTTTCATGACTTCCCCGACACAACCCCCTGTTGAAGCGACCGACCTCGTCGATCCGGCCAGCGCCGACGGCGTTGAAAAAGCCGAGATCCCGGCGTTCAAGTTTCCCTTCAAGCCGGGTGAACTGGCCGGGGCCAAAAATGCCGCCCAGCCCTGGTACAAGAACGGCGCCAAGAACGGCCATACCAAGAGCCCGGGCATGGCGCCACCGGGAACTCGCCGTTCCATGGGTAAACGTTAAGAATAATCAGCTGTAATATTTGCAGGATGTTGCCTACAGCGTCCGTTGATATTTCTGCTTGTGGGCCTGCGATCGTTTCTTGAAAGTTTGCACAGCTTGCGCTCTGCTCCGATTTTTTACCGGGGCGGAGTCAAGGGCGCTCTTTCCGGAAAAGGACGTTTCCTGTGGCCCCGATACACCTCTGTGTAGCGCTTGTCCTGTTGCTCGCGGTCGATGCCGTTGCTGGCATTGATCAACCTCGGCGCGAAATCCGCTTTGCCGTTGCCGCGCACTTTCCCCCCTTCCAGAGCCGCAACCCGCAAGGGCAGTTGGTCGGTCTGAATATCGAGCTGGGCAACGCCCTTTGCCAGCAACTGAATGTGCGCTGTACCTGGGTCGACCAGGTGCTGGTCGAAAACTTCAAAGACCTTGATGCCCTGCAATTCGATGCAATCATCGGCATCGCCCCCACGCCTCAGCGTCAGCGCTGGGTGAGCTTCACCGATAACCTCTATCCCTTCACCACGCGCCTGGTCGCGCGCCGATCCTCCGGGCTGATGCCGACGCCAGCGTCGCTCAAGGGCAAGCGCGTCGGCGTATTGCTGGGGAGTAATCGCGAAGCCTTTGCCCGATTGCAATGGGCGCCCAAGGGCGTGATCATCAAGCGCTTCTGGCTCAACGACGAACTGGTCCGCAGCCTGGTGGCAGGCGACATCGATGCGACCCTGCAGGGCACCGTGGAAATCCGCGACGCGTTGCTCGACACCCCGGCGGGCCAGGATTTCGACTTCCTCGGCCCCGCCGTTTCCGCCGAGTTGCTGGGCCACGGCGTGGCAATCGGGCTGCGCACCACCGATACGGCGTTGCGTGCCGAACTTAACCGCGCCCTCGAACAGCTTAAACACAATGGTGAGTACCAGCGGATCCTTGCGCCTTATCGTCTGGAGGTGCCGTGATGGCTCAATGTGCTCGCGAAGCGGCCAGTCAGCCCTACGCCGCCCGCAGAGGGATAAACGCATAGTTGGCCGGCACCTCGGTCGCAATCTGCGCCCCGGCATCCAGCACCTGTTCGGCAATGTCCATCCCCGATACATGGAACACCCACTCATTGGCCACGGACGGTTGAGCCAGCGCCAACTCAATCGCCTGGGCAAACAGGCCCATGTCAGGCAGGTAAGCGGTAAACCCATCACCCTTGAGCGCCGTGGTGCGAATGCCCAGCAGGGCGCACACCGCCTCTTTGGTCTGCACGTCATCGCGGTCGGCCTGGCGTGAGCGTTGGATCAACTGCGCCAATTCCTGGTCCATCAGCTCACCGCCGACGATCAGCGCCGGGCCCTGCTCCCAGGATTCCGGCGGGCAATCCTTGGCGGCGGGGTTCAGCGGGATATGCGGGTTGATCTCCATCGGGTAGATGCGGCACACCAACGGCCGACGCTCATAGATGCGGCACAGGTTGTCTTCGTCAAGATTCCGGCAGCGTCCGGCGTTGTAGGCGGCAAAGGTGATTGCCACAAACGCTTCGGTAGTGCCACTGGGCACGACCACTGAGCGGCGTTCGGCATGTTCGCGTTGCTGCTCGGGCAGGCCCAGGCCATTGCCCAGGAAACCCTCCGCCAGAACGATGACATTGCCGCCGTCCGCCGCCCACTGGCGGGCCTCGTCGAGGGTCAGGGGCACGTGATGGTCGGTGCAGCATTTGCCGCAACCGACGCAGGAAAATCGAGTATTCATGGCGGATCTGTCACCAGGCTAGGTCAGAGGGCACGCAGGAACAGTGACGGGTTTTTACCTCTGTTCACCGTTTCAGCTCTCTGGAAGCAAGTTATACGCCAGTGCCTGTCAGCCCTCAGGCACTGCGTCGCGCAGGACAAATCGCATGCCCGCGCTTTCATACAACTGCCGTGCACGCAGGTTGCTCTCCCGCACCTTAAGGTCCACATAGGGCTCGCCGCGCTGCTTGAACGCCTGGAAGCTGTGCAGCAGCAACGCGCGGCCCAATCCCTGGCCCTGGGCGCAGGGGTGAACGCAGAGGTGCTTGATAAAGGCGCTGGTCCAGCACTGCGCCACGGCGAGAACGCCTTCGTCGTTGCTCGCTACCAGGCACAGTGTGGGGTCGAACTCGGCATCGGTGGTGAACCGCTGCTGCCAGGTTTCCAGGTTGGGCACACGACCGCCGCCCTGGTCCTGAGCGAGGCGCAACACGGCATGGATCGCCGGGGCCAGGTCGTCGCGGTAATGATCCAACTGCGTGCCGGCCGGCCACTGGGGGGCGGGCAGGCTGCCGGTGAGGTCGCGGCGCAACAGTTGGTAATACTCGGTCACCGGTTACAGGCCTTTCTGTGCCACGGTCTGGGCGGCGATCACCAGGCACTTGGTCAGCTCCGGCGACGAGAATTTGGTCAGTACCGAGTCGGCACCCGCCAGTCGTGCCTTTTCGCTGTTCATCGCGCTGTCCAAGGAGGTGTGCAGCAACACATAAAGGTGCTGGAAATCCGGGGTTTCGCGCAAGGTGCGGGTGAGGGCGTAGCCGTCCATTTCCGACATCTCGATGTCCGACACCACCACGTTGATCTGCTCGGCGGTGCCTTGCAGTTCCAGCAGCACGTCGATGGCTTCCTTGGCACTGCGCGCGGTGTGGCAGGTGAGGCCGAGGTTGCGCAGGGTGTGCACGGACTGTTGCAGGGCGACCTGGCTGTCGTCCACCACCAGGATGCGCGCGTTGCCGAGCACTTCGGCTTCTTCCATGGTCAGGTCGGTCGGCGCCGCTTCAATCGGTGCCGGCGCGATGCCGTGGATGACTTTTTCGATATCCAGCACCTGCACCAGGCCGCCTTCTACCTGGGTGACCCCGGTAATAAACGCGCGGTTACCGCCGGAGCCATAGGGCGGCGGGCGGATGTCGGTGGTCAGGCAATGCACGATCTTGCTCACCGCCTGCACATGCAAACCCTGCTTGGAGCGGCTCACATCGGTGACGATCAGGCAGCCGCCGTCCGGGTCTGCCAGCGGCATTTCCCCCAGGGCGCGGCTCAGGTCGATCACCGCCAGCGAGTTACCGCGCAGGGTGGCGATGCCTTTGACGTGCGGGTGGGACTCCGGCAGCTTGGTCAGCGGCGGGCATGGGATGATTTCGCTGACTTTCAGCAGGTTGATCGCCATCAGCTTGCCACTGCGCAAGGTAAAGAGCAGAAGCGAGAGTGAGTCTGCGCGGGCTTTGGTGGTGGGCATAAAAACCTTCTGTGGATCAGGGATGACGATCTATAGAGGGTTATCGACTTGGGGAGGCCAGGCTTTAACCGGATTTTGTGTCGGGATGGGGGTGTGTGGGCGCTGGCTTGCCTGCGATGCAGGCACCTCGGTCTTTCAGTTGCACCGGGGTGATGCTATCGCAGGCAAGCCGGCTCCCACACAAGCCCCATTCCACAAGGGGCATGGGTCAGCCCTTCCACACCTGCGGGTTCACCAGGTCCTGCGGACGCTGGCCCAGCAGCGCGCTGCGCAGGTTGTCGAGGGCGCGGTTGGCCATGGCTTCACGGGTTTCGTGGGTGGCCGAGCCGATGTGCGGCAGGGTCACGGCGTTGCTCAGTTGGAACAGCGGTGACTCGGCCAGCGGCTCCTGTTCATACACATCCAGCCCCGCGCCACGGATGCGCTGGCTTTGCAGGGCGTCGATCAGCGCCGGTTCGTCGACCACCGGGCCACGAGAAATGTTGATCAGGATCGCGCTGGACTTCATCAGCCCCAGCTCGCGGGTGCTGATCAGGTGACGGGTCTTATCGCTCAACGGCACCACCAGGCAGACGAAATCCGCCTCGGCCAGCAGTTCATCCAGGCTACGCAATTGCGCGCCCAGTTCCTGCTCCAGCGCCGGCTTGCGGCTGTTGCCGCTGTAGAGGATCGGCATATTGAAACCCAACCGTCCACGCCGGGCCACGGCCGCGCCGATGTTGCCCATGCCGACGATGCCCAGCGTCTTGCCATGCACATCGCAACCGAACAACGGCGCGCCGACGCTGGCTTTCCACTGGCCGGCCTTGGTCCAGGCGTCCAGCTCGGCCACACGGCGTGCGCTGCTCATCAGCAGGGCAAAGGCCAGGTCGGCGGTGCTTTCGGTGAGGACGTCGGGGGTGTTGGTGAGCATGATCCCGCGTTCGTTGAAGTACGCCACGTCATAGTTGTCGTAGCCCACCGACACGCTGGACACCACTTCCAGCTTGCTCGCGCCTTGCAACTGCTCGCGGCCCAGCTTGCGACCCACGCCGATCAGGCCGTGCGCGTGGGGCAGTGCTTCATTGAATTGCGCGTTGATGTCGCCCAGCTTGGGGTTGGGCGCGATCACCTCGAAATCCTGTTGCAGGCGTTCGATCATTTCCGGGGTGACGCGGCTGAAAGCGAGGACAGTCTTTTTCATTGCAGGCGGGCTCATCGACTACGGAAGAATGCCAAGCACGCTAACATTCCTGCCGACAATTGTCAGGACGCCTCAGGCCTAAAGTGGGCAGGGGGCAAATGTGGGAGGGGGCTTGCTCCCGATAGCGGTGGATCAGTCAATTCATGTGGTGACTGACCTATTGCTATCGGGAGCAAGCCCCCTCCCACCGTTGACCTGACTCGTCTGGTAGCACTCAGTTCGCCAGGCGCGCGCCGCTGAGGCTGCCGCTCAACTCATACGCCACCAGCTCCGCCTGGTGCGCCGCCAGGATCTCCGGCAGCGAGCCACGCAGGTATTCCACCCACGTCTTGATCTTCGCATCCAGGTACTGGCGCGACGGGTAGATGGCGTACAGGTTCAACTCCTGGGAGCGGTAGTTGGGCATCACCCGCACCAGGGTGCCGTTGCGCAGGCCTTCGATCGCGGCGTACACCGGCAGCAGGCCGATGCCCATGCCGCTGGTGATCGCGGTTTTCATCGCATCGGCCGAGTTCACCAGGAAGGGCGAGGTGTTGATCGCCACGCTTTCCTGGCCTTCGGGGCCGTTGAAGGTCCACTTGTCGAGCTGGATCACTGGGCTGACCAGGCGCAGGCAGGCGTGGTTGAGCAAGTCATTGGGGCGATGGGCGCAGCCCTTGGCCTTGACGTAGTCCGGCGAGGCACAGGCAATGCTGTAGGTGATGCCCAGGCGCTGGGACACGAAGCCCGAGTCCGGCAGTTCGCTGGCCAGCACGATGGACACGTCGTAGCCCTCATCGAGCAAGTCCGGCACACGGTTGGCCAGGGTCAGGTCGAAGGTGACGTCCGGGTGGGTGCGGCGATAGCGGGCGATGGCGTCGATGACGAAATGCTGGCCGATACCGGTCATGGTGTGCACTTTCAGCTGCCCGGCAGGGCGTGCATGGGCGTCGCTGGCCTCCGCCTCGGCTTCCTCGACGTAGGCGAGGATCTGCTCACAGCGCAGCAAATAGCGTTTGCCGGCTTCGGTCAGCGCGATGCGTCGTGTCGTTCGGTTCAACAAGCGGGTTTGCAGATGGGCCTCAAGGTTGGAGACCGCGCGCGAGACGTTGGCAGTGGTGGTATCCAGTTGCACGGCGGCGGCGGTGAAGCTGCCTGCCTCGGCCACGCAACTGAAGGCGCGCATGTTTTGCAAAGTGTCCATGGAGTGTTCTCAGGGGAGATAGCAAATTGTGACAGAAAGTTACGCCGTCCAGTGATCCCTACCAACGGATTATCGCCTGAACGGTAACAAAGATTCACAGGAATGCCAGCTTATCGTTCCCCATGTCGGCCCCTAGAATTGTGCCACCTCTCCCCGCACCACCACCTCAGGAATTCGCAGCAGTGCCGCGTCGCATCAACAGAGAGTTGAAGGCTCTCAGTGTCTGGGCTTTATCGTTAGCAATCAGCGGCTGCATCGGAACCGGAGGAATCGCCCCCCAAGGCCAGTCCCTCAACGCTAGCACACTGGCCACCGACGAAGCGATCCAGAGCGCCGCCCAGGACGCCCACTGGCCCACCGCGCACTGGTGGCAAGCCTACGGCGACCCGCAATTGAACCGCTGGGTCGACCTCGCGACCCAACACAGCCCAAGCATGGCCATGGCCGCCGCTCGGGTGCGGGAGGCGCGGGCCATGGCCGGGATCGCCGAGTCGGCCGAGTCGTTGCAGATCAACAGCGACACCACCCTCAAGCGCCACAACTGGCCCAAGGATCAGTTCTATGGCCCCGGCGAACTGAGCGGTGCCAACACCTGGGACAACAATGCTTCCCTGGGCCTGAGCTATGCCCTCGACCTGTGGGGCCGTGAAAGCAATGCCACCGAACGTGCCGTCGACCTGGCGCACATGAGCGCCGCCGAAGCGCGCCAGGCCCAGCTCGAATTGCAGAACAACGTGGTCCGCGCCTATATCCAGCTGTCATTGCACTACGCCAACCGCGATATCGTCGCGGCCACGCTGGCGCAGCAGCAGCAGATTCTCGACTTGGCCAATAAGCGCCTGAATGCCGGGCTGGGCACCCATTTTGACGTCAGCCAGGCCGAAACGCCGCTGCCGGAAACCCATCGTCAACTGGACGCCCTGGACGAAGAAATCGCCCTGAGCCGTAACCAACTGGCGGCGTTGGCGGGCAAAGGCCCGGGGGCGGGGGCGCAATTGCAACGTCCTACGCTGTCGTTGGCCGCACCGTTGAAATTGCCGTCGAGCCTGCCCGCGCAATTGCTCGGCCAACGCCCGGATGTGGTCGCCAGCCGCTGGCAAGTCGCGGCCCAGGCCCGTGGCATCGATGTCGTCCACGCCGGTTTCTACCCCAACGTCGACCTGGTCGGCAGCCTCGGCTACATGGCCACCGGCGGCGGTATGCTGGCGTTCCTGGCGGGCAAGAAATTCAACTATAACGTTGGTCCGGCGATCACCTTGCCGATCTTCGACGGTGGCCGCCTGCGTGCGGAACTGGGCGAAGCCAGCGCCGGTTATGACATCGCCGTCGCCCGGTACAACCAGACCCTGGTCAATGCCCTCAAGGGCATCAGCGATCAGTTGATCCGCCGCGAATCGATGGACAAGCAATCTGCCTTCGCCGCGCAGTCGGTGGCCTCGGCGCAAAAGACCTACGACATCGCGATGATCGCCTACCAGCGCGGCCTCACGGATTACCTCAATGTGCTGAACGCCCAGACCTTGCTGTTCCGCCAGCAGCAGGTGGAGCAACAGTTACAGGCCGCTCGCTTGAGCGCCCACGCTGAACTGGTCACGGCCCTGGGCGGGGGGCTCGATGCCGGCAACGATGTACCGCCACCCGCCCAGATCCTCCCGAGCAAGACCCCGGCGGCACTTGCCGTATTCGATCACTGAGTAGGATGTGATGACTTCCTTGCCTGCACCGCTGCGCTGGCTGCATTCCCTTGAGTGGCGCCGTGGTTTTTTCGACTGGGCACGCAGCGACGGCGTGACCTGGGTGTATATCTTCAAGGTGCTGGTCGCTGCCTTCCTCACGCTGTGGTTGGCCATGCGCCTGGAACTGCCGCAGCCGCGCACGGCGATGATCACGGTTTTTATCGTGATGCAACCGCAGAGCGGCCAGGTGTTTGCCAAGAGCTTCTATCGTTTCCTCGGCACCCTGGCGGGGTCGGCGGTGATGGTGCTGTTGATTGCCTTGTTTGCGCAGAACACCGAGTTGTTCCTTGGCGCGCTGGCGATCTGGGTCGGCATCTGCACCGCCGGCGCGACGCGCAACCGCAACTTCCGCGCCTATGGCTTCGTGCTGGCCGGCTATACCGCGGCGATGGTTGGCCTGCCGGCCCTGGCGCATCCGGATGGCGCCTTTATGGCGGCGGTGTGGCGGGTGCTGGAAATCTCCTTGGGGATTCTGTGCGCCACCCTGGTCAGCGCCGCGATCCTGCCGCAAACCAGCAGCGCTGCGATGCGCAACGCCTTGTACCAGCGCTTTGGCGTGTTCGCGCTGTTCGTCACCGATGGCCTGCGCGGGCGCAGCCAGCGTGAAGGGTTCGAGGCGAGCAACGTGCGCTTTATCGCCGAAGCCGTGGGCCTGGAAGGGCTGCGCAGTGTCACGGTGTTTGAAGACCCGCATATGCGTCGGCGCAATGGTCGGCTCAGTCGCCTCAACAGCGAATTCATGAGCATCACCACGCGCTTCAATGCCTTGCACCAGTTGCTTGAACGGCTGCGCACGGACGAGGCGGACCATGTGGTGGCGGCGATCAAACCCGGCCTGCAAGACCTTGCCGAAGTGCTCGACGGCTTTTCCGGTCGCGCGCTCACCAGCCCCGACGCGGCGCGCCTGGTCAACGCGCTGAGCGCCTACAAGGACGGTCTGCCGGCCAAGGTCCGCAGCCTGCGTGCGGCCTTCCAGGAAGCAGACCCCACCGAAGCCGAGCAACTGGATTTCCACACGGCCTACGAACTGCTGTATCGCTTCGTCGATGACCTGCACAACTACGCGCAAACCCACGCTTCCCTGGCCGACCACAGCCATGCGCGCGAGCAGTGGGACGAAACCTTTATCCCCAAAACCAACTGGCTGGCCTGCGCCGCCTCGGGGATTCGCGCGTCTTTCATCCTGATCGTGCTCGGCAGTTATTGGGTGGCCACCGCCTGGCCCAGCGGCGCGACCATGACCTTGATCGCCGCCGCGACTGTCGGCCTGTCCGCCGCGACGCCCAACCCCAAGCGCATGGCCTTCCAGATGGCCTGCGGCACCTTGATCGGCGCGCTGGTGGGCTTTATCGAAATGTTCTTCGTGTTCCCCTGGATCGACGGCTTCCCGCTGCTGTGCGTGATGCTCGCCCCGGTGATCATCTGTGGCGCGTTCCTCGCCTCGCGGCCGCAATACGCGGGTGTCGGCGTCGGCCTGCTGATCTTTTTCAGCACCGGTTCGGTGCCGGACAACCTCACGGTCTACAACCCCTACACCTTTATCAACGACTACATCGCCATGGTCATCGGCATGCTGGTGTGCGCGGCGGCGGGTGCGATCATCCTGCCGCCCAACAGCCGTTGGCTGTGGCGCCGGTTGGAGCAGGACCTGCGTGAGCAGGTGGTGTATGCGATCAGCGGCAAGCTCAAGGGCCTGGCTTCAAGTTTTGAAAGCCGCACCCGCGACCTGCTGCACCAGGCCTACGGCCTCGCGGTCGGCCAGCCGCAGGTACAGCGCGACTTGCTGCGCTGGATGTTTGTGGTGCTGGAAGTCGGCCACGCGATCATCGAGCTGCGCAAGGAGCAGGCGATTTTGCCGGTGCACCCGGCGTACGCCGAATCCCAGCCCTGGCGCCAGGCGATCCGGGTGATGGGCCGTTCGCTGGTGCGGCTGTTCCTGCAACCCAGCGCCAGCAACTTGGAGCGTGGCTTGATTGCCGTCGACCATGCGATCAGCCGCGTGCAGGCCACCGACGAACCTTTCGCCCCGCACTTCGACACCTCGGCGCTGCGCCGGGTGAAGAGTTACCTGCACTTTATCCGCACCTCGTTGCTCGACCCGCAATCACCCCTGGCGGCCCTCAAAGGAGCCACGCATGCCTCGTGAAATCGCCTTCCACGGCGTGTACATGCCGACCATGACCCTGATGTTTTTGGTCGCCGCCGTCCTGGCCTGGGCGCTGGACCGCTTCCTGGCCGGGTTCGACCTGTACCGTTTTTTCTGGCACCCGGCGTTGCTGCGCCTGAGCCTGTTCGTTTGCCTGTTCGGCGCCCTGGCGCTGACCGTTTACCGTTGAGAATGCCACGATGAAAAAGTTTTTCAGCCTGCTCGCGACCTTACTGGTACTGGCCTTGGCGATCTGGATTGGCCGCACGTTGTGGGTGCACTACATGGAAACGCCCTGGACCCGCGACGGCCGCGTACGCGCCGACATCATCAATGTGGCCGCCGACGTCACCGGCGAAGTGGTCGACGTGCCGGTACGCGATAACCAACGGGTGAAAAAGGGCGACCTGCTGATGCAGATCGACCCTGAGCACTACCGCATCGCCGTCAAGCAGGCGCAATCCCTCGTGGCCTCCCGCAAAGCCACCTGGGAAATGCGCAAGGTCAACGCCCACCGACGTGCTGACCTCGATGCGCTGGTGATCTCCAAGGAAAACCGCGACGACGCCAGCAATATCGCCGACTCGGCGCTGGCGGATTATCAGCACGCGCTGGCGCAATTGGAGGCGGCCGAACTCAACTTGAAACGCACGCAGGTGGTGGCAGCGGTGGATGGTTATGTCACCAACCTCAACGTGCATCGAGGTGACTACGCACGTATCGGCGAAGCCAAGATGGCGGTGGTGGACATGAACTCATTCTGGGTTTACGGCTTTTTCGAAGAAACCAAATTGCCCCATGTGAAAGTCGGTGACCCAGCCGATATGCAGTTGATGAGCGGCGAGACGCTGAAGGGCCACGTAGAAAGCATCGCGCGCGGTATCTACGACCGCGACAACCCCGAGAGCCGCGAGCTGATCGCCGATGTGAACCCGACCTTCAACTGGGTACGCCTGGCCCAGCGGGTGCCGGTGCGTATTCATATTGATGCGGTGCCGGAGGGTGTGTTGTTGGCGGCGGGCATTACCTGCACCGTGATTGTGCGGGAGTTGTCGCAAGATTGAGGTCGGTTATTGGAATAGCGTTTTGGCTCTGGCTTTGCGACGGCGTTTGACCCGCAAGATACTGGTATAACGCCGGTGATTTTTTGAGTTGATAACCAAGATGTAGAGCAGCGCCGAGAATAGCGGCAATACGTTGAGCAATGTCACAGCATGACTGCTGAGATAGGCGATCGCCAGCAAGATATTCGCGATAGTCAGGGGTATAAGCACTCGAAATGCATGGCGGGATCCGTCCCACAACATCGTTTGCCCCGTGTAGAAGATCAAGCAGAGTGCTACGCCGGTTCCGAAAGTATATTCGGTGGAAAAGTGATAGACCTTTGCGTAGTACGAAAGGCTATGTGCCATGTTGCCGGCAATCGCGTTCAAGCAAAGCAGTAAGGTCGCCCCCCCATGTCGGTAAAAAGCGGTACGCGTAACGTCGCCAAATTAAATACTCCCGGAAGGGGTCGACGCTATATTTCATGGCTGTCCAACTCCTCGTACAGTGCAATGATTACGTGGTTGACGTTCCCGGATAGGCTGCTACCCGCAACAGCCAAAGTGGCTCCGATTTGATCGTTGATCTGAGTCATGATGCTTAGGCGTATTTGGGAATTGCTGAAGCGTCTGGGCAACTGCCCAGATAGCTGTTTCAGGCGAATGATCGCGCTGGGATGGCGAGGGTTTTTCAGGCGTAACACTTCGCTTGTTAACTTTGCGCGCTCTTGGCGAGTCGTGGTGTGCGCATCCGGCACACCGCTTCGCAGGAAATCGCTTGGCATCCTTTCACCTGTGAGTAGACAGAGGTGAAAGAGCCTGCGGATAGTTTCCTTGTCGTGATGTCAGGCCGTTCGCTGTTTTATGTAGGAACCGGCCTGATGGTTATTTCATGGCGCGATAAACGTCTCATGCAGGTGGCGCCACAGCAGTGCGCCGCTGGCCTGCTTCTCAAAGATCACCGTGGCGCGGCGGTCCGTCCGGGTGCCGCTGTCGTCGATCTGATGCTCGCGGTAAGTCACCGTGGCGCCACGCGCATGTCGGTCAATCCCGGTCATTTCGCTCAAGGTGATTTTCAACCCCGGGCGCATGCCACCCAAGCGCGTGAACAGCGCATTCACCCCGGCCGCATTGACCCGTGTGCCGGTAGCGGGAGCGATCATGCTGAACGCCGGCGAGAAACGCGCAAGCAGGTTTTGCAAGGTGCCTTCGGGTGCAACGCCGGCAAACCATTGCTCGATTTCGACGTGGGTCTGGATCACTTCTTCAAAAAAATCGCTGTAGTCAATCATCAGTGAGGCTCGCTGGCAGGGGTATGGCAGAGGCTTGGTATTTGCCGCTGAAAGTGCAGGGGGTTATTGACTGGAATGAAAGGTTAGAGCGAACCGGTCAGCCCAAAGCGTTTCTTCAACACCGTCTCCAACAACCCCTTGGGCAACAATGCCGCCATCAATGGCAACGCCCGACTGCCATTGCCCGAACGTAGCAGGCGCGGCGCCTGAGGTTGCTGGACGGCCTTGAGCACATCCGCTGCAAACACGCTGGCCGAGGTCGGTTTGTCTTGAGAGGCCTGGCTGCGCGCACGAATGCCGTCGCGCAACGGCCACCACGGCGATTGTTCATTGATCAACAGTTCGGCCTGGGCGCCGGCGTTTTTGGCGAAGTGGGTGTTGATGGCGCCGGGTTGCACTTCCATGACGCTCACGCCAAAGGGCGCCAGTTCCATGCGCAATGCATCGCTCAATGCATGCACAGCGGCTTTGGAGGCGCAGTACGCGCCAGCAAATGGCGTAACCAGCACGCCGGAAACGCTGCCGATGTTGACCACCAACCCTTTGTTGCGACGCAGGGCAGGGAACAGCGCCTGGGTCACGCCGACGATGGAAAACACATTGGTCTCGAATTGGCGCTGCATCGCCTCGGTGCCGCCGTCCAGCAACGGCCCCATGGCGCCATAGCCGGCGTTGTTGACCAGCACATCCAGTTCGCCCAGTTGTTCGGCGAGCCGTTGCAGCGCAGCGCTGTCGTTAACGTCCAATTGCACGGCGTTAAAGCCTGCGGCGGACAAACCGGCGACATCTTCCGCGCGGCGAGCGCTGGCCCACACGTCGTAGCCGGCGGTCTTGAAGGCATCGGCGAGGGCGCGGCCGATACCGCTGGAGCAACCGGTGATGAGTACGTTGGGCATGGGTCAGTCCTTTGTCAGTCCGAGAAACTGCCTTGCAGGTGCTCGGCACGAAATTCCAGGGTTTGCGGGCGGTAGCCGGGGCGTAAAGGCGGTGTGGGCAGGCAATCGTCCCAGGTGGCGCCGGCCTGCAATTCACCTGGGCCGCGGTAGCGTGGGGCAGCGTAGACGTTGTCGGCGAGGTTGACGGTGTCGCCCGGCGCATAGGCGGCGACGCGCCAACGCAGCTCGGTGAGGGGCACGTCGTTGCCGTTGTTCAGGGTCAGTTTGAGTGGGCGGTCGGCCGGGCATTCTTCTGGGGCGTAGGTGATGCGCAGTTCCAGGCGGGCCAGTTGTGAGGCTTCGCGGTTATCCAGCCACACCACCCAGATCGCTATGAGCCCGAGGCCGACAGCGGCGGCCAGCGACACGGGCAAGGCTCTGGCCGGGTAGCGCAGTAGCAGGATCAGCCAAGTGATGATCAGTAGAACGCCAAAGAACATGGTGACAGTCTCATATGCGGATAAAACATCCTACTCGCGCGATGGCCTGGATGCCTATCGCAGGATCGGTTTTCCTTTATGAGGAACCTAACAACGCGTTTTTTCCACAGAGCCAACATAGGGAAATACGGTTTATCCAGGACGATATCAACGCAGTCTGATCAAGTGAGATGAATAATGACTATCGCAGCCCTTCTTGCGCCCGCGGTCACCTCAGCCCTCGCCTCGGTGGTGACCTCTCTCATCACTGCTCAGCGAGCACCAACGCCGAACGATGCTGGCGCGTCCACACACAAGAACGTAGAACCGAGTTCACGTCCGCCTGGCCGGATGCAGAATCACAAGCTTACAAACCTGGGGCAGACCCTGTTGCAAGCGCCTTCAACGGAACTACGCGATAGCGGTATGACTGCCAAGCATGCCAAGGGGTTTGGTATTGCCATGGGCGGCATGGCAGCCCAGGAGGCTGGGCAAAAAATGGCTTCCGGTGGTGGCTCTCTTTCTAAAGCCTTGGGCATAGCCATGGTGGTGGGGGGTAAAGTTGCCCAGTCGTACGGTGCGGATAAATTTGATAAAGCCGGAACTCATTAACGGTGCTTCATAAAGCCTGCAAGGTCATCCCGTAAAAAGGACAGGTCTGCGGTGTTGCTGTGCAATGTTCTCCAACGGGATGTTGCCTGAATTGCGCAGAGAATGCCGCCGAACCTGATCCTGCAGGGCAGGTGTTTATTTCCTTCATACAGGAACCGGTTTGGAATATTTTCCCACAGAGTTTGAGCATGGAAACGCACGCTGAACTATGAAGGAATCCGACCGTATTCTTATGAAGTGAGATGCCCTATGACGGTTTCAAATACCCTTGCCCCTACGCAGACTGCTTTCGTAGCACCCGCCTCCGCACCTGCGCCTACCGCGCAAGTATCCATCAACCCAGCGCAATACGAAGGAGGCGCCGCGTCGTCTTTGCCCCGCATGCAAGGTATGGGGCTCACGAACTTGCGGCAAACGCTGATGCAGGGTGTCAGCAACCACGTCAGTGCGCGCATGCCTACCGCGCTTAATATCAAACCTGAGGACAAGGAAAAGACGAAAGGGGCTGTTATCACCCTGGGCGGTTCAATGGCGCAGGGCATCGGAAAGAGGCTGGTCAACAGCGGTGGAGTTACCGGGAAGCTATTGGGCGGGGCCTTGGTCTGGGGAGGCAGGGCGGCTGAGGAGATTGGCAAGGACAGATACAGTAGCGCGGGCTCAAGCAGCAACAGTAGCGGTACTTATAACGCCTACTCCCCGTCGGCCTGGGGGGCCCCGTCGACGTCAAAGTAAGCGGGCGTTGAACTAAAAAAGCCCCCACCCAACCCACTGCGGATAGGGGACGCAATGGGCTGGGTGAGGGCTTCTTGTACGACTGTTTTACTGCGCGATAGTTTTCACCGAAACGCCACGTTCAACCGGTGTCGAGCGACCGTAGATATCTTCAAAGCGTTCGATATCGTCTTCGCCCAAATAACTGCCCGATTGCACTTCGATGATCTCCAACGGGATCTTGCCCGGGTTGCGCAAGCGATGCACCGAGGCGATCGGGATGTAGGTGGACTGGTTCTCCGTGAGCAGGAACACGTTCTCGTCACAGGTGACCTCGGCCGTGCCGCTGACCACGATCCAGTGTTCGGCGCGGTGGTGGTGCATCTGCAGGGACAAGCAGGCGCCCGGCTTGACCGAGATGTGCTTGACCTGGAAACGCCCGCCCATGTCCACCGAGTCGTAGGAGCCCCACGGACGATAGACTTCACAGTGGTTCTGGGTTTCGCTGCGGCCCTGGTCGTTGAGGGTCGAGACCATCTGCTTGACGCCCTGGACCTTGTCCTTGTGGGCAATCATCATCGCGTCTTTGGTTTCCACCACCACGATGTTGTCCAGGCCGATCACCGACACCAGTTTGCCGTTGCCGTGGATCATGCAGTTGCGGCTGTCCTGGATGACCACGTCGCCTTTGCTGACGTTACCGTGGATGTCCTTGTCGTTGACGGCCCACAGCGAGGCCCAGCAACCCACGTCGCTCCAACCGGCACTCAGCGGCACCACGCAGGCACGCTGGGTTTTTTCCATCACGGCGTAGTCGATGGAGTTGTCCGGGCAGCAAGCGAAGGTGGCATCGTCCAACGTCACGGTGTCGGCGGTCTGTTCACTGCGCTCCAGGGTCAGCACGCAGGTGTCGTAGATGTCGGGATCGTGCTTTTTCAGCTCTTCAAGGAACCGGCTGGCGCGGAACAGGAACATGCCGCTGTTCCAGAAATAACCGCCGCTTTTGACGAACTCGACGGCGCGTTTTTCATCCGGCTTTTCCACGAACTGCTGCACGCGGCTCACGCCTTCCGGCAGCAGCGAATCGTTGGTGGACTTGATGTAGCCATAACCGGTTTCCGGACGGGTCGCCGGCACGCCGAACAACACCATCTCGCCGCGTTCAGCGGCCACGGTGGCCAGGGCCAGGGCGCGTTGCAGGGCTTTCTGGTCGTCGATCACGTGGTCGGCCGGCAGCACCAGCATCAGCTCGTCGCGGCCTTCATTGACCAGCATCATTGCCGTCAGGGCCACGGCCGGCGCGGTGTTGCGCCCGAAGGGTTCCATAAGGATGCGTTGGCATTCCAGTTTACGGTTGGCCAATTGCTCGTTGACGATAAAACGGTGGTCCTTGTTGCAGACCACGATCGGGGTGTCCATGCCTTCGAACACCAGGCGTTCCAGGGTTTGCTGGAACAGCGTGTGCTCGCCGGTCAGGGCCAGGAATTGTTTCGGGAACTGTTTACGCGAAAGCGGCCAAAGACGTGAGCCGCTACCACCGGAGAGGATTACTGGGATCATGTGTTTCTCCTTGAATCAATTTGGGTCAGAGCTACGAAGGTTTGTCGTTTCACTCTTGTTTTTGTCTCGGTCCTTGTGGGAGCTGGCTTGCCTGCGATGCAGGCGACTCGGTCTGTCAGTGACACCGAGGTGATGCCATCGCGGGCAAGCCCGGCTCCCACAGGAAAATAGTTAGCGGGTCGATACCGGGCGTTTTACCCAGACTGGCGAAATGCTCGAACCCGAACCGGTCACGTACAGCACCGCGGCCTCACCGCGTTCCAGGGCCACCGGCTTCACGTCGCCGACTTTTTTGTCGCCGTCATACAGCGCCAGGCTCACCTTCACCGGGTTGATCTCGCGCTCGCCACGGCCTTTGGCAGCCACCGACTTGACCACGTCGGTCTTGCCGTCAGCGGTTTTCAGGGTCAGGGCCTTGTCGCTGAGGTTCTGCACGCGCACCAGGGATTTCTGCTTGTTCTTGAACGGCGGTTCTTCGATCAGCTGGGGCTGGCCGCTGCTGTTGTTGACCAAGGTGTAGTAGTGATCGGCGGCGAGTTTGACCGGCACGGTCTGGCTGCCGATCTTGGCGCTGTAGTCACCACCCGGCATGAAGCTGAAGTCGCTGCTGGCCAGCGGGGCCACTTCACTGAGGTTGGTGCTGCCAACCGTCGCGCTGACTTCCTGGTTGGAGGCGTTGTAGACGCGCACGAAGCTTGAACCTTTCGGTGCGACAGGGCCGTACAAGGCAGCGTCACCGGCGAAGGCGGACAGGGATACCACGCTCATACCGGCAGCCAGGGCCAGAGTCTTAGCGAGACGACGCGGAGTAGTAGTGAAAGTCATGTGAGTTACCTCTCTTTCAGTTTTGCGCCCGGTCGGGCGTCTCGGATTTTTGATGGTTAACGGGTGTATTCAGTGCCATGTTCTGTTGGCGCGAACCGGCTTGTTTAAGCTGCGCAACCCACGAGGGGTCGGCATCACCGATTTCGTTGTTCACGGGCAGATAACGTTCAGGAAACTCCCAGATCAGCACCTGAGGCGGGTTGTTCTTGAAGTCATCGCTTTTGAGGTAGCTGAGCATCGGCAGGATCGGGCCATGGCCGTCTTCGGCGTAGCTGATCACGTCGCTGCCCAGGGCTTGCTTGAGGGCGCCGACGAAGTTCCAGTTAGGGTTGGCGCTGTAGCTGGTGCCCACCAGTGCCACTGGGGTTTCGCTGTCGCTGAACAGCGCGTCGTCGCCTTTGGTTTCGGCCAGGTGCGTCACGCGTTTTTCCAGCGGCTCTTTAGGCGGCATCAGGTTTTCGAACAGCGGGTCCAGCGGCAGGAATAGACGCAGGTCGCCTTTGTGCGGTTCGGTCTTCTCCGCTTCGGTGACAAAGCGCTGTGGCTCACCGTTGAGCGGCGTCTTGTCGGCGATGGTCTTGGCCAACTGCTTGGCGGCGATTTCAGCACCGTCCGGGGTCCAGTGAGTGTCGGTACGCAGGAACACTTGCTTGCCGCCGAGCTTGGCCTGTTGCAGCGGGCCGAGCAGGTCCGGGGCGATGATCTTGTCGGCAGCGACACGGGCATGGAAGTCCTGGTACAGGTTGGCGTGGATGCTGGCCGGTTTGACCTCACCCAAGTGTTCCGGGTACAGGCGCACCTTGGCCGGCACGATTGCCATCACCAGTTGAATGCCTTGGGCCTTGAGCTTCTGGCGTACGCCTTCGACCAGCGCGTAGTTGCCTTCAAGGTTCTGGTCTTCGTTGACGGCAGGGTTGAACTCCTCGTCGCTGTAAAGCCAGTGATCGCGGCCCAGCACCACGCCAGGGCGGCCTTCGTTGAACAGCTTGTAGTCCAGCGCCGCCCAGAGGTTGGTGCCCAATCGCTTGATCGGGAACTCCTCGTCGTAGTGGGTTTCGACGGCCTTGGTCCAGCGACCGTTGAGCACGGTCGCGTCGGCATTGGTGCTGAAGCCGAAGAAACTGCGCAGCGACCAGGCGCCCAGGGCTAGCAGCAGCACCAGGAACAGGCCGATATAGAGGACGCGCAATGATCGGGTCATGGTCGGCTCCCTCAAAATTGGAAGTAAAGGAACGGCGAGAAACTCTGCGCCGACAGTTTGAGAATCGACGCCACGAACAGCAGCAGCACTGCAGCGCGCATGGCGTAGCGTGGCCAGTCAGCGGTCCAGTAGGCCGGTTGCACGGCGGCATCCTGGCCAACGGTGAAGCCTGGCTCGTGGATGCTGCCGGGGTTGTCGCCCGGTACGGCCTTGATCAGGCTCGGATCGGCTGGTTTGGTTTTCTCGGCAGGGCGGTTGGTGTAGAAGTCGCGCAGGCCAAAGAACGCCAATGTTGCGTACGCCACCACCAGGGTTGCCACTTGCAGGCCGGTGAGGTTGGCGCGGTTGAGTTCCGAGAGCGACCACTCGCCAAAGCTGAACATTGCACCGTACATGCGGCCGGCGACGTGCAGGTTTTCGGCGCGGAAGATCACCCAGCCCATCACCACCAGCAGGAAGGTAAAGGCCCAACGCACGGGGTTGAAGCTGCGCGGCGAGGTGTTGAGGCCGATGGCTTTTTCAATCGCCAGCCACATGCCATGCCAGGCGCCCCACACGATGTAAGTGATGTTCGCACCGTGCCACAGGCCACCGAGCAGCATGGTCAGGAACAGGTTGCGGTAAGTGGTCAGCGTGCCTTTACGGTTGCCGCCCAGGGTGATGTACAGGTAGTCACGCAGCCAGGTGGAAAGGCTGATGTGCCAGCGACGCCAGAACTCGGTGATCGACTGGCTGATGTACGGCTGCTTGAAGTTTTCCATGAAGCGGAAACCCATCATCAAGCCCAGGCCGATGGCCATGTCGCTGTAGCCGGAGAAGTCGAAGTACAGCTGCGCGGTATAGGCCAGCGCGCCCAACCAGGCATCGCCGGTCGTCGGGTTTTGCAGGGCGAAGCAATGGTCGGCCACCACCGCCAGGGTGTCGGCGATGAAGACCTTCTTGATGAAACCCTGCATGAACCGCGTGCAGCCCTCGGAGAACTTGTCGAGGGTGTGGGTACGGTTGTTGAACTGGTCGGCCAGGTCGCGGAAACGCAACACCGGGCCGGCAATCAGGTGCGGGAAAATCGCCACGAACGCCGCAAAGTCGATCAGGTTGCGGGTCGCCGGGGTATCGCCACGGTACACGTCGATGATGTAGCTGATGGACTCGAAGATGTAGAACGAGATACCGATCGGCAACAGCACGTGGGTCAGGATGAACGGCTCAAGGCCCGCCGACTTCATCATCACGTTGATGCTGTCGACGCCGAAGTTGGCGTACTTGAAGTAGCCAAGGATGCACAGGTCGACCACCACGCCCAACAGCAGCCAGCGTTGAGCCGGCTTGGTGCGCACGCCGGCTGCACCGACTTTAAGGCCGATCCAGTAGTTCCACAGCGTCACAGCGGCGAACAGCGCCAGGAAGTCCACTCGCCACCAGGCGTAGAACACGTAGCTGGCCAACAGCAGCAGCAGGTTGCGATAGCGTTGCCCGCTCAAATAGTACAAGCCGAGAAAGATCGGCAAGAACAGAAACAGGAACACATTGGACGAGAAAACCATCCCGATCTCTCCATGTTTAACCAACAGTCAAGGGCCAGAGCCCCCCAAACCCCCCACGAAAAGACGGGGAGGGCTGTACTACATTCCTACTGACGAAACCGACTCAAACTGTGGGAGGGGGCTTGCCCCCGATGGCGGTGTAACAGTCGCCATCTGTGTTGAATGACACACTGCTATCGGGGGCAAGCCCCCTCCCACATTTTTTACCGTGTTTCGTCAGGAACCTTTGTTGCCTTTTTCATGCGTCGGGTCGTAGACCTTGGTCAGGTCACCCCCGAGGCGGAACGTCTTGAACGGCTGCATCCCGTGCTTGCGCTCGATCACATCCGGGGCGCAGGTGTAGAGGGTGCAGAAGGGCTCAAGCCAGGCGTATTTCATGTCTTCCTTGAGGTCTTTCATGTCCTGCTCTTTGCCGTTCTTCTTCTCGAAGATCTCCGGGTCTTTCACCCCGGCCAGCACTTTGTCGCCCAGGCGTTTGAGCGCGCTGTTGTTTTCCTGGCGCAAGTCCACACCGTTGACCAGGGCAAAACTAGCGATCATCGACAGCGGCGGCAGGGCGTAGTTGTGGTACGACAGCGCCCGTTGCTGACGCTTCAGCTCGTTCGGCAGGAAGCCCTGGTCATCGACCTGGTTCACGCCGACCTTGTATTCCTTGACGGCCCAATCAAACAGGTCGCGGCGGTTGGTGGCGACGGACGTTGCCATCACCGACCAGGCGGCCCAGTAGGAGTGGTTGTTGGTTTTTTCCAGCGGCAGGTTGTCCCAATCGCTCACCACCTGATCGGCCAGTTTGTTGAACCAGGCTTCGATCAGCTGCGATTCCTGCTGGTGGTTGGCCAGCGGGTGCGAGTCAGAGAACTTCAGGCGCACATAGGCCGAAGCCATGCTGCCCAATGCCCATTTGCGCATGGATTTGCCGGTGTGGTTGAAGTCCTTGGACATCAACGCGTCGGCCTTGGCCCAGCTCGTAAGCCAGTTCAAGGTGCATTCCAGCTGCTCCGGACGACCGTCGCGCATGAACTGCATCACGCGCTTGCTGGTGTCTTTTTCCAGCTTGGTGATGTCGGCGGTGCTGTCGCGAAAGGCTTTTTCGGATTGCACGTTCAGCGTGGAACGGGCCTTGTCCGAGCCTTCGTACTTGCTGCGAAATTGCAGCGAGCCGGTGTACGGCGGCGGCATGGCGTCGCAGTCATTCTTGAAGTCGCCGGTCTTGAACGCTTCCACCGGGGCGAAATACCCCTGGGGTGGACGCAGTGGCGCGGCGGCGTTGACTGAGCCGGCGAACATCGCCAGGCCCAGCAGCGTTGGAATCAATAACTTCTGCATAGGTAACCTCATTGCCCGGCAGCAGCGGTCTGTTGACCGCCCGCCGGGAATACGTTGCGTGTGCAAATTTTCGCTTCGACTTTCTGCGCGGCAGCGCCCGCTTCGGGGCCCTGCACTTCCACGGCCAGCAAGTTCTGCGAGGCCCAGTCTTCATCGGTGCGCAGTTCAAAGGCGAAACGCCCGTCTGTATCGGATGTTTCGGGTTTCTCGATCTTGATGTCCTCGTGGCGCCCGTTCATGTACCAGAGGGTGGCTTGCAAGGTTTTCACCGACGGATCGGCGAAGCGGATATCAACCTGATGGTTGGCGTTGCGCAGGTCTTTGTTCGAACTGTTAACCAGCAATTCGTTCTTGCCGGGTTTCAATGTGGTGCTGGCGCTCATCTGCGCGGTCTTGCCTTCGCAGCCGTTGTCCAGCAGCGCCATCATTTGGCGGTAGATGGTTTCCTGGTCGAGGCGATACAGCGGCGAGAATTCCCAGATGAGAATTTTCGGCGGGCTCTTCTGGAATTCGTCGCTGCCCAGGTACTGGATCATCGAACCTTCCAGGCCACCGCCAGGGAAGGCGACGTTGAGGATGTCGGCACCGATTTCCTCTTCCAGGAAGCCGGCGAAGTTGTAGTTCTTGCCACTGTGGCTGGTGCCGACCAAGGTGATCTGCGGGTTGCCCGAATCGCTGAACAGGTCGCCGTCGCCCGCTTCGCCCTTGGGCTCGGTGGTGAACTGGTCCATGTACTGGATCGCGTAGCTGGTGCCGCAGAGTTGCCCGGCCATGTTGTGCAAGGTGCCGGTCTTGCCCATGCGCCCGGAGCGCTTGGTCTCGAATTCGCGCTTGGGAATCTCGGCGTACTCAGGCATTTGCTTAACCTTGGCCGCGACGATTTTCGCGGTGCGCTGGGCGCCGTACGGGGTCCAGTGCTGGTCGCCGCGGAAGTAGAAATCGTGGGCCGGTAATTCGTCCGGAAGCTGCTCGTTGGTCAACGGCGACAGGTCCGGCACCACGTAGCCCATCTTGGCGAAACGGCCAAGCATGGTCTTGTAGTTGCCCAACGCCTTGTCGAAATTGAACTTGGCCTTTTCTTCCGGGTTGAGTTTGTTGCGGTTCACCAGGCCACGGGTCGGCTGGTAGACCACCACCAGTTCCACGCCCTTGGCCTTGAACGCATCGTGCAACTGCTGCATGCGCTTGTAGCCGGACGGGGTGGTGTCGAATTCGGTGCGCAGGTCTTCCTGGGTACGGAACAGCCAGTCGCCCTGGGCTTGCACCAGGGTGGTGAAATTCTGCTGGTAACGCGTGGTGTAGTTCTTCGCGTCGTGGGCGGCCGGGCACAGGCTGCAGCACGGTTCGGCGGTGAAGGTCGGCGCCTTGATTTCGTCGGCGCGCACGCCCTGGCTGGCCGCGAGCAGGCCGAGGGTCAGACCCGATAGGCTCAGCAATTTGATCATGTGTGGGTGCATAAGGGTCATCCTCAGTCCTGCAATTCGGTCTGGCGTTCGACAGGGTCGATCAGCACGGCTTTCTGCTGGCGCACCAACAGGTCGAGAATCTCTTCCTGGCGATCGCCCAGCACGCCGTTGAAGCTGATGCCGCTGGATTTGGTCGGCGCCAGCATCGACACGCGGTACAACTCGACACTCAACGGCGAGTCGATGGACAGCGGCCCGCTGCCGTTACCCGCCAGTTCACCGCCGACCACGATCAGCGAGACCTTGGCGTCGAACGGGTCGAGGGCGATGTCGCGGTCGGTGTCGGTCAAGTCCTTGATGTGGCCGTAGAGGCCGGTCAGGCCGTTGGCCATCGAGGTGTTTTCGTACAGCTTGATGTTGACGCTGTTACGCACGCGGATACCGTGTCGACGGTTGGCAATCACCTTGTTGCCCCACAGCAGGTTGTCGCCGCTCTCATAGAGCGTGATGCCGTCGGTGTGGTTGCGGTAGAACTCGTTGTCGGCCACGAAGTTGTTGACGCTGTTACGGTCGAGTACCAGGCCCGACAGCTTGTTGTCGTAGCTGCGGTTATTGAAGATGAAGCTGTCGTTCACTTCCCGGGAAATGATGATGCCGTGCTTCTTCTTGGTGCCGTAGACGGTGTTGTCCGCGATGATCAGGCCGTGGGAACGGTCGTGGGGGTCAATGCCGTAGACGATGTTGTCTTTGTAGGTATTGCCCTTGATCACAAAGCCTGTGGTCTCGTAGCAGTAGAAGCCGTACCACATGTCCGAGAACTCGGAGTCGATGATCCAGCCCGTCGGCTCAGGGCGCTTGAGCACCTTGGCCATGTTCGGCGTGTACTGGGAAATACTCACCCCGTACGACTTACTGTTGGCGTAGCCGAAACTGGCCATCTTGGTGTTGGAGATGTAGGTCTCGGTACCGCCCCAGGCCAGCAGGAACGGGCGGAATTCCTTGGGTGACTTGTACAGCGCGGGGCCGTTGGCCTTTTCGCTCCAGCCGGTGACTTTGGTGTCACGCACAAACAGCTGGCCGTCGTTGATCAGGAACGAACCGGCTTCCTGGGACAGGCGCAGCTCTTGGGTTTTCTTGTCGATTTCCAGGATGCCCTTGCGTCCGACCACGATCGGCAGCTTGGCCAGGAACACACCGGGCGAGGTTTCGCTCAGGTACTGCTTAGGCACTTTGCCGAGCAAGTCCTTGAGGTTCATGTAGCCGTCGTCGATGAAGATCGCCTGGGGAATGCCGTGCTGGCGCACCACCCATTCAGCCATCTTGTTGTCACCGCCGATGAAGTCCTTGAGGGCGTCTTCCTGCATCATGCGGCGGATGCTGATTTTGCCCGGCTTGGCGCGCACGATCTTCTTTTCCATCGCCGCGTCGGTGTAGCCCGACAGGTCGGGCAGGGCCGGCTTGGCCATTTCCAGCGGCGCGGTCGGCGGGCTGGAGATGGTGTAGGTCTTGGCCTGTTGCAGTTCTTTGGCGATGGTCGGCGCTTTAGCCTGCGGCGCGACATCGGCCATGGCAGCACCGCTTGCCAGCAGCATCGCTGCCGCCAGCATGGCCGAGCCTTTGAGGGCTTGAGGGTTCATTGCGCAGGCTCCCATCAGAATTTCCAGATCACGTCGACAAACGCGCGGTGCATGTACGAGTCGACCTGGCTGCCATAGGCATCACCCGGCTTGAACACACCCGCCCGGAAGCGCACCAGGGCCGACGGTTCGTCGATCGACTGGCTGAGCGCTGCCGGCAGCAGGCCTTTCTTGAAGTACTTGGTGACCACCAGGTCCATCTCCTGGCCCAGGTCTTTCTTGCCGTCTTCAAGCGGCAGGGAAGTGCTGGACAGGATCGCGCCGGTCACGTCGTCGGTGTTGTTCTGCACGGCGTCGATACCGTTGCTGCCCACCGGCTTGTTGCCGTCGACACGCCAGAACTTGTGGTACACCAGGCTGGCGTCGTAGTCCTCGCGCAGCTGCCAGGAACCGAACAGGCTCATGGACTGCATGTTGTTCATCTCGCCGCGAAACGCTTCGCCGAAACGGTGCAGGCGGGATTGGGTGCCGGTGAAGTTCGAACGGTTGCTTTGCAGGCCGTTCTGCTCGTATTCGGCACTGGCGCGGGCGTAGGCCGCACCCACTTGCCATTGAGGGTCCAGACGCAAGCGGATACCCAGGTCGGTAGCCCAGCCACTGACGTCATCGCTGCGCTTGGCCTCTGTCGGGCGGGTGCCGTCGGCGTTCAAGGCATTGACCGAATCGCGGTCGCCTCTCATGCCGGTGACGCTGGCCCAGTAATTGACCGTGTTGGTGTTGCGCCAGTTGTAGGCGTCGCTGTTGGCTTCGATGCCGAGCCAGGTCAGGTCGCCGTTCTCGCGTTTGTCCAGCGAGTCGGTGGGCACGCCAGGTTCCGGGAAGTCGAGCTTGCCGTTGTCATGGGTGTGGTGACCACGCAGGCCGATCCACTGGCCGGGCGTCCACTGGTAGGCGGCGTCAGCGTAGAGGTGCTGGCGATCCTTGTCCTTGGGCGACAGTTCCTTGAGGTCGGTGCGGTATTCGCTGAAGCGTTCAGCGACGCCGACATTGGCCTTGAGCAGGGTGGTGTCGAAGGTCCAGTTCAGCGCCTCGATGTTGGTGTCGCGCCATTGGCCGTCGTCATTGCGCAGGCGTTGGCGACCCAGCTTGAGGATCTCGCCGGGGTAGGGCGTGAAGCCGCTGTAGCCGACCCAGAATTCGCGCATGGCCAAGTAGTTTTTCTTGGTCTTGCGGTCGTCGTTGGTGGTCTGCTGGTTTTCGTCATCCGCCGATTGTTGCAGGGTGTCGGTCTCGATGATGTCGCTCGACACCACTGCCTGGCCCATGGCGTAGGCGCTCCACGCGCCGCTTTCGCCGTAGATCCACGGGCGCAGGTCAAGGCCGATGCCGTTGACGTCGCCGCCTTTCTGCGTGCCGAGGTCACGGTCATCTTCGGACTGTGCGGTGGCTTTGACTTCCAGGCCGAAGTTCTTTGCTTCGGTCAGTGCGGCCAGGGTCGGGCACGACCACAGCAAGGCGAAGGTCAGGCCGATGCCGGCTTTGACGAATGGGTTGAGCTTCATAGGGATTCCTCGCCGTCTTCTTCTTCCAGGGCGTGCAGTTGCAACGTGCTCTGGGCCAGGGTGCCGCGGGTGGCCAGTTCCTGTTGCACCAGGCGTTGGCCTTGGGCGCGTTGTTCCGGCGTCAGCGGGGCTTCGAGCTGCGTGGCCAGGTCAATGGCCTCTGGCGTGTCCTGGGCTTTAGCCAATTGGCTGAAGACATAGGCATTCAATGGGTCGGGCTTGGTGCCCTTGCCTTGGGAAAACAACTGGGCGATGGCGAAGTCGGCGCTGTTCTGGCCGTTGCGCGCAGCGGTCAGCAAGTGATCCAGGGCTTTTTGCGAGTAGACCTGGCCCAGGTAGCCACGACGGTAGATCTGGCCGAGGTAGTAATCGGCGGCCACTTCGCGACCCACGGCTTTCTGGAAATGCGCTTCGGCCGCCTTGGCGTCCGCCGGCACCCACTTGCCTTCGTAGTAGAGCTTGCCCAGCAACAGCTCGGCGCGCGGCTGGTCGGCGGCGCGGCCGTTGTCCAGGTACTTCATCATCTGGTCGACGTCGCCCAGTTCAGGGAAGTCGTAGAGCAGTTGCGCCAGGCTGACCCAGGAAGCCGGGTAGCCAGGGGCGATTTTTTCCAGCAGGGCCTGGGCGGTTTTCTCGTCAGGCTTGCCCAGGGAGGCGTCGCCCAACACACGTGCCACGCTATCAACACGCTGAGCGGTGACGGTGCCACGGCTGTAACCGGCTTCCATCTGCTTGAGCAGTTCGGCCTGTTTTTCGGGTTCGGCTTTTTTCTGGTAGACGGTGGCCAGCTCGACGTAGCAGATGTCGGTGGTGTTCAGCGCGGCTTTACAGATGCGCTCGACATCATCCAGATGCTGGTCGTAGGTGTCCTGGGTGCGATACAGCAGCACCTGCGCCAAGCCGGCTTCCGGATAACCCGCTGCTTGCCACTTGCTGATCTGCTGCTGGGCGTTCACGTTCGGAAAGCTGTGCGGGTATTGCAGGTACAGCATGGCCAGCGGGATCAGGGTGTTGCCTTCGCCATTGGCAAAGGCTTTTTTCAGCAGGCCTTCGGCTTCATGGTGCTCGGCTTCGGTGGAGCCGGGCTTGGCTACCAGCAGGCGACCGAGGCGTGCCTGGGCGCGGGGCGAGGTGTCCGCCGCCGCACGGTAAGTGGCTTCAGCCTGTTTGATTTGCGCCGGGTCGCGGGTGCCTACCTGGATGTCGGCCAGGCCCACTTGGGCCTCGCTGTAACCCAGGTCTGCCAGTTGCTGGTAATTCTGCTGCGCGGTGACAGTGTCGCCACGCTTGAGCGCTTCATTGGCCAGGCGTTGGTCGGGCAGGCCGGCGCAACCGGCGAGGCTGACTGCGAGTGCCAGCAACGCTACTGAACCCAAGTGGCAACTGCTTTTGTGGCGAGGGAGCATGCTCCCGCTGGGGTGCGTAGCGCCCCCAAAAGCCGGCTCAAGCTGCGCTGTCGAACGGGAGCAAGCGCCCTCGCCACAGCAAGCCCGCTCCCGCAGGGAATGCGGCGTGTTTGGGATAGTCATCACAGGCATGTCCTCGCTTACAGACCGTGGGCCATGGCTTTATCGATCAGCCAGTTCAGCGATGGGCCACGGTCGCTGATCACTTCGACCGGGCGGCCGGCGTAGGTGCTGTCCAGCGGTGCGTCAGGTTTGATCTGTACGCGGATGTCGGAGGACAGGTCGGCGCTGTTCAGGCTGGTGCTGCTGACGATGGTGCCGGTTCGCAGCTGTTCTTCGTCGGCCACCTGGAAGCTCACGGGTGTACCTGGGCGAACGTCAGCGAACTGACGGTAGGTGAAGCGTGCTTCAACATTGGCCTGGGCGCCGCGCGGCACCAATTGGAAGATCACGTCGCCTTTGCTGGCGTACTGACCGTCGGCGACCAGTTGCTGGGCAACGATGCAGTCGCACGGCGACGTCAGGGTGCCAGTCATTTGCTTGCCGAACAGTTCTTCAACCTTGGCCGGTTGCAGTTGGTCTTCGTCCAAGTGGCCCTTGAGCACATCGAGCATGCTGGTGCTGAAGGTCGCCAGCGGCGCGCCTTTGGCGGCGATCGCGTCACCTTTGAGCAAGCTTTGCACGGTGCCGTCGCGCGGCATCGTTACGTTCATGCCGGGCACGCTCACCAGGCCAGCCTGTGCGTGGCTGACGAAATACATGCCATACACCGACTTGAAGACAAAGCCGAACGCCGCCAGGCCCACCAGGAAGATCGCCAGGCTGAACGTCACGGCGCGCAGGCGGCCGAAGGCACTCATGTTGCTGCCGCTGTCCTTGACCTTGCGCGCCTTGGTGAAGTTGTCGCGCTGCAGGGTCGCCAGCACGTCGCCCATGGTCACGATGTCACCGGACAGGTGCGAAGTGATCAGGTGGCGCAGGGTGGAAATATCCTGGGCGTCGAGGTTCTGGAACTGGCAACCGGTGCGGCCGGTCTGGCGATCGTAGGAGCGAATCTGCAGCTCCACGTCCATCGCCAGGCCGAGGTTATCGATGACGAACTGCAGGCGACCCTTGTGCACTTCACCGATGGTCAGCGGTTGGGTGGCGGTGAACGCCAGGCCGCCGGCGGAGAGGTCGATCACCCGTGCTTCGGTCTGGGTGCGGTCAGTGTTGAAGAAGCGCAGCTTGGCCGGGATTTTGACACGGGCGTGCTGGCGCTGGGCTTCGGATTCGTGGACTACGTTGGCGTTTACTGGACTGTTCATCAGGGCATTTCCTAGAGTTAATTCAGGCTTGGCAGGGTCAGACCATCATCAGCAACACGGCAACGAAGATGCTGCCGGCGGAGAAGGTCATGGTCCGAGACGACCAGGTGTTGAACCAACGTTGAAAGCTGGCCAAATCGCGGGTCAGTTTGGTGTCCTGGCGGGTCCAGGACTGTTGATCAAGGCGGAAGAACACGTAGATCTTCACCAACGCGCCCATGATCTGGTTGTAATAGAGAATCATCGGGTACGCCGGGCCGATTTTGTGGCCGGAGCACGACAGCAGCAGGGTCAGGATCAGGCGAGTGATGCCGATCCACAGCAGGTAGGCAAGGATGAACGCGCCGCCGTACTTGAAGGTGGCGATGATCGCTACGGTCAGGCCGAGCAGGGAGGTCCACATCGACACGCGCTGGTCGAACAGCACCACGCTGGTGAACAGGCCGAGGCGGCGAACACCCAGGCCCAGGGCGCGGGAGTTCTGGCGCAGGTTGTTGCCGTACCAGCGGAACATCAGCTTGCGGCTGGCCTTGATAAAGCTCTTTTCCGGTGGGTGTTCCACGGTGTTGATCGCCGCATCCGGCACGTAGAAGGTGTCGTAGCCCAGGCGCATCAGGCTGAACCAGCTGGATTTGTCATCACCGGTGAGGAATTTGAAGCGGCCCAGGCGCCAGTGTTGCAGCGAGTCGCTTTCCACGTCGGCGATAAAGCCCGGGTCGGTGACGACGCTGGCACGGAACACCGACATACGACCGGTCATGGTCAGTACGCGCTTGGACAGGGCCATGGAGCACATGTTGATGTGGCGTTGGGCGAAGCGCAGTTTGTGCCACTCGCTCATGATGTAGCCGCCGCGTACTTCGCAGAACTCGTTGGTGGTCAGGCCACCGACATTACCGAACAGCTGGAACCACGGCACGGTCTTGCGCACGACGCCTTCGGCGAGCACGGTGTCGCCGTCGATCACCGCAACCACGGCACGGTCGTCCGGCAGGTGGCGGGAGATGGCGCGGAAACCGAATGCCAGGCCATCGCGCTTGCCGGTGCCGGCGATACGCACGAAGTCGAGCTTCACATGCTCCGGCGGGTTCATGCGTTCCCACAGGCTCTTCACCAGCAGCTCATCGGACATTTCCACCAGCGAGCAGACCACGGTGGTGGGGAAGCCGCATTCGATGGCTTCACGGATCACCGAGCTGTAGACCTGCGCGGTGGTCAGCGCATCGATACGGAAACTGGTGACCATCAGGAACACATGGGACGGGTCGGCAGCCTTGCCCAGCTTGCGCACTTTACGGCGCAGGTGCGGGTAGACCACGTACAGGAACAGCATGCCGCGAAAGAAATGCGTTGCACCCATCGAGTAGCGCCAGATACCGACGGCGCCAATCAGGAAAATAAAATTCTTCGACTCGGAGTCGAACGTACTCGCCGGCAACAACGCGGCGAGACCCATCAGCAGGCTCAGAAAGAACAGCCAGCCGGCGGATTGGAGCAGTACGTGTTTTAACTTGGACATAAGCGTCATCCGAAGGTGAAGAAGGCTCCAGGCTGCAAGCGCTGGGGATTGGTACGCTTGCAGCCCGGAACTTGCCGTTGCTGTTACCAGCAAATGCCTTCGGTGCGGCCGCTGACGCTGGTGGCTGCGGACATGAAGCCCACCAGGTCGACGACTTGCTTGCCGTGCGGTGCGTTATGCGCCAGGGCACGGAACTTCTCATCGCGGTTGCCCAGGATGATCACGTCGGAGTTGTTGATCACGTCATCGAAGTCCGAATTGAGCAGGGACGACACGTGCGGGATCTTGCCTTCGATGTAGTCTTTGTTTGCACCGTGGACACGGGCGTACTCGACGTTGCTGTCGTAGATGCTCAGGTCGTAACCCTTGCCGATCAGCATTTCGGCCAACTCGACCAGCGGGCTTTCGCGCAGGTCATCGGTGCCGGCCTTGAAGCTCAGGCCCAGCAAGGCGATGCGGCGTTTGTCGTGGCTGGAGACGATGTCGAAGGCGTTCTGCACTTGGGACTCGTTGCTGCGCATCAGCGAGTTGAGCAGCGGCGCTTCCACGTCCAGGGAACCTGCGCGGTAAGTCAGGGCGCGCACGTCTTTTGGCAGGCACGAGCCGCCGAACGCGAAGCCTGGGCGCATGTAGTACTGGGACAGGTTGAGGGTCTTGTCCTGGCAGACCACTTCCATCACTTCGCGACCGTCGACGCCGACAGCCTTGGCGATGTTGCCGATCTCGTTGGCGAAGGTGACCTTGGTGGCGTGCCACACGTTGCAGGTGTACTTGATCATTTCGGCGACGGCGATGTCCTTGCGGATGATCGGCGCGTCGAGTTCTTCGTACAGCGACTGCAGGACATCGCCGGAGGCTTTGTCGAATTCGCCGATGACGGTCATCGGTGGCAGGTCGTAGTCGGCGATGGCGGTGGATTCACGCAGGAATTCCGGGTTGACCGCGACACCGAAGTCGACGCCGGCTTTTTTGCCCGAGCAGTCTTCAAGGATCGGGATCACTACGTTGGCCACGGTGCCAGGCAGAACGGTGCTGCGCACGACCACGGTGTGGCGAGTGGCTTTGTCACGCAGGACCAGGCCGATTTCGCGGCACACCGCTTCGATGTAATCCAGTTCCAGGTCGCCGTTTTTCTTGCTTGGCGTGCCGACGCAAATCATCGACAAGTCGGTGTCGCGAATGGCTTCGGCGAAATTGGTCGTGCCGCGCAGCCGGCCGGTTTCGATACCCTGGCTCAACAGTTCGCCCAGACCCGGTTCAACGATTGGCGATTTGCCTGCATTGATCAGGTCAATCTTGTCCTTGGAGATGTCTACGCCGACCACTTCGTGGCCACGGGCAGACAGGCAACCGGCACATACTGCGCCAACGTAACCGAGACCAAATATGCTGATGCGCATCGCATTTACCTCTTCGTCATTCAAGACTGTGTTAATCGTGCCTATTAAGGCCGGAGTTCATGTTTGCAAGCGTCACTGATGCCGCGAAAGTTAGGCGAATAGACGCCGACTTACCGCGTACAGGCATGTTAAATAGTGAGTGACTAACTATTGCACTCAAGTTGTGCGCAACTTGGCCTTGTTATTGGGGCTTGCCCTCAAATGCAGCCAGCCTTCCTGGGAGAAGGGCTTGGCGCCAGTGCCACAGGACCTTGATAGAGGCGTTTAGCCTTTAACTATCAATGCCTTGGGTTTTATCACTGACCCATTAGGGTAAGCACAGCCTTGGCCTATAGTTCGTGGCAATTGATCCTTATCGCCGCTCTCAACTAATCGGTTGGTAATGTGACCACTGAGTCAAAGTTAATGTGACAACTTTGCTACTTCCGTTGGTCCGCCATGTAAGTCATCTCCTACAGGAACAGAGAATTTCGTTACCGGTGGTATGAGCAGTGCTTTAGGACGAAGTTCCAGGCCGCTCATCCTGTTTCCAGAAATTTCTTGAAATATTAGGAAAGATGGCACTGGTAGTATATTGATAGCACTTGCTATTTGGGCCAGTAGTTATAGGGAGTTGGCGCGAAGGGATAGTTTTGTGCCACCAGTGTTTTAAAAAATTGGTGCCACTACGAAAAAAAACGACAAATGTCGAGTGAAAGAATTTTTAGGGAGGTGTCTGAATATTTTTTGACGCCAAAATAATGACGATTTCAGCTGTGGAATGCAGGCAAAAATGTGGGAGGGGACTTGCCCCTCCCACATTTGATTTTTAGCGTCGGTGAGGACGGAGCAGGGCTTTATTCCGGTGCGTGATCGCGCAAAAACACCAGATTGTCCGGCTTCGACTGCTCGGCATTGAAGCGATAGCCCTGCACATCGAACTGCTTGAGCTTGGCCGGGTCGTTGATGCGTTCTTCGATCACGAAGCGGCTCATCATGCCCCGGGCCTTCTTGGCGTAGAAACTGATGATCTTGTACTGGCCGTTCTTGAGGTCCTTGAACTCGGTGTTGATGATCCGCGCGTTCAGGGCGGTGCGCTTGACCGCCGAGAAGTACTCGTTGGAGGCGAGGTTGAGCAGCACGTCATCACCTTGTGCGGCCAGTGCTTCATTGAGCCACTCGCTGATGCGGGTGCCCCAGAAGGCGTACAGGTCCTTGCCACGGGCGTTGGGCAGTTTGGTGCCCATCTCCAGGCGGTACGGCATCATCAGGTCCAGCGGGCGCAGCAGGCCGTACAGGCCGGAGAGCATGCGCAGGTGGTCCTGGGCGTAGGTGAAATCGGCGTCGCTGAAGGTGTCGGCATTCAGGCCGGTGTAGACGTCACCCTTGAACGCCAGCAACGCCTGCTTGGCATTGGCTTGGGTGAAGGCGGGCGTCCAACTGCCGAAGCGGGCAGCGTTGAGGCCGCCGATCTTGTCGGATACGTGCATCAATTCGCTGATTTGCGCCGGGCTCAGTTCGCGCAATTGTTCGATCAGCTCCTGGGAGTGGTCGAGGTACTGCGGCTGGGTGAAGCGCGGGGTTACCGGCTTTGACTCGAAATCGAGGGTCTTGGCGGGGGAAATCACCATCAGCATGAAGTCGTCTCCTGTAAACGTGGAGGGATTCTAGGGGGTTGGGCGTTTTGACTCCACCTATGATGGCGATAGGCGCGATCCGCTATGATGGCCGGTGACTCTGGAGAGGGAGACCCTGTGTGCGAATAGCGCTTTTGTTGTCGGCTTGCCTGCTTTGCCTGAATGCCCAGGCGGCACCGGTGGATGTAGCCAGCCTGGACCGTGGCACCTGGCCCGAGAAGCTCAGCAGCCCGGCGCTGTTCGATGTGGCTTCACGCGCCGAAATCCTGATGTTCGCTCACAGCCTACTGGCCAGCGAGCGCCAGGATGAAGCCGCGCTCAAGCAGCGCCTGGGCCTGAAGATCATCAACATGGCCGCCATCGACGACCTGCGCCGCCAACTCTGGCAGCGCCTGCTGGAGAACTACACGTTCGCCCAGCAGAGTTGCGAAGTCGACGCCTCGTTCTGCTATCTGGTAGAGAACATGGATGATCTGCTCGAGCAGGCCGGCAAGTTTGAGGTAAGCGAAGACTCCTTCTATATAGGCTGGGCCAACCCCAGCCATGTGTTCCATGAGCGCTACCTGGACGAGTTGTTGCGCAAGGCTGCGCTGTTCCCACAAATCAGCAGCGAGGTCGCACTGTTCGGCGACCATGAGCGCAATGGCAACGAATTCAATGACCGCCTGTTCCTGTTGACGTTCGACGGCGGCCCGGCCCCGGTCAGTGGCAATACCGACTGGCTCACCGATTACCTGCGCAAACAGAAGATGAATGCGACCTTCTTCGCCCTTGGCAGCAGCCTGCAAACCCGTGTGGAACGTAGTTCGGTCGCCGATGTAGAGGCGCTCTATCAAGGTCAGTGCGTTGGCACCCAGGGGTGGCAGTACCGTTCGCACAGTCATTGGGTGGACTGGCAGAGTTCCATCACCCGCAGCGCATCGCTGGCCCAAAACCTGATGCCGGAAAACTACGTGCCGCTGTTCCGTCCACCGTATGGCCAGCGTCGCGCGGACAGCCAGGGCTTCTTTCAAGCCCAGGGCTTGCAGGTGGCGTTGTGGGACATCGATTCCCAGGACGAACCGGGCAAGCTCAAGGCCGATGAGTCGGCGCAGCGGGTGCTGACGCTGATGTTGCTGTGGCGCAAAGGGGTCATCGTGTTTCACGACACCCAGGACAAGGCGCGGGTGGCTTTGCCGATCTTGTTGCAGGCAACGGCGCAGAGTGGTTTGGGGTGGCAGGACTGCCGGGAGGCTTTTCGCTGAAATGCCCGGCCCTGTTGGGGATGAGGCATTTGTGGGGTGATTTTGTGCGACATTTCGATGCAGGCGGACTTCCGACTTTAACGGGGACCATGGTGCTCGGCTAGTGCTATTCGTCATCCTGAAAAATAAACTTCAAAAAAACGTCAAAGTGCTTTTTTCTGTCATGGGTTTTGCGGTATTACGAAGTCAGATCGCCGAAACCTGCAGCACAGGTGGCGTCTTCCAAGACTCCTCATGTGGGCACTGCGCTTGACGTCACTCAGGTGCAGTCGGTGGTCGAATCGAGGCGCAGCACCGCCCAGGTATTGCGTCGACTGGCTCCCACAAAGGTGACCGAGTATGGATGATCATGGACGTAACCCTTCTTCCGACCAGCCAATCCTTTATGTGCTTGATACCAACGTATTGATCCACGATCCAAACGCACTGCTTAACTTCGAAGAACACCACGTCGCCATTCCGATGATCGTGCTTGAGGAGCTCGACAAACTCAAAAGCGGGCACCACAGCGTGGCTGCCGAGTGCCGCCAGGCCATCCGCCTGATCGACAAGACATTGGGCGAAGCCTCGCCGGAAGACGTCGAGGTCGGCGTCCCGATCCAGCGCGGTAAAAGCGGGCCCAAAGGCTTGCTGTCGATCCTGATGAGCAAGCGCAGCGAGCCCAACAGCCTGCTGCCGGAAAACCTGAACGACAACAAAATCATCAACCAATTGATCGACCTGCACGCACGCGACAAGGACCTGCGCCTGGTGCTGGTGACCAAAGACATCAATATGCGCCTCAAGGCACGAGCGTGTGGGATCGCTGCCGAGGACTACAGTACCGACCAACTGGTCGACGATGTGTCGATGCTGTCCCGCGGCTATCACACCGTGACCGGCTCGTTCTGGGACCTTGTCAGCAAGGTCGAAACCCGTCAGGACCATGGCCGCACCTGGCACCAGGTGCAACTGATCGACAACCTGCCGGCCGTGCATATCAATGAATTCATCATCGACGAACAAGGCTTCGTGGGTTGGATCAAAGAGATCCAGGTCGACAAGCTGTTGATCCTCGACCTGCATCAGGAACCCCTGTTGCACCAGGAAGCCTGGGGCCTGAAACCGCGTGATATCTACCAGAGCCTGGCGCTGTATGCGCTGCTCGACCCGGACATCCACCTGGTCAACCTGACCGGCGCCGCAGGCTCCGGGAAAACCATCCTCGCCCTGGCTGCCGCTATCGAGCAGACCATGGTGACCAAGCGCTATCGCCGCATCATCGCCACCCGCAGCGTGCAGGGCCTGGACCAGGAAATCGGTTTCCTGCCTGGCACCGAAGCGGAAAAAATGGAGCCGTGGCTGGGGGCGATCACCGACAACCTCGAAGCCTTGCACATGGATGACGAAAACACCCATGGCAGCGTCGACTACATCCTCAGCAAAGTGCCGTTGCAGTTCAAATCCCTCAACTACATCCGAGGTCGCAGCTTCCAGCAAAGCCTGATTTTGATCGATGAATGCCAGAACCTCACGCCGCACCAGATGAAAACCATCATCACCCGTGCCGGCGCCGGTTCCAAAGTGGTGTGCCTGGGCAACCTGGCACAGATCGACACCCCTTACCTGTCCGCGACCAGCTCCGGGCTGACTTACCTGACGGAACGCTTCAAAGACTTCCCCAACGGCGTGCACATCGCGCTGCAAGGGGTGCCTCGTTCGATTCTGGCCGAATACGCCGAATCTCACTTGTAGATACGGTCAGTGTGGGAGGGCACTTGCCCCTCCCACATTTTGATCGGCGATAGGTTTACAATCGGTGCTCCTGATCAGGAGTATCCCTGTGCTGACTCATCTCGATTCCCAAGGTCGCGCCCATATGGTCGACGTCACCGACAAGTCCGTGACGTTCCGTGAGGCGGTGGCCGAAGCGCGCGTGCGCATGTTGCCCGAGACCCTGAAAATGATTGTCGACGGCGCCCACCCCAAGGGCGACGTGTTTGCCGTGGCCCGCATTGCCGGGATCCAGGCCGCGAAAAAAACCAGTGACTTGATTCCCCTCTGCCACCCGCTGATGTTGACCGGCGTCAAGGTCGAACTGAGCGCCGACGGCGCAGACTCGGTGCATATCGTGGCGCGCTGCAAGCTCTCCGGCCAGACCGGCGTGGAAATGGAGGCGTTGACCGCTGCCAGCGTCGCCGCGCTGACCATCTACGACATGTGCAAGGCTGTAGACCGTGGCATGACCATCGAAAGTATTCGCCTGCTGGAAAAACTCGGCGGTAAAAGCGGGCACTTCAAGGCGGACCAGGCATGAGCATCAACGTATTGTTTTTTGCGCGTTACGCAGAGGCTGTGGGCCTTGATTCGCTAGAGATGGAGGGCGAGTTCGCCACCGTCGATGCTGTGCGCCTCGCGCTGGCCAGTGACCCGGAGTTTGCAGTGCTCAACGAGACCAGCCTGATGTGTGCGCGCAACGAAGAGTTGTGCGGCCTCGATGAGCCGGTGCAGGCGGGTGACGAAGTGGCGTTCTTCCCTCCCGTGACTGGAGGCTGACCATGGCCATTCGTGTGCAAGCCCAGGCGTTTGATCCGGGCGTCGAGGTGAATGCCATGCACGCGGCCAATGTCGGCGTGGGCGCGGTGGTGAGCTTTGTCGGCTATGTGCGCGACTTCAATGACGGCCGCGACGTGTCGGGGATGTTCCTGGAGCACTACCCCGGCATGACCGAAAAGGCGTTGGCCAAGATCGCCGTGGAGGCCGAGCAGCGTTGGCCGCTGCTCAAGTTGGAAGTGTTGCATCGCATCGGCGCGCTGGAGCCGGGTGAGCCGATTGTGTTCGTTGCCGCCGCCAGTGCCCATCGCCAGGCCGCGTTTGATGCCTGTGCGTTTGTGATGGACTACCTGAAGACCCGGGCGCCGTTCTGGAAGAAGGAAAACACACCTGAGGGCGCCCGCTGGGTAGAGGGGCGCAACAGCGATCACGCAGCGGCGGATCGCTGGAAATAACCAGCCGAACACCTATCTCAACATCAGCTGAAATCAAATGTGGGAGGGGGCTTGCCCCCGATAACTGTGGCACATTCAACACCTCTGTTGACTGATACACTGCTATCGGGGGCAAGCCCCCTCCCACATTTTTTATCGCATTTCAGCTTACGGACGCTTGCGTTCCACGGCGCGCAACAGGTGCGTCGGCGGCGTCTCACAGCTGATCTTGCGACCCAGCAGCGTCTCGATCGACGGCAACTGATACGAGTCATCCTCCCCAGCAAAGCTGATCGACACACCCGCTGCCCCGGCCCGCCCTGTACGGCCAATGCGGTGCACGTAGTCGTCCGGCACTTCCGGCAGGGTGAAGTTGATCACGTGGCTGATGCCGTCGATGTGAATGCCGCGACCCGCTACGTCGGTGGCCACCAGCACACGAATCTTGCCTTCGCGGAAACCTTCCAGGGTCTTGATGCGCTTGTGTTGCGGCACATCGCCGGACAGCTGCGCGGCGTTCACACCATCACGCACCAGGCGCTCCTCGATACGCCGCACTTCGTCCTTGCGGTTGGCGAACACCATCACGCGCTCCCAACCGTTGTCGTTGACCAGGTTGTAGAGCAGCTTGTACTTGTCGGCACCGGCCACGGCGTAGATATGTTGCTCGACGTTCTCGCTGGCGACGTTGAGCGCTTCGATCTCGACGATGGACGGGTCGGTGGTCCACTGCTTGGCGAGGTTCATCACGTCTTCGGTGAAGGTCGCGGAGAACAGCAGGGTCTGGCGCTCGGCCTTCGGTGGGGTCTGGCGAATGATCTGGCGCACTTGCGGGATAAAGCCCATGTCGAGCATGCGGTCGGCTTCGTCCAGCACCATCACTTCGACCATGTCCAAGTGCACGTCGCCGCGCTGGTTGAAGTCCAGCAGGCGGCCCGGCGTGGCCACCAGAATGTCGCAGTGACGGGCTTCAAGGTGCTTGAGCTGCTTGTCGAAGTCCATGCCGCCGACGAACGTCATGACGTTGAGGCCTGTGTACTTGGTGAGGTCGGCGGCGTCCTTGGCGATCTGCACCACCAGCTCGCGGGTCGGGGCGATGATCAGTGCGCGCGGCTCACCCATGTAGCGTTCTTTCGGCGGTGGCGTCTGCAGCAGCTGGGTGATGATCGAGATCAGGAAGGCGGCGGTCTTGCCGGTACCGGTCTGGGCGCGACCGATGGCGTCTTTGCCGGCGAGGGTAAACCCGAGCACCTGCGCCTGGATCGGCGTGCAGTACGGGAAACCCAGGTCCTGGATGGCGTGCATCAGTTCCGGGGCCAGTTTGAAATCGTGGAAGCGGGTCTTGCCTTCCAGGGGCTCGACGACGAAGTCTTCGAGTTTCCATGGGATCACGGGCGGTTTTGGTGCACGTTCACGGCGCGGCTTGGACGCGACTGGCGCGGGAGCGGCCTCAACCGGCTCTGCCTGTTCAGGCGACTTCACGGTCGGCTTCTTCGGCGGGGTGACAGGTGCGGTCCGACCTGGCTGCTGACCGTCATTGCGGCTGCCGGGCGTGGGGGTTGGAGCACTGGAATCAGGCGCGAGCGGCTCAGCCTCGCTTTTGCCGAACATCTTCTTAAGTGCTTTGAGCACGGTGATCTCATTAATTGGTTAAGGAATGTACGCCGGCCAGTGTAATGCAAGAATCGGGCGCGGCGTAGTGCGTCTGTCATACGGCTACATAAACGCCGGGTTTCAGCCCAGGCGCGCGGTCAGCCAGGCGCCGATATCGTGTATCTCCTGGGGTAACACTTCGTGGCCCATTGGGTATTCCTGCCATGTCACGGTGACACCACGGCTTTTCAGGTGCTCATACGCCGTGCGACCCATGGCGTTCTGTACCACTTCATCGTACTGGCCGTGCAGACACAGCGTTGGAATGCGCTGCTGGCTGGCAGATAATTCCAGCTCATTATAGAAGGTGGGAGCGTAGGTGGAGAGGGCAATGACGCCACCCAAGGGGCCTTCCCAATTAAGAAACGCCGTGTGGAATACCACCGCACCGCCTTGGGAAAAACCTGCGAGGAAAATCCGCGAAGCGTCTATTCCGGTTCTCTTCTGTGCCTCGATCAAATCCGTGACCATTTTGGCCGACACTTCCAGCTCTTCCAGGCTGATCGACCGCGCCGGGCTCATGGCCTTGATGTCGTACCAACTGGGCATCTCGTAGCCGCCATTGATTGTCACCGGGCGGGTCGGTGCCTGGGGCAAAACGAAGCGGGTGGTCAGCAAGCTTTCCTGCAACGCTTCGGCCACCGGCAGGAAGTCGTAGCGATCGGCACCCAGGCCATGCAACCAGATTACGCAGGCGTCTGCGGGCTTGGCGGGCTGAAGAATCAAGGGTTCGGTCATGTCTGCTCCATTAATGTGCGTACGCTCCGATTGGGTGCGTCGGAACGGTGCGCGATGGGTTGATCTGTTAAGAAGATGTCGCACGGTTGAATCTTTTTCTATTGACCGTGGGCTGAATCGACTCAGCCGGCACTCTGGTACGGGCCTTGCTATGTGTTGAACGATGTCAGCGCTATCTCAGGACGGTAACACTATCAGTGACTGCCGCTTGTGGGATAGCAACTGGATTGATCGCAACAACCTCATGCCGCTTGACCCCAAAAAAAGCCAACACGGGTCGATATCGCCTCATAAGGGTGCGCTGAGGTTCGAGCTCCGACACAACAAGAGCAACTGGAGGTTTGAATGAAGGTATTGAAATCCACCCTGGCCATCGTTTCCGCGGCGGCTGTACTGGGTGTCAGTGGTTTCGCCCAAGCTGGCGCCACGCTGGACGCCGTGCAGAAGAAAGGCTTTGTGCAATGTGGCGTGAGTGACGGTCTGCCGGGTTTCTCGGTACCGGATGCCAGCGGCAAGATCCTGGGGATCGACGCTGATGTTTGCCGCGCTGTGGCGGCTGCCGTTTTCGGCGACGCGACCAAGGTCAAATTCAGCCAGTTGAACGCCAAGGAGCGTTTCACCGCGCTTCAATCCGGCGAAGTCGACATTCTGTCCCGTAACACCACCATGACCAGCTCCCGCGATGCCGGCATGGGCCTGAAATTCCCAGGCTTCATCACTTACTACGACGGCATTGGCTTTCTGGTAAACAACAAGCTGGGCGTGAAAAGTGCCAAGGAACTGGACGGTGCAACCATCTGCATCCAGGCCGGTACCACCACTGAGCTGAACGTTTCCGACTACTTCCGTGGCAACAACCTGAAGTACACCCCGATCACCTTCGACACCTCCGATGAAAGCGCCAAGTCGCTGGAATCCGGTCGTTGCGACGTACTGACTTCCGACAAGTCCCAATTGTTCGCCCAGCGCAGCAAGCTGGCCGCGCCGAAAGACTACGTGGTTCTGCCGGAAACCATTTCCAAGGAACCTCTGGGCCCGGTCGTGCGTAACGGTGACGACGAGTGGCTGGCCATCGTGCGCTGGGTTGGCTACGCCATGCTCAACGCTGAAGAGGCCGGTATCACCTCGAAAAACGTTGAGGCTGAAGCCAAATCCACCAAGAACCCGGACGTTGCACGTCTGCTCGGTGCTGACGGTGAATACGGCAAAGACCTGAAAGTGAAGAAAGATTGGGTCGTACAGATCGTCAAGCAAGTCGGTAACTACGGTGAAGTGTTCGAGCGCAACCTGGGCAAGAGCACCCCGCTGGAAATCGACCGTGGCCTGAACGCGCTGTGGAACAACGGCGGCATTCAATACGCACCACCTGTGCGCTGATCGCTGATGGTTCTGTCACCCGGTGGGCCAACCGCCGGGTGATGTTCTGTTCCATTATTTCCGGGGCACTTCATGCAAAATCAAATCGGCGCACCAAAGCAGAAGCTCAGCTTCAGCGATCCCAAAGTGCGTGCGTGGCTCTTCCAGATCATCACGATTGTGGCGGTGGTCTCGCTGGGCTGGTACCTCTTCAATAACACCCAGACCAACCTGCAACACCGAGGCATTACCTCGGGTTTCGACTTCCTTGAGCGCAGTGCCGGCTTCGGTATCGCGCAGCACCTGATCGACTACACCGAATCGGACAGTTATGCCCGGGTGTTTGTGATCGGTTTGCTCAACACCTTGCTGGTGACCTTTATCGGCGTGATCCTGGCGACACTGCTCGGGTTCGTGATCGGCGTGGCGCGGCTGTCGCCGAACTGGATGATCAACAAACTGGCGACGGTGTATGTGGAGGTCTTCCGCAACATTCCGCCGCTGCTGCAAATCCTGTTCTGGTACTTCGCGGTGTTCCTGACCATGCCGGGGCCGCGTAACAGCCACAACTTCGGCGATACCTTCTTTGTCAGCAGCCGTGGCCTGAACATGCCGGCAGCGCTTGCCGCTGACGGTTTCTGGCCGTTTGTGGCCAGCATCGCCGTCGCCATCGTGGCAATCGTGCTGATGGCGCGTTGGGCCAACAAACGCTTCGAAGCAACCGGCGTACCCTTCCACAAATTCTGGGCGGGCCTGGCGCTGTTCATCCTGATCCCGGCGCTGTGCGCCTTGATCTTCGGTGCACCGCTGCACTGGGAAATGCCCAAGCTGCAAGGTTTCAACTTTGTCGGCGGCTGGGTACTCATCCCGGAACTGCTGGCACTGACCCTGGCACTGACCGTCTACACGGCAGCATTTATTGCCGAGATCGTGCGGTCGGGCATCAAGTCCGTCAGCCACGGCCAGACCGAAGCCGCGCGCTCCCTGGGCCTGCGCCCTGGGCCGACGCTGCGCAAGGTCATCATCCCGCAGGCCCTGCGGGTGATCATTCCGCCGCTGACCAGCCAATACCTGAACCTGGCGAAGAACTCCTCGCTGGCGGCCGGTATCGGTTACCCGGAGATGGTTTCGCTGTTTGCCGGCACGGTACTCAACCAGACCGGACAGGCCATCGAAGTCATTGCCATCACCATGAGCGTGTACCTGGCGATCAGCATCAGCATTTCCCTGCTGATGAACTGGTACAACAAGCGCATTGCGCTGATCGAGCGGTGAGGAAGCGCCCATGAGTACGCATACTTTCAAACCTGATATGCCGCCGCCGAACAAAGTGTTCGGGCCGATGGCATGGATGCGCGCCAACCTGTTCTCCAGCTGGCTCAACACGCTGCTGACATTACTGGCGTTCTACCTGATCTACCTGGTGGTGCCGCCGATCCTGAGCTGGGCGATCATCGACGCCAACTGGGTCGGCACCACACGCGCCGATTGCACGAAGGAGGGCGCCTGCTGGGTGTTTATCCAACAGCGCTTCGGGCAGTTCATGTACGGCTACTACCCCGGCGACCTGCGCTGGCGCGTAGACCTGACCGTGTGGCTGGCCATCGTCGGCGTGGCGCCGTTGTTCGTCTCGCGCTTTCAACGCAAGGCGATCTACGGGCTGAGCTTCTTGGTGCTGTACCCGATCATCGCCTTCTTCCTGCTGCACGGTGGGATCTTCGGTCTGGCCAACGTGGCGACCAGCCAATGGGGCGGCCTGATGCTGACCCTGGTGATCGCCACCGTCGGCATCGCCGGCGCCTTGCCACTGGGCATTATGCTGGCGTTGGGGCGGCGCTCGAACATGCCGGCGATTCGTGTGGTCTGCGTGACCTTCATCGAATTCTGGCGCGGCGTGCCGTTGATCACCGTGTTGTTCATGTCGTCGGTGATGCTGCCGCTGTTCCTGCCGGAAGGCATGGGCATCGACAAGCTGCTGCGCGCACTGATTGGCGTGATCCTGTTCCAGTCGGCCTACGTGGCCGAGGTGGTACGCGGGGGCTTGCAGGCGATTCCCAAAGGGCAGTACGAAGCGGCCGCAGCAATGGGCTTGGGTTACTGGCGCAGCATGGGCCTGGTGATTCTGCCGCAGGCCCTGAAGATGGTCATTCCCGGCATCGTCAACACGTTTATCGCGCTGTTCAAGGACACGAGCCTGGTGATCATCATCGGCCTGTTCGACCTGCTCAACAGCGTCAAGCAAGCCGCCGCCGACCCGAAATGGTTGGGCATGGCCACTGAAGGCTACGTGTTCGCCGCCTTGGTGTTCTGGATTTTCTGTTTTGGTATGTCGCGCTATTCCATTCATTTGGAACACAAGCTCGACACAGGCCACAAGCGTTAGGAGTTGTTGTTATGAGCGAAGCGATCAAACAGCCTGTGAGCCCTGAAGGCATTATCCAGATGCAGGGCGTCAACAAGTGGTACGGCCAGTTCCACGTGTTGAAAGACATCAATCTCAACGTCAAGCAGGGCGAGCGTATCGTGCTGTGTGGCCCGTCGGGTTCGGGCAAATCCACCACCATCCGCTGCCTCAACCGTCTGGAGGAGCACCAGCAGGGCCGCATCGTGGTCGATGGCGTGGAACTGACCAACGACCTCAAGCAGATCGAAGCGATCCGCCGTGAAGTCGGCATGGTGTTCCAGCACTTCAACCTGTTCCCACACCTGACCATCCTGCAGAACTGCACGCTGGCGCCGATGTGGGTGCGCAAGATGCCCAAGCGCAAGGCCGAAGAAATTGCCATGCATTACTTGGAGCGCGTGCGCATCCCGGAGCAGGCCCACAAGTTTCCGGGGCAACTGTCCGGTGGCCAGCAGCAGCGTGTGGCGATTGCCCGTGCCTTGTGCATGAAGCCGAAAATCATGCTGTTCGACGAGCCGACCTCGGCACTCGACCCGGAAATGGTCAAAGAGGTATTGGACACCATGATCGGCCTGGCCGAAGACGGCATGACCATGTTGTGCGTGACCCACGAAATGGGCTTTGCCCGCACCGTGGCCAACCGCGTGATCTTTATGGACAAGGGCGAGATCGTGGAACAGGCGGCACCGAATGACTTCTTCGACAACCCGCAGAATGACCGGACCAAGTTGTTCTTGAGCCAGATTTTGCATTGATCGATGCTTGAAACGATAAACCCGGCCTAGTGCCTAATGCCAGTCAGTTAAGGGTGAGCACCGTACCTGTGGCGAGGGCGCTTGCTCCCGCTGGACTGCGCAGCAGTCCCATTTTTGGGGCCGCTTCGCGACCCAGCGGGAGCAAGCGCCCTCGCCACGGGTTACTTTTCGCTCTTGCTGCTTCTTAACTGACTGGAATTAGACCTGGTGCCGGGTTTATTTTTTGGGGCTAGGACACCTTGAGTGCTTCTGCTTCGTCGTTCACGGTGTAGGTGAAGGCGCCACGCAGATCAGCGCCTTCTGCCAGGATTTTCGCATCCGCAAGCAAATGTGGGTGACGATCTAAAAGCCGCATCAGCAGCACCAAAGGTTTAGGGGCAAGCAACTCGCCACGTTCGTAGCGAGAGAATGCGTTGTGGCCGCCACCGGACAGTAATTCCACGGCTTCCTTTTGGGTAAGGTGCAGTTTGCGACGGGTACGTTTCATTTCGGTGCCGATCATTTTTCGGGCGGCGAGTGTCAGTGCATCTTTTGCCTCACCGAATCGGTCTGCGCTGTCGTTGTCCGGGTCCCAGAAGCCGTCGCCGCAGACTGTGCATTCCCAGCCTGAAAGATTGTCGACCCGGCGCTCCATGTTTTTGATCCTGATGGTCTCGCTGCGCCCCTCGTAGTACGACAACCCATTGGGGGCGCCGCAGATGTAGCAGTCTTTCGTCTTCATAGGTTCTTCTCCTTAAAGGAGATCACCGGGGGGTCACCCACGGGGGAGTAAGTGACCTTGATGTAAATCTCCCTGCCTCTTGAGTGCGTGTGATACACGTCTTGCCAAACTCGGTGGTCTCTATAGGTAGTCATCGACTTGTACAACATCCAGTTTTGCAACTCATAGATGACCTCCTGCATATCCTCGATGTGAAAGCCAAGCGCGTCGCCGCATGCTTCTGCCGAGCGGGTAAACGCTTTCCTGCCAAGCCGCCTCACATCCGCCTTTATCACCGCCAAATCGTAATGAGGTGTGTACTTTTCCATAAGACACCTGAGTCCATAATTACCCTCAAAGGGTAATTTTACCAATCGAAAATACTGCTCCTTTACCCACCCAAGAACCCTAGTGCGTTGCCTTTGTAGGCAACTCCGAATAGGCTGTAGGAAAATTCATCCTATGATTGGACGAAAGCGCTGAACCCATGACAGACATCGCCCCGCTGATCAAACGCTCCCTGGTCGACCAGGCCCTTGAGCAGTTACGCCTGCGCATCACTGAAGGCCGATGGGCCATCGGTGAACGCCTGCCCACCGAGCCGGAGCTGTCCGCTGAGTTGGGTATCAGCCGCAACACCGTGCGCGAGGCCATGCGCGTGTTGGCGTTTTCCGGCTTGATCGAGATCCGCCAGGGCGACGGCAGTTATTTGCGTTCCATGACCGACCCGCTGGGCGCCATGCGCGCGTTATCCCACTGCACCCTGGAGCAAGCGCAGGAGACGCGGCAGATTCTCGAAGTAGAGGCCGTCGGGCTTGCGGCGTTGCGCCGTACCGAGGATGACCTCAACGCGTTGCGCGAGGCGCTCGAGACCAGCGGCGAGCTTTATCACGGTGATCTGGAGGCCTACATCAGTGCTGACCTGGTGTTTCACAAACATCTGGTAGACGCGGCGCACAACCCCGCGTTGAGCGAGCTGTACCAGTATTTCTCCCGCATCGTCGCTGCCCAGTTGCGCCAGACCCTGAACATTTCACCGCGCCGCCAGGCCGTGTTCGACCTGCACATCGCCCTGCTCGACGCCGTGGAAAACCAAGACCCCGAACGCGCCAAATCCCTCTGCCGGCAGTTGATCAATGAACCTTGAAGCCAAGCGCACACCTGAACTCGACGAACTCTTGATCGACGCCGAAGCGGACGATGAGGTTGTCCAGCACAGCCAGCCGTTGGTGCGCCGCCCATGGTTGTTGTTGCTCGGCCTGATCCTGGTGGCGCTGAACCTGCGCCCGGCGCTGTCGAGCCTGGCGCCGCTGTTGGCTGACGTCTCACAGAGCCTGGGGTTGTCAGCGGCCAAAGCCGGCTTGCTGACGACCTTGCCGGTGCTGTGCCTGGGCCTGTTCGCGCCGCTGGCGCCGATCCTGGCCCGGCGCTTTGGCGCTGAGCGCGTGGTGCTGGGGATCTTGTTGACGTTGGCTGCCGGGATCATCCTGCGCAGTTCGGTCGGTGAAGTCGGGCTGTTTGCCGGCAGCCTGCTCGCCGGTGCAAGCATCGGCGTCATCGGCGTGTTGCTGCCGGGTATCGTCAAGCGCGATTTCCCCAAGAAGGCGGGCGCCATGATGGGCGTCTACACCATGGCGTTGTGCCTGGGCGCTGCGTTGGCCGCCGGTGCCACGGTGCCGCTGAGCAAGGCCTTCGGCGACAGCTGGAACATCGGCCTTGGCTTTTGGGCGCTGCCGGCCCTGGTGGCGATGCTGTTCTGGTTGCCGCAAGTCGGGCAAAAGCACGGTGCCCATCACGTCGCTTACCGCGTGAAGGGGTTGCTGCGTGACCCGCTGGCCTGGCAGGTGACCCTGTACATGGGCCTGCAATCATCCCTGTCCTACATCGTGTTTGGCTGGTTGCCGTCGATCCTGATCGGCCGCGGCTTGAATGCCACTGAAGCCGGGTTGGCGCTATCGGGCTCCATCATCGTGCAATTGTTCAGCTCCCTGGCCGCACCGTGGCTGGCCACCCGAGGCAAGGACCAGCGCCTGGCAATTGTGGTGGTCATGCTGCTGACCCTCGGCGGGCTGTTCGGGTGCCTGTATGCACCCCTCGACGGCTTGTGGGGCTGGGCGATTTTGCTCGGCCTGGGCCAGGGCGGCACCTTCAGCCTGGCGCTGACCTTGATCGTGCTGCGCTCACGCGACGCCCATGTGGCCGCCAACCTGTCGAGCATGGCCCAGGGCTTTGGCTACACACTGGCGTCCCTTGGGCCGTTTGCAGTCGGGCTGGTCCATGACTGGACCGGCGGCTGGAACGCAGTGGGCTGGATCTTTGCGGTGCTCGGCCTGGGGGCGATTATTGCGGGGCTGGGAGCGGGGCGAGCGCGGTACGTCGCCGTCAGCAGCGAAAGCGTTTGAAGCCTGGCGTGGAAGAGGTGCATCACAGGTACACCACTTCCAGCGTCGCCGAACCATCCAGGGGTGTCTCCTCGCTGAGGTCAAGATTTTGCCGGGCGTTGAGGGTGGCTTCCAGTTTGACCGTGGTGCTCAGATTCTGCATCGATGAAGGCCCGGCCGTGCTGCCCTCCAGGTCGGTAAATCCCAGGTAGCTCCTGGAACCGATATCGATGGGATTGCTGTTGGAGGTGCGCCAGGCCAAGCCGCCGGTGGTGGACTCGGTCCCGTAGATCACCGGCAAACCATCGGCGGCGGTCTGTTTGGGGTCGAAGCTCAATGAATACACCCCCAGCTTGTTGCCGCTTCTATCCAGCCCCAGCCCATAGAAAATCTCGCTGTTTACGTGGGCAGTGCCGTCGCGGTTGTCACGCATGCGCAACGCATAGCGTGTCGCGTTGTTGCAACCGACGGTCAGGCTCAGGTACCGCAGCGGCAGGCGTGTGCCTTTCGTCAGGTTGAGGTCATTACGTGAGATCTTGCCGAAGTCCACCAGCCCACCGCCGACAAACACCGGCGTGCAGGCCGTGGGCGTGATCAAGCCACTCACGCTCAGGTCGATGATGGAGGCGGCCTGTGCGGTGAGGCTGGTGCAGAGCACGGCCAGGGCGCTCAGGGGGATCAGAATCGCGTTCACTATGATGCTCCTACACAATGAGATGATTTCGGCGGTGTCACCCGCCTTACAGGTACTTCATGGACAGGGTCACGGAACCGTCGATGGGCACTTCATTTTCCAGGGACAGCGTGTTTGTCGGAGCGATGGTCGGCGCGATATTCAGCTCTGCATTGAGCACCTGTACCGGCGTTGGGACCAAGGTGCCGATAGCGGCGAATGACGTGAGGAAGTCGGGCGACAGGAGGGCGCTCGGAGCCCAGGTAACGGGATCAGTCTGGCCGATCGGCCGCAGGGCGATGCCATCGGCAACCAGCGCTTGGAGGCGCAATACCATGTAACCGAGTTTCTGCTGGTCGTTGATCAGCCCCAGGCCGAATTTAAACGGTTTATCACTATCGTAGTTGGAGCCCAGGCGATTATCCCGAGGCTCCAGGGCCAGCAGGGTCAATGCCTCACAGGTGATCGCCATTTGTAGGCTGTAGGTGGGTAACGGTGTGGTCTGGTCGGCATTCAGGTCCCGCGCGGCGATTTTTCCCAAGTCATGCATGCCGCCATTGGACAGGCTGGGTTCACAGGCGCTGGGGGTGATCAGACCGTAGACACTCAAGTCCGTGGTGGACGCAGCCTGGGCCGGCAGGAGACTGCCCAGCCATGCCAATGCGATCAAAGGGGTCAACACTGTTCTGTTCATCGGTGAGTCTCTAGAGATAGATGATTTCCAAGGTGGCCGAACCGTCGAGCACTACATCGGTGCTCAGGTCCAGGGTGTTGGTCGGGGCGATGACCGCCTCCACGGTCACCCGACTTGACAGGTGTTGAATGGCGACCGGGCCCGCCTGGCTGCCGCCGATCGGGCTGAAACCCAGGTAACTGTTGGCACCCACCGGCAAGGGGCTGGCGTTGCTGAGGCTCCAGGCCACCCCGGCGGTGGTGGAGTCGGTGCGATACAGGCGCGGGAAACTGTCGGCTGAGGCGTCGGTGGGGTCGAAGACCAATGAGTACAGGCCGATGCGGTTGGCGCTCTGGTCCAGGCCCAGGCCGTAGTAAATCTCGCTGTTGACCGTGGCGCTGCCGTCGCGATTGTCTTGCATGCGCAAGGCGAACCGCGTCGGGGCATCGCAACCCAGGTTCAGCATCAGTGACTTGGACGGCAGGCGCGTCGATTGCCCGCTGTTCAAGTCGTTGCGTGAAATCCGGCCAAAGTCCACCACCCCCCCGCCTGACAGGCTCAGTTCACAGGCGGTCGGGGCGAAGGTGGCGCGCAGTTGCAATTCGCGGCTGGCGGCCCCGGCCGAGGCTTCGAACACCCCGGAGGCTTCCCAGACGAGCGCGTCGCGGACCCGCAGTGCCGGTTCCTCGGCCCAGGCACTGATGTCCAGTTGCACGGAGAAGGTCTTACCCTGCACCGGCGCACCTGCGCGCACCGGCACCACACCCACGGTGGGGCGCCAAGCCAACTGTGCGGCGATTTCGCCGGGCGGCTGGCCCTGACCGGCGATCACGCCCAGCTCCACCGCTTGCCCGTCCAACACGCCGTTGCGCAGTCGCAAGGCATATTCGCCGTGCTCGGCAAAACGAAAGCGTTCCGCCCCGTTGCTCACGGCGTTGTAGAACAGGCTCATGTCCGTGACGTGATCGCAGGCGAGGGTCAGGCTCAGGTGTTGCTCCCCCACCGGGTATTGCGTTGCCGGGGTGCTTTGCACGCTTCGATTGAACTGGCCGAAATCCACGGACGACTGGCTCAGGCTCAACCGGCATTCATCGCCCAACGCCGGGGTGCCGAGGGCTACCCCGGCCAGCCCTACAAGCCCGGCCAGCGGGCGACACAAACGGGAAATCACAGGCATTGCTCCTCAAGGGGTACGGCACTGGGCCGCAGCGGTTTCGTAGTACGACTGGGTGTCAGGCTTGGCCTGCAATTGGTAGTGCACTTCGCACGGTGGCTGCCCTGGCGCCTTGACCCACAGTGACGGCTGCTCCAGCGCGTTGGTCAGGAATACCTGGCCACCGTCCTGGACCAGGGTGATGAACTCACCGTTGGCACTGCTGACGGAGGCGCCCCTGGGCAGTGGTTTGCCGTCCACGGTGGTGACGGAGAGCAGGGCGCGGCGTGTCAGGCTGACGCCGAAGTCGACGCGGTCGACGGCACCGCGTCCGGCCGAGATCTGTGCCAGACCGTTGTTGATATCGGCATTGCGCGGCAGGGTGCGGGTTTCAACTTCCACGGCGGTGCGGCTATAGGCCGATACCTGCGGCACGACGGCCTGGCCTTGCCAGTCGGTCCACACCGGGCCGCTGGGCGTATTGACCTTGATCCCGGAAATGTCCGCCACCGACAGCACGGCAAACGTGTCGCGCACCGGGTACGGTGACAATGTCACACCGTCGCCATGCATCACCACCGCACCGCGGGCGCTGCCTTGATAGCTGTCGCGCTCGGCGTCATCGCGGCTGTAGTTCAGGTCCAACTGGGTATAGCGCGGCAGCGCCGAAACCCCGAGGCTCGATTGCACTTGCCGGTCACGGGAGTCGCGCTCGACGCCGGCGCGGTAGCTCAGTTGATCATTGAGCTGCTCGTTGAGCCCGACACCGATGCGGTGTTCGCCACCGGAGTTGCGCAGCCAGGTGCGGGCGCGACGGTTTTCGCCCAGGGGAATACTCAGGTTCAGGTAGAGGCTGTCGTCGCGACCCTGGCTGCCGCTGACTTGCCATTCAGCGCTGGCCGACACCGAGACATTGCCGACCCGCGTGCCCCAGGTGGCCAGCGCACGGCTGCTGTTGCGTCCATCGAACAAGGTCGAGCGCGAGTAGCCGGTGCTGAAGGCGCCCATCCAGGGGTGGGACCAGGCCACGCCGGCGCTTTGCTGGTCGCGATAACGCTGATTGCGCTCGTCGGCGTAGCGCTCGGCGATGCTTTCTTGTAACTCGCGATAGCCCTCGGTGCGCTGGGATGTGCCGAGGTAGAACGACCAGCGATCGTTCAGCTGTTGCGACAGCAATAGATCGGTTTGTACGCCTCGTCGTTGTGTGTGGCGGCGCGCGTCGGTAGCGGTCAATGAGGCCTGCACGTCGGCGTTGGTCCACAGTTGGGTACCCAGGCTGATGCCAGCGGCCTGATAGCTGTCGGCGAGTACGCTGCCACCGGCCAGGTTCACGCCCGGCAGCACGCCGCCGCTCCAGCCGGCGCTGACCACCCAGGGCTCGGCGCTTTGGTCGTGGCTGATATCGCGCACTCGGCCCGCCGCTACGGAATACCCGGGCGCGGGCAGGCCCACGCCGAGCATGGCCGCCGGCACAGTGAAACGGCGCTCGCTGCCGTCTATCTCCTTGACGGTGACTTCGACGTCCGAACGGCTGTCCAGGCGCCTGACATCACTGAGGGAAAACGGCCCGGCCGGCACCACCGTGGAGTGGATCAGCGCACCGTTCTGCCGCACCTCCACCTGGGCCTGGCTGTAGGCGATGCCGTCAATGGTCGAGCCCTGGTTTTCTTCTTGCAGGGCCTGCTCGGTGAGTACCTGCACGCCAGTGATCTGCGCGCCCGCCAGCACCGGGTTGTGGAGGTTGATCTGGCCGGCTTGCAGGACCAGTTGCTGCTGGGCAAAGGTGCGCTGGGCGTAGGCCTCCAGGTGGGTGGTGCGCGAGTCGTCGTCCTGCCAGGTTTGTACTTGGCGGCTGCGCACGATCCAGTCACCGGCGTTGAAGCCGACTTCGGTATTGGCCGAGCCGTAGCGACTGGTTTGATCGCCGTAGTGACTGTACAGCCCGGTCAGGTCGTAGTTGATCAAGCCGGCGAAGCCACCGGTTTCATAGCCTGAAAAATCCCGCACCACCGGGCGCAAGGCATCGGTGGGTACGATCAGCGAGAGGCCGAGGTTGGCGGTGTCCTGTTCAACCTGGGTGGTGGGCCAGCGCGTCATGAAATCATGGCAGCGCAGGGTTTCGTCGCTGTCGGGCACTGTGCCGAGCAGGTTGGCTTTATCCAGCAGCGACTGGTCGAAGCACAGTTCGCCGTCGGCGGTGAAGTGGGCGTTTACCCGTCCTTTCGGGCGGCCGTTGACACTTAACGTGACGGGATGACTGCCGCCGCCGAAACGCGGGGCCTGGACCAACAGCATGGCCAGTTCCGGGTCGATACCTCGTTGTTGCAGTGTGGTGGCGTCGAAGGTAGCTGCCGCTGGCTGGGCCACGGCCTCTGCCAGCCACAGGACGCCGGCCAGCGGGATGACGGACCGGGTTGCCGGGTGGATCAGGCCACGGCGCAGGGCGCGCGGCCGAATGACGGGCAAGGCTTCGCCGTCATGGCAAATCATGACTGTGTTCACAGAACTCACTCGGGTGTGGGCGCTGGTGGCCCAGGTTAGTGCTTGAGGAGGCTAAGGCCGGGCAGGTGTCAGGGGTGCGTCATAGGCGCTGACCGCGAAGCCGTACACGGTGGCGGGTTGAAACCGCACGGTGGTGGCGCCGGTGGCGTTTGCCTGAATCGGGATGTTTTCCCCAGGCAGCACATAGGCTCGCGGCAGCAGTGCCCTGTTGTCGCCGGGCAACAGTTGCAGCTCCTGAGCCAGGCGCACGACATAGGGTGTGTCGTTGTGCACCCACAGTTGCTCACCTTGCAGCGACCATTTCAGGTCGGTCCAGGGTGTGCGGTTGGTGGCCAGGCCTTTGGGGTGCAGGATCACCGGCAAATTCTGGCGCACTGTGACACCTACACGTGCATGCCCGGCCTTGGCGGGTTTACGGTTGGCAGGTATGCCTTCAAACACCACCCGTTTCAGGCGTTGGGTGGTCAACGGTTGTTTGGTTTGCAGGATAAACCGCACCAGTTGACTCTTGCCAGGCTCCACCCTGGTCAAGGGCGGGGTCACGAACAGCAAGGGTTCAATGTCCTGGGGAATGTCCTCGAGGGTGACGTGCAGCAGGGCCAGGTCGGGGTCGGTGTTGGTGACGGCCACCGAGGCTTCACCGGCCTCCTCGTGCACGATCACCACCGAGGTGTCCGGCACCATGCCGTCAGCGGCAGCCGGCAGCGTCTGGAAACAGGCCAGCAGCGTGCAACCTGCGGCGCTTAAGCGACGCAGAGTAGTGAATAAAAGGGTCATGCAGACGTTCTCCAAATGGTCAGTAGCACGGATTACAGGTAGCGCAACTCCAGGGTGATCAAGCCGTCCAGGGGCACTTCTTCCTTCAAGGTCAGGTTGTTGGCCGGACTGATCGAGGTGTCCACTCGCAGATTGACCACCAGGTTCCTGAGGGGCACGGGTATCAGGCTGCCCGGTACGGCGAAAGCCATGAATCTGTTCGGGTAGGCGTTGGGCTCCACGTGCCAGGTGGCGCCTTGGTCGGATGAGGTCAAGGTTTGCATCGGTTGTGCGTCGGCTACAGGGCCGCGCAGCGACAGGGCCACCGAGCCCAGCCGCTCGGTGGGTGCCTGGTGGTTCATGCCCAGCCCGTAGAAAAAATCAGGTGCCAGGGACGAGTCGGCTTGATTGTCGACGCCCACGAGGGCGAACAGCACCGCTGCGTTGCAACTCACGCCCAGCGCCATGGGGAAACTCGGCAACACGGTGAACTCATCGAGGTTGAGTCGGCGTGCCGGAATCTTGCCGTGGTCCACCATGCCATCGTCCGACAGTGACACCAGGCAAGCGTTGGGGGTAATCAGGCCTTCAACCTGCAGATCGACGCCCGAGGCGGCAAAGGTCAACGGCACACCCACGAGCAAAAACGCGAGTACCAGGGAGCGGAGAAGCATATTCATGACGATCAGTTACCTGGCGTGATTCGGGCTGGGCGGTCGAGGGGTTACAGGTAGCGCACGGTCAGTGTTGCGGAGCCGTCGATCGGGATTTCCGTGCCGCCGGGCAGGGCGTCACTGCGATTGATGATGGTGTAGACGGTCAGCATCGCGGACAGGTTTTGCACCGGAATGGGGGCGGCAAAGGTGGTCAGGCTGGGAGCGATCATGTAATTGGCAACCCATGCATCGTTGATGTCTTGCCAGAACCAACGGTCGCCATCCAGGGAGTAGACGAAGTCAGCGGGGACGGTATCGGCTACGGCCTTGGCGATGGTCAGGTTGAAGTAACCCAGTTTCTGGTTGCCGTTGACCAGGCCAATGCCGTAGCCGCCGTGGATGCCTGAGTCGGCACGGTTGTCAGTGGTTTGCAGAGCCATCAGGGTTTGGGCGTCGCATGCCACGGCCAGGTCGATGGTTTGTGCTTTCAGGTTGGTCGGGGTGGTCGGGTTGAGGTCTTTGAACGAGATCTTGCCGTGGTCGATGGTGCCGGCGTTGGACAATGTGGGCGTGCAGGCCGAGGGCACGATCAGCCCCTTGACGGTCAAGTCGACGGTAGACGCGGCAGCCGCCCATGGGCTGGCGATAGCCAGCAGAACAGTAGCGAGGACGCGGGGGGACAGGTTCATTTCAGTGGGTCTCCAGGGATACAGGGGGTAGGGTGAAACGCTTGCGGGCTCGGGCTCAGAGGTAGTGCACGGCGATGGTGGCGCTGCCGTCGATGATCATCTCTTGAGCCACGGGCAGGTTCTGGGTGGGGTGGATATAGGTGCGGATCGACAGGTCCATGCTCAGGTTTTGGACCGGGACCGGAATGCGTGGGCCAGCCACGTCGCCGACCGACAGGAAGAAGTCCCACATATCGCTGTCGTCGGCGCTTTGCCAGGTTGTGCCGCTGTCCCAGGACATCAGCATTCTGGGCGTCTCACCATCGGCGAGGACGTTGTCGTAGACCAGCGAATAGGCGCCCAGCTTTTTACCGTCGACCAGGCCGATGCCATAGTTGTAGGGACCGATTCCGGACGCCTTGCGATTGTCGGTAGGCATCAGCGCAAGCAGGGTTTTTGCTTCGCAATCCACTGACAGCTGCACGGAGACGGGCGGCAGGTAAGTGATGGCGGTGGGTTTGAGGTCGCCCACCGAAATCTTGCCGTGGTCGACAAGGCCTGCGCTCGACAAGGAGGGGGTGCAGGCCGACGGCACGATCAGCCCCTTGACCGTCAGGTCGGTGGTGGAGGCGGCGAGTGCCGGTGCGGCGAAGCCGATCATCAGGCAAGAGCTGAGCAGGCGCGATAGTGGTTTCATGGTGAGCAGGGTCCAGGGTAGGGAGAACGGATCAGGGATTACAGGTAACGCAATTGAACAGTCACGTGACCGTCCAGTGGGACTTCGTCGACCAGGGTCAGGCTGTCTGAGCGCGCGATCATGGTGTTGAGGCGCACGTCGGCATCCAACTCCTGCACGGCGATCGGGGTGAGGCTGCCGGTGGCCGAGGCCACGGCGGTCATCGCGGTGTGACCCAAATAGGTGCCTTCGACCCAGGTGGCGCCGCCATCGGTAGACACGATGGTGCGCACGGCTTCGGTGTCGGCCACCGCTGTAGAAAGCCTCAGGGAGGCGCTGCCGAGTTTTTCGTCGTTGGCCGTCATCCCCAGGCCATGAAACCGGTCCTGAATGGCCGAGGTGCCTTCGCGGTTATCCAGGGTGCTCAGGCTAAAAAGTGTCGGCCCGTCACAGCGCACATTCAGGCGCATCACCTGACGCTGCAGGGACGTGTGGGTGTCTGGGTTGAGGTCGCGGGCGGCCACTTTGCCGTGGTCGATCACGCCGCCGCCGGACAGGCTGGGGCTGCAAGCGCTCGGAATAATCAGGCCGGTCACGGCCAAGTCGGTGCTGCTGGCGGCCTCGGTTTGCGACGTCACGCCAATCAGCAAGGTGACCACCAGGGTCGAAGTACGAACATCCATATTCGGTGATGCCTCGGGTTGAGGAAAAAGGGCTTAGAGGTATTTCACTTCAAGGGTGGCGCTGCCATCGATCGGCACTTCGTTGGTCAGGTCCAGTCCTGAGGCGGGCGCGATAAGCGTCGAGACCTTGAGGTCGGCGGTCAGGTCTTTGATCGGGATCGGCGCCCAGTTGCCGCCGGACTGATTGCCAAAGCTGGCCAGGTTCAGGGTCGACCAGACATCGCCGCCCATGGCGTCCCAGGTTTCACCGTCGTCGACGGACTTGAGCGTGGTGGCGGCGGCGGTGTCGGCCGAAGCGTTCAGCAACTCCAGGGTGTAATGGCCCAGCGGCTGATTGCCGTTGATCAGGCCCAGGCCAAAGCCGTTCGGATTCGTGCTGCCGACGCTGTTCTCGATGCCCTTCAAGGCAAACAGGGTTTGCGCGTCACAGTTCACAACCATCTGCAGCGTGCTGGCGGGGAGCAGGGTCTGGTCGGTGGCACTCAGGTCCTTGGCCGAGATTTTTCCATGGTCCACCACGCCACCGCCGGACAGGCCGGGCGTGCAGGCGCTGGGTGTGATCAGCCCGGTCACGGTGAGGTCCACGCTGCTTGCCGCAAAGGTATGCCAAGGAGACCAGGCCATTAAGGTGGCGGCAACTACGGTCAGGGTCTTTCTCATTTTGATGATTTCCGGTGCAAGGCCGTGGGCATTTCCCCAGGCGATAACGTTCGCGTTCACTGGGAGGCGGGTGTCCGTCCAAGAGGCCTCAAACACCAAGAGAGCGAGGGTCCCTCGAAGGACGCCGGGGAATTTATCGGGTGCCTGTACTACGGGGAATACAACAAATACGACAATGGTTCGTGGCGACTCCGGCTGTCAGATAAAGACGTATTTATGCGTAAGGAGGGAATATTTCGTAGTTGTTGCATGGTTAAAAAATAATCCAAAAGAATATTATTTGACTAAATATGTAATCCATTTGAGTTGTTTTTTCGGGTTGTCGCGGCGGCACAGTGCACCTGCGTAATGGCTCATTCCTGGCCGGTCCATTCCGTAACGAGGTCATCATGCAGCCAGGTAGCCCACCCGGTGGGAACGCAGGGTCTGCGTCACTGCCGCTCGGCCCAATGACCTCTGGGCCTAAGGGATTGAGCGTGTTGGTGGTGGAAGATCATCCGGCCTATCGGATGCTGTTGGGGGGGATGCTGCATAAGCTGGGGTTTACCAGGGAAGTGGTGAACGACGGGCAGGCCGCTTTGACGGCGATGACCGACAGGCATTTCGACCTGATCCTCACCGACTGCCAGATGCCGGTCATGGACGGCTATGCCCTGGCCCGTGAGGTACGCCGTCGTGAGCGCCTGGCCCACACCGCGCCGGTGCCGATCATTGCCCTGACCTCGACCCTTGAGGCTGCCCAGATACATCGCTGCCTGGAGGCCGGCATCAATGCCTGGCTGGTCAAGCCGTTGACCTTGATACAACTGCGCGAAATCCTGACGTTATGGGTGCCCCAGGCGGACACCCAGCGACCCGATCTGGTTGCTCAAGACGTGCCCATCACCTGGCCCGCCCGCGCGACCCTGATAGAAACCTTTGGCTGTGCGGCAGTGGTAGAGCGCATGGTGGGGTGCTTGTTGGAGGAGGCGCAGGCGGATCTGGCAGCCTTGGACGACGCCCTCCTTAAACAGGATGCGACGGCGACGAGCCGGCACTTGCATCGGTTGGTGGGTGGTCTTGCCTTTTTGGGGGCCGGTCAATTGGAGGACCGCGGCGCCCACTTGATCACTGCGGTGACGTGTGAGGGCGTCGCGGCGAATTCGCGCTCACTTGGGCTTTTATACGCCGACTTGCGGCGTTACCTGCTGCGCCTGGCCGAGCTATGGCCTCAGGCTTAGTGAAGGAAGTTTCCCTCATCTTTGTAGTTCTATTCTGTAGGTGGCGTCTGTTTTTTCTGTGGGCCTAAAGTCGGGTTTCACTGATTGCTGGCTGAGGCCCGGAAACCGCCAATTTCGGCGGTTGTGGCTGAAAGCCATCAGCGCTATTTTGCCCGGACTCAATTGGCGATCCTGGTGGTGCCCATGCTTCGCGTAATTATTGCTGACGATCATCCCATCGTGCGTATTGGTCAAAAAGTGGTCATTGAGGCCAACGGAAAGTGCAAAGTCGTGGGGGAGGCCGATGGGCCCGATCAATTGCTGGCGCTGGTCCAGCGCACACCCTGCGACGTCTTGGTGACGGATTTTGCCATGCCGGGTAATCAACAGGCGGATGGCTACGGGTTGTTGGGCTTGCTGCATCGACAACACCCCGATTTGCCGGTGATTCTGGTCACCATGTTTGCCAACGTTGCCACGCTGAGGTCCTCGTTCTCCCATGGCGCGCGCGCCATCGTTGCCAAGAGTGCATCGGCCAGGGAACTGCCGCTGGCGATCAAGGCCGTGTGTGAGGGGCACACCTTTGTCAGCGAATGCCTGCGATTGCAACTTGAGGAGGCGGGCGTCGGTGACCAGCAGGGTATGCCGCAGTTGTCCGGCAAGGAGCGCGAGGTGGTGCGCATGCTCGCCAGTGGCATGACCGTCAGCCAGATCGCGGCGCGGGTCAACCGCAGTATCTCGACCATCAGCAAGCAGAAAAGCACCGCGATGAGCAGGCTGTGCATTTCCACCGATGTCGATTTGTTCGCCTATGCGCGCAGCAGTGGCATGGTGCCCTGAGGCGGGCTATTTACCTGGCGAATGTCAGTAGCCTTGGCGGCGTTGACGGCTTATCGTGCGCCTACTCTTTTTCCTCACGCGGAGCCTGCCCATGAGTGATGCCCATAACGCCTTGATCAGCGAGTTTTACACAGCCTTTCAGCGCCTGGATGCCGAAGCCATGGCCGCCTGCTACACCGATGATGTGGTGTTCAGCGACCCGGCGTTTGGCGAGCTGCGTGGCCGTGATGCCGGTGATATGTGGCGCATGCTCACCACGCGGGCCAAGGACTTTTCCCTGACGTTCGACCACGTGCGCAGCGACGAGACCACCGGCAGCGCGCACTGGGTGGCGACTTACCTGTTCAGCGCCACCGGCAATACGGTGGTCAACGATATCGGCGCGCGGTTTGTGTTTCGCGACGGCAAGATCTGCGAACACCACGACCACTTCGACCTGTGGCGTTGGTCGCGCCAGGCGTTGGGTGTGAAGGGGCTGTTGCTGGGCTGGTCACCTGCGCTGAAAAACGCCGTGCGCGCGCAGGCGCTCAAAGGGCTGAGGGCATTCCAGGCCAGTCGTTGATAAGATTGGCACTCTTCTGGTTTGCCGACATTGTCCCGTGACTGATATTCCTGAACCCAAGCCCTGGTTCGTCTACCTGGTGCGTGCCGCCAATGGTTCGCTGTATTGCGGCATCAGCAACGACCCGGTACGCCGTTTTGCTTCGCACCAGAGCGGCAAGGGCGCGCGGTTCTTTTTATCCAGCCCTGCCGTTGCGCTGGTGTACACCGAGCAATGCGCGAGCAAGGGCGAGGCGCTGCGCCAGGAACGCTTGATCAAAAAGCTGAAAAAGAGCGCCAAGGAGTGCCTGGCGGCCAGCGGCTCATTGATTTGACTGATGGGCTCCCATCGCCCCCATGCGCGGTTTTGCAGGCTAAGCTAGCGGCTCATCTATTGAGCGGAGCCTGGCATGTCTGAGTTGATCCTGCACCACTACCCGCAGTCCCCCTTCGCTGAAAAAGCCCGCCTGCTGCTGGGCTTCAAAGGCTTGTCCTGGCGCTCGGTGTTTATTCCACCGGTGATGCCCAAGCCTGATCTGACCGCCTTGACCGGTGGCTATCGCAAGACACCGGTGTTGCAGGTCGGTGCCGATATCTACTGCGACACCGCGTTGATCGCCCGGCGCCTGGAGCAGGAGAAGTCCGGGCCGGCGCTGTTTCCGCAGGGTTTGGAATTGGTGACCCAGGGCTTCGCCGCCTGGGCCGATTCGGTGGTGTTTTCCCATGCCGTGGCGCTGGTGTTCCAGCCGGAATCCCTGGCGGTCAAGTTCGCCAAGGTGCCGCCGCACATGCTGCAGGTGCTGGTGGCCGACCGTACCCAACTGTTCAGTGGCGGCACCGCGACCCGGGTGCAATTGGAGATGGCCAAGCATCAATGGCCGGCGATTGTCGGTCGAATCGACCAGCAGTTGCAGCACCAATCGGGGGATTTCCTGTTCGGCGAGCCGTCGATTGCCGACTTTGCCCTGGCCCATCCGTTGTGGTTCCTCAAAGGCTCTTCGGTGACCGCGCCGCTTGTGGACGCGTATCCCGCCGTCGCCGCCTGGCTCGACCGGGTACTGAGTTTCGGCCATGGCACCGCCAGTGAGATGAGCGCCGAGCACGCCTTGGACGTGGCGCGCAACGCCACCCCAGCGGCGTTGCCCGATGAAGTGTTCGAGGACTTGAACGGCTTCAAGGCCGGCCAGCAGGTGACCCTTTCGGCCACCGACTACGGCACTGACCCCGTGGCCGGTGAGCTGCTGTTTGTCGGGCGTGAAACGCTGATCCTGCGTCGTAGCGATGAGCGCGCGGGCACCGTGCACGTGCATTTCCCACGCATGGGCTTTCGCATTCAGGCGCACTAACGAAAAATATTTGCAAATAAAGGTGAGGTAAATCCACCGCTCAACCGTGTAGTGCTTGAAACTGCGATCTATTCGCATTAACAGCGTTTTCTACACGGGTTCTCACAGCATGAAGTCGACGGCGGGCGGTTGGATAAAACAGTGGCTGGGAGCCTCGGCATTGGCAGTCTCGGGGCTGGCGTTGCTGCCCCTGAGCGTGGCGCAGGCGCAGGAGCAGCAAAGCGCCCAGTTCAACTTTGCCCTGGCAGCCAAGCCGCTGCCCCAGGCCCTGAGCGATTTTAGCCGGGTCACCGGGATCAGCGTGATCTACACCGATGAAGCGCCCTACGGCCTGAGCGCCCCGGCGGTCAGCGGCCAGATGAGCGCAAACCAGGCCCTGCAACGGTTGCTGAGCAACACCGGCTTTACCTTCCGCCAGATCGACGCCCGTACCCTGGCCCTTGAGCCGGTGCCCACCGACGGCGCGGTGAACCTCGGCGCCACCACGATCAGCGGCGTAGGCCAGCAGGCCCAGGACAGCACCAGCTACCAGCCACCGCCCACCAGTTCGGTGATGCGCTCGAGTGGCTTGCTGCTGGAAACCCCGCAAACCGTCAACGTCGTGCCCGCCCAAGTGCTGCGCGATCAGACCCCGCGCAACCTGGATGACGCCCTGGGCAACATCAGTGGCATCACCCAGGCCAACACCCTGGCCAGCACCCAGGACGCGGTGATGCTGCGTGGCTTTGGCGACAACCGCAACGGTTCGATCATGCGCGACGGCATGCCGATCGTGCAGGGGCGTGCGTTGAACGCTACGGCGGAGCGGGTCGAAGTCCTTAAAGGGCCAGCATCCTTGCTGTACGGCATCCAGGACCCGGGCGGCGTGGTGAACATCGTCAGCAAAAAGCCTGAGCTGGTCCAATCCACCGCCCTGACCGTGCGCGGCTCCACCTTCGGTGATGGCAAGAACGGTAGCGGCGGCAGCCTAGACACCACCGGCCCGATTGGCGACAGCGGCCTGGCCTATCGGCTGATCGTCGACCATGAAGACGAGGATTACTGGCGCAACTTCGGCACCCACCGCGAGAGCCTGATCGCGCCGTCGCTGGCCTGGTATGGCGACACCACCAAGCTGTTGTTCGCCTACGAGCACCGCGAGTTTCTCACGCCGTTCGACCGTGGCACCGCCATCGACAAGTCCAACCACCCGTTGGACATCCCGGCCACCCGTCGGCTGGATGAACCCTTCAACAACATGGAAGGGCGGTCCGACCTGTACCGCTTTGAAGCCGATCACGACCTCAACGATGACTGGAAGGCCCATTTCGGCTACAGCTGGAACCGCGAAACCTATGACGCCAGCCAAGTGCGTGTGAGTGCGGTGAATGACAACGGCACCCTGACCCGCAGAATGGACGGCACCCAGGGCGCGATCACCACCGACCGGTTCACCACGGCCAGCCTGGAAGGCAAGGTCAAGCTGCTGGGCATGCAGCATGACCTGGTGTTCGGCCTGGATGACGAATACCGCAAGATCTACCGCGCCGACCTGATTCGCCAGGGCTCGCGGGGCACCTTCAACTACAACAACCCGGTGTACGGCAATGAAGTGGCGGGCACTACCGTCAGCGCCGTCGACAGCGCCCAGACCGACCTGCTGCGCAGCGACTCGCTGTTCTTCCAGGATGCCATCCACCTCAACGACCAGTGGATTTTTGTCGCCGGTGCGCGCTATCAGATGTACGACCAATACGCAGGCAAGGGCGTACCGTTCAAGGCCAACACCAACGGCAACGGCCAGGCCTGGGTGCCGCGTGCGGGCCTGGTGTATCGCTACACCGATGAATTGTCGTTCTATGGCAGCTACACCGAGTCGTTCAAACCCAACTCCACCATCGCCGCCTTGAACGATGGCAGCACCTTGACCGGCGACCTCACGCCTGAGGAGTCCAAGTCCTGGGAACTGGGAGCCAAGCTCGACATCCCTGGGCGCATCACCGCCAGCGCGGCGCTGTTCACCATCGATAAGCGTAATGTGCTGGTGTCGGTCGGTTCCGGCGCGAATACGATCTACAGCATTGCCGGCCAGGTGCGCTCACGCGGCCTTGAACTGGACGCCACCGGCCAATTGACCGACAAGTGGAGCGTGATCGGCAGTTATGCCTACACCGACGCCGAAGACATCAAGGACAACGACCCGACGCTGGAAGGCAACCGCCTGCAGAACGTGGCCAAGCACACCGGCTCGCTGTCGGTGGCCTACGACTTTGGCAACATCTTTGGTGGCGACCAGCTGCGCGTGGGGACCGGCGCACGGTATGTCGGCGAGCGCGCCGGCGATGCGGCCAACGACTTCAACTTGCCGGGTTATACCGTGGCGGACGCATTTGCTACCTACGACACTAAAATTGATGGGCAGAAGGTCAAGTTCCAACTCAACGTGAAGAACATGTTTGATCGCGTCTACTACACCTCGGCAGCCAGCCGGCTGTTTGTGTCCATGGGCGATGCGCGGCAGGTATCGGTGTCGAGCACCCTGGAATTCTAAAGTAGGACATGACGCCTTGTGGCAAGCCCGCTCGCCACAAGGGGAGGGAGCTGGTAGCGTTGCCGCCACTGACAGCTTTGCGGACAACGCTACTGATGTACTTTGGAAAATGCTTACACACCCGCGGCATGCTGGTTGGCTTGAGCCTTTTGCTGGGGGGCTGCGCGAGTGTTTCCCAGACCTCCACCCCAGCCACCCTCGATCACCTGATGGCCGACCCGGCGCTCAACGGCGCCACCGTCTCCCTGATGGTGCGTGACGCCCGCAGCGGCAGCACGCTCTACCAACACAACCCGCGAACACGGGTCATTCCTGCGTCCAACCTCAAATTGCTCACCACTGCGGCGGCGATGGATGTGCTGGGGCCGCAATACCGGTTTTCCACTCAACTGCTGAGTAACGGCACCCAGCAGGGCGAGCGCCTCAGCGGCAACCTCTATTTGCGCGGCTTGGGCGACCCGACCACGCAATTCGCCGACTACCAGGCATTGGCGGCACAACTGGCGGGGCAAGGTGTGCGCCAGGTCCAAGGCGATCTTGTCTTCGACGACAGCTGGTTCGACGCCGAACGGCTGGGCGTGGACTGGGCCCAGGACGATGAAAGCACCTACTACGGCGCGCAGATTTCGGCGCTGACCGTGTCGCCCAATGCGGATTTTGATGCGGGCACGTTGCTCGTCACGGCGAAGGCGCCCGTCGCGGTTGGCCAGCCGGTGAGCGTGGTGGTGAGCCCGTCCACCGATTATGTGCAATTGAGCAACCGCGCGGTCAGCGGTCCCGGTAACACCTACGGCATCACCCGCCAGCACGGCACCAACCTGCTGCAACTCACGGGTGCGCTGGCGCCAGGCAAACAAAGCCGGCAGTGGGTGAGCGTGTGGGAGCCGACGCAACTGGTGGCCAATCTGTTTGAGCAGGCATTGGCGCAGCAGGGCATCCAGGTACTGGGCCGACGCGTGATCGGTGGTACAAGCCCAGCGACGGCCAGGGTGCTGGCCGAGCATCAATCGGCACCGCTGCAGGAATTGATCACGCCGCTGCTCAAACTGTCGAACAACAACATGTCGGAAGCGTTGCTCAAGGCCATGGGGCGCAAGGCAGCCAACGCGGGTACGGCGCAGGCCGGTGTCGCGGCAGTCGCGGATTTCATGCGGCGCCAGGGTTTGGACCCGATGACGCTGAGCCAGGTGGACGGTTCAGGTCTGTCGCGGCGTAACTGGGTGTCGTCGCAGAACCTGACCGACCTGCTGCTGGCCGCAGCCAAGCAGCCCTGGTTCGAAGCCTGGTACAACGCCTTGCCGATCGCCGGTGACCCCGACCGCATGACCGGCGGCAGCCTGCGCTACCGCCTGCGCGGCACGGCGGCGCAAAACAACCTGCACGCCAAGACCGGCTCCATGGCCGGGGTTTCCTCGTTGAGCGGCTACATCACCGACGCCGATGGCCGACGCCTGGTGTTTTCAATGATCAGCAATAACTACGTGAGTGACGCCACGCCCATCCGTGCGCTGGAAAACCGCGTGGCACTGGCCCTGAGCCAATGGCACGACTAGCTCAGGGCTGATACCCCATCCGCCAACTCACGGCCTGGGTCGCCGCCAGCAAGTGCTGCGCCGCCGGGCCGTCTTCATCGGCGTGGAACAACGAGGTGGGGCCGACCACGGTCATCACCGCCGCCACTTGGCCGACAGCGTTGAACACCGGCGCCGACAACGCATCGACGCCGGGCATCAGCAGACCATGCACAAAGTGCAGGCCACGGCGGCGGATCTGTTCGCAGGCGGTCTCGTAAGCCTGGTCGTCCGCCAGGGCATGGGCGATGCCGGCCTGGATCTCGCGTTCCCGCAGCTCTACGGTTTCCCGCGACGGCAGGAACGCACTGAACACCAGCCCGGTGGACGAACTGAGCAGCGGCAACACCGAACCCAGCTGCGTGACCACCGTCACCGCACGCACCGCTGGTTCGATCTGCACCACGGTCGCGCCCTGGTTACCCCACACCGCCAGGAAGCAGGTTTCATTCAATTCATCGCGCAACTCCGCCAGGGGCATCGCGCCGACCTTGAGCACGTCCATGCTGCCCAGCGCCGCCAGGCCCACACGCAAGGCTTCGCGGCCCAGGCCATAGTGATTGGTGGCGGTGTTCTGTTCGGCGAAACCTGAGGCGATCAGCGCCTGCAGGTAGCGGTGCACCTTGCTGGCCGGCATTTGCACGTGCTCGGCCAGGCGTGAAAGCGAGGTCGCCGGTGACAGTTCGGCCAGGGCCTTGAGGATGTCGGTGCCCACTTCGGCCGAGCGGACTTTCTGTTTACCGGTGTCGCGGGGCTTTTCCATGGAAGGGCGAGAATCCGAGAGATGAATGGGCGTCTTTATAGCTTGACGGTCGTTAGTGATCAAATTACGTTATGCGTAACTGGATTACGATAAAAACAACTTCCGTACAGAGGATGATCCATGAACCTCGAATACCTGTCGGGCTTCGGCAATGAGTTCGCCAGCGAAGCCCTGGTCGGCGCACTGCCGGTCGGCCAGAACTCCCCACAAAAAGCGCCCTATGGGCTGTACACCGAACTGTTCTCCGGCACGGCGTTCACCATGGCGCGCAGCGAAGCCCGGCGCACCTGGCTGTACCGCATTCAGCCGTCGGCCAATCACCCAGCGTTTATCAAGCTTGAACGGCAGTTGGTCGGTGGGCCGTTGGGGGCGGTGACGCCGAATCGCTTGCGCTGGAACCCGTTGGATATTCCAAGTGAGCCGACTGACTTTGTCGATGGGCTTGTAGGGATGGTCGCTAATTCCGGGTCGGAAAAACCCTCGGGCATCAGCATCTACAACTACCGCGCGAATCGTTCGATGGAGCGGGTGTTCTTCAATGCCGATGGCGAATGGTTGATCGTTCCCGAACAGGGCCGTCTGCGTATCGCGACTGAATTGGGCGTGCTGGAAGTCGAGCCGTTGGAAATCGTCGTGCTGCCGCGCGGCCTCAAATTCCGCGTCGAACTGCTGGATGCGCAAGCGCGCGGCTACGTCGCCGAGAACCACGGTGCCCCGCTGCGCCTGCCGGACCTGGGGCCCATCGGCAGCAACGGCCTGGCCAACCCGCGCGACTTCCTGACCCCGGTCGCCCACTACGAAGACCTGAAACAACCGACAACGCTGGTACAGAAGTTCCTCGGCGAACTCTGGGCCTGCGAGCTGGACCATTGCCCGCTCAATGTGGTCGCCTGGCACGGTAACAACGTGCCGTACAAATACGACCTGCGCCGCTTCAACACGATAGGCACCGTGAGCTTCGACCACCCGGACCCGTCGATCTTCACGGTATTGACCTCGCCCACCAGCACCCACGGCCTGGCCAACCTCGACTTCGTGATCTTCCCTCCGCGCTGGATGGTGGCCGAGAACACCTTCCGTCCCCCGTGGTTCCACCGCAACCTGATGAACGAATACATGGGCCTGATCCAAGGTGCCTACGACGCCAAGGCCGAAGGCTTCGTGCCCGGCGGCGCGTCGCTGCACAGCTGCATGAGCGCCCACGGCCCGGACGGCGAAACCTGCACCAAGGCCATCAACGTGGCGCTGGCGCCGCACAAGATCGATAACACCATGGCCTTTATGTTCGAGACCAGCCAAGTGCTGCGCCCGACCCAGTTCGCCTTGGACTGCCCGCAACTGCAACCTTCTTATGACGCGTGCTGGGCCTCGTTGCCCGCCACCTTCAACCCGAACCGGAGATAAACCCATGACGCAGCCAACACTCACCCGCAGCTGGGTGGCCTCCGCGAATGGTCACACCGATTTTCCGCTGCAGAACCTGCCGTTGGGCGTGTTCAGCGTCAACGGCTCCGCACCGCGCGCTGGCGTGGCGATTGGCGACTCGATCCTGGACCTGCACGCCGCGATCGATGCGTTCGACGGTGACGCCCGTCGCGCCGTCGAGGCGACCGCCGGTGGCCAACTGAACGCCTTCTTCGAACTGGGCCGTGGCCCGCGCGTGGCCTTGCGCGAGCGCTTGCTGACGTTGTTGGCCGAAGGCAGCACACTGCAGGCGCGTGAAGCGCACGTGTTGCACCGTGCTGCCGATTGCCAGATGCACGTACCGGCGCGGATCAATGACTACACCGACTTCTACGTCGGTATCGAGCACGCGCAGAACGTCGGCAAACTGTTCCGCCCCGACAACCCTCTGCTGCCCAACTACAAGTACGTGCCGATTGGCTACCACGGCCGCGCGTCGACCATCCGTCCCTCGGGCACCGATGTGCGCCGCCCCAAGGGCCAGACCTTGCCCGCCGGCCAGGCCGAACCGACCTTCGGTCCGTGTGCACGCCTGGACTACGAGTTGGAACTGGGCGTCTGGATCGGCCAGGGCAATGAGATGGGCGATTCGATTGCCATTGGTGACGCGGCTGAACATATCGCCGGTTTCTGCCTGCTCAATGACTGGTCGGCACGGGATATCCAGGCCTGGGAGTACCAGCCGCTGGGGCCGTTTCTGTCGAAAAGCTTTATCACCACCATTTCACCGTGGGTGGTGACGGCCGAGGCACTTGAACCGTTCCGCACCGCGCAACCGGCGCGGCCCGAAGGTGACCCGCAGCCGCTGTCGTACCTGCTGGATCAACGCGACCAGGCAGCGGGTGCCCTGGATATCGAATTGGAAGTCTTGCTGACCACGGCCGCCATGCGTGAGCAAAACCTGCCGGCCTATCGCCTGGCCTTGAGCAACAGCCTGCATATGTACTGGACCGCCGCGCAATTGGTCGCGCACCACAGCGTCAACGGTTGCCAACTGCAGGCCGGTGACCTGTTTGGTACGGGGACTTTGTCGGGGCCGCAAGCCGGTCAGTTCGGCAGCCTGTTGGAAATGACCGAAGGCGGCAAAAAGGCCGTCGAATTGCCCTCCGGCGAGGTGCGCAAGTTCCTCGAAGACGGCGATGAAGTCATCCTGCGCGCTCGCTGCAGTCGTGAAGGTTTTGCCTCCATCGGCTTCGGCGAATGCCGCGGCACTGTGGTCGCGGCGCGCTAGGAGGAGACGGGGATGGAACTCTATACCTACTACCGTTCCACCGCGTCGTACCGGGTTCGCATCGCCTTGGCGCTCAAGGGCCTGGATTTCACTGCCGTGCCGGTCAACCTGCTGGTGCCGGCGGGCGGTGCCAATCGCCAACCCGAGTATTTGGCGATCAACCCGCAAGGGCGTGTGCCGGCCTTGCGCACCGATGAGGGTGAGCTGTTGATCCAGTCGCTGGCGATCATCGAATACCTGGAGGAACGTTATCCACAGGTGCCGTTGCTCTCCAACGACCTTGCGGCCCGTGCCCATGCGCGTGCGGTGGCGTCGATCATCGGCTGCGATATTCACCCGCTGCACAACTCCAGTACCCAGAACCTGCTGCGTCAGTGGGGGCATGACGAGGCAAAGGTGCTGGAATGGATTGGCCATTGGATCAGCCAGGGATTGGGCGCGGTGGAACACTTGATCGGCGATCAGGGGTATTGCTTCGGCGACCAGCCGGGGCTGGCCGACGCGTTCCTGATTCCGCAGTTGTATGCGGCCGAGCGCTTCAAGGTGCCATTGGCGGCGTACCCGCGCATCGGACGGGTGGCGGCGTTGGCGGCACAGCATCCGGCATTTGTGCAGGCACACCCCGCCAATCAACCTGACACGCCTTAGGACCCAATGTGGGAGGGGGCAAAAAATAACCTGTGGCGAGGGAGCTTGCTCCCGTTGGGCCGCGAAGCGGCCCCAGCTCTTTGTTTCAAAAGACTGGGACTGCTGCGCAGTCCAACGGGAGCAGCTCCCTCGCCACAGGTACAGTGTTTGCCCTTAACTGACTGGCATTAGGGCTTGCCCCCTCCCACATTTTGACCTGCGCCACCCTTATAAAAATAATAGGTACTTTGCGATGCACAATCAGATTGCCAGCTTTCGCGCGGCACTCGACGCTCGTCCGGTCTCGCGCTACCAGTGGTTGATTCTTCTGTTGCTGGCACTGTTGCTGGTGACGGATGGCTATGACGCCCAGGTGTTGGGGTATGTAGTTCCAGCGTTGGCTCAGGATTGGGGGCTGGAAAAGGCCGCATTTGGGCCGGTGTTCAGCGCCAACCTGCTTGGGCTGACCTTGGGTTCGCTACTGGTCACGCCATTGGCGGATCGCTTTGGCGTACGACGCATCCTGCTTGGCTGCGTGCTGATCTACGCCAGCCTCACGGTGCTGATGGTGTTCGCCCACTCACTGACCACCTTGATGGCCGCCAGGTTTATCTGCGGTATCGGCATGGGGGGCGCCATGCCCAGTGCCATGGCGTTGATGTCGGACTACTCCCCACCGCGCCTGCGCACGTTAATGGTGACCCTGGCGGCCTGTGGCTTCTCGTTTGGTGGGGCAGCGGGTGGGTTTGTGGCGGCGGGGTTTATCGAAGGCTTCGGGTGGCAGGCAGTGTTTTTGGCAGGTGGCGTAACGCCGCTGCTGTTGTTCCCGTTTCTTGTGCGGTGGTTGCCGGAATCTTTGCCGCGCTTGCTGCGAGATGCGCCGCCGTATGCGCGGCTGCAGGCCGTGACGTCACGCATGCTGCCCGGCTGGCAAGCGCCGCCTGCGAGCGAGGCCGAGAGCCAGCAGGAGCAGGGCAGCAAACTGACCGTCGTGGAGTTGTTCCGCAATGGCTATGCGCGTCCGACGTTGCTGATCTGGGCGACCTTTTTTGTCAGCTTGATCCTGCTGTATTTCATGATCAGTTGGTTGCCGTCGCTGCTGTTGGAAAGCGGGCTGGCGTTGAAAGAAGCCAACCTGGTGACGTCGATGTTCCTGTTCGCCGGCACCTTGGGGGCCATCGGCATGGCCTGGTTCTCCGACCGCTTGCAAAGCAAAGTGCGCCTCCTGTCCGGCGTGATGGCGACGGCGGCGGTGTGCACCATTCTGCTCGGTCTCAACCATGACAACCCGCGCTACCTGGTGGCCTGTGTGTTTGCGGCAGGGTTTTGCATCATCGGTGGTCAGCTGACCCTCAACGCCTTTGCCAGCAATTTCTACCCGGCGCACGTACGCGCTACCGGAACGGGCTGGGCGTTGGGCGTGGGGCGGTTTGGCTCGATCCTGGGGCCGCTGTTTGGCAGCATACTGCTGGCGATGCATATCCCGGTGGAGCAGATTTTCTTCTTTTGCGCGATACCGGCGGTGATCGCGGCGTTGTTGATTATCCGGGTGCGCTCGCCTGGCGGTGTGAGGCCGAACGCCTCGCTGCCGGGCGATATTCTCAAGGCGCCGGGCAATCACTGAGCCAGCGTCAATCAGCGTGGAAGCGCTCGAGAATCGGGCGTCAGTGCACCACTGAATTGGGCGGCAAATGCCCCAGGCGCTCGGTCAGGCGCAGGCGTTGGATCGGGTCTTCGCTGAGCATCAGCGCGTGTTCCAAGTCAAAACGCTCGGCGTTGGGGCAGTCCAGGCGCTGGTACAGGCTGGCCCGTGCCAGGTAATCGGCGGCGCTGGCATTGCCCAGCTCCAGCACGCGCTCGGCGTCGACCAAGGCTTCAAGCGGGGCGTCGTTGGCCAGGTGCAATTGCCGCAGGTTGCGTGACAGCCGCTGCAGGATCGAGCGTGGATCGGCGGTGTGCAGGTGGTCGGCCTGCAGCTTGAGGTTGGGGCCGTATTGGCGTTGCAGCAGGTCACGGCAATCATTGGGGTACAGGCGCCGGCCGCCGCACGGGTCCAGAAGGTGATCGGCGCCGGGGACCCGCAGTAGAAAGTGGCCGGGGAAATTCACGCCGACCATGGGGATATCCAGGCGTCGTGCCAACTCAAGGGCGATCAGCCCCATGGCCAGGGGTTGTCCGCGTTTGCGCTGCAAGACCTTGTCCAGCAGCGCGGCAGCGGGGCGCAGTGGCGTGAACTCATCCTGGGCAAACCCCAAGTCATTCATGCGCCGCAACAACGTCTGGCCCAGTTCATCCGCCGGCACCATGGGCATGCCGAGGCTCACCTGCTGTTGCAGCAACGTCAGCTCCTGCAGGATCAGCAATGGCTGCACTGCCGGGTCATGCTCGGCGGCGATCCACAGCGCGGCTTCAAACAGCGCAGGGGGGGAGCGTTCCAGGCAGGCAAAAAAGGCTTTGCGGGGATTCATTGCATTCTCCGGCGGATGCCCCCGTTTTAGCCTTGCTGGGAATTTTCGTCCAGTGGCTTAGGCGATAACCTGTGCGCTTATGCCGCAAGGCCTGCGAAATCGAGCGGCTTATTCCAGCGTATTTCGGCAGGTTTCTGCCGCAAGCCTATACTTGGCCCACTACCAGAAGTGATTCGGGAGCTTGACGATGTTTGCTCTCATGCACAGCACCCGCCTTGAATCGCTGCACTTGAGCGTCGACCCGGCCACCGGGCTGAAGGCGGTCATCGCCATCCATAACAGCCGCCTGGGGCCTGCTCTCGGCGGTTGTCGCTATCTCTCCTACCCCGACGACGAAAGTGCCGTGGCCGACGCTGCGCGCCTGGCCCAAGGCATGAGCTACAAGGCGGCATTGGCCGGTTTGCCGGTGGGTGGCGGCACAGCGGTGATCCTGCGCCCCGGCCATGTGGAAAACCGCGCGGCACTGTTTGAAGCATTCGGCCGTTGTATCGAGCAACTCGACGGCCGCTACATCACCGCCACCGACAGCGGCACCTCGGTGGCCGACATGGACTGCATCGCCCAGCACACCCGCTTCGTCACCAGCACCAGCGCGGCAGGCGACCCTTCGCCCCATGCCGCCATGGGCGTTTTCGCCGGCATCCGCACCACCGCCATGGCCCGCCTGGGCAGCGACAACCTCGAAGGTTTGCGCGTCGCCATCCAGGGCCTGGGTAACGTCGGTTACGCCCTGGCCGAACAACTGCACGCCGCGGGTGCCGAACTGCTGGTCAGCGACATCGACCACGGCAAGGTGCAGTTGGCCATGGAGCAACTGGGCGCGCACCCCATCGCCAACGACGCCTTGCTCAGCACCCCGTGCGACATCCTCGCGCCCTGCGGCCTCGGGGCCGTGTTCAACCGCCAGAGCGTCGGCCAACTGCGCTGCGCTGCCGTGGCCGGTTCCGCCAGTGCGCAATTGACCAACCTGCAAGTGGCTGACCAACTGGAAGGGCGCGGCATCCTCTACGCCCCTGACTACGTAATCAACTCGGGCGGCCTGATCTACGTTGCGCTCAAACACAGCGGGGCAGAACTGCCGACCATCACCGCGCACCTGTCCAACATCGGCACGCGCCTCACGGAAATCTTCGCTCACGCCCAAGCCGAAAAACGCTCGCCCGCACGGGTCGCGGATGAATTGGCCGAGCGCCTGCTTTACCAATAGCCGGTTATTAAAAAGGCCCTGAATCGATGATTCAGGGCCTGTTCAATTCGGGCTTTATTCCGCCGGTGCGTTCAGCAACTCGGACAACGCGTCCGGCTGGCTCTTGAACGCCTTGGCAAATACATCGCGGTTCTTCGCCATGTAGATCCCGGCTTCTTCCACCTGCTGCTCGCTCAAGGACGGCACGGCTTTTTGCAACACTTCTGCCAGCAACTCAGCGAGTTCAAGCATCTTGTCATGACGGTCAGCTTCGGCTTTATCCATGAACAAACGCTCCAGATCTCGGCTGCTGCGGTATACCACTTCGACGGCCATTCACCACCTCACATGCCTTCACGATAGTTGTCTTTCGCTACTACTGTATTCATATACAGTTAAAAGAGTAAGCCAAACCGTGGGGTTTGGGTAGCAGTTTTTTAATGTAGTCGGGAAATAGAGGTTTGCTACAACGGAAATTTCTGACAACACGGCGAGGTTGCCGGGTAATCCTAAGGTGACACCCTCTTCAATGTGACCCCCAACGGGAGCAAGCTCCCTCGCCACAGGTTATGTGCCACTTAATGAATCTGTGTCTCATGTCATGCTGCCACCATCTCAGTTCCCTGCCCTGGCCTTTTTTCTGCATGCAGAACAACCGTCACGTCCAACCCGCATTATCCGGTCGAGTCGACCTAAGGAAGCATCATCGTGAAAATCAACTGGGCCGAAAGGCTGCGCCAGCAAGTACATGGTCTGGCCGAGTCTCTGGGCAATCTGTTTGTCGAGTCGTTCCACTACCTGGCGCTGTTCGCCATTGGTGCGGTGACCGCGTGGGCAGCGGTGATGGAGTTTCTGGGGATGCTCGAGAATGGGCATATCAAGATTGATGACATCTTGCTGCTGTTCATCTACCTGGAATTGGGCGCGATGGTCGGGATTTATTTCAAGACCAACCACATGCCCGTGCGCTTTCTGATCTACGTGGCAATCACCGCGCTGACGCGTCTGCTGATTTCCAACGTGTCCCACCACAATCCACCCGACATTGGCATCATCTACCTGTGCGGCGGGATTCTGCTCTTGGCGTTTGCGATCCTGGTGGTGCGCTATGCGTCGTCGTCGTTCCCCTCCGTGAAGGTAGAAGGCCCGCGCCGCAAGGGCGAAGCGAGCCTGGAAACCGAGAAGGGTGAGCTTTAAAGCCCGACACTGAAGGGCAGGGGGCTGTTGGGCGGGCGCTGTAGCACTTTGTGATCGCCATCCGTCATCACCGCCAGGATTTCCATGGCACTGTGACCCTGCTCGATGGCGATGCCGAATTGGATACTCTGCACCAGACGCTTCAGCCGCTTTGGATCATTGCGTTGTTCGGCGCTGATCATGCGTTTGGCTACCACACCTTGCTCGTTGGAGAGGGTCAGCATGATGCTGCCGTCCAGCCGTTGTATGCTCAAGTTGACACGATATTCTGGCGTGAACGTGTCGGTGATGATCTGAAAAGGATTGTCCATGGTGCGTTACCGCCTGATAAGAACATGCAGTCATTGACGACCGGTGTCGGGTTTAGTTCGCGTCTCCTGACCACCGGCCACTCCGTCGCTGAAGCTTCACAAGATCCGTTTGCTTCAATGCTGTACAGCAAGGGGCGTGCCGTACAGAGATCTTTCAGACAGTGCGACTCCAATGTGGGAGGGGGCTTGCCCCCGATAGCAGTCTTTCAGCCGAGCATTCATTGGCTGACACACCGCCATCGGGAACAAGCCCGCTCCCACAGTTGTTTTGGGTTGTTCTTGAAGTCGGTGACCTGTTTCAGGGCAGTACCGAGAAAACGATCGCAGACAGCGCAATCAACCCAATCACCACCACAAACACATTCGACAGCTGACCCGAATACTGGCGCAGAGAGGGCACGCGGCGGATCGCGTACATCGGCATCAAGAACAGCAGGCACGCGATGATCGGCCCGCCCATGGTCTCGATCATGCCCAAGATGCTCGGGTTGAAAGTCGCCACGGCCCAGCACGTCAGCACCATAAACAGCGCGGTGCAGCGTTCCAGCCATTTGGACGACATCGAACGGTTACGCCCGCGCAGGGATTTGACGATCAGGCCTTGGAAGCCTTCGCTCGCGCCGATGTAGTGGCCGAGGAAGGATTTGGTGATGGCCACCAGCGCGATCAACGGCGCGGCGTAGGCGATCACCGGGGTCTGGAAGTGGTTGGCCAGGTACGACAGGATCGAGATGTTCTGGGCCTTGGCCGCTGCCAGGTCGGCCGGCGACAACGCCAGTACACAACTGAAGCAGAAGAACATCACGGTCAGCACCATCATGCCGTGGGCGGTGGCGAGGATGCCGCTGCTTTTGCGCTCGGCCTGCGGGCCGTACACGCGTTTCTGGTCGACGGCGAACGCGGAGATGATCGGCGAATGGTTGAACGAAAACACCATCACCGGGATCGCCAGCCACAAGGTCTTGAAGAACATCGGCAGCGGCATGCCCTCGCTGGCAGAGGCGAAGAACGCACCGTTCCAGTTGGGGACCAGGCTCACGGCCAGCAGCAACAGGGCGGCCACGAACGGGTACACCAGCACGCTCATGGCCTTGACGATCACGCCCTGGCCGCAGCGCACAATGGCCATCAGTCCGAGGATCAGCACCAGCGACAGGATCGCACGAGGTGGCGGGGCCATGTGCAGTTGGTGTTCCATGAAACTGCCGAGGGTGTTGGTCAGCGCCACGCTGTACACCAACAGGATCGGGAAGATCGCAAAGAAATACAGCAGGGTGATCAGCTTGCCGGCGCCGACGCCGAAGTGTTCTTCGACCACTTCGGTGATGTCGCCGGATTTGCCCGACAGCACAAAACGCGTCAGCCCACGGTGGGCGAAGAAAGTCATGGGGAAGGCCAGCAGTGCCAGCACGATCAGCGGCCAGAAACCGCCGACGCCGGCATTGATCGGCAAGAACAGGGTGCCGGCACCGATGGCGGTGCCGTAGAGGCCCAGCATCCAGGTGGTGTCGTGTTGGGTCCAGCCGGTGGTCACGGTGTTGTCTGAAACAGGATTTTCGGCAGCAGGTGTACGTACATCGGTCATCGTTATTGCCTCGTTATTATTTTTGCGCGGGCTCACGTTTGGGGCGGGTAGCAGTGCTCCGATCAGCACTCCACCCAGCTGACCGCCAGGCCGCCCCGTGAAGTTTCTTTGTATTTGTCATGCATGTCGGCACCGGTATCGCGCATGGTGCGGATCACCCGGTCGAGGGAAATGAAGTGTTTGCCGTCACCGCGCAGGGCCATTTGCGTGGCGTTGATCGCCTTGACCGCCGCGATGGCGTTGCGCTCGATGCACGGTACTTGCACCAGGCCGCCGACCGGGTCGCAGGTGAGGCCGAGGTTGTGCTCCAGGCCGATTTCGGCGGCGTTTTCCAATTGCTCGGGGGTGGCGCCGAGGATGTCGGCCAACCCCGCAGCGGCCATGGCGCAGGCCGAACCGACCTCGCCCTGGCAGCCGACTTCGGCACCGGAGATCGAGGCATTTTTCTTGCAGAGAATGCCGACGGCAGCAGCGGCCAGGAAGAAATTGACTACGTCGTCGTCAGACGCGTCGGCGTTGAACTTCATGTAGTAATGCAGCACGGCCGGGATGATCCCGGCGGCGCCATTGGTCGGCGCAGTCACCATGCGCCCGCCGGCGGCATTTTCCTCGTTGACGGCGAGGGCGAAGAGGTTGACCCATTCCATCGCCGACAAGGTTGAAGTGATCACATTCGGCTTGCCGATTTCCAGCAGGCTGCGGTGCAGTTTTGCCGCGCGGCGTGGCACGTCCAGGCCACCTGGCAGGATGCCTTCATCGCGCAGGCCTTGCTCCACGCATTCGCGCATCACCGACCAGATATGCAGCAGGCCGCTGCGGATGTCGGCGTCGCTGCGCCAAGCGCGTTCGTTGGCCATCATCAGTTCGGAAACCCGCAAGCCATGCTTGTTACACAAGGCCAGCAGCTCCACGGCGCTGGAAAAGTCGTAGGGCAAATCAACATCGCTGGTCGGCGCAATGCCGGAAGCGGCTTCTGCCGCTTCGATGATGAAACCGCCGCCCACCGAGTAATAGGTTTGCTCACTCAACAGGCCATTTTCGCCATAGGCGTGCAGGGACATGGCGTTGGGGTGGTAGGGCAGGCTCTCGTCCAGCAGCAGGAGGTCTGTGTGCCAGTTGAAGGCAATGTCTTGTGTGCCTGCGAGTAGCAGACGGCCGGACTCGTGCAATTGCTGGATGCGGGGATTGATCGAGCTCGGATCAACCTGATCCGGCCATTCGCCCATCAGCCCCATCACGCAGGCGCGGTCGGTGGCGTGGCCGACACCGGTGGCGGACAGTGAGCCGTACAGGCGCACTTCCACGCGGCGGGTATCGGTCAGCAATTGTTGGTCGATCAGGGCTTGGGCGAAGGTCGCCGCCGCCCGCATGGGGCCGACGGTGTGGGAGCTGGAGGGGCCAATGCCCACTTTGAATAGATCAAAAACGCTGATAGCCATGCTAAAGCCTTACAAGCAATGGAGTAGAAATCGCTGCCATGTTTTGTAGAGCGAGCGGAATTGGCGCGATACTGAGCCTCTGGATCGGCACTGACCAACGAATTATCCTAAGACACCCTTTAGCAGGACTAAACGCTATGACCCGGCCCCTTCATGGCCAGACGTATGTCTGGCTGCACGTTTTTTCCTGCGCTGCGCGGCATTTGTCATTTACGCGTTGCGCCGAAGAACTGCACATCACGCCGGGTGCGGTGAGCCAGCAGATCCGCCAGCTGGAGGAGCGATTGGGTTTCCGTTTGTTTCATCGACGCGCGCGTGGGGTAGAGCTGAGTGCCGAGGGGCAGCGTTTGGCGACGACGGTGGGTGAGGCCTACGGCAGCATCGATGCTGAACTGCAGCGCTTGGACGCGGGGATGATCAGCGGCACGTTGCGGCTGCGTTCGATCCCGTCGTTTCTCGGCAAGTGGCTGACCCCGCGTTTACCGCGCTTGCAGCAACGCTTTCCGGATATCCAATTGCGCATGGTTGCCGAGGACAGCAGCATCGCTCTGCATGAGGGCGATTTTGACTTGGCCATCGACTTGAACGACGGCAGCTACCCCGGCCTGTTATCCACAGCTTTGCTCGACGAGCAGATCTTCCCGGTGTGCGCCCCGAGCCTTCTACGCGGCAGGCCACCATTGCATGGCCCGGCCGACCTGGTGCATTTCCCGTTGCTGCACGACATCACCGCCTGGCGTGGGAGTTATGAGTACGCAGAGTGGGAGTTCTACCTGAATGCCATCGGTTATCACGACGCCGACGTGCGCCGTGGGCATACGTTCAATCGCAACCACCTGACCATCGAGGCGGCCATTGCCGGCATGGGCGTGGCCATCGCGCGGCGCACCTTGCTCAACGATGAATTGGAGCGCGGCACCTTGATCGTGCCGTTCGGCCTGGCCGTGCCCAACCACAAACGCTACGTGCTGCTCTATGCGCCGGGTGCACTGAGCCATCCGGGCGTGCGCGCGGTGCATGATTGGCTGGTGGAGGAAGCAGGGATTTTCCGCGGGTTGCACCCGTTGGGAGAGGGGCAATTGTAAGGTTGGCTAAGCGTAAGAAGATGTAACCAACTCCCCACCCTAACAGCGTTTTTGCTTGTCGTCAGACTTAATTTGTAATGTGGGATTTATCTTTGCAAAGGGGTTGAATTGTTCTTCGGACTGCTCAATTGTGTAATCAAGAGGTCATGGTTTCACCACCCCGGTGTTGCAGTTTGTGACCTCTCACGAGCTAGCTGAAATAAGGGAAGAACTATGCAAATCCAAGTCAATAGCGATAACCATATTGAAAGCAGCATCCGACTGGAGGAGTGGGTACGTACTACCATTGAGAGCACGCTCGAACGTTACGAAGAAGACCTGACCCGCGTGGAGGTCTACCTGCGGGATGAGAACGGCGACAAGCCCGGTCCCCACGATTTAAGTTGCCGCCTGGAAGCACGGCCAAAAGGCCATCAACCGCTGTCGGTACTGCACAAGGCCGATACCCTGGAACAGGCGATCGACGGTGCGGCGACCAAGCTGGACCATGCGTTGGAACATCTGTTTGGCAGACTGCAAGGCAAGCCACGCGCTGCCGGGAAAAGTCTGTCGGACACCAAGGTCAATGAAGATGAGCTTGAACAGGAGTTTCTGGAAAAAGAACGTGCTGTGTTTAACAGCTGATCACTGAAAGTTCTTTCATCCCCCACTGAACGGGCCTGCCATTGCAGGCCCGTTTTCGTTTAGTGTCCGCGCCGGAAGAAATACCTGCTCAACCACGCCAACCCACACGCCCCCCCTCCCGCGAAGAGCATGGCCCAGCCGACGCCATGGCGCAGGGCTGCCTGGGCATCGGTGACGCTAAGGTCCATCGATGAAGCCAGTTTGCCCGCCGCAATGTTTTGGCTGAGGGCCGCCCAATCCAGCGCTGTGCTTTCGGGCAATACAGCAGCCAGTTGATGGCTGATCCCCAGCAACAGCACCAACCCCATCAACGCGATGTTGAGCGCGAGGGTGATCAGCCGCGCGCTGAGGTCGATGCCCGAGGCCATGCCTGCGCGGTCGGCCGAGACTGAACCGGTGGTGGTGTTGGTGGTGGGGGAGTTGGTCAGCGCCAATCCCACACCGGCCGCGATGCAACTGCTCAGCACCAGCACGATGCTTGGCTGCGCGGCAGCGTTTGCTGCGGCCATGCTCAAGAAACCTGCACCCATCAAACCTAACCCAAGAGGGATGATGCGTTCGGCGCCATAGCGCAGGGCCAGGCGTTCGGCCAGTGGCGGCACCAGCAGTGTCGGCAAGGTGTAGGCGAGCAGGGCGCCGCCGGTGGTCAAGGTGTCGTAGCCCAGCCCGGCCTGGAAATACAGCGGCAGGTAGATCATGAACGGCCAGAAGCTGAAGTTCATGCCGATCGAGCCCATCAACGCGCCGTTGAAGCGCTGGATACGGAACACCGAGAAATCAAACATCGGGTGGGCGCTGCGCCGTTCAACAACGATGAACAGCAGCAGTGCGGCCACTGCCAGGCCCGCCCAGCCGAGCATGGCCGGTGTGCCAAAGCCGTGTTCGGTGCCTTGGGTGATGAAGTAGACCAGTGCGAATACCGACAGCGTCAAGGTGAGCATGCCGGCGATGTCCAGGCGATTGCCCGCCGGGTCGCGGGACTCCTGCACGCTGATGTGCAGCAGCACCAGGGTGAACACCGTGAGTGGCGCGTGCACGAGAAACACCCAGCGCCAATCCGCCACCGCCAGGATCAACGCGCCCACCATCGGCCCGAAGCCCAGGCCCATGCCGGCAATCACGCCCCAGATCGCGAATGCTCGCGCCCGCGCTGCCGGTTCGCGGAACAAGTGCGACAAAATCGCGAACTGGCAAATCATCATCGCCCCGGCGCCGATGCCCTGGACGAAACGCGCGGCGATCAGCGTCGAAGCCTGCTCCGCCAGTCCACAGGCCAGGGACGCTAGCCCGAACAGCCACAGGCACAGCACCAGCATGCGTCGGCGGCCAAAGCGATCGGCCAGAGTGCCGGCCGCCATCAACACACTGGTGCAGGCCAGGGTGTAGGCATTCATGATCCATTGGGCGTCCTGGAAGCCAGTGCCCAGTTCCCTTTCAAGGGTGGGCAGGATGACCGGCACGCTGGAGATTTCCAGGCCGAACATCAGGGCGACCAGGCACACGGCGGTCAGCGCGAGACCATTTTTGGCGGTGCGCGGTGGGCTGGCGACCGATAACGTGGCAGCGGGTGGCATGGGGACTCTCCTGTCGTTGGGGTATCGGGCTATTTTCAGGGGAATCTGGTTCTTTATTTGTGATAAGTTTTCCAGTAATACGGGAATCAGGAGCGACAATCGAGCCCATGACCACTCCACGTTTTGATGGCGTTGAACTCTTTCTGCAGATCGTCGAGAGCGGCAACCTGACCGAAGCCGCCGAGCGGCTGAATGTGACGCGCTCGGCAGTCGGCAAGGGCTTGGCGCGACTTGAGGCCCGCCTGGGCACGTGCCTGTTACAGCGCTCTACCCGTCGCCAACGGTTGACCGAGGACGGGCAGGCCTATTACGAGCATTGCCTGCGGGCGCTGGCGGAACTTGAGGCCGCCGAATCCGTGCTGGAAAGCGGACGGCAACAACCCCGTGGGCGGTTGCGGGCCAGCCTGCCATTAGCGTTCGGGCACCACTATGCGGCGCCTGCGCTCTGGGGGTTGATGGATAGATTTGCCGAATTGGAGATCGAGATTTCTTTCTCTGACCGGCTGATCGACGTTGCCCAGGAAGGCTTCGACTTGGCGGTACGCATCGGCGCGCTGCCCGACACCGACCGCTTGAGCGCCCGTCGCCTGGGCGAGCAGGCGATTGGCCTGGCGGCGTCACCGGCGTACTTGCAGCGCGTGGGTCAAATAGAGCGCATCGAGGACCTGGCCGGGCATCGGGGCATTGCTTATCGCTGCAGTGCCCCGCGCCAGGAGTGGGCGCTCAATGACGAGCAGGGCCGCCCACACCGTGCGCGGGTGGCCTCGCCGCTGATGATGGATGACCTCCAGGCCGTGGCCGATGCCGCCATCGCGGGCGTGGGCCTGGCCTGGTTGCCCAGTTGGCTGATCGCCCACTATGCGCTGCGCGGTCAGTTGCAAGCGGTACTGCCTGGTTACTGCGAGCAGCCCTCGCCGATCCACGTGATCTGGCCCACGGCGGCGCACATGCCGGCCAAGACGCGCTGTGCCATCGACGCGTTGGTGGCCGGCACGCCCTCGTGCCTGGCGGGCAGTTAGAACTCAGGATGAACATAGGCATTGTGGTGAGCGGGCTTGCCCCGCGCTGGACTGCGTAGCAGGCCCATTTTTCAGGGTCGCTGCGCAACCCGGCGAGGGGCAAGCCCGCTCACCACAACAGGCCCACTCACCACAGGTTATTTGTGGCTCGAGCCGTTAGAACGCGATGGAGGTCTGCACATACACCGTGCGTGGCTCACCGACGTATTTGCCTTTGTTGTTATCGTCGAATGAACGTGTGTAGTACTGCTTGTTGAAGATGTTTTTCACTCCCACCGCCACGTTCAGATCCGACAGCTGCGGGCCGAAGTCGTAGGCGGCGCGGCTGCTGAACAGCATGTAGCCGGGGATGCGCCCGTTCGCACCGTCGGCGCTTTCGGCCTGGGTGTTGGCGTTGTCGGCGAACTGGCTGCTCTGGTAGCTGCTGTCCAGGTTGAGCTTCCAGCGGCCTTCGGTGTAGCCCACGCCGAGGGTGCCCTTGTGTTTTGACGAGAAGGGCACGCGGTTGCCTTTGTTCGGGCCGTCTTCGCGGATGGTGGCGTCCACGTAAGCGTAGCTGGCATACACATCGAACCCTGCCAGCGCCGGGCTCAAGCCGTCGAGGGCGTAGTTGATGCTGGATTCGATGCCCTGGTGACGGGTCTCACCACGGGCAATCACCGAATCATTGGTCTGGTTGCTTTCGTACTGGTTGTCGAAGTTGATCAGGAACGCGCCGATTTCCGCGCGCAGGCTGCCGTTGTCGTAGCGTGTGCCGAGTTCCCAGGTGCGCGCTTTTTCCGGTTTGACTTCGCCGCTGGTCACACGGTTGGGCATCTGGCTGTATTGCACGCTGCCGAACGAACCTTCGGTGTTCGCGTAGAGGTTCCAGTCGTCGGTGAGGTGATAGAGCACGTTCAATGCCGGCAGCGCGGTGTTGTAGTCACCCTTGTATTTAACGTTGCTGAGGTTGTTGGTTTGCTGGGACTCGATCATCTCGTAGCGAATGCCCGGGGTGATGGTCCACTTGCCGATATCAATCCGGTCATCGATGAAGAAAGCATTGGCCTCGGTGCCGCCACGGGTGTCGCGGTCATTGCGGCTGTCGGTGGTGGGGATTTGCTGGTTGGCGGCAATCGGCGTGCGGTAGCGCAGTTCGTGGCCGGCCTCGTTGATATAACGGTAGCCGACGCCCACTTCGTGGCTGGTCGGGCCCAGGTCAAAGCCTTGGGCGAAGCGCGTTTCCAAGCCGCGCACCCAGTACTCGCGCGGGGACAGCGACAGGAACGTGCCTTGGTCGAGGTAGCCGCTGCGCAGCGTCTTGGTGAAGAAACTGTTCACGGTGAATTCGCGACGGTCCTGCTCATAGCGATAGCCGACGTTGAACATCGTACGGCGGCCCCAGAACTTGTCGTAGGGACGGGTGGACTGATACGGATCGGCCTTGTAGTCCGCGACGTTCAAACCACCGGGCATATCGGCTTGGCCTTCGTAGTATTGCGCCATGGCGTTGAAGCTGTTGGCATCATCGAGCTGGTATTTACCCTTGAGGATCAAGTCGTCAATGCGCGTGTTGCTGTTCTCGCGCCAGTCGCCGCCTCGGGTGCCGGAGTACAGCAGCGCGCCGCCCAGGCCGTTGTCGGCGGTGCCGCCGGCGAGCAGGTTGCCGGTGGTCTTGAAGCCGTCGTGGCTGGAGGACGGGCTGGTTTCGGTCTGCAGGCCGCCTTTGACCGTGGGCGCATCCGGGATCGCGCGGGTCACGAAGTTGACCACGCCGCCGACGTTCTGCGGGCCGTAGCGCACAGCGCCGCCGCCGCGTACGACGTCCACCGCATCCATGTTGCCCATGCTGATCGGCGCGAATGAAAGCTGCGGCTGGCCGTAAGGCGCGAAAGGCACCGGGATGCCGTCCATCAACACCGTGGAGCGCGAGGCCAGGCGCGGGTTGAGGCCGCGAATGCCGAAGTTAAGCGCCATGTCGTGGCTGCCGGTGCCGTTGTTGTCCGGTGCGTTGACGCCGGGGATGCGGTTGAGCACGTCCTTGGCCTGGGTCGCACCCTGACGCTCGAACTCTTCGCGGCGGATCACATCACGGGCGCCTGGGTGTTCGAATACGTTGGTTTGCGCCGCATCGCCGAGCCAGTCGCCGACCACGCTGGACGTGCCCAATTCGATACTGGCCGGTGCCGTGACCGGTTGCAGGCTGTAGGCATTGTCGCCCTCGGCGCGGGCTTGCAGGCCGGTGCCTTCCAGCAGTTTTTGCAGGCCGTCTGCGGCGCTGTAATTGCCGGACAGGCCACGGCTCTGTCTACCCGCCGTAACCTCGGAACCGAAGGAAATCAGCACGCCCGCTTCGCGGCCAAACTGGTTCAACGCAGCTTCCAGCGATGTCGGGGCGATGTGATACGGCTTGGCATCGGCCGCCATCACCGGCGGCAATACGGTAAGACTCAGGCTGGCGCCGAGTAGGAGTTGGCGCAAGGTGCGGGCGAGAAGCGTCGGTTGCTGGGGCATGAACAGCGGTCCTGAGAAGGAAGGATCAAGGTGGCTTTCCTTCTCTGTCACGCGAGGGGTGGAAAACGGCTCATCGTTTTTGAAATTAATCTCAGGCGCGTGCCTGCACCGTCACCCAATACCGCGTAAAGCGCCGTACTTTCACCGGCAGGCTCACTTCCAGCAGGTCGAGAATGCGTTCGCTGTCATCCAGCGGGTAGCTGCCGGAGATCAGCAGGTTGGCCACCTGTGGGTCGCAATTGACCTGGCCACGACGATAACGGCCCAGTTCGCCGAGGAAATCTTCCAGGCGCATGTGGGATGCGACCAGCATGCCGTCGGCCCAGGCGCCGCTGTTGGCGTCGGTGGGGCGCGGGGTGTCCCAGCCTTTGCGGGTGAAGTTGACCTGGCGCCCAGCCTCGACCGTCAGCGGCAGGCCGCTGTAGGTGTTGGGCATCACCTCGGCGCGGCCATCGAAGACCGTCAGTTGGGTGTGATCGTTGAACTGGCGCACATTCAAGCGCGCCGCCTGGCTGGTGAGCAGCCCCTGGCCGGTCAAGACATTCAGCGGCGTATTGCCTGCGAGGCTGGTCAGCAGGATCTCGCCTTCAAGCAGGCGGATCAGCCGCTGCCGGCCATCGAAATGCACGTCTACCGCGCTGCCGGTATTGAGCTGCAATTGGCTGCCATCGGCCAATTGCACCTTGCGACGCTGGCCGACGGGGCTGCGATAGTCGGCGGTCAGCGGCGGCAGGATATGTTGCTGGCGCAGGCTCCAGGCGGCGGCCGAACCGGCACCGAGGACCAGCAGTAACTTGAGGGCCTGGCGGCGGCTGGTGGAGGTCGGCGCATTCAATGCGGCATGGGCCAGGGGCGAGGGCATGCCGCGCAGGCGCTGATTCACGCGCTGCATATGGTCCCACGCGCGCTGGTGTTCGCTGTGGGCGTTCAGCCATTGCTGCCAGGCCGCTTGCTGGCGAGGGTTGAGCGCGCCTTGCTGCATTTCCATCAGCCAGTGCACGGCTTGTTCGGCGACTTGTGTGGAAAAATTCATAGGGCGAAATAGCAGCGCATGGCCGCTTTGTTCAGGTGGCGTTTGACGGTGGCGACGGAGATGCCCAGTTCAGCGCCGATTTGTGCGTAGGTCAGGCCATCCAGCTGGGCCAGCAGGAAAGCGCGTTTGACCGGCACGGGCAGGCCGTCGAGCAGCTGATCCAGCTCCACCAGGGTTTGCAGGATGATTGTGCGTTCTTCTTCCGACGGCGCGACGTGCTCGGGCATGTGCGCCAAGGCGTCGAGGTAGGCGCGTTCCAGGTCCTGGCGGCGGTAGAAGTTGAACAGCACGCGCTTGGCGACGGTGGTGAGAAACGCACGGGGCTCGATCAACGGGGGCGTTTCCCGTGCGGTGAGCACGCGAATGAAGGTGTCCTGTGCCAGGTCGGCGGCACTTTCCGGGCAGCCGAGCTTGCGTCGCAACCAGCCGGTGAGCCAGCGGTGGTGGTCGTTGTACAAAACTTCGACGGTGTTGGACGGGCTCAACGGGGACACTCCACAAGCATCGCCATGCTTTAGAGAACAAGAATTGTTCGCATTGTAGGGTGCGTGAGCGGCTTCGGCAATCCACCTGCGCAGGTGATTCATCCGTTCTGTTTTGCTTATGAGAATATTTATCATTAATATTGCGTGCTGATGAACCTGGCGCTTCCCGCATGAAAAGCAAAACCTCGCTGCCTGTCTCCTATCGTCTTGCTGTGACCTCGCGCGTGCTGGCTGCCGTGGTGGGGGGGTACCTGATGGCTTCCCTGGCCAGTATCTGCTTGGCGCTGTGGATGCCTATTTCCCGTGCTGACGCAGTGATCACCGGGATGATGAGTTCGTTCGTGTTCTATCTGCTGGCCGTGCTCTGGTGTTTCGCCTGCCGCAGTGCCGTGCGCGCCTGGTTGGGTGTGATGCTGCCGAGCGCGGCTTTCGCCACGTTGGCGGGTGTGGGGTTCTGGATGGCACGCACATGAAAGAGGGCTTTCGCCAGGCCATGGCTTGGCTGCACACCTGGGCTGGGCTGATCTTTGGCTGGCTGCTGTTTGCGATTTTCCTGACCGGCACCTTGGCGTATTTCAAGGACGAAATCAGTCATTGGATGCAGCCTGAAGTACAGGCCCATCCGCTCGACGACACACGCAGCCTCACGGTGGCACAGGCGTATCTGCAGCAGCAGGCACCGAATGCCGCGCGCTGGTTCATCACCTTGCCCGACAGCCGCGACCCTGGCCTTTCGGTGATGTGGCAAGACAAGGTCGACCCCGGCAAGCGCGGTAATTTCATCCAGAAAACCCTCGACCCGGTCAGCGGCCAGGCCGTGCAGGCCCGTGAAAGCATGGGCGGCGAGTTCTTCTATCGCTTCCATTTCCAGCTGCAGATGCCTCACCCGTGGGGCCGTTGGCTGTCGACCATTGCCGCGATGGTGATGTTTGTCGCGCTGATCACCGGCATCATCACCCACAAGAAAATCTTCAAGGACTTCTTCACCTTCCGCCCCCGCAAAGGCCAACGCTCCTGGCTCGACGGGCATAACGCGGTGGGCGTGCTGGTGCTGCCATTCCATTTGATGATTACCTACAGCAGCCTGGTGATCTTCATGAGCATGGTGATGCCGGCGCCGATCCTGGCTTCTTATGGCAACGACACCCGCGCCTTTTTCAGCGAGGTGTTCCCCAACACCAACAACGCGCCGGCCTTGGGCCAGCCAGGCACATTGCGGCCGCTGGTGCCGATGTACGAACAGGCACGGGCGCAGTGGGACGGTGGGCATGTGGGGCGCGTGGCGGTGAATAATCCCAGCGATGTAAACGCCTCGGTCAATGTGTTCCGCGCAGGTTCCGACAGCGTGGTGCACGATTTCGGCAGCACCGTTTCCTTCAACGGCAGCACCGGTGAGCTGTTGCGGGTGAGTGGTGGGCAGTCACTGCCGGCGGCCATCGGCGGCAGTTTCTACGGCCTGCACATGGGCCATTTCGCCGGTCCGGTCCTGCGCTGGTTGTACTTTATCTGTGGCTTGGCGGGCACGGCGATGATCGGCACCGGGCTGGTGATCTGGCTCGGCAAACGCCAGCTCAAACACGCTAAAGCCGCGGTCATGCCGTTTGAGTTGCGCTTGGTGGAAGTACTCAACATCGCCAGTATGTCCGGGCTGATGATCGCCATCGCGGTGTTTTTCTGGGCGAACCGTCTGCTACCGGTGAGCTTCGCCGAGCGTTCCGACTGGGAAGTGCAAACCTTCTTTATCGCCTGGGGCCTGAGCCTGTTGCACGCCATCCTGCGGCGCGGGCGACAGGGTTGGGTCGAGCAGTTAAGCGTCGGCGCGCTGCTGTTTATCGCCATTCCGCTGCTCAATGCGTTGACGACCTCGCACCACCTTGGCGTTTCGCTGGCCACCGGCGATTGGGCCATGGCCGGCTTCGACCTGACTTGCCTGGCCAGCGGAGTGTTTCTCGCCTGGGCCGCCTGGAAGATGCAGCATCGCACCGCGCCGGTGCCCAAGGCTGAACGCGCACGCCCGTTGACGCTCAAGCAGGAGACGAACTGAATGCTGCTCGCTCTGCTGATGTGCTACGCCGGGTTCACGGCACTGTGCTTGTCCACTGACCGTCACCACGGCGAGCTGCTGCACAGCAAACCCTCGCCCCGGCGGCGCCTGGGGTTGCGTGTGACCGGCTGGTTGCTGCTGACGCTGTCGATCTGGCCGGCGGTGAGTGTCGTCGGTTGGGGGCAGGGCCTGGTGGAGTGGTGCGCCGTGTTGATGCTCAGCGCGCTGCTGTTGGTGCTGTTGTTGCCGTATCGGCCAAGGCTGGCCTTGATCCTGGCAGGCGTCGGCCTGCTGGCCAGCCCGGTTGCGGCGTTTGCCACCCTTTGAGCCCACCTTGATGATCAGCACCCCACCCGAATCCCAGGACAGCCAGCACGCTGACGCGGCCGGTGGACGTGCGCATTTCCTGCAGGTGTTCTTGTCCCAGCGTTCGCAGATGGAAGCCCTGGTAAGTCGACGCGTGGGGTGCCGCGCCACGGCGGCTGACCTGGTGCAGGACCTGTTCCTGCGCTTCTGGCGCCGGCCGCTGGTGCAGGTTGAAGAACTCAGCACCTACCTGTTGCGCTGCGCCGGCAACATCGCTATCGACCACCTGCGCAGCGAAGGCGCACGGGTGCGCAGCAGCGAAGGCTGGCTGCCCGAGCAGCAAGACAACCAGGGCTCCGAACCCCAGGCGGCGCTGGAGGCAGGCAACGATCTGCGCCACGTCGAAGCGGCCCTGCGCAGCTTGCCCGAGCGTACGCGGCAGATTTTCCTGCTCAACCGCATCCACGGCCGTAAGTACGCCGAAATCGCCAAGGCCATGGGCCTGTCCCAAAGTGCCGTGGAAAAACATATGATGCGTGCCCTCGAAGCCTGCAAAGCCAGCCTTCGCGAACCTTCATCCCCCCGCACGCCAGGGAAAGCACCGTGAACGTCACCCCCACGCCCGCCCAGGAGCAAGCCGCACTGGCCTGGCTGAGCCTGCTGCACGACCAGCCCAGCAGCGGCGACCAGGCTACGTTCAGCCAGTGGCTGCGGGCCGACCCTGCGCACGTCGCGGCCTATTCCCAGGCGCAGGTGCTGTGGGAGTTGAGTGAAGTACCGGCGCGCAAGTTGGCGGACGAGGAGGCGTTGGCATTGCAGGGCTACCTTAATGCCATGCATGCCTCGAAGCGTTCGCGGGTCGTGCGCTGGTCCGGGGCGCTGGCCATGGCCGCGTGCCTGGTGGTGATGGCGTCGATGGGCGCCGGTTGGCAGCCGTCGCGCTGGGTCGATGACTTTGGCGCGGACTATGTGACGGCGCCCGGAGAAATCAAAACCGTCACCCTGGCCGACAAGTCCCAAATCACCCTCGATGCCGACAGCGCCATTGCTGTGGATTTCAACCATGGCGAACGGCATATCCAACTGCGTCGGGGCGCGGGCTTTTTCAGCGTGACCCACACCGGTGAGTCCTTCGTCGTGGCGGCGGGCAGTGGCGAAGCGCGGGTGCTGGGCACACAGTTTGAAGTCCGTCTGCAACCGGCAGGCGCTCAGGTAACGGTGTTGTCCGGGCGGGTTGGCGTGACGCCGTCAACGCAGGGCCAGCAGCAGATTCTTACGGCGGGCCAGCAAGTGGCCTACACCGATGGCATTGCCGATCAGATGCACGCGGTCGACAGCGAATCACGCCTGGCCTGGCGCGACGGCTGGCTCAACTACTACAAGGCGCCGCTGGCCGACGTGGTCAAGGACCTGGAGCGTTATTACCCTGGTCGCATCCTGTTGCTCAATGACGAGATGGGCGCCAAGCGCGTCAGCGGCAGCTTCCCGAGCCAGGATCCGCAGGCGGTGCTGAATGCATTGCAGGCGGTACTGGGTTTTGAACAGCACCATGTGCTGGGGCGAATGATCGTGGTGCGCTGATTACTTCAGCGCCGCCATGATTTTCTCCGGGCTGTAGTCGCGAATCAGCGTGCCGTTCACGTCCACGAACGGAATCCCGCCGCCGCCCAACGCCTCATACGCCTTGCGCGCCTGGGCGTCCTTCTCGATATCGAACGCCTGGTAGGGAATGCCTTTCTGGTCCAGGAACCGGCGGATCTGTTTGCAGTACCCACACCATTCGGTGGAATAGAGCACCACGCGCGCCGACGTGCGCACGTGCTCCGGCACCCCTTGCGAGGGGTTGAACACCCGCTCGATCTTGCCCCAGTTCTGGATCACCACCACGACCAGCAACACCAGCAGGACTTTCTTGAAAACCCCGCCCAGCATCAGTTGCGGCGCTTGAGCTGATCGGTCAGTTGGGTTGGCAGGCCCTTGATGATCAAGGTGCCGGCGGCTTCGTCGTACTCGATCTTGTCGCCCAGCAGGTGCGCTTCAAAGCTGATGGACAAGCCCTCGGCTCGGCCGGTGAAGCGGCGGAACTGGTTGAGGGTACGCTTATCGGCAGGGATTTCTGGCGACAGGCCGTAGTCCTTGTTGCGGATATGGTCGTAGAAGGCTTTTGGCCGATCTTCATCGATCAATCCGGAGAGTTCTTCCAGGCCCATCGGTTCACCGAGCTTGGCCTGGCTGCTGGCGTAGTCCACCAGGGTCTTGGTTTTCTCGCGGGCGGATTCGTCCGGCAGGTCTTCGCTTTCGACGAAGTCGCTGAAGGCCTTGAGCAGGGTGCGGGTCTCGCCCGGGCCGTCGACGCCTTCCTGGCAGCCGATGAAGTCGCGGAAGTATTCCGAAACCTTCTTGCCGTTCTTGCCCTTGATAAAGGAAATGTACTGCTTGGACTGCTTGTTGTTCTGCCACTCGGACACGTTGATGCGTGCCGCCAGGTGCAGCTGGCCGAGGTCCAGGTGACGCGAGGGAGTCACATCCAGCTCGTCGGTCACCGCCACGCCTTCGCTGTGGTGCAGCAGGGCGATGGCCAGGTAGTCGGTCATGCCCTGTTGATAGTGGGCAAACAGCACGTGGCCGCCGGTGGAGAGGTTGGACTCTTCCATCAGCTTCTGCAGGTGCTCGACAGCGGTGCGGCTGAAGGTGGTGAAATCCTGCCCACCCTCGAAATACTCCTTCAACCAGCCGCTGAACGGGTGCGCACCGGACTCGGCATGGAAGAAACCCCAGGCCTTGCCTTGTTTGGCGTTGTAGCTCTCGTTGAGGTCGGCAAGCATGTTCTCGATGGCGGCCGACTCGGCAAGCTCGGAGTCGCGGGCATGGAGAACTGCAGGTGTGCCGTCGGGTTTTTTGTCGATCAGGTGGACGATGCAGTGACGGATCGGCATAGGCTTCTCGGCTGGTTGATAGGGGAGCGGTTGGCCTCCCCGAAAAGTCGCCAAGTGTACCGCACCATTGGCCAAGACGTGCTTCGAAGGGTGTTTCGAGCACCCTCCGACGGGCCATATGCCTTTTTTTCACGGTTTAGAGCGATAAAGCTGACCAAATGGGTAGGTAGAAGCGGATATTTCCCCGTCTCTGTGCTAGTTTTGCCCCGTCTTACGCCAAGTCTCGGCGATAAGCGTGCATTCAGCATCTGTCAGGTCGAACCAATCCCCGTTTCAAGCATCTATAACCCCGATCTCCGTGGTTATAGCCGGGGGTGCCAGGCCATGACGGTCGGGCTCGACGGCTGACACTGCACTCTGCAATCCATATGAATTTGATAGGGAAGGAACACCACAATGGCTATTACTAAAGACCAACTGATCGCTGACCTGGCTGAAGCAGTAGACGCACCGAAAACTACCGTGCGCGCTCTGCTGGACCAACTGAGCCAAGTTGTTGCTGACCAGCTGGAAAACGGCGGCGAAATCACTCTGCCAGGCGTTGGCAAACTGAAAGTGACCGAGCGTCCTGCCCGTACTGGCCGTAACCCTTCGACCGGCGCTGCCATCGAAATCGCTGCCAAGAAAGTTATCAAGCTGGTTGTGGCCAAAGGCCTGACCGACGCTGTTAACAAGTAAGACGCAGCAAAAGAAACCGTGCTCCGGAGCGATCCGGGCACGGTTTTTTGTTGCCTGCGATTTACTGTGGTTGCGGGGTTACTGTGGCGAGGGAGCTTGCTCCCGCTGGAGTGCGAAGCGCTCCCAGACTTTTGGGGCCGCTGCGCAGCCCAGCGGGAGCAAGCTCCCTCGCCACAATGGATCAGTCGCGCACCCAGCGCTGGCGCCAGATCTGCTGCTCGTTCTTGGTCTGGAAGGTCCAGGCCACGAAACGGCTTTGCTTCTGGCCCTGGGACATTTCCACCACTTGGCTTTCCAGCACGCCGGCTTTTTTCAGGGCTGTCTCGATAGCGGGCAAGTTTGACGCTTTTGACACCAAGGTGCTGAACCACAACACCTTGTGGGCAAAATGCGCGCTCTCGGCAATCAGCTGCGTCACAAAGCGCGCTTCGCCGCCTTCACACCACAGTTCAGCTGATTGGCCACCGAAGTTCAGCACCGGCAACTTGCGCTTGGGGTCGGCTTTGCCCAGGGCGCGCCACTTGCGCTCGCTGCCCTTGGTCGCTTCGTCCATGGACGCATGGAACGGCGGGTTGCACATGGTCAGGTCAAAGCGCTCACCCGGCTCCAGCAGGCTCAGCAGGATCTGCTTGGGGTTGGTCTGCTGGCGCAGTTGGATGACTTTGCTCAGGTCATTGGACTGCACGATTGCCTTGGCGGCGGCCACGGCGATAGGGTCGACCTCCGAGCCGAGGAAGTTCCAGCGGTACTCCATGTAGCCAATCAGCGGGTAGACGCAGTTGGCGCCCATGCCGATGTCCAGCACCTTGACGATCGAACCGCGTGGGATCTTGCCGTCATTGACGCTGGCCAGCAGGTCGGCGAGGAAGTGCACGTAGTCGGCACGCCCCGGTACCGGTGGACACAGGTAATCGGCCGGGATGTCCCAATGCTGGATGCCATAGAACGACTTGAGCAACGCTCGGTTGAACACCCGCACCGCGTCCGGGCTGGCGAAGTCGATGCTTTCCTTGCCGTACGGGTTGATGATCACGAATTGCGCCAGTTCCGGCGTGGTCTTGATCAGTGCCTGGAAGTCGTAACGGCCTGTGTGGCGGTTGCGCGGGTGCAGGGTGGCCTCTTTGCGCGGCACGACGGGTTTGGCCGTGGTTGCGGTTTTAGGCTTCTTGCGCGGAGGTTTTGGCGTGCTGGGGGCGGTCATGATGATTCTGGTGTTGGCTCAAAGTGGTGGGCATTGTCACACATCCTGAGCCTGTCCCGGTCAAATGTGGGAGGGGGCTTGCTCCCGATTGCGGTGGACCCGCCAGTTCATAGGTAGCTGAGACACCGCTATCGGGGGCAAGCCCCCTCCCACATTGACTGTATTGCCAGCCTGGCATTGGGAGTCTCCAGGCAAAAAAAAGAGGCCCGAAGGCCTAATGCAAGTCAGTTAAGGGCAAACACTGTACCTGTGGCGAGGGAGCTTGCTCCCGTTGGACTGCGCAGCAGTCCCAGTCTTTTGAAACAAAGAGCTGGGGCCGCTTCGCGGCCCAGCGGGAGCAAGCTCCCTCGCCACAGGTTATTTTTTACCCTTTCTACGTCTTAACTGACTGGCATTAGGCCTGAAGGCCTCTTTCTTAAACGCGGTCCACCTTACAGGCTGGAAATCCGCGCATGTTGCTCCGCCAGCTTGCCCAAGGCCTGTTCAGCCTCGGCCAACTTGGCGCGTTCCTTGTCGATCACTTCCGCCGGCGCCTTGTCGACGAACGCCGCGTTGGACAGCTTGCCGCCCACGCGTTGCACTTCGCCTTGCAGGCGGGCGATTTCCTTGTCGAGACGGGCCAGTTCCGCACCCTTGTCGATCAGGCCAGCCATCGGCACCAGCACTTCCATGTCACCGACCAGTGCAGTGGCAGACAGTGGTGCGTCTTCGCCGGCCGCCAATACGGTGATCGACTCCAGCTTCGCCAGCTTTTTCAGCAGTGCGTCATTCTCGCTGAGACGACGCTGGTCCTCGGCACTGGCGTTCTTCACGAACACCGCCAGTGGCTTGCCCGGCCCGATGTTCATCTCGGCGCGGATGTTGCGCGTGCCAAGCATCAGGGTCTTGAGCCATTCGATATCGCTTTCGGCGGCTTCATCGATGCGCGCTTCGTTGGCCACCGGCCAAGGTTGCAGCATGATGGTCTTGCCTTCGATACCGGCCAGTGGCGCCAGGCGCTGCCAGATTTCTTCGGTGATGAACGGCATGAACGGATGCGCCAGGCGCAGCGCCACTTCGAGCACGCGTACCAGGGTACGGCGAGTGCCGCGCTGGCGTTCAACCGGCGCGTTTTCGTCCCACAGCACGGGCTTGGACAGTTCCAGGTACCAGTCGCAATACTGGTTCCAGATGAACTCGTACAAGGCTTGTGCAGCCAGGTCGAAACGGAACTGGTCGAGCTGGCGGGTCACTTCGGCTTCGGTGCGTTGCAGCTGCGAGATGATCCAGCGGTCGGCCAGGCTCAACTCATAGGCTTCGCCGTTCTGGCCGCAGTCTTCGCCTTTATCCAGCACGTAGCGCGCGGCGTTCCAGATCTTGTTGCAGAAGTTGCGATAGCCTTCGACGCGACCCATGTCGAACTTGATGTCGCGACCGGTGGACGCCAGCGAGCAGAAGGTAAAGCGCAGGGCGTCGGTGCCATAGCTGGCGATACCGTCGGCGAACTCGTCGCGGGTCTGCTTCTCGATCTTCTTCGCCAGTTTCGGCTGCATCAGGCCCGAGGTGCGTTTCTGCACCAGGGTTTCCAGGTCGATGCCGTCGATGATGTCCAGCGGGTCCAGGACGTTGCCCTTGGACTTGGACATCTTCTGGCCCTGGCCATCACGCACCAGGCCGTGCACATACACGGTCTTGAACGGTACTTGTGGGGTGCCGTCCTCGTTCTTCACCAAGTGCATGGTCAGCATGATCATCCGGGCAACCCAGAAGAAAATGATGTCGAAGCCGGTGACCAGCACGTCGGTGGAGTGGAATTTCTTCAGGAATTCGGTCTGCTGCGGCCAGCCCAGGGTGGAGAAGGTCCACAGGCCCGAACTGAACCAGGTGTCCAGTACGTCGTTGTCCTGTTGCAGCGCAACGTCCGCCCCCAGGTTGTGCTTGGCGCGCACTTCGGCTTCGTCGCGGCCGACGTAGACCTTGCCCGACTCGTCGTACCAGGCCGGAATGCGATGGCCCCACCACAGCTGACGGCTGATGCACCAATCCTGGATGTCGCGCATCCACGAGAAATACATGTTTTCGTACTGCTTGGGCACGAACTGGATACGGCCGTCTTCCACGGCGGCAATGGCAGGTTCTGCCAGCGGCTTGGTAGACACGTACCACTGGTCGGTCAGCCACGGCTCGATCACGGTGCCGGAGCGGTCGCCCTTCGGCACTTTCAGGCCGTGGTCGTCAACGCTGACCAGCAAGCCGACGGCGTCGAAGGCGGCAACGATCTGCTTGCGCGCTTCAAAACGGTCAAGGCCAGCGTATTCAGCCGGGATCTTGCCGTCGATGCTGTCGTTCAGCGTGCCGTCCAGGTTGAACACCTGGCAGGCCGGCAGAACGGCGGCATTCTTGTCGAAGATGTTCAGCAGCGGCAGGTTGTGGCGCTTGCCGACTTCGTAGTCGTTGAAATCGTGGGCCGGTGTGATTTTCACGCAGCCGGTGCCGAATTCAGGGTCGCAGTAGTCGTCCGCGATAATCGGGATGCGGCGGCCCACCAGCGGCAGCTCGACAAACTTGCCGATCAGCGCCTGGTAGCGTTCGTCGTTCGGGTTAACGGCTACGGCGGCGTCGCCGAGCATGGTTTCCGGGCGCGTGGTGGCGACGATCAGGTAGTCGTTGCCTTCAGCGGTCTTGGCGCCGTCGGCCAGCGGGTACTTGAGGTTCCACAGGAAGCCTTTCTCGTCGTGGTTTTCCACTTCGAGGTCGGAAATCGCCGTGTGCAACTTGGTGTCCCAGTTGACCAGGCGCTTGCCGCGATAGATCAGGCCGTCTTCATGCAGGCGCACGAAGGCCTCTTTCACAGCTTCCGACAAGCCGTCGTCCATGGTGAAGCGCTCGCGGCTCCAGTCCACGGACGAGCCCAGGCGGCGGATCTGACGGCTGATATTGCCGCCGGACTGGTCTTTCCATTCCCAGATCTTTTCCAGGAATTTCTCGCGACCCAGATCATGACGGCTCTGGCCGGTGGCTTCGAGTTGGCGTTCCACGAGCATCTGGGTGGCGATGCCAGCGTGGTCGGTGCCCGGCTGCCACAGGGTGTTGCGGCCCTGCATGCGGCGGAAACGGATCAACGCATCCATGATCGCATTGTTGAAGCCGTGGCCCATGTGCAAGCTGCCAGTGACGTTCGGTGGCGGAATCATGATGGTGTAGGAATCGCCCGCGCCTTGCGGGGCGAAATAATTCTCGGATTCCCAGGTGTTGTACCAGGAAGTTTCGATAGCGTGCGGCTGGTAGGTCTTATCCATGCGCGGCGGGACCCTAGTTGGCATTTATTCAGGAAAGCCGGCAAGTATAACGGGGGCGGACGAGGAGGGCGAGTTGAAGACGGGCTTAAGGCTGATGCAAGACTAATGGGGGAGGGGGCTTGTGGTGGTGAGGGGGCTTTTCCCCCGACGGGCTTACCGAAAAACCAAGGGGACTGCTTCGCAGTCCAGCGCGGGGCAAGCCCGCTCACCACAGCAAGCCCGTTCACCACAGCGAGCGCCACAGGGGATTTTGGTGTGGTTTAAGACTGGTACTGGCTCAGCAACCGCTCCATCCGCGCATCCAACCGACGCTTGATCTCGGTTTCGATATGCGGGGCAAAGTCGTCGATCACGTCTTGCATGATCAGTTGCGCGGCGGCGCGCAGTTCGTTGTCCAGGTGCAGCAGCAGGGCGTCGGGGCCTTTTTCGGCCGTTGCAGGGGCGGCGGCCTTGACCACCGGCGCCGGCTCGACCGGCTTGCCACCGACCATATCGAATAACAGCGGAATCTGCGGCTCGCCCTCGGCGGGCTCGGTCAACAGCGGCGGCTGCACGTTATCATCACCCAGCAACTGACGGATCGACTCCAGGTCGTCCAGCAGGTGGTCGTCTTTTTTTAGAGGGTTTGGCGTGTCCATCATTTACTCAAAGTCGTTGTAGCCGGTGATCCTGCAGAGGATAGCCCTGTTCGCGGTAGAAACGGAAACTCTCCCGCGCGGCCTGACGAATAGCCGGATCTTCCACCACCACTTCCGCCACACGGGCGAATGCCTTGGCGAACGGCGGCACTTTCAGGTCCAGGTTGACCAGCAGGTCGTGGTGATCGCCGCAACTGTCGCCTAAACCCAGCACTACCAGGCCTTCAGGTTCAGACTCGGCGGGGCCGTGGGGCACGAAGCTTTCGCCCTTGAAGCGCCACAGGCGGGCATCCAGCTCGTCGCGCTGGGCGGCATCGCTGCAATGCAGGTAGATGCGGTGGCCCATGCGCCAGGCTTTTTCGGTGAGTTTGCAGGCAAAGTCCAGGCGCGCGAGCGGGTCGGCGCTGGGCAATATATAGAAGTCGACTTGGGTCATTGCGGTTCCTGGGCGGCCTCAACAAGGGTAAAAGGCAGCTTGTTGTGGCGAGCAAGCGTGCTTGCGCTGGGGTGCGAAGCGCCCCCAAAAAGCTGGGGACTGCTGCGCGGTCCAGCGGGAGCAAGCGCCCTCGCCACATCAAGCCCGCTCAGACCGGGTCAGGCCTTGGCGCGATCCAGCAGGTATTGGGTCAGCAGGGGCACCGGGCGGCCAGTGGCGCCCTTGTCCTTGCCGCCGCTGGTCCAGGCCGTGCCGGCGATGTCCAAGTGCGCCCAGTTGAAGTTCTTGGCAAAGCGCGACAGGAAGCAGGCAGCGGTGATGGTGCCGGCTTTCGGGCCGCCGATGTTGGCGATGTCGGCGAACGGGCTGTCCAGCTGTTCCTGGTACTCATCGAACAGCGGCAGTTGCCAGGCGCGGTCGTCGGCGGCCTTGCCGGCGCTGAGCAGTTGCTCGATCAGCTCATCGCTGTTACCCAGCAGGCCCGACGTGTGGGAGCCCAGGGCGACGATGCAGGCACCGGTCAGGGTGGCGATGTCGATCACGGCCTGCGGCTTGAAGCGCTCGGCGTAGGTCAGGGCATCGCACAGCACCAGACGGCCTTCGGCGTCAGTGTTGAGGATTTCGACGGTCTGGCCGCTCAGGGTGGTGACGATGTCGCCTGGACGGGTCGCGCCGCCGCTCGGCATGTTCTCGGCGCAGGCCAGGATGCACACCAGGTTGATCGGCAGCTTGAGTTCCAGCACGGCGCGCAGGGTGCCGAACACGCTGGCGGCGCCGCCCATGTCGTACTTCATTTCGTCCATGCCCAGGCCCGGCTTGAGGCTGATGCCGCCGGTGTCGAAGGTGATGCCTTTGCCGACCAGGGCGTAAGGCTTCTCGGACTTCTTGCCGCCGTTGTATTGCATCACGATCAGGCGTGGCGGCTGGTCGCTGCCTTGGCCCACGGCATAGAACGAGCCCATGCCCAGTTCCTTGATCTTCTTCTCGTCCAGCACTTCGACTTTTAAGCCCTTGAACTCTTTGCCCAGCGCCTTGGCCTGTTCGCCCAGGAACGTCGGGTGGCAGATGTTCGGTGGCAGGTTGCCCAGGTCGCGGGTAAAGGACATGCCGTTGGCGATGGCCTGCGCGTGGGTCACGGCGCGCTCGACTTCGGCCTGGGCAGCCTTGATGGTCAGCAGGGTGATTTTCTTCAGCGCACGCGGTTCGGCTTTCTGGCTCTTGAACTCGTCGAAAATATAACCGCCGTCCACCAGGGTTTCGGCCAGCAGGCGGGTTTTGCCGTAGCTGTCACGGCCTTTTACAACGATTTCATCGAGGGCCAGCGTCGCATCGCTGCCGCCCAGGCCCTTGAGGGTCGTGAGGATGCCGCTGATGATCTTGCGGAACGGGCGGTCGCCCAGTTCGGCGTCTTTACCCACGCCGACCAGCAACACGCGCTCGGCCTTGAGGTTGGGCAGGCTTTGCAGCAGCAGGCTCTGGCCGACTTTGCCGGCCAGGTCGCCGCGCTTGAGCACCGCGCTGATGGCGCCGCCGCTGAGTTCGTCGAGTTGCTTGGCGGCAACGCCGAGCTTGCGGCCTTCGCCGATGGCGACCACGAGGGTGGCGGTTTTCAACGTTTCGGGGCTAACGCTTTTTACAACCAATTCCATTTTCGGGTCCCTTATAAAGGTCTGTTAGCCAAGAGTCTGTACTCCGGCTTTAATACCAGGCAGCTGTGTAAACCGCCGGTGACAAAGGCCGCAGTTTGAACCTCGCCGACGGAGCCTGACAACCCTTGCCACCTGCTTTGTGCATGTGCATGAGGTTGCGCAGTGACAGGCGCGGTCAATCACAGGATAATGCGCCATCTTTTTAGCCGGCCCTGTGTCAATGGGCTGACTCGGTATGCTTGCTTGTTTGGCCGCCTTAGCCTGACAACCCTGGAGTGTCTGGTTTGATCGTCTTCCGTTATCTGTCCCGCGAAGTCCTGTTGACCCTGAGTGCCGTGAGTGCGGTATTGCTGGTCATCATCATGAGTGGTCGTTTCGTCAAATACCTGGCCCAGGCTGCCTCCGGCGCCCTCGATCCGGGCTCGCTGTTCCTGATCATGGGCTTTCGCCTGCCGGGTTTCCTGCAGCTGATCCTGCCGTTGGGCCTGTTCCTCGGGATCCTGCTGGCCTACGGCCGGCTGTACCTCGAAAGCGAAATGACCGTGCTCTCGGCCACCGGCATGAGCCAGCAGCGTCTGCTGGGCATGACCATGATCCCGGCCGCCGGCGTCGCGCTGATTGTGGCCTGGCTGAGCCTGAGCCTGGCCCCTCAGGGCGCCATGCAGTTCCAACTGGTGCTGAACAAACAGGACGCGATGACCGAGTTCGACACCCTCGAACCCGGCCGCTTCCAGGCGCTCAATGACGGTTCACGGGTGACCTACACCGAAACGCTGACCGACGACCGCGCCAACCTGGGCGGTGTGTTCATCTCCGAGAAGCGTCTGGGCCAAGACAAGAAGGACCGTGGTATTTCCGTGCTGGTGGCTGATTCAGGTCGCCAGGAAGTGCGTCCTGACGGCAGCCGCTACCTGATCCTGGAAAATGGCTATCGCTACGATGGCAGCCCAGGCATGGCGGATTATCGCGCGATCAAGTACGACACCTATGGCGTGATGCTGGCTCGCCCGGACATCAGCGATGAAGTCACCGACCGCGACGCCATTCCCACGACCGACCTGTTCGGCAGCAAGGAACTGCGCTCCATTGCCGAGTTGCAATGGCGGATTTCCCTGCCGCTGCTGGTGTTCATCGTGACGTTGATGGCCGTGCCGCTGTCGCGCGTCAACCCGCGCCAGGGCCGTTTCCTCAAGCTGTTGCCGGCAATCCTGCTTTACATGGCTTACCTCACCATCCTGATTTCCGCCCGTGGCTCCCTGGAAAAAGGCAAGTTGTCGCCGACGCTGGGCCTGTGGTGGGTGCACGGGATCTTCCTGGTGATTGGCCTGGGGCTGCTCTACTGGGAACCGATCCGTTTGAAAATGAAGAGCCGTCGTGGCCAGAAGGAGTTGGCTCGTGGCTAAGCTCGATCGCTACATTGGTAGCAGCGTACTGATCGCCATCCTGGCGGTACTGGGCATCATCCTGGGCTTGGCCTCGTTGTTCGCCTTCATCGATGAAGTCGGCAACGTCAGCGACACCTACACGGTGTGGGATGTGCTGAGCTACGTGGCCCTTACCGCGCCGCGCCGTCTCTACGACATGATGCCGATGGCTGCGCTGATCGGTTGCCTGATTGGCCTGGGCAGCCTGGCCAGCAACAGTGAACTGACCATCATGCGCGCTGCGGGTGTGTCCATTGGGCGCATCGTCTGGGCCGTGATGAAACCCATGCTGCTGCTGATGGCCTGCAGCGTGCTGATCGGCGAATACGTGGCGCCACCGGCCGAAACCACCGCCCAGGCCAACCGCGCCCTGGCGCAGGGGTCGGGCGATGCGCAAAGTTCCAAGCACGGCCTGTGGCACCGTCAGGGTGAAGAGTTCATCCACATCAACGCCGTGCAGCCAGGCGGCCTGTTGATTGGTGTGACGCGCTACACCTTTGACAAAGAACGTCACTTGCTGGAGTCGAGCTTCGCCAAACGTGCGCAATACAGTGGCGAAAAATGGCAACTGAGCGACGTTACCACCACGTACTTCCGCAATATTGGCCAAGGCACCAACGCCCGTACCGAAGTGATCAACGTGCCGAGCGAAGAGTGGGATATCGCCCTCAAGCCGGAACTCTTGAATACCGTGGTGATGATCCCGGAAAGCCTGCCGATCTCGGGGCTGTGGAGCTATATCCACTACCTCAAGGACCAGGGCCTGAACAATGGCCGTTATTGGCTGGCATTTTGGGTCAAGGTGTTGCAGCCGGTGGTCACCGCGGCGTTGGTGTTGATGGCGATTTCGTTCATCTTCGGCCCGTTGCGTTCGGTAACCCTGGGCCAACGCGTGTTTACCGGCGTGCTGGTGGGCTTCACCTTCCGCATCGCCCAGGACCTGCTGGGCCCGTCGAGCCTGGTGTTTGGTTTCTCGCCGCTGTTTGCGGTGCTGGTGCCGACTGCCATCTGCGCCCTGGCCGGGTTCTGGCTGCTGCGCCGGGCGGGCTAGCCGCGCGCTTATGAACAAAAAATGCCCCGGTCGAGAGATCGGGGCATTTTTGTTCTGGTCAGCAAAGATGACGCCTGGCCTGAGCATCAGGTACAATTCCCGGCTATTTTTCAGCGGGCAATCTGCCTGCAGCCTTTTTGAGTGTTGATCCGTGAGTGATTTGAGTCATATCCGCAATTTCTCCATCATCGCCCACATTGACCATGGTAAGTCGACGCTGGCCGATCGATTCATCCAGATGTGCGGCGGCCTTGCCGAGCGTGAAATGGAAGCCCAGGTACTGGATTCCATGGACCTCGAACGCGAGCGCGGGATCACCATCAAGGCCCACAGCGTGACCCTGTACTACACCGCCAAAGACGGTATCAAGTACCAACTGAACTTCATTGACACCCCGGGCCACGTCGACTTCACCTACGAAGTCAGCCGTTCCCTGGCGGCCTGCGAAGGTGCGCTGCTGGTGGTGGACGCGGGTCAGGGCGTTGAAGCCCAGTCCGTGGCCAACTGCTACACCGCCATCGAGCAAGGCCTGGAAGTGATGCCGGTGCTGAACAAGATCGACCTGCCACAGGCCGATCCGGACCGCGTCAAAGAAGAAATCGAAAAAATCATCGGCATTGACGCCACCGACGCCGTCGAGTGCAGCGCCAAGACCGGCCTGGGCGTCGACGAAGTGCTCGAGCGCCTGGTCAAGACCATTCCCGCCCCCACCGGCAACTACGAAGATCCGCTGCAAGCGTTGATCATCGACTCCTGGTTCGACAACTACCTGGGCGTTGTTTCTCTGGTACGCGTGCGCCATGGCCGTGTGAAAAAGGGCGACAAGATCCTGGTCAAGTCCACCGGCAAGATCCACCTGGTGGACAGCGTCGGTGTGTTCAACCCCAAGCACACGGCTACCACTGATCTGAAAGCCGGTGAAGTAGGCTTCATCATCGCCGGTATCAAGGACATTCACGGTGCACCGGTCGGTGACACCCTGACCTTGAGCTCCACCCCTGACGTCGACGTGCTGCCGGGCTTCAAACGCATCCAGCCGCAGGTCTACGCCGGCCTGTTCCCGGTCAGCTCCGACGACTTCGAAGATTTCCGCGAAGCCCTGCAAAAGCTCACCCTCAACGATTCGTCGTTGCAGTACACCCCGGAAAGCTCCGACGCCCTGGGCTTCGGCTTCCGTTGCGGCTTCCTCGGCATGCTGCACATGGAGATCATCCAGGAGCGTCTTGAGCGCGAGTACGACCTGGACCTGATCACCACCGCGCCGACGGTTATTTTTGAGCTGGCGCTGAAAACCGGTGAAACGATTTACGTCGACAACCCGTCCAAGCTTCCAGACCTGTCTTCCATCGAAGACATGCGTGAACCGATCGTGCGCGCCAATATTCTTGTGCCGCAGGAACACCTGGGCAACGTCATTACCCTGTGTATCGAAAAGCGTGGCGTACAGCACGACATGCTGTTCCTCGGTACCCAGGTGCAAGTGACCTACGATTTGCCGATGAACGAAGTGGTCCTGGACTTCTTTGACCGTCTCAAATCCACCAGCCGCGGCTATGCTTCGCTGGACTACCATTTCGACCGGTACCAATCGGCTAATCTGGTGAAACTGGATGTGTTGATTAACGGCGACAAGGTCGATGCCCTGGCACTGATCGTGCACAAGGACAACGCGCACTACAAAGGTCGCCAGTTGACCGAGAAGATGAAAGAACTGATCCCGCGCCAGATGTTCGACGTTGCGATCCAGGCCGCCATCGGCGGGCAGATCATTGCGCGGACCTCGGTCAAGGCCCTCAGAAAGAACGTACTGGCCAAATGCTACGGCGGTGACGTAAGCCGTAAGCGCAAGCTGCTTGAAAAGCAAAAGGCCGGTAAAAAACGCATGAAGCAAGTGGGTAACGTGGAAATTCCACAAGAAGCCTTCCTTGCGGTGCTCAGGTTGGATAGTTAGGTCCTATGTCGCTAAATTTCCCGCTGTTGCTGGTCATCGCCGTTGCCGTTTGCGGTCTGTTGGCATTGCTCGATCTGGTCTTCTTCGCCCCGCGTCGTCGGGCGGCTATCGCGTCCTATCAGGGCAGCGTCAGCCAGCCCGATGGCGTGGTCATCGAGAAGCTGAACAAAGAGCCTTTGCTGGTTGAATACGGCAAGTCGTTCTTCCCGGTGTTGTTCATCGTACTGGTGCTGCGCTCGTTCCTGGTGGAGCCGTTTCAGATCCCGTCGGGCTCGATGAAACCGACCCTGGACGTGGGCGACTTCATCCTGGTGAACAAGTTTTCCTATGGGATCCGCTTGCCGGTGATCGACAAGAAGGTCATCGAAGTCGGTGACCCGCAGCGCGGCGATGTGATGGTGTTCCGCTACCCGAGCGACCCGAACGTCAACTACATCAAGCGTGTGGTCGGCCTGCCGGGTGACGTGATTCGCTACACCAGCGACAAACGCCTGTTCATCAACGGTGAATCGGTGGCCGAGAAATTGATCGGTTCCGAACCGAACAGCCTGGGCAGCGCCGAGCTGTACCAGGAAAAACTCGGTGCGGTCGAGCACGAAATCCGCAAGGAAATGAGCCGCTACCGCGCGACGCCTGATGGTGAATGGAAAGTGCCGGCCGGGCACTACTTCATGATGGGCGACAACCGTGACAACTCCAATGACAGCCGCTACTGGGATGATCCCAATATTCCCAAGGACCTGCTGGGCATGGTTCCCGACCAGAATATCGTCGGCAAGGCCTTTGCGGTCTGGATGAGCTGGCCGGAACCCAAACTCAGCCACCTGCCGAACTTCTCGCGAGTCGGGCTGATCAAGTAATACAAGCGGCGCTGTGAACACAGCGCCGAATGCTTTTCTGGGGCTCGGACATTTCCGGCCTCATGCAGCGCCAACCAGGATTTGAATTTGAACACTGCGTCAATCGTCGATGGCCGCCGGTGCCACCAACTAGATATGGATAAACCGTGACCGTTTCTCTAGCACGTCTCGAGCGCCAGCTCGGCTACACCTTCAAGGACCAGGAATTGATGGTCCTTGCCCTCACACACCGCAGCTTTGCAGGGCGCAACAACGAGCGCCTGGAATTCCTCGGTGATGCCATCCTCAATTTCGTCGCCGGTGAAGCGCTGTTCGAGCGCTTCCCCCAAGCCCGTGAAGGCCAGCTGTCGCGCCTGCGCGCGCGCCTGGTGAAGGGCGAGACCCTGGCCGTACTGGCCCGTGGCTTTGGCCTGGGCGAATACCTGCGGCTGGGTTCCGGTGAGTTGAAGAGCGGCGGTTTCCGGCGTGAATCGATCCTGGCCGATGCCCTCGAGGCGTTGATCGGTGCGATCTACCTCGATGCAGGCATGGAAGCGGCCAAGGAGCGCGTCACTGCGTGGCTGACTTCCGAGATCGAAAGCCTCACGCTGGTCGACACCAACAAAGATCCCAAGACCCGCCTGCAGGAATTCCTGCAGTCCCGCGGTTGCGAACTGCCACGCTACGAAGTGGTGGATATCCAGGGTGAGCCCCATTGCCGCGTATTCTTCGTGGAATGTGAAATCACCTTACTGAACGAAAAAAGCCGAGGTCAGGGTGTGAGCCGTCGTATTGCCGAACAGGTAGCGGCCGCTGCAGCACTGATTGCCCTGGGCGTGGAGAATGGCCATGACTGATTCAACCGCAACACGCTGTGGCTATGTTGCCATTGTTGGCCGCCCCAACGTGGGCAAGTCCACGCTGCTCAACCACATCCTCGGCCAGAAGCTTGCGATCACCTCGCGCAAGCCGCAGACCACCCGCCACAACATGCTGGGCATCAAGACCGAAGGCGCCGTGCAAGCGGTCTACGTCGACACCCCGGGCATGCACAAAGGCGGCGAGAAAGCCCTTAACCGCTACATGAACAAGACCGCTTCGGCGGCGTTGAAAGACGTCGACGTGGTGATCTTCGTGGTCGATCGCACCAAGTGGACCGACGAAGACCAGATGGTCCTCGAGCGTGTGCAGTACGTCACCGGCCCGCTGATCGTCGCGCTGAACAAGACCGACCGCATCGAAGACAAAGCCGAGCTGATGCCGCACCTGACCTGGCTGCAGGAACAACTGCCGAACGCCCAGATCATGCCGATCTCGGCCCAGCACGGTCACAACCTCGAAGCCCTGGAACGCGTGATTGCCGGCTACCTGCCGGAGAACGAACACTTCTTCCCGGAAGACCAGATCACCGACCGCAGCAGCCGTTTCCTTGCCGCCGAACTGGTGCGCGAGAAAATCATGCGCCAGATGGGCGCCGAGCTGCCGTACCAGATCACCGTCGAAATCGAAGAGTTCAAGCAGCAGGGCAAGACCTTGCATATCCATGCGCTGATCCTCGTCGAACGTGACGGCCAGAAGAAAATCATCATTGGCGACAAGGGCGAGCGCATCAAGCGCATCGGCACCGAGGCGCGCAAGGACATGGAATTGCTCTTCGATTCCAAGATCATGCTCAACCTGTGGGTGAAGGTTAAGGGTGGCTGGTCCGATGATGAGCGTGCATTGCGCTCGTTGGGCTACGGCGACTTGTAAGGTCCTGAATATACCGCAGCGCTGAAACTGTGGGAGGGGGCTTGCTGTGGTGAGCGGGCTTGCCCCGCGCTGGGCTGCGAAGCAGCCCAAAACCAGGCACTGAGATCTGCCTGAAAGAACTGCGGTGATTTGTCTGGGGCCGCTGCGCAGCCCAGCGCGGGGCAAGCCCGCTCACCACAGTGGTTCTTCGCTATTTCATGGTTTGTGTTCCGTCATCGAGACTCCCATGTCCCAATCCCCACCCCCCAGCCAACTCGCCTATGTCCTGCACAGCCGCGCCTACCGCGAGACCAGCGCCTTGGTGGATTTCCTCACGCCCCAAGGCCGCTTGCGCGCAGTCTTGCGCAGCGCGCGGGGCAAGGCGGGCACGTTGGCGCGGCCGTTCGTGGCCCTGGACGTGGAGTTTCGCGGCAAGGGTGAGCTCAAAAACGTCGGCCGCCTGGAAAGCGTCGGTACCTCCGCCTGGCTGAATGGCGAGGCCCTGTTCAGTGGCCTCTACCTCAATGAGTTGCTGATCCGTCTGCTTCCCGCGGAAGACCCGCACCCGGCGGTCTTCGATCACTACGCCGCCACCCTGATCGCCTTGGCCGAAGGCCGGCCCCTGGAACCGTTGCTGCGCGCGTTTGAATGGCGCCTGCTCGACGACCTGGGCTATGGCTTTGAATTAAACAACGACCTGCACGGCGACCCCATCGCTGCCGACGGCATGTACCGACTGCAAGTCGACGCGGGCCTGGAGCGCGTGTACCTGCTGCAACCCGGCTTGTTCCAGGGCACCGAGCTGTTGGCCATGAGCGAAGCCGACTGGACCGCCCCCGGCGCCTTGTCCGCCGCCAAGCGCCTGATGCGCCAGGCCCTGGCCGTGCACTTGGGCGGACGGCCGCTGGTCAGTCGCGAGTTGTTTCGAAAGCCCTGACATCCCCGTGTATGCTGTGCAGCGTTTCTTTCCCCTTTTCAGGAGCGCTTCCGTGAGCACCAGCAATCGCATTCTTCTTGGCGTCAATATCGACCACGTCGCTACCCTGCGTCAGGCCCGGGGCACCCGTTACCCTGACCCGGTCAAGGCTGCGCTGGACGCCGAAGAAGCGGGCGCCGACGGTATCACCGTGCACCTGCGCGAAGACCGCCGCCACATCCAGGAACGCGACGTGCTGCTGCTCAAGGATGTGCTGCAAACGCGCATGAACTTCGAAATGGGCGTCACCGAAGAAATGATGGCCTTCGCCGAGCGCATCCGCCCGGCGCACATCTGCCTGGTCCCGGAAACCCGCCAGGAACTGACCACCGAAGGCGGCCTGGATGTGGCTGGCCAGGAAGCGCGAATCAAGGCGGCGGTAGAGCGCCTGTCGAAGATCGGCAGTGAAGTGTCTCTGTTCATCGACGCCGACGAGCGCCAGATCGAAGCCTCGCGCCGTGTCGGTGCCCCCGCCATCGAACTGCACACCGGCCGTTACGCCGACGCCACCACGCCCACCGAAGTGGCTGACGAGTTGCAGCGCATCATCGACGGTGTGAACTGCGGCCTCAACGAAGGCCTGATCGTCAACGCCGGCCATGGCCTGCACTACCACAACGTCGAAGCCGTGGCCGCGATCAAGGGCATCAACGAGCTGAACATCGGCCATGCACTGGTCGCGCACGCGCTGTTCGTCGGCTTCAAAGGCGCCGTGGCCGAGATGAAGGCGCTGATCCTGGCTGCTGCCAAGGCTTAAAAAACGCCGAAAATCCAATGTGGGAGAGGGCTTGCCCCCGATAGCGGTGTGTCAGTCAGCCTATCTGTCGCTGACCCACTGCAATCGGGGGCAAGCCCCCTCCCACAGTGATTTTTGGTGCATCCAAAGTTGTCGTCATCTAGCCAAACCCTTTGAAATCAGGCATGCGGCAATGCGAAGCCTTACTGTTTAGCCAGTGCAGGTGTATCGTATCTGCCCTTTGCAGGCCCCGAGCCTGCGGCAGATACGTGAGGTTGTTGTGTCCCGATCCTTTTCTCGTCGACAAATCCTGGGTGGTCTTGCAGGCCTGGCCGTAGTGGGGGTGGGGGCCGGTGGCGCCTATCGCTACTGGCTGGGGAAAGTCGCCGAGGCCGAGGCGGGACACGATTACGAACTGATCGCGGCACCGCTGGATGTGGAACTGGTGCCGGGGCACAAGACCGAAGCCTGGGCGTTCGGCCCCTCGGCGCCGGGCACCGAATTGCGCGTGCGCCAGGGCGAGTGGCTGCGCGTGCGGTTTATCAACCACCTGCCGGTCGCCACCACCATTCACTGGCATGGCATCCGCCTGCCGCTGGAAATGGACGGCGTGCCCTACGTCTCGCAATTGCCGGTGCTGCCCGGCGAATACTTCGACTACAAATTCCGCGTGCCCGACGCCGGCAGCTACTGGTATCACCCGCATGTGAACAGCAGCGAAGAACTTGGCCGGGGTCTGGTCGGCCCGCTGATCATCGAGGAGCGCGAACCTACCGGTTTCAAGCACGAGCGCACCCTCAGCCTGAAAAGCTGGCATGTGGACGAAGAGGGCGCTTTCGTGGCGTTCAGCGTTCCCCGTGAAGCGGCGCGTGGCGGCACCGCCGGGCGCTTGTCGACGATCAATGGCGTGTCCCAGGCGGTGATCGATCTACCTGCCGGGCAGATTACGCGCGTGCGTCTGCTCAACCTCGACAACACCTTGACCTATCGCCTCAACATCCCGGACGTTGAAGCGCAGATCTACGCGCTGGATGGCAACCCCATCGAACCTCGCCCGTTGGGCAAGGAATATTGGCTGGGCCCGGGCATGCGTATCTGCCTGGCGATCAAGGCACCGCCGGCCGGCGAAGAGCTGTCGATCCGCAACGGGCCAGTGCGCCTGGGCACCTTCCGTTCGGTGGCCAACACCGACGCGCCGACCGACTGGCCACCGGCATTGCCCGCCAACCCGATCAGCGAGCCGGACCTGGCCAATGCCGAGAAACTCAACTTCAATTTCGAGTGGGTGGGTTCGGTGTCGGTGGATGACGGCAAGCCGCCGAGCCTGTGGCAGATCAACGGCAAGGCCTGGGACATCACCGACAAGACCTGCGCCGACCGCCCGATTGCCAGGCTTGAGAAGGGCAAGAGCTACATCTTCGAATTGAAAAACATGACCCAGTACCAGCACCCGATCCACCTGCACGGCATGAGTTTCAAGGTGATCGCGTCGAACCGCCACAAGGTGATCCCGTACTTCACCGACACTTACCTGCTGGGCAAGAACGAACGCGCACGCGTGGCGTTGGTGGCGGATAACCCAGGGGTGTGGATGTTCCACTGCCATGTGATCGACCACATGGAAACCGGCCTGATGGCCGCCATCGAGGTGGCGTGATGCGCCAGTTTCGCCCTACGGCGATCATCGACCGCAGTCGCGACCAGGACTTCATGCGCGAGGCCCTGGTGCTCGCCGCCCAAGGTGCCGCGTTGGGTGAAGTGCCCGTGGGCGCGGTACTGGTGCAGGACGGTGAAATCATCGGCCGTGGCTTCAACTGCCCGATCAGCGGCAACGACCCCAGCGCCCATGCCGAAATGGTCGCTATCCGCGCCGCTGCGCAAGCCATCAGCAACTACCGCCTGGTGGGCAGTACGCTGTATGTGACGTTGGAACCGTGCAGCATGTGCGCCGGTTTGATCGTGCATTCACGGATTGCGCGGGTGGTGTACGGGGCGCTGGAGCCTAAGGCCGGGATTGTGCAGAGCCAGGGGCAGTTTTTTACCCAGAGCTTTTTGAATCATCGGGTGGTGTTTGAAGGTGGGGTGTTGGCGGAGGAGTGTGGGACGGTGCTGAGTGCGTTCTTCAGGGCCAGACGCGCCAAGCCTGCCCTCTAAGGGACACTGGAGATCAAAGTGTGGGAGGGAGCAAGCCCCCTCCCACATTGTGATCTCCCTTTATTCAAGGGGGATCGGGGGGTTATTTCTTGGCGATGATCACCGCCCGCATCGGCGCCGGCAGCCCTTCAAGGGTCTTGCTGTGATCCTCCGGATCGAGGAAGTCACTTAACGACTGATACTTCATCCACTCCGTGCCGCGCTGTTCCTCGACGGTGGTCACGCTCACATCCACGCAACGCACGTCACTGAACCCGGCACGGCGTAGCCACAGCATCAACGCCGGCACCGAAGGCAGGAACCACACGTTACGCATCTGCGCGTAGCGATCTTCCGGCACCAGCACTTGCTGCTGATCGCCCTCGACCACCAATGTTTCCAGCACCAGCTCACCGCCCTTGACCAGGGTGTCCTTCAGCGCCAGCAAATGCTCGATCGGCGAACGGCGGTGGTAGAACACACCCATCGAAAATACCGTGTCAAAGCCTTCCAGGTTCGCCGGCAAATCTTCAAACGGGAACGGCAGGTGCCAAGCCTTGGGCTCGGACAGGTAGCGTTGCACCGCCTGGAACTGGCAGAAGAACAGCCAATTCGGGTCCACGCCAATCACACTGTCGGCACCGGCGCCGAGCATGCGCCACATGTAATAGCCGTTGCCGCAGCCTACATCGAGGATGCGTTTGCCTTTGAGGTCCAGGTGCGGCGCGACCCGTGACCATTTCCAATCCGAGCGCCATTCGGTGTCCACATGGACGCCGAACAGGTGGAACGGACCCTTGCGCCACGGGCACAACCCCATCAGTGCCGTGCGCATTTGCGCGCGGGTGGCGTCGTCGCAGTCGGTGTCCAGCGCCAGGTCGTTGAGCAAATCGACTTCGCTGGGTTGGATGTTCGGCAGTGCATCCAACGCACTCTGCCAACGCTCCAGGTCGCCATGACCCTTTTCCATCTTGCTATCGAGTTGCGCTTGCAGGCCTTGGGCCCAAACGGCCAGGGGAGTGCCGACCAAATGGCGGGCGAGGGGGGACAGATCAATCATGGCAAGGCAATCAACGAGGCAAAGTTAAGACACTGGAACCACGGCACGACTGTCGAGAACCCCGCCGCCAGCAGGCGTTCACGGTGTTCTTCGAGGCTGTCGGGCTTCATGACGTTTTCGATGGCGCTGCGCTTCTGGGCGATTTCCAGTTCGCTGTAGCCGTTGGCGCGTTTGAACGCGATGTGCAGGTCGGTGAGCAGCGCGTGTTCTTCAGGATCGTTGAAACGCAGCTTCTCCGAAAGAATCAACGCACCGCCCGGCAACAGCGATTGGCGGATGCGCGAGAGCAAGGCCAGGCGTTCATCGGGGGCAATGAACTGCAGGGTGAAATTCAGCGCCACCACCGAAGCCGGCGCAAATTGCAGCGCGAGGATATCGCCCTCGATCACCTCGACCGGCAGCAACTCCTGGAACATCGAGTCCTGGCCATTGAGGTATTCGCGGCAGCGCTCGACCATCGCCGCCGAGTTATCCACCGCAATCACCCGACAACCGTCGGTGCGCACATGGCGACGCAAGGCCTGGGTCACCGCGCCGAGCGACGAGCCCAGGTCATACAGCACGCTATGGGGCTGGGCAAACTGCGCCGCGAGCACACCGAGGTTCTCGACGATGGTCGGGTAACCCGGCACCGAGCGCTTGATCATGTCCGGGAACACCCGCACCACGTCTTCGTTGAAGGCGAAGTCCGGCACCTGGGGCAGGGGCTGGGCGAATAGGCGATCGGGTTCTTTGCTCACGGTTGTTCCGGCGACGAAGGGGGAAAGGCCGGCATTTTAGCCAAGTTGGCCCTCGGATGCGCGCGTTGTCTGATTTGTGGTCAGCAGGCTTGCTGTGGCGGGCGGGCTTGCCCCGCGCTGGGCTGCGCAGCAGCCCCAAACTATTAAGACCATCGCTGCTTCTGGGTAAATGCTGATGCAGTGATGCCCCACTGTCCCAGCCAGTAAGTGACGATCAGCAAATACGGCGCCGCCTCGAACGCGACCACAAACCGATTGATACCGATCAGCGTGTCGGAAAACACAAACGACCCCGCACCCGCCGCCGCCAGCAGTGCCGAGCGTTTCGGCACATCACTGCCCAATCGCGCCAGTGCGCGCCAGAGCATGGCGCTGATCACCAGCGCATAAACCACCACCGGTACCAGCAAATCGCCAAGCCCGTGGGAAATCAAAATGCTCAGCAGCACCGCGCCCACGGCCAGCGCGAGCACCAACGGCAGCAGTGCCAAACGCCGACAGTCGCTGTAATAGGCTTTCAGGTAGGCCAGGTGCGCAAACAGGAACGCACCGAGGCCAAAGATAAACAGGTCGCCCGGCCAGGCGAGCAGCACATCGCCGATCAGGGAGAAAATCAGCCCCAGGCTGATCCAGCGTCGATAGTCGGTGGGCGGTGCATCATGCAGCCAGCCCAGCAGCGCCAGTATCGGCAGCGGCTTGACCAGCAGGCACAGCAACGCCGCATGGGTGGTCAAGCCGTAGATAAAGGTGCCGGCGCCCATCAGCGCAAGAATCAGCCATGGCATATCAGTTCACCGTGACGGCGCAGTCAAAGGTTTCGACGGGTTCGGCTTCCGGTTCCCAGGGTTGCTGGGAGGTCAGGCGCAAACGGCCCTGGCCGGCCGCGAAGGCCTGGAAGCGCCAGGTGGACTGGCCGCCGCCACCGATAACGCCGGACTCCGTGCTGCTATAGACCTCGGGGCTCAACGCACGCAGCACACCGCCGGCGGAATCCTGGATGGCCCAGCGGTAACCGGTGGTGGGGTTGCTGGGCAGGGTGAGGATCAGGTTTTGCCCGGTTTTAAGCTGAAGCGGGCAGGCGCTTTGGTTGTCCACGCTGACGTTTTGCTTGGGGGTACTGGCGCAGGCGGCCAGCAGGGCAAGGCTCAAGGGGAGAAGCAGGCGGGCTGCGGTCATGGGGGCTCCGTTGATTCACGACGAAGGGCGAGCATAACTGAAGATGAGGCAGGTGTAGTGAGCGGGCTTGCCCCGCGCTGGGTGGCGAAGCCGCCCCTGTTAAAAACACCGCATTCTTTCAGACAGAACGCGGTGTTTGGTTCAGGGCGGCTTCGCCACCCAGCGCGGGGCAAGCCCGCTCACTACAGGCCGGGCACTATCTAACGATTAGAACAGCACCTTCGCCACGTCCGCAAAGCGCTTGGCAAAGTGCACGGTCATGCCTTCCTTCAGGTACTCCGGCAACTCCTCGAAACTGCCGCGATTCGGCTCCGGCAGGATCAGCTCATGAATCTTCTGGCGCCGCGCCGCAATGACCTTTTCGCGCACCCCGCCAATCGGCAGTACATGCCCGGTCAACGTCAGCTCGCCGGTCATGGCCACGCCTTTTTTCGGCGGCTGGTTACGCGCCAGGGACAACAGCGCACTGGCCATGGTCACCCCCGCACTCGGGCCATCTTTTGGCGTGGCACCTTCCGGCACGTGCAAGTGCACGAAGGCTTCGTCGAAGAACTTCGGATCACCGCCAAACGACTTCAAGTTGGAGCTGATGTAGCTGTAGGCGATTTCGGCGGATTCTTTCATCACTTCACCCAACTGCCCGGTGAGCTTGAAGCCGCGATTGAGCGTATGGATGCGCGTCGCCTCGATCGGCAACGTCGCGCCGCCCATGCTCGTCCAGGCCAGGCCGGTGATCACACCGGTGCCGGACAGCACTTGCTCATTGCGGAACACCGGCATGCCCAGCGAGCTTTCCAGGTCCTTGTTGCCGATCTTGATCACCGAGTCCGGCTCATCCAGCAGCTTGACCACGGCCTTGCGCACCAGTTTGCCCAGCTGTTTCTCCAACTGGCGCACCCCGGCTTCGCGGGCGTAGCCGTCGATCAATGCGCGCAGGGCGCCGTCGCTGATGCTCAGGCTGTTTTTCGACACGCCGGCTTTTTCCAGCTGTTTCGGCCACAGGTGACGCTTGGCGATGGCAACTTTTTCTTCGGTGATGTAGCCCGACAGGCGAATCACTTCCATACGGTCGAGCAGCGGGCCGGGGATGGAGTCCAGGGTGTTGGCGGTGCACACGAACAGCACCTTGGACAGGTCCAGGCGCAGGTCCAGGTAATGATCGAGGAATTCGACGTTCTGCTCCGGGTCGAGGGTTTCCAGCAACGCCGACGCCGGGTCGCCCTGGAAGCTCTGACCCATCTTGTCGATCTCGTCGAGCATGATCACTGGGTTCATCACTTCCACATCCTTGAGCGCCTGCACCAGCTTGCCCGGCAGCGCGCCGATGTAGGTGCGGCGATGGCCCTTGATCTCGGCCTCGTCGCGCATGCCACCCACACTGAACCGGTAGAACGGCCGCCCCAGGGATTCGGCGATGGATTTGCCGACGCTGGTCTTGCCCACGCCCGGCGGGCCCACCAGCAGCACGATGGAACCGGCGACTTCGCCTTTATAAGCGCCCACCGCGAGGAATTCGAGGATGCGACTCTTGATGTCATCCAACCCCGCGTGGTGTTTATCCAGCACCTTGCGTGCGTGTTTCAGGTCGAGTTTGTCCTTGCCGTACACGCCCCACGGCACCGCGGTGGCCCAGTCGAGGTAGTTGCGCGTCACCGCGTATTCCGGCGAACCGGTTTCGAGGATCGACAGTTTGTTCAGTTCTTCATCAATGCGTTTTTTCGCCTGGGCCGGCAGCACTTTGCCTTCCAGGCGTTGCTCGAACTGTTCGACATCCGCGCTGCGGTCGTCCTTGGTCAAGCCCAGCTCTTGCTGGATGACCTTGAGCTGTTCCTTGAGGAAGAACTCGCGCTGGTGCTCGCCGATCTTGCGGTTCACCTCGGCGGAGAGTTCTTTTTGCAGGCGCGCCACCTCCACCTCTTTGCGCAGCATCGGCAGGACTTTTTCCATGCGCTTGAGCATGGGCACGCAGTCCAGCACTTCCTGCAACTCGTTACCGGTGGCCGAGGTCAGCGCGGCGGCGAAGTCGGTCAGCGGCGACGGGTCGTTGGGGCTGAAGCGGTTGAGGTAGTTCTTCAGCTCTTCGCTGTACAGCGGGTTGAGCGGCAGCAGTTCCTTGATCGCATTGATCAGCGCCATGCCGTAGGCCTTGACCTCGTCGGTCGGCTCGCTCGGCTGGTGCGGGTATTCGACTTCCACCAGGTACGGCGGGCGGTGGTGCTTGAGCCAGGTCTTGATGCGCACGCGGGTCAGGCCTTGGGCCACGAATTGCAGCTTGCCGTTCTCGCGGCTGGCGTGGTGCACCTTCACCAGGGTGCCGTACAGCGGCAGGCTGGAGGTGTCGAAGTGGCGCGGATCTTCCGGCGGGGTGTCCATGAAGAACAGGGCCAGGGAGTGGTGGTCGGATTTGCTTACCAGCTCCAGGGTCTCGGCCCACGGCTCTTCATTGACGATCACCGGCAGCACTTGCGCCGGAAAGAAGGGCCGGTTGTGGATCGGGATGATATAGACCTTGTCCGGCAGGTTTTGCCCAGGCAGGGCCAGGCCGGTGTTGGACGAAGGGGTTTCAGCGTTTTCGGGGTCGGCGTAGTCGTTGAGGTCGTAATCAGGGAAATCTTGCTGGTCGCTCATGGGGCACCTGCATAAGGAAGTATGGTGCTTAGATGGGGCGGGGCAGTGGTGGTTTCAATGGGGGGGTGGAGTTAGCAACAAATTGCATGAAATAACTGGAGAGACTCGCTCAGTGTGGGAGGGGGCTTGCTCCCGATAGCGGTTATTCAGATAAAAATTGATGTCTGGCACACCGCCATCGGGAGCAAGCCCCCTCCCACATTTTTTATCGCGTGGCGTCAGCTGATTTTGTGCAGGTAGGCAGGCAAGGGCTGCTCCGGTAACACTGAGAGCACCTTCAAACGCTGCAACATACGTTGCCGTGCCCGCTGCAAATGCTCACGCAGGTTCAGCGCCGCCGCATCAAACGCACCGTGCAGCAATAACTCCAGAATCAAACGATGTTCGGCCAGCATGGCGGGATCGGCGCCGATCCCCAGCAAACGGTAGAAAATCCGGCTGATGATCATCGGGCTCTGGCCCTGGCGGATCAGGGCGGCGATCTTGCGGTTTTGCAGGCCGGCGAGGCAGCGTTGGTGCAAGTCCTCTTCAATCTGCTCAATGGCTTCCAGGCTGCATTGGGGGCTGTCTTGCGCTTCCAGCACGCGCTGCAACATCGCTTCAAGCAGCTCGCGGTCGAGGTGGGGGGCGCTCTGGCGCAGGGCTTCAGGCTCCAGGCAGGCACGCAGTTCGTAGTCTTCGGTGACTTCCCGCGCCGTCAAAGGCCCCGCCAGCCATTGGGAGTAGGGCTCCTTTTCGACCAGGCCACGATCGCGCAGGCGCATCAGCGCTTCGCGCACCACCGCGCGGCTGACGCCGTAGTGGTCGGCAGCGGCTTGCTCGTCGAGTCGGTAGTGGCCGAAGGCAATGCAGGTGGACAGCGCCGCGCCGATTTCCTCAACGATGCGCTCGCCCAGCGGCCGCGTGTCCACCAGCTCATCCTCTCCGTTAAGCCCCAGATGCGCATGGCTCAAGGGTAAGCGCAGCGGCTCCATGGCCAAGCCTTCGGGGTTGATCAGGTAACCCCGGCCGTTGAAGCGGCAGATCAGGCCTTCGTCATGCAGCAGGTCCAGCGCCTTGCGCACCGGTACGCGACTGGTGCCGAACAATTCGGCCAGCGGCGCTTCCAGCAACACCAGGCCGTGACGCGCGGTACCGTTGACGATCGCGTCACGCAACACCTGGTGAATCATCGCGTAACGGGAGGCCGAGGCGGACACTGCTTTCATCGCTTTCTCTAGAGGCTGTAGGAAGGTGGCCGGGGATTCTCTCATACCTTGCGCCTGTCACTCTGCGCCACGTCGGTGGCACTTTTTTGGGGCCCGAAAGGTGGGACTGTTACTTTTCTGCACCAAAATGTACTTATTAATAAAAGATACATTATTTCATTGAAGGCGCTTTCCCGCGCCCTGGCAAGATTTTATTCCACCGTTTAAAACCATCTATCCCGTAGCTCTGGGCAAAATTCACGCATCGCGCCCCTACGGCCTGACGAAGACTGGCACGAAAGCTGCCTTTGCAAAATGTACATTTTATTAATATGTACGTTTTGTGAGGGTCATCCTGATGTCAGACGCCACTTCAATGGCCGAGGATTTTGCCAGCGGTCGCAGCGACCCGGTGCAAGCCCTCGAACAGGCACTCGAAAAGGCCAGCCAAGCGCCGGCCGTTTTTATCAGCCTGACTGCCGAACGTGCCCGCCGTGAAGCCGAGGCCTCTGCCGCCCGTTGGCGCGCCGGCCAGCCATTGAGCATGTTCGATGGCGTGCCGCTGGCCTGGAAGGACCTGTTCGATGTGGCCGGCAGTATCACCACGGCGGGCGCCGCCTACCGTCGAAACGCGTCCGCCGCGTTGCTTGATGCCCCCATCGTCGGCCTGCTGTGCCGCGCCGGGATGGTCAGTGTCGGCAAGACCAACCTCAGCGAACTGGCCTATTCCGGCCTGGGCCTGAACCCGCATTTCGGCACGCCGCACAACCCTCATGGCACCGACCAAGCGCGCATTCCCGGTGGCTCGTCGTCCGGCTCGGCAGTGGCCGTTGCCGCCGCAATTGTGCCGATCGCCATGGGCACCGACACGGCCGGTTCCATCCGTATCCCGTCGGCGTTCAACGGTCTGGTGGGTTACCGCAGCAGCAGCCGACGCTATAGCCGCGACGGTGTCTTCCCCCTGGCCCATACCCTTGACAGCCTCGGCCCGCTGACCCGCAGCGTGCGCGATGCGCTGGCCATCGACGATCTGCTGCACGGTCGTAGCCAAACCCACAGCGCCCGCAGCCTCAAGGGCCAGCGCTTTGTGCTGGCGCAACAGGACGTCGAACCCGCTGTGCGCAACAACCTGTTGCGCGCCGTGGAGCAACTCAAGGCCCAGGGTGCGTTGATCGAAGAACGCGAATGCCCGACCTTCCAGGCGACCCTGGACCTGATCAAACACCACGGCTGGCTCGGCGCCTTTGAAGCCTTCGCCCTGCACGAAGCGTTGCTCGACAGCCCCGACGCTGAACAACTCGACCCCCGCGTGCGTCGCCGGCTCGAAGCCGCGCGTTCACTGCCGGCCAGCCAGCTTATCCACCTGACCGAAGCACGCCGCCGCCTGCAACAACACCTGGTTGAAGACCTCGACGGCGCCATCCTCATCACCCCCACCGTTGCCCACGTTGCACCGGCGTTGGCGCCCCTTGAGGCCGACGACGACCTGTTTGTCAGCACCAACCTCGCCACCCTGCGCCTGACCATGCCCGGCAGTTTGCTCGACATGCCTGGCGTAAACCTGCCCAGCGGCCGCGATGCCCAGGGCCTGCCCACCGGGCTGCTGCTCAGCGCCCCGACGGGAGAAGACGCACGCCTGCTGCGCGCGGCGTTGTCCGTCGAAACCGTACTTAACGTTTAAGGAGACACACCATGGCTAAAGATATCCTCTGTGCATTTGGCGTCGACGTTGACGCCGTCGCCGGCTGGCTCGGTTCCTACGGCGGCGAAGACTCGCCCGACGACATTTCCCGTGGCCTGTTCGCCGGTGAGATCGGTGCGCCGCGCCTGCTCAAATTGTTCGAACGCTACGGCCTGCGTACCACGTGGTTTATCCCCGGCCACTCGATGGAAACCTTCCCCGAGCAGATGAAGGCCGTGGCCGATGCCGGTCATGAAATCGGCGTGCATGGCTACAGCCATGAAAACCCCATCGCGATGACCGCCGAGCAGGAAGAAATCGTCCTCGATAAATCCATCGAACTGATTACCCAAGTCACCGGCAAACGCCCCACCGGCTACGTCGCGCCGTGGTGGGAATTCAGCAAGGTCACCAACGAGCTGCTGCTGAAAAAAGGCATCAAGTACGACCACAGCCTGATGCACAACGACTTCCACCCCTACTACGTGCGCAAGGGCGACAGCTGGACCAAGATCGACTACAGCCAGCACCCCGACACCTGGATGAAGCCCTTGGTGCGCGGCGAAGAAACCGACTTGGTGGAGATCCCGGCCAACTGGTACCTCGACGACCTGCCGCCAATGATGTTCATCAAGAAAGCCCCCAACAGCCACGGCTTCGTCAACCCGCGTCACCTCGAAGAAATGTGGCGCGACCAGTTCGACTGGGTCTACCGCGAACACGAACACGCGGTGTTCACCATGACCATCCACCCCGATGTGTCCGGCCGCCCGCAAGTGCTGCTGATGCTGGAGCGCCTGATCGAACACATCCAGAGCCATGCCGGCGTGCGCTTTGTCACGTTCGACGAAATCGCCGACGACTTTATCCGCCGTCAACCGCGTACCTGAACCTTTGCCCCCCACCCCTGAGGCGCGACCCATGTCCATCTACAACAAGCTTGACCTGACTGGCTGGAAACCCCGGCAACTGACTTCCAAGGAGGTGCGTTTCGCCACCTGGATCGCGTTTTTCGCCTGGGTGTTTGCGGTGTATGACTTCATCCTCTTCGGCACCTTGCTGCCGGAAATCGGCCGGCACTTTGGCTGGGGTGAAGTGGAGCAAGCTGAAATCGCGACCTGGGTGGCGGTGGGCACGGCGGTGGTCGCCTTTGCCATTGGCCCCGTCGTCGATAAGTTGGGACGGCGCAAAGGCATTATCTTCACCGTGGCCGGTTCTGCGCTGTGTTCGGCGCTGACCGCGATCGGTGGCGCGTGGGGCAAGTCGCCGCTGATTCTGATCCGGTCGTTGGGTGGCCTGGGCTATGCCGAGGAAACCGTTAACGCCACCTACCTGAGCGAGCTGTATGGCGCCTCGGAAGACCCGCGCTTGACCAAGCGCCGTGGCTTTATCTACAGCCTGGTGCAGGGCGGCTGGCCGGTCGGCGCGTTGATCGCCGCCGGGTTGACCGCGCTGTTGCTGCCGATCATCGGTTGGCAGGGGTGCTTCATCTTCGCCGCGATCCCGGCCGTGGTCATCGCGATCATGGCGCGCAAGCTCAAAGAGAGCCCGCAGTTCCAGATCCACCAGCGCATCAGCCAGCTGCGTAAAAGCGGTGCGGTGAAGGAAGCGCAGAACGTCGCGGTGACCTACGGCGTGGACTACGACGAACACAGCAAGGCCGGCCTCAAGGCGGCCTTCCGTGGCCCGGCGCGGCGCGCCACGTTGGTGATCGGCGCGGCACTGTTGCTCAACTGGGCGGCGATCCAGGTGTTCAGCGTGCTGGGGACTTCGGTGATCGTCAGCGTGCATCACATCTCGTTCGAAAATTCGCTGATCATCCTCGTGCTGTCGAACCTGGTGGGCTACTGCGGTTACCTCAGCCACGGCTGGATGGGCGACAAGATCGGCCGCCGCAACGTGATCGGCCTGGGCTGGATGCTCGGCGGCCTGGCGTTCGCCGGGATGCTGTTTGGCCCGAGCAATATGGCGATGGTGGTCGGGCTGTACAGCCTGGGCCTGTTCTTCCTGATCGGGCCGTACTCGGCGGCGTTGTTCTTTATCAGCGAAAGTTTTCCCACCAGCATCCGCGCCACGGGCGGCGCCATTATCCATGCCATGGGCCCGATTGGGGCGGTGGTCGCAGGCTTTGGTGCCACCCAAGTGTTGTCCGCCGGCAGCGACTGGCAGACCGCCGCGCTGTGGTTCGGCGCACTGCCGTGCTTTTTGTCCGGCGCGCTGATGTTTGCCGCACGCCATGTGCGTCCGGAAACCGTTCAGTAAGGAGTGATCGATGAGTCGTAAAGTTGCCTTGATTACCGGCGCCGCCAGCGGCATCGGCCAAGCCCTCGCCGTGGCCTATGCCCGCAACCGCGTGGCGGTGGTGGGCGGGTATTACCCGGCTGATCCCCATGACCCGCAGACCACCGTCAGCCTGGTGGAAGCCGCCGGCGGTGAATGCCTGATGCTGCCGTTGGACGTGGGCAATACCGCTTCGGTGGATGCGCTGGCCGAGCAAGCCATACAGCATTTTGGGCGACTGGATTACGCCGTGGCCAACGCGGGTTTGCTGCGTCGCGCACCGTTGCTGGAGATGACCGACGCGCTGTGGGACGAGATGCTCAATGTCGACCTCACGGGGGTGATGCGCACCTTTCGCGCGGCGACCCGGCATATGCATGCGGGCGGCGCGTTGGTGGCGATTTCATCGATTGCCGGTGGCGTGTACGGTTGGCAGGAACACAGCCATTACGCGGCGGCCAAGGCCGGTGTGCCGGGGTTGTGCCGGTCGCTGGCGGTGGAATTGGCACCGCTGGGTATCCGTTGCAATGCGGTGATCCCCGGGTTGATCGAGACGCCGCAGTCGCTGGATGCGAAGAACTCGCTGGGGCCGGAAGGCTTGGCAAAGGCGGCGCGGGCGATTCCGTTGGGCCGGGTAGGGCGGGCGGATGAAGTGGCATCGCTGGTGCAGTTCTTGACCAGTGAGGCGTCGAGCTATTTGACCGGGCAGAGCATCGTTATCGACGGTGGGCTGACCGTGCGTTGGCCTGACTGATTTACCCGATCCAAATGTGGGAGGGGGCTTGCCCCCGATGACAGTGTGTCAGCCAGTTTATCTGTAGCTGACACTCTGCAATCGAGGGCAAGCCCCCTCCCACATTGGAACTGTGTTTTCTGAAGGAGATGTGTGTATGCCTCAACTTCTTAACCGCCGCGCCGTCATCACCGGCGCCGGCAGCGGCATCGGTGCCGCCATCGCCCGTGCCTACGCCGCTGAAGGCGCGCGGCTGGTGCTGGCCGACCGCAACGCCGCCAGCCTCGCCGAAACCGCGATCACCTGCCGCAACCTCGGCGCCGAGGTGTTCGAATGCCTGGCCGACGTGGGCAGCGTCGAAGGCGCCCAGGCCAGTGTCGACCGTTGCGTCGAACAGTTCGGCGGTATCGATATCCTGGTCAACAACGCGGGCATGCTTACCCAGGCGCGCTGCGTCGACCTGTCCATCGACATGTGGAACGACATGCTGCGCGTCGACCTCACCAGCGTCTTCGTCGCCAGCCAGCGCGCCTTGCCGCACATGCTCGCGCAGCGCTGGGGGCGGATCATCAACGTGGCCTCGCAACTGGGGATCAAAGGCGGCGCCGAACTGACTCACTACGCCGCCGCCAAGGCCGGTGTGATCGGCTTTACCAAGTCCCTGGCCCTGGAAGTGGCCAAGGACAACGTGCTGGTCAACGCCATCGCCCCCGGCCCGATCGAGACGCCGTTGGTGGGTGGCATCAGCGAAGACTGGAAGCGCGCCAAGGCCAAGGAGCTGCCCCTGGGCCGCTTCGGCCTGGCGGACGAAGTGGCACCGGTTGCAGTGCTGCTGGCCAGCGAGCCGGGGGGCAACCTGTTTGTGGGCCAGACCCTGGGCCCGAACTCCGGCGACGTCATGCCATGACGGAGGTGTAGCGATGTGCGGACTCTGCGGATTGCTCGGCGAAGACCTGCACTGGAGCGACCCCCTGGGCGACGAACTGCCCCGACGCCGCGAACGCCTGCGCCGGATTGCGGCGATCAACCAAGTGCTGGCGGTGTTCCGGCTCAAGGTCGAAGACTTCCAGGGCGCGTCCTACCTGCTGTTGGGCGCCACCGGTAAACAGGCACTCGCCCATGGCCTGGATCAACTTTGGCAGGCCGCCGAGACCCTGCTCGGCCGCCCGTTGGATCCTCTCGATCCGATACTGCTCGACCATCTTGAACGCTGAACCCGCCCTCTGTGGCGAGGGAGCTTGCTCCCGTTGGAGCGCGAAGCGCTCCGGTTTTCTGGGGGCTGCTGCGCAGCCCAACGGGAGCAAGCTCCCTCGCCACAATGGACGGTTTGGAAACGACTATGAGCATTGCCCTTAATGTCATCACCGGCTTCCTCGGCAGCGGCAAGACCACTTTGCTCAAGCGCCTGCTGCAGGGCGAAAGCCTGGGCGACACCGCGCTTCTGATCAATGAATTCGGCGATGTCGGCATCGACCACCTGCTGGTGGAAGAAGTGGCGCCGGACACTGTACTGCTGCCCAGCGGCTGCGTGTGCTGCTCGATCCGTGGCGAGTTGAAAGACGCGCTGCTCGGCCTGTTGCAGCGCCGCGAGCGCGGTGAAATCCCGGCCTTTAAACGGGTGATCCTGGAGACCACTGGCCTGGCCGACCCGGCGCCGATCCTCGCCACCTTGAACAACGATGTGCAACTGCGCGGGCGTTTCCATATCGGCCTGGTGATCACCCTGGTCGACGCCTGCCACGCCACCCTGCAAGAACGCCTGCACCCGGAATGGCTGGCCCAGGTGGCCGCGGCGGACCGCTTGCTGCTGAGCAAGACCGATCTTGCGGGCGACTGCGCGGCACTGCGCGCGCACTTGCAGGCGCTGAATGCGGGTACGCCGATCCTGAATACCCACGACATCCACAGCGGCGACCAACTGTTGCTGGGTGAGGGCCTGCGCAGCGCCGAACCGGCGGTGGAAGTCAGTCGCTGGCAGCTGCATCGGACCACCACGGCTATCCACGGTAGCGCACAAGTGTGCAGCCTGACCTTCGACCAGCCGCTGGATTGGGTGGGGTTCGGGGTCTGGTTGTCGATGCTGTTAAGATGCCACGGCGAACGAATCCTCCGTGTCAAAGGGCTGCTCAACGTGAACGCCAGTAACGCCCCCATCGTCATTCATGGCGTGCAGCATTGCCTGCATGCGCCGGTCCATTTGCCTGCGTGGCCGGGCAGTGACCGCCAATCGCGGCTGGTGTTTATCTTGCGCGGCCTCGACCCCGCGCTGCTGCGGCGCTCGTTCGAGGCGTTCTCGCGGCGGTTCGCGGCATGATCACCCTTCGCGTCCTCGGCACCTCCGTCACCTTGCTCGAATGCCTGCGTGTACGCGCCGAACAGGAACTGGGCATTCGCCTGGTGTACCAGGTGCATGACGTCGAACAGGCCCAGCGTATCGCGGTGATGCAGCCCGAGAGCTATGACCTGTACGACCAGTGGTTCCACAACGTCGACTTCGTGTGGCCGGCCCGGGCGATCCAGCCCATCGACACCCGGCGCATTGCGCTGTGGCACGAGATCAATGACCTGCCCAAGCGCGGGCGCCTATCCCCCAATGACCGCCTGGGCAGCGGCAGTGTGCCGAGCGAGCGCCTGTTCGTGCAGCACGACGGCAGCCTCGGCAGCACTGTCACCGAGCGCATCAGCATGCTGCCGCTGACCCACAACGCCGACAGCTTCGCCTACCGCCCCGAGCGGCTGCCCGAAGGTTTTTGCCACGGCAACGAAAGCTGGGGCTGGCTCCTCGACCCCGCGTGGCGTGCGCGTACGGCCTTGCAAAGCGACGCCGCCATCGGCGCCCTGGATGCCGCACTGGCGGTGCAGGGCGCAGGGCTGGCGACGTTCAAGGACATCGGCAATATGAGCATCGAAGAGATCGACGTGCTTGCCGACATCCTCGTGCGCAAACAGAAAGAAGGACACTTCGCGGCGTTCTGGTCCGATGATGAAGAGGCCGCGCAATTGATGCTCAGCCCGAGTATCGATATCCAGAGCCTGTGGTCACCGACCTTGATGCGCCTGCATCGCGCGGGGGTGAAATACCGCCTGGCGGTGCCGAGCGAAGGGTATCGGGCGTGGTTTGGTGGCGTGTCGTTGTCGCGGCATGCCAAGGGGCCGGTGCTGGATGCGGCGTATGCGTATCTCAATTGGTGGCTGTCCGGTTGGCCCGGGGCGGTGATGGCGCGGCAGGGGTATTACATCGGCAACCCGGCGCGCAGTCGTGATCACCTGAGCAGTGCTGAGTGGGATTACTGGTATGCGGGTAAGCCGGCGCGGGAGGAATTGCTGGGGAGTGATGGGTTGCCGTTGATTGATATCGGTGAAATGCGTGATGGGGGGTCTTATGAGCAGCGGATGGGGCATATTGCGGTGTGGAATTCGGTGATGGATGAGCATAATTATTTGGTGCGGCGGTGGGGGGATTTTATGCGGGCTCGGGGTGGTTGACCGGGGACATAACCGTTGCTGCGGTAACGGCTAACCCGGCGTCCTGCCGGGTTCTTACTGTCGATCTCGGTTAAATGTGGGAGGGGGCTTGCTCCCGATTGCGGTGTGTCAGCTAATACATCTGCAACTGCCCCACTGCTATCGGGGGCAAGCCCCCTCCCACAGTTTGATCTCCATGTATCTGGTGCTTACTTTTGGGATCTTCCAGAAGTGAGTCTCAAACCCCCAAAAAATCAGCCAACCCTCTGTCGCCAATAAACTGGCACCAATATCCCTGTTTTTATTGGGTGCACTTACCCAAACTCCCAGCTAATCTCCTCACACCCAACACTCAAACAAAATAGATGTTTTTTTGACGCCAGGTCAGCGGTCGCAAGGAACGCACATGACAAAGGGACGCCGTGGCAGAGAGAGGCGAACGCTGCCAGAGGGCACTGCGATGAGGTGGCGCCACACGTTCCAAACCCGTATCGCGGGGGTGCTCGCGCTATTGCTGCTGGTCGTCGTCGCCGCTACCTACTTCGCCGTAAAGACCGCAACCTCCCGCGCCGTGGAAAACCAGGCGCAAGTCCAATTGAAAACCGGCAGCCAAGTGTTCGAGCGCCTGCTCGACCTGCGTGGGCGTCGCCTGCAATACGGCCTGGACTGGCTGACCGCCGATCTCCCCTTCAAACGGGCTGTGGCCGAAGGCAAGACCGTGCCGATTCTCGCCGCCCTGCGTCGCCACGGTACCGGTATCCGCTCCAGCGAAGTGTTTGTATTGGGCCTGGACGGCAAGGTCATGGTCAGCACCTTGCCGATCCTCACGCGTGGGCAGTTTTTCCCCTATGACGACGCCCTGCGCCACGCGCGGCGCACGGGGCTGCAGATGCTGATTGTGGCGATGGATAGCCGGCCTTATTTGCTGGTGCAGGATGAAGTGCTCGACCCACTGCCCGTCGCCCGCATCGTCATGGGCTTTCCCATGGACACACTGTTCGCTAACGAACTGCGCTCCATGAGCAACCTGGAGGTGTCGTTCCTCAGCGTGCAAAACGGCAAGCCCGGACCGCTGTTCAGTACGCAGCCGGACGCTTACCACGCCACCACCCTTAGCCTGCTGCGCGAGGGGCACATCAGCCCTGAACCGAAGATCCACCTGTTTTATGGCCGGCGCGTGCTCAGCCAAGTGTTGCCGCTGGCCAACACCGGCGATGGCAACGAAGTGCGCGTGTTGCTGCAAAGCCCGCTTGACCATGCCCTGGAGTCCTTCGCGCCGCTGGACCGGCAGTTCCTCGGGATCGCCCTGGCGGTGCTGCTGGTGTCGTTGGCCGGGGCGTTGTTTTTGGCGCGACGGGTGTCGCGCCCGCTCAATGCCCTGGTGCAGGCGGCCGGGCGGATTGGCGCCGGTGACTATCGCACGCCGGTGCGGGTGCGCAGCCACGATGAGTTCGGGCTGTTGGCCCGTGCCTTCAATGCCATGCAAAGCGGCATCGCCACGCGCGAGCGGCAATTGGCGCACAACGCGCTGCACGACCCGCTCACCGGCCTGCCCAATCGCGCGCTGGCCATGGAGCGACTGGGCAGCGCGATCAGTGCGCGTCGGCCGGTGGTGTTGCTGTACCTGGGAATCGAAAACTACCGGGTGATCAACGAAGGTTTCGGCCCTCAGGGCGTGGAAGAAATGCTGCGCGAAGCCAGCCGCTGCCTGTCCATGAGCCTGTTGGCCAGTGACACGGCGGCACGTATTGCCGGCAGCGAGTTCCTGCTGTTGCTGGAAAACACCGAGGTCGACCGCGCCGTGGCCCGTGCCGACCGCCTCTACGCACTGCTCACCGAGCCCCAGCGTATCGGCAACGACGAGCTGCGCCACGAAGTGAGCATCGGCATCGCCGCCTACCCAGCCGATGGCCAGCACGTGGAAGAGTTGATCAGCCGCGCCGCCATCGCCCGCCATGACGCCGCGAGCCTGCCGGGGCATTTGCAGATCTACCAGCAGGACCGCGACTTGGCCCATCAGCGCCAGATCACGCTTATCCGTGACCTGCGGCGTGCGGTCATCGAGGGTGAGTTGTTCCTGTGCTACCAGCCCAAACTCGACCTCAAGCACGGGCATGTGCGCCAGGCCGAAGCCTTGTTGCGCTGGCAGCATCCGATCCTGGGCCAGGTGTCCCCGGACGAATTCATCCCTCTGGCCGAACGCACCGGCAGCATGAGTAGCCTGACCCTGTGGGTGATTGAAGAAGCCATCCGCCAGATCGCCGAGTGGGCGCAGCGCGGCATGCTGATCCAGCTCTCGGTGAATATTTCGGTGGATGATCTGGCCGATGATGAGCTGGCGATCCGCGTCACCGCCTTGTTGATGCAGTACCAGGTGGGGGCCGAGCAACTGATCTTCGAGATCACCGAAAGCGCGATCATGCACAACCCGCAACAGGCGCTCAGCGTGTTGGAGCAACTGCGCGGCTGTGGCATCAGCCTGTCGGTGGATGACTTCGGCACCGGCTATTCGTCGCTCGCGCAATTGCAGCGTTTGCCGGTGCAAGAGTTGAAAATCGACCAGTCCTTCGTGCGCAACCTCAACAGCACCAGTGGCGACGGAGTGATCGTGCGCTCGACCATCGAAATGAGCCACAACCTGGGGCTCAAGGTGGTGGCCGAAGGTGTGGAGTTCGAGCCCAGCCTCAAGCTGCTCAAGCTGTGGAATTGCGACACCGCACAGGGCTACCTCATCAGCCGGCCATTGAACGCGATGGCGTTCGAGCGTTGGATGCGCCGCGAGCGGGCGCCCATCTAAATAGTCATTCCCGTCGACTACAGATTTTTAGAGCAGGGTCGATAACCTCTACAGAGCTTGACCGATTGCATAGGTTTTCGCCGACCAGCGGTCATGTGTTCCTGCAAGTTGAATGATGGCAGTTAGCCTTATTTGCGTCATCATGCCTGCAGTGCAACGCTTCTGTGCCAAGGCTGGCCGCTCTTTTAGCCCATTTTCTGCGGATCGACCATGGCTCGGATTTTCCACCTGTTATCCCGTGCGGCGCTGTTGCTGGCCGCGGCCGGCCCCGCGTCGGCGGCGACGCTCGAGGTGGCGGCTTACCAGGCCGACGGCCGCCCTGTTGCCGATGCCGTGGTGACCCTCCGAGGCCCGGCCGATGCACCGCAGGGTGTGCTCAAGGCCGATATGGACCAGCGCGGTCAACGCTTCGCGCCCCATGTGCTGGCGGTGCATACCGGCACGCAGGTGCGCTTCCCCAATAGCGACAATATTCGTCATCAGGTCTATTCGTTCTCCGCTGCCAAGCGCTTTGAGCTGCGTCTTTACGAAGGCACGCCTACCGACCCACTGCTGTTCGATAAACCCGGTGTGGTGGTGCTGGGCTGCAACATTCATGACTGGATGCTCGGCTATATCTACGTGACCGACGACCCTCGTTTCGGCGTCAGCGATGCCCAGGGCCGGGTGCACCTGGCACAACTGCCGGCCGGCGACTACCACCTCACCCTATGGCATCCGCAACTGGCGGATAGGCAGCCGCTGGATGGCGGCACCTTGCACATCCCCGCGACCGGCCTCAGCCACCGCGTTGTGTTGAGCCTGGAACCTGCGCCTGCGGACTTGCCGCCGGCACCCAGCGCCTTTGGCGATGCCTTCAATCGAGCCGCCCATGAAACTGCGCAATAGTTTCCAGGCGCGGGTCGCCAGTGTGCTGATCCTGCTGTCGCTGGTGGTGATCGGCGCGTTGTATTTCAGCGTCAAGGCCGCGACCCGCTCGGCGGTACGCGGTCAGGCCCTGGCGCAGTTGGACGTGGGGACGCGGGTGTTCGAACGCTTGCTCGACGCGCGGAGCCGACGCCTGGCCGATGGCGTGCAGTTGTTGGCGGCCGACTTCGGCTTTCGCGACGCTGTCGCCAGTGGCGATTCAGCGACGATGCGTTCGGTGCTGCTCAACCACGGCAAGCGTATCAACGCCAATGACATGATCCTGCTGGGCATGGACGGCAACGTCCTGGCCAGCACCGTGGAGGAAGTCCCCGAAGGCTCGACCTTTCGCTACGACCAGGCCCTGCGGGAAGCTCGGCGCAATCGCCAGGCCACGCTGATAGTCCCGTTGCAAGGCGAACCGCACCTGTTGGTGGAGGCTTCGGTGTTGGCACCGTTGCCGATTGCACGGGTGGTGATGGGGTTCAGCATGGACGGTGCGTTCGCCGATGAGTTGCGTTCATTGAGCAACCTGGAAGTCTCATTTCTGGCGATTGATCGTGGCCGTCCTGGCGAGCTGGTCAGCACCCAGCCGCAGGTACTGCGCGCGAGTATCAGCGCGCTGATGCAGGGCGATTCGACGCGCCGTGGCGTGTCCACCACCGATCACCTTGAGCACCGTTTCCTCAACCAGTCGCTGGTCCTGGCCAGTGATGAAAACGGTAAAGTGCTGGCCCTGCTGCAAAGCCCGCTGGACGCGGCGATGCAGGCGTTTGTACCGCTGGATGAAAAGATCCTCGGCATTGCCCTGGTCGCGCTGATCGCTTCGCTGATCGGTGCGTTGCTGCTGGCCCGCACGGTATCGCGCCCGGTGCAGGCGCTGGCGCTGGCGGCCGAGCGTATCGGCAGTGGCGACTACCAGACCCCGGTCGTGCTGGCGCGCAGTGATGAACTGGGGCGCCTGGCCCTTGCGGTCAACGCCATGCAGAGTGGCATTGCCGAGCGCGAACAACAGCTGGCGCATAACGCCCTGCATGATCGCCTTACCGGCCTGCCGAACCGTGCGCTGGCCATGGAGCGCCTGGGCAGTGCAATTGCGCTGCAGCGACCGATGGCGTTGATCTACCTGGGTATCGACAACCTGCGCGTCGCCAGCGAAGCCATCGGGCCGCAAGCCGTGGACCAATTACTCTTGACGGTGAGCCAGCGCCTGCAAGCGGCGTTGCGCCCCGGCGATACCCTGGCGCACCTGATCGCCGATGAATTCCTGCTGCTGCTCGAAGGCGCGGGCAGCGACGAAGCTGTGGGCATGGCCGACAAACTGCAACAACTGTTGCTGCGTCCCCAGCGCATCAATGGCCATGATCTGGCCTTGGACTGCCGCCTGGGCATCGCGGCGTACCCGGCCGATGGCGCAAGCCCCATTACTTTGCTGGAGCGGGCGGCGATTGCCATGAAGGACGCCGCACAAATGCCCGGCCGCTTGCAGGTCTACGAGCAGGGGCGCGACCTGGTGCACCGCCGCCAGATCACCCTGATCCGCGACCTGCGCCACGCCCCCAACCTGGGCCAACTGCTGTTGCACTACCAACCCAAGCTGGACATCCGCCAAGGCCATGTGCGCCAGGCTGAAGCGCTGTTGCGCTGGCAGCACCCGCAATTCGGCATGGTCTCGCCGGCGGAATTCATCCCCTTGGCCGAGCGCTCGGGCAGCATCACGTTGCTGACTCAGTGGGTGATCGAGGAGGGCATCCGCCAGTTGTGCGAGTGGAACCGGCGCGGCCTGTCTCTGCAGTTGTCGCTGAACATCTCCGCGGACGACCTGCTTGGCGATGAACTGGCCCATCGGGTCTCGGCATTGCTGCGTCGCTATGGTTTGCCGGCGGAACAACTGCTGTTCGAAATCACCGAAAGCGCGGTGATGCGCGAGCCGGAAAAAGCCCTCAAGGTGCTCAACCTGCTGCGCGACTGCGGCATTGGCCTGTCGGTGGATGACTTTGGCACCGGCTATTCGTCATTGGCGCACCTCAAGCGCCTGCCGGTGCAAGAGTTGAAGATTGACCAGTCTTTTGTGCGCAACCTCGATGAAACCAGCGAAGACGCGGTGATCGTGCGCTCCACCATTGAGATGAGTCACAACCTGGGCCTCAAAGTCGTCGCCGAAGGCGTTGAATACGCCCACAGCCTGCGCCTGCTGGAGCGCTGGCAGTGCGACACGGCACAGGGTTACCTGATCAGCCGGCCCTTGAGTGCCGACGCCTTCGAAGCCTGGGTGGCCTTGCCCCTCAGTGCGCAAACTTCCCTGGTTCATTGAGTGGCATGACGGTGCGTGTTTCTTTTCTGATGGGTTGCCTTTGCGCGCTGACCCTGCAAACGGCGCTGGCCGATAATGGCCGCCTGATCGCGACCGGCGGCGCCAGCAGCATTGAAGGTGCGGCGGGGGGTGGTATCACACCGTGGGCCGTGCTGGCCGGGTATGGCGAACAGCACGAGTGGGGCGCCACGGCATTCGCCACCACGGTCAACCTTCCGGATTATCGCTTGGACGTGGCCGGTCTGGCGCTGGCCTATGACAACCGTGTCGAGCTGTCTTTCGCCCGCCAGCGCTTCGACCTCGGCACACTGGTGCACAGGCTCAACCTGCCCGAAGACAACCTCGGGCAGGACGTGCTGGGGCTCAAGGTACGGCTGTTCGGCGACGTGATCTACGACGCGCTGCCCCAGGTTTCGCTGGGGCTGGAATATAAGCACCAGACCCACTTCGATATCCCTAGCCTGGTGGGCGCCAAGCGCGACAGCGACGTCGAGGGCTATCTGGCCGCCAGCCGCTTGTTCATGGGCGCCGCGTTTGGTTACAACGTGCTGGTCAACGGCAGCCTGCGCTACAGCCGGGCCAATGAGACCGGCTTGCTTGGCTTTGGCGGTGACCGCCGCGACAGCCGCAGCCTGCTCAAGGAGGGCTCGCTGGCGCTGCTGCTCAACCCGCGGTGGGCGGTGGGCGTGGAGTACCGCGAGAAGCCCGACAACCTGTCGTTTGCCGGCGAAAGTGACTGGGCGGACGTGTTCGTCGGCTATTTCCCCAACAAGCATGTGTCGTTTGTATTGGCCTACGCACGCCTTGGCGAAATCGCCACGCTGGATAACCAGAATGGCACCTACCTGTCGGTGCAAGGGAGTTTCTGATGCGCGTGTTACCGCTATTCCTCGCGCTGTTGCTCAGTGCCTGCGCCCAGCAGCCGCCGAAGGATGACAGCCTCTATCGCGACCTCGGCGCCCTGCCGGGTATCACGCGTATCGTCGAAGGCATGTTGCTCAACATCGCCCGCGATGAACGCATCGTCGAGCGCTTCCGGCGCATTGATATCCAGCGCCTGCGCAACAAGCTGATCGAACAGTTTTGTATGGAGGCGGGTGGGCCGTGCACCTACACCGGCGACAGCATGGCCGAGAGCCACAAGGGCCAGAACGTGAGCCGCAGTGATTTCAATGCGTTGGTGGAAGACTTGATCAAGGCGATGGACAGCGAGGGGATTGCAGTGCCGGTACAGAATCGCCTGATTGCGCGGCTGTCGGTGATGCGCGGGGAAGTGATCGAACACTGATCGCAACTGTGGGAGGGGGCTTGTCCTAATGCCAGTCAGTTAAGAAGCAGCAAGAGCGAAAAGTAACCCGTGGCGAGGGAGCTTGATCCCGCTGGACTGCGCAGCAGTCCCAGTCTTTTGAAACAAAGAGCTGGGGCCGCTTCGCGACCCAGCGGGAGCAAGCTCCCTCGCCACAGGTACGGTGCTCACCTTTAACTGACTGGCATTAGGGCTTGTCCCCTCCCACAGTCTTGTTGTCGGTGTCGCTTAATCCGGCAGTTTGAACGCCATCACATAGTCACCCTGCTTGGTGCCCAGGGAGCCATGACCGCCGGCCATGACCAGCACGTACTGCTTGCCGTCCTTGCCGGTGTAGGTCATCGGTGTGGTTTGCGCGCCTGCAGGCAGGCGGCCTTCCCACAGTTGCTTGCCGTTTTTGACGTCGTAGGCACGCAGGTACTGGTCGAGGGTACCGCTGAGGAACGACACGCCACCGGCGGTGGTGAAGGTGCCGCCCAGGCTAGGTACGCCCATGGTCAGCGGGATTGGAACCGGCGAGCTATCACGCACGGTGCCGTTCTTGTGCATCCAGAGGGTCTTGTGGGTGGTCAGGTCGACCGCCGCCACATAGCCCCACGCCGGCGCCTGGCACGGCAGGCCCATTGGCGACAGCATGGCTTCGAGGATCACGCCGTACGGCGCGCCTTTGTTCGGCTGCACGCCTTCGGTTTCGCTGACGCGTGGGCCTTGCTTGGCGATCTCGGCGGCCGGGATCAGTTTCGATTTGAACGCCATGTAGCTTGGGTTCACGAAGGCAATCTGGCGAACCGGGTCGACGGAAATGCCACCCCAGTCGAACACGCCGAAGTTACCTGGGTAAACGATCGAGCCTTGCAGCGATGGCGGGGTGAAAGCACCGTCGTAGCGCATGGATTTGAAATCAATCCGGCACAGCATCTGGTCGAACGGCGTCACGCCCCACATGTCGCGCTCTTTGAGCGGCGGCGGCATGAAGTTCAGGTCGGACTTGGGTTGGGTCGGCGACGTGTGGTCGCCCGCGACCGCACCTTGCGGTACCGCCACTTCGTGGATCGGCACAACCGGTTGGCCGGTGGCGCGGTCCAGCACGTAGATGCTGCCTTGCTTGGTCGACGCCATCACCGCTTGCTTCACGCCTTCAGCGGTCTTGATGTCGATGAGCGAAGGCTGGCCGCCCACGTCCATGTCCCACAGGTCGTGGTGGGTGAACTGGAAGGTCCACTTCACGTGGCCGCTGTCGATGTCCAGGGCGGTCAGGCCGGCGCTGTATTTTTCCGAGTCTTCGGTACGGTTGCCGCCGTATTGGTCGGGCATCTGGTTGCCCATCGGCAGGTACAGCATGCCGAGTTTTTCATCCACGGCGAACATGGACCACATGTTAGGCGAGTTGCGGGTGTAGGTCTTGCCCTCGGCCAACGGCGTGGTGTCGTCCGGGTTGCCGCTGTCCCAGTTCCACACCAGCTTGCCGGTGTGCACGTCGAACGCGCGGATCACGCCGCTTGGCTCGTCGGTGGAAACGTTATCGGTGACGTGGCCGCCGATCACCACCAGGTTCTTGGTCACGGCCGGTGGCGATGTGGAGTAGTAACCGCCTGGGGCGAAGCTGCCGATGTTGGCACGCAGGTCGACCTGGCCTTTGTCGCCGAAGTCTTCGCACATCTTGCCGGTGTCGGCGTTGAGGGCGATCAGACGGGTGTCGGCAGTCGGTACGAAAATACGTTTCGGGCAGGCATTCGGTGCAGCGGCGGTGCTGGCGCTGCCGGTCGGGCTCTGCTCGGAAGCGTAGGCGGCGTCATCGTGATACGACACGCCACGGCAGGTCATGTGCGCCCAACCCTTGAAGTTCTCGGCACCCTGGCTGCTGATCTTCGGATCGAAGCGCCAGATTTCCTTGCCGGTGTCCGGGTCGAGTGCAATCACCTGGCTGTGCGGCGTGCACACGTAGAGCATGCCGTTGACTTTCAGCGGGGTGTTTTCTGCGGTGGTCTCGCCTGGATCATTCGGGCCAGGGATGTCACCGGTGCGGAAGGTCCACGCAGGTACCAGTTTGTGGGCGTTTTCCGGAGTGATCTGTGCCAGCGGCGAGTAGCGATCACCGTAGGCCGAACGGCCGTAGGAGTTCCAGTCGCCATCGGCCTGGGACGGCGCAGCGCTGGCCATGCCCGGCACCGCATCGCGGTCCAGTTGGCCTTTGATCTCACCGGGGTTGGTGAATTGGCTGGCGACGGCAGCCGCACCGGCCAGCACCACGGCCACGCTCAACGCGCCAGTGCCCAGCGGGGCAGGCTGGCCACGCAGCAACGGACGGCGAAACCACGGGAGCAGCATGACAATACCCAGGGCGAACAGCAGCGCCAGGCGCGGCACCAACTGCCACCAATCCAGGCCGACTTCCCACAAGGCCCACACGGTGCTGGCGAACAGCACCAGTGCGTACAGGCCCAACGCGGCGCGGCGGGTGGCCAGCAGCAGGACGCCGGTCAAGGTGATGCCGATACCGGCCAGCAGGTAGTACAGCGACCCACCGAGCATGCTCAGCTTGATACCCCCGGCCAACAAGGCCAGGCCCATAATCAGCAGCAAGACGCCTAGCAGCCTGGGCAGCAGGCGACTTGGGCTTGAGGCACCGTCAGTGCTCATAGTTGTGTTTCTCCGTTACGTTGGAATTATGTATCCCCGTGTGTCTTCACTGTAGATGACGATTCGGCACGGGCTTGGTTCAGCGTTAATTCGGTTTTTCCGGGGATAAACGGGGTTATCCACAGGCGGGCGATTTATCCCCAGGCGCAGAGGGGGGTAAGACAGCGCTGTCTTTGCAGGCGGGGAATGTCAGCAAGATGGGGTCGACCGGGGAGTGAAACGTTTCAGGTTATTGCCGGGAAGGATAAAGGCAGTGGGCGCCGAGAGAAAGCGCAAATCGCAAGATGCATCATTTCCGATTTGGTAACAGTGACTAAATGTCGCTGCAAAAAAAGGGGCAGGGCAGGGTAATGCCAGTCAGTTAAGGGCAAACACTGTACCTGTGGCGAGGGAGCTTGCTCCCGTTGGACTGCGCAGCAGTCCCAGTCTTTTGAAACAAAGAGCTGGGGCCGCTTCGCGGCCCAACGGGAGCAAGCTCCCTCGCCACAGGTTATTTTTTACCCTTTCTACGTCTTAACTGACTGGCATTAGGCAGGGCAGGGTATTTGTAGTGAGGTGGCCGCCTTAGAACGTTGTACGGAGACCGAACTGCACGCTTCTGCCCGGTGCCGGCGCGATATCCCGCAGGATCGAGCTGGCATAGCGCACCGTCTGGTTGGTCAGGTTTTCACCGTTCACAAACGCCAGCCACTGGCTGCCCCCCATGTTAAAGCGATAACCCGCGCTCGCGCCCAGGGTGGTATAGCCATCGGTGCCGCTCTCGTTATCGGGCACACGGCCTTGGCCGGCGGCATGTTCCACGTCGATGCGCGCCTGCCAGCGGTCGAGTTCCCACAGCAAGCCGCTGTTCAAGCGTAACGGTGCAATGCGCGGCAGGGCTTCGCCAGTATCGAGGTTGGTGGCGCGGGTGTAGTCGCCCGACAGTTCCAAGGCGAATTTGCCGTAGGCGCCTTCGCCAAGCTTCCAGTGATCCTGGGCTTCGAAGCCGGCGAAACGTGCACGCACGCCGGAGTATTCGTACTCAGGGATACCGGCTGCGTCCTCTTCACCTTCATCGTTCAATGTGCGACCGGTGCCCAGCAAGCCGATGTAATTGGAGAAGCGGCTGTAGAACACGCCGAAGCTGCCCTTGTGGGTGCCGGTGTCAAAGCGCAGTGCCAGGTCGCTGGACACGGCTTTTTCTTTTTTCAGGTTGGCATCGCCCAATTCGTAAGTGCCGGTGGCGACGTGGGCGCCGTTGGCATACAGCTCGTAGAAGGTCGGCGCGCGCTCGGTGTAGCCCAGGGTCGCGGCCAGGGACCAAATTGGCGTAAGGGTGTACACGGCGCCCGATGACAGGCTGCCGGCGGTGAAGGTGTTGGACCGATCAGCATTGACGAAACGCGCATTGCCCTTGGCATCCGGGTCGACGCTGGTGTGTTCCAGGCGCCCGCCGAGGCTGAGTTTCAGGCGCTCGGTGGCTTGCATTTCCTCAAGGATAAACAGTGCGCCGGCATTGGTATCGGTCTGCGGCACGAAGGCTTCTTCGCCGAGGGCCGAGAACTCGTTGCGGGTCACTTGTGCGCCGACCACGCCGTCGAACGGGCCGATCGGCTGGTGGCGCGCTTCAACCCGCGCTTCATAACCTTTGTTTTTGAAGATCGTGCCGGTTTCGCCGCCTTCGATTTCGCGGTGCTCGTAGTCGGTATAGCCCGCGTCGAGTTTCAGCGAGGTAAACGGGCCTTGCAGGTTGCGGATCTCCGACGCGAAAGCGTAGTGATCCTGCTGCATGCGAATGCGTACATCCTGCTCGGCGGGGGAGCCGTAGTTGGCGTCGTAGTTGCTGTAGGACAACCCGGCATATCCGTCGTCCCAGGTGTAGGAACCGCCCACGGCGCCGCCGTCCTGGCGCCCATCACTGTTGCCCAGGCGGCCATTTTTTCCGGGCGCGTCGTCGGTTGCCGGGGCGTGTCGGCTGCGGGCCTGGCCAGGGATCTTAAGGTCGTTGAATTCCCGCGCATTGGCATCCAGGTGCAAGGCGAACGTGCCGTTACCGGCTTCCAGTCTGCCGGCGCTGCTGCGGGTGGTGTCGGCGCCGCCGTAGCGCAACTCACCGGCACCGTGGATGCCTTCGATGGCCTCGGTGGGGATGCGGTTGTCGAAGGTGTTGACCACCCCACCGATGGCGCTGCCGCCGTACAACAGGGCCGCGGGACCGCGCACGATTTCGATGCGGTCGACGTTGACCGGGTCCAGCGGCACCGCATGGTCGTAGGACAGCGACGACGCATCCAGCGCACCGACGCCATTGCGCAGGATGCGAATGCGGTCGCCATCCTGACCACGAATGATCGGTCGGCTGGCACCTGGGCCGAAGTACGACGACGACACGCCTGGCTGCTTGTTGAGGGTTTCGCCGAGGCTGCCTTTTTGTTGCAGGGTCAGGTCATCGCCTTCGAGCACGGTGGTGGGCGAGGCGAGTTGTTCGCTGCCCAGCGGGTTGCCGGTGATGACTTGGGGTTGCAGTTCAAGGGCCTGGGCTTCGGAGCAGATCAGCAGGGCGGCAGCGAGCGGGGACAAGCGCCACAGAGAAGAGAGGGACATCGGACATTCCTTGGCAAAACGGGGAAAAGATTTGATATTTATCGTTACAATATAACATCTCTTTTTCGCTGGGAGCGGGAACTTTTTATAACCGGGCAGGCGGGTGATAAGGTGTGCACCTTCGTGACCCTTTTTTCATAGGCCTGGCATGACCGCGACAAGCAACGACCCCCTCCATGGCGTGACCCTGCAACACGTCCTCACCACGCTGGTGGAACACTACGAATGGGAAGGCCTGGCCGAGCGCATTGATATCCGCTGCTTCAAGAGCGATCCGAGCATCAAATCGAGCCTTACGTTCCTGCGCAAAACCCCATGGGCCCGGGAGAAAGTCGAAGGGTTGTACGTGAAGCTGATGCGCACCAAACGCCCGTTGGATTGATCCCATGAAGCGGTTCGTGGCGGCAGCGGCATTGGCCGGCTGGGCAGGGTTGGTGATTCAGCAATACCTGATTTTCTATTCGCGCTGGACATCTGGCGCCAGCCTGCTCGGCGGGCTGATCAACTTTTTCAGTTTCTTCACCGTACTCACCAACACCCTGGCGGTGGTGGTGTTGAGCTATGCCTGGGTGAATCGCGACTCAGCGGCGAAGCGGTTTTTTCTCGCGCCAAGGGTCAGCAGTGGCATTGCTGTGAGCATCGTTGTGGTCAGCCTGGCCTACAACCTGCTGCTACGGCATTTGTGGAGCCCTTCAGGCTTTCAATTCATTGCTGATGAATTGCTGCATGACGTGATGCCGGTGCTGTTTTTGATCTACTGGTGGCGGTGTGTGCCCAAGGGCCATTTGCGCTTCAGGCACATCGGCGCCTGGGTGATCTACCCGTTGGTGTACTTCGCCTACGCGCTGCTGCGTGGGGACTTGCTCGGGCAGTATCAGTACCCGTTCATTGATGTGAGCACCCTGGGTTATCCACAGGTGTTTGTGAATGCCGGGGGGATTCTGTTGGGGTTTGTGTTGATCGCGCTGGCGGTGGTGGGGCTGGATAGGCTCATCAAGCCCCGCACCTGACTTACTCTTCTTCGCTGCCCTCGGCCCGCCAGTAACCGACGGCCTTGAGGAATTCCTCGTTGACCTTGTGCGTGTCCAGCAACACACGTCGTACCTGGCGCGACAGCTTGGTTTCGGTTGCGACAAAGCTGTACAGCGAACCGGCCGGCAGGCTCAGGTTGCGCACTGTTTCGAGCAGGTCATCCTGGCCGCGCACCACCCATTTCACCTGCACGTCGGCGGCACTCTGCAGGGCTTGGCGCTCTGCTTCATTGGCGATCTCAATCACCGCCAGCACCGTGCGCCCGGCCGGGAGTTCTTCCAGGCGGCGCGCGATGGCGGGCAGGGCGGTTTCATCGCCGATCAGCAGGTAGCTGTCGAAGATATCCGGCACGATCATCGAGCCCCGTGGCCCGCCGATATACAGGTGTTGGCCGACCTGCACCTGCTCGGCCCAAGTGGACGCAGGGCCATCGCCGTGCAGCACAAAGTCGATATCCAGCTCACCCGCGTCCAGGTCAAAGCGCCGGGGTGTGTAGTCGCGCATGGCCGGTTGCGGGCCTTCGCCTTTGATGCTGAAGGTCGGGCTTTCCAGCGCCGCTTGTTCAGCGGCGTTTTGCGGGAACAGCAGCTTGATGTGATCGTCGCTACCCAGGCTGACAAAGCCCGCCAGCTCAGGGCCGCCGAGTGTGATGCGGCGCATGCGCGGGGTGAGATCAACCACCCGCAGCACTTGTAGGCGGCGACGCTTGATCTCGTGGGTAACGCGATGGATGGCTTGCGTATTCATTGGTCTTTCCCGTCGGCAATGGCTTGAGCGGTACCGTTGAGCAGCGCCGCGACACGAATGATTTCTTCCGGGCTCCAGCGCCCGTGGTGCGAATGCAGGGCGTGACGCAGGTTGTGCACCGCCTCATGGATTTGCGGTGGACGGTCGTGGCCGCGCAGTGAGCGTTTGCTCACATCGATGCGCATGCGGATGCCGTCGAGGGCAACTGCCTGTTCGCTTAAGAAGAGACGACCGGCGTCGGTGATTGTGTAGCGTTTTTTTCCACCAGCGGCATCGCCAGCGATCAATTCGCTTTCTTCAAGAAAGGTCAGGGTGGGGTAAATCACGCCGGGGCTGGGGGTGTAGGCGCCGTCGAACAGGCTTTCGATCCGGCGAATCAAGTCGTAGCCGTGGCACGGTTGCTCGGCGATCAGCGCCGGCAACAGCAGTTTCAGATCGCCGGGGGCAAACACCCGGGGGCCGCGACCGCGGCCGCCGCGGGGGTCAAAACTGTCGCGTGGGTGAGGATGGTCTCGCATGGTAGGAGCCTCTGTGTGTGTCTAGATATAACGTAAGATATATCTTAGATTTCACGCAAGGGCGCCCGACGGACGGTCCGCGTGCCGCCACGGTGTTTTGCACTATTTAGGGGGTCTGCCTAAGTAAACAGTGTTGTTTTTTTGAATATGTAATCCTATTCTTACGGACTCTTCGCAACTAAAGAATTCTCGTTTAGTTCAATGTAATCCCTTTCTTACAGTCGTTCTTAAAGTTTTGGCAAATTGCCATAATTTTCCTATGTGTCTTGGTGTAACAAGGCCACGAGATTCAGGGAAAAAGACGGCTTACTTGCTCGTGCTCGCAGCGGAAACTTGTCGGGTGTCGAACGGCTCCTGATTTGCAATGCAAATAGTTGGAAAAAAATCGGCGCTTTTAATAGGTCCTCGCACAACTGCGTCAGGATTTCTAACGATGATTATTGATAGGTGAGTACTTGCAAATGAAATCTAAAATGAAAGCTGCGCTGTTCTCTGTCGGGCTGTTGGCTGCTTCGATGTCCGTTGCTAATGCGGCGGATGGAACCATTACCTTTACCGGCTCGGTGCACTCGGGTGCTTGCTCTATCAAGCCTGAATCCGTCGATCAGACTGTTCCCCTGGGTTCGATCGCAAAGCATCAGTTGCAAGATGGCGGTAAGTCCAATGCGCGCCCTGTGACCATCGAACTGGAAGGCTGCGATTTGACCGGCCTCACCGATAACACCGTGACCACCACCTTCACCGGCGCACCCTCCAGCGCTGTTCCGGGGGCAATCGGTACCGTGGGTGGCGCGGGCGGCGTGGGCATCATGATGACGCACGGTGGTCGACCTGTTCAGCTGGGTGTCGCGACCACCCCGCAGGCCATTTCCGTCGGTGATAACACGTTGGAGTTTGGTGCTTATGTACAAGGCGCCGCCACGGGCACGATCGTCCCGGGTGATTTCAGCGCGGTCACCAACTTTACCTTGGCTTATCAGTAAGTTTTTCCCCCGCCACCGAGGGTGGCGGGGGGACGCTGACGGGAGGTCCAGGTGAAAACATTCATAAGTCTCGCTATTGCCTCTTTATTGACGATCACCAGCGCCCCTGGCGCGCAAGCGTCTTCGCAAGGCGAAGGGGTTGTCACGCTGGGCGGCGTGGTCGTTGACTCAGCCTGCGGGCTGGAAGCGGGCACTGCCGATCAGACGATCGTGATGCCCCCCGAACCCGTGGGCCGGCTTTTGCGATTGGCAAGGGGCGCACCCCACCCCTTCCAGTTACGTCTCGTCAATTGCTCATTGAGTCGCGAGGACCCCTTGCGCCCAGGTGTACCGCTGCCTGATTGGCAGCATCTGCGGGTGACGTTCGACGGGCCCAGCGATAGGGACGGGCGCTCCTTTGCCGTGTCGGGTGGCTCACAGGGGGTCGCTTTCCATATTGAGGATGCTGCGGGTCAAGAGAGTGTGCCGGGTCAGCCGATGGCGCTGCTGCCGATAGTGGAGGGCGATATGACACTCCACTACAGGCTTTACCTGGTGGGTAACGGACTACCGCTGGTGGTGGGATCTCACGGTGCCGCAGTGCGATTCAAGTTGGAATACTTCTGAACAGTGATGGGTTGTTTTCATGTTGAATACGTCGAAGGTGAAAAGTGCACTCCGCCCAAGCCTTTTTGGCGGGTTGATGTCACTGGCAGGCACTGTATTGGGTGCCGGAGATATAGAGTTTAATACCGACGTTCTTGATCTTAATGATCGCACGAATATCGACTTGTCTCAGTTTGCGCGCAGCGGCTTTATTCTGCCTGGCACTTACTCGATGGTGGTGCAGATCAATACTCAGGCCATTGCGGAACAATCGGTGGCGTTTTATCCCCCCGATGATGATCCCAAAGGGAGCCAGGCCTGTTTATCACCCGAATTGGTAGAACAGTTGGGCCTGAAAACGTCCGGTGCCGCCAAACTGACTTGGTGGAACGGCGGACGCTGCCTGGATATCACAGGCTTGCCGGGTATGGAGGTGAGTGGAGATTTAGCCACTTCTACGCTGAACATCAGTCTTCCCCAAGCCTACCTTGAGTACAGCGCTATCAATTGGGATCCGCCCTCCCGCTGGGACGAGGGCGTGCCGGGCTTGTTGGTTGACTACAACATGACGGCGCAGTCGAGTTATCAAAAGGATGAGCGCAACCGTAATAACTTCAGTGGGAACGGAACACTCGGTGCCAATGCCGGGCCGTGGCGCCTGAGAGCTGATTGGCAGGGGCGCGTCGAGAGCGGCCGCGAGCGGTCCTACAAGGATCAAAAGCTGGAGTGGAGCCGTTACTACGCTTACCGCGCGGTGCCTGCGTTGAAGGCGCGTTTGGTGGTGGGCGAGGACTATCTGTATTCGGACCTGTTCGACAGTTTCCGTTTTACCGGGGCCTCGCTCAATTCGGATGAAAGCCAGTTGCCGCCTAACTTGCGCGGCTATGCACCTGAAGTGGTCGGGGTGGCCAAGACCAACGCGAAAGTCGTCATCAGCCAGAAGGGACGCGTGTTGTACGAAACCCTGGTGGCGGCAGGGCCGTTTCGCATTCAAGACCTGCGGGATGCAGTATCCGGCACGTTGGATGTGCGGGTGGAGGAACAGGATGGTTCGGTGCGCAGCTTCCAGATCGACACGGCGGGTGTTCCTTACCTGACGCGTCCCGGGCAAGTGCGTTACAAGCTGGCGACTGGGCGGCCGTCCAACCTTCAGTACGGCGCTGACGGAGATTTTTTCGGCACGGGAGAGTTCTCTTGGGGGGTCAGTAATGGCTGGTCCCTGTTTGGCGGCGGCATGACGGATAACAACTACCGGGCGGTTTCCGTGGGTGCGGGTCGCGACCTGCTGGCATTCGGGGCCATATCGTTGGACGTGACGCAGTCTCGCGCAGAGCTCTGGAACGAGACGCTCTCGGGAAAATCGTACCGCCTTCAATACTCCAAGCACTTTGAACAATACGACAGCCAAGTCACCTTCGCGGGCTACCGGTTTTCCGAGAAGAACTTTTTGAGTATGAGTGAATACCTGGATGCTCGTCATTACGGGTTGAACGGCGAACTCAGCAGTCGTAGCGAACTCACCGACGGCTGGAAGCCGATTGGCGGCAGCAAGGCGCTGTATACCGCGACGGTTAACAAGCAGTTCCGGGACCTGGGGGCCACTGTTTACGCCAGTTACAGTAAACAAACGTACTGGGAGCGGCCGGCCACTCAGCGCTGGAACGTGTCGGTGTCACGCTACTTCAGCGTGGGCTCCGTCAAGAATATGAGCCTGTCCCTGAACCTGTACCGCAGTCAGGAATACAGCCATAAAGATAACGGCGTAGCGCTGACCGTCAGTCTGCCGTTGGGACGCAGCGGCACGCTGTCGCTGGATGCCAATAGAGCTGCGGGTGAGAACAACTTTTCCACCCGCTACAGCGATCGCTTCGATGAGCGCAACAGCTACCAGCTCAGTGCCGGCGACACGTCCGCCAGTGGTTATTTGAGTCATATCGGTGACCAGGCGGACATTGATCTCAGTGTCAGCACCCAAGAGGGCAATTACAGCAGCCTCGGTGTGTCTGCGCGCGGCGGTGGCACGCTCACGCCTTACGGTGGGGCACTGCATCGTTCCAGCAGTACCGGCGGAACCCGTTTGATGGTCGACACCGGCGGTGTGCCCGATGTGCCTGTGCGGGCTTACGGCACTCCGACCCGCACTAACGCCTTCGGCAAGGCAGTCATCTCCGACATCGGCAGCTATCAGCGCACGGCGGCCAGTGTTGACCTGGAGAACTTGCCTGGCAACGTCGAAGCCACTCAATCAGTGACGCAACTGACGCTCACCGAGGGCGCTATTGGTTACCGGTCGCTGGAGGTGATTGCCGGTGAGAAGGCCATGGCTGTTCTTCGCCTGCAGGACGGCAGTTCACCCCCCTTCGGCGCGACGGTGAAGAACCTCAAGCAGCAGGACACCGGCATCGTCAACGACGGCGGCAATGTCTACCTGAGCGGTATACAGGCCGGCAAACAGATGATCGTCAGTTGGGGCGGTAGCGAGCAATGCGTCCTTACGCTCCCGGCCATTTTGCCCGCGGATGCGTTGACCAACGCCCTCGAACTGAGCTGCCAGAGCGTCGCCACTGATCAATCCTTGCCCGAGCCAGCAGCGCTGACCGGGAAGCCAATTAATACGGAGAACACATCCTCATGACGCTGAATACGCGCCGCCTATTCCAGGCATTCGCTCTACTGGTCCTGGGCTTGAGCCAGAGCACTAACGCCGCGGTGGGCCTGGATCGGACCCGAGTGATTTTTGACGGCGGCAAAGAGGCCACCAGTGTGAACATCACCAACAACAATACCCAGCTTCCGTATTTGGCCCAGGGCTGGATCGAGGATGAAGACGGCAAAAAAATCACCACGCCCTTGATCGTACTGCCACCGGTTCAACGCTTGGAGCCTGGCAAGCAAAGCCAGGTGAAGGTTCAGGCATTGCCGGCGGCCAAGATGTTGCCGCAGGACCGGGAGACGGTTTTCTACTTCAACCTGAGGGAAATTCCGCCGCGCAGCGATAAAGCCAACACGCTGCAAATTGCGCTGCAGACCCGGATCAAATTGTTCTACCGGCCCCAAGCTATTGCCCCCAGCCAGCAAGACCTGTCCAACCCTTGGCAGGAGAAGCTGACCCTCACCCGCGAAGGCGAGCAGTACAAGGTGAATAACCCTACGCCTTACTACGTGACCCTGGTGGATGCGCGCAGCAGCAAGGACGGTAAAACCGTGCCGGGTTTTGAACCCCTGATGGTTCCGCCCAAAGGTGCGCTGGCGTTGGGCCCCACGGCCAAAGCACTCGGTACCACACCCTATTTGTCCTATGTGAATGACTACGGCGGCCGTCCGGTGCTGGCGTTCACCTGCAGTGGCGATACCTGCAAGGTGAACACCCAAGCCTCGCCGCGTAATGAGTAGCACCTGCTGCGGGAGAACATCATGAAGTCGCAACGTATAAGCGCCTGGGCCGGCCTGTTACTGGTCTTGATGGGAAGTGCGCACGCCGAGGATGAGGACATCGAAGGCATGAGCGGGAAGCTGAATATTCTCGGGTCCATGCATGAAGTTCCGTGCAGCCTGGAGATGGCATCAATGGATCAGACGATTGACCTGGGTGCCGTGTCGACGAGCCAGCTCCAGCGGCCCGGCGATCAGGCGACAGCCAAGGCATTCCAACTGCTTTTCAAGGACTGCCAACGCACCGCAGGCAGCATCCGCAATAAGCGCACCGGGAACCTGACATGGAGTGCGCATCAACCGGTGGTGACGGTCATGTTTGTCGGACTTGCCGATGCCGATGATGCACGCCTGCTCAAAGTTCAAGGCATCACCGGGATGGGCTTGCGCATGATCGATGCCCTGGGGCGGGACGTACAGCTGGGCTCAAGGGGCCAACCGTTGTTCTTGCCTGTGGGCAATAGCACGCAGACCTGGAATGTCCAACCCACGCGCACCTCCGCACCTTTGACCAGCGGGGCCTTTCGGGCCGTCGTTGATTTCAGGCTCAAATATGAGTGAGGGCAGAACAATGGCTAAGTCAAAAGGCCCGTGGGCCCTGCTTATCGGCGGCGGCTTACTGTGGGCGGTCAGTCAAGGTGTGCAGGCTGACGTCAATCTGAGCATCCGTGCGGTCATCATTGCGCCTCCGCCGTGCGTCATAAACAACGGCAGTACGCTCGATGTGCCTTTCGGCAATGACCTGCTGACGTCACGGATCGACGGGGTCAACTATCGTCGGGGCGTGCCCTATACCGTCACCTGTGACTCCCCGTTCAGCAACGCGTTGACACTGGAACTCAGGGGCACGGGGGCTTCGTTTGATGGTCGCGTGCTGTTGACCCGCAAGCCTGACCTTGGGGTAAAGCTGTTCATCAATGGCGCTGACTGGCCTCTGAATACGGCCGTGAATTTTACCTACCCCAACTTCCCGGTCGTGCAGGCGGTGCCTGTCAAGCGCGCGGGCAGCACGCTGACGGGAGGTGCATTCGATGCCGCCGCCACCCTTGTGGTCGATTACCAATGAAGAGAAGCGATCCATGACATTTCGGCAGCAGCGAGCGTTGCTCGCCTTGTGCTTCATCGGCTTTTGCAGTGGCGCGTCGGCCAACCTGACGTTCAGCGGAACACTGAATGAGCCGCCCCCTTGCACCATTAATGCGGGAACCACGATTGAAGTCGATTTTGGCGATGTCGGGGTCAAGCAGGTCGATGGTGTGAAATACCGCAGGGCACTCGGTTACCTCATTACCTGCGGCGCCGACACGCTGCCGTGGCAGCTGAAATTGAGCGTTAACGGAACACCCGCGGCTTATGACGCCTCGGCGGTGCAGACCAGCGCCGCTGACCTGGCCATTCGGATTTTTCAGAATAACGCCCCGTTCCTGCTCAATACGCCACTGGATATCGCCCTGTCGTCACCGCCGCTGTTGGAGGCCGTACCCGTCAAACGGCCAGGCGCAATCCTGGCCCCGGCAAGGTTCACGGCGGTGGCCACGCTGTTGGCCGAATACCAGTAGGAGTTGAGTCTATGCACCCTGCAATTGTTCATAAGGCTTGGCCCTGTGTCGGGCTGGCATTACTGCTCACCTTCGGCTTGATCCCCACGGGGCAGGCGGCGGACAACCTGTCCTTCAAGGGCAACCTGGTTGAAGAAGCCTGCACCCTCCGACCGGGTGACGAGGCGATCACCCTGGAGCTCTGGGACGTTACCAGCAAGCACCTCTACATCAACACGCGCACGCAGGGAAAGGGCTTCAAGGTGCACCTGGAAGACTGCGATACCAGTATTGGCAACACCGTCACCATCACGCTCGGGGGGCGAGAAAACATGGCGCTACCCGGCTTGTTCGCGCTGGATGGTGGAAGTATTGCCTCAGGCATCGGCATCGGTCTGGAGACACCGGCCAATAAGCCATTGCCCGTGAATACCGTCAGCGATGAACAGGTGCTGAGTAATGGCAGCAATGTCATTGAACTCAAGGCCTACGTGCAGGGCGAACCGAATGCCATCAAGGATCAAACCATAGGGCACGGCGCCTATAGGGTGACCTCAACGTTCACGTTGGACTACCCGTAACGCGGTACAGCGAAACTCATAGGCTGAAAAAAATAGCCTCAGACAAACTTCAACTCGCTTCTGGGCGGCTTAAACGCACGGGCTGAATGTTCGTCGTGCGGTGCCCGTTAAGTGAGCAATGAGAGATCAACATGAAACGACTATATGGAGTCTTGCTGCTTCTGGTCCTGACAGGTATTGCGACGACCGCCAGAGCAACGGATTGCCGTGTGAACGGCGGACCGTGGATATTTGTAGGCGCAGGCGGCACGCTAAACCTGCAAGTCCCCGTCACTGTTCAACTGGGTGCGGACAGAACCCGAATCATGCTGGAAGGGGTGCGGCTAGAGTGCCGGTTTTCCGGCTTTGGGGGGAGCCAACCCTGGTATACGGACTACTGGGCGACGTCGGCCAGAGTAGGACCTGCCTGGGTACCCGGTGCAAAATTTGCCAACCAAGGCACGGGCTTACGGATAAACGGAAGTTACTACAACAACCCCGTTCCGAATGGCATTCGAATGACAACCATGCCGAACAATCTCATCGGCGTCCCGGTCGATGTAACGCCCTATATTCTAGTGCGCAATGATCCTGCCAACCCTATCGACGTTCGCATCGGGGATGTGCTCGGAAGATTGAATCTCGACCAGACAAACAACTACAACTCCGGCAGTTCGGCGCTTGCGGTGACCTACACCGCCGCCAATAACTTCTCCATTTCGCCGTCAACGTGCACGATCAACAATAACAACCCGATTGACATCAACTTCGGCAACGTACACCAGAGAGCGATAGGCACCGACCCGCTGACAACGACCGTGCGCAGCGACCGTCGGCTGACTTACTCATGCCCGGACGGCGGGATTACCACGCCGATCACCATTACTTACAAAGGTACCCCCTCGACGTTCGACTCACGCCTGTTGGTGATGACCAATCCAGACGTCGGCACGGCGCTTGTTCGTGCAGGGACTGCGGTTCGTGTCGGCAGCTCCTTCCTCACCCAAATCAACAACAGTGTGGGGGGCGATGACGTGACCTTTACGCTTGTGCGACGTGCGGGGTCCTTACCGACCGCCGGGCCCATAAGCGGCAGCGGTGTGCTCGTGATGGGGGTGCCATAGCACCGCCTGAACCGCGAATAGGGACGAGTGGGATGGCGTCTGCTTAGAAACACACTGAGAGATCAAAATGAACCGACTATTTGGGGTTGCCGCGCTTCTTGTCCTGATGGGGGCTACGACGGCCGCGCGTGCGGCGGAGTGCCGAATAAATGGCGGAGGGTGGCAAGTAATAGTCGGCGAACTACCTCTACAGGTCCCTGTAACCGTTACTTTGACAGCCGATCGTACGCGGATCATGTTGGAAGGTGCACGGCTTGACTGTAGGTTTTCCCCAGGAACGCAGACCCCATCCTGGCGGGAGGACTATTGGTCAACGGGCAGCGCAACGGGGACGCCCTGGATCCCGGGTCCCAAATTCAGCAACGAAGGCGCCGGGTTACGAATAAATGGAATCTACCGAAATATTCCGATCCAGAATGGCATACGAATCACCACGCTGCCGGACAACTTCATAGGTTACCCGATCGATATCACGCCCTATATCCTGGTGCGTAACAATCCGTCCAATCCGATCGATATTCGAATTGGCGACAATCTCGGACGCCTGCATCTCACTGCCACCAATAACCATGACCCAAGTTCGCCCCGGATCAATGTGAGGTACAACGCCGCCAACAACTTCACGGTTTCCCCCTCCGCGTGCACGATCAACAATAACAACCCGATAGAGATCAACTTCGGCAACGTCCACCAGCGGGGAATAGGCACCGATCCCCTGACAACCACCATTCGCCGTGACCAGCGACTCACCTACTCATGCCCGGACGGTGGGATTACTTCGCCGATCACCATTACTTACAAAGGTACCCCCTCGACGTTCGACTCACGCCTGTTGGTGATGACCAATCCTGACGTCGGCACGGCGCTTGTCCGTGCAGGGACTGCGGTTCGAGTCGGCAGCTCCTTCCTCACCCAAATCAACAACAGTGTGGGGGGCGATGACGTGACCTTTACGCTGGTCAGGCGTGCGGGCTCCCTACCCACTGCCGGGCCCATCAACGGCAGCGGTGTGCTGGTGATGGGGGTGCCATGACCTAAGGCCCCGCCACACACTGTGAGTGACTACCCGGTTGCAGGTACGGCGTCAGGATCGGCGCCATGCCTTTGAGCACCTGCACCGGCAGCGCCGAGGTGAACGTGAAGTGCTGCGCCGAGGCACCGGGCACGAAGGCGGTGAGTGTGCCGAAGTGCTGTTCGCCGATGTAGAACACAAAAGTCGCCGTGCGGTTGATCGACTTGGAGCTCAGCACCCGCCCGCCGGCGCCGATGGCTTCAATCCGGTTATCGCCGGTACCGGTTTTGCCACCCATGGCCAAGGGCGAGCCGTCGGCCAGTTTGAAGCTGCCGGAAACCCGCTTGGCGGTGCCGGCGTCCACCACTTGGGACAAGGCCCCGCGCAACGCGGTGGCCACCTCGGAAGGCATCACCCGTTTGCCGCGGTCGGGGGTGTTGGTCAAGCGGGTTTCGTAGGGCGTGCCTGCGGCGAACTGCAGGCTGTCGATGCGCAGCACCGGCTCGCGCACGCCATCGTTAAGAATAATCCCCATCAACTCTGCCAGCGCTGCCGGGCGGTCGCCCGAACTGCCGATGGCGGTGGCCAGCGACGGCACAAGATGATCAAACGGGTAGCCCACCGCCTGCCAGCGCTGGTGGATATCCAGGAACGCCTCGACCTCCAGCATGGTCCGGATACGGCTGTCCCGGGCGCTTTGATGGCGGCTCTTGAACAGCCAGCTGTACACCTCCTGACGCTCGAATTGACTGGCTTTGACGATCTCGCTGAAGGTCGCTTGCGGGTGGTTCAGCAGGTAGCCCAGCAGCCATAAATCCAAGGGATGGACTTTGGCGATGTAACCTTGGTCGGGCAAGTCATAGGCGCCGGGGCCGTAACTCTTATAGAGCTTGGCCAGGCGCTCGTCGGTGAGTTTTTCCTGGGGCTTGACGCCGTTCAGGTGCGAGCGCACGAAGCGGTTGAAGGTGTCCTGGTTGGCGTCGGGCAACAGGTAGCGGTGCACCGCCGCCAGGCGAATCGGCGTGGGCCGCAGGCTGTCGAGGAACGTGTCCAGGCGCGCCTGGGTGTCTTTTTTCTGGTATTTCTTCCAGAACTTTTGCAGGAAGGTCGTGCCCTCGCGGTCGGCGAACCGGGCCAGGTATTCCTGGCGACGCGGGTCATCATCATCCTTGAGCAGCACGGCGCTGTTGTTCGGCCCCGCGTAGGTGCTGTAGCGCACCAGGTCGCGCATCAAGCGGATAAACGGCAGGTTGATCGACTCCCGCAAGGCGTCCCGCAGGGTGGGGTTGCGGCCATTGTCTTCGTTGCGAAAGTTATGGAAGTGATGCAGGCCGCCACCGGTGAAAAAGCTTTCGCCGGGGTTGGCCGAATACGTGCGGTCCAGGGCCGCGTCGAGCATCGCGGCAAGCGATGTGCCGGGGTTCTGGACCAGGTAGTCGACGGCCCAGCGGCTGAGACGGTCCTGGTCGTTGATCTCGGCTTTTTTCAGGGCTGCCGGGGTTTGCCCGGCATAGCGTTGATGCAGTTCGGTGATGATTTGCAGGTAAGTCGTGAGTACCCGCAGCTTGGCGGTAGAGCCCAGTTCCAGCTTACTGCCTTCGTTGATGTCGAAGGGTTGGTCGGTGCTGTCGGTCTGGACCCGCACCCGTGAGCTGTCGGGGGTCAGTTCGAACAAGGTGAAGCTGTAGCGCACTTGGGGCGTGCTGTCGGCGGTGAGCAAGCGTGGGCCGATCAGGCCGATCTGACCGGCAAAGGTCGGATCGGCCAAGTGTTTGAGGTACTCGGTGACCTGGGCTTGCAAGTCACTCTGCAAGGTACTGGTTGCGGACAGATCAAGGCGGTCAAGGTCGTACAGCGGGCGATTGAGCAGGGCGGCCAGACGGCTGCGGGCAACGCTGATGCCTTTGTTGGTTTCAATCGGTTGGATCGTCGGTTGCTGTTGCCAGTCGCGGTACGTGACCTTGGCGGCCAGCGCGGCCGTCGACAACGCCGGGTCGATCACGCCGTTTTGCGTGAGCAGGCGCAGATGGCTGTCGGTCAACTGCGCCAGTTCCTCGCGGCCCTTGCTCAGGTAGTGAGAGGGGCGGCGCTGGGCAATCATCAGCGACAGCACTTCACGCAGCGCCAGGCCACGTTGCTTCAGGCTTTGTGCATCGTGCGCGGTGCTGGCCAGCGCCTGGTTGACCTGGGCGAAATCGGCGCCGTACCACACACGCAATCCTTCGGCCATGCCGTGCACCTCACCGTGCCCGGGTACTGCCGACAACGGCACGCTGTTGAGGTAGTCGCGCACCACATTCTGTCGGGCCTGTAACGTGTGTGGGCCGGCCTGATAAGCGCGCACGCTGGCGGAAATCATCTGGCGGATTTTCTCACCGCCGGACAGCGTCAGGCCGTCGGGGGAGTGGCGATACTTTTCCAGCTGCGTGGCCAACGTGCTGCCCCCAGCGGTTTGCCCCGGCAGGTGCAGCAGCTTCGCCACCTGCGACCAGGCTGCCTTGGCAAAACGTGGCCAGTCCACGGCTGGGTTGGCCAGGGGCTGCTCGGGGTCGAGCAGGTCGCGGTTCTCGATGAACAACAAGCTGTGCACCATCAACGGCGGTATGGCGTCGAAACCTGCGTACAGTTGCTGCGGGTAGTTGAACTGGTACAACGGCGCCGCCCGGCAATCGGTGATGGACAGCCCCGCCTGGGTTTTTTCGGCATAGGGCACAAAAAAACCGTGGTTGTTGTAATCCATCAACGCGCCAGAGAACCGGGTTTGCGCCTGCACCCGATAATCGCGTTTAAGCAGCCGGGGCAAAAACTCGCCGAGGGCGCTGTAGCCCAGGCGCTTGTCGAAGGGCCCGGCACCGGGGTAAACGATGGCCTCGCTGGGGCCGGGCTCAAGCGTATACGTGAGGCTGGCGGCCAGGCGGCTGAGCTCGCGGGCTTGCAGGGCCGAGGTGCGTATCTCCCGGGCGGCGGCGAAGCCGAGGGCAATCAACGCCATCAACAGGACCAGCCAGAACACCCGCCGCCATAAACGGCGAGGTGCAGGCGTTTTGGGCAAAGATGGCTGATCCACACTGCTTTCTGAAACGGCAGCCTTGGTCGAATCGGATTGCCACAGAGCACCCATAGTCGATTGATCCATTCACGCAGATTGATCGGACTTGTCTGAAGCTTAGACGGTGGCGGGCGATTGCAGCGGCGTTTTTGTGCGGCATGTCGACAGAGGAACGCGTGTTGTGTCAGGGCAACGGGTGTTTCAACCCATTATTGAGCAGTGCCAGCCAGTGTTGGTCATTGGCCTGGCCCCAGCGGTAGGTGCCCTGATCGTTGAAAAACACCGAGATATCCTGCAGAGACCACGTGATCATTTTCTCATTGAGCTGTTTCATGTAGTCCCGCGCCGGGCAGACGATGGCCGCCCATGGGTCGCAGATCCACAGGTCCGCCCAGCCTGCTTCCTTGAAGTCCAGCGTGTGTGTCAGCGGGGCGGTGGGTGCGCCTACCACCACGAAGGCATGCGCGGGCGGGCTCATGCCCCAGATGTGCGCGTGGCCACCGTTAACCCGGATCAGCTCTCGGGCGACATGAGCCATCTGGTCGCAATTGCCGGCGCCGGTCTTGAGGATCACCTCTGTGTAGTTGGGATGGCCGACGCGGCTGTATTGCCACATCACCAAGGACTCGGCGATGTCCAGCCGGGTCAGTTCGTCGAGGCCGGTGCCCACCACATTGGCTGAGCCGATACCGGTGCTCTTCACCAGGGCCACGGTGCTTGCGTGCGCCTTTTGGGCCAGGTACTGGTTGAGTTTTTCTGCGCTGCCAGCAGCCTGAATGAACGCGGTACGTGGCCAACTCTCCAGTTGCATTGGCCTTGCTGCAATGCTGATCGGCAGGCGTTGCCCTTGATCGCTCGCGTTGAGCAACAACTCGCGTTGCTTGAGCGGGCTCAAGGTGCTGGCCTGCTGGCGAAGGCGCGCAATTTTCTTGGGGCTGAAATCTCGGCGAGCCAGCTGTCCGTACAGCACTTCCAGGGTCGGCAGAGTGACCAGGGGACGGTTGTGGACATAACCTGCCGCCGTTAAATAGTCGAGTTTACGTTGGCTGAATGCGCGGATCAGTTGTTCGTGCTCGCCCCCTTGGCTGAAGTACAACTGATTGCACTCCGACGCGCTGCGACTCACCTCATAGAAAATCCCTGTATCGGCCTCTACGACGATGCGTGGGTTGGGGAGTGTGCCTGGCGGATTAAGATCGACCGCCATCGCCCGCAAGACGCGGCTGTCTTCCACACCGTCAACCAACGCCTGCAATTCAACCACCCGCGTTTCGCGGCTGAGCTTGTTATCCAATTGGTCGTTGGGCAGGCCGAACTGCGGTTCATCGTCGAGCAGGGTGCCGGTGACTTTCGGCTTGTACTTCAAGAGCGGCGGCAGGGCCACCGGCGTGAGGTCGAAGGTGCTCCCCGAGGGTATTGCCTCATACAGCCGGTGGTCATACACCAGTCGTCGCGGGGCCGACCCCACAGCGGGCGCCGCGGTGAGACGGATATGCTCAATCGCCTGGACCCGGCGATGATGAATGGATGAGCGGCTCGTGGAGAGTCTTTTGGTGAAGCACACCAACGGGATCGGGCTGCGTTTTTTTCGGCCGGTGAGGCAAGCCGCGTCCAGCCCTTTTTCGACCCGAAAGTAGGCGGGTGATTGCACATCGTCCAGGTGCGTTGCGGCCTTGTGCTCAAGGCGCAGCAGTTGGTTCTGGTGCAGCAGGTCGGTGGCCTCCGAGCGCGGGATGACCAGCGGCTGGGTGGCGAAAAAACGTTCTGTGACCAACGCCCGGTAACCATTGGCGGCGCGCATCGGTATCACGCCGACGGCGCTGGCCAGGCGAAAACTATCCAGCGGCGGCCCATACGGTCGGGTGCTGAAGGGGGAGCAGGCGTGCCAGCGGTTTTTGTGCAGGAGGGCGTTGATACGTACGAAGTCGCTCCCGCGCAGCACCGTGCCGTTGCCGATGTCGGCGCGGGCCAGCAACGTGGGGTAATCCAGCCATAACGCGTTGGCGGTGCTGCGTTGAATTTGCCCGATCGCCGTGTCGAGCACACGTCCTGCTTCGGTCGTCAGCCGGATCACGCCACTACCGGCCAGCCTGAACAGGCCGGGAATACCGTCCAGCGGGTTCAGCACGGTATTGAGGAAGGTGCTGCTCAAGCGGCCCAGTTGGATCAGTTTGATCGGCAGCGGTACGGTTCTTTTCAAGATCGCCAGCGAGGCCGTAAGAAACTGTTGGGTGGGAAACAGCAGGGCCAGCAGGTCGATAAAACAGCCATAGGCCCCATCGATGGCGCGGCGCAGGTCTGCGGAGGTGATGTCGGTGGCGCACGACCAAAACGGGACGAGTTTTTTAAGCCGGGCCAGCAACCGATCCCAGCGTTGCTGCAAGTGTTCGTGCCGGGTCGAGCCCCTGGCCTGCACGCGCAAGCCGTCGACTTCGAGGAAGAAGTGTTGCTGCACGATGGCGTGGGCAATGGCGCGATTGACCGACGATCCAAACGTGAACGCCGTCGACGGCAGTGAGTTGTCCGGCGCCGGGTTGGATGACCACAGCAGGTCGATGATCACCTTGGAACGGATCCCCAGCCTCGGCGGGCGCCCATTGGCGTAGGCTTCCCAGTCCACGGGCAGCTCATCGCCGACCAGCAACTGCGTGACGGGGTGGGTCGAGTGGGCACCGCCGGTGGTGGCCGAAATCGGCGTGCCTCCCAGGCGAAACGCCAACGGCGGGCCGTCGCGCTTGTGCACGCGGTTCAGCAGAGGGAACAGCTCGTACTCCTCGATGCCGGTGGGCGATGTCGCGCGCAGGATCACACCCGTCCGCGCGGTACGGGCGAGCTCTTCTTCCTTGCTCAGCAGCGCAAGGTCCTTGCCAGGTGGTTTTTTCAGCACCAACAGTTGCAGGTCAGCCTGTTGCAGGTGCGAACGATCAGCCAGGGGCAATTGCGCCAAAAGGTCTTCAATCGTGGTGCTGTAGGCCTGTTTCATCGTCGCGATATAGGCGCCAAAGGCCGTGTCGAAGCGTTCGTTGATATCCCCTAATTGCCCAAACGATAGACGCAGTTGCGCCAGGTCCAGCTGCGGTTCGATAGACGCCCACCGGGTGTCGTCCAACTGGCCGTCCATGTGCAATTCCACCAACGAATGCAGGCTGTAGTTTTCGCGATCATGATGGTGCATCGGGAAGCGCAGGCTGCTGCCGGCCAGCGGTGGAACCGGGCGCCACAGGCAGGCTTTTTCCAGCCACGGCTGCTTTGGAAATACCCGTTTGAGATCCTCCAGGGCGATGCTGCGGCGACTCGGCGGTGTGCTGGCAACGGTGATCAGCGCGTCCTTCAAGGCTTGCAGGCGATGCATCAGGCGGGTTTTAAGGGCGTCGATCTCGTCAGTCAGGTATTCACCGTTCTCGCGCTCGGGCAGTTCGCCTTGGGCAATGGCCCAGTCGAGCAAGGTGCGGGTGGCGGTGTACGCGCGCCACTGTTGCTGCTGGACGGTCTTGGGCGGCTGCGCTGCCAGGGCGATCATGTCGTTGTAGGTCATGTACTGCGGTGATCCAGGCGCCAGTGCGTGCGCAATCATCACGCCCTGCTTGAAGGTCATCCAGGCGATCGATGTGCGAAAACGCAGGGTGTCGGGCAATGCCTGCACCAGAAACTCCGGCGCGGTGCCGGCCAGCAACAAGTGGGCCGCCAGCGGGGCGGCGGCGGTCGAGACCTTGCAGGCGCGCATCACGTGCAATTCCAGTTCGCGGCGTAGGTCGGCATGGGGTTTGCCCCAGTGCACGTCGGCCACCAGGTTGAAGCCGGCCAGCACGTAGCCTGCTTCACCGGCCGCAGGGTCCAGGTCGAGGATCAGTGCGCTCAGCACCAGCAGGCCCAGGCTTGTCTGACCGGCGGATTCGTCCGCGTGCTGCCCATACCACTGCAGTGCCGTGATCAGCTGTTGGCCCAACGCACGCGCGGGCTCCAGGCCGAGCAGTTGCTTGAGCAGAGCGTCGGCCTGTGTGCGGATCTGCTCAGGCGTTTTGCCGTTCAGCAGGGCGCCGCACAGCTGATCGAGCAGGCGTGGGCTGCGGTTCTGCCGCCCGGTATTGATCGTCTCGATAATGGTTTTTCGTTGGGCGGTATCCAGTTGCACCGGCGAGCGGGCCGTGGCGCTCAACAGCGCGTGGTAGTCACCGAATGCAGGGGGCCTCGGCAGGGTCATGTGCAGGCTCAGCAGGGTGTCGTCGGCGGCGGCCACCGTGTCGGGTATGTCGAGTTCATGGTGGTGCAACAGCTGCTTGAGGCTGAACGGGCCGCAAGCGGAGCGGGCACTCACGGCGGGATGGCGGGCGCTGTCGGGCTGGCGGGCGCTGGAGTCTGGATCGGGTGTCAGTGGCACGCCGGCGGTGTCGATCAGGGTGTCACTGTCCTTGCCCAGGACCAGGGCCTTCAACGCGTCTGCCATGAGCGCCCGGTCGTGATCCAGCGCCAGCCATTGCAGGTATTGCATCAGGGCGATGTCGGCGTTGGCCAGGTCGGCGACGGGCAGTACCGTCAGCGCCGTCGACTGGCGCAGGGTGTCGATCAGTGCCCGGGCCTCCTCAGGTGTGTCGGGTACCGGTTGGTCGTGGCACTGCAGGAGTTGGGCAACGCTGAACAGGCCACTCTGGTGGACAAGGGTGCAGAGCTGTTCGGCGACGTCGACCAACTGCTGCAGCTGGGCTTCGGGCGGCAACGCCAGCAACTGTTCGATGCCGATGTCGACCAACATGCCCAAGGCATTCTTGCCGCTGAGCCGGCGCGTGGCGGGGTCGAACGCATACATGCCGGGTTGCAGGTTTTGCGCCGAATCGAGCGCCAAGAAATCTGCATGGGTGGTGAGGATTGTAAGCAGCGCTGCGCCGGCTTGCTGGGTCGTGGCCCAAAACGAGCCGGACTCGAGCTTGAGGTAGGTCTTGTAGGTGGAAAACAGATTGAAATCGTCTTCATCCACCAGGTTTTCCAGGCGGTCGGCGAGTTGGTGCAGGTCCTGGTTCAACCGCTTGAGGCTGTCATTCAGGCCCACCTTGGGGTCGGCAAAGGTGTTCAGCTGGTCCAGGGCCTGGGTGATCACCCGGCGCTCCCCGTGATGGCGGGGGTGTGGATAACCGTAAAAGTTCAGCACCTGTTCTGCGCCAAGCGCCAGCTGCGTGGTGTCTTGTTGCACGTTCAGGCCACCCAGGTCCAGTGGCAGTCGTGTGAGCCAAGCCTGCACGTTCGGCCGGTTGAGCGCTTTGCGGTAGAGCTGCAGCCAGCAGCCCAGTGACGAACATTCTGGAATGCGCAAGGCGGTGGTGTCGGTGGATTCCAGGTGATTGATCAGCGCGGTCATCAAGTGGCTATCGGCCGCCAGGCGCAGCGCCTGACCCTGCTTGAGTACGTCGAGGGTGTTTTGCATGAGGATGTCCCTTCGGTGTCATTGCCGTCCTGGCAATCGAGGATTGCTGATCGTGAAGGGCCTGCGCCTGAAGCGGTATCGGCACGGTGCGCCTCAACCCGTGGCCGAGTTCGGTGTTGGCGGTGTGATGGGCTGAACAGGCTGAAATAGAGCCTTTTGCCAGGCCCGTCCGATCAGGCGAGGGGCATGACGCTGCACGGCGGCTGTGCAATACTCGCCCGCCTCGCAACACCTGGAAAACGTCTGAACACAGGTCATGCTTTCTCGTAGAAAGTACATTTGCCCAGACTAATCGCTGAATTTAGTCGTTTATAGAGTGAAAGGCCCCGCGTTCGGGTTTTTATACTGCATGCCCCACCGATCCTGCAGGACGGGCCTGTTTACCCCTCAGGCCCGATCAGAGTCGCCCCGGACCTATCGGTCTTACGGCGGCAAGTTCGGTGGTTCATCCAATAACAAGACGAGGTTGTACCCTTATGCCAGTTGGCAACTCCCTGCCCCATGGCGAGACCGCTCAGGGCGGCCCGCTCAAACGCGAATTGGGCGAACGGCATATCCGCCTGATGGCCCTCGGCGCCTGTATCGGTGTCGGCCTGTTCCTGGGTTCGGCCAAGGCCATTGAAATGGCCGGCCCGGCGATCATGCTGTCCTACATCATCGGCGGTCTGGCGATCCTGGTGATCATGCGCGCCCTCGGCGAGATGGCCGTGCACAATCCGGTCGCCGGCTCCTTCAGCCGCTATGCACAAGACTACCTGGGCCCGTTGGCGGGCTTTCTGACCGGCTGGAATTATTGGTTCCTGTGGCTGGTGACTTGTGTGGCGGAAATCACTGCCGTCGCGGTGTACATGGGCGTCTGGTTCCCCGACACGCCGCGTTGGATCTGGGCCCTGGCGGCCCTGATCAGCATGGGCACCATCAACCTCATCGCGGTCAAGGCGTTCGGCGAGTTCGAGTTCTGGTTCGCACTGATCAAGATCGTCACCATCATTGCCATGGTGATCGGCGGTGTCGGCATCATTGCGTTCGGTTTCGGCAATGACGGCGTGGCATTGGGCATTTCCAACCTGTGGGCCCACGGCGGCTTCATGCCCAACGGCGTGACAGGCGTACTGATGTCGCTGCAAATGGTGATGTTCGCCTACCTCGGTGTGGAGATGATCGGCCTCACCGCCGGTGAAGCGAAGAACCCGCAGAAGACCATCCCCAGCGCCATCGGCTCGGTGTTCTGGCGCATTCTGTTGTTCTACGTCGGCGCGCTGTTTGTGATTTTGTCGATCTACCCGTGGAACGAAATCGGCACCCAGGGCAGCCCCTTTGTGATGACCTTCGAACGCTTGGGCATCAAGACGGCGGCCGGCATCATCAACTTCGTGGTGATCACGGCGGCACTGTCCTCGTGCAACGGCGGCATCTTCAGTACCGGGCGCATGCTTTACAGCCTGGCGCAGAACGGCCAGGCCCCGGCCACCTTCGGCACCACCTCCAGCAATGGCGTGCCGCGCAAGGCCCTGCTGTTATCGATCTTTGCCTTGCTGTTGGGCGTGCTGCTCAACTATCTGGTGCCGGAGAAGGTCTTCGTCTGGGTCACCTCCATTGCCACCTTCGGCGCGATCTGGACCTGGGCGATGATCCTGCTGGCCCAGCTCAGGTTCCGTCGTGGCTTGAGCCCGGCCGAACGTGACGGGCTCAAGTACCGCATGTGGCTGTACCCGCTCAGTTCCTACCTGGCCCTGGCGTTCCTGGTGCTGGTGGTGGGCCTGATGGCGTACTTCCCCGATACGCGCGTGGCGCTCTATGTCGGGCCGGCGTTCCTGGTAATGCTGACGGTGCTGTTCTACGTGTTCAAGTTGCAGCCGACGCAAGCCACCGTGCCCGCCCGATAGGCCCTATCGCCGGAGCGGTCAGTGGACCCTTTGGGCCAACTGCGCCGCTTCGGTCAATTGCCGGACCAGGCGGTATTGCTCCAGTTTTTCTCGCTCTATCAGTGACTGGCGTCGTTCCAGGTATTCGTCGGAGCGCTTGTTCTGCACCTGCTGATCCAGTTCCTGCTGCTTGAGCTTGGATGCATCCCGCACCGTCAGGAACGGCTCCGGGTAGCTGAGTGCCAGGTATTCGATCCAGAATTCGCGCTCCAGTATCGAGTCCTGCAACGCCGGTGTGCTGCGCAAGGCATTCAGGTGGTCGCGGGCTTCCTGCACGTGCTGTTCGGTCACGCGCTCGTCAATGGCATACAGCATCTGTTCGGGGTGCACCGGCAGGCTGAATTCTTCGGTGAGCCTGACCCTGAAAAACAGCGTGACTTCGGCCGCATCCAGCGGTTCTTCCGGCGTTTCCAGGCGAGCGATGAGGTCCTCGGAAAACTGGTCGAGCTGTTCGATCAAGTAACTGCCTTGCGCCAGCACCAGCAAGTCCTTGTCCACTTGATAGCTTCCCTGTTGAGACTTGGCCTGGTGCGCCCGGTGCATGAGCTCCATGTTGCTGAACGTCAAAATCGCGCCGTCACCGCAGGTGCCTGCGGCGTAAGTGTTGAGGAAGATTGTCTCGCACAGGTGGTTCGAGTTGCCCATGGCAATCAACAGCGTCCACACCCGCTGAGTCAGGCCGGCCCTGATCCGCCCGCCCTGTCGATAATCGTATGACTGGGTCAAGTCCCTCAGCACCCTGAAGGTGTCGTCGGGGCTTGCCCCTTCGTGCTCGCGCAAGGCGTCCCAGAGAAATCGCAGGCTCTCATGTTTATTGGCGTGTACGCCCGACAGCCAGTGATTGAAGTCCTTGGACGGACCCGGCAGGTGCACGATTCCGGGCCTCGCGCCGCGCAGGTTGACCCGGGTTTCGGCGCTGTACCGGCCGAGCCGCTGGCGTGTCTCGAGGGTCAGTGGGTTGTCATGCAACAGCGTACGCCGTTGACGTTCCAGGGCCTGTGGGCTGCTGAAGAGGCTCTCGGGAAGGGTGGTGATGTGGTTCTCCTCCAGGTGCAACAGGCTGAGGTTGGGCAATGCCCACGCGCTGTGTGGCCACTGAGTCAAGCCGGTGTTGCGCAGGTTCAGGGTTTGCAGCTCGGTCAGTGCGGCGAAGTCCGGAACCACCCCCAGTGGGTTATCGCTCACGTTCAGCTCGCGCAGATTGACCAGCCTGCTCAGGCGTTCGGCGGAGGTGGCTGTCAGCACGATACGGTTGTCTGCCAGGTCCAGGTGGGTGAGGTGGGCCATATCGCTGATTGCGCTGGGCAGTTCGTTCAGGTCACAGTCGATTTTCAACGCGCGCAGCTCGCTGAAATGGCGCAGGAAGGCATCCCCTTGGACGGGGAAAGTATCGCCTGCGAGGTGCAGGTATTCGATGTGTTCGAACGTGCGCGAATCGATGCTCAGGGTCGGCAATGTATTGATGGTGTCCAGTTGCAGGGTCAACGAGGACAGGTGAAATAACCCGAAAATGAAGCGCTGAGGGTTTTCCCGTCGGGCGGCTTCGCACAGGCGTAGGGCAAGTGCGCGTCGTGTTGTGAGGTTGCTCCAGGATTGCCGGTCACTGTCGCTATCACTGTCGCTTTCCAGGTTGTCATCTTGGCTGTAGGTCGCATCGGACCAGCGTTGCAGCTCGGTCGGCAATGCTTGGATTTCGGCCTGGCGCCGATCCAGTTCAATCAGCGCAGCGGGTTCGCTGAGGTTCAGTGAACGAATGAAGCGCCGAGCGTCGTCGTTGGAAAAACGCGGGTAGACCTGCTGGACCCTCGACATCAGGTCAGGCGGACGATTGCCGCCGAAGGGCCACAGCCCACTCCACAGCGGGTAGGCCAGGAACGTTCGATTCACGCCCAGCGGCGGCACCATCCAGGGTTGCACGTGAGGCAGGTCCAGCAGACGTTTGATTTCGACCCGGCGCCCCAGGGCAAGGGCGGCGATTTGTTCGCGTAAGTCAGCAATACCCGGTTCGCCCACGCCCCCCAGCGCGGCTTTTTCGCTGTCGGACAGTGTCTTGACGATGACGTCCAGCAGCGCGGGCGATGGGGCACCCAGGTGTGCGCCGTCCGCCGCGTAGCCTTGATAGCCGCGTTGGGTGCGAGCGAGTACCCGGCGTACCGAACCGTCCAAGTTCCCGGCGCTTTCCAGCAGGCGCCCGCGCGAGTCACCTTCGTGGATATCGATACGCAGCCCCTTAGGCCAGGTGGGCAGGGATTTGAGCAGGTGCAGGGTGATTTTGTCGCTGTCGGGGTGGGTCCAGGCGCTCAGGTAAAGCCCTTCATAAGCCCGGTTCAAGCGCAGGTCATGGCTGGACAGGCGCACCTGTTCGGCAAGCCGCAGGCTCACTTGGTGCTTGTCGCGAAGTTGCCTGAGTTCACGCGGGCTGGCGTGTTCGAGTATGGCCTTGACCAGCGGGGTGGGTAGTTCCGGGAACTTGGCTTTGAAGCGTTTATCGCGCAGGTTGCCGGTGGTCTCGCTCTGGGCGTAGAGCGAATTGAAGATGTCGGCTTTTTCGCGTTGGGCAAATTCGACGATTTTCTTAACCAGCTTGAACAGGCGTTCGTCGTGGGACGCGGGTAATTCACCGAGCAGGCCTTGGGTGATGGCGTCGTTTTGACTCAGCACTTCCAGCAGTTTGGCGTCTTTGTAATCGTGCTCGGTGACCTTCACGGCCTGGGCATCGGGTGCCTGACTGACCGGGTATTGTTGCAGCACCCGGTTCTGGCGATCGACGATCTGCAGCACGTGGCTCGATGGCCAGTCCGGCAGGCTCGATATCACCAACATCTGCAAGTGCGGCTGGGCGCTGCGCGAGGTCGGCTCGGCGCGCATGGCCTCGATGAACCGGTGGATTTCCTGCTCGATCTTCAAGCGTTTGCAGGTGTCTGCCAGCAGCGGAGGTACGGCGCGACCATTGCGGTGGACTTGGCGCAACAGCGGCGCGGAGGTGTCGGTCAGGGCCAGGATTTTAGCGGCCATGTCCCGTGTGAAGGCGTACGCGTGGTTACCCAGCCGATAGAGCAGGCGATGGTCGTCCCAGGTCATCGGGTTTTCGCTCGACAGGCGCCAGGTGCCTTCGCCGTTGTGTTCAAGGGTGGGGGTATCGACGCCGATTTTCGTCGGGTGGTGCAGCCGCCATTTGAGGCGCTTTTTGTCGAAGGCAATCCGGTAGAGCGCATCCAGCAACGGCAGGTAGTGGCGCCCGTCGAGTACGAAAATGCCGTTGGCGGTGGGCGCCAGGTCCGGTGGCAGGTCCAGGCGTTGTTCGTATTGCACCAGCGAGCCGTTGACCAGGCTGACAAACCCTTCGGTATTGCGCTGGTTGCTCATGTAATCCCCCAGCGTGTTACGCAGGCCTTGGCTATCGCTGGCGCTGTTCATACCCAGTAGCTGGCGTTCATGGGGGTGCAGCACCGAACCGATGGCCAGGTAGAAACTCTCGTTGTCGGGAGCTACCGGAATCGTTCCGCCGTTACGCAGGTCGTACGCTTCATAGCGCCCACGGCCGTAATGGCGCAGTTCCACGGTCGGGTCGTCCGAGCCGCTGGAGATGTAAGGGGTGGCGATGTCACCGGCGACCACTTCGGTGATCACGAAAGGCCGTTTAAGCGTGTTGCGCACCAAGGCCGAGGCAAACTCCCGGGCCCATTGGTCAATGTCGTCATTGTGCGCGCGTGGGTGATACAGCCCGTCTATTGCGGCGTCGATACGCAGCGCCGTGCGGTGGTGATCCAACCATTCGGCAAACGCCGTCGGCAGGGTGCCGGCGTCAAGAAAGGCCTGATGCTGGCGTGGCGTGAGTGGGTTAACCGTGAGCAGTTGCTCAAGGTGGGCGGGCGACAGCGGCCGGTTCAGGTCGCGCATTTTTTTCAGCAGCGGCGTGACGGCCACCCAGGGAGGTGATGCCTTGAACGGCAAGAACCGTCGCACATCGGCGGGAGGAAGTCGCTCGCCTTTTTCGTAACCCGAAAAGTCGACCACGGCACTGAACAGTGTCATCCGCTCCTGCCGAGCGAGGGCCACGACCTGCTCACGAATGGCGACGACCCGTTGGTCCGGCGAACGGTTGTGGTGGGTTTCCTGGCCCAGGGTCGAACCACTGGGTTGCAGCTGGAGGATGAGTAACAGCAACGTGTCGGCGGAACCGGGCGATACCCGCTGGCCATCGGTGGCCAGGTAGCTGCCGTCCTCACGACGCGTCAGGCTGATCAGGTGAGGCCTGGTCGGCGCGTGTTCAAGTTTGCTATAAATTTCAATCACTTCGCCGGCTTCCTCACGGATGCTCAACAGGGCGTCGACCGGCCAGCCCGCCAATTGCGTCAGCAGGCAAAACACCGTGCTGTCGCCGTGCGGGGGCATGTACCCCGGCTGGTCGAAGTGGTCGATGATTTGCTGGATAACCCGGTCGGCTTGCAGGCGCCTGACCCCTTCGATCAGGTTCAGCGGTGCGCTGTGTCCGGCCCAGACCCGGTCCAGGGTGGCGCGCGGTGTGGCGGTGCTCTTGAGCATGTGCTCCAGGTCGGCCACGGGTGCATGGGAAGAGCCGTTGGGCAGCATGCGCTGCAGCAATTTGATGTCGGACAGCGTGTGGACGTTATGCAGGTCGAACTTCCAGGCCTGCCAGGCGGGTTCGAAAATGATCGGTGGGTTATAGGTGTCAGCGTTTGCGTGTTTGAGCACGTAACGCATGCTCTGCGAGTCGTGCCGCACTTCCACCACCAGTGCCTGGTCGTCGTGGCGCAGTTTGACGTAGCGTTTGCCCTTGACGGAAAAGACCCCCAGGGCGTCCGGGGTTTTGCCGTTAAGCAGGGCCTGGTTGGCCACCGCGTACGGTTGCGCGTCGGGTTTCCAGAGTGCTTCGACGCCGTCCGGGCGCGTGACTTTGCGTGGGTTGCCCAGCCGGTTCAGGTAGTCGAGCATGCGCTGGCGGTGCAGCCTGCCGGCAGTGGAGATCAGTCGGCCGCTGACGGCCAGGTCGGCGACATCCGCCATGGCGCTGGCGAAACCACTTGCATCACCCTGGATCGCTTCACTCAGGCCTTGGCCGACGCTGTAGGTCAGGCTGCCCATGACGGCCAGTTGCATCACGCGGTTCAGCCCGGTCACGCCGCCGGGCAGTGGTGTCAGCAGCAGTTGCAGGACTTCGCCGGCAATCGCGGCCACCGCGTCCGTGAGGGCCTGCCAGTCGGCTTCGGAACGCGGGGTCGCCAGGGTGTCCAGGTCGGCCTGGAAGCGTTGAATCTGCTGGTGAGTGAACGCTTCGACCAGCGTCAACGGGCGATCCGGGCGCATGGCTGTCGAGAAGCGCACGCTGTCGAGGGTCCGCTGCGGGAAGGCTTTGTGAAAACCGTCATACAGCAATCCAGTCAGCCAATTCATGTCCTTGGGACGCGGCTCTTGGCGCAGCAGCGATTTAAAGGTCGCCAGGCCAATCAGCGGCAGTTGTCGCGAAAACCAACCCAGGTCCTGTTGCTGGTGGCTGGCATTGAGTTGCTCGCGCCAGGCGTTTTCGGCCGCCTGCGCGTCAACGTGATAGCGCAGCGCGCCGCCTGGGCGAAAAGGGAAATACGACAACACCCCGAGGCTGGCCACATTGATCAGCAGTAAGGGGATGGGCATTGCGGTGTGCCAGGCGGTGTGCGGCTTGGGGAGGATGGGCGTGCGACTGGACGTCAGGCTCAGCATGTCGAAAGCCGGTTGCGGGCCATCGCCGTTGAGGGCGGCGTGCAGCGTGTCATACATCGGGCGGGTCAAGCCGGTGACGACGCGGTTGCGCCAGGCGTCGAGCAAGTCGAACAGCAGCAGCGCCTTGGATGAGGCCTTGATCAGGTTTCGCAGCGTGCCGTCGCTGCTTAACGTCGGGTTGATGAGTGCCCGCAATCGCCCCCCCAGGTTCAGCTTGCGGGCTACGGCGATGAAGTCTTTGACCGGCAGGCTCCGGTCGTCGTTGCCGCCGATGATTTCACTGGCTTCTGCCAGGCTATAACCCGAGGCCTGAATGACCGAGCTGGTGAACCCGAAGTTCAGGCAGGCGGCTTCCCACAGGGTCATGCTTTTGGTGTGCTCGATGTACTGCCATTCATCCAGGGCGCGGCGAGGGCGATACGGCGGTTCGGTGACGCGGGGCTCCCAGGGAAAGGGTTGTTCGCGTTTTTCCAGGTAGGTGGTGTAGAGGCGGTAGTTTTCCGGATCACGTCCGCCGATCTTCTCGCGCAGCTCAGCCAAGCCCTCGACTTTGAAGGCCTGGATCAGGCGGTTTTTTTCGGCTTCGACGGCGTTGACGGCAGCCAGGGCTTCGCGTTGCAGCTGGAGGTAACGGGTTTGCTCTGGCGGCGTCAGGCCTTGCATGGCCTGCGCGACAGTGTGCTGAATCAGTTCGAGGGATTGTTGCCGGGCCCAGGCTGTGCTGGATTGCAGGTTGCCGGATAAGCCGTTGAGCAGTTGGTGGGTGGGCATGTGTTGGGGCCTTTCACAATGGGTGGAAGGCCAAGGGGACCATGGCGCCTTGGGCGCCTGGGGTTAACTATGTACCTGGGTTGCAGACTTCATGGGCGTGTTCAGGCGCTTGTTGAACTCCAGCCACGCGGCCAGCGTCGCCATCAGCGCAGCGCCGGCCAGGGCGGTTAAAACCTGCATGGTAAAGGCATCGCCAGCCAGGGCGTTGACCATATCGGCCAGCGGCGCCAGCAACACGCCCAGGCAGAACACTTCCAGCGAATAGCGCCCCATCCGGCAGGTTTGCCGTGCCAGCCAGTTTTGCGTCCAGGTACGCCCCGGCAACAGTTTGGCGGTGACATAGGCCAGGGCCAGGAAGTGCAGCAAACGGACCGGCGACAGGTCGGTCTTGCTGATCGGGTAGAGCAGCTCGCTGAGTGCGGAAGGCATCAACGCGTCATGTACGTCGGGCCAGCGCCAGGCAATCGTGATCACGCAGGCCACCAGCGAATAGACCGCTGCGGTGACGAACAGCGGCTGGCGTAGCAGGGGGCGATCATCCTGCGCCCGTGGCGTTTGCCCGTGAATGGCCGCCGCACCGCCCAGTATGAACAGGAACTGCCAGGTGACCGGGTTGAAGTACCACACACCGTCTGCGATCGCCGCCAGGTTCCAGCCCAGGTGCGGCGCCAGCAGGTACACCGCCATCGATACCGCGACCACCGCCCAGGTCTTGCGCAGGAGCAACGGCAGCACCAACGGCAGGCCGGCCAGCAGCACGATATACAGCGGCAACGGGTCCATCAGGTTCGGCTTGAAGCGCAGCAGCAATTCATCCACCAGGGCTTGCTGCGGGTGTGTGACGAAATGCGTCAGGCCCATCTCCTCTACCAGGTCGCGGGTTTCCACATGGCTGTTGGCGAAGAACACGATACCCATCAGCATCGCCAGCAAAAAGATATGCACCACGTACAGCACCCACGTGCGCCGCAGGATCTTCAAGCAGGCCATCCAGTAGCCTTCGCGCTGCAGGACCTTGCCGTAGGCCAGCACGGACGCGTAGCCAGCAAGAAACACGAAGACTTCAGCCGCGTCGCTGAAGCCGATATTGCGCAGGGTAATCTGGCCAAGGGGATTGTGGGGGACGTGATCCCAGAAAATGAAGATCAACGCCAGGCCCCGAAAAAAATCGATGCGCGGGTCGCGTCCGTTCAGCATGGCAGCGGGCTCTTGAACAAATAGTTTAGTAATGACAGGCGCGTGGCAGGGATGTCGCACGCCGCACGTCGGGCGGGCGCAGGTTGGCGGTATTTGTAAGCAATTGCAAAGCCGGGATATTACTGAATGTCTCTAGATATCCATGATCACTCACGCAGCGTGGTAGCCGGCGAATACGCCATGGGCGCTGCCGGCTTGCACGCAATACGAGCGGCCTAGAAAGCATCCATCAGCAGTACACGGCAGGGCTTTGCCTGGTACTCATTGATTTTCGGTACCGGCTTGATGAAATCTTCGGCGATGACTTTTAACACGGTATCGCTCCCTTACGCTGCCGCCACTTCATGCGGCTCAAAACTGTCCGCTCGCGCCATCTGCCACATGCGCGAATAAAACTCGCCGTTCACCTCGCCCGTCAGCAACTCGCCCGGCTTGAGGAACACATGCAACTGCGAGAACAGCTTGATCTCAGTCGCCGACATGCGCCGCACCAAGTGCTTGGCCGACAGCTGTGACGGATGATCCAGGCCGGCCGCCGCGAGCATTTCCGCCAGCGCCTTGAGCGTGTTGCGGTGGAAGTTGAACACCCGCTGGGCCTTATCCGGCACCACCAGGGCGCGCTGGCGCAGTGGGTCTTGGGTGGCGACGCCGGTGGGGCATTTATTGGTGTGACAGCTTTGCGACTGAATGCAGCCGATGGCAAACATGAAACCGCGCGCCGAGTTGGCCCAGTCGGCGCCGATGGCCAAGACGCTGGCGATATCGAATGCACTGACGATTTTGCCACTGGCGCCGAGCTTGATCTTGTCGCGCAGGTTCAGGCCCACCAGGGTGTTGTGCACGAACAGCAGGCCCTCACGCAGCGGCACGCCGATATGGTCGGTGAACTCCACGGGCGCGGCGCCGGTGCCGCCTTCCTTGCCGTCGACCACGATAAAATCCGGGAGGATACCGGTGTCGAGCATGGCCTTGGCGATGCCCATGAATTCCCACGGGTGGCCGAGGCAGAACTTGAAACCCACCGGTTTACCACCGGAGAGTTCACGCAGTTGGGCGATGAACTGCATCAGTTCGATCGGCGTGGAAAATGCGCTGTGGCGCGACGGCGAGATGCAATCCTCGCCCATCATGATGCCGCGGGTGTCGGCAATTTCACGGGTGACTTTGTGCTTGGGCAGGATCCCGCCATGGCCGGGCTTGGCGCCCTGGCTCATCTTGATTTCAATCATGCGCACTTGTGGGTTTTGTGCCTGCACGGCGAAGCGTTCCGGGTCGAAGCGGCCGTCGCTGGTGCGGCAGCCAAAGTAGCCGCTGCCCAGTTCCCAGGTCAGGTCGCCGCCGTGTTCGCGGTGGTAGGGGCTGATGCTGCCTTCGCCGGTGTCGTGGGCAAAGTTACCCAGCTTGGCACCCTGATTGAGCGCGCGGATGGCGTTGGCGCTCAACGAACCAAAACTCATCGCCGAGATGTTGAACACCGACGCCGAGTACGGTTGCGTGCACTGTGGGCCACCCACCATCACGCGAAACGCGTTGGGGTCGCTCAGGGGCGCGGGACGCATGGAGTGGCCGATGAATTCGAAGCCCGACTGGTACACGTCGATCAGGGTGCCGAAGGGTTTGTCCGCCGTTTCGTTCTTGGCGCGCGAGTAAACCAGCGAGCGCTGGGACCGCGAGAAGGGCAGGGCATCGCTGTCGGACTCAAGCAGGTATTGGCGGATTTCCGGGCGAATGGCTTCCACCAGGTAACGGATATTGCCCAGGATCGGGTAATTGCGGCGCACGGCGTGGGGGCTTTGCAGCAGGTCGAAAATGCCGATCAGGCTCAACACGCCGGTGACCAGGGTGATGGGCCACAGCCATTCGTGGTGGATAAAAGGGAGGCTGGCGAGGGTGAAAATGACGCACACGGCAAAGAAGGCGTAACGGCTCAGTAACGACAGGCTCATACGGTTTTTTCCTCAGGTTCAACGCTACAGGTCGATCCGCCATTCTGCGCCTGTAGGGAAAGCCGGGACAACCGATAAGGGCATTGAAATGGGGCTTATCCTTATTGCAATCGGTTCTCGTTTGGGTGCATTATTTGCGTTACTGTATAACACATCGAATCCACCCAGACGCCCAGGAGGCCTTATGAAAGCTGGTATCCATCCCGACTACCGTACCGTGTTGTTCCACGACACCGCCGCCGACGTGTTCTTCCTGATCGGCTCCACCGCCGACAGCGACCGCACCCATGTACACAGCGACGGCAACACCTACCCGTACATCCCGCTGGACGTCTCCAGCGCCTCGCACCCGATCTACACCGGCCAGCAGCGCAAGACTCAGGTTGAAGGCCGGATTGCCGGTTTCAACAAGCGGTTTGCATCGTTTGGCTCCGGTGCGAAGAAAGCTGAGGAGTGAGGGACTCACCTTTCACCTCAAAGGCCGCTGCCGCTCCCGGAGCGGCTTTTTTTGACTATTGTCGACCGCTCGTCGCAACCCCTCAGTGGCTATTCAACTGCCAGTTGAATATCCCGAAAACCAATGTAGAGTTAGTCGTTAACGCATAACGTTAAGCATTAAAAGATGATAAGAAGCTTTAAATGCGCTGATACCAGAACCCTTTTTGAAACCGGTCGAACGCGTCGTTGGTCAGCCATCCTTTCAGTGGCGGAACGAAAGTTGAGCATGCTGGATGCTGCGGTTGAACTCACCGACCTGCGTTCGCCGCCGGGAAACCGATTGGAACAGCTATATGGTGACCGCGAGGGGCAACACAGCATACGAATCAATGGTCAATTCCGAATCTGTTTCATCTGGGGGCCAAATGGTCCGGAAAACGTTGAAATTGTGGATTACCACTGAGGTGAATCATGTTTAAGAATGGCATGCGTCCCGTACACCCTGGGGAAATTCTCAAGGAAGAGTACTTGGAACCGCTGGGCCTTACCGCCGCTGCTCTCGCAAGGGCGCTGCATGTTTCCGCGCCTACGGTCAATGACATCGTATTGATGCGCCGCAGCATCAGCGCGGATGTCGCGTTACGTTTGGCTGCTGCCTTTGAAACATCCGCGCAATTCTGGCTGAACCTGCAGACTGCCTATGATCTGCGCACAGCGGAAATCACCAAGGGGGCTCAGATTTACAAGGAAGTCGAAAAAGTTGCGCATTGCGCATGATGTTTTACTTGGTGCATTAAAAACCCGGCAAATAGCCGGGTTTTTAATGCTGATCGTTTCGTGGGGTTGTTTAACCCTCTCTATACAGCCCTACGCCGCCGTTTGCCGTATCGGCAACACCACCCGAAAGGTCGTTCCCTTGCCCACCTCGCTGCTGACGGAGATGTTGCCATGGTGTTTCTTGATGATGCCGTAGGAGAGTGACAACCCCAGCCCGGTGCCTTCGCCCACCGGCTTGGTGGTAAAGAACGGGTCGAAGATCTTCTGCACGGTTTCGGGTGTAATCCCACAGCCGTTGTCCGCCACTTCCAGCCAGATATTCTCGCCTTCCACACCGTTGCTGATGGTAATGGTGCCGCGTTCCGGCCCCATGGCTTGTGCGGCGTTGATCACCAGGTTCATCACCACCTGGTTGAGCTGTGAGGCCAGGCATTCGATTTCCGGCAGTGGGTTGTAGTGTTTGACCACATCGGCCCTGTACTTGAGTTCACTGGCGACGATGTTCAGCGTCGAATCGATGCCCTGTTGCAGGTTCGCAAATTGCCAGGTCTGGTCGTTGTCGACACGGGAGAAGTTCTTCAGGTCCTTGACGATCTGCACCACGCGGCCGATGCCTTCCTTGGACTCCCGGATCAGAATCGGAATGTCCTCCTTGAGAAAATCCAGCTCCAGGCCGGTTCGCAGGGCTTTGAGTTGATCGCGCTGTTCTTGCGGGGCAATCAGTTCTTCGGCGCTTTGATAGGCATCGAGCATCTGTTGCAGCTGGTTGAAGTAGCTGTCCAGGGTGCTGAGGTTGGATGAGATAAAACCCACCGGGTTGTTGATTTCATGGGCCACACCCGCCGCGAGTTGGCCAAGCGAGGCGAGTTTTTCCGACTGCACCAGTTGGCTTTCCAGGTGTTTGCGCTCGTCGATTTCCAGTTGCAGCGCCTGGGTGCGTTGTTCCACCAACTGCTCCAAGTGAGTGGTTTGCAGCGTGGCGCGACGGGCCATGTCCCATTTATTGGCCAGGGTATTGGCCATTTGCTGGACTTCAATGTTATCGAACGGTTTTTTCAGGATCAGCAAGCGATCATGGCCGTGCAGGCGGTCCAGCAGGTCTTCCCAGGCATAGTCCGAGTAGGCGGTGCACACCACCACCTGCAGGTCGGGGGCGATTTTCCAGAGTTCTTCTATGGTCTTCGCACCGTCCCAGCCCTGGGGCATACGCATGTCGACGAACGCCAGGGCATAGGGCTGCTGCTGTGCCATCGCCGAGATGAGCAATTGCAGGCCTTCCTCTCCGCCGTAGGCTGAGTGCAGCTCGAAGCCCGGGCCCTTGGCTTTGACCGTAGCGCCAAACAGTGCTGACTCCATCTCATCCAGCACTGGGTTGGAATCAACCACAGGCATCAGGATCTTGCGGAAGTCGTCGTGAATCGACGGCGTGTCATCAATCAACAGGATGCGTCGGTTTGGGGGCTTGTTCATGCGGGACTTCCGGCAAGGGTCATAGGAATGGTCAAGGTAAATACCGCGCCCCGGCCCGGCCCGTCGCTGTGGGCGGTGAGCTGGCCATTCATCTCCACAGCGGCCAGGGCGCAGCTGTGCAGGCCAAAGCCGTGGCCTTCCTTGCGGGTGGTAAAACCGTGGGTAAAGATGCGGGTCATGTTTTCGGCCGGTATGCCTTCGCCATCGTCCTTCACGCTGATCTGCAGGGTATCGTCATCCCTCTGCTCGACCCTGAGGGTCATCTGCCGTGGCCGGTCGCTGAGGTTGGACATGGCATATTTGGCGTTGCTGATCAGGTTGACCATGATCAACAGCAACCGGTGTTTGTCTGCCAGGATTTCCGGCACCTGCGCGTAGTGCTTGACCACCGTCACATTGTGGCGGCTCAGCGCACCGGCATTCATCCGCAAGGCATCTTCCATCAACACGCTGATATGCACCGGCTCCAGCAGCGTTGACGCCCCGGCATAGGATTGCTGGGTTGAGACGATGTCCTTGATGTGGTCGACGCTTTTGCTCAGTTGCGCCAGTTCGTCGGTCATGCCTTGCTGCTCGACGGCAATCGCCTCAACCAGTTGGTTCAGGTAGCCGGGCAGCAACTTACCCTTTTCATCCTGAGTCAGGAAGGTACCCAGGTCCCCCTGGTGTTCGTTGATCAACTGCATGGCCTTGCCCAGGCCCTGGGCCTTGCTGCTGCGTAATTTGCGCGCAACCATGTCGGCGGAAATGTTCACGCTGTTAAGCACGTTGCCGACGTTGTGCAGCACGTTGGTAGCAATCTCCGCCATGCCGGCCTGACGGGCGCTGTCGAGTAACTCACTCTGGGCATCCTTGAGCTGCTGCGTGCGCCGCTCCACGCGTTGCTCCAGGGTTTCATTGGCGGCCTGCAAGGCCCGATTGACGCGGTTGATCTCGGCAAAGCTGCGCAACAGGCGCACGGCCAGGTACAGCAGCAAAACCACCAGCAGGGTGGCGAACACCAGCAGGTAACGGTGGTACTTCTGGTCGACGAGGTCGGCCGTCTGTTGATCCTGGTTGAGGTAATGGGTCAGCTCATCCAGGCGGTCGGCCACGGGAATGGCTGCAATCCGTTCGAGCAAATTATTGACCAGCGGTTGTTCGCGCAAAATCAGCTCGATGTGCTTGCTCAGGATCTCAACCGGTGCCTGGAACTCGGTTGGCAACTGTTCCTTGTTCACCGCCAGCTTGCCCAGGCCCACCAGGATATCGGCGGCACGCTCGTCGCTGGTGACCTGGGCGAACTCCAGGCTGCTGAGCAGCAGGTCGTAGGTGTCGGTGGCGACGCTTTGCAATTGCCGCCTGCCGTCCTCGTCATAACGGCTGAACTGGGCCTGGATATCGTCTTCGGCGGTCGGCAAGAAGGCCAGGGAGTTGCGCAGCACCGCGTTGTGGGATTTGAACTGATCCACCAACCGGGCTTTTTCCTGGATCGCCGCCTGGTAACCCTCCAGGGTGGCTTGCCAGCGGGACAGGTCTTCTGGGGCGTGATAGGTGGGGTGACTCTGCAGATCTGCCCACAGCCGCGTCATTTCCCGCAGGGGAGTAACCAGAGGGTCGTAGTTGTGCGTGACGGCGATCCTGGCCTTGAGCACCTCGCTGTCCCATTGGGCATTGAGTTGCTGCAGTTGGCGGATCAGGTCGCGGGACTGGGTGTAAGTGGCCGTCTGATCGCGGGACGACTTCACGTACAGAAACACCAGGATCGAGGCCAGCAGCAGCGTCATCAGGCTGAGCAGAAACTGGCTGGTACGGCGGCGAGAAAGGGTCATGAGAGTTGGCTCATAGCGGCTTGCCTGCCCATTCGCCGGTCAGGGTCTTGAGAAACTGCACGATCAGCGCCTTGTCTTCGGCGGAGGGCGTGCGGCCCAGTTGGTACGTGAACATCACATCCACCGCTTCTTCCAGTGTTTTGGCCGACGCGTCGTGAAAATACGGCGCGGTGACCGCCACGTTGCGCAGGCTGGGCACTTTGAACACATGGCGATCTTCCTCGTCCTGGGTCAGCAGGTAGCGCCCCAGGTCCGATTCGACCGGGTTGCCGCGCGCCTTGAAGTAGTCCCCCATCACGCCGAACTTCTGGAACATATTGCCGCCGATATTGATGCCCTGGTGGCAGGCGATACAGCCGTACTCCTTGAAGCGCTGGTAGCCGTACTTTTCCTGGATCGTGAGGATATCGGTATCGCCCAACAGGTAACGGTCGAACCGCGAGTTGGGGGTCAGCAGCGTTCGCTCATAAGTGGCCAGCGCATTTTGCACGTTGGCGGCGGTGACGCCGTCGGGGTACGACTGGCTGAAGGCGGCCTGGTAAGCGGGCAGGGCGGACAGGTTCTGCACCACGGTTTTCCAGTCGCTGCCCATCTCCACCGGGCTGATGACCACTTGTTCGATCTGCGCTTCCAGCGTGTCCACCCGGCCGTTCCAGAACTGTTTGAAATTCTGGCTGGCGTTAAACACCGTGGGCGTGTTGATCTCCACCGGGTGGCCATCGAAGCCAATGGAGAACGGTTTGTTATCGGCACCGCCGCTGTCCAGTCGATGGCAACTGGCGCAGGACAAGGTGTTATTGGCCGACAGCCGCGGCTCGTTGAACAGCTGGCGGCCCAGTTCGACTTTAGCCGGGTCCAGGGCCGGCGCCGCCGGCAACGGCTTGAGCGGCTCGTCCAACGGGGCGGCCACCAAGGGCGCTGCCGTGACCAGCCAACACGTGAACATCAGGCCAATTCGAGTAGTTGAGACTGCGCTCAAACGAGCACTCCTTGTGTTCGGCTATTGATCGGGCATCAGGGGCGCGGAGCCCACTTGCAGCAACTGGGCGAAATCCTTTGAAGGTACAGCCTTACTGAACAGATGGCCTTGGCCTTCTTCACATTGCTGGGTTTGCAGGAACTTCAGCTGCTCCAGCGTCTCCACCCCTTCGGCGATAATGCTCAACCGCAGGCTCTTGCCCATGCTGATGATAGCGCTGATCAACTGTTCGTCTTGGTTATTCACATTCAGGCCTTGCACAAAAGACTGATCGATTTTCAGCACGTCAATGGGGAAGCGTCGCAGGTAGCTGAGGCTGGAGTAACCGGTGCCGAAATCATCCAGGGCCAGGCGTACGCCCATGGCTTTGATCTTGTTCAGCATTTCAACGGTGTCGTCGACATTTTGCATCAACACGCTTTCGGTGATCTCCAACTCCAGTCGGTCGGGAGGCAGGCCGCTTTGCTTCAGGATCGCGGCCAGGTTGTCGACAAAATCCCGCTGGCGGAAGTCAATCGCCGAGATATTCACCGAGATGCACAGCGAGGGCAGGCCCATCACGCGCCACGCCTGTGCCTGCTGGCAGGCTTCGCGCAGTACCCATTGGGTCAGGCGCACGATCAGGCCACTGTCCTCAGCCACGGGAATGAAATCCACCGGGCTGACCCACCCTGAGCGGGGTTGAAACCAACGTATCAGGGCTTCCGCCCCCACGATCTGCCCGGATTTCAAGTTCAGCTTCGGTTGGTAGTGCAGCACAAACTCATCGCGCTCCAAGGCCTGGCGGATCGCACTTTCCAGGTTTTGCTGATGCTGGGCGCGCAGGTTCATGGCGTCGGTATAAAAGCTGAAACTGTCGGGGCCGCGCTCTTTACTGGTGTGCATGGCCGTTTCAGCATGTTTGATCAACTCCACCGCGGTGCCGCTGTCATTGGGGTAAATGCTGATGCCCAGGCTGGCCGTGATGCTCAGGTCATGCCCCGCGACGTGGCGAGTCGCGCTGATGACCTTGAGGAGTTTCTGGGCAACGCCCTGGGTCTGCTGGGGGTGCAGGATATCGTTGAGCACGATCACGAACGTGTCGGAGCCGTAGCGGAACACCGAGTCCGACTCACGCACCGCCGCCACCAGGCTTTGGCTGACCTGCTGCAGCACCTCGTCGCCTACCGGATAGCCCAGGGCATTGTTGATGCGCTTGAAACGGTCCAGCCCGATGAACATGACCGCCAGTTGGGTGTCATGCCGACGGCCCAAGGCCATGGCCTGGGTCAGCCGGTCGCCCAGCAGCGTACTGTTGGGCAATTCGGTCAGCGCGTCGTATTGCAGCAAGTGCGAGACTTTCAGCAGTTCCTGCACACGTTCTTCAACGGTGCGCTCCAGGCTGCTCACTTTGAGCGCGACGTCCTGGGCCAGCTGCCACTTCCACGTCAAGGCGCTGGCCATCTGGCGGATTTCCAGGTTGTCGAAGGGCTTTTTGAGGATCAGCAACTGGTCGTTGTATTTCAATCGCGCTTCGATGGCCTCGAAGGAATAGTCGGAATACGCCGTGCACAGGGCAATCTGCAGGTTGGGGTCGGCATTCCAGAGGGCTTCGATGGTTTGCAAACCATCCCAACCCGGCGGCATGCGCATGTCGAGGAACGCCATGGCATAGGGAGCGCCGGCGGCGAGTGCCTTGTGGACCAGGGCCAGGGCTTCCTCACCCTGGTAGGCGGAGTCCAGCTCAAACACCTGGCGCACTTTGGCCGGGGTGCCGAACAGCGTGTGTTCAAGGGTGTCCAGCGAGGGCTGGGCGTCTGCGTCGGCACAGAGGATCTTGCGAAAGTCCTGGTGGATGGAGGCGGTGTCATCGACGATCAGAATACGACGGTTGGCCCTGACTGAATCCGGGGTCATACGGCGCACGGCGACTGCAAAAGGTGCGACTGCATAATGACTTCTTCCCTGGTTGCACGTCTGAGCGGGGTGCCAGCGGCTATGAGAGCATAGTCGAGCTCCCTTGATATCGACGGCCAGTTGGCGTCAAATCAACCCCACGCCTTAAGCGAGGGAAGACGGCTTGGGACAAGGGCTCAATGTAGCTCAATTCTGTTTAACTTGAAGGCGCAGTCGGCATGGATGAACAACTCGCGAAGCTTTCCACCGAAAAACCCACCATTTTGCTGGTCGACGATGAAGAGTCGATCCTCAATAGCCTGCGCCGTTTGTTGCGCGGCCAGCCCTACGATGTGCTGCTCGCCGGCAGCGGTGCCCAGGCCCTGGAAATCATGGCGTCACAGCCCATCGACCTGGTCATGAGCGATGCGCGCATGCCGGGCATGGACGGGGCCACGTTGTTGGCCAAGGTGCATGATGTGTATCCCACCACCAGCCGCATCCTGCTGACCGGGTATGCCGACCTCCCGACGATCATCAAGGCGATCAACGAAGGCCAGATCCACCGTTACATCGGCAAACCCTGGAATGACGATGAACTGAAGCTGATCCTGCAGCAGGCCCTGGAACATCAGCGCCTGGAGCGCCTGACCCAGGCGCAGAACGAGCAGCTCAAGGTGCTCAATGCGACCCTTGAAAAGCGCGTGGAGTCGCGCACCGGCGAGCTGCAGCAGACCGCCGACATGCTCGACCTGGCCTACGAAGAACTCAAACGCAGCTACGTGACGGGCACCGAAGTGTTTTCGCTGTTGGCCAACTTGCGCCTGCCCAAGGACAAGCAGACCAACCGCCAGTTGATCGACCTGATCCGGGTGTACTGCAACGCCCAGGCCATGGACGAGGTCAGCACGCGCGACCTGACCATGGCCGCCGCGCTCTACAACATCGGCAAACTCAGCTGGACCGACAGCATGATGACCGCCCCGTCCGATAGGCTGCACAGCACCGACCGCGATCTGTACCGCGCTTATCCAACGCAGAGCGAGTCGCTGCTGATGACGCTGGAGCCGATGAAGGATGCGGCGCGGATCATTCGTCATCACCAGGAACGCTATGACGGCAGCGGCTTTCCCGATCACCTCAAGGAGGAGGCGATCCCGTTCGGTTCACGCCTGCTGAAACTGGCGGTGGATTTCATCGAGTTGCAGAAAGGCCTGATCCTTGAGCGGCAGATGAACAGTGATGAAGCGCTGCTCTACATCCAGAAGTATGCCGGGCGCCTTTACGACCCAAGCCTGGTCGACGATTTTATTCAGGCCTGTGCCAAGTTCCTCAGTGATGTGACGCTGGGCGATCCCACCGTCAAGGTCCTGACCACCCGTGAACTGGCGGACGGCATGGTCCTGGCGCGTAACCTCAATGCCGATAACGGCATGTTGCTGCTCAACGCCGGCAAGGTGCTGAACCTGCCGCTGGTGGACAAGCTCATTGCGTTTGAGGCAATGGAAGGCGCCAAATACGCCATTTTTATCAAAGTACCCGAAGAGACCGCGAACCTTTCATGAGCACCTCTACTATCCGCATCGCCGCCGCCCTCCTGATCGGCAGCGACGGCCAAACATTGCTTGTACGCAAGCGTGGCACCCAAGCGTTCATGCAGCCTGGCGGCAAGATCGACGCCGGCGAGCAACCTGCCGAGGCCCTGGCCCGCGAGCTGCACGAAGAGCTGAACCTGCGCATCGACCCCAGCGATGCCCTCTACCTCGGCAACTTCAGCGCGCCCGCGGTCAACGAGCCGGGCTTTACCGTCGAAGCTGAGTTGTTCCAGGTACGCATCGATGTGCCGGTCACCCCCGCTGCTGAAATCGAAGAGGTACGCTGGATCGATCCTGCCGGTGATGGCGGGTTGCACTTGGCGCCGTTGACACGCGACCTGATCCTGCCGTTTTACCGTGCGTCACTGACCGCAACGGCCTGAAGCCTATGATCATCCGTGCACTGGGGGCCCACGACGCCGAGGCTTATCGGGCCTTGATGCTGGAGGCGTACGGCGCCTATCCGCAGGCATTCACCTCCAGTGTGGCCGAGCGGGCGGCGATGCCGTTGAGCTGGTGGCAAAAGCGCCTCGACAACCCACTGGATCGGCTGCTGGGCGGTTTCGACGGCGATGAACTGGCGGGTATTGTCGGTCTGGCGTACGAGCCACGCGAGAAGGCGCGGCACAAGGTGACCCTGTTCGGTATGTACGTGACCGGGGCCTATCAGCAAAGAGGCCTGGGCCTGCGGTTGGTCGAGGCGGCCCTGGATGAAGCGCGCCGACATCCGCGCTTGAAAGTGATCCAGCTGACCGTCACCGCCGGTAATGACGCCGCGTTTGCGCTGTACCAGCGCTGTGGGTTCACTCAATACGGTCTGGAACCGCTGGCGGTGCGGGTGGGCGTGGATTACTTCGACAAAATCCACATGTGGCGCGAACTGCAAGACCAGTGATACGCCCTGTGGGAGGGGGAAAGCCCCCTTCCACCGGTTGAGCTGAGCCTTTCAACGCACCGCGCTGACCCCATCCAAGGTGGAAAACGAGGTGTCCTTCGCGGTCAGCAGAAAGTCGCGCATATACGGCGCATCCAGCATGTCCGCGCGAATCCCTGCATACAGCGTCGCAAACAAACCCTTCTCACCCAGCCGCTTGGCTTTCACGTAGCCGCGCGAGCTGTATTCATGCAGCGCCCAGTGGGGCATGCCGCACACGCCACGGCCGCTGGCCACCAGTTGCATCATCATCACCGTAAGTTCCGAGGTGCGCACCTGCGCCGGCTCAACATCGGCCGGTTCGAGGAAGCGGGTGAAGATGTCCAGGCGGTCGCGCTCCACCGGGTAGGTGATCAGGGTTTCGGTCAGCAAGTCTTGCGGCACGATGTAGGCCTTGTTCGCCAGCGCGTGCTGGTTGGCCACGGCGAGCATGGCTTCATAGGTGAACAGCGGCACATAGGTAATGCCTGGCAGTTCCAGCGGGTCGGACGTCACAACCAAGTCCAGGTCACCCCGGGCCAACGCCGGCAGCGGCGCGAAGGCAAAGCCCGAGGCCAGGTCCAGCTCGACTTCCGGCCAGGCATCGCGGAACTGGTCGATGGTCGGCATCAGCCACTGGAAGCAGCTGTGGCACTCGATGGCCATGTGCAAACGCCCGGCGGTGCCGCCGGCCAAGCGTGCAATGTCGCGCTCGGCGCCGCGCAGCAGCGGCAGGGTGGCGTCGGCCAGTTGCAGCAAGCGCAGGCCGGCGCTGGTGAAGCGCAGCGGCTTGGTCTTGCGCACGAACAACGGCATGCCCAGGCGCTCCTCCAGTTCCTTGAACTGATGAGAAAGCGCCGATTGAGTCAGGTGCAGGCGTTCAGCGGCTTCGACCAGGCTGTCGGCTTCGCGCAAGGCGTGCAGGGTCTTGAGGTGGCGGATCTCTAGCACGGGTTATCCATGAGTAAATTTGATGTTTGAGAGGGAATGATTGAATTTGTCTCATGTTTACAGCCTCTCATTCAACCCCTGCCGAGCGTCACGACGCCGAAACCTCGTCGGCAGCGACCCACAACGGACGGATATGAGGCAGCGCCGAGGATTTTTTGCCGATATCGGAAAACGGCAATGTCGGGTCATCACCGTGAGTCAGGCCTCGATGCTCCGGCAGCTTCAAGTGGGCTTTCTCGAACTGATCGAATGTGGCTGCGCGCCGGTTGTAGTGAAAGTGCGCGTACCACAGCGGCGTTGGCGGCAAGGCGGTTAAATCCCAGATTTCATATTCCTGCATGAAATCCGGACGCCCTTCACGTAACAGGGGCAGGCGTTTCAACCCGCTGTTACGCCTTACCTCGACCACGTTATGCCTGGCCAGGTCATCAAGCATGCCATCGGTGGGCTTTTTACTGGACAGGGAAAACTCCGTCCGCAGGGCACGGCCGGTTGTCGTCAGCTGTGTGGCGCCGTCCTGCAGCTGTTTGAGGGTTATATGATCGGGTGCCAAGGGCGCGATGGTTCGCGCCCGGGTGAGCAGCTCATCGGCCTCTCTTGCCAGCATCTCCTCCATCTCCACCGGCAACAGGCCTTGACGGGCGTAGTCACGCACTTTTTTGATGTAAGCCGCCACGGCCTTCAGTCGCGCTTGCGCTTCACTGATCAGGGCGTTGAGGCTCCTGGCGGCGACAACCTCGGCAATCGGCTCGGGGTTGGTCAGGTAATACCGGCCATTGGCGGTTTGCTCCCAGATTTCGGTACGGCCTTGGGCACCGGTGATGGTGTAGCGACGTACGCGGGTCGAGGGTTCCCAGCTTTCCACACCGATCAGCAGCGTGTTGTCTTCAGTTTCGAAAATTCTGCGGGGGCTGCTGATAGGCTTGCGCGGTGCAGGCTCACGCAAGGTTTTACGGGCGCGCTCGGCCATCTTTTCCAGTTCGGCGCGCAGTTGGGGGACGTAAACCGCGTCGAAATGTTGGGGGTAACTGGTTGACCAGCGGTCCAGGTTCATCCGCATGTTTTCGTAGGCATCAATGCAGAAATTGAGGATCGTGTTGCGTTGGTTGAGGTTCGAACTGATTTCCAGCAAGTCGGTTTGCAGATCCAACGCACGCCAGGTCGTGGTTTTGGCGTTCTTCAGCGCACCTTGCAGGTAATGCCAGGAGACGTCCGACAGTGCCTTGCCATGATCGATGACGTCCAGCAGGGCGGCGACCTTGGTGTAGTTACGTTTTCTCTCGGACAGGTGCCGGTTTATCACCTCTGAGGCAATGTTTATTCGTTGTCGGTGCTCACGGAGGGAGACCCGGCTGTTCCAAGTGTTCATGGTCTCCATCGCGGTCTCGGTGTGGCGAAAGTGCTCAAGGTTGGCAATGTGTTTGCCCCTGATCTGTTCTCTGAGGGCCGCCCGTACCGTCACCTGCTCATAGGGCATGGCCTCTAGGAGAGCGGTCAGTTTTTCAATGTCATCGGAATGGGTGACCATCCGTTCTCCCCTGAGCTTGATCAGCCATTGTGACTTCCAGACCACTTCATACGCGGCATCACTTTTGGCTTTAGTCCCAACGCTGGCCCGGTTGCCGCGGGAAAATGGAAGGACTTGCTCGAACTGCTCATGAAGCTGTTTGGCAAGCGCTATGCCTTGCGTCAGGTCGGTTACAAGCTCGTCGAACAGGGCGGTCTCGCCGTTTTCGTAGCGATCTACCAGAGTCCCTACGCGCTTATGGTTTTGGTCGAAACGATGATAGATCTGGTCAATGCTGGCCTCGAGTGCGTACTGCCGGCGGTAGACCTGATCGGTCCACCAGCGCGGCAGACGCTCACGAATTGCCAACGGCCACAGCGGGTCCAGCCTGTCCGCCAGGTGCCCGAGCGCCGCACCGCCGCCTGCCAGGCCACCGGGGTGTGAGGTGCCGTAGACACCGAAGTGCGTGTCCCATTGCCCGGTTTCATCCAGGGCAATCGGCTGCTTGTAGGTTTTTTTCGAGTTGCCGCTCAGGCGCCAGTGACCATCCTGCAACTCAACCTGATAGAGCGCATGCCTGCGCAGGATGAAGTCGCCGTCGGCATGCCGGTAGATGTGACGATAAAGGCCGTACGTCGCCGGCTGCAGGTGGCCGAGCGAGAGCGCTTTCTCGTATTCGTAACCGCTGAACCGCAGGCCTATATGGGCACTGCGGCTCGGTGGCGGACGCAAATAACCGCTCACGTTGAACGCGTTGCGCAGTTGGCGCGCGGCGGTGCGTGCACGCGCGGCATTCGGGGTGATGAGCACGCCGGTGCCCACGTCGATGGCGGCATCGATCAGTGATTGCAGGACCTGCGTTACCGCCTGTAATCCTTCAACCGGGTCGCCGCGCCGAAACGCACGGACGGCGTCGTTGGCGCTGGTCCAACCATCGTGTAGACCGATGGCGGTACCCACGATGGGTACCACGCCCATGGCCATCTTGATCCAGGTAAAGGCCTGCTCACCCTTCATCGCATAGCGTTCCCGGTACAGCTCGCTGTTGGAGCGTGAGGTGGCGCGGTGAGCCTCAAGCAAGCGGCCCATGTGGGCGTTGAACACGTGAGTGGCCAGCGACGGTGCGCCTGGCCAGGGTTTGCCGATGGCAATCAGGGCACTATAGTTTTTCAGCGCGGCCTGGTTGATCCGACCGGCATGGCGTTCGACGTCTCCGGGCACTGCGCGTGCGGCCAGGTAACTGACCATGTCGCTGGACAGGCACAGGTTGTAGAGGGCCTGGCGGGCTTGCTCGCGGGTATCGAAGCGCCGCACGTACTGGCGGTCCGGGCTGTCGGGCAGGTAGAGGAGGGTCAGCCCGGTGCTTTTTTCTTCAATGAAGCTGATGCCGGACAACGTGCTGGGGCCGTCATCGGTGTCCGCCCCGCCGACACTGAGTACGGCGGGCAGCACAACGAGACCCACCGGCTTGGCCTGCTCGGCGGCCCGGTTGAACACCTGCAGTTCATCCGCCGTGAGGGTGCCGTTCAAGTGCGCCAACCGACCCTGAATCTTCAGTATCAGGCGGTGGGGTTCCATCAGGCATTCCAGGCGAGCGTCGCGAGTAAACGAGGCTTCTCGGTCGGTGCCCAGCCATGTCTCCTTGATCAGGTCCTCATACTGTTGTGCCACGTCCAGCTCGGTGACCATTGTTTTCACGTAGCGCGGGGTGAGGGCTGCCGCGAGGACTTCACGCTCATTCGTATCGAGCGTGCTGACGAGCACTTTCATAAAGCCCAGGCGTTCACTGAGTGCGTTATCGATGTTACCCAACGCCAGGTCTTCAAGGCTCAGGCTGACTCGGGCCGTGCTGGGTTCCAGCACGGTTTTGGTCGGGGTTCCCGGTGCGCCGGGCGCGGCGAAAAAGTGCTGCCGGTGGGCAACGGTTTCGGGCAAATCCAGTGTCACGGAAAAGGGCTGTTTGAGGGCGAAATCCCGGTTCAGGCGCTTTTCAAGCTGGGTCTTGCAGTAGGTGTGGCTCAGGGGCAGTTTTTGTTCCAGCGCGTGATCGGCCCTGCGCATGGCCCGCCAATAGTCTTCGATCCATGCCTTGAGCTGGGCTCGGTCTTCGGCGCTGACGGTAGTGAGCCAGGTGGTCAGGTGTTCGGCCAGGGCGCCCGTCTGCTGTCGCTCACGCCACTGGGTATAAGCCAGTTCGCGTGCTTCATTCGCCGGTACGCCCAGTTCGTGCAGCAGTTTTACGCGGATGGCTTGCAGTTCGGTGGCTTGTTGCAGGGCCTGTTCGGGCTCGGATGTACGGTGCAACAGCGCTTCAATCTGCTGCACACCGTTGGAAAGCTGCTGGTGCAAGCTGTAGTCGAAGGCCTTCTGGCTCAGCAGGCGGGGCTCAAGCGTCAGCGCCGGCTGAGTGGAGGTTTGGACGAAGAACCACGCTTGCAACTGCGCAAAGTTTTCAAAGCGATGCACACCACCATTGTGGCCTGGCCAGTAGAGCAGCAGGCTGTTGGGCGAGGAGGGCAATGCTTTCAAGGTGCTGGCTTGGGTAATCAGCAGCACACCCTCGAGTTCTTTTTGGCTGATGGTTTTTTCGCCGTTCTTCTGCTCGATCATGGACAGGACGAGGCAGGCGACCGCGATGTCCTTGGCGGGTGGTTTGTCGGGGTCCAGCCCATCCATCAGCCACTGATACTCAGCGGTGTTGATTTGCTTCAACTGTCGTAGCAGCTCGGCTTCCTGCTTCAACCCCTGCCATCGCGCCTGCAGCAGGGCGGTGTATTGAGGGGTGTGCTTCTGCAGTAGCTCCGACAGCATGAGCGCCGGTTTTTGATCGAGCAAAGCGCCGGCTGCTGTGTAGGCCTGCTGCCGGGCCTGATGCAGTGCATCGAATAGAGGGGTGAGTAAGGCCAGGCGCGAGTCGTCCTCGCCCACGAAGATTTCAAGGGCGTTTTGCTGTTGTTTCAAGGCCTGGCGGCGTAGCCCCAATGGCACATCGGCGGTCAAGCCAGTAAAGGGCGGCGGGTTTTCGGTACTGTCGGGTGCAGCGGGTAGTTCTGGGGCTGCAGCGAACAGTGGCTCCCGTTGCAGGCGGTCGATCCGCTCGGCAGTGTGCAGCGAGCTCGCGCCGTGCTCGGCCAAATCACCGTCGGTCGCAGACGTCAGGGTGTCTTGTTTTTGCTTGATCCAATGCTCCTGAAGGTGTGTCAGCCCTGCCTGCAAGGGGGGCTCAACCGTGCGGTACTCGATGCTGTGCTCGCGGGTTATCTGTGCGACGCCGGGGAACAATTCCGGCTGATCACGTAGCCAGGTTTCCAGGCGGACGCGGTCGCCAAACACCATCAGCGCCGGCTGTCGGGTGGGCAAGTACACACACTGAGTCACAGGGTTGTCCTGGTCGGTACGGGTCATGACCAATGCACCCGGCACCTCGACCGTAGGGCCGCTGGCAGACGTCAACAGCAGTTGCTCGACATACAGGGCCTGGCCGTCGGCGGGTTGTTCGTCGGCAGGTGGATCGACCAGCCGTAGGAGCGGGGCCACCTGGTCGGTATTGATCTCGCCCACGGCGACGGCATGTTGGGCGGCGGCCAGGAAATGCTGGCGGTACAGTTGGTTGGCCAGTTCGCGCCGGGCCATCGGGGTGCCGGGCGCGCGGGCAATCCACCAGGTGATCCAGTGGCTTCTGATCCCATGCCGCAGGTTCAGCTTCAGCAATCGTTGCAGCAGCGCAACCGGTGTCGTCTCTTCAGAGAGACCAGTGAGTGTGCAGCGTTGGTCGAGGGTGGGGTCCACGCCCGCGAACGCATAGTGTTGTTGAGCGTAGGCCCAGGCGTCCGTGAGCGTGACATCCCGGGCAGGGGCATCACCTTGCGCGGCGAAGTGCAGATGTACCTGCTCGCCATCCACGTCCAATTCCTGCCTGATCAGTGTGTTGATCGATGCGCGCACGCTGGGCGCGGTCGCCATCAGGTCGCGCAAGCGCTGGCGACTGTCCTGCCAGCTCTCGCGCGCTTGCAGCAAGAGATTTTCATCCACCGCACGGCCAAGAGGGGATGAGGGCCTGCGAATGTCGCTGAGGGTAATGCGTGTGTTGAGTTGTTCCGCCATCAGAATGTCTCGGGATCAATGAAGTAACGGGCATTGAACGTCGGCGTGACTTCTGTGGGGGCTTAGATAGTTGTCGCAGTGACCGTTGAGCGGGCTTCATCAAACTGTCACGCAACTGTGGCAGCGCGCTTGAACAAACTTCATCAGACTCGCGCTCTACTGGGGTTCTGCGTTTCGGTGTTTTTCATGCGCGTGTTGCTTTTACTGGCCGCTCTATTGTTCGGCCTGCCGTCTTTTGCGGCTTCTCGATGTGACGTTAATGTCCCGACCCAAACGGTCGACCTGGCTCAGGTGAGCATCGCCTACCAGAGCATCGGCCGTGCGTCCGACCCGGCCTTGCTGCTGGTGATGGGACTGGGCGGGCAGTTGATCCACTGGCCCGACGAAGTCGTCGTCGCCCTGTGCCAGCAAGGGTTTCGGGTGATCCGCTATGACAACCGCGACGTCGGCCTGTCCACGTGGCGCCAGGCACCGGCCAATGCCAACCTGACCTTTGAAGTGTTGCGCTACAAGCTCGGCCTGCCGGTGGCGGCGCCGTATACCTTGACCGATATGGCCGACGACGCCATCGGCTTGATGGACGCCTTACAGATCCAGCAATTCCACGTGCTGGGCGCGAGCATGGGCGGGATGATCGCCCAGCACCTGGCGGCCATGGCACCGCAGCGGGTCGAGAGCCTTACGCTGATCATGACCAGTTCCGGCGCCGAAGGCCTGCCGGCACCGAACGCGGCGCTGGTGCAATTGCTGTCGCGGCGCAGCGCGCCGAATCGTGAAGTGGCCCTGGAGCAGCAAGCCGATCTACTGGCGGCGCTGGGCAGCCCGAACGTGAAGGATGATCGCCAGGTGTTGCTGCACCAGGCGGCGCTGTCCTATGACCGGGCCTTCAACCCGGACGGCGTGAAGCGCCAGATCATGGCGATCCTCGCCGAACCGAGCCGCGTGCCGTTGCTCAACCAACTGCGCGTGCCGACCCTGGTGGTGCACGGTACTGCTGACCCGTTGCTGCCGGTGATGCATGGCGTGCACCTGGCGGCGCATATCCAGGGCAGTCAGTTGAAGCTGATCCCCGGCCTGGCCCATCGTTTCCAGGAAGCGTTCAAGGCGCCGTTGCTGGCGGCGGTGTTGCCGTACCTGCAAGCCCATCGCGAAGATGCCGCGCACTGGGCGCAGATTGACTTGGGCGAGCCTGCAAAGGTGTTGTGACATTGGTGTATCGTGCAACCTTTACGGCACATTACTGCTAGCGAGGTTGCCTGCCATGAGTACCCCCCTGAAAATCGATTTCGTCAGCGACGTGTCCTGCCCCTGGTGCATCATTGGCCTGCGCGGCCTGACCGAAGCCCTCGACCAGCTTGGCGCCGAGGTGCAGGCCGAGATCCATTTCCAGCCGTTCGAACTGAACCCGAATATGCCTGCCATCGGTCAGAACATCGTCGAACACATCACCGAGAAATACGGCTCCAGCGCCGAAGAATCCCAGGCCAACCGTGCGCGTATCCGCGACATGGGTGCCGAGCTGGGCTTTGCCTTTCGCACCGATGGCCAGAGCCGCATCTACAACACCTTCGATGCCCACCGCCTGCTGCATTGGGCCGGGCTCGAAGGTTTGCAGTACAACCTCAAGGAAGCGCTGTTCAAGGCGTACTTCACCGATGGGCAGGACCCGTCCGACCACGCCACCCTGGCGATCATCGCCGAAAGCGTCGGCCTGGATATCAAACGCGCGGCCGAGATTCTTGCCTCCGACGAATACGCCGCCGACGTGCGTGAGCAAGAGCAGCTGTGGATCTCCCGTGGCGTGAGCTCGGTGCCGACCATCGTGTTCAATGATCAGTACGCCGTCAGCGGTGGGCAGCCGGCGGAGGCGTTTGTGGGCGCGATTCGCCAGATTATCAACGACGCGAAAAACTAAAGCCGAACACGGGTCAACATGGGGGAGGGGGCTTGCTCCCGATAGCAGTGGTTCAGTCGAAACATGTGTTGACTGACACTCTGCTATCGGGGGCAAGCCCACTCCCACATTTGTTTCTCGGTGTTCTTGAGATAAGTGCTGGCCCGTCCCTTGCATTGACCCCTTAAAGCCTTAGGGGACACTGCCTTGAACATTCTTGACCTCGACCACAGCCTCACCGCCCAGGCACCGATTGCCCGGCGTTTGGCCAGTGGCCGCGCCCACCGTATCGACCTGCTGGACCTGGGCCCCAAGCTGCGCTTATGGTCCACCGAAAAAACCTGGAAGCGCTTCGCCGAACGCCTGGCCCAACGGCCCCGGCCTACGGATGCGCGGCCGGAAATCCTGTTTGTCGGCTCCGGCGACTATCACCACCTCACACCGGCCTTTCTGGCCGATCTCAAAGAACCGATCAGCCTGATCCACTTTGACAACCACCCCGACTGGGTACGCTTCGCGCCCAAGCGCCACTGTGGTTCGTGGGTCAACCGTGCGCTGAAAATGCCGGCGATCAAACGCATCGTCACCCTCGGCCCGTGCAGCGACGACCTGCATAACCCGCAACTGCGCGGCGGCAACCTTGGCGCTCTCAAGCGCGGGCACTTGCAGTTGTTTCCCTGGCAGCACGCGCCCTCGAAAGTCTGGGGGCGGGTAGGCGATGGCGCCGGCCATCGTCAGCAGGAAGACCACCTGCACTGGCGCAACCTGGCCGAGCTGGATTGGACGGCGTTTCTCGAGCAGATGATCAGCAGCCTGCCCACCGAAGCGATCTGGATCACCGTCGACAAAGACGTGCTTGCCAGTGAAGACGCGGCGACCAACTGGGACCAGGGCGGCATGCGCCTGACTCACCTGCTGCAAGCCCTGCGGGCGTTGGCGGCGCGCAAGCGCATCATCGGCATCGATGTGTGCGGCGAGTTCGCCCAGCCTGCCTTCAGCAATGCGTTCAAGCGCTGGGAAGCCAAGTCCGACCAGCCGCCACCCGAGCGTTGGAGCGCGCAAGACCTGCAGCGCAACGCCGCCACCAATGAAGCCTTGATTGATCTGTTTGAGGAGCTGTTCCCGTGACCTTGACCGTGGTGTTGCTGGTGGCGTTTTCCATCGTGCTCGATGTGATCGGCCAGCTGTGTTTCAAGATCGGCCTGGACCGGTTGCCCGAGCTGGACGGCGGCTTTCGCCTGAATGCGTTCTGGGGCCAAGTGTTTAATGCGCCGTTGCTGTGGGCCGGGATCGGCGCCTATGCGATCGAATTTTTCGTGTGGCTCGAGGCCTTGTCCCGCGCGCCGTTGAGCCTTTTGTTTCCGGCCGCCGCGTTGGCGTATTGCGGGGTCGTGCTGGCGGGCAAGGTGGTGCTGGGCGAGACCGTCAGCCGCCGCCGTTGGGCGGGCACGCTGGTCATTACCTTGGGTGTGATGTTGGTGGCGATTGCAGGGAGCCAGGCATGAGTACGCAAACGATGAATACCGGATGGCTGCACGGGCGCTTCGGCACGGTGGTGCTGTGGGCCTTGTTGATCTGCACCGAAAGCGCGGGCCAGCTGTTTACCAAAGTGGCCGGGGATCAATTGGGGCAGATGGATTTCAATTGGCAGTGGCTGGGTGAGGTGGCGCGCAACCCTGGGATCCTGGCGGCGATCGCCAGTTATATCGGCGCGTTTTTCGTCTGGATGCTGATCCTGCGGCGCAGCAGCCTGTCCCTGGCGTTTCCGCTGAGTTCACTGGTGTTTGTGGTGGTGTTGCTGGGTTCGTGGCTGGGGCTGGGGGAACATATCAGCCCGCTGCACTGGGTGGGGGTGGCGGTGATCATTGGCGGGATTGTGTTGTTGGCCGAAGGTGAAGAGAACTGATCGGCTTGGTTTTTGTAGTGAACGGGCTGGCCTCGCGCGGGGCAAGCCCGCTCACTACAAGGTCGGGGTTGCCGCCGAAGTCCCAGACCCACCTCAATCGAACTTATAGCTGATGGCCGTCTGCACCTGGCCCTGGTTCACGTCGCCGGTTTCCTTGACGATGCTGCTGTTGGCGGCCGAGCCTACCAGGTGGACCCAGCTGGCGCTGGTCAACAGCGACCAGTTGGCCGCCAGGGGGAATTCAAAGCTCTGGGTCAGCGTCATGTTCTGGAAGCCACCACTGGCGTTGTAGGGACGGATGCCGGAATCCGCAGACTCATTGGCATCAACCCCGAAAAAGGTCTGGGTCTGGCGGGCGTCGGCAAAGTGCGCCAGCAGGCCGGTGCTGCCAATGATGCCGCCACCCAGGGGATAACCCAGCTCACCGCCGACCTTGCCCAGCACACCGCTTTGATCTCGCCCGCCGCCGACGGCCTGGCCCATCTGGGCGTATACCCGCCAGAAGTCAGCCGGCGCATATTGGATAAAACCGCCCACCTCGGCCATGTCCGACACATTGCGCAGCCCCTGCAGCGAGCCGTTCGAGGTGCGCCCCTGCAGGTAATTGATATACGGGCCGGCGGTAAAGCCGTGGGTGTCCAAGGCGCTCCAGGTCAAGCCGTCATCGGTACTCAGGCTGACGGGGCCCCAGTCCAGATCGAAATAGGGCACCGGCCGCGTTTCGTAGCGGCTGCCGGTAGGGTCATGGGGCTGGTAGCTGACGCCTGCGCCGACTTCGCCGGTGATACCGTCGGCCAGTGCCAGGCTTGAAACACTCCACAGGCCAAGTAACCCGGCGAGTGCAGCGCATGTGATCCTCAACATGGTCACAGTTCCTTGATTGAATACGTGCGCATGAACGCGCAAAGCGCCGTGCCCACGCAAGCACTCATCTTGTTTGTAGCAAGCTACAAAAATTGTAGCTGCTACGACACAAATCGCCCTCCATTCCGAGCAAAGCCCCAGCCCCGCTGGGCCTGCGCCAGTTGGCACACTCCCTGCTCTACCCCTTGTTGCAAGCGCACACAGCGCGCTCCTCCAAGGTAAACAACGATGATCCACTGGCATATCGTGTGTGACTTCGACGGGACCATCACCCCCACCGATGTCATCGACAACGTCCTCCAACGCTTCGCCGGCCCCGAGTGGGAAACCATCGAACAGGAATGGCTGGATGGGCATATCGGTTCACGCGAATGCCTGAGCCGCCAACTGGCACTGATCAAGGCCACCCCCTCCGAACTGCTGGCGTATTTCGACAGCGTCGAGATCGACCCGGACTTCCCCGACTTCGTCGATCACGTGATCGGCCTGGGTGCGTCCATCGAAGTCGTCAGCGACGGCATCGAGCAGGGCATCGCGCGGATCCTGTCACGCAACTACGTGACCCTGCTGCCGATCCTCGCCAACCGTCTGCGCCAGGTCGACCAGAACAGCTGGCGCATCGACTTCCCGTACGCCAGCGATGCCTGCCGCGCCGCTTCCGGCAACTGCAAGTGCAAGTCCACGCCGCGCCACAAGCGCGTGCTGGTGATCGGCGACGGCAAGTCCGACATGTGCGTGGCCTCCACCGCCGACTTCGTGTTTGCCAAGGGCAGCCTCGCCGACTACTGCGTGGCCAACCACATTCCGCACGCGCGCTTCGACACCTTTGCCGAAGTGCCTGCATTGCTGGCGCTGCTGCCACAGGGCATCGCCGCCAACGCCACCACTTTCAACACCTCTTCTGACGATCAGGAACTCTTCCACCATGTCTGATATCCGTATCGCTACCGCCGAAGACCAGATCCTTCTGGATAAAGAAGCCAAATACTGCTCCTACGGCGACACCGTCCACTACATCGAGCCGCCACGTATTTTCAGCCGTTGCGAAGGCTCCTACGTGTGGGACACCGAAGACCAGGCCTACCTCGACCTGCAAATGTGGTACTCGGCGGTCAACTTCGGCTACGCCAACCCGCGCTTGAACAACGCGCTGAAACAACAGATCGACACCCTGCCGCAAATCGCCAGTCAGTACCTGCACAAAGGCAAGATCGAGCTGTCGGAAATGATCGCGGTCGACGCCAAGAAGAAATTCGGCCTCGACGGTCGTGTGCACTTCAACGTCGGCGGTTCGCAGTCCATCGAAGACTCCCTGAAAGTGGTGCGTAACGCCACCAACGGCAAGAGCCTGATGTTCGCCTTCGAAGGCGGCTACCACGGGCGTACCCTCGGCGCGTCGTCGATCACCTCCAGCTACCGCTACCGTCGCCGCTACGGCCACTTCGGCGAGCGCGCGCAGTTCATCCCGTTCCCGTACCACTTCCGCGGCCCTAAAGGCATGACGAAGGAAGAGTACGGCAGCCACTGCGTGCAGCAATTCGCTCGCCTGTTCGAGACCGAATACAACGGCGTGTGGGACCCGAAAGTCGGCCAGAGCGAATACGCCGCGTTTTACGTCGAGCCGATCCAGGGCACCGGCGGCTACGTGATCCCGCCGATGAACTTCTACCGCGAACTCAAGCAGGTGCTGGACCAGCACGGCATCCTGATGGTGTCCGACGAAATCCAGATGGGCTTCTACCGCACCGGCAAGTTGTGGTCGATCGAGCACTTCGACGTGCAGCCGGACGTGATCGTGTTCGGCAAGGCCCTGACCAACGGCCTCAACCCGTTGGGCGGCATCTGGGCCCGTGAAGAATTGATCAACCCGAAGATCTTCCCACCAGGCTCGACCCACTCCACCTTCGCCTCCAACCCGTTGGGCACGGCGGTCGGCCTGGAAATGTTCAAGATGACCAACGAAGTCGACTACGGCGCGATGGTCATGGCCAAGGGCAAATTCTTCCTCGAAGGCCTGCAAGACCTGCAGAAGCGTTTCCCGATCATCGGCGACGTCGACGGCCTGGGCCTGGCCCTGCGTTGCGAAATCTGCGGCCCGGATGGTTTCACGCCGGACAAGGCGACCCTGGACTACATGGTCGAAGAAGGCATGAAGGGCGACATGGTAGTGGATGGCCAAAAACTCGGGCTGATCCTCGATGTGGGCGGTTACTACAAAAACGTGATCACCCTGGCACCGTCCCTGGAAATCAGCTACCCGGAAATCGAACTGGGCTTGAAGCTGCTTGAGCAACTGCTGGTGCGGGCGACCAACCGGTGAACACGGCAGAGATCGACCTCGGTGAAGGTACTGCCGGTTTCGTTCTCGGTGAAGGTCCGGTCGGGATCCTGTTGATCCACGGCCTGACCGGCACTCCCACGGAATTGCGCCAGGTTGCCAAGGGCCTGGCCAAGGCGGGTAACTGCACGGTGTATGTGCCCACCCTGGCCGGGCATTGCGGCGACAACAGCGACTTGCAAGCCACCGGTTGGCGTGACTGGTACGAAGGCGTACGCAAGACCTTCGTGGGCGTGAAGCAGCGCCACGAGCAGGTGTTTGTCGGTGGCTTGTCGATGGGGGCGGTGATGTCGATGTACCTGGCGTCGGAGCATCCGGGGCAGGTGGCCGGGTTGCTGATGTATTCCACCACGCTCAAGTACGACGGTTGGAGCATCAACAAAATGGCGTTCATCACGCCGTTGCTGATCCGTATCCCGTTCGGCGTGCGCCTGTTCCGCTTTACCGAGAAGCCGCCCTACGGCATCAAGAATGAACGCCTGCGTGCCATCGTTGAACGGCAGATGAAGGAAGGCGAAAGCAGCGAAGCGGGCCTGTTGACGATGGAGGGCGTGACGGTGCGCGAATTGCACTGGATGAACGCCGTGGTCAAAAAACGCATGCCGTCGATCAACGTACCGGCGCTGGTGCTGCACTCCATCGAGGACGACATCACCAGCCGCTGGAACGCCGATTACGTGGAGCGCCATCTTGGCGGGCCGGTGACCAAGATCCTGTTGGACAACTGCTACCACATGATCACCGTCGACCTGCAATACCGCCGAGTGATCGAGCTAAGCGCCGCTTTCATCAGCGAACGAACTCTATGTAGTGAGCGGGCTTGCCCCGCGCTGGGTGGCGAAGCCGCCCCATTTCCGGCACTGAGTTTTTCCAGTTAAACCGCAATTGCAGTTTTTAGGGCGGCTTCGCCCCCCAGCGCGGGACAAGCCCGCTCACTACAGAAATAAGGGACCGAAGTGATTACCACCCAAGCCTTCCCGACCATCCGGGCCATCCAGCGCAGTGCCTGGAACGACTGCTTCCCCGGTGCCCTGGAGGACTGGGACTATTACGTCGCCGTGGAAAACGCCGCTATCGATGATTTCCAGTGGCGCTACCTGGCGGTTTACCAGGATGGAACGCTGGTGGCCGTGGCCGCCGCGTTCATCACTCATTATCGCCTCGACACCACGGTGTCGGGCGCCGGCAAGCGCTTGACCGAGCGTGTGGAGCGACTGTGGCCGGGGCTGTTGCAACTGGGGCTGTATGCCCTGGGTTCGCCGGTGGCCGAACGCTGCGACGCTGGTTTCGCCAGTGGCGTGCCGCAGGCGAGCCGTGCGCTGTTGCTCCAGCACCTGCTGCAAGCTGCACGCCGGGATGCCGATGACTTTGGTATTGGCCTGGTGGCGGTCAAGGACGCGCCGAGCAAAGACCCGCACTGGCTTGAGAGTTGCCGGGCGGCGGGCTTCCAAAGCATGCCGAGCTTGCCCACGGGCGTGTTGCCACTGCCCTATGGGTCGGTGGACGCCTACCTGGGCTCGCTGGGCAAATCCACGCGCAAGGACCTGCGCCGCAAACTGCGCGCACCAGGGCCGCGGGTGGAGTGGCGGCGCACTATCGACGACGTGCTGCCCGACGTGATGCGCTTGTACGAGGCCACGCTCACGCGTGCCGAATTGCAGTTCGAGCGACTGCCCGCCGGCTACTTCACTGGGGTGCTCGAACGGCTGGATGAGCGCGCGGTCTGTGTTCTTTACTGGGTGGACGAGCAACTGGTGGCGTTCAACCTGATCCTAGTGGACGAACACCGGCTGGTGGACAAGTTTTTCGGGCATGACGTCGCGTTCACCCGCGACTACAACCTGTACTTCCGCAGCTGGCTGACCAACGTCGACTACTGTATTCAACACAATATTGCGTTGTATGAGTGCGGACAGGCCGGGTATGCCAGTAAGCTGCGCCTGGGCTGCGAGTTCCAGGGCAACAGCGTGTTTTTCCGCCACCGCAACCGGCTGGTCAACGGCCTGCTCAAGCTTGTAAAACTGTTTATTCGACCGGATCGTTCCGACCCTGCCATGGCTGCTGCGATAAGCGAAACCTGATGATCACCAAGACCCGCCAGAAAGCCCGCCCCTTTGCCATTTCGCGTTGGAGCGTCCAGCGCAAGCTGGTGCTGGCCTTCTGGTTGGTCAGCGTGATTCCCACCATGATCGCGGCCGAATTGGCGGCGACCACGTTGTCGCAGATCTTCGACAGCAACGTGCGCATCTGGCTGCAGGAGTCGACCAAGATCGTCAAGGACGAGATCGGCGACATCCTTCACGACAACGCGCGCATGGCCAAATTGTTCCTGCGTTACACCAGCCCGCCGTCGAGCCGGCAAGCCGCCAAGCACGACCGGCTGACCGCCGACATTGCCGACGCCACCGATATCGACGTGGTGGCGCTGATCCGCGTCAGTGACAACAAACTGGTGTTCAGCACCGCCGCCGATGACATCGTCAAGCAGATCAGCCTGGCCAACAACACGGTGTTGCAGACGGTGCAGGTGGGGGGCGTATCCACCGGCATTGTGGTCTCGACCTTCGAGACGACCCAGGACGGCGTCGACTATTTGCTGCTGGTCGGGACCTACCTGGACAGCAGTTTCCTCACCAGCGTGGCCGATGTGCATTCCCTCGACTTGCGCCTGTACCTGGCCAACCCCGACGGATTCTCCGAGATCTTTTCGACCCAGCGCTTCGAGGACCACCCTTCGCGCATTCCCAAGAACGTCGAAACCGCGATGCGCAGCACCAAGCAGCCCAGCGAGCAGTTCACCAATAACTACAGCGGGCTGTACTGGCCGATCTTCAACGACGCCGGCGACTTGCAGGGCGTGATTTTCAGCGGCCTGCTGCGCCACACCAGCCTGGTCGGGCTGGTGAACCAGAGCAATCTGTTCGTGTTGATCTTCCTGCTCAGTTCGGCACTGTCGCTGGCAGCGGGGGTGTTGGTGTCGCGGCGCCTGACCAAGCCGCTGCGGGACCTGTCCCAAGGCGTGAGCGCAGTGATCTCCGGCGATTACGCGCACCGCGTGGTGGTGAGCGGCGGCGACGAGCTGGCGCAGCTGAGCAGCACTTTCAACCACATGACCGAGCGCCTGGGCGAGTTGCATCACCTCGAAGCGCAGTTGCGTCGGCGTGATCGCCTGCACGCCCTGGGCGAGGTCGCCATGGGCCTGGCCCACGAGATCCGCAACCCGCTGGGCATCATCAAGACCGCAACGCAGCTGCTGCACCGCCGCGCGGATCTGGCGGACACCGACAAGCGCCACCTGGAATACGTGATCAGTGAAGTCAGCCGCATCAACGACCTGATCACCGAATTCCTCGACTTCGCCAAGCCCAACCCACCGCTGCGCGTGTTGCAGCCTGCGCGGCCCTTGGTGGAAGAAATCCTCGGCTTCTGCGCCCCGGAACTGGCCACCCATAACATCGACGCGCACATCGATGACCAGGCGCCGGGGGCGACGATCTACGCGGATGCCAAGCAACTCAAGCAGGCGTGCCTCAACCTGATTATCAACGCCATCGACGCGATGCCCGAAGGCGGGCGCCTGACCCTGGGCATTCGCACACTGGACGACACTACCGTGATCAGCATCGCCGACACCGGCCAGGGCATTCCGGCAGACATGATCGAGCGTATCTTCACGCCATTCGTCACCACCAAGGCGTCCGGCACCGGCCTGGGCCTGGCCAAAGTCTATTCGATCATGGAAAGTCACGACGGCAGCATCGAATGTGCCAGCGAGAAAGATGCCGGCGCCACCTTCAGCCTGTACATTCCGGCGATGGGCGAAGACGACGAGGACAGTCATGACGCATAACATTCTGGTAGTCGACGACGAACCCAAGCTCTGCGACCTGCTGGCGTCGGCCCTGGGCCAGAACAACGTACAGGTGTTTATCGCCGGCAACGGCCTGCACGCGCTCAAAGTGCTGGAGCAGGAAGACATCGACCTGGTGATCAGCGACTGGCGCATGCCAGGCATGGACGGGCCGGCGCTGCTGGCCGAGATCAAGGTGCGTTACCCGCATGTGCCGGTGATCGTGATGACCGCCTACAGCACGGTGAAAAACGCCGTGCAGTCGATGCGCAACGGCGCCTACGACTACATCGCCAAGCCGTTCGACATCGACGAGCTGGACATCACTGTGGCCAAGGCCCTGCAGTTTCGCGACATCATGCGCGACAACGCGCGCCTGCGTGCCGAGCTGGACGAGCACGCACAGTTCGACAGCCTGGTGGGCGACAGCCCGGCGTTTCGCAAAGTGCTGCAAGCGGTGGACTCGGTGCGCGACAGCAGCGCCACCATCCTGCTGACCGGCGAAAGCGGCACCGGCAAGGAAATGGTCGCCCGCGCGATCCACAAGCACGGCAGCCGTGCCGACAAACCGTTCGTGGCGGTCAACTGCGCGGCCATCCCGGAAGGGCTGCTGGAAAGCGAAATGTTCGGCCATCGCAAAGGCGCGTTTACCGGCGCCGTGGCCGACCGGGTAGGGCGCTTCCAGCAGGCCGACAAGGGCACGCTGTTTCTCGACGAAGTGGGCGACATGCCCCTGGCGCTGCAGGCCAAGATCCTGCGTGCGTTGCAGGAGCGGGTGATCGAACCGGTGGGCGATCCTCGCGAGCGCAAGGTGGACGTGCGGGTCATCGCCGCCACCAATAAGAATTTGCTCGAGGCGGTGGCCAACAAAGAGTTTCGCGAAGACCTGTATTACCGCCTCAACGTGTTCCCGATCCCGCTGCCGGCCTTGCGCGAGCGCGTGGAAGACATCGCGCCACTGGCCCGCCACTTCGCCCAGACCCTGAGTGCCACCGCCGGCAAACGTATCACCGGTTTCAGCCCGGAGGCCCTGCAGGCCATGGCCGCGTATCACTGGCCGGGCAATATCCGTGAGCTGCAGAATTGCGTGGAGCGCGCGACCATCGTGGCCGCAAAGCCGGTGATCGAGGACATCGACTTGCCGGGTTACCTGTTTGCGTCCAGGCCGAGTGAGGGCGGCGTGACGGCGATCCTCAGCGACGGGCCGGGCATTCCCCAGGATTTGGACGCGGCGTTGGCGGAGGTGGAGAAGGCCTATATTCTGGCGGCGTTGCAGGAGAGCAACGGCGTGCAGGCTGCGGCGGCGGCGAAGATCGGGATTTCCGAAAGGAGCTTCTGGTATCGCCTGAAGAAGCTGGGCATCCAGGTCGACAAAATCGTTCGCTGATTCAACTCGGATTAAAAATGTGGGAGGGGGCTTGCTCCCGATGGCAGTGTGTCAATCAGCGAATTTATTGCTGATACACCGCCATCGGGAGCAAGCCCCCTCCCACATTTTTTGATCGAGTCGGGTCAGGAATGGACGCGTACCCAGATGCTGACCAGGACGGTTGCGGCCATCAACCAGGCGACAGCCGCCACGGCCAGCGACGCTTCCAACCGCATCCGATCCACCATCACATACAACGTCGCCAGGTACACAAAGTACGGAATGATCGACCACATCCCAAACAGGATCGTGGTCTTCAAGTCGTCCACCGAACGGCCCTTGCCGACGATGTAGTGGGCGATCAGCGCAAAGGTCGGGAACAGCGGCACCAAGCCTGCGATGTAATAGTTCTTGGTTTTGGCCAGGGCGGCCAGGATCAACACCACTGCCGCGCCCAGGGCGGCCTTCAATACCAGGTCCATCAGTGGCTCAGCCCGTATTTCTTGACCTTGTCGAACAGCGTGGTCTTGGCCATCCCCAGTTCCTGGCTGGCCTGGGTCAGGTTGCCGCCGCTGCGTTGCAGGGCATCGTTGAGCAGGTTGCGCTCGAAGGCTTCCACCGCTTCGGTAAACGCCAGGCCCTGGCTGCCGCTGCTGGCGCCGCTTTTCTTGAAGGCGGGCAGGCCGAGGGCGAAGCGTTCGGCGACGTTGCGCAGTTCGCGCACGTTGCCGGGCCAGTCGTGGCTCATCAGGCTGGACAGGGTCTGGTTGTCCAGTTCAGGCGCGGTGCGGTCGAAACGCAGGGACGACTGCTGCAGGAAGTGTTCGAATAGTTGCAGGATGTCTTCGCGGCGCTCACGCAGGGGCGGCAGTTCCAGGGTCACCACGTTGAGACGGTAGTACAGGTCGCTGCGGAACTGGCTGGCGCGGCTCAGTTCATCGAGGTCGGACTTGGTGGCGGCGATCACCCGGCAATCCACCGCCACGCTTTGGTTCGAACCCAGGCGTTCCAGGGTGCGTTCCTGCAACACCCGCAGCAACTTGATCTGCAGGTTGATCGGCATGCTTTCCACTTCGTCGAGGAACAGCGTGCCTTCGTGGGCGTGTTCGATCTTGCCGATACGGCGCTTGCCCGCGCCGGTAAAGGCGTTGGCTTCGTGGCCGAAAATCTCGCTTTCGAAGAGGTTCTCCGGCAGCCCGCCGCAGTTCAGGGCGACGAACTGGTGCGAGTGACGCCGACTGAAATCATGCAGGCAGCGCGCGACCAGTTCCTTGCCCGTTCCGGTCTCGCCTTCGATCAGCACGTTGGCCGAGGTGTCGGCGACGTTGGCGATCAGCTCGCGCAGGTTCTGCATGGCCGGCGAGCGGCCAATGATGCGGCCTTCCAGCGAATCGCGCTCGGCCAACTGGCGGCGCAGCGACCAGACTTCCCGCGCCAGCCCGCGCTGCTCCAAGGCACGACGGGCGACGTCGACCAGGCGTTCGGGGGAGAAGGGCTTTTCCATGAAGTCGTACGCGCCGTTGCGCATCGCGCCGACCGCCATGGAGATGTCGCCATGCCCGGTGATCAGCACCACCGGCAGGCTTTTATCCAGGGCCTTGAGGCGTGTGAGCAACTCCAGGCCGTCGATGCCCGGCAGGCGGATATCGCTGATCACAATGCCGGCGAAGTTCTCGCCGATGCGCTTCAACGCCTCTTCGGCACTGCCCACGCCGACGCTGGGAATATCTTCCAGGGCCAGGGCTTGCTGGCAGCCGAGCAGCACATGGGGGTCGTCTTCGACGATCAACACGGTGAGGTCGTCTTTCAGGGCTGTAGCGTCTGTATTCATGTCGACTCAGCTTTTTGAGCGCCCGCCAACGGCAGGCACAAGACAAAGGCCGTTCCACCACTGGCCGGGTGTTCCACGGCAAGGTTGCCGCCGGTGGCCGCCGCGAGGCTGGCGGACAGGGTCAGGCCCAGGCCCAGGCCTTGCTCGCCGGGTTTGGTGGTGAAGAACGGTTCGAACAAATGCTTGCGGGCCTCGGGGTCGATGCCATGGCCATTGTCGCGCACTTGCAGGCGGTATTTGCCATCGACGGTGCTGCCTTCCAGCCACAGTTCCGGGGCTGGTTGGGCTTGCATGGCGTCGAGGGCGTTGCCGATCAGGTTGACCAGGATCTGCTCAAGGCGCGTCTGGTCGATTTGCAGTTGGGCGTTGGAAAAGTCGCGATGCAGGGTCAGCGGCAGGCTGTCCAGGCGTGCGCCGAGTACCTGGAACGCGGCGTCCACGGCCTTGGCCAGGCTCGCTTCGCCTTGATCGTCACCGCGTCGGGCAAAAGAGCGCAGGCTGGCGGTGATGCGGCCCATGCGGTCGATCAGTTCGTTGATGGTCTTCAGGTTGGCGCTGGCGGTGTCCAGGGCGCCGCGCTCAAGGAAGCGCACGGTGTTGCCGGACAAGGTACGCAATGCGGCCAGGGGCTGGTTCAGTTCATGGGCAATGCTGGTCGACATCTGGCCGATGGCCGCGAGCTTGCCGGCCTGCACCAGCTCATCCTGGGCGCGACGCAGGGTTTCCTCGGCCTGGCGCCGTTCGCGGATCTGGCCCTTGAGCCGTTCGTTGCTGGCGCGCAAGTCGGCGGTGCGTTCGGCAATCCGTCGTTCCAGCTGGCTGTTGGCTTCCTGCAGGGCTTCGCGCGCGGCGAGGCGCGTGGCGATGACTTTACGCCGCTCGTTCCAGGCAATCAGCAAAAACGCCACCAGGCCAAACGCGACGGCCACCAGGATGCCCTGGTTGATCGCGGCGCGGCGCAGGTCGTTGAGCGGGGTGAGCAGGGTGAAATTCCACGGCGTGTCGTTGAGCGGACGGGTTTGCGCCAGGTAGCTGACTTCATGCTCGTCATTGACCACTTCGCTGTTGGCCGGGAAGGTCAGTTTCTCGCTGACTTCGTTGAGGCGCTCGCGGGCCAGGGGTTCCAGCTCGTTCAAGGTTGCCCAGTAATATTGCAGGCTGTGGGCCAGGCGTTCCTTTGTGTCATCGCTCAGCGGGCGTACGGCCTTGAGGCGGCGGGCCGGGTCGCTGGAGAGGATGATGATGCCGTTCTCGTCGCTCACAAACGCTTCGAGGCGGGCGCGTTGCCAGCGTTCTTCCAGGGCTTCGAGGCGCACCTTGACCACGGCGACGCCGATGATCTTGCCGTGCTCTTCCAGGCCGTGGGCCAGGTAATAACCGGGTTCGCCGTTGGTACTGCCGATGCCATAGAAGCGGCCGGGCTGGCCACGCACGGCGTTCTGGAAATAGGCACGGAAGGACAGGTCTTCACCTTGGTAACTGTCGGCATCGCGCCAGTTACTGGTGGCCAGCACGCGGCCGGTGGTGTCCATCACATAGATGGCCCGACTGCGACTGCGTCGGTTCAGGCCTTCGAGGTAATCGTTGACGGTCTTGCGGGTTTCCTGGTTCGGGTCGGCCAGCAGCGTGGAGACGCTGGACTCCAGCTCCAACAAGCTGGGCAGGTAGGTGTATTTGCTCAGTTCGCTTTCGACGGTACGGGCATGCAGCTCCAGCTGGCGTTCGCCGGTGTCGCTGAGGGTGCGGATGCCGTAGTACTCGCTGATCCAGAAGCCGATATAACCCAGGCCGATCATCAGGGCGACGATCAACGGCGGCAGGAACAGTTGGCGGATCAGACGTGGTTTCACGGCAAGTGATGGCGGTGCGGCGCGAAATTGGTTGGGGTCGCATTTCATCACAGATGCCTTGGGTCAACCAGTTGTGGTGAAGCAGCTTGTCCTGGTCTGTAGTGAGCGGGCTTGCCCCGCGCTGGGTGGCGAAGCCGCCCTAACCGAGTCATCACGATGTGCCAGACAGATCGCGATGGCTGGTTTTTGGGCTGCTTTGCAGAGCCGTGCTGGGCTGCGAAGCCGCTCCAATAAAACCACCGCGGTTTTTTAGAGAGACCGCGGCGCTTGGGTTTGGGGCGGCTTCGCCCCCCAGCGCGGGGCAAGCCCGCTCACTACAATGGCGTTCAAGCTTAGTGCTGCAGGATTTTCTCAAGGAAGTGCTGCGCGCGTTCGGAGCGGGCGCTGATGTCGCCGAAGAATTCTTCCTTCGGACAGTCTTCGATGATCTTGCCGGCGTCCATGAAAATCACGCGGTCGGCCACTTTGCGGGCGAAGCCCATTTCGTGGGTCACGCACATCATGGTCATGCCTTCGTGGGCCAGTTGCACCATCACGTCGAGCACTTCGTTGACCATTTCCGGGTCGAGGGCCGAGGTCGGTTCGTCGAACAGCATGACGATCGGGTCCATGGCCAGGGCGCGAGCAATCGCCACACGTTGTTGCTGGCCACCGGAGAGCTGGCCCGGGTGTTTGTGGGCATGTGCCGACAGGCCGACGCGCTCCAGCAGTTGCAGGCCCTTCTTGGTGGCTTCTTCCTTGCTGCGGCCAAGCACCTTGATCTGCGCGATGGTCAGGTTCTCGGTGATGGTCAGGTGCGGGAACAGTTCGAAGTGCTGGAACACCATGCCCACGCGTGAGCGCAACTGCGGCAGGTTGGTCTTCGGGTCGGCAATCGAGGTGCCGTCGACGACCACGTCGCCCTTTTGGAACGGTTCCAGCGCGTTGACGCACTTGATCAGGGTGGATTTACCCGAGCCGGACGGCCCGCACACCACGATCACTTCGCCTTTTTTAACCTCGGTGCTGCAATCGGTCAGCACCTGGAAGTCGCCATACCACTTGTTGATGTTCTTGATAGAGATCATACGGCAAACCTTTTTTGCAGACGCTTGACCAGCAGCGAGGCGGAAAAGCTGATGATGAAGTAGACGACACCGGCGAAGATCAGGAACTCATTGGAGCGGCCGATGATGTCGCCGTTGGAACGGGCGGAGTTGAGGAAGTCCACCAGGCCCACGGTGTAGACCAGCGAGGTGTCCTGGAACAGGATGATGCTCTGTTGCAGCAGCAACGGGGTCATCTTGCGGAACGCCTGGGGCAGGATGATCAGACGCATGGTCTGGCCATAGGTCATGCCCATCGCCTGTGCCGCCGCCATCTGGCCCTTGGGGATCGACTGCACGCCGGCCCGCACGATTTCGCAGAAGTACGCGGCTTCGAACATCATGAAGGCCACGACGCAGGAGGTGAACGCACCGATCGGGGTGTCTTCGCCGGTGATCCAGCGCAGTACGAACGGCACCGCCAGGTAGAACCAGGTGATCACCAACAGCAGCGGGATCGAGCGGAAGTAGTTCACATAAGCGCCGGCCACCCGCGACAGCAGTTTGCTGGAAGACAGGCGCATCAGCGCCAGGATCGTACCCAGCACGATACCGCCGACCACACCCATGACCATCAACTGCAAGGTCATGACCATGCCGTTCCACAGGCCCGGGATGGCGGGGATGATGCCGCTGAAATCGAATTCCATTATTTACCCCCCACGGAGATCAGGCCGGGCACGGCGACTTTCTTCTCGACCACGCGCATCAGCAGCATCAGGCTCATGTTCAGGGTGAAGTAGATCAGCGTAGCCAGGGTGAAGGCTTCAAACAGGTTGGCCGAGAACTCGGCGGTCTGTTTGGTTTGCGCCAGCAGTTCCATCAGGCCGATCAAGGACGCCACGGAGGAGTTCTTGAAGACGTTGAGGAATTCCGAGGTAAGCGGCGGAATGATGATCCGGTAGGCCTGGGGCAGCAGCACGTTCCAGTAGATCTGCGGCAGCTTGAAGCCCATGGCGCGCGCGGCGGATTCCTGGCCACGTGGCAGCGCCTGGATACCGGTACGCACTTGTTCACACACACGGGCGGCGGTGAACAGGCCCAGGCACACGACAACGCTCAGGTAGGCCGAGGTGGTCGGGTTGAGGTCTTGTTTGTACCAGTCCTGCAGGTTCTGCGGCAGCATGTCGGGTACCAGGAAGTACCAGATGAACAGCTGAACCAGCAGCGGCACGTTACGAAACAGTTCCACGTAGCAGGTCGCGATGCCCGATACGAGGCGGTTTGGCACCGTGCGCATGACCCCTAGAATGGAGCCCAGCAGCAAGGCGATAATCCATGCCACGATGGCGATGGCGATGGTCCAGCCCAAGCCAGCGATGTACCAGTCGAGATAAGTCTCGCTGCCCACGCCGGTGGACTTGAAGAACACGCCCCAGTCCCAGTTGTAATTCATTAGGGTCTCCCCTCGAGATCGATCGATGTACAAGCACCCGCTTGGGGAAAATCCATTCCCGCCCGACGATGAACGCCAGGCACACGCGATCGGCTCGAAAACCGCCAGGTCGAGTGTTCCAAAAATAAAGCCAGCAGGTAGTAACAGACGCCTGAGGGAGGGTTGGCTCCCTCAGGAGATAAGCTTAGTCAGGTATCAGATTTTTACGTCAGGCGCCGGCTTGTCGCTTGGGTTAGCGATCAGCTCCTTAACCTTGTCGCTCATCGGGAAGTTCAGGTTCAGGCCTTTTGGTGGGATCGGGCTCTCGAACCACTTGCTGTAGATCTTGTTGATTTCGCCGGATTTGTACAGGGCAACGATGGCGTCATCGACCGCTTTCTTGAAGGCCGGGTCGTCTTTACGCACCATGCACGCGTAGGCTTCGAAGGACTGCGGAGTACCGGTGATGACCCAGTCGTCCGGCTTCTTGGCCTTGGCTTCTTCACCGGCCAGCAGGGCGTCGTCCATCATGAAGGCAACGGCGCGGCCGCTTTCCAGCATCTGGAAGGATTCGCCGTGGTCTTTGGCGGAGATGACGTTCATGCCCATCTGCTTGTCGGCGTTCATCGCTTTGATGATGCGCTCGGACGTGGTACCGGCGGTGGTCACGACGTTTTTGCCTTTCAGGTCAGCGAAGTCGGCGTAGCTCGGCTTGCCGTCCTTGTCTTTCTTGACCAGCAGACGGGTGCCGATTTCGAAGATGTTGACGGTGAAATCAACTTGCTGGGCGCGTTCGGTGTTGTTGGTGGTGGAGCCGCACTCGAGGTCCGCAGTGCCGTTCTGGATCAGCGGAATACGGGTTTGCGAAGTGACCAGGTTGTACTTGGCCTTCAGGTCGGGTTTGTTCAGGTCTTTTTTCAGTTGCTCGACGACGGCCAACTGAATGTCGTGGGAATAGCCCACGGGTTTGCCCGAACCATCCGCGATGTAGGAGAACGGAATGGAGCTGTCGCGGTGAGCGAGAGTGATGGTGCCGGAGTCGTTGATCTTCTTCAGCGTGCCGGTGAGTTCAGCGGCAAACACTGGCGTGCTGATCAGAGCGGCAGCGATAGCTGCGCCCAGAATATGGGGAACGATGCGCATCAATACTTCCTCGACATTTGTTTTTTTTATGAAGCCGGCTAAACGGCTCTCTTGTACAGCGAATGCCCGTGACGGCTCCTGAGGCGTCTCAGGCAATCGTCCAAGAGTGTAGAGCATGAGTCGTGCCAGGCCAGGATTAAAAGGTTAATTGGTTGATTTTTAAGAAGATTAACTTTGTATGACGGGTGATTTTTAATTCTTGGGTCCGGCAAACCGAATACGCCGGGGTGCGATGTTCGGAAAACCGAATGCCAAAAAAAGCCCCTGGACCTTACGGCGCAGGGGCTTTTGTGGGCGTGAGCTGTCAGGCAGCTTCAATCTTGCTGCGGTTCTGCTCAACTTTAGACAGGTAGCGCTGCACGTTGTCCTGCTCTTGCGGGGTGGTGAACAGGCCGAGCTTGGTACGGCGCCACAGTACGTCCTGAGGGTGGGTTACCCATTCTTCGGCGCAGAGGTAATCGACTTCACGGGTGTACAGGCCGCCACCCAAGTGGTCGCCCAGGTCGGTCAGCGATTGCACGCCTTCCAGCAGGCGCCAGGTGCGGCTGCCGTAGGTGGTGGACCAGCGACGGGCAATCTCGCTCGGTACCCAGTCAAATTTGTCGCGAATGGCGTCGGCCAGGGCTTCGGGCGTGGTCATGTCTTCGCCACCGGGCAGGCTGGCCTTGGCGGTCCAGCTTGGACGCATCTGGGTGAAGTACGGGGCCAATTGCGCCATCGCCGACTCAGCCAGCTTGCGATAAGTGGTCAACTTGCCGCCAAACACCGACAGGATAGGCGCCTCGCCCGTGCCGCCGGACAGCGCCAGGGTGTAGTCGCGCGTGATAGCCGACGGGTTGTCCGACTCGTCGTTGCACAGCGGGCGCACGCCGGAGTAGGTGTGGACGATGTCGTCGCGGCTCAGTTGTTTCTTGAAGTGAGCGTTGACCACCTTGAGCATGTAGTCGGTTTCACCTTCGGTAATCGCCACTTTCGCCGGGTCGCCGGTGTATTCACGGTCGGTGGTACCGATGATGGTCAGGTGATTCAGGTACGGAATGGTGAAGACGATGCGCTGGTCTTCGTTCTGCAGGATATGCGCGTGGGCGCCTTCGTACAGTTTCGGCACGATCAGGTGGCTGCCTTGGATCAGGCGGATGCCGTACGGTGAGTCCAGCTTCAGGTCGTCCTTGATGAACTTGGCGACCCAAGGGCCGGCGGCGTTCACCAGGGCGCGGGCGCGGATCGAGAACAGGCTGCCGTCGGCGCGTTCCATGTTCATTTCCCACAGGCCCTTGCTGCGGTGTGCGCTCACGCAGCGGGTCTGGGTATGGATGTGCGCGCCTTTTTCGCGGGCGGCCATGGCATTCAGCACCACCAGGCGGGCGTCATCGACCCAGCAGTCGGAATATTCGAAGCCTTTGGTGATTTCGCTTTTGAGCGGGCTGTCAGGGCCGAACTTGAGGCTTTTCGAACCGGCCAGTTTCTCGCGCTTGCCCAGGTGGTCGTAAAGGAACAGGCCGGCGCGGATCATCCATGCCGGGCGCAGGTGCGGGCGGTGTGGCAACACGAAGCGCATCTGCTTGACGATGTGCGGGGCCTTGGCCAACAGCACTTCGCGTTCGGCCAGGGCTTCGCGCACCAGGCGGAATTCGTAATGTTCGAGGTAGCGCAGCCCGCCGTGGATCAGCTTGCTGCTGGCGGAAGAGGTGTGGCTGGCCAGGTCGTCCTTTTCGCAAAGGAATACCGACAAACCGCGACCGGCTGCGTCTGCTGCAATCCCGACGCCGTTGATCCCGCCACCGATTACGGCAACGTCATAGACTTCGGCAAGCGGTGGAGCAGGCAAGGTAGAAGGGTTCATCGGCTGGCCTCGCGATCTTTTTCGTATTGGAATTCGAACATTAATGTTCATTTGCGAAAATGGTAGCTGATAAACGCGGGCACAGCCACCCAAGTTCGATTGAAAAAACTCATCGAAGGGCGGGAAAAGGAAAATTTGTGAACATCAATGGGGGGGAGCTACTTTTGTAGTGAGCGGGCTTGCCCCGCGCTGGGTGGCGAAGCCGCCCTAAACCCAGGCAACTCGGTCACTCTGATGCGGCCTTATTGGGGCGGCTTCGCCGCCCAGCGCGGGGCAAGCCCGCTCACCACAGGGTTATACGACTTCCAACCGAACCTTATGCTCATTCAACAATTGCACCAGCGCTGGCACCGGCTGCTGGTCCGTCACCAGGCAGTCCACCAAACTGATCGGCCCCAGGCGAATCATGGCGTTGCGCCCGAATTTGCTCGAGTCCGCCGCCAGGATCACCTGACGGGCATTGGCGATAATCGCCTGGGAAACCCGCACTTCCTGGTAGTCGAAATCCAGCAGGCTACCGTCTTCATCGATTCCGCTGATGCCCACCAAGGCAAAGTCGACCTTGAACTGGTTGATGAAGTCGACACTCGCCTGGCCCACCACACCGCCATCACGGCGCACATTGCCGCCGGTCAACAACACATCGAAGTCGTCCTTGGCGCTGAGCATGGTGGCGACGTTGAGGTTGTTGGTGATGATTTTCAGGTGGTTGTGGTTGAGCAACGCACGGGCGATGGATTCGGTGGTGGTGCCGATATTGATGAACAGCGAGGCGTGATCAGGGATTTGCGCGGCGATGGCTTCGCCGATGCGCTGTTTCTCGTCGCGCATCTGGTCGGCACGCATGGCGTACGCGGTGTTTTCGACACTGGAGTCATAGGCCGCGCCGCCGTGGTAGCGGCGCAGCAGATTGGCGTCCGCCAGTTGGTTGATATCGCGGCGGATGGTTTGCGGGGTGACAACGAACAGCTGCGCCATTTCCTCGATACTGACGTAGCCGCGTTCGCGGACCAGCTCGAGGATTTGTTGTTGGCGGGGAGGCAGATTCATGGGGCGTCCTTTGGGCTGCCATACAAAAGTGGCCCATGATGACGCAGGAATCCGCTCCCTGCCAGTTACAACCTGACGTTGGCTTATTCAGCGCCTTCGTGCGGCTCCCAGTCACGGGTGCGGCTGACCGCTTTTTGCCAGCCGGCGTAGAGCTTCTCCTTGGCGCCCTCGTCCAGCTGCGGTTCGAACTCGCGCTCGATCACCGCCTTGCCGCGCAACTCATCCAGGCTGCCCCAGAAGCCGCACGCCAGGCCGGCCAGGTAGGCCGCGCCCAATGCGGTGGTTTCGCGCATTTGCGGGCGCTCGACCTGGGTGCCGAGGATGTCGGCCTGGAACTGCATGAGGAAGTTGTTGGCCACCGCGCCGCCGTCCACGCGCAGGGCCTTGAGGCGTTCGCCCGAATCCTGCTGCATGGCGTCCAGTACATCGCGGGTCTGGTAGGCAATCGACTCCAGGGCGGCACGAATGATGTGATCCACGCGTACGCCACGGGTCAGGCCGAACAACGCGCCACGGGCGTAGGGGTCCCAGTACGGAGCGCCCAGGCCGGTGAAGGCCGGGACCAGATACACGCCGTTGCTGTCCTTGACCTTGCCGGCGAAGTATTCGGTGTCGGTGGCATCGGCGATGATCTTCAACTCGTCACGCAACCACTGTACGGTGGAGCCGCCGTTGAATACCGCGCCTTCCAGGGCATACGCCACTTCGCCACGCGGGCCGCAGGCGATGGTGGTGAGCATGCCGTGGTTGGATTTCACCGCTTTGTCGCCGGTGTTCATCAGCAGGAAGCAACCGGTGCCGTAGGTGTTCTTGGCTTGGCCGGCTTCGACGCACATCTGGCCGAACAGCGCAGCCTGTTGGTCACCCGCGATGCCACCGATGGCGATGCCGCTTTTGGTACGGCCGTAGATTTCCGAGGACGACTTCACTTCCGGCAGCATTTCGCGCGGTACGTCCAGGATCTCCAGCATCTTCGCATCCCACTCCAGCGTGTGGATGTTGAAGAGCATGGTGCGCGAGGCGTTGGTGTAGTCGGTGACGTGGGTCTTGCCGCCGGTAAATTTCCAGATCAGCCAGCTGTCGATGGTGCCGAACAGCAGTTCACCGTTACGCGCACGCTCGCGACTGCCTTCGACGTTGTCGAGGATCCACTTGAGCTTGGTGCCGGAGAAGTACGGGTCGGTGACCAGGCCGGTGGTGTCATTGATGTATTGCTCGTGGCCGTCGCGTTTGAGCTGCTGGCAGATCTCAGTGCTGCGGCGGCATTGCCAGACGATCGCGTTGTAGATCGGGCGGCCGGTGACTTTGTCCCACACTACGGTGGTTTCACGCTGGTTGGTGATGCCGATGGCGGCGACTTGGTCATGGTGCAGGCCGGCCTGCGCCAGCGCTTCGACCATCACTGCGCTCTGGGTCGCGAAGATTTCCATCGGGTCATGCTCGACCCAGCCCGCTTGCGGGTAATGCTGAGTGAATTCACGCTGGGCGGTGCAGACCACGTTGGCGTCGCGATCGAAGATGATCGCGCGGGAACTGGTGGTGCCCTGATCAAGGGCAATGATGTAGTTCTTATTCTGAATGTCGGTCATGTCGATTGCCTTAGACGGAAAATAAGGAAGTAAGGAATCAGCCGGGTCCGCAAAGGGGCAGTGCGGGCCCGGCCGGCGGTATCAGGAAATACGCGTCTTGCCGTTGACAGCCGTGTCAGGTGTTTCTTCAGCTATAGCAGGTGCGGCGCTCGGCAGGTGACGGGCAATCAGCCCGCGATACGCTGCGGCGCCGAGGCATGCGCCGACGATCGGTGCAAAAATCGGTACCAGGAAGTAAGGAATGTCACGACCGCCAGTAAAGGCCATTTCACCCCAGCCCGCGAAAAAGGTCATCAGCTTGGGCCCGAAATCCCGCGCGGGGTTCATCGCAAAGCCCGTCAGCGGGCCCATGGCGCTGCCGATCACGGCAATCAACAGGCCGATCAGCAGCGGGGCCAATGGGCCGCGTGGCAGACCGTTGTTGTCATCGGTAAGGGCCATGATTACGCCCATCAGGATGGCGGTGATCACCATCTCCACCAGGAACGCCTGGGCAGTGCTCAGCAGCGCATGGGGGTAGGTGGAGAACACCGACGCCAACTCCAGGCTGGCTTGGGAGCCGCGCACCATGTGGTGAGTTTGTTCGTAATCGAAAAAAAGATTGCTGTAGAGCGTGTACACCAAGGCCGCCGAGCAGAAGGCGCCGGCGATCTGGGCGAGGATATAGAAGGGCAGTTTGCGTTTTTCGAAGTCGGCGAAAATACACAACGCGATGCTGACAGCCGGGTTGAGGTGGGCTCCGGAAATACCGGCGCTCAGGTAGATCGCCATGCTGACGCCGACCCCCCAGATGATACTGATCTCCCACAAGCCAAAGCTGGCACCCGCGACCTTGAGCGCAGCGACACATCCTGTACCGAAGAAGATCAGAAGCGCAGTCCCCAGGAATTCGGCCATGCATTGGCTCGAAAGTGAAGGCTGTTGAAGAGCAGTTGTCATGGAAAACCTCATTTGTTGTTCTTGTCTGGCGCACGACCTCAACGGGCGGTTGCGCGATTTTCACCCTGGCAAGGATCCCCATCCCGGCCACGGCTCACTGCGTGAATGCTGCAGGTGTATTCCTACAGTATTCGGAAACGAAAAAATATAGACAAGAATGACGGCTGTCAAAGGTCGAAAGTGAACTGTCGGTCACTTTCAAACTATTGGTCTGGTGAATGATCACACTTGTCACATGGCACGTGCACCTTAAGAGTGGGCGGACTAGAGCGTTTTGTGCGGGCTTGGCCTAGAATTGGCCATCTGTTTGCCTCGCTCCGGAGACGTCATGACCCCCGCATTGGATTTGTTGAAAAAAGTTCGCGCCGAACATCGAATCCACAGTTACGAACATGATCCGAAGGCTGCTTCGTATGGGCTGGAGGCCGCGGAAAAATTGGGCCTCGACCCGGCGCAGGTGTTCAAGACCTTGCTGGCCAGCAGCGAGAAGGGCGAATTGTTGGTAGCGGTGGTGCCGGTCGTCGGAAGTCTGGATTTAAAAGCCCTGGCTCACGCGGCAGGCGTCAAGAAAGTTGAAATGGCCGACCCGGCAGCGGCGCAGCGTTCCACCGGCTACCTGCTAGGTGGTATCAGCCCGCTGGGGCAGAAGAAGCGTTTGCGCACGTTTATTGATGTGACGGCGCAGCCATTCGCAACGATTTTTGTGAGCGCGGGGAGGAGGGGCTTGGAGGTTGAATTGCCGGCGGTGGTGCTGGCGGAGCATACCCAGGCCAAGTTCGCGCCGATTGGTCGCGCCTGAGATCCGCCTTCGAAGGCTACCGAGGTCCAATGTGGGAGGGGGCTTGCTGCCGATGGCAGTCTATCAGCCAGCTTATCTGTGACTGATACACCGCTATCGGCAGCAAGCGCCTCTCACATTTTTGACCTGGTTTCGTCAGTGAGCGGCGCTGTGGCGCCGCACGCCGGACTCGCTCTGAGGAATCTGCGCCGCCGTGCTGCCGGACGCCTGGAACAACACCAAGTGTTCGGCCGCCACCCGAATCCCCACATCCGCGCCCACCTGATGGTCTGCATGGCTGGGGAAAATCGATTCCAACTGTGCGCCCGTCGGCAGTTGCAGGCGGTACAACGTCGAAGCACCGAGGAAGGTCTTGCCGACGATCCGTGCTTTCAACGCGCTGTCGGGTGCGTAGACGATGTCATCCGGGCGCAGTAGCACGTCCACCGCGCCGCCGGTAGGCCAGGTGTAGGCCCGGTTGCCGCGCAGCTCACCCAGTTCGGTGCTGACCGATTCCGGCGAGCTCAATTGGCCACGAATGAAGTAACCCTGGCCGATAAAACTCGCGACGTAGGGTGTCTGCGGTTCGTGATACAGGTTGTAGGGCGTGTCCCACTGCTCAAGCCGGCCTTCCTTGAACACACCCACCTGGTCGCTGACGGCAAAAGCTTCTTCCTGGTCATGGGTGACCAGGATCGCACTGGTGCCGCGCGCCTTGAGGATGTCGCGCACCTCGTGGCTGAGCTTGCGCCGCAACTCACCATCCAGGTTGGAGAAGGGTTCATCCAGTAGCAGCAATGCGGGCTCCGGCGCCAGTGCGCGGGCGAGGGCTACACGTTGTTGCTGGCCACCAGAAAGCTCATGGGGGAAACGCTTGCCCAGGTTCTTCAGGTTTACCAGTTCGAGCAATTCAGCGACCACGCGGTCTTTTTGCGGGTGTTTGCGAATGCCGAAGGCAATGTTGTCAGCGACGCTGAGGTGAGGAAACAGCGCGTAGTCCTGAAACACCATGCCAATACGACGTTTCTCCGGTGCCAGGGTGAACCCGGCACTCGAGATGACTTCACCGGCCAGGCTGATTTCGCCCTCGTGCACCGGTTCAAAGCCGGCAATCGCGCGCAGGGTGGTGGTTTTGCCGCAGCCCGAGGAGCCCAGCAGGCAACCGATATCACCCGCATTGAGGTGCAGGTTGAGGTTCTGCACCACCCGTTGATCTTGATAGCCGCATGCCAGATTGCGCAGGTTCAGCAGTAATTCATGGCTCATGCGTGGTGGTAAGACGGCGGGACGAGAAATTCGAGCAACGCCTTTTGCGCATGCAGGCGGTTTTCAGCCTGGTCCCAGGCGACCGAACGTGGGTCGTCGAGCAGGTCGAGGCTGATTTCCTCGCCACGGTGGGCGGGCAGGCAGTGCATGAACAGTACGTCCGGCGCGGCCAGGTCGAGCAGTTCGCGGGTGACCTGGTACGGCGCAAACAAGGCCAGGCGCTTGGCGGTTTCGTCTTCCTGGCCCATGGAGGTCCAGACGTCGGTGCTGACCAGGTGCGCGCCGACAACGGCGTCCTTAGGATCGCGCAGCAGTTGTACGCGACCGTCCGCCTTGGCGAGGAATTCGGCGCTGGGCTCAAAACCTTCGGGGCAGGCGACGCGCAGGTGGAAGTCGAACTGGATCGCCGCTTCTATATAGCTGTTGCACATGTTGTTGCCATCACCGATCCAGGCGACGGTCTTGCCCTGGATCGAGCCACGGTGCTCAAGGAAGGTTTGCATGTCGGCCAGCAACTGGCACGGGTGCAGGTCGTCGGACAGGCCGTTGATGACGGGAACGCGCGAATGAGCGGCAAATTCGGTCACGGTGCTGTGGGCAAAGGTACGGATCATCACCGCATCCAGCATGCGTGACATGACCCTGGCGCTATCGGCGATAGGCTCGCCACGGCCCAGTTGGGTATCACGCGATGACAAGAAGATGGCTTGGCCACCCAGTTGGATCATGCCGGCTTCGAAGGACACGCGGGTGCGGGTCGACGACTTCTCGAAAATCATCCCGAGCACGCGGTTTTTCAAAGGCTCGAACAGTACGCCGCGGTTACGCAGGTCTTTAAGCTCAATGCCTCGACGGATCACGCTGACCAGCTCTTCGGGCGTGCAATCCATCAGGGAGAGAAAGTGCCTTGCGCTCATCATTAACTACCTTTTGCAACAGACCGCAGATACTCAAAGCCTTGTTTATTGTGACAACGGGCGAGACCTGCGGCGAAAGCCGCACGGGGCGACGAAATAGGGGAAGGCGCGATCTTATAATTAAATGTCGCGTCTTACCAATAGGGCTACGGTTTTTAAGGGCGTTCAAGCAGGGCGCCGAGGCGCTTTTGAAGACGAATTCCAGACAGCAGCGGTTCATTTGTACACTGGCGTCGCAACCTTTTGCAATGTGCGGAGGCGGCTGCAGGCCAGGCTGCGTCGGTTTCAGCGCGCGCCTGCGAGGTTTCTGAAACATTTGCTCATGCTTAGCCATGGCCTGGCCTGATGCTTGTCGATTCACGGCACTGACGTTAGTGGTGCCTTGGCCGTCCGCGGGCCATAGTTAGGCCAAAGCCCTGATAAGAGACTGGCCATGACCAAGACTCTCCACCACCGTGCCTGCCATCTGTGTGAAGCCATCTGTGGCCTGACGCTGGAAACCACCCAGGCCGAGGACGGCAGCCTGGCGATCACTTCGATCAAGGGCGACGCCCAGGACAGTTTCAGCCGTGGGCATATCTGTCCCAAGGCCGTCGCGCTGCAAGATATCCAGAATGATCCCGACCGCCTGCACCATCCCATGCTGCGGGTGGGCAACGAATGGCAGCCGATTGCCTGGGACGAGGCCTTTGCCCTCGTCGCCGAACGGCTGGCGGGGATTCAGGCGCGGCATGGGCAGAATGCGGTGGCGGTGTATCAGGGCAATCCCAGCGTGCATAACTATGGGCTGATGACCCACAGCAACTATTTTCTGGGGCAGTTGAAGACGCGCAATCGGTTTTCGGCGACCTCGGTGGACCAGTTACCCCATCACCTCACCAGCTACCTGATGTACGGCCATGGCCTGTTGCTGCCAATCCCCGACATCGACCACACCGACTTCATGCTGATCCTGGGGGGCAACCCGCTGGCGTCCAACGGCAGCATCATGACCGTGCCGGATGTGGAAAAGCGCCTCAAGGCGATTCAGGCACGCGGCGGCAAAGTGGTGGTGGTCGATCCTCGGCGCAGCGAGACGGCAGCCATTGCCGATCAGCATCTGTTCGTGCGGCCAGGCGGTGATGCGGCGTTGTTGTTTGGGGTGCTCAACACCTTGTTCAGCGAAAACCTGACCCGCGACAGCCATCTACCCATTGAAGGCCTGGAGGATGTACGCCGCGCCATCGCAGGGTTCAGCGCTGAGGCCATGAGTCGCCAGTGTGCGGTGCCTGCTGAACAGATCCGCCAGCTGGCGCGGGACTTTTCCGCCGCCGACAAGGCGGTGTGTTACGGGCGCATGGGGGTGTCGACCCAGGCGTTCGGCACGCTGTGCCATTGGCTGGTGCAATTGATCAACCTGGTGACGGGCAATCTGGACCGTGTCGGTGGCGCGCTGTGCACCACGCCGGCGGTGGATTTGGTGGCAGCGACCGGCGGCGGGCATTTCAATCGTTGGCAGAGCCGGGTTTCCGGGCGCCCGGAGTACGGCGGGGAGTTGCCGGTGTCGGCCTTGGCTGAGGAAATGCTCACTGAAGGCGAAGGGCAAATCCGGGCATTGGTGACGGTGGCCGGTAATCCGGTGTTGTCGACGCCTAACGGCCGTCAGCTGGAACAGGCGCTGGATGGCCTGGAGTTCATGGTCAGCATCGACCTTTATATCAACGAGACCACACGCTATGCCGACCTGATCCTGCCGTCCACGTCGGCGCTTGAAAACGATCACTACGACACCACTTTCAATATGTTTGCGGTGCGTAACGTTACGCGATTCAATCGCGCGATTTTGCCCAAGCCGGAAGGCGCGCTGCATGACTGGGAGATTTTCGTCGGCCTGGCCAAGGCGTTCGCGGCGCAGACGGGGGTTGCGCTCAAACCCACAATGCCGCCTGCACAGATGATCGACTTTGGCTTGCGTGCCGGGGTGTACGGTGACGCGTCCAGCCATAAGCTGTCCGTGGCAATGCTGGCAGACCATCCCCACGGCGTGGACCTCGGGCCGCTCCAGCCCAATCTTGCCGCTCGTTTGAAGACCGCCGATGGCAAGGTGCAAGCGGCGCCGGCGGTGATCCTCGCCGACCTGGCGCGGTTTGCGGCGCAGCCGGTGCCTGTGGCCGACGAACTGCTGCTGATCGGCCGCCGCCATGTGCGCAGCAATAATTCCTGGATGCATAACTATCACCGGCTCGTGAAGGGCAAGCCGCGCCATCAATTGTTGATGCATCCGGATGACCTGGCCCGTCGGCAACTGAGCGATGGCCAGCGCGTGCGCGTCAGTTCGCGCATCGGCATGATCGAAGTGGAAGTGCTGGCCAGCCTGGACATGATGCCCGGCGTGGTCAGCCTGCCCCACGGTTGGGGGCATGGGCGCCCAGGTGTCCAGATGACGATCGCCAGTGGGCAACCAGGCGCGAGTGCCAATGACTTGACCGACGAGCGGCAGCTGGATGAGTTATCGGGCAATGCTGCGTTGAACGGTGTTCCCGTGCAGGTAGCAGCCGCCTGAGCACCGCGCTGGAATTTTGCGTTACAATGCGCCACCGTGCCGACCTGTGAGTCGCAAAGTTCCAGCCGAGGTGTTCCATGGATATCATCGAAACGATCAAAGAGCAGATTGCCAACAACACCATTCTGCTTTACATGAAGGGCGCGCCCAACGCTCCTCAGTGCGGTTTCTCCGCGAAGGCGTCCCAGGCCATCATGGCGTGTGGCGAGAAATTCGCTTACGTGGATATCCTGCAAAACCCTGAAATCCGCGCCAACCTGCCGAAGTACGCCAACTGGCCTACGTTCCCACAGCTGTGGGTAGCCGGTGAGCTGGTCGGCGGTAGCGACATCATCGTTGAGATGGCCGCTGATGGTTCGCTGCAAACGCTGGTCAAAGAAGCAGCGGCAAACGCTGCAGCCAAGACTAACGCTTGATGCTTCTGTAAAAAGCCGTGCAATAAAAAGCCCCGCGTCTCTAAGAGAGCGGGGCTTTTTTGTACCTGCGTGCTGGGGCTTATTCGCCCATCTGCGATTGCAGGTAGTTTTCCAGGCTGACTTTGTCGATCAGGCCCAGTTGGGTTTCCAGCCAGTCGATGTGTTCTTCCTGGTCTTCCAGGATGTCTTCCAGCAGCTCACGGCTGCCGAAGTCGCCTTTGGTTTCGCAGTGAGCAATGGCGGCCTTGAGGTCGCTGTGGCTCTTGCGCTCAAAACCCAAGTCGCTGCTGATCATTTCTTGGGTGTGCTCGCCGATGTTCAGCTTGCCCAGGTCCTGCACGTTCGGCAGGCCTTCCAAGAACAGGATGCGCTTGATCAGCGCGTCGGCGTCTTTCATGGCCTTGATGGATTCTTTGTATTCACGCTTGCCGAGCTTTTCCAGGCCCCAATCGTCATACATGCGCGCATGCAGGAAGTACTGATTGATCGCGACCAGTTCATTGGCAAGGATTTTGTTGAGTTGCTGGATGACTGAGATGTCGCCTTTCATGACTGGGGTCCTGCCCTGTAATAGCTGTGTATAAGGCGGAGTTTGAGCGGCGAATTCCTTAGTGTCAAACCTAAGTTATTGAATAATAAATGAAAATTAATCGGAATAAGAATGTTTGTGTTCCGCGTCTTGGCGCTAACTAATTGAATTGCGGGCATAAAAAAACCGGACGTTAAGTCCGGTTCTTTAAAACATGCCCAATCAGGCGTGTGTAAATTCTGCTGAATAGGGGAGCGCGGCCTGCGCTGTCTGCAGCTGCGTCAGGGTTTCCCGTACCACTTGCTTGGCGAGGCAAGCACATTTGCCACACTGGCTGGCAACGCCGGTGGTTTCACGCACTTCCTTGTAGCTGCAGCAACCTTCATAGATTGCTTCGCGGATTTGTCCGTCGGTGACGCCAGTACAGAGGCACACATACATAAGGGAGAACCATCGCGGGTTTAAGGCTTAAGTGCGATGGATCTTAATGTTAACGAGAATGATTGTCAAAGTAGATTCGTAGGGTATTGGCTGGCACCGCGCCCGCACTGACGAACGGTTTTTTCAGTGTATGATGGTCGGTCTTCACGAAGCGTGACTGCGTCACAGGGCTGTCGCTTAAACACGGCAGACTCGGGCCGGTCCTTTTACTTCAATCGTCACCCTCACATCAGGAGATATCCAATGAGCGTACTCGTCGGCAAACAAGCCCCGGATTTCGACGTACCCGCCGTCCTCGGCAATGGCGAAATCGTTGACAGCTTCAAACTGTCTGAAGCCATCAAAGGCAAATACGGCCTGGTGTTCTTCTACCCGCTGGACTTCACCTTCGTCTGCCCGTCCGAGCTGATCGCCCTGGACCACCGCATGGACGATTTCAAGGCGCGCAACGTTGAAGTGGTCGCCGTTTCCATCGACTCCCATTTCACTCACAACGCTTGGCGCAACACCGCCATCAATGATGGCGGCATCGGCAAAGTCAAATACACCATGGCTGCCGACATGAAGCACGACATCGCCAAGGCTTACGACGTTGAATCCGAAGGCGGCGTGGCTTTCCGTGGCGCGTTCCTGATCGACGACAAAGGCGTGGTTCGCTCCCAGATCATCAACGACCTGCCACTGGGTCGTAACATGGAAGAGCTGATCCGTCTGGTCGACGCCCTGCAATTCCACGAAGAGCACGGCGAAGTCTGCCCTGCCAACTGGAAAAAAGGCGACAAAGGCATGAACGCTTCGCCGGAAGGTGTTGCGGCTTACCTGACCGAGAACGCTGGCAAGCTGTAAGCCAGAGTCGAGGTACAAAAAAACCGGCCTGAGAGGGCCGGTTTTTTTATGTGGAGGAAAAGCCCCTGGGGCAAGCGTGCTTTTTGTGGTGAGCGGGCTTGGTGTGGTAAGCCCTTTCACCACAGTAAGCCCGCTCACCATAGCGAGTCCGCTCACCACAAAAGCGCTGTTAGTCGTTGAAGTCTTCCCAGCCGCCCATCTGCTTCCAACGGTTGACGATGCCGCAGAACAGCTCGGCAGTCTTCTCGGTGTCGTAGCGGGCCGAGTGCGCCTCGCGACCGTCAAAGTCGATACCCGCCGCTTGGCAGGCCTTCGCCAGTACGGTCTGACCATAAGCCAGGCCAGCGAGGGTCGCGGTGTCGAAGCTGGAGAACGGGTGAAACGGGTTGCGCTTCATGTCCAGCCGCGCCACGGCGGCATTCAGGAAGCCCAGGTCGAAGCTGCTGTTATGGCCGACCAGGATCGCGCGTTTGCAGCCATTGGCCTTCAACGCCTTGCGCACGCCACGGAAGATATCGGTCAGTGCCGCTTCTTCACTCACCGCCATGCGCAGCGGGTGATCGAGCTTGATCCCGGTGAACTCCAGGGCAGCGGCTTCGATGTTGGCGCCTTCGAATGGCTCCACCCTAAAGAAGTGGGTGTGTTCCGGGAACACAAAACCCTGTTCGTCCATGCCGATGGTGGTCGCCGCGATTTCCAGCAGCGCGTCGGTGGCGCAGTTGAAACCACCGGTTTCTACGTCGATGACAACCGGCAGATAGCCGCGGAACCGCTCGGCCATCGGGTGACGGGAACCGCCACCACTGTGCTCGTGTTCGTCATCGTAATGGTCTTCACTCACTTGCTTTCCTCCAGCAGGCGCCAGCGCAGTGTTTCACCGGCGCGCAGCGGGATAACAGTCAGCTCGCCAAACGGCAGGCTGGCAGGGGCGGTCCAGTCTTCACGGACCAGGGTGATGCGGTCGGTATTCGCCGGCAGGCCGTAGAAGCGCGGGCCATTGAGGCTGGCGAAGCCTTCGAGCTTGTCCAGCGCGTTGCGCTGTTCGAATGCTTCGGCATACAGCTCAATGGCGGCAAACGCGGTATAGCAACCGGCACAGCCGCACGCGGCTTCTTTTGCGTGCTGGGCGTGGGGTGCCGAGTCGGTGCCGAGGAAAAACTTCGGATTGCCGCTGGTCGCCGCATCCAGCAAGGCCACCTGGTGGGTGTTGCGCTTGAGGATCGGCAAGCAATAGAAGTGCGGCCGAATCCCGCCCACCAGCATGTGGTTGCGGTTGTACAGCAGGTGATGCGCGGTGATCGTCGCGCCGACGTTGGCCGAGGCCTCGGTAACGAACTGCACGGCATCGGCGGTGGTGATGTGCTCGAACACGACCTTGAGGGTCGGGAACAGCTCGACCACACGGCGCATATGCTCGTCGATGAAGATCTTCTCGCGATCGAACACGTCCACGTCGCCACGGGTGACTTCACCGTGGATCAGCAGCGGCATGCCGACCTCCGCCATGGCTTCGATGGCCGGCAGGATCTTGTCGATACTGGTCACGCCGGAATCGGAGTTGGTGGTCGCGCCGGCCGGGTACAGCTTGGCGGCGTGCACGAAACCGCTGGCCTTGGCCTCACGAATTTCTTCGGGCTGGGTACGGTCGGTGAGGTAGAGCACCATCAACGGTTCGAAGCGGCTGCCGGCCGGCCGCGCAGCGAGGATACGCTGGCGATAGGCGTCGGCTTGCTCGGCGTTACGCACCGGAGGTACCAGGTTAGGCATGATGATGGCGCGGCCAAACGTGCGCGCTACATCGGCCACGGTGTGGGGTAACGCAGCACCATCGCGAAGATGAATATGCCAGTCGTCGGGACGCAGCAGGGTCAGGCGGTCGGACATTGGGGATTCCAGGCGGGTCAATCTGGTGGGAATGCTACCGGAAAAGACTCTTGCAGGCACTCGCTATCAAGTTTTGCAGGATGCAACCGATAGCCTTTCGTATGCCTTATCGATGTATGACGCTTTGAAGTGTTGTAGAAACCAGTGGAGCCTCCCGTGCGCCAGCATTATCTAGCCCTGCTCAGTGTGTTCGCCAGCCTGCCTGCGATGGCCCTCACGTTCCAGACACGTCTGGAGAATATTGAGTGGAAGGTAGAAGGCGATCAGTTCGAGTGCCGCCTGACCCAACCGATCACCGACTTCGGCTCGGGTGAGTTCGTGCGTCGGGCCGGCGAGCAGGCGACGTTTCGCCTGAAAGCCTACAACGGCTCGCTGGGTGTGGGCTCGGCCACGTTGTTGGCGGCTGCCGCCCCTTGGCAGCCGGGCCGAGGTGATATCAACCTCGGCGCCGTGCGTGCCGGCAGTGGCGACGTCTTGTTCAACAGCTCCCAAGCCCAGGCCGGGCGCCTGTTTACGGGGTTGCTGGAAGGGCGCAGCCCGACCGTCCGACACTATGGGCGTGAGGGCGGCTATTCGGAAATCCGCTTATTGCCGGTGAAATTCAACAAGGCCTACAACGACTACCAGCTGTGCACCACCAAGCTGTTGCCGATGAATTACGACCAGGTCAAGCAGACCGAAGTCGGGTTCCCGGGTGGCGGTATCGAACTGGACGCGGCGGCCAAGAAGAAACTCGACGTGATTCTCGCGTTCATGAAGGCCGACCCTACCGTCAACCATATCGAGTTGAACGGCCATTCGGACAACGGCGGCAACCGCCTGACCAACCGTGACGTCTCGCGCCGCCGTGGCTTGGCGGTGATGGACTACTTGAAGGCCAACGGTATTCCGGAATCGCAGATCACCTTGCGTTTCCACGGCGAAAGCTACCCGCTGGCGCCCAATACCAATGCGGCCAATCGCGCGCGCAATCGTCGGGTGAATATTCAGCTCGAACGTGTCGCAGCCCCCGAGAAACCTGCGCCCCAGGCCAGCGGCCCGAGCAACCCTGCACACACGTCATAATGTGCAGCCTAAGGTGCGACCATCGGTCGCCCTCTCGACATAATCTGTCGCTTTATCTTCATTTGCTGTCGCGCCCCTGTAAATCCACGGTTTTGGTCGGTAGAATCGACGCCTTTCCGTACAACCCCGTGGAGTGATGGCATGGCCGACGTAAACAAGGTCGTTCTCGCGTATTCCGGCGGCCTGGACACTTCGGTGATCCTCAAGTGGCTGCAGGATACTTATAACTGTGAAGTGGTGACCTTCACCGCTGACCTGGGTCAGGGCGAAGAGGTCGAACCTGCACGTGCCAAGGCGCAAGCCATGGGCGTGAAAGAGATCTACATTGACGACCTGCGCGAAGAGTTCGTCCGCGATTTCGTCTTCCCGATGTTTCGCGCCAACACCGTCTACGAAGGCGAGTACCTGCTGGGTACCTCCATCGCACGTCCGCTGATCGCCAAGCGCCTGATCGAAATCGCCAACGAAACCGGCGCCGACGCCATTTCCCATGGCGCCACCGGCAAGGGCAACGACCAGGTACGTTTCGAGCTGGGCGCCTACGCGCTCAAGCCAGGCGTGAAAGTGATCGCGCCTTGGCGTGAATGGGACCTGCTGTCCCGTGAAAAGCTGATGGATTACGCTGAAAAGCACGCGATTCCGATCGAGCGTCATGGCAAGAAGAAGTCCCCGTACTCGATGGACGCCAACCTGCTGCACATCTCCTATGAAGGCGGCGTGCTGGAAGACACCTGGACCGAGCACGAAGAAGACATGTGGAAGTGGACCGTCTCCCCGGAGAACGCTCCCGACAAGCCGCAATACCTGGAACTGACCTACCGCAACGGCGACATTGTCGCGCTGGACGGCGTCGAAATGACCCCGGCCACCGTTTTGGCGACGCTGAACCGTATCGGTGGCGAACACGGTATCGGTCGCCTCGACATCGTCGAGAACCGTTACGTGGGCATGAAGTCCCGTGGCTGCTACGAAACCCCAGGCGGCACCATCATGCTGCGCGCTCACCGCGCCATCGAGTCCATCACCCTGGACCGCGAAGTCGCTCACCTCAAAGACGAGCTGATGCCCAAGTACGCCAGCCTGATCTACACCGGCTACTGGTGGAGCCCTGAGCGCCTGATGCTGCAACAGATGATCGACGCGTCCCAGGCCCACGTGAACGGCGTTGTGCGCCTGAAGCTGTACAAGGGCAATGTGATCGTTACCGGTCGCAAATCTGATGACTCCCTGTTCGACGCCAACATCGCCACCTTCGAAGAAGACGGCGGCGCCTACAATCAGGCGGACGCGGCAGGCTTTATCAAGTTGAATGCATTGCGCATGCGCATTGCGGCCAACAAAGGTCGCTCGTTGTTCTAAGTTTCAGCCTGTCGTGAAGAATGGCCCCTTGTTCAAGGGGCCATTTTTTTTGCCGGTGTATTTTATAGAACGTCGCGATGTTTATAGTGATTAAACATATGTTGATATTTTTCATCCCCACCTTTCTCAAACAGAGGATTTGAATTGGCTGTTGTTGGAAGTGTGTAGGGGGAATGAATTTTTTACACCTATGTAGGAACTGGTCTTACAGAAAATTCACTCATGCAGATACAGCGAATATATAAAGCGCTGAATAGTCTGTAGGAATTAAGGATGTAAGTGAATATGTTAAATGGAACTAAAACAGCCGGATCTTTCCTGCTCGTTCACTCGGCCAACGGCGAGAGGCAAGGGGCATTTCCTGAGAGTTACGTGCGGTACGTTTACCCGACCCCTGATATCCCATGGATATTTCACTCAAAATATGTAAGTCCCCAGAAAGGTCTGAAAGGATCCATAAAGCTTGATAAGTCCGAGATGGCGTTTTTTTGTAGGGTAATTCCTTTATCGCTGTGGGGTGGGTCTCTGCTTGCTGTTGCTTGGGGGGGAATGCTATGCCAACTAGGAAACGACTAGGCTATTGTGCTTGCTCTAAATAATTCGAACAGCGAAATTGGACTTTCTCATGAATAAAGTGCTGATCGTGGATGATCATCCCGTCATTCGTCTTGCTGTGCGTATGCTAATGGAACGTCATGGTTATGAGGTCGTTGCCGAGACCGATAACGGTGTCGATGCGTTGCAACTTGCACGGGAGCATATGCCGGACATTGTCATACTGGATATTGGGATACCCAAACTTGATGGCCTGGAAGTTATTTGCCGCCTGTCTTCGACCAAGCAGGCTGCACCGTTCAAGGTGCTGGTGCTGACGTCCCAGGCCCCTGGTCATTTTTCCATGCGCTGCATGCAGGCGGGGGCTGCCGGCTATGTGTGCAAGCAACAGGACCTGACCGAGTTACTGAGTGCGATCAAGGCCGTCTTGTCGGGCTACAGCTACTTCCCGAACCAGGCGCTCAACTCGGTACGCTCCACCATGGGCAATGCCAGTGAGGCCGATATGGTCGAGCGTCTGTCCGGCCGGGAAATGATGGTATTGCAGCAGTTGGCCCGGGGCAGGACCAACAAGGAGATTGCCGACGGCATGTTCCTCAGCAACAAGACCGTCAGCACCTACAAGACGCGTTTGCTGCTCAAGCTCAACGCCCGCTCTCTCGTCGACCTGATCGAACTGGCACAGCGTAACGGCTTGGTATAGAGGAGGGGATGCCACCGCGTGTTGCCCGGGCAACCGGCAGAAAAAAGCCTCCGTCAGGGAGGCTTCCGGCCGTCGACCTCTCAATCAGAGATCGAAGTCGTAATCGGCCAGTTGTTTTTGCAAGCGTCGTTCTTCCAGAAGATTGTCGATGGTACGGCGTTTGCTCAAATTGGTCTTGGCGACCTCTGCCACAGGCGTCTCCGCCCCATCGTCATCCGATTCAACGAGGTCGTCTTCCACTTCCAGTTGTTCTTTGCCAGTGCTCATAAGGTTCACTCCGGGCTAAGACTGCCGTTGGCGCTCCTTATAACGATAATCCATGACCGGGTAAAAAAGATTTTTTCAATCGACCGATCAATAAAACCAATGGTCCCTCAATCGTCGGATGTCTTGTCCTTGTATTCGCACAGGTCTTCTATCCGACAGCTGCCGCAACGCGGCTTGCGCGCCTGGCAAACATAGCGTCCATGAAGGATCAGCCAGTGGTGGGAATCGAGCAAATACGGCTTGGGCACGAATTTCATCAACTGCTTTTCCACCTCGACCACGTTTTTCCCACGGGCAATGCCGGTTCGGTTACTGACCCGGAAAATGTGAGTGTCCACCGCCATCGTCAGTTGACGGAAAGCGGTGTTGAGCACCACGTTGGCAGTTTTACGGCCAACGCCTGGCAGGGCTTCCAGGGCTTCGCGGGTTTGTGGCACTTCACTGCCGTGCAGTTCCACCAGCAGGCGACAGGTTTCGATGACGTTCTTGGCCTTGCTGTTGTACAGGCCGATGGTTTTGATGTATTCCGACAACCCCTCCACACCCAGGGCATAGATTGCCTCCGGCGTGTTCGCCACGGGATAGAGCTTGGCTGTGGCCTTGTTGACGCCAACGTCCGTGGATTGTGCCGACAGGATCACCGCAATCAGCAATTCGAAGGGCGAGGTGTAAGCCAGTTCGGTCTTGGGTTCCGGATTGTCTTCGTGAAGCCTGCGGAAAATTTCCAAGCGTTTTGCGGCGTTCATGGGGCGGTGGTTTCCTTGCAGGCGTTCGGCATCAATGTGAAGAGTGGGTCTAGGCTTGGGTTCTGTGAGCAATTATCTCGAACAGGATAAACGATCGTTACGGCGCCCGGCAGCGCTCGTAGCGGGTCACGCCTCGACGTAGGCGTCTACTTGGCGCTGCGTTTCCTCAAGCCTGTGTTGTGCGGCTTTCAGTTGATCTGCATTTACGCCCGCTTGGCGTTGTAGTTTGCTCACCTCCGCCCGGGCGTACGCCAGGGCGGTTTTCAGCTGGCGCAGTTGAGCGTCGATGGGGCGTTTTTCCACGCGCTGCAAATCGGGCCGAGGCTGCTGACTGTCAGCCTCTGCATCGTGCAAGGCTTGCTCCGCGCTGGACAGCGCAGCGCTCAGGGTTGCCAGTTGCTGTTCGTCAGCGTTCTGGTCCTGGGCTTTTTTCAATTCGGCGCGCCGCATGGCCAATTGGATTTTTGCGCGTTTGAGTGCGGGGTCTTTCGGCGGCGGCAGGGTCGTCGGGGTGATGACTTCCAATGCTGCAAGTGCCTGCTCTGCTGCTTCGAACTGCTGCTGCAGGACGATCAACTGCGACTGCTGCTCAAAGGTCGGCGGGTGGCCGAACGCCTTCAAGGATTTGTGCAGTTGGGCACGGCTCATGGCGAGCGTGATTTTAGCCTGCTTGACCGCTGCCTCTTGGGCCGCCTGAGCCGCATCGGCTGGCACGGGCTGTGTTGGCGCCGAGCGCTTGGCCCGTGCCAGGCGTTCGGCGAGTTTGTGGGCTTCTTCCCGTTGCAGGCGCGCGTTGCGTTGTTCAAAGCGCCGCCTAGCCCGGTCACGTTTCAGGCCGCGTTCATGATGCTCACGATCATTGGTCGCCAAGCCACCCACAATCGGTAGCACGCGGGTCGCTGGGTGCATCTCAATGCAATCGACAGGGCAGGGCGCAACGCACAGGTCACAACCGGTGCACTCATCAATGATGACGGTGTGCATCAGCTTGGCGGCGCCGACAATAGCGTCCACCGGGCAGGCCTGGATGCACTTGGTGCAGCCGATGCACTCGGCCTCGCGGATATACGCAACCTGGGCTGGCGCTTCCCCACGACGGGTATCGAGGTCCAGCACCGGCACGCGCAGCAACAGCGCAAGGCCGGCGATGGTTTCCTGCCCGCCGGGCGGACACTTGTTGATTGCCTCGCCTCGTGCGATGCCCTCGGCGTAAGGCTTGCAGCCCGGGTGCCCGCACTTGCCACATTGGGTCTGCGGTAGCAGCGCGTCGATACGTTGAATCAGGTTCATGCTGTGATCACGGGTATGCCGATTAAGCGAACAGGCGTGTAATGGATTTGTAGGAGCGCGACTTGCCGGCGATAGCGTCCTTGAGATCGCCATTGCCGGCAAGCCGGGCTCCTACAATAGGCCTAATTTACTCGCCACAGGCCCATAGGCTTACTTGATGCGTTGACCCGGCTTGGCACCGCTGTCAGGGCTCAGCAGGTAGATCTCTTCGCCACCAGGGCCGGCCGCCATCACCATGCCTTCGGAGATACCGAACTTCATTTTCCGTGGCTTGAGGTTGGCGATCATCATGGTCAAGCGACCATCGAGCTTGGACGGGTCCGGATAAGCGCTCTTGATCCCGGAGAACACGTTGCGTTGCTCGCCGCCGAGGTCCAGGGTCAGGCGCAGCAACTTGTCGGCACCTTCCACGGCTTCGGCCTTGACGATCAGCGCGACACGCAGGTCGACGGCGGCAAAGGCGTCGAACTCGATTTCCGCAGAAATCGGGTCCTTGGCCAGCTCGCCGTTACCGGCCGGTGCCGATTCGCCGGTGTCAGTCTGGCTGGCGACCAAGTCTTCTTTCGAAGCGTCGGTCATGGCCTGGACTTTCACCGGGTCGATACGGGTCATCAGCGGCTTGAACTCGTTCAACTGATGGTTGCTGAGCAGGGTGGTGTGATCGTTCCAGGTCAGCGGCGCGACGTTGAGGAACGCCTCGGCATCGGCGGCCAGCAACGGCAGCACCGGCTTGAGGAAGATCACCAACTGGCGGAACAGGTTGACGCCCGTGGCGCAGATCGCCTGGACTTCCGCGTGTTTGCCTTCCTGCTTGTTCAGCGACCACGGCGCCTTGTCGGCGATCCAGGCGTTGGCGCGGTCGGCCAGGCCCATGATCTCGCGCATGGCGCGGGCAAAATCGCGAGCTTCATAGGCGTCGGCGATGCTTGGCGCAGCGGCCAGGAACGCGTCGGTCAGTTCCGGCGCGGCATTCTCGGCCACCAATACACCGGCGTTGCCCTTGTGGATAAACCCGGCGCAACGGCTGGCGATGTTGACGACTTTGCCGACCAGGTCCGAGTTGACCTTCTGTACGAAGTCTTCCAGGTTAAGGTCGAGGTCGTCGACGCCACGGCCCAGCTTGGACGCGTAGTAGTAGCGCAGGTATTCCGGCGACAGGTGGTCCAGGTAGGTGCGCGCCTTGATAAAGGTGCCACGGGACTTGGACATTTTCTGGCCGTTGACCGTCAGGTAGCCGTGCACGGCAATGCCGGTGGGCTTGCGGTAGCCCGAACCTTCAAGCATCGCCGGCCAGAACAGGGCATGGAAATTGACGATGTCCTTGCCGATGAAGTGGTACAGCTCGGCGGTGGAATCCTTGGCCCAGAAGGCGTCGAAATCCAGTTCCGGCGTGCGGTCGCACAGGTTCTTGAAGCTGGCCATGTAGCCGATCGGCGCGTCCAGCCACACGTAGAAATACTTGCCCGGCTCGCCCGGGATCTCGAAGCCGAAGTACGGTGCATCGCGGGAAATGTCCCACTGTTGCAGGCCGGCATCCAGCCATTCGGCGATTTTGTTGGCCACGGCGTCCTGCAGGGTGCCGCTGCGCGTCCAGGTTTGCAGCATTTGCTGGAAATCCGGGAGCTTGAAGAAGAAGTGCTGGGAGTCCTTGAGCACCGGGGTGGCGCCGGAGATTGCCGACTTCGGGTTCTTCAGGTCGGTGGGGGCGTAGGTGGCACCGCATTTCTCGCAGTTGTCGCCGTACTGGTCCTCGGTGCCGCATTTCGGGCAGGTGCCCTTGATGAACCGGTCGGCCAGGAACATTTTCTTTTCCGGGTCGAAATACTGGGTGATCGAGCGCGTGGCAATGTGCCCGGCTTCCTTCAACCGCAGGTAGATCTGGCTCGACAGCTCGCGGTTTTCGTCGGAGTGGGTCGAGTGGAAGTTGTCGAAGTCGACCAGGAACTCGGCAAAGTCGGCGCTGTGTTCAGCCTGCACATTGGCGATCAGTTGTTCCGGGGTGATGCCTTCCTTTTCGGCGCGCAGCATGATGGCCGATCCGTGGGCGTCGTCCGCGCAGACATAAATGCATTGATTGCCGCGATGCTTCTGGAAGCGCACCCACATATCGGTCTGGATGTACTCAAGCATATGGCCAAGGTGGATGGAACCATTGGCATAGGGCAGGGCGCTGGTGACGAGGATCTTGCGTGGCTCGGACATGGGGCTCGGCTACTTGATGAAACGGAGGTCGGCCACTATAAAGCGCCGGGAAATTTATTTCACCCCGTGGCGCTGTTTCCGAATCTTCCCAACCTGCGAAAGCATGCCGTTAAGCCGCTGGAACGGTTAGGATAGCCGCCTGTTTCAGTCAGTCTTTTTTCGGGAGTAGCCCATGAGCGCCGTCAATCGCGCAGCGGTGGAAGCCGTCCTTCGCCAGTACACCGACCCCTATTTGAACCAAGACCCGGTCAGCGCCGGCTGTGTACGTGCCATCGAAATCCAGGGCGACCAGGTGTCGGTCCACATGGAGCTGGGCTATGCCGCAGGTCTGTTCAAGAGCGGTTGGGCGCAGATGCTGCAAATGGCCATTGAGGGCCTCGAGGGCGTGCGTTCCGCCAAGGTCGACATCCAATGCGTGATCGCTGCGCATAAGGCCCAGGCGCAGATCCCGGGCCTGGCCAACGTCAAGAACGTGGTCGCGGTGGCGTCTGGCAAGGGCGGTGTGGGTAAGTCCACCACGGCGGCCAACCTGGCCTTGGCCCTGGCCCGCGAGGGCGCGCGCGTGGGCATTCTCGACGCGGATATCTATGGCCCGAGCCAAGGCGTGATGTTCGGCATCGCCGAAGGCACGCGGCCGAAGGTCAAGGACCAGAAGTGGTTCGTGCCTATCGAGTCACTGGGCGTGGAAGTGATGTCCATGGCCTTTCTTACCGATGACAACACGCCAATGGTCTGGCGCGGGCCGATGGTTTCCGGCGCCTTGCTGCAACTGGTCACCCAGACTGCCTGGGGCGACCTGGACTACTTGGTGATCGACATGCCGCCAGGCACCGGTGATATCCAGCTGACCCTGGCGCAAAAGGTGCCGGTGGCCGGCTCGGTGATTGTCACCACGCCCCAGGACCTGGCGCTGCTCGACGCGAAGAAAGGCGTGGAGATGTTCCGCAAGGTCAATATCCCGGTGCTGGGCGTCGTGGAGAATATGGCGGTCCACATCTGCTCCAACTGCGGCCACGCCGAGCATCTGTTCGGCGAAGGCGGCGGCGAGAAGCTGGCGACCCAATACGGCGTGGAGCTGCTGGCTTCACTGCCGCTGTCGATGTCGATCCGCGAGCAGGCTGACGGCGGTAAGCCCACCGTCATGGCTGAGCCGGATAGCCAGATCGCCATGATCTATCAGGAGTTGGCGCGTCATGTGGGCGCGCGGATCGTCCTGCAAGAGGCGGCGACGCCCGCGATGCCGACCATTACCGTCAGCGACGACTGAGGTTAATGAAGGGAAAAAGCCTCGACTGTGTCGGGGCTTTTTCATGTGTGGAGAGTGGTCAAGCAGTCGCGACGGCGCTTTTACGCAGTGGGTGGTGTAAGCATTTGCTTACTTTTCCGTAAGTGTTTGGTTTTTTCATCCGCCATGTACGTCCCAAAATCCTGAGAGATTTTTCTATCTAATTGAAATATAACAATTAATTGTTCTTTGTTTGACACGAAAGGTTGCCGGCCGGCGGCGTGCATCCCGTTGAACTTACTTTGGAACTCTCTAAGATCAGCCCTGTGTCCACGGATTGGCACAGCCATCAAGGAACGATGGTTTGAAGGAATGTCGCAGGATGCGATTCATCAGGATGATGAAAAGGAATACAGGGACTAGGGAAAAATGTGGGCGGGTCATACCGCCCCTTTTTTTTGCCTGTAGAAAAGTGAAACCCGCCCTCCAGAAACGCAAAAAGGCCCGCAAGGGGCCTTTTAGGGGGGCAACGCTATCAGCGTTCGAGGTCTGCAATCTTACCTTTTTTGCCATCCCACTCCGCTGCATCCGGCATCGGGTCTTTGCGTTCAGTGATATTCGGCCAGATTTCCGCCAGCTCGACGTTCAACTGAATAAATTCCTGCATTTCTGCCGGGACTTCGTCCTCGGAGAAAATAGCGACGGCCGGGCATTCAGGCTCACACAGGGCGCAGTCAATGCACTCGTCCGGGTGGATAACCAGGAAGTTCGGGCCTTCGTAGAAGCAGTCCACCGGACACACTTCGACGCAGTCGGTGTACTTGCACTTGATGCAGTTGTCGGTAACGACGAAGGTCATTTCTAATTTTCTCCTCAGGCGGCGGCAGCGAAACCCTTTGTGGCAGGGCTCGCGAGGTTCGGGAGCGATAGTCTGCAGGCCAGGCTAAAAGCCCACAGCATCCCAAACCGCGCGAGAGTCTACCAGCTTGCAAGCGTCTGCGTTATATCCGAACCTGCAGTGCATATAACATTTCGAGCGCTTTACGGGGCGTCAAGCCGTCCAGGTCAAGTTTTGCCAACTCATCCAGCACCGGATGGGGCAGGCTGGCGAACATGTCACTCTGATGCGGTGCGGCCGGTTTGCTGGTGGCTTTGGTTGGGCTGGTGACCACGGTTTCATGGGGCAGGGCCGTGGTTTCCAGGCGGCTGAGATGTTCGCGGGCGCGGGTAATCACATCGTTTGGCACGCCGGCCAGTTGTGCCACGGCCAGGCCGTAACTCTGGCTGGCAGGCCCCGGCAGCACGTGATGCAAGAACACGATGCGCTCGTTGTGCTCGGTGGCATTCAGGTGCACGTTGGCCACCAGTGGCTCACTTTCCGGCAACACTGTCAGCTCGAAGTAGTGTGTGGCGAACAGCGTATAGGCACGCAAGTGCGCCAGGCGCTCGGCCGCCGCCCACGCCAGGGACAGGCCGTCAAAGGTGCTGGTGCCACGGCCCACTTCGTCCATCAGCACCAGGCTGCGCTCGGTGGCGTTGTGCAGGATGTTGGCGGTTTCGCTCATTTCCACCATAAAGGTCGAACGGCCACCGGCGAGGTCATCGCTGGAACCGATGCGGGTGAAAATCCGGTCCACCAGTGACAGCTCGCAGCTGGCCGCCGGCACGAAGCTGCCGATATGCGCCAGCAGCACGATCAAAGCGGTCTGGCGCATGTAGGTGGATTTACCGCCCATGTTCGGACCGGTGATCACCAACATGCGGGTATCGTCGTCCAGCGACAGGTCGTTGGCGACGAACGGCGTGGTCAACACTTGCTCTACCACCGGGTGGCGACCTTGCACGATGCGCATGCACGGCTCGCTGACAAAACGCGGGCAGTTCAAGTCAAGGTTCAGCGCACGCTCGGCCAGGTTGCTCAGCACGTCCAGTTCGGCCAGGGCTGCCGCAGTGTCCTGCAGCGGCGCCAGTTGGCTGATCAAGTCCTCGAGCAACGCCTCGTAAAGCATTTTTTCCCGCGCCAGGGCACGGCTCTTGGCCGACAGGGCCTTGTCTTCGAACGCTTTGAGTTCCGGGGTGATAAAGCGCTCGGCGCCCTTGAGGGTCTGGCGACGTTGATAGTCGATCGGTGCCGATTCAGCCTGCTTGCTCGGCAACTCAATAAAGTAGCCATGCACGCGGTTGTAGCCGACTTTCAAGTTGGCCAGGCCGGTGCGGGCCTTTTCGCGGGCTTCCAGGTCGATCAGGAACTGCCCGGCGTTTTCGCTCAGGGATTGCAGCTCGTCCAGCTCGCTGTCGTAACCGGTCTTGAGTACGCCGCCGTCGCGGATGATCGCCGGCGGGTTGTCGATGATGGCTTTTTCCAGCAGTGCCGCGAGTTCCGGGTAGGTACCAGCGGTAACCGCAAGCTGTTGCAGGTGTGGCGTATCCAGCTCGGTCATCGCCACTTGCAGTTGTGGCAAGGCCCCAAGGGCATCGCGCAGGCGTGCCAGGTCACGCGGGCGCGCGTTACGCAGGCCAATCCGCGCCAGGATGCGCTCGATATCGCCGATTTCCTTCAGCTGTGGCTGCAGCTTTTCAAAGCGATAGCCGTCGAGTAGGCAGGTAATAGAGGTCTGTCGCGCTTGCAGTATAGTCAGGTCGCGCAGTGGACGGTTCAACCAGCGGGTCAGCAAGCGACTGCCCATGGCCGTCTGACAGCGGTCAACCACCGATTGCAGGGTGTTATCGCGCCCACCGGCCAGGTTGGTGTCCAGCTCCAGGTTGCGACGGCTGGCGCCATCGAGCACTACGGTATCGTCGAGACGCTCGTGACGCAGGCTACGCAAATGCGGCAGGGCGGTGCGCTGGGTTTCCTTGGCGTAGCCAAGCAGGCAACCGGCGGCACCGATAGCGAGTGTCAACGTTTCACAACCGAAGCCTTTAAGGTCCTGCACCGAGAACTGTTGGCACAGGCTTTTCAACGCCGAATCACGCTCGAAGTCCCACGGCGCGCGACGCTTTGTCCCACGGCGTTTTTCCGCCGGCAGATCCTTCGGCCAATCATCCGGAATCAACAACTCCACCGGATTGATGCGCTCCAGCTCCGCCAGCAGGTTCTCCCAGCCCTTGATCTCCAGCACAGTAAAGTTGCCACTGGTGATATCCAGCACCGACAGCCCGAACAAACGCTCATCGCCCAGCACCGCGGCGATCAGGTTGTCGCGACGCTCGTCCAGCAGCGCCTCATCACTCACCGTCCCCGGCGTAATAATGCGCACTACCTGACGTTCAACCGGCCCCTTGCTGGTGGCCGGATCGCCGATCTGCTCACAGATCACCACTGACTCGCCCAGCTTGACCAGCTTGACCAGATAACCTTCCAACGAATGGTAAGGAATCCCACACATCGGAATCGACTGCCCCGCCGACTGCCCACGCGCGGTCAGGGTGATGTCCAGCAACTTGGCAGCCTTCTTCGCGTCTTCATAGAAGATCTCGTAGAAGTCGCCCATGCGATAGAACATCAACTGATCAGGGTGCTGGTTTTTCAGGCGCCAGTACTGCTGCATCATTGGCGTGTGGGAGGACAGATCGGACGTATTTTTACTCATTGGGTCGTAGGCAAATTCGTTGAAGGAGTGGGGCAAATGTGGGGCATTCCGCCCTGCGATTTTGCAATGGGCGCAAGGTTAACACGCGAGGTCGGGGCTTCGCAGGTCGCAAACGGGTAGGTAAAACGCAGGCCGAAAGCCAGAGGTGGAGAGCAGGCTCCAGGCGCCGCTACTTCGCCCTGCGGCCACTGGCGGGGAACAAGCCTCGGATAACCCCGAGAAAAGCGGCAAACAAGTTGATGGAGGTTGCGGTGGTGATAGCGATCAACACGTTGTCGGAAAACGGAGCTTTGCCGGAATAGTAAGTTGACCAACCATTCCACACGAGCAAAACCGCCCAAAAGATCACGCCGCAGGCAGCAAACCAGAAAGCACGCCCCGCATACTTCTTGCGCAGCTGCCTTTCGGCCTTCTGATCTTTCAGGTTTTGGTTTCTTTCATCGTCAGTACCCACTGCCTGCTCGCCCCCAGGTTGGGAGTCCTGGTCGGGCCCTGATGCGGGGGGCAGTGTCAGCTCAAGGTTGTCGAGTTCCTCACTCACGGTTGCGGCTCTTTGGGTGAATGAACTCCGCCATTTCCTTCCAGTCAATGGCGGAACCATCCGCTCCCCTGAGTGCCCAGGCGGTACCTTCCTCGTGGGAGAGGTTGGACAGTTGAGTCCCTGACCACTTGCCGTATTTATTGATAATGCGGTCAATCAGACGCTGGGCGTAGGTATCGCTTTCAGGAATTCTCGGTGTCACGAAGACGATGTCTTCGACGTCGGGTTTAAGGTTGCTGAGCAGCGACGTCACAGGGCGGCTGCCGTAGGACTTCAACTCATGATAGAGCGATGGAATGACCGGGCCGTATTGCCAGCGGGCAAAGTGATCATCCATAAGGGGTAGCTCCCTTTCACGCAGATGCCAGGATTGCGTATAAAACAGCAGCTTTTGAAGCTTCATTGGAGTCAAGCCTGAAAGCTTGCCTTCTTTGGCGCGTTCAATGAAGGCGTTAGCAACAGCTAGAGCTGAATAAGCCATGAGCACCTCCGAAATGGCTGGCTACGTTGTTATAGAGTTTCATATATAGGCTCGGGATTGTCGACATGCAATGGCGTCGGTTGACGGGCGCCGTGTCGTATCCCGGGCAGGCTGGAAAAGTTGAATCAAGTGTGGCGGATAATAGTGGGCTGAATACTGTTTGTATAGACAGTGTTTCGTGAGGATTTTAGCGGAATACTGATAAATGCATAGATTATGCAAATTAGCATTTGCCAACCCCAAAATCTCCCGCCATTATCCCCGTTATGCAAAAACGCAACGTTTCTATCGTCTTAAGAGAACTGCTGGACCGCGACCGGATCTCCCCCACGGAGCTTCACCGGCGTACCGGCGTGCCTCAATCCACGTTGTCCCGGATTCTCAGCGGCAAGATCGTTGATCCGTCGGACAAGCACATCTCCCGCATCGCCGAGTACTTTCGCGTCAGCACCGACCAGTTGCGCGGGCGCGCGGCGGTGGGCGCCCTGCGCGATGACGGGCGCGACCCGATGCATTCGGAACTCAAGGACATAAGCCTGTGGGACGACGACACGCCCGTTAATGATGACGAGGTGTCGATCCCCTTTCTGCGCGAGGTTGAATTGGCTGCTGGATCAGGAAGATTCGTCATCGAGGAAAGCGAGAAGGCCAGCCTGCGTTTCGGCAAGCGCAGCCTGCGGCATAACGGTGTGCAGTTTGATCAGGCCAAGTGCGTGACGGTGCGTGGCAACAGTATGTTGCCGGTACTGCGTGATGGCGCGACGGTCGGGGTGAACGCGGGCAAGAGTGGTATTGGTGACATCGTTGATGGCGATTTGTATGCCATCAACCACAATGGCCAATTGCGCGTGAAACAGCTCTATCGCCTGCCTTCCGGGATTCGCTTGCGCAGTTTCAATCGCGACGAACACCCGGATGAGGACTACAGCTTCCAGGATATCCAGGATGAGCAGATCAGCATCCTCGGTCATGTGTTCTGGTGGGGCATGTACGCCCGTTAACCTCCTTGCGTAAGACAAAGCCCGCCCATGAGCGGGCTTTTTTTCGCCTGTGGGAAACCACCGAACCCTCGACCTGCAGGGCTGCAAATGCATTTGTGCAATTCACGGTAAAAAATAAATGCATTTGTGCATTGACTGTATATGCATACATGCATATTCTTCGTCTCAAGCCAGCCAACAAGGTGGTGGAGGCGGCAAGGATGCTGCCAAGGAAGACAAGGAAGGCACGCAACATCGGCAAGGACGCCATCTGAGCGATGGCAGGGATGCCAGGCAACACCGGCAAGGATGCCGACGCTCTTTAGTGTTACCGCTTCAAGAACAGGCAGCGATGAACCGGCCTTAACGGTTCAGAGGGTTGGCAACTGACCCGGGTGTGCAGCGTAAAGCACCAGAAGCAGTTATCCGGCAGACAGGGATCGTGGTCGGAAAAACATTGAGGAAAGGTCCGTACCGCGCCAGTAGCGCCGAAAAACCGAGGACATCATTACTGAAAAGCCCGGGCAACCGGGCTTTTTGGAATGCCTACCTACACATGGATTTACCCAAGAGCCGGCTCTGTGCCGGTAGTGCTCAGCCAGGAGGCGTGACATGACAAACGAGCAGCAAGCGTTAGCGGAAATGCCTATCTGGCTGGTCATCGTACTGGCCCTGATCGGCGGGGTGTCTGGCGAGATGTGGCGCGCCGACAAAGAGGGAGCCCGTGGTTGGTCGCTGGTACGGCGCCTGGCGCTGCGTTCCGGGGCTTGCATGGTCTGCGGCGTGTCGGCATTGATGCTGTGCTACGCCGCCGGCATGTCGATCTGGACCGCCGGGGCCATCGGTTGCCTGACCGCCATGGCCGGTGCGGACGTGGCCATCGGCCTTTATGAACGCTGGGCGGCCAAGCGCATCGGGGTCAACGAGGCCCCGACCTCTCGCCCGGATCAGCAGTAAACGCTGCAAGGATGCAAGCAGATGACACTTCTTGAAAAACCTTCCCAATTGCCCATAGCGATTGGGGACGCACTGAAAAGCGCGTTCCCACAGCTGCGCGTTGGCAATCACCATGATTTTCCCGACACGGGCGATAAAACCGGCATCTTGATCAGCGTGGAGCGCAACGGCCCTGGCGTTCGCTCCTTTGCTGGGCGTAAGGCCCATGCCTTGTCGGTGTCACTCAGGGCCACGGTCGCCAGCGGGTCGGCACCGTTTGACGCGTGCGACCTGGCCAGCCAAATGATGGACCTGGCCCTGGACAACCGCTGGGGCTTGCCGCCAGACCAGTGCGACCTGCCCACCGCGATTGTCGCGGCACCTTCCGCACTCACCGGCGTGGAAACGGACTACGACACCTGGAGCGTGTCCTTCAGCCAAAACCTCTACCTCGGCCCGTCACTGCTCGACGATCCCACAGGCAAACCGCTGTTTGCCTGCACGTGGGAGGTCACGAACATCGACGATCCGGACCAATATCGCCCGCTGCAGGAGTAGCCCATGTTCGATGCACTGCTACGCATGCAACTGGGGCCGATCGTCGAACGCCTGGCGGAAATGGAAGCTCAGTTGGAAGACCTGTATCGACGCGCAGAGAGCTTTTGCCGGATTGGCGTGTGCCAGGAGGTCGACGCCGCCAGCAATACCTGCAAGGTCAGCCACGGTGATTTGCTCAGCCCGGCGATCCGATTTTTCAACCCAAGCGCTGGAGCGCAAACCGAAACGCGCATTCCTTCAGTGGGCGAACAATGCCTGCTGCTCAATTACGGCGGTGGGGAAGGGGGCGCGCAGTCGGTGGCGTTGTTCGGCCTCAACAGCAGTCTCTTTCCGTCGGTGTCCGCCGTTGCGTCGCTGACGCGGCGTCGCTACCAGGACGGCACCCAAAGCGACTACGACGACGCCAGCCACCTGTTCAATTGGGTTAACGGCCCGACCACGTTCAGCGGCTCCCGCGAGCAGGTCGACGTCAAGGTCGGTGCCGCCAGCCTGACCATGAATGCCCAAAGCATCACCCTGCAACTCGGCGCCACCGGCGTGTTGCTGGATGCCGCCGGCGTGCATTTGAGCGGCCCGGTGGTGGATCACCAAGGCCGCGTGATCAGCAGCGCATAAGGATTTGCCATGATCGGAATCGATAGGAACACCGGGGCAGCCGTCGATGACTGGCTGCAATTCGTGCAGCGCGCCACCCGAGCGCTGACCACCCCGCTGGGCACTCGGCAGAAACGCCCACTGTATGGCTCGATGATCCCGCAACTGCTCGGCCAGAACCTCGGCGGCGACCTGTTGATCCTCGCCCAAAGCCACGCCGCGCAGGCGTTCTACAACGCCCAGAACGGCATCGCCGACTTTCAACCCCAGGTCATCGTCGCCACCCGCCAGGGCGCCGGTTTGTTGCTGCGTTTTGCCGGCACCTGGAAAAACCGCCAACAATCCTTCGAGGTCGTGACATGAGCATGTTGATCCCTGGCCAGAACCAACTGGCGGAACCGGCCCTCATCGCTGTCGATGAGTTCGAACCCTTGTTGGCCGAGTTCAAGGCCTTCGTGGTCGACTACGTCGCCATCCGCGCGCCGCAAAGCGCGGCCAAACTCAAGGTTAGCCTCGACAATGAAAGCGAACTGCTGACCCTGGCCCTGGAAGCGTTTTGCGTGCGCCTGCAAACCCACGAGCGCAAGTACAACGCTCGCATCAAACAGATGCTGGCGTGGTGGGCCGCCGGCAGCAACCTGGATGCACGCCTGGCCGACATGGGCCTGGAGCGCCAGGTGCTCGACCCCGGGGACCCGGCCGCCTTCCCGCCGGTGCCGCCGGTGCTGGAAAGCGACGACGACGCCCGCCTGCGTTACTACCTGGCCCCACACGCCCCGGCGGCGGGTTCGCGCATGCAATATCGCCGCGAGGTGTTCACCCTGGGCGAGCGGCCGTCGGTCAAGGTGCAAAGCGCCACGCCGGGTGTGGTCACCGTCAGCTACACCTTTGACCCGGATGGCTATGCGGCTCAGGTCAAGGACGGCAACGGCCGACGCACCGCCCCCGGCGAGGTGATGGTCACTGTGCTTTCAAGAGACGGTGATGGCACCGCGTCCGCCGATTTGCTTGACGGCGTACGGCGACATTTCGCACGACCCGATGTAAGGCCGGAAACCGATCTCGTCACCGTCCAGGGGGCACAGATCCAGCGCTATAAAATTCGTGTGGTCGCCAAGATCAACGCCGGTCCTGATTCGGGGTTGACCCAAGTGGCTGCTCAGAAACTGCTGCAAACCTACGCCGACTCCTGCCATCGCCTGGAAGGCCGAGTCGACCCAAGCTGGATCGACTACGCCATCCACAGCGCCGGCGCCGCGCAACTGCAGATCCTCGAACCGCTGGAGCCGATCATCAGCTCGGCATTCCAGGCTCCGTACTGCACGGGCGTCGAGGTGGAGGTGCGTACGCTATGAGTGAACCCAAAGCGAGCCTGTTGCCTGCCAACAGCTCACCGCTGGAAAAGGCGTTGGACCTGGGCTTCGGCTATTTGCTGGAACGGGTGACGCCACCCTTCCCTCAACTGATGGACCCGGATCACACACCGGCGGCGTTCTTGCCCTACCTGGCAGCGGACCGCGCGGTGAACGAATGGAGCACCACGGCCCCCGAGGCCGAGAAGCGCCTGACCGTCAAACTCGCTTGGCCTACCGCCCGGCAGGCCGGCACCCGCCAAGCCCTGGAAAACGCCGCCAAGGGCCTGCAACTCAGCCCCGAAGTGCGCGCCTGGTACGAGCAAAAACCGCCCGGCGTGCCCTACAGCTTTGCCGTACGCGCCTGGACCGAATTGCCCTACAGCGAAACCATCGACGCCCGACTCGACCGCCGCCTGGCCGACGCCAAAAGCGAGCGCGACATCCTGTCGATCTCCGTGGGCCTGAGCGCCTCCGGTCGCCACAGCATCGGCGCCGCCACGCTGTGCGGCGAACTCACCACGATCTATCCCAACGTGCTGGCAGGGGTCGAGGCCTCAGGGCGCGCCTTTATGGCGGCCGGCCTCTACACCGTCGAAACCACCACCCTTTATCCACAGGAGCACTAAATGGCTGACTATTACACCCTGCTCACCGACGCGGGGATCGCCTACGAAACCGCCTGCAAGGCTGCCGGCGTGCCGATCAAACTGGCGCAGATCTCCGTCGGCGACGGCAACGGCGCTGTCTATAACCCTGATGCCAGCGCAAAAGCGCTGAAACGCGAAGTCTGGCGCGGGCCGTTGAACGCTTTATTCCAGGATGAGAAAAACGCCAACTGGTTGATGGCCGAAGTCACCATCCCGTCGGATGTGGGCGGCTGGTATGTGCGCGAAGCTGGGTTGTGGACGGATACCGGGATTTTGTATGCCATCGTTAAATACCCGGAGTCGTATAAGCCGGTGTTGGCGACGTCGGGATCGGGGAAGGAGTTTTATATTCGCTCGATTTTCGAGACGAGTAATGCGGCGATTGTGACGTTGTTGATCGACGACACGGTGGTGAAGGCGACTCGGGCTTGGGTGATGGATTATCTGGGGAAGGGGACGTATTCCAAGGCTGAGATTGAAACGCTGATTGCTCAATCCTCGGCGTTGCCGGTGGGTTCTATGGTTGCGTTTCCGGTTGATAAAGTCCCGGTTGGGTTCTTGGAAATTGACGGTAGCGTGAAGAGTGTTGCGGCTTATCCGGACTTGGCGAAGTTCTTGGGGGCTGCGTTCAACAAGGGGGACGAAGGTGCTGGGAATTTTCGACTGCCGGAGTCGCGTGGGGAGTTTCTGCGTGGGTGGGATCATGGGCGTGGAGTGGATGCGGGGCGCTCAGTCGGTAGCTTTCAGACTGACGTGTTCAAAACGCATACGCATGAGTACGACACCATGCAGGGCGGCGGTACAGCAAATAGTGTCTCTGACACCATAGCTGCTCAGAATGATGCAACTTCGCAAACAGGTCGTATTACTGGTGCGGCAGGCGGAAGTGAAACGCGACCGCGAAATATCGCTGTGATGTGGTGCATTAAGGCATGGAATGCCCCTATTAATCAGGGACATATTGATATTGCAGCGCTTGTTAATGAGCTCGATGCATTGAAGTCTGCTGTTCCAGTTGGCTCGATTGTTCCATTTCCCAAAGCAGCTGTACCGCCGGGGTATTTGGAGTTGGACGGTAGTGTGCAAAGCATTGCCGCCTATCCAGACCTGGCTAGGTATCTTGGCACCACTTTCAATACAGGTAGCGAGGCAGCGGGGTTCTTTCGCTTGCCTGAGTCACGCGGTGAGTTTCTGAGGGGCTGGGACCATGGACGGGGAGTAGACGCAGGCCGGGTTCCAGGAAGCTGGCAGAGTGACCAGTTCAAAGCCCATAACCACGGCGTTACTGTCAGAGAGGCGGCTGCGGGAGGAGGCTTTACTACGATTTACCCCAACGGTACGCAAACTAAAAGCAGTACCTATATTCAGTCCGAAGGGGGGACGGAGACCCGTCCACGCAACTTGGCTGTCATGTGGTGCATCAAGGCGTGGAACGCGCCAATCAATCAAGGAACGATCGACGTCTCGGTACTCGCCTCACAAGCAACCGAAGTTAATCAAGGCACTGCAAGAACTGCCACCCTACCCCAAGCCGATGCAGGCATTGATGACACTACAATCGTCACCCCGAAGAAAATGCGCTTCGGCTTCGCAATGAACTTCACCGCCGCCAGTGGATACATCCTGTTTCCAACTTGGTTAGGCGGCCTGCTTCTTCAGTACGGTCGTGCATCTCTGGCGGCGGACCAGTTCACCACATTGACTTGGCCACTGGCCTGGCCCGACGCGTGCTATGCCATTTCTGGCGCGGTGCACTCGTCATTTGCGCGTGTCGACGACGGTATCTCCGCCCAGTACCGAAGCCTCACCAAGACTACGGTCATCCTGGATCGCCAGGACATCGGCACGGCAGTTGCCAATAACCGCGACATGTTCGTTATCGGAATCGGAAAATAACCATGAGTATTTTTTATTGCGCAGAAACGGGCGGTTTTTATCTGCCCGGCATGGAGCCGTCTGACAAGGCCTGCCAGGAAATCACCAAGGCGCGTCACGCCGAGCTTCGTGCCGAAAACGCCGCCGGAAAGATCATTGCGACTGATCATCAAGGTTTGCCTGTCGCCATTGATCCGCCAGAGCTAAGCAGCGAGCAAATGGCCACCAAGGAGCGCGCATGGCGTGATCGACAGTTGACGTCCGCGACCGGTATACGAGATAGGCATAGGGATCAGTTGGAGCTGGGTATCCCTACGACGTTGGTTCAAGATCAGTTCGCTGCGCTGTTGAGCTACATACAAGTGTTACGTGACTGGCCGCAGTCAGCAGAGTTTCCCCGTCTGGAAAAACGCCCGGAGCCGCCTGCCTGGCTTGCCGAACAAGCCGAATAAACTCACCCCCAAAACCGCCTCCCGCGGTTTTTTTTCGCCTGGAGATTCCCTCTTATGCCCACCCGCCAAACCTACACCGTCCTCATCCCATTCCCCACCGGCGCCGGCCATTGGTCCACCGTCGGTCAGGAATTGGAGTTGCTGGACGTTGAAGCATCCGCCCTGCGCACCGCTGGCCGTCTGGAACTCACCAGCGTCCTTAACACCACCCCGGCCAAAAAGGCCACTACCAAGAAGGCTGACTAACCATGGCTGAGGTTCTGAACTTCGAGCACAACGGCATCACCGTGAATGCCACTGAATCTCCCGAGGCCATGGGTGGCCTGGGTGACAACGTGATTGGCCTGGTCGGCACTGCGCCGAAGGCCCATGCGTCGATCCCGAAAAACGCGCCGTTCCGTATCAACAGTTTCACCACCCAGGCACTGCTGGACCCCACCGGTACCGAGTCGGGCACGCTGTTCCACGCGGTCTACCAGATCCTCAAGGTGGTCAAGGTGCCGGTCTATGTGGTGATCGTGGAGGAGGGCGCGACCCCGGCGGACACCCTCAACAATGTAATCGGCGGTGACGAGCCGGTTACCGGTCGCAAGCTGGGCCTGGCTGCACTGGCCAGCGTGCCGGAAGACCTGACCATCATCGGGGCTCCGGGCTTTACCGGTACCAAGGCCGTGGCCGGCGAGTTCGCCTCGTTCGGCAAGCGCATCAAGGCCCGCGTGGTGCTGGACGGCAAAGACGCAAGCGTTGCCGACCAAGTGACCTACAGCGGAGAACTGGGCGGTGCCGACCTGGGCTTCGACCGTTGCCTGCTGGTGCACAACATGCCGTCGGTGTACTCCAAGGCGGCGAAGAAGAACGTGTTCCTCGCGCCATCGTCCCTGGCTATCGCGGCGCTGGCCAAGGTCAAGCAATGGGAAAGCCCGGGCAATCAGGTGACGTTCGCCGAGGACGTTTCCCGCGTGGTTGAGTACAACATCCTCGACACTTCGACCGAAGGCGACCTGCTCAACCGTTATGGCGTGAGCTACTACGCCCGCACCATTCTCGGCGGTTTCTCGCTGCTGGGTAACCGCTCCATCACCGGCAAGTTCATCAGTTACGTCGGCCTCGAAGACGCCATCAGCCGCAAGCTGGTCAAGGCCGGCCAGAAAGCCATGGCCAAGAACCTCACCAAGTCCTTCATGGACCAAGAGGTCAAGCGCATCAACGATTGGCTGCAAACCCTGGTCGCCGACGAAACCATCCCTGGCGGCAGCGTGTACCTGCACCCGGAGTTGAACAGTGTCGAGAAGTACAAGAACGGCACCTGGTTCATCGTCATCGACTACGGCCGCTACGCGCCAAACGAACACATGATTTATCAACTCAATGCCCGCGATGAAATCATCGAGCAGTTCCTGGAGGACGTTCTCTAATGTTTACCAACCGAGTCAGACAGGCCATTGCGGCCACCCTTCAAGGCCTGCCGTTGTCCGCGACGGTGGACTCCTTCACGCCGCCGAAGATCGAGTTCGAAATGGAAGCCATGACCGGCGGCCGTTTCATTGCCGAAGAAATGGCCAAAAGTGGCAAGCCTTTGACCGCCACCTTGATCCTGCAAGGTGCCGGCCCGGAAATCATGCTGGCCCTGGGCGTGCGCCTGGGCGATGACATCCTGCTCAACGTGCGTGAAGCCGGCCAGGACCAGGACGGCAAGACCTATTTCACCTACCACACCGTTGGTGGCAAGCTCAAATCCTTGAGCGAGGCGGCGATGGTGATGAATACCAAGGCCACCACCACGCTGGAGCTGTCCTGCCGCACCTACAACCGCCTGGAAAACGGCATTCCGGTGATCGACATCGACGTGCGCACCCAGAAGTTCGTGCTCAACGGCGTCGACATTCTCGGCGATGCCCGCCGCGCCGTGCTGATGCCGTAATCCCCCGGGGGCGGGTTCGCTCGCCCCCCCTACTTCACCAAGGAGCTGCCCCATGGCCTGGATGCCACCGCTGCACCGCCTGCTCTCGCCGATCAACGCCGACACCGGCGCGACGATCGAACAGGTGCAACTCAAGCCGCTGTACTACGCCGCGCAAAAAGAAGCGCTGGCCCGGGCCGGTGATGACGAGGATGACCAGTTCTTCGAACTGGCGAAACTCGCCACCGGCCTGTCGGAAAAAGAGCTCGACCAACTCAAGCGCCCGGACTACGTGACCATTGCCCAATACGTACACGAGATGTCGACACGTCCCGCGTCGTTTTTCCTCGGCACGCCGGCGGAATCGGGCCACGACCAGCCCGTCCACTTGCTGCTGCCCCTCGATGCTGCCGGCCGTACCTTTACCGAGTTATCCTTGGAAATGCCCGCCCTGCGCGCGACCAAGGTGATGAAGAAACTCGCCACCAACAAAGAGCGCGCCGAGTTCATCACCGCTCACTGCAGTGGCTTGATGATCCCTGATCTTGCCGGCTTGACCGTACCCGACTGGACCGAACTGCAGGCGCGCATCGACGATTTTTTAAATCAACCGGCGGCCTTCTTTCGCAACGCGACATCGAAGTGATTCTCGATGTGGTGCCGCTGGTTTACTCGGTAACTGAAGCGGAGATCCTCGACTGGGATGCCGCCAAAGCGTTGCGCCGCTACGACATCGCGATCACTCGCCTTGGGGTTAAACAGGAGTAGAGCGGGATGCAGGAAACTAAATATGGGATCAAGCTCGCCCAGGAGGACTTCCGCTGGATGATCGGCGAGGCCGATCTCGGCAATGTGCTCGCACCGTTTTCCGCCAGTGCCGCGGCACCTGTGAGCCTGGAGGCTGCCTCGCAGCCACAGTTGGAGCTGCGCTCTACGCTGGTCACACTCAGTGTGGACATCAACGCCTTGACCCAAGAGCAAGTGCGACTGCGCGAGACGTTGGAGACGCTTAACAGTACGTTGTTCATCAACAGCGATTCCCTGGCGCCCAGGGCGGCTGATGTCGCCACGAGTGCGTTGAAAGATGAACCCAAGGCGCCCGCTGAGGGGGCTGTGATGGGCATGGTCAAGGCTGTTGGCGGCGAATTGTGGGATGCGCTGAAAGGCAAACTCGCAGAAAAGGCCATTGACGGGCTTCTGGACCCGATCAGCAAGAAGATCAAAGGTCGCAAAAAAATCGGTGGGCGTGGTTCAGGCCTACTTAACCTGTTCGGGCAAACCCGTCAGGCCCTGGGCAGCTCGCCACCCAGCATTCAGCCGGGTGTCGCCTCGCAAGGCGTTCAATCTTTTGCCGGGGCAAACATCGCAGCGCCAAGGCCCAACCTGCCAAACGGCCCCTCGGGGGCCTTGACCGATACCGTTGCCACACTCGGAACCGTCGGCATCCGGCGGCTCGCCCCCTTGAGAACCGCCGAAGCCGCCCTGGACGTGATCCAGGGCGTGCGCCACGGCGATGCCAACGCCATCGGTTCCGGCCTGAGTACCGCCGGTGGAGCCTGGGCCGGCGCCTCTGCCGGCGCAGCCATCGGCACTCTGGTTTTACCCGGCGTAGGCACTGCCGTCGGCGGCGCGATCGGTGGTCTGCTGGGCAGTGAGGCGGGCGCCTGGTTGGGGGACAAACTGTTCGGTTCGAGTGATCGCTTGCCGTCACCGAACGCGGTCAGCAAAGAACTCAACCATGCGCGCCCGGACAACGTTCAAGTCTCGATCGCCCCCAGTATCCAGATCACCGGGGTCAATCCTGCCGACGCCCAGCAGGTGGTCAACCAGGTTATCCAGGCCCTGCAATTCCAATGTGTGCCGATGCTCACCGATGCGTTGGGGATCCGGCGCAACGCGGCTTTGGCCGATCCAGGAGGTGATTGATGCGACAGCAAATGGTACTGGGCGCCTTTATTTTTGGCCTCTCCCGAGGGTTTGCCTATTCCACGTTGGCCCGTAGCAGCGATGGCGGCTGGAGCGACCTGGCGATAATCGCCAGCAAGCCGCAGTCGCGGCAGAGCGGCCAGAAGCTGGAAAAACTTACGTTCAGTGGCACGGCCATGTACGGCATCGGTATGCAGCGACTGGATGAATTGCGCGCGCTGCAAAATCAGCGCACGCCGTTGCCGCTGGTGGATGGGATCGGCCGTAACTGGGGCTTGTGGCGGATCAACTCGGTGATGGAAACCCAGAACAATGTGATCGATGACGGCACCGCCATGGTCATGACCTGGAGCCTTGAGCTGGAGGAATTCGTCAATGCGTAGAGTGCGAAGTATCGCCGGTGATTCGGTCAACCTGCTGCTCTACCGCGAGCTTGGGCGTTGCGATGATGGCGCCGAAGAAACCTTGTGGCGCCTGAACCCGGCCCTTGCCGAGTACGGTCCGGTGCTTCCGGCCGGTGTGTGGGTGAGCGTGCCTGAAATGCAATCGCGGCCGACTGCGTTGCAGCCTGTTCTGGCATGGGATTGAGGAGGTTTTATGGCACAGGGATTTACGCCGATCGTGGAGTTTTACGGCGCCAACGCGGCGTTGCTCAATCAACGCATCATGCGTTGGAGTCACACTGACGCGGCGGGCATAGAGTCTGACCGGCTGGAACTGACGCTCAATATCGAAGGCCTTGAAGGCCTGCCAAGCTTGAGCGGCAAGGTCGGCATGCGCGTGGGTTACTCCGAGTCGGGGCTGGTAGAGAAGGGCGAGTTCGTCATCACCCAGCGAACCCCCGTGCTGTTTCCCATGCGCCTGATGATCGTGGCGACGGCCGCGCCTTTCAGCGTGGGCGACCCACACGGCTACCGTCAGCGTCGTTCCGCCAGTTACGGGCCTACCACCCTGGGGGCGCTGTTTCGGCAATTGGTCGGCCGGCATGGTTTTTCACCGCGTGTGGCGCCGTCGCTGGAGGGCATTCCGATTGCCCACATCGACCAATCCAACGAAAGCGATATGGCGTTTATCACGCGTCTGGCCAGGCGCTATAGCGCGGTGACCAAACCGTTCAACGAGCTGTATGTGCTGGCAGAGGCCGGGCAAGTCAAATCGCTGTCCCTTCAACAACTGCCGGAGGTGAAATTGTCCGTGACCCAGGACAACCGCCCCGGTGACCACGCCTTCATCACCGCCACGCTCAACGACAACGCGCGCTCCAAATACGGGGGCAGCCGTGTCACCTGGTGGGATGTTGCCGGGGGCAAGCAGCACGTGGTTGAGATCGGGGTCGCGCCGTTCAAGACCGTGCGCCAGCGGTGTCAGAACGAAGAAGAAGCGCGTGCCGTCGCCGAAGGTGAGTTGCGCCGTGTGGGGCGGGAGGGGCTGGAGCTGTTGATCGATTGCCCCGGCAACCCGTTGTTGGCCGCCGAAGGGCTGTTGCGCCTGGACGACACCTGGCCGACGTACATGCAGGGGCAATGGTCGATAACCAAGGTCATCAATGTGGGCGACCCGGTGACGGGTTATCGCAGTTCGATCACGGCCGGTGGTTTGTCCACCTAGGGGGCTTTCAAGGTGAGTGTGGTGGTGATAACTCAGCCTCAATTGATTCAAATCATGCCAGGAGCCCGCCGTGTAGCGGGCCTTTTTTTACCCGCGTTGAATGCGGCTTTTATTCGTTACGAAATCAACAGCATGCAGCGTGCCGCTGCTTTTCTCGCGCAGATCGGCCACGAGTCCGGCGAACTGCACTACGTGCGCGAACTCGGCAGTGACGCCTATTTGAGCAAGTACGATACCGGTGCATTGGCTGCGCGCTTGGGCAACACGCCCGAGCCGGATGGCGATGGCCAAAAGTACCGAGGCCGCGGGCTGATCCAGATCACCGGTCGGCGCAATTACCTGGCTTGCAGCCAGGCGCTGTTCGGTGATGAACGATTATTGCGTGAGCCGGTGTTGCTGGAGCAACCCCAATGGGCCGCCGAGTCCGCCGCCTGGTTCTGGCAGAGCAATGGCCTGAACGAGCTGGCGGATAAGGATCAGTTCACCACCATCACGCGGCGTATCAACGGCGGGCTCAATGGCCTGGAAGACCGTTTACGCTTGTGGGCGCGGGCGAAGGCGGTGTTATGCGCTTCTTAGGCGTAAGCCGCCTCATCGGCGCGTGCTTGCTGGTGGCGCTGACCTGGCAGGTGCAGGCCTGGCGCCATGCTGCGCAGCTTGAACATGTGTTAATGACGCAGGCGCAGGCGTTATCTGCGCAAAGCCAGGCAGCCTTGCATCAACAGCAGGCTGAACACGCCAAACGGCTGGCCCTTGAGCAACAGCTCAACGCCAGTGACCAACACCATGCGCGGGAGTTAAGCGATGCCCAACGTCACCAGGCTGCTCTGCGCGACCGCCTGGCCACTGCTGATGTGCGGTTGTCAGTCCTTCTCGACGCCACCGAGTCCACCAGTGGCTGCACAATGCCAGCCTCCGCCCCCGCCAGCAGCGTGGTTCATGCAGCCACGCGAGCCCGACTTGACCCGGCGCATGCTCAGCGAATTATCGGCATCACCGACGACGGAGACAACGCCCTGATTGCCTTGCGCGCCTGCCAGGCCTATGTGCGCGCGGTCGCCCGTTAATCTCTTGTTCCAGTCTGTCGCTTGCATGAGCGATTTGCTCCTGTAGGGTAGGCAAATCCCCGCCCACTTCTGGAGACGACCGTGAAGGAAATCACTCAATTGGCTGCTGAACTGGGTCGCCGCTTGCAGGTGCTCAATGCGCATGTCACCACCGCCGAGTCCTGCACCGGCGGCGGTATCGCGGAAGCCATCACGCGGGTCCCGGGAAGCTCGGCCTGGTTCGAGGCGGGTTACGTCACGTATTCCAACCGCCAGAAGACCCGGCAGTTGAATGTGCCGGAAACGTTGTTTCCAAAAGTCGGCGCGGTCAGCCAGGAAGTGGTGGAGGCGATGGTCCGTGGTGCACAGGAAAAAAGCCTCGCGCGATTTGCGGTGGCGGTCAGCGGCGTGGCGGGGCCGGACGGTGGTTCGCCGGACAAACCGGTGGGCACTGTATGGCTGGCCTTTGGCGTTGGTGACGAGCTGACGGCCGAGCTGCAGCACTTCCCCGGCAACCGCGACGAGGTCCGCCGACAAACGGTAAAGGCCGCGTTAGAGGGCTTGTTGCGACGAGCTGCAGCAGAAATAGAAAATCAGGGGTAGGCGATCTCCGATCTTTGTGGAACAATACTGTCTACTTATACAGGTGTTGGCCGCCCCGGCCTTATTGATTACGTGAGGACTTTAATGGACGACAACAAGAAGAAAGCCTTGGCTGCGGCCCTGGGTCAGATCGAACGTCAATTCGGCAAAGGTGCCGTAATGCGTATGGGCGATCACGACCGTCAGGCGATCCCGGCTATTTCCACTGGCTCTCTGGGTCTGGACATCGCGCTCGGCATTGGCGGTCTGCCAAAAGGCCGTATCGTTGAAATCTACGGTCCTGAATCTTCCGGTAAAACCACCTTGACCCTGTCGGTGATTGCCCAGGCGCAGAAAATGGGCGCCACCTGTGCGTTCGTCGACGCCGAGCACGCCCTCGACCCTGAATACGCCGGCAAACTGGGCGTCAATGTTGACGACCTGCTGGTTTCCCAGCCGGACACCGGTGAGCAAGCTCTGGAAATCACCGACATGCTGGTGCGCTCCAACGCCATCGACGTGATCGTGGTCGACTCAGTGGCAGCCCTGGTACCTAAGGCTGAAATCGAAGGCGAAATGGGTGACATGCATGTGGGCCTGCAAGCCCGTCTGATGTCCCAGGCGCTGCGTAAAATCACCGGTAACATCAAGAACGCCAACTGCCTGGTGATCTTCATCAACCAGATCCGTATGAAAATCGGCGTGATGTTCGGTAGCCCGGAAACCACCACCGGTGGTAACGCGCTGAAGTTCTACGCTTCGGTCCGTCTGGATATCCGCCGTACCGGCGCGGTGAAAGAAGGTGACGAGGTGGTGGGTAGCGAAACCCGCGTTAAAGTCGTGAAGAACAAAGTGGCACCGCCTTTCCGTCAGGCTGAGTTCCAGATTCTCTACGGCAAGGGTATCTACCTGAACGGCGAGATGATCGACCTGGGCGTGCTGCACGGTTTCGTCGAGAAATCCGGTGCCTGGTATGCCTACAACGGCAGCAAGATCGGCCAAGGCAAGGCCAACTCGGCCAAGTTCCTGGCGGACAACCCGGACATCGCTGCCACGCTTGAAAAGCAGATTCGCGACAAGCTGCTGACCGCAGCACCAGACGTGAAAGCTGCCGCCAACCGTGAACCGGTTGCAGAAGTTGAAGAAGCTGACACTGACATCTGAAGCAAACGATGACTGTTGTACTGGATACACTCGTCGCCGTTCGGCGCACCGCAATGGACCTGCTCGCTCGCCGCGAGCATGGTCGAGTCGAGCTGACGCGTAAATTGCGTCAGCGCGGCGCGGAGCCCGAGATGATCGAAACTGCCCTCGACCGCTTGACGGAAGAGGGGCTGCTTTCCGAGTCTCGTTACCTTGAAAGTTTTGTCTCCTACCGAGCCCGCTCCGGCTACGGCCCAGCGCGCATCCGTGAAGAGCTGAGCCAACGTGGTCTGCAACGTGCGGACATCGACCTTGCCCTGCGTGAGTGCGATATCAGTTGGCAGGCGCAGCTTGAAGACACCTGGCGACGCAAGTTCTCTGGCCATCTACCGATTGATGCCAGGGAGCGTGCGAAGCAGGGGCGATTCCTGAGTTATCGCGGGTTTTCGATGGAGATGATCAGCCGCTTGTTGAGCGGTCGAGACATGGACGACTGAGTATCTCGTTGTACAGACTGTTGTGGTGAGCGGGCGTACCGTGGCTAGGGCGCTGGCAAGGGAGCTTGTTGTGGCAAGGGAGCTAGCTGTGGCGAGGGCGCTTGTTGTGGCGAGGGAGCTTGCTCCCGCTGGGCTGCGAAGCAGCCCCATCACCATCACATCCCCCCCACTGAGCCCCCCCAAAAAAAGACCCACTATGAAAATAGTGGGTCTTTTTTTTTGCCCTCAAAAAATCAAGCCGGCTCCGGTGCCACCCGCTGCTGCGCCTTCCCCTGAGCCTGCGCCCAGTTCTCCGGCAAGTTGATGTAATCCACCAGCTCCCGCAACCGCCCTTGATCGCGACCATTGAAGTTGAACACCAACCGCGTCAAATGGCCGAACCTCGGCTCATCATGCTCCTCGCCGGTGTACGCAAGCTGCTGAAACTCCCCGCTCAACCGCAGGCTGGCAAACTCACTCTGCAGATGGGCCAATGCCCGGTCACTGAGTGGGTGATGCATGCGCACCACAAACTCACGCTTCAACCAGCGTGTGGAATGGAAGTTGGCATAAAACTGGTTGATCTCTTCAACCGCCTCTTCGGCGCTGTACACCAGGCGTACCAGCTTGAGGTCGGTGGGCAGGATGTAGCGGTTGGCTTCCAACTGGCTGCGGATAAAGTCCAGGGCGCCTTGCCAGAACCCGCCGCCTGGCGCGTCCAGCAGCACCACCGGCACCAGCGGGCTCTTGCCGGTCTGGATCAGTGTCAGTACTTCCAGCGCTTCATCCAGGGTGCCAAAACCACCCGGGCACAAGACCAATGCATCGGCTTCCTTGACGAAGAACAGCTTGCGGGTAAAGAAGAAGTGGAAAGACAGCAGGTTCTCCGTGCCATCGATGGTCGGGTTGGCATGCTGCTCAAACGGCAGCGTGATATTGAACCCCAAGCTATGTTCCAGGCCCGCGCCTTCGTGGGCGGCGGCCATGATGCCTCCGCCCCCGCCAGTGATCACCATCAGGTCCGAGCGCGCCAGTGCAGCACCAACTTCTCGGGCCAGGGCGTACAGCGGGCTTTCCACCGGAGTGCGTGCCGAACCGAACACGGTGACCTTGCGTCGGCCCTTGAACTGTTCCAGTACGCGGAAGGCGTGGTCGAGTTCGCGGATGGCTTGCAGGGTGATTTTGGCGTTCCAGCGGTTGCGGTCGTCCTGGGCCATGCGCAGCACGGTGAGGATCATGTCGCGATACAGAGGGATATTAGGGCTGTTGGGAGCGATCAGCTGGAGTTGGGCTTCGACCTGCTGGGTAAGGTCGGCGCCGTTTTCTTCAAAATGCCGGAGCAGGCTGTCATTCGGTTCGTAAGGCATTCAACTTCTCCTTCTTCACAGAGGCGGGGCCTGCGGCGAGAAATTCGTCCGGCGGCCGCGACACTGCATGTGTCGCTGCATGCCCAAGGCATTGCACATGTTCGCCAGGCGGCAAACGGGCTCTGTATGTTCCTTGTGATTTAAAAACCTTTGCACTGCACGTCGCAGGAGGGCAACCCTCTTTTGCCCTGAAAATGTTACAGAACGGCGTGAAAACCGTTGTGAACGGGCGGTTGGGATGGCTTGATCATGGGCCGAAAAACCCTTGGCTGGCAACCGCTTATTGGTCACTCATCAGGGAGTTTAGCCGCGTACAGGGCGTTGAAGCGGGGGGAGTGCGCGCCACCGGACAGCAGCGCGCGACGGTCAGGCCAAGGTTACTTTTTCTTCTTCGCCGCAGCCGGTGCCGGGCAATCCGCTTCGACGAACTTTACCGATGCCACAGGACGGTTGGTCTTGTTCTCGGTGATCTCGTAGCGCATTACCGCGCCCTTGGCCATCAGCTCGCGGTAGCCTTTGTTCAGGCACACGCTCTGGCCCAGTTGGAAATACACCGCCTTGGGGTTGGCGCGCATCTGTTCGGCGCGGTCGGGCAAGACGCTGAGGTGATCGATCAGCTGCATGCCTTCTACGGTGTAGGCGACTTCCAGGGTTTTTTCGTCGATTTCCCGGGGCAGGTCCTTGTTGCTCTCCGCCGCGACGCTTTGCAGCTTGCGGTTCATTTGGGCCTCCAGCAGCGAGGCCGCCTGGGCGCACACGGGCAATACCAGCGCGAGGGCGACGGATGGGGCGACAAAACGCAGCATGGAACGCAGCATGAAACTCTCCTGATTCGGTTACTGGTGCATAGACCAGCCACTGCGCTGTGCGTTCAGTGGCGCGCAATTATAGGTGAGCCCCTGCCACTACAGCCAGGCGTATCGCTGGTAAACTGCCGCCACTTCCGCCTACCACGAGTTTTTACCGTGTCGATTTACCCGTTCCCACGGCGCATCCGATGAGCCACGCCGTTTCCCGCCTGCGCACCCAGCGCCTGGCCCGCGCCGTCCGGCCGTTCCTCAACCGTGGTTCGCGTGCCGAACGTTGCCCCGGCTGCCGGGTCATCCCTGAATACTGTCTGTGTGCCTGGCGGCCCAAGGTCGCGGCGAAATCCGCCATGTGCCTGCTGATGCATGACGTTGAGCCGATGAAACCCAGCAACACCGGCTGGCTGATCGCCGATGTCATCGACGACACCACGGCGTTCGCCTGGTCGCGTACCGAAGTTGAGCCTGAATTGCTCACTTTGCTGGCCGACCCACAATGGCAGCCCTATATCGTGTTCCCCGGCGAATTCGTCGCGCCCGAGCGTGTCGTCAGCGAAGTGACGGTGGCAGAGGGCAAGCGCCCATTGTTCATCTTGCTCGATGGCACCTGGAGTGAAGCGCGCAAGATGTTCCGCAAAAGCCCCTACTTGGAGCATCTACCGGTACTCAGCCTGGCGCCGGAACAGCTGTCACGCTACAAACTGCGTCGTTCCAAGCGCGACGACCACTTCTGTACCGCCGAAGTCGCCGCCCTGTGCCTTGAGCTGGCGGATGACCAGGCCGCCTGCGAAGTACTCGACGCCTACCTGGACGTGTTCAGCACCCATTACCTGGCGGCCAAGTTCCAATTACCCCTAGACCCGACGGACATCGTCCATACTCGTCTTGCGCCCTATGTAACGGCGGTATAACCAGACGACGTTTGCATGATGGCACCCTAAACCCGCACGCCGCTAAAATGCCCATGGGCGTAGTGCTTGACCCCCCAGGCTACGCTGGGCATGCTGGGCGCCGATTGGGGTGCAACCGTGAATTTTTCGACGTCGTTCCAGGGGCTTTTGACGTTGAGCGTGCCCTGTGGCGATAGCTGCCTGGCTGTCGCCTTGTGTACTGGCGAACCCTGAACCCATCAGGGCTCCCATAAAAAACAGGATCATTTAATCAATGGCCACATACGAAATCCTGATAGCCGACGACCACCCGCTGTTTCGCAGCGCGCTGCACCAAGCAGTGACCCTGGGCCTTGGCCCGGACGTGCGCCTGGTCGAAGTGGCCAGCATTGCCGAGCTGGAAGCCCGCCTCACCGAAAAATCCGACTGGGACCTGGTGCTGCTCGATCTGAACATGCCCGGCGCCTACGGTTTCTCCGGGCTGGTGCTGTTGCGTGGGCAATACCCGCAGATCCCCGTGGTGATGGTCTCCGCCCAGGAAGACGCCGATGTGGTGGTGCGCTCCAAGGAGTTTGGCGCCAGCGGTTTCATTCCCAAGTCCAGCGCGATGGAAGAGATCCAGAAAGCCGTACGCGCCGTGCTGGATGGCGATCTGTCCTGGCCGCCGCAGGCGTTTGAAGAAATCAATGTGTCCGACGAGGCCAAGGCCGCCCGTGATGGCCTCGCCAGCCTGACGCCCCAGCAGTTCCGGGTGCTGACCATGGTCTGTGAGGGCTTGTTGAACAAGCAGATTGCCTACGAGCTGAGCGTGTCGGAAGCGACGATCAAGGCCCATGTGACGGCGATCTTCCGCAAGCTGGGCGTGCGTACACGCACCCAGGCGGCGCTGCTCTTGCAACAACTTGAGTCAATTTCGCAGCACTAGGCGTTCACCGCTTCACGCTTTTTTGACTTTGCGTGATCTAGTTTCCCCACTCCTTTGGTTCAGTTGCCTATCTCTATGTCGCCTTTCAAGGGTCAAACCGGTATCAAACGTATTTTCAATGCAGGGGGATATTCCCTGGACGGCCTGCGCGCAGCGTTCACCGGCGAGGCGGCGTTCCGCCAACTGGTGCTGCTCAACGTGATCCTGATCCCGGTGAGCTTTTTCCTGAATGTCAGCCGGGTCGAGCGGGCCTTGCTGATCGCCGTGTGCCTGCTGGCGTTGATCGTCGAGTTGCTCAACTCGGCGGTGGAAGCGGCGATCGACCGCATCTCCCTGGACCGCCATCCACTGTCGAAAAACGCCAAGGACATGGGCAGCGCCGCCCAGTTCGTCGCGCTGACCATGATCACTCTGGTGTGGGCCGTGATCCTGGTCTGACCCTCAGGCAATGCTCGGCAGCACGATCTCGTCGCTGCGCTGGACCCCGGCGGTGAAGGCGCGGCACAACTCCAGGAACTCGCGCATGGCCGAGGTCTGGTACTTCTGTTTATGCCAGATGAAGTAGAACTGCCGGGCCAGGTCCAGGTCCGGGGTTTCCACCGGCACCAGGCTGCCACGGCGGAATGCATCGCGCAGCGCCAGCCGCGAAATGCAGCCGATCCCCAGCCCCGACTCCACCGCACGCTTAATCGCCTCGGTGTGTTCCAGCTCCAGGCGGATATTCAGCGTGCTGCGGTGGTGGCGCATGGCTTGGTCGAACGTCAAGCGCGTGCCCGAACCCTGTTCACGCAGGATCCACGCTTCGTGGGTCAACTCATCCATGCTCGCCATGCCACGCTTGGCCAGATGATGCTGCGGCGCACAAAACACCACCAATTCATCCTCGACCCAGGTTTGCACCTCGATATCCGGGTGGCTGCAGTCGCCTTCGATTAGACCCAGGTCAATTTCGTAATGCGCGACCTGGTGCACGATATGGGCAGTGTTCTGCACATGCAGCTTCACCTGGCTCTCGGGGTGCTGTTGCATGAAGCTGCCGATCAGCAGGGTGGCCAAATAGTTGCCGATGGTGAGGGTAGCGCCGACCGCCAGGGAGCCAAAGCCGGACTTGCCGTTCAGCAGGTCCTCGATCTCCTTGGCCTGGTCCAGCAGCGCCACGGCTTGAGGCAGCAACTGGTGGCCGAGGGCGTTGAGGCTCAGGCGTTTACCGGCGCGGTCGAATAATTGGCAGCTGGATTGACGCTCCAGCTCAGTAATTGAAGTGCTGGCGGCGGATTGAGATAAGGCCAGAAGGCCAGCAGCGCGTGAGACGCTTTCCTGCTGGGCGACGGCGACGAAGACTTGCAGTTGACGGAGAGTAAATCGCATATCGATATAACCGATAACCCTTATCTTAATAATCCAGTTAACAGATATTGTCGCCGCCATTAGAATGCTGTGCAATTGCGCATCCACACCTTTGGCGCAGACCCATTTCCAGGAGTCCCCCGTACATGAGCAACATGAACCACGAGCGTGTCCTCAGTGTTCATCACTGGAACGACACTCTGTTCAGCTTCAAGTGCACCCGCGATCCGGGCCTGCGCTTCGAGAACGGTCAGTTCGTGATGATCGGCCTGCAACAGCCCAACGGCCGCCCGCTCATGCGCGCTTACTCCATTGCCAGCCCGAACTGGGAAGAGCATCTGGAGTTCTTCAGCATCAAGGTGCCGGATGGCCCGCTGACTTCCCAATTGCAGCACTTGAAGGAAGGCGACGAGATCATCATCAGCAAAAAACCGACAGGCACCCTGGTGCTTGACGATTTGAAGCCGGGCAAACACCTGTACCTGCTCAGCACCGGTACTGGCCTGGCGCCATTTATGAGCGTGATCCAGGACCCGGAAACCTACGAGCGTTTCGAAAAAGTGATCCTGTGCCACGGCGTGCGTTACGTCAACGAAGTCGCTTACCGCGAATTCATCACCGAGCACCTGCCGCAGAACGAATTCTTCGGCGAGGCCCTGCGTGACAAGTTGATCTACTACCCGACCGTGACCCGCGAGCCGTTCGAAAACGAAGGCCGCCTGACCGACCTGATGCGCAGCGGCAAGTTGTTCAGCGACATCGGCCTGCCGCCGATCAATCCTGAAGATGACCGCGCCATGCTGTGCGGCAGCCCAAGCATGCTGGACGAAACCAGCGAAGTGTTGAACAGCTTCGGTCTGAAGGTTTCGCCGCGCATGCGTGAGCCGGGTGATTACCTCATCGAGCGCGCGTTCGTCGAGAAATAAACACCGGTCAAAAAAATGTGGGAGGGGGGCAATCCCCCTCCCACATTTTGTTTCCGGTTTATTCAGTTAGCTGGCAGCACTTCAAGCACACAAATCACCCCAGCCTCCGGATAGTGCCAACGCACATCCACATCCCAGAATTGCGCACCGTATTCCCGCTCTGGTCCCGGTGTCTGGTACGCCGGCCGTGGATCCTGCGCCAAACACTGATCGATCAATTCCACCAGCGGCTCGCCAAGGCGCTGGGCATGGCCTTGTGCCTGTTGCAGGGCGGTCTTCAGCCACTGCACGGGGATCAACTGCGGCGCACCGCTGGCGATGTCATTGGTGGCCGTGTCGACGATGTCGGCATACGGCACGTACGGCTTGATATCCAGCACCGGCGTGCCATCCAGTAAGTCGATCCCGGAAATCCACAACCGCCCCGGTTCCACCTTGTCCAGCTTCACCACCGACTGGCCAATGCCATTGGGTCGATGGGTCGCGCGCGTGGCAAACACGCCCATGGACGTGTTGCCGCCCAGGCGGGGAGGGCGCACTTTCAGGCGGGGTTTGTCTTCCAGCGCCTGGTGGAACAGGAACAGCAGCCATACATGGCTGACCTGTTCCAGGCCCTGCACCGCGTCACCGCCGTCGAACGGCGCCACCAGCTCCAACACACCACGGGCGGCCGGCGCCAGCTGTGGTTGGCGTGGGATGGCAAACTTCTCCTTGAAGCAGGAGCGCACGAACCCGACGGGCGAGACGTTGTAACTCATGGCTTACGCACGAACCCGCAGCGTCAGGCCCTTGAGGAAGTTGCGCAGCAGCTGGTCGCCACAGGTCCGGTAGTTGGTGTGGCCGAACTTGCGGAACAGCGCGCTCAGCTCAGGCTTGGACACCGGAAACTCGGCGGCCTTGAGGATCGCATGCATGTCGTCTTCCTTCAGTTCGAAGGCCACGCGCAGTTTCTTGAGGATGATGTTGTTGGTCACCGGGGTCTCGATCGGCTGCGGCGGGCGGCTTTCGTCCTTGCCGCGCTTGAAGATCACCAGGCCATCGAGGAAGTGGGCCATGACCTCATCCGGGCAGAACACGAAGCCTTCTTCCTCATCTTTCTTGAGGTAGGTCAGCAGGTCTTCTTTGGTGACTTCCATGCCGCCGAGCTGGGTGATCTCGACCATCTTGTTGTCGCTGATGTCGAGCATGTAGCGCACGCTGCGCAGTACGTCATTGTGAATCATGGTGGGCAATCCTGGTTTTCAACGGTGGACACCGCCCAGGCAGGCGATGTCGATAATAGGGGAGCGGCTTAGAACTTCTCTTTGCCGGACAGGTACCGCCATTGGCCCACTGGCACTTTGCCGATGGACACGCCGCCGATGCGGATGCGGCGAATAGCGATAACCTTGAGGCCAACCGCTTCGCAGAACAGTGCGATGACACCCGGCTGCGGGTTCTTCATCGCAAAGCGCAGGCGGTTCTCGTTCTGCCAGCTGGCTTTGACCGCCGGCAGCTCTTTGCCTTTGTAGGTCAGGCCGTGGTTAAGGCGGTTGAGGCCGTGGGCAACCATGTCGCCTTCGACTTCCACCACATATTCCTGCTCGATCTTGGCGGCATCGGCGGTCAACTTGCGCAGAATCTTCCAGTCCTGGGTAAATACCAGCAGGCCGCTGGCCTTGGCTTGCAGGTCGGCGCTGGCGGTCAGGCGCAGGAAGTGGCCCTTGAGCGGGCGCTTGCTGAAGCGGTGCTCTTCGGACAGGGTTTCGGCGCTGATCGAGGCCATCGCCGTTTCTGCGTCCATACCTGCCGGCGCGTGCAGCAGGATGGTCACCGGCTCGGGCACGGTGGCCTTCGCTTCGGGGTCGAGTTCGACTTTCTGGGTGGTGACCTTGAACTGCGGCTCGTCGATCACTTCACCGTCCACCGAGACCCAGCCGCCTTCAATGAACAGCTCAGCCTCCCGACGGGAGCAACCGACCAGTTCGATAAGGCGTTTGGAGAGGCGTATGGGGTCAGTCATGACAAGGGCCGTAACAAAAGGGGGCGGCTATTGTACCTGCCTGGCGCCGGTTAATCCCGGCCCCATTTCAGTGCTTTGTCTTTTTGTGGGTGCTGCGTTTCGTCAGCCACTGCGCTGTTGCTGCTGGCACAAACGCATACGCAGTAACGGATACGGCTGTCCCAGGCCATCATGCTCCGTGCGTCCGATCACCTCGAACCCCTGTTTGAGGTAAAAGCCCAGCGCCTGCGGGTTCTGCTCGTTCACTTCCAGCTCGTCGGCGTTCATATGCTCGATCGCATAGCGCAGCAATTGCCGGCCAAGGCCCTGGCCCCGGTATTTCGGGTCGATAAACAACATTTCGACTTTACCTGCGGCCACCCCGGCAAACCCGGTGATGCGTTGGTGCGAGTCTTTGGTGCAAATCAGCATCACCGTGTCCAGATAGTGAGTCAGCACCAGGTGCCTCAGGTGCTCGATGTAGCTATCCGGCAAAAAATCATGGGTTGCCCGCACGGAGGACTCCCATATTTCAGTCAGTTTTTGATAATCGCTGGTTTTAGGTGTGTGGATAACCGAATGCCGACGCATGCTCGCTGCCCCTGCCGATGATTGGCGATGGGCAAACGATAGACCTAAAAAAGCCCCACATCTTGATCAGATGCAGGGCTTTTTACGGGGTTACCGATCAGTCGCGCTTTTCAGCCCACAGGTCGTATTCGTCGGCGTCGGTCACGGTGCACCAGACCTTGTCGCCCGGCTTCAGGCCGCTGGCGTCGTCGATAAACACGTTACCGTCGATTTCCGGCGCATCGAAGAAGCAACGGCCGACGGCGCCTTGCTCGTCGACTTCATCGATCAACACTTCGATTTCCTTGCCGATACGCAGCTGCAGACGCGCCGAGCTGATGGCCTGCTGGTGCGCCATGAAGCGCTCCCAGCGGTCCTGCTTGACGTCGTCCGGCACCACGGCCAGGTCCAGCAGGTTGGCCGGGGCACCTTCGACCGGCGAGTACTGGAAGCAGCCGACGCGGTCCAGTTGGGCTTCGGTCAGCCAGTCCAGCAGGTACTGGAAATCTTCTTCGGTTTCGCCGGGGAAGCCGACGATGAAGGTCGAACGGATGATCAGTTCCGGGCAGATCTCGCGCCAGTTCTTGATGCGCGCCAGGGTTTTGTCTTCGAAGGCCGGGCGTTTCATGGCCTTGAGCACCTTCGGGCTGGCGTGCTGGAACGGGATGTCCAGGTACGGCAGGATCTTGCCGGCGGCCATCAGCGGGATCAGTTCGTCCACGTGCGGGTACGGGTAAACGTAGTGCAGGCGCACCCACACACCCAGGCTGCTGAGGGCTTCGCACAGTTCGGTCATGCGGGTTTTCACCGGCGCGCCGTTCCAGAAACCGGTGCGGTACTTCACATCGACGCCGTAGGCGCTGGTGTCCTGGGAGATCACCAACAGCTCTTTGACCCCGGATTTGACCAGCCGCTGGGCCTCATCGAGCACGTCACCGACCGGACGGCTGACCAGCTTGCCGCGCATCGACGGGATGATGCAGAAGCTGCAGCTGTGGTTGCAGCCTTCGGAAATCTTCAGGTACGCATAGTGGCGTGGGGTCAACTTGATGCCTTGCGGCGGCACCAGGTCGATCAGCGGGTTGTGGTCCTGGCGCGGCGGCACTACGTCGTGCACGGCGTTGACCACCTGCTCGTACTGCTGCGGGCCGGTCACCGCCAACACGCTCGGGTGCACGTTGCGGATAGCGCCTTCTTCCACGCCCATGCAGCCGGTCACGATGACCTTGCCGTTTTCTTTGATGGCTTCGCCGATCACTTCCAGGGACTCTGCCTTGGCCGAGTCGATGAAGCCGCAAGTGTTGACCACCACCACGTCGGCGTCCTGGTAGGTGGACACAACGTCATAGCCTTCCATACGCAGTTGCGTGAGGATGCGCTCGGAGTCGACCAGAGCCTTCGGGCAACCCAGGGAAACAAAGCCAACCTTGGGGTTGGCTTTTGCGATGGTGGTGGACATGTCTAACCTCGGTATTGAATGACGCCGCCAGTCGTGCACGACAGGGCTGCGGATGGGCACTTGGTGTGCCTCTGATCAAAAAGTGCGCAATTCTAGCGACGGGCAGCGCACTTGACCAGCTTTATGCAGGGAAATGCGACGAGTGCTGCAGTGGGTCATTCGCGCGGCCCTTACCCCGCTCTTAAACCCGGATGTCTTGCTCCGCGCGGTGCGAGACAACTTTAGACATGCCTACACCTAACGCCTGAAGCACTTTCAGGAGGGTGGAGAGCTTTGGATCGCCGCCCACAGCGATGGATCTGTAGAGATTTGCTCTATTTACCATTCAGTCAAGGGTGAACACTGTCCTGTGGCGAGGGAGCTTGCTCCCGTTGGACTGCGTAGCAGTCCCTGCATTCTCAAACAATGTACTGGGGCCGCTTCGCGCCCAACGGGAGCAAGCTCCCTCGCCACAAGGTACTTTTTACCCTTTCTACCTCCTAACTGACTGGCATTATCAAAAATGCCCTGTTCTCCAAATCACTTCAACAGCGAAATGCGACGAGTGCTGCGCTATGCTTCGCGCCGTTGCGGGTAGGTAAAATCCTAAGGTCAACAAAACGTCTGTTACGAGAAGTAAAACAGCGCATGCTAGGGTCAGCTTAGATGCGTTGTTTATAAAAGACCTCAGGTCAAAGGGCAGGAGTGGTTGATGGGTCAGGCAAGTAATCAGGCAGCAGGTGCCGAGCAGTCAAACGCCAAGCCGATTGGCATGCTGGTGGCAGCGGTCGGGGTGGTGTACGGCGATATCGGGACCAGCCCGCTCTACACCCTTAAAGAGGTGTTCAACGGCGGTTATGGGGTTCAGGTCAACCACGACGGTGTGCTGGGGATTCTGGCGCTGATCTTCTGGTCACTGATCTGGGTGGTCTCGATCAAATACATGCTGTTCGTGCTGCGCGCCGATAACCAGGGTGAGGGCGGGATCATGGCCCTGACTGCACTGGCACGACGGGCAGCGGGGGAGCGCAAGAAGCTGCGCAGTTTCCTGGTGGTGTGTGGCCTGTGCGGCGCGGCGCTGTTCTACGGTGACAGCATGATCACCCCGGCGATTTCCGTGTTGTCCGCGGTTGAGGGCCTGGAGTTGGCCTTCGACGGCCTGGAAAAATGGGTCGTGCCCATCGCCCTGGTGGTTCTGGTGGCGCTGTTCCTGATCCAGAAGCACGGCACCGACCACATCGGCAAGCTGTTCGGGCCGGTGATGGTGACCTGGTTCCTGGTGCTGGGCGGCCTCGGTGTGTATGGGATCACCCTGCACCCTGAGGTGCTCAGTGCCATGAACCCGATGTGGGCCGTGCGATTCTTCGAGGCTCACCCTGGCATCGGCGTGGCCATCCTCGGCGCGGTGGTGCTGGCGTTGACCGGTGCCGAAGCGTTGTACGCCGACATGGGCCACTTCGGCCGCAAACCCATCGCTCGGGCCTGGTTCATCTTGGTGCTGCCGGCGCTGGTGCTCAATTATTTCGGCCAGGGCGCGATGCTGCTCGGCGACCCTGAAGCCGCGCGCAACCCGTTCTACCTGCTGGCGCCGAGCTGGGCGCTGATCCCGCTGGTGGTGTTGTCCACCCTGGCGACGGTGATCGCCTCCCAGGCGGTCATCTCCGGCGCATTCTCGCTGACCCGCCAGGCGATCCAGCTGGGTTACATCCCGCGTATGCATATCCAGCACACCTCCAGTGCCGAGCAAGGCCAGATCTATATCGGCGCGGTGAACTGGTCGCTGATGGTCGGCGTGATCCTGCTGGTGCTGGGCTTCGAGTCCTCCAACGCCCTGGCGTCGGCCTACGGCGTCGCGGTGACCGGCACCATGCTGATGACCACCATCCTGGTGTCGGCGGTGATGCTGCTGCTGTGGAAATGGCCGCCGGTGCTGGCCGTGCCGGTTCTGGTCTGCTGCCTGTTGGTCGACGGGCTGTACTTTGCCGCCAACGTGCCGAAAATCATCCAGGGTGGCGCCTTCCCGGTATTGGCCGGGATCGTGTTGTTCGTGCTGATGACCACCTGGAAGCGCGGCAAGCAATTGCTGGTGGAGCGTCTCGACGAAGGCGGCCTGCCGCTGCCGATCTTCATCAGCAGTATCCGTGTGCAACCGCCCCATCGGGTGCAGGGCACCGCCGTGTTCCTCACCGCGCGCCCGGACGCCGTGCCTCACGCGTTGTTGCACAACCTGCTGCATAACCAGGTATTGCATGAGCAAGTGGTGCTGCTGACCGTGGTCTACGAAGACATTCCGCGCGTTCCGGCCGCGCGGCGGTTTGAGGTGGATGCCTATGGTGAAGGTTTCTTCCGCGTCATCCTGCACTTTGGTTTCACCGACGAGCCGGATGTGCCCCAAGCGCTGAAGTTGTGTCACCTCGATGAGCTGGACTTCAGCCCGATGCGCACCACTTACTTCCTGAGCCGCGAGACGGTCATCGCCTCGCGAATCAAGGGCATGGCCCGTTGGCGCGAAGCTTTATTTGCCTTCATGCTGAAGAACGCCAACGGCAACCTGCGCTTCTTCAAACTCCCGGTAAACCGCGTGATCGAGCTGGGTACCCAGGTCGAAATGTAGGCTTTTGCAGCACGGGAGCCGGCAATCGGCTCCCGCTTTCCTTTCTGAACCCTGTGCAATCCAGCGTTGTCGACTAGGCTCTAAGCACTGTTTGAATAGTGCCCACAGAACCCAGAAGAGGTGCGCCATGAGTCAGCTGCTCGAACCCTACACCCTGCGCCAATTGACCCTGCTCAACCGCATCGCGGTTTCGCCCATGTGCCAATACTCAAGCGTCGATGGCCTGGCCAATGACTGGCACCTCGTCCACCTCGGCAGTCGTGCCGTCGGCGGCGCCGGGTTGATCTTCACCGAAGCCACCGCCGTGACCGCCGATGGCCGCATCACCGCCGAAGACCTCGGCCTGTGGAAAGATGAGCAGATCGAACCGCTGCAACGCATCACGCGTTTCATCGCGGCCCAAGGCGCGGTGGCCGGCATTCAACTGGCCCACGCCGGGCGCAAAGCCAGTACCCATCGGCCCTGGATCGGCAAGCACGGCAGCGTCAAGCCGGAAGACGGCGGCTGGGTGCCGGTAGGGCCATCGCCGATTGCCTTCGACCCTCAGCACACCCAACCCAAGCCTTTGGACGAAGGGCAGATCCAGCAAGTGATCGCCGATTTTGTCGCCGCCGCCAAGCGTGCCCTGACCGCAGGTTTTGAAGTGGTGGAAATCCATGCAGCCCACGGTTACTTGCTGCATCAATTCCTCTCGCCCATCAGCAATCAGCGTCAGGACCAGTACGGTGGCTCGTTTGAAAACCGTATCCGGCTGGTGTTGCAAGTGACCCAGGCCGTGCGCGAAGTCTGGCCCCAGGAACTGCCGCTGTTTGTGCGGGTGTCGGCCACCGACTGGGTGGAGGATGGCTGGAACCCGGATGAAACCGTGGAGCTGGCACGTCGCCTGAAGGACCTGGGGGTCGACCTGATCGACGTCTCGTCCGGGGGCACGGCTGCCAACGCCGAGATCCCCACCGGCCCCGGCTACCAGACCCGCTTCGCCGAGCGCGTGCGCAAAGAGTCGGGGATGGCCACCGGCACCGTGGGCATGATCACCGAACCCGCCCAGGCCGAGCACATCCTGCGCACCTGTCAGGCCGACATCATCTTCCTCGCCCGTGAGCTGCTGCGTGATCCGTATTGGCCGCTGCATGCCGATGATGACCTGGGCGGGCGCAAGGCCACCTGGCCTGCGCAGTATCAGCGCGCCACCCATCGTGACCAGCCGATCCATGAGTCTGACTTGAGGGATTGAGCCGCTGCGCGCTTCACCAGAGCCCACCCTAACCCGGTGGGTTTTTTTACGGCTGTAGCGTGGGAAATGGCTGTAGGTCTTTGTTACCGCGATACTTTTTTAAGTGAATACTCTAAAAAAATCCCACAAATTTCGAGATCGTTTCTACGCTTAGGGTAAAGCTGACTCCTGGCCCAGGAAGTCAGTCGGTTTGCTCACTGAGGCATTGCGCTTCATGGGAGGCGGGTAATGGGCAACAGGAGTTTTTGATGGATATCAGGAGAAGCAGTCCATGGCCAAGTCCTATGGTGTAGCGGGTGTGGTGGTGTGTTTTCTGACGCGCAGGGTGTCTTTACGGGGGCGAAGGTTGAGTTCGGATGAAGTGGAATTGCTGGCGCAGTACCGCGCCCTGACCGAGAACGATCAGGTGGCAATGCGGTATCTGATTGGGGCGATGAAGAGTGTGTCGCGGTTCTGATGCCTGCCTTTGAGCCCTGTGGGAGCGGCGATGCGCCGCTCCCACAGTTGGCATCATGTGTATTTACGCGCCTCGGGTGCCGGCGGGAAATACTGATACAGCCAGGTTTCACTCAAGGTGCGGTCTTGCGTGCGAATAAACAGGCGCAGTTCCACCGGTTCCACGCTGTCGCTGGTCGGGTACCAGTCAAACAGGATGCGGTAGCCCTTGATGTTGTCGAGTACCAGCACGCTGAAGTCCTTCACTTCGCCGTGGGAACAGGTCACCACTGGCTCGATCCCGGTGCCCGCTGGCAGGCGATCCAGGCCGCCCCCCTTGAAGTCCACGGCAAATCGGCGGGCCCAGACTTCCGGGTAGTGCTCACCCGGTGCCCAGCCTTCGGTAAAGCCGCCCATGCCGGAACGGGTGGCATCGACCTGTGCCAGCGGCGTGCTCACCGGTGGCAGCGCGCTCCAGTACAGCTTGTAGCCGTAGTTCAGCGAATCGCCGGCCGCCACGGGTTTTTTCGGGGTCCAGAAGGCCACGATGTTATCGAGGGTCTCGCCGGTGGTAGGAATTTCCAACAGGTCGATCGAGCCTTCGCCCCATGCTGTGGTCGGTTCGACCCACAGGCTCGGGCGCTTGCTGTACCAGTCCACCGTGTCCTGGTAGCTGGCGAACTCATGGTCGGTCTGCACCAGGCCGAAGCCTTTCGGGTCTGTATCGGCAAACGCGTTGAATTGCAGCTTGGCCGGGTTATTCAGCGGACGGCAGATCCACTCGCCGTTACCGCGCCACATCGCCAGGCGGTCCGAGTCGTGGATTTGCGGGTGGATGGTGTCGCACATGCGGCGCTCGTGGGTGCCGCAGCTGAACATGCTGGTCATCGGCGCGATGCCCAGTTGTTCGATGGTGGTGCGCGCATTGATATGGGCGTCGATGGCCATCACCACCTGGTTGGCCTGGCAGTCGATGTCGAAGCGATAGGCGCCGGTCGCGCTGGGCGAGTCGAGCAGGGCGTAGACCACGAAGCGAGTGGCGTTCTTGTCCGGGGTTTCAAACCAGAACTGTGTGAAGTCGGGGAATTCTTCGCGTTTTTTCGCGTAAGTGTCGATGGCCAGGCCACGGGCCGACAGGCCGTACTGGCCGGTTGAATCCACCGCACGGAAGTAACTGGCGCCGAGGAATGACAGCACGTCATGCCGGTCCAGTTCGGGTGCCTTGAACAGCTTGAAGCCGGAGAAACCGAGATCGCCGGTCAGTTGCTTAGTGTCGACCGTGGTTTTTTCATAATTGAACAGCGAAGGGCGGAAATGCACCTCACGCGCTTCACGGGTCTTGGGGTCGACGCTGTGCATGCGCACCGGCGTCTTGAACCCCATGCCGACGTGGAAGAATTGCACGTCGAGTTGGCCGTTCAATTCCTTCCACAGCGAATGGTTGCCGTCGTAGCCGATGGCGTTGAAATTCTGCGGGGTCATGGTCGCCAGGGTCGGCGGCAGCACCTGTCGGGTGTCTTTGTAAGCGGTTCCGGCGAGTTGTTTGGCCTGGGCCTTGAGCGATTCGAAATCGAACGCGACGGCCTTGCCATCGGCGGCACGGTTCCCGGCCCAGGCCTGGGCGGCGAGCAGGCCGCTGGCGGATAAACCGGTGTAAGCCGCAATGGCCATGGACGCTTTGAGCAAATTCCTGCGGTGCATAGAGACAACCTGTCGTGAGCAAATCCCGCGCCGTTCCTGGCACGTGCTGGATCAGAAATTACGGTTCGGACATGCCTTCGGCCAAACGCAACGGACATTAAACAGACGCCGGATAGCTTAAGCGGTTCGATGACGTAGGAAAATTGATTGATAGCGGGGTGATGGCATTGCAAATGCGACAAGACATTTCCGGCGTGGTGAGTGCTCACATTTCCCCCAAATCATGCACATCCAAATGTGGGAGGGGGCTTGCTCCCGATAGCGGTACATCAGACATACATGTGTTGACTGACACACCGTTATCGGGAGCAAGCCCCCTCCCACATTCAGGCTGTATTTCAGGCGATTTCACCCACTGCGCGGTAAGCCTCATCAATCGCTGCATGCGCATACGCACTCCACGCCGCGTCCGAGTTGGCGATGCTCACGTGCCCCACCGGCTTGCGCGCCAGGTTCATCCACGCTTCGCTTTCATCGGCGTCATCAAACAGACTGTTAGAGAAGCTCGCATACCCATGTGACCAGCGGTTGACAGTGATCGCCAGAATATCGGTCTCATGGTTGAACCCTCCCGGCCCCAGCATGCGCTGCAACTGATCACGCAACTGCGCTTCCAACTGTTCGAACGTCTGCCCATACAACTTGCCCCGCCCGGCACGGGCCTGGTCGCGGGCGTTCATGCCGCTGTTCGGGCTGGTGGGCACGTAGACCATGTGCAAGCCAATCGGCTGCGTCGGGTCACGCGGGTGGTCGTAGCCGCCCATGCTCACCGGGTAGTCCAGCTTGATCCGGCTGTAAGGCTGGGTCGCCGCATAAATCTCATGCACGCCGAGTGTCTGGAACGACTGCCAGTTGCGGATCACCACCTTGGTGTACACCAGCGGGTACTTCACGTTCTGGCTCAGCGCGTGGGCTTGCGGCGCCGGCAAATCCTTCAACAGATACGGAATCATCATGTTGTAGCAGGCCAGGATGCAGCGTTTGCCGCGTACTTGTGCGAGTTGTCCGCCACGGCTGTAGCCGATGTGCACGCCATCGCCGACGTTACGCACGCTGACCGCCGTGCTGTTCAGGCGCAACCGCACGGCCGCCTTGGGCTGGTCGAGCTTGGCGTAGTCAAACGCCGCCAGGACGATATCGTCCATGGTGTGCCCCGGCGCCACACCTGGGATCAGGCTGCGCACCAGCAACCGCGCCACCGACGCATTGCCATCCGGGAAGTGGTAGATGTAGGGCTCTTCCATTTCCGCCGCCGCTTCTTCGCTGATCGGCGCCAGGTTCATCCCGGCAAAGCCCGGGAAACCCACGCTGTAGGCATCGGACGAGGCGACTGCATCGATGCTCAGGGCCATGAAGTCATTGGTACGGCTCTGGAAATACTTCACTGCACCTTCCGACAACCCTACGTTCTTGAGCAGGAAATCGCGGTAGCTGGTGGCCGCCAGGTAGTCGGCCTTTTCTTCGGCAGACTTGCCCGCTAGGTAGTCCTTGGGCGCCGTGTGCAGGGCGATCAGGGCCTGGCGGTCTGCAGGCGGCAATGGGAAGTCATTGATGAAATCGCTGATGGCCCGCGCATTCAGTTGGTCCGGCGCGATGTCATCGGCGACCATCGGCGTCGGGTCGCCGGTCACCAGTTTGTCTTCGCCGAAGTTTTCCTGGTCGAAAAACACCCCGCGCGACAGCCCAAGGCTTGGGTAGAACTGGCGGTCAAAGGCGGTTTCGAAGCGCTTGATGTTTACCCCGAGTTTCTTCAACAGCCCGTTCACTTCCTTGCTGTACAGGTGGTTGGGCGACTGGAACGCCTCGCTGCCGCCGTAGCCGATGAGCATGCGGCCACCGGCCTGGAACTCATTGCGCTTGGCATGGCCGCCGAAGTCGTCGTGGTTTTCCAGGATCAGGATCTTCGCCTTGGGGTGCTTCTCACGGTAGAACCACGCCGCCGACAAACCGCTCAAGCCGCCGCCGACGACCACCAGGTCATAGTCCTCGGTGATCGGCAGCTTATCGGTGTCGAACATCTTCTTCTCCCAGCCCATCTGGTGCGCCACTTCAAACGAGCCGACATGGCTGCCGCGCAAGCCGGTGAGGGCGGGTGGGTAGTAGCGGCCGTCGGGGGCGGCGTGCAGGATTTGCAGTGGGGTCATACCGGCGGCAATAGTGACAGCGACGCCGTTGAGGAAGTCGCGGCGGGTGATATCCATGGGGGAGAACCTGAATTTTATTGTTATGAGAGCGGCGTTGTCGGAGCGCATTGTTATGGCGAGGGAGCAAGCGCCCTCGCCACAGTAAGCTCGCTCCTCGTCAGTGCTTGAACATCACATGGCGAACGGTGGTGTAGTCCTCCAACCCGTACATGGACATGTCCTTGCCATACCCCGACAGTTTCTGACCGCCGTGGGGCATTTCGCTGACGAGCATGAAGTGGGTGTTCACCCAGGTGCAGCCGTACTGCAGGCGCGCGGCCAAGCGATGGGCGCGTCCTACGTCGGCGGTCCACACGGATGACGCCAGGCCGTAGTCCGAATCATTGGCCCAGCCCAGCACCTGCGCTTCATCGGTGAACTTGGTCACCGATACCACCGGGCCGAACACCTCGCGGCGCACGATCTCGTCGTCCTGCTGAGCGTCGGCCAGCACGGTCGGTTCAAAGAAGTAGCCATTACCTTCCACCGCCTTGCCGCCGGTGACCAGGCGAATGTGCGGCTGTGCCACGGCGCGCTCGACAAACCCGGCGACACGGTCGCGATGTTGCGCGGTAATCAAAGGGCCCAACTCGGTGGCCGGATCATCCTGCAAGCCATATTTGATGCTGGCGACCGCTGCGCCGAGCTTCTCGACAAACGCATCGTAGATCTGCGCTTGCGCGTAAATCCGGCACGCAGCGGTGCAATCCTGGCCGGCGTTGTAGAAGCCGAAGGTGCGAATGCCTTCCACGGCCGCGTCGATATCCGCGTCGTTGAAGATGATCACCGGCGCCTTGCCGCCCAGTTCCATGTGCATGCGCTTCACGCTGTCGGCGGTGCTGGAGATGATATTCGCGCCGGTGGCGATGGAGCCGGTCAGCGACACCATGCGCACTTTAGGATGAGTCACCAGCGGGTTGCCCACCGTCGGCCCACGGCCGAACACCAGGTTGAGCACGCCGGCCGGGAAAATATCCGCCGCCAGTTCGACCATCCGCAGCGCGGTCAGCGGGGTTTGTTCCGACGGCTTGAGCACCACGGTATTACCGGCGGCCAGGGCCGGGGCGATTTTCCAGGCGACCATCATCAACGGGTAATTCCACGGGGCGATGGACGCGATCACGCCCACCGGGTCGCGGCGGATCATCGAGGTGTGGCCGGGCAAATACTCACCGCCCGCCGAACCGCTCATGCAACGGCTGGCGCCGGCAAAGAAGCGGAACACGTCGGCAATCGCCGGGATTTCATCGTTGAGCGCGGCGCTGTAGGGCTTGCCGCAGTTGTCCGACTCCAGCTTGGCCAACTCTTCACCGTGGGCTTCGATCGCGTCTGCCAATTTCAGCAGCAGCAGCGAGCGATCCTTGGGCGCGGTTTGCGACCAACCTTCGAACGCCGCATCGGCGGCGCGCACGGCCGCGTCCACCTGGGCTTCGCTGGCTTCCTTGATTTCTACCAGTACGCGGCCGAGGGCCGGGTTGAATACGGCTTGGGCCGGGCCTTCGCCTTCGATCAGTTGGCCATTGATCAGTAATTTGGTTTGCATGGTTCAGCTCTCCACAAACTATTGTTATTTCCTTGAATACACTGGCTCTAAATGTGGGAGGGGCTTGCCCCCTCCCTCATTTGAACCGTGTCCCTTCAATGGCAACGTTATTTACCGCCACTACCGGCCACGCTTTCACCGCCGCGCGTCAGGTAATAGGCACCGAGAATCGGGAACATCGTCACCAACATCACCAGCATCGCCACCACGTTGGTCACCGGCACATCCCGTGGGCGGCTTAACTGGTTGAGCAGCCACAGCGGCAAGGTGCGCTCGTGGCCGGCGGTGAAGGTGGTGACGATGATTTCGTCGAACGACAGCGCAAAGGCGAGCATGCCGCCGGCCAGCAGCGCCGAGCCCAGGTTGGGCATGATGATGTAGCGGAAGGTCTGCCAGCCGTCGGCGCCCAGGTCCATCGAGGCTTCGATCAGGCTGTGGGACGTGCGGCGCAAGCGCGCGATGACGTTGTTGTAGACGATCACCACGCAGAAGGTCGCGTGGCCGACGATGATGGTGAACATCCCAGGCTCAATGCCCAGTGTCTTGAAGGTCGCCAGCAGCGCGATACCGGTGATGATCCCCGGCAGTGCAATCGGCAGGATCAGCATCAACGACACGCCTTGCTTGCCGAAGAACTCGCGGCGATACAGCGCCGCCGAGGCCAGGGTGCCGAGCACCATGGCGATCAGGGTGGCGATGGCCGCAATCTGCAACGACAGCTTGATCGCTTCCAGCACGTCCGGTCGGGCGAAGGCCACGCTGAACCACTTCAGGGTGAAGCCCTGGGGCGGAAAGCTGAACGCGGCTTCTTCGGTGTTGAAGGCGTAGAGGAAGATGATCAGGATCGGGAAATGGAGAAAAACCAGTCCACCCCACGCTGCGATCTTCAGACCCATAGACGATTTTTCAGAGTGCATCGAAGGCCCCCAGGCGTTTGACGATGGACAGGTAAACCGCGATCAGCACGATCGGCACCAGGGTGAACGCCGCGGCCATGGGCATATTGCCGATGGCGCCTTGCTGCGCGTAGACCATGCCGCCGACGAAGTAACCCGGCGGGCCGACCAGTTGCGGCACGATGAAATCGCCCAGGGTCAGCGAGAACGTGAAGATCGAACCGGCGGCAATCCCCGGCACCGACAGCGGCAGAATCACCTGCATAAAGGTCTGGCGTGGCTTGGCGCCCAAATCCGCCGAGGCTTGCAGCAACGAGGGCGGCAAGCGTTCCAGGGAGGCCTGGATCGGCAGGATCATGAACGGCAGCCAGATATAGACGAACACCATGAACCGCCCCAGGTGCGAGGTGCTCAAGGTGCTGCCGCCCACACCGGGAATGCCCAGCACGAACTGCAACACCGGCTCCAGCCCCAGGTGTTGCACGAACCACTGCGCCACGCCGCCCTTGGCCAGCAGCAAGGTCCAGGCATAGGCCTTGACGATGTAGCTGGCCCACATCGGCATCATCACCGCGATATAGAAGAACGCCTTGGTCTTGCCCGTGGTGTAGCGCGCCATGTAGTAGGCGATGGGGAAGGCGACGATGGCGCTGGCGATCGACACCACAATCGCCATGCTCAAGGTGCGCACGATGATGTCGAAGTTTGACGGCTGGAACAGCGCGGCGAAGTTGGCCAGGGTCAGGTCCGGCGTGACCGCCATGGTGAAGTCGTCGAAGGTATAGAAACCTTGCCACAGCAGGGTCAGCAGCGAGCCGAGGTAGATGGCACCGAACCAGATCAGCGGCGGCACTAGCAGCATCGCCAGGTAGAGGTTGGGCTTGCGGTACAGCAGGTTGGAAAACCTGCGCATCGGCGGGTGGGAAAGGGCCAGGCTCATGTCACACCTCGCCTGTGCTGTCGGTCAGCGGGGTCATGGCTTCCCGCGCCCAACGGGCGGTGATGGACTGGCCGACCTGATGGCCGCTGCTGATGTCCAGCCACTGATTGTTGGCCTGGCTGATGTTCAACGCCTGGCCGTTCTCCAGCTTCAGTTCATAGCGGGTGGCGCTGCCCTGATATTGAATATCGTGGAGCAGACCGCTGATTTCCACCTCGCCGGCGCCCAGCGGGCCGTCGGCAAAGCGCACGTGTTCCGGGCGGATCGAGAACGGCTGCGCGCTGCCGCTGAGGCGCTGGGCCAGCTCGCCGCGAATCACGTTGGAGGTGCCGACAAACTCGGCGACGAACGCGGTGGCCGGTTTCATGTAGAGGTTGCGCGGGGTGTCGACTTGCTCGATGCGACCTTTGTTGAACACCGCCACACGGTCGGACATCGACAGGGCTTCGGTCTGGTCGTGGGTCACGAAGATAAACGTGATGCCCAGCTGGCGCTGCAGCTTCTTCAGCTCGCTTTGCATCTGCTCGCGCAACTTGAGGTCAAGGGCACCCAGTGGTTCATCCAGCAGCAATACCCGCGGACGATTGACCAGGGCGCGAGCCAGGGCCACCCGTTGGCGTTGGCCGCCGGAGAGCTGCACCGGCTTGCGGTTGCCGTAGCCGCCGAGCGCGACCATGGCCAGGGCTTCCTCGGCACGGTTCAGGCGTTCGGCCTTGCCGACGCCCTTGACCTTGAGGCCGTAGGCGACGTTGTCGCGCACATTCATATGCGGGAACAGCGCGTAATCCTGGAACACGGTGTTTACATCACGCTGATACGGCGGCAAGCCGGCGGCTTCCTCGCCATGAATGCGGATCGAGCCTGCGCTCGGCTGCTCGAACCCGGCGATCAGGCGCAGGCAGGTGGTCTTGCCTGAGCCGGAAGGGCCGAGCATGGAAAAGAACTCGCCGTCCTGGATATCGATGGAAACCCGGTCAACGGCTTTCACTTCGCCGAACTGACGGGAAACGTGGGTGAATTGGACTGCAAGCGTCATGGTGCGGTGCTCCGAAAAGGCGCGGGTCGTCGCAGCGGCCCGGCCTGGACTTCTGAAAAAACAAAACATCTATGAGTGCGGTCAATGTGGGAGGGGGCTTGCCCCCTCCCACTGGGGACCTAGGTCGTTTGGAAGGCCTTACCTGCCGCCCATGATCGCGATGTAATCCTGGGTCCAGCGGCTGTACGGCACGAACTTGCCGCCTTCAGCTTGCGGGGTTTTCCAGAAGGCGATTTTTTCGAACTGGTCGAAACCATTGGTCTTGCAACCCTCGGCGCCGAGCAGTTCACTTTCCTTGCAGGCCGCAGGCACGGCCGGCAACGAACCGAACCAGGCGGCGACATCGCCCTGGACCTTCGGCTGCAGCGACCAGTCCATCCACTTGTAGGCGCAGTTCGGGTGCTTGGCCTCGGTGTGCAACATCGTGGTGTCGGCCCAGCCGGTGGCGCCTTCCTTCGGAATCGTCGAAGCAATCGGCTGCTTCTCGTTCTGCAGGCCGTTGACCTGATACGGCCAAGCGCTGGAGGCCACCACGCCTTCGTTCTTGAAGTCACTCATTTGCACGGTGGTGTCGTGCCAGTAGCGGTGGATCAGCGGTTGCTGGGCGCGCAACAGATCGAGCACGGCCTTGTACTGGGTTTCGGTCAGTTCGTATGGGCTTTGAATGCCCAGTTCCGGCTTGGTCGACTTGAGGTACAGCGCCGCGTCGGCGATGTAGATCGGCCCGTCATACGCCTGCACGCGGCCCTTGTTCGGCTTGCCGTCCGGCAGGTTCTGCGCGTTGAACAACACGTCCCAGCTGGTGGGCGCGGTCTTGAACACGTTGGTGTTGTACATCAACACGTTCGGGCCCCACTGGTACGGGGTGCCGTAGGTTTGCTGGCCGACCACGTACCACGGCGCATCCTTCAGGCGCGGGTCGATATTCTTCCAGTTGGGGATCAGCGCGGTGTTGATCGGCTGCACGCGCTTGCCGACGATCAGGCGCAGCGATGCATCGCCCGACGCGGTGACCAGGTCATACCCGCCCTTGGCCATCAGGCTGACCATTTCGTCCGAGGTGGCGGCGGTTTTCACATTCACCTTGCAGCCGGTTTCCTTCTCGAAACCGCTGACCCAGTCGTAGGCCTTGTCGCTTTCGCCACGTTCTATATAGCCGGGCCACGCGACGATATCCAACTGGCCTTCACCCGCGCCAACGGCTTTAAGCGGTTCGGCGGCCTGGAGGCTGGCGCTGGCCAGCAGCGCTGTGGTCAGGGCACTGAGCAGTGCGGTCTTGTGCGCAGACATGGGGGTTCCCTCTTCTTTAATTATGGTCGGGGCAGTTGTGTGCAACCGGTAACGCAAGAGCTTAGTTGTTGTTTTAAAGATGTTGGCCGTGGCGCGCCATGATGTGACGTACCACGCTGTAGTCCTGCAGCGAATCGCTGGACAGGTCTTTCCCGTACCCCGAGCGCTTCAAGCCGCCGTGGGGCATTTCGCTGACCAGCATGAAATGGCTGTTGATCCAGGTGCAGCCGTATTGCAGGCGCGCGGCCACTTGCATGGCCTTGTCGAGGTTCTGGGTCCACACCGACGAGGCCAGGCCGTATTCGGAGTCGTTGGCCCAGTCCACCGCCTGTTCCAGCTCGTCGAAGCGCGTCACCGTGACGACCGGGCCGAACACTTCGCGCTGCACGATTTCGTCGTTCTGTTTGCAGCCGGCGAGCAGGGTAGGTTGGTAATAGAAGCCCGCACCGGAATGCACGGCGGCGCCGGTGATGCGTTCGATATGCGGCTGGCCGAGGGCACGTTCGACAAAACTGGCGACGCGGTCGCGCTGGCGCGTACTGATCAGCGGGCCGAGTTCGTTATCGGCATCGCGTTTGCCGGCAAAGCGCAGGCTGCTCACGGCCGCGCCCAGTTCGGCGACCAGTTTGTCGTGGATTCCGGCCTGGGCGTAGATGCGGCACGCGGCGGTGCAATCCTGGCCGGCGTTGTAGTAACCATAGGCGCGCACGCCCTCGACCACGGCTTGCAGGTCGGCATCGTTGCATACGATCACGGGGGCTTTGCCGCCGAGTTCCAAGTGCGTGCGTTTTAGGGTTTTGGCGGCGGCCTGCAGGATCTTCTGCCCGGTGACGATATCGCCGGTCAGCGACACCATGCGCACCTTGGGGTGGCTGACCAGATGGCTGCCAACCCCTTCGCCGCCGCCACACAGAATGTTGATCACGCCGCGCGGCAGCAGATCTTTAAGCACCGGGGCGAGGGCCAGGATCGACAGCGGCGTGTGTTCCGACGGCTTGAACACCAAGGTATTACCGGCAGCCAGGGCCGGGGCGATCTTCCACGCGGCCATCATCAGCGGGTAATTCCACGGCGCGATGGAGGCCACCACACCAATCGGATCGCGGCGCACCATGCTGGTGTAGCCCGGCAGGTACTCGCCGCTCAGTTGCCCGGTCTGGCAGCGCACGGCCCCGGCGAAGAAGCGGAACACATCGACGGTGGCGCTCAAGTCATCCTGGCGCGCCAGGTGCAACGGCTTGCCGCAATTCAGTGATTCCAGGCGGGCCAGGTAGTCGGCTTGTTTTTCGATGGCGTCGGCGATGCCCAGCAGGATGTTCGAGCGTTGCTGCGGCGTGGTCCGTGACCAACCGGCAAAGGCGCGGTGGGCGGCGAGGATTGCGCTTTCGACCTGCTCGGTGCTGGCTTCGGCGATCTGGGTGAGCACTTCACCGGTGGCCGGGTTGAGGATCGGCTCGGCAAAACCCTGGCCCTGGACCAGTTCGCCGTCGATCAGCAACGCAGTGAGCAGCGGGGTGGGCGCGCCGGACATTTTTCGCGATCTCTTTTCTTGTGTGGCCATGGGCGTTCTCTTACAAGGCGCCCGGCCTTCTCTTATGGATTAGCTGAGAGTAGTGGCCAGGCGCGAGGTCAACAAATACTAAATACTGAATGCAGCATTCGATTAAATAGATGGCTTGCGCGGGTGCGGCTGTTCGCGTGCCACGGTCAGGAAGGGGTCGACCAGCGCCGGACGCGCGGTGCCACGGCGCCAGGCCAGGCCCACGTCGAGGGTCTGGCTGAGGTCGGCAATCGGCCGTGCTTCAATAATGTCGCCTTCCAGGGACCAGGGCCGGTAGGTCATGTCCGGCTGAATCGACACGCCGAGACCCGCCGCCACCAGGCTTCGCACCGCTTCGGTCGACGCGGTGCGCAAGGTCACCCGAGGTTGTAACCCGGCTCCAGCCCATAGGCGTTGGGCGTTGTGGCCCATTTCATCGACATTCAGCTGGATCAACGGCTCACGCGCCACATCGGCCAGGTTGATGCTGTCGTGTTCCAGCAATGGGTGTTGCGCCGGCAGCCACAAACGGTGGGGCGAGTGGGTCAACACTTCGGTCTGCAGCGCGTGGCGGTCCTCGAGATTGGAGAGGATCAGCACGCCAACGTCGATCTCGCCGCTGACCAGTAAATGCTCGATATACGGACGTTCATCCTCCATCACGCGGATTTCCACGTTGGGGTAGGCGCGTTGGAAGCGCGTCAGCAGATCGGCCAGATAATAACCGGCCACCAGGCTGGTCACGCCGATGATCAACTGGCCCGCCACTTGGTCGGTGCTCTGTTGCAGGCTGCGCTTGGCGTTATCGACGGTGGCGAGGATCAGGTGCGCCTGGCGCAGGAATTGATGGCCCTGGTGGGTGAGGGTCATGCCCTTGGCATGCCGGTTGAACAGGTTGACGCCGATTTCCTGTTCCAGTTGCTGGATGGCCAGGGTCAGTGTCGACTGGGAAATAAACGCGGTCTGCGCGGCGGCGGAGATCGAGCCGGTCTCGGCCACGGCGATAAAGTGCCGGATTTGACGCAAGGTCATCATGCTGGAATTACCAGTGAGGTGTTTTTATAGATTCACTCGAGTGTATATCGGTTTTTGCGAAGGGCGCCCGCGTTACATCTGGAAGCAATCTAGATCGAGGCTTTTTGGCACTTAGTTTTACGCTGGGGGCCTATTGGTCCTATGAACCCAAGTGTCTGGAGGCTACGAATGAATACCCGTGGATTGCTCGATCAACTGCTCAAGTCTGGCCAGGACATGTTGCAAAACAAGGCTGGCGGCCAACGCAAGCAGGATGACAAAGGCGCTCTCGGCGGTTTGCTGGGCGGTGGCGGGCTGGGGAGTTTGCTCGGTGGAGCGGGTGGCGGCGCCCTGGCGGCCGGCGCCATGGGCTTGCTGATGGGCAACAAGAAGGCGCGCAAATTTGGCGGCAAGGCCCTGACTTACGGCGGCTTGGCGGCTTTGGGGGTGATTGCCTATAAAGCCTATGGCAACTGGCAGGCCAATCAAGCCAATGCGCCGCAGGGCGAACCGCAGACCATCGACCGCCTGCCACCGGCCCAGGTCGAGCAACACAGCCAGGGCATTCTCAAGGCGCTGGTCGCCGCCGCCAAGGCCGACGGCCATGTGGATGCGCGCGAACGCGAGCTGATCGAAGGCGAGTTCACCAAGCTGGATAACGACCGCGAGCTGCAAAGCTGGCTGCACGCGGAACTGAACAAGCCCCTGGACCCGGCCGATGTAGCACGGGCGGCCAGTACCCCGGAGATGGCGGCTGAGATGTACATCGCCAGTGTGATGCTGGTGGATGAGGAGAACTTTATGGAGAAAGCGTACCTGGATGAGCTGGCACGCCAACTGAAACTTGAGCCTGGTTTGAAGCAGGAGCTGGAAAAACAGGTTCGTCAGGCGACAGAGTGATGACCGTCCCCATGGCTGGGAACGATCAGGGTCGTGTTCTCGGTATCAGCTGACTCTGTCGACCATAGAGTGGCCGCCGCCTATGTCTATTTCAAAACGGCGATGGAAGGGTAGGTAATAGTCAATGGCGGACTGCTCTGCGAGTGCATCCGCCCTCGGTAAAATGATGCCGGCTCGCGCGTTGTTACCGATCGTTTCGCTGAGCCCGTAGTAGTCGGGCCGGCTTTTCTTCAAGACATCGTTAAAGACGTCAGGCCCCGTTACTTCAAATATCTTGCTCTCATACTCATTGAATTCCCGTATGGCCTCAGGGCTGGGATTGTCCCTCTCAAGGTAAGGTCGGTGTGTGTCCAGCCATGGTTTGTTTTCCCGGAATCGTTTGTAGGATTCCTCACTGATCTCTTTGAGGACCCGGTTGTTGGGATGGCTGGCGAACACGTTAGTGTTGTAGCCCGTGAACGAGAGTTCGGAATGCTTCACATGGGAGTTGAGCAATAGGTCATCGGTACCTGCTTTGAGCTCGATATCTCCAATCTGCTTGGTGATCAAGTCATCACTGTCCAGGTAGATGCCGCCCCGGTGGTTGATCAGCGGATAGCGCAGAGCATCTGAAGCCGCCGCGTAATTGTGGGTTTTGCCCTGACGAAAATACTGGTACATCTCACCGGCTTGCGTGGTCTTGAACTCTTGGAAGAAAGGATCTTCATTCAGATTTCGCACTTCCAGGTTGGGCGTTTTTTTGTCCAAGGCCGCTTTGATCGATGCAAACTTTTCCGGGCTGTCTGCGTCGACATGGACCACTGATTGGAAACCGGGTGTCTTACGTGCATTCTCCAGCATCAGGCTGAGCCGATCATCCGGAATCATGGCGCCAGCCCATATGTAATTGATTTCCTTCTTGATCGGCGTAACGGCCGTGGGAACGGGGGCAAGGGCTGCGTGAACTGTTTCAAAGGTGGTTGGCTTGGGCAGTGTCGCCTTGACCCGCAAGAACTCATCCAGGCTGCCACTTTTCCACTCGTAGGGGCCTGTTCGCCAAAAAGGGGCACCCAGGGTTTTACCGTCGCCTAGCTTGCGCCAAACGTCATTGGCTACATCAAACTCTACTAAAACGCAAAAATTGGCATAAAGCCTTGTCTTGCCATCATCACTAAGTACGCGGTTGACTTCGTCCATGGGGACTTCATAGCTTTTATAAGGCATTCCCTCGACACCGCCCGGCAGCCCCAGGCGTTGCCATTGATCGGCGCCGGTTTTGTTTAATATGAATTCAGTTTGTCGGTAGGTCTTGGGGTTGATGACACGAACCTGCACCGAACTCATGGGGCTACCGCCCGAAGCTTCTCGAACCTGATAGACAGACGCCTTGCCAGACTTGTCGACGTGGCGGATGTATTGACTCTGGCCATCGAGGCTGTGGTAAACCCCTTGGCTATCCGGGCTCAGGCCGACGAGGCGCGAGGGTGAAACTGTGTATTTTTCGACCACTGCGAGTTCACCCGGCAGGCCGGGTGGATGCTTCAACTTGAACGCGCGAGCAGCCGTTGAAAGCATTTGGCGCGTGCCTTGACCCAAACCCTCGGCCAGCGCGCCAAGGCCGTCCGCTGGGTTAAGAGCGCCGACTGCCGCGGCGCCGATTATTTTGGCTCCGGTGAACAGTTTTGTTCCGAGTTTTCCAGTGAGCTTGGTCGCCTGGCTGACCGCCTTGCCCACCGGAATAACAAAACCCAGCAGGTCCAGAGCGAAGTCCCCAACGGCCCCCCATACATCGCCTTTTACTGCCTTTTCAATACCGCTTTTCAGGGGCAGGAAGTCCATGACGGCGCCCAGTTCATCCACCAACTGTTTTTCTTGCTCTTCAACAGCATTGGTTCCACTGGCGTAGGTCTTGAGCGCGTCGCGGCCATAGAGGACAAACTTTTCGATCTCGTTGGCCAGGTGTTGCTCACGCTCACTGGCCCATGGCGCTGTAGGCGAACGGTCTTGCCCGGTCTTTTCTCCCCATGCCTTTGGAAAAGAAAAAGGCACTGGATCAATGGAAAGGCCTGAAGACACGACTTCCTTTGGCGGCGCGCCGGTTTTGTAGGCGTCCAAGTCAATGTCGAGCGACTTGCCTTTGGCCTTTTCAAGAAAGTAATCATCCGGGTCATCGTAGCCACGTAGGGGCGTTTGATGAACGCTGCTGCCCCATAGCTGATGGTTGCGGCGAACGAGCCCCTGCATCGGCAACACTTCGTAAATCCGCACGTCACCTTTGTTTTTTACACACATCAGTAGACCGTGACGTGCTCTGGACGCGTCGACTTGAGCGGGTGTCTCAGTGTCGCCGTTGGCTTCGCGCACAGAGTGGAAGGTGATGTCGCCGACCGCGATATGTTGGCGTTCATCAAGAGGCAGTTGGGAAAACTGGTATTGCATCGCGGTGTTTATGCCTGTCCTCAATCCCTTGATGTAAGCGTCGAACTGCTCATTGAAAATGGCCGTGATGTCCGGAAGGGGTCTGACCCCCGTGCGGCGGGTCGGGCTCAATACGACGCTCTGGTCAACGATACGGTCCATCTTCCCTGCCGTATAAATGTCTACCAGCGCATGCTTGGTCTCACTGCCGTCAAGGTTGACGATGGGGGTCAGCGGCTGCTCGAAGTCATAGTCGCCATATACTTTCTTCAATTCTGCGCAGGCCAATGCCCTGCGCGTAGGCAGAAAGGCGGTGAGGCCTTTATTGGCAGTGCCTAATGTTTCTAGCAATGCGTTGAATTTGTCTCGCGCAACGGTGATCTGTTCGGGCGTAAACGCATCATCGTTAGCCTTATTCAGGACGTCATTGGCGATGGCCCAATCGATGACGGCATGTGTCTGAGCCCCCGCCTCAATGCCAGCATCCTTAAGCGTGACCGGGCTTCTGTTGCCAAAACTCATGACTTGGCCAAACGTCATGTTACGGGTGGCGCCCGGCTCCAGCGCCTCAATGCGCGCGACAGCGGTGCTCAGGCTGGCCCAGGTGTGGGACCCATACACCAAGCCGCCAGGGAGGTCCTTGACCAGGAACGCAGGTGCTGCACTGGCGAGCAATAGCTGTGCCGCCGCAGGGGCCAGGTCGTTATCGACTCGGCCTTGCTGCTTAAGATGCTCGACGAGTCGCGCTGTTATAACGGGAGGTGACAAGCCCCGGTGAGCTGCCTGGGCCAGGTCGTAACCGGCGACGACATTGCGTTGGGTGCCCACGGCGGGGTCCAGGTCGAGCGCCAGCGCGGTCATCGCCCAGTCGCTGGCTGTGCTGGTTGACCAGGTGTCCGCGAACGCGCTTCGCAGGCGCTTACCCAGCGCCTGTGCCTGCGGACTGGCAATCAGAGCCTGCAGGCGTTGCGCGGGGCTATCAGCGTTGATGAGATCGGGAGTTTTTTTAGCCAGGTGGTTGAGAAGGCAGGTGCCCCCCTCCAACCCATTTCGTGCCTCTTCACTGGCGATGTTCTGGACGCGTTCGCGCTCGTCACGTCCGAGTTGGCGCGTGTCCGACAGCAGTCCCCAGTGCCCCGAGTTGTCAGGCGGTTGTGGCAACGGGTCTGACAGAACGGCAATAAGGTTCGACAGCTCGGCCTTGTCCTGGGGAATCATCAAGCCGTGCGCATGCAAAAACGGCTCAAGTTTCAAACCGTTTTCCGGCATGCCTGGATAAGTCTTCGCGAATACGGAATCCGGGTGGACGGGGACACGGTGCGAATCGATGTGTTCGGCCAGCGTCGTGTTTGAATTCGTTGAGGCCAGCACACTGATACGGGTGAGCGTATGGATAAGGCTTAGGCGGTTGCGTCTGTCACCCAGGTTTTGTTTCTGAAGCTCGAGGGCTTCAGGGGTGCGTGTATGGGGAGGTCTTAACCCATCCGATGGGTCGAGTGGTCGGAAACCCTGGCCTTCATTCAATTGTGCAACACGCGTTGCCACCTGGGCCCGGCTGAGGTTGTCGAGGTTTTCCCCATAGAACCGCCCGATAAGCTCAAAGGGCGCGCTGTGTACAGGTAGCATTGCGGGGTTCCTGATACTGAAGGTATCGGGCGCGATCACCTTGCCGGCTTCGAGTATGGGCCCGGCCACCGCCGCCCAGCGCGCATCGTTGTTGAGGGTAAAACTGACCACGCTCTGGTCGGCTTTTCGCCTGGCGTGTAAGGCGCCTTTGGAGGGAATGATCTCGACAGTGCTGCTATCGAGACCCTCCGAAAGCATCCAGGCGGTGAAGTCCGGGCTATTCAACGTCTCCCGAAAGTATTGCCACCATTTTCCGAACGTCGAGTCGGGGGGAATGCCGGCAACAATCACCTCTCGTTGGCTGTCCCCGCCGCGCGCGCGTGCCAGCGCGTCGCCGTAGTAACCCGCCAGGAGCTTGTCCGGGTAACCCATCGCTAAAGCATTGCCTGCGGCGATGCTGGCTTTCGCTCTATTTGAAGGCAGCAGACTCAACGGCAACGGCGACTTTGCTGGCGTCTTGGCGGCCTCGGGCAAGGAGTCTGTGGAGGCTCTGTCGCTGCGATGCTGGCGGAATGCGTTGCCGGTGGTAGGAGGGGCGATCCGTGTGTTTGGCGGCGGGGTAATGGCTAGCGGGGTAGAGGGGGAGGAAATATTCAATGGTTATGCTCCTTGCAGGGATAGGCGCTGAAGCGCCAGGCGTGGGCAGGCAGTTCTACGCCCTCGTCGCTGTCTCGCAGAGTGCGTTTGTTTTTTCGGGTGTTTCCGAGCGGCTCCAGCCTGCGTAAAACCTGGGTGCGTGGGTTGTATCTTCTATTGTCCACTGTAAAAAAAGAGCACGACTTGACGTTGCTGAGGTGGGTCCCCGCCTTCCGATTTCGGATTCGACCCGTCCTGATATTCAGCGAGGAGCACGTCCGTGGAGGCGGTGTTGAGGTAGGTGGGGGCGGCAATCACCCCGCGAGGATTTTTTGCCTGTCGGGCGTTCTATCCGATAACCCATTGATAAACGATGGCACTGCCTCAGCTATACTCCCCTCCATTTGAATGGCCCTTCGAGGAATTACTGTGAAGAACTGGACCTTGCGCCAACGCATCTTGGCAAGTTTTGCGGTCATTATCGCCATCATGCTGTTAATGGTCGTGGTCTCCTATTCACGGTTGCTGAAGATCGAAACCAGCCAGGAAGCCGTCCGGGACGACGCGGTGCCGGGCGTTTACCTCAGTTCGATGATCCGCAGCGCCTGGGTCGACAGCTATTTGCAGACCATCGACATCATCGGCCTGCGCGACGACAAAACCTTCACCAATACCGATAAGAACGACTACAAGTCGTTCGAAGCGCGTATTGAACAGCAGATGGCCAACTACGAAAAAACCATTCATGGCCAAGCTGACCGCATGGAGTTCGATAACTTCAAGGCGGCGCACATCAACTACAACAAAGTGCTGGCCCAGGTGCTGGAACGCGTTGAAGCCAATGACCTGCCGGGCGCGAATCAATTGCTCGAGGAGCAATTGACGCCGATCTGGACCGAAGGGCGCATGAAGCTCAACGACATCATTACTGAAAACAAGAACGTGTCTGACCGGGCGACGGCGGCGATCGACGAGGCGGTACTGTCGGCCAAGATCAGCATGGCCGTATCGCTGCTCATCGCCATCTTGGCTGCCGGGCTGTGCGGCCTGTTGCTGATGCGCGCGATCATGGCGCCGATGCAACGCATCGTCGATATCCTCGAAACCATGCGCGACGGCGACCTGAGCAAACGCCTTAACCTGGAGCGCAAGGACGAGTTCGGCGCCGTCGAAACCGGCTTTAACGACATGATGACCGAGCTCACGGCCCTGGTGTCCCAGGCCCAGCGCTCGTCGGTGCAGGTCACCACCTCGGTGACCGAAATTGCCGCCACGTCCAAGCAGCAACAGGCCACCGCGACTGAAACGGCCGCGACGACCACTGAGATCGGTGCCACGTCGCGCGAAATCGCAGCCACCTCCAAGGACTTGGTTCGCACCATGACCGAAGTGTCCACCGCCGCCGACCAGGCGTCGGTGGCTGCCGGCTCCGGCCAGCAAGGACTGGCGCGCATGGAAGAGACCATGCACTCGGTGATGGGCGCGGCCGACCTGGTCAACGCCAAGCTGGCGATCCTCAATGAGAAGGCCGGCAATATCAACCAGGTGGTGGTGACCATCGTCAAGGTGGCCGACCAGACCAACCTGCTGTCGCTCAACGCCGCCATCGAAGCGGAAAAAGCCGGCGAGTACGGTCGCGGTTTTGCCGTGGTCGCCACCGAAGTACGCCGCCTCGCGGACCAGACCGCCGTGGCCACCTATGACATCGAGCAGATGGTGCGCGAGATCCAGTCCGCAGTGTCTGCGGGGGTGATGGGCATGGACAAGTTCTCCGAAGAAGTGCGCCGCGGCATGTTCGAAGTGCAGCAAGTGGGCGAGCAGTTGTCGCAGATCATCCACCAAGTACAGGCGCTGGCGCCGCGGGTGTTGATGGTCAACGAAGGCATGCAGGCCCAGGCCACCGGCGCCGAGCAGATCAACCACGCCCTCGTGCAACTGGGCGATGCCAGCAGCCAGACGGTGGAGTCCCTGCGCCAGGCCAGCTTTGCCATTGATGAACTGAGCCAGGTTGCGGTGGGTCTGCGCAGCGGCGTGTCGCGTTTCAAAGTCTGATGAGCGAACTCGCGGCTAAACGCGGCGCCGTCCCGGCAGCGAAAAAGGCGTTGTTCCTGGTGTTCCATATCGGCCAGGAACGCTATGCCCTCAAGGCTACGGAAGTGGCCGAAGTGCTGCCGCGCCTGCCTTTGAAACCCATTGCCCATGCACCGCAGTGGGTCGCCGGGATCTTTGCCCATCGTGGGGCGCTGGTGCCGGTCATTGACCTCAGCGCCTTGACCTTCGGCAACCCGGCCCAGGCCCGCACCAGCACGCGGCTGGTGCTGGTCAATTACCAACCCGACGCCGGGTCCCAAGCGCGTTGGCTGGGACTGATCCTGGAGCAGGCCACCGACACCCTGCGTTGCGACCCCGCCGAGTTCCAGCCCTACGGCCTGGCCAACCGCCAGGCACCCTACCTGGGGCCGGTGCGCGAAGATGCGCTGGGCCTGATGCAATGGATCGGTGTGAACGACCTGCTGACCGATGACGTGCGCGCCGTGCTGTTTTCTGCCGAGCTGAGCGTATGAGCAACGACCCGCGTTTTTTTGCCTTTCTTAAAGAGCGCATCGGCCTGGACGTTGCGTCGGTGGGCGAAGCCATCATCGAGCGCGCCGTGCGCCAGCGCAGCCAGATCGTCCAGGCACCCACGCCGGGCGAATACTGGCAGCACCTGCAAAGCTCCCAGGACGAACAGCAAGCGCTGATCGAAGCAGTGATCGTCCCCGAAACCTGGTTTTTCCGTTACCCCGAATCCTTTGCGACCCTGGCGCGCCTGGCCAAGGCCCGCCTGGTCGATATCAAGCAGATGCGCGCATTGCGCATCCTCAGCCTGCCGTGCTCCACCGGCGAAGAACCCTATTCGATTGCCATGGCGCTGCTCGATGCGGGCCTCGCGCCGCATCAGTTCAAGGTACAGGGGATGGACGTCAGCCCGCTGTCGGTGGAGCGTGCGCGACGCGGGGTGTACGGCAAGAACTCCTTTCGCGGCGGTGACATTGCCTTCCGTGACCGCCACTTCACTGAATACGGCGACGGCTTCCACATCGCCGATCGGGTGCGCGAACAAGTGCGCCTGCAAGTCGGCAACCTGCTTGACCCGGCGCTGCTGGTTAATGAGGCCGCCTATGACTTCGTGTTCTGCCGCAACCTGCTGATCTACTTCGACCAGCCCACCCAGAAACAAGTCTTCGACGTGCTCAAAGGCCTCACCCACGTGGACGGTGTGCTGTTTATCGGCCCGGCCGAAGGCAGCCTGCTGGGGCGCCACGGCATGCGTTCGATTGGGGTGCCGCAGTCCTTTGCGTTCAGCCGGCAGGGCTCGCCGCAGCTGCCCGAGCCAACGTTTATACCGACGCCGGCTCCCACGCCTCCGCGCAGCACTGCGCCGATTTCAGCTAAACCACGGCCGTTCAGCACCGTCAGCGCCCAAGTTTTACCGATCAAGGCTACGCCCTCCGATGCAGGCACCTTGCTCAGCCGGATCGCCACCCTGGCCAACGAAGGCAAAAGTGCTGAGGCTCGGGCCGCGTGTGAAGGCTATTTGAACAGCCACCCGCCGGCCGCCCAGGTGTTTTACTGGCTGGGGCTGCTCAGCGACGTGGCCGGCAGTGCCCTGGAAGCCCAGGGCTATTATCGAAAAGCCTTGTACCTGGAACCCCAGCACCCGCAGGCCTTGATGCACTTGGCCGCGTTGCTCGAGTCCCGGGGCGACAGTGCGGGCGCGCGCCGTCTGCAGGCGCGAGCCGCCCGTAGCGAGCGAGCCGACAGTGAGTCCAAACCATGAGTAACACCGAGGCGCTCGACACCACCGGCCTGGACCTGACCCTGGCCGACACGCAAGCCATCGACGACTGCTGGAACCGCATCGGCATCCATGGCGATAAGTCCTGCCCATTATTGGCTGACCATATCCATTGCCGTAACTGCTCGGTGTATTCCGCCGCCGCCACGCGTCTGCTGGACCGCTACGCCTTGCAGCAGGACGACCGACGCCCGCAGACGGCGGCCGAAGTCGACACGGAGGTGGTCACCCGTTCGCTCTTGATGTTCCGCCTCGGCGAAGAGTGGCTGGGCATCGCTACACGCTGCCTGGTGGAAGTCGCGCCGTTGCAACCGATCCATTCCCTGCCGCATCAACGTTCCCGCGCCTTGCTCGGCGTGGCCAACGTGCGCGGCGCGCTGGTGGCGTGCTTGTCGCTGGTGGAACTGTTGGGCCTGGACGCCACCAGCAGCGGTGCCACCGGCGGGCGCATCATGCCGCGCATGTTGATCATTGCCGCACAGGATGGCCCGGTGGTGGTGCCGGTGGATGAAGTCGACGGCATCCATGCCATCGATGAGCGCACCTTGAAGGCCGCATCGGCGTCCGGCACCCAGGCCAGCGCGCGCTTTACCCAGGGTGTATTGCCGTGGAAAGGCCGGAGTCTGCGCTGGCTGGACGAGGCGCAATTGTTGTCCGCCGTGACCCGGAGCCTCTCATGACCCCCGACCAGATGCGTGATGCCTCGCTGCTGGAATTGTTCAGCCTGGAAGCCGATGCGCAGACCCAGGTGTTGAGCGCGGGCCTGCTCGCCCTGGAACGCAACCCGACCCAGGCGGACCAGCTCGAAGCCTGCATGCGCGCGGCGCACTCGCTCAAGGGCGCCGCGCGCATCGTGGGGGTGGATGCCGGGGTCAGCGTGTCCCACGTCATGGAGGATTGCCTGGTCAGCGCCCAGGAAAACCGCCTGTACCTGCAACCCGAACATATCGATGCGCTGCTGCAAGGCACTGATCTGCTGATGCGCATCGCCACGCCAGGCAATGACGTCGGGCCGGCTGATGTCGAGGCCTACGTCGCGTTGATGGAGCGTCTGCTGGATCCGTCCCAGGCGCCTGTCAACGTCGCGCCGCCACCGCCGGAGCCAGCGCCCGTCGTCGAAGAACTGCCGCCGGAACCCGAACCCGCGCCGCCGGTGACCAGCGAGCCGCCGCGTCAAGGCAAGCGCATGACCGAAGGCGGCGAACGCGTACTGCGCGTCACCGCCGAGCGCTTGAACAGCCTGCTGGACCTGTCGAGCAAATCCCTGGTGGAAACCCAGCGGCTCAAGCCGTACCTGGCCAGCCTGCAACGCCTCAAGCGCATTCAAAGCCAGGGGATACGGGCGCTGGATACGCTGGACGGGCAACTCAAGACCCAGGTCCTGAGCCTCGAGGCCCAGGAAGCCCTGGCCGACACGCGCCGTTTGTTGAGCGAAGCCCAGGCCTTGCTGGCGGAAAAGCACGCCGAGCTGGACGAGTTCGGCTGGCAGGCCGGGCAGCGCGCCCAAGTGTTGTATGACACCGCACTGGCCTGCCGCATGCGCCCGTTTGCCGATGTATTGGCTGGGCAAGTGCGCATGGTGCGCGACCTCGGCCGCAGCCTCGGCAAGCAAGTGCGCCTGGAGATCGAGGGCGAAAAGACCCAGGTCGACCGTGACGTATTGGAAAAACTTGAGGCGCCGCTCACCCATTTGTTGCGCAATGCCGTCGACCACGGCATCGAAATGCCTGAGCAACGCCTGCTGGCGGGCAAGCCGGCTGAAGGCTTGATCCGCCTGCGTGCCTCCCATCAGGCCGGTTTGCTGGTGCTGGAGCTCAGTGATGACGGCAATGGCGTCGACCTGGAGCGCCTGCGCGGTACCATCGTCGATCGGCACCTGTCACCGGTCGAAACCGCCCTGCGCCTGAGCGAAGAAGAGTTGCTGACGTTCCTGTTCCTGCCGGGGTTCAGCCTGCGTGACACGGTCACCGAAGTGTCCGGGCGCGGCGTGGGCCTGGACGCGGTGCAGCACATGGTCCGCCAACTGCGCGGCGCGGTGGTGCTGGAGCAGACGGCGGGGCAGGGCAGTCGTTTCCACCTTGAGGTGCCGTTGACCCTGTCGGTGGTACGCAGCTTGGTGGTGGAAGTCGGTGAGGAAGCCTATGCGTTCCCGCTGGCGCATATCGAACGCATGTGTGACCTCGCGCCCGATGACATCGTGCAATTGGAAGGTCGCCAGCATTTCTGGCACGAGGGCCGGCATGTGGGCCTGGTCGCTGCCAGCCAGTTGTTGCAGCGCCCGGCGGGGCAGAGTCCGTCAGAAACGCTGAAAGTGGTGGTGATCCGCGAGCGCGATACGGTGTACGGGATTGCCGTGGAGCGCTTTATCGGTGAGCGTACGCTGGTGGTGTTGCCGCTCGATGATCGCCTGGGCAAGGTCCAGGATATCTCCGCGGGTGCCCTGCTGGATGATGGCTCGGTGGTGTTGATCGTCGACGTTGAAGACATGTTGCGTTCGGTGGACAAACTGCTTAACACCGGCCGATTGGAACGTATTGCGCGGCGCAGCCAACAAACCACCGAGGCCCCGCGTAAGCGCGTGCTGGTGGTCGACGACTCGCTGACCGTGCGTGAGCTGCAACGCAAATTGCTCCTTAATCGTGGTTATGAAGTGGCCGTGGCGGTCGATGGCATGGACGGCTGGAACGCCTTGCGCTCCGAAGACTTTGACCTGTTGATCACTGATATTGATATGCCCCGCATGGACGGTATTGAATTGGTCACACTCTTGCGCCGTGACAGTCGCCTGCAATCGTTGCCGGTGATGGTGGTGTCCTACAAAGATCGCGAAGAAGACCGACGTCGAGGACTCGACGCCGGTGCGGACTATTATTTAGCCAAAGCCAGTTTCCACGATGACGCCCTGCTGGACGCCGTGGTGGAACTGATCGGAGGCGCACGGGCATGAGGATTGCGATCGTCAATGACATGCCCCTGGCAGTGGAGGCCTTGCGCCGCGCCTTGAGCTTCGAGCCAGCGCACCAAGTGGTGTGGGTGGCCAGCAATGGGCTGGAAGCGGTGCAACGCTGCGCCGAACTGACGCCGGACCTGATCCTGATGGACCTGATCATGCCGGTGATGGACGGCGTGGAAGCCACTCGCCAGATCATGGCCGAGACGCCGTGCGCCATCGTTATCGTGACCGTCGACCGCCAGGCCAACGTGAGCCGGGTGTTCGAGGCCATGGGCCACGGCGCCCTGGACGTGGTGGACACCCCGCCCCTCGGCGTGGGCAACCCCAAGGATGCGGCGGCGCCGTTACTGCGCAAGATCCTCAATATCGGCTGGCTGATCGGCCAGCGCGGCAGCCGCGTGCGCGCCGAAACCGTGCCGGCGCGCGCATCCGGCAAACGTCAAAGCCTGGTGGCTATCGGCTCCTCGGCAGGTGGTCCGGCTGCCCTGGAAATCCTGCTCAAGGGTTTACCTCGCGACTTTCCAGCCGCCATCGTGCTGGTGCAGCATGTGGACCAAGTGTTCGCGGCGGGCATGGCCGAGTGGTTGAGCAGCGCCTCGGGCCTGCCGGTACGCCTGGCCCGCGAAGGCGAGCCACCGCAAAGCGGCGTGGTGCTGCTGGCCGGCACCAACCACCACATTCGTTTATTGAAGAATGGCACGCTAGCCTATACGGCAGAGCCGGTGAACGAGATTTACCGGCCGTCGATCGATGTGTTTTTCGAAAGCGTGGCCAGCCACTGGAATGGCGATGCCGTCGGTGTGCTGCTGACCGGCATGGGGCGCGACGGGGCCCAGGGCCTCAAATTGCTACGTGAACAAGGTTATTTGACCATCGCCCAGGATCAGCAAAGCTCGGCGGTGTATGGCATGCCCAAAGCGGCGGCGGCGATCGATGCTGCTGTTGAAATTCGCCCACTGGATAGAATTGCGCCCCGGTTGCTGGAGGTCTTTGCCAAATGAACATGACCTCTCGCGGCTGGCTTGCAGGCAGTAATTCAGGTGACTGCACATGAATGATTTACAGATCGACGACATCAAGACCGACGAAAACGCCGCCATGGTGTTGCTGGTCGACGACCAGGCCATGATCGGTGAAGCCGTGCGGCGTGGCCTGGCCCATGAAGAAAATATCGACTTCCACTTCTGCGCCGACCCACACCAGGCGATTGCCCAGGCAATCCGTATCAAGCCGACCGTTATCCTGCAGGATCTGGTGATGCCAGGTCTGGACGGCCTGACACTGGTGCGCGAGTACCGTAACCACCCGGCCACGCAGAACATCCCGATCATCGTGCTTTCCACCAAGGAAGACCCGCTGATCAAGAGCGCAGCGTTCTCGGCCGGGGCCAATGATTATTTGGTCAAGCTGCCGGACAACATCGAGCTGGTGGCGCGCATCCGCTATCACTCGCGCTCCTACATGACCCTATTGCAACGGGATGCGGCTTATCGCGCGTTGCGGGTCAGCCAGCAGCAGCTGTTGGACACCAACTTGGTGCTGCAACGGCTGATGAACTCCGATGGCCTCACGGGGCTGTCCAACCGTCGCCATTTCGACGAGTACCTGGAACTGGAATGGCGCCGTGCCATGCGTGATCAGACTCAGCTGTCGTTGTTGATGATTGATGTGGATTTCTTCAAGACCTACAACGATAGTTTTGGGCATGTCGAAGGTGACGAGGCGTTGCGCAAGGTTGCGGCGACCATTCGTGAGGCCAGCAGTCGGCCTTCGGACCTGCCGGCGCGTTATGGGGGGGAAGAGTTTGCACTGGTATTGCCTAATACCTCGCCGGGCGGGGCGCGGTTGGTGGCTGAGAAGCTGCGGATGGCGGTTGCCGCGCTGAAAATTCCGCATATCGCGCCGACTGAGGGGTCGAGTCTGACCATCAGTATTGGGCTGTCGACCATGACGCCGCAGCAGGGGACGGATTGTCGGCAGGTGATTGTGGCGGCGGATAAGGGGTTGTATACGGCTAAGCATAATGGGCGCAATCAGGTGGGGATTGAGTAGGGCTGAGTGCTTCTGTGTACATATCCGTTGCTGCGGTCACGGCCACTAATGGTTCCGCTCTTACAGCGGGTCACTTTTTGAAAAGCGCAAAAAGTAACCAAAAAACGCTTCGCCCCAACACTCGGCACCTCGCCTAGGCTCGGTGTACCCTCACTCCGGCTTGAATCCGTGGGCCGCCGCGATGGGCCATCCTTGGCCCAGCGCGGCTAACCCGGCGTCCTGCCGGGTTACCCACGGATTCAAGCCTGCGTTCGGCCAGCGTGTTTGACGGGGCGCCTCAGATCAAAAGCAAAAGCGCGGCGGCCTTAGAGCCGACCGGGGTTGGGGGTGCGTTACTGGGTTAAAAATGTGGGAGGGGGCTTGCCCCCGATGGCGGTGTGTCAGTTGATGCATCTGTGGCTGTCACACTGCCATCGGGGGCAAGCCCCCTCCCACAGTTTGAACTGCATACATCAGGTAGATATCAGCCTGCTTTGCCCTACTTTTGCCCTGCTTTTGATCTGGCTTTTGATCTTGATCTTAGGCGCCCCGTCAAACACGCTGGCCGGAATTCGGCAGGGATTTGGGGGGTAAACCGGCAGGGATGCCGGTTTAGCCGCCCCGCGCCATGGATGGCGCGTGGCGGCGGCCCCCAAATCGCTGTCGGATTACGGGTACACCGAGCCTAAGCGAGGTGCCGAGTGTTGGGGCAAGAGCGTTTTGCTTACTTTTGCGCTCTTCAAAAGTGAGCCGCTGTGAGAGCGGAACCAATAGTGGCCGTTACCGCAGGAATGGATATGTACTCCAATGATCCAGCCCCGCGCCTTTTCGCCCAGCGGACTGCCGCTCCCCCCCGTTTGCCGTTATACTCGCCGGCTTTCAAAAGTTCGCCAACGAGTGCTGCCCGCCATGGAAATCAACCCGATCCTTAACACCATCAAGGACCTGTCCGAGCGCTCCGAAACTATTCGGGGGTATCTTTGACTACGATCAAAAGCATGAGCGTCTGACCGAAGTCAATCGCGAGCTTGAAGATCCGGCTGTCTGGAACAAACCTGAATACGCCCAGGAGCTGGGCCGCGAGCGTGCTGCGCTGGCACAGATCGTCGACACCCTCGATGAGCTGAACACCGGCCTGGGTGATTGCCGTGACCTGCTGGACATGGCCGTCGAAGAAAACGACGAAGGCGCAGTGGGCGATGTCGTCGCCGAGCTGGCCCGTCTCGAGGAACACCTCGCCAAGCTTGAATTCCGTCGCATGTTCAGCCATGAAATGGACCCGAACAACGCATATCTGGACATCCAGGCCGGTTCCGGCGGCACCGAGGCCCAAGACTGGGCCAACATCCTGCTGCGCATGTACCTGCGCTGGGCCGACAAGCGCGGTTTCGACGCAACCATCATGGAGCTGTCGGCCGGTGAAGTCGCGGGTATCAAAGGCGCGACCGTGCACATCAAGGGTGAGTACGCCTTTGGTTGGCTGCGGACCGAGATCGGCGTTCACCGTCTGGTGCGCAAGAGCCCGTTCGACTCCGGCAACCGTCGCCATACCTCGTTCTCCGCCGTGTTCGTCTCGCCAGAGATCGACGATAAGGTGGAAATCGAGATCAACCCGGCCGACTTGCGTATCGACACCTACCGCTCCTCCGGTGCCGGTGGTCAGCACGTAAACACCACCGACTCGGCCGTACGGATTACCCACGTACCGACCAACACCGTGGTCAGCTGCCAGAACGAACGTTCCCAGCACGCCAACAAGGACACCGCCATGAAAATGCTGCGGGCCAAGTTGTACGAGCAGGAAATGCAGAAGCGCAACGCCGCTTCCCAGGCGCTGGAAGACACCAAGTCGGATATCGGCTGGGGTCACCAGATCCGTTCTTATGTGCTCGATGCGTCGCGGATCAAGGATCTGCGCACTAACATCGAACGCAGCGACTGTGACAAAGTGCTCGACGGCGATATCGACGAATACCTGGAAGCCAGCCTGAAATCGGGCCTGTAAAAGACTGTAGGAGCCGGGGGGACGCAGCGTCCTTGCCCGGCGATCCCCAGCCGAAGGCTGGGGGCAACGAACCTGTGATGGAATTTCAAAAGACATGAGCGACCAACAACTCGACCCGCAAGCCCTGCAACAGGAAGAAAACTCCCTGATCGCCCTGCGCAAGGAAAAGCTGGCTGCCGAGCGCGCCAAGGGCAATGCCTTCCCCAACGACTTCCGCCGCGAAAACTACTGCGATGCCTTGCAGAAGCAATACGTGGACAAGACCAAGGAAGAGCTGGCAGAGGCTGCGATTCCGGTCAAGGTGGCAGGTCGCATCATGCTTAACCGTGGCTCGTTCATGGTGATCCAGGACATGACCGGGCGTATCCAGGTCTACGTCAACCGCAAGACCCTGTCCGAAGACACCCTGGCCTCGGTGAAAACCTGGGACATGGGCGACATCATCGCCGCCGAAGGCACCCTGGCCCGTTCCGGCAAGGGCGACCTGTACGTGGAAATGACCAGCGTGCGCCTGCTGACCAAATCCCTGCGCCCGCTGCCGGACAAGCACCACGGCCTGACCGACACCGAACAGCGCTATCGCCAGCGCTACGTTGACCTGATCGTCAACGAAGACGTGCGCCAGACCTTCCGCGTGCGTTCGCAAGTCATCGCCCACATCCGCAGCTTCCTGATGCAGCGTGACTTCCTGGAAGTGGAAACCCCGATGCTGCAAACCATCCCCGGTGGTGCCGCAGCCAAGCCGTTCGAAACCCACCACAACGCGCTGGACCTGGAAATGTTCCTGCGTATTGCGCCTGAGTTGTACCTCAAGCGCCTTGTGGTTGGCGGCTTCGAGAAGGTGTTCGAGATCAACCGCAACTTCCGTAACGAAGGCGTCTCGACCCGTCACAACCCAGAATTCACCATGTTGGAGTTCTACCAGGCCTACGCCGACTACGAAGACAACATGGACCTCACCGAAGAACTGTTCCGCGAATTGGCGCAGCTGGTTCTGGGCAGCACCGACGTGCCTTACGGCGACAAGGTGTTCCACTTCGGCGAGCCGTTCGTGCGTCTGTCGGTATTCGATTCGATCCTCAAGTACAACCCTGAGCTGACCGCCGACGACCTGAACGACATCGACAAGGCTCGTGCAATCGCCAAGAAAGCCGGCGCCAAGGTGCTGGGCTTCGAAGGCCTGGGCAAATTGCAGGTGATGATTTTCGAAGAGCTGGTGGAGCACAAGCTCGAGCAGCCGCACTTCATTACTCAGTACCCGTTCGAAGTGTCGCCGCTGGCCCGTCGCAACGATGACAACCCGAACGTCACCGACCGTTTCGAGCTGTTCATCGGCGGCCGCGAAATCGCCAACGCCTACTCCGAGCTCAACGACGCGGAAGACCAGGCCGAGCGCTTCATGGCCCAGGTGGCCGATAAGGACGCCGGCGATGACGAAGCCATGCACTACGATGCTGACTTCGTACGCGCCCTGGAATACGGCATGCCGCCCACCGCCGGTGAAGGTATCGGCATCGACCGCCTGGTGATGCTGCTGACCAACTCGCCGTCGATCCGTGACGTGATCTTGTTCCCGCACATGCGGCCGCAAGCGTAACCGTAGCGAAATCCGAAGCCGCCTTTTATAAGGCGGCTTTTTTATGTGGCGTTTATAAGCGTCAAGCAAACAGCGCCAGGTTTTGATCTATTCAAGGATGTGTGTCGTGAACCGCGTAATGGCTCAAGAAGGTGCCGCCGGCATTGCTGCTGCCGTGGCTGAAAGCGTCCAGTACCAGGGCCGCAAGGCCAGCCGTCGGGGCAGCGAGCAGCGCAGGCAAGACATTCTCGATGCCGCCATGCGCATCGTGGTGCGTGACGGCGTACGGGCTGTGCGCCATCGGGCAGTGGCGGCGGAGGCGGGGGTGCCGTTGTCGGCCACCACCTACTATTTCAAGGATATCGATGACCTGCTCACCGATACGTTTGCCCAATACGTTGAACGCAGTGCCGCGTTCATGGGCAAGCTGTGGGTGCGTAACGAAGGCCTGCTGCGTGAAATGGTCGCCTATGGTGACGGCAGCCCCGCCTCGCGCTCGCAGTTGGCCGATGACATTGCGCGGCTGACCGCCGACTATGTGCTACGCCAATTGACCAACCGTCGCGAACACCTGATGGCCGAACAGGCTTTTCGCCAGGAAGCCTTGCTCAACCCGCGCCTGGCGGAACTGGTGCGCTCCCATCAGCAAATTCTGTTGCAGGGCACCGGGCAGTTTTTCCAGGTGTTGGGCTCCCGCGAGCCGCAACAGGATGCCAAAGTGTTGACGGCGATAATCAGTCGGATGGAATATCAGGGCCTGTTGGGCGGCGCAGAGCCTCTGACCGGTGAAGAAATGCTTGAGATCCTCAAGCGTTACATGCATTTGGTGTTGGCCTCGGTCTGACACCGGGGGATGTCCAATGAAAACCTGGCGTTTGGTTGTAATCGCCTTGTCGTTCCTGCTGCTCAGCGGTTGCCTGGTCGCCTTCAAGGAGCCGCTGCCGGCCCATGAAGCCGCGCCGCCGGCCCTGCTGGGCCAATGGACCAGCAAAAACGCCTGGGGCGAGCCGCTCAACCTGCACATCACCCGCGTCGGCGAGCACCGTTATAAGGCCGTGAGCTACCCTACAGCCAAGCCAGGCCAGCGTGACGAGTACCTGTTCAGTGTGTCGCGCCATGGCAACCGCTGGTACCTGTCAGCGCCGTTGCCGGCCAAACTGGGCGGGCATTTCATCCTGGCGGGTTTTGAAATCAGCGAAAAGCACGAATTGGTGGTCTACACCCTCGACCTTGAGCAGATTCATCAAGCGATAGGCCAAAAAAACTTGCATGGCAGTACTGTGGAAACCGTCGAAGGCGCCGGGGTGCTGGTCGACAGCCCCTTGGACCAGGTGTTTGCCTACCTGGATGACCCGGCCAATGCCGATGTATTCGTAGAGGCCGTGCGCTACCGGCGCGCGGGCAAATAACGTTTAAAGAGGAAGCACCGGGTGGACGATTACCAGCAGACGATACGCACCTTGTCTGATCGCATTGTGCTGGCGCAAACACCGATTCGCGTCCTCGACGCCGTGAAGTGGGACGAGAACATTCGTCAGGGGTTCCTCAAGGCCAAAGGCAAGGAAATGCCGGCGGTTGACCGTGATTACTATCTCAACCGGCCACTGGCGTTCGACTCCAGCGCGGTGAAGCTGGAGTTCCAGAACATCGAGCGCGACATCACCCGCCGGCTCGGCCAGTTCAGCCCGGTGGGGCAGATCATGCGCCGCATGTGCCGGGAATATCGCATGGTGGTGCGCATGCTCGAAGCGCGTGGCACCGAGGATTTCGGCCTGATTTCCCAGGAACTGTACGGCGCCGCCTCTGATGCGTTCCACGCCGGCGACCCGACCCTGGCCGACCTGGGCCTGATGCTGTCCGACTACCTGAACAATATCGACGGCCGTGGCGACCTCAAGGACGAAGCCAAGACGCTCACCGCCAAGGACGCCGTCGCTCTGCTGCAAACACGCCTGAATAAAGTATTCGGCGAGGCTGAAGAAACCATCCGCGTGTTCGAGTCCGACGGTATCGTCGCCGACGCGGCGGCGGGCGCGGACTACATCAAGATCCGCGCCGACGCGATGTTCAACGACCGCGACGTGCGTGCCCTGGAAGTGCATGAAGGCCTGGTGCACGTGGGCACCACCCTCAATGGCCAGAACCAGCCCATCTGCACCTTCCTGTCCAAGGGCCCGCCGTCGTCCACCGTGACCCAGGAAGGCTTGGCGATCCTGATGGAAATCATCACGTTTGCCTCCTACCCGAGTCGCCTGCGCAAGCTGACCAACCGCACCCGCGCGATCCATATGGTGGAGGAGGGTGCCGATTTCCTGCAGGTGTTCGAGTTCTTCCGCGAGCAAGGCTTTGAGATGGCCGAAAGCTACGGCAATGCCAGTCGCGTATTCCGAGGGTCGGTGCCGACCGGTCTGCCGTTTACCAAAGATCTGTCCTACCTCAAGGGCTTTATCATGGTCTACAACTACATCCAGCTGGCCGTGCGCAAAGGCAAGCTGGAACAAGTGCCGCTGCTGTTCTGCGGCAAGACCACCCTGGAAGACATGCGCACCCTGCGCCAACTGGTCGACGAAGGCCTGGTGGTGCCGCCCAAGTACCTGCCCGAGCAGTTTCGCGACATGAACGCGCTGGCGGCGTGGATGTGTTTCTCCAACTTCCTCAACCACCTGAGCCTGGATCGGATCGAGGCGGATTACTCCAATATCCTTTAAACCGTGGTATTCGCGAGGCTTCAACGGATGAGAATCCTCGGCATTCTATGCCTGCTACTCACATTGAACGGCTGCAGCTCATTGCTGTTCTATCCCGAACCCGGCCTGCCGTTCACGCCGGAAAAAGCGCACCTGCAATACCGCGACGTCACCCTCACCACCGCCGACGGCGTGAAGCTCCACGCCTGGTGGCTGCCGGCCAAGCCTGGTGTGCCGCTCAAGGGCACGGTGCTGCACCTGCACGGTAACGGTGGCAATCTGGCCTGGCACTTGGGTGGCAGTTGGTGGCTGCCCGAACAGGGCTACCAGGTGCTGCTGCTGGATTATCGCGGTTACGGCTTGTCGCAAGGCAAGCCCTCGCTGCCCGCGATCTATCAGGATGTGGATGCGGCCTTCACCTGGATCGACAAAGCGCCTGAAACCCAAGGCCAGCCGCTGATCGTGCTGGGCCAAAGCCTGGGCGGTGCGCTGGCGGTGCACTACCTGGCCGCGCACCCGGAGCGCCAATCCCGGCTCAAGGCGCTGGTGCTGGACGGCGTGCCTGCCAGTTATCGTGACGTAGGACAATTCGCCCTGAGCACCTCCTGGTTAACATGGCCGTTTCAGGTGCCGTTGTCCTGGCTGGTACCGGACGCCGACAGCGCGATCCATGCCATGCCTCAGCTGACCGGCGTGCCGAAGCTGTTGTTCCACAGCCTGGATGACCCGATCGTGCCCGTGGCCAATGGCATTCGCCTGTACCAGGCCGCACCGCCGCCCAGGGTGCTGCAGTTGACCCGAGGCGGTCATGTACAGACCTTTGCCGACAAGACTTGGCAAACCGTGATGCTGCGTTACCTCGATGACCCGCAGCACTTCAACGGCCTGCGGCGGCTGGGCGAAATTCCGAACTACCCCACTTCTAACGTTGATTCATCAGAGAGCCCGCAATGAGCGAAGAACGCAACATGATCCCGCTGATCCTCACCGGTATCGGCACCATCATCGGTACCGTCGGTTGCCTGTGGTACTACGGTTACCTGCACTTCGCCAAACCGGAAGATGCGCTGTTGCTCAGCGATTTCACCCTGCTCAAGACGGTGCCGGGCGAGGACTACAAGATCTCGCTGACGCCGGCCGCGCAAGTGGCGCAGTGCGTCGATGGGGTGCTGGTCATGTTCGATACCGAGCAGAAAGGCCTGAGCGGCGTGCTGGTCAACAACAAGAAGCAGGCCGTGCGTTGCCTGGGTCAGGAGACCCCACAGTTACAGCAGTAATCTATGCCTCGGCCGCCGCTGCCTGGCCATAAATCCTGGAACCGTTTCGTGTAAGAAGCCACTGAATGAGCTGTCAGCCTTGCTGACAAAAATTACGAATGATTCCAGGAGAATGATATGGCGATTGGTGCAATCGACAGAGCAATGGGCATGGTCAATGGCCAGAACAGCCTTGATCAGGGTGGCGCCAAAGGTCCTGAGGAGCCGAAAGCTAAGGGCGGCGTAGACCAGGAACTGCTCAAGAAGCTGATGGCAATGCTGGGGGGCAGTGGGGGTGCCCAAGGCAGTGGTGGCTCTTCTGGTTCCGGTGGTTCGGAGGGTTCCGGCGGTGAGATGGACCCTGAGCAACTTCGCAAGATGATGAGCGGGCGCCAGGGCATGGAAGCGATGATGCCGGACAGTGACAACGGTCGTAAGGTCGGTGGCTGACAGGCAAAAAAAACCCCACCGTCCGGTGGGGTTCTTTTATTCCAGCATCAATCAGTTAGCAACGGAAGACCGTGGCTTGACCGGCTGGTTGTCGTTGGAGATGGTCACTTCAACGCGGCGGTTCATGGCACGGCCCGATACGCTGCCGTTGTCGGCAACCGGGTATTCCTTGCCATAGCCCTGGGTCACGATGCGCGAGATATCCACGCCCTGTTGGGCCAGTGCGCGTTGTACCGAAGCCGCACGGCGCTCGGACAGGCTCTGGTTGTACGAGTCGGAACCGGTGCTGTCGGTGTAGCCTTCGACGATCACTTTACGGTCCGGGTTGTCGCGCAGGAACTGAGCCAGTTTGGTGATGTTCACCAGGCCGCTGGATTTCAGGTCGGACTTGTTGGTAGCGAACAGCACGTCACCGAACGTTACCAGGGTGCCGCGATCAGTCTGCTTGGCATTCAGGCTGTCTTGCAGTTGCTTGATCTGTGCATCACGGGCGTCCAGCAGGGCGCGGGCGCGTTCGTCACCGGCGTTTTTCAGCTTGGCTTCGGATTCGCGCAGCACGATGGTGTCTTTGGCCACTTCAACGCGCTGGTTGGTCAGGTAGGCCAACTGGTCGACTTTCTTCTCGTCTTCCTTATCGCGGTAGGCCTTGTCAGCCTTGTCCAGCCATTCGCTGGCGTCCTTGGTTTCCAGCGCCGCCAGCTTGGTGGCTTGCGGGTTGGTTTGCAGGGCCGAGAAGTTGGTCCGTGCGTTTTCCAGGTTCGCGTTCGGCGGGGTGGAGCAGGCCGCCAGTGCAACGCTCATCGCCAGCAGGGCAGGGATCATCAATTGTTTACGCATAGTCGTGTCGTCCTTTCAATTCGATATCAGGTGCGATGCGGTCAAGGGGGGCGTCTTACTTCTGCTGGATAGCAGCCGGGCGCATGCCTTCCTTACGCAACTCATCAACAGCCTTCTGGGAATCCTTCACAGCCTGTTCAGCCTTGGCGGCCTGGGACTTACGCTCGGCGACGCGAGCATCCCACTCGGCTTGTTCAGCCAGGCGACGGGCTTCGTCGTAGTTCTTGTCGTGCATGGCAATCTCGGCTTGCTTGAGCTTGTCCTGGGCCGACTTCATTTCTACAGCTGCGTACTCGGTGCCGCCGGCGCTGACAGCGCTGTTGACTGCGGACTGGGTCACCGCGTACTGCTCGGTCGGAGGATTGCCGGCGCAACCCGCCAGAACGAAGCTGGTGCCGATTGCCAGCGCGGCCAATTTGAGCCCGCGCAGGTGGTTAAACGAGGATTTGGCAGTGCTGGTCTTCATCGTCTTCAACTCCATTGGATAACTCCTGAAAAACATTTAAATCCATGTCACTGGAGTGCGGCTGAGGACCTGGCGATAAAGCAGCAGAAGCCCTTTCAAACGGCCGTTCCAAGTGATGGCTTACTGGCTGTGACCGGAGGCTTTTTTCAAAAGTTCAGAGAAGATGGCGATTTGCCTAAAAAAATATCTGACTGATCGGTCAGCATAAAAAACTTGGAACTTCTGCGTTGCGCAGCGGTACGCCGGGCGCGTGAAGTGCCCGGCGTACAAGGGTTTGGCGGGGTCGTATCAGTGCTTCTGTTCGTCGCTGCTGGCGGACATATCATGCAGATAACGCCGCGACAGCGTCAGGAAGCGAGGGGTAGGACCGACGTCTTCATACAACGGATCGCCCTCTTCATCGGTGGCAATCACCTGCTGGCCCTTGATGTACGGAAAGCTGGCTTCCAGCTCTTCGAGGGCGGCGCCGATCAGCTCGCCGAGCAGTTCTTCAGTGTTGCGCTTGGGGTACATTTCGGCGATGGCCGCCAGCCTCGCGGCAGACTCCACATCCAAGTGGATGGCGTACTCGGTCTTGGTCAAGCGACCCTTGGCGTTCTCTTCCCAATGCTGGGCCAGTTCTCGGATTTTCATGGCAACCTCAATAAAGCCCGTGATGGCAGGCGGTGATGAGTGACCAGTCGCTGCATGGATAAACGCAGGCGACTCAGTGTTGAGACTAGCTGCAACTCACAAGGTTTAAAGTCTTGTCATAAATCGACGCCAGCGGCACTCTGACAGACCTGCGCGTCCCGGATTTCTGGCTGGAGATTGGCTGATGAGTGATATCGATGCACGCTTGCGTGAGGATGTTCACCTGCTGGGTGAGCTGTTGGGCAACACCATTCGAGAGCAGTACGGCGATGCTTTTCTCGACAAAATCGAGCAGATCCGCAAAGGCGCCAAGGCCGACCGACGCGGGGCCGGCGATGAATTGAGCGCGAGCCTCAATCAGTTGCAGGAAAACGAACTGCTGCCGGTCGCCCGGGCGTTCAACCAGTTCCTCAACCTGGCCAATATCGCCGAGCAATACCAACTGATTCACCGGCGCGATGAGTCGCAACCGGCACCCTTTGAGTCCCGCGTATTGCCGGAATTGCTCGCCCGCCTGCAAAGCGAAGGGCACAGCAACGAGTCCCTGGCCCGCCAGTTGGGGCGCCTGGAAATTGAATTGGTCCTCACCGCGCACCCGACCGAGGTGGCGCGCCGCACCTTGATCCAGAAATACGATGCCATTGCCGCCCAACTGGCGCTGCAGGATCACCGTGACCTTACCACCGCAGAGCGCGAGCAGATTCGCCAGCGCCTGCAACGCTTGATCGCCGAAGCCTGGCACACCGAAGAAATCCGCCGCACCCGGCCCACCCCGGTAGACGAGGCCAAGTGGGGCTTTGCGGTGATCGAACATTCCCTGTGGCACGCCATTCCCAATTACCTGCGCAAGGCCGACCAGGCCCTGCACGCCGCCACTGGACTGCGCTTGCCGCTCGAGGCGGCGCCGATCCGCTTCGCTTCGTGGATGGGCGGCGACCGTGACGGCAACCCGAATGTCACCGCGCCGGTCACCCGTGAAGTGCTGTTGCTGGCACGCTGGATGGCGGCCGACCTGTACCTGCGTGATATCGATCACCTGGCGTCCGAGCTGTCGATGCAGCAAGCCAGCCCGGCATTGCAAGCCAAGGTCGGCGACAGCGTCGAACCCTATCGCGCTCTGCTCAAGCAACTGCGCGAACGCCTGCGGGCCACGCGCCAGTGGGCACACACGGCGTTGAGCAGCAGCACGCCAGCGCCCGCCGAGGTGCTGCAAAACAATCGCGACCTGCTGGAGCCGCTGGAGTTGTGCTACCAGTCGTTGCACGAGTGCGGCATGGGCGTGATCGCCGACGGGCCGCTGCTCGACTGCCTGCGGCGTGCGGTGACGTTCGGTTTGTTCCTAGTGCGCCTGGATGTGCGCCAGGACTCCAGCCGTCATTCGGCGGCCATGACTGAAATCACCGATTACCTCGGCCTGGGGCGTTACGAAGACTGGGATGAAGAGGTGCGCATCAGCTTCTTGATGAAAGAGCTGGCCAATCGTCGACCGCTGCTGCCGGGGTATTTCAAGCCGTCGGCGGATACTGCCGAAGTGCTCAACACCTGCAAGGAAGTCGCCGCCGCACCCGCCGCATCGTTGGGCTCGTACGTCATCTCCATGGCCGGCGCTGCGTCGGACGTGTTGGCGGTGCAACTGCTGCTTAAAGAGTCGGGCGTGCAACGGCCGAGGCGCGTGGTGCCGCTGTTCGAAACCCTGGCCGACTTGGATAACGCCGGCCCGGTGATCGAGCAACTGTTGCTGCTGCCTGGCTATCGCACGCGTTTGCAGGGCCCGCAGGAAGTGATGATCGGCTACTCGGACTCGGCCAAGGACGCCGGCACCACCGCCGCCGCCTGGGCGCAGTACCGGGCGCAGGAGCGGCTGGTGGATATCTGCCGCGAGCAGCAAGTGGAACTGTTGTTGTTCCACGGTCGCGGTGGCACCGTCGGTCGTGGCGGTGGCCCGGCCCACGCGGCGATCCTGTCGCAGCCGCCGGGTTCGGTGGCAGGACGGTTCCGGACCACTGAACAGGGCGAGATGATCCGCTTCAAGTTCGGTTTGCCGGATATCGCCGAGCAGAACCTCAACCTCTATTTGGCGGCGGTACTGGAAGCGACGCTGTTGCCACCACCGCCTCCTGAACCGGCCTGGCGCCATTTGATGGACGAATTGGCGGCAGACGGTGTCAGTGCTTACCGCGCCGTGGTGCGGGAAAATCCGCAGTTCGTCGAGTATTTCCGTCAGTCCACGCCGGAACAGGAGCTGGGCCGCTTGCCGCTGGGCAGTCGCCCGGCCAAGCGACGTGCGGGCGGGATTGAAAGCCTGCGCGCGATCCCGTGGATCTTCGGCTGGACCCAGACCCGCCTGATGCTGCCGGCCTGGCTTGGCTGGGAGGCCGCGCTGAGCAAGGCCCTGGAGCGCGGCGAAGGCGAACTGCTGGGGCAGATGCGCGAGCAGTGGCCATTCTTCCGTACCCGCATCGACATGCTGGAAATGGTGCTGGCCAAGGCCGACGCCGATATCGCCCGCCTGTATGACGAGCGCCTGGTGCAGCCAGACTTACTGCCCTTGGGGACGCATTTGCGCGACCTATTGTCGCAGGCGTGCAGCGTGGTGCTTGGCCTGACTGGCCAGTCGCAACTGCTGGCGCACAGTCCGGACACCCTGGAGTTCATCCGCCTGCGCAACACCTATCTCGACCCCTTGCACTTGTTGCAGGCCGAGTTGCTGGCGCGCTCCCGTCAGCAGGAAGCGGCACAAGACAGCCCTCTGGAACAGGCGCTGCTGGTCTCCGTGGCCGGTATTGCTGCCGGTTTGCGTAACACCGGCTAAGGTTTTTTGCGTGTTCTCAACGGCTTGCAGATAAACCACGACGGCCGCCCTGAAAAGGGCGGTCGGCGTTTACGAGGCCGGGTTGCACTCAGGCACACCCTACCTATGACGCATGCACGGCGCGGGTTCCTGCGACTTTTGGCGGCTTGTGTGGTTAAGGCCTGCTGTGTATCTTGATCAGCCTTTGGCCGTTTGGGCGGCCCGAATTCTATTTTTACGCGATTGGCCCCCCGCGGCGAATCCGAGCGTCATCTCTATAAAAAAATTGAGGAGCACATCGATGCGCGTCATTCTGCTGGGAGCTCCCGGGGCCGGTAAAGGTACTCAGGCAAAGTTCATCACTGAAAAATTCGGCATTCCGCAAATCTCCACCGGCGACATGCTGCGTGCGGCCGTCAAGGCGGGCACCGAGCTGGGCCTGATCGCCAAGAGCGTGATGGACAGCGGTGGCCTGGTGTCCGATGACTTGATCATCAACCTGGTCAAGGAACGCATCAGCCAGGAAGACTGCAAGAACGGTTTCCTGTTCGACGGCTTCCCGCGCACCATTCCCCAGGCTGAAGCCCTGGTGAAGGCCGGCGTCGAGCTGGACGCCGTGGTTGAAATCGCGGTTGAAGATGAAGAGATCGTCCAGCGCATTGCCGGTCGTCGTGTTCACGAAGCCTCGGGCCGCGTGTACCACACCGTCTACAACCCGCCAAAAGTTGAAGGCAAGGACGATGTGACCGGCGACGACCTGGTGCAGCGCAAAGACGACACTGAAGAAACTGTGCGTCATCGTCTGTCGGTCTACCACTCCCAGACCAAGCCGCTGGTGGATTTCTACCAGAAGCTGTCCGCTGCCCAGGGCAAGCCGAAGTACAGCCACATTCCTGGCGTCGGCTCGGTCGAAGCGATCACTGCCAAAGTGCTGCAAGCACTGAGCTGATCCCTCGACGGCTTCACGGATAACGGCCCGCTTGCGGGCCGTTGTTGTTTATACTGGCGCACTTTTTTTCGACTTGGACACCTACACCGATGAGCACCCTGCTGGCCCTGGACACCGCGACTGAAGCTTGCTCGGTTGCCCTGCTGCACGATGGCAAGGTAACGAGCCACTACGAGGTGATCCCGCGCCTGCACGCGCAAAAGCTGTTGCCGATGATCAAGCAACTGCTCGAAGACGCCGGTACTACGCTGGCTGCGGTCGATGCCATTGCCTTCGGCCGTGGGCCGGGTGCCTTTACCGGCGTGCGTATCGCCATCGGCGTGGTGCAGGGCCTGGCATTTGCGCTGGAGCGTCCGGTGTTGCCGGTGTCCAACCTCGCCGTGCTGGCCCAGCGCGCCTTGCGTGAACATGGCGCCCAGCAGGTTGCGGCGGCCATCGATGCGCGCATGGATGAAGTGTATTGGGGTTGCTACCGCGAAACAGCGGGAGAGATGCGCCTGGTCGGTGTTGAAGCCGTGCAGCCGCCGGAGTCATCGGTGCTGCCTGCCGACGCCAGCGGCGACTGGTTCGGTGCGGGCACCGGTTGGGGTTATGGTGAGCGCATCGCGGTGCCGTTGGTGGGCCAGGACGCAGCGATGTTGCCTCATGCCGAGGACCTGCTGACGTTGGCTCGTTTTGCTTTTGAGCGTGGCGAGGCGATTCCCGCAGATCAGGCCGCACCTGTGTACCTGCGCGATAAAGTGGCGCAGACCAAGGCCGAACGCGGCCTGTAACTGTAATGAGCGGGCTTGCCCCGCGCCGGGCTGCGAAGCAGCCCTAAAAATCCCGAACACGCCTCTAATCTGCACCAATCGTCAGAATTTTCCCCCCGTTTTAAACCTTTTTCAAATTATGTGTTCTAGTTATCACCAGAGCATTTGCGCGTTACGGATTGCGCCACTAAAATGCCATCACCGATACTGAGTTCGCATCGATGCGTATAGACGGCTTTTCCTCACAGTCCTACCCCATCAAGCGTAAGCCGCGTAAGGCCAACGTCACGGTAGACGAGTCCGTCGAAGATTCACCGGACTTCATCGAAGTCCAGCCCGATGCGCAGTCCAACGCTCAATCACGTATCAGCGGTCTTCCCGCCCGTCAGCAAGACATGGTCTTCCCACGCTCAATGAGCAGAAGTGTCGCCACCGCCCTGGCCAGCTACCTGACCACCGCCGGCTTTGTCGAATGGGATATGGAAGTGCTGGGCCTCGACATCCACATCTGATGCGTCTGCCTTACTACCTGGGTTGCCCGTCCTGGAGTGAAAACGCCTGGCGCGAGTACCTGTACCCCGCCGATGCCCGTTCCAGCGACTACCTTGCGCTCTACTCCCAGGTTTTCAACGCCGTTGAAGGCAACACCACGTTTTATGCTCGCCCGTCGGCCGCCACCGTGCAACGCTGGGCCGAGATCATGCCCGAGGATTTTCGCTTCACGGCCAAGTTTCCCGGTGATATCAGCCACAGCGGCAACCTGATTGAGCAGCTCCCGGCAGCGGAAAGCTTTGTGGGCTTGATGAGTCCGTTGGGTGAGCGGGTATCGCCGCTGTGGTTGCAGCTGCCCGCGACGTTCACACCGCAGCGTCTGGGGGAATTGGCCGGTTTCATTGATGGCCTGGAGCGGCCAATGGCCGTAGAAGTACGCCATCAGGAATTCTTCGCCAAGGGCGATGCCGAGCGCATGCTCAACCGCTTGTTGCGTGACCGGGGCGTGGAACGCATCTGCCTGGACCCTCGTGCACTCTTCAGTTGCACGTCGACTTCAGCCGCCGTGCTGCACGCCCAATCGAAAAAGCCCAAGGTGCCACCACGGCCGGCGGCGCTGACGCAGTTCCCCCAAGTGCGTTTTATCGGCCATCCCGAACTCGAAGCCAACGATCCGTTTTTGGTCCCGTGGGTGGAAAAAGTCGCCGGCTGGATCGAAGAAGGCCGTACGCCCTATGTGTTCCTGCACACCTCGGATAACCGTCTCGCCGCGCAGTTGGCCCTGCGTTTCCACGACCAGTTGATGGCGCGCCTACCTGGGCTGCCGCCACTGCCCACGTTGGATCGTACCCCCGAAGTGGAGCAACTGGGGTTACTCTAGGGCTCCTTTTCCCGCCAGGAGCCAGACATGGATGCGCAAACCCTTCGCGCCGAAACCTTCAAGGCCTTGCATGAGCGTGACCGCGCCTTCGTAATGCCTAACCCGTGGGATGCAGGCTCCGCCGTGATGCTGGCCAGCCTGGGTTTTGAAGCGCTGGCCACCACCAGTGCGGGCTACGCGTTCAGCTTGGCGCGCCCGGATGCGGAAGGGGCGCTGTCCCTGGAAGACACGTTGATCAATGCCGGCATGATCGCCAAGGCCACGGCGCTGCCGGTGGCGGCTGACCTCGAAAACGGCTTCAGCGACACCCCCGAAGGTTGCGCCCAGACCATCCTGCGTGCCGCCGCCACGGGGATCGTCGGTGGCTCCATCGAAGATGCCACGGGCGTCGCCGTCGACCCGATCTATCCCTTTGACCTTTCCGTAGAACGTGTGGAAGCGGCCGTTGCCGCCGCCCGTAGCCTGCCATTCCCCTTCACCCTGACGGCCCGTGCGGAAAACCTCCTGCACGGCCGCCTGGATCTGCCCGACACCATCCGCCGCCTGCAGGCCTACGCCGAGGCCGGTGCCGACGTGCTGTATGCGCCGGCCTTGCGCAGTGCCGAGGAAGTGCTGGCGGTGGTCAAGGCAGTGGCGCCCAAGCCGGTGAATGTGTTGATGTCCGGCGGCTTGAGCCTGAGCGTTGCGCAGCTCAGCGAGATGGGCGTGCGACGGATCAGCGTCGGCTCGGCCCTGGCGTTGGCGGCCTACGGTGAGTTCTATCGTGCAGCCCAGGAAGTGTATGAGCTGGGCACATTCACCTTTACCGAGCGCAAGATGCCGTTCAGCCAGGCCAACCAGTTCTTCAAGGACTAAGCCGTGCGTTTTTTCAACGTGATGGGCTTGCTGCTGATCCTGGCGGGCGCCGTTGCCGTGGGCGTCTGGCGTGGCTGGGTGCCAATACCGGCCGATTGGAACCCCTGGGCACCGCTGGACGTACGTGCCAGCCCCAACCTGCTGACCCGTTACAAGCTGGGGCGCCTGCAGGATGACCCGGCGCTGTGCGATCAAGTGCTGGAAACCTCGGGCCTGCGCGTCAGCCATCAGGCGGACTCGCCCGCCGATGCCGCTTGCCCCTTGCGTAATAGCTTGCGCGTCCAGGGCGCAGCGGTCGGGCTGAGCAGCAGCTTCCTCGCCAGTTGCCCACTGGCGGTGGCCTTCGCCCTGTTCGAGCGGCACAGCCTGCAACCGGCGGCCCAGGCGGTATTCGGTCAGGCGGTGACACGGGTCGATCACCTGGGCAGCTTTGCCTGCCGCAATATGTATAACCGTGCCGAGGGGCGACTGAGCCAGCATGCGTCGGCCAATGCGCTGGACATTGCCGGCTTTCGTCTGGCGGATGGGCGCAGTATCAGCGTGCTCAAGGATTGGCCGGGGGAGGGCGATAATGCGCGGTTCTTGCGCCAGGTACGCGATAGCGCCTGTGATGATTTCAATGTGGTGCTGAGCCCGGACTACAACGCCGCGCACCGCAACCATTTCCATCTGGATATGGGGCGTTGGTGGGTGTGTCGCTGAGTGTCAGGCGGCCAGGCGCAGGTTGTGGGTGACCAGCGGGCGTGCCCAGTAGTAATCGAAGTCCAGGGCTTTCTGTTGCGCGACCAGTTCTTCGGTCGGATACGGCGTGGCGGCCGGTGGCAGCAGGTCCAACTCGAATTCGGCGATGGGCAGGTGCAGTGGGCGTGGCTCCGGTGCCGGGCCTGGCTCCGGCAGCGCTTGGCCAGCGGTCAGTACGATTGGGCGGACCCAACCGCTTTCGAAGTTCTGCTGGCGTTGCTGGGCGACGATTTCTTCTTCCGGGAACGGTGTGGCGGCGGGTGGCAGCAAGTCGGTCTCGAACTCGGCGATCGGCAGGAACAGCGGCTCCGGCGGCGCGATTTCGGTGTCTTTCACGTCACACCCACGCTGCGTGAGGATCTGCGACAACAGGTCGGCGCCAGCACTCGGTTCTACCGCGGGGTCTGCCGGCGCAGACGCCTGCACCGCGAGCGCGTCCGGCGTATCGCCAAGCTGTTCGGCCAATGCCCGGGCGAAGAAGTCCTGCCACACATGGCTCACCCCGGCCAGCGCTTGGGTATTGCGCAGGCCGTAGTGGTTGTGGGTCGGCAGTACACCGATGGTTAGGGGAAGAATGTCTGACATTTTTCTCGGTCGACGCTCAGCTCTGGCAAAATACCTGACTGTTGTTTTTATCGGCCGGTAGTTGCCGATCCTTAATATTTTTGAGCGTAGCGATTGATGAGCGAACAACCAGCGGCCAGCCGCATCCAGGTCGAGGCCTTGGGCGACGGTTTCAAGGCCCGTGCCGAGCAGTGGGCGTCACTGTTGGGGCTGCCGTTGCAGGTGGCGGATGCGGACTTTTCCCTGCAAGTCGGCGAACATGGCCTGCAGTTGCAACAGCTTGGGCCTGACGCGCCTGGGCCGGTGCGGGTGGACTTTGTCGAAGGCGGAGCGGCGCATCGGCGCCTGTACGGTGGTGGCAGCGGGCAGATGATCGCCAAGGCCGTGGGCATTGCCCAAGGCGTGCGTCCACGGGTGCTGGACGCCACGGCCGGCCTGGGCAAGGACGCGTTCGTGCTGGCCAGCCTGGGCTGCGAGATGAGTTTGATCGAGCGCCAGCCGCTGATCGGCGCGTTGCTTGAAGATGGGTTGGCGCGTGGCGCGGATGATTTTGAGGTGGCGCCGATCGTGGCGCGCATGCAGTTGCTCAAGGGCAACTCCATCGACGTGATGCGCAATTGGGAAGGTGAGCCGCCCCAGGTGATCTACCTTGACCCGATGTTCCCGCACCGTGAGAAAACTGCGCTGGTGAAGAAGGAGATGCGCCTGTTCCGGCCGTTGGTGGGGGATGATCCGGACGCCCCGGCGCTGTTGGCTGCCGCGTTGGCCCTGGCCAGCCACCGTGTGGTGGTCAAGCGCCCGCGCAAAGCGCCGTGCATTGACGGGCCCAAGCCAAGTCATGCGCTGGATGGCAAGTCCAGTCGGTATGACATCTACCCGAAGAAAGCGCTCAAGCCTTGATCGTGGACCTGTGGCGAGGGAGCTTGCTCCCGCTGGCGGCCTTACAGCCGACCGCTATTTACCTGTTGCCCAGCGATCAAAATGTGGGAGCTGGATTGCCAGCGATGAGGCCCGTCCATGCAACGAGGCTTTAAGGCCTGTACGCCCGCATAAACAACCCCACCACCTCCTGTACATGTTCTTCGGCGGCTTCTTCGCTCAGTTGACCGCCGCAGCCATACAGCAAGCAAAAGTTCGCCGTGCCTTTGAGCAGGCAGAAGAAGTGCTCGGCTGCGGTAAACGGTTTGTCGATGCTCAGCGCGCCGCTCTGGTCGATCTTGCTCAGCAAGCGCTCCATGCCTTGCAACATGCGCATGGGGCCGGCCTCGAAGAAAATCTGTGAGAGTTTCACGTCTTGATTGCCGGTGGTCATCATCAGGCGATGCAGGTTGACCGACTCTTCGCTGTTGATCAGGCGATGGAACCCTCGCGCGATGTTCAGCAACACAGTCTCTACGGGCACACCCACGGGCAGCTCGAAGTACATCACCGGCAGTTGTTCTTCGCACTTGGCCACTACGGCGGCGGTGAATAACGTCTCTTTATCGTTGAAATGACTGTAGACGGTCAGTTTCGACACGCCCGCTTCCAGTGCAACGGCATCCATGCTGGTACTGGCGTAGCCATTGCTCAAAAACAGGATTTTCGCGGCTTCAAGGATTGCCTGGCGTTTTGCCATGTCCTTGGGACGCCCGGGGCTATTGGTGTTTACAGGATTGTCGGACATTTTCACCTTTAATACTGGACTGGTGAGTTTGGTATTAATAACATACCCGCCAGTATAATTATTCCTAGCTCCATTAGCGAAAAGGTCCTACAGCATGCGCAGCATTTTCCTGCCCTTTGCGTTGCCTGCCAGTCTGGTCCTCCTATTGGCCGCCTGTGGCCATGAAGAAGCGACCCAGACCACCATCCGGCCGGCCATGGTGGTGCAGCCACAGCCTTCTGCGCAGTCGATGGACAGCTACCCCGGCGAAGTGCGCGCACGCTATGAGCCGGACCTGGCGTTTCGCATTGGCGGCAAAGTCAGTAAGCGGCTGGTGGAGGAGGGCGAACGGGTCAAGGCCAACCAGGCGCTGGCGGAGCTCGACCCTCAGGACGTGCGCCTGCAACTCGAAGCGACCCGTGCCCAAGTCGCCGCCGCCGAGGCCAACCTGAGCCTGGTGCGTGCCGAGCGCGATCGCTACAAGACCCTGATGGACCGTCAGATGGTCAGCCGTTCCCAGTACGACAATTCTGAAAACCTCTATAGATCCGGTGAAGCACGCCTCAAGCAGATCAAGGCCGAGTTTGACGTGGCCAGCAACCAGGCTGGCTACGCCGTGCTGCGCGCACCCCAGGACGGTGTGGTAGCCAAGCGCGCGGTCGAAGTCGGCCAGGTGGTGTCTGCCGGCCAGACGGTGTTCACCCTGGCCACCGATGGCGAGCGCGAAGTGCTGATCAGCCTGCCCGAGCAAGGTTTTGGTCGCTTCAAGATCGGCCAGCCGGTGTCGGTCGAGCTGTGGAGCCAGCCCGACCAGCGCTTCAGCGGGCGTATTCGCGAGCTGTCACCGGCGGCCGATCCGAAGTCGCGCACATTCGCGGCCCGCGTGGCGTTTACCGGCGGCAAGGTGCCGGCGGAACTGGGCCAGAGCGCCCGCGTATTCATACAGGCTGACGGCGTTATTCCGTTGTCGGTGCCGCTCTCTGCCCTCAGTGCGGAGAACGGTGCGTCCTACGTCTGGCGCGTACAGCCCGACAACACCCTCAAACGCGTGCCGGTCCGTATTGGCGCCTTTGGTGAAAAAACCGTCCCGGTACTGGAAGGCTTGAGCCCGACCGATTGGGTCATTGCCGCCGGTGTGCATGTGCTCCACGAAGGCCAGCAAGTGCGCCCGGTGGATCGCGCCAACCGCGTGGTGAATCTGGCGGCCAAGGAGTAGTCCCCGATGGGTTTCAATCTTTCCGAATGGGCGTTGCGTAATCGCCAGATCGTACTGTTCCTGATGATTCTGCTGGCAGTGGTCGGTACTTTGTCCTACTCCAAGTTGGGGCAAAGCGAAGACCCGCCGTTCACCTTCAAGGCCATGGTGATCAAGACCAATTGGCCGGGCGCTACAGCCCAGGAAGTCTCGCGGCAAGTCACCGAGCGTATTGAAAAGAAACTGATGGAGACCGGTGAGTACGAGCGCATCGTCTCTTTCTCGCGCCCCGGTGAATCCCAGGTGACCTTTATAGCGCGCGACTCCCTGCATTCGGCGCAGATCCCCGAGCTGTGGTACCAGGTGCGCAAGAAGATCAGCGACATCCGCCAGACGTTGCCGCCGGACATCCAGGGGCCGTTTTTCAATGATGAATTCGGCACCACCTTCGGCAACATCTACGCGCTGACCGGCGATGGCTTTGACTACGCCGTGCTCAAGGACTACGCCGACCGTATCCAGATTCAACTGCAGCGGGTGCCGGATGTGGGCAAGGTCGAGTTGCTCGGCCTGCAGGATGAGAAGATCTGGATCGAACTGTCCAACCTCAAGCTCGCCACCCTCGGTTTACCCCTGGCGGCGGTGCAGCAGGCTTTGCAGGAACAGAATGCGGTCTCGACGGCGGGTTTCTTTGAAACCCCGAGCGAGCGTGTGCAACTTCGGGTATCGGGCAATTTCAAGACCGTTGAAGAGATCCGCAGCTTTCCGATTCGTGTGGGTGACCGCACCTTCCGTATCGGCGATGTGGCCGACATCCACCGTGGCTTCAACGACCCACCGGCCCCGCGCATGCGCTACATGGGCGAAGACGCCATCGGCCTGGCCGTCGCCATGCGTGACGGCGGCGATATCCTGGTCTTGGGCAAAGCCTTGGAAGTCGAATTCGCACGCTTGCAGAAGAACCTTCCTGCGGGCATGGAGCTGCGCAAGGTCTCGGACCAGCCGGCGGCAGTGAAAACCAGCGTCGGTGAATTTGTGCAGGTACTGGCCGAAGCGCTGGCCATCGTGTTGCTGGTGAGTTTCTTCTCCCTCGGCGTGCGCACCGGCATGGTGGTAGCCCTGGCGATTCCGCTGGTGCTGGCGATGACCTTTGCCACCATGTATTACCTCGGGATCGGCCTGCACAAGATTTCCCTCGGCGCCCTGGTGTTGGCGTTAGGCCTGCTGGTGGACGATGCCATCATTGCAGTGGAAATGATGGCGATCAAAATGGAGCAGGGTTACGACCGACTCAAAGCCGCGAGTTTCGCCTGGACCAGCACGGCGTTCCCGATGCTCACCGGTACATTGATCACCGCCGCCGGATTCCTGCCGATTGCCACTGCGCAATCGAGCACCGGTGAATACACGCGTTCGATCTTCCAGGTAGTAACCATCGCGTTGTTGGCCTCGTGGGTCGCCGCCGTGGTGTTTGTGCCTTATCTGGGGGAAAAACTCCTGCCGGACCTGGCGAAAATTCATGCGGCCAAGCACGGCACTGATGGCCCTGATCCCTACGGAACACCGTTCTATCAACGTGTAAGACGCTGGGTGGAGTGGTGCGTACGGCGACGCAAAACCGTAATCGTCCTGACGCTGCTGCTGTTTATCGGCTCGGTCGCGCTGTTTCGTTTTGTGCCACAGCAGTTCTTCCCGGCTTCCGGCCGCCTGGAGTTGATGGTCGACCTGAAGCTGGCCGAGGGCGCCTCCCTGAGCAATACCGCCGACCAGGTCAAGCGCCTGGAAGCCTTGCTCAAGGATCACGCCGGTATCGATAACTACGTGGCCTACGTCGGCACAGGCTCGCCGCGTTTCTACCTGCCGCTGGATCAACAGCTGCCGGCCACCAGCTTCGCCCAGTTTGTGGTATTGGCCAAAACCATCGAGGAGCGCGAAACCCTGCGCACCTGGTTGATCGAAACGCTCAACGAACAATTCCCCGACCTGCGTTCACGTGTCACACGCCTGGAAAACGGCCCACCTGTAGGCTATCCAGTGCAGTTTCGCGTGACCGGCGAACATATCGAAGAGGTCCGCGCCCTCGCACGTAAGGTTGCGGCCAAGGTTCGCGAAAATACCCATGTGGTCAACGTGCACCTGGACTGGGAAGAACCGAGCAAGATCGTCTACCTCAACATCGACCAGGACCGCGCCCGTGCCCTCGGTGTGAGCACCGCCAACCTGTCGAAATTCCTGCAGAGTTCGTTGACCGGTTCCACCGTCAGCCAATACCGCGAGGACAACGAGTTGATCGAAATCCTCTTGCGCGGCACCGTGCACGAGCGCACTGAACTGTCGCTGCTGCCAAGCCTGGCCGTGCCTACCGACAATGGTAAAAGCGTAGCGCTGTCGCAGATCGCCACCCTCGAATACGGCTTCGAAGAGGGCGTCATCTGGCACCGCAACCGCTTGCCCACCGTGACGGTTCGCGCGGATATCTATGGCAAGGAACAACCGGCGACGTTAGTCCAACAGATCCTGCCGACCCTCGAAGGCGTACGCGCGGAGCTACCGGATGGCTACTTGCTGGATGTCGGCGGTACGGTCGAGGACTCTGCCCGTGGCCAGAATTCGGTCAAGGCCGGTGTGCCCTTGTTCATTGTGGTGGTGCTGACCCTGCTGATGCTGCAACTGCGCAGTTTCTCGCGCACCGCCATGGTGTTTCTGACTGCCCCGCTGGGACTGATCGGTGTGACATTGTTCCTGCTGGTATTCCGTCAGCCTTTCGGCTTCGTGGCCATGCTGGGAACCATCGCACTGTCGGGGATGATCATGCGTAACTCGGTGATCCTGGTTGACCAGATCGAACAGGACATCAAGGCGGGACTGGCACCCTGGCAGGCGATTATTGAAGCCACCGTCCGACGTTTCCGCCCGATTGTGCTGACAGCCCTGGCGGCCGTACTGGCGATGATTCCGTTGTCGCGCAGCGTGTTTTTCGGGCCAATGGCCGTGGCGATCATGGGCGGGTTGATTGTGGCCACGGCGTTGACGCTGTTGTTTTTGCCGGCGTTGTACGCGGCATGGTTCCGGGTCAAACCGCAGGTCGTGTAAAACCTTGTCGTAGGGATATTCACAAAGGTATTACGGAGCCAGGAACGTTTATTCGGCGAGGGGCCACTCATGAATTACCTGATTGCCAGGTCTTTTGCCGCCAGGGTTTTATCCTTGTCGGCGGAAGCATAAATCTGATGATTCAAGGAGTATTTATGAAAATAGGTATTAATTTTAATGCTTGGAAGCCCGGCTGCGGCAGCAACTCCTGTGCGCCTGCCAAGCCTAAACCCCCTTGCTCCAAACCCCCTTCCTGCAATAAGCCTGAAGACCCTTGCAAGCCCAAGAGCGGCGCGGCAATAGGCTTCGGTGTCATGCCCTTGGGCATGATCGCCTTCGGTGGTCTTGGTATAGGGAAGTTCTTCTAATTACGCCAGAACTGCTTGAATCCGGGCAGGTGAGCCTCCCCCACCTGTCCGGGCTCAGAGCGCGAGCTTACAGGGCGCCGAAGACTTTCTTCGCCAGGCTGGTCGCGGCAGCCGCTGGGTTCTCACGGATGGTTTCTTCCTGCTTCGCAATCATCTTGAACAACCCGTCCAGCGCCTGCTCGGTCACGTAGTTTTCGACGTTGGCGCTCTTGGCATCCACCGCACCAAAGGCTGCGGCTTTACCGGCCAGGGCATTGTACTGCTGAGCCACGCCGACCTTGTCGGTAGCGGCCTTGACGATCGGCAGGAACTTGGCGCGGATGGCCTCGCGACTGCTTTTGTTCAGGTACTGGGTGGCGGAATCCTGGCCGCCGCTGAGGATGCCCTTGGCGTCAGTCACACTCATGTTCTTGACGGCGTTGACCAGGATCGGCTGGGCCTGGGTCACGGCGGTTTCGGCGGCCTTGTTCATACTGGTTTCCAGCTGGGTGACCTGGTCACCCATGCCGAACATTTTCAGTTTGTCGGCCACTTTGCCCAGCTTGCCAGGCAGGCCGATCTTCACTTCCGGGTTGTTGCTGAAACCACCGGGTACGCCCAGTTGCTTCACGGCGATCTGCGCGCCTTGCGTCAGGGCGTCCTTGAGGCCGCCGCTGGCGTCACCCTGGGACAGGCTGCTCAAGTCCAGGGCCATGGCGTTGGCACCGAGCAACAAACCAGCACACAGGGCAGTAAAGCGAAGGGAGTTACGGAGCATGGGCGCTTCCTTTTAATAGGGCTTATGTTCTAGAGACGACTCAGTGGGCTACAGCGTCGACGCGCAGGCGCAGGGGGTGTGGGTCCTGGCCATTGAGCTGCACGGAGTACCGTTCGGTGGTGATAAACAGTAGCTTGCCATCCAGTTCGATGCGAGCGCTCACCGAATAACTGTGGCCGGGTTTGACTTGCGCGGGGTCGTAGCTCAGGTGGAAGGGCAGCGGCACTTGGCCTTTGACCGGGCCTTTCTGCTCGGCGAGGGTCACGGCGGGTGCATCCGCCAGGGACACGTCTTGCAGGCTGACGCTCAAGGTCGCGGCCGGCGGCAGGGCGATACGTTGCAGGTAGAAGACTTCGCCGTCGAGGCTGGCCTTGGGCGCGGGCGTCATGGATTGGCAGGCTCCGAGCAGGGCGGTAAGGCCCAGGAGGATGATCTTTTTCAAGGTGCAGCTCCTTTTCAACGGCGCCGGATTCCATCCGGCGCCTGCTTAAATCTAGCGGCTTTCTTCAGGTTTTGGCGGTTGCGGTTCGACCGAGGCTTCGGCGGCCCCATCCACGCGATGCAAGGCGACCTGACGGATCGACAGGCGAATCTCCGCCGGTAACACGCGCTTGGCCGCGCCTTCGGCCAGTTCGCCGAGCAGGTCGTGGTAGCTCAACTTACCGGCTTCGTCGCGGCGCAGCACATCTTGCTCCAGTAAGGTCTGGATGAAATGTCGGAAAAGGCTCTTGTCGAAGAATTCCGGGGCGTTGAGGCCATGCAGGATCGACAGGCGTTGGGCCATGATCGTGCACAGGTCTTCCAACTCTTCGGCGCTGATGCTGTTCTGGCCGCTGTTGAGCAGCAGCGAAATCGCCATGTAGAAGCGTTGCAGGGTCTGGGCGACAGTCTTGGACAGCAGCGTCAGCAGCACAAAGTGCCGCGAGCTCGGCGCGGGGCGCAGGTACACGTTGTTCTCGAAACGCAGCAGGCCTTGCTCGACAAAGGCTTCCAGCCATTGGTCGACCACGGTGTCCAGCTCGTCCAGCGACCAGCGGATAAACAGCTCCGATTGCAGGTACGGGTACAGCGCATGGGTATAGCGCAGGATCTGATCGCGGCTCATCCGCGAGCTGCTTTGGAAGAAACTGGCCAGCAGCGCCGGCAGCGCAAAAATGTGCAGCACGTTGTTACGGTAGTAGGTCATGAGGACGGCATTCTGCTCGTCCAGGTACAAAATCTTACCCAGCGCATCACTCTGTTCCGACAGCAGGTCCATGTCCTTGACGTGCTTGATCAGCGCCAGGCCATCGCCCTCGGGCAAGGTGGTGTGGGGCGAGTAGGGCACGCGGCGCAGCAGCGCCAGGTACAAATCCAACTGGCGCGCCATGGCTTGTTCGTCGAGGGCCAGGCGCGTGGTGGACAGCAATGCCAGCGCCACCAGGTTCACCGGGTTCACTGCCGCAGCTTCGTTCAAGTGGCGCGCCACCTGTTCGCCGAGGCGGTTGGTGGTTTCATTCAGCCAGGCGGGTTTGTAGTTCGGGCCCAGCTCCTGGGAGCGCCAGTCCGGTTGCTCGGCGTCGAGGAATTCAGCCAGCTTGATCGGCTCGCCGAAATTGACGGCGACCTGGCCGAAGCGCTGCTTGAGCGCGCTAACCACTTTGAAAATATCGAAGATCGACTCTTTCTTCTTGCTTGCGCCACGTAGCTCGCCCAGGTAGGTGCGGCCTTCGAGTACGCGCTCGTAGCCGATGTACACCGGCACAAACACGATGGGCATGCGCGAAGAGCGCAGGAAACTGCGCAGTGTAATCGCCAGCATCCCGGTCTTCGGCTGCAGCATGCGCCCGGTGCGTGAGCGTCCGCCTTCGACGAAGTACTCCACCGGGAAGCCTTTGGTGAACAAGGTGTGCAGGTACTCGTTGAACACCGAGGTGTACAGCGGGTTGCCCTTGAAGGTGCGGCGCATGAAAAACGCACCGCCACGGCGCAGCAGGCTGCCGATCACCGGCATGTTCAGGTTGATCCCGGCGGCGATGTGCGGTGGGGTCAGGCCATTCTTGAACAGCAAATACGAGAGCAACAGGTAATCGATATGGCTGCGGTGGCAGGGCACGTAGATCACCTCGTAGCCCTGGGCAACCTTTTGCACACCCTCGATGTTATTGACCTTGATGCCGTCGTAGATCTTGTTCCAGAACCAGCTCAGCACCACTTCGAGGAAGCGGATCGCCGTGTAGGTGTAGTCCGAGGCGATTTCGTTGCCGTAGCGCAGGGCCTGGGCCTTGGCTTTTTCCGGGGTGATCTTTTCCCGTTCGGCTTCGTCGGCAATGGCCTGGCGCACCAGCGGCATGTTGACCAGGCCCTTCACCAGGTTGCGCCGGTGTGACAAGTCGGGGCCGATCACGGCGGTCTTCAGGTTACGAAAGTGCACACGCAAGATGCGCTGGGCCATGCGCACGGTGCGTTCGTGCCCTTTATTGTGCTCGATCAATTCACGCAGGTTGATAGGCGCGGAGAATTGCACGCGGGTCTTGCGGCCCAGGATCAGGATGCTCAACAGGCGGCGTAGACGCCCGGTGACCGCCCAGCTGTCGGCAAACAGCAGCTTCCACGGGCTGGACTCGCTCTCCGGCGACTGCCCCCAGAACACGCTGACCGGAATGATTTGTGCATTCTCTTCGGCGTGCTCGCTGAGGGTATTGACCAGGCGGGTCAGGGTCGGTGGTGCGCCGCGCTTGTCCTGGCGTCCGAGCCAGTCCGGTTCCGGCGTGAGGTAGAAGAACGCCGCCGGTTCCATCAACGGGCCGACCGATACCGGCAGCACCGGGCGCGGCAGGCCGGCCTTGGTGCACTCGGCATCGACCACGGCCAATTCGCTTAGGGAGGGCGATTGCAGGACGTAGAACACCGGCCGGCTGCGGTCCAGGTTAAGGGTTAAGGACGACTGGTTGATCGTCTCTGAGCGAACCCAGAGGTACAACAGTCGGCGCAAGGTGCCAAACACTAGACGGCGGAACGGAGAGCGGGTCATAGGCGTGCTGCTTCAAGTGGAAAAAACCGAGCAGGCGCTCGGGCGGGTAGTGTGCCGTATTCACCGAAAATCGGCAAAAAAGCAGCGATGTAAACTTGAGTTGAACGTTTTTGAGCCTGTCTTATACTCGGCAGTTCAACGCGACCGACTCAACAATAACAATCAGGTGGGAGTGAACAGATGGCAACGCGCGAAACCGGTAATGTGAAGTGGTTCAATGACGCAAAGGGCTATGGCTTTATCCAGCGTGAAGACGGCAAGGATGTGTTTGTGCACTACCGCGCCATTCGCGGTGAGGGCCATCGTTCCCTGGCCGAGGGCCAGCAGGTGGAGTACGCCGTGGTGACTGGCGAGAAGGGGTTGCAGGCGGAGGATGTGGTGGGGCTGTAAGCCCACCGCTGTGCAGATGTGGCAAGGGGCTTGCTGTGGTGAGCGGGCTTGCCCCGCGCTGGGCTGCGAAGCGGCCCTAAAACATTACGCCGCGGAGTGCGTGACACGACGCGGCGTTCTTGTTGGGGCTGCTACGCAGCCCAGCGCGGGGCAAGCCCGCTCACCACACAAGCACTTCCCACCTATTTTCAGGATTATGCGGTTTTCCAGGTGATCTGCTCTTCACCGTCTTCACTGATGCGAATCCAGGTGTCAGCGCTTTCTTCACCTTCTTCCTCAACCCAGGTGCCCGGTGCGCAACGCACTTCGACGTTCAGCGCGGCAAAGGCTGCGCGGGCACAGGCGATGTCGTCGTCCCACGGCGTCTGGTCGCTTTCCAGGTACAGGCTGTTCCATTTGCCTACAGCTTTCGGCAGCCAGGTAACGGGTACGTTGCCGGCCTTGCACTTGTAGGTCTGGCCCTTCTGGACCCAGTCGGTGCAGGGGCCCAGGGCGGCGCCGAGCCAGGCCGCGATGGCCTTGTAGTCGACGTCGGCGTCCTTCAGGTAAATCTCTATATCGGGTTGGCGCATGGATGTTCCTCGTTGCGGGATTCGAAAATCCATTCGCGGATACTGGAAAGTCTGTTATTGAAGCACGAAATAGTCGTAGCGCATCGATACCGTGACCAGCAGCGGCTCGGCCGCCTCGATCACGTCGGCGCGGCGATCGGCACTGGCGCGCCAGCCGTGGGGTGTCATCGCCAGCAGGTTGGCACGGTCCTGGGGTTCGGCCAGGCTCAGGGCGAATTCCAGTGTTTCGCTGTGCGCCAGGCTCATGCCGTCCGGCACCAGGGCCAGGTGCTTGTCGTCGGTGTAGTCGCGCACTTCGTCGTACAAACGCTCGCGCAGTTCCATCAGGTGGCCGGCGGTAGGGCCGACCTTCATCAAACCGCCGCCGGGGCTGAGCAGGCGCTTGGCCTCTTCCCAATCCAATGGGCTGAAAACGCTGGCGAGAAACTGGCAACTGCCTGAGGCCAACGGCACACGGGCCATGCTGGCGATCAACCAAGTCAGTGCCGGGTTGCGCTTGCAAGCGCGTTTGACCGCTTCCTTGGAGATATCCAGCGCGTAGCCATCGGCGTGAGGCAGGGCTTCGGCGATTTGCGCGGTGTAGTAACCCTCGCCACAACCGATGTCCACCCAGCGCTGCGGCGCACGTTCGGCGGCCAGTTCAGCCAGACGCTTGGCCACCGGGGCGTAGTGCCCGGCGTTGAGAAAGTCGCGGCGCGCCTCGACCATGGCTAGGTTATCGCCGGGGTCGCGGCTGTTCTTGTGTTGTACCGGCAACAGGTTCAGGTAACCCTGGCGCGCGCGGTCGAAACGGTGTCCGGCCGGGCACGCCACGCCATTGTCCACCGCATTGAGCGGCGCGCTGCAAATGGGGCAGGCCAGCATCAGGCGAGCAACTTGATCAGGGTCTGGTAGTAGATTTCGGTCAGCACATCGAGATCGCTGGCCAGGATGCGCTCATTGACCTGATGGATCGTTGCGTTGACCGGGCCCAGCTCGACCACCTGGGTGCCGAGGGTCGCGATGAAACGTCCATCGGAGGTACCGCCGCTGGTGGACGCCTGGGTCTCACGCCCGGTGATCGCCTTGATGCTCGCCGACACCGCATCCAGCAACGCGCCCGGTTCGGTGAGGAAGGGCAGGCCCGACAACGCCCACTCCACGTGCCAGTCCAGGCCATGTTTGTCGAGAATCTCGGCCACCCGTTGTTGCAAGCCTTCAACGGTGGATTCGGTGGAAAAGCGGAAGTTGAACACCGCTGTCAGGTCGCCGGGGATCACGTTGGTCGCGCCGGTGCCGGAATTGAGGTTGGAGATCTGGAAACTGGTGGGCGGGAAGAAGCTGTTGCCGTCATCCCAGTGCTCGGCAGCCAGTTCCGCCAGGGCCGGTGCAGCCAAGTGGATCGGGTTCTTCGCCAGGTGCGGGTACGCCACGTGGCCCTGTACACCGCGTACGGTCAGGGTCGCGCCGAGGGAACCACGACGGCCGTTCTTGACCACATCCCCCACCAGGGTGGTGCTTGACGGCTCGCCGACGATGCACCAGTCCAGACGCTCCTTGCGTGCGGCCAGGCGTTCGATCACGGCTTTGGTGCCGTGGTGCGCCGGGCCTTCTTCATCGCTGGTGATCAGGAAGGCGACCGAGCCCTTGTGGTCCGGGTAGTCGCTGACAAAGCGCTCGGCCGCCACCAGCATCGCCGCCAGGCTGCCTTTCATGTCCGCCGCGCCACGCCCGCAGAGCATGCCGTTTTCGTCGATCAACGCGTCGAACGGGTCGTTCTGCCAGGCTTGCACCGGGCCGGTCGGCACCACGTCGGTGTGGCCGGCGAAGCACAGCACCGGACCTTCATGCTTGCCATGGGTGGCCCAGAAGTTGTCCACGTCTTCGATGCGCATCGGCTCGAGCGCAAAACCGGCGTCGCCCAGGCGCTGCATCATCAGCTTCTGGCAATCGGCGTCGATCGGCGTCACTGAGGGGCGACGGATCAGGTCGATAGCGAGTTGAAGGGTCGGCGAAAGGTCGGCATGGGCCGTCATGGGAAACTCCGGAAGCATGTGATGGGCGCAGGACGTAAGGGGCGTAGATTCAGTGTGGGAGGGGGCTTGCCCTCGATGGCTGAGTGTCAGTCACTGCATCTGTTGACTGGCCCACCGCCATCGGGGGCAAGCCACCTCCCACACAAAGCATTGGCCTGGGCCAAGACTCATAAAACGGCCGTTATCTTATAGCAAAACGGCGGCCAGAGGCCGCCGTTTAGTGCATTGCGCAAGTTTTTACTCAGCGGTTGCCAGCTCGACCTTCGGCGCCGGTTTCGGCAGCGACGACAGGAAAGCCATGACCAGCGCCGCCACATACGGCAGCGACTGGACCAGCAGCATCACCACCCAGAAGCGGATGTCATTGCTGGGCAGGCCCTGCACCAGGTAGATCCCCAGCGCCGCGCCCCACAACAGCAGCATGATGAACATCTCTTCGCGGGCTTCGGAAATCGCGACCCAGAAGCCGTGGTTATCCGCGTTTTTCGGTGTACGAAAGAACGGAATGCTGGTGGTGAAGAAGCCATACAGCACCGCTTTGGCGATGGTGTGGGATAACGCCAGACCGGCCAGGGCTGCGCAGAAGGCATCCTTCAAGTTCACGCCTACCGCACGGCGGTAGAGGAAGATGATTTTGCCGACCTTGAACACAAACAGCGCCAATGGCGGAATCGCGAAAATCAGCAACGGCGGGTCCACCCGCGTCGGCACGATGATCATCGCCGCCGACCACAACAGGGCGCCCACGGTGAAGAAGATGTTCATGCCGTCCGCCACCCACGGCAACCAGCCCGCGAGGAAGTGGTAGCGCTGGCCACGGGTCAGCTCGGTGCCCTTGCCACGCAACAGGCTCGCGGTGTGGCGCTTGATGATCTGGATCGCCCCGTAGGCCCAGCGGAAACGCTGTTTCTTGAAGTCGATAAAGGTATCCGGCATCAGGCCCTTGCCGTAGCTGTCGTGGTAATACGCCGCCGACAGGCCTTTCTCGAACACGCGTAGGCCCAGTTCGGCATCTTCGCAGATGCACCAGTCGGCCCAGCCCAGTTCTTCGAGCACCGAGCGACGGGTCATGGTCATGGTGCCGTGCTGGATGATCGCGTCACGGTCATTGCGCGTCACCATGCCGATATGGAAGAAGCCTTTGTATTCCGCGTAGCAGAGCTTCTTGAAGGTGCTTTCGTTCTGGTCGCGGTAATCCTGCGGCGACTGCACCACGGCGATTTTCGGGTCGGCGAAGTGCGGCACCATGTGTTTGAGCCAGTTCGGCGACACGCAGTAATCCGAGTCGATCACCGCGATCACTTCGGCGTCCTTGGCGGTGTGCGGGATCAGGTAGTTCAATGCACCACCCTTGAAACCCGCCAGCGGCGCGACGTGGAAGAACTTGAAGCGCGGGCCGAGGGTTTCGCAGTAGTCGCGTACCGGCTCCCACACGGCCGGGTCCTTGGTGTTGTTGTCGATAATCAGGACTTCGTAATCCGGGTAATCGAGGGCGGCCAAGGCGTCGAGGGTCTGTTTGACCATCTCCGGCGGCTCGTTGTAGCACGGCACATGGATCGACACTTTCGGGCGGTAGTCCGAATCTCCCTCCACGGGTAGGAATTCACGCCGGCGCTTGTGGGTCCATACCGCTTCCGCCAGTTCGTGGGCTTCGGTCAGCAACACGATAAACACGCCGAGGGCGCCAAGGGCCAGGAGGATCCCCACGGTGACACTGAACCAGGTGCTGTATTGCTGGCTGTAGTCGTAGCCGATCCACACCAGCACCGAACCGCAGAGAAACGCGATAAAGGTCAGGAAGGTGCGGCCACGCTGGCGCAGGGATGAGCCATCGATCATCAGCAGGGTCAGGGACAGCAGCGCGAGCACCACCGAACCGATGGCCAGCACGCGCCATTGCGGAATCGCCACCACCGGCCCGTCAAAGTTGAATTTCTGCTGGCGCGCAGCGTTGTATACACCCCAATAAGCGCCGGCCGAGCCTTCGTCACTGACTTTCCACGGCTGATCGAACGCCTCGATCACGAAGTAGTTGAAACCCTGGCGATTGAGCTTGTTCACCAGTGTGCGCAGATAAATCGCCTGGTCGGCAGGCGACGTTTCATTGCCACCGCGCATGCGGCCATTACTCGGCCAGCCCACTTCCGACAGCAGCAACGGCTTTTTCGGGAACAGTTTCTTCAGGTCCCTGGCGCGGTCGAGTACGTACTGGCCGGCCTTGTCCATCGGAATGTATTCCCAGAACGGCAGGATGTGCGCGGCGATCAGGTCGACGTGCTTGGCCAGTTGCGGGTTCTTTTCCCAGATGTGCCATTGCTCGGACGTCGTCACCGGCACTTTCACGGCGGCGCGGACCCTGTCGAGCAGCACAATCAGCGCTTCAGGGGTGATTTCCTCACGGAACAGGGCTTCGTTACCGACCACTACCCGCACCACACTGCGCGAGCTGTTGGCGATTTCGATGGCGCGCTGGATTTCTCGCTCGTTGCGCTCAAGATCCGGGCTGATCCAGATCCCTAGCGTCACACGCAGGCCGAACTCCTCGGCCAGCTTGGGGATATCCCCCAGCGTGCCGTCGACCGAGTAGGTACGGATGTTGTCCGTCAGCTTGCTCATGATCTCGAGGTCGCGACGCATCTGGTCGTCGGTCGGGTACTGGTCTTTCTGTGGGTACTGGCCTTGCTGGAACGGCGAGTAGGAAAAACCGGAGATCTGTTCAGGCCAGTTGGGGGCAGTGACCGGGCGGTTGATCAGCGCCCAGAAACCGCTGAATAGCGCGGCAATTGCCAGCACTATCACTAGGTTGAGTCCAAATTTACGCGATGCCATGGCTATTTCGGGTTCCAAAGGGTGTGGAACGAAAAGAGGTGTCGGCCTACGCCGAACGGCGCGCATCCTACACCGGCCCTTCCCTGACCGTACAGCAAGCCGAGAAAAACCGGACATTGGGCAGCGAAAGTACATCTAAGTTCTTTACTTGTAACTTGTAGCTTAAAACTTGCCGCTGCGTAGCCCATAATGCGCGCCGGTTTTTGGGGTAATGGTCATGAGTACAGAAGATCCGCGGTTTGCAGGCGTCGCCCGCTTGTATGGCATTGAAGGCTTGGAACGCTTGAAAGCGGCCCATGTGGCGATTGTCGGCGTCGGCGGCGTGGGCTCGTGGGCGGCGGAAGCCATGGCCCGTTGCGGGGTGGGCGAGATTTCGCTGTTTGACCTGGATGACGTCTGCGTCAGCAACAGCAACCGCCAGTTGCACGCGCTGGACAGCACCGTCGGTAAACCCAAGGTCGAAGTGATGGCTGAGCGCCTGCGCGCGATCAACCCGGATTGCACGGTGCATGCGGTGGCGGACTTCGTGACCCGCGACACTATGGCCGAGTACATCACCCCCAACATCGACTGCGTGATCGACTGCATCGACGCGGTCAACGCCAAGGCGGCACTGATCGCCTGGTGCAAGCGCCGCAAGATCCAGATCATCACCACCGGCGGCGCGGGCGGGCAGATCGACCCGACGCTGATCCAGGTCTGCGACCTGAACCGTACCTTCAACGACCCGCTGGCGTCGAAAGTGCGCTCCACTTTGCGCCGCGACTATGGTTTCTCCCGCACCGTGACCCGCCATTACAGCGTGCCGTGCGTGTTTTCCACCGAACAACTGCGCTATCCCAAGCCGGATGGCAGCATTTGTTTGCAGAAGAGTTTCGTCGGGGACGGGGTGAAGCTGGACTGCGCCGGTGGGTTTGGCGCGGTGATGATGGTGACCGCCACGTTCGGCATGGTGGCGGCGACCAAGGCGGTGGACAAGATTGTTGCCGGAGTGCGCCGGCCGTCGGAGCGGGTCAAGCCCACTTAAATCTCGGAACCCTACACAATTCAAATGTGGGAGGGGGCTTGCCCCCTCCCACATTTAGCTCTGTGTATGGCTGAGTTCGCGCATGCGTTGCAGGACCGCGTTGAGGCCATTGCTGCGCGAGGGTGAGAGTTGACTGGAAAGCCCCAATTGATTGAACCAGTCGGGCAGGTCCACGGCCAGTAGCTCGGCAGCAGAAAGCCCATTGACCCGCGCCAGCAGCAGCGCCACCAATCCGCGAATCATCCGTGCATCGCTGCTCGCAGCAAACCGCCAACGACCGTCCTCCAAACGCCCCACCAACCACACCAGGCTTTCACAGCCCTGCACCAGGTTGGCCTCGGTCTTATCTTCATCCGCCAATGCTGGCAGCCGCTCGCCCCATTGCATCAGCATCCGCGCGCGCTGCTCCCAACTGCCCACGGCCTGAAAAGCCTCCAGCGCGGCAACGGCCTCTACCGGCAGGCTCATCGCAGCATTTCCAGCGCCTGGTCCAGCGCTTCAAAGAAGCGCTCCAGGTCATCGGAGTCGTTATACAGCGCCAGGGACACACGGATCGCCCCCGATAAGTGCATCGCCTTGAGCAGCGGCATTGCGCAGTGATGACCGGCGCGTACGGCAATGCCTTGCTCGGTGAGCAGGTGCGCGAGGTCCGCGTTGTGCACGCCATCGACGACAAAACTGACCAGCGCGACCTGCGGTGACCCCAGCACGCGCACGCCATTGCGCGCTTTGAGGCCACGCAACAGGTAGTCATGCAGCGCCGCTTCATGGGCGACGATCGCGGGCTGGTCCAGCGAACCCAGGTAATCCAGGCTGGCGCCCAGGCCGATCACACTGGCAATCGGCGGGGTGCCCGCCTCGAAACCCAACGGTGCCGGGCGGAAGCTGGCGCTGTGGTAGTCCGCCTGTTGCACCATCTCGCCGCCAAACTGCCAGTGGCGCAGGTGATGCAAGGCTTCGTTGCGCCCGAACAGCACGCCGACGCCATCCGGGCCATACAGCTTGTGGCTGGAAAACACATAGAAATCGCAGCCCAAAGCCTGCACGTCGTGACGGCCATGGACGATGCCCTGGGCGCCATCGACCACCGTCAGGGTGCCGTGTGGCTGGGCGAGCGCCAGCAGGGCCTCCAGCGGCTGCCAGGCGCCGAGCACGTTGGACAACTGGCTCACCGCCAGCAGGCGTGTGCGTGGGCCGATCAGCTCGGCGGCGGCCGGCAGGTCGATCACGCCATCATCGTTCAGCGGCAGCACCACCAGCGTGGCGGCGCGACGTTTGGCCAGTTGCTGCCAGGGCAGCAGGTTGGCGTGGTGTTCCAGGGCACTGATGACAATCTCATCGCCCGCATTGAATAAGTGCTCTAGGCCATAGGCCAAGAGGTTCAGCGCTGAGGTCGCGCCGTGGGTGAACACGATCTGCCCGCTGTCGCCTGCATTCAACCACTGCGCGACCTTGCTGCGACTGTCTTCGAAGGCTTGCGTCGCATGGGCGCCTGGCAAATGCTGGGCACGGTGCACATTGGCTGCGCCATTGGCGTAGTAATGGCTGATGGCATCCAACAGGGCCTGGGGTTTTTGCGTGGTGGCGGCGTTGTCCAGGTAAGTCTGGTCTTGCCGTTGCAGCGTGGCGATGGCCGGGAAATCGGCGCGCCAGGGGGAGGGCACTAGCATGGTGTTCAAGACTCGTATAAGCGAGCCCCAGGGGCGGGGCCCGCTAGTGGCATCGAGTGGCTGCTTAGTTGTGAGCGTGCAGCGCTTCGTTCAGTTCGATGGCCGATTTGTGGGTTTTGCACTCCACCGCACCGGTCTCCGAGTTGCGGCGGAACAGCAGGTCCGGCTGGCCGGCCAGCTCACGTGCCTTGACCACTTTGACCAGTTGGTTTTGTTCGTCCAGCAGCGCAACCTTCGTGCCGGCAGTGACGTACAAGCCCGACTCCACGGTGTTGCGGTCGCCCAACGGGATACCGATACCGGCGTTGGCGCCGATCAGGCAGCCTTCGCCCACCTTGATCACGATGTTGCCGCCGCCCGACAGGGTGCCCATGGTTGAGCAACCGCCGCCCAGGTCCGAGCCCTTGCCGACGAACACGCCCGCCGATACACGGCCTTCGATCATGCCCGGACCTTCGGTGCCGGCGTTGAAGTTGACGAAGCCTTCGTGCATCACGGTGGTGCCTTCGCCCACGTAGGCGCCCAGGCGGATACGCGCGGCGTCAGCGATACGTACGCCGCTTGGCACGACGTAGTCGGTCATTTTCGGGAACTTGTCCACCGAGAACACTTCCAGCAGCTCGCCGCGCAGGCGGGCTTCCAGCTGGCGCTCGGCCAATTCCGCGATGTCGATCGCGCCCTGGCTGGTCCAGGCCACGTTCGGCAACTGCGGGAACACACCGGCCAGGCTCAGACCGTGCGGCTTGACCAGGCGGTGGGACAGCAGGTGCAGCTTGAGGTAGGCCTCGGGGGTGGAGGTCAGTGCCGCGTCTTCGGCCAGCACGGTGGCGACCAGCGGGGTGTGGCTTTCAGCCAGGCGGCTCAGCAGCGCGGCTTGGGTGGCATCAACACCTTTGAGCGCGTCTGCCAATTGCAGGGCCTGGGTGACGGTGAACGTAATCGCCTGGTTGCCTTCGCTGTAACCGAGGATCGGTGCGATGGCGGCGACAATTTCAGCCGATGGGTTGAGCAACGGTTGTGCGTAAAACACTTCCAGCCAAGCACCTTGGCGGTTCTGAGTGCCGACGCCGAAGCCCAGGCTGAACAGGGAATTGGACATGCTGTTACCTCTACAAAATGGAAAGGGCTGACCTACTTGAGGGCCGCCGAATAACTATCTGGCTTGAAGCCAATCAGGGTTCTGTCACCGAGATCGAGCACTGGGCGCTTGATCATCGAGGGTTGTGCGAGCATCAATTCAATGGCTTTCGACTGATCGAGATCGGCTTTGCGTTCGTCTTCGAGTTTGCGAAAGGTGGTGCCCGCACGGTTCAAAACCACCTGCCAACCGTGCTCGTTGCACCATTGGGTCAAGTGTTCGCGGTCGATACCGGCCGTTTTGTAGTCGTGAAACTCATAGTTGACGCCGTGCTCATCGAGCCAGGTACGCGCCTTTTTCATGGTGTCGCAGGCTTTGATGCCGAAAAGGTGCAACGTTTTGCTTGAAGCGGTCAAGGAATTGCCCCCCTTTGGGCTGCTTAAAACGAAAGATCACGGATTATGCCACGCCAATTCGCTTGGCGCCGCGACAGTCTGTATACGGGTAGGTGATGACGATTGCGCGACGACAAGAGAGGGTTGCGCCGCCAAAGTCTCAGAGGCGCGGGCATAAAAAGCCCGGCGCTTGGCCGGGCTGTCTCTAGTGAGGCGTCTGTGGGACGCCTCGCGCTATTTCCTGGAGTTTTTGCGCGTTGGGGATGTGCGCACTGATAACCCTTACACCGTCGAATTCAGCCAGTGCCTGGGTTACCTCGTGATAAGCCTTTAAAAGCTTAGCCTTTCCCGCAGCAGGTGGTTCGGCAATGAATAAAGTGTCTTTGGCCAATTTGTCAGCTTTGTTCAGGCGCATGACTTTTGAAAGCCACGCGTCACCATGCTCAAGTATTTTTGCTGGCTCAGCCTGGCCAAAGAAAATCGGTTTTATGGCCTGTTCGGCAACCTGGTCGGCGAGCAGGACAAATGGAAACCTGACATCGTAATCTTTCGTGCCTAAGCGTTGTTCCTTGTAGCGTTGCTTCAAATTCGACGACGCCAAAAGGCTGCCGAGCTGTCGCTCCAGGACTTTTTCCTGGTATTCCTTGTTTGCAAAACTATGGTTCACATAGTGCTCGAACAGCTCGTCCAGAGCCTGTGCAACGTTTTCGGCCGCCATAGATCCAGGTTGACTGAAGCGCATCATCGTTTCGCGTGGGTGGATGAGGTGCTTGAAGGTGCTCGTCAGCAGGCTTGTCTCATTTTTATGGCGGGCGAAGAAATCAGCCAGGCGATTGAACTCGTCTTCAACTTCACTCTTGGCACGAAGATAAACTTTGTGCTCGAGGGTCTCGAAGAATCGGGTAACGCGCTGACGTTTTGCAGCGATTTTGAATCTGAACTCCCCGGTATTTGCGAGCAGTACGATTCCAATATTCACGAACTCGCCCGTTTCCGGGTAAGGCAGGAACCTGAGAATCGAGTAATTACAGATAAATTTCATAGTTGCCCCCAGAATTGCTCATCCTTGAACCTTTCCAGTATTTGAAGCCTTTGCTGAAGGGTTGGTTCGTACTCGTCGTCCGGATCATGGTCGCGCCACAGCCATTCCTCCGGTAGAAGGGAGATGATCCTACCCCAGTCGGCAATGGCAGCGTCAAGCATTGGCAAGTAATCCAGACGAGCGAGCAGGTTGCCCTCAAACGATCCTAGCTGCTCTCTGAAGACATGGTATGTCCTGAACTCTTCGAGGCTAAGGTGTGGATCAAACGCTACATTATGATCAATCACGACGAGATCACCTTTTGGATCAAGAATCAGGTTGACGTTGCCACCAACCTCTCCGAGTCCACGGTCACCGTTGAGAATCCACCAGTCAAAAAGCAGGACAGTTCTTTTCAAGCCGTCTGGCAGAGCATTGAGGTTTGCCCACATGAGATCGGACGCATTTTCGATTTGAAGTGAGGCGAAGGCGGGGCCGCCACTCAGGTCGTCTACACCGTCGATAACGCTGAAGTCGATCAGGCTTTGTGGGATATCCATTACCCTCCAAGGAGGGATGGGCAAGCCCAAATGTTTACCCAGTTCGGCACTTAATGCCTCTGAAACCAGACCATTGCCAAGCGCTCTGGATAGCCCTTTCACGAAGTAGGTTTGATTGTCCTCGGCCCTGATCAGGAATGGCTGAACAGAGATGCCTTGCTGACTCTGCCTGATGATTTCCTTCGCGGTAATGCGTTCTAGCATGTGCATTCCTGGCTGATTTTCGACGGCAGATACAAAAGGGTCACGGATTATGCCACGACCAGCGGGTTTGGGTGCCGCTCGTCAGCGCTGTGCGACTTTTGTGCAAAAGCCACTGCGCGGCATAGCCGCTAACATAGCCGGGTAATATGGCACTTCAACGGCCACTTGTTGCCTGATGTGTGTCGTTGCAAGTCGATTGTCCGGGAAACCTGTTTTATGCAAACCGCCTACACCGTTCTTATCCTGCTGATGCTGGTCAGCGTTTCGCGTCTGGTCGGGCGTATCATCCCTCTGCCGTTACCGCTGGTGCAAATTGCCGCCGGTGCCCTGCTGGCCTGGCCGACGCTAGGGTTGCATGTGGCGTTGGACCCGGAGCTGTTCCTGTTTCTGTTCCTGCCGCCCCTACTGTTTTCTGATGGCTGGCGCATGCCCAAGCGCGAGTTATGGCGCCTGCGCGGGCCGATCCTGACGCTGGCGGTGGGGTTGGTGCTGTTTACGGTGGTCGGTGCCGGCTACTTCATTCACTGGCTGTTGCCTGCGATCCCGTTGCCGGTGGCCTTCGCCCTGGCGGCCGTGTTGTCGCCGACGGACGCCGTGGCGGTGTCGGCCATTGCCCAGAACCGCTTGCCGACGCCGTTGATGCATATGCTCCAAGGCGAGGCGCTGATGAACGATGCCTCGGGCCTGGTGACCTTCAAGTTCGCCCTGGCGGCGGCGCTGACCGGGGTGTTTTCCCTGGCCGATGCGAGCCTGACCTTTGTCCTGGTGGCGGTCGGCGGCCTGGCGGTCGGTGTGGCGCTCAGTTGGCTGGTCGGCCGGCTGCGCGCCTGGATGATTGCGCGGGGCTGGGATGATCCGGCCACCCACGTGGTCTTCATGTTGCTGCTGCCGTTTGCGGCCTATGTGCTGGCCGAACGCCTGGGCGCATCGGGCATCCTGTCGGCGGTGGCGGCAGGCATGATGCAAAGCTGGCTCGACCTGCTGCCACGCCAGACCAGTACGCGCTTGCTCAATCGCAGCGTGTGGTCGTTGCTGGAGTTTGCCTTCAACGGCCTGATTTTCCTGCTGCTGGGCCTGCAACTGCCGGACATCATCAAGGCCGTGGTCAGTCATGAGCCGACGCTGTGGCCCACGCTGTTTTATCGCTGCCTGGATGTGATCGCGATCTTCCTGGTGCTGGTGGTGCTGCGGTTCATCTGGGTACAGAGCATCTGGCGGCTGTCGGGTTTACTGCGGCGGTTACGTGGGAAAAGCGAGCTGACCCTGGTGCCCACAGCCCGTTCGTGCTGGCTGTTGACGGTGGGGGGTGTGCGTGGTGCGGTCACTCTGGCCGGTGTGATGTCGGTGCCCTTGCTGCTGGCGCCGGGCCAGGATTTCCCCGAGCGTGACCTGCTGATCTTCATCGCCGCCGGGGTGATCCTCCTGTCGTTGATCGCCGCTTGCATCGCGTTGCCGCTGTTGTTGCGCGGCATTGAGAAAAGCCCGGATGAGAAGCGTCATAACGAAGTCCGCGAAGCCTGGAAGAAAACAGCCGTTGCCGCGATTCATGCCCTGGAGGCCGAGGAACCTGTTGAAACCGAAACCCAGGACGCTGCCCAAGCCGCACTCGCCGCCGAGTTGAAGGCACGGTTGATGTCTGAGTATCGCCATCAACTGGACGTGTTCAACGACTCGGCGGAAGCCCAGGCGCTGGCGCGGCAAATGGATCTGCTTGAACGAAAGCTGCGTCTCAAGGCGCTGCGGGCGCAGCGGTTGGAGTTGTATAGCTTGAGCCGTCATCACCAGATTGGTGATGATGTCTTGAGGGAGGTATTGGCGGAGTTGGATATGAGTGAGGCGAATCTGGGACACATTAAGTAAGGTCTGTTTGTACCTGGCGGCGCTGGGCTCTCCATCTATCGGGACGTTGTCGCTCAGGGGCTTTTATAGTGTTAAATGCCCTCCTCGTGATCAATAGTGTTCTACATTGATCCTAAGGTCGTTCAGTGTATTTCAGTGATTGACTCGCTTCAGGCTTGAGCGAATAAATAACTGGATGAAATTAAAGAAAATTTTAAGGAGAGAGGTCATGTCTAAAGGCAATGTCGTCTCGTTTACTGAAAAAAAAGCCGAGTTACAGGCAGGTGCCGGTTTCTTGGAGTTGCTTGATGACGACATCAAAGCAAACCCCGACAGTGTCCTGCCTCTACCACGTGGTTTGGTGAAACGAATTGAAACCCTTCGTGCTCAAGCCGATGCTAATCGGCGTCGTGAGCTACAAGAAGGTTGAGCGTGACCGAAAGTACCGTTCATATCGAAAACGGGTGGGCTCTTTATGCTCACCCGTTTTTCGTTCTGCGCCTTGAGGAGCTCACTGTTGAAATAGAGCGGGCCGCTGCCAGTGATCCAGCTGGTTTTCATCATCACCCTGCGTATAAATTGTTTGATGCTGTGACCTGCAATATTCTGCGTAACGTACCCGCCGATCCTGCGCACCCTTGTTATCGTCAGGGTAAGACCCTCGGTCGTGATTTTCTACATTGGTTCCGGGTTAAAAAGCAGGGCATGCTGCCGCGTTATCGGTTGTTCTTCCAGTTCAGGTCGGATGCGCCAAAGACCATCATTTACGCATGGCTCAATGATGAGCGAACACTGCGAAAGGCGGGTGATAAAAACGACGTTTACGCTGTTTTCACTGCGATGTTGAAAAGCGGAAAGATGCCTAACTCCTTCGCTGAACTTAACGCAGCGTGCGAGGGATTGAACCTTGGCAGCGCGGCGTCAGGTACCGAGATAGAGTAGGGCGCTGTGAAAGTAAGAAGCCCAGCGTGATGCGCTGGGCTTTTTTGTATCTGGCTTATCAGCGCCGCTGAATGAAATCCCGAATCCGCTCAGCTGCTTCCACGCATTCCCCCAGCGGCGCAACCAAGGCCAGGCGCACGCGCCCCGCGCCTGGATTGACACCGTCCACCTCCCGCGACAGGTACGAGCCCGGCACCACGGTCACGTGTTCTTCGACGAACAAGTCGCGGCAGAAGGCCGCATCGTCGCCCTTTACCTTTGGCCACAGGTAGAACCCGCCATCCGGGCTTTGTACGTCCAGCACCGGCTTGAGGATCGCCAGTACGGCGTCGAATTTTTCCCGGTACAGGTCACGGTTGGCCTGCACGTGGGCTTCATCTTGCCAGGCCGCGATGCTGGCCAGCTGGGTTTGCACCGGCATCGCGCAGCCGTGGTAGGTGCGGTACAGCAGGAACCCCTTGAGGATGTCGGCGTCGCCGGCCACGAACCCGGAGCGCAGGCCTGGCAGGTTGGAGCGCTTGGACAGGCTGTGGAACACCACGCAACGCTTGAAGTCCTGGCGGCCCAGCTCGACGCAGGCGCTGAGCAGGCCCGGTGGCGGGGTTTGCTCGTCGAAGTACAGCTCGCTGTAGCACTCGTCGGCAGCAATAACGAAGTCGTATTCGTCGGCCAGGGCGATGAGTTTTTTCAGGGTGTCGACCGGGATCAACGCGCCGGTCGGGTTGCCGGGGGAGCACAGGAACAGGATCTGGCAGCGTTTCCAGATGTCCGGCGTCACGGCGTCGAAGTCCGGATTGAAGCCATTGGCGTCCAGGCACGGCAGGTAATGCGGCTTGGCCCCGGCCAGGAACGCTGCGCCTTCGTAGATCTGGTAGAACGGGTTCGGGCTGACCACGAGCGCGTCGTCACCGCGATTGACCACGGTCTGGGTGAAGGCGAACAGCGCCTCGCGGGTGCCGTTGACCGGCAGGATATTGCGCGCCGGGTCGAGCCAGCCCTTGGGCACGTCAAAGCGGCGTTCGCACCAGGCGCCGATGGCCTCGCGCAGGGCCGGGATGCCCAGGGTGGTGGGGTACACCGCCATTTGATCGAGGTTGTTGCTCAGCGCTTCGGCGACAAACGTCGGGGACTTATGCTTGGGCTCACCGATGGACAGCGCGATTGGGCGTTTGTCCGGGTTCGGGGTGACGCTGCCGAGCAGGGCGCGCAGTTTCTCGAACGGATAGGGCTGCAGCTGGTTCAGGGCGTTGTTCATGGAAGTCTCGTTCAATTCGGTTGAAAACATGCGGTCTGCTGGGCTAAGTCATTTAAATGTGGGAGGGGGCTCGCCCCCGATTGCAGTGTGACAGCCAACGCATTTTTATCTGATCCACCGCTATCGGGGGCAAGCCCCCTCCCACACGGGCCCTGTTTTTTAGATAGTCAGGCGTGTCAGTTCCACGCCAGGTTCCTGGGTCACGCTCAATTGCTGGACGATAGCGTCCTGCAGGCGGCGACACAGTTCCGGGTCGGACAGCGGCTGGTTATCGGCATCGGTAATGAAGAACACGTCTTCCACCCGCTCGCCCAAGGTCGCAATCTTGGCATTCTGTAGTGACAAATCGAACTCCAGGAAAATCCCGCCGATCCGCGCCAGCAGGCCAGGGCGGTCCGGTGCGCTGAGCTCCAGCACGGTTACCGGGCGCTGGGCGTCGTTGGAAATGGTCACTTGGGGCGCAAACGCAAAGTGCTTGAGCTGGCGCGGGACCCGGCGCTGGATGATGGTCGGGTAGTCGTCCGGGTTGCGCAGGGCCTCGGTCAGGCCTTCGCGGATCTTCTTCACCCGCACCGGGTTATCGCCGATGGATTCGCCTTCGGTGTCGAGCACGATGTAGGTGTCGAGGGTGAACTGGCTGCTGGAGGTGATGACCCGAGCGTCATGGATGTTCAGGTTGAGTTGGTCCATGGCCGCCACGGTAACGGCGAAGAAGTCGTGCTGGTCGGGGGCATAGATGAAGATCTGCGTGCCGCCTTCGAATTCGCGCTGGGTGGTTTCCTTGATCAGCACCAGCGGGCCCCCATCGGCGGGCTGTTGCAGGATCGCGTCACTGTGCCAGGCCACGTCGCCGGCGGTGTGGCGCAGGAAGTAGTCGTCACCCAGTTGCGACCACAGTTGCTCGACATCATCCGGGTCGTTGCCGCCGCGCACGAGGATATCCAGGGCGGCGCTCTGGGTGCGGCGGATCTGCTCTTCGCGGTCCACCGGGTTTTCCAGGCCGCGGCGCAGGGCACGCTTGGTCTCGGTGTAGAGCTGGCGCAGCAGGCTGGCGCGCCACGAGTTCCATAACGTCGGGTTGGTAGCGTTGATGTCGGAAACGGTCAGTACGTACAGGTAGTCCAGGCGTGTTTCATCCTCGACTATTCCGGCGAAGTCATGGATCACCTGCGGGTCGGACAAGTCCTTGCGCTGGGCGGTAGTCGACATCACCAGGTGGTTTTGCACCAGCCAGACGATCAGGCGGCTGTCCCACAGCGGCAGTTGGTGACGTTGGCAGAACGCTTCAGCGTCGACCGCGCCGATCTCCGAGTGGTCGCCATGCCGGCCTTTGCCGATATCGTGGTAGAGGCCGGCGAGGTAGATCAGCTCGGGCTTGGGCAGCTTGGCCATGAGTTTGCTGGCCAGCGGGAATTTCTCTGACACCTGGGTGTACTGCAGCTTACGCAGGTGTTTGATCAGGTTCAGGGTGTGGGCGTCCACGGTATAGATGTGGAACAGGTCGTGCTGCATCTGCCCGACGATAAAACCGAACTCCGGCAAGTAGCGCCCGAGGATGCCGTAACGGTTCATGCGCCGCAGGTTGCGGTGGATGCCGATCTTGCACTTGAACAGCTCGATGAACAGGCTGGTGTTACGGATATCGTTGCGGAAATCGTCGTCGATCAGGTGACGGTTTTCCCGCAGCAGGCGGATGGTGTCGGCGCGCACGCCTTTGATTTCCGGCTGCTGGGCCATCAGCACGAAGATCTCCAGCATGGCGAACGGTGTGCGGCGGAATACATTGTCGTTGCGCGCCTCGATATAACCGTCGTGCAACTGGAAGCGCGAATTGATCGGTTGCGGCGGCGCCTCGTCTTCGGGGGCCAGGATCACTTCTTCGAAGTGCTGGATGATCAGGTCGCTGAGCTGGGCAATGCTCATGACCACCCGGTAGTACTGCTGCATGAAGCTTTCGATGCTGGTCTTCGCGTCCTCGCCCTCAAAGCCCAGCAGGGTGGCGATGGAGCGCTGGTGGTCGAACAGCAGGCGGTCTTCGGAGCGCCCGGCGAGCATGTGCAGGGCGTAGCGCACTTTCCAGAGGAACTCCTGGGACGAGGCCAGCAGGGCGTTTTCGCTCTCCACCAGGAAGCCTTCGCCAGCCAGGGCGCGAAGGTTCAGGGTGCCGTACTGGCGACGCGCTACCCACAGAATCGTCTGGATATCCCGCAGCCCGCCCGGCGAGCCCTTGACGTTGGGTTCCAGGTTGTATTCGGTGTCGTTGTATTTGTGGTGCCGGGCCTTTTGCTCGGCACGCTTGGCCAGGAAGAAGTCTTTGCTCGGCCACATGTGTGCGGTGCTGGTGACTTCAAGCATGCGCTGGCGCAGGCGCTCGGGGCCGGCGATGGTGCGGCTTTCCATCAGGTTGGTGATCACCGTGAGGTCGGCACGGGCTTCTTCGGCGCATTCATCCACCGAGCGCACGCTCTGGCCGACTTCCAGGCCGATGTCCCACAGCAACGTCAGAAAACGCTCGATGGAATCGCGAAAGATCTCATGATCGGCGCTGTCCAGTAGGATCAGCAGGTCGATGTCGGAGTAGGGGTGCAACTCACCACGACCGTAGCCGCCGACCGCCACCAGGGCGATGTCGGCGTCTTCGCTCCAACTGAACTGTTCCCAGGCTTTTTGCAGGATGTTATCGACGAACCATGCGCGGTCCTCGATCAGCCGGCGGATGTCCCGGCCACTGCGAAAGCGCCCATCGAGCACCTCGCGGGCCTGGCGGATAGCTTTCTTGAACGCAGCGATAGGGCTCGCCTTCAGGGCGAGTTCGGCCTGGAACTGGCCGCGGTCGAAGAGTTCGGGATCCACCTGGGGCATCGATCGGCTTTCCTTTCTATCTATCAGTCAGTCACAACACGGTTGGGGAAAACCTGGGTGATCCTTACGCGGAAACGCGCGGGATCGTGTCGTCCGCACGCAGGGTGAAGATCTCATAGCCGGTTTCGGTGACCAGCAGGGTGTGTTCCCACTGGGCCGAGAGCTTGCGGTCCTTGGTGATGGCGGTCCAGCCGTCGCCCAGTACCTTGGTGTCGGCCTTGCCCTGGTTGATCATCGGCTCGATGGTGAAGGTCATGCCTGCCTTGAGCTCCATGCCGGTGCCGGCACGGCCGTAGTGCAGGATCTGTGGCTCTTCGTGGAAAACGGTGCCGATGCCGTGGCCGCAGAATTCGCGCACCACCGAGAAACCGTTCTTTTCCGCGTGCTTCTGGATCACTTCGCCGATGTCGCCCAGGCGGCAGCCGGGCTTGACGATTTCGATGGCCTTGTACATGCACTCCTGGGTCACCTGCGACAGGCGCTCGGCCCAGACCGGTACGGTGCCAACGTGGAACATGCGGCTGGTGTCGCCGAAATAGCGGTCCTTGATGACGGTGACGTCGATGTTCAGGGTGTCGCCGTCTTTCAACGGCTTGTCACCCGGAATCCCGTGGCAGACCACGTGATTGACCGAGGTGCAGATCGACTTGGGGAAGCCTTTGTAGTTCAGCGGCGCAGGAATGGCGCCCTGCACATTGACGATATAGTCATGGCAGATCTGGTTCAGGGTTTCGGTGGTTACGCCAGGCTTGACGTGCTCGGCGATCATTTCCAGCACGTCGGCAGCCAGTTTGCCGGCGATGCGCATGCCAGCGATGTCTTCGGCGGTTTTCAAGCTAACGGTCATACAGGCTCTCTCTAGCGCGACGCGCTGAAATCAATACGGTTTACGGGCGTGCGACAAAAGGTTACAGAATTCGCACAAGCCTCAAAAAACGCGATTCTAACAGACCATGGCGTCAAATCATGAGCCTCTGATGATCGCTTCTCTCTATAAGGTGGGGGGGTGTTGGCTCTATTCAAAGGGTCGCATGAAAGAGGCTCACGGCAAATGTGATTGCGGGTTCCGTTTTCGCCCTTGCTGTGGTATAAAATGCGCCGCTTTCCGGGGATACCCCGCAAAGCTTAAATCCACACACGTGTCGACACGATGACCTGGGTGCCGGAGGCCTTGATGCCGCTGGTTGGTCATTGGGATACGTGGAGGCCAAACCCGACTTATTAAGGAACTATCATGTCCCAAGTCAACATGCGCGATATGCTGAAGGCCGGTGTGCACTTCGGTCACCAGACCCGTTACTGGAACCCGAAAATGGGTAAATACATTTTCGGCGCGCGTAACAAGATCCACATTATCAACCTTGAAAAAACCCTGCCGATGTTCAACGAAGCACTGACTTTCGTAGAGCGCCTGGCCCAGGGCAAAAACAAGATCCTGTTCGTCGGCACCAAGCGCTCCGCTGGCAAGATCGTTGCTGAAGAAGCAGCACGTTGCGGTTCGCCGTACGTCGATCACCGCTGGTTGGGCGGCATGCTGACCAACTTCAAAACCATCCGTGCTTCCATCAAGCGTCTGCGTGACCTTGAAGTGCAAGCCGAAGACGGTACTTTCGCCAAGCTGACCAAGAAAGAAGCGCTGATGCGCTCCCGTGACTTGGAAAAGCTCGATCGTTCCCTGGGTGGTATCAAGGACATGGGCGGTCTGCCTGACGCACTGTTCGTTATCGACGTTGATCACGAGCGCATCGCGATCACCGAAGCCAACAAGCTGGGCATCCCGGTTATCGGCGTAGTCGATACCAACAGCAGCCCGGAAGGCGTTGACTACATCATCCCAGGCAACGATGACGCAATCCGCGCTATCCAGCTGTACATGGGTTCGATGGCTGACGCTGTAATCCGTGGTCGCAACCACGTTGCTGGTGGTACCGAGCAGTTCGTTGAAGAAGCTCCGGTAGCTGCCGCTGAGTAATTGACGCCCTGGCGTTGACTCAGTAAGCAAAAAGGGGGCTTGGCCCCCTTTTTGCCACCTCGAAAACCATTTGTCGGCTCCCACTTGTGGCAGCGCAACCTAGCGACTGTAACGTGCAGCAGCCTACAAGGGTTATTCGGGAAGAATTGATCGCCCGTTTGATCGGGTGGAATGGTTGAAAACCTATCCAAGAGGATTTTGAAATGGCAGAGATTACTGCAGCGTTGGTTAAAGAACTGCGTGAGCGTACCGGCGAAGGCATGATGGATTGCAAAAAGGCCTTGACCAAGGCCGGCGGCGACATCGAAAAAGCCATCGACGACATGCGTGCCTCCGGCGCCATCAAGGCTGCCAAGAAAGCAGGCAACGTAGCTGCTGAAGGCGCAATCGCTCTGAAAGAAGACGGTAAGTCCGCTGTTCTGCTGGAAGTGAACTCGCAGACCGACTTCCTGGCTCTGCAGGACGACTTCAAGGCATTCGTTGCTGCCAGCGTTGAAAAAGCATTCGCTGACAAGCTGACTGACGCCGCTCCGCTGATCGAAGCTCAAGAAGCTGATCGCCTGGTACTGGTCGGCAAGGTTGGCGAAAACGTCAACATCCGTCGCCTGGTTCGCGTTGAAGGTGATGTTGTCGGCGGTTACCTGCACGGCAACAAAATCGGTGTAGCGGTTGTTCTGAAAGGCGGCAACGTTGAGCTGGCCAAAGACATCGCTATGCACGTAGCGGCCAGCAACCCTGAGTTCCTGCTGCCATCGGAAGTGTCTGCTGACGCAATCGAACGTGAAAAAGCGGTGTTCCTGAGCCTCAACGCTGACAAAATCGCTGGCAAGCCAGAGAACATCGTTGAAAACATGATCAAGGGCCGTATCAGCAAGTTCCTGGCTGAAGCAAGCCTGGTTGAGCAGGCGTTCGTCAAGAACCCTGAAATCAAGGTCGGCGAACTGGCCAAGAAAGCCGGTGCTGAAATCGTTTCCTTCACTTACTTCAAAGTAGGCGAAGGCATCGAGAAGCCGGTCGACAACTTCGCTGAAGAAGTTGCTGCCCAGCTGGCTGCCGCCAAGCAATAAGACAGTCTTCAACTGTCGCCCGAAAGAGGCTGCCCGCTCACGCGCGCAGCCTCTTTTCAAATGGGAAGGTCGATTTTATTTGGCTTCCCCTCGGAACTGGCTTACAAAGCCGTGTTCCGATGGCGCTGTGACAGCGTCCAGCTAGAGTGAACGCAAGCCGTAAAACGGCTCGCCAAGAATTTTTAAAAATACGCCGCAGGAGAGATTCGCAATGGCTCAGCAGGGCAGTGGTTATCAGGCTCGCTATAAACGCATTCTACTCAAGCTTAGCGGCGAGGCCCTGATGGGCTCGGAAGAGTTCGGGATCGATCCCAAAGTGCTCGACCGCATGGCGCTGGAAGTCGGCCAACTGGTCGGTATCGGCGTACAGGTCGGCCTGGTGATCGGCGGCGGTAACCTGTTCCGCGGCGCGGCACTGAGTGCGGCCGGCATGGACCGGGTCACCGGCGATCACATGGGCATGCTGGCCACTGTGATGAACGCCCTGGCCATGCGCGACGCCCTGGAGCGCGCTAATATCTCGGCTATCGTGATGTCGGCTATTTCCATGGTCGGCGTGACCGATCACTATGATCGCCGCAAAGCCATGCGCCACCTGAACGCCAAGGAAGTGGTGATCTTCGCCGCCGGCACGGGTAACCCGTTCTTCACCACCGACTCGGCAGCGTGCCTGCGCGCCATCGAGATCGATGCTGACGTGGTGCTCAAGGCGACCAAGGTAGACGGCGTGTACACCGCAGACCCATTCAAAGACCCGCATGCCGAGAAGTTCGATCATCTGACCTACGATGAAGTCCTGGATCGCAAGCTGGGCGTGATGGACCTGACGGCTATTTGCCTGTGCCGCGACCACAAGATGCCGCTGCGCGTATTTAACATGAACAAGCCCGGCGCCCTGCTGAACATCGTACACGGCGGCGCAGAAGGGACTCTGATCGAGGAAGGCCAACAATGATCAACGAAATCAAGAAAGACGCTCAAGAGCGTATGCAGAAATCCCTGGAGTCTCTGGCGCACGCATTCGGCCAGATTCGTACCGGCAAGGCGCACCCGAGCATCCTGGGTAGCGTGATGGTGCCTTACTACGGCGCAGATACTTCCATCACCCAGGTTGCCAACATCACGGTCAAGGACTCGCGCACCCTGCAGGTCGTGGCCTTCGAGCGCAACATGCTCGGTGCCGTCGACAAGGCGATCCAGAGCGCCGGCCTGAACCTCAACCCTACCAACCTGGGTGAGTTGCTGCTGATCTCCATGCCGGCCCTGACTGAAGAAACCCGTAAGGGCTTCACCAAGCAGGCGCGCAGCGCTGCCGAAGATGCGCGCGTCGCCGTGCGTAACATTCGTCGCGATGCCCTGGGTGACCTGAAGAAACTGGTCAAGGACAAGGAAATCAGTGAAGACGAAGAGCGTCGTGCCACTGCTGATATCGATAAGCTGACCAAGGATGCCGAGGCCCAGATCACTAAGGCCACGGAAGAAAAAGAAAAGGACCTGATGGCCGTATAAGGGGTCAGGACGCCTTCATGGAAAAGACCAAGCAGACTGTACCCTCTGTGGTGCCGCGCCATGTCGCGATCATCATGGATGGGAATAATCGCTGGGCGAAAAAACGCTTTATGCCGGGTGTCGCCGGGCATAAAGCGGGTGTCGATGCGGTACGGGCGGTGATCGAGGTGTGCGCCGAAGCCAAGGTCGAAGTGTTGACCTTGTTCGCGTTCTCCAGTGAAAACTGGCAGCGGCCCGCCGAAGAAGTCAGCGCCTTGATGGACTTGTTCTTCCGGGCGTTGCGTCGTGAGGCCAAGCGCCTCAATGACAACAACATCTGCCTGCGCATCATTGGTGATCGCTCGCGCTTCCATCCGGAACTGCAGGCTGCCATGCGCGAAGCTGAGGCCATTACTGCCGGCGCCAACCGCTTTGTGCTGCAGATCGCAGCCAACTACGGTGGCCAGTGGGATATCGCCCAGGCCGCGCAGCGGCTGGCCCGCGAAGTGCAGGCCGGCCATCTGCGACCCGACGACATCACGCCCGAACTCTTGCAAACCTGCCTGGTAACCGGTGATCTGCCGTTGCCTGACTTGTGCATACGTACCGGTGGTGAGCACCGCATCAGTAATTTCCTGTTGTGGCAGCTGGCCTACACCGAGCTGTACTTCTCCGACCTGTTCTGGCCGGACTTCAAACACGATGCCATGCGTACAGCGCTGGCCGATTTCGCTTCCCGTCAGCGTCGCTTCGGTAAAACGAGTGAGCAGATCGAAGCTGGAGCCCGGGTTTAAATGCTTAAACAACGAATCATCACAGCACTGATCCTGTTGCCGATCGCCTTGTGTGGGTTTTTCCTGCTCGAGGGTTCCGGCTTTGCGCTGTTTATCGGCCTGGTCGTCACCCTGGGTGCCTGGGAATGGGCGCGCCTGGCAGGTTTCAACGCACAGTTGCCGCGGGTGGCCTATGCCGCCGTGGTGGCCGCCTTGGCGTTTCTCTTGTACATCCTGCCCGACATTGCACCTTGGGTGTTGGGTGCGGCAGTACTGTGGTGGGCGCTGGCGACATTCCTGGTGTTGACTTACCCGCGCACCAGCAGTCAATGGTCGAGCGTGGCCTGCAAGTTGGTGATTGGTTTATTGATCCTGCTGCCGGCGTGGCAGGGGCTGATTGAGATCAAGCGTTACCCGATGGGTAACTGGCTGATCCTGGCGGTCATGGTGCTGGTCTGGGGGGCGGATATTGGTGCCTACTTCTCAGGTCGGGCCTTTGGCAAGCGCAAGCTGGCACCGGCGGTCAGTCCGGGCAAGAGCTGGGAGGGTGTATACGGTGGTTTGGCGTTGACGCTGGTGATCGCACTGGTCGTCGGCGTTGTGCGTGGCTGGGCGGTGAAGGACATCTTCCTGGCGCTGGTGGCTACAGCCATTGTCGTGTTTATCTCTGTGGTAGGTGACCTCACCGAAAGCATGTTCAAGCGCCAGGCCGGGATCAAGGACAGCAGCAACCTGCTGCCGGGTCACGGCGGTGTGCTGGACCGCATCGACAGCCTGACCGCTGCCATTCCGATCTTTGCCGTGCTGTTGTGGATGACGGCGTCGTGAGCCGCCTGCAACAAGTGACCGTGCTGGGTGCAACCGGCTCGGTAGGGTTGAGCAGCCTGGATGTGATTGCGCGCCATCCTGATCGCTACCAGGTTTTCGCCCTCACCGGGTTTACCCGCATGAGCGAGCTGCTGGCCTTGTGCGTACGCCATGCGCCGCGATTTGCGGTAGTGCCTGAAGCTGCTGCGGCGCGGACGCTGCAGGATGACCTGCGGGCTGCCGGGCTTGCGACTCAGGTGTTGGTCGGGGAGGAGGGGTTGTGCCAAGTCTCGGCCGATGCCGAAGTTGACACGGTGGTCGCCGCTATTGTCGGTGCTGCGGGGTTGCGTCCAACCCTGGCGGCCGTCGACGCTGGCAAGAAGATCCTGTTGGCCAATAAAGAAGCGCTGGTCATGTCCGGCGCGCTCTTCATGCAGGCGGTGCGCAAAAGTGGCGCGGTACTGCTGCCACTCGATAGCGAACACAATGCGATCTTCCAGTGCATGCCCGGCGACTATGCCCGTGGCCTGAGTCAGGTGGGTGTGCGTCGGATCCTGCTGACCGCCTCCGGGGGGCCGTTCCGGAAAACCCCGCTCGCGGAGCTGGAACAGGTGTCGCCCGACCAGGCGTGCGCTCATCCGAACTGGTCCATGGGGCGCAAAATCTCTGTGGATTCGGCGAGCATGATGAACAAGGGGTTGGAACTGATCGAGGCGTGCTGGCTGTTCGATGCGCGGCCTGATCAGGTCGAGGTGGTGATTCACCCGCAAAGTGTGATTCATTCCCTGGTCGACTACGTGGACGGTTCGGTCCTGGCGCAGTTGGGCAACCCCGATATGCGCACCCCGATCGCCAATGCCCTGGCCTGGCCCGAACGGATCGATTCCGGCGTGGCGCCTTTGGACCTGTTTGCCGTGGCCCGTCTGGACTTCGAAGCGCCCGACGAGCAGCGCTTTCCTTGTCTGCGTCTTGCCCGGCAAGCTGCCGAAGCGGGCAATAGCGCGCCGGCGATGCTGAATGCGGCCAATGAGGTGGCGGTGGCGGCGTTTCTCGAACGGCGCATCCGCTTTCCGCAGATCGCGAGTATCATCGAGGACGTCCTGGCGCTTGAGCCTGTTGTGACGGTGAGCGATCTGGGGGCAGTATTCGAGGCCGATACCAAGGCCCGGGCCCTGGCGGAACAATGGTTGAACCGCAACGTGCGTTAGCCTGTGGGCAGGTTTGAGTCTTGAGGCACTGGATAGGAATGCGGAGAACTTAGATGAGTGCGCTTTACATGATTGTCGGCACCCTGGTTGCTCTGGGTGTGCTGGTTACCTTCCACGAATTCGGCCACTTCTGGGTGGCGCGTCGTTGCGGCGTCAAGGTATTGCGCTTTTCCGTCGGTTTCGGCATGCCGCTGTTGCGCTGGCACGACCGCCGTGGCACCGAGTTCGTGATCGCGGCCATCCCGTTGGGTGGCTACGTCAAGATGCTCGATGAGCGCGAAGGTGAAGTGCCGGCAGACCAACTGGACCAATCCTTCAATCGCAAGACCGTTCGTCAGCGTATCGCCATTGTTGCCGCCGGTCCGATCGCCAACTTCCTGTTGGCGATGGTGTTCTTCTGGGTCTTGGCCATGCTGGGCAGCCAGCAGGTGCGTCCGGTCATCGGCGCGGTCGAGTCGGACAGTATCGCTGCCAAGGCTGGGTTGGTTGCTGGGCAAGAAATTGTTTCCATTGATGGCGAACCCACCACGGGGTGGGGCGCGGTCAATTTGCAGTTGGTACGTCGCCTGGGTGAAAGCGGCACCGTCAACGTGGTGGTGCGCGAGCAGGATTCCACCACCGAAACCCCGCGCGAGCTGGCTCTTGACCACTGGCTCAAGGGCGCTGATGAGCCTGATCCGATCAAGTCTCTGGGCATACGCCCCTGGCGTCCGGCCTTGCCGCCGGTGCTCGCGGAGCTGGACCCGAAAGGCCCTGCCCAGGCTGCAGGCCTGAAAACGGGCGACCGCTTGTTGGCCCTCGATGGCCAGCCGCTGGGTGACTGGCAGCAAGTGGTTGACTTGGTGCGTGTACGTCCTGATACCAAAATTGTGCTGAAAGTTGAGCGCGATGGTGCTCAAATCGACGTCCCTGTGACGCTGTCGGTTCGCGGGGAAGCCAAGGCGGCCGGGGGTTACCTGGGTGCCGGGGTCAAAGGTGTCGATTGGCCGCCATCGATGGTGCGCGAAATCAGCTTCGGGCCGTTGGCTGCCATTGGCGAGGGTGCAAAACGCACTTGGACCATGAGTGTACTGACCCTCGAATCGCTCAAGAAAATGTTGTTCGGCGAGCTCTCGGTAAAAAACTTGAGTGGGCCGATAACCATTGCTAAAGTGGCGGGCGCTTCTGCCCAGTCGGGTGTCGCGGATTTCCTGAATTTCCTGGCTTATCTGAGTATTAGCCTGGGTGTTCTGAATTTGCTGCCCATTCCGGTATTGGATGGGGGGCATCTGTTGTTTTATCTGGTCGAGTGGGCGCGTGGTCGCCCCTTGTCGGATCGGGTGCAGGGTTGGGGGATACAGATCGGTATCAGTTTGGTGGTCGGGGTGATGTTATTAGCCTTGGTCAACGATCTGGGTCGACTGTAACGCTTCGCTGAATTGCGAATCTGCCGCATTTTGCGGCAGTTTGTTTATTGCCAGTTGGAATAAGAAAGGACTTCATGAAACGTCTGCTGCTAACTGCGGTTCTCACCGTATTGATGATCGCCGAAGTTCACGCCGAGTCCTTCACCATCTCCGATATTCGCGTCAACGGCCTCCAGCGGGTTTCCGCGGGTAGCGTCTTTGGTGCCTTGCCGTTGAACGTTGGGGAACAGGCTGATGACCGTCGCCTGGTGGAATCCACTCGTGCGTTGTTCAAAACCGGTTTCTTTCAAGACATCCAACTGGGTCGCGAAGGCAACGTCCTGGTCATCACCGTCGTCGAGCGACCCTCCGTCGCCAGTATCGAGATCGAAGGCAACAAGGCGATCTCGACTGAAGACCTGATGAAGGGCCTCAAGCAATCCGGCCTGGCCGAGGGCGAGATCTTCCAGCGTGCCACCCTTGAAGGTGTGCGTAACGAACTGCAACGCCAGTACGTTGCCCAGGGCCGCTACTCCGCGACCGTGGAAACGGAAGTGGTGCCGCAGCCGCGCAACCGTGTTGGCCTCAAGGTCAACATCAACGAAGGCACCGTGGCCGCGATTCAGCACATCAACGTGGTGGGCAATACCAAGTTTGCTGATGAAGACCTGATCGACCTGTTCGAACTCAAGACCACCAACTGGTTGTCGTTCTTCAAGAACGATGACAAGTACGCCCGTGAAAAACTTTCCGGTGACCTGGAACGCCTGCGTTCCTACTACCTGGACCGTGGCTATATCAACATGGATATCGCTTCGACCCAGGTGTCCATCACCCCGGACAAGAAACACGTCTACATCACTGTCAACGTCAACGAAGGCGAGAAGTACAAGGTTCGTGACGTGAAGCTGAGTGGCGACCTGAAAGTGCCTGAAGACCAGGTCAAGGCGCTGCTGCTGGTGCAGAAAGACCAAGTGTTCTCGCGCAAGCTGATGACCACCACGTCCGAACTGATCACCCGTCGCCTGGGTAACGAAGGCTATACCTTCGCCAACGTCAACGGTGTGCCGACCCCGCATGATGATGACCACACGGTGGACATCACCTTCGTCGTCGATCCAGGCAAGCGTGCCTACGTGAACCGTATCAACTTCCGTGGCAACACCAAGTCTGCGGACGAAGTGCTGCGTCGTGAAATGCGCCAGATGGAAGGTGGCTGGGCGTCGACTTACCTGATCGACCAGTCCAAGACCCGTCTTGAACGCCTGGGCTTCTTCAAGGAAGTCAACGTCGAAACCCCGGCCGTACCGGGCGTGGATGACCAGGTTGACGTGAACTACGCCGTTGAAGAACAAGCGTCGGGCTCCATCACCGCGAGCGTCGGCTTCGCACAGAGTGCCGGCTTGATCCTTGGTGGTTCGATCACCCAGAACAACTTCCTCGGTACCGGTAACCGAGTGTCCATCGGCCTGACCCGAAGCGAATACCAGAGCCGATATAACTTCAGTTATACCGACCCTTACTGGACTGCCGACGGTGTGAGCCTGGGCTACAACGCCTTCTACCGCACCACCGACTACAAAGACCTCGACGTTGACGTAGCAAGCTACGCAATCGACAGCCTCGGTGCCGGTGTCAACGTGGGTTACCCGATCAGTGAGACCTCGCGTCTGACCTTCGGCCTGACCGCGCAGCAGGATGAAATCAAGACCGGTGTGTACACCGTGGACGAGATCTTCGACTTTACCCGTCGCGAAGGCGACAAGTTCCTGAACTTCAAGGCGTCTGCCGGCTGGTCCGAGTCGACCCTGAACAAAGGCGTACTGGCGACCCGTGGCCACTCCCAGAGCCTGACCCTGGAAACCACTACGCCGGGCAGCGACCTGTCGTTCTTCAAACTCGACTACCGTGGCCAGCTGTTCCAGCCATTGAGCGACAACTACACCATGCGCCTGCACACTGAGCTGGGCTATGGCGATGGTTATGGTTCTACCAATGGCTTGCCGTTCTATGAAAACTACTATGCTGGTGGTTTCAACTCGGTACGTGGCTTCAAGGACAGCACCTTGGGTCCGCGTGGTACGCCAAGCCGTGGTGTGGGTGTGACCGGTAACCAAGGCACTGTGGCCGACTCCGACAACGACCCGCTGCCGTTCGGTGGTAACGTCTTGATCCAGGGTGGCGCGGAAATCCTGTTCCCACTGCCGTTCGTGAAAGATCAGCGTTCACTGCGTACGTCGGTCTTCTGGGACGTGGGTAACGTGTTCGATTCCAAGTGCGAGCAGATCAAAAACCCGAGTGGTGTGAAGTCCAACACTCAGTGCAACGACGTGAGCCTCAGCAACCTGGCAAGCTCCGTGGGTGTGGGTGTGACTTGGGTGACTGCACTTGGCCCATTGAGCTTTGCTCTGGCCATGCCGATCAAGAAACCGGACAACGCTGAAACCCAGATTTTCCAATTCTCCCTCGGCCAGACGTTCTAAGCGTCTGACCCAAGATAACGACAACGGATTCTGTAGGAGTGCATCGTGCGTAAGTTGACTCAATTGGTTCTGCTGGCAACCGTGCTGGTAGCGACCCCGGCCTTCGCCGAAATGAAAATCGCCGTCCTGAACTATCAGATGGCCCTGCTGGAATCGGACGCGGCCAAGAAGTACGCCGTGGATGCCGAGAAAAAATTCGGTCCGCAACTGACCAAGCTCAAGACTCTGGAAAGCAGCGCCAAGGGCATCCAGGACCGCCTGGTAGCCGGTGGCGACAAGATGCAACAAGGCGAGCGCGAGCGTCTGGAGCTTGAATTCAAGCAAAAGGCCCGTGACTACCAGTTCCAGTCCAAAGAGCTGAACGAAGCCAAAGCGGTTGCTGACCGTGAAATGCTGAAACAGTTGAAGCCGAAACTCGACAGCGCTGTGGAAGAAGTCATCAAGAAAGGTGCCTTTGACCTGGTGTTCGAGCGTGGCGCGGTAATCGACGTCAAGCCTCAATACGACATCACCCGCCAGGTGATCGAGCGCATGAACCAGCTGAAGTAAGCCATGACCGCGACTATCAAGCTCGGCGAGTTGGCCGAGTTCCTGGGGGCCACCTTGCGTGGCTCCCCGGAGAAGGAAATCACTGGGCTAGCCACCTTGCAGGAGGCTGGCCCAGCTCAGTTGAGCTTCCTCGCAAACCCCCAATACCGTAAATACCTGGTCGACAGCCAAGCCGCCGCCGTATTGCTGAAAGCGGCTGACGCCGAAGGGTTTGCCGGGGATGCGCTGGTGGTGGCTGACCCGTACCTGGCGTATGCCCGGGTGTCGCACCTGTTCGATCCTAAGCCCAAGGCAGCGGCCGGTGTTCATCCGTCTGCGGTGATCGCCGATGATGCCCAGGTTGACCCTGCGGCCAGCATCGGTGCCTTTGCGGTGGTCGAGAGCGGCGCGCGCATTGCGGCGGGTGTCACCGTTGGGGCCCATTGCTTTATCGGTGCGCGCTGCGAGATCGGCGCCGACGGTTGGCTGGCACCGCGCGTGACCCTGTACCACGATGTGCGTATCGGCGAACGTGTGGTCATCCAGTCGGGTGCCGTGATCGGCGGTGAAGGCTTTGGCTTTGCCAACGCCAAGGGCATCTGGAACAAGATTGCCCAGGTCGGCGGCGTATTGATCGGCGACGACGTGGAAATTGGCGTGAACACCGCTGTCGATCGCGGGGCCCTGGCCGATACCGTGATCGGTAACGGCGTGAAGCTCGACAACCAGATCCAGATCGCCCACAACGTGCAGATTGGCGATCACACCGCCATGGCCGCGTGCGTGGGCATCTCCGGCAGCACCAAAATCGGTAAGCATTGCATGCTCGCCGGTGGCGTAGGGTTAGTGGGGCATATTGATATTTGCGACAACGTCTTCATCACCGGGATGACCATGGTGACCCACTCGATTACCGAGCCAGGTGCCTATTCTTCCGGTACCGCCATGCAGCCTGCGGCTGAATGGCGCAAGAGTGCAGCGCGGTTGAGGCAGCTCGACGACATGGCTCGGCGTCTCAAACAGCTGGAAAAGCGTGTTGGGGACGTGACCCCTGGCGGTAATGCTTCATCAGAAGGCTGATACCATTTCCATATCAAGTGTGCACAGCCGCTAGACTGCCTCCTTGATTTGCTAGCGGGGCGTGCGTTTAGTTCGCCCGCCCCCAATCTTTATTACAGGCTTCCCCCCGAAATGATGGACATCAACGAGATTCGCGAATACCTGCCTCACCGTTACCCGTTCCTGCTGGTGGACCGCGTAGTGGACCTCAATGTCGAGGAAAAGCGCATTCGTGCCTACAAGAATGTCAGCATCAACGAACCGTTCTTCAATGGTCACTTTCCTGCACACCCCATCATGCCGGGCGTGTTGATCATCGAAGCGATGGCCCAGGCTGCCGGTATCCTTGGTTTCAAAATGCTTGACCTCAAGCCTGCCGACGGCACGCTTTACTATTTCGTGGGCTCCGACAAGTTGCGTTTCCGCAACCCGGTTACCCCGGGTGACCAGTTGATCCTGGAAGCCAAGTTCATCAGCTGCAAGCGCCAGATCTGGAAGTTCGAATGCCAGGCCTCGGTGGACGGCAAGCCGGTGTGCTCCGCTGAGATCATCTGTGCGGAACGCAAACTATGAGTTTGATTGACCCTCGCGCAATCATCGATCCGTCGGCCGTACTGGCCGCCGACGTTGAGGTCGGCCCTTGGTCGATCATCGGCGCAGGTGTGGAAATCGGCGAGGGGACTGTCATCGGGCCGCACGTGATCCTCAAAGGTCCGACCCGCATTGGCAAACACAATCGCATCTACCAGTTCTCCTCGGTAGGCGAAGACACCCCGGACATGAAGTACAAGGGTGAAGAGACGCGCCTGGTAATCGGTGATCACAACATCATCCGTGAAGGCGTGACCATTCACCGTGGCACCGTGCAGGATCGGGCCGAAACCACGCTGGGTGATCACAACCTGGTCATGGCCTATGCCCATATCGGCCACGACAGCGTCATCGGCAACCACTGCATCCTGGTCAACAACACCGCGTTGGCGGGCCATGTGCACGTTGACGATTGGGCGATCCTGTCCGGGTTCACCCTGGTGCATCAGTATTGCCATATCGGCGCCCACAGCTTTTCCGGTATGGGCACCGCTATCGGTAAGGATGTTCCGGCGTTCGTCACGGTATTCGGCAACCCGGCCGAAGCCCGCAGCATGAATTTCGAAGGCATGCGCCGTCGCGGTTTCAGCGAAGAAGCCATCCACGCCCTGCGCCGCGCCTACAAGGTGGTTTACCGCCAAGGGCTCACGGTCGACCAGGCATTGACCCAACTGCTCGAGCCGGCAGCGTTGTTCCCGGAAGTCGCGGTGTTCCGTGACTCGATCCAGGCGTCGACTCGCGGCATCACCCGCTAATCATGGCTAATCTGCGTATCGCGCTGGTGGCCGGGGAAGCTTCCGGCGACATTCTGGGCGCAGGTCTTATGCGGGCCCTCAAGGCCCAGCATCCGGCGGTGCAATTTATCGGTGTCGGCGGCCCGCTGATGCAGGCTGAAGGGCTTACGTCCTACTTCCCCATGGAGCGCTTGTCGGTCATGGGGTTGGTTGAAGTGCTGGGGCGCCTGCGCGAACTGTTGGCCCGTCGCAAGCTGCTGATCCAGACCCTGATCGAAGAAAAGCCTGATGTGTTCATCGGGATCGACGCGCCGGACTTCACCCTCACTCTCGAACTCAAGTTGCGTCAGGCCGGCATCAAGACCGTGCACTACGTCAGCCCCTCCGTTTGGGCGTGGCGGCAGAAGCGCGTGCTCAAGATCCGTGAGGGCTGCGACCTGATGCTGACCCTGCTGCCGTTCGAAGCCCGGTTCTACGAAGAAAAGGGCGTGCCGGTAAGGTTTGTCGGGCATACCCTGGCCGACACCATTCCCTTGGAGGCTGACCGCACGGCAGCACGTGCCGAGCTGGGCTTGCCAGACGGCCCGTTGGTAGCGTTGATGCCAGGCAGCCGTGGCGGTGAAGTCGGCCGCCTGGCCTCGGTGTTTTTCGACGCCGCCGAGCGTCTGCAGGCGCTGAAGCCAGGCGTACGTTTCGTGCTGCCCTGCGCCAGCCCGCAACGTCGTGTGCAGATCGAAACACTGCTGGAAGGTCGCAACCTGCCGTTGACCTTGCTCGATGGCCAGTCGCACCTGGCCCTGGCGGCCTGCGATGCGGTACTGATCGCTTCGGGCACGGCCACCCTCGAGGCCTTGCTGTACAAGCGCCCGATGGTCGTGGCCTACCGCCTGGCGCCGCTGACTTTCTGGATTCTCAAGCGCATGGTCAAAAGCCCCTACATCTCCTTGCCCAACCTGCTGGCCCAACGCCTGTTGGTGCCGGAGTTGTTGCAGGACGATGCAACGCCGGAGGCCCTCGCGCAAACCCTACTACCCTTGATCGACGGTGGCGAAGAGCAGACCCGTGGTTTCGACGACATCCACCGCACCCTGCGTCGTGATGCGTCGAACCAGGCGGCCGACGCCGTGTTGAGCTTGATCGGCCAGAAACAGGAAGCCTTATGAAGACGCAAATGGGCCTGGATTTCAGCCTGGTTGCCCAAGCCCACGAGCTGGTGGCCGGTGTTGACGAAGTAGGGCGCGGGCCTTTGTGTGGTGCCGTGGTCACGGCGGCGGTGATCCTTGACCCGAACCGTCCGATCCTCGGCCTCAACGACTCGAAGAAGCTCACTGAAGCGCGCCGCGAAAAGCTCTACGACGAGATCTGTGAGAAAGCACTGAGCTGGCATATCGCCCGCGCCGAAGTCGAAGAAATCGACGAACTGAACATTCTGCACGCCACCATGCTGGCCATGCAGCGTGCGGTCGAGGGGCTGCACATCACCCCGAAAATGGCGATGATCGACGGCAACCGCTGCCCCAAGCTGGCCATGCCTTCCGAAGCGGTGGTCAAGGGTGATAGCAAGGTGCCGGCCATCGCCGCTGCCTCGATCCTGGCCAAAGTCAGCCGTGACCGGGAAATGGCCGCGTTCGAATTGATCTACCCCGGCTACGGCATTGGCGGTCATAAAGGCTACCCGACGCCCGTTCATCTGGAAGCCCTGGCTCGCCTTGGCCCGACGCCGATCCACCGACGCTCGTTTGCCCCTGTGCGCCAGGCCTACGAGCTGCGCGAGAGCCTCAGCGAGGTGTAGTCGCGTAGGCTGATGTTTTGCTCAAGGCCCGGTACAATCCCGGGCCTTGTTGTTTCTAAGTTTCTAGACAGGATCACTATGCCGGCTTCATTCGTTCACCTACGCCTGCACACTGAATACTCCCTGGTCGACGGCCTGGTACGGATCAAACCGCTGGTCAAAACCCTGGTGGGCATGAACATGCCTGCGGTCGCGGTTACCGATCAGAACAACATGTGTTCCCTGGTCAAGTTCTACAAGAACGCCATGGGCGCCGGCATCAAGCCGATCTGTGGCGCCGACCTGTGGCTGTCCAACAAAGACCCGGATAACCCCCTGAGCCGCATCAGCCTGTTGGCGATGAACGGCGTGGGCTATCGCAACCTCACCGAACTGATTTCCCGTGGTTTCATCGACGGCCAGCGCAATGGCTCGATCATCATCGAGCGTGAATGGGTCGCCGAGGCCAGCGAAGGCCTGATCATGCTGTCGGCCGCCAAAGAGGGCGAGATCGGTATCGCGCTACTGGGTGGCAACCCGCAGGAAGCCGAAGTGCTGGCGCGTGAATGGATGCAGGTCTTCCCGGACCGTTTCTACCTGGAAATCCAGCGCACCAATCGTCCCAACGACGAAGAACACCTGCACGCCGCGGTAGCCCTGGCCGACAAGCTGGGCGCGCCGCTGGTGGCGACCAACGATGTGCGCTTCATCAAGAAGGAAGACTTCGAAGCCCACGAAACCCGCGTGTGCATCGGCGAAGGCCGGGCCCTGGATGACCCGCGTCGCTCGAAGAACTACAGCGAGGAGCAATACCTCAAAAGCGCCGACGAGATGGCCGAGCTGTTCAGCGACCTGCCCGAAGCCCTGGAAAACTCGGTCGAGATCGCCAAGCGCTGCAACATCGAGGTCAAGTTGGGCAAGCACTTCCTGCCCAACTTCCCGATTCCCGATGGCATGACCATCGATGAGTACTTCCGCAAGGTCTCGTTCGATGGCCTGGAAGAGCGTTTGTCTGTCCTGCTGCCCAAGGACACCACCGAGGATTACGACGCCAAGCGCCAGGTTTATGTCGACCGGCTGAATTTCGAGCTGGATATCATCATCCAGATGGGATTCCCCGGTTACTTCCTGATCGTAATGGACTTTATCCAGTGGGCCAAAAGCAACGGCGTACCGGTTGGTCCGGGGCGGGGGTCAGGTGCCGGCTCGCTGGTCGCCTATGTGCAGAAGATCACCGACCTTGACCCGCTGGAATATGACCTGCTGTTCGAACGGTTCCTGAACCCGGAACGGGTCTCCATGCCCGACTTCGACGTCGACTTCTGCATGGACGGCCGTGACCGCGTGATCGAATACGTGGCCGAGAAATATGGCCGCAACGCGGTCAGCCAGATCATCACCTTCGGTTCCATGGCGGCCAAGGCTGTAATCCGCGACGTAGCGCGGGTGCAGGGCAAGTCCTACGGCCTGGCGGATCGCCTGTCGAAGATGATCCCGTTCGAAGTCGGCATGACCCTGGAGAAAGCCTACGAGCAGGAAGAAATCCTGCGCGACTTCATCAAGGTCGATGAAGAAGCCGCCGAAATCTGGGACATGGCGCGCAAGCTCGAAGGTGTGGTGCGTAACGTCGGTAAACACGCCGGTGGCGTGGTTATTGCGCCGACCAAGCTCACGGACTTTTCGCCGATCTATTGCGACGAAGAGGGCGGTGGCCTGGTTACCCAGTTCGACAAAGACGACGTGGAGGCGGCCGGCCTGGTGAAGTTCGACTTCCTCGGCCTGCGGACCCTGACGATCATCGATTGGGCGCTCAAGACCATCAACCGTGACCGCGCCAAGGTCAATGAAGAGCCGCTGGATATCGCATTTATCCCGCTGGACGACAAGCCAACCTACAGCCTGCTGCAAAAAGCCGAAACCACGGCCGTGTTCCAGCTTGAATCACGGGGTATGAAAGAGCTGATCAAAAAGCTCAAGCCCGACTGCCTGGAAGACTTGATCGCGCTGGTGGCCCTGTTCCGTCCGGGCCCGCTGCAATCGGGCATGGTGGATGACTTCATCAACCGTAAGCACGGTCGCGCCGAACTGGCCTACCCGCACTCGGACTACCAGTACGAAGGTCTCAAGCCGGTACTGGCGCCGACCTACGGCATCATCCTGTATCAGGAACAGGTGATGCAGATCGCCCAGGTGATGGCCGGTTATACCCTGGGCGGTGCGGACATGCTGCGTCGCGCCATGGGTAAGAAAAAACCCGAGGAAATGGCCAAGCAACGTGGCGGTTTCATCGAAGGTTGCGCGACCAACAATATCGACGCCGATCTCGCGGGTAACATCTTCGACCTGGTAGAAAAATTCGCCGGTTACGGTTTCAACAAATCCCACTCCGCCGCCTACGGCTTGGTGTCGTACCAGACCGCCTGGCTGAAAGCCCACTACCCGGCGCCGTTCATGGCCGCGGTACTCTCGGCGGATATGCACAACACCGATAAGGTCGTGACCTTGATCGAGGAAGTGCGCACCATGAAGCTGCGCCTCGACGCGCCGGACGTGAACGCCTCGGAGTTCAAGTTCACCGTGAACGACGAAGGCCGCATCATTTACGGTCTGGGTGCGATCAAAGGCGTGGGCGAAGGCCCGGTGGAAGCCATCACCGAAGCGCGTCAGGACGGGCCGTTCAAGGACCTGTTCGACTTCTGCGCACGGGTTGACCTCAAGCGCATCAACAAGCGGACACTCGATGGCCTGATCCGCAGCGGTGCACTCGACCGTCTCGGTCCGTATTTCCATGATGAGCCCAAGGCTTACCAGGCGAATATCGACCGTAACCGCGCAGTGCTGCTCGCCGCCATGGAAGAAGCGATCAAGGCCGCCGAGCAAACCGCCCGAACCCACGACAGCGGCCACGCCGACCTGTTTGGCGGTTTGTTCGTCGAAGAAGATGCGGACGTATACGGCAACCATCGCAAGGCCAAGGACCTGACCCTCAAGGAGCGCCTCAAGGGCGAGAAAGACACCTTGGGCCTGTACCTCACCGGTCACCCGATTGACGAATACGAAGGGGAAATCCGCCGGTTCGCCCGTCAACGCATCATCGACCTGAAGCCGGCGCGAGACACTCAGACCGTTGCCGGCATGATCATCGCCCTGCGGGTGATGAAGAATAAAAAGGGCGACAAGATGGGCTTTATCACCCTCGATGACCGTTCGGGCCGTATCGAAGCGTCGCTGTTTGCCGACGCGTTCCACTCCGCGCAGTCGCTGCTGCAGACCGACGCGATGGTGGTGGTGGAAGGGGAGGTCAGCAACGATGACTTCTCCGGCGGCCTGCGCCTGCGCATCAAGCGGGTGATGAGCATGGAAGATGCGCGCACCAATTTGGCCGAAAGCCTGCGTTTGAAGGTGAAAACCGAAGCGCTCAAGGGCGATCAGCTACGCTGGTTGGGCGACCTGCTCAAACGCCACCGTGGCGCGTGCCCGGTGACCATGGAGTACACCGGCAATGACGCCAAGGCCATGTTGCAGTTCGGCGAGAGCTGGCGAATTGATCCCGCTGACGGCTTGATTCAAGCTTTGCGTGACCAGTTCGGGCGAGACAACGTCTTCCTCCAATACCGTTGACGGTCAGATGTGTCTGATCTCGACTAAACATTTAATCTCGACCTAAACGCGCCTCTCCCTTAAGGTAGGGCGCGAATAGACAACCGGCTGGCCAGGCACGCCCTGGCCGTCGACCCAAGACGGACGCTTATGAACCCGAATTTTCTTGATTTCGAACAGCCGATCGCTGACCTGCAAGCCAAGATCGAAGAACTGCGCCTGGTCGGCAATGACAATTCGCTGAACATCGGCGATGAGATCGCTCGCCTGCAAGACAAGAGCAGCACGCTCACCGAAGACATCTTCGGCAAGCTGACCAGCTGGCAGATCGCGCGCCTGGCCCGCCACCCGCGCCGTCCGTACACCCTGGACTACATTCAGCACATCTTCACCGAGTTCGACGAGCTGCATGGCGATCGCCACTTCTCCGACGACGCCGCCATCGTGGGCGGTATCGCTCGCCTGGACGACCAGCCGGTGATGGTGATTGGTCACCAGAAAGGCCGTGAAGTGCGTGAGAAAGTCCGCCGTAATTTCGGCATGCCGCGCCCGGAAGGCTACCGCAAGGCGTGCCGTCTGATGGAAATGGCCGAGCGCTTCAAGATGCCGATCCTGACCTTCATCGACACCCCGGGAGCCTACCCAGGTATCGACGCCGAAGAGCGCAACCAGAGCGAGGCTATCGCCTGGAACCTGCGCGTCATGTCACGCCTGAAAACCCCGATCATTGCCACCGTAATCGGCGAAGGTGGTTCCGGCGGCGCCCTGGCCATTGGTGTTTGTGACCAACTGAACATGCTGCAATATTCGACCTACGCGGTGATTTCGCCGGAAGGTTGCGCTTCGATCCTGTGGAAAACCGCCGAAAAGGCGCCGGACGCTGCCGAAGCCATGGGGATCACCGCCGATCGCCTCAAGGGCCTGGGCATCGTCGATAAAGTCATCGCCGAGCCATTGGGTGGCGCACACCGCGACCCGGCTGCCGCTGCCGCAACTATCCGTGGTGAGCTGGCTTCGCAACTGGCGATGCTCAAGAAGCTGGATAACGAAGCCTTGCTGGCCCGTCGTTATGAGCGCCTGATGAGCTACGGTCTCTAAGACCAACGCACTACCAAAATGTGGGAGGGGGCTTGCCCCCGATTGCTGAGTGTCAGTCAATGTATCCAGTGACTGACCCACCGCTATCGGGAGCAAGCCCCCTCCCACATTTGCTTTGTGTATGCTTGGTCAACGTATTCCAGATTTGCGGCGGTAATGTTTGATGAAGCCAACCCTGCCCGCCAAGCTCCTGCAAGCCCTGGCCCCCTGGCGCAGCGCCCCGGCCTGGCACATCGCATTCTCCGGTGGCCTTGATTCCACCGTCCTGCTGCACCTCCTCGCCAATCTGGCCAACACCGACACCCTGCCGCCCCTCAGCGCTGTCCATGTCCACCATGGCCTGCAAGCCGCCGCCGACGCGTGGCCTGCTCACTGCCAGTCGATATGCGACAACTTGGGTGTGCCTCTGCGCGTGATGCGCGTGCAGGTGCAACCCGGCGCCAGCCTTGAGCGGGCCGCCCGTGACGCGCGTTACCAGGCTTTTATCGAGGTGACCGGGGCAGGGCAGGTGTTGCTGACGGGCCAGCATCGCGACGATCAAGCGGAAACCCTGTTATTCCGCCTGCTGCGTGGGGCTGGGGTGCGCGGGCTGTCGGCGATGCCGGCGCAGCGCCCATTGGCGGCCGGCTATCTGGTGCGGCCCTTGTTGGAGGTCTCGCGGGCAGAGCTGGAAGCCTATGCCGAGGAGCATCAGCTCGAATGGATCGAAGACCCTTCCAACGCTGATTCGCGGTTTTCCCGTAATTACCTGCGTCACCGGGTGTTGCCGACGCTGACGGAGCGCTGGCCTCAAGCTGTCTCAAGCCTGGCCCGCACCGCTGAGCACTTGAGCGAAGCCCAGGGCCTGCTTGACGAGTTGGCAGTCATGGACCTGCAGGCCGCCGACCAACCGTCACCGTTTCCCTGGCTGAGATTGCCGTCATTGACCCTCGCCCCCTTACGCGAGCTTTCCGACGCTCGCCAGCGCAATGCCCTGCGCCATTGGCTGACGCCACTGACCCGTCTGCCTGACAGCGACCACTGGGCCGGCTGGCATTCGCTACGTGATGCCAAGGCCGATGCACAGCCCCTGTGGCGCCTGGCCGATGGCGAGCTGCACCGTTGTGGTCAGCGCATCTGGTGGCTGCCCTCGACAGGGTCGGAATTTTCCGACGCAACGGTGAGCTGGCCCGATCCGCAAAAACCACTAGAGTTAGCCGGCAATGGTCAGTTGATACTCAGTGGTGAGGCGCCTGAGGGTCCGTTGCAGGTCCGTTACCGCCAAGGCGGCGAAATCATCGAAGTGCCAGGTCGCGGTCGACGTGACTTGAAGCGCCTGCTTAACGAAAGTGGCTTGCCGGGCTTCGTCCGTGGCAGATTGCCGCTGCTGTATCAGGGCGAGCAATTGCTGGGTGTGCCCAGCCTTGCGGGACTTTGGCCAGCACCGAGCCATGACTGGCAATTACATTGGATGCCACAGACCTGCGATCAAGGTTTGAGCTGATAGAGCCTTTCCGGTAGACTACGCTCCCTTCTTGATACAACTTCTGTGGATTCGACTGAATCGCAGCAGTTGCCGATTACCAAGCAGTCTTTGCTGGGCGATTCCAAAAAATGTGTAGCGATCAACGTACCGGTGTTTCATTGCTGGTCTGTCACCACGCGGCGGTTTTTTTGAAAGGTGCACTGTGATTAATGCAGGTGATCGGGGGCTTCGGCCTTCCTTCGCTTTCCCCGGCGGCTCGGACCGCTTTAACGCAGACTTCTAGGGTTTTTCATGACGCGCTACATATTCGTCACGGGCGGTGTTGTTTCTTCATTGGGGAAAGGCATTGCCTCCGCTTCATTGGCGGCCATCCTGGAGGCGCGGGGACTTAAGGTCACCATGCTCAAGCTGGACCCGTACATCAACGTTGACCCGGGCACCATGAGCCCGTTCCAGCACGGTGAAGTGTTCGTCACCCACGACGGCGCCGAAACCGACCTGGACCTGGGCCACTACGAGCGGTTCATCCGCACGACCATGACCCAGAACAACAACTTCACCACCGGCCGTGTCTACGAGCACGTGCTGCGCAAAGAGCGTCGTGGTGACTACCTGGGTGCAACCATCCAGGTGATCCCGCACATCACCGACGAAATCAAGCGCCGCATCATCAAGGGTGCTGGCGATGCCGACGTGGCAATGGTCGAGATTGGTGGCACCGTGGGTGACATCGAGTCCCAACCGTTCCTCGAAGCCATCCGCCAGTTGCGTTTCGAAGTCGGCGCCAAACGCGCGATGCTGATGCACCTGACCCTGGTACCGTACATCGCCACCGCCGGCGAGACCAAGACCAAGCCTACCCAGCACTCGGTCAAGGAACTGCGTTCCATCGGCCTGCAACCGGACGTGCTGGTGTGCCGCTCCGATCACCCGATCGACATTTCCTCGCGTCGCAAGATCGCGCAATTCACCAACGTTGAAGAACGTGCGGTGATCGCGCTGGAAGACGCCGACACCATCTACAAGATCCCGGGCATCCTGCACTCGCAAGGCCTGGACGATTTTGTCGTCGAGCGTTTCGGCCTGCAATGCAATGGCGCGGACCTGTCCGAGTGGGAAGCCGTGGTCGACGCCAAGCTCAACCCTGAGCACGAAGTCACCATCGCCATGGTCGGCAAGTACATGGAACTGCTGGACGCGTACAAATCGCTGATTGAAGCGATGAGCCACGCCGGTATCAGCAACCGTACCAAGGTCAACCTGCGCTACATCGACTCAGAAGACATCGAGAACCAGGGCACCGCGCTGCTCGAAGGGGTTGATGCGATCCTCGTGCCTGGCGGTTTCGGCCTGCGTGGCGTGGAAGGCAAGATCACGGCCGTGCAATACGCTCGCGAGAACAAGGTGCCGTACCTGGGCATCTGCCTGGGTATGCAAGTGGCCGTTATCGAGTTCGCCCGTAACGTGCTGGGCTGGAAAGACGCCAACTCCACCGAATTCGACAGCAAGAGCGGCCACCCGGTCGTCGGCCTGATCACCGAGTGGGAAGATGCCACCGGTGCCGTCGAGACCCGTACCGAAGCTTCCGACCTGGGCGGCACCATGCGCCTCGGCGCGCAGGACTGCCTGCTGGAGCAAGGCTCGCTGGTTCACGATTGCTACGGCAAGGACGTGATCGTCGAGCGTCACCGCCACCGCTACGAAGTGAACAACAACCTGCTGCCGCAAATCAAAGAGGCTGGCCTGAAAGTCTCCGGTCGCTCCGGTGATGGCGCGCTGGTGGAAGTGGTCGAGGCGCCGGATCATCCATGGTTCGTCGCGTGCCAGTTCCACCCTGAGTTCACCTCGACGCCGCGTGACGGTCACCCGTTGTTCAGCGGCTTCGTCAAAGCAGCACTGACGCAACATCAGAAGAAGGCGTAACCCTGATGGCCCAGAAGATCATTCGCGTAGGCGACATCGAGATTGCCAACGACAAGCCCATGGTGCTGTTCGGTGGCATGAACGTGCTGGAAAGCCGTGACATGGCGATGCAGGTCTGTGAAGAGTACGTAAAGGTCACCGAGAAACTCGGTATCCCTTACGTGTTCAAGGCCAGCTTCGACAAGGCCAACCGTTCGTCCGTGACCTCCTATCGCGGCCCGGGTCTTGAAGAAGGCATGCGGATCTTCCAGGACATCAAGCAAGCCTTCGGCGTGCCGATCATCACCGACGTCCACGAGCCTGAGCAGGCTGCCGTGGTCGCCGAGGTGTGCGACATCATCCAGTTGCCGGCCTTCCTGTCGCGCCAGACTGACCTGGTCGTCGCGATGGCCAAGACCGGCGCTGTGATCAACATCAAGAAAGCCCAGTTCCTCGCACCCCAGGAGATGAAACACATCCTGAACAAGTGCGTGGAAGCGGGTAACGACCAGTTGATTCTCTGCGAGCGTGGTTCTAGCTTCGGCTACAACAACCTCGTGGTGGACATGCTCGGTTTCGGCATCATGAAACAGTTCGAATACCCGGTGTTCTTCGACGTGACCCACGCGCTGCAAATGCCGGGTGGCCGTGCCGATTCCGCTGGTGGGCGCCGTGCCCAGGTGCTGGACCTGGCCAAGGCGGGCATCAGCCAGTCCCTGGCGGGCTTGTTCCTGGAAGCCCACCCGGACCCGGACAACGCCAAATGCGACGGCCCATGCGCCCTGCGCCTGGACAAACTGGAGCCATTCCTGGCCCAGCTCAAGCAGTTGGACGAACTGGTCAAGAGTTTTCCGACGGTAGAGACCGCGTAAGCGCCATTTCTCCGGTAAAGTATTCCACGCTAAAAGCTCAGGCCCTCGGGCCTGGGCCTTGTCGCCTGCAAGCCTGCCCCGTTGTTCCACCCTTGCGGTCGGTCAAAAGATTTCCTTCAGCTGCGTCGTTTTCGTCAACTTTGGAGTGTTTACAACAATGGCAAAAATCGTCGACATCAAAGGTCGTGAAGTTCTCGACTCCCGTGGCAACCCCACCGTCGAAGCCGACGTGCTTCTCGATAACGGCATCATCGGCAGCGCCTGCGCGCCGTCCGGTGCTTCCACCGGTTCGCGCGAAGCGCTGGAACTGCGTGATGGCGACAAGAGCCGTTACCTGGGCAAGGGTGTTCTCAAGGCTGTAGCCAACATCAATGGCCCGATCCGTGACCTGTTGCTGGGCAAGGACCCGCTGGACCAGAAAGCCCTGGACCACGCGATGATCAAGCTCGACGGCACCGAAAACAAAGGCAGCCTGGGTGCCAACGCTATCCTCGCCGTGTCCCTGGCCGCCGCCAAGGCCGCTGCTCAGGACCAGGACCTGCCGCTGTACGCTCACATCGCCAACCTGAACGGTACCCCGGGTGTCTACTCGATGCCGGTGCCAATGATGAACATCATCAACGGTGGCGAGCACGCCGATAACAACGTCGACATCCAGGAATTCATGGTGCAGCCGGTGGGCGCCAAGTCCTTCTCCGAAGGCCTGCGCATGGGCACCGAGATTTTCCACCACCTCAAGGCTGTTCTGAAGGCCCGTGGCCTGAGCACTGCGGTGGGTGACGAAGGTGGTTTCGCTCCGAACCTGGCGTCCAACGAAGACGCACTGAAAGTGATCTCCGAAGCCGTGGCCAACGCAGGCTACAAGCTGGGCACCGACGTTACCCTGGCCCTGGACTGCGCGGCCAGCGAGTTCTACGAGGACGGTAAATACAACCTGTCCGGCGAAGGCCAGGTGTTCAACTCCGAAGGTTTCGCTGAATACCTGAAGGGCTTGACCCAGCGCTACCCGATCATCTCGATCGAAGATGGCCTGGACGAGTCCGACTGGGACGGCTGGAAAATCCTCACCGACAAGATCGGCGAGAAAATCCAACTGGTGGGCGACGACTTGTTCGTGACCAACACCAAGATCCTGAAAGAAGGCATCGATAAAAAGATCGCCAACTCGATCCTGATCAAGTTCAACCAGATCGGCACCCTGACCGAAACCCTGGAAGCCATCCAGATGGCCAAGGCGGCGGGCTATACGGCCGTGATTTCGCACCGCTCCGGCGAAACCGAAGATTCGACCATTGCCGACCTGGCCGTGGGCACTTCGGCGGGCCAGATCAAGACCGGTTCCCTGTGCCGTTCCGATCGCGTTTCCAAGTACAACCAATTGCTGCGTATCGAAGAGCAACTGGCTGGCAAGGCCAAGTACAACGGTCGCGGCGAGTTTCGCGGCTGATCGCTACATGGTAAAAATGGTAAAAGGTCGGCGGATTGCGTCGGAAAACTCACGACAGTGTGTATTTCGACGCTAATCTGATGGCTATCAAGCACAAGCCTGGTTCTTCCAGGCTTCGTGCTATCAGTTGCTGCAAAAGTTTTGCATGGCTGTTTTTTTTCACTGGATACCCGATATTCGATGCGCAGTCCCAATTGGTTGTTCCTCGTCTTGCTCTTGTTGCTGGCTGGCCTGCAATACCGCCTATGGGTGGGTAATGGCAGCTTTGCGCAGGTGAAAGACCTGACCGAGCAAATTGCTGCACAGCACGCCGAAAACGAGATCTTGCTGGAGCGCAACCGCGTCCTCGATGCCGAAGTGCTTGAGCTGAAAAAAGGCACGGAGACCGTTGAAGAGCGGGCTCGTCATGAATTGGGCATGGTCAAGGAGGGCGAGACCCTCTACCAGTTGGCCCAATGAGTGAGCGTTTGCCGGCCTTCTGGGCCGTGATTCCTGCCGCGGGCGTCGGTGCCCGTATGGCTGCGGACCGTCCCAAGCAGTACCTGCAATTGGGCGGGCGCACTATTCTCGAACACAGCCTCGGCTGTTTTCTCGACCATCCATCGCTCAAGGGCCTGGTGGTCAGTCTTGCTGCTGATGATCCCTACTGGCCCAGCCTGGCCTGTGCTGCCGACCCGCGTATCCAGCGTGCGGAGGGTGGTTCTGAGCGCTCTGGTTCAGTACTTAATGCACTGCTGCAACTCAATGCCTTGGGTGCCGGCGATGACGACTGGGTGTTGGTGCACGATGCTGCACGACCGAACCTGAGTCGCGATGATCTGGACAAGTTGCTCGCCGAACTGGCGGACGACCCGGTCGGCGGCTTGCTGGCCGTGCCGGCCCGCGACACCCTCAAGCGCGTCGACAAATATGGCCGTGTGATCGAAACCGTCGATCGCAGCCTGATCTGGCAGGCCTATACCCCGCAGATGTTCCGCCTCGGCGCCTTGCATCGCGCGTTGGCCGATAGCCTGGTGGCGGATGCGGTCATTACCGATGAAGCTTCGGCGATGGAATGGTCTGGTCAGGCGCCACGATTGATCGAAGGGCGCTCGGACAACATCAAGGTGACCCGGCCCGAAGATCTGGAATGGTTACGGCTGCGGTGGGCGAATCGCAGGTAGTCGCCTGTATCGTGTCGACTTCATCGGGGGCAAGCCCCCTCCCACATTTTGACCTGTGAACATATTCAAAGGTGGGAGGGGGCTACACCCCGATGAGGTCCGCCCAAACAACAATACAGTCAACTGCTGTACTCCGGCCGCCCAGCCAGCCCCTCCTTCAAGAAATCCACCAGCTTCCTGACCTTCGGCGACAAATGCCGTTGCTGCGGATACAGCGCCCACACCGCCGTATTCGGCGGTTGATGTGCCTCCAGCAACGACACCAGCGCGCCACCGTGCAGATGCTCCAGCACATAATAGTCCGGCAATTGGCACAACCCGACGCCCTGTAGCGCTGCATCCAGCACCGCTTGACCGCTGTTGCAGCGCCAGTTTCCCTGCACACGCTGGGAAAATTCCCGCCCGTCCTGGGCCAGTTGCCAGATATCCGAGCTGCCGATCAGGCAGTTATGCCGACTCAACTCCGACAAACTATGTGGCCGACCATACCGCGCCAGGTAGGACGGCGACGCGCACAGGTACATGCGTCTCGGCGCCAGCCGGCTGGCAACCATGCGCGAATCCTGCAGGCGCCCCAGGCGAATCGCGAGGTCGAGGCCTTCGTGCACTAAGTCCAATGGGCGGTTGCTCAGCTCGATATCCACCCGCAGTTGGGGGTAGAGCGCCATGAAGCGTGTGACCAGCGGCACGATAAAGCGCTCGCCGTACGCCACGGCGCAGGTCATGCGTAACATGCCTTTGGGTTCGCTGGTGAGGTCGCCGACCGCGCGCAGAGCTTCTTCGCGACCATCCTGCAGGCGCTGGCAATGCTGCAGAAAGGTCTGGCCCGCTTCGGTCAGGGTGACCTTGCGCGTACTGCGATACAGCAGGCGCGTTTGCAGGCGCTCTTCCAGGCGTGCCACCTGCCGGCTGATATGGGAGGACGACACGCCTAAGCGCTCGGCCGCCGCCGTAAATTGGCTGCATTCAGCCACGGCGACAAACTCATCGATGCCTTCCCAGCGGTTTTCCAGCATGGCAATTATCCCTGTACAGCAATAAAGTTTTGCTTTTGTCTGGATTATTAATCAGATGGCCATGTTTTACACTCTACGTCTCAGTTTTTAACTCCCTGGAGAAACCCGGATGATCAAGTCCCGCGCTGCCGTAGCCTTCGAAGCCAAGAAGCCCCTTGAGATCGTAGAAGTGGATGTCGCCATGCCCAAGGCTGGCGAAGTGCTGTTGCGGGTGGTCGCGTCCGGTGTGTGCCATACCGACGCCTACACCCTGTCGGGTGCCGACCCGGAAGGCATCTTCCCGTCGATCCTCGGCCATGAAGGCGGTGCCGTGGTTGAAGCCATCGGCGAGGGTGTGACTTCCGTTGCGGTGGGTGATCATGTAATTCCGCTGTACACCCCGGAGTGCGGCAAGTGCAAATTCTGCCTGTCGGGCAAGACCAACCTCTGCCAGGCCATCCGCGCCACGCAGGGCAAAGGCCTGATGCCGGACGGCACTACACGCTTTTCCTACAAAGGTCAGCCGATTTTCCACTACATGGGCACCTCGACCTTCTCCGAATACACCGTGCTGCCGGAAATTTCCGTGGCCAAGATTCCTAAAGAAGCGCCGCTGGAAAAAGTCTGCCTGCTGGGCTGTGGCGTTACCACCGGTATCGGTGCGGTGATCAACACCGCCAAGGTCAAGCCGGGCGATACCGTGGCCATTTTCGGCCTCGGCGGTATCGGTCTGTCGGCCATTATTGGCGCGGTCAAAGCCAAGGCTGGCCGCATCATTGCCATCGATATCAACCCGGCCAAGTTCGAGATCGCCAAGCAACTCGGCGCCACTGACTGCATCAACCCGAAAGACTACGATCGCCCGATCCAGGACGTGATCGTCGACCTGACTGACGGTGGCGTGGACTTTTCCTTCGAATGTATCGGTAACGTGCAGTTGATGCGCGCTGCCCTCGAGTGCTGCCACAAAGGTTGGGGCGAGTCGGTGATCATCGGCGTGGCCGGTGCCGGCCAGGAAATCGCCACCCGTCCATTCCAGCTGGTGACCGGTCGCGTCTGGCGCGGTTCGGCATTCGGTGGCGTGCGCGGCCGGACCGAGCTGCCAAGCTACGTGGAAATGGCTCAGACCGGCGAGATCCCGCTGGACACCTTCATCACCCACACCATGGGCCTGGAAGACATCAACAAAGCGTTTGACCTGATGCATGAAGGCAAGAGCATTCGTACCGTCATCCACTTCTGAGGTCGGCCATGAGTCTGGAAAACCTGTCGTGCCAGAAAAGCTTCGGCGGCTGGCATAAACGCTACAAGCATCATTCCGATGTGCTCGACTGCGACATGACGTTTGCCGTCTACCTGCCGCCGCAAGCGGAGCAGGGCGGCAAGCTGCCGGTGCTGTACTGGTTGTCCGGTCTCACCTGCACCGATGAGAACTTCATGCAGAAGGCCGGCGCCCAGCGCATGGCAGCCGAGCTGGGGTTGATCATTGTTGCACCGGACACCAGCCCGCGTGGGCCGGGTGTGCCGGGTGACCCGGATAACGCCTGGGATTTCGGCCTCGGCGCCGGTTTCTATCTAAATGCCACCCAGCAACCTTGGGCCAAGCACTATCGGATGCATGACTACGTGGTGCAGGAATTGCCGGCATTGGTTGAAGCGCATTTCCCGGCTTCGACTAAACGGGGCATCAGCGGCCACTCCATGGGCGGCCACGGTGCGTTGGTGTGTGCATTGCGCAACCCAGGGCGTTACCAATCGGTGTCGGCATTTTCGCCGATCAACAACCCGATGGATTGCCCCTGGGGTCAGAAAGCGTTCTCCCGTTACCTGGGTGAGGAGCGTTCGAAATGGCGTGAGTGGGACGCCTGCGTGCTGATCAGCGAAGCGTCCGAAAAGCTGCCACTGCTGGTGGACCAGGGTGACCGCGACGATTTCCTCGCCGTGCAACTCAAGCCTGAAGCCTTGCAGCAAGCGGCCAAGGCGGCCAACCATCCGTTGGAACTGCGCCTGCAACCCGGCTACGACCACAGCTACTTCTTTATCGCCAGCTTCATCGAAGATCATTTGCGACACCATGGCCGTGCTTTGCTCGGTTAATGTGAGGCAAAAGTAGGTAGAATCACGCCCTGAATTAAATCGGGGCGTTTTTTTATGCGTATTGGCCACGGCTACGATGTGCACCGTTTCGCTGAAGGCGATTTCATCACCCTGGGCGGCGTGCGCATTGCGCACCACCATGGGTTGCTGGCTCATTCCGACGGCGACGTTGTGTTGCATGCCTTGAGCGATGCCTTGCTCGGCGCGGCGGCGTTGGGCGATATCGGCAAGCACTTTCCGGACACAGACCCGACCTTCAAAGGCGCGGACAGCCGTGTATTGCTGCGCCACGTTGTGGGCTTGATCCATGCCAAGGGCTGGAAAGTCGGTAACGTCGACAACACCATCGTGGCCCAGGCGCCGAAGATGGCGCCCCATATCGAATCGATGCGCGCACTGATTGCCGCTGACCTGCAAATTGAACTGGATCAAGTCAACGTGAAAGCCACCACTACCGAAAAACTCGGGTTTACCGGTCGTGAAGAGGGCATTGCGGTGCACTCCGTTGCCTTGTTGCTGCGCGCATGAACGACTTGGAACTGCTGGGCCCACGGGCGTATGGCGAGGCGTTGGGCAGCGCGGTGCTGAAGGCCACGGCTGAAGACTTCCAAGTCGACGAAGTGTTGGATATTCCGTTGACCGGCGAAGGCGAGCACCTGTGGTTATGGGTCGAGAAGCGCGGTCTCAATACCGAGGAAGCAGCACGTCGGATCGCCAAGGCGGCCGGTGTGCCGTTGCGCACCGTCAGCTATGCCGGGCTCAAGGATCGCCAAGCGTTGACCCGCCAATGGTTCAGCGTGCAGCTACCGGGCAAGGCTGACCCGGACATGAGCGCGGCAGAAAACGACACGCTCAGGATCCTCAAGACCGGCCGCCACAAGCGCAAGCTGCAGCGCGGCGCGCATTCGGCCAATGGTTTCACCTTGCGCCTGACGCAGTTGGTCGGCGATACCGCAGCCATCGACGCGCGGTTGCAGCTGATCGCCCAGCATGGCATTCCGAACTACTTCGGCACCCAGCGCTTTGGCCATAACGGCGGCAACGTCGTCGACGCCCGCGAGTGGGCCGTGCGCAAGGCGTTGCCGGAGCAGCGCAATGTGCGTTCGCGCTTGTTGTCGACTGCGCGCAGTTATCTCTTCAACAAAGTGCTGGCGGCGCGGGTTGCCGAGGGTTCCTGGCAGCGCGCCCAGGTCGGCGACTTGCTGGCGTTTACCGACAGCCGCAGTTTTTTTCCGGCGGGGGAGGCTGAATGCAGCGACCCGCGCCTGGCGATTCTGGACCTGCACCCCACCGGTCCGCAGTGGGGCGAAGGCGATTCACCTGCCAGTGGTGCAACCTTTGAGCTGGAACAGGCCATTGCCGCCGGCGAGGCCGACCTGCGCGATTGGCTGGTGAATGCCGGCATGAGCCAGGAACGTCGCATTCTGCGACTGCCCATTGGCGGTTTGACGTGGCATTATCCCTCGCTGGACATTCTGCAATTGGAATTCGTCCTGCCGGCCGGATGCTTCGCCACTGTCTTGGTGCGCGAGCTTGTTGATCTGGTGCCGGTGGGGCAGACGGACAACCCATGCGTATTCTGATATCAAACGATGACGGTGCCACCGCACCCGGTCTTGCCGCGCTCTATGCTGCGCTGGAAGATTATGCCGAGTGCGTGGTGGTCGCCCCCGACCAGGACAAGAGCGGCGCCAGCAGTTCGCTGACGCTCGACCGTCCGCTGCACCCGAAGGTCCTGGCCAATGGCTTTATCAGCGTGAACGGCACCCCCACCGACTGCGTCCACCTCGCCATCAACAGCCTGCTGGATCACGAGCCGGACCTGGTGGTGTCGGGTATCAATCTGGGCGCCAACCTGGGCGATGATGTGCTGTATTCCGGCACCGTGGCGGCGGCCCTTGAAGGGCGCTTCCTGGGGCGTACCGCATTCGCTTTTTCGTTTGCTTCGCGCCAACTGGATAACCTGCCCACTGCGGCGTATTTCGCGCGCAAGCTGGTGGAGGCCCATGCCACCCTGGACTTGCCGCCGCGCACGGTGCTCAACGTCAATATCCCCAATTTGCCCCTCGATCATATTCGCGGCATCCAGCTGACGCGCCTGGGTCATCGTGCCCGTGCGGCGGCGCCGTTGAAGGTAGTCGACCCGCGTGGCAAGGAAGGCTATTGGATCGCCGCAGCGGGTGATGCCGAAGATGGCGGTGAGGGCACGGACTTTCATGCGGTGATGCAGGGTTATGTGTCGATTACTCCATTGCAATTTGATCGCACCTTCAGTGATGCCTTCAGTGGTCTCGATGGCTGGCTGGAGGGGCTGCGCTGATGGGCCGTGAACAAGACGACTTGCTGCGCCGGGGTATCGGGATGACGTCCCAGCGTACCCGTGAACGCTTGATCCAGCGCTTGTACGAAGAGGGTCTGTCCAACGCCCAAGTGCTGGAAGTGATCCGGCGTACGCCTCGGCACTTGTTTGTCGATGAGGCCCTGGCCCACCGCGCTTATGAAGACACGGCGCTGCCCATCGGCCATAACCAGACCATTTCCCAGCCGTACATGGTGGCACGCATGAGCGAGCTGCTGCTGGCGGCGGGGCCGTTGGACAAGGTGCTCGAAATCGGCACCGGCTCCGGCTACCAGACCGCCGTGCTTGCGCAGTTGGTCGAGCGGGTGTTCTCGGTGGAGCGCATCAAGGTGTTGCAAGACCGCGCCAAGGAGCGCCTGGTGGAATTGAACCTGCGCAACGTGGTGTTCCGCTGGGGCGATGGCTGGGAAGGTTGGCCGGCGCTGGCGCCGTACAACGGCATCATCGTGACTGCGGTGGCCACCGATGTGCCGCAAGCATTGCTCGATCAACTCGCTCCCGGCGGACGGCTGGTGATCCCGGTAGGCTCCGGTGAAGTGCAACAATTGATGCTCATTATTCGTGAGGACGAAGGTTTTTCCCGGCATGTGCTGGGGGCCGTGCGTTTTGTGCCGTTGCTCAATGGCCCGCTGGCGTGATCAATTTTTGCCGGCGGTGAATTCTGCTGGCGGGGATGTGTCTTACGGCGGGGTCTATTGAGTCAACATGACTGGCACGACGTTTAAACACGCTGAATGATTCGTTTCAGTCGTGTGCCGGTAAAACTTCAATGCCCAGTTATACTTGCGACATATTTCAAGCCTGATACAGGCATTCATGTTCAGCCACCACAAAGGGAGCGGCGGGTGAGTCTCACAGGTCTTGCGCAGCGTATGAGTAAAACAAGCTTTCATCGACTGGTGCTTGGCCTCGTCTTCAGTTCCGTGTTGGTAGGGTGCTCAAGCTCGCCAAGCAGCGGGGCGCGGGTGGTAGACCGTAATAACGCCGCACCGCAAAAGCCGACGGTAACCACCGGGCAGTATGTGGTGCGCAAGGGCGATACGATGTTCTCGATCGCCTTCCGTTATGGCTGGGACTACAAGGCGCTTGCAGCTCGTAACAATATTCCTGTGCCCTACACGATACATCCGGGTCAGACGATCCGTTTCGATGGACGTACCGGTTCAGCGCCTACGGCAGTTGTGACAAATACCGGATCTTCGCCCTCGTCCTCGAGCAAGACCACCATCATTACCCGGCCTGCCGGCACCGCCGCGCCGACGGTTGCGAACAAGCCCGCACCTGCGCCTTTACCGCCTGCCGGGCCCGCGCCGACCGGCTGGGGATGGCCTTCAAATGGAGTGCTGATTGGAAAATTCTCTTCAAACGGTAGTTTGAATAAAGGCATTGATATCGCCGGGGATTTGGGACAGCCTGTTTTAGCTGCGTCTGATGGGACGGTGGTGTACGCCGGGAGTGGTTTACGGGGCTACGGCGAGCTGGTCATCATCAAACACAGCGATACCTACGTCAGTGCTTACGGTCACAACCGTAGGCTGTTGGTTCGGGAGGGGCAGCAGGTCAAAGTCGGACAGACAATTGCCGAAATGGGGTCAACGGGTACAGACCGGGTGAAACTGCACTTTGAGATTCGCCGTCAAGGGAAGCCTGTAGATCCGCTGCAATTCCTACCCCGTCGTTGATGTGTTGCACAGCCTGTTCCCTCGCGTAGAAGGAACAGGCTCCAGCGTTGCCAAGGATAAAGGCGCCGCTTGAGCTTGAGGTCGAACTCACCAAAGGACTATAACAATGGCTCTCAGTAAAGAAGCGCCGGAGTTTGACATCGACGATGAGGTTCTCCTTATGGAGACCGGCATCGCTACGGAATCGATGTCGAATGAGGGACCTGCTGTACCTTCAGTTCGAACCAAATCCAAGAACTCCACCGCGTTAAAGCAACACAAGTACATTGACTATACGCGGGCGCTCGATGCGACCCAGCTGTACCTCAATGAGATCGGCTTTTCCCCTCTGCTGACCCCCGAAGAAGAAGTCCATTTTGCGCGCTTGTCGCAAAAGGGCGATCCGGCTGGGCGCAAGCGCATGATTGAAAGCAACCTGCGCCTGGTGGTGAAAATCGCCCGACGCTATGTCAATCGTGGGCTGTCCCTGTTGGACTTGATCGAGGAAGGCAACCTGGGCCTGATCCGGGCCGTGGAGAAGTTCGACCCTGAGCGGGGCTTCCGCTTTTCAACCTATGCGACCTGGTGGATCCGCCAGACCATCGAACGGGCGATCATGAATCAGACCCGTACGATCCGGTTGCCGATCCATGTGGTCAAAGAGCTTAACGTCTACCTGCGGGCAGCACGTGAGCTGACCCAAAAACTCGATCACGAACCCTCGCCCGAAGAAATCGCCAACCTGCTGGAGAAACCGGTAGCGGAGGTGAAACGCATGCTCGGCTTGAACGAGCGCGTGTCTTCGGTTGACGTCTCGCTGGGTCCGGATTCGGATAAAACCCTGCTGGACACCCTGACGGATGATCGCCCTACAGATCCTTGCGAGCTGTTGCAGGACGATGATCTTTCCCAAAGTATTGACCAGTGGCTGTCGGAGCTTACGGACAAGCAGCGTGAAGTGGTGATTCGCCGCTTCGGCCTGCGTGGCCATGAGAGCAGCACCCTGGAGGATGTAGGCCTGGAAATCGGTCTGACCCGTGAGCGGGTGCGACAAATCCAGGTGGAAGGGCTCAAGCGCTTGCGTGAGATCCTGGAGAAGAATGGCTTGTCGAGTGAGTCGTTGTTCCAGTAAGCAGCGCAGCTTGAATGCTTGAATGTGGGAGGGGGCTTGCTCCCGATGGCAATCGTTCAGTCACTGGATGTATCGACTGACCCACCGCCATCGGGAGCAAGCCCCCTCCCACATTTTTTGTGCCCGGTGTTACCAAATCCCAGGCATAAAAAAACCCCGCTTTTAAGGGCGGGGTCTTTTCGACTAAGTCAGTACAAGTTAGATAACTTGAACTTCTTCAGCTTGCATGCCTTTCTGACCGCGGGTAGCGATGAAAGAAACCTGTTGGCCTTCTTTCAGGCTTTTGAAGCCGTCGGATTGGATAGCTTTGAAGTGAACGAACAGGTCGTCACCGGATTGTGGAGTGATGAAGCCGAAGCCTTTTTCATCGTTGAACCACTTAACGGTACCAGTTTGGCGATTAGACATGGTGTATCTCCTTGGACAAAGTTAACTGCGACTCAGGAAAAGCCCTGGCCGAGACTGAGTGCAAAGAGCAGGAAAAATTCTTGGAGATGGTTGGATCGAAATTCAACATATCGTGTAGAGATTCTCAGTGACACAAGCAGCACAGTGGCGCCACCTTAACCCTTTTTCCGGAACGTGCCAATGGTATTTCCGAAGGTTTCTCTAAATTCGTGACTGACGGTGGTATCCACGGTCGCCCTGCGCGGCAATATTAACCCCGGCCCCGCTGGCTGCGGCTTATAGCCGCCGGCGCATTCATCAAGAAAAGCCTTGTGACCTTTGAACCCCAACGCCGGCCCCGGTAAGATGCCCCACAGTATTTTTCCACCTCGCTATTCAGGACACCCGCCATGAGCATCAAATCGGACAAGTGGATTCGCCGCATGGCGCAAGAGCACGGCATGATCGAACCGTTTGTTGAGCGGCAGATTCGTGGCGAAGGCGACGAACGTGTGATTTCGTATGGGGTTTCCAGCTACGGTTACGACGTACGCTGCGCCGATGAATTCAAGGTGTTCACCAACATCAACTCGGCGATCGTCGATCCGAAGAACTTCGACGAGAAGAGCTTCGTCGACGTTAAGAGCGACGTGTGCATCATTCCGCCCAACTCCTTCGCCCTGGCGCGCACCGTGGAATTCTTCCGTATTCCCCGTGACGTGCTGACCATCTGCCTGGGTAAGAGCACCTACGCGCGTTGCGGCATCATCGTCAACGTGACGCCACTTGAACCCGAGTGGGAAGGCCATGTGACCCTGGAGTTCTCCAACACCACCACCTTGCCGGCGAAGATCTATGCCAACGAAGGTGTGGCGCAGATGCTGTTCCTGCAGTCCGATGAGGCGTGTGAAGTGTCCTATAAGGACCGAGCAGGCAAGTATCAGGGCCAGCGCGGCGTCACCCTCCCACGCGCTTGATCGAAAGGTCTTACGCGTAAAGGGAATTAGTCTGCGGAAAGTGACTCTATCTAGGTGTACTGCCTCGGTGCGTGTAAAACGCACCGAGCCACGCTTGAGGAGTACCTTATGAAGATCGACCCGCGAATCAGCGCAGAACTTGCCCGGCTTGAACCCAACCAGATTGGCGTTCTGGCCTGGTCCTTGATGGCAAACCCTGCATTTGAAGGTGGCGTCCCTGGACAACCGGATCCAGACCCTGCGCCCGGCCAGCCCGAGCAGCCCGACGAGCAAGGGGTGCCAACCCTTCCAGACGAGCCACCACCCGCTCCCGTTGCTTGATGCCAGGCAGCAGGTTGGGAAATGGTCAGTCCCTCAGCGTACTGGCCATACTTCCTGATCGCCGATTACAAAAAGTTGGTGATCTTCTCGCTGTTCCACCGCATACCCCCCTGTAAATGCCCCAAACGCCGGCAGCAAGCTGACCCGCGTACCGATCTGAAAGCACGGCAGCCGCAAACTCTGCCGGCCTTTGCCGCGCAAGCGATACACCGGATGCACATGCCCCGCCAAGACATGATGGCTGGGATGGGCGTGCGGTTCATGCTGCAGGGCGAAAGGGCCCATCAGCAACGGCTCCGGGACAACCTCAATCCTCAAGTCGACAGGCGGGTCACCCGCGCGCTTATCGTGATTGCCACGAATCAACGTCATCGGCAGGTCAGGGATAAGCGCTCGCCAGGCTCTCAGCGCGCTCAGCGTGCCACTGGCGTGAGACCCTGGGCCGTGCAGGAAATCGCCGAGAAAGATCACCTGCGCGCACGGTAGGGCCGAGAGCAATCGGTCCAGGCGCTGTAAGTTCTCACTCGTGGTGCCTTGCGGCACCGGCTGGCCCAGGCTGCGATACGCCGACGCCTTGCCGAAATGCGCATCGGCAATCAACAGGCAGCGGCGCGCCGGCCAATACACCGCCTTGTCTGGCAGCAACAACAATTCTTCTCCCTCAAGCATCACCGAACACACCATCAGCGCTTCCCGTTATCCGCGACTTTTTCCAAATCCTTGACCATTCGCGCAATACGCTCCGAGAGTTTTTCCGAGCTCATGCTTTCGCGCATCCGCTCAACCAGCAACGGAAAGGCCAAAGGCGTAGGCCGTTCGATCACGTGCACGTCCAATTGCAGCGTCGCCATGTGCAGCAATGTCTCCTCCAGCCGACGAATATCCAGTTCATCACGCAAGACTTCTTCCCCGGCCTGCGTCAGCAGCAGGTTCTGTGGGTCATATTGCTTGAATACCTCGAAGAACAATCCGCTGGAGGCCTGTACCTGTCGCGTACTTTTCGGCGCGCCGGGGTAGCCGGCAAACACCAGCCCGGCGATCCGTGCGATTTCACGAAAACGCCGCAGGGCCAGCTCTCCGGCATTCAGGCTGGCCGCCACATCGTGCAGCAGATGTTCTGGCCCCAACAGTGTCGGGTCCAGCAACTCCGGCCACTCCACCTCGGTGGCACTCAGTAGCTCCAGCCCATAATCGTTGACCGCAATCGAGAAAGTCACAGGCTGCCGCTGGCTGACCCGCCACGCCAGCAGGCTCGCCAGGCCCAAGTGCACCTGGCGCCCGGCGAACGGATAAAGAAACAGGTGCCACCCCTCCCGCGATTTCAGGGCTTCGGCCAGCAAGTGCTTGCGCGTCGGCAAGCCGGACCAGCGCAACTGCGTCTGCAACAGGGGTTGCACCGCCTGCATCTCCGGGCCGTCGTAGTGCCCATGCGCCGCCGCATCAAAACGTTCCACCACCGCCTGGGCCAGCTCATTGGAAAGGGGCATGCGCCCGCCATTCCAGCGCGGTACGGCGGCCTTTTTCGCGGTGCTGCGCCGTACATAAGCGGTCATGTTTTCCACGCGCACCAGTTCCAGCAAACGTCCGGCAAACAGGAAGCCGTCGCCGGGTTTGAGCCGGGCGATAAACCCTTCCTCGACACTGCCCAGATTCTTGCCGCCACCGCCCTTGCTCCAGTATTTCAAATGGATACTCGCGTCACTGACGATAGTGCCCACGCTCATCCGATGACGGCGCGCCAGCCGCGCATCGGGTACGCGCCAGATACCGTGCTCGTCCGGCTCCACGCGGCGGTAATCCGGGTAAGCGGTCAGCGACAGACCGCCATGGCGCACAAACCCCAGCGCCCAGGCCCAGTCTGCATCCGTCAGCTCGCGATACGCCCAGGCGCCACGTACTTCCGTCAGCAGCGCATCCGGCGTAAAGCCACCGCCCAGGGCCATGCTCACCAAATGTTGTACGAGCACATCCAAGGGTTTGTGAGGCGATTCCCGCGCTTCGATACGCCGCTGGGCAATCGCATCCTGGGCGGCGGCGGCTTCCACCAGTTCCAGGCTGTGGGTCGGCACCAGCGTCACCCGCGACGGCCGTCCCGGTGCATGCCCTGAACGTCCGGCACGCTGCATCAGGCGCGCCACACCCTTGGCCGAGCCAATCTGCAGCACCCGCTCCACCGGCAGAAAATCCACCCCCAGGTCCAGGCTGGACGTACACACCACCGCCTTGAGCTGGCCGTCTTTGAGCGCCCGCTCCACCCAGTCGCGGGTCTCGCGTGACAGCGAGCCATGGTGCAGGGCGATCACCCCGGCCCAATCGGGGCGGGCGTCCAGCAGCGCCTGGTACCAGATTTCCGATTGCGCCCGTGTATTGGTAAACACCAGGCAACTGCGGCTGGCGTCGACCTCGGCCACCACTTGGGGCAACATTTTCAAGCCGATATGCCCGGCCCAGGGAAAGCGCTCGGCGACGGGCGGCAGCAAGGTGTCGACTTCCAGCCGCTTGACCGTTTGCCCCTGCACATTGATCCCACCGCCTTGTGGGACCAAAACTTCCAGGGCGTGGGATTGGTTGCCCAAGGTCGCCGAAATGCCCCACACCATCAATTCCGGATGCCAACGCCGCAGCCGCGCCAGCGCCAGTTGCAACTGCACGCCGCGCTTGTTGCCTATCAATTCATGCCATTCATCCACGACCACCATGCGCAGGTGCGCAAGGCTCGCTTCGCTGTCGGCGCGGGCGAGCATCAAGGTCAGGCTTTCCGGGGTGGTGACCAGTGCGGTGGGTTGGCGACGGGTCTGACGGGCGCGCTCGCTGCTGCTGGTATCGCCGGTACGCAGGCCGATGCTCCAGGGGATCTGTAAAGCCTCAAGCGGTGCTTCGAGGGCGCGCGCAGTGTCGGCCGCAAGGGCTCGCATGGGCGTGATCCACAGCACCGTCAGCGGTTCGGCGGCTGGTTTGCGCTTACCCGTCACAGGCGGGCGAGTGAGGGCGAAGCGATTAAGCGCCGCAAACCACAGCGCGTAGGTTTTACCCGCGCCGGTACTGGCATGCAGCAATCCTGACCGGCCGTCCTTGACCGCCGCCCACACGTCTTTTTGAAAGGCGAACGGCTTCCAGCCTTTGGCGGCAAACCATTGTTTGGCGAAGTCGATGGGTTTTGCCATACGGCGGCTGACACTCTGGAAGGCCTATTCCACAGACCTTCCAGAGCGGGCAAAGGTTTACTTCAAGTTGCCACTCAGGAACTGTTGCAGGCGTTCGCTCTTCGGATTGCCCAGCACGTCTTCCGGCGCGCCTTGCTCTTCCACCAGGCCCTTGTGCAGGAACAGCACCTGGCTCGACACCTTGCGCGCGAAGCTCATCTCGTGGGTCACCATGATCATGGTGCGGCCTTCCTCGGCCAGTCCCTGGATCACCTTCAACACTTCGCCCACCAACTCCGGGTCGAGGGCCGACGTGGGTTCGTCGAACAGCATCACCTCCGGTTCCATCGCCAACGCCCGGGCGATGGCCACCCGTTGCTGCTGGCCGCCGGACAGGAACGCCGGGTATTGATCGGCCACGCGCGCTGGCAACCCCACCTTGTCCAAGTAGCGACGGGCGCGGTCTTCGGCGTCCTTCTTGCTGCAACCCAATACCCGGCGCGGGGCCATGGTGATGTTTTCCAGCACGCTCATGTGGCTCCACAGGTTGAAGTGCTGGAACACCATTGCCAGCCGCGTGCGCAGGCGCTGCAATTCGGCGTCATCGGCCACGCGCATGCCGTGGCGGTCGCTGACCATGCGGATCGGCTGCCCGTCGAGGGTCATCGCGCCGTCGTTGGGGGTTTCCAGGAAGTTGATACAGCGCAAAAAAGTGCTTTTACCCGAGCCGCTGGCGCCGATCAGGCTGATCACGTCGCCGGTCTTGGCCTTGAGCGAAACACCTTTGAGCACCTCATTGTCGCCATAGCTTTTATGCAGGCCTTCAACGGTCAATTTGTACATGGGGCGTGCATCCTCAAGGCGAAAGTAGGTAGCCGCTGCGGTAGGCTTCGGCGCCTGCGACATGGCCGATGACCATCCCGGCAGTGGCCATGCGGCGCAGCGAACGGGCGTAAAGCAGGCCGGCCTGTCGGCAGTGCACGGGCGTTACGCGGTCGGAAATGGGGTCGATGATTTCGGCGATCAGTTGCCCGGCTTCCAGGTATTCACCGGGCAGGGCGCTGAACACCAGCAGGCCGCCCACCGGCGTTGCCACCGGTTCGACGCCGGCCAGCGGCGTGGCCGGGTAGGGCAGGTCGGGCAGCGGTGCTGCATCGCCCGCAATGGCGCCGAAGTGAATCAGGTAATCGATGATCGCCTGGCAGTCGAGCGCCGCCAAACCGTGGTTGACGTCGCCCTGGCCGCGCAGTTCGACGGTTACCGAAAAACTGCCCATGGGGATCGGGAAGCGCTTGCCGAAGCGTTGCTGCAACTGCCACCACACCAAGGTGAAACACTCATCGAAGGACTGCCCACCGGAATCGGTCGCGAGCAAATTCGCTTCCGAACCGATGTACCGCGCCAGCGGCTCCACCTGCGGCCACGCCTCGGGCGTGGTGTACAGGTGCGCCACGGCTTCGAAGTCGCAATGCAGGTCCAGCACCATATCGGCGTCGCAGGCCAGGCGTTGCAGCACCAGGCGCTGGGATTGCAACTGGGTGTCGGCACTTTGCGCGGCGAGCGCGGTGGACAGCGCCGCGCGGATCAGTTCGGTGTTGTGCCGGGGATCATCCCCGAGCAAGTCTTCGATCTGGTTGCCGACGGCTTCACTGAGGTCGACAAACAGGCGATTGAAGTTCTGCCCGCTCTCCAGCTCATAGCGACCCAACGGGATATCCATCAACACCTGTTCCAGGCCCACTGGATTGGCGATGGGCACCAGCACGATCTCGCTGCGCAGGCGGCCGGCCGCTGCCAGCTTCGCCAGCTGCACCTTGAGCTGCCACGCCACCAGCATGCCCGGTAGCTCGTCGGCATGCAGCGATGACTGGATGTAGATCTTGCCCTCGGCCTGCTCCGGGCCGAAGTGAAAACTGTGAATCTGCCGCGCCGTGCCTGGCACCGGCGCAATCAGCTCATGGACGTGATGCCGCATGAATGCTCCTTAATGGCTCGGCCCGAGGAAAGCCAGCCAGCGGCGTTCCGCCAGACGAAACAGACCGACCAGCGCAAAGGTCACGGTCAGGTAGATCAGCGCAGCGATACCGAATGATTGAAAGGTCATGAAGGTAGCCGAGTTGGCATCCCGTGCCACTTTCAGGATGTCCGGAATCGTCGCGGTAAAGGCTACCGTGGTCGAGTGCAGCATCAGAATCACTTCATTGCTGTAGTACGGCAACGAGCGGCGCAACGCCGATGGCATGATCACGTAGGCGTACAACTTCCAGCCGCTCAAGCCGTAGGCCTTGGCCGCTTCGACTTCACCGTGGGCCATGCTGCGTATGGAACCGGCGAAAATCTCGGTGGTGTAGGCGCATGTGTTGAGGGCGAACGCCAGGATGGTGCAGTTCATCGCATCGCGAAAGAACGCATCCAACACCGGTTGCGCCCGCACGGCGGCGATGCTGTAGATGCCGGTGTAGCAGATCAGCAACTGGATATAGAGCGGCGTGCCCCGGAACAGGTAGGTGTAGAACTGCACCGGCCAACGTACCAGCGGGTTGCGCGATACCCGGGCGATGGACAGCGGGATCGACACCACGAAGCCGATGACGAGTGCGGCCGTGAGCAACCACATCGTCATGGCCAGGCCGGTGATGTGCTGGCCGTCGCTATAAAGGAAGGGGCGCCAGTATTCTTGCAAGAGTTCAATCATCGCACTGCCTCCCGGGAGCCTGCGGAGTAGCGACGTTCAAGACGGCGCAGGACAAAGTTGGACGCGCTGGTGATCAGCAAATAGATGAGTGCAGCGAGCACCAGGAAATAGAACAGTTGGTAAGTGCTCTTGCCCGCGTCCTGGGCGGCCTTGACCAGGTCGGCCAGGCCGATGATCGACACCAGTGCCGTGGCCTTGAGCATCACCATCCAGTTATTGCCGATACCCGGCAAGGCAAAGCGCATCATCTGCGGGAAGGTCACGTAGCGAAACCGTTGCCCGCGCTTGAGGCCGTAGGCCGTGGCGGCTTCCAGTTGGCCGCGCGGCACGGCAAGGATGGCGCCACGGAAGGTCTCGGTGAAATACGCACCGTAGATAAAGCCCAGGGTGATCACCCCGGCGCTGAATGGGTCAATCTCGATGTATTCCCATTCCATGAAATCAGTCAGGCCGGTGAGCCAGGTTTGCAGGCTGTAGAAAATCAGCAGCATCAGCACCAGGTCGGGCACGCCGCGGATCAACGTGGTGTAGAGCTGGGCGGGGATACGCAGCAGTCGCAGGCTGGACAATTTGGCGCTGGCGCCGAGCAGGCCCAGCAACACGCTGACGGCCAGGGACAGCACCGATAACTTGATGGTCATCCAGGTGCCTTGCAGCAACAGTGGGCCGAAACCCTTCAAGCTGAGCGCGCTCAACCCGAGGGTTTGCAACAATTCTTCGAACATAAATCAGGACCTATGGCGATAAAAAAGCGCCCCTCCAATGGAAGGGCGCTCCAGGCATTATTTGCCGCTGTACAGGTTCAGATCGCCAAAGTGTTTCTTCTGGATAGTGGCGTAGGTGCCATCATCGTGTAACGCTTTGATACCTTTATCCAAAAGCGCCTTCAGTTCAGTGTTACCTTTTTTGATACCGATGGCGGTTTTCGACGGCAGCAATGGGTCGTCGATGGCTGCGCTGACTTCATAACCAGCACCGGCCGGCGACTTCAGGAAGCCCAGTTCGGCTTGCAGCATGTCCTGCACGGAAGCGTCGAGGCGCCCGGAAGTCAGGTCGGCATACACCTGGTCCTGGTTGGCGTAGGCCTTGGTGGTCACACCGGCTTTATCCAGTACGGCCTTGGCGTAGGCTTCCTGGATGGTGCCTTGCTCGTAGCCCACGGATTTGCCCTTGAGGGACTCAGGCGTCGAGTAGCCAGCGCCTTTCTTGAACACCAGCGACGTCGGGCCGGAGAACAGCTCGTTGGAGAAGTCGATAGCCTTTTCGCGCACCGGGGTCACGGTCATGGACGAAATCACGCCGTCGAACTTGTTGGCTTTCAAGCCTGGAATCATGCCGTCGAAATCACTTTCGACCCATTTGCACTTCACTTTCAGCTCAGCGCAGATCGCATTGCCCAGGTCGATATCGAAGCCTACCAGGCTGCCGTCGGCGGCCTTGGATTCGAACGGCGCGTAAGACGGATCGACACCAAAACGCAATTCCTTGTATTCCTTGGCCAGCGCGGAACCGGCGGCCATGCACAGAGCCAGTGCAGAAAGGGTCAGCAATGCTTTTTTCATTATGTAATCCCTGGAAACCAAGATAAGCGCTTGTGGCGCGTTTAGGACTGTTACTGAACGGTGTCAGACGGATCACAAGTAGCAATTTCTGCACCATAGTTCCGAATGTAGTTCCGAATGATCGTTTTAAAAGGTGGGACAAGGGCGTTCTGAGTGTAGGTGATGCCCGAAAATGGGCATTGAAAATTCAGTGCATCATTTAAGGTCATGTTGGTCGGTGTCAGGTCAGGAGGTCTTGCAGGGTGGCGAGGTTGTCAGCGTCTTCCACGGATTTATCCTGCCGCCAGCGCAACATCCGTGGAAACCGCACCGCAATCCCGCTCTTATGCCGCTTGGACAGGGCAATCCCTTCAAACCCCAATTCAAACACCATGCTCGGCGTCACGCTGCTCACCGGGCCGAACTTTTCCACCGTGGTCTTGCGCACAATCGCGTCGACCTTGCGCATCTCTTCGTCGGTCAGCCCTGAGTAGGCCTTGGCAAAGGGCACCAGCGTACGTTCGCTGCCGGACGGGCCGTCCCACACCGCGAAGGTGTAATCGCTGTAGAGACTGGCGCGTCGGCCGTGGCCGCGTTGGGCGTAGATCAACACCGCGTCGACGCTGAACGGGTCGACCTTCCACTTCCACCACACGCCCATGTCCTTGGTGCGGCCCACGCCGTACAGGCCATCACGCGCCTTGAGCATCATGCCTTCCACGCCGAGGCTGCGGGAGGCTTCGCGCTGTTCTGCCAGGTCCTGCCAACTGTTTGCCGTCAGCAGAGGGGACGCCAGCAATACAGGCTGGTTGCACCCGGCAATCACCTGCTCAAGCTGGGCGCGGCGCTCGGCCTGGGTGTGGTTGCGCCAATCGTCGCCCTGATGTTCCAACAGGTCGTAGGCCAGGACCGCGACCGGGGCATCTTCCAGTACCTTTTTGCTCAGGGTTTTGCGGCCGATGCGCTGTTGCAACTGAGCGAAGGGTTGCACCGCGTCTTTCCACACCACGATCTCGCCGTCGATCACCGTGCCGTCGGGCAAGCCGCTCACCAGGCTGTGGAGTTCGGGGAAGCGCTCGGTCACCAGCTCTTCACCCCGTGACCAGATCCACAGACGGCCGTCACGCTTGACCAACTGCGCACGGATACCATCCCACTTCCACTCGACCTGCCAATCGGCGGGAGAACCCAGCATGGTGTCGAACTGCTCCACCGGTTGCGCCAAGCCGTGAGCGAGGAAAAACGGATAAGGCTGCCCGCCCCGTTGCGCATGTTCGTCGGACGATTCAGGGGCGATCAGCTTGAGGTAGCCCTCAGGCGTAGGGTGATTGGACAGATCGGTGTAGCCCACCAACCGCTGGGCCACGCGCTTGCTGTCGAGCTCTGCCATCGCGGCAAGGGCGCGGGTGACCAGCAACTTCGACACGCCCACACGAAAACTGCCGGTGATCAACTTGATGCACACCATCAGGCTCGGCTGATCCAGTTGCGCCCATAACGCAGGGAGCCGCTCTGCCAAGTCCAGCGGAGGCAGGCCACGCAGAGGCAAGAGTTTTTCCTCCAGCCACACCGCCAGACCGTCCTCCGAGGTGTAGGGGGATTCCGGCAGCAGCAGGGAAATGGTTTCCGCCAGGTCGCCCACCGACTGGTAGCTCTCTTCAAACAGCCACGGCTCGATGCCGGACGCTTCGGTGGCCATGTCCCTCAACAGACGCGTGGGTACCAATTGCCGCGGCCGTCCGCCGGACAGAAAGTACACCGCCCAGGCTGCATCTTCCGGCGCGGCATGGCGAAAGTACGCCTGCAGCGCCGCCAGCTTGGCGTTGCTCGAGGTGGTGGCGTCGAGGTTGGCGTACAGCTCGGCGAAGGCCTTCATGCGCTGGCCTCCTCTTCGTCATCGCCGTATTCAGTGGTGAAACCCATGGCATCCAGGCCTTTTTCCCGCAGATGGCGTACCAATACGCCGACAGAACCGTGGGTCACCATCACCCGTTCCGCGCCGGTTTGCTCGATGGCCCACAACAGGCCCGGCCAGTCGGCGTGGTCCGACAGCACAAAACCACGGTCGACCCCGCGTCGTCGGCGGGTGCCGCGCAAGCGCATCCAGCCGCTGGCGAAGGCGTCGCTGTAGTCGCCGAAGCGCTTAATCCAACTGCTGCCGCCCGCAGACGGGGGGGCAATGATCAGGGCCTGGCGTAACAGCGGATCGGTCTTCTTGAAGTCACCGGCGTAAAGCGTTTCAGGGATGTAGATGCCAGCCTCGCGGTACACCCGGTTCAACGGCTCGACCGCGCCGTGGCTGAGGATCGGGCCGATGCTGGCGTCGATGCCATGCAGGATGCGCTGGGCCTTGCCGAAGGAATAACAGAACAACACGCTGGCTTTGCCGGCGGCGATGTTCGCCTGCCACCAGTCGTTGATCCCGGCGAAGATCTGCGCCTGGGGCTGCCAGCGGTAGATCGGCAGGCCGAAGGTGGATTCGGTGATAAACGTGTGGCAACGCACCGGTTCGAAGGGCGCGCAGGTACCGTCGGGCTCGACCTTGTAGTCGCCGGACGCGACCCAGACTTCACCCTGGTATTCCAGGCGCACCTGGGCCGAGCCAAGCACATGCCCGGCCGGGTGGAAGCTTAGGGTGACGCCATGGTGTAGAAGTTTTTCGCCATAGGCCAGGGTCTGCAGGTTGATGTCCTGGCCCAGGCGTGAACGCAGGATGCCTTCGCCGGGAGCGGCCGCCAGATAGTGCTGGTTGCCGGTGCGAGCATGGTCGCCGTGGGCGTGGGTGATGACCGAGCGTTCCACCGGTCGCCAGGGGTCGATGTAGAAATCTCCGGCGGGGCAGTAGAGGCCTTCGGGGCGAGCGATGACGAGGTCCATGGGGTGACCGGGGGAGGTGGGCTTGTTACTTATGAGGCGGGGCTGAGCGCAGAAGTTCTATCGGAGTGCATGCGGTCAAAATGTGGGAGGGGGCTTGCTCCCGATGGCGGTGGATCAGACAAATTTGCATTGACTGACGGAGGAGGAGAAGTTCGATTAACTATTTGGGGTGAGCGGGCTTGTGTGGTGAGCGGGCTTGCCCCGCGCTGGGCTGCGAAGCAGCCCTAAAACCAGGCGACCTGTTTCTGACTGGAAACACGTGGTAACTGGGTTGGGGCCGCTTCGCGCCCCAGCGCGGGGCAAGCCCGCTCACCACAACAAGCCACCCCACACGTTGACCCGGTTATTTACCGGGCGTCAGCGTCAGCCTCGCCTTCCCATACACCTTCTCGAAGTTCTGCGGTTGCATCGGGAAGCTCAGGTATTGCGCCTTGAGCGACGGGTCGATGCCAGTGGCATAGTTCGGGCTGGCCGGGTTGCCGGACTGGCCGATGCCGCCCTGGCCCATCATCGGTTCCGCCTGGCCGAAGTCGACAATCATGCGCAGCGCGGGCACTTGGGTGGTGGTGAAGTCCTGGCCCCAGCTGTAGGGCGCCGGGTTCAAGGTGTTGTGGTCGCCACCGGACGCCAATGGGCCGCGAATCACCTGGCCATTGATGTTTTTCCAGGTGGTGGTGTGCAGTTTGCCCCACTGCCAGGCCTTGTGGTCGGCACCCAACTGGCTGTCACCGACGCTGATCGCGGCGGCGAGGCTGCGGGCTAGAATGGCCGGTTTGTCTTCTTTCTGTGGGGTGCGCACGTCATCCCAGAACGGGCTGTCTTCACGGCCCAGCAAGTGATCGGCCTGGGCGGCGTAGGACAGGCTGGCGTTGCTGACAAATGCCTTCCAGCTGGCGCTGTTTTCCGGGCCGAGTTCGTCGAGGAAGATCTGCTTGGTGCTTTCCTGCAGGAACAGTTCGTAAAGCGCGGCGTCGGCGGAAGTGGCCACCAGGCGACCGTCAAAAGCCATCAGGCGGCCCAGCGCTTCACGGGCCTTGGCCTGTTCGGCCGCTGGCAGCGCATCAATCGCCTGTTTCAGCGGCTGGGCCATGCCGGGCGCCTGGAACATAGTCTTGAGCTTGGCGGCGAACGTGGTGGTCTGGTCGTACTGCATGGCGATCATACTGCGGCTGTCATGCTTACCGGCATTGGCCAGTTGCGCCAGGCGCTCGCTGCGCTCCGGAGCATCCCAGGAGTTGGACAACTGCATGCCGTAACCGCGCGGCGCTGTGCGCTGGTTGGCGGTGCCGATCCAGCCTTGCGGTGGGTCCTGGTCATAGGGGTGCAGCATCGCGTCGGCGTAACCGTCCCAGTCGAAGCGTGTGTCCCAGCCCGGTGACGGCAACAGGCCTTCGCCTTCGCGGCGGTTGGGGAAGCGGCCGGTGACTTGCCAGCCAATGTTGCTGGCGTCGGCGAACACCATGTTCAGCGCGATGGCGCGAATCTCGCGGGTCGCGTCCGAGGCTTTACCAGCGTTTTGTGCGCGGGACAGGTCGAAGAACGCGTCCAGGCTCTTGTCGTCCTTGAAGTCGGCGGTTTGCAGGGCCAGGCCCAGGCCGGTGGTCAGCGCTTGGCTGCTGTTGAGCAGGGCACCGTGGCGGGTTTCGTACACCACTTCGCGAATCGAGCGTTGGCCTTTGACGAAGAAGGTTTCGTTGCGCACGCCCGCCGGTAGCCATTTACCGTTGTTCTCGTAGTACAACGCGCTGCCCTGGCGTCTGACTTTTTCCAGGAACAGGTCCTGGGTGTCGCCCTTGACGGTGCTCATGCTCCACGCGACTTTGCCGTTGAAGCCGGACAACAGCGTCGGCAGGCCGGCAATCGAGGCGCCCACGGCCTGGTACTTCGGTGCGCGGATCTGCACGTAGCTCCAGGGCGACGGCGCTTGCGGCTGGGCGGCGAGGTCGCCCGCCAGCAGGCTTTTACCGCTGCGGCTGCGTTGCGGGCCGATCGCCCAATTGCTCGAGGTGGTGACCGCCAGTGAATTGAGACTGCTCAGTTGCTGGCCAACCGCGTCCAGCCCGGCGAGCCCGGTGACCTGGCCCAGGTTGACGCCCTTGAGTTTCTCGGCCTCGGCCAGCGGGATCGCTTCATCCGGCGCGCTTGGCGTGAGCCAGGCCAGCTTGTCGACGCCGACTTTCTGCGCCAGCACCAGCGATGAAATTTCTTCCTGCAGGTTGGCCGATTCGCTGAAATTCAGCAGGCAGAACAGCAGCGCCGAATCTTCCGGCTTCCAGTACTCGGGCTTGTAGCCGGTCTGGGCCAGGTCCGGCGGCAGCTTGTCGCGGTAGCGGAACAGGTAGGCGTTGACGCCACGCGCATACACTTCAAAGAAGCGCTTGAGGCGTGGGCTGGAGGCGTTATACAGCTCGCCGGCGCTTTTCTTAAGGTTGACCGCCCGCATGAAGCGGTCGACATCCAGTACGTCGGGTCCGGACATTTCCGCCAGGCGACCCTGGGCCAACAGGCGCAGGGTGACCATTTGGGTGATGCGGTCGCTGGCGTGCACGTAACCGAGGCTGAACAGCGCGTCATGGAAGGTGTTGCTTTCGATCAGCGGCATGCCTTGGGCATTGCGGCGTACCGATACGTTCTGCGCCAGGCCTTTGATCGGCTGTACGCCGGCAACAGGGGGCAGGGTGTCCTGGGTGCTCTGGAGCTGGCAACCGGCCAGGCTTAATGCACTGGCCACTGCCGCGGCAACGCCGAACCGGGGAAGAAAATGTGAGAGGGCTGGCGAGGCCATGGCAAAGCTCCTGCGGGGGTAGCGTCAGTAAAGGCGCTACGTTAGTGAGCGCGGCGGGACGACGCAAGCGGGAGTTTTGGCAATTGCGTGAGATCGTGAGACGGACACACAACAATGTGGGAGAGGGCAAGCCTCCTCCCACATTTGAACGAGTGGAATGTAAAAATGGTGATCAGGCCTTTGGCGGGTTCACTTTCTGCACCAGTTCATATGCCCGAACCGTCGCCGGCCGTTCCTTGATGCTGTTGAACCAGCGCTGCACGTGTGGGAAATCTTCCAGGCGCTGGCTCTGCCACTTGTGGGAAACAATCCATGGGTAGATCGCCATGTCGGCAATGCTGTAGTCCTCGCCCGCCACGAACGCACGACCGGCCATACGCCGGTCCAGCACGCCGTAAAGACGCGCGGTTTCCTCCACATAGCGCTTGATCGCGTAAGGAATCTTCTCCGGCGCGAACTGGCTGAAGTGATGATTCTGGCCCGCCATCGGCCCCAGGCCGCCCATTTGCCAGAACAGCCATTGCAGCGCTTCCTGGCGACCGCGCAGGTCTTTTGGGATGAACTGGCCGGTTTTTTCCGCGAGGTACAAAAGGATCGCGCCGGATTCAAACAGCGAAATCGGCGCGCCGCCGTCGGTCGGGTTCTGATCGACGATGGCGGGAATGCGGTTGTTGGGAGCGATCTTCAGGAAGTCAGGCTTGAACTGGTCGCCCTGGCCAATATTGATCGGGTGCACCTTATAGGGCAGGCCGGCTTCTTCCAGGAACAACGATACTTTGTGGCCGTTGGGGGTGGTCCAGTAATACAAGTCGATCATGAAGCTCTCCAAAAGTGGTGATGCTTGAGCGGATGCCTGTAGGTATAGGTAATGTTGGGTGTGCGAAAATTCAATGAAACATTTGCGCATACCCTTAGAAGCCAATCACACGGCGCCATCCACCAACACCTGCAGCGACCGCTGCGAGCACCGCTCGATACGCACCTGCACGCTATACACCTCGGCAAACAGCGCCGGGTCCGGCAGCATCACCTGGGAGCGACGCGCAAGGCCGCGCACTGCTGGCTGAACGTTCGGCTAGTGGGGGGGAAGTGGGGTTGTTTTTGCGGCGAGCGGGCTTGCCCCGCGCTGGGGCGCGAAGCGGCCCTAAAACCTGAGGTTGGGTTGTGTCTGAGAGACCGCGTTGAATGTGTTGGGGCTGCTGCGCAGCCCAGCGCGGGCAAGCCCGCTCACCACAGGAAGCCCGCTCACCACAGCAAGCCCGCTCCTACAGGGTCAGGGCATTAAGCCCCGTGGCACTTCTTGAATTTCTTCTCGCTGCCGCAGGGGCAAGGATCGTTGCGACCAACGTCCTTCAAGGCATTGCGCACCGGCTCCTGGTGGGCGTGGCCGCAGTTCGGGCCGTGGACATGGCCGTGGTCGTGATCATGGTGATCGTGATCGTGGTTGCAGTCAGGACCATGGACATGGGGTTGCTGAGTCATCGATGTCGCTCCGGAATAAAATCGCCGGGGATTATCTCGCCATTGTGGTTCACCTGCACGTCATAACCGATGAATAAGCCGGTTTTCAGCTCACCCTCCAGGCGATAGGGCACGGGCCGGTCGGGTTTTTTCAACATCTGCACCACATCACGGATCTGCGGCCAGAGGTTAGTGCGCACCGACACCCGGAAAAACTTATGACTGCGCGGCGGTACGGTCAGCCATTCGTCAGACTCGCCTTCGGTGAGCACGAAGTCGCCCAGGGTGACCTTGTAGATCAGGCCGCGCACGGTCAGGTCGGCGTCGTCGCGGTTGTCCACGCGAAAGTACAGCTTGAACTTCTGCTCCAGCAGCTTGGCGCGCACCACCTCGACTTTCACCAGGGAGACGTGAGGGGGGGGCGAATCGTCTTCGAACCACGACGCGCAGCCGGTGAGGGTGAGGGTTAACGCCAGCATCAAGCTGTACATCCGAAGCATGGCGTGAGTCCTGTCGTGGTTAGAGGTAGCTGGAGCAACACTTCTTGAATTTCTGCCCACTGCCGCACAGGCAGGCATCGTTGCGCCCGACCTTCACTTCCACCGTCGGGTCGATGAAGTACCAGCGCCCGTCATTCTGTACGAAAGAGGACTGCTCGCGGTGGCTATGTTCACCGGTGCTGTCATGCCAGCGCGCGGTGAAGGTCACGAACGCGTGTTCCGGCTGGCCGCCGAACACCTCGGAGCTTTCCACCTCAAGGCCGAGCCAGGTGCTCTGGGCACTCCAGGCACCGATGGCATGGCGGTCCAGGCCCGCCTGTTGCGCGGGCAAAGTAGTAGCCACTAGATAGTCGACCAGGCCCAGCACATAGGCGCTGTAGCGCGAGCGCATCAACGCGGTGGCGCAGGGCGCCGGGTGCCCGGCGTGATAATGGCCGCAGCAGGCATCCAGCAGGTTGCCACTGCCGCAGGGGCAAATGGATGTACTCATCGGGTTACCACCAATACTTTCCAAAGTTTTCCGGGTTGGCCCAGAAGCGGGCGTTGAGCCAGTCCGGCACCTGTTTGTAGTCAAGCAGATCGTAGGTAAACAGCGTCAGAACCTGCTCGTCACGCTGGAAACGCTCGCCGGCCTGCAGGGCCAGGGAAAAGAAGTCGGTGTCCTTCCAGTCGCAGGCGCCCAGGTCCACCAGCACCGCAATGCGGCTGGCGTTGAGGTTACGGATGCCGCCCAGCAGGGTCAGCCCTTGCGGTTTTGACAGGTGCTCAAGGCAATCGACCACCAGTGCCAGGTCAAAACGCTGCGCCGCCAGCTCCGCCGGCAGTGGCCCGGGTGGGGCGAGGGCTACTTGGGTGTCGGGGTGCGCCGCTTGAAAAGCCTCCAGCGCCGGGAACTGGCTGGCGCCCAACAGCAGCAGGCGTTTGGGCTGGTGCAAGTCGAGCAAGGCGGCCAGGGCTTGCTGGGGTGTACGGGCAGAAATACCGGCGGTCATCAGAGATCCTCACATCAGGACCGTAGAGACTAGCGCGGCTGAGCGTGTGGGCCTAGAGCGGGTGGCAGTGAAAAGTCCTACAAAAGCGACGAGCCTCAATGAATACGGGGCCGCGGCGTAGTGGCGCAGATGAAAAGAGCCGTCTTTACTCCACCCATCGGCCCCCGCCGATCCCCTCAGGAGAAATCAGATGAGCATCATGCGGACAGCTCTACCCTTGGTTCTGCTAACCGGAGTATTGACAGGTTGCGCAGGCTTGCAAAAAACCGATTGGCCCACCTGCGCCGCGGTTGGCGGCGTGACCGGCGCGGCGATCGGTGCCACTGAAAGCTCGGCCTACGCAGGCTACGGCGCGTTGCTGGTCGGCGGCATGGCCGGTGCCTATTGCTGGGTGCACGGCGATGGCGACGAGGACGGCGATGGCGTGCCGGACAGCCGCGATAAGTGCCCGGGCACGCCGAAAGGTGTGCAGGTGGATGCCGACGGTTGCCCACCCGCACCGCCACCGGTGGTGGTTGAGGAAGTCGTGGTGGTCAAGGAGGAAACCATCGTGATTCGTGATGTGCACTTCCAGTTTGATTCGGCCCAGTTGACGGCGGCGGATAAAACCAAGCTCGATACCGTCGCCACGCGCTTGAAACAGGAAGCCCCTAGCGCACAACTGCGGGTCAGTGGCCACACCGACAGCGTCGGCAAAGATGCCTACAACCAAAGGCTCTCGGAAAAACGCGCCCATTCGGTCACCGATTACCTGATCGGCGCCGGTGTGCCGCGCAGCAACTTTGTCTCGGTGACCGGCGCGGGCGAGAGCCATCCGGTAGCCGACAACAAAACCGCTGAAGGCCGCGCCTTGAACCGCCGCACTGAAATCCAGATCAACCGCTGACGGCCCTTGCCCCTGTGGGATCCACAGGGGCATTGCTGCCAATCCTCCCGCTTTATTAACTTTTTTGATCCTTCACTGGCAAAGCGCCCGTGGAAGTCGTTACTGTGCGTCCAAAGAAAAAATCAGAAATAAGTCAGGAGCCCCATGATGCGTAAGGTTTTTCTGTTGGCCCTGTTGGTCAGCCCCGTTGCCCTGGCCCAGAGCGTCAGTGTTGAAACCAACTCGCTGATGCGCCTGCCCAGCAGCACCAGTGTGTTGCAGCTGGAGCGCCTGGACGTGGCGGACTACGGCACCTTGCTGATTCCGGCCACCATCAGCCAGGTCACGGTGGATGAGCTGCATTTGGGCCGCGACGCCCGCATCGCCATTGTGCCCGGCAACACCGCACTGCAATTGCAGGTGCGCCATGCGCAGTTGGAGCACGGCAGCCAGATCACCTCACGCGGCGCTCCCGGTACCCATGAAAAACCTGCCAAGGCCGGGCGTGACCTGACCTTGCGCATCAATTCCCTGGCCGCTGAAGAACTCTCGGTAGACGCCCGTGGCGGTGCCGGTGCCCAAGGTTATGCCGGTCTGGATGGCGCCAATGGCGAAGATCCGGGTTGCACGTGGGGCTCGGCCGGTCGTGGTGCCAATGGTGATAACGGCGGCGATGGTTTGCCCGGCGCGGCCGGTGCGCAGGTGCGGGTTGAGTTGCCGCAGGACTTCCCCGCGCAGCAGATCAAGGTGTGGGTGGACGGTGGCCCCGGTGGCCTGGCGGGCACGGCGGGTAAACCGGGTCGCGGCGGCGAGTCCAAGGGCTGCCTGGTGTACCGCGCCGACGGTGGCGAGAAAGGCCGCCCAGGGTTGGAAGGGCAACCGGGGCCTGCTGGGCCAGCGGGCACTGTGACTATCCAGCGGCTCTAAATCGGCTGGCCTGGCGCTATCGGGAGCAAGCCCCCTCCCACATTGGAATGCATTCCAAATGTGGGAGGGGGCTTGCTCCCGATAGCGGACTCATGGTTGCCTCAGAACATCGGCCGGGCCGAAGCAATTGCCACCACCAACAACCCCACGATCAGATTGATTCCCACCAGCTTGCGAATCTGCCCCAACGCAGCGGCACCCGCCGGCCAATCTTCAGCCGCCACCGCCTTGCGCAGTTCCGGGAATTTCAACGCCTGAATGCGGATAAACAGCGCCGTCATCACAAGATACAAACCCATCATCACCTGCACATAACGCGGTGCCGTCTCAAAACCGCTGAAACGCAGTTGCAGCAGGCCCACACCGCTGATCGGCAAAACCAGCACCGCCACCCACACCCACACGAAAAAACGTTGAAACACATTCGCCCACAGTTTGAGCCGGGCAGGGCCTTCAAGTGCCGCCACTGCGGCGGGGCGCAGGATCATCCAGGCGAAAAACATACCGCCGACCCACACCAGGGCGGCCAATACATGCAGGGTGTAAGCGAGGCTAAACGCGGTCATTGTGGTACTCCGTTCTGCGCGGGATTAATTAGCGGGGTATGATAGCGGCCGATCCGAACCACTGAAAATTTATCCAGCGTTTTTTGCGCCCGACTATCCATGATCAGCACTGAACTCAAAACCACGATCCAGGGCGCCTATTCGCGTTTTCTCGAAGCCAAGAGCTTGAAACCGCGTTATGGCCAACGCCTGATGATCGCCGAAGTGGCCAAGGTCCTCGGGGATATCGACACCGACGACGAAGGTCGCCGCGAGGGTGAGCCCGCGGTCGTGGCCGTCGAGGCCGGCACCGGTACCGGCAAGACCGTGGCCTACAGCCTGGCCGCGATCCCGACCGCCAAGGCCGCCGGCAAGCGGCTGGTGATCGCCACCGCCACCGTCGCCCTGCAAGAGCAGATTGTCTACAAAGACTTGCCCGACCTGATGCGCAACAGCGGCCTCAACTTCACCTTCGCCCTGGCCAAGGGTCGTGGGCGCTATATGTGCCTGTCCAAGCTTGACGTGCTGTTGCAGGAAGGCCAAGCGCAAACCGCTACGGCGTCGCTGTTTGAAGAAGAAGGCTTCAAGATCGAGGTGGATGAAGTCAGCCAGAAGCTGTTCACCAGCATGATTGAGAAACTGGCCGGTAATAAATGGGACGGTGACCGCGACAGCTGGCCCACCGCCCTGGAAGACACCGATTGGGCGCGCTTGACCACCGACCACAGCCAATGCACCAACCGCCACTGCCCCAACTTCGGTCAATGCGCTTTTTATAAAGCCCGCGAAGGCATGGGCAAGGTCGATGTGATCGTCACCAACCACGACATGGTCCTGGCCGACCTGGCCCTGGGCGGCGGCGCTGTACTGCCCGACCCGCGCGATACCCTCTACGTCTTCGACGAAGGGCATCACCTTCCCGACAAGGCCATCGGCCACTTCGCCCACTACACACGCCTGCGCTCCACCGCCGACTGGCTGGAAACCACCGCCAAGAACCTCACCAAGTTGCTGGCCCAGCACCCGCTGCCCGGCGACCTGGGCAAGCTGATCGAACAGGTGCCGGAACTGGCGCGGGAGATCAAGACCCAGCAGCAGTTCATGTTCAGCGCCTGCGAGCAGGTAGCCGACTTCAAGCCCGGCGAAGACGTCGAGGGCCGTGAGCGGCCACGTCACCGTTTCGTCGGCGGGTTGATCCCCGAGCATATGCGCGAAATGGGCATTGAGCTGAAGAAGGGCTTTTCACGCCTGACCGACTTGTTCACCCGCCTCACTGACCTGCTCAAAGAGGGCATGGACGGCGAGGTCAACATTGGTATCGCCAGCAACCAGGCCGAAGAATGGTATCCGCTGTTCGGCAGCCTGTTGTCGCGTTCCCAAGGTAACTGGGAGTTGTGGACCGCCTTCACCGTCGAAGACCCGGAAGACAACCCACCCATGGCGCGCTGGCTGACCCTGTCGGAAAGCGGCGCGTTGTTCGACATCGAGGTCAACGCCAGCCCGATCCTCGCGGCCGAAATGCTGCGGCGCAACCTGTGGAACGTAGCCTACGGCTGCCTGGTGACCTCGGCCACGCTGACCGCACTGGGTACCTTCGACCGTTTCCGCATGCGCGCCGGCCTGCCGAAAAAGGCCGTCACCGCGGTGGTGCCGAGCCCGTTCCATCACGCCGATGCGGGTGTGCTGCGGGTGCCGGACCTCAAGGCCGACCCACGGGACGCACCAGCGCACACGGCGGCAATCATTCGTGACCTGCCGGGATTGGTGGAGGGTTCGCGCGGCACCCTGGTGCTGTTCTCTTCACGCAAACAGATGCAGGACGTGTTCGACGGCCTTGACCGTGACTGGCGCAAGCAGGTGTTTATCCAGGGCAACCTGTCCAAGCAGGAGACCCTGAACAAACACAAGGCGCGCGTGGACGGTGGGGACTCCAGCGTATTGTTCGGCCTTGCGAGTTTCGCCGAAGGTGTCGACTTGCCCGGCGCCTACTGCGAACACGTGGTGATCGCCAAGATCCCGTTCTCGGTACCGGATGACCCGGTCGAGGCGGCCTTGGCCGAGTGGATCGAGGCTCGGGGCGGTAATCCGTTCATGGAAATCTCGGTGCCGGATGCTTCCTTGAAGCTAGTCCAGGCCTGCGGTCGCTTGCTGCGTACCGAAGAAGACCGGGGCACCATCACCTTGCTCGACCGCCGCCTGGTCACCCAACGCTATGGCAAGGCTATCCTCAATGCCTTGCCGCCGTTCAGGCGCGAAATTTCTTAAGCCACCGTGGGCGGATTCGCCCACTTCGTGGTCTATCTCAATTATGTCATCAGGCCATTCACCGGCCGTCTGGGAGAACCTTGTTCGTATGATTCGCACGCTGCCCGCCCTTTTTGCCTTGCTGTTCGCCGCGCCCTTGATGGCCGCGCCTGCCGGGCAACAGACCTTGTTCAACTTCGTCCGGCCTGCCGATGTGGTCAAGGTGGCGACCCAGGACGCCAGCCTGCCGCAGTACAACGCCGAACAAACGCCCGAAGGCGAAGTGCTGCGCCGCATCACCTTCAACGCGGCCGCCGAACCGAGCCTGGTCCTCAGCCCGCAAACCGGTACCTGGGACTGGTCCCAGTCGGGGGCCATGAGCCTGCGCATCCAGAGTGCGATGGACTGGGCGCTGACGCTCTACGTCAAGGTGCAGAGCAGTGATGGCCGTACCTTGGTCAGTCGCGTCGACCTGCCCGCCGGCCCGGCGCAGACGCTGTTGGTACCGTTGCAGGCCAACTCGCCGCTGAGCCAGGGCATGAAGGCCGGTCCGCCGATGCCGATCACCGTGGACGGCCAGCGCGTGTTGCTCGCCAGCAGCGCGGGTGAGATCGACCGCAGCCAGGTGGTTTCGGTGACGTTGTCGATGATCAAGCCCAACGCCGCTCAAAGCATCCTGCTGGAGCGTTTCGGCGTGCAGGACAGCGAGCCGGTGCTGAAGGCCGCCTACAGCGAACTGGTGGATGCCTACGGTCAATCCACCCGTGCGCGCTGGCCGGAAAAAGTCAGCAGCGACGAGCAACTCAAGGCCGCCGCCGCCAAGGAGCAACAGCAACTGCAGGGCTGGCTGGCCACGCGGGATAAATCCGCCCTGGACCAATATGGCGGCTGGAGCAAAGGCCCGGCGTTCGACGCCAGCGGGTTTTTCCGCACTGAGAAGCGCGATGGGCGCTGGTACTTGGTGACGCCGGAGGGGCATCCGTTCTACTCCCTGGGCGTCAATACCGTGGCCCCGGACAACAGCCAGACCTACGTCGCCGGCCGTGAATGGATGTTCGGCGCGCTGCCTAAAGGCGGCGAACCCTTCGACAAGTATTACGGCAGCAGCGACAACCGCACCGGCAACGGCGCGGGCGAAGGGCGCAGCTTTGGTGCCGGGCGTTGGTATGACTTTTACGGCGCCAACCTGCAGCGCACTTATGGCGGTGAAGGGTTTGACCAGAAACGCTGGATGACGCACACCCTCGACCGCCTGCAAGCCTGGGGTTTCAACACCGTCGGCAACTGGAGCGACGAGAGCCTGGCCAGCGCTGACCGTGTGCCGTACACCTTGCCGCTGTCGATTGTCGGCGACTACGCCAGCATCAGTACCGGCACCGACTGGTGGGGCGGCATGCCCGACCCGTTCGACCCGCGCTTTGCCATGGCCACCGAACGCGCCGTGGCCATTGCGGCCCGCGATCATCGTGATGACCCGTGGTTGATTGGCTTCTTTGCCGACAACGAACTGGCCTGGGCCGGCCCTGGTGATGATCCCAAGTCCCGTTACGCCTTGGCCTACGGCACCCTGCGCATGACCACCGATGTGCCGGCCAAGCGTGCGTTCCTCAAGCAGCTGCGCGACAAGTACCGCAACGAAGAAGGCCTGTCGAAAGCCTGGGGCATCGAATTGAAGGGCTGGGAGCTAATGGAAGACCCGGGCTTCGAACCGCCGGTACCCAACCCTGAGCACCCGGAAATCGAAGCTGACTTCAAATACTTCCAGAAGACGTTCGCGGATGCTTACTTCAAGACCCTCTCCGACTCGCTGAAATGGCACGCGCCCAACCACCTGCTGTTGGGCGGGCGGTATGCGGTCAGCACGCCGGAAGCCGTGGCCTCCTGCGCGCAGTACTGCGATGTGTTGAGCTTCAACATGTACACCCTCAAACCCCAGGACGGTTATGACTTCGCCGCGTTGCGGGCGTTGGACAAACCCGTGCTGATCACCGAATTCAACTTCGGCTCGGCCGATCGTGGGCCGTTCTGGGGCGGCGTGACGCAGTTGGCCAAGGAAGAAGACCGCGGCGCGGCCTATGGCAATTTCCTCAAGCAGGCCATGGCCGAACCCTCGATTGTCGGTGTGCACTGGTTCCAGTACCTGGACCAGCCGGTGACCGGGCGTTTGCTCGACGGCGAAAATGGCCACTTCGGCCTGGTGGGCATCACCGATGTACCGTTCCAGGGGTTTGTCGACAGTGTGCGCAAAAGCAATCTGGCGGCGGTTGATCAACTGGGCAAGGAAGCGGAAAAGGCCAAGGCGGCCGGCGCCGTGCGTGAAAACGAAGGCGGCAGGGACGGGCACGACGGCAAAGGCGCGGGGCAGGGCGCCGGACATGCAGGCGGACACGCTGGGAATGGCCATTGATTGAGGGGTGACGGGTTCACAAAACCCGCCGGGGCTGGAACAATGTCGGCCACTTTTTGCTGTGTTTTCCGAGGGTGTTCAGGTGCAGATCCAGGGTCATTACGAACTCCAGTTCGAAGCGGTACGTGAAGCTTTCGCCGCGTTGTTCGAAGACCCGCAGGAGCGTGGTGCCGCGCTTTGCATCCAGATCGGCGGTGAAACCGTTGTCGACCTGTGGGCCGGCACCGCCGACAAGGACGGTGCCGAGGCCTGGCACAGCGACACCATCGTCAACCTGTTCTCCTGCACCAAGACCTTCACCGCCGTCACGGCCCTGCAATTGGTGGCCGAAGGCAAATTGCAACTTGATGCACCGGTCGCCCACTACTGGCCGGAATTTGCTGCGGCCGGGAAAGAGGCGATCACGCTGCGCCAGTTGCTCTGCCACCAGGCCGGGTTGCCGGCGATCCGCGAGATGCTGCCCACCGAAGCGCTCTACGACTGGCAACTGATGGTCGATACCCTGGCGGCCGAAGCCCCGTGGTGGGCGCCGGGTCAAGGCCATGGCTACGAGGCGATCACCTACGGCTGGCTGGTCGGTGAGTTGCTGCGTCGTGCCGATGGGCGCGGGCCGGGAGAATCCATCGTTGCGCGGGTTGCGCGGCCATTGGGACTGGACTTCCATGTGGGCCTGGCGGATGAAGAGTTTTATCGCGTCGCCCATATAGCGCGCAGTAAAGGCAACATGGGCGATGAAGCCGCGCAACGTTTACTGCAAGTAATGATGCGTGAACCTGCGTCCATGACGACGCGTGCTTTCGCCAATCCCCCGTCTATTCTGACCAGCACTAATAAACCTGAATGGCGTCGCATGCAGCAGCCGGCGGCAAATGGTCACGGTAATGCGCGCAGCCTGGCGGGTTTTTATAGCGGATTGTTGGACGGTAGTTTGCTCGAAGCCGACATGCTTGAACAATTGACCCGCGAACACAGTATCGGGCCGGATAAAACATTATTGACCCAGACCCGTTTTGGCCTGGGCTGCATGTTGGACCAACCGCAACTGCCCAACGCCACCTTCGGCCTTGGCCCGCGTGCTTTCGGGCATCCCGGTGCCGGTGGTTCGGTCGGCTTTGCCGACCCTGAGCATGATGTAGCATTTGGTTTCGTGACTAATACATTGGGACCTTACGTACTTATGGACCCACGGGCACAGAAGTTGGTCGGAATATTGGCCGGTTGTCTGTAAACCCCTTGCTGTTTCACGTTTTTTTGTTACAAAGGCGAGTATAAGAAGGCGCTGAACGAAATGATGTAACTTTAATGTTCTGTAAGCGTCTGTTTAATGGGTCATACAGACCCCCGTTTCTTTTCTCATTTTGTGGATATCTCATGTTATCGAACAAGTCCTTGGCACTGGCGCTATGCCTCACTATTACCGGCTGCGCACAAACTCCACAAAATGATGCCGAGGGCGGGCATTGGTGGTCATTTGGGTCTGATAAGGCCGCGACCAAAGATACAGTGACCCAAACCGACGCCAAGCCGGATGCCAAACCGGACGCCAAGCCAGCTGCTGGCGCCAAGCCTGCCGCACCGGTAGCGGCTGCCGCTGCTGCGCCGGCTCCGGCGCCTACTGCCAAGGCCGATACCGGCTCCAGTTGGTGGCCGTTCTCTTCCAAGACCGCCGACGAAAAGGCCGCCGATGCCAAGGCCGACCTGAAAGCCGACCTCAAGGCCGCGGAGCCTGCCCCTGCGGTCGCTAAGAACGACACTGAAACCCACTGGTGGTGGCCGTTCGAAAGCAAGCCCAAGCCACTGGCCAAGGTCGATGTGACCAACGTGCCGATGCCCGATCCGAAAATCACCCAAGCCTGGCTGGACGATTATGAGCCGCGTCTGCGCGCCGCCATCAAGGACAGCAACCTGCAACTTGAGCGTCGCGACAACGTGCTGGTGGTGATTGCCCCGGTAGACGGTTCCTACAACCCGAAACGTCCAGCGATGTTGCTGCCGGTCACCCTCGGTCCCTTCACTCGCGTCGCCAAGGCCGTTGAAGCCGATCCGAAGACCGCTGTACTCGTATTGGGCCACGTCGATGCCACCGGCACCGCCCCGGCCAGTCAGGCGTTGACCAAGGAACGTGCGCAATCCATCGCCTCGATCTTCAGCCTCAGCGGCTTGAAGCAGGATCGTCTGATGCTGCGTGGCATGGGCGACCTGATGCCACGTGCCGCCAACGACAGCAACCAGGGCCGTGCCCTGAACCGTCGTATGGAAATCATGTTCACCCAACGCACCACCATGCTGGCGCTGCTGAGCAAGTATCAATCGGGCAAGACCCCGCCTGCCGCCGAAATGGTTGCCGTGCAGGACGTTCCAGCCCCGGCCCCAGCCGCCAAGACATCGGCCAAAAAGGCGCCGGCCAAGAAAGCCGCCGCCAAGCCAGCCGCTAAAAAAGCCCCGGCCAAGCCCGCTGCGAAAAAAACGGCCCCAGCCAAAGCCAAGGCCGCTGCACCTGCCAATGACCAGGCAAAAAACTGAGCCGCTGAACCACAAGGATAAAGCCGCATGACCCAGGCACTGGCCGATATGCGCCGTGACTACACACGGGATGGTTTGAGCGAGGCCCAGGCCCCGGGCGAGCCGTTTGCCTTATTCCACCAGTGGTTTGCTGACGCGGTGAAAACCGAGCAGCCACCGGTGGAGGCCAATGCCATGACCTTGGCCACGGTGGACCAGGACGGTCGCCCGCACTGTCGCATCCTGTTGCTCAAGGGCCTGGACGCGCAGGGCTTTACCTTCTTCACCAACTATCAGAGTGCCAAGGGCCAACAGCTCGCGGCACGGCCGTTTGCGGCCATGACGTTTTTCTGGCCGACCCTGGAGCGCCAAGTGCGCATCGAGGGTCGGGTGGTCAAGGTCACCCCTGAGGAGTCGGACGCTTATTATCAGGTCCGTCCGCTGGGCAGCCGCCTGGGGGCATGGGCTTCTCCGCAGAGCCAGGTTATTCGTGACCGGGAAGAGCTGCAGGACCTGCTTAAGGCCACCGAGCAACGTTTCAGCGATACCCAGCCCGATTGCCCGGAGCATTGGGGTGGCTATCGCTTGTTGCCCGAGCGCATCGAGTTCTGGCAAGGCCGCGCCAGCCGCCTGCATGATCGCCTGAACTACCGCCTGCAAGACTCCCAGTGGACGCGCGAGCGTCTGGCACCCTGAGCTGCACCTTTCGTCACTTCGCTTGAATGTTGCCCATCACCCTGAAGTCTCTTGGACAGAGACTTCTGGCGTGTATTGCTGTGCGGCATTTTTCAACCAGTGCGGCAAGTCTGCCCGTTTGATCTTCAATGCGCGGGCCCTCTCCAGCTGCTTGAGCATGAAGGCACGCTTGTGTAGATCATTGCCTGCCATGGACAGTGCGAGATCACGGTCCATCCAGCGCTTGATGCGCAGGTACAACCAGCCGTGGAAATACAGGCCGGCAAGGGTTGTGACTACAATGATGAAGTAATCCATGAAGGTCCTGGCTACGAGAGAAGTGCTACCGTTCGTCGAGTTTTCTGGTGCGGGCAGTCTGTACTAAGGCTGAATGAAAGCAATTTTCTGTGGGGCTTGCCGTGACAGGCGTCAAGCCGCAGCGTTTAATGAACACCTGTCCTTTGGAGTTGATGCTATGCGTAAGTCCGTTTTACTGGTTGCCTGCTTTACCACCCTGTCGTTGCTGCTGGGTGGCTGCGCCTCGAGTCTGACCGGCGACTCGTACTCCCGTGACGAAGCGCGTCGTGTGCAGACCGTGCGCATGGGCACCATCGAATCCCTGCGTCCGGTGAAAATCGAAGGCACCAAGACCCCAATCGGCGGCGCTGCAGGCGCAGTCATCGGCGGCGTTGGCGGCAGCGCCATCGGCGGTGGCCGTGGCAGCATCGTGACCGCCGTGATCGGCGCCGTCGCCGGTGGCCTGCTGGGTTCGGCCACCGAAGAAGGCCTGACCCGCACCCAAGGTGTGGAAATCACCGTTCGCGAAGACGATGGCAGCATGCGCGCCTACGTGCAGGCCGTGCAGGAGAATGAAATCTTCCGCATTGGTGACCGCGTACGCATCATGACCGTTGATGGTACCAGCCGCGTTACGCGTTAAACGCTGGTTGTAGAAACACAAAACCCCAGCCGGGTGACCGGTTGGGGTTTTTGGTTTTATGGGGTGTGGCCGGGTTGAACTGCAAAAAATGCAGGCAATAAAAAACCGCCTTAGTAGGGCGGTTTTTTGCGAACCCCATTATTGACGGGGCTGCGACTTCAAAGATGCATTGACCTGCATCCAAGGGCTCACGTGTTCCGGTAAGTGCGCTGGAGGTAAGGCCCAGCGTTAGGAGGGCCGAGTATGTCGAAGTTTGCACGACCTGTGGCGAGGCAGCTTGCTCCCGCTGGGGCGCGAAGCGGCCCTGGGTAAGCGATATAGCACCACAATCGCGGTAAACGCTCTGGGGCCGCTGCGCAGCCCAGCGGGAGCAAGCTCCCTAGCCACAGTGAGTCTTCGTCGGGCGTATCAGGCCTTCTTGCGACTCGCCATTGCCGTCACCGCATAACCAATACACGCCGCCAGGATCGATCCCGTCAGAATCCCCATCCGGTCCTCACCCGCGAACTCACTGGCACCCGGCACAAATGCCAGCGAACCCACAAACAGGCTCATGGTAAAGCCGATACCGCACAGGATCGCCACACCAAACACCTGGCCCCAATTTGCGCCGTTGGGCAGGGCGGCGATGCCGGTCTTGATGGCCAGCCAAGTGAGCCCGAACACACCAACGGTCTTGCCGATCAACAGGCCCGCGGCGATGCCCATAGGCACATGGTGAGTGAAGCTTTCCAGGCTGACGCCGGTCAGGGACACCCCGGCGTTGGCGAAGGCGAACAGCGGCAGGATGGCGTAGGCCACCCACGGGTGCAGGGCGTGCTCCAGCGTGAGCAATGGCGACGGCTCGGCGTTCTTGGTGCGCATCGGGATGCAGAATGCCAACGTCACACCGGCGAGCGTCGCGTGCACGCCGCTCTTGAGTACGCACACCCACAGGATCAGCCCAATAATCAGGTACGGTCCGAGCTTGATCACACCCAGGCGGTTCATCGCGATCAAGGCAATCAAGCAAGCACCTGCACCTGCCAGGGCTGCACCGGACAGGTCGGCGGAATAGAAAATGGCGATCACGATGATCGCGCCCAGGTCGTCAATGATCGCCAGGGTCATCAGGAACAGCTTCAGCGACACCGGCACGCGCTTGCCCAGCAGGGCGAGCACGCCGAGGGCAAATGCAATGTCGGTGGCCATGGGAATCGCCCAGCCGGAAAGCGCAGCCGGGTAGTCCTTGTTGATCGCCCAGTAGATCAGGGCCGGCACGACCATGCCGCCGATGGCCGCTGCGCCTGGCAACACCACTTGCGAGGGTTTCGACAGGTGGCCGTCGAGCAACTCGCGCTTGACCTCCAGGCCGATCAACAGGAAAAACAAGGCCATCAGGCCATCGTTGATCCATAGCAGCGCCGGCTTGGCGATTTTCAACGCGCCAATCTGTGCCACCACCGGTACATCGAGAAACGCGTTGTACAGGTGTGACAAAGGCGAATTGTTAATAATCAGGGCCAGCGCCGCAGCCGCGATCAATAACAGGCCACTGGCGGCTTCCAGCTGGAAGAAACGGGTGAAAGTGCTACGCAGAGCCAAGGGATGCTCTCCAATCCAGATTCAATAGGTGGGTACCCTAACCCGTACCGTTAGTTGTTAAAACAAAAGTTATATTCTTATTTGTTATAAGCGGCGCGCTGGGATGAGGTTGTGCTTAAGCCTAGCAATTGTGTGTCCAAACGTGCCGTTACTGTACCTGTGTGGCGTGTAGGAAACCCCCTAGAATCAAAGCCGAAATCCTTAGAGAAAACCTCCATGAGCGACCACCGTCCCTGGGCCCGCGAAGCCATTCGCATCATTGAAGCCGACTTCCAGCGCAGCGCCGACACGCACCTGATCCCCTTGCCGTTGCCGGGATTGCCGGGTATCGAGTTGTATTTCAAGGACGAGTCCAGCCACCCCACCGGCAGCCTCAAGCATCGACTCGCGCGCTCGCTGTTCCTGTATGCACTGTGCAATGGCTGGCTCAAGCCGGGGGCGCCGGTGATTGAGGCGTCCAGCGGGTCGACGGCGATTTCCGAAGCCTACTTTGCGCGCCTGCTTGGTTTGCCGTTTATTGCGGTGATGCCGGCCACCACCTCCCAGGAAAAAATCGCGCAGATTGCCTTCTATGGCGGCAAGAGCCACCTGGTGCAGGATCCGACGCAGATCTACGCAGAGTCCGAACGCCTGGCCCAGGAAAGCGGCGGGCATTTCATGGACCAGTTCACCTACGCCGAGCGCGCCACCGACTGGCGAGCGAACAACAATATCGCCGAGTCGATCTTCCAGCAGATGCGCTTCGAGCAGCATCCGGAACCGAGCTGGTTGATCTCCAGCCCCGGCACTGGCGGCACCACCGCGACCCTCGGTCGCTACGTGCGCTACCGCCAGCATTGCACCCGCGTGCTGTGCGCCGATGCCGAGCGATCGGTGTTTTTTGATTTTTATCAGAGTGGCGATGCGAGCTTGCGCCTGGACTGCGGTTCGCGAATCGAAGGCATTGGCCGGCCACGGGTCGAGGCGTCGTTTTTGCCCAAGGTGATTGATGCGATGGTCAAGGTGCCGGATGCGTTGTCGCTGGCGGCCATGCATTACCTGGCCGAGCGGCTGGGGCGACGGGTCGGCGGTTCCAGTGGGACCAACCTGATTGGCGCGCTGGTGGCGGCGCTGCAAATGAAAGCGGCAGGGGAGTCGGGTTCGATCGTGGCGATCTTGTGCGATGGGGGCGAGCGCTACGCCACGACCTACTACGCCCCGGCGTGGCTGGCGGGGCAGGGGTATGAATTGGACGGTTTGATTGCGGCTGTTGCGGCCAGTGTTGAGCGGGGTGAGCCGTTGCCCGACACGATCTTGCGCGCAAATATCTGACCCGACACAAAGCAAAATATGGGAGGGGCTTGCCCCCTCCCATATTTGGATCGCGGTGTTTTAGGCTTCGATGCCCAACATATCCCGGGCCAATGCCTCGGCAATCCGAATCCCATCCACACCCGCCGACAGAATCCCACCGGCATAACCCGCACCTTCACCGGCCGGGAACAGGCCTTTCACGTTCAAGCTCTGCATCGATTCGTTGCGGGTAATCCGCAGCGGCGATGAGGTACGCGTCTCGATACCGGTCAACACCGCATCGTGCAGCGAGTAGCCCTTGATCTGCTTCTCGAACGCAGGCAACGCTTCGCGGATCGCCTCGATGGCGAAGTCCGGCAAGGCCAGGGCGAGGTCACCCAGGGACACGCCGGGTTTGTAGGACGGTTCCACACTGCCAATCGCCGTGGACGGCTTGCCGGCGATGAAATCACCGACCAACTGCGCGGGCGCCTCATAGTTGCTGCCGCCGAGAATGTAGGCGTGGGACTCCAGGCGCTCCTGCAATTCGATACCTGCCAGCGGGCCACCCGGATAATCCACCTCAGGCGTGATGCCGACCACGATGCCGGAGTTGGCATTGCGCTCGTTACGCGAGTACTGGCTCATGCCATTGGTCACGACGCGGTTCGGCTCTGACGTGGCTGCGACCACGGTACCGCCTGGGCACATGCAAAAACTGTAGACCGAGCGGCCGTTCTTGGCGTGGTGCACCAGCTTGTAGTCGGCGGCGCCGAGCTTCGGGTGCCCGGCATACTTACCCAGGCGTGCGGCGTCGATCAGCGATTGCGGGTGTTCAATGCGGAAGCCCACCGAGAACGGCTTGGCTTCCATGTACACGCCACGACCATGGAGCATGCGGAAGGTGTCGCGGGCGCTGTGGCCCAGGGCCAGGATCACGTGCTTGGAGAGGATTTGCTCGCCGCCATCGACGACCACGCCGTTCAATTGGCCGTCTTCGATCAGTACGTCGGTCACCCGCTGTTCGAAGCGCACTTCACCGCCGAGGGCGATGATTTGCTCGCGCATGTTTTCTACCACGCCGGTCAGGCGGAACGTGCCGATGTGTGGTTTGCTGACGTAGAGGATTTCTTCCGGCGCGCCGGCCTTGACGAACTCGTGCAGGACTTTGCGACCGTGGAATTTCGGGTCCTTGATCTGGCTGTACAGCTTGCCGTCGGAAAAGGTCCCGGCGCCGCCTTCACCGAACTGCACGTTGGACTCGGGGTTGAGCACACTTTTGCGCCACAGGCCCCAGGTGTCCTTGGTGCGCTGGCGCACTTCCTTGCCGCGCTCGAGGATGATCGGCTTGAAGCCCATTTGCGCCAGCAACAGCCCGGCGAAGATCCCGCAGGGGCCGAAGCCGACGACGATAGGGCGTTCTGTCAGGCCTTGCGGTGCATGGCCCACGACTTTGTAGCTGACGTCCGGTGCGGTGTTGACGTTGCGGTCATCGGCGAACTTGAGCAGCAGGGCGGCTTCGCCTTTCACGTTCAAGTCGATGGTGTAGATGAAGCACAACTCCGACGACTTCTTGCGGGCGTCGTAGCTGCGCTTGAACAGGGTGAAGTCGAGCAGGTCATCGCTGGCGATGCCCAGGCGTTGCACGATGGCAGGCCGCAGGTCCTCTTCAGGATGGTCGATGGGCAGCTTGAGTTCGGTGATTCGTAACATGACAGGATCCGGTGGGCGGCGGGCAATGAGGCCGGCTGTTTTGCAAACCGGCGATTATAAGCCCCAAAGGCCGTTTCCCGTCAGGTTAAAAAAGCACAGGGGTCCAGTCAGTCGTCGCGCGAACCCCCAAACGCTGCGCAACCCCGTTGCACCTTGCCGTTGACGCGCAACTCGGCGCTCATGTGCTGCAGGCTGCCGCTGACCGGGTCGACGCAACGCTGCGGGGCCACCCACAGTTCGACTTTCTGGTTGTTGGCTTCGGTCATGAGGTTGAAGCGGCCTTCGCCGATTTGCTCTTCCACATAAGGCACCGCCAGTGGCGGCTGGCCTTCGCGCTGCAGCACCATGCCCTTGGCGGTGACGTTCATCGACCAGGCCGGGTTGTGGCCATTGGCACGCAGGATCGTGCGTTTGAAGTCCGGGTCGTTGCAGGCCGAGGTCGAGCGCTCCATGCGGTAGAGCTGTTGCAGGTCCACGCTGCCCTGGGTGCCGCTGGCAACGCCGGAAAACTGGCCACGCAGGTCAGCGAACAGCGCACCTTGCTGGCCGGCCAGGGAGGCCGCCTCCTGCAGGATGCTGGTGCCGCTGGTGTCGTTGACCACATAGTTGCGTTTGTCGTTGCACGGCTGGAACAACAGTTTGCCGCCGACCGCCGTGAGTTCGCCCTGCATACGGGTCAGTCCCGCGAGAGAGGGCTTTGCCGGCTCGCTGTCGAACATCTGGCAGGCGGCGAACAGGGGAAGCAAGGCAAACAGGGCAAGGCTATGGGCGGCACGCATTATCGGGTCTCCAGACAAGTGCCGCCACGTTACGCAGACCTGCGTTGCATCACAACCCCGGTCGCCAGCTTCAGTCAATTCCGACAGGCATCCGATTTAACCAACGATAAAGGTCTGACCCGTCTGCAAGCCTTCGACACTTTTCGCGTAGGCCAATGCCACCTCGGCGCCGGGCGCCGGTTTGTAGCCACGAAAGTACGGCGCATAGCTGCCCATGGCTTCCAACAGTACGGTCGGGCTGACGGAGTTGACGCGCAGGCCGCGCGGCAATTCGATTGCGGCGGCTTTTACGAAGGCGTCAATGGCGCCATTGACCAACGAAGCCGAAGCGCCGGTGCGGATCGGGTCGCGGTTGAGAATGCCGCTGGTGAAGGTAAACGAGGCGCCGTCGTTGGCATATTCACGCCCGATCAGCAGCAGGTTGACTTGGCCCATCAGCTTGTCACGCAGGCCCAGCTCGAAGTCGCTTTCGCGCATGTCGCCCAGCGGCACGAAGTTCACGCTGCCGGCTGCGCAGATCAGGGCATCGAACTTGCCGGTCTGTTCGAACAGTGTGCGGATCGAGGCGCTGTCGCTGATATCCACCCGGAAGTCGCCGCCGCTGCGGCCGATGCTGAGCACTTCGTGACGCTGAGACAGTTCGGTCTTGACCGCCGAGCCAATCGTGCCGCTGGCGCCAATCAATAGGATTTTCATGGTGCTGTTCCTCCAGGGGTTAAGTGAAGGGTCAGTCTAGAGTGGCTTTTTGGGTGGATAAACGCGCTAATAGGCAACCTTTGGTTTTCAAATGGAAACAATCCATGAGCGAGATGGATGACCTGGCGGCCTTTGCCGTACTGATAGAAGCCGGTAGTTTCACCTTGGCCGCCGAGCAACTGGGCTGCAGCAAAGGGCAGTTGTCAAAGCGGATCAGCCAGTTGGAGGCGCAGTTTTCCGTGGTATTGCTGCACCGCACCACGCGCAAACTCAGCCTGACTGCCGCGGGTGCGGCGTTGCTGCCCCAGGCCCAGGCATTGGTGGTGCAAGTGGATCGCGCCCGCCAGGCACTGGCTCGGCTTAAGGATGACCTGGCCGGGCCTGTGCGTATGACGGTTCCGGTATCGCTGGGCGAAACCTTTTTCGATGGCTTGTTACTGGAGTTTTCCAAACAGTACCCGCAGGTGCAGATCGAGCTGGAGCTCAACAACCGCTACCGTGATCTGGCCCGGGACGGCTTTGACCTGGGCGTACGCTCAGGCGCGATTGAAAACGAGCGCCTGGTGGCCAAGCCGTTGCTGGCCTGGCATGAGATGACCTGCGCCAGCCCGGCCTACCTCGAGCAATATGGCGAACCCGAGACGCCGGCTGACCTGGCCGCCCATATTTGCTTGCTCAACAGTCACTACAGCGGTCGCGAGGAGTGGTTGTACCACCAGCAGCACGAATTGTTGCGGGTGCGGGTCAGTGGCACCTTTGCCTCCAATCACTACAACCTGTTGAAAAAGGCCGCGCTGGTGGGCGCGGGTATCGCGCGCCTGCCATCCTATGTACTGCCGGCGGAATTGGCTGACGGCCGATTGCGTTGGCTCCTGCGCGATTATCAGACGCGGAGCATGCCGATGTATCTGGTGCACCCCTATCAGGGCGGCCTGCCGCGTCGCACCCAGGTGTTGGCCGACTACCTGGTGGATTGGTTCAAGCGCAGTGGTGAGGCGCTGGATCGGCTTTAAGCGTAGCGACGGGCGATCAGGTGATCGATGGACACACGTCCCGGCCCTTTGGCCACCAGCAGTAACAGCAGCGCAATCCAGGTGCCATGCGTCGGGTAGGCGTCCGGGTAGACAAACAGCTGAATCACCAGGGTCATGCCGATCAGGGCCAAGGCCGAAAAGCGCGTGGCGAACCCGACGAGGATCAGCACCGGGAAAAAGTGCTCGGCAAACGCAGCCATAGGCGCCGCCACTTCAGGCGAAAGCAGTGGCACATGGTATTCACTGCGAAACAGCGGCAGTGTCGAAGCCGCCAGTTTCGGTGTGCCGAGCTGGAAGGTACCGCTGATCAAATCAATGGCAAAGCCTTCGACTTTGGTTTGCCCGGATTTCCAGAACACCGCGGCAATGGAAAAGCGCGCGACAAAGGCAATCAGGCTGTAGGGGATTTGCTCGAAGAGTTGTATGACCCGTTTGATCAAGTATGAAGGGTGAGTGTTCATGGCGATACCTTGTGTTTTAGATGCAAATGAGTGATGGCGCTGTGGCTGATCAGCAGCGTGAGGCATCGGTGCAGATCGAAGTCGGGTGACGCATCGAGCGCGTGTTCCACGGCTTTTTCTAAGGTCAGGCCTTGGGCAAGGCTGTTGATAAACGCCACTGAACTTCGATTGATGGCGAAAACCTTGACCTCCAGCCCGTGGCGCAATACCAGCGCACTCTGGGCGTTCCACGGGTCCAGGGTCGCCAGGCCGCCCTCGGTCTGGTGCGCCGCCCACACCGTCACGACCGCATACGCGGAGTCCAGGGTGCCCACGGACGGGTGCAGTTGCAGGCGCAGCGCTCCCAGGTCTGCTTGATCTTGCAATGCCAGCAGCACGGCCTGTTGATCCAAGGGGTGGCTGTCGCTCGCGTGATACGCGCAAACCCGCAAGCGCTCCAGACGGGCAATATCTGCCAGGTAGGGCACGCTGGCCGCCGGTTCGAAGCCCTGGATGAAATCGGCGAGCGTGCTGCCGTACTCACTGATCAATGGACTGGTCGGCGCGTGCCCCTGGACGTAGACGCCGGCCATTGCGCGAAAGAATTCATCGCCCACCAGTTGCAGCGTCACCGGGTATGCTGTCACCAATGCGTTGATCAACGCGCTGTGCACATTGTTGCGGTATACCGCGAAGCGGCTGGCTGGATCGGCACCGTTACTGCTGAACAAGCCATCTGGACACGCCTGTTCCGGCGCCAGCAAGGCCGCGGTGAAGTCGTCATGAAGGCTCATGGGATCACCTGCGAAAGATGCCAGTCGGCCTGTTCAGCTTCCGTCAGCAGCACGCCGAACGCCGGCAACTGATTGTCCCGTTCGATCAGCGTCGCCATCGGGCCGATGCGTGCCAGTACTTGTTCGTAGAGCTGCCACACGGCGTTATCGATGGGCGAACCGTGGTCATCGATCAACAGGCGGTCGCCCAGGCTGTCAGCGTCTTCGGCGAAACCGGCCAGATGAATTTCACCCACGGCGTGCAACGGCAGGGCATCGATGTAGGCGAGTGGGTTGAGCTGGTGGTTGATGCACGACACGTAGACGTTGTTCACATCCAGCAACAGGCCGCACCCGGTACGGCGAATGATCTCGCTTATGAAATCGGTCTCGTCCAGGGTTGAGCGTTGGAACTGCAGGTAGGTCGACGGGTTCTCCAGCAGCATCGGCCGCTTGAGGGTGCTCTGTACCTGGTCCACGTGTTCGCACACCCGTTGCAGGGTGGCGCTGTCGTAGGCCAGGGGCAACAGGTCATTGAGGAACACCGGGCCGTGGCTGGACCACGCCAGGTGTTCGGAAAAGGAGTGGGGTTGATAGCGCTCGATCAGCGTGGCCAACCGCGCCAAGTGCTCACGGTTCAGCGGGCCTTCGCCACCGATGGACAGGCCCACGCCGTGCAATGACAGCGGGTACTGCTCGCGGATCAGCCCCAGGTAGTGATGAAACGGGCCGCCGGCCACCATGTAGTTTTCGGCATGCACTTCAAAAAAACCGATATCGGGTGCGGTTTCGAGCACTTCAACGAAGTGCTCGTGCTTGAGCCCTAGCCCGGCCCTGCGTGGGAGGCCGGGCGCCTGAGCCTGGGAGACGGCTTGCAGGGATGAAAGAGTCATCATCAGTACTCAGGTTTCGCGAGGGATCAGGACTTGGCGGTAAAGGCTGCTTCCTGGCCGAAGCCGGTCGGCGAGGTGGAGCTTGGGGTCTTGAGGCAGGTGCCGGCTGGGACCAGTTTCCAGGCGTTGGCCTGGTCTTTGGTTTTCGAGGTGCCGGCGCAGGAAGTGCCGGCGCCGGCGGCGCAATCGTTTTTGCCCGCTTCGGCGACACCGAAGCATTTCTGCATGTCGTCGGCTGCGTGGGCGGTGGTGGTCAGGGCGGACAGGCTCAAGGCCGAACCGAGTGCCAGTACCAGGGTAGCGGCGGACAGTTTGGTAGTCATGGTGTATCTCCAGCAGTGGGTTGAGGTGGCAGGCATGGGTGCCTGCGTACACCTCTAGAGACGGTACGGAGAAAATCGTTACAAGCCTGTAGGGAAAATCTTTTGTTTTTCCGCAAAAAAAAAGAGGAGCGGGTTTCCCGGCTCCTCTCATGGTTTTTTCCGATCGGCTTTATCAGCCGCCCAGGTACGCCTCACGCACTTTCGGATCCGTCAGCAACTGCTCGCCCGTACCCTGCATCACCACCCGGCCGTTTTCCAGCACATAGGCACGGTCAGCGATTTTCAGCGCCTGGTTGGCGTTCTGCTCCACCAGGAACACCGTCACACCGTCCTTGCGCAGTTGTTCGATGATGTCGAAGATCTGCTGGATGATGATCGGCGCCAGGCCCAGTGAAGGTTCGTCCAGCAGCAGCAGCTTGGGCTTGCTCATCAGCGCACGGCCGATGGCGAGCATTTGCTGCTCGCCGCCGGACATGGTGCCACCGCGCTGGCTGAAGCGTTCCTTGAGGCGTGGGAACAGGTGCAGCACCTTGTCCATCTGCTCCTGGTAGTCGCCCTTGTCGGTAAAGAACCCGCCCATGGCCAGGTTCTCTTCCACGGTCAGGCGCGAGAACACCCGACGGCCTTCCGGCACCACCGCAATGCTCTTGCGCATGATCTGCGACGACTGCTGGCCCACCAGCTCTTCACCCATGTAGCGGATGCTGCCGCTGTGGGCCTGGGGCGAACCGCACAGGGTCATCAGCAAGGTCGACTTGCCGGCGCCGTTGGCGCCGATCAGCGTAACGATCTCGCCTTGGCGCACTTCCACGTTGACGCTGTGCAGGGCCTGGATCTTGCCGTAGAAAGTGGAAACGTTTTCGAATTGCAGCATTTTACGCTTCCCCCAAATAGGCTTTGATCACTTCAGGATTGTCGCGGATCTGCTCCGGCGTCCCGTCGGCCAGCGGCGTGCCCTGGTTGATCACCACGATGTGGTCGGAAATGCTCATGACCAGTTTCATGTCGTGTTCGATCAACAACACCGTGGCGTTGTTTTCCTCACGCAACACGCCGATCAGCGCCTTGAGGTCTTCGGTTTCCTTGGGGTTCAGACCGGCGGCCGGTTCGTCGAGCATGAGGATCCGCGGACGGGTCATCATGCAACGGGCGATTTCCAAGCGGCGTTGCTGACCGTAGGCCAGGGTGCCGGCCGGGCGGTTGGCAAACTCGGTCAGGTTGACCTTGTCCAGCCAGTACTCGGCGTACTCCATGGCCTCGCGCTCGCTTTTGCGGAACGCGGGGGTCTTGAACAGGCCGGCGAAGAAGTTGGTGTTCAAGTGACGGTGCTGGGCGATCAGCAGGTTCTCGACCGCCGTCATGTCCTTGAACAAGCGCACGTTCTGGAAGGTCCGCACCACGCCCTTGCGGGCGATCTCGTGACCGGCCAGGCCCTGGATCGGCTGGCCGTCGAGCAGGATGCTGCCACCGCTCGGCTTGTAGAAACCGGTAAGGCAGTTGAACACCGTGGTCTTGCCGGCGCCGTTCGGGCCGATCAACGCAACCACTTGTTTCTCTTTCACGGTCAGGGCCACGCCATTGACCGCCAGCAAGCCGCCGAAGCGCATGCTCAAGTTTTCGACTTTCAGGATCTCGCGGCTCATTTGCGCAGCTCCATGTGTGGACGTTGCATGGGCAGCAGGCCTTGAGGACGCCAGATCATCATGAGCACCATCATGGCGCCGAACATCAACATGCGGTATTCGCTGAACTCACGCATCATTTCCGGCAGCAGGATCATCACGATCGCGGCCAGGATCACGCCCAGTTGCGAGCCCATGCCACCCAGTACCACGATGGCGAGGATGATCGCCGACTCGATAAAGGTGAACGACTCCGGCGTGACCAGACCTTGCCGAGCGGCGAAGAAGCTGCCGGCGAAACCGGCGAACGCAGCACCCAGGGTAAAGGCGGAGAGCTTGATGATGGTTGGGTTCAGGCCCAGGGCGCGGCAGGCGATTTCATCTTCGCGCAGTGCTTCCCAGGCGCGGCCGATTGGCATGCGCAGCAGGCGGTTGATCACGAACAAGGCGGCCAGCGCCAGCAACAGGGCGACCAGGTAGAGGAACACCACCTTGCTGACCGGGTTGTAGGCAATCCCGAAATACTCGTGAAAGGTCTGCATGCCTTCAGCGGCGGTACGGTCGAACGACAGCCCGAAAAACGTCGGCTTGGGAATGCTGCTGATACCGTTCGGCCCACCGGTGATATCGGTGAGGTTACGCAGGAACAGCCGGATGATTTCACCGAAGCCCAGGGTCACGATCGCCAGGTAGTCACCGCGCAGGCGCAGTACCGGGAAGCCCAGCAGGAAGCCGAACGTGGCCGCCGCCATGCCTGCCAGCGGCAGACAGATCCAGAAGCTCCAACCCAGGTAGTGCGACAGCAGTGCGTAGGTGTAGGCACCCACGGCGTAGAAGCCGACATAACCGAGGTCAAGCAGACCGGCCAGGCCCACCACGATGTTCAGGCCCAGGCCCAGCAATACGTAGATCAGGATCAGGGTGGCGATATCAACCGCACCGCGCGAGCCGAAGAATGGCCAGATCAACGCGGCGACGATCAGGCCGATGATGATGTAGCGCTGGGTGCGTGGCAGCGTCAGGAATTGGCTGACCTTGGGCGACACCAGTGGGCCACGGTTGGACTTGAACAGTGCACCGACCTGCTGGGTGAACAGCACGCGCAGGAACATCAACACCGAGCACAGGGCGATGATGGTCAGGGTCACGGGACCGGTGCCATGCACTTCCAGGTTGATGCCGACAATGCTCAGCTTGAGGCCCAGTACCGGGAACGCCACGGCCCAGACCAGCAAGGCGCTGAAAAACGCCGATTTAAGATATCTGCTCATACTTTCTCAACCTCCGGACGGCCCAGGATGCCGGTCGGACGGAACAACAGCACCAGAACCAACAGGCCGAACGCCACGACGTCCTTGTACTGGTCGCCGAAGATATCGGCACCAAAGGCTTCGGCCACACCCAGCACCAGGCCACCGAGCATGGCGCCCGGAATGCTGCCGATGCCGCCCAATACCGCTGCGGTGAAGGCCTTGAGGCCCACCAGGAAACCGGCGTTGGGGTTGATCACGCCGTACTGCATGCTCAGCAGCACCGCCGCAACGGCTGCCAGCGCAGCGCCGATCACGAAGGTCAGGGCGATGATGTTGTTGGTGTTGATGCCCAGCAGGTTGGCCATCTTGATGTCTTCGGCACAGGCCCGGCAGGCGCGCCCCAGACGGGAGCGGGAGATGAACAGGGTCAGGCCCAGCATGGCCACCAGGGTGACGACGAAGACCAGGATCTGCATGTAGGAAATCAGGACTTCTTCCGCACCGCCCGGGCCGAAGGAGAAGCTCCCCGGAATCAGGTTGGGAATGGATTTGTCCTTGGAGTCCTGGGACAGCAATACGGTGTTCTGCAGGAAAATCGACATGCCGATGGCGGAAATCAGCGGGATCAAACGGTTGCTGCCACGCAAGGGGCGGTAGGCAACGCGCTCGATACTGTAGCCATAGGCACTGGTTACGACGATCGACGCAAGGAACGCAGCGGTCATCAACAGCGGCAGGGAGTGGATACCCATCATGGCCAGCCCGGCAAGGGCGATGAAGGCCACGTAGGAACCAATCATGTACACCTCGCCATGGGCGAAGTTGATCATTCCAATGATGCCGTAAACCATTGTGTAGCCAATGGCTATCAAGGCATAGGTGCTGCCAATGGTCAGGCCATTAACCAGCTGTTGGAAAAAATGATAGATCTCAGGCATTACAGCGCTCCTAAAAACCCGATACGCATTTCACTGGTGGAGTCATGTTCCGGCCCCGTGCTGTGTTCTGTGAGCACATTTGCACAAAGCGTTTGCCAGCGAACCGCTGGTGACGGTTTTAAGATTTTCAGGTGAGCCAGCGCCCGGATCGCGGGTGTCAGGCCCATAAACCTCGTAAAACAAAGCCCACTGCTCTCACAGTGGGCTTGTTGGACCAGTAACGCCTGGCTTACTGAGGGGAAACTTCGGTTTTTGGTTTACCGAAGTGCCATTCGTAGACCACGAATTTGAAGTCCTTCAGGTCGCCCTTGGCGTCGAAGCTCAGCTCGCCGGTAGGGGTCTTGAAGGTGCCCGCGTGGATGGCTTCGGCCACTTTGGCGGTGTCTTCGCTTTTCGCGGCGGTGATGCCTGCCGCGATCACTTCAACGGCCGAGTAGGCCGGGAACACGAACGGACCGGTTGGGTCCTGCTTGTTCTTGGCGAACTCTTCAACGATGGCCTTGTTGGCCGGGTCGGTGTCGAAGGATTTCGGCAGGGTCACCAGCAGGCCTTCGGAAGCGCCCTGGGCGATTTGCGAGATGGAGTCGTTACCGACACCTTCTGGGCCCATGAACTTGGCGTTCAGGCCTTTTTCCTTGGCTTGGCGCAGGATCAGGCCCAGCTCAGGGTGGTAGCCGCCGTAGTAGACGAAGTCGACGTTGGCTTGCTTGAGTTTCTGGATGATCGAGGAGAAGTCTTTGTCGCCGGCGTTCAGGCCTTCGAAGACGGCAACCTTGGTGCCTTTTTTCTCGAGGGTCTGTTTGACGGCAGTGGCGATGCCTTCACCGTATTGCTGTTTGTCGTGCAGGACGGCGACGATTTTCGGCTTCACGTGGTCGGCGATATAGTTGCCGGCCGCTGGGCCTTGCGCGCTGTCCAGGCCGATGGTGCGGAAGATCAGCTTGTAGCCACGGGCGGTGATTTCCGGGCTGGTAGCCGCCGGGGTAATCATGATCACGCCTTCATCTTCATAGATGTCGGAGGCTGGCTGAGTGGAGCTGGAGCACAGGTGACCGACCACGAACTTGACGCCGTCGTTGACTACTTTGTTGGCGACGGCCACGGCTTGTTTTGGATCGCAAGCGTCGTCGTATTCCTTGGCTTCAAGCATTTTGCCGTCGACGCCGCCCTTGGCGTTGATGTCGGCGATGGCTTGCTTGGCACCCATGAATTGCATGTCGCCGTATTGCGTCACTGGGCCGGTCTTAGGCCCGGCGATGCCGATCTTGATGGTGTCGGCTGCGAACGAATGGCCGGCAACCCCAGCCAGGACCATAGCGGCAAACAGTTTGGAAATCTGCTTAGTAGCCTTATTCATAGTGCTCCACTCTTGCTGTTGTCTTTTTTATAGTTCTAGCGGCCTTGTGAGCTGCAGAACCGGATCAGATATCTCGGATATCCCCCCGGCAGTGCTCTGGCAACTGTACCGGTACAGTGTAGAGCGCCGGTTGATCGGTTGAAAAGCTGGCTGCTGGGGGCAAAAGCCGGGTGTGTCGCTTAAATGAAAGAAAAAGACAGAATTGCGGCGGGGTGATGCCAGAGTTTCGGGCAATCCTTGGCGTTCCTGACACTTTCTCTCGATGACTCATTTGCAACTGGGTTTTTCTGCTTGAGGCGTGACGCTATGATTGCGCCGATTTTTCCCCAAGGTGAACACCCATGACGCAAGAACCTAGCACCCTCTATGCCAAGCTGCTCGGAGAAACCGCCGAAATTTCCTGGAAGGAGCTTGAGCCGTTCTTTGCCAAGGGTGCCCTATTGTGGGTCGATGCCGGGCTGGATTTGATCGAGGCTGCCGAGGGAATGGCTGAGGACAACCGCGACAAAGTCGCTGCCTGGCTGGCCGCAGGGAGCCTTGGCGAGGTGTCTGCGACGCGGGCATTGGACCTGGTTGAACGTGATCCTAGCCTATGGGCGGTGGTGGTATCGCCGTGGATTCTGATCCAGGAAAGGGCAGTGTAAGAAAGGGTTGCACGAAAAAGGTGCGTGTTTTTTGCTGTGGCAAGTGTGTAGCGGAGTAACTGCTGACGCCGTGATGGCATGTTGCCGTGAAGAAAGGTCACAGGTGAGGGTGACGTGCACGGCATGGGAACAGTTAGGGCGCTGGCGGAATCGCTGCGCAATTGTTTCCAAGTGTGCCGGGACTGTAGATAGCTGTTGTTTGGACTGCCGCATTCGCGAGCAAGCCCGCTCCCACCGTTGACCGTGCGCATCCTGCGGAAATGCGGTCAACTGCGGGCTTGCTCGCGAAGAGGGCAACGCGGCCTAGGCGGTTTTACCGGTGTGGTTATTCAACGAAATAACCTTGGTCTTGCCGATGCGGTGACGATAAATCTCGCGCAGGTACTTGATCGCTTTCTTCACGCAGTCCCGTGACAGGCGAATGTCATTGATCGACACGAACTTGTCTTTGTCGTTGATCAGCTCGCGGTACTTCTTCTCATACATCGGCTTGATCGCGTACCAGTTGGTATCGAGGATCTTTGCCGGGTTTTCGAACTCGTTGAGCAACTCGTCGATGCGGTCTTCATCGAAGTCTTCGTGGATGATGAAGTCCAGGATCGAGTTGTCCAGCGTGTCATCGAAGCGGTACGGGTTACGTGCAAAGCAGCGCTTGATAAAGGCCACGATCAACGTGAGGAAGTCATCCGACAGGCACGGGCTTTTCGCGATCAGGGTGGTCAACGACAGGTTGGCCGAGGCACCGATCACCAGTGCGTAGCGCTTGAGGGTGGTGTTGGGGAACAAGCTGTTGAGGTGGGTCTTGAGCCGGTTCAGGTCCATGTAGGACAGCTTGTAGTCCTTGGGCAGCGACACGATGGACACCACCGACGAGCAGTTCTTGAAGAAGTGCAGGTCATGCAGCGCGGCCGCGTCGTAGCCGGAGTTCTTGTACTGCTCCAGGGAGGCCTTGTAGCGCTTGGATTCGATCGGCAGCAAGCTGATGCCTTCGATGGCCTGGGTGACCTTGTTGAAGTGCGGCAGGTCGATGGAGCGGAAGAACAGGTCGTCGATGTTCAGGCGCTGGGGCTCTTTCTCGAAGACCTTGAATTTGTCATTCGACGGTGCCGGCGTTTCCGGGACCACGGACTCGGCGTAGGCAATCGCCACCGGGCCGGCCAGGCTCATGAACAGGTCGTTGGCATCCAGGCGAATGGTTTCGCCGATGTCGATACCGGCGCGGCGGAAGTAGTTCTGGTCGTAGTCGGTGGTCACGGCCTGGGCCGTGAGGATGTTGAAGATCTGCTGGGAAATGTACTGGTTGGCGTGTTTTTCCATGGCATTGACGTCAATGTTCTGGATATTGCCGTCATCGCTTTCTTCGGCATAACGCATGATGTCGTTGGAGATCAGCATCATCGCGTTCCACGGCCGGATACGGCCCTTCACACTGGCTTCGCTGCTGTCTTCATTGGCGAAGTTGTACGAGAAATCCCATTCTTCCGACAGGTATTTGCACAGCAGCCGTCCGGCGTTGATGTGCAGCGCCTCGGACATTTCGCTGCGGTGGTCGGAGATATTCGGTAGCACGCAAATGCCGCTGGTGAAGATCGGCTCGAACACAAAGGCGTGGCCGCTCTTGCTGTCGTGCTCGTCGGCGGGCTTGGTGTCGAACGTCTTGTTCATGTACGAGTGCTGCTGGGCCAGGCCGAACTCCGAGGCCATGCCCGAGCCGGTACCGCCGCCGGCGCTGAAGATTGAGAAGTACAGGCGCGACTGGTTGGCCTTGATGCCGCAGGAGTCGATCAAATACGAGTGGATCATCTTCCAGTCGGGGCTGGAAAAACGCTGGGTGTCTTTGTTGAGGATGATCTTGGCCAGGTACTGGCCGAGGATCGGCGCGTTACCGGCGCCACCGGCGTGGACCTCCGACAGGTCCATGATTTTCATCTTGCTGTAGTCACGCAGGAAACCGCTTTTCTCGCCCTTGCGCGAAAAACGGATGCGCCCGGCGATGTCCTTGTCCAGGTCGCCGAGCATCACCAGCGGTTCTACCAGGAACACCGGTTTGCTGGCCTTGCCGCTGCCCAGGCGCAGGTTGTTGCGGATCCACTGGGCCGGGCTGTAACCCTTGTCCTGTGATTTATCTTCGTTGCTGAACTCGTTCAAGTAGAACTTGCGGGCGTTGTACACCAGCTCCGCTACATCCAGCGCGATGTTCGAACCGCAACGGCCCAGGCCGATCAGGCACACCGACGGGAATTCCTGCTCGGTGCGCGGATCGCTGTCGCCTTCCAGATGGGGCGGGCGAGGGAACACCATGTCGCGCAGGCCATCGAGGTTGTCGAGGATGCGGTCGGTATTGGTTTCGGTGAAATACAGGTATTGCTGAGTGGCCAGCGGGCGGGCGGTGCTCAATGACTTTGAACCTGAGGGTTTTTCCGCAGGAGCTGGGAGCAACACGTCGGATACCACGGTGGCAGAGTTATTTTTAGAAGTCATTGTGCGCCATGTGCCTGGGCGGATGGCTGAAGAGTATCAAATGGCCATCACGGAATGGGAGTTCGCGACTTTGCAGTGCGTCCTTGTCCGGGACGATCGGGCTTGACCCTGTTGTGCTCAGGGAAAACCTGGCCGGACTCTGATGAATCGGCCGTTCGTCGGCGTTCTTTAGGCAAATGATGGCGAAATGCCAAAGTTTAGGCGTCAGCGAATTGGCCTGACGATGGACGTGTTGCCTGTGCGCGTGGGGCCAGGCTCTTTCGGTGCGCTGCTGTCTTTGGCGCCCACCAGGCTGTGCGGATAGAGTGGGTTGCGCAGGTTGATACCCTGCATGACACCGATGATGTCGCTGACGGGCACTGCCGGGCTCAAGAGGTAGCCTTGGACGAAATCACAGCCATGCTTGAGCAACAGCTCGAACTGCGCCTGGGTTTCCACGCCTTCGGCGACGACCTCCAGGTGCAGGGTATGGGCCATGCCAATAATCGCCTGGACAATCTCGATATCGGCGGTGGACTTGGGAATGTCCTGGATAAACGAGCGGTCGATCTTCAAGGTGTTGAGGGGAAGGCGCTTGAGGTAGGCTAGGGACGAATAGCCGGTACCAAAGTCGTCGATGGCCAGCGACACGCCTAGCGCGCGGATTTGCCGCAGCAGCGCCAGGGTGCTGCTGATGTTGCCCATCAGCGCGTTTTCGGTGACTTCCAGTTCCAGGCGGTTGGCGGCAATTGCACTGAAACGCAGCGCATCCTCGATTTCGTCCGCCAGTTCATCCCGGGCCAGGTTAAGGGCCGAGCAGTTCACCGCCATGGTCAATTCGGTATAGCCCCGGTCAGACAGCAGGCTCAGGTCATGACAGGCTTGGCGCAGCACCCAGTGGTCCAATTCGGCAATCAGCCCGTTGCTTTCGGCGATACCGATAAACCGGTCCGGCGCCAGCAGCCCATGCTGTGGGTGTTGCCAGCGCACCAGGGCTTCCAGCCGTGTGACCTTGCCCAGTTTCATGTCAAAGATCGGTTGGTAGAACAGCACCAGTTGGTTACGGGTGCGCAGGGCGCCGCGCAGTTCTTCTTCCAGTTGCAGTTCGAGGAAGGCTCGGGTTTTCAGGTTGGAACTGAAGAAGTTCAGGCTGTTGCGCCCCGCGTCCTTGGACTGGTACAGCGCCAGGTCGGCGGTTTTGAGCAACTCTTCGCAGGTCAGGCCGTCATCGGGATACAGGCTGATGCCGATGCTGGTGGTCATCACCATACGGCGGCCGGCCAGTTCGATGGGCTCCTTCATCTGTTGCATGATGCGCTGGGCCAGGTGCCGGGCTTCGTCGCGGTGATGAATGCTGATCAGAATGCAGAATTCATCACCGCCAAACCGCGCCACCACATCCGCATGGCTGCGCACCGAGCCCTTGATATGCCCGGCCAGCACGGTGAGTAATTGGTCACCGGCGTCATGCCCGAGGCTGTCATTGATGCGCTTGAAGTGGTCGATATCGAGGAAGATCACCGCCATCATCCCGTTTGACGCGGCTTTTTCGGCGAGTTTTTCCGCGAAGATCTGATTGAAACCCCGCCGATTGAGCAGGCTGGTCAAGGCATCGTAATGGGCTACCTGTTGCAGCGAGGCGCGGGCCTGGTCCAGTTCGCTGAGCAGGGCATTGACCCGGCGCAGGTCGCGTTCTTTGTGTTGCAGCTTCTTGTCGGCCAGGGCGGCGCTGATGCTGCTGCCAATGACCAGCAGGGTGATGACCGCCACCGACAAGCCCAGTTGAATGGGGTTGTTATCCGAAGGCAGTGAGAGGTCAGCGCCGGCGGGGACGATCAACTGCAGGGCCGCCATGCCCGTAAAATGCATGCTCAGGATTCCCGCGCCCAGGACCAGGCTGGCGGCGTATTTGAGCAGTTGATGAAACACGCCGGTGCCCGTGCGCAAGTAACTCGACAGCAACAACGCGGCCAGGCTCGCCCCCATGGCGATGCCCACCGAGGCCAGGAACAATCCCGAGTCGAAATACAGTTGGGCCTGGGAACGCATGGCCGACATGCCCACGTAGTGCATCAAGGCGATGCCGATCCCCATCCATATAGACGCCAGCACATACTGGTGAAAGCGTAGGCTGGAATGACTGAGCGTTTGCATGGCAAACAGCGACGCGATCAGGGCGATCATCAAGGACGCGAACGTCATCGACAGTTCGTAGTGAATCGCGATTGGCGCCTGGAAGGCCAGCATGCTGATGAAGTGAGTGGACCAGATCCCGCCGGCCAGGCAGCCAGCGCCGAGCCAGCGCCAGTGGCGTCTTGCGGTAGGGTCCTCGACGTGGCCGACGCGCTCGGCCATGTCCAGCGTGCCGAAACCCGCCGCGCAAGCGACCAGGTAGGCCAGCAGTACCAGGAAGGGGTTATGACTGCAATTGAGTAATAAGTGCCCGCTCTCTGGAAGTGCGGTAAAAAAATGCAGACCTAGCCATTCCATAGCATGTCCCGTCATAGAGTCACGTCACTGCCTACGGCGATGACCTATGAGGTCCAGTATAGAAGCCTCGCGGAATTTGCCACGAATAATGGCATTTTGCTGTGAACCATTTTGGCATGCCGCCCATAGCGTTTGATGCTAAGCGCTGATGGGCAGTGTCAACTCGAAGGGGGCTTCCAGGGGGGGCAGGCCAAACGCCGCACGTGCGGCATCGCAATCGACGTTTTGTACGCCTTGGTACCACGAGGACTCGAATTCGCGGCATACGCTCGAACGCTGCTCGTAGATCGTGCAACGGGTGGCCTGGCCCACGTCACCCTCAAGGCTGCAGCAGCGCGCAGGTTTCTGGTCGGTGCCGATCATTGCCACGCGGGTCGGGTTGATCTGCACCACCAAGTCATCGGGCACCGTGCCTCCCGACGAGGCGCATTCACCCCAGAAGAACGACACACGAAAGTGTGAACAACAGGCACCGCAATTCAGACACGGACTGGCTTCGGACATGGGCGTCATCGATAAGAAAGTAGAATGGGGTGTTACAGGAAGGCTCGCCATTCTATCCGTGCCATGGCCATTGGGAAGAGGGGGCAGAACTTATATTTTCCGTAGGGAAAGTCCCAGGATGCCGGGTGAAATCATGCCCTATCAGCTTTACGAATCATTACAGACAAGCCTCGCCCGCCTGACTATGTTGCAGGTACCGGGCAGGATGCATCGGGCATCGCAGCTCTCATAACAATAAAAGAGACGGACCCATGCAGAACTCGACCCAAGCGGCGAATGCCTGGCGCATTCTGTTCCTGCTGTTCCTCGCCAACCTGTTCAACTTCTTCGATCGGACCATTCCCGCGATCATCATCGAGCCAATCCGCATGGAATGGCACCTGAGTGACTTCCAGCTCGGCATCATCGGCACCGCTTTCACCATCGTCTACGCCATTGCTGGCCTGCCGCTCGGGCGACTGGCCGATACCGGCTCGCGCAGCAAACTGATGGGGTGGGGCCTGTTCGCCTGGAGCGGGCTGACGGCGGTGAACGGTCTGGTCGGCAGTTTCTGGACGTTTTTGCTGGTGCGCATGGGCATTGGCATTGGCGAAGCCAGCTATGCGCCAGCCGCCAACTCATTGATTGGCGACCTGTTCCCGGCGCACCGCCGCGCGCGGGCCATGGGGATTTTCATGCTGGGGCTGCCCTTGGGGCTGTTGCTGGCGTTCTTTACCATCGGTTGGATGGTCAAGGCGTTCGACAGCTGGCGAGCGCCGTTCTTTATCGCGGCCGTGCCGGGGATGATCCTTGCTGTGTTCATGTTCTATATCAAGGAGCCCAAGCGCGGCGCGGCGGAAACCGTGCAGGTCTCCCAGCAACGCGTCGACCGCCCGATCCGTCGCGTGCTGGCGGTGCCGACCTTCCTGTGGCTGGTGCTGGCCGGGTTGTGCTTCAACTTCGCGACCTATGCCTGCAACTCATTCCTGGTGCCGATGTTGCAGCGTTATTTCCTGATGCCGTTGCAGGATGCCGCCGTGGCAACCGGGGTGATCGTCGGCCTGACCGGCCTGGTGGGCCTGACCCTGGGTGGCTGGATCGCCGACAAGATCCATCAGCGTGTCGCCAACGGCCGGCTGCTGTTCGCCGCGTTCAGCCTGATCATCTCCACCGTGACCACGGCCTGGGCGTTGCACGCCGGGCGCATTGAGATTGGTGTGTTTGTGGCGCTGTTCAGTGTGGGCTGGCTGTTCGCCTATAACTTCTACACCTGCGTGTACACGGCGATCCAGGACGTGGTCGAACCGCGCCTGCGGGCCACGGCGATGGCGCTGTTTTTTGCCGGGCTGTATTTGTTGGGTGGCGGCATGGGGCCGATCGTTGTAGGGGGCTTGTCCGACCATTTTGCTCATTCGGCGATGTATGCGGCGGGGGCGGAGCAGATGACCGAGGCTTACAAGGCGGTGGGGTTGCATGACGCCATGTACCTGATTCCGGTGGCGTTGTTCCTGACCATGCTGTTTCTGTTCCAGGCGTCGCGCAGCTTTGTGCGGGATGCCAAGAAGATGAAAGAGGGGTTGAGCGGGGTGGAGGTACCTGCTGCGGCGGTTGCTGTTTGAGACCGCAATGACGCCATCGGGAGCAAGCCCCCTCCCACATTTGACTGCGTTCACAAATCAACGTGTGGGAGGGGGCTTGCCCCCGATGAGGCCCTCAAGACAAAGAAAGAAGGCAGCTATTAACCGGCGACCAGAACCCGAATCGCTTCCAAGCGCAGCGCCGCCTTATCCAGCATGGCCAGGCCTTGCTCGCGTTGGGTGCGCAGGGCAACCAGCTCGCTGTCGCGTACGGTCGGGTTGACCGCTTGCAACGCGGTCAGGCGCGCCAGTTCTTCGTCGGTGTCTGCCGCCAGGCGGCGTTTGGCCTCGGCTACGCGCTCGGCATGGCGTGGGGTGATCTTCTCTTCACCGGCGTTGATCCGCGGCGTCAGCTGGTCGCGCTGGGCCTGGATGAACTTGTTAGCGCTGGCACGTGGCACGCTTTCCAACTGGTCGTTGAGGGTTTCGAAGGTCACACGGCCGGACAGGTCGTTGCCATTGGCATCCAGCAGGCAGCGCAGGGCGGCCGGTGGCAGGTAGCGGCCCAGTTGCAGCGAGCGCGGGGCAACCACTTCGCTGACGTAGAGCAGTTCCAGCAACACGGTGCCCGGCTTGAGCGCCTTGTTCTTGATCAATGCCACGGCGGTGTTGCCCATGGAACCGGACAGCACCAGGTCCATGCCGCCCTGCACCATCGGGTGTTCCCAGGTGATGAACTGCATGTCTTCGCGTGACAGTGCCTGGTTACGGTCGTAGGTGATGGTCACGCCTTCGTCGTCGCCCAGGGGGAAGCTGGCGTCGAGCATTTTTTCGCTGGGCTTGAGGATCAGCGCGTTTTCCGAATGGTCTTCGCTGTCGATGCCGAATGCGTCGAACAGGGTTTCCATGTAGATCGGCAGGGCGAACTGATCGTCTTGCTCGAGGATGTCTTCCACCAGCGCATCACCTTCGCCTGCGCCGCCTGAGTTGAGCTCCAGCAGACGGTCGCGGCCGGTGTGCAGCTCCTGTTCCAGACGCTCGCGCTCGGCACGGGCCTCGTCGATCAGGGCTTGCCACTCGCCGTCGTCGGCGTTTTCCAGCAGCGGCAGCAGGCGTGGGCCGAACTGATGCTGCAAGGCGTTGCCGGTCGGGCAGGTGTTGAGGAACGCGTTCAGCGCTTCGTGGTACCACTGGAACAGGCGCTCTTGCGGGCTGGTTTCCAGGTATGGCACGTGCAGTTCGATCACGTGTTTCTGACCGATCCGGTCCAGACGGCCGATCCGCTGTTCCAGCAGGTCGGGGTGGGACGGCAGGTCGAACAGCACCAAGTGGTGGGAGAACTGGAAGTTGCGGCCTTCACTGCCGATTTCCGAGCAGATCAGCACCTGGGCGCCGAACTCTTCATCGGCGAAGTAGGCGGCGGCGCGGTCACGCTCGAGGATGTTCATGCCCTCGTGGAACACCGTGGCCGGGATGCCGGAGCGCACGCGCAGGGCGTCTTCCAGGTCCATGGCGGTTTCGGCGTGGGCGCAGATCACCAGGACCTTGGTGCGCTTGAGCATTTTCAGCTGGTCGATCAGCCACTCGACCCGTGGGTCGAAGCGCCACCAGCGGTGTTCTTCTTCAACGTCCGGCTGCGACTGGAAGCTGACTTCCGGGTACAGCTCGGCGTGTTCGCCCAGCGGCAACTCCATGTACTCGTCCGGGTTCGGCAACGGGTAGGCGTGCAGCTTGCGCTCCGGGAAGCCTTGCACGGCGGCGCGGGTGTTGCGGAACAGCACGCGGCCGGTGCCGTGGCGGTCGAGCAGCTCACGCACCAGGCGTGCGCTGGCTTCGGTGTCGCCATCGTTGACGGCGGTCAGCAGTGCTTCGCCTTCATTGCCGAGGAAACCCTGGATAGTCTCGTGGGCCTTGGGGGACAAGCGGCCCTTGTCGAGCAACTCCTGCACGGCTTCGGCCACCGGGCGATAGTTCTCGCTCTCGGCGCGGAAGGCGTGCAGGTCGTGGAAACGGTTCGGGTCGAGCAGGCGCAGGCGCGCGAAGTGGCTGTCCTGGCCGAGTTGCTCGGGGGTAGCGGTGAGCAGCAGCACGCCGGGAATTACTTCGGCGAGTTGTTCGACCAGCGAATATTCGGCGCTGGCTTTGTCTTCATGCCACACCAAGTGGTGGGCTTCGTCGACCACCAACAGGTCCCAACCGGCCGCGAACAGTGCGTCCTGGGCCTTTTCGTCGTCGACCAGCCATTCCAGGGCCACCAGAGCCAACTGGGTGTCTTCGAACGGGTTGGTCGCATCGCTTTCGATAAAGCGCTCTTCATCGAACAGCGCGACCTGCAGGTTGAAGCGGCGGCGCATTTCCACCAGCCACTGGTGCTGCAGGTTTTCCGGTACCAGGATCAACACGCGGCTGGCGCGGCCCGACAGCAGTTGGCGATGGATCACCAGGCCGGCTTCGATGGTCTTGCCCAAGCCGACTTCGTCAGCCAGCAATACCCGTGGCGCGATACGGTCAGCGACTTCACGGGCGATGTGCAATTGGTGAGCGATAGGTTGCGCACGCACGCCACCCAGGCCCCACAACGAAGACTGCAATTGGCGGCTGGTGTGTTCCAGCGTGTGGTAACGCAGCGAGAACCAGGCCAGCGGGTCGATCTGCCCGGCGAACAGGCGGTCGCTGGCCAGGCGGAACTGAATGAAGTTGGACAGTTGGGTTTCCGGCAGGGTGACCTGCTCGTGCTGCCCATTGAGGCCGTGGTACACCAGCAGGCCGTCGACATCGTCGACTTCCTGCACGGTCATTTTCCAGCCTTCGAAATGGGTGATGGAGTCACCCGGCGAGAACCTCACGCGGGTGAGGGGCGCATTCCGTAGCGCATACTGGCGGGTGTCGCCAGTGGCCGGATAGAGCACGGTCAACAAGCGGCCGTCCTGTGCCAGAACGGTGCCTAACCCCAGCTCTGCTTCGCTGTCACTAATCCAGCGTTGCCCCGGTTGATACTGCTGCGCCATGCTGCCTGACTCCCGCCGTGAAAAAGCCGACTATCTTAACGGAACAAGCCCCCACGCCCAAGGACTCTGACAAAAACTACTCCCTGGGGGTGGCACATCGGAAGCTGAATCGACGGGTGGCGGGCACTTGCGAGTGTCGACTGGGTCACAGGTTGGCGAGCTTGTGCTCAAGTCACCCTGCAACCCGCCGACAGCCTGTTGATCAGGAGAATAATCACTATGCTGCCACCCATGCTGCCCGTCAGCGTTGTGCCGGTCACGTCACAACTCGATCCGGTACGTCAGAAGCCGGATATCCCGCCCGTGGTGCCAGTGCAACCGGGCTCCAACGAAAGCACCATCGACCTGAAAAAGGGCGATGCCGAGACGTCGACGTTTTTGCTGCGCGAAGAACAACGTCGCCAGCAGGAACAACAGAAACGCCGGCGTGAAGCCGAGGACGACCCGGAGCAGCACCTGGCCATTCCGGGGGATGTGCTCAACGCCGACAATACGGTGCCGGTGATACCGCTGATCGAAGATGCGCCACGCCAAGGCCTGTGGGTGGACGTCGAGGTTTAGTCATGCAGTGCCCGCAGGGCCGTTATCAGCACCTCGATCTCGTGTTCGGTATTGAGCGGGCTGACAGAAATCCGCGCCACGCTTTCAAGGCCCCGCGCCTGCATATCCAGCGGCGTATAGGCGACACCGTTGGCCCCGATGTTGATGCGCTTCAACCCCAGGCGCCGCTTGAGTTCAAAGGCGTCCCAACCCGCCAGGTTGAAGGCGATCAAGCCTGACTGGCGAGTGCCCAGGTTATGCAGGGTAATGCCCGGAACCCCACGCAACGCTTCGCGGATTCGCTCGCTGGTCTGCGAAACCCTTTCCCATAGGCGCTCGATTCCGAGCCTGTTCATCTCTTGCAACGCATTGCCCAGCCCCGCCAGCAAGGCGAAGGATGTTTCGCTGGTTTCAAAGCGCCGTGCGTCATGGCGCAGGTCGAACCCCTGGGCGGTCCAGGGCGCTGAAAACACGTCACGCTGAACAGGGTTCAAGCGCTCTAGAAACGCCGGTCGCACATACAACAGCGCGGTGCCTCGTGGCCCACGCAGGTGTTTGCGTCCGGCTGACTTGAGCACGTCACAGTGCAGCGCTTGCACATCCACCGGCAGTTGGCCGACGGCTTGGCCGGCGTCGATGAAGTAGGGGATTGCGTGACGCCTGGCCACTTCGCCGATGGCCTGGGCGGGGTTGATCAGGCCGCCGTTGGCCGGGAGCCAGGTGAGGTCGATCAACTTCACGCGAGCGTCGATCATCGACTCCAGCGCCATTGGGCAGACTGCGCCGCTGTCGTCGCAGGGGATAACCTCCACCCGAGCGCCTGCTTGCACCGCCCCTTCCATGCTGGCCAGGTTACCGCCCCATTCGTGGCGGCCGACCAGAATGCGATCGCCCGGCTGCCACGGCCCCAAGGCTTGGAACGCCATGCTCCAGGCGGTCGAGCCACTGCCGGCAAACGCGATGGATGAGACCGGGGCGTTAAGCAGTTGCGCGGCGGCACGGCGGGCTTTTTCCACCAAGACGGCGCCATGCTCGCCGGCTTCCATTGGACCCTCGCGGGCTTCCCGTTGCAGGTGTTCGATGATCGCATCGAGGGTCGCCTGGCTCGGCAGCGAGGCACCGGCGTGGTTGAAGTGCACGATGCCGGACTGGCAACCAGGCGTGTTGTCCCGCAAGTGCTGAACGTCGAGCGGGCTCATGGGCGCAGCTCGAAAATGGCATCGACCTCCACCGCCACGCCGGCCGGCAGGCTGGAAACGCCTACGGCGGTGCGCACATGCCGGCCCTTTTCGCCAAGGGCGTTGACCAGCAAGTTGGAGGCGCCGTTGGCGACCACGCTCTGTTGTTTGAAGTCAGCGCCGCTGGCGATAAACACCCCCAGGCGCACGGTGCGTACCAGTCGTGAGAGGTCATCACCGAGGGCATCGCTCAACTGCCCCAGCAGGCCCAGGGCCGCGAGTTCTGCCGCGTGTGCGCCTTCCTCATCGCTGATGGACTCGCCCAACCGGCCGACGTAGGCCGGTTTGCCGTCCACCAGCGGAATCTGACCGGAGACAAACAGGTGGTTCTGGCTGACGACGTGGTTGATGTAATTGGCAATCGGCTGGCTGGGCGTAGGCAGTGCGAGGCCGAGGGCGTGCACGCGTTGGTGGAGGGAGTCGCTCATGATCAATCCTCTGGGGTCAGGAGGTTTCAGCATGTTGGCTGTATCGAAGGGCGACAAACGGATAGATCTCACGCGACCTATCGAAATAACTCACGCGTCGGCGCAGGCTTCCTTCAACCACTGGCTGAAACACGCGGCAGCTTCACTGGCGGGACCTTGAGGGGCGATGAGCCAGTAACCGATGTCACTGTGGTAGGGCGGCCAATCGAACGCTTCTACCAGGCTGCCGTCCTGCAGCCTGCGTTCGATCAGGCGATGACGGCCCATGGCGATGCCTTGGCCGGCCACGGCGGCTTCGACCACGATGTTGTAGTCGTGCAGCATCACGCGGGGATGGTGGGCGAGGTCGACCTGATAGTGCTCGGCCCAATCGGTCCATTCAAAGGGGCGGTGTGACGTCGCCATCAGCAGCGGGCTGTCCTGCCGTACCTTGAACGCAGGGCTGCACACCGGGGAGATGACTTCCGGCATCAGTCGCGTGGCCTGCACGTCGGGCCAATCACCCTTGCCGTAGCGGATGGCCAGGTCGACCTCGGCGCCAGCGACGTTCGCGAGTTGAATGGCCGGCAATAGCTCCACCTGGATAGGGGGATAGCGATTGAGGAACCCAGCCAGACGCGGCGCCAGCCACAGGGTGGCGAAGGACGCCAGCAAGCCGATGCGTAACACGCTGGCGCTGGGGGTGGCCCGTTGGGCGCGGGTGGCCGCGGCGATGGCGTCGAGCGCCGGGCGGATTTCGTCGTAGTACTGTTGGCCGTCGGCGGTCAGGTCGATCGCGCGCGTGCGTCGGATAAACAGCGGTTTATCCAAGTACTGCTCAAGTTTTTGCACCTGGTGACTCAGGGCACTTTGGGTCACCGACAACTCGTTCGCGGCCTTGATAAAACTCAAATGCCGCGCCACGGCTTCGAAGGCGCGCAGGGCCAGCAACGGCGGAAGGTCCTTGTGCAGTGCCACCTGGGTGCGTCTCCGGGTCTGGAAAAGTAGCGATTTTGGGCGATGGCCTGCCTTTTGTCGCTGGCTGATTTGCCGTTGGGCGGGGGAGGCCGCATTATTGGACCATTCCCTCCACGACGTAAGCCAAGCCATGAGTGAAGACGACAAGCTGATCGACCTGAATGCCGAACGCGCCAAGCGCGTGCATGACCTCAATGACAAGCGCCTGAATGAAGTGCGCCAGGCCTTCGAACAGGCAATGCCGCTGGGTAAAGTGAAGAAAAAACCGAAGAACAAACCGAAAAAGCGTTGAAACAGCCTGCATCCATTGATGCAGGTCAGTTATTGCCCTTCTTTACGCTCCGTCGTGGGCGACATTGATCCCCGTCAATTTTCCAATCCGCCTTCTGCATTAACTTAGCCCTATCGCAACAGGGCAAGTGCAGGAGGCCGGTCATGTTTATCGATAATGTGGTGTTTGCCGGAGTGCTGACTGTGAGCCTCATGGTGATGTTTTTTGTAGGGTTTGGAATTTTTATCTGGAAAGACGCGAACAAGCGTAAAAAACCATAGGTTTTTCCGGGTTACATGAGCACGCAAGGCATTTTGGGCGACTTCGGTCGCCCTTTTTTTTGCCTGCGATTTGATAATCAACACAGGGACAACAGGTGGGTTTGGAATTGGGCAATAAAAAAGGTGCGAGCCTCACGGATCGCACCTTTTTTAGTGCAAGCGGCTATCAGCTGCCGAGTGCCTTGGACGCCAACCAGAACAACCCGGCCGATAGGGCCACGGTGGCTGGCAGGGTCAGCACCCAGGCCATCAGGATCGTTTTAACGGTGCCGCCTTGCAGGCCGCTTTTATTGGCGACCATGGTACCAGCCACACCCGACGACAGCACGTGGGTGGTGGACACCGGCAGTGCGAAGATATTGGCAAAGCCAATCATGGTCGCGGTGGTGATCTGCGCCGACATGCCTTGGGCATAGGTCATGCCCTGCTTGCCGATCTTCTCGCCGATGGTCAGTACCACACGCTTCCAGCCCACCATGGTGCCCAGGCCCAAGGCCAGTGCGACGGCGAGGATTACCCAGAACGGTGCGTATTCGGTGGTGGCGGTCAGGTCTTTGCGCAACTTGTCGAGGTCGGACTTCTCACGTGCCGGCAGGCCTGGCAATTTGCCGACTTTCTTCGCGGTGTCGTCCAGGCAGAGCAGGTAGCGGCGTACTTCGATACGGTGATCGGCCGTCAGCGAATGGTAGTCGGAGACACCTTTCAACGTACCCAGCAACGCATTGATGGTCGGCTCGGTCTGTTGCGGGTTGCAACGGAACTTGCCCGGCAGGTCGTCCTTCACGCTTTTGCCCAAGGCCAGGAATTCACCCAGGGTCTCATGGTTGCGCTGGTAGAACTGGTTCAGGTGCAAGGTGGCGTCGCGGGTACGCTCGATCTGGTAGGTGGTGCTGCCCAGGTCGAGTACGAACTGCGCCGGCACGATACCGATCAGCACCAGCATGATCAGGCCGATGCCTTTCTGACCGTCGTTGGAGCCGTGCACGAAACTCACGGCCATGGCGGAAATCACCAGGACCAGGCGGTTCCAGAACGGTGGATGCTTCTTGTCATCAAGCTTGCGGCGCTGGTCCGGGGTCTTGTGCATCTTGGACAGCGGACGCCACCACTTCAGGCCGAGCAGCACCAGGGCTGCGACCAGGAAGCCGGCCATCGGCGAGAACACCAGCGATGCGCCGATATCCACCGCTTTCTGCCAGTTCACACCGTCAGCCAGGGGGATGTCGTTGATCAGGGCATTGGCCAGGCCGACACCGAGGATCGAGCCGATCAGGGTGTGGGAACTGGAGGCTGGGATGCCGAAGTACCAGGTGCCCAGGTTCCAGGTGATCGCTGCAGCCAATAAAGAGAAGACCATCGCCAAGCCATGGCCGGTGTTCACATTGATCAGCAGCTCCACCGGCAGCAAATGCACGATGGCGTAGGCGACACCGACACCACCGAGCAATACGCCGAGGAAGTTGAACACCCCGGAGAAGAACACGGCCAGGTGCGGCGGCATGGCTTTGGTATAGATGACTGTGGCCACCGCGTTAGCGGTGTCATGAAAGCCATTGATGAACTCGAAGGCGAGGACAAAGGCCAGGGCGAGCAGCAGGCTCACGAGAACCCAAGCATCCAGTCCGCTGAATAAATCGATCATGAAGGTTTTCTGACCCGGTCGTAAGGGGGCGCGATTATGCCAGAAAACCTCAGTAATCGATGCACTAGCTGCTCATCGGTAAGCATCTTCCCTGAAAAAAACCTCGGTAAAGGGGTGCATCCCAGGGTTTTCGGGGCTTTGGCAAGTCTTTGATTTATAAAGCAGAGGGGCCGCAGGGCGGGTGATTGTCACAAAATCGTCACGCCAGAAACATTTGTATGAAATTTTACTGTTAGTGGTGGGATGCAGGCTTGCTGACTGCTAGCTATGTGCCAGCAGTCAAGGCCAGAACCTTGAGGGTCAAACCGAATCGCTTATGGCTCTTCGGTTTTGAGTTCCTGTTCAATCTTTTGGATTTCCTGGGCAAATGCCTGGTCGAGCAGGCTGGCTCGTTTGCGCCATGGTTTGCGTTCAGGTTCAGGCTGGGCGGCGTAGGTGGTGACTTCCCCGCCGTAAACGTCCTTGTAACGTTGCTCCTGGCGCTCAAGTTCCGCGCGCAGTTCATCTTTCGTCACATTGTTACCTAATTGAGTTGAGTGTAAATACGTTGCAGCGTTATGCCGGAATGCGCCCTCGGGGTGTTTCAAGTTGACCCGTGGAAACGTTCAACTTTGGACCCTGCAGGGGCGGCACTTGTTTAGTGCAGACATTCGAGACAGATAGTTGCGACCAATAATGCACGGCCTGCGCATCATCGAGTGGGCGCCGGTTCCGATACTGCAAACCGGGCGAACCTGCGCATAGAGTGCATTATAGCGATGCATTTGAATAACACTATCGGCATAAAGTTAAAAACCGTCAACTTTGTGTGAGCGTTTTGTTACACGGATGCGCCGGTAATTGCACAAATTCTGGCGTCATAAATTCCACCTAACTTCAGGCATTATGTTAGCCGCTCTTTTAATGTCACTGCAGTCGTGCAGCCTGGCATGGCTGGGTGCCAGAAAATTGCGATAATCGAATGATCGTCCGATAATCGCACAATGTTATCGGCACTGTCTTGTGCAGGCCGGCTGACGCGGCTTGTAATAGCCATCTAACCTCCCCAGCGGTCGACAATAAGAGAAAGGATCCCGACATGAACGATCAATTGCGCAACTCTTTCGCGTCAGCGGCGCCGCCGATCGTTGCCTCTCCGGCCAAGCGTATCCAAGCGTTTACCGGTGATCCGGACTTCATGACCTCCCTGGCCCGTGGCCTGGCCGTGGTGCAGGCGTTCCAGGAACGCAAGCGCCACCTCACCATCGCCCAGATCAGCCACCGAACGGAAATCCCCCGCGCCGCCGTGCGCCGTTGCCTGCACACCTTGATCAAGCTCGGTTACGCCACCACCGACGGGCGGACCTATTCGCTATTGCCCAAAGTCCTGACCCTGGGCCATGCCTACCTGTCGTCCACACCGCTGGCGGTGTCGGCCCAGCCCTACCTGGATCGCATGAGCGAGCAACTCCACGAAGCCTGCAACATGGCGACACTCGAAGGTGACGACATCCTCTATATCGCCCGTTCGGCCACCACCCAGCGCCTGATTTCCGTGGACCTGTCGGTGGGAGGGCGGTTGCCGGCCTATTGCACCTCCATGGGCCGCATTTTGCTCGCGGCGTTGGACGATGCCTCGCTGCAGGACTACCTCGACCACGCCGACCTGCAAACCAAGACCAGCCGCACCCTCACGACGCCCGAGGCGCTGTTCGAATGCCTGCAACAAGTGCGTCAACAGGGCTGGTGCATCGTCGACCAGGAACTGGAGCAGGGCCTGCGTTCCATTGCGGTGCCGGTCTACGACGCGTCGGGCCAGGTGTTGGCCGCGCTGAACGTCAGCACCCATGCCGGGCGTGTCAGCCGCAGTGAGCTGGAACAGCGCTTCCTGCCGAGCATGCTCAGTGCCAGCCGCGAGTTGAGTGCGCAGCTGTTTGCCTAAGCTGTTCGGTGACCGCACAGAACCCGGGTTGATGAATTGACGGTGTTTCCCCTGGCTTATTAATGTGCGGCAGCGCTCGAAGGGGCGCCGAATAATAACGACGGCCCCAGGTCGTCAGCCCGCCATCGGTGTGGAAATAAAAATAATGAATCAGCCCTCTGTCGGTACTCCGTTGGACGTCCAGTCCTTCATCAATACCCAGCCTCTGTCACGTTATCAGTGGCGCGTGGTGATCCTGTGTTTCCTGATTGTTTTCCTCGATGGCCTCGACACCGCCGCCATGGGCTTTATCGCGCCTGCATTGTCCCAGGACTGGGGCATCGACCGCGCCAGCCTCGGTCCGGTGATGAGCGCCGCATTGATCGGCATGGTGTTCGGCGCGCTGGGCTCCGGCCCGCTGGCGGATCGTTTCGGGCGCAAAGTGGTGCTGGTGGGGGCGGTGCTGGTGTTTGGCGCGTTCAGCCTGGCGTCGGCCTACAGCAGTAACGTCGATCAGTTGCTGGTGCTGCGCTTTCTCACCGGGCTGGGCCTGGGCGCCGGCATGCCGAATGCCACGACCCTGCTGTCCGAATACACCCCGGAACGTCACAAGTCGTTGCTGGTGACCAGCATGTTCTGCGGCTTCAACCTGGGCATGGCCGGCGGCGGGTTCATCTCGGCCAAGCTGATCCCGGCGTTCGGCTGGCACAGCCTGCTGCTGATCGGCGGCGTCCTGCCATTGATCCTGGCGTTGGTGTTGCTGGTGTGGTTGCCCGAATCGGCGCGTTACCTGGTGGTGCGCAATCGGGGGACCGACAAGGTGCGCAAAACCCTGTCACCCATCGAGCCCTCCATCGTCGCCCAGGCCACCCATTTCAGCGTGCCCGAGCAGAAAACCGTCAAGGCCCGTAACGTATTCGCGGTGATCTTTTCCGGTACCTACAGTGCCGGCACCTTGCTGTTGTGGCTGACCTACTTCATGGGCCTGGTGATCGTTTACCTGCTCACCAGCTGGCTGCCGACCCTGATGCGCGACAGCGGCGCCAGCATGGAGCAGGCGGCATTTATCGGTGCATTGTTCCAGTTCGGTGGTGTGTTGAGTGCGGTGGGTGTGGGGTGGGCGATGGACCGATTCAACCCGCACAAGGTCATCGGCACGTTCTACCTGTTGGCCGGGGTGTTTGCCTATGCGGTGGGGCAGAGCCTGGGCAATATCACCTTGCTTGCCACCCTGGTGCTGATCGCCGGCATGTGTGTCAACGGTGCGCAATCGGCGATGCCGTCCCTGGCCGCACGCTTCTACCCGACCCAAGGCCGCGCCACCGGCGTGTCGTGGATGCTCGGCATCGGTCGCTTCGGCGCGATCCTGGGGGCATGGATGGGCGCGACCTTGCTGGGGCTGGGCTGGAACTTCGAGCAGGTGCTGACGGCGTTGGTGATTCCCGCCGCGTTGGCCACGGCCGCTGTCGTGATCAAAGGCATGGTCAGCCACGCTGACGCCACCTGAGGCCTGTGGGAGGGGGGCAAGCCCCCTCCCACATTGATTGAGCGTTGTCTGAATGATTAGCGAGATAACAATTCGTTCGATAATCGAACGCTGAGTCGATTATCGGATTGTTTGGCCCGTTTCCCCGGCTTAATCTTCAAGCACTTCGGCGCCACCTCAGCGCCTTTTTCGATCCACACCGGGAGCCCGAACCCCATGGCTGAAATCCTCGCGCTGCGTGACGCGGTGAAGCAATTTGTGAACGACGGCGATACCGTCGCTCTGGAAGGCTTTACCCATCTGATCCCTACGGCAGCGGGTCATGAAATCATTCGTCAGGGCAAGAAAGACCTGACGCTGGTGCGTATGACGCCTGACCTGATCTACGACCAGTTGATCGGTGCCGGCTGCGCCCGCAAGCTGATTTTCTCCTGGGGCGGCAACCCGGGTGTGGGCTCCCTGCATCGCCTGCGCGACGCGGTCGAGAAGCAATGGCCGCAACCGTTGGAAATTGAAGAGCACAGCCATGCCGACCTGGCCAATGCCTATGTCGCGGGTGCCTCGGGCCTGCCGTTCGCGGTACTGCGCGCCTACGCCGGTTCCGACCTGCCCAAGGTCAACCCGCTGATCAAGACCGTGACCTGCCCGTTCACCGGTGAAGTGCTGGCGGCGGTGCCGTCGGTGCGTCCGGACGTCACCGTGATCCACGCACAAAAGGCCGACCGCAAAGGCAACGTGTTGCTCTGGGGCATCCTCGGCGTACAGAAGGAGGCGGCCCTGGCGGCAAAGCGCTGCATCGTCACCGTCGAAGAAATCGTCGATGACCTCAATGCACCGATGAACAGCTGCGTGCTGCCGACCTGGGCCCTGACTGCGGTGTGCCATGTACCGGGTGGCGCGCATCCGTCTTACGCCCACGGCTACAACGAACGCGACAATCGGTTCTACCAGGCGTGGGACCCGATCGCCCGCGACCGTGGGACCTTTACCGCGTGGATCAATGAATACATCCACGGCACTGCCGACTTCACCGAATTCCAGGCCAAGCTGGCCACCGCGCAGGAGGCCAAGTGATGGCTTACTCGACCAATGAAATGATGACCGTCGCCGCCGCGCGCCGCCTGAAGAACGGCTCCGTCTGCTTCGTCGGCATCGGCCTGCCGTCCAAGGCGGCCAACTTGGCGCGCCTGACCTCGTCGCCGGATGTGGTACTGATCTATGAGTCCGGCCCGATTGGCGCCAAGCCCTCGGTGCTGCCGCTGTCCATCGGCGATGGCGAGTTGGCGGAAACTGCGGACACCGTAGTGCCCACCGGTGAGATCTTTCGCTACTGGCTGCAGGGTGGACGCATTGACGTCGGCTTTCTCGGCGCGGCCCAGGTCGATCGTTTCGGCAACATCAACACCACGGTGGTCGGTGACTATCACCAACCCAAAGTGCGCCTGCCGGGTGCTGGCGGTGCGCCGGAGATCGCCGGTTCGGCCAAGAGCGTGCTGATCATCCTCAAGCAGTCGTCGCGTTCGTTTGTCGACAAGCTGGACTTCATCACCTCAGTCGGTCACGGCGAAGGCGGCGACTCGCGTAAACGCCTGGGTCTGCCGGGCGCCGGGCCTGTAGGGATTATTACCGATCTGTGCATCATGGAGCCGGAAGCGGGCACCCATGAGTTCGTGGTCACCGCGCTGCACCCTGGGGTCACCCGTGAGCAAGTGGTGGCTGCCACCGGTTGGGCCATTCGTTTTGCCGATCAGGTCGACACCACCGCCGAACCGACGGATGTTGAGCTGACTGCACTGCGTGACCTTGAAGCACGCACCGCGGCCGCCCATGGCCAAGCACCGGGAGAAGCGTGATGCGCGATGTCTTTATCTGTGATGCCATTCGTACCCCCATCGGCCGTTTCGGGGGGGGGCTGTCCAGCGTGCGTGCCGATGACTTGGCCGCGCTGCCGATCAAGGCGCTGATCGAACGCAACCCGTCGGTGGACTGGAATGCGGTCGATGAAGTGTTCCTCGGCTGCGCCAACCAGGCCGGTGAAGACAACCGCAACGTGGCGCGCATGGCGCTGTTGCTGGCGGGCCTGCCGGACAGCGTTCCGGGCGTGACCCTCAACCGCTTGTGCGCCTCGGGCATGGACGCGATCGGCACGGCTTTCCGGGCGATTGCCAGCGGCGAAATGGAACTGGCGATTGCCGGTGGCGTCGAGTCGATGTCCCGTGCGCCCTTCGTCATGGGCAAGGCCGATGCGGCGTTCTCGCGCAACATGAAGCTGGAAGACACCACCATCGGCTGGCGTTTTATCAACCCCTTGATGAAAGAGCAGTACGGCGTGGATGCGATGCCGCAGACCGCTGACAATGTCGCCGACGATTACAAGGTGTCTCGCGCCGACCAGGACGCTTTTGCCCTGCGCAGCCAGCAACGCACCGCTGCGGCCCAGGCCGCCGGCTTTTTCGCCGAAGAAATCGTACCGGTGCGGGTCGCCCATAAAAAAGGCGAAACCGTGGTGGAACACGATGAGCACCCACGGGACACCACCCTGGAAGCCCTGGCCAAACTCAAACCGGTCAATGGCCCGGACAAGACCGTCACCGCCGGCAACGCTTCGGGTGTGAATGACGGTGCGGCAGCGCTGATCCTGGCCTCCGCCGAGGCCGTCAAGAAACACGGGCTGACCGCCCGCGCCCGCGTATTGGGCATGGCCAGCGCCGGTGTTGCACCGCGTGTGATGGGCATCGGTCCGGTGCCCGCGGTGCGCAAACTGGTGGAGCGTCTGGGCCTGGCGGTCACTGATTTTGACGTCATCGAACTGAACGAAGCCTTCGCCAGCCAAGGCCTGGCGGTACTGCGCGAACTGGGCATCGCCGACGACGCTCCCCAGGTCAACCCGAACGGCGGCGCCATCGCCCTCGGCCACCCGCTGGGCATGAGCGGCGCGCGGCTGGTGCTGACGGCCCTGCATCAACTTGAGAAAACCGGCGGCCGTAAAGGCCTGGCGACCATGTGCGTGGGGGTAGGCCAAGGCCTGGCCCTGGCGATTGAACGCATCTAATAAGAGAGGATTGCTCCATGAGTGACAAGCCCGGATACCGGCGCCCGCAAGCGGGCACTCAACCGGATTACCTGCACCCGGCCTATCAGTCGACGAACCTGCGTTCGCCGTCCAAACCGTTGGTGTTCCTGCCCCATTCATTGTCGGAAATCACCGGCCCGACCATCGGCGCCGAACGTGTCGATCCGAAGGACAACGACCTCACCGCCCAGCATGAAGGCGAGCCCCAGGGCGAGCGCATCATCATTCATGGCCGTGTGCTCGATGAAAACGGCCTGCCGGTGCCTGGCATCCTCGTGGAAATCTGGCAGGCCAACGCCGCCGGCCGCTACAACCACAAGCGCGACCTGCACGACGCGCCGCTGGACCCGAACTTCACCGGCACCGGCCGCACCGTCACCGACGCCGAGGGCTGGTACCAGTTCCAGACCATCAAGCCCGGCGCCTACCCGTGGGGCAACCACCACAATGCGTGGCGCCCGGCGCATATCCACTTTTCGCTGTTCGGCCCGAGCGTGCTGACGCGGTTGGTGACGCAGATGTACTTCCCCGGCGACCCGCTGCTGGAATACGACCCGATCTACAACTGCGTACCCGATACCCGCGCCAAGGAACGCTTGATCGCCCGTTTCGACTTGGAAAAAACCATTCCTTCCTATGCGCTCGGCTACCGCTGGGACATCGTCCTGCGCGGCCGCGACGCCACGCCGATGGAGAAATGAGATGACACTCAACGCGACCACGTCCCACACCGTCGGGCCGTATTACCACATCGGCCTGACTTGGCTGAACCGTGAAGACCTGACCGTCGCCGCCACCCTCGGCGAGCGCGTGGCGATCAGCGGGCAGGTGGTGGATGGCAACGGCGATGTCGTCAACGACGCCATGCTCGAAGTCTGGCAGGCCAACGCCGCCGGCAAGTACGACCATCCGGAAGACGACCAGGACAAAGCGCTGGACCCCAATTTCGAAGGTTTCGGACGGGTGCCGGTGGACGCTGAAGGGCGGTTTCGCTTTACCACCATCAAGCCGGGTGCCGTGCCGGGGCTGAAAGGCACCACCCAGGCGCCGCACTTGGTGGTGCTGGTGTTCGCCCGTGGGTTGGTGAAGCACCTGCTGACGCGGATTTATTTCGAGGGCGAGGCATTGAATGGCGATGACCCGTTGCTGGCGTGTGTGCCTGCAGAGCGGCGGGGTACTTTGATTGCCAAGACTGATGCGGACGGTGTGTATCAGTGGAATGTGATTTTGCAAGGGACAGACAAGGAAACGGTGTTCTTCGATTACTGAGTCGTTTGTCAGGGCCCCATCGGGGCAAGCCCCTCCCACACCGCCGATCAAATGTGGGAGGGGGCTTGCCCCCGATGGGGGCGGTTCAGGCACTACCTACCCAAAAGTCTGCTTGCGGAACGAGGTTATTGCAAAGTATGTCTAGGCTATAACCGTTCCCACTGAGTGAAAACACATGACAACAACGACCAGTCACTACACCGGAGAAGAACGCAGCAAACGGATTTTCGCGATTGTCGGGGCTTCTTCCGGCAACCTCGTCGAATGGTTCGACTTCTACGTCTACGCCTTCTGCGCCATTTACTTTGCCCCGGCGTTCTTCCCGTCGGATGACCCTACGGTGCAACTGCTCAACACCGCCGGCGTGTTCGCCGCCGGATTCCTCATGCGCCCCATCGGCGGCTGGCTGTTTGGCCGTGTGGCTGACAAGCACGGGCGAAAGAACTCCATGATGATCTCGGTGCTGATGATGTGCGCCGGTTCCCTGGTCATCGCCTTCCTGCCCACCTACAAAGACATTGGCGCCTGGGCCCCGGCATTGCTGCTGGTGGCGCGGTTGTTCCAGGGTTTGTCGGTAGGGGGCGAATACGGCACCACCGCGACCTACATGAGCGAAGTTGCGCTCAAGGGCCAGCGTGGTTTCTTCGCGTCGTTCCAGTACGTGACGCTGATCGGCGGGCAACTGTTGGCGGTGCTGGTGGTGGTGATCCTGCAACAGATCCTCACCGAAGAAGAATTGCGCGCCTGGGGCTGGCGGATCCCGTTCGTGATCGGCGCGATTGCGGCGGTCATCTCCCTGCTGCTGCGTCGCACCTTGAAGGAAACCACCAGCAAGGAAATGCGCCAGGACAAGGATGCCGGCAGCATTGCCGCGCTGTTCCGCAACCATAAGGCCGCGTTCATCACCGTGCTCGGCTACACCGCCGGCGGCTCGCTGATTTTCTACACCTTCACCACTTACATGCAGAAGTACCTGGTGAACACCGCCGGGATGCACGCCAAGACCGCCAGCTACATCATGACCGGCGCGCTGTTTGTGTACATGTGCATGCAGCCGCTGTTCGGCATGCTCTCGGACAAGATCGGCCGCCGTAACTCGATGCTCTGGTTCGGCGCTCTCGGCACCCTGTGCACCGTACCGATCCTGCTCACCCTGAAAACTGTGACCAGCCCGTTCCTGGCCTTTGTGTTGATCTCCCTGGCCCTGGCCATCGTGAGTTTCTACACCTCGATCAGCGGCCTGGTGAAAGCGGAAATGTTCCCGCCTCATGTACGCGCCCTGGGCGTGGGCCTGGCGTACGCGGTGGCCAACGCGATCTTCGGCGGTTCGGCGGAATACGTGGCCTTGGGCCTCAAGTCCATGGGCATGGAAAACACCTTTTATTGGTACGTCACCGGCATGATGGCGGTGGCCTTCCTGTTCAGCTTGCGTCTGCCGAAACAGGCGGAGTACTTGCACCACGATCTGTAAGGGATGAGCTATGACACTGCGCACGAGCAATCAATTGTTCGACGCTTACTTCACGGCAGGCAGCATGGCCGAGGTGTTCTGCGACCAGGGCCGCTTGCAGGGCATGCTGGATTTTGAAGCCGGGTTGGCCCGGGCCCAGGCCCGGGTCGGGTTGATTCCCCAGGCCGCCGTCGCACCGATTGCCCAGGCGTGCCTGGCCTCGTTGTATGACGTGGATGCCCTCGGCGTGGCGATTGCCACGGCGGGCAATTCGGCGATTCCACTGGTGAAGGCGCTGGGCAAGTTGATTGCCAGTGAAGATGCCGGGGCCGAACGCTATGTGCACCTGGGCGCGACCAGCCAGGATGTGATGGACACCGGCCTGGTACTGCAACTGCGGCGAGCGGTGGCGCTGATCGACGCGGACCTGGCGCACCTCGGCGACATTCTTGCCGCCCAGGCCCAGCGTTATGCGGGTGTGCCGTTGGCTGGGCGTACCTGGCTGCAACATGCGACGCCGGTCACCCTGGGGATGAAAATCGCCGGGTGGCTGGGGGCGGTAACCCGCAGTCGCCAGCGTCTGGCAGAGCTGAAACCGCGCCTGCTGGTGCTGCAATTCGGCGGTGCCTCCGGCACCCTGGCAGCGCTGGGCGAGCAGGCCATGCCGGTGGCTGAAGCGCTGGCAGCGGAGTTGCAACTGAACCTGCCCGAGCAACCCTGGCACACCCAGCGCGATCGCCTGGTGGAGTTCGCCAGTGTGCTCGGTTTGATCGCGGGCAGCCTGGGCAAGTTGGGGCGCGATATCAGCCTGTTGATGCAGACCGAAGCGGCAGAGGTCTTCGAACCTTCGGCGCCGGGCAAGGGCGGCTCGTCCACCATGCCGCACAAACGTAACCCGGTGGGCGCGGCGGTGCTGATCAGCACCGCCACCCGTGTGCCGGGCCTGGTATCGACGATGTTCAGTGCCATGCCCCAGGAGCACGAACGCAGCCTGGGCCTGTGGCATGCCGAATGGGAAACCCTGCCGGAGATTTGCCGCTTGGTGTCCGGTGCGTTGCAACAGGCCTTGCTGGTGAGCGAAGGCTTGGAAGTCGACCCGCAACGCATGGCGCAAAACCTCGACCTGACCCAAGGGCTGGTGCTGGCCGAAGCCGTCAGCATCGTGCTCGCTCAACGGCTGGGGCGCGAAACGGCGCACCATCTGCTGGAGCAATGTTGCAAACGCGCCGTCGCCGATGGGCGCCATCTGCGCGCGGTGCTGGCAGATGAACCGCAGGTCACCGCCGAGCTGTCGGCGGCCGAACTGGACCGCCTGCTCGACCCGGCCCACTACTTGGGCCAGGCGCACACTTGGGTGACCCGCGCTGTGACCGAACACTTTGCATTGACCGCCTAAGGAGGCCGCTGTGGCATTTGTACAACTCGCCGAGGGCGAACTGCATTACCAATTGGATGGGCCCGTGGATGCGCCAGTGCTGGTGCTGTCCAACTCGTTGGGCACCGACCTGCATATGTGGGACATCCAGATCCCGGCCTTCATCAAGCATTTTCGTGTGTTGCGTTTTGACACCCGTGGCCATGGCAAATCCCTGGTCACGGCGGGGCCCTACAGCATCGAGCAACTGGGGCACGATGTGCTCGCACTGCTGGATGCGCTGGCTATTCAGCGCGCACATTTCTGCGGCCTTTCCATGGGCGGCCTGATCGGCCAATGGCTGGGCATCAACGCCGGCGAGCGTCTGCAGCGCCTGGTGGTGTGCAACACCGCCGCCAAGATCGGTACGCCGGAGGTGTGGAACCCGCGCATCGAAACGGTGTTGCGTGATGGCGCGGCGGCGATGGTCGCGCTGCGCGATGCATCGATTGCGCGCTGGTTCACCGCCGATTTCGCGGCGGCCAACCCGCACCAGGCCAAGCAGATTACCGACATGCTCGCGGCGACGTCGCCCGAAGGTTATGCCGCCAATTGCGCAGCGGTGCGCGATGCGGATTACCGTGAGCAATTGGCCCGGATCAAAGTACCGACCCTGGTGGTCGCCGGCACCGAAGATGCGGTCACCCCGCCTGCTGGCAGCCACTTTATCCAGAACCATGTGCAGGGCGCCGAATACGCCGAGTTTTATGCGGCGCACCTGTCGAATGTGCAGGTCGGCGCGGCGTTCAGTGACCGTGTGCTGGCATTTTTGCTGGCGCACTAAACCTGTGGCGAGGGCGCTCACCACCAGTAATCGATGTGAATACGGAGAGTTTTTTTGGACGAGAAACAACGTTATGACGAAGGCCTGCAGGTGCGCCGCGAAGTGCTGGGCGACGCCCATGTCGACCGCAGCCTCAACGCCCTGACCGAGTTCAACAGCGAGTTCCAGGAAATGATCACCCGCCACGCCTGGGGTGATATCTGGACCCGCCCCGGCCTGCCGCGGCACACCCGCAGCCTGATCACCATCGCCATGCTGATCGGCATGAACCGCAGCGAAGAACTCAAGCTGCACCTGCGCGCCGCCGCGAGCAATGGCGTGACCCGCGCCGAGATCAAGGAAGTGTTGATGCAAAGCGCGATCTACTGCGGGATTCCGGCGGCGAATGCGACGTTCCACCTGGCGGAGTCGGTGTGGGATGAGCTGGGCGTCGAGTCGCGCCAACCAGACTGAATTGAAGTGCAGTCAAAAACGTGGGAGCGGGCATCAGACGTCAGTGAGAATCGGCGTCCCACACCCAATTCCACACACCCGGCAGATGCACAGGCTCGCTGACATCCTTTACCGTCCTCGCCAGCGCCGCGCGCTGAAGCTGGGCAGTGTTGGTATAGAACGGTTCAACGGCGGTCTTCATGCCGTTGATCCGCGCGCTGTTCAGCAGGATCTGCAAATATTCCTGCATATGCCGGGCGGTGTAGCGGTTGATGTCGTGGAAGGTCACCACCACAGGTATCACCCCGTCCACCGTGGGCAACTCCCCCAGGGCGATGCGCTCGCGCACCACCGAGAGTTGCCGGTACAAGTTGGCCCGGCGGCGGGGGCTGCCGTTGAAGCCCCAGATCTTGCCGTCATTGGCGCTCAAGTCCGTCAGCAACACCTGCATGCCATGACGCTGGTAAGCGGCGAAGGTACGGCGGTCGTAATTCCAGAACGGCGGTCGGACCAGTACGGGCGGTGAGCCCGTGATCGCGGCAATGTCGGCGGCGCCCTGGGTGAGGGTGCGTTCCAGCTCGGCGTTGCTCAGCCAGCGGTGGTTGGTATGAAACGCGGTGGCGGTGTGGAAAGCCAGGATGTGGCCGGCCGCATACTCGCGCTGCATGGTCTTGTGGCCCCGTGAACTGCCGCCGGAGCGTGAGGCTTCGGTCTGCAAAAAGAACACCGCCTTGATCCCCGGCAGCACGGGGTTTTGCGCCAGGTCAGCCACTACTGAGCGGCTCGGGTTGTTATAGCCCGATGCACTGGGGCCGTCGTCGAAGGTCAGCAGGAAACGGATCGGCGCCTGGTTTTGCAGGCGTTGTGCGGTCTGCGGGGTAAGGGCGATGGGCGCGCTTATGCAACCGCTGAGCAGAATCGACAGAATGACAATCAGGTATTTCATGGCGGCCTGGGTAAAAAGGTGGTCATCCGTGTCGCTAAGTTCCCTGTGCCGGGTAAAGGGCGCGTGCACGATACAGCATGATTGCGCCTGTCATCATCGGTAAATCCCGCCGTTGGTCTTAAGGCGGGGCGGGCCGCTGCGTGAGCCCGCTTTCAGGTGTCAGTAGCGTTGTCGCAATGGCGTGCCCATTTCGTGGTTAAGCGAGTTCTCAGTAAACGGCGCGGGGTTGGTCGAGGTGGGGGGCGTGGAGGGGTCGTTATCGAAGTCGAACGGCGGCGCATTGGTTGCCAGGCCCACGGCTTGCAGTTCCGAGTTGGGTGGGCCGGGAAGCTCAGGATGCGCTGCGGTCGGATCGCTCAGGCCTGGCAGGAATGTGCCATTGGCGCCGTTCCAGGCGTGCGCCATCTCATGGTAAAGGAGCAACAGCGGCAAGAGCAGGTCGCCGCCCTCGTAGATATGAGCTGGGTTGTAGGAAATCGTGGCTCTATTCGCGCGCGCCCCGGCTACCCCGTCCTTGATGAAACCGTACATTGGGGCATTTGGCTCATAGGTAAGCTGATGAGCGTCTTTCAATGTTTGCAGATCAGTGTTCCAGTAATCGTAATAATCGTTGCTCTCTGCGAATGGCACAATGTATACGGGGGCACCATTTTGCACCGCGGCCTTGTCCAAAGCCTCGAGCATTTTTTGCCCTTGGGGCGATGCGCGAAGCAGCGCCAGGTCGTCTTCGACTCGCTGAATGAAATCGGGTGCCCCGTCGATAACGAAGGCGAGTCGTCCCGCGTCGGAAGGCTTCACGTAGGTGACAGTTGAACCTTGGGTGCCGATCAGACGATCCGTCTCTTGTGCATAGATACGTGCCTGAGTGGTGTTGGTCACGACTGTGTCGCGTCCCTCACCGGTGTAGAAGGTGGTGTGGGTGTAGCCAACCAACGTGTCGTCACCCTGGCCGCCATTGAGTACCGAATACCCATCGCCCGCGTAGAGCTTGTCGTCGCCCGTACCGCCATCGAGGTGGCTGTGTTTACTGTTCGGTCCGTGACTTGCGTACAGGCGATCGTTGCCATTGTTGCCGTACATGACCGCGTGGCCGGTGCCTCCAATTATCGTGTCGTCGCCCTCATTGCCTTCTGCATAGCCTATGCCGCTGCCAAGGCGGATATGGTCATTGCCGCGCCCGCCATAGATGCTGGTGTTGCCGCCACCTGCCTGGATAACGTCATCGCCGTCTTCGGCTTCGATCTCCACGGGTACGGTGACAGTGGGGTCGATGGTAATACGGTCGTCACCCGCCCCGGTTTTGATGTGGAGAAAGGTCGGAACGTTTGAATGGCCGTCACCGGTATTGAAGGTGTAGTCGCGACCGTTCACTTGCGCGTACAGCTGGCCGTCAGGGCGTTGGCTGATATGGATCTGGTCCGATTTTTCGCCGGTTTCGAGGTACAAAATGTTAGCCAGCGTTTCTGGCCGTTCAGGGTTCTTGAGACCCTGGGTCAACAGCTGGCCTGCACGTAGGTTGCCGTCATCCACCAGCATTTTTCTTTGGGTTTGAGTACGGGGTGCGTCGGGGGGGTCAGAGGGGGGATTGCTGGCAGAAGGGTGGGGGGATGGTGGCATAGAGTGGTTTTGAGGTGGGTTTATTGCGCTCACGGACGGTCACCTTTCTGTCAGATTATGTGATCTTTGTCGCCAGCATTTACCGCGCAGGCGCACCTATCCTTCTGTCGAGCGAGCACAGGTAAATGTTCCTATTCCAATTGAGGCCAGTTGCTACAAAAGCAGCCGCGATCAATCAGGGCGCGGCTGTACGTGGGCAGCCCAGTTCGCCGGCGCGGGCGCTGCGGTCTTCCTTGCCGCAGAAAAAGCCGAGGTTGGCGCCCGGGGTCCAGTCGCCGATGGGCTGACAAACGCCATCGGGTTCATCCTGCGTATTGTTTGCGCAGTGGCCTACCCATTTCTTCGTTCAAGGCGTTTTCGGTGAAGGCCTTGGGGTTGCTCGCGGTCGGTGGGGTGGCCGGGTCATTGTCGAAATCAAACGGTTGCGCGGTAGTGGGCAGCCCCACTGCTTGGCGTTCACTGTTGTGGATGTCGTGGGGCTGGCCTTCAACGTCTTCCTGCGTGGTGCCTGTGAAGGTTGTGCCATTGCCGGCGTTATAGGCGTGGACCATTTCGTGGTAGAGCCCGACGATGGGCAACTGAGTCACGCCCGCCAATACGTTCAGGTGTGACCGGTTGTAGTGAATCTGAGCGCGGTCCGCACGAGACCCCGGCACACCGTTGATCATGAATCCCCATTTTGGATCCTCGTCGGACACGGGCGCGCGTTCGTCCTGCAGCAACGCCTTGAGTTCCTGGCTGCCATAGACGTAGCTGGACTCCGTGTCGCTCGGGTCTTCCACGATCGTCACCGGGGCGCCATTGCGCAGCGCAACGGCCTCCATCTCGGCGAGCATCTGCTGGCCTTGGGGGGAGGTGCGAAGTAACGCCAAGTCGTCTTCGACGCGTTGGATGAAGTCGGCAGACCCGTTGATCACAACACCCAGGATCGGGCCGTCATGGGCAGATACAGCGGTCAACACCGATCCATTGAGGTGCTTGATCGTGTCGCTGGGTGTGGTGTAGATCGCGTCGCCTGGGCAATTGGCGATGACGGTATCGGCGCCGATGCCGGTGTAGAAGGTCGTCTGGTCGTGGCCGATCAACCGATCATTTCCGGTGCCGCCCTGCAAGACGGTATGGCCGTTGCCGGCGTAGAGCTGGTCGTTGCCATTGCCACCGTCCATATAGCTCTTTTTGTGGCGGGGGCCCGCACCGGCATAGAGGCGGTCATTGCCATTATTGCCATAGACCACATTATCGCCGGGGCCGCCCATGATGATGTCGTCACCGTCGTTGCCTTCGGCATATCCCATGCCGCTGCCCAGGCGCACGACATCGTTACCGTTGCCGCCGAACACGCGGGTATAGCCGCCACCGGCCCTGACCCAGTCATCGCCGTCACCGGTTTCAATCGTGATGGGCTGCATGACGTTGGCGTCAATGCTCACGTTGTCATTGCCGCCGTGGGTTTTCAGGTGGAACTTCAACGCTTGGCCTTCTTTATCGTGGCTGGCGAAGTGGTACAACTGTTCGTTGACCCGAATATTCAACTGACCGTAGTGAGTTTGGCTGATGTGGACCTGGTCCGCCTGATCGCCGGTTTCAAGCACCAGGCGTTGGTTGAGGGGGGAGGGATAACCGTGTTCCCATAACGATTGCCCACTGGCTTTCACATTGCCGTCATTCAGAAACACATGTTGATGGGCCTGGATCGGCGGGACTGTGTGGAATTTTAGATGGGGTGGTTTGGCGAGCCCGTAGTGACGGTCGTCAAAGGTCGCTACGGGGGCTTGCGATACGCGCACGTTGCCGTGCGCAAGGGGCGAGGGAGAGCGGGTAAGGCCGTTCGAAACGTCCATGGGTGATCCTACGTTGAGAGACCGGTGTTATTCATGCCCATGGACAGTGGCCGCCCGCGCCAAAACGTTCCCTCCAAGCTGTCAGTCGGCTTTACAACAGACTGATCGGGTAACTGACGATCAACCGGTTCTCATCGAACTCGTTGTTGCTGTAGTCGCGACGCATGCTGGAATTGCGCCAGCGCACGTTTAGGTTTTTCAGGCTGCCGCTTTGCACGGTATAGCCCAGTTCGCTTTCGCGGCCCCACTCCTTACCGTCGGTGATTGAACCTGTATGCACGTTGCTGCCGCTGATATAGCGGTTCATCAAGGTCAGGCCAGGCACGCCAAGGGCGACGAAGTTGTAGTCGTGGCGCACTTGCCAGGATTTCTCCTGAGCGTTGTCGTAGCTGGCGTTGTAGCTGTCGTTGGCCAGGGTGCCGCCGCTGGTGCCGTTGACCCGCATCCAGGCACTGCTGCCGGTGAGTTTTTGCAGGCCGACGTAGAAGGTGTTGCCGCCGTATTTGGCCGAGAACAGGCCGGACCAGGTCTTGTTGTCCAGGTTACCGGCGCGGGCGCTGCCGTCTTCCTTGCCGTAGAAAAAGCCGAGGTTGGCGCCCAGGGTCCAGTCGCCGATGGGCTGGCTGTGGATCAAGTTGACGAACTGTTGGCTGTAGATGTCCTTGAGTTGCGCGTTCCATAGGCCGATCTGGGTGCGCTTGTCGTTGAACGCGTATTCGCCGCCCTGGAAGTTGAAACGGTCGGAGGTGAAGGCGGTTTTACCGACCATCGACATGTCCGTCATGCTGCTGTCGTCACGCGGGCTGTTGGCGCGGAACTGGCCGCCGTAGAGGGTCAGGCCGTCTATTTCCTTGGACGTTATCTGGCCGCCCCGCAGGGTTTGCGGCAGGGAGCGGCCGTCGTCCGAACGCAGGATCGGCAGCACCGGCATCCATTCGCCAACCTTCACTTCGGTCTTGGAAATACGCGCCTTGAACGCTACGCCCAGACGCCCGAACTCATCGGCGGGGCGGCCGTCACGGTCCAGCGGCAACAGTTGGGTACCCCCGGTGCCGCGCCCGCCATCCAGCTTCAACGCGTACAGACCGAGCACATCCACACCGAAACCCACGGTGCCTTGGGTAAAGCCGGATTTGGCGTCGAGGATAAAACTCTGCGTCCACTCCTGCGCGCCGCCCTGGGCCTTGGTGGGGTTGGTGAAGTTGCGGTTGAAGAAGAAATTGCGCAGGTTGAGGTTGGCGCTGGCGTCTTCGAGAAAGCCGTGTTCTTCGGCGACGACGGGCAGGGCAAGACTGGCGACAGCGGTGGCCAGCAGCAGCCGGCGCGGGTGGAAAGTATTCATGGCGTAAGGACCTGTTGTTATTGGGTTTATGCAGGTGGCGGCCATGGTGCGGGGCGGTGCGGGGGCGATGAAAGTAGGGCGGGGCGGGTTGTGGGCGATGATCGAACGCAAGTTGCCGGGCGCTCGGGCCCGGCATGAGGGGTTAGCGCTTGGGCAGGTCGAAGTGGGTCCAAGGCACTTGCGGCAAGTAGTGCTGCGCAGCCACGATCAGCGCCACCATCGCCAGCAGGAACACCGCTTGCAACGGGCTCCAGAAGGCCCAGTGCAAGCCATTCAGCCACGGGTAGCCTTGGCTGAATTTAACGCTCATGTGACCGATGCGTTTTTTGTGCAGCAGGTTGATCACGACCATGCCGGCGTAGGTAACCATACCCAGCACGCCAAGCATCAAGCCGCAGACTCCCAGCATGACCAACTGTGGCACGCCGTGGCGAATCACCAACCAGTAGTCGTTGGGGTTGAGCTGTTTGGGGATCAGGTACTCGCTCAGCCACACATCCACAACCCGGTAGGTAGAGCTCATTGTGGCCCACAGTTGAGTGACGCGAAAGCCAATGGCCGCTAGCACGAACGCCATCAGCATGAAAATCACCAGTGACATCCCATCCATTCGGTCGGGGTTGTCGTGGGCGATGCTCAGGCCAAGCCCCAAGGCGAAAACGGCCCACAGCCGGATGAACACCTGGGTGTAGATCGGCCGGGGTACGTATTTGCGCCAGAAGAACAGGTCGGTCCGGGGCAGGCGCTCGACCAGTTGCGGGTAGCGCCAGGTCAGGGTTTCGGCCAGGTGCTGGCAGGCATTCCACTCGTTTTCGCCAAACCCGTCGATCATGCGTTTGTGTTGGGTGGCGGTCATGGGCGTCAGTAACAAGCGCGCCGCCAGGGCATCGGCTGAGGTGCGCCGCGGGTCCTGTGCTTTCTCCTGCAAGTGGGCGTAGAAACTTTCCTGCTCACAGCGCGACACCAATTCGCGCCACATCCACGCCGGTTCCGGGTACACACCTTTCTGGTCGTCCCAGCCGAACGCCTGGCACACGCGTTCGAACAGCGGCACGCTCCACTGTGTGTCATGCAGCAGCTGCAGGAGGATGCGTTGCCACTGCTGCTGCAGGTCGAACACCCGCAGCCAGGGCTGGTTGTTGTACTGCGTCAGTTGGGTGATGAACTCGCGCTCGGCCTTTTGCTCCAGCAGTTCCTGCAAGGTGCGGCGGTAGTCCTGCAGCAGTTCGCCGCTCAGCGCGTCGTGCTGCCACGGCGTCATGGCGACCTGTTGCCAGGGCGTCAGCCATTCCAGATGGTTCGCTGCCCAACGGGCGATGGCGCTGCGTTCGCCTGGCGCTTCGAAACAATGGCGCAACAGGCCGGCCTGGAACGCATCGGCACAATTTTGTTGCCGGGCCTGGGCCCAGCGTTCATCGAGGTTGTGCGCGTTAAGGCCGTCGAGCAACGCCTGGGCCGGGTCCGGTGCGGGCGTCTGGAAAGGCGCAGGGCTGACGGGGCTGATGTTCATCAGCTCGGCCAGGTCATTCAGGTTGCCGTAGGTTGCTTCGACCACGGGCGCCTGGACGCTCTCTTGCTCTTCGTCACAGTCAGCCCGCCAGCGTGCGTAGGCCAGTGCTTGTTCATAGGCTTCGCGCAGTCGCTGGAAGCCGGCCGCATCGTCATCCGGGCGGCAGTTTTTCAACAGCCGCGCATAGGTGCGCTTGATGGTGCGCTCGTCGGCGTCTTCCGGCAGTTGCAGTACGGTCCAACACTCCATGTCGTATTCCCTCAGCGCCAGAACCCGTTGTCGAGCTGCTCAAGTTGTCGGGTCAGTTCGCTGCGGGCTTCGCGGATGCGGCGTTCGTCCTGGGTGTCGAGCACTTGCTGGAACTGTGCGGCCCAGTGCCCGAGCTGCTCGCGCAGTTCGCCGAGATTTTCCTGGTAGAGGCGTTCGAGGCGCGCCGTCAGCACGGTGTTGACCTGCTGGTCGCGCGGGTGAACCTTCAACTGCGCCAGCGCTTGCAGGCGTTGCTGGATCTCGTCGGGGCTGAGCACGCCGGGGTTGTTCTCGATCACCAGCGAGTGCTGCTCGCCGGTCAGCGGGATATTCACCTGGGCTTCCAGCAGACCGTTGTTGTCGTAGGTGAAGCGCACGTCCAACGACACTTCACCGGCCTTGCGCTTGGGCACTGGGATGTCCAGTTGGCCCAGCTCGATGTTGTCTTTGACCAGGCGGCTTTCGCCCTGGTAGATCTTCAGCAGGACGCGGGTCTGGTCGTCGTACAGGGTGACCACGCTTTTGACCCGGCTCACCGGCACGCTGCTGTTGCGTTCGATCAGCGGCAGGTAGTGGCCGCTTTCGATATGGCCGCCGTACTGGTTCGAGGTTTCGATGCCGAGGGTATAGGGGCAGACGTCGGTCAGCACCACTTCTTCCAGTGCTGCGGAGCGCGCCTTGAGTGCCGCTTGGATCGCGGCGCCGTGGGCGACCACTTGGTCCGGGTCGAGGCTGATGGACGGGAAGCGGCCGAACAGACCGGCGGCGAGCTTGCGCACCAACGGCATGCGCGTGGTGCCGCCCACCAGCAGGATTTCATCCAGGTCGCTGACACGAATCCGCGCATCCCGCAGGGCCCGCTCAATCGGCGCACGCAGGCGCTCCAGCAGCGGCGTGTAGAGCTTGGCCAGCTCCTGCTGGGTGATGGTTTTTACCCACTGCTGGCCGTCGACACGCAGGGCGAACTCGGCGCTGTCATCCTGGCCAAGGGCTTTGCGCACGCGTTCGGCTTCGCGGCGCAGGGCTTGCAGCACGCTGCTGGTGGGCGGGAAGCCTTGGGCATTGCGTTGGCTGTCGACGAAGTGTTCCAGCAACAGGGTGTCGAAGTCTTCGCCGCCGAGGAAGTTGTCACCGGCGCTGGCGCGCACTTCCATCACGCCGTCGAACAGCTCGATGATCGACACGTCGAAGGTGCCGCCGCCGAGGTCGAAGACCAAGAACGAGGTTTCTTTATCGCGCTGATGCAGGCCGTAGGCGAGGGCGGCAGCGGTGGGTTCGTTGATCAGTTTTTCAACGTTGAGCCCCGCCAGTTCACCGGCAATGCGTGTGGCTTTGCGTTGGCCGTCGCTGAAATAGGCGGGCACGCTGATCACGGCGTCGGTGACGGTGTGGCCGTAGGTGCGCTCGATGTCCTCCTTGAGGCTTTTGAGCACCAGCGCGGAGAGTTCTTCCGGGCGAAACGAGCGATCGCCCAGGCGCACTTCGGTGGCACTGCCCATGTAGCGCTTGAACAGCGAAGTGGTCAGGTGCGGGTGGGTGTGCAGGCGCTCTTTGGCTGCCTGGCCTACCAGGACACGGCCTTGATCATCCAGCCCGACCACGCTGGGGGTCAGCAACTGGCCAAGGGCATTGGGCACTAATTCGGCGGCATCACCGCGCCAGACGGCCGCGAGACTGTTGGTGGTCCCCAGGTCGATTCCTACGATCATTACGACAAGCTCCCTCTGTGGTCTGTAAGAATCTGTAACCAATTTTATCCTGAAAGGTTGGGCGAAAAGCAAGGCAACCTGCGTTCGCGCCAAAAACGGGCATAAAAAAACCGCTTCCGGTGAAGGAAGCGGTTTTTTGTTTACGCCAGCATCAGAACAACTTCATTGCCGGTGCTTCTTCTTTCAACGGCTCGTTCTTCGCGGTCTGCTCGTTCCAGCCACCGCCGAGGGCCTTGTACAGGTTGACCTCGCTGGTCAGCTGCGCCAGGCGGTCGGTGATCAGCGATTGCTGGGCACTGAACAGTTGGCGCTGGGCATCGAGGAACGTCAGGTTGCTGTCGACACCAATGCGGTAGCGACGCTCGGCCAGGCGGTAGTAATCCTGGTTGGCCGCGACGAAGCCACGCTGGGCCTCCAGCTGCTGCTTGTAGGTTTCACGCGAGGCGAGGCCGTCGGAGACTTCCTGGAAGCCGGTCTGGATCGCCTTCTCGTAGTTCGCCACGTTGATCTCTTTCTGGATCTTCGAGTAGTCCAGGCTGGCGCGCAGGCTGCCGGCGTTGAAGATCGGGATGTTGATCTGCGGGGCGAACGACCAGGTGCCCGAGCCGCCTTTGAACAGGCCGCCGAGGTCCGGGCTCAGGGTGCCGGCGTTGGCCGTCAAGCTGATGCTCGGGAAGAACGCGGCACGGGCCGCGCCGATATTGGCGTTGGCGGCCTTGAGGTTGTACTCGGCCTGCAGGATGTCGGGACGACGTTGCAGCAGGTCTGACGGCAACCCGGCCGGCACTTCGCTGAGCAGGTCATCCGACAGCGGCTTGCTGGCGATATTCGCCGGCAGGCCGGTGCCCAGCAGCAGGATCAGGCTGTTTTCATCCTGGGCGACCTGGCGGGTATACCGGGCAAGCTGCACGCGGGCGTTTTCCACCGAGGTACGCGCCTGGCTCAGGTCGAGGGCCGAGGCCACGCCGACTTCGTTGCTGCGCGAGGTGAGCTTGAAGCTCTGCTCGAACGCGCCCAGGGTGTCCTGGGTCAGCTTGAGCAGTTCCTTGTCGGCCTGCCAGGTCAGGTAGGCGTTGGCCACGCTGGCCACCAGGCTGATCTGGGTGCTGCGGCGTGCTTCTTCAGTGGCGAAGTACTTCTGCAGCGCTTCTTCACTCAGGCTGCGCACACGGCCGAACAGGTCCAACTCATAGGAGCTGATCCCGAGGGTGGCCGAATACTGGCTGGTGATGTTCGCTTCGCCGGTCTGCGAGGCCCGTGCCGGCACACGCTGGCGGCTGCCGCTGCCATTGGCCGACACGGCCGGGAACAGGTCGGCACGCTGGATGCGGTACTGCGCGGCATACGCGTCGATGTTCAGGGCCGCGACGCGCAGGTCACGGTTGTTCACCAGCGCGGTCTGGATCAGCTGTTGCAGGGCAGGGTCATGGAAAAACTGCTTCCAGCCCTGCTCGGCAGCGGCCTGGCTCGGCGCCTGGGCCGACGAATACGCCGGCCCCTGCGGGAACTGTGCCGCTACCGGCGCTTCAGGGCGCTGGTAGTCAGGTATCAGCGAGCAGCCACTGAGCACGAATGCCGTGACGGCTAGGGAAAGTAGCGACTTGCTCATTGGCCAGCCTCTTTAGGAGTTTGCTTGGTTTCTTTCGGTTTACGGTCGCCGATGGCGGACACGGTTGCGAAGAACAACGGTACCCAGAAGATCGCCAACACAGTAGCCGTGATCATACCGCCAATTACGCCAGTACCGATTGCGTGCTGGCTGCCTGAACCGGCACCCGAGGAGATCGCCAGCGGCAGTACGCCGAGGACGAACGCCATGGAGGTCATGATGATCGGGCGCAGACGCATGCGGGATGCTTCGATGGCCGCCTCGACGATGCCTTTGCCTTGTTCGTGGAGTTCTTTGGCGAACTCCACGATCAGGATGGCGTTTTTCGCCGCCAGGCCCACCGTCACCAACAAGCCCACTTGGAAGAACACGTCGTTGGACAACCCGCGCATGCTGGTTGCCATCAACGCACCGACAACCCCTAGCGGCACTACCAAAATCACCGCAATCGGGATCGACCAGCTTTCGTACAGTGCTGCGAGGCACAGGAACACCACCAGCAGCGACAAGGCGTACAACGCAGGTGCCTGGGAGCCGGACAAACGTTCTTCGTACGACAGGCCGGTCCACGCATAACCAATACCCGCAGGCAGTTGCTTGGCGATACGCTCGACTTCGGCCATGGCGTCACCGGTACTGTAGCCCGGTGCCGGGGTGCCGAGGATTTCCATCGCCGCTACCCCGTTGTAGCGTGAGAGTTTCGGCGAACCGAAGATCCACTTGCCCGACGCGATGGCCGACAGCGGCACCATCTTCCCGGAGTCGCTGCGCACGTACCATTTGTTCAGGTCTTCAGGCGACATGCGGCTGGCGGCTTCACCTTGCACGTACACCTTCTTCACTCGACCACGGTCGATGAAGTCGTTGACGTAGCTGCCACCCAAGGCAATCGCCAGGGTCTGGTTGATGTTCGACAGCGTGATGCCTTGGGCGCTGGCCTTCTCGTCGTCAACAGTGAGCTCGTATTGCGGCTCATCGTTGACGCCGTTAGGGCGCACACCGGCCAGGATCTTGCTCTGGGCCGCCATGCCCAGGAACTGGTTACGGGCCGCCATCAATTTTTCATGGCCGACGCCGCCCTGGTCTTGCAGGAACACGTCGAAACCGGTGGCGTTGCCCAGTTCCAGTACAGACGGCGGAACGATGGCAAATACCATGGCGTCCTGGAATGTCTGCATGAAGTAGCCCTGGGCGCGCTTGGCAATCTCGAACACCGAGTTGGACGCATCGCGTTCATCCCACGGCTTGAGCATCACGAAGGCCAGGCCCGAACTTTGGCCACGACCGGCGAAGTTGAAGCCGTTGACGGTAAACACGGACTTAACGCCTTTGCCTTCGCCCGGCTCGCCTTCCTTGTCATTGAGCAGGTAGGCGCGCATGTCGTCGATGACTTTTTGCGTACGCTCAGCCGAGGAGCCGACCGGTGTCTGTACCTGGGCAAAGATCACGCCCTGGTCTTCGTCCGGCAGGAACGCGGCAGGAATGCGCATGAACAGCCAGATCATGCCGACGATGATCAGCGCGTACACCAGGAACGCTGGGATCTTGTGCTTGATCATGTTGCCCACACCGCGCTCGTAGCTCAGTACGCCACGGTCGAAGGTGCGGTTGAACCAGCCGAAGAACCCACGCTTGGGCTGGCCGTGTTTTTCCGGATCAATCGGCTTGAGCATGGTGGCGCACAGGGCCGGGGTGAAGATCAGTGCAACCAGTACCGACAACGCCATAGCCGAAACGATGGTGATGGAGAACTGCTTGTAGATCACACCCGTGGAGCCGCCGAAGAACGCCATGGGCAGCAGTACCGCCGACAGCACCAGGGCAATACCTACCAGGGCGCCCTGGATCTGGCCCATGGACTTGACCGTCGCCTCCTTGGGCGACAGGTGTTCCTCGGCCATGACCCGCTCGACGTTTTCCACCACGACGATGGCATCGTCCACCAGCAAGCCGATGGCCAGGATCATGCCGAACATGGTCAAGGTGTTGATGGTGAAACCGAACGCCGCCAGGATCCCGAAGGTACCCAGCAATACCACCGGTACGGTCATGGTGGTGATGATGGTGGCGCGGAAGTTCTGCAGGAACAGGAACATCACCAGGAACACCAGTACGATCGCTTCGACCAGGGTGTCCACTACGCCGGAGATCGATTCCGTCACTACCGGTGTGGTGTCATAGGGCACCACCGCCTTCATGCCTGGCGGGAAGAACGGTTCGAGCGACGCAACGGTTGCACGAATGGCCTTGCCGGTGTCCAGGGCGTTGGCGCCCGAGGCCAGCTTGATCGCCATACCGGACGCCGGCTTGCCGTTGAACTGCGCACTGATGCTGTAGTTCTGGCCACCCAGTTCGATACGGGCGACGTCATGCAGGCGAACCTGGGAACCGTCGGCATTGACCTTCATCAGGATGTTGCCGAATTGCTCGGCCGTCTGCAGACGGGTCTTGCCGATGATGGTTGCGTTCAGCTGGTTGCCGGGCAGGGCAGGCAGGCCGCCCAATTGACCGGTGGCGACCTGGACGTTCTGCGCGGAGATGGCGGTGCTGACGTCGACCGGGGTCAGCTGGAAGTTGTTCAGCTTGGCCGGATCCAGCCAGATACGCATGGCGTACTGCGAGCCGAAGACCTGGAAGTCACCCACACCCGCGGTCCGCGAGATCGGGTCCTGGATGTTGGACACGATGTAGTTGGACAGGTCGTCCTTGGTCATGCTGCCGTCTTCCGACACCAGACCAATCACCATCAGGAAGTTCTTCACCGACTTGGTGACGCGGATACCCTGCTGCTGCACCTCTTGCGGCAACAGCGGCGTCGCCAGGTTCAGCTTGTTCTGCACCTGAACCTGGGCGATGTCCGGGTTGGTACCCTGGTTGAACGTCGCGGTGATGGTCATGCTGCCGTCGGAGTTACTGTCCGAGGCGACATAACGCAGGTTGTCGATACCGTTGAGTTGTTGCTCGATCACCTGCACCACGGTGTCCTGCACGGTTTGTGCGGACGCGCCTGGGTAGGTCACCTGGATATCGATGGCGGTTGGCGCGATGGCCGGGTACTGGTTGATGGGCAACTTCAGGATCGACAGTGCCCCGACCAGCATGATCACCAGGGCAATTACCCAGGCGAAAATGGGACGGTCGATAAAAAATTTCGACATGGATTACTCCCCTTTGCCAGCAGCGGCAGCGGGAGCAGCAGTACCGGCAGGCTTGGCGTTGTCAGCCTCCTTGACCTTGACCTCGGCGCCCGGCTTGACGTACTGCAAGCCTTCGGTGATCACACGGTCACCGGCGTTCAAGCCTTTTTCCACCAGCCAGTAGGCGCCGGCGGTACGGTTGGCCACCAGTTCACGCTGCTCGACCTTGTTGTCGGCATTGACGATCAGCGCCGTCGGGGTGCCCTTGAGGTCGCGGGTCACGCCCTGCTGTGGCGCCAGGATGGCCTTGCTGTTCACGCCGGCTTGCAACTGGGCGTGCACGAACATGCCCGGCAGCAGGGTGTGGTCAGGGTTGGGGAACACAGCGCGCAGGGTCACGGAACCGGTGGTCTGGTCGACCGACACTTCGGAGAACTCCAGCTTGCCGTCCTGGCCGTAGTCGCTGCCGTCTTCCAGGGTCAGCTTGACCTTGGCGGCATTGGCGCCGGCTTTTTCCAGTTGGCCGCTTTCCAGGTCGCGGCGCAGCTTCAGCATTTCAGCGGAAGACTGCGTGACGTCGACGTAGATCGGGTCCAGTTGTTGGATGACGGCCATAGAGTCGGCCTGGCCGTTGCTGACCAGCGCGCCCTCGGTCACCGAAGAACGGCCGATACGCCCGGAGATCGGCGCGAACACTTTGGTGTAGCGCACGTTGATCTGGGCGGTTTGAACGTTTGCTTCCGCGGTCATGCGGTTGGCGACGGCGGTGTCGTATTCCTGGCGGCTGACGGCTTGCTCATCGACCAACTGCTTGTAGCGGTCGGAGATGGACTTGGTCTGCGTCAGGCTGGCCTGTGCGCTTTTCAGGGTGGCTTCATACACCGACGGGTCGATCTGGTAGAGCTGTTGCCCTTCCTTCACGTCCGCGCCTTCCTTGAATAGACGCTTGAGAATGATGCCGTTGACCTGCGGGCGAACTTCCGCGATGCGATAGGCCGTGGTGCGGCCTGGCAACTCGGACGTCAGGGTAAAGGCTTGCGGTTGAATAGTGACCACGCCGACCTGAGGGGTTTGAGCGGGCGGAGCCGCTTCTTCCTTTTTACATCCGCTGAGCAGCGATGCCAGGGCGACGGCAGTGACCAGAGCGGTAACAGCTGGCTTAAGTTGCATGAAGATCCTCGGGTCAGGCGCGCAGGGTGCGCACAAGAAGTGTGGAAGGGTAAAAAACAAGCTGTGAGTGGATAAGTAGCTTGCTACGCAATATACTTACGTTCATGGTTGTTTGTAAACTCTTGACAGGCTTCGCGGAGTGTTGACAAAGCAACGCCCGAAGCCTCGATTCCATTACGTTCGGCACCCATGACGGTGTCGTCCCACAAATATTCGGATGATCGTTTACGTCTATTAACGTTGCGTTAACGATAGCCCCCAGTGTCCTGATTGAGGTTTTACTGCCATGGTTCGTCGCACCAAAGAGGAAGCTCAGGAAACGCGCAGCCAAATTCTCGACGCCGCCGAGCAAGCCTTCTATGAACGCGGCGTTGCGCGCACCACGCTGGCGGACATTGCCGCGCTGGCCGGTGTGACGCGGGGCGCCATCTATTGGCATTTCAGCAATAAATCCGATCTGTTGCAGGCGCTGCTCGATACCTTGCATGAGCCGCTGGACGAACTGGCCCGCGCCAGTGAAAGCGAGGATGAACTCGACCCGCTGGGCTGCATGCGCAAGCTGTTGATTCATCTGTTCCATCAAGTGGCCCTGGACCCGAAAACCCGGCGCATCAATGAGATCTTGTTTCATAAGTGCGAATTCACCGATGAAATGTGCGACATGCGCCGCCAACGCCAGACCCACAGCCTGGAATGCAACCTGCGCATCGGCCTGACATTGCGTAACGCGGTCCATCGCGGGCAACTTCCGGAAAACCTCGATACCACCCGTGGCGCGGTGTGCATTCACGCCTACATCAATGGGCTGATCGGCCAGTGGCTGCTGGTCCCCGACAGCTTCCAGTTACATCAGGAGGCGGAACGCTGGGTGGATGCAGGGCTGGACATGCTGCGCTGGAGCCCCAGCCTGCGCAATTGAGACAAAATGCGTAATTGCATCAGGGTGTGTCAACAGTAAAGCCCAAGGACCGTCAATCGTCCTTCTGCCTGATGGTGGGGTGACTTTATATACGGGCTGGCGGGCGGTTGATAGGTAGCCGCCTAAGTATTTTGTAGCGATTTTGTTGCAGGGCTGTGAAGGAGTGTTTCCAAGGGCAACAGAGTGTCAAACATGTGGGAGGGGGCTTGCTCCCGATGGCTAGGGTTCAGTGAGAACATCTCTGACTGACACACTGCCATCGGGAGCAAGCCCCCTCCCACATTTTTTTTGCGTCTAAGGCGATTACAGCGCCAGGGTCGGGTAGTCGATGTAGCCGACCGGGCCTTTGCTGTAGAAGCTGTCCGGACGTGCTTCGTTGAGCGGCGCATCGGCTTTCAAACGCGCTGGCAAATCCGGGTTGGCAATGAACGGCACGCCCCAGGCCACGGCATCGGCTTTACCTTCGGCCAACCAAGCGTTGGCGCTGTCCTTGGTGAAACGTTCGTTGGCGATGTACGCGCCGCCGAAGGCTTTTTTCAGTTGTGGGCCGAGGCTGTCGGCGCCTTCTTTTTCACGCGAGCAGATGAAGGCGATACCACGTTTGCCCAGTTCACTGGCGACGTAGGTGAAAGTTTCCGCCAGGTTGTCGTCGCCCATGTCGTGGGAGTCGGCACGGGGTGCCAGGTGCACACCAACGCGGCCGGCGCCCCAGACTTCGATGGCCGCATCGGTCACTTCCAGCAGCAGGCGTGCACGGTTTTCCAGGGAGCCGCCGTACTGGTCAGTGCGCTTATTGGTGCTGCTCTGCAGGAACTGGTCGAGCAGGTAACCGTTGGCGCCGTGGATTTCCACGCCGTCGAAGCCGGCGGCCTTGGCGTTCTCGGCTCCGGTGCGGTAGGCGTCGACGATGTCGGCGATTTCAGCGGTCTCCAGGGCGCGTGGGGTCGGGTAGTCGGCCAGAGGGCGCACCAGGCTGACGTGGCCTTTAGGCTGGATCGCGCTGGGGGCAACCGGCGTTTCGCCGTTCAGGTAGGACTCATGGGAAATACGGCCCACATGCCACAGTTGCAGGAAGATCTTGCCGCCCGCGCCATGCACCGACTTGGTCACGTTGGCCCAGCCGCGCACTTGGTCGTTGGACCAGATGCCCGGGGTGTCCGGATAGCCCACGCCCAGCGGCGTCACCGAGGTGGCTTCGCTGAGGATCAGCCCGGCGGAAGCGCGCTGCACGTAGTACTCGGCCATCAGCGCGTTGGGCACGCGACCGGCGTCGGCACGGCAGCGGGTCAGCGGCGCCATGATGATGCGGTTCGACAGTTCCAGGTCGCCCAGTTTGATCGGATCGAAAATAGTCGTCATGGGATAACACCCTTCTCTTTAAGTGGTTGATCAGTGGGTCGCAGGGGCCAGGTCGGCATCGCCGCTCTGACGGAAAGTAATCAAGGTCACCAGCAGCGCGAGAATCGCCAGGGCCGCTGCGGCCAACGGCACGCTGGTCAGGCCGAAACCGTGGGCGATCACACTGCCGCCGACCCAGGCGCCGAGGGCATTGCCGATGTTGAAGGCGCCGATGTTAAGGGTGGACACCAGGTTCGGTGCGGCTTTGCCGAAGGTCACCACGTTGATCTGCAGCGCGGGTACGGCGGCGAACGAGGCGGTGGCCCAGAGGAACAGGGTGATTTCGGTCGGAATCACCGCGACGCTGGTCCAGGTCAGGGCCGTCGAGACCACCGCCATGCTGACGAACACGCCGATCAGGGTGGCCGCCAGGCGCTTGTCCGCCAGCTTGCCGCCGATGATGTTGCCGACGGTGAGGCCCAGGCCGATCAACAGCAGCGTCCAGGTCACGCCTTTGGGCGACACGCCGGTGACGTCGCCCAGCAGCGGCGCGACGTAAGTGAAGAGGGTGAACATCGACGCGGCAAACAGCGCGGTCATGCTCAGCGACAGCCAGATACCGGCGCCCTTGAGGGCTGCCAGTTCGGCGCGCATGTCGAGTTTCTCTTCATCACGTTTGGCGGGCAGGAAGCGGATCAGGCCGATCAACGCCACCACACCAATCACCGTCACCGCCCAGAAGGTCGAGCGCCAGCCGGCTTCCTGGCCGAGCGCGGTGCCCAGCGGTACACCGAGCACGTTGGCCAGGGTTAAACCGGTGAACATCAAGGCCACGGCCGAGGCACGCTTGTTGGCCGGTACCAGGTTGGCGGCGACCACCGATCCAATACCAAAGAACGCACCGTGGCATAGCGCGGTGACCACACGGGCAAACATCAGCACGTTGTAGTCACTGGCCAGGGCGCAGAGCAGGTTGCCGATAATGAAGATGCCCATCAACGCTACCAGGGCGGCCTTGCGTGGCAGCTTGGCGGTGGCCAGTGCCATGAAAGGTGCACCGATGGCCACGCCCAGGGCGTAGCCGGTGACCAGCCAGCCGGCGCCGGGAATCGACACGCCGAGGTCCGCCGCAACATCGGGCAGCAGGCCCATGATGACGAACTCGGTGGTGCCGATGGCGAAGGCGCTGAGGGCCAGTATGAGTAGCGAGAGGGGCATTATCGTTTCCTTGTTACAGCGCTGCGTTGTCGTCGGCGCTGAGTTCAGTGGTGAGCGCGGCGAGGAACGCCTGGATGGTTTCCTCGTTGCGTTTGAAAAAGTGCCACTGCCCGGCCTTCTGGCTGCTGATCAATCCCGCCCGTTGCAAGGTCGCCAAGTGAGCCGACACCGTTGACTGGGACAGGCCGCAACGCTGGTCGATCTGCCCGGCGCAGATGCCGTACTCGTGGTTGTGCAGTTGCTCGGGGAACTGCACTTTCGGGTCTTTGAGCCAGGTGAGGATGTCTCGTCGTACTGGGTGCGCCAGTGCTTTTATTATTTCGTCGAGGTCGATGGACATGGCAGGTGCTCGGTGTGGTGCAGCGTTATATCGCGATGAGGCGAACCTTAAATCGTTGTATCCCGATATACCAATATGATTTTGCTCTGAGGACAGGCCAAATCGGTATATCGGGTTATAACGATACATTGTCGGCAGTGGTAGACTGCGCGCCATGAATTATCTCGCACATCTGCACTTGGGCGGCCAACTTCCTGCGCAACTGCTGGGCAGTCTCTATGGCGACTTCGTCAAAGGGCGCCTGCAGGGCCAGTTCAGCCCGCAAATCGAAGCGGCGATCCAACTGCACCGCTCGATTGATCGTTTTACCGACAGCCACCCGCTGGTGGGGGAGGCACTGTCGCGCTTCAGCCTGACTCGCCGGCGCTATGCCGGAATCGTCCTCGATGTGTTTTTCGACCACTGCCTGGCGCGGGACTGGGCGCTGTATGCCGACCAGCCGTTGGAGCGCTTCACCTCGCAGGTGTACCGCGTGCTGGCGGCCGAGCCGCAATTGCCGGGGCGCCTGGCGCAGATTGCGCCGTACATGGCGGCGGATGATTGGTTGGGTTCTTACCGTGAGTTCGCGGTGATGGAGCAGGTGTTGCGGGGGATTTCGCGGCGGCTGACACAGCCGGAAGAGCTGGGGCATGCGATGCAGGAGTTGCGGGTGTTATATGAGCCGTTGAGTGAGGACTTCCGGCGGTTCTATCCAGAGCTACAAAAATTTGCCCAATTCCAACTGGGCTCGCAGAGGTAAATGTGGGAGGGGGCTTGCTCCCGATAGCAGTACTTCAGTCAGCACATGCCGTGACTGACACACCGCTATCGGGAGCAAGCCCCCTCCCACATTTGCAACAGTGTTTAGCTCATATCAGGCGGCGAATGCAGGTCTGGCAGCCACGTGTTCAACCTCCGGCACCGGCCCAAACAAGGCCTTCTGCACCGCCTGCTGCGCCTGGTACGCCAGCGCCGCGCGTTCCTGCCCGGCGCAGGCAATCGGCTTGAGCACATGGATTTCCACATCGCCCTGATCATTGGCAAACAGACGCATCAGGTGCGAGAGCAAATCATCATCGCCAATAAACGGTGCCAGCGGGTCTACCTGGCCATCACGCAAATAACGGATCGCCACCGGTTGCAGCGACACATCGGCATCGATCGCACTGGCCAGCAAGCGCCCGTGGAACGTACGCAGGCTGCGCCCGTCGGTGGTGGTGCCTTCGGGAAACATCAACAGCGGGTGCTGTTGTTCCAGATGGCGGGTCATCTGCTTGCGGATCAACTGGCTGTCGCCCGACCCTCGGCGGATAAACAAGCTACCGGCCTTGGCTGCCAACCAGCCCGCCACCGGCCAGGTACGCACTTCGGCCTTGGACAAAAATGACATCGGCGCCACGGCGCCCAGCAACGGAATGTCGGTCCATGACACGTGATTGCTCACCCACAGCATCGGCTGCGTCGGCAGCTCACCGTGCACCGTCACACGAAAGGGCAGGGCATTGGTCAGCCGCGCCATGAAAAACCGCGACCAACGCTGGCGCCGCACCATCGAGTTGGCCACGCCCAGACGCTCAAACAGCCCGAACACGCTGGCCATGCTCAAGCCCAGCGCCACCACCAACAACACGCGGGCGATGCGCCCGTAAATCCGCAGGCGACTCATCACATCGCCGCCTTGAAGTGACGGGCGTAACGTGGGCACAACTCATCGCGCTTGAGCAGGATGAACACGTCGGCCACCTGGAAATCTTCATCCCAGCACGGCTCGCCGCAGATCTTCGCACCCAGGCGCATATAAGCCTTGAGCAGTGGCGGCATCTCGGCGATCACGTTGGATGGCAGGTCCAGCGCCGGCAACGGTTTTTTCGGTTCGGCGCGCAGGTGTTCATTGCACAAGTAGCGTTCGCGCAGGCGTTGCATGATCGCGTGGGCCTGGATGCCGCCGTCGTGCATCGGGATGCTCGCGCAGCCCATCAGGTAGCTGTAGCCGCCCTGGTTGAGCACTTCAGCCAACTCGCCCCATAACACGGCGATGGTGCCGCCATTGCGGTAGGCCGGGTCGACGCAGGTACGGCCGATTTCCAGGATTGGGCCCTGCAAATGCAGCAGGCCATGCAGGCTGAATTCTTCTTCACTGTAGAACCGGCCCAGGGTGCTGGCGGCCTGGTGGTCGAGCAAACGGGTGGTGGCGACGAGTCGACCGCTGTTCAAGTCCCGCACGCCGATGTGGCTGCAGTGAACATCATAGTCATCCATGTCCAGGCCCAGCTCAGCGCCTTTCAGCTTGGCGTTGAACTCGCCGCTGAACACGTTGAACCGCAGGGCCTGGGCTTCCTGCAACGCCTGCGCGCCAACCAGGCGTTCGGCTTGCAGACGGCGTTCATTGCCGGTGTCGCTGATGCGGGCGATCTGAGTCATGGCGAGTCTCCGAGTGCCGGCCACGATTTCGGCCGGTCGACTTTGTTGTCCAAAGTCAGGCTATGTAGGCTCGGTGTCATCTCCATGAAGTTATGGTGACGCTTGGATGACAGCCCATCCTGTCGCAAATCTGTCATCAGCCTCGGCTAGGCTCGCGCACTTGAATGCCCCCTTGAGTTTGCGTCCATGGTCAGAGGCCTGCTGTGCGTTGCCTTGCTGTTCGTTACCGTTGTCGCCCACGCCGAAACCTGGCCCGATAAAGAATGGGCCAAGGGCACGCCACTCTCAGGTCCTGCTGTCGATGCCTTGGACGCCTACGCGTTCCCGGTGCGGGACGACGCTACCCGCCAAGGCATTCGCACCGACGCGTTGCTGGTGATCCGCGACGGCGAGGTCATCTATGAACGTTACGCCGCGCCCACCACGGCCAGCACGCCACACCTGACCTGGTCCATCAGCAAAAGCCTGATGGCCACCGTATTGGGTGTGGCCTACGGCGATAACCGTTTCAAATTGTCCGACCCGGTGGCGCGTTTTTACCCGCCCATGAAACAGCACCCGAGCGTGACCATGGCCGACCTGCTGCACTGGGCCTCGGGCCTGGACTGGCAGGAAGACTACGAATATGCGCCGCTGAAATCTTCGGTGGTGGCGATGCTCTACACCCGCGGTCGCGGTGACATGGCCGACTTTGCCGCAGACACCGCAGCGGCCAGCCCTCCGGGCCAGGCTTTTCGATATTCCAGCGGCGACAGCACTATTTTGTCCGCCGCCCTTAAAGGCATGCTCGGTCACAAGGCCTACGTGAGTTACCCGTGGGATGCGCTGTTCAAGCCGCTGGGCATCCGCAACGCCACCTGGGAAACCGACGCCGACGAGACCTTCGTCGCCTCGTCCTACGCCTACCTCACCGCTCGCGACCTGGCGCGTGTCGGCCTGCTGATGGCACGGGAGGGGCGCTGGGGTGATCAACAGTTGCTGCCCAAAGACTGGGTCGCCTTCAACCGTCAGCCGTTCGATAAATACAAAACCGGCCAGGACGAAGCCGTTCCCGGCGGCCACTGGTGGCTTAACCAAGGTGCGCCGCGGCCCTGGCCAGACGCGCCCGCCGACACTTTTGCGGCCCTCGGCCATTGGGGCCAGGCGCTGTTTGTGATGCCTGACGAACACCTGGTGATCGTGCGCTACGGCGATGACCGCGACGGCAGCTATCGCCACAATGAACTGCTCAAACACGTGCTTGCGGCGGTGCAGCCATGATCCGTCGTCGTCCGTTTATCAGCCTGTTTTTGTTGCTGTTGCTCGCCCTGCTGGGGTGGATCTGGCACGAGCGCGTCAACCTGCAAGCCTTCCCCGACATCATCGCGGCGTATACGGCCAAGGAGTATTGCTCGTGTCGGTATGTGATGAATAATCCGGCGGAGTATTGCCGTGGGTATGTGAAGCAATACGTGCCGACCAGCGCGTTCCTCGATAACCCGGAGCGCAGTGAAGTGACGGCGAGCGGGTTGGGGCGTACCCACAGTGCACGGTGGTTGGGGGAGCGGCAGGGGTGTCGGCTTAATCCCTGACCCACCTGCTTCCACAGTTGATCGGCGTTGTCAGTTCCATTGCGCCCGGCACACGGCACAGTTAAGGTTCCTGCAGGTTTTTTGCCTCATGAGTCTTTATGTTCAATGTCAAACCACTGGCCTTCACACTGTTGACCTGCGCCGCCGTGCCCGCCCATGCCGACTGGTACCTGGACAATGAGTCCTCGCGCCTTTCCTTCGTCACCACCAAAAACACCGAGATCGCTGAGGTGCAGCGCTTCCTGGTGCTGCACGGCAAAGTCGACAGCAAGGGCGCTGCGCAATTGGAGGTGGAGCTGGAGTCGGTCAACAGCGGCATTCCACTGCGCGATGAGCGCATGCGCAATCAGTTGTTCGAGATCAAGACGTTCCCCGATGCGCTGATCAACGCGCAGATCAACCTGCAACCCATCAACGACCTGGCGCCCGGCGCGCAATTGGAATTGCGTTTGCCGCTGAGCGTCACCCTGCACGGTAAGACCCAGACCTACAGCGCCGAGCTGTTGGCCACGCGCCTCGATGACCGGCGTTTCCAGGTGGTGACCCTGGAGCCGGTGGTGTTGCATGCGGAGGACTTCGACCTGGCGCCGGGCGTGGCCATGTTGCGTAAGGCGGCGGGGCTTAAGTCGATCAGTTTGTCGGTGCCGGTGGGTGCGGTGCTGATTTTTACGGCGCGCTGACGTGAGCGGTGCGGTGTTCCCATGGCGCAGCGCCAACCGGTTCGAGTTGTTGATCGACGGGCCGCGTTTTTTTCCGCAGATGCTGGTGGGCATTGCGCGGGCGGAGCGCCAGGTTGATCTGGAGTTGTATCTGGTCGAAGCCGGAGCCTGCGCCGAAGAAATGGTGAAAGCCCTGGTGCAGGCCGCCGAACGCGGCGTGCGGGTGCGTTGCCTATTTGATGATTACGGCAGCCTGGCGTTTACCCTTGGGTTGCGCAAACGCCTGACCGACGTGGGTGTGGAGTTGCGGTTCTACAATCGCCTGAGCTGGCGCCGCTGGATGCGCAACCTGTACCGCGACCACCGCAAGCTGTTGTTGATCGACCAGGAAATCGCCGTGGTCGGCGGCACGGGTGTCACCGATGAGTTCTGGACGCCAGGGCAAGACACCGCCGATTGGCATGAAGTGATGGTGCAGATCAGCGGCCCGCTGGTGCTGGACTGGCAGGCGTTGTTCGACCGCCAATGGCATGCCAACGCCGCCCGCCGGGAGTGGAAGCCGGCGACCCATTTTGGTTTGCCGCGTTTGCCAAAGGTACCGGCGACCGGGCCGGGGCTTGGTCGGGTGGCCTACGCCGACGCCCGTCAGCACCGCGATATCCTGCAATCGCTGATCCGCGCCTTGAACAACAGCCAGCAGCGTATCTGGCTGGCTACCCCGTATTTTCTGCCGACCTGGGGCGTGCGCCGTGCCTTGCGCCGTGCCGCCGGGCGCGGTGTCGACGTGCGTTTGCTGCTCACCGGCCCGCGTACCGATCATCCGTCGGTGCGTTATGCCGGGCATCGCTATTACCCGCGTTTGCTGCGTGCGGGTGTGCAGATTTTCGAGTATCAGCCGTGTTTCCTGCACTTGAAGATGGTGCTGGTGGACGATTGGGTGAGCATTGGTTCGTGCAACTTCGACCATTGGAATTTGCGCTTCAACCTGGAAGCCAATCTGGAGGCGTTGGACCCGGAGTTGACGTTGGCAGTGGCGGGCAGTTTCGAGCGGGATTTTGCCCAGAGCCAGGCGGTGAGCCTGGAGGCGTGGAAGTCGCGGCCGTTGTGGCGGCGGGTGAAGCAGCGCGTGTGGGGGTGGATTGATCGGTTGGTGGTGAATTTGCTCGATCGACGAGGCTAAAAAATGTGGGAGGGGGCTTGCTCCCGATGGCAGTGGGTCAGTAACCAATATGCTGACTGACCCACCGTCATCGGGAGCAAGCCCCCTCCCACATTTCTAACCGCGTTTGGACTCAGAGCAATTCAAAAGTCTGTTGCTGCACATCCTGGGAGTCCAGCCCGATCTGCACATTGAACTCGCCCGGTTCTGCGGCGAATTTGAGCTGGGTGTTGTAGAACTTCAGGTCTTCTTCGGTGATGGTGAAATGCAGGGTGCGCTCTTCGCCAGCCTTGAGCATGACCTTCTGGAAGTTCTTCAGCTCTTTGATCGGGCGGATCATCGAACCGGCCACGTCCTGGATATACAGCTGCACCACGGTTTCGCCGTCCACCTTGCCGGTGTTGGTCACGGTGACGCTGGCGTCGAGCTTGCCGGTCTTGTTCAGGGTGGTGGAGGACAGCGCCATGTCGGACAGGCCGAACGTGGTGTAGCTCAAGCCATACCCGAACGGGAACAGCGGCCCGGTGGTGTCATCGAAGTACTGCGAGGTGTAGTTGCCCGGCTTGCCTGGCGTGAACGGCCGGCCAATGGTCAGGTGGTTGTAGTAGGTCGGAATCTGCCCCACCGAGCGTGGGAAAGTGATCGGCAGTTTGCCCGACGGGTTGTAGTCACCAAACAGCACGTCGGCGATGGCGTTGCCGCCTTCGGTACCGGCGAACCAGGTTTCCAGGATCGCGTCGGCCTGTTGGTTTTCTTCCAGAATCGACAGCGGGCGGCCGTTCATCAGCACCAGCACCAGCGGTTTGCCTGTGGCTTTGAGGGCCTTGATCAGGTCACGCTGGCTTTGTGGGAGGTTCAGGTCGGTGCGGCTGGAGGATTCGTGGGACATGCCACGGGATTCACCCACGGCGGCCACCACCACGTCCGCATCCTTGGCGGCTTTGACCGCCTCGTCGATCATCACTTGGGCAGGACGGGTGTCATCCACCACTTCCGGTGCATCGAAGTTGAGGAAGTTGAGGTAGTCGACCACGGCCTTGTCGTTGGTAATGTTGGCGCCACGGGCATAGAGGATCTTGCCTTTTTCGCCGATCACCGCGTTGAGGCCGTCGAGCAGGGTGACCGATTGTTCCGGCTTACCGGCGGCTGCCCAACTGCCCATCATGTCGATCGGCGCCTTGGCCAGCGGGCCGACCAGGGCAATGGTCGCGGATTTTTTCAGCGGCAGGGTGTTGTCCTGGTTTTTCAGCAGTACCAGGCTGCGGCGCGCGATGTCGCGCGCGTCGGCGCGGTGCAGGCGGCTTTCCGCGTAGGTGTCGGCCGGGTCATCCTCGGCCTTGCCGATGCGCAGGTACGGGTCCTTGAACAGGCCCATGTCGTACTTGGCGCCGAGCACTTCGCGCACCGCATTGTCGATGTCGCTCTGCTCGATCTCTCCGGACTTGAGCAGCCCCGGCAGTTCCTTGCCGTACAGCGAGTCGTTCATGCTCATGTCGATGCCGGCCTTGATCGCCAGCTTCGCGGCTTCACGCCCGTCCTTGGCCACGCCGTGCTTGATCAGCTCGAATATCGCGCCATGGTCGCTCACGGCCAGGCCCTTGAAGCCCCAGTCCTTGCGCAACAGGTCGTTCATCAGCCAGGTGTTGGCGGTGGCGGGCACGCCGTTGATGGAATTCAGCGCCACCATCACGCCGCCGGAACCGGCCTTGATTGCGGCGTGGTAGGGCGGCAGGTAGTCCTGGTACATCTTGACCGGGCTCATGTCGACCACGTTGTAGTCGCGCCCCCCTTCCACCGCGCCGTACAGGGCGAAGTGCTTGACGCTGGCCATGATGCTGTCGGCATTCGCCGGGCTGACGCCCTGGAAGGCCTTGACCATCACTTCGGCGATGCGCGAGACCAGGTAGGTGTCCTCACCGAAACCTTCGGAGGTGCGGCCCCAGCGTGGGTCGCGGGAGATGTCGACCATCGGCGCGAAGGTGATGTCGAGGCTGTCGGCGGCGGCTTCCTGGGCGGCAATGCGCCCCGAGCGGCCGATGGCCTCCATGTCCCAGCTGGACGCCAGGGCCAGGCTGATCGGGAAGATCGTGCGGTGGCCGTGGATCACGTCATAGGCGAAGAACATCGGGATCTTCAAGCGGCTGCGCATGGCCGCGTCCTGCATCGGACGGTTTTCCGGGCGGGTGATGGAGTTGAACGTGCCACCGATGCGGCCGGCGGCGATTTCCTTGCGGATCAGCTCGCGAGGCATCTCGGGGCCGATGCTGATCAGGCGCAATTGGCCGATCTTTTCGTCCAGGGTCATCTGCTTGAGCAGGTCGCTGACGAAGGCGTCCTTGTCTTTAAGCGCAGCAGGCTTTGTTTCTGCCCAGACGGGGTGGGTGGCCAGAGTGGCAACAAGGCCGAGCAAACACAGCTTTTTCATGAATATCCTTTTTCGGCTCACTGCGCAGCATCAAGGGAACGCTGGCGGCCAAAATGTGGGGAGCGTCTATTGTTGTTCGGGTGTTGTTCAGATAAATGCAGCACACTCTGAACTCTTTTTCGCGCTGGGCATCTTTGTAGCTGATTGGCTCAATGCATTCCAGTGGTGGCGGATTATGCCCCAAGCGCGCGGTGTATAGGGTCACTCGTAACATTCCATCAAGATTGGGCAGGAGAAACACCATGCAAGCAGCACAAGGTTACCGCTGGGGCTTGAAAGCCGCGGTTTTGCTATTGATCAGCACAGTGCTGAGCGGTTGTGGCATCAACAACATCCCGACCCTGGACGAACAGGCCAAGGCTGCCTGGGGCCAGGTGCAGAACCAGTACCAGCGCCGCGCCGACCTGATCCCCAACCTGGTGGAAGTGGTCAAGGGCTACGCCGCCCATGAGCAAGACACCCTCACCGCCGTGATTGAGGCGCGGGCCAAGGCCACCTCGATCCAGGTGGATGCCAGCACCCTCGACAACCCGGAAAAACTCAAGCAGTTCCAGCAAGCCCAGGATGGTTTGAGCGGCGCACTCAGCCGTCTGATGGTGGTGTCCGAGCGCTACCCGGACCTGAAGGCCAACCAGAATTTCCTGGCCCTGCAATCGCAGCTTGAAGGCACCGAAAACCGTATCGCCGTGGCCCGCCGCGACTTTATCCAGGCCGTTCAGGCCTACAACACCGAGATCCGCACTTTCCCTGGCCGCCTGTGGCACAGCGTGATGTACAGCGACTTGCCGATCCGCGCCACGTTTGAAGCCACCAGTGCCGATGCCGATAAAGCGCCGCAAGTGAAGTTCAAATAAGGCTGCACTGAGGTGTCGATGCGTTTATTACGGATAGGCCTGGCGCTGTGGCTGTTGGCCTGCGTCGGCGTGGCCCAGGCCGCACTGAGCTTCCCGGCGCTGAGCGGGCGGGTGGTGGACACCGCCCAGATGATCGACCCGGCGGTGCGCGAGCAGATTACCCAGCAATTGCAGGCACTGGAGCAAACCCGTGGCGACCAGATCGTGGTGGTCACGGTGCCAGACCTGCAGGGCGTGCCCATTGAGGACTACGGTTATCAACTCGGCCGCCAATGGGGCATCGGCCAGAAGGGCAAGGACAACGGCGCGCTGTTGATCGTCGCCCGCGATGAGCGCAAATTGCGCATCGAAGTCGGCTATGGCCTCGAAGGTGTGCTCACTGACGCGCAGTCGTGGGTGATCATCAACCAGGTGATCACACCGTCTTTCAAAGCCGGTCACTACAGCAAAGGCATCAGCGACGGCGTGGCCGCGATGGTGCAGGTGGTCGGCGGTGAACCGTTGGCCGTGCCGGCCCATGTGGCGGACGCCAACTTCGCCAAGGATAATCCGGTTTTTTCCATCGGCTTGTTTATCCTGCTGATCGGTGTGTTGTGGCTGTGCCATCGTATGGGGCTGCCGGTGGGCGCTATCCTGCTGGCGATTCTCAGCAGCAGCGGACGCGGCGGTGGTGGTGGGGGCGGCGGCGGTGGTTTCCGGGGCGGCGGTGGCGGCTTCGGCGGCGGCGGGGCTTCAGGCGGCTGGTGATGATAATAATGAGAGAGCAACGACAACCATGGCATTACTGACTGAACACGAGCAGCGCCAAGTCGCCGAGGCGATCGCCCGGGTGGAAAAAACCACTGACGCGGAACTGGTGACCGTACTGGCCGCTCGCGCGGACGACTACGCCTATATCCCGCTGCTGTGGGCCAGCCTGATCGCCTTGGTGGTGCCCGGTGTGGTGCATTACTTGTCGGGCTACCTGACCATGTACACCTTGCTGCTGGCGCAATGGGCGACGTTCATCGTGTTGTGCCTGGTGTTTCGCCTGCCTAAGGTGACCACGCGCCTCATCCCCCGTTCGGTCCGTCACTGGCGTGCTTCGAACCTGGCGCGTCGGCAGTTTCTGGAGCAGAACCTGCACCACACGGTGGGGAGTACCGGGGTGCTGATTTTCGTCAGCGAGGCCGAGCGGTATGTGGAGATCCTGGTGGATGACGGCATTTCCAAGTGCCTGGATGACAGCAGTTGGGATGCGATCGTCAAGGCGTTCACCCAGCAGGTGAAACAGGGGCAGACGTTGGCGGGGTTTATCAGCTGCATTGAAGCCTGTGGCGAGTTGCTCAAGGTGCATGTGCCGGTGACTCAAACCCGTAACGAACTGCCCAATCGCCTGGTCGTACTCGAATAAAAATTCAACACTGGGATAAAAATGTGGGAGGGGCGGTGCGACGATTCGACTTGCCCCCGATAGCGGTGGATCAGCCAATAAATCGAGTACTGACACACCGCCATCGGGGGCAAGCCCCCTCCCACATTGGGTTTTGTGTCATCCATTCAGAGCACCGCTGATCAAATAACCCCGTGCCCTGAATCACGATCCACCCTAAAATGCCTGGCATTCCCTGCCCGAGGCGTTTTTGTTCATGTCTGTCACTGCTCAACCGGATCATCATGCCCAGTTCATCGAACTGCTGAGCGCAAGCCTCGCGCAGAATGCCTTTATCAAGCTGGTGCTGGCCAAATACGTCGGTGACGAGGTTGAGTTGCAGCGGTTGATCATCAAGCCGGTAACGGTCAAGGAGCAGCCGTGCCTGTCCTTCGTCTACCGTTACAAGACCCGCGATATCACCAAGAACTTTCCTTTGGTAGATGGCGTGACGGCGATTGCCGAGCTGCTGCCGGCCCAGTTCAAGAACGCCCACCTGCTGTCGCTGACCGACGAAGCCCAGCTGGAGTACAGCAAGAAGAACAAAAGCTCGCTGTTCAAAAGCAAACCGCAGCAACTGCGCGAAGCGCCCTCGGCTGAGCATAACCGCGAGAAGAACCGCTTCCTTGACCTGAGCCGGCCGTTCCTCGCCGACCTGGGTGTGACCGACGCCAAGCAGGCGCTGATCCCGTCGATGTCGCGCAAGTGGAAGCAGATCAACAAGTTCATCGAAGTGTTCAGCCATGCGCTGACCTCGTCACCGTTGAAGCTGGACCAGCCGGTGCGCGTCGCCGACTTCGGTTCGGGCAAGGGTTACCTGACGTTTGCGATTCACGACTACCTGCGCAACACCCTCAAGGCCGAGGGCGAGGTGACGGGCGTCGAGCTGCGTGAAGACATGGTGACCCTGTGCAACACCGCCGCCGCCCGCCTGGAACACCCGGGGCTGGTGTTCAAATGTGGCGATGTGCGCAGCGTGGCCCCCAGCGAGCTGGACGTGATGATCGCCCTGCATGCCTGCGACATTGCCACTGACTATGCGATCCACACCGGCATTCGCTCCGGCGCGTCGATCATCATGTGCTCGCCGTGCTGCCACAAGCAGATCCGCCTGCAGATCCAGAGCCCAGTGCTGCTCAAGCCCATGCTGCAATACGGCCTGCACCTGGGCCAGCAGGCGGAAATGGTCACCGACAGTCTGCGTGCGTTGTTCCTTGAAGCCTGTGGCTATGAGACCAAGGTGTTCGAGTTCATCTCGTTGGAGCACACCAACAAGAACAAGATGATCCTTGCCGTGAAGCGCGCCGAGCCGGTGGACAATGCTCAACTGCTGGAGAAAATCCAGGAGTTGAAGGCGTTCTACCACATCACCGAACACTGCCTGGAAACCTTGCTGCGTGCGGAGGGTTACCTGAACTGAGCACCGAACCCCTGTGGGAGGGAGCAGGTCCCTCCCACAATTAGACTGTGCCGGGCTTGGTGGCTGGTGCAGGCTGCACCGCCGTCTTGCGCCCCAGCATCACCGTCACGATCACCCCGCACGCAAACACCCAGGTGATCGGCTCGATATGTTCACCAAAGAACAACGCCGAAAACGCGATGGTGAAGAAGATCTGCAACAGCTGGATCTGGCTGACCCGCGCGATGCCGCCCATGGCCAACCCGGCGTACCAGGCAAAGAACCCGAGGAACTGCGAGAACAACGAGACATAGCCAAACGCCCACCACGCGCGCATCGACACCGCGCCTTGATGCTGCGCCGCCAGGTACCACACCGGGCCGAACAACACTGGTGTCGACAGCACCAGCGCCCAGCAGATCACCTGCCAGCCGCCCATCTCCTTGGCCAACCGGCCACCTTCGGCATACCCCAGGCCACCGACAGCGATCGCACCCAGCATCAGCAGGTCACCGGCTTGGATACTGCCGGCCCCGGTGATCAGCGCATAACTCAACACCAACGCACTGCCCAGCGCGGCACAGGCCCAGAAGGCTTTTGATGGCCGCTCGTGGGACAGCCACGCCGCGTACAGTGCCACGCACAGCGGTTGCAGGCCGTTGACCAGCGCGCCGTGGGACGCCGGCAAGGTTTGCATGGCCCAGGCCGACAGCACCGGAAAGCCGAGAATGACGCCGGCGATCACCAGGCACAGCCCGCGCACCTGGCGCCAGGTGGGCCAGCGCTCGCGGCGCCACAGCAACAGCGCCGCCGCCGGAATCGCCGCGAACAACGCACGGCCCAGGCCGTTGAGCAACGGGTGGATTTCCTGCACCACGATGCGGGTGAAGGGCAGGGTCAGGCTGAAGATGATGACGCCCAGCAGGCCGAGGGCCATGCCGGTGTTTTCGCGCGAGCTCATGGGCGGGATCCGAAATCCAGAGGGCTTCAAGGGAAGCCCATCTAGCCACATCCCCCGCAGAGTGCGGGCCTACAGCTGAGTACGGATTTATCCGTACAGTTGACCACCGCGTCGCCTGCATCGCGGGCAAGCCCGACTCCCACATTGACCGTGCCGGTCTTCAGAAGAAGCGGGTGATGCTGATCTTGGCGTTGCGGCCTTGGCTGTACACACCGGCGCCGCTGAGTGCCGGCCGGTAGTTGCGGTTGAACAGGTTGTCGACGGTGAAGTTGATCTCGGTACCTTTAAGTCCTGCCTGCTGCGGTTTCCAGTTGGCGAACAGGCCTTGGGTGTCATAGCTGGCGTTCTCGTAATGGTCGTAAACGTCGTCGCCCACTGTCGAGTTGATGCCGCGCGCGTAGATATCGCTGGGCACGCGATCGGTCTTGCGCACGAACTGACCCTGCCAGCCAACCTGTGCGTCCCAGCTCGGAATCTTGGTGCCCAGCACCACGACCCATTTGGCCGGCGGAATATCCCGGGCCCACACGTGAAGGTTGGTCGCCCACGGATTGGTGTAGGGATTGTCGCGTTTGCCTGTAGCCCAGGAGTAAGTCAGGGAGCCGAATACATATGTCGAGTCGTAGTAGCTTTCCAGCTCCACCCCTTTGATGGTCATGCCGCCAATGTTGCGATAGTTGGTCTTGGACGCCATGTCGGTGCACAGGGCGCCGACTGAGCCGACCACGGTCATTTGCCGCTCACAGCCGATACCGGTGTTCTTGAAAATCTCGTCCTCGATGCGGTTGTGGAACAGCGTGGTGCGCAACTGCAAGTTGTCGCCGCGAGTGAATACGTCGGAAAAGTGAGTGACGTTACCGGCAGTCATCGCGGTGATGCGCTCCGGGTCGAGGTTCTGGCTGGTAGCGGTGCGTGTGCTGTTGGCGCCCTGGAGCTCATACAGTTCGTCGATCACCGGCGCGCGCCATGTGCGGTTCCAACTGGCGAACAGCGCCACATCCGGGGTGACATTCCAGAACGCCGCCAGACGCGGCGACCAGCCGGTGTAGGTGCGGTCGCTGTAGTCGTGCCCGTAAATCGGGTTCGGGTTGCTGTAGTACGGCGCGTCGTTGGCTTCACCCCGGTTGCGCACATGGTCATAGCGCAGCGAGGGCGTGATGGTCACGTCGCCGATTGTCACGGCGTCCTGCAGATAAAACGCGTTGGTGTCGACTTTGCCGCGTGGCATGAAGTACGGCTGGAAATGCCCGTAGTTGTACTGGGCGGTGTTGTACGGCGCGACGGGCATCCAGCTGTCGGTTTCGCGCTTGTGCTTGTGCAATTGCACGCCGGTCGTCACCGCGTGTTCCAGCGGGCCGGTGGTGAACAGGCTGATGTTGCGCAGCTCAAGGATGCGGTCGGTGTAGGACGTATCCATCTTGCGTCCACCGCTGGTCAGGCTGATGACCGCGTTTGCGGCGCGCTCGTCGGTCTGGTCCGTATTGGATTCCGAGTAGCTGAGCTTCAAGTCGACGAGCGGGTTATCCAGCGGCTGGTATTGGTATTTGCCTGACCAGGTGGTGTCCACGGTCTCGCGATCCGCCAGAAAGCGTTTCACGGCGTTTTCATAGCCATACAGATTGATGGCCGCTTGCGTCGGCGGTGAGGGGTAGGATTTGGCCGAAAACGGTGTCATCCGTTCGCTCAGGGCGCGCGAGTAAGACAACCCTATGCTGTGCTCATCGGTGAAGTGCGCGTTGAATTTGAACAATTTACCCTCCACATCCTGCGCGCTGTTGGGCAGGCGCTTGGGGTTGATCGGATAACTATTGCGAGGGTCGGGCGGTGTGGCGGCGAGTTTGAGGTCGTCGCCATCGCGCTTGGTCAGGTACACCAGGCCATCCATGCGCCCGTCGTCGGTGCGGCCATAGACGGCGCCGCTGTAGACCTGCTCGTGGGTGTTGCTGGAGTAGGTGTATTTGGTCATCGCGCCGACATTACGCCCATCCTTGAGCAGGTCTGCGGCATCTTTGGTGGTCATGTTCACCGTGCCGCCGAAACCGCCATTACCGGTGAACGGTGAGTAGGGGCCTTTCTCCACCTCAATGCTTTTGATCAATTCGGGCTCGATGAACACCGTGCCTTGCTGGTAGCGCTCGAAGCCGCTCTTGGCCGCACCGTCCACGGTCATCGGCACGTCTTCGGCCTCGGCCATGCCGCGAATGTTGATGGTCTGTCCGCCGGGCTTGGGCGAGCCGCCCATGAACACGCCGGGCAGGGTCTGCAACAGCGAAGGAATGTTATCGGGCTGGTAGCGGTCGATATCCGCCTGGCTCAGGGTGGAGCGGCCGACGGTGCTGGAGTCGACCTCGTTACCGGTGCCGATCACGCTCAGTGCATCCAGCTGGATCGCGCCGCTCTGGGTGGTTTTCGCCTCTTCGGGCCTTACCACGTAGGTGCTGCCGATCTTGATCAGGGTGAATTCGCCGTTTTTCAGCAGGGTACGAATCGCCACTTCCGGCGTGAAATCACCGTTGAGCGCCGGCGCTTGCACGTTCTTGAGCAGCGCTTCATCGAACAGCAGCTGGATCTGTGCCTGCTGCGCCACTTGGCTCAGGGACGTGGCCAGCGCCTGGGCGGGTAGTTGGAATGTCTCGGCCTGGGCACTGAGGCTGAACGCCAGGCAGGTGGCGATGAGGGTCGGTCGAAGAAGCAGAAGCGAAGCGTGGCAAGGCGCGCGAAACATGAAATCCCCCGGTGCGGCCAAATGGCCAAAAAGATGTGCGTATCAGGTGCAGACCGGAGGAAGACGGGGCAGGTGAAAAAATCCACACCTGCGAATGCAAAATATTCTCAAGTACGTGTCTTTAGGGATTATTTGCTCGGTTCGATGTGTACGATGCCATCGGCCGACGCCACGGTTTTTACCGGTAGCAGCGCGGGCAGGGCATTGAGCAGGGCGTCGGGGTCGTTTACATCCAGATTGCCCGACACCTTCAGGTGCGCCACGGCGTTACTCACCTGCAGCGGTGCCTGGGGGCGATACAGGCTCAACTCATCGATCAGGCTAGCCAGTTCGCGGTTGCGAAACGACAAGTGCCCGCTGCGCCAGTCAGCGACTTCCTCTGCGGGGAGGGTTTGCTGTTGCAACGTGCCTTTGGCGTAGCTGTAGAGGGCGCGTTGCTGTGCACCCAGCAGGCTGACGGGGCTTTTCGCGTCAGGCGCGAAGGCGACCTGGCCATGGGCGACGCTGACCACCAGTTGCTGCTGGCTGCGCCGCACATCGAAGCCGGTGCCCACCACGCGCACATTGGCTTCGCCCGCCTGCACGAAGAGTGGCCGTTCCTTATCGGCGGCCACGTCGATGTACACCTGGCCCTTTTCCAGGTGCACGATGCGCTGGTACGCCGTGAAATCCACCCGCACGCGGGTGTTGGCATTCACATACAAGGTGCTGCCATCGGGCAGTTCCAGCGTGCGCATGCCTTTGGCGTGGCCCGCGACGTGAGTGTGATACAGCTCGCGGGGCGCGCCAATAGGGGTGGCCAACACCGCGCACAGCAAGGCGGCGGCCACGGCCACGGCGGGGCGCCAGACCGACGGTTTGCGCTTGCCCAGCGCCACCGGTTTGTTCAGTTGCTGCAACTGGGCCAGGTCTGCCCACAGCTGCTCGAATTCGGCATAGGCGCGGGCATGGGCGGGCTCGGCTTGCCAGGCGGCGAAGGCTTTGCGGTCGGCACGCCCCGTGTCATTGCGGTTGCGGGCAAACCAGCTGGCGGCTTGGGCATCGATGGAGTCGCTCTCTTCGATGTCCAGGGCGTCGGTATCGCTCAGGCGGTTCATTCTGGCTGCTCCGTGCCGGGTTCGGGTTGAAGGCGTCGCTTGCAGTGCAGCAGGGCAAACGCGATGTGCTTTTCCACCATGCTGGTCGAAATGCCCATGCGCTCGGCGATCTGCGTTTGGCTCAGGCCTTCGAAGCGGTGCAGCATAAGGGCTTCTCGCCTGCGGGGCGAGAGTTCGGCGAGGACTTCTTTCAACTGTTCCAGGCGTTGCAAGCGTTGCGCGGCGACCATGGGCTCGTTTTGCTCGTCGGTGGCAGGCTCCACGTCCATGTCGGCCTGATCGTGATGGGCGGTCTGCCGTACCTTCTGTTTGCGCCAGTGATCACGCAGCAGGTTGCGCGCCATCTGGAACAGGAACGCCCGTGGCTGCTCGACCTTGGCCCGGTCGCGGTAGTCCAGCCACTGAGTAAAGACATCCTGGGTCATGTCCGCCGCGTCGCTGGCGTTGTCCGTGCGTTTGCGCAGGAAATACAGGATATCTGTATAAAACCCGCGAAAGGCATCGGCCGACAACGGGTCGGGCTTGGGACGAGACATGGATATCCTTCTTGACGAAGCACGACATGGAAAAGTCGCGGATTCTATCGAGAATCATTATCATTTGTCTCTATTTATAGAATGTGCTCGATTTAAAATGTGGAAGGGGGCTTGCTCCCTCCCACATTGGCTCGCGGCTTTAGAGCAGCAATGTTTTCAGCTGTTCGACTCCGGCCTCGCCCAATGGGAACACCGGCAAACGAGGGTCACCCACCTCCAACCCGCTCAAGCGCAGCCCGGCCTTGATCGTCGCTGGCAACCCGCCCTTGAGGATGAACTCCAGCAAGGGCAACTGCGCATAAAACAGTTCGCGCGCCTTGCCCAGGTCATTGGCCAACACTGCCGCGTACAAATCCAGATTCATCTGCGGGATCAAGTTCGGCGCGGCCGTGCACCAGCCCTTTGCACCCGCCGCGAAGGCCTCCAGCGCCAGCGGGTTGCAACCGTTGTAGAACGGCACATCGCTCTGGCGATGCAATTGGTGCATGCGCTGAATATCCCCGGTGCTTTCCTTGACCATGCTCACGTTGGCGACCTGCTTGACGATGCGCAGGATCAAGTCCACCGACATGTCGGTGCCACTGGTGGCCGGGTTGTTGTAGAGCATGATCGGCACGCCAATGCTGTCGCCAATCGCGGCGTAGTGGGCGAGGATTTCCGCTTCGCTGAGTTTCCAGTAAGACGCCGGCAGCACCATCACCACATCGGCGCCATTGGCTTCGGCGTAGCGGGCGCGACGCACGGCTTTGGCGGTGGTCAGGTCCGAGACGCTGACGATGGTCGGTACGCGCCGAGCGATTTTCGCCAGGCTGTAGGCGCTGACTTCATCCCACTCGGCGTCGCTCAAATAGGCACCCTCGCCGGTGCTGCCCAAGGGGGCGATAGCGTGTACGCCGCTGGCGATCAGGCGATCAATGGAACGGCCCAGGGCGTTGAGGTCAATGTGCTGGCCGTCGGCGCTGAACGGCGTGATGGTGTAGCCGATGATGCCGTGAAGGGTGGGGCTGGACATGGACGGTCTCCGGGTAAAAAAAGGCAATCAGTTCAGGCAATCGGCGTGTTGGCGCAGGTTCTGCCGGGCGTAGTAATTGAATGCGGCGCCATGGCGCTTGGGCCGGGAGATCCAGTCATGGGCCTCGCGCCCCAGCTCCGGCAGGATCGGCTTGATGGTGCCGGCCGCCATCGCCAGCAACTGCAACTTGGCTGCGCGCTCGATCAATTGCGCGATCACGCAGGCTTCCTCGATGCTCGTCCCGGTGGACAACTGGCCGTGGTGCGAGAGCAGGATCGCGCGCTTGTCACCCAGTGCCGTGGTGATGATTTCGCCCTCTTCATTGCCCACCGGTACACCCGGCCAGGCCTCCAGAAATGCGCAGTCTTCATAGAGCGGGCAGAGGTCCATGTGCGACACCTGCAGCGGTATTTCCAGCATCGACAGCGCGGCGATGTGCGTGGGGTGAGTGTGGATGATGCACTTCACATCCGGCCGGCCACGGTACACCCAACTGTGGAAACGGTTGGCCGGGTTGGGGATGCCGTGGCCCTCCAGGACTTCAAGGTCTTCATTCACCAACAGCAGGTTGCTGGCGGTGATCTCATCAAACCCCAAACCCAGTGGCTGAGTGTAATAGGTGCCCGGTTGCGGCCCGCGCGCGGTGATCTGCCCGGCCAAGCCGGAGTCGTGGCCGTTCTCGAACAGGATGCGACACGTCAGCGCCAGCTTTTGCCGGTCGGTCCACGTATTATCCGCGAGGGTGTTTTGCATCTGGATCAGCGCTTGCTTGACCAGCTGGTCTTTCGGGAGTGCTAATGTCTTGGCCATATCGGTGTCCTTTGGGGGGTTCAATGGACGTCTTGGTTTGCTGTCTCCCGCTGCTCGCAAGGTCGTTGGGTGAACGCAAATGACACTAAAGATGCTATATGACACATTGTGTCATTGGCAAGCACAGCTCATCGCTTACTGCATGGATTAATCGCAGCGCATGTCTATCCGTTTGAAATTATTGAGAAAAAAACTTGGCGTGACCTTGGAAGCGCTGGCTGAAAAGTCCGGCATGACCAAGAGCTACCTGTCCAAGGTCGAGCGCGGGCTCAACACGCCGTCGATTGCCGCCGCGTTGAAACTGGCCAAGGCGTTGAACGTGAAGGTCGAAGAGCTGTTCAGCGAAGACAGCGTGAGCCTCGACAGCTACAGCCTGGTGCGCAGCCATGAGCGTCCGGACACCTCACCGGGTTACGCCGTGCTGGCCCATCAGGTCAGCGAGCGCAGCCTGCTGCCGTTCATCATCTACCCGCCGGCGGAGTTCACCGACAAGACCTTCAAGGAGCACGTGGGGGAAGAGTTTCTGTTCGTGCATGAAGGCCAGGTGGAGGTGGATTTCATGAACGAACGGGTGATCCTGGAGCGTGGCGACGCGCTGCACTTCAATGCGCAGAAGCCTCATCGGTTGCGCTCGGTGGGGCCGGTGCAGGCGCAGTTGCTGGTCGTGGTGCACAGTACCGAAGACTGACCACGATGCCGGGTTGAAATGCAGTCCAATGTGGGAGCGAGCAAGCCCGCTCCCACACTGTTGATCAGCGTTCGACGGGGACTGACAGTGCCGGATTGCCCAATGGATGCGTCCGCCCCGCAAAAAATTTCAGCTCCACCCCAGAGCCATCAAACAACTCCGAATACCGCCGCTTCTGCTGACGAATAAACCCGTCAGTGCGCCCCGACACCGAGATCGCCAGCGTCGTCACGTTGGCCTGGCGAATCGCGTCCACCAGATGCTTGTCCTGCGCCCCCAAATCATGGCCGAAGACGCACAGCGCACCTTCATGACTCAGCAACTGCTCATAACAGAACGACAGGTAATCCGAACTGCGGATGGTCTTGAGCTTTTCTTCCACCTTGCCCTCGCTGACAAACAGCGGCACGTCATCCAGGGTCTTGAGGGTGTTATTGATCGCAAAACTACTGAGCAAGGTACTGTCGGTGGTCGGCAATTTGCGCGCGGTGCCATCCAGGTTGCGCACCAGGTGCAGGCCCCCGTGCAAGTACAAAATGCGCGTGGTGTCGGTACGCGTATTGCGCAGATCGAAGCTGGCGTCGGCGCTGCGGAATAAGTCGTCGATGCCGGGGGCATGCAGGATCGCCCAGTAGTTCAGCAGGTCGTAATTGGTGGTAAACACCGTGGGGTAGTTCGCCAGCTCGCTGTTGATCGTCGCCAGCGTCGACGGTTGCACCAGGCGCCATGGGATATGCACGGTGTGGATAGTGTTGATCAACGCTTCCTTGATCGCGTAGTAGCGATTGCGCGGTGCCGCCGAGCTGACCGCCAAGGCCTTGTTGACCCGGCTGGTGGTCTTCAACGCGCCCAGGGCCTGCTCGAAACTGCGGGTCTGCAGGGCGTCGAACACGCTGAGTTCGGATTGGCTCAGGGGTTTCTCTTCGACGGTGCGGGCGTTTTCGAACAGCGAGTCGTAGGCGAAGTCTTCCCAAATCGTGCGGCTTGCGCCGTTGCCGATCAGAATCCCGCTGAAGTCGAGGGTCGCGCGCAGTGCGCTCCAGTCTTCAAGGTGGGCGTCAATATCCTGGAAATCCTTCATTGCGGCGGGTCTACTCGAAATCGGCTGGACGGTGACTTTATCACGGGTTGGCGTTGATCCTGATCAAGATGCCGCAGGCAAGTGAGGTGGATGCTGTAGGCATAAACGTCATCCGAGGATTCGCCATGAGCAGCACCTTCTTCATCCCCGCCGTTAACATCATGGGCACCGACTGCCTCGACGAAGCCATGATCGCCATCCGCAACTATGGCTTTCGCAAAGCGTTGATCGTCACCGACGCGGGCCTGGCCAAGGCCGGTGTGGCCAGCATGATCGCCGAGAAACTGGCGATGCAGGACATCGACTCGGTGATCTACGACGGCGCCAAGCCCAACCCCAATGTGGACAACGTCGAAAAAGGCCTGGCGTTGTTGCAACAGAGCGAGTGCGATTTTGTGGTCTCCCTGGGCGGCGGCTCGCCCCATGACTGCGCCAAGGGCATCGCCCTGTGCGCTACCAACGGCGGGCATATCGGCGACTACGAAGGCGTCGACCTGTCCAGCAAGCCACAGCTGCCACTGGTGGCCATCAACACCACCGCCGGCACCGCCAGTGAGATGACCCGCTTCTGCATCATCACCGACGAAACCCGCCACGTGAAAATGGCCATCGTCGACCGCAACGTCACGCCGTTGCTGTCGGTCAACGACCCAAGCTTGATGGTCGGCATGCCCAAGGGCCTCACCGCCGCCACCGGCATGGATGCACTGACCCATGCCATCGAAGCCTATGTGTCCACCGCCGCCACACCGATCACCGACGCCTGCGCCATCAAGGCCATTGAACTGATCAGCGCCAACCTGCGCCTGGCGGTACGCGACGGTAGCGACAAGGTCGCGCGGGAAAACATGGCGTATGCGCAGTTCCTTGCCGGCATGGCCTTCAACAATGCGTCGCTGGGTTTCGTGCACGCCATGGCCCACCAGTTGGGCGGTTTCTACGACCTGCCGCACGGTGTGTGCAACGCGGTGTTGCTGCCCCATGTGCAAAGCTTCAACGCCAGCGTCAGCGCCAAACGCTTGAGCGACGTGGGCCGTGCGTTGGGTGCCGACATCAAGGGCGTCACCGACGAAGAGGGCGCCCAAGCCGCCATCGCCGCCATTCGCAGCCTGGCCCATGACGTTGAAATTCCTGCCGGATTGCGGGAGCTGGGCGCCAAGTTGCAGGACATTCCCTTGCTGGCGACCAATGCGCTCAAAGATGCGTGTGGTTTGACCAACCCACGGCGGGCGGATCAGCGTCAGATCGAGGAGATCTTTCGCAGCGCGTTTTGATCCGACCGGCAGCGGGCGACGCACATTGATGCGGCGCCTGCCAACGCCACACATAAAGCTGCTAACGGCCACGCCTGCGGACTCACCAGCAGGCTCGCCATGCCGCCGATCAATGCGGCCATCAACTGATGCATAAAGCCGCTCAAGGCCATGGCATAGGAGCCGTTCACCGGCGATTCATCGTTGGCCACGGATAAACTGATCGGGTAACTCATCGACTGCCCCAGTACGGCCACGCAATACGGTAGCCACAGCAGGATGGCGAGCCCGCCAGCAAACACACTGCCCAGCAGCATCACGGCCGTCCCCGTCAGCACCAGGGTCACACCCCAGCCCATCATCTTCAGCCGCCCCGTGCGAGCCACGAAGCGGTTGACCATCAATGCCCCCGCCAGATACGCCGCGCTGATTGGCCAACCCAGCCAGCCATATTGCGCCGCGCTCCACTCGAAACGTCCTTGCAGAATCAACGGTGCGCAGGTGTTGAAGGCGATGATTACTCCATAACCCAGGCCACCGGCCAAGGCTGCATGCAGAAACGGCGGATGCCGCACGATCGTGGCGTAAATGCGCCAGGCGGATGCACAAGCGTCGGCTTTCACCCGTGCCGGGAACATCACTCGCTGCAACACCAGCATCAACATGACCGCGCCAATCGCCAACCCGTAGAAGATCGCCTCCCAGCCGAAGATCACCTGCAACAACGACCCAACGAATTGACCGATGCCCAAAGCGATCACGAACGTCATGCCCAGCCACGACAACCCTTTTGCCAGCAATGCACCGCTGAAACTGTCGCGCACCAACACCCGCGCCATCACCGAAACGCCGCCCGCGCCCAACCCTTGAATCAGCCGCAATGACAGGAAGGCTTCAACGTTGAATGCCGAGGGGATCGCCGCACTCGCCAACGCGTACACGGCAAGCGCCGCCAACAGCACAGGCTTACGCCCAAAACGCTCGCCCAGGCTGCCCCACAGCAACATCGGCAACGCCATGCCGACCAGGTAGATCGCCAGGGCTAGCGCGACGTGGTCTTCAGCCGCCGAGAGGGCGCGGGCGATGGCGGGGACGGCGGGCAGGTAGCTGCTGATGCCGACTTGGGCGAGGAAGGCGGCGCTGCAGGCCAGGGCGAGGGTGGTGGTATTGTTCAAGGGCAGGCTTTTCCTTTTTCAGCGGTAAACTACAAGCTGATAGTGTGTTTGTCTCTAACGTGCGGCTAATCGTTTGTAACCAAGGAACCAACCCATGAGAGTTCTGTTATTCGGCGCCACCGGCATGGTCGGCCAGGGTGTCCTGCGCGAGTGCCTGTTGGCCGCTGACGTTCAGGAAGTCGTCGCCGTCGGCCGCACGGCCTTGACCCAAGAGCACGGCAAGCTGCACCAGGTGTTGCACGGTGACATGCTGGATTTCCAGCCCTTGGAGAACCTGTTGCAAGGGTTTGATGCGTGCTTCTTCTGCCTCGGTGTCTCATCGGCGGGGATGAATGAAACCAAATACACCCACCTCACCTATGACCTGACACTGGTCGCCGCCAGCACGCTGGCGCGGCTCAATCCGCAGATGACCTTTATCTACGTGTCCGGCGCCGGGACCGACAGTTCCGAGGCGGGCAAGTCGATGTGGGCGCGGGTCAAGGGCAAGACCGAGAACGCCTTGCTGCGCCTGCCGTTCAAGGCGGTGTATCTGTTTCGGCCGGGGGTGATCCAGCCGTTGCATGGCGTGCGGTCGAAGACGCCGTTGTACCAGTCGTTCTATTCCGTGCTCGGGCCGTTGCTGTCGTTGGCGCGTCGGCTGAAACCGGGTTGGGTGGTGAGTACCGAGACGGTGGGGCGGGCCATGTTGCAGGCGGCCAGTCATGGCGCGCCGCAGCCGGTGGTGGAACAGGCCGAGATCAATCGGCTGGCCAGCGAGCGTCGCTGATGCTGCACAAGAGCCTGGTACGTCGGCTGGACCTGATCACATTGCAGCTGTTCGTTGCGGTGTTTGAGGAAGGCACGCTGACCCGTGCCGCCAACCGTGAAGCCATTGCCGTGTCGGCTGCCAGCAAGCGCTTAATGGAGTTGGAGCAGGTGCTGGGCGTCAGTCTGTTCGTGCGGCGTGCCAAGGGCATGGACTTGACGGCGGCTGGCGAAACCCTGTTGCACCATGCGCGACAGATGCTGTTCAACGTCGAGAAGATGGGCCTGGAACTGGGCGAGCATAGTCACGGTGTGCGCGGTTATGTGCGGATGCTGGCCAATCTGTCGGCGATCATTCAGTTCCTTCCGGAAGACCTACGGGACTTTTCTGAATTGCACCCCGAAGTGAAAACCGACCTCGAAGAGCGTCCCAGCAATGGTGTTGTGCAAGGCGTGCTGGATGGCGTGGCGGACCTGGGGATCTGCTCCAGCGACACCGACACCAAAGGCCTGCCCAGCGTGACTTATCGCCACGACAAACTGGTGGTGTTGATGCCGAAGGATCATTCGTTGGCCTCCCGCGAAAGCCTGGCCTTCGCCGAAACCCTCGACAGCGATTACGTCGGCCTGCACGCCGCCAGCTCTATCAATATGCGCACCCACGCCGCCGCGCGTGAGGCGGGCAAGATGCTGCGCCTGCGCATTCATGTGCCCGGGTTTGATGCGATGTGCCGGATGGTCCAGGCGAATATGGGCATCGGTGTCCTTCCGCAGAAGGCCTATGAATTGTTCGGCCGCGCACTGGGTTTGCATGCCGTGCCGCTGACGGATGACTGGTCGGATCGCAGCCTGATTCTGGTGGTGCGCGACGAGGCGCAGTTGTCACCCGTGAGCCGGTTACTGTTCGATTATTTGAGTGTTCGCGTTTAGCGAACGCTCCTTGCCAACTGACGGTTGGATTTCTCCTGCGCCGCCCCTCTAGTCTTGGCAGCACATTCCAAAAACAAGAGGTACACCCCATGACGGCTCCCCTGAGCGGTATCAAGGTGATCGAGATCGGCACCCTGATTGCCGCGCCGTTCGCCGCCCGGCTGATGGCCGAGTTTGGCGCCGAGGTGATCAAGATCGAAGCCATGGGGCAGGGCGACCCACTTCGCAAATGGCGAAAGCTGCACGAAGGCACGTCACTGTGGTGGTACCTGCAATCGCGTAACAAGAAGTCCTTGGCGCTGGACCTCAAGTCGCCGGAAGGCCTGGACCTGATCAAGCAATTGCTCGGTGACGCCGACGTACTGATCGAAAACCTGCGCCCCGGCGGCCTGGAAAAACTCGGCCTCGGCTGGGACGTGTTGCACGCCCTCAACCCCAAGCTGACGCTGGTGCGCATCTCGGGCTACGGTCAGACCGGCCCGTATCGCGACCGCCCCGGCTTCGGTGCCATCGGCGAGGCGATGGGCGGCATCCGCTACACCACCGGCAACCCGGACTCGCCGCCGGCGCGGGTCGGCGTGAGCCTGGGGGATTCCCTGGCGTCGCTGCACGGCGTGATCGGCGCACTGATGTCGCTGCTGCGGGTCAAGACGGGGCAGGGCGACGGGCAGATTGTCGATGTGTCGTTGGCCGAAAGCGTGTTCAACCTGATGGAAAGCCTGGTGCCGGAATACGACATGCTCGGCCATGTGCGTGAACGCAGCGGCGGCGCCTTGCCTGGCATTGCGCCCTCCAATACCTACCTGACGGCCGACGGCGCCTATGTGGTGATCGCCGGCAACAGCGACCCGATCTACAAGCGCCTGATGACCACCATTGGTCGCACCGACCTGGCCGAAGCACCCGAGTTTGCCCATAACGATGGCCGCGCCGCCAAGAGCGGGTTGCTCGACGCTGCGATTACGCACTGGACCAGCAGCCTGCCCATCGAGCAGGTGCTTAGCGCCCTGGAAGCGGCTGAAGTGCCCGCCGGGCGTATCTACTCCGTGGCCGATATCGTCAGCGACCCGCACTACCAGGCGCGTGACATGTTGCTCAATGCCGAGCTGCCGGGCGGTGTGTCGGTGAAGATGCCCGGCATCGTGCCCAAACTCTCGGAAACCCCCGGCGGCGTGAACTGGCAGGGTCCGTCCCTGGGGCAACACACCGACGAAATTCTCGGCAGCCTGGGCCTGGCCGGCGCGGATATCCAACGCCTGAAAACCTCGGGGGTGGTGCAATGATCACAGACTATTCAGACCCGCTGATCGTGCAGGAAGTGTCCCCGCGCGATGGCCTGCAAATCGAGCCGACCTGGGTCGAAACGACGGATAAGATCGCCTTGATCGACCAGCTTTCCCAGGCCGGTTTCTCGCGGATCGAAGCAGGCTCGTTCGTCTCGCCCAAGGCCATCCCGGCATTGCGCGATGGCGAGCAAGTGTTCCAGGGCATCGAGCGCAAGCCGGGTGTGATCTATGTGGCGCTGATCCCCAACCTCAAGGGCGCCCAGCGTGCCATCGAGTCCCGCGCTGATGAGTTGAACCTGGTGATGTCCGCCAGCCAGACCCACAACCTGGCCAATATGCGCATGCGCTGCGAGGCGTCGTTGGCGGCGTTTGGCGATATCACACGCTTTGCCGCCGACCACCCGGTAAGGCTCAACGGCAGTATCGCCACCACCTTCGGTTGCCCGTTCGAGGGCAAGATCGCTGAAGACCGCGTGCTGCAGATTGTCGAGGCGTACCAAGCGCTTGGAATCACCGGTATCAGCCTGGCCGACACCACCGGCATGGCCAACCCGCGACAGGTCGAGCGCCTGGTCAAGCGCGTGTTGCAGCGCGTGTCCGCCCGCGATCTGACCCTGCATTTCCACAACACTCGTGGCCTGGGTCTGTGCAACGTGCTGGCGGCTTATGAGGCCGGCGCCCGTCGTTTTGACGCAGCGCTCGGTGGGTTGGGCGGTTGCCCGTTTGCGCCGGGGGCGTCGGGCAACATCTGCACTGAAGATTTGGTCAACCTGTGCGAGGAGGTCGGGATTTACACCGGTATCGACCTGCCGCACCTGCTGCACATGTCCCGTCGCTTGCCGGCCCTGTTGGGTCACGAACTGCCCGGCCAGGTGGCCAAGGCCGGGCGTAATTGCGACCTGCATGCCCCCCCGGCCTACATCGCCGCGCTGTAACACAGCACCAGACAACAAAAACAATCGGGCGCCAATGAGCAGCCCGCTGGAGAGAAAGCATGAGCACTAATACGTTGGAGGCCGGCGTGCGCCCGGCCGCTGAAATCGATGCCGAAAAAGCCCTGGTCAGCAAGGTCGCCTGGCGCCTGATGCCGCTGATCATGGTGTGCTACCTGTTCGCGTTTTTTGACCGTATCAATATCAGCTTCGCAAAGTTCCAGCTGCAGGCGGACCTGAGCCTGAGCGACACCGCCTATGGCTTGGGCGCGGGGTTGTTCGTGGTGGGTTATGTGATCTTCGAAGTGCCGAGCAACATGATGCTGTACAAGGTCGGTGCCCGGCGCTGGATTGCGCGCATCATGATGTCGTGGGGCCTGGCGACGGCGGCGATGGTGTTTGTCACCGCCGAATGGCAGTTCTATGGCCTGCGCTTCATCATCGGTGCGATGGAGGCGGGTTTCGCGCCCGGCGTGCTGTATTACCTGACGTTGTGGTTCCCGCAGCACTTCCGGGGGCGTATCACCTCGATGCTGTTCCTGGCGTCGGCGTTTGCGGGCCTGGTGGGCGCGCCGTTCTCCGGCCTGGTGCTGGAGCACCTCGACGGCGTCTTCCAGATGCGTGGCTGGCATTGGCTGTTCCTGCTCGGTGGCTTGCCGTGCATCGGCCTCGGGTTCCTGGTGCTGACATTGCTCAAGGACCGTATCGAAGACGCCCATTGGCTGACGCCGGCGGAGAAGGCCTTGCTGGCCAGCCGTATCGCCAAGCATGAGCCGAACTCGCATGGAGGCTCGCTGCTGTCGGCGATCCGCATCCCTGGGTTCCTGATGCTTGGGTTTATCTACTTCCTGATTCAGGTGGCGTCCTACGGCCTCAACTTCTGGGCCCCGCAACTGATCCGCAGCGCCGGCACCCAGAGCCCGGTGATGATCGGACTGCTCACGGCGATTCCTTATGTGTGCGGTGCCATCAGTATGGTGGTGATCGGGCGACTGTCGGATGCCACCGGCGAGCGGCGCAAGTTCGTCTGCGGCCTGGTCGTGCTGGGGGCGGTGGGCTTCTTCTGTGCGGGCATTTTTGCCGACCACACCACCTTCCTGATCATTGCCCTGGGCATGTTGGGCGCGGGCATCATCGCTTCGATCCCGACCTTCTGGACCCTGCCTCCCAAGTTGCTGGCCGGTGCCGGGGCAGGCGCGGCGGGCGGTATTGCGGTGATCAATACCCTCGGGCAGTTCGGTGGCATCGTCAGCCCGGTGATGGTAGGGCGGATCAAGGACCTGACCGGCAGCACCACCCCGGCGCTCTATGTGATCGGCGTATGTGCGCTGTTGGCCGCGGCGCTGTTGTTGTGGGGCCTGCCACAAAAGCTGCGCACCCTCGATAAGGGCTGATCAGCCAGCGGTCGCCAAGGCGCGGGCGGGCGTGGTGCTGAACTGAATCAACGCTACGCCCCCGATCAACAACAACGCGCCAAGAATCCGGGGCGTTGTCAGTTGACGCTCCACCAGGCCGAACAGGCCAAAATGATCAAGCGCCAGCGAGGCCAGAATCTGCCCGGCCATGGCCAAGGCGATAAAGCCCGACGCGCCGAGTTTGGGCAGCAGTATCAACGCCAGGGAAATAAAGCACACGCCAAACGCGCCGCCCGCCCACATCCACAGCGGCGCCTTGCTGATAAACGCCAGGCTTGGCAACGGCAAGCGCAGCGCGATTATCACCGGCAGCAACACGAGGATGCTCACCAGCAATGACGCCAGCGTGGCCCACAGCGGGTGACCCAGCCCGCGCCCGAGGTTGGCGTTGATCGCACTCTGGAACGGCACCACTGCCCCGGCGACGACCGCCAGTGCCAATAAACCCAGCCAATGCAACGTGGTCATTTTGAATCTCCTAGAGGTTTTGCTGGACTCTAGGCTATTCGTCGCGCAAATTTAAATTCCAAGTTCTTATGCCGAGCATGCAGCTGATGAATGATCTGCGCCGCATCGACCTCAACTTGCTGGTGATTCTTGACGCCTTGCTCAGCGAGCAACAGGTCACCCGCGCCGCCGAGCGTTTGCACCTCAGTCAACCGGCGGTCAGTCATGCGCTGGCGCGCTTGCGTGATCTGCTCGGTGATCCGCTGCTGGTGCGTCAGGGCGGCAGGCTGGTGCCAACCGCTCGCGCGCTGGAGCTGGCCACGCCACTGGCTGAAGCCCTGGCCCAGGTACAGGCCTTGCTGGCGCCCAATCGCTTCGACCCGGCGTCGGCCAAACGCCGGTTTCGTCTGGCGATGTCTGACTACAGTGCGGCGATTTTCCTACCTGACCTGGTGCGTACGTTGCGCCGTGAAGCGCCGGGTATTGACCTGCAGATTATCCAGGCCAGCCGTGAAGGCATGGTGGAGGGCGTGCTCAATGGCGACCTCGACCTGGCTGCCGGTGTTTTCCCCGACATGCCTGCCGAACTGAATACTACGCCGTTGTTCGACGAGCACTACACCTGCCTGGTGGACCGCAACAGCCTGCCGGCAAGCGGCATATTGGACCTGCCCACCTACCTGTCACGTCCCCATGTATTGCTGGAAATGCGCGGCAGTGGCACGCCGGAAATCGAACGGGCGCTGACGGCGATTCGTCAGCGTCGGCACGTGGCGATCAGCCTGCCGCACTGGGGTGTGGCGCCGCAGCTGATTCAAGGCACCGACTTGATTCTTACCGTGTCGTCGCGTGGCTTGCTGAATATTGATCACGCGCACTTGCTGGCCGTACCGCCGCCGTTTCATATTCCGTCTTTTGCGTTTGAGCTGGCATGGCACGCAAGGCGGGGCGGGGATGCGGGTTTGCAGTGGTTGATTGGACGGGTGCAGGGGGGGTTAAGTGATTGAACATCCGCTACGAGGATGCGGGTGGCTGGCGCCGCGTATGGAAAATCCGCATGACTTGTAATCGTCCCTCTCAGATACGGTACGGAACGATGTAGGGCCATCGAGGCATAACCCTCTTGCGTGTTCCAAGTGCAACATACTACCTCGTCACCGCCACCATGATTTGTCCCGTTCGTGAGGGGCGCGCGTTCTGAACGTGAAAAGGATATTCCCATGCTTTGCGGCTTCAACCACCTGACCCTGGCTGTCACCGACTTGGACCGCAGCGTCCGCTTCTATCATGAGTTGCTGCAACTTCAGCTGGATGCCACATGGGACTCCGGCGCGTACCTCTCGCTGCCGGGTCTATGGCTGTGTCTGTCACTCGATCCACTGCGCGACGTCAAGCCAGCGGCCGATTACAGCCATTATGCGTTTACCGTCGCGGCGGCCGATTTCACCGCGTTGGTCGCACGCCTGCGAGCTGGTGATGTGCAGGAGTGGCGTGACAACCGCAGCGAAGGGGCGTCGTTCTATTTTCTCGATCCCGATGGCCACAAACTCGAAGCTCATGTCGGTGACCTGGCCTCGCGGCTGCAAGCGTGTCGCACCAAGCCCTATGCCGGAATGAAGTTTTACCCGTAGCCTTGGAACGTGCAGAATCCCAGCACCTCTTGACCCTCTGTTTGAGTCGCGCCCATGACCCCATCCTTGTTACTCGCCGTCCTCGCATCTGGATTTATCTACGGTATTACGCCTGGACCGGGCGTGTTGGCTGTGTTCGGCATCGGCGCCGCCCGTGGTCGCCGCGCAGGGGCGGGTTTCCTGTGCGGGCATTTGCTGGGGGATGTGGTGTGGTGCTCGACGGCATTAATCGCCATCGTTGGCGCGCGGGAAGTGGGCAGCAGTGCGTTTGATGTGCTCGGCGTGCTCAGCGGCCTGTACCTGTTCTGGCTCGGCTGGCGTGCGATTCGCACTCAGCGTCGCAGCGGCGATACACCTCAGGGCGCGGCACGGCATCCGTTCTGGCACGGCATTCTGTTCGGCCTGACCAACCCCAAGGCGTACCCCGTGGCTGTGGCGACGTTTACGGCGTTGCTGTCCAGCCGTGCCGAGTTGCTGACCTGGTCGATGCTGCCTTCGCTGATCTTCCTGAGCTTCATTGGCGGCGTGCTGGCCTACGCGATCCTGATCGGCGTGGTCGGCGCCCAGCGGGTGCGCACGGTGTATCAGCGGCACGAAATCCTCATCACCCGGCTCTGCGGTGTGATGTTCATCGGTTTCGCCATCAATGCCCTGGCGCACGCGTTGCCAGGCCTGTTCGGCAGCAGACCCACCTGAATTGAGGACGACCGTTCGTCGCACTGGCGAGTTTTTTCTAAACCTTTGCCGCGCATAAAATTCGAATCCAGGGCGGGGTGTGTTCCCTCGCACTTATTTTTACCCTGGAGGAACCCATCATGAGCCGCATGGCTATCCGGTTACGCACCGCCAGTTTCGCGATGCTGCTGGGCCTCGGCGCCAGCAATGCTTTCGCCCAGTCACCTGCTGAATTCATCGAGCAGGCTTCGGCCAAAGGGATGGCTGATATCGAAACCAGTCGCATGGCCCACGCCAAAACTTCGTCCCAGGAAATCAAGGACTACACCATCGAGGTGATCAACGAGCGCACCCTGGCCAACCAGCATTTGGCAGCCATTGCCAAGAAGCTCGACCTGCCGGTGGCGCCGCGCGAGAAGATCGTCGATAAAGCCGAAACCCTGATGCCCGAACTCAAGGACGGCGACTCCTTTGACGCCGCCTACACAGCGCAACAGGTGAAGGAAAACGAAGACGCTATCGCCCTGTTCAAAAAGGAAGGTGCAGCGTCGGATGTACCGGAAATAAAGGCCCTTGTGGATGAGACGTTGCCTAAGTTGGAGGAGCGTCTGCAGAAAGCCCGCGCATTGGCCTCGACTTACGGCAAGGGACATCAAGGTGACGGTTGAGTCTGTCACCTGAACTGAAAAACGGCGGTTGGAGCTTCTCCAACCGCCGTTTTTTCATGCCTGGTTCAAATCGGTTTTGATCGGCGCCGCATCGTCGACGTGCTCGCCGCAACTGCTATTGAGACTGACGTTGCCCGTCGCGCCGATGCTGCGGTATTCCTTGCGCAGTTTCTCCAGTTCTTTACGGTCCAGCCCATCCAGGCTCAACACCGCATTCTGCGCATCCTTGGAAACGCGCAGCAGTTCATCGATCTTGATATGCAGGATGTCGTTGTCGCGGTTCTGCGTGTTCTGGATCAGGAACACCATCAGGAAAGTGATGATGGTGGTTGAGGTGTTGATGATCAGCTGCCAGGTGTCGTTGTAGTGGAAATATGGCCCGCTCAGGCTCCACGCCAGGATCAACGCCATCGCCGCGTAGAACGTACGCGGGCTGCCTGCCCAACGGGACAGGGACTGGGAGACTGCAGAGAATTTCATGACCGCTTTTCCTTTGGAAGGGGGGTGATGAAAGAGTGGACCGCAGCGCGTCTTTGAAATTTCTTTTTACATTTGGCGTGATGAGCAACGTGGAAAGTTTTGTCGTCGGCGACCTTAAAAAGCCAATTGCGCCTGGCCGGTGCCTTCCAGTGCCAGCAAATACTGCTTGGCTTGCAACCCTCCGGCGAACCCGGTCAGCCCGCCTGATGCACCAATCACCCGATGGCACGGCGCAATGATCGAAATCGGGTTACGTCCATTGGCGGCACCTACCGCACGTACGGCTTTCGGCTTGCCGATCTGCTGCGCGATCTGGCTGTAGCTGCGGGTTTCGCCGAACGGAATCGTTAGCAGCGCCTGCCAGACCTGCTTCTGAAAGTCGGTGCCCGAGAAATCCAACTCCAGCTCGAATTGGTGGCGGGTACCGGCGAAATACTCCTTCAGCTGGCGCTCGGTTTCCAGCAGCACCGGGCTGTCATTGGCCTCGCGCAATTCACCCAGGCGCACACGGTTGGCGCGCTCGTTTTCCCACAGGATGGCGCCGAGTCTGCCGTTGCGCGCCACCAGGGTGAGTTGGCCAACGGGGGAGGGCATGAGCGTGTATTCGTAAGGCATGGGCGTAATCCGCGACTCTGTATGGCGCCAGTATCCGTCTTGCGTGCCTTGGGGAAAACTCGTTTCTTGCGATGGAATTCTACACGGGCTAAAAACGCCAGTGAATCCAGTTGCCTGACCCATAGACCCAGGAAACCAGGAAGACAAACCAGATTACCGAGGGCGTTGACAGTGCAACCACTGAGCCTAGGTTGAGTAGAGCAATGATGGCCGCGCCGATTGTCAGGCCTCGGCTGGCATGTTGCCTTGCGTACCATGCGCCATAGAAGGACCCGGCAACGGCCGCTATCGATGCAACGCGTCCCAGGCCAAAAGGGATCGGCGTCAGTGGGAGCAGTAGCGGGATTATCAGCACTAACCCCACGACTTTTCTAAGAACCTGCCTCGACGTTTTTTGTCCACGCGGGAGCATTCTGCTGTGTCCTGTGGCTGGGTAAGGTGCTTGCGATGCTGATAGGCGAACGATGAAGCCTCTGTAGGGATTGGCTTAATCAATGTTCCTGCTGAAGCACTTTCAGCGCCGCTGACGCCAGAAACCCCGAACGGCTTTTTTCTTCCGGGTGGTGCAGCACATAGTCGTCGATGCGGTTCAGCAGATAGCCGGGTAACGTGATGTTGAGCTTCTGCGCCTTGCCCAGGTACTTGGTGACATCAATGTCCACTACGGCCCAGGTGCAGCCTGCGTATTGAGGGTTGGCGGCATGTAAAGTGACCTTTTGCGCACTGGGAATCGGTGCACCGTCTTCGGATGGGGAATCGTCACCAGCCCCGGCTTTGTCGGGTGCTTGAAGTGGTGGTGACTATAACCACTGATTTGGAATTATCAATACTCTACCTCCCAGCGGTCGATGACCGGCATTCTGGTAGGCGGTAAAGGGAGTGTATGAGCGCCTCAGAATGGCGCCGGAGATAGGTATTGCGGGGTTTTGCTAAGACGTTACTGAGTATGTAGCGTCTGTGCAATGACGGCGAGAAACGCATCCACCAGCACACTTTTTGTTTCAGTTCGGGTCAGTGCCAGCAACTTTGCACACGCATCCCCCTCCACCAGCGGCCTGTACGTCACGCCTTTATTCATCAGACTCTGCGTGCACGCCGGTACCAATGCCACACCTTGACCGGCCGCCACCAGTGCAATGATCGATGTGATCTGCCGCCCGGTCGGGCCGGGGCGCATGGGTTGGCCGTGGTGTCGGTAAAGCTGTTCGATGGACCGGTTGAGCCCCGATCCATAATCGGCTGGAAACAGAATCAACGGGTAGGCACTGAGCTGCGCCAGGTTGACGCTCGGCTGACTGGCCAGCGGACTGCCACTGGACACGGCGGCCACCAAGCGTTCTTCGCCCAAGGACAGCGCTTGCACCTCGTCGCGCTGTGGTAACAGGCGACTCAGCCCGATATCCAGCCGACCGTCCGCGACCTGCGCGCCCAGGCTGCCTGAGGCACACTCCACCAGGGTCAACTGCACATCGGGAAACCGCAGGGCAAACGCCTGGATCGCCTGGCTGAACAGATCCGACAGCGCGATCGAGCTGACATACCCCAGCGCCAACTGCCCGGCAGTGCCCGCCGCCAGCTTGCCGGCGATCACTTGCGCCAATTCCACCTGCTCCAGCACGCCGCGTGCGTAGGGCAGGAATGAACGACCTTGAGCGGTGAGGGTGACGGTGCGGCTGGTGCGATCAAACAGCTTGAAGCCCAGCTCGGTCTCCAGCGCCGAAATCTGCCGCGTCAGCGGCGGCTGCGCCAGGTGCAGCCGAATGGCCGCGCGACCGAAGTGCAGTTCTTCGGCGACGGTCAGAAAGTAACGCAGCTTGCGTAGGTCGAGCATCCTGGTCCTTGGGTATTGATCGGTCCGAAATCGGTATTGGTTCAGGACCCACCGGCCATTCTATAAAGACCTCACAAAATAAAACGAGAGGTTTCATGAAACCGCGCCTGCATTGTGCCCGCCTTGCCCTGTTCCTGTGTGGCTGCGCGGCGTTCCTCAACCTGTACGCCACCCAGAGCATTCTCCAGACCTTTGCCACGCAGTTTCAGATCAGCGCCAAGGCAGCAGGGTGGAGTATCACCGTGACAACGTTGGCCGTGGCAATGACTGCGCCGTTTGTCAGCCGGCTGACCGGGCGCTTTGAGCAACACACGGTGATCAGCATGGCGGCCTTGCTGCTGGCGGTGCCGGCGCTGATGACTGCCTATGCCGACAGCTTTGCCGAAGTGCTGGTGTGGCGGTTTGTCGAGGGTATGTTGATCCCTGTGGTGTTCGCCACCAGCGTGGCGTATATCGGCGACCGCTGGAGTGGCGGCACGGTGACGGAAGTCACCAGCCTTTATGTGGCGGGCACTGTGTTGGGTGGCTTTGCCGGGCGCTTTGTCACGGGGGTGATGACCGAGTACGTGGGCTGGCGCGAAGCCTTTGAATGCTTGGCGGTGTTGAGCCTGATGGTGGGCGGGTTTATTCAGTTCTTGTTGCCTGTGAGTCGTGCGCGCTCGGCGAAGGTTCAGTCCCCATTTTCGGCTGTTTTTCGCAAGCCTTTGCTGGCGGCCTACGCAGTAGGATTTTGTGTGCTGTTCTCCCAAGTTGCAGCGTTTACCTACGCAGGTTTGTACCTGGGATTACCGCCATTCAATCTCGGACCTGCGGCGTTGGGCACGCTTTACATGGTGTTCCTGCTGGCGCTAATCGTGATCCCCATCGCCGGTCGCCTCAGCAAGTCGCGGCCTCACGCCGAACTTCTAAGCGTTGCTGCGCTGCTCGGCATCAGTGGCTCAGCGCTGACGCTGGTGCCTTCGTTGTGGTGCATCGTGGTGGGCCTGGCCCTCAGTTCCACCGGCGTGTTTCTCGCTCAGGCGGCGGCCAACGCCTTTACTGCCGCTACCGCCCGCGATAACAAAGCAAGTGCCGTGGGCGTGTACCTCACGTGCTATTACCTGGGGGGCAGTTGCGGTGCGATTGTCCCGGCGTTGATCTGGGAGCGCTGGGGCTGGACCGGGTGTGTGGCGCTGATTATCACCTTCCAGATACTGACCTTGCTGATCGCCCTGAACGGCTGGAAGCCCTCTGAACCTGAACTGATCCCGACGCCATGAACGACACTGTCGCTGTGCCCGCTCCCGCCTCATCAACCCGTCGACGCACGCTGATCGCCGGCTGCAGCGCCCATGCCGTGCATGATGGCCTTACCGACGTCATCTATGTGCTGCTGCCGATCTGGCAAACGCAGTTCGCGCTGTCCTACGCTCAGGTCGGACTTTTACGCGGGGCCTATTCAGGAATGATGGCGGTGTTCCAGCTCATGGCCAGCCGCGCCGCGAAACGCTGGGGCCGTGTGCCGATGCTGGTGGGCGGAACCGCCCTCGCGGGGGCGGCTTATCTAATGGTGGGGCAAACCACTGGACTGGTGATGCTACTGCTGGCGTTGCTGTTGGGCGGATTGGGCGCCAGTACCCAACACCCACTGGCGTCCTCGATGATCAGCGATGCCTATGAGGACGGTGGCGGAATCAAGCAGGCCTTGGCCCAGTACAACTTCTCCGGTGACATTGGCAAAACCCTGGTTCCCGGACTGGTCGGCTTGTTGCTCACGGTCATCAGTTGGCGCGCCAGTGCCACGTTCCTGGGATTGCTGGGGTTGGCTGCGGCGGGGTTGTTGTGGTGGCTGATTCCCCGCCAGCCGGACGCCTCGGCGGCGACCCAAAAAAACAAGTCGCCTATCGGAGCCGGCTCTGTCACCGGCCTGCGCGCACTGATCCTCACCGGCACCCTCGACAGCGCCGTGCGCATGGGTTTTCTCACGTTCCTCCCGTTTCTGCTGCAAGCCAAAGGCGCGGGCACCGCCGGTATCGGCCTGGCCCTGACCCTGCTGTTTATTGGTGGCGCGTTCGGCAAATTATTCTGCGGCTACCTGGGCGCGCGCATCGGCATGATGAGGACGGTGTGGTTGACTGAAAGCAGCACGGCGTTGCTGATCGTCGCCGCCGTGTATTTGCCGCTGACCGGGCTGATGGTGATGTTGCCGTTGCTGGGCCTGGTGCTCAATGGCACGTCGTCGGTGCTATACGGCGCGGTGCCAGACCTGGCGGGTGCAGGTAAGCGGGAGCAGGCGTTTGCGGTGTTCTACACCGGTACGATTGGTGGCGGGGCACTGGCGCCGGTGGTGTTTGGCGGGGTGGGGGACGCATTGGGCGTGCCGGTCGCGGTGATGGTGCTGGCGGGGGTGTTGTGGGTGACGTTGCCGTTGGCGTGGGTGGTGCAGCGGGGGATGGAGAGGGAGGATTGATTGCCTCTTTTCGTACCGGAAACTCAGTTCTGTCCTACATATGCGCAGCCTTAAACGGACGAATCCAGCGTAAACGGAATTCGCAACGCACCAATAGGCCCTTCCCGAACACCGCACATTTCATCGTGTACGCAGTGCTGCACCAGCACACAGGGAAACGGCGGAACCCGTTGCAACAAATCGCGCAAATGCGTGGTGGAGCGGATGCGCAGCGGCTTGGCATCATCACCCAGCAACGTCATTTCGGCATGATCCAACGTAACGCGCGCGAGGTAGAAACCACCCTCCAGCGACAGCAGCTGCAGCTCGCGAATTTCGCCTTTTACTGCCAGTTCAGTCAGCCTGTGCAGATTCATGATTCACTCCCCTGGTGGGTCATTCACTGACGACGAAAGAACAACGTGACCTGGCCCCATTCGACGCCGAACTTGGTCATGCTGGAGCGGTTGATCAGGGTGTCTTCGTCCATCAGGTACATCCAGTCATCAAAGCTCACCTCGTAGACTGAGCCGTCCACCGGCAGGTTGAGTCGGTAGCGCCAACGCAGTGCGTTACCCGCCACTTCGCCAATGGCCTCGCCAACCACATCTCCCGCCCGACCGCGCCAGCGCCCCGGGCCATCCGGTGTCAGTGTCCACACCCGCTGTTGACGCGTGCCATCGCTGTACAGGAAGCGCTCGTCGAGAATCAGGGCGTTCCCCTCGCGTCGGCTGGCGATATTCACTTCAAAGCGCTTGGCCACTTCGCCCGAGCGTTTCTGGAAAATCCCCCAAGCCTTGACGGGCTTGCTGAAGAATCGCTCCAGGTCCAGTTGCGGCTGTTGGCCAGCGTAGTGCTCGACGCTTACGTTGGCGCAACTGCCCAAGCTCAAGGCCAGCAACAATGAAACCAATAGACGTGTCATTGCTCGGCTCCGTGATGGTGTGTCAGTGCTTTGGAGTGATAGTTGTACAAAAATATTGATTTGTACAGGTATGCTCGACGCAAGTCGCTGATACGTCAAATCGCGGCCATAAAAAAACCGGTCTCAAAGGACCGGTTCTTTATGCATCCCCCGTCAAAAACAACCTGACGTGGAACATGAATTTGAGTGGAGCGGGTAGAGGGAATCGAACCCTCGTCGGAAGCTTGGGAAGCTACTGTTCTACCATTAAACTATACCCGCTCAGAGCGGCTGACTTTGTACCAGATGTTCACCGGGATTTGAAGTTTTTCTTCAAAAATGTGTGTGGGAGATGGCTTGCCTGCGATATCGACACCTCGGTGTGTCAGTCACACTTCAGTAAGGCTGTCGCAGGCAAGCCAGCTCCGACACAAGCTTGCACCTCAGATTGCAAATGCATGCTGCGTCTGGCCATGTTGATAACGCAACCGGCTGACCTGCCGCTCCGGTTTCAAGAAGCCCACCACCGCATCCCGACTGTCGCGGCATGCTGCTTTGTGCTCCATGTCCAGAAAATGCCCGGTGGCCTGGATGGTACTGAAGCTGCTGTTAGAAACATGCTGCCCAAACAACTTGGCATCCTGGGCGCTGGTGTACTCGTCCCATTCGCCGTTCAGGAACAACACCGGAATATCGATCTGCTTGGCCGCCTTGAGGTAGCACAGGCGATCGCTGTTCAGCACATGGCTGATGTGAAAGTGCATCTGCCCGTACTCATGCTCGGCCAGGCTGCTCACGTGTTTGTAGTTGAACCGCTTGAACAGTGACGGCAGGTGTTTGCCGATGGTGCTGTTGACCAGGTGGCCGACGCGGTCGCGGTCGAGGTTGCCGAGGTAGTCGACGCCTCGTTCCAGGTAGTCGCGCATCGGTGCGTTGATCACCGGGGAGAACGAGCTGATCACGGCTTTTTCCACGCGACGAGGGCGGTGCGCGAGGGCGACCAGGGTGGCGGCGCCGCCCCAGGAAAATGAAAGAACGTGTTCGGCGGCAAAGTGGTCGATGAGCTCCAGCAGGAGCTGGCCTTCGACTTCCTTCGTCAGCATTTGCTCATGGCGGTTATGGATTTTGGAACGACCCGCGTAGGGCTGATCGTACAAAACCACATTGAACTGCGGGTACAGGCTTTTCACGGTTTGGGCGAAGGATGCCGTGGTGGCCATGGAGCCGTTGACCAGGATGATGGTCTTTGCAGCAGCGTCCGCGCGATAGAACTCCGTGTAAACCCGGTATTGACCCTGTATATCCAACACAGCGATTTCTGGCCTCATGTCGTAAGACTCCTGGCAAGCGGGTAGGGCGCGCAGATCACTCTGCACGAGCTATGTGACAGGTAGGCATACGCCTGGAAAGTGAGGGCCCATGTCGATCCGATGACGGCTGGCCGACGGGTGTTGTTATGGCGGGCTGTTTGCCGGGAAGGCCCGTAGATCAAGCGCGGGCGGGGCAAGGTGTTTCTTGGAGGTTATAGGCGACTCGCCAGTCATATTTAAACTGGTGATTCTGATTCAAGCAGCAGAGCGGGTGCCCCGCAAGGCGATGGAGCAGTTTTTTGCCCATCACCGGCTGAACGGTCGTCAGACCTGGCGGATTTCGTCGTCAGTCAGCGCACGATAGTGGCCCGGCGCGAGGGTCGCATCCAGCACCAACGGGCCCATGCGCTCGCGATGCAGGCCGATCACCTTGTTATCAAAGTGTCCGAACATGCGCTTCACTTGATGGTAACGACCTTCGATGATGCTCAGCCGCGCCGTTGTTGGCCCAAGCAATTCCAGCTCGGCGGGTTGAGTCGTGAGGTCCTCGAAGGCGAAGTACAGGCCGTTGGCAAAGGTCGTCGCATACTCAGGGCCGATGTCCTGTTCGGTCTCCACGTGGTAGACCTTGGGCAGTTTGGTCTGCGGCTGCGTCAGGCGCCGCGACCATTGACCGTCGTTGGTGATCAGCATCAGGCCAGTGGTGTTGAAATCCAGGCGACCGGCAATGTGCAGCTCATCTTTGTCCGGCTCGTCGAGTAAATCCAGGACGGTCGGGTGTTGCGGATCCGTCGTTGCGCTCACGCAACCCTGGGGCTTGTGCAGCATGAAGTAGCGCGCCGGTTTGCCCGCTTGCAGCACTTCATCGTCCACGCATACGCGGCTGAATGTCCGCACTTCATGATGAGGATCGCTGACGGCCACGCCGTCGATCGACACGCGCCGCTCAACCAGCAACAGGCGCACTTGCTTGCGATTGAACCGCGGCAGGTTGCTGAGGAAACGATCAACCCGCATTACGTCGGCTCAGCGCCACGCAACTGCGCATCGACCTGGGCGCAACGCGGGCACAGGCAGGCTTTGTTGCGCAACTCATCGGGCAGGGCTTGGAGCACGGCGGGGTCGATGGTGACGCTGTAACACCAGCAGGCCTGGTCGACCGTACGTGGGTCAGCCAGGCTGCAGTCGTTGCGGGCCCCGCAGGCGGGGCAAAGGGTTGGCGTGGTCATGGGCAGGTTCGGGCAAGGTTGCGGAGAATCCCGCTGTGCCTTGTACGATACAGGGCCGACCCTGCCCGGGCTACTTAGAGCTGGAACTTGCTGACCAGTACGTTAAACGAGGTGGCCAGGCGCGACAGGTCCTGGCTGGAAGCGCTGGTCTGATGGGCACCGGCCGCCGTCTGGGTGGACAGGTCCTGAATGTTCAGCAGGTTGCGGTCGACTTCGCGGGCCACCTGGGCCTGTTCTTCCGAGGCGGAGGCGATCACCAGGTTGCGTTCATTGATCTTCGCCACACTGGCGGTGATCCGTTGCAGCGCTTCGCCGGCGTTCTGCGCCAGGGTCTGGGTGTTGTTGGCCCAGTTCAGGCTCTTATTCATTGCCGCAACTGCACCGTCGGCGCCGGTCTGCACTTCACCAATCATCTTTTCAATATCGACCGTGGACGTCTGGGTGCGGTGAGCCAGCGCCCGCACTTCATCGGCGACCACCGCAAAGCCACGACCTTGCTCACCCGCCCGCGCCGCTTCAATGGCGGCGTTGAGGGCCAGCAGGTTGGTCTGGTCGGCGATGCCGCGGATCACATCGATCACCTTGCCGATTTCCCGCACCTGGCCGGCGAGGTCTGCGACCGACTGCGTGGAGTCGTTAATCTCGACCACCATCGAACTCATGCCGGACACGGCCTGTTCCACTTGCTGACGGCCATCTTCGGCTTCGGTGGTGGCCTGGCGCGAGGCTTCAGAGGTCGAGACGGCGTTGCTGGCCACTTCGTCCACGGCTGCGGTCATCTGGTTGACGGCGGTGGCCGCTTGCTGGATCTCATCATTCTGGCGGGTCAGGCCACGGCTGCTTTCATCGGTGACCGCACTCAGTTCTTCGGCGGCCGATGCAAGCTGGTCGGACGCGTTGGCGATTTCCATCAGGGTGCTTTTCAAGCCGCCCTGCATATCCGACAGCGCCACCAACAGTTGCCCGGCTTCGTCGGTACGCTCGGTGGTGATGGCTTGGGTCAGGTCGCCCTTGGCAATGCGTTGTGCACTCTGCACGGCCTGAGCGATGGGGCGCGTGATCAGGCGGGTGATCAACACGCCGATAGTCAGGGCGATGATGAAGGCCAGCACAATGCCGCTGATCATCCACGTCAACGCGCTGTTGCGCAGCTCGTCGGCGGCGACCGCCCCCTCTTTGATCTGGCGGTTATTGGATTCGATCATCACGCGGATCAGCTCGCGCGCCTGACGGAAGACTTCATTGTTGGTGGTATTGAGCTGGGTGCGGGCCTCATCGACCTGGTTGCCGTCGAGCAGCGACATGATGCGCTCGGAGCTGCTGATGTAGGTGGGCAGGATCTGGTCGAGTTTGTCTCCCGCTGCGCGTTCATCATCTTCCAGCGGCGTTGCGCGGTAGGTGGCGTACGCAGCTTGGCTGCGCTTGAGTTCCTGGGCGATATCCTGGCGCACGCGTTCACGATCCTGGGCGGAAACGTCGCCTTTACTGGCGTCCATCAAGCGGTACAGGCCTCGGTTATGGGCAACCAGGCCATTGAGAGTGGCGTTTGTGTTGCTTACAGAAACCAGGTTGTTGGAGAACGTCAGCTCCAATGCCGTGGCGAGGCGCACCACGCTTTTGATGCCCAACAAGCCGACCCCGAGGGTGACCAGCGCACACAGTAGAAATGAAAGCAGCAGCTTGGTTGAGATTTTCATGGCTTGAATCCGACGGTAGTAACGGAGGACGCACGGTAGAGCCTCCCTGGCCTGGTGCAGTGTCATAGTGACATCATCGCAATCGACAAAGTTTCGATCCAGACAAATTAACTGAATCGATAAAGCTCGCGCAGATGTATCAAGCTGTTGCAAGAACGCACCAGATTCCGTTTTTGATGTCAGATATTTCGTCATTCAGTGAAAGCTGAATGCCGCCCTCCCGCGTCGCTGGAGGTGCTCTTCCGCGGTCCAGGAGGCCGCCATGTATCGACGACTGCTGCTCAGCGCTTTACTCGGTCTGACCCTTTCTGCTTGTGTGCCTTATTACGATGGAGGCCAGAGCTACTATCGATCCGAGGTCTACACCTCACCGGCGCCGGTGTATTACTACGGGGGTGGCACGGCGTACCCGTACCGCCGTGATTACTACCCTGCGCCGCGCTATTACGCGCCCCAACCGCGTTATTACTCGGCCCCGCGCTACTACCAGCCGGCCCCGCGTTACTACGGACCGCGTGCCGGTTACCGGCCTTATCCGAACCAAAGCTGGGGCGGCGATCGTTGGGGCAATGGCGGGCACGGCCGCGGTGACCATGGAGGCGGTCGCGGCGGTCATCGCTGACGGGTCTGTAGTGCAAGCGGCGCAGGAAGCGCCGCTTTTTATTGGCCACAATTAATCAATAATCGGACAGGTCTGCCAGCAGATGGCGGCCTTCCCACGCCTTAGTGAAATGCGCCTGCACCACCGCCTCCGGAATCGCGTTGATATCCGGCCAGTGCCAATGCGGCGCCTGGTCCTTGTCGATCAGCCGCGCACGCACGCCTTCGCTGAATTCGGGGTGACGGCAACAATTGAGGCTCAGGGTGTATTCCATCTGGAACACCTGCGCCAGGGACAGATGCCGGCCGCGTTGGATCTGTTCCCACACCAGGTGCGCGGTCAACGGGCAGCCTTCGCTGAGCGTCTTGCCGGCCCGGCTGAACAGTGGGTCGGCGTGTTCGCGCAATTGACTCAAGGCGCGCCAGGCACACCGCACATCACCCACGTCCAGCCATTCGTCGATCTGTGCCCGGCGTGGCAGCCATTGAGCCTCCGGTTGTTGCTCGACGGCTTCCTGGGCCAACGCCTTGAGCAGGCTGTTGAGTTGCATCGAGGTCTGTTCCTGCCAGTTCAGCTGCAGCAGGCCATCGAGCAGTTCGTCTTGCTGGTCGTCGCGCAGGAAGCGGTCGGCCAGGCCCAGGTCCAAAGCGTCGCGGCCGTTGATATGGGCACCCGTGAGGCCCAGGAAGAGGCCGAGCTTGCCTGGCAGGCGTGACAGGAACCAACTGGCGCCCACGTCCGGGTACAGGCCGATGCTGATCTCCGGCATGGCCAGCCGGCTGCTGGGGGTGACGATGCGCACCGCCGCACTTTGCAGCAGGCCCATGCCGCCACCCAGCACGTAGCCGTGGCCCCAGCAGATCAGCGGTTTGGGGTAGGTGTGCAGGCGGTAATCAAGGCGATATTCCGCGGCAAAAAACTGCGCGGCCAGGTCCGGCACAACCCCTGGCTGTTCCCGGCACGCCTGCGCCAGGCTGCGCACTTCGCCACCGGCGCAAAACGCTTTGGGGCCGTTGCCGCGCAGCAGTACACAGACGATGTTCGGGTCCTTGGCCCAGGTATCCAGGCGTTCGCCCAGGGCGAGGATCATCGGCAAGGAGAGGGCATTGAGGGATTTTTCAGCGTCGAGGCTGGCGATGCCGATACGGGCACCGTCACTGCCGGTCAGATCTTCGAAGTGCAGGTTCATCGTGACCTCAATCGATACGTTGAAGGATGAGTATGATCGCTTCGTAGGAAAGTGTCGGTGGTGTGTCAGATCAATTGACAAGCGGGGTCGGCTTTCCTAGGGTTCGCCTCATTCTTTTTGACAAGACTATTCAACCATGACCGAAGACGACCGTATCAAACTCGAACCCAGCTGGAAACACGCCCTGCGGGATCAGTTCGAGCAGCCGTACATGGCGCAGTTGCGCGAGTTCCTGCGCCAGGAACATGCCGCCGGCAAAGAGATCTACCCGCCCGGCCCGTTGATTTTCAACGCGCTCAATTCCACGCCGCTGGACAAAGTGAAAGTGGTGATCCTCGGCCAGGACCCGTACCACGGCCCTGGCCAGGCCCACGGCCTATGCTTCTCGGTGCAACCGGGCGTGCCGGCGCCGCCGTCACTGGTCAATATCTATAAAGAGCTCAAGCGCGACCTGAACATCGACATCCCCAATCACGGCTACCTGCAAAGCTGGGCCGACCAGGGCGTGCTGATGCTCAATACCACCATGACCGTCGAGCGCGCCAATGCCAATGCCCATGCGGGCAAGGGCTGGCAGTTTTTTACCGATCGGATTATCGAAGTGGTCAGCGAGCATCAGCCGCATCTGGTGTTTTTGCTGTGGGGCGCACATGCCCAGGGCAAGCAGAAGCTGATCGATGCGACCAAACATCTGGTACTGACGTCGGTGCACCCGTCGCCGTTGTCGGCGTATCGCGGGTTTCTGGGTTGCGGGCATTTCAGCCGCACCAACAAGTTTCTTGAGCAGAATGGCGAGACGCCGATTGAGTGGCGCTTGCCGCCGCTCTAACGGCTGTCGCTGATCAAGTCTGGGAGGGAGGGGGCTTGCTCCCACCCACCTGTTGAACGGTGACAGCCTTTAGATCTTCTCGGGTTGGCGGTTCCAGTGCCTGAACAGCGGCTCCGCCAGAAACAACACAAACAGTAAACGCATCACCTGCATCGCCGTCACCAATGGCACCGACAGTTGCAGGGTCTCGGCCGTGAGGCTCATTTCGGCGATACCGCCGGGCATCATGCCCAGGGTCAGCGAGCGCAGGTCCAGATGGGTCAGGGCGCTCAACCCTACCGCCGCCAATGTCGCCAGCGCCATGGTCAAGGCCGTGCCAATCAAGGTACGGCCCATGAAAGAAGGCGCACGTCGGAAGAACTGCCGATTGAAGTGACACCCCAAACCGCTGCCGATCAACCACTGGCCGATCTGGCTGCCGCCGTCGGGCAGGCCGATATGCAGGTCCCAGACGACGCTGGCCGTCGCACTCACCAACAACGGCCCGAACAACCAAGGGTTCGGCTGACGCAAACGCTGCCAGCCCCAGGCGACCAGTGCGCCCATCGGAAACAGCGCTAACAGCCAAGGCCAGCTCACGGGCGCCGGATGAAACTGCGGTGTACCGCCTTCCAGCAGGTACTTGAAGATCGCCGGCACACACAGCACCACCACCAGCACGCGCAGACTCTGCCCTGCCGCGACACGGCTGAGCACGGCGCCATTGCGGGCGCCGAGGTTGACCATCTCGCCGGAACCGCCCGGCATGCTGGAGAAGAACGCGGTAGCGCGGTCTTCACCGCTGCGGCGCATTAACCATACGCCTACCACGCTCGACAGGCTGGTGACCAGCGCGCCGAAAAAGATCAGCCCGAAGTGGCTCATCACCTGCTCGATCACCACCGGCGTGAAGTGCAGGCCGATGCCAATGCCCACTACCCATTGGCCGCATTTGCGCCCGCCGGGGATCTCCGCCAACTGCCAGGGGGTTAGGCAGCGCACCAGAATGATCGCCAGCAACGAGCCGACCATGTACGGCAAAGGCCAGCCCACCAGGCTGGCCAGGTAACCGCCGGCCAGGCCGACCAGCGGTGTTCCCCACCATTGTTTAAAGGTGACCTCAGACATCGGCCACGGCACGACGCTGCAGGGCACGTTTGCGGTAGATGCGGATCAGCGGGAAGGCCAGCATCAGCGCGGTCAGCACCCACACACCAAAGGTGATCGGGCTCGACCAGAGGATCTGCAGGTCACCGTTGGAGATCGACAGCGCACGGCGCAGGTTCTGCTCCATCAAGCCGCCGAGGATAAAGCCCAGCAGCACCGGCGACAGCGGGAAGTCCAGCTTGCGCAGGATGTAACCGAAGATGCCGATACCGACCATCAGGAACAGGTCGAACGTGGTGGCGTGCACCGCGTACACACCAATCGCGGTGATGATGGCGATCACCGGCACCAGCGCCCAGTTCGGCACGGCGAGGATACGGGTGAAGATGCGGATCATCGGGATGTTGAGGATCACCAGCATGATGTTGGCGATGAACAACGACGCGATCAGGCCCCAGACGATGTCCGGTTGCTGTTGGAACAGCAGCGGGCCCGGGGTGATGTTGTACAGCGACAATGCGCCGATCATCACCGCCGTAGTGCCCGAACCGGGTACGCCGAGGGTCAGCATCGGCACCAGGGCGCCGCAGGCGGAGGCGCCGATGGCCGTTTCCGGAGCCGCCAGGCCGCGCATGTCGCCCTGGCCGAATTTACCGCTGGCACCGGCCAGGCGTTTCTCGGTCATGTAGGCAACGGCCGAGGCCAAGGTAGCACCGGCACCCGGCAACACGCCCATGATGAAGCCAAGCAGACCGCAGCGGATGTTGACGACGAAGACGGCGCCGGCTTCCTTCAGGTTAAACATCATGCGCCCGGTGGCTTTTACCGCTTCCTGGCCACGGTGGGTTTTTTCCAGCAGTAACAGAATCTCGCTGATGGAGAACAGGCCCAGCACCAAAACCACGAACTGAATGCCGTCGGTGAGGTGAATGTTATCGCCGGTAAAGCGGTACACGCCGCTGTTGGCGTCGATGCCCACCGCAGATAGGAACAAGCCGATCAGCGCCGCCACAAAGGTCTTCAACGGTTTGTCACCGGCCATGCCTCCCAGGCAGACAATCGCGAACACCATCAGTACGAAATATTCCGCCGGGCCGAAGGCAATCGCCCATTTAGCCAGCAGCGGCGCAAACAGCACCATGCCGCAGGTGGCGATAAACGCACCGATGAACGAACTCCACGCCGACAACGACAGTGCCACGCCAGCCAGGCCTTTACGGGCCATCGGGTAGCCGTCGAGGGTGGTCATTACGGTGGAGGCTTCGCCTGGGATGTTCAGCAGAATCGAGCTGATACGGCCGCCGTATTCGCAGCCCAGGTACACGGCTGCCAGCAGGATCAACGCCGATTCCGGCGGCAGGCCCAGGGCGAAGGCGATGGGGATCAGCAGCGCCACGCCGTTGATCGGGCCCAGGCCCGGCAACAGGCCGACGACAGTGCCGATCAGGGTGCCGCACAGTGCGGTGACCAGGTTGTAAGGGGACAGTGCAACGCCGAAGCCCTGGCCCAAGTAGCCGAAAGTATCCATATCAGTTCTCCAGAACGTCGAGCAGGCCGAGGGGCAACGGCACATCCATGGCTTTATCGAACAGCAGATAAAGACCAATCGCCATCAGGCTGACGATCACCACGCTGGGCACCCAGCGGCCGCCATACAGGCGCGCCATCGGGATGCCGATCAGCATGCTGCTGAGGATGAAACCCAGGGGTTCGAAGGTGGCGGCGAACACGATCAACAGCGCGACGCACACGCCGATCTTGATCAGGGTGTCGCGGTCCAGCGCGGGCTCTTCTTCGGTGTGCTGGGTCGGCTGTGGACGAAACAGCATGTAGATCAGTGCCAGGCTCATCAGCCCGAGCATCAGCAGCGGGTAGGCACGTGGCCCTACCGGCTCGTAGGAAAACGACGCTTGATACGGCCAGGCCATCAGCGCCAGGCCGGCGCAGGCGAGCAACAGCACGGCGGCGAAAATGCGTTGTAAGAGCATAGGAAACTCCTTGGAGACTCTTGTAGGCGCGCGCTTGTTCACGAAGGACGCAAGGACGTCGCGTGTATCAGGCCACACGCGTCATCGTTGACGTTTTTCGCGAGCAAGCCCGCTCCCACAGAGGGGCGATTACTGGATGAGGCCGAACTCTTTGGCCAGCACTTTGTAGTCAGCCACCTGTTTCTTCACGTAGGTGTCCAGCTCCGGGCCGGTCATGGCGAACGGGAACAGCTCGCGCTGGTCACGCAGCTTGGCGAACTCCTCGGAGGCCAGCAGTTTGTCGAAGGCGTCTTTCCACCAGGCGTAGTCCGCATCGCTGACTTTTGGCCCTAGGTAGAAGCCACGTACCACTGGCCAGACGATGTCGTAGCCTTGCTCCTTGGCGGTCGGAATATTCTTCATTTCCGGCTCGTCCAAGCGTTGCTCGGAGAACACCGCCAGCAGGCGCATGTCGCCGCTCAAGATGTGCGGCATGGAGTCGGAGATGTCGGTACTGCCCACCTGGATATGGCCACCGAGCAGGGCGGTGGCAATTTCACCGCCGCCTTCGAGTGCCACGTAACGCAGTTCGCGCGGGTTGATCCCGGCGGCCTTGGCGATCAGCGCGGTTTGCATCCAGTCCTGGCTGCCGACGGTTCCGCCGGAACCGATCACCACGCTGCCCGGATCTTTCTTCAGTGCTTTGACGAGATCGTCGAGGCTCTTGTAGGGCGAATCGGCTTTCACCGCGATAGCCCCGTAGCTGGTGCCGACGGCGGCCAACCAACGCACGGCGCTTTCGTCGAAACGACCGAACTTGCCCTGGGCCAGGTTCAACAGCGAACCGCTGGACCAGGCCACCAAGGTGCCGGCGTCTGCAGGACGCTGGGCCACTACGGCGTTGTAGGCCACCGCGCCTACGCCGCCAGGCATGTAGGTCACGCGCATCGGCTTGCTGAGCAGTTTCTCGTTGACCAGCGCGCTTTGCGCCAGTTTGCAGGTCAGGTCAAAACCACCGCCAGGCGAGGCTGGGGCGATGCATTCCGGGCGCTTGGGTTCGTCGGCGGCCAGCAGTTGGCCGGCGAACAGCATGCAGCCGGCGGCGAGGGCCAATTTACGCAGTGAAGGGGTCATGGTTATCTCCGTCTTTGTTGTTATGAGTTGTTACTACCAAAGCGCAACGCTATAGCTCACCAGCAAGCGCATTTCATCCGCATCACGGGCTGAGTAGTTGGAACGGTAGGTGGCGTTGCGCAGGCGCACGGCCACGTCTTTGAACGTGCCGGTCTGTACCACGTACTTGATCTCGCTGTTGCGTTCCCACTCTTTGCCCGTCTCGCCGTTCTTGAGCTTGATGTTGTCACCTGAGAGGTAACGGCTCATGAAACTCAGGCCGGGGATCCCCAGCTTGGCGAAGTCGTAGTCGTAGCGCGCTTGCCAGGAGCGCTCTTCGGCGCCGGCAAAGTCGTTGATCTGCACGAAGTTGACCAGGTATGGGTCGCTGCCATCCACATACGGGAACGCACTGTCACCGGACATGTGCTGGTAACCGGCGCTGAGCTTATGACCATTGAGGGCATAGCTGAACAGGCCGTTGAGGGAGGTGTTGTCGATCTTGCCGCCACGCGCACTGCCGGTGTCATCGCTGATCGCCAGGCGCAGGTCGGTGCCGAACGTACCGGGGCCCATCGGGCGCGCGGCCACCAGGCCGAGGAAGTGCTGGCGGTACACGTCGTCGAGTTGGGCGAAGTGGTAGCTGCCGGTGATTTTGTCGGCGAACTTATAGTCGGCCCCGCCGAAATTGAAGTGCTTGCCGGTGGCCCCGTTGAGGAAGCGGCTGTTCTTGTTGTTGAGGGCAATGTCTTCGTAGTTGCTGTCGTCGCGGTCCTTGGCTTTGTCCAGGCGACCACCGGTGAACACCAGGTTCTTGAATTCCTTGGACGTGATCAGGCCGCCATTGAAGGTCTGCGGCAGGATGCGACCGTCGTTGGGCTTGAGGATCGGCAGTTCGGGGATCAGCGAGCCGATTTTCAGCTCGGTGGCCGAGATCTTCACTTTGCCGGTCAGGCCCAGCTTGGAGTACTCATCGGCGGCGCGACCGTCGTCATGCGTGGGCAGCAGACCGGTGCCGGTGCGGTCGGGGCTTGAGTCGAGCTTGACGCCGAGCATGCCCAGTGCATCCACGCCGAAACCGACGGTGCCGTCGGTGTAGCCCGATTGCAGGTTGAGCATGAAGCCCTGGGCCCATTCATCGCGCTTGGATTGCTGCGCGCTAGTGCCGTCGCGGAAGTCGCGGTTGAAGTACATGTTGCGGGTTTCCAGGGTCGCGCTACTGTCCTCGAAGAAGGCAGCCTGGCTAAGCGGCGAAAAGCCGGCAAGGGTAGCAGCACTGGCAAGGGCGGTCTGGGTCAGGCGAGAAGAACGAACAGGCGAGGGGGCCTGGGGCTGTGTCGACAGCATCGTTGTGTACTCCGTTATTGTTCTTATTTTGGCGAAAACGCTTCGAGGCGTTTTTCGGGCGCTGCGGTTCAGGCAACTCGGCGGGCATAGACCACCGTGACTGGATGCTAAAGGGCGAAGCTTTCACTAACCTTTCAGCTGCGTTTCAATGTTTTCGGGCTTCACAGGGCAGTCGGCGCCTGTAAACTGCCCGGCAAAGCGTGGTGCTAACCACCCCTGACTGAGGTAGAAATCCATGCGTGTCTTGCTGGTTGAAGACCATCTGCAACTCGCTGAAAGTGTCGCGCAAGCGCTCAAGAGCACGGGTTTGACCGTTGACGTGCTGCACGATGGCGTGGCCGCGGACCTGGCCCTGAGCAGTGAGGAATACGCCGCGGCGATCCTCGATGTGGGGCTGCCGCGCATGGACGGTTTCGAGGTGCTCGCGCGCCTGCGGGCCCGTGGGAAAAATCTGCCGGTGCTGATGCTGACGGCGCGCAGTGACGTGAAAGACCGCGTGCACGGCCTGAACCTGGGGGCGGACGACTACCTTGCCAAACCTTTCGAGCTGACGGAGTTGGAGGCGCGGGTCAAGGCGTTGCTGCGGCGCAGCGTGTTGGGCGGTGAGCGTCAGCAGGCCTGTGGTGTGCTGGTGTATGACCTCGATACCCGGCGTTTTACCGTGGGCGGCGAGCTGATGACGCTTACTTCCCGTGAGCAAGCGGTGCTTGAGGCGCTGATCGCCCGTCCGGGCCGGGTGATGAGTAAGGAGCAGTTGGCTTCCCAGGTATTCGGCCTGGACGAAGAGGCCAGCCCCGACGCCATCGAAATCTATGTGCATCGCCTGCGTAAGAAGCTCGACGGCCAGCCCATCGCCATCGTGACCTTCCGCGGCCTTGGTTATTTGCTGGAAGCCCGCGATGCATAAGCCCAGCAGCCTGCGCTGGCGCCTGTTGTGGAACCTGGCGCTGTTGCTGGTGTTGTTGATGATCGCCAGTGGCCTGAGTGCCTATTGGAATGGTCGCGAGGCCGCCGATACGGCCTACGACCGTACGCTGCTGGCCTCGGCGCGCACCATTGCCGCCGGGTTGACCCAGGTGGACGGTACGCTCAGCGCCAATGTGCCGTACGTCGCGCTCGACACGTTCGCGTACGACAGCGCCGGGCGTATTTACTATCAGGTCAATGACATCAACCAGCAGTTGATCTCTGGCTACGAAAACCTTCCAGGCCCGCCGCCGGGTACACCACGAACCGATGATTACCCGGCCTTGGCACGGTTCTACAACGCCATCTACCAAGGCCAGGAAGTGCGGGTGGTCAGCCTGCTCAAGGCCGTTTCCGAGCCGAACATGAACGGCATGGCGGAGATACGCGTGGCTGAAACCGACGAAGCACGCGTCAGCATGGCCCGCAGCCTGGCAGCGGACACGTTGCTGCGCCTGGGCATGCTTGCGATTGGCGCCTTGTTGTTGGTGTGGTTTGCGGTGAGCGCGGCATTGCGCCCGCTGGAGCGATTGCGCACGGCGGTGGAAGAGCGTCAACCCGACGATCTGCGGCCGTTGCCCTTGGTGGAAGTGCAGCACGAGTTTGGCCCGCTGGTGCGGTCCCTCAACCACTTCACCGAGCGCTTGCGCGGCCAGTTCGAGCGCCAGGCGCAGTTTATTGCCGACGCTGCCCATGAGTTGCGTACGCCACTGGCCGCGCTCAAGGCCCGGCTCGAACTGGGCTTGCGTGCCGAAGAGCCCGCCACGTGGCGCAGCACCCTGGAAACCGCCGCCCAGGGCACTGACCGCCTGACTCATCTGGCCAATCAATTGTTATCCCTGGCCCGCATCGAAAATGGTGCCCGCGCGATTGCCGAGGGTGGCGCACAGTTACTCGACCTCAGCCAATTGGCCCGTGAACTGGGCATGGCCATGGCACCGTTGGCTCACGCACGTGGCGTGGCATTGGCGCTGGAGGCCGATGAGCCGGTGTGGCTGCGCGGTGAGCCCACCCTGTTGAATGAGCTGTTGAGCAACCTGGTGGACAACGCCCTGGCCCACACGCCACCGGGTGGCAATGTGATCCTGCGGGTGACGGCGCCGGCGGTGCTGGAAGTGGAAGATGATGGTCCAGGCATTCCGCTGGACGAGCGGGACCGGGTGTTCGAGCGTTTTTACCGACGCAGTCAGCAGGGCATGGGCTCGGGGCTGGGGTTGGCGATTGTCGGCGAAATCTGCCGGGCGCACCTGGCGCAGATCAGCCTGCACGATGGGGAGCAGGCCGGGTTGAAGGTGCGGGTGAGTTTTATCGCGGGTTGATCAGTAGAACATCGAGCGGGCTTCATCCAACTCGGCCCGCAAGGCGTCGCTGTAGGGGTCGAATCGCAGCTTTTTGATCGCCGGCAGCGTGGAAACCGCTATGTTGGCCAGCGGGTGATCGGTGCCGCGATGGCAATACAGCACGGCGACCTGCACCAGGTCGATGTAGTCGAGGCTGGGCGAATCGCGCTCCAGGTCGAGGTATTGGCCGGGCAGTTTTGCCAGCATTTCCGGGAAGTCCCAGCCACCCAGCAGTTTGTCACCCAGTAACGGGTGGATGCTCTCGATGACGTGGTTGAGGCTGACCGGGTCCGCGAGCAGCTCGTAGTGGTCTTCGGCATACGTCAGGATCGGCAGCACGCCGATCTGGTGCACCAGGCCGCCGAGGGCGGCCTGGTCCGGCTTGAGCTGGCTATGGCTGCGGCACAAGGCGTAGCTCACGCCCGCGACTTCGAGGCTGCGGCGCCACACATCACGCATCTTTTGTTCGACCACGTCGGAGCGGGCGTGGAAGATCTGCTCCATCACCAGGCCGATCGCCAGGTTACTGCTGTAGTTGGTGCCCAGCCGGGTGATGGCGGTGTGCAGGTCGGTGACTTCCTGGGTCGCGCGCAACAACGGGCTGTTGACCACTTTGATCAGGCGCGCCGACAGCGCGGTATCGCGACCGATCACTTTGCTCAAGTGGCTGATGCTGATTTCCGGGTCTTCGGCGGCCTGACGAATGTTCAGGGCCACTTCCGGCAATGTCGGCAGAACCAGGTCATCGTTATCGATGGCCGTCACTAAAGCCTGTTGGACTTTTTCCGCCAGCTTGTTCATTCATGATCTCTAGGGTGTTGCAAAAGGGTGCGGCGACTAACGCTGGATCTCTCGATCACGGTCGAGCGTGTAAGGCAGGTCAAGCAGTTGCAAGCCGGGACCTTCCAGATTGCCTAAATGCACATCGCCACTATCGGCAGCTTCGGCTTGCAATACGGCCAGAAGTTCAACGCTCTGGTCAGCTTTTGCGGCAATGACCACTTCGCCGATCGCGCTGTTATGGCTGGGTGAAAACAGCGGTGTGCCTGGCGCGGGCATTTCAGTCGCATTGAGGCTCAAGCGGTACAGGCGACGTTTGAGTTTGCCCAGGTACTGCATGCGCGCGACGATTTCCTGGCCGGTGTAGCAGCCTTTCTTGAAGCTGACGCCGCCCACGGCTTGCAGGTTGAGCATCTGTGGGATGAACAGTTCGCGTGTTTGCGGCATGACCTGGCCGATGCCGGCGCGGATTTGCCCCAGCAGCCATTCATTCAAGTCCGCTTGTTGCAGCCGTTCTGTCAGCTGGCTGCGCAGCGTATCGGCGTGCTCGGCGGGCGCCCACAGTTCGGCGCGGCCGGGGGACACACGAACAGCGATCAAGGTATCGGTGCGGGCAACGCTGTCGGTCTCGGCCGGCAGTTCCAGACCAAGGCCGGACAAGGCCTGGTCGGCATTCGCCAGGCCAAAACGCACCCAGTCGGCACTTTCGTCGGTGAGTTTGGATTTGGAGAATACGGCGTATTTCTTCAGGTCTGCCAGTTGCGGTTCCAGCAGCTCGGTGGCCATGGCCAGCAACACGCCGTCACCTTGCAGCAGGATGCGGAAGCTCGACTGCATGCGCCCTTTTTGCGTGCACCGCGCACCGAGGCTCGCCTGGGTGTCGCTCAGGTAATTGAGGTTGCAGGTCAGTTGGCCCTGAAGGAATTTGGCAGCGTCAGCGCCGCGGACGGCGAGAACGCCTTCGTGGGACAGGGGGCAGAAGAAAGCAGAGTCAGCCATGGGTCATCGCAGGTCAAAAAGTCATGGGTGCATCATAGAGGGGCGCCCGGCAAATGGATAGTTTCCGTAGGGGGCGACCAAAGCCGACTGTTCCGGTGCCGTCGGGGCTGTATACTTGCCGCCTATTTGAGGAGCGCTCCATGGTCGAAGAAGTTGAAATCAATCGCCTCTACTGGCACAGCCGTCGTGGCATGCTGGAGTTGGATGTGTTGTTGGTGCCTTTCACCAAGGAAGTGTACGCGACGCTCAACCAGGTGGACCGCGACCTCTACGTCAGGCTGCTGACTTGCGAGGATCAGGACATGTTCGGCTGGTTCATGGAGCGCGCCGAATCTGAAGATCCGGAGCTGCAGCGCATGGTCCGGATGATCCTGGACCGTGTCCAGCCCAAGTAATCGCTTCGAATGCCGCTGGCAGGCCTCACGGCTGTTGCTGGCGGCGTATCTCCTTGCCCAGCTGTTCGCGTTGGGTGCGCTTTCGTTGCTCGATCTGACGTATTCAAGCCTCGCCATGCTGTTATGCCTGGCTCATGCCGCCTGGGTGCTGCCGCGCCATATCCTGCTGACTCACCGTTCGTCGATTCGTGGCCTGCGTCGCGATGACGATGGCTGGTGCCTGTTCAGTGAGGAGCGGGGCTGGCACAGCGTGCAGCTACTTCCCGACAGCCTGGCGTTGCCGCTGGTCGTAGTGCTGCGCTATAGGGTGCAGGGTGGGTGGTGGGCGCGTTCGATGTGTGTGCCCAGGGATGCGCAGGCGGCCGACGTACACCGGCGCCTGCGGGTTCGCCTGAAGTTCAGCCGCCGTAGGTGGTTGGCACCAGGATAGTGTCACGGGCGTCGGGCAACATCTGGGGGTAGTCGAGGGTGTAATGCAGGCCGCGGCTCTCCTTGCGCTCCATCGCCGAGCGGATCATCAGTTCGGCGACCTGGGCCAGGTTGCGCAATTCGATCAAGTCGCGGCTGACCTTGTAGTTGCTGTAGAACTCGTCGATCTCATCCAGCAGCAGCCGCACCCGGTGTTGCGCGCGTTGCAGGCGCTTGTTGGTGCGCACGATCCCTACGTAGTCCCACATGAATCGGCGCAACTCGTCCCAGTTGTGCGCGATGATCACGTCTTCGTCCGAGTCGGTGACCTGGCTGGCGTCCCAGCGGGGCAGGGCGGCAGGCACCGCAATGCGTGGCAGCTGTTCGAGAATGTCCGCCGCCGCCGAGCGCGCATAGACGAAGCATTCGAGCAGCGAGTTGCTGGCCATGCGGTTGGCACCGTGCAGGCCGGTGAAGCTGGTTTCACCAATGGCGTACAGGCCGGGCACGTCGGTGCGGCCGTGCTGGTCGACCATCACGCCGCCGCAGGTGTAGTGAGCGGCCGGCACCACCGGGATCGGCCCTTTGGTGATATCGATGTTGAATGCCAGGCAGCGCTCATAGACGGTGGGGAAGTGGGTCTTGATGAAATCTTCGGGTTTGTGGCTGATGTCCAGGTAGACGCAGTCGACGCCCAAGCGTTTCATTTCATGGTCGATGGCGCGGGCGACGATATCCCGAGGGGCCAGCTCGGCGCGTGGATCGAAGCGCTGCATGAAGCGTTCGCCGTTGGGCAATTTCAAGTGTGCGCCTTCACCGCGCAGGGCTTCGGTGATCAGGAAACTCTTGGCCTGCGGGTGATACAGGCAGGTGGGGTGGAACTGGTTGAATTCCAGGTTGGCCACGCGGCAACCGGAGCGCCAGGCCATGGCGATGCCGTCGCCACAGGCGCCGTCGGGGTTGCTGGTATAGAGGTAGACCTTGGCTGCGCCGCCTGACGCCAGGATGGTGAAGCGCGCGCCGTAGGTGTCGACTTCGCCGCTGCCGCGATTGAGCACGTAAGCGCCAAGGCAGCGGTCGCCTTCCAGGCCCAGGCGTTTTTCGGTAATCAGGTCGACGGCGACGCGTTGCTCCAGCAGCTCGATGTTGGGGCGTTGGCGCGCCTGATCGAGCAGGGTTCTGAAGATGGCGGCGCCGGTGGCGTCGGCGGCATGGATGATGCGGCGGTGGCTGTGGCCGCCTTCGCGGGTCAGGTGGAATTCGAAGCCGCCGTCGTCGCTGCCTGCGTGTTCGTCACGGGTGAACGGCACGCCCTGGTCGATCAGCCATTGGATCGCCTCGCGGCTGTGCTCGACGGTGAATCGCACCGCCTCTTCATTGCACAGGCCGCCACCGGCGTTGAGTGTGTCTTCGACGTGAGATTGCACTGTGTCGGTGTCGTCCAGCACGGCGGCGACACCGCCCTGGGCCCAGAATGTCGAGCCGTTGGCCAGGTCGCCTTTGCTCAGGACCGCAATGCGCAGGTGGCCGGGGAGGGTCAGCGCAAGGCTCAAACCGGCCGCGCCGCTGCCGATCACCAGGACATCGTGTTGAAACTGTTGGCTCATTGGAAGGATTCCGCAAAAAGCGATCCGAAGAGGGGGCGCAAACAGGACGCCTGGATCGGCGAATCAAAGGGGCACACGGGCTACTAGTATATAGAGGGGTGGAGCGGCACAATAGCCGGGCATTCGTGGCAATGTGAGATTACGGTGCACAGCTTGGGGTAAAATCGGCTGGTTATTGAATCGGGAACTTTTTGCATAAGCCTCGACTCAATAGCAGGTTGCCCGAAAGCTGGGAAAACGTTGAGTTTATTGGCCCGTCGGGAGCATTGGACGCGTCAGAAAACCGACGACAAGATTATTCGCGCAGTCGGCGCTGCCCGTACTGCGTTTTTCGTGTGTGCCAAATCAGTGCGTGCCGGAAACTTGCTTGAAGGGGGAGAACTTTTGCGAAAAGACCGAGTCTATGTTTGCAAGCCTGATCGTTTAGTTATGCAAGCCTCCTTCAAGTACAACGAGGAGTGTTCATGCTAACCCAGGAAGAGGATCAGCAGCTGGTCGAGCGCGTTCAACGCGGCGACAAGCGAGCTTTTGATCTGCTAGTGCTGAAATACCAGCACAAAATTCTCGGGTTGATCGTGCGGTTTGTGCACGACACCCATGAAGCGCAGGACGTTGCACAGGAGGCCTTTATCAAGGCTTACCGTGCACTTGGTAATTTTCGCGGTGACAGTGCGTTTTACACGTGGCTCTACCGCATCGCCATCAACACGGCGAAGAACTATCTGGTGTCTCGCGGACGCCGCCCACCAGATAGCGATGTAAGTTCAGAAGATGCGGAATTTTACGATGGTGATCACGGCCTCAAGGATCTCGAGTCGCCGGAGCGTGCATTGCTGCGCGACGAGATCGAAGGCACCGTTCATCGCACAATTCAGCAACTGCCAGAAGATTTACGTACGGCGTTAACTTTACGTGAATTCGATGGTCTGAGTTACGAAGACATTGCGAGCGTCATGCAGTGTCCGGTGGGGACTGTAAGGTCACGGATTTTCCGGGCCCGGGAAGCCATCGATAAAGCCTTGCAACCGTTGTTGCAAGAGAACTAAAGACAGCGGCGACAGCCAAGAGAGGAACCGCCATGAGTCGTGATGCCCTGCAGGAATCGCTGTCCGCAGTGATGGATAACGAAGCGGATGAACTGGAACTTCGTCGAGTGCTCAATGCATTTGATGATGCCGAAACCCGTGACACCTGGTCTCGTTACCAAGTCGCTCGGGCGGTGATGCACAAGGATCTTCTAATCCCTCGTCTGGATATTGCTGCGGCTGTTTCTGCTGCGCTGGCTGATGAAGCCGTTCCGGCTAAAGCTACTCGTGGTCCATGGCGTAGCCTGGGTCGCCTGGCAGTTGCAGCCTCGGTGACTGTTGCCGTGTTGGCCGGTGTTCGCCTGTACAACCAGGACGAAATCGCGGGTGCCGAGCTCGCCCAACAGACTCAGCAGCCGGTCATGGCCGGTCCGCAAGTCAAAGGCCCAGCGGTACTGGCCGGCTACAAGGAAAGCTCCGACACCACCGGCCCTATGGCTAACGGTGTGTTGCAAGGGCAATCCGGCTGGCAAGACCAGCGTCTTCCAGGTTACCTGCGTCAACACGCGCAGGAATCAGCCCTGAAAGGCACTGAAAGCGCTCTGCCATACGCTCGCGCAGCAAGTCTGGAAAACCGCTAATCCGTAAGGAGCTCTATGCGAGCCATACCGCTCCTTACGCTTTTGCTCAGTAGTTGGTTTGCACTCCCCGCCCACGCCGATGAAGCCCAAGATTGGCTGACTCGACTTGGGCGTGCAGAGCAGCAGCAGAGCTTTCAAGGTACGTTCGTCTACGAACGTAACGGCAGTTTTTCTACCCATGACATCTGGCATCGTGTCCAGAATGGTCAAGTCCGTGAGCGGCTCTTGCAACTCGACGGTTCTGCCCAGGAAGTCGTGCGGTTGGACGGTCGTACACAATGCGTCAGCGGCACCCTCGTCGCAGGCTTGGGCAACTCACGTGATGCACCTTCACGTGCGCTGGATCCGCAAAAACTCAATGAATTCTACGAACTGGCCGTCATTGGCAAATCTCGTGTGGCCGGTAGAAATGCGGTCATCGTATCGATTACGCCGCGTGACCAGTACCGTTATGGGTTTGAATTGCACTTGGATCGAGAGACCGCGCTGCCGCTCAAATCCCTGTTGTTGAACGACCAAGGGCAATTGCTGGAGCGCTTCCAGTTCACTCGGTTGGATACCTCGCAGGTACCTGACGAACGTGATCTGCAGCCTAGTGGTGAATGCACGCCTATCGCCGTCGCGAATGGCAAGGCGCCAGAAGTGCAGTCTACCGAGACTTGGCATATGGAGTGGTTGCCCCCCGGTTTTCAACTGACCCGTAGCAGCGCCCGCAAAGACACCCAGACCAAAGCGACGGTCGACAGCCTGATGTATGAAGACGGGCTGGCGCGTTTCTCGGTGTTCCTTGAGCCGATCAGCGATGTGAGCGTCACCGAAACCCGCACTCAACTGGGCCCTACCGTTGCAGTATCGCGTCGCCTCAATACGGTGGACGGCGAGATGATGGTGACGGTGGTGGGTGAAATACCCATCGGCACCGCAGAACGTATCGCGTTGTCGGTGCGCGGTGAAAAAAAGCCAGCCCCCCAGCCGTGAGTCGTTAATCCTATGTTCATCCTGACCTTTCACTGTATTTCCATGCCAGGTTGGCTGCCGAGAGCATGAAATGTCTGGATCAGCATTTTCACTTGCAAAAATCCTTCATGTTTTTTATAGGTCAGGGCTTGTCGGCTCTGGCCTTGATTTGTTCGCGGAACAAAGATGTCGGTCGCAGTTTTCGGCGTTTCTTGAACCCTGTCGCTCAACCCTGCTCGTCGTAACGGGAGCTGTATGTCGATACCACGTTTGAAGTCTTACCTATCCATAGTCGCCACAGTGTTGGTGCTGGGTCAGGCCTTACCTGCGCAAGCAGTCGAGCTGCCTGACTTCACCCAATTGGTTGAGCAAGCCTCGCCTGCCGTGGTGAATATCAGTACCACGCAAAAACTGCCGGATCGCAAAGTCTCTAACCAGCAGATGCCGGACCTGGAAGGCCTGCCACCGATGCTGCGCGAGTTCTTCGAGCGCGGCATGCCGCAACAGCGCGCACCACGCGGCGGTGGTGGTCAACGTGAAGCTCAGTCCCTGGGCTCGGGCTTCATCATCTCGCCGGATGGCTATATCCTCACCAACAATCACGTGATTGCCGACGCCGATGAGATTCTCGTGCGCCTGGCTGATCGCAGTGAGCTGAAAGCCAAACTGGTCGGCACCGATCCACGTTCCGATGTGGCTTTGCTGAAAATCGAAGGCAAAGACCTGCCTGTGCTGAAACTGGGTAAATCCCAAGACCTGAAAGCCGGCCAGTGGGTGGTTGCCATCGGTTCGCCGTTCGGTTTTGACCATACCGTCACCCAAGGCATCGTCAGCGCCATCGGCCGCAGCTTGCCGAACGAAAACTACGTACCGTTCATCCAGACCGACGTGCCGATCAACCCGGGTAACTCTGGTGGTCCGCTGTTCAACCTGGCGGGCGAAGTGGTCGGCATCAACTCGCAGATCTACACCCGTTCCGGTGGTTTCATGGGTGTCTCGTTCGCGATCCCGATCGACGTCGCCATGGATGTTTCCAATCAACTGAAAAGCGGTGGCAAGGTCAGTCGTGGCTGGTTGGGTGTGGTCATCCAGGAAGTGAACAAAGACCTGGCTGAGTCCTTTGGCCTCGACAAACCGGCCGGTGCCCTGGTCGCGCAGATCCAGGACGACGGTCCGGCTGCCAAAGGTGGCCTGCAAGTTGGCGACGTGATCCTGAGCATGAACGGCCAGCCGATCGTCATGTCGGCCGACCTGCCGCATCTGGTAGGCGCACTCAAGGCTGGCAGCAAGGCCAAGCTGGAAGTGATCCGCGAAGGCAAGCGCCAGAACGTTGAGCTGACGGTGGGCGCAATCCCTGAAGAAGGCGCAACGCTGGATGCACTGGGTAACGCCAAGCCAGGTGCCGAGCGCAGCAGCAATCGCCTGGGTATCGCTGTGGCCGAGTTGACCGATGAGCAGAAGAAGAGCTTCGACCTCAAGAGCGGCGTCGTGATCAAGGAAGTGCAGGACGGCCCTGCCTCCCTGATCGGCCTGCAGCCGGGTGACGTGATTACGCACCTGAACAACCAGGCAATCGACAACACCAAGCAATTCACCGACATCGCCAAGGCGTTGCCGAAGAACCGTTCGGTGTCGATGCGCGTGCTGCGCCAGGGGCGTGCCAGCTTCATCACCTTCAAACTGGCTGAGTAAATCGGTAAAAACAAAAAGCCCCGCCTTCGTTTAACGAGGGCGGGGCTTTTTTGTGCCTGATAGGTTTAGCTCATCATGCCTTTAACCAGGCGTTCCTGCTCGATCAACTCACGCTGGCGTGCGTCGATGCGCGACGACAGGGGGAAATTGTTACCGGCCCGACGCTTGGCAAAGTCCAATTGCTGAATGGCCTGCTGGAAATCACCCACCAACGCAAAGTATTCGGCGCGGGCCTGATGCAGGCCGATGATGTTGCCGGACAACCCGCGTGTTTCGGCGACCTGGTACCAGACGTCCGGATCATCCGGACGCGACTTGAGCAAGCTGTCCAACGCCTTTTCCGCGTCTGCCGTGCGGTTCTGCTTGAGCAGCAGATCCACGCGCACCTGATTCAACGGATAGTTGCCCGGATACTGGGTCAGCATCCGATCCGTCCGTTGCTGGGCATCCGGCAGGCGGCTGTTGTCGATGTCCAATTGGATCTGCGCCAGGTTGTAAGTGATGTCGTTGGGCGCCTTGGCCAGCAGCGCCGCCAGGTTTTCCCGTGCCTGCTTGAACTGAGAGCCTTTGATTTGTGCGATAGCCAGGCCGTAGCGCGCCACATCATTCTTCGGGTTCTCGTCCAACTGCGCCTGGAAGCGCTTGGCGGCGAGGCCCGAGGTGTCTTCGTATTGCAACTGCACTCGAGCGCGAATCAGCTGATAGCGCAGGCTGTCTTCCTTGCCGCCAGGCTTGGACTGCTCGGCACGGTTGCGGGTGTCGGCGATCCGCGATTCGGTGACCGGGTGCGTCAGCAGGAATTCCGGAGGCTTGGCATCGAAGCGGTACTGGCGCATCAGGCGCTCGAACATGGTCGGCATGGAGCGTGGGTCGTAACCGGCTTTTTCCAGGTTGAGGATGCCGATGCGGTCCGCTTCCTGTTCGTTCTGGCGGGAGAACCGTCGTTGTTCCTGGATCGCGGCGGCCTGGGTGCCGGCAATGGCGGCGATACCGGCATCACCGGCACCGGCGGCTGCCGCGATGATGCCGCCGAGCAGCGCGGCCATCATCGGGATCTGCATGCGCTGTTGCGCTTCAACGCCACGGGCGAAGTGGCGTTGGGACAAGTGCGCCAATTCGTGAGCCAGTACCGAGGCATATTCGCCTTCGGTCTGGGCGTTGAGGAACAGGCCGCCGTTCACACCGACAATCCCGCCAGGCGCGGCGAAGGCGTTCAGTTGCGGGCTGTTGATGAGGATGAACTCCAGGCGCCGGTCGTTGACCTGGCTGGTCTCCACCAGTTTGTACACGCTGGTCTCGACGTAGTCCTTGAGTTGCGGGTCGTTGAGCTGCGAGACCTGGCCCCGCAGGTAAGCAAGCCACGCACGGCCCAGCTGGTATTCCTGTTGTGGCGAGACAATGGCAGAACTGGCGTCGCCAAGTGACGGTAGGTCGTCAGCGAAGCCTGGGGAGGCCAGCAGGCAAGCCAGCGTCAGCAGGGTAGGGCGCAAAAAAGTCATGCACAGAGCCTTTCGACAAAGAGCTTACTGTAGCCGGACACTGAGCTTCGGACCAGATATTCTAAGCAACCCAAATGCGTGCCCGGAGTAAAAACATGACCGACGCTGTAGCCTTTGATGCCGAACTCGATGCCAGCGGCCTCAATTGCCCGTTGCCCTTGCTCAAGGCCAAGCTGGAACTCAATCGTTTGGCCAGTGGCGCAGTGCTCAAGGTGATCGCCACGGACGCTGGCTCCCAGCGCGACTTTCGAACCTTTGCCAAACTGGCCGGCCACACCCTGCTGCATGAAGAAGACGCCGCCGGTGTGTACCGCTATTGGTTGCGCAAGGCCTGAACCGTTTGCCCCCACCACCCGAGGTTGATTGATGTTCAAAGTGTTACGAGACTGGATTCAGCGCTACTTCTCCGATGAGGAGGCCGTGGTGCTGGCGGTCCTGCTGTTTCTGGCCTTTACGGCCGTGCTCACCTTGGGCGGCATGCTGGCGCCCGTATTGGCGGGGATGGTGCTGGCTTACCTGATGCAGGGCCTGGTGACCACGCTGGAACGCTTGCGCTTGCCGGGCGGTGCTGCGGTGGGGCTGGTCTTTGCCTTGTTCATGGGCCTGTTGGTGGTGTTTATCGTGGTGGTATTGCCGTTGTTATGGCATCAGCTGATCACGCTGTTCAATGAGTTGCCGGGCATGCTCGCCAAGTGGCAATCGCTGTTGTTGCTGTTGCCAGAGCGCTACCCGCATCTGGTGTCGGACGAGCAGGTGTTGCAAGCCATCGAAGTGGCGCGCGGCGAGATCGGGAAATTCGGCCAGTGGGCGCTGACCTTTTCCTTGTCCAGCCTGCCGCTGCTGGTCAACATCATGATCTACCTGGTGCTGGTGCCGATCCTGGTGTTCTTCTTCCTCAAGGACCGCGCCATGATCGGTCGCTGGGTGCGTGGCTATCTGCCCCGCGAACGCGCGCTGATCACACGCGTGGCCGAAGAGATGAACCGGCAGATCGCCAACTACATCCGTGGCAAGGTTATCGAGATCATCATCTGCGGGGGCGTGACCTACATCGCGTTTATCGCCCTGGACCTGAACTACGCGGCCTTGCTGGCATTGCTGGTCGGCATTTCAGTGGTGGTACCGTACGTCGGCGCCGTGGTGGTGACCGTGCCCGTGACCCTGATCGCCCTTTTCCAGTGGGGGTGGAGCGATCAGTTCATCTACCTGATGGCGGTATACGGGATCATCCAGACGCTGGATGGCAACGTGCTGGTACCGCTGCTGTTCTCTGAGGCGGTCAACCTGCACCCAGTGGCGATCATCTGCGCAGTGCTGTTGTTTGGTGGGCTGTGGGGTTTCTGGGGCGTGTTTTTTGCGATCCCGCTGGCAACACTGTTCAAGGCGGTGCTGGATGCATGGCCACGGCAAGAGCCGGTAGTAGCGCCGCTGTTGTAACGGCACAAATAACTTACTGTAGTGAGCGGGCTTGCCCCGCGCCGGGCTGCGCAGCAGCCCCAATACAGCCGCCGCGGTCTTTCAGGTAAAACGCGATTGCAGGTTTCAGGGCTGCTTCGCAGCCCAGCGCGGGGCAAGCCCGCTCACTACAAAAGCCCGCGTTTCAGGCCTTGTTTAAAGCCTGTGCTGCCGCCAATACGGCATCCACATGGCCTGGCACCTTCACGCCGCGCCATTCCTGGCGCAGCACACCTTCGCTGTCGATCAGAAAGGTGCTGCGGTCCACGCCCAAGTATTCCTTGCCATATAGCTTCTTCAACTTGATCACATCAAACAGCTGGCAAACCGCTTCATCCTTGTCGCTGATCAGCTCGAAGGGGAATTCCTGCTTGCCCTTGAAGTTCTCGTGGGACTTCACGCTGTCGCGCGACACGCCGAACACTTCGGTGTTGGCCGCCTTGAAGGCTGCGTACTGGTCGCGAAAGCCTTGGCCCTCGGTGGTGCAACCCGGCGTGCTGTCCTTCGGATAGAAGTAGATCACCACTTGCTTGCCCTTGAGCGCTGCGAGGCTGAAGGTCTGGCCGCTGGTGGCCTGGGCTTCGAAATCGGCTACAGGTTTGTCGATGACTACCGTCATGAAAAACTTCCTTACATTGGGTTCTGTGGGCGCCATGGCTCGATCAAGGCGTCGAGGTTCAGGGCATCGGCGAAATCCAGGAACTGGTCGCGCAGCCAGCTGATCTGCACGCCAGCCGGCAAGGTCACGGTAAACGTGGCGTTCAACATGGTGCCGCCGGTTTGCGGGGCCAGGTAGGTGTCGCAGGTCAGGTTCTCCAGTTCGACGTTGTGGTCGATGAAGAACTGGCACAGCTCGTTGACGATGTCCGAGCGATAGGCGGAACTGACATAGGCGACATAAGGCAGGGCCTGGGGACGATTCTCCAGGGCAGCACTGCGTACCACATTGACGGTGAAATCATGCTTCTTGGCCAGGCCCGGCAGGCCCGTCTCCAGGCGCGCCAGGGCATCCCAGGTGCCGGAGATCTGTAGGACCAGCGCGCTGCACTCGCCATGGCGGGTCAGGCGGGAGGTCACGACGGCGCAGCGGTTTTCATGGCTGGCGCGGCACAGGACGTTGGTCAGCTCCATGGGGTTGGCGCCGAGGGCACTGATAACAAGGAATTGTTCGCGAACTGTGGGGGTGGACATGCAGCCTTCCTAAAACGATGAGCGGTCGATACCGTGAGGGCTGTATCGATCAAAGCATGAAGGGTAGCGAAAACCGCCGCCAAGGGATAGGAGGTGGCGTTTTCATTGCGTGATCGGTCTGATTTCATCGTGCGTCAGAGCATGCTTTTGTCCAATGATGGCATTGCCCGTCGTTTAGTTGCGCCAGAACGCATCCTCACGCGGTACTTCGCTTGTACAAGCATCTTGGCGCCAGTACCATTACGGCTCTCTTTTTCCGGCAGGAGCGGTTGCATGATTGCGGGCAGTATGGTGGCACTGGTCACACCCATGGATGCACAAGGTCGTCTCGACTGGGACAGCCTGGGCAAACTGGTGGACTTCCACCTGCAAGAAGGCACCAACGCCATCGTGGCGGTCGGCACCACCGGTGAATCGGCCACCCTCGATGTGGAAGAACACATCCAGGTGATCGAATTCGTGGTCAAGCGTGTCGCGGGCCGTATCGCCGTGATCGCTGGTACGGGCGCCAACTCGACGCGTGAAGCGATCGAGCTGACCAAAAACGCCAAGAAGGCCGGCGCCGATGCCTGCCTGCTGGTGACCCCGTACTACAACAAGCCGACCCAGGAAGGCTTGTACCAGCACTTCCGCGCCATTGCCGAAGCGGTCGCTATCCCGCAGATCCTCTATAACGTGCCGGGTCGCACCGCGTGCGACATGAAGGCCGAGACCGTGATCCGCCTGTCCACCGTGCCGAACATCATCGGTATCAAGGAAGCCACCGGCGACCTGCAGCGCGCCAAGGACATCCTGGCCGGCGTGAGCAGCGATTTCCTGGTGTATTCCGGTGACGACGCCACCGCGGTCGAGCTGATCCTGCTGGGCGGTAAAGGCAACATCTCCGTGACCGCCAACGTGGCCCCGCGTGCCATGAGCGACATGTGCGCCGCCGCCATTGCCGGCGACGCCGTGACCGCCCGCGCGATCCACGAGAAGCTGATGCCGCTCAACAAGACACTGTTTATCGAATCCAACCCTATCCCCGTGAAGTGGGCGCTGACTGAAATGGGCATGATGCCGGACGGTATCCGTCTGCCGCTCACCCGTCTCAGCGAAGCCTGTCACGAACCGCTGCGACAGGCCCTGCGCCAGTCCGGCGTCCTGGTTTAATTGAGGAAGCACTACGCATGAAGCGATTGGCCGGACTTTCCGCACTTGCCTTGATTATCTCCAGCACCAGTGGCTGCGGTTGGATCTGGGGCCCGGAAGGCTACTTCCGTGACCGCGGCAGCGATTACCTGGAAGCACAACCCACCAAACCGATGGAATTGCCGCCGGGCGTCAACGTCGCCAAGCGCCTTGACCCGTTGCTGCCGATCCCGCGCAACGTCGCTGACGACACCACCAAAGGTGAATACGTGGTGCCACGTCCACAGCCGATCTCGGCCGTGGCGGATGCCAGCGACTACAGCCTGCAGAAGAGCGGCGACTCCCGCTGGATCGTGGCTCAGCGCCCACCTGCCGAAGTCTGGCCAGTGGCGGTGCAGTTCTTCCAGGACAACGGTTTCCGTATCGACGAGCAGCGCCCGCAGACCGGTGAATTCACCACGGCATGGCAGCAGGGCAGCGAACTGTCCGCCACCATGGCCAAGCGCCTGCAGGCCGGTGGTGTAGCCGCCGACAGCGAAGCCCGTGTGCGTGTGCGCATCGAGCCAGGTGTGCAGCGTAATACCAGTGAAGTCTACGTGGTCAGCGCCGAGCGTCCTGCCGGCAGCACCGCCAACGTTGATTTCACCAACCGCTCGGTCAACACCGGCGTCGACTCGGCACTGGTCGACGAAATGCTGGCCAGCATGAGCCGTATCTCCGAGAAGGGCGGCTCCGTGTCCCTGCTCGCCGCCCGTGATTACGACACCCCGAGTCGCGTTAGCCTCACCGAAGACGGCAGCGGCAACGTGGTGCTGAACCTGGGTGAAGACCTCGATCGCGCCTGGGCCAGTGTCGGCCGCGCGTTGGAGCAGGGCCCTTGGCGCGTAGAAGACATCAACCGCAGCCTCGGCCTGTACTACATCAACGTGGCTGAAAAGGCCGAGCGTAAAGATGAAGAGCCCGGTTTCTTCGGCAAGCTGTTCGGCAGTAAGCCGACCAAGGAAGAAATCGAGACTCGCGCCGAGCGTTACCAGGTTCGTTTGAGCAAGGTTGGCGAAAGCGTGCAGGTTACCGTCGAGAAGAACATCAATACCGTTGCGCCCGCTGAAACAGCGCGCAAAGTGTTGGGCGTGATTCAAGACAACCTGGGCTGATCCGGTGCGTTTTGCCGTTCTCGGCAGCGGTAGCCAAGGGAACGGTACGCTGGTCGCCCACGACGACACGTACGTGCTGGTGGATTGTGGTTTCTCGTTAAAAGAAACCGAGCGGCGCCTGTTGCGCCTGGGGGTTCACCCCGCGCAACTGAGTGCGATTCTGGTGACCCACGAACATGCCGACCACGTGCATGGCGTGGGTTTGCTGTCTCGGCGCTACAATCTTCCGGTGTACCTCAGTCGCGGTACCTTGCGCGGGATGCGCAAACCCATTGAACCCGCAGGTTTCCTGGCCGGTGACGAGCAGCTGCAAATCGGTGCCTTGAGCATCGATGTGATTGCCGTGGCGCACGACGCCCAGGAACCGACGCAGTATGTCTTCAGTGACGGTGAGCGGCGCTTCGGCGTGCTCACCGACCTGGGCTCCTACTGCGCCAAGGTGCTGGACGGTTACCGGAACCTCGATGCCTTGATGATCGAGTCCAACCACTGCCGAGACCTGCTGGCTCGCGGTCATTACCCCTACTTTCTCAAGCAGCGGGTGGGTGGCGAACTGGGACACTTGAACAACCACCAGGCGGCGTACCTGGTGTATGAGTTGGGCTGGCAAGACTTGCAACACTTGGTCCTGGCCCACCTGAGCAGCAAGAACAACCTGCCGCAGCTGGCCCGGCAATGTTTTGTCGACACCCTCGGGTGCGACCCGGACTGGCTGCAACTGGCCGATCAAGATTCAGGGCTCGACTGGCGACACATCGCCTAGCCCACCATTTAGCAAGCGGAGCCCATCATGGAAAAACGTGAAGAACTCTACCGCGGCAAAGCCAAGTCGGTGTACAAGACCGACGACGCCAACCGCCTGATCCTGCTGTTTCGCAACGACACCTCGGCGTTCGACGGCAAGCGCATCGAACAACTTGATCGCAAAGGCATGGTGAACAACAAGTTCAACGCCTTCATCATGCAGAAGCTCGAAGCGGCCGGCATTCCGACCCAATTCGACAAACTGTTGGGCGACAACGAGTGCCTGGTCAAGAAGCTCGACATGATCCCGGTTGAATGCGTCGTGCGTAACTACGCCGCCGGCAGCCTGGTCAAGCGTCTGGGCGTGGAAGAGGGCCTCAAGCTCAATCCCTACACCTTCGAATTGTTCCTGAAGGACGACGCCAAGGGCGACCCGTTCATCAACGAATCCCACGTCGTGGCATTCGGCTGGGGCACCGCTGAGCAACTGGCGCGCATGAAGGAATTGTCCCTCAAGGTCAACGACGTACTGAGCAAACTGTTCGACGACGCAGGCCTGCTGCTGGTGGACTTCAAGCTCGAATTCGGTGTGTTCCACGACGGCTCCATCGTCCTGGGTGACGAATTCAGCCCGGACGGCTGCCGCCTGTGGGACAAAGATACCAAGAAGAAGATGGACAAAGACCGCTTCCGCCAGGGCCTCGGTGACGTTATCGAAGCCTACGAAGAAGTCGCCAATCGTCTCGGCGTACCGCTGTAATCGACGCAAGCATCTGATAGCACGGAAAAAATTCGCTTCGGCGCTTTGCTTTCCTGATCCACGCTGTTATGATGCGCGCCGTTGGAGAGATGCCAGAGTGGCCGAATGGGACGGATTCGAAATCCGTTGTACCTTCACCGGTACCTAGGGTTCGAATCCCTATCTCTCCGCCATTATTGAATACGACTAAGCCCCTGAAATGGTTGAACATTTCAGGGGCTTTTTCGTTGTTGGGGTTTGGATTAGGGCAAATTTAGGGCAACTCTCAGGTTTGCCTAGCAGCCTTTCTATCACTCATAAGGATTTGGTGATGCGATACCAACTACCGCGCCTTGTTGCGCTGCTATCTCTCGCTGCTGCTTACTCAAGCAATGTTGTAGCCGCCGTAGAGGGCACAGCAGGCGTTATTCAGTACGCCGAAGCTCTCACGTACCAGCAGCTTTTGGACCAGGGTGAAAAGCCCATGAGTTCCCCAAAATACTGTTGTTCGCTCCTGCATAGTCCGGGAACCCCCGAAAGCGAATATCACTTCGAGCTGAAAGATGCTTACTTTATTCGAGTCCGTGTTGATGCTGCCAAACTCGCACCGATTCTCTTTCGAATGTCTTGCCAGAACAGAGGCTTTTTCTCTCCTACGACGAAGTGCTCTGCGGCTGAACTGAAAGTGAAAGTTGATCAGGCCCTTGATGGAAATAATCCGCACACGTTGTATGGGAAGTTTCGAGGACGTTGGGTGGTGAAGCAGGATGGAAGACCTTTGCCTGATACCTCCAAATGGATTGGTCAGGACATCTATAGTGCCAAGCGAGAGAGTGGAGTTGACGATATTGTAGTGGGTCCGATTAAGGGATTACCAACGTCGGTCGGACTTCTCGGTCTTGATGAGCTGTCTGTAAAGCAGCCGCAGCCATCAAAGTGAAATAACGGCCAAATGTAGTACTGGTCGATTCATTATTTCTAGGCGGATGTGCAATCGCGAAGAGCCGATTTTGATTGTTTTGGATCCGAAATAATTTGTGACAAACGGCGTAATGCTTGAGCCATGCGGGTTACGCAGCCATTACGTCTTTCATACACATTTTAACCACAGCGTTATCCACAGGTAGCGCGTTGCTATGCCCTTAAAAACGCATTATCTTGTGTTCAGGGCGCGAAATCATCCCTATATGTAGGGTTTCGTTGCCTGCCGTACTCCTAGGAGCAGGTAGGAAGTCAGCGGGTGACTACGCTTCGTTTTTGCGGACAGAACGTAATCACTCGCCCTCATGCCAACGGCTGTTGAGCCTGACCTGAGATTGATCATTAGAGCGAATGGATACTCCATCGTCAAACGATGGATTATGAAAATCGCCCGACGGTTCCTTTTCAGGCGGGAATTCCCATACTGAACAGGAAATACATCATGAGTAAGAATACCAAGCAGACCTCCAGCAAGCTCGCCACCTTGGCGGCTGAAACACTCAGCAGTCAAAGCTCTTCGGCTATCGCCAAAAGCTTTGCAGCTTCGGCGTTGTCTCAGACTGGTACTGATAAGCAGACCAGTGCCGAGATGGAGGCCAAGGCTGGAATGGTTCTGCAGAGCAGTAAATATAGCGACGACACGAAAGCCCTTGCTGCCTCGGTCCTCTCTCAATCCAATAAGTCTCGGGGGGAGTGAAGCATGACGGTTTATGTGACTTTGACTGTCGACCTTAACGGTAATGTGCCTCCGAACTCGCGAGCGAAATTTAACGAGTACCTCAAGGAAAAACATTTTACCAAGCACAAGCTAACCACATTGTGGACAGCTCAGTTTGTTCCCAATACGACGATTGACGGGGCTATTACTTTTACTAAGGCAACCGTCGCAGCGGCGGCTAGACATGCTGGGATTGCTAACTTTGAAGCATTGGTAATGCCAGGCGAGCAAGCACCTACAGAGTGGCGGCAATAGCAGTCGCTATAGTTCAGTAATGTTTTAATGAGTAACCCCGCGTAGCGGGGTTTTTCATTTGATGGCCGAACCTGTTTAATCCCTGAAGCCAAGCATTTTGGAAACAATCCCCGCCATGCTCTTGGTGTCGCGCGGTATCCACCTGCCGTAGTGCTTCCTCACCATAGTCGTATCCGCATGACCAAGCTGCCGAGCCACCCACTCGACCGGCACATAGCTCGACAGCATCTGACTGGCAAACGTATGCCGGCATTGGTTGGCCCCGCGATGCCTGACCTCAGCTTTCTTCAGATGGGCAGTAAACCACTTACTCAAAATCTTGCCGTTCCATAGCAACCCGCTGGCAGAGCTTCGGAAAAGAAACCTGACCCTCGCAGGCTTTGTCGTGATGTTGTCCCGCTGTGTGACGCTGATATCGACGTACGGTTCAGCGCTGGCCGCAGCCAGGATCTCCCGCATCAACTCCAGAGCGGGATCAATCAGCTCCACCACTCGCACCCTGGTGCGCTCCTTGGGCACCTTGAACTGCCCAACCACCAATGCACGTCGAACGTGAACAGTGCCAGCCTTCAGATCCACATCTTCAACGGCAAGCGCAATCAACTCGGACAGTGAAAGCCCAGTCCAGCAGTTGAATACGATCATTCTGGCATCGGCCATTCGCTCTGAATCTGCCGCACTAATCCGCTCGATTTCTTCCCGGCTGAAAGGGTCGGCATGTTCGTCATCGGCGTCCGTACTGACGTTGCTGATTCTCTCCAGCGGATTGGTTTTCAGAATCCCATCACCAAACGCATCAGCCCAAACCCCGCGCACCACGGTAAAAATGTCGTTCACCGTTTTCGGCGCCAGCTTTTGCTTCAATAGCTGAGCCTGGAACAGCTCGATGTCGCTCTTGCTGACGTCGACGATCCGCGACTTGCCAAACTTATTCTCGACGTGCACAGCCTTGCTCTCGTAGTTGATCACCGTGCTGGCAGCCTTGAGCGCGTGCTGCACCTCCAGCCAACGGTCTATGCCTTCTTTCACGGTTCGTTTGGCTGAATGTCCGGCGCTCCCCGAGAGCGTCTGTGCCCTCGGGGAGTTAGGGAAGTGTGCGGCGTAGTCAAAGCGGTTCTCCTTGATCTCTGCAAGGATCGCCCGCCGCTTGTTGTCCGCGTAGGCGATAGATGCCTTGTTGACCGTCACAACGCCTTCCAGGGGCTCACGACAGCGTTGGCCGTGGAGCATGAAGCAGATGCGGAGCTGTTTGCCGTTCAGCTCCACACCCGTTGGCATTTTCCCGCTCATGGCTGGCCTGCCATCCACTTTTCGATTTCGTCCCGGTTGTAGACGATTACGTGGGCGGGGTCCCATCGCCAATGTTTGCCTTCGAGCCAAATACCCCTGGAGCGGTATTTGCGGACCGCTTCGGTGCTCAGGCCAAAAACGGGGAAAAGCAGGTCTTGGCGAAACCAGGTTCCGGGTGTAACGCTGATCTCCAATTTCTCGGCGGTGCTCATGCTGCCGCCTCCTTAGCCTCCGGGCTATGGCCCGCCGTGCGGCTGGCGTAGCTCACGTTACTTAACTCTTCGTAGAGGCCTTCTGTTTCGTCGATGCTGATCCAGCGTGCCATAAGGCCCATCTCAATCTGCCCGTAGACGATCCAGTAATTGACCTGACGCATTTTCTTGTCGCCCAGGCGCACTTCGTTGATACGCCAGCGCAGATGGCTCAGGAAGCGCTCGTGGATTTGCTCGGGCGGCAGCAGTTGCACGAGATCACTCTGTGCGCTGGTGGCGACAGCTTCGGATTTAGTCTGTGAGTGAGTCATTTCGCTCTCCTCATGTAGTCAGGGTTGGCGACGGGCGTTCTATCGATGTGCCCATGGCATCCAGATAGTCAGCGAGGTCATGCAGATAGATCACCGGTGCAGACCTGATCGAGCCATGCAACCGCGTGTATCTGATCGGGATATGACCCGCGTTGATTTCGTGGAGCATGTATCTGTCTGTCTTGATGTGCGGAAAGTACCGCTGACGCACAGCCGACAGCGTGGGGCAGGGTGTGCTCCATTCACGGCGGAGTTGGTCGAGGGTTGAGTTCATGTGGTTACCTCCCGTCATCGCGTTCTTGGGCGTTGACGTGCGATGGTTCAGGCGGCGTCGCCACCCCATGGATTGGTGTCATCGTGATAGGCGATGGGCTCGGGTGGTTTTGGCGCACTTGAGCGCTGACCGATGATGATCAGCAATTGGCCTATACGCTTTTGAAGGGCCTCAATCTCGGCTCGTTGCGAGACGCCGGGATGGAGGTATACCGGCTGTGCATTTAGTTTTCTGACTTTCATGGTCGCTACACCTCATGCAGCGAAGTGATGACGATTAAAAATTAGGATCACTAATTTTATGTGTCAACTGCACTTTCTAAGCGGGGCGTATAAGTAGTGATGGAGTGATGCTGATATAGCTGACAGGTAATTCTGAGGGAAGCTTTAAATCAACGCTGAATACCAAAACACTTTGCCGAGAATTCGGATATTTTTCGAAACAAAATCACCGTCTCGATTTTCCTCAGGATACTCATCGCTGTTGTAACTGCGCAGTCGCAATCCGCTTTCTGGCAGTTTGTAGAGCAGGCGTAGTCGGAGTTGGCCTTTGTAATCGAGGAGGTACATCTTCCCGTCCTGGATCTGCGTTACCGAGGTATCAATGGCAACGCGGCTACCCTCGGGTAGCACGGGGTCCATGCTGCTTCCTTCGACTAAAACACCTGCAACCACTTCAGGCTTGATGTTCTTGAGGTACAAGTCCCTACGACTGCACGGCATTGTCCTTCCGCCACCTAATTTCACCTTCGTGCCCTTGCCGTCGGGGCGTTCAACCTCGTGATAGAGGTCGACTTCGATGTCGCCAGGAGCCGTTGGAATCTTGTTGTTCAAGTCGGAAGGTGGGGGTGAGCTCACGTTGGTTTCACCCAGGGCACGAAGGAAAGAGGTGCCGATGGTAGTCGGCTGGGAGCCAACGTTGAAACCTTCAATTGGGAAGTCGGAGAAGAGGCGGGTGCTAACGTCGGTGGGCTGAAACTCCAACAGGGTGGCGAATTTCAGCAGCGCAGGCATGTTTAAAGGAATCTTCCCTGTCATGTACTGGCTGACGATGCTTTGCCCTTTCCAGCGACATTCTTCCCCAAGTTTTTTCTGAGTCAGAGCTGGATAGAGATCCTTGCGATCCTTGTAAATCGCCAGCAAGCGTGCAGCTTCTTCAAGGATATGCGGTGGCTGATCTGACATAGGCTGAAAATATAAAGGCGGCTTATTTCAGCATACTTTTACATCTTGGCGGTTGAGATGCAAAAGAAGGATTACTAATATCCATAGTCCAAAACCATTCGAGGTATCAAGGAATGGACGATGATATTGGTATTTCGCTGAAGGATTTTGCTCACGGTCGCACCCAGCCTGAACTCGGAAAACTGCTGGGTGTTTCGCAAAGCGCAGTGTCACAGATGCTGAGCTCGGGTCGTGATATCCGCGTTCAGGTCGATGAGCAGGGCCGTTACTCGGCCTACGAGATTCGGCCTGTCGGCGGCCGCAGAAAAGCTACGGCCGCGTAAGGTGCGCGATGCAACGGCCAACATCCTCTGACTGGGCAAAGCGCTACGTTGAACTGTTCAACCTAGCCCTCGTTCCCATCGAACCTCGTCAGAAAGCGCCCAAGGGCAGTGCCTGGAATCAGCCGGGCGGCTATTTCACCGACGCCGAGCAGGCTGCGGACTTCTGGCGTGACCATCCAAAACACAACATGGGCGTGGTTCTGGGGCCGAGCCGTCTGTGTTCGTTGGACGTGGATGATGTGCAGTGGACGCGGCGAGTTTTGTTCGAACAGTTGGGCCTTGATCTGGATGAGATGGCGAACGCCTTCCCGTGCGTAATTGGTAACCCTGCACGTATGAGGATTCTGTTTCGCGTGCCGGACGAAGTGGAATTCAGCCGACACGCGTTAGCGTGGCCACGTGAAAACGATCCTGATGGTTCGAAATTCAAAAGCGCCATCACGATGGCGAAAGAGGCCAAGGCCTCAGGGGATCAAGCTGCTGAAGCAGCAGCTAGAACGCTGGCGGACAAGTACAAGGCGTTCACGGTTTTCGAACTCCGAGCCGGGCTTGTTCAGGACGTGCTGCCGCCCTCCATTCATCCCGGAACAGGCAAGCCTTACACCTGGAAGAACCCACCTCCGGCTGAAGGTTTTCCGGTGCTGCTTCCAGAGCTACTTAAAGCCTGGCAGAACTGGGAGCTGTTCAAGCGTGATGCCGACGCAAGTTGCCCGTGGAAGCCCGCACCTAAACCGCCTGTGCGCAAACCGAAGCAAACTGAGCCAGGAAAGCACCCTTCGGTGATCGATGAGTTCAACCGCGCCCATGACGTTGAGGCAATGCTGGCCGATCACGGCTACACCAAACATGGTCGAAAGTGGCTCTGCCCTCATAGCAGCACAGGCTTACCCGGTATCACCGTAACTGAGGGCCGCGTGTATTCACATCACGCGTCAGACCCACTCGCCAATGGTCACCAGAACGATGCCTTCGCGGTGTATTGCTTGCTGGAGCACGACGGTGATGTATCGCGGGCAGTGAAAGCAGCCGCGAAGCTGTTAGGTCTAACCCCTACAGAAAAACCTCCGAGATCGCACAAGCGCCCGAGCGGCGCTATCGTCGAAAGTGATGACTGGAAAGCGCTTTTACGGCGTACCGAGGAGGGTGTGTTACGGTCCCAACTCGCCAATGCTTATTTGATCCTCAAGCACACACCCGAATGGCAGGGCGTCCTTGCCTACAACGAATTCGCCGACCGCATCGACAAACTCAAGCCTCCTCCTACGCCCAACGGTGAAAAAGGCCCATGGCAGGATGTCGATGCCAGCAAGACGCTGGTGTGGCTGCAGATGGTGTGGAGCCTGCACCTGCGCAGCAGTGCTGTCGCCGACGAGGCGGTGCGGATGGTTGCCTGGGAGCATCGCTTTCACCCCGTACGCAATTGGCTCGAGTCTCTACCGCCCTGGGATGATCAGCCCCGCTTGGAGATGCTGTTGCCCACGGTATTCGGTGCCGACATCAACCCCTACACCGCGCACATCGGCCAATCCATCCCTGTGTCCTCGATTGCGCGGATCTTCATTCCGGGCTGCAAAGTCGACGAAATGGTGGTGCTGGAAGGCGGGCAAGGACAGGGAAAATCCTCCTGTATCGCTGAGCTGTTTGGCTTCGAGTGGTATCTGGAAACCAGCGAGCCACCGACCAACAAAGACTTCTACGTCACCATGCAGGGCAACTCTGTGGTCGAGATCGGCGAGATGCAGAGCTTCTCCAAGGCCGATATCAACCAAGTGAAAATGGCGATCACCCGGCGCGATGACAAATACCGTGCGCCCTATGATCGTCATGCGCGGAGCCATCCACGGCAGTGCATTTTCATGGGTACCACCAACGCCGACGCCTACCTCAGCGACCCAACCGGGGCGCGACGATTCCTACCGGTGTTGTGCCGCAAGGCCGACGTCGCCTATATCCGGCAATGGCGGGATCAGCTTTGGGCTGAGGCGTTGCACCTGTACTGCACCGGCTTTCAATGGTGGGACTACCCGCAGGATCTAGCCCGCGAAGAGCAGGACTCCCGCTACGTCGAAGATCCGTGGGAGGAAGCAATTATCAAATACCTGGAAGGCCACGCACCTCAACTTCATTACCCCGACGGATTGTTCGGACCGATCAATGAAGTGACGGTCATGGGCCTGCTGAAACATGCCCTACAAATGGACCTGGCGCGGATGAACAAGCCAGAGCAGAGGCGGGTGGCGGACATCTTGCGCCGGTTGGGTTGGGTCAAGGAAAAGCAAAAACGCGTGGCCGGAACCTTGGAGCGGGTTCGCCCCTACGTCCGGCCGCAGGCGGAGGATCGAGCGGCGTAGATGTCACCAGCGTCACCGGCCATGTCACCAGCGATGCTCCGAAAAAGCGTTGTAGATCAATGGTGTCACCAATGTCACCAGTGTCACTACCGGTTCGCGCACGCGTACACCGCCTCATCGTCATCGGCTGCGTACCGTACAAATACTTTTTATCTGGTGACAGTAGTGACACTGGTGACAGCTTTGAATTTAAAGGCGTTTTTGTGTCACCAGTACGTCACCAATGTCACCAGATCAATGAGCGAGGTGAAGACGATGATTCCTGAAATCGAAACCCTGATGCGTCATTGGGGGGAACAGAACCGGCGTTGCAATGCCGAGCGCAGCCTTGGCAGTCCGTTGGGCACGCTGATGCGATTTGGTGGCCTGATGCCTCGTGGTACGCCGGGCTCCAGAGAGTTGTCCGTTGGTGCTGGTCCCGATCACATAGCGAGGGAAGTCGAAGCGGCGTTGGCCTGGTTGCAGCATCAGGGTGAGCAGGGCCAGCGGCTAGCCAAACTGGCGAGTCTGCGTTACTTGCCGGAGAGGGAGTTGTCCGTTGTTGAGCAAATGCGATTGCTAGGGTTGGAGGCAACTGCAGATAGAACCTATCGCAATTGGGTGCAGCGATTGCACGATCTAGTGTTGGCGAGATTGAATCACAGAGCATTGAGCCGCTCTGGCGGCTGCTGACTTGTCATTTCTGCTAGGGTTGCCGAACCCAGATCCTTGACTGAGCCCAATAGAGGGCTCATGGTTTTTAATTGATAGAGTTGTTATTTCCAGTTAAAACCAATTATCTCGAAATCCTGAGAGTTGGGGGTATCGGAGTAAGAAAGAGCTAACATCTGTCCGATTGCCAATGGTAGGGCGCGAAGCTGATTTAGTGGGTCCTCAGGGTTTTGAATGCGCTCGAAGCAGGGATGTAAAGTTGCATGCGAACCGTTTTCGAAGGTCAAGCTGAGCCGACGTGGATCATTCGCTGGTGCTGTAACGAACTTCGACGTTCGAGTTGAGTAACCGTCATAGATCTTTTCACCACCCCCGGCGAAATCAGACAAAAATTTAGGGGGGTGGTCGCTATTGCCAGTTATTGTCAGTGTAAGATTTGCCTCGGTGTCCCGCCCTCGGGTTCCTTTGAGGGATGTATAAACTTGAAATTCCATTGCGGCTGAAGCTCCATAATGTGTTCGTGTCATAGGTTGTATTGCAGCTGATGTGGTCTAAGTAAAACAGGTTTAGCGCTTTAGGCGCGATACCGCATTACCGTTTGTCAGCTCTCTATACCTTAACCGTGACACAACCTTCTCTCAATTCAGTACTGAGAAAATTTCTTTAATCAGTCCCTTTGCTCAATTTCCGTTGAGGAGTAAAACCTCGCTAAGTTGTTATTTTTTTGCCGGTAGCCCAGAGTCGAGAGCAACGCGCTCAACCCGCCAATGCGTTCAGCACATGTACTGGATCGTTGTGAATGGCCTTAAGCAGTGCTTTTGCTGGGCCAGTAGGCTCGCGCCGTCCCTGCTCCCAATTGCGTAAGGTTCCGAGTTGCACATCAATCAGTGCGGCAAACTTGGCTTGAGTCAGACCCGTTGCTTTGCGAATCTCTTTGACCTGTAGCGCATCAACGTGGAATTCGCGCGAAGGCTGACGCTCACCCCGTAGGATTTCGTTCATTTCCTGTACGCTTCCCATCAACTCGTCAAAAAATTTGCTCATGATTATCTCCAGTGTTCGATTGCAGCCTTCAACGCTTTGCGTTCGTCGCTGGTCAGGTCGTGCTGTTCATTCTTCGGGTAGATCATCAACAGAATAATCTGCGACATCGAGACGAAGTGGTAGTAGATCACTCGGGCTCCACCTTGTTTGCCATGGCCCTTCGCAGCAATTCGAACTTTACGAATTCCACCGGTGCCTTCGATCACGTCACCTGCGGACGGGTTAAGCATCAATGCACGCTGAAAAACAGTGTAGGCATCGTCATCAATCAATTCCTTCACACGGCGCGTGAAGGTTGGGGTCTCAATGAAAATCATAGCTAATGTACGCCATTGGCTTAGTTTTCGGCAATGCTAATCCCGAATACTTCAGCGTGCATCCGATGAGTTGTAACCGCTTTTTAACGAGTCTCGATGTATCGGAGGACTGTCGATATGCCTTCCAGTAAAGACCCCACCGCTTGGGCCGTTGCCCTCGCATGGCTGGCTCAACATGCCCCAGTCATCTACGCCACCAGCTTGTCAGCATTGATTTCTGCGCTACGAATCATCTACCGAGGCGGCACCCGAAAAGCCGTTCTGTTGGAGTCAATCCTCTGTGGCTGCATCACTCTGGCAATCCTCTCTGGGCTAAGCCTGCTAGGGCTCCCACAAGAGGCGGCAGCGTTCGTGGGGGGCATGGTTGGGCTACTCGGCGTCGACAAGGTGCGCAATCTGGCTGAACGCTTCGCCGGTGCCAAAATCCCCCGACGCGACGAGGATAGATGAACACATCCGCCCAGCGCGGCTACGGCTACCGTTGGCAGCAGGCTCGCCTCGGCTGGTTAAGACATCACCCGCTGTGCGCCGAATGCGAGCGCCACGGCCGTATCACCCAAGCTTCAGTCGTCGACCACATCCACCCCCACCACGGTGACACGCGCCTCTTCTGGGACCACACCAACTGGCAATCCCTCTGCAAGCACTGCCACGACGCCCACAAACAACGCTTTGAAAAATCCGGCGTAGTCCTCGGCTGCACAACCGACGGCCAACCCATCGACCCCAGCCACCCATGGAACCAGGGGAGGGTGGGGTGAAAGTTGCGCAGCCTCCAGCTTCAAGACCCCGCCCCCCGGTTTTTGTGCAGCGGCGGGAAAAATGAGGGGTGCCCCTTTCACGCACTAGGCGCTCCCTGGTGAAATCTGAGGTGAACAATGGCCGGTAATCAAAACTCTGGACGCCCAGCCAAGCCCGCCATCGTCCATCTGCTAAACGGCAACCCCAGCAAGCGCAACCGCGAAGAACTGCTGCGCGAACAGGCGAAACCACTGGCGCCAGTAGAAGCCCCAGCGAAACCCGATTGGCTCAGTGACGAGGCCCGCGCCGAATGGGAACGCATCGTGCCCGACCTGGAATCCCTAGGTCTGATCTCCCGCCTGGACCGCCAAGCCATGGCCCACTACTGCGAAGCTGTCGCCGAGTACCGCTTCTGGACCCTGAAGATCCGCGAGCTTAGCCAGGGCCAATCCCTACGCGGCGACGTGCAAACCTACCGTAGCGGCGCCCAGGATTTGTCGGTGTGGCGCAAGCTGCGTAACGACGCCGAACGCCGTGCCAATGAAGCAGGCGCCAAGTTCGGCCTGTCGCCCTTGGCCCGCCGTTCTCTGAAAGCACCTGCGCCCCAAGGCGAGCTATTCCCCAATGAGCAAAAGCGCCTCGCGGACAGGTATTTCTGACCGCGTCAGCGCCTTTGCCCTTGAGGTTGTAGAAGGTCGTATCGTCGCCGGGCCGGATGTTCGCCACGGCTGCCAGCGTCACCTAAACGACCTGAAAAACGGCGCTCAACGAGGCCTGCGCTGGGATCAGGAAGCGGCCAACCGTGCCATCGGCTACTTCGAAGACGTCCTCTGCCTGAACGGTGGCGAGTACGAAGGTCTGCCATTTTTACTCCTGCCCTGGCAGTCCTTCATCGTCGGCAGCCTATTTGGCTGGAAAGGCTCGGACGGTTTCCGCCGCTTCCGCACCGCCTACATCGAAACCGCCAAAGGCTCCGGCAAGTCACCGCTAGCCGCTGGCATCGGTCTATACGGAATGACGTCGGACGCCGAAGCCCGCGCCGAGATCTACGCAGCCGCGACCAAAAAAGACCAGGCGATGATCCTGTTCCGCGACGCGGTCTCGATGGTCGATCAGTCAGCGTTGCTAGCTAAGCGCCTGGAAAAATCCGGTCGCGGCGAAAAGGTCTGGAATCTGGCCCACTTTGCCTCAGGCAGCTTCTTCCGCCCGATCAGCGCTGACGACGGCCAATCCGGCCCGCGCCCACACATCGCGCTGCTCGACGAGATCCACGAACACAAAACCCGTGTCGTGGTGGACATGATCCGCGCAGGCACCAAGAGCCGTCGCCAAGCGCTGATCGTGATGATCACCAACAGCGGCCACGACCGCACTTCGGTCTGCTACGAGTACCACGAGTACGGGCGAGCGATCTGCTCTGGCCAGCAACACGACGACAGTTTCTTCGCCTTCATCTGCTCCCTGGACGAAGGCGACGACCCGTTCAAAGATGAGGCCTGCTGGTATAAGTCTAACCCGAGCCTAGCGTTCGGCCGAACCGGCGATGCAAACGGCGGCCTGCCAGGCTTGAAGTACCTGCGCGAACAAGTCACCGAAGCGCGGGGTATGCCTGCCAAGGAGTCGAGCGTTCGACGGCTGAATTTCTGCCAGTGGGTGGATGCTGAAAACCCTTGGCTCTCCGCTGATGTCTGGCTGGCTTGCGAAGCCGATTTCACCCTTGAAGACATCCCCCAGAACGAGCCCTGCTATGGCGGTCTGGACCTGTCCGGCACCCGCGACCTCACTGCGCTCGCGTTGTACTTTCCGCGGTTGCGTAAGGCCCTGGTCGAGTTCTGGACCCCAAAAGACACCTTGAACGAACGTGCCCGCACCGACCGCGTGCCCTATGACGTCTGGCTACGCGAAGGCTACTTGCACGCACCACCCGGCAGTGCAGTGGACTACGGCGCAGTTGCCACACGTCTCGGCGAACTGGCCGCACGTTTCAACATCGTCGGCGTGGCGTTCGACGCTTACCGCATCAAGTATTTCCTGCCGGAGCTGGAGGCGCGGGGCATTGAGGTGCCGTTGTTCGCCCATGGCCAGGGCTACACCGTCGCCAAGGATTCCGGCCTCTGGATGCCGCGCTCAATCGAGCTGACGGAAACCCTGCTCACCGAGCAGCGCATCCAGATCAAAACCAACCCGGTACTACGCTGGAACGCCGCCAGTGCGGTGCTCGACGCAGATCAAAAGGACAACCGCATCTTCGCCAAACGCAAAAGCACCGGCCGCATCAATGGCGTGGTGGCGCTGGCCATGAGTATTGGCGCCTCCGAGTTGCAACTGGCGGAGGTTGGCGATCGCGACGGCTTCTTCAACAATCCGATCATGGTGGGCGTTTGACCGTGAAACTCTGGAAACCCGGACGAGTGCGTGCCGCCTTGCAACACTGGCTCCGCGTGCCCATCGGCCTGCCCGACAAGGCCTTCTGGCAGGAATGGTTCGGCACCTCCAGCAGCGGTAAAGCCGTATCGGTCGATTCCGCAATGCGCCTGTCGACGGTCTGGGCCTGCGTGCGGTTGCTCTCGGAATCCGTTTCCACCTTGCCACTGAAGCTCTACCGGCGACTGCCCGATGGTTCTCGTGAACCCGCCACCGACCATCCGCTGTACCGCGTACTGTGCCGCTCACCAAATCTTGAAATGACCCCGCAGCGCTTCATGCTGATGGTGGTCGCCAGCCTCTGCCTGCGTGGCAACGCCTTTATCGAGAAGAAAGTCATCGGTCTGCGATTGGTGGCGCTGGTGCCTTTGTTGCCGCAATGCATGACGGTCAAGCGCCTGGACAACGGTCGCTTGCAGTACCTCTACAACGAAGCAACAGGGCAGCGCGAGATCTCGGAAAAGCACCTGGTACACATCCGTGGCTTCGGACTGGACGGCATCTGCGGCATGTTGCCGATCACCACTGGCCGCGACATCTTCGGCGCCTCAATGTCGGCGGAGGAGGCCGCAGCCAAGGTCTTCGCCAACGGCCTGCAAGCCTCGGGTTTCCTCACCGTTGAAGGCGGCGCTGCACAAGGCGCAGGCACCCTGACCAAAGAACAACGCGAACTCCTGCGCAAGAGCCTGGAGGAATTCAGCAGCTCGAAAAACGCCGGTAAAACCATGGTGCTGGAAGCGGGCCTGAAGTACCAAGGCATCACCATGAACCCCGAAGCCGCGCAGATGCTGGAGACCCGCGCCTTCAATGTCGAAGAGATCTGCCGCTGGTTTCGTGTGCCGCCGTTCATGGTCGGGCACATGACCAAGCAGAGCAGTTGGGCCGCGAGTGTCGAAGCACAAAACCTGCATTTCCTCACCAACAGCCTGCGTCCGTTGTTGGTGAATATCGAACAGGAAATCAATCGCTGCCTGATCGACGAGAACGACGCAGAAGGGATCTTCGTCGAGTTCGCCGTAGAAGGTCTGCTGCGTGCTGACAGCGCCGGTCGCGCCAGTTTCTATATCAGTGGTCTGACTCACGGCTGGATCAACCGCAACGAAGTCCGCCGTTTTGAAAACCTACCGCCAATCCCTGGCGGTGAGATCTTCACGGTCCAGGCCGCGATGGTTTCCCTTGAGCAACTTGATAAACAAAACGCCGCGTAACACGGAGCACCCATGACCCTCAAAACCCTGCCGCTAGCGCCGCAGTTGCAACCGTGTGCCCAACTATCCGGCGAGGTTCGGCCCTTGGCCCTGGAGCGTTGGAACCCATCGATCCGAGCGGCAAATAGAGATGAGCACAGCATCTCCATCTTCGACCCTATCGGCTTCGATCCCTGGACAGGCGAGGGCGTCACCGCGAAACGCATTGCCGCCGCGTTACGCACTATCGACGGCGCTGACGTTACGGTGAACATCAACTCGCCGGGCGGCGACATGTTCGAAGGCCTGGCTATCTACAACCTGCTGCGGGAGTACTCCGGCAAGGTCGTCATCAAGGTGCTGGGGCTGGCCGCATCGGCAGCATCAATTGTTGCTATGGCCGGAGACGAGGTGCGCATCGCCCGCGCCGGATTTCTGAACATTCATAATTGCTGGGTAGTTGCCATGGGCAATCGTTATGACCTTACAGAGATGGCGCAGAGGCTGTTACCGTTCGATCAGGCCATGGCAGATATCTACGCCACCCGCACTGGTGGCTCACAGGACGCCATGCAGCAGTTAATGAACGCTGATAGCTGGATCTCAGGACGTATGGCTGTTGAGAGGGGATTCGCCGATTACCTACTCGCATCTGATGCAGTGGAACAAGGGGCTTTGCAAGCGGGATTGCTCGCACGGCGCTACCTTGATCATCTTCAAACTAATTCACCTGAGGCTATGGCTGGTTTGAAGGTTTCTTTGGCACGATTTCGAAGTGCCATAGATGAATTGAGGCGACTCTAAGGCTTTGGGTGAGGTTGCGTTAGAGTCGCCGAGTTTTGATGTGTTACGGAGTTTGTGGAGAGGTTGCTGTTTTGCTTTCGATTTGTTTTTGAATTTTTCTTGCTATTGTGATTTTGTTGAGTTTTACCAGTATGAAAAATACTACCAGTATAGAGATAAATGCCACTACCAGTAGGAAGGCTTTTTGCTCTTTTACGCCGTCCTTTACATGCGCGCTGTAGTTGGAGTCAAGAAAAAGATTGCAAATTGTGTTGATGCGGTTTTCGGAGAAATCAGTGTTTATGAATTTTTTAAGTGATTCTGGCGATAGGCACTCTGTGGTTGTAAGCGTTGTGTTAGTCCAGAAATGAAATTTTGCCCCGCTCTCTGACAGATAGAATGAGGGAGTTTCTGGAGCATTCCTTAGTGACACCATTAGGTGTTCGGAACCTGCAAGTGGAGGGGTGACGGTGATGATTGCGAAAAATAGAATGAGCAACCCAATGAGAATGCGATAAGGCGCTTTTGAAAACAATTTTTCTTTAAGTGTTAGAGCGTTAAATTCTTTCCAATCAATAAAGGTTCTTATTTTAGAAACGTCCCTATGGCAGAGTTCGTTTTTGGAAATCCATTCTTCGGCTTGTTTTGCCTGTGTTAGATTTTGTGCGGGGATGTTGAATTCGAATCGATAGTGCTCGATTTCGCGAAGGTTCTTGCGTGCGATCTCATAAGTTGTATCTTCGAATTTTTCAGAGCCACCAAAAAAGCGCCACATCATGTCGCGCAAAAATATCAGTGAGCCAGATCGTGAGTATATATAAAATACTAGTAAGCAGATCGCAACTCCGCTAAATAGGCCGGCAACTGCTGCATAGTTTTCAAAAGTCCAGCTTACGATGTTGTCGTTTATTTTTGATTCAGACACGAGGTCGTCCTTGGTTTTTAGGAAATATTTTTGTCAGTCTTCAATGGCTGACAAACAAATGATACTGGTTGTTACTTAGTTTTAAAATTATTTTATGCAGTCCGATACGGCTCAGCATCTATGGGAGGATAAATCATGTCCGACACCACCCACGACCTACTAAAACAGGTCTCCGCCGAGCTGGAGCGTGCCTCCAGCGCCTTCAGCAAACAGGCCGAGGAGGCCATGAACGAAGCGCGCAAGGCTGGCGGTCTATCGGAGCAAACCAAGGTCACCGTCGATGAGCTGGCGCTGAAATTCAACAGCCTCGCCGAAGCCGAAATTCAGCTGAAAACCCGCCTCGGCGAGATCGAGCAGGAATTCGCCCGGCTGCCCAGCCCAACGGCAATCGCCCCGCAGGACAGCCTCGGCACCTGCGTCGTCAAAAGCGAAGCACTCAAAGCCTTCGCCGCCAGCGTCGAAGGTGGCAAGCGCATCAGTATTCCGGTGAACGCAGCGCTTCTGTCGACGGATATTCCCGCCGGTGTGATCGAACCTATGCGCCTTCCCGGCATCGACGCTTTACCCAAGCAACGCCTGTTCATCCGCGACCTGATCGCCCCAGGCCGAACCACCGCGCCTGCGATTTTCTGGGTCCAACAAACCGGCTTCACTAACGCCGCCGCTGTTGTGCCGGAAGGGCAAGCCAAACCCTATTCGGACATCCAGTTCGGCATCAAAATCACCGCCGTTTCCACCCTCGCGCACATGTTCAAAGCTGCCAAGCAAATCCTTGATGACTTCACCCAACTGCAATCCACCATCGACATCGAGATGCGCTACGGCCTCAAGTACGTGGAGGAGGATGAGATCCTGTTCGGCGACGGCACCGGTGTCCACCTCCACGGCATAGTGCCCCAGGCCTCGGCATTCGCCCCGGCCTTTTCGGTGCAAGAGCAATCCGGTATTGATGACCTGCGCCTGGCAATGCTGCAAGCCCAACTCGCGCGACTGCCCTCCAGTGGCCATGTTCTGCACTTTATCGACTGGGCCAAGATCGAGCTGACCAAAGACACCTTGGGCCGCTACATACTCGCCAACCCTCTGGGCCTCGCCGGGCCTGTGTTGTGGGGCCTGCCAGTGGTGGCGACCGAGGCCAGTGGGTTTGAAGGCAAGTTCCTGACCGGCGCCTTCCGTACTGGCGCGCAGTTGTTCGACCGGGAAGACGCTAACGTAGTGATCAGCACCGAGAACGCGGACGACTTCGAGAAAAACCTGATCTCCATCCGCTGTGAAGAACGCGTCGCCCTGGCCGTGAAGCGCCCCGAGGCCTTTATCCATGGCCCATTCACCGTGCCTGCGCCGCCTGAACTAGAAGGTCGCCGAGCCAAGGCTGCCTGATCATGAGCGTGATCGACATTGAAAACGCGATGCTCCATTTACGAGCCGAACCGGTTGATCAGCCGCTGGTGCAGCGTTATCTGGATGCAGCGGAAGACGCCGCGATGCAGTACTTGCAGCGGCGCTTCTACGCCAACACATCAGACTTGGAACAGGCCGTTTTCGCGGGTGACGCTGGGCACGATCCACTGCTGATCACCCCGTCGATTTTCGCTGCTTGTCTGCTGATCCTGGGGCACTTTTACGACAGCCGCGTCGACCTGTTCAGCGAAACCGGCCGCACCGATTTACCCACCGGCTCGCGATCCTTGCTCGCACCTTTCCGCTGCAATCTGGGTGTGTGATGCGGGCCGGTCGCTTGCGCCATCGGGTAACGCTCCAACGTCTGACCCGTGTGCAAGACGATATCGGCGGATGGATCGAAATCTGGCTGGACGTCGGCGAGACCTGGGCCGAGATCCGCCCAGTCTCCGGCCGAGCCTGGATGGCGGCAGCTCAGGAGCAACGCGAAGTCACGGCGGAAGTGTTGATCCGCCCACGCCAGGGCATCGTCTCCGGCATGCGCGTGATGAAGGGCGACACCTTCTACCTGATCGAAGCGGCCTTGCTGGATTACGCCCGATGCGAACTCAAGCTGATGTGCAAAACGGTGAAGGCTAATGCTTGATACCTCGCTACGCGTCATCGGCCTCGCAGAGCTGGAAACCGACTTCCAACGCCTGGCCAAAGCCACCTCCAACAAAGTGGTGCGCGATGCCACATTGGCCGGAGCCCGCGTAGCCCAGGACCGCACCCGCAAGAGCGCGCCCATCCGCAGCGGCAAACTGCAAAAACACATTGTTGCAAAACGTCTGCGCCAGCGGGATACACCGGGCGCCGCCGTGGCGGGTGTCAGCGTGAGGCGCCCGAAGAATTCCCCGGTGCCTTTCTACTGGCGCTTTCTGGAACTCGGCACGTCAAAGATGACCGCCAAACCCTTCATCCGTCCAACCTGGGACCGCAGTCTTCCTGATATCGAGGGCGCAGTGCGTAGCAAACTCGCCCAGGCCATTGATCAGGCGCTGTTAGCCCGATGATCGAAACCGCCATCGCCGCCCGCATTGGCACGCTGGCAGACGGCCGCGTCTACCCGGAAATCGCCCCAACCGATGCAGCGTCCCCACGCATCACCTGGACCCTGATCAGCGGCGGCGCAGGCTGGACGCTCGCAGGTTGGGACGGCTCAACCGACGCGCAAATCCAGATCGACGCCTGGGCGCTGAGCAAACGCGAAGCGATCCTCCTGGCCGAACAAGCCTTCGACCTGATGTCCGCCAGCGGCCCCGATTTTTGCGTCAGCGAGGCGATGCGTTTACCCGATGACTACGAGCCCGACACGCGTCTGTTCCGCGTGAGCTGGGAGTACACCCTGCAACCCTAGGAGGCACCATGGCCAGCCAGACGCCGACCAAGTCCAAGTACGTCAAATCCCAAGGCACGCAGGTCAGCGTGTCGAAAACCAGCACCACCGACCCCACTGACGACACTCTGGAGTTCGCCGACCTCTCGGTGACCATCAAGCAGCCCCAGTTCCAGGGCGGGCAGTCCGACGAGATCGAAACCACCACCCTGGCCAGCGACGCCAAGGAGTTCACCACCGGCTTGGCGGACAACGGCACCTTCAGCATGTCTGGCAACTGGAAGGCGGATGACGAAGCGCAAACCGTGCTGCGTGAGGCGCGGGATGACGGCGAGCCGCGTGCGTTCAAAGTGGTGTTCAAGGACAAAACCAGCTCGTTGTTTCTTGGGTTGGTGACTCAGTTCACCTGGGACGCTGCACCGAACAGCACGGTGAATGGCACGTTCAATGTGAGGATCACTGGGGCGGTCAGCTTTGACACGGGAGGTGCGTGATGCCGCGTGCAAGAACCAGCGATGGCGACCTGCGCGACAAAATCCTCGATCCGTTGCGCAATTTCAAACATGAGAGTGTGCAGGTTGAGGAGTGGGAGGGCGCTACGGTGGTGATTCGTGCGCTCAGCGCGGGGGATTGGTTGGAGTATCGACGGCGGGCGTTGGAGCAAGTTCGGCTGGCGCGTGTGGCGGCGGGGTTGAGTACTCAGCCGCCCGTTGTTGACGGAGAGGATCAGCCCGAGGAGCGGCTGATTGAGGTGTTCAGTGTGCCGCTGTACGCGTTTGTCCTGGCCCGGACATTGTTCGAGTTGTCGGGTCGCAGGTTGTTTGGCGATGACGATGTGGATGAGTTGGCGGAGGCGTTTAGCCCGGTGCATGACCGGTTGGTGGCCAAAGCGTTTGAGCTGAGTGGTGTCAGCGCTGAGGCTGATTCGCCTGATCCAGTCGACATGGCGGGAAACGCCTAAACGCTGAGCCGGAGCTTGGGTTTCTCATGGCCCTGGCTCTGCGGCTCGGCAAGACCTTGCGCGAACTGATCGAGCAACTGAGCGCCGAAGAGCTGTTCTTGTGGCAAGCCTACAACCGCGAATCACCCATCAGTGATGTGAGAGGGGATGTGCAGACGGCGATCCTTGCGGCTGCCGTGTTTCAGGCGCAGGGCGCGAAGGTTGCCCCTTTGGATCTATTACCAAGGTGGCGACCTGACGATGAGCTTCCGGATGGAGAAGAGGATGGCGAGGTGCAGCTGCGGCAGTACCTGACAGACCGAGCTGACAGACTCGATTGAAAACCGATGATACCTTCGCATTTTTCTCTCCAGGAGAAATCATGTGAGACCTATCATCAAGCGTTCCCTGATCAGTTTGGTGCTGGTGTTGTTCATTACCATCCTCATCGTTGCCTTGGGTTTCTACCGCTTCGGCAACACTCCGCGCCTTACGTACGTCCTGCTCGAAAACTGCGAAGCCGCCGTTCTGCGACTAGTGAAGACACCGTCCGCAATGACCCTACTCAACGCCCGGATCTACGAAGGCGGCAACCTGAGCATCAGCGATGACGACCAGCGTGCTTTTAAAAGCAGCACCGCCTATGCCGAAGTGGTTGCCCGTGGCGATGGGCGCTTTTTCTATCCGGCGGTCAATCTGGAAATTGAGTCGCTCAACTCCTTTGGGGTAAAGCAGGTCGATACCGTGCTGTGTCGCTATGGTGGCGTGGAATACAAGAATGGCGCCTTGCTCAGCTTGCGCTTGATGACCTTGGATCTTGGCGCCGGAGTTTTGCGAAATCCCTTCGTTTACAACAATGCGAAATTCGCGGAGTGGGCGAAGCTCGGGATCATTGATGTGGTCAGCATTGATGAGTTCGCCTGGACTGAACACTGGCGGCATTTCTTTGATCGGAAAATCAAGGTGGTGAGTCTCGATAACACATGATTTTCCTCGGGCTGTTCGCAGATGAATTCAAGTGCATCGAATTGAGTAATAACTCTAATCCAAAGTAATTACAGTCGACCTCTTACTCATCGAGCAGGTGTTTTATGAAAAACGTGTTGGGGTTGATTTTCTCGTTGATTGCCACGCACGCAGTCGCGCAATCCGTCGAAACGGAGATGAGCCAGTTAAAGGCCCGAGCTGACAGTTGCGTTGCGTCTTCACAACGGGCTCAGCGCTGTGAGCGCACGGCAGAGTGCGTGGCGTTTCAGCGTTACAGCAAGGCTTTGCTGCCGGAAGGGTTGCCTGGTTACTACGATGTACACATGCGTGATAAGACCATGACACCGGAAAATGGGCCGTTGGTGAGCAGCGCAGCGAAAGCCAAGGGCAAGGCGGACAAAGTAATTGAGCAATGCAGTTCCAGCTAACTGCCCTTGTAGGTTGACCTAAACATCGGGGGGCCTTGGAATGCCATGAATGGTCAGACCTTACGCTCCCTGATCGTCAGCGTCTCCGCCGAAACCAGCGCCTACCAACGCGAAATGGCCCGCGCCGGTCGAGTCGGGCGCGACTACCTGCGCACCGTCACTGCCGGCAACCGCGAAGCCTCTGCAGGCTGGCGTGCCCAAGAAGCGGCAATCCGCGCCCAGGAGCGGGCCCTTGGTTCGCTCTCCGGCACCGTCGGCAGCTACGTCCGCGTAATGGCCGGAGCTCTGGCCGTCGGCAACCTTGTCGCCATGGCCGACCAATGGGGCCAAATCGCCTCCCGCCTTCAACTCGCCACCGACTCTCAGGCCGACTTCGCCGAAGCCCAAACCCGCCTGATGGACATCGGTCGCGTCACCTTCAAAGCCTTCTCTGAAAACGCCGAGTTGTTCATCCGCACCGCTGGCGTGCTCAAGGACTATGGCGGTACCGCCGAAGACGCGCTGAACATGACCGAGGCTCTATCGCTGGGCCTGACGGTCAGTGGCACCAATGCCCAGGCCACGGCATCGGTGATTGATCAGGTCAGCAAGTCCCTGGAGCGCGGCAAGTTGCAGGGCGACGGATTCAATGCGGTGGTCACCCAGGCGCCGCGTCTGTTGCAGGCGTTGCAGGATGCCCTCGGCAAGAACCGTGATGAGCTGCAGTTGATGGCGTCCGAGGGCAAGTTGACGGTGGATGTCGTCGCCAAGGCTTGGGTCAGCCAGATCGGCCGTATGCGCAAGGAAACCGATGGCATGGCAACCTCGGTGGCGGATGCGGGGCTGCGTCTGCGTGATGCCTTTATGCAGTACATCGGCACCGCCGACAGCGGCTCGCAGGCCACGGCGAAGTTGGCGCAGGCGATCAATTATGTGGCGGATAACTTGGGTGTACTGTCGGCCATCGCCGTCGGCACCGGGTTGGGTTGGATCACCGAGACGGCGGCAGAAAGCATCAAGGCGCTGTATGAGCAGGTAGATGCAGCGCGAGCGGCGTACTCGGCTGAGTTGGGTCGTGCGCGGGCAGCGCTGGATGCATCGGCGATGATCGCGCGTGTTACTCAGGCTGAGGTGTTGTTGGCCGAGCGGCGTGTGGCGGCGGCGGTGACGGCGCAGCAACTTAATACGGCAACGCGGGCGCTGACGGCGGCGAAGCTGGCGGATCTGGAGGCTTCACGCGCTGCGGCAGCGGCGCAGGCGGCGTATGCGGCGGCGAGTTCGTTGTCGGCGCGGGCGATGTCGGGTGTCGCGGCGCTGTTGGGTGGGCCGATGGGGTTGGCGTTCCTTGTGGGGACCACGGCCACAAGTTTTCTGTTGTTCAGTGAAAATGCGGACAAGGCCCGTGTTTCAGCTGTGGATTTGCAGCGTCCTTTGGCGGAGCTGCGCAAGGAGTGGGAGGCCCTGAGCAATGCCCAGCGGCGTCCTATCCTCAAGCAGTTGCTCGACCAGCAGACCGTGGCGCGCAAGGCCGCTGAGCAGGCACTCCGCGATATTCGCCAGCGCGCCCAGTTGTTGGATAAATGGGGCGATAGCTACAGCACCAATCCCTTTGCCAGGGACCGTGCGGTGTCGACATTTCGGCGGGCGCTGGCGGGCGGGCAGGATATCGACGCAGCGACTCAGGCGCTGATCAAGGTCATTGGGCCGAGTCAAAAACTGCGTGATCAAATCGAAGGCCTGGCCGGTGCCTATGCCCGCAGTCAGCAGCAGGCCGATGAGGCAGGCAAGCGCATCGACGCGTTGGACGGCATATTGCGCAACGCTCAGAGCGCCGCCGAAGGGGTCAGCGCGGGACTGCAAAGCATCAAGCCACCAGATGCCGAGCTGACCGCTGCGTGGGAGCGGCGTATCAACAATTTGGTCGAGCAGATGGCCCGCCTGCGGGATAGTTCGGCGCTTGGCGAAATCAATCGACAGGCCGAGCGGGATCAGCTCAACCAGACCGAAGCCGGTCGCGCATTACTCGCCCGCGCCCAGGCCGTCGCTCAACTCAAGGATGCGCAAGAGGCAGCTAACCGAGCCCAGGAAGAGGCGAACCGCCAAGCTCGCCAAGCCGCTGAAGCCGCCCGGCGTGAAGCGCAAAAGCTTCAGGATAGTTACGAGCGAACCCTGCGTTCATTGCGCGAGCAGCTCCAGCTAAGCGACCAGAAAACCGAACGCGCCCGTATCGAGTACGAGATCAATCAAGGCTCACTGGCTCAGCTTGATCAGTTAAAGAAAATCGAGTTGCAACGGGCCGCGTTGGCGGTTGATCACCTCAATACTCAACGCGGCTATCAGGAACTGCTGACGGAGATTCAGCAACAGGAAGACAACCTGTTGGTCAGCACACGCAAGCGTTTCGCTGAACTGGATAGGCTGCAAAAACAGGGCGGCTTATCGGCGGATCAATACCGGACCGCAGCCGATGCAATCTCCGGCGCATCGGTCGGCAAAGCACCAGCCTTTATGGGGCTGGATAGCGCCGTCGGTGGCTCAAGCGCCGAGCTGATTCGCCTCACCGAAGTGGAGCGCGAACTTCAAAAATGGCGCGATAAAGAGTTGGAGCGTCAGCAGGTGTTCTTCGACCAAAAGCTCACCAGTGAGCAGCAATATCTAGAGCGCGTTGCCGAGATCAACCAACAGAACAATGACCGACTCGCCGCGATTCAAGACGCTTACCGCTCGGCCACGCTTGGCGTGTTCAGCGAACTCACCGGCAACGCCGCCGACCTGTTCAAGCAACTCGCGGGTGAAGGTTCAGCAGCGTACAAACTGCTGTTCTTCGCCAGCAAAGCAGCGGCCATGGCCCAGGCAATCATCAACACCGAAGTGGCGGCGACCAAGGCTCTGGAACTCGGTCCAGCCGGTCCGGCAGCGGCGGCGTTGGTTCGGGCGCTGGGCTATGCCTCGGTGGGTATGATCGCCGCGACCACCTTGGTCGGCATGGCCCACGAAGGCATCGACACGATTCCGAAAACCGGCACTTGGTTGCTGCAACAGGGCGAGCGGGTAGTGGACGGTCGCACCAATCGCGACCTCAAGCAATTCCTGGCCCAGGCACCGCCCGGAATTGCGCAGCCAATGCCTCCGGTCAACGTGAACATCAACGTCGATGCGCGAGGCAACAGTGCAATGTCCGTCACCTCCCAAGCGGGCGCCCAGCAATTTTCGCAGCAGATGGGACAGGCGATTGAAGAGGCCGTCCGGCAAATCATCCGCCAGGAACAACGGCAAAACGGCCTGCTGGATTCAACTGGGAGGCGCTAAGTGGAGACCTTCATTTGGCCGGTGCGCCTCGGCTCATCCGGGCAGATTGAGCAGCGCGTACAAACCAATGAATTTGGCGACGGCTACGTACAGGTGATCGGCGTTGGCCTGAACAATCAAGCCGAAGCCTGGGACGTATCAGTGACCGGTGTACTGACCAAGATCCAGCCGGTGCGGGCGTTTCTGGATCAGCATCGCGGTTTACGCTCATTTCAATGGACACCACCAGGCGGCAACGCAGCGCGTTTTCGCGCGACCGGTTACCGCCTGCTGCCCCACGGCAAAGGCATCTACACCCTGAGCTGGACCTTCCAACAAGTTTTCTATCCCTGACTCGCCATGGCCATCAACACCGACGTCCAACTGCTGGAGCCGGGTGACGCCGTTCGCCTGTACGAAGTCGACGCCACTCACCTGGGCGGCGACCTGATGCGCTTTCACGGCCACATGCAGGACGGCACGATTATCTGGCAGGGCCAGGCCTATGAGCCGATCAGCATCGAAGCCAAAGGCCTGGACCTCAACGGCGACGGTCGCCCCGCACTGCCAACGCTGACAGTCGGCAACGAAATCGCGGGTGTACGCGGTGCACTCTCAGCGCTGTGCCTGCATCTGGACGACCTGGCCGGTGCCAAGGTGACCATCCGCGAAACCTTCCGCCATTACCTCGATGCCGCCAACTTCCCCGAGGGCAACCCGCAGGCCAGTGACCAGCAACGCGTGATGAGCTGGTTTATCGAACAGAAAACCGATGAAGACGAGATGCAGCTGGAGTTCCAACTTTCCAGCCCTGCGGACTTGCAGGGCATCAAAGTCCCTGCGCAACAAATTACCAGCCTGTGCCGCTGGGCCTGCATGAACCAATACCGAGGTGAGGCCTGCGCGTACATCGGCACGGCGCTGTTCACTAAACACGACGAACCCACTGATGACCCCGCACAAGACCGCTGCGCCGGGCGCTGGCGCAGTTGCAAGGTGCGCGGCAACACCGCGCGGTTTGGTGGGGCGCCGGGTTCGAGTTTGATTATTCGGAGGTAGCCATGCGAATCAGCCGCGCCCTGGAGGCGCAGATGCGGCAGCACGCCGAGGCAAGGTATCCGGAGGAGGCGTGTGGGTTGTTGATCCGCACCGGCAGCGGTCGCGTGTATTGGCCGTGTCTCAACGCTGCCGTCAGTGCCTCGGAGCATTTTGTGATCAGCCGCAATGCCTGGTGCGACGCCGAAGATCAGGGGCAGGTGCTGGCGGTGGTACACAGCCATAACAACGGCAGTGCGCGGCCCAGTCAGGCGGATCGGGTGAGTTGTGAGTTGCATGAGCTGCCATGGGCGATTGTGGCCTGGCCGGGTGGGGAGATCGGTTGGCTCAAACCCGAAGGCTACACCGCGCCGCTGCTGGGGCGCGACTTCACCCATGGCGTGCTGGATTGCTACACGCTGATTCGCGATTGGTATGCGCGGGAGTGGGGGCTGACCTTGCCTGACTACCCGCGCAACGACCGTTGGTGGGAGGACAAGCACGGTCCCAGCCTGTATCAGCATCACTTTACCGACGCCGGGCTTGTGCAGGTCGACAGCCCTCAGCGCGGGGACGTGCTGATCATGGAAATCGGCCGCACCTATCACCCCAACCACGCGGCGATATTTTTAGGCACGGACGGTTCGCTCTCCAGCGAACGGGCGCCCGATTTGGGTGGCAGTGGTCCGTTTTTTATTCATCACCTGTACGGGCGCAGTTCGAGCCGCGAGGTGTATGGGCCGGATTGGGCGCAGCGCACGCGGTTGATTTTGCGGCATCGCGAGGCACGCTTATGAGCCAGCGCACGGTGCGGTTGTATGGCGTGTTGCGTAAGCACTTTGGCCGGGACTTTCCGCTGGAGCTGTCCAGCCCTGCCGAGGGCATCAGTGCGTTGTGCTATTTGCTGCCGGGCTTTGAGCGCTTTCTGCGGGATGCCGAGTCGCGAGGGTTGGTGTTCTCGGTGTTTGCTGGCCAACGCAATCTGAGCGAGCAGGAATTGCCCCTCATTACCCGCGACGACAGCGTGATCCGCATTGTGCCGTTGGTGGTCGGCAGCAAAAGTGCGGGGTTGTTCCAGACCATCCTCGGCGTCGCGTTGGTGGCGCTGGGGTATTTCAGCTTCGGCACCACGTCACCTTGGGGCATGGGCCTGATCGCAGCGGGCACCGGCTCCGCTGTCGGCGGCGTGATGCAGATGCTTGCACCTATCCCCAAGCCAGGACTGGGCCGAGACGAGGAGGGGAATCGTGCCAGCTACGCCTTTGGCGGTGCAGTCACCACCGTCGCGCAGGGCAACCCGTGGCCGGTGCTGTACGGCGAGCGCGAGATTGGCGGCGCGGTGTTAAGTGGCGGTATCTACGCCCAGGATCAGGTCTGACGCGGCCATGGATAGTTATGTCGTCGGCGCTAAGGCTGGCAGCAGCAAGCCCAATCGTCCCTATATCGCCAGCGACAGCGCACCCTCCATCGCCACCGCGAAACTGTTGTACGCCTTTAGCTGGGGCGAAATAGTCGGCCCGGTTGATGGGCCGAAATCCATCAAGCTGGACGGCACGCCTCTCCAAGCTGCCGATGGCACCGTGAATTTCCCTCGGGCGCGTTGGCAGTTCCGCTCGGGCACCTTGAATCAGGATCGCCTGGTTGGCTTCCCCGAAATCAACAACGAGGTCGTCATCGCCGTCGAACTGCGCTCCGAGGCGCCTTGGGTGCGTTCGGTCAGCAATGACGAGATCAATGCCGTGCGCTTGCGACTGTCCTGGCCCCAGCTTCAAGCCCAGGACGCCAACGGCAATATCAACGGCTACCGCATCGACTACGCGGTGGATATCGCCACCGACGGCGGCGCCTATTTGCCGGTGTTGACCGCCTTCGTCGCACGCAAAAACACCACCAAGTACGAGCGCTCCCACCGCCTGGAACTACCCACCGGTAGCGAGTGGACCCTGCGCGTCCGCAGGCTGACCCCCAACCAGAACAGCAGCCTGATCGCCGACATGATGCGCGTCGAGTCGATCACCGAAATCATCGACGCCGAACTGACTTACCCCCTCACAGCTGTCGGCGGCATCGAATTCGACGCCGAGCAATTCAACAACGTACCCAAACTCTCGGCCTTGATGCGCGGCCGCATCCTGCGCGTGCCCAGCAACTACGACCCGGAAACCCATACCTACATCGGCATCTGGGACGGTACCTTCAAACTCGCCTACAGCAACAACCCCGCCTGGGTCTGGTACGACCTGGCGCTGCACCCCTATTACGGCCTCGGCGAGCGCCTCAACGCGGCGATGGTCAACCGCTACGCCTTGTACCGCATCGCCCAGTGGTGCGACCAAATGGTCCCGGACGGCAAGGGCGGTACCGAGCCGCGCTTCACCTGCAACCTCTACCTGCAAACCCAGGAAGAGGCGTACATCGTCCTCGAAGACATCGCCTCGATCTTCCACGGCATGGCCTATTGGGACGGCAGCCAGATGGTGGTCAACGCCGACATGCCGCAAGACCCGGTCTACAACTTTCATCGCGGCAACATCATCAGCCTCAAATACCAGGGCGTGCGCAAACGCGACCGGCACACGCGGGCGATGGTCAGTTGGGACAACCCCGACAACAGCTTTGAGACCGAGCAGGAGCCGGTGTTTGTCGAAGACGGCATCGCGAAATTTGGGATTCAGGATTTGCCCATCGGCGCAGTTGGGTGCACCAGTCGCGGGCAGGCGCAGCGGGCGGGGATGTTTGCGTTGGTCAGTGAGCAGACGCAGACACGCCCAGCGACGATGCGCGTCGGCCTGGATGGGCAGACACCGCGACCGGGGCAGTTGATTCGCTTGAGTGATGAGCTGCTGGCAGGCCGGGCCAATGGTGGGCGAGTGTCGGCAGTGGCGGGGCGGGTGGTTACCTTGGACCGCGATACGGAGATTCCGTCTGGATCACGTTTGATCTGCAACCTGCCCAGTGGAGCGTCCGAGTCGCGGTTGATTGCGCGGGTAGAGGGGCGTGCGGTGACGGTTGCCGCCGAGTACAGCGAGGCGCTGCTGCCGGAGTGCGGTTGGGTGATCGATGCTGATGACCTGGCGACCCTGCAATTCAAAGTGCTGAGCATCACGCGACCGGAGTGGCAGCAGTTCCAGCTCACGCTGATCCAGCATGAACCGGGCAAATACGATGCGGTGGATTACGCGAGCAAGATCGACCCACCACCGGTGACTTTGATCCCGCCCAACGTGCAGGCGCCGCCCAGTTCCGTGCTGATCACGCAAAGCATCTCCACCCAACAAGGGCTGGCGGTGACCACCATGACCATCGCCTGGCACGCCGCCGAGTATGCGGTGGCTTATGACGTGGAATGGCGACGCGGCGCCGGAGATTGGGTACGGATTCCACGAACCGGAGAACTGTTGGTAGATGTAGTGGGCGTTTACTCCGGCCAGTACCTGGCGCGGGTGCGGGCGGTGAATGTGCTGGATGTGGCCTCCATACCGGCCAGCTCGGTGTTGACCACCATCGAGGGCAAGATCACGCCGCCGCCTTCGGTGGCGTTTTTGCGTACCCAAGACAAGTTGTTTGGGATTGGCTTGCAGTGGGGCTTCCCTGCCGGGGCTGAGGATACACAGCGCACAGAGGTTTGGTCCTCGGCGGTGCCCGCGTTTGAAAATGCACAGAAACTCGGTGACTTCGCTTATCCGCAGGCTGCGCATGACTTGCAGGGGCTGGCGGCGGGGGCGCAATTCTACTTCTGGGCGCGGCTGGTGGATCGCACGGGGAATGTCGGACCTTGGTATCCCGTCGGTAATGGTCTGGCCGGGCAAGCCAGCGCCGAGGCCGGGCCGATTCTGGATTTGATCGCGGGGCAGATTGGGTCTAGCCAGCTGGGTCAGGAGTTGCTGGGTGAGATTGGCCTGATCACTGGCGATGGGCCTGGCTCGGTGAACGACCGGCTGGAGAAGACCCGAGAGGAGCTGAAAGAGCTTTTCAGCGAGGTGAGCGATGCCTTGGCGTATGACGAAACCAAGGCCTATTCGGCGGGAGAAATTGTTCGTCTGGGTAGTCGCCTGTTCCAAGCCAGAGAACCGGTGCAAGGCGTTGCCCCACCCGATTCCGATTATTGGCTGGACATCGGCACCGTTGCCGAAACCGCTGATGCATTGGCCTATCAGGTTGAGGCGAACTCCAGCAGCATCGAACAGCAGGGCGAGCAACTCATCGCCCAAGCCCATCAACTGAATACCGTCGTCGCCTCGGTGGATGATGCGGTGGCTTCGGTGCAGCAGGTCAGCCAAGCCCTGGCCAGCACCGATGACAAGCTCCAGGCCAAGTGGGCGGTGAAGATGGAGCTGAATCAGGACGGGCAGTATGTGGCTGCCGGGTTTGGCTTAGGCATCGAGAACACAGGCGCCGGGTTGCAGAGCCAGTTTCTGGTCAGTGCCGACCGCTTCGCCATGGTGACCACCCTCGCTGGTGGGCAGGTGTTCACGCCGTTTGTGGTGCAGAACGGGCAGATGTTTATCAACCAGGCGCTGATTCAAGACGGCTCCATCACCAACCTGAAAATTGGCGACTACCTGCAATCCAACGACTACATTGCAGGCACCCAGGGCTGGCGATTCGACAAGACCGGCGTGATCGAATTCAACGGCCCGGTAGCCGGAGGCGGACGCCTGAGCATCAACAACCGCGTGGTGCAGGTGTACGACATCAACGGCACCTTGCGGGTACGCCTGGGGATCTGGGGCTAAAGCATGCCAGCCGGATTACAAGTCTGGGACGCCAACGGCGCATTGATTCTAGACACCTCCACCCGCGTCGGCACCCTGATCGGCAGCGTCAACACCGGCGCGGTCAACGGCGCGATAGCCGTGTCGCTGATCGGCGAGCCGCTGTTCTTCGTCAAGCAACTGAGCTTCCCGCTCTACACCGTGTACATCTTCCCGAATGTCTCGATAGCGGGCGGGGTACTCAGCTGGGTCTACCCGCCGCCGTTCAACCCTTACCAAGCCAACGTGGCTGTGAGGATTTTTTATGGTTTCTACTGATGCCTGCCGGTCTTCAAGCCTTTAATGACTACGGCACCGCCCAGATCACCGGCGAAGAAATCTGCCTCAGCCTCATCAACAAATTCGCCGTCACCCTGACCCCACGCTACACCAGCGGCCAGCAGCTCTACTTCGCCGTCAACCTCACAGTACCGCTGGACGCAGTGATGCTGATGGGAGACACCAGCGGCGCCTACGTCAACGTCTTCTTCGACCCGCGATACGACGGCTCCTACGTGCAGCTCACCAGCCACGCGGGCGTCACGGTGACGCTCTACCTGTTCGCCGCCGCCCCAGTCGTTGCGTCCACGGCAGGGCTACAAGTGTTCGGCAGCGACCAGCGATTGCTGTTCGACTCATCACACAAAATCCTCCGACCGATCCATGCCAACACCATGCTCTCGCCTGAATACCCTCTGCCCGTGGGCAACGGCAGGGCATACGCCGCCGCGCTGACCTACTCCCGCGTGCACTTCTACAACGAGTTCAACGACAACATCGACGGCACCACGTACGACTCCGCCAGCATCGGCCCCGGCTACGTGCGACGCGGCGCGTTGATGGACATCAACCTCTGGGGGCAGAACCTGTTCCGCTTCTTCACCTACACCGAGGTCACGCCGCTACGGCTGACACCCCCAACCCTGCTGGTGGCGGACGTGACGCACTATTGAGGGCTATCGACATGAACATCACCGAGAAACAACTGCAGCAAATCTTCCCCAACGCCCGCGAACAAGCGGGCGTTTTTGTGTCGGTGCTGAATGACGCCATGGGGCGGCGAGAGATCAATACGCGGCAACGGCAGGCGGCGTTCCTGGCGCAGATTGGGTATGAGTCGGGGCAGCTGCGGTATGTGCGGGAGCGGGGGAGTGATCGGTATCTGAGCCGGTATGACACCGGGGCGTTGGCGAGGTTGCTGGGCAATACGCCGGAAGCGGATGGTGATGGTCAGCGGTATCGGGGGCGGGGGCTCATCCAAATAACTGGTCGACGTAACTACCTCAAATGCAGCTTGGCGTTGTTTGAGGATCTGCGTTTGCTCAAGCAGCCTGAGTTGCTGGAACAGCCGCAATGGGCGGCAGAGTCGGCGGCTTGGTATTGGTGGGCGAATGGGTTGAATGTGTTGGCGGATCAGGATGATTTCGTCGGTATTACCCGGCGCATCAACGGCGGCACGAATGGTCTGGAGGCGCGGATCGAGTTGTGGATCTGGGCGAGATCGGTGTTGTGCTGAATGTGCGTGTCGCGGTTCTTGTCGCTTTGTTTGTCGTCGGTGCTGCTGGGGGTTGGCAAATCCAGGCTTGGCGGTATGAGCGGCAATTGGCTGATCAAGCACGGCTCCATGCTGAAACGCTCAAAGAACTGGCCTTCGCCTCATCGTCACAACAGCGTAGCGAGGCCGACAAACGCTACGCCCTGGAGCGGCGCCTGCAAACCAACGACCAAATTCACCAGAGGGCTTTGACCGATGCTAAACAACGCCAAGCACGCCTTATGGATCGCTTGGCTACCGCTGATTTGCGGCTGTCAGTCATCCTCGCCCAGCCGCCCTTTGCTGGAGGTGACGCAGTGCCTTCCGCCACCGGCACCGGCGGCGTGGTTTATGGAGGAGAGAGAGCCGAACTTGACCGAGCGTTTGCTCAACGAATTGTCAGGATCGCCGAGGAGGGGGATGAGGGATTGATTGCGTTGGCAGCATGTCAGGGATACGCCAGATCTGTTTCTATTCTCGAATAAGGCTCGTGAGAGTTTCTCTGCATTCAATGTTAATGATTAATTGGATGCTTATTACCAGTCCTCGTGGAGAGTTCTAATCTCCAACGGTGTGAGGCGGAACTGCCAGCCGAATTGGCGCTGAACGCTGTGAACTTTTACATGGCATTGGTTGCAAAGAGATATCAGATCCAGATCGTTCTCACATCCAAATCGGTCGTACGCTATATGGTGGACACATTGGGCCATTTCTTTGCAGGCTTGACAGATACCACTATCTCTTTTCAGAATTCTTGAGCGGGTTCGATACCATTCGTCTGAAGTGTAGTATGTGCCGAATCTAGAGTTGTCTTGAAATTTTATCTCGTTGTTCCAGATTTTGTTTTGTGTATCAGTTTTATATTTTTTATAAGCGGCTCGCCATTCTGAACCGAGTTTTTCAGCCCAGCGGGAATATGCTATCTCAAGGTTTTTTTTCTTGGTTTCATCGAAAATAGGTAGCGATTCTACATGTGCTACCAGTTTTTTTGATACCGTTTTTATGTGGTGCCCGCAATCTTCGCATTGCGACACTATAGCAATGTTACCGTCATTATATATTCTTCTAGTGAGCCTTGAACTGGTGTGGCTGCATTCGCCCGGGGTGTGTGGGCGAGGGTTTTCTAGTTCATAGATTTGTCGAAATGTTGAGTCGTCGAATTTCGGAACTTCACTGCCTTCATTCATAGCCTCCGAGAATACTTTATATCGTGCATCCGCCCATCTGGAGTGTTCTTCCTGAATCTGTATTACGAATTGTGTGTCAAAAGGTTCAACAGCACTCCAATCAGCAACCGAGTCCTTTCGATGGCTTCGTGTTTGTATACCGCAGGTAGCACACTGTGAAACCAGTTGACTGGAGCCATCCTCATAGCTGCGTAATCTCAAGCTGACCTTAGGGTGATTACAGGGGCCTGGCTTGAACGGCTCTGGGTTTTCTCTCTCGAAAATTTCTAAGGCTTGTTCTGGACCACTTACGAATACATCGTAGTCACGAGGAGCTAATGGGAAGTGATCTTTCAGATTTTTCATTTCTTTACTGAGAACATTAGATCTATTTTGAATCGCGATGCGGTCTGCTGGGGTCGTTGCCTCAGCGTATGCTAAAGAAAGATCAAGCTCTTTCATTTTTAGGTCGCGCATTTGACGCAGATAGTCATCAAATGCGTATGCATCTAACTGAGAGTCCATTCTTGAATCCTAGTCGTCTTTACGAAATTAAATGCTTCATGGCACGCTTAGTTTAATCGGAGGAAAAATTAACTGTAACGATGCGGCGAGGCTAATTTTTTATGTTACAGCCTGCAACGGCCGTACGCGAACCGATAGCTAGATAACTATTGAAGGAGAGCGATCAATCCGGATGCAGCAACATCCCGACTGACCGCCAAACCCGCAGACCAAGCCTGCAAGTCCAGCCAAGGCTCCCCGCTTTGCGCGCAAAGCACAGCGAGCCTAGCACCTGTTTCTGCACACAGAGAAGGCTTGCACATGACCACCCCAATCATCCCTTGGATGGGCGGCAAACGCCGCCTGGCCGACCGCCTCATCCCGCTGTTCCCACCCCACGAGTGCTACGTCGAAGTCTTCGCCGGCAGCGCTGCCTTGTTCTTCCTACGCCCCCAACCTGCACCTGTTGAAGTCCTCAACGACATCAACGGCGATCTCGTATGCCTGTATCGCGTCGTACAGAACCACCTGGAAGAATTCGTCCGCCAATTCAAGTGGGCGCTCAGCTCACGGCAGGTGTTCGAATGGCAAAAGATGACCCGCCCGGAAACCCTCACCGATATCCAACGTGCGGCCCGATTCTTCTACCTCCAACACCATGCATTCGCTGCCAAAGTCTCCGGCCAGACCTTCGGCACGGCAACAACAGCGGCGCCGATCAACCTGCTACGAATCGAAGAAAACCTCTCCGCCGCTTGGCAGCGGCTCGCCGGAACCTACTTGGAAAACCTGCCGTGGCTCGACTGCGCCCAACGCTACGACCGGCCACACACCTTCCACTACATGGACCCACCGTATTGGCAGGTTGCAGGCTACGGTGTGGAGTTTCCCTTTGATCAATACGAGCAGATGGCCGAGTTCATGCGTCGGTGCGAGGGGAGGGTGATGGTCAGTATCAACGACCACCCGGACATCCGGCGGGTGTTTGATGGCTTTCACTTTGAGACGCTGGATGTTCGATACACCTCGGCCAACCAACGCCAATCGACGACAGCACCGAGCGGTGAACTGGTGATCATGAACTGGGAGCCTGAGGTGCTGGGTGGCTTGTTTTGAACCAAGTACAAATCGGATAGCCGCTCCGTGGCGACACGGCTATCCGGGTTGGGTTGCTGTCAATTCGCAGATGGGCTCTCTCGCTCCAGCACCATGTCGATCAGGAGCCGAGCGTCCTCAATCAGTTGAACGACACCGAAAGCTTGCTGACGCTGTACTTCATCCAGCTTGAAGATGCATTCGTAGGCGAGCGCGGTGGCTGATTGGAGAAACTCACTGGCGTGAACGAGCGCTTTTTCGGTGGTGATATCCGAGCGGACGTTGAAAAGGCCTTGTGAGGTATCTGCGTTGTTGTCGTTGGTGTGCATACGCAAACCTCCCGTTGCGGGTGGCGGTTTTTATCACGGGTGGGTGGGTATTTCAGTCGGTTGAATTGTCTGACTGAAAATTCCGATATGTGTAACGAAGTATTGATTAGACGTAATGGGCGGCGCCCTGGCGTGAAAGGGGGATAAGTCATCTCCATACCCTCGGACAGTGATAACCCTGTCACCCGCCGTTCTGACACGGGATGGGTGGCAGACCGTACGGGGGTCAGAAAACCGGCGTCCGAGGGAACCGGCCAGGCCGAAGCCTGCCCCGCACGGCCCGCCATAGCAATGCAGCGGCAAGATGCTGGTGCACCTGGCTGCTAGAGAAGGGCGTTACCGCGCTTCGGACGTTCGGGGTTCTGACTCCCGGTCACAGGATGGCTGTGACATTTGGTAAGGTACCGTTGTGAACTGAGAGCATCAAGGGGTCGCTTCGCCGCGATGTCACTAGGAGACAGAAGACGGCAATTTAATGAATGTCGTAATGCGTTTCTAACGTGTATTGAGGGTCTTTTTGTAGTGGCGAATATAGGTCAGAATGCTGAGTAAATTCTTCAGGCAGAGCTGAAAATTTCGCCATTAAATAAAAGCGCTAACTAGGCTTCGGTATCCAATGAAGGTAAAACTGACTTGCCCATTATGGCAAAAATTTTTCTCATGCGTTCTTGATGTTGGCGATTCGACTCAACTGCTGCAAGATTATTTGCATCCTCGACGTGAGGATTGAATTCATCGGCAATTATCATTGCATGCTCCGCGCGTAAGAGCATCTCGTCAAACATATTTAAATTTATGTTTAACCAGTTAACAAACTCAGGATAGCTTTCAATTATATCTTCTCCTGTGCGAATATCGAGAAGGGGGTTTACACTCATTGGGTACTTGTTTTCTTTCGCTTTCTCAATTGCAAAGAAGATCATTCCTATGAAAAGTTGTCCGCTAAACATAAAGTTGTAATCAAATTCATCACCTCTTAAGCCATATTTTATACGAATAGGCTTCGAGTGTGAAAAGTATCGTTTTGCGAGTAAGTCCGCTCGAGCTTCATACGCCTTGAGCATTTCAACTTGCACGATATTTTTAGTTCGCTGTTTTAGAGCAGAAAATTGAACCAGTTCTACATTTGTTTTGTGGGCTGCAGCGATTGCTCCACTTTGAAAGCCTTTTTCTGAAATTAGGAAACCCTTATCGGCGCCAACTTCGTCGACGATAGTTCTAAGGGCTAAAACCTTTTCCTTAGGTATTTTGCTTTTCCAATATTTTGCTTCAATTACCCATTTTATATCAGCACCTAAAAATTTCGTAAGCACCAATATGTCAATATCATGTTTGGTTCTGATCCCTTCAACTGAGATATTTGTTTGAGCTATCGCTCCTAGACTTCTGAAATGTTCTGCGATTAACTCTTGGAATTCGTACCACTTTTTAGATTTGATCATCACTCGTCTCGTGTTGATTATAGCCAGGCGTCAGCCATACTCGTTATAATGGAATGTATTGAGTTAGAGATGTTTAGATTTGTCACTGGCTATTTTTCTGACGAGAGAAATAGCTGCGCTAATTCCAGTGTGTGAAAGGTTATAGTGCACTTTTTCTTTATTTAAATGGGCTTCGAAGTGGGGGCTAAACCGTTGGTTGAAAAACCTACTAACGTTATTTTTGTCAATAGGTAAGGACTTGTCTCCTTTTATCCTAAGACTGGGTATGTTTAGCTGTGCATTTTTTGCAATTTGTGTTGTTGTGAGTGGCGGTGAGCCATTCTTGTGGTCAATCAACATCGATATTAAAAGTGCTTGCTCTAGTGGCAAGAAATCAGTCGCGTCAGAGATCTCGCAATTAAACGGAATTAACTGAGAGTTATTAGCTAAATGACTTGCAGTTAACTTAATGTAGCTAAACAAAGACAGCTCGTTAAAAATGATTTTGGCAAGATCCCGGATTCCATTGAGTCCCATTGAGTTTTGAATTTCATTTTTTCTCTCAAACTCGGCGAAACTCATGGGGGCGTCAGATCTGTTTCTTTTTTTATTTCTTTGATATCTAGTGTCCAAGCTACTTTCTATATATAGCACTTCAAGATCAACACCTGAGAGTTCTTCTTGTAAAATTCTAATTTCTTGTGGCGAGCGGAAGCCCGTTATTACTAGTCCAGTGGTTGATGTGTACTTAATATATTGAGATATTTGTCGAGCAACTATGCCCGGGTCTTTTTTCAGCGCGTCTTTAGCAAAGTCCTGGGTTTTCATTGTTGTAGCGTATCCATGTCTTGTGTACAGCGCGCACCGCATAAAATCGCTAGCTTCAATATGTTGATATGCATAAAGTCTTGTTAGTGCTGATGCTAGAACTGTTTTTCCTGCACACGTTGCTCCGCAGATAATATAATTTTTTCTAGGAAATAGTTCTCCTTGAAGAGGCTTGTCTTGACTTTGCTTTGTATCAATAAGATCTTTTAATCGAAGAAAATCAATTAGCTTTTGCAGTGCAAGATTTCTAAAGTCGTGCTTTAGGCTCATGTTGATGGATAACTGACTTATTGGTTTTTTTGCACCTGTCGGAACAAACCACTTATTGAATGTCTTGTTGTCCAGCCAAGGGTAGAGTTTGTTTGTCTCAAATGCTAATTCTTCATCGATGATGGAACCTCTTGCTTCACCAACGAATACCTTGTAGGTCTCCTCAGGTGAACTGCGAAGGCTTGGCGGCAGGTATAAGACGATGTCTGATCGGACGGTTACCTTTCTATTATTTCCAAGTTCTTTTAGCTGTTTATCGAGTTCTGCGAAGGAGGTCTCCCGCATCCAGTATTTAACATCAACCCCAGGGAATTCTCTTTCTGTGCTTAAAGCGTCAATGGCAATTGACGTGTCTTCGATGAAAAAAATCTTATGTTGATGCTTGGATGCATATCTCGCTAAAAGAGTAGTGTTCTCAGTTTCGTTACTAGTGAAAATTGGAGATTGAAGCTGTTGTTCATTACCGCTTGAACCTTTGGCTAGTTTTAAATTTGCACTTTGTATGCTTTCTTTTAAGAGCTCATGTCTGTCTTCAATGCGTGGCTCATCATATGGTCTTCCATAGTTTGGAGGTGGAAGCAGCATTATAGGATGCTCACGCAAAAGATATTCAAAGTGCGCTATTTTTGTGAGGTTTGATGAGAGAAATACGAGCTTAATCAATTTCTAGAGTTCTCCCAGTATTATTCGGTGAGCATTGCACAATCATATATTCACTAGAGAGTTCGAGCTCACCCGCTAGGTCATCTATGTTAGTAGCCATAAAGTAGATGGCTGGACCCAAGCTTGACAGCCCTACACATCCTGCCCCTGCCTCTTTAATCTTGTCTCTTAGAGTACGAATGTTGCTAGATTGCGCCATCCATTCAGCTTTTTTCCACTGAGATTGCTGACTGCTATTAATCGAGGAGTAAAAAGTGGGTAAGTCGCTTTCTAGAGCTCCACATGCCATACCTGATATAGCGTGGTAGATTGATTCGTGCACAGACGACAAATCAACAGGGCAGGTCCGGTTGAAAAACTCTACTTCCTCATCTGCAGAGATTCTGTGTTCTCGTAATGGCACGATGACTCCGAAGCGCCAGTTGTTAGGAATATGCACATTCATGAGTTGAACGGGTTGCGCTAGGAGGCCTTGCCTTGCTGAAGAGGGCCCAAAAGGTATCCCAGTAGCTTTAACCCCAAAGTCGATGCTTAATCCTCCTTGGAAATAGGTATTAATTCCTACCCCCGAAGTGCCGCCTCTTTTTGAATCGGATATTAACTGTATGTGGTCGGGGGTTATATTGTTTAGAATGCTTGCGGCTTCAGAACAAGCTAGTTTAGTAGCTGTTCCTGTGCCAAATCCGCTATGAGGGGGTGGGCCAGATAGGAATTTAATCGAGAATTTTTGTATGTAGCCTTTTGTATTGTATAAGTTCTTTAGAAAGCCTATAAGCGATTTTTCTTCTTCGGCTGTAAAGCAAATGAGGCGGTTGTCGGATATTTGAAAATTTTGGCTGGGCTCGAATTCAATTATGGTATCAAGTCCGGAAATGCAAAAACCAATTCCCCCGTTTTGTCTATAGCCGATATTGCTCATATCAAATAAATTAACATGAAGGCGAGCGGGTACGGAGATTTTTATTATTTTATTCATAATTGACAGAAGCATTGCTTAATGTTTCGTTGATGTAATCAAGGTAGGGCTTTGTGAATAAGCCATCCTTATGAAAGTTTATGGCTGGAGTGTCCTTGCTTTTTTTATTTTTGAAGATTGGTCCGACTAAGCAACTTGAACCAGCTAAAAATATGCTATGCGAGGGCTCGAAGTCATAATATAGGATCTTAAATAAACCAAAACTATTTGCGGTGATTTTTTGAGATTTGGGGAGAGTTTTATATTTAAAGTCGGATGTGTCTGCATCACCTAGATATTTTATTTTCGGGAGTAGTAGAGTTACTTCTACACCTCGCGCCATTGCTTCTAATAAGTCTTGAGACTCTAAGGTGTCAGGATTTGCGAAGTCGTCTAGCAGCCTGTTGCAAGTCACCCCGGCGACGATGATTTTATCTCCTACTTTCGTTTTCTTAATGAGTGGTCGATAGTATTCAGGGTCTTTTCTGTTGGTCAAAAATTCGACTAATCCATATTTTTTGTATTCGGCTAACGTGTTCTGCTCTATGTATTGTGTAAGGAACTGAATGGAGGCAATGCCAATACCTGAAACAAGTCCGCTTAAAAGCCCAATGACTCGTCCATCGAAGTCAGGAGGGGTGTAATATAATAGAATGCCCGAACAAAGTGTCACTATGATAAGTAGAGCTAAGTATGCAAGTGGCGCCTGAACTACAAACCTCAGTTTCAACATATTCATCATGGACGTCCTATTATAATTACTTCCTTTTTGGGTTTCTTGCTTAGAGCATGTGGTACATCATATTCGAGCAAGACCGTGTGTTTAAAACTTGAGGTGAAATAGCTATGTATTTCCTGAATGTCAGGGTATGCATCGTGCACGTAGGATAGGCATACTATTGATTTTTTATGCTTTTCAACTAATGCAAATAAATTTTCTTTGAAGCTCTTTTTGTCCGTCCACTTCAACATGTTTTCTGGACTAGAGATTGGAAGGTTGCGTTTTGAAATATCAATTCTCTGGCTCCACTTCTCGGGCATGCAAAGGCCCTCAAGAAAGTGATATCTATCCATATAAGAAATATCTTGCTTTTTGAGGGGGATATATGGTGGGTCAAGATACACAAAGTCATAGCCGTCGGATATATTAATCGCGTCAGTGCAGGGGAGTATTGTGGGGGCATGACTGGATACCCACCTTGTTTTGTGGAGCTCACCCAATGCTCGAGTCATTAGTACCGAGAACGGTTTTTCCCACGTTGCCCAATTTCCGAATTTCGTATTTTTTTTATTGTTTTCTCTTAGGTATAAATTTTTTCGATGAAATAAGTTAAAGGGCCTCTTTTGTAAGCAAGCTTGCATTAAACAATAGAGTATTTCTGATTTTTTTAAGCTGTTGTCAATTGCTGTCAGTGATTTGATTGCACCGTCAAGCCATTGGTTTTCTGTGTTGGTGTAATATATGTCGTTATAAGTTTCTGTTATGAAGCCGTGTTCGGGTTTTATGCTTTCAAAGAATAAGTCTAGTTCCACGTATGTTGTTGCGCATGGTTCGTTTGACAAGAGTGCAGTGGCAATAATTCGATTCGATTCTAATATGTCGTTGTATGTGACTTTTTTACCAAGATGTTTCAGTGCTAAAGAAATGGTGGACGTACCGCCAAACACATCTAGGGCGCTTGCAAAGTTGTATTTTTTGAACTCGTCGATCATCCAGTCAGTCAGTCTTCGCTTGCTACCGTAGTAGCGAGTTTGCGGCAGATATGCTTTTTGTGACGAGGGCTCTGAGGCATTTTGCGTGCTGTCAGAGTGAGATATATTAGGTAGGAATGAGTTGCTTTGTTCATTTGCAGGCTGCGTGATATTCGTTGCGCCATCTTCTAAGCGCAGAGATTCTTGGCTAACATTTTTTAGAGTTCCATATGGACTAGGGGTAAGCATTCGGCGCTCCGGTAATACCTTGATTTCTATTGCACGGGTGCCAAAATTATTGGTCTTTGACAGTACTTTAGGTCAGCTGTTATGGCGTTGCGGGATGGTGATAGGTGTTTTGAATATAGAGATGGTGGGATGCTTTTTAGACATTTCCCACCGTGCATATGGTTTACGTGCATTTGCGCCTCCATATCATTCCATTGTTCAACGCCATCCTTACTCAGGTAAACGAGCATCGTACTATCGCTCATCATCGCCTTTTGCCATCTGGATTGCTACCTATGCTAGGTTTACCAAGGGTTCTCATTCAAAACGTCCGGCTAGGTCTGCGTTCCCCTGACCAGGAGGCATCCATTGAGCAAACGCTGATACCTAGTGCCGCAGCTTACTTAGAAAGTGAAATTGAGATGGTTAGGACCTAGGGCTTATAGGGCATTTTTAGGGCAAACCCCAGCCCTGTCCAGGCATTCCCACGCCATGCTAAAATCCAAAACCACCGAGATAGACGGCCTGAAGCGGCCTCGGGGGCCGCTTCAAAGCGTTCGAATCCCTATCTCTCCGCCATACTTAGAAAAGCCCCGTAGATCAAGGTCTCGGGGCTTTTTGCATTTCGGGATTCTACGTAAAGATTCTAAGTAAAATACATCTCCTTTAGCGCTCCTTGTTTCCCCTCTCTACGTCGATTGGCCTTATTCGCGACAACCCCAAGCACTTCGACCGTCATTCTCCTTGAGCGGCGTCGTACGCATCTTCAAGCTAAGCCATGGCTAGGGGTGTGCTTCGCCTATGGCCTGCCACACAAGCCCTATATCCAGACGATCCTGCCCCACTGGTTGAGCATGCCGAGGGTGCCGAAGGGTGATCAGGTATGGCAGCACAGTGAAGCCTGTCAGCAGCGTATCGACGCGAACGGCAATTGGCTGCGCCAGACTGATGGCAAGATCTTGGACAAGGCGATCTAGCCGGAAGTGGAGGCGATTGGCAACACCGAGTGGTTTCAGAGCCACGCTAGAACCGTGGACGACCATTCAAGCAAGTCGGTAGGGGGCACCAAGACGCTTGAAGCCTTGGGCGCTTTTTACATTGTGGATAAATTTGGAAAGCGTATCACTAGCCTCCTGCATTGGTCAGCTCGTGGTTGGCATGCGTTCAAATGCCATTTTCGCTAAACCCCGATAGGATATGCGCTTTGCGTGGCTTGACTCTATAACTATTGCGTGCCCAAGATCATTAAGTTCTGTGAATGGGAAATCGCTTGTGTTTGCAGGAACATTTAGAGTTGCAACGTACTGGCCGAGGACTCCCACAACTATGCCTAGATTTTTTTGGACCAGGAATAAAATAGATACACGATCCGTGCACAATCTCGCAGAATAATTTATCCAGTGCATATTGTTCTGAATCCTTTTCATCTACTGGCGTAAACTCGTCGTACACTTTTAGTCCGAATTCAGAAAAATCATCTTTTTTAGATTTGGGGTTGAACTCCATAAGTGCTCTGAGTTCTTCGTGGTTTACATTTTTTCTGAACCACTCTCCAAACGCAAAGTATCCACCAGATAAGGCAACCTTAGCAGCAAACTTTATCCTCCCGAATCTGGATAATTTGAACTGACTGTTAAAGTTTTTACCAGATATTTCGTGCTTTGAAAGTTCTCTACGTTGTACAGGGTCGTAAACTAGCAGTCCGTCGTTTTCAGAAAATTCAACTTGTACCGGGCGGTTGTCTTCCCCCATGTTGGATTTTTTTACAATGACTTCAGGTTTCTTTTTGCTATGGCCCCGAGCATCAAAGTTACGCCGGCGAAACAACACTAAGAAGTCATTCGCTAAATCGCCGTCGATATCGGAGCCAATCTTAGAGTTGTATTCCTTACCAACCGGAATCGTGAAATCGTTTGATCCTCCTAGTGACAATGGAATTATGTGCTCGGCGCTTGAACTGTTTACGTCAATCTCTGTATCAGTATGTGGACAATAAATTGTGTTAAGCATGAGCAGTCACCGATTGGTATCGTAGCTTTTGCGCTAACTATGGCACTTGTCAGTGCTTATATTGATGGCGCGCACGTGAAGAATTTTAACGATGCGCTTGATGCAATGCTGCCTTAAAAGAGAAGGGAGAAAGTGGAATTTTTAGGCCGCTTTTTTTAATGCCATATACATTAGATAAATACCAAAAATGGGAACTGCTAGGATCGCACAGGCTACATAAAAGATAGCATATAGGCCATTTTTCCCAGGTGACTCAGTAAATAAGCCGGTAGTCCAGAATTCTGGCGTTGTGAAGCGAAGCGCAGTTTTTTCGATGATCATCCGCGAAAAAGGGAATAAAAAAGTACTGCATACACCCAGCGTTAAAAAAATGGGGTTTGTCCTTTCTATGAATGTTTCCCCACCAAACCAATTGGTAAAGAATAGAATGAAAATTCCTACCGAGATTATCAAGTTTCGGAAATAGTATTTTATATGCAAAGTATGCTCGCGTTTAAATTCAATTTTAGTTTGAATGCTACCGTGCTCAGTATCGCATAGCAAATGTCATAGGTGGCGATGGGCTAATAGTGAGCCTCACCGACACATGATTTTCCTCATACCCCACGCCCGTGTATTCAAATGCACCACATTGAGTAAAAGCTCTAATTGGAAGTCATTACATTCGACCTCTCACTTATCAAGCAGGTGCTCTATGAAGAACGTGTTGGGGTTGTTGTTTTCGCTGGTTGCCACGCCGGCATTTGCGCAATCGGTCGAAACAGAGATGAACCAGTTAAAGGTCCGAGCCGATAGCTGTATCGCTTCGTCACAGGCTAAGCAGCATTGTGAACGCACGGCGGAATGCATTGAGTATCAGCGCTACAGCAAGGCGTTGATGCCTGAGGGGCTGCCGGGCTACTACGATGCCCATCTGCGTGATAAGACCATGAGCCCGGCAAATGGAACAGGGGTGAGCACGGCAGCTAAAGCCAAGATCCAGGCAGATAAACTCATTGAGCAATGTGCTGCCAGCTAACAACTGCATTTGTAGGTTGATCTGAACATCGGGGGCCATGGAATGCCATGAATGGTCAGACGTTGCGCTCTCTGATCGGACCACAGAAACGAAAAAGCCCCGTAGCTGAATAAGCTACGGGGCTTTTTCGTTTCTGTGGCTCGGTCAGGCGGGTTGAGCCGCCAAGCTATTACTGACCTTACGGCCCAGCACCAGCACCGTCACAAAACCTGCACCCACCAGCGCCGTGGCCAGGCTCAACAGCACCGCGCTGCCCAGTTGGTCGACGATACGCCCGCCAAAGAACGAGCCCAAGGCAATGATCACTTGGAACAGGGCGACAAACAGCGGCATGCCGCGCTCCACATCTTTCGGCGCTACGACAAACATCCAGATACTGGCGCACGCCGGGAAGGCGCCAAAGGCGAAGCCCCATAGCCCGATCAGCATCGCTGCGCCGGTCATGCCGGTGGCGAAGTAGGGGAACAGGGCGGTGCTGGTGCCGATCATCAGCGCAACCAACAGCAGGGTGTGACGTACGCTGCGGTTGGCGGCGAAACCGGCAAAAATATTACCGAATACCCCGGCCACGCCAAAGAGCAGCAACAGCGAGCCAATGGTCGGTCCGTCGAAGCCGGAGCTGTATTTGAAGAACGGCGCGACATAGGTGTACGCGGCAAAGTGCGCCAGGCCGATCAGCAAGACAGCGATCAACCCGACACGCGCTTGCGGGTTGATAAACAAGGCCGGCAGGTCACTGACGCGAATCGCTTTTTCCGGGGTGAGTCGGGGGAGGAGGAAGACCTGCGCCAGCAGCACCGGTACGCCCACCAGTGCGGTGACCAGGAAGGTCATGCGCCAGCCCATCAGGCCACTGAGCCAGGTGCCGACGGGCACGCCCAGTACGGTGGCCAGGGTCACGCCCATCATGATGATCGAAGTGGCCTTCGCAACATCCACGCCCTTGGGGGCCAGGCGGCCGCTGAGGGCGATGGCCGTGGCCCAGAAACCGCCGATGCTGATGCCCAGCAATACACGGCCGAACAGCAGCAGGCTGAAGTCGCTGGCGAAGGCCACGACCGAGTTGGCGATGATCATGATCAGCGTCAGGCCGATCAGCAGGTAACGGCGGTCCATGGCGCCAATGCTCACAGACAGCAAGGGCGCGGCGAGGGCGGCCATGATGCCCGGCAAGGTCACCATCAACCCGGCGTGGCCGGCGCTGATGCCGAGGTCGCTGGCGACGTCATTGAGTACGCCCACCGGGAGAAACTCACTGGTCACCAAGGCGAAGGCGCCCACGGCGACCGAGAGAATCGCCAGCCACTGCTGCTTGAGACTTTGTTGATTATGTTCGGGAAGGCCGCTAGGGGCCTGGCTGGCACTTGGCATAGTGTTGGGTTCCAGGGTTAACGTCGCCTGAAGCCAGGCGAAAGGGGAGGGAATAGGGAAGGGATTATAGGAACCCGTCTTGAAAATCGAGCAGGCGCTCCGTTCGATAGTAATCATCAGTGCAATCGATGCGACGCTCTAGCACGCACTACATGACCGGTACACCTTTCGCACATGCTTCCAAAACGTTGCCTACAAGCAGCGCGTTGCGATACCCCGGGCAACGCTTTACTTTGTGGTGGCGCTCGAGATGGAGTGCCCACAACTGCAAAGGAATTGCATCATGAGCAAGAATACGAAAGAAACCTCCGACAAGGTCGCGACGTTGGCGGCCCAAACGCTCAACAGCCCAGCCTCCTCAGCCCTCGCCAAAAGCCTCGCGGCTTCAGCGCTAGCCCAGAAAGACCACGACAAGCAGACGGGTGCAGAAATGGAGGCGAAAGCCGGGAGGGTACTCGGCGCCAATCACTACAACGAAACCACCAAAACGCTTGCCGCCTCGGTCCTTTCACAATCCAACAAAGAGCGCGGAAGCTGAGTCACCTCCGGTCGCTAAAAGGAGCCCGTGACCGAAGAGGTTACGGGCTTTCTCGTGCTGTATTTTTCTCCTTTTTCCCAGCAGTAGAAATATTAAGTAGCACTTTCATCCACATCGCTAAAGTCCTGCCCCAGCAGGCCGAAACGCTCTTATACGACATCGTATCCCCAATAAGAGAGTCCCCTGAAAATGTCCCTTCGCAGCCTGTCCATCGCCCGCCGTGCGGGTCTGGGTTTCGCCTTGATTGCTTTGCTGGTGGCCCTACTGGGTTTTTTTGCGCTGTCGAACATGGCAAGCATCCGCGCCAGTGCGGTGCAGGTTGAAAGCGGGCTGGTGCCCAAGATGCGGCTGGTGGCGGACATCCGCGAAATCATGCTGCGTATTCGTACGATCTCTTTGCGCATGGCGCTGGACCCGAACCCCGCCAGCCTTGCGCAGTACCGCAGCCAGATGGACACCCGTAGCCAAGACCTGACGAAAAGGCTGGCCGAGCTCGATGCGGTCATCGACACCCCTGAAGTGCGCTCGCTCTATGACCAGTTTCAGGTGTCGCTGCGCCTGTACCAGCAAGGTCTGACACAGTCCTTCGTCCTCGCCGACAAGCAGCAGGGCGCCGAGCTTAACAAGTTGCTGCTGGTGGACATGAAAACCGTGGTCGATGGTTCGGGTGCGCAACTCAATGCCCTGGCTGACTACTACAACGCGCAGGTCAATCAGCAGGGCCAGGAGGCCGAGTCGCAATACAGCCGTTCGCGCACCATGGTGGTTGGCTTCGTGCTGCTGGCCGCCTTGAGTACGGTGGCGCTGGCGTGGTTGTTGACTCGCAGCATCGTCGGTCCGCTGAGCCATGCGGTGCGGGCCGCCGAAAACGTGGCCCACGGTGACTTGACTCAAACGGTAGACGTGACCGGCGACGACGAAGTAACCCGCTTGCTCGTGGCGCTCAAGACCATGCAGTCCAACCTGCGCGGGACCCTGCAACTGATCCGCCAGTCGGCGGGGCAGATGGCATCATCCGCCACCGACCTGAATGGCATCACGGATCAAAGCAGCCGCAGCCTGCAAAAGCAGACCGCTGAAATTGAACAGGCCGCCACCGCCGTGAACGAGATGACCTCGGCGGCGGATGAGGTGGCGCGCAATGCCGTCTCCACCTCCGAGTCCACTCGCCTCTCCAATGAAACGGCGCGCGAAGGCCAGCATCGTGTCGGCGAAACCGTCAACGCCATCCAGGCCCTGAGCTCTAACATCGGTGAAACGTCGACGCTGGTGCAGAACCTCGCCGAGCAATCGCGCGATATCGGCAAGGTACTCGACGTGATTCGCTCCATTGCCGAACAGACCAACCTGCTGGCCCTCAATGCTGCCATTGAGGCTGCGCGTGCCGGCGAATCCGGGCGTGGCTTTGCGGTCGTGGCTGATGAAGTGCGCGCATTGGCGCACCGTACCCAGCAATCAACCCTGGAAATCGATCAGATGGTGACCGCGATGCGCACGGGGTCTGACCATGCACTCACATCAATGCAGTCGAGTACCCAGCGTGCCACCGATACCTTGGCGTTGGCTGAGGGCGCAGGTGGTGCATTGAGCCAGATCACCGACTCCATCGACCAGATCCACCAGCGCAACCTGGTTATTGCCAGCGCCGCCGAGGAGCAGGCGCAGGTGGCCAAGGAAGTTGACCGCAACATCGTCAATATCCGTGACTTGTCTGCTCAGTCCTCGTCCGGCGCCGGGCAGATCAATGGATCGAGCCGAGAGCTGGCGCAGTTGGCCGTCGCGCTGAACGAGGCGGTGGCGCGTTTTCAGCTGTAGCGGGACTAAGGTGACGGCGTGAGTGAATCGGACATCAGTTCCAACACCCGATCTCTTCCGCCTTCGGCCAGTACATAGGTTCCTCGACCGGTCGGCACAATCGACTGCGGCGCCTTCAGGAACGATTGGATGTTCAGCCAGGAGTTTTCAGGTGGCTGAACACCACCGGGTCGCTGCCTTCCTGGACCCGGTCGCGCAGCACTGTCAGGCTCTGGTCGCTCCAGCGATAGCGCAACAATCGCGCGAAGGGCTTGCGGTCTTCAATGGCGTAGAGGTCGTCGCCGTCATCCCACAAGCCCTGCACGTTCTCACCTCTGAACAGTTCGGTGACGACGCCGTCCTTGAGGAAAGTCCGCCGAGGGTGAGTAGGATTCAATCCTGCTTGACCATTGGCGTGATGCAAGAAGCAACTGATCGATGCCGATATCCGGCGTCTCGTCGTCTGTCCAGAACTGATGGGTTTCCATGGGTGGCTACGTCTTCCGTTGTGTAGGTCAGGCCGCAAGTATTGACCCATTTCGACGATTGCGTGTCCGCAGACGGCCAATAACCTACTGATATGTATGACTTCATATTTGTAGTAGGGTTATTACCGCAAACCGCTCTGCCACACATGGCGCCCCACCGGCTCCCATACGATAATGCCCACCACCCCGACCACTCTGGCTTCCCTCCCGTGATCATCAACTTCGACCTCAACGACCTCCAGGCCTTCCGCGCCGTGGTAGACAAGGGCAGTTTCCGAGGCGCCGCCGAGGCCATCCGCATCTCGCAACCGGCCCTGAGCCGGCGGATCGAAAAGCTCGAAACCGCCCTCGACGTAAAACTGTTCGAACGCACCACCCGGCGGGTCAGCCTGACCATGGTCGGTCGCGCATTCCTGCCCCAGGTCGAACGCATGCTCGACGATCTTGATGTGGCGTTGATGGGCATCAGCAACGTCGCGTCCACGCGCATGGGCAATGTGACCATCGCCTGTGTGCCGTCCACCGCGTATTACTTCATGCCCCACGTGATCTCCGAATTCCACAAGCTGTATCCGAAGATTCGCCTGCGGGTGCTGGATGCCAGTGCGGGTGAGGTGTGCAATGCGGTGGAGAGTGGCGAGGCGGATTTTGGCGTGAGTTTTAGCGGTAGCCTGGCCGATGAAGTGGAGTTCGAACTGCTGTTGCAGGAGCGCTATGTGCTGGCCTGTCGCCGCGACCATCCGCTGGCCCAGCGCGACAGCGTGACCTGGACCGAAGCCTATGAGCACGACTACATCACCGTCGACAAAACTTCCGGCAACCGCTTCCTGCTGGACCAGGCCTTGCGCGGCGTGCGGGTGAAAAAGCCGAGTATCTGCGAGACGCACCACGTGACCACGATGATCGGGCTGGTGGAGGCCGGGCTGGGCGTGGCGATGGTGCCGTCGATTGCGATGCCGGCGCTGGAACACCCGATTCTGGTGAGTGTGCCGTTGGTGGAGCCGCAGGTGATGCGCAATGTGGGCTTGATCAAACGCCGCGGGCGGACATTGCCACCGGCGGCGCTGGAGTTGGAGCGGTTAGTGCGCGAGATGCCGTTTCGCTCAGCGTGACACCGAGTCCAGGCCGGTGGATTGCACCACCGGTTGCGCCTCGGGCGACGCCAGGTAATGCAGCAGCGCCTTGGCCCGCGTCGGGTGCTCGGCGTTGACCGGAATACCCGCCGCAAAGCGCGTCACCGATTGCACGTCCTCCGGGATCTTGCCGACATAGGTCACACCCGGCACCGGCAACAATTCCGCCACCTGCTGCAAGCCCACTTCGTAGTCTCCCTTGGCGACCTGTTCGGCCACCGGGAGGCGTTCGATCATGGTGCCCTTGGCGGGCATGCCGAGCTTCTTGAACAGCTCTTTCTCGACATACACACCGCTGGCGCTGTCCGAGTACGCCACGGATTTGGCTTGACTCAGCACGGCTTTCAGTTCGGCGTCAGTCCCGATGGCAGGCTTTGGCACGCCGGCCTTCACCACCAGGCCGATGCGCGAGTCCGCCAGTTCCACACGGGAGGCCGGGTCGACCTTGCCTTGCTTGATCAACTCATCCAAGGCGTAGCCGACCATGATCACCACGTCGGCGTGTTCGCCACGGGCCAGGCGGTTGGGAATCGCTTCCGGCGCCTTGCCCATCGACGGGCCGAGGATGGTGTCCAGGCTGTCGCCGCTTTGCTTGGCGTACTGCGGGCCGAGCAATTTATACGCGGCAGTGAAGCCGCCGGAGGTCATCACCTTGAGCTGTTCGGCCTGGGCCGTCAGCGCCAGGGCGCCGAGGGCCAGGGCCGTCAGGGTCTTGAGCAGTGGCTTCATCACGCGGCCCCCTGCATGACTTGCCCACGGGCATTGGCGCGGCGATACAGCGCCAGGGTCGAACACAGGGCGCACAGCGCGGCGAACATCAGCCAGTAGGCCGGCGAGGCCTTGTCTTCGGTGATGTGGATGAACCAAGTGGAAATCGCCGGGGTAAAGCCGCCGAAGATCGCCGTTGCCAGGCTGTAGGCCAGGGAGAAGCCCGCCACGCGCACTTCCACCGGCATGATTTCGGTCAGCGCCGGGATCATCGCGCCGTTGTACATGCCGTAGAGGAAGGAGAACCACAGCAGGGTTTCCAGCATATGGGCGAAGCTTGGCGAATTCACCACGTAGGACAGCGCTGGATAAGCGGTGAGAACGGTCAGCGCAGTCATGGCGATCAGTACCGGCTTGCGGCCAAAACGGTCGCTCAACGTACCGCCGATCGGCAGCCAGACAAAGTTCGACACGGCCACCAGCAACGTCACCAGCAGGGCATCGGAAGTGCTCAGTTGCAGCACGGTCTTGCCGAAGGTCGGCGCGTACACGGTGATCAGGTAGAACGCAGTGGTGGTCATGGCCACCATCAACATGCCGCCAATCACCACCGTCCAGTTTTTCGCCAGGGTTGCCAGCACTTCGCGCATGGTCGGGCGATGCTTGCGGTTGGCGAACTCTTCGGTTTCCTGCAGGCTGCGACGCAGGATGAAAATGAACGGGATGATCACGCAGCCGATGGCGAACGGAATACGCCAGCCCCAATCGGCTACCACAGCCGGCTCCATCCATACGTTCAGGCCATAACCCAGCGCGGCGGCGACCACGATAGAGATCTGTTGGCTGCCCGATTGCCAGCTGGTGTAGAAACCTTTGCGGCCCGGTGTCGCCATTTCAGACAGGTACACCGACACGCCGCCCAATTCCGCGCCGGCCGAGAAACCTTGCAGCAGGCGGCCCAGCAGCACCAGCAAGGGCGCCCACAAGCCAATGGTGTGATAACCGGGCACCAGCACGATCAGCAGCGTGCCGCTGGCCATGATCGACAGCGTCACGATCAGCCCTTTGCGGCGACCGACGTCATCGATGTAGGCACCCAAAATAATCGCGCCCAACGGCCGCATCAGGAAGCCCGCGCCGAACACGGCGAAGGTCATCATTAATGATGCAAACTCATTAGCGGAGGGGAAGAACGCGGCAGCGATGTAGGTGGCGTAGAAACCGAACAGAAAGAAGTCGAACTGTTCGAGGAAGTTGCCCGAAGTAACGCGGAATACCGCACCAACTTTCGAGCGGGCAGAGTCGGGCCGTGTAGGGCTAGTCATGGTTTTGTGTCTCCAGCGTTCTTTTTAAAGTGCTTGTTTCGCTTAAGACCTGGAATAGTGGCTGACACATTTAGAAATGATAAGTGACAAATTTGGATGGATTGATGTTCGTTGGCTATCAATCGGCCGTGCAGTCGAAAATTCATCAGCTGTTTTTGCCTGCGATTTGCAGTTGGGAAACTATTTGACATATTTGATTTGTGATCACATATTGAGGCCATAAGAACGACAACACAGGTTTTGCCTCATGACAGATGGTCCGCTCCTCCTGCCCACCCTGCGCCAGGTGTCCCGCGATACCTTGCAAGACCAGGTCTATCGCCAGATCCGCGAAGCATTGATGAGTGGCCGTTTCCAGCCCGGCCAGAAACTCACCATTCGCGGCCTCGCCGAAGCCCTCGGTTCCAGCCCGATGCCGGTGCGCGAAGCCCTGCAACGCCTCAGCGCCGAAAACGCCTTTGAAGTCACCGAAACGTCCCGTCTGCGTGTACGCCTTATGACGGTCGAACGCCTGCGCGAAATTCGTGATGCGCGGGTCGCCCTTGAAGGGCTGCTGGCGGAAAAAGCCGTGCTGCTCCTGCAAAAGGCCGACCTCGATGAAATCACCGACCTGTGCCAGCAAATGCAGCACGCCGCCGACGAAGTCGACGTGTCGCGCTACCTGTGGACCAACTTTGCCTTTCACCGGCGTATCTACGCCGTGGCCCAGGCCGAGTTGACCATGGCCGCCGTGGAAAACTTCTGGCTGCACATGGGCCCGTGCTTTGCGCTGGTCGCCCCGGATAAAGCTCACCTGCAACGCTCGATGGAGGCGCACACGCGCATTGTCGAGGCCCTGGCTGCCCGTGATGGCGCCGGTGCACGCGCGGCGGTGACCGATGACATCATGCAGGCCGCCGATTCCCTGGCGCGCCTGCTCGTCAAGAGCGACCGTTCGCGGTCGTCTGCTTCAGGAGGTAAACGAGCATGAGTGTCCTACAGCGGCTGCAGCCCTATCCTGGGTTACGTGTATTGATTTCCGGCGGGGCTGCCGGCATCGGTGAAGTGCTGGCGGCGGCATATCTGGAGGCCGGTGCCCAGGTGCATGTGTGTGATGTGAGCGAGCCAGCCCTGGCCGCGTTTCGCGACAAATACCCGGGCACCGTCGCCACCCGCGCCGACGTCAGTGATGCCGCGCAGATCGAGGCGGTGTTCAAGGTACAGCGCGAGCATTTCGGCGGCCTTGATGTGCTGGTCAACAACGCCGGGATCGCCGGGCCTACCGGCGGCATCGATGCGATCAGCGACGCCGAGTGGCAAGCCACCATCAACATCAATCTCACTGCGCAGTACCGGTTTGCCCATCACGCGGTGCCGATGCTCAAGGAATCATCCCACGGCCACCTGCTGCATATCGCCTCGGTGGCGGGGCGCTTGGGCTACGCGTGGCGCACGCCGTATGCGGCGACCAAATGGGCGATTGTCGGTTTGATGAAATCCCTGGCGTCGGAGCTGGGCGAGAGCGATATCCGCGTCAACGCCTTGCTGCCCGGCATCGTCGAAGGCCCGCGCATGGACGGTGTGATCCGCGCGCGTGCCGAACAGGTCGGCGTGCCCGAAGCCGAGATGCGCCAGGAATACCTCAACAAGATTTCCCTCAAGCGCATGGTTACCGCCGAAGACGTGGCAGCCATGGCCTTGTTCCTCTGTTCGCCCGCCGCACGCAATGTGACCGGCCAGGCGATCAGCGTCGACGGTAACGTCGAGTACCTGTAAGCCACGGAAGAACATATCGCGCTGTACCCAGGATTTTTTTCATAAGAATAAAAGTCGGAGATTCGTCATGTCCAAAAAACGTCCTGTCATCATTACCTGTGCCGTTACCGGTGCGATTCACACGCCGTCGATGTCGCCGCATTTACCAATCACTGCGCAGGAAATTGCCGACGCCGCCATCGGCGCCGCCGAGGCTGGCGCCGCGATTGTCCACCTGCATGCCCGTGACCCGGTTGACGGCCGCCCCAGCTAGGACCCGGCGCTGTTCGCCGAATTCCTGCCGCACATCAAGGCCGCCAGCGACGTGGTGATCAACATCACCACCGGCGGCGCACCGACCATGGGCGTGGAAGAACGCCTGCAACCGGTGATGCAGTTCAAGCCGGAACTGGCCTCGCTGAACATGGGCTCGATGAACTTCGGCCTCTACGAAATGCTCAACCGCTTTACCGAGTTCAAGCACGACTGGGAACGGCCTTACCTGGAAGAGAGTGACGACCGGATTTTTCGCAACACCTTCCGCGACATCACCCACATCCTCAATTCGTGCGCCGAGAACCGCACGCGGTTTGAGATCGAGTGCTACGACATCGGCCACCTGTACACCGCCGCGCATTTCCTCGAACGCGGCCTGCTCAAGCCGCCGTTGTTTATCCAGTCGGTGTTCGGCCTGCGCGGCGGCATCGGCGGCCACCCGGAAGACTTGGCACACATGCGCCGCACCGCCGACCGCCTGTTCGGCGACGACTACGTGTGGTCGATCCTCGGCGCCGGGCGTGGGCAGATTCCGCTGGCGACCATGGGCCTGTCCATGGGCAGTAACGCCCGTGTCGGCCTGGAGGATTCGCTGTGGGATGGCCCGGGCAAGCTGGCGGCGTCGAATGCCGACCAGGTACGGCGTATTCGCACGGTGATCGAAGCCCTCGGGCATCGGGTCGCCACGCCGGATGAAGCGCGGGAAATCCTCGGGCTCAAGGGGCGCGACCAAGTCAATTTCTAACCCGACAAACCGCCGCGTCAAGGCGCGGCCTGCATCCCGCACAACAACAATAAGGGGATCACCATGCGTATCGAAGTGCTTGTGGACGTCAAGACCACCCTGGGCGAAGGCCCGGTATGGGACGTCGAGCAACAACGTTTGTATTGGATCGACAGCGCCGACGGCCGCATCCTGCGCTGCACCGAGGATGGCCGCGAGTTGCGCGCCTGGGAGGTGGGCCAGAAGATCGGCTCCATGGCCCTGCGCCACGCTGGCGAGTCTGCGATTGTCGCGCTGCAGAACGGCGTGCACACACTGGACCTCAGCAGCGGAGAGCTCAACCTGGTCATCGACCCGGAACCGCACCTGCCCGATAACCGCCTCAACGACGGCAAGGTCGACCGGCAGGGCCGTTTCATCTTCGGTTCGATGGACACGCTTGAAGACAACGCCAGCGCCAAGCTTTACCGCCTGGACGCCGACCTGAGCCTGCACACCCTGGACGAAGGCATCATCGTGTCCAACGGCCCTTGCTGGAGCCCGTCGGGAGAGACCTTCTACTTCTGCGACACCTGGTCCGGCGAGATCTGGGCCTACGACTATGACCTCGCCACGGGCAATGTGAGCAACCGCCGCACCTTCGCCAAGGTCGACACCTGCGGCGGTGGCGCCGCCGACGGCTGCACCGTGGACGCCGAAGGGTGCCTGTGGCAAGCCCTGGTCTATGCAGGGAAGCTGGTGCGCTACACCCCGGAGGGTCAGGTCGACCGCGTTATCCAGATGCCGGTGAAAAAGGTCACCAGCCTGACCTTCGGCGGGCCGAACCTCGACACCCTGTTTGTGACCTCCATGGCCAAGCCGCCGCTGCCACGTTTCCCGGCAGACGGCCAGCAGCGCGGAGCGCTGTTCGCCATTACCGGGTTGGGCGTGCAAGGAATAGCCGAGCGACGGTTCGCCAGCTAGCGCGTGTGTTCAAAAAGGCATATTCCTTCGCAACCTTGTGTCAGTGCGCGCCCTCGCGCGCCTGGAGAGGCCCATGGCAACTATAAAAAAAGCATCGCTGCGCAGCATTCACCGGCATTCCTGGGTATCCCTGCTGGTCTGCTGGATGATCTGGATCCTCAACGCCTACGACCGTGAGATCGTATTGCGCCTGGGGCCGACCATCTCCAAGCATTTCGATTTGTCCGCCGATCAATGGGGCACCGTGGCCACGGTGGTCATGCTGGCCTTGGCGTTGCTGGATATCCCCGGCTCGATGTGGAGCGACCGCTACGGTGGCGGCTGGAAACGTGCGCGCTTCCAGGTACCGCTGGTGCTGGGCTACACCGCGATTTCGTTCCTGTCCGGCTTCAAGGCGTTGAGCGGCAACCTCGCCACCTTCATTGCCCTGCGGGTCGGCGTCAACCTCGGCGCCGGCTGGGGCGAGCCGGTCGGCGTCAGCAATACCGCCGAATGGTGGCCGGTGGAACGTCGCGGCTTTGCCCTGGGCGCGCACCACACCGGCTACCCGATTGGCGCGATGCTCAGCGGCATCGTCGCGAGTTTTGTCATCACGGTGTTTGGCGAGGACAACTGGCGTTATGTGTTCTTCTTTGCCTTTGTGGTGGCGCTGCCGTTGATGATCTTCTGGGCGCGTTATTCCACCGCCGAGCGCATCACCGCGCTGTACGTCGACATCGCCGCCAAAGGCATGACCCCGCCGGACAACGCGCCGGCCAGCCAAGTCAAAGGCGAAGCCTGGCGCACCTTTGTCGCCACCTTGCGCAACCGCAATATCGCCCTCACGGCCGGTAACACCATGCTCACGCAGGTGGTGTACATGGGCGTGAACATCGTGCTGCCAGCCTACCTCTACAATATCGCCGGGCTGTCATTGGCCGAGTCGGCAGGGATGAGCGTGGTGTTCACCCTCACCGGCATCCTCGGGCAACTGGTGTGGCCGTCGCTGTCGGACATCATCGGCCGGCGCACCACCCTGATCATCTGCGGGCTGTGGATGGCGGCGAGTGTCGGCGCGTTCTACTTCGCCAATACCCTGACGTTGATCATCGTTGTGCAACTGCTGTTCGGCCTGGTCGCCAATGCGGTGTGGCCGATCTACTACGCGGTGGCCTGCGACTCGGCCGAGCCGTCGGCGACCTCCACCGCCAACGGCATCATCACCACAGCGATGTTCATCGGCGGCGGCCTGGCGCCGGTGCTGATGGGCAGCCTGATCGCCATGGGCGGCGGTTGGACCACGCTGCACGGTTACACCGTGTGTTTCTTCGTGATGGCCGGCTGCGCCCTGGGCGGCGCGCTGCTGCAACTGTTTTCCCATCGCCCCCAGGCGTTGGTTGTGCAACTCGACTCCTAGAACAACACCGATGCGCCCCCCAGCCTGGCTGGCGGGGCGCCAAGAGGAATTGCCGATGACTACCGCCCCCCACGCCCGCGAGCCGCAGGCGTTGAACAAACTGATGTTCGTCAAGCTGATGCCCTTGCTGATCATCGCCTACATCCTGAGCTTCCTGGACCGCACCAACATTGCCTTGGCCAAGCATCACCTGGACGTCGATCTGGGCATTTCCGCCGCGGCCTATGGACTGGGCGCGGGGCTATTTTTCCTGACCTATGCGCTGTCGGAAATCCCCAGCAACCTGATCATGCACAAGGTCGGCGCCCGCTTCTGGATTGCGCGGATCATGGTGACCTGGGGCCTGATCTCGGCGGCCATGGCCTTTGTGCAGGGCGAGACCTCGTTCTACGTGCTGCGCCTGTTGCTGGGAATTGCCGAGGCCGGTCTGTTTCCAGGCGTGATGCTGTACCTGACCTACTGGTTCAACCGCGAACAACGGGCGCGCGCTACCGGTTATTTCCTGCTCGGCGTGTGCTTCGCCAACATCATCGGCGGCCCGGTGGGCGCCGCCTTGATGCGCATGGACGGTCTACTCGGCTGGCACGGCTGGCAGTGGATGTTCCTGCTGGAAGGCTTGCCGGCCGTGGCGTTCGCCTGGGTGGTGTGGCGCAAACTGCCGGACCGTCCGAGCAAGGCGCCCTGGCTGTCGGCCGAGGAAGCACGCGGGATCGAACAGCGCATCGCGCTGGAAACCGAAGAGGGCGCGGGCGAGGGTGGGCACTCGTTGAAAAACTGGCTGACCCCACAAATCTTGCTGGCGATCTTTGTGTACTTTTGCCATCAGATCACTGTCTACACGGTGATCTTTTTCCTGCCGAGCATCATCAGCAAATACGGCGAGTTGAGCACCATGAGCGTTGGCCTGCTGACCTCCTTGCCCTGGATCGCGGCGGCACTCGGCGCGGTACTGATCCCGCGTTTCGCCACGACGCCGGGGCGTTGCCGTCGACTGTTGGTCACCGGGCTGCTGACCATGGCGCTGGGGTTGGGCATTGCGTCGGTGTCGGGGCCGGTGTTCAGCCTACTGGGCTTTTGCCTGTCGGCGGTGATGTTCTTTGTGGTGCAGTCGATCATCTTTCTGTACCCGGCCTCGCGTCTCAAGGGCGTGGCACTGGCGGGCGGGCTGGGGTTCGTCAACGCCTGCGGGCTGTTGGGCGGGTTTGTCGGGCCGTCCGTGATGGGCGCGATCGAGATGAGCACCGGCAATGCGATGAATGGCTTGAAAGTGATTGCGCTGGTGCTGGTGGTGGCCGCGTTGGCGGCATTGCGTCTGCGCCAGGGCCAGGAGGCGGCTCAGACCAGCAGCGAAGTCGGAAACCCGGAAGCCAGCACCAGATAAGCCACGACCGCCGCCAGGCATAACCCGACAAAGGCGCGCAGCAGTGTCCTGGCGGTGGGATGAGCGATGAACTTGATGGCCCAGAGCAAAACGCCGCCGAGCAGGATGCTTAAGGCAAGAATGACCAGCACGGTGGCGTTCCTGTGACCATTGAGAGCTGATTTATAGTCGCAAAGCGCCTGGATGAACAGTGCGCGCATAGACGCAGCCCCCCGCGCTTTCTAAACTGCGGCTTGGCTTGGGGAAAGGGGCTGGCGCCGATGAATCGCAATGAGTTACGCAAGGCCGACATCAACCTGATGGTGGTGTTCGAAGCGTTGATGCTTGAGCGCAATGTGACGCGGGTGGCGGAGAAGCTGTTTCTCGGCCAGCCGACCATCAGTTCGGCCCTCAACCGCTTGCGCACGCTGTTCAACGACCCGCTGTTCATTCGCGTCGGCCACCGCATGGAGCCCACCGCGCGGGCCGAGGAAATCATCCAGCACCTGTCGCCGGCCCTGGATTCGTTGTCATCGGCCTTGAGCCTGACCCACGATTTCGACCCGTCCGTCAGCACCATGACGTTCCGCATCGGCCTGTCCGATGATGTCGAGTTCGGCCTGCTGCCACCGCTGCTGCGCGCCTTGCGCCAGGAAGCGCCGCAAGTGGTGTTCGTGGTGCAGCATGTGGACTACTGGCGCATTCCCGACTTGTTGGCCTCCGGCGATATCACCGTCGGCATCACCCAGACCCGTGGCCTGCCGGCCAATGCCAAGCGCAAGCTGCTGCGCCATATCCGCCCACGCTTGCTGCGCGCCGATGCGTCGGACACACCGCTGACCCTCGATGAATATTGCTCACGGCCCCATGTGCTGGTGTCTCACACCGCCAACGTGTCGGGGTTTGCCGATGAGTGGCTGGCGGAAATCGGCCGAAAACGCCACGTGGTGCTGTCGGTGCCGCAATACAGCGCACTGCCGGCCTTGCTGGCAGGCACGGACCTGATCGCCAGCCTGCCGGACTACACCGCCGAGGCCATGGCGGTGTCGGGCCACCTGTTCTGCGAGCCGTTTCCGTTCGAGACGCCGACCCTGGATTTGTCCATGGTCTGGCTCAGCCATGTGGACACCGACCCGGCCGAGCGCTGGGTGCGTTCGCGGCTCGAGGCGTTTATGAGTGATCGAGGGTTGGCGACCCAGGCCTGACTCACGTGATATATCTACAACTCTTCCTACAACAAATTCGGAGCCCTCCATGCCACATCTGCACTTGGAATACACCGCCAACCTGACGAACCTGGCCGTTGAGAAAACACTGCTAAGGCTCAACAACGTGCTGATGGCGTCCGGGCAGTTCGGTTCCGAGTTCGATATCAAAAGCCGGGCGGTGAAGGTCGAGACTTTTCTGGTCGGTACTTCCCTGAGCCCGCGTGGCTTTATGGCGGTGAGGCTGTCACTGCTCAGTGGGCGGTCGCCGCAGGTCAAGAAACAGTTGTCGGAGAGCCTGCTGGCGGCGTTGCAGGATCTGGGCGACTGGCCGGCGGATATCCAGGTTCAGCTGAGCGTCCAGGTGATAGACATGGATCGCGAGTCCTACAGCAAAGTCGCCATCGGCTGACACACCATCAACTGTGGCGAGGGAGCTTGCTCCCGCTGGGCTGCGCAGTGGCCCCAACATCTTGGGAGCGTTTCGCACTGGAGCGCCAGCCCGGTCCAACGGGAGCAAGCGCCTCGCCACAGACGTTAGAGTAACCCCTGATCCGCGCACACCTTCACCACCTGCTCACGAAACCAGGTATTGGCACTGTCCTGTTCACTGGTTTCATTCCACTGCATCTCCAGCGTGAACCCCGGCAAGCCGTTGGGCACTTCGCAATGGCCGAACACCGTCGCGGGCGCCAGCAGTTTTTGCACGCGGCGCGGCAGGGTGACGATGAAGTCGGTGCCGGTGATCATCTTCAGCGCCGCGCCGTAGCTGTTGGCGCGGGCGATCACTTGGCGCTTGTGCGCCTGGCGCGCCAGCCAGCCGTCGATCATGTTGGTGTCGGAGGTCCACGGCGTGGGGAATACATGGCGCCGCTCGACGAAGGATTGCAGGCTGAAGGCCGCTTCCCGCGGTGCCGAGCGCTTATCGAAGACGCACACCAGGTCGTCCTCCAGCAACATCTGGGTGCGGAAGTCTTTATGGGCACGGTGGAAGTTGGGGCCGAAGCAGATCACCAAGTCCAGGCGGCCCTCACGCAGGTCATCGGCGGGGATGTCGGTTTCCAGTTTCTGCACATTGACGATCACCGGCAGGTCGGCGTGATCGAAGTGTTTCAACAGGCGCGGCAGGATCAACTGTTCGAAGTATTCCGGCGCGCAGACATTGAACGTCACGGCTTTCTGGGTCGGGTCGAAGGCCTGGCCACCGGCGTGGCACAGGTTAATGCTTTCGAGGATCTTCTGCACATGGCCGTACATGGTGGTGGCCTTGTACGTCGGCCGCATGCCCGCCCGGGTGTTGATAAACAGTTCGTCTTCAAAACTGGTGCGCAGCTTCTTCAAGCTGTAGCTCACGGTGGACTGGCTGACAAACAGCGTTTCGGACACCTCGGTAACGCTGCTCTGGTCGTAGACGGCGATAAACACCATCAAGTCCTGCATATCGAGTTTTCTGAGCAAGTTACTGTTTAACATCGGTTTCGTCCGTAAACCCGTTGTACCGAACTCAGTACAAGACAGCGCAAAAGCTTAACGGAACGGACGTGCCAATAGAAAGCGCTGTAGGGCGTTTCTATGTTTTCTGTGGGACAAATACTGTTTGCAACACGACCTCAGCGTATATGGTGCGCGTAATACTTGGGGTTAAAACGCACGACGATCAGCAGCATCACCACGATCACTGCCGTCAGCGACCACCAGGCCCATTCGAAGCTGCCCAGCTGGTCGCGGATCATCCCGGCGATCAGCGGCGACAGCCCGGCAATCAGGTAGCCGATACCTTGCACAAACGCGGTGAGACCACCGGCGCGGCGCGGGTTGTCGAGGTGGTCGAGGGACAGGATCAGGCTCATCGGGAACAGGCCGCCGATGCCCAGGCCCAGCAGGCAAGGCCACAGCAGGCTCAGGTGTTGCGGGCTGAGGATCAAGCCGCAGAAGCCGAGGATGATCAGCACCAGCAGCACGGCCACCACCCCGCGTTTATCCTGGCGGCGGTTGGCGATGGCGGGCGTGACCAAGCCGGACACCACTTCCATGGCCGTCAAAAAGCCCAGCAGCAACCCGGCGTTCTGTTCGCTCCAGCCTTGCTCAACGTAGTACGGCGCGAGCCAGGCGAGTACGCAGGTGTAGGACGCGGTGCCCAGGCCAAAGAAGACTGCCAGCAACCAGGCGCGGCCATTGCCGAAAAACGATTCTTGAGGGCCGGCGCCGGCTTGGGGCAGGGGCGGCAGCGCTGAGCGCTGCGCATACCAGAACACCAGAGCCAGCACGGCGAGCACGGCCCAGATCGCCAGGCCAATGCGCCAACTGCCGGTCTGCACTTGCACGAAGGGTGCAAACGACGCCGCCAGCGCCGCACCGCCCATGATCGCGGTGACGTACAGGCCCATGAACAGCGAGACGTTATCGCTGAACCGCGATTTGATCAGCGCCGGCATCAACGCCTGGATCATCGCAATCCCCACCCCGGCGGCGATGGCGCTGACGATCAACTCCAGCGCCGAGTCGAGGAACAACCGCGACAGCGTGGCCGCGCCAATCACCAGCAGCGACACCACGATGCTGCGGTGCTCGCCAAAGCGCTTGGCCAGGCCCATGCCAAAGAACATCGCCAAGCCCATGGCCATTACCGGCAACATCGTCAGCAAGGCGGCGCTGCTGAAACTCAGCGGCACATCGGTGCGAATCGACGACAACAGCGGGCCCACGGCGGCCATCGACGGGCGCAGGTTGAGGGCGACCAGCACGACGCTGATCATCAGCCAGAGGGCTGTGGTGGGTTTTGTTTGAACGGTTTCCATGGGCGGGCCTTGAGTGAGCAAGGGCGAATCAGGCCATGGGCGGGAGTAGGGGGCAAATGAGAAAGTCGCTAGGTCTATCTAAAAATTGCTGACGGGCGGACTGACACACCACCGATCAAAATGTAGGAGGGGGCTTGCTCCCGATGGCGGAGGGTCAGTCAAAGATGGGCTAACTGACCCTCCACCATCGGGAGCAAGCCCCCTCCCACCTTTGCGCTGCAGTGTTAGATAGACCGGATCACGTGCTTGATCTCCTGAAACGTGGCCAGCCCCCACGGGCCCAGTTCGCGGCCGATGCTGCTTTGTTTGTAACCGCCCCACGCGGTCTGCGGGAAGATGACCTGCGGTGCGTTGATCCACACCAGGCCGGCCTGCAAGGCATTGGCGACGCGTTCGGCGGTCTCGATATGGGTGCTGACCACACTGGCGACCAGCCCGAAATCACTGTCATTGGCCAGGGCGATCGCTTCCTCCTCAGAGGCAAAACGGCGCACACACAGGACCGGGCCGAAGATTTCTTCGCTCCACAACGCGCTGTCCAGCGGCACATCGGTGAACACGGTGGGGCGAATGAAGAAGCCCTTCGGCAGATCCGCCGGGCGCTCACCGCCACAGAGCAAACGGGCGCCGTCTTCGATGCCGCGCTGGATATGCCCCAGCACCCGCTGATACTGCGCGCGGTTGATCAGCGCGCCCATTTCTACTTCATCGGCAAAGGGGTCGGCCACGCGAATGCTTTCAGCGCGTGCCTGCACACGCTGAAGGAATTCATCCGCCAGGCTGTCAGCCACCAGCACGCGACTGGTGGCTGAACACATCTGCCCAGCGTTGAAAAATCCACCGCCACAGGCCAGTTCCACCGCCAGGTCCAGGTCGGCATCCGCCAACACCAACAATGAAGATTTGCCGCCTAATTCCAGGCTCACGCCCTTGATGGTTTCGGCCGCGCGTTGCATCACCTGCACACCGACGGCGTTACTGCCGGTGAAGGAGATCTTCGCCACGCGACGGTCTGCCGCCAACGGCGCGCCGACGTCCAGGCCGGTGCCACACACCAGGTTGAACACCCCGGCCGGCACGCCTGCCTCGGCGATAATCCGCGCCAACTGCAACTCCGCCAACGGTGTGACTTCCGATGGCTTGAGCACCACGCAGCAACCGGCCGCCAGGGCCGGGGCGAGTTTCCAGGCGGTGGTCACCATGGGGAAATTCCACGGCACGATCAGCCCCACCACGCCGCACGGTTCGCGACGCAGGCGTGCGCTGAAGTCAGCGCTGGGCAGCGCCATCGGGCGGTCCTGGCCGGCGTCCAGGTCGTCGGCCACCGTGGCGTAATACTCGAAGGTGGCGATCACGTCGTCCACATCGATCGCGGCTTCAAATAGCGGCTTGCCGTTGTTGCTCGACTGCAGGTGCATCAACTGTTCGCGCTGCTCGCCCACGCCCTGGGCGATCTTGCGCAGCAGGGCGGCGCGATCGCGGCCGGTGCTTTTCGACCAGTCGGCGAGGGCTGCGCTGGCGGCGTCGACCGCCAGGCTCACGGTACCCGCATTGCCGACGCTGACCTGGGCCAGGATGGCCTCGGTGGCCGGGTTGATCACCTCCAGCACGGCCTCTCCCGCACGCCACTCACCGTTGATATACACACCGTTCACGACCGGGCTCATTGCGCCACCTCCCGCATCCACTGGCCTTGGTCGATTTCAATCAGTGTCGGTCCCTGGCGGTCAGCGGCGTTGCGCAATGCCGTGCGCAGTTGCTCGATGCCCTGGATGCTTTCGGCCGCACAGCCCAGTGCCTTGGCCACACCGATAAAGTCCGGGGTGTAGATGTCCACGCCGACCGGCTCGATGGCACGGTTGAGCATGTATTTCTTGATCTCTTCATAGCCGTGGTTATTCCACAGCAGCACGATGATCGGCGTGCGTGCTTCCACGGCGCTGGCCAGTTCCGGCAGGGTGAATTGCAGGCCGCCGTCGCCGATCAGGCACACCACCGGTTGCCCATCGCCACGCCCCAGCCAGGCGCCGATGGCGGCGGGCAGGGCGTAGCCCAAGGTGCCGTAGCCGGTGGACGAGTTGAACCAGCGGCGCGGGTGGTCGAGGTTCAGGGTCAGGTTGCCGCTGTACACCGGTTGGGTCGAGTCGCCGACCAGCACGGCGTTGGGCAGTGTGTCCAACACAGTGTCGAGGAACAGGGTTTGCGCACGGGTGGCGGCGTCCCAGGCAGGGTCCAGTTCGGCCCACAAGCGTGCGACACGTTCAGTGCCCCAGGCACTGTTGCGTGGCGGCAATGGTTGGCTGCTCAGCGCATGCACCAACGCCTCGGCGGCGATCTGTGCGTCGGCCACCAGCGCCACCTGTGGCGGGTAGTTGCGCACGGTCTGGTCCGGGTCGATGTCGATGCGCAGCAGGGCTCCGGGAATCTCGAAACCGCCGGCGAAGGTGACGTCGTAGTCGGTCTCCGCCAGCTCGGTGCCGATGGCCAACACCACGTCTGCTTCGGCCACCAATGCACGGGTAGCGACCAGGGTCTGGGTCGAGCCGATCAGCAGCGGGTGGCGTGCGGGCAGCAGGCCTTTGGCGTTGATGGTCAGGGCCACCGGCGCGCCGAGCGCCTCGGCCAATTGCGTCAGCGCCGGGGCCGCGTCGATGGCGCCGCCACCTGCCAGAATCAAGGGCCGCTTGGCCGCCGCGAGCAACTGGCTCATCTGCTTGACCGCCGATGGCGCCGCACCGGCACGGGCCACGCTGACGGGCTCACTGCCGAGCAGTGCGTCGGCATTTTCCACCAACACATCCAGCGGGATTTCGATATGCACCGGTCGTGGTCGCCCGGCCTGGAATAACGCAAAGGCCCGCGCCAACACGCCGGGTAATTCCGCCGCCGACATCAAGGTGTGGGAGAACGCCGCCACGCCGGCCATCATCGCGCCCTGGTTCGGCAGTTCGTGCAACTTACCGCGCCCGCCGCCCAATTGGCTGCGTGACTGCACGCTGGAAATCACCAGCATCGGGATCGAGTCGGCATAGGCCTGGCCCATGGCGGTGGTGATATTGGTCATGCCGGGGCCGGTGATGATGAAGCACACGCCGGGCTTGCCACGGGTGCGCGCATAACCGTCGGCCATGAAACCGGCGCCCTGTTCGTGGCGCGGGGTGACGTGACGGATGCTGGAACGGGCCAGGCCGCGGTACAACTCCACGGTGTGCACGCCGGGGATGCCAAACACCTGGTCCACGCCGTAGCCTTCCAGGAGGTTGACCAATACTTCGCCGCAGGTCGCCATAGAGGTCGCTCTTGTTATGGATTCGAGGCGCTATTGGAGCGGCTGGCCGGTAGCGACAACAATCGATAAAAAGTCATACTAGCCATGTCCTCACGTCATGGCTCCGCCCGTTATGAAACGCCTCCCGCCACTGCCTGCGCTGCACACCTTCTGGGTCACGGCCCAGTGCTGCAATTTCACCCGCGCCGCCGAGCAATTGCACATCACCCAAGGCGCGGTGAGCCGGCAGATTGCCGGGTTGGAAAGCCATTTGGGCTACGCGCTGTTCCAACGCCAGGCGCGGGGCTTGAGCCTGACCGAAGAGGGCCGCGAATGGTCACTGCGCGCCCACCAGGTGTTCGGCCTGATCAGTGAGGCAGTGGAGCAGATCGGCAGTCGCCGCCAGACCCTGCAACTCAAGGCCTCCACCTGTGTGATGCGCTGGCTGCTGCCGCGCCTGATGCAATGGCAGAGGGAGCGCCCCGACGTGCCGGTGGAGCTCACCACCACCGTGGCCTACACCGTGGACTTTCGCCGTGAGCAATTCGACGCGGCGGTGATCTATGCGCCCATCGCCGAGCAGTCGGCCGAGGCCCGGCACCTGTTCGATGAGCAACTCACCCCGGTCTGCGCGCCGGCGTTGCTCGATGGCTTGCACACGCCGGCCGACCTGCAGCAACAGGTACTGCTGCACCCCACGCGCGATGAGCGGGATTGGGCGTTGTGGCTGAAGGCGGCGAATACGCGGCTGAACAATTTGAGCCAGGGGCATCATTTTGAAACGCTGGATCTGGCGATGACGGTGGCGTCCCAAGGTTCGGGCGTGGCGATTGGCGACAGTGCGTTGATTGGCGAGGATTTGAAAGCGGGGCGGTTGGCGACGCCGTTTGAATTGAGGGTACCGACGGGGATGGGGTATTACCTGGTGTATCCACCGGACACCAAACCATCGGCGGGGCTCGAAGCCTTAATGGTTTGGTTAGTGAGCCAAGCACAACGACCGTAGCGCTGAAGATCAACTGTGTTGTGTCAGTAGCCGACGGTGAAGCGTTCGGTGCGAGTGCTTGTGCGATTCAACGTTTCCAGCAACTTGAAGATCCCAATGTGGGAGGGGGCAAGCCCTCTCCCACAGTTTTAACCGCGTTGTGTCAGTAGCCGACGGTGAAGCGTTGGCGGGAGTGCTTGTGCGATTCAACGTTTCCAGCAACTTGAAGATCTCAATGTGGGAGGGGGCTTGCCCCCGATAGCGGTGGTTCAGTCAACGATATTCCAACTGAACCACTGCCATCGGGGGCAAGCCCCCTCCCACATTTTTAACCGCGTTGTGTCAGTAGCGACGGTGAAGCGTTGGCGGGAGTGCTTGTGCGATTCAACGTTTCCAGCGACTTGAAAATCCCAATGTGGGAGGGGGCTTGCCCCCGATGGCGGTGGTTCAGTCAACGATATTTCAACTGACCCACCGCTATCGGGAGCAAGCCCCCTCCCACATTTTTAACCGCGTTGTGTCAGTAGCCGACGGTGAAGCGTTGGCGGGAGTGCTTGGGCGACTCCACGTTTCCAGCGACTTGAAAATCCCAATGTGGGAGGGGGCTTGCCCCCGATAGCGGTGGTTCAGTCAACGATATTCCAACTGACCCACCGCCATCGGGAGCAAGCCCCCTCCCACAGTTTTAACTGCGTTGTGTCAGTAGCCGACGGTGAAGCGTTGGCGCGAGTGCTTGTGCGATTCAACGTTTCCAGCAACTTGAAGATCCCAATGTGGGAGGGGGCTTGCTCCCGATGGCGGTGGTTCAGTCAACGATATTTCAACTGACCCACCGCTATCGGGAGCAAGCCCCCTCCCACAGTTTTAACTGTGTTGTGTCAGTAGCCGACGGTGAAGCGTTCGGTGCGAGTGCTTGTGCGATTCAACGTTTCCAGCAACTTGAAGATCCCAATGTGGGAGGGGGCTTGCTCCCGATGGCGGTGGTTCAGTCAACGATATTCCAACTGACCCAACGCCATCGGGAGCAAGCCCCCTCCCACAGTTTTAACTGTGTTGTGTCAGTAGCCGACGGTGAAGCGTTGGCGGGAGTGCTTGGGCGACTCCACGTTTCCAGCGACTTGAAAATCCCAATGTGGGAGGGGGCTTGCCCCCGATGGCGGTGGTTCAGTCAACGATATTCCAACTGACCCACCGCCATCGGGAGCAAGCCCCCTCCCACAGTTTTAACTGCGTTGTGTCAGTAGCCGACGGTGAAGCGTTGGCGCGAGTGCTTGGGCGATTCCACTTCGTCGATCAGGGCAATGGCATAGTCGGCAAAGCTGATCCAACTGCGGCCTTCAGTGCTGACCAGCAGATCATCCTGGCCTACACGGAATGTGCCGGTGCGTTCGGTTTCAACGAACTCCGCCGACGGCGACAGGAAGGTCCAATCCAGCTCTTTTTCCTGACGCAGTGCTTCGAGAAATGCTGCGCCGGCACTGGCTTCGGCCTTGTACTCTGCCGGGAAACCCTCGCTGTCGATCACTCGCCCGCCACCCGGCAGCAGCAGTGAACCGGCACCGCCCACTACCAGCAGGCGTTTCACCCCGGCTTTCTTCACCGGCGCGATCACGGCGTTGGCGGGCAGGGTAGCGAAGTGCGCGGCGCTGATCACCACGTCGCTGCCGCTGATGGCCTCTTGCAGCGCATCTGCATCCAGTGCATCCACTTGCTTGACGGTGACACCCGGGCGCGCCGCCAGTTTGTCGGTGTTACGCGCAATCGCCACAACGCTATGCCCACGACGCAACGCTTCTTCCAGCAGTTGGCTACCGGCACGGCCGGTGGCCCCAATGATTGCAATCTTGCTCATGACGTTCTCCAGTACGTTAGGGTTTAACACCGTTCACCACTTCATTTCGCCCTTGGCGACTTTAGCGCTCAACTCCAGCGAGCTTTCGTCGGCGAGGGTGGGGTAACGCTTTTTCATGGCCGCGATCAGGGCGGCGGAGTCCTTAGCCTTGGCGGTCTCGGCGTCAAAGGCCTTGATGTAGTTGGCGGTAAAGGCCACGGATTTCAGAGACGGTGTGCCCAGGTAATGGCCTGGGATCACGGTGCGCGGCTTCAGGCCTTCGATGCGTTGCAGGGTGGCCAGCCAGTCTTTATGGGATTGCGCACTCTGGGTGTCGGCCATCCACACGTGAATGTTTTCGGCGACCACTACGCCACCGACCACGGCCTTGATCGACGGGATCCACACAAAACTGCGGTCCGGCTGCGGGCCGTCCAGGCCGATTACGTCCAGTTGCTGGCCTTCGAGGCTCAGGCTGTGGCCTTCGAGTACCTGCGGCACGAGGGTTCGGGCGGGTTTATCGGCGCCCATTTTCGGGCCCCAGAACGCAAGCTTGCCGTCCACGGTCGCCTTGATGTGCTCGACCACCGGTTGCGGGGCCAGCACCTTGGCGTCGGGGAAGGCGGCGGTGAGGGTATCGAGGCCGAAGTAGTAGTCCGGGTCGCCATGGCTGATGTAGATGGTGGTCAGGTGTTTGCCGCTGGCGCGGATCTTCTGTACCAACTGTTCGGCCTGGCCCTTGCCGAATTGGGCGTCCACCAGGATCGCGTCCTTGGCGCCGCTGACCAGCACCGAGCTGACCGGAAAGATCGCGGCCTCGCCTGGGTTGTACACCTCCAGAGTCAGGTCGGCTGCTGCCGCATGGGCAGCGAAGGCCAGGGCGGCGGTCGCGAGGGTAAAGCGCTTGAAAGTTGAGAACATCGGTCAGCTCCAGCATCGGTAAGGGATGCACAGAGCTTAGTTGCACAAAACCAGACTAAAAATGCGATGCTGGGACATAGTTTGTTTCTGAAATCGGGCAGATCATGGATCGTCTTCAAGCAATGCGCGTGTTTGTCACGGTGGTGGACCTGGGCAGCCAGTCCGCCGCTGCCGATCATCTGGACCTGTCGCGCCCGGTGGTGTCGCGCTACCTGGCCGAGCTGGAAGATTGGGTCGGCGCACGCCTGCTGCACCGCACCACGCGCAAGCTCAGCCTCACGGCGGCCGGCGGTGAAACCCTGCCACGTTGTCGGCAATTGTTGGAATTGTGTTGCGATATGCAGGCCGCCGTCAGCGAGCCGGATGACGCGCCGCGTGGTCTGCTGCGCCTGAGTGTCAGCGCCTCGTTCGGCCAGGCGCAATTGGCCGAGGCCATCGCCGAGTACGTCACGCGCTACCCGCTGGTGACTGTCGACCTGCAAATGCTCGATCGCACGGTGAACCTGGTGGATGAACGCATCGACCTGGCCATCCGCACCAGCAACGACCTGGACCCCAACCTCATTGCGCGGCGCCTGACCGTGTGCCGCTCCGTGGTGTGTGCCTCACCGGCCTATCTGCTGGCGCATCCGGCCCCTCGGAAAGTCGAGGAACTGGCCGCGCATAACTGCCTGACCCATTCCTATTTCGGCAAAAGCCTGTGGCATTTCGAAGAGGGTGGCGAGCACGTCTCGGTACCCATCAACGGCAACATCACCTCCAACGAAGCCAGCACCTTGTTGCGAGTGACGCTGGCCGGGGCCGGGGTGTCGATGCTGCCCACTTACCAGGCCGGTGATTACATCCGCCGTGGCGAACTGGTGCGTCTGCTGCCCGAGGCTGAGCCTCGGCAGATGAACATCTATGCGGTCTACGCCTCGCGCAAGCACATGCCGTCGGCACTGCGCAGCCTCTTGGATTTCCTGGTGCTGAGGTTCCCGGAAGAGCCTGCGTGGGATGTCGGTCTCTAGGCCGACATAAACGTGTTGAATGTCGCCCGATAATGGCAACTTGGCCTGGTTGACCTATGCTTTAGACAGCACCGTGTAGATCCGCTCAGAGGTCTTTGCCATGAGCATTAAAACCAGAAAGTACCTGATGATTTTCAGCCTGTGTGCCATTGCCAGCGCACTGTACGGGACTGCCGCCTACCGCGTGGAGCAGACCCGTATGCAGCCCACCTTTGCGATCAGCTGCCATCAGGATCAATGCGTTCCCCATACTGGCAGTTTCAGCGCGTTGCGCTAAAAATGGCCCACAGGGGATGCAAAGGTGGCAGCCGCGCCCACCGTTAGCGCTGCGGTGTTTCGGCCTTGAGTTGTTCGCGAAACGCTTTGGGCGAGAACCCGACGCGTCGGCGGAACAGCCGAGAGAAGTTGGTCGGGTCGGAAAACCCCAATACTTCTGACATTTCATTGATGGTCATGCTGGTGTAGGTCAGCAGGCGCTTGGCTTCCAGCAATTGGCGGTCGTGCATGATCTGCAGTGCCGGCTGCCCACCCAATTCCCGACACGTGCCGTTCAGGTGTGAGACCGAGATGCCCAGTTTGTGGGCCAGGTCTTCGATCTTCGGGTGTTCGCGGTAATGCTGCTCGACTAATTGCGTGAACTTGCGAAAATACTCGCGCCCCCGTGGCGCCCGTGGGTGGCGACGCTGGATGGCTTGGCGGCTGATCCACACCAGCAGCACGCTGACCAGCGCATGCATCATCATGTCCCGCGCCGGTTGTTCGTCGGCGTATTCATCCTGCAAACGGGCGAACTGGCTGTTCAGGTAATCACTGTCCTTGCCCGCCGGGTAGTTGCCCAGCGCCTGTAAACCGTCGACCGTGGTGCCCAACTGAGTTTGCAAATGGCTGACCAGCGGCGCCGCGAGCGTCACCACGTAACCTTCGACATCCTCGGAAAAACGAAATCCGTGCACACACAGCGGCGGCAATACCTGCAATGTCGCTTCGTTCAACGTGGAGCGCTGACCTTCGATTTCCAATTCTGCCTGGCCTTTGTGCACATACAGCAACTGGCACAGATCCGCGTGCCGGTGGGGCTGGATTTCCCACTGGTATTCCCGACTGCGCCGGGAAATGGTTTCACAGTGCAACAAATCGGGCGTCGGCCATTGCTGGTTTTCCCCGTAAAGCTTGAAGACCGGAATCGCGGTTTTGGTCATGGTTTCAATCCGATACCCAGGAGAGTGGTGCGGTAATCGCCCCGATTGGCAAAAAGCGCAGGCTTTGGCTCAGTTTTCACCTTCTTATGCTGGCCACTCAAGTGAAAAATGTCAGCTACAAGACCACTGACAATTCTTTCACCCTATCCGTTCGGGTGAAGCATGCGGGCGATAAAAATAATGAAAACGCTGAAAACCCAAGTCGCCATTATCGGCGCCGGTCCCTCGGGACTGTTGCTCGGCCAGCTGTTGCACAATGCCGGTATCGAGACCCTTATCCTAGAGCGCCAGAGCGCCGATTACGTGCAAGGCCGCATCCGAGCCGGCGTATTGGAGCAAGGCATGGTCGACCTGCTGAGGCAGGCGGGCGTCAGCCAGCGTATGGATAGCGAAGGCCTGGTGCATGATGGCTTCGAGTTGGCGCTCAATGGCCAGCTTACCCATATCGACCTCAAGGCACTGACCGGCGGTCAGTCGGTGATGGTCTACGGCCAGACCGAAGTCACCCGCGACCTGATGGCCGCCCGCGCCGACGCTGGCGCGATCACCCTCTACGAAGCCCGTGACGTGCAGCCCCATGGCCTCAAAAGTGATCGACCCTGGCTGACGTTTGAGCATCAGGGCGAAGCCTTTCGCCTGGAGTGCGACTACATCGCCGGGTGCGATGGTTTCCATGGTGTGGCGCGTCAATCGATCCCGGCGGAGTCACTCAAGGTCTTCGAGCGGGTCTACCCCTTCGGCTGGCTGGGCATCCTTGCCGATACACCGCCGGTGCACGCTGAACTGGTGTACGCCAAGCACCCGCGTGGCTTTGCCTTGTGCAGCATGCGTTCGCCGACCCGCAGCCGCTATTACCTGCAGGTGCCGGTGGACGAACCGATCGATGAATGGCCCGACGCACGCTTCTGGGATGAACTCAAAACCCGCCTGCCCCGCCACCTCGCCGAGGACTTGGTCACCGGCCCGTCGATCGAGAAAAGTATCGCGCCGCTGCGCAGTTTCGTCGTGGAACCGATGCAGTACGGGCGCCTGTTCCTGCTGGGGGACGCCGCGCATATCGTGCCGCCCACCGGCGCCAAGGGCTTGAACCTGGCGGCCAGCGATGTGAGCACGCTGTATCGCATTTTACTCAAGGTCTACGGCGAAGGGCGGGTGGACTTGCTGGAGCGCTATTCCGCCATCTGCCTGCGGCGGGTGTGGAAAGCCGAGCGGTTTTCCTGGTGGATGACCTCGATGCTGCACCAGTTTCCCGAGGCGGACGGCTTCAGCCAGCGCATCGCCGAGAGTGAGCTTGAATACTTCATCCACTCCGAGGCGGGGCGCAAAACCATCGCAGAAAATTACGTCGGACTTCCTTACGAAGCTATCGAATAGCCTGCTATCGTATCGAGCATTCCCGCGGGCCGCCTTTTCCCGCGGGCCTTGCTCGAAGGTCCTGCCGTGACGCACCTCAATCAGCCCGCTCCGTCGCTGCCCGCCGTACGCAGCATCCTCGCCTCACTGATGATGGCGATCTTCCTGGGGGCCTTGGACCAAACCATTGTCGCCGTGTCCATGCCCGCCATCTCCGCGCAGTTCCACGACGTCAACCTGCTGGCCTGGGTCATCTCCGGCTACATGGTGGCGATGACCGTGGCGGTGCCGATCTACGGCAAGCTCGGTGACCTCTACGGGCGCCGGCCGATGATGCTGATCGGCATGGGCCTGTTCACCCTGGCCTCGCTGTTCTGCGGCATGGCGCAAAGCATGGAGCAACTGGTGCTGGCGCGGATCCTCCAAGGCATCGGCGCCGGCGGCATGATCTCGGTGAGCCAGGCGATCATCGGCGACATCATCCCGCCCCGCGAACGCGGGCGCTACCAGGGCTATTTCAGCAGCATGTACGCGGTGGCCAGCGTCGCCGGGCCGGTGCTCGGCGGCTACATGACCGAGTACCTGTCATGGCGCTGGGTGTTCCTGATCAACCTACCCTTGGGCGCCGGCGCCTGGTACGTGGCCCATCGCACCCTGGTGGGGCTGCCGGTGCCGCAACGCAAGCCGATCATCGATTACCTCGGCACTGTGCTGATGATCATCGGCCTGACCGCCTTGCTGCTGGGCATCACCGAAATCGGCCAGGGCCACCCTTGGCGTGACGACGAAGTGCTGGGGCTGTTGCTGGCTGCCTTGGTGGCATTGACGTTATTCGTGTGGCACGAGCGCCGCGCACGCGAGCCGTTGCTGCCGATGCATCTGTTCGCCAACCGCAGCGCGGTGTTGTGCTGGTGCACGATCTTTTTCACCAGTTTCCAGGCGATTTCCCTGACGGTACTGATGCCGCTGCGTTATCAGACGGTGACCGGCTCCGGGGCCGACAGCGCGGCCCTGCACCTGCTGCCGCTGGCCATGGGCTTGCCGATGGGCGCCTATTTTGCCGGGCGCATGACCTCCGTGACCGGACGCTATAAACCGATGATCCTCAGCGGCGCATTGCTGAGCCCCTTCGCCATCCTCGGCATGGCCCTGAGCGCCCCCCAGGCGGTTGGGCTGACGGCGATGTTCATGCTGCTGTGCGGCATCGCTGCCGGCATGCAATTCCCCACCTCGCTGGTAGGTACGCAAAACTCGGTGGACCAGCGCGACATCGGCGTCGCCACCAGCACCACCAACCTATTCCGCTCCCTGGGCGGGGCAGTGGGGGTAGCGTGCATGTCGGCACTGCTGCTGGCGCTGCTGCAGGATTCCAGCTTCGCCCACCTGGCCAACGGCGCAGTGGTGGCCGAAGGCAGTTCCGGCAACGTACTGCTCGACGGCCTCAACGCCGCCCCCGGCCCCGCGCAGGACGCCCTGCGCGGCGAGTTGGCCGTGACATTCCGGCATTTGCTGATGGTCAGTGCCGCGGTGTCACTGCTGGGGCTAGCGGCGGCAATCGCAATGCCGAACCGAGTGCTGCGCGGCCGTGAGGACAAGGCAAAATAAACTGCCCAAACGCTTGTAGCCCTGCACTAACTACGATGCGAAGCGAGCCGCTCTTGATCGTGACTTTGATCTAGCTTTTGATCTCAGGCGCCCCGTCAAACACGCTGGCCGGAATTCGACAGGGATTTGGGGGGTAAACCGGCAGGGATGCCGGTTTAGCCGCCCCGCGCCATGGATGGCGCGTGGCGGCGGCCCCCCAAATACCTGTCGGATTACGGGCACACCGAGCGTGAGCGAGGTGCCGAGTGTTGGGGCGAAGCGTTTTTGGTTACTTTTGGCGCTCTTCCAAAAGTGACCCGCTGTAAGAGCGGAACCCATAGTGGCCGTTACCTAAATAACGGATATGTACCCGGTCTTATCCAACATCCTAGTCATCTGCCAGGCCGCCTTCGCGAGCAAGCCCGCTCCCACATTTGGATCGCAGAGTTACCGTTAGATTGAGCAGCCCCCCACAGTCAAAGCCCCATCAAGGGCTGTAATAACCCACAGCCACCATAAAATGCCCAGCCTTGCGCACATACGCATGCTTATTCTCAACCCTGTCAGTCACCGGATTCTTCCAACGGTACTTGTATTCCCCCTGATCCTGCTCCGCCATCATCCTGAGAATCGGCTCCCCCACCGGCTTGCCATCCGGATCCTTGATCTTGCTGAAGTCAGTATTCACCAGCCGCAGATTAGTGCCATGGGCCACATAGCGCTGGGTATTCAGGTCGACCACAAACACATAGAGATCATCCTGCAAGAACCCCCCCTGCAATGAGTTAATGGCCTTGAGCGTACCGCTTTCATCCTTGAGCAACGCATTCACCGCCTTGTTGCGCAAGGCCCTGGCCTGTTCCGGCGTGGCCCGAGGCAAGTAATAACCCACCGCCAGGATGCGTTCGCCCACACGCTGATAAAACACGTGTTTATGCTCGACCTTACCATCGTTCCAGTTCTGCCAGCGGTAATCGGCCTGCTGGATGCCCTGGCCTTCCGGACGCTTGAGCGCGTCCTTGAACGACTCACGCAAATCCGGGCCGAGCACTTCAGACACATCGCGGCCGATCAAAGCGGAGGAGGGCCCACCACTGGCCAGCAACACGCCCTGGGTGTCGACCACGAACACATAGCGGTCGTGGTCGACGAATTCGCCCTGCCGGCTGAAGGCGGCAAACGCCTTGTCGCCGTTGCTCTTGTAGTAAGCCAAGGCTTTTTCCAGCAATGCCTTGGCCGCCTGCGCGTCCTCGCCCTGAGTCGTAGCGGCGTGCACCTGGCTGAAACACAACAGCAGCAGCCAGGTGAGTCGGAGCAATCCCTTCATGGCCCATCCCTCGTTATTGTTGGTGTGACCACAGCGTAGACGCCTGTGGCTCAAGGCGCCGCCAGCCATTGATTAACAATGCCGTCATACACCCCGGTGGCCACGCTCAAGTGCAACCACTGGTCGACATAGCTCTTCCACGCCACATCATCACGCGGCAGCAAAAAGGCTTTTTCGCTGTACTGCATCTGCCGCTCCGGGTTGACCGCGCACAGGCCTGGCTTGAGTTTTTGCTGGTAACGCGCTTCGCTGGCGTCGGTGATCATCACGTCGGCCTTACCCGCCAGCAGCTCGTCGAAGAGGGTCACGTTGTCGTGCAAACGTATTTGCGCCTTGCCCAGATGGGTGCGGGCGAACACTTCGTTGGTGCCACCCGCCGGTTCGATCACGCGCACTTGGGGTTGGTTGATCTGCTCCACGGTTTGATAGCGCTGTACATCGGCGCAGCGCACCAGTGGGATCTTGCCGTCGACGCCCAGGGTTTGGCTGAAGAAGGCTTTCTTCTGGCGTTCCAGGGACACCGAAATTCCGCCCACGGCAATATCGCAGCGCTGGGCCAGGAAGTCCGGCATCAGGGTCTTCCACGTAGTGGGCACCCATTGGATTTTAGCGTTGAGGCTTTTTGCCAGGGACTCGGCCATGGCGATGTCGATGCCTTCATAACTGCCATCGGCGCGCAGGGACGTGTAAGGCTTGTAGTCGCCGGTGGTGCACACCGCCAGCGTGCCGCGCTGGAGTACTTCGTCCAGGCGCGAGGGGGCGGTGTCGGCCAGGGCGCTGGTCGCCAGACCGAGTACACACAGGGCTAAAAGAGCTTTCATGCGGTCGAGTCCTTGGGGCATGTCGAGGGCGCTCATTATTTCCAGCGCGGGGCAGGGTGGCAAGGTGCGTCGAATGTTTAGCCAAGCTGCAACCAAACTCCGTCAACCCTGGATTTAAACACCTATACAGGCGTGTGACGCTCGCGCTTATCTCTCGCACTGTGATTCCCGCATGGACGGCTCCTCCGACACTCACCCCGCGACACTGCCGTCCGATCTCGCGTTCTGGGCCCTGTTCCACTGCCGACACGCACGCCCACCAGACACCTTATTCCTACGTTGATCCATCCCCTGGATGGCGCGCGCCTGTGCGCCTGCCCGACACATACGTATGAGAATGCCCATGAGTGTTTTTGCCAGTCTGCACGAAGCCCAGTCTTTCCTCGAACAGCACCCGGACATCGAAATGTTCGAGCTGTTTATCCTCGACAACAATGGCGTGCCGCGCGGCAAGTTGTTGCACCGCGATGAGTTGCTGGCGGTGTATGAGAGTGGTCGGCCGCTGCCCAGCACCATTCTTGGCCTGACCATCAACGGCGACGACGTGGAAAACTCGGGGCTGGTCTGGGAGGTGGGCGATATTGACTGCCGCGCCTACCCGATCAGCGGCAGTTTGCAGCGCATGCCGTGGCGGCTGATCCCCACTGCAGCGGTGCAAGTCAGCATGCATCCGACAGAAGGCCTGCCCGCCACCGTGGCCGACCCCCGGCATTTGTTGGCCAAGGTGATCGACGGCCTCAAGGCCGATGGTTATTACCCGGTGATGGCGGCGGAACTGGAGTTCTACCTGCTCGACCAGAAGCTCGACAGCAATGGCCGCCCGCAACCGGCGCGCGATGTGGATGGCGGGCGCCCGCGCTCGACCCAGGTCTACGGCCTGCGCGAACTGGAGCAGATCGAGCCGTTCCTCGCCGACCTCTACAGCGCCTGCAAGCTGCAGGGCATTCCTGCGCGCACGGCGATTTCCGAATACGCGCCGGGCCAAGTGGAAATCACCCTGGAGCATCGCACCGACGCCCTGCAAGCCATGGACGAAGCCGTGCGCTACAAACGCCTGGTCAAGGGGGTGGCACATAAACACGGGATGACCGCCTGCTTCATGGCCAAGCCGTTCGACGACCTGGCCGGCACCGGCATGCACATGCACGTGAGCCTGGCGGATGCCGAGGGCAACAACCTGTTCGCCAGCGAAGCCGTCGACGGCACGCCGCTGCTGCGCCAGGCGGTGGGCGGCATGCTTAGCACCTTGCTCGATTCACTATTGATGTTTTGCCCCAACGCCAACTCCTACCGCCGCTTCCAGGCCAACAGCTATGCGCCGCTGGCCGCCACTTGGGGCGTGGACAACCGCACCGTCAGCCTGCGCGTACCGGGCGGGCCGGCCAATTCCCGGCATATCGAACACCGTATCTGCGGCGCCGACGCCAACCCTTACCTGGCCGCGGCGGCGATCCTGGCCGGCATCCATCGCGGCATCCGTGAACAACGCGACCCCGGCGCCCCGGTAGAAGGCAACGGTTACGCCCAGGCCAAGGAATTGCTGCCCACCGACTGGTTGACCACCCTGCGTGCCCTTGAAGATTCACGCTGGGCGCGAGAGGCATTCGGCAGTGAATTCCTCGGCGTGTACCTGGCGGTAAAACGCGCCGAATACCGTCAGTTCATGGGCGAAGTGGGCGAGCAGGATTGGCGTTGGTACCTGCACCCGGCGTGATCAGGTTTACGGCAGTGAAGGCTTCGACCTTTTTTTGACATTGCAGTGGTTAAGCTGCGAATCAAGGTCGTTCACTACCGTTCAACCCACATGAGCCCGCGATGTCGCCACAATCACCTTCCTCCATCGAGATCGAATACGCCGAGCGTTGCGACCGTGAGCACGCCAGGGTCTGCGGCGAAACACATCCGCCCGGGCTGCGACAGCGCCTGGCGTCGTGGCGCGACGAATGGATGGTGCGCCAGGCGCTGAAAGTCGCCGGTGAACCCGGGCTGTTGCTGGACCTGGCCTGCGGTTCGGGGCGCTTCTGGCCGGTGTTGGCCGAACACGTCAACCGGGTGATCCTGGCCTCTGACAATTCCCAGGACATGCTCGACCACGCCCGCACCCACCACCCCGTGTCGTTGCTCAAGCGCATCAAGACGTTCCAGGGCTCGGCGTTTTCCATCGGGTTGTCGGCGAATGCGGTGGACTGCATTTTCTGCCTGGAATTGTTTCGCCATGTACCTAGCAGCGAAGGGCGACTGGCGTTGCTGCGCGAGTTTCACCGGGTCAGCCGCGACACGGTGATTGTCTCCGTGCCTTCTCGTACCGCCGTAGAGGACGAGTTTCGCCAGTCCGGCTTCAAGGTCCTGCATCATCAGGAATTCATGCCGGGCTCAAGCCTGTGGCGGGTCTATGTGTTACGTAAGAGAGGATAAGTCCCGCCTGTCGGACTATTCTTCACCTCCTGTCTGAGTTTTCATGGTCGCCTGTGCACTGCGAATGCTCGCAAGTCCCTTTCGCGATATATACTGCGCGCCATTCTTCAAGGGAGAGCCGTGTGGCCATCGATATTCACTGGATCTGCGACAACGATAGCCTCGGCCAGCACTGCGCCGAATGGCAGCAGTTGCCATTCGTCGCCCTCGACACCGAATTCATGCGGGTCGACACCTTTTATCCCATTGCCGGGCTGATCCAGATCGGTGATGGCGTACGCGCTTACCTGATCGACCCCCTGACCATCGACAACTGGCAACCCCTGGCCGCCTTGCTGGAAAACCCGGCGGTGATCAAGGTGGTGCACGCGTGCAGTGAAGACCTCGAAGTGCTGCTGCGCTTGACCGGCAGCCTGCCGGTGCCGTTGTTCGACACCCAATTGGCGGCGGCTTACCTGAACCTCGGTTTTTCCATGGGCTATTCGCGCCTGGTGCAAGCCGTGCTGGATATCGAGCTGCCCAAGGGCGAGACCCGCTCGGACTGGCTGCAGCGGCCGCTGTCCGAGACGCAGATCAGCTACGCCGCCGAAGACGCGGTGCACCTGGCCGAGGTTTACACGCGTTTGCGTCCACGACTGTCGGACGAAAAGTACGCCTGGGTGCTGGACGACGGTGCCGAACTGGTCGCCAACCTGCGCCGCGAAGTCGACCCGTACGAGGTGTACCGCGACGCCAAGCTGGCGTGGAAACTGTCGCGTGCCCAACTCGCCGTGCTGCGTGAACTGTGCGCGTGGCGCGAGCAGCAGGCCCGTGCGCGTGACCTGCCGCGTAACCGCATCATTCGTGAACACTCGTTGTGGCCCCTGGCCAAATCCCAGCCGGATAATCTCGCCGCCCTGGGCAAGATCGAAGACATGCACCCGCGCACCGTGCGTCAGGACGGCCAGTTCCTGCTGGACCTGATCAAGCGGGCCGGCAGCGTGTCGATGGACCAATGGCCGCCCGCCGTTGCCGAACCGTTGCCGGTGGATGCCGCCGCTTTGATCAAGCAACTGCGCGCCTTGGGCCAAACGTTCGCCGAGCGCCTGGACATGGCGCCGGAACTGATGCTGCGCAAGAAAACCCTGGAGGCCCTGGTCAAAAGTGGCTACCCCGACGGGCCTTATAAATTGCCAGACTCGCTGCGTGGCTGGCGCCGCGAGTTGATGGGCCAGGCGCTGCTCGACAGCCTGGTCACTGCCGGAGAACAGCCTTGAAACGTATTTGCTCCATCTATCGCAGCAAGAAAAAAGACGGGATGTACCTCTACGTGCTGAAAAGCGATGCCCTGGAGCGGGTGCCTGAACCGTTGATGGAGGCCTTTGGCAAGGCCCATCACGCGTTCGACATGGTGCTGACGCCCGAGCGCAAACTGTCCCGCGAGGACATCGCCGTGGTCCTGGAAAACCTCGACAAGCAGGGCTACCACCTGCAAATGCCGCCGGCCGAGGACGAGTACATCGAACACTTGCCCGAAGAGCTGCTGCGCCGCAACGACCCGATGTGATCGATCCGTGCCCCGTTCGGGGTACTTGCTTTAATGGAATCGTATAAGTGAGCGGTGGCCGTAAGGATGCGGGCGGCCGCTCGTACTGTTTTTGAAAGGTTTTAAGCATGCGTGTTCTGATTGCTGAACAGGATCACCCGCTCTACGCCCAATTACTGGGCGAGGCGGCACCGGACCTGGAAGTGCTGACCAGCGGCGACTCGGCCGAGCTGTCACGCCTGGCCGCCGATTGCCCGGTATGGCTGGGCCAGCCGGACCTGCTGGCGACGTTATTGCGTCAAGGCCATCATCCGCAATGGCTGCAATCGACCTGGGCCGGCATCACCCCGTTGCTGGCCGAAGGCCTGCCCCGCGATTACCGCCTGACCCGTGCAGTCGGCATCTTTGGCCAGGTCATGGCCGAGTTTGTCCTCACCTACATGCTCGGGCACGAGCGCGAAGTGTTGGCGCGTTTGGTCAGCCAGGTCGAACGTAAATGGGACAACCGCATGGGCCAGAGCCTGGCGGGGCGCAAGGCGCTGATCGTCGGCACCGGCGATATCGGTCAGCGTGTCGCCGATTTCCTGCTGCCATTTGGCGTGAAGCTGTACGGCATCGCCAGCACCGCACGCGAACAGGCGCCGTTTATCGAAGTGGCCGGGCTCGACCAACTGGGCCGGCTGGTGGGGGAGGTGGACTACGTGATCAACCTGCTGCCCAACACGCCGAGTACCCATGACCTGTACGACGCGGCGCTGTTCAAGCAATTCAAGTCGACCGGCTTGTTCATCAACGTCGGGCGCGGAGTAGCGGTGGTCGATGCCGACCTGGTCGAGGCGTTGAAAGAGGGCCATTTGGCGGGCGCGGTGATCGACGTCTGCCGGCAGGAGCCGTTGCCGCAGCGTCATCCGTTTTGGACCGCTTGGGGGCTGCTGCTGACCGGACACAGCTCGGCGCCGACATCGCCGGAGTTGATGGTGGAGCTGTTTGTGCAAAACCTGCGGGCGTATGAGGCCAAGGAAGCGCTGCGCGGCGAAGTGGATTTCGAGCGCGGTTACTGACACAACGCAACTCCAAATGTGGGAGGGGGCTTGCTCCCGATTGCAGTGGATCAGTCAAAGCAATCAGTGACTGTCACTCCGCTATCGGGAGCAAGCCCCCTCCCACAGTTCGGATTGCGTCAGGCTTAGAGGCTGAAATCACCCTCGGACACCAGCTCGCTCAACGGCTTGCGCGGGCTGGGTGTTTCGCGGCCTTGCAGGTATTCAGGCAATGTCGACTTATCGCCCAACTTGCCCACGGCCACGGCGGCATGCAGTGCATAACCTTCCGGGATTTTCAGCTCTTTGCGGGTCAGTTCCTGATCGAAGCCGGCCATGCCGTGGGTGTGCCAGCCGCTGAGGCTGGCTTGCAGCGCCAGGTGACCCCACGCGGAACCGGTGTCGAAGGTGTGCCACAGGGCCGGGGTTTCTTCCGTAGCGCCGGGGGCGATGAAGTCGGTTTTCGAGGCGATGATCACCAGGGCCGACGCATGCTGGGCCCAGCCACGGTTGAATTCATTCAGCAAACCGAGGAAACGCTCCCAGTCCGGCGTGTCGCGGCGCGCGTAGAGGAAACGCCACGGCTGCGAGTTGTAGGCGGAAGGTGCCCAGCGTGCGGCTTCGAAAAAGCTCAGCAGGGTTTCCTGGGAGATGCTCTCGCCCGTGAAGGCACGAGGCGACCAGCGGTCGGTGAACTGGGTGTGGATCGGATAGTCGGCAACACGGGTCATGAGCAGTTCCTGATCGTCAATTCGGCGCTCAAAGCTACTGCGCGGCCACTAGACTGACAAGTGTTGTTACACCGCCAGTCGCTAGCGCTTGGTTCCAGGCGCCGTGGGCACTAGACTGGCGGCCTTTTCACCTACCGATACTGATGTAGAGCCATGGCCGCCAAAGTCGAACCTTTCTGGATACGCAAAACCCTTGAACACCTCGACCAGGAGGAGTGGGAGTCGTTGTGCGACGGCTGTGGCCTGTGCTGCCTGCAAAAGCTTGAGGACGAAGACGACAACAGCGTCTATTACACGCGTATCGCCTGCAAGCTGCTCGACCTGAAAACCTGCCAGTGCACCGACTACCCCAACCGCCGTGCGTCGGTGCCGGACTGCATCCAACTCACCCCGGGCCAGGCCGACCAGTTCAAATGGCTGCCGCCGACCTGCGGCTACCGGTTGGTCAGCGAACGCAAGGACCTGCCGCTGTGGCACCACCTGGTCTGCGGCGACCGCGACGCCGTGCACCATGAACGTATTTCCCAGTCCGGGCGCATGCTCAGCGAAGGCAGCGTGCCCGAGGATGACTGGGAGGATTACCTGATTTTCCGCGCGGGCTGAACAAGGAGTGGGTATGAGGGGGGGATTCAAACTGGCGGTACCTGTGGTGCTGCTGGCGCTGAGCACGCCGGCGTGGTGCGCAAAGAAAGTCGACCTGGATTATCACGTCAAACTGTTGCCCCAGAGCGATCAGGCCGAGGTACGTGTAAGCCTGTCCCAGGGCTCGGCGGTACGCAGCCTGAACTTCGACCTGGGCCGCGATGGCGACTACAGCGACTTCAAGGCCGACGGCCAGTGGAGCATCAACGAGCACCGTGGCCTCTGGCAGCCCAGCGCCAGCAAAGCCAGCCTGACCTACCGCGTGCGCCTTACCCATGCGCGCAAACCGGGTATCTATGAAGCGCGCATGACGCCGAGCTGGGCGTTGTTTCGCGGTGAAGACCTGGTGCCAACCGCACGGCTTGACCAGCAGGATGGCGTCGAGTTGGTCTCGCGCCTGGTGTTCGAACTGCCGGCCGGCTGGAAAAGTGTCGAGACCGCCTGGCCGCGCATCGGTAAGAACACGTTCCGTATCGACAACGTCTCGCGCCTGTTCGACCGGCCCACCGGTTGGATGCTCGCCGGCAACCTTGGCAGCCGCCGCGTGCGCCTGGGCGAGACGGAAGTCACCGTGGCCTCGCCCAAGGGCCAGGCGATGCGCCGTATGGATGTACTGACGTTGCTGACCTTCGTCTGGCCTCAGGTGGAAGCCGCGTTCCCGCGGCATCCGGCCAAGCTGCTGGTGGTGGGCGCCAGCGACCCGATGCGCCGTGGGGCGTTCTCGGCACGCGACTCGATCTACCTCAACAGCCGTACGCCTCTGGTCAGCGAAAACGGCAGCAGCCCGTTGGTGCGTGAAGTGGTGCAGGCGATTGGCCGCTTCAATGACCACGACACCAGTGACTGGATCAGCGAAGGCCTGGCCGACTACTACGCCATTGAACTGGTGCGCCGAGCCGGTGGCATTACCGATGAGCGGTATCAGGCGATACAGGCGCGCCTGGCCAAGGAAGGCAAGGACGTGACCAGCCTGCGTGGCGAACACGTCAGCGGCGCGACGGTGTCACGGGCGGTGGTGGTGCTGCAGGAGCTGGACCGCGAGATCCGCGTGAAGACCCATAACAAGCGTTCACTGGATGACCTCGCGCAAGCGGTGATGCGGGCAAACAGCATCACCACTGCAGAGTTCGTGCAACTGGCCGAGAGCATCATCGGCGAGTCGTCAGTGGTGCTGGATTCCAAATTATTGCATTGACGCAGACACGCAGTGGGAAGGGCAAGCCCCCTCCCACCGTGGGATCTTCAATCTCGTTGAGCGTGGCGTCAGCCAGCGGTTTTGGTGGCTTTCTCAACCGCCACTTCGGCCTTGGTCTTCAAGTTCTTCAACTCTTCCCCGGCCCGTTCGATCTTCGTGCGCACCGTGTTCATTTCATGGCGGCCCTGTTCCAGCTTGTCTTTGAGCGAACTGTGCCCAGTGAAGCCACGTGCCAGCGCCACGCCGCCGATCGCTATCTGGATCAAGCCGAAAAGCCCGCCACGGCGCAGGCCTTTGCCGACCATGATCACGCCACCGGCCACCGAGCCGATACGTTCCCAGCCGTGCACGTTTTGCGTGGGCTGAGGTTCAAACGGGGTGTGCTCGATGATAGGGCGCAAGGTTTTGCTGTCGCTCATGGTCTGTCTCCAACAAGGGCTAGTGATAAATAGCTGACTGCCCGCAGGCGCCGGATGTTCCCAAAAAATCAGTACTTGGGGCCCGAGCGGGTGTTGTTGCCCTTGGCCAGGCGGTCATAGAGCACCACGTTGACGGTGGCGGCGAGGTTCATGCAGCCGGTGGTCGGGATGTACACAACGTCTTCACACCAGTCGCGGATCTCTTTGTCGAGGGAGCCGTCTTCCGGGCCGAAAATGTACAGCGCGCGGTCGGGGTGGGTGTATTCCGGCAGTGGGCGGGCGCCTTCCACCAGTTCCACGGCAACGGGGATGCAGCCCAGCGGCAGGATCTTTTTCAGGTCATCGATGCCGATCAGCGGAATGTCGTGGTGGACTTTCTTGGTGTCGGTGATGAAGTCCCGGGCGCGCTCGTAACGCACGCCGGTGTAGAACACCGAGGCCACGCCGTAGCAGCCGGCGGCGCGCATGACCGAGCCGACGTTTTCGGGGGATTTGGGGTTATACAGTCCGATGCAGCTGTAGCGTTTATTGCCCACGGGGAAGGGTGCCTTGGAGAAAAACGGCGATTATACGGGGATTGGCCTAAACAATGTGGTGAGCGGGCTTGCCCCGCGCTGGGGCGCGAAGCGGCCCCAACGCCAATTACCGCCTGTTTACCTGGCTTTATTGGGGCTGTTGCGCAGCGCTAGCCCGCTTACCCCATTCAGTCGTCTTTCTTCATCAACCCCGCCAACGCCGCAAACGGGTTATGCGTGGCCTTGGCAATCGTCGGGCTGCTGGTGGAGCCTTCGCCGAAATACTGCTGGTCGGTATAACGCGAGTGCTCGTTGTCGTGGCAATACAAGCACAACAACTCCCAGTTGGAACCGTCCTGGGGATTGTCATCATGATTGTGGTTACGGTGGTGTACGGTCAGTTCACTCAAGCGTTTGCCGGCAAACTCACGCGCGCAGCGGCCGCACACGTGGGGGTACATCTTCAAGGCTTTGTCGCGGTAGCCCATTTCCCGGTCGCGCTGGGCATCGGCGAGGATGCGGTCCAGCTTGGCGGTGTGGGAGGGCGGGTTGGTTGAGCTCATCATGGCTCCTGGCTATTTGATGGTTCACGGATAGGGTTGATTCTAGCCGCTCGCGTTGTAAATAACCGCTTCACTTTATCGATAAGGATTTGAAACTCATGCGTCTGCATTCATGGACTGTTGCATTGTTACTGTGTGGGATGGCTGCCCACGCCCAGGCATTCTCTACACCCCAGCCTGGGCAGGTGATCGAGGTGGCCCTCGAACAATTGCACCCGACCCAGGCCGTGGTGGGGTTTGACCAGATTTACTACAGCCTCGGGCTGTTTGCCGACAAACCTGCCAAGGTCTTTGATGAATACTGTGAAACCAATGGCCAGGGCGAGGCGGATAAAGTCCCCAAGGGCGCCGACCTGCATAAGCCTGCCAGCTTTACCTGCAAGGACCCGGTGGGCAGCCATCCCGAGGACATGAAAACCGTGGTGGTCGGCCCCGGTGGCCAGTTGTACCTGACCGACGGTCACCACAGCTTCACCACCTTGTGGGAAGTGCCCGGCGGCGGCCCCCGCTTGAAAATGTGGGTCAAGGTTACGGATGACTTCAGCAACAGCCCGGACATGCAGCGTTTCTGGCAGCGCATGCAGGCCGCGCGCAAAGTCTGGCTCAAGGACAATCAAGGCCAGGCCCTGCCGCCTGAGCAGTTGCCGGCTCACCTGGGGTTCAAGCATCTGCAGGACGACACCTTTCGCAGCCTGGTGTATTTCACTCGTAAGGCTGCTTATGGCAAGCCTGATGCTGGCGAAGTTGCGCCGGAGTTCCTGGAGTTTTACTGGGGGAACTGGTTGCGCACGCAGATCGACCTGGGGGCTTTCAACCTGAACAAGAAGGGCGGCTATAGCGACGCCATTGAGGCGGTGGCCAAGCGGATGGTCAGCTTGGCGCCGGGGGCACAGGTCGGTGACAGCGGGTTTACTGCCCATGAGTTGGGCGGTATGACCAAGCTGGACCGCGATGAGCTGGAGAAGACTTTCGACAAAAAAGTGCCGTATGTGATGGATTACCGTAAATCTCGAAACTGATGCGGGGCGAAATGTGGGGGCTGGTTTGGCTGTGATTTGGGCACCTGGGTGTATGAGGTTCACCGTATAGGTATGGGGCTGGACCTGTGGCGAGGGAGCTTGCTTCCGCTGGCGGCTTAACGGCCGACCGCAATCTGACTGTTGCCACGCGATCAAAATGTGGGAGGGGGCTTGCCCCCGATGGCGGTGTGTCAGTCGATTCATCAGGTGACTGATTCAGCGCCATCGGGGCCTTGGTATCTACACAATTCTGGTTATGGCGCTGGACCTGTGGCGAGGGCGCTTGCTCCCGCTGGCGGCCTGACAGCCGACCACCATCTAATTGTTAGGCTGCGATCCAAATGTGGGAGGGGGCTTGCCCCCGATGGCGGTGTGTCAGTCGATTCATCAGGTGACTGATTCAGCGCCATCGGGGCCTCGGTATCTACACAATTCTGGGTATGGCGCAGGACCTGTGGCGAGGGAGCTTGCTCCCGTGGCGGCCTGACGGCTGACCTGGATGTTGGATCAGATAGGGTACATATCCGTTATTTAGGTAACGGCCACTATGGGTTCCGCTTTTACAGCGGCTCACTTTTGAAAAGCGCAAAAGTAAGCAAAACGCTCTTGCCCCAACACTCGGCACCTCGCTCACGCTCGGTGTGCCCGTAATCCGACAGTGATTTGGGGGGCCGCCGCCACGCGCCATCCATGGCGCGGGGCGGCTAAACCGGCATCCCTGCCGGTTTACCCCCCAAATCCCTGTCGAATTCCGGCCAGCGTGTTTGACGGGGCGCCTAAGATCAAAAGCGAGATCAAGAGCGGCTCGCTTCGCATCGTGGTTAGCGTTGGGGGGCTCCTACAGGCGTTCAGCCTTTAAGCTTCTCCGCAATCCAAATGGTATGCCGCGTGCCCTTGTTGCCGTGGGCAAACACTTGCACTTCTTCGGCCTTGAATCCGGCTTTGCGCAGTTTGTCGCTGAACAGTTTATCGGCGCTGGCCGACCACACGGCCAGTACGCCTTTGGGGCGCAGGGCTTTGGCACATGCCGCCAGGCCGCCGGCGGAGTAGAGCCAGCTGTTGGCTTTTTGGGTGAGGCCTTCGGGGCCGTTGTCCACATCCAGCATGATCGCGTCAAAGCCCTGGGGCTCGGCTTGCAGCACCTTGGCCACGTCTTCCAGGCGGATCACCGTGCGCGGGTCCAGCAACGGGCGGCCGGATTTTTCTCCCAGTGGTCCGCGGTTCCATTCCACGACGCCGGGCACCAGCTCGGCGACGACTACTTCGGCGGTCTTGCCTAAATGCTTGAGTGCCGAGGCCAGGGTAAAACCCATGCCCAAGCCACCAATCAACACCCGCGAACCGGGGCGGCCGGCGACTTTGCGGCAGGGGATTTCCGCCAGGGCGTCTTCGGAGCCGTGCATGCGCGTGTTCATCAATTGGCCGCCGTCACCGCCCTGGATCTTGATGACGAAATCTTCACCGTATTCGAACAGGCACAAGGCACCGCCGTTGTCGGGGATCGGGGTGGTGTCCAGCAGAACGAAACGTTTCATGGAAATCTCATTGGGAAGGGCATTCTTGCGCGGTTGGGAGTAGCCTTACGACATTCCGGTCAGGCCATGGAGCCATCGATGAAGTGCAGCATTCTAACGGTCATTGTGTTGAGCGCGCTCGCCTTGGGTGCGGCGCAGGCTCAGGAGTTGCAAACCGTACCGGTCGCGCCAGCCCCAACGCCAGGCGCACCGGGCACTCCGACGCCGACGCTGTACCCGCAAGTGACCCCGCCTGCCGTGCCCAAGACGAACGGTTCGCCACCCTTGGTGCCCATCGTGCTGCCAACGCCGCCGAAGGACCAGACCGTGCCCGGCCTGCAGCAAAACGACAGCAAACCGAAGACGCCCGGCGGTTAAAACTGTTGCGAGAGTAATTGGCCGTCGGCCATGCGCAGGCGTTTGGACAGGGCAATAGCGATCGCGCGGATGATCTTGGCGGCCACCCTGGGCGCTTCGTTGAGCATCTTTTCCAGAGCGTCCTTACCCAGGTTCAACAGCACACAATCACTCGCCGCCACGCAACTGGCCGAGCGTCGTTCGCCGTCGAGTACCGCCATTTCGCCAAAAGCCCGGCCACTGCGCAGGGTGGCGATCGTCAGGCGCTGGCCATCGTGGTGGGTTTTCTGCACCGCCACCTGGCCGCTGTGGAGGATGCACATGAACGTGCCGGCATCGCCCTCGAGAAAAATCACCTCGTCACGGGCAATGCTGCTGATATTGAAGTAGCCGGCGGCGATGTGAAAATCCTCCGGCAACAGCGGGTCGAACAGGCCGCAGTCCATGAGCATGTCACGGATCTCGGTATTCATATGTGTCGGTAGTGCCATGGCTGCAATCTTGGTCCATCAATCATGTAGGGCGGTCCTGTGTTCAGACAGAACCGCCCGGCTAAGTTCCTTAAACCAGCCCCAGCGCCTTGAACACAAATCCATATTCGAGCGCTACGTCACGTAATCCCTGGTAACGACCGCTCATGCCACCGTGGCCGGCGCCCAGTTCGGTCTTGAGCAACAGCAGGTTGTCGTCGGTCTTGGTGTCACGCAACTTGGCGACCCACTTGGCGGCTTCCCAATATTGCACGCGGCTGTCGTTGTAGCCGGCGATCACCAGCATGTGCGGGTAGGCCTGGGGGCTGACATTTTCGTACGGCGCGTAGGCCTTGATGCGTGCATACACCTCGGGCTCCTGCGGGTTACCCCACTCGTCGTACTCGGTGATGGTCAGGGGCAGTTCCGGGTCGAGCATGGTGTTGAGCACATCGACGAACGGCACTTCGGCAATCGCCGCCTGGAACAGCGCCGGGCGCTGGTTGAGTACCGCGCCGATCAGCAGGCCGCCGGCACTGCCGCCGCTGATCGCCAGTTGCTTGGAGGTGGTCAGGCCCTGGGCGATCAGGTGTTCGGCGCAGGCGATAAAGTCGCTGAAGGTGTTCTGCTTGTGTTCCTGCTTGCCCGCGCGGTACCAGGCTTCGCCCAGCTCGCCGCCGCCGCGCACATGCGCAATGGCGAAGGCCACGCCACGGTCCAGCAGGCTCAAGCGTGCATGGGAGAACCACGGGTCGAGGCTTGAACCGTAGGCGCCGTAGCCGTACAGGTACAAAGGCACAGGTTTGCCGAGGTGGTCGCGCTTGACCACCAGGCTGATCGGCACCTGGGTGCCATCCGCCGAGGTGGCCCACAGGCGTTGGCTCACATAGTCATCGGCGTTGAACACGCCCAGTACCGGCGTTTCCTTGAGCACCTCCTGCGCACCGCTGGCCAGTTCCAGTTGGCGGACCTGGGCCGGTCGATTCAACGCTTCGTAGCGCAGACGGATCTTGTTGCTGGAAAACTCCAGGCTGTTCTGTACGTAGAGGCTGTAGGCGGCGTCAGGCAATTCCACGCGATAGGCCGGCAGGCCTTCCGGGTGCACTTCGATCACCGGCAGGCCACCCATGCGCAGGCTCAGGGTCATGGCGCTGGTATTCAGGCTCACGCCGTCGAGCATCACCTCGTCGCTGTGGGGGATGAGGTTTTGCCACTCATCCTCGGTCGGCACGTCGCCGATGTCGGTTGCCACGAACAGTGCGTAGTTGATGCCCTCCCGGTTGCTGCGGATAAACCAGGTCCACGCGCCATTCAGCTGGCCGTGGTCGACATCGTATTCGTGGTCCTCGACCCGCGGCGCCAGGCAGGTGAAGTCCAGGTGCGGCTGGTTGGCGTCCAGCGCCCAGACCTCGCTGGTGGTCTTGCTGCCCAGCGACAGCAGCAACTGGCGCTCGGAGCTGGAACGGTAGCAATGCAGGAAAAATCGGCCGTCCGGCTCATGGAACACTTCCTGCGCGGCCGTGCCATCCAGGCGGTAGCGATACAGTTTGTGCGGACGGTGAGTGTCGTCCAGTTCGCCGAAGAACAGCGTCAGGCTGTCGTTGGCCCAGGTCATGCTGCCGTCGCAGTCCTGGAATTCCAGTTCGCTGACCTTGCCGGTCGCCAATTCCTTCACGTACAGGGTGTAGATCTCTTCACCGCTGGTGTCGAGGCTGTAGGCCAGGCGCTGGTGGTCGGGGCTGATGCTGAACGCGCCGAGGGAGAAGAAACCGCCATTGGCCAGCACGTTCGGGTCCAGCAACAACTCCTCGCTGCTGTCATCCACCTGGTTGCTGTCGTCGGCCGGGCGACGGCAGCGGTAGTGACGGGCGTACTCGTCACCGGCGGTGGTGCGGGTGTAGTAGAGATACGGGCCCCAGGGCGAGGGCAGGGACAGATCGGTTTCGAGAATGCGGCCCTTGATCTCCTCGAACAGGGTTTCGCGCAGCGCCTGCTGGTCGGCGAGCTGGGCTTCCTGCCAGGCGTTTTCGGCCTTGAGGTAGTCGAGCACCTCAGCGCTGTCACGCTCCTGCAGCCAGGCGTACGGATCTGGGCCTGGGGCCTTGCGGGCAATCGGGGGGAGCGATATAGGCATGGATTATTCTCTATCTGGCGGACTGTGGCAGGCATTGCAGCCGCGACACGCAAAAGCCGTTATCATAGCCGCCTGTTTGCCTACCTTGCCATGGACACCATGACCGAGAACGACTATCTGACCGCTTGGGGCCTTTACGCCTTCGCCGCTTTGGGCTGCCTGTTGGTGTGGTGGCGCATGACCCGCTGGATCTGGCGCTGGCTGCGCGAGCCGCTGCAATTGCTGATGGCGGTGCTGTTGTTCAGCCCGACCATCGTCGACCCGGTCAAGACTCAGTTCGCCCCGGCCGTGGCCATCACCGCCTTGGACCTGGTGCTCAAGGTCGGCAACAACGCCTGGCGGGCCATCTCCGATCTGTTCATGTACACCATGATCGCCTTTGGCGTGTACATCGTGTTTGTGCTGATCCGCTGGCCCATCGAGCGCGCCGCCAACGCCCGCCGTGAGCGCAAGGCCGCCGCCGATGCGGCCCTGGCCGCCGAACCGGATGAAGATGAAGACGACGTGCCTTTCCGCCGTCCTGCACCTGTGAGCGGTATGCGCGTAGAACCGCGCCTTTAACGTCGTCCGCCCTGCAGCGAGAGCCCTGGCATGTGTGAATTATTGGGCATGAGTGCCAACGTCCCCACCGACATCGTGTTCAGCTTTACCGGGCTGATGCAACGCGGTGGGCGCACCGGCCCCCACCGTGACGGTTGGGGCATCGCGTTTTACGAGGGCCGTGGCCTGCGTCTGTTCCAGGACCCGGCTGCCAGCAGTGAATCCGAAGTCGCGCTGCTGGTGCAGCGTTACCCGATCAAAAGTGAAGTGGTGATTGGCCATATCCGCCAGGCGAATGTCGGCAAGGTCAGCCTGGCCAATACCCACCCGTTCGTGCGCGAACTGTGGGGCCGCAACTGGTGCTTCGCACACAACGGCCAGCTGGCGGACTTCAAGCCCCGCGCCACCTTTTACCGCCCGGTGGGCGACACCGACAGCGAAGCGGCCTTCTGCGACCTGCTCAACCGCGTGCGCGAGGCCTTCCCTGAACCGGTGGACCTTGAACAGGTGCTGCCGGACCTGATCGCCGCCTGCTCCGAATACCGCAGCAAAGGCGTGTTCAACTGCCTGCTCAGTGATGGCGACTGGCTGTTTTGCTACTGTTCGACCAAATTGGCGCAGATCACCCGCCGCGCACCCTTCGGCCCTGCACGCCTGAAAGATGTCGACGTGATCGTCGATTTTCAGGCCGAAACCACGCCCAATGATGTGGTGACGGTGATCGCCACCGAGCCTTTGACCGACAACGAAAACTGGACCCGCTACGAACCGGGCCAATGGAGCCTGTGGCGACGCGGTGAATGCGTCAGCCAGGGCATCACCGAGTAAGGATATCGCCCATGTTGCTCAGTTATCTGCGGTTGGTGCTGTTTGCCATTGGCCTGTTGGTCGGCGTGCAAGTGCCCGGGTTTATCAATGACTACGCCAAGCGCGTCGAAGCCCACTTGATCGAGGCCCAGACCGGCCTCAGCGGTTTTGAAACCACCGCGCGGCAGTTCTTCAACGGTGACTTGAAGGCGTTGGTGGCGCATTACCGTGCCAGTGACGACCCGGTGTTCCAGAGCGACGCTAACAGCCTCGGCGCGATGCTTGACCGCCAAGTGGCGTTGGACAAGCAATTCCAGGCCATGCAAGGCCCGTGGTACATCCGCGCCCTGCAAGTGGCGGTGGCGGCCGACCCCGATATTCGCCAGGAAACCTGGAAGGGCTACAGCTATCAGATTCTGCTGACCCCCGAAGCCATGGGCTGGGGATTGGGCGGGGCGATGCTGTTGTCGTTCGGCATCGAGTGCCTGTTCCGCCTGATCGATTGGGTGGTACTGGGCGGCAAGCGCCTGCGCCAGAGCCGGCCGATCGAAGAGCGAGACCTCAAGGGCCTCTGAAGACTGTCTCGGACAAAGTGTGGGAGGGGGCTTGCCCCCGATAGGGGAGTGTCAGTCAATAGATCAGTGACTGAACCACCGCCATCGGGGGCAAGCCCCCTCCCACAGTTTTATCCAGTGTCTTCAGTGAGGTTGTGTGCTCAGCACCATCCGCTCTGCACCGACCTCCTCGGCATACCGCGTCACCACCTTCTGGCACAACCCCACAATCTCCTCCACCAATTCCACCCCCACGCGCCACGACACCACCACCTGCAAATTCGGCAGTTTCTGCGCCATCGGCAACATCACCAACTCCCCGCGCGCCAGTTCTTCGCGCACCAGCACCGGCGGCAGCGCGCCAATGCCAAAACCATCGCGCAACAACCGCGTAATCGCCGACACCGAATTCACGCAGTTCATCCGTGGCGCGGCCACGCCGTTGGCCTGCATCAGGCTGATAACGTCCTGGTGCGGGTGGGAGTTTTTCGAATACGTGATGATGCGCTCCTGGGCCAGTTCGGCCAGGGAGGCGTAGTCACGGTTGTAGATCGACTGGCTGGCGACGATCCACGCCATGGGGTGGCTGGCCAGTTCCAGGCTGCGCACGGTTTCGAGGCGCAGCAGGTCGGTTTGCAGGATCAGGTCGAGGAAGCCTTTTTGCAGCTGATCGCTGAGGTTAAGCGCGGTATCGGCGACCAATTCGATTTCCACCAACGGGAAATGATCCATCAGTTCCGCCACCAGTGGGCTGAGCCAGGTGTGGATCACCGTGTCCATGGCGCCGATCCGAATGCGCCCGACCTTGCTGCTGGTGGTCTCCAGGGACTGCTTCAAGCCCTGCATGGTCACCATCATCTGCTCGGCGTAGTCGAGCACCTTCAAGCCTTCCGGGGTCAGGCTCACGCCACGCGAATCGCGCAGAAACAGCTTCACCCCCAGCTCGCTTTCCAGCACCGCGATGCGGCTGGAGATCGACGCCTGGGTGGTGAACAACTTCTCGGCGGTCAGGCGGAAACTCTTGAGCTTGGCCACCCAGACGAAGGTTTCGAGGAACTTCAAATTCATGGGATCAACTTTTTCTTATGCATGGATCGGTTTTTATTAGTTGGACGCCGTACCGGGCCAGCGCCAAAAATCGAGCCATTCCACGATAAGCGCCGTTGGGGTGTCAGGACAAGTTGCGAGTTCTGTGTAAAAAATCCCACACTACAAAAAAATAAAGCCTACAGGAGCGACAGACCGTGAGCCGACTTTTACTGAATTGCGACATCGGCGAAAGCTTTGGTAACTGGACCATGGGTCTGGACGCCGAGGTCATGCCGTTCATTGATTGCGCCAACGTGGCCTGTGGCTTTCATGCCGGCGACCCGAGCATCATGCGCAAGACCGTCAGCCTGGCGCTCAAGCATGGCGTGCAAGTCGGCGCGCACCCGGCGTATCAGGACCTGCAAGGTTTCGGTCGCCGCTCCATGGCCTACACACCCCAGGAAATCCAAGACCTGTTGCACTACCAGATAGGTGCGCTCGACGGTATTTGCCGGGCCCAAGGTGGGTGTGTCAGCTACGTCAAACCCCACGGCGCGATGTACAACGACATGATGGCCAACCCGGCCCAATTGCGCGCGGTGATCCAGGCCGTGGCGGCCTACGGCGAACTGCCGCTGATGCTGCTCGCCACCCGCGACAACAGCGCGGCCCAGGCCCTGGGCGACGAATACGGTGTAACCCTGTGGTTCGAAGCCTTCGCCGACCGCGCCTACGACAACAAGGGGCACCTGGTCTCGCGCCAACTACCCGGTGCCGTGCACCACGATTCCGACACCATCGTGCAGCAAGCCCTGACCATTTCCCGCGGCGAAGCGCTGATCGCCAGCGACGGCAGCCCGCTGGTGCTGCAGGCCAATACGCTGTGCGTACACGGTGACAACGCCAGTTCGGTCGCGGCGGTGCAGCGCATCCGCGAGGCATTGAAGCCAGCATGAAGCCACGGATTGAAGTGGTGGCCATCGACTGCCTGATGGTGCGCCTGTTTGATGCAATCGCCGAAACCAACATGCCGTGGATGCTGGCGGCGACCCAACGGCTGCGCAGCGGTTTTGGCGCCGCATTGGTCGACTTGGTGCCGTCCTACACCACCTTGATGGTGCATTACGACCTCAGCGCAGTGAGCCCGGCCCAGGCACGGGAGCTGATCGACCTGGCCCTCACCGACCTGCAGCCGCAGGCCCAGGGCGGCGGCCAGTGTCATGTGCTGCCGGTGTGGTATGACCTGAGCGTCGGCCCGGAATTGACCTTGCTCAGCCAGCGCAGCGGCCTGGCCATCGACGACGTGATTCGCCGTCACAGTGCCCACGAATACCAGGTGTTTGCCCTCGGCTTCGCCCCCGGCTTTGCCTTTATGGGCCTGGTGGATGAAATTCTTGCCACCCCGCGCCTCAACACCCCTCGCAAACGCGTGGCGGCCGGCAGCGTCGGCATCGCCGAACGGCAAACCGCCGCCTACCCGGTGGTGTCGCCAGGCGGCTGGAACCTGATCGGGCGCACGCCGGCTAAACTCTTCGACCGCGAGCGCGAGGGCTACAGCCTGATGCAACCGGGCGACACCGTGCGCTTTGAGGCGGTCGACCGCGCTGAATTCCTCACATTGGGTGGCGACGACACGCCGTTGGAGGCGCAGGCATGAGCGGCTTGATCATCGAGGCCAGCACGCCGCTGTGCCTGTTGCAGGACGCCGGTCGCTTTGGCGTGCGCCATTTGGGCGTGACCCAGGGCGGGGCGCTGGATTGGGTGTCGATGTCCTGGGCCAACTGGCTGCTGGGCAACGCGCTGGACGCGCCGGTGGTGGAAATCACCTTGGGCGGCTTTACCGTGCAGGCCGAGGAGTATTGCCTGTTGGCCCTGGCCGGTGCGGACCTGGGCGCCTATATCGACGAACGCGCCATCAGCCCCGGCCGCAGTTTTATCCTGCAAAAGGGCCAACGCCTGCGTTTCACCCAGCCGTTCAGCGGCGCGCGTGCCTACCTGGCGGCGCCCGGCGGGTTTGATGCGCCGGAGGTGCTCGGCAGTTGCGCCACCGTTGTGCGTGAGGAACTGGGCGGGCTGGACGGTTTCGGCAAGGCGCTGGCCGAAGGCGGGCGGTTGGCTTATTCCGGTACCGGCGGTGCGATGAACGTGCTGAGCGCGCAGACGTTGCCGGCCAAGGCGCCGCTGGACGTGATCGTCGGCGCACAGATCGGCCAGTTCAGCGGCCAGAGCCTGTTCGATGCGTTCAACACCGAATGGGCCCTCGACAGCCGCGCCGACCGCATGGGCATGCGCTTGCTCGGCACGCCGTTGCAGTACCAAGGGCCTTCGCTGATTTCCGAGGGGATTCCGTTGGGCGCGATCCAGGTGCCGCCGGATGGGCAGCCAATTGTGTTGCTCAATGACCGGCAGACCATTGGCGGCTATCCGCGCCTGGGGGCGTTGACGCCGTTGTCGCTGGCACGGCTGGCGCAGTGCTTGCCGGGGGAGAAGGTCAGGTTGGCGCCAGTGGTGCAGGAGACGGCGCATCGGCAGCACATCGAGTATTTGCGGCGATTTGCATAACACCGCATTTAAAATGTGGGAGGGGGCAAGCCCCCTCCCACATTAGATTTCCTGCATTATTGCGGGCGGCGTTTATTTGGAGAGAAAGCGCATCCCTTCTTCCAGCCCGCGCAATGTCAGCGGATACATCTGATCCTCCACCAACTCCCGCACAATCCCCGTCGACGCCGTATACCCCCACGTGTCCTTCGGGTACGGGTTAATCCAGATCAGCTTCTTGTACTTGGCCATGAAGCGCTGCATCCACACATACCCCGGCTCTTCGTTCCAGTGCTCGACACTGCCGCCCGCCTGGGTGATTTCATACGGCGCCATCGACGCATCGCCGATAAAGATCACTTTGTAGTCGGCGCCGTACTTGTGCAGCAGGTCCTGGGTCGAGGTGCGTTCCGAGGTGCGGCGCTGGTTGTTCTTCCACACCGACTCGTACACAAAGTTATGGAAGTAGAAATACTCCAGGTGCTTGAACTCGGTCTTGCACGCCGAGAACAGCTCTTCGCAGATCTTCACGTGGGCATCCATCGAGCCGCCGATATCGAACAGCAACAGCAGCTTGATGGTGTTGCGCCGCTCCGGGCGCATCTGGATATTCAGCAAACCGGCGTCGCGGGCGGTGTGGTCGATGGTGCCGTCGATATCCAGCTCTTCCGCCGCACCCTGGCGCGCAAACTTGCGCAGGCGGCGCAGGGCGATCTTGATATTGCGCGTGCCCAGTTCGACCTGATCGTCGAGGTTCTTGTACTCGCGCTGGTCCCAGACCTTCACGGCCTTGCCCTGGCGCTTGCCGGCATCGCCGACGCGGATGCCTTCCGGGTTGTAACCCCCGGAGCCAAACGGGCTGGTGCCGCCAGTGCCAATCCACTTGTTACCGCCGGCGTGACGTTCCTTCTGTTCTTCCAGGCGTTTCTTGAATTCCTCGATCAGCTTGTCCAGGCCGCCGAGGGACTGGATCTGCGCGCGCTCCTCATCGGTCAGCGAGCGTTCGAACTCTTTGCGCAGCCAGTCCTCGGGAATCAGCGCCTGCAAGTGGTCGTCGAGTTTTTCCAGGCCGTTGAAGTAGGCGCCGAAGGCCCGGTCGAACTTGTCGTAGTGCCGCTCGTCCTTGACCAGGATCGCCCGGGACAAGTAGTAGAACTCGTCCATGTCGGCGAAGGTCACGCGTTGCTTGAGCGCGTTGATCAAGTCGAGCAGCTCGCGCACCGACACCGGCACCTTGGCGGCCCGCATTTCATTGAACAGGTTGAGCAACATCAGCGATTACCGCGACGGCTCATGAACGCCAGACGCTCCAGCAACTGCACGTCTTGCTCGTTCTTCACCAAGGCACCGGCCAGCGGCGGGATGGCCTTGGTCGGGTCGCGCTCGCGCAGCACGGCTTCGCCGATATTGTCGGCCATCAGCAGCTTGAGCCAGTCGACCAGTTCGGAAGTGGAGGGCTTTTTCTTCAGGCCCGGCACCTTGCGTACGTCGAAGAACACGTCGAGGGCTTCGCTGACCAGGTCTTTCTTGATGTCGGGGTAGTGCACATCCACGATCTTTTGCAGGGTGGCGCGGTCGGGGAAGGCGATATAGTGGAAAAAGCAGCGGCGCAGGAACGCGTCCGGCAGCTCTTTTTCGTTGTTGGAGGTAATGATGATGATCGGGCGCTTTTTGGCCTTGATGGTCTCGTCGATTTCGTAGACGTAGAACTCCATCTTGTCGAGTTCTTGCAGCAGGTCATTGGGGAACTCGATGTCGGCCTTGTCGATTTCATCGATCAGCAGGATCACCCGCTCCTCGGACTCGAAGGCTTCCCAGAGCTTGCCCTTCTTCAGGTAATTGCGCACGTCGTGCACCTTGTCCACGCCCAGCTGCGAGTCGCGCAGGCGGCTGACCGCGTCGTACTCGTACAGGCCCTGATGCGCCTTGGTGGTGGACTTGATGTGCCAGGTGATCAGCCTGGCGCCGAAGGATTCGGCCAGTTGCTCGGCGAGCATGGTCTTGCCGGTGCCGGGCTCGCCCTTGACCAGCAGTGGCCGCTCCAGGGTGATGGCGGCGTTGACGGCCAGTTTCAGGTCATCGGTGGCAACGTAGGCCTGGGTGCCTTCGAACTTCATCAGTCATTCCTCGAATTCATCAATGCCCGGACTATACCGCGCGGCCCCGGCGACTGTGAACGCAGGCGGATTATTCAGTCTCTGAATGACCGGTCACCTTCAATCCGCCGAGGGCTTGGGTTGTTCATAACGCGCATTGAAGGCCTGGATAAACCCGTTGCGCAAAATCGCCAAAAACGCCGAGAACGCGCTGACATTTTGCTGATGCACGCTGCCACTGAGCTCCACACGGGTGGCGAACTGGTTCTTGCTCTGGTTTTTCAGCACGGTCTCACTGGCGCCGACCACGGCCTCCCAGATGGAGCGGAAGATGTTCTTGTCTTTGTTTTCCACGTCTTGTTTCCAGTCGAACACTTCTACATCCCGCAGCAACGGCTTGATGTAGCCGGTCAACTGGCCTTTTTCGGCTTGGGCTTCAATGACCACGTCGCCCGTGCCGGCCTTGAAATCGAACTTGCCGTAGGCCGAGGCGAAGTCATTCATGCGCTTTAACTGCAAGTCTTTGGCGCGGAAACGGAATTCGAACTCTTCGAAGTCGCTCAATGGGTCAAAGGTGGCGGTGGCCTCCAGCGGCGCCTGGCCTTGCAGCAACGCCTTGCCTTCAAAGCGCGCGTCACGCTTGCCTTTGACGTCGACCACATTGGTCAGGTTGAAGAAGCTCGCGTTGACGTCCGTGGCGTTGATGTTGACCTGGGGCTTGGAACTGAAGTTATGAAAGGCGATCTTGCCCTCTTCGATACGCACCTCGTTCAAGGTGATCGGCAGCAGTTTGCTCAGCTGTTCCTGCCAGTCGGTGCCTTTACCGGTCTGGGACGCCTGTTTGTTGGCCCCACCGTCGACGAAGTTGATCTCCGGTCTTACAAAGTGCCCCTCGGCCACCACCGCATGGTCGTACCACAGCGAATGCCAGCTCACGGCGAACTCGATCAGCGGCGCCTTGACGAACGGGACGGGCACCTTGCCGTCCACTTTGACGATTTGCAGGCCGTTGATCCGGTAGGCGCCGCGCCATAGGGCCAGGTCCACATCGGCCACCTGGCCGCGGTAATCGCCCATGTCGGCGAGCTTTTCATTCAGGTAATTGCGCACCAGGTAGGGCAGTGCAATGTTCACGGCAACCAGCACCACCACCAGCCCGGCGACGGTCCATAGCGGCCAACTGTAGCGACGTTTCATGGGGAGGGTCCTCTGTCCGTATAGGGCATGGACTGCCGGGAGCGCCGCAACGTTCCGCCGACTGGACGCCTCCGAGCCTGAGGCATACCCTTGGGGCCTTCCGGAAATCGAGCAATAGGACCCGTCATGAGCCGTATCTTTGCAGACAACGCGCACTCCATCGGTAACACGCCCTTGGTGCAGATCAACCGCATCGCACCGCGCGGCGTGACCATCCTGGCCAAGATCGAAGGGCGCAACCCGGGCTACTCGGTGAAGTGCCGCATTGGCGCAAACATGATCTGGGACGCCGAAAGCACCGGCAAACTCAAGCCCGGCATGACCATTGTCGAACCCACTTCCGGTAACACCGGCATCGGCCTGGCGTTTGTCGCTGCGGCCCGTGGCTACAAGCTGCTGTTGACCATGCCGGCGTCCATGAGCATCGAGCGGCGCAAGGTCCTCAAGGCTCTTGGCGCCGAGCTGGTGCTGACCGAGCCGGCCAAGGGCATGCCCGGTGCCATCGCCAAGGCCGCTGAAATTGTTGCTGGCGACCCGGCGACCTACTTTATGCCGGGCCAGTTCGAAAACCCGGCCAACCCGGCGATCCACGAGAAAACCACCGGCCCGGAAATCTGGAACGACACCGATGGCGCCGTGGACGTGCTGGTCGCGGGCGTGGGGACGGGCGGTACCATTACCGGCGTATCGCGCTATATCAAGAACATCGCGGGCAAGCCGATCCTGTCGGTGGCCGTCGAGCCGGTTGTCTCGCCGGTGATCACCCAGGCGCTGGCGGGCGAAGAGATCAAGCCCAGCCCGCACAAGATCCAGGGCATTGGCGCCGGTTTCGTGCCGAAGAACCTGGACTTGTCGATGGTCGACCGCGTTGAACTGGTGACCGACGACGAATCCAAGGCCATGGCCCTGCGCCTGATGCAGGAAGAGGGGATTTTGTGCGGTATTTCCTGCGGCGCCGCCATGGCCGTGGCGGTGCGCCTGGCCGAGAAGCCGGAAATGCAAGGCAAGACCATCGTGGTGATCCTGCCGGACTCCGGTGAGCGCTACCTGTCCAGCATGCTGTTCAGCGATTTGTTCACCGAGCAAGAAAACCAGGCTTGATGCATGTCCTGTGGTGATTGGGCTTACTGTGGTGAGCGGGCCCGCTCACCACAGTCATCGGTTGATGTGAATCAGCGTTGCTAAGCTAGGCCTTCTGCATAATGGCCCAACTGTTTATCATGGCCGGCTGCTACGTCTGCTGTTGGCCAGGCGATTATTTCCAGGAGTTGCTGCATGACCTTTTCTTTGGCCGCCAAGCTGTCGGTACTGGCGTTGTTTATCGGCAGCACGCTGTATGTGCACCTGCGCGGCAAGGCGCGTTTGCCGATGTTGCGCCAGTTCGTCAACCATTCGGCGCTGTTCGCCCCGTATAACGCCTTGATGTACCTGTTTTCGGCCGTGCCGTCCAAGCCGTACCTGGACCGCAGCAAGTTCCCGGAACTGGATGTGCTCAAGGACAACTGGGAAGTGATCCGCGAAGAGGCCATGCACCTGTTCGACGAGGGTTACATCCGCGCGGCGGAAAAGAACAACGATGCCGGCTTCGGTTCGTTCTTCAAGAAGGGCTGGAAGCGTTTCTACCTCAAGTGGTACGACAAACCCCTGCCATCGGCCGAGGCCCTGTGCCCGAAAACCGTGGCGTTGGTGAGCAGCATTCCCAACGTCAAGGGCGCGATGTTCGCGTTGTTGCCGGGCGGCAGCCACCTGAACCCGCATCGCGATCCGTTTGCCGGTTCCCTGCGGTACCACCTGGGCCTGTCCACGCCGAACTCCGACGACTGTCGCATTTTCGTCGACGGCCAGGTGTACGCCTGGCGCGACGGTGAGGACGTGATGTTCGACGAGACCTACGTGCACTGGGTCAAGAACGAAACCGAGCAGACCCGTGTGATTCTGTTCTGTGACATTGAACGGCCGCTGAGCAATCGCGTGATGACCCGTATCAACCGTTGGGTCAGCAAGCAATTGGGCCGCGCGACGGCACCGCAGAACCTGGACGACGAGCGCGTTGGCGGGATCAACCAGGCGTATGCCTGGAGCAAGACCTTCAGCGACAAGTTCAGTGGTGTGGTCAAGGCGTGGAAGCGCAAGCACCCGAAGGCCTACCGCATTGCGCGGCCGGTGCTGGCTGTGGTTGTCTTGGTACTGCTGTGGAAGTGGCTGTTCGGCTGATCTGAAAGGTTAAACGCGGTCAAAATGTGGGAGGGGGCTTGGCCCCCTCCCACATTGGTTTTGCGGTGCTTTTAAGATGCGATCAGTTGGCGCAGCACATAGTGCAGAATCCCGCCCGCCTTGAAGTACTCCACTTCATTCAGCGTATCGATCCGGCACAGCACCTCGACTTTCTCGCTGCTGCCATCCTCCCGTGTAATCACCAGCGTCAGGTTCATGCGCGGGGTGATCTCTACGTCGGTCAGGCCGAGAATGTCGATCCTCTCCTTGCCGGTCAGCTTGAGCGATGTGCGGTTCTGATCCAGCTTGAACTGCAACGGCAGCACGCCCATGCCTACCAGGTTGGAGCGGTGAATCCGCTCGAAACTCTCGGCGATCACCGCCTTGACGCCCAGCAAGTTGGTGCCCTTGGCCGCCCAGTCACGGCTGGAGCCGGTGCCGTATTCCTGGCCGGCAATCACCACCAGCGGCGTGCCCGAAGCCTGGTATTTCATCGCAGCATCGTAGATCGGCATTTTCTCCCCGGTGGGGATGTACAGCGTATTACCGCCTTCTTCGCCGCCGAGCATTTCATTGCGGATACGGATATTGGCAAAGGTGCCGCGCATCATCACTTCATGGTTACCACGGCGCGAGCCGTAGGAGTTGAAGTCGCGTGGCTCCACGCCTTGCTCGCGCAGGTAGCGGCCGGCGGGGCTGTCGGTCTTGATATTGCCGGCGGGGGAGATGTGGTCGGTGGTGACCGAATCGCCCAGCAGGGCCAGCACGTTGGCGCCTCGGACGTCCTTGATGACTGGCAAGGGACCTGCGATGTCATCGAAGAACGGCGGGTGCTGGATGTAGGTGGAGTCCTTCTGCCACACGTAGGTGGCGGCCTGTGGCACTTCAATGGCTTGCCACTGTTCGTCACCGGCAAACACCTCGGCGTATTCCTTGTGGAACATGCCGGTGCTGACTTGGGCCACCGCGTCGGCGATCTCTTTGCTGCTAGGCCAGATGTCCTTGAGGTACACCGGGTTGCCGTCCTGATCGTTACCCAGCGGCTCGCTGCTGATATCGATGCGTACGGTGCCCGCCAAAGCGTAAGCCACCACCAGCGGCGGCGAAGCCAGCCAGTTGGTTTTCACCAGCGGGTGCACGCGGCCTTCGAAGTTGCGGTTGCCGGACAGCACCGACGCCACGGCAAGGTCGGCTTTCTGGATGGCCTTTTCGATCGGCTCGGGCAACGGCCCTGAGTTGCCGATACAGGTGGTGCAGCCATAACCCACGAGGTCGAAGCCAAGTTTGTCCAGGTACTGGGTGAGGCCCGCGGCCTTGTAGTAGTCGGTGACCACTTTGGAGCCGGGTGCCAATGAGGTTTTCACCCAGGGCTTGCGGGTCAGGCCCTTTTCCACGGCCTTTTTCGCCACCAGCCCGGCCGCCATCATCACGCTGGGGTTGGAGGTGTTGGTGCAGGAGGTGATCGCGGCGATCACCACCGCGCCGTTTTTCAGGCGATAGGTCTGGCCGTCGTATTCGTAGTCGGTTTCGCCCACCAGGTCGGCATTGCCCACGGCAACCCCGCCGCCGCCTTCGCTTTCGAGGCGACCTTCCTCCTTGTTGGCGGGTTTGAATTGCAGATCGAGGAAGTCGCTGAACGCTTGGCCGACATTCGGCAGGGACACACGGTCCTGCGGGCGCTTCGGCCCGGCCAGGCTGGCTTCGACACTGCCCATGTCGAGGGCCAGGCTGTCGGTGAACACCGGTTCTTGGCCGGCGTTGCGCCACAGGCCTTGGGCCTTGGTGTAAGCCTCTACCAACTTCACGGTTTCTGCCGGACGGCCGGACAGGCGCAAGTAGTCCAACGTCACTTCATCCACTGGGAAAAAGCCGCAGGTGGCGCCATATTCCGGGGCCATGTTGGCGATGGTGGCACGGTCGGCCAGCGGCAGGTCCGCGAGGCCGTCGCCGTAGAATTCGACGAACTTACCCACCACGCCTTTTTTACGCAGCATCTGGGTCACGGTCAGCACCAGGTCGGTGGCGGTGATGCCCTCTTTCAATTTGCCGGTGAGCTTGAAGCCGATCACTTCCGGGATCAGCATCGACACCGGCTGGCCGAGCATCGCCGCCTCCGCCTCGATACCGCCCACGCCCCAGCCGAGTACGCCGAGGCCGTTGATCATGGTGGTGTGGGAGTCGGTGCCGACCAAGGTGTCCGGGAAGGCATAGGTGCGGCCGTCTTCGTCCTTGGTCCAGACCGTGCGGCCGAGGTATTCGAGGTTGACCTGGTGGCAAATGCCGGTGCCCGGCGGCACCACGCTGAAGTTGTCGAAGGCGCTCTGGCCCCAGCGCAGGAAGGCGTAGCGTTCGCCGTTGCGCTGCATCTCGATGTCGACGTTTTGCTCGAAGGCATCGGCGTTGCCGAATTTGTCGACCATCACCGAGTGGTCGATCACCAAGTCCACGGGGGAGAGCGGGTTGATGCGCTGCGGGTCGCCCCCGGCCTTGGCCACGGCGGCGCGCATGGCGGCCAGGTCGACCACGGCAGGAACGCCGGTAAAGTCTTGCATCAATACCCGGGCCGGGCGGTACTGGATCTCGCGGTCGGACTGGCGCTCTTTGAGCCAGGCGGCGATGGCCTTGAGGTCGGCGCCGGTGACGGTCTTGTTGTCTTCCCAGCGCAGCAGGTTTTCCAGCAGCACCTTGAGGGACATCGGCAGTTTGTCCAGGTCACCCAGGCTCTTGGCGGCTTCGGGCAAGCTGAAGTAGTGATAGGTCTTGTCGTCGATTTGCAGGGTTTTAAGGGTTCTCAGGCTATCAAGGGATGACATTACATGACTCCTTATGGTCCGCACGGCTACGGACCTGACGGGACGAACAGAGCTTTCAAACTAGCCCTGTTTTCAGTAGCTGGCTAATTACTGGACTCTATGGACAGAACCAAGGTTCCGAACTCAGCTATCATGCGCGCGTTTTCATGACAGGCTTTGCGATAGCGCAAGCCAGTTGCCAGGAGATTCAATGAACACCCTTTTTATGCACTGCCGCCCAGGTTTTGAAGGCGAAGTCTGTTCCGAGATCGCGGAACACGCCGCGCGCCTGAACGTTTCCGGCTACGCCAAGGCCAAGACCGGCAGCGCCTGCGCCGAATTTGTCTGCACCGAAGAAGACGGCGCCCAGCGCCTGATGCACGGCCAGCGTTTTGCCGAGCTGATCTTCCCGCGGCAATGGGCGCGCGGGGTATTCATCGACCTGCCGGAAACCGACCGCATCAGCGTGATCCTCGCCCACCTGCGCGAATTCCCGGTGTGCGGCAGCCTGTGGCTGGAGATGGTGGACACCAACGATGGCAAGGAACTGTCGAACTTCTGCAAGAAGTTCGAAGTGCACCTGCGCAAAGCCTTGCTGAACGCCGGCAAGCTGGTCGATGACCCGAGCAAGCCGCGCCTGCTGCTGACCTTCAAGAGCGGCCGCGAAGTGTTCATGGGGCTGGCCGAGTCGAACAACTCGGCCATGTGGCCGATGGGCATCCCGCGCCTGAAATTCCCACGGGATGCGCCCAGCCGTTCTACCCTCAAGCTGGAAGAGGCCTGGCACCACTTCATTCCCCGCGACCAGTGGGACGAGCGCCTGCACGGCGACATGACCGGCGTCGACCTCGGCGCAGCGCCGGGGGGGTGGACCTGGCAACTGGTCAACCGTGGCATGCTGGTAACCGCCATCGACAACGGCCCCATGGCCGAAAGCCTGATGGACACCGGCCTGGTCCAACACTTGATGGCCGACGGCTTCACCTTCGTGCCCAAGCAGCCGGTGGACTGGATGGTCTGCGATATCGTCGAGAAACCGGCGCGTAACGCCGCGCTGCTGGAAACCTGGATCGGCGAGGGGCATTGCCGCGAGGCGGTGGTGAACCTCAAGTTGCCGATGAAACAGCGTTACGCCGAAGTGAAACGCTTGCTGGAGCGTATCGAAGAGGGCTTCAAGGCGCGTGGTATTCGTGTGGAGATCGGCTGCAAGCAGCTGTATCACGACCGTGAGGAAGTGACTTGCCATTTGCGTCGGCTGGAAACAGCAAAGAAAACCAAGGCTCGCTGAGTCTAGGGCGGTCACCGCTCAAATGTGGGCGCTGGCTGGCCTGCGATAGCGGTATAACGGTTGATATCTATGTTGAATGTGCCCCCGTCATCGCGGGCAAGCCCGCTCCCACAGTAGAGCGGGTCTGTTTCAGGAGTGAAGTATGAGTCATCCAGAAGAAATGCCTGTAGACGGCACCCTCGACGCCACTGGCCTCAACTGCCCGGAACCGGTCATGATGCTGCACCAGCACATCCGCGACCTGTCGCCCGGTGGTTTGCTCAAGGTGATCGCGACCGACCCGTCCACGCGTCGCGATATTCCCAAGTTCTGCGTGTTCCTGGACCACGAACTGGTGGATCAGCAGGAGCAGGCCGGTACCTACCTGTACTGGATCCGTAAGAAGTCCGTTTAACCCAGCGCTTTGTCTGCGCGAATGCGCCGGCGTGCACTGCGCGCCAGGCGCACCAGCAACATCCCCGCCGCGCAGCTCAGGCCTACGATCAGCCCTTGCCACAAGCCGCTCGGGCCGCTGGGTTCGCCCAGCCAGTCGGTCAGGCCCAAGGCATAACCCACCGGCAGGCCCACGCCCCAATACGCGAACAAGGTCAGCACCATGGTCACGCGCGTGTCCTGGTAGCCACGCAGCGCACCCGCCGCCGTGACCTGGATCGAGTCGGAGAACTGGAACAGCGCTGAGAACACGATCAACATCGACGCCAAGTGAATCACCACCGGGTCCGGGGTGTAGATCGCCGCAATCTGCTCGCGAAACACCAGCATCAGGCTGCAAGACAAGCAGGCATACGCCAGCGCAGTGCCCATGCCGACACCGGCGGCGAAACGCGCTTCACGCGGTTCGCCACGGCCCAGGGCCTGGCCGACGCGCACGGTGACGGCCATGCTCAAGGAGTAGGGGATCATGAACACCAGCGAGCTGACGTTCAGGGCGATCTGATGGCCGGATACCACCGTGGCCCCCAGGCTACCGAGCAGCAAGGCGATTACCGCGAAAATGCTCGATTCGGCAAAAATCGCGATGCCAATCGGTAGGCCAATCCCCAGTACACGCTTGATCACCGCCCATTGCGGCCAGTCGAAGCGCGTGAACAATTCGCTGCTCTGGTAGGCCGGGCCCCAGCGGGTCCAGCCGGCCAGGCCGAGCATCATCACCCACATCGCAATGGCCGTGGCCCAGCCACACCCCACGCCACCCATGGCTGGCAGGCCGAGGTGACCGTAGATGAAGATGTAGTTCAGCGGAATGTTCAGCGCCAGGCCACACAGGCCCATCACCATGCTCGGCCGTGTGCGGCCCAGGCCGTCGCTGAAACAGCGCAACACGTAATACAGCGCAATGGCCGGCATGCCGGCGGCAATGCCATGCAGGTAGCCCATGGACGGCGCGATCAGGTCGGGCTCGACCTTCATCGCACGCAGGATCGGTTCGGCGCAGAGCAACAGCAGCGCGCCCGTGATACCGACCACCACAGCCAGCCACAAGGACTGTCGCACCAGCGGTCCGATCTCGCTGAACTGGCCCGCGCCGTAGCGCTGGGCGACTTTCGGCGTAGTGGCCAGCAGCGTGCCGGTCATCAGCAGGTACACCGGGATCCAGATCGAATTGCCCAGGCCTACGGCCGCCAGGTCCTGGGGGCTGACGCGCCCGGCCATGACCGCATCGACAAAGCTCATCGCCGTGGTGGCCAGTTGGCCGATGATGATCGGCAAGGCGAGCGTCAACAGGCCGCGCACTTCCCGGCTGATGCGGGCGGGGCGGGTGAGGGTGGCGGTGGCAGTGTTCACGTACAGGTGTCCAGTAGAAGGCAGCGCAAGGACGGCGGATTCTACGCCTTGACGCATCGGTCAGGAAAAAACCTGTGTTAGCGATTTGTAAGCGAGGGCTGCGATCCCTGTACACTGCGGGTCCGCCAAAGGAGCCTGCCATGCTGATTGTTGCCGACGAAAATATTCCGCTGCTCGATGCATTTTTCCAAGGATTTGGCGAGATTCGCCGCGTGCCCGGCCGTTCCCTCGACCGCGCTACGGTCGAGCAGGCTGATGTGTTGCTGGTGCGCTCGGTGACCAACGTCAACCGTGCATTGCTGGAGGGCAGCAAGGTTCGCTTCGTCGGCACCTGCACCATTGGCACCGACCATCTGGACCTCGATTACTTCAAGCAGGCCGGCATCCAGTGGTCCAGCGCCCCCGGCTGCAACGCGCGTGGCGTGGTGGACTATGTGCTGGGCAGCCTGCAGACCCTGGCCGAGATCGAAGGCGCCGACCTCAACCAGCGTACTTACGGTGTGGTGGGCGCGGGTGAAGTGGGCGGGCGGCTGGTCAAGGTGCTCAAGGGCCTGGGCTGGAACGTGCTGGTGTGCGACCCGCCACGGCAGATCGCCGAGGACGGCGACTACGTCAGCCTGGCGCAGATCATCGAGCAATGCGACGTGATCAGCCTGCACACGCCGCTGACCAAGTCCGGCAACGGTTCCACCTGGCACCTGTTCGACCGCCAGCGCCTCGAGCAGCTCAAGCCCGGCACCTGGCTGATCAACGCCAGCCGTGGCCCGGTGGTGGACAACGCCGCGCTGCGTGAGGTGTTGCTGGCGCGTGAAGACCTGCAAGCGGTGCTGGACGTGTGGGAAGGCGAACCCGAAGTGGACGTCGATCTGGCTGATTTGTGCGTGCTGGCCACGCCGCATATCGCAGGCTACAGCCTGGAGGGCCGACAGCGCGGCACGGCGCAGATCTATCAGGCGTTCTGTGCGCACCTGGGTCAGGCGCCGAGCATCCTGTTGAGTGATCTGCTGCCGCCACCGTGGTTGGCCGAGGTGCACTTGAATGCATCGACTGACCCGGCCTGGGCATTGGCGACCCTGTGCCGCAGCGTGTACGACCCGCGTCGCGATGATGCGGATTTCCGTCGTAGCCTTGTGGGAACGGTGGAAGAGCAGCGCAAGGCGTTTGACCTGCTGCGCAAGCATTATCCCGCACGCCGCGAGATCGAGGGTTTGAAGGTGCGGATCAATGGGGAGTCGACGGCCCTGGCCAGTATCGTGTCCGCATTGGGCGCGCAGGCAATTTAAACGCCAATAAAAACCCGGCCACCTGGGCCGGGTTTGAAAGAGCGTGGCGTTTCAGCCTTGCTGGGCAGGCTTGACCAATTTTTCTTCCAGTTCGCTGCAGGCTTGCTGGATCATCTCTTCGGTGATCTGCACTTCACGGCCCTGTGCGTCGATGTACGAGCAAGGCAGCTGCTGCGGCTGGCGGATCACTTCAATCTTGGCATCGCTGCTATTTTGCAAGGTCATGGCCTGTCTCCTCATCAGGTTGTGTACCCACTTTAAGACCCCCGCGTGACCACGCTGTTACAACTCCCTGCGGGATCACCGGTTCGAACACCCAGTCCACCAGAAACCGATACAAATTTCCAGCCAGGGGTTAGACCGATAACCTCTAGGGATCAGCGTCGGCGGGCATAATTAACCTGACTCATTGCTATTTGCCCAAGTTCCCCCAATGTTGGGTGTAGATACTTATCTCCCCTGCGCAGGTGATGCCCTCCATGTTCTCAGTCCGTCAACGCCGTGCGATCCGCCTGGCCAGCCGCTTCATTGCGCCTTACCGCTGGCACGCACTCGGCGCCCTGTTGGCGCTCATCGTTACCGCCGGTATTACTTTGTCCATGGGGCAGGGCATCCGCCTGCTGGTGGACCAGGGTTTCATGACCCAGTCGCCGCACCTGCTCAACCAGTCTATCGGCCTGTTCATGGTGCTGGTGCTGGGCTTGGCGGTGGGCACGTTTGCACGGTTTTACCTGGTGTCGTGGATCGGCGAGCGGGTGGTGGCCGATATCCGTCGGCAAGTGTTCAACCATCTTATTTACCTGCACCCGGGCTTCTACGAGAACAACCGCAGTTCGGAAATCCAGTCGCGGCTGACCACCGACACCACCTTGCTGCAATCGGTGATCGGCTCGTCGCTGTCGCTGTTCCTGCGCAATGCCTTGATGGTCATCGGTGGCATCGTGCTGCTGTTTGTCACCAACCCCAAGCTCACCAGTATCGTGGTGGTGGCGCTGCCGCTGGTGCTGGCGCCGATCCTGATTTTCGGCCGGCGCGTGCGCAGCCTGTCGCGACAAAGCCAGGACCGCATCGCTGATGTGGGCAGCTATGTGTCCGAGACCCTCGGTCAGATCAAGACCGTCCAGGCCTACAACCACCAAGTGCAGGACGAACAGCGCTTCGCCGTGACGGTGGAAGACGCCTTTACCACCGCGCGCAAACGCATCACCCAGCGTGCCTGGCTGATTACCCTGGTGATCATGCTGGTGCTGGGCGCCGTGGGGGTGATGCTGTGGGTGGGTGGCATGGACGTCATCAGCGGGCGGATTTCCGGCGGTGAGCTGGCAGCGTTTGTGTTCTATAGCCTGATCGTCGGCAGCGCGGTCGGCACCCTGAGCGAAGTGCTCGGCGAACTGCAACGGGCTGCCGGTGCCGCCGAGCGCATTGGCGAGTTGTTGCAGTCGAGCAATGACATCCAGGCGCCCGCCGACGGCGCCGTCCAACTGCCGGAGCGGGTCAGCGGCCGCATGGAACTGCAAGACCTGCGCTTTTCCTACCCTTCACGTCCCGGCAGCTACGCCATCGACGGCCTGAACCTGACCATCAACCCCGGAGAAACCCTGGCGCTGGTAGGCCCATCCGGTGCCGGTAAATCGACCATTTTCGACCTGCTGCTGCGCTTCTACGACCCCCAGCAAGGCCGCATTCTGCTCGAAGGCCACCCGCTGACCGAACTCGACCCCATGGACCTGCGCCGCCACTTCGCCTTGGTCTCCCAGAGCCCGGCGCTGTTTTTCGGCAGCGTCGAAGAGAACATCCGCTACGGCAACCCGACGGCCACCACCGAACAGGTCGAAGCCGCCGCGCGCATTGCCCATGCTCATGACTTCATCCTGCAAATGCCCGACGGCTACCAGACCCACCTCGGCGACGGCGGCATGGGCCTCTCCGGCGGCCAACGTCAGCGCCTGGCCATCGCCCGTGCGCTGCTGGTGGACGCGCCGATCCTGCTGCTCGACGAAGCCACCAGCGCCCTCGATGCCCAGAGTGAACACCTGATCCAGCAAGCACTGCCGCAATTGATGCAGGGTCGCACCACGCTGGTGATCGCCCATCGATTGGCCACGGTGAAGAACGCTGACCGCATTGCGGTGATGGACCAGGGCAAGCTGGTGGCGGTGGGTACGCATCAACAGTTGATTGCGAGCAATCCGCTGTATGCGCGGTTGGCGGCGTTGCAGTTCAGTGATGGTGCTGATGGTGCGGAAAGCGAGGACTAGGCGTCTGATGTAGTGAGCGGGCTTGCCCCGCGCTGGGCTGCGTAGCAGCCCCAACACGGACGATGCAGTTTATCAGTCACCTACATGCGGCCACTGGATGGTGAGTGCTCCGCCCTCCAGCGCGGGGCAAGCCCGCTCACCACAAAAATCCAGGGTCACCCCGTTTTGCAAGCCCGCTCGACATCCGGCAGGAATCGCCAACAGTGTGGCAGCCTCTTCCTAGACCTTACTGATCATCAAAATACCGCTCATGCCAATCCACCAACGGCTGGGGTGAGTTGAGCTTCTGCCCGTAGATCACCGAATAAGACAGCACGTTCTGCACATACTGGCGGGTTTCGTCGAACGGGATGCTTTCCACCCATACGTCGAAACTCAGGTGATCCGCGCCGCGCAGCCACTGGCGCACACGGCCGGGGCCGGCGTTGTAGGCGGCGGAGGCGAGCACGCGGTTGCCGTTGAACTGGCTGTGCACCTGGCTCAGGTAGGCGGCGCCGAGCTGGATGTTTTTGTCCGGGTCCAGCACCTGGGCCGGGGAGGCCAGGGGGATACTGAACTTGCGCGCGGTTTCCTTGGCGGTGCCGGGCATCAGTTGCATCAGGCCGCTGGCGCCGACGCCGGAGCGGGCGTCGTCCATGAAGGCGCTTTCCTGGCGGGTGATCGCGAATATCCAGCTGGAGTGCAGGCCGCGCACCTTGGCTTCCCGCACCAGGGTGTCGCGGTGGGCCATCGGGAAGCGGATGTCCAGGTCGTCCCAGTACTGCGCCTGGCTGATGGTGCGGATGGCGGGGAAGTACCACTTCATGTCGTAGGCCAGCTTGGCCTGGGCGACCATCTCGTCGCGGTTGAAGTGACGGCTGACGTGGTACCACTCACGGCGGCCATCCACGATCTGGCCACGCGCATAGAACTCCAGCGCACGCCGTACGCCGGGGGTGTTGCGTACTTTGTTGACCAGCGCCTGGCTCATCAGCAGGGGCTTGTTCTTCAGTTGGTACGGCGACTTTGAGCGATCCGCCGCGAGGAAACCATAGAAGTCGCGTTCTTGCGCCAGGTGCTTGTACAGGACCAGCGCTTGCGGGTTCTTAGGCTCGGCCAGTTCGAGGCTGCGGGCTTGCCAGTAGCGCCAGCGGTTGGTGGTGGCCAGGTCTTGTGGGAGCTTGCGGGTCAGCTGGTAGGCATCTTCCCAGCGCGCCAGGCGCAACAGCAGGCGCAGGCGCCATTCCGAGACGGTGTTATCGCGCAGTTCGGGGTCGTACTTGGTCATCACCTCGAGGGCGCGCGGGTCGTAGCGCTTGGCCAGGGTCAGGCCGATTTCCCGGGCGATCGACACTTTTTCGTCACGCGAGAAGTGCATGCTGCTGGCGTAGCCATCGAGCAGGGCCATGGCCTTGTCCGGATCCTGGCGTGCCAGGCGGCGCAAGCCCAGGCCCACGGCGTCGGACATGGCCTCGGTCGCCGGCAGGAAACGTGACGGGTCGCTGAGCATGTCGGGCTTTTGCGCCACGTCGACCATCAAGCGACCTTGGGCGCCGAGGGTGGGCAGGGTTTTCACCAGGCTGTTGGCCAGCGCGTAGTTGCGCGCTTCGGCGGCGAGTTTGGCGCGATCCCAGATCTTCTGTTCGGTGAGCTGGCCGTCAGCCGCCCATTGGCCGAAGGTGACATCGCAGGCCGCCGGTTGGGACTTGCCGGTCATCCAGAGTTTTTCGGCGGTCTTGTAGCCTTCGGCTTTCAGATTGTGCGTGAGCTGGAACTGGCCGTGCAGGCAGTCCAGTTCGACGAAATTGAGCTTGGCGTCGTAGTACTTTTCAAAGGTCTGCCAGTCGCCGCGTTCGGCCAGCCAGCGCAACCAGCGCAGTTTCATCCAGTTGGCCTGGGGCAGGTCGCCGTTTTTGGCAAGGAACTGCTCGATTTCCTGGTTGCTCGCGGTTTTCAGGCGGGCGGTCAGTTCGTCGTAGGCCAGGTACGGCGTCAGCGGGTAGTCGGCCAGGGCCTGGCTGTATTGCATGTACGGGCCGGTATCGCCCTTGGCCAGGGCCCGTTTGGCTTCATCGTAATATTGACGTTGGGTGGTGAGGTCCACGGCCTGGGCGGATTGAACGGCGGTGGCGGAAAGAAGCAGACAAGATAAAAAGTTGAAAAGGCGACTGCGCATGAGACGTCCGTGCAGAGAAATCACGACTAGCACCGGCACCGCCGACACTGATTGCCCCTAGCTTAGCCTTTTGCCCGCAGCCGTTGAAAGCTTTGCCGGGCGGTTCGTTCAAGTTCGTTGGAAATGTCCTACAGAACGTGTCGGCAGCGAAAATGCCGGCCGCATCCCACCGTCAACTCAGGTAGAATGCGCGCCCAGTTTTTGGAGAAGCGTATGACCCTGCTCAAATTCAGCGATGTGTCCCTTGCTTTCGGCGCTATGCCGTTGTTGGACAAGGTGTCCTGGCAGATCGCCCGTGGTGAGCGGGTGTGCATCATCGGCCGCAATGGCACCGGCAAGTCCAGCATGATGAAGCTGGTCAAGGGCGACCAGAAGCCCGATGAAGGCTCCGTATGGCGCGCTCCGGGCCTCAAGATTGGCGAATTGCCGCAGGAATTGCCGGTGGCCGACGGACGGACGGTGTTCGACGTGGTTGCCGAAGGCCTGGATGGCGTGGGCGAGTTGCTCGCGCAATACCATCACCTGGCGCAGAACTGTGTCACCGAAGAAGACCTGGACAAGCTGATGCACGTCCAGCAAGACCTCGAAGCCCGTGATGGCTGGCGCCTGCAGCAACTGGTCGACAGCACCTTGAGCCGCCTGCAACTGCCGGCCGACAAGACCCTCGCCGAATTGTCCGGCGGCTGGCGTCGTCGTGTGCTGCTGGCCCAGGCCCTGGTCTCCGAGCCCGACCTGCTGTTGCTCGACGAACCCACCAACCACCTGGACATCGGCGCCATCGCCTGGCTGGAAGAAGCCATCAAAGATTTCCAGGGCGCCGTGCTGTTTATCACGCACGACCGTGCCTTCCTGCAGAGCTTGGCCACGCGCATCCTCGAACTGGACCGCGGCGGCCTGATCGACTGGAACGGCGACTACGCCAGCTTCCTGGTGCATAAAGAGGCCGCACTGTCCGCCGAAGAGACTGCCAACGCGTTGTTCGACAAGAAACTGGCTCAGGAAGAAGTCTGGATCCGCCAAGGCATCAAGGCGCGCCGCACCCGTAACGAAGGCCGTGTACGTGCACTGAAAGCCCTGCGCGTTGAGCGCAGCGAGCGTCGTGAGCGCACCGGCAAGGCCAACATCCAGCTGGATACCGCCGACAAGTCTGGCAAGCAGGTGATGGTCCTCGAGAACGTGAGCTTCGCGCACCCGGGCGGCCCGTTCCTGATCAAGGACTTCTCGATGGTCCTGGCGCGCGGCGACCGTATCGGTCTGCTCGGCGCCAACGGTACCGGCAAGACCACCTTGCTCAAGCTGATGCTCAATGGTTTGCAGCCGACCAGCGGTACCGTGGAAGAGGGCACGCGCATCGACGTGGCCTACTTCGACCAACTGCGCCACCAGTTGGACCTGGAGAAAACCGTGATCGACAACGTCGCCGAAGGCCGCGACTTTATCGACATCGACGGCCAGAGCCGCCACGTGCTCAGCTACCTGGGCGACTTCCTGTTCAGCCCTCAACGTGCGCGTACGCCAGTTAAAGCCTTGTCCGGTGGTGAGCGTGCGCGCCTGCTGCTGGCCAAGCTGTTCAGCAAACCGGCCAACCTGCTGGTACTCGACGAACCGACCAACGACCTCGATGTGGAAACCCTCGAGCTGTTGGAAGAAGTGCTGCTGACTTTCAACGGCACCGTGCTGATGGTCAGTCACGACCGGGCATTCCTCGACAACGTGGTCACCAGCACCCTGGTCTTCGAAGGTGAAGGCAAGGTGCGTGAATACGTCGGTGGCTATCAGGACTGGCTGCGCCAGGGCGGCTCGCCGCGTTTGCTGGGCGTGACTGAGAGCAAGTCCGGCAAGGCCGACCTGACCTCCGCTGTGGTTGCCCCCGTGGAAGCTGCTGCGCCGGCCCAGGAAGCTGCACCAGCGGCCAAGAAGAAACTCAGCTACAAGCTGCAGCGTGAGCTGGAGGCCTTGCCGGGCGATATCGACGCCAAGGAACAGCAAATCGCTGCGGTCGAAGCGGAAATGGCTGACGCAGGTTTCTACCTGCGCCCGGCGGCCGAAACTGCCAAGGTCATTGCCTCCCTGGAGACGTTGAACCACGAGCTGGAAGTGTTGGTTGAGCGTTGGGCCGAGCTGGATGCCTGATTGATTGCAGTGCATTAAAAAACCCGGTGTTCATTGGCATGAACACCGGGTTTTTCATATGAAATGCAGTCCAAAATGGGGGAGGGGGCTTGCTCCCGATACCAGTTTGTCAGTCGATGCAGCGGGTGACTGAAACACCGCTATCGGGAGCAAGCCCCCACCCACATTTGATCTTCAAGGGGCTTACGAGGATTTGACCAGCTTCACCGCCAGCACATCGCACGGCGCACCGTGCAATACATCATTGGCGGTAGAGCCCAGTAGCAGCGCCAAACCGTGACGGCCATGGCTGCCGACCACGATCAGGTCGCAAGCCTTTTCCTTGGCCAAGTGGTGGATTTCCTGGCGCGGTTGGCCGTATGTCAGGTGGCAGTCGTCCTTTTTCAAGTGCGGGTATTTCAGAATCAAACGGTCGAGGCGCTCTTTGGCCTGGTCGAATTGTTGTTGCTGCAACTGTGAAAGGTCCATCGGCACGTCACCACCAAAGGCCATGGCCATGGGCTCGACGATATGCACCAGCGACAGTTTGGCACCATTGGCGATTGCAGATTCCTGCGCGCGCTTGATCACTGGATCGCACTCTTCGGTCAGATCGACAGCGACCAGAATATGTTGGTAGGGCATGAGGCGTTCCTCCAGGGGACTGCAATAAGTTCAGTATGGCTGCTTTCAAGCGGATCGGGTTGCGTCAGGTCAAATCCGCTCATCTAGAAATTCGGGAGTACACATATGACGGTCTGGATAGTGGTGTCAATCCTTGTGGTGGTTCTGAGCCCTCTGGCATGGCTGCGCCCGTCGCGCCATCAGAGCGGGCGCATGGCCCTGCGCATGGAAGCGCGCCGCATCGGCCTAGCCATGCAGCTGGCCCCTCAGGAGTGGCCGCACTGGCTCAAGCAGGAGCCGCCGAGCCCGTGCGCGCAGTACTGCCGGCCACGGCGTGGCAGCACCCCGGCGATCTGGAGTTACTGGCAATTGGAACCAGGGGTGTGGGTCAATCAGTGGCGCGAAGTGTGCGTCGATGAGAAGTTGTTGCCGCATTTTGCAACGCTGCCGGCCAACGTCTACAAAGTCGAGGCTGACAAGCAAATGATCGCCTTGTACTGGGGCGAGAAGGGCGAGGCCAGTGTGTTGAACGATATCGATGCGTTGCTCAAGGCGCTCGCTTAACGGCCACGCAATAAAAAGCCCGACATCATCATCGGGCTGGAGTTGGCCAGGCAGGCCGGTAAATCGAGGGTTCCCGCGTCGGATGTTCATCCAGGCGCGTTACGGTTGTCGCTAGCCTAGCGGTAGATCCCGTTCTGTACAGCCTTTTTACTCATATTTTCTGTTATTGATTTCGTGAATATTTGAATATTGACGGAGCGAGTGCTTGCCGTTGGGGTTCTGAAATGACTGGAAAGTCGTGTTTTTCCTAGCCTTTCGAGCGATTGACAATTGCCCGGAATTGGATGAAGGTGGCGTACCCAAATCAAACGGGCGTATGAATTGAGCGTTTGTCTGTCAGACGACTCATACAGAATCCCGACTATCGCATTGGCGGGTGTGCCTGGCGGAATGGCATGAGCATTGACGCAACTGTCAGTGTCCAACCAGAGGCCAGCGTCCAATGTGTACTGTTCAGCTTCCATATCGTGGAGATCAGTTGATGATTTACGAAGGTAAAGCCATCACGGTTAAGGCTCTTGAAAGTGGCATCGTCGAACTGAAATTCGACCTCAAGGGTGAGTCCGTCAACAAGTTCAACCGTCTAACCCTGAACGAACTGCGTCAGGCCGTAGACACCATCAAGGCTGATGCATCGATCAAAGGCGTGATCGTCTCCAGCGGCAAGGACGTGTTCATCGTCGGCGCTGACATCACCGAATTCGTCGACAACTTCAAGCTGCCCGATGCCGAGCTGGTGGCTGGCAACCTCGAAGCCAACAAGATTTTCAGCGATTTCGAAGACCTCAACGTACCGACCGTCGCCGCGATCAACGGCATCGCGTTGGGCGGCGGCCTGGAAATGTGCCTGGCGGCAGACTTCCGCGTCATGTCGGCCACGGCCAAGATCGGCCTGCCTGAAGTCAAGTTGGGCATCTACCCAGGGTTTGGCGGCACCGTGCGCCTGCCGCGCCTGATCGGTGCCGACAACGCCATCGAGTGGATCGCCGCCGGCAAGGAAAACCGTGCCGAAGACGCGCTGAAAGTCGGTGCCGTCGATGCTGTGGTTGCCCCGGACAAACTCGCCGAAGCCGCACTGAACCTGATCAAAGGCGCCATCAGCGGCGAATTTGACTACAAGGCCAAGCGTCAGCCGAAGCTGGAAAAACTCAAGCTCAACGCCATCGAACAAATGATGTCGTTCGAAACCGCCAAGGGTTTCGTGGCTGGCCAGGCCGGGCCGAACTACCCGGCGCCGGTTGAAGCGATCAAGACCATCCAGAAAGCCGCGAACTTCGGTCGCGACAAAGCCCTGGAAGTGGAAGCGGCAGGTTTCGTCAAACTGGCGAAAACCTCGGCGGCCCAGAGCCTGATCGGCCTGTTCCTGAACGATCAGGAGCTGAAGAAAAAGGCCAAGGCCTACGACGAGATCGCCCGCGACGTGAAACAGGCTGCTGTACTCGGCGCCGGTATCATGGGCGGCGGTATCGCCTATCAGTCGGCGTCCAAGGGCACGCCGATCATGATGAAAGACATCAACGAGCACGGTATCGAGCAAGGCCTGGCAGAAGCCGCCAAGCTGCTGGTGGGTCGTGTGGATAAAGGTCGCATGACCGCAGCGAAGATGGCTGAAGTGCTTAACGGCATTCGTCCTACGCTGTCCTACGGTGATTTCGGGCATGTCGACCTGGTGGTCGAAGCCGTAGTCGAGAACCCGAAGGTCAAGCAGGCCGTGCTGGCCGAAGTCGAAGCCCAGGTCAAAGACGACACTATCCTGGCCTCCAACACCTCGACCATTTCCATCTCGCTGCTGGCCAAGGCCCTCAAGCGTCCGGAAAACTTCGTCGGCATGCACTTCTTCAACCCGGTGCACATGATGCCGCTGGTCGAAGTGATCCGTGGCGAGAAGTCCAGCGAGCTGGCCGTGGCCACCACCGTTGCCTACGCCAAGAAAATGGGCAAGAACCCGATCGTGGTCAATGACTGCCCGGGCTTCCTGGTCAACCGCGTGCTGTTCCCGTACTTCGGCGGCTTCGCCAAGCTGGTCAGCGCCGGTGTGGACTTCGTGCGCATCGACAAGGTCATGGAAAAATTCGGCTGGCCGATGGGCCCGGCGTACCTGATGGACGTGGTCGGCATCGACACCGGCCACCACGGCCGCGATGTGATGGCTGAAGGCTTCCCGGACCGCATGAAAGACGACCGCCGTTCGGCGATCGACGCGCTGTACGAGGCCAAGCGCCTGGGCCAGAAGAACGGCAAGGGTTTCTACGCCTACGAGGCCGACAAGAAGGGCAAGCAGAAGAAAGTGGCCGACCCGTCGGTGCACGAAGTGCTGGCTCCGGTCATCTACGAACAGCGTGAGGTGTCCGACGAAGACATCATCAACTGGATGATGATCGCCCTGTGCCTGGAAACCGTGCGTTGCCTGGAAGACGGCATCGTCGAGACCGCCGCCGAAGCCGATATGGGCCTGGTGTACGGTATTGGTTTCCCTCCATTCCGTGGTGGTGCGCTGCGTTACATCGATTCGATCGGTGTGGCTGAGTTCGTTGCCCTGGCTGACAAATACGCTGATTTGGGCCCGCTGTACCACCCGACCGCGAAGCTGCGTGAAATGGCCAAGAATGGCCAGAGCTTCTTCGGTTAAGCGCCCAGACGACTAGAGCGAGAATATTTATGAGCTTGAATCCAAGAGACGTGGTGATTGTCGACTTCGGTCGCACACCGATGGGCCGCTCCAAGGGCGGCATGCACCGCAACACCCGTGCCGAAGACATGTCGGCACACCTGATCAGCAAGTTGCTGGAGCGCAACGTCAAGGTCGACCCGAACGAAGTCGAAGACGTGATCTGGGGCTGCGTCAACCAGACCCTGGAGCAGGGCTGGAACATCGCGCGCATGGCGTCGCTGATGACTCAGATCCCGCACACCGCCGCCGGCCAGACCGTGAGCCGCCTGTGCGGTTCGTCGATGAGCGCGCTGCACACTGCCGCCCAGGCAATCATGACCGGCAACGGTGATGTGTTCGTGGTCGGCGGTGTGGAGCACATGGGCCACGTCAGCATGATGCACGGCGTCGATCCTAACCCGCACATGTCGCTGTACGCGGCAAAAGCCTCGGGCATGATGGGCCTGACCGCGGAAATGCTCGGCAAAATGCACGGCATTACCCGTGAAGCCCAGGATGCGTTCGGCCTGCGCTCGCACCAGCTCGCCCACAAGGCGACCGTGGAAGGCAAGTTCAAGGATGAAATCATCCCGATGAACGGTTATGACGAGAACGGTTTCCTCAAACTGTTCGATTACGACGAAACCATTCGTCCGGATACCACCCTGGAAAGCCTGGCGGCTCTGAAGCCGGCGTTCAATCCAAAGGGCGGCACCGTGACCGCCGGTACTTCGTCGCAAATCACCGACGGTGCCTCGTGCATGATCGTGATGTCGGCGCAGCGTGCCCAGGACCTGGGTATCCAACCGCTGGCCGTGATCCGTTCGATGGCAGTGGCGGGTGTGGACCCGGCGATCATGGGCTATGGTCCAGTACCGGCCACACAAAAAGCCTTGAAGCGCGCGGGCCTGACCATCTCGGATATCGACTTCTTCGAGCTCAATGAAGCTTTCGCCGCACAGGCCCTGCCCGTGCTGAAAGATTTGAAAGTGCTCGACAAGATGAATGAGAAGGTTAACCTGCACGGCGGCGCGATTGCCCTGGGCCACCCATTTGGTTGCTCCGGTGCGCGTATCTCCGGCACTTTGCTTAACGTGATGAAGCAAAATGGCGGCAACCTCGGGGTAGCCACCATGTGCATTGGTCTCGGCCAAGGCATTTCCACCGTCTTCGAACGCATCTAAGCGTTGGGTTGACGGAAGCCGGGGCCCAGTGCCCCGGTTTTTGTTTTTTGGCGGTTTTGTATTTTTTTTTTAACAAATTTTGTAAGAGGGCCAGAGCATGAAAGTCGAACCAGGGCTCTACCAGCATTATAAAGGTCCGCAGTACCGCGTTTTCAGTGTGGCGCGGCACTCCGAGACCGAAGAAGAAGTGGTGTTCTACCAAGCACTGTATGGCGATTACGGCTTTTGGGTGCGCCCATTGAGCATGTTCCTGGAGACCGTCGAAGTTGACGGCGAACAGGTCCCACGCTTTGCTTTGGTGCAGGCCGAACCCAGTCTTTTTTCAGGGCAATAACGGCAGGCCGCGCAGAATACTGCGCTTGACCTCACCTTGTTGCCACTATATATAGCGTTGCCGCGTCAGGCGCCAACTGCCTTTCACTTCTCGAATTCAGGAATTTTCCGATCCATGGGCAAATCGCTGGTCATTGTGGAATCCCCGGCTAAGGCCAAGACCATCAACAAGTACTTGGGCAACGAGTACGTGGTGAAGTCGAGTATCGGCCATATCCGAGACCTGCCCACCAGCGGTTCGGCTAGCGCCAGCAAGGAGCCTGCCGCCAAGCGCGGCAAGGCCGCCGCGGGCGAAGGTCCGGTACTCACGCCTAAAGAGAAAGCGCGCAAGCAGCTGGTCTCACGCATGGGTGTGGACCCGGATCATGGCTGGAAGGCCAAGTACGAAATCCTTCCGGGCAAGGAAAAGGTCATCGAAGAGCTGCGCCGGCTCGCCAAAGATGCCGACACCATCTATCTCGCAACGGACTTGGACCGCGAAGGGGAAGCCATTGCCTGGCACCTGCGGGAAGCCATTGGCGGCGACGACAGCCGCTACAAGCGTGTGGTGTTCAACGAAATCACCAAGAAAGCCATCCAGGAAGCCTTCTCCAAGCCGGGCGAACTGGACATCGACCGTGTCAACGCACAGCAAGCGCGTCGCTTCCTCGACCGCGTCGTGGGTTACATGGTCTCGCCACTGTTGTGGGCCAAGATCGCCCGTGGCCTGTCCGCCGGCCGTGTGCAATCGGTCGCGGTAAAGCTGGTGGTGGAGCGTGAGCGCGAGATCCGTGCGTTTAACCCCGAAGAGTATTGGGAAGTCCACGCCGACCTCGGCACCGCCAAGGGCGCCAATGTGCGCTTTGAAGTGGCCCGCGAGAAAGGTGAGGCCTTCAAGCCGCTGAACGAAGCCCAGGCCATGGCTGCGCTGGAAAAGCTCAAGGCGTCCAGCTACAGCATCGTCAAGCGTGAAGACAAACCCACCAGCAGCAAGCCATCGGCACCGTTCATCACCTCCACCCTGCAACAGGCCGCGAGTAACCGCCTGGGCTTCGGGGTAAAGAAAACCATGATGATGGCCCAGCGTCTGTACGAAGCCGGCTACATCACCTATATGCGTACCGACTCCACCAACCTGTCGGTGGACGCGGTCGCGATGGCGCGTACCTACATTGAAAGCGAGTTCGGCAAGAAATACCTGCCGGAGAAGCCGAACGTCTACAGCAGCAAGGAAGGCGCACAGGAGGCTCACGAAGCGATTCGTCCTTCGGACGCCAACACCGAGCCAAGCAAGCTCAGTGGCATGGAGCGCGACGCCGAGCGCCTCTACGAGCTGATCTGGCGCCAGTTCCTGGCCTGCCAGATGCTGCCGGCGCAATACCTGTCCACCACGGTCAGTGTGGGGGCTGGGGACTTCGAGCTGCGCGCCAAGGGCCGTATCCTCAAGTTCGACGGTTACACCCGCGTGATGCCGCAAATCGCCAAGCCAGGCGATGACGATGTGCTGCCGGACATGGCCCAGGGCGATACGTTGAAGCTGATCAAGCTCGACCCGTCCCAGCACTTCACCAAGCCACCGGCGCGTTACTCGGAAGCCAGCCTGGTAAAAGAGATGGAAAAACGCGGTATCGGTCGTCCTTCGACCTACGCGGCGATCATCTCCACCATCCAGGATCGCGGCTACGTGGCGTTGCACAACCGTCGTTTCTATTCGGAAAAGATGGGCGACATCGTCACCGAGCGCCTGTCCGAGAGCTTCTCCAACCTGATGGACTACGGCTTTACCGCCGGTATGGAAGAGAACCTCGATGACGTCGCCCAGGGCGAGCGCGACTGGAAAAACGTGCTGGACGAGTTCTACGGCGACTTCAAGAAAAAGCTCGAAGTGGCAGAAAGCCCTGAGAGCGGCATGCGTGCCAACCAGCCGGTGATGACCGACATCCCGTGCCTGACCTGCGGCCGCCCGATGCAGATTCGTACGGCGTCCACCGGCGTTTTCCTCGGTTGCTCGGGCTACAGCCTGCCGCCGAAAGAGCGCTGCAAGGCCACCGTCAACCTGGTGCCGGGCGATGAAATCGCGGCTGACGATGAGGGTGAATCCGAGTCGCTGGTACTGCGTGGCAAGCACCGTTGCCCGATCTGCAGCACGGCGATGGACGCCTACCTGCTGGACGAGAAGCACAAGCTGCACATCTGCGGTAACAACCCGGATTGCAACGGCTACGAGATCGAAGAAGGCACCTACCGCATCAAGGGCTATGAAGGTCCGAGCCTGGAATGCGACAAGTGCGGCAGCGAGATGCAGCTCAAGACCGGTCGTTTCGGCAAGTTCTTCGGTTGCACCAACCCGACGTGCAAGAACACCCGCAAACTGCTGAAAAGCGGTGACGCGGCGCCGCCTAAGATGGACCCGGTGAAGATGCCCGAACTCAAGTGCGAGAAGGTCAACGACACCTACATCCTGCGTGACGGCGCTTCCGGCCTGTTCCTGGCGGCCAGCCAGTTCCCGAAAAACCGCGAGACCCGTGCGCCGTTGGTGCTGGAGATCGTGCCGCACAAGGATGAGATCGATCCGAAGTACCACTTCCTGTGTGAAGCGCCGAAGAAGGACCCGGATGGTCGTCCAGCCGTGATCCGCTACAGCCGCAAGACCAAGGAACAGTACGTGCAGACCGAAGTGGACGGTAAGCCTACTGGCTGGAAAGCGTTCTACGACGGTGGTAAGTGGAAGGTCGAGGATAAGCGCCAGGGCGCTTGATCGGTTAATCTGCCAATGACAAAGGCCGCCTGCACAGGCGGCCTTTTTTTGCCCTTGCAGTGCACTCGGCCGATCCGTGACACTGTTCAGCCAGCATCACGCTTATTCGTTGTGGAGATTGCCGTCATGGCCAACGAACTCTATACCCGTACCAACCAGAAAATTTACTTCGCGGGTTTGTCCCTGGAAGCCCTTGGCCGTGCCGAGGAAGGGAAGGAGATGAACGCGATTGCGCTGGTTCAGGCTGGGCGTGAAGCCGCGTTGTTCCACCTGTATGGTGCGTTACTGGGCTTGTGTCATGAGATCGCCGGGTTCTACCGCTTGCCCCAGGCCGGTTCGCCCCGTGCGGAAATGATCATGAATCGTGAAGTGCTGGAAAGCATGGCGATCCCTGAGCTGGCCGAGTTGGTGGAAATGGCCCAGAGCCCTGACAGCTGGGTCGCGCGTCTGCTTAAGGCCCATGCGGATATGTTTCAGCCGCCCCGTGTTCCCCATGTGCCCAAGGGCGATGTGACCCAGCCCCTGATCGTGGCGGTTGCGTTGGAAGAGGAAGAGCCCAAGCCTCTGAGCCGCGAAGAGTTGGAAGGCTGGCGTCAGGAGCTGAAAAAGATGGCGTTGCGCTTTCGTGAAGGTTTAAACGAGTGCTGAACGTTGGTCGGATTCATATGGCGCCGTTCATCAAGCCGTAAAGAAACCTCTTCAGAACCTCAACGAAGCCGGGCAGATGACTGATATAATCCCGGCCTTTCGTGGAGAACAGACTTTTATGCCGACGTCCTTTCTGGAAATTGTTGAGTTGCCCGACGGCCGAATCGAGCTGCGCCGGGCTGAGGACGAAGGTTCTCTGGTTATTCTGGATTTTTCCGAGGACGCCAAAGTGTTCCTGCAGGGCCAGCACGTGGAAGTGGCAAAAGCCATGTTGAGCGTGGGTGTGCAGATGGCAGGTCGCCTTGCAGAAGGCGAGCCGGAGAAAGAAGACGGGCCACGCGTTCTTCACTGAGGTCTGCGACGAGCGTGCAAGTTTTGGCCAGCGTGGCTGTTGTGGTGAGTGGGCTTGTGTTTGTGGGCTGGGCTGTTGTGGTGAGCTGGGCTTGTCGTGGTGAGCTGGGCTGTTGTGGTGAGCGGGCTGTTGTGGTGAGCGGGCTTGCCCCGCGCTGGGCTGCGAAGCGGCCCCAAAACCAAGCACCGCGGAATACCTGATGTACCGCATTAAATCGATTTAGGACTGCTTCGCAGTCCAGCGCGGGGCAAGCCCGCTCACCACAACAAACCTGCTCACCACAACAAACCTGCTCACTATAAGAAGCCTGCAAACCACAGTAAGCCTGCACACCCCACGCAAAGTCCGTACTTTTATCCCAATCGAATATTCAAGCTCTGAGCATCGCCCGTGCGCGCGGCGCTGATCAGCTGTTGCTTGGCCGCAGCATTCAGCGGGTTCAGCCAGCTCACCACGGTGTGGCTACGGCCCAGGCGCAAGGCTTCGCAGGTCAACTGCTGGGCGCTTTGCGCGCCGCGCGGTTGCAGCAGCAGGATGCGTTCGCGGTTGAGGCCGGCGTCCCGCAGCCAGGCCTGGGTCAGGCTGGCGGGCGGGGCGATCAGCGTCAGCCAGCGGGCGTCCTGCTCTTCGCTCAATTCGCGAAGGATCGGCGCCAACAGGCTCAGGCAGCTCCCAGCTGCACCGCGCAACGACAATTCACTGAACGCATCAGGCTCGGCGCTCCAGGGCGCCTCGATCGTTTCCTTGAGGATGGGCGCAAGGGGTTGGGCCATGAAGGCCTCGAACAGCGACAGTTGTGTGTGTTGTGGGGTGTGCACGAGCTGCATGATGCCTCCTTTAGCGGCGAATGACGCCGACGCTCAAGCCTTCGATCACCAGGTCCTGATCTTTCAGGTTCACTTCAATCGGAGCGAACTCAGGGTTCTCGGCCAACAGCCAGACCTTGCTGCCTTCACGCTTGAAGCGTTTGACGGTGACTTCGTCGCCGATACGGGCGACGACGATCTGGCCATTACGGGCTTCGCGGGTGGTGTGGACGGCCAGCAGGTCACCGTCGAAGATGCCCACGTCCTTCATGCTCATGCCATGGACCCGCAACAGGTAGTCGGCGCGAGGATGGAAGAAGGTCGGGTTGATGTTGCAGGATTCCTCGACGTGCTGCTGCGCCAGGATCGGCGCACCGGCAGCGACACGGCCGATGATCGGCAGGGTCGATTCGTCGGCCTTGGCTTCGAAGCCAGGGATGCGAATGCCGCGCGAGGCACCGGGGGTCATCTCGATGGCGCCTTTGCGCGCTAGGGCCTTGAGGTGTTCTTCGGCGGCGTTGGGGGACTTGAACCCCAGTTCCAGCGCAATTTCCGCTCGTGTCGGCGGGTAGCCGTTGTCATCGAGGCAGCGCTTGATAAAAGCCAGAATCTCAGCTTGGCGTGGCGTCAGTTTTAGCATGTTGATCGCTCTGTCTTTTTATACAGTGACTGGGATTATATACAGTGAACTGCGCTTGGCAATCATCCTTTTTGGCCACTCCGCTGGACGGTCATCGGGGATACCTCCTACAAGGCAGAGATAGCGCTGCCTACAGACCGCCAGGGATGTGATTAAATAGCGATGAAATACATGACTGCCCGGCCGGAAAGCGAACCCGCAGGCTTGACAAGACACAACCTGAAACGTATGTTTCAAACAAGTGTTTGTCAGGCGGAGTAGCCATGGCCCAGTCGGAAACCGTTGAACGCATTCTCGATGCTGCCGAGCAATTGTTCGCGGAAAAAGGATTCGCTGAAACTTCATTGCGGCTGATTACCAGCAAGGCTGGCGTCAACCTCGCGGCAGTGAATTACCATTTCGGCTCGAAAAAAGCGCTTATCCAAGCCGTGTTCTCGCGCTTCCTGGGACCGTTCTGCACCAGTCTTGACCGTGAACTCGAGCGTCGCCAGGCCAAGGCTGAGCACAAGCCCACCTTGGAAGAGCTGTTGGAAATCCTCGTTGAACAAGCCCTGGTGGTTCAGCCCCGCAGCGGCAACGACCTGTCGATCTTCATGCGCCTGTTGGGCTTGGCGTTCAGTCAAAGCCAGGGCCACCTGCGGCGTTACTTGGAAGACATGTACGGCAAGGTTTTCCGCCGCTACATGTTGCTGGTCAACGAGGCCGCCCCGCGTATTCCGCCGATCGAGCTGTTCTGGCGTGTGCACTTCATGTTGGGTGCTGCCGCGTTCAGCATGTCCGGGATCAAGGCGTTGCGGGCCATTGCCGAAACCGATTTCGGTGTGAATACCTCTATCGAGCAGGTCATGCGCCTGATGGTGCCGTTCCTTGCCGCCGGCATGCGCGCCGAAACCGGCGTGAGCGACCCGGACATGGCCGCCGCCCAGCTGCGCCCACGCAGCAAATCCGCGCCGGCCCCCGCCAAGGTTTGACCCGCCCGGGTGTGCGCAGCCGCTTGCATCCGCTAAGCTAGCGGCCCATGCCGAATTCAGCTATTTACTCGCAACCCGTTGTTCTCACTGTGCCTGGTGAGAGCAACGGGTTGTGTGCGTTCTATAAGGAAGGTTTATGACTGCTGCCCTGCAAGGTTCTTTGATGGTCGACGTTGCCGGTACCTGGCTGACGGCCGAGGATCGCCACCTGTTGCGCCAGCCTGAAGTGGGCGGCCTGATCATTTTTGCGCGCAATATCGAGCACCCACGCCAGGTGCGGGAGTTGAGCGCGGCGATTCGTGCCGTGCGCCCGGACCTGTTGCTGGCGGTTGACCAGGAAGGCGGTCGCGTACAGCGCCTGCGCCAGGGCTTTGTGCGCCTGCCGGCCATGCGTGCGCTGGCGGACAAGCCCAATGCTGAACGCCTGGCCGAGCAATGCGGCTGGATCATGGCGACTGAAGTGCTGGCCGTGGGCCTGGACCTGAGTTTCGCCCCCGTCCTGGATCTGGACTATCAACGCAGCGCCGTGGTCGGCACCCGATCCTTCGAGGGCGACCCCGAGCGCGCCGCCGTGCTCGCCGGTGCCTTTATCCGTGGGATGAACAGCGCGGGCATGGCCGCGACCGGTAAACACTTCCCGGGCCATGGTTGGGCGGAGGCCGATTCCCACGTCGCGATTCCCAATGACGAACGCAGCCTGGAGCAGATTCGCGCCAATGACTTGGTGCCTTTCGCACGCTTGAGCAAGCAACTGGCGGCGGTGATGCCCGCTCACGTGATCTATCCGCAAGTCGATGCCCAGCCAGCCGGGTTCTCGCGACGCTGGTTGCAGGAGATCTTGCGCGGCGAGTTGCAGTTCGATGGCGTGATTTTCAGTGATGACCTGTCCATGGCCGGTGCCCATGTGGTGGGCGACGCCGCCAGCCGTATCGAAGCGGCGCTGACGGCGGGTTGCGACATGGGCCTGGTGTGCAATGATCGCGCGGCTGCCGAGTTGGCGTTGACCGCCGCCCAGCGCATGAAGGTCAAACCATCGGCCCGAATCGCACGCATGCGCGGACAGGCGATTGCGTCGACGGACTACAAGCAGGATCCGCGTTGGTTGGCGGCAGTTACCGCGCTGCGTGAAGCGCAGTTGATCGGCTGAAAACCGCGGTGCGCCCATCGCAGGCAAGCCAGCTCCCACATTCGACCGCAGTTATCTTGAAGAAACGCGGTCACCTGTGCGAGCTGGCTTGCCTGCGATAGCGATCTGACAGTCAGCGCTTTTCCTGTTTGTGGGGCAACGGCGCGAACAGCGCTTCAATATCCTCGTTGCCCAGCTGCCAGTCTCCGGTAGTACGCCCATCCAGCACGCCCGCTGCCAGATCGGACTTTTCCTTCTGCAGGTGTTGGATTTTCTCCTCCACCGTGCCCCTGGCAATCATCTTGTACACGAACACCGGCTTCTCCTGCCCGATGCGATACGCACGGTCGGTGGCCTGGTTTTCCGTGGCCGGGTTCCACCATGGGTCGTAGTGGATCACCGTGTCGGCTTCCGTCAGGTTCAGGCCTACACCGCCGGCCTTCAGGCTGATCAGAAAAATCTGCAGCTTGCCGCTCTGGAAGTCCTTCACCGGCGTGCGCCGATCGCGGGTCTGGCCGGTCAACAAGGCGTAGGCAACGCCGCGCTTTCTAAGCTCGACTTCGATCAGGCTCAGCATCGAGGTGAACTGGGAAAACAGCAGGATCCGCCGGCCTTCTTCAAACAGCTCCTCGAGCATCGTCATCAAACTGTCGAGCTTGCCCGAGCTGCTGCCACGGGCGGGCAGGGTGGCGTCGTTGACCAGGCGCAGGTCACAGCACACCTGGCGCAGCTTCAGCAGCGCCTCAAGAATGATGATTTGGCTGCGTGCCACACCCTTGCGGGTGATCTCGTCACGCACTTTCTTGTCCATGGCCAGGCGCATGGTTTCGTACACGTCGCGCTGGGCCTCATTGAGGTCGACCCAGTGGATGATCTCGGTCTTGGGCGGCAACTCCGTGGCCACCTGTTCCTTGGTGCGGCGCAGCAGGAAGGGTTTTATCCGGCCGTTGAGGTGCTGCAACCTTACATCGCTGGCGCGCTTTTCGATGGGCACGCGGTAATCGCGGTTGAAGCTTTTCACGTCGCCCAGCCAGCCCGGCAGGAGGAAATGAAACAACGACCACAGCTCACCCAAGTGGTTTTCCAGTGGCGTGCCGCTGAGGCACAAGCGTTGCCGCGCATTCAACTCGCGCGCCGCCTGGGCCGCTTTGCTGGAAGGGTTCTTGATGTACTGCGCTTCATCCAGGATCAGCACATGCAGGGGCAGCGCCGCGAGCTGTTCGATGTCCTTGGGCAGCAGCGCGTAGGTGGTCAGCAGCAGGTCGTAGTCGTTCAGGTTGGCAAAATGTTTCTTACGTGTCGCGCCATACAGCGCCAGTACCTTGAGCTGTGGGGTGAAGTGCGCCGCCTCATCGAGCCAATTGGGAATCAAGCTGGTGGGCATCACCACCATGCAGGGCCGATCCAGGCGCCCGGCGATTTTTTCAGTGAGCATATGCGCCAAGGTTTGCAGGGTTTTACCCAGGCCCATGTCATCCGCAAGTATCCCGCCAACATCGAGCTGGCGCAGTGACTGCATCCAGCTCAAGCCTTCCAGCTGGTAAGGGCGCAACGTCGCGTTCAACCCTTCCGGCGCTACGCAGGTGAAATCCTTGATATCCCGCAGGCGCTGGGCGAAGTTGCGGATCTTCTCGCCACCTTCCCATTGCAGCGGCAGGTCTTCGAGCGGGTTCAAGCGAATCGCATCGGCCTTGGCCAGGCGCAGCGTGGTGGTGCCGGCTTCCTGCAAGTAGAACTCGCCGAGGGTCGCCAGCACCGGTTTCAGCCGGCCGTAAGGCAGCGCCACTTGCAGCGGGCCATGGCCGCCGTTGGGCAGGCCGGGAATGTTTACCAGGATCAGTTCTTCATCGCGACGGCGTGCGAGTTTTTCCGGGTTGAGGATCTCGGTGTGGGAGCGCATCAGGTTCAGCAGGATCGGCAGCAGGCTCAGCCGCTCGCCGTTGACGATAATGCCCAGCTCCAAGTCGAACCAATCGCGCTCCGGCCCGTCATCGACGGTGGCGTACCAGTCATCGACGGTGCTCAGGTCGAAGCCGAAGTCCTCATCGATCTGCAGCTCCCAGCCCTCGGCCCGTAAGGTGGGTGATGCGTTGAGGGTGAAGTTGAGCCAGGCGCTGTCATTGACCATCTCGAACAGCTCGCCAGCGCTTTCCGGCAAGGCTTTGCTCTGGCGTGTGGCGATCTTGAAGCCGAGCAGCCGCAGTTGTTCGCGGTACGGCTGTTCCAGCTCCGGATGCCGCTTGATCCGCAGGCTCTGGGTGTCCTGGCGCACGATGATGTCGGCGTTTTTCTGCCCGCTGACATAGTTGCCCAAGTAGTTGAACGACAGCGCCGCACGGTGCTGGATGTAGCGCTGCATCTTGCCATTGCGCGGTTCAAAGGCACTGAACTCGACACTGGCCAGCCACAAGCGCGGCACGGGCACTACATCCTCCATGACCACCTGCGGCAACGCCACGCGGTTTTCCAGTACGGCCTGGAGTTTTTCCAGCAGCTCGGCGTCCTGTGCAGCGGCCGGGTAGGCGAGGGTTTCCTGGACTTTGAGCAGCACCGCCGCGATGTGTTTGCAGTTGGTGTGCACCGGGCAGGTACAGCGGCTGTCCACCAGGATCAGCGTGCCCTTGGCTGACTCGCGCAGTGAGATGGTCTGCCGATAAACGTTGCCGCCCGAGCCTTCGCAACTGGCGACGATGGTGCTGTCGCCGCATTCGACGATGCGCACCCGGTTCTCCAAGGCATAACGGCGCCCGCGCTCCAGGCTTTGCTCTTTGAAGCGATTGGCCCATGAAGGGGCCAGGGGTTTGGTCAGCGACGACGTCAGGGGCATGGCGCTGGATCAGTCCTGGATATCGGGCGGTGGGGCGCTGGGTGGCTTGGCGGTCAACGAGGTGATCTTGATCAACAGCGCCAAGTGGCCGCCGTCCAGGTAGTTGAGCTGGTTGTTCTTGGTGCGCACGTCCTTCTGAGCGAAGTGTTCGCTGGCGATCACGCTGCCATTACTGTCGAACGTGTTGATCCAAAAGTCCGCGTCGATATCCGTGAAGCGACCCAGTTGCAGGCTCAAAACACCCTCGATAGGAAACTGACCAAACTGCTCCTGGCCGTCAGAGATTGCGACTTTGGCCGGCTGCTCCCCCAGGTTCTGTTCCCACGCCTTGTGCAACAGCACCGTGTAGGAGGAGTCGGCACGCAACTTATCGACAATGTTGGACAAGCGCGGCGGGCTCAGTTTATCGCCCAGACGCGCTGCGCCAGCATCCCAGTTTTCCGGCGCGGCGCGGCTGTTGATCACCGGCTCGGCGTTCTGGCGCACCAGGATCATTTCCACCTGGTACGGGCTGTCGGCAAACGCCGTAGGTGCCACGACTACCAACAACAGGCTCAAAATGCGGAACAGGCGCATTGGGGCGTCCTTCAAGCAGATTTCGGGATGAGGCGTTCGAACAACGCCTCCAATGTATTAAAGCGTTCTTCGGCACGTTCCATCGGTACCATGAACTTGAACAGCGTAGCCCCTTCGAACTTGTAGCGGTTGGGCTGGCCCTGGATCAGCCTGATCAGCACCAACGGGTCCACCGGCGTCTGCGCTTCGAACTCGATGCGCCCACCCTGCGGCCCGGCATCGACCTTCTTGATCCCCAATTGCTCGGCCTGCAATTTGAGCAGGGTCAGGCGTACCAGGTTCTTGGTCGGTTCCGGCAGCAGGCCGAAGCGGTCGATCATCTCCACTTGCAGGTCCTTGAGGCCTTCTTCGTCGGTGGCCGAGGCGATGCGTTTGTACAGGATCAGCCGCGCATGCACGTCCGGCAGGTAGTCTTCGGGGATCAACGCCGGCAAGCGCAGGTTGATTTCCGGACCGCCGCCCAGCGGTTGATCAAGATTCGGTTGCTCGCCCTTGCGGATCGCTTTCACCGCGCGTTCAAGCATTTCCATATACAGGGTGAAACCGACCGCCTGGATCTGCCCGCTCTGGCCGTCGCCCAGCAGTTCGCCGGCACCACGGATTTCCAGGTCGTTGGTGGCCAGCACAAAGCCGGCGCCCAGGTCCTGGGTGTTGGCGATGGCTTCCAGGCGCTTTTCCGCGTCGGAAGTGATCTGCTGGCGCGGTGGCGTGAGCAAATACGCATACGCCTGGTGGTGACTGCGCCCGACCCGGCCGCGCAACTGGTGCAGCTGCGCCAGGCCAAACTTGTCGGCGCGCTCGATGATGATGGTGTTGGCGCTCGGCACGTCGATGCCGGTCTCGATGATGGTCGAGGCGATCAGCACGTTGAAGCGCTTGTGGTAGAAGTCGCTCATCACCTGTTCGAGATCGCGCTCGCGCATTTGTCCGTGGCCGATGGCAATGCGCGCTTCCGGTACCAGTTCGGCGAGGTCCGCGGCGCACTTCTCGATGGTCTTCACGTCGTTGTGCAGGTAGTACACCTGCCCGCCGCGCAGCAGTTCTCGCAGCAGCGCTTCTTTCACCGTGCTTTTGTTTTGCTCCATCACAAAAGTGCGCACCGATAAGCGACGCGCCGGTGGCGTGGCGATGATCGACAGGTCGCGCATGCCCGACACCGCCATGTTCAGTGTGCGCGGAATCGGTGTGGCAGTGAGGGTCAGAATGTCGACCTCGCTGCGCAGGGCCTTGAGTTGTTCCTTCTGGCGCACGCCAAAACGGTGTTCTTCGTCGATGATCACCAGGCCCAGGTTCTTGATCTTCACATCGTCCGACAGCAGCTTGTGCGTGCCGATCACGATGTCGATCTTGCCTTCGGCCAAATCGGCGATGGCTGCATTCACTTCCTTGGCCGACTTGAAGCGGCTCATCACTTCCACGGTCACCGGCCAGTCGGCAAAGCGGTCGCGGAAGCTGTTGTAGTGCTGCTGGGCGAGCAGGGTGGTGGGCACCAGGATCGCCACTTGCTTGCCGCCATGCACTGCAATGAAAGCCGCGCGCATCGCCACTTCGGTCTTGCCGAAGCCGACGTCGCCGCATACCAGGCGGTCCATCGGCTTGGGCGCGAGCATGTCGGCGCGCACTGCTTCGATGGTGGTTTGCTGGTCGGGAGTTTCTTCAAAGGCGAAACCGGCGCTGAAGGTCGCGTAGTCGGCTTTCGGGTCGGCGAACGCATAACCTTCGCGCGCGGCGCGGCGTGCATAGATGTCGAGCAATTCGGCGGCGACGTCGCGCACCTGTTCGGCGGCTTTGCGCTTGGCTTTCTGCCAAGTCTCTGAGCCCAGGCGGTGCAGCGGTGCCAGGGCATCGTCGCTGCCGGTGTAACGGGCGATCAGGTGCAGGCTGGCCACCGGCACGTAGAGCTTGGCGCCCTCGGCGTATTCCATGGTGAGGAATTCGGCGGCCTGGTTATCGATCTCCAGGGTCTGCAGGCCCAGGTAGCGTCCGACGCCGTGGTCGATATGCACCACCGGCGCGCCTTCGCGCAATTCGGTGAGGTTCTTGATCACCGCGTCGTTGTTGGCGTCGGCGCGTTTTTCGCGGCGACGGCGTTGCATCACGCGCTGCCCGAACAGCGGGCTCTCGGCGATCAGCGCCAGCGCCGGGTCGTCCAGCAGCAAGCCTTCATCCAGCGGCGCGATGGTGATCGCCAAGCGTTCTTTGCTCTTGACGAAGTCCGGCCAGCTGTCGACGGTTTTCGGTCGCAGCTTCAGGCGTTCGAGCAGCTCCAGCAGCACTTCACGGCGCCCGGCGGACTCGGCGGTAAACAGCACGCGGCCAGGGAAGTCGCCGAGGAAGTTGGACAGCGCTTCCAGCGGTTGCGTGGCTTTGGCCTGGATTGCCAGGTCCGGCAGTGTGGACGCCGGGAAGCGCTCGCGGCCGCTGCCGGCGTCCACATCCTGTTGGCTGGCGACCACGCGGGGCCAGTTTTTAAGACGGGCAAAGCAGTCTTCCACCGGCAGGAACAGCTCGGCGGGCGGTAATAACGGACGGGAGGGATCGACGCGGCGTTCTTCGTAACGGTTACGCACGTCGTTCCAGAAGTTTTCCGCTGCTTGCTCGATACCCGGCAGCGAGAACACTTGGGTGTCCTGTGGCAGGTAGTCGAACAGGGTGGAGGTTTCGTCGAAGAACAGCGGCAGGTAGTACTCGATACCGGCCGGTGTAATCCCACTGCTCAAGTCCTGGAAGATCGGACAGCGACGGAAGTCGACGTCGAAGCGCTCACGGAAGCGCGCCTTGAAGCGTGTGACCGCATCTTTCTGTAATGGAAATTCCCGCGCAGGCAGCAGCTTGATCGAGTCGACTTTGTCGATGGATCGCTGGTTTTCTGGATCGAAGGTGCGCAGGGTCTCGATTTCGTCATCGAACAGGTCGATGCGGTACGGCAGTTTGCTGCCCATCGGGAACAGGTCGATCAGGGCCCCGCGCACTGCGAACTCACCGTGTTCGTACACGGTGTCGACGCAGCGGTAGCCGCTGGCTTCCAGGCGCGTGCGCATCTGCTCGACGTCGAGCTTCTGGCCAATATCCAGGACCAGGCTGCTGCCCAGCAGGAACTTGGTCGGCGCCAGGCGATGCAACGCGGTGGTGATCGGCACCACCAGCACGCCGTGGGCCAGTTCCGGCAGGCGGTACAGGCTGGCAATGCGCTGGGAAATGATGTCCTGGTGCGGCGAGAACAGGTCGTAGGGCAGGGTTTCCCAGTCGGGGAAATGCAGCACCGGCAAATCGGGGGCGAAGAAGCTCAGCTCCTGCTCCAACCGTTCGGCGCTTTGGCTGTCGGCGGTGAGCAGCAGGGTAAAGCGCTTGGCTGCGCTGGCAGCCTCGGCGATGGCCAGGCTCAGGGCGGCACCGGGCAGGTTGCCCCAGTGCTGTTTACCTGCCGCGGCAGGGAGAAGCGGTAGACGCAGAACGGGCACGGAAGGTTGAGCTCCAAGCGTTGCGACAAAGTCGGTAATTGTAACGGCCCAAGGTGCCGCCTGTCAGTTTCTGACTGAGCCTATTACGGTTTGTAGGAAATGTAGTGGCTAAGACAAACAATGGCGTGTTTTGACTCAATATGTAGTGCCGAAATGCGCGATTGTTTAGGAGGGTTACGGACAAGTTGGTCTGCGTCCCCAATGAGTGGCCTTCTGGAACCCGCGTATTTACTGGGCTGCAGCGCGGCGGTATTTTTTGGCAAGGGGTTTTTGTTGTAGGACGCGCATTGCTCCGAGGACGGTCGGGCGGCATAATGTAGCCCCTTTTTTCAGCCCCTACATGTGGAAGGTTCCCGTGACTCAGAAGCCCGACCAGTGTCTTGGTGAATGGATCGACCGTGAAGCACTCGCAGAAGCGATGATCCCGCTTATCGGTCAGCTGTACCGCAATAACAATGTGGTGAGCTCGATCTATGGCCGCAGCCTGATCAACCAGTCTGTCATCGCGATTCTCAAAGCCCACCGCTTTGCGCGTCACCGTTCCGCCGACGACAGCGAACTCTCCGTCCACGAAACATTCCCACTGCTCAAAGCCATGAGCGAGCTCAAGCTCGGCGCGGCCTCGGTAGACCTGGGCAAGCTGGCCTACAAATTCCGCAAAGAAGGCGCCGGCCGTACCGCCGAGCAGTTCGTGCGTGAAGAGATGGCCGATGTGGTTGGCCAGCAAAACGCCGCGGCCCGTAAAGGCACCGACGTTGTGCTGTACGGCTTCGGTCGTATCGGCCGCCTGCTGGCGCGCATCCTGATCGAAAAAACCGGTGGCGGCGACGGCCTGCGCCTGCGTGCCATCGTGGTGCGCAAAGGCGCCGAGAACGACCTGACCAAGCGTGCCAGCCTGCTGCGCCGCGATTCGGTACACGGCCCGTTCAACGGCACCATCGTCATCGACGAGGAAAACAACACCATTACCGCCAACGGTAACCTGATCCAGGTGATCTACGCGAAGAACCCGTCCGAGGTGGATTACACCCAGTACGGCATCAAGGACGCCTTGCTGGTGGACAACACCGGCGTATGGCGTGACGCCGAAGGCCTGGGCCAGCACTTGGCCTGCCCGGGTGTCGATCGCGTTGTCCTCACCGCGCCTGGCAAAGGCAAGCTGAAGAACATCGTTCACGGCATCAACCACGCTGAAATCACTGCTGACGACAAGATCGTGTCCGCCGCTTCCTGCACCACCAACGCCATCGTGCCGGTGCTGAAGGCAGTGAATGACAAGTTCGGCATCGTCAACGGCCACGTCGAAACCGTTCACTCGTACACCAACGACCAGAACCTGATCGACAACTTCCACAAGGGCGATCGTCGTGGCCGTAGCGCCGCGTTGAACATGGTGATCACCGAGACCGGTGCTGCCACCGCTGCTGCCAAGGCCCTGCCTGAGCTGGCCGGCAAGCTGACCGGTAACGCGATCCGTGTACCGACGCCGAACGTGTCGATGGCCATCCTCAACCTGAACCTTGAGAAAGCCGCCACCCGCGAAGAGATGAACGAGTACCTGCGCTACATGGCGCTGCACTCCGATCTGCACAAGCAAATCGACTTCGTCAATTCCCAGGAAGTGGTTTCCACCGACTTCGTTGGCTCGCGCCACGCCGGTGTGGTGGACGCGGAAGCGACCATCAGCCAAGACAACCGCGTTGTCCTGTACGTGTGGTACGACAACGAGTTCGGCTACAGCTGCCAGGTGGTTCGCGTGATGGAAGACATGGCTGGGGTCAACCCGCCTGCGTTCCCGCGATAAGCATCAGCAATAAATGAAAAAGCCCCGACTGGTTCGGGGCTTTTTTATGGCTGGGGATTTTGTGCAGGCTGGCAGGGCCTCATCGGGGGCAAGCCCCCTCCCACAGTTGATCGCATTTCAATGTGGGAGGGGGCTTGCTCCGATGGGCATAATTATCTGCACAACACTGTAGCAACCACGGTAACCACGATGCGAAGCGAGCCGCTGTTGATCTTGCTTTTGATCTCAGGCGCCCCGTCAAACACGCTGGCCGGAATTCGACAGGGATTTGGGGGGTAAACCGGCAGGGATGCCGGTTTAGCCGCCCCGCGCCATGGATGGCGCGTGGCGGCGGCCCCCCAAATACCTGTCGGATTACGGGCACACCGAGCGTGAGCGAGGTGCCGAGTGTTGGGGCAAGAGCGTTTTGCTTACTTTTGCGCTCTTCAAAAGTGAGCCGCTGTAAAAGCGGAACCCATAGTGGCCGTTACCTAAATAACGGATATGTACCCAGTCTGATCCAACATCCTGGTCGTCTGCCAAGCCGCCAGCGGGAGCAAGCTCCCTCGCCACAGGTCCAACGCCATACCCAGAATTGTGTAGATACCGATCCCCCGATGGAGCCCTCAGTCCACAAGCTTGCTGCGCAGGCTATCGGACAACCCGTTGGGCGCCAACCAGATACCCAGGTAGGCCCTTGCCAGCTCATCATCGCGACTACTGAACACCACTTGGCCATTGATCTCCAAATTCAGGCCACGGCCGGGACGAAAATCCAGGGCATATCGATCTCCGGCTTGGATATCACGAAAGCGGGTGTGTAGTTTTTCGATCTCTGGCTTCAGGCGTGCGCTGGCTTGCTGGCGCTCCAGGGTGGCCGTGGCCGCCTTGATCACATCGCTGCGGTCGATATCGCGAAAGTAATACAACACAAGGCGCAGCGTCTTTTGCTGGTCCCACGCCTGTTTCGCACTCAGGTCCGCCGGGGCATACAGCGCGGCCGCGTACACATCCGCCCAGAGGTAAGTGAGCACCGCCTGGTTTTTCAGCACCAATGCCTGGGACTGTGCCGGGAAGTCGGCTTGCTTGAGCCGATCCGCCTCATTGGCGTGTGCGGTGATCGACAACATCAGCATTAAACAGAAAACTAGATGCCGCATAATGGCCCGTCCCGAAAAGATCCGTGGCTACAGGTTAATTCATTTTCCGGCGGCGGCAGGGTTCAGGGATAATCTGCGCTGTGTAGTAAAGGCAAGACTGGCCTACGACGCGACCAAGGGTTAATGTGCGCGGCGTTGCGCCTTATATAGACTGTGCCCCGGTTCACACACTTGAGCCAAATTGTCCTTCATGACCGCTGGCCGCGGCATGATTTAGCCCGGCGTCCAACCGTACGCCTGGCCTGTTCTGAGGAGTACGCATGGCTGTCTACAACTACGACGTGGTGGTACTGGGTTCCGGCCCGGCTGGAGAAGGTGCGGCGATGAACGCCGCGAAAGCAGGGCGCAAGGTGGCGATGGTCGATAGCCGTCGCCAGGTCGGCGGTAACTGCACCCACCTGGGCACCATCCCGTCCAAGGCCTTGCGTCACTCGGTGCGCCAGATCATGCAGTTCAATACCAACCCGATGTTCCGGGCCATTGGTGAGCCGCGCTGGTTCTCGTTCCCGGACGTGCTCAAAAGCGCCGAGAAAGTCATCTCCAAGCAGGTTGCTTCGCGTACTGGCTACTACGCCCGTAACCGCGTCGACCTGTTCTTCGGCACCGGCAGCTTCGCCGACGAGCAAACCGTCGAAGTGGTCTGCGCCAACGGCGTGGTCGAGAAGCTGGTGGCCAAGCACATCATCATCGCCACCGGGTCGCGCCCGTATCGCCCGGCGGACATCGATTTCCACCACCCGCGTATCTACGATAGCGACACCATCCTGAGCCTGGGCCACACCCCGCGCAAACTGATCATCTATGGCGCCGGTGTGATCGGCTGTGAATACGCCTCGATCTTCAGCGGCCTGGGTGTGCTGGTGGAGCTGGTGGATAACCGCGACCAGTTGCTGAGCTTCCTCGACTCGGAAATTTCCCAGGCGTTGAGCTACCACTTCAGCAACAACAACATCACCGTGCGCCACAACGAAGAGTACGAGCGGGTCGAAGGCCTGGACAACGGGGTGATCCTGCACCTCAAGTCCGGCAAGAAGATCAAGGCCGACGCCTTGTTGTGGTGCAACGGCCGTACCGGCAACACCGACAAGCTGGGCATGGAAAACATCGGGGTCAAGGTCAACAGCCGTGGCCAGATCGAGGTGGACGAGAACTACCGCACCTGCGTGACCAACATCTACGGCGCCGGTGACGTGATCGGCTGGCCGAGCCTGGCCAGTGCCGCGCACGACCAGGGCCGTTCGGCCGCTGGCAGCATCGTCGACAATGGCAGCTGGCGCTACGTGAACGACGTGCCGACCGGGATCTACACCATTCCGGAGATCAGCTCGATCGGCAAGAACGAGCACGAACTGACCAAGGCCAAGGTGCCTTACGAAGTGGGCAAGGCGTTCTTCAAGAGCATGGCGCGTGCGCAGATCGCCGGCGAGCCGCAAGGCATGCTGAAGATCCTGTTCCACCGTGAAACCCTGGAAGTCCTCGGCGTGCATTGCTTCGGCTACCAAGCCTCGGAAATCGTGCACATCGGCCAGGCGATCATGAGCCAGCCGGGTGAGCAAAATACCCTCAAGTATTTTGTGAACACCACGTTCAACTACCCGACCATGGCGGAAGCCTATCGGGTCGCGGCCTACGACGGCCTCAACCGGCTTTTTTGAGCGGCTCCGGCCGGTGGCCTGAGCCGGCCGGGGAGACCGATTTCAGTAATTCCCGAGAGTGGCAGTGGCCAAACCGGGAAAGTCTGTAATCAGGCTATCTACGCCGAAGTCGGCGAGCCTGCGCATCAGCGCGGGTTCGTTGACTGTCCACACGGACACGTGCAAGCCCTGGCGCTGGGCTTTTTCCAGGCGCTCGGGGGTGCACAATGTCCAGTTCAACGCCAGATACTCACAGCCATAGTTCTGCGCGACCTTCAACGGGTCGAGCCAGGCATATTCGGCGACCAGGCCGCGTGACAGGTCCGGGGTGAGTTCAACCGCCGCTTTCAGCACTTCCCGCGAGCTTGAGGTCACGGTGACCTTGTCCATCAGACCGAAACGTACGGCCATCTCACGGATCGCCAGCACGGTGGTGGCGGCGCGGGTGCGCGAAGCGCTTTTGACTTCCAGTTGCCAGTGATCGAAGTCGCACTGTTCGAACAGTTCTTCCAGGCGCGGGATCGGGCAGGGCTTGACCCAGCCCGGGCCGCCTTTGCGCGCGTCCATCTTCACCAAGTCTGCCGCCGAATACTCGACGACTTTGCCGCGCCGGTCGGCGGTGCGCTTGAGGGTCGGATCGTGGATGACCATCAGCTCGCCGTCCATGGACAGGTGCAAATCCAGTTCGCAGCGGCGTACACCGTGCTTGAGGCACTCCTGGAAGCTGGTCAGGGTGTTTTCCGGTGCTTCGCCTTTGGCACCGCGGTGGCCGTAGATCAGGGTCACAGTTGCTCCTTTACGCCAGGTCGTCCGGCGGGGTGAATTCGAGAGTTCAGGTGTCTTGGGCGTCGCTTTGTTCCCGCGCCAGGCGCCGTTCCTGGGCCTGTTTCTGCAAGATGTAGCGCGCCAGCAGTTGGCGCTGGGCGTCGGTCATGGCTTCGAATTCCGTGCCGACGTCAAAGCCTGTGCCTTTGGGATCGCAATGGGTGACCCGCGCGCGCAGCAGCAGGCCGAGTGCCTGGGGCATCAGCACCAGCTTGACCGCCAGGTGGGCGCCGGCCGGCAGGGGCGTGGGATGTTGGAAGTCGATGCCACCTTCGGAAATGATCACCGGCTGCGGAGCGCCGACCTCATCCAGTAAGCCGCGCGCCATGATCTGGCTGAGCAGATCGACACGTTTGTTCTGCACACGCAGGAAGGCCGCGAGGGTGCGATCCTTCTCGCTGAGCTGGCGTAGCAGGTGCTGGGCCTCGAATTCACTCAGGTGCAGCTCGCTGAGCAGATTGAAGAGCGGCGAATCATCCAGCAACACTTCCTTGCTCGCTGCTTCGGGGGCAGACAGGCTTTTGATTTGGAGTGCGATCATGTCGTCGATACGGTAGTATTCGCGGCGCTCTTCTTCATCTAATGTCGACATGGCGAACCCCAGGTAACGGTAATGGTCTGAGTGTAAAGCTGCTTACCAGACCCCGCCACCGGGACGTCTTCTTTTCCTCCGAACAAGCCCCGACATGTTCAGACCTCTCTTCGTATTTATCGGCACGCGTTATACCCGTGCAAAGCGCCGCAATCATTTTGTGTCGTTCATTTCCCTCACCTCGATGATCGGGCTCGCCTTGGGCGTGGTCGTGATGATCGTGGTGCTGTCGGTCATGAACGGCTTCGATCATGAGATGCGCACCCGCGTGCTGGGCATGGTGCCCCACGCGACCATCGAGGGCGATGCGCCCATCAGCGACTGGCAAAGCCTGGCGGCCAAGGTCAAGCAGAACCCCAAGGTGCTGGCGGTTGCGCCCTTCACCCAGATGCAGGGGTTGCTGACCAATGACGGCAAGGTGCAGAAGATCCTGCTCAATGCCATCGACCCGGCCCAGGAACGCAACGTCTCGATCATCGACAAGTTCATGTTGCAGGGCAAGCTCGACGACCTGGCGCCCGGCAGCTTCGGCATCGTGATCGGCGACAAGGCGGCGGCCAAGCTCGGCGTGGGCCTCGGCGACAAGCTGACCTTCGTCGCGCCGGAAGTCACCGTGACCCCGGCCGGCATGTTCCCGCGCATGAAGCGCTTTACCGTGGTCGGCACCTTCCACGTTGGCGCCGGCGAGATCGACGGCTACCTCGGCCTGACCAACCTCACTGACCTGGCGCGCCTGCATCGCTGGCAGCCGGACCAGGTGCAGGGCCTGCGCCTGAAGTTCAACGACCTGTTCGACGCACCGCGCGGCGCCTGGGAAATCGCCCAGCACCTGGGTGAAAACCAGTACTACGCCCGCGACTGGACCCGTACCCACGGTAACCTGTACCAGGCCATCCGCATGGAAAAAGCCATGATCGGCCTGCTGTTGCTGCTGATCGTCGCCGTGGCGGCCTTCAACATCATCTCCACGCTGGTGATGGTGGTGAACGACAAGAAGGGCGATATCGCCATCCTGCGTACCCTCGGCGCCACGCCGGGGCAGATCATGGCGATCTTCATGGTGCAGGGCACCGTGATCGGCGTGGTCGGCACCTTGATCGGTACGGCCGTCGGCATTCTGGCTGCGTTGAACGTGAGTGCCGCCATCGCCGGCCTCGAAACCCTGATAGGCCACAAGTTTCTCAACGCCGACGTGTACTTCATCGACTACTTGCCGTCCCAGGTTCAGGCCCAGGACGTGTTGATGGTGGGCGGCGCTGCGTTGGTCCTGAGTTTCCTTGCCACCCTGTATCCAGCCTGGCGCGCGGCACGTACCCAGCCAGCACAGGCCTTACGTTATGAGTGAATCGGGCATGAGTGAAAAAGCAATCCTGAGCTGCCGCAACCTGGGCAAATCCTACGAGGAAGGCCCGGAATCGGTAGTGGTGTTGTCCAACCTGCAACTTGAGCTGCACCCTGGCGAACGCGTGGCGATCGTCGGCAGTTCCGGTTCCGGCAAAAGCACCTTGCTGAACCTGCTGGGCGGCCTTGATACGCCGTCCCAGGGCAGCGTGTGGCTGGCCGGTGAAGAGCTGTCGGCCCTCGGTGAGAAGGCTCGTGGGCAACTGCGCAACCGTTCGTTGGGCTTTGTGTACCAGTTCCACCATTTGCTGCCGGAATTCACCGCCCTGGAAAACGTGTGCATGCCGCTGTTGATCGGCAAGACCGCGATCCCGCAAGCCCGCCAGCGTGCCCAGGCCCTGCTGGAGCGTGTCGGCCTCGGCCATCGCCTGGAGCACAAGCCGGCGGAGCTGTCCGGCGGCGAGCGTCAGCGTGTGGCGATTGCCCGTGCCCTGGTCAACAACCCAGGCCTGGTGATGCTCGATGAGCCCACCGGCAACCTCGACTCCCACACCGCCCAGGGCATCAAGGACTTGATGCTGGAACTGAGCACCCAGATGCGCACCGCGTTCCTGGTGGTGACCCATGACATGAGCATGGCCCGGCAGATGGACCGCGTGTTGCACCTGCAGGAAGGTCATCTGGTCGCCATCTGACCCGTTTCAAGCCCGGCGCCTTAAGCGCTGGGCTTTTTCATTTTTTCAACGGTGCCCGCGAATGTTCAGACCGTTATCGATTTTCATCGGCACGCGCTATACCCGCGCCAAGCGCCGCAACCGTTTTGTCTCGTTTATCTCGATGACCTCGATGATCGGCCTCGCCCTGGGCGTGCTGGCGATGATCGTAGTGCTGTCGGTGATGAACGGCTTCCAGCGCGAAATGAGCTCGCGCATCCTTGGCATGGTGCCCCACGCGACCATCGTCGGCGTGAACCCGATCAACGATTGGCAGCCCGTGGCCGCCGCCGCGATGAAGAACCCGGAAGTGACCGCGGCAGTGCCCTTCACGCAGATGGACGGCATGTTCTCCTACAAGGGCGCCATGCAGCCGATCGAGATCAGCGGCATCGACCCGGCACAGGAAGGCAAGGTGTCGATCGTCGCCCAGCATATCGTGCGCGGCAAACTGGATGACCTGAAGCCTGGCGAGTTCGGCGTGGTGGTCGGCGAAATCACCGCCCGGCGCTTCCGCCTCAATGTGGGCGACAAGTTGACCCTGATCGTGCCGGAAATCAGCACCGCGCCGGGGGGCATCACCCCGCGCATGCAGCGCTTGAACGTGGTGGGGATCTTCAAGGTCGGCGCCGAACTGGACGGCTCCATGGCCATGATCCACATGGCCGACGCCGCAGAGATCCAGCATTGGCAGCCGAACCAGGTGCAAAGCGTGCGCCTGGCGGTGAAAGACCTGTATGCGGCGCCCAAGGTCTCGGCGGACATCGCCGCCAGCCTGGGCGCCGCCTACAAGCCGGATGACTGGACCCACACCCAGGGCAGCCTGTTCAGCGCAATGAAAATGGAAAAGACCATGATCGGCTTGCTGTTGCTGATGATCGTCGCCGTGGCTGCGTTCAACATCATTGCCACGCTGATTATGGTGGTAAACGACAAGGGCGCGGACATCGCGATCCTGCGTACCATCGGCGCGACGCCGCGGCAGATCATGGCGATCTTCATGGTGCAGGGCTCCGTGATCGGTGTCGTCGGCACCTTGATCGGCGGCATCTTGGGTGTGATTGCGGCGCTGAATGTAAGTGAGCTGGTGGGCTGGCTGGAACGGGTGACCGGGCAGCATATCTTCAGTTCGGATGTGTATTTTGTCAGCAACCTGCCTTCGGAACTGCAAGGCGGGGATGTGCTGCTGATCTGCACGGCCGGGTTTGTGTTGAGCTTTTTGGCGACGATTTATCCGGCGTATCGGGCGGCGAAGATTGAGCCGGCGCATGCCTTGAGATATTCGTAAGATTCAAGACCGCTATCGGGGGCAAGCCCCCTCCCACAGTTTGAATATATTCACGCATCACAATGTGGGAGGGGGCTTGCCCCCGATAGGGCCGGTACCGCTTGCATCAATCTCCGCCGGGCAACTCAATCACAAACCGCGTCCACCCCGCCCCAGACTCACAATAAATCCTCCCTCCATGCGCCCGCACAATCGACTGGGTAATCGCCAACCCCAGCCCCGCATGCTCGCTGCTGCCTTCATGCCGCGCCGGGTCCGCCCGGTAGAACCGATCAAACAACCTCGGTAACAACTGTGCTGGAATGCCTTCCCCGGTGTTTTCAACCGTGAGCGTCACGCCGTCCACCATGCGCACCCGCACTTTGCCGCCCGCTGGAGTAAACCGCAGGGCGTTATCGAGCAGGTTCGACAGCGCCCGGCGCAACATACCGCGATCACCCATCGTGTGGGCTGTGCCTTCGCGCACCAGGCTGACGTGGGCGTCTTCGGCCAGCAACGCGAAAAACTCCAGCAACGCCTCCACTTCCTCTGCCAGCGCCAGAGGCTCGCGCTTAGGCACCAGCAATCCATGATCCGCCTTCGCCAGATACAACATGTCATTGACCAGCTGCGCCATCCATTGCAGCTCTTCCAGGTTGCTGTGCAGCGCCTCGCGGTAATCCTCCAGCGGCCGTGGCTGAGTGAGGATGACCTGGGTCTGGGTCAGCAGGTTCGATAACGGCGTGCGCAGTTCGTGGGCGATGTCGGCGGAGAACGCCGAGAGGCGCTGGAACGCATCGTCCAGGCGGCCGAGCATGGCGTTGAAGGTTTGAGCCAGTTCGGCCAGTTCCACCGGCATGTGCTGCTGGGGCAGGCGCTGCGTCAGGGAGTGGGCAGACACACTCGCGGCCACTTCCCCCATGCGTCGTAACGGGCGCAGGCCACTGCGGGCGGCCCATGCACCGAGCAGGGCGGTCGCCAGGGCTGACAGGCCGACGGTGAGCCAGATCAGATGCTGCATGCGTTGCAGGAAATGCTGGTGGTGAGTGATATCGAGCACCAGCGTCAACTGTGGCGAGTCGGGTTGGTTTGCCCGCAACGGTGTGTTGTAGACGCGGTAGTCGGTGCCGGCGTTTTGCAGGCTGTGCAGGCCGGGGCCGGTGGGCAGATTGACGCCGGGTGCACCGTCAAACCAGCGCTGGCCTTGGGCGGTGACGCGCAGCGCCAGCTCGGGTTGGCGATTGAGCTCGGCGCGCAGTTGGGCTTCACGTTGCGCGAACAATTCTGGCGAGTCGACACCCTGCAAGGTGCTGCGCAGCGCCACCAACTGGCTGTCGAGCTGTTGCTGGTCCAGCTCAATGAAGTGCGCCTCGCTGGCGCGGTTGAACAGCACGCCCGCGATCAGCGACACCACCGCCGTGCAGGCCGCGAACAGCAGCGCCAGGCGACTGGCCAGGGACAGGCGCTTGATCAATTGACGCGCTCCTCCAGCACATAACCCATGCCGCGCACGGTGTGGATCAATTTATTCGGGAAGTTATCGTCGACTTTCAGGCGCAGGCGGCGGATTGCCACTTCGATAATGTTGGTGTCGCTGTCGAAGTTCATGTCCCACACCTGGGAGGCGATCAGCGATTTGGGCAGCACTTCGCCCTGGCGGCGCAGCAGCAGTTCGAGCAGGGAAAACTCCTTGGCCGTCAGGTCGATGCGCTGGCCGTCCCGCTCGACGCGTCGGCGGATCAGGTCCAGGCGCAAATCGGCCAGTTGCAAGGCGGTTTCCTGCGGCGTGCTGCTGCCACGGCGCAACAGGCTGCGCACGCGCGCCAGCAGTTCGGAGAAGGCGAAGGGTTTGACCAAGTAGTCGTCGGCACCCAGTTCCAGGCCGTGCACGCGGTCTTCCACGGCGTCGCGGGCGGTCAGGAACAGTACCGGGATGTCCAGGCCTGCCGTGCGCACGGCCTGGAGGATCTGCCAGCCATCACGGCCCGGCAGCATCACATCGAGGATCAACAGGTCGTAGGCGCCGGTCAGTGCCAGGTGCTGACCGCTGGTACCGTCGGCCACCAGTTCGGTGGTAAACCCCGCCTCCGTCAGGCCCTGGCGCAGGTACTGGCCGGTTTTGGGTTGGTCTTCGACGATCAGCAGTTTCATGGGCGGCTCTTGGCAACGGGTGACGACGGCTTTATACCCTGGGTGCCAGGGCAGGGGGGTAACCTGACAAAGTTGTAATCTAGCAGTCAGTTGGCTGGCAGCGGCGCACGCTTAGAGTGTGCCCCAGATGAGTCAGATATTTTGGAGAAGAATGATGGCATTGCGTAAACCCCTGTTGTTGGCGACGTGCCTGCTGGCGTTGAGTGTTGAGGCGATGGCTGATGCCGCCCACACCTATGCGTTCGGCGAGGCTGCGCCCGCGAGCAAGGCCACGCGTACCGTGGAAGTGACGCTGCAGGACATTTCCTTTTCGCCCAAGTCCATTGACGTGAAAGCCGGTGAGACGGTGCGTTTTGTACTGGTCAACAAGGGCCAGTTGCTGCACGAATTCAACCTGGGCGATGCGGCAATGCATGCCGAGCATCAGAAGGAAATGTTGCAGATGCAGGCCAGTGGCATGCTCACTTCCACGGGCATGGGCAAGATGGATCATAGCGCCATGGGCCATGGTGATATGAAACACGACGATCCCAATAGCGTATTGGTCGAGCCCGGCAAAACTGCCGAGCTGACCTGGACCTTCACCAAGGCCACGGGCCTGGAGTTTGCCTGCAACCTGCCGGGGCATTACCAGGCGGGCATGGTCGGGAAGCTCAACGTCGATTGATCCGCTGGCGCTTAGGCGCGGAGGCAAAGGCTGGTAGACTGGCGCGGTTTATTTAGCCAGGTTTCCGCCATGCATCCCGCAGCCGAACATTCGCCGCTGGGCAAGTCCAGTGAATACATCTCCACCTACACACCTTCGTTGTTGTTCCCGATCCCGCGTGCGGCCAAATGGGCCGAACTGGGCCTGAGCGCCGAGACCCTGCCTTACAAGGGCGTGGATTTCTGGAACTGCTTCGAACTGTCCTGGCTGCTGCCGTCGGGCAAGCCGGTGGTGGCCATCGGTGAATTCAGCATCCCGGCCGACTCGCCGAACATCATCGAGTCCAAGTCGTTCAAGCTGTACCTCAACTCGCTCAACCAGACCGCGTTTGCCGATACGGCAAGCCTGGAAGCCACCCTGCGCACCGACCTCAGCGCCGCTGCCGGCAAGCCTGTGACCGTGCGTATTCGCACCTTGGCTGAAAGTGAAGCTGAAGGCGTAATGGCGTTGCCCGGTGTGTGCATCGATGATTTGGATATCAGTGTCAGCAACTACGAGCAACCACGCCCGGAACTGCTGCGTTGCGATGATGCGCGCGTTGTCGAGGAGAGCGTGCACAGCCACCTGCTCAAATCCAACTGCCCGGTGACCAGCCAGCCTGACTGGGGCAGCGTCGTGGTGGAATACCGTGGTCACGCGCTGGATCACGCCAGCCTGCTGGAATACATCGTGAGCTTTCGCCAGCACTCGGACTTCCATGAACAGTGCGTGGAGCGCATCTTCCTGGACTTGCAGCGCTTGCTGAAGCCGGAGAAGTTGACGGTGTATGCGCGGTATGTGCGGCGGGGTGGGCTGGATATCAACCCGTATCGCAGTACTGAGGATGTCGCGTTCCAGAACGTGCGCCTGGCTCGCCAGTAAACAAGTGTGGGAGTGGGCTTGCCCCCTCCCACATTGGGATCTGCGCTGGGCTGGCGCGCAGATTAAATCCCCATGCTGCCCAGCGTGTTCATGATATTGCGCAATGTCCCGGAAATCACCGGGTGCTCGGCGTCGAACTCTATGGCTGCTTGATTCACATCATCGGAAATACTGGGTGTCTGAGTCGCCGGTTCAAGTTCAAGTTGTAACTCAAACTTGGCAATCAAAGCCTCCAATGCTTCACGCTTCTCTTCCGACAGCGGCGGATCCTGTTCCAATTGCCCGCGCAGGATCTCGACCTGTTCTTCCAGTTTTTTGCGATCAGGCATGACATGTTTCCTTTTATCGATAGTCACTGGCATAGACCGCGGCACGCCGAGAAAGGTCTACGGGCTGACCTGTAGATTAATCCACTGGCGTCGACTGTGCATGATCCGTGTCAGGGCTTCTCGCCTTTGTGCTGGCGCAGCCTGATGTCGGCCAGGCAGGTGCCGAGTTCGCCCAGGTGATCGATCACCGAGTGCACGCCCAGCCCGTACAGCGCGAGGGTGGCCTTGCCGCGCTTGAGCTCGCGTTCCGGTTCGCTCAATGCCAGCCATTGCTCGGGCGCCATCCCGCACAATGAGCCGCAGGAGGCCAGGCCGATGGTCCACAACCCGGCATTGAGCCCTGATTGCAGCAGGCGCGGTTCGCCGCTGACCAACACGCAGCCTTCCAGGCGCTCGATATTCAGCTCCATCAAGGCTTGCCAGCAGGCATGGGGCGCGGGCCAGCGAATGGCGGAGGGCGATGCCGCCTTGACCCAATCGGGCAGCGTGGCGGCCAGGGGCGTAGTGACGGCAGGGGGGAGTTCATCCAGCCAGGCGCAGGGAACACCCTGTTCCTTGAGGCTGCGCAGGATTTTCAGCGCACCCGGTGTGGCTTGGGAGTCGGGGGAGGGTGAGTCGGTGCGCGCCCGGGAACCGAAATCCACCAGGCAGCCACTCAGGCCAAACAGAACGGCAGTCAAGGCGGGGGCGCTGGCGATGGCAATTTCGGGTTGAGGCATGTCGACATCCCTGAAATAGCGCTAACGCTATCGAGGCAGGATGACAAGTCGATGACAGGATTGTTAATTGTAGGAATTTTGTCCATTTAATGTCAGGCGCTTCCTTGTTGCTGCCTAAATGGCGACTTCCGTCATATACTGACGGCCTTATTCAGGGCATAGCGCCCATGACAGACCATTCAAGGAGCAAAAGCTATGCGCTGGAGCCATTATTTCGCTCAGCTGTCGGTGTGTGCCACTGTACTGCTGGCGCCGTTTGCCGCACACGCAGCGTCGGAAGACGATCCGTGGGAAAGCATCAACCGCCCGATCTTCACCTTCAACGACACCGTTGATACCTACGCCCTGAAGCCGTTGGCCCAAGGCTATGAGTGGATTACCCCGCAGTTTGTCGAAGACGGTATCCACAACTTCTTCCGCAACATCGGCGATGTGGGCAACCTGGCCAACAACGTGCTGCAACTCAAACCGCATAACGCCGGTGTCGACACCGCCCGTTTGCTGGTCAACACCACGTTCGGCGTGCTGGGCTTTATCGATGTCGGCACCAAAATGGGGCTGCAACGCAGCGATGAAGACTTCGGCCAGACCCTCGGTTATTGGGGCGTGGGCAGTGGTCCTTACGTGATGATCCCGCTGCTGGGCCCAAGCACACTGCGTGATGCGCCGTCCAAGTACGTGGACAGCTACACCCAACCGTACCGCTATATGAACGATATCGGCTGGCGCAACAGCACCATGGGCCTGAACATTGTCGACACCCGTGCCAGCCTGCTCGACAGTGAGAAGCTGATCACCGGCGATAAGTACACCTTTATCCGCAACGCCTACCTGCAGAACCGCGAGTTCAAGGTCAAGGATGGCAAGGTGGTTGACGATTTTTAAGCTGTGATGTTTTGAAATGAAAAAAAGGCGACCCTGGGGGTCGCCTTTTTTGTGCGCGGGTTTCAGCGCATTTTCAAGATCTTAAGCCCCAGCTGTTGCTCTTCGCCTGCCGTCTTGGTCCATACCACTTCGGTATCCGCCTCCAGGCCGGCAAGGGCGGCATGCTCCGAATCGATGCGTACGGTCAATTCATCTCCCACGTTGAACTGGCGGGGGGCCTGCACCTGCATCCCGGAGCTGGAAAGGTCCACGCATACCCCGGCAATCTCTTGGCCGGCATGGATCAAAGCCACATCGGCATCCACACGCATGCGGATGAAATCGCGTTTTTCGGCATAGTCGCGCTCGTGTTCGCTCATAGGTTCCATCCTTACTTTGTGTTGTGGTCGTGCCTGTTCTTATAACTCCCGGTGATTTGCGATGTAAAGACGCCCGGCGACCATCGGCATGAGCTTGAAACCCCTCACGGATGGGAGTACCGTCTGCGCCTTAGAAGGGCACCTCTGCTTTACCTTTGTGCATGGGCGAAATCCCAACGCTTTGTAGGACAGAGAGGCTAGAAAGCGAATCCAGTACGTGAGTCCGGCCATTGCCGAGCCGCCTACGCCAACCTAATTCTGGCGCCGTTTGCCCACATGCAAAAAACCAGTGCCACGCTGCTGATAATCGATGACGACGAAGTAGTGCGCGCGAGCCTCGCGGCCTATTTGGAAGACAGTGGCTTCAGCGTCCTGCAGGCCAGTAATGGCCAACAGGGTCTTCAGGTATTCGAGCGCGACCAGCCCGACCTCGTGATCTGCGACCTGCGCATGCCCCAGATGGGCGGCCTCGAGCTGATTCGCCAGGTGACCGAGCGCGCGCCGCAGACCCCGGTGATTGTCGTGTCCGGCGCGGGCGTGATGAACGATGCCGTCGAGGCCCTGCGCCTGGGCGCTGCCGATTACCTGATCAAGCCCCTGGAAGACCTGGCGGTGCTGGAGCACTCGGTGCGCCGTGCCCTGGACCGTGCCCGCCTGCTAGTGGAGAACCAGCGCTATCGCGAGAAGCTCGAAACCGCCAACCGCGAACTCGAAGCCAGCCTCAACCTGCTCCAGGAAGACCAGAACGCCGGTCGCCAGGTGCAAATGAACATGCTGCCAGTCAGCCCCTGGACCATCGACGAATTTCAGTTTGCGCACCAGATCATCCCGTCGCTGTACCTCTCGGGTGATTTTGTCGACTACTTCCGCGTTGACGAACGGCGTGTCGCGTTCTACCTGGCCGATGTATCCGGCCATGGTGCTTCCTCTGCTTTTGTCACCGTGTTGTTGAAGTTCATGACCACACGGTTGCTGTTCGAATCCAAACGCAATGGCACCTTGCCGGAGTTCACTCCCTCCCAGGTGCTGGGCCACATCAACCGGGGCCTGATCAGCTGCAAGCTGGGCAAGCACGTGACGATGGTCGGCGGCGTGATTGATGAAGAAACTGGTCTTTTGACCTACAGCATCGGCGGTCACCTGCCGATGCCGGTTTTGTACACTCCTGACAGTGTGCGTTACCTGGAAGGGCGTGGTTTGCCGGTGGGCTTGTTCAATGAAGCCACCTATGAAGACCACATTCTGGAGTTACCGCCGACGTTCAGCCTTACGCTGATGTCCGACGGTATCCTGGACCTTCTTCCAGAGCCTACACTCAAAGAGAAAGAAGCCGCCTTGCCCCAAAAGGTCAAGTCGGCGGGCGGCAGCCTGGATGGCCTGCGGCAGGTTTTTGGATTGGCCACGCTAGGGGAGATGCCGGATGATATCGCCCTATTGGTGTTGAGCAGGAATCTTTGATGAGTACCGGAAGAATCCAATTCGCCGAGCAAGACGGGACCTTTGTCCTGAAATTTGTCGGTGAAGTGCGCCTGACCTTGTGTTCGGCGCTGGATGCGACGATTGAGCGGATCTTCACAGCGCTGAACTTCTCGGCGATCGTGATCGATCTGACCGAAACCCGCAGCATCGATAGCACCACCCTGGGTCTCTTGGCCAAGTTGTCCATTCTGTCTCGGCAGAAGGTTGGCCTGTTGCCGACGGTCGTCACCACCCACGAAGACATCACCCGTCTGCTGCAGTCCATGGGCTTCGACCAAGTGTTCAACATCGTTGACCGCCCGATCCCCTGCCCGGAATGCCTGACCGACCTGCCGTCCCAGGACCAGTCCGAGGAGGTGGTGCGGGTCAAGGTGCTGGAAGCGCACAAGATCCTGATGGGCTTGAACGAGTCCAACCGTGAAGCCTTCCACGACCTAGTGAACGCGCTGGAACGCCACTGATCCAAGTCCTGGAACACGGTCAACTGTGGGAGGGGGCTTGCCCCCCGATAGCGGAGTGACAGTCAGTAAATTCATAACTGACCCACCGCCATCGGGAGCAAGCCCCCTCCCACCTTTGAACGCTGCTTGGCTTGATAGCGGCAAAAGGCAAAAAAAAGGGCGGTACCCGCGAAGGTACCGCCCTTTTTGCCGCCTGCGCTTTTTACAGCTTGGCCGACAACAGCGCTTCCAGCTTCTCCTGGTCCCGAGCAAACTGACGAATTCCCTCCGCCAGCTTCTCAGTCGCCATCGCATCCTCGTTGGACTCCCAACGGAACTGCGCTTCAGTCAGATGCACCCGCGCTTCACCGGCATGGCCTGGCGACAACTTACGCTCCAGCTTGCCTTCATCCGCCGCCAGCTTCTCCAGCAGATCCGGGCTGATGGTCAGGCGATCACAGCCAGCCAACTCTTCGATCTGGCTGAGGTTGCGGAAGCTCGCACCCATCACCACGGTCTTGTAGCCGTTGGCCTTGTAGTAGTTGTAGATGCGCGTCACCGACTGCACACCCGGGTCTTCAGCACCGGTGTAGTCGTTGCCGTTGGCCTTTTTGTACCAATCGTAGATACGGCCCACGAAAGGTGAGATCAGGAACACGCCAGCCTCAGCACAGGCTACCGCCTGGGCGAAGGAGAACAGCAGCGTCAGGTTGGTCTGGATACCTTCTTTTTCCAGCTGCTCGGCGGCGCGGATGCCTTCCCAGGTGGAGGCGATCTTGATCAGCACACGGTCGCGGCCAACGCCGGCTTTGTCGTACAGGTCGATCAGACGGTGCGCACGCTTGAGTACGGCGTCAGTGTCGAACGACAGGCGGGCATCCACCTCGGTGGAAATACGGCCCGGCACCACTTTGAGAATCTCTTGACCCACCGCCACCGCAAAACGGTCGCTGGCCAGGCCTACATCACCATTGCAGTCCTGTACGCACTCATCGAGCAGCTTGGCATAGCCTGGGATCGAAGCAGCCTTGAGCAGCAGGGAAGGGTTGGTGGTGGCGTCTTGCGGCTTGAGCTTGGCGAGGGTAGAAAAATCGCCGGTATCGGCTACGACGGTGGTGAATTGCTTGAGTTGTTCCAGCTTGGAAGTCATGGGCGTGCTCTGTCCTGTGGGTCTGATGACATTACCCGAGCGCCGACAGGCGCTCAAGGGCGCAAATGCGTTCGATCGTTTGCGAGGGCAACAACCTGAAAACAGCCGTTTGAATGACCGGCCGTGCTGCAAGATAGGAGGGCAAAACGGTCGGCAGGTTCAACCCAATTACCGCATGACCACCACAACCCAAATGTGGGAGGGGGCTTGCCCCCGATAGCGGCAGGCCAGTCACCCCGCACCTGAAAGGACGCTCACCGCCCTTCCAGCAAAGCCCCGGCCTGATCCAGCAACGCCAATGGATCCGCCGCCTTATGAATATCCACCGACAACAACTGCCTGAACTTGCGCGCCCCCGGAAAACCAGTGCCCAACCCCAGAATATGCCGAGTGATGTGGTGCATCGAGCCACCGGTCGCCAAATGCTCAGCAATATAAGGCCGCAACTGCACCAACGCCTCAGCCCGACTGATCACCGGGGCCTCACTGCCAAACAACTGCTGATCCACCTCCGCCAACACATACGGATTGTGATAAGCCTCGCGCCCCAGCATCACCCCATCAAATGTCTGCAGATGCTCATGGCACTGCTCCAGCGTCTTGATCCCGCCGTTGAGCACAATCTCCAACTCAGGAAAGTCCTGCTTCAACTGCGCCGCCACGTCGTAGCGCAAAGGAGGAATGTCACGGTTCTCCTTCGGTGACAGCCCTTCCAGGATCGCAATCCGCGCATGCACGGTAAAACTGGTGCAACCAGCGTCCTTCACCGTCCCGACGAAATCACACAACTGGGCATAACTGTCCCGCCCGTTGATCCCGATACGGTGCTTCACCGTCACCGGAATCGACACCGCATCACGCATCGCCTTCACACACTCCGCCACCAACGCCGGATGCGCCATCAAGATCGCGCCGATCATATTGTTCTGCACCCGATCACTGGGGCAGCCGACGTTCAGGTTTACTTCGTCGTAGCCTGCGGCTTCGGCCATACGTGCGCAGGCGGCCAGGTCGGCGGGCACGCTACCCCCCAATTGCAGTGCAAGCGGGTGCTCGGCTTCGTTGTGGCGCAGGAAACGGTCGTGATCGCCGTGGAGGATCGCGCCGGTGGTGACCATCTCGGTGTAGAGCAGCGCGTGCTTGGAGAGCAGGCGCAGGAAGAACCGGCAGTGGCGGTCGGTCCAGTCCATCATCGGGGCGACGGAGAAGCGGCGGGAGAGTGGGGCGGTTTGTAGGGGCATGGGAATCTGAGTTAGCGAGGTGAATGGGGCGCAGTTTATCAGGGATGGGTATTGGGTGTCGGAGAGGTAATTTCCACGTCAAGACTCCCTGTCGTTTGGAAAACGCCGCAGATCTCAAAGTGATCAATACATCGTATATCGTGGTCTGACCCCCATATTGGCTTAGAGACCATATGGTGCCTCAAAACCTGGTCGAGTGCCCCCATGGCCGAATAGTTCTAAAAATGTGTTTTCACACAGCTTGGACCCAAATCCTACATAACTCCGTGCATTATCGTTTTTCCACAACAACCACATAATCGGAGAAGTCGACATCACCCACCCCGTCGCTACATTCCAACGTCATTGTGCCATCGGTCCCGTGGACGTGAATGCCAGCATTGCCAACCCATGCATTCATGCCAAAAGCGCTCTTCCAGACGTTCCAGATTTTTAGAACGTTTTCACCTTTAGAAAACACTTCTATCTCCAAAGCATCGGGACTGGTATCAGACCACAAAACTATTTCGGGACAGCCGTTGCCAGAGCCTTCGACGACGATTTGCCCGCCCATCATCTTTAATGCCAATCCTTGCACTCGACCGTTCGTAGCGCCCAATCGACGAACTGAAAAGACGGTTCTGGGCTCTGTGATCTTGATCTCCATGATCGCAACGACAGTTTTTCCATTGAAACTTATGGGCTTCCCTTTGGTGCGCATAAATGTCGAGGAGAGTGTTTCTTCCATTTTTAGATCCCCGGAATCTCTCAGGTAACTTGCCTCAGTTTGGCCTAGCGAGGTTAGCATCCCTATACCTTAAGGGATTATGAATGGCTGCTTCTGGCCGATTGTGTTGAAAAAGTCGGTTTTCATAAAACACTCGAATATTGATGGATGAAAACACCCCTGTTGCCCGCTGCTACGTGAAATCCGAGCACTGAACCTTCAGCCAAAAATTCAGATTTCAATCTCAGGTGCGTACTTTTCTGGCGTGGAATTCGAAGCCGACTTTTTCAACAGAATCGGCCGATTGCCGCCTGTCGTGAGGAGCATGGCGTCACTGCTTGGAAGTAGTGTTGTTACGAAAGTGGTACGCAGCTTTCAGGCCGGCTCTGTAGAGCAAGGAATACGTGGCCTACAGGATTAGTAATTCCAATCCATCATCGGCGCGACGTAGCAGCGGTAGGCAAGAGTTCTCTAAGAAATTTCCCACACTTTTCTCGGCTTGCCCATCAGACCACCCATAGCTAACCTCCTCCAGCCGCTGCCAAGCCAGCGGCCGGATGTGGAAGTCCGTACCAAGCTAAGACGCAATCGTCACAAACACCTATCGGCGTTTTTTTACGCCTGTATCATGTGTTTTGGCGGCTGTGCGCGGGGCACTTCGGTGCGCCGGGTCCTTAGCCCTGGTCTTCCACACCCGCGTACGGCTGCCACCCTCATGTGGAAGTGAGTTTGGCAGTTCCTGAATAGTTAAGGAGCTTCGCCATGTACAAGGTCACGCCAAATCCGCCTTATGCTTTAAACGCTGCATTCTCCGACGCCAAGCTTCAAGCTGCAGCTCAGCGAGCAATTCACCAGTACCTACCTCAGTCTGAAGATGCTGTACCCGCCGAGCAGCCAAGCAACAACCTGTTCTCAGTCAACCCCAACATCGACCCCGAAACCCTCCTCGCCAACGCCGCCGAAAACCTAGCCTCCGCCAACCAAATGGCCGCCACCTTGGCGTTCGACCTCGAAGACCCGCACCGCGCCATCGTCCTGGGCATCCAGCAGCTAATCGACCTAAGCGCTCTGCTCATCGACCGAGCCCAGGAGCAAGTTGCGCCTGCCGCCATCCTGGCCACGGCCTGACATTCAACCCCGCCGCCTTACCCAAGGCGGCAACCTGAACCCATCCTGTCACCCAGCAAAGTTTCATCATTCGCGGCGCTTTTGAGGTCTACGATCCTCTTCAAGAGAGGACGCCCGCGCCTCCAGTCCACAGGGAACTGAAAACATGATCTCAAACCTCGCCAAAGCCATGATGATCGCCGGCACATTGCTCTTGGGCGCTTGCTCGTCGAGTTCGTCGAACGTGAACAGCGACCCGTGCTTTTCGGGCGGATGCCAGGCGTTTGGTGACCATAGCCCCAGCAAAGCCGCCAAGATGAATTTTGGCGGCAGTGGGCTTGGCAGTAGTTATGGTGAGTATGGTTCGGGGTTACTGCACGACGATTGAGGTCGCACTGGGGTTGCTGCGCAGCCCAGCGGGAGCAAGCTCCCTCGCCACAGGGGGCTGGGTTAAGTGGTGACGACAGTGCCTTTAAGAAAAATCTCGCGTCGGGCACGGGGTTGGCGGATTTTTCCTTCAGTCGAGGAGTGGATGCTGGTGCTCCCTAGCTCGGGAGAGGGACGTGTGTTGCTTTCAGCAAAAATCACCGTGAAAAAAGCCAGACACGGTGCAATAATGGCGCTAGGCCATTATTTTACTTTCTTAAAGTACCCTTGATGAAAACAACATTTTCCGCGAAATTGTTTATTGTTGTTATTGTTTCCGTGCTGGTCTGCATTGTTTGTTTCCTGACTGAAGAACTCCTATAGCGTCGCGGGTGCTCAGTTCGACTGTTTGTATTGTCGAATGAAGAACCTGCCGAGTACAAAAATACTGCCGAGCACCAACCCTAAAAAGGCGCCTAGAAAAGCGAATTTTTTGGTGGTTTTTTGGGTGGAGGTTTGTATTTCATCAAGGGTGTTAAATGCTTTTAACGTATTCCCTGCAGCCAATGCCGGTAAGTTAAGCGCAATAGCTTCGGTATTGGCTGTCTCCATTGCGGATTTCAGCTGGGCAGACGCCAATGCTGCCGTCGTCGCGGTGGTCGAGGCTACATAAATTATTGGCTCATTCCCGCCCGATTTAGGAGGGGCGTCTTTGAGGGCAACGGATTTAGCGGCCATGATGCCCATGGCGGAATAGAAAATATCATTCTGTATGGTGCTGTACAGCTTGGTTTCCAATGACAGTGGGCTCGCCTTGGCGGGCGCGTCCTTTTCATTGATTTCTTTATATAAGCTGTAGAGGGATGGCTTAGTGATGTAAGTGCTGGCAGTCCATTGTTCAGGCGAGGTCGCAGAGAGCGTCAATGCGGCAACCGCGCCCACCACGGTGGTTGCAATAATCGTTATCTTGCTATTCCACAGTGTCTGAATAAGCGGAATCAAATCTATTTCATCATCATGGGGACGGGCGTTTGAATTCGTTGGACTGCTCACGAAAAATTCCTTTATTTGCGTTCCCAAATTGTAGAGAAAAAAACACAATGCGCCACGTAAAAGTACGCTTCGTATTAGATGCGAATAGTTCTTGTATAGTGTGTTCGGCGGGCCTCTACACTCAGAGTCGCGCCGACTCAGTACGCCAGTCTTAGGATCATTTCTACGGCACAATCGTTCATAGGCCAGTAGCTCATTGCCCGCCATGCATCCGACGAGCGATGAGGTAAACCCCGAGCCCGACCAACGCCGTGACCGCACCGATATAACCGGTACTCGTCCATCCCAACCCCGCCGTAATCGCCATCCCGCCAAACCACGGCCCCAACGCATTCGCCAGGTTAAACGCCGCATGGTTGGACGCCGCCGCCAAGCTCGGTGCTTCGTGGGCAATATCCATCAGGCGGATTTGCAACGGCGCAGCCAACGACACCATGGTGCCGACCAGGCCCATGCTCAGCAGTACGCCCCATAGCGAGGACGCGGCGAAGGGGAAGAACAGCAACACGGCGATCGACCACACCAATATCAGGCCCACCGCACGAAACTGCAGGCGATCAAACAGTTTGCCGCCCGCGATGTTGCCGATAATCCCACCCACGCCAAACGCGGCGAGGCCAAACGGAATCCATTGCGGCGATACCTTGGTCACTTCGAGCATGGTCGGCGCCAGGTAGCTGAACACGCAGAACATCCCGGCAAACCCAATCGCACCGATCGACAATGCCATCCACACCTGAGGCTTGGTGAAGGCGCGCAGTTCTTTGCGCGGGTCGCTGCGTTGTTCGTCGTGGCGGTGCGGCACGAACTGCCAGACCAAGGCGATGGTGCACAGGGCGATCACGCTCACCAACGCAAACGCCGAGCGCCAGCCCAGGTGTTGGCCGAGGAAGGTGGCGATGGGGTTGCCGAGCAGCATGGCCAGGGTCAGGCCCAGCATGACGCGGGCCACGGCGCCGGCGCGTTTATCGTTGGGCACCATGCTGGACGCCACTACCGCGGCAATCCCGAAATAAGCACCGTGGGGCAGGCCGCTGATAAAGCGGAAGGCCACCAGCGAACCAAAGGTGGGGGTAAACGCGGTCGCCAGGTTACCCAGGGCATACAGCCCCATGAGCAACAGCAGCATGTGTTTGCGCAGCAGCTTGGCGCCAAGGATGGCCAGCAACGGCGCGCCGACCATCACGCCGAGGGCGTAGGCGCTGATGGCGTGGCCGACCTGGGGTTCGCTTAAACCCAGGTTCTGGGCGATGTCGGGCATCAGGCCCATGATGGCGAATTCGCCAGTACCGATAGCGAAAGCGCCCACGGCCATGGCCGCTTCCATTTTGGCGGCACTGCGCGCGGGCAGCACGTGCCCGGGAGTTTGGTGGATAGACATGGATCGCTCTGTTGGGATGGATAACACGAAAGACCGCCGCGGATGCTACGCACGCCGCGGCGAACCTGTCTAGAACAGCGTTTGGCGGCAGAGTTCAATGGCGCTTTGAGATCCGTCTTATTCTCCCGCCTCCTTGCGCTCCGTACGCTTGCGGTGATGAAACTCAAACATTTCCTGCAACCCCTCGACGCCACCTTCTCCACGCCCAAGGCCGCCCGCAAGCTGCTGCGCCTGTTCGCCCTGGCGTTGGTGTTGGGTGTGTATGCGGGCGCCTACAGCTATTTGCGCGCTGCGTTCAGCGAGGAGATTTCGTTGCGGCGCAGTTACATGAATGAGGCGATTTCCGATGCGCAGAGTTTTTTTGTCAGCCGCCAGACGCTGTTGAAAAGCCTCGGCCTGTCCACCGTGCGGCATGTAACGCCGCCCGTGGGCAACCTCAATAACGTGCCCGCCGAGGAAGTGCATATCACCCTGGGGGAGGCGGGCAATATCTGGAGCCTGTGGCTGACCCGACGCCTGCTCGACTACCTGGAGGCGAACCAGGTCAACCTGATTTATGTGGCCCAGCGTGCCGAGCCTAGCGTGGAGCGCCTGTTCACCGTCGGCCCGGCACCGGAGGCGGTGCCGGAGACGGTGTTGCAGCGGCTGATGGCGGTCGATACCGGCAAGGTCTCGGTCAGCGACGAGCTGTGGCTCACCGAGCAAAGCCGGCTGGATTCGCCGCTGTATATTTTTACCCGCCTGGATGACCGCAGCCCCACCTCGGGTTGGCTCGGCCTGGAGGTCGATGGACCGGACCTGATCAACGCCCTGCAGCATGAAAAGGCTGGCGACTTCATGTTGCTCGACGCCGCAGGCCAGCTGATTTTCAGCAGCACGCCCGATCAACCAGCGGCGGCGCAGGTGCTGCGCCAGTATCATTCCACGGCCAGTTTCGGCTGGGAGGGCAGTCGCTGGTTGCCGGACCGCTTGGCCATCCGCAAACACCTGGGCTATTCCCAATGGCAGATCGTTTACAGCCTGGAGCTGAGTTCGTTGCTGCCCAGCCTGGCGTTGCCGCTGCTGGTGTGCCTGCTGCTGTGCGCACTGGCGAGCCTGTTGATGATGCGGCTGGTGCGACGTATCGATCAGCGGCTGATCATCCCGGCGGCCAATCGTATCGAAGCCTTGGTAGAAAGCGAGGCGTTCAGCAGCGCGGTCATTCGTATCGCGCCGGTGGCCTTGTGCGTATTGCGCCGCAGTGACGGCGAAGTGGTGCTGGAGAATCCCTTGTCGCGCCAATGGCTGGGCAACGGGCAGGAGCGCCAGCAGTTGTGCCACGACTGGATTCGCCGGGCCTTTCACGCCGGCGAGCAAAGCAACACCGACGAGCTGCAAATAGCCGACGGTCGCCACTTGTTCCTGAGCTTCGCACCCACCCGTTATCAACGTGAGGAAGTGTTGATCTGCGCGTTCAGCGATATCACCGAGCGCAAACAGGTGGAGCTGGCCTTGCAGCAGGCGCGTACCTTGGCGGATGCGGCCAATGAGGCCAAGACGTTGTTCCTGGCGACCATGAGCCATGAAATCCGCACCCCCCTTTACGGGGTGTTGGGCACCCTGGAGTTGCTCGCCCGCACCGACCTCAACAGCCAGCAGCGCGGCTACCTGAATGCCATCGAAGGCTCGTCGGCGAACTTGCTGCAACTGATCTGTGATGTGCTGGATGTGTCGAAAATCGAAGCAGGGCAACTGTCCCTCGAACTCAGCGTATTTTCCCCGCTGGAGCTGGTGCAGGAGGTGATTCAAGGCTACGCGGGCGCCGCCCAGAGCAAGGGCTTGCAGCTGTTTGCCTGCCTCGACCCGCAACTGCCCGACCAGGTGCGCGGCGATGTCACGCGTATCCGCCAGATCCTCAATAACCTGCTCAACAATGCGCTCAAGTTCACCGAGAGCGGGCGCATCGTATTGCGCTTGCGCCTGGAGAGCCGCGAAGGCGAGCGCGCCCTGTTGCAGTGGCAAGTGGTCGATACCGGCAAGGGTATTGCGGCGCACGATCAGCCGTATTTGTTCGAGCCGTTTTTCCAGGCCAGCGGCAATGCCAATGTGGTGGCGGGCACCGGGCTTGGGTTGTCGATCTGCAAGCGCCTGGTGCACCTCATGAACGGTACGCTGCGGCTGGTCAGCGAGCCGGGACTGGGCAGCAGTTTTACCTTCACCTTGCCGTTGGAGCAGGTTGACGAATACGCGCATGAGCCGTGGGCGTTGCCCTTGCTGGGCGAACGCGTCTATGTAGTGTCGCCGGTACGCGAGCTGGCCGAAAGCATTGGCGGCTGGTTGCGGCGTTGGGGCGCGCGGGCGCAATTGGGCCTGCCGCACTCGGTCGAGGCCGACCCCGGCGCGGTGCTGGTGGAGCTGTATCCCGGCCCGGTCGACCCCGGCCAACGGCTGCGCTGGTCCGGGCCTCGGGTGATGGCGGCCGCCGATGAACATGGTGTCCATCAAGGGCCGGGTGCCTGTTGGCAGATCGGCCTGAACCAACTGCAGGCGCTCAATCGCGCGGTCAGCCGCGCCCAGGGTATCGAGGAACACCCGTCGCCAACGCCTTGCGAGGTGCCGGCCGAGATCAACCTCAACCTGCGCCTGCTGGTGGCTGAAGACAACCTGATCAACCAGTTGATCCTGCGTGATCAACTCGAAGAGCTCGGCTGCACCGTGGTGCTCGCGGGCGACGGCATTGAAGCGCTGTCGCTGTGGGGCGAAACCGCGTTCGACTTGATTCTCACCGACGTCAACATGCCGCGCATGAACGGCTACGAACTCACCGAGCAACTGCGCCGCCTCGGGTGCGCGCTGCCGATCATCGGTGCCACCGCCAACGCGATGCTCGATGAAGCCGAGCGCTGCCTCAACGCGGGCATGGACCACTGCCTGGTCAAGCCCTTCACGTTGCGCGTGCTTCACCAGTGCCTGCAGCCTTATCAGAGGAGCGTGCTTTGAGTGCCTATCGCGTGCTCATTGTGGAAGACCATCCTTTTCAGCATGAGTACCTGATCAACGTGTTCCAGGGCATCGGCGGCTTTGACGTCGACGTGGTCTGGGACGGCGCGAGCGCGTTGCAGCGCCTGGCCCGCCAGCGCTATGACCTGTTGCTCAGCGACTTGATGATGCCGGGCATGGACGGCGTGCAGTTGATCCAGCAACTGGCGCACCTGCAGGCGCCACCGGCCTTGGCACTGATGAGCGTGGCCTCGCGGCGCATGCTGGTGGGCGCCGGCCAGGTGGCGGATAACCTGGGCCTCACTGTCGCGGGGTTGATCTCCAAACCGGTGCGCGAGCCCCAGGTGCGCACCCTGCGCGATTGCCTCGACAAACTCGCCGAACAGGCCCGCACACCCTGCTGCCATCGCGGTGTCGGTCTGGCCCGGGAGGACCTTGTGCGCGCCTTGGCCAACGGTGAAATCCAGGCCTGGTTCCAGCCCAAGAAGTCCCTGCATGACGGGCGCATCGTCGGCGCCGAAGCGTTGGCACGCTGGGTCCATCCGGTGGAGGGGGTGTTGCTGCCCAGTGAGTTCCTCGGTGAAATCGAGCGGCTGGGCCTGGAAACCCAACTGCTGACCTGCATCCTCACCCAGTCCCTGACCGCCCAGGCCCAGTGGGCGCAGCTCGGCTACCGGTTGCCGGTGTCGATCAACCTGCCCACGCACTTGCTTGACCAATGCGACCTGGTCGACCGCCTGCTGGCCCAGGTTCAGCAGCGCGACGCCGAGCCTCGGCAAATCACCTTCGAATTGATGGAAAGCTCCACCACACGGTTGCCCAGTAGCTACTACGCTGGAGCATGTCGCCTGCGCATGATGGGCTTTGGCTTGGCGCAGGACGATTTTGGCAAGGGGTTCAGCTCTTACTTCAACCTGGTTTCCACGCCGTTCAACGAAGTGAAGATCGACCGCTCGCTGGTGCACGGCTGTGCCGAGAATGAAAGCCTGGCGTCGGCCCTGCAAAGCATTGTCGAACTGGGCCGCAAGCTGGGGCTGACCACCACGGCCGAAGGCGCTGAAACACAGGCGGAGCTGGCGGTACTGCGGCGTATTCGCTGCGACCAGGTGCAAGGCTTCCTGATCTCCCAGGGCGTTACGGCGGATAAATTCAGCGCGTTGTTGATCGAAGATGGCCCTGCGCCAGCACTTATCTGAGCGGCCAGGGTCACACAGTCAAGAAGCCCGAAGGAAGGGTCGCCCGGTTTGCCGGGCGTTATTGGCCAATGCCGGGATCATGCATAGGCTCCACGTCCTGATTCAGGCTTCTGCGGTACTGACGATGAAACATGCAAGCTTGCGCCTGGATAAACTCGCGCAAAGTTCCCAGCGCCTGAACAAAGCCCTGTTGTTGCTCACCGGGCTCGCCTTGTTGCTGTCCAGCAGTTGCTACTGGGCGGTGTCGCGGTTGCTCGATGCCGAACAGGAAAAAGTCGAGTTTCACTTCGCCCGCGTGGTGGAAATCATCCATGAGCATGAGGCGTTCCTGCGCAACGTTGCCGTCGGCTATAGCCGCAGCAATGCGCCGCCACTGCCGGTGGTGCAATCCACCCAGGTCGTGCAATTGCAGCACGAGGCCGGGCAGGTCGTGGTGCAGGCCAAGGGCTTCGCGCTGTCGTTGCCGTTCACGTTGTCTTACGGTGCGGATTTCACGGCGGATGACACGCGCCGCGCGCTGGCGTTTGGCGTGCAATTGACCGACTACTACGGCGGCTATTGGGCCAGCTCGTTCTACGCCTCACCGCAGCTGTTCGTGTTTACCCCCAATGACGTCGCCAGCCTGGCCGTCCCTGGCATCGGCGGCCTGCGCCAGCATCAGCCGTTGTTGCGCGAGCGCTACCGCGACGTGGTGAGCCGTTTGCACCAGTTGCAGCAGAGCCAAAACCTGTTGCTCACTGACAGGCGCGTGCGCTGGATGCGCGCACCCTTGCAGCTGTATCCAAACACCCGCAGCCTCGTCGCGATGATCGGCCTCGATGCGCCCGCCGCCGTATTGCCGGCCAACCAACCTCAGGGCCTGCTGACGTTAGCGGCGGTTGTCGATACGTCTCAGGTCGATGAGTTCGAGCGGGTGCTGCAACTGTCGGTCTACAACCAGTTCACGCTGATCTCGCCTCAGGGCGATGTATTGCTCGGCAGCCTTGGCGATGAACACTTGGCGCCGCTTGGGCTGAGCTTTAACAGCCAGGGCCTGCGCTTCAAGATGATCAGTGAGGGCGGCGAGCACTGGACCGGCCTGTACGCCATCAGCTACCAGGATTTCCTGCGCTACGCCAAATGGCCGCTGCTGGGCCTGGGTCTTACATTTCTGGCGGCGGTGCTGCTGGGCTGGTGGATCAACCATTGGTACAAGACCCGCATCGTCAGCCCGGCCCAGCGTGCCCAAGAGCGTCTGTTCGAGAGCGAAGCGTTCAACCGCATCATGTTGCACAACGCCCCGGCCGGCCTGTGCGTGGTGCGGCGCAGCGACTGCCAATTGCTGCTGGAAAACCAGCGTGCCCTGCAGCTGGGCGGCACCGCGCCGTTGGTGGACGTACTGCGCGCCAATAACGGGCCGGACACCCCCGGCGAGATGTGCCTGGCCGTACAGGGGCGCTACCTGCAGGTGGTGGTGGTTGCCGCGCGCTACGAGGGCGAAGACGTGTTTCTGTGCGGCTGCAACGACATCACTCGGCATGTGGACGAAGCGCTGTTGCTCGACCAGGCGCGTCAGGAAGCCACCGCCGCCAACGAAGCCAAGACCGTGTTCCTGGCCACCATGAGTCACGAAATCCGCACACCGCTGTATGGCGTGCTCGGCAACCTGGAATTGATGGCCCTGACCGCCATGAGCGAGCGCCAGCGCCAGTACCTGGAAATCATCCAGGGCTCTTCCACCGTGCTGTTCCAACTGATCAGCAATATTCTGGACGTGTCGAAGATCGAGTCCGGGCAAATGGCCGTGGAAGCGGCGCCCTTCAACCCGCAGCAATTGGTCGAGGAAGCGGTGCTGGGCTTTACCGCCACGGCGCGCAACAAGGGCTTGCAGATTGATGCGGAGATCGACCCCCAAGTGCCATGCCAACTGCTCGGCGACGCGGGGCGTATCCGGCAGATCCTGCATAACCTGCTGGGCAATGCGATCAAGTTCACTGAGTCGGGGCGCGTGCGTTTACGGTTGACCGTACAGGCGCTGCTCGCGGATGAAGTCGCCCTGCAATGGCAGGTCACCGACACCGGCGTGGGGATTCCGGAAAAAGCCCTGGACCAGTTGTTCAAGCCGTTCTACCAAGTGGCCAACGGCCAGGATGGCAACGGTGCAGGCCTTGGCCTGTCGATCTGCTCGCGCCTGAGCGAGCTGATGGGCGGTAGCATGCGCGTGGTCAGTGAGCCTGGGCTGGGCAGCAGCTTTTCGCTGTTCATCACCTTGCCGATTGTTGACAGTGCCCCTTCAGTGGCCAGCCCTGAGTTTGCACCGCCGTGTCTTGACGCGCCGTGCTTGAACGTACGGGTGCTGGTGGCCGAAGACAACCCGGTCAGCCAGGCCGTGCTGCAGGAACAGCTCGAAGCGCTCGGCGCCCAAGCCACCGTGGCGCGCGACGGTGAACACGCCCTGCAAATCTGGGGCTCGCAGCCGTTCGACCTGGTGATCACCGACATCAACATGCCGCGCCTGAACGGCTACGACCTGGCCCGTGCCCTGCGTGAACAGGGCGTGCAGGTGCCGATTATCGGCGTCACCGCCAACGCCCTGCGCGAGGAGGGCGAGCGTTGCTTGGCGGTGGGCATGAACGCTTGGGTGGTCAAACCGTTGAGCATGAGCATGCTGCGCCAGGCCTTGATGGCGCACTGTCGCCGCGCAAATGCCTTGGCGGTGCCCCCGACGGACCGCGACCGCGACGGCTGGATCGAGTTGTCCCCGGCCATGCGCCAATTGATGGGCGACACCTTGCTGGCGGACGTGCAGCACATCGAGCAGGGCCTGGCCGTCGGCGATACCGAGCGGGTGCGCCAGCGCCTGCACAGCCTCAACGGTGCGCTGGCCAGTGTGCGCGCCGGGGTTTTATCCGGTGCGTGTCAGGCATGGGAAAACGCGCTGTACGAAGCCCCTCTGGATGACCACGCCGCCACGCAGATCCGCGGGTTGTGCGCGCGGCTGACGGCGGTGGCGCAGTGCTTGCTTGCAGAACTTTCTGCCCAGAACAAGGAAGCTGAATAATGCGAGACATGAACGTTGTGATCGCCGATGACCACCCGATCGTACTGGTGGGCGTGCGCGAGATTGTGCAGCGCGATTCACGTTATCGCCTGGTGGGCGAGGCCGTCAGTTCCAGCCAGTTGATCGAGCTGTTGCGCGCGCATCGGCCGCAAGTGCTGATCACGGATTTCAACATGCCGGGTGATGACACCTACGGCGATGGCCTGAAACTGATCGAGTACATCCTGCGCCACTTTCCCGACACCCAGGTGCTGGTGCTGACCATGATTTCCAACAGCCTGATTCTTACCCGCTTGCAGGAACTGGGCGTGGCCGGCGTGATCCAGAAAAACCACCTGCACGACGAAATCGAAAAAGCCCTGGGCGCCATCAGTGCCCAGCGCAATTACCAGGCGCCTAGGCCTGCGGCGACGTCGGTGGTGGGCAATGCGTACCAAGTGCAGGAGCGCTTCCAGAGCCTGTCGCCGCGGGAAATGGAAGTGCTGCGTTTATTTGTGACGGGCATGAGCGTCAGCGATATCGCGCGGCAACTGAGCCGCAGCAATAAGACCGTCAGCGCGCAGAAAATCTCCGCCATGCGCAAGCTGGAGGTGGACAGTGACCAGGCGTTGCTGACCTATTGCATCGAGGCGCGGCAGTTCCAGTAATCAGCGGTAGGTGATTTGCATCAACAGCATTGCGCTGTAGCTGCCCGCGTCGGGCAGTTCACCCACGGACACGGGCTTGACGCGCAGGGTCAGTTCCAGCGGTCCGTCGGTTACTGGCCAGGTGCCGGTTTCCCCCAGGCTGAAATCAGCCTTCACGCCTTTATTCAGCAAGCCAAGCTGCAAGCCCAGGGCCGGGCGGCTGGTGAGCAGGGTGTGGCTGTCAACGCTGCCCACGCCCGCCGTGAGGGTTAGGCTGACTTGGCTGTTGGCCTGGCAATCGAACACCAACGGCACGTCGGTGACGCTGGCACTGGCGTCGGCCAACTGGTTGAGGTTCACGTTGCCCAGGTCCACCTGTTGCGTACTGGGAAAACGCGCTGAGCAAGGGGGGGCGATCAGCTTGCCGGTGACGTCGACCTTTGTTTGGTCCGCTGCCTGGGCAGCGGCTGCGCCGGTCATCGCCAGCAGTATCCAAAGCAACCTGTTCATAAGTAATTGATGGTCATGACCATGGACGAACTGAAGGCTCCGGGCGTCAATGCCCCGCGCGCAATCAATTGTGCCTTGAGGCTGATATCGACGTTGCCACTCAGGTTGGTGTAGCGCTTGGTGGTGCCGTTGAGGTTGGCCAAGGAATCGTCGGCCGCCCACAACAGCGACACGCCCAAGTTGTCGACGGTGGTTTTGGCGACAGTGGCCGTATGTGTGCCGTTATTGGCGCTGAAGCTGACATTCATCGATGAGCCCGCCGGGCAAATCAATTGCACGGGGATGGGCTGGGTGGCGGTCGTAGCCACTTGGTCGGTGCGTACATCACCAAATTCTGCGGTGAGGGTGGTGCTGGTGCTGAGCACGCACGGCGGACGAGTCAGGGTGCCGCGTACGGTGATGTTCACGGTATCCGCGGCCTGGGCGGTGGCGCTGAGCAGCGCCAGGGCGAGCAGTGAGGTTTTCATGGCGATGGTCTCAGCGATAGTCGATGGTCAGGGTGTATTGGCTCTGGAAGGCACCGGCCGGGGATTGGCCGCTTTCCAATTGCGGGGTGAAACCCAGCCCCAAGCTGTTGCTGCCCTGGCGAAGCTGCAGGGTGCGCGGGCTGTTCAGGTTTACCGGCGTGTTATCCCCCCAGCGTGCCTGCATGTTCAGCCCCGCCAAGGTGGTGCGCGATACGCCGTTACTGGCGCTGACCACCGCTTGGCTTGGCACCAGCGTGGCGGTGGCTTGCACAGCGGCTGGGCAGGTGACTGATACCGAGGTGGATTGCTTCTGGTTACTGAGGTCGGCACTGCTGATGGTGCCGAACGACAGGTCGACGCTGCTCGGTGAACTCAAGCTGCATGCGGGCAGGTAGACCGTGTAGTTAAACGGATATTGCATGAACCATTCGGCCCAATTGGCGTAATTATGCGAAGTCACGCCGAGGTACAGCTGGACATAGCGCCGGCCCGTAGTACGGGGCGCCGTGCCCACCAGTCTGTATCGATAGGGCACCACCGTGTTGAGCGGCAGGGGCCGGCAGGGCCCGCCCAGACAACTCCCTCCATATTGGCCCAGGGGCAACTCAAGCATGTAGGTGTTGCTGTATGGATCGACAAAGCGCAACCGGGCCTGATCGGCGCCGGACATATAGGCGATCTGCGCATTCATGCCGGCCGCATACGGGAAGGCCCGGCGAATGGTGCAAGTGCCGGTATAGGCAATATCGATCTCCTGACCCGGCGTGAACCGGTAGCCATTGCTCGGGTAGCCCGGCATTGAGCATTCGAGGTTGCCACCAATCAAGGCGTGCGCCGATTGCGGCAGGCCGCTCAATACGGCGCACACCAACGCCAGTATCAGCCCAGCGTGCGTTTTGCCCAGGATATTCATGATCACGAATCCTTGGCGCCCGACTCACCGGCCGCGCGCTCACATTGAATGTTCAGTTGAGTAATCCCACCCTCGGCAGGGCCGTCGTCTTGCAGTTTCAATTCGCGGCTGCACCATGGTTGCCCGTCCACGCTGATCAACAGGCGTGCCTCGGGCGGCACGCCGGTCAGGAACGCACGGCCCTTGTCCGCCACCAGGGTGTTGCCCAGCGAACGGCCGTCTGCCGCGAAGAGTTCGGCGCGGGCGGCAAAGGGCGCGGCTTCGCCTTGGGTGTCGCGGATGCGGAACAGAATGCGTTTGCCGCGCCGGGTGTCGAAGTCCGCCAGCACGAAGGCGCCGCGATTGGGCGTGACGTCCTGCACCGGCTCGGCGATGTCGACGTCGGCGGACATCGACTGGGTGTCCAGCGACACACGGTTCTTGCGATAGGGCAGGGCGGACGGCACCACCGTGTAGCCATTGGCATTGGTTCGCACCCCGCGCTTGTTGGTGACCGCCACGTCGGCGGCCCCCGGCGTGGCGACGATCACATTGGTTTCGCCCAGCGGCTGGCTGAACATCAGGTTGCTGCCGTACGCCACCACCGAACCTTCCACGCCCAGGTCCAGTTGGCGGTTGCCGGTGGACTCGTTGTAGGCGCCGCGCACGATCGCGCTTGGCGCGTCGTACTGGGCGGCAAAGGTGCCGCCCGCCTGGCGTTGGGCGCCGTTGACTTGCTGTGACACACCCGCGCTGTAGGCCAGGGTGTCGTCTTCAAACGCGTTGCCGCTGAGGGTCGCGGTGCGTGACGCCGCGCCGCGCGCGCTCTGGTTCATGTTGGCGGTGACCCGCTGGTTGCGCGTGCCGCCCAGGGGCATGCTGATGCTCAGGGACAGGCTGCGATCGCTACTGTCGGCGCCTTTGTTCAGGCCCAACCCGAGGGAGTAGGAAATGCTCCCGGAACTCACGCTGTAACCCAACTGGATCGAGGTGTCGGCCTGGCCCTTGTCCCAATACGCGGTTTTCGACACGTTGGCGTACACCCCGCCGTAGCCGCCCAGTTGTTGGGACACGTTGGCGGTGAAGTTGCTTTTCATATGGCCGCTGCGGTACGTGTCCAGGGTGTGCCCGGCGTTGCGGCTGTTGAGCGCCTCGTTGAACGAGTAGTAGCCGCCGGTGGAGTAGCGGTAGCCGATCAGGCTGAAATTGGTGTCGGTCGCTGCCAGGGATTTGGAATAGCGGAAGCGGAACGACTGGCCGCTGGCGCTGGTTTTCTCATGGCCCATGGCGTCGCTGCGGGCGTGGGTCACGTCCACTGAAATCGCGCCGAAGCCGGCGAAATCGTGGGCGAAACCCAGCAGGCCGGCGTTGTATTGATCACTGAGCAGGCTGGCGCCGAACAGCGTGGTACTGCCGCTCAAGCCTCGGCGTAGCGAGGCCTGGATGAAGGTCGGGGTCTCTTGCACAAACGCTGACTGCGCCGGGCGGTATTGGCCGGCGAAGACCGAGTAGCTCTGTTGCCCCTCGCGCAGCATGTAGGGCACCGACGAAAACGACTGGGTGTAGACCTGGCGCTGGCCATCCGGGCCTTCCACCGTGACCTCGATGTCGCCGTTGCTGGCGGTGGGATAAAGATCGGTCAAGGCAAATGGCCCTGAGGGCACCCATTGCTCATGGATCACGTAGCCGCGCTGGCGGATGATCACCCGCGAGCGGCCATTGGCGATGCCGCGAACCACCGGCGCGAATTCACGGGACTGGTCGGGCAGCATGTCCAGGTCCGAGGCGATGCCCAGGCCGCGATAGGGAATCGCGTCGAATAGGTCGCCTTCGGTGGTGGCGTCGCCCAGGGTGGCAATCGCCATCATGTTGCCCATGTCCCGCTGGGCGTAGGTTTCCATCGACTCCCAGCGCCCGGCGTCGCCCGTGCCTTTCTGCCAGGTCGAGAAATTGCGCAGGCGCCAGGCCCCGGCATTGATGCCGCTGCGCAGGCTGCCGAACTGGTTCTGGCGGCGGCCGCTGTCGGACTCTGCCGTGCTGCCGCTGAAGCTGTAGTTGGTGAACGCCACGTTCTCACCGTCGCTCCACTGTCGACGGCGCACCTCAAACGGAATGCTGCCCAGGTACGCCTGGGGAATCTCGATCGACAGCAATTGGTGGTTGAAGTCGTAGTCGTAGACCACGCCGGCCAGGCCCTGGTCGAAGGCAATGCAGGTGGTGTCGGCGTCGCTTCTGTTGTGCAGGGCGGTGTCGGCCACTCCCTGGGCGCGGAAAAACTCGACATCCAGGCACGGAAACAGCCCGGTGGCCGAGCGGTCCGAGGTGCCGGTGGCGCGTACGAAACGCACATCGCGTTGTTCGACCGCGTGTTGGTTGACCCGCACATCCACCCGATAAATGCCCGGCAACTGGCCTTCGCTCATGGCGCTGACCTGTTGTTTTACCGCCGCCGAACTCTGCCCGCCGCCGATCTCGAGGAACGACGCATCGAACTCGTAGCCGGCATGTGCGGGGGCCAAGTGCAAGGCCACGGCCGCCGCGAGCGGGCAGCCGAAAGCCTTCACGGCGCGACGGCGCGTGAATCGGAATGAACGGGGCATGGGCGTTCCTGGTGGGGGCGTGCGCGTGTATCAGTGAATGCGGATAAGAGGGGCAGTCACGGTGCTGCCGTAGTCGTCGATATAGCTGAGCGACACTTCATCGCCCGCCTTGGCCTGGATCGGCAGTTCGCGCTGTTCCCCGGGGCGCAGCACATCCGGCGCCTGGGTGATCGGCAGGCCGTTGAGCGTGAGTTCGCTGACCACCACGTGAAGCTTGGAGCCGTTATTGAAATGCAATGCCCCCGCCTTGGACGTCCAGCCCACCTGGGCCACCGCGTCCTTGAGCGAACCTTTGACGCCGGCCGGGCGGTAGAACAGCTTGATGGTGGTCTTGAGGGCAATCTGCAGTACGTTCTTGCCTTTCTGGTCGTCGCTCATGGCCGGGATTGCCTTGACGTTCATCAGGAACAGGCTTTCGCGGTCCTGGGGCACATCGGTGCCGCCGGTGAAAATGACGCGCAGGATGTTTTCCTTGTTGGCATCCAGTCGGAACAGCGGCGGGGTGACGATAAAGCTGTCGACGCTTTCTTCATTGCCGCCGCCAAAGCGGCTGACCCAGGACTGCACCAGGTAGGGCGAGGTGTCTTCGCGATTGCTGACCGTGAGGTTGGCTTCGCTGGAAGCGCCGTCGTAGATCAGCCGTGTGGCGCCGACCGTGACGGCGGCGTTGGCGGCCGCGCTGTGCCAGAGCGGGAACAGGGCCAGCAAAAAGTACACTTTAAAACGCATGATGAGGGACCTTTGGAAGTCCGTGGGCCGGCGGACGGCCCACGGTATTGACGAGCAATTACTTGTAGGTAACGTCGAAGCTGGCCAGGGCGTGCACCTGACCGGTGCCGATACCGGACGTGGTCTTGGCGGTATCGCCTTCGCCGGTGGTCGTGTCGGCGACGGTGCGCACGTAGGCGGCGGTAAAGTCGAAGGTGTTGGACTGCGCACGCAGGTCGTAGTCGGCGGTCGGCGTGTTCAGTGGCAGCTTGTTACCGTTACGGGCGTCGGCGATCTGGATCGCGATACCGCGCACCTGGTTTTCACCGGTCAGGCCGAGCAGGGTCGAATCGGTGGCGTCCTGCTGACCGCTGAAGGTAATGGCGGCGTTCTTGCGGGTCGCGGTGCTGCAGTTGTCCAGGCTGATGGAGAACGCTTTGGGCTTGGCGGTGGAACCCACGGTGGGCGCGAAGTCGGCGATGCGTACCGCGTCCAGGGTCACGGATTTATTCACGTCGCCAGTGGTGATGGTGCAGGCGTTATCGGTAACGGAACCGGTGAACTCGATCTGCCCATCGGCCGCGTGTGCGGTGCCGGCAAGCAGCCAGCAAGCGCCGCAGGCGAGGGTGAGTTGGCTCAGTTTGTTCAGCATTGCAATGCCCCTTTAGAGAGATGGATGGTTGTCTGCTCACGCGTGAGTGAGCCAATCCATGGTGCATTGCGGCGGTTGTGAGGCACATGAGACGGATCTTAAAAAAATGGCGAAGTAGTGGCGCCATTCGACCGGCGAGCCCATATCCGGCGCTGGCCGTGATATTCTGCGCGCCATCTTGGTCTGGTCGTTCTCTGGTACGTACATCCGTATACGTCCCGGCGGTTGGCTGTCGCCCAGGTAGCTGAAGCCAATAATGATAAGAAGTCAGCGCAGAAGGGACATAAAAGTGAGGTCGATACATCGGCCTTGTGTGCTCACCCTGCGGCCTTGAGAGTCAGGGGCGGTGGGGCGGATGGCGTTTTATCATAGGTGCTACTGATGTTTAAAAAAGTAAACACTGCCCTGCTGGGGCTGGCTTTGTCGCTGGGGATCACGTCCGTTCAAGCGGAAGAGGCAAAGAAAGTCGATGTGCTGCTGATCGGCGGCGGCATCATGAGTGCGACCCTGGGTGTATGGCTCAATGAGCTGGAGCCGAGCTGGTCGATGGAAATGGTCGAGCGCCTCGATGGCGTGGCCGAAGAAAGCTCCAACGGCTGGAACAACGCCGGTACCGGTCACTCGGCCCTGGCTGAGCTGAACTACACCCCGGAAGACAAGAACGGCAACGTTGAGATCCCGAAAGCGGTCGAGATCAACGAAGCGTTCCAGATCTCCCGTCAGTTCTGGTCCTGGCAGGTCCAGCAGGGCGTGCTGAAGAACCCGCGTTCGTTCATCAACTCCACACCGCACATGAGCTTTGTGTGGGGCGATGACAACATCAAGTTCCTGAAAAAACGCTACGAAGCCCTGCAAGCAAGCCCGCTGTTCGCCGGCATGCAGTACTCCGAAGACCCGGCGCAGATCGCCAAGTGGGTTCCGCTGATGATGGAAGGGCGTGACCCGAACCAGAAAATCGCGGCCACCTGGAGCCCGCTGGGGACCGACATGAACTTCGGCGAGATCACCCGCCAGTTCGTCGCTCACCTGCAAACCACCCCTAAGTTCGACCTGAAACTGTCGAGCGAAGTGCAGGACATCACCAAGAACGCCGACGGTTCGTGGCGTGTCAGCTACAAAAACCTCAAAGACGGCACCAAGACTGAAACCGACGCCAAGTTCGTGTTCATCGGCGCCGGTGGTGGTGCACTGCACTTGCTGCAAAAGTCGGGCATTCCTGAAGCCAAGGAATACGCAGGCTTCCCTGTGGGCGGCTCGTTCCTGGTGACCGATAACCCAACCGTCGCCGAGCAGCACCTGGCCAAGGCCTACGGTAAGGCGTCGGTTGGCGCGCCTCCGATGTCGGTTCCGCACCTGGACACCCGCGTACTGGATGGCAAGCGCGTTATCCTGTTTGGCCCATTCGCGACTTTCTCGACCAAGTTCCTGAAAGAAGGCTCGTACCTGGACCTGCTGACCAGCACCACCACCCACAACATCTGGCCAATGACCAAAGTCGGTATTCGTGAATACCCACTGGTCGAGTACCTCGCCGGCCAACTGATGCTGTCGGATGACGACCGCTTCAAGGCGCTGCAAGAGTACTTCCCGAACGCCAAGCAATCCGACTGGCGCTTGTGGCAGGCCGGTCAGCGCGTGCAGATCATCAAGCGTGACGAAGAGCAGGGCGGCGTCCTGAAACTCGGCACCGAAGTGGTCAGCTCCGCCGACAACACCATCGCCGGCCTGTTGGGTGCATCGCCAGGCGCGTCCACCGCGGCTCCGATCATGCTGACCGTGCTGCAGAAAGTGTTCAAGGACAAGGTAGCGACCCCTGAGTGGCAGTCCAAGCTGCACCAGATCGTACCGAGCTACGGCACCAAGCTGAACGACAGCCCTGAGGCCGTTGCCAAGGAATGGGCCTACACCGCCAATATCCTGCAACTGCCAACACCGCCTGTGATTCCGCAAAAGGCCGCTGTGAAAGCGCCTGAGGCTGCCAAGCCTGCGGCTGAGCCGAGCAAGCCGGCATCTGACCTGGCGTTGTAAGCCGTTGGCGAGGTTCTGAGATCAGGATCTCACCGGTCACGAAAAAACCGCTGAACCGGTAACGGTCAGCGGTTTTTTTGTGTTTTTAAATACGGGAGCGCTCGACAGGCGGCAGTTCAACCGTGCGCTCGGCGGCCGCCAGCGCTGCCTTCAAACCCGCTTGGTCCAGCGGGACGCAATACGCAGGCTTGCCCCGTTCCAGCCGCCAGCTTTCATCCAGGCCTCCGGCGTCCACGGCGTCGAAACCCAGTTCGTCGAGTAACGTGATGACCTGTGCCTTCGCTGCCGTGTCGTCCGCGGCCACCGGTAATGCTCGACGCTCGGGTGCGCCTTGTGGGCGGGCGTCCTGCGTCAGGTCGGGGGCGAAGATTGCATTGAACACTTTCACCACGTGCGAATGGGGCAAATGCTCGGCAAGCAGTCGGCTGGTGGTGGTTTCAAAGCGATCCAGGGCCGGGATATGCCCGTCGCGGTTCGGGTAGTAATTATTGGCGTCCATCACGGTCTTGCCCTCCAGCCATTGCGCCGGGACGCTGCGGTAATGTTCCAAGGGGATTGCCACGAGCACCACGTCGCCGAATTTGGCGGCGTCTTCGGCGCTGCCCACTTGCACGCCGAGTATGCCGCTGACCACGCTGCTCATGGTGTGTGGGCCGCGGGAGTTGCTCAACATCACCTCATGCCCGGCCGCCAGTGCCAGTTGGGCCACGGCGCGCCCGATAAAACCTGCTCCAATAACACCGATCTTCATCGCCTTGCTCCTGTTGAAAGGGGGGAGTCGCTATGATGATTGGCAACTGTTTGGCGATAAATGATCGCTCTGGCGTGGCTGTTATTACTGGGAGTTGGGAATGATGGACCGTCTATCCAGCATGAGTGCCTTCGTGATGGCCGCTGAACTGGGCTCCTACGCCCGCGCCGCCGAGCGTTTGAACCTGTCACCGCAGATGGTGGCTAAGCATGTCAGTGCGTTGGAGCAACGCCTGGGCGCGCGCTTGCTCAACCGCACCACGCGTCGCCAAAGCCTGACGGAGTTGGGTAGCGCGTACTACGAGCGCTGCAAACACATCCTGACGGAGGCCGAGGCCGCCGATTCCCTGGCGCAGATCATGAATGACACCCCGAGTGGCAAGCTGAAAATTACTGCCCCGGTGACCTTCGGTTCCTACAGCCTGATGCCATTGATTACCGAATTTCTGCGTGATAACCCCGAGGTGGAAATCGACCTGCACCTGACAGATCGTTTCGTCGACCTGGTGGACGAGGGTTATGAAGCGGCGTTTCGCATCGGTCCCTTGGCTACTAACAGCCTGACGGCTCGGCCCCTGGCACCTTATCGCTTGGTCGTCTGCGCCTCGCCTGCGTACCTGGCGGCGCGTGGCACGCCGCAGGTGCCGGCCGACCTTATGCATCACGAATGCCTGGGCTACGCCTTCTGGTCGCGCCCGGCAGATCGTGAATGGGTGCTTTACCAGGGCCCGACACCTTACCGCGTGCAGGTTGCCAGTCGACTGCAAATCAACGAAAGCAGGGCGTTGATGTCGGCTGCGCTGGAGGGCTTCGGTATTGTCCTGGGTCCCGAAGACTTCCTGCGCCCGGCGCTGTTGAGGGGGGAGTTGGTGCAAGTGCTGGCGAACTTCGAGGCCCCGAGCCGGCCGATGCATTTGCTCTACACCGCAAATCGCCAGCGCACTGCCAAGTTACGACGGTTTGTGGAGGCGGTGCTGGAGCGTTTCGGGCCGGCTTGAGTGGGCCAATGCTGACGGTGCCTTTCATCTGCGTTCCTGAGTGCAACGCCCTCAGGTTCAGCAACCCGACAGACACTACCTGTTAAAAAAGACCCATGGCCGATCAGGAGAGCGGCTGCAACAAGGGGGCATTTTTTGCAGTGTAAGTGGTGGGCGTCAGCGCCCGAGGGGTTTGTATGTGGCTACGTTATGCAGCATTGACGGCCATGGTCGTCGCGGCATCCGGGTGTGTGCAAGAGCGCGTCGTGCATGAGCGCAGGCCGGTGCAACGGGAGTATGTAGAAGTCGTCGCGCCGCAACCGCCGCCGGTGCAGGTGATCGAAGTCGAGCCACCGGTGCGCTACGGTTACATATGGTCACGCGGTTACTGGCGCTGGGAAGGCGGGCGCTATGTCGCGGTGCACGGCCATTGGGAGCCGGTGCGCGAGGGCTATCGCTATGTGCATCCGCATTGGGTGCAGCGTAGTGATGGGTACCACTGGCAGGGTGGCGGTTGGGTTCGCTGAGTCTCGGCTAAATCGGCTTCTGGGTGCCCAGGAGTCGAACTTCCCGCAGCAGCGCGGCACCGAGCTGATCGGTGCCCAGTTCCCTGTAGCCCACCGCCTTGACCTCGCCGTTCTCCTCCGCCTGGATGAGGATCACCGGGGTTTCCTTGCCGGTGGTTTCGTCGATGTGCAGGGCGTACTGCGGAATATCCAGCTTGATCGGCGTGCCGGCGGCCTTGCCTTTTACATTGATCAGGAACGCCGCACAGCCAGCGTCGACGTCCGTGCTGGTGGCAGAGCGGCCACTGACAAAGCAGGTTTCCGGCAGGTCGGGCCAGGCGATGGTGTCTGCCTGGGCGAGGGTGGGGGCGATGGCCAGCGCTGCGAGTAGAAACGTGCGCACGTAGTCTTTCTCTCGATCAAGGTGATAAGCCGTTTTTACCAAAGCCCGCTCGCTGCCGCAACGCTGTGGTTCAGGCCAGCCGCTTCATGCCCGTTGTCTTGATCGCGTTGAGGTCGAAGGTGGCCGTGTACTCGCAACCGGCGGCGTGGGCGCAGCGCTCGATCAAGCAGTCTGCGAAGTCGGCCTTGTTCGCCACAAACTTGCGCAACGCCTGCCAGATGAGTTCTGCGTGCTCTATGGTCAATTCGCGGGTGCGAAGCAGGGTTTCCAGTACCGTCACTACATCACGCTTGGCCGACTGGTAGCAGCTTTGCAGCACCCAGACCAATTCCACGATGGAAACCATGCTGATAAAACCTGGCGAGGCGGTGCTCAGCGACTCGATCAGCGCTGACGCCTTGGCAGATTGAACGGGATCATCCTGGGTGACGTAGCGTACCAGCACATTGGTATCCAGCCCGATCATCCGGCGTGTGCTCCCTGCGCTGCGATGGCCTGGTTCATCTGTTCGATGGAGACGGCCTTGGCAGGTTTGCGGATCAGCCCCTTGAGGTCCTGAACCGTCTTGCTCGCGGCAATGATGGAAAACTGTCCGTTTTCCATTTCGACAAATTCAACCCGGTCTCCTGTTTCCAGGCCGAGGGCAGTCCTGACTTGGACGGGAATGGTGATTTGACCTTTCGAGGTCAGGGTGGCGGTTGCCATAGTGAAGTTCTCCATCGTGATATTCCTTACCCTAGGGTAAGGAATGACAGAGCACAATATCCGTTGGTCCATAGGTCGCTCATTGGGTGTGGGTGAGTTGGAATAGGTAAAACACTAGTCCCAACTGTCCTTGCTCGCCCCCCTTCCACCGGGTTTAAAGCGATACAAACCATGACCAACCGCAACCCTATTATCCGCCTTCCCTGCACGCCGGCGACGTGATCGCGGTCAAAGTCGGCAAGACGTTATGCTTTGCAGGGACCGTTGGGGGCTAATTCATTGAACCACGCGGTAGCACGGCACATAGGCCGCGCCGCCCGGCAACTTCATGCGGTGCTGAGCGACGAAGGCCTGTAGCAGTTCGTCCAGGGGTTTCATGATGGCCGGGTCACCGTGGATTTCATACGGGCCGTTTTGCTCGATCAGGCGAATGCCCTTGTCCTTCACGTTACCCGCCACGATCCCCGAGAACGCACGGCGCAGGTTGGCGGCCAGTTCGTGCGGCGGCAGTGCATGGCTCAACTGCAGGCTGGCCATGTTCTCGTGGGTCGGGTCGAACGGGCGCTGGAAGCCTTCGTCGATCTTCAGCAGCCAGTTGAAGTGGAACGCGTCGTTGCGCTCGCGGCGGAACTGCTTCACCGCCTTGAGCCCCGCGGTCATCTGGCGCGCCACTTCGGCCGGGTCATCAATGATGATCTGGTAGTGCGCTTGCGCTGCTTCACCCAGGGTGGCGCCGACGAAGGCGTGCAGTTGTTGCAGGTAGGGCGCGGCGTGTTTGGGCCCGGTGAGGATGACCGGGAACGGCAGGTCGCGGTTATCCGGGTGCATCAGGATGCCCAGCAGGTACAGGAACTCTTCTGCCGTACCGGCGCCGCCGGGGAAGATGATGATGCCATGGCCGACGCGCACGAAGGCTTCCAGGCGTTTCTCGATATCCGGCAGGATAACCAGCTCATTGACGATCGGGTTCGGCGCTTCGGCGGCAATGATGCCCGGCTCGGTCAGGCCCAGGTAGCGCCCGCCGGTAATGCGTTGCTTGGCGTGGGAAATGGTCGCGCCCTTCATCGGGCCTTTCATCACGCCAGGGCCGCAGCCGGTGCACACATCCAGGCTGCGCAGCCCCAGTTCGTGGCCGACTTTCTTGGTGTACTTGTATTCTTCGGTATTGATCGAGTGCCCGCCCCAGCACACCACGATCTTCGGCTCGACACCGGGGCGCAGCGTACGAGCGTTGCGCAGCAGGTGGAACACGTAGTCGGTGATGCCCTGGGAATTGCTCAGGTCGATACGCTGGCTGTCCAGCTCGTTCTCGGTGTAGACGATGTCACGCAGGGCGCTGAAGAGCATTTCGCGTGTGCTGGCGATCATTTCGCCATCGACGAAGGCATCGGCGGGGGCGTTCAACAGCTCCAGGCGCACGCCGCGGTCCTGCTGGTGGATGCGCACTTCAAAGTCTTTATAAGCGTCGAGGATGGTCTTGGCGTTGTCGATATGCGCGCCCGTGTTGAGAATGGCCAGGGCGCACTGACGGAACAGGGTGTAGATGCTGCCGGTACCGGCTTCGCTCAGTTGCTGCACTTCACGTTGGGACAGGGTTTCGAGGCTGCCCTTGGGGCTGACGGAGGCGTTGATGACTTGACGTTGGGGCATTCTGATTCCTTGAAAGCGCAGCCACCGCATCCGCGAGGGGCTGCGATGGCTTGAGAATGATGGGCGCCGAATTCGGACGCACGAGACGGTTATTTAACTCAGGCGCAAGGCCGAGTGCAAACACCGTCCAGCACCATCATGCCGCAGAACTCACTGAATCAGCTTCCAGTTTTTGTAGAAAACCCGACGCAGGGTAAAGGCCATGCCGGCAAACCCAGCGATCACGGCGTTAAGAACCCGGGGTACCGGGGTCGGCCGTACGATATCGATAAACAGACAGTAACGCTTGGCATCGTTTTTGTTGAAAGACGCATGCATCAACGTGTCATCGAAGATGAACAGCGGGTCGTCGTGCCAGTAATGCTTGTGCTTGCCCACCTGGATGTAGACGCCCTCGTGATGGGGCGCCGGGGCCATGTTGTAGAGCACGCGGAACATCATGCGCAGGGGGCCGAAGTGAAACGAGGTCGAGCGGTTCTCATTGAACACCGACACACCAATGGTTTTCACGAACGGGAGTTTTTTGCGCAGTTGCGGAATGTCCAGGGTGGTCTCGATGGGGTGGCCATACCACTGGAAAAACAGCATGCCGCGCTTCTTCTCGGCCATGCGTTCGTCCAGGTAGCCGATGATTTCGTCCTTGTGGGCCATGGCGTCATCGATCACCCGTTGCAGGTCTTCGCGCCAGGCGGGCGGTAGGTCCTGCATCGTGTAGACATGGCGGTTATGCGAGCTCACCAGGTCGAACAAGGTATTGAACGGCGCCAGCAACCAGGTGTTGCGGCCACTGCCGATAAAGTATTTCTTGATCGTGGGCGCGTCATACAGGCCATTTCGCAGGAAGTCGTAGATACCGCAGACCACCACCAGGCCGAGAAAAACCAGGGTGGTCTCGGGGAACACATCGATGATCAGCAACACGCCGAGTACCCAGGCGACCGATACCGCTTTTTTACGCAAGGCAGGCATATTCATGTAACTCAGCTCCAGCAGGACGCCATTCGACAGGTCCGGATCCGTGGCCGCGAGTGGTTAGGTTTTGAAACATGTTGAAACAACCACCGCATAATAAGGCGTTCTGCGTGGGATAGGCGTTTTAAATAGTGCGAAATTGTGAAGGCCTTACACGGTTTTTAACCCCTCGATGCGTTGATTGGATTGGATTTTGTAAACGGAAGATTTACGACTATCGTGACGCTTCGGTTTTTCGGACGTCATAGACCGGTACGATTGAAGTTGAGTGGCCACCACTGGCCTTCGACACCTTGGAAGAGGCAGAAATTTTATGATCATCAAACCGCGGGTTCGTGGCTTTATCTGTGTGACCGCTCACCCTGTTGGCTGTGAAGCGAACGTCAAGGAACAGATCGACTACGTGACTCAACACGGCGTCATCGAAGGTGGCCCGAAAAAGGTGCTGGTCCTCGGTGCTTCCACCGGTTACGGCCTGGCCGCGCGCATCAGTGCCGCGTTTGGCTGCGGTGCCGACACCCTGGGCGTGTTTTTTGAGAAAGAAGGCGAAGAAGGCAAGTTGAGCTCCGCCGGCTGGTACAACAGCGCTGCGTTCGAGAAGTTTGCCGTCGAAAAAGGCCTGTACGCCAAGAGCATCAACGGCGACGCGTTCTCCGACGAGATCAAGCGCCTGACCATCGAAACCATTAAGAAAGACCTGGGCAAGATCGACCTGGTCGTCTACAGCCTGGCCGCGCCACGCCGTACCGACCCACAAGGCGTGGTGCACACCTCCACCCTCAAGCCGATCGGCAAGGCCGTGACCCTGCGCGGTATCAACACCGACAAAGGCGTTGTGGTCGACACTACCCTTGAGCCGGCTACCCAGGAAGAAATCGACGGCACCGTGAAAGTCATGGGTGGCGAAGACTGGCAGCTGTGGATCGACGCCCTGCGTGACGCCGACGTCCTCGCCGAAGGCGCCAAGACCACCGCGTTCACCTACCTCGGTGAAAAGCTGACCCAGGACATCTACTGGAACGGCTCCATCGGCGAAGCCAAGAAAGACCTCGACAAGAAAGTCCTGACCCTGCGCGACAACCTCGCTGCACTCAAGGGCGACGCCCGTGTGTCGGTGCTCAAGGCGGTGGTCACCCAGGCCAGCTCGGCCATCCCGATCATGCCGCTGTACCTGTCGCTGCTGTTCAAAGTGATGAAAGAGCAGGGCACCCACGAAGGTTGCATCGAGCAGGTCTACGGCCTGTTCAAGGACAGCCTGTACGGCAGCGAGCCTAAACTCGACGCCGACGGCCGCCTGCGTGCCGACCTGGCCGAGCTGGAACCGAAAGTCCAGGACGCCGTGGCGGCGCTGTGGAACCAGGTCACCGACGACAACGTCAACGAGATCAGTGATTTCGCCGGCTACAAGGCGGAGTTCCTGCGTTTGTTCGGCTTTGAAATCGACGGCGTGGACTACGACGCTGACGTGAATCCTACCGTGAAGATCAATGGTTTAGTCCAAGCCTAAAACGCGGTTAAAAATGTGGGAGGGGGCTTGCCCCCGATAGCAGTCTGTCAGTCAATACATATCGACTGATAGACCGCCATCGGGAGCAAGCCCCCTCCCACATTTGATGTGTGTCTATCATTCTTTGTGGGCATGTTCCGGCACGCCATCACGCTCCCACTGCCGTCCTCAATCTGCCAGACTCCTACAGCTGTCAAACCATGCTAACGGAGGATCTGATGACGATTCGTGCAGTAGTTTTTGATTTCGGCGGTGTTCTGTTCGACTGGAATCCTCACCATCTGTACCGCAAGCTGATTGCCGACGATCACCAACGGCAACACTTTCTCGACACCATCTGTACTCAGGCCTGGAACACCGAGCAGGATGCCGGTCGCTCCCTGGCCGATGGCACCCGCAGCCTGATCGAGCAATACCCGCATCATGAGCGCTTGATTAAGGCCTATTACGACCGCTGGCACGAGATGCTGCGTGGCCCGTTGCCGGAAGGCGTAGCGATCCTCAACGCGTTGCACCGCGCCGATATGCCGCTGTTCGGGCTCACCAACTGGTCCGCTGAGACTTTTCCGTATGCGCGGGCCAATTACCCGTTCCTCGGGTACTTTCGCGACATTGTGGTGTCCGGCGAGTTGAAACTGATCAAGCCTGACGCCGCGATCTACCACGCCAGCCTCGGCCAGGTACGCGCCCACCTGCCGGATATCCTGCCGGCTGAAGTGGTATTTATCGATGATGTTGCCGGCAATATCGAGGCGGCCGTTGCCCTGGGTTGGCAGGGGATTCACCACGTGTCGGCTGAAAGTACAGCGACGCGCTTGCGCGAATTGGGCGTGGACTTCTAGCGCGCCCATTTCTCCATGGCGAAATCCACAAAGGCGCGTAGCTTGGGCAGGCGATAACGGTCCTGGCCGTAGAGCAGGTGCATGGGGCGACTGGGCAGTTTATAGGTGGTCAGCAAGGCCACCAACTTGCCGCTCTCCAGGTCCGGTTGCACCAGGGCATCGGCCAGCATGATGATGCCCATGCCGTTTACGGCCGCCTGGCGCAAGCCTTGCGAGCTGTTGATGGTCAATGAGCCGGACACCGGAACCTCCAGCTCGCCTCCATCACCGGTCATGCGCCACAGTTTTTCGGTATCGCGCCAGTTGTCATTCGCCGGGTAGGCGAACGCCAGGCAGTCGTGCTGCTGCAGTTCTTCTGGGCTCGAAGGCGTGCCGCGTCGCGCCAGGTAGGCTGGCGACGCGCAGAGGGTGAGGGTGTAGTCCTGCATGGGCCTGGCGATCAGGCTGGAAGTTTCCAGTTCGCCAAGACGGATGGCCACGTCGAAGCCGCTGTCGACCAAGTCCATCCGCTCATTACTTAGCACCACATACAGGTTGATCTGCGGGTAGCGCCGGGAAAATTCGCTCAAGGCCGGTGTAAGGCGTTCGGTGCCGAACACGGGGGGCGCGGTGATCCGCAGGGTGCCTTTGGGGATGTCGCTGTGGGCTTGCTCGGCAAGCTGCTCGGAGTCGGCCACCAGCCCCAGCACCTCAAGGCAGCGCTGGTAATACTGCCCGCCAAATTCCGTGAGGCTTTGCTTGCGCGTGGTGCGCTTGAGCAGGCTGACGCCCAATCGTTGTTCCAAGGCGCGCAGGTGGTTGCCGACCATGGTCGTGGACATGCCGCAGGCTTGGGCTGCCGCCGTCATGCTGCCGGCCTCGACCACTTTCACGTACACCGACATTGCCTGGAACAGATCCATTATCAAGCCCTGATTTAAAGTCATTGCAGGAATGCGCAGTTTATCCAGCTCAGGTGGTTAACGATACTGCTCCCATCACTACGATGCACTGGAGCCCGCACCATGACTGCCGCCTGCCTGATGACCACGTACCAACCCTTGGCCCTGAGTTTTACCCGTGGCCTGGGCACGCGCCTGTGGGACCAGCAAGGTCGCGAATACCTGGATGCGGTGGCCGGCGTGGCGGTGACCAATGTCGGTCATTCGCACCCCAGGCTGGTGACGGCGATCAGCGAGCAGGCGAGTTTGCTGTTGCACACCTCCAACCTCTACAGCATCGATTGGCAACAACGGCTGGCCCAGCGCCTGGCCCAGCTGTCCGGCCTGGACCGCGCTTTCTTCAACAATTCCGGTGCCGAAGCCAACGAAACAGCGCTGAAACTGGCGCGGCTGCATGGCTGGAAAAAGGGCATCGAAGCGCCGCTGGTCGTTGTGATGGAAAACGCCTTTCATGGCCGCACACTGGGCACGATGGCCGCGAGCGATGGGCCATCGGTGCGCCTGGGCTTCCAACGTTTGCCGGGGGATTTTCTCAAGGTGGGCTTTGGTGATATCGCCGCGATAGAAGCCATCACACAAGCATTTGGCACGCGTATCGCGGCGGTGCTGTTGGAGCCGATCCAAGGCGAAAGTGGCGTACTGCCGGCGCCGCCGGGCTATCTGCAAACCGTGCGTGATCACTGCACGCGCCACGGTTGGCTGATGATGCTCGACGAAATCCAGACCGGCATCGGCCGCACCGGCGCCTGGTTTGCCTTCCAGCATGAAGGCATCGTCCCGGACGTGATGACCCTGGCCAAAGGCCTCGGCAACGGTGTACCGATCGGCGCCTGCCTGGCCCGCGCCGCCGTGGCTCAGTTGTTTACACCGGGCAGCCACGGCAGCACCTTTGGCGGCAACCCGTTGGCGTGTCGGGTCGGGTGCACCGTGCTGGACATCATCGAAGAACAAGGCTTGCTGCAGAACGCGGCGCGGCAGGGTGAGCGCTTGCTGGCGCGGTTGCGGGTGGAGTTGAGTGAGCACCCGCAGGTGCTGGCGATTCGGGGGCAGGGGTTGATGATCGGTATCGAGCTGGCGAACCCCTATCGTGACCTGGCCCAGCGTGCCGCACAGGAGCACGGTTTGCTGATCAACGTGACGCGGGGCAAGGTCATTCGCCTGCTGCCACCGCTGACCCTGGATGCCAAGGAAGTCGAGATGATCGTGCGCGCCATCACCCGCCTGCTGGATTGAAATGACGTCCACCCTGTGGGAGCGGGCAAGCCCGCTCCCACAGGGGATCTCCATGATTGTCAGGGATCGTTTCCGTTCAGCCACTCCTGGTTCATCGTCTCGGTATCCCCCAAATACTCCAGCAACCACGTCATGGCCGGCGACAGCTTGCTCTGCGCCCAGGCCACACACGACGGGCTGGCCGGAAACGGCCGGCTCAGCTGCAGCGCCACCAGTTCACCGCGTTCGATCCACGGCAACACCTGATGCGCCGGTGCCATGCCGACACACAGGCCGTCGCGCAGGCAATCGATGGCCGAGGACCAATTGGGCACCACCAGCCGCCGCTGGTTATCCAGGGTCCAGGTGTCGCGCTTGGGCAGGTTGCGCGAGGTGTCGGTCATGCACAGTGACGCGAAAGGGCGCAGTTGATCGTCACTCAGCAACCCGTCGATGCTCGCCAGTGGGTGCCGCGCGCTGACCACGCACAGCCAGTTCAACAAGCCCATATCGCGAAAAGTAAAGTGACTGGCCACCGGCACCGCGCTGGTGGCGCCGATCACAATATCGGTGCGCTCGTCTGCCAGGGCATCCCATACACCGTTGTACACCTCGTACTCCAGCAGCAACTCCACCTCGGGAAACTGTCGATAAAAATCCAGCACCAGTTGCCGACAACGCTGGGGTTTGACGATGGAATCCACCGCGACCTTTAACTGGCCACTCCAGCCATTCGCCACTTGCTGGCACAAACGCCGCGTGCCGAGCATTTTTTTCATCACGCCACGGGCTTCGTCGATAAACAGCCGACCTGCGGGCGTCAGCTCTACGTCGCGGTGCCGGCGCACAAACAACGGCACCGCCAACCATTCCTCCAGCTGACGCACGGTATAGCTGATAGCGGACGGCACACGGTGCAATTCCTGGGCGGCGGCGCTGAAGCTGCCATGGCGCGCCACGGCGTCGACCACGTCCAGGGAGTATTCGGACCACATGGCGAGTGCCTTCAAAAATATTGATAAGAGTGTCCAATTATTATCGCTTCACACACGCACTGTCAGCTTCATAATGGGCGCCAGTCAGCAAATAGTTTGATGGCAGGTTAAGCAAGGCTTCAATGAAAAATTCTTTTGGTTTCACCTGGTACCTGGCGGGGCTGAGCATGCTCGGTTACCTGGCCATGGACATGTACTTACCGGCGTTCGGCGCCATGGGCGAGCACCTGCACATTGGCGCGGGCGCGGTAGGCGCCAGCTTGAGTATTTTCCTCGCCGGCTTTGCGCTGGGCCAGCTGGTGTGGGGGCCGTTGTCCGACCGTCTGGGGCGCAAACCAGTGCTGCTCGCCGGCCTGAGCCTGTTTGTGCTGGGCTGCGCGGGGATGTTCTGGGTCGAGACGGCGCCGCAACTGCTGGCGCTGCGCTTTATGCAGGCGATTGGCGTGTGTGCCGCCGCCGTAAGCTGGCAGGCGCTGGTCATCGACCGCTACCCGGCCGACAAGGCGCACCGTGTGTTCGCCAGCATCATGCCACTGATGTCATTGTCGCCAGCGCTGGCGCCGTTGCTGGGTGCGATGGTACTGAACCACTTCGGTTGGCAGGCGATCTTCGGTGTATTGCTGGGCGTGTCGCTGCTGTTACTGCTGCCGACGTTGTTCCTGCGTACCCCGCCGAAACCTCGGGCGCAGGAGGGTGCACCTTCGCGCTTGGGGTATGGCCAGTTGTTCACCTCGCGCGTGTTTACCGGCAACGTCATGATCTTCGCCGCGTGCTCTGCCAGCTTTTTCGCGTGGTTGACGGCGTCCCCCTTCATCCTCGGTGGCATGGGCTACAGCCCGAATGACATTGGCCTGAGTTACGTGCTGCCGACCTTGGCCTTTCTGGTCGGTGGCTACAGTTGCCGCAGTGCCCTGCAGCACGTTCAGGGCAAGACGCTGCTGCCGTGGTTGCTGCTGGCGTACTGCATCAGCATGGTGGCGTTATACCTGGTCGCCACGTTGACGGTACCGACCCTCACCACCTTGCTGATTCCGTTCTGCCTGATGGCGCTGTGCAACGGTGCGAGTTACCCCATCGTGGTGGCGAATGCGCTGATGCCCTTTGCGGAAAATTCCGGCAAGGCGGCAGCCCTGCAAAACACCCTGCAACTGGGGCTGTGCTTTCTCGCGAGCCTGATAGTGTCGTGGATGATCGATGAGCCGCTGCTGATTACGGTGATTGTGATGTTGGCGACCGCGCCGTTGGCGGTGTTGGGGTACTGGCTGGCGCGGCCGAAGACGAAACAGTCGGAACTGGCCAGCGCAATACGCTGAAAAATGGGGGAGGGGGCTTGCTCCCGATGGCGGAGTCTCAGTACTAGATGTGCTGGCTGACCCATTGCTATCGGGAGCAAGCCCCCTCCCACAGTTTGATTGGGTATCTTCAGTTAGAACGTGATTTCCATGTTCACCGTCGGCGTTGAGGTGCGGCTACCCCGGCCGCCATCCACGCCGAACTTGTTATGCCAGTACTCGTAACCCACCCCCAGGTACAGGTTCGGCTTGACGCTTTTGCCCGGTCGTACCGCCACCATCAGCGCGGTGCGCATCAGGGCTTCCGGCGCGGTGTCGCGGCCGTGGTAGTCCTCGCCTTTTTCGCCGACGTAATTGATAAAACCCTGGAATTTCGCCGCGTGGTTGGCGAGTTCGAACGGGCGCATCCACGTCAGGTTGAGCAAGTAGGTGTCGTCGAAGGTGTGGTTCGACTCTTTTGCACCGGGAATGCCGGTGTGGTTCCTTTCCTTGTAGTACATCAGGCTCAGGTCCAGCACGCCGACGGTGTTGAACTTCAAGGTCGGGCCGATCACCAGCGCGCGCTTCTTGGCTGAGGCGAAGTTGTTGTTGCGGTTGGCATCGAAGCCCAGGGTCAGCGCGTAATCCTTGATCAGCCCGGTACCCAGCGGCCTATCGAATATCCGCGATGCATACAGCTGGTGGCGATACACCGCGTACACCTCACTCCCACCATGATCGGTGCCCTTGCGCGGGTCGCGGCTGTCGGACAGGAACACATCAAGGTTGAGGAAATTGCTGCCGTACCGGTAGCCGCTGGCGTGGGTAAAGCTGTAGATGCGCTTGCTGAACTCGTCGGGGTTATTCGGGTTGGTGAACTGCTGGCCGTAGCGAAATCCTACGCTGTTGTTCATCCATTCCACCGCGACGGCCTCCCCACCGCCGAGGAGCGTGAGTGCAACGGTGGCGCCCTGTAATGCCTTTTTCATTGTTCTAGGTCCTTTGGCGTTCTGGCTCATCTCGGCCGGATTGTTTTTGTAACGCCGATGGAGGGTATCTTGTTCGATTGATTGTATACAACTCTATGGACATCCAGTCCGAATATTGCATACAGTGGCCGCACAACAAAAACAGAGAACCCCTCACCATGACTATCCCGAAGGCGTCACCGCAGCGGCCAGAAGATGAGAATCTCGGCGTCGCCGCCAACATGGCTTACGGCCTGCAACATGTGCTCACCATGTACGGCGGTATTGTCGCGGTACCGTTGATCGTCGGCCAGGCAGCCGGGTTGTCGCCGGCAGACATCGGCTTGCTGATTGCCGCGTCATTGTTTGCCGGTGGCTTGGCCACGCTATTGCAGACCCTGGGGCTGCCGTTTTTGGGCTGTCAGTTGCCGCTGGTGCAGGGCGTCTCGTTTGCCGGTGTGGCAACCATGGTGGCGATTGTCGGCAGCGATGGCGCCGGCGGGGTGCCGGCGATTCTCGGGGCGGTGATGGCCGCGTCGTTTATCGGGCTACTGATTACCCCGGTGTTTTCGCGGATCACCAAGTTTTTCCCGCCGCTGGTGACGGGTATTGTGATCACCACTATCGGCCTGACCCTGATGCCCGTTGCGGCGCGCTGGGCCATGGGCGGCAACAGCCGCGCCGCGGATTTCGGCAGCATGTCAAACATCGGCCTGGCGGCATTGACGCTGGTGCTGGTGTTGCTGCTGAGCAAGATCGGCAGCGCGACCATTTCGCGCTTGTCGATCTTGCTGGCGATGGTGATCGGCACCGTGATTGCCGTGTTCCTCGGCATGGCCGATTTTTCCGGCGTGACCCAGGGGCCGATGTTCGGTTTCCCCACGCCATTCCATTTCGGCATGCCCACCTTCCATGTCGCCGCGATCATTTCCATGTGCATCGTGGTGATGGTGACCCTGGTCGAGACCTCGGCGGACATCCTGGCCGTGGGTGAAATCATCGACACCAAGGTCGATTCCAAACGCCTCGGCAATGGCCTGCGCGCCGACATGCTGTCGAGTATGTTTGCGCCGATCTTCGGGTCCTTCACCCAGAGTGCCTTCGCCCAGAACGTCGGCCTGGTCGCGGTTACCGGGGTCAAGAGCCGCTTTGTGGTGGCCACGGGCGGGCTGTTCCTGGTGGTCCTCGGCCTGCTGCCTTTTATGGGGCGTGTGATCGCGGCGGTGCCCACCTCGGTACTTGGCGGGGCGGGGATTGTGCTGTTCGGCACTGTGGCAGCCAGCGGTATCCGCACCTTGTCCAAGGTCGATTACCGCAACAACATGAACTTGATCATCGTGGCGACATCCATCGGTTTTGGCATGATCCCGATTGCTGCGCCGAGCTTCTACGATCACTTCCCGAGTTGGTTTGCGACCATCTTTCACTCGGGGATCAGCTCCTCGGCGATCATGGCGATCCTGCTGAACCTGGCGTTCAACCATTTCACCGTGGGCAATTCGGACCAGCAATCGGTGTTTGTGGCGGGGACTGAGCGCAGTTTGTGCTTCCGTGATGTGTCGGAACTGCGTGATGGGGATTACTTCAAAGGCGGCAAGCTGTTTGATGCCGAGGGCAGGGAGATCCCGTTGGTGGCGGAGGTGCCTAGGAAGGTCACCAAACCCGAGGCTAGCGAGGCCTGAATGTGGGAGGGGGCTTGCCCCCGATTACGGTGTATCAGCTGAGTGATTGGCTCCTGACACACCGCTATCGGGGGCAAGCCCCCTCCCACAATTGGAATGCATCCAGCTTGAGCATTCAGCCCGCCTTGAGCACGTTGTGCGGTACTGAACACACCTCATCCAGAAACTTCACCACGGTCCCCATGCACGCCTGGCGTTCTTCCACATGCGGCATGTGGCTGGAGTCTTCAAACAGCGCCCAGCGCACATCTGCGATTTCATCCAAGAACGGCTTGACCACCAACGGCGTCGCTTCGTCGTGCCGGCCGGAAATCACCAGCGTCGGCACGGTGATGGCCGACAGGCGGCCAATGGATTTCCAGTCCTTCAAGCTCCCGATCACATGGAATTCGGTCGGGCCGCTCATGGCGTGGTACACCGTCGGGTCCGCATCGACCTGGGCGAAAGTGCGTGCTACTTCTTCCGGCCACGGGTTGACCCGGCACACGTGGTGGTCATAAAACACCCGCGACGCCGCGAGGTATTCCGGGTCCTGATAGGTGCCGGCGGCTTCATGCTTGAGCAGGGTTTCATGCACACCTTCCGGCAGCAATTTGCGCAGGCGGTTGGCTTCGCTGACCCAGGTGCGCATGCACGTCGGCGAGTTGGCCGGGATAAAGGCGCGCAGGCCCTTGGGTTGCAAAATCGCATGTTCACTGCCGAGCATGCCACCCCAGGACTGGCCGAGGATCGCGTAGTTATCGCTGATCTGCAGGTGGTCCAGCAGGTTATTCAGTTCTTCGAGGAACAGGCCCACGGTCCAGAAGGACGGGTCTTTGTCAGGCAGATGGGTGGAGCGGCCGTTGCCCAACTGGTCGTAGTGGATCACGGCGTGGCCGCTGGCGGCGACGTCCTTGAAGGCATCTACATAGTCATGCGTGCATCCGGGGCCGCCGTGGATAACCACCAAGGGGGTGCGGCCGCTGGAGAGGTCACCGGTGACGCGGTACCAGGTTTGGTAGGCGCCAAACGCCGCATAGCCTTCGCGGATCTTTTCGATGAATTCCATTTCGTGCCCTGCTCTGAAAAAAGGATCAGGGACACGATAAGGCGTCACGGAAATTTAAGTAACTAGCAAAACAGCTAGGTTTTGCCGGACGGTCAGTCCTCCAGCAGGCGGTAATGAGTGGCGCGAACCACCGCCTGTACGCGGTTCTTGGCCCCCAGCTTGTGCATCGCCGAGGCCAGGTGCAGGGTGACCACCGCCAATGAGCGGCTCAGTTGCGTGGCTATTTCAGCGGCGGTCAGGCCGTCGGCGGCCCATTTGAGGCACTCGCGTTCGCGTTTGGTCAGGTGAATATGCGGGTAAGTGCGCAGTTCCTTGCTGAACAGCGGGTAGGCCGCTTCCTGCAAGGCGTGGGAAATCAGGCTGAAATCCGACAAGGTCTGCTGCGCATCCTGCAGCACACTGTGGGCCTTGCCGGTGCGCAAGCCGGTCAGCGAGGCGAAGCCGCCGCGTGGCAGGTGGATCGGCACGCTGACGCCGCAGGTCAACTGCTGGTCATGCAGGTAGGTCGACACCGGGGCGTGGCAGGGATCGATGATCTTTTGCAGGGGGGTGTCGACCTTGACATCGTAGGACCACACGAAGGGCGACACCGTACTCAGGGCCAGATGTTGCACCGGATCGATCTGGTAGAAGCCCTTGCTGCACCATAATGCGTGCCAGTCGGGCGGGGTATTGCGCAGTTCCAGCACCGAAGGGGTGATCAATGCGCCATCCTGGTCGATCGGCACTGGGGTGTAGTCATACACCAGTGCATCGAAACCCAACTGCTGGGCGAGGATAAACGTGTTGTCCATCTGCTCGTCCAGGCTCCTGCCCGGCATCAGACGGTGATTTAAGGCAGTAAGCTTGGCCAGCATCCGTTCTGCTCCCGAATTCATTTGAATCTCGACTTGCTGCAAGTAGAATGCCACGCCCCGGCGAAGGACTGCCAGGCCAAACCTATAAGAAATGCTAGGTTATGGACGCGCGGCATCCTCGGTAGTGTTGGTCGATAAACGGCCGCTACCTGCCAGGCCGACACAACACAAGGAACGTACGCATGTGGCGTGAAATTGCCCCCGACCAGCAGTACAACGTGCAAGTCGACGGCCATAACCTCGTGGTCTACAGCTTTGGCGAAGGCGATGAGGTGCTGCTGTGCCTCAACGGCGGGCCGGGCCTGCCGTGTGACTACCTGCGTGACGCCCATGGCTGGCTCAAGGAACACAACCTGCGAGTGGTTGCATTCGACCAGCTTGGCACGGGCGCATCAGCCAGACCCACCGACGTTTCGCTGTGGGAAATCGGCCGATATGTCGAAGAAGTCGAAACCGTGCGCCAAGCCCTGGGCCTGGGCCGCGTGCATCTGCTCGGGCATTCCTGGGGCGGCTGGCTGGGCATCGAATACGCCATCCATTACCCCGACGCGCTGAAAAGCCTGATCCTCGAAAACACCGTCGGTGACATTCCGCACCTGTCCCAGGAGCTCGAACGCCTGCGTGGCGCCCTCGGCAGCGAAACCGTGGCGATGATGCAGCGCCACGAAGCCATGGGCACCCTGGACCACCCGCAGTACCAGGCCGCGATCACGTTGCTCAACTACCGCCACGTGTGCCGTCTCGACGAATGGCCCGAGCCGGTCAAACGTTCCCTTGGCGACTGGAACATGGGCCCTTACGAAACCATGCAAGGCCCCAACGAGTTCCTCTACATCGGTAACCTCAAGGACTGGAACCGCATCCCTGAGATGGCCGCGTTCACGATGCCGATCCTGATCACCACCGGCCAGCACGACGAACTCACCCCGGCCTGTGCCCTGCGCATGAAAATGGCGGCTAAACACGCCCAATTGCACGTTTTCCCCAACAGCAGCCATATGCCCTTTTATGAGGAACCCCAGGCGTACTTCCCGGTGCTGTTGGACTTCCTTGCGCGTCATCGAGGCTGACGGATGAACCTGGCGCGCTACCGTTTTGTCCTGTCCCGGCCGCTGCAGTTGCTGCCGGTGCTGTTTGGCATCAGCCTGATTACCTTTGTGCTGGTGCGCTCGATTCCCGGCGACCCGGCCCGTGCCCTGCTGGGTTCGCGCAGCACGCCGGACGCCTTGCTGAAAATCCGCGCCCAGTACGGCCTCGACCAGCCGTTGTGGCTGCAATATTTCTACTTCCTGAAAAATCTGCTCAAGGGCGACCTCGGCCAATCGCTGCTGTACAAGGTCGACGCGCTCAAGCTGATCGTCACCCGCATCGAACCCACGCTGGTATTGGTGCTCGGCAGCGTGGTGCTGGCGCTGCTGATCGCGGTGCCGCTGGCGACGTTGGCCGCGCGTAACAAGGGCGGCTGGGCGGATAACCTGATCCGCGTGTTCACCACGGTCGGCCTGGGCATGCCGGCGTTCTGGCTGGGCTTGATGCTGATCCTGTTGCTGAGCGTGCAGTGGGGCTTGTTTCCCGTGTCCGGTTACGGTCGTACCTGGCTGGACAAGGCGCATCACATGGTGCTGCCGTGCCTGACCATCGCCCTGGCGCTGTCGGCGGTGCTGGTGCGCAACCTGCGGGCGAGCATGCTGATGGAGTTGCAGGCTGACCATGTCACCGCCGCCCGGGCTCGTGGGCTGTCGGAAGCCGCCGTGTTTCGCCGCCATGTGCTGCCCAATTCCCTGGTGCCGGCGGTCAACCTGCTGGCGGTGAATATCGGCTGGCTGATCAGCGGCACGGTGGTGATCGAAAGCCTGTTTGCCATTCCCGGCATCGGCCAGTTGCTGGTGCGCGGCATTTTCACCCGCGACTACATGGTGGTGCAGGGCGTCGCCATGGTGCTCGCCTGCGCGACAGTGGTGGTCAACTTCATCGCCGACGTGGTGACCGTGGCCCTCGACCCACGGGTGAAGATGCAATGAGCAGCCGCCCGTTGATTGCCCCGTGGCGTTTGCGCCTGCGTTTTGGTTTTCGCAATGGCCGCCTGACGGCTGCGTGGGGCCTGTTGATTTTGCTGGTGTGGCTGGCGCTGGCGCTGTGTGCGCCGTGGATTGCACCTTATGACCCGATTGCGCAAAACACCGATATCAGTTTGCTCGGCCCGAGCCTTGCTCATCCCTTTGGCACGGATAACTACGGTAGGGACATCCTGTCGCGGGTCATCTGGGGCGCGCGCATTGACCTGCAGTTGGCCATCGTCGGGGTGATTTTCCCGTTCATGATCGGCACCTTTGTCGGCGCGGTGTCGGGCTATATCGGCGGTCGTTTCGACAGTTTCTGCATGCGCCTGATCGACGTGATCCTGGCATTCCCGTTCCTGGTGTTGATGCTGGCGATCATGGCCATCCTCGGTCCAGGCCTGAAGAGTTTCTATATCGCCATGGCATTGGTGGGCTGGGTGTCGTATGCACGGCTGATCCGCTCGCAAATCCTGGTGCTCAAGGAAAGCGACTTTGCCCTGGCCGCCAAGAGCCTGGGCTTTGGCCATGGGCGCATTCTGTTCCGGCATTTATTGCCTAACGCCATGTTCGGCTCGATCGTGTTTTCCATGTCTGACGCCGTATTGGTGCTGCTCAATGGCGCCGCCGTGAGTTACCTGGGCCTGGGCGTGCAACCGCCGACCGCCGAGTGGGGGACGATGGTGGCCGAGGGGCAAGCCTTTATCACCACCGCGTGGTGGATCTGCACCTTCCCAGGGCTGGCCATCGTGACCTTGGCCATGGGCTTCAGCTTGCTGGCGGATGGCGTGGCGCAAGTGTTGGGGGATCGCTCATGAGCGTGCTGCAGGTGCGCGATCTCAGCGTGATCGCCAACAATGCCGGGCGCGAGGTGACCTTGGTCGACCGCGTGTCCTTCGATCTGGCCGAGGGCGAAATCCTTGGCTTGGTGGGTGAGAGCGGCTCGGGCAAGACCATGGCCTGTCGCGGTCTTATGCGCTTGCTGCCATCGCCCAACCTGCGGGTGCAGGGCGGTGCTGTAAGGCTGGCCGGGCAGGACCTGTTGCAGTTGGATGATGCGGGGATGCGCGCGATACGCGGCGGGCAACTGGGCATGATTTTCCAGAACCCCAGCAGCCACCTTGATCCGCTGATGCGCATCGGCGAACAGATTGCCGAAGGCATTCGCCTGCACCAGGGCGCATCGAAGAAAGACGCCCGGCTGCAGGCCATCGACGTGTTGCGCCAGGTGGGCATTCCCGATCCCCAGGCGCGCATCGACAACTACCCCCACGAGTTTTCCGGCGGTATGCGCCAGCGCGCAATGATCGCCGTGGCGCTGGGCTGCAACCCGAAAGTGCTGATCGCCGACGAGCCGACCACCGCCCTGGATGTGACGGTGCAGGCGCAAATCCTGCGGCTGTTGCTGGACCTGCGCGATCAACGCGGGCTGTCGATCATCATGATCACCCACGACCTCGGCGTGGTCGCGCAAACCTGCGACGCCATTGCCGTGATGTATGCCGGGCGCCTCTGCGAGCACGGCAGCAAATACGACCTGCTGGCCCGGCCGCAGCACCCGTACACCGCCGGTTTGATCGACTGCCAGCCCGCCCACAGCAGTGGCCACGCCTTGCTGCGCACCATCCCCGGGCAGCCGCCGTTGCTGGATGCATTGCCCGCCGGCTGCCGGTTCAACCCGCGTTGCCCGCAGGTCGGCGCCTTGTGTACCGAGGTGCTGCCGGAAGGCGCGCGCGTCGCCTGTCATTACCCGTTGGGAGCGCAGCCATGAGCCTGTTGCAGATCAAGGACCTCGAGGTGAAGTTTGCCGCGTCCGGCACCGGCCTGTTCGGTTTGAACAAGCAGTGGGTGAGGGCGGTGAACGGCGTGTCGCTGAACCTGGCGGCGGGCGAAACCCTGGGGCTGGTCGGTGAGTCCGGCAGCGGCAAAAGCACCCTGGGCCGCGCCATTCTGCACCTCAACCCGATCAGCGCCGGCCAGGTGTTGTTTGATGGCGTCGACATGGCCCACGGCAGCGCCATCGACATCACCCGCCTGCGACATGAAACCGCGATGATCTTCCAGGACCCGTACGCCGCGCTGAACCCGCGCCACACCATCGGCGAAACCATCGCCGAAGTGCTGCGGGTGCAGCGCAAGGTGGCGCCGCAGCAGATTCCCGCGCGCGTGAATGAGCTGCTCGACCTGGTCGGCCTGCGCCCCGAACTCGCCGACCGCAAACCCGGCTCCCTCAGCGGCGGGCAATGCCAGCGCGTCGGCATCGCCCGGGCGCTGGCGGTGGAGCCACGGCTGATCATCGCCGATGAGTGCGTGGCGGCGCTGGACGTATCGATCCAGGGCCAGATCATCAACCTGCTGCTGGAACTGCAACAGCGCATGAACCTGGCGATCCTGTTCATCGCCCATGACCTCGCCATCGTGCGCCGCCTGTGCGACCGCGTGGCGGTGATGTACCTGGGCAAGATTGTCGAGGAAGGCCCGGTGGAGGCGGTCTTTACAACGCCACGTCATCCGTACACGGCGGCGCTGATCCAGGCGATTCCCGAGATTGACCCGCATCGGCCGTTACCTACGGAGCCCTTGCCGGGTGAACCCCCGAGCCCACTGAATTTGCCTACGGGCTGTGCCTTTCACCCGCGTTGCCGGCATGCCCGCTCCATGTGTTCCGTGGTGTTGCCGCCGACGCATTTCCTGCACGAGCATCGGTACAGTTGCGTGCTTGAAGAACCTTTGCTTTAACCCTCTGCCATTCATTAACAAGGAGTTGTGATATGCAATCGCGCCACTTGAAGTTGCTCGCCGCCGCCACATTGACCGCCTGGTCGCTGACCGCTGGTTTTGCCCAGGCGGCGGGTGTATTGACCATCGGCTGCCGTGAAGACAGCACCACGTTCGACCCGATCAAAAGCGCTCAGAACCGCGACACCTGGGTCTTCGCCAACGTCTACGACACCCTGGTGCGCGTCGACAACCTGGGCACCAAGATGGAGCCGGGCCTGGCCGAAAGCTGGGACATCTCCAAGGACGGCCTGACCTACACCTTCAAGCTGCGTGATGCGAAGTTCTCGGATGGCTCGCCGATTACCGCCGAAGATGCGGCGTTCAGCCTGTTGCGTATTCGCGACAACAAAGCCTCGCTGTGGGCCGATCCGTTCAACCTGATCAACACCGCCAAGGCGTCGGACCCGAAAACCCTGGTGGTCACCCTCAAGACTCCGGCCGTAGCCTTCCTCTCGCAACTGGCGTCGCCGACGGTGTCGATCCTGTCGGAAAAAGCCATGACCAAGATGGGCGAAGACGCCTACTCGGAAAACCCGGTGACCTCCGGTGCGTTTACCGTGGACGAGTGGCGCAAGGGCGATCGGGTGATCCTCAAGAAGAACCCGAACTTCTGGCAGGCCAAGAACGTGAGCCTGGATGGCGTGGAGTGGGTGTCCGTCACCGACGACAACACCCGCATGCGCATGGTGCAGAACAACGAGCTGGACACGGCGATCTTCGTACCGTTCTCACGGGTTGAAGAGCTGAAGAAAGACAAGAACGTGGTGATCCACGCCGACCCGTCGACCCGTGAAGATCACCTGCTGATCAACCACGCCCATGGCTTGCTGGCCAAGCAGGAAGTGCGTGAAGCGCTGGACATGGCGATCGACAAACAATCGCTGGTCAAGACCGCCACCTACGGTCAGGGCACCGTGGCCTATTCCTACATTCCAAAGGGCTCGCTGTACCACTACGCCAACAACCTGCAGCGCCCGTACGACCCGACCGCCGCCAAGAAGCTGCTGGAGCAGGCCGGCGCCAAGGACTTGAAGCTCAACTACGTGGTCAACGCCGGCAACGAAGCCGACGAGCAGATTGCGGTGATCATCAAGGACCAACTGGCCAAGGTCGGCGTGACCGCCAACCTGCAAAAGGTCGACCCGACCCAAAGCTGGCAGATGCTGGTGGACGGTGAGTACGATATTTCGGTGATGTACTGGACTAACGACATCCTCGACCCGGACCAGAAGACCACCTTCGTGCTGGGCCACGACACCAACCAGAACTACATGACCCGCTACAAGAACGACAAGGTCAAGGACCTGGTAGCCGCCGCACGCATCGAGGCCGACCCGGCCAAGCGTGAGCAGATGTATGTGGAATTGCAGAAACTGGCGAAACAGGACGTGAACTGGATCGACTTGTACTACAGCCCGTACATCAACATCTCACGCAAGAATGTGAGCAACTTCCTGCAAAACCCGCTGGGGCGTTTCACCCTTGAGGAAGTGGTGAAAAACTAAGATCCAAAGCACACCGCAATACAACTGTGGGAGGGGGCTTGCTCCCGATAGCGGTGCATCAGTCAAAGAGGTTGTGACTGATCACCTGCTATCGGGGGCAAGCCCCCTCCCACATTTGGTTTTATAGTGTGCCTGTTATTGCGCGTCGAACGCCTGCCCGTTGATGCCGGCACTGTCCGGCCCCATCAGGTACAGGTACACCGGCATGATCTCTTCCGGCGCAGGCCTTTCCATCGGGTTTTCCCCTGGGTATGCCTGGGCGCGCATGCTGGTGCGCGTGCCACCGGGGTTGATGCTGTTGGCCCGTACCGCCGCCACGTCCTCCAGCTCGTCGGCCAGGGTTTGCATCAGCCCCTCGGTCGCAAACTTCGACACTCCGTAAGCCCCCCAATACGCCCGGCCCTTACGCCCGACGCTGCTGGAGGTGAACACCACCGACGCATCCTGGGACAGTTTGAGCAGCGGCAGCAGGGTGCTGGTCAGCATGAACATCGCGTTGACGTTCACGTGTATGACCCGCATGAAATTCTCACCGGACAACTGCTCGATCGGCGTGCGTGGGCCGATGATCGAGGCGTTGTGCAGCAGGCCGTCGAGGTGGCCGAATTCTTTTTCGATCATCGCGGCCAGCTCATCGTACTGATGGGGCAGGGCGGTCTCCAGGTTGAATGGGATCACCACCGGTTGCGGCTGGCCCGCCGCTTCGATTTCGTCATAGACCTGGGCCAGGTTGGCTTCGGTCTTGCCCAGCAACAGCACGGTAGCGCCATGGGCGGCGTAGGTTTTCGCCGCTGCCGCGCCAATCCCGCGACCGGCGCCGGTCACCAGGATGGTTCGGCCTTTGAGCAGTTCTGGACGTGCGGAGTAATCAAACATAAACAACCTCGACAGAATTCACAGAAAATCCATGTGATTGATCGCAGCCTCTGCTTTTGTGGCGAGGGAGCTTGCTCCCGCCGGCCTGCGTAGCAGGCCCATCTTTTGGGGCCGCTTCGCGCCCCAGCGGGAGCAAGCTCCCTCGCCACAAAGGCACATCAGCCGCAAGCATTCCCAATCAGCAACTGCACAGTGCGTTATCCAGCACTTTACGCAGCTCCAGCGGGTGATCCACCACCACATCGGCACCCCAATGGCGCGGGTTGTCGTCCGGGTGGATATAGCCGTAGGTCACCGCCGCGGTACGGGTGCCGGCGTCGCGGCCGGACTCGATATCGCGCAGGTCATCGCCCACGAACAGCACGCTGGCCGGGTCCAGGTCGAGCATCTTGCACGCCAGGATCATCGGCTCCGGGTCCGGCTTGCTGTTTTTCACATGGTCGGGGCAGATCAGCAGCGCCGAGCGCTCGGCCAGGCCCAGCTGCTGCATGATCGGTTCGGCAAAGCGCAGTGGCTTATTGGTGACCACGCCCCAGATCAGCTTGGCTTTTTCGATGTCTTCCAGCAGCTCGGCCATGCCGTCGAATAATTTACTGTGGACCGCGCAGCCCTTGAGGTAGCGCTCGAGGAACTCCTGGCGCAGCGCTTCAAAACCTGGGGATTCCGGGTCCATCGAGAAGGTCACGGCGACCATCGCCCGCGCACCGCCGGAGATTTCATCGCGGATGTGCTGGGGATTGATCGGCGCCAGGCCGCGGTCGGCGCGCATGGCCTGGCAGATGGCGATAAAGTCCGGCGCGGTGTCCAGCAGGGTACCGTCCATATCGAAGAGAACCGCTCGCAACTTCACAGGCTCACTCCTCGCGCAGGGTCTGGATCATGTAGTTGACGTCAACATCGCTGGCCAGCTTGTAGTGTTTGGTCAGCGGGTTGTAGGTCAGGCCGATGATGTCCTTGACGGTCAGCCCGGCCTGGCGGCTCCAGGCGCCCAGTTCGGAAGGGCGGATGAATTTCTTGAAGTCATGGGTGCCGCGCGGCAGCAGCTTCATGATGTATTCGGCGCCGATGATCGCGAACAGGTAGGCCTTGGGGTTGCGGTTGATGGTGGAGAAGAACACTTGGCCGCCCGGCTTGACCATGCGGAAGCACGCACGGATCACCGAGGACGGGTCCGGCACGTGCTCGAGCATTTCCAGGCAGGTGACCACGTCGAACTGCTCGGGCATCTCTTCAGCCAGGGCTTCGGCGGTGATCTGGCGATACTCCACGCTCACGCCGGATTCCAGCTGGTGCAGCTGGGCCACCGCCAAGGGCGCTTCACCCATGTCGATGCCCATCACGGTCGCGCCGCGCTGGGCCATGGCTTCGCTGAGGATGCCGCCGCCGCAGCCCACGTCCAGCACCTTCTTGCCGGCCAGGTTGACGCGTTCGTCAATCCAGTTGACCCGCAGCGGGTTGATGTCGTGCAGGGGTTTGAACTCGCTTTCGCGGTCCCACCAGCGGTGAGCCAGGGCTTCGAATTTGGCGATTTCGGCGTGGTCGACGTTGCTCATGGTGAATCCTCTAAATCTGATAAATCGGTTTGTCAGTCCTGAACGATACGGTTCAAGACCGGCGTTATTCGCTGTGCCCGCTGATACGTTGACCCCAGGCGATGGCCGTGGCGGTCAACTGGTGTTCATCCATGCGGGTCAACTGCCGGTCGTCGAGCAATTGCTTGCCGGCGACCCAAAGGTGTTTCACGCAATCGCGTCCGGTGGCATATATAAGCTGTGAGACCGGATCGTAGATCGGTTGTTGCGCCAGCCCCGACAGATCGAAGGCAACGATATCCGCCGCCTTGCCGACCTCCAGCGAGCCAATCTCGCTTTCCAGGCCCATGGCCCGCGCGCCATTGAGCGTCGCCATGCGCAGGGCCCGGTGGGCATCCAGCGCCGTGGCCGAACCGGCGACGGCCTTCGCCAGCATCGCCGCGGTGCGGGTTTCGCCCAGCAGGTCGAGGTCATTGTTGCTGGCGGCGCCATCGGTGCCGATGGCCACATTCACGCCAGCCTGCCACAGACGCTCCACCGGGCAAAAGCCGCTGGCCAGTTTCAGGTTGGATTCCGGGCAATGGATGACGCTGGTGTTGCTTTCTACCAGCAAAGCCAGGTCATCCTCGCTGATTTGGGTCATATGAACGGCCTGGAAGCGCGGCCCCAACAGCCCGAGGCGACCCAGGCGCGCCAGTGGGCGCTCGCCGGTCTGCTCGACGGCTTGCTGCACTTCAAAGGCGGTTTCGTGAACATGCATATGGATCGTGGCGTCCAGCTCTTCGGCGATCACGCGGATTTTTTCCAGGTTGTCATCGCACACGGTGTAAGGCGCGTGGGGGCCGAAGGTGATCTTGATGCGCGGGTGGTGCTTGAGGTCGCCGAACAGTTCGATGCCCTGGCGAATCGCCTCATCGGCCGTGCTGGCGCCGGGAATCGGGAAATCGAGGATCGGAATCGCGATCTGCGCGCGCATGCCGCTGTTGTGTACGCGGTCGCTGGCGACCTTGGGGTAAAAGTACATGTCGGAGAAGCAGGTGATGCCACCCTTGAGCTGCTCGGCGATGGCCAGGTCGGTGCCGTCGCGCACGAACGCTTCATCGACCCACTTGGCCTCGGCGGGCCAGATGTGTTTTTCCAGCCAGGTCATCAGTGGCAGGTCGTCGGCCAGGCCGCGAAACAGGCTCATCGCCGCATGCCCGTGGGCGTTGATCAGGCCGGGGCTGAGCAGCATGCCCGGCAGCTCGCGCACCTCATGGGCCGCCAGCTTCAAGGCCGCTGCCCGTGGCCCGATAAAGGCAATGCGCCCATCGCGGATGCCCAGGCCATGCTCCTTGAGCACCACGCCAGCGGGTTCGACAGGCACCAGCCAGGTTGGCAGCAGCAACACGTCGAGCGGGGCGGCAGTGGCGGTCATCGCGGGATTCTTCCCAGGCAGCTATAAAAGAAGGGCGAAGTATACCCGAGCGTCCTGGCTGGCGGATCGCTATAATCGGCGGCTTTGTTCTTGAGTGCGGAGTAAGGGATGCGCGATCGACTGTTGGCAGCGGAGAAGGTGAAGGCCATCGATTGGCGTGATGGCGCGCTGTACCTGCTCGATCAGCGTGCCTTGCCGTCCCGGGAAAGCTGGGTGGCCTGCGTGACGGTCGAAGACGTGGCGGCAGCTATTCGTACGATGGTGGTGCGCGGTGCGCCGGCCATTGGCATCAGTGCTGCGTATGGCCTGGTGTTGGCGGCCCGTGTGCGCATCGCCGAGGGCGGTGACTGGCAGGCTGCCTGGGAAGAAGACTACGCACTGTTAGCCGATGCCCGTCCCACCGCATCGAACCTGTTCTGGGCGTTGAAGCGCATGCGCGACCGTCTGGATCGCGTCAAGAAGCACGCCGATCCGCTGGCGGTGCTGGAAGCCGAAGCCATCGCGATCCATGAAAGTGATCGCGAAGCCAACCTGACCATGGCCCAACTGGGCGTCGAACTGATCCGCAAGCACCAGGGCAATGCCCAGGCCATCCTCACCCACGGCAACGCAGGCGCCCTGGCGACCGGCGGCGTGGGAACGGCGCTCGGAGTGATTCGCGCGGCCTACCTGGAGGGCATGGTCGAGCAGGTCTACGCCAACGAAACGCGCCCCTGGCTGCAAGGTTCGCGGCTGACCGCCTGGGAACTGGCGGGCGAGGGTATCCCGGTGACGGTGAATGCCGATTCGGCGGGGGCGCATATCCTCAAGACCAAAGGCGTGACGTGGGTGATCGTCGGCGCCGATTGCATTGCCGCCAATGGTGATGTGATCAGCAAGATCGGCACCTACCAGCTGGCGGTGTGCGCGATGCACCATGGCGTGCGTTTCATGGTGGTGGCGCCGAGTTCCACCCTGGACATGATGATGGCCACTGGCGATGACGTTGCCCTGGAAGAGCGCGATATTGGTGAGTTGCTGGAAGTGGCCGGCCAGCGCTTTGCGGCGGATGTGAATGCCTACAACCCGGTGTTTGACGTGACCCCGGCTGACCTGATCGACGTGATCGTGACCGAGAAAGGTGTGGTCGAGCGGCCGGATACGGCCAAGTTGGCCAAGTTGATGTGCCGTAAGCGGTTGCATTGAGGGGGGTGGTGTTTGTGGAATGGCCATCGGGGGCAAGCCCCCTCCCACACGTGAACGGCGAACGCATTCAAAATGTGGGCGGGGGCTTGCCCCCGATTGGCTTTATAAGTCAACAAAACCCTCGGATCTGGCCTCAGAAAAAAGCACCAACCCACCTCTGAGCCCCTCTCGTCGCCCTCAAGCCTGTCATCCGTCAACTTACTATGCTCCATGCGCATCAGGGGGATAGGTGCGTGGCGGCGATTGTGATAACATCCGGCGGTTTCCAGGGCCACCCCGAGGGGTGGCCTATAACGTGCAGATCCGTGTCATAACTCGTTGATTTGTCGTAAGTCGTTGTCAGGCACTCTGCCGGCAGCGGCGAGCTTCGTTCGTCCCAAATGGATGTGACGAGGTTTCACCCGAAAAAGGAATCAGGCTTCTCATGGGCGAACTGGCCAAAGAAATCCTCCCGGTCAATATCGAAGACGAGCTGAAACAGTCCTACCTCGACTACGCGATGAGCGTAATTGTCGGTCGGGCACTGCCTGATGCGCGCGATGGCTTGAAGCCCGTGCACCGGCGTGTGCTGTTCGCGATGAGCGAGCTGGGTAACGACTGGAACAAGCCGTACAAGAAATCTGCCCGTGTTGTCGGTGACGTGATCGGTAAGTATCACCCTCACGGCGACACTGCGGTGTACGACACCATCGTTCGGATGGCCCAGCCGTTTTCCCTGCGCTACCTGCTGGTAGACGGCCAGGGCAACTTCGGTTCGGTCGACGGCGACAACGCCGCGGCCATGCGATACACCGAAGTGCGCATGACCAAGCTGGCGCACGAGCTGCTGGCCGACCTGCATAAAGAAACCGTGGACTGGGTGCCGAACTACGACGGCACCGAAATGATCCCGGCCGTCATGCCAACCAAGATCCCCAACCTGCTGGTCAACGGTTCCAGCGGTATCGCCGTGGGCATGGCCACCAACATCCCGCCGCACAACCTCGGTGAAGTCATCGACGGTTGCCTGGCCCTCATCGACAACCCCGAGCTGACCGTCGATGAGCTGATGCAATACATCCCCGGTCCGGACTTCCCGACCGCCGCGATCATCAACGGTCGCGCCGGCATCATCGAAGCCTACCGCACCGGTCGCGGCCGCATTTACATGCGCGCCCGCTCGATGATCGAAGACATCGACAAGGTCGGTGGCCGCCAGCAGATCGTCATCACCGAGCTCCCTTACCAGCTGAACAAGGCGCGTCTGATCGAGAAGATCGCCGAGCTGGTTAAAGAGAAGAAGCTGGAAGGCATCACCGAGCTGCGCGACGAGTCCGACAAAGACGGTATGCGCGTCGTGATCGAGCTGCGCCGTGGCGAAGTGCCTGAGGTGATCCTCAACAACCTCTATGCCCAGACCCAGCTGCAAAGCGTGTTTGGTATCAACGTGGTTGCACTGATCGATGGCCGCCCACGCATCCTGAACCTCAAGGATCTGTTGGAAGCCTTCGTCCGTCACCGTCGCGAAGTCGTTACCCGCCGTACCGTGTTCGAACTGCGCAAGGCCCGCGAGCGTGGCCACATCCTGGAAGGCCAGGCGGTTGCGCTGTCGAACATCGACCCGGTGATCGCCCTGATCAAGGCTTCGCCGACCCCGTCGGAAGCTAAAGAAGCCCTGATCAAGATGCCGTGGGAGTCCAGTGCTGTCGTGGCGATGGTTGAACGTGCCGGCGCCGACTCGTGCCGTCCGGAGACCCTGGACCCGCAATACGGCCTGCGTGACGGCAAGTACTTCCTGTCGCCGGAACAGGCCCAGGCCATCCTGGAACTGCGCCTGCACCGCCTGACCGGCCTGGAGCACGAGAAGCTGCTGGCCGAGTACCAGGAGATCCTCAACCAGATCGGCGAGTTGATCCGCATCCTCAGCAGCGCCGTGCGCCTGATGGAAGTGATCCGCGAAGAACTGGAAGTGATCCGCGCCGAATACGGCGACGTGCGCCGCACCGAGATCCTCGACGCGCGCCTCGACCTGACCCTGGGTGACATGATCCCGGAAGAAGAGCGTGTGGTGACCATTTCCCACGGTGGCTATGCCAAGACCCAGCCGTTGGCTGCGTACCAGGCCCAGCGCCGTGGCGGTAAAGGTAAATCGGCTACCGGCGTCAAGGATGAGGACTACATCGCTCACCTGCTGGTTGCCAACAGTCACACCACGCTGCTGCTGTTCTCCAGCAAGGGCAAGGTGTACTGGCTGAAAACCTACGAAATCCCGGAAGCGTCGCGTGCCGCCCGTGGTCGTCCGCTGGTCAACCTGCTGCCGCTGGACAGTGATGAATACATCACCACCATGCTGCCGGTCGAGGAATACACCGAAGGTCACTTCATCTTCATGGCGACCGCCAAAGGCACCGTGAAAAAGACCCCGCTGGAATCCTTCAGCCGTCAACGCAGCGTGGGCCTGATCGCCCTGGAGCTGGACGAAGGCGACGTACTGATCTCCGCCGCCATCACCGATGGCGAGCGTGAAGTCATGCTGTTCTCCGACGGTGGCAAGGTGACGCGCTTCAAGGAATCCGACGTTCGTGCCATGGGCCGTACCGCCCGCGGTGTGCGCGGCATGCGCCTGCCGGAAGGGCAGAAGCTGATTTCGATGCTGATCCCGGAAGAAGGCAGCCAGATCCTCACCGCTTCCGAGCGTGGTTATGGCAAGCGTACGGCCATCAGCGAGTTCCCGGAGTACAAGCGTGGCGGCCAGGGCGTGATCGCCATGGTCAGCAACGACCGCAACGGCCGTCTGGTCGGCGCGGTCCAGGTGCTCGACGGCGAGGAAATCATGCTGATTTCCGACCAGGGCACCCTGGTGCGTACCCGTGTGGCTGAAGTGTCGAGCCTGGGCCGTAACACCCAGGGCGTGACCTTGATCAAGCTGGCCAAAGACGAAAAACTGGTCGGCCTGGAGCGTGTCCAGGAGCCGTCGGAAGTCGAAGGCGAAGAGCTGGAGGGCGAGGAAATTGAAGGCGAGGTGATCGCAGCAGGCGATGACAACGTCGACGAGCCAACCCTCGATGCTGCCGCAGACGAAGAAGAACCGCAGGAATAAGCGGACACACAGGGGGCGGATGAAGATTCGCCCCCTTGTTGTTTGTCCCTTATGAAATAAACGTCCTTTGGCTGGACGCGGTCAATGTGGGAGCTGGCTTGCCTGCGATGGCAGCGCCGCGGTATCACTGCGCTACCGAGGTGCCCTTATCGCAGGCAAGCCAGCTCCCACAAGGGTTCGCTCCCGATAAAGGTTGTTGCCGAATATGATTGCAGCCCCACCAGATCAGAGTGAGATTGGATGTGAGCAAGAGAGCCTATAACTTCTGTGCCGGTCCCGCGGCGCTTCCTGAAGCAGTCCTGCAGCGTGCGCAGGGTGAACTCCTCGACTGGCATGGAAAAGGCCTCTCCGTGATGGAAATGAGCCATCGCAGCGATGAGTTCGTGTCCATTGCCACCAAGGCCGAGCAGGATCTGCGCGACTTGCTGGGCATCCCCTCCCACTACAAAGTGCTGTTCCTGCAGGGCGGCGCGAGCCAGCAGTTCGCCCAGATCCCGCTGAACCTGCTGCCGGAAGACGGCACTGCCGACTACATCGACACCGGTATCTGGGGTCAGAAAGCCATTGAAGAGGCCTCCCGCTACGGTCACGTCAATGTGGCGGGCACCGCCAAGCCTTACGATTACTTCGCCATTCCCGGCCAGAACGAGTGGACGCTGTCGAAGGACGCCGCCTACGTGCATTACGTAGCGAACGAAACCATCGGCGGCCTGGAATTCGACTGGGTACCGGAAGTCGGCGACGTTCCGCTGGTGTGCGACATGTCTTCTGACATCCTTTCGCGCCCGATCGATGTGTCCAAGTACGGCATGATCTACGCGGGTGCGCAGAAGAACATCGGCCCGAGCGGCATCCTGGTCAACATCATCCGCGAAGACCTGCTGGGGCGTGCCCGTTCGCTGTGCCCGACCATGCTCAACTACAAGGTCGCGGCCGATAACGGCTCGATGTACAACACCCCGCCGGCGTTCGCCTGGTACCTGTCCGGCCTGGTCTTCGAGTGGCTGAAGGAGCAGGGCGGTGTCGCCGCCATGGGCAAGCTCAACGAAGAGAAGAAGCGCACCCTGTACGACTTCATCGACGCCAGCGGCCTGTACAGCAACCCGATCAACCTGACCGACCGCTCGTGGATGAACGTGCCGTTCCGCCTGGCTGACGATCGCCTGGACAAGCCATTCCTGGCCGGTGCCGACGAACGCGGCCTGCTGAACCTCAAGGGTCACCGTTCGGTCGGTGGCATGCGCGCCTCCATCTACAACGCTGTCGACATCAACGCCATCAAGGCGCTGATTGCCTACATGGCAGAGTTCGAAAAGGAACACGGCTAATGTCTGAGCAAGAACTCAAGGCCCTGCGCGTACGCATTGACAGCCTGGACGAGAAAGTCCTGGAACTGATCAGTGAGCGCGCGCGGTGCGCCCAGGAAGTGGCACGCGTGAAGATGGCGTCCCTGGCGGAAGGTGAAGTGCCGGTGTTCTACCGGCCTGAGCGTGAAGCCCAGGTGCTCAAGCGCGTTATGGAACGCAACAAGGGTCCGTTGGGCAACGAGGAAATGGCGCGGTTGTTCCGTGAAATCATGTCCTCGTGCCTCGCGCTGGAGCAGCCGCTGAAAGTGGCTTATCTCGGCCCTGAGGGCACCTTCACCCAAGCGGCGGCCATGAAGCACTTCGGTCACGCAGTGATCAGCAAGCCCATGGCGGCGATCGACGAGGTGTTCCGTGAAGTGGCAGCCGGCGCGGTGAATTTTGGCGTGGTGCCGGTGGAAAACTCCACCGAAGGCGCGGTCAACCACACGCTGGACAGCTTCCTCGAACACGATATGGTGATCTGCGGCGAAGTCGAGTTGCGTATCCACCACCACCTGTTGGTGGGCGAGAACACCAAGACCGACAGCATCAGCCGTATCTATTCCCACGCCCAGTCCCTGGCCCAGTGCCGCAAGTGGCTGGATGCGCATTACCCGAATGTCGAGCGCGTGGCGGTCTCCAGCAACGCCGAAGCGGCCAAGCGGGTCAAGGGTGAGTGGAACTCGGCGGCCATCGCCGGTGATATGGCGGCGGGCCTGTACGGCCTGACGCGCCTGGCCGAGAAAATCGAGGACCGCCCGGACAACTCCACGCGTTTCCTGATGATCGGCAGCCAGGAAGTGCCGCCGACGGGCGACGACAAGACTTCGATCATCGTCTCCATGAGCAACAAGCCCGGCGCGCTGCATGAACTGCTGGTGCCGTTCCACGACAACGGGATTGACCTGACGCGCATCGAGACTCGTCCTTCGCGCAGCGGTAAATGGACTTACGTGTTCTTTATCGACTTCATCGGCCATCACCGCGACCCACTGGTCAAAGGCGTGCTCGAGAAAATCAGTCAGGAAGCCGTTGCACTCAAGGTGCTGGGCTCTTACCCGAAAGCGGTTCTGTGAGGCGTTAACATGAGTGGCAACTTCCTCGCCCTGGCTCAGCCGGGCGTGCAACAACTGTCGCCTTACGTTCCGGGCAAGCCTGTGGACGAGCTGGCGCGTGAGTTGAACCTGGATCCGTCCAAAATCGTCAAGTTGGCGAGCAACGAGAACCCGCTGGGCCCTAGCCCTAAAGTGCTGGCGGCGATCCGTGAAGCGTTGGCTGAGCTGACCCGCTATCCCGATGGCAACGGCTTTGCGCTCAAGTCCCTGCTGGCGGAGAAGTGCCGGGTCGAGCTGAACCAGGTGACCCTGGGTAACGGTTCCAACGACATTCTTGAGCTGGTCGGTCGTGCCTACCTGGCGCCGGGCCTGAACGCGGTGTTCAGTGAGCATGCGTTCGCGGTCTATCCGATCGTGACCCAGGCTGTCGGCGCTGACGCGCGCATTATTCCTGCGAAGGAGTGGGGCCATGACCTGCCGGCCATGCTGGCGGCCATCGACGCACAGACCCGCGTGGTGTTTATCGCCAACCCGAACAACCCGACAGGCACCTGGTTCGACGCTCAGGCGCTGAACGACTTCCTGCAAGACGTGCCTGAGCACGTGCTGGTGGTGCTGGACGAGGCGTACATCGAATACGCCGAAGGCAGCGACCTGCCGGACGGCCTGGATTTCCTGGCTGCCTACCCGAACCTGCTGGTCTCGCGCACCTTCTCCAAGGCTTACGGCCTGGCGTCGCTGCGGGTCGGCTACGGTTTGTCCGGCGCGGTCGTCGCTGACGTGCTGAACCGCGTGCGCCAGCCGTTCAACGTCAACAGCCTCGCCCTGGCGGCGGCCTGTGCGGCGGTGAAGGATGCCGAGTACCTGGAAGAAGGCCGTCGCATCAACGAAAGCGGCATGTTGCAGTTGCAGCAAGGCTTCCGTGAGCTGGGCCTGGGCTGGATTCCGTCCAAGGGCAACTTCATCTGCGTCGACCTCGGGCAGGTGGCTGCCCCGGTCTTCCAGGGCCTGCTGCGCGAAGGCGTGATCGTGCGTCCGGTGGCCAACTACGGCATGCCGAACCACCTGCGTATCACCATCGGTTTGCCGGCTGAAAACAGCCGCTTCCTGGAGGCGTTGGCCAAGGTTCTGGCTCGTGGTTGATGTCACTGCATTGCAACCTGCTGTGCCTATGATCGGTCGCCTGGTGGTGGTCGGTCTGGGGTTGATCGGCGGCTCTTTCGCCAAAGGCCTGCGTGAAAGCGGGCTGTGCGGCGAAGTGGTCGGTGTGGACCTGGACCCGCAATCGCGCACATTGGCGGTTGAGTTGGGGGTGGTGGATCGTTGTGAGGCGGACCTGGCGCTCGCGTGCCAGGGCGCTGACGTGATCCAGCTGGCCGTGCCGATCCTGGCCATGGAGAAGTTGCTGGCCGTGTTGGCGGGCATGGACCTGGGCCAGGCGATCCTGACGGATGTCGGCAGTGCCAAGGGCAATGTGGTGCGTGCGGCGCAACAGGCGTTTGGCGGGATGCCCGCGCGCTTTGTGCCGGGCCATCCGATTGCCGGTTCCGAGCAGAGCGGGGTGGAAGCGTCGAATGCGCAGCTGTTCCGTCGCCACAAAGTCATCCTGACGCCGCTTGCGCAAACCGACCCGGCCGCGTTGGCGGTGGTGGATCGGCTGTGGCGTGAGCTGGGGGCGGATGTCGAGCACATGCAGGTCGAGCGTCACGACGAAGTGCTGGCGGCGACCAGCCATTTGCCGCATTTGCTCGCTTTTGGCCTGGTGGACTCGCTGGCCAAGCGCAACGAAAACCTTGAGATTTTCCGTTACGCCGCCGGTGGCTTCCGCGATTTCACGCGGATTGCCGGCAGCGACCCGGTGATGTGGCACGACATCTTCCTCGCCAATCGCGAAGCGGTGTTGCGCACCCTGGACACCTTCCGCAGTGACCTCGACGCCTTGCGCGACGCGGTCGATGCCGGAGATGGCCACCAATTATTGGGCGTGTTCACCCGTGCGCGGGTGGCGCGTGAGCATTTCAGCAAGATCCTGGCGCGCCGGGCCTACATGGAAACCGCAGTGAACACCGATGACCTGACCTTCCTCGCCAATCCGGGCGGCCGCTTGAGCGGACGCATTCGGGTGCCGGGTGACAAGTCGATCTCCCATCGGTCGATCATGCTGGGTTCCTTGGCCGAGGGGGTGACTGAGGTCGAAGGTTTCCTCGAAGGCGAGGACGCCTTGGCGACGTTGCAGGCGTTTCGTGACATGGGCGTGGTGATTGAAGGGCCGCACCATGGGCGCGTGACCATCCATGGCGTGGGGTTGCATGGCTTGAAGCCAGCACCGGGGCCGATTTACCTGGGTAACTCCGGTACGTCGATGCGCCTGCTGTCCGGTTTGCTGGCCGCGCAGCGCTTCGACAGTGTGCTGACGGGCGACGCGTCCCTGTCCAAGCGCCCGATGAATCGCGTGGCCAAGCCTCTGCGGGACATGGGCGCGGTGATCGAGACCGGGCCGGAAGGGCGTCCGCCGCTGACTATTCGGGGTGGTCAGGCGTTGAAAGGCCTGACGTACGCCATGCCGATGGCCAGTGCCCAGGTCAAGTCCTGCCTGTTGCTGGCGGGGTTGTATGCCGAGGGCAAGACCGCCGTGACCGAACCGGCACCGACCCGTGACCATACCGAGCGCATGTTGCGCGGTTTTGGTTACCCGGTGGCCGTGGAGGGCGCGACGGCTTCGCTGGAGTCGGGTCATGCCTTGATCGCCACCCATATAGAAGTGCCGGGGGATATTTCCTCCTCCGCATTTTTCCTGGTGGCGGCGTCGATCGCCGAGGGTTCCGAGCTTTTGCTGGAGCACGTGGGGGTCAATCCGACGCGTACCGGGGTGATCGAGATCCTGCGGCTCATGGGGGCGGATATCACCCTGGAAAATCAGCGCGAAGTCGGCGGCGAGCCTGTGGCGGACTTGCGGGTGCGTGCGGCGTCATTGAAGGGGATCGAGATTCCCGAAGCGCTGGTGCCGTTGGCCATCGATGAGTTCCCGGTGCTGTTCGTCGCGGCGGCCTGCGCCGAAGGGCGGACCGTGTTGCGTGGGGCGCAAGAGCTGCGCGTGAAGGAGTCCGACCGTATTCAGGTCATGGCCGATGGTCTGCTGGCACTGGGGGTGAAGTGTGAACCGACCCATGATGGGATTATCATTGACGGTGGCCTGATGGGCGGTGGTGACGTGCACGCCCATGGCGATCACCGGATTGCCATGGCGTTCAGCGTAGCTTCCCTACGGGCGGCGGCGCCGATTCGTATCCATGACTGCGCCAATGTTGCTACGTCTTTTCCGAACTTTCTTACACTGTGTGCCCACGTCGGCATCCGTGTTGCCCAAGAGGCTCAATTGTGAATATCAAAGCACCGGTGATTACCATCGACGGGCCAAGCGGCTCGGGCAAAGGCACGATCGCCGGCATCCTGGCCAAGCGCCTGGGCTGGTGCCTGCTGGATTCCGGCGCGCTGTACCGCCTGCTGGCATTTGCCGCTCGCAACCATGGCGTCGACCTGACCAACGAAGAATCCCTGAAGCTGCTGGCGGCGCACCTGGATGTGCAGTTCGTCGGCGCGACGGAAGGTCATCCCCAGCGCATCATCCTCGAAGGGGATGATGTGACGGATGACCTGCGCAACGAACAAGTCGGCTCCTGGGCTTCCCAGGTTGCCGCGCTGCCGGCCGTGCGTGATGCGCTGCTGCAGCGCCAGCGGGCGTTTCAGGAGCCGCCGGGCCTGGTGGCTGATGGCCGTGACATGGGAACCGTGGTGTTTCCCGAGGCGCCCTTGAAGATTTTCCTGACCGCCAGCGCCGAGGAGCGGGCTCGCCGCCGTTACTTGCAGTTGAAGGGCAAAGTCGATGGTGTTAGTCTGTCGAGTCTGCTAGATGAGATCCGTGCACGCGATGAGCGTGATACCCAGCGCGCAGTAGCCCCGCTTAAACCGGCGGCTGATGCCATACAGCTGGATTCCACGGAGTTGTCCATCGAGCAGGTGCTGGAACGCATCATGAGCGAGATCGCCATTCGCGATATCGCCGGGTGACCAAGAAGGCCGCAGGGGACCAGTCATAGTCCTGCGGTGGCTTCTTTTAACTGAAACTGACCCACACCGTCTGGGGTGTGGAGATGGGCGTATTCTTCGCCCTTATCAACAGGAATTAAAATGAGCGAAAGCTTTGCGGAACTCTTTGAAGAAAGCCTAAAAACCCTGAACCTTCAGGCAGGCTCCATCATCACCGGTGTTATCGTTGATATCGATTACCAAGCTCGCTGGGTAACCGTTCACGCTGGTCTGAAGTCTGAAGCTCTGATCCCGCTGGAACAGTTCTACAACGATGCTGGTGATCTGACAATCAATGTCGGTGACGAAGTTCACGTTGCTCTGGACTCGGTTGAAGACGGTTTCGGTGAAACCAAGCTGTCCCGTGAAAAAGCCAAGCGCGCTGAATGCTGGATTGTTCTCGAAGCAGCCTTCGCAGCTGAAGAAGTGGTCAAGGGCGTTATCAACGGTAAGGTTAAAGGCGGCTTCACTGTCGACGTTAACGGCATCCGTGCGTTCCTGCCAGGTTCTTTGGTCGACGTTCGTCCAGTGCGCGACACCACGCACCTGGAAGGCAAAGAACTCGAATTCAAGGTCATCAAACTCGATCAGAAACGCAACAACGTTGTCGTTTCCCGTCGTAGCGTCCTGGAAGCAGAGAACTCCGCCGAGCGTGAAGCTCTGCTGGAATCCCTGCAGGAAGGCCAGCAAGTCAAAGGTATCGTCAAAAACCTCACCGACTACGGCGCATTCGTCGACTTGGGTGGCGTGGATGGCCTGCTGCACATTACCGACATGGCTTGGAAGCGCATCAAGCATCCTTCCGAAATCGTCAATGTTGGCGACGAGATCGATGTCAAGGTTCTGAAATACGATCGCGAACGCAACCGTGTTTCCCTGGGCCTGAAGCAACTGGGTGAAGATCCATGGGTCGCTATCAAAGCCCGTTACCCAGAAAGCACTCGCGTCACCGCGCGTGTTACCAACCTGACCGACTACGGCTGCTTCGCTGAGCTGGAAGAAGGCGTTGAAGGCCTGGTACACGTTTCCGAAATGGACTGGACCAACAAAAACATCCACCCTTCGAAAGTCGTACAAGTCGGCGACGAAGTGGAAGTTATGGTTCTGGACATCGACGAAGAGCGTCGTCGTATCTCCCTCGGCATCAAGCAGTGCAAATCTAACCCATGGGAAGATTTCTCTGGCCAGTTCAACAAGGGCGATAAAATCTCCGGCACCATCAAGTCGATCACCGATTTCGGTATCTTCATTGGTCTGGACGGCGGCATCGACGGCCTGGTTCACCTGTCCGACATCTCCTGGAACGAAGTGGGCGAAGAAGCTGTTCGTCGTTTCAAGAAGGGCGACGAGCTGGACACCGTTATCCTGTCGGTTGACCCAGAGCGCGAGCGTATCTCCCTGGGTATCAAGCAACTGGAAAGCGACCCGTTCTCTGAATACGTTCAGGACAACGACAAAGGCGCAATCGTTAAAGGCATCGTGAAAGAAGTTGACGCTAAAGGCGCCATCATCACTCTGGCCGACGATATCGAAGCGACTCTGAAAGCCTCCGAAATCAGCCGTGACCGCGTTGAAGACGCGCGTAACGTTCTGAAAGAAGGCCAGGAAGTAGAAGCCAAGATCATCAGCGTTGACCGCAAGAGCCGTGTAATCCAGCTCTCCATCAAGTCGAAAGACGATGCTGAAGAGAAAGAAGCCATCCAAAGCTTGAAAGACAAGCCTTCGGATAGCATCGCTGCTGGTCCTACCACTCTGGGCGACCTGTTGCGTGCACAAATGGAAAAACAGAACTAAGTTCTGTCAGACCATAGAAAAAGGGCGACTTCGGTCGCCCTTTTTTGTGCCTGAAATTTGTTGAATCAACGTCGAGAACCAAGGTGAGTAGCTCAGTGTCAGAACTGACTATAGTCTTAGGAAAAAAGCGGTTCTCGTGATGTCGTTTCAGTAAGGAGTTGAATGAACAGGCTTATTGTAATACTCGCAGTGCTCATGCTCGCAGGCTGCTCTACCACCAGTGCCAAGACCCACGCTAAGCGCGGCGTCAGCGGCATCGAGATCGACTGCTCGGGGCTGGGCAACAAGTGGGACAAGTGCGAGAAGCGCGCCGCCCGTGAGTGCAAGATGCAGGGCTACAAAGTCATCACCAAGTCCAGTGACGCCACGGACGAAGAGGGCGACTACCTGTTCGGCTGGAACCCTGCTGGCGCGGTGACTCGCAAGATGCTCGTCATCTGCAATTGAGGCGGTTACGTGTTTCACGCAGGTGTTTATTTAACCCGCAGATAAGTTTATGCGTGGGCTGTTCAAATTCATCAAGTCATGCTAAAACCTTCGAAGCGCTTTTCCTAGCTGCTTGAAAAAGAAGGGAAAAATATGACGAAGTCGGAGTTGATCGAACGAATTGTCACCCATCAAGGGCTGCTCTCATCCAAGGATGTTGAGCTGGCTATCAAGACCATGCTCGAGCAAATGTCCCAGTGCCTGGCGACTGGTGATCGGATTGAGATCCGTGGGTTTGGCAGCTTCTCCTTGCACTATCGTGCACCGAGGGTGGGGCGAAATCCCAAGACCGGACAGTCTGTAAGTCTGGATGGGAAGTTTGTGCCTCACTTCAAGCCGGGGAAGGAATTGCGGGATCGGGTGAATGAGGATGAGGAAGAGGGCGTCTGAATCTTTATGGTCAGGGGGCGGATTTATGCTTAGGGTTGGACGTGTCATTGCTATCCTTGTACTGCTATCGGTTTTGGTATTGGTTCTGGCATTTGTGCTTGAGAATCAACAGGAGATTACCATTTCATTTTTTGGGTGGGCTACGCCTCAGCTGCCAGCGTCTGTATTCTTGGCACTCTCACTGATTGTCGGAATGGTCGCTGGTCCCGTATTAGGAGTGTTGGTCAAGATCAATCGGTTCGGAAAAACTCGACATCTTAGCTAAATCGAGTGGTGAGTATTTAATCGGCACATTGAAGGGGTGGGTTAGTCATCTCTCCTTCGAGCTTCCTGCATGTTGTTTTCTCACTGTTGAGTGAGAACGATGGTACCTTTATTCTTCCTCTTGCCTTTACGTGCTAGGCCAGTAATGGTTTAATATGCGCGATTTTTTACCTAAAAAATATATCTGTGCTTATTAAGTTAACTACTTGATTGCTATTCTCTGTATACGAATATCAATTTAAGTCATGTACTTCCAGTACTGAACCATTAGGCTGATGTGGCTGCAGTTTTATCTGGTTGCACGGGTCGATTGTTCTGAGGAGTGGCCAAGAGTCGGTTCGACATAATGGAAAGTTTTGCACTCGTGAGTTAAGTGAACTACTTTGCTTCCTGTGTCAACACGTAGGTGTGTGCTGATTGAATAGATGGTCGGCCATTAGGCGGGTCGAGACGGTAGAAAAGTATTTCGGCGCGTTCGTTCTGTTGTAGCCATTTAGCTACGTGATTTAGGAGTGAATGAATCGATTTTTCACGATTCAATTGCACCAACCGTCATGAGGCCTATTTTCTTATGGTATTCGTCTTTGATCAATGCCTGTTCAGCGGGCGCGAAACTAATAGCTGCCTGGTCGACCTGCGCAACGTTTTTTCCAGTTCGATGAGATTGATTGCAGAGGCTTGGTGTGGGTCGTTATGTGTGAAAAAATATGGATGATTCTCACATGCTCTATAGCATAACTACCCGGCTGAGCCGTAGCTAAGAATAGTACTCTGCCCTCCTGATGAAAATAATTATTGATATTTGATATTTTCGTGTTTTGTACTCCATTTTTAAGGAGTGGGGGCAAGGACTGATACTAAAATTTTTTTGTGAGCTGTGTAATGTCGATCAGAAACAACACCGTTTGGAATTTGATTGGAACGGGAGCACCCTTCCTATTGGGGTTGATCACTATTCCGTACTTGATCAAATGGACAGGCGTAGAAATGTTTGGTGTCCTTACATTGGTATGGATATTGATTGGCTATTTTAGTTTGTTTGATTTTGGTTTAGGCCGTGCTTTAACTCAAACAGTCGCGAAAAAGATTGCAGAAGAGAAGATTGATGAGGTGTCTATAACTATAAATCTTGGTTTATTTTTAGTTGTATTCGCTGGTGTGTGTGGTGGTGTTTTGTTGGGCGCTATTTCCCATATGTTGGGGGCTCATTGGCTTGGAGTGAGTGCTGAACTGCAAAGCGATGTTGTCATTTCATTTTTAATCGCTGCTGCAGGTATCCCTCTTACTACTGCAACTTCTGGACTGCGAGGCGTATTAGAAGCATATCAAGAGTTCGGTAAGGTTAACGTTTTGAGAGTTTTATTAGGTGTGGCCAATTTTGGAGCACCGGCATTGACCGTGTTGATATTGGGCCCAGAGTTAAAGTGGATGGTTGCAAGTTTGGTCGCTGCCAGAGTTGTAGTCTTTATTGCACATATTTATTTAGTCGGTCAGAAAAGTTCATTTTTTTGGGTTTCTCCAAAAAAACACAAGGCCGAAATTCGCCAACTAATAACATTTGGCTCATGGATGACGTTGTCGAACGTAATAAGTCCTTTGATGGTGACAGGAGATCGATTCGTAATTTCCTCCATGATGGGCGCCAGTTTTGTCGCCTATTACACAGTACCCTTTGAGGTTCTTGTGCGTTTTCTTGTAATACCTGCTGCATTAACAGCCGCCATATTCCCCAGACTTTCCGCTTTGTTAGTGACTGACATGAGGAGTGCTTACAGCCTTTTCAGAAAGAGTGTTATGTTAGTTGCTGCGGTAATGCTCGTCTTTTGTGCCACTGCTGCATTTGGTTCTAACTTCGGTATGACTCTATGGTTGGGGACCGAATTTTCCGAACAGTCTGCGATGTTAGCTTCGATCCTTGCAATTGGAATCTTGTTTAACTCAGTTGCCCAAATTCCACATTCGGTAGTGCAGGCGGCCGGAAATGTTAAAGGAACAGCCATCGTACACTTGGCAGAGTTTTGTATATATTTTCCTATTCTGTATCTGGCGGTAAGAAATTTTGGATTGATGGGTGCCGTAGTTGTTTGGGTGATTAGAGCATTTGTGGATATGTCGTTGATGTTCTTACTTAGCCGTAAAATTTTTCTCAAGCAGGAGAGGAATTAATGTCCCGTAAAATAGCAGTTGGAATTGTTGTTTTTAAACCAGGTCAACCTGTACTAGATCGAATTTCCATGATGGTGTTAGCTGGATTCGACGTCTATATTTTCGATAACTCTCCAGAAGTGGAGAGTGTTAAACGGATATCTAAAAATACCCCTTGCGTACACTATTTTACTTGCGGAAAAAATGTGGGCCTAGGATATGGTATATCAACAGTATGCGCGCAAGCGTACGCTGATAATATAGATGCTCTGGTTTTTTTCGATCAGGATACCGGTTTTAGTATTCAGACTTTGGAATTTATAGAGAACTATTATATTAAGCGTCTAGATATTGCTGATAGTTATAGTTCTTTTTGGTTTAATGCTAAGGCGATCAATTGCGAGAATGCTACGGGAGGTGAGCTTAAAGATGTTGAACTCTCGATTAATAGTGGTTCACTTTATTTCCTTGATAAGTTGAAGTTGCTAAACTGGCACGATTGTAGTTATTTTGTAGATGGCGTGGACTATAAGTACTGCCTTGATACAAATAATGCAGGTCTGAAGATAGGGGAGTGTTCTTATGCTCCCGGTTTCGATCATGTGAGCGAGCAGGATGACAAGGTATATCGTTTTTTTTCGAAAGAATATTATTTGCGTCCTTATCCGCTTTTTCGAATTGTTGATACCAGTAAAGCTAGCTTAAAGTTAATAATTTCATCTCTTGTGGCGAGGCGTATGAAATTTGCAGCTAAGTTCTTTAAGTTCTACTGTATTTATTTAGCAGCGCAGTTGTTAGTGCGTATTGCCCATAGTGAGGTTAAATAGCAATGTTTGAAGTGTCGACTAAGAACGCACAGTTTGCGATATTTACGGTTTGTAATATTGCGTATTTGCCTAAAGCGCTAGTCTTAGCTGAGTCTTTGCAGAAGTTTAAACATCCGAAGTTAAAGATTTATTTGTTTGATCGGAAGACCGACAAGGTTGATCTAGAGCAATTTTACTCTATTGCACAGTTTGTGTGGATTGAAGATATTGGTTACGAAGGCTTGGAACAACTAGCTTTCAAATATGACATTACGGAATTCAGCACTAGTCTAAAACCATGGATAGCATTAGATCTTTTAAAATTTTCCGAAAAGGTTGTTTTCTTAGATCCGGATACATGCTTATTCTCATCGCTTGATCGGTTGTCAGAGTTGTTGGATGAAAAAGAGATAATCCTTACTCCTCATTATATTACACCTGAGCCAGCAAGTGATTTAGGTATGATGCGGTTTGGATCCTTTAATCTAGGTTTCTTTGCTGTCAGAAAAACACCTGAGGCGATAAGATTCCTAGAATGGTGGAGTGATCGCTGTCTTGAATCCTGTTACTTCGAAACGCAATTTGGTTTGTCAACTGATCAAAAATGGGTAACTATTGCACCGTGCTTTTTTCCAACACTTTATATTTCTTTTGATCTTGGATATAACGTCGCATTTTGGAATATGCATGAGAGGGTGATCGATGCTGCTGAAGAAACTGGGTACGTGGTAAACGGTAAATATGCCTTGGTATTCTTTCATTTTAGTGCGTTTGATGAGAAGAATCCTCAGTTTCTTTCGAAACGTCCATTTTCAACTAAAACTAAAGGGCGAAAAGATTATATGCCATTAGTGCTTACTTACAAAGAGGCGCTGGATGGATATAAAGACAAGGTTCCTAATGTGGCCTATAGTTTTGATTATATGTCAAATGGTGACTACATATCTCCAACTTTTCGTCGGGCGTACGCTAGCGTTCTACCAGAATTGCCGGTCAATCATGATCCTTTTGACTCTAGTGGGGTGGTAGCAAGGTTTGGGTCAAAAAACTATTTGCTCAGAAATAACGGAAGTTATAAATCTACTGGCTTTGGAGACTTGAAAGATAATAGGGTGAAACTGAGAGTTATAAATACTGGTTTGAAATTGGCGTTGCGTATATTCGGTCCCAATAGAATGATGAATTTTTCAAGGTTGTTTGTATTTTTATCGAGCTTTAGAATGAATAGGGATATGTGGAAGCTCTGATACTTGGGGTGCGTCATTAGTAGATAGGCTGATGGCGCACGCACGGCGGAGTGCTTTTTATGCATTGGCAGTCGATAGGGGCGGGCTCGTACATGTTGCAGGAAAAAAAAATACGTCAGTTTCATCCTGGAGGGCTAGCCATACTATTTCTTTGGTTTGCCTGTATTTTTGATCCGGTCGGCATGTTGTTTAATATAAAGTTTGTTGCAATAATCATAGTTTATATAGTTATTTTTTTTAAACTTATAAAGAAAGGCGGTCGCCTAGATCTTACAAAAGACTATATTTGGTTTTTTATTTTTTTTGCAATAGTGCTGCCAGTTTTCGGGGTGACAGTTTCAGTCTTTCACGGAGTTTCAGAGAGCGGAGGAGATACTTCTTATATATCATCTGCAGTGTATGTAGGTTGTTCATTACTTTATCTATTTCCGGGATATCTAGGTGCTGCATGCCAGAGCCTATCGATATCGCTCCGAGCCTTAGCGCTTTCTATTTGGCTTACATTGCTGGCGATTATCACCGGGCATCATGAGGCGTTGACTGAGTTCTATTTCAATCACGGAATGGCTTATATAGGTGAACGAACGTATTCTGCTGTTGGTTTTTACTATATCTATTTTGTTGCCTCGCCAATGCTCATTTATCTGGTTTGTAAAGATACTTGGGAGCTAATTTCATCATTTTCGGTTAAGCGCCTGTTAATTTTGTTTATGACAGCAGGAGCTCTTTTTCTATCGGGTACTAGGGCTAACATGGTGCTTGCAGTAGTTGCGCCTTTTTTTGTAATGACGTGGTTTCGGTATGGCCGGGCCACGTTAATTTTTGTTCCCGTAATGGCTGGGGTCTTAATTCTGACGATGATAGTTTTTAACATACCTATAGTTTCTGACATGTTCGGCCCTGGAGAACAAAGTAATTCCACAAAAATCGCTTACTTGCAAAGCTATTACAAAATTTTCAACGATCCTCTGATATTACTAATCGGCCAGGGTTTTAATGCTAAAGAATGGTCAGGTGTGGTTGCTGCCATGCTTCCAGAAGGCGCTAATAAAACTGAACTGAGCTATCTCGAGATGCTACGTGTGTTTGGCTTCTTTGGTTTGTTCTTTTTGCTGTTATTGCTGAAAAGGCTTAGTGTAAATGGAGCTATCGCAAGAACGGGCTATCCTTGGATCGCCCCTGGATTGATTCTGTACGCGATGGTTTCTGCTATCAATCCATACATTTTTTCCTCTAACGGCATGCTTTTGCTCGGTTTTTCAGCGGCGGTTTTATCCGCAGAGAAGTCGACCGCATCTGATCGACAACAAAGTGTCTAATGGTGCAGAATAGGGCATAAGGAATTTATTTATCTATGAGTGGTAGATACTAACATGTTCAAATCTAAAGTACTTATGATTACGGGTGGCACGGGATCTTTCGGAAACGCCGTGTTAAAGCGGTTTCTGGAGACAGATATCGCCGAAATACGTATCTTTAGTCGCGATGAAAAAAAGCAAGACGATATGCGCAAGCATTATAATAATAAAAAGCTAAAATTCTATATTGGCGATGTTCGAGATTATCAAAGTGTGCTGAACGCTAGCCGAGGTGTGGATTACATTTTTCATGCGGCAGCGTTAAAACAAGTACCCTCCTGTGAATTTCACCCTATGGAGGCTGTAAAAACCAACATAATAGGCACGGAAAATTTGTTAGAGGCGGCTATACAGAGCGACGTAAAGCGAGTTGTATGTCTAAGTACCGATAAAGCGGTATATCCCATTAATGCAATGGGTATTTCAAAGGCGATGATGGAAAAGGTGGTCGTTGCTAAATCTCGTAATGTTGATGAGAGTAAAATTATAATCTGTGGCACGCGTTATGGAAATGTCATGGCGTCCAGGGGGTCGGTAATCCCTTTATTCATTGAACAAATTCGCGCAGGCAAACCGCTCTCCATCACAGACCCAAAAATGACACGTTTCATGATGACCTTGTCAGACGCTGTCGACCTCGTACTCTATGCTTTTGAACATGCAAACAACGGCGATTTTTTTGTTCAAAAAGCCCCTGGCGCAACGGTCGAAACGCTAGCGCGTTCGTTGACAGCGTTAATGGGCAAGGCTGATCATCCCATTAAGATTATTGGTACCCGACACGGGGAAAAGCTTTACGAGGCTTTGCTTAGTCGTGAAGAAATGGCCTGTGCTGAAGACATGGGGAACTATTTCCGTATCCCGCCAGATTTGCGTGATCTTAACTATAGCAAATTTGTTGAAGAGGGAGAGGAGAAGATTTCAAAAATGGATGATTACAACTCTCATAACACAACTCGTTTGGATAGTGATGGGATGCAAGAACTTCTGATGAAGTTAGAGTTTATGCGTGCTATCAAACGCGGCGAATACGTAACTCCTGAGGAATAAATCATGAAAGTACTCATCACAGGTGTTGACGGATTTGTTGGAAAAAATCTGGTCGCTCACCTTCGTGAGCGAACAGATATAGAAATATTGCGATTCAGCCGTGAGAGCGATATCTCAGAACTCTCTGAACTTATACAGAAATCGGATTTTATTTTTCATTTGGCAGGTGTGAACCGACCTCAAGAATCAGAGTGTTTTCAAACGGGTAATGTAGATTTCACTCAGACGTTATGTGAGGCGATAACAAAGAGCGGCAAGTGCGTACCTTTGTTGTACACATCCTCCGTTCAAGCGGACCAAGATAACCCCTATGGATCTAGTAAATTGGGCGCCGAGGTGTTGCTCATACGTTTGTCAAAAGAGCGTGGAGTGCCTGTTTATGTTTTCAGATTACCTAATGTTTTCGGAAAATGGGCCCGCCCAAACTATAATTCTGCGGTAGCGACGTTTTGTCATAATATTGCTCGTGATCTGCCAATTCATATCAATGACCCTGCAGCGCACATCGTGCTGGTCTACATTGACGATGTGATGAGAAGTTTTATTGCTCTTATGGATCAACCTGCTAACGGAGTTAAATTTTTAGAAGTAGAACCTAAATATCGAACTACGGTGGGAGATGTCGCGGGTTTTCTGAAAATGTTCAAAGATGGTCGCGATACCTTAGTAACGGAGTCAGTTGGCGAAGGATTATGCCGTGCTCTGTACTCAACGTATCTAAGTTATCTGCCTCCAGAGAAATTTTTCTACGAGATTCCCCAGCACAAAGATCCTCGTGGAATGTTTGTTGAAATGCTCAAGACTAAAGACTCCGGTCAGTTTTCATTTTTTACTGCACACCCAGGTATTACTCGTGGTGGACATTATCATCACTCCAAAACAGAGAAGTTTCTAGTTATCAAAGGTGAGGCGCTGTTCCGATTCAAACAGATTGATTCTGGGGAGTTATATGAGGTTTTTGCTTCTGGAGAAAAATCTGTAATTGTCGAGACAGTACCTGGTTGGTCTCACGATATCACCAATATCGGTGAAGATGAAATGATTGTTATGTTATGGGCCAACGAGGTTTTTGATCGAGAAAACCCCGACACCTACTCAATGCCGCTTACTAGCGAAGTGAGAGCGAGATGAAAAGAGGGAATTATGAATAAGCTGAAAGTCGTTACTGTCTTAGGCACCCGTCCTGAAGTTATTCGTTTGTCTCGAGTTATCGCTGCTCTTGATATGAGTTGTGAGCATATCCTTGTGCACACTGGGCAAAATTATGATTATGAGCTCAACCAGATTTTTTTTGAAGACTTGGGTATTCGTAAGCCTGATTACTTTCTCAGTGCAGCGGGGGCAAGCGGCGCCGAGACGATAGGGAATGTAATAATAAGTGTTGATCGCGTGCTTGCGGAAATTGAGCCTGAGGCGTTACTCGTCCTAGGTGATACCAATAGTTGTATGGCTGTCATTCCGGCTAAAAGACGAAAGATTCCCACGTTTCACATGGAGGCAGGTAACCGCTGTTTTGATATGCGGGTACCTGAAGAAATCAATCGCCGGATTGTTGATCACACAGCAGATATTAATCTGACGTATAGTTCCATCGCTCGTGACTATTTATTGCGTGAGGGATTACCACCTGACATGGTAATAAAAACGGGTAGTCCTATGTTTGAGGTGCTTAATTATTATCGCGATAGCATCGAGGCATCAAATATTGTAAATGATCTTGGTCTTAATATAGGAAAGTATTTTGTTGTAAGCGCACACCGTGAGGAGAATATTGATTCTGAAAAAAATTTTCTAAAATTGGTTGAGGTTTTGAATGCTGTTGCAGTTAATTTCGACTATCCGATAATTGTTTCAACGCATCCAAGAACCCAGAAGCGTGTTGATGCTCTAGGGGTGAAGTTTCATAAAAATGTTCGTCTACTCAAACCGTTGGGGTTCACGGACTATAATAAGCTTCAATTGGAATCCACGGCCACTCTATCTGACAGTGGTACCATTAATGAAGAGTCGTCTATACTGAATTTTCCTGCCTTGAATTTGCGCGAAGCTCATGAGCGTCCGGAAGGCATGGAAGAGGCCGCGGTTATGATGGTAGGGCTCGAAGTTGATCGAGTGATGCAAGGTCTAGCGTTATTGAAAAGTCAAAGGCGCGGAGAGGATCGTACACTACGGTTAGTATCTGATTATAGTATGCCTAATGTTTCCGATAAGGTGGTTAGAATAATTCATAGTTATCGAGATTATGTCATGCGAGTCGTTTGGAAAAGGTTTTAGTTGATATGGCTATTCGTGTTTTACTCTTGACCCAATGGTTCGATCCGGAGCCGACATTCAAAGGCCTTGTTTTTGCCCGAGCGCTCGTCGAGAAAGGATTTGATGTGGAGGTCATTACAGGATTTCCAAATTATCCCGGTGGTAAAGTGTATCCGGGATATAAAATTAAAATTCTACAAAAGGAGCAGATAGATGGTGTGAGTGTGGTTAGAGTGCCTCTATATCCGAGTCATGATAAGAATAAATTAGGTAGGATTTTGAACTATGTTAGCTTTTCCACCTCCTTGGTCCTCTACGGTCTTTTTTCAAAAAGGCCAGATGTCATATATTCTTATCATCCCCCTCTAACTGTTGGTGTTGCCTCTGCCGTTATCGGATTTTTTAGGCGTGTACCTGTGGTAAACGATATTCAAGATATGTGGCCGGATACGCTGAGTTCGACTGGCATGATCTCTAATCGACGTGTCCTTTCCGTAGTTGGAAAAGTATGTGATTGGGTATACAGGCGGGCTGCGAAGATTGTGGTGCTATCACCAGGATTCAAAAAGTTGCTTATTGAGCGCGGTGTGCCGGCTGAGAAAATCGAAATTATCTATAATTGGTGTGCTGAAGACTCGATTCGAAATACCCAAGGTATAAGTCAATCCGTTATGAAGTCATGTGATAAATTTCGTATACTTTTTGCTGGCAATATGGGTCGGGCGCAAGCATTAGATGTTGTTCTGTCGGCCGCGAAGATTTTGGAGGTTAAAGCACCCGAAATTGAATTTGTTTTTTTGGGAGGTGGACTTGAAGTCGAAAGTCTCAAAAAGTTAGCGCTTAAACTTGAGCTCAACAATGTTGATTTTCTACCTCCGGTGCCGATGAGTGAAGTTGGCAACTATTTAGGTTCGGCGGATGCATTGTTGGTTCATCTCAAGAAAGATGATTTATTTAAGATTACAATTCCGTCTAAAACGCAAGCATATATGGCTGCCGGAAAACCTTTACTTATGGCGGTTGATGGTGATGCTGCTGAATTAGTTGCCAGAAGTGGTAGCGGCGTTGTCGCTAATTCGGGTGATGCGAACTCTATATCTGAGGCTGCAATTGAATTATTTAATGCTACTGATGATGAACGCAGAGTAATGTCGGAAAATGGTTTGTCTTACTATAAAGAAAATCTCTCTCTGCAATGTGGCGTAGATAAATTTGGGCTAATATTTAAATCTTTAGTTGTGTGATAGTTTCGATAAAGTCAAGTTGGGTGTATATGTTTACGGCGGATCGATAATGAAGATTAGGAATGTGTTAACAAGACTATGAATTTGCTAATTCTCTCTGATCAAGTTTTTTAGCAGCCTTGATAAACAGCGTTTTAATGTCTCTGGCGCAACCACAAGCTTAGTGTCGGACGCTGTGGGAGATAATGATAAGGAATTGTGTTTTGAAACGATTTTTTGATATAGTTTTCTCGTTTTTAGGGTTGATTGTATTTTTCCCGGTATTGGTCATTCTCTCAATTATGATTCATCTGAAACTCGGCAGTCCGATATTTTTTACCCAGGTGCGTCCTGGGCTAGGCGGTAAGCCTTTCAAAATGATCAAATTTCGTACAATGAGAGACGCTGTAGACGATGATGGGGCTCCTCTCCCTGATGGTGAGCGAATGACAGCATTTGGTAGCATGCTTAGGTCTACTAGCTTGGACGAGCTCCCTGAGTTGTGGAACGTTTTGAAGGGGGAAATGAGTCTGGTTGGCCCGCGCCCTCTGCTGATGCAGTACCTGCCTTTGTATTCGGTTGAGCAAAATCGACGCCACGAGGTAAGACCGGGTGTTACGGGCTGGGCGCAGATAAACGGACGTAATTCTGTCAGCTGGGATGAGAAATTTAAGCTTGATACGTGGTATGTTGACAATAAATCTATGCTGTTAGACATAAAGATAATCATATCTACGGTAAAAAAAGTACTTGTGAGGGACGGTATCTCCCAAGAAAACAACGCAACGATGGCACCGTTTATGGGCGAAAAAGTTGCAGATCAGGCAATATGTAATGATAGGAGAGAGTGATGAGTGACACTATTTTGCGACTGATTGAAGAGTCGATGGAAGCGGATGAAAATACAATTGCTATAGGTCAGTCACTGGACTGGGATTCGATTGCAGTTGTGACCTTTATGGCCTTAGTAGATGAGCGTCTGGGGAAAACTCTATCGGCTGATCGACTGAACAAATGTGAAACGGTAGAGCAAGTCGTAGAGCTAGTTGCGGCTTAATAGTCTACGTTAATGGTTTTGAACATCGTAAGCGCTCAGCTGGATCTACAGCTGGGCATTTGCTTTTTTGGCTGTTGTAAAAATGTGATGCCCGATGAGGGTTATTTGGCAGCTTTGTAAGTTTGTGATCTTGCTGCGCTAGAAGGGTATGTTTAATATGAGTGTTTTGGATTCTACCAAGATATCAGGAGATCTGATCAGGTCTTACTGGCATCCTGTCGCGCACAAGTCCGAGCTTTCTAACGATAGAGATTTTGTCCGTTTTGACGTGGCTGATTTTGAAGTTGTAATTATTAATGATAAAGGTAGTTTTGTCGCATTTGATAACCTGTGTCCGCATCGAGGTGCGCGCTTCTTCACTGAAGATTTCGGCAACAAATTTGTTAAATGTCTTTATCATGGCTGGAGTTACTCCCGAGGCAAGGTTAATGTTGCGGGTGTTAAAACGTTTCAAGGGTGTAATATTGAACAAGCTTCACTCAACCAATTTAGTTTAGATATATGTGGTGATTTTCTATTTTTTGCCATAGAACCTCGATCTACATTGCAAGAGCAGTTGGGACCTGAAGTTTCCGCGATTCTTAATAAAATCGGCAGTGACATTGATTCTCGGGCTGATTTTAACCGGTATCCATTCAAATGCGATTGGACGATCGCACTTGAAAATGCCTTAGAACCTTATCATATTCCTCTTATTCACACGGACACATTGGCATCGCTTCAATTAGGTGTCGGTGTGAACGAGTTTTATGGTGAAAACTCTGTTTGGTATTCTCCGATTGAGAGCGAAAAAGTCGCCCGGCGATTAAAAAGCTTGAGTCGATTTTACGCTACAACAGATGCTTATGAGGGGTACATGAGTATCTTTATATTCCCTTTTTCGATGATCTCTTCCACATTTGGCTACTCATATTCGGCTCAGAATTTTTTTCCATCTACCTCTCCGGACTCGACGTATTTTACGAGTCGACTTTATCCCGTTCGAAATAGTGATCCTCGTTATAGAGAGATGACAGCTGGTTTCGTGCAGTCAAGTGCCGAAGTGAACAGAAGGATATTTGATGAGGATCATGAGATTTGCCAGCGTATCCCAAGCAAATCGTGGTCTACCTCTGCTCCCAAATTTATAAGCGTACTCGAAGAAAAGTTACTGCATTTTCGTCATTCTTGTGGGTATTGGAATAGGTAATCAGGCTTAAATTTGGAGTAAGTTTGCTATTTTTTGAATTAGGAGGGTCCGATGACATCCAACAATAACGTTCGATTAGTCAGAAATGTCCGTGTTAAAGGGATCGCCTCAGCCGTGCCTCAAGAGGTCAAAGAGGTTTCATCTCTGTACGACACCTTTGGGGTTGAAAGTATTGATAAGATTATTGCTAGTACTGGAGTCGAGCGTCGCCATGTAGTCTCGAGCGAGTGCTCTTCTGATCTGTGTCTGGCGGCAGCAGAGCGGCTAATCACCGATATGAGTATTAATAAGGATTCTATTGATACTCTTATATTTGTTTCACAAACTCATGATTACACCTTGCCTGCGACAGCGTGTGTGCTGCAGGAGCGGCTAGGCCTCTCAATGCATGTTGCTGCGTTTGATGTGGCAATGGGATGTTCGGGTTATGTCTACGGACTTTGGACTGCGGCATCTTTGCTATCCGGTGGTGGGAGTAAACGTGCTCTTCTATTGGTAGGCGATACCATCAGTAGAATAGCTTCTCCTGTCGACCGTTCTGTAGCAGCTTTATTTGGAGATGCGGGTACCGCCACTATCCTCGATTTCGAAGAGGGTGCTCCTGACATGCATTTTATTTTGGGTACTGACGGTCGCGGAGCTCCAAATCTGGTGGTTCCTTCCGGTGGATTCAGAGATCGAGATGGAACTTCCACATCGACGAGTGAAGAGGGCGTTCGTGGCCCATATGACCTTTACATGAATGGCGCTGAGATTTTTGCATTTACACTCGCGCGGGTCCCAGCATTAGTTAACGCATTACATGACGTTAATCTTGGCAGTGCCAAGGCTATTGATAAGTATGTTTTCCATCAAGCCAATCGTTTTATGCTTGACCATCTTGTCAAAAGAATGAAGTTGGATCGCGAAAAAGTTGTGCTTGATGTAAAAAATGTTGGCAATACAAGCTGTGCATCCATCCCGTTGGCTATTACATTGGACCAACGTGACAATGATGCGACTGTTTCAGGCAGGTTTATGCTTGCAGGCTTTGGAGTAGGTTACTCGTGGGCTGGATGTATTGCGGAATTCGATAACGTCTGGGTCAGCCCTTTGACGGTAACCCTAAGTGCTGCAGGCGAGGCCATGTCGTGATAGAAACCAATCCTTTCTCTCTAGCCGGTAAACACATACTCGTCACGGGTGCGTCGTCAGGGATAGGCCGTGAGGTGGCTGTCTGGATAAGCAAGCAGGGAGCTACGGTTACGCTGGCTGCCCGAGATACTGCTCGCCTTGAGTCAACATTGGCTATGATGGATGGTAGTGGGCATAAAGTAGAGGTCTTCGATTTCCTAGACGGTACTGATTGCTCACAGTGGCTCAAATCCGTAGCAAAAGTTTCCTCGCCGTTTGATGGATTGGTTCATGCGGCAGGTGTACAAATGCCTATGCCAATACGCGCTATGAGTGTTGCTCACTGGGAAAAAATCATGGCGACTAATGTAACCTCTGGTTTTTCTCTAATTAAAGCATTCCGGCAGAAAGGGGTATGCAACCTAGATTCAAGCATTGTTCTTATCTCCTCTGTCATGGCGCAAGTTGGCGAGTCTGCTCTTTTGGGGTATTGCGCAAGCAAAGGCGCTGTTGAGTCGATGGTCCGCGCTGCCGCTGTAGAGCTAGCTCGTGAGCATATTCGTGTTAATGCAATTGCACCAGGTGTTGTGCAAACCGAATTGGTCGATACTTTGCAAGGCCTAGTGGGAGCTGACGCGATGAAAGTAATCCAACAGCGACACCCTCTAGGGTTTGGTCTGGCACAAGACGTAGCCTATGCAGCTAACTATTTGTTGTCGCCCGCTGCTCGCTGGGTGACGGGTACTGCTTTAGTTGTTGATGGAGGCTACCTGGCATGACGCGTGTCAAAAAACTAGTAATCTTGGGGGCTGGTGGATTTGGGCGTGAGGTTCATGCATGGCTGTTGGACTCAATACGCAGTGGTGCTTGTAAGCCTACAGACGAGGTTATTTGGAAAATCGCGGGTTTCATTGACGATTTTAGTAATGCACCTGATATTTTTCCTGGTCTGCCACCTATTTTGTCAAAGATCGATGAGTACGAACCGGAACCGGATAGCTATGTTGTATGCGCTATTGCCGATCCTGCAGCCAAAAAAGTGCTGGCGAATAAGCTGCTCCTAAAGGGAGTAAAGTTTTTCTCCCTCATCCATTCAAGCGTGGTGGTCGGAACTAACGTAACAATTGGAAAAGGCGCGGTTATTTGTCCATTTACTGTGCTGTCTAGTGATTTGGTCGTTGGTAGTTTTGTAACCATAAATTCTGGATGTACTATCGGCCACGATAGCTCAATAGCCGACTATTGTACATTGAGCGGTCATTGTGACATTACTGGGGGCGCCAAATTAGAAGAGGGGGCATTCCTCGGGTCACATGCGGTGATTATTCCTAAGGTAACTGTGGGTGAATACGCAGTAGTCGGCGCTGGAAGTGTAGTCATTCGTAAGGTCGGTCCGGGCGTAACGGTGTTCGGTGTTCCAGCCAAGCGCATATCGGGTTAAAAAATGAATAACTTTGCTAAAATAACAGCTATTGAGTACGTCCTACCTTCCAATACTTTGTCGAATGAAGATCTTGCTCGTGAGTTTCCAGAGTGGGACGTAGACAAAATCTTCGGTAAGACCGGAATCAATAAGCGTCAGATCGTCGGGGTTGATGAGTGTGCCTCCGATCTCGCATTTCAAGCTTGCGAAAAGCTCCTCAGCGCTGTTGATTTTGAGCGCTCTGAGATCGACTTCATTATCTTATGCACGCAAAGTCCTGATTACTTGCTGCCTTCCACGGCTTGTATCCTTCAGAATCGCTTGGGCCTGTCTACACAATGTGGTGCCTTTGATTTCAATCAAGGGTGCTCTGGATTTATTTATGGGCTCGGATTAGCTAAGGGTTTAATCGAGACCGGGCAGGCTAAGAACATATTATTAGTGACTGCTGAGACGTATAGTAAATATATTCATCCGTCAGACAAAAGTGTTCGTACTTTGTTTGGAGATGCCGCAGCAGCCACATTAGTGCAATCGACAGTAGGAACCCCTCATATTGATCGTTTCCGCTATGGAACTGACGGTTCCGGTGCTAAGAATTTAATCGTTCCTATTGGTGGCGCCCGTCGTCCTTCTGCATTAAATATAACTCCCCCGGTTTATAAAGATGACAGTGGTAATGCTCGTACAGATGCTAACCTTTATATGAATGGGGCCGCGATATTTGAGTTTTCAATGACTCGAATTCCTCAGATGTTTGCAACTCTGTTCGATGATGAATTTAAAATAGAGGACGTTGATCTTTTCGCCTTTCATCAAGCTAACAAATTTATGCTCGACTCGTTGCGTCGTAGAATAAAGCTGCCGGAAGAGAAATTTATCTCCGAGTTTGAACATTGTGGTAACACTGTATCTTCCAGTATTCCTATCGCCTTGAAGATTTCGATGGAAAAAGGCATATTGACTAGTGGTAAGACTGTAGTTGGTATTGGGTTCGGCGTAGGTTATTCTTGGGCTGGTTGCGTAATTAAATGGTAACGATATTCTTGTGGTTGTTTTGATCCATTATTCTAATAGAGGTTTCTAGTGCTCAATACTAAGTTTTCTCCTTGGCCGTCCTTCACCGAAGAGGAGGCGAACGCCGCCAAAGATGTTATTCTGTCTAATAAGGTCAACTACTGGACTGGTCAGGAGGCGCGTCATTTTGAGACAGAGTTCGCTGAGTGGGCGGGCACTCGCTACGCGGTCGCTCTGGCGAATGGTACGGTGGCGTTGGATTTAGCGTTGAAAGCACTGGGAGTTGGTCCGGGGGATGAGGTCATTGTTACCTCGCGTACATTTTTAGCGTCAGTCTCGAGTATTGTAAATGCTGGAGCGATCCCTATATTTGCGGATGTCGACCCTGACTCGCAAAACGTTGTAGCGCAAACAATCAAGGCGGTTGTGACTGCGCGAACTAAAGCGTTGATTTGTGTCCATTTGGCCGGCTGGCCATGTGACATGGACCCGATCATGTCGTTGGCTAATGAACTGAATCTTAAGGTCATTGAAGATTGTGCACAGGCTCACGGCGCTACATACAACGGGCGTTCTGTAGGTTCGATTGGGCATGTGGGGGCCTGGTCATTTTGCCAAGATAAGATTATGACAACGGGTGGTGAGGGGGGGATGGTCACCACCAATGATCGTCAACTCTGGGCTGACATGTGGTCGTATAAGGACCATGGGAAAAGCTGGGAAGCCGTCTATGAGCGTCAGCACAACCCGGGTTTTCGTTGGTTGCATGAACGCTTCGGCACAAATTGGCGGATGCTTGAAGTTCAAGCTGTTATAGGCCGTATTCAGTTGCGACGTATGAAAGAGTGGCAAGTATCTCGTATTCAAAATGCCACGCGCATCTGGGACGTCGCTCGGAAATTGCCTGCGCTGCGCGTTCCTGTTATTCCTAATACTATCGAGCATGCTGCATATAAGTGCTATGTGTTTGTTCGCCCCGATCAATTAAAGAGTGATTGGTCTCGAGATCGAATTCTCGATGAGATTATTGCCGGTGGTGTGCCTGCATTTTCAGGATCCTGCTCGGAGGTTTATCTTGAAAAAGCCTTTGATAATACAGGCTGGCGTCCTATCAATCGCCTTGTTAACGCCAAAGAGCTAGGTGAAACAAGTTTAATGTTTTTGGTGCACCCAACTTTGACAGCGCAAGAGATAGAGTTGACTTGTAAAGTGCTGGCGACAGTTATGCAGCAAGCCACGTTGATATAGCGAACTATATAATGGGGCGCTTTAATGATCTGTTGTCTCTGTGGCGGATTGTGTAGCGACGGTACTACACTCTATGGCTATTATATATGTTGTTCATCAATGCGCCGTTTTTATAGTGAGTTGTATAGGTGGAATTATTTGGCGAGTTGCCCTAAAGCTTTTTAAAAGCGTCTTTAAAGTTTCTATTATGACGCGGCGACATTTGAAGCGGTATCGCGTTTCGTGGTTTCCAACTTTTCGTTGTTTTTCTTGGCTCATGAGTTCGGAAGCTAGTGACTCGAAAGTATGATGCTCGAATCCTGAAGAAGATTTTTGAGCGAGAATCCGTAAGGAAACATAGAATGATCGTTAGCGCGATGACATCAGGAGCTGTTTGAGTGGATGAAGGGGTTATGGAAAAATTGAGAGGACTGCTTCTGGGCCTCCCCAGGCGCACAAAACGGCTGATCCAGGTAGCTACGGACGTCTTTGTGGTGTGGGTAGCGTTGTGGCTGGCTTTTGCCGTCAGATTGGGCATGGATGAAATGATTAATCCTTTGATTTTTCATTTTTGGCTGTTTTTAGCGGCACCGGTTGTGGCCATCCCTCTGTTTATCCGATTTGGAATGTACCGAGCGGTTATGCGTTATTTTGGCAATGACGCGTTGATTGCCATCATCAAGGCTGTCAGCTTGTCTTCACTGGTACTGGGCTTTTTTGTCTACTGGTACAGTAATCATGAGCACGTAGTGCCACGCTCCATCATCTTTAACTATTGGTGGCTGAGCATGATCATGGTTGGCGGGCTCAGGTTAGCCATGCGACAGTACTTTTTAGGAGATTGGTTTTCAGCGTCCCAGCACGTCCCTTTCACCAATCGCGACGATGGCTTGCCACGTGTAGCCATCTACGGTGCTGGTTCCGCTGGTAATCAATTGGTTGCTGCTCTTCGCATGGGCCGTGTGATGCGGCCAGTTGCGTTCATCGATGACGATTCGAGCATCACTGACCGGGTGATTTCTGGATTGCAGGTTTACAAACCCAAGCATATCCAATTAATGATCGAGGCAACCGGCGCTCAGGAAATACTATTAGCGATCCCATCTTCGAATCGCGGTCGTCGCCGGGAAATTCTCAGTTTCCTTGAGGGATTCCCTCTTCATGTGCGCAGCGTGCCGGGCTTTATGGATTTGGCAAGCGGCCGAGTCAAGGTTGATGACATTCAAGAGGTTGATATTGCAGACCTACTTGGCCGTGATGCCGTTCCCGCCCAAGGCGAATTGCTGGAGCATTGTATTAAGGGGCAAAGTGTACTGGTTACAGGAGCTGGTGGTTCAATTGGTTCTGAGCTTTGCCGACAGATCCTTGTGCTTCGCCCCACGATATTAATTCTGTACGATCACAGCGAGTTCAATCTCTACAGCATTCTTTCCGAACTTGAGCAGCGAATTACACGTGAATCGCTACCCGTCAAGCTCCTGCCTATTCTCGGTTCCGTACGTAATCCTAGTAAACTTTTGGACGTGATGAAGACTTGGCGAATACATACGGTTTATCATGCCGCCGCCTACAAACATGTACCTATGGTTGAACATAATATCGCTGAAGGCGTTTTGAATAATGTCATCGGTACACTCAACACAGCTCAAGCTGCGCTTCAGTCCGGAGTTGCTAACTTTGTCCTAATCTCAACAGATAAGGCTGTGCGCCCAACAAATGTCATGGGCAGTACCAAGAGGCTTGCCGAGTTGACGTTACAAGCGCTTAGTAATGAACTGGCCCCAGTGCTGTTCGGTGACAAGTCGAACATATCAAGGGTTAATAAAACACGTTTCACCATGGTTCGCTTCGGTAATGTGTTAGGCTCCTCTGGCTCTGTAATTCCGTTGTTTCACAAGCAGATCAAGTCCGGGGGGCCTTTAACCGTTACCCACCCCAAAATCACCCGCTACTTCATGACCATTCCCGAAGCCGCACAGTTGGTTATCCAGGCCGGTTCAATGGGGCAGGGCGGTGATGTATTCGTACTTGATATGGGCGAACCGGTGAAAATCATTGAGCTTGCCGAAAAAATGATCCACCTCTCCGGCCTTAGCGTTCGCTCCGACAAAAATCCCCATGGCGACATCGCCATTGAATTCACTGGCCTGCGCCCCGGCGAAAAGCTTTACGAAGAGTTACTCATTGGTGACAACGTAGTCGCCACCCAGCATCCCATGATCATGAGTGCTAACGAGGACCATCTCTCTTGGGACGTGCTCAAGGGCAAGCTGACCGAGCTGCTGGCCGCAGTGGACGCTGATGACTACACCCGAGTCCGCCAACTACTGCGCGACACCGTCAGCGGCTACTCCCCCGACGGCGAAATCGTTGACTGGATCTACCAACAACGCCGACTTGAGCCGTGATTTAACACTCTGTTACTCAAGCATTTTTGACGAATCCCCACCATCGCCTAAGTTAGAAAAGCAGCTTCGGAAAAGCTGCTTTTCCCTCACCAATGTCATGGAGCGTCAAAATGCAAAACACCTACCTCACCTCCCTAATCTTCGCCTTCCTCACCACTCTCTCCGTCACCACCACCGCAGCCCCTTCCATCAAACCCGAAGCCCCAACCCCCATCACCGCCCAAATGTCCAAGGCCGAGCAACCCGCCAAGGTCAACCTCAACGCCGCCGACGCCGAAACCCTGCGCCGTGACCTCTTCGGTATTGGCGCCTCCAAAGCCAAGGCAATCGTGGCCTACCGCGAAAGCAATGGCCCGTTCACGGCGGTGGATGAGTTGTTGGAAGTGAAGGGGATCGGCAAGGCTCTGCTGGAGAAAAACCGCGAGAGGCTTGTGATCAACTAAGCCAATACAAGGGGAGGCCGGTCACTGACCGGCTTTTTGATCTTCTGAAACCTGGGTTTTCAAACGGTCTCGCACCACCTCCATGATTCGCATGGCGAGTGCCTTGTCTTCAACACTCCTGGCAAGCACCAGGGCCCCGACCAGTGTCGACATCATCACCAAGCTTTGTGCATCACTCTGTCCTTCCCCCAAGGCCGTCTCGATCTGCTTGAGCCGCGCGTCGAGCACCGCATCCGTCGTCGGGCTGTGCTGGCCTCTCAGCCCTAGCTCCGAAGACATGGTCGGCAATGGGCAGCCTTCAGCCGGCGAGTTGAGGTGCCACTCCGATAAGTAACTGTCAATAAACGCTTCCAGCGGCCGTTCCTGGCTGAACAGCGTTTCGCAATGGGCATCCAGCTCTGCTGCAGCGGACTGGAGGGCTTTTTCCACCAGTTCACCCTTGGATCTGAAGTGCGCGTAAAACCCACCATGCGTCAGGTCCAGCGCGTTCATCAACGGCTGCAAGCCGGTGGCGCCGATGCCGTCGCGGCGAAAGCGTACGGAGGCTTCCTTGATGATGCGTTGGTGGGTCTGGGCTTTGTGGTTGGACGAATAACGCATAGGGCGGCCTCGGTGACAGGCTGGCATTTTAACCAACTTGAATCCATTTACACGTCTCTCCTGAGCCTTGGCCGTTGGCACGAAAAGTGATTACCTCTACGCACAAGATTGTTCAACAATCGTGAGGTAACCATGACACTCAGTTTGTCCCTGGCCGATCAGATCGCCCTGGAGTTGCGTGCCGACATCATCGGCGGGCGGCTGTTGCCGGGAATGCCGTTGGTTGAGGCCGAACTGGTGACCGCCTATAACGCCTCGCGCAATACCATCCGCGAAGCGCTGCACCGTCTGGGTCAGGAAGGGCTGACGCGGTATGTGCGCAATAAGGGCGTAATGGTCCGTCGCTTGGCGCGAGAGGAGGTGCGTGACTTATTTGTAGTCCGCCGCACCCTGGAGTTGCAGGCCATCGCCCAGAGTGGCCCTTTGAAAGAGGATCAATCCGCGCGCATGCAGAACGCCATCGACGCCACCACCCTGGCTCGTGACCGTGAAGACTGGCGTGCAGTTGCCACTCATAGCCTGGTGTTTCACCAGCAAATCGTCGGGTTGATGCGCAGCCCCTTGTTCGATGAGTTTTTTGCCCAAGTGATCGCCCAATTGCGCCTGGTGTTTTGCGCTGCGCCCGATGAGCAGCGCTTCCAGTCGCCTTGGTTGGAGCGTGATCGGGAGATTTACACCTTGTTGGTCCAGCAGGAAAAACCGGCGGCAGGGCAGGCGATGAGCCTGTACCTGGCTGATTCGGAACGCCTGTCGTTGGCTTTGTTTAATCACCCCTGATCGAGGATCTGCATTATGTACAAAGACTATCCGGCCGCTTATCAGGTCAGCAAAGGTTCGGCGTTGCAGGTCGACACGGCGTTTTACGAGCGTATCCGTGACCAAAAACAGCAACGCACGTTGATCGAGCAATTCGAAGTGCCGATCCGCACGGGCAGGGCGTGGAAGGTGCCGGCCGGGCATGTGTTTCGTGTGACCACGCCGGTGGGGCCGCAGGTGGGTGACTTTAATGTGTGGAACGCCAACGACCCACGTGAGCGTTTGTGGGCGGCGCGTACGCGTCAGTTGCAGGGCGCGCATGTCAGCACCCATGACCGCTTGTGGTCGAACCTGCCGTTTCTGCGCCCCCTGGTGACCATCACCGATGACAGCTTGGCGAGCTACGGCATCGATGAGCATGGCGGGCGCCTGCATGATTTGCTCGGCACGCGTTGTGATCCCTACGTGAACCGGATGCTCACCGGTGAGGACTTCCATCATCATTGCCACTCGAACCTGACCCGCGCGGTTTTACCCCATGGTCTGACGGAATTCGACGTGCATGATGTGCTGAATATTTTCCAGTGCACGGGCCTGAATCATGACGACATGTATTTCATGAAGGCGTGCCCGGCGCAGAAGGGTGATTACCTGGAGTTCTTTGCTGAGATTGATTTGTTGTGTGCGTTGTCGACGTGCCCCGGTGGGGATTTGTCGCTGCCGATGTGGGGGCCGGAGGCGCAGGACCCGTTGACGGTGTGCCGCCCGCTGGGGGTTGAGATTTATAAATTGGAGGAGCAATTGCTGAGCGGCTGGAGCCAGCCTGAGCGTGCTGCCTATAAGGGGCAGCACGGGTTGCATATTGCCAAGGCGGATTGGGAGTAACGTTTTAGAGGGGCTGCTTCGCAGCCAGCGGGAGCAAGCGCCCTCGCCACAGGTTGTTTGTCAGGGCGGCTATGTCAGCGATCCTGCGCATCCTTGGCGTCCGCCTGGGCGTTTCGCTCGGCCACGCGCTTGCGTTGTTCGTCGGTGAGTTCCACTTTGTTGGCGCTGTCACGCAGCATCATCAGTCCACCGACGATCGACCCGATGGCGACCACTAATATCAACCATGCATACCACGGCATAAGGCTCTCCTTGAGGCAGATTGCCGTGGGAGAGTTTTCCCACGGGAATAACTGCTTTGAGTGACGGGCTTTCTTACTAGTTCAGTGTAGGCCCGTTCTGCCTCTTAGTAGATCAGAGCCCGGTCAACATCGCATCCGCCGGTGCATTGGCGCGGTCTTGCGCGGTCATCTGGAAGTAGGCGAACCCCACGACCATAAAGCCCAGGAAGATCAGCCCGATCAGTGCATTGAACCAGGCCATGGCCACCAGGCACACCACCGCCAGCACCAGCGCGATGCCCGGTACGATGGGGTAACCCGGTGCGCGGAAGGTGCGTTCCAGCAGCGGTTCGGTCTTACGCAGTTTGAACAGGCTGAGCATGCTCATGATGTACATCACGATGGCGCCGAATACCGCCATGGTGATCATCGCAGCGGTCAACGTCATGCCGCCCAGGTTGATCAGGCCGTCGCTGTAGATCGCTGCGATGCCGACCACGCCACCGGCGATGATTGCGCGGTGCGGTGTCTGAAAACGCGACAGTTTGGCCAGGAAAGACGGCAGGTACCCGGCGCGTGCCAGGGCGAAGAACTGGCGCGAGTAACCCAGGATGATGCCGTGGAAGCTCGCTACCAGGCCAAACAAGCCGATCCACACCAGCATGTGCAACCAGCCGGAGCTGTCGCCGACCACGGTTTTCATGGCTTGTGGGAGCGGGTCGTTGATGTTCGACAGGGTGCGCCAGTCGCCCACGCCGCCGGCGAAGAACATCACGCCCATGGCTAGGATCACAAGGGTCAGGATGCCGCTGATGTAGGCTTTTGGAATGGTGCGCTTCGGATCTTTCGCTTCTTCGGCCGCCATGGCCGCGCCTTCGATGGCGAGGAAGAACCAGATGGCGAAAGGAATCGCGGCAAACATCCCGGCAATCGCTGGTGCACCGAAGGTGTCGGAGCCGGCCCAGCCGTTCAGGGCGAAGTTGCTGAAGCTGAAGGCAGGCGCGACCACGCCCATAAACACCAGCAGTTCAGCGACGGCGAGCACGCACACCACCAGTTCGAAGGTGGCGGCCAGTTTCACGCCGAGGATGTTGAGGCCCATGAAGACGATATAGGCGCCGACGGCGGCGTGTTTCGGGTCCAGTGCTGGAAACTGCACATTCAGGTAGGCGCCGATGGCCAAGGCGATGGCGGGGGGCGCAAAGACGAATTCGATCAATGTCGCGAGCCCGGCGATCAAGCCACCTTTCTCGCCAAAAGCGCGACGGCTGTAGGCAAACGGCCCGCCTGCGTGAGGAATGGCGGTGGTCAGTTCGGTGAAGCTGAAGATAAAGCAGGTGTACATCGCGGCGACCATCAATGAGGTCACCAGGAAGCCCAAGGTCCCGGCGACGCCCCAGCCATAGCTCCAGCCGAAATATTCCCCGGAAATCACCAGCCCGACTGCAATACCCCATAAGTGCAGGGTGCCCAAGGTGGGTTTGAGTTGTGTGTTCATTGTGTTGCTCTCCCTGAACCGGTTGGAATGATTCAAGGTGTTGCAGCGGACATGCCAGGCTGGGAATCATTGTCGTAAAGCTGCGCAACTGTCGCGCTGGGGATGGTTTGGCGTTTGAACATGTCCGGTATCGCACCAGATAAGTGCGGGAGTGGCTGTGTGGGCCTCATCGGGGGCAAGCCCCCTCCCACACTTGGCCTGCGTACATCGGTCAAAATGTGGGAGGGGGCTTGCCCCCGATGAGGCCCTCCCAATCACCAAAAATCCGTCTGTAACCTGCGCATAAACCCACTCTTTACGCCGTCTTTACGCCCCACCCACACCCTCGCTCTCGTTCCTTTACACCACTCCTGCCGACAATTGCCCTACACGCGGCACTCGCCGCTAAACGGAGAGACTTCCATGAGCGTTCTGGACGGGGTGTCACTGCTATTGGCCGTGGCGCTGTTCATTTATCTGCTGGTTGCGCTGTTACGCGCGGATCGGAACTAGGAGCGGGCTATGCACAGTTATGACTATTGGCTGATCATCGCCTTCTTCGCCGTGGTACTGGTGCCGGCACCGTTCCTGGGGCGGTTCTATTACAAGGTGATGGAGGGGCAGCGCACCTGGCTCACGCCGGTATTGGGCCCGGTGGAACGTGCCTGTTATCGCCTGTCGGGCGTGGATGAGCATCAGGAACAGAGCTGGCAGAAGTACATGCTGGCCTTGCTCGCGTTCAACCTCGCGGGCTTTTTGCTGTTGTTCGCGATCCTGTTGTTCCAGGACTACCTCCCACTGAACCCGCAGAAATTGCCGGGGCAGGAGTGGACCCTGGCCTTCAACACCGCGGTCAGTTTCATGACCAACACCAACTGGCAGTCCTACAGCGGTGAGGCATCCCTGAGTTACCTCAGCCAGATGGCCGGCCTGACGGTGCAGAACTTCGTCAGCGCGGCGACCGGTCTGGCGGTCTTGGTCGCGCTTTGCCGTGGGATCGGTCGCAAGTCCACCAAGACGCTGGGCAACTTCTGGGTCGATATGACCCGCGCCACGCTCTACGGCCTGCTGCCGTTGTGCCTGGTGCTGGCGTTGTTCCTGGTGTGGCAGGGCGTGCCGCAGACCTTCGCTCACTACGTTGACGCCGTGACAATGCAAGGCGTGGATCAAGTGATTCCCCTTGGCCCGGCGGCGAGCCAGATTGCGATCAAGCAATTGGGCACCAACGGCGGCGGCTTCTTCGGTGTCAACTCGGCACACCCGTTTGAAGACCCGACGGCCTGGGCCAACCTGTTTGAGTTGGCGGCCATCATCCTGATCCCGGTGGCGCTGGTGTTCACCTTCGGCCACTACGTCAAAGACCTGCGTCAGAGCCGCGCGATCCTCGGCTGCATGCTGGCGCTGTTCCTGATCGGCGGCGCGACCTCGTTGTGGGCCGAATACCAGCCCAATCCGACCCTGAATAATCCGGCCGTGGAGCAAACCGCGCCGCTGGAAGGCAAGGAAGCCCGCTTCGGCACCACCGGTACGGTGCTGTGGTCGGTGACGACGACGGCGGCGTCCAACGGTTCGGTCAACGGCATGCAGGACAGCCTCAACCCCCTCAGCGGCATGGTGGCGTTGGTCAACATGATGGTCGGCGAAGTGATCTTCGGCGGCGTCGGCGCCGGCATGTACGGCATGTTGCTCAACGTGTTGATTGCGGTGTTCCTCGCCGGCCTGATGATTGGCCGCACCCCGGAATACCTAGGCAAAAAGCTACAGGCCAAGGAAGTGCAATTGCTGGTCGTGACCCTCTTGGTGATGCCGGTTGGCGTGCTGGTGCTTGGCGCCATTGCCGCGAGCCTGCCCGGCCCGGCCGGTGCCATCAGTAACCCTGGCCCCCACGGTTTCAGCCAGTTGCTTTACGCCTACACCTCGGCCAGTGCCAACAACGGCTCGGCATTCGGCGGTTTCAGCGCCAACACGCCATTCCACAACCTGATGCTGGGCCTGGGCATGTTGATCGGCCGCTTCGGCTACATCCTTCCGGTACTGGCCCTGGCCGGCAGCCTGGCGATGAAGAAGACCGCACCGATTGGCCAGAACAGCTTCCCGACCCACGGCCCGCTGTTCGTGACCCTGTTGACCGTGACCATTTTGCTGGTGGGCGGCCTGACTTTCCTGCCAACGCTGGCGTTAGGTCCCATCGCTGAACACTTGAGCATGGGCTTCTAGTAAAGGGATATGAAAATGAATATGCCTGCAAAAAACGCGGCCCCGGTCAAAACCCAGGAACCCGCCAAAACCGCCATCTCAGCCCTGTGGCGCCCGGCGCTGGTCCAGGCGTTCGTCAAGCTGGACCCGCGTCAACTGCAACGCTCGCCGGTGATGCTGGTGGTCGAGCTGACCGCCATCCTCACCACCGTGCTGTGCTTCGTGCCTGACACCGCCGTGCCGACGTTCGTCGCGGTGCAGATTGCCGTGTGGTTGTGGTTCACCGTGCTCTTCGCCAACTTCGCCGAAGCCTTGGCCGAAGGGCGTGGCAAGGCCCGTGCCGACAGCCTCAAGGCGGGTAGCGAAGGCCTGAGCGCACACCGCAAGGAAGCCGATGGCAGCTTCAAGGTCGTGCCGGCCACCAGCCTGCGCAAAGGCGATGTGGTGCGCGTCGCCGCCGGAGAAATGATCCCCGGTGACGGCGAAGTCATCGAAGGTATTGCGGCGGTCAACGAAGCGGCGATCACCGGGGAATCCGCACCGGTGATCCGTGAGTCCGGCGGCGACCGTTCGGCCGTCACCGGCAACACCCGCCTGGTCTCGGATTGGCTGCTGATCCGCATCACCGCCAACCCCGGCGAGTCCACACTCGACCGCATGATCGCCTTGGTGGAAGGCGCCAAACGCCAGAAAACCCCCAACGAAGTCGCGCTGGATATCCTGCTGATCGGCCTGACCCTGATCTTCCTGTTGGTGGTGGTGACCCTGCAACCGTTCGCCCACTTCGCCAATGGCAGCTTGCCGCTGGTGTTCCTGGTCGCACTGCTGGTGACGCTGATTCCTACCACCATCGGCGGCTTGTTGTCGGCCATCGGTATCGCCGGCATGGACCGTCTGGTTCGCCTCAATGTCATCGCCAAGTCCGGGCGTGCCGTGGAAGCGGCGGGCGACGTGCATGTGTTGCTGCTGGACAAGACCGGCACCATCACCTTTGGTAACCGTCGCTGCGCGGCGGTGGTCGCGGCGCCTGGCGTCAGTGGCAAGGAAGTGGCCGAAGGCGCGTTGTTTGCCTCGCTGGCGGATGACACGGCGGAAGGTAAGTCCATCGTCGAATACCTGCGCGCCTTGCACCCTCAGGCCGAGCCGACTGCGGACGAGCTGACGGCCGTGCCGTTCAGTGCCGAAATGCGGTTGTCCGGTGTCGATTATCAGGGCCGCGTATTTCGCAAAGGCGCGGTGGATTCGCTGTTGGCGTTCATCGGTCTACAACGTCGCGACCTGCAGCCCGCGCTGTCGCGGGAAATCGACAAGATCGCCCAAAGCGGCGGCACCCCGTTGCTGGTGTGTGCCGATGGCAAGTTGCTCGGCGCGATCCACCTGAAGGACGTGGTCAAGCCCGGCATTCGTGAGCGTTTCGCTGAACTGCGCAAACTGGGCATCCGCACCGTGATGGTCACCGGCGACAACCCGCTGACCGCTGCAGCGATTGCGGCCGAAGCGGGCGTGGATGATGTGCTGGCCGAAGCCACGCCGGAGAAAAAACTCGCGCGCATTCGTCATGAACAGAACGACGGTCGCCTGGTGGCGATGTGCGGTGACGGCGCCAATGACGCCCCGGCGCTGGCCCAGGCTGACGTCGGCATGGCCATGAATGACGGCACTCAGGCCGCTCGCGAAGCCGCCAACATGGTCGACCTCGACAGCGACCCGACCAAGCTGCTGGACGTGGTGCAGATCGGCAAGGAATTGCTGGTGACCCGTGGCGCGCTGACCACCTTCTCCATCGCCAACGACGTGGCCAAGTACTTCGCGATCCTGCCGGCATTGTTCGCCTCGATCTACCCGCAACTCGGCGTGCTCAACGTGATGCACTTGCAGAGCCCGCAGAGCGCGATTCTCTCCGCCATTGTGTTTAACGCCTTGATCATTGTGGTGCTGATTCCGTTGGCGCTGCGCGGTGTACGCGTGCAGGCGGCGAGTGCGGCGGCGTTGCTGCGGCGCAACCTGTTGATCTACGGGCTGGGCGGGATTCTGGTGCCGTTCGTGGGCATCAAGGCGATCGACATGCTGCTGACTGCGCTGCACCTAGTGTAACCGAACCCTTCTTTTGTGGCGAGGGAGCTTGCTCCCGTTGGACCGCGCAGCGGTCCCAAGCTCTGCGGCTGCTACGCAGCCGAACGGGAGCAAGCTCCCTCGCCACAGGGGTTTCTCGACTGAATTGAGGATTTGAATATGTCCAATATTGTCCGCCCAGCCCTGAGCCTGCTGGTGCTCATGACCCTGATCACCGGCGTCGCCTACCCATTGGTGGTGACCGGCGTCGCCCAAGTCGCCTTCCCGGACCAGGCCAATGGCAGCCTGGTACGCGACGCCAGCGGCAAAGTGCGCGGTTCCAGCCTGATCGCCCAGGACTTTACCGGCGACGGCTGGTTCCACCCGCGTCCGTCCGCCGGCGCTTTTGCGACGGTTTCCAGCAGCGCCAGTAACCTCGGCCCAAGCAACCCGGCGCTGGCGACGCGTATCTTCGATGACGCGAGCAAACAGTTAGTGCCGAGCCAGGGGCCGGTCCCCTTGGTATCGCTGACTACCTCTGGCAGCGGTCTTGATCCACACTTGCCACCCCAGGCGATTGCCTATCAACTGGCGCGGGTGGCGGCGGCGCGGAATGTGCCGGTGTCGACCGTGCAGCGGTTGCTGGATGAACACATCGAAAGCCCGTTGGTGGGCCCGCCGGTGGTGAATGTGCTGGCGCTGAATATGGCCCTGGAAAAGTTGTAGACAGTGGCTCCGGCATCGCAGGCAAGCCAGCTCCCACAGGTGAATGCATTCCAAATGTGGGAGTGGGCTTGCCCGCGATGGCGGCCTGAGGTGCAACCCATAAACATCTGAAGGAACCCCCGAGCATGAGCGACTCCGGCCGCGCCGACGCCCTGTTAGCCGATCTGCCCCGGGACGGCCGTGGCCGGCTCAAAGTTTTCCTCGGCGCTGCGCCGGGGGTGGGCAAGACCTACGCGATGCTCCAGGCCGCGCACACGCAGTTGCGCCAAGGCGTGCGGTTGGTTGCCGGCGTGGTCGAAACCCATGGCCGCGCCGAGACCGAAGCGTTGCTCAGCGGCCTGCCACAGCAACCCTTGCTGCGCAGCGAATACCGCGGCGTGATGCTCGAAGAAATGGACCTCGACGGCCTGCTCGCCGCCAAGCCCAGGCTGGTGCTGGTGGACGAACTGGCCCACAGCAACGCCCCCGGCAGTCGCCACGAAAAACGCTGGCAAGACATCCAGGAATTGCTTGCCGCCGGCATCAACGTGTTTACCACGGTCAACGTCCAGCACTTGGAAAGCCTCAACGACCAAGTGCGCGGTATCACCGGCGTGCAGGTGCGCGAAACCTTGCCGGACTGGGTGCTGCAAGAGGCCGACGAACTGCTGCTGATCGACCTGCCATCCCGCGAATTGCTGGAGCGCTTGCGCGACGGCAAGGTCTACGTGCCGGAACAGGCCCGCGCGGCCATCGATGCGTTTTTCACCCAGACCAACCTGATGGCCCTGCGCGAGTTGGCGATGCAAACCGCCGCCGCCCACGTCGATGACGATCTGGCCCAGGGTTATCGCCAACTGGGCCAGTCCGCGCCGGCGGTGCGCGGGCGCTTGCTGGTGGGGGTGGATGGCGATGCGCAGGCCGAACGCTTGGTACGGCACGCCAGCCGCGTTGCCCAGCGCCGCCATTTGCCGTGGAGCCTGGTGCATATCGACAACGGCCGGGCGCGGGATGAACAGTCGCGGCTACGCCTGCAAAATGCCCAGCAACTGGCCGAACGCCTGGGCGGTGAGGTGGTGTTGCTGCGGGCGGGGGAGGTGGCCAAGACGCTGATCCAGCATGCTGCCGAACGCCGTGCCAGCCTGTTGCTGGTGGGGCAATCGCGGATGCGTTGGCGGCGTCGGTTATTCGGGGGTGGCCTGGCCGCGCGCTTGCTGCGTCATGCGCGGGGTCTGGAAATCAACATCCTCGACAGCGACGACATGCCCGCGTCGCCCCGTTTGCCGGAGGTGCGCGGGCTGGTGTGGTTCGATTACGCGCTGGCGGTCGTGGCGACGGTGGTTGCGGCGGCAGTGGCTTGGGCGGTGTCCAGCGTGTTGCCGTTGCCGAATATCTCGCTGGTGTTCCTGGCCGCGGTATTGCTGGTGGCGGTGCGCAGCAGCCTGGGGCCGTCGCTGGTGTGTGCGGGGTTGTCGTTCATGACCTACGACTTCCTGTTTATCCCACCGAATTTTTCCTTCGCCATCCAGCGCGAAGAAGACGTGCTGACCCTGTTGTTCTTTCTGTTGATGGCGGCGCTGACGGGCAACTTGGCTGCGCGCCAACGCCGCCAGTTGCAGGCGCTGCGCGATACCCAGGAAGAAACCAGCGAACTGCTGGACCTGTCACGCAAACTCACCGCCGCTACCGATCGCCAGGCAGTGATCAGCGCGGCGGCGCATCATTTGGAAGGCTGGAGCGACCTCGACCTGTGCCTGGTCAACCGCGACGGCCAGGGCGGCTGGGCGATTGAGACCGGGGGCCCGCTGACGCTGACCGAAGCCGAGCGCGCCGCCGCCGACTGGGCCTGGCAGCACGATCAACCGGCGGGCATGGGCACCGGCACGTTGCCGTTCGGGCGTTGGTGGTGGTGGCCGCTGTCGGGCGAAGAGGGCCCGCTGGGGTTGCTGGGGGTCAGTCCCAAGCCCGGTCTGGAATTGAGCGGTCAACGCCGTCGCTTGCTGACCGCCTTGAGCCAACCGCTGGCCCAGGCACTGGCGCGGGCGCAACTGGCCCAGGAGCTTGAGTCCGCTCGGCTGCATGGCGAAACCGAACAACTGCGCAGTGCGTTGCTGGCTTCGGTGTCACATGATTTGCGCACGCCACTGACCTCCATGCGCGGCAGCATCGACAGCCTGCTGGCACTCGGTGAGGCCATCCCCCTGGAAGATCGCCGCGAATTGCTCGAGGGCACCCGCGATGAGGCCGAGCGCCTGGATCGCTATATCCAGAACTTGCTGGACATGACACGCCTTGGCCACGGTGCGTTGAAACTGGCGCGGGATTGGGTCTCGCCGGGCGATATCGTCGGCAGCGCCCTCGGTCGTTTGCGGGCGGTGCTGGCGCCGTTGCAGGTGAGGGCCGATGTGCCGCCGGAGCTGCCGTTGTTGTATGTGCATGCCGCGTTGATCGAGCAGGCCCTGGTGAATGTGCTGGAAAACGCCGCACGCTTTTCGCCGCCGCAAGGCCGCTTGCAACTGAGTGCCGGGGTGTTGGATAACCAGCTGTTTTTCGCCGTGGCTGATGAGGGCCCCGGTATTCCCGAAGACGAACGCGCAAAGATCTTTGACATGTTCTACACCGCCGCTCGCGGTGATCGGGGCGGGCAGGGCACAGGCCTGGGCCTGGCGATCTGCCAAGGCATGGTCGGTGCCCACGGTGGGCATATCAGCGTGGCCGACGGTATCAACGGGCGTGGCACCTGCATCACCTTGTTCCTGCCCTTGCCGACACAGCCTGGTCTGGAGCGCGAGGCATGAGCTACCCTGCTTTCTTCACGGATTTTGATTGGACACCATGAGCCAGACCGCGACGATTTTGGTCATTGATGACGAACCGCAGATCCGCAAATTCCTGCGCATCAGCCTGGCCTCCCAGGGCTATAAAGTGATCGAGGCCGGCACCGGCACCGAAGGCCTGGCCCAGGCGGCGCTGAGCAAGCCGGACTTGCTGGTGCTCGACCTTGGCCTGCCGGACATGGACGGCCAGCAGGTGCTGCGCGAATTCCGCGAATGGTCGACGGTGCCGGTGCTGGTGCTGTCGGTACGGGCCAGCGAAGGGCAAAAGGTCGAGGCCCTCGACAGTGGTGCCAATGACTATGTGACCAAACCCTTCGGCATCCAGGAGTTTCTCGCCCGTGTACGCGCGTTGCTGCGTCAGGCCCCGGCCGGTGAAGCGCAGGAAGCGGCCTTGAGTTTTGGCCCGTTGACGGTGGACCTGGCCTATCGCCGGGTGCTGCTGGACGGGGCGGAAGTGGCGTTGACCCGCAAGGAATATGCGGTGCTGGCGCAACTGGCGCGGCATCCGGGGCGGGTGATTACCCAGCAACAGTTACTCAAGGATATCTGGGGGCCGACCCATACCGAAGACAGCCATTACTTGCGCATTGTGGTGGGGCATCTGCGGCAAAAACTGGCGGATGACCCGACCCAGCCAAGGTTTATCGTGACTGAGGCGGGGGTGGGGTATCGGTTGTTAGGCGGGTAGATCGTTGGTGCTTGCTCTGGCGTCATCGCAGGCAAGCCAGCTCCCACAGGGAAATGCATTCCAAAGGTGGGAGCTGGCTTGCCTGCGATGGGGCCATCAGCATCACCAAGGCTCTCAGCGCTGCTCACTCTCATAGCGATCCAACGTATCACTGGCAATTTCCCGCCCCAGCGCGATCAACTCCGGCGCCTTGTAGAACTCGAAAAACCGACACACGCGCTTTGGCACGTTAATCAACACATCCGGCGGATAGCCGGCAATCTTGTATTGCGCCAGCGACGTCTGCATCACCTCGAAACTCTGGTTGATCAGGTCGAGCAGCGACGCCGGGCCGACGTTATCGATAATGAACGAACCGGTCGCTGACTTGGGGGCGCCGGGCTTTTCCGGCGCGGCGGCGGGTTGCTGGGACTCGGGCTCGGCAGACTCCAGCCACGGGTTGATCTCCGCCGCCTGGGCCTCCAAGGCTTCCTGCTCCAGCTTCATCAGTTGTTCGGCCTGCTTGCGGCGAAACGGCAAGTGCGAACCGAGTGATTTCGCCAAGTTGTTGAAGCGACTCTTGAACGCTGGCGGGCGCTGAATCACCGGCAACTGGTAGTGCTTCTGGTTGGTGGCGTTGAGGTTGACCGCGATGATCAAGTCACAGTGGCTCGACACCACCGGCACGATGGGCAGAGGGTTGAGCAAGCCGCCGTCCACCAGCATGCGATTGCCCTGCATCACCGGAGTAAACAGGCTGGGAATCGCCGCCGAGGCGCGCATGGCCTGGTGCAGGCAGCCTTCCTGGAACCAGATCTCCTGCTGGTTGGTGAGGTCGGTGGCGACGGCGGTGTAGGGGATGCGCAGCTCTTCGATATTGATCTCGCCGACGATCTTGCGGATCTGCCCGAAGACTTTCTCGCCACGAATGGCCCCCAAGCGAAAACTCACGTCGACCAGGCGCAGCACGTCGAGGTAGTCGAGGCTTTCAATCCAGTTCCGATATTCATCCAGTTTGCCGGCGGCGTAGATCCCGCCGACGACTGCCCCCATGGAACACCCGGCGATACAGGCAATGTCATAGCCACGCCGTTCGATTTCCTCAATCACGCCGATATGCGCGTAGCCCCGGGCCCCCCCGGAGCCCAGCACCAAGGCAACACGTTTATTCATGGTCCATGTCCTCCCCAAAGCAGGTGCCCACAATGCACCCATTGAGGGGGCGGCTTCAATCTTCGCGGGGCCTGCAATATTTTTCCAGGATAGCCGCAGTGCTCGGGTATGCTCTGGTATTGCTGCGGTACTGCTTTGCTATAGGTACTATCGATTTCAGGCTAAGGACAGGCACTTTTCCATGTAGGCAACGTCTACAGCGTACGACTGTTTTTTCTTTATTTTGAGGTGTCATCGATGAAAGCCTGGATGTGTGTGCCTGTGATCGTGTTGGCCCTTGCCGGTTGCGCCGGGAAAACCGCGTATCGCGACAGCTGCGGCTCGCAACTGGACGCCGCCTGGAAAGAGCTGGACTTGGCCAAGGCGGAAGGTTTTGCCGGGACCGTGAGCTATTCCAAAGCCTTGTCTTTGTTGACAGGGGCCAAGACCCAGCAACAGTTCGAGGCGTTTGAAGGCTGCTCCAACAAGGCCGAGAAAGCGCGGTTCTATATCCGAGAGTCTCGCGCAGGGCGTTAACCTGCTGTGAGTAGGACATTTCATCAGCTAGCGAGGGCAGAATGTCAGCTTTGGTCGATCAGTTAGTCGCTCAGGTCATTGGCCTGGAAGTAGGGTTACTGAGCTGCCAGGCTCGCCTCGCCGCCGTCACCGACGATGAATCCCTGCACGACCTGCGCACCACCGTGCGCCGTTTGCGCAGTTTGTTGCGCCCCTTGCGTGGGTTGCCTGGGGTTGAGCAGCTTGAATCGGCCGCCCGTACTGTCGGCCAATTGACGACGCCGCTACGCGACCGTGAGGTGCTGGCGGCTTATTTACTCCAGCATGGTCATCACGAGGCCGCCGACCGGCGACTGCGCCTGCAACCCGCTGCCTATCGCCAAGTGGCGCAGAGCCCGGAGCTCGCGCATTTGCTGCTGATCCTCGACGCTTTCCCACGTTTTATCCGGGCCTCTGAACACCAGAAATTGCTCAAAGGTTTGCGTGCGCGCATCGAAAAACGCTTGGTCAAGCAATGGCAGAAGCTCGATGAAGCGTTGAAGGACCCCGACCATGATCGCCATCGCCTGCGGTTGTTGATCAAGCGTGTGCGATACGCCGCTGAGGCTTACCCCGAATTGGACAAGTTGCCTGCCAACGCCCTGTCGCGGCTGAAAAAGGCCCAAGGCGCCTTGGGGGATTGGCATGATTGCTGGCAATGGCTGGCGCAAGCCGAGCATCAGGCGGATCTGCAACCTTGTGTTGCGGTGTGGCATCGCACCATGGCCAAGGCTGAAGGGCAGGCGGATCGGGTGCTGGACAAACTCAGCGCCGATTGTTTCTGAGCCGGTCCGGCTTTTGGCCGGAATAGGCGCTGTACCTGGCCGGTTCGATGGTTAAGATCGCTCATCTGTTCCTCTTGATGTGAGACCGCTATGCGCTTTAGTGATTTGCTCGATGCCGCCCGTAGCAACCCGCTGGATGTCACCATTCCCGCCGAATGGGCCCAGGGTCGCGCGACCTTTGGTGGGTTGGTCGCCGCATTGCAATACGAAGCCCTGCGTGCCCAGGTGCCGGCCGATCGCCCGCTGCGGTCGCTGGCAATCACCTTCGTTGGCCCTGTAGCGCCCGACGTTTGCGCCAGTTATCAAGTCGAAGTGTTACGCGAAGGCAAAGCGGTCAGCCAGTTGCTCGGCCGCGTGGTGCAGAACGGAGAAGTGGCAACGTTGGTACAAGCCAGTTTTGGCGCGTCCCGTGAGTCGGAAATTGCGGTTGAGAGTCAAGCGCCACCCGTGTTCAAACACTGGGATGAGTGCCAGGAACTGCCCTATATCAAGGGCGTCACCCCCGAATTCATGCGCCACCTGGCGATGCGCTGGAGCGTCGGCGGCCTGCCGTTCACCGGCAACAAATCCCGCGATATGGGCGGTTGGGTGCGGTTACGGGGAGATGTGAAAGAAGAGCCACTGACCGAGGCACATATACTCGCCCTGGTCGATGCCTGGCCCCCGGCACTGTTGCCGCACCTCAAAAAACCGGCACCGGGCAGCACCCTGACCTGGACCATCGAATTCATCCAGCCCCTGCAAGACCTCACGACTCTCGACTGGTGCCAGTACTACGTCAACATCGAGCACGCCCGCGACGGCTACGGCCATGCCGCCGCCGCGCTATGGAGCCCGACCGGCGAACTCATCGCCATCAGCCGCCAGACCGTGGTGGTCTTCGCCTGACCTCAATGCCTGTGGCGCTGCCGCCAGGCACGCCACCAGCCACCGCTCAACACAAAACGCGGAAAGGTCACGAACTGCTCGACCACCAGGCGTTGTACCGCATCATTACGGTCACTGAACGGCTCACTGGCCTGGGCTTCCAGGCTATGGCCATGCTGCTGCAGCGCCAAGCCGGCCAGGATACCGACAACCCCGATGGCAAAACTGGCCAGGCTCAGGCTGAACACACCGGACACGATCAACAGAAACCCGATGATAAACAGCGGCACGGCAATCAGGTGCAACGCCAGGTTGGTCGGGTGCTGATGGTTCTGCGGGTAGTTACGCCATTGCCAGGCGGGGAGATTGGGATGACGTTTGCCCATGATGGTGAATCCTCTGTCCGTTGAAACAACATGGAGAGAGTTTAGGTGGGGTTGGGTGGGGGGGCGAATTGGGGTTGGCTATGGGGTCTATAGCCTTAGCGGGAAAAATATAGAGACATTAGTAATCCAATATTCAGCTTTTGATTGGGCGCGCACGTAAAATAAATAAATGTCGTCGTTGCCCATACAGGCTAACTGTGGATATACGCGTAGACACCTTCCTGCTGAATTTCTTCCAAGTTCATTTTTTTTATTGTTTCGTTCAGGAGCGGTAGATGTTCTGAATGGCAAATGAGTTGGGCCGCGCCATGTGTTTCTGCATCATAGAATCTGAAAGAAATAGAATGCTCATCAGCAAGTATTAATTTAAAGTCTTCGGCTTTTGAAATGTCTGTGAGCTGACTTAAGTTTTGCCATAAGTTTTCAAGAGTGCTGTTGCTTTCTTGCATCAGTGTTACGGATGTTCGATAGCAGGCCATCCTATTAGGATCTATGTGAAATGGATCAGGATCTAAGTGAATTACTCTAGAGTAAATTCCGGTTGATTCATTTTTTCTGAAAATATCTCCTGGTTGGGAGCTTTTGGCGAAGTTTTTTAGTGAAAGATACTCTTGAGTCTTACTGTAGTACGGTAATAGTTTCGTGTGCCATTGTACAATATTTGGCAATTTTTGCGTAAGTAAAGAGCTGAACTCACACCAGGCTTTCCAAGCGCCTGCGTAATCTTGGTGAAGCAGTGTGACCGTAATATAGTTTTCATCGTTGCTAGGGTGTAACTGGTCCCAGGGATGTATGCCTAGCTCTCTGATAAATACTGCTTCCATTTTTTATTTCCTGAAGTATGAGTGGTTGTCTGTGTGGTTTTTTAATGGGACTGCATTTCCGTCAATGGTGGCCTTCGTATTGAAGTGTGGACCAAGGTTTCCTTTTTTGTGGCCAAGTGAGTGTTCCTGGATCTCTATTTGGAGCTCTTTTAGTTCAAATATATACACCCTGCCCATCGTGTGTTGGTCTTGATCTTTGATCTTGTCTCGACGTATTTGAATTGGGTGTTGATTTTTTGGAACTCCACCTATTGCTTTTGCTCTTTTAAATGCACCACGTCTAGATAGTTTGCTATCAGCGCCCTTAGGGAGCTCCGCATCGCCTTCGTCTACCTTGGCATGTTTTCCCGGCTCGTCAGCGTTGTGTGTTGATTTACACCCATTACCGCCAGGGCACGTGCTTAAGCCTAGCGGATCCACCCATCCCGTAGGATTACGCGCGTACTGATATCCATTGATTCCACCCGCCAGCTTCACCGGGTCCGGCGTCAGGTAACGACCAATATCCGGATTGTAGTAGCGATGGCGGTTGTAGTGCAGTCCGCTTTCTTGATCGAAGTATTGGCCCTGGAAGCGCAGCGGGTTGTGGATTTTTCCGATGTCGAGCCGGGTGATTTCGCCGTACGCGCGGTAATACGCGGACCAGACAATTTCTCCGCCGGTGTCGGTGAGTTCTTGCGGGGTGCCAAGGTGGTCGAGTTGGTAATGGTAGGCCTTGGTTTCCTTTGGGCCGAAGCCTTCCAGCAGGACGAGCGGGCGGAAGGTTTCGGGTTCGTAGACATAGCTGCGGTGACGGTCCTGGTGGTGCTCGGCGATGAGTGTGTCGCCTTGCCAGAAGAACTCGGTCGTAAGGCCATCAACGGTTTTGCTGATACGCCGCCCGAACGGGTCGTAGCGGTAGCTGGCGGTTTGGCCGTTGGGTTGGGTGAGGCCGATCAGGCGATGCTGGCAGTCGTAACGGTATTCGGTGACAAGTTGATGGCCTTTGCCGCGGCGTTCGCGGATGAGATTGCCGAAAGCGTCGTAGTCGTAGTGGTGGTCGCCTTGGATCATCAGGCGGTTGCCCGCCACGATGTCGGGGCCGGGGCGGTTTTGCATGAGCAAGTTGCCGGCGGGGTCGTGGCCGAAGCGTTCTTGCTCGCCTTGGGAGTGGTCGGCGCGAGTGAGGCGGCTTAGTGGGTCGTAGTGGTAGTGGTGCTCGCCTTTGCGGGTGTCGAGCAGGCGGGTGAGGTTGCCGGATTTGTCGTAGTCGTAATGACGGCGGTACACCGGGCCTTCGGCATCGCCGATGCTTTGGTTGAACAGGCGGCCTTGGTGGTCGTGTTGGTAAGTGCTGAGCAGTTTGCCTTGGGTACGTTGTTGTTCGCGGCCAGCGTTGAATTGGTGTGAGGTCAGTACCGTGCCGTTCAGTTCAACGGTGGAAAGGTGACCGCCTTTGTCGTGGTTGAAGGTGAGGCGGTTGTTGTCCGGCAGGCGTAGGTTTGTTAGTTGGCCGCAAGCGTCGTAGCCATAGCGCAGGGTGCCCCAGCCTTGGTGTTCGGCGGTGAGGCGGTTTTGTTTGTCGTATTCGTAGGCCAGCGCCCAGTGGCCGTCTTCGACGCTGAGGAGATTGCCCTGACGGTCGTAGGCATAGTCGACGGCACCACCATCAGGCAGGGTTTTTCTTACGAGTCGACCGGCGTGGTCTCGCTCGTAGCGGGTAACCAACTGACTGCCGTCATCGCCGTGTTCGGTCTTTTCCTGAAGGTTGCCGTTGAGGTCGTAAACGTAAGCGGTGCGCTGACCGTCAAAGCCGATCTCCTGTTGGATCAGGCCGTTGGCGTGGTAATCAAGCTTGTAGGTTTCGCCAACCTCGTTTTCGATCTCGGTCAGCAGCAAACGCACGTTGTCGTAGCGGTAGTTGACCTGGCTGCCATCGGCGTTGAGGCGACGGCTGATCAGGTGCAGGCCGTCGGCGTATTCGTAGCGGGTGACGTGCCCTAGTTCATCGCGTTCGGAAGTGATTTTTCCGTAGGGGTTGTAGGTATATTTACGCGTGTCGCCGCTCGGCAAGACGATTTGGACTAACCGCCCAACGTCGTTCCACTCAAATTGTGTGAGCGCACCGTGCTCATCTTCTTGGGAGATTTTTCGCCCAAGATCGTCATAGCGATAACGCTCGATCCCACCATTCGGCAACTGCTCTTCAAGCAACTGCCCACGTTCATTCCAAACCAGCTTCTGACAGCTGTGATCGGGATACCAAACCCCAACCAACTGCCCATATTTGTTGTAGCTGTAGTCCGTAGCGTTGCCGTCAGGATCGACCTTGCGAATAACGTCGCCTTGGTCATTGCGCTCATACTTCCAAACCGCTTCACCACGCCGCACAACCCGTACGAACCCGTTGTCATGCTCGTAGGTCGTCGGCTCATCCTCTCCCGGAAACAACGCCACCAAGCGTCCGGCTTCGTCGTACTGATACGCCGTCACCGCTCCCAGCGGGTCCTGCTCAACCGTCAGCCGGCCTTTTTCATCGTAGGACTTGAAGTGCTCGGCACCGTCCGGATCCACTCGCTGCACCAGCCGCGCCCGCTGATCATGGACATAGACTTCCTGGCTGCCGTCGGCGTTAAACACCGTGACCTGCCCGTTGTCATCCCAGGCATATCGCGTGTCCATCTGCGAAAAGCTGGCCCAATGCCGCACACACCGCGCCGCCTTACCAGCCCGTTCCCACTCCCAGTAGAAACTCGCCCCACCGGCCAAACCACGCTCAAGAATGACGTGCTGTTCGTCGTACCGATAAACCTCGCTTTCGCCGACAGCATTGGTCGCAGAAACCAGTCGCCCAGCACCGTCATACGCGTAGGAAACAACGTTCTGTTCCGTCACCCAGACATATGGACCATCGTCCTTAAAGCGCTGGATCTGATAATCCACCGCCACGATCCGCCCCGACGCATAACGCAAAAACAATGAACGCCCGACACCGTTATCCAGCCGTTCAATCTGCCCCAGATAATTGCGGGAAATGCGCAACCGGTTGTCATACGCATCGCTGATCGCCGTCAGCGCACCGTCGCGAAAGTGGTAGAACCGTGACGCCTGAGCCAGCACCAGTTCATCAGGCAACGACCCTAAGTAGATCGCCGCTTCAGCCAAACTATTGGTAATCGCAGGCCGAGAAACCGTAGGCAAGGGCAGGGCAGTCGACCGATTCTCATGATCGGTCCACACCACCGAATCACCGAAAACACTCAACCGATGCGCCAGCGAGTGACTCCAACCAAACCCCAACCCACAATCCACTTCCACCGCACTGGTGCGGTACAAGCGCGTCCACTCAAACGGTAAAACTCCGTCCAGCGTTCCATCGGTCAGCGTCAGCAGTTCCTCGCCGGTGACCATCGACACCGGGCAACCGTTAGTGGCGGTCTTGTCCGAAGACGCGGCCGCCTCTCCAGCCGGGTTCTTAGCAACAGCCGGCATGTCATCCACAGACTCCTGCCGCACCAACACCGTCCGCTGCTTGGCCTTGTCCCGAACCACCGGCACCGGGTTGGCAACCACTTGATCTCCAGCCTTCAACGGCACATCCGGAATCACCCTGATCGGCGTCCCCGCGCTGCCCAGCAATAACGGCTTGGCCGTTTCGACATGCGCTTCCAGCCGAGGCCCGACCACTTGATCAGCCAGCCGCTCCAGCCATTTGCGTGCTCTACCCGATTTGATCGGCCCCAACACCTGCATGCCCAGGCGAACCTGAACCCCCATGCCCCGCGTCGCCCAGATCAAAAACAGATTGATCAGCACCTCGCCGGTAATCTCGCCGAGTAGCTCGTACATCTCAGGCGGCGGCAGCAGGCGTATCCAGGCGACCATGGCCGACAGATAGATAAACAAAAGTGGTTCATCGCTGAGTACGAGCAGGCCATGGGCGATGGCGTCTTTGCCCAGTTTCAGCAGTTCGTCGAGTTCGGCCTGTGAGACGTACCGCAACAACTTCTGGCTATTGGCTTTGATATCCGCCAGCAGCTCGAACAACTGGGTGAGGTTGTCCCACAGGTTGTAGAGCGCCTTGGCAATCCCAGTTGAGAACGCCAGGCCTTGCATCGCGCTGCGCTCGAACGGCGTGGCGTTGGCAAAGTCTTTCCATTGCGGCTTGAAGGTCTTCGTCCACTCATCACGCAGACCCATTTCCAGCCCCGCGATCACCGACTGATAAGACGCGTACAGCGCCTTGACATGATCCTTGGAGACATTGGGGTAAAAGGTGATTTGGTAGCGTTGATCGCGGGTGCAGTCGCTGACTTCGAGAATGCCACTGGGGCCTATGGTGCGATGGATCGGCGGGCCCATTGGGATGCCGTCAGGAGCAATGGCCTGCAGCATCACCGGGGTATTGCCGATGGGCACGAACCGCGTGCTCTCGAACATATGCACCAGGGTCAACGAGCCCTGGGCCTTGCAGAGGGCAACCGTGGAGTTTGGTTTTTTGGACGATACGGGAGCAATGAGGGAAACCTGTTCCCCTACCTTGAACACCTGCTCCACTTCCAGGGCCGAACCGCTCCAGAAGCTCTCGGCCCATTCGTCAAAGGTATTCAGGCAATTGCGGAAGTCACGAAAAACGCTGTCGACGTCCGGCTTCTTGTCATCCATGGGGGACAGGACGAACTTGGCGATAACCGGAATCATGCGACGGCCCAATTAAGTGGGGCACGGATAGAGAAGTGCATCGGCGGTCCCTCGCGCTGATTGATCAGGCGAGAGACTTTTGAGAGGTTGAAAGGGAAAAGATGTCGGCGTTATTCGCGGGTAACGCTAGGAAGTTTCGCCAAAACCTCGGGTAAACCGTAGTTTTGGTGTAGGCAGAAGATTACAGGTTGAACAGTCCTACAGCTTCAGTTGCCCAATTGCCTTGCTCAACTCCCCGGCCAAGGTTGCCAGTTCATTGCTGGTGGTCGCCGAGTCCACGGTTTGCTGCACGGTGTTCTCGGTCACATCTCGTATGCTTACCACGGCGCGGTTCATTTCTTCGGCGACGTGGCTCTGCTGTTCGGCGGCGACGGCGATCTGGGTGTTGCTTTCGCGCATCTGCGCCACGGCGCCGGTGATTTCGGCGAGTGCGGCGCCGGCTTCCTGGGCTTGCTGTACACAATCGTCGGCCTTGAACGAGCTTTCCTGCATGAAGTCCACTGCGTCACGGGTGCCGTCTTGCAGTGCCGAGACCATTCGGGTGATTTCGTCGGTGGAGCTTTGCACGCGTTTGGCCAGGTTACGCACTTCGTCGGCAACCACGGCAAAGCCACGGCCCATTTCCCCGGCGCGGGCGGCTTCGATGGCGGCGTTGAGGGCGAGTAGGTTGGTCTGTTCGGCGATGCTGTGGATCACGCTGACCACGCCGTTGATTTTCTGGCTGTCCTCGGCGAGTTTCTGGATCATTTCGGCCGTCTGTTGCACCCCCGTGGACAGGCCTGCAATCGAGCGTTGCACACGGGTGACCACTTCCTGGCCGCTGCCGGCGAGGGTGTCGGCGGTCTGCGACAGATCCCGGGTAGCGCCGGCATGTTGGGCAATGTGATGGACGGTGGCGGTCATCTCGTTAATGGCAGTGGCGGCCTGGTCGGTTTCGCTTTGCTGGCCGAGCATACCGTGCTGCACCTCGTTCATGCTGCTGGCCAGACGCGCAGCACCCTCGTCCAGTTGCCGGGCGGTACGCGCGACGGTGTTGACCACGCGCTGGTAACCGGCCTGCATGGCGTTGAAGGCGCTGGCCATCTGGCCAACTTCATCCTTGCACGCCAAGGGCACACGGGCGGAAAGGTCGCCGGTTTTTTCCACGTGCAGCATCACGTCTTTTAGCGTGTTGAGCTGGCTGAGCAGGAAGCGGATCAGCAATTGCGAGGCACCGAGCATCGCCAGCATCAGGATCAACACCGCCACCGCGTAGTTGGCGAAGCGTTCGGTGAACACCTGGCTCAAGCTGGGGGCGTAGGCGAGCACGGCGACGTGTTGCCCGTCGGGGCGGACGATCACTTCGGCACCCATCAGTGGGTTTTCGCCAAAGAGGGGCATGTGATTGAGTTCGACCCAGCCGTTGGCGTTGCTCAGGGCTGACAGATCTTGATCGGCCAGTTGTGGGACTTGGCCACCTGCAAACGTCAGCCAAAGCTCTCCCTTTGGCAGCGTTTTGTCCGCCGGCCAGGCGCTGAGTAACCGCGCTTGCGCCTGCGCCGAGGCGTGTGACGCCGTGCTGCGGGCCTGTTGTTCAAGCTGCACGGCGTAGAGCACCAGCAGCAGCGTGGTAATGAAGGCGACCGCATTGACGGCCCAGAATTTGTACTTCAGCGAGATATTGCTAAGCCAGGCACCCATGGAAGGTTTTCTCTGATAGCGGAAACAGCATTGGCAAGGTGCCATTATTGTGCCGCTACTCAGGAAAACCGTTTTGACATGGGTCAATGCGCCGCATCAAACAATGGCAGGCAAACCGAAAAAAGCGCGTGCGCTGGCGGTGCTGTGTTGGGCCAGGTCTTCCACGCTTTCGTTGCGGTGCAGGGCGACTTCGCGCAGTACCTCCGGCAGATACGCGGGCTCGTTGCGACCATTTTTTGGTTTTGGGCGCAGTGTACGTGGCAGCAGGTAGGGCGCGTCGCTTTCCAGCATCAGACGGCCTCGGGGAATTTCCCTGACAAGTGGGTGCAGGTGCGTCCCACGGCGTTCGTCGCAGATCCAGCCGGTGATACCAATGTGCAAGTCGAGGTCGAGGTAGCTGAACAACGCTTGCTGTTCGCCGGTAAAGCAATGCACCACGGCGGCGGTGAGGTGGTCGCGGTAGCCCTTGAGGATCTCCAGCAGGCGCACGTTGGCGTCGCGTTCGTGGAGGAACACCGGCAGTTTCAGTTCGACGGCCAAGGCCAGGTGTTCTTCCAGGACTTTTTCCTGCTGGGGGCGGGGCGAGAAGTCGCGGTTGAAATCCAACCCGCATTCGCCCACGGCACGCACGCGGCTTTCACCGAGCAATCCACGCAAGCGCTGGGCGCTGTCGCCGTTCCAGTCGCTGGCGGAGTGGGGGTGAATGCCGGCGGTGCTGAACAGGCGTTGAGCGCTTTCATCCTGTTTTATGCAGAGCTCCAGGGCCTGTTCGCTGCCCTCGACGCTGGTCCCGGTGAGTACAAATTGTTGCACGCCGGCGGCGTAGGCACGCTCGAGCACGGCCTGGTGCTTCTCGTCGAAACTGGGGTTGGTCAGGTTGACGCCGATATCAATGAGTTGCATGGTGCTATCTCCGCCTGCGGCCGGAAAGCATATCAGAGCTGTAGATTTATAAGAAAATCGAAGAACTACAACGAGTTATAGCTGTCTTTGAACGTCGCAAGTGACATTGTGTTTGGCTCAACGCCTTGCCCTTGCCACCGTTGCGCGCAAAGCCTGCGCATAAAGCGCTCTGTTTCTGACTCCCACGTCTTCATTTTTCGCGAGGGCGTTGGCCAGTATTCTTTCCGGAGAGCGGATGATCCGACCCTCGGCGTTGCTTATGTTGTGCCTGACGTTATGGCTGCCCCTGGAGGCGGTCGCGCGTCTGGACGGGCCGCTGGAAGTGACCAAGCCCGGCAAGGTTCGCGATCTGGCGGAGATTCGCTCGAGCCGCACTTTGCGCGTATTGGTCAACCAGAGCCGCAACAGTTCCGGCGAGGTCCAGGGCCAGGCCATTGGTGTGGAATACCATCGCTTGCGCGCCTTCGAGCAATACCTCAACGGCCACGCCCGTGATGGCCAGGAAATCAACCTCAAGATCATTCCCAAGGCCAAGGACCAATTGCTCGGCGCGCTGGCGCGTGGCGAGGGTGACCTGGTCGCACCCGGTGAATTGCTGGATGTGAAGGCCGTGCACAAGATCAGCACCAGCGACCCGATTGCCAGCGATGTGCCGCTGTGGCTGGTAGGCGTGAAGGGCGAGCGACGGTTCACCAAGTTGGAGCAATTGTCCGGGCGTACGTTGGCGTTGACCACCGGCAGCGCGGCGGCGGATGCCATCAGCCAGGTCAACCAGAAACTGGCCCTGCACAAACAGCCACCGATCAAGGTGGAATGGGTCGACCCGACCCTGGCCGTGGAGGATGTGCTTGAGATGGTTCAGGCGGGGATTTTCCACCTGACTATTGTCGAGAAGCCGATTGCCGAGCGCTGGTCGAAGATCCTGCCCAAGTTGCGTTTCGATAAGCAGGTGGTGGTCAGTGCACCCGGTGACGAATATTGGTTTGTGCGCCAGGATGCATCGATGCTGCGGGCCAGCATCGATCGATTTCTCAAGACCTATCGAACCCCCTCTGATCAGGACGTGGCGTTCCAGCGTATCTACCGTCGCCTCTATCAGGTGCGCAACCCACTGGCCCGCGTCGACCGCCAGCGCCTGGAAAAACTGCGCCCCGTCTTGCAAAAGCATGCTCGCGAGCAGGGCATGGACTGGCTCAACCTCGCTGCGCTGGCCTTCAAGGAGTCGGCGCTTGACCCGGGTGCACGCAACAGCGGTGGCCCCACCGGCCTGATGCAGATCACGCCGTCGGCGGCGCAGCGTGTGGGGGTCAACAACATCGAGAACCTCGATAGCAATGTGCAGGCGGGGGCACGCTACCTGGCGATGATCCGTCGCAAGTTCTTCGCCAGCCCCAAGCTCAATGAGCGTGAGCGCATGGCCTTTGTGCTGGCGGCCTACAACATGGGGCCCGAGCGGGTGCAGGGCATGCGCACCGAGGCCAAGCGCCGGGGGCTCAACCCCAATCAGTGGTTCTTCCAGGTTGAACGCATAGCCATGGAGCAAGTAGGGATGGGCGGCGTCAGCTATGTTAATAGCGTCAACAAATACTATTTGGCGTTCGACCGGGAACGGGAGTCACTGGAGCCGCCGACGCCAAAAATTGCTTCACGGAAGTAATCGGTTATTTCGATATTAATCAGGCATTTTTTCGGCTTTTATCATTCTTTAAACTGATTAATATAGCGGCCAACCAACCCCTACTTAGAAAAGGATTATCACCATGAGCCCACTGATCAAAACCATTCTGTCTACCCGCGCCGGCTACGGCCTGACCCTCTTGCGTATTGTGGTCGGCATCATCTTCGCCGCACACGGCTCGCAAAAACTCTTTGGCTGGTTTGGCGGCTACGGTCTGGCGGGCACTGCCCAGTGGATGGAAAGCATCGGCCTGGCCCCAGGTACCCTGATGGCGCTGCTGTCGGGCGGTACCGAGTTCTTCGCGGGCCTGGCGTTGATCATCGGCCTGCTGGCTCGCCCAGCGGCATTGGGCCTGACTATCCTGTCGCTGGTGGCGATTTTCTCGGTGCATATCCATAACGGTCTGTTCATGGCTAACAACGGTTATGAGTTCGCACTGGCCTTGCTGGGCGGCTCCCTTGCGGTGCTGCTGGAAGGTGCCGGCAAGCTGTCTGCCGACCGCGCCATCGCTCACTGATCATTCTGCAGAACCCTGAATCGGCCCGCCATGCGCGGGCCTTTTCGTTGCTCGAGATTCTTGACACCGCCCCACCGGCTTCTCTAGGATGCCGCTCATGCGCCGATTTAAACAGCTAATTGCGGGGCGCCATGGGTGATCGTTATCGATCCCGACAGAAGCATGCTCCATGCTTCGAAATTCCGCTAAAGCGCTGGTTCGGTGTTGCCTCTCACCTGCCCGCAGACTTTTGAGGCAGAGACACGACACGATGAATGCATTACGCCCCCTGATACGCCTGGCTCCGATCACTGCGGACCTCACTCAACGCAATCCGAAAATTCTCCTGGGCGGCAAGCACCAGCCGACGCTGTTGCGTTACCTGGATGGTTGGCCGCGTCGCACAGGCCGACCGTCAGCGTTCCTCATCCAGTTTGTCGAGGACGGCGATTCCCTGGCGCGTTTTGCCAGCAACAGTTTTGACCTCGCGGTTATCCAGGCCCCCAGCGCCAGTGATGCCGATGAGGTCATCCGCGAATTGACCCGCGTTGCCCGGCAGGGGCTGATAGCCCGTCGTTGAACGTTCAGTGAATCACGTTGCCGGCTTGCAGCCGACGACGGCGCTGGCCTAGAAAGACCGTCCAGGCGATCAGGCACAACGTCAGCGGTATGGCAAAGGTCACGACCAACTTGATGACCAGTTCCAGGCGACGCACCTGGGCATACGCTTGGTGCTGCAAGGCATGCAACTCCATGGGCAGGCGCAGGCGTTCTTTGTTGAGTGCTTGCAGTTGGGTGGTGGTGTCCACGGCCTGCGTGCCGAGGGGCGTTGCCCAAGGGGTCAGCCGCTGCCATTCCTGCTCGGTTCGTAGCAGGCGTCGTTCCAGTTCACCGGCCTTTGAGCGATAGGCGTGTCTTGCGGCTTCCCGCATGTTCTCCAGTACCGTCGGCGGCATTTGCTGCGCCACTCGAGGACGAATCGCAGCAAGCCTGTCGGGGACGGACAGGTTATCCAATGTGTTCAGGACAAACAGGGCGTTGCTGTCTGGCGCCGAGTCGCTGACCTTATCCGTGAGCATGTCCGTGTCCGCAATGACCACGACGTGGATCTGCGTCGCTTTCTGCAAACCTGGGGGCTGCCCCTGGATGCCATCGGGAAATACCGAATAGGCCGGTCCCTCGATACGCGCGGCAATGACATGGCGTTGCTCTTTGCTCGCCGCCTCTTCAATCAATGCGTCGAATGGGGCTGCGCTGGTAAAACTGCCGGCATCCAGCAGCACCGATTGTTCGGAACTTTGCAGGAGAGGGGTGAAGGTCGTTCGACTTTTACTCAGTCGGATAAGGGCGCCACTGCTCGAGGCGCTCACCCTATTGAGGTTCCATGTGCTGATATCGTTTGGGTTCATTGCCTGCCGGGGCAGGTTCAACCTGGCCTGATTGAGGGCGTTTTGGGTTTCCAAAGGCGTATAGAGGTAGTCGAACACCAGCGTGTGCGCCGGCATCTGGATGCCCCAAGCGGCAAGCAGTTCGTCCAGCCGAGTGTTGACTGGACCGGCGTTGGCGCGTTGGTCGCTCAACGGGTCGATAAACATCATCAACCTACCGCCTCTCAATACAAATTGTTCAATCCCGTACAGGGTTCGCTCAGAAAACGTCTGAGGATGCACAACCATCAGTGTGTTGATGTTTTCGGGTATTTGCGCGGCAGACGGTTCCAGATTCACCAGATCGAATTCATGCTGCAGCGCCTTCAGCAGTCGACTTGCAGATTCGTCCATCGCCAGGCCCGACAGCAGCGCAATCACTGGGCGCTCCGGGTGCTGCAACTTATAGAGCAGATGACTGATTTCATACTCGAGCAACGGCTCCCGGTCGAGGCTGAAGGATCCAATACGTCGCACGCCGTGACCGGCGCGGGTGGCTATAAGGCCGAGAAATCCAGCGTTGTCGTCGAGACCCGATAGCCGGGCTTTGTAGGCGTCTTCCGAAAAAGGTGCAGGTTCAATAACGTGCAGGTTGATCATGCCCTTGGCGTTTTTTTCGTACTCCTTCAGCAGGTCTTCAATCCGTTTGCCGTAGCGTTTCACGGCGTAGCTTCTTTTCGGATGGTTGTTTGAATTGAAATAATATAAGTCCACCGGGCTTTCCAGTGTCGCGAGTAGTTGTTGTGCCGGAAGCGATAAAGTGTGAACTTTTTGTTGAGAAAGATCCCACCTTGCATCAGGAATTTTACCTATCCAAACCAAGTTAAAAGCCAGGAATAGCAGCAAGATAACGGTAAGTGTCATACCGGTGCGCAGAATGGACCGCATTAAGGGTTTCCCTTCTCAGCTGTGTTTGTAGTTGAGTGTGACCGTGGTCGCAGTGAGAAAGGCGAGGATCATGCTGAAGAAGTAAAGTAAGTCGTGAAGTGTGAGTTTTCCATCGTCGATGCTGCTGAATCGCCAGGAAGGACTGAGGGACACTAAACTGTCGGCCAACCCTATAGGCACTTGGTGCTCAAGCGCATCCAGTAGAGAAGAAAGCCCGCTGGCTGTGAGCAATAAACCCACGGTCAGTACGAAAATGACCGTGCGCTGACATACAAGCGCGCAAATAAAACATCCCGCGGACAGGTAGCCTCCCGCCAGCAGCCAGCTCGCCAAGAATTGCGAGGCGATCACGCTGTTGTCTGCCTTACCCAGATAGTTGGCGATAATAACGAGAGGAAACATCAGCAACAGGCTGGTGCCTGCCACGAGCCAGGCGGCGATGAATTTTCCGATGACCCATTCAAACAGCGTGATGGGCATGGTTTTCATCAGGCCGTAAAACCCCGCGTTGGTTTCGTCCGACCATAGTTGCGTCGCCAGGGCGGGAATCAGGAGCAGATAGAGCCAAGGATGGAACTGGAAAAACACCTGCAGGTCGCTGCCATTTTGTTCCAGCCACGGGCTTATGTAGAACCCCAGTGCCACCGACAGCATCGGAAAGATGGCGATGCTCAGGTACGTACTGGGTGCGCGCGCATAGCTGGTGAGCTGACGCTTTAAAATGACGAGCAATAGTTTCAAAGGGGCGCCTCCTGGCTCAGGTGGTGGACCACATCATTCAGGCGACCTGGCTCCAGGTTCAGTGAGTTGATTTTCCAGCGGCGGCTGGCAATCAGCGTGTTGATATGGGGATAAATGGTGTGTCCCGGCATGGCGAGAACGGTCACCGTACCGGGTGCATGCCGGTGCTCTTCGATGCCTGCCACGCCTGGCAGTACGGCCAGTGCGAGTAAATCCAGCGGGGTCTCGGCACGGAGCGTGACGGCCTGGAAGTGGCGCGAGTCGCGCTGTAGATCGGGAAGGGGGGTATCGGCCACCAGGCGATCGCCTGCAATGACCAAGGCGCGGGTACACAGCTCGGACAATTCATCGCAGTGGCGAGAGGCGATGATCACGGTCATTTCTTGCGTCAATGAATGGATCAGCGCCTGGAATGTATGCCTCTGATCAGGCGCGAGTCCTTCGCTGGGTTCATCCAGCAGTAAAAGGGAAGGACCATGCAGGATGGCCTGGGCGATGGCGACTTTGCGTTTCCAGCCGATGGAAAGAGCGTCGAGCGGCGCGTTGAGCACCGCAAACAACTCCAGTCGCGCGATAGCCTGTTCCAACCTGGCGCGCTTTTCGGCACCGTGGAAACCACGGAGGGCGGCGATAAAGTCAAGGAACGCTTTGACGGACATCGTCGGATGGCCGAGGTCCTTGGACAGTTGATAGCCGACGAGTTGCCTCGCCTTAAGTGCATGGGTTTGTGTGTTGAACCCCTGGATATTTATAGCGCCGCTGGAGGGTTGCGTTGAACCGGCTATTACATTGAGCAGGGCTGTCTTGACAATAGGGTCTTGCCCGAACAGCCCCAGACATTCTTGTGGGTGTGCAATGAATGAAAAGTCACTGATTATTGTTGTGTTACCCGTGTATTTTGTCAGATTGCTTATTTCGATCATTTTTTTACCGAATAAGTTTGGCATGACGTAGGGGGGCTAAAAAAAGGGTACGGGTAATGATCGTTTTTGGGAACGTCGATCAGTCTTAATAAGAGAAGTCCTACGTGCGAGTCAGGCGGGCCACTGAAACAATGGGGCGTGTTTTAGAGTGTCCGGATTTCGAGTGTTTATTTGTTGTTTATGTAAACTTTCTGCCCCGCATATTGAGGCCTGATTGCCATGATGCTGCTACGTACCCTTGTTCTTGAACGCAATGGTCAGGATGCTCCGGTTAACGGTGCCTTGCTCTGTGGGTTTGCTGTAGGTCAGGCGGCCTCCAACTTTCTTGTTTATAGTTTGGATGAAGAGGTCGAACCCGGAAGTTCGAGGGTTTATATCGCGGCCTTGCGTAAGAAACTTGACCGCTATTTTTTGAGTGGCGTTGAGTCCAAGGAAGATCTACAAGTAGCCTTGCATGTGTTTAAGCAAATACTGACGTTGGCCGCGTCGGGCATTAAGGCGGGGGGGGTTACCGAAACGCAGGTGCCCTATCATTTTCTCGATTTGAAAGGTTGCAAGCTGCCGCCTGCCAGGCCCGAGGATCATCATTCGGTGATCATCAAGAAGGCGTTGGTGATGAAAGTGATCACCTTGGGCATGTCGGCGCCAACGCTACCGGCGATCGAAAGTGCCTCAGTGATCGTGCCGTCCATTCGGTTCTCGTCGCAAATGACGTCTCCTCCCAAAGGGGCGGGCGCATCCGAGTCTTCCCGGCCCCCGGTGCATGAACAACCTGTTGAGGAGCCCCGGCAGGCGCGCGTCGAAGCGCCCGTGATCATGACGCCGGCCGTGCCTGCTATCCCGCATGAGCCTGATGCGCCGACGCAATCGGATCTCCCTGCATCCGGCGAGCACAGTACGTTGTTCGAAGTCGACAGCACCTTGACCAACCTTGCCCGTGTCGCTCAGGAGCTGACCCAGCAAAAACGCGCAGCACTCGAACGTGAGTCGGCACTTGAGCAATGGCAGGCGCGATTGCAGCAAGAGCAGAGTCAACTGGATCAGAAGGTTCGAGAACTGGAGCAGCGCACCACTCAACTCCATGACCATTCGCTTGCTGTCAGCCAGAGGGCTGAAGCCCTGAAGGCCATGACGTCGCAGGTGTCGGGCTTGCGCCAGAGCCTGCGGGGCATGCTGCTGGAGCTGGATCAGGCGTTGGATGGCTAGACTGGCCTGGCTACTTTCACGGGTTCATTTATCATCAGGGCCAGCCAGCCGAGGCCCGGGTGTGAAACCCAGGTATCTCGGTACCTATGGACATGCCTGGGGATGCACGCGTTTGAGTACCAAGCTGATTACCAAAGAAGGTCATGAAGCGCTGAAAAAGGAGTTGGATTACCTGTGGCGTGAAAAACGCCCGGACACCACGCGCAAAGTGACATGGGCGGCCTCGTTGGGCGACCGCAGCGAAAACGCCGACTACCAGTACAACAAGAAGCTGCTACGCGAGATCGACCGCCGCGTGCGCTACCTGCGCAAGCGCCTGGAAGACATGCGCGTGGTGGAGTACATGCCCGAGCAGGAGGGCAAGGTGTTCTTCGGTGCCTGGGTGGACATCGAAAACGAGCAAGGTGAGACCAAGCGTTTTCGCATTGTCGGTTATGACGAGATTTATGAGCGCATGGACTACATCTCCATCGATTCGCCGATGGCCCGTGCGTTGTTGCGCAAGGAAGTGGACGATGAGGCCATCGTTCAGACCCCCAGTGGTGACGTGTGCTGGTGGATCACCGGGATCGAGTACGTGAAGTGAGCGAAATGGGCCCGCATTCTGTGAGGAATGCGGGCCCTCGCGTTTTAACCTTCGCGCAACACGGTCAGCGGGCTGGCATTCAGTGCGCGGCGGGTGCCGAACACACCGGCACCGCCGATCAGCACCGCACCGATCACCGGCAGCAGCAACAGCCACGGGTGAGGGTGCCAGGCCAGGTCAAACGCGTAGCGGTACAGCACGAACGTCACCAGCTCGGTGCCCAGCGCCGCCAGCAGCCCGCTGACGGCACCCAGCAAGCCGAACTCGATACGCCTGGCCTTGACCAACAGCTTGCGCTCGGCGCCCAGTGCGCGCAGCAGCGCGCCTTGGCGGATGCGCTCATCCAGGGTGGCTTGCAGGCCGGAGAACAACACCGCCATGCCTGCTGCGAGGACGAACAGCAACACGTACTCCACCGCCAGGGTCACTTGGGCGAGGATGCTGCGTAGCTGCTCCAGCAGCGCTTCGACTTGCAGGATGGTCACCGCCGGGAACGCCCTGGACAGGTCGACGATTTGTTGGTCATGGCCTGGCGCAAGGTAGAAGCTGGTCAGGTAGGTGGTCGGCAGGTCCTTCAAGGTGCCCGGCTGGAAAATCATGAAGAAGTTGGGCTGGAAGTTATCCCAATTGATGGTCCGCAGGCTGGTCACCCGCGCTTCACGATTTTCGCCGCCCACCGTGAACACGAGGTGGTCATTGAGCTTGAGCTTGAGGCTTTCCGCCACCTTGGCCTCAACAGAAACGCCAGGGATTTCGTCGGCGGGTTGCTGTGACCACCAGGAGCCTGCGGTCAGTGCGTTGCCCGGCGGCAGGTCGGCGGCCCAGGTCAGGCTCAGGTCACGTTGTACCGCACGATCGCCGCTGGAGTCCTTGCTGACGATTTCCTGGACCGGTTCGCCATTGATACTGATCAGGCGGCCCGGCACCACCGGGTACAGCGGCGCCGATTGCGCCTGCACTTCCAGCAAGCGTGCACCGAAGGCTTCCTTGTCGGCCGGCAGGATATTCAAGGCGAAATAGTTGGGCGCGTCCTTGGGCAGTTGGTTTTGCCAGGTGTCGAGCAGTTCGCCACGCAGCAGGGCGATCAAGCCCATGGACAGCAGGATCAAGCCAAACGCCAGGGATTGACCGGCGGCTGCCAGCGGGTGACGCAGCAATTGGCCCAGGCCCAGGCGCCAAGGCAGGGAGGCGCGTGCCAGCAGGCGGCGCAGGCTTTGCAGCAGGAGCAGCAGCAGGCCGCCAAGCACCAACGCAGCGACCACGCCACCGCCGAGCAGGGCGAACGTCAGCACCAGGTCGAGGCTCAAGCGCCACATGATCAGGCCCAATGCAAACAGCGCCGCGCCGTAGACCATCCAGGTACTGGAGGGGATCGGCAGCAGGTCGCGGCGCAACACCCGTAGCGGTGGTACGCGACCCAAGGCGGCCAAGGGCGGCAGGGCGAAACCGGCGAGGGCAACCAGACCGGTGCCGATCCCGGCAATCGCCGGTAATAGCCCGCCGGGTGGAACGTCCGCCGGCAGCAAGTCGTGGAGGAAGTAGAACAGGCCAAACTGCGCCAGCCAGCCGAGCAGGGCGCCGGTCAGGCTGGCCAGCAGGCCGAGGACGCTCAGTTGCAGGCTGAACAGCAACATGGCTTCCCGACGTGACAACCCCAGGCAGCGCAGCAACGCGCTGGCGTCGAAACGTCGGGTGGCAAAGCGGTTGGCCGACAAGGCCACGGCCACGCCGGCCAGCAACACGGCCACCAGGCTGGCCATGTTCAGGTAGCGTTCGGCCTTGCCCAGCGCGCCGCCGATCTGCTGGTTGCCGTCCCGTGAATCCTGCAGACGCTGGTTGGCGGCGAGCCCCGGCTTGACCAAGTCACGGTAGGTTTGCAGCACTGTGCTGCCCTGTGGCCCGCGCCATAATTCGCGGTAACTGACGCGGCTGCCGGGCTGCACGACGCCGGTGGCGTCCAGGTCCGCCAGGTTGATCATTACCCTGGGCGTGAGGCTGTAGAAGTTGCCGGCGCGGTCCGGCTCGTAGGTGAGCACGCGGGCGAGGCGCAATGTCTTCATGCCCACATCGATGCTGTCGCCGACCTTGAGGTCGAGTGCCGTCAGTAGCCGCGCCTCCACCCAGGCTTCACCGGGTTTGGGGCCGCCGCCTGGCGTCTCGTCACCAAAGGGCGCAGCGGCGCTTTTCAGCTGGCCCCGCAGGGGATACTGCTCGTTGACGGCCTTGATGCTGGAGAGCTGGATGCCGTTATCGGTGGCGATGACGCTGGAGAATTCCACGACGCGGGCGTGATCCAGGCCCAGCTCGGTGCCGGACTGGATTTGCTCGGTGCGGGCCGGCGAGCTGCCTTCGAGCACCAGGTCGGCGCCGAGGAATTCGGTGGCGCGCAGCAGCATCGCGCCGTTGAGGCGCGCACCGAAGTAGCCGATGGCGGTGCTGGCGGCCACGGCCACCAACAGGGCGAAGAACAACACGCGCAACTCACCGGCGCGGGCATCGCGCAGCAATTGGCGCATGGCAAGGCTGAACAGACGCAACAGCGGCAAACGTGCCATCAAGGCTCCAGGGGCGCGACCATCAGGCCGGCTTCAAGGCGGATCAGGCGTCGGCAGCGGTGGGCCAGGCGCTCGTCGTGGGTGACCAGCACCAGGGTCGTGCCGCTCTCTTTGTTGAGTTCGAACAGCAGGTCGCTGATGCGTTCGCCGGTGTGGCTGTCGAGGTTGCCGGTGGGTTCATCGGCAAACAGCACGTCCGGTTCTGCGGCAAAGGCACGGGCAATCGCCACCCGTTGCTGCTCGCCACCGGAGAGTTGGCGTGGCGAGTGGGTCAGGCGCTGGCCCAGGCCTACACGTTCCAGCAAGTGCCGGGCGCGTTCGCGGGCGTCTTTGCGGCCGTCCAGCTCCAGCGGCAGCATGACGTTTTCCAGCGCGTTGAGGCTGTCGAGCAGTTGGAACGACTGGAACACGAAGCCCACGTGCTCGGCACGGATGCGTGCGCGCTGGTCTTCGTCCAGGGTGCTGAGGGCTTGGCCGGCGAGGGTGACTTCGCCGCTGCTGGGCAGGTCGAGGCCGGCCAGCAGGCCCAGGAGAGTGGATTTGCCGGAACCGGAGCTGCCGACGATAGCCAGGCTATCGCCCTTGTTCAGTTCCAGGCTCAGTTCGTGCAGGATAGTCAGTTCACCTTCCGCGCTGGGAACCACTTTGCTAAGGTTCCGCGCGGTGAGAATGCTTGCGCCCATGGAGAATCCGATGCGAATGTGGTTTTTGAGTGCTGGCCTGGCCTTGATGTGCATGGCCCAGAACGCAGCGGCGGGTACAGTCCTGATCGTTGGCGATAGTATCAGTGCCGGTTTCGGCCTGGATACCCGCAAAGGGTGGGTGGCACTGCTGGAGCAACGGCTCAAGCAGGAGGGTTTCGACGATAAAGTGGTCAACGCCTCCATCAGTGGCGACACCAGTGCCGGAGGCCTGGCGCGGCTGCCGGCGGCGCTTGCAGAGCATAAGCCTGACGTGGTGGTGATCGAGTTGGGCGGCAATGATGGCTTGCGCGGGCAACCGCCGGCGCAATTGAAACAAAATCTTGCATCGATGATTGACCAGTCCAAGGCCGGCGGTGCCAAGGTGTTGCTGCTGGGTATGCAACTGCCGCCCAACTATGGCCCGCGATACACCACCGCATTTGCCGAAGTCTATGGTGTGTTGGCCAAGGAAAAAAACGTCCCGCTGGTACCGTTTTTCCTCGAAGGCGTGGGCGGTCATCCGGAGCTGATGCAGGCGGATCAACTGCACCCGGCGGTCGGCGCCCAGGGCAAGTTGCTGGAAAATGTCTGGCCGACGCTAAAACCACTGTTATGACGCTTTTCTACCGGCAGGCTTTCGGCTAAGGTGGCGCCCCCCCGATTTGGAGCCCTCGATGTCGCGTCCTGCCTGGTCCCTGTTTAACTATCAACTGATCGAGCCGGACGAGCAGCTGGATCTGTTCGCCTGCCAGGAAGTGCGGGTGCATCTGGTGACGCGTCAATTGGAACTGGGCGGCACCATCGATCGCACCTTGTGCGGCACGCTATTGCCGGCGCAACCGCGTTGGTCGCTGGTGGATCGTTCGATCTTCCAGGACCAGCGCCTGTGCCCTTTGTGCCGCGCCATCCTGGAGTCCCAGAAGCGCGGGACGCCGCCGATCTGGCCGGAGTTGCGTTTCGAGTTGTAGGGGGCAGCTAGAAGCGCGCTTCACGTATACAATCGATGTTTACCTACCCGTCGTTCTGCGAAGGATTTTCCGGATGTTGTCGCGCCTTTCCGTCGTCACCTGCTGCCTGTCCCTCGCTGCACTTTGTGCGGTTGGCTCCGCTTCAGCCTTGCAGTTGCCTTTGCCTCCACCGGGTGAAGACATCGTCGGCCAGGTCCAGGTGATCAAGGCCAAGTACGAAGACACCTTTGCCGACCTGGGCACCACCTATGACCTGGGTTATTCGGAGATGGTCGCCGCCAACCCCGGCGTGGATGCGTGGTTGCCGGGGGCGGGCACCGAGATCGTGTTGCCGACGCGCTTCATCCTGCCGCCCGGTCCTCGGGAAGGGATCGTGATCAACCTGGCGGAATACCGGCTCTATTATTTCCCCAAGGGCCAGAACGTGGTCTACACGTTCCCGTTGGGGATCGGTCGTGAAGGCTGGGGTTCGCCCATCGCCCACACCAGCATCATTGCCAAGACACCCAACCCGACCTGGACCCCGCCCGCGTCGATCAAGGCCGAGCACGCCGCCAACGGCGACCCGCTGCCTAACGTGGTGCCGGCCGGCCCCGACAACCCGTTGGGCCCGTTCAAGTTCACCCTGGGCACGCCGGGTTACCTGATCCACGGCTCCAACATGAAATTTGGTATCGGCACGCGTACAAGCCACGGCTGCTTCCGTATGTTCAACAACAACGTGCTGGAGATGGCGGGCATGGTGCCGGTGGGCACATCGGTGCGCATCATCAACGATGCCTACAAGTTCGGCAGCAGTGGCGGCAAGGTGTACCTGGAAGCGCATACGCCGTTGAACGATGACGGTACGCCGTCGGTGGTCGACAAACACACCGCGGTGATCAACGCCTTGCTCAAGCGTGAAGACCTGGCCAACAACCTGCGGGTCAACTGGGATCAGGTGCGTGACGTGGTCGCGGCGGAAGATGGGCTGCCGACGGAAATCGGCGTGCCTGGCGCAGCCTCGGTCGCGGCTAGCGCTCCGATCGAGCTGCAATAGGCGCGAGATCGCTGTGGCGAGCAGGCTTGCTTAAAGGTCCTCAAAAGCGGGGACTGCTGCGCAGTCAACGGGAGCAAGCGCCCTCGCCACAAAAAGCCTGCTACAGGGGCTTGTGATCAAACCCCAGGCAATAAAAAAGCCGACCCATAAATGGATCGGCTTGATAACAATCCCGAGGGATTATTACTTGCGGCTAGCTTTTTCAAGCATACGCAGAGCGCGCTCGTTAGCTTCGTCAGCAGTCTGTTGTGCTTTTTGAGCAGCAGCCAGCGCTTCATCAGCTTTACGGTAGGCTTCGTCTGCACGAGCCTGGGAGCGAGCTGCAGCGTCTTCAGTTGCAGTCAGACGTGCTTCGGTTTCTTTGGAGACGCTGCTGCAACCGGTAGCCAGAACTGCGGCCAGGGCCAGTGCAGAGAATTTCAGAACGTTGTTCATCGTGTTCCCCTTCAAGGACTTTCTATTAGATGGCTAGTTTCTCAGAGTGAGCTAATAGCCGGCGTACATACTACCCATTACTTGTAGTAAGTAAACTGACGTAGCGCAAGAAGCAAAAAAAATTCATGCGCCGAATCTATTTTGGCTAATCTTTTGGAGGTTTGTATAAAAACTGTCCAAATTTTTTCATTCAGGCGAACACCGGATCCAGGCTGAAAGGGCCGGCCCGCATGTGTTAAGCCCTGTAAACAGATGAAATTTTATATATCCGCGCTGACACTTCCGTTCAGCACGGCGTTGTGTTGCCCTGCATCTTTTGTGCATGTAGAGGTGACTTTAAGAGCGCCTGTTCGTCTCAAGGTTCAACTGCCGGCAATGTTCAGGCTTTCGATCGTTGGTTGATCGGGGGCCCTTTCTATATCCACCAGCGGCAGGGGATGACGAGTGCGCCTTGAGCAATCCCGGGATTGGCGCCTACTATTCCCTACGTGCTGGTTGTAAGCGCTCAAGGTTTTCTCGTTGTCGAAACCGGCACGGGGTGGCGTAGATGTTCCTTCGCCGGAAAAACATCGGTAAGGTAGGGGTCAGAAACCAAGACCCGCGAGGAGTAGTGATGAGCGAGGCGTTGTCCATCCACCATGACCAGGCTGGTCATCAGTTCGAGACCAATGTGGACGGTCATCGTGCCTATCTGACCTATATGGACCTCGGGAAACAGACCCTGGATATCTATCGGACCTTCGTGCCCAATGCACTGCGGGGTCGTGGTATTGCGGCGGCACTGACCGAGGAGGCCTTGAAGTTCGCCGAAGAGGCCGGCTATACGGTGATCCCGTCCTGCTCCTATGTTGAACGCTACATGGAGCGCCACCAGCGCCATGCCGCGAAGCTGTAAGCCATACACCGCACCATGAAAAACGCCGGGCTAAGCCCGGCGTTTTTGTGTGCGCAGCGTTAAGTCAGGTGCGTTTGCGTTTCGGCAAGACGTCCTTGAGCTTGGCATGCATGCTGCGCAGTGTGTTTTCGGTGGCGGACCAGTCGATGCAGGCATCGGTGATCGACACGCCGTACTGCAAGTCGGCCAGGTCTTTTGGAATCGCCTGGCAACCCCAGTTCAGGTGGCTCTCGACCATCAGGCCGATAATCGACTGGTTGCCTTCCAAGATCTGGTTGGCGACGTTTTCCATCACCAGCGGCTGCAGGGCCGGGTCCTTGTTGGAGTTGGCGTGGCTGCAGTCGACCATGATGTTCGGCTTGATCTTGGCCTTGTTCAATGCCTGCTCGCACAGGGCAACGCTGACCGAATCATAGTTGGGCTTGCCATTGCCGCCGCGCAGCACCACGTGACCGTAGGCGTTGCCCTTGGTGGTGACGATGGACACGCCACCTTCCTGGTTGATGCCCAGGAAACGGTGTGGGCTGGAGACCGATTGCAGCGCGTTGATCGCCACGGTCAGGCCGCCGTCGGTGCCGTTCTTGAAGCCCACGGCCGAGGACAGGCCGGACGCCATTTCCCGGTGAGTCTGGGATTCGGTGGTGCGTGCGCCGATGGCCGACCAGCTGATCAGGTCCTGCAGGTACTGCGGGGAAATCGGGTCCAGGGCCTCGGTCGCGGTGGGCAGGCCCATCTCGGCCAGGTCCAGCAGCAGTTGACGGCCGATGTGCAAGCCGTCCTGGATCTTGAACGAGTCGTCCAGGTACGGGTCGTTGATCAAGCCTTTCCAGCCGACGGTGGTGCGCGGTTTTTCGAAATAGACGCGCATCACCAGGTACAGGGTGTCCGACACTTCCGCCGCCAGCACTTTCAGGCGCTCGGCGTACTCGTGGGCAGCCTTGAGGTCGTGGATCGAGCAAGGCCCGATGACGACGAAGAGGCGATGGTCGGTGCCGTCGAGAATGTCACGGATGACTTCGCGGCCCTTGGTGACGGTCTGCAGGGCAGCGTCGCTCAGGGGGATTTCGCGCTTGAGCTGGTCGGGTGTGATCAGCGTCTCGTTGGATTCGACGTTTAGGTCATTGATCGGTAAATCAGCCATCGTGTTACTCGTCAGGGTCACGGGTGCCGGCCGCCAGCCATCCCCGTGCGGCGGAGCACAGCATGATTTGGATGCAGGGGGGAGGAACCTTAGCGCGTAACACGGGCCCGCGACAATGGGCAAAGCCCGCTTTAATCCAGCGCTGGCGCCACAAAGGCCTCATGGGAGAACTCGCTGGCATGACGCGATACCCACTCGCGGGCCAGGGTTTCGAGTTGCTGGGGTGTCGGCTCGGCATCTTCGTGCTGGCGGCAGTAACGCTCTATCCGGCATGCTTGCTCACCCATGCGTGCACCGAACAAGGCATGTTCATCGGTAAACGAAATGCCGACGCGGTAGCCGGTTTCCACCTTGCGGCACCACGCCACATAACCCGGATAACGCGCACTGGGGCCCAAGGACGGGATATGCAGGTCAACCGCCGTGCCCTCGCGCCAGGCACGCGGCCAATTGCAGGCGACACCGCCCAGGCCGATAGTGTGCAGGCGTTGGCGGGGGACAGCGGGAGAGGGGCGTTGGATTAACTCGACAGCGACATCATCAGGGTGAGGTAAAAAACGACCCATGTACACGGACTCCGAGCACCGTCCAATTGACGGCAGTGGCAGCAGTATAGTGAAGGAACTGGAATTGACCGACCTGGATATTGACCAGCAACTGCTGGGATTGCCAGGTATTTCGCTCGTCGTGTTCACAAGCCATGGGTGTTCCAGTTGCCGTTGGGCGCGCCAGCAATTACCGGGCTGGCCGCTGCCGGTGGACCGGCTGTGCTGGGTGGACGCCGGGCACAACGGCGGTGCGGTCGAACGCTACCAGATCTTTCATTTGCCGGCGTTGTTCGTGGTGTGCGAGGGTCAATTCCTCGGGCAGATACAGACACGTCTTACGCGTGACGACGTTTTCGATGCCGTAAAACAGGCACTCACCCGTCCACCTGAGGATTTGCCATGACAGCAGCTACACCCCAGTCGCCACGGATCGGCATCATCGGCACCGGCGCCATCGGTGGTTTCTACGGCTTGATGCTGGCGCGCGCCGGTTTCGATGTGCATTTCCTGTTGCGCAGTGAATACACGGCCGTCAGCGAGCACGGCCTGCACGTGAACAGCACGGTGCATGGAACCCTGCACCTGCACCCGGTGCAGGCCTACGCCCGTGCTGCCGATATGCCGCCGTGCGACTGGCTGCTGGTGGGCACCAAGTCGACCGGCAACGTCGAGCTGGCCCCGACCCTCGCCCAGGTGGCGGCGCCGGATGCCAAGGTGGTATTGCTGCAAAACGGCCTCGATGTCGAAGACAGCCTGCGTGAACACTTGCCGGCATCGCTGCACCTGCTGGGAGGCCTGTGCTACATCGGCGTGCACCGTTCTGCCCCCGGCGTTGTCGAGCATCAGGCGTTGGGCCGGGTCAACCTGGGTTACCACAGTGGCTCGGCGGCCAATGATGACGCCCGGCAAAAGGCGATTGTCGAAGCCGGTGCGGCGCTGTTTCATCAGGCCGGCATCGAGTCCCAGGCCATGGCCAATGTGCATCAGGCCCGTTGGCACAAACTGGTGTGGAACGTGCCCTACAACGGCCTCTCCGTGTTATTGGGCACCGGCACCACGGCCATGATGGCGGACGAGTCCAGTCGTGAGCTGATCCAGGCGCTGATGGCCGAAGTGGTGCAGGGCGCCCACGCCTGTGGCCATGACATTCCCCAAAGCTATGCCGAGCAGATGTTCACCATGACCGAAACCATGGCCGACTACCTGCCGAGCATGTACCACGACCACGTGCATAAACGCCCGCTGGAACTGGCGGCGATCTATGCCCGGCCACTCGCCGCCGCCAAAGCCGCCGGTTGCGAACTGCCGCGGATGCAGGCGCTTTACCAGGCCTTGAGTTTTATTGATCGGCACAACCGCTGAGTCGGGGGACGCACCATGGCAAAAGGATTGGGTGACAAACTGGTGCTGGCGATTTCGTCGCGGGCACTGTTCGACCTGAGCGACAGCCACAAGGTCTACCTCGCGCAAGGCGTCGAGGCTTACCGCCAGTACCAGATCGAACACGAAGAAGAATTCCTCGAACCCGGCGACGCCTTCCCGTTGGTCAAAAAGCTGCTGAGCCTGAATGCCAGCCTCGGCCGTGCCCGGGTCGAAGTGGTACTGGTGTCGCGCAACAGTGCTGACACCGGCCTGCGCGTGTTCAACTCTATCCAGCATTACGGTCTGGATATTTCCCGCGCCGCTTTCGTAGGAGGGCGTAGTCCTTATCCTTATTTGGCCGCCTTTGGTTGCCATCTGTTTCTTTCGACCCATGCTGAAGATGTACGCAGTGCACTCGATGCCGGGTTCGCGGCGGCGACGATTTTGTCCGGCGGCCCGAACCGCGCTTCCAGCGAAGAATTGCGCATTGCCTTTGACGGTGACGCCGTGCTGTTTTCCGATGAGTCGGAGCGGGTGTACCAGGCCGGCGGCCTGGAAGCGTTCCAGGCCAATGAGCGGGAGTCGGCACGCCAACCGTTGCACGGCGGTCCGTTCAAAGGTTTTTTGGCGGCACTCAACTTGTTGCAACGCGAGTTTCCCGATGACGCGTGCCCCATCCGCACCGCGCTGGTCACCGCCCGCTCGGCGCCGTCCCACGAGCGTGTGATCCGCACCCTGCGTGAATGGGATATACGTCTGGACGAGTCCTTGTTCCTCGGCGGCCTGGAAAAATCCGCGTTCCTGGAAGCGTTCGCCGCCGACGTGTTTTTCGATGATCAGGCCGGTCATTGCGAGAAAGCCAGGGAGTTTGTGGCCACCGGGCATGTACCCCATGGCATCAGTAATGAGGTGAAGATGTAACTCAATCCAAGTCGTCCGGGCGCTGCTAAGCTCAGTTCATCTCCGCCATCCTGGCAGCCCAGGAGGTTCTATGATTCGTTCGATGCTGTACGCCACGGACCTCGGCCTGTATGCGCCTTATGTGATGCAGCATGCGCTGGCGTTGGCGCGGACGTTCAAAGCGGACTTGTACGTGATTCATGTGGTCGAGCCCATCGGGCTGTTCGCCGAATCGGTGCTGCAGAGCTACCTTGATGAGCAGGCCCTGAGTGAATGGCAGAGCCAGGGGCTGACCACGGTGATGGCGACGATCGAACAGCGGGTGCTGGACAGTTTTCGCGAGGAGTTGGGGGATGGGGAGCAGGACCTGAAGTTGATTCGTTCGGTACGGGTGATCCAGGGCGACCCGTGCGAGGTGATACTCGACCAACTGCGTAAACTTTCCGTGGATCTGTTGATCGTAGGCAGTCATAGCCATGCAACCGCAGCGGCTACTCCGTTGGGGCGCACCGCTGCACGGGTGCTGCAGTTGTCTACGGTGCCGGTTTACCTGGTGCCTTCGTTGCAACGTCGACGCAGTGATGACGTCTGATGGGTAAATACGATAAAAAGTTCTAGATTTATCCATCGAACCTTTAATATAGTTATATACCGTCGCTGATACCCGTGGCGTCTATCTGCTTTGAGGGACACATATGAAGCTCCAACAACTGCGCTACATCTGGGAAGTGGCGCACCACGACCTCAACGTTTCCGCTACCGCTCAAAGCCTTTACACCTCGCAACCCGGTATCAGCAAGCAGATCCGCCTGCTCGAAGACGAGTTGGGCGTCGAAGTGTTCGCGCGCAGCGGCAAGCACCTCACCCGTGTCACGCCGGCCGGTGAGCGCATCATCACCACCGCTGGCGAGATCCTGCGCAAAGTCGAAAGCATCAAACAGATCGCCCAGGAATTCTCCAACGAGAAGAAGGGCACGCTGTCCATCGCCACCACTCACACCCAGGCGCGTTATGCGTTGCCGCCGGTGATTCGCGATTTCATCAAGCAGTACCCTGACGTGGCCTTGCACATGCACCAGGGTTCGCCGATGCAGATCGCCGAGATGGCCGCTGATGGCACCGTCGATTTCGCCATTGCCACCGAAGCCCTGGAGCTGTTCGGTGACCTGGTGATGATGCCGTGCTACCGCTGGAACCGTTGCGTCGTCGTGCCTCAGGGTCACCCGTTGGCCAAGCTGCCGAAGCTGACCCTGGAAGCCCTGGCTGAATACCCGATCGTGACTTACGTGTTCGGCTTCACCGGCCGTTCCAAACTTGACGAAGCCTTCAGCCATCGCGGCCTGACGCCGAAAGTGGTGTTCACCGCCGCCGACGCCGACGTGATCAAGACTTACGTGCGCCTGGGCCTGGGCGTCGGGATCGTCGCCAAGATGGCGGTCGACACCGCACTCGACAAAGACCTGGTGGTGCTCGATGCCAGCGAGCTGTTCGAGTCCAGCGTGACCAAGATCGGCTTCCGTCGTGGCACGTTCCTGCGTGGCTTCATGTGCGATTTCATTGAGAAGTTCGCGCCGCACCTCACCCGTGAGGTCATGGCCAAGGCGATCCAGTGCCACAACAAGCAGGAGCTGGAAGCGCTGTTCGACGGCGTAGAGCTACCGGTTCACTGACACTGTTGGGAGGGCGCAAACGCCCTCCCAACAGTAAGCCCGGCCCTAGGGTTATTTAGCCTCGGTAACCGTGAAATGTTGCCGAGCGCCCGCTACCAGAATCTCCACCTCATCCCCTTCGAACTTGCCCAGCAGGCTTTTGCCCAGCGGTGAGCGCGGGGTGATGACGGTCACCGGTTGCCCGACCACGTCCACTTTCAAGCCCGCCGCATCCGGCGCCAGGAACAGCCATTGCTGGCGGCCATTCTCGTCTTCCAGACCCAGTAGCGCGCCGATCGCTATGCCCCGTTGATCATCGTAGGGGCGCAGTGCCATGGCCTGGCACAGCGTCAACGCCTGCTTGATCTCCTCGACACGCTTGGCTTGCCCGGCCGCCAGGTAAGAGGCCTCCAGCCCCAAGGTGTCGTACTTGTTTTCGGCGATATTTTCTTCGTGGGTCGCGGTTTCGTAGGCGGTCTGCGCGGCACGTTGGGCAATGTCGAGATCGACGCTGAGCTTTTCCAGGATCAGCTGGTGGACGGCGTGTTTATTCATGGTCATCAATCACAGAATTGCAGGACATTGGCACGTGTCTTTTCGTTGGGTGCGTTCTGGTCCTGTTGCAGCCAGAACTGGCATTTGGGGTTGGACAGGTTGCGCGCATTGTTGCGCGCCTGGTCCAGGCTTTGTTGCTGTTCCTGCTTCTGCAGGTTCTGCTGGTATTGCTCGAACATACGATTCGGCGGTTCCGGTGCCACCACCGCAGGCTTGCCCAATTGCTGCACCGCCTGGGCCACCGGCGCCAGGCTCTGCGGGAACAGGTAGCGCGAGGCCAGCCAGGTGGTCAGCACGATGGCGATAAACCCCAGCCACACGCCGAACGCGATAGAGACACTGAGCTTGAACAGCGACAACGAACGATCGGACATGATTGCCTCCTGGCGGGCATTTGCGGCGTGGCGGCGATTGTCGCACAGCCACTGTGCAGAATAATCGCGATCAAGCCTTCTGCATCCGTGCATTTATGCGGACAATCGAGCCTTTGAACGTTGGAGCCCGGAATGAGAGCCCGCTGGGATATTTTTTGCAGCGTCGTCGACAACTACGGCGACATCGGCGTGACCTGGCGCCTGGCCCGGCAATTGGTGGTGGAGCATGCCTGTGATGTGTGCTTGTGGGTCGACGACCTGCGCGCCTTCGAACGCATGTGCCCGGACATTGATGTGCGGCAAGACCTGCAATGGCAGGAAGGCGTGCAAGTGCGCCATTGGCCGGCCGAATGGGTGGCGGCGCCCGCGGCGGATGTGGTGATCGCCGCGTTTGCCTGCCAGTTGCCACCTGAGTACATGGAAGCCATGGCGGCCCACGAGCGCGTGCCGTTGTGGATGAACCTGGATTACCTCAGTGCCGAAGAATGGGTGGTGGGCTGCCACAAGCTGCCTTCGGTGAAATTCAAGGGTGTGCAGAAGTTCTTCTTCTTTCCCGGGTTCAGGCCTGGCACCGGTGGCCTGCTGCGCGAGGCGGGATTGCTGGAGCAGCGTCAGGCGTTTCAGCAGGATGCCAGCGCGCAGCAACATTTCCTGCAAGCCTTGGGCGTGTCTCCCACAGCCGGAGCGCGGCTGATCTCACTGTTTGCCTACGAAAATGCTGGGCTGGCCAGTTGGCTGGAGGTGTTATCGACGGACGGGCGTGCCACTCATCTGTTGGTTCCCGAGGGGCGCATTCTTGGCGATGTGCAGCGCTGGCTGGGCCTGGACCGGCTGGCGCCGGGGGATATCCACCAGCGCGGAGCACTGACGGTGCAGGTGATTGCGTTCGTCCGCCAAGAGCAATATGACCGGCTGTTGTGGTGCTGCGACTTCAACGCCGTGCGCGGCGAAGACTCGTTCGTGCGTGCCCAATGGGCCGGTCGGCCGCTGCTGTGGCACATCTATCGACAGGACGAAGACATCCATCTCGACAAGCTCGACGCGTTCCTCGAGCTGTACACCGCCGACTTATCACCGGACGCAAGGGCGGCGCTGATCGGGCTCTGGCAAGCCTGGAACACCGAGGCCGATATGGCCCAAGCGTGGAAAAGGCTGCTGGAACACTGGCCAGAGGTGAGCCTGCACGCTGAAACATGGTGTCTGGAACAGGGCTTGCAGGCCGATCTTGCGACGGCGCTGGTGCAGTTTTATGAAAGTTGGATATGATACGCCACCTTGAATTTTGTAAATCCCATCCAAATTTCGGATATATGCAATGAAAACTGGTAAAGAACTGAAACCCGGTACAGTGATCCGTCTCGAAAACGACCCTTGGCTGGTTCAGAAAGCTGAGTTCACCAAGTCTGGTCGTAACAGCGCAATCATGAAGACCAAGCTGAAGAACCTGCTGACCGGTTACAAGACCGAGATCGTCTACAGCGCCGATGACAAACTGGACGACGTGATCCTCGACCGCAAAGAAGCGACCCTGTCCTTCATCAGCGGCGACACCTACACGTTCATGGACACCACCGACTACACCATGTACGAGCTGAACGCTGAAGATATCGAAGCCGTTCTACCGTTCATCGAAGAAGGCATGGAAGACGTCTGCGAAGCTATTTTCTTCGAAGAGCGCCTGGTTTCCGTAGAGCTGCCGACCACCATCGTGCGTAAAGTGGCCTACACCGAAGGTTCCGCTCGCGGCGACACTTCGGGCAAGGTGATGAAGCCTGCCAAGCTGAGCAACGGTACCGAACTGCAAGTCGCCGATTTCATCGAAATCGACGACCTGATCGAGATCGACACCCGCGAAGGTGGTTCGTACAAAGGTCGCGCCAAGAAGTAATTCTGGCCCTGCCGATACGAAAAAAGCCCGACCTTGAGTCGGGCTTTTTTGTGGGCGTTACCTTTTACTTCAAGTGTTGCTTCAGCTCGTCCGAGGCCTGGAGCAGGGCTGAACGTACGGCCGGCACCTGGCTGACGACGTTGAGCAAACCGTAGTCGTGGATCATGCCGTTGTAGCGCACAGCGGTCACGGGTACACCGGCCTGGTCGAGCTTGCGCGCATAGGCTTCGCCTTCATCGCGCAGCACGTCGGCTCCCGCCGTCTGAATCAGCGCGGGCGGCAAGCCCTTGAGCTGGTCAGGGGTGGCCCGCAGCGGCGAGGCGTAGATCTCGGCGCGTTGCTTGGCGTCGGTGGTGTAGTTGTCCCAGAACCACTTCATCATGTTACGGGTGAGGAAGTGCCCTTCGGCGTATTGGTTGTAGGACGCGGTGTCGAAGTTGGCGTCAGTCACCGGCCACAGCAGCAGTTGGAACTTGATCGCCGGCGTGCCCTTGTCCTTGGCCATCAGGCTGACCACCGCCGCCATGTTGCCGCCGACACTGTTGCCTGCAACCGCCAGGCGCTTGCCGTCGACGTTGATCTCTTGGCCGTGCTCGGCCACCCATTTTGTCGCGCCGTAGGCCTGGTTGATCGCCACCGGGTAATGCGCTTCCGGCGAAGGCGTGTAGTTGACGAACACCGCCACCGCCCCCGAACCCACCACCAAGTCCCGCACCAGGCGTTCATGGGTCGGGTAGTCCCCGAGCACCCAGCCGCCGCCGTGGAAGAACATGAACACAGGCAATGTGCCCTTGACCCCGGCCGGACGCACGATGGTCAGGTCCAGCGGCTTGCCATCGACCTGAATGGTCTTCTGGCTCACATCCGCCTTGGGCAAGGTGAGCTTCACGCCGGCCTGAGCGCCGGTCAGTACGGCACGAGCGTCCTTGGGCGTCAGCTGTTCGATCGGTTTGCCGGTGCCTGCGTTCAACACATCCAGGAACGCCTGGGTGGTCTGCTCGACCTCACCGGTCGCAGCAAAGGCGTGGGTGATGGACAGGGCGAGCAGGGTGCCGGCGAGCGCTTTACCAATGGTGTTCATGTTCTTCTCCAGGGGCGGCCAAGGTCATTTAGACGGTGACGTGCAGGCGTACATCGACGTTGCCACGGGTGGCGTTGGAGTACGGGCAGACTTGGTGAGCGGCGTCGACCAGGCTTTGCGCGTCGTCCTGGGCCAGGCCCGGCAGGCTGATGTGCAGGTCGATATCCAGACCGAAACCACCGGTGATCTGGCCGATGCCGACGTGGGCAGTGATCGAGGCGTCATCCGGGATTTTGCGTTTGGTCTGGCTGGCGACGAATTTCAGGGCGCCGATAAAGCACGCCGAGTAGCCGGCAGCGAACAGTTGTTCAGGGTTGGTGGCCTGGCCACCGGCACCGCCCAGTTCTTTGGGGGTGGAGAGTTTGACATCGAGGATGTTGTCGCTGGAAACAGCACGACCGTCACGGCCGCCGGTGGCGGTAGCGACTGCGGTATAGAGAGTTTGCATAGTGTTTTCCTCTTTGTGTATAGCGCCAAACATTTGCGCGCTAAGTAGTTGGTGAGGTGAATGTATAGCGCTAATGTTTAGCGCGCAAGATAAATTTATAAAATATTTTCGTGTAGCAGAAAGCAATGTGGGAGGGGGCTTGCCCCCGATGACGGTCGCTCAGTCAACATCGCTGTCGACAGACATTCCGCTATCGGGGGCAAGCCCCCTCCCACATTGCATGGTTTTGCTGTTCTAAATTGCGTTCTGCAAATTGCTGCGCAGTGCGATCAAATCAACTTGCAGCTTGCGCAGTTGCTCCAGCGCCAGGCCGCTCGCGCCAAGGATGCACTGCGGAATGCCCATGGCCTTGTCCTGCAGGGCCCGGCCGGCGTCGGTCAACTCCACGACGACCACCCGTTCATCTTCGCGACTGCGGGTACGGCTGAGCAGCCCTTCAGCTTCCAGGCGCTTGAGCAGGGGGGTGAGCGAGCCCGGATCGGTCAGCAGGCGGCTGCTGATTTCGCCGACGGTCAACCCATCCTCTTCCCACAGCACCATCATGGCCAGGTATTGCGGGTAGGTGAGGCCAAGGGCTTGCAGCAGTGGCTTGTAAACCTTGGTCATCAGCAGCGAAGTGGAGTGCAGGGCAAAACACAGCTGGTTGTCCAGCATCAGTGATTCGCAGGGATCAGGGTTTTTGCTCATGGTGGTACCTCGAAAAGCGTGTCTACGCTGGAATCTAGCGGGCAAATCTTTAATGCGCCAGATAATTCTGTTCGAGCGGTCAGACCAAGCCACTTTGCAGTGCCAGGTCCCAGGGCGGCACCGGGCTGAAACGGGTTTTCAGGTATTCCAGCAACAGCCGGCTGCGCGCATTGGGTTGTTGTTCCAGGCGCAGCGCATAGATCCCGGTAGTCTCCGGACTGGGCAGGCCGTTTTCGCAAAACAGCGGCAGCAGTTCGCCACGCACCAGGTACTCACTGGCCAGCCACGTCGGCAGGTGGGCGATACCCAGGCCGGCCAGAGCGCCGGACAGCAAGGCTTCGGCGTTATTGGCACTCATGCGGATGCGTTGTGGGCGATAAGTCGCGCGGCGTCCGTCCAGTTCGAAGCGCCAAGCGAACATCGGCGCCAGACCGTCCCAGTCGAGCCCGTCGTGCTCGCTCAGCTCCCGAGGATGAAGTGGCGTGCCACGGCTTTTCAGATACGCCGGGCTGGCACAGGCGATGCGCACGATGCTGGCCAAGGGCGTGGCGATCAACCGCGTGTCGACGATATGCCCGGCGCGCAACACCAGGTCCACCTTGCCCAGGTGCGCGCCCTGCATGTCCACAAAGCTGTCGATCAAATGCAGGTGCACATCCAGGCCTGGGTACACGTTGAGGAAGTCCGCAATCACCGGCGCCAGGTGCCGCCGCCCAAACGCTGCGGGCGCGTCCACCCGAATCAGGCCCTCCGGCGCATGGCTCAGGGACACCGCCTCAGCCCGCGCCAGCTGCAACTCGCTGACAATCCGCCGCGCCCGTTCGGCAAACGCCAAGCCTGCCGGGGTCGGCACCACCGCGTGGGTGCTGCGCTGGAACAGGCGGCTGCCCACCGAGCTTTCCAGGCTGTCGATACGCCGCGCCACGGCCGAGGGTGTCAGCGGATGGCGGCGCGCGGCGGCGGAAAAGCTGCCGGTCTCCAGTACATCAAGGAACAGGCCCAGTTGATCGGTCAGGGTATTGGGGTTCATCGAAAAGCCGCTTATGCGAGATTGGCACAGCCATTGTGCGTTGCTGTGCGTTTCCACACTAGAGCCGACTGCGTAGCATGCAAGGCTTGGGATTGCGGAGTAACAAACGGTGGTGGATTTAGTGATGTACCTGGTGTTGGGCGCGGCGCTCGGCACGGTGGGCGGTCTGTTTGGGATTGGCGGCGGGCTGATAGCAATCCCGGTGCTGGGCGTGCTGTTCGGCCTGGATCAGCAGTTGGCCCAAGGCACAGCGCTGGTGATGGTGGTGCCCAACGTGATGCTGGCGCTGTGGCGCTATCACCAACGCAACCGCATTGAGCTGCGCCATGCGCTGCCGTTGGGCGTCATGGGGTTCACCTTTGCCTGGTTGGGTTCGATCTGGGCGGTGGGCCTGGACGCGGGGGCCATGCGCATGGGCTTTATCGCTTTCCTGCTGACGCTTTCAGCCTACAACCTGCTGCGCATGTTCACCCGCAACGCGCCGCCGACCGCGCAGATGCGTTACGCCTGGCCATGGCTTGGGGTGCTGGGTGCCGCCTCCGGCTCCATGGGCGGTTTGTTCGGTGTGGGTGGTGCGGTGGTCGCCACGCCAGTGCTGACCAGTCTGTTCGGCACCACCCAAGTGGTTGCCCAAGGCTTGTCCCTGGCGTTGGCATTGCCCAGCACCGGCGTGACACTGGTGACTTACGCCTGGCACCAGGAAGTGGACTGGATGATCGGCGTACCGTTGGCCGTCGGCGGTTTGCTCAGTATCAGTTGGGGCGTGAAGGTCGCCCATGCACTGCCGGAGCGCGTATTGCGCGGTCTGTTCTGCGGCTTCCTGGTGGTGTGCGCAGTGATGCTGACCTTTAAAGTCTGAAGCCTTCGAGGATGTACTCCGCCAAGCATTCGGTGATGGGGGAGGTCATTGCCGGGTTGCGTAGCAAGCGCAGATTCATCGACGGCAGCGGCGGAAAACCTTCTTCGCTGCCGAGTATGCGCAGGTCTTCCGTCACCAGGCTTTCCATGCTGACCATCACCGCCAGGCCGGCGCTCACCACGGCCTGAATCGCCGCCACGTTAGAGCTGTGGTAGGCCAGCCGGTAATCGCGCCCGGCGGCGTCCAGCGCCGCACGGGTCCACTGGGTGCAGAAACTGTCGACCCCGGAAATCGCCAGTGGCAGCGCGTCGTGCTCGTCCACGCAGAAGCACGGGGCGGCCACCCACACCATGCGTTCGGTACGCAATAGCTCGCCGACTTCATTGCCGGGCTCGCGGCTGATGACCGTCAGGGCCAAGTCGCGACGTTGCATCAGCACCGTCGACGCCTCGCAGTGCATCTCGATCTGGATGAGTGGATACGCCTTGGAAAACCGTTTGAGAATCCCCGGCAGGAAACGCATCACGTAGTCATCGGGCGTACCGATACGCACCAGCCCCACCATGTGCGGTTCGCGCAGGGTGTTGAACACTTCGCTGTGCAGTTTCAGGATGCGCCGCGCGTACCCCAGTAATACCTGGCCTTCGGGCGTCAGCCGCACCTGGCGACCGTCGCGCTTGAACAGCTTGCGCTGCAACACGTCTTCTTCCAGGCGCTTCATCTGCATACTCACCGCCGACTGCGTACGGTTGACCAGTTCGCCTGCGCGGGTAAAACCGCCCTGGTCGGCGATCGCGACGAAGGTGCGCAGCACTTCAGTGTCGATGCTCGGGTAGCCGGACAATTGATCAATCTCCGAGATGTATTACATAAGAAACATTCGTTGGATTGATCTTAAGCCCAGGCACACACTTGCGCCATCCCCACTGGAGGGCGAGAAGATGAAAGGTCAACGAGGGTTTGTATTGATGGCGAAGCGTCCGTTTTCCGGGCTTTTTCAGAAGGTGGCCCGTTGGCAGGCGCTGCATGAGGAGCGCCAGATGCTGGCGAACTTGAGCGATGATGCACTCAAGGACATCGGCCTCAATCGCGGCGACGTCGAGCAGGACCGCCACCTGCATTTCTGGCAAGACCCGCTGCGCAAATGATCGCGGATGCAGTAGGGTGGTCGGCGCGCCCACACGGAGAACCCCATGCCCGCCGACCTGTCGTTTTCACTCAAGCAAGCTCGACGCATGGCGCTGGCGGCCCAGGGTTTTTCCGGGCGCCAGGCGCCTGCACTGATCAAGGCTGTGCACCTCAACCGCATGATCGAGCGCCTGGGCGTCTTGCAGATTGATTCGGTCAATGCCGTGGTGCGCTCCCATTACTTGCCGCTGTTTTCCCGTCTGGGCAACTACTCCCCACTGATACTTGAACAAGCCGCCTGGAGCCAGGGGCGGCGGCGTTCGCTGTTCGAATACTGGGGGCATGAGGCGTCGCTGTTGCCGATGGCGCTGTACCCGCTGATGCGCTGGCGCATGGCGCGGGCCAAGCAGGGCCAGGGCATTTATTCGCAAATGGCGCGCTTCGGGCGTGAGCAGCAGGCCACGATTCAGCGTGTGTTGCAGACCGTTGAGGAGCAGGGCGCATTGGGGGCCGGCAGCTTGTCGACCCGAGAGGAACGCGCCGGCCCGTGGTGGGACTGGAGCGACGAGAAACATGCGCTGGAATGGCTGTTTGCCGCAGGCTTGGTCACGGTGGCCGGTCGCCGTGGGTTTGAGCGGCTCTATGATTTGCCGGAGCGGGTCATTCCCGGCGATATCCTGCAAACCACGGTCACTGAAGCTGAGGCCCTGCGCGGCTTGCTGTTGCACAGTGCGACTGCGCTGGGCGTGGGGACCGAGAAGGACCTGCGCGATTACTTCCGTCTCGACCCCGCCGACAGCCGCAATCGCCTGGCCGAATTGGTCGAGGATGGCCAACTGCAGGTGTGCCAGGTACAAGGCTGGAAACAACCGGCTTACTGCCTGCCCGAGCCCAAAGTGCCGCGCAAGGTGCCGGCCAGCGCCTTGCTGTCGCCGTTCGATTCGCTGGTCTGGGAGCGTGCGCGTACTGAGCGTTTGTTCGATTTCCGTTACCGCCTGGAGATCTACACCCCGCAAGACAAGCGGGTGTACGGCTACTACGTGCTGCCGTTTCTGCACAATGAACGGATCGCCGCACGCATTGATTTACGCGCCGAACGCGCCAGTGGGCGCCTGGCCGTGCATGCGGTGCATGAGGAAGAGCCGGGGTTGGATGAGGAGGGCATGTTGGCGCTGGCGCAGAACCTTCGGCAAATGGCCGACTGGCTGGGGCTGGAACAGGTGCAGCTCAATTGCCAAAGGCCGAGTGCCGACCGGTTGCGGGTAGCGATGATCAGCATGGATGTTGGTCTTTAAGGCCTCATCGGGGGCAAGTCGAATCGTCGCACCGTCCCTCCCACATTTTGATCTGTGAATACATTCAAGTGTGGGAGGGGGCTTGCCCCCGATGAGGCCCTGAAGACAACTAAAAATCTCAGCGCTTCACCTGTTTCAACGTCTCGGCAATCAAAAACGCCAATTCCAGCGACTGATCGGCATTCATCCGTGGGTCGCAGTGGGTGTGATAACGGTCCGACAACCCGTCCTCGGTGATCGGCCGCGCGCCGCCGATGCATTCGGTGACGTTCTGCCCGGTCATCTCGATGTGAATCCCGCCGGCATAGCTGCCTTCGGCCTGATGCACCTGGAAGAACTCCTTCACCTCGCCCAGGATCTGCGCAAAGTCGCGGGTCTTGTAGCCGCTGCTGGCCTTGATGGTGTTGCCGTGCATCGGGTCCGAGCTCCACAGCACTTGCTTACCTTCGCGCTGCACCGCGCGAATCAGGTGGGGCAGGTGGTCGCCGACCTTGCCTGCGCCCATGCGCGCGATCAGGTTCAGGCGGCCGGGGTCGTTGTCCGGGTTGAGGATGTCGATCAGCCGGATCAGGTCATCCGGGTTCATGCTCGGGCCGACCTTGACCCCGATCGGGTTGTTCACCCCACGCAGGAACTCGACGTGGGCACCGTCCAGTTGGCGTGTGCGGTCGCCGATCCAGAGCATGTGGGCCGAGCAGTCGTAGTAGTCGTTGGTCAGGCTGTCACGGCGCACGAAGGCTTGCTCGTAGTTGAGCAGCAGCGCTTCGTGGGCGGTGAAAAAGCTGGTTTCGCGCAGTTGCGGCGAACTGTCCATGCCGCAGGCGCGCATGAACGCCAGGGTTTCGTCGATGCGGTCGGCCAGTTGGCTGTACTTTTCGGCCAGCGCGGAATTGGCGATGAAGTCCAGGTTCCACTTGTGCACCTGGTGCAAGTCGGCGAAGCCGCCCTGGGCAAAGGCGCGCAGCAGGTTCAGGGTGGCGGTGGACTGGTGGTAGGACTGCAATAGGCGGTCCGGGTCCGGCACACGGCTTTTTTCGTCGAAGCCGATACCGTTGACGATGTCGCCACGGTAGGCGGGCAGGGTGATGCCGTCGATGGTTTCATCGTTGGCCGAACGCGGCTTGGCGAACTGGCCGGCCATGCGCCCCACTTTGACCACCGGGCAACCGGCCGCGAAGGTCATCACAATGGCCATCTGCAGCAGCACCTTGAAGGTGTCGCGGATTTTTGCGGCGGAGAACTCGGCAAAACTCTCGGCGCAGTCACCCCCTTGCAACAGGAACGCGCGACCTTGGGTGACCTCGGCAAACTGGCGGCGCAACTCGCGGGCTTCCCCGGCGAACACCAGCGGCGGGTAGCTGGCCAGGCTTTGCTCCACGTGCAGCAAGTGCGCAGCGTCCGGGTACTGGGGTTGTTGCTGGATTGGCAGGGCGCGCCAGCTGTCGGGGCTCCAGGGTTGGCTCATCATGAACTCGATTGGGTGGTTGACGGTCGGGTGCCAATGTTATCAGCAATTAGTGCGTGACCTGTTGCCGCCGGTTCGCCGACAATCGCGCCTTTGCCGTGTAGCAAACCCGTTAGGAGTAGTGATGACCGAGGAGCGTGTCGAGCGCCTGCTGGCTGAAGTCCATGATGATTTCGGCATGATCCGTGTGCTCGAAGTGGCAGATTACCGTTTTCTCGAGTTTGGCGACGCCATCGAGCAAAGCTGCGTGTTCACTGCCGACCCAAGCTGGCTGGAGTACGACTACACCCGCGCGATGCTGATTGGTGCGCTGTGCCATGAGCAGCCGGAAAGCGCGCTGTTCCTTGGCCTGGGCGCCGGCACGCTGACCCAGGCGTGCCTGAAGTTCCTGCCGCTGGAAGATGTAGAAGCCATCGAACTGCGCCCCGATGTGCCGCGCCTGGCCATCGAGTATCTGGGGCTGGATGACGACCCGCGTTTGTACATCCGCGTCGGCGACGCGCTGGAGTTACTCGACAGCGCCGAATCGGCCGACCTGATTTTCGTCGACCTTTATACCGATGTCGGCCCCGGCGTCGGGCACCTGGCGTGGACGTTCCTGGAGAACTGCCAGAAAAAACTCAACCCCGGCGGCTGGCTGGTGATCAACCAGTGGGCGACCGACGATGGCAAGCCGCTGGGCGCAGCGTTGTTGCGTGGCTTGTACCATCGCCATTATTGGGAACTGCCGGTGAAGGAGGGCAATGTGATTCTGTTGGTGCCGTCCGAGCTGGACCAGGAACTGGACAGGGGCGCGCTCTCGGACCGTGCCGAAGCGTTGGCGCCGCGGTTGGGGTACTCGTTGCAGCCGTTGATCAAGGCGATTCGGCCGGCAACTTAGTTGTCTGCACCGACGCCATCGGGGGCAAGCCCCCTCCCACAGTTTGGAATGCGGTCGAATGTGGGAGGGGGCTTGCCCCCGATGAGGCTATCACTGCCTGAACTCAAATGCCCTTGAACACCCCCGGCCGCTTCTCGACCATCGCCCGCACGCCTTCCTTGGCATCCTCGCTGTTGAGCAGTTTATCCACCATCGGCGGCAACGCGGCCGCCGCCACGGTTTCACCTTCCATGCGCGCCAGCCGGGCTGACATCAACGTGGCCTGCACACCCAGCGGCGCCTGACGGGCGATGCGGTGGGCCAATTCGACGGCGCGCGGCAGCAGGTCTTCGCTGGCCATCACTTCCTGCACCAAACCCAGGCGCAGCGCGTCATGGGCGTCGAACTCATCGCCGGTGAGCAGCCAGCGCATCGCGTTGCCCCAGCCAGCGACCTGATGAAAGCGCAACGTCGCGCCGCCGAACGGAAAGATGCCACGCTGAACTTCCATCTGCGCAAAGCGCGTGTTGCTCGCGCAAAGATTGATATCCGCCGCCAGCATCAACTCGATACCGATCGTCAGGCAGTAGCCTTGGGCCGCGACGATTACCGGTTTGCTCACGCGCGGCCCGGCAAACACGCCCCAGGGATCACACCCACCCAGCGGCGGTTGCCAGCCACCGGCCATCACGCCGCTGACATTGGCCAGGTCCAGCCCGGCCGTGAAGTGATCGCCGTGGGCAAACACCACCGCCACCCGCGCGTCGTCATTTCGATCAAATTCGCCATACGCCAGGCTTAGCTCATTGAGCAGGTCCAAGTCGAAAGCGTTGCGTTTGGCCACCCGGTCCAGGCCCAGCAACAGGACATGGCCCTGGAGTTCTCGGCTGACGTGGCTGCTGCTGGCTGGATTCATCGGGGGTGCCCTCGGGCGCGGGGAAGGGTTTCAGACCAAAGGGCCTGAAAGGTCGGGTGAACCGTTTAAGCGTTATGACCAGCAGGGCCGGGCCTTTGAAAAATAGACCCTGCCGGTGTTCTCTGCAAAGGCTGTGACGCAGCTCGGTTTATCAGTGCTTTGCGATAAAAAAAGCTCCCTTTTTCAGCTATTTCCGGTATAGTGCGCGCCGGCCTTTAACCGGGCCGCGTTTAGGTAGCGCAATTCCCCGAAGTCAGCTTCGGCTGCACGTCCGCACAGCGGACTCTCCCTTGACGAATCTTTTTCATTCATTCGTTTTCGCAAATCCCCGCCGACAAAGCAGCCAGGGCGACTCTTGAGTCTCAACACGGCATGCGCAGCTTTGGAGCATGGGTCTTTGCGGATGCACTTAGAGGCAGACCCATGACCCAGGAAACCGGCGGCTTCGCCGCTTTTAATCTTAACCCGAACATTCTCGCTGCCGTCATCGCGACCGGCTACGAAGAACCTTCGGCGATTCAGCAGCAATCGATCCCGATCATCATGGCCGGCCAGGACATGATTGGCCAGGCGCAAACCGGTACCGGTAAAACCGCCGCGTTCGCCCTGCCTATCCTGCATTGCATCGATCCTGCCAAGCGCGAACCGCAAGCCCTGATCCTGGCGCCAACCCGTGAGTTGGCGCTGCAAGTAGCAACCGCTTTTGAAACCTACGCCAAGCAAATGCCAGGCGTAACCGTTGTGGCCGTTTACGGCGGCGCGCCTATGGGCCCACAACTCAAAGCTATCCGTAACGGCGCACAGATCGTTGTCGCCACCCCGGGCCGTCTGTGCGACCACCTGCGTCGTGACGAGAAAGTCTTGTCGACCGTGAACCACCTGGTTCTCGACGAAGCTGACGAAATGTTGAAGCTGGGCTTCATGGATGACCTGGAAGTCATCTTCAAGGCGCTGCCACCAACCCGTCAGACCGTACTGTTCTCGGCCACCCTGCCACAGTCGATCCGTGCCATTGCCGAGCGCCACCTGCGCGATCCGCAACACGTGAAGATCCAGACCAAGACTCAGACCGTTACCGCGATCGAACAGGCTCACCTGTTGGTTCACGCTGACCAGAAGACCTCGGCTGTATTGAGCCTGCTGGAAGTCGAAGACTTCGACGCCCTGATCATGTTCGTGCGTACCAAGCAAGCGACCCTGGACCTGGCCAGTGCCCTGGAAGCCAAAGGCTATAAAGCCGCTGCGCTGAACGGTGACATCGCCCAGAACCAACGTGAGCGCGTGATCGACTCCCTCAAGGATGGCCGTCTGGACATCGTTGTGGCGACCGACGTTGCCGCCCGTGGTCTCGACGTTCCACGTATCACCCACGTGTTCAACGTTGACATGCCGTACGACCCAGAGTCCTACGTTCACCGTATCGGCCGTACCGGCCGTGCCGGTCGCGAAGGCCGTGCACTGCTGCTGGTGACTCCACGTGAGCGCCGCATGCTGCAAGTGATCGAGCGTGTAACCGGCCAGAAAGTCGCCGAAGTCCGCCTGCCGGATGCCCAGGCAGTCCTGGATGCGCGCATCAAGAAACTGACCAACAGCCTGGCGCCACTGGTGGCTGACGCTGAATCGACCCACGGCGACCTGCTGGACCGCCTGACCGCCGATATCGGTTGCACCCCGCGTGCCCTGGCTGCAGCCCTGCTGCGCAAAGCCACCAACGGTCAGGCCCTGACCCTGGCAGCCATCGAGAAAGAACGTCCACTGGTGCCGAACAACGCGCCACGCGGTGATCGTCCAGAGCGTACCGGTGACCGTCCGGACCGTGGTGATCGTGAGCGTCGTGCTCCGGTTCCATTGGCTGAAGGCCGTGCTCGCTGCCGTACCGCGCTGGGCGCGCGTGATGGCATCGCTGCCAAGAACCTGTTGGGCGCTATCCTCAACGAGGGTGGCCTGGCACGTGAAGCCATCGGTCGCATCCAGGTGCGTGACAGCTTCTCCCTGGTGGAGCTGCCGGAAGACGGTCTGGAAAAACTGCTGACCAAGCTGAAAGACACCCGCGTTGCCGGTAAGCAGCTGAAGCTGCGTCGCTACCGCGAAGATTGATCCGCCCTTGGGCTGATTGATCGAACATAAAAAATCCCCGACTGGTTCGGGGATTTTTTTGCCTGGCATTTCTGGATCAGCACTCGGTCAACGGTGGGAGCAAGCCCCACAGTTCGATTTCCATCAGCCGAAACGGTAGATGTCCATCCCCAGCGCGCCCAGCGTGAAGCCCTGGTGCGCCACGCTGAAATCGCCACCGGCGCCCCGCGCGAAATACAGCGGCAGCAGGTGCTCATCGCTGGGATGACTGCGCACCGCATGGGGCGCCTGTCGGCGATAGTCATGCAATGCAGCCTCATCATTGGCGGCCAGCTTATCCACCACCCAGTCACGGAAGTCCCGTGCCCACGGCTCAATGCTTTCGGCCCCTGCGTGCCAGTCCAGTTCGCCCAGGTTATGGGTGATGCTGCCCGAGCCGATCAACAACACGCCTTGCTCACGCAGACTGCTCAAGGCATGCCCGACGCGTGTCTGTAGGGCAGGGCCCATACGGCTGGGCAGGGACACTTGCACCACCGGAATGTCAGCCGCCGGGTACATCAGCGAGAGTGGCACCCAGGTGCCGTGGTCAAACGGGCGGCGCTCGTCTATGCGTGCATTCAGGCCATCGGTATGCAGCAGTTGGACAACCTCGCTGGCCAGTTGCGGATCGCCCGGCGCTGGGTACTGCACCGCAAACAGTTCGCGAGGGAAGCCGCCGAAGTCATGCCAGGTTTCAGGCGCGGGGCTGCCGCTGACCAGCAGTTCATGACTCTCCCAGTGTGCCGACACCACCACGATCGCCTTGGGCCGTGGCAGCTCGGCAGCCAGACGCTGCAATGCCGGGCCGCTGGCGCCGGGTTGCAGGGCAAGCATGGGCGAACCGTGAGAGATAAACAGGCTGGGGAGCATAAGTGGGGTCCTGAGCGTTAACATGGGCCCATCTTCAATCAGATCATTGATCTAAATCTAATATAAGTTTTAGTGCCTTTTGATCGAATTTCCGGGGGGATCCATGGAGCCTAAGTTTTGGCAAGAGCGCTGGGCGCGCAATCAGATCGGCTTTCACTTGCCCGAGGTCAATCCGTACCTGCTGCGGCATTGGTCGCATCTGTCCCTGGCCGATGACGCCAAAGTGCTGGTGCCGCTGTGTGGCAAAAGCCTGGACCTGATGTGGCTGGCCAGTCATGGGTTGCGCGTCATGGGCGTGGAACTGTCGGAGCAGGCCGTCGAAACGTTTTTCAGCGAGCAGAGCCTGACGCCACACATCACCCGGCGCGGCGCCTTCACGGTGTACCAGGCGGATTTGCTTGAGGTGTGGTGCGGCGATTTCTTCGCCCTGGGCGCCGAGGATCTGGCCGACTGCACCGCGCTATATGATCGCGCTGCATTGATCGCCTTGCCGCCGCTGATGCGTGCGCAATACGCCGAACATCTGAACACTTTGCTGCGCCCAGGGTGTCAGGGGCTGTTGGTCACCCTTGATTATGACCAGACCCAAAAGGCCGGGCCGCCGTTTGCGGTGACGGATGACGAAGTAGCGGTGCTGTTTGGTTTGAAATGGACCTTGGAGGTGTTGGAGGAGCGAGACATCCTGGGCGAGAGTTGGAAGTTTGTGCAGGATGGCGTTACGCGGCTTGATGAGCGTGTCTATCGGCTGGTTATGCGTTGACCGGGGCAGTTCGTGCGCGGCACTGGACCTGTGGCGAGGGAGCTTGCTCCCGCTGACGGCCTGGCAGACGCGCGCCATCTAACGGTTAGACCGCGATCCAAATGTGGGAGGGGGCTTGCCCCCGATAGCGGCGTGTCAGTCGATTAATCAGGTGACTGATTCAGCGCCATCGGGGCTTGGGCATCTACACAATTCTGGCTATGGCGCTGGACCTGTGGCGAGGGAGCTTGCTCCCGCTGACGGCCTGGCAGACGAGCGCCATCTAACGGTTAGACCGCGATCCAAATGTGGGAGGGGGCTTGCCCCCGATAGCGGTGTGTCAGTCGATTAATCAGGTGACTGATTCAGCGCCATCGGGGCCTCGGTATCTACACCACCCTGGGTATGGCGCAGGACCTGTGGCGAGGGAGCTTGCTCCCGCTGGCGGCCTGGCAGACGAGCGCCATCTAACGGTTAGACCGCGATCCAAATGTGGGAGGGGGCTTGCCCCCGATAGCAGCGTGTCAGTCGATTAATCAGGTGACTGATTCAGCGCCATCGGGGCTTGGGCATCTACACAATTCTGGCTATGGCGCTGGACCTGTGGCGAGGGAGCTTGCTCCCGCTGACGGCCTGGCAGACGCGCGCCATCTAACGGTTAGACCGCGATCCAAATGTGGGAGGGGGCTTGCCCCCGATAGCAGCGTGTAAGTCGATTAATCAGGTGACTGATTCAGCGCCATCGGGGCCTCGGTATCTACACCACCCTGGTGTATGGCGCAGGACCTGTGGCGAGGGAGCTTGCTCCCGCTGGCGGCCTGACAGACGACCAGGATGTTGGATCAGACCGGGTACATATCCGTTATTTAGGTAACGGCTGGTATGGGTTCCGCTTTTACAGCGGCTCACTTTTGAAGAGCGCAAAAGTAAGCAAAACGCTCTTGCCCCAACACTCGGCACCTCGCTCACGCTCGGTGTGCCCGTAATCCGCCAGGTATTTGGGGGGCCGCCGCCACGCGCCATCCATGGCGCGGGGCGGCTAAACCGGCATCCCTGCCGGTTTACCCCCCAAATCCCTGTCGAATTCCGGCCAGCGTGTTTGACGGGGCGCCTGAGATCAAAAGCGAGATCAAGATCAAGATCAGGATCAAGAGCGGCTCGCTTCGCATCGTGGTTAGAGTGTTGGTTGCTGCAAAATTGTGTGGATACCTATGGCCATTGCGGGTAAGCCCGATTTCCACATTTGCCCGCTTACGCCTGTGGGAGCCGGGCTTGCCCACGATGACGATAGAAGCGCCCACAAAAAAGGGGCGATCAGATCGCCCCTTCTTGTGTCACCTTGCCATCAGCCCCGACGGCGCAGTGCGTCGATACGCTCTTCCAACGGTGGGTGGCTCATGAACAGGCGAGCCATGCCCTGTTTGATGCCGCCGTTGATGCCGAAGGCGGTCAGGCTGTCCGGCATATGCACCGGCAGGCCCTGTTCGGAGCGCAGGTGTTGCAGTGCTGCGATCATCGCCCCGGTACCCGCCAGGCGGGCCCCGGCTTCGTCTGCGCGGAATTCCCGTTTGCGCGAGAACCACATGGTGATCGCGCTGGCCAGGAAGCCCAGCACCACTTCGGCGAAGATGGTCGCCACGAAGTAGGCAATGCCACGGCCGCCTTCGTTCTTGAAGATCACCTTGTCGACGAAGTTGCCGATGATCCGCGCGAAAAACATCACGAAGGTGTTCACCACGCCCTGGACCAGTGCCAAGGTGACCATGTCACCGTTGGCGACGTGGCCGATTTCGTGGGCCAGCACGGCTTTCACTTCATCGTACGAGAAGCGTTCCAGCATGCCCTGGCTGACCGCAACGAGTGCGTCGTTCTTGTTCCAGCCGGTGGCAAAGGCGTTGGCTTCGTAAGCCGGGAAAATCCCGACCTCGGGCATCTTGATCCCCGCCTCGCGGGACAACTGCTCGACGGTTTGCAGCAACCATTGTTCATGCCGGGTACGTGGCTGGGTGATGACCTGGGTGCTGGTGCTCATCTTCGCCATCCACTTGGAGATGAACAGCGAGAACAACGAGCCGGCGAAACCAAAGACCGCACAGAAAACCAGCAGCTGATTGAGGTTCAGGTCAACCCCGTTGGCCGCCATGAACCCGTTGAAGCCGAAAAGGCTCAAGGTGATGCTGGCAATCAGCACGACCGCAAGGTTAGTGGCCAAGAACAGCAGGATGCGCATCATGGTTGTAGAGTTCTCCTCATGCTTAATATGTCGCGTACTGCGGGGTATATAAGGTGCGGCATGGGGTGATTCAACCGAGCGACTATTTCAAACTGTGTCCTACAGCCAGAACGTAGAGCCTTGAAGGGATTTTCCGAGAGGGAAAAGGCCCCTTGATCGGCTCGTCGGTGCCTTGCAGCCCTGTAATTATAGGGGGCGGGTGGCTTTTGCGAGTCCCGCGAAGTGTTGAAGCGAGGAAAGGGCAGAGAAGTGTTGCCAGATACTCGCTGTACGACCGACTGTCGGTCGCACAGCGCCGTTTCCATTACTGGCGATAGGACTTGAGGAAGTTGCCGATGCGACCAATGGCCATGTCCAGGTCATCCACACGCGGCAAGGTCACCACGCGGAAGTGGTCCGGCCACGGCCAGTTGAACGCGGTGCCTTGCACCACCAGCAATTTTTCCGACAGCAGCAGGTCGAGCACGAACTTCTCGTCGTTGAGGATCGGGCAGACCTTCGGGTCGATCCGCGGGAAGGCATACAGCGCCCCCATGGGCTTCACGCAGCTCACGCCCGGGATCGCATTGAGCAGCTCCCACGTACGGTTGCGCTGTTCCAGCAGGCGGCCCTGGGGCAGGATCAGGTCATTGATGCTCTGGTAGCCGCCGAGGGCGGTCTGGATCGCATGTTGGCTCGGCACGTTGGCGCACAGGCGCATGTTGGCCAGCATGTCGATGCCTTCGATGTAGCTCTGGGCGTTGTGCTTGGGCCCGGAAATGGCGATCCAGCCGGAGCGGAAGCCCGCCACGCGGTAGGACTTCGACAGGCCGTTGAAGGTCAGGCACAGCAGGTCCGGCGCCAGGGAACCGGTGCAGATATGCACCGCATCGTCGTAGAGGATCTTGTCGTAGATCTCGTCGGAGAACACCACCAGGTTGTGCTGGCGTGCCAGCTCGAGCATGCCCAGCAACACTTCCTTGGAGTACACCGCGCCTGTGGGGTTGTTTGGGTTGATGATCACCAGGGCTTTGGTATTCGGGGTGATCTTGGCCTTGATGTCGGCCAGGTCCGGGAACCAGTCGGCGCCTTCGTCACACAGGTAGTGCACCGGGTGGCCACCGGCCAGGGTCACGGCGGCGGTCCACAGCGGGTAGTCCGGCGCGGGTACCAGGACTTCGTCGCCATTGTTGAGCAGCGCCTGCATGGACATCACGATCAGCTCGGACACACCATTGCCCAGGTAGATGTCTTCGATGCCGACACCTTCGACCTGCTTCTGCTGGTAGTACTGCATCACCGCCTTGCGCGCGCTGAACAGGCCCTTGGAGTCACTGTAGCCCTGGGCGGTGGGCAGGTTGCGGATCACGTCCTGGAGGATTTCGTCCGGCGCTTCGAAACCAAAGGGCGCCGGGTTGCCGATGTTCAGCTTGAGGATGCGATGGCCTTCCTCTTCCAGGCGCTTGGCGTGCTTGAGCACTGGGCCGCGAATGTCGTAGCAGACGTTGGCGAGCTTGTTCGATTTGCTGACCTGCATGGCGATGTGATCCTGAAAATGAACGATCCAGACGGTGTGGGCACTACCGTACGTTGAATCCTGCGCAGGCCGCACCCATAAATACGTTTGAATGCCGGTAGCGCGGGTGCCAGACTGGCGTTTTGAAGAGGCGCAATCATACGTGCCGCCTGATCTATGGAAAAGATACAGATCAGGGTTTTTCAATTGCCGAGGTGTACCGATGGAAAAGCTGCAGAAAACCGTTGATGAATGGAAGGCAATGCTCGACCCAGAGCAGTACAACGTGTGCCGTCTCAAGGGCACCGAGCGGCCTTTCAGCGGCAAGTACAACGCAACCAAGACCGACGGCGTGTATCACTGCATCTGCTGTAACGCGCCGCTGTTCGATTCGACCACCAAGTTTGATTCCGGCTGCGGCTGGCCGAGCTTCTACGCGCCGATCGCCGACAGCGCGATGGTCGAGATCCGCGATGTCAGCCACGGCATGATCCGCACCGAAGTCACCTGCGCCAAGTGCGATGCGCACCTGGGCCACGTGTTCCCGGACGGCCCGCCGCCGACCGGCCTGCGTTATTGCATCAACTCGGTGTGCCTGGACCTCGTCCCGCGCTAGCGATCGGGTTGTAACCCGATCGAAAAATGGGGGAGCGGGCCCGCTCCCGCCTGATACCGTGCCATTCGCTCAGTCAATTGAATTGCACACAATTGAATTGCCTACTATGTTTATCCCTCTTTCCCCCCTTATCGAGGCACTGCCATGAGCGACAACCTGCTGAGTATCCCTTGCACCACCATCAAGGGTGAGCAAAAGACCTTGGCCGATTTCGCCGGCAAGGCCATCCTGGTGGTCAACACCGCCAGCAAGTGCGGTTTCACCCCGCAGTACAAAGGCCTGGAGCAACTCTGGCAGCAATACAAGGACCAGGGCCTGGTGGTGTTGGGCTTCCCTTGCAACCAGTTCGGCAAGCAGGAACCGGGTAACGAAGGCGCGATTTCCGAATTCTGCGAGTTGAACTTCGGCGTCAGCTTCCCGCTGTTCAAAAAAATCGACGTGAATGGCAGCGATGCCCACCCGTTGTTCGTGCAGTTGAAGAAACAGGCACCGGGCCTGCTGGGTTCCAAGGGCATCAAGTGGAACTTCACCAAGTTCCTGATTGGTCGTGACGGCCAGGTCGTCAAGCGGTTTGCCCCGACCACCAAGCCGCAGGACCTGACCCAAGAGATCGAAGCCCTGCTCAAATGACCGTGTCCCTGGCGCTCGACCACCAACTGTGTTTCAAACTCTACGCCGCCTCCAGGGCCGTGACCCGCGCCTACAAGCCGATGCTTGATCAGCTTGGCCTGACCTACCCGCAATACCTCGTGATGCTGGTGTTGTGGGAGTGGCATGCCGCAGCGCCGGCACAACCCACGGTCAAGGCCCTGGGTGAGCGCCTGATGCTTGACTCGGGCACGCTGACGCCGCTGCTCAAGCGTCTTGAGCAACTCCAGTGGGTGCGGCGCCAGCGCAGCGCCAAGGATGAGCGGGAAGTGCACCTGAGCTTGAGTGAAACCGGTGTGCAATTGCGCGACCAGGCCTTTGGCCTCAAGACCCACCTGCTGTGCGACAGCGGCATCGACCTGAACCAGGCCTACGCGTTGCGCGATGGCCTGGACCAGTTGCTTCGGCAGATCAGAGACTTGTCGTCTTCGGCACCCACAGCTCCAGCAAGCCGCTGAGTTCCTCGCGGCGGAACGGCTTGGCCAGGTAGTCATTCATGCCCGCGGCGCGGCACCGCTCGCGCTCTTCGGACAAGGCGTTGGCGGTTAGGGCGACGATGGGCAGGTCTGGCCAGCGCCCGCTGCGACGGATCTGCCGACTGGCCTCGTAACCGTCCATCACCGGCATATTGCAGTCCATCAACACCATGTCGAAGCGCTGGTCCTCCAGAAACTTGAGGGCCTCGCCGCCATGGGCGGCCACGATCACCTCACACCCCAGTTTGCTCAGCATGCCTTTGGCCACCAGTTGGTTGACCGCGTTGTCCTCCACCAGCAGGATGCGCGCCCGGTGCGCCAGGGGCGCGGCTTCCATCTGGATGGGGTCGATGATCAGCGGGTTATCGCTGCGCAGGTTACGTTGCAAAATCTGATACAGCGCGTTGCGGCTCAACGGGCGCGCCTGTTGCTGCAAGGGGGCGAGTGCCGCGACTTCTTCGCCCGGCATGAAATTGCCATAGGCGGTTACCAGCAAGATTGGCGCGCTGATGGAAGGGCGCAGGCGGAACAGGCATTCGGGGCAATCGGTGATCAGCAGGTCCGGGGTTTGCCCGCTCACGTCTTCATCACGCGGGTAGCAGCGCGGTGTCAGCCCCCAGTGGGGCAGCAGGGTGGTGAGCAGTTCGGTCAGGCCGCTGCCGGCGCTGGTGATGGCGATCACTTCACCTTTGAGCGGTGTCGGTTGCATGGCGGGCAAATGGATCGGCAACGGCAGGTCGGCGCAGAACTGGCTGCCGAAGCCCACCTCCGAGCTGATGCTCAAGCGGCCCTTCATGGCTTCACACAGGTTGTGCGTCAGCGCCAGGCCCAGGCCCGTGCCGCCAAACTGGCGGGTGATGCCGGCGCCCGCCTGGGTGAACGGTTGGAAGATTTTCACCTGGGCTTCCTGGGCAATGCCGATGCCGGTATCACACACTTCAATGCGCACCCGGCCTTCCAGCGCGCTGAGGCGTACATCGACTCGGCCGAAGCGGGTGAACTTCAAGGCATTGGACAGCAGGTTACTGACGATCTGCCGCACACGGGTCGGGTCACCCAAGACCTGGGCGGGAAACTGCGGGTCGATCAGGCAGGTCAGTTCGACGCTTGGCGCCGCGTTCTGCGACAACAGGTTGGCGGTGTCTTCCACCAGTGAGCCCAGGTCAAACGGGATGCGCTCCAGCTCCAGCTGACCGGCGTCGAACTTGGACAGGTCGAGGATATCGTTGAGCAATTCCACCAGCACCTTGCCCGAGTCATGGGCGATGGACAGTTGCTGACGTTGTTCAGCATTGAGCGGGCTGTCCAGTGACAGTGCGATCATCCCCAACAGGCCGTTGAGCGGGGTGCGGATCTCGTGGCTCATGTTGGCCAGGAACGCCGCCCGCGCCTGCGCCATGCCCAGTGCATGCATCTTCGCCGCTTCCAGTTCGGCATTGGACTGGCTCAGCTGCTGGTTGCTGGCCTTGAGCTCCAGGGTCCGGGCGGAGACGATGTCCTCCAGTTGCCCCAGGTATTCGGTCAGGCGATCCTCGGCGTGACGGCGCTGCTGGATCTCCGTCTCCATGTTTTCGAATTGCTGGTTGGCAACGTTCACCAATACGCCGATTTCGTCGTGTTCATGGCCGGGCGGACAATCCAGGCGTGCCTGTCTGCGGTGACTCAGCTCGCGGATAATGCGCACCAGCGGTTGGGTCAACATCACGTAGAACAAGGCCAGCAGGATGCCGGTCAGCAACAGGCTGCGGGCGAAGCCGTTGAGCAGGGTGATCTCGGCACGGTGCAGGAAGCGGCTGCCAAACGCATAGGTGTCCACGTCCAGGCGCAGTACACCGAGGGATTCGTTGGGCATATGGCTGAGGAACAGCCGGTCTTCGAACCGGCGGTTGGCGCCAAACAGGAAGTCGCTGATGGGCCGGTAGGTGCTTTCCTTGTGCGGCCGGTCGACATCGGCCAGTACCACGCCATTGTTGTCGATCAACTGGGCGTGAATGATGGCAGGGGAGTGCAGCAGGCCCAGGGTCAGTTCCTGGGCCAGTTCGGCGTCAATGTTGTAGGCGATGCGTGACGCGGGGTTGTGGCTAATTTCGATCAGTGAGCGAATTTCACGGTTGATGGATGCGTCTTCGCTGGCATAATCAATGCCGATTTGGATCAGGCTGAGCAAGGTTCCCAAGACGAAACCGACCAGCACAGTCAATCTGGCTTGTTTATAAGACAAGCGGTGGGCGAACTTGATATCCATCGAGTGTTGAACCACTTCACGTTTCCCTTCGCCCGGCAAGCATAGCTGAACATCCACACGCTCTGGCCTGCCCGGCATGAATCGTTTTTTTACGCAGCCTCGTGCGGTCTGCCGCAGGGCTGCCAATACGCCATCTTTTGCAAGAACTTGCCAGAGGAATAATCGTGGACTCTCGATTGAATGCCTTTCTTGAGCGGGCCGATGCAGTACTTGCCCGCCTGGAACCGCTGTTGCCCGCGCCCCGCCAAACCATCGATTGGAACCAGTGCCTGGCTGCCCGCTGGCAGCGTGAAGGCCGTAGTGGTTTCCTGCTGCCACTGGACGTGAGCCTCGACATGCGCCTGTCCGACCTGATCGGCGTGGACAAGCAACGTGAAACACTGGCGCGCAACACCCAACAGTTCATCGACGGCCTGCCCGCCAACCATGCGTTGCTGTGGGGCTCGCGTGGCACCGGCAAATCATCCATGGTCCGCGCCTTGCTGGCCCACCACGCCGAGGCTGGCTTGCGTCTGATCGAGATCGAGCGCGATCATTTGGCCGACCTGCCGCGTGTGGTCGAGCAACTGCTCAAGCTACCGCAGCGCTTTATCCTGTTCTGCGATGACCTGTCGTTCGAGGCCGGCGAAGGCGATTACCGCGTGCTTAAAAGCGTGCTTGACGGCTCCCTGGAGCAAGCGCCGGAAAACGTGCTGTTGTACGCCACCTCCAACCGCCGCCACTTGGTGCCGGAAAACCAGAGTGACAACGACAACTGGAAACGCGTGGATGGCGAACTGCACCCCAGCGAGGCGGTGGAAGACAAGATTGCCCTGTCCGACCGTTTTGGCTTGTGGCTGTCGTTCTACCCCTTCACCCAGGAGCACTTCCTGGAGGTGGTGGAGCATTGGATCGGCGAGCTGGCGAGTAAGGCCGGTTTGCAGTGGCAGCGCGATGAAGCCCTCGACATCCTCGCCGTGCGCTGGGCCACCGGTCGCGGCAATCGCAACGGCCGTTGCGCCTACCAATTCGCCCGTTACTGGGTGGGTCTCAAATTGCTGGAGCTTCAACCATGATCGATCTACACAGCGCCGGCACTGGCCTGGATGGCTACGCCATGCTCTGCGCGCAACTGGAGTCGCTGCTGGCCGATGAGCGCGACTTTATCGCCAACAGTGCGCAGTTTTCTGCATTCCTGTTCAACCAGCTGGACGACCTGAACTGGGCCGGCTTCTACCTCAACCGCAACGAAGAGTTGGTGCTTGGGCCGTTCCAGGGCCAGATCGCCTGTGTGCGCATCCCGTTTGGCCGCGGGGTCTGCGGTGCGGCGGCGGCGTCGCGGCAAACCCAGCGGGTCGAGGATGTGCATGCGTTTCCCGGGCACATTGCCTGTGACAGCGCCTCCAACAGCGAACTGGTGGTGCCCTTGGTCAAGGACGGCAAACTGGTTGGCGTCCTCGACCTCGACAGCCCGTCGCTGGCGCGTTTTACCCTCCAGGATCAAGCGGGCATTGAACAGCTGGCGGCGATTTTCCTGAGCTTGACCGACTGCTGATCACGCAAGGGGCGGCATCCGCCCCTTACCGGCCATCCAGGCCGTGAAGCTGCCCTTGCAGTAACCTCTCCAGCTCCAGCATGAGCCTCTCCAAGGCTTTCGCACCGGCTTCGATCAGCGCCCAGTCATCGCCGCGCACGCACGCCTGTTCCAGGGTTTCGCACTGTCCGGCCAGTGGCGTCGCCTGAACGATGCGGGCAGCTCCCTTGATTTTGTGGGCCTGCTCGATGATGTCCTGGAGCGGTGCGTGGGCACCAATCAGCGCAGTCAGTTCCTGGCGATCATGTCGACTGCTGCTGAGCAGTTCCTCCAGCAAACGCCAGCTCAACTGAGGATCGCCGCCGGTCAGGGCCTCGAAGTTGCCGAGGTCCAGGTGCAGGGCGGCCGGTTGTGGGGCGATCTGCGCCAGTTGCCGCTCCAGTGCCGTGAGGCTGATGGGTTTGAACAGGCAATCGTTCATGCCGGCTTCAGCGCAGCGTTGTTTCTCCTCGGGCTGGGCATTGGCGGTAAAACCCAGCACCACGCAAGGCACCCGTTGCTCACGCTGTTCATATTCGCGGATCGAGCGACTCAACTCGTAGCCATTCATGATGGGCATGTTGCAGTCGGCGATGACCAGGTCGAAGCGCTCCTGGCGCCAGGCCTGGAAGCCGGCGGCGCCGTTCTGCGCTGCGGTGAACTGATGACCCAGGTAACCCAGTTGCTGGCACATCAGCAAGCGGTTGGCGGGGTGATCATCCACCACCAGCACATTGAGTACGCGCGCGGTTGCCGGCGCCTCGGGCTTGGGTTCATGCGTTGTCTGCAGCGGCTGCAGGCGCGCCATTTTCAGGTTCACATGCACTTGGGTGCCCACCATGGGCACGCTGCTCAAGCTCAGTTGCCCGCCCATCATTGCGCACAGACTGCGGCAGATAACCAATCCCAGGCCGGCGCCACTCCTGGCGAGCTGCCCGGAATTGTCAGCCTGGGCAAAGGGTTCGAACAGGCGCAACTGATCATCCCGGCTGATACCGATCCCCGTATCCTCGACCACCAGCTTCATCTCGACCTGTTGCGCCACATCGGTGGGCAATACCTCCACCTTGATGTTTACCTGGCCACGCTCGGTGAACTTGATGGCATTGCTGACCAGGTTCGACAGCACTTGCTTGAAGCGCAGCGGGTCGATCAGCACTTCGGTGTCATCGCGGTCTGGCTTGAATTCAAGGGACAGGCTGAGGGTCTTCTGGCGCGCCAGGCCGTCGAAGACACGCACCACCGACTCGATCACTTCGCGTAGGTTGACGCGCTCCGGGGCCAGGCTCAGGCGGCCGGATTCGATGCGCGCGATGTCGAGGATATCGCCGATCAGCTCCAGCAGATCCTTGGCCGAGTTGTACGCCACTTCGATGGCCGGGCGATCAAGATGGCCCTGGTCGGCTCGCTTGAGGGTCAACTCCAGCATGCCGATCACGGCGTTCATCGGCGTACGTATTTCATGGCTCATGGTGGCGAGGAACGTGCTCTTGGCCCGATTCGCCTCGTCGGCGCGTTCTTTGGCGGCGCGGATTTCATCGAACAGTTGGCGTCGCTCGCTGATGTCAATCCAGCCCCCGATGATCCCCTGTACTTCCCCGGTAGAGTCGCGGTACGGCAGGATCCAGTGGTAGATCGTCAGTTTATCCCCACGGATATACAGGGTGCGGTCCAGGATCAGCGGGTTGCCTTCGGTCATCACCCGCTGATAATCGGCATGGTATTGCTCGGCGTCCGTTTCAAGCGCCTCGCTCATCTGGAGGGCACTTTTGCCGATCACGTCCTCGCGCTTGACGTCGAACACCTGCAGGTAGCTGTCGTTGCAGGTCTGCAGCAGGCCTTTACGGTCACGCACGTAGATGGGGTGCGGGGTTTCGTTGACCAGCGCGCGCATGAACTCGAACTGATCATTGAGGGCTCGCTCGGCCATCTTGCGATGTTTGATCTGGCGGCGCATGTAGGCGTTCCAGGCCAGGGACAGCAGCAGCAAAAGCCCGGTGCCGATGATGATGCGGGTGATCAGTTGGTGATAGTTGCGCCAGTAGCTGTCGGAGGCGGCGGTGTAGCCACGCCAGCGACTGTTGATCACGCCCAGCTCGTCCGGGGCGATGCTCAGCAGGGCCTTGTCGAGAATCGAGCTGAGTTCGGTGGCACTGCGCGCCGTCGCCAGGGCAAAGGTGGCTGGAGTCGTGCCGATACTGGTGCTGATCTGCAGTTTGTCTTGGAACATCGAGGACGACAGCAAGTAGTTGGCGACGACCAGGGAGTTCACCGCGCCTTCCACCTGCCCTTGGGCCAGCAGTTCCGAGGCCCTGAAGGTGTCGCTGGCCTTGACCAGTTGGACCTCTGGAAAGTCGCGGCGCAGGAGGGATTCCAGAGGATTACCCAGGGTGATTGCCAGGCGCTTGCCGGCCATCTGCTCCAGGTTCGAGGGGGCGTCAGCTGCTTTGCGAGTCAGCAGCACATAGGAGTTTTCCAGGTAAGGTCGACTGAAGTTCAGTTGCGCTTCCCGTTCAGCGCTGGGCACGATTGCGCCAATCATGTCGACTTTACCGGCGTCCACCTGTTCGATCATCGCGCTCAGGTCACGCCCGCGATGGATCTCGAAGCGCAGCCCGGTGCGCAAGCGGATCAACTCCAGCAGGTCAGCGGTGATGCCGCGGAAATTGCCTTCGGCGTCGAAGAACGTCAGCGGGGCGAAGGTTTCGTTCACAATCACTTTGACCACCGGGTGGTCCTTCAACCAACGCTCCTCACGCTGCGTCAGTTGCAGCTTCTGGTCGGTCAACAGGATGTCGCTGCCGGCGCTCCAGCGCTTGGCGATGGTTTCCCGTTCATTGGTAGGGACGGCCGTCAGCACCGCGTCGACAATACTCAAGAGCGTGCGCTGGTGCTGGGGCATGGCAAAGCTGAACCCATAGGCCTCGTGTTTGCCGAAGTTGGCCATGTGGATGTTTTTCAGGTAGCCCTTATTGATCATGTAATGGGTGGAAATGGTATCGCCGAGGAATACGTCAGCCTGGTCGAATGCCACCGCATTCAAGGCATTTTGATAGGAGGGGTAAGCGCGAATGATCGCCTGGGGATACAGTTTTTCTACTTCGCTCAGGGGCAGGTAGTGGTAGACCAGGGCCAGGCGCATTCCGGCCAGCCCATCATTCAGGCTGCGGGTCTCACCTTCGCGGGTGACCAACACTGGCTGGTCAACGGCATAGGGTTCGGAGAGCGTGAGGTTCGGGTTTGCCGCCTCAAAGCCGTTCGAGGTGCCCAATAAGTCAATATCGCCTGTTTCAAGGGCGCGGATGGCGGCCTCTCGGGAGGGGTAGCGCAATACCTTTACCGGCAAGGCCAGCGCCTTGGCGAGCAGGCCGGCGTAATCGGCGGTGAGCCCCTCATAGTCGCGACCACTGGACGTAAGGTCGAAGGGAGGATAGTCAGGCGATGCGGTGCCCAGCACCAATTCGCGTTTGTTTTGCAGCCATTGGCGTTGGGCCTTGTTCAGGTGGGTTTCCAGTTGAACGGAGCCTGCACGGCTCAGCAAGGTGAAATGTTCCGGGCCCGTTTGATGGTTCGCGAGCACGGCGGTGCTGAAGCACAAGCCGGCACTCAATGTAATCAGATAGTCCTTTATACGCCTGGGCATCCGCTTTCTCACACTAGCGCGTTTCGTTTTGCCATCTCGATAAGTTCTACCAAGGATTTGGCTTGAAGTTTCTGCATCAGCCTCTTTTTATAAGTGCTTACTGTTTTGTTGCTCAGAAACATGCCTTTGGCAATTTCCTTGTTGGTACGACCTTGTGCAAATAATTGCAATACCATTAGTTCCCGATCGTTGACGGTTTTGAATAATTCAAGTTCCTGGGTTTCCACACCGTCTATACCGTTGGTGGTCAATGCCTGGCTGGGGAAGTAGTTATAGCCGGACAGCACCGCGCGGATGGCGCTCAGCAACTCACTCAGGTCGCCCTCCTTGCACACGTAGCCATCGGCGCCCGAGCGCATGCAGCGGGTGGCGAACAGGGTAGGGGATTGGGCTGTCAGGATCAGGGTTTTCATCGGTGTATTCATTGCGTTGAATCGGCAGAGCACTTCAAGCCCATCCAGCTTGGGAATACTGATATCGAGGATAATCAGGTCAGGCAGGCATTCCCGGACCATTTGAATGGCGTCGCATCCGTTGTCCGTTTCGCCCACCACTTTGTAACCTTCATGCTCCAACAACATCCGGATGGCAAGCCGTATAACCGGATGGTCGTCGATAATAAAAACTGAGTTCATGATCATAGTCCGTGTAAGTGCAAATAAAGCGGGCACATTAGCTCAGAAGAGCACAGGGGGGCATGAGCTCAGGGGCAAGTAGGTACAAAACAGGAAAATTCCTACACTAAAAAAGGTAAATACCTACCATCTGCTAAGGCTTTGTGAAGCGATATCACAAGGCTTCGGAAGTGAATGAGCTAAAGGTTGTTATCGTGGATTTAACGGGCATCGTACAGGCATATTTCATCGGATCATGATGTTTAAAATCCTACATTTGTAACCTGAGCAATGGGCAGATCAAGCGTGCAAGTTCATCTTTGTTTAATGGCTTTGATAAATAGCCGAGCAGTGGCAGGCCACGATCCATGGCTTGGGCGATCAGGGTGGCTAGCTCGACCACGGGCAATCCGCTCAGCAGGATGGCGGTCGTGGTAAAGCGCCGGCGACTGGCGATTTCAATCAGCTCGAGCCCCGGCAAATCGGGCAGGCATTGGTCACACAGGATGATGTCGAAGGGCACCTCGGCCCGCGACATCAAGCAGATTGCCTGCTCGGCGTTTTCGGCCGGGGTCAGCCGTGCGAAGCCGAAGCTCCTGAGCAGGCACTGGGTGGCGAGGAGTTGGAATGGATGATCCTCCACCAACAGGATACGGAGCGGATAACTGGGCATTTTGGGGGGGCACACGGTGAGTCAAGCGTCGATGGGGGGGGCGCGTAGGAACAGTTCGCCTGGATCGCCCGGAGCGTGCGTGATTATTCATCGTGTGCTTGTGCGAATTCGATCAGGCCGCTCTGTTCCCTTCGTAGGTAGATTCCTTTCAGGCAACAGGCAGCTTGATCGTGCTCGTTATTGAGGGCTGGAACGCCCGGTCATTTCCCGCGCCATCTCGGTGGCATAGCTGTCGGTCATGCCGGCGATAAAGTCGATCATGCGCAGGAACGAAGTGTGCAAAGGCCACTGCGGGTTCGGCGCATTGTTGCCCAGTAAGTCGAGAATGCGCCGGTTCTTGAATGACGGCGTGCGTCCACCATGTTGTTCCAGGGCTGCACCGCAAAAGGCGTTCAAGAGGATTTCCAGGGTGGTGTAGGCGCCGATCTCATGCAGGGTCTTGCGCTTGTCCTGGAAAATCTTCTTGCGCGCCATGTCCTTGGCATCCAGCACGCAGCGTTTGGCGGGGCCATGCATGTGCTCCACCAGGTCGCCGGGCAGGGTGCCGGCGAGCAAGGCATCCTGTTGTTCGACGAAGGCACTCGCCGCCGCGTTGGTCAAATGTTCGATGGCTTTGCCGCGCAGGATTGCCAGCTTGCGTCGGCGCGAATCCTGGGCGCCGAGTTGGCGATAGGTCTGGGGCAAGTCATCGCCCACCAGGTTGAGCAGCAGCGACTCGACCTCGGCGTATTCCAGCAGCTCCATTTCCAGGCCGTCTTCCAGGTCGATCAAGGCGTAGCAGATATCATCCGCTGCCTCCATCAAGTACACCAGCGGGTGGCGGGCCCAGCGTTGTTCTTCGAGCTGCGGCAGGCCGAGTTTGTGGGCGATCTGTTCCAGGATCGGCAGTTCGCTTTGGTAGCAGCCGAACTTGTGTTTCTTGTAGCCCAGCGAATCCGCGTGGCGCGCCGTCCAGGGGTATTTCAGGTAAGTGCCCAAGGTCGCGTAGGTCAACCGCGTGCCGCCGTCGAACTGGTGGTATTCCAGCTGGGTGAGCACGCGGAAGCCTTGGGCGTTGCCTTCGAAGTTGAGGAAGTCATTGCGCTCGGCACTGCTCATGTCATCCAGCCAGCCGCGGCCTGCCGCCTGCTGGAACCAGTGGCGGATGGCGTCTTCGCCGGAGTGCCCGAACGGAGGGTTGCCGATGTCGTGGGCCAGGCAGGCCGATTGCACCACCATGCCCAGGTCGCTCGGGTCGCACCAGTCGGGCAGGGCGCCACGCAGGGTTTCACCCACGCGCATGCCGAGGGAGCGGCCGACGCAGCTGACTTCCAGCGAATGGGTCAGGCGCGTGTGGATATGGTCGTTGCTGGACACCGGGTGCACTTGGGTCTTGCGACCGAGGCGGCGAAACGCGCCAGAGAAAATAATACGGTCATGGTCTTTGTGAAACGGGCTACGGCCCAGTTCTTCCGGGCTGTGCAGGGGCTTTCCAAGACGTTCGCGGGTAAGCAGGGTGGGCCAATCCAAGGCGGTTACTCTCCGTGCGGTGAATGACCCTGCCAGCTTCCCGGTTCCGCGTGGGCGGGGCAAGCGAAAAACTACAGCCCGACCGCATCGATATCGATTAACAGCAAACGCTGACCGTTATCGAAGAATTGTCCGGCCGTGAGGCAATACTGGTTGGTGGTCGCGTCGCGGTAGGTCGAAGACAAGGTCAGGCGTCGCTCCTCCCACCCTTCGGCCAGCAAGTGGTAGAAGTACGGGCGCCATGACCAATTGTGGCCCAGGTAGCGGCTGTCGGCCTGCCAGGCGTCCTGGCGCCATTCAAAGTTCGGCGTCAGCTGGGTGCCATGTCGGTCGCACTGGTAAAACCGCAGCAGCCAGGGGAACGCCGGCAGTTGCGGCAACTGGTTCAGCGGCGCCTGTGCCAGGGCCCAGTTCTGCAGGATCTTCATCAGCTCTGCCAATTGCTGGCGCAGGTGCATGATGCGCCCGCGCTCAGCCAGTTTTTGCTGGACGTAGGCCGTGCGCAACTGGGCGAAACGCGGCACGAAGGCGTCGGCGGCAAACCAGTCCAACTGTGCCTGGGCGAACAGATAACCCTGCACATAGCGCGAGCCACACTCCAGGGCAAAGCTCAACTGCGCCTCGGTTTCCACGCCTTCGGCAATGATCCAGCAGCCGGTCTTCTCGGCCATTTGCGCGAGTGCCCGCACCACTTCACTGCTCGGCCCGCCGCGGGCAGCCTCCTGGAACAGGCGCATGTCCAGCTTGAGAATATCCGGCTGCAACGCCAGTACCCGGTCAAGCTGCGAGTAGCCGGCGCCGAAGTCATCGATGGCGATGCGCGCGCCGGCCTCGCGATAACGTGCGACCACGTTGGCCAGGCGCTGGATGTCACCGCCCAGTTCGGTGATCTCGAACACGATTCGCCGTGGGTCGACACCATGACTGTGGATCTGTTTAAGGCTCGGCAGCGCTTGGCCCGGGCGCAGGCGGTTGATCCAGCGCGGCGAGATGTTCAAGCTCAGGAACCAGTCTTCAGGCGCTTCATGCAAGCGGCTCAACGCGTTATCGCGGATCTGCCGGTCAAGCCGACGCAAGCTCACGCCTGGGGTGCGCGGGTCGGCGAACAGCGGGCCCACGGACTGCAAGCGGCCGTCAACCTGGCGCAGACGGCCCAGGGCCTCGACGCCGGCGATGCGGCCGGTGGCGGTGTCGATAAACGGCTGGAAGCAGGCAAGCGGTTGCCCGTCGATCACGGGGCCTCCTTAAGAGAGGTGGCGAAAAAAAGGCCCGGCCCTCAAAAACGAGGACCGGGCCGATTCTGTTAGCAAGAATGCAGCCAGCAGGGCTGATAAGCCGTAGAAAGGTACAGCATTCACCTTTAAGCCAGCGGTAGAGCCTTCACCTTTAACGTGCGCCAGCCCGCCTGCTTCAACTTTTACGCGAAGTGCCTTGCATGGCCAGTTTGATCAGCGGGATCAAGCCGGCACCGAGGCGTACCAGGCGGGTCATGCCGCTGATACCGCCGCCCTTGGCACCTTTGCCGGTCAAGAAGCCCATCAGCGTCACCGCCGCCACGCCCCACAGCGGCGCGTGCTTGATGCCCAAGCTGCCCTGCCAGTTCTGGCCCATGTTGCGCACCTTATTCAAAGGCAGCATCAATTGCTGGGACTCGTGGCGGATTTCCTGGCGGTGCATTTCCATGCGCAGGCGAATCAACGCCTTGCGCATTTCCCGTCGCGACGTGTTTTTAGGCATTTCAGTCAGGCTCATGGCAACAAGCGCTCCCGGTCATTGGCCAGCTCTTCGAGGGTGGCGTGGAACGGCGTGGATTCATCGAACACCGCCGCCTTCAAGCGCACCCCGCAGAACGCCGCGGCCAGGCTGTAGAACACGCAGAGGCAGATGATCCCGGTCAGGCGGTAACCGGTGTCCCACACCAGGATCATTACCAACGTCGACAACCCCACCAGCAACAGCAGCGCAAACACCAACGCTAGGCCGGCGAACAGCAGCAGGCTGACGGTGCGGGCCTTCTGTTCCTGCAATTCGATGCCAAATAATTCGACGTGGCTGTGCAGCAAGCCCAGAACGGCCGCGCCCAGACGTCTTGAGGTAGTCCCTGTGGACGAGCCAGTTTCGCCGATAGACATGATTTAGCGCCTTGTGGCCAGCAGGCCGATCAGAAAGCCCACACCGGCGGCAATGCCCACCGACTGCCAAGGGTTGGCCTGCACGTAATCTTCGGTCGCGGTGACGGCCGCCTGGCCGCGTTCGCGCAGCGAATCTTCGGTCTGCTTCAGGGTTTCGCAGGCCTGGAGCAGCGTGTCGTGGATCTTGGCCCGCAGCTCATCGGCCTGGTCACCGGCGAGCACTTTGGTGTCGTCCAGCAACCTTTCGGTGTCAGTCACCAGGGTTTGAAAATCCGCCATCAGTATTTCTTGAGCAGTCTTTGCAGTTCTTCTGGCCATGGTTATCTCCGTGATTGGCTGATCTGTACGTAGTGGTTTCGAGTCACCGGCGTCGGTGAAGGTTCAGTGCAATTGTGTGGTACAGCTTTTGCTTTGCCTTGGTGCGCAGGCCTCAAGGCCTGCGCTGAATCCGGGCGGTCCCAGGCAATGCCTTGAAAAACCTTACCCTAAATAACTGAAACTCGCGGAAAAACCCTGTCGGCAACGGCCTGTTGTGTTGATCGCTGCGCTAAAGCGGTTCACACCCTCTGAAGAGGGGGGGGACCGGTGGTGCCAATTTAGTGCGCGCAACCCTGGCTTGAACCGCTTTGGTGCTTTTTGCCTTTATTGCAGGCCTGCCAACCTCCATGGAAAATTTGCAAAGTGCAGTGGACACGCTCGTCCACAGCTCCAACACCCTGTTTATCCTGATCGGTGCGGTCATGGTCCTGGCCATGCACGCGGGCTTCGCGTTCCTGGAAGTCGGCACCGTGCGCCAAAAGAACCAGGTCAACGCGCTGTCGAAGATCCTCAGCGACTTCGCCATCTCGACCCTGGCCTATTTCTTTATAGGCTATTGGATCTCCTACGGTGTGAGCTTCATGCAACCGGCGGCGGTGATCAGTGCCGACCACGGTTATGGCCTGGTGAAGTTCTTTTTCCTGCTGACCTTCGCGGCAGCAATCCCGGCAATCATTTCCGGCGGCATCGCCGAGCGTGCGCGGTTTGCCCCGCAATTGTGTGCCACGGCGTTGATCGTGGCGTTTATCTACCCGTTCTTTGAAGGCATGGTGTGGAACGGCAATTTCGGCCTGCAGGCCTGGCTGCTCGCGCGCTTTGGCGCCAGCTTCCATGACTTCGCCGGTTCCGTGGTGGTGCATGCTATGGGCGGCTGGCTGGCGCTGGCGGCAGTGTTGTTGCTCGGGCCGCGCAATGGGCGCTACCGCGAGGGACGCCTGGTGGCGTTCGCGCCGTCGAGTATTCCGTTCCTGGCGCTGGGCTCGTGGATCCTGATCGTCGGCTGGTTCGGCTTTAACGTGATGAGCGCGCAAACCCTCAATGGCGTGAGTGGGCTGGTGGCGGTCAATTCGTTGATGGCGATGGTCGGCGGCACGGTCGCGGCGTTGATCATTGGCCGCAACGACCCAGGCTTCCTGCACAACGGCCCGCTGGCCGGGCTGGTAGCGATCTGCGCCGGTTCCGACCTGATGCATCCGGTCGGCGCGCTGGTCACGGGCGCCGTCGCCGGTGGCCTGTTTGTGTGGTGTTTCATCGCCGCCCAAGATCGCTGGAAGATCGACGACGTGTTGGGGGTATGGCCGCTGCACGGTTTGTGCGGTGTGTGGGGCGGCATCGCCTGCGGCATCTTTGGCCAGACGGCGCTGGGTGGCCTGGGCGGCGTCAGCCTGGTCAGCCAGTTGATCGGCACCGCCCTCGGTGTGATCGTGGCGCTGGTCGGCGGCTTGCTGGTGTACGGCGTGATCAAGCGCGTCACCGGGCTGCGCCTGAGCCAGGAAGAGGAGTATTACGGCGCGGACCTGTCGATCCACAAGATCGGCGCGGTCAGTCAGGATTGATCGGCGCCTCGTCTTCGTTGTTCGGCTGCGCATAAAAACCGTGCAGCAGGCGGTAGCGGTTCTGCCGCACCTCATCGACCCGCGCCTGCACCTGTTGGTCCGGCAGGCCCAGCAGGATCAAGGCGTGGGAGGCGAGCATCAGGCTCGACTCCAATAGCTCGGGCACCACTTCGCTGGCGCCTGCGGCTTTCAGTTCGGCGAGCTGGCTGTCGTCGCGGGTGCGCACCAGGATCGGCACGTCCGGGTTGATCCGACGTGCTTCCTTCAGCACCACCAAGGCGACGTCGCTGTTGTCCACGGCGATCACCACCAGCCGCGCGCGCTCCAGGCCCACGGCACTGAGCAGGGCGCCACGCCGGCAATCCCCATAGTGCACGCTGCTGTCTTCAGTGGCGGTTTCCTGTACCCGTTCCGGGTCGTCATCCAGGGCGATAAACGCCTGTTGCTCCTTGCGCAGGAAACGCCCGATGGACTGGCCGACGCGGCCATAACCGCAGATCACCGCGTGCCCGTGCAACTGAGCATTAAGTGCAGTGATTGCCTCCAGTTGCACTTGCTGGTTGGGCTTGCGGTGCAAGCGCACGGCAATGCTCGGTGCAGCGCGCAGCAGCAGCGGGGTCAGCAGCATCGAGCAGAACGTGGCGGCGAGCAGCAAGCCGTTGAACTCATCGGGGATTAATCGGCTTTGCTGCATCTGCGCCATCAAGGCAAAACAGAACTCGCCGCCTTGGGCCAGGGCCAGGCCACTGCGCCAGGCGGTCTCACCGTCGCTGCCGCGCAGCTTGACCAGCGCAGCGACCACGCAGCCTTTGATCAGCATCAGGGCGAGGGTGAGGCCGAGGATCAGCAGGCTATGGCTGACGAACAGTTGCAGGTCGATGAGCATGCCGATGCTGACAAAAAACAGCCCCAGCAGAATGTCGCGAAACGGGCGGATATCCGCTTCGATTTGATGGCGGTAGTGGCTTTCTCCCAGCAACATGCCGGCCAGGAAAGCCCCGAGAGCAGGGGAGAGCCCCAGCAGGTGGGTGAGCCAGGCGGTCAGCAAAACGATCACCAGCGCCAGCAGCACAAACAGCTCCGCCGAATGGGAGGCGGCGACTTCATGAAACAAACGCGGCAGTAACCAACGACTGGCAAGCAACAGGCCGACAAACAACACCACGGTCTTGCCCAGGGTCAACGGCAGCGCCCAATACCAGGCTTGCTCGCCGGTGCCGGCAAACACCGGGACCAGGGTCAACAGCAACACCGCCACCACATCTTGGAACAGCAGCACGCCAATCGCGTTCTGGCCATGGCTGCTGAAGATTTCACCGAGGCTGGTCAGCTCCTTGCTGACAATGGCGGTGGAGGACAACGCCAGCCCTGCACCGAGCAACAAGGCGATACCCGGCGCTACACCAAAGGTCATCAACAAGACCGCCAGCAGCATCCCGCAACCCAGCACCTGCAAACTGCCCAGGCCAAACACCACGCGGCGCAGGGCGAGCATCTTGGTCAGGGAGAACTCCAGGCCCAGGGAAAACAGCAGGAACACCACGCCCAGTTCGGCGAGATCGGGCAATTCTTCGCTGTCATTCACCCAGTCCAGCGCAGTGGGCCCCACGGCCAGGCCGACGCACAGGTAGCCCAGCACGGGCGGCAATTGCAGTCGGCGAAACAGCGCAATCACCACCAGGGATGAGGCCAGAATGATCAGCAGGTTGGCAAACACACGCATCTCCGTTGCAAGGGGGCAGGCAAAAAGCCGCGAGAATCGCTGAATCAGTTATAGGCCATGGTGACCTGGGTCAGGGTTTTTGTGGTGGTGGGCTTCATGCCGTCACCGGGCTTAGAATGTTGGCCTACTTCCTGATCAGGACCCTTCGTCATGCTTCCTGAATGCCAGTTGTTCGGCACCCTGGGTTGCCATCTTTGTGAAATTGCCGAAGCCGAAATCATGCCGTTCGTCGAACGCGGGTTAATGGTGGAGCTGGTGGATATCACCGATCCCGACGACCTGACCGACGTCTATGGCCTGCGGATTCCGGTGCTTCGCCGGGTGGACACCGGGGCGGAACTGGATTGGCCTTTTGACTCACAACAGTTGGTGGCCTTCCTTCGCTGAGTGTTATCCGATGGCGGGTTTCTAAATATTGCGTTACTGTATGTTTGTACAGCGATTGAAATAGAGGGAACGCCCGTGGTGAATGTCGAACAACTGAAAAGCAGCGTCAATCGCATGTCCGCCGACGTCGTGCGCGATGCGGTGAACGAGCTGCGCCTCGATGGCCTGGTCACGGAAGGCAAGACGCCGTTCAACAAAGTGCATTTCAATACCTGCTTTGCCGAGATCGAAGCGCTGTTCCAGCGTGCCGGTTACCACAAGCAGCTGGACGTGGTGGGTTACCAGGGCTTGTTATACGCGCTGTATGACCCCGGCCGCTGGGAGGCGGTGGACGTGCTGCGCTGGCTCAAGGAGTTCACCGACGCCGCGAGTGCCTCACCGCTCCTGCGCGCGGAGTTGGTCAAGGCCTGAGATCGGCCCTAGGCTCAATCCCGCTCGATGCGGGATAATGCCCGCGTGTTTTCCAGGCTTTGAGCATTTCATGTCCACATCCGGTTTTTCCGCGTCCCAGCACCAAGCCAGCACCTTGTACCTGCCGCCCGGCCCCTGGGCGACAGTGCTCGATTGCCTGTGCGAGCACTTCCCGGCGATCGCCCGTGAACACTGGCTGGACCGCATCGCCAGGGGCCGGGTGCTGGACATCAACGGCAGCCCGATCAGCCTGGACCTGGCCTACAAGGAAGGCCTGTGCATCTACTACTTCCGGGAAGTGCCCAACGAGAAGGTGATCCCGGTGCAGGAAACCATCCTGTATGCCGACGAGCACTTGGTGGTCGCCGACAAACCGCATTTTTTGCCGGTGACCCCGGCCGGTGAATACGTCGAGCAAACCTTGTTGCGCCGTCTGATTCGCCGCCTCGACAACCCGGCGCTGGTGCCCTTGCACCGTATCGACCGGCATACGGCCGGCCTGGTGCTGTTCTCGGCCAACCCGGCCAGCCGCTCGGCCTATCAGCAACTGTTTCCCACACGCCAGATCGATAAATTTTACGAAGCCATCGCGCCAGCCCTGCCGAACCTGACGTTCCCCAGGGTGCATAAAAGCCGCCTGGTAGAGGGCGAGCCGTTCTTTCGCATGCAAGAAGGCCCTGGTGCAAGCAACACCGAGACGGCCGTGGAAGTGCGCGAAAAAAAGGCTGATCTATGGCGCTACGGCCTGTTCCCCGTGACCGGCAAGAAGCACCAGCTGCGCGTGCACATGACTGCCCTCGGCGCGAGTATCTGCAACGACCCGTTCTACCCTGACGTCATCAAGGATGCCGTGGACGACTACGCCAACCCGCTCAAGCTGCTGGCCCAGGGCGTACGGTTTATCGACCCTGTGACGGGCGAGGAGCGCGATTTTCGCAGCCGGATCACCCTCGACTGGTAACCGCCAGAAACGACAAGGCCCGCGCGAGGCGGGCCTTGTTGGCAAACGCTAAGACTTACAAGTCTTTAACGGTGCGAACCTGATCTTTGTTGATGCGGGTGCGCTTGCCGTCAAGTTGTTCGAATTCGTAGAAACCCGAATCTTCGTTGTATTTCGGGGTGTCGACGGCCTGGATTTCGCGACCGTCATTCAGGGTGATCACTGTCGGCGAAGCGCAACCGGCGAGGGTGGCGAGGCCCAGTGCAAGCATGAGAGCGGCGATGGTCCGTTGAGTCATGAGATTGTCTCCGAGAGAATACTTTTTAATAGCTGACCTTGTGACGCGCGGGGCGCCGACAAAGTTCCTTAAGCGAGGTTCATTCTGACACGCCGGACGGCGTCTGTAACAGCTGCGGCGTATTAAGGTTGGCCAGGCGCGGGTCATCCGCCGGGCATTCCAGGCCCACACCGCCCAGTTGCAGGAAGATCTTGCGCGGGCTGCGCTCACCGGCATGCCAGGCGTCTTCCACCGCGGCCCGCAGGCGCGTCGGGATGATGCAGATCAGCGGTTCCCAGAACTCTCCATGGCGCACCATCACCGGCAGCAGCGGGTTGCGCCGTGCGGTCTCACGCAGGTCGGCGAGCAATGGGGCGTCGATATGCGGCACATCGCACGGCAATATCAGCAAGTGCTCATGACGTGCGGCGGCGAGTCCCGCCCGGATACCCGCGAGCGGGCCGGGGAAGTCCGGGCTGTCGTCGTTCACCAACTGGTCGGCATAGTCGGCGTAGCGCTCCGGGTTGCGGTTGCACGAGATGATCAGGTCATCCGTGAGCGGTCGCGCCAGCCTCTGCAAATGCGCGATCAACGGTTGGCCACGCCATTCCAGCAGGCCCTTGTCCTGGCCGCCCATGCGTTGGCCGCGCCCTCCGGACAGCAGCAACACCGAACAGGGCAGAGGGGATGAATCGATAGGCATGGCGGTTCCGCAGCGGCAGCAAAAGGGGGGCCTGTGATATAACATCGGGCTGTTCCTTCGACAACCGGACCGTGCCATGAACGCCAAGGCAGATGCGCCCTTCGTACCCCTGAACATCGCTGTATTGACCGTCAGCGACACCCGCACCCTCGAAACCGATACCTCCGGCCAGGTCTTCGTCGACCGCCTCACCGCCGCTGGCCACGCCCTGGCCGAGCGCGTGCTGCTCAAGGACGACCTCTACAAGATCCGCGCCCAAGTCGCCCACTGGATCGCCGAAGACGTGGTGCAAGTTGTGCTGATCACCGGCGGCACCGGCTTCACCGGCCGCGACAGCACCCCCGAGGCCGTCAGTTGCCTGCTCGACAAACAGGTCGATGGCTTTGGCGAACTGTTCCGGCAGATCTCCGTCGCCGACATCGGCACCTCCACCGTGCAGTCCCGCGCCCTGGCCGGCCTGGCCAATGGCACGTTGGTGTGCTGCTTGCCGGGTTCCACCAATGCGGTGCGCACCGGTTGGGACGGCATCCTCGCCGAGCAGTTGGACAACCGCCACCGCCCGTGCAATTTCGTGCCGCACCTGAAACAGGCCGAGCCTTGTGAATCCCGTGGGTAAGCCTGGCAAGACCGGCACCCTGATGCCGGTGGAACAAGCACTGCAACAGCTGCTGGCGATGGCCGAGGCCGCGCCGATCCGCGAGCGCAATACCTTGCCCCTGGCCGACTGCGACGGTCGTGTATTGGCCCAGGACCTGGTCTCCACGCTTGACCTGCCGCCGTGGCCGAACAGTGCCATGGACGGTTACGCCGTGCGCCTGTCGGACTGGACCGGTGAGCCCTTGGTGGTCAGCCAGCGCATTTTTGCGGGCCAGGCGCCGGAACCTCTGGCCGCCGGTACCTGCGCGCGCATCTTCACCGGCGCACCGGTACCTGAAGGGGCTGACTGTGTGGAAGTGCAGGAAAACGCGGTGGTCCACGCCGACGAGCGCGTGAGCTTCACCGAGCCCTTGCACGTCGACCAGAACATCCGCCCCCGAGGGCAGGAAACCACCGCGGGCGAGTTGGTCTTGACCGTCGGCACGCGCCTGGGCCCGATTGAACTCGGCCTGGCGGCGTCCCTCGGGCATGACCGTCTTGACGTTATTCGCCGACCGCGCGTGGCCGTGCTGTCCACCGGTGACGAGTTGATCGAACCCGGTTTGCCGCTGGGGCCGGGCCAGATCTACAACAGCAACCGACGGGTGCTGTGTGCCTGGCTTACGCGCCTGGGCTGTGAAGTGATCGACGCCGGCATCCTGCCTGACGACCTGGAACAGACCCGCACCCGCCTGGCGAGCCTGGGCGCGGTCGACCTGATCCTGTCCACGGGCGGTGTGTCGGTGGGCGAGGCGGATTTCCTTGGCATCGCCCTGCGTGAAGAGGGTGAGTTGGCGTTGTGGAAACTGGCGATCAAACCGGGCAAGCCGCTGACGTTCGGCCACTTCCGTGGCGTGCCGGTGATCGGTCTGCCGGGCAACCCGGCCTCGACGCTGGTGACGTTCGCGCTGCTGGCGCGCCCGTACCTGTTGCGCCGTCAAGGTGTGCAAGACGTCGAGCCGCTGCGCTTTGAAGTGCCGGTGGGGTTCACTTGGCCCAAACCCGGCAACCGCCGCGAATACCTGCGCGGGCGTATCGAGCAGGGCAAGGCGATCATCTACCGCAACCAGAGCTCCGGCGTACTGCGCAGTGCGGCGTGGGCGGAGGGGTTTGTGGAGGTGTTGGAGGGCACGACGCTGGAGAGGGGTGACCGGGTCAATTTCATCCCACTAAGCGAAGTCCTGAACTGACCGCTGACCCCAATGTGGGAGGCAGCAAGCCCTAATGCCAGTCAGTTAAGAAGCAGCAAGAGCGAAAAGTAACCCGTGGCGAGGGAGCTTGCTCCCGCTGGACTGCGCAGCAGTCCCAGTCTTTTGAAACAAAGAGCTGGGGCCGCTTCGCGACCCAGCGGGAGCAAGCTCCCTCGCCACGGGTACGGTGCTCACCCTCAGCTGACTCGCATTAGGGCTTGCCCCCTCCCACATTGAGATCTTCATAGGCCTCAGTAATCGTCGCCGCGCTCGGTGATGTCGCGCTCCACCGGCCCTGCATCCGGGTCATACCCCACCGGAAACTTGCCCTTCAGCGTCCATGCAAACGCAATGATCTCGGCAATTGTGCGGTACAACTCTTCCGGAATGCTGTCCCCCAGTTCCATCCGCGCCAGCAGCTTCACCAGCTCGGCGTTTTCATAGATGGGCACTTCATTTTCCCGCGCCAGCTTCAGGATGGCTTCGGCCAGGGCATCGTCGCCCTTGGCCGTCAGGGTCGGCGCCTGCTGGCCGTCGTACTTGAGGGCAATCGCCTGGCGCGGTGGGTTGGCGTTCTTCATGCGGTCTCATCCACCCAGCGTTGCTCCAATCCGGTTTTTGGCCCGCGTGGCGGGGTGCCGAGGTGGCAGTCGAGGTCGCCGACGTTAAGGCCCGACGTCACCAGGCGCTCGCGCAGGGCGCCCAGGTGGCTTTCGATCAGGCTGGCGGTAAACGGCCGCGTCGCCCACAGCTGGCTGGAGAGTTTGCCCTGCGTCAGTTGCGCCTGGACCTGCAACGGCCCCAGCGGCTCCATGTCGAAGGCCAGTTCGACGCGCCAGAGCATCTGCTTGGCGTCCTTCTTGTCCTTGCGTTCGGGTTGGTCCTTATCCGGCGGCGGTTCCTCGCGCTGGAACTTGACTTGCAGCGGCACGATGTCTTGCAACGTGCGCATCGGGATTTCCAACTGCCAGGTGCTTTGCAGGCGGCCGTCGGCGGTGGTGCCGGTCTGCTCCAGGCTCGACAGCTGATGGCTCTGCAACCGTGAGATCGCGCCGGCGGCCAGGCGCAGCAGGTTTTCCAGGTCACCTTCGCCTTCCAGTTTCGCCATCAACCGCTCGGGCAACGGGAAACCGGCGGGTATCTGCCGGGCGCTGACCTGGCCGAGGGTGTTCAGGGGGCTGCGCACGAAGTTGGGTAGCACCTGGGCCAGGGTGTTGGCGGCGAGGATGGCATTCATATTGGTACTGGCGGGCAGGGCGGGCAGTAAGTCGGCGACCAGGCGCAGCAGCGCGCCTTTCATGTCCAGCGGTGGGATCTGCGGGTTTTGCCCGGCAAGCAGTTTGGCTTCAAGAAATGCGCCGCTGTTCTGGATGACTTGCGCCAGTACCTTGGGGTTGCTCACTTGCGCCAAGTCCGGCAAAGCGGCCAACAGACGGTCGGCGGCGGCGCGCAGGTCGGCGGAGGTACTGTCGCCACGGGGCAGGTTCTGCAGCGCGGTGAACACCGCATCCAGCGAGCCTTGGCGGCTTTGCTGGGTCGACAATTGCTGGGTGACGGCCAATTGATCCTTGAGCCCGCTCAGCGGCACAAAACTCAGGGTCTGTGCGTTCTGCACCACGGCGCTGAGCAAGCTGCCGACGCGCAGGGGTTGCGGGCTTTCCACGGTCAGGGTCGCGCCTGCCAAGGCATTGTTGAGCACGGTGACCAGCGAGCGGTAGATCGCCGGTTGCGCCGTGCCCTGGGGCAGCATTTGGGTGGTCAGTACCTTGGCCTGCAACAGTGTGCCCACCGGCATCTGGTTAGTGTCGATACGGGTGAGGGCGGCGACATTGGCGCTCAAGGCCTGCTGCAGGCTGAGGGTCAGGTTGCCAGTAGACGTCTGGCTCACCGCCACATTGCTGCCCAACGGCAGCGGCTGGGGGCTGGTCGCCTGTACCAGGGTCTGGCGGCCGCCTTCAAGGGTCAGTTTGAGCAGCAACTGGAAGGCTTCACCGCCTTGTTTAAGGGCGATGACCTCGGCGTTCGCGGTTTTCCCAGGGTCGATCAGGCCGATCTGCGGCTCCAGCAGTTTCAGCAACTCGCCGGTTGCAGGCGCAGGGCCGGGCCCGGCCGCCGGGGCGGGTGGAAGCGTAGGAAGGTTGATCTCACCGGTCATCGCGCGCGTCGTCTCTGGGGAAATTGCCCTCTTTAGAGTAGGGCATCACATGTATAATGCCGCCCGTCTGCAAAGAGAGCGCTAAAAACCTCACAACTATTTGATCCAGCTCTCTAAAATCGGTCGCCAAAGCCGTTATTGTGCATTTCTCTTTAACGGCCGCTGCACCGCCGACTTGAACCGTAAAGGCCCGCGATCTTTTGACCAGCCCTCTTCTTGAAGCCATAGCGCTTGCCTGTGAACGCGACCTGCGCCTGCTGTTCGAGCACCTCGAACTGCGCCTGGCCGGCGGCGACATGGTGCAGGTCAGCGGCCCCAACGGCAGCGGCAAGACCAGTTTGCTGCGCCTGCTGGCCGGCTTGATGCAGCCGACGGCGGGTGAAGTTCGGTTAAACGGCAAGCCCCTCAACGCACAACGCACTGAACTGGCGCGCAACCTGGTCTGGATCGGCCACGCCGCCGGCATCAAGGATGTGCTCACCGCTGAAGAAAACCTCAGCTGGCTCAGCGCCCTGCATCATCCCGCTTCCCGCGAGGCCATCTGGCAGGCCCTGGCCGCTGTCGGCCTCAAGGGATTTGAAGACGTACCCTGCCATACCCTGTCCGCCGGCCAACAGCGCCGCGTGGCCCTGGCGCGTCTGTACCTGCCGGGCCCGCCGCTGTGGATCCTCGACGAACCCTTCACCGCCCTCGACAAGCAAGGCGTCGCCCAATTGGAAGAACACCTGGCCCAGCATTGCGAACAGGGTGGCCTGGTTGTCCTCACCACCCATCACACGCTCAATCGCAGGCCCATCGGTTACCGTGATCTGGACCTGGGGCGGTGGTCAGCATGAGCGTGTTTGCCCTGCTGGTCGCCCGCGAAGCACGGTTGTTGTGCCGTCGTCCGGCCGAATTGGCCAACCCGCTGGTGTTCTTCGCGATTGTGATCGCGCTGTTCCCGTTGGCGGTGGGCCCAGAGACTAAACTGTTGCAAACCTTGTCCCCAGGACTGGTGTGGGTGGCGGCGCTTTTATCAGTGCTGCTCTCGCTGGACGGGCTGTTTCGCAGTGATTTCGAAGACGGTTCCCTCGAACAGTGGGTCCTTTCGCCGCACCCTTTGCCACTTCTGGTACTGGCCAAGGTGCTGGCACACTGGGCTTTTTCCGGCCTGGCGCTGGTGCTGCTCTCACCGTTGCTGGCGATGATGCTAGGGTTGCCCACCGAGTGCCTGCCGGTGTTGCTCCTGTCTTTGTTGCTCGGCACGCCAACCCTCAGCCTGTTGGGCGCGGTGGGCGCGGCGTTGACCGTGGGTTTGAAGCGCGGCGGCCTATTGCTGGCCCTGCTGATTCTGCCGTTGTACATCCCGGTGTTGATCCTGGGCAGCGGCGCCTTGCAAGCCGCGCTCATGGGCATGCCGGCGACCGGTTACCTCTTGTGGCTGGGTAGCCTGACCGCCCTGGCGGTAACCCTGACACCCTTTGCTATAGCGGCCGGCCTGAAGATCAGCGTCGGCGAATAATGAGGTCTGACCAAGACGTTATGTTTTAGTCAGTAAAGACCCTACGCTTCTTGCAACGACAAGAAGCAACCGTGATGGAAACAGCAATGAACTGGACCTGGTTTCACAAGCTCGGCTCGCCCAAATGGTTCTATGGCATCAGTGGCAAACTGCTGCCGTGGTTGAGCGTCGCCGCCGTGTTGCTGATCGGCATCGGCCTGGTCTGGGGCCTGGCCTTCGCGCCGCCGGACTACCAGCAAGGCAACAGTTTTCGCATCATTTACATCCATGTTCCTACCGCGATGCTGGCGCAGTCCTGCTACGTGATGCTGGCGGTGTGCGGCATCGTCGGCCTGGTGTGGAAGATGAAACTCGCCGATGTGGCCCTGCAATGCGCTGCGCCCATCGGTGCGTGGATGACCGCCGTGGCGCTGGTCACCGGCGCGATCTGGGGCAAGCCGACCTGGGGCTCGTGGTGGGTGTGGGATGCACGACTGACGTCCATGTTGATCCTGCTGTTCCTGTACTTCGGTCTGATTGCCCTGGGCAACGCGATCAGCAACCGTGACAGTGCCGCCAAGGCCTGCGCGGTGCTGGCCATCGTCGGCGTCATCAACATCCCGATCATCAAATACTCGGTGGAGTGGTGGAACACCCTGCACCAGGGCGCCACCTTCACCCTCACTGAAAAACCGGCGATGCCCGTGGAAATGTGGGCGCCGCTGCTGCTGATGGTGCTGGGTTTCTACTGTTTCTTCGGTGCCGTGTTGCTGCTGCGCATGCGCCTCGAAGTGCTCAAGCGTGAAGCCCGCACCAGCTGGGTCAAGGCCGAAGTGCAAAACAGCCTGGGAGCGCGCGGATGAGTTTTGCTTCTTTCAGTGATTTTCTCGCCATGGGCCACCACGGCCTGTATGTGTGGACGGCCTATGGCATCTGCCTGGCGGTGCTGGCCCTCAACGTCGCCGCGCCGATCCTGGCCCGCAAGCGTTACCTGCAACAAGAGGCGCGACGTCTGCGCCGGGAGACCGAAAAGTGAATCCGCTGCGTAGAAAGCGTCTGTTGATCATCCTTGCGATTCTGGTGGGCGTCGGCATTGCCGTCGGCCTGGCCTTGAGCGCCTTGCAGCAGAACATCAACCTGTTTTACACGCCCACGCAGATCGCGAATGGCGAAGCGCCGATCGACACGCGCATCCGTGCCGGCGGCATGGTGGAGAAGGGCTCGCTCAAACGCTCCGGCGACTCCCTCGACGTGACCTTCGTCGTCACCGACTTCAACAAAGCCGTGACCATTACTTATCGCGGCATCCTCCCGGACCTGTTCCGCGAAGGCCAGGGCATCGTCGCCCTGGGCAAGCTCAACGCCGACGGCGTGGTGGTGGCCGACGAAGTGCTGGCCAAGCACGATGAAAAGTACATGCCACCGGAAGTGACCAAGGCCCTGAAAGACAGCGGCCAATCCGCGCCAACGCCTGCCAAGGAGGGCTAAGCCATGACGTCCGCACTGTTTATTCCAGAGCTGGGCCAGTTGGCGATGATCCTCGCCCTGTGCTTTGCCATCGTTCAGGCCGTGGTGCCGTTGCTCGGTGCCTGGCGCGGCGACCGCTTGTGGATGAGCCTGGCGCAGCCGGCCGCCTGGGGCCAATGTGCCTTCCTGGTGTTCGCGTTCGGTTGCCTGACCTACGCCTTCATGACCGACGATTTTTCCGTCGCCTATGTGGCGAATAACTCCAACAGCGCGTTGCCCTGGTACTACAAGTTCAGCGCCGTGTGGGGCGCCCACGAAGGTTCGTTGCTGCTGTGGGCGTTGATCCTCGGCGGCTGGACCTTCGCGGTGTCGGTGTTCTCGCGCCAGCTGCCGCAAGTGATGCTGGCCCGCGTATTGGCAGTGATGGGCATGATCAGCATCGGCTTCCTGCTGTTCCTGATCATGACCTCCAACCCGTTCACCCGCATCCTGCCGCAGATCCCGGTGGACGGGCGCGATCTCAACCCGCTGCTGCAGGACATCGGCCTGATCGTGCACCCGCCGATGCTCTATATGGGCTATGTCGGTTTCTCCGTGGCCTTCGCCTTCGCCATCGCCGCCTTGCTCGGCGGGCGCCTCGATGCGGCCTGGGCGCGCTGGTCGCGGCCGTGGACCATTGTCGCCTGGGCCTTCCTCGGGATTGGTATCACCCTCGGCTCCTGGTGGGCCTATTACGAACTCGGCTGGGGCGGCTGGTGGTTCTGGGACCCGGTGGAAAACGCCTCGTTCATGCCTTGGCTGGTCGGCACTGCGCTGATTCACTCGTTGGCGGTCACCGAAAAGCGCGGTGTGTTCAAGAGCTGGACGGTGCTGCTGGCCATCGCGGCATTTTCCCTCAGCCTGCTCGGCACCTTCCTCGTGCGTTCGGGCGTGCTGACCTCGGTGCATGCGTTCGCGTCCGACCCGGAGCGCGGCGTGTTCATCCTGATCTTCCTGCTGTTTGTGGTCGGCGGCTCCCTGACGTTGTTTGCGTTGCGCGCGCCAGTGGTCAAGAGCCAGGTCGGCTTTAACCTGTGGTCGCGGGAAACCCTGTTGCTGGGCAATAACCTGGTGCTGGTGGTGGCCGCTTCGATGATCCTGCTCGGCACCCTGTACCCGTTGGTGCTGGACGCCTTGAGCGGCGCCAAGCTGTCCGTCGGCCCGCCGTATTTCAACGCGTTGTTTATCCCGTTGATGGGCCTGCTGATGGTGGTGATGGCGGTGGGCATGCTGGTGCGCTGGAAAGACACCCCGGTGAAATGGCTGGCCGGCATGCTGATGCCGGTGCTGCTCGGCAGCGTGGCCTTGGCGGTGATCGCCGGGTTTGCCTATGGCGACTTCAACTGGGCGGTGCTCGCGACCTTCCTGCTCGCCGCCTGGGTGTTGCTGGCCGGCGTGCGCGACATCTTCGACAAGACCCGTCACAAAGGCCTGGTCAAAGGCCTCCCGACCCTGACCCGCAGCTACTGGGGCATGCAGATCGCCCACATTGGCATCGCCGTGTGCGCCCTTGGCGTGGTGCTCTCCAGCCAGAACAGCGCCGAGCGCGACTTGCGCCTGGCGCCGGGCGAGTCCATGGACCTGGCCGGTTACCACTTCATCTTCGAAGGTGCCAAGCACTTCGAAGGGCCGAACTTTACGTCAGACAAAGGCACCGTGCGTGTCGTGCGCAATGGCAAGGAAATCGCCGTGCTGCACCCGGAAAAACGCCTATACACCGTGCAGAGTTCGATGATGACCGAAGCCGGCATCGACGCCGGTTTCACCCGTGACCTGTATGTGGCGCTGGGTGAACCGTTGGGCGAGGGTGCCTGGGCGGTGCGGGTGCATGTGAAACCGTTTGTGCGCTGGATCTGGTTCGGCGGCTTGCTTACCGGCTTTGGTGGTTTGCTGGCCGCGCTGGACCGACGGTATCGGGTCAAGGTCAAGAGCCGGGTGCGTGAAGCCCTCGGTCTGCAAGGAGCGGCGGTATGAAGCGTTGGTTGATGGTCGTACCACTGGCGATGTTTCTGGTGGTGGCGGTGTTCCTGTATCGCGGCCTTTATCTGGACCCGGCCGAGCTGCCGTCGGCCATGATCGGCAAGCCGTTCCCGGCGTTCAGCCTGCCAACGGTGCAGGGCGACAAGACCCTGACCCAGGCCGACCTGCTGGGCAAACCGGCACTGGTCAACGTGTGGGGCACCTGGTGCATTTCCTGCCGCGTCGAGCACCCGGTGCTGAACACGCTGGCCGAGAAGGGCGTGGTGATCTACGGCATCAACTACAAGGACGACAATGCCGCGGCCTTGAAGTGGTTGGCTGAGTTCCACAACCCGTACCAACTGGACATCCGCGATGAAGACGGCAACCTCGGTCTGAACCTGGGCGTCTACGGCGCCCCGGAAACCTTCTTCATCGACGCCAAGGGTGTGATCCGCGACAAGTACGTCGGCGTGATCGACGAAGTGGTGTGGCGCGAGCAACTGGCCGCCAAATACCAGGCACTGGTCGATGAGGCCAAGCCATGAAGCGTCTGTTAGCCGCTGCGTTGCTGGCGCTTGGACTGGTCGGCGTGGCCCACGCCGCCATCGACACCTATGAATTCGCGAAGGACGGGGACCGCGAGCGTTTCCGCGAACTGACCAAGGAACTGCGCTGCCCCAAGTGCCAGAACCAGGACATCGCCGACTCCAACGCGCCCATCGCCGCCGACCTGCGCAAAGAGATCTTCCGCATGCTGGGGGAGGGCAAGGACAACCAGCAGATCATCGACTTCATGGTCGACCGCTACGGTGATTTCGTGCGCTACAAACCGGCCCTCACCGGCAAGACCGCGCTGCTGTGGTTCGGCCCCGCCGGGCTGTTGCTGGCGGGCGTGGTGGTGATGGCGGTGATCGTGCGCCGTCGCCGTGCTGCGCCGACCGATGGTTCCGACGCGCTGTCCCCCGAAGAGCGCAAACGCCTCGACCAATTGCTGGACACCAAGACTGATGATTGATTTCTGGCTCGCAGCCGGCTTGCTGCTTCTGATTGCCCTGAGTTTCCTGTTGATCCCTGTCCTGCGCGGCCGCCGCGCCCAGCGTGAAGAGGATCGTACCGCGCTGAACGTGGCGCTCTACCAAGAACGCGTGGCCGAGCTGCAAGTGCAGCAGGACGAAGGCGTACTGAATGCCGCGCAACTCGACACCGGCCGCGCCGAAGCGGCGCGTGAATTACTGGCTGACACGGAAGGCGTGGAAAAACCCCGTGAATCGCGCCTGGGCAAGCCACTGCCATTTCTGGCGGCGTTCTTGGTGCCGGTCCTGGGGGTTGCGCTGTACCTGCATTACGGGGCCAGCGACAAGGTTGAACTGACCCGCGAATTCTCCCAGCCGCCGGTGTCCATGGAAGACATGACCCACCGCCTGGAACGCGCCGCCGCTGCCCAACCGGACTCGCCGGAAGGCTTGTACTTCCTCGGTCGCGCCTACATGGCCCAGGACCGTTCCGCCGATGCCGCCAAGGTGTTCGAACGCACCGTGGCGCTGGCCGGGCGCCAGCCGGAACTGCTCGGCCAGTGGGCCCAGGCGCAGTATTTTGCTGACAACAAACAGTGGTCGCCCAAGGTGCAGGCGCTCACCGACGAGGCGTTGAAGCTCGATCCGAAGGAAGTCACCAGCCTCGGCCTGCTGGGTATAGCTGCCTTTGAAGGCCAGCGTTATCAAGAGGCTATCGACTACTGGAATCGTCTGTTGGCCCAGCTGCCGCCGCAAGACAACTCCCGCGCAGCGCTTCAAGGTGGCATTGACCGCGCTGCCGAGAAGCTCAAAGAGAGTGGCGGCACCGTTGCTCCTCAAAAAAACGTGATGAACGTCCGCGTGGACCTGTCCGCCGACGTGAAAGCCAAGGCCCTGCCCACCGACAGCGTATTTATCTTCGCCCGTGCCGTGAAAGGCCCGCCGGCACCGCTGGCCGCCAAGCGCGTCACCGTCGCCGAGCTGCCCATCACCGTCGAACTCGGCGACGCCGACGCGATGATGCCGCAGTTGAAACTGTCCAACTTCCCTGAAGTCCAACTGGTTGCGCGCATATCCCGGGCCGGTCAACCGACCACTGGCGAATGGATCGGCCGCAGCCAACCCCTGGCCAGCACCACCACTGCCTTGCAGCAGCTGACCATCGACAGTCCGGACAAGTAACTCGAGGAAACGCCTATGACCGCATTTGCACGCATCACTTTGCTCAGCCTGGTACTGGGCCTGAGCGCCTGTGCGGTCCACCGCCCACCGCCCGGGCCCACCGGCCCGACCATCCCACCGTCAGGCCCATCGACCCAGCCGAGCACCAAACCCTCCGGCCCGGTTACCCCGCCACCGAAACCCGTGCCGACCAAATCGCCGACCTTCGCCCCACCACCGGGCGCCGCCAGCCACTGGGACGGCAAGATGCAGGTGTACGTGCTGGAAGACCAGCCCGACACCTTCTACCGCCAGCGCACGTACTACCGCTGGAGCAACGGTTGGAGCCGTTCGATCAGCCCGAACGGGCCTTGGGAAGAGACCGACGTGCAGGGCGTGCCACCGGGGCTAAGCAAGCAGTACGCGCAATGACAAAAGGCGACCTTCGGGTCGCCTTTTTCTTGCCAGTGAAACGCCTTCTCCAAGCCAATGAAGATCAACTGTGGGAGCCGGGCTTGCCCGCGATGGCGGTGTGTCAGGCACCGAATCAATTGCAGCTAAACCGCCATCGCAGAGGTGCGGCGATCCGACAAGCCAATTCCCACAGGAGACCTCATCGGCTGTCAGACCACCGGACACGCCCGATTCAGCGCTTCATCCACCCACAACTGCGCAATCTCAATCATCTGCACCACCGCCAGCACCTGCTTGCGGCCCGAGCCATCCAGATGCTCGGCACAGTCGTAAGCACACACGGTTGCGGATTCCAACATCTCGCTGGCATTGCTCAAGGCTGCGTCGATGCTTAGGCCGGGGCGGACGGTGAAGATGAGATTGGGTGAGGTTTGCGGCGTGTCATCCGACGTGGATGGCGGGGGATTTGGAGTAACTTTTTTCATGCAGTAAATCTCCATTCAGTTGGAGCTCACCCCCTCCGCGACCAAGCAGAAGGGTGGCGAGCTGTACGCAGGTTGGTCGACCAGGGAATGGAAACCCGGCAGGGCCTAAGCCCTCCCACGCACAGCTCGCCATAACGCGAGCACAATAATGCCGCTTGCGCGGCCCTGTGCGCCATTCTAATCCAGGCGACCAAGCCTGATCGCTGATGAGCAGCGACCGAGAGAGGCTAATGGCGCGTTATAGCAATTGCAAGTCACAGAGGTTGTAGGAACAGTCGCGTTGAGAGTTGGCTTTTTTTGATGGTGTTGAATTTGTCGGATGTATCCTACATATATAGATAAGTACAAAGTCAGATCGCTCGTTTAATTGCTACCTATCCGTTTGGCTAGCTATTTTTTTTGGGATTAATCCGTTAGCTTAAAAGTATTCTCCTGGTTTGTGGGGCTTGAGATGAAGCTAGCAGATATCGGTAATACGCCATTTTTAGAGTTGGCGACCGTTTCTTCGAATGGAAACAGGTGTTTTTCTAAGTTCGAGTTTTTGAATCCGTCTGGAAGTCATAAGGACAGAACTTATTTAAATATGGTCAGTCGGTTGGAAGAGGCGGGCTTTATTGAGCCCGGCATGACCTTGGTAGACTGCTCAACTGGCAATGGTGGTGCGGCACTCGCATGGATAGGTAAGTTGAAGGGTTATGATGTTAAAATATTTATGCCCGAAGGAATGACTGAAGAGAGAAAGGCACAAATACTCTCTTTTGGTGCAGAGATAGTTGAAACTCCCAAGGAGGGTTTTCTATTAGGTGCAGTCCTTGAGGCCAAACGTTATCTGGCTGAATGTTCTTCAGGTGGGCATTATTTTCTAGATCAATCCAATAGTCTGTTGAATAGAGAGGCTTGGAGTGTCTGTGGGAATGAAATAGTGACGTCGCTGAAAGCTATGAGTGTGATACCTGATTTTTTCGTGTGTTCAATCGGGACTGGCGGCACGTTCTCAGGTATTGCCGAGGTGTTGAGGCGAGAGTACGGAAACATAAAAACCGTAGGGATAGAAGTCAGCAGTTCTGCGCCATTGTACTCAGAAAGAAATAACCTGCATTTTGAGCACTGTTCTCATAACTTAATGGGGCTGGGAGCTGGGGTATTATCGGTTAATACAATATCCGAACTTATTGATGAAGTGAGAGTGGTGAATGGCTCTGATGCTTGGGCTCGAATGAAGCGATTTATTAGAGAGGAAAAAATTTCAATAGGGCCGACCTGCGGTGCGAATTTATTGATTTGTGAGGAGCTTGCTAAAGACTTTTACGGAAAAAATATTATTACTTTGTTTTTTGATGGTTCGTGGAAGTACGTAAGTCGTTGGGATGGAGTTTACCCTGAATACAGTGAGGTGGCTGATGCTACTTGAAGAAGTCTATAAAAAAGCGAAAGTTGTGAATTCTGGTAAGTCATTGACAACGGTAAACGAATTTACCGATCAGATACCTGCTTTGCGGCCTGCTGTGTTAATTGAGGTAGCCCAGAATTTAATCAGGCTGATGGACCTTGATGTTTCGAAGATTGTGACTGAAGAAGATAAAGGTGCTCCCCTTGCCACGACCATTTCTTTGTTGACGGGTATTCCGATGGCTATGGCAAGGTGGTACCCGTATAGCCTTGGAGATGTAAATGAACAGGTAGTCAATATTGACTCAGAGTACTTTCAGGGGAAGATGTATCTTAATGGGATTGATGCGGGAGATAAGGTCACAATAATTGATGATACGTTGAGCACTGGTGGCGCTGTAATTGCCATGGTCGAGGCGGTTCAAGGTGCGGGAGGCCAGTTGGTTGATGTTATTTGTGCTGTTGAGAAAATGGGGAATGGTGGTTTTAAGAATGTTCAGGCGAAAACGGGAATTAGGGTTAAAACACTTATAAAGATAGTTGTGGAGGATCAAAGTGTGCGTGTGGTTTGAATGTGCCCGCTAACAAATTTGAGTGATTTAAGCCCATGCTGCGGAAAGGTATCGTCATTGGTTTGATTTTTTGCTTGATGAGTGCGGCGTTCGACGTATACGTAGCGTTCGTGACACAGGCTGTTGATACGCTTTTAGTTGTTTTTTATTGTTTTATAGCTTCTACAGCTTTATTTTCCACATACGCGTTGTGTCGAGATGCGAGCTCGTTGTATTTGAAGCTTCAAGGGCAATGGTGGTTAATTGGTCTCGTGAATATTTCTGTACTGCTCAACTGGGGCGGCCTATTTTATGCCCTTCGTTATCTTGAGCCCGCCGTCGTTGGAGTAGCCTCGGTAGCCTGTGGTCCGGCACTCACGTTAATTATTTCTCTGCTCGACAAACGCAACCCAAAAGCTGCTCTTGCCGACGCACTTGTATCCTGTCTGGTGCTCATTTCGGTTGGGATCATGCTGTTCAACTCCTTCACGGGCGATAGTGGTATCGCCACCACCACCGTGGGGCAGCGGTTGATGGGGATCACCAGCGTGATGGCCTGTGCCCTGGGCACTGTCATGTACACAGTATTTTCAAAGAAAATGTTTGCTCGGCAGTGGGCCATTTATGAAATCCTGGCCGTCAGAAACATCGCCATGATCGCTGTTTGTGTCATCGCAATTCCTGTGGCGGGGGGAAGTTTTTCCATTAATCGAGAGTTAATTCTGCCCATGTTGATCCTGGTGGTGATCGGCCATTTATTGCCGATTTACTTGATCCAGAAAACCATCTATTACCTCACTCCGATCCACGTATCTCTGGTGTTGCTGACCCTTCCGGTATTTGTCCTGTTACTCCAGTACCTGGATGCCCGAGTGGCGTTTTCCGTGGCAAGTGTTGCGGCCGTCAGCATCATTGTGCTTTTGCTGTTGGGGCGGGCCTTGTACGCAATGAGGAGGGCGGTACCATGATTAAAGTAGTGGTGGTCGACGGATTTTCATCCGGTAAATTTGTCGCCAAACGACTGAACGAAGAGGGGTGCTTGCTGATGCATGTGGCCTCATCCGGCAGTTTGGATCGTTACTATTACAAGGGCTTCGACCAAACGCTGTATGACCAGATGATCGTCAATATCGATCTCGCAGCGACGGTGGCGAGTGTCGAGCATTTCGAGCCTCAGTTCATCATCGCCGGTGCCGAAACCGGTGTGCTGCTCGCCGACCAGTTGAACGAGCGACTGCAGCTGCCGTATCGCAATGATTTCGACAAAACCCATGCCCGTCGAAACAAGTACGAGATGATCCAGTGCATTACCCAGGCGCAATTACCCGCCGCACGACAGTTCCTCGCCAGTACCTGGGACCTCGCACAAGGCTGGATCAACACCCACGGGCGTTTTCCTGTGGTAATCAAACCCCTTGAGAGTGCAGGAGCGGATGGGGTGTTTGTTTGCGAGGACATGGACGCTTGTGAGATCGCCGTGAAAAAGCTGTTGGGGACGACAAACCGATTGAATATCCCAAACACCCAGGTCTTGATTCAGGAGTACCTGGCCGGGTTGGAGTATGTGGTGAATATGGTCTCCCTGGACGGCCAGCAGCTCGTCACTGAAGTCGTGCGCTATCAAAAGCAGCGCACGCAGGGGGGCGGGATCCTCTATGACATTGACGAGTTAATCGGGCCCGACTCGGCGGTCTATTCGGTATTGGTGGATTACACTCGGGCCGTAGTGCGATGCTTGGGTATCCACAATGGACCCAGCCACGCGGAGGTCATGTTCACCGAGGACGGGCCGAAATTGGTGGAAATTGCAGCCCGTACCGATGGCATTCTTCGCCCGGGCGTATCCAGGCAAACCACTGGTCTTGGGCAGATTGATGCGGTGGTGTTATCCATCGTCGAACCTGAACATTTTACGCAGCGGCTGGTTAAAGGAGAGCATTATCAACTGTTGCAACATACCTACAATGTTGGCCTGATCAACCGCTTGGAAGGCTATTTCTATAAGGACCAGTTCCTGAGCGAGCTGCGCAAGCTGGATTCTTTTTATGAAGCGGCTTTTTACGTTGAGAACGGTGAGCACATAGGCGCGACCCATGACGTTTTCAGTCAGCCAGGGACTGTCTATCTGGTTCATGCGGACCGTGCAGTTATCGCAGCAGATTACCGCAGAGTGCGCGCACTTGAGTTGCAGGGAAGCTATATAGGGAGGCGTTGAAGTTTGCGCCGTTGTTCATTTTCTCATGCCGCTTTCAACGAGACGGACCTCATGCATCTCCACGTCATACGCCACGGCGAAACCTGGGCCAACGCCGAGCACCGCTACCTCGGCGCACTCGATCCGGAATTGACCGAGCGGGGCAGGGCACAGGCCGTCTCTCTGAGCAAGAACCTGCCCTGCGGCATCGACGTGTTGATCGTCTCCCCACGTCTGCGAGCCCAGCAAACGGCGCAGATTCTTAATCAGGCTTTGAACCTTGAACCCGTGACGATGGACAGCTTCCGCGAGCGCGATGTGGGTGTTTTCGAGGGTTTTGAACTGAAGAGGCTTCCGACTGTTTCGCCCTTCGAATCTCACTGAAACACCTCCGACCCCTGTGGCGAGGGAGCTTGCTCCCGCTGGACTGCGCAGCAGTCCCGATCCCGTCACGTTCTATCCACCTGACACACCGCGCCCTTCGGTTTCGGGGCCGCTTCGCAGCCCAGCGGGAGCAAGCTCCCTCGCCACAGGGGGTTGCGGTCACATTCCAACCTTTCACAAAACCTTCATCCAGCCGACCCCCTCCAGTCATGTGCAAGTAATAGCACTGACACCTCCCGCGCCTACTGTCGTTTGAACTCAACCGCAGCCATCCCCTGGCTGTTCAAACAAGACAGAGAAGCCCATGACGCACGCTATCCATGTCGATCACTTGAACAAGACCTTTGCGAAGAAGCCTGCGTTGGTCGACCTCGAACTCACCATTGCCGCTGGTGAGATGGTCGCGCTGATTGGCGCTTCCGGTTCCGGCAAGTCCACGTTGTTGCGCCATTTGGCGGGCCTGGCCTGTTGCGACAAGCGCAACGGCGGCAGCGTCAAGGTGCTCGGCCGGGAGGTGCAGGCCAGTGGACGCTTGAATGGCAAGGTGCGGCGGTTGCGGGCGGACATCGGCTACATCTTCCAGCAGTTCAACCTGGTCAATCGCCTGAGCGTGCTCGACAACGTGCTGCTCGGGTGCCTGGGCCGGATGCCGCGCTGGCGTGGCAACCTGGGGCTGTTCAATGCCGAGGAGAAGGCGTTTGCCATGGCGTCGCTGGCGCGCGTCGGCCTGGCCGATCTGGCCGCGCAACGGGCTTCGACCTTGTCCGGCGGCCAGCAGCAGCGCGTGGCGATTGCCCGTGCGTTGACTCAGCGGGCCGAGGTGATCCTGGCCGACGAACCGATCGCGTCCCTCGACCCGGAGTCGGCGCGCAAGGTCATGGAGATCCTCGCCGACATCAACCACCGCGACGGCAAGACCGTGGTGGTGACCCTGCATCAAGTCGATTACGCCATGCGTTATTGCCCGCGTGCCGTGGCTCTGAAAGGCGGGCGCATTCATTTCGACGGGCAGGGCAGTTCGATGAGCAGCCAGTTTCTCAACGATTTATACGGTGCCGACGTCGACACCAGCCTGATGTGTTCCGACCAAACCCGCCGTGCCGAAGCGCCCCCTCGGCTGGCCTTGGCGCGCGCTTGAAACCCTACTCACGACCCACAGGAGTCCCGTCCATGTTGAACCGTATCGGCCATGTGTTTTTGTCTGCCGTGTTGCTGGCCAGTGTCGCGCTGGGCAACGCCCACGCCGCTGACAAGGTGATCAATTTCGGCATCATGTCCACCGAGTCTTCGCAGAACCTCAAGAGCATCTGGCAGCCGTTCCTGGATGACATGCACAAGAAGACCGGCCTGACCATCAACGCCACCTTCGCCTCCGACTACGCTGGCCTGATCCAGGGCATGCGCTTCAACAAGGTCGACGTGGCCTGGCTGGGCAACAAGGCCGCGATGGAAGCGGTGGACCGTTCCAACGGCGAGATCTTCGCCCAGACCGCTGCCGCCAACGGCGCCGCCGGTTACTGGAGCGTGCTGATCGTGCGCAAGGACAGCCCGATCAACAACGTCGACGACATGCTCAAGAATGCCAAGAACCTGACCTTCGGCAACGGTGACCCGAACTCCACCTCGGGCTACCTGGTGCCGGGCTACTACGTGTTCGCCAAGAACAATGTGGACGCCGCCACCGCGTTCAAACGCACGCTGAACTCCAGCCATGAAGTCAACGCCTTGAGCGTGGCCAAGGGGCAGTTGGACGTGGCCACCTTCAACACCGAAAGCTGGGACCGCCTGGAAGTCACCCAGCCCGACAAAGCCGCGATGCTCAAGGTGATCTGGAAATCGCCGCTGATCCCGGCCGACCCGATGGTGTGGAGCAAGGCGCTGAGCGACAGCGAGAAAACCAAGATCCGCGATTTCTTTGCCAACTATGGCGACACCGATGAAGAGAAGGTGGTGCTGAAGAACATGCAGCTGGGCAAGTTCCTCGCCTCCAACGACGACCAACTGTTGCCGATCCGCCAGCTGGAGCTGTTCAAGCAGCGCACCACGATCAGCGCTGACAGCAAGCTGGACGCGGCCGACAAGGCCAAGAAGCTCGCCGACATCGACGCCGACCTGGCGAAGCTGCAACAGCGCATCTCCGAGCTGGACAAGAAAACTGCGGTCAACGGCTAATCCCCCGCCTGTATGCGGAGTGCTTTTGGGGTGAGGGGGCTTGTCTCCCTCCGGGTTCACAGCAGAGCCATTGGGGCTGCTGCGCAGCCCAGCGCGGGGCAAGCCCGCTCACCACAGAAGCCAGGCTCACCACAGAAAGCCCACTCATACACATTGATCGAGAGTGACCCATGACTACCTTGCACGCTGAAGCCGTCGGCAAACGCACGTGGCCGCAATACCTCGGCTGGGGCCTGTTCCTGGTCTTGCTCGCCTGGGCCTGGCACGGCGCGGAAATGAACCCGCTGGCGCTGTACCGCGACTCCGGAAACATGGCGACCTTCGCCGCCGACTTCTTCCCGCCGGACTTTCACGAGTGGCGCTCCTACCTCAAGGAGATGATCGTCACCGTACAAATCGCCCTCTGGGGCACGGTGTTGGCCATCGTCTGCTCGGTGCCGCTGGGCATCTTGTGCGCCGACAACATCACCCCCTGGTGGGTCCACCAACCCCTGCGCCGGGTGATGGACGCCTTCCGCTCCATCAATGAAATGGTCTTCGCGATGTTGTTCGTGGTCGCCGTCGGCCTCGGCCCTTTCGCCGGTGTATTGGCCCTGTGGATCAGCACCACCGGCGTGCTCGCCAAGCTGTTTGCCGAAGCCGTCGAAGCTATCGATCCAGGCCCGGTGGAAGGCGTACGTGCCACCGGCGCGAGCGCCCTGCAGGAAGTGATCTACGGCGTGATCCCCCAAGTGATGCCGCTGTGGGTGAGCTACGCGCTGTACCGCTTCGAAGCCAATGTCCGCTCGGCGACGGTGGTGGGCATGGTCGGTGCGGGCGGGATCGGCGTGATCCTCTGGGAAAACATCCGCGCCTTCCAGTTCGTACAAACCTGCGCGGTGTTGCTGGTGATCATCGTGGTGGTGAGCGCTATCGACGTGTTGTCCCAACGCCTGCGCAAGCAGTTCATCTGACGTCGGAGGGGTGCCCACGCGGCGCTTTTTTAAACATGCAGTTGTCTAGACAAGATGAGCCGGTGTACCGCGAACTCGCGGATATCCTGCGCCGTGAACTGAGCAGCTACCAGGCCGGCGACTTCCTGCCCGGCGAGGTGCACATGGCCGAGCGCTTTGGCGTCAACCGCCACACCCTGCGCCGGGCCATCGACGAGCTGGTGTTCGAAGGCAGCCTGTTACGCCGCCAGGGCAAGGGCACCCAGGTGCTCGACCGCCCGCTCATCTACCCGATGGGCGCCGAGACCTCCTATAGCCAATCGTTGTCGGCCCAGGGCGTAGGGGTGGAAGCGCTGTTGCTCAAGCGCCGCTACTGCTACGCCAGCCGTGAAGAGGCGCAGCACTTAGGCATCGCCGAGATGGCGCCAATGATCGAACTGCAAACCCTGCGCAAGCTCGACCACCAGCCCGTCAGCCTGATCCGCCATCGCTACTGCGCCAGCCGCGCGCCGTTGCTGGCCGACTACACCGGCGGGTCCTTGCGCCACTACCTGCGCGAGCGTGACCTGCCGCTGACCCGCACCCACAGCCTGATCGGTGCGCGTTTGCCCAACCGTGACGAAGCCGCGCTGCTGATGATGCCCCGGCACTTGCCGGCGCTCACCGTATTCACCCTTTCCCGCGATCGCGATGGCCACCCGGTGGAGCTGGCGCAGTCCACCAGCCGTTCGGATCGCTTCCAGTACCAGGTGATGACTTGATGGAGCCTTTGATGAGCCTGTCCCCGCGTCAACACTGGATCGGCGTGCTTGCTCGCGCCCAGCTCAGTGAACTGCAGCCCCACGAAGCCGCGTTGAAGGACGCCGAATACCAACTGATCCGCGCCCCGGAAATCGGCATGACCCTGGTGCGCGGCCGCATGGGCGGCAATGGCGCGCCGTTCAACGTCGGCGAAATGAGCGTGACCCGCTGTGTGGTGCGCCTGGCCGATGGCCGCACCGGCTACAGCTACCTGGCCGGGCGCGACAAGGTCCATGCCGAGTTGGCCGCCTTGGCCGATGCCCATCTGCAAGGCTCGCAGCCGAGCCGCTGGCTCAGCGATTTGATCACCGCGCTGGCCAATGCCCAGGCCGCCCGCCGTGCACAAAAAGAAGCCGATACCGCCGCCACCAAGGTCGAGTTCTTCACGCTCGTACGAGGAGAAAACTGATGAGTGCGCCACTGTTGCAGCCGGCGTTTGTTGACCCGGTCCTTGATGCCCAGCGCGGTTTTCGTGCCGCCCTCAAGGCCCTCGCCGAGCCCGGTTTGATCCAGCACCTGCCGTGCGCGCCACGCCTCGACGGCCTGGCGCCCGCCACCTACGCCTTGTGCCTGGCGCTACTGGATACCGACACGCCGCTATGGCTGGCGCCGAGCTTCGACACGCCGCTGATCCGCGCCAACCTGGCCTTCCATTGCGGCTGCCCGTTGACGTCGAAGCGCGAAGACGCGGTCTTCGCGCTGCTCGGCGAACAGGACTTGCTCGACCTCAGTGGCTTCGATCACGGCAATGACCGCTACCCCGATCAGTCCTGCACCCTGCTCGTGCAGCTCTCCGACCTGGAAGGCGGTCGCGGCCTGCTCTGGCGCGGCCCCGGCATCAAGGCCCAGCGCCAGGTGCACCTGCCAGTGCCCCAAGGCTTCTGGCACGAACGTCAGCGCCGCGAAGCCTTTCCCCGCGGGCTGGACGTTGTGTTCGCTGCCGGCCACCACTTGATCGGCCTGCCACGCAGCAGCCGCATTGCACAGGAGCACGCCTGATGTACGTAGCCGTCAAAGGTGGCGAACAGGCCATCGACAATGCCCACCGCCTGCTGGCGAAAAAACGCCGTGGCGATACCGCGATTCCGGAACTGAGCGTGACGCAAATCCGCGAACAACTGCCGTTGGCCGTGGCACGGGTGATGACGGAAGGTTCGCTGTTCGACGAAGAACTCGCCGCGCTGGCGATCAAGCAAGCGGCGGGGGATCTGGTGGAAGCGATCTTCCTGCTGCGCGCCTACCGCACCACGCTGCCGCGCTTCAGCCCGAGCCTGCCGATCGACACCGCGCACATGTCGCTGAGCCGGCGTTTGTCGGCCACGTTCAAGGACGTGCCGGGCGGTCAATTGCTCGGCCCGACCTTCGATTACACCCATCGCCTGCTGGATTTTACGCTGCTGGCCGAAGGTGAATATCCAGGGCCGCAGACCACGCCGGAGGCGACGTTGGAAGCCTGCCCGCGCGTCCTCGGCCTGCTCGCCAAAGAAGGCCTGATCAAGCCCGAAGTCGACGACAACGCCACGGTCGCCGACATCACTCGCGACCCGCTGGAATACCCCGCCAGCCGTGCCGAACGCCTGCAGGCCCTGGCCCGTGGCGATGAAGGCTTCCTGTTGGCGCTGGGCTACTCGACCCAACGTGGCTACGGCCGCAATCACCCGTTTGCCGGTGAGATTCGCATCGGTGATGTGGACGTGTGGATCGATCCGCAAGAGCTGGGCTTCCCCATTTGCCTGGGCAGCATCGAAGTGACCGAGTGCGAGATGGTCAACCAGTTCGTTGGCTCGGCCACTGAGCTGGCGCAGTTCACGCGCGGGTATGGCCTGGCGTTCGGGCATGCCGAGCGCAAGGCCATGGGGATGGCGTTGGTCGACCGCTCGTTGCGCGCCGGGGAATACAACGAAGAGATCGTCTCACCGGCCCAGCGCGAGGAGTTCGTGCTGGCGCACTGCGACAACGTCGAGGCCGCCGGTTTTGTCTCGCACCTCAAACTACCGCACTACGTGGACTTCCAGTCCGAGCTGGAGCTGATCCGCAAACTGCGCCAACCCGCCGAGGGCTCCCGCCATGAATGACACGGCCTACAACTTCGCCTACCTCGACGAACAGACCAAACGCATGATCCGCCGCGCGTTGCTCAAGGCCGTGGCGATCCCCGGTTACCAGGTACCGTTCGGTGGCCGCGAAATGCCATTGCCGTATGGCTGGGGCACGGGCGGCATGCAACTGACCGCCGCGATCCTCGGCGCGGATGACGTGCTCAAGGTCATCGACCAGGGCGCCGATGACACCACCAACGCCGTGTCGATCCGCCGCTTTTTCGCGCGCACTGCGGGCATTGCCACCACCGAAGCCACGCCGGACGCCACGCTGATCCAGACCCGCCACCGCATCCCGGAAACACCGTTGCAGGCTGGGCAAATCATGGTTTACCAAGTGCCGATCCCCGAGCCGCTGCGCTTCATCGAACCGTCGGAAACCGAGACCCGCACCATGCACGCCCTTAACGACTACGGGGTGATGCACGTAAAGCTCTACGAAGACATCGCCACCTTCGGCCATATCGCCACCAGCTACGCCTATCCAGTGATGGTCGACGAGCGCTACGTGATGGACCCGTCGCCGATCCCCAAATTCGACAATCCGAAACTCGACATGAGCCCGGCGCTGATGCTGTTCGGCGCCGGTCGCGAAAAGCGCCTGTACGCGGTGCCGCCGTATACGCAGGTCACCAGCCTCGACTTTGAAGACCACCCGTTCGCCGTGCAGCAGTGGGAGCACGACTGCGCGATTTGCGGCAGCCATGAGTCGTTCCTCGATGAGCTGATTCTGGATGACGCCGGGACCCAGCGTTTCGTGTGCTCCGACACCTGGTATTGCGCCCAACGGGTTCTGGAGAACAACCAATGAGCCAGGTTCTTTTGAAGCAAAAAGCCGGCGCACCGCTACTGCAAGTGCGCGACCTGTCCCTGCTGTACGGCCCGGAGAAGGGCTGCCAGGACGTCAGCTTCGATCTGTACCCCGGCGAAGTGCTGGGCATCGTCGGCGAGTCCGGCTCGGGTAAGTCCACCTTGCTCTCGTTGTTGAGCGGGCGTCTGCCACCGCAAGCGGGCAGCATCGGCTATCGCAGCAAGGACGGCGAATGGCTGGACCTCTACAGCGCCAGCGAAGCCGAGCGCCGCACCTTGCTGCGGACCGAATGGGGCTTCGTCGAGCAGAACCCTCGCGACGGCCTGCGCATGGGCGTGTCGGCGGGCGCCAATATCGGTGAGCGTCTGATGGCCCAAGGCGTGCGCAACTATGAGCAACTGCGCGGCGCCGGGTTGGACTGGTTGAGCCAGGTGGAAATCGACCCCCAGCGTATCGACGACTTGCCGCGCACCTTCTCCGGCGGCATGCAGCAGCGCCTGCAAATCGCCCGCAACCTGGTCTCCAGCCCACGCCTGGTGTTTATGGATGAGCCCACCGGCGGCCTGGATGTGTCGGTGCAAGCGCGCCTGCTCGACCTGTTGCGCGGCCTGGTGCGTGAGCTGGACCTGGCGGTGGTGATCGTCACCCACGACCTGGCCGTGGCGCGGCTGCTGGCCGACCGCCTGATGGTAATGCGCCGCTCGCGGGTGGTGGAAACCGGGCTCACCGACCAGATCCTCGACGATCCACAGCACCCTTACTCTCAACTGCTGGTGTCTTCGGTATTGCAGCCATGACAAATGCCTTGATCGAGGTCCTTGACCTCTCGAAAACCTTCACCCTGCACCAGCAGAACGGCGTGGTGCTCAACGTGTTGCGCGGCGTGGAATTCAGCGTGCAGGGCGGTGAGTGCCTGGTGCTGCATGGCGAGTCCGGTGCCGGTAAAAGCACCTTGCTACGCACCTTGTACGGCAATTATCTAGCGGCGGGCGGCAGCATCCGCGTGCGCCACGCTGGCGAATGGCTGGAACTGGTCGGCGCCGAGCCGCGTGACATTCTCCAGGTGCGTCAACAGACCCTTGGCTATGTCAGCCAATTCCTACGGGTGATCCCGCGTGTGGCTTGCCTGGATGTGGTGATGGAGCCGGCCCTGGCGCGTGGCTGGTCCAAGGCGAATGCGCAGTCCCGCGCCGAGCACCTGCTGACCCGCCTGAACATCCCGCAGCGTCTGTGGCAGCTGGCACCCGGTACGTTCTCCGGTGGCGAGCAACAGCGCGTCAACATCGCCCGCGGTTTCATGGTGGCCTGGCCGGTGATGCTGCTGGACGAACCCACCGCGTCTTTGGACGACAACAACCGCCAGGTGGTGTTGGAACTGATGAACGAAGCCAAGGCTGAGGGCGCCGCGCTGATCGGCATCTTCCACGACCGTGCTGCCCGTGAAGCGGTCGCCGACCGCCATTTCGACATGACCCCCACGTCCGTCGCCACAGAGGAATACGCTCATGCCCGCTGAACAGATCCTCAGTAATGCCCAGATTGTCACGGCTGATCGCATGTTCCTGGGCTCGGTGGTGCTGCGCGACGGCACTATCGTCGACCTCGCCGAGGGCCGCAGCCAGCTGTCCCAGGCCCAGGACCTCGGCGGTGATTACCTGTTGCCGGGCCTGGTGGAGTTGCACACCGACAACCTGGAAAAACACATGACCCCGCGCCCCGGCGTGGACTGGCCGTCGACCTCCGCTGTGCTCAGCCATGATGCGCAGATCATCGCGGCGGGCATCACCACGGTGTTCGACGCGGTGTCCATCGGCGACGTGAACCCCAAGGGCAACCGCATGAAAAAGCTGCCGGCGATGCTCGAGGCCATTGCCCAGGCGGAAGGCGCCGGCCTGACCCGCGCCGAGCACCACCTGCACCTGCGCTGCGAGCTGTGCCACCCGGATACCCTCAGCGTGTTCCGCGACCTGGTGGAAAACCCGTTGGTGCGGCTGGTGTCGGTGATGGACCATTCGCCGGGCCAGCGCCAGTTCGTGCTCGAATCCAAATACCGTGAGTACTACATGGGCAAGTACCACCTGAACGACGAGACCATGGACGCGTTCATCGTGCTGCAAAAAGCCAACTCCCTGGCCTACAGCGACCGCTATCGCGCGGCCATCGTCGAGCATTGCCTGGCGCGTGGCCTGTCGGTGGCCAGCCACGACGACGCGACACTGGCCCACGTGGAAGAGTCGGCGCGCTACGGCATGACCATCGCCGAATTCCCCACCACCCTGGAAGCCGCGAAGGGCTGCCAGGCGCTGAACATGAAAGTCTTGATGGGCGCGCCGAACGTGGTGCGCGGTGGGTCGCACTCGGGTAATGTGGCCGCGGCGGGCCTGGCGGCCGAGGGGTTGCTGGATATACTTTCCAGTGACTACTACCCGGCGAGCCTGTTGCAGGCTGCGTTTGTGCTGGCCGACCAGCAGGACGGCGGCGACCTGTCGCGGGCGGTCAAGATGATCAGCCTGGCGCCCGCGCAAGCGGCAGGCCTGAAGGATCGCGGTGAAATTGCCATTGGCCTGCGCGCCGACCTGGTCCAAGCCCGCAGCCGCCAAGGGCTTCCTGTAGTGCAACAAGTATGGCGACAAGCGAAGAGGGTGTTTTGATGGCAGGCAGGTTGATCTATCTCATCGGGCCCTCCGGCTCGGGCAAGGACAGCCTGCTGGATGCCGCACGCCCCCGTTTGGCCGAGCGCGGTTGCCGCATCGTGCGCCGCGTTATCACCCGCTCGGCGGAAGCGGTGGGTGAAGCGGCGCAGGGGGTGAGCCCGGAGCAGTTTGCCACGATGCAGGCCGAGGGCGCGTTTGCCCTCAGCTGGCAGGCGAATGGCTTGTCCTACGGCATTCCCAGGGAAATCGACGACTGGCTGGCGGCGGGTGACGACGTGCTGGTCAACGGCTCCCGCGCGCACCTGGCGCAGACGCGCGAACGTTACCCGACGTTGCTGGTGTTGCTGCTGACGGTTGACCAGGCCGTGTTACGCCAACGCTTGATCGCACGAGGCCGTGAGGCGTTGGCCGACATTGAAGCGCGCCTGGCGCGCAATGCGCGCTTCACGGCCGACTTGATCGCCGGTCATGGCGCGGGGTTGTTTGTCCTGGACAATTCCGGGCCGCTGGCACATACCGTCGAACGCCTGCTGTGCTGCCTGGACCACGGGCACTCGGCATGCGCCTGACCTTGCTTGGCACCGGTGACGCGCGGCAAGTCCCGGTGTATGGCTGCGAGTGCCCCGCGTGCGGTTTGGCGCGCAGCGATGCCAGCCTGCGCCGCCGACCTTGCAGTGCGCTGGTCGAATGCGGCGACCAGCGCTGGCTGATCGACAGCGGCTTGCCCGACCTCACCGAACGCTTCCCGCCGCGCAGTTTCAACGGGATTCTGCAAACCCACTACCACGCCGATCATGCCCAGGGCCTGCTGCACCTGCGCTGGGGCCATGGGCTGGTGATCCCGGTGCACGGGCCTGCGGATCCGGAGGGTTTATCCGACCTCTACAAGCATCCGGGTATCCTGGATTTCAGCCAGCCATTCAGCGAATTCGAAACCCGGCAGTTTGGCCCACTCAGCGTCACCGCGTTGCCGTTGCAGCATTCCAAGCCGACCCTGGGTTACCTGCTGGAAGGCGAGGGGCGGCGCATCGCCTACCTCACCGACACCGTCGGCCTGCCACCGGCGACCCAGGCCTGGCTGCAACGTGAACCGCTGGACGTGCTGGTACTGGATTGCTCCATGCCGCCGCAACCGCAGGCACCGCGCAATCACAATGACCTGACGCTGGCGTTGCAGAGCATCGAGGACACAGGGGCTCAGTTGGGTGTGTTGACCCATGTGGGGCATACGCTGGATGCGTGGTTGCTGGAGCACCGCCGGGAGTTGCCGCGGCATGTTTCCATTGCTTGGGATGGCCGAGCTATCTAAGCATCGTCATTTCTATTCAAGGCTGAAAGCTTATAAGCGGGCTTTGTTTAATAAGCAGTCGAAAGTGTTTCGGCGTGCTGAAGGGTTCAGTTCCTTGTAGACGTTAAGTTGTGTTTTTCCTAATGTTTTTTGTAGTCGGAACATCGGGTTGAACTCGATTGTTTTATTTTATGTGTTTTGATTTTGTAAAAATAAAATCATTTTGTTGGCGGAATTTTACTTCTGATTCTAATTATTTTTTTGGGTTTTTAATTGTGTGGGAAGCTGCGTGCGGCTGGCGGTTGCAAAGGGGCCGCTAGTTGCTGATTGTATGAGTGATCAGCCCATGGAAATTAAAGTAAGGTTGATTTATGAAGCTTTCTACGTCGTCATCGTTTTCTTGTTATATAGATACTGGTTTGCCGCCTGTGCCTACTTATAAATCGGGACGTTCGACTCCTTTCGGTGGTTCCAAGAAGCCATCGTTTACGACGGATCAGGCCGCAAAAAATCTCACTCGGAGTGGGCATAAGTTTCACGATAAAAATAACGATCGAGAAACAGTGATTGCTTACCGTTTTGAGGGAGGAATGACACCGGCCCAAAAGGAGCGGGCCAAGTTGGCGTTGCAGTCTTGGAGCGATCTTGCCAATGTAAAGTTTCAGGAAAGTGCGCAAAACGCAGATGGGTCAATAACCATAAGAGGCAATCCTGGTGGCAGCGGAGGCGTAGCAAGTGTGCCGGATAAAAGCTTCAGCGCCGTGTCGGCAACCATTGGTACTAAGGGCGCGGAGAGTAATCCAAAGCTGGGCAGTTTTTTTCCACTTGTCACTGTGCATGAATTGGGCCATGCCATAGGCCTTCTACACCCCGGAAAATACAACGGTGGTGGCGGTTATGAACGCGACGCGGAATACGCCGAAGATACACATGCCCGCAGCGTGATGAGTTACTTTTCCGAGCGTAATCAGGCAGGTCATGATTTTAATGGCCTGATGCCTGCCGCGCCGATGATGGATGACGTTGCGGCGATTCAGCGCTTGTACGGCGCTAATACCAAAACCCGAAATACCGATACGACGTATGGCTTCAACTCCAATACCGGGCGTGATTTTTACAGCCTGAAAAATGCCAGCGACAAACCGATCTTCTGTGTGTGGGACGGCGGGGGGGAGGACACCCTGGATTTTTCCGGTTTTACCCAGAAACAGGTCATCAACCTTAATGCCGAAGCGTTCTCCGATGTAGGAGGGCTCAGGGGTAATGTCTCGATTGCCAAGGGCGTAACTGTCGAGAATGCCATCGGTGGCAAGGGCAATGACACCTTGACCGGCAATCACGCGAACAATCGCCTGAAGGGCGGCGGCGGTGAGGACACGCTGGTGGGCGGAGGAGGCGCCGATACGTTCGTCTACGACGATGTGAGCGACTCCACGCCCGAGGCACCGGACACGCTAGCGGACTTTACCTCTGGCGTTGACAGGATCGATGTTTCCGGCCTGCTTAAAACCGCCGGTATCAAAGGGCTCAACTTCGGCGGCCTGACCGGACAACCGGGTGATGCAGTGCTGACGTTCGACCACAAAAGCGGGATGGGGAGTCTTGCTGTCGACCTGTCGGGCAATGGCAAGGCGGATCTCCTGATAAACAGCAAAGGTGAGATCAAAGCCGGTGATGTAGTGGGCGGCGGCGGCAAACCGGATGAGCCAAAGCCCGACCCTGAGCCCAACCCCAACCCTAAGCCCAACCCTAAGCCCAACCCTAAGCCTGGCAACTTGGACACCACTTATGGTTTCAACTCCACCAGTGGGCAGCCTGACTCCAGCCTTACATCGCCTTCAGATAAGCCTCGGTTCAAGGTAACGGACGAGGGCGGCATCGATACGCTGGATTTTTCGGGGTTCTCGCAGAATCAGATCATTGACCTGCATGCCGGATCGTCATCTGACGTGGGAGGGATGAATGGCAATGTATCGATCGACGCTTCGACCACTGTTGAAAATGCTATCGGCGGCACAGGCAACGACCTGCTGATCGGTAACCACGTCAGTAATCGTTTGCAGGGCGGCGGTGGCGCTGACAAGTTGTGGGGGGGCGGTGGAGCGGACATCTTCGTATACGACAAGATCAGCGATTCCACGCCTGATCGTCCCGACCTGCTGATGGATTTCTCATCGGGCGAGGACAAGATAGACGTGACCCGGCTGATGTGCGAGGCAGGGATCAAAAAACTGGACTTCGTTGATAGGTTATCGGGGAAAGCAGGCGAAGCGGTCTTGAGCTTTGAAAGCAAAACCGGCATGGGTAGCCTCGGTATCGACCTGACGGGGGATGGCAAGGTTGATCTGTTGGTGAAAACGTTGAGCGAAATCAAGCCGAGTGATGTGGTGGGGCATGAAGACCGAGGCACTGATCCGGCACCGGCACCGGCACCGGCACCGGAGCCAGATCCAGCGCCGACTCCGAAGCCAGATCCGAAGCCAGATCCAGCGCCGACTCCGAAGCCAGACCCGGAGCCAGATCCAGCGCCGACTCCGAAGCCAGACCCGGAGCCAGATCCAGCGCCGACTCCGAAGCCAGATCCGAAGCCGGATCCAGCGCCGACTCCGAAGCCAAAACCCGATCCGGAAACAACTGAAGACACCGTCTACGGCTTCAATTCCAACACGGGCAAGCCGCACATGACGCTTACGTCGGCCAACGATGAGCCAGAATTCGTCGTGCACGATAAAGCTGGCAACGACACCGTCGATTTTTCCGGCTTCAGCCAGGACCAGACCATCAGCCTGCGCGGCGGCACACACTCAAGTGTGGGGGGAATGAAGGACAACGTCTTCATCACGCGCAAAACGGTGGTTGAAAATGCAATCGGCGGTAGTGGTAATGACCGGATTATCGGTAACCGCGCCGACAACATCCTGACGGGTGGCGCCGGAGCTGATCGCCTGTTGGGCGGCGGCGGCTGGAACACTTTCAAGTACAATGCCGCGTCCGATTCGACCCGCGACAGTGCGGACCTGCTATTGGACTTCACCACGGGTATGGACAAGATTGATCTGTCGGCCATGAGCCAGAACGCAGGGGTCACATTGAACCATGTTGAAAAATTCACCTGTAAGGCCGGCGATACCATGATCACGTTTAACCCTAGCACTGCTCGTTACTTGTTAGCGGTCGATATGACCGGGGATGGCAAAGCCGACTTCCTGGTCAAGAGCACGCGCTTGATCAGTCCGGAAGATGTGGTGGGGCTGAAAATGAATGATGAACACGATCTGCTGCGTTTTGAGGGGCTGAGAAAATCCTGATGTCCAATCGAAGCCAGCCGCTTTAAACCAAGGGGCTGGTTTTTGTGATCTCGGGCTTTTTACTGGAACGTCATTCACCGGCCAGCTGGCTCGGTTTCACGGTACGGTTCTAAACCAGTAACCCTTCCACATATTCCACAAACGCCCGTGCCTTGGCACTCGCCATTCTGCCCGTGGCGTACACGGCCCATAAATCCCGCGCGGGTAACTTCCAATCGGCCAGCACGGTCTTCACTTCGCCACTGGCCAGCTCCGGCGCGAACATCCAGGTAGACGACAACGTCAGCCCCAAATGGCTCAACACCGCCGCACGTACACCCTCAGCCGCGGTGACGCGCACGCGCCCATGGGCGACGATGGGGTATTCCTGGTCGCCTTGGGTAAAGCGCCAGTGCGAGCCTTCGCCACGGGTGTAGATGATGGCTTGGTGTTGCAGCACATCCGCCGGGGTGGCGGGCTCGCCGAAGCGTTCGAAGTAGGCCGGGGTGCCCAGGATGACGCAGGGCGATTCACCGATCTTGCGCGCCGTTAGGCTTGAGTCATTCAGGTTGCCCATGCGCAGGGCGACGTCGATGCCTTCTTCGACCAGGTTGAGGCTACGGTCGTCGAGCACCACGTCCACATTCAACTCGGGGAACTGCGTCAGGAAGGGGCCCAGGTGAGGAATGATGTGCATCCGGGCGAAGGTTACCGGAGCGCTGATGCGCAAGGTGCCGGTGAGCCCCGCCCCCGCGCCGCGTGCAGCGTCGTCAGCGGCGTTGGCTTCATCAATGGCGCGCTTGGCCTTCTCGAAAAACACCAGGCCTGCTTCGGTGGGCGTCAGGCCCCGCGTGGAGCGCAGCACCAACCGCACGGCCAGGCGCGTTTCCAATTGCGCAATGCTTTTGGAGACGGCGGGCTGACCGATGCCCAGGCGTTTGGCGGCAGCGGAGAAGGAACCGGTTTCGATCACGTGGACGAAGGTTTCCATAGCGGTGAGACGGTCCATCGGCTGTTCCTGCTTGGCGTGGCGGCGCTCAAGCCTAAGGCGATGGACGACGGCTGTCATGCGTTTCCCGCCCTGAGCAGGCGGGTTTTCAATATTCAGTAAAACAGCCGTCAGTCAGGGATGGGTATTTTGTGCTTGAGTAAAGATAACTCTAGGGTTACTTTTATTCAGGCCAAGCCAAGGAGGCTGGGGTGCAAAGCAGGTTATTGATCAAGGAACTGCAAGAGGCAGGTTGGGTATTGGATCGGGTCACCGGCAGTCATCATATTTTTACCCATCGCTATAACCCGTACACCCTTCCGGTGCCGCATCCCAAGAAGGACCTGCCGCTGGGCACCGTCAGAAGCATCAGGAAACGCGCCGGTTTGTTTCAGTTTTAAGGAGAGCATTCATGCAATACCCAATCTGTATCGAATGGGGCGATGACTTCACCGCCACCGGTATCCAGATCCCCGATATCCCAGGCGCAGTCACCGCCGGGGACAGTTTTGAAGAGGCCTACAACGCCGCCGTGGAAGTCGCACACATCATGCTGCAAGAGATCGCCGCAGAGGGCGGGGTGATTCCGATGCCAACGTCGGTGGCCCATCATCACGCGAACGAAGACTACGCCGAAATGGGCTGGGGCATGTTGGAGCTGGACGTCACGCCCTACTTGGGCAAGACCGAGAAGGTCAATGTGACCTTGCCCGGTTATGTCATCCAGCGTATCGACCGTTATGTGCGCGAGCACAAGGTCAAAAGCCGTTCTTCATTCCTGGCCGATGCCGCGCTTGAGAAATTGGTGCGGTCTTGAACGGGGCACCGACTGCGGCCACCGGCGCCGTTTTGGATGCCTTGAAGAACGTTGAACAGGTATGTCCTCACCCTTCGGAAAACCGCGTACTTGAACAACACCTGTTTTTTTAGATCTTGTTTTTTTCCTGCGAAAACAACGTGATGCCGTTCAGGTTGTTGTGTTGTCGAGTGTTTAAATTGCAAATGAATGCTTAGTTATATCGCCGCGTATGTCGAACCGCGCAAGTGTTGCGGTTAGAACCACATCTACGTTGGTGTCCAGTTTTTCAGCGTGCGAGCGTATCTCCAGAACGGCGGATCAACGGTCGGTTGGCCGGCGTTCTGGGTTACTCGAACGCCGAATTGGCTTGATTCGGCTCTTTTTATTCACACTGAAGGCGCCGCACAATGAATAACTATGACCTGCGCAGTAGGAGTCCTCTTAATAACCTGCCGGTATCGGACCCCGGCCCGTTTGGTGCGGGGGCTGGAAATAAGCCCGCTTACACAACGGACCAGGCAGCCAAACAACTCTCGCGGGAAAACCTGCGCTTTCATGACCGTAATGATGATTCGACCGTCGATGTGCATTACACGGTAGACAACAGTTTCACTCAACCGCAGCAGCAACGCGTCCGCCAGGCGCTGCAGTCTTGGCAGGATGTCGCCAATATCAACTTTCGCGAGCAGTCAGGCGGCTCGGACGGCACGCTCAACGTGCGCAACAATCCACGCAGTGATCGTGGTGTCGCGACCTCTCCGAACCGTACCACGCCTCACACCACGGCCACGCTTGGCACACAGGGCGGGAACAGCTCAGCGGCATTGGGCAGTCACTTTTCGCTGACTGCCATTCATGAGATAGGCCACGCAATCGGTCTGCATCATCCGGGTGACTACAACGGCGGTAACCCCAATTACCAGACTGGCGCGACCTACGCAGGGGATACGCATGCGCGCACTGTCATGAGTTACTTTTCGGAGAAAAATCAGAAGGGCCATGACTTCAAGAACCAGAGCCCGTCCGCGCCGATGATGGACGATATCGCCGCAGCACAACGCCTGTACGGTGCCAACCATCAAACCCGTAACACCGACACCACCTATGGCTTCAATTCCAATACCGAAAGGGAGGCGTTTAGCCTCAAAAGCGCCACGGACAAACCGGTCTTCTGTGTGTGGGACGGCGGGGGTGTCGACACGATGGATTTCTCCGGGTTTGCCCAGGACCAGAACATCGACCTGAACGCCGAATCGTTTTCCGATGTGGGCGGGTTGAAGGGCAATGTGTCGATTGCCAAGGGTTGCACGATTGAAAACGCAATGGGCGGCGCCGGCCGGGACACGCTCTCGGGGAATGATGCCGCTAATCGGCTCAAGGGCGGTGGAGGGGCTGATACCCTGAGAGGCGGGGGTGGCGCGGATACTTTTGTCTACGACAAGGCCAGTGACTCCACGCCGGACCAGCCTGACATGATCGAGGATTTCACCAGCGGTACCGATAAAATCGACGTGTCGGGTGCGTTGAAGGAAGCGGGTGTCCGTGGCCTGGTATTTACCGATCGGTTCACTGGGCGAGCGGGTGAAGCAGTGCTTAAGCAGGATGCCAGTACGGGCCAGTCAAGCCTGGCCATTGACCTGAAAGGAACCGGCACTGCGCACTTGTTGGTCAAGAGTAAGGGCGAGATCAAGCCGGCCGATGTGCGGTGGGACGGCCAGGCACCGGAGGTCTCACCCTTGCCCAAGCCGGCGCCTGCTCCCACACCGGCGCCTGTCCCGGCGCCTGCCCCCACTCCCGCGCCCTTGCCTGATAACAAGCAGGACAGTACCGCTGGCGTGATCCACATCTTTGTCGTCACATTGCTAGCGATCTTCTCGCAGTTGCTGAGCCTGCTAACGTCGTCGTCCGGCCAGGCATCCGCTGGAAAAAAACAGCCCTGATTCCATCACTCAAGCGGTGGCGGCCGTGCCCTGGCGCGAAGCACTCAGGAACCGCAGCAACGCCGCCAACGGAAATGCACTGCCCACCAGCATCACGCCCAGCCAGCCGCCGTGTTCATACACGCTGCTGGCAATGGCTGAGCCGAAGGCGCCGCCGATGAAGATGCTGGTCATGTACAGCGCATTCAAGCGGCTGCGGCTGTTAGCGTCGAGGGCGTAGATGGCACGCTGGCCGAGCACCATGTTCATCTGCACGCAGAAATCCAGGACCACACCGGTCACCGCCAAGCCGATCACGCTGTACAGCGGGTGCACGAAGGCCGGCAGGAAGCTCAACGCGGCGAACAGCATGGCCAACAGCGAAGCGCGGTGGGTATGACCGGCATCGGCCAGGCGCCCGGCGATAGGCGCGGCGATGGCACCCAGTGCACCGACCAGGGCAAACAGCGCGATCTCGCTTTGGCTCAGGCCGTGATTGCGCGCCAGTTCCAGTGGGGCGGCGGTCCAGAACAGGCTGAAGGTGGCGAACATGCAACCCTGGTAAAACGCGCGTTGGCGCAGTACCGGTTGCTCACGCAGCAAGGTGCCGAGAGAGCGCAGCAGTTGGCCGTAGCTGGCGCTGTGGTCGGGTTGGCGCTTGGGGATGGTGATCAGCAGTACCACGCTGATAAACACCATCAACGCCGCCGCCGCCATGAACATCGCGCGCCAGCCGAAGTGGTCCGCCACTACGCTGGACACCGGCCGAGCCAGCAGGATACCGAGCAACAGGCCGCCCATGATGCTGCCGACCACCCGGCCACGGGACTCGGCGGGCGCCAGGTGCGCGGCCAGTGGAATCAGGATTTGCACCGACACCGAACTGAAACCGATCAACAGCGACACCAGCAGGAACAGGTTCGGCTGCTCGGTGACCGCTGCCCCCAACAGGCTGGCGATAGCGAGTACGGTGGTGGCGATCATCAGCTTGCGGTTTTCCAGCAGATCACCCAACGGCACCAGGAAAAACAGGCCCAGGGCGTAGCCGATTTGCGTCAGCGAGACGATCAGGCTGGCCATGGCGGGCGTGAGGCCGATGTCCGGTGCGATCAGCTCGATGATCGGTTGCGCGTAGTAGATGTTGGCGACGATCGCGCCGCAGCAAAACGCAAACAGCATCACCATGCTCCGGGTCATGGTGGTTGTAGCGTGGGAAGTAGCGTTCATGGTGTTCTCATAAAAGCGAAGGAAAGTGGGGCGAGCCTAAAGACAACACCGTAGCCGGGGTAGGCCGTCGGCAGTGATAACACTCATGCCCGGTAATGATGAGTGAATCGTTAACTTTCTGCGCGGGGCCTGATGATACATTCAGGCACAACTGCCGAAACAGGAAATTGACTGTCATGAAAATCACGTTGAACAAGATGCTCCTGGCTTCCACGCTTGCCGCCGCCATGGCCGTTGGCCTCGCCCAGGCTGCCGATGCCCCACGAGTGGGCGTGCGCGGCGCCATTACGGCGATGGAGGGCGATGCGATGCACGTCAAGGTCAACAGCGGCGAGGACGTCATCGTGCACCTCACCCCGGCCACTCAGGTGCGCGCGGTCACCCTGGCCAAGATCGATGAGATCAAGCCCGGCAGCTACATCGGCTCCGCCGCCATGCCCAATGCCGACGGCAGCCTGACCGCGCTGGAAGTGCACGTGTTCCCCCCGGCCATGGCCGGTACGGGCGACGGGCATCGCGCGTTTGATCTGAAAGAAGGCAGCAGCATGACCAACGGCACCGTCGGCGACCTGGTGGTCAGCAACGGGCGGACGTTGACCGTGAAATACAAAGGCGGCGAACAGAAGATCGTCGTGCCGGAGGATGTGCCGATCGTCAACCTGGAGCCGGGGGATCGCAGTTTGCTCAAGGCGGGCGTGAAGGTGGTGTTGTTTGCGGCGCAGGGGGCGGATGGGACTATCACGGCCCAAGCCATCTCAGCCGGCAAGGACGGCGTGACACCGCCGATGTAACGACCAAACACAAAGCCAAATGTGGGAGGGGGCTTGCCCCCGATAGCAGTGTGTCAGCCAACGGATAAACCAGCTGATATACCGCCATCGGGGGCAAGCCCCCTCCCACATTTATCAATTACTGGCCGCTGTAGATCTGGTCGAAAACGCCGCCATCATTGAAGTGAGTCTTCTGCACCGTGCGCCAGTCACCAAAGGTCTTCTCCACCGACAGGAAGTCGACTTTCGGGAAGCGGTCGGTGTACTTGGCCAGTACTTTCGGATCACGCGGACGCAGGTAGTTGTTGGCGGCGATTTCCTGACCTTCCGGCGACCACAGGTACTTCAGGTAGTCTTCGGCGGCCACGCGGGTGCCTTTCTTCTCGACCACTTTGTCGACCACCGACACCGGCGGCTCGGCTTCGGCGGAGACGCTTGGGTAGATCACTTCGAACTGATCACGCCCGAATTCACGGGCGATCATCTCGGCTTCGTTCTCGAAGGTCACCAGCACGTCGCCGATCTGGTTGGTCATGAAGGTCGTGGTAGCGGCACGGCCACCGGTGTCCAGCACAGGGGCCTGTTTGAACAGTTTGCCGACAAACGCCTTGGCTTTGTTTTCGTCGCCGCCGTTCTTGAGCACATAGCCCCAGGCCGACAGGTAGGTGTAGCGGCCGTTACCCGAGGTTTTCGGGTTGGGCACGATCACCTGCACGCCATCCTTGAGCAGGTCCGGCCAGTCTTTCAGGGCTTTGGGGTTGCCTTTGCGCACGATAAACACGGTGGCCGAGGTGAACGGCGCGCTGTTGTTCGGCAGGCGGGTGACCCAGTTGTCCGGCACCAGTTTGCCGTTGTCGACCAGGGCATTGATGTCGGTGGCCATGTTCATGGTGATCACGTCAGCCGGCAGGCCGTCGATCACCGAGCGCGCTTGTTTGCTGGAGCCGCCGAAGGACATCTGCAGGGTCAGCTTGTCGTTCGGGTGCTCGGCTTCCCAATGTTTCTGGAAGGCGGCGTTGTAGTCCTTGTAGAAGTCGCGCATTACGTCGTACGAGACGTTGAGCAGTGTGACGGGGGCAGCCTGGACGGCGCCCGCCAGGGCAAGGCCGGCGGCCAGGAGAGAGGCGCTAACGAGTTTTTTCACTGCTCATTCCTTGTTGTTCGAGAAGGTTGTCGATTGAGTGAGGGCAATTTGCCAGCGACTATAGCTGGCGCCGCATAGACGTTTAAAGATTAAAACGCACTTTGCTTATTCCACTTTCTTAAAAAGCGCATTGCCACAGCGCGAGCAAAAGGCCGCATTAGGCTCATGGCTGTTTTTCTTGCACACCGGGCATTCGGTTTGCAGTTGTTCACCGCGCATGGCACTGGCCAGTTCGGCGGTAAAAATACCGGTGGGCACGGCAATGATCGAATAACCGGTGATCATCACCAGCGACGAAATCACCTGGCCCAGCGGCGTCTTCGGCACGATATCGCCAAAGCCCACGGTGGTCAGCGTGACGATGGCCCAGTAGATGCCTTTCGGGATGCTGGTAAAGCCGTGTTCCGGGCCTTCGATCACGTACATCAAGGTGCCGAACACCGTCACCAGGGTGCACACGCTGACCAGGAACACCACGATCTTCTGCTTGCTGCCGCGCAGCGCCGCCATCAGGTAATTGGCTTGCTTGAGGTAGGGGCTGAGCTTGAGCACGCGGAAGATCCGCAGCATGCGGATGATGCGGATGATCAGCAGGTACTGCGCGTCGCTGTAATACAGCGCAAGGATGCCGGGCACGATCGCCAGCAAATCCACCAACCCATAAAAGCTGAAGGCATAGCGCAACGGCTTGGGCGAGCAATACAGGCGCAACCCGTACTCGATCAGGAAGATCAGCGTGAAGCCCCACTCGATGTACGCCAGCACATCGGCATAGTTCTGGTGTATCTGGTCGATGCTGTCGAGCATCACGATCACCAGGCTGGCGAGGATGATCAACAGCAGGATGCCGTCAAAGCGCCGCCCGGCGACCGTGTCACTTTGAAAAACCATGACGTAGAGCCGCTGGCGCCAGTCGTTGTTGCTGTCCATAAATCCCGCCCGAATCGAATATCGAGCAAGCCTAGGGGGATTCGAAGGGCCTGTCCATGCGGGGTTTGCGCAGCACTCGGGCGCCTGCGTGCATCAGCCAGCAGGCGAGGATGAACGGTGCGGTCAGCGCGGGCAGGTGCAGGGCGGCAAAGCCTGGCGTGAGGAGGATCGCCAGCAGGAGACCGAGCAGCGGCAGCCAGGGTTGGCCACGCACTTGGCTCAGTGCCACGGCGGCCAACGCCGGGTTATAGCCGTGCAGGCCGAGGAGGGCGCTGGCGGGTTCCTGCAGCCACAGCGCGATCAGCATGCCGGCACTGGCGCCGATCAGGGCCCATACGCAGGCGCGGCGGTTGGCCAGCCACAGGCCCAGTGCAATCGAGGCACCGGCCACGGGCTGATCCAGCAGCATGATTTGCGCCAGGCCGGTGAAGGGCGCGGTGAGCACGGCCAGGGTGTCCGACTCGGTCACGGCAAACGTGCTCGGCGGTACCGTGCCCAGCAGTAACCAGCCCAGGCCGACAAAAGGTGCGGTATAGGCCGGCAAGTCATCGGGCTGGCTGGCGTGTTTCAACCAGTGCCGCGTCAGGATCGCACTCAAGCCGCCGCACGCCAGGATCAGCGGCGGCAACAACGCCGACCAGGCGAAGTGCTGGCTGATCAACACACCCAGCAGCACACCGTTATAGCTATAAAGCCCGGCCTGGCGTTCAACCTTGGGATAGCCCCGGCGATGGGCCGTGAGCAAGCCCGCCACGCCACCGAGCAGCGCCCCGCCCAGCAGGGCCGGTGCGCCGATCAGGATGGCGAGCAGGCACAGCAGGCCACACAGGGGATGGCGTTGCAGGAATATCTGGCTGAAGCCGTTGAGCAGGGCTTCGGCCCAGTCGGGGCAGGTTGGGTTGTGCATGGGTCGAGTTTCTAAGGGGGATCACCACAGAGGATTAGAGTAGGGTTTCGATCCGCAGTGAATTGGTCGACCCCGGCTGCCCGAACGGCACCCCCGCCGTAATCACCAACGTATCCCCACGCTGCGCCATGCCCTGCGCCTGCGCGATCTCCAGCGCGGTGGAACACACTTCATCCACTTGGCGCAGGCGGTCGTTGACCACCGAATGCACGCCCCAGGCCACGCTCAAGCGCCGTGCCGTGGACAGGTTCGGCGTGAGGTTGAGGATCGGCGCCACCGGCCGTTCCCGCGCCGCGCGCAGGCTGGAGCTGCCCGATTCGCTGTAGTTCACCAGCACCGCCACCGGCAGGATGCTGCTGATGCGGCGGATTGCGCAGCTGATGGCGTCCGACACCGTGGCATCCGCCTTGGGCCGGCTGACATCCAGCTGGGCCTGGTAGTCCGGGCCGTTTTCCACTTGGCGGATGATCTTGCTCATCATCTGCACGGCCTCCAGCGGGTACTCACCGGAGGCGGTTTCCGCCGACAGCATCACCGCGTCCGCGCCTTCGGCCACGGCATTGGCGACATCGGTCACTTCGGCACGGGTCGGCGCCGGGGAGAAACGCATGGACTCCAGCATCTGCGTGGCCACCACCACCGGTTTGCCCAGCTGGCGGCAGGTGCTGATGATGTCTTTCTGGATCTGCGGCACGCTCTCGGCCGGCACTTCCACGCCCAGGTCACCTCTGGCCACCATGATTGCGTCGCTCAGTTCGGCGATTTCCCGCAGGCGCTGCACGGCCGAGGGTTTCTCGATCTTGGCCATCAGGAAGGCTCTATCGCCGATCAGCTCACGGGCTTCGCGGATATCCTCCGGGCGCTGCACGAACGACAGCGCCACCCAGTCCACACCCAGTTCCAGGCCGAAGCTCAGGTCGCGCCGGTCCTTGGCGGTCAGTGGGCTGAGTTCCAACAGGGCTTGTGGAACGTTCACGCCTTTGCGGTCAGACAATTCGCCGCCGTTCAGCACGGTGGTGTCGATGGCGTCGGCGTGTTTGGTGATCACCCGCAGGCGCAACTTACCGTCGTCCAGCAGCAGGTCCATGCCGGGCTCAAGGGCCTGGATGATTTCCGGGTGAGGCAGGTTGACCCGGCGTTGGTCGCCGGGTGTTTCGTCGAGGTCCAGGCGCAGGGCCTGGCCGCGTACCAACTGCACCTTGCCCTCGGCAAACCGCCCGACCCGCAGCTTCGGTCCTTGCAGGTCCATGAGGATGCCCAGCGGGTAATTCAGCTGGCGCTCCACCTGGCGAATCCACTGGTAGCGCTGGGCGTGGTCGGCGTGGTCGCCGTGGCTGAAATTGAGCCGGAAGATATTCACGCCGGCTTCCACCAGCTCGCGGATATCATCGATACCGTCAGTGGCCGGGCCCAGGGTGGCGAGGATTTTGACCTTCTTGTCAGGCGTCATGTTTGGCAGTCTCAAGGATCAGGATGGCGCGGAAGTCGTTGACGTTGGTGCGCGTCGGCTCGGTGACGATCAAACCGTCGAGGGCGGCGAAATAGCCGTAGCCGTCGTTGTTATCCAACGCGTCGCTGGCCGACAGGCCGAGCGCTTCGGCGCGGCGGTAACTGCACGGCGTCATGATCGCGCCGGCGTTGTCTTCCGAGCCGTCGATGCCGTCGGTATCACCGGCCAGGGCGTAGACGCCGGGCAGACCTTTGAGGCTGTCGGTGAGGCTCAGCAGGAATTCCGCATTGCGCCCGCCACGGCCATCGCCGCGCACGGTCACGGTGGTTTCGCCGCCGGAGAGGATCACGCACGGCGCCGCCAGCGGCTGGCCGTGCTGGACGATCTGCCGGGCGATGCCGGCGTGCACCTTGGCCACGTCCCGTGCTTCGCCTTCAAGGTCGCCCAGGATCAATGGGCTGAACCCGGCCTGGCGCACTTTTACCGCCACCGCTTCCAGGGATTGCTGGGGGCGGGCGATCAATTGGAAGTGGCTGCGGGCAAGCACCGGGTCGCCGGGCTTGACCGTTTCCGAGGCCGGGTTCTGCAACCAGCTGCGCACTGAAGCCGGGGCGTCGATGTGGTAGCGCTTGAGAATCGCCAAGGCCTGTTGCGAGGTGCTCGGGTCGCCGACCGTGGGGCCGGAGGCGATCACCGTGGCCTGGTCGCCCGGCACATCGGAAATCGCATAGGTGTACACCGTCGCCGGCCAGGCCGCTTTTGCCAGGCGGCCACCCTTGATCGCCGAGAGGTGCTTGCGCACGCAATTCATCTCGCCAATGGTCGCCCCGGATTTGAGCAGGGCTTTGTTGATCGCCTGTTTGTCGGCCAGGGTGATGCCTTCGGCGGGCAGGGCCAGCAGGGCAGAGCCGCCGCCGGACAGCAGGAAAATCACACGGTCGTCTTCGCCGAGGTTGCTGATCAACGCCAGCACGCGCTGTGCCACGGCCAGGCCGGCGGCGTCGGGCACGGGGTGGGCGGCTTCGACCACTTCGATTTTCTGGCAGGGCGCGCCGTGGCCGTAACGGGTGACCACCAAACCGGTGACTTCGCCCTGCCAGCCGTTCTCCACGACCAAGGCCATGGCGGCGGCGGCCTTGCCGGCGCCGATCACGATCACACGGCCGCTGCGGTCGGCGGGCAGGTAGGGTTCGAGGACTTGCCGGGGGTGGGCGGCGTCGATGGCTGTGGCAAACAGCTCGCGAAGCAGGTGTTGCGGATCGACCGACATAAGCGGGCTCCCGGGGGATTCTTGTTATTAGAGGTGAGGCTTGGAATGCGATCAGGGGCTATTTATCGCGAATCGAAAAATTCGCCATATGCTCCAGCCCCTTGATCAGCGCCGAATGGTCCCAGTTACCGCCGCCAATCGCCGTGCACGTGCTGAACACCTGTTGGGTGCCGGCGGTGTTCGGCAGGTTGATCCCCAACTCCTTGGCGCCGGCCAGGGCCAGGTTGAGGTCCTTCTGGTGCAGGTTGATACGGAAGCCCGGGTCGAAGGTGCCCTTGATCATGCGTTCGCCATGCACTTCGAGGATTTTCGACGAAGCGAAGCCGCCCATCAGCGCTTCACGCACCTTGGCCGGGTCGGCGCCGTTCTTGGCGGCGAACAACAACGCTTCGGCCACCGCCTGGATGTTCAGCGCGACGATGATCTGGTTGGCAACCTTGGCGGTCTGGCCATCGCCATTGCCGCCCACAAGCGTGATGTTCTTGCCCATGGCCTGGAACAGCGGCAAGGCGCGTTCGAAGGTCTGCGGCTCACCACCGATCATGATGCTCAGGGTGCCGGCCTTGGCGCCGACTTCACCACCGGACACCGGTGCATCCAGGTACTGCGCGCCGGTCTCGTTGATCTTCGCCGCGAACGCCTTGGTGGCGGTGGGGGAGATCGAGCTCATGTCGATCACCACCTTGTTCGGCGACAGGCCTGCAGCCACGCCGTCTTTGCGGAACAACACGTCATCGACCTGCGGGGTGTCCGGCACCATGACGATGATGAACTCGGCTTCCAGCGCCACTTGCTGTGGGTTGGCCAGGGCCACGGCACCCGCGTCGATCAGCGCTTGCGGGGCCTTGCCGTGATGCTCGGAGAGGAACAGTTGGTGACCTGCTTTCTGCAGGTTGGCGGCCATGGGTTGGCCCATGATGCCGGTGCCGATGAATCCGATTTTAGCCATGAAGAAGTCCTCTTGTTATTACACCGCAGGTCCCCTGTGGGAGGGGGCTTGCCCCCGATGACGGTGTGTCAGGTAAAACAGTACTGACAGACCCGCCGCTATCGGGGGCAAGCCCCCTCCCACATTGGTGTTGCGTAGTGTTGGTTAGATGGCGTTATGGGTCTTGAGCCAACCCAGCCCCGCTTCGGTGGTGGTCAACGGCTTGTACTCGCAGCCGACCCAACCCGGGTACCCGATGCGGTCCAGGTGTTCGAACAGGAAGCGGTAGTTGATCTCCCCGGTCCCCGGCTCGTTGCGCCCTGGGTTATCCGCCAGCTGGATGTGGTTGATCTCTTCCAAGTGGGCGGCCATGGTGCGGGCCAGGTCGCCTTCCATGATTTGCATGTGATAGATGTCGTATTGCAGGAACAGGTTGTCGCTGCCGACCTGCTCGCGAATCGACAGGGCCTGCGCCGTGTTGTTCAAGTAGAAGCCTGGAATGTCACGGGTGTTGATCGCTTCCATCACCAGCTTGATGCCCATTGCTTGCAGCTTTTCGGCGGCGTATTTGAGGTTGGCGACGAAGGTTTTTTCCAGGGTCTTGTCATCAATGCCTTGTGGTCGAATGCCCGCCAGGCAGTTGATCTGGGTGTTGCCCAACACCTCGGCGTAGGCAATCGCCAGCTTGACCCCGGCACGGAATTCCTCGACCCGGTCCGGGTGGCACGCCAGGCCGCGTTCGCCCTTGGCCCAGTCGCCGGCCGGCAGGTTGAACAGCACCTGGGTCAGGCCGTGGGCGTCCAGTTGCGCCTTGATTTCGGCGGAGCTGAATTCATACGGGAACAGGTACTCGACACCTTCGAAGCCGGCATCGGCGGCCGCTTTGAAACGGGCAAGGAAGTCCTGTTCGGTAAACAGCATGGACAGGTTGGCGGCGAAACGCGGCATAAGGTTCTCCTTAATCGAGCAGGGAAATGGCAGTCGGCGCATCGTTGCCGACCAGTGCCAGGTCTTCGAATTCGTTGACGGCGTTGATCTCGGTGCCCATGGAAATGTTGGTCACGCGTTCCAGAATAATTTCAACGATCACCGGCACCTTGAATTCTTCGATCATTGCCTCGGCACGGCGCAGTGCCGGTGCGATCTGGCCGGGTTCGAACACGCGCAGGGCCTTGCAACCCAGGCCTTCGGCGACGGCGACGTGGTCCACGCCATAACCGTTGAGTTCCGGGGCGTTGAGGTTGTCGAAGGACAGCTGCACGCAGTAGTCCATTTCAAACCCGCGCTGGGCCTGGCGGATCAAGCCCAGGTAGGAGTTGTTCACCACCACGTGGATGTACGGCAGCTTGAACTGCGCGCCCACGGCCAGTTCTTCGATCATGAACTGGAAGTCATAGTCGCCCGACAGTGCCACTACCTTGCGGCTCGGGTCGGCCTTGACCACGCCGAGAGCGGCGGGGATGGTCCACCCCAGCGGGCCGGCCTGGCCGCAGTTGATCCAGTGGCGTGGCTTGTACACGTGCAGGAATTGCGCGCCGGCAATCTGCGACAGGCCGATGGTGCTGACGTAGCAGGTGTCTTTGCCGAACACCTGGTTCATTTCTTCATACACACGCTGTGGCTTGACCGGCACGTTGTCGAAGTGAGTCTTGCGGTGCAGGGTGGCTTTGCGTTGCTGACAGTCGTGCAGCCAGGCACTGCGGTCCTTGAGCTTGCCGGCGGCTTTCCACTCGCGGGCGACTTCGATAAACATCGTCAGTGCGGAACCGGCGTCGGACACGATGCCCAGGTCCGGGGTGAAGACGCGGCCAATCTGCGTCGGCTCAATGTCGACGTGAATGAACGTGCGGCCCTCGGTATAGACCTCGACCGAACCGGTGTGGCGGTTGGCCCAGCGGTTACCGATACCCAGCACCACGTCCGACTTGAGCAGGGTCGCGTTGCCGTAGCGGTGAGAGGTTTGCAGGCCGACCATGCCCACCATCTGTGGGTGATCGTCCGGGATGGTGCCCCAGCCCATCAGCGTCGGGATCACCGGGATACCGGTGAGTTCAGCGAACTCAACCAGCAAGTCGCTGGCGTCGGCGTTGATCACGCCGCCACCGCTGACCAGCAGTGGGCGTTCGGCCTGGTCCAGCAGGGCCAGGGCTTTCTCGACCTGGATGCGGGTTGCCAACGGCTTGGCCAGGGGCAGTGGCTGGTAGGCGTCGATGTCGAATTCGATCTCGGCCATTTGCACGTCGAACGGCAGGTCGATCAACACCGGGCCGGGGCGGCCGGAGCGCATTTCGTAGAAGGCTTTCTGGAAGGCGTACGGCACTTGGCCGGGTTCGAGGACAGTGGTCGCCCACTTGGTCACCGGTTTGACGATGCTGGTGATGTCCACGGCCTGGAAGTCTTCCTTGTGCATACGGGCGCGGGGGGCCTGGCCGGTAATGCACAGGATCGGGATCGAGTCGGCCGAGGCGCTGTACAGGCCGGTGACCATGTCGGTGCCCGCCGGGCCCGAGGTGCCGATGCACACGCCGATATTGCCGGCCTTGGTCCGGGTGTAACCCTCGGCCATGTGGGAGGCGCCTTCAACGTGGCGAGCAAGGACGTGATCGATGCCACCCACCTTCTGCAAGGCCGAGTACAGCGGGTTGATCGCGGCGCCTGGGATACCGAAGGCGGTGTCCACGCCTTCACGGCGCATCACCAGGACGGCGGCTTCGATTGCTCTCATTTTGCTCATGATTTTGGTGCCTCTTGCGTTTTGTAATTGTATACAAGTGGTGTCTGACCAAAGTGTATTCACGGCGAGCGGCGTAGGTCAATGCATTTTATAAACTGGCCTTTGCGTTCGTCGGAACGGCTTTTTTCGACGTATGGAGCCTTTGTGCGAAAATATTGTATACAAAATTAAAATCAATTGTGTTCTATTTGTTTGATCAAGCATCTGATCATTCAGACCGCCACGGCATTCCCAATAACAAAAGAAGGACGGCACCATGAGCGCTTTAACCTTGAAACTCGCCACCCAACTGGCCAGCCAGGCCCTCACTGCAGGGCGCACCCTGTCGGCAGCGCCGCTGACCATTGCGGTGCTCGACAGCGGCGGGCACCTGATCACCCTGCAGCGCGAAGACGGCGCCAGCCTGCTGCGCCCGCAGATCGCCATCGGCAAGGCCTGGGGCGCGATTGCCCTGGGCAAGGGCTCACGCCTGCTGGCACTGGACGCACAGCAACGCCCGGCGTTTATCGCCGCGCTGAACAGCCTGGGGCAGGGCAGCGTGGTACCGGCGCCGGGTGGGGTGTTGATTCGGAATCAGGCAGGCGTGGTGCTGGGCGCGATTGGGATCAGCGGGGATGCGTCGGATATTGATGAGCAGTGTGCGATCACGGCGATCGAGGGGGTGGGGTTGATGGCGGATGCGGGGGTGTCTGCTTGATTCGTCGTTGACGATTCGACTTGCCCCCGATTGGCACAGGCGCCACGGTCTATCAGTCCGGCTCACACCCCTTGAGCACCAACCGGATAATCGTCTGCGCCGCCGCTTCGTAATCCGCTTCATCCAACTTGGCCTTGCCGGTCACCGCCGAGATCTGCCAGTCGAAGTCCGCATACGTCTGCGTGGCCGCCCAGATGCTGAACATCAAGTGATTGGGGTCAATCGCCGCGATCAGGCCGCGATCGACCCAATGCTGGATGCACGCGATGTTGTGCTTGGCTTGGGCGTTCAACTGTTCGACCTGGTCGGCGCTGAGGTGCGGGGCGCCGTGCATGATTTCGCTGGCGAATACCTTGGAGGCAAACGGCAGGTCGCGGGAGATGCGGATTTTTGAGCGGATGTAGTTGCTCAGCACCACCGAAGGCTCACCGTCCGGATTGAACGGCGTGGAAGCGGCCAGGATCGGCTCGATAATGCTCTCGAGCACCTCGCGGTAGAGGTTGTCCTTGGACTTGAAGTAGTAATAGACGTTGGGCTTTGGCAGCCCGGCCTTGGCGGCGATGTCGCTGGTTTTAGTCGCGGCGAAGCCTTTGTCGGCAAACTCCTCGCTGGCCGCCCGCAGGATTTTTTCTTTGTTGCGCTCGCGAATGGTGCTCATAAACCAGAGGTTTCCTTGCCAGGACAGGCGGTTGCGCATGGTAGCACCGGCCATCCGCGAGCCTCAACAATGTGCCCGTAAAGCGTTGCTCCGCGCTATGCTCGGCGCCTCCCTCTCTAATGGAAGCCCGATTCATGGCAGGAAGCAGTTTGTTGGTGTTGATCGACGATATCGCCGCGGTACTCGATGACGTTGCCCTGATGACAAAAGTGGCGGCGAAGAAGACCGCCGGCGTGCTCGGCGATGACTTGGCGCTCAATGCCCAGCAGGTCTCCGGGGTGCGCGCAGAGCGGGAAATTCCCGTGGTGTGGGCGGTGGCGAAAGGGTCGTTCGTCAACAAGTTGATCCTGGTGCCGGCCGCTTTGCTGATCAGTGCATTCGCGCCGTGGGCGGTGACGCCGTTGCTGATGCTCGGGGGTGCCTACCTGTGTTTTGAAGGTTTCGAGAAGCTCGCGCATAAATTCCTGCACAGCAAGACCGAAGACCAGGCTGAACGTGCGCAGTTGGTCGAGGCCGTGGCCGACCCGGCCACCGATCTGGTGGCCTTTGAAAAGGACAAGATCAAAGGCGCCATCCGCACCGACTTCATCCTCTCGGCCGAAATCATCGCCATCACCCTCGGCACTGTGGCTGACGCGCCGTTGATGCAGCAGGTGGTCGTGTTATCCGGCATTGCCATTGTCATGACCATCGGTGTCTACGGGCTGGTGGCTGGCATCGTCAAGCTGGATGACCTGGGCCTGTGGCTCACCCAGAAGCCTGGCCAAGTGGCACGCAGTATCGGCGGCGCGATCCTGCGGGCGGCGCCTTACATGATGAAGAGCCTCTCCGTGATCGGTACAGCGGCGATGTTCCTGGTGGGCGGCGGCATTCTCACCCATGGCGTGCCGGTGGTGCATCACTGGATCGAGACGCTCAGCCAGGGCGCGGGCGGGGCGGCGTGGCTGGTGCCGACGTTGCTGAACGGTGTAGCGGGGATCATTGCCGGCGCGGTGGTGCTGGCGATGGTCAACGTGGTCAGCAAGGTGTGGAAAGCGCTGAAGGCCTGATACGGGCGGCAATAAAAAAGGCCATTCAATTGAATGGCCTTTTTTTGTGGCACTTGATTACTCCGCAATCTGCAACTTGCGTGATTCCGTATAGATGTACCGCACCTTCTCATACTCGAACGGCGAGTTCATCTGACCATACCGGAAGCTGGTCTGGTAGCGCTTGTCGACCGCGCGCAGGGCCCAGACTTCCGGGTGGTTGGAGCTGACTTCGGCCACGTTGAGGAAGTTGATCTGGGTTTCGGCGGTGTAATCAACCAGCAAACCGCCGGTGTCGCGCAGGTTCGATGGGCCGAAGATCGGCAGCACCAGGTAGGCGCCGCCGGGCACGCCGTAGAAGCCCAGGGTCTGGCCGAAGTCTTCGCTCTGGCGCGGCAGGCCCATGGCGGTGGCTGGGTCCCACAGGCCGGCGATGCCGATAGTGGTGTTGACCAGCAGGCGCCCGGTGGTTTCCAGGGAGCGGTGGCCCTTGAGCTGAAGCAGGCTGTTCAACAGGTTGGGCACATCGCCCAGATTGTTGAAGAAGTTGCTCACGCCGGTGCGCAGGAAGCTGGGCGTCACATAGGTGTAACCGTTGACCACCGGCAGGAACACCCACTGGTCGAAGCGGTAGTTGAAGTGGTACACGCGACGGTTCCACGATTCCAGTGGGTCGTACACGTTGAGTGCGGTCAGCGACGAACGCTCGAACTCGCGCTGGTCCAGGCCCGGGTTGAACTTGAGCTTGGTCAGCGGTTCCTTGAACCCGTCGGCACCCACGTTGACCGGCTCATGGGCCTTGCTGTTGTCGGCATTGGCCACGCCTGCGCACATCAAGGCGGCAAGCAGCAGAAGATATTTAGCCACGGAAGAACTCCAGCATGGCGTCGGCGTTGACGCGGTAATTAAGGTTGCCGCAGTGGCCGCCCAGCGGGTATACGGTCAAGCGATCGCCGAAGGTTTTACGCAGGAAACCGAGGTCGCCAGGGCCGAGGATTACGTCGTCGGCGTTGTGCATGACGGCGATCTTCGGGTTGGTGTGCAGGTAGTCCTTAAGGGCGTACAGGCTGACCTGGTCGACCAGTTGCAAGAGGCTGCCGCCATCGGAACGGGCTCGCCACATCGGGATCACCTGTTCGGTGAGGTAGCAATCGAAATCACATTGCAGCGCACGCTTGAGGAACGGCGTGAGGCTGGTGCCTTCGGTGATCGGGTACTTCGGCGGGATGATCAAGCCACGGCGGTTGATCAAGTCTGAGGTAAAGGCGATGTCGGCCGCCGAGAAGCGGAACGAGGTGCCGATCAGCATGGCCATCTGTTCGTTGGTCAGGTGCTGCTTGGATTGCTGGAAGTCGTAGAGCAGGGCGTCATTGAGGTCAATGTAGCCCTTTTGCTGGAAGTAACGGGTCAGCTTGTTCAGCACCAGCTCGTAGAAAGTGGTGGTATTGTTGATGCCCTTCACTTCGGTTTGAACCAGCTTGTCGAGGTTGGTGATCGAGGTGTAGAGGTTGACCGGCGGGTTCAGCAGCAGCACTTTCTTGAAGTTGAAGCTGCGACGGGTCTCGTCGAGCTTGCTGACAAACGCCGCATCCAGGGCGCCGAGGCTGTAGCCGGTGAGGTAGAAGTCGGTCACCGGCAGCGAGGCGTTCTGCGCCCGCACGGCCTGCATCACGCGGTACATGTCTTCGGCGTCTTCCTGGGTGATCCCCGGAGTCGCGAAGCGCGAGGCGGCGCTGATGAAGTCGAAGCTGGTGGGCGACGACAGTTGCACCACGTGGTATCCGGCCTGGTAATAGAGCTTTTTCAGGTATTCGTTGATGCTGCTGTCAAACCGCGCGCCGGTGCCCGCGATCAAAAAGATCAGCGGCGCGGCGCGATCCTGCTTGGCGATGCGGTAGGTGAGTTTCTTCACCGCCCAGAAGTTGTCCGGCAGGCTGAACTCGCGCTCGGGGCGCATGTTCAAGGTGTAGTCGGATTGGTTGATCTCGTCATCGTTCGGCAATTTGGGCCGAAGGTCAGGCGGTGTGGTGGCGATAGTCGCTTCAAATGGGTTGGTCAAAGGGTAGCCATAGCTGGCTTGGTCGATATCGACGGCCAGTGCTGACGCACTCAGAAAAAGGCTGCCCAGTAAGGCAGCACAGCGCAAGGAACGGAGCATGACTTAATCCCTAGGAGGAAACGTGCTTAATGAAGTTCGCAGGCTATGACCGCCGTCCTATCGCCGAAGTGCCATCACTCGGCACGAAATGTCGGAAAAAAACGTCGGAATCGGGGTAATAGTAGCCAGACGATACACTTTGACACGTGTAGGTGAACACTAATTGTGTATATGCGCCTTGCTAATGGCCGGCGGGGCATTAAGCTGAGCGCCGTTTTTGCCTATCGGAGTGCCTCATGTCCCGTCGTTTGCCGCTGATTTTGCTGCTTGTTGCACTGCCGCTATGGCTGGCCGCCAGTTACGGTGCGCGCTATGGCTTTATGGAAGATGGCCAGTGGGTCGGTATCTGTGCGGACGAAGCCAGCCGTTGGGAATGCCAGTTGCGTTCGAACCTGGGGTTGATGATCCACTTCAAGGTGCTGGGCTGGGCGGCGCTGATCACGTCGGTGCTGGCGTTTTTCGTGCCGGGTCGTGCAGGGTGGGGTTTGGCGGTGCTGGGGATGGTCTTCGGTTTACCGGCGCTGGCGTTGTACAACACCACGTTTGCGGTGTTTGCGGTGGTGATTGCAGGGTTGCGGTTGGTCAGGAAGCCCCGCGTCGCCTGATAGGGCCTCATCGAGGGCAAGCCCCCTCCCACATTTGGAATGCATTCCCCTGTGGGAGGGGGCTTGCCCCCGATAGCGATGTTAAATCTTGCGTACCCGCAAGCAGCGCCACAAGGCTGCCGTCATGAGCAGGCTCACGACCGCCCAACCCCACGCCTGCTGGTTCAACAACCCTTCACGGTACAACTGCGGCGCAATGCCCGCACCGATGATAAAGGTCAGCAGCGCAATCTCCCGACGCGGTCCGGTCACCGGCCGCACCAGGTACACCAAGGCCGGCACTACCAGCGCCGCCGTCGGGAAGCTGCGATAGCGCGGGTCAAACACCAACGCCAGCATCATCACCGCGCCAGCGAATCCGGCAATCGCCACCAGCCAGCCCGCGCGCTGTTCCAGCCAGTTGAAGGCCCGTGCGCGCCAACCTTCCCGGGCGCTCAGGGCCAGTGCCGCGTGAGCCAGCACCAGCAGGTTCAACACCACCAGCAAGCCTGCCCACACCCATTCATCATTGAAACGCGCGGTAACGCGGGTCAGTTCAGCCCAGGTGGCGATGGCGCATGCGGCAACGGCGCCCAGCAGCGGCAGGGCGATAGCGGCACGCACACTGCGTACACGACCACCCAGCACCAAGGCGCCCAGCAGGATGATCCCGCCCACCCCCAGCCACAGTGGCCAGTAAGGCACATTGGTCACGGGCCCGGCGAGAATGCCCTTGTCCTGGCGGTCGGCATCGAACAGGCCCCAGTAACCGCCCACGGCGCCTTCGCTGGCGCGCTTCCACGGCTGGTCAAAGGCTTCGATCAGGTTGTAACGCCAGCCATTGGCCTCGGCCATGGCCACGAAGCCGCGCATGAACTTGGCTTCGTTGACCCGGCTTGGCACCGCGGTTTCGCGCTGGCGGCCTTCGCTGGGCCAGCCGGTTTCACCGATCAGGATGTCCTTGGGCGCAAACTTATTGCCAAAGGTCTGGCGCACGTCGCCCACGTGCTTGAGGGCCTGATCGATGCCGGACGGCTCATCTTCCCAGTACGGCAACAGGTGGATCGTGAGGAAGTCCACCGCCGGCGCGATTTCCGGGTGTTGCAGCCAGAACTCCCAGACATCCGCGTACGTCACCGGCTGCTTGATCTGGCTTTTGACAGTGTGGATCAGCGCCACCAGCTGTTTGGCGGTGACTTCCTTGCGCAGCAGCGCTTCGTTGCCGACGATCACTGAGGTCACGACGTCAGGGTTGGCGTTGGCCGCGGCGATCAATTCGTTGACTTCCTTGGCGGTCGCCACCGGGTCGCTGCTGACCCAGGCACCGGCCATCACCTTAAGGCCATGCTTGCGTGCCATTTCCGGCAAGGCTTCCAGGCCGGTCATGGAGTAGGTGCGAATGCACTCGAAGCGGGTCGCCAGCAGGGCCAGGTCAGCGTCCATGCGCTCCGGACGCAGGGTGAACGGCTGGTCAAACGGCGATTGGTCTTTATCGAACGGCGTGTAGGACGCGCACTGCATCTTGTGCGTGGCGCTGGCGACGTCGGGCAGTACCACCGGCCGGCCGAGGCCATACCAGTAGCCGATCATGGCCAGCAGGCCAAGGATCAAGGCGAAGCAATAGGGGAGGGCAGGGAAGCGGGCGGTCGCGGGCATGGTTGGCTTATCTGGAGGAGCAAAGGCGCGCATCTTACCCGGATTTAGCCCTTCCCAGTGGGGCAGCATAATTTTGACATGCAAAGTTCGGGCGGGATTCTGGCGTCAAATCCTACAAAGCGTCCTACTGGCTATGTGATGTCGTTTCCTGCTTGCACAAGGTCGCTGACAGAGCAGGTCGAAGGTCCCGGCAGGTTGATGATCGAAGCGTCAGTACTCCGCTGACGGCGCACTACCGTGATCGATGCGCGTGAAGGGGGCGCGGTGCACCACATAACAACAGGTTGACGTCGCTCGGCATCCGCCGGGCGCAGCACTTTCGGGGAAGTACGATGAAGATGCGACGACTCTTGGGCGCAGCTGCCACTCTGGTAGTTGCGATGAGCTCCACACTGGCCAGCGCCGACAGCAAAACCCTGAGCATCGGCTATGTGGATGGCTGGTCTGACAGCGTTGCCACCACGCACGTGGCGGCTGAGGTGATCAAGCAAAAGCTCGGTTATGACGTGAAACTGCAAGCGGTCGCCACCGGGATCATGTGGCAGGGTGTCGCCACCGGCAAACTTGATGCCATGCTCTCCGCCTGGCTGCCCGTGACGCACGGTGAGTATTGGGCGAAGAACAAGGACAAGGTGGTCGACTACGGCCCTAACTTCAAGGACGCGAAGATCGGCCTGATCGTGCCGGAGTACGTCAAGGCCAAGTCCATCGAAGACCTCAAGACCGATACCACCTTCAAGAACAAGATCGTCGGCATCGACGCCGGTTCAGGCGTGATGCTCAAGACCGACGAAGCCATCAAGCAATACGGCCTTGATTACAAGCTGCAAGCCAGCTCGGGCGCGGCGATGATCGCCGAGTTGACCCGTGCCGAAGACAAACAGGAATCCATTGCGGTCACCGGTTGGGTGCCACACTGGATGTTCGCCAAATGGAAGCTGCGCTTCCTGGACGATCCAAAAGGGATTTATGGTGCTGCTGAAACCGTCAACAGCATCGGCAGCAAGGGCCTGGAGAAGAAAGCGCCGGAAGTCGCGGCCTTCCTGAAGAAATTCCAGTGGGCCTCCAAGGACGAAATCGGCGAAGTCATGCTCGCTATCCAAGAGGGCGCCAAGCCGGATGCCGCGGCCAAGGATTGGGTGGCCAAGCACCCTGAGCGTGTGGCCGAGTGGATCGGTAAGTAATTCCCCAATGCCTTGATACAACCCCTGTGGGAGGGCCTTGCACCCGATGGCAGTGTTTCAGTCAGCTTATCTGTAGCCGACCCACTGCCATCGGAAGCAAGCCCCCTCCCACATTATTTTCGTGACCCGCAAATGTTTCTTCGCCCTCCCAATCCCTCGCTACACTCCCTCTAATACTAAGGTCGTCTGGAACCTGTTCCGCAGCCGCATACAGTGGATACGTTCCAATAATAAAAAAGCTGTGCTGCGAGGATAAAAACAATGAACGACAGCATTTACCTCTCGATTCAAAACAGCCCGCGTTTCAAGGAGCTGGTGAGAAAAAGGGAACGGTTCGCCTGGATTCTCTCGGCGATCATGCTAGGGCTCTACTCCGGATTCATCCTGTTGATCGCCTACGGGCCACAAGTGCTGGGGGCCAAGATCAGCCCCGGTTCGTCGATTACCTGGGGCATTCCCCTGGGCGTCGGGCTGATTGTGTCTGCGTTTGTCCTGACCGGCATCTATGTGCGTCGGGCCAACGGCGAATTTGACGACCTGAACAATGCGATTCTCAAGGAGGCTGCGCAATGATCCGGCGTCTACTGGCAGTACTCGGCGCTTCGCTTTTTGCTCCAGCCCTTTGGGCGGCGGACGCATTGACCGGTGAAGTACACAAACAACCGCTGAACGTCTCCGCCATCTTGATGTTCGTCGCGTTTGTCGGTGCCACTCTGTGCATCACCTACTGGGCTTCCAAACGTAACAAGTCGGCGGCCGACTACTATGCGGCCGGCGGCAAGATCACCGGCTTCCAGAACGGCCTGGCGATTGCCGGCGACTACATGTCGGCGGCGTCTTTCCTGGGTATTTCCGCACTGGTGTTTACCTCCGGCTACGACGGCCTGATCTACTCGATCGGCTTCCTGGTGGGCTGGCCGATCATTCTGTTCCTGATCGCAGAGCGCCTGCGTAACCTGGGCAAGTACACCTTTGCCGACGTGGCGTCCTATCGCCTCGGGCAAACCCAGATCCGCAGCCTGTCGGCCTGTGGCTCGCTGGTGGTGGTGGCGTTCTACCTGATCGCGCAGATGGTGGGCGCGGGCAAGTTGATCCAACTGCTGTTCGGCCTGGACTACCACGTAGCGGTAATCCTGGTGGGCATCCTGATGTGCCTGTATGTGCTGTTCGGCGGCATGCTGGCGACCACGTGGGTGCAGATCATCAAGGCTGTGCTGTTGCTGTCCGGTGCCTCGTTCATGGCGCTGATGGTGATGAAGCACGTCAACTTTGACTTCAACATGCTGTTTGCCGAGGCGATCAAGGTTCACCCTAAAGGTGAGGCGATCATGAGCCCTGGCGGTCTGGTGAAAGACCCGATCTCGGCATTCTCCCTGGGCCTGGCACTGATGTTCGGTACCGCCGGCCTGCCGCACATCCTGATGCGCTTCTTTACCGTGAGCGACGCCAAGGAAGCGCGTAAGAGCGTGTTGTATGCAACCGGATTCATCGGCTACTTCTACATCCTGACCTTTATCATCGGCTTCGGCGCGATCTTGCTGGTCAGCACCAACCCGGCGTTCAAGGATGCGGCAGGCGCCTTGCTGGGCGGTAACAACATGGCGGCGGTGCACCTGGCCAACGCGGTGGGCGGCAGTATCTTCCTGGGCTTCATCTCGGCCGTGGCCTTCGCCACCATCCTGGCAGTGGTTGCCGGTTTGACCCTGGCGGGTGCCTCGGCGGTGTCCCACGACCTGTATGCCAGCGTGATCAAGAAAGGCAAGGCCAACGATAAAGATGAGATTCGCGTGTCGAAGATCACCACCATCGCCCTGGCGGTGCTGGCCATCGGCCTGGGTATCCTGTTCGAAAGCCAGAACATTGCGTTCATGGTCGGCCTGGCGTTCTCCATTGCTGCCAGCTGTAACTTCCCGGTGTTGCTGCTTTCCATGTACTGGAAGAACCTCACCACCCGTGGCGCGATGATCGGCGGCTGGTTGGGCCTGGTCAGTGCGGTTGGCCTGATGGTGCTGGGCCCGACCATCTGGGTCTCGATCCTGCATCACGAAAAAGCCATCTTCCCGTACGAGTACCCGGCGCTGTTCTCGATGATCATTGCGTTCGTCGGCATCTGGTTCTTCTCTATCACCGACAAGTCGGCGGCGGCAGAGAAAGAGCGTGCGCTGTACTTCCCGCAGTTTGTGCGTTCGCAGACTGGCCTGGGGGCGAGCGGGGCGGTTAATCACTAAGGTTGCAGTTGGATAAAGAATGCCCCGGTCGCAAGGCCGGGGCATTTTTTTACCTGAATATCGGTGAGGGAGGGTCTGTAGTGAGCGGGCTTGCCCCGCGCTGGGTGGCGAAGCCGCCCCATCTCAGGCACTCAGTTCTCCAATTAGAACCGAGGTGCCTGGGTTTGGGGCGGCTTCGCCACCCAGCGCGGGGCAAGCCCGCTCACTACAAGTTGCACAAATGAATAAGGCCTCCAGAGGAGGCCTTATTCGGTACAACTCAAGTGCTTACTTGCGATCTTCCAGCTTGGTGATGTCACGCGACTCGTAGCCGGTGTACAGCTGGCGCGGGCGGCCAATCTTGTACGGGCTGGAGAGCATTTCTTTCCAGTGGGAGATCCAGCCCACGGTCCGCGCCAGGGCGAAGATCACGGTGAACATGCTGGTTGGAATGCCGATCGCCTTGAGGATGATCCCCGAGTAGAAGTCGACGTTCGGGTACAGCGAGCGTTCGATGAAGTACGGGTCGGTCAGGGCGATCTCTTCCAGGCGCATGGCCAGTTCGAGTTGCGGATCGTTCTTGATCCCCAGTTCCTTCAACACTTCGTCGCAGGTCTGCTTCATCACGGTGGCGCGTGGGTCGCGGTTTTTGTAGACCCGGTGACCGAAGCCCATCAACTTGAACGGATCGTTCTTGTCCTTGGCCTTGGCGATGAATTTGTCGATGTTCGACACATCGCCGATTTCATCGAGCATGGTCAATACGGCTTCGTTCGCACCGCCGTGGGCAGGGCCCCAGAGTGCGGCGATACCGGCGGCGATACAGGCGAACGGGTTGGCACCCGAAGAGCCGGCCAGGCGCACGGTGGACGTGGAGGCGTTCTGCTCGTGGTCGGCGTGGAGGATGAAGATCCGGTCCATTGCCTTGGCCAGCACCGGGCTGATCGGTTTGATCTCGCACGGGGTGTTGAACATCATGTGCAGGAAGTTTTCCGCGTATGTCAGGTCGTTGCGCGGGTACATCATGGGTTGACCCATGGAGTACTTGTAAACCATTGCGGCCAGGGTCGGCATCTTGGCAACCAGGCGGATCGCGGAAATTTCGCGATGCTGCGGGTTATTGATGTCGAGGGAGTCGTGATAGAAGGCCGACAGGGCGCCAACCACGCCGCACATGACGGCCATTGGGTGGGCGTCGCGACGGAAGCCGTTGAAGAAGGTCTTCAATTGCTCGTGAACCATGGTGTGGTTCTTGACGGTGCTGACGAACTGGGCCTTCTGCTCGGCTGTTGGCAATTCGCCATTTAGCAGCAGGTAGCAGGTTTCCAGGTAGTCCGACTGTTCGGCGAGTTGCTCGATCGGGTAGCCGCGGTGAAGCAGAATGCCATTGTCGCCATCGATATAGGTGATCTTCGACTCGCAAGAAGCGGTCGACATGAAGCCTGGGTCGAAAGTGAAACGGCCCGTGGCCGTCAGGCCCCGTACGTCGATAACATCGGGACCAACGGTGCCGGTTAAAATGGGCAGCTCGACGGGGGCTGCGCCCTCGATGATCAACTGCGCTTTTTTGTCAGCCATGTGGCCTCCTATTTATGCTTCAAATCATCAGACAGACCCCCCACGCAGGGCCCGCACCACTATAGTGAGATAAATTCAGATGTCAATTTGCCTAAAGTCTTGCCCCAGAAGGCTTTAACCGTACTTTTTCCTCGAAATTGAGCGCCATTTACGCCTTTTATCTCGCCAGCGCAATCAGCTATTAGGGTGAGGAGTGCGCGTTGTCATTAGTAACCTAACTGTCTATACTCGGCCACCGACCGCCAAGGGCTTTTGGGCTTGCTTTCATTGGGGGTCGCACTCCCTGGGTGGTGCTTACCTGACCAGTCGCACTCCCCAACAACTTTGCCCTGATTGTTAGGGGCTCTTCAGTGTGAAAAAAAGCCGTGAATAGCCAACGACCTGTAAACCTAGACCTAAGGACCATCAAACTCCCCATCACCGGCGTTACGTCGTTCCTGCACCGTGTTTCCGGCATCATCCTGTTCCTGGGCTTGGGCATCATGCTTTATGCATTGAGCAAATCCCTGGGTTCCGAGGAAGGATACGCCGAGGTGAAGGCATGCTTGACCAGCCCGCTGGCCAAGTTCGTAGCATGGGGCCTCCTGTCTTCTCTTCTGTATCACCTGGTAGCCGGTGTGCGCCATTTGATCATGGACATGGGCATCGGTGAGACGCTGGAAGGCGGCCGCCTGGGCTCGAAAATCATCATCGCCATTTCCGTGGTGCTGATCGTTCTGGCAGGAGTTTGGATATGGTAACCAGCGTTACGAACCTTTCGCGTTCGGGCCTCTATGACTGGATGGCACAGCGTGTGTCTGCGGTCGTTCTCGCGGCTTATTTCATTTTCCTGATCGGATACCTCGTCGCAAACCCGGGCATCGGCTATGAGCAATGGCACGGCCTGTTTTCCCACAATGCGATGCGAATCTTCAGTCTGCTGGCCCTTGTTGCCCTGGGCGCACACGCCTGGGTTGGCATGTGGACCATCGCGACCGACTACCTGACGCCGATGGCGCTGGGCAAGTCCGCGACTGCAGTACGTTTTCTCTTCCAGGCAGTCTGCGGCGTCGCGATGTTCGCTTACTTCGTCTGGGGTGTGCAGATTCTTTGGGGTATCTGATTCATGGCTAACATTCCAACTATTTCATTCGACGCCATCATTATTGGTGGCGGCGGTGCTGGCATGCGCGCTGCGCTGCAGCTGGCCCAGGGTGGTCACAAGACTGCCGTGATCACCAAGGTGTTCCCGACCCGTTCCCACACCGTGTCGGCCCAGGGTGGCATCACCTGTGCCATTGCCTCCGCCGACCCGAACGATGACTGGCGCTGGCACATGTACGATACCGTCAAGGGTTCCGACTACATCGGTGACCAGGACGCTATCGAATACATGTGTCAGGAAGGCCCGGCCGCGGTGTTCGAGCTGGACCACATGGGTCTGCCGTTCTCCCGTACCGAACAAGGCCGTATCTACCAGCGTCCATTCGGCGGCCAGTCGAAGGATTACGGCAAAGGCGGGCAGGCTGCCCGTACCTGCGCCGCGTCCGACCGTACCGGTCACGCGCTGTTGCACACCCTTTATCAGGGCAACCTGAAAGCCGGTACCACGTTCCTGAACGAGTACTACGCTGTTGACTTGGTGAAGAACGCACAAGGCGAGTTCGTCGGTGTGATCGCCATCTGCATCGAAACCGGTGAAACCACCTACATCCGCGCCAAGGCTACCGTGCTGGCGACGGGCGGTGCAGGCCGTATCTACGCGTCCACCACCAATGCCCTGATCAACACCGGTGACGGCGTCGGCATGGCACTGCGTGCAGGCGTGCCGGTACAAGACATCGAAATGTGGCAGTTCCACCCGACCGGCATCGCCGGCGCCGGTGTACTGGTGACCGAAGGTTGCCGTGGTGAAGGTGGTTACCTGATCAACAAGCACGGCGAGCGTTTCATGGAGCGTTATGCTCCGAACGCCAAGGACCTTGCCGGTCGTGACGTTGTGGCCCGTTCGATGGTTAAGGAAATCATCGCCGGCAACGGCTGTGGCCCGAATGGCGACCACGTACTGCTGAAGCTCGATCACCTCGGCGAAGAAGTGCTGCACAGCCGTCTGCCGGGTATCTGCGAACTGTCCAAGACCTTCGCACACGTTGACCCGGTGGTGGCTCCGGTTCCGGTTGTTCCAACTTGCCACTATATGATGGGCGGCGTGCCGACCAACATCCATGGTCAGGCGATCACCCAGAACGCCGACGGCGTGGACGAGATCATTCATGGTCTGTTCGCGGTAGGCGAAGTGGCTTGCGTATCGGTACACGGCGCCAACCGCCTGGGCGGCAACTCGCTGCTCGACCTGGTGGTCTTCGGCCGCGCGGCCGGCCTGCACCTGGAAAAAGCGCTGACCGACGGCATCGAATACGATGACGCAACCGACGCCAACATCGAAGCTGCCCTGGCGCGCCTGAACGCTCTGAACGAGCGCACCGACGGCGAAGACGTGGCAACCCTGCGTCGCGAGCTGCAAAGCTGCATGCAGAATTACTTCGGTGTGTTCCGTACCGGCGAATACATGCAGAAGGGCATCGCCCAGCTGGCTGACCTGCGCACGCGCATCGCCAACGTCAAGATCAACGATAAGAGCCAGGCGTTCAACACGGCTCGTATCGAGGCCCTTGAGCTGCAAAACCTGCTGGAAGTGGCTGAAGCGACCGCGATCGCCGCCGAGGTTCGTAAAGAATCCCGCGGTGCCCACGCTCGTGAAGACTTTGAAGACCGCGACGACGAAAACTGGTTGTGCCACACCCTGTACTTCCCGGGTGACAAGCGCGTGACCAAGCGTGCCGTGAACTTCTCGCCGAAGACGGTACCGACGTTTGAACCGAAGATTCGGACTTACTAAGGGTGGCTGCCATGTTGAAAGTCAGTGTTTATCGCTACAACCCTGATCAGGACGCTGCGCCGTTCATGCAGGAGTTCCAGGTCGATACCGGTGGTAAAGACCTGATGGTGCTGGATGTATTGGCACTGATCAAAGAGCAGGACGAAGGTTTCTCCTATCGTCGCTCTTGCCGTGAAGGTGTGTGCGGTTCCGACGGCATGAACATCAACGGCAAAAACGGCCTGGCGTGCATCACGCCGCTGTCCGCCGTGGTTAAAGGCAACAAGCTGATCGTTCGTCCTCTGCCAGGTTTGCCGGTTATCCGTGACCTAGTCGTCGATATGAGCATCTTCTACAAGCAATACGAGAAAGTTAAGCCGTTCCTGCAGAACGACACGCCGGCCCCGGCCATCGAGCGTCTGCAGTCCCCGGAAGAGCGCGAGAAGCTCGACGGTCTGTACGAGTGCATCCTGTGCGCTTGCTGCTCGACTTCGTGCCCGTCCTTCTGGTGGAACCCGGACAAGTTCCTGGGTCCAGCTGCCCTGCTGCAAGCGTACCGCTTCCTGGCAGACAGCCGTGACACCAAGACGTCCGAGCGTCTGGCTTCGCTGGATGACCCGTTCAGCGTATTCCGCTGCCGCGGGATCATGAACTGCGTCAACGTATGTCCCAAAGGCCTGAACCCGACTAAGGCCATTGGTCACATTCGTAACATGCTGCTGCAGAGCGGCGTGTAACTGACGTTGTAACAAGGCAGGACCGTTGTGCCCGTAAATGCTGCGGCGCAGGCTTCAACCGGCGCCGTAGTTTTAACTTGAGCAGCGACTTACAAAGCCGCGGCTCTTATTTTGAAGAAATGAGACAAGCAGGGGCATTCGGGTTGGTACCCGAACTATCAGCGTGATCCTAAGTGGCTTGTTTTGGTCGCTGCACTTGGCCTTTTGCAAGCAAACTCGGTGTTTTCGCCGGTGGTGTCCCCAAATCGAGGGTGACCAAGCATGCAAGAAAGCGTGATGCAGCGCATGTGGAACAGCGGCTATCTTTCAGGTGGTAACGCTGCCTATGTGGAAGAGCTTTATGAGCTCTACCTGCACGACCCTAACGCTGTGCCAGAAGAATGGCGCACCAAATTTCAGACGTTGTCTTCAGACGGCAACGCTGCCACCGATGTATCGCATGCAACGATTCGCGATCAATTCGTGCTGCTGGCAAAGAACCAGCGCCGCGCTCAACCGGTTTCCGCGGGCAGCGTGAGCAGTGAGCACGAGAAGAAGCAAGTTGAAGTACTGCGACTGATCCAGGCCTATCGGATGCGTGGCCACCAGGCGGCCCAGCTTGACCCGCTGGGGCTCTGGCAGCGTCCTGCACCTGCTGACCTGTCGATCAATCATTACGGCTTGACCAATGCCGATCTTGATACGACCTTCCGTGCCGGCGACCTGTTCATCGGCAAAGAGGAAGCGAGCCTACGCGAAATTCACGAAGCGTTGCAGCAGACATATTGCCGCACCATTGGCGCTGAGTTCACGCACATCACCGATTCCGAGCAACGTCACTGGTTCCAGCATCGCCTGGAAGGTGTGCGTGGCCGTCCGGTGCTGTCCGCCGACGTACGCAGCCACCTGCTCGAGCGCGTTACCGCTGCCGAAGGCCTGGAAAAATACCTGGGCACCAAATACCCGGGCACCAAGCGTTTCGGCCTGGAAGGCGGCGAAAGCCTGATCCCGATGCTCGACGAGCTGATCCAGCGTTCCGGTTCCTACGGTACCAAGGAAGTCGTGATCGGCATGGCCCACCGTGGTCGCCTGAACGTGTTGGTCAACACCTTCGGCAAGAACCCGCGTGAGCTGTTCGACGAGTTCGAAGGCAAGAAGAAGGTCGAGCTGGGTTCCGGTGACGTTAAATACCACCAGGGCTTCTCGTCCAACGTGATGACCACCGGCGGTGAAGTTCACCTGGCCATGGCCTTCAACCCGTCCCACCTGGAAATCGTTTCTCCAGTGGTCGAGGGTTCGGTGCGGGCTCGCCAGGATCGTCGTAACGACACCACCGGTGAGAAGGTCCTGCCGATTTCCATCCACGGCGACGCGGCATTTGCCGGTCAAGGCGTGGTCCTGGAAACCTTCCAGATGTCGCAGACCCGCGGCTTCAAGACCGGCGGTACGGTTCACATCGTCATCAACAACCAGGTTGGCTTCACCATCAGCAACCCGCTGGATGCGCGCTCCACCGAGTACGCCACCGACGTTGCCAAGATGATCCAGGCGCCGATCCTCCATGTGAATGGCGATGATCCGGAAGCCGTGCTGTTCGTGACCCAGCTCGCCATCGACTATCGCATGCAGTTCAAGCGTGACGTGGTGATCGACCTGGTTTGCTACCGCCGTCGCGGTCACAACGAAGCGGACGAGCCAAGCGGCACCCAACCGTTGATGTACCAGCAGATCAGCAAGCAGCGCACCACCCGTGAGCTGTACGCCGAAAGCCTGACCAAGGCCGGTGTACTGGATGACGCGCGTGTTCAGGAGAAAATCGATGAATACCGCAACGCGCTGGACAATGGCCTGCATGTTGTAAAAAGCCTGGTTAAAGAGCCGAACAAAGAGTTGTTCGTGGACTGGCGTCCGTACCTGGGCCACGCCTGGACTGCGCGTCACGATACGTCGTTCGATCTGAAGACCCTGCAGGAATTGTCCGCCAAACTGCTGGAAATTCCGGACGGTTTCGTGGTGCAGCGTCAGGTCTCGAAGATCTACGAAGACCGTCAGAAGATGCAAGCCGGCGGCCTGCCGATCAACTGGGGTTACGCCGAAACCATGGCGTACGCGACCCTGGCGTTCGAAGGTCACCCGATCCGCATGACCGGCCAGGACATCGGCCGTGGTACGTTCTCGCACCGTCATGCGGTGTTGCACAACCAGAAAGACGCGGGCACCTACATCCCGTTGCAGAACCTGTACGAAGGCCAGCCACGTTTCGACCTGTACGATTCGTTCCTGTCCGAAGAAGCCGTTCTGGCGTTCGAATACGGTTACTCGACCACCACGCCTCAGGCGCTGGTGATCTGGGAAGCCCAGTTCGGCGACTTTGCCAACGGTGCACAGGTGGTTATCGACCAGTTCATCACCAGCGGCGAGCACAAGTGGGGTCGCCTGTGCGGTCTGACCATGCTGCTGCCACACGGTTATGAAGGTCAGGGTCCTGAGCACTCCTCGGCCCGTCTGGAGCGTTACCTGCAGCTGTGCGCCGAGCACAACATCCAGGTATGCGTGCCGACTACCCCGGCCCAGATCTACCACTTGCTGCGTCGCCAGGTGATCCGCCCGCTGCGCAAGCCGCTGGTAGTGCTGACACCGAAGTCGCTGCTGCGTCATAAATTGGCCATCTCGACCCTGGAAGATCTGGCTGATGGTTCGTTCCAGACCGTTATTCCAGAAATCGACACGCTGGACGCGGCCAAGGTGACTCGCCTGGTCCTGTGCAGCGGCAAGGTCTACTACGACTTGCTGGAAAAACGCCGTGCCGAAGGCCGCGAAGACATCGCCATCGTGCGTATCGAGCAGCTTTACCCGTTCCCGGAAGACGACCTGATGGAGGCCATCGCGCCTTACACCAACCTCACTCACGTGGTGTGGTGCCAGGAAGAGCCGATGAACCAGGGCGCGTGGTACAGCAGCCAGCATCACCTGCGTCGCAGCATCGGCAACCACAACAAGGCCCTGGGCCTGGAATATGCCGGCCGTGATGCTTCCGCTGCACCTGCGTGTGGTTATGCGTCGATGCACGCCGAGCAGCAGGAAAAACTGCTGCAAGATGCTTTCACTGTTTAACGCCTTCGCGCTGACTGAAACCGAATTTTAAGGACCCACAGATAATGGCTATCGAAATCAAAGCCCCGTCATTCCCGGAATCGGTTGCCGATGGCACCGTTGCCACCTGGCACAAGAAACCAGGTGAGGCCGTCAAGCGTGACGACCTGATCGTTGACATCGAGACTGACAAGGTCGTGCTGGAAGTGCTGGCTGAGGCTGACGGCGTGCTGGGCGCAATCGTTGCCGAAGAAGGCGCTACCGTTCTGTCGAACCAGGTACTGGGTTCGATCGAAGAGGGCGGGGCTGCCGCCGCTCCTGCCGCCGCCGCTGCACCGGCTGCTGCTTCGGCTCCTGCTGCCGCTCCGGCTGCTGGCGCTGAAGACCCAATCGCTGCACCGGCTGCCCGTCAGTTGGCTGACGAGAACGGCATCAACCTGGCGTCCATCAAAGGCACCGGCAAAGACGGCCGCGTGACCAAGGAAGACGTGGTTGCCGCTGTTGAAGCCAAGAAAAACGCTCCCGCTGCCGCACCTGCCAAGGCTGCTGCCCCGGCTGCCGCTGCACCTGTGTTCGCTGCCGGCGACCGCACCGAGAAGCGCGTTCCGATGACCCGCGTACGTGCCACCGTGGCCAAGCGCCTGGTTGAAGCACAGTCGAACATGGCGATGCTGACCACGTTCAACGAAGTCGACATGACTGAAGTCATGGCCCTGCGTTCGAAGTACAAGGACCTGTTCGAGAAGTCCCACAACGGCGTACGCCTGGGCTTCATGTCGTTCTTCGTGAAAGCGGCCACCGAAGCGCTGAAACGCTTCCCGGCGGTCAACGCTTCCATCGACGGCGGCGACATCGTTTACCATGGCTACGCAGACGTCGGCGTTGCCGTCTCCAGCGACCGTGGCCTGGTGGTTCCGGTCCTGCGTAACGCCGAACTGATGAGCCTGGCTGAAATCGAAGGCGGCATCGCCGGCTTCGGCAAGAAAGCCCGTGACGGCAAGCTGACCATCGACGAGATGACCGGCGGTACCTTCACGATCACTAACGGTGGTACCTTCGGTTCGATGATGTCGACCCCGATCGTCAACCCGCCACAAGCCGCGATCCTGGGCATGCACAACATCATCCAGCGTCCGATGGCCATCAACGGCCAAGTCGTGATCCGCCCAATGATGTACCTGGCACTGTCTTACGATCACCGCCTGATCGATGGTAAAGAAGCCGTGACTTTCCTGGTGACCATCAAGAACCTGCTGGAAGACCCGGCTCGTCTGCTGCTGGACATCTAAAGACGCAGCGGCAAGTTGCGAGCTACAAGCTGTAGGAAAAAGCAGCTTGGCTTGCGGCTTGTCGCTTGAAGCTTGTCGCTGAATAGAGGAACTATTTTCATGTCGCAGAAATTTGACGTTGTAGTGATTGGTGCAGGTCCTGGCGGCTATGTTGCCGCCATCAAGGCCGCACAACTGGGCCTCTCGACTGCTTGCATCGAAAAATACACCGACAAGGAAGGCAAACTGGCACTGGGCGGTACTTGCCTGAACGTTGGTTGCATTCCTTCCAAGGCGCTGCTGGACAGCTCCTGGAAATTCCACGAAGCCCAAGACGGTTTCGCGATCCACGGTATCAACCATGCTGGCGTGACCATGGACGTGCCAGCAATGGTCGGCCGTAAAGCCAACATCGTTAAAGGCCTGACTTCCGGCGTTGCCACCTTGTTCAAGGCCAACGGCGTCACTTCCCTGCAAGGCCACGGCAAACTGCTGGCCGGCAAGAAAGTTGAAATCACCAAGCCAGACGGTTCGACCGAAATCATCGAAGCCGAAAACGTGATCCTGGCACCAGGCTCGCGTCCAATCGACATTCCACCGGCTCCGGTCGACCAGAACGTGATCGTCGATTCGACCGGCGCCCTGGAATTCCAAGCGGTACCTAAGCGTCTGGGCGTGATCGGCGCTGGCGTGATCGGCCTGGAACTGGGTTCGGTCTGGTCCCGCCTGGGTTCCGAAGTCACCGTGCTGGAAGCCCTGGACACGTTCCTGCTGGCTGCCGACACCGCCGTGTCCAAAGAAGCGCTGAAGACCCTGACCAAACAAGGTCTGGACATCAAGCTGGGCGCTCGCGTGACCGGTTCGAAAGTCAACGGTGAAGAAGTTGTCGTCAACTACACCGACAAGGATGGCGAAAAGACCATCACTTTCGACAAGCTGATCGTCGCCGTGGGTCGCCGTCCAGTGACCACCGACCTGCTGGCTTCGGACAGCGGCGTGAACATCGACGAGCGTGGCTTCATCCACGTTGACGATCACTGCGCTACCACCGTGCCTGGCGTCTACGCCATCGGCGACGTGGTTCGCGGCATGATGCTGGCGCACAAGGCGTCCGAAGAAGGCATCATGGTGGTCGAGCGCATCAAGGGCCACAAAACCCAGATGAACTACGACCTGATCCCGTCGGTTATCTACACCCACCCGGAAATTGCATGGGTCGGCAAGAACGAACAGCAGTTGAAAGCTGAAGGCGTTGAAGTTAACGTCGGCACCTTCCCGTTTGCCGCTTCTGGCCGTGCCATGGCAGCCAACGACACCGGTGGTTTTGTCAAAGTCATCGCTGATGCTAAGACTGACCGCGTATTGGGCGTCCACGTGATTGGCCCAAGCGCTGCAGAACTGGTTCAGCAAGGCGCAATCGGTATGGAATTCGGCACCAGTGCCGAAGACCTGGGCATGATGGTCTTCTCCCATCCGACCCTGTCCGAAGCGTTGCACGAAGCAGCATTGGCAGTGAATGGCGGCGCCATCCACATCGCCAACAAGAAGAAGCGTTAAGCGAGATAATAAGAAACCACGGCGGAGTTGCCCGTCGTGAGCCTTGCGCGCAAGACTCACCGCGGAATATCCGCTGGACGCAGTCTTGCGCAGCTTTACGGGCCTTGAGCCCCGCAAGCTGCGCAAGCAGCAGTCACAGGTGGCGCGGCACTCATAATGAGCGCAGCGCCGAATGCGCAGTACCTAACGAAGACGGTAAAAAGCATGAATCTTCACGAGTATCAGGGTAAGCAGCTGTTCGCTGAATACGGCCTGCCAGTTTCCAAGGGCTACGCAGTAGACACCCCGGAAGCAGCAGCAGAAGCTTGCGACAAAATCGGCGGCACTGAGTGGGTTGTCAAAGCCCAGGTCCACGCTGGTGGTCGCGGTAAAGCGGGCGGCGTTAAGCTGGTTCGCAGCAAAGAAGACGCCAAGGCCTTCGCACAGCAGTGGCTGGGCAAGCGTCTGGTGACTTACCAGACTGATGCCAATGGCCAGCCAGTCACCAAGATCCTGGTTGAATCGTGCACTGATATCGCTAAAGAGCTGTACCTGGGCGCTGTCGTTGACCGTTCGAGCCGTCGCATCGTGTTCATGGCTTCCACCGAAGGTGGCGTGGACATTGAAAAGATCGCCGAAGAAACCCCAGAAAAAATTCTGAAAGCCACTATCGATCCACTGGTTGGCGCTCAGCCATTCCAGGGTCGCGAGCTGGCTTTCCAGCTGGGTCTGGAAGGCAAGCAAGTTGCCCAGTTCGCCAAGATCTTCGTAGGTCTGGCCAAACTGTTCCAGGATCACGATCTGGCCCTGCTGGAAGTGAACCCGCTGGTGATCAAGGCTGACGGCGATCTGCATTGCCTCGACGCCAAGATCAACATCGACGCCAACGCCATGTACCGTCAGCCTAAGCTGAAGACTTTCCACGATCCGTCGCAAGACGATCCGCGCGAAGCGCACGCTGCCAAGTTCGAACTGAACTACGTAGCCCTGGAAGGTAACATCGGTTGCATGGTCAACGGTGCTGGCCTGGCCATGGGTACCATGGACATCGTCAACCTGCATGGCGGCAAACCAGCCAACTTCCTCGACGTGGGCGGTGGTGCTACCAAAGAACGCGTAACCGAAGCTTTCAAGATCATCCTGTCCGACTCCAACGTCGCTGCAGTACTGGTCAACATCTTCGGCGGCATCGTTCGTTGCGACATGATTGCCGAAGGCATCATCGGTGCAGTGAAAGAAGTTGGCGTTAAAATCCCGGTTGTTGTTCGCCTTGAAGGTAACAACGCTGAACTGGGCGCTAAAGTACTGGCAGAAAGCGGTTTGAACATCATCGCGGCTACCAGCCTGACCGACGCTGCTCAACAAGTTGTCAAAGCTGCGGAGGGCAAATAATGAGCGTCCTGATCAATAAAGACACCAAAGTTATCTGCCAGGGTATTACCGGTTCGCAAGGTAGTTTCCACACCCAGCAAGCCATCGAATACGGCACCAAGATGGTTGGCGGCGTAACGCCGGGCAAAGGCGGCACCGAGCACCTGGGCCTGCCTGTGTTCAACACCGTGAAAGACGCTGTAGCTGCCACTGGCGCCACCGCCAGCGTGATCTACGTTCCAGCTCCTTTCTGCAAGGACTCGATCCTGGAAGCGGCCTTCGGCGGCATCAAGCTGATCGTCTGCATCACCGAAGGCATTCCTACCCTGGACATGCTGGACGCTAAAGTTAAGTGCGACGAGCTGGGCGTAGTCCTGATCGGCCCTAACTGCCCAGGCGTGATCACGCCAGGCGAATGCAAGATCGGCATCATGCCAGGTCACATTCACTTGCCAGGTAAAGTCGGTATCGTTTCCCGTTCCGGCACCCTGACCTACGAAGCTGTTAAGCAGACCACTGACGCCGGTTTCGGTCAGTCGACTTGCGTCGGCATCGGCGGTGACCCGATCCCAGGCTCCAACTTCATCGACATCCTGAAGCTGTTCCAGGAAGACCCGAAGACCGAAGCGATCGTGATGATCGGTGAGATCGGCGGTTCGGCTGAAGAAGAAGCGGCTGCCTACATCAAGGCACACGTGACCAAGCCGGTTGTTTCCTACATCGCTGGTGTGACTGCCCCTGCGGGCAAGCGCATGGGCCATGCGGGCGCAATCATCTCTGGCGGCAAGGGTACTGCAGACGAGAAGTTTGCTGCCCTGGAAGACGCAGGCGTTAAAACCGTGCGTTCGCTGGCAGACATCGGCAAGGCGTTGTCCGAGCTGACCGGTTGGGCTGTCAAGTAAGCCTCGCGCTTTACTGACGCTTCACCAGCAAAGGCCACCTTCGGGTGGCCTTTGTGCTTTCTGAGGTTTAATAAAGATCAAAATGTGGGAGGGGGCTTGCCCCCGATTGCAGTGGGTCAGTTAACAAATACAGTGACTGACACTTCGCCATCGGGGGCAAGCCCCCTCCCACATTTATCTGCATTGCCAGATTAAGTATGAAAATGCGACATAGATATGTCGCTTATCGGACAGTGCGCCCCGCAACAGTGCGTTTGTCAGCCCAATTCTGTACCCTTGCCGCCTCTTTATGCGCCCGCATCCCAAAAGGAAGCCGCGCGCTAGACCGTTCGGCGCCCATAAGGGCCGGCAGTATTTCCCTCATCCACAGGGAATCCCCCTCTAAATTCCGATTCAGTAGTGTGGTATTTCCTCAAATGAAAGTGTTGAAAAGCCAGGACATCCTGGCGCTGGGCTTTATGACGTTTGCCCTGTTCGTGGGCGCCGGCAACATCATCTTCCCGCCTATCGTGGGTTTGCAGTCCGGGCCTCATGTCTGGATGGCAGCGCTGGGCTTCCTGATCACCGCAGTGGGTTTGCCGGTGGTCACGGTGATCGCCCTGGCCAAGGTCGGTGGCGGTATGGACGCGTTGAGCAGCCCGATCGGCAAGATCGCCGGTGGCCTGCTCGCGGCGGCGGCGTATCTGGCGGTAGGGCCGCTGTTCGCCACCCCGCGTACCGCGACCGTCTCCTTCGAAGTGGGCCTGGCGCCGCTGACCGGCGAAAGCCCGCTGGCGCTGTTCCTCTATAGCTCGGTGTACTTCCTGGTGGTGTTCTTTGTCTCCCTGTACCCAGGTCGTCTGTTGGACACTGTCGGCCGCTTCCTGGCGCCGCTGAAGATCATCGCGCTGGCCATCCTCGGTATCGCCGCGTTCGCCTTGCCGGCCGGTGACGTGGGCGTTGCTACCCCGGAATACGTGGCTGCGCCGTTCTCCCAGGGCTTTATCAATGGCTACCTGACCATGGACACCCTGGGCGCCCTGGTATTTGGCATCGTGATCGTCAATGCCATTCGCTCCCGTGGCGTCGAGTCGCCGAAGCTGATCACCCGCTACGCGATCATTGCCGGGCTGATTGCCGGTGTGGGACTGGCGCTGGTGTATATCAGCCTGTTCCGCCTCGGCTCGGGCAGCCATGCAGTCGCCTCGGGTGCGGCGAACGGTGCCGCCGTGTTGCATGCCTACGTGCAGCACACGTTCGGTTCCCTGGGCAGCGGTTTCCTGGCGGTGTTGATTTCGCTCGCGTGCCTGGTTACCGCCGTGGGCCTCACCTGCGCTTGTGCTGAGTACTTCAGCAAAATCCTGCCGCTGTCCTACAAGACGCTGGTCGTGATCCTGGCTTTGTTCTCGCTGTTCGTGTCGAACCTGGGCCTGACCAAGCTGATTGCGTTCTCGATCCCGGTACTCACCGCGATCTACCCGCCGTGCATCGTGCTGGTGGCGCTGAGCTTCTGCAAAGACTTCTGGCAGGAGCAGGGCCGCATCGTTGGCCCGGTGATGCTGGTGTCGTTCATCTTCGGTTGCATCGACGCGCTCAAGGGCGCGGGCCTGGCGGGCTGGATGCCGTCGCAACTGGCGAACCTGCCGCTGAGCGAACAAGGCCTGGCGTGGTTGGTGCCGTCGGTGATGACGTTGGTTGTGGCGGTGGTGATTGACCGTATGCTCGGCAAGCGTAGCGAAGCGATCGCATAACCCACGTTCGCGCAGCACTGAAATGCCCCGTATCAATCGATACGGGGCATTTTTTATGGGCATCAGGCAGTGTCTTTTGGCCTGAGCTAGCGTCGAACAGGCTACAGAATCTAAACATTGGAATGCGGTCAGTGTGGGAGCGGGCTCCCACATTCAGACCGTGTTCCGCCACCCGCCACTGTGTAACAGGACCCGCATGTCGTTCGTCGAAACCAATCAGATCCATCTGCTGGCCGCCCTCTGGTTCATCCTCTGCTGGGGCGGCTACACCCGCTACGCCACCTGGAAGGCCCGCGACACGGCCTGCCTGGCCAGTGTGCTGCACCTGTATCGCGAAGACTGGATGCGCCGCATGCTGCTGCGCGACAACCGCATCGCCGACGCCAGCGTGATCGGCAACCTGGAGCGCAACGCCTCGTTCTTCGCCTCCAGTACCTTGATCATCCTGGCCGGTATTCTCACCGTGCTGGGTGCCTCGGAACGCGCGGTGTCGCTGTTGGCCGACATTCCCATGGTGCAGCAGGCTTCCCAAGGCATGTCGGAGATCAAGCTGTTGTGCCTGGCGCTGGTGTTCGTCTATGCGTTCTTCACGTTCAGTTGGTGCATGCGCCAATACAACTTCGCGGCGGTGCTGGTCGGCTCGGCACCGATGATTGGTGAGCGGCATGTGTCGGAGCAGGAGCGAAAGGCGTTTGCACTGCGCGCGGCGCGGGTGATCTCCATGGCCGCCAACCAGTTCAACTTTGGCCTGCGCGCTTATTACTTCGGCATGACCATGCTGGCGTGGTTTGTGAGCCCTTGGTTATTCATGTTGATGAGCAGTGGGGTAGTGTTGGTACTGTACCGTCGGGAATTCCATTCCGACGTACTGCAAGTGATGGTGTATACACAGACGGATACGTCGCCGCCGGAGGCGGTGAAAGAGGCTGTTTAATTAACGCGTCAACTAAAAACAGCAGACAAAGAAAAGCCCGCTATTTAAGCGGGCTTTCTTTTTGCAGCGAAGCTATTTCAAGCCGCGGTCTCAAGAACCGGTGGCAGGCGTAGCAGGTGCTGCTTCTTTTGCGGCGGCTGCGTTCGATTCAGCCTGAGCTTTGGCAGCATCGGCGTTTTCTTTCGCAGCGTCGTTCACTTTATCCTGAGCTTTCGCCATATCTTTCTGAGCTTGCTCAGAATGCGCGGCGGCATCTTGGGCTTTGTCTTCGGATTTTTTATCGCAGGCAGCGAGACCGAGGGCAGCGGCCAACATCATGGAAATAGCTAAAGTCTTGCGCATGGGGTGTTTCTCCTTATTGAAGATATCTACTGGCCTTTCGAGCATGGCCGTTCAGCATTAGTTCCTTTTATTGCGCAGATATATAAACCACGGTCGCCAAGGAACTTTCACGCGTACCACCTGCACGGCATATCCCCACCCATAAGAGTCTGGAGCCCATGACCGAAAATCCTTTGTTAGAGCGTGCGAAGCGTTTTGTATCGGCCTTGCGCCACTGTCAGGTACTGGGTATTGCCGCTTATCAGGCCAGCGAGGAGGGCATCACGCTGGTCATGCCTTATGCGCTGCATTTGGTCGGTGACCCGCGGACCGGAGTGATCCATGGCGGCGCGCTGACCTCGCTGATGGACACCGCCTGCGGCATGGCCACCCTGTGTGTGTTGCCGGAGTTCGAGGTGTGCCCGACCCTGGACCTGCGCATCGACTACATGCATCCCGCCGAGCCGCGCAAGCCCGTCTACGGCTTTGCTCAATGCTACCGAGTGACTGCCGACGTGATTTTTACCCGTGGATTCGCCTATCAGGATGACCCGCAGCAGCCCATTGCGCATGTGGTCGGTACCTTCATGCGCATGGGTAAGCGCCTCAAGGGCACACAAGGGTTGAGCAGCACGATCAAGGGAGAGCAGGCATGACGCACCGCTTCAAGACCCGTCTGGAACAAGCCCATGAGCGCGGCGACTACGCGGCGCTGCTCGAGCTGATTCCCTACGCCAAACTGATTGGCATCGAATGCACCCGGCTGGGGGATGAGCTGCTGTTTCGCCTGCCGGCCAACAAGGACAATATTGGTAACCCTATATTGCCGGCGCTGCACGGCGGGGTGATCGCGGGTTTTATGGAGCTGTCGGCGGCGCTGCACCTGCTGGTGTTTACTGGCACACCGGGTATCCCGAAAATCATCGATTTTTCCCTGGATTACCTGCGCGCCGGCCAATTTCGCGACACTTACGCCAAATGCCAGGTGTGGCGCCAAGGCCGACGGGTGGCCAATGTGGCGATTACCGCCTGGCAAAGCACGGCGGCGGAGCCCATCGCCACCGCTCGCGCGCATTTCAAGATCGAGGAACCAAGCCGCCCTTGAAATCCTAGTCTTAGCCCCCAACTTTGATGACAACCCGCCGCCAACCCTTCAGGGCGCGGCCACTGCCATCCAATTGGAGTTTGATGACCATGAGTGTGGAAACTCAAAAGGAAACCCTGGGCTTCCAGACCGAGGTGAAGCAACTGCTGCACCTCATGATCCATTCGCTGTATTCCAACAAGGAAATCTTCCTTCGCGAATTGATCTCGAACGCCTCTGACGCTGTCGACAAATTACGTTTCGAAGCCCTGTCCAAGCCTGAGTTGCTGGAAGGTGGCGCGGAACTGAAAATCCGTGTGAGCTTCGACAAAGACGCCAAGACCGTCACCCTCGAAGACAACGGCATCGGCATGAGCCGCGAAGACGCGATCACCCACCTGGGTACCATCGCCAAATCGGGCACCGCCGATTTCATGAAGAACCTGTCGGGCGACCAGAAAAAAGATTCGCACCTGATCGGCCAATTCGGCGTGGGCTTCTATTCGGCCTTTATCGTCGCTGACAAGGTTGAGGTATTCAGCCGCCGTGCCGGCCTCGACGCCAGCGAAGGCGTGCACTGGTCGTCCAAAGGCGAGGGCGAGTTCGAAATCGCCACCGTCGACAAGGCCGATCGGGGTACCCGTATCGTGCTGCACCTTAAAGACGGTGAAGACGAGTTCGCCGATGGCTGGCGCCTGCGCAACATCGTCAAGAAGTACTCCGACCACATCGCCCTGCCGATCGAACTGCCGAAAGAACAAGCGGCCGCCGAAGGCGAAGAGACGCCTGCCCAGGAATGGGAAGTGGTCAACCGTGCCAGCGCCCTGTGGACCCGTCCGCGTACCGAGATCAAGGACGAGGAATACCAGGAGTTCTACAAGCACATCGGTCATGACTACGAAAACCCGCTGAGCTGGAGCCACAACAAGGTCGAAGGCAAGCTGGAATACAGTTCGCTGCTCTACGTACCGGCCCGTGCTCCGTTCGACCTGTACCAGCGTGAAGCGCCAAAAGGCCTCAAGCTCTACGTCCAGCGCGTGTTCGTGATGGACCAGGCCGAATCCTTCCTGCCGCTGTACCTGCGCTTTATCAAAGGCGTCGTCGACTCCAACGATTTGTCGCTGAACGTGTCGCGGGAAATCCTGCAGAAAGACCCGATCATCGACTCCATGAAGTCGGCGCTGACCAAGCGCGTGCTCGACATGCTGGAAAAACTGGCGAAGAACGAGCCTGAGCAATACAAAGGCTTCTGGAAAAACTTCGGCCAGGTCATGAAAGAAGGCCCGGCGGAAGATTTTGCCAACAAGGAAAAAATCGCCGGCCTGCTGCGTTTTGCCTCCACCCAGGGTGACGATGGTGAGCAGGTGGTGTCCCTGGCCGAGTACCTGGCGCGCGCCAAGGAAGGTCAGGACAAGATCTACTACCTTACCGGCGAAACCTACGCTCAGGTCAAGAACAGCCCGCACCTGGAAGTCTTCCGCAAGAAAGGCATCGAAGTGCTGCTGCTGACCGACCGTATCGATGAGTGGCTGATGAGCTATCTCAACGAGTTCGACGGCAAGTCCTTCGTCGACGTGGCCCGTGGTGACCTGGACCTGGGCAACCTGGACTCCGAAGAAGAGAAGAAAGAAGCCGAAGAAGTCGCCAAGTCCAAAGAAGGTCTGGTCGAGCGGATCAAGGCTTCCCTGGGCGATGCCGTCAGCGAAGTGCGGGTTTCCCACCGCCTGACCGACTCCCCGGCGATTTTGGCCATCGGCGAGCAGGACCTGGGCATGCAGATGCGCCAGATCCTTGAAGCCAGCGGTCAGAAGGTGCCGGATTCCAAGCCGATCTTCGAATTCAACCCGGCTCACCCGCTGATCGAGAAACTCGACGGCGAGCAGAGCGAAGAGCGTTTTGGCGACCTGTCGCACATCCTCTTCGACCAGGCGGCCCTGGCCGCTGGTGACAGCCTCAAAGATCCGGCCGCGTATGTGCGCCGACTGAACAAGCTGTTGGTTGAACTGTCGGTTTAACACCGTTGTAGAAAAACCCGCTTCGGCGGGTTTTTTCGTTCTACTGCACCTCAACTGGAGAAAATGATGAGCCAAGTCACTGTGCGTTCCGTGGTCTATCAGATTGATGGCCAGTCCTATGAAAGCCGCCTGGCGTTCGATGCCAGCCACAAGGGTCCGCTGCCGGGCCTGTTGATGGCGCCGAATTGGATGGGGGTGAGTGCGGGTGCCGAAGAGATCGCCAAGCGCGTGGCGAGCAACGGCTATGTGGTGTTGATCGCCGACCTGTACGGGCAGACTGTGCGTCCGTCGAACGGCGATGAAGCCGGTGCGGCGATGATGCCGTTGAAGGATGATCGCGCGTTGCTGAACAAACGTATGCAGGCGGCCTTTGAGCAGCTGCAGGGCCAGACTGAGGCAGCGGTTGATACGTCCAAGCTGGCGACTTTTGGTTTCTGCTTCGGCGGTTGCTGCTCCCTGGAGCTGGCGCGTACCGGTGCACCGCTCAAGGCGGCTATCTCGTTCCACGGTACCCTCGACACGCCTAACCCGGCGGATGCGAAGAACATCAAGGGCTCAGTGCTGGTGCTGCACGGTGCCTCGGACCCCTTGGTGCCGAAAGAGCAACTGCCGGCGTTTGAAGATGAAATGAACGCGGCCGGTGTGGATTGGCAATTGCTGAGCTACGGCGGCGCGGTGCACTCCTTCACCGACCCGGATGCGAATGTGCCGGGCAAGATGATGTACGACGCGAAGACTGCTGAGCGGGCCTTCCGGTCGATGCATAACGTGTTGGATGAAGTGTTCAGGGGCTGATTCTTCAGCGCCTGTCAGGGCTTCATCGGGGGCAAGTCGCACCGCCCCCGATGGCTATCTCACTGGCAACTCAATTCTTTCAGACTCACCCGGCACCGTCGGCCAATCCCCAGCCGCCCAGCGCTGCCTGGCCTGCTCGATCACCGCCGGATCACTCGCGACAAAATTCCAATTGATCCGCCGTGGCCCATCCAGCGCCGCGCCGCCAATTAAGACCAGGTGACAATCGGTATCGGCAGACAACGTCATCTCCCGTTCGGCCGGCAACACCACCAGGCTGTGCACCTCTAGCGCCTCACCGTCCAACTGAGCCTCGCCCTCCAGCACATACACCGCACGTTCCTCATGCTCATCCGGGATCAGCAGCGTGGTGGCCGTTTGCATTTGCACCTCGGCATACAAGGTGGGCGAAAGCACCGGCACCGGCGATTTGAGGCAAAAACCGTCGCCCGCGATCAGGCGGATCTGCACGCCCAGGTTGTCGCTCACCGGCAGGCTCGCGGCCGGGTGATGACTGTAGTGGCCTGGCCCGGTCTCGTGGTCCTTGGGTGAGGCCAGCCACACTTGCAGCCCATGCAGGCTGAAACCATGGGGCCTGACCGCCTCGGGCGTACGCTCGACGTGAGCAATCGCGCTGCCGGCGGTCATCCAACTGACGTCGCCTGCCTGCACCACCTGGTCCGAGCCCAAGCTGTCCTTGTGTTGCAATACCCCTTCGAACAGGTACGTCAGCGTGGACAGCCCGATATGCGGATGTTGGCGGATATTCATGCCATCGCCCGGTGCATAGCGGGTGAGCAGCATATGGTCGAAAAACACAAAAGGCCCGACGCTGCGGCATTCCCGTGATGGCAGCGGGCGCAGGATCGGTTGGCCTTCGACGTCTTCGGCGCGAGGGCGAATCACGGTGAGGGTGTTCATGGTGCGTCCCAGTCTGAGCGGGTTGGAGAGTGCTGAGCATAACCCGCTCGACGGGAGGTTGCCGCTATTGGCTGAAGGCGCCTTCCGACAGTTGAGTGTCGATGCTGATCTCGGCAGTGGTCATCAGCTTGTGCACTGGGCAGCGGTCGGCCACGCGGTGCAGCTCATCGCGCTGCTCATCGGTGAGCACACCTTTAAGGGTCAGCTTGACGTTGAGTTTGTATTTGCCCTTCTGTTCCTCGGCGGCGTCGTGGGTGACCTCCACGGTGACACCGGTGAGCGGGATGTCTTTTTTCTGGGCGTAGAGCTTGAGGGTCAGGGCCTTGCACGACGCCAGGGCGGCATCGAAGTAGTCATGGGGGGAGGGCGCCGAATCGTCACCGCCCAGGCTTTTGGGCAGGTCGGTAAACAACTCATGGTTGTTGATGTTGACGCTGTGGCGAAAGTTGTCCTGGTTCAGGGTGTTCACGGTAACAGGCATGGCAAACCTCACAGGGTGGCAGGATGAAGGTCATGCAGTTATAGAGCATGCTGGCACTTCAGTGTTCCACGTTTTTTGGGGATGAACCGCGGCACGCCGCGCAAGGTCTACCCGTATCAGCCCATATCGAGGTTTTACCGTGCCCAGGACTCGCCTGACTCTTGCCCTGTTGCTCGCCGCCGGCAGCCTTGCCGCGCAGGCCCGCGACTATGCCTACAGCGACGCGCACCTGCATTACGTGGATTTCTTCCAGGAAACGGCGGGCATGGACAAGCTGCTCAAGGCCATGGCCGACAACCGCATCGAGCACGTGATGATTTCCGGCATTCCAGTGGCGAAGAAATGGCACGAAGACGAACCCAAGCGCCCACGCTATTACGCCGGTGACGACGCCGATGCCTACTGGTACAGCGCAACCGATGTGATCGTGGCCGCAGCGGTCAACAAACTGACCCCTGAGCAGCGCCAGCGTTTTCACCCGTTTCTGTCGGGCTTCAACCCCAACGACAAGAACTCCGATGCCCATATCCAGCGCATGCTCGACCTCAACCCTGGGCTGTGGCAGGGCATCGGCGAAGTCTTCACGCGCCATGATGACCTGACGGCCATCACTGCGGGCGACACCCCGCGCGCCAATAACGAAGCCATGACCCGCATCTATCACTTGGCGGCGGAGAACGACCTGCCGGTGATGCTGCACTCCAACATCACCTCCAAGCGCGAGCGCAACCCGCTGTACCTGGCGGAAATGGAGGAGCCGCTGCGCAACCATCCCCACACCCGCTTCATCTGGGCGCATGCCGGCACCAGCAAGGAGATCCACCGCCATCAGGTGCGGATGGACTTTTTGTTGCCTACCTTGAGCCGCATGCTGGAGGCCTATCCGAACCTGTATATCGACCTGTCCTGGAGCATGCTCACGCCGTACTTGCTGGATGATGGGGGTCAGCCGCGCCCGGAGTGGGTAAAGCTGGTAGAGCGCTTTCCAGAGCGCTTCATGCTGGGCTCTGACGTAGTAGGGCGCTTCAACAAGCTGGGTAAGGAAATGCGCCGCTTTGACCCTTTTCTGGATGCCTTGCCCGAGGACGTTGCGCAAAAAGTCGCGCGGGACAACTTCTTGGCCATCCTGCCTAAAGCGGCGCGCGAGGGTGCGGCACGTTGATATCGCGTTTTGGTCTTGCGCCTGTTGGTCAATCGTGACCCCAGGCGTTGGCGCAGAACGAACAGAAACTCACCGACATCAACACGCATAAAAAAGCCCCGAACCAGTCGGGGCTTTTCATGTGATCAACCTGCGGGGTTTATTTACCCTGCCAGCGTTTCAGCACCAAGGTAGCGTTAGTGCCACCAAAGCCGAAGCTGTTGCTCATCACGGTGTCGATTTTTGCGTTCTCAACGGTCTTGGTCAGGATCGGCATATCAGCCACAACCGGATCAATCTCGTCGATGTTGGCCGAACCGGCCATGAAGTTGCCTTCCATCATCAGCAGGCAGTAGATCGCTTCGTGAACGCCAGCGGCGCCCAGGGAGTGACCGGACAGGCTCTTGGTGGAGCTGATGGCCGGAGCCTTGTCGCCGAACACCGCGCGCACGCCTTCCATTTCCTTGGCATCGCCGACCGGAGTCGAGGTGCCGTGGGTGTTCAGGTAGTCGATTGGGGTGTCCACGGTGGACATTGCCATCTGCATGCAACGGATGGCGCCTTCACCGCTTGGGGCAACCATGTCGTAGCCATCGGAGGTCGCGCCGTAGCCGACGATTTCCGCGTAGATCTTGGCACCACGGGCCAGAGCGTGTTCCAGCTCCTCGACGACCACCATGCCGCCACCGCCGGCGATGACGAAACCGTCACGCTTGGCGTCGTAGGCGCGGGAGGCTTTTTCCGGGGTTTCGTTGTATTGGGTAGACAGTGCGCCCATGGCGTCGAACAGGAACGACTGGCTCCAATGCTCTTCTTCACCGCCGCCGGCGAACACGATGTCCTGCTTGCCCAGCTGGATCTGCTCAACGGCAGTCCCGATGCAGTGAGCACTGGTGGCGCACGCGGAGGAGATCGAGTAGTTCACGCCCTTGATTGCAAACGGCGTGGCCAGGCAGGCGGAAACAGTGCTGCCCATGGTCCGCGTTACACGGTACGGGCCAACGCGCTTCACGCCTTTTTCGCGCAGGATGTCCAGCGCTTCCATCTGGTTCAGGGTGGATGCGCCGCCGGAACCGGCGATGAGGCCGGTGCGTACGTTCGATACCTGGTCTTCGCTCAGGCCGGAGTCGGCGATTGCGTCTTTCATCGCCAGGTAGGCGTAGGCGGCAGCGTGGCCGACGAAGCGATAGATCTTGCGATCGATCAGCTCTTCGAGGGGCAGGTCGATGGAGCCGGAAACCTGGCTACGCAGACCCATTTCGGCATATTCCGGGTTGAAGCGGATGCCAGGGCGACTTGCACGCAGGTTAGCGGTGACGGTCTCTTTGTCATTGCCCAGGCAAGAAACGATGCCCAGACCAGTGATAACGACGCGGCGCATGCGGATAACCCTTAAAAGTTGTCAGTGGAAGTGAATACGCCGACCCGAAGGCCTTCGGCAGTATAGATCTCGCGACCGTCAACGCTCACCGAACCATCGGCGATGGCCAGGTTCAGCTTGCCCTTGAGGACGCGCTTGATTTGAATGTTATAGGTGACTTTCTTGGCGGTCGGCAGGACCTGGCCAAAGAACTTCACTTCGCCCGAACCCAGGGCACGGCCGCGGCCCGGCAGGCCTTGCCAGCCGAGGAAGAAACCGACCAGCTGCCACATGGCGTCAAGGCCCAGGCAGCCTGGCATCACAGGGTCGCCTTCGAAATGGCAAGCGAAGAACCACAGGTCCGGGGTGATATCCAGCTCGGCGACCAATTCACCTTTGCCGTACTTGCCACCCTCTTCACTGATATGGGTGATGCGATCCACCATCAGCATGTTGGGGGCGGGCAGTTGCGCGTTACCTGGGCCGAACAGCTCACCGCGACTGCAGCGCAGCAGGTCTTCCCGAGTAAAGGCGTTTTGTTTGGTCATGCGAGCTCCTCAATAATCCCATGCGGCAGGGTAGGGCAAATCTTCCCGAACCGAATGAAGCGTTCATGCCTCATGTCGGCAGCCTACACATAGACTATTGCGTTGTAGTGAAAGTCACAGCGGCAAGGTACTGAATGTACACTTGTTCACTGAAATTTTAAACCGGGCCTGTTTATGGGCCCGTTCGGGTGCCTAAGACTGCCGCACTTTCGTCTTTCACGCCAGTCGGAGTTGGCTGATGGCGCGGCGCTATTGCACCCATCGCTGTAGGATTTGCTGCAAATCCGTGCGTTTGAACGGCTTGGCCAGGTAATCGTTCATTCCCGCCGCCAGACACGCTTCACGGTCACCCTGCAAGGCGTTGGCCGTCAGGGCGATGATGGGCAGGTCGGCGCAACCCGGCAGCTGACGAATCTGTCGGGTGGCCTCGTAACCATCAATCAACGGCAGCCGGCAATCCATCAGGATCGCCGTGAAAATCAGGCTCTCGGCGCTGCGGATCGCCTCGGCACCGTCGGTGGCCAGGCTGACTTCAAAGCCCAGGCTGCGTAGCATGGCTTCGACCACCGTACGGTTGACGGGGTTGTCTTCCACCAGCAGCACATGGCGGCCATTGCCGGCGCTGGCTTTGCCGTCGGTATCGGCAGCGACGGCGGGGACGCTGTGCTGGTCGATGGCCAGGGGGATTTCCAGGGTGAACACCGAGCCGCGGTTTTCCTCGCTTTGGGCGCGCAGCGTGCCGCCCATGCGTTCAGCCAGGGTACGGGCGATGGGCAGGCCCAGCCCGGTGCCGCCGTAACGTCTTGAAATGGAACTGTCGGCCTGTTGGAACGCATCGAACATCAATTCCAGGCGGTCGGCGGAAATCCCGATGCCGCTGTCACGCACGGTGCAGGTGAACCACACCAGGTCATGGTCGAGGGTTTGCCAATGCGGCTCGACGCTGACGCTGCCGTTCTCGGTGAACTTCAATGCATTGCCGATCAGGTTCACCAGGATCTGGCGGATCCGCGTCGGGTCACCCTGCACCCGCAAGGCGTCCATTCCTTGCGGAATCGACAGCTGCAGCGCCAGCCCACGCTGCTGGGCGCTGTGCTGGAACGCCTGGGCGCAGCTGTTGATCAGGTCCGCCAGGTTGAACGGAATATGCTCCAGTTCCAGCGCGGCGCGCTCGATACGCGAGAAGTCGAGGATGTCGTTGATGACCTTGAGCAAGTGTTCAGTGGATTCGGAGGCGAGCGCCGCGTATTCGCTCTGCTCCTCGGTCATCTCGGTGGTTTCCATTAACTGCAACATGCCGAGCACGCCGTTCATGGGCGTGCGCAGCTCATGACTCATCATCGCCAGGAAATCCGACTTGGCGTTGTTGGCGCGCTCGGCCTCTTCGCGGGTCTGGATCAGCTGGGCCATGGCCTGTTGCTGCTCGCGACTGGCCTGGTTGAGGCCTTCGGCGAGGTTGTTGATATGCCGCGACAGGTCGCCCAGCTCCGAGTCATCCACGATGGGCAGTGGCGTCTTGTAGTCGCCCTGCTGGATGGCCTTGACCGCGTTGCCCATGGCACTGATCGGCTGCGACAGGCTGGCGGCCAGGCGCCGGGCGAGCAGGAAGGTGAACAACAGGGCGAACAGCGCCAGGATGCCGGCCTTGAACAGGATCTCCTGCTGACGCTGGCTGAACGCATCGTTGGACATGCCGACGATTACCCGGCCCAGGTAGTCCGCACGCGGTGCCTTGGATTCGTTGAGGTTGTCCTGGAAAAAGTCATTGCCCAACTGGATGTGTTGCAGGCGGATCGGTGCCTGGAAGACTTTTACCGACAGTGAGCGGTCGTGCTTTTCCGACGGTTGTTCGACATACACCAGGATGTTTTCGCTGCTGTCCTGGATCTCCAGGAAGCGCACATGGGGCGTGGCCAATGTGGCGCGCAACAGGCTGTCGAGCACATCGTTGTTGCCGGATATCACCCCGTACTCGGTGGCGGGCGCCAGTTGGTTGGCGATCAGTTGGCCGGTGTGGTCCAGTTCCTGGCGCAGGTCCTGGATACGCACGAAGGTGAAGAAGCTGATCAACAGCAACGTCAGCAACAGCGCCGGTCCCAGGGTGATGAGCTGGGTGCGGGTGTTGATGTCCCAACGACGACGCAAGGTCATGGGCGTTTTTCTCCTTCGGCCAATCGCAGGGCGACGTTGGCTTCGTCCACCTGTTCGATCCCCAATGAGCGCGCAACCTGCGGGTTGCCCACGACTTTGAAATGTTCCGGGTACAGCGAGTGCGGCCAGTTCGCCGGCGCAAGGTCCAGCAGGCGGTCGAGTACCGCCAGCCAGTCGGTCTGGTCGCTGTAGGTGCTGGCCAGGCTGCCTGCGCGTACAAATCCGGCATTTGGCCCCACCAGCGGCAATTGCTGGGCGTAGCTGCTCAGCAGCAGGTTCTTCGCGGTTTTCGGGTTGTACAGCTGCGGGTCATCGAGGCCGAGCAGCACGTCACTGTTCCTGAACAAGGTTTGCAGTGGCCGGCTGTCGCTGGTGTTGTCCCAGCGCTGCGGCACGATCTCCAGGCCGAGGGGCTTGGCGTGTTGGCGCAGTTCGGGCAGGAGGAATTCACTGTCGGCACTGTAGAGCACGCCGATGCGCCGCGCTTGGGGCAGGATGGCGGCGATCAGCCGCAGTTGGCGCTCCTGCGCAGGGTCGCTCCACAATAGGCTGATGCGTGGGTGCTGCGTTGTGCCCAGGCGTTGGTGCGCCTGCAGCCGACTGATGCGCAGTACCAGGGTCGGCGGGCCCTGGGTGTCTTGCAGGCGCCAGTCGAGGCCGGGCAGGTCCAGCAGGATCAAGCGCGTGCTGGCCGGCAGGCGGCTGGGCGCCGGCAAGTCGTTGAGGGGCGTGAAGGTGACGTGGTCTTCGGGGCGTTGCTGGGCCAGGGCCTGGGCAAAAGCCTGCACGCCTGCGCCGTCTTCGGCGGCGGTCAGCAGGATGTCGGCGCTCCAGGCCGGCGCGGCCCATAGCAGGCAGGCCAGCAGCACAGCGCGGCGCCAGAGCGAAGTGATAAATAAGCAGGTCATCCGTGACGAGTCGCCCATGTCAGAACTCTAACTCCGCGCTGAAGTAGAGCACATGGCGATGGTCATAATTGTTATCGGCCCACGTAGTGGGCTGGTTATCGAGGCGTTGTTGCAACATGCCGGCCAGCTCCACGTTGGCTTTGCCCAGGGCAATGCGCTTGGCCACCCGCAGGTCGACCCGTTCGAAGCGATATTGGTTGAGTGCGTCATCGCCGTAGTAGAACAGCGCACTGGACCAGCCTTGGCCCCATTCGCGCAACCAGCCGGCGGAGCCACTGTTACGTGCGGTTTGCGCTTTGTCCAACGGGTTGCTGGTAGTGGCGTCGACGTAAGCATAGGTGAGCCGCAGGCGGTCGGCATTGCTGACGCGCCAGTCGAACTGCGATTCGGCGCCGGTAAACCGCGAGCTGTTGGCGTTGCTGGCGATGTACTGGTTGTTGCGCAGCGGCGAACTGATCATGTCGGTGATTTCGTCGTAGAACAGTTTCACGTCCATGTTCAGCCCGATGTCGGCAAAGAAACCGTTGTACCCCAGTTCCCGTGACTTCATCAGCTCTTTATCGAGGTTGCCCGGGCCGCGGGTCTTTACGAAGTATTGCCCGGTGGTCTGCCCATAGGCAGGGGAGCTGAGGTTGGTGACGCGGTAGCTCCAGTTGACGTTGTTCTCAAACATGTCCGGCGAGCGGATGGCCTCGGAATACACCGCGCGCAGGCCGTGGCGCGGGTTGATCAGGTAGTTGACCGCCACTCGCGGTGTCAGCGAGTTGCCGCTCAGGTGGGTGTCCTCATACATCGCGCCGCCTTGCAGCAGCCAGTGTTCGCTGGCGCGCCATTCCATCTGGCCGAACAAACGCCAGGTGGTGTCGTCCAGGGTGCCATTGAAATAGGTGTCGGAGTCGGCGCGGTCATAGCGGTAGTTCATGCCGCTGACCAGGCGCAGGCTGTCGGACAGGCTGAGGGTGTCTTGAATCTCCAGGTCGTAGCGGCTTTCGCGGGTGCTCTGGTCGATGTCACCGCACACGCTCTGGTTGGCGCCGTTGCGCCATTGGTTCAGTACTTGGTTGGCCAGGGCCTGCTCGGCGGCGCTGCCCGGTGGCGCGCTGCCCTGGCTGTAGGTGTCCATATGCCGGGCGAGCAGTTCGGCGTAGTTGGGGTTCAACTGCCACAACTGGGTCAGCTCCGGGCTGAACGAGACCTTGGCATCACAGGCCTTCCAGATTTGCCGGCGGTCCCATTGCTGGGCCGAGCCCTGGATATACAGGCTGTGGTCAGGATTGAAGTCGACATTCCAACGCAGGGAGCCGGCATAGTCCTTGGCCGTGACGTCGGAATTGTTGCCGCCTTCGGTAATCCCGGCAAATACCGGGCTGTAGGTATAAGGACGCTGGTTGGTGCCTTCCTTCGCATCCAGTTGCCAGTCGAGGCTTTGTTGGGTGTTCAGCATCTGGCTGACCGCCAGGCTGAAGCGGTTGAGGCGGCGGCCGTCACGGCGGTCGACGCCCGCGGCATCGCTGTCGAAGCCGTCGTCCTGTTGCCCGGAGAGGGACAGGCGCAAGTCGCCGGTTTCCCAGCCCACGCCCTGGCTGGCATAGAAGTCATTGATGCCGCGTTCGCCACGCACCACCTTGACCCGCGTACCGTGGCTGTTGGCCGGTGAGCGCGTAAGAATGTTCACCACCGCCATCAAGGCATTGGCGCCATAGCTGACGGTGTTGGGGCCGCGGAAGACTTCGATGCGCTCGATATCTTCCATCGCCACCGGAATGTCACTCCAGTCCACAGTGGCCAGGCCTGCGCGGTACACCGAACGGCCGTCGATCAACACCTGCATGCGCCGCGCGTCGCTGGCACTGGTGCCGTGGTAGTTCACCGCCGCTTGGTTGCCGGTGGTGTAGCCGACCATCATCCCCGGTACCAGGCGCAGCAACTCACTGATGTCCCGCGCACCGCTGGCCTTGATCAGCTCGCTGTCGATCACGGTCATGCTGCCGGGCACGGCGGCGGCCGATTGCTTGAGGCGCGTGGCGGTCAGCACTTGCGGCAGCGGTTGGCTGTCGAGGAACAGGTCGTCGGCCAGCACCGGCGCGCTGCACAACAACATCAACCATAGGGATGAACGAGGAGGAGGGCCCAAATACACGGCGCAGCCTTGATAATTACGGATAGCCGCCCATGTTAACTGAGGTGGGGCCTTTTGCCAGTCGCCCGACTTGCAATTACTTCATGTAAGCGTGGCGTTTTCCGACAAACGCACGAATTGCTAGGGGGGCTGGCCGCAAGCGGGTCGGCCCGTATAATGCCGCCATCGCCACTGGTATGGATTAACGGATTGCATATGACTGAACAGCGCCCTATTGCGGTCCTGGGAGGCGGAAGTTTTGGTACCGCCGTGGCTAACCTGCTGGCCGAGAACGGTCACGCTGTGCGCCAATGGATGCGCGATCCCGAGCAGGCCGAGGCCATTCGGGTGCACCGGGAAAATCCGCGTTACCTCAAAGGCATCAAGATTCATCCGGCAGTCGAGCCTGTTACCGACCTGCTGGAAACCCTTACGGCCTGTGATCTGTGCTTCGTCGCGCTGCCGTCCAGCGCGTTGCGCTCGGTGCTGGCGCCCCACGCCGAACGCCTGGCGGGCAAGCTGCTGGTCAGCCTGACCAAGGGCATCGAGGCGCAGACCTTCAAACTGATGAGCGAAATCCTCGAAGAGATCGCGCCCCAGGCGCGCATTGGCGTGCTGTCCGGGCCCAACCTGGCACGCGAAGTCGCCGAGCACGCGCTGACCGCCACGGTGGTCGCCAGTGAAGACGAAGAGCTGTGCGAGCGCGTCCAGGCCGTGCTGCATGGCCGTACCTTCCGCGTCTACGCCAGCAGCGACCGTTTTGGCGTCGAGTTGGGCGGTGCGCTGAAAAACGTCTACGCGATCATTGCCGGCATGGCCGTGGCGCTGGGCATGGGCGAAAACACCAAAAGCATGCTGATCACCCGCGCCTTGGCGGAGATGACCCGCTTTGCGGTGAACCAGGGCGCCAACCCGATGACCTTCCTGGGTCTGGCGGGCGTGGGCGACTTGATCGTCACCTGCTCCTCGCCGAAAAGCCGCAACTATCAGGTCGGCTTTGCCCTCGGCCAGGGCCTGAGCCTGGAAGACGCGGTCACGCGCCTGGGCGAAGTGGCCGAAGGCGTCAACACCCTCAAGGTGCTCAAGGCCAAGGCCCAGGAAGTCGGGGTGTACATGCCGCTGGTCGCCGGGTTGCACGCGATCCTGTTTGAAGGGCGCACCTTGAACCAAGTCATCGAGCTGCTGATGCGCGCCGAGCCGAAAACCGATGTCGACTTTATTTCCACCAGTGGTTTCAACTGAGGAACGCGTCATGAACGATCCGAAAGCAGCCCCCAAGTACGAGTCCATTGCCCTGCGCATCCTGTGGATGCTGGTGTTTGCCCTGGTGTGGCAGGTGGCGCAGTTCCTGCTCGGCGCGCTGGTGGTGGTGCAGTTGGTTTACAGATTGATCTATGGCGCACCGAACCTGGGGCTGATGAACTTCGGCGACAGCCTCAGCCAGTTCCTCGCACAGATCGGCCGTTTCGGCAGCTTCCACTCCGAACAGAAACCGTGGCCGTTCGCCGACTGGCCGACCCCACGCGCGCCGGAGGGCGAAGCTGCCCACAGCGTGCCGCCGGCGCCGCACCCAGTCCGTGACGAAGAGCCGAAGTTATGAAGGTGTGGATACTGCGCCACGGTGAGGCCGAAGGGCATGCGCGCACCGACGCCGAGCGCAACCTCACCGAGCATGGCCGCGCCGAAGTGTTGCGCAGTGCTGCACAGCTGATGGGCCAGCCCCTCAGCGCGATCATCGCCAGCCCCTATGTGCGGGCGCAGCAGACCGCGCAACTGGTGCGCGAGGTGCTGGGGTTCGAACCGCAGGTTCTCACGGTGCCGTGGCTCACCCCCGAGGGCAACCCGTTGCAGGTGCTGGACAAGCTCGACACCGATGACAACGTGCTGCTGGTCAGCCACCAGCCGCTGGTGGGCAACCTGATCAGCTTTTTGCAGCATGGCCATCAGCGTCAGCCACAGCCGATGCACACCGCCAGCCTGGCGGAACTGGAGGGGGATTTCCCGCTGGCGGGGCTGATGAGCCTGGTCAGCGTAAAAAACCCTTAGGCTGGATCGCGGCTTTGTGTGTGCTATATAGTCAACCAAGCAAGTGCTTGGTTGGCTATTGTCGGACCACAAAGGAGCGCGTCCCATGCCCGTCGCTTTTCGTTTGCCGTTGCAGGTCTTCTTCGAACGTGAAGCGCGTCATCCGCGCCAAACCTTCCTGGTCCAGCCCTCTGGCGGCGGCGAGGTGCAGCCCCTCACCTGGGGTGAGGTCGGCCATCAGGCCCGTTGCGCCGCGCACTGGCTGCTGGCCCGCGCGTTGCCCCAGGGCTCGCACATTGCCCTGATCTCGAAAAACTGTGCCCACTGGATCATCGCCGACCTGGCCATCTGGATGGCCGGGCACGTCTCAGTGCCGCTGTACCCTAACCTCACCGCCGACTCCGTTGCCCATGTGCTGACCCATTCCGAGGCGGCGCTGGTGTTTATCGGCAAACTCGACGATTGGCCCGCGATGGCGCCTGGCGTGCCGTCCAATGTCCCGACCATCAGCTTGCCGCTGTGTCCGACCGGCGCGTTCGATTTCAGCTGGGCTGACCTGCAAGCCTGTTCGCCGATCCAGGACGAGCCGCTGCCGGCCGCTACGGACCTGGCCACCATCATCTATACGTCCGGCACGACCGGCCTGTCCAAGGGCGTGATGCACAGCTTCGGCGCGCTGGGGTTTGCCGCCACCCGTGGCACCGAGCTGTTCGGGTTGGGGGAGGGCGACCGGCTACTGTCGTACTTGCCGCTGTGTCATGTGGCGGAGCGCATGTTTGTAGAAATGGCAGCGATCTACACCGGGCAAACGGTGTTTTTCGCCGAAAGCCTGGACACGTTTCTGACCGATCTGCGTAGGGCGCGTCCGACCGCCCTGTTTGGTGTGCCGCGTATCTGGACCAAATTCCAGATGGGCGTCTACGCCAAAATCCCCGAGAAGCGCCTGGACACCCTGCTGCGCCTGCCTTTCATCGGCAAGCGGGTGGGCCACAAGGTGCTCGCCGGCTTGGGCCTGGACGCGTTGCGCATTGCCCTGTCGGGTGCGGCGCCGGTGCCCGAGGCGCTGCTGCGCTGGTATCAACGCCTGGGCCTGGATGTGCTGGAGGTGTACGGCATGACCGAAAGTTGCGGCTACTCCCACGTGTGCCGCCCCGGCCAGCAGACCCTCGGCTGGATCGGCCTGCCGTGCCCCGGCGTGGAAGTGCGTATCGACCCCGAAGGCGAGGTCCAGGTGCGCAGCGGTGCAACTATGCTCGGTTACTACAAAGACCCGCAGAAAACCGCCGAGACGATTACCGCCGATGGTTTCCTGCGCACCGGCGACAAGGGCGAACAGGATGCCGATGGCCGCCTGCGCCTGACCGGGCGGCTCAAGGAAATCTTCAAGACCAGCAAAGGCAAATACGTAGCGCCGGCGCCGATTGAAAACCGCTTGGCTGAACATGCGCGTATCGAGCAGGTGTGCGTAGTGGGGGATGGGCTGCCCGCGCCGATAGGGTTGTGCGTGTTATCGGCGGTGAGCGAGGACCCGCACGCACTGCGCAGCAGCCTCGAGCGTTGGCTGGCACAGGTCAACCAGGCGCTGGATAAGCATGAACGCCTGCGCCAACTGGTGGTGGTGAAAGACAACTGGGCGGTGGAGAACGGCTTCCTGACCCCGACCTTGAAGATCAAGCGCAACGTGATCGAATCGACTTACGGTGCACAATTCCAGGCATGGAGCGAGCGTTCCGAAACCGTTCTGTGGCAGGATTAGGCTCATCATAAAACCAACAAGGACAACGGCATGAGCCTCTGGCGTACCCAACCGAATATCGACCAACTCAATGCGGCCCAGAAAAACACCATCGGTGAACTGTTGGATATCCGCTTTGAAAGCTTCGACGACGACTCCCTGACTGCCAGCATGGTGGTCGATCAGCGTACCCACCAGCCCTACGGCCTGCTGCACGGCGGCGCGTCGGTGGTGTTGGCCGAGAGCGTCGGCTCCATGGCGGCCTACCTGTGCATCGACGCCAGCAAGTTCTATTGCGTGGGGCTGGAGGTCAACGCCAACCACCTGCGCGGTGTGCGCAGCGGGCGCGTGACGGCGGTGGCCAAGGCGATCCACATTGGCCGCACCACCCAGGTCTGGGACATCCGCTTGACCAGCGACGATGGCAAAACCAGCTGCGTGTCGCGCCTGACCATGGCCGTGGTGCCGCTGGGCGAGACCCCACCGGCGCGATAGGCGTGGCGTGAGTGTCATCATTCCTGGCAGTTACAGTCATTGCTGTGTACGTCGGGCATGGTGACAATCAATCTCTGTTTTTGTAGATGGATCCGGTATGTCGCAGCATGTGTTTTTTGCCCACGCCAATGGTTTCCCTTCGGCCACCTACGGCAAGTTGTTTGCCGCCCTGGCGCCGGAATACGCAGTGGCTCACCTGCCGCAACACGGTCACGACCCCAGGTTTCCGGTGGACGATAACTGGCAGAACCTGGTGGACGAACTGATCCATCATCTGGAGCAGCAACCGGAACCGGTGTGGGGTGTGGGCCATTCCCTTGGGGGCGTCTTGCACCTGCACGCGGCCATGCGTTGCCCGCAGCTGTATCGCGGCGTGGTGATGCTGGATTCGCCGGTGTTGACCCGTGCCGACCGCTGGGTGATCCGCGCGGCCAAGCGCTTCGGGTTTATCGACCGCCTGACCCCGGCGGGGCGCACCCTGGGGCGGCGCGAAGAATTCAGCGACCTGGACGCCGCACGCAGCTATTTCGCCGGCAAGACCCTGTTCCGTGGCTTTGACCCGGAATGCTTCGACGCTTACCTGCAACATGGCCTGCATCAGGTGGGCGATCGCCTGCGCCTGCGCTTCGACCCGGCCACCGAAATCAGCATCTACCGTGGCGTGCCCCATACCAGCCCCGGCCAGGTGCGCCAATTGAAAGTGCCGCTGGCCGTCGTGCGTGGCCGGCAGAGCCGGGTGGTGATGCGTCACCACGCCAGCGGTGTCGGGCGCCTGCCCATGGGTGAAATGCTCACCATGCCCGGCGGCCATATGTTCCCCCTTGAACGCCCCCAGGACACCGCGGCCTTGATCAAGCAGTTGTTCTCCCGCTGGGAAGCCCGCGAGCAGAGTTGCGCATGAGCACGCCGGTTGAAGAGGTGCGCTTGAGCCTGCCGCATATCGAACTGGCGGCCCATCTGTTCGGCCCCGAGGACGGTTTGCCGGTGATCGCCCTGCATGGCTGGCTGGACAACGCCAACAGTTTTGCGCGACTGGCGCCCAAACTTCAGGGCCTGCGCATCGTTGCCCTGGACATGGCCGGGCACGGGCATTCGGCGCATCGTCCTAGCGGCGCCGGTTATGCGTTGTGGGATTACGTGTATGACGTGCTGCAAGTCGCCGAGCAGTTGGGTTGGAAACGTTTTGCATTACTTGGCCACTCCCTCGGCGCCATCGTGTCCCTGGTGCTGGCGGGGGCGTTGCCGGAGCGCGTGACGCACCTGGGATTGATCGACGGGGTGATCCCGCCGACCGCCAGCGGTGAGAACGCCGCCGAGCGGCTGGGCATGGCCTTGCAGGCGCAATTGAACCTGCAGGACAAGCGCAAGCCGGTCTATAACACCCTGGACCGAGCGGTCGAGGCGCGCATGAAAGGCGTGGTGGCGGTCAGTCGCGAAGCCGCGCAACTGCTGGCCCAGCGCGGTTTGATGCCGGTGCCGGGCGGCTACACCTGGCGTACCGACAGTCGCTTGACCCTCGCTTCGCCGATGCGCCTGACCGACGAACAAGCCATGGCTTTCGTACGGCGCGTCAGCTGCCCTACGCAGTTGGTGGTGGCTGCCGACGGCATGCTGGCGAAACATTCAGAATTGCTTTCTCAACTACCCTTTACGGTCACCACGCTGCCGGGTGGCCATCATTTACACCTGAATGATGAGCCCGGCGCGGTCCTTGTTGCAGACTGTTTCAATCGGTTCTTCACCACGCCTTGACTTGGCGCGGTCAACTGCCGAGGCTGGGCGGATTGAAAGGGAGTCAACCATGAACCATCTCAACACCGCTGTGCGCTCCGATGGCCAGGGCTCATTGATCCGATGAGCCTACGTAAAGGATCTATCCGTGCCCTCGGGCTGTGCTGTTTCAGTCCCCTGGTGTTCGCCGCCGATGTGCCAGGAAGCCAGGATTTACCGGCAGTGTCACGTCAGGTCGACTCACAGATCGTCGACTACCGCCCCGCCGAAGAGAAGGAACGCATCTACCCGATGGGCGCGATCCGCAAGATCAGCGGCCAACTGCGTTACGAAGGGCAGGCCACCGCCCGTGGGCACGCCACGGCGATTACCTATGAACTGCCTGCCGAGCACACCTCCAGTGCCGCGTTTACCGCTACGCGTGAAGCGTTGCAGGCGAAGGGCGCGCAGCTGTTGTTCTGGTGCCAGGCCCGCGATTGCGGCGAAAGCAGCCTGTGGGCCAATGAAGTATTCGGCAACGCCAAGCTCGTCGGTGCCGATGGCCAACAGGAATACCTGCTGCTGCGCCTGGCCGCCCCGCAGGACAACTCCCTGGTGGCGCTGTACGGCATCACCCGTGGCAATCGCCGCGCCTACCTGCATGTGGAACAACTGGACGCCAACGCGCCGCTGGGCAACCTGGTGCCCACCTCGGCGACCCTGCTGCGCGAGTTGAAAAGCACCGGCGAGCTGGATTTCCCAGCGCTCGGCGGCGACCCTGACGACACCTGGCTGACCCTGATTTCCCGTGGGTTGAACCTTGACGCCACCTTGCGCGTCAGCCTGACCGGCCCGAATGCCGAAGCCTGGCGCCAGGCCCTGGTCGACAAAGGTGTGCGCGCCGCGCGCATGGAAACCGGCACCGCTGAAACCAAAGGCCTGCACCTGCATCTGATACGCTGACCGTCACAAGGCGAACGGACCCGCGCCGTTCGCCTAAGCTCTCTTCCTACAGCCTTCCTCTAGAGATACTCCATGCTCAATAACGATCGCCTGCTGGTGCAAATCCTGCTGCTGGTGCTGTTCGGTGCCAGCTTCTGGGTGATGGCGCCGTTCTGGTCGGCGCTGTTCTGGGGCGCGGTGCTGGCGTTTGCCAGTTGGCCGTTGATGGTCCTGCTCACCCGCTGGCTGGGTGGGCGTGAATCCCTGGCCGCCGGTATCCTCACGTTGTGCTGGATGTTGCTGGTGGCATTGCCGCTGGTGTGGCTGGGTTTCAACCTCGCGGACCATGTGCGCGATGCCACGGCATTGATCAAGGATATCCAGGTCGATGGCCTGCCGGCGGCACCGACCTGGCTCGGCTCGATCCCGTTTGTCGGCGAACGGCTGGTGGCAATGTGGGACAGCATCGACCAGCAGGGCGCGGCCTTGATGGTCAGCATCAAGCCGTACCTGGGGCAGGTCGGCAATTGGCTGCTGGCGCGCAGTGCACAGATCGGTGGTGGCATCCTGGAACTCACCCTGAGCCTGGTCTTCGTGTTTTTTTTCTATCGGGACGGGCCGCGCCTGGCCATGTTCGTCCATCGCCTGCTGGAGCGCTTGATCGGCGACCGCGCCGGCTACTACATCGAACTGGTGGCGGGGACGGTCCAACGGGTGGTCAACGGCGTGATCGGCACCGCCGCCGCCCAGGCCGTGCTGGCGCTGATTGGTTTCCTGATCGCCGGCGTCCCAGGTGCGTTGGTGCTGGGTATCGTCACCTTCCTGCTCAGCCTGATCCCCATGGGCCCGCCGCTGGTGTGGATCCCGGCCACCGCCTGGCTGGCCTGGAAGGGCGACTACACCTACGCGGTTTTCCTTGGCGTGTGGGGCACCTTCATCATCAGCGGCGTGGACAACGTGCTCAAACCCTACCTGATCAGCCGTGGCGGCAACCTGCCGCTGGTGATTGTGCTGCTCGGGGTGTTCGGCGGCTTGATTGCCTTTGGTTTCATCGGCCTGTTCATCGGCCCGACCTTGCTGGCGGTGGCCTACAGCTTGTTGATGGATTGGAGCGCGACCCAGGCCCAGGGGCGCCGTGAAGACAAGCCGCTGTAACGGTGGTGTGAGGGCTCATGGAGGTGTGGGCTGTCTGTGGCGAGGGGTTGGATTTCAGGTCCTCGGTAACCACATCACCGCAGTCAACCCACCGCCTGGGGTTTCCTCAAGCTCCAGTCGACCGCCGAGGCGTTCCGCCGCCTCCTTGGAAATCGTCATGCCCAGGCCGACCCCGCCGGAATTGCGATTGCGTGAGCCTTCCAGCCGATAGAACGGCTCGAACACCGCCTCGCGTTTGTCTGCCGCAATTCCCGGCCCGTGGTCGATAACGCGAATGACCAAGGCTTCACGGCTGTCTTGCAGTTCGATGCGCGCAGTACCGGCATAACGCAAGGCATTGTCGATCAGGTTGTTGAGGCAGGAACGCAGGGCCATCGGCTGCACCTGCAAGGGCACGCAGCTGCCGGCGAATTGCACATCGCAGCCTTGGTCCTGGGCGTTCTCGCTCATCGACTCCACCAACGCCTGCACATCCAGCCAATGCCGGGTTTCGCTGGTGCGTTGTTCGTGCAGGTAGCTCAGGGTGGCGTCGAGCATGCCGATCATGTCGTCCAGGTCCTGGCGCATCTGGCCCTGCAGCTTGGTGTCTTCGATCTGTTCCAGGCGCAGCTTGAGGCGTGACAGCGGGGTGCGCAGGTCATGGGAGACGGCACCGAGCATGCGCGCACGTTGGCTGACCTGTTCGCGGATACGCCGTTGCATCAGGTTGAAGGTCGACGCCGCTTGCTGAGCCTCCCGCGGTCCCGATTCGTCGAGGGGCGGGCTGTCGAGGTCCAGGCTCAAGCGCTCGGCGGCGTCGCTGAGGCGCTGGATCGGTCGGCTCAACAGTTTGGCACCGTACCAGGCGGCGATAATCAGCGAGACGAATTGAAACGTCAGGGGCACCACCGGGCCGCCAAACCAGGGGCGATGGTGCTCCTTGCGCAGCGGCACCAGCCTGCCGTCCGGCTGCTCGATAAACTGTTCAGACGGTGGGGGGGGCGGTTGGCCGTAATGGTGGAACCAGAAGAACGCCAGCGCATGGGCCAGCACGATAGCCACCAGCAACACGCCGAACAGCCGACCGAACAGCGTGTTGAAGGGGGCACGCATCAACCGATATCCCGCGCATCGAACAGGTAGCCTTCGCCCCGCACCGTCTTGATCAGTTGCGGCGCCTTGGGATCATCGCCGAGTTTTTGCCGCAGGCGCGAGACCAGCAAGTCGATGCTGCGGTCAAAGGCTTCGATCGAGCGACCACGGGCGGCATCCAGCAATTGCTCGCGGCTGAGTACCCGGCGCGGGCGCTCGATAAACACCCACAGCAGGCGGAATTCGGCGTTGGACAGCGGCACTACCAGGCCATCATCCGCCACCAGCTGGCGCAATACGCTGTTGAGGCGCCAGTTGTCGAAGCGGATATTGGCACGCTGTTCGGTGCGGTCATCGCGCACCCGGCGCAAGATGGTCTGGATACGCGCCACCAGCTCACGGGGTTCGAACGGCTTGGACATGTAGTCGTCGGCGCCCAGCTCCAGGCCGATGATGCGGTCGGTGGGTTCGCAGCGGGCGGTGAGCATCAGGATCGGGATATCCGATTCCGAGCGCAGCCAGCGGCACAGCGACAGGCCGTCCTCGCCAGGCAGCATCAGGTCGAGCACCACCACGTCAAAGGTTTCGGCTTGCATGGCCTGGCGCATGGTCGTGCCATCGGTCACGCCGGTGGCGAGGATACCGAAGCGTGCCAGGTAGTCGATCAGCAGTTCGCGGATCGGCACATCGTCGTCAACAATCAGCGCGCGGGTGTTCCAGCGCTTGTCATCGGCGATCACCGCGCCTTTTTGCTCGTCGTTCACAGGGGCGGAAGGGGTCTGCATAGTGTGATCATCTGCCTGGTTGTTGCGGTCAGCATAGGCGCCCAGCCACATGGCTGGAAGTGCTGGTCGGTGGGTCGTGCGAGCGAGGCTAGCGGTGGGGCGTGTTGGGGGCATGTCGTGAATGTATCTGCTTTGAAACAATTGCCCAAAAAATACCCGCTCAAGGGCGGTTGGGCAGTATTTACCGATCATCGGATCCCGCAACGGCGCTGCGTGCGCTACAATCCGCGCCGATTTCGACTTGCCTGAGAGCCCATTCCAATGTCCGTCTGCCAGACGCCTATCATCGTCGCCCTGGATTACCCCACCCGTGACGCCGCACTGAAGCTGGCTGACCAGTTGGACCCGAAACTGTGTCGGGTCAAGGTCGGCAAGGAGCTGTTCACCAGTTGCGCCGCGGAAATCGTCGGCACCCTGCGTGACAAAGGTTTCGAGGTATTCCTCGACCTGAAATTCCACGACATCCCGAATACCACCGCCATGGCGGTCAAGGCCGCCGCCGAAATGGGCGTGTGGATGGTCAACGTGCACTGCTCCGGTGGCCTGCGCATGATGACGGCCTGCCGTGAAGTGCTGGAACAGCGCAGCGGCCCTAAACCTTTGCTGATCGGTGTGACCGTGCTGACCAGCATGGAGCGCGAGGATCTGGCCGGTATCGGCCTGGATATCGAGCCTCAGGAGCAGGTGCTGCGTTTGGCCGCCCTGGCGCAGAAAGCCGGCCTTGATGGCTTGGTGTGTTCGGCGCTGGAAGCCCAGGCGTTGAAGACTGCGCATCCATCGCTGCAACTGGTGACTCCGGGGATTCGTCCGGCGGGGAGCGCCCAGGATGATCAGCGCCGTATCTTGACCCCGCGTCAGGCGCTGGACGCGGGTTCGGATTACCTGGTGATTGGGCGTCCGATCAGCCAGGCGGCGGATCCGGCCAAGGCGTTGGCTGACGTGGTCGCCGAAATCGCCTGATTGTCAAAGGTGGGAGGGGGCAAGCCCCTCCCACATTCAGATCTCCACCCTCTAGATCTATCGCTTGTCAGCTGACCTTGAGCACCAGCTTTCCGAAGTTCTCGCCGTTGAACAACTTCATCAGCGTCTCCGGGAACGTTTCCAGCCCCTCCACGATGTCCTCCTTGCTCTTGAGCTTGCCCTGCGCCATCCAAGCGGCCATTTCCTGGCCGGCGGCGGCGAAATTTGCGGCGTGATCCATCACGACAAAACCTTCCATGCGCGCGCGATTGACCAGCAGTGACAAGTAGTTGGCCGGGCCCTTCACGGCTTCCTTGTTGTTGTATTGGCTGATGGCACCGCAAATCACCACGCGGGCCTTCAACGCCAGGCGGCTGAGCACCGCGTCGAGGATATCGCCACCGACGTTATCGAAATACACGTCCACACCTTTGGGGCATTCGCGTTTGAGTGCGGCGGGTACGTCTTCGCTTTTGTAGTCGATGGCGGCGTCGAAGCCCAGTTCGTCCACCAGGAACTTGCACTTGTCGGCGCCGCCAGCAATGCCCACCACGCGGCAGCCTTTGATCTTGGCGATCTGGCCAGCAATGCTGCCTACGGCGCCGGCTGCGCCCGAAATCACTACGGTTTCACCGGCCTTGGGCGCGCCGGTGTCCAGCAGTGCGAAGTAAGCGGTCATGCCGGTCATGCCCAAGGCAGACAGGTAACGGGGCAGGGGCGCGAGTGTCGGGTCCACCTTATAGAAGCCGCGTGGCTCGCCGAGGAAGTAATCCTGCACGCCCAAGGCGCCGTTGACGTAGTCGCCGACCGCGAATTTCGGGTTGTTCGAGGCAATCACCTTGCCCACGCCCAGCGCACGCATCACTTCACCGATGCCGACCGGCGGAATATACGACTTGCCTTCATTCATCCAGCCACGCATGGCCGGGTCGAGGGACAGGTATTCATTGCGCACCAGCACTTGGCCGTCCTGGGGGGTACCCACCGGTACTTCCTGGTAGGTGAACGTCTCCCGGGTGGCCGCGCCGACCGGGCGCTTGGCGAGCAGGAATTGGCGGTTGGTCTGGGCGGTCATGGCAGCGACTCTTCTGGAAATGAACCTGAAGTGATAGACCTTGAACGGGTAGAGGGCAAGGTTCACCGAGGGCGCGAATGCCGTTCGATAGACAGTGCTGATAATCGGGTAGTGGGTCTTATCACTGCGATTCATGCAGCGCCAACCGGCCTTTTGATAGTGCTGACGCGCCCGGCGCGGCGTTGGCTAGACTCGACCCACTGCTATTCCCCCAATAGGACATCTTCTTTATGAGCATGACTTTTTCCGGCCAGGTCGCTCTGGTAACGGGTGCCGCCGCCGGTATCGGCCGCGCTACCGCGTTGGCGTTCGCCGCCGAAGGCTTGAAGGTCGTGGTCGCCGACCTGGATGCGGCGGGCGGCGAGGGCACCGTTGCCTTGATTCACCAGGCCGGCGGCGAAGCGCTGTTTGTGCGCTGCAACGTCACGCTGGAGGGGGAGGTGCAGCAATTAATGGCCCAGACCCTCGCCGCCTATGGCCGCCTGGACTATGCCTTCAATAATGCCGGGATCGAGATCGAGAAGGGTAAGCTGGCTGACGGCAGCCTGGATGAGTTCGACGCGATCATGGGCGTCAACGTCAAAGGCGTGTGGTTGTGCATGAAGCACCAATTGCCGCTCTTGCTGGCCCAGGGCGGCGGCGCGATTGTCAACACCGCGTCGGTCGCGGGGCTGGGCGCTGCGCCGAAGATGAGCATTTATGCTGCGTCCAAACATGCGGTGATCGGCCTGACCAAATCGGCGGCCATCGAGTATGCGAAGAAGAAAATCCGCGTCAACGCGGTGTGCCCGGCGGTGATCGATACCGATATGTTCCGGCGTGCCTATGAAGCCGACCCACGCAAAGCCGAATTCGCTGCCGCCATGCACCCGGTCGGGCGCATTGGCAAGGTCGAGGAAATCGCCAGTGCGGTGCTGTACCTGTGCAGCGACGGTGCGGCATTTACCACCGGCCAGGCGTTGGCGGTGGACGGTGGCGCGACGGCGATCTAGGACCTCACGTCGCTCTCCATTCGAAAACGTTTGGGGGGCTGTGGGGCTTTTCCATAGCTGGCAGTGTGCCCTGTCAGAATGTGTATCATTAGGTAAATAATCCAATAGAATCAATACTTTAATAAAACTTGGCGACGGGTCGACAAGGGCTTCTGTGCTTAACTGTTCCGGGTTGAATAACAGACAGTTGAAGTGAGTGGCGCATGGATTTAGGGATCGATCGACAAGCCCTTGTACCGGTGGTGCAGCAGATCATCAGCGCAGTGGCGCAATGGATTCGCACGAGTGGGGCGAGCCCTGGCACACGCTTACCGTCCATCCGCCAGGTGGCCCTCGATAACCTGCTCAGCCAGTCCAGCGTCATTGAGGCGTTCGAGCGGATGGTCGCCCAGGGCTTGCTGGTGTCCAAGCAGGGGGCAGGTTTCAGGGTGGCCCAGCCGCCGCAGGCGCACGAAGGCCAGTGGTACGAAGGTGCTGAGCGGGAATGGGGGGCTTTCGCCGATAACCCATTGGGCGAGCTCAAGCTGGGTTGCGGCTGGTTGCCGGATGCCTGGCGCGAAAGTGATGACATCAGTTACGCGATTCGTGAAGTCACCCGTACCGACACCGCCGGGCTGTTCAACTACAGCCCCCCATTGGGTCTGCCGGCGTTGCGTGAGCAACTGCTCAAGCGCCTGGCCCAGGCGCATATTGCCAGCAGCGTTGACCGTATCCTCACCACCGCAGGCGCCAGCCATGCCCAGGACTTGCTGATACGCACACTGCTCAAGGCCGGTGATTGCGTGGTGGTCGAAACGCCGGGGTACGGCAACCTCTATCGGCAACTGGCATTCCACGGTGTGCAGTTGCTGGAAGTGCCGCGCACGCGGGGTGGCCCGGACATTCCTGCACTGGAAACCCTGCTGCAGCGGCATCGGCCCAAATGCCTGTTTATCAACAGCCTGTATCACAACCCGACCGGCTCCAGCCTGTGTCGCGAGGTGGCGGAGCGCTTATTGGCGCTGGCGCACCGGGAGAACTTCCTGATTATCGAAGAGGACGTGTTCGGCGACCTGCAACACGCCAGCTGCACGCGGCTGTCGGCAATGCCGCATGATGATCGGGTGATCTACGTCGCGAGCTTTTCCAAGACCCTGAGCAGCGCCTTGCGCGTGGGCTATCTCAGTGCCAGTACGGCGATCATCACTCAATTGACGAGCCTCAAGACGTTGACCGGCTTCGGCACCTCGCGGTTTGCTGAAGCGGTGGTGGCCACGCTGCTGGCTAATGGCACCTATCGTAAGTGGGTGCAACGCTTGCGCAAGCGCTTGAGTATGGAAATGGCGGCGACCTTGCAAGTGCTGGAAGACGAGGAGTGGGAGGTGTTCGCCACTCCCGCCGGCGGTATGTTCTTGTGGGCGCGGCCTGGGCAGGCGGATCAATCACGGCTGCAGGCGTGTGCCCGGCGTCTCGGGGTGTTGTTATCGCCGGGTGCGTTGTTCAGCCCGACCAGCGAACCCAGTGAGTGGCTACGCATCAATGTGGCCTATGCTGCTGATCAACGGGCTTTGGCATTGTTCCGCGCCATGGGACCCGCCAGATCGACCTCGAGCATTCTGAAAACGACGAACCTGTAGCTTTTTGCCATTATTGTGGCGCCAACGACTTGTGCTCAGGGCCTTGTGGTTGCCAATCTCGCCGATGTAAACCGGGCTCGATGGCAATTGCCATTGCAAGAGGATTCAAGTGCAATGATTTCGGCCGTGCAACGACAATTCGCCAACCTCGGTATGGCAAAAAAACTGGGCTTGGGCTTCACCCTCGTGCTGCTGTTGACGGCCTTGGTCGCGGCGATCGGCGTGTGGTCCCTGCAAACCGTTGGCCAGCGTTTCGAAGGCCTCAAGGTCATGTCGTCGCTCAACAGTGGCTTGCTCAAGGTGCGCCTGATCGAGCAGAACTATGCGTTGCATGCCGACCCCAAGGACGTCGACGCGCTGCATGAAAGTGTCGATGCCTTGGCGGCCCTCGCCGCCAGCCTCAAAGCCGAATCGGCCGCCAACGTGCCGGTCATGGCCGAGGTGGAACAGGCCCTGGCCGCTTACCGCAAGGCGTTCGATGAGTTTGTCGAATTAACCCAGACCAAGGACCTTGCGTTGGAAATGGCCAGTTGGTCGGTGTCCAGCGTGGCCAATAACCTCGACGTATTGCAGGCCGGGCTGGCAGACGACGGTGCTTATGGCCTTAAGGAAAGCCAGGGCAAGGAAGGTGCCGAGTTTATCGAGCAGGCGGGGCAGGTCAGCCAGGTGTCGCGGCTGATGCTGCAAGCCATGAACGAAGCTCACGTACGCCTGGACCAGAGCCGCAAGGCGGACCAGGAGGACGCCGAGCAAGGCAAGATCGAGCAGGCTGACCAGGCGCTGGCTCAGGTTGAGCAACTGAAGACCTCGGTCAAGGACTCCGGCTACCAGACTGTGCTTAACGAAGTGGCTGTGCATATCGCCGCGTTCAGCGAGAAGCTCGGTGAGTACACCGGCCTGCTGGCGCAGGAGAAGGTGGTCTACACGCAATTGCATGATCGGGCGGAGCAAGTGGTCGGCCGGGTCAACCAGGCCTATGCCGCCGAAGACCTGTCGATGCAGGCGCAGTTGAAGAAAAGCGCGATGCTGATCATCGGCTCTTCGGCCCTGGCCTTGCTGGTGGGGTTGATTGCAGCGTGGGTGATTACCCGGTTGATCGTCGCGCCGCTGCGCAGTGTGATCGCCGTGGCCCAGCAGATTGCCGCCGGTGACTTGAGCGGGCGCATGGAGGTCAGCCGCCGCGATGAAATCGGCCAGTTGATGCAGGCAATGCAACAGATGGGCAACGGCCTGAGCCAGATGGTCAGCGGTCTGCAAGCCGGTATCGAGCAACTGGCCAGCTCGGCGCATTCCTTGTCCAGTGTGACAGAGCAGACCAACGTCGAAGTCAGCAGCCAGAAAGAAGAAACCGAGCAGGTTGCCACGGCGATGAACCAGATGACCGCCACAGTGCACGATGTGGCGCGCAACGCCGAGGAGGCTGCGCAGGCCGCACAGACGGCGGACGACAAAGTCGACAGTGGCCAACAGGTGGTGCGCCAGAGTTTGCAGCGCATCGAGTTGCTGGCCACCTCCAGCACACGCGCCAGCGCGAGCATCGAGAGCCTGAGCACCGAGATCCAGCATATCGGCACCGTGTTGAGTGTGATCAAAAGCGTGGCCGAACAGACCAACCTGCTGGCCCTCAACGCCGCTATCGAAGCCGCGCGTGCCGGCGAGCAGGGGCGCGGTTTTGCGGTGGTGGCCGATGAGGTGCGGGCCTTGGCCAAGCGCACCCAGCAATCCACCGAAGAGATCGAGCGGCTGGTCAGCACCTTGCGCAGCGCGGCACAGTCATCGGTGCAGCAGATCCAGCAAAGCGGTGAGCTGGTGAAACTGGCGGTGAGTGATGCGCTGGAAACCGAAAGTGCCCTGGGCAGCATCGCGGTGGCGGTGTCGTTGATCCAGCAGATGAACCAGCAGATTGCGGCGGCGGCCGAGCAGCAAAGCTCGGTGGCCGAAGAGATCAACCGCAGCGTCACCAGTATCCGTGCCAGTGCCGATCAGTCGGCGCTGAGCATGCAGGGCAACGCCGCGTCGAGTATTCAACTGGCGCAGTTGGGGGCCGAGCTCAAGGGGATGGTGGGGCACTTCCGCCTGTGATCACCGCGCCTGCGCAGTGATCACAGGGGAGGGTGGTCAGGCGTGGTTGGCGAGAAAGGTCAGCAGGGCTTCGTTGACGAAGTCCGGGTTTTCCCTGGCGCTGATATGCCCGGCTTGCGGGATCAGGATCAGGCTGCAACCAATCAGTTCGGCCATTTCCTCGGACTCGGCGGGTGGGCGCGGTTTGTCCTGTTCGCCGCACATCACCAGTGTGGTGTCAGCGTCCAGGCGTGGCAACTGCTCCAGCACAGCCTCGCGGCTGAAGATCAAGCGGCCCAGGGGCACGATGCTCTCCAGTAGGCGCTCTTTGGAGTAGCCCTGCAATTGTTTGCGGAAGTCCTGGTACAGCGCGGATTCGCGGTCGATGCCCGGGCGGAAGAAGATCGGTGCGATCACGTCCAATAAAGGCTCAGGGATGGCGCCGGCATCTTCAATCATCTTGAACAGTGAGAAATAGTACTGGCGCGTGGCCTCGGGCTCGGCGCCCAGGTACGTGTCCATCAGCACCAGGCTGTTGATCCGCTCGGGTGCCCGCAGTGCCAGGCGTGCGCCCCACATGCCGCCGACCGAGAGCCCCACCAGGTTGATCTGTGCGATGTCCAGATGGTCCAGCAGGGCCAGGGTCTGGCGCGCAAGGTCATCGAGGGAGTGAGTTTGCGTCGGCAACGGGCCTGATTCGCCATGCCCCCATAGCTCGGGCACGATCACACGGTACTGTTGCGAAAGGGCTTCGATCTGCGGCGCCCACATGTCGCGGTCCCACAGGTAACTTGAGCCCAATAGGACGACGGGGCCGGAACCCTGGTCGACGTAGTGCAGCGGTTGTCCATCAATGACGGCGACAGGCATAGCAGGCCTCTGACTTCATGGAGTGAGGGGCACTTTTTTACGCTAGTCGGGGGCGGGGGGATAGGTGCAAAGTGATGGCATGTGGTGAACTGTGTTCGCCAGATGGGCAGCGAGGGAGCTTGCTCCCGCTGGCGGCCTGGCAGACGACCGCCATCTAACGGTTAGGCCGCGATTCAAATGTGGGAGGGGGCTTGCTCCCGATAGCGGTGTGTGAGTCGATTCATCAGGTGACTGATTCAGCGCCATCGAGGCCTCGGTATCTACACAGTTCTGGGTATGACGCTGGACCTGTGGCGAGGGAGCTTGCTCCCGTGGCGGCCTGACAGCCGAGCGCCATCTAACTGTTAGGCTGCGATCTTAATGTGGGAGGGGGCTTGCCCCCGATAGCGGTGTGTCAGTCGATTCATCAGGTAACTGATTCAACGCCATCGGGGCCTCGGTATCTACACAATTCTGGGTATGGCGCTGGACCTGTGGCGAGGGAGCTTGCTCCCGTGGCGACCTGACAGCTGACCGTCATCTAACTGTTACCCCGCGATCCAAATGTGGGAGGGGGCTTGCTCCCGATAGCGGTGTGTCAGTCGATTCATCAGGTAACTGATTCAACGCCATCGGGGCCTCGGTATCTACACCACTCTGGGTATGGCGCTGGACCTGTGGCGAGGGAGCTTGCTCCCGTGACGGCCTGACGGCTGACCTGGATGTTGGATCAGACAGGGTACATATCCGTTATTCAGGTAACGGCCACTATGGGTTCCGCTTTTACAGCGGCTCACTTTTGAAGAGCGCAAAAGTAAGCAAAACGCTCTTGCCCCAACACTCGGCACCTCGCTCACGCTCGGTGTGCCCGTAATCCGACAGGTATTTGGGGGGCCGCCGCCACGCGCCATCCATGGCGCGGGGCGGCTAAACCGGCATCCCTGCCGGTTTACCCCCCAAATCCCTGTCGAATTCCGGCCAGCGTGTTTGACGGGGCGCCTGAGATCAAAAGCGAGACCAAGAGCAAGAGCAAGAGCAAGAGCAAGATCAAGATCACGATCAAGAGCGGCTCGCTTCGCATCGTGGTTAGCGTTGGTTGCTACAGCGTTGTGTAGATACCTATGTATAAGGAGAGGGGCATCAGTCGTAGATGACTTTCTTCTTCCACTCGGCGTCGGCGTCGACCACTTTGAGGCCTTCGGTCAGTTCGTTGACTTCGTCTTCGGCCGGCTTGCTGTTGGTCAGTACCGTGGAGTTGGCGCGGGCCAGTTGGCCTTCCAGCTGTTGCAGCTGTGCGCTGTAGATGACCGGTTCAGGCTGTTTGCGCAGGTACTGCACGCCACGTTCGAAGGCCAGGCGCGCCTGGCCTGGCTGGCCTTGTTGCAGGGCGTGTTGGCCGAGGTTGTTGAAGAACTCGATATGCAGCAACACCAGGATATGGCGGATTTCCTTGATCCAGTGCTTGGCTTCGTTGGCCGGCAGGAAACCATCTTGTGCGGCGCGGGTGACCTGGCCATGCAGGGCTTCGAGCAGGAAGCGCACGTCCTTGGCCTTGGCTTCGGTCTGGATCGGCGCGGGTGGGTTGTTCACCGGGATCGATTCGCCCTGAGCCACCAGTGTATTGAGTTCGGCGATGCGGGCCTTGATGGGGGCGCTGGTTTTGTTGAGGTTCAACAGGCGCTGGTTGACGTTGAGTTCCAGTCGGGTCAGCAACAACTTGAGCGCCGGGGACATCAACTGGCCGGGGAAGGTCTCGGTGATTTCACCGCAACGGCGCAGGCGATCGTTAAGCTCGATCTCGGTGCGCTTCTTTTCCAGCTTGTTGTTTTCCACCACGTGGTTCATATAGCCAATGGCGATCAGTATTACGATCCCGGCTATTACCAGCAGGGTGATCATGAGTGGTGTCACCGGTGTGACCTCTTTATAGGGTTTACAGTGGAGTGTAGTGACTGGGCCATCCGGCGGATAGGGCTGATCGACCAGTTGCCCAGGTAGTTTGCTTCTCTATAGATAGGCGTCCGTTACATGGATGCACATTGCCATCATTTGTCGGAGCGAACTATAGCGCCTTGTCGGACGCCAGAATATAGGCGCCAAAGCCTGGGCGGGCACAATCCTCCCATAAGCCCGGAAAGCAGGGCGAAGTCATTGATTTAAATAAATTTATCCTTGGGGGTTGACGACCTTTCAATCCATCCATAGAATGCGCGCCACTTACAGCGTAAAGCACACAGCGAAACGCGGTAGGGAGTGAATGTTGTACGTGTGTCCCCTTCGTCTAGTGGCCTAGGACACCGCCCTTTCACGGCGGTAACAGGGGTTCGAGTCCCCTAGGGGACGCCAATATGCGGGAATAGCTCAGTTGGTAGAGCACGACCTTGCCAAGGTCGGGGTCGCGAGTTCGAGTCTCGTTTCCCGCTCCAAATTTAAGCGGTATTGCCTTCGGGTGGTACTGAGTGAAACCAGGGCATAATCTTCGGATTTAATCTCTGGACACTGAAATACACACCATGTATTTCAGTTGTGTGTCCCCTTCGTCTAGTGGCCTAGGACACCGCCCTTTCACGGCGGTAACAGGGGTTCGAGTCCCCTAGGGGACGCCATTTGCGGGAATAGCTCAGTTGGTAGAGCACGACCTTGCCAAGGTCGGGGTCGCGAGTTCGAGTCTCGTTTCCCGCTCCATATTCAACGAAAACGCCGATCAGTGATGATCGGCGTTTTTGTTTGCGTGGGATTTATGCCGGCCGAAAAAAGCCCGCCATCGCGGCGGGCTCATTCGGCTATCAGAGCTTCGGCAACTGCCCGATACGCCCCATCATTTCAGTAACGATCTGCAGGTCCAGCAAGAACTGGTCGACGGTCTTGAACTCTTTATTGGTGTGGCCGGTGTACTTAACGTCGAGCCTGGCCAGGCCGAACTGCACGCCATTGGGCAGGTCATGCACGGAAGTTGAGCCGGCAGAGGCGCCGAATTTTCGCTGCATGTCGAGGTTTTCGCTGGCGACGTCCAGCAACGCCTTGACCCACTCACCCTCAGGGTCGCGGAGCATCGGTTCGGTCATCAAGTAGTCCAACTCCATTGCAATGGCGTTCTTCGTGCTCCAGGCGCCCAACTTGTCGGCAATCTCGGCTTTCAGCACGTCCAAGCGTTTTCCCTTTGGTACGCGTAGGTTGACCATCAGCGTGAAGGTCTTTTCATCCATGCCGATAAAGGTCAGTGATGTAGTCAGAGGCCCCATGAATGCATCCGAAAAGCCAATACCCAGTTTGCCTCCCAGATAATCCAGCCCCCAGTTGTCGGCAGCGTAGCGCGCGGCATCGGAAATATGGTTTTGCTTGAGTGCGATGTTCCCGTCCAGGCTGTGGATGAAGCCCAACATCCTGGCGACGGGGTTCACACCGGATTCGGGTTCTGATGAATGCGCAGACACGCCGGTAACGGTCAGTTGGACTTCCTTGCCGACGACTTGGGCGATTATGTTGAAATTATCGCCATTGCGCCTCGCATAGTCGTTACCCGCCTTTTGCAGGCGGGCTGCCAAGTCAATCGGATTTTCCCCCACCAGTATGGCAACCGAGGTCAGCGGGATCTGGTTGGCGGCGAGGCCTCCGGTCATGGAGATGATTTCGGCGCCGTCGCCCTGTGCAGTACGTCGGGCAAAGTTCGCGGTGACAGTGCCATAGCCTTTTTCGGCAATGACCACCGGATAACCGCCATCCAGAGCCACGTTGTAGTGGGGCGTCGGGTTGCGTTCAAAGTAGTAGGCGATTGCATCGCCGGCGATTTCCTCAGTGGTATCGACCAGCAGCTTGAAGTTTCTCGCCAGCGGTAGCCGCTCCTCCTGGATGACCTTCATGGCGTAGAGCGCCACCACGATGCCATTCTTGTCGTCCTCCGTGCCTCGGCCATACAAGCGGTTGCCGACCTGGGAGACCTTGAAGGGGTCGAGCCGGGTGCCGTCTTCCAATACCCAGTCTTGCGGGTTGGCAGGCACGACGTCGGCATGCGCGTGAATGCCCACGATTTCATCGCCGGCGCCGTTGAGCGAGACCTCGAAAACGCGGTTGTCGATGTTGCGAAAGGAGAGGTTGAATGATTCTGCCAACGTCTTGAGTGTGTTGCCCATCTTGATGAATTCGGGGTTATCGTGCTGGGCAACACCCTCCACACGAAAGGTCGGAATGGCCACCAGTTCGCGCAGGGTGCCCATGGCGGCGTCGCCGTACTTCAATCGGGCATAGAGGCCAAGCAGGCGATGAATCTGGTTTTGCTGCGCGGTGGAAAGTGCCTTGCCGTCAAGGAAACCGCTGATTGCCGCGCCGAGGTCGCTGCTCATGGGGGGGGCACTCACGCCCAGCTGTCTCAGGAATTCACGGAAGTCAGTGGGCGATGTCTCGCTGAAGTGCGTGAGGATGGCGCGGCTTTGTTGCGGGGAAATATTGGCCTGTACGGGCAGGGTGAATGCTGCAAGGGGGACTAGCAGGGCAGCGATGAGCAGGTGCTTAAGTGATGACTTCATTGTTGTGGCACTCCTATCTTCGTAGGCAGTTGAGATTGCCTGCCGAAGCTAACACCGTGAGGTAGAAGGAGAGCTGCTCAAAACAAAATGAGATATTTCCTACGAGCGTCTTACCCATGCAAAAACGCCGCTCGGTCACGGGCGGCGTTTTTGTGTGTGCGCAGCCAGGCAGCCAACGCGATGGACCCGCCAGGACGGCGGATCCGAGGGGGCTCAGAGCTTCGGCAATTGCCCGATGCGGCCCATCATTTCGGTAACGATCTGCAGGTCCAGCAAGAACTGGTCGACGGTCTTGAACTCGTTGTCGGTGTGCCCGGTGTATTTCACTTCCGGGCGCGCCAGGCCGAATTGCACGCCGTTGGGCAATTCATGCACGGAGGTCGCACCGGCCGAAGTGCCGAACTTGTGTTCCATGCCCAGGTTTTCGCTGGCCACCGCCAATAGGGCTTTGACCCATTCACCTTCCGGGTTGCGGTACATCGGCTCGGCGACCGAGTAGGTGAAGTCCACGTTGACCTTGGTTTTCTTGTCCCAGGCGCTCAGTTTGTCGGCAATCTCGGCCTTGAGCTTTTCCGGGGATTTTCCCTTCGGCACGCGCAGGTTCACCGCCAGCTTGAACGCTTTGTCATCCAGGCCGACAAACGTCAGCGAGGTGGTCAGCGGGCCCATGAACGCATCGGAAAAGCCCACGCCCAATTTACCGCCCAAGTAATCCAGCCCCCAGTTGTCGGACGCATACCGTGCGGCATCGGTGATGTGGTTGTGCTTGAGGGCGATCTTGCCGTCGAGGCTGTGGATCAGCTCCAGCATGCGCGATACCGGGTTGACTCCGGATTCCGGCTCGGACGAGTGAGCGGACACGCCGGTGACCGTCAGTTTGACGTGCTTGCCGTCGACCTTGGCGGCGACTTCAAAATCACCGCCGTTGCCTTTGGCATATTCAGTCCCGGCCTTTTGCAGGCTGGCGGCCAATTCCGCAGGCTTGTCGCTTACGAACGTGGCAACGGATGCCGACGGAATCTGGTTGGTCGCCATGCCACCGGTCATCGAGATGATTTCCGCGCCTTTGCCTTCACCCTTGCGCCGCGGGAACGTCGCCATCACCGTGCCGTAGCCTTTCTCGGCAATCACCACCGGGTAGCCACCGTCCAGTGCCAGGTTGTACTGCGGTGTCGGGTTCTTTTCGAAGTAATAGGGAATGGCGTCGCCGGAGGTTTCCTCGGTGGTGTCCACCAGCAGCTTGAAGTTGCGCGCCAGCGGCAGCTTCTCTTCCTTGATCACCTTCATGGCATACATGGCCACCACGATGCCGTTCTTGTCATCCTCGGTGCCCCGGCCGTACATGCGGTCGCCGATCAGCGTGACTTTGAACGGGTCCAGTTGGGTGCCGTCCTTCAGCACCCAATTCTCCGGTGTCACCGGCACCACATCGGCGTGGGCGTGGATGCCGACGACTTCGTCGCCGCTGCCTTCCAGGGAGATTTCGTACACGCGGTTATCGATATTGCGGAAGTTCAGGTTAAAGGCCTTGGCCAAGTCCTGGATCTTGCCGGCGATCTTGATGAATTCCGGGTTTTTGTACTGTGGTAGACCGTCCACGTTAAAGGTCGGGATTTCCACCAGCTCGCGCAGCGTCTCAGTGGCGGCCTTGCCGTATTTCACTCGGGTGTAGATGCCCAGCAGGCGATTGATTTCGTTCTGCTGGTCGGCGCTCAAGGATTTGTTATCAAGGAAGGCACTGATCGCTGGGCCCACATCGCTGGTTTTGCCCAGATCGCCCTTGGCCAGGGTACCGAGGAAACCCCGAAAGTCGGTGACGGACGTTTCGTTGAAACGCTTGATGATTGCCGTGCTTTGCTCTGCGGTGATGTTGGCGAAAGCGGGGCTGGTGATGGCTGAGAGGCTCGCCGCGAACAGGGTGGCCGCGGCCAGTTGCTTGAGTGGAAAGTGCATTGCTGGAGGCATTCCTTTGCAGGTGGTGGGTAGGGTGTTTCTGATCGAACTGTCAGAAATATTTCCACACACTACCACTCTGAAGGAAAGGGGTGGGAGATCTGAATGAGGGAAATATCCTACTTTTCATGCGAAAACGCCGTTCATTACGAACGGCGTTTTTACCGCTTACTGTGGCACCCGATACAAGGTCTGCTTGAATGTTCCATCGGGCTGTGGCTCGGAAGTTACCGACGACAAGGGAGGCACACGCCTGGCAGCGCATCAGCCTTTCCCTGGGAGGGCTCGCTCATCACACACAGATAAGGTGTCGTCTCAGTCGATCTCGTAGCGCACCGACAGCGCACCCTTTTTCTCCGACATCGCTAGGATGCTGACGCGGCCCAGCTCGCCCAATGTTTGCACATGAGTTCCGCCGCAGGCGTACGCGGGGAGTTCGCCGAAGCCTACTTGGCGGGTGCCGTCTTCCAGGTTCATGTGGCGCGGGTAGTCTGCGGCGATCCATTGGTTGACCTGTTGCTGGATCGTCTCGGCCTCCATCGCCTGCGCGGCTTCGCCACGGATGAAGGTGATCTTGCCTTCGCCGGGCCAGTGATGGGCTTTGATCGGCATCCAGCCCAAGGTTTCACCCACGTTGCCGATCAAATGCCCGGCAGAATGCAATCGGCTGTGCAACGCACGGCGCTGTTCATCGACCCGGGCTGTGATTGGGCCGGGCTCCAGCGGGCGGTCGACGTAGTGCACCACGCGATCGGCTTCCTGGGTCACGCGCAGCACCGAACTCTCACCGAGCCAACCAGTATCGAAAGGTTGCCCACCGCCCTGTGGGTGAAAAATCGTCGACTGCAGGATGACCGCAAACTGGCCCTCATGGGGTGTGCAACTCAGCACTTCCAGCTCGGCAGTCAGGTGGTCGTGGGTGAAAAACAGGCGCTCGGTCATGATCTACATCCGCATCAGGGTTCTGCGGGCAGTATAAATAGTGCGTACATCGGTGATAATCCACTCAACTATCAATGGACCTGTGCACCATGAGCATCAATCTACCGTTGTCGCTGTTGGGCGAAATGGCGATTTTCGTCAACGTGGTGGAAGCCGGCAGCTTCTCCGAGGCCGCTCGGCAGATGGGCGCGTCGCCTTCATCGGTGAGTCGCAGTATCTCGCGCCTGGAGAAGGCCCTGGCGACACGGTTGCTGCAGCGCACCACGCGCAAGTTGCGCCTGAGCGAGGGCGGGGAAGAGGTGTTCAAGCGTTGCCAGGAGATGGTCAACGCCGCGCGTTCGGTGATGGAGATCAGCGGCCAGTTCAATCATGAAGCCGAAGGGCTGGTGCGGGTCAGCGTGCCCAAGGCGGTGGGGCGATTCGTGGTGCACCCGCATATGCCGGAGTTCCTGCGGCGTTATCCCAAGGTGGACGTGCAGCTGATTCTGGAGGATCGGCAGGTGGACATGATTGATGACAATGTCGACCTCAGCATCCGCATCACTGACAGCCCGCCGCCGGGTTTGGTCGGTCGGCAGTTGTTGCCCATCGAGCATCTGTTGTGTGCAACGCCGCAGTATTTGTCGGAGCACGGTACGCCGAGCCACCCCCATGATTTGCTGGAACACAGTTGCATCTATCTGGGAGAAACGCCGGGGGATTCCCGCTGGAAATTTCGCCAGGCCGGTAAGGCTGTGACGGTCTCAGTGCGCGGGCGGTATGCGGCGAACCACACCGGTGTGCGGCTGGATGCGGTGTTGCAGCATGTGGGGATTGGCAGCTTGCCGTACTTTACGGCGCGGCATGCATTGGAGGAGGGGCGGTTGGTGCAGGTGTTGCCGGGGTGGGACTTTATTGCGTCTTACCATGGCGAGGCGTGGTTACTGCATTCACCCTCGCGGTATTTGCCGCCGAAGTTGCGGGTGTTTATCGATTATCTGGTGGAGTGTATGGCGCGCGAACCGACACTGCGTGGGGTGAGCGGGCTTGTCGAATCGTCGCACGGCCCGCGCTGGGGTTCGAAGCGGCCCTAGAACAGGCAACTGAGATCTGACTAGGTGTTGGCAATGGGGCTGCTACGCAGCCCAGCGCGGGGCAAGCCCGCTCACTGCAGTAAGCCGCGACGTGATGTTCTGCTGATCAGTGCTTGCTCTGGTCGTCCGGCATGGCCAGCAGCTGTTTTTCCTGGTTCCAGTCGAACGGTTCGTCGTTCTGTTCGGCTTCGAAACGACGCTCTTCCAGGGCCTGGTACAGGTCCAGTTCTTCATCGGGCATGAAGTGCAGGCAGTCACCACCAAAGAACCACAGCAGGTCGCGCGGCACCAGGTGGGCAATTTGCGGGTAGCGCAGGATGACCTGGCTCATCAGGTCCTGGCCCAGGTACTGGCTTTCGATCGGGTCGATCGGCAGCAGGGCGCGCAATTCGTCGAAGCGCTCCAGGAACAGCGAATGGCTTTCCTCGGGCACCTGTTCGGCTTCGCCGACGGCAACCAGGATGCTGCGCAAATGGTCGAGCAAGACGAGATGATCGGCAACGACGTTGGACACGAGAGAAGTCCTCTAAAGCAAAAACGGGCGCGAGAGTATATGCCTCTCGCGCCCGTATTTATATGACCGCCTGTATCAGCGGACTTTACCCTCAGCCTGGGTCAGCTCTTCCTTGCTGAAATCATCCACGTCGATCACCTTGCGCCGCGCTGCTTCAGCATCACGCAGGGTTTGCGCTTCGGTGGGTTGCAGCACGCCGGCGTGCAGTGCCGCATCGATGGCGTGTTCCCCAGCCGTCGGTTTGACCTGGCCGCTTTTGAGCGCGCTGTGCAGTTTCTTCTGCAGCGGATGGCTGGCGCCGAGCAGGTCGTAGGCATGTTGCAGGGCGCCCACCGGGTCCTCCGCGGACTGCGGGCGGTAGCAGCCGGCCAGCAACTCTTCCAGGGTCGGATCGCCTTTGGCGCGGCCGATCACCGCCGCCACTTCGGCATCCAGCGCATCGGACGGCCCGGTATGGCGACGCCCGAACGGGAACACGATGACCCGCAGCAGGCAGCCCAGTACCTTGTTCGGGAAGTTGCTGAGCAGTTCATCCAGGGCACGTTCCGATTCGCCGAGGCTTTCTTCCATGGCCCAGGCGAACAGCGGTTCCAGATGGTCCGGTGAATCCAGGTCGTGATAACGCTTGAGTGCCGCCGAGGCCAGGTACATATGGCTCAGCACATCACCCAGGCGTGCCGACAGGCGTTCGCGGCGCTTCAACTCGCCACCCAGCAGCATCATGCTCAAGTCGGCCAGCAGCGCGAACGCAGCAGCCTGACGGTTGAGTGCGCGGAAATAACCCTGGCTCAAACGGTTGCCCGGCGCCTTCTCGAAATGACCCACGCCGAGGTTCAGCACCAAGGTGCTGGCGGCGTTGCTCACGGCGAAGCCGACGTGTTGCATCAACAGGCCATCGAATTCCTTCAGCGCCTGATCATGGTCTTCGCGACCGGCCAGGGCCATTTCCTTGAGCACGAACGGATGGCAACGGATCGCGCCCTGGCCGAAGATCATCAGGTTGCGCGAGAGGATATTCGCGCCTTCAACGGTGATGAAGATCGGCGCGCCTTGCCAGCTGCGACCCAGGTAGTTGTTCGGGCCCATGATGATGCCCTTGCCGCCGTGCACGTCCATGGCGTGGCTGATGCACTCGCGACCGCGCTCGGTCAGGTGGTACTTGAGGATCGCAGACAGCACCGAGGGTTTTTCCCCCAGGTCCACGGCATTGGCAGTGAGCATGCGCGCACTGTCCATCAGCCAGGCGTTGCCGCCAATACGCGCAAGCGCTTCCTGGATACCCTCGAAGGCCGACAGAGGCACATTGAATTGCTCGCGCACCTGGGCGTATTGGCCGGTCACCAGGCTGGTGAACTTGGCCGCGCCGGTGCCGACCGCAGGCAGGGAAATCGAACGGCCCACGGAGAGGCAGTTCATCAGCATCATCCAGCCCTTGCCGAGCATTTCCTGGCCGCCGATCAGGAATTCCAGGGGAATGAACACATCCTTGCCGGAATTGGGACCGTTCATGAACGCGGCGCCCAGGGGCAGGTGGCGACGGCCGATTTCTACACCCGGGGTGTCGGTCGGGATCAGCGCCAGGCTGATGCCCAGGTCTTCCTCTTCGCCCAGCAAGTGGTCTGGGTCATGGGCCTTGAAGGCCAGGCCCAGCAGGGTCGCGACCGGGCCGAGGGTGATGTAGCGTTTTTCCCAGTTCAGGCGCAGGCCGAGGGTTTCCTTGCCTTCCCATTCACCTTTGCAGATCACGCCGGTGTCGGGCATGGCGCCAGCATCGGAGCCGGCCAGCGGGCCGGTGAGGGCAAAGCAGGGGATGTCATCGCCACGGGCCAGGCGTGGCAGGTAATGGTTGCGCTGTTCGTCGGTGCCGTAGTGCAGCAGCAGCTCGGCCGGGCCGAGGGAGTTGGGCACCATCACGGTCGAGGCCAGGTCGCCGCTGCGGGTGGCGAGCTTCATCGCGACCTGGGAGTGGGCATAGGCGGAGAAGCCCTTGCCGCCATATTCCTTGGGAATGATCAGGGCGAAGAAACCGTGAGTCTTGATGTGTTCCCAGGCAGCGGGCGGCAGGTCCATGGCCTGGCCGATTTCCCAGTCGCTGACCATGGCACAGAGTTCTTCGGTCGGGCCGTCGATAAACGCCTGTTCTTCTTCGGTCAGTTGGACCTTGGGGTAGGCCAGCAACTTGTCCCAATCGGGGCGACCACTGAACAGCTCGCCGTCCCACCACACGGTGCCGGCGTCGATGGCGTCGCGCTCGGTCTCGGACATCGGCGGCAGGACTTTCTGGAACCAACTGAACAGCGGCTTGGTGAAGTATTGGCGGCGCAGGTCGGGGAGCAGCAGCGGCGCGGCGACAACGGCAATCAACACCCAGAAGATCAGCAGCAGCCAACCCGGTGCGTGGCTCCAGGCACCCATCGCCAGCAGATAGACAGCCACCACGCCCAGGGCGGGCAGGGGGGCGACGCGGCGGTGCGCGAGGTAGGCAATGCCGACCACCAGAACCAGTATCCACAACAACAGCATATTCAATCCTCCGTGAAACCAGGGGCGAAACCACCAGGGAGCTTAGTCGGCATCCGAGCAAGCGGGGTGATCAGGGTGTTACAAGTTGTACTGGGAGCACCTGGCAGCAGGCGCCGACATTTGGCCGAATCGTCGTTATCTCTGTGGCAGACCTGTCGTTAAACTCCAGGCTTCCCCCGGAGATCACGCTCATGGATACGTACCTGAGTCCCAGCCGCTTCATCGATAGTGACCACCCTGCGGTGGTGGAGTTCGCCGAAAAACATCGCGGAACCCGCGCGGCTGCAAGTGACCAGGCAGTCAGCCTTTACTATGCCGTGCGTGAGGCGATTCGCTACAACCCCTACACCTTCAGCCGTGATCCCGACACCTTGAACGCCAGCTTCGCCCTGGCCACCGGCGAAAGCTATTGTGTGCCCAAGGCCACCTTGCTTGCCGCATGCGCCCGCCACTGCGGTATCCCGGCGCGCATCGGCCTAGCGGACGTGCGCAATCATTTATCGACGCCGCGCCTGCTCGCCTTGCTCAAGAGTGATGTGTTCGCCATGCACGGCTACACCGAACTGTACCTGCATGATCGTTGGGTCAAGGCCACGCCCGCGTTCAACCAGCAACTGTGCGATGTGTTCGATGTACCGCCGCTGGCGTTCGACGGGATCAACGACAGTGTCTTCCACGCGTTCAACCGCCAGGGCCAGCGTTCGATGGAATACGTCATCGACCACGGGCAATTTCCTGACGTGCCCGAGGCGTTTTTCTTCGCCCATATCCGGCAGTGTTACCCGCACCTGTTTGCCGAGGACATGCCGACCCTGCTGGGTGATCTGCAGAGCGATTTAAGCCGCGCGTGAACCGGCGTATGCTGCTGCGTTCATCCAGCCATGTTCATCAACAATAAAGGCGCGGTCATGCTGAAAATCTGGGGTCGTAAAAATTCATCAAACGTCAGGAAAGCACTGTGGTGCGCCGAGGAACTCGGCCTGGACTATGAAGCAATTGATGCGGGCGGGGCTTTTGGTGTGGTCGACACGCCGCATTACCGGGCGTTGAACCCCAACGGTCGAGTGCCGATGATCGAGGACGGCGACTTTGTGCTGTGGGAGTCCAACACCATCGTGCGCTACCTCTGCGCCAAGCAGGCTTCCAGCTGGTATCCCGGTGACCTGAAGGCCCGCGCCAGCGCGGAAAAGTGGATGGACTGGACCACTTCGACCTTCGCTGAACCGTTCAAGACCGTGTTCTGGGGCGTGCTGCGCACCCCCGCGGAAAAACAGAACTGGGACAGCATCCACGCCGGTCGCCAGGCCTGTATCGATGTGCTCAAGACGGTTGACCAGGCACTCGCCACACAGCCGTATCTGTCGGGTGAAGAGATCGGCATGGGCGATATCCCCTTGGGCAGCTTCATCTACGCCTGGTTTGAAATGCCTATCGAACGGCCTGCAATGCCCCATCTAGAGGCCTGGTACCAGCGCCTGCAACAACGGCCGGCCTACCGCAAAGCGGTGATGACTGCGTTGACTTAATACCCACTATTAATACGGGTGACTGTACTTGTGCGGCGCGGGCAAGCACCATGCCCGTCATGCGCCGCCGTTGAACTACCTGGGCTGCGCCCTCATCTACTCTTTCTATTCCCTTCTTTTGGTGCGTAATCCGATATGAGTTCCGCTCTGTCCATCCGGCAGCTAACCAAAACCTACGGCAACGGTTTCCAGGCCCTGAGTGGTATCGATCTGGACGTTGCCGAAGGTGACTTCTTCGCCTTGCTCGGCCCTAACGGCGCCGGCAAGTCCACCACCATCGGTATCCTCTCCACGCTGGTCAACAAGACCAGCGGCACGGTGAATATCTTCGGCCATGACCTGGACAAATCCCCGGCGGCGCTCAAGCGTTCGATCGGCGTGGTGCCCCAGGAATTCAACTTCAACCAGTTTGAAAAGACCTTCGATATTGTTGTGACCCAGGCGGGCTACTACGGCATCCCGGCGAAAGTCGCCAAGGAACGCGCCGAGCAGTACCTGACCCAGTTGGGCCTGTGGGACAAGCGCGATGTGCCTTCGCGTTCGTTGTCCGGCGGCATGAAACGCCGCCTGATGATCGCCCGCGCACTGGTGCACGAGCCGCGCCTGTTGATCCTCGATGAGCCCACCGCCGGCGTGGACATCGAGCTGCGCCGTTCGATGTGGACCTTCCTCACCGAGTTGAACGAGAAGGGCATCACCATCATCCTCACCACCCATTACCTGGAAGAGGCTGAGCAGCTGTGCCGCAACATCGGCATCATCGACCACGGCACCATCGTCGAGAACACCAGCATGCGTAACCTGCTGGGCCAGTTGCATGTGGAAACCTTTTTGCTCGACCTGAAGAACAACCTGTCGGTGCCGCCGCAATTGCTCGGCTACCCGAGCCGTCTTGTCGACAGCCACACCCTGGAAGTGCAGGTGGACAAAGCCATGGGCATCACCGCGTTGTTTACGCAGTTGGCGACCCAGAACATCGAAGTGCTGAGCCTGCGTAATAAAACCAATCGCCTTGAGGAGTTGTTCGTGTCCCTGGTGGAGAAAAATCTGGCGAAGGTGGCGGTATGAGTTCCGAACTGCAACCCAACCTCGTCGCGCTGCAAACCATCGTTTATCGCGAAGTGAAACGCTTTACCCGGATCTGGCCGCAGACCCTGCTGCCGCCCGCGATCACCATGGTCTTGTACTTCGTGATCTTCGGTAACCTGATCGGCCGGCAGATCGGCGACATGGGTGGCTTCACCTACATGGAGTACATCGTGCCGGGCCTGATCATGATGTCGGTGATCACCAACTCCTACGGCAACGTGGTCTCCAGCTTCTTCGGCAGCAAGTTCCAGCGCTCCATCGAAGAACTGATGGTGTCGCCGGTCTCGCCTCACACCATCCTGATCGGCTACACCTTGGGTGGCGTGCTGCGTGGTTTGATGGTCGGCGTGATCGTGACCCTGCTGTCGCTGTTCTTCACGCACCTGCAGGTGCATCACCTCGGGGTCACCATTCTGGTGGTGGTGCTGACGGCGACGATCTTCTCGTTGCTGGGCTTCATCAACGCCGTGTTTGCACGCAACTTCGATGATATTTCGATCATCCCGACGTTCGTGCTGACGCCGTTGACCTACCTGGGCGGGGTGTTCTACTCCATCACTTTGCTGCCACCGTTCTGGCAGACCGTGTCGCTGGCCAACCCGGTGTTGCACATGGTCAACGCCTTCCGCTACGGCATCCTGGGCGTGTCGGACATCAAGATCAGCGTGGCGATCACGTTCATGTTGGTGGCGACCGTGGTGCTGTACATCGGCTGTGCGAAGCTGCTGGTGAGCGGGCGCGGGATGCGTACCTGACTCAACGGATGTACGCGGTCAAAAATGTGGGAGGGGGCTTGCCCCCGATAGCGAACTGTCAGTCACTCATGTACTGACTGATCCACTGCTATCGGGAGCGAGCCCCCTCCCACACGTGTATTGGCGTAACGTCAGGAATTGAGTGCCAGTTCGATCAGCCCATGCAGCGCTTCCACCGTCAGCGGCTCGGTCGAGAACAGAATGCGAAACACTGTGGGTGCTGCGATCAGGTTGATCAAATGGTCCACGCTCGGTGGCGCCGGGTCCGGATAGCGATCGACAATCGCCTGCAACTGCCCACTCAAGATGCTCACGCAGTACCCCGGCGTGATCATGCACTGCAGGTCGCGCATCATGTTGCGCCCCGGCTCCGAACTCATTTCATCAAGGTATTGTTCGGCCCAGGCCTGCAAATCGCCGCGCAGGCTGCCGGTGTTGGCCGGCTCGCTGTCGGGTCGCATGCGTGCCAGGGCCACGTCCGCGAGCAGCACGGAGAGGTCGCCCCAGCGTCGGTAGATGGTCGACGGCGTGACGCCTGCGCGCGCGGCAATCATCGGCACGGTGACGCTGGAACGCTCATGGGTTTCCAGCAGTTCACGCACCGCCGAATGGACGGATTCTTGTACCCGGGCACTGCGGCCCCCCGGGCGAAGGCCTTCTTTTATCGCCATGTTTGTGACCTTAACACAAAGAATTTGCTTTAAGCGCTGACGGGTAGCACACTCTGCAAAAGCAAAATATTAGCTTTAGCGGAGCGTGCGCATGTCCAGTCCTGTTTCCCGTCGTTCCAGCCTGGTGTTCCTCGCGATCACCTTGCTGACCTTCCTGGCCGCTTCCAGCGCGCCGACGCCGTTGTACCACCTGTATCAGGAAGGCCTGCATTTTTCGGCGGGCATGCTGACGCTGATTTTCGGTGTCTACGCCTTGAGCCTGCTGGCGGCGCTCTTGACCGTCGGTTCATTGTCGGATCACCTGGGGCGCAAGCCGGTGATTTTTGCCGCACTGGTCCTGGATATGCTGGCGATGCTGCTGTTTATCCACGAAGACAGCGTGGCCTGGCTGATTGCCGCGCGGACCTTGCAAGGGTTTGCCACCGGCATGGCCACCGCCGTGTTGGGCGCGGCACTGCTCGACACCGATCGCCAGCAAGGCCCGCTGGTCAACAGCGTGGCACCGCTTTTGGGTATGGCGTGCGGGGCGATGGGCAGCAGTTTGTTGGTGGAGTTCGCGCCATTGCCGACCCAGTTGATCTATTGGACGTTGCTGGCCTTGATGCTGTTGCAGGCCCTCTATGTATGGCGCCTGCCGGAAACCGTGGGCCGTATCCCCGGTGCTCTGGCGTCGCTGCGTCCGACCTTGCACGTACCGCCCCAGGCGCGCCGGGCGTTGTGGCTGTCGTTGCCGGTGGATGTGGCGGTGTGGGCGATGGGCGGGTTCTCCCTGTCCCTCGCGCCGTCGCTGGTGCGGGCGGCCACCGGGTCGACCTCCAACCTGATCGGTGGCGGCCTGGTGGCGGTGTTGACCCTGAGCGGCGCGCTGATGATTTTTACCCTGCGCAATCGCCCGGCCGATAAGGTATTACGGCTCGGCGCCGGGTTGCTGGCCATCGGTGTAACGCTGATCCTCACGGCGGTGCACAGCGCCAGCCTGCCATTGTTTTTCATCGCCACCCTGATCGCCGGCAGTGGCTTTGGCGCGGGTTTCCTCGGCGCCTTGCGCAGTGTGGTGCCGCTGGCGTTACCCCATGAGCGGGCGGGCTTGATGTCGGCGTTCTATGTGCTGAGCTACCTGGCGTTCTGCCTGCCCTCATTGTTGGCGGGGAACCTGATTCGCAGCTTTGGCCTGATCGCGACCACCGACGGCTACGGTGCAGTCCTGATCCTGTTGTCCCTCGGTGCGTTGATCGCATTGCTGCTGCAGGATTCGGCGCGGGTCAGGGCGACGACAGGCGGCTGATGGGTAATAATCGGTGCCCCGTATTGGCCTGATCGAGATTCAAGCATGAAGATCATCCGCAGCAAGGACTTCACCGGCAGCCGTGCCTGGGAAGCGCTGGACATCGCCACTATGAATGGCATCACCACGCGCCTGCACTGGACCGACCAGCCCTATCGCTGGCATATCAATGACGGCGAAGAAGTGTTCGTGGTGCTGGATGGCCGGGTGCACATGCATTACCGCGACAATGGCTTCGAACGGGTGGCGGAGTTAGAAGTCGGAGACATCTTCTATGCCAGTGTCGGCACCGAGCATGTGGCCCATCCCCAAGGGCAGGCGCGCATTCTGGTGATCGAATGCGAAGGCAGTGTTTGACGCTATATTGGCAAAGTAGATAACAGATAGAGATATTACCCGTTATATAGATATTCGATACGGTTCTACCATGGTCTCAACCTCATGCGAGGAAGAGGATTGCCATCATGACCTGCTCGAATACCCTCAGCTATAAGCCTTTCAGTCACCTCACCCGTCCACGGGAAGTGATCCGCCAGTTCACACCGAACTGGTTTGCCGCCACCATGGGCACCGGCGTGCTGGCGCTGGCCCTGGCGCAGCTGCCGGCCCCTCTGCCAGGCGTGCACGCCATCGCCGAAGCGCTGTGGTTTTTCACCCTCGGCCTGTTTGTGCTGTTCAGCGGGTTGTACGCAGCCCGATGGGTGATGTTTTTCCACGAGGCGCGGCGGATTTTCGGGCACTCCACGGTGTCGATGTTCTTCGGCACTATCCCCATGGGGCTCGCGACGATCCTCAACGGCTTGCTGTTATTCGGCCTGCCGCGCTGGGGCGCCGACGTGATACCGCTGGCCGAGGCGCTGTGGTGGTTGGACGTGGCCATGGCCGTGGCCTGCGGCGTGCTCATCCCGTTCATGATGTTCACGCGCCAGGAACACAGCATCGACCAGATGACCGCCGTCTGGCTGCTGCCCGTGGTCGCCGCCGAAGTCGCCGCCGCCAGCGGTGGGCTGCTGGCACCGCACTTGGCGGACGCGCATTCGCAGCTGGTGATGCTGGTGACCAGCTACGTGCTGTGGGCGTTTTCCCTGCCGGTGGCGTTCAGCATCCTGACCATCCTGATGCTGCGCATGGCCTTGCATAAACTGCCTCACGCCAATATGGCCGCGTCGAGCTGGTTGGCGCTGGGTCCCATCGGCACGGGGGCGCTGGGCATGTTGCTGCTGGGGGGCGATGCGCCGGCGATCTTCGCGGCCAATGGCCTGCCGGGTGTCGGTGAAATAGCCAACGGCCTCGGGCTGGTGGCGGGCATTACGCTGTGGGGCTTTGGCCTGTGGTGGATGCTGATCGCGGTATTGATCACCCTGCGTTACCTGCGCGCCGGTATCCCGTTCAACCTCGGCTGGTGGGGGTTTACCTTCCCACTCGGGGTGTATGCCCTGGCCACGCTCAAACTGGCGAGCCTGTTGCACCTGGCGTTTTTCAGTGTGTTCGGCAGCGTGCTGGTGGTGGCGTTGACGCTGATGTGGCTGATCGTCGCCAAGCGCACCGTGCAGGGCGCCTATAAAGGTGAGCTTTTTGTTTCACCGTGCATTGCGGGACTAGCGAATAAGTAAGCAGGATTAGGTAAAGTCGTGGCCTGAATGCTTTTAAAAAAAATAGGCCACGCAGGAACACGGACGATGAGCCACCCCTCGCAATTCACTTTGCTGCGCACACGGCGTTTCCTGCCGTTCTTCATCACCCAGTTGCTGGGGGCTTTCAACGACAACATCTTCAAGCAATCGCTGATCCTCGCCATTCTCTACAAGCTCACCCTCGACGGTGACCGCTCGATCTGGGTCAACCTCTGTGCGTTGCTGTTCATCCTGCCGTTCTTCCTGTTCTCGGCCCTGGCCGGGCAGTTTGGCGAGAAATTCAACAAGGATGCGTTGATCCGCGCGATCAAGATCGGCGAGATCGTGATCATGGCCGTCGGCGCGACGGGCTTCCTGACCAACCACCTGGAACTGATGCTGCTGGCGCTGTTTGCCATGGGCACGCACTCGGCACTGTTCGGCCCGGTGAAGTACTCGATCATGCCCCAGGCGTTGCACGACGATGAGCTGGTCGGTGGCAACGGCCTGGTGGAAATGGGCACGTTCCTGGCGATCCTGGCCGGCACCATCGGCGCCGGGATCATGATGTCGTCCACTCATTACGCACCAGTGGTGTCCGTGGCGATTGTCGGCGTGGCGGTGTTGGGTTACCTGGCCAGTCGCAGCATTCCGCGCGCGGCGGCGTCGACCCCGCAACTGCGCCTGAACTGGAATATCTTCAGCGAATCCTGGGCCACCCTGCGCCTGGGCCTGGGGCAGACGCCCGCCGTTTCGCGCTCCATCGTCGGCAACTCGTGGTTCTGGTTTGTCGGCGCGATCTACCTGACGCAGATCCCGGCGTACGCCAAAGAGTGGTTGTATGGCGACGAGACGGTGGTGACGCTGATCCTTACCGTGTTCTCGGTGGGTATCGCGCTGGGTTCGATGCTCTGCGAAAAACTCTCCGGCCGTAAGGTCGAAATCGGCCTGGTACCGTTCGGTTCATTCGGCCTGACCGTGTTCGGTCTGTTGCTGTGGTGGCACTCCGGCGGTTTCCCGCAGAACGTGCAGGCCAACGACTGGCTCGCCGTGCTCAGCTACGGTCAGGCCTGGTGGGTGTTGTTCGATATCCTCGGCCTCGGTGTGTTCGGCGGTTTCTATATTGTGCCGCTGTATGCGCTGATCCAGTCGCGTACCGCCGAGAACGAACGCGCGCGCGTGATCGCCGCCAACAACATTCTCAATGCGCTGTTCATGGTGGTCTCGGCCATCGTGTCGATCCTGTTGCTGAGCGTGGCCAAGCTGTCGATCCCGGAATTGTTCCTGGTGGTGTCGCTGCTCAACATCGCGGTCAACACCTACATCTTCAAGATCGTCCCCGAGTTCACCATGCGTTTCATGATCTGGCTGCTCAGCCACTCCATGTACCGCGTGGAGCATCGCAACCTGCAGGCGATCCCGGACGAAGGCGCGGCGTTGCTGGTGTGCAACCATGTGTCGTTTGTCGATGCATTGCTGATTGGCGGCGCGGTGCGTCGGCCGATTCGCTTTGTGACGTACTACAAGATCTATCGTTTGCCGGTGCTTAACTTCATCTTCCGCACCGCTGGGGCGATTCCGATTGCGGGGCGCAACGAAGACATCCAGATCTACGAAAAAGCCTTCACGCGTATCGCGCAGTATCTGAAGGAAGGGGAGTTGGTGTGCATCTTCCCGGAGGGCAAATTGACCGCCGATGGCGAGATGAACGAGTTTCGCGGTGGCGTAACGCGGATTCTGGAAGAGACGGCGGTGCCGGTGATTCCGATGGCGTTGCAGGGGTTGTGGGGAAGTTTCTTCAGTCGCGATCCGAAGAAGGGCTTCTTCCATCGCATCTGGTCGCGGGTGGTGTTGGTGGCGGGTGAGCCGGTGGATGGGCCGACACCTGCCAGGTTGCAGGAATTGGTTGGTGGGTTGCGGGGGAGTGTCAGGTAGTGTTGGTTTTGGCTATACCGGCCTCATCGGGGGCAAGCCCCCTCCCACATTTTGATCTGTGAATACCTTCAAACGGTGGGAGGGGGCTTGCCCCCGATGGCGGTAGTGGCTCAGGTGCTGATCTTGAGCCCAATCAGCCCACAAATGATCAACGCCACACTGGCCAGCCGAAACAACGCCATAGACTCGCCAAACAGGATAATCCCGGCAATCACGGTGCCTACCGCGCCCACGCCGGTCCAGATGGCATAGGCGGTGCCGAGTGGCAGTTCCTTCATGGCCAGCCCGAGCAGGCCGAGGCTGACGGCCATGGCGGCAATCGTCAGGGCGGTGGGCAGCGGCTTGCTGAAACCGTCGGTGTACTTCAGGCCGACGGCCCAGCCGACTTCAAACAGACCCGCAAAAAACAGAATGATCCAGGACATGATGACCTCCTAATATTAGGTGGGGTCGTCCCCGGATTAGGCGCTTGAGAGCGTCGCGGGGTCGTCCCTGCGAAGCCCGGTAGAGTGCCGAAAAGTGCTCGGCTGATCAAGTTTGCGGCGTGTTCTCCAGGGCCCGACGGTCTTCCTTTTCGCTCATGCGACGGAAGTAGGTCGACAGCAACGCCCCGGAAATATTGTGCCAGACGCTGAACAACGCACTCGGCACCGCCGCCAGCGGTGAAAAGTGCGCGCTGGCCAGCGCGGCGCCTAACCCGGAGTTCTGCATGCCCACTTCCAGTGCCAGCGACTTGCGCTGCGCCAACGGCAGCTTGAACACGCGGCCGGTGAAGTAACCCAGCAGGTAACCGAAGCTGTTGTGCAGCATCACCACGGCCATGATCAACAGGCCCGACTCGGCGATCTTCGCCTGGCTGGCAGCGACTACCGCCGCGACGATGATCACGATGCTCACCACCGACACCAGTGGCAGCACGTCTACCGCGTGGCGAACCCGATCACCGAGCACGCGTTGCGCCAGTACGCCGAGCACGATCGGCAGCAGCACCACTTGCAGGATCGACCAGAACAACTCCATGAACGACACCGGCAGCCAGGCCGAGGCCAGCAGCCAGATCAACGCCGGGGTGAGCAGCGGGGCGAGGAGGGTGGTGACGGCGGCGATGGCCACTGACAGCGCCAGGTCGCCCCGGGCCAGCCAGGTCATCACGTTGGACGAGGTGCCGCTTGGGCAGCAACCGACCAGGATCACACCGACGGCAATTTCCGGCGGCAAGCTAAAGGCCTGGCACAGTAACCAGGCCACGCCCGGCATGATCACAAAATGTGCGACCACGCCCAGCGCCACGCGCCATGGATGGCGGGCGACTTCGGCGAAGTCATCGAGTTTGAGGGTCAGCCCCATGCCGAACATCACCAGGCCCAGCAACGGGACGATGGCGCTTTTGAGGCCGATGAACCAACCGGGTTCGAGGAAGGCGACGACGGCGAAAATCAACACCCAGTAGGCGAAGGTGTTGCCGACGAAGCGGCTCAAGGCGGCGAGTGCACGCATGGGGGTGTCCTTTGTTGTTCGATTTTTGAGTGGCCAATGCGATCAAATGGGGGAGGGGGCTTGCTCCCGATTGCGGTGTGTCAGTCAGCCTATTCATGGCTGATTCACCGCAATCGGGAGCAAGCCCCCTCCCACATTTTGATTTTCACATGGTTTAGATGCCCTGCGGCGTCTCTTCACCGCCCAGTGCTTCAACCAACGCCGGCAGGAAGTCGCCGAACGTCAGCATCATCAGGGTAAAGCTCGCGTCCAGTTGGCCCAGGGCTTCTTCACCGCCGTCCTGTTCCGCCTGGTCTTGCAGCAGGTCTTCGAACTTCAGACGCTTGACGGTCATCTTGTCGTCGAGCATGAAGGACAGCTTGTCCTGCCAGGCCAGGGACAGTTGGGTCACGACTTTGCCGGTGGTCAGGTGCAGCTGGATTTCTTCGCTGGTCAGGTCCTGGCGCTTGCAACGCACGATGCCGCCGTCTTCGTGGGTGTCGCGCAGTTCGCATTCGTCGAGGACGAAGAAGTCATCGGCCGGTTTCTGGGTGGTGACCCAGTCGGTCATGATCGCTGTCGGTGCGGTTTTCACCGTCAGTGGGCGAACCGGCAGGGTGCCGATCACTTCACGCAGGGTCGACAGCAGGTCTTCGGCGCGTTTCGGGCTGGCGGAGTTGACCAGGATCAGGCCTTGTTTCGGCGCGATGGCGGCGAAGGTCGACGAACGACGGATAAAGGCGCGCGGCAGGAAGGCCTGGATGATTTCATCCTTGATCTGGTCGCGTTCCTTCTTATAGACCTTGCGCATTTGCTCGGCCTCGATCTCTTCGACTTTCTCTTTGAGTGCGTCACGCACCACGCTGCCCGGCAGGATGCGTTCTTCCTTGCGCGCGGCGATCAGCAGGAAGTCACCGCTGACGTGAACCAGGGGAGCGTCTTCACCTTTACCAAAAGGTGCGACGAAACCGTAAGTGGTCAACTCCTGGCTTGCACAAGGGCGCGCCAGTTTGGTGGCCATGGCCGCTTCCAACGCCTCGGCATCAACAGGCAGATCTTGGGTCAGGCGATAGATAAGCAGGTTCTTGAACCACATGGGGTGAGTCTCTCCTTTATACAAAGGGGGGCATTATTCTCTTGATCACGTCCCAGGCCAACCCTGCCTAAGCCATTGGAAGCTATCAAAAAAAAGATTTAAGAAAGTGCTTGCCAGACCCAGGGTCGCTCCGTAGAATGCGCGCCACACCGAAACGAAGGGTGATTAGCTCAGCTGGGAGAGCATCTGCCTTACAAGCAGAGGGTCGGCGGTTCGATCCCGTCATCACCCACCATTCGCTTCATGTGTTACGCGCAGCGGTAGTTCAGTCGGTTAGAATACCGGCCTGTCACGCCGGGGGTCGCGGGTTCGAGTCCCGTCCGCTGCGCCATATTCGGTTACCTGGAACGCTGAACGCCAGGTCACCACAGAAAGCCCGCTCAATGAGCGGGCTTTTTGCTGTCCGGGATATGGAAAAAATCGCGCGGTAAACTTTTTTTAAATAAAGTACATTTAAATCAAGACATTACGATTTTTTGGTGTATGATGCGCCCACACCGAAACGAAGGGTGATTAGCTCAGCTGGGAGAGCATCTGCCTTACAAGCAGAGGGTCGGCGGTTCGATCCCGTCATCACCCACCATTCGCTTCACGTGTTACGCGCAGCGGTAGTTCAGTCGGTTAGAATACCGGCCTGTCACGCCGGGGGTCGCGGGTTCGAGTCCCGTCCGCTGCGCCATATTCGGTTACCTGGAACGCTGAACGCCAGGTCACCACAAGAAGCCCGCTCATTGAGCGGGCTTTTTTTCGTCCGCGATTTATCCTCCTGGTGCCTTGCCATTGTGCACTGCCTATTCGCCCTGAACTGTGCGGGTGCGTCATGACGTGGGGGAATACCCCTATGCACATTGGTTGATTGCGCCCTTGGCCGGTTAAACGTTTATCTATAGCCACGCGAAAGACTTTCAGGCGACTCACTGCAGCAGGATGCTGCGGTGCCCGCTCTCTAACACAAAAAATAGTCTGCAAGGGGAATGGCTCTACATGAAATATCCACTGCGTCCGTTGGTGTTCTGGCCAACTTTCCTGATCCTGCTGGCGGCGGTGATCGCCAGCTACGTCGACCTGAATGCATTCCTTGCGGTCAGCAAACAGCTCAACAACCTGATCCTGAAAAACTTCTCATGGCTGTTCAGCGCCGGCTCGTTTGCCATGGTGGTGCTGACCGCTATCGTCTACTTCTCCGCGCTGGGCAAAGTGCGTATCGGCGGTGAAGACGCCCAGCCTTTGCTGAGCAAATGGCGCTGGTTCATGGTGGCGCTCTGCACCACACTGGCAGTGGGCGTGCTGTTCTGGACCACCGCCGAACCGCTCTACCACCTGTACGGCCCACCCACCAGCCTGCCGATCGAAGCGGGCAGCTCGGCGGCCAAGAGCTTTGCCATGTCGACGATGTTCCTGCACTGGACCATCACTCCGTACGCCATCTACCTGGTGCCGTCGCTGGTGTTTGCGCTGGTGTTCTATAACCGCCGCAGCAACTTCTCCATCGGCGCCATGCTCGAGCCGCTGTTGGGCGCAGCGCGAGTCAAGCGCTATGCCGGGCTGATCGACACCCTGGCGATGTTCGCGCTGGTGGCCGGCATGGCCTCGTCCCTGGGCACTGGCGCGCTGACCTTGGCCGGTGGCATGGCCCAATACATCGGCGGTGAAACCACCCCATTGCGCCTGGCCATCATCATCACGATCATCGTCATCACCTTTGTCGCCTCGGCCGCCAGCGGCTTGCAGCGCGGTATTGTGATGTTGTCGTCGTTCAACACCTGGATCATGCTCGCCTTGGGGCTGTTCGTGCTGCTGTGCGGGCCGACCCTTTACATGTTCAGCTTGGGCGTCGAGTCCCTCGGCGTGTACCTCGACACCTTCTTCAGCCGCAGCCTGTTCACCGGCGCCGCCAGTGGCGACACCTGGCCGCACAGCTGGACCGTGTTCTATTGGTCGGTGTGGTTTGCCTGGGCCCCGGTGAGTGCGCTGTTCCTCGGCAAGATCGGCCGCGGCTACACCGTGCGCGAATTCATCCACATCAACATGCTCTACCCGGCGTTGTTCACGGCGGTGTGGATCTGCATCTTCTCCGGCACCAGCCTCTACTTCGACGCGCTGGGTGATGGCAGCCTCAACCGTGTGTTGAACGAGCAGGGCGTGGAGCACGTGCTGTACCAGATGTTCCAGCAATTGCCGGCCAGCGGCTTGATGATTGCGTTCCTGCTGTTCGTGGCGTTTATCTCGTTCGTCACCGCGGCAGACTCCAGCACCGATGTGATCGCCAACCTGTGCAGCAAAGGCGTGACCGCCGATTCCGACCTGGACGGCAACCCGCTGCTGAAGATCGTCTGGGGCCTGATCATCGGCTCGGTATCGTGGGTCATGGTCGCGTTTGTCGGCGTCGATGGCGTGAAGATGCTTTCCAACCTCGGTGGCTTGCCCGGGATGATCCTGGTGTTGCTGGCCAGTACCTCGCTGATCTTCTGGCTGAAGAACCCGGCGCTGCTCGATGTGAAAAACCTCAGGCCGACCACCGAGCCCGAGCTGCGTGGCGCCAGCCCCGTCGCGGCATTCGCCCGCTAAGCCCGACAACCTGTGTGTCTCCCCCGTACGCTCCCCTCCGGGCGCGGGGGAGCCGTTTGTTTGCAATAAACGCGTTTGGAGTTACCGATGGAAATCGTTACCGAGTTTGCCTACAAGGTCCGTGAAATCGAGCACTGCCTGATCCCCTTGAAGGACGGCACGCAATTGGCCGCACGCATCTGGCTGCCGGAAGTCGCCGGCCCGCAAACCTTCCCGGCGATTCTGGAGTACCTGCCGTACCGCAAACGCGATGGCACCGCCGTGCGCGATGCGCTGACCCACCCGTGGATGGCGGGGCAGGGCTATGTGTGCGTGCGCGTCGATATGCGCGGCAATGGCGAGTCCCAAGGGCTGATGGCCGATGAGTACCTGCTGCAGGAGCAGGAGGACGCCCTCGAGGTGATCGATTGGCTGTGCCGCCAGCCGTGGTGCGACGGCAACGTCGGCATGATGGGTATCTCCTGGGGCGGCTTCAACGGCCTGCAAGTCGCGGCGCGCCAGCCCGAGGCGCTGAAGGCAATCATTACCCTCTGCTCCACCGATGACCGCTTCGCCGACGACATCCATTACAAGGGCGGCAACCTGTTGATGGAGAACTTCGGCTGGGCCGCCACCATGCTCAACTTCAGCGCGGCGGTGCCCGATCCTCTGCTGGTTGGCGACGACTGGAAAACCCTCTGGCACCAACGCCTGGAAGCCATGCCGCTGCTCGCCGAAACCTGGCTGCACCACCAGACCCGTGATGACTACTGGCGCCACGGCTCGGTGTGCGAGGACTACTCGCAGATCAAAGCCGCCGTCTACGCGGTGGGCGGTTGGGGGGATGCCTACCGCAATACCGTTTCGCGCCTGATGGAAAACCTGCCAGGGCCGAAGAAAGCCATGATCGGCCCATGGATTCACAAATACCCGCATTTCGCCGTGCCCAATCCGGCCATCGGCTTTCTGCAAGAAGCCAAACGCTGGTGGGATCACTGGTTAAAGGACATCGATAACGGGGTGATGGATGACGCATCTTGCACCTTTTACCTACAGGATATTCTGCCGCCGAAGGGCAGTTATGCTGAGCGGCCGGGGATCTGGGGGCAGACGTCGGGCTGGCCGGATCCGCAGGTGCAATGGACCGATTTCAGCCTCGGCGAGCACGGCCTGACTGCCGGCGCGCAGCCCTTGGTCACGCCGCGCAGTATCTGCTCGCCGCTGACCACCGGCCTGCATCAGGGCGAATACTGTGCCATTTGGTTTGGCCCCGACGGCCCGACGGACCAGCGCCGCGATGACGCCCACTCGCTGTGCTTCGATTCCCAACCGCTGACCGAGCCCCTGGCCCTGCTCGGCGATGCGCGCCTCACGCTGCGCCTGGCCAGCGACACCGCCTGCGGGCAATTGGTCGCGCGCCTGAATGCGGTGGCGCCGGACGGCCAGGTCACGCAGATCAGCTACGGCGTGCTTAATCTCACGCTTCGCGAGGACCTTTCCCAGGTAACACCGGTAGTGCCGGGTGAAGCGATGGACGTGCACCTGAACCTCGACCACATCGGCATGCGCCTGCCCGCCGGCTGCCGTTTGCGCCTGGCGCTGAGCACCGCGAGTTTCCCGCTGCTGTGGCCGAGCCGCGAACTGACCACGCTGACCTTGCTGCCGACCCTGCACAGCCTGCAGTTGCCGGTATTCACCGGCGACGCGGTGGAGTGCCCGTTCGAAGCACCACAATCGTCGACCCCGGCGAACCTGGAGGTACTGCGCGCCGCCGCGCCGAAACGCACCTTGATCGAAGACGTCGGCAGTGGCGAAGTCTGCGTGAAGATCGAAGATGACCTGGGCGCCATGCGCTTTACCGACCATGGCCTATGGGTGGACCAACGTTGCACCGAGCAATATCACACCTTGCCCTGGGACCCGCTGTCGACCCGTGCCGATATTGAATGGCACTACCGTGTCGGCCGTGACCAGTGGACGGTGGAAGTGGAAAGCCACTTGAGCGTGCATGCCGATGCCGAGTGGTTCTACCTCGAAGCGGAACAGACAGCCTGGGAAAACGGCCAACTGGAACACCGCCGGCAATGGAGTAAACGTGTGGCCAGGGTCGCGCTCTGAGCGAGCAACTGGCAGGATGCCTGCCAACGTGATCTCTGCGGGCCTGGGCAAACCCAGGCCCGTAATTGCCAATGGAATTGCTCATGTCGCGCCGAAACGTCGATCTTCCCCCGCTCAACTGCCTGCAGACCTTCGAAGCGGCGGCCCGTCATTTGAGCTTCACCCAGGCCGCCCATGAACTGAACCTGACCCAGAGCGCGGTCAGCCGCCAGGTCAAGCGACTCGAGGAGGACCTGGCCCGGCCGCTGTTTTATCGGCTGGCCCAGGGCCTGAGCCTGACCCCTGCCGGGGTGCGTTACTTCCGCACCATCCAGCGCCTGTTGCGCGAACTGGACCGTGAGTCCGCCGAGCTGCGCCGTCGCGGCGCCGATCGCCAGTTGACCCTGGCCAGCACGCCCACCATCAGCTCTATCTGGCTGGCCGGTTTATTGCCGGACTTCCAGCGCGAACACCCGGACCTGGATATCCGCATCCTGTGCAGCGATAACCCCGGCCGCCTGGATGTGAGTGAATATGACCTGGGTTTGTTCTATCACCTGGACGAACTCCCGGCGCCCCACGGCCTGGAACTGTCGCCGGTGTTCGACAGCGAACAGGTCATCACCGTGTGCAGCCCTGGCTACATCGAGCGCCACGGCCCTATTCGCGATGCGCACCATCTGCTGCATGCCCACACCTTGCTGATCGTGGAAGACCACTATCACGACTGGCTGACCTGGACCGACTGGTTCGCTGACGTCGGCGCCGACTACTACACCCCGCGCCATGCCTTGCGTACCAACAGCTATCAACTGTTGATGCAATCGGCGGTGATGGGGCACGGCGTCGCGCTGGGCTGGAAGAGCTTGCTGGAAAGTGACCTTGGTTCCGGGCGCCTGCAAATGGCCTTGCCCCACACCATGCATAGCCGCGGCCGCCTGCATTTTATGCAACCCCACCACCGCAACCCGCCGTTGGCGGTGCGCAGTTTTCGTCAATGGTTGCTGGCTCAGACCGCTGAGGCGGGGGCGCGTTGACTGAGGGTCAAGGCTGAGCCGTCTTTTTCTTCTTGGTCTGGCGTGTTGCCAGGTGTTCAAAGCAAAAAGACGCGGTGCCGAACACCGCAATAAGGGTGAGTACGAGCATGCCGAGGGTTGAGTTTTCCACGGTGATTTCCTACGGGTGATGGGTAGGTATTCACGGTAGTGGCGGGGTGAAAACGGCTCAATAGACCCGACGCAATCCTTACGCCGTCGGGCCCATTGTTATGCACTCTTTACGGGGCGTTACGGCTGTGGCGGTAATCGCTGACCGCTTCATACACGGCTTTGCGCAAGCGGTTGATGCCGCCGATGGGGCGGTGGTCCGCAACGCCGAACCAAGGGTTGAACGACTGGTTGTCGCACGCCAGGTTCTGCTCGGGCGTGTCGAAATCCTGCGCCGGGATACGCACCTTCGCCACGGTTTCATACGGCGCATCGCTCTCCTTCCATTCGATGCTGGTGTCTTCGATCGGCATGAATTTCTGCGGGTTCTGCCGCTGAATCTGCAACACGAAACACGCAGGCTTGCGATCGGTGGACAACTGCTGGCTCAACGCGCTACGCAGGAAATTCGGCAGGTCCTGGTTCTGTTTGGGCAGTTGATATTCCGGGCAGCTCTGCGGGTCGGGTGCGACGCGGAACTTGGCGTTGGCGCTGCCGAACTTGTAGGGCGAGACTGAAAAGTAGGTGGTCTGCGTCGGGCTGGCCGGCGCTGGCGCCAGCGTGGCCAGGGCGATAAACAAATGACGCACCTGCCAACTGCGCGGGTCAGCCTTGGGGAAAAACGCCAGGACTTTTTTGCCGTCCGCCTGCGCACCGATGTTCTGCGCGTATTCCGCCACATCGCTGACAAAGAAGTTCGGGTGGCTGAACATCACGAAGTCCTGTTCCGTGCGTGTCTGCTGGTCGGCCAGCAGTTGCTTGCCCGGCACGTCCAGCAGCTTGAGCGCCATGCCGCGTGCATCACGGATGCTGTCGAACTGCGGGTAGGCGTTGCCGTTGGACAGGCGCATCAGCGCCTGCCAGGTCTTGCCCGGCTCGGCAAACACGCCCTGGCGCAGCGTCGGGTCCAGATCGGCCGGCACGCTGACTTCGGCCTTCACGCAGCCATGGGCCTTGGCGTGGGCATCACGCAGGTAGCGCGTGCCTTCGCGATGCTGGTCGACGATGCGCACGGCCGTTTGGATGATGCCTTGGGTCATCGCCGCTTCGCCGGGCGGGATCTGCTCGTTCGGCGACACCGGGCCGCTGTGCTGCCAGGCGTACCAGGCGCTGGCGCCCAGCCAACCGAGCAGGCCGAGGCCAACCAGCCACAGTAAGGTCTTGCCGAGAAACCTGCCGATGCGCAGCCAGAGACGGGCGAGCAGGGAAGGTTGGTCGTATCGGGATCGAATCATCATGGCAGTTGTTGCTCCAACGGGCCGCCCAGCACTTTGAGGTATTCCAGCAGCGCCCAGCGTTCCTGCGGTAGCAGGCCACGGCCGATGACGCCATTGCCACGAGCGCCTGCACGGAATTCGTGGCCGCTGTTGTGGTTGCCGGTGATTTTGGTATCGAACAGAAAGGCGTTCTTGAATGCCGCGGTCTCGAAGCCGAGATGGCGCGGGTCGTAGTTGAAGGTGCCTTTATAGAAGGTGACGCTGCGCTCGTCCTGAGGCGAGAGCAACTGGTAGATCGTCGGCACCGAGCCGTTATGCAGGAACGGCGGTGTCGCCCACACGCCGGCCAGTGGCCGCGCTTTGTAGGCGCGCAGCTCGCGCACGCCGATGGGCAGGCCGTAACCGTCCAGGCGCGGGCGCTCGGCCGGGGTCACGCCGGCGGCGCGGTAGGCATGCGCTTCGACGAAGGCCGTGACGTAGGCGAGGCCCTTGGCCACGGACATCTTTTTCAGGTCCAGCGGCTCGGTCGGCGTGGGGTGCAGTTCGACGTTGAGTGTGGCCAGTTCCGCCGGGTCCCATTGCAGGGCGCTGAGGTCATAGCGCTGGTCGGCGATGTTGCTGGCGGTGCCGGGGTCGGTGCCGATGTAGTCCACCGGCAGCATTTTCAGCTGTTGCACCGAGCGGCCGTTTTCCTGGGTGACGCTGGGGACGTGGCAGCCGGCGCAGTTTTCGGCGAAGAGTGCACGGCCTTGGGCGGCGAGCGGCTTATCGATGGCGCCCAACAAGTCCTCGGGCCAGGTCGGCGGCTTGAGGCGCTGCAAGGTTTCTTCAATCAGGTTGAGGTCGCGCACGCGTACGCTCGACGGGTAGCGTGCATCGCCCTGGAGCGGCTGGCCGGCAGCGTCGAAAAAGGTCAGGGTCGCGCCCACGCCCAGGGCTTCACCGATATTGCGCGCCATGGGCTGCTGCGCCGAACCGTTCCATTGCACCCAGTCGAAGGTCCAGATATCCCACAATTGCGGGTAGTCCACCGGCGCATTGGCGACGCGATAATTGTCCGGGGAAATGGCATCGCCAAAGCTGGCGTTGGCGATACGGCCAAAGGCGTCCGTGCGGCCGGGGCCTTCTTCGGTGGGGTAGAGGCCGCGGTGGGTGTCGTTCCAGGCCACCTTGAGGAACGTGTTCAGAGACTGCTTGAAGTCCTGGCGCAGTTGCTTGTGCTCTGCGTCGTAGCGGTCGCCCAGCACCTGGCGGGCGAAGCGTTCGAACTTCCACGGGTTGTAATAGGTGGCGGCGAGGCTGGCGACCAGGGCCTGGCCGAAACTGCCGCCGCGCAGGGTGGGAACGCTGGAGGGCAGCACATGCTGGGCCGAGCCGCCGTCAATGCGCAGGGCCTGGCCTTTGAAATGCAATTCGCCGGTATGGCAGGCGGCGCAGGTGATATCCAGGTAGTCGACGTTGCTGTCGGCGTTTTTATGCCGGGCGAAACCCACGGGCAGGTTGCCGGGGTTTTGCGCGGTGGGCACCTGCTTGGGGTCGACCAGGAAACCGAAGCGCGCCAGATACTCCGGCGTGGCGAAGCGTTGTTCGGAAAACGGCAGTTCCAGGGCGGTGAACCAGTCGTAGTGCAGGCCTTTTACTTGAGTGCCCTGGGGCGTGAAGTAATAGGTCTGGCGGTCGGCGGCACTCCATTGGTCCTGGTAGTGCACCTGCTCCACAGGCACGTAGTCCGGTAGCTTGGGGTTGAGGGTGTAATAGAGCACCACGGCCAGAATCAGGCCCAGTGCGGCGAGTATCAGGAGTAAAACACGGGAAAAAATGCGCAAGATGGCTATCCTTGTCTCGGTCTTGTCGACGGGTCGCGTTGTTATGCCACTACGCCACAAGTGCGGCAAGTGGCCATGAGCCTGGTAGTCGGCGGTCCCACGATCCTTCGCGGGACCCCATCATGAATGAAAATGCTTTTAAACACGTGAACTTATCAGAAGTTTCCTGCTCAGATGCCGGTAGCCATTGGTCGTGGCCGCCTGATAAGCTCGCGACTTTATTCGATTGCCCTTTTGGCGCATGAACAAGGAAATAGCATGAAACAGCATCGGTTGGCGGCGGCGGTGGCCCTGGTTAGCCTGGTACTTGCGGGTTGTGATTCGCAGACCAGCGTAGAGCTGAAAACCCCGGCGCAGAAAGCTTCCTATGGCATCGGCCTGAACATGGGCAAGAGCCTTGCCCAAGAAGGCATGGATGACCTGGATTCCAAAGCAGTAGCCCAAGGCATCGAAGATGCCGTCGGCAAGAAAGAACAGAAGCTCAAAGATGACGAGCTGGTTGAAGCGTTTGCCGCTTTGCAAAAGCGTGCTGAAGAACGCATGACCAAGATGAGCGAAGAGTCGGCAGCCGCCGGCAAGAAATTCCTCGAAGACAACGCCAAGAAAGACGGCGTCGTCACCACCGCTTCCGGTCTGCAGTACAAGATCACCAAGAAAGCCGATGGCCCTCAGCCTAAGCCGACTGACGTGGTGACTGTGCACTACACCGGTAAGCTCACCAACGGCACTACCTTTGACAGCTCCGTAGATCGCGGTAGCCCGATTGACCTGCCGGTCAGCGGCGTGATCCCGGGTTGGGTCGAAGGCCTGCAACTGATGCACGTCGGCGAGAAGGTCGAGTTGTACATTCCTTCCGACCTGGCCTACGGCGCACAGAGCCCGAGCCCGGCGATTCCAGCCAACTCCGTGCTGGTATTCGACCTGGAACTGCTGGCCATCAAGGACCCAGCCAAGGCTGAAGCTCCTGCAGCACCCGCCGCCAAGAAGTAATCGGCGCCTGAACACACAACGCCCCGTCTCGACGGGGCGTTGTTGTTTGTGGGAGGGGGCTTGCCCCCGATGGCGGTGGACAGTCACCTTATGCAGTGGCTGATCTCTTGCTATCGGGAGCAAGCCCCCTCCCACATTGAAGCCTCTGCAGATCCGAACGAACGTCTGTAGCGGGCAACAGTCTGATATAAAACCTGAGCACGGCTATCCGCACATCAACGCCAAGTCAATGAAATCTTGGGTTTTTCTTCAGTGCGCAAAAAACGCCCGATCTGACTGAAAGCCATGTAATCCGTGGCTTTCAGCCCGGAAAATGGGCTCTGTTCACAAGGTTATCCACAATTTGTGTGGATAACCTTTCATGTCGCCTGGAACTGGAGTGACAAATGAAACCACCCTTCAATTTCACCCGTTTCCTGCCCATGGCCGCACGTCTTCTGGGGCGCGGCCGTCTGCCGACGCTGTTGTTCGCGGTCGCCGCCAAAGGCTCGAGCCAGGGCAATCGCCTGGGCAAGCTCAAGGATGACCTCAAGTTGCTTCAGGCGTTGTGCCTGGCCTACTGGCGCGGCGAATACCGGGCGATCAGTCCCAAAGCGCTGATCTCGGTGGTGGCGGGGTTGATGTATTTCCTGAGCCCGATCGATGCGATCCCGGACTTTATCCCCATGTTCGGCATGCTCGACGACATCGCTGTGTTGGCGTGGGTCATGAAGACCCTGGAAGGCGAACTGAGCGCCTTTCGCGCCTGGCGTGACGCCCAGCGTCCGGAAAAACTCGCCGTGGTTGAGCGCCTGCCTGCGACGCCTGCGCTGCTGTCCAAGGAAAACCCGCAAAAAAACTGATGACACGGGCTATCCCCCTGCGACCTTTGTGGCGGTTAGGATTACACTCCTAAGGAAAGAGCTTACTTAGTAAGTGTTGTTATCCTACGGGGCAGTCATGGATATTCAGATAATTTCACGGAATGGCGAACCCGAATACGCGGTGTTGCCATGGAATCAGTACCAGGCGCTGCTAAAAGCTGCCGGTCAGCAACAACCTACGCAACCTCCTTCTAAATCGACTGCCCAAGCCGCCCCCGGACAGGATCTGCGCCCGCTCGCAGACCTGCGCGGCCTGCGCGAAGCCAAGGGCCTGGCTATCGAGACCCTGGCCCGCACCGTGGGCATCAGCCCGTCATATCTTGGATTGATTGAAAGTGGTGAACGCCAGCCGGATGCCGCGATCCGCCGCAGCCTGGCCTGGGAATTGGGCGTTGCAGGTTGGAGGGATGAATCTTGAGCCTACGTATCAGCCGTCAACATTGGGATGGGTTACTCAACGAACTGGACCAGGCGCGTCGCCAGCGCCATCTGCTGACGTACCGCGCCTTGCTGGAACGCCTGCAATTTCCTACGCCGGCCATGCAAACCCTGGCCGCGGCCCTGGAACACCTGGCGGCGCTGGATGCCAAGGCCGAGCAACCTTTGCGCAGCTCGCTGGTGATCAGCCAGGGCGCCAGCCGCTTGCCGCGTACCGGTTTTTTTGAATGTGTGGAGCGGCTTGGCCGTTTCAGCGGACCCTCCGATGGCGTGGCCGCTGCCTCCTGGCATGCATCGGAAGTGGTGCGGGTATTCGAATACGAATACCCGGAATCCGCCGAGGCCTAAAGCGCCTGGGGCAGGGCGTCCATGCTGTCGATCACATGGATACTGTAACCGGCCACGTCCTTGGCATGGTGCTTGGCTTGCGAGGCAAGTTCCGCCAACTGGCTGGCATCGAGTTGTCCACAGGCCTGTGGATATAAATGCACCACGCCGATGGACAGCGACAGCAGCGCAAACTCCTGGCGCACACCCTGGCGGTTCAACGCCACGAAACAGCCGGCGTCGAGGTGCTCGGCGCGGTAGAAGCGCCGGCATTGGGTGTGAAAGTCATCCAGCAATTGATTGAGCCGCTTGCGCCAATCCTGCGGACCCAGCACCAACAAAAAGTCATCGCCACCGATATGCCCGACAAAGTCACGGGTGGGATCGACGCGGTCATTCAGGCACTGCGCCAGGCACAGCAACACCTCATCCCCACGCCCGTAGCCATAGATGTCATTGAACGGCTTGAAACTGTCGATATCCACGTAGCAGATCACCGACTCCCGTTGTTGTTGCAGCAGGCGTGTGAGGCACTGCTGGATCGGCACGTTGCCCGGCAGCAGGGTCAGCGGGTTAGCGTAGCGCGCCTGCTGGATCTTCAGCTCGGTGATCAGCTTGAGCACGTCGATCACCCGGCCCAGGCCCAGGTAGTCGCCATTGAGCGTGATGATGAAATCTTCTTCGATACGTTGCCGCGCGCGGCTGGTGAGCAGGCGGCTGACTTGTTGCAGCGACTGGCTCAACTCCACCGCCAGGAAGTCGGTGCTCATCAGGCGGCTGATGGGCTTGCGCGCAAACAGGTCGGTGGCGAACGGCTTGAGCAGCGCATCCGACAATAAGTGCCGATGGACGATACCGATCGGCTGCCCGCGCCCGTCCAGCACAGCCAGGGAGTTGAGGTTGGCCTGTCGACGAAACGCTTCGAGCACTTGGGCGGTGGCGGTGTCCTGGTCCACCGCCGGGTGTTCGCTGAGCAAGGCGCTGAGGTCGCTGCCTTCTTCCGTGAGGGTAATGTTGGCTGTGTCGGGCTTGGGCAGCATCTTGCGTGCTTCTTGTGGTGGGTGTTCCTGCGGGCGGCAGAGCAGGTAGCCCTGGACCAAATCCACGCCCATCTCCGTCAGCACCGCCAACTCCTCCGGCAACTCGATGCCTTCGGCGATCACCTGGGCACGCGAAGCCTTGGCGATCTGCAGGATGGAGCCGACAAACTCGCGCTTGAGCGCATCCTGATGAATGCCGTCGATGAAGTGCCGGTCGATCTTCACGTAATCCGGGCGTAACTCCGACCACAGCCGCAGGCTGGAATAGCCGGCGCCCAGGTCATCGAGGGCGATGGCAAAGCCCATGTCGCGGTAGTGATGCAGGGCGGTTTGCAGCAGGTCGAAGTCGTCAGTGGGTGTCTGCTCGGTGAGCTCGATCACGACCTGGCTGGGTGGAATGCCATAGTCGCGCAGCAGTTGCAGCGTGCGTCCCGGCTGGTGCGCCGTTTCCATCAAGGATTCCGGCGAAATGTTCAGGAACAGCTTGCCCGGCAGCTTCTGTTCGCTGAAGCGTCGGCAGGCGCTTTCGCGGCAAGCTATTTCCAGTTCGCTGAGACGTCCCGCATGGCTGGCCACCGAGAAGAGGGCGACGGGGGAGTGCAGTGGGCTGTTGGAGGGGCCGCGGCTGAGGGCTTCGTAGCCAAGGATTCGTCGTTCGGAGAGGCAGATGATCGGTTGGAACAGGCTGTGCAAACTGCCTTGAGCCAAGATAGAGCCCAGTGCATTCAGCTGTTCGGTCATGGTCATGGCGATCTCGATCGAAAAAAAAGGACCGCAGGCGAGAAGCCAGCGGTCCTTCATTTCACGACAGAATGATGTCTATATGATGACACTCCGAGGAGCGACCACATTAAATCGCCATCATTTACTGCTTGGCCACCTGCTTGGTGATTTTCAGGTAGTCCAGCAGGATCCGGCCAGTCTCGGCCAGGTAGGCGTCGTCTTCCGGCTTGGTCTTGTCGGCCTCGGTCGGCAACGCATCTTCATCTTCTTTCTTCAGCTCCTTGAGTGGATCTTCACCCTTGGCCTTGCGGCGGATGTTTTCCAGTGCAAGTTGCTTGTTTTCGATGTCGCTGTGCTGCGCGCGGCGGTCGACTTCGTTGAGGCTGACGGTTTTTTCTTCCATCAGCTTCTTGGCCAGGGCCAGTTTGTCGCGGATAAACACGAACTCGGCGTCCTTGGCGGAGCGGGTGTCGTGATCAGCTTTCAACTGCGCCAGGAACGGCTTGAACGGATCCGACGCCGGCTTGATCGCAGGGCGGATGGTGTCCCACGGCATGGCTTCCGGCAGGGCGCTTTCGCCGATTTCCTTGGTGTCGATAATCGACGGGAAATCGATGTCCGGCAGTACGCCCTGATGCTGGGTGCTCTGCCCGGAAACCCGGTAGAACTTGGCCAGCGTCAGCTTCAGTTCGCCATGGTTCAGCGGCTGAATGGTCTGCACGGTGCCTTTACCGAAGGTCTGGCCGCCGATGATCAAGGCGCGGTGGTAGTCCTGCATGGCACCGGCGAAAATCTCCGAAGCCGAGGCCGAGAGGCGGTTGACCAGCAATGCCATCGGGCCTTTGTAGAAGGCGCCCGGGTTCTCGTCTTCCAGCACATCCACGCGGCCGTCAGCGTTGCGTACCAACACCGTCGGGCCTTTGTCGATAAACAGGCTGGTCAGCTCGGTGGCTTCCTGAAGGGAACCACCGCCGTTGTTACGCAGGTCGATGACCACACCGTCGACTTTTTCCTTCTGCAACTCGGTGAGGATTTTCTTAACGTCGCGGGTGGTGGACTTGTAGTCCGGATCACCGGCACGGAACGCCTTGAAGTCCAGGTAGAAGGCCGGAATCTCGATCACGCCCAGCTTGTAGTCCTTGCCATCCTGCTTGAGGTTGAGGACTTTCTTCTGCACGGCCTGGTCTTCGAGCTTCACCGCTTCACGGGTGATGGACACGATCTTGCTGGTCTGGTCGTTCGGTGCATTGGTGTGCGGAATCACTTCCAGGCGCACCACGCTGCCTTTCGGCCCACGGATCAGCTTGACCACTTCGTCCAGGCGCCAGCCGACGACATCAACCATCTCTTTGTCGGCTTGGGCCACACCGATGATCTTGTCGGCAGGCGCCACTTGCTTGGTCTTGTCTGCCGGACCCGCCGGCACCAAGCGCACGATCTTGACCTGGTCATTGTCGCTTTGCAGGACGGCACCGATGCCTTCCAGCGACAGACTCATATTGATATCGAAATTTTCCGCGTTATCTGGCGACAGATAATTGGTGTGCGGATCGTAGGACATCGCAAAGGTGTTGATGTAAGCCTGGAAGATATCTTCGGCACGGGTCTGGTCCAGACGCGCCAGCTGATTCTTATAGCGCTTGGTCAACAGCTCCTGGATAGCCTTGGGGTCTTTGCCGGCGATCTTCAAACGCAGCACTTCGTCCTTGACGCGTTTGCGCCACAGGTCGTCAAGTGCGGCGGTGCTGGTCAGCCAAGGGGCGTCCTTGCGGTCCACCAGAAGGGATTCCTTCTGGGTGAAGTCGAGTTTGTCGACACCCTTGTTCAGCTCGGCCAAGGCGAAGTCCAGACGCGCTTTGACACGGTCCAGGTAACGCTTGTAGATGGTGAAGCCGGGCTGCAGGTCGCCGCTCTTGAGGAAGTCGTCGAACTGGGTTTTCCACTTGTCGAACTCAGCGATATCGCTGGCCAGGAAGTAGCTGCGCGACGGATCCAGCAGCTTGAGGTAGCTGTCATAGATGATCACCGAGCGAGCGTCGTCCAGCGGCGGCTTGCTGTAGTGATGACGCTTGAGCAGTTCGACGACGTTAAGGCTGGCAATCACCTCATCGCGATCCGGCTGAAGGTTGTCCCAGCTGTTGGCTGCGAACGTATTGGTCGACATCGACGCGAAGCCGAGACCAATGAAAAGAGCGAGGGCGGTGCTGGGGAACAAATGCTTCATGCTGATTCGACGCGGGGGCAATTGATAACGCATATTAGGCCGTCTTTGAGGGAGCCGGTTCCATATGGTCCGGTCGCATAATGCAAAAAGCCCGGCGATACAGCTACGGGCTCAGTCCAGACTCACTATGGAGGCACTGTGAAAGCATTGCAAGGCGTTGACGGTCATGTGGAGTGGTTGGAAGAACCCAGTCCTACCTGCGATGTAGGGCAAGTTCGCATTCGTGTGGCGGCAGCGGGCCTCAATCGCGCCGATTTATTACAGCGTGCGGGGCTCTATCCACCGCCACCGGGCGCCAGTCACGTGTTGGGCCTTGAGTGTTCCGGAGTGATCAGTGAAGTGGGCGCAGGCTCATCCTGGCAAGTCGGCGACCGCGTCTGCGCGTTGCTCGCCGGTGGCGGCATGGCCGAAGAAGTGGTGGTGGATGCGCGCCACGTATTGCCGGTACCGGAAGGCCTGTCGCTGATCGAAGCGGCGGCGTTGCCTGAGGTGTACAGCACGGCGTGGCTCAATCTGTTCCAGCTGGCGGGCCTCAAGCCCGGTGAAAAAGTGCTGTTGCACGCCGGCGCCAGCGGCGTGGGTTCCGCGGCGATCCAGTTGTGCAAGGCGTTTGGCAGCCCGTGCTGGGTCAGTGTCGGCTCGGCGGAGCGCCTGGCCTATTGTGAGGAACTCGGCGCCCAGGGCGGCGTGGTACGGACCGATGGGATCGAAGGGCTACGGGATTTCGGGCCGTTCGATGTGATTCTTGACCCGGTGGGCGGCAACTATGCGGCGCTGGACCTCAAGCTGCTGGCCCTGGATGGGCGTTGGGTATTGATCGGCTTGATGGGCGGTCGTGACGCGCAGTTGGACTTGGCCCAGGTGCTGGGCAAGCGCATTCAATTGTTGGGTTCGACCCTGCGCAGTCGTGACGACTCGTTCAAGGCGGACCTGTTCAGTGATTTGAGCCAACACGTGTGGCCGTTGTTTGTTGAGGGCCGCTTGAGCCCGCAATTGGCCAAGACCTTCTCGATCCAGGACGCTGAGGCGGCGTTTGAAGCGCTGGCGACGAATCAGATTTCCGGAAAGCTGGTGTTGGTGATTGACGAAAGCCTGAGCTGAATGGGGATGCGGTGAACAATGTGGGAGGGGGCTTGCCCCGATAGCGGTGTATCAGTGAAGAATGTTTCATCTGACAGACCGCCATCGGGGGCAAGCCCCCTCCCGCATTTGATTGCATTTCAATTCAAGAGGGTCAGATCCAATGGTGGATTGGCCAGCCTGCCTGTTCGGCGTGGGCGCGTAGCACCGGGTCAGGGTTAACGACTTGCGCAAACTCCACCTTACTCAGCAACGGCAAATCATTGCGCGAGTCCGAATAGAAATACGCGCCCTCCAATGTTTCCCCTTCTTGCTCCAGCCATTCCAGCAACCGCGTGATCTTGCCTTCACGATACGTCAGGACACCCACGGTACGCCCGCTGTACACGCCATGGCTGACGTCCAGTTCAATCCCCAGCACTTCATCGATGCCGATTCGCGCCGCAATCGGCGTGACCAAGTGCGTGCCCGAGGCGGAGATCACCAGAATCCGGTCGCCATTCGCACGGTGGCGGGCGATGGTCTGGGTGGCGTCGCTGTAGATCAACGGCTCGATCACATCCTCGACCCACGGCTCCACCAAGTGCTCGATTTCTGCCGGTGTGCGGCCGATCATCGGCTCCAGGCTGAAGTCCATGAAGTCTTCCATCTTCAGCTCGCCCCGGCTGTAGGCTTCCATCAATTCGTGGTTCTTGCGCATGAACGACTCGGGATCGACCCAGCCCAGCCGGCCCATCTGCTCGCTCCACAGGGTGGCGCAGTCGCCGTGGATGAGGGTGTCGTCCAGATCAAAAATTACCAATGCCATCCGTCATGCTCTCTCAAATAAAACGTTGCATCAGGCTACTTCACACAGGGCACTGGGGTCGATGGAAAGTGCCAGGCGTTGTCCGTCCGGGTGCAGGTCGTCGGCCGAGCGGTTGAGCACGTCGACCACCAGTTCCACGCCGCGCGCTTCGATGCGGTAGCGAATGACGTTGCCCAACAGGCTGTGGCTGCGCACCAGGGCGTCGAGTTCGCCATTGCGGCTCAGCTCGATGGCCTCCGGGCGAATGGCGATACGGCTGTTGATCGGGCGTTGCAGCAGTTGCGTGGCCTTGTCGGCGTCCAGCAGGTTGTAGTTGCCGATAAACCCGGCGGCGAATACATCCACCGGTGCGGTGTAGAGGGTCTCGGCATCGCCGCTTTGCACGATCTTGCCTTGGTTCATCAGGAAGATCCGGTCGGACATGGTCAAGGCTTCTTCCTGATCATGGGTCACGAAGATGGTGGTCAGGCCCAGTTCGCGCTGGATCTGGCGGATCTGTTCGCGCAGGTGCTTGCGGATCCGTGCATCCAGCGCCGACAGCGGCTCATCCAGCAGCAACAGGCGCGGGCGGGTCACCAGGGAGCGGGCGAGGGCCACGCGCTGGCACTGGCCGCCGGACATCTGGTGCGGGTAGCGGCCGGCGAGGTCCTTGAGTTCGACCAGTTGCAGCACTTCCTGCACGCGCTTGTGGCTGTCGTCGGCGTTGACCTTTTGCATGCGCAGGCCAAAGGCGACGTTCTGTTCCACGGTCATGTTGGGAAACAGCGCATAACTCTGGAACACCATGCCGATATGGCGTTTCTGCGGGCTCAGCGGGACGATGTCCTGGCCGTCGAGCAGGATTTGCCCGCTGTCGACCGAGGTCAGCCCGGCGATGCAGCGCAGCAGCGTGGACTTGCCGCAACCGGATGGGCCGAGCAAGGTGACGAATTCGCCCTTGGCGATCTCGCAGTTGATATCACTGAACACCGGGGTGCCGGCGTAGCCTTTTTGCAGGTGTTGGACGCTGACGAAGCTCATTGGCTTTTGTCCTTGTTCAAGATATTGGCGGCCCAGGTCAGCACCAGCACAAAGAAGAAATAGGAAATCACGACGGCGCTGGTGAAGTGGCCGCTGCTGTTGCGCATGTTGTTCAGGTACACCTGCAGGGTTTCGTAGCGGGTGCCCACCAGGATGTTGGCGAACACGAACTCGCCGAACAGGAACGAGAACGACAGCAACAGCGCCACCATCAGGCCTTTGCGCAGGTTCGGCAGCACCACCAGGATCGCCGCCTGCCAAGTACTGGCACCGAGCAGTTGCGAGGCGTCCATCAGGTCGCGCAGGTTGATCGCCTGCAGGTTGTTAGTGATCGCCCGGTACATGAACGGCAGTGCGACGGTGAAGTAACAGCCGATCAGGATCCACGGCGTACCGACCATCGCCATCGGCCCGGAGCCATACAGTTGCAGCAAGCCCACCGACGACACCACCGGCGGCACCGCGAAGGGCAGCAGGATGAGGATGTTCATCAGTGCGTCGAGCCGGGGGAAGTGGTAATGCACCACGAACAGCAGCGGCAAAATCAACACTACCGAGAGGATCAGCGCGCCCACGCACACCAGCAATGACTGCCCGAAGGCCATCAGGAAGCGCGGGTCGCTCCACAGCTGCACGTACCATTTCACGGTGAAACCGGCAGGCAGGATCGTCGCCGACCAACTGCTGGCAATGGAATAGACAAAGGTGCCGATCAGCGGCAACACCAGGATCGCAAACAGCAGGTACACCACCACGCGGTGGTAGAGGGAGGCCGGGCCGGCTTCAGCGCGAGACATGGTAGCTCCTCTTGAGCAGCAGTTGATGGACCACGGTGACCACGGTCATCAACGCCACCAGCACCACGGCCAGGGCGCTGGCCAGGTTCGGGTCGAGCGACACATCACCGGACACCAGCCCGGCAATGCGGATCGGCAACACGTTGAAGTTGCCGGTGGTCAAGGCGTAGACGGTGGCATAGGCGCCGAGGGCATTGGCCAGCAGGATCACGAAGGTACCGAGCAGGGCGGGGGTGAGCACCGGCAAGCCGATATGCCGCCAGAACTGCCATCCGTTGGCGCCCAGCAGGGACGCCGACTCACGCCAGTCTTCGCGCAGCGCGTCGAAGGCCGGGTACAGCAGCAGCACGCCCAATGGAATCTGGAAGTAGGTGTAAAGGATGATCAACCCGGTCTTGGAGTAGAGGTTGAAGTCCTGGATGATCCCCGCCTGCTTGAGCATGAGGGTGATGCTGCCGTTGAACCCCAGCAGGATGATGAACGCAAAGGCCAGGGGCACACCGGAAAAGTTGCTGGTCATGTTGGCGAAGGCGGTGACGAAATTGCGCAGCGGCGAATCCACCCGACGCAGGGAGTAACTGCCCAGGGTGGCGATGACGATGCCGAAGACACTCGAGTAGAAACTGATCTCGAGGCTGAACTGGATCGCTTGCAGGTAGAACTTCGAGCTGAAGATCCGCGTGAAGTTTTCCAGGCCCCAGCCGGCTTCCTCGGTCTGCAGGCTGTTGATCAGTACCCACACCAACGGGGCGATTTCGAACACGATAAAGAACAGTGCGAAAGGCACCAGGCACAGCAGTGCCAGCCATTTACCACGGATCATTTCAACAGCTCCCGGCACACAGGTTTGTCGTGGGGCGCGCCCAGCAGTTCGCAGACGGTGCCGCACAGCTCGGTCTGTTTGGGCGTAGCGTGGGTGTCCAGGCTGAAGGCATCGCCGAGCACAAACAGCGGCACTTCGCGTTCTTCCGGCAGCAGGCCATTGTGGGAGCGGTCGTTGTTCATGCCGTGGTCGGCAGTCACCAGCACTTGGTAACCGGCGTCGAGCCAGGCTTGCAGGTAATCGGCCAGGATGATGTCGGCCGAGCGTGCGCTGTTGCGGTATTGCGCCGTATCGAGGCCGTGCTTGTGGCCGGCGTCGTCGATGTTCATCGGGTGCACCACCAGGAAGTTCGGCGCGTGCTTGAGGCGCAGGCTTTCGGCATCGGCAAACAGGTGGGAATCCGGGTAGTGGTCATTCCAGTAGAAATGCCCGTGCTGGATCGCCAGCGCCGTGTCGTCGGTGTGACGGTCGCGGGCGGCGAGAAAGGGCGTGCGGTTATACAACTCGCTGACCCAATGGTAGGCCGCCGCTGCCGTGGTAAGGCCGGCGTCGGTGGCGTAATGGAAAATGCTGCGCTGGTTGGATAGGCGCGAGACGTTGTTGTGGACGATGCCGCTCTGGATGGGAGGCACGCCGGTCAGGATGCACTCATACAGCGGGCGGGACAGGGCGGGCAGTTCACATTCCAGTTTGTAGAGGGCTGCGCGTCCTGCGCCGACATAGGCCTGCAAGTGCCCCATGGCGTGTCGGGCAACCTCGAAGTTCAGGCCGTCGAGCACGACTAGGATGACATTGTGCTTCATGGGGGCTGGCGCTCCGCAACGATGGACTTGACTCAATATTCCTGGTGAATCTGGGTTCAAGTGTGGGAGGGGGCTTGCCCCCTCCCACATTGGATCTCCAGTGGAGCTCCAATGTGGGTGGCAGGTTTACTTCATTTCTACGATGACCTGCTCGTTCCACAGCTGCGGCAGCTTCTTGGACGTCGCTTCCCACGCATCGGCATCCTTGATCGGCTGCGGGTTGGCCTTGGTGTACTGCTCGCCCGGGATCAGGTTCTTGGCGATGTCGGCCGGCAGTTTCAGGTCGGTTTCAGCGCGGATCGGACGTGCATTGCCTTTCGCCAGGTTGAGCTGGCCGGCATCGCTGAAGATGTACTCGCGGGTCAGCTTGGCGGCGTTCGGGTGCTTGGCGTATTTGTTGATGATGGTGGTGTAGCCGGATTTAACCGAGCCGTCCGATGGGATCAACACCACGTAGTCATCCGGGTTGGCCATCTTGGCCTTGTAGCTCAGGCCGTTGAAGTCCCAGACCACGCCCACTTCGACTTCGCCTTTCTCCATGGTGGCGATGGTCGGGTTGGACAGCGAGAGACGGCCTTGCTGGGCGATCTTGGTGAAGAATTGCAGGCCGGGGGCGATGTTCTTTTCGTCGCCTTTATTGGCAATGGCGGCTGCCAGTACACCGTTGGCCGCTTGCGCCGCGGTACTTACGTCACCAATGGAGACCTTGTACTTGCCGCTCTGCAGGTCAGCCCAGCTTGTAGGTACTTCAGAGCCGTGCAGCAGCTTCTTGTTGACGATAAACGCGATGGTGCCGGTGTAGGCCAATGCCCAGTGACCGTCTTTGTCTTTAGCCCAATCCGGCACCTGGGCCCAGGTGGACGGTTTGTACGGCTGGGTGACTTCCTGCTTCACCGCGATTGGACCGAACGCCGCGCCGACGTCGCCGATGTCGGCGCTGGCGTTGTCTTTCTCCGCCTTGAACTTGGCGATTTCCTGGGCCGAGCTCATGTCGGTGTCGATGTGCTTGAGGCCGTACTTCGACGCCAGGTCTTCCCAGGTGCCTTTCCAGTTGGCCCAGTCATCGGGCATGCCGACGCTGTTTACAGCGCCTTCTGCCTTGGCGGCAGCTTCCAGGGTTTTTAGATCGGTATCAGCGGCCATGGCGGCGGTGCACATGGCAATGGTCGAGCCTAACAGTGATGCCAGGAAAAGCTGTTTCATCCGAAGCTCCTTTGGGCGTTTTCAACGCGGCGTTTGTTTCGACGGTGTTGTTGGTCTAGGTCAGAGCAATACCTGAGCCAATCTAGACGCGATGGATGACAGTTTCATGTCGATGTCGTTTTCAAAGCGCTGATGTCGCTGCGCGCTGACTTAGCGTAGACCATGCCCAAGTGCCCGTAGGGATTGGACTTGGCCGATGTATTGCAGGGTGTGCTGTGGAAGATGTACACGGACTGTCATCTATCGGTCATCTGTAATGCCTAGGCTGGCATGCAGTCAGGCAAGCCCGATTACGGAGCGGTTTGTGCACCTCATCGGTGCTGGTCTAGTCCAGATAGGTAACGTTGATGCGAGATGAGGCAATCAAGGCGGTGACCTCCATCGGCCTGGCGCTGCAAGAGCAGATTGACCACGGCCTGTTGCCGCCTGCCAGCAAACTGCCCGCCGAGCGCAAGCTCAGCGAGTTGTTTGGTACCACTCGGATCACGGTGCGGGAAGCCTTGTTACAACTGGAGGCCCAAGGCCAGATCTATCGCGAGGAGCGGCGCGGCTGGTTTGTCTCGCCGCCGCGACTGGCCTACAACCTGATGCAGCGCAGCCATTTTCACGCGATGGTCAGCGACCAGGGGCGCGTGGCGTCCACCGAAGTGATCTCTGCACGGCTGCAACCGGCGTCGGCGGCGGTGTGTGCGTGGTTGCAGCTGCCGGCGCTGTCCAGCGTGATCCAGATTTGCCGGGGCCGGCGGATTGATGGGCGCTTAGTGTTGTATGTGGAGCACTACCTGAACCCGCAGTATTTTCCGGGGATTCTGGACTGCGATTTGAATCAGTCGATGACCGAACTGTATGCGCGCAAGTACAACCTGCACTACGGACGCGTACGCTTTGAAATCGTGCCGACGTCACTGCCGGTGGAAGCGGCCGCCGCGTTACGCGTGTCGGTGGGCAGCCCAGGCTTGCGGATCGCCCGGGTCAACTATGACCAGCACCAGCGTTTGATCGACTGCGACCTGGAGTTCTGGCGGCACGATGCCATCCACGTCGGCGTGGATGTGGTCTAAGACGTGTAGTGAGCGGGCTTGCCCCGCGCTGGGTGGCGAAGCCGCCCCAACCGAGCCCCCCTCAGTGTGTCAGGTGTACCGCGGTGTCGGGTTTTGGGGCGGCTTCGCCGCCCAGCGCGGGGCAAGCCCGCTCACTACAACAATCTTATTCAGATGTCAGGGTGTGAGCGCCTTGATCACCTGGTCCACATTGGTTTCCAGCTCTGTCACCGGCTCCGCACCGTCGACATTCAGCACCAGCAACTGCGAACCGCCGGCTCCAACCGCGGCCTTGACCGCCTCATTCGGCTGGCGATGATGCAGCACCACCGCGACGTCGTTGTCCTTCAACTCGGCACTGAGTGCCTGCAACGCCTCGGGCGTCCAATCGGTGTCAGGCCGTGCGTCGGTGCTGAGCACTTCCAGATTTAAACCGCTGACCAGGTACGCGAAGTGATCACTCAAGCTGACCACGCTCAGGTTATCCGCCTTGGCCAGTCGCGCTTCGCTGTCGGCGGTGAGCTTGAGCAGGCGTTGCTTGAGGGTGGCGAGGTTGGCGTCGATCTTCGGCTTGGCGGTGGGCGCCAGGCGGCTCAGGTCGGCGGCCAGTACATCGGCCATGCGGCCCATATTGTTGCTCGACTGCCACGGCTGGCTGTTCAGGCCATCGGTGACGCCTGGCTGCACCGCGATGCCCGGCAAACCGCCGTCCACCGGGCGGGCGGCGTCGACTTCAACGATGCGGATATTGCTGCGTCGCGCCACTGGGTACAGCGGGTCATCGGCCCACAGCGAGCGCAGGCCGATGGCGGCGTCGGCGTCCAGCGCCAACGTGCTCAGGGCCTGCGCGCCGCGGCCGGTGAAGTAGGACACCTGGCGCGAACCGGGCAAGTTGGCCGGAGCGGCTCGCTCCAATTGCACGTTGGTGCCTTTGAGCAGCACGTCAGCGAGGCCGTAGGTGATCGGCAGCGAGGCCAGCACTTTGACCGGTTTTGCCGCGTGGGCAGCGGGTTTGGCGGCTTCGGTCGCCATCAATGGCGTAGTGAATAAGCAGGCGATGGCCAGGGCCAGGGGGTGAAGAGCGGAGCGCATTATCCAAGGTTCCCTTTGAGGCTGGGCACGGTGCCGCGCGCGATGGCGGCCAGGGCGAAGGCAATACCGGCGACCAGAATGATGGCGGCACCGGAGGGGATCGGCAGGTCGAAGATGATCGGCAGCAGGATGCCGCACAGGGTGCTGACGGTGGCGATCACCACCGACACCCAGAAGAAGCCTTTGAGCGACTGGCTCAACAGGCGCGCCGCGGCGGCAGGTATCACCAACAGGGCCCCCACCAGAATCGCGCCGATCACCTTGACCGCCGCCACGGTGATCAGCGTCACCAGGATCACGAACAGGTAATCCAGGGTCTTGACCGCCACGCCGCGCACTGCCGCCAGTTGCGGGTTGAAGCTGGCGAGCATGATGCGGTTGTACAAGGGCAGCGCCAGGGCCATCACCAGCGCGCCGACAATTGCCAGCACCGCCAGATCGTTGCCATTGACCGTCAGCACTGAGCCAAACAGCACGTTTTCCAGGATATGCACGTTGATCTTGCCGGCCAGGATCAGCAACAGGCTCGCCCCCAATGCCAGCGACACCGACAGGAACACGCCGATCAAGGTATCCGGCGCCAGGCCCGTGCGGTTGCGCAGGTAGTTGAGCAGGATGCCGAACAACAGGCAGTAGCCGAACAGGCTGCCGTAGGGCCCGGTGTAGGGTTCGCCGAGCAGAATGCCCACGGCGACCCCGGTCAGCGCGGCGTGGCCGACCGCTTCGGAGAAAAACGCGAAGCGCTTGACCACCACCAGCGTGCCCAGGCCGCCCAGCACCGGGCCGATCAGCAGACCGGCGAGCAGGGCGTTGACCACAAAACCGTAGGCCAGCGCCTCCGGCAGGTAACCGGAAGAGGCCCAGCCCTGGACCATCAAGCGAAAGGCTTCATAACTCATTGCGCCGGGCTCCGAGGGTGGGTGGAGAACAGGGTCAGCAGGCGGTCCGGGGTCAGCGCCTCCTTGGGCGTGGCGTCGAACAGCACACGGCGGTTGAGACCGGTGACGCGGTCGGCCAGGCGGCCCACGGCTTCCAGGTCGTGCTCGATCCACAGCACGGTGATCCCGGCCAGGCGCCAGTCATTGAGCAGGCGTTCGAACACCTGGATACCGGCTTCGTCGAGGGCCGACATCGGTTCATCCAGCACCAGCAGTTGCGGCGCCGGGATCAGCCCCTGGGCCAGCAACACGCGCTGGCGCTCACCGCCAGATAACGCGCCCATGCGGCGCTTGCGTTTGTCCTGCATGCCGACTCGCTCCAGCGCCTCGCCAATAGCACCGGCGTACTGCTTGGACAGGCCGAGAAACGCCGGGCGTCGCTGGCACATGGCAGCCATGAAGTCATCGACGGTCATCGGCAGCCCCCGATCGAACTCCAAGGCCTGGGGCACATAACCGATGGTGCCGGGCGTGGTCGGCCAGTGCAGGCTCAACGTGCCCTGATGCGGGGTTTGCCCCAGCAGTGTCTTGATCAGCGAGCTTTTCCCGCCGCCGTTCGGCCCGACCAGCGCATGGATGCTGCCCGGCTGTACCTGGAAACTCACGTCATTCAGGATCGCGGTGCGACCCAAGGTCAGGGAGACCTTATCGAACTCAAGCGTCGGGCCGACGCTGACCGCCTTCAGTTGCTCCGCCGCCGTCATGCGCCCGACTCCTGAATCGCCCGCACCACGGTATTAAGGTTGCCGGTCATTTCCACTTCGTACTTCTCGGCGCTGTATTCGCCGTAGGAAATATGCGACAGCGGGTACAGCTTGACCCCGGATTCACGCTGGATGGTGTCGACGTAGGTGGACGGGAAGTCCATCTCCGAGAAGATCACCTTCACGTCCAGGGCCCGCAGTTCATCGATGGTTTTCTTCAACTGGCTGGGGCTGGGCTCGATGCCGTGGGCCGGTTCGACCACGGCGGTGACTTCCAGGCCGAATTCGCGCAGCAGGTAGTCGTAGGCGGCGTGCACGGTGGCCACGCGCAGGTCCGGGTTGGGGGCGCTGGTCAACTTGGCCAGGGCATCGGCGCGCATCTGGCGCAGGCGCTTGCCGTAGGCGCGGGCGTTCTGGGTGTAGGCCTTGGCGTTGCCCGGGTCGAGCTTGCCCAGTTCGCGGGCGATGTTGTTGACCTGGGCAATCGACGCGCTGATCGACAGGAAGGTATGCGGGTTGACCACCTTGCCCGCACCGCGTGCGGCGTTGCCGGTAGCGGCCAGCAGTGGCACGTTGGCGTTGGCCTCGATCACCGGGATGTCCGGGCGTTCGCTGGTGGCGATCATGCGGTCGGCGAAGTCATCATGGCCGACGCCGTTGAGCACGATGACGTCCAGGGTGCCGATGCGCTTGATGTCTTCGGCGCGTGGCTCGTAGGCATGCGGGTTGAAACCGGCCGGAATCAGCGGCACCACCTCGGCTTTGTCGCCGACGATGTTGGCCACGTAGCTGTAATAAGGGTGCAGGGTGATGCCGATTCGCAGGCGTTTACTCGCTTCGGCATTGGCGAGCGGGGCGAGCATCAGGCTGAACAGGCCAACCAGCAACAGGCGCAACAGGGGGGATGAAGTAGACATGGGCAATCGGTCTTCTCGTTCAGTGGCGGTGCTGGCGGGTGACGCCGGCATCGAATTGCGCGACCACCTGCTGCCAGCCGGCTGCGATCAGCGCCTGGTCAGAGAGGTCGGAAGGGGCGGCGAGGTTGGCTTGGCGGTTGAGCCAGATATCCGGCTCGGCACCGTGCACGCGCATCAGCAGCGAGCCGCTGGTACCCGGCGCCTGGCTCAAGCCGAGGTAGGCCGAGGGGGCCAGCAATTGCCAACGATGATCACCACGGCTGACCGAGCTGGCGTCCTGGGCGAACGGCGCGAAGCCTTCTTCGGCCAATTGCGCCGGGCTGGGCAGCGCGCTTTGCTCTTGCTGCAACAGCTGGATCTCATCCAGGGTCACCCGCAGGTCGGCGTAGATGCCTTGCTCGGCGGCGCTCAGGTCGCGACGGGCGTCCAATTGATGGCTGGGGACGGCCGCCACTTCCTGGGACTCACCGTGCAGCGCGATCACCGAACCCGCCACCGCCAGGATGATCAGGCACAACAACAGCACGTAGAGGGTTTCGTGACCGGCACCGGCGGGGCGTACAACCTGTGTGGTACTCATTGTGGCTGGATATCCGCTTGGTCGATTTCCACCACGTGGCCCGGGCCTGCATCAAACAACACATAGAACTCGGCGGACGGCTTCTTGAAGGTCAGCGTGGAGTCCTCGCCAAGCTTGCCGGGCAGCAGGATGGTTTCGTCGTAGCCGATCACATCCAGGGTCACGCCGGGCGCGCCGCTGCCGTCGGAGAAACCGCCTTTGCACTGGATCTGCTCGCCGGGGATTTCCTTGCACTCGCACATCGGGTTGTGGGCCAGGGCGACGGTACTGAAACCGGCGCTCAGCAACAGCACGCCGCAGGCGCGGGTCAGGCGCATCAAAGTCATGGTTTAACTCCTTGCTTGTTCAGCCAGGCAATAGTGGCAGGCGAGGCCTGGCTCAACGGGATGGAACCCTGGTGCATGCTGCCGTCCCAGCCTTCCATGGTGATCCAGACTTCAGCGTCGGCTGGCGTGCGTTCCGGAATCGGCAGGGCGGCGCCCATGCGGTACGGCGTGCCGAAGAAGATCACCCCGGCGGCCCGCAGGCTGCGCGGTTTGCCGATACGCAGGTAGGTGGCCTTGACCTGGTTGGCGCAGGTGTCGCACAGGGATGCGTTGAAAAACTTCATCGGGCCGGCCGGGTCGGGGCTCGGGCCTTCATTGCGAAATTCCGCGAGGGTCAGGCTCCAGGGCCCGACCTGCACCTCGCCGGCCACGCGCTCGCCGATACCGGCATCGCCGCGAAACAGCGCCGCATCGGCGAAGTACTTGGGCATGAAGCCCAGGGGCACCAGCAACAGCAGCACATTGATATGGAAGCGCCATTTCAGCCAGAAGGCGCGCAACGGCGAAGGCGGTACAGCAGCGACCTTGCTCATCGGTGGGCCTCCGAGGTTTCAGCCTGCATGGCCGGGATGGCAGCGGGCTTGTGTTGGGCCTTGGCTTCACGCTTGAGCGCATTGAGCGTTGCCAGGGCGGTGCGCTTGGTCCAGATCAGCAGGCCACTCAACACCATCATGCTCAGTACCAGGCCAAAAAATGCCCAGATCAGCTTGATCCACAGGCCACCGAAGTCGCCGGTGTGCAGGGGGCGCATGGATTCGGTGACGAACTCCAGGGTGGTGCGGTCGGAGAGCAGGTGCGAGACGGCGATTTCACCGTTATAGGGGTTCAGTTGCGCGGTCTGGAACATCAGCGGGTACCAACCGCGCCCGCCAATCTGCAGATGGCTGTAGGCGTTCAGCGGCAGGAACGCGAACGTTGCATCCAGGCCCGGAATGCGTTGGGTCGCGATCTTGATGGCGTCGTCGAGCGGGATCATGGGCGCCGGTACGCCAGGGGCGGAAGTCGGCACTTTCTCGCGGGCAATCACCGGGACAATCGGCTCGCTGGAGATGGAGATCTGGTTGTCCCCCAGGAATGCCTGGATCAGGAACCAGGTGCCGGTAATCGAGATAACCGCGATAAACCAGATCGACCAGATGCCGCTCAGGCGGTGGAAGTCGCCCCAGAAGATCCGCGCTCCGTGGCGGATACGCAGGGTCGGCCGGAAAAAACCTTTCCAGAACCGCTTGTACACCACCAGCCCGGTGACCAGTGACGCCAACAACGGCAAGCCGAGGAAGGACACCAGGTACCAGCCCCAGCTATAGCCGTTGGTAAACGGCACCAGCCACCAGCCGTGCAGCGCGCGCGTGAATTGCTGGAAGTTGAATGCCGGGCTGATGCCCTGGATCGCGCCGGTGTAGGGGTTGGCGTAAGCCTCGACCGAACGCCCGTCGGGGTAGCTCAGGCCGACGCTGAGTGCAAAGTGCGATTCGTCGGGGCGGATGATCGAGCGGACGATCACCTGGGGCTCGTCACGCTTGATCGCGGCGATCACCTGGTCAAAGCTCAGCGGTTCGGCGTCATCCGACGGTTTGCTCGCACGGATATCCGGGTTGGCCAGCCAGACGATCTCCTGGCTGACCACCGCCAGGGTGCCGGTGACGCAGACGATCAGTACAAAGAACCAGATGGGCAATGCCAGCCAGCTATGCACGAGAAACCAGAGTTTGGAGCGCGACTTCTTCGACATGTGAATGAGGGTCTTGATCGGAGGGGGGCAGTGAAGGCCCGAAAAAGGCCAGTCGTAGCTTTTGCTGACGCGACAGGCTGTATCTAAGTTAAGACGGATGAGAATGAGAAATCCCTAAGGCGTATATGAAAGAAAATGTTTCAGGTTCACATTCAGGGCGCTTTAACGCCTCGATCGAACACGAAACATGTTCCAAGCCATCACCCTGGCGGCATTGATGGGGCGGGGCGGCTGCGTAGGATGGGCGCATGCCGTTGAGCGAGCGCCTACAAAAGTGAGCCCAGGAACATGACTGCCAGAACCCTCTACGACAAACACATCGATTCCCACACGGTGTGTGCCCTGGATGACCAGGGCCATGTCCTGCTTTATATAGATCGCCAGGTGATCAACGAGTACACCAGCCCCCAGGCCTTCAGCGGCTTGCGTGAGGCCGGGCGCAACGTTTGGCGCCCGGGCACGGCGCTGGCGGTGGTCGACCATGTGAACCCGACTACGCCCAAGCGCATTGCGGCGATGCCGGATGCCGGCGGCGCGCGGCAAGTGTCTTACCTGGCGGAGAATTGCCGCGACTTCGGCATCGAACTGCTGGACATCCTCGACAAGCGCCAAGGCATCGAACACGTGGTCGCCCCGGAACAGGGCTTTATCCTGCCGGGCATGGTGATTGCCGCCGGCGACAGCCACACCACCACGTACGGCGCCCTGGGGGCCTTCGGTTTTGGCATTGGCACCTCGGAAATCGAACACCTGCTGGCTTCCCAGACCCTGGTCTACAAGCGCCTGAAAACCATGCGCGTGAGCGTATACGGCGACCTGGCGCCAGGCCTGACGTCCAAGGACGTGATCATGGCGCTGATCGGCAAGATCGGCGCCTCGGGTGCCACCGGTTATGCCATTGAGTTTTGCGGCGCCACTGTCGATGCGCTGAGCGTCGAGGCGCGCATGACCCTCTGCAACATGGCGGTGGAAGCCGGGGCGCGCGGCGCGTTCATGGCGCCGGACGAAAAAGTCTTCGCCTACCTCAAGGGCAAGCTGCGCGCGCCACACGGCGCGCTGTGGGAGCAGGCGCTGGTGGGCTGGCGCTTGCTGCACTCGGATGCCAACGCGGTCTTCGACCAAGAGGTGCAACTCGACGTCGCCACCCTGGAACCCATGGTCACCTGGGGCACCAGCCCCGACCAAGTCGCACCCATTGGCGCCCGCGTGCCCGACCCGCAGGAGGTCAGCGACCTGATCCTGCGCCAGGACATGCGCCGCGCCCTCAGCTACATGGGCCTGGAAGCCGGCATGCCGTTGAGCGATATCGTCATCAGCCATGCGTTTATCGGCTCCTGCACCAACGCCCGCATCGAAGACCTGCGCGACGCCGCCCGCGTGGTGCGCGGCAAGCAGGTGGCCGAGCACGTACGGGCGATGATCGTGCCGGGCTCCACCGAAGTGCGTGACCAGGCCGAAGCCGAAGGGTTGGCAGCGATTTTTATCGACGCCGGCTTTGAATGGCGCCAGTCCGGCTGCTCGATGTGCCTGGCGATGAACGACGATGTGCTGGCCCCCGGCGATCGCTGCGCCTCCAGCACCAACCGCAACTTCGAAGGCCGCCAGGGCGCGGGCGCACGCACCCACCTGATGAGCCCGGCGATGGTTGCCGCTGCCGCCATTACCGGCCGCCTCACCGATGTCCGCCACTTTGGAGCACGCCCATGAGCTTGCAACCCTTCACTCTGGTCACCGGCAAGGCCGCGCCGATGCTGGCGGCCAATATCGACACCGATGTGATCATGCCCAAGCAGTTCCTCAAGGGCATTGACCGCAATGGCCTGGATCGGGGGCTGTTCTTCGACCTGCGCTTCTTACCGTCCGGCGAGCCCAACCCCGAGTTCGTGCTGAACCAGCCGGCCTGGCAAGGCGCACGTTTCATGGTGGTAGGGCCGAACTTCGGTTGCGGCTCCAGCCGTGAGCACGCGGTGTGGGGGCTGAAGCAACTGGGCATCCGCGCCTTGATCGGCAGCAGCTTTGCCGGGATCTTCTATGACAATTGCCAGCGTAACGGGGTGTTGTTGATCACCCTGAACGAGGCGGTGTTGCAGTCGTTGGGCAAGGCTGTCAGCCAGGCGGAACAGGCGCAGATCACTATCGACCTTGAAGCCCAGCAGATCCATTTGGCGGATGGCCAGGTGATCCCGTTTCAGATCGATACCCTGCGCAAGACGGCGTTGTTGCTTGGCCTGGATGCAATCGGCAGTACGTTACAACGCAGCGAGCAAATCAAAACGTTCGAACAACGCCACCTGCAAGCCAATCCCTGGCTCAACTGATACACTTAAATCCAAGCCCCCTCCCACATTTTTGATTGGGTTTGTGACCTCAGATTGAGAGCCCCTTGAAGTGTGCCTGCAAAAACTCCACGCAGGCGCGCAGCTTCCCGGAATACGCCAAGCGAGTCGGGTACACCGCCCACACGTTGGCGCTCTGGGTATAACCGTGCAGCACCTGCACCAGTTTGCCTTGCTCCAGCAGCGGCTTCACATCCCACATCGAGCGCAATAACACCCCGCGCCCATCCAACGCCCACTGCAACACAATTTCGCCATTGTTCGACGACAGCGGCCCCCGCACGCGCACGCTTTCCTGGGCGCCGTCGTGTTCCAGGTTCCAGATGCCAAACGCGTTGTCGCGCTCCTTGAGGACCAGGCAGTCGTGCTGCTCCAGGTCGCTCAATTGGTGCGGTGTGCCGCGTCGTTGCAGATACGCCGGGGCGGCGCATAGCACGCGACGGTTGCTCACCAGTCGACGGCCGATGTGCTGGCCGGGGATGTCGTCGCCCACGCGGATCTCCAGGTCGAAACCTTCGCTGACGATATCGACCACACGGTCGAGCAGGTCCAGGCGGATCTCCAGGTCCGGGTACTGCTCGGCCAGCAACGACAGGGCAGGCGCCACATGGTTGCGGCCAAAGCCGAACGTGCTGCAGATATGCAGGCGGCCACGTGGGCTGTCATGCGCGTCGCTGAGTTCATCGGAAAGTTGCTGGAAGTCTTCCAGGATGCGCACGGCCCAGCGCTGCACCCGTTCACCGTCTTCGGTCAGGGCGACGCGCCGGCTGGTGCGGTGCAGCAGGCGGGTGGCCAGGGTGGTTTCAAGGATCTGGATGCGCTTGCTGACATACGCAGGCGATAACCCGAGCTCATCAGCTGCCGCAGCGAAGCCGGCCTTGCGGATCACGGTCAGGAACACCCGCAGGTCTTCGGGTAGGGGCACGGTATCTTTCTTATTCGTCATCAGACACAAGCGTGGCGGCATGAGCCGCCAGAATAGCATCGTGCTGGCCACGGCTCAGCGCAGGAAGCTCAGGACTTCGCCCAGCAACAACTCTGGGGCTTCTTCGGCGATGTAATGGCCGGTCGGCAAGGCCTTGCCGCGCACATCAGTGGCGACTTTCTGCCATTCCTTGAGCGGCTCGAAACAGCGGCCGACGGTGCCTTCGGCGCCCCACATCACCAGCAGCGGCAGGTTCAGGTGATGGCCGGCGTCGATGTCCGCCTGGTCGTGCTCAAGGTCGATACCGGCAGCGGCACGGTAGTCTTCGCAGATGCCGGTGGCGGTGCCCGGCAGTTTCAGGCAGCGCAGGTATTCGGCGAAGGCTTCATCGGTGAACGGCTTGAGCCCGGCACTGCGGCTGCCCATTACGCTGCGCAGGTACAACTGCGGGTTGCTCTCGATCAAGGCCTCCGGCAGCGGCGCCGGTCGGATCAGGAAGAACCAGTGCCAGTAGGCGCGGGCGAAGGCTTCGTCGGTTTGCGCATACATCGAGAGGGTGGGGGCGATATCCAGCAGCACCATACGTTGCACGGCGGCCGCATGGTCCAGGGCCAGGCGATGGGCCACGCGGGCGCCACGGTCGTGGGCCAGCACCGAGAACTGTTCGAAGCCAAGGGCCTTCATCAGCTCGACGCTGTCGCGGGCCATTTCCCGTTTCGAATAGTTGGAGTGATCGTCATTGGCGGGCGGCTTGCTGCTGTCGCCATAGCCGCGCAGGTCGGCAGCCACTACCGTGAAGTGTTCAGCCAGTTGCTCGGCGACTTTGTGCCAGATGACGTGGGTTTGTGGGTGCCCGTGCAACAGGAGCAGGCCGGGACCTGTACCGCCTGTGCGGTAACTGATGCTGACGCCGTTGACGTGGCACTGGTCTTTCTGGAATCCGGCGAACATGGAATGGCTCCTTGTGGTGAGTGCTTGCATCCTGGAATCACGCGGCGTTCGGGGCAAGGGCGAAAGCGTGGAGCGGGCGTTCATGAAGTGTGTAGGCGCGGTGAGTGACGACTCGATCTTTCCACTAATGGAGGCCACCTGTGGGAGCGGCGGTGCGTCGCCCCCACCGTTAATGTGTGTGGTGTTCAGCCGATCTCAGCTTTGCTTGAACCTCTCCATGGCTCGCTATCGTTCTCCTTGACGGTGGTTGAGCGACGGCTTTTTCACTATAGGCCACGTATTGCGCGGCCTGTGGGCAACCGACGAGGTGCTCTCCAAGCACTGGGAACGGGTCAGCGGTGTGGGGTGGGCTCCAGCAGTTGGGCGCCCGGACCGCACTCACCGAGCTTGTCGCCCTGATTGCGCAACGGACACGCCTCCATCGACAAGCACCCACAGCCAATACAGCCATTGAGTGTGTCGCGCAGCAGCGTCAGCTTGTTGATGCGCTCATCCAGGTCTTCCCGCCATAGCGCCGATAAGCGTTCCCAATCCCGGGCGTTGGGTGTGCGCCCCTCCGGCAACGCCTGCAACGCTTCGCCAATCGTTGCCAGCGGAATCCCCAGGCGCTGGGCGATCTTGATCACCACCACGCGCCGCAACACATCCCGTGGATAACGCCGTTGGTTACCGGCATTGCGATTACTCTTGATCAGCCCCTTGGTCTCGTAGAAATGCAACGCGGTGACGGCCACACCACTGCGGGCGGCGAGTTGGCCGACGGTGAGTTCCTTGTTAAGCATGAAAAACTCCCAAACAACGCTTGACCTTGACTTAACTAGAGGTTTTACCCTGCGTGGCATCGAATCGCAAGATTCTGCCTACAGAGAAAGGGGAGTGTTCATGCAGGTATCAGAGAAAAATCGCAGCTTCACTCAATTGATCGAATTTCAGATCGAGCCCCGGCAACAAAGGGCGCTGGTGGCGGCCCTGTCCACCCAAAGCGAGCGCCTGGCCCAGGGCCATGGCGGCTTTATCAATGCGAGTGTGCAGGTCAGCGACGACGGGCGCCGGGTGCTCAATTACTTGCAATGGCGCTCGCGCGAGGACGGCGAGGCGGCCTTCAAATGCTTTGAGCATGGCGAAGAAGATTTCTGGACGTTGATTCGCGCCCACCAGGCCACGGCCGTGACCTTTGGTTCGTTCCAGGTGCTGCGCAGTTTCGAGCGCAGCCATGACAACGCGCTGCATTGCCGCCTAAATGGATAGATGCAACATGCGTTCGCCCTGCACGTTTTCGCCAGGGCGGCGCTTGTTCACCGCCAGCTCGCCGATCTTGATCAGGCGCGTGCGCGTGACGTTGCGGCTCAAGCCCAGCAGGTTGGCGGTGTGCACTTGGTTGTAATGGCTGAAACGATAAGCAGCGCGTAGCAGGGCATCCTCGACTTTTTCATGCAGGGCGCCGGCCTGTTCCTCGAAGAGCTTTTGGAACGCGCGCGCCAGCAAGGCTTCGGCGCTGTTGTCGCTGCCGTGCTGGCTGTCGTCCTGGCGCTCGATGCGCATGTTCGACAGGCGCAAATCGTCGCGTTCGATCACGCCGTTGCGGCAGATCAACAGCGTGTGGTGGATCACGTTTTCCAGCTCGCGGATATTGCCTGGCCAGCTGTAGCTTTTGAGCTTGTGCTCGGCCTCGCGGCTGATGGTGATCGGGCCGTAGCCCAGGCGCTGGCTGTAGGCGTCGATGAAGTGCCGGGTCAGCGGCAGGATATCGCCGGGCCGCTCGCGCAACGGGCTGAGTTCCAGGCTGACCACGTCGAGGCGGTAGTAGAGGTCCTCGCGGAAATGCCCGGCGTTGATGGCTTTTTCCAGTTGCACGTTGGTTGCGGCAAGCACGCGCACATCAATCGCAATGCTCTTGCGCGAACCCAGGCGCACGACTTCGCGTTCCTGTAGGACGCGCAGCAGCTTGACTTGGATTGCCATCGGCAAATCGCCGATCTCGTCCAGGAACAAGGTGCCGCCGTCGGCCTCTTCGAACCAGCCGGCCTTGGCGCTGAGGGCACCGGTGAAGGCGCCTTTTTCATGGCCGAACAGTTCGGCTTCCACCAACGATTCGGAGAACGCCCCGCAGTTCACCGCCACGAACGGCCGGTTGCGTCGCGCGCTGAGGTTGTGAATATGCCGTGCCACCAGCTCTTTACCGGTCCCGGTCTCGCCGATGATCAGCACGCTGGCTTCGCTGGGCGCCACTTGCTGGATGTGGTCGAGCAGCGCCTGGGATTTGGGGTCTTCGAAGACCTGGGCCGTGGCGCGGATCGACGTCGCGAGGGCGGGCGAGGGCGGTAGGGTCAAAAGCTGCATGGGCACCTCTCTTAGGAATAGAACGTCGGAATCGGCAGGGATTGGTTCAACGCCCAATCCCCCAGTTCATGGAGCTTGTAGTCCACCGGGTCGTGCAGTGTTTGCGTGCGCAGGTTGCGCCAATGACGGTCCAGGCGCAGCGATGCATGGGTTGCGCGCGCGCCAGTGACTTCGAACAGACGGCTGCACAGGTCCAGGCCTTGGCGGGTCGCGGCAACTTTGGCGGTGGCGATGGCGATAGCCAGTTGGCCGCGCTCGCTTTCGCTGAGGTTCGGGCCCTTCGCCCAGGCGTGGTCGAGCAACTCGGCAGCGCGTTCCACCAACAGGCGCACACCTTCCAGGGCGACCCAGAATTCGCCGTAGTGGTGCAGCACGTAAGGGTCCTGGCGCACGTCTTCGGCGCTGGACTTATGCCACGAGCGGGTCTCAGTGAGCGTGTAGTTGCGCGCTTCTTCGAAAGCGCCTTCGGCAATACCGAGGAACATATGCGTGAACGTCAACTGCGCGATCAACGGGCGCAGGCAGGCGAAAGGTGTGCTCAGCGGGCCTGGGTCGAGCAGCAGTTCCGATTCTTCGACGCGTACCCGCTCGAAGCTGGCGCTGCCGCTGTCGGTCTGGCGCTGGCCAATATTGTTCCAGTCGTTGTGCAAAGTGATGCCGCTGCGACCGCTGGGGATGGCCGCGATCAGCAGCTTGCCGCCGGCGGTTTCATCCACCGCCGAGGCGATCAGCATTTCCGAGTCACTGGCGCCGGAGCAGAAGCTCTTTTTGCCGGAGAACTCGCGCCAGCCGCCGAAATCCTTGACCACCGTGCGCGTGTCCAGTGGGTTGAGGGCGTTGCCCCAGAACCAGTTTTTGCGTGCGGTCTGTTCGAACCAGGGTTGCCATTGGTCCGGGCGCGAAAACAGGCGCACGGTGGCGAGCATCAGGTGGTGAAAACCGAAGACATGCGCAATGGAACTGTCGACCTTGGCGAACTCGCGCACGATGCCCAAGGTGTCGCTCCAGCGTGCGCCGAGCCCGCCGTATTGGGTGGGAATACTCAGGGCCAGCAGGCCGCTCTGGCGCAAGGCGTCACGCTCGGTTTTGGGCGTGCCACCGCGCTCGTCACGCTCGACGGCGGTGAGGGCGAATTCAGCGGCCAGCAGTTTGGCGGTCTGCAAAGGAGACGGCAGGACGCTTTGGGGGGTGGCTGTCACGCGGTGTTCCTCAATGATTTGGCCGATCTCATTGCATTCAGGCCTTTGTTGTTGGCAACACATCGTTGGCGATCATTTCGCCGAACGGGCCAGTGAGGTTGGTAATACCGCGCCCAGCAAGGCTGGCATAGGGTTCCGGTAGCAGTGGGAACACCAACTCGGCAAAGCGATAAGCCTCTTCCAGGTGCGGGTAGCCGGAGAAAATGAAGCTTTCGATGCCCAGGTCGGCGTATTCCTTGATGCGCTCGGCGACTTGTTGCGGGTTGCCGACCAACGCGGTACCGGCCCCGCCGCGCACCAGGCCGACGCCGGCCCACAGGTTGGGGGCGATTTCCAGGTTGTCGCGGCGCCCGTCGTGCAGGGCGGCCATGCGGCGCTGGCCTTCGGAATCAAAACGCGAGAAGGATTTTTGCGCGGCGGCGATGGTGTCGTCGCTGATGTGCTCGATCAGCTTGTCGGCGGCTTTCCAAGCCTCTTCTTCGGTCTCGCGCACGATCACATGCAGGCGGATGCCGAACTTTACGGTGCGCCCGCGGCGTGCGGCGCGCTCGCGGACATCCGCGAGTTTTTCCGCAACGGCGGCGGGCGGTTCGCCCCAGGTCAGGTATACATCGACCTGCTCGGCGGCGAGGTCGTGGGCGGCGTCAGAGGACCCGCCGAAATACAGCGGTGGATAAGGCTTCTGCACCGGGGGGTAAAGCGCCTTGGCATTCTGTACACGCAGGTGTTTGCCCTCGAAATCCACCGATTCGCCCTGCAAAACGCGGCGCCATATCTGTAGGAATTCGTCGGAGACTTCGTAGCGTTCACTGTGATCGAGGAAGCTGCCATCGCCACGGTTTTCGTCAGGGTCACCGCCGGTAACCACGTTGATCAGCAGACGACCGTTGGACAGGCGATCAAGGGTCGCCGCCATGCGCGCCGAGACCGTGGGCGAGATGATGCCCGGACGAATCGCCACCAGGTAACGCAGGCGTTCGGTCAGCGGCACCAGCGCGGAGGCGATCACCCAGGAGTCTTCGCACGAGCGCCCGGTCGGAATCAATACGCCGTAGTAACCCAGGCTGTCAGCGGCCTGGGCGACTTGCTTGAGGTAATTGAGCGTGACTGGCCGTGCACCTTGGGTCGTGCCCAGGTAATGACCGTCGCCGTGAGTGGGCAGAAACCAGAAAACATCCATGACAAATCCTTACGCAATTTTCAGCAGAGAGGGGGAGTGCGCAGCGAACAAAGGCGCTGCACGTTCTGCCGCGAGTTGAATACGGGCTTTTAAGAGTTCGCTGGTTATCTGGTAGTCGGTGAAGTCAGCCTCGGTGGCGTAGACGCCGATCGGCAGGGTCAGCGCCTGGAAGAAGCTGAACAGCGGTCGTAACTGATGATCGAGGACCAGTGCGTGGCGTTCGCTGCCGCCCGTGGCTGCGAGCAATACCGGTGTGTTGATCAGCGCATTGAGGCCGATCAGGTCGAACAAATGCTTGAGCAAGCCTGGGTAGGACCCACGATAGACCGGTGCGGCGACGATCAGCAGGTCGGCCTGTTCGATTGCCAACAGTTGCGCTTCGACTTCAGCGGGCAGTTCATCGCGCGACAGTGCACCGCCCAGCGGCCGGGCGATGTCGCCCAATTCGATCAGGGTGGTCTGGATCGGCAGCAACGTGGCCAGTTCAGCCAGCACAGCCTGGGTCAGCACCAGGGTGCGGGACGGACGCCAGGTTCCGCCGGAGAGGGCAACGACATTCAGTGGACGTGTCATGAACAGTTCCTTTTTCAACAGTGGTTCATAGCAGGTGGGTTGCAACCTGTTGAGCAAGAGCTGTACCAACGGGTGCAGGCCTTGATTGGCGTGGGTTGCAGGCTCACTGCTGAAAACTGCTGCTGTTGGCTGCCTGGTGATTTGTTGAATGACTGTTGGGTGAGCAACAGTTGCGTGGGCAACAGTGCCGTCGCTGTGTAGCGACATTTATAGAGGGTTAGTTTTATTCCGTAAATGAACGTATTTCCATATTTATAGATCATAAAGAAATATAAAGGTGGAACCATCGAAGGTGTTCAAGCGGTTGATAGCAACTATCACGGGAGGTGATTTTTCACCGTGCAGGGGCGGGAGTAGCCTGTGTTCATTGACTCGAAACCTCCTTTGCAGGGCTACCGCCATGAACCGATTCCTCGCTGTTTCCTTATTGATTGTCAGCTCCGTCCTTGCCGGATGTGCGAGCCATCCTTCACCTGAATTGCGTCCCTACACGGCGGAAGAAACCAAACAGTTGGCTCTGGAAGCGTTGAGCCGCCGTGGTTTGTCGTTTGATGAATACCAACAGCAGCGCGCCGCACTGACCGGCCAGCCACAGAAACCCTTCGGCTTTGATCGCCAAGGTGAAATGAATGCCGAGCGCAGCGTGACCTTGCACGGTCGTCCGAGTTGAGTTTGCGCCTGGCGACAAAAAGCCCGAGGTTTCCCTTAAGAAACCTCGGGCTTTTTGTTTGCCATTGGGCGACTTCAGCCTGTTAAGCTGAATTTCAGGAGCGTTCCTACGCACATTTACATAAAGTGGTCCTTCTTTAATGGCATTCGATCGGTTAAACCTGACGACCTCTGTCCCGGTCCGTGCCCCTGAGACGCTGCTCTCGGGAACCTGCTCTGCGAGTTTCTAACGTCATGAATAAACGTCCGCTGTATTTCGACTACGCCGCCACCACACCGGTGGATGAGCGGGTCATCCAGGTGATGGTCGAGTGCCTGGGCTTCAATGCCAATTTCGGTAACCCCGCGTCCAGTTCCCATGCGTTCGGCCAAGCAGCCCGGCAAACGGTTGAACAGGCGCGTCGCCAGGTGGCCGAGCTGGTCGGTGCCCAACCTGAACAAATCGTCTGGACCTCCGGCGCCACGGAATCCAACAACCTTGCGATCAAGGGCGTGGCCCAGGCGCGGGGCGTGGCGGGTGGGCATATCATCACCAGCCAGATCGAACACAAAGCCACCCTGGATACCGCGCGGCAACTGCAGGAAGCTGGCGTAGCGGTGACCTACCTGGTGCCGGATGCCGATGGGTTGATCAGCGTCGAGGCGGTCAGCGAAGCGCTGCGCGAGGACACCTTCCTGGTCTCGCTGATGCTGGTGAATAACGAGCTTGGCACCCTCAACGACATCCCGGCCATTGGCGCTCGCGTGCGTGAACACGGCGCTTTGCTGCATGTGGATGCGGCGCAGGGCGCGGGCAAGGTGGCGATCGACCTGGTGCAGTGGCCGGTGGATCTGATGTCGTTTTCGGCGCACAAGCTGTATGGCCCCAAGGGTATCGGCGCGTTGTATGTCGGGCCACGGGCGCAGCAGAAAGTCCTGGCGCAGATTCACGGCGGCGGTCACGAAGGCGGCCTGCGCTCCGGCACGTTGGCGACTCATCAGATTGCCGGCATGGGCACCGCGTTCGCCTTGGCGGCGGCGTCGTTCGCTGAAGAAAAAGCCGTGATCGTTGCCTTGCGCCAGCGCCTGCTGGATCAGTTGGAATCGATTGCCGGCGTGCGCCTCAATGGCAGCGCTACACAACGTATTCCACACACCCTGAGCCTCACCTTCAGTGAAGGCGAATTCAATGCCGCTGCGTTGAGTGCGGGGATCGCGTTTTCCGCGACGTCCGCCTGCAATTCGGCGAGCAATACGCCGTCCCATGTGTTGCTTGCCTTGGGCCATGATGCACGCAGCGCCGGCCGTACCATTCGCTTGAGCCTGGGCCGGTTTACCACCGAGCAGGATATCGATCAGGCTGTGCAGTTGATCAAAGCGACCCTTGCCAGTGCACCGGCGTTCTGGGCGGTCTGATTCATTTATCGCAACACATAATAATTATTCGTGGTTAGCAGGAGACACAATGAGTACGCAGCCCTTGACCCATGGAACGGTACCCCAGCGCCTGGCGCATACCCGTGAACTGATGAGCCGTGAGGGCATTCACGCCCTGCTGGTGCCGTCGGCCGACCCGCACTTGTCCGAATACTTGCCGGGTTACTGGCAGGGGCGGCAATGGTTGTCGGGCTTTCATGGTTCGGTGGGGACATTGATTGTCACCGCGGACTTCGCCGGTGTGTGGGCCGATAGCCGCTACTGGGAACAGGCGAGCAAGGAGCTCAAGGGCAGCGGCATCGAATTGGTCAAGCTGCAGCCGGGTCAACCCGGTCCGCTGGAATGGCTGGCCGAGCAAACGCCGGAAGGGGGTGTCGTTGCGGTCGACGGTGCAGTGATGGCCGTGGCCTCGGCGCGCACTCTAGGCGGTAAGTTAGCGGAGCGTGGTGCGCGCTTGCGTACTGATATCGATCTTCTGGATGAAGTCTGGCGGGACCGCCCGGCGTTGCCGAACCAACCGATCTATCCGCACCTGCCACCGCAAGCCACCGTCAGCCGTGGTGAAAAACTCGCCTCACTGCGCGCCGCCTTGAAAGAGAAGGGCGCCGATTGGCACTTCATCGCCACCCTGGATGACATCGCCTGGCTGTTCAACCTGCGCGGCGGAGACGTTTCGTTTAACCCGGTGTTTGTGTCCTTTGCCTTGATCAATCAGCAGCAGGCCACGCTGTTTGTGGCGCTGAGCAAAGTCGATGCGCAACTGCAGGGCGTGCTGGAGCAAGATGGCGTGACGCTGCGCGACTATAGCGAAGTGGCTGGCGCATTGCGCGCGGTACCGGCAGGCGCCAGTTTGCAGGTCGACCCGGCTCGCGTCACCGCGGGCTTGCTGGAAAACCTCGATGCGGGCGTCAAGCTGGTCGAAGGACTCAACCCGACCACATTGGCCAAGTCCCGCAAGAGCCTGGCCGATGCGGAGCATATCCGCCAAGCCATGGAGCAGGATGGCGCGGCGCTGTGCGAATTTTTCGCTTGGCTGGACAGTGCACTGGGCCGCGAGCGCATCACCGAGCTGACCATTGACGAACACCTGACTGCGGCGCGCACCCGTCGCCCCGGTTATGTGTCGCTGAGTTTCAACACCATCGCCGCGTATAACGCCAATGGTGCGATGCCGCATTATCACGCCACTGAAGAAGAACATGCGCTGATCGAAGGTGATGGCCTGTTGCTGATCGATTCAGGTGGCCAGTACCTGGGCGGCACCACGGATATCACGCGGATGGTGCCTATCGGTACGCCGAGTGACGAGCAGAAGCGTGATTGCACCCGCGTACTCAAGGGCGTGATCGCCTTGTCCCGTGCACATTTCCCTAAGGGAATTCTGTCGCCGCTGCTGGACGCCATTGCCCGCGCGCCGATCTGGGCTGAAGGCGTGGACTATGGCCACGGTACCGGGCATGGCGTAGGGTATTTCCTCAATGTGCATGAAGGTCCGCAAGTGATTGCCTATCAGGCCGCCACCGCGCCGCAAACGGCCATGCAGCCGGGGATGATCACCTCCATCGAGCCGGGCACTTACCGTCCGGGCCGTTGGGGCGTGCGCATCGAGAACCTGGTGCTGAACCGCGAAGCGGGCGAGACCGAGTTCGGTGAGTTTCTCAAGTTTGAAACCCTGACCTTGTGTCCGATCGATACCCGCTGCCTGGAACCGTCGCTGCTGACGGCGGATGAGCGTGAGTGGTTCAACGCTTACCACGCGCACGTGCGTGAGCGTTTGAGCCCGTTGCTCAGCGGTGCCGCGCTGGAGTGGTTGCAGGTACGCACCGCCGCTATCTGATCGGCTGCGGTTCAGGAGCCTGGGCGAGGGCGTCGGCCATAGAGTCGACGCCCTCGCCTGGGGCCGGCTGTCGCCGATACCGCATGAATTGGCGTCAACGAAGAGCCGAATGTGTATCTGGCCTTTAATAGGAGCAGTCAGGGAGACTGCTCGAGCGATTACTTGCAGATGACGATCATGCTGCGGCTGGTGTAGCCGGCAGGGTTGAGGCCGAAGGGGTAATCCCCTGGTTCCTCGGAGTTGTCACCGGACTTTGCGATTACCCGGTAACCCTTGGCGCCGCAGGAGTTGGTTGCACTGGTGTAGCACTGGTCCCAGGAAGAGGACAAGCCGGAACAGTTGATATGCAGCCCTTTTTTGCCACGTTTTACTTCTGTCTTGGTGGTCGCGGCGCAGCCAGCAATGGCCATGACCATTAACAGTATCAAAATTCGCTTCATTCCTATCCTTAATAGCCGCCTCGCAATGTTAGAGGCAGGCTCTACTCGCTCTCGGGTGTAGCGTTCGCGCTGTCCTTGTCGAAATTCTCCATGAATGACATTCGTTTGCGGCTTAAACATGGCCTAAATGCGTGCTAAATGCCAGAGCTACATTCAAACAGAATTCAATCCGCTGGAACCAACGGCTTTGACTCGCTGCGCATCGTCACTGTGGCACCTACGGAGGCCAGAATGATGCAGGTGATTGCCAGCCACTGAGCGATGGATAAGTGCTCATGTAGGAATAGCAGGCCGGAAACAGCTCCGAAAGCGGGTTCGATGCTCATCAGGGTGCCGAAGGTGCGGGCGGGGAGGCGCGTCAGTGCCACCATTTCCAGCGTGTAAGGCAGAGCCGTGGACAGAATGGCGACGCCGATCGCGACCGGAATCAGTGCAGGCGTCAGCAATGCGCTGCCCGCATGGACGATGCCGATAGGCGCGACGAACAATGCGGCGATCATCACGCCAAGAGCGGCGGTCTGGACGCCGTTGTCATTACCGGCTTTCTGCCCATATAGAATGTAGAGCGCCCAGCAGACACCAGCCCCCAACGCGTAACCAGCACCGAGCAAGTCGATGCCACTGCTGGCTTCCCCCATGGGGATGAGTAGGAGAAGGCCGATAATTGCGAGGACAATCCACAGGAAGTCTACTGCGCGTCGAGAGGCATAGATGGCTACGGCAAGCGGCCCGGTAAATTCGAGGGCGACCGCAATACCCAGAGGCACGCTGCGCAAGGACATATAGAAGAGGAAGTTCATGCCACCCAGTGCCATCCCATAAACGATGACGGTGCGCAGGGATTTGGTCGTCAGCTTGGCGCGCCAAGGACGTAGGAGAAGCAGCATGATAACGCTGGCGAAAATCAGACGCAGGGCTGTGGTGCCTTGTGCGCCGACGATAGGGAACATGCTCTTGGCCAGCGAGGCGCCGGACTGGATGGAAGCCATGGCGATCAACAGCAGGCCGACGGGGAACAATGTCGAGGCCAGGCTGCGGGGGGAGGTGGTCATTGGAAGTGTTTGTCCGAGGTCATATTGATAGAAGCGTGGGCGCTATGATGCTTAAGTGTTTGCTATTGAGCAATATAGTGCTCAATTATCCTTTCCGACACCCTTTAAGGGGCCATGTTGGCGGTTTTCAGGTCCTTTGATAGAAAAAGCAAATTAAGGGTTGACGGCAGATTCTGGAAGTCTATAATTCGCCCCACTTCCGGCGCAGTCGAAACGGAAAACTCCTTGGTAAACAAAGAGTTAAGCAGGATTCGACAGCGAGTTGCTTCAGTTCATCGAAGCCCAGAAGGAGTTGGTAGAGCAGTGTTGTTTGGCTCTATTAACGTTTCGATCCTCTCGGTCGAAAGCGGAGAAAAAGAGGTGTTGACAGCAGCGTGTAACGCTGTAGAATTCGCCTCCCGCTAACGAGAGATCGGAAGCGCAAGTGGTTGAAGTTGTTGAAGAAATCTTCGAAAACTTCTGAAAATAATCACTTGACAGCAAATGAGGCTGCTGTAGAATGCGCGCCTCGGTTGAGACGAAAGATCTTAACCAACCGCTCTTTAACAACTGAATCAAGCAATTCGTGTGGGTGCTTGTGGAGTCAGACTGATAGTCAACAAGATTATCAGCATCACAAGTTACTCCGCGAGAAATCAAAGATGTAACCAACGATTGCTGAGCCAAGTTTAGGGTTTCTTAAAAACCCAAAGATGTTTGAACTGAAGAGTTTGATCATGGCTCAGATTGAACGCTGGCGGCAGGCCTAACACATGCAAGTCGAGCGGTAGAGAGAAGCTTGCTTCTCTTGAGAGCGGCGGACGGGTGAGTAATGCCTAGGAATCTGCCTGGTAGTGGGGGATAACGTTCGGAAACGGACGCTAATACCGCATACGTCCTACGGGAGAAAGCAGGGGACCTTCGGGCCTTGCGCTATCAGATGAGCCTAGGTCGGATTAGCTAGTTGGTGAGGTAATGGCTCACCAAGGCGACGATCCGTAACTGGTCTGAGAGGATGATCAGTCACACTGGAACTGAGACACGGTCCAGACTCCTACGGGAGGCAGCAGTGGGGAATATTGGACAATGGGCGAAAGCCTGATCCAGCCATGCCGCGTGTGTGAAGAAGGTCTTCGGATTGTAAAGCACTTTAAGTTGGGAGGAAGGGCAGTTACCTAATACGTGATTGTTTTGACGTTACCGACAGAATAAGCACCGGCTAACTCTGTGCCAGCAGCCGCGGTAATACAGAGGGTGCAAGCGTTAATCGGAATTACTGGGCGTAAAGCGCGCGTAGGTGGTTTGTTAAGTTGGATGTGAAATCCCCGGGCTCAACCTGGGAACTGCATTCAAAACTGACTGACTAGAGTATGGTAGAGGGTGGTGGAATTTCCTGTGTAGCGGTGAAATGCGTAGATATAGGAAGGAACACCAGTGGCGAAGGCGACCACCTGGACTGATACTGACACTGAGGTGCGAAAGCGTGGGGAGCAAACAGGATTAGATACCCTGGTAGTCCACGCCGTAAACGATGTCAACTAGCCGTTGGGAGCCTTGAGCTCTTAGTGGCGCAGCTAACGCATTAAGTTGACCGCCTGGGGAGTACGGCCGCAAGGTTAAAACTCAAATGAATTGACGGGGGCCCGCACAAGCGGTGGAGCATGTGGTTTAATTCGAAGCAACGCGAAGAACCTTACCAGGCCTTGACATCCAATGAACTTTCTAGAGATAGATTGGTGCCTTCGGGAACATTGAGACAGGTGCTGCATGGCTGTCGTCAGCTCGTGTCGTGAGATGTTGGGTTAAGTCCCGTAACGAGCGCAACCCTTGTCCTTAGTTACCAGCACGTAATGGTGGGCACTCTAAGGAGACTGCCGGTGACAAACCGGAGGAAGGTGGGGATGACGTCAAGTCATCATGGCCCTTACGGCCTGGGCTACACACGTGCTACAATGGTCGGTACAGAGGGTTGCCAAGCCGCGAGGTGGAGCTAATCCCATAAAACCGATCGTAGTCCGGATCGCAGTCTGCAACTCGACTGCGTGAAGTCGGAATCGCTAGTAATCGCGAATCAGAATGTCGCGGTGAATACGTTCCCGGGCCTTGTACACACCGCCCGTCACACCATGGGAGTGGGTTGCACCAGAAGTAGCTAGTCTAACCTTCGGGAGGACGGTTACCACGGTGTGATTCATGACTGGGGTGAAGTCGTAACAAGGTAGCCGTAGGGGAACCTGCGGCTGGATCACCTCCTTAATCGACGACATCAGCTGCTCCATAAGTTCCCACACGAATTGCTTGATTCATTGAAGAAGACGATAAGAAGCAGCCCGAAATTGGGTCTGTAGCTCAGTTGGTTAGAGCGCACCCCTGATAAGGGTGAGGTCGGCAGTTCGAATCTGCCCAGACCCACCAATTTTGTGTGGGAAACGCCTGTAGAAATACGGGGCCATAGCTCAGCTGGGAGAGCGCCTGCCTTGCACGCAGGAGGTCAACGGTTCGATCCCGTTTGGCTCCACCACTACTGCTTCTGAAAGTTTTGAAAGCTTAGAAATGAGCATTCCACCCAGACGGTGATGAATGTTGATTTCTAGTCTTTGATTAGATCGTTCTTTAAAAATTTGGGTATGTGATAGAAAGATAGACTGAACGTTACTTTCACTGGTAACGGATCAGGCTAAGGTAAAATTTGTGAGTTCTCTTAGTTGAGAAATTCGAATTTTCGGCGAATGTTGTCTTCACAGTATAACCAGATTGCTTGGGGTTATATGGTCAAGTGAAGAAGCGCATACGGTGGATGCCTTGGCAGTCAGAGGCGATGAAAGACGTGGTAGCCTGCGAAAAGCTTCGGGGAGTCGGCAAACAGACTTTGATCCGGAGATGTCTGAATGGGGGAACCCAGCCATCATAAGATGGTTATCTTAAGCTGAATACATAGGCTTAAGAGGCGAACCAGGGGAACTGAAACATCTAAGTACCCTGAGGAAAAGAAATCAACCGAGATTCCCTTAGTAGTGGCGAGCGAACGGGGATTAGCCCTTAAGTGGCTTTGAGATTAGCGGAACGCTCTGGAAAGTGCGGCCATAGTGGGTGATAGCCCTGTACGCGAAAATCTCTTAGTCATGAAATCGAGTAGGACGGAGCACGAGAAACTTTGTCTGAATATGGGGGGACCATCCTCCAAGGCTAAATACTACTGACTGACCGATAGTGAACTAGTACCGTGAGGGAAAGGCGAAAAGAACCCCGGAGAGGGGAGTGAAATAGATCCTGAAACCGTATGCGTACAAGCAGTGGGAGCCCACTTTGTTGGGTGACTGCGTACCTTTTGTATAATGGGTCAGCGACTTATTTTCAGTGGCGAGCTTAACCGAATAGGGGAGGCGTAGCGAAAGCGAGTCTTAATAGGGCGTCTAGTCGCTGGGAATAGACCCGAAACCGGGCGATCTATCCATGGGCAGGTTGAAGGTTGGGTAACACTAACTGGAGGACCGAACCGACTACCGTTGAAAAGTTAGCGGATGACCTGTGGATCGGAGTGAAAGGCTAATCAAGCTCGGAGATAGCTGGTTCTCCTCGAAAGCTATTTAGGTAGCGCCTCATGTATCACTGTAGGGGGTAGAGCACTGTTTCGGCTAGGGGGTCATCCCGACTTACCAAACCGATGCAAACTCCGAATACCTACAAGTGCCGAGCATGGGAGACACACGGCGGGTGCTAACGTCCGTCGTGAAAAGGGAAACAACCCAGACCGTCAGCTAAGGTCCCAAAGTTATGGTTAAGTGGGAAACGATGTGGGAAGGCTTAGACAGCTAGGAGGTTGGCTTAGAAGCAGCCACCCTTTAAAGAAAGCGTAATAGCTCACTAGTCGAGTCGGCCTGCGCGGAAGATGTAACGGGGCTCAAACCATACACCGAAGCTACGGGTATCACGTAAGTGATGCGGTAGAGGAGCGTTCTGTAAGCCTGTGAAGGTGAGTTGAGAAGCTTGCTGGAGGTATCAGAAGTGCGAATGCTGACATGAGTAACGACAATGGGTGTGAAAAACACCCACGCCGAAAGACCAAGGTTTCCTGCGCAACGTTAATCGACGCAGGGTTAGTCGGTCCCTAAGGCGAGGCTGAAAAGCGTAGTCGATGGAAAACAGGTTAATATTCCTGTACTTCTGGTTATTGCGATGGAGGGACGGAGAAGGCTAGGCCAGCTTGGCGTTGGTTGTCCAAGTTTAAGGTGGTAGGCTGAGATCTTAGGTAAATCCGGGATCTTAAGGCCGAGAGCTGATGACGAGTTAACTTTTAGTTAACGAAGTGGTTGATGCCATGCTTCCAAGAAAAGCTTCTAAGCTTCAGGTAACCAGGAACCGTACCCCAAACCGACACAGGTGGTTGGGTAGAGAATACCAAGGCGCTTGAGAGAACTCGGGTGAAGGAACTAGGCAAAATGGCACCGTAACTTCGGGAGAAGGTGCGCCGGTGAGGGTGAAGGACTTGCTCCGTAAGCTCATGCCGGTCGAAGATACCAGGCCGCTGCGACTGTTTATTAAAAACACAGCACTCTGCAAACACGAAAGTGGACGTATAGGGTGTGACGCCTGCCCGGTGCCGGAAGGTTAATTGATGGGGTTAGCTAACGCGAAGCTCTTGATCGAAGCCCCGGTAAACGGCGGCCGTAACTATAACGGTCCTAAGGTAGCGAAATTCCTTGTCGGGTAAGTTCCGACCTGCACGAATGGCGTAACGATGGCGGCGCTGTCTCCACCCGAGACTCAGTGAAATTGAAATCGCTGTGAAGATGCAGTGTATCCGCGGCTAGACGGAAAGACCCCGTGAACCTTTACTATAGCTTTGCACTGGACTTTGAATTTGCTTGTGTAGGATAGGTGGGAGGCTTTGAAGCGTGGACGCCAGTCTGCGTGGAGCCAACCTTGAAATACCACCCTGGCAACTTTGAGGTTCTAACTCAGGTCCGTTATCCGGATCGAGGACAGTGTATGGTGGGTAGTTTGACTGGGGCGGTCTCCTCCTAAAGAGTAACGGAGGAGTACGAAGGTGCGCTCAGACCGGTCGGAAATCGGTCGTAGAGTATAAAGGCAAAAGCGCGCTTGACTGCGAGACAGACACGTCGAGCAGGTACGAAAGTAGGTCTTAGTGATCCGGTGGTTCTGTATGGAAGGGCCATCGCTCAACGGATAAAAGGTACTCCGGGGATAACAGGCTGATACCGCCCAAGAGTTCATATCGACGGCGGTGTTTGGCACCTCGATGTCGGCTCATCACATCCTGGGGCTGAAGCCGGTCCCAAGGGTATGGCTGTTCGCCATTTAAAGTGGTACGCGAGCTGGGTTTAGAACGTCGTGAGACAGTTCGGTCCCTATCTGCCGTGGACGTTTGAGATTTGAGAGGGGCTGCTCCTAGTACGAGAGGACCGGAGTGGACGAACCTCTGGTGTTCCGGTTGTCACGCCAGTGGCATTGCCGGGTAGCTATGTTCGGAATAGATAACCGCTGAAAGCATCTAAGCGGGAAACTAGCCTCAAGATGAGATCTCACTGGAACCTTGAGTTCCCTGAAGGGCCGTCGAAGACTACGACGTTGATAGGTTGGGTGTGTAAGCGCTGTGAGGCGTTGAGCTAACCAATACTAATTGCCCGTGAGGCTTGACCATATAACACCCAAGCAATTTGACTACTCTAACGAGCATCAGATTGCGGTGTGTGAAGACGAAATGAACCGAAAGTTCGACGCTCACAAAGCACCGAAAGCTATCACATACCCAATTTGCTGAAGCGAGGCCAGCTGGCCACGACTCAGTACCCGAATTTCTTGACGACCATAGAGCATTGGAACCACCTGATCCCATCCCGAACTCAGTAGTGAAACGATGCATCGCCGATGGTAGTGTGGGGTTTCCCCATGTGAGAGTAGGTCATCGTCAAGATTAAATTCCGAAACCCCATTTGCGAAAGCAGATGGGGTTTTGTTTTGGGCGGTCGAAAAACGGGCGTGACAATTCCACGCTTCCTCTGTTGGCTTCAAGCAATCCGGCATCGTCTGTGAATACGGTATCTTCAAGAACCCACGCCTACCCTTTACGGCCTCCCAAATCATGCTCCAACCTGCCGTTGGGCAAATGGATACAAAGTGTTTCTGCATTTTTGGTATGGTGCAGCACATTTTCACAGGGATTGATATTTCATCCGCAGGACGCGGCGTCGACCTTCTTCAACGAGATGCTGTAGAAATGCCTGAACCGATAACGATCAAGGATCACGAAAAAGAGAACCGCCTGGTCAACAAGCGCCTGCTCGCCTGCGCATTGCTCGTGATTGGCATCACCTGTGCCCTGGTGGGGCGTATGTACTTCCTGCAGGTCGTACAGTTCGACTACCACTCCACGATTTCCGAGAACAACCGCGTTCACGTGCTGCCCATCACGCCGACGCGGGGGTTGATCTATGACCGTAATGGCGTCGTATTGGCCGATAACCGTCCCAGCTACAACTTGACCATCACCCGTGAGCGCACCACCGACCTCAAGGGCGAACTGGACGCCATCGTCAACTTGCTGCATCTGCCCGCCGAAGACCGCGCTGTATTCGACAAGGCGCTGAAACAGGCGCGTCACCCTTTCGTGCCTGTGACATTGTTTTATGAACTCACCGAAGAGCAGATCGCGCTGCTGGCCGTAAACGAATTCCGTCTGCCTGGGGTAGACGTAGAACCGCAATTCGTTCGCCACTACCCCTTGGGCGCTCACTTTGCCCATTCGATCGGTTACGTAGGACGGATCAACGAGAAAGAATCCAAAGCCCTCGACTCGGTGGAGTACCGCGGTACCCAGTCCATCGGCAAGACCGGTATTGAGCGCTTCTACGAGTCCGAGTTGCATGGCCACGTAGGCTATGAGGAAGTCGAGACCAATGCCCAGGGCCGCGTACTTCGCGTGCTCAAGCACACCGACCCGATTCCCGGCAAAAACATCGTCCTGAGCCTCGACGTCCATCTTCAGGAAGCGGCAGAAGAAGCCTTGGGCGATCGCCGAGGTTCAGTGGTTGCCCTCGACCCGCAAACCGGTGAAGTACTGGCGATGGTCAGCAAGCCGAGCTTTGACCCGAACCTGTTCGTTACCGGTATCAGCTTCAAGGAATATGCTGCGCTGCATGATTCCATCGACCGACCGCTGTTCAACCGCGTTCTCAGAGGGCTCTATGCGCCTGGCTCGACCATCAAGCCGGAAGTCGCCATCGCCGGCCTGGACAGTGGCGTCGTCACCGCCCAAACCCGCGTGTTCGATCCCGGTTACTACCAACTGCCGGACTTTGACCACAAATACCGCAACTGGAACCACAGCGGTGACGGCTGGGTAGACATGGACGCGGCGATTATGCGCTCCAACGACACCTATTTTTACGACCTCGCCCACAAGCTCGGCATCGACCGCCTGCACGACTACTTGGCTGAGTTCGGCCTGGGTCAGAAAGTGTCGCTGGATATGTTCGAAGAGTCAGCTGGCCTGATGCCTTCCCAGGCATGGAAGCGTGCCACCCGCCGTCAACCGTGGTTCCCGGGCGAAACGGTGATCCTCGGCATCGGCCAGGGCTATATGCAGGTCACGCCGCTGCAATTGGCCCAAGCCACCGCGTTGATCGCCAACAAGGGCGTATGGAATCGACCCCACCTGGCCAAGACCATTAATGGCGTGCCGCCGGTGGACGAAAATCCCATGCCCAACGTAGTCCTCAAGAACCCGCACGACTGGGAGCAGGTCAACCACGGCATGCAGTTGGTGATGCACGATCCTCGCGGTATTGCGCGTGCCGCCGCACAAGGCGCGCAATACCGCATCGCTGGTAAGAGTGGTACGGCGCAAGTGGTGGCGATCAAACAGGGCGAGCGTTACAACCGTGAAAAGACCCTGGAACGACATCGTGATAACGCGTTGTTTGTCGGCTTCGCGCCAGCTGAACACCCGAAAATCGTGATTTCGGTAATGATCGAAAACGGCGAGGCCGGTGGTCGCGTTGCAGGACCCGTCGTGCGCCAGATCATGGACGCCTGGTTACTCGACCAGGAAGGCCACTTGAAACCGCAATATGCGACGCCGGCCAAAGCGCCTGGAGACCCAAAAGTTTAAATCAAACCGTCCACTCGTCCCACCGCTCTACGTCCTCATAGACAAGCCAGGGCACATCATGGGCTGTCCAGATGTGCGCGGTGGGCCTGGCGCCCGGATCATCATCCAGCGTCGCCACCCGCACGATGACGTGCGGTTGATGCCCACGCTCCGCCATCAGATGTGAGCCGCAGCGCGAGCAGAAATGCCTGAATTTACCCGGCGACGACTCAAAGGACGCCAACAGCTCCGCGCCCTGGGTCCAGCGAAAGTGCTCACGCATTACGCCGGCTGTCGCCACGAATGCCGCCGCATGCACCTTGCGACAGCTGTTGCAGTGGCAGTGGCTGATGGGCATGTCGAGGCCGTCTACCTGATAGCGCACGCCTTTGCAGAAGCAACTTCCATTCAATAGGTCAGTCATAACGTATTGCCGGTTCAAGGATGGGGTCATCATCATTGCTTACAACCTAAGGTTGCGCATTATTTGATGTCGCCTACTGTCAATGGAGGAGGTGACTTATGCACGTATTAGATCGCATAGAACGAAAAGTCCTGCTCAACGCGTCACGTAAAAAGGTGTGGGAAGCCCTCACCGATGCCGAGCAATTCGGCAGCTGGTTTGGTATCGCTCTAAAAGGCAAAACCTTCGTGGCTGGGCAAACCCTCGAGGCGCCTATCACTTATCCGGGGTACGAACACGTGATCTGGAAGGCCAAAATCGAACGCATCCTGCCGCAAACGCTGTTCTCTTTCTGGTGGCACCCCTTCGCGGTCGAGAAGGGCATCGACTACGACCAGGAAACCCCGACACTGGTGGAATTCACCATTGAAGACCGAGCGCCGGGCATTCTGCTGAGGGTGGTCGAATCGGGCTTTGACGCCGTGCCGCAGGCCCGTCGGCAAAAGGCCTTCAAGATGAATTCCCGTGGGTGGGACGAGCAGATGGGCAACATCGAAACCTACCTGAACCAGGCCCGCCAGGCCTGATCCCCATGGGCATCAGGGTTGATGCCCGTTTTTCCTGTCGAAGCCTCGCAACAAATTTACGAGATTAAGATCTGCGCACACGGATGCCGAGTAGAATCACGCCCTGAAAGCGATTCCTGAGGTGCGGTACGGTGGATTTACAGCAGGGTTTTGTCCTGACCCGGCATTGGCGCGATACGCCGACGGGCACGGAGGTCAGTTTCTGGCTGGCCACCGACCAGGGCCCGAGGTTTATCCGCCTACCCGTGCAGACCTCCGTGATGTTCGTCCCCGAAGCCCATCGCAAGCCGCTGGATTGGCTGCTCAAGGGGGAGCGCGATATCGAATTGCGCCCGTTGCAGCTATGCGATTTCCACCACCGTCCCGTCCTGGGCTTGTATACGCGTCAGCATCGCCAGGCGATGGACGTGGAAAAGCGCCTGCGCGCCGCGGGTGTCGATGTCTACGAAGGCGACGTGCGCCCACCCGAGCGCTACATGATGGAGCGTTTCATCACTGCGCCCGTGTGGTTTGGCGGCACGCCCGATGTCAGCGGTGTGCTCTGCGACGCACAGATGAAGCCCGCACCCGACTACCGCCCGCCGCTGAAACTGGTGTCTCTTGACATCGAGACCACCGCCCAGGGCGATCTCTATTCAATTGCCCTCGAAGGCTGCGGCGAGCGCCAGGTGTATATGCTCGGCCCGCCGAACAAAACTGACGCGGTGGACTTCAAGCTCGACTACTGCGACACCCGCGCCCAATTGCTCGAGCGCCTCAACGAGTGGCTCGCCCAGCATGACCCCGACGCGATCATCGGCTGGAACGTGGTGCAATTTGACCTGCGCGTCCTCCACGAACATGCCCAGCGCCTCAACGTGCCGCTCATGCTCGGGCGTGGCGACGAGCCGATGGCCTGGCGCGAGCACGGCAGCCGCAACCATTACTTCGCCGCGGCCGCGGGGCGGCTGATCATTGATGGTATCGAAGCCCTGCGCTCGGCCACCTGGAGCTTCGAATCCTTCAGCCTGGAAAACGTCGCGCAAACCCTGCTGGGTGAGGGCAAGGACATCTCCACACCGTACCAGCGCATGGACGAGATCAACCGCATGTTCGCCGAGGACAAGCCCGCCCTGGCGCGCTACAACCTCAAGGATTGCGAACTGGTTACGCGCATTTTCGAGAAGACCGAACTGCTCAAATTCCTGCTGGAACGCGCCAGCGTCACGGGATTGCCGGCCGACCGCAACGGTGGCTCCGTCGCCGCGTTCACCCATTTGTATATGCCGTTGATGCACCGCCAAGGCTTCGTCGCGCCGAACCTGGGCGACAAGCCACCCCAGGCCAGCCCCGGCGGCTTTGTCATGGACTCACGCCCCGGTCTCTACGAGTCGGTGCTGGTGCTCGATTACAAAAGCCTCTACCCGTCGATCATCCGCAGCTTCCTGATCGACCCGGTCGGCCTGATCGAAGGCCTCAAGTACCCCGATGACAGCAACTCGGTGGAAGGCTTTCGTGGTGCACGTTTTTCCCGCACCCGGCACTGTTTGCCCGCCATCGTCGCGCGGGTCTCCGAGGGCCGTGAAGTGGCCAAGCGCGAACACAATGCACCGCTGTCCCAAGCCCTGAAAATCATCATGAACGCCTTCTACGGCGTACTCGGTTCCAGCGGGTGCCGCTTCTTCGACACCCGACTGGCCTCGTCGATCACGATGCGCGGCCACCAGATCATGCGTCAGACCCGCGAACTGGTCGAAGCCCAGGGCTACGAGGTGATCTACGGCGACACCGACTCCACGTTCGTCTGGCTCGGCAGCGCGCACACCCAGGAGGAGGCCAGCCGCATCGGCCGAGGGTTGGTGCAGCACGTCAATGACTGGTGGCGCGAGCACCTGCACACCACATTCGGCCTGCAAAGCGCCTTGGAATTACAGTACGAAACCCACTTCACGCGCTTCCTCATGCCGACCATCCGTGGCGCGGAGGAGGGCAGCAAAAAGCGCTACGCCGGCCTGGTGGTTCGCAGCGATGGCAGCGAAGACATGGTTTACAAAGGCCTGGAAACCGTACGCAGCGACTGGTCACCGCTGGCCCGCCGGTTCCAGCAGGAACTCTACCAGCGCATCTTCCATCGCCAGCCCCATCAAGACTACATACGCGACTACGTACGCCGCACCTTGAGCGGCGAGTTCGATGAGTTGCTGATCTACCGCAAACGCCTGCGCCGCCGGCTGGATGATTACGAACGCAACGTCCCGCCCCATGTGCGCGCTGCGCGCCTGGCCGATGAGTACAACGACCGCTTGAACCGGCCGCGCCAATACCAGCGCGGTGGCTGGATCAGCTACGTGATCAGCGTCAACGGCCCGGAACCGTTGGAAGTGCGCCAGGCGCCTATCGACTACGACCACTACGTCACCCGGCAATTGCAGCCGGTGGCCGATGCGATCCTGCCGTTCGTGAATGACGATTTCAGCACCCTGGTCGGTGGGCAAATGGGCCTGTTTTAAAACGCTTGCCTCGTTTGTGTGAGTGCCTGCACTCTTGGGCACTGACGACCCAGACACGGCGCCGCTTCCATGACCCAGATCACACTGACCGGCACCACGGTCGAACTCCTGCCCCTGCAAAGGGCACACAAGGCCGCCTTGCTCGAGGCCGCCGCCGATGGCGAACTGTGGAACCTCAAGGTCACCCACGTACCGGGCCCGGACACCGTCGATCAATACATCGACACCGCCTTGGCGGGGCGCGACGCTGGCACCATGATCCCCTTCACCCTAGTGCGTCGCGATACCGGCCAAGTGGTTGGCAGCACGCGGTTCTGGAAGGTCGACCGGGTCAATCGCAAGCTGGAAATTGGCCATACCTGGCTGGCGCTGTCCACGCAGAAAAGCGGCATCAATACTGAAGCCAAGCTGCTGTTGCTGACCTACGCTTTCGAAGTGCTCGACTGCGTGCGCGTGCAATTCACCACTGACGAACTCAACGAAAAATCCCGCGCGGCGATCCTGCGGCTCGGCGCCGTGCAGGAAGGCATCGTGCGCCACGAACGCATCATGCCCGACGGCCGCAAGCGCAACTCGGTGCGCTTCAGCATCATCGATTCGGAATGGCCGCAGGTGAAAGCCATCGTGCAGGCCAAACTGCAACGCTAGGAGGAAAAGCCCATGTACACGCTTTATGGCATCGACGAGTCCGGCTCCTGCATGATCGAAATCGCCCTGCAGCGCTGTGCGGTGCCGTGGCGCCGGGTAGACGCAGCCTCCTGGGCCGACGGCGAGGGCAGCGACGAACTGGCCCGCATCAACCCGCTCAAACAAGTGCCCACCCTTGTCACCCCCGACGGCCAGGTGCTGTCGGAAAGCGCCGCGATCCTGATCCACCTGGGCCTGGAGTTTCCCGCTTCTAACCTATTGGCCGGCAACCGCGCGCAGATCATTCGCGGCCTGGTGTACATCGCTGCCAATTGCTATTCGGCGATAGGCATCATCGACTACCCGCAACGCTGGCTGGGCGACGTCAACGAAACGGTGCAGGCGCAACTGGTCACCGGTACCCGGCGCTACCTGCACCAGGCCTGGGTGGTGTTCGCCGATCAGTTTGCCGACCAGTTGTTTGCCGCCAACAACGCGCCCAATGCGCTGGGCTTGATGGCGGCTGCAGTGTCGCGCTGGGACGAGGCGCGGGAGGCGTTGAATGGCCTGGCGCCAGGCTTCGCCCAGACACTCGCGCAAGTGGATGCCGACCCCCTCGTAGCGCCCGTATTTGCTCGGCATTGGCCGGAATGGAAGGTCTCATAATGTTTCCGCAATCAGTGGAAACAATGACAGCCACATCCACCAAACCCTTGCGTAGCGGGCGTCCTGACCTACGCTTTCTTAAAGTGGTGTAGGAATCATCCTTGAATTTGACTGTCGCAGACATGAAACTCAAGAACCCTGCATGGAATTTAAAGGAGGTGCGCATGCTCATCCGGTCGCTGACCCTGGCTACCTTGATGGCTTTTACGGGGCCGCTGTTGGCTGCTGATGATATCAACCCGCTCAAGCAGGACTTGGGCAAAGCCCGGCCGCTGGTGGTGGTGGAGCTTGATGCCGGCAACGACACCTTGGCGACCCTCAAGAAACAGTTGGACGAGCCTGCGACCAAGCAGTCCTTTGAAGAACGCAGCATGGTGTTCTACACCGTGAAGTTCGGCAGCATCGGTGCCGAAGGCGAGAAGTTCGCCAAGGACCCCAAGGACAACAAAAAGCTCACGCCGCCAGAAACCAACGCGCTGATACGCGCCCTCAAGCTGGGTGCGGGCAGCGGCACCAAGGTGATCCTGGTGGGCAAGGACGGCGAGAAGAAACTCGAGAAGACCGTGCCACCGGATACCCTCGACCTGAAGGAATTTTTCAGCGCTATCGACCAGATGCCGATGGCTGAAAAAGAAGCCGCCGCCGCCGCGGAACCTGAACCTGCAGCACCGCCGCCAGCCAAGGGCGCCAAGCCTGCCAAGCACGGCAGCAAGCCAGCCCCTCAGCCCCTCGACGACTGAAATACAAATCTCCAGGTGGGAGCTGCGGCGCCGCTCCCACGGTTGGATCCGCTGCGTCCTTAAGTCGGTGCCTTTTCCCCAACCGCCTTACGCACCGGAAACGGAAAGTAGAAAAACCGCAGGAACGCCACCCGCTTGATCACTTCCCCGATCAACAACGGCACCACCACCGCCACCACAAAACCGATGCAGGCCGCGATAAGCGCGGGCAGCCCCAGACGCTCCATCAGGTCGAAGGTCTTGTGTTGGATCTCACCGTGGAAGATCAGCAGGATCAGCGTCGACTGGCCGATGTAGGTCATCCCGCGCGTGATCAGCGCCGACACCATCAGCACCCGCGCCAGCGCCCAGCACGCGTACACCCCAATCACCGCCAGCAGGCTGGTCCACAGCCAGTGATCGTAGCGACGCTGCGCCAGGTCCATGGTGTCACCTCGGTAGAGGAACACGGCGGCAAACAGCACGACCGACACCAACAGGGTCAGCAGTGAACCCGCATGGGTGCGCAGCCAGTCCCGCAGCAAGTAGCCGTAGATGAAACAGGTGCTGCTGATCAGGGTGATATCCAGGCTGAACGGTAGGCCCGGCAGTACCCAAGTGCTACCGCCCAGGGTCACCGGCCGTTGCCAGAACCACGGCAGCGTCCAGATGCCGATCAGCAAGGGCACCAGCATTACCAGGCAACGCACGGCCAGCGGCAGGCGCTGGATCAGTCGGAGCACGACCCAACTGAACAGAATCGCCACCCAGAAGTGCGGCAAAAACCACAGCGCCTGCCACGGGATGGTGTCCACCGAGGCATACAGCACGCCGCCGATATCCGGCAGCAGCGGCTGGCCACGCAGGATACTGCGCACGATCACATAGGTGAGCATGGTGAAGAAAAACGGCTTGAGCAGGCCATCAGCCTTGCGCACGGCCATCTCCACAAAGGGTTGTTCAGGCTTGAAGAACACCCCGGACAAAAAGAAGAACAACGGCAAAATGAACGACGCCAGTATCGGATACAGCACGTCCGGCGAGGTGGCGACGAACCAGCTGTGTGCATACACGATCACCAGGATGCCGATGCCTTTGGCGATATCCATTTGAATCCAGCGATGTTTCATCTGAGTCGTCCCGATCGATCGTTCATGCCTTGCGCCACGGCTTCAGCCACAGCCCCATCCCGAGCAACACCACGGCGCCGGCCAGGGTGCTCAGCCCCAATTGCAGCCACACGCCCTCAATCCGAAACAGCGCCAACGCCGCCGCGCCCATCAGCACGCCACTGAGCAACCATTGCCGCGCCCAGGGCAGGGCACCCAGCAAGCCCTGGCGTTGCATCAACAGCAACGCGGTGCAGAGCACTCCCGCCAGGGCCGCCAACGGAATGCCCGCCAGCCCGAATACAAACGGCAGTACCCCCAGCAACAGCACATTGACCAGGCTACCGAGCAGCTCGCAGCGCAGTGGTTGGCGTGTGTCACCGGCGGCGTAGGCATAACGTGCAAGCAGGGCGTTCCAGGCGCCGAATACCAGCGGCACGGCAAACCAGGCCAGCAGCAGCGGCAACGGTGAGTCCAGCGATTGTGCGGGCAGCAGCAACGCCACCAGGCTCGGGGCCGCCGCCACCAGGCCCACGCCGGCGGGCAGGGTCAGCACGCTGGCGGTCTCCAGGCCACGCTTGAGCAGGGCCAGGCGCTCATCGCCCTGGCGGCGGCTCATCATGCCCAGCAGCACCTGGTTGAGGCTCATCAGCGCAATCAGCGGCAGGTTCATCAACTTGCGCGCCAGGTTGACCCAGGTCACCGCGCCTTCGCCCAGTAACGACGCCACCAGCCGTTCGATCAACGCCAATCCTTGGCTGGCACCATTGCTCAATAACAAGGGACCGATGCGTTGGCCCAATTCCCGCAGCGGCGCCAACGACAGCTGCCAATGCCACGGCCGCCAGCCCTGGCGCCACATCGATGGCAACAGCGCCAACGGCATCAACAGGCTGCCCGCTAGACAGGCCAGCGCCAGCGAATGCGGTTGGGTGGCGGTGCCGGCCAGTGCGAGGTAGGTCACCGGCGGCAGGTTAAACAACAACGAGCCCAAGCCCGCCAGCACAAAACGTTCGCTGGCCTGCAAAGGAATGCTGAACAGCGCATGCAGCATCAGCCCCGGCACGCACCAGGCGACAATCTGCAAGTTATTGCTGGCGAGCGACGTGGCACTGGCCGCCAGGCCCGGCCCGAGCAATTGCACCAGCCACGGCGCCAACAGTGTCAGCAGCAGGCTGGTGACCAGCGCGATCAGCAGCAACGCCGGGAACAACACCGCCAACCAGCCTAGTCGCTCATTGTCCTTGCGCGCCAGGTACAGCGGCAGCGCAGCGGCGCTCAGCACGCCGCCGGCCAATGACATGCGCAGCGCCTCCGGTAAAAACAGGGCGATCAGGAACGCATCGCTGCGTTCTCCTGCGCCCCAGGCCGCCACCAGCAGCCATTCACGGGCAAAGCCCAGGCACAGGCCGAGCAGCGTCGCCAGCGTCAGCCAGACGGCGGAGCCCAGCATCAGGGCTGCGCGCCATCAAGCGCGGATTCGCGAACGGCCACGCTTTTCACCTGCGGCAGGCGCGCCGGAAACAGTCGCCGCGCCTCCAGCACATTGATCCCGACCATCAGCCAGAACAGCGCAACCATCACCACCGCAAAGCTGAAGTAATGGTCGAACAGACCGCTGACCAGCGCCGAGAGAATCCCGGCGGTGGTGCCCAGCCACAGTGCATTGTCCTTGGTCAGGCGGATCGGGCCGCTGTCCGGGCGCGCTTCACGCCACCAGCGTACGGTCACCGCCACAAAGAACAGCATGCCGACGATGCCGGTCTTGTAGATGAAGTTCAGCCACAGGTTGGAGATGCCCAACAAGTCGGTGCCCGGCACCGGCGGGTCGACCTTGAAACCGATGCCGAACGGATACGCCAACACCGCCTGCGGGAACATGCGGTATTCGTCGAAACGCACTTCGGTACTGGCGTTGCTCGAGGAAAAAATCGTCGCCAGGCGTTCCTGCAACGGTGGATACGCGATCACCAGCGCCACCGTCAGCGCCGCGCCGATCATCAGCAAACGCCCGGTGTATGGCACCCGGCGCGTGGCCATCCACAGCAGCACCAGCGCCAGGCTGACCATCGCGCCACGGCTACTGGCCAGCAGCAACGCCGCCGCGCCGAGGCAGGCCACGCTCAGCCCCAATGCGCGCTTCCAGCCTTGCTCGGTCATGCCGAAGCAAAAGGCCAGGGGCAGCAGCAACGCCATGATCCCGCCGATGGCATTCGGGTGCATCCACGGTGAGCCCATGCGCGAAGACATGGCCTCCAGGCCGAATTTCAGCATGTCGAAGTTGCCGTAATTGAACAGCGCCAGGATCGGCGCGATACCGGCCCCGGAGCGTGTGCGCACGAACACCGCGATCGACAGCACCAGCATCGCCAGGCTGCCCAGCAGCAAGGCGATCACCAGGGATTCGCGGTGCTTGTGGTCCACCAGCAATTTGGCGCAGAGGAACACCGACGACAGGCTCAGCAACCAGCGCAACCAATTGGCCACGCCGCTGGTGTCGGCGTGGATGGTGACCTGGCCGACGATAAACGGGAACACGCTGAACAGCATCAGCCACAACAGCATCTGGTCGGTGGGGCGGCGGGTGAGGCTCGGTGGGTCGGGCAGGCGTGTCAGCAAGTTGTGCCACAGCACCGCGCCCCAGGTCAGCGCCAGGATGGCTTCGCTGACGGTGCTGCGAATGCCCAGGTTGACGGTGGAGTACGGCATGAACGTGGCGACCAGGGCAAACAGCAACAGGCCCCAGAACGGAAAGCGCAGGATGGTCACTGCCCCGGCCAGGCCGATCACGGCGAGGAACGCCTTGGCCGGTGACAGCAGCAGGGCGAGGGCGCCAAACAGCAGCCCAAAGAGGATCGCGACGAGACTGGGCAGGTTCACGTTCACGTCAGCTCCTTGATCAGTTCGGCCAGGCGCCGTTGATAAGCGTGATGGTTGAAGCGTTCCGCCCATTGCCGGTGTTGCTCGGGCGATGCTTCATCGGCCTGTTCGCTCAGGCTGACCATCAACTGCGTCAACGCCGGGCCATCGGTGGGCGAAAAACGCGGTGCCGACGGTGGCGTGATCTCATCCAGCGACGTGCCGCTGGCCACCGCCACCGGGGTGCCGACGCTCAGGGCTTCGATCACCGGCAGGCCAAAGCCTTCGGCGTACGACGGTTGCCACAAGCGGGAGGCCCGGCGGTACAGCGCGTGCAGTTCGGCATCCGACACGCCACTCAGCGCGCGAATGCCCGGCAGTGCGCGCTGTGCTTCAGGCAGATGGTCGAGGCTGCCCACCAGCACCAACTCCGGCACGGTGGGGGACTGACGCCGCGCCTGTTGCCAGGCCTCCACCAGGAACGGCACGTTCTTGCGCAGCTCGCGGGTGCCCACCAGCAACCAATAGCGCTCGGGCAATTGCCGTGCGTTGAGGTCCGCTGCCAGTGCGGAAAAACCATCGACCTGGTTGGGCAGCACGCGAATCTTGCCGGCTGCCTTGGGGAACAACCGCGCGGTTTCATCGGCGCTGTACTGCGACGGCGTCCACACCCGGTCGGCGCTGTGCACCGCGTAGGCAATCGACAGGCGATCGCTGGTCTTGTAGATCAGCGCCTTCAAACGGTTGGCGTGGTAGTTGTTCAGGGTGATCTGGAACAGGTCGTGCAACAGCACCACGGTGCGCAGCCCCTTCGGCTTGGGCGGCAAGGGCAGGCCCATGTTGAAGGTGCTGATGTACAGATCGATATGCTGCTCACGCAAGGCACGCGGTAGAAAACCGGCCTCGAAACGCAGGCGATTCTGCGGCTGGTGCATGGCGGTCTTGGCACAGCCCCAGGCCGGGCAGTGGGCCTGCAAGCGGGTTTCATCGCCCAGGGGCGCCACGGTAAACCGCTCAAGCTCAATGCCCGGCAAGCTGTGCAGGGCGCTTTCCAGCGCGTACACCTGGCGGCTGATGCCCGATTGCGGCGAGGTGCCGACGGTGCGGTAATCCAGGCCTACACGCATGCGGGCTCCTTTTGATTTTGCGGTGAAAGGGCGGCGTACACCGTTTCCAGTTGGCTGGCGGCGACGCTCCAGTCATGGGCGCGACGCACATAGGCGCGGCCGGCTTCGCCCATGGGCGCGGCGGCATCGGGAAATTGCAGCAGGCGCACCACGGCATCCGCCAGCTTGGCGGCGGTTTGGCCGCCGAGGTAGTCCAGGCCTTCCACCAGGTCCAGCCCCGATACACCTTGCTCGGTACTCGCCAGCGGCAAGCCGGCCGCCAGCGCTTCGAGCACCTTGAGCTTGGAACCGCCGCCATGGCGCAACGGCGCCAGAAACACCGAGGAACTCGATTGCAGGCTCAGCAGGTTGGGCACAAACCCCTGCCACTCAATGCGCGGGTCCTGCCAGCGTTCCCGCCAGCTGTCGGGCATGCCGAAGCCGCACACGCTCATGCGCGCGTCCGGGCAACGCTCCCAGACCTTGGGCAGGATCTCGTCCAGGGCCCACTCGATGGCGTCCACGTTGGGGGCGTATTCATAATTGCCGAGGAACAGCACGCGGCGTGCCGACGGGTCAGGGCGGGCGGCAGCGAAGTGGTCGCAGTCCACGCCGTTGACCACCACCGACACCGGTTTGCCGGCGATCTTTGCCAGGGTCTGTGCATCGCTGTCGGTCACTGCCACCACCTGCGTGGCCTGGCGCATCACGCGACGTTCCCAGCGGGTGTAGCGCCATTGATCGTAGCGAATGAATGGCAGCGACCAACCCGGCAAGCGGTCGTAGGTGGCGGCGCCAAGGGCTGATTCAACGTTGTGTTCCGTCAGCACAAAGGGTTGGGATTTACGCGCCAGCGCCGCTTCGTACGGCTGGAAGCTGTAGCTGTGCTCGATCTGCACCACGTCCCAGCGCTCACCCAGCAACCAATTGAAAGTGTCCTGCAATTCACCCGACAGCCCATTCACGCTGGCCAGCAGCGGGTAGGGCGCGAACAGCCCGGCCAGCAGCGTTGTGGCGCTGCGCAGCGGGCGGCGCGGCAGGATGATCAGTTGTTCGAGAAACGCTTCCAGCACCTTGCGGTCGGTGAGTGACACCGGGTGTTTGTCCTGCAGCAGCAGGGTGATCTGGTGCCCACGTGCGGCCAGGCTGCGCAGCAGATGGAACTGGCGCGTCTTGCCGCCGCTGGTGGCGGGCCAGGGTGAGTAGGGCAAAATCCACAGAATGCGCATGGCAGGCCTCACTCCCATAACAGAATTTGCAGGTTCGACTTGACCGGTACGGTCAGGCCATTGGTACCGCTCACCGGCGTTTGTGTGCCGCGCAGCGGGTCGTACAGGGTGGCGCTGGCCAGCCCCGGCAAGTGCGCGTTGCCACCCTGGGCTGACCAGAAAAACCACAGCTTGCGGCCGTCGGCGCGGGTCCAGCCGATGCTGAACAGGCCGCCCGGCAGTTGGTCGGCCACCGGCGGATCGCCCGGCGTGAGCTTCGGTCCGCTGACGTCGAGGAAATTCTTCAATGCGGTGTAGACGGGCTTGGGGTTAGTGTCGATATCCAACAAGCCATAGGACTGATCACGGATGCTGGCGCGCTGGTCCAGGTCGCTCAAGGTGAACAGGAAGATCTTGTCGTAATCCATCGCACTCATCAGCGCCAGGCGGCGAACCACGTAGTCGGCCTGTGCCTGGGGCGTGATGATGTCCTGGGCGTCTTTGGGCCCCTTGTAGGTTGACCAGCCCCACTCGGTGCTCCACAGGGTGTTCACGCCGCCGTTGCGCAGGGCCTGGTTGAGCTGGGTGGTCTTGGCGATGAAGTCCAGGTTGGCCGGGTCGTTGCCTTCGGGCAATTGGGTGTAGGGGTGATAGGACACCACCGTATTCAGGCTGGCCACGCCCAGCGCGCCCAACGCGTCGAACATGGTCTGGCCATTGGGCATTTCGCTGAAAAACGCCATGCCGGCGGCCACCACGGGCTTGTTCGGGTTTACCACCCGCAACGCTTGGGTGGTGGCGGTGAGCAGTTTGGCGTAACCCGCCGGGTCTGCCGCCGGGCGCCAGAAACCCAGCAGGTTCGGTTCGTTCCAGACTTGCCAGGCATCGACGCTGGGATAGCGCTGGGACAGCAACGCCATGCGGTTGGCGAACACGTTGGGGTCTTTCGGTGGGTACTGGTCCGGGTACATCGACAGCGGCGGGGCACTGGTGATAAAACGCGCCGAACCAACCAGGTAAAACACCGACTTGATTTGGTTCTGTTGCAGCTTGCCTACCAGTTCATCGAGGGTGGCGAGCTTGTATTGATTCTGCGCGGTCTCCAGCTGATCCCAGTGCAAATCCAGGCGTACCCACTCCAGGCCCAGGGCCTTGAGACGGTCGATCTGCTTCTGGTAGCGCTCGGGGCTGAACCACAAGAACTGCGCGTTCACCCCCAGGAAATCCTTCCACACCACCTCCTTGCTGCCCTTGAGCACATGGCTTTCGGCGTCCGCCTGGCGACCCCACAAAAATGCGCTGAGGCCCAGGGCCGCGACCACCGCGAAGGTGGCAAGGTAGGTGCGTTTACGTGCCATAGGTCGACCCTGCAATGGCTTCTTCGAAGAGCTGCTTGAATTTCTGCGCCGTCAACGGCCAAAGACGTTCGCGGCCAATCTCCCCGGCGCGTTCGGCCCAGTCCCTGGCCAATAGCGGCGTGCGTGCCAGGCGTAACAGCTGTTCGCTGAGCGCGGCCACATCACCTTCGGGGTAGATCGCACCGTTGCCGCTGGCGACTTCCTCGGCGAACGCGCGCGCATCGGAGGTGATCGCGCCGCGCCCGCAGGCGGTGGCCCAGGACAACGCGCCGCTGGTGCCGCGCTGGCGCCCCAGCAGGCCGAGTTTTTTCGATTCGCGATACGGCAGTACCATCACATGGTGCGCCTGGATGGTCTGGGCAATTTCATCGGCGGGCAGGTTCAGCCGCCAGTCGATGCAACCGGTCAGGCCCAGCGCGGCGATCTGCGCGGTCAACTGCTCCAGGTAGTTACCGCCCGCGCCAAACGCCATTTCCGCGGCGGTGCCACCGGCCAGGGTCAGGCGCACGCGGTCGCGCAATTCGGGGGCTTGCTTGAACACATCCGCCAGGGCCTGCACCAGATCTTCGATGCCTTTGCCACGGTAAATAAACCCAAAGTACAGCAGGTGCAGCGTGTCGAGCGACGGCAACAGTGCCGGTGGAACGGCGAGGTTGGCGTGGTTGATCACCGCCACTTTGCCGGCAGGCAATTGCATGCGCTGGCTCAGGCAGTCGGCGCCCAGGCGGGTGAGGGTCACCAGCCGGGTCAGCCCCTTGGCAACCTGGCGTTCTTCGCGCAAGGTCAGGGGGTCGGCCAGCACCACGGCGGCCTGGGGCAACGGGCTGGGCAGGCGCTCCAGCAGGTTCAGCGGAAACGGCAGGTGCTCACGCCGCCACACCATGCGCTCCGGGTCATGCACGGTGGCCGTCAATGGCAATCGGGGGTACGCCTTGCGCAGTTCACGCAAGGCCAGGAATTCCCCCAGCCGCCCACCGCCCAGCTCGGCGTGTACCAGGTCGACGGCTTGCCAGTCGAACGCGCGGATGGCTGGCTGGATCGCCTCGGAGTTGCCCGCGACACCGGCCAACGGCGTCAGCACCGTCACACCAAGGTGTTCCAAGGCCGTGCGGAAATGGTTCGCGTAGTCGGCGATCCCGTTTTTCTCCGGCGGCAAGGGTGCGAGCAGGGCGATCCGCATCAGAACGCCCCCCGGTATTTACCGATGGTCTGCAGCACCTTGCTCGGCACTTCGAACTTGCGCCGATTGATGATGATGCCGTCCACCTTGCCGAACGCGGTGTTGAGGATCGACAGCGCATGCTCGACCACCGGTACGGTACTTTTGCGCGCTTCCACCACCAGCCCGATCAGGTCGGCGCGGCGCAGCGCGATAAACGCTTCGCGGTTGTCCAGCAGGGCCGAGGCGTCCAGCAGCACCACTTCACCCGGTGCAGCCGGCTCCAACCCGCCCACGCGCACATTGACGCCATTCTCACGCAGCAGTTGGCGCAGTTGCTCGACCACAAAGGTCACCCCTTCGCCGTGGCGTGCCGACGTCAGCCCCAGCACCAGGCCCTCTTCGGCGATGCGGTCGGGCTGCAGCAAACTGTACAGCCGGTAGATGCTCGCATTGAACGCGTTGGCGCTTTGCGCGGTGGTGGTGTCCAGCTCCGGCAGGGTGGTCCACAGCGGCAGGCCGAACTTGCGTTCCACCAGGCCACCGTCGTGAATGCGCTGGTCGAGCAAGTAGCACAGGTAGATCACCAGCAAGCCGACGACGATGGCAAATGGGATCGCCAGGAACAGCATCACCAGGGTTTTCGGGAAGATCCGGCCCGGGTTCAGGGTGGCTTCTTCGATCACGGCGATGTTGCTGATCTGGCTGTTGTCCAGCTCGCGGTCGATGCGCGATTTTTCCAGGTTGTCCACGTACAGCGCGTAGTTGCGCTCGGTGGTGTTCAGCTCGCGGGAGAGGCGCGCCAGTTCGGGTTCGATTTCCAGGGCTTGCTTGCGTTCCGCTTCGAGGTTCAGCAGTTGTTTTTGCTGTTGGACCAGTTGGGTACGCAGCGCCTGGTTGTTGCTGGTTTCGTCCAGCAGCACGCGCTGCAAGTGGATCTCCAGGGTGTTCGGCGCACGGTTCTCCGAGGCTTGCACCGTGTTGCTCTCGCTGTTGACTTGCACCTGCATCGCACGAATCGACGCATCCAGGGCTTTGACCGGCGGCGCGTTGTCGGTGTAGGTGCGCATCATGTCGGCCTTTTCCAGCAGCTTCTGGTTAAGCAGGCGACGCAAATCCTGCTGCTGCGGGTTCAGTGCGATCTGGCGCACCGTGGTGACTTCCTTGGGCTGGCCCTTTAGCTGGCCGCGCGTGCTCTGGATGGCGCTGTCGGACGAAGCGATCAGTCGCGTGGTGTTGAAGGTCTCGCCGCGCAGCACGTTGATGCGCTCGGACAGGTCTTCCAAACGGTCGGTGATGCTGGCTGCGCCGATCTCATTCAGGTGGATGAGGATCTGCTGCTTGTAGCTCTTGATCTCAGTGGCGCTGTTGGCCGCCTGGCCTTCGTAGAAGGCGTACAGGCTCTTGCGGCCCAGGGCCTGGGTGCGTTCGTTGATGTAGGTTTCGACCCAATCCTTGACCACCGCCTGGGCGATCTCCGGGTCGCCCCACTTGAAGCTGATGTCCATCACCGTGGAACCGGCGGCGTGGCTCACCTCAAAGTTTTTTTCAAGGCCGGCAGCCAGGCGTTCCACCGGGGTGGTTTTCTCAACCACACCGACGGTTTCCAGCACCACGCGGATGCCGTCGAACACCGCCCCCACGCCGCTCTTGACGTAGTATTTGGTGCGCTTCCAGAAGCCTTCCGGCGGCGGCGCGTTGTCGATCACTTCCAGGTAATGTTCAGCCACTGCGCGCACGATGGGGCGACCGGTGAGCAAACGCTCCTCGTCGACAATCGGGTCACGCTGGGTGCTGGGCATCACCAGCGCCTGGCGGTTGCTGATCTCGATCGGCAGGGTCGAATCACGCCCCGGTTTCACCAACAGCCGCGCAGTGGATTCGTACTTGGCCGGCAGCAGGAACGCCCCCAGCAGGATGATCACCAGCGCGGCAATCGCCGCCAGTTTGAACTCGTGCCGGAAGATGAAGAACAAGCGCAGAAGATCACGAAAAGAACGGATCTCGATCATTGGGATGTCGCTCCTTTAGTTGTTGCCGCCGCTGGTTCGGGTGTAGTTGTAGCCAACCCCAATGGACTTGGTGAACGGGATCAGTTGGTTCATGTAGGTGTCCACCCCTTGGATCCGCTCGCCCACGTTCGACTTGGGCACGAACACCACATCGCCACGTTGCAGGTGCACGGGTTTGCGGCCATTGGGGCCGGTGTTGAGCAGTTGGCTGAAGTCCAGGAAATACGCGCGATACGCGCCCTGGGCGTCTTCGCGCAGCAGGGCGACCATGCTGGCATTGCCTGCCGGGCTGACCCCGCCGGCACCGATAATCGCCTGCTCCAGGGTGTTGGCCGTGGCGATTTGCACCGCCGTCGGGTTGTTCACCGCGCCGCCGACAATGATTGAACTGGCGGGCGCCTGGTTGATGTTCACCGTCACGCGTGGCTCGCGGTACACCGGGGCGAGCTTGCTGGTCAGCTCCGTGGCCAGCTCCGAAGGCTGGCGCCCGGCGACCTGGATCGGCCCCAGGAACGGGTAGTTGATCTTGCCGTCGGTCTGCACGGTGTACAGCGTCAGCTCGTAGATGGTGCTGACGTTGAACGCCGACAGCGTCGGCATCTCGCCGGCATCGCGCACGATGCGCAACTGGTCGCCGATGCGGATGCGCTCCACCGCCGGTGGCAGCTGGGCAAGCTGGTCGAGGGCGCGCTTGCCGGCCTCGACGGTGTCGCTGTCCGGCGGGACGATGCGCGCCGGTGTATTGCAGGCGGCCAGGGCCATCATGGCCAAGACGAGCAGGGTTTGTTTCATCAAGGGGGACTTCCTGTAGGTCATGATGCTCACCTCCAATAACCGGGAAACATGCTGATGCGCCGCTTGAGGGCGAGGGGGAGGCGACGCTCCAGATGGCCCAGCCGATAGCCGAGCAGTTTGAACGCACTGCGCACCAGCACTTCGGGGACGCGGTGCAAGGCGCCGGCCTTGCGCAAGGCTGCGAGTTCGGCCAGCACATAGCGCTTGCCTTCGCCCCCCGCATCGCCAAAGGCCTGCTTGATCCACGGCTCGCGGCCATAGAACACACCAATGTCGAAGTAGCGGTGAAACTCATCCATGAGCTTGTAATCGTGGGAGTGATGCACCAGCGCCGTGGCGGCGTAGCGCACCTTGTAGCCGTCGAGCAGCATGCGCGCCGCCACGAAAGCGTCTTCGCTGCCGATCACGTCGGCGGGGAAACCGCCCACCGCTTGCAGCACGCTGCGCCGGTACACGGAAAACGAGTCGGAACTGAAGCAGGTCTTGATCCCCAGTTCCGGCGCATCGGCCAGGCTTTTGCTGCGGCTCTGTTCCGGGTAGTTGAAGTGCCGCGATTGCGCGCCCAGCACTCCCGCATCGGGGTGGGGCAACTGGCGCCCGTAGGCCACGCCGTTGAGTGGGTCCTGCTGCAACTCCGCGAGCAGGTTGGCGAAGGTTTCCGGGGTGGCGGGGATCGCGTCCTGGGTCATCACGATCAACGCGTCGCCGCTCACCTGTTCGCTGGCCCAGCGCCGGGTGCCGCCGTGGTTGAAGTCGCGCGCGTCGATCACCTCGACCCGTGCACCAAACGCGCGAAAGCGCGCCACGGTGTCATCGCTGGAGGCGCTGTCCACCACCAGCGTTTCGTCAGGTTGCAGGGTTTGCATCTTCAGCGCCGGCAGCAAGCGGGCCAGGTGGCTGGAGGCGTTACGGGTCGGGATGATCAGTGAGGTGCGCATGTCATTTTTTCACGTCTGCCGGGGCGCGCCCGTAGATGTCGTCGAAGCGCACGATGTCGTCCTCGCCCAGGTACTCGCCGCTCTGCACCTCGATCATCACCAGGTCGATGATGCCGGGGTTGGTCAGCCGGTGTTTGTGCCCGGCCGGGATGTAGGTGGACTCGTTGGCGTTGATCAAAAACTCACGCTCGCCGTTGGTGATCTGCGCCGCGCCGCTGACCACCACCCAGTGTTCGCTGCGGTGGTGATGCATTTGCAGCGACAACGACGCCTGGGGCTTGACCACGATGCGCTTGATCTTGAAGCGACTGCTTTCCTCCAGCACGGTGTAGGTGCCCCACGGCCGTGTGACGGTGCGGTGCAGGCTGTACGCCGGATGGTTCTGACGCTTGAGCTCGGCAACGATGTAGCGCACGTCCTGGCTGCGGTGGGCGTCGGCGATCAATAGCGCATCGGGGGTGTCGACGATGATCAGGTCGCGCACGCCCACGGCGCCGAGTACGCGCTTGGGCGAGTCGATGTAGCAGTTGTGCACGTCATGCAAAATCGCTTCGCCATTGACCTGGTTGCCATGCGCATCGCTGGGGGTGAGCTGGCGCAGGGCCTCCCACGAGCCGATATCGCTCCAGCCGATATCGCAGGGCACCACGGCGACTTGCTTGGACTTCTCCATCAGCGCCACGTCGATGGACACATCCGGCGCACTGCCGAATGCTTCCGAGTCGAGTTCACGCTGGCGTGAGGTTTTGTTTTGCAGGCTCTGGCTGTGGTCCAGCGCGGCGCGGGCGGATTCCAGCACGTCGGGGGCGTGGGCGGCGAGTTCCTCCACCAGGGTGCTGGCCTTGAAGCAGAACATGCCGGCGTTCCACAGGTGCTTGCCGCCGTCGAGGTAGCCCTGGGCCGTGGCCAAGTCGGGTTTTTCCACGAAGCGCTTGACCCGGTTGCCGGTGCTCAGCGGCTCGCCCTGTTCGATATAGCCAAAGCCGGTTTCCGCGTGATCGGGCTGGATGCCGAAGGTCACCAGGTAGCCGGCTTCGGCGAGGTCGCGGGCCTGGGCCACGGCCTCGGCGAACGCCACTTCATTGAGGATCAGATGGTCGGCGGGCATCACCAGCAACTGCGCCTCACCACCGAAATGTTCCTGCACATGCAGCGCCGCCACGGCAATCGCCGCTGCCGTATTACGCCCGAACGGTTCCAGCAGCAGGTCCAGTGGCAGATGGGCCTTGTTGACCAGGCGGTAGTCATCCAGGGTGCGGAACAGCAGGTCGCGGTTGGTCACCGTCAACACGCTTTCCACGCCGGGCAGTTTGGCCGCGCGCTGGAAGGTTTTCTGCAGCAGGCTCTGGCCATCGCGCATGCGCATGAACGGCTTGGGCATGTTCTGCCGCGATACCGGCCACAGCCGCGTGCCCGAACCACCGGAAATGATGCAGGGAATTAATCCGTTGAGTGTGTTCATCAATACACTTCCTTGGTGGAAAGGACGGCGGGGACCGTCATGAAGACGATGTACAAGTCAAACCACACCGACCACTTGGAGATGTACTCCAAGTCGTACTCGACACGTTTCTGGATCTTGAACAGGGTGTCGGTCTCGCCCCGGTAACCATTGATCTGCGCCCAGCCGGTGATACCTGGTTTTACCCGGTGCCGTGAGCTGTATTCGCTCACCGCCACCTCGAAGGGAACGCCTGCCGCCTTGGTCGCGGTGGCATGCGGGCGCGGGCCGACCATGGACATGTTGCCCAGCAGCACGTTGAACAGCTGTGGCAGCTCGTCGATGCTGGTCTTGCGGATGATGCGGCCCACGCGGGTGATGCGCGGATCTTCGCGGGTGGTCTGGCGTTCGGCGGTGAAGTCGCTCTGGTCGGTGTACATCGAGCGGAATTTGAACACGCGGATTTCGTTGTCGTTGTAGCCATAGCGGTTCTGGCGAAACAGCACCGGGCCCTTGGAGTCGAGCTTGATCGCAATCGCCGTCGCCAGCATCACTGGTGACAGGCACACCAGCGCCAGGCTGGCCAACAGTAAGTCCTCACAGCGTTTGATCACCGGCGACCAGCCGCGCAGCGGCAACTGCGAGGTGTTGAACATCAAGATGCCGCCCACATCGGTGATCTTGCTATGGCCGTAGCGCAGGGCAGCCATGTCCGGCACCAGCATGACATTCACCGACAGCTGCCGCAGGCGGTTGACCAGCCCGTGGATGCGCTGCTCGGCGGCCCAGGGCAGGCAGATCATCACCTGATTGACCTGCTCGGCGCGGATCAGCTTTTCCAGGTCACGGGTGTTGCCCAGCAGGGGCAGGTTGCTCAGTTCCTTGGGAATGCGCTCGGTGCGGTCGTCGATAAACCCCACCAACCCAGAGCGGATATCACCGTTGCGCTGCAGGTGATCGGCGACATGCACGGCGGTGTCGGTAAACCCCAGGATCACCGTGCGTTGCAGGTATTTGCCGGCGCGCATCAGCCGGCTGTACAGGCGCAGCATCACCAGGCGCTCAAGGCAAAACAAGCCCAGGCTGGCGATGTACCAGACCACCAGGTTACGCGGGGTCAATTGCGGGAAAAACTGCAGGATCTGGTACATGAACAACAGAATGCAAAACGCCGCGGTCCAGGCCTTGATCTTGATTTTCAGGCGCAGGCGGTTGCTGAACAATTCCTCGGAATAGATGCCCAGGGCCTGGAACAGAATAATGGTCAGGACCGCGAAAAAAACCAGCAGGCCCAGGAAGTGGGCGCGCAGCTCGGGGTCCAACGGGTCCAGGACGAACACCAGGACCAGTGGGGGTAAAATGGCACTCAGGCCGTGGATCAACTTGACGAATACAACAAAGAACTCAACAAAACCGGCGCGCGTTAAAAACAGGCTGTCGACGGACGACTTATCTCGCATATAAACATCCCTCATTGCACTCCAGATTCCACTGTTCGGCTATTGGCTCAATAAGGCGGCGAGCCGCTTTAGAACGTAGGCCGAACGACTACTCTGGGTAATACGCAACTTTCCAATTCAAATGCATGATTCAAAAACAACTATCCATTTGAATTGATCTTGCGGGGGTAGTGACTAAAGGAGTGTTCCTTATGTGCTTAGTCAACGAATTGACGATGATGCGGGAGTGGCGTGCTAGATAGGTTAACCGGTATTTTTTGAGGCATTTTATTGACGTTCCTTGTCTGGACACTCAGTCATTGGGTGTGTTTTTGAGTGTAGGAACAAATGCAGGATTTTGCCTGCTTAAAGGCAAAACCTTTTTCAAAACGAGGTAGAAAGGGGGGACAAAGAGGGTGTGGCAGTGCGCACTTAGTGCCCTGCCACCGGGGCTTTCGCCGGATCAGAAGTTGCCTTTCAAACTCACTGTAAAATTGCGTGGTTCACCGTAGAAGTTGCCCCAGGAGGCGTTGCCGACCGTGTTGTAATAGCTTTTGTCGAACAAATTGTTGCTGTTGAGTGCCATGGTCCAGGCATCCTGGCGCAGCCGTCTTAATTGATAATGTTTCGCACCACATGGTCGTTGGGCGTAACCCTTCGCAAGTGCCGCAGCGCAATGTATCCAGCACAATTTTTTGTCCGCCCTGGGTGCACGGACTAATCTGCAGGCTTTTCCCGGTGGAAGGCTTGAGCATGATCGACCTGGCGACCCTGGCGGTTTTTTCCGGTGCTGTGCTGTTGTTGCTGTTGTCCCCGGGGCCGAACATGGCCTTTGTGATCAGCCATGGCGTCACCCACGGTTGGCGCGGGGGGATGGCATCGGCCCTGGGTATCGGCGTGGCCGACGTGCTGTTGACGGCCTTGACCGCTACTGGGGTGACGGCGTTGGTTGCCAGTTGGCCGCCATCCTTTGACGTGATTCGGTATGCGGGGGTGGTCTACCTGTTGTGGCTGGTGTTCAAGACCTTGCAGAAAAGCCCTGGGTCGGACGCGGCGCACATCAACCGCGTGCCCTTGGGCCGGGTGTTTCTGCAGGCCATGCTTAATAGCCTGCTCAACCCCAAGGCGTTGTTGTTTTTTGTGGTGTTTTTGCCGCAGTTTGTACGTCCGGAAGCAGGGGCCATTGCGGTGCAGTTGATGGTGCTTGGGGGGGTGTTGACCTTGATTGCAGCTGTATTTCATGTGCTGCTGGGTATTTTTGGGGGGGCGCTGAGGCGGTTTTTTGCTGGTCGCTCAGAAGGCGCCTGGCTACAGAAATGGGGCTTGGCGACGGTGCTGACGTTACTGGCGGTGCGTTTGGCGGTGATGTCTCGGCCTGCGTGACTTGAGAGCACGGCTTAGCCAAATGTGGGAGCTGGCTAGCGTGCGATGTGGGCACCTCGGTGTGTGAGGTTCACCGTGGACCTGTGGCGAGGGAGCTTGCTCCCGCGGGCCGACCGCAATCTGACTGTTGCACCGCGATCAAAATGTGGGAGTGGGCTTGCCCGCGAAGGCGGCCTGGCGGGCTATGTGGGTGTTGGGTCAGACCGGGTACATATCCGTTATTTAGGTCACGGCTGCTATGGGTTCCGCCCTTACGGCCATCCCTTTCAAGGTCTTTAGTAAAATCCCCTGAAATTTCATTCAGGGGTACCGAAAGATGTGGGCCGATGTTCTAGCGCGTTTCGAGAAAAAAGCACCTGCGAGCGTCATGGCCAAGTTGGCGCTCGAACAGGCTATTGCCCCTGAGTGGGTCGATCAGGTTTTCGAGGAGCATCGGCAACGGCAGTATTCTCGTGAGCTACTGTTCTCGACCATCATCAAGCTGATGTCCCTTGTTTCATTGGGCTTGAAGCCATCCCTGCACGCCGCCGCGCGGCAACTGGAAGATCTTCCTGTCAGCTTGGCGGCCCTTTACGACAAGATCAGTCGTACCGAGCCTGCTCTGTTGCGTGCCCTGGTTACCGGCTGTGCACAGCGCCTGACTCCAACCATCAGAGAGCTGGGCTGCACGGCGATGCTGCCGGGTTGGCAAGTTCGGGTAGTGGACGGTAATCACTTGGCATCCACTGAGAAACGCTTGGGGGCTTTACGTCAGGAGCGCGGCGCTGCTCGTCCCGGTTTTTCGGTGGTGGCCTACGACCCCGACCTGGATCAGGTCATCGACCTTCAGGCGTGTGAGGATGCCTATGCAAGCGAGCGCGTTTGTGTGCTGCCTCTATTGGCCAATGCCGAGCCAGGCCAAGTGTGGCTGGCTGATCGACTCTATTGCACGCTCCCGGTTATGGAGGCTTGTGAGCAGGTCCAAACCTCCTTTGTCATTCGTCAGCAAGCCAAGCATCCACGCTTGATTCAAGAGGGTGAGTGGCAAGAGCCAGTGCCTGTGGAAACAGGCACTGTGCGTGAGCAGATAATTCAGGTCAGAGGCGGTTACCAATGCCGGCGTGTCGAACTGACCCTTCATTCCCCAACGGACTCGGGTGACAGCAGCTTGATGTTCTGGAGCAATCTCCCCCAGAGCGTCAGTGCACAGCAGATCGCCGAACTCTATCGCCGCCGCTGGAGCATTGAAGGTATGTTCCAGCGACTGGAAGCAATCCTGGAAAGTGAAATCGAAACCCTTGGCAGCCCAAAGGCCGCCTTACTCGGGTTCGCTACTGCGGTATTGGCCTACAACGTCCTGGCCGTCCTCAAACGAAGCGTCGAGCAAGCTCATCGGGGTACCCAGCCTGAAGGATGGGAGGCCTCGATCTATCACTTGGCGATTCAGGTTAGAAGTGGTTATGAGGGAATGCAGATTGCGCTGCCCTCGGAACATCTTCCCGTCATTGCTCTGGAAAAACTGGCCCGGCGCTTACTGGAGCTGGCTAGAAACATCCAACCAAAACAAGTGGCGAAAAGCCCCCGCGGCCCCAAGGTGCCTAAGCCCAAAACATGGGTCCAAGGCACTGCGGTACATGCACATGTTTCAACCGACCGGGTAATCAAGGCTGCCAAAACGAAAAGACCTTGAAAGGGATGGCCCTTACGGCGGGTCACTTTTGGAAAGGCCCAAAAGTAACCAAAAGGCCACGCCCCCAACACTCGGCACCTCGCTCACGCTCGGTGTGCCCGTAATCCGACAGGTATTTGGGGGGCCGCCGCCACGCGCCATCCATGGCGCGGGGCGGCTAAACCGGCATCCCTGCCGGTTTACCCCCCAAATCCCTGTCGAATTCCGGCCAGCGTGTTTGACGGGGCGCCTGAGATCAAAAGCTAGATCAAGATCAAGAGCGGCTCGCTTCGCATCGTGGTTAGCGTGGGCTGCGTGTGGGTACCTGGGGTTATCGCCGGCGAGTCGGCGCTTGTAGGTGTTTTGCAGAATCAGCCTAACCGTGCAGCCGCGCGTGCGACGATCTCGCCGCGCACCCTGCGCGATTCGGTGGTGCGCTTGTTGGCTTCTTCCAGCACGTGCTGGGGCGCGGTGTCCGGGCGGCCGGAGTTGAAGGGGGGCGCCGGCGCGTATTCGATCTGCAATTGCACCAGCTGCGCCGCCGCTTCGCTGTACAGCTCGGCCGCCAGGCTCAGGGCGAAGTCGATGCCGGCGGTGATGCCGCCGCCGGTCAGCAGGTTGCCGTCACGCACCACGCGTGCCTGCACGGGGATGGCGCCGAGCGGGGCGAGCATGTCGTGGTAGGCCCAGTGTGTCGTCGCCTGGCGGCCACGCAGCAAACCCGCCGCGCCCAGTACCAGCGAGCCGGTGCACACCGAGGTCACGTAGCGCGCGGTTTGCGCCTGGGCCTTGAGGAAGTCCAGGGTCTGCGGGTCTTCCATCAGTGCGCCCACGCCGGAACCGCCGGGCACGCAGATCACATCCAGGCGTGGGCACTCGGCATAGGTCATGGTTGGGGTGAACACCAGGCCGGTGCTGGAGGTGACGGGTTCCAGGTCTTTCCACACCAAGTGCAGTTTCACATCCGGCAATGAACCCAGTACGTCATAAGGGCCGGTGAGGTCCAGCTGCTGGATGCCGGGGAACAACAGAAAGCCGATCTGCAAGGTCATGAATGAAGCTCCGTCAAAGGGGTGGACGGCTTCACTCTAGAGGCCTAGGCTTTGGCGAATACGCCATTGAGCCCACGAATCACGCCAATCATGCCTCGAATCGTCCACGTACTCGCTTTCGATAACGCCCAAGTGCTCGATGTCACCGGGCCGCTGCAAGTGTTCGCCTCCACCAATGACCTGGCGCGCCAGCGCGGCGAGCCCTTGCCGTATGCCGTCTCGGTGATCGCCGCGCAGGCGCAGCCGGTGATGACTTCCGCCGGTCTGGCGCTGGTGGCCGAGCCGCTGCCTGCCGTCGATACGCCGTGCGACACGCTGGTGATCGCAGGGGGCTGGGGTGTATACGGCGCCGCCGAAGACCCGGCGCTGGTCGATTGGGTGCGGGAAAAAGCCGAGCACACGCGGCGCATGGCGTCGGTGTGCACCGGCGCCTTCCTGCTGGCCGCCAGTGGCCTGCTCGACGGTTGCCGCGTGGCCACCCACTGGACGCGTTGCGAAGAGCTGGCGCGCAAGTTCCCCTCGTTGACGGTGGAGTCCAACCCGATTTTCATCCAGCAGGGCGCCGTCTGGACCTCCGCCGGTGTCACCGCCGGCATCGACCTGTGCCTGGCGCTGGTGGAAGAAGACCTGGGCCGCGCCGTGGCCCTGGAAGTGGCCCGGCACCTGGTGGTGTTCCTCAAGCGCCCCGGTGGCCAGTCGCAATTCAGCGTGACGCTGTCCCTGCAAAAAGATGACAACCGTTTCGCCGAGCTCCACGCCTGGATGGCCGAAAACCTGACGTTGGACCTGAATATTCCCACCCTGGCCGCGCAAGCGGGCATGAGCGAGCGCAGCTTCGTGCGCCATTACCGCGCCGAAACCGGCCAGACTCCGGCGCGTGCCGTCGAATTGATCCGCGTCGAAACCGCGCGCCGACAACTGGCCGACAGCACGGCGTCGATCAAACGCATCGCTGTGCAGTGCGGGTTTGGCTGTGAAGAGACGTTGCGGCGCAGCTTCCTGCGCGCGCTGGACGTGACGCCCCAGGCCTACCGCGAGCGCTTTTGTCAGCCGGCTTGAACGAAAACGTACACAGTGGGATCAAGGTGCTATGTTGGCGAACTACCCTCCGCAGTGATCGTCCTCCACTGCGCCGCTGTTCCCTTCGCCCCCCCGGCGTCACCTTGCTCATGAAACCATTGCCTGCGATCAGCGCTGATCCTCTGCGGGACGATTGCGCCAGCGAGCCTATTCATATTCCCGGTTCGATCCAGCCCCACGGGTTGCTGTTGACGCTCAGTGAGCCGACGCTGCGGGTGTTGCAGGCCAGCGCCAACGTCAGTACCGAGCTGGGCCTGGGCGCCGCGCCACTGTCCGGCCAGGCGCTGGGCAGTTTGATCGGCGCTGACGCGCTGGCCCAGGTACGGCTGGCGCTGGCGGACCTGGAGTCGGATGAAGACGAGTTGCATCAAGTGACGCTCAACGGCGAGCTGTTCGACGCGTTGCTGCATCGCCATCAGGGCCTGCTGTTTCTTGAATTGGAGCGTGCCGTAACGCCCCGGCATACCGCGGCCATGCGTGTTGCCCGGACCCTGCGCCGCCTGCAATCGGCGAAAAGCCTCGATGGGCTGTACCAGATCTGCGTCACCGAGATCCGCGCATTGACCGGCTACGACCGTGTCACCCTTTACCGCTTCGAGCAGGAAGGGCATGGCAAGGTCATCGGCGAATCCCTGAGCGATGGCATGCAGCCGTACCTGGGCCTGTGTTTCCCCGCCTCGGATATCCCACCCCAGGCCCGCGAACTTTACCGGCTGAACTGGATCCGCGTGATTCCCGACGCAGCCTACGAACCGGTGCCGATCTTGCCCGCGCTGCGCCCCGATAACGGCCGTCCGCTCGACCTCAGCTTCGCGGTGCTGCGCAGCGTCTCGCCCGTGCACTGCCAGTACCTGGAAAATATGGGCGTGCGCTCGTCGATGAGCATCTCCCTGCTCAAGGACGAGCAGCTCTGGGGCTTGATCACCTGCGGGCACCGCGAGCCCTTGCGTGTGCCCCATGAGTTGCGCACGGCCTGTACCAGCATCGGCCAGTTGCTGTCGATGCAGATCACCTTGCTGCAAGAGAAGGAAGCCCGCCGCCAGCAGCAGGAAAAAACCGGCATGATCGACGCGTTGGCTAACGCCATGGCGGGCGACAGCCTCGATGTGATGGAAAGCCTGCTGCCCCATGTGCAAACCCTGTTGAACCTGACCCTCGCCGACGGCCTGGCGATTCTGGTCGAGGAGCGCCTGCACTGCTTCGGGGTGTGCCCGACCGAGGCTGAAATACGCGCCCTGTACCCGTGGGTGCAAGCGCAAGGCAAAGGTGTCGTGGCCAGCCACCAGCTGGCTATCGACTTCCCGCCGGCCGCCGCCTACTCAGCGATCGCCAGTGGCTTGTTGGCCTTTCGTTTGCCTAAACCGGTGGACAACGCCGTGATGTGGTTTCGCCCTGAGCTGAAATCCACGGTGAACTGGAGCGGCCAGCCGATCAAGCATCAGGAGGCAGGTGCCAAGCCTTTGAGCCCGCGCCTGTCGTTTGAGCTGTGGAAGCAGCAGGTCGACGGCAAGGCCTTGGAATGGTCGGCCTCGGAACTGCTGGCGGTGGAGAGCCTGCGCCGCCATGCCCTTGAGCTTGACCTGGCGCGCCAGGTACAGCGCGAACATGCGGCTGTGCATGCACGCGATGAACTGGTGGCGGTGGTCTCCCACGACCTGCGCAGCCCGTTGACGATCCTGCTGATGCAATGCGGCATGATGCGCAAGCTGGTACCCGCCGACGACAGCAGGGCCAACCTGCGTCTGACCACGGCCATTGAAACCATGCAGAACGCCACGTCGCGCATGAATAACCTGCTGGAGGACCTGATCGACATTTCGCGCATCGAAGCCGGGCGTTACCAGGTCGCCCTGCAACCGCTGGAAGTTAAGGCGACCCTCGATCAGCTCGGCTTGATGTGGCACCCGCTGGCGGCAGCCAAGGGTATCAACCTGACCTGGCGTGCTGAGCCGGGATTACACATCCAGGCCGATCCGGAGCGGTTGTTCCAGGTATTTTCCAACCTGCTCGGTAATGCCCTGAAGTTTACTGACGTGGGGGGCGCCATCGAAGTGATCGCCCAAGCGGCGGACGACGAGGTGCTGTTTCGCGTGTGTGACAACGGGGTGGGCATCAGCGCGGCGCAATTGCCCTACATTTTCGAACGCTACTGGACGTCCCGCGAAGGTAACCCTACCGGCAGCGGGCTGGGATTGTATATCTCCCATGGCATTATCCAGGCCCATGGCGGCACGCTCTGGGCCGAGAGCGTGGCGGGGCAGGGCAGCGTGTTCAGCTTCAGGATCCCGGCGGCGCCTTAGGGCCGGTCGAGTAACTCAATGATCGCCGCGAGGGTCACTTGCGGCGCTTCCTGAGGCATATTGTGGCCCACGCCCGGCAACACCTGGCGCCGGTAAAACCCGCTGAAATGCTCGACGTCATCATCCACCTCGGGCGGCGGACCTACACCGTCATCGGCGCCGCACAACGAAATGCTCGGCACCGAAATCGTCGGTTGCAGTGCCAGGGCCTGCTCGATGGATTCCAACGCTGGGTCGCCGGGCGCATACATGAAACGGTGGCGATAGGAGTGAATCACCACCTCGACAAAGTCCGGGTTATCGAACGACGCCGCCGTCTGGTCATACAGGCCCGGCCCTTCGGCCCAGGACGGCGACCACAGTGACCACAATAGCTTGCAGAGCTCACGGCGGTTGGCAGTCAAACCGTCGACACCGCGCTGGGTGTGAAAGTAGAACTGGTACCACAAGCGATGCTCCGTCGCAGGCGTGCGTGGCGTGAGGGATTTGCCGATGTCCTGGATGTTGTAGCCATCGCCGGTCACCAACCCACGCACCCGTTCGGGCCACAGCGCCGCGACGATACACGCGGCACGCCCACCCCAGTCATAGCCGGCGAGGGTGGCTTGCGCAATGCCCAGCGCATCCATGAACTCCAGCAGGTCCTTGGCCAACGCTGCCTGCTGCCCGGAACGCATCACCTGCTCATTGATAAACCGCGTCGGGCCATAACCGCGCAGATACGGCACCCACACCCGACAACCGCGCGCGGCCAGCACCGGCGCGATCTCGTCATAGGCGCGCGGGTCGTAGGGGAAGCCATGCAGCAGGATCACCGGCGCACCGTCGGCAGGGCCGTGGGCTTCATACGCCATGTCGAGCATGGAAGTGCGTACGGAGTACAGGGGGAAGGCGGTGGTCATGGTGGGCTCCTTTCAGGTGCTGGAACGCTAGCCGATGGGCGTGACGGGCTGGCGCACGATTGAAGGCCATAGTGTGACTTGTCGAGACCATGGTCGAGGGCCTGCCCATCATGCACACGCCACCTCAGGGTTGCCAGGTGGTTTTCTCGCCGCTGAGCTTACGGTCCAGGAAGGTCGCCGCGCTGATCAGCGCCAGATGGCTCAAGGCCTGGGGCGTATTGCCCAGGTGGCGCGCCTGGCTGTCGAATTCTTCGGCGTACAAACCCAAGGGGTTGGCGTAGCGCAGCAGTTGTTCGAATTCCAGGTGGGCCTTTTCCACTTGACCGGCACGGGCCAGGCATTCGACGTACCAGAATGAGCAGGCCGCAAACGCGCCTTCGGTGCCTTGCAGGCCGTCGATCTGGCTGTCGTCGTTGCGGTAGCGGTAGACCATACCGTCGCGTACCAGGCTTTTCTGGATGGCTTCCAAGGTCGAAAGCCAGCGTGGATCGGTCGCCGCGACAAAGCGCACCAACGGCATCAGCAGCATCGAACCGTCGAGCGCGGTGCTGCCGGTATGCTGCACGAAATGCCCGCGTTCTTCGTTCCAGAAATTGCTCCAGATGTCGGCGTAGATCGCTTGGCGAGTCTGGTCCCAGCGCGCGAATGGCGCCGGCAGCGAACGCTTGGACGCCAGGCGGATGGCGCGGTCCAGCGCGACCCAGCACATCAGCCGCGAGTGCAGGAAGTGATGCTGCTCGCCGCGCATTTCCCAGATGCCCACGTCCTCGGTGTTCCAGATTTCGCAGACCTGGTCGGCGACATCGACGGTGTGTTTCCAACCCTCGTGGGAGATGGCTTCCCCGTACTTGTTGACCAGGTACACCGCGTCCATCAGCTCGCCGTAGATGTCCAGCTGGATCTGGTCGAACGCCTCGTTGCCGATGCGCACCGGTTTGGCGCCGCCGTGGCCGGTAAAATGCTCGAGTTCGGCCTCCGGCAATTCCTGGCGACCGTCGATGCCGTACAGGATATTGATCTTGGTCGGCTGGCTGCAGCAGTCGCTGACCCGTCCTTTGAGCCAGCGCATATAGGCGTTGGCTTCTTCGACAAAGCCCAGGCGCATGAAAGCGTAGACGGTGAACGACGCATCGCGGATCCAGGTGTAGCGGTAGTCCCAGTTGCGTTCGCCGCCCGGCGTTTCGGGCAGGCCGAAGGTGGCGGCGGCGATGATCGCGCCGTGTTTGCGCGAGGTCAGCAGCTTGAGGGCCAGCGCCGAGCGGTTGACCATTTCGCGCCAGCGCCCACGGTAGTTCGACTGCGCTATCCAGCCGCGCCAGTATTTCAAGGTGTGGGCGAGTGCCAGGTCGGTGCAACGGCTGTCCACGCGTTCATCGTCCTGGCCGCCGAGGACGAACTCGGAGCCTTCTTCCTGGTCCAGGACAAAGCTGGCCACGGCGGCGCCGTCCTTGATCTGCAGCGGATGGCTGCCGGACAGGCGCAGGCCGGGTTGGCCGTCGGCACTGAAGACGACGGTGCCGTCGTCGATGTTGGCGTGGGTCGGTGTGCGGGCGTAGTCATGCCGTACCGCGCAGCGCAGATGAATATTGGCCTTGCCACTGACTACTCGCACCCGGCGGATCAGCAACGGCAGGTCATCGATTTCTTCGCTGATGGCCAGCAGGTCAGTGATCTCCACCACGGCTTCGTCGCTGAGCCAGCGGGTTTGCAGCACGTTGGTGTCGGGCAGGTAGATCTGTTCGCGGCGCGCGTTGGGCAGGTCCGGGGTGAGTTGGAAAATCCCGGCATCAGGGCTGTCCAGCAGCGAGCAGAAGATCGACGGGCTGTCGAATTCCGGCCAGCAGAAGAAGTCGATACTGCCTTTGTCGTTTACCAATGCGGCACTGCGCATATCGCCAATGATGCCGTGGGCATCAATGGCGCTCTGTGGTTCGTTCTTCAAATCAACCATTGCCACGGAACTCCGGATAAAGGCTCATACCGCCGTCAATAAAGAGTGTGCTGCCTACGACATAGTCGGAGGCATCGCTGGCCAGCCACACCACGGCGTTGGCCACATCTTCCACATCGCCTACGCGACCGTAGGGAATCAGCTTGAGCAGCTCTTTTTCTGCCGCGCCTTCGGTGGCGGCACGGTTGATTGCCGTCCGGATCGCCCCCGGCGCAATGCCGTTGATGCGGATGCGCTGTTCGCTGACTTCCTGGGCGAGGGTGCGCATTAGCATCTCCACGCCCCCCTTGGACGCCGCGTAATTCACGTGCCCGGCCCACGGGATCAATTGGTGCACCGAACTCATGTGGATGATTTTGCCGGCAGCCCGCGACACGCCTTCGCGCACGCCCTGGCGATTGAAGATGCGCACCGCGGCGCGGGCACACAGGAACTGGCCCGTCAGGTTGACGCCGATCACCGCATTCCAGTCGTCAAGGGTCATGTCCACCAAGTTGGCGTCCTTCTGCATGCCGGAGTTGGCCACCAGAATGTCCAGATGGCCGAAGGCATCCAGGGTCTGAGCAAACAGCCGTTCGACATCTTCTTCTATTGAGACGTTGGCGCCGATGGCAATCGCCCGGCCACCCTCGGCGTTGATCTGCTTCGCCAGGGCCTCGGCCGGCGCGGCCTGGCTGTTGTAATTCAGCACCACGGCCGCTCCGGCTTGCGCCAGGGCCTTGGCCGCGCCGGCGCCGATTCCTGAACTGGCGCCTGTCACCAGGGCCACTTGTTGCTCCAAAGAGATACGCATTGCTCACCGACCTTAAATACGTGAGTTCCAGTAGCTGACTGGCCGCGCGCAGGGGAAGTTCATCCGTGTGATTTTAGCGACTACAACCATGGTGAAAAATGGAATAACAGAACTATAAAAAATAACCATAAGATACTAAAAAACCGCTCAAAAGCGTTTGACAGGCTTTTTCGCCACGTGTCTTATAGGCACACCTCAACCCGCTCCGTTGGTAGTTCGGAAGTCATCGCGGGGCCACCTATAAGAGATACCTATGTGCCTTTCGGCCGATATAGGGGAACTACCTGGTCAGGTAAAAGCAGCGGCCTTAGTTGGCGTGCCTAAGTTAATTATCTTCGATTGCGACGGCGTACTCGTCCAAAGTGAAGAAATAACCCTGTCTGTGTTGATCTCCATGCTTAATGCGCTTGCTTCGCGCGACAGGTTGCTTGATGTAACCCGCTTTATTGAACACTTCCGTGGTCGCAAGATTGCGGATTGTCTGCGCGAAGCTGAACAGATATTAAAACTCACGCTGGACACTGAGTTTGAACAGCGTTTTCGCCAGCAGGCCCTGGAAGCACTGACACTCAGTTTGAAGGCGACTGAGGGGATGGTTGAAGTATTGGAAAGCCTGAAGGTTCCCTATTGCGTCGCCTCGAGTGCGCCGCGCAATAAGATAGAACACTGTCTGCGTATTGCTGGATTGTTTTCTTATTTTGAAGGGCGAATATTCAGTTGTTATGAAGTCGGTCGCTGGAAGCCTGATCCGTTGGTATTCCTGACGGCGTGTGACACTTACAACGTCGATGTCAGTGACGCGTTGGTGATTGAAGACAGTGTTACGGGTATTCAGGCGGCGGTCGCTGCCAATATTAGTGTTATCGGTTTTGGTCCGACGTATCGGCATTCACAGTTGGTCGCAGTCGGCGCAGTGCCGATTACCGATATACGTGAATTACTGACCATTTTTAATTGATCTCATTACTCAGGGAGGAGGCGTCGTGAATACACTTGGTTACCTGGAACGACTTAAGCGCAACGATCAATGTTCGCAAGTTTGGTGGGATTCATCGCCTGCTGTGTACCTGCCTTACAAACACCACTTGCTGGAAAAGTACCCGGCGGCGGCTACCTATATAGAAAGGTTGATGCCGGATGATTTTTCCAAACCCTGGGGCTTGTGCAGTGTGACCACCAACCCCCGATTGGTGACGGCCGTTATCCTCGAAAAGCGTGAGTATTGGTCTTCACGCTTCAACCTTGCCAGCCTCTCTCCGGATGAGTTGCGCAAGCAGCTGTACAACGAAGTCATCATCGAAGGGGCCGCGAGTCTCCAGCCGCGCTGGGTGCAATCGGCACAGGCCGAAGGCTGGATTTCCGCGCAGGTCGACCCGGTGGATGTGCGCTGCGCCGAGCGCATGACGGCCAGGGGCCTGGAGCTGCAGCGCCTGGCACCGAACGTGATGGTCAAGGTGCCGGGCAGCCTGGAAGGCATGGCAACAGTCGAACAACTGGTGGCCCAAGGCGCGTCGGTCAATATCACCTTCTGCTTCACGGTCGCCCAGTTCCAGGCCGGCATCCAGGCCATCGAGCGCGGCCTGGCGACGGCGCGCAGCAACGGTGTCGACACCGCCCACTGCAACCACGTCATCACCTTCATGATCGGGCGTTTCGCCTGCCAGCCTGAATTCACGCTGCAAGCGGCCGAACGCGGCCTGGCATTGAGCGCCGAGGAACTGCGCTGGGCCGAGTTGATGATTTACGAGCAGATCCAGGCGCTGGTGGCGGCCTCGACCGTGCCGGTCAAAACCCTGCTGTCGAGCATAAAGGTCGACGTGGACGAGCGGGGCAACAAGCACTGCTGGCACCTGGAAAAGACCGGGCAGACCGCGACGTGCTACACGCTGACCCCCGACATCGTGGAGTTTCTGGTCGAGCGTGAAAGCCACGGTAAACCGGTAGTGCCCGCCGTGGGACCACAAAAGCCGCCTGCGTCGACGTTCGCGAAGCTGATTCGCATCCCGTACTTCTATGAAGCCTACTTTGTCGACAGCATCGAGCCGTACGACTTTGGCAACCACGAGGCCTTCCTCAACGCCTGCAATGAGGCCAACAGCGCACACCGGCGTCTGGCCGACTACTGCGTTCGGCTCTGCCCGGTGACAAAGCCCTTCAAGCGCGCCCTCAACGCGTTGCTGGCGGCCGAATTCGGGGTGATCGCATGAACCGGATGATCGGGTTGTGGGCACATCCACGTTCGCGCTCCACCGTACTGGAGCGGGTGTTTATCGAGCGGGGGGATTTCGAGGTTTTCCACGAGCCCTTTGCGCATATGGCGTTTTCAGCGGATTCGGCGATTCCTTCGGATGAATGGGACCACAGTTTGCCCACGACTTACCAGGGTATAAAAGAGCATCTACTCAAGGCCCGCGAACGCACTAACGTGTTTCATAAAGATATGTGTTACCACTGCCTGGACGATTTAAAAGTAGACAGTGGCTTTCTCGCGCAACAGGCCAATATCTTTCTTATTCGCGAACCCGCCAGCAGCATTATTTCCCATCATCGGGTGCACCCTGATATGCCGTTGCAGGCCATTGGGCATAAAGCGTTGTACGACATCTTTTGCGTGGTCACCAAACTGACAGGCAACGTGCCTTATGTGATTAATGCGGATGACCTGGCCGCCGATCCGGAACGGGTGATTCGCAAACTGTGTGATTACTTGGGTATTGAGTTTCTGCCACACGCGATGACGTGGAAGCGCGAATGCCCACAACAATGGAAAACCTGGCGCAGTTGGCATGTGGCTGCAGAAAACAGTGAGCGTATTGTGTCGCCGGAAAAAACATCGGTCGACTTGCGGGCATTCGAGCAGTTTCCGAAATTAAAGGAAATGTACGAATACCATCAAACTTTTTACGCGCGCATGAATGAGTTTTGTCAATAAGGATTGTTGTATGAAAAAGTTGATTGTGACCGGGGCAGCCAACGGAATTGGTCGGGCAACTGTAGAGATGGCGATTCAACAGGGCTACTTCGTTATCGGTGCCGACAAGGACGCCGAAGGTCTGAACGTGCTGCAAGGTCTTTACGGTGCCGATGTCTTCGAGGCGCATGTTGCGGACTTTTCCGACATGAATGTTATCAAGGGTTTTATTCCTACGCTGTATGAGCGCCATGCGACTATTTATGGGTTGGTCAATAACGCTGGCATTTACCACGGTAAAAGTGTCTACGCCTATTCCGACGAGCAGATAGACGAGATTCTCACCGTCAACCTCAAGGCCTTGGTGTACCTCTCCAAGGATTTCGCCGAGCGGGAAATGCAGCACGAAGCCCCGCGCAGCATCGTCAATATCGCCTCGGTGGCCGGTGAAGTGGGCAGCTGCGACGCTCTCTACGGCGCCACCAAGGCGGCGGTGATCGGCCTGACCAAGGCCAACGCCTGGAACTTTGCCCCGTTCGTGAGGGTGAACGTGGTGTCGCCGGCGCTGATTCATGAAACCGCCATCTACGGCACCATCCCCGAATACCGACGCGCCGAATACGCCCGCCAGGAGGTCCTCAAGGAGCCGATCCTGCCGAGTGGGGTGGCTGAGGTTATCTTGCTGCTTGTCGGTGATGCCATGCGGCACATCACCGGCCGGGTGATTCCGGTCGACAACGGAGCCTACCCACGATGAGCCATCCAGTGCGCAAGAAAAAACTGCTGCTGGTGGGCGCCGGCAACCTGTGCCTGCAGATCCTCAAGATTCTGGCGCCGAAGAACGCCTTCGAATTTGTAGTGCTGGGCCGCACTGAAGAAGCAACGATTCGGTTATGCAACTTAGTGGCGTTGTCGTGCGCACAGCTGGGGCAGTTCATCGCGATAAAGCCGGTGATTGCCGACCTGACCGACATCGGCAAGGTCGCGCGGCTGCTGCGTGAAGAAGCCCCGGACATGCTGGTGAACTGTGCGTCGCTGCAGTCCTGGCGGGTCATCACCGGGTTGCCCAAGCTCTCCTTTGAAAAGCTCGACCAGGCCCAGTTCGGCCCCTGGCTGCCGATGCACCTGACGTTGATGCATTGCCTGATGCAAGCAGTAAAAGCGTCCGGCATCACCACCAAAACCGTGAACGCAGCGTTCCCGGATGCGGTCAACCCGATCCTGGCGCGCATCGGTCTGGCGCCGGACATCGGCGTGGGCAATGTGGCCAACCTGATTCCCGCCGTGCGTTTTTCCATTGCGCGGTTGCTCGAATGTGCGCCCGCCGATGTGCAGGTGCAGCTGTATGCCCAGCATTACTTCAGCCATTACGTGCCACGCGGAGGCCTGCCTCCACGCGCCAGCTACCGCCTGTTGTATGAGGTGCGCGACCGGCCGGAGGTGGCTCGCCTGCCGGCCGAGGCGATTTTTTCTACGGTGAAATCCGAGTACCGCCGCCTGGGTGGGGTGGACGGGCAGTTCCTCACCGCGTGCTCCGCCGTCACCGTCATCGAAGGGCTGTTTTCGTCCACGCCGGTGTTGGTGCATGCGCCAGGCCCTCTCGGGCTTCCGGGCGGCTATCCGGTGCAGTTGCAGGACGGGCGGATCGAGGTGCAGTTCTCCGAGGCTTGCCCAATGGACGAGGCGGTACGCATCAACACGATCTGCCAGAGCCAGGATGGCATCGACGAAATCCATTGCGATGGTTCCGTCACGTACAACCCGCAGTGCATGGCCGTCATGCAATCGATGCTGGGCTATTCCAAGCACACCATGTCGATCGAGCAGTCCGCCGAGTTCGCCTACGAGCTGGCGAGCAAGTATCTGTCCTTCAAGAATTCAACCTGGTAGGTGTGTGATGAATCAGATGTCGGGGCGTAAGCACAACGAAGTCGCCAGTTATGCCACGCAGTATTCGGCGGATTTCGTCGAGCGTTGGGATGAGTTGATTGATTGGGAGAAGCGCAAGGAAGGGGAGGACGGGTTCTTTGAAAAGCTGCTGCGACGCCACGGCGTGCAGTCGGTGATCGATGTGTCGACGGGCAGTGGCTTTCATGCGGTGCAGCTCAAGCAGGCGGGCTTCGATGTCGTCGCCACGGATGGCAGCAGTACCATGTTGACCAAGGCACGAGCGAACTTTCGCAAACACGGTTTGGACATCCAGTCCCATTACCGCGACTGGCATTCACTGGATTCCCAGGAGCTTGGCCAGTTCGATGCGGTGGTGTGCCTGGGCAGTTCACTGTGCCATGTGTTCGCCGCGCACGATCGGTTGCGGGTGCTGGCGAAATTCAGGGCCTTGCTCAAGCCAGGTGGCCTGCTGATTGTGGATCAGCGCAATTTCTTCGCCATCCGTGCCGGCAAATTCAAAGCCAGCGGTCATTACTACTACTGCGGTACGAAGGCTTCGGTCAGCCTGGGGCAGGTTGATGAGCACCTGTGTGAGTTCATCTATTCGTTCGATAACGAGGAGCAGTACAGGCTGCAGGTTTACCCGCTGTTGCCGGGGGAATTGAAGGGGGAGGTGCTCAAGTCCGGGTTTACCGACCATGAGAGCTACGGTGATTTCGAACGTGACTACGACATGATGGATTGTGATTTCGTCATCCACACTGCGCGCGCCGAATAAGGAGGCTTGATGAGCACACTTGTACAGAGCAATACCCGCCCATTGGACAGCGTCGTGCTGGCGGTGGTCCTCACAGGGTTCGTGGCCAGTACCTATGGCTTTGGCGTTTACCTGTTCGCCAACCTGGTGGTGGACATGCGTCGCGACATCGGTTTCGACTACACCACGGTGGGCCTGATCACCGGCGGCGCGCAGATCGGCTTCCTGCTGTTTTCATCGGTCACCAGCGTGATCAGCCGGTATTTCGAGGGCTGGAAAATCAGCCTGGTGTCCACGGTGATGACCTCCCTGGCGCTGTTGGGCCTGAGTGTCAGTGACAGCATCTGGGTATCGGGAGCCCTGCTGATCCTGCTCGGCGGCTGTTCCGCCTCGGTGTACATCCCGTTGGCGGAAATCGTCACCAAGGGCTTCAGCCCCGGCAATCGCTCGCGGGTCATGGGGCTGATCTCCAGCGGCACTAGCTATGGCGTGTTTATCAACGGCCTGCTGGTGTCGTTCCTGACCCTGAATGGCGGCTGGCGCTCGATCTGGCTCACCGCCGGGCTGATCTCGGTGGCCCTGTGCGTGGTGGCCTGGTTTCTGTTGCGCAACCTGGCCGCCAGCCAGGACCGCGGGTTTGCCGGGGAGCGAGCCACTGCATTTGACAGCCGCCAGCCCTGGCTCAGCCGCTCGTTGTACCTGACCTGGGCCATCGCCTTCCTCAATGGCATGGCGCTGCTACCGTTTCAGACTTACCTGGCGCCGTTCCTGCGCGATGAACTGGGCGTGTCGGTCCAGGATGCCGGGTTTATCTGGACCACCATCGGCGCCGTGGGCATGGCGTCGGGCTTCTTGGTGGGCTGGATTGCCGACAAGGTGGGGGTGCGGGCGTCGCTGGCGATGTGTTTCCTGAGTGCGGGGCTGGCCGCCACCCTGGTGTTCAGTTTCAACAGCCTCCCGCTGTTCTACCTGGCCGCGTTTTTGTTTGCGCTGGCGTTCTATCCCATCTTCGGGCTGGTCCCCAGTTACATCGGGCAAATTGTGCCGGTCAGCCGACTGACCCAGGCCTTCGGTATTGCCAACGTATTGATCGGCCTGGGTGGGGTGTGCGGCAATTTCCTCGGCGGTTTTTCCAAGGACCTGACCGGGTCGTTCTCGACCGTGTATTGGGTGGTTGCGCTGCTGCTGTTCGTGCAATGCGTGATGGTGTTCATGCTGGGTAAACAACCTGTTTCGGTGACGGAGGGTGAGCGGCCATGAGTTATTTTCCAGACAGTCCAAACCAGAATCTGCATGCGTTTGCGTTCAACCACCGGCGCACCGAACACGCGCAAACGAACCATAAGCCAGCCGTGATCTGGATGACGGGTATCTCTGCGTCAGGCAAGTCGACCATTGCCGATGCGCTGGATATTGCCCTGCAGGAACAAGGGCGGCTCACCGCCATTATCGACGGCGATTCGGTGCGTGGCGGGCTGTGCCGGGACCTGGGTTTTACCGACAGCGACCGCGATGAGAATATCCGCCGGGTCGCCGAAGTGGCGCGGTTGATGCTGGAGGCGGGGTTGCTGGTGATCGTGGCGTTGATTTCACCTTCTTCGGCCAGCCGGCATTACGCGCGCTCGATCATCGGCAATGAGTTTTTTGTCGAAGTGCATGTGGATGCGCCGTTGGAAACCGCCGAAGAGCGTGACCCCAAGGGTCTGTATAAAAAAGCCCGCGCTGGCTTGATCAAGCACTTCACCGGTATTGACTCCCGCTATGACGTGCCGGTGTTTCCGGAAGTGCACTTGAATACCCAGGCGCTTTCAGTGGCGCAGTCTGTCGAGACGATTCTGGATTGGGTGGCGCGCAACGACGCTCGCACTTAGCCGTTGGTCTTTGCGCCGAGATGCCAATGTCTGCAACTCGAAAAAACAAGGTAATCTGCGCCATCGCAGGGAGAACGTGTTTTTTCAGGAGCAGGCATGACACATTTTACGGGCACTGCAAAATCGATCCGTCTGATTGGTGGGGCCCGGGTATTGGACTTTATCAATACCACCAATGGCCGGCGTCCCGGCACCGCGCTCAAGCTCATCGAAGAGCGGCTCACCAGTTTTCAGTTTTTCTTCGAATGGGCCTTGCATGCGTCATTGATCTCAGCCCGAGAGTTTGATGACTACAAGCCCATGGTGTTCGAGTCGTCGATCGCCTACCAACCGGACCTGGACGCCGTTATTGCGTTCAGGGAATGCCTGTATGAGGTGTTCTATCCGTTATCAATGAACCACGCCGCCCCCGACGAGGCCTTGCAGCAGATCAACCAGATGTTCCAGCAAGGCGTCGCCTGGCGGGTGCTGCGGTCGGTCGACGGTAAGCCTGCCTGGGCGTGGAAAGCCTGCACCACGGCGCAGGAACTGACGGCCATGGTGCTGGGACGCCTGGCTATCGAGGCCACGCAGTTGCTGGTGTCGGGTGATCTGCACGCGCTACGCAGTTGCAGTGCCACGGATTGCGATTGGGTGTTCATGGACATTTCCAAGAACAAACAGCGCAAATGGTGCCAGATGAGCGTGTGCGGCAGCCGCGAAAAACTCAGCCGTCTCAAACAGGTGAGCGCTCCCCATTAGGTTCTGATCCGCCGTTGACTCACCACATTGCCGCGCTTCCTGCTCAGGTTGGGCGGTAATGCTGTCCAACATAGGGGGTTATCTCTCAACCCTGCCGATGCTCTTCCTACTTGGGTTCTGGAAGTTTTCAGCTGTCTCAGGAACCGCTTCCCACCGTTCTGCCACACAGGATATGCCTGCCTCTGCTGGTTGCCTGGACGGCTTATTGAGCGTCAGGGTCGCTGGGACGGTGAGGTCAGGCGCCTGAACACACCGAACTGGAGAACCAAATGTCGGTATCAGCATTCAATCAGAGCGTCGCTCCCTCCACCGATAATGCCCCTCTTGCAGAGGCAAAACCCAATACTGAGCGGTCTGGTACCTCATCAAGTGCCCAGATCACGGTAGGTGTCAGTTTCACATCGCAGTCCAGCCAAAGCGGCCCGGTATTCAGCGGCCCGCCGCCGCGCCCAGTGCCGGACGGTGTGCGCCCGAACCCCGGCCCGCCGCCGCGTCCAGACCCGACGTTACCGGACCCCTATTACTCCAAACAAAGTAATGAGCAATTGGCCCAGGGGCTTCTGGATAATTATGGGGCGTTCAAGGGCCGCTGGCCTTCACGCAGTGTGACGCCCCAGAGCGTGCAGAAAATGGCCAATCGACCGTTGACCGGCAACCCCTCCCTGGACCCGAATATCCGACTGGCGAAGGAACTGTTGCGGCGTCCCGGTCTGATGCAAGCGCTCGATAGAAATGGCAGTACGGGGGCATTGGATGGCCGTTTGTCCAAGGACGACATCAGTAGCGTTGTTCGTTCCGATAACCCGTTGAAGTTGAATAACGACAAGCAACTCGTGCGAGAAATGCTGACCCATTTCAATTCGCTGAAGGGCGGCTACTTCAGCAGCACGATCAAGCTCCGCGAACTCAGCGCACGTGCGTCGCAAGCGTTGACCGGCAACCCATTCAGCGACCATCTCACCCAGCTGTCGAGGGAAGTGATGGCCCGTTCGGACCTCAGGTCGATGATGGACAACGTTGACAGTTGGCGTCGCGATGGAAAGATCTCTCAGCAGGAGTTGTACCAACTGCTTCGTTAGGCGTGGGGCGGGCCTCTGTCGCGGACTGCGCGGCAGAGGTTGGCAAACGCGTGGTACAGGAAATACAGATCCACCCGCAGGAACCGTTTTCAAAAACGCACCACAGAGTAAATATCCACCGGTCATTGACTACCGATGGGGGCCTTCATCTACCGGATTAGGTCTGGACCATGAACTCGACATCATTTGAATCCCGTCACTCCCAGTACGACGTCTCGGCCATGGCTACGCTTGCGCAACAGCCAGAGACCCCGGGAACGTCCCAGCCACAGGGGCTTAACCTCACATCCTCGCCTAAGTTCAGCTTCAAGGCGCCCACCGCCGAAGATTTTGACAAAGGCACTCGAGCGATCACTGAGGAGCCAGGATCCAATCCTTTGCTCTGCCTATTTGCCAACCTTTGGCACAAATTGTCCAGCCGCTAGTGGGCTGTTCCACGCCATGGATGGCCCGGCCAGGTGAGCGGGTTACAAACGCTCAAGATTCACTGGGGTAAGTCCGGCGTTTTGGACGGCAGTCTTCGGAACCATTGTCTTCTGAGCACCACTCAATTGGTGCTTGTGCCATGTTGATTTCGAGTCGGTTTTGCGGATCAGGTAATCAAGGCCCAGGCTACGAAAATCTAGATAGGGTAGAGGTGAATCATGGCGGAAATTGTCAATAATCTGGGCCGCACGCAAATAGCGGTATTAAATGCACCGAATAATCCCTCAGCAGGTGCGGGTAATGGTCAGTTTCGCCATGAGGTAGATACCCGAGCATTGGGTAAGCCGTTGCCAGCGTTGCAGACATTCAACACCCGTTTCGCGAACGGCGCCGATCGTCACTTTGACGGCCAGAACCTGTATGGAGGCATGTCGAAGGTTGGGAACCCCTTTGTCAGCTCAGACGACCACTTGCTGGCGACCGACCTCAAAAACAACCTGCAATTACTGGATGCCTTCAAGAAAGATGGTCGACTGACCCAGGGATCTTTGCAGGAAATAGCCAAAGAAGAACCCAGCAGCAGCAAGGTGTCGGAGCGCACTATCATGTTGGCGCGAGAGATACTCAACCGTCCCCGGCTGAACGATGCGATTGTTGCCAAAGGCGGTGAAATCACCCATGAAAGCCTTGCCAAAGCGGGCGACTCACAGATCGGCAATACCAACCCCAATACCCAGAGCGCCGATCCGTTCCATGCGAAAACCGATGCGCAGGTCGTGCAGGCATTCAGGGGGAAGTTTGATGATTGGCGGGACAAGTCGGAAGACTTCAGTGCCTTTTTTGGCTCAGAAAAACACCGGTACGTGAAAAGGGAAACGATTGCCGAGATCAGCAAGGACCCTAACGTAACGGACAACAACGGTGAAGCGGTACGGGATCCGCGCACCGGGTTTCCGTTGAAAAAATACACTGAGCAAGAGGTGTACCTGGCCAAGAATCTCACGGAGCGACCCGGGTTAATGGACTCTCTGGACAGTTACAAAGCCAATGGTTTCAGCCTGTTCGGCAGTCGTAACGACGATGGGTGGTTGAAGAACTACAGCCTTGATCGCTGGCTGCAGGAGGACAAGCAAGAGAGGGGAATTTAAAGACGCTCAAGGGGCACGAGTTGCTTGAAATACTCAAGCCGCTCGTGCTGCTTAACGTTCATACCCGCAGTATTTTTCCACTCACCGCCACCGCTGCCAGCAACCCTGCGATCAACAGGAAGGCCGTAGCGAGGCTGCTGCCATGGGCGATAAACCCGATCAAGGCCGGCCCGGCCAATATCCCCGCATAGCCCAGGGTGGTAATGGCCGGCACGGCAATGTGTTCTGGCATGACGTTCTGTTTGCCGACAGCGGTATACAGCACCGGGACGATATTCGAGCACCCGGCACCTACAAGTGCATAACCCAGCAAGGCCATTTCCCAAGCCGGGGATAAGGTGGCGAGGAATGTGCCGACCGCTGCCAGTGCACCGCCAGCCACGATCACCCGAGTAGCGCCCAGCCGGCGCACGATGGCGTCACCGGTCAACCGTCCGAGCGTCATGGTCAAGGCAAAGGCTGCGTAACCCAAGCCTGCATAGGCTTCGTCCAGGCCGCGCTCGGCACTGAGGAACACCGCGCTCCAGTCGAGCACTGCGCCTTCGGCCAGAAACACAATAAAGCACAGGCAACCGATAAACAGCACCACGCCACGCGGAACGGCAAACGCCGGGCCCGAACTTTGACTGCCGTACGGCAGCAGGTGCGGTGCCGCCTTGAGCAGTGCCGCCAGCGTGATGACGATCACCACCAGGGTAGCCTGCAGTGGCGAAAGGCCCAACCCGAGCAATCCCGAGACCCCCCCCGCGCCGATAATCCCACCCAGGCTGAACAGCCCGTGAAAACCGGACATCATCGTCTTGCCACTGGCACGTTCGACGATCACGGCTTGCAGATTGACGGTGGAATCCACCGTGCCTAAACCGGCACCAAACAGGAACAAACCCGCCATCAGCAACGGAATCGAACTGACCGTCGCCAACACCGGCAAAGCCAGGCAGATCATGATCGTCCCGGCACTCAGCACGCGTCGGCAGCCAAAGCGCGATGCCAAGGCACCCGCTGCGGGCATGGCAATGATCGAGCCGACGCCCAGGCACAACAGCAGCAGGCCCAGTGTGCCTTCACTCAGTTCGGCACGGGCTTTGGCATACGGCACCAGCGGTGCCCAGGCGGCAATGCCGAAGCCGGCAATGAAGAAGGCGATACGGGTCGACATTTGCTCCAGCCGCCCGGGAACCACGGGCGCTGAGGTGGAGATGGCAGTCATGAAAAGTCCTTGGTTTGGCGTTCAACGAACGATGTCCGGCGCGACATCCTTGCATATCAGGCGTTGGTTCGCGAGCGGGGTTCCCTTGGCGTTTTGCCGGGCGTGAATTTTATTTTTACACACTTGGAACGGCTGGGCAGTTTGCAGCCACGTAAGAAGTATCGGGTGTGTAGGAGGCGGCCTGGAAGGTGCGTAATCTCCGTGAGGGCTTTTGAACCCCTTCGTGCTCACGGTGATTACCACCTTCCAGGCCGCCTCCCATTGTCGGTAGGTTCTGTAATACGCTGTTGCCTGAATGTGCAGGCAACCAAACGGACGACCCGATGAAGCTGTTCAGGCAAACCACGCTATGACCCTGTTCTACGATGCCCGCGGCAACGTCTATGGCGTGGTCAGCCCAGCCTTGTTAAGAAACAAGGGCATTGAGGTGCCCGACAGCGCGGCGTTGGCCGCGCGTACTCGCAGTCGTTGGACGGCATCGGCCGTCGCTTCCGAATGCGGCTGGGGCGCGATACCACGCCCGGCTGATGCCAAGGCGCATCGCTGTGATGGTTTGTTGGTCGGGCCGTTCCAGGCCGAGCCGCCGTTTGACCTGTTGATCGTAAACACGGATGGCTCTTTGGCCGAGCGCAGCGGCAATGGCTTGACGATTTTTGCCCAGGCACTGACCGAACAGGCCCTGATGACTGACGCCTGTGAATTGCGCGTACACCACGACAAAACGGATGCGGTATCGCCCGTCGCCACTCGGGTGGAGCCGTCCGTTCGTGAGGACGTTGCGGGGTTCTGGCTTGAACTGGGGTTGCCCACGTTCGGACCCTCGGCGGTGGGGGCCCAAGGGGTTGATCAAGCCTTTCTGGAGGAGGCCGAACTGAGCCACATCAGTGAGCTGACGGCGATCAACCCTCAGTGGGCCACCAGTCAATTTGTACGGGTGGGCAACCCCCATTGTGTGACGTTGGTCGAGCGGGTGTCGGCATTGCCCGACAACGCACAAATGCAGCAGCCCGCCCTGTTCGAAGCCTTGAAGGCGATTGCCTTTGCACCTCCCGCAGGCGGCGGGCAACCCTGTGCGGCTGGGGTCAACCTGCAATGGGCGGCGCGAGAGTCCCGCAATCGACTCATCGCGCGGGTGTTCGAACGCAGAGAGGGGCCCACTGCGTCTTCCGGAACCAGCGCCAGTGCCGTGGCATGCGCGGCATGGCGTGCAGGCTGGGTTGAGAGCGGTGATATTGCCGTGGTCATGCCTGGTGGCATTGCGCCGGTGCGCTTGCTCACTCAGGACAAGACGTTGCTGAGCGTCAGTCTGTTCGGTGCAGCGCGGCTGCAAGGGTGAGGTTTCTTAACGGCTGACGCTGTGATTTGGCGTCGGCTGTTTCTCTGTTAGTTAGTTATCGTGACGAACTTTAATGTAGGGCATTTCTTATGACTAAGAAGTGGCGCATTGCCTCGTTTTTTCATTTGGTAAAAGACACTTCCAACTTCTTCGTACGAAACTTCTTTTTTATTTTTGCGCGGCCGATTCTTCCCCGTAATCGCTAAGCTTTGAGGCGTTCAGGCGCTTTTTTCTCGGTCACTTATTCTTTAGCGAGAGAGAGTATTTCAGGGCGGTCATTCATTAGCGGCGGGTAACAACGGATGGTTAACGCGTTTGTTTCGTCACGTTTCAAACTTATTCTTCCACGCATAAATATCGACTTCCAAGTGCTGGCATTCAACGGCAGCGAGGTCCTTGATCAAGCGTTTTTCATCCACGTACAGGTCGTGAGTGAAAACCCCTCCCTAGCGCTGGAGACGTTGCTCCACCAACCCGCCTACCTGGATTTCGGTGACGCGAACGAAGGCCTGCATGGGCATATCTACGCGATAGGCCGAGATGACCCAGGTCAGCGCACCACGCGCTACCACCTGACCCTGGCACCTCGGCTGGCCTATCTTGCGCATCGGCGCGACCAGCGGATTTTCCAGCGGCGCAGCGTGCCGCAGATCATCGCCGCCGTCCTCGAACAGCATGGCATTCTGGCGGACGCCTACGTGTTCGAGCTGGGCCCCGTGGTTTATCCGCCGCGCACGTTCTGTGTGCAGTACGCGGAAAGTGACCTGCACTTCATCCAGCGGCTGTGTGAAGAGGAGGGCATTCACTACCATTTTCGTCACAGCACGGACGCTCATCTGTTGGTGTTCGGTGACGACCAGACGGTGTTTCGCCGCTTGCCGGTGCAGCGCTATTACCCGGCTGGCGGGCCGCAGGCCGAAACGCAGGTTATCCAGCGTTTCGAGGTGCGTTTGGGCACACGCAGCCAGGCGACGGTGCGCCGCGATCATGATTTCGAACACCCTTCGTTGCTTCTGCAGGACACCGCCGGTTCTGCTCCGGCGCATCCTCTTGAGGATTATCACTACCCAGCAGGATTCAGCGGCCATGTCCGGGGTAAGCGCTTGGCGCGGCGGGGGTTGGAGCGTCACCAACGTGACCGTCTTCGGGCATTGGGCAGGAGTGATCAACCCGCGCTGCGCAGTGGACATTTTCTTGAATTACGCGATCACCCCGACCCGTCCTGCAACGATTTGTGGCTCATCACTTCGGTGCGTCACGAGGGCTATCAACCGCAGGTGCTGGAGGAGGCTGCGCCCGCGACTGACCGGTTCCTGGGGTATCGCAATCGCTTCACGGCGACCCCTTGGCAAGCGGTACATCGACCGTCCCTCAAACATCCCAAGCCGAGCATCCATGGCAGCCAGACCGCAACCGTGACCGGGCCGCCCGGAGAGGAGGTGCATTGCGACGCTTATGGCCGGGTGAAGGTGCGCTTTCACTGGGACCGCCTGAATACGTCGGATGATACAAGCAGTTGCTGGGTCCGGGTGGCGTCCGGATGGGCCGGTGACGGGTTCGGTGCAACGCTGATTCCGCGTGTGGGCATGGAGGTGCTGGTGACCTTCCTGGAAGGGGACCCGGACCAACCGTTGATCAACGGTTGCCTGCCGAATGCGTCGCACAGGTCGGCCTATCCCCTCCCGCAGTACAAGACCCGCAGTGTCTTGCGCAGCTGCAGTTCCCCCGGCGGCGCGGGCGCCAATGAGCTGTACCTGGAAGACCGCCGCGGCGAGGAGTTGATTTATCTTCGCGCACAGCGGGACCTGGAGCAGCAGGTCGGCCATGACAGCCGGTTGGAGGTGGCGGGCGAACGCCGGGAAGTCATCCACGGTATGAGCACCACTCACCTGGGCAGCGAGGAGCATCGCCAGGTCACGGGTGATCGCAGCGTCGTACTCAAGGCCAGCGATCACCTCGATGTACACGGCGATAGCCGGACCCACGTTGGCCAGACTTTGTTCGTCGAAGCGGGGCAGCAGCTTCACCTCAAGTCCGGTGCCAGCCTGGTGATCGATGCCGGGGCGCAACTGAGCCTCAAGGCGGGCGGCGAGCACCTGGTCATCCAGGCGGGGGGCATCTTCAGCAGTCGGCCCATCACCCTGGGCGGTTCACCCTCCGTGACCCGAGCGGCGAATGCGTTAGCGGCGGCCGACAGGCCAGCGATCTCCGTGGTGCAAGGCACCCTCATGAACCTGGCCAGCCAACTGGGGGCCGACTACTGCCCGGTGTGCGAGCGCTGCCGCGAAGGCCTGTGTGATCTGCCGGGGAGGGCTGCTTGATGCAGAACATGCCAGGCCAATGGATGGATCAACAGCATCAGGCAGGACATCGGTTGTGTTTGATCCTTGAGGGGCAGCATGAAGCCTGTCAGCCACTGCTGGCGATGCGCGATGTTTCACAGCATCGCAGCCTCTACGCCGAGACCGACTTGGCGGAACTGGCGGGGCAAGGCCCAGTGATTTTGTTGCTGGAGCAGATGAACGAGCCTGCATTGCTCGGCCTTTTGCAGCAGCCCGAGAACAACTGGGGCTGGCTGGGCAGCCTGCCAAGCGAAGACCTGGACGTCGTGACTCGGCACTGGCGTGACAGGCTGCTGGTGGGCCCGGAAGGTGTGCAATCGATGTACCGCTTTCACGACAACCGCACCCTGGCACGCGCACTGGCCTATCTGCGCGCGGAACATTGGCCGCAATTCCTCGGCCCGTTGTTCAGCGTTTGCTACTGGCACGAAGAGCGCTGGCGCACGGCTGACAACCCGGCCCCCGGTGAACATCCGGTGCCCAACCCCGCGCCTTGGCTGAACACCCCCAACCCGAACGCTGAAGCCATCCTGCAGGCCAATATCCTGCGTTACCTGTTGACCGAGCACAGTGAAGACCTGGTCGCGTTAGCGGAATTCCAGGACCCAAGAATCTGGCTGGCGCAGGTATTGGAGCAGGCTCGCACCTGGCAGTGGCGAAGGCCCGAGCAACTGGAGTTTCTGGTGGTACGACGGTTGGAAGAGGCCACACGGGGCACGGTCGTTCAGTGGGGGCCGCGGGGTGGGGAGGCACCGGGAGAGCATTTTGAACGGGTGGCAGCCCAGTGGGAATTGACAGGAGGAAAAAATGGCTAGGCGAAGGTGGGGCGTGTTGATTGTGCTGGCGATGATAGGGCAGGCGGGGTGCGTGAGCAAACCGGTTGAACGGTTTACGTTGGAGGTGGATTTGCCGGCGGAGTTTCGCTTCATCGGCGGCGCCAACTATGGTCCCGCGACTGGGGAAACGTGCACGTTGCCGAGACGTCGAGGCAAAAGGCCCGAGAGGAAAATCTTTATTGCGCGTTACAAACCGGTGGCTGAACGCGTGAGTTTTGAGCTACCGCTGACGGAGATCATTGAAGGGTGCCCTACGGTTTTGCGCAGTGTGGATTTTAGAACGTATGCGAAGTGGGGGACCCGATATTCAGACGTCGGGGGAGACCTCGCAGGTTTCTCAATCACAGATCCCTCGAACGCCGATATACCTGGGATGCCAGATTCGGGCGTTCAGGAATTGCACAAGCAATGTCAGTGGTTGTTTCGGACGGCGGGGCCGCAACACGCGATCATCAAGGTTCTTTCATGCAAGGCTTTTGAGGTGGCCCGTCAACCACACGGACAGGGATCAGGACACGTGGTGCAGCGGGATCAGTTGCCGGGAAAGACACTCAGGGTGACGCTGACTTTAATTGACGAGGAGGAACCGTATTTTGACGGTACCTGGGTGGCAGTACCTGGCGGATGGAAGCGTTGTAAAGGTAACAGCTTTGAAGACCTGTACGCGTTTTGCAACGGTAATACCACCGACTTTAAGCCTATAAAAATGCCCGATGGTCGCATCTGTGATGTCTACCCATCGTGCAAGTAACAAGGAGCAAACTCATGATGTTGGACGCACGGAAGCAACCTTTTTTCAGTGATAACAAGCCGGCTTGTCCATTGCGCGGGCATTGGGTGAGTTTTTGCCTGGCAGATGAACTCGGCGTTGGGACGGCCTACGGTGGGTTGCCTTACACCCTTCACGATAGCGCGGGGCAACAATACAAAGGCAGGCTGGACGGAAACGGATTCGCCACACTCAAAGATATTTACTGTGGGCCTGTGGCCCTTGTTTTTGACGACCTGTATTCAGGAACGGAGCCGTTGTATCAGCAACTGATGTCGCGCCGAGCTTACAAGCTCCCTATCACCGAGCTTCAAATTCGGGCGGAACACACTCGATTTGCTCGCTCCGACGGTCGGCGTACTGAGGGTGATCCGGCTCAACCAACAACCAGTCGGTTTTATCAAGTTGAAGTTCGCGACTTGGTCCGTCATGTCGCCCACTTGCCACCGGTTGCGCAGCGAACTCACCAACCCCAGCGGCACGCGTTAAAGATGCTGGCGGACCTTGGCTTCGGGCCGCCCCAATCGACCTTGGCGGGGATCGTATTATTTCCCAACAACCATACCGTCCTGGAGGTTCGGCCACTGCGAGCGTTGCGTCCGATGCTTTCAACCGAAGACAGCTTCTGTGCCTTGAACCTGTATCAGCTGGCGTTGATGGCCACCTTGAGTTATTGCAATTTCGGCCAGGAGCCACCTCAACGGCCTCGGGACGCAGTTCGATTCCCCTTCGACCCAAGCGTCGGTCATTTTTTTGCTGAAAAGCTCTCGGGTTATCACGAAGCCTGGCGAGTCGATGCAGATCAACAGCAACGGTTCTATCCGCTCTACGAAGAGGTCCCGTATTCCCGGCGCTTCGAGATTTTGCCTTTCGATCCCACGCTGTACCCCCAAAACCGACCTGAATTAGCGGAGAAGCAGGAGCACCCCGCGAGTTTGCATTTTTTTGATGATGAAGAATTTGGTACTGACACGCAGGCATTTATCAGTCATCACGATGAGGTGATCCTGATTGCGGTACGGGGTACTGCCAGCGCTGCAGATGGGCTACGGGATGCAGACGCTCATCAGGTGGCTTTCGCCGAGGGTATCGGCAAGGCGCACGAAGGGTTTTATCAGGCTTATCGGGCGATGCGTGATTTCGTGCTGCATTACCTCACTCAGTTTCACACCGGCCAACGAATCATCATCTGCGGCCACAGCCTGGGTGGCGCAATCGCTTTGCTCTTGGCAGAAGGCCTGCGCCGAGCGCCGGAGGGGAACTACAACATCCTCCTCTACACCTACGGTGCCCCGCGCGCCGCCGACTCCGAATTCACCCTCGGTGCCTCAAGCCTGGTCCACCACCGCATCGTCAACCACAACGATCCAGTCCCCAGCGTCCCGGCTCCGTGGATGAACACCACCGCCAAACTCTGGATCCCCGGCGCCGTCACACTCTTCAGCGCCCCCGCGTCCGGTGGCCTGCTGTTTGCGGCCGGCCTGGTACGTTTCGGTGGCAATCCCTACCAGCACCATGGCGAACAGCAACACTTCATGCCGATCATGCTCGCAGATGGCACGCATTCTTCAGTGTTGTGGAAACCCGGTTGTGAGTCCATCCAGGAAGCCGGCTGCAACCGAGCGTTGCAACTCCACGGTGACATGCCTGACCGTGACAATCTGCTGAAACAGCTGTTTCAGGCCAATCAGCACTTCATGACCGCCAGCTATATCCCAGCCGCCTGGGCGACGCTACGTCGCTGGCAACAAACCCAGGAAAGCAGCGGGCCCTTGGTCACACCGAGAGAATTTGAACGGCTCGATCACGCACTTGAAACCATGCGCCAGCAACTGCGCAACAAGCGCCGCGAACTGGTCCGCCTGAAGCCCGCCAACGATCGGGGCTATGAGCACAACGAAGCCTTGAACGCCGAGATCGACCGCTTGCACACCAGTCGTGAGCGCCTTGCGACCCTGCGCTGGCGCCGTTTGGACGCGCGTGATGTCTACGGCAGTCAAGCCCACAGCGCCAGCTTGCAACCGAGCCTCAGGCGCTGGTTCAGTCACCATGAAAACCGCGAGCTGGCCCAGGTCGCCAGTATCCCTCCTGCCATGCCTGGCGAATGGGGGAGGGCGCAAACACTGGATATCGACTCGATTGCCTGAACAGAGCCTTTACACAAACTCCACCTGCGCCGGCTGACGTTTCATCAAGACCTTGCCGTTGCGGATCGAGTAAAGCGGCAGGCCCTGGCTACGGATGACCTCGTAGTCGCTGTCCGCCGAAAGGATCAGCAGGTTGGCTGGCCGTCCAGGCTCCAGGCCGTATCGTTCGCCCAGGGCCATGGCTTTGGCGCTGTTGTCGGTCACCAGGTCCAGCGCGCTTTGCAGGTTGCGGTAGCCAAGCATGTGGCAGATGTGCAAACCGGCTTCCAGCACCCGCAGGATGTTGCCGTTGCCCAAGGGGTACCAGGGATCGACGATGGAGTCTTGGCCGAAGCACACGTTCATGCCGGCCTCCAGCAGTTCGTTGACCCGAGTGACGCCACGGCGTTTCGGGAACGTATCGAAGCGGCCTTGCAGGTGAATGCTCTCGGTGGGGCAGGAAACGAAGCTGATACCGGAGTGCCCCAACAGGCGGAAGAGCTTGGCGCAGTAGGCATTGTCATAGGAGCCCATGGCGGTGGTGTGGCTGGCGGTAACGCGAGCGCCCATGTCACGGCTGCGGGCTTCTTCGGCCAGCACTTCGAGAAAGCGCGAATGCGGGTCGTCGGTTTCGTCGCAGTGCACGTCCACCAGGCAGCCGGTGCGTTCGGCCAGGTCCATCAGGAACTTCACCGAACTCACGCCCTGGTCGCGGGTGTACTCAAAGTGAGGGATGCCGCCGATTACGTCGGCGCCGAGGCGAATGGCTTCTTCCATCAGTTCGCGACCGTTGCGGTATGACTCGATGCCTTCCTGGGGGAACGCGACGATCTGCAGGTCGATCAGGTGCGTACTTTCCTGGCGCACTTCCAGCATGGCCTTGAGCGCCGTGAGGTCCGGGTCGGTGACGTCGACGTGGGTGCGCACGTGTTGGATGCCGTGGGCGGCCAGGGCCTGGATCGTCTTTTTGGCGCGGGTCTTGGTGTCTGCCTGGGTGATGGTGGCCTTGCGTTCGCCCCAGCATTCGATGCCTTCGAACAGGGTGCCGCTCATGTTCCAGCGCGGCTCGCCGGCGGTCAGTGTGGCGTCGAGATGGATATGGGGTTCGACGAAGGGCGGAATCACCAGGTTGCCGGCGGCGTCCAAGTCGTCGGCCGCGGCAGTCGTTGTACCCGATTGGGGGGTGATGCTGGCGATCCGGCCATGTTCCAGGTGCAGATCATGCAGGCCTTCACGGTTGCGCAGGCGGGCGTTGATGATGTGCATGGGCAAGTTCCTCTTGGCTAAAAACAATCAGGCAGACAGCCGCCAGATCATCAGCGCAATGCCGATGTCCAGGCGGTCATAAGCGTTATCCAGCGTCAGGCCGCACAGGGCTTCGATGCGCTGGACACGGTGTGTCAGGGTGTTGCGGTGCACGGCCAGCCGTTGGGCGGCGGCCACAAGGTTACCATTCTCGTGAAACCAGGCTTCCAGGGTCGGCATCAGGCTGGGGCCATGGTGCACGTCGTGGCGCAGTAATGGGCCGAGGCGTTCATTCAGGAATTGGTCGAGCAGGGCGCGATCACGCACGCCGCTGAGCAGTTTGAGCACGCCCAGTTCGTCGTACATGCAGAGCCCGGCCCGCTCGCTGAAACGCCGTGCAGCGGCCAACGCCTGGCGCGCTTCATCCTGCGCCTGGGCCAGGCGTACCGGTGGGTGCGCGGCGGCGCTGAGGCCGATAAACAGTTTGAGCGGCGCCAGGCGCAGGTTCAGCGGGTTGAGCCAGTTGGCCAATTGCTGGCGGTTGGCCAAGGCGGCGACAGCGTCCGGCGCCGGCAGCAGCAGTGTCCATTGCCCGGCCCGTCCGAGTACCGGCAACCCGGCAGACACCTGACGCAAACGCCGACTGATAGCGTCATGTTGCCGCGCCAGTTGCGCCTCTACATAGGCGGCATCGCCCTGGGCAAACAGCCATTCGCTGCCTTCCAATTGCAGTTGCACAACCTGCCAGTGCCCGGCCAGCGACAGGCCCAATTGCACTGCACGGTGCAGCAGCAAATCCAAGGATTGGTAATCGCCGGTCAGCAAGCGCTCCAACACATCGTGCCGCGAGCGCCCCAATTGCTCGGACTGGATCAGCGCCGAGCCAATGGCCTGGGTCACCAGCACCATTTTCAGCGAATAGGGCTGTTCGATCAGTGGCATGCCGGCGGCTTCGGCAGCCTCCAGCAAACGCGGGGGAATCGCCTGGATATATGCCGGCCCCGTGAGTATCACCAACCCAGCCACTTGGCGCTGACAGGCTTCATCCAGCAGTTGCAGCAAGTTGGCTTCATCCCGTGGGTGATTGATCCCGGTCACGAACACCAGCTCGCCGCCCAAGACCCATTCGGCAATCCCGCTGTTCTCCGCGACATAGGGCCAGCGCACGGTATTATCCAGGCCAACGGCGCCTGCGCGCAGGCGCATTGATTCCAAGCCCGGCAGGGCCAGTACATCGGCAAGGGTCAGGCTCATGCGCGGGCGTCAGCCAGCGGCGCGCGCACCCGGAGTACGGTGGTGAGCACGATGTAGGTCAACGACGCAGCAACGATGCCCACCAACGGCGCGACCCAGGGCGAGCTGAAAGCCAGCACCGTGCCCACCGCATACGCCACCAGCCCAGGCCAGTTGAACGCCGGCAGGCGAGCGTCGGCCAGGCGCGGATAGTGGCCGCGGTAACGGTAGAAGAGGTCCGCCATGATCACCCCGCCAATCGGTGGGATCACCGTGCCCAGCAGGATCAAGTACGGCACCAGCAGGTCGTACATGCCAAGCAACGCCAGCAGGGTGCCGATCACCGCGCCGGCCAGGGTCACGGTCTTGCGCCGCTTAGTGCGCAGCAGGTTGCAGCCGGCCACCGCGAAGTTATAAATGGTGTTGTCCTGGGTGCTCCAGATGTTGAGCAGCAACATGGCCATCGCCGCCATGGCAAAGCCCTGCAGCAGCAACACTTCGACCACATCCGGTTGTTGATAGACGATGGCACCGTAGGCGCCGATCAGCACCATCAAGCCGTTGCCGATAAAGAAACCGATCAGGCTGGCCAGCACCGCCACCTTGGCCGAACGCGAAAAGCGCGTCCAATTGGTGGCTTGGGTCGCGCCGCTGACAAAGGTGCCGAACACCAGAGTGATTGCCGTGGAAAAGTCCAACGCACCGCTCGGCACCACCGCCAACAACCCCTCCAGCCCGCCGACTTTCACGGTCGCCACCCACATCGACAGACACAGAAGGATGCCCATCGCCGGCACCGCGATGTAGGACAGAATCTCCAGCCCGCGATAACCAATGTAGGCCGTGGCGCAAAACACCAGGCCAAACAGCACCATCAACGCCAGCACGCTGCCCTGGCTCAGTTCGAAATACTTGCCCAGCACCACCGCGGCCGTGGCGGTACCCCAGGCGTACCAGCCGATTTGGGTAAAACCGAGGATCAAGTCGCTGAGCTTGCTGCCCAGTTCGCCGAAGCAGAAGCGGCCCATCAGAACCGAATTCAGCCCGCTCTTGAACGCGATGTAACCCAGGCCTGCGGCGTAGATACCCAACAACAGGTTACCCAGGGCCACGACGCCGAGCATGTCGATAAAGCTGAACGCCACCCCCAGCTTGCCGCCGGCAAACATGGTCGCGGTAAAAAACGTAAAGCCCAGCAGCACCATGGCGGTCGACGCCAGGCCTTTGCGCGCATGCATCGGGACTTCGCTGAGGGGGTAATCATTGCCCGGTTCTTGCTGCGTCATGTGCCTTGCTCCCTGAATGAGTGACGCAGGCCTACTGCACCGTGCGTGCCAAACCGGCGGCAGTGACAGGCGCACGGTCGACGCTGTGCATCGTGCACACTATTTATAGCCAAACATGGGAGAAACGCAGGAAGGGTTGTACGCCGTGCCCAGTCGGGCACGAAAGCGGTGCAGCGGTGATACAAATTGGATCAGTCGAATAGCGTGTAGGTCGTCTCGCCGCGATGAAAGGCGAATGCCGCCTCCAGATCACTCTCGATGGTGCGCCCACGGGACAGCGGCGGCAGCGCATCGAGGCGGAAAAAGCCCACTTCGGTAGTCTCGAAACCCGCCATCGGTGCGCACTGATCCACCGGTTCACACAGGAAGTACAGCTTGTAGAAGTCCCGCACGTCCGGACGATACAAACCCTTGGCCTTGTGCGTGACGCTGTACAGCGCCCGCGCGGTGACCGTCAATCCGGCCTCCTCGCGAATCTCCTTGACGATATTTTCCGCCGCCGACAAACCGATATCGGCATAACCGCCCGGCAACGCCCAGCAGCCATCGGTCAACTCGCGCACCAGCAGAATTCGGTCGTCCTCGATGATCGCACCCCGTACGTCGATCATCGGTGTCGAATAGCGCTGGGCAAAGTCGGTGACTAACCCGGTGATGCGCTCCAAGGGCACATTGCCCAATTGCGCGAGCATGCTGTGGGCAATCTCGGCAATTTCTTCCAGGCGCTCGCGCTCGAAATCATCAGTGCAAAAGTGCAGCCCCGTGGACGCCAACGCCTGCAAGCGTTTGGCTTGGGCCAGCCAGGTGTTTTCCATGGGTTACTCCTGGAGTTGTTTGGTCATGTATACGCGGTGCAGGCCATGTTCTTCGGCCCGGTGGGTTTCGACATAGCCACGGCGCGTGTACAGCCTGATGTTCTCGGCCATGGTTTCATTTGTGTACAGGCGGATGGCGGCGAAGCCTGCGGCGAGCGCCTGTTGCTCGGCAAAATCCATCAGCAACCGCCCGAGGCCCAGGCCCTGGGCATCCGGGGCGACGGCCAGATTATCCAGCAGCAGTGCGTCATCAGCATCCAGCAGGATGATAAAACCCTGAACCCGCCCGGCATTTTCCAGCACGTGTACGCCTCCGGCTTTCACTTGTTGGTGATAATCCTCCAGCATCGGCCCTGGCTTGCGGCCGATCCGTTCGATGTACGGCGAGTAGGCCGCCTGGACGATAGCCTCGATGGCAGCAACATCTGCAGCAGTGGCGAGGCGCATCATTGCAATGTGCTCCCTTGGACAGTCGATCAATCTGTCGGCGCTTCGAAGATCCCTTCGATAGGCCGTTCGAACACGTTGGCAATCTTGAACGCCAACGGCAAGCTTGGATCGTAGCGGCCGGTCTCGATGGCATTGATGGTCTGGCGCGATACGCCAAGGCGCTCGGCAAGGTCGGCCTGGGACCAGCCCAGTTCCGAGCGTAACTGACGCATCAGGTTATTCATTGGTAGCGCCTTGTGCCGATGATCGTAGCCACGCACCAGACGCCACCCATGATCGGCCACACCATAAAGGCCGACGAGCGTGGGAAGCCGGCAGTTTCCAGGAAGCCGTAGCTGAAGGTCGTGAGCGCCGTGCACACAAACGCCACGGCCAGCGCGTCCAACTGGATCTTGCGGCCCATTTCATCCATGGCGTTCAGCCGGCGGATGATCGTAACCGCCATCGCGATCATCGGAATCACTGGCAGCAAGGCCAAGGCGATTTTTGCGGCGCCGTCGGGCATGGACGACACATAGGCGCTGGAAATGACGACGCACAGCATGTACGCCAGCATTATCACCGCGAATTCCACCAGAAAGCGTTTGACCGACATGACCATCTCCACAAGTAAAGGGTGCTTTACATTAGGTTTGGATTATTGCCGTGTCAAGGGTGCTTTACATTGAGGGTGGCAGACGTAAAAAAACCACCCGCAGGTGGTTCTTCAACGCGCAATCGCTTACTCGCCGCGATAGATGCAACCGCTGGTGCAAGTCTCGTGGATGCGAATCGCACTGAGCTCAGGCAGCAGGGGTTTCAGCTCATTCCAGATCCACTTGGCCAGCACTTCGCTGGTCGGGTTTTCCAGGCCTGGGATGTCATTGAGGTAGTTGTGGTCGAGACGTTCATAGAGCGGTTTGAAAATCGCCTTGATCTCCGAGAAGTCGCGAATCCAGCCGGTATGGGGATCGAGGTCGCCGCTCAGGTGGATCGCCACCTTGAACGAATGCCCGTGCAGGCGCCCGCATTTATGGCCTTCCGGTACGTGGGGCAGGCGGTGGGCGGATTCGAATGTAAATTCCTTGAAGATTTCCACAGTGTTTTCAGCTCGGTCGGTGTCTGGCAGGCGGCGAGTTTAACAGCTTGATCCCTTGGCGCGCATACCGTCCCTCGCTGTATAGGTATCTACACGACTCTGGGTATGGCGCTGGACCTGTGGCGAGGGAGCTTGCTCCCGCCGGCGGCCTGACAGCTGACCACAATCTAACGGTTACCCCGCGATCCAAATGTGGGAGGGGGCTTGCTCCCGATAGCGGTGTGTCAGTCGATTCATCAGGTGACTGATTCAGCGCCATCGTGGCCTCGGTATCTACACCACCCTGGGTATGGCGCTGGACCTGTGGCGAGGGAGCTTGCTCCCGCCGGCGGCCTGACAGCTGACCACAATCTAACGGTTACCCCGCGATCCAAATGTGGGAGGGGGCTTGCCCCCGATAGCGGTGTGCCAGTCGATTCATCAGGTGACTGATTCAGCGCCATCGGGGCCTTGGTATCTACACAATTTTGGGTATGGCGCTGGACCTGTGGCGAGGGAGCTTGCTCCCGCCGGCGGCCTGACAGCTGACCACAATCTAACGGTTACCCCGCGATCCAAATGTGGGAGGGGGCTTGCCCCCGATAGCAGCGTGTCAGTCGATTCATCAGGTGACTGATTCAGCGCCATCGGGGCTTGGGCATCTACACAATTCTGGCTATGGCGCTGGACCTGTGGCGAGGGAGCTTGCTCCCGCCGGCGGCCTGGTAGACGATCAGGATGTTGGATCAGACCGGGTACATATCCGTTAGTTAGGTAACGGCTGCTATGGGTTCCGCTTTTACAGCGGCTCACTTTTGAAAAGCGCAAAAGTAAGCAAAACGCTCTTGCCCCAACACTCGGCACCTCGCTCACGCTCGGTGTGCCCGTAATCCGACAGGTATTTGGGGGGCCGCCGCCACGCGCCATCCATGGCGCGGGGCGGCTAAACCGGCATCCCTGCCGGTTTACCCCCCAAATCCCTGTCGAATTCCGGCCAGCGTGTTTGACGGGGCGCCTGAGATCAAAAGCTAGATCAAGGTCACGATCAAGAGCGGCTCGCTTCGCATCGTGGTTAGTGGGGTGGAGGGGCTGCACAGTTTTGTGCCGATAACTTTGGTTATCGCTGGTAAGCCGCCGTCTACAAGACTTGTAGTCTCTCGCCCAATCCGCCGTTATCCGCCAATGCCAGAAACTCATCCCCTAGCCGCCGGCTTTCGCTCATCGCTGTCTGCCAGTATTTGTTGCGGCTTGGGTCGTCGCCCATGAAGCGCTTGAAGTCGCTGCGGTCCGGGAGTTTGCCGTGGGGCAGGCGGGCGAGGTAGTCCTTGGATGGCGCCAGCAGTAACACGTCCTGCAGGCCCTGCTGGTTGCTGCGCCGCCACGGCAGGCCCTTGTCGAACCAGCCGGGGATGACCCGGTCGGTGAAGTGCGGGTACAGCACGATGTCATCGCCGTGGTAGGGCAGGTCGAGGTGGTAGTCCAGCAGGCCACCGTCGCGGTAGGTGCCGGCGCCTGCGCCGGGCAGGTCGCGCACGCCTTGCATGACCATCGGGATTGAGCCCGACGCCAGCAGTGCCTGGCGCAGGTTGCCCAGTTCCAGGGCCAGGAAGCGCGAGGGGAAATCCTTTAGCGGGTGCACGGGCGGGGCCTGGCGTGGGTCGTGGATGATCAGCCGTTCGAAGTGCCGCGACAGCCGCGCGCGGCCGCGTAGGTTGTCGGCGATTACTGAGGACAGGCCCAGCCCGAGGCGCCCACGGTGGTCATCGGCAAGCAGGCCATGGCTCTTGACCACCATGATGTTGAGGCGGTAGTCCGGGTTGTCCAGCACCCGTGCATCGCGGCCGGCCAGCAGGTCGTCGAGCATGCGCCGGCAGCTGTGGCTGACTTCGGCCATGGTCACGCCTTTGGCAAAGCGCTGTTCGTTATATAAGCGGCCAAGGTCCAGCAGGCCTTGCACCGGGTCGGGCAGGCAGGCGCTGGCAAACCGCCAGGAACCGATGGACGCGCCGATCAGCGCCCGCTCGCGTGGTGCGCGGGGCAGCCAGTCGCCGAACAGCGCCAGGTCCAGGCCCTGGATGCCCAGCGCCTTGGGGCCACCGGCCGCGCCGGGCAGGATGCCGACATCGGCAGGCTTGAGGCCTTGCTCGCGAATCCGGGCAAAGGCGCGTTTGCCGGCCTTGAGGGTCAGGGCGGGAAACTTGATGTGGATGGCTGTCATACCGGTCTCTGTTGAAGCGAGCGGGGCAGTATAGAAAATCTCGCGGGATGAGGGAAAAAGGCCTGGGCTGGAATTGCCATGGTGGCAATTCAGTTTCAGTTAAGTTGCAGCGCGTACGGTGGCTGGCGTAGGAAAACATCCAGTAACGGAGACTTATCATGAAGCGCCTCACCGCTCTGGTTGCCGCCGGTATCATCGCTCTCACGGCGACCCAGGCCCGAGCCGTGGACCCCGACAAGCCACTGAAAGTGCCGGCCACTGTTACTATTGTCGCCTTTGATCAACTGGAAGCGGCGGCCCTGGCCCTGCACCCTGGTTCGACACTGCTGGATACCGACCTGGACGAGGCCTATGGCAAGTACGTCTACGAGGTCGAATTGGAAGATGCCCACGGCATCGAATGGGATGTTGAATTGGACGCGCTCACCGGGCAGGTTCTCAAGAATCATCAGGATACGTAATGAAGGTAAATTTACGCGCCGGCAGTCGCGTGGCGCTGGTGCTCATGGCATTTTGCTCCAGCTTGGCGGCCCGCGACCTCAATCAGGATGAAGCCTTGGCACTGCGCCAGCAGGGAGTGATCCTGCCGCTCGAACAGCTGTTGCATCAAGCCATGGCGCGCTATCCCGGCTCACGCCTGCTGGAAGCCGAGCTGGAAAAGAAACACGGGCAATATGCCTATGAAGTGGAACTGGTGACCACCGACGGTGTGGTGCGCGAGATCAAGCTGGACGCGAGCACCGGTGTGCTGATCAAAGACGAGGAAGACTGATGCGCCTGCTGCTGGTGGAAGACAACGTACCCTTGGCCGATGAACTGTTGGCTGGCCTCCAGCGCCAGGGCTATGCCGTCGATTGGCTGGCCGACGGGCGCGATGCCGTTTACCAGGGCCGAAGCGAGCCCTACGACCTGATCATTCTCGACCTTGGCCTGCCCGGCCTGCCTGGGCTCGAGGTGCTGGCCCAGTGGCGTGCCGCCGCGTTGGCGATCCCGGTGCTGATTCTCACCGCCCGCGATTCCTGGGCCGAGCGCATCGAAGGGCTCAAGGCCGGCGCGGACGATTACCTGGCCAAACCCTTTCACCCTGAAGAGTTATACCTGCGTATCCAGGCGTTGTTGCGCCGTTCCCATGGCCAGGCTAACCAGCCCACGTTGCAAGCCGCCGGCCTGCACTTGGATGAAGGCCGCCAGTGCGTGTTGCGCGATGGCGCCGAGATCCAGCTGACCGCCGCCGAATTCCGCCTGTTGCGCTATTTCATGCTGCACCCCGAACAGATCCTGTCGAAAAGCCACCTGGCCGAGCACCTGTACGATGGCGAGACCGAGCGGGATTCCAATGTGCTGGAAGTGCACGTCAATCACCTGCGCCGCAAGCTGGGCCGCAGCGTGATCGAGACCCGGCGCGGCCAGGGTTACCGGTTTGGCGCCAACCCTGCATGAGGTCGATCCAGCGGCGCCTGAGCCTTGGCCTTATCAGTGTGATGGTGATCGTCGGCGTGGTGCTGGCGCAGACCAGTCTGTGGTTGTTCGAAGCCGGTTTGCAGCGCTACCTGGAAGCCGGTCTGCGCAACGATGCCGAAAACCTGCTGGTGGCTCTGGTGCGCGGACCCAACGGCGTGCAGCTGGATGAACAACGCCTGTCGCCGGCCTATCAGCGGCCGTTTTCCGGGCACTACTTCCGCATCGATTTTGCCGAGACCCACTGGCGCTCCCGCTCCTTATGGGACCAGGAACTGCCGCGCCTGCCCGAGATCGGGCTCAAGGGTAATCTGCAACTGGGCCCGGAAGGCCAGCAATTGCTGGTGTTGCGTTCGGACTACAAACGCTTCGGCCAGTCGATTTCCATCAGCGTGGCCCAGGACTACACCCCGGTGCGGGAAAGCTTCCACCTGATGCGTCAGATCGGCCTGGTGCTGGGGTTGGCGGCGCTGCTGCTGGTGTTGGTCCTGCAGCGGGTCACCGTACGCCGCGCGTTGCGCCCGCTGGAAACCGCCCGCAACCAGATCGCCCAACTGCAGCAGGGCCAACGTTCGCAGCTCGACACCCAGGTACCGCTGGAGCTGGAGCCGTTGGTGGCGCAGATCAATCACTTGCTGGCCCACACCGAAGACAGCCTCAAGCGCTCGCGCAATGCCCTCGGCAACCTTGGCCACGCGCTCAAAACCCCGTTGGCGGTGCTGTTGAGCGCGGCATCGAGCGAGGCGCTCAAAGATCGTCCTGAGGTGAGCAAACTGTTGCGTGACCAGTTGGAGCAGGTGCAACAACGCCTCAACCGCGAACTCAACCGCGCCCGCCTGGCGGGTGAAACCCTGCCCGGTGCGTTGTTCGATTGCGATAAAGAACTGCCTGGCCTGCTCGCCACCCTGACCATGATCCACGGCGAGCACCTGGACCTCAGCTACCACGCCGCACCCGGCCTGCAGTTGCCCTGGGACCGTGAAGATCTGTTGGAACTGCTCGGCAATCTGTTGGGCAACGCCTGCAAATGGGCGGACGCCGATGTGCGCCTGGGCATCATCGAGACTGAGCACAGCTACCGGTTGGCGGTGGAAGATGACGGTCCCGGCATCCCCGAAGCGCAGCGTGACCAGGTGTTCAGCCGTGGCGCGCGCCTGGATGAACAGATAGACGGCCACGGCCTTGGGTTGGGGATCGTGCGGGACATTGTCGAGGTGTGGGGCGGGGTGTTGCAGTTGCACGAAAGTGAGTTGGGTGGGCTGAAAGTGCTGATCGAATTACCCCGTGGGAGGGGGCTTGCTCCCGATGGCGGTGTTTCAGCCAACGCCTCTATCGACTGATTCATCGCTATCGGGAGCAAGCCCCCTCCCACTGTTGATCTGCGTCAGGTCAGGTGGCGTGCAGTCGCTCAGACGCGGAACTGATCCATTAGCCCCTGTTGTTGATTCGCCAGGCTGTTCAACGCCTGGCTCACCCTGGCAGACTCATTCGCCTGCTCCGACAGCGATTCGGTCACATCGCGAATGGTCGCCACGTTGCTGTTGATCTCCTCGGCCACCGCGCTTTGTTCTTCGGCGGCGCTGGCGATTTGCAGGTTCATGTCGCTGATCACTGTGACCGCATCGCCAATCTGACGCAGGGCAGTCACGGCCTCGCCGACTTGTTCGACGCTGCCCTGGGCCTGGCGATAGCTGTTACCCATGGCGCCGACGACATCGACGGTGCCGCTTTGCAACTGCTCGATCACCAGGCGGGTTTCTTCCACCGATTCCTGGGTGCGTTGCGCCAAGTTGCGCACTTCGTCGGCCACCACCGCAAAGCCACGGCCGGCCTCACCGGCGCGGGCGGCTTCGATGGCGGCGTTGAGGGCCAGCAGGTTGGTCTGCTCGGCGATGCCGCGAATCACTTCCAGCACCGAACCGATCTTCTCGCTATTGGCGGCCAGGCCTTCGACTTGGGCCATGGCGGTGCTCATGTCCGCCGCCAGGCGGCCGATGTTGGCGGTGGTGCGGTCGATCACGGTCAAGCCGTCGCGGGTCGCCTGGTCGGCATCGCGGGCCGCTTGCGCCGCCTGCGCCGCGCTGCGCGCCACGTCCTGGGCGGTGGCGCTCATTTCGTGGGAGGCGGTGGCCACCTGATCGACCTGGCGGTACTGCTGTTCCATGCCGGCGCTGGTTTGCGTGGCAATGGCGGCGGACTGGTCAGCGGTGCCACGGGCGTCCTGCACCGAGCGTTTCACCTCGGCGATGATCGGTTGCAGCTTGTCGAGGAAACGGTTGAACCAGCCGGCCAGTTGGCCCAGCTCATCCTGTTTGTCGTAGGCCAGGCGGCGAGTCAGGTCGCCTTCGCCGCTGGCGATGTCTTCGAGCATGTGTGCCACGCCGAGGATCGGCCGGGTCACACTGCGCGCCATCAGCCACACCAGAATCAGGCCGACCACGGCTGCAATCAGGCCCAGGCTCAGTTCCAGCAGGGTGCCCTTGGCATTGTCGGCATCCAGTTGGGCTTTCAGCGCTTCGGCGGGGGCCACCAGGACGTTCTCTGGCACGTCCAGCAACACGCCCCACGGTTTGCCCTCCGGAATCGGCGCGAATGGTGCCAGTACCTTGAGCTGATGGTTGCTGCGCAGGCTGCGGATCTGTGTACTGCCGGCCAGGGCGCTGATCAACTGCGCACCGTTGGTGGTGTCGACCTGGTCCAGGCGCTGGCTGAGTTTGCTCGCGTCCGTACTGTAGCCGGCGAGCAAGCCGGTGGGGCTGAGGATGCTGACTTGGGTCTGACCGTCATACAACTTCTGGCTGGCCTGTTGGCTCACGGCCTGCAGGCTGTTGAGGTTGATGTCCACCGACAACGAAGCGATGACGTTGCCATTGACCATCAGCGGGAAGACGATGCTGGTCATCAGCACGTTTTGCCCATCGATCCTGTAGAAGTAAGGCTCGATCACGCAGGGTTTGAGGGTCGTACGCGGGCAGGTGAACCAGGCGTTGGCCTTCTCGCCGCTGGGGCTGAGCTGGGTATTGGACATGTCGCTTTCCGGCAACGCCATCGAGGTCAGCTTGCCCGGCGTCGGTTGCGACCAGTACAGGGCGAAGCGGCCCTTGTCATTACTGCCCAGTTCGGCCTGGCCGGCGAATAACTCATCCTTGCCGTCCAGGGCGTTGGCTTCGAACACCAGGGATAAACCGAGCAAGTCCGGGTTGGCCTGCAGGGCGGCCTTCACCTGGCGGGTCAGGTCTTCACGGGTGTCGAAGGCGTCGAGGAAGCGCTTTTCAGCCTGCTCACGCAAAAACAGCACCTGGCGGGAAAAACCGTGGCCGTATTGGTAGGCGTCCATGAATTGGCGACGAATGCCCAACGCTTGCACTTCACCCTGCGCCTCGATGCGCGCCTGGGCGGCTTCATCCAGCATCTGCATGCTGGAGGCTTTGACCTGCTGAGAGCTCTGCGCCATGCGATACAACGAAAGACCCACCAGCAGTGTCACGATCCCCAGCAGGCACAGGCCGGCGAGCAGGGTGATTTTCCATTGAATGGAGAGCTGCCTAAGCGACATCGGAAATCCTTAACCTAAAATACAAACAGAGGCTCTGTATCGGCGGTTTCAGAGGTTTCTTTATTAAAACAGTCATTCTCACTACAGGTTTTTTGACATGCGGGCCCACCTGCTGCAAAGTGCGCGCCCTCTAATAAGACCTCCTTCAAGCCTGCACGCTGGCTGCCATCCGATGGCCGCCTGGGCGCGGGCATGCCTGTTTTTTATGTTTCTGCTTGAGGTAACCATGATTAACGCAGTCATTGCCGCGGTCGGCACCATGCTGGTGCTCAGCCTGTCCCGCGTGCATGTGGTCATCGCCATCATCGTCGGTGCCCTGGTCGGTGGCCTTACCGGTGGCCTGGGTATCGACGCCACGCTCAAAGCCTTCAATGGCGGCTTGGGCGGTGGTGCAACTGTGGCGTTGTCCTACGCCTTGCTCGGCGCTTTCGCCGTGGCAATTGCCAAATCCGGCCTGGCCCACGCCTTGGCCGACAAGGCGCTGCTGCTGGTCGACCGCCAGGAAGCCACCGGCGGCAGTCACGTCAAATGGCTGTTGATTGGCCTGCTGTGGGTGGTGGCGATTGCCTCGCAGAACATCCTGCCGATCCATATCGCGTTCATCCCGCTGTTGGTGCCGCCGCTGCTCTACGTGCTGACCAAGCTGCAACTGGACCGCCGCCTGATCGCCTGTGTGATGACCTTCGGCCTGATCACGCCCTACATGTTCCTGCCGGTGGGCTTCGGCAATATCTTCCTCAACCAGATCCTGCTGGCCAACGTGGCCAAGAGCGGGGTGGATATCAGCCAAGTCAACGTCACTCACGCCATGAGCCTGCCGGCGCTGGGCATGGTGGTTGGCCTGCTGGTGGCGGTGTTTGTCAGCTACCGCAAAAAGCGCGTGTACGACCTGGAGAAAATCGAGCGGGTCGAACAGGTCGCGGTGCAATACAACCCGCTGACCCTGCTGGTGGCCGGCGTGGCGATTGCCTCGGCGTTCATCATCCAACTGTGGCTGGACTCGATGATCATCGGCGCCCTGGCCGGGTTTTTGATCTTCTCGGTGTCGGGCATCGTGCGCTGGCGCGACACCGACGACCTGTTCACCGAAGGCATGAAGATGATGGCGATGATCGGCTTCATCATGATTGCCTCGTCGGGCTTCGCCGAAGTGCTCAAGGCCACCGGTGACGTGCGTTCGCTGGTGGAAACCTCGGCGGCGTTCATCGGCCATAGCCGTGGGGTGGGCGCGCTGCTGATGTTGCTGGTGGGTTTGCTGGTGACCATGGGCATCGGTTCGTCGTTTTCCACGGTGCCGATCCTGGCGGCGATTTTTGTGCCGCTGTGCGTGCAACTGGGCTTCAGCCCGGTGGCCATCGTGTGCATCGTCGGCACGGCGGGTGCCTTGGGCGACGCCGGCTCACCGGCCTCGGACTCCACCCTCGGCCCCACCTCCGGCCTGAACATCGACGGCCAGCACCACCACATCTGGGACACCGTGGTGCCGACGTTCCTGCACTACAACCTCCCGTTGCTGGCGTTCGGCTGGCTGGCGGCAATGACACTCTGACCCGCTGACTACAGATATCTCTTGTGCGGCCGATAGCTTTTCAAGTCGCCTAATAAGAGAGAAAAGCCATGCGTCTGAGCCTCAAGGCCAAAGTCCTTTCACTCGCCGTAGTGCCGGTGTTGCTGTTCGCCGTGGTCATCAGCCTGACCACCGTCTGGATCCTGCAGGGTCAGGCGCGCAACGAGGTGGAGGAAACCCGCCAGCGCCTGCTCAACGATGCCAAGGCCACTCTGCAAAGTTATGTCGAAGTGGCCATGACCACCATCAAACCGCTCTACGACGCGGCTGCCCCCGGTGATACCGCCGCGCGTGCCGAGGTGGTCAAGCTGCTGTCCAATACCCGCTACGGCAAAGATGGCTACTTCTTCGGCTACGACTCCGAGACCATCCGCCTGTTCAAGGGCAACAGCCCCGACGGTGTCGGCAAGAGTTTCAAGGACAACCGCGACCCCAATGGCGTGTACGTCAACCGTGACTTGGTCAAGGTCGGCAAGGACGGCACCCACTACCTGCAATACAGCTCGACCCAGCCGGGGCAGACCGAACTGGTGCCGAAGATGGGCTACACCGAATACCTGCCCAAATGGGACATGGTCATTGGTACGTCGGTGAACCTGGATGGCATCGAGGCCCAGGTCGCCGTGGTCGAAGCCAAGGTTGAGAAACGCATGGAAGGCGTTCTGCTGAGCATTCTTGGCGTGGCCGTGGTGGTGCTGTTGGTGATCGCGGCCGTCGGTATGGTAATGGCCAATACCATCCTGCGCCCGCTGCACCTGATGAAAGCCAACCTCGACGATATCGCCGCCGGGGAGGGCGACCTGACCCGCCGCCTGGCCATCACCAGCCAGGACGAGCTGGGCGATCTGGCGGGCGCTTTCAACCGTTTTGTCGACAAGATCCACGGCCTGGTGCGCCAGATCACCGAGATGACCACCCAACTCACCGGCCTGGTCAGCCAGGTCTCCGATCAGGCCCAGCGCTCCGAGCAGGCCATGGAGCGCCAGCGCCACGAGACCGACCAGGTCGCCACCGCGATCAACCAGATGTCGTCCGCCGCGCAAGAAGTGGCGCGCAGCGCCCAGGGCGCTTCAGTGGCCGCCCAGCAAACCGATGCCGAAGGCCAGGCCGCCAAGCGCGTGGTAGACGGCAGCATCGCGCAGATCCATGCGCTGGTGAACGACATCCGCAGCAGCGGCGTGTCCCTCGACAGCTTGCAACAGGACGTGTCCTCCATCGTCAGTGTGCTCAGCGTGATCCGCTCTATTGCTGAGCAGACCAACCTGCTCGCGCTCAACGCCGCGATCGAGGCCGCACGGGCAGGGGAGGCCGGGCGTGGTTTTGCGGTGGTGGCGGATGAAGTGCGCGCGCTGGCCAGTCGCACGCAGACCAGCACCCAGGAAATCCAGGGCATGATCGACCGCCTGCAAAAAGGCACCGAAGCCGCCGTGGACGCCATGCGCCGCTCCAGCGATGCTGGCGACGGCACCTCGGCCAAGGCCAACGAAGCCGGGGCGTCCCTGGACACCATGGCGCAGTTGATCGGCACCATCAATTCGATGAACGCCCAGATCGCCAGCGCCGCCGAAGAGCAGACCGCCGTGGCCGAAGAGATCAATCGCAGCGTGCATCAGATCGCCGTGGCGGTGGACAGCGTCGCCGATGAGACCCAACTGGGTGCCCAGACCTCCCGCAGCCTGGCGGATCTGGGTCAGCGTTTGGGGCAACTGGTCGGCCAGTTCAGGATCTGATCAGCCATAGCTTCAGCGTATGTTGGCCTAACGTTAATACGCATATACCTATCACGGCCCCTCAGTGAGACGTGAGCCCTTACCACAACAGGGGCTTATCTCATGTCACTTGCCGACCTTGCCGATCCGCTTCAGCGCCTGGCTGAACTCGACACCCACACGGTTTCCGATGCACTGGATTTCCTGCAACTGCCTGGCCCCGTACCTGCGGATCGCCTACGCCCTGGATGAGGATTCGTTGCGCCAAGCCTGCGCGGCGATCCACCGGTTTTGCGTGGCGACCCGTTAGACGTCGCGCATCAGCAAACCAAAGCGCACGTCCATCTCGGCCGGAAGCGGCACATACACCGTGTGCCCATCCCCCGGCGCCACGTCGATGGCCTCGCCCTTGAGGTTGTGTAAGGTGGCCAGGTCAAAGTGAAAGTTGCCGGCGGGCGTCATCAATTCCAGATGATTGCCCACGGCAAAACGGTTCTTCACCTTGACCTCGGCCAACTCGCCCCGACGCTCGCCGGTCAGCTCCCCGACGAATTGCTGGCGCTCCGACACCGAACTGCCGTTCTGGTAGTTCTGGTATTCGTCGTGCACATGGCGGCGCAGGAAGCCTTCGGTGTAGCCGCGCTGGGCCAGGGATTCGAGGTCGGTCATCAGGTGGCGGTCGAAAGCGCGACCGGCTACCGCATCGTCGATGGCCTGGCGATATACCTGGGTGGTGCGCGCGCAGTAGAAGTGCGATTTGGTGCGGCCCTCGATCTTCAGCGAATGCACGCCCATGTGGGTCAGGCGCTCCACATGCTGCACGGCGCGCAGGTCCTTGGCGTTCATGATGTAGGTGCCGTGCTCGTCTTCGAAGGCGGGCATCTGTTCATCGGGGCGGTTGGCTTCTTGCAGCAGGAAGACGTGGTCGGTGGGCGCGCCTATGCCCAGCGTGGGCTGACATTCCTGGACGATATCGCCCGTGGCGTTTTCCACCGCCGGGGTCGCCTGGTACTTCCAGCGACAGGCATTGGTGCAGGTGCCCTGGTTGGCATCGCGCTTGTTCATATAGCCCGAGAGCAGGCAGCGCCCGGAATAAGCCATGCACAGGGCGCCGTGTACAAACACTTCCAGCTCCATGGCCGGTACTTGCTGGCGAATCTCGTCGATTTCTTCCAGCGACAATTCCCGCGACAGGATCACCCGGCAGATCCCTTGCTGCTGCCAGAACTCCACGCTCGCCCAGTTGACCGTATTGGCCTGCACCGACAAATGGATAGGCATCTGCGGGAAGTGCCGGCGCACCAGCATGATCAGCCCCGGATCGGACATGATCAGTGCATCCGGGCCCATGGCGATCACCGGGGCCAGGTCCTTGAGGAAGGTCTTCAACTTGGCGTTGTGGGGTGCGATGTTGACCACCACGTAGAAGCGCTTGCCCAGGGCGTGAGCTTCCTGAATGCCGAGGGCCAGGTTGGCGTGGTCGAACTCGTTGTTGCGTACCCGCAGGCTGTAGCGCGGCTGGCCGGCGTACACCGCATCGGCGCCATAGGCGAAGGCGTAGCGCATGTTTTTCAGGGTGCCTGCGGGGGCGAGCAATTCGGGAGCGAGGATGGGAGGCATGGGCACGGGTCGCAAAAGGTCGCGAAGGTAGCCGAGCGGCAGCGGCGGTTTATTGATCCAGGTCGTCCTTTGGGCTTTTTGTATCGCTGTGTATCGACGGGCGGCGTGGATACGTGGGGATTTACACGCACGGGTTTTCGACACAGGCGCGATACCTGCGGGCCTTCTAATGGATTCCAGCGAGGCACACCGCCTCTCGTCATCGAACCCTGGAGCCTATCGCCATGAACACCAACGCCATGTACGCCGCCTGCCTGTTTGCTGCCCTGAATGTCTGCACCTTGTCGGCCCGCGCCGAAGCCAGCGTCACTGCGCACACCTACGACTACAGCACTCACTTGGACATCAAGCAGGTGGTGTCCATGACTCAGGATCCCACGCCAGTCTGCGGCGTGGTCAATGCGCGTATGACCTACCTGGACTCCCACGACAGGACCCAGGTGCTGGACTACCTCAAGTTCGGCGACGGTTGCATCGGCGATAACTGATTGCTTGCGGCCATAAGGTGAACATCATGCTACTGATCGCATTCCTGGGCGGCATCCTGACCGTCCTCAGCCCTTGTATCCTGCCGGTGGTGCCGTTTCTGTTCTTCGGGGTTGGTCGAACCCGCCGCTCGATCCTGCTGACGCTTGGCGGCATGGTCCTGACCTTCGCGCTGGTGTCCAGCCTGGCGGTGACCAGCAGTGAGTGGGTGGCACAGGCCAGTAATACCGGCCGCCAAGGGGCGCTGATGGTGATGGTGCTGTTTGCGCTGTCGTTGATCTCGGCGCGGGTTGGCGCCTGGTTGGCGCGGCCGTTCGTGCTGTTGGGCAACCGCATTGACCCCGACCACCGTGCACAGTCCGGCGCGCTCAAATCGCTGTTGATCGGCGTCGCCACCGGCTTGCTGTGGGCGCCGTGTGCCGGACCGATCCTGGGCGTCATCCTGACCGGCGCGATGCTGCAAGGCGCTAATGCGCAGACCAGCGTGTTGCTGGTGGCGTACGGATTGGGCAGCGCGTTGTCGCTGGGCACCTTGATTGTTGCGGGACGCGGCCTGGTCAACCGGCTCAAGGCCTCGATTCCGGTCACCGGCTGGCTGCGCCGTGGGGCAGGGGTGGCGGTACTGGCGGCGGCGGTGGTGATGTCCACCGGGGCCGACAAAACCCTGCTCGCGGGTACGTCGTCCGAAGGCGTCAGCCGCCTGGAAAAAGGCGTGCTGGAACAGGTTCCCAAGGGGGTGGATTACCGGGTGCGCAAGGTCAAGGCCGATCCGGTACCGGCTAACGCGCAGGGCGCGATGCCGTCGCTGTCCGGCGCGGTCGAGTGGCTCAACTCACCCGAACTCACGCGCGAATCCTTGAAGGGCAAAGTGGTGCTGGTGGATTTCTGGACCTACGACTGCATCAACTGCCAGCACACGCTGCCCTATGTGAAGCAATGGGCGCAGAAGTATGCGCAGCAGGGCTTGGTGGTGATCGGCGTGCACACCCCGGAATACGGCTACGAGCGCATCCTCAGCAACGTCAAGGACCAGGTGCGCAAGCTGGGTATCACTTACCCGGTGGCTGTCGACAACCACTACGCGATCTGGCGCAGCTTCGACAACCAGTACTGGCCCGCCCATTACCTGTTCGACACCGACGGGCAACTGCGTTACACCCACTTTGGCGAAGGTCGTTATGAAGTTCAGGAACAGATGATCCAGGCGTTATTGGATGAAGCTAAAGCCCTCAAGTGAGGCGGTCTATGCTTGTTCGATAACCCAGGGGCACTCCCAGGTTTCGCTGCGGACTAAGCAACGGGGCCTACACGGGGCTGCTGCTTTTCTGACATGGATCGGACATGAATCAAACCAACCTGCAATTCAAAACCCTGCTGTTGCTCCTGGGCCTGGTGACCATCGCCTTCATCTGGATATTGCTGCCGTTCTACGGCGCAGTGTTCTGGGCGGTGATCCTCGGCATCATCTTTGCCCCAATGCAGCGTCGCCTGCAGCAGCGCTTTGGCTGGAACCGCAACTTCACTTCCCTGGCGACCTTGAGTGCCTGCCTGATCATCGCGATCCTGCCGGTGATCATCACCAGTGCCTTGCTGGTGCAAGAGGGCGCGACGCTTTATAAAAATGTGGAAAGCGGCAAGCTGGACGTGGCGGGGTATATCGAGCAGTTCAAGAACGTGCTGCCGCCGTACTTCCAGCACCTGCTCGACCGCTTTGGCATGGGTAACCTGGAAGGCTTGCGCGAGAAAATCGTCAAGAGCGCAATGCAAGGCAGCCAGTTCTTTGCGACCCAGGCGTTCAGCTTCGGCCAGGGCACGTTTGATTTCCTGGTGAGCTTTTTCATCATGCTGTATCTGCTGTTCTTCCTGCTGCGCGATGGCCCGGAGCTGGTGCGCAAGGTGCGCACGGCGGTGCCGTTGGCCGAGCCGCAGAAGCGCCGGTTGCAACTCAAGTTCAATCGGGTGGTGCGTGCCACGGTCAAGGGCAACGTGCTGGTGGCCGTGACCCAGGGCGCGCTGGGCGGGTTGATCTTCTGGTTCCTGGATATCCCCAGTGCGTTGCTCTGGGCGGTGCTGATGGCGTTTCTGTCGTTGCTGCCCGCTGTGGGCGCCGGGATTGTGTGGGGGCCGGTGGCCGCTTACTTCCTGTTGAGCGGTTTGATCTGGCAGGGCGTCGTGCTGGCGCTGTTTGGCGTGTTTGTGATCGGCCTGGTGGACAACGTGCTGCGCCCGATCCTGGTGGGCAAGGACACCAAGATGCCGGACTACCTGATCCTGATCTCGACCCTGGGCGGTCTGTCGGTGTTTGGCTTGAACGGCTTTGTCATCGGGCCGCTGGTGGCGGCGCTGTTTATGTCCAGCTGGGCGTTGTTTGTGGAAAGCAAGCCGCGAGTCAAATTGCCATTACCGTAAACCTCAAGCATGCAGCCTGAAGGTCGAGGCTTGTTGCAGCTGTTTTTCGGCTGCGGACAAGGACGTGAGCGGGCCGCTGATGGCCTCGCCATCGCGAACTACGTACCAGCATGCGAGCAAACCCAGCTCCCGAAGTGGGGCGGGGACGGCGCTGCCGATGACGGACATGATCTGAACAGTGGGCATAAGGACCTCCAATCGCTATGGGGGTCACCTTACGGGGCTGGGCGGCCGAGGAAAAATCACCTGGCTCGATAGTCGACATCGACGCGAGGCGTCAGTCCACGACCTGGTCGAGCATATTCACCACTTCCTGCTCGCTGAGCAGGCCTTTGCGCACCAGGTTTTCCGCCAGCAGCGCGAGGAACTTGGCGCTGCGGTGGCCTTCCAGGTGCTTGAGCTCGGTGAGGGCGCTGTAGACCTTGCTGGATGTACAAAGGCCGGCGGTGCGGTGTGGGTTTTGCGTGGGCATGGTCAGTCGTCCTTGTTGTTATTGAGTGGACAGAATCGATAGTGGAAGTATGTCGTGACATAAACATGACAGCGCGAGGCCCGTTCGGGCAAGTAGACATTCAATGTCGATGATGTGCGAATACGCGCCTGGCATTGTCCTCGGAACGACCTTGGCGCGATAAATCCAGACTTACCAGACAAAATCCAGGCAAAAAAAGGCCCCGCAACCTGCGAGGCCTGTTTCAGATCAGTCGATTACCAGCCGCGGCCGTAGTAGCCGTGGGGAGGGCCGTAGTAGCCACGCGGTGGGCCGTAATAAACCGGCGCCGGACGGTAGTAAACCTGTTGTTGCACATACACCGGTGGCGGCGGTGCGTAATAGACCGGCGGCGGAGCGGCATACACCGGCTGCGGTTGCACATACACCGGCTGCTGCACATAGACCTCACGCGGCTGGCTGGCAACCACGGAGCCCACGACTGCGGCGCCGACTAAAGCACCCAATACGGCCGGGCCACCCCAACCACCACCGTGGGCGGAGGCTTGGCCTGCCATAGCGAGTGCGCCAACAAGCAAGGCGATCTTGGGGATTGTACGAATCATGGTCATTCCTCGGTTAGCCCCTGCGCTTGTGGCCTGTAATCAATAGACTCAAGTAATGTCGCGGGGATACTTTTAAGACAACGTATTTCTGAAAAACAGCACAGCCGCTAGGTAAAGGTTGTGTAAGGTCTGTACCGATTTGCTTACTCAAAGGAGTTACCCATGCAGATGCACCCCAACAAGGACACTCGGCTGTGCATGTCACTGTCGGCGCGCCCTGGTAATTTCGGCCTGCGTTTTCATAACCATCTGTACGAACAGCTGGGTCTGAACTTCTACTATAAAGCCTTCAGCAGCCAGGATTTGCCCGGCGCGATCGGTGGTATCCGGGCGCTGGGCGTACGCGGCTGCGGGGTGTCCATGCCGTTCAAGGAGGCCGCCATTGCCTTAGTGGACGAACTCGACGATTCGGTTCAAGCCATCGATTCCCTGAACACCATCGTCAACACCGACGGGCACCTCAAGGCCTACAACACCGACTACATCGCCATCGAGCAGTTGCTGAAAAAGCACGCGGTGCCGAAGGACTCCACTTTTGCCCTGCATGGCAGCGGTGGCATGGCCAAGGCCGTGGCCAGTGCCTTGCGCGACGGTGGTTACGCCAATGGCGTCATCGTCGCGCGCAACGAGACGGCGGGCCGGGCGTTGGCAAAGCATTTGGGTTATGAGTGGCAAGCCGAACTGGGGGACTTGCGCCCGCAGATGCTGATCAACGTCACGCCCATCGGCATGACCGGCGGGCCCGAGGCGCAGGCGTTGGCATTCGAGGCGAATGCTATCGACGCGGCCGACACCCTTTTCGATGTCGTGGCGATCCCCACCGAAACGCCGCTGATCGTGCGCGGGCGCGCCAAGGGCAAGCGAGTGATCACTGGGTTGGAAGTGATAGCAATCCAGGCGTTGGAGCAGTTTGTGCTCTACACCGGGGTGCGACCGACGCAGGAGCAGTTCGAAAAAGCCGTGGCATTCGCCCGAACCTAAAGAGTACTGAAAATCAACTGTGGGAGGGGGCTGGCCCCTTCCCACATTTTTTCCGCGTTACAGCGGCTCCAATTTGGCCAGCCGCTCTTCCAGCAGTGCAATCCGCGCTTCCAGTTCTTCGATGCGCTCCACAGACACGCCACTGCCAGCCCCGCGCTCCACCGGACTCCCGCGTGCCGCGTTAATCACCTCGATATCCGCCGGGTCCCCCAGCGCATGGGTATAACGATCTTCCCGCTGCCCCGCCTGACGCGGCACCAGTAACGCCAGCCCTCGTGCAATCAGGCGCTCCAGTTGGTGCACCACCTGCTCGGCATCTTCGAAGTCGTGCATGCGCCCGCTGCGGGTCAGCAGTTCATTGACGGTCTGCGGCCCGCGCAAAAACAGCAGCCCGGTCAGGATCACCTGGGCCGGCACCAGTTCCAGCGCCTTGTCCACGCGATGCTCCCAGCGGTCGGCACGGCTGCCCATGACCAAGCGGGTAAAGCCTTGGCCTTCGAGCACACGCAGGCTCTGGCCGACCTGTCCCTGGCTGAGGTTCATCACCGGCTCGCGGCTGGTTTTCTGGTTGCAGGCCAGCACCAGGGCGTTGAGGGTCAAGGGGTAGGTTTCCGGGTTGGTTGCCTGTTTTTCGATCAGGCAGCCCAGGATGCGGATTTCCGTGCTGTTGAGGCGCGGCTCAGGCGTGTCGGTGTCGTGCTCGGCGGTCATCGCGCTTTCCCTATGCTGTGAAGGTCCTTAGCCTAATCCCGAAAAAATAAAAGACAAGCGGCGAGCATGTCTATAATCGCCGCTGGTTCAAACCGTGCCATAACCATGAGACTGCCATGACTATTTCCCTGTACGCCGCCTCCATCCCGGTCTTCAAGCAAATGCTCACCGCCCTGAGCGGCGTGTTGACCAAGGCCGAAGCCCACGCCACCGCCAAGAACATCGAGCCGAACGCCTTGCTGCAAGCGCGCCTGTTCCCGGACATGTTCCAACTGGTGCGCCAGGTGCAGATCGCCGTCGACTTCGCCAAGGGCGTTTCCGCACGCCTGGCCGAGATCGAAGTGCCGAAATATGAAGACACCGAAGTTACCTTCGCCGACCTGCAGGCGCTGATCGCCAAGGTGCTGGCGTTTGTCGATACCATCAAGCCAGAGCAGATCGACGGCAAGGAAGGCATCGAGATCATCACCCGTCCCGGCACGCCGAAAGAGAAGCGCTTCAGTGGCCAGTCCTACCTGCTGACCTACGGCCTGCCGCAGTTCTTCTTCCACGTCACCACGGCTTACGCCTTGCTGCGCCATAACGGTGTGGAAGTGGGCAAGCGCGATTACATGGGCGCTTTCTAAGCATCCAGTCACAAAAAAGCCCGGGGTCGTTCTTCAGTGAACGACCCCGGGCTTTTTTTTCGCCTGGCGTTTAAGCCGGTTGTTCTTCCTTGCCCAGGCAAGCAGCCGCGGTGAACAACACGTCAGTCGACGAATTGAGCGCGGTTTCCGCCGAATCCTGCAGCACGCCGATGATGAAACCGACAGCCACCACCTGCATGGCAATCTCACTGGGGATGCCAAACAGGCTGCACGCCAGCGGAATCAGTAGCAGCGAACCGCCGGCCACGCCGGAAGCGCCGCAGGCGCAGATGGCCGCGACCACGCTGAGCAGCACGGCAGTCGGCAGGTCGACGGCAATGCCCAAGGTGTGCACGGCCGCCAGGGTCAGCACGGTGATGGTGATCGCGGCACCGGCCATGTTGATGGTGGCGCCGAGCGGGATCGATACCGAGTAGGTGTCTTCATGTAAGCCCAGGCGTTTGCTCAACGCCAGGTTGACCGGGATGTTCGCCGCCGAACTGCGGGTGAAGAACGCGGTGATCCCGCTTTCGCGCAGGCACATCAGCACCAGTGGGTAGGGGTTGCGGCGCAGCTTCCAGAACACGATGGCCGGGTTGATCACCAGTGCCACGAACAGCATGCAGCCGATCAGCACCAGCAGCAGGTGGGCGTAGCCGAGCAGGGCGCCGAAACCGGAGGTGGCCAGGGTCGATGCCACCAGGCCGAAAATGCCAAGCGGCGCAAAGCGGATCACCACGCGCACGATCAGCGTGACGCCGTTGGACAGGTCGTCGAGCACCGTGCGGGTGGTTTCGCCCGCATGGCGAATGGCAACCCCCATACCGATGGCCCAGGCCAGGATGCCGATAAAGTTGGCATTCATCAGCGCGCTGACCGGGTTGTCCACCACGCTCAGCAGCAGGCTTTGCAGCACTTCACCAATGCCGCCCGGCGCGCTGACGGCCGCGTCATGGGCCGCGAGCACCAACGATGAGGGAAACCACATGCTCGCGATCACCGCGACCACGGCCGCGGCGAAGGTGCCCAGCAAGTACAGGAACAGGATCGGCTTGATATGGGTTTCCTGGCCGTGCTTATGGTTGGCGATCGACGCCATCACCAGCACAAACACCAGGATCGGTGCCACGGCCTTGAGCGCCGCGACGAAGACCTTGCCGATAAATCCGGTGGCCTTGGCGGCCTCGGGCAACAGCAAGGCCAACAGGATGCCGGCGATCAAGCCAATGACGATTTGCGTGACCAGGCTGACGCGCGCGAGTCGATGCAGGAGGGAAGGGGCAGCAGTCATAAACACTTGTCTCTAGTTTTTTTGGAGGCACAGCGGCACAGGCAGAAAGGGCTGTAGGACGCGGATCGCGAAGTCTAGCATGCTGTAGGAAAAGTCCTTGGTGGTGCGGCATCGCGTCACCCAGGTGCCCAAGCTCTCGCAAAATCCTGTTAAGATTGCGTCCTCTCATTTTTCCTATCCTTCAGCGAGCCCTCAGGGCTGTCGTTGATGTCGTCGTTTCTGGAGTTTTCATGTTGTTTCCCATCCTGCTGCTGTCGGCCGCCGGCTTTACCGTGCTGACCACAGAATTCGTCATCGTCGGCCTGCTGCCGTCCATCGCCCGTGACTTGAACGTCAGTGTGTCCCAGGCCGGGCTGCTGGTGACGTTGTTCGCGTTTACCGTGGCGGCCTTTGGTCCGTTTCTCACGGCGTACTGCGCGCGCTTCCCACGCAAGCGGCTGTTTATCAGCATCCTGATCATGTTTGGCGTAGCTAATACGGTGGCGGCGCTGGCACCGAATATCTGGGTGATGGCGCTGGCGCGGTTGATTCCGGCGTTGGGCTTACCGGTGTTCTGGGCCTTGGCCAGTGAAACCGCAGTGGACATCGTCGGCCCTGAATACGCTGGGCGCGCCATCGAAAAGATCGGTTTCGGTATCGTTTGCGCCACGGTGTTCGGCATTCCGGTGGGCACGCTGATTTCCGATATGTTCGGCTGGCGCAGCGCGTTTGCCATCCTTGCGATCGTGGCGGTGGCCAAGGCCTTGCTGCTGTTTATCTACCTGCCGGTGACCCAACCCAAGAACGATCAAGTGACGTTGCGCTCGCAGTTCAAGATCCTGCGCAATCCGTTGATGCAGGGCCATATCCTGCTGTCGATCCTGGTGTTCAGTGGCATGTTCACGGCGTACACCTACCTGGCCGATATCCTTGAACGCCTGGCCGGTTTCGACGGCACGTTGGTGGGCTGGTGCTTGATGGGCTTTGGTGCAGTCGGGTTGATCGGCAATTCCTTGGGCGGGCGCGCGGTGGACCGCCATCCGTTGATTGCGTCCATGGTGTTCTGCGGCTTTATGATCGCCGGCATGGTCGCGCTGGTGCCGGCGATTCACTCCACCGTCGGCCTGGCGGCGGCGATGGCCTTGTGGGGCGTGACCCAGGCGGCGATGTTCCTGGTCAGCCATGTGCGCTTGATGAAGGCCGCGCCCCACGCGCCGGCGTTTGCCGCGTCGCTGAATATCGCCGGGGCCAACCTGGGGATCGGCCTGGGCGCGATGGTCGGTGGCCATGTGATCGACACCCTCGGCCTGGGCAGCCTGGGCTTTGCCGCGTCCGGGTTTATCCTGGTGTCGATCCTGCTCGCCTTGTGGCTGATGACCGCGAAATCGATGTCGACCTGTGCCTGATTCAGGTGGGCGCGGGCTTGTTGTGGTGAGCAGGCTTGCCCGGCGCTGGGCTGCGAAGCAGCCCCTTGGTCGGCGGTGAACCCGTCGGGGGACAAGCCCCACTCACTGCAGCACGCCCACATTATGCTCAGGGCAGGGTGGTAAACAGCTCCCGTCGAGCGCCCTCGGTAATCGCCACGATGCCAGGGTGCTTGACCTTGCGCTCCACCGAGATCGCGTAGAACGACTCGGTCACGGCCACGGTCTGGCCAATCAGCGCCACGCCGTACTGACGCACCACTTCATCGGCAATCACGCTGGGGGCGATAAAGATCCCACTGCCGGATTGACCGAATGCCTGCATCAACGCGCTGTCATCGAACTCGCCGATGATCTTCGGTTGAATCTGCTGCTCGGCAAACCAACGCTGCAAACGGCTGCGCACGACGGTTTCCGCACCCGGAATCAACAGCGGTGCGCCGTGCAGGCACTGTGGGAAACTACCACCGTATGCGTCAGCCAGCGCCTGGGTGGCGAAAAAGCTGATGCCACATTCGCCCAACTTCTGGCTATAGCCTTTGATGTCGAGGTGGGTGGGCATGGGGCTGTCGGAAATCACCAGGTCCAGGCGCTGGATCGCCAGATCGGCTAGCAGGCGTTCGAGTTTGTCCTCGCGGCAGGTGATACGGATCGGCTCACTCAATTCCATGGTCGGCGCGATCAGCCGGTAGACGATGGACTTGGGCACCACGTCCGCCACCCCGACACGGAACAGGATCTGCTGCTCATCGGGTTGTGCGCGCAGCAGGGCCTCCAGTTCGTTGCCGGTCTGGAACATCTGCTCGGCATAGGGCAGGGCCCGGCGCCCGGCTTCGGTCAGTTCAAGCTGGCGCCCGACACGCTGAAACAGCGCGATACCAAAGGTCTGCTCGAGCAGGCTGATCTGCCCGCTGATCGTCTGGGGCGTGAGGTTGAGTTGCTCACAGGCGCGCACGATGCTGCCGGTCTTGGCCACCACCCAAAAGTAGTGCAGTTGTCGGTAATTGAGCATGACGGCCATCACTTCGTAAAAACCGAAGTATACGCGAGAAAAATACGAATTTTCCTGAACTGTTCATCTGCATAGAATGCCTCGCTATCGCGGGGCCACTATTTGGACCCAATGGTTCTAACGAGGAAGACATCATGAAACTCAATTCCCTGGGCACGGCAGCGCTGCTTGCGCTTTCATTGGTGGTGATCAGCGGTTGCGATCAGGTCGAGAAAAGTGCGCAGCAGGTGCTGGGCAAAGCCACCGAGTCGGCCAAGCAAGCGATCGATGACACCCACAAGGCCGCCGAGCAGGCGTTGAGTGAAGCGACAAACGGCCTGATCACGCCACAAAAAAAGGATGATCAGGAAGAAAACGAGTCTGAATCGAACAGCAAAGAAGCCTAACTTCCCCGTACAACGTCAGGACTGACCTATGGATTACCTTTTACAACTGGCTGCCAGCCCCACTGCCTGGGTTGCCCTGGCCACCTTGATCGTCATGGAAATCGTGCTGGGCATCGATAACCTGATCTTTATCTCGATCCTCACCAACAAATTGCCGGAGAAGCATCGGGCCAAGGCGCGCCGTATCGGTATCAGCATGGCGTTGATATTGCGCCTGGGCCTGTTGAGCACCATCGCGTTCATCGTGCAACTGACCACGCCGGTGTTCGAAGTGTTCGGCCAAGGCTTCTCGTGGAAAGACATGATCCTGATCGCCGGTGGCTTGTTCCTGGTGTGGAAGGCGACCACCGAGATCCATCACAGCATGGACCCGGAGCCCGAAGAGAAGGCCAGCGTCGGCAATACGGTCGCCATCGGTTTCGCCGCCGCCATCGGGCAGATCCTGTTGCTCGACCTAGTGTTCTCCATCGACAGCATCATCACCGCCGTGGGCATGACCGAGCACTTGCCGATCATGATCATTGCCGTAGTGACCTCGGTGATCGTGATGCTGGTGGCGGCTGAGCCGTTGGCCAAGTTCATCAACGACAACCCGACCGTCGTGATGCTTGCCCTGGGCTTCCTGATCATGATCGGCATGACCCTGATCGCCGAAGGCTTCGGTGCCCATGTGCCTAAAGGCTACGTGTACGCGGCCATGGCGTTCTCCGCAGCGATTGAATGCTTGAACATTGCCCGGCGTAACCGCCACAAGCGTTTGCTCGCTGCCCGCCAGTAACGCCTGAAACCCAAAGGCCGGCTGCGCTCACAAGAGCCCAGCCGGCCTTTTGCTGTCTGGTAGAATCCGTCCACTTGTTACCTTGAGGTCCACCATGAACGAGCCGATTCGCCTCACCCAGTACAGCCACGGCGCGGGTTGCGGCTGCAAGATTTCGCCCCAGGTGCTGGAAGTGATCCTCGCCGGCAGCGGCGCACAGAACCTTGACCCCAACCTGTGGGTGGGCAACGCCTCGCGTGACGATGCGGCGGTATACGCCATCGATGACGAGCGCGGCGTGGTCTCGACCACGGACTTCTTCATGCCGATTGTCGATGATCCTTACGATTTCGGTCGGATTGCCGCCACCAATGCCATCAGCGATATCTACGCCATGGGCGGCGATCCGCTGATGGCCATCGCCATTCTGGGCTGGCCGGTGAACGTGCTGGCGCCGGAGATTGCCCGCGAAGTGATCCGTGGCGGCCGCTCGGTGTGTGACGAAGCCGGCATCCCCCTGGCCGGCGGGCATTCCATCGATGCCCCGGAGCCGATCTTCGGCCTGGCCGTGACCGGGCTGGTGCAAAAGCGCCACATGAAGCGCAACGACACCGCCACCGCCGGTTGCCGGCTGTACCTGACCAAACCCCTGGGCATCGGCATCCTCACCACCGCTGAGAAAAAGGGCAAGCTGCGCGAGGCGGACATCGGCCTGGCCCGCGACTGGATGTGCACCCTGAACAAGCCCGGCAGCCGTTTCGGCAAGTTGGCGGGTGTGACGGCGATGACCGACGTCACCGGTTTCGGTCTGTTGGGTCACTTGGTGGAAATGGCTGACGGCAGCGGTCTGACGGCGCGCATCGAATACGACAACGTCCCACGCCTGGCCGGGATCGAAGACTACCTTGACCAGGGCTGCATGCCCGGTGGCACCTTGCGTAACTTCGACAGCTATTCGAGCAAACTCGGGCGCCTGCAGGAGCTGCACAAGCGCGTACTGTGCGACCCGCAGACCAGCGGAGGCCTGTTGATCGCCGTCACGCCCGAGGGGGACGCGCACTTTCACACCGTGGCGGCTGAGCTGGGCCTGGTCTTGAAGCCTATCGGTGAGCTGGTCGAGCGACAGACCCACGCGGTTGAGGTGATTTGATGGCAACTGATATCACCGACTACCGCGACATTTTCCTCAACGACCGGCCGATGATGGATACCCGTGCGCCGATCGAGTTCACCAAGGGCGCGTTCCCCGGGGTGATCAACCTGCCGTTGATGACCGACGACGAACGCCAGCGCGTCGGCACCTGCTACAAGCAGCAAGGCCAGCAGGCCGCAATCGTGCTTGGGCACGAACTGGTGTCGGGCGCCATCAAGGCCGAACGCATCGAACAATGGGCACGTTTCGCCCAGGCCAACCCCGAGGGCTACCTTTACTGTTTTCGTGGTGGGTTGCGTTCGCAGATCGTGCAGCAATGGCTCAAGACCGAAGCCGGCATTGAATATCCGCGTGTCGGTGGCGGCTACAAGGCCATGCGCACCTTTTTGCTGGAGACCGTCGAGCACGCTGCGACGCAGTGTGACTTCGTGCTGCTGGGCGGTATGACGGGCACCGGCAAGACCGAGGTTCTCGGCCAGTTGCGTAATGCCCTGGACCTGGAAGGCCACGCCAACCATCGCGGCTCCAGCTTCGGCAAACGCGCGACGGCGCAGCCGTCCAACATCGCTTTCGAAAATCGCCTGGCCGTGGACCTGCTGAAAAAGCGTGCCGCCGGTATCGAGCAGTTCGTGGTCGAGGATGAAAGCCGCATGATCGGCAGTTGCGCGCTGCCGCTGGTGTTGCACAAGGGCATGCAAACGTTCCCGATGGTGTGGCTGCAAGACAGCGTAGAAGGGCGGGTCGAGCGCATCCTGCGCGACTATGTGGTGGACCTGTGCGCCGAATTTATCGAGGTATTCGGCGACGCCGGCCAGGCGCTGTTTGCCGAGCGCCTGACCCAGAGCCTGGGCAATATCCATAAACGTCTGGGCGGCGAACGCTTCCAGCGGTTGCAGGCGATCTTGCAATCGGCTTTGGCGGAGCAGGCCCGCAGCGGTGATGTGGACCTGCATCGCGCCTGGATCGAAGGGCTTCTGCGTGAATATTACGACCCGATGTACGCCTTCCAGCGTGAAAGCAAAGGCGCACGGATCGAGTTCGCAGGGGAGCAGGGCGCCGTGGTGGCGTATTTGCGCGAGCGCGCCCTGATCAGAGGATAGCCGCGCCGATCAACCCACACACCACCCCCACCAGCATCGTCAACCCAGCCACCGTCACCAGCACCCGCGCATCGAAGTCCTTGCGCAGCATCAGCAGTGACGGCAGGCTCACACTCGGCAGGGTCATCAGCAAGGCGACGGCCGGGCCGGTGCCCATGCCCAGGGTCATCATGGTTTGTACGATGGGGATCTCAGCGGCGGTGGGAATCACGAACAGCGTGCCGACAATCGCCAGCGGCACCAGCCACACCAGGCTGTTGGCCATGGCCCCGTCGACATGGGGGAATAGCCACACCCGCGCGGCGCCCAGGATCAACACGGCCAGGATGTACACCGGGATGGTGCTCCAGAACAACTGCCACAGGGTGCGCAGCCAACGGCCCAGGAAAGGTTCGGAGTCAACCGCGCTCACCTCGGCCACTGCCTCCAATGCCACCTCCGGCACCTGGTCCGGGCGTGCAATGCGTTGCGCCACCAGGGACACGCCCACTACCAGCACAAGGCCCGCCACCAGCCGCAATGCGGTGAAGCCCCAGCCCAGCACGAAACCCATGAACACCAGCGTCGCCGGGTTCAGCACGGGGTTGGCGATCCAGAACGCGAGCGCCGCGCCCACCGATACCCGTTGGCGACGCATGCCGGCCGCTACGGGTGCCGCGCAGCAACTGCACATCATCCCCGGCAGGGCGAACAGCCCGCCACGCAGGGTCGAACCCAGCCCGGCACGGCCGAACAGGCGCAGCAACCAGTCGCGGGGGATCAGCACTTGCAGGAGAGAGCCAAGGATCACCGCCAGGACGGCGGCCTTCCAGATTGCCAGGAAGTACACCTGGGCATACGCCAGGGCGGCCGCCAGTGGCGAGCTTGGCTGATCGTTGAGAATCGAGGCGCCAATGCTGTGGTTATCGGCGGCCACGAAGGCCTTGAAGTAGTAGGGCGACCACTTCACGTAGTAGAGACCGACACAGGTGACCAGCAGGAACAGCGCTGGTTTCCACCAGAACGACCAGCCCCGGTTGGGCTGGGTTGAGGCAAGGTTGGGCATGGAGAGGGTCCGCAGATGAGTCAATAACGCAGCATCATACGCTGTCAGCTATCGGCACTCACCTGGGAGGGGGGCGGGCAGGTTTCCTCGCCGTTGTTCAAGCCTTGCTTGTAGTTGCGGCTCAGCAGCGAGGCCTTGCCGTTGTGCCACGTCAGCGTCAACACATACAGCGTGTCGTAGTCGCTGCCGGACCAGTCGTGGGTGATGGTGTGTTTTTCCCCCGACGCTTCACTGGCCACCTTGTTGATCAACTCCGGCAGGTAGCCGTGGGACCAGGCGGTGTAGATGATGGAGTTGTGGTATTTGTCCTCGACCAGTTCGTCGGCGAGTGCGCTGGTGTCATTCGCGGAAAACTTGATGTTCACCGGCAGGCCCAACTTGATGGCGCTGGGGCTGATGGTCATCAGGGGCCGAATATAGCTGTAGGAATTGTCTAGCTCGCCTTCCTCGACATTCCGTGTCGGGTTGGCCGCAAAGACGAAATTGGCTTTGCCGAATTTTTCCGGGAGCACCGTGGCCAGGTTCATCGCACGGTTGAGGCCCTGGCAATTGAGTTGGCCCAGGCCACCGACGGGTTTTTCGCCGTGGCGCAGGAAAACCAGGGTTTGTACGCCATCCACCGGATCGGCGCTGCTGATGCGCGATTCCAGGGTCAGGCCGACAGCGCCGCCTGCCAGCAGCAGCGGTAACATAATGTATGAATATCGTTTCAGGCGCAGCGCAAGGCACAGAGGCTTGATTGTCATGAGTGTCGAGTCTTCAGTGCATCGGATTAAGGCGGACAAGCCCGGCCCAGTACGCATCCAGCGTCCTGCGGTGTTCCCTGTCGATGTAGCGAGGTGCCTCCATTCACCGGACGAGCGCACTTGAGAGTGCCCATAGGCGTATTGGTTCGCCTGCGAGGGATAATAGCCAGCCGATGTTGCGCATTGATGACCCATGCAGGACACCGTGCGTATGATTATGATGGGGCTTTCTGCCCAGGGACTTCCCAATGAACCCGCTTGCCGCTTTCCCGATCAACAGCAAATGGCCGGCTCAACATCCCGAGCGTTTGCAGCTGTACTCGCTGCCCACGCCCAACGGGGTGAAAGTGTCGATCATGCTCGAAGAACTGGGCCTGCCCTATGAGGCGCATAAAGTCAGCTTCGAGACGCAGGACCAGTTGTCTCCCGAGTTCCTGTCCCTGAACCCCAACAACAAAATCCCCGCCATCATTGACCCCAATGGCCCCAGCGGCCAGCCGCTGGCGCTGTTCGAGTCCGGTGCGATCCTGATCTACCTGGCAGAGAAAACCAGCCAACTGCTTTCCGAAGACCCGGCCACCCGTTATGAAACCATCCAGTGGCTGATGTTCCAGATGGGCGGTATCGGCCCGATGTTCGGCCAACTGGGGTTCTTCAACAAATTTGCCGGCAAGGCCTACGAAGACAAGCGCCCTCGCGACCGCTACGCCGCTGAGTCCCGGCGCCTGCTGGACGTCCTGGAAAAACGCCTGCTGGGCCGCACTTGGATCATGGGCGACGCCTACAGCATCGCCGATATCGCCACCTTTCCGTGGGTTCGCAACCTGATCGGCTTCTATGAATCCGGCGACCTGGTGGGCATTGCCGACTTCCCCAATGTACTGCGCGCGCTGGACGGTTTTGTAGCGCGGCCAGCCGTGATCCGTGGCCTTAACATTCCGAGTTGAAACATGCAGACTTTCGATTTCAAACAGCTGGACGTATTCAGCCGCGTGTCGCTCAAAGGCAACCCATTGGCGGTGGTGTTCGATGCTGACAGCCTGTCCGACCAGCAGATGGCGGATTTTGCCAACTGGACCAACCTCAGCGAAACCACGTTCCTGCTGACCCCCCGCGACCCCAGGGCTGACTATCGGGTGCGAATTTTCACCACCCTGCAGGAACTGCCCTTCGCCGGGCACCCGACGCTCGGCAGTTGCCACGCGTGGCTACAGGCAGGCGGTATTCCACGCGGCGAGGAGATCATCCAGGAGTGCGAAATCGGCCTGGTGCGTATCCGTCGCCAGGGCGATGAACTGGCGTTTATCGCACCGCCATTATTGCGTTCCGGGCCGGTCGAGGCCGCCGTGATAGAGCGCGTGCGTCAGGCGTTGCACTTGGCGCCCGACGCCATTGTGCGCAGCCAGTGGGTCGATAATGGCGCGGGCTGGCTGGCGGTGATGTTGGCCGATCGAAACCAGGTGCTGGACCTGCAACCGGATTACTCGCAACTGCTCGGTTTGGCGGTGGGCGTGATTGCGCCGTGTGACCCCGCTCGCGACGATGTGGACGCGCAGTTCGAAGTGCGTGCCTTTATCGCAGGCGATGGCGCGCAGGAAGACCCGGCCACCGGCAGCTTGAACGCCGGGCTGGCCCAATGGTTGCTCAGCGAGGGCCTGGCGCCCGAGCGCTATGTGGTCAGCCAGGGCACGGCCATAGGACGGGCGGGGCGGATTCACGTTGAGCGCCAGGGCGATGAAATCTGGGTCGGTGGCGCGGTTGCGGTGTGCATCGAAGGGCATGTACGGCTCTAGATCAATAAATTGTTACGGCACACGCAATACACTGTTGGCCCCTTGGCGTTTGTGCTGCCGGGGCCTGGGGCATAAGCTTTCGCCCTAAAGTTTTCTGCCACTTTTTCAGGATATCCATGACCAGCCAGTTCCCCCAAGCCCGTCCACGCCGCCTGCGCCGCTCTCCGGAGCTGCGTGGTTTGTTCCAGGAAAGCGAGTTCACCCTCAACGACCTGGTGCTGCCGATTTTCGTCGAAGAAGACATCGACGACTTCGTGCCCATCACCAGTATGCCGGGCGTGCTGCGTATTCCTGAAAAGAAACTGGCCGGTGAGATCGAGCGCTACGCGCGTGCCGGTATCAAGTCGGTGATGACCTTTGGCGTGTCCCACCATCTGGATGCCAGCGGCAGCGACACCTGGAAAGAGCGCGGCCTGGTTTCGCGCATGTCTTCGATCATCAAGGACGCCGTGCCAGAAATGATCGTGATGTCGGATACCTGCTTCTGCGAATACACCGACCACGGCCACTGTGGCGTGATGCACGGCGCCCATGTCGACAACGATGCGACCTTGGTCAACCTCGGCAAGCAAGCCGTGGCCGCTGCGCGTGCCGGTGCCGACGTCATCGCCCCGTCGGCGGCGATGGACGGCCAGGTCCAGGCGATTCGCCGTGCCCTGGATGAAGCGGGCTTCACCCATATCCCGATCATGGCGTATTCCACCAAATTCGCCTCGGCCCTCTACGGCCCGTTCCGCGAAGCCGGCGGCAGTGCGCTCAAGGGCGACCGCAAAAGCTACCAGATGAACCCGATGAACCGCCGCGAAGCCGTGCGCGAATCGCTGCTCGACGAGCAGGAAGGCGCGGATGCGCTGATGGTAAAGCCGGCCGGTGCCTACCTCGACATCATCCGCGACATCCGCGAAGCCTCGCGCCTGCCGGTGGCGGCGTATCAGGTGAGCGGCGAGTACGCGATGATCAAGTTCGGCGCCCAGGCCGGTGCGATTGATGAGGACCGTGTCGTGCGTGAGACCTTGGGCTCGATCAAGCGCGCGGGCGCGGACTTGATCTTCACCTACTTCGCGATGGACCTGGCACTGGCCGGGATCTAGAAAACACCGCAAGTCTAAATGTGGGAGCGGGCTTGCCCGCTCTCACATTATTTGATTGCAGTGTTTATCAGCGTTGCGCAAACGCCAGGTTCAAGCCCAACCCCGCAAAGGCCGCCGCAAAACTGCGGCGCAGCCAGTTCTGCACCCGTGGCGACTCGATCACTGCGCGGCGAAACACATTGGCCAGCAGGCCATACATCACGAACACTGCAAATGTCATCGCCATGAATACAGCGCTCAGCACCAGCATGTGTAGGGCAGGGGCCGTGCTGCCTGGCGTGACGAACTGGGGCAGGAAGGCCAGGAAGAAAATGGTCAGCTTCGGGTTGAGAATGTTCATCAACAGGCCGCGCAACATCAGGGTCCACGCACTTGAAAGCGTAGGGGTGTCGCTGACCGCAAACGCCGAGCGATCCCGCCAGGTGGCGTATGCCACGTACAACAGGTAGGCGACGCCTGCGTACTTCAGCATATCGAACGCTAATGCACTGGTGTGCAATAGGGCGGACAGGCCGAGAATCGAAGCCAGTAAATGAGGGATGATCCCGGCGGTACAGCCCAGCGCGGCGAACACACTGGCACGCTTGCCGGCGGTGAGGCCTGTGGACACGGTAAAAATCACGCCGGTGCCGGGAATTAGCACGACGATCAGGCAGGTGATGAAGAAGTTCAGGCTGAGCATGGCATTCAAACTCCGTGTACGAATGGTCGATGACAGATCCTGTCACGTTTGTGATTGACTGGCGAGCACGCCAGGGCGGCGAACCCTGGTTAGACTTACCGGTCGATATCTGCAACGCCCGGCCCGCCGCCCTCCAAGGAAACCCCATGTATTCAAGCCGCCTGATCCTGTGCCTTGCCACTTTGCTGGTGCTGGCCGGTTGCTCTGCAACACGCAACCCGCAACAGCCGGAGCGCAGCGAGACCGAGGTGAAGGCGCAGATCGTGCGCCTGCTGCCGGCTAACGTCTCGGACCGCAACGGTTGGGCCCAAGACATCTACACCGCCTTCGACACCCAGAAAATCTATCCCAGCACGGAAAATATCTGCGCCGTGCTGGCGGTGACCGAGCAGGAATCTACGTACCAAGTCGACCCGCCCGTGCCGAACATGGGCAAGATCGCCCAGGATGAGATCCTGCGGCGTGCCGGAAAAATCCACGTGCCGGCGTTTGTCGTGCGCAGCGCGCTGCAACTGAGTTCGCCCACCGGCAAGACCTACACCGACCGCCTGAACGCGGCACGCACGGAGAAGGACCTGAGTGGCATCTTCGATGACTTCATCAGCATGGTGCCCCTGGGTAATACACTGTTTGGCGGTTTCAACCCGGTGCACACCGCAGGCCCGATGCAGGTGAGTATCGACTTCGCGCAGAAACAGGCACGCGGTTATCCCTACACGGTGGACGGCACTATTCGCCGCGAAGTTTTCACCCGCCGTGGCGGCCTGTACTTCGGCATCGCGCATTTGCTCGGTTACCCGGTGAACTATGACCAGCCGCTGTACCGTTTTGCTGACTTCAATGCCGGTTGGTACGCCAGCCGCAATGCCGCGTTCCAGGCCGCGGTCAGCCGTGCCTCGGGTACCGAGTTGGCGCTGGATGGAGATTTGATTCGCTATGGTTCGTTGCTCCCCGGCACCACCGAATTGGCGGTGCGCTCATTGGGCGCGAAGCTGGATATGCGCAACCCCAGCATCCGCAGCCAGCTGGAGCAGGGTGAGCAACTGGATTTCGAGGACACCACGCTCTACAAGCGCGTGTTTGCCCTGGCTGACAAGGCCGCGGGCAAACCGATGCCACGGGCGATCCTGCCGGGCATCGTGCTCAAGAGCCCCAAGATCACCCGCAACCTCACCACCGCATGGTTCGCCAAGCGCGTGGATGAGCGGTATCAGCGTTGCATGAAACGCTGATCAACTGTGTGGTGAGCGGGCTCCTGTGGTAAGCGGGCTCCTGTGGTGAGCAGGCTTGCTGTGGTGAGCTGGCTTCCTGTGGTGAGTGGGCTTCCTGTGGTGAGCGGGCTTGCCCCGCGCTGGGGTGCGTAGCGCCCCCCATCAAGTACGATGCGGTCTATCAGGCATCACTCGGCGGCTCACTCTGGGCCTGCTTCGCACCCCAGCGCGGGGCAAGCCCGTTCACCCCAGGACGGCTCCTCACCACAAAGCGTCGCCACAACCACACCCACAACCACACGACCGGAAACGCCAGGATCACGAACGGCAACACATAGCTTGACCGTTCCAGGGCGTCGGCTGTGCCTTCCACCAGGTTGTCGCCCAGGTTGCTGAACATGCGGCTGAAGCGTGACTGCTGATTGGCGCCGTCAGAGGAGCGGAAATTCAGCGTCACACGGTTGGTGTCGAGACGACGTTGCTGGCCGGCGGCAACCTGGGCCAGCTCCTGGAGTTCGTTTTCGATAGCGGCCTGTTCCTTGCTCAAGACGATCAGGTCACTGACGGTGATGTCCTTGCGTTTGGCCAACTCATCCAGGCGTTGTTGTTGGGCTTGCAGACGGTCCTGGCGGCGGTGTACGTCGGCGACGGCATCGGCCAGGTCCTCGGCGGTGGTTATGCGCTGGCCGAGTTTGCCGCCTTCTGCGGCCATCGCAACGATCGGCTCCACACCCGTCGGCGCAATGCGCAGGATGATCTGGCCGCCGCTGCTGTCTTCGGTGATGCCGAGGATATTGCAGGCACCGAAGCGTGCCGTTTCGCAGGCCTCGCGGGTGGCCTGCATACGAGGGGCGAGCAGAGCGCCGGGCAGGGCCAGGCTCAGCTCGTGCTCGTAGGCCAGTTGTGCCCCGGCCCGGCCCTGTTCGCCGTTGATCACCGTGGCGCGGGAGTGGTCCTTGGGCGAACAGCCTGCAACGGCCAACGCTGCCAGCAGGAGCAACAGGTAGGGTTTTGGTTTGCCGTCCAGGTGGCGCATTGCTGTTCCTTGGGATCAGGGGGGATTTGACGGCGATTAAAGCGGGTCTGGCGGATTAACGCAAAGCATCGTGGGGGATTTGCGCGGTTGATGGTGATGGCTGCCGTGGGTGGCCTGGCGTACACCTCAAGCCTGACTCAAAGGAAGAAATCGCCATGATCGCCCACGCCATACCCGAAGGTTTTGTCTCGCTGCCCCGCAGCAGCCCGCTGCTTGATTTGCTGGGCCCTGCGTATTGCCGGGGGGAGGGCCTGCAACTGGAAATCGGCCTGCGGGCCGACAATCGCCACGCCAATGGACGGGGCACGGTGCATGGCGGGGTGTTGGCGACCCTGGCGGATATCGGCATGGGTTACGCAATGGCGTTTTCCAGCGAGCCGCCACTGCCGTTGATTACCGCGAGCATGACCTTGGATTACCTGGGCGCGGTGCAGGTGGGGGAGTGGATTGTGGTGCGCCTGGAACATCACAAGCGCGGGCGGCAGATGGCGTTTGCGACGGTGAGCCTGCAGGTGGGGGAGAAGGTGGTGGCGCGGGCGAATGCGGTGTTTGCGGTGCCGCGTTCTGACTGACCTGTAGTGAGCGGGCTTGTCCCGCGCTGGGCTGCGAAGCAGCCCCAACACCTGACGCCGCGCTTTACTTGAAAAACGCGGCGGCCTATTGGGGCCGCTTCGCGGCCCAGCGCGGGACAAGCCCGCTCACTACAATCAGCTGCGTTCTAGGGCCAGGGCTACGCCTTGGCCGCCACCGATGCACAGGGTCGCCAGGCCTTTCTTGGCATCGCGTTTGATCATTTCATGCAGCAGGGTCACCAGTACGCGGCAGCCTGAGGCGCCGATTGGGTGGCCGATGGCGATGGCGCCACCGTTGACGTTGACCTTGTCGGTGTCCCATTCCAGCTCTTTGCCCACGGCCAGGGATTGCGCGGCGAAGGCTTCGTTGGCTTCGATCAGGTCCAGGTCGCCCAGGCTCCAACCGGCTTTGTCCAGGCAACGGCGAGTGGCCGAAACCGGACCGATGCCCATGATGGCCGGGTCGACGCCGGCATTGGCGTAGCTGGCGATGCGCGCGAGTACCGGCAGGCCGAGGGCCTTGGCTTTGTCGGCACTCATCAGCAGCACCGCAGCGGCGCCATCGTTGAGGCTGGAGGCATTGCCGGCGGTGACGCTGCCGTCTTTCTTGAAGGCCGGTTTCAGCTTGGCCAAGGACTCGGCGGTGGTGCCGGCGCGCGGCTGTTCATCCACGGCGAAGGCCACCGGGTCGCCTTTGCGCTGGGGAATCAGGATCGGTGTGATTTCGTCGGCAAACCGCCCGGCCTCAATGGCGGCGACGGCTTTTTGCTGGGAAGCCGCGGCGAACGCGTCCTGGGCTTCTCGGCTGATGCCGTATTTGTCGACCAGGTTCTCGGCGGTGATGCCCATGTGGTAATCGTTGAACGCATCCCACAGGCCGTCGGTGATCATGCTGTCGATCATCTTGGCGTGGCCCATGCGCAACCCAGTGCGCGCGGCGGGCAGTACGTAGGGGGCCAGGCTCATGTTTTCCATGCCGCCGGCGATGATCACGTCGGCGTCACCGCAACGAATGGCCTGGGCGCCCAAGTGCAGGGCCTTGAGGCCGGAGCCGCAGACTTTGTTCAAGGTCAGGCTCGGCACGGCGTGGGGCAGGCCGGCAAGGATCGAAGCCTGGCGCGCCGGGTTCTGGCCGCTGCCGGCGGTGAGCACTTGGCCGAGGATCACTTCATCCACTTCGGCCGGGTCCAGGCCGGTCTGCTCCAACAAGCGACGGATCACGGCGGCGCCCAGTTCGGGGGCCGGGATATTCGCCAGCGAACCCTGGAAGCTGCCCACGGCGGTGCGGGTGGCAGCAACAATCACGACGTCTTGCATGGGATCTGTCCTCACTGGAAGTGCATTTCTGGAACGTGGTCCGGGACGATCAGTTTACCGGCGGTCTTGCTCACAATCTCTTCAACGCTGACGCCAGGTGCGCGTTCCTTGAGGACAAAAGCGCCATTTTCGATTTCCAGGTACGCCAGGTCGGTCAGCACACGCTTGATGCAGTTCGCACCGGTCAGCGGCAGGCTGCATTGGCTGAGCAGCTTGGATTCACCGTCCTTGGAAGCGTGGGTCATGATCACGATGATGTTTTCTGCACCGGCCACCAGGTCCATGGCGCCACCCATGCCTTTGACCAGCTTGCCCGGGATCATCCACGAGGCGATGTTGCCGTTTACGTCGACTTCAAACGCACCGAGCACGGTGAGATCGACGTGGCCGCCACGGATCATTGCAAAGGACTCGGCCGAGGAGAAAATCGACGCGCCGATGCGCGCGGTCACGGTCTGTTTGCCGGCGTTGATCATGTCGGCATCAATGGTTTCTTCAGTCGGGAACGGTCCCATGCCGAGCAGGCCGTTTTCCGATTGCAGCATGACTTCCATGCCTTCGGGGATGTAGTTGGCGACCAGGGTCGGAATGCCGATGCCCAGGTTCACGTAGAAACCGTCCTGCATTTCGCGGGCGACGCGTTGAGCCATTTGTTCGCGGGTAAGCGCCATTTTATGAGTCCTTATTGTTCGGGCTGGGGGCGGATTATTTGCGCACGGTGCGCTGTTCGATGCGCTTCTCGAACGTGCCGCAGATGATCCGGTCGACGTAGATGCCAGGGGTGTGGATCTGCGCCGGGTCCAGCTCGCCCGGTTCGACGATTTCTTCGACTTCGACCACGGTGATCTTGCCGGCGGTGGCGGCCAGCGGGTTGAAGTTCTGAGCGGTGTGGCGATAGATGACATTGCCGAAGTGGTCGGCTTTCCAGCCTTTGACGATGGCGAAGTCACCGGTGATGGATTCTTCCATCAGGTACGGGCGGCCGTTGAATTCGCGGGTTTCCTTGCCTTCGGCGACCGGGGTGCCGACGCCGGTAGCGGTGAAGAAAGCGGGAATGCCGGCACCGCCCGCGCGCATTTTCTCGGCCAGGGTGCCTTGGGGGGTCAGCACCACTTCGATTTCGCCGCTGAGCAATTGCTTCTCGAACAGTGCGTTTTCGCCGACGTAGGAGGCGATCACCTTGCTGATCTGCTTTTCTTCCAGCAGCACGCCCAGGCCAAAACCGTCGACGCCGCAGTTGTTGGACACCACGGTCAGGTCGCGGGTGCCTTTGCGCTTGATCTCGGCGATGAGGTTTTCCGGAATGCCGCACAGGCCAAAACCACCGGAGAGCACGGTCATGCCGTCTTCCAGGCCTGCCAGCGCTTCTTCATAGGACGCCACGCGTTTATCGAAACCTGCCATATGCACCTCTTTTTCTTGTGTGTGGGCCAGCCAATGAACCGAGTGTTGCTCCGACGGATTGATTTGTTAAGTTGTTTTTTAAGGTTGATTGATTTAGAAAACAGCATAGTCGACCCGCCGCCCGGAGCAACCTCATGACCGTCAAACAGATGCGCGCGTTTCTCGCCGTGGCCCAGAGCCTGAGTTTTGCTGCCGCCTGCGAGCGCCTGCACCTTTCCCAGTCGGCGTTGAGCCTGACCATCAAGGGCCTTGAAGAAGGCCTGGGTGGGCGCCTGTTCAGCCGCAATACGCGCAATGTAGCGCTGACACCCGAAGGCGAATCCCTGCTTCCGCTGGCACGCCGGCTGATTGCCGATTGGGACAACGCCGAGGATGAGCTGCGCCAACGGTTCACGCTGCAGCGTGGGCGGGTCACGGTCGCGGCGATGCCGTCGTTTGCGGGCAACTTGTTACCGCCGATCCTGAAGATATTCCGCGCACGTTACCCGCAGGTGAACGTGACGGTGCATGACTTGATCAACGAGCAGGTGCTGGAGATGGTGCGTGACCGCCAGGTGGAGTTGGGCGTGGCGTTCGAGCCGTCAGAAGGGTCGTCGCTGGCGTTCACGCCGTTGTACCTGGATCGCTTCATCGCTGTGGTGCCCGGTGATTCGCCGTTGGCGGGGTGTGCCGAAATCGATTGGAAAACCTTGCTGGAGCAGCCGTTCATCACCTTGCAACGGCCGTCCACGGTACGGTTGATGCTGGAAGAACACTTGGGCGCTCTAAAGATGAAGCTGCCGGTCGCACTGGAAAGCCATCAATTGGCGACGGTGGGCAAGATGGTTGCCAGCGGGCTTGGCGTCAGCGCGGTACCCGCGTTGTGCGCACGGCAGATGGAAGAGGCGGGTGCTCATTGCATCACCTTGACCGACCCGGTGATCGAGCGACCGATTGGGGTATTGACCAAGCCGGGGCATGAGCTGTCAGCGGCGGCGCAGGCGTTGTTTGATATTTTTCAGGATGAGGCCGCGAAAGGCCGGTTTCCGCTCTGATCACTGCAGGCACCGGCTGTTGTTGATAACAGAATAACGATGGCAATAAAAAAGTCCGCTCGGCTCACCGGGCGGACTTAATGTGTTAATTAGTTTTTTATCAGCAGTATCTATCAATTACCTTAACGTGCGATTGGCCCTTGAGGTTCTGCCATTCGGTGTTAAGTGTGTGGAAGACTTGCTCGATAAAATTACGATCGGCTGCCGCTTTCTTACCAACATAACCCTGGCCGCGACGGTAAACCTTCAGGCGCGCTGCCAGTTCACGGTGATTGCGGTCGAACTCGGCCTCTTCGGTATTGGGCTCCAGGCAGTCAAGTTGCACTTCGCCCGATTTGCCAATCCACAGGATATGGTCGTCGAGTGTGTCTTTCTGCGCTGCGAACATCTCAGCCAATTCATCGATAGTTGGTTGGTTGTTCAGATTCATGTGTAAGCCCCTTGACCAGTTGGCGATCTATCAGTTGGTTCGTTAAAACTTCGTTAGTTGTCTCCGGTTGCGAAAACCGGGCGTCAGCAACGGTCTGCCGAATACGGGCAGGGTCTTGAACCTGATGCATGTAGTCTTGCTGATGAACTGCTACGCAATGCTTTCATAACAAAGACAAGCCGCATTTGAGCGCCTTGTACCGAGCCCTTTGGGCCGGTCAGCTTCATCAATCCGCCTTGTGGGCAGTGCACATCCGGAAAAAACAGCTCGGCGGTCAGACGAGCTTGTTCAAAACGCTGGTTGCCAACGCTCCCGATCCGGGAGACGTCTCGATAATGCAAGGACAAAAACGTTACGTCAACGGTTATGTAGTGATTATTTTTTCTCACTACATAAATTGCTGTGGGGACGGGAGAATGCGGGAGAACGTGACTTGAGCGTCATTTTTTGTGCGGTGGGTCGCGAGACTGAGAGGGCAAACTCAACACCGTTCAATGTGGTTGTGCTAGCCGAGTCGATCGACCAACAACGGCAACAACCGCTCGCACGATGCCTCGATCTTCACCTGCAGCAGTTCATCCCCCCGGGTCTTGCCCAGGTTGATGGCAATCACGGGCTTGCCGTGGTCGACCATCGCCTTGCACAAGCGAAACGCCGAATAGGCCATGAGCGATGACCCTACCACCAGCAACCCCTCGGCACGTCCTACCGCAGCCATTGCCTTGGCCGCTGTCGCCGGCGCGACGTTCTCACCAAAAAACACCACATCCGGCTTCAAGCGCTCGCCATTGCAATGGGGGCAGTGGGGGACCTGGAAGTGTTCTTCAAAGGCCGTGTCGAGCAAGGTGTCGCCATCCGGGGCCTGCACCGCATGGACTTGCGCCAGATAGGGATTGTCGATTTCCATCTGCCGCTGGATCACACCGCGCTCGCTGCGCTGTTGGCAGTCCAGGCACAGCACCCAATGCAGGCTGCCGTGCAGTTCGATCACATCGTGGCTGCCGGCCTGATCATGCAGGGTGTCGACGTTTTGTGTGATCAGCCCGCTGATGCGCTCGCGCTGCTGCAAGGTTGCCAATGCCAGGTGTGCCTGGTTCGGTTGCGCAATGCGTACCCTTGGCCACCCCAGCATCGCCCGTGCCCAGTAACGGCGACGTGCCTGCGGGGTGGCGAGGAACTCCTGGTACATCATCGGTGCCCGGCCTCGACGCACGCCTTCGCTGTCGCGGTAATCGGGAATGCCCGACGACGTGCTGATCCCCGCACCGGTCAACACCAGAAAACGCCGTTCGGCCATGGCCCGGTGCAGGGTGTCGAGGTGCTCCTCTTGATGTTCCAGCGTGTCGAGCATGGGGTCCCCTATTCGCCGCGGATGTACTGCTCCAGCTGTTTGATCAGGTCAGCCTGGTCGGCGATGGCTTCTTTGACCAAGTCGCCGATGGACAGCAGGCCCAGCAGTTTGCCGTCTTCGACCACCGGCAGGTGACGCAGGTGACTGTCGGTCATGATGTTCATGCACTCATCGACCTTTTTATGGGAGTCGACGGTGATCACCGGAGAACTCATCACCTCATGCACTTTTGTGGTGACCGACGATAGACCCTTAAGCATGATTTTACGTGCGTAATCACGTTCGCTGATGATCCCTACCACCACGCCTTCCTTGATGACCGGCAAGGCCCCGACGTTTTTCTCCGACATCCGGACCAGTGCTTCAAACACGGTGTGGTCGTGTTTGATGGTATGGACCTCCTGGTTTTTCTGGTCCTTGCTTTTGAGCACTTGTGCAACGGTTTTCATGGCGGCCACTCCGGTGTTGTTGTGAGTTAGTCAGGGTCCCCTTACAGAATCCTAGACGGCCCACGCCGAGGCAAGGTCCAAAGCGGCGTTAAACCCGTCGAAAAGCGTCATTCGCCGGTTTTTTTCAGTATTCACCCAGCATTTGTCGGCTTTTTTGCCCGCTTGGGGCTGGCTGTCGTCTTGCGTGGCGCGCTCTTGCGTTTGTTTTTCCACGGCGTGGCGCCTCGACCTGCCGGGCTGGCCGGGCCGGTGATGGTCATGCGCATGCCATTGCAGCGCGCCACCTGCTTGCTCATCCAGGCCGCCTGTTTGGCGACGAATTCTTCCAGGCTCATTTCGCCGCTTTGTACCATGTCCAGCGCCTGCTCCCAGATCGCGGTAGTGCCAGGGTCGGCGATGGCGCGGGGCACCGCGTCGATCAGGCTGAACGCCGCCGGTGTCGCCGACAGCGCCTTGCCGTTCTTCACCAGGTAACCTCGGTCGAGCAACCCTTGGATAATCCCGGCGCGGGTGGCTTCGGTGCCGATGCCGGTGGTGTCCTTGAGCTTTTGCTTGAGCAGCGGGTCTTCCACCAGCTTGGCGACGTTTTTCATCGCCTTGATCAGGTCGCCTTCGGTGAAAGGCTTGGGCGGTTGGGTCCAGAGGTCCTTGAGGTTGACCTTGGCCACCGCGTAATCCTGGCCCTGCACCAATGTCGGCAATGCCTGCGGCACAGGCGCTTCACGGCCCTTGGTCGGCGCGAGGGCTTCGGGCAGGGCGCGTTTCCAACCCGGCTCGATCACCACTTTGCCCACCGCACGCAATGCTTGGCCCGCACAGTCGAAATCCGCTTGGGTGCGATCGTATTCATGGTTGGGCAGGAACTGCGCCAGGTAGCGCGCGCGAATCAATGTGTACACCGCACGATGCTTACCGGTCAGTTGCCCGACCTCCTTGCCGGCACCGGTCGGGATGATGCCGTGGTGGGCGCTGACCTTGGCGTCGTTCCACGCCCGCGAGCGACGCTGGGGATCGATATGCGGCATCAATGCGTTTACCGCTGTATCAGCGCGTCCCAGCGCAGCCAGAATTTTCGGTGCTTCGCTGTGCTGACTAACCGGCAGGTAGCCGCAATCGCTGCGGGGGTAGGTGATGACTTTGTGGGTTTCATACAGCGACTGGGCAATATCCAGGGTTTCCTGCGCGCCGAGGCCGAGTTTCTTGGAGCAGATTTCCTGCAGGGTGCCGAGGTCGAAGGGCAGGGGCGCGACCTCACGCATGCGTTCGGTGCGTAGCTTCACCAGTCGCGCCGTGGCGGCATTGGCCATGGCATCGGCGGCGTCACGCGCCAGTTGCGGGTTGAGGCAGCGGCCCTGGTCATCACAGGCCTCCTCGGCCGCGCGCCATTGGGCGGTGAAAGTCATGCGCTCGTGGTGCAGGTCGACATCGATGGCCCAGTAAGCCACCGGCACGAAATCCGCAATGCTGCGGTCGCGGTCCACCACCAGGCGCAGGGTCGGCGTCTGCACCCGACCTACGGGCAATACGCCCTGGTAACCGGACTGGCGCCCGAGCAGCGTGAACAGGCGGCTCATGTTCATGCCGATCAACCAGTCGGCGCGGGAGCGGCCCAGGGCCGAGTGATACAGGCTGAAGGTCTCGGCGCCGGGTTTGAGGGCCGCCAGGGCCTTGCGAATCGAGGCATCGTCGAGCGCCGACAGCCACAGCCGTTGGATCGGCCCGCGATAGCGGCAATGCTCCACCAACTCGCGCGCGATCATCTCGCCTTCACGGTCGGCGTCGGTGGCGATCACCAATTCCTGGGCTTCGCCCAGCAGGCGCTTGACCACCTTGAATTGGCTGGCGGTCTTGGGTTTGACCAGCATCTTCCATTTTTCCGGGACGATGGGCAGGTCGGCCAGCACCCAGCGTTTGTACTTGGCATCGTACGCATCGGGCGGGGCGGTTTCCAACAGGTGGCCGATGCACCAGGTGACTGTGACCCCATTGCCCAGCCAGCAACCGTCGCCCCGGCGGCTGGCGCCGAGCACGGCCGCAATATCCTTGGCCTGGGAGGGTTTTTCACAGAGGTACAGCCGCATGGTCATCACATCAGATTGGGTTGATGCCTTGCAGGATGCTTAGTCTGAGGGATTTGAGCAACTGTTATCTGTATGGATGTACAGCAATTTATGTAGGCGCTGGGGAATAAATGTGGGAGGGGGCAAACCCCCTCCCACAGGCGGTCTTCAGTGGTTGAAAATCCGCTGTTACGGGTCAGTTGTTATCAATATCCACATGCCGCGTTTCTTTCAGGCAGACCATCCCCACAATCAGGCTCACCCCTGTCACGACCACCGGGTACCACAGGCCGTAGAAGATATCGCCGGTGTACACCACCAGGGCAAACGACACGGTCGGCAGGAACCCGCCAAACCAGCCGTTGCCGATGTGGTAGGGCAGGGACATCGAGGTGTAGCGGATGCGCGTCGGGAACAGTTCCACCATCAGCGCTGCCAGCGGGCCGTAGCACATGGCGGCGATCAGGATCAGCGCCACGATCAGCACCACCACCATGGTCTTGTTGACCTGGGCCACATCCGCCGAAGACGGGTAGCCGGCCAGGGTCACGGCGCCACGCAGGGCTTTTTCGTCAAAGCCGTCGATACGCACGTCACCCACGCTCACCTGCACCGGGCTGCCGGCAGGTGCCACGGCGCTGCTGTAGGGCAGGCCTTGCTTGACCAGGAAGGTCTTGACCTTGTCGCATGGGCTGTCAAATTTCGCCTTGCCCACCGGGTCGAACTGGAAGGTGCAGGTCGCCGGATCGGCCAGTACGGTGATCGGTGCCTGGCGACTGGCCTGGTCCATCGCCGGGTTTGTGTAGTGCGCCAGGCTCTTGAAGATCGGGAAGTACAGCACGGTGGCCAGTAGCAGGCCGAGCATCAGCACCGGCTTGCGGCCCACTTTGTCCGACAGCCAGCCAAAGAAGATAAAGAACGGTGCGCCGATCACCACGCTGATGATCAACAACATGTTGGCCAGGGCCGGGTCCATTTTCAGGAACTGCGTGAGGAAGAACAGCACGTAGAATTGCGCCGCGTAGAAGGTCACCGCCTGGCCGCCGTTGATGCTGAACAGGGCGATCAGCACGATCTTGAGGTTCTCCCATTTGCCGAAGGACTCGCGGATCGGCGCCTTGCTGACCTTGCCTTCCTCTTTCATTTTCAGGAACGCCGGCGACTCATGCAGGCTCATGCGGATCCAAGTGGAAATGCCCAGCAGCACGATGGAAAACAGGAATGGAATGCGCCAGCCCCACACTTCGAACTGGTCACCGGTGAAGTAACGGCAGGCCAGCACCACCAGCAGTGAGAGCAACAGGCCGAGGGTCGCGGTGGATTGAATCCAGCTGGTGTGAAACCCGCGCTTGCCCGCAGGCGCATGCTCGGCCACATAGGTCGCCGCGCCGCCGTATTCACCGCCCAGTGCCAGGCCTTGGAGCATGCGCAGCACGATCAGGATGATCGGCGCCGCAATGCCGATGCTGGCGTAGGTCGGCAACAGCCCGACGCAGAAGGTCGCCACGCCCATCAAAATAATGGTGACGAGGAAGGTGTATTTACGCCCGATCATGTCGCCCAACCGGCCAAACACCAGTGCCCCGAACGGTCGCACCACAAAGCCGGCCGCGAAGGCCATCAAGGCGAAGATAAACGCCGTGGTGTCGTTGACCCCGGCAAAGAACTGCTTGCTGATCACCGCCGCCAGGGCGCCGTAGAGGAAAAAGTCATACCACTCGAACACCGTCCCCAGGGACGAGGCGAAGATGACCTTCTTTGAGTCGTTGCGGGTGCTCGCGTCCATAGACGCGCCCAGGGGTTGAGCATGTTCTGACATCGGGTAGCCCTCACAGTGATTATTTATTGTTGTTCCACTGTCGGCGCCAGGTTTGGCGCCGCTATTCAGATTGCATGAACCAGTTCTTTCTCCGGGGCGAGACTCCTTGTAGGCGGCGAAAGGATCAGCTGCGCGGCTTTCTCCGCGATCATCAGCGTCGGTGAACAGGTGTTGCCGGAGGTAATGCGCGGCATGATCGACGCATCGGCGATGCGCAACCCAGGGACGCCATGCACCCGCAGTTGCGCATCGACCACCGCCTCTTTATCGCTGCCCATGCGGCAGGTACCGACCGGGTGGAAGATGGTCGTACCGATGCGCGCGGCGGCTTCGTGCAGTTCCTCTTCGGTCTGCAGCGAGTCGCCCGGTAGATATTCCACCGGCTTGAACTGGCTCAGGGCCGGTGCGGCAACGATGCGGCGGGTCAGGCGGATCGCATCGGCGGCCACACGCAAGTCTTCCGGATGGCTGAGGTAGTTGGGCCGGATCAGCGGTGCATCCGCCGGGTTGGCCGAGCGAATGTCGATGCGCCCGCGACTTTGCGGGCGCAAGTCGCAGACCGAGGCGGTAAACGCCGGGAACGCATGCAGCGGTTCGCCAAAGCGCTCCAAGGACAGCGGTTGCACATGGTATTCAAGGTTGGCCGAGGCCTGTTCCGGGCCCGAGCGGGCAAATGCGCCGAGCTGACTGGGCGCCATCGACAGCGGGCCGCTGCGGTCGTACAGGTAGCGCAGGCCCATGCCCATCTTGCCCCATACGGTGCCGGCGATCTGGTTGAGGGTGCGGGCGTTTTCCAGCTTGTAGATCAGCCGCAGTTGCAGGTGATCCTGCAGGTTGCCGCCCACGCCCGGTAACTCGTGCAGTACCTCGATGCCCAATGGCTTGAGCACGTTGGAGGGACCTATCCCGGAGCGTTGCAGGATGCCCGGTGAACCCACGGAGCCGGCGCACAGCACAATCTCCTTGCGCGCTTTCCAACTGACCTGCTGGCCGTGCTGACGCGCGACCACCTGGGAGGCGCGGCCGTTTTCCAGCAGCACGCGGTCCACGTCCACGTCGGTCAGCACTGTGAGGTTGGGGCGTTGGCGGACCGGCTTGAGAAACGCCTTGGCTGCGTTCCAGCGCACCCCGGCTTTCTGGTTGACCTGGAAGTAGCCGCAGCCTTCGTTGTCGCCCTGGTTGAAATCATTGAGGTTGGCAATGCCGCTCTGCGCCGCTGCGTCACGGAACGCATCGAGGATCGGCCAGTGCAGGCGCTGTTGCTCGACCCGCCATTCACCGCCGTCGCTATGGAACTCCGAGTTGCCGGCAAAGTGGTTTTCGCTTTGCTTGAACAGCGGCAGCACGTCTTTCCAGGTCCAGCCTGCGTTGCCTTCTGCCGCCCAGCCGTCGTAGTCCAGGGCCTGGCCGCGCATGTAGATCATGCCGTTGATGGACGAACAGCCGCCCAGCACCTTGCCGCGTGGATAACTCAGCGCACGGCCTTGCAGGCCTTCCTGGGCTTCGGTCTTGAAGCACCAGTCGGTGCGCGGGTTGCCGATGCAGAACAGGTAGCCGACGGGGATATGGATCCAGGGGTAATTGTCGCGGCCGCCGGCTTCAAGCAGCAGCACGCGATGGGCGGGGTTGGCGGACAGTCGATTGGCGAGCAGGCAGCCCGCGGGGCCAGCGCCTACCACGATGTAATCGTATTCAGCCGTTGCAAAGGGCATCTGAGGCCTCGCTTGTTTTTCTTATTGGTTCCATCCTAGTTGTTAGTTTTCGTCTTAAAAATGTTAGTTTTTACCCAGCTGCTGTGCGTTTTTAAACAGCGTAGCCGAGGCTCATTCAATGGAGGCGTCATGTTCGACTGGAACGACCTGCGGTACTTTCTTGAGTTGCAGCGCAGCGGCCGCCTGCTTACCGCCGCGCAACGCCTGAAAACCACGCATGCCACCGTGGCCCGGCATATCGAGGCGATCGAGAAAAGCCTCGGCACCGCACTGTTCGTGCAGCATGCCCAGGGCTACGAACTGACCCCCGCCGGCGAAGCGCTACTCAAGCACGCTGAAGCCATGGAAAACGTCGCGCTGCTGGCCGAAGACGAACTGACCCACTCCGCCGCGCCCCTGGGCAAGATCCGCCTCGGGGTGGCCGAAGGGTTGGGCGTGATGTTCCTGGCGAGCCGCATGGGCGGCCTGTTCGACCGCTACCCCGGCCTGGAAGTGGAACTGTTGGCGGTGCCGCGCTTTGTCAGCATCCTCAACCGCGAAGCGGAAATCAGCATCCACCTCGAACGCCCGAGCGTCGATCAACTGGTCACACGCAAACTCACCGACTACCGCCTGGCCCTCTATGCCAGCCGTGCCTATCTGGACCGCAACCCGCCGATCGAAAAACGCGAAGACCTCGCGGCGCATGCGTGGATCGATTACGTGGACGACCTGCTGTTCAGCCAGGAGCTCAAATTCCTCAGCAGCTTCTGCCGCAACCCCAAGGTGGTGTTCCACAGCACCAGCGTGATCGCCCAGCACCAGGCGGCGCGCTCCGGGTTGGGCATTGCGGTGTTGCCGTGCTTCATGGCAGCCGGCGACCCGGAGCTGGTGCCGTTGCTGCCGGGGGAGGGGATCCAGCGCAGTTACTGGATCAGCTCGCGCCGGGAGTTGCATAAGTCGGTGCGGCTGCGGGTGTTGTGGGACTACGTGGTGGAGTTGTGCGCGCGCGAGCAAGGCTTGTTGCTGGGCGAAACCAACTGAAGAAACCGGATCAATACTGCTCCCACATTGGATTTGTGTGGAATCACTGAACCCGGTCAGGCGCGCAACTCAAACTCGGCACTCCCCAGCCTTTCCCCATTCACCAGCACATGCACCACATGCCGGCCAGGGTAATGCTTGCGGGTGGTCATGTCGCGAATGTGCTGTTCGCGCCGAATGTGCTGCTGCTCTCCGGCACCCAGGCTGAACGCCTTGAGCTTGAACACCTTCGCCGAGCCGTGGCCGGTGCTCTTCACGTAGTCGATGGCGTAATCCACCACCAGCTTCTGTGGGGCCGGGGCCGTGGATTCCAGGGTGAAGGACAGGTTGATGCGTTCGCCGAGGTTGATCACCGCTGGCGTGACCATGAGATGGTGGATCTTCACTTCGGCCTTGGCGCCTGCACCCATAAGGGTCAATGCGCGCATATTGCCTTGCTTGATCAGGCTGCGCAGGGCGTGGCGGGCGATCCAGGCGGTGTGAGGGTTCTCCAGGTTCCAGCCTTCGATCAGGCTGAGCACCCACTCCGGGTGGTCCTTGGTGATGTCGTTGAGGTGGTTGGCCACGGACTTGCGCACGTACAGGCTGGTGTCGGCCTTGAGGTGGTCGAGGATCGACGCGCACAGCTCAGGGTCAGCCTGGACTTCGGCCAAGCGAAACGACCAGGGCAAGCGCGGCCGCGACCCTTCGCTGGCCAGGCGGCGCACGTGTTCGTTGTCATCCTGCGACCACGCCTGCATCACCGCCAATGTGCGCTGGAAGTCGTGCAGCAGAAAGTGGCGAATGGCGAATTCGGCGGAGCCAAACGTCGTGAAGTATTTAAGGGCGGCCATGGAGCGCTTGAAGTCATCCCGCCCATAGCTCGCCACGTAGTGCGGCAAAAACAGGCTGACAAACCCACTGTTCAGGCGTGGCGCCAAGGCGTAGAGCAGCGTGAGGGTTTGCGGGTAGTCCAGCGGGATCACCGCATGCAGGCTCTCGCTGACCCGCGCCATGCGCTGCATCACCGATAACTCGGCCAGCCCGGCCTTGGCGTGCTTGAGGAAGCCCTTGGCGTCGAACGTCGGGTACACCGCCGTCATCTCACTGGCGATGTGTTGCAGGCGTTCGACGTTGAAAATTTCCTTCAGCGCCGGGGCAGCTTGGTCGGTCATCGATGATTCCAGGGGCGGTTAAAGAAACCAGCGGTATTCCCGCGCATTGATCTCTTGTTGAAAGGCCAGGTGATCCTGGCGTTTGTTCTCGCAGTACACGTCCACAAATTCGGCGCCCAGCTTATCGCGCAACACCGCTTGATGCTGCATGGCGCGCACGGCTTCGAGCATTTCCAGGGGGAAGTCGCTGCCGCTGCTACGGTCCTCGTTCAGCGGGGCGATGGGTTCGCGCTTGGCTTCGAGGCCATGCTCCAGGCCCACCAGGATCGCCGCCAGTACCAGGTACGGGTTGGCATCGGCACTGGCCAGGCGATGCTCGACGCGCAGGTTGCGTGGGTCGGACTCGGGAATGCGCACACACGCGTCGCGGTCTTCAAAGCCCCAGCTGGCGCGGGTGGCGGCATTCACCGTGCCGCCCAGGCGGCGGAAGGCGTTGTGGTTGGGCGAGAAGATCGGCATGCAGTGCGGCAACAATTCCAGGCACCCGGCCACGGCGTGGCGTAGGGGCTGCTGCTGATGAGCTGCGAGCACATTGTTGCCCGCGCCGTCATACAGGCTGACATGCACGTGCATTCCGCTGCCCGGGAATTGCAGGTAAGGCTTGGCCATGAAACTGGCGCGGTACCCCTGTTTGAGCGCCACGCCACGGGTGCTGCGGCAGAACAGGGCGGCCCAGTCGGCGGCGCGCAGGCCGTCGTCGAGGTGGCCGAAGTTGATCTCGAACTGGCCGGGGCCGAGTTCGGCGGTAATCACCGTGATATCGATGCCCTGGTCCTTGGCGGTTTGCGCCATGTCATCCAGCACGCCGCTGAAGCGTGACAGCCGTTCGATGTGCAGGTTGGGCTGGTCGTCGGCATCGTCGCTGAGCGGGTCGCGGGCGAATTGCGGCAGGCCGTTATCCAACGTTTTGTCGAACAGGTAGAACTCCAGCTCAAACGCCACCACCGGGTGGATGCCCTTGTGCTGCAAGCGTTCCAGCACCTTGGCCAGGACTTCGCGGGGTTCGAATTCGATGGGCGCGTCGGTGCCATCGGAGGTCATCAGCATCTGGCCCAACGGCTGTGATTCCCAGCTCACCGGCTTGAGCGTGCCCGGCACCAGGCGGCGGTTGGCGTCCGGGTCGCCGTCGTTGAAGCAGTAGTCGCCAATCTTGAACAGCCCGCCCTGAGCCCCCAGCAACACGGCATTCTGCGGCAGCTTCAAGGGGCTGCCGGCGGCAACTTTTTCCAGCATCTCGATGGGGTAGCGCTTGCCGTAGAAATGCCCGGGAATGTCCAGGGCGATCAGGTCGACATAACGCACATCGGGATGGTTCTGGCGAAAGGTCCGTACTTCGGCCAGTAACGTGGAGGCATGGCTTTTCACGGGTGTTGCTCCTAGTTGTAAACCCACAACACGCGGGCGGGCAGGTCGGTGAGGTTGGCGTAGCGGCAATGGGCGAAGCTGGCCAGGTGAAAGCTGTCGCCGGGGCCAAGGGTGACCGGATCGGCCTCACCTTCTACCCATAGCGTCAATTCGCCCTCCAGCACAAAACCGGCCTGCTCGGCGCGATCGCTCATGGTTTGTTCGCCGCTGTTGGCGCCAGGGGCTAAGAGGCTGTCGAGCATCGAGAACGCGCCGTTCATGCTCGGTGAGACGAGGATGTCGGTGATGCCATTGGCGTAATACACCGTGCGCCGCTCGTTGGGGCGGGTGATCCAGTCCACGGCCTTGGGTTTGGGCTGGCTGTAGAAGTAGGTGGTGGGCACGTCGAGGGCGTGGCTGATGGCGGTCAAATCGGCCACCGTCGGTCGCGACAGGCCGCGCTCGACCTGAGACAGGAAACCCACGGAACGCTCAATTTTTTGCGCGAGCTGGGCGAGGGTGAGCTTCTTGTGCTTGCGCAGATCGTGGATCAACGCCGCGAGAGTGGCGAGTTCTTCTTGTTGGTTCATGAAATTTATTTCGATTAATTTCATGAAAAATTACAGGATTTATTTCATGCGGGCAATGGGGGCTGCAGGATGAGGGGGTTCCTGTGGCGAGGGAGCAAGCTCCCTCGCCACATGGGTGGAAGGAAATATGAGGAAATTGAATTGAGCAGGGAGATTGGCGCGGACTGCTAGGTTGAGTTGATCGGATTATCAATCGCCAGGAGCATTGAGTTGCTTCAGAAGCCCAGCTCTCATTTGTTACGTCGTGGTCGTTACTCAGAAACAGGTCGTGCCTACTTGGTGACCGCGGTGGTTTATCAACGGCGGCCCGTATTTACCCACTTTTACCTGGGGCGGTTGCTGGTTGCAGAACTCAAGCAGGCCCATGACCTCGGCCTGGTTGAATCACTCGCATGGGTCATCATGCCGGATCATTTCCATTGGTTGTTTGAATTGCAGGACGTGTCGCTGCCCCAGGTTATGCAGCGGGTGAAATCGAGGAGTACGCTGACGATCAATCCAGCCTGCGGCACACAGGGCGCTTTTTGGCAAAGCGGATACCATGATCGAGCCGCGCGTGCCGAAGAAGACCTTATCCAAATCGCGCGCTACATCATCGGTAATCCCCTGCGAGCAGGCTTGGTGGAGCAAGTGGGCGACTACCCTCTATGGGACGCTACCTGGCTATGAAGGCATGTCACCTGTGGCGAGGGAGCTTGCTCCCGCTGGGCTGCGAAGCGGCCCCAATTCATACGCCGCGTTCGTTCAGGGAGTACACGGTTCTGCTTTTTGGGGCTGCTGCGCAACCCAGCGGGAGCAAGCTCCCTCGCCACGGGGGTGGTGCGCTACATTGTCAGTAATCCACTGCGAGCAGGCTTGGTGGAGCAAGTGGGTGACTACCCTCTATGAGGCGCTACCTGGCTATGAAGGCATGTCACCTGTGGCGAGGGAGCTTGCTCCCGCTGGGCTGCGAAGCAGCCCCAGCTCTTACGCCGCGTTCGTTCAGGAGGTATACGGTTCTGCTTTTTGGGGCTGCTGCGCAACCCAGCGGGAGCAAGCTCCCTCGTCACAGGTGGCGTGTTGCTTGATTGAATGATCGCGCGTGGCAGCGGTCCGAACCTGGGTACGCATCATTCATTGAAGGAGCACCCATGAAATCCAAATCCCTGATCGCTTGCCTGCTGGTCGCCACGAGCCTGTCCACCGCCAGCTTTATCGTGCAGGCCGGTGATACCCCTCAGGAAACCGTGCAACCTTCGAATATCAACGCCCGTGACTTGAAAGAAGGTGATCGCGCGCCGGATATGCTGATGCGCAAGGAATCGGCCGTCAGCGACTGGAAAAAACGCGGTCTCAAGCAGCCTGAAGAAGACAGCCAATGGACGCGAGTAGGCGATAAGTTCGTACTGCTCAAGACCACCAACGGCACCATCCTGGAGATCACCCCCGTCAAGAAGTGACGGTGGTTATCGTAGCGGCTCAGGGTTGAGGTAACCGGCTTCAAAAACCGCGTTACCTTCCCAGCGAAGAAAGCAGGGGGTGCTTACTCCACTAAGAAACTACCCCCGCACGCTGAGCTTATTGCTGCGTCGCTGAAGGCAAATCATCCAGCGTGAGCTTACCCACGTTGTTGCATTGCAATTCGTAGCGCAGCTCTTCCACCATCTTTTCAACTTCTTGCGGGGTCTGCAGCCGGTTCGTGCTGATCCCGGTCACCACCAAGTCCACGCGGCCGGTTTCAGCGTCGTAGACCTTGAGCGTCAGGGACGCATCCCGGCACAACGTGAATTCACATGTCAGCGGCGACAGGCCTTCTTCGATGCAATTTCGCAATTGAGAGAGGGTAAACATGCTGTTTCCTTCAAGGCATAAGTTTCGACCCTTGAAGGTTAAGGACTGGCCCCTGGCGCCATAAGGCGAATTCGCACTAGGTGCACTAGTGCATTTGCACTTAAAGGGTTTACTTTTTAAGACGCAACTCACCCGCAAACAGCCCGCGTTCACGGGCCCAGACGATGGCTGCGCTGCGGCTGTGCACCCCCAGTTTCGAGTACACCGTGGCGACATGATTGCGCACCGTATTGGGCGCCAGTTTCAGCCGCGAGGCGATCTCCTTGTCGGCCAGGCCTTCGCAAATCAAGCCCAGCACATCGCGCTCGCGGGCCGTGAGGTCGGTAAAGCTGATATTGGGTTGGTTGGGACTGTTGACGCTCTTGGCGTTGGCCAGTTTTTCGATGAGGGTCTGGCTGAACCAGGAGGCGTCCTGCATCACCTCTTCGATGGCGGCCACCAGTTCCAGTTCCGAGCGTTTGCGTTCGGTGATGTTCATCATCACCAGCAAGTAGCAGGGCACGTCCTGAATGATCACGGTGTCGGCAGAGACCACACAGTCGATCACCTCATTGCCTTTTTTACGCACCTTGAGGTCCTGGCCGTCGAGATTGCCGGCTTTTTCCAGGCTGGCGAACAATTGCGCACCCGCTTGGGGGCTGTCGATGAAGTCGATGTCTTCGACGGACTTGCCGATCAGTTCCTCGCTGGTATAGCCGGTGAGACTCATGAACGCTTCGTTGATGTCCACCACCTGGCGGTTGGCGGCGCTGCACACCAGGGTGGGCACCGGGGTCAGGCGGAAAGACTTGGCGAAGCGTTCCTCACTCTGGCGCAGGGCGATTTCCGCTTTGCGTCGCGGCTCCAGGTCCATGAAGGAAAACAGCATGCAGTCCTCTTCGTTCATGTCCAGCGGCTGGCCGGCGACGATCACCAGTTTGCTGCCACCTTCGGGCAGTCTCAGTTCGGCCTGCATTTGCGGGATGGTCGCGCCTTCGCCCAGGCGCTGGATGGCCAGGTCCTTGCGTTCGGCCTGTTCCAGTACGTCCAGTTCATACACGGATTTGCCGATGACTTGGTCGCGGTTGTAGCCGGTCATTTCCAGAAAACCCTGGTTCACCTTGATGTAACGCAGGTCGCTCAAGCGGCAGATCACCGCGGGCGCCGGATTGGCGTTGAAGGTTTTCTCGAACCGCTGCTCGGCGCTCGCCCATTCGGTGGCGTCGCTGAGGATCAGCACCAGCAATTCCGGTTCGTCGTGCGAGTCCGTGATGATCAGGCTGCGCAGGCGATGGACCCAGGTCTTATCGGCGTCAGCGATGGGGGTGCATTCGACCACCACATCACTGAACTCTTCGCCTGCGGCTACGCGGGCGAGGGGGTAGTTTTCCAGTAGCACCGGATGATTGTTGCGATAGCGCAGGGCGAAGTGTTCGGCGTAGGCCTGGGTATTGGCACCCAGTGCCGTGACGTCATCAATGCCGTGCATGTTCAGTGCAGCTTCATTGGCCCAGAGGATGGTCTGGTCGACCTCAGCGAGGATGATCCCGTCGGACACACCGGAGATTATTTGCTGCAGTTGGCGACGGTTGGTTTCTTTGGCGAGAACATCCTGGGTCATAGAATCTCCGGGTTTTGGGCGCATGAAAAGTACGACACCCGCGTATCAGGATAGTGCAGAGAAAGTGCAGGCAGGGGAGTGCGAATGCACCAGGCCGCCTGGTGCATTTGGGCCACGACTGAACGTATGTCGTTTCGCCACACTCACACCCATCAAGGCATTTCGCCTTGCTCCCATAACGTGTGAAGGACCTCTGTATGACCACTGTCTATGAAACCAATCGCTCGCTGTTTCGTGTGTCCTGGAGCTCGGTGCTCGCCGGTAGTGCAATTGCCCTGGTGACCTATCTGGTACTCAGTGTGCTGGGCACGGCCATCGGTGCCAGCGCGGTCAACCCCATGGAAGCCGGTAACCCGCTGAGCGGTTTCGGCACCGGGGCAGGGATCTGGCTGTTCGTCTCCACGCTGGTTGCCATCGGCGTTGGCGCGTTTGTCGCCGGCCGCACGGCACCGGATCGCGGCGGCCTCCACGGCGTGCTGACCTGGACCGTCACCACCTTGCTCACCACCTGGCTGCTGGCTGGCTTGGCCGCCAGTGTCGTCGGCACTGCCGGCAATGTGGTCGGTAAAGGCCTGTCGGCTGCAGGCAGTGGTATCGCCGCGGCGGCGCCAGGCATTGGTGACAGCATCAAGCAACAACTGAACGAGCAGGGTATCCAGTTGGATTGGAACAGCCTGCAAGGCGAACTCGATACCTTGCTCAAGCAGAGCGGCAAGCCTGAACTGGACCCGGCTAACGTCGAGCAGAAGACCGACCAGGCCGCCGCCGATGGCAAACAGTCCGCCACCGCCGCAGCGACCGACCCTGCCCAGGCCGGCGATGCGCTGAAGCAATGGTTCGAGCGCGTCAAAGCCTCCGGTGAGCCCGCGCTGAACGCGGCCGATAAAGAAGCCCTGGTCAACATCGTGGCTGCCCGTACCGGCAAGAGCAAAGAAGAAGCCACGCAGATCGTCGACAACTACGCCCAGGCCTATCAACAGGCCATGCAGAAGGTCGATGAGCTGAAACAACAGGCTGAACAAAAAGCCCGTGAAGCCGCCGAAGTGGCCGCCAAGCAACTGTCGCGCGCTGCCTGGAGCACCTTGGCCATGCTGTTGCTGGGTGCGGCCTTGAGCTTTTTTGTGGGTCGCCTGGCGCTGACCAACCGTCGCGTGCCGTTGGCTTAAACCTTTGTGGCGAGTGGCAAGGACGCCGCTTTACCCGTCACGGCAGCGCTGTACTTGAGTGTGATACGCGTAAACTGGCGGCCTTTTACGCGTATGACACACAGGTGCCCCTTGAGCGCAGGCAAAGCCGTCGGACTGTTACTCCTCTCTTCTCTGTTGGCGGCGTGCGGTACTTCACCGCCACGCAACCCCAACGATCTCTGCAGCATCTTCCGTGAAAAGGACGACTGGTACGACGCCGCCAAAGTCACGCAAAAGCGTTGGGGCGTGCCGATCCAGGTGCCGTTCGCCATCATGTACCAAGAGTCGGGTTTCCATCAGGACGCCTTGGCCCCACGCAAATACCTGCTGTGGATCATCCCCTGGGGCCGCGTCTCTACCGCCGCCGGTTACGCCCAGGCCAAGGATGAGGTGTGGAACGACTACCGCAAAAGCACCGGCCGCAGCGGCGCCAGTCGCCATGACTTCGACGACGCCATCGACTTTGTCGGCTGGTACATGGACAAGACCTACAGCGTCAACGGCGTGTACAAATACGACGCCTACGGCCAGTACCTGAACTACCACGAAGGCTGGGGCGGCTACCGCCAGCGCACCTACGCCAGCAAAGCCTGGTTGCCGCCGGTGGCCAGCAAGGTTCAGGCGCGCTCGCAGATGTATGCGCAGCAATATGCGGGGTGTAAGGATGATTTGGGGCGCGGATTCTGGAGTCGGTTTTGGCGGTGGTTGTGAGAGACCGAAAGCTGTTCCCACGCTGCAGAAGGCGCGCAGCGTGGGAAGGCTCTTACGCTTGAACTAACCAACCTACCAGCGGCACTATCATCAATGTACTCAACGCCATTGAAGTGACATTACCTATATACGGGTGAACGTGTGCGGGCACGCGCGCTGCAATCGCACAGGCCAATGGCGGCGCGATTAGCGCCCCGAGCAGTGCACTCGAAGCAATGACTGTCCAACTACCACCATGGGTCAATACAGCCGCAGGCACGACGGATACCAGTGGCACGTAGGTTGGGTACCAGCCTCGTTTGATCCACTGTTTTCGCCAGATCACGACACCTGACAACGATGTCAGCGCTTGGGCGCCCAGCAACGGCAAGACCAGGCCTGATCCATACGCCGGGCTGACGGGGTTCAGGGCGTATGCCAATAACACGCCTGCCAGCAACCCGAGACTGGCGAGTTCGTTCCCAAAAAACGGCGCTTCGGAAAAGTCTGCCAGTACCCGTCGAAGGCTCCAGGCTATCCCGTAAGTCGGCGGTTTTGCAGGCGCCGGTCTGGCGGGGGCGATGTAATCGGAACGCACCAGCAAGGGCACTCGACGACACAGTACAAACGCTATGACACTGCCGACGGCCATGCCCACCACGTTGCCGATAACCACTGGAAGACCTAGCGGTACGCACACGAAGTTCACGATCAACAAGCACATAGGCGTCACCAGCAATGCGCCCAGCACCGCACCGTTTATCGCAACTTTCCAGCCGCCACCGAACATCAGCACCATCGCCGCCGGTAATGAGACGAACGCCGCGAACGTCGGTTGCCACGTCTGTGCGGTGACGCTCCAGCCCCACAGTAGATTGCTCAGCAGTAGCCCCAACAGTGAACTGGTTATCAGCCAAGGCCACAGTCCCGTTCCGTAGGAAATGGAAAATCCCTGCCAGGTCTTACCGTGCTTGCTCGCCCACCAAGCCAGGTAAGCGCCGCCCAGCAAGCCGAGTGATGCAAGTTCATGCTTGTAGAAGGCTACTTCACTGATATCCCCCAGTATCCACCGTAGCCACGCAACCGGATGGGGCAGGCTCGCGACCATCTCGGCATAGCCCGGCCATGAGCCTTGAGTGCTCAGCGCTACCCAAAGCACCAGCAGTACGCTACTCAACCCCAGCATCAGGACGGTGACGTCCATCCAGGAGCAACCGGATCTCGTTTCGGTAATGAGTGTTTTCATGCTGTGCCCTCCGATCAACGCGGAAGGGCGGGGTGTTGGGAGTAACCGAGCATTTGATCGTAGAGATCATTACGTCGATCACGTTGCAGGTCATTGAGGCTGTTCCAGATCGGAGCACTGCGGGCGCTGGTGACATCAATGTCCGCGAACAGGATTTCCTGGCGATTGGCCGAAGCTACCGCGCCAATCGGCCAGCCGTTGGTGCCGGCAATCAACGAGCATCCGAGGTAGCGCGCTCCACGCTCTTCGCCAATGCGGCTGGCGGCGGCGATAAACACATTATTGACGTGGGCGGCGGTCATCGTCAGGTATGACGCCATGCATTTGCCTGCCTCATCGAATAGCGGCGGTGGCGTCCACACCCAGTTATTCAGGCTGCAAATAATATCGGCACCTTGCTGGCCAAGAATGCGGGGCACCTCCGGGAACCAGATATCCCAACAAATCAGCAAGCCAATACGGCCGATCGGCGTTTCAAACACTGGAAAGCCCGTATTGCCAGGGGTGAACCATAGCTTTTCCAGGTTCCACAAATGCGCTTTGCGGTATTTGCCGATAAACCCGTCAGGACCTAGCAGCACGGCCGTATTGAACAACTGCATACCGTCTATTTCGCACAGGCCAGCCACCAGATAAACCTGATGCCTGCAGGCAAAATCTATCCATGCCTGCACACTGGTACCGTCTGGAACCAGTTCGGCGTGATCAAAAGCATCCTGGCGACTGCTGAAAAAATACCCGCAATTGGTGAGCTCAGGCAGCACGATCAGGTTGGCTCCGCCGTTTGCCGCTTCGGTTGCCAGTGCAAGACTTTGATGCAAGTTATTGGCTCGGTTATTCATGCCAACCTGAGGATCAAGTTGTATGACCGCTACGCGTGCAGGGCTTGCTGGTTCGCTCATGGAGGTGACCTCTTATTGTTATACAACCGGAAATCGGTTGGGTGTTTATAAGAGGCGAGCAAATGTTTAATTGAAAGTCGGGCGATTCCCGTTGCGTTGTAGTCTCTTTCTTTTACGGTTCGGCTTTGTAGGTGGGATAGTCCTGCATAGTAAAACTTCCGTTGAATGTTGCATGGGTTTTGTTGCAAATGTTTATCACGGTATCCACTGCTCCTCTGAAACAGGGTTCCGTCCAGCCTGCATCGACGGAAAAAGACTCCCCACAGAGGTAAAGGCCTGACGTATGAGAAAAGTTACGATTATATTGCAGTAGTTTCATAGCGTTATAGTAAGTACCTGCACGGTAAAGCTTTGCGCAACCCAGTGAGTTTTTATCGTTCATCCAGCGTTGCACGACCGCTTGTTTGCGTCCGATGTAGGGTGATATTTTTTCTTTTATGTTTGTGGATTTCAACAGGATTCGGTCAAGGTCTTCGATGCATTTGTCAACAAGTTCTTCATCGCTGAACACCGATAACTTTGTGGCATCATCTTCCCACGTATAGCTGAGTAGGATGCAATCATAGGTGTTGGTGTTGTTGTAGCGGTACGTGTATACATCATGAACTAAACTGTCTGTCACGAGCGTCTGTGGGATGTTCTTGTTGTGAGAGAGGAACGACTTTTTAAGCGGGGCGTACACTTTACAGCTGGTTTCCCAGTGAGCTGATTTGTAGGCTTCTGTGATCTCGAATGGGAGCATTTCCTGGCTGAAGCCTTCAATGGATACCTGTGTTTCGATCAGCCATGAGGGCAGCGTCATTACGACAGAATCGCAATCGATGAATGCGCTGCTCGATGTTACTTTTGGGGCGATGCTCCAGTCGTAATAGACGCGTATTTGCCCGTTGTTAAGTTTCTTCAGTTTTGTCACTGCACTGCTGGTCAATAACCCGGACTGACTTTTTATGAGGTGTTCGTACAAGGAATCCTGCGTTTCGCCGGGTTTGATGAAGAGCAGGGACTCGGCCAGCGATCCAAGGCCGATGTAGTTTGGTTTGTTGAACGCAATGCCTCTCGAATCCAACGTCTCGGGAGCATCCAAGTAAGGCGAGGCCATGAGGGTGCCGTCCGCGTTTACGCGGCCGTGGATCAATTGCAGATGACTACTGAACCCGAATATTGCCGTGCGTAGCGGATAGAGCGCGCAGACGTCATAAAACGCTCCCCAACTGCCATCACCAATTCCGATCGCGTAGAAAACAGCCGACTCCTGCGCCGTCATGCCCATGCCACCAAAGTTTCCAGGGTTGCTTTGATTCCAGTTGTCGATACTTGGCATTTTGACCAGGTCGCGAAAGGAAATACCTTCATATGTTCTGACTATCGACGCCCACATGTCCTCCCAGTGCTCAGCCCCATAATGTTCGGCGATGATCCGCGTCATGCGTTCGGCGAAGACTTTCCATTTTGCAAAAACGTTGCCCAACGTTTGACCCGGAGGCGGGGTTTTCCCATCGGCGTTTTTCCAGATGAGCATGGTGGGTTCTGTGCTGTTATCGATGCTTCCCTCTCGCAGGTAGATGCCCGTTGAGCGCACTGCAGGGCTACCCGGGTTTGGAAAGTCTGAATGACGTAATTCGAACGCATTGGCGTAATAGGCCATCAGTGATCGCCCCTCTTTAGGGGGCTCGCTTGAGTGGTTGAAGAACGGCATCCTCATTGCCCCCATCTCGAAAGGTGGTCTGCCGACAGTGTTGGTATTGTTGTGCCCAAGGGCGGTAAGGTGCCTGCCGCCAATGCGTGTCGATTTTTCAAGTAAAGTCAGGTTGGTGAAACCGCATCGATACAGTTCGCGTGCGGTTGTTAAGCCTGTAATGCCCGCGCCGATGATGCAGATTTTATGTTGGGTTTCAGTGGCCAGCGCGATGCCATTTACTTGCTCCACCAACGCGCGGTAGTCAAAGCACAAATCAGGCGGGTTGGGGTATGTCGCTCTCCATTTATTCTTGCTGGAGCGCTTTTCTCGATGATGCCGTTGAGCGATGTCGGCAGAGTAGTTGAAGTTGGAACCGATGGTCATTCTGATATTCCCTATTCAGAGTTAATGGGCTCTTCATAGGTTGAACGCGGGCGCTGTTAGCCTGAAATAAGCTGGCGTGACTTTTTGGCGAGGGTAAGTCGTATTCTTTCGTAAGGGCAGTGCCGACGACCAATGGTGAGGGAGTATGCCCCCTCACCCTGATAGCACTGTATTAGCTCGGCTGTATACACGGCAGCGTCCGATCCACCAAAACGCAGGGCCGTGATTTGAGCGGCGCAAGCGGTCGAGATCCTCTCGGAATCGTCCTGCAAGTTAAAGGGAAATGTCGCCGATCTGGCTCCTGTGACCGCTTCAAGATTCTGCGTGGCTGTGCAGAACTCAAGATAGCCGACGCTTATCCGGTCAAATTCCACCCGCCTTTTGTACCCACCGAAACCTGGGCACAAAAACTGACATTAGTTTGCTCGCGTGAGGGAGTTGCACATCGTCATCATCGCGTCACATAAGCCCGCTTGCAGGTAAAGCGGGCCTTTTCATGAGTGTGTCTCGTGTGTACAAATAACGCATTGCCATGCGGCGGTGTGTAATATACACACCTAAGGGTTGGGCGATGAGAAGTCGAGAGCTGATTGACCTGCTGGTTGCGGAGGGTTGGTTTGAGGTGGCAGTTAAAGGCAGTCACCATCAGTTCAAACACCCTGTGAAGCGGGGGCGAATAACCGTCCCTCATCCCAAGTCGGAGATCGCCAAAGGCACTCTGCACAGTATTTTCAAATCAGCCGGTCTCAAATATTGATGCTGCTGAATGAGTTGGACGAGCTCCTGAGGGGCTTGTCTAGAGGAGGAGCAATGAAATTCCCGGTGGTCGTGCACAAAGATGCTGACTCGGATTACAGCGTGACGGTCCCTGACGTGCCGGGTTGTTTCTCGGCGGGAGGGTCTTTTTCCGAAGCACTGGATAATGTCCGCGAGGCATTGGCTTTGCATCTCGAAGGGCTGGTTGCCGATCAGGAACGGCTTCCTCAGGCACTGGAGGTTGATGCGCATTTAAGTAACCCGGATTTCGCCGGTGGCGTTTGGGCGATTGTCGACTTTGATCTCACGCCCTATCTGGGTAAGTCGGTACGGTTCAATGCTTCTTTGCCTGAACACCTGTTGCAACGTATTGATGAGCGTGTGCAAAAGGACCACCGCTATGCATCGCGGTCAGGTTTCTTAGCGACGGCAGCCTTGCGCGAACTCTCTGCTTAAAGCAACACAAGCAAACACTATGTATCCAAAGGGACGCCCATGAGCCACGAAGAACTCCAAATCACCGACCTCCGCCCCGGCACCGGCAAGACCGTGGTCAAGGGCGCGCTGATTACCACCCAATACACCGGCACCCTGGAAGACGGCACGGTGTTCGATTCGTCCTGGGAGCGGGGCAAGCCGTTTCAGTGTGTGATCGGTACCGGGCGTGTGATCAAGGGCTGGGACCAGGGCTTGATGGGCATGCAGGTGGGCGGTGTGCGCAGCTTGTTCGTGCCGGCGCATTTGGCTTATGGCGAGCGGTCGATGGGCGCACATATCAAGCCTAACAGTCATCTGCGCTTTGAGATCGAGTTGTTGGAAGTCCTGACGCGGGACGATTGAGGGCGGATGAACATGGACGTGGATGCGCACCTGTTGCCGGGGGGCTCCGTTGCGGGCATTCGGGTGACTGAGCTGGACGGTGGGGATGCAGCCGAGTTGCAGCGGTTTTTTGAACGCGCACCGGATTACTTCGTCGCCGTGAATGGCGAGCCGGCCACGCCGACTGAAGCGCATGAGGAGTTGCTGGGGCAGTTGCCGGTAGGGTGGACATGCCGGCGGATGTATTGGCTGGGTTACCGCGATCAGGACAATGAGCTGGTGGCGGTGGTGAACATTGCGGCGGATGTGTTGGCGGTCGGCGTCTGGCATATCGGTCTGTTGCTGGTGGATGCACGGTTGCACGGCACCGGGCTGGCGCACCAGCTGCATGCGGATCTTGAAGCGTGGGTGGTTCGCAATGACGGCCAATGGTTGCGGTTGACGGTGGTCATCGGCAACACCCGTGCTGAACGTTTCTGGCCAAAACTCGGTTATGTGCAGGTGCGTACCCGTGAAGGAATCACGATGGGGCGGCAGGTGAACAGGGTGTCGATTCAGGTCAAGGCATTGGGCGGTGGGCAGGTGGATGATTACCTGGCATTGGTGGCAAGGGACCGACCGGACACCGCGTCACAGTAAATGTACACCCAAGCCTATGGGCGGGAGCTTGCTTCCTCCCACATTTGATCCTCAGTGGGCCCAGGAAAAGGCGTACCTGAACCCTCCCTGAAGAATCTTCTTATTCATCATTCGGAAGCTTTCCTACGGTTTACTCTCCTAGTATCGGGGCGTAAGCTTCGCGCGTTTTCATCAATTGCGGAGACCCTCAGTGGGTACTTGTTCGAGTGACAGTAGTCGGCCGGTTTCGTTGACCGGCATAGACTTGGCAAGGTAACGCGCATTTTCCAGATGCCGTTGTCTCGCCAATAAAGCGAGAAGCGGCATCGCGGCAGTGACCAGTCCTGGCTCCTGTCCGATTCCCTCTCATCGACGCTGACCAGCACCTGATTAACCTCGGGATGCTACGGACGCGCCTGCCTTTTACGGCGGGCGGGCCAAGCCGGCTGTGCCTTTAAAACGGGCGCGGTGCGCGAGGCGGTACCTGCACGAGTGTTTCCTCGCGCAGGAGTAACACCATGAACTTCACACTGTTGAAAGAGTTCTTCGCCGGCTTCCTGCGGACCCGGCATATCGCCCGGCATTTCCGCCGCTTGGCGATGCTCGACACCGTGGCCGACGCCAGCGTCAGCCGCGAAGTGCCGCCGACCCTGGCGCAAACCCTGGTGATTTCGGCCAACAGCAGTGCCGTGCAATTGCTCGGCACGCTGGGCAGCCACTCCGAAGGCTTGAACACCCAGGAAGCCGACGCCCTGCGCGTGCAATACGGCCTCAACGAAGTCGAGCACGAGCAGCCGCTGCCGTGGTGGGTGCACCTGTGGCATTGCTACAAAAACCCCTTCAACCTGCTGCTGACTTTGCTGGCGGTGATCTCCTGGCTGACCGAGGACATGAAGGCGGCCACGGTGATTTTCTCCATGGTGGTGCTCTCGACACTGCTGCGCTTCTGGCAGGAGGCCAAGTCGAACAAGGCGGCCGACGCCCTCAAGGCGATGGTGAGCAACACGGCGACCGTGCTGCGTCGGGATGAAACCAAGCGCATCGAGCTGCCGATCAAACACTTGGTGCCGGGTGACCTGATCGTGCTGTCGGCCGGTGACATGATTCCCGCCGACTGCCGTGTCATCAGTGCCAAGGACCTGTTCGTGAGCCAGGCGGCGATGACCGGCGAATCGATGCCGGTGGAGAAGTTCGCCCAGCAGCAAGATGCCAACACCCGTAACCCGCTGGACCTGGAAAACATCCTGTTCATGGGCACCAACGTGGTGTCCGGCGCGGCGACGGCGGTGATCCTGACCACCGGCAACAGCACCTATTTCGGTGCGTTGGCCCAGCGCGTCACCGCTACCGACCGCGCGACCACCTCGTTCCAGCAAGGCGTCAACAAGGTCAGTTGGTTGCTCATCCGCTTCATGTTCGTGATGGCGCCACTGGTGCTGTTCATCAACGGGTTCACCAAGGGTGACTGGACTGAAGCGCTGTTGTTCGCGCTGTCGATTGCCGTGGGCCTGACCCCGGAAATGCTGCCGATGATCGTCACCTCGACCCTGGCCAAAGGCGCGGTGTTTCTCTCGCGTAAAAAAGTCATCGTCAAGCGCCTGGACGCGATCCAGAACTTCGGCGCCATGGACGTGCTGTGCACCGACAAGACCGGCACCCTGACCCAGGACAGGATTTTTCTCGCGCGCCATGTGGACGTGTGGGGGGAAGAGTCCGACGACGTGTTGGAAATGGCCTACCTCAACAGCTACTACCAGACGGGCCTGAAAAACCTGTTGGACGTGGCGGTGTTGGAGCATGTGGAGGTGCATCGCGAGCTGAAGGTGGGTACGGCGTTCCAGAAAGTCGATGAGATCCCGTTCGACTTCAATCGTCGCCGCATGTCCGTCGTGGTCGCCGAGCAAGGCCAGCCACACCTGTTGATCTGCAAAGGGGCGGTCGAAGAGATTCTGTCGGTCTGCAACAACGTGCGCCATGGCGACGTCAACGAAGCGCTGACCGATGACCTGCTGGCGCGCATTCGCCAGGTCACCGCCGCGTTCAACGAAGAAGGCCTGCGCGTGGTGGCCGTGGCCGCGCAACCGATGGCGCCGGGGCGCGACACCTACAGCCTGGCGGATGAAAAAAATCTCACGTTGATCGGTTATGTGGCTTTTCTCGACCCACCGAAGGAAAGCACCGCGCCTGCGCTCAAGGCTCTCAAAGCCCACGGCGTCGCCGTGAAAGTGCTGACAGGGGACAACGAACTGGTCACCGCTAAAATCTGCCGCGAAGTGGGCCTGGAGCAACAGGGCCTGCTGATGGGCAATGACATCGAGGACATGACCGACGCCGAGCTGGCCAAGGCCGTGGAAACCACCAATGTGTTCGCCAAGCTGACGCCGTCCCACAAGGAGCGCATCGTGCGCCTGCTCAAGGCTAACGGGCATGTGGTGGGCTTTATGGGGGATGGCATCAACGACGCGCCGGCGCTGCGTACTGCCGATATCGGGATTTCGGTCGACAGTGCGGTGGATATCGCCAAGGAAGCCGCCGACATCATCCTGTTGGAAAAGAGCCTGATGATTCTGGAGGAGGGCGTGCTGGAAGGCCGGCGTACCTTCGCCAACATGCTCAAGTACATCAAGATGACTGCCAGTTCCAACTTCGGCAACGTGTTTTCGGTGCTGGTGGCCAGTGCGTTTATTCCGTTCCTGCCGATGCTGCCGATGCACCTGCTGGTGCAGAACCTGCTGTATGACATTTCGCAGATCGCGATTCCGTTCGATAACGTCGACGCAGAGATGCTCGCCAAGCCGCAACGCTGGCAGCCCGGCGATGTGGGGCGGTTCATGCTGTTTTTCGGGCCGATCAGTTCGATCTTTGACATCACCACGTTCGCGCTCATGTGGTATGTCTTCGATGCCAACACCCCGGACCACCAGACGCTGTTCCAGTCCGGCTGGTTCGTGGTGGGGCTGCTGACCCAGACGCTGATCGTGCACATGATCCGCACCCCGAAAATCCCGTTCCTGCAGAGCCGTGCGGCGATGCCGTTGATGGTGATGACCGGTGTGATCATGGCCGTGGGGATTTTCCTGCCGATGGGGCCGCTGGCGCACTACTTCAAATTGCAGGCGCTGCCGTCGCTGTACTTTGTGTTCCTGCCGGTGATCCTGCTGGCGTACATGGCGCTGACCCAGGCGGTGAAGGGCTACTACATCCGTAAGTTCGGCTGGCAATAAACAGGGAAGATTTTCTATGCAAGCAATCGACAACATCAACCTCAATTCCCTGGTTGATACGCTGGTCAGCCTCACCGCGGCCTTCATCCTCGGTGGCCTGATCGGTTTCGAGCGCCAGTACCGACAGCGCACGGCAGGTCTGCGGACCAACGTGCTGGTGGCGGTGGGCGCGGCGATCTTCGTCGACATGGCGAACCGTCTCGGCGGTGCGGAAGGCGCGGTGCGGGTGGTGGCGTATGTGGTCTCGGGCATCGGCTTTCTCGGCGCCGGCGTGATCATGCGCGAAGAAGGCAACGTGCGTGGGCTCAACACGGCCGCCACCCTCTGGGCGTCGGCGGCGGTGGGTGCCTGCGCGGGTGCCGACCTGATCCTGGAAGCGCTGCTGGGCACCCTGTTTGTGCTGGCGGCCAACACCTTGCTGCGGCCGATCGTCAATAACATCAACCGTCAGCCGTTGGACGTGGTGTCGGCGGAGGTCACCAATATCCTGTATGTCATTGCACGGCGTACTCAGCAGAAAGCCGTATTGGCGTTGCTGGAAGCCGAGCTGGCGCGTTGTAACTATCCCGCCAGCGATGTCGACGTGCGCCCCTTCGGCACGGAGGAGGTGGAAATAGAAGCCACCCTGGCCGTGACGTCGGTAGACGGTGACGAACTGGATGCGCTGGTGGCGCGAATTTCGATGTCTACCCTCGTCGTGCAGGCGTTCTGGAGCCCCAGTACTACCGAGTAGTCCCCGGCTGTAAGGCATTGTCCCGTGCAACGCGGGTCATGCTATCGCGAGGAAAAGTCCTACAATAATTCGAGACTATCCCTTCATTTGATAAGACACGCTGTTGTTAAGGTTTCCCGCTTGCGCCTCAGGAACCAGGGCGTGGCTCTATGTGTTTACCGTGTTTTATCAAAAGGAGGGGTCTGTACTGCCTGCAGAGTAATCAGCGCCGTTTGTCGGAACTGTTACTTTTCACAGGTAGATAGGTCCCGCGTGATATGTAAGCGTACTGATCCTCTCGGGGGAGTCTTATGAGCAAAGCTTTAATTGTGGATGATCACCCTTTTATACGCGCCACTGTGAAACATCTGTTGAAACAGGAAGGCTTCGTTGAAATCCTGGAAGCGGGCAACGGTGCCGACGCTATGCAGATTGCGCGGGTGCATCGTCCGGACCTGGTCATCCTCGATCTGGCAATGCCCAAGCTCGGCGGGTTGGAGGTGATCAGCCGGATCAAGGCGCTCGAACTGCCTTGCAAGATCCTGGTGCTGACCTCTTATCTTGCGGTGTTCTTCTCCACCCGCTGCATGCGCGCCGGGGCCATGGGCTTTGTGGCCAAGACGGGTGAGCTTGATGAGTTGCAAAAGGCAATCAGGGCGATCCGGTCTGGTTACAGTTGCTTCCCCAGCCTGCCCACCAGTTCAGTCCGCCGCGACGATTTGCAGACCACCGAGCAGGAATTGGTGGACGCACTGTCGGACCGCGAGCTGACCGTGTTGCAAAAGTTGGCGCTGGGCCTGGGCAACAAGGAAATCGCTGAGGACATGCTGTTGAGCCATAAGACTATCAGCACCTACAAGACGCGACTCAAGGAGAAGCTGCGCATGTCATCGGTAGTGCACCTGTCCAAGTTTGCGCAGCGCAACCACCTGATCTGATCTGAAATGACCACCTTTCGGCGGCTGAAACTCACGGCCATCCTGCTGTTGGGGCTGTTGCCCTACTCGGCGATGGCCCTGGACGAACCCCATACCCTGCGGCTCCTCGGCCATTCTTCCCTTGAACACCCCAGTGTTGAGCTTGATGAAAGCGACTGGCGCTGGCTGCGCGAGCGGCGCACATTAGTGATGGGGGTGTCCGCGCCCGACTACGCCCCTTTCGACTTGAGCAACGATAATGATTTTGAAGGGATCACTGCTGACTATACGTGGCTGATCAGCCTTATTTTGAATGTACCTATCGAGGTTAGGCGCTACGACACCCGCGATGAAGTGATCGAGGCACTCAAGCTGGGCAAAGTGGATCTGGTCGGGTCGGCCAACGGTTATGAGGCGGCCGACAAAGCGCTGGTATTGTCCCGTTCCTACGCCAATGATCAACCCGTATTGGTGACCCGCGCGGGGGACAGTCATTCATTGAGCGTCGACCTGGCCGGCAAACGTGTCGCGATGCTCTACCACTATATGCAGCCCGACGCTGTCCAGGCCTTTTATCCCCAGGCGCAATTGTTGTTATATGGCTCGACCCACCAGGCCATCGGTTCCGTAGCGTTCGGCCAGGCCGATGTTTACCTCGGCGATGCCATCAGCACCCGCTACCTGATCAACAAGAATCACCTGAATAACGTGCGCATGGCTGATTTTTCCGCGCTGGAGGTCAACCCGTTCGGGTTCGCTTTCACTGGGGACAATATCCGCCTGTTGAAGATCGTCAATGCCGCGCTGGCTGTCATCCCGGCCGGCCAGCAGATGGAAATTCTGCGGCGCTGGAGTGCGGGCGGCAGCGGCTTTCTGGAGGCTGACCGGTTGCGCTTGAGTGACAGTGAACAGCGCTGGCTGGAGAAGCATCCACGCGTGAAAGTCGCGGCGCTCGACAAGTTTATGCCGCTGTCATTTTTCAATGAGCAAGGGCAGTTCATCGGCTTGAGTGACGAGGTGTTGTCGCGGATCAGCTTGCGCACAGGCTTGAAATTCGAGGTGGTGCAGGGCAGTTCGTTGCCTCGGCAAATGGACGAGGTCAGCGCTGGCCAAGTGGAGATGATGGCGGTGATCACGCCCAGCGTCGAGCGCTCCGAGAAAGTCCGTTTTACCCGGCCTTACTTGTCCAACCCCTATGTGCTGGTCGCGCGCGCCAGCGATGAGCACCTGCTTACCCTGGAAGACATGCCCGGCAAACGCCTGGCGTTTATCGGCGGCAACAGCCTCGCCGTGCAAGTGGCGCGGGATTATCCTGGTATCGTCTTTGTGGCGGTCGAGAACCCTGAGCAAGCCATGGAGTTGGTCGCCAAAGGCAGTGTCGATGCGACGGTTGTGTCGCTGATCAGTGCCCGTTACATGATCGCGCGCCATTACCGTGATCGCCTGCGTATCACCAGTACGGTGGGTACAGAACCGGCGCGGATTGCCTTCGGCGTCAATCGCAGCCAGCTGGAACTGTATTCAATCCTCGAGAAGGCGCTGTTGAGTATCACGCCCGAGGAAATGGACGAACTGACCAACCATTGGCGCAGTGAGATCATCATCGAGGACAGCTACTGGATCAGCCACCGCAACGTGATTATCCAAGGGTTCGGCTTGGCAGCCTTGCTGTTGTTGGTCACGTTGGGTTGGGTGCTCTACCTGCGTAACCTGATTCACAAGCGTGCCCAGGCCGAACGGGCCTTGAGCGACCAGATGCGGTTTATGAGCGTGCTGATCGACGGCACGCCCCACCCGATTTATGTACGTGACCGCCAGGGCCGCTTGATGGCGTGTAATAACGCTTACCTTGATGTGTTCGGCTTCAAGTTGGAGGACGTGATCGGCAAGACCGTGGTGGAAACCGACACCGGCAACCCGCCCCAGGCCCAATCTTTCCATGCTGACTATTTGAGCTTGATGGAGCGGGGGGAGCCGCAGATTCACGACCGGGTGCTCAAGGTGCCCGGCGGTGGCGTGTTGACGATTTACCAATGGATGCTGCCGTACCGTGATAGCAACGGCAACGTGGTGGGCATGATCGCTGGCTGGGTGGATGTCAGCGAACGCCAGCGCCTGCTGGGCCAGTTGCAGGAAGCCAAGGAGGAGGCCGACGCCGCCAATCGCGCAAAGACCACCTTCCTGGCGACCATGAGTCATGAGATCCGAACGCCCATGAACGCGGTGATCGGCATGATCGAATTGGCTCAGAAGAACGCCGAGCAGGGCCGTGTCGATCAGGACGCCCTCGAAGTGGCATCGATGGCGTCCCGCAGCATGCTGGAGTTGATCGGCGATATCCTGGACATTGCGCGGATCGAAACCGGTCACCTGTCCCTGACCCTAGCACCTGCCAATCTCCATGAAATGTTGGCTTCCGTGGCGCGGGTTTTCGAGGGGCTGGCGCGGGATAAGGGGCTGTTGCTGCACGTGGCGCTCGACCCGATGATCGACCGACCTGTGTTGATCGACCCTATGCGCTTCAAACAAGTGGTGTCCAACCTGCTGGGCAATGCCATCAAGTTTACCGCGACCGGCCAGGTACGCCTGGGCGCCCAGTGCACACCGGCAGTGGCGAGCGACCCTCTGAACCTTCGGCTGTATGTGGAGGACACGGGGGTTGGCATCAGTGCCGAGGATCAACAACGTTTGTTCAACCCCTTTATCCAGGGCAGCAATAACGATCAATCGGCACGCAGTGGTTCGGGGTTGGGCTTGGTGATCAGTCGCAATCTGTGCGAGATGATGGGCGGCCAACTGCATTTGAGCAGTGTGCTGGGCAAGGGGACTCGGGTGGATGTGACCCTGGCGCTGGAGTTGGCCACCGCTGCACCGCTTTCTTCATCGGCTCCGCCTGTGCCACCGGCTCATGCATTGAGCCTCCTGGTGGTGGATGACTACCCGGCCAACCGCCTGTTGCTCACTCGGCAATTGAGCTTCCTGGGGCATCGCATCGTCACGGCCGAAGATGGCGCCGAGGGGTTCGCACTGTGGCAGGCCGGGCATTTTGATGGCGTGATCACCGATAGCAATATGCCTGTTATGGACGGCTACACGTTGGCCCGTGATATCCGTGCACAAGAGCGTCGGCTCGGCCTGGTTCCGTGCCTGTTGCTGGGGTTCACCGCCAACGCCCAACCGGAGGAAACCGAGCGCTGCAGGCAGGCGGGCATGGATGGTTGTCTATTCAAACCGACCGGTCTTGATGATTTGCGTGTGGCGCTGGCATCACGCACTGCCAGTGCCGCCGTGGAGGACGCCGAACCGACGTTTGATTTGAGCGCATTGGTCATGCTGACGGGGGGCGACGGTGCCGTGCTTGATGAGTTGCTGCTGCCATTGCTCAATAGCCTCGCAGAGGACCGCCTATTGCTGCCGGCGCTGCAACAGCACGCGGATTTCGCCAAGCTGCATGACCTGGCTCATCGTATAAAAGGCGGTGCCCGGATGGTCAGGGCCCAGGTGTTGGTCGCCGGTTGCGAGACCTTGGAGGAGGCGTGTCAAAGGCGTGACCGTGATGCATTGTCGGCAGCGGTGGAGGCGGTAGGCAGGGCCGTCGATGGCTTGCATCAGAGCCTGAGCCTGCACCTGCACAGCAAGCACGCCTGATAGCCATTCGGTGGATTTGGGACAACTCCTACATTGAACGGGAATAAGCCTGATTTTGTCGTCAGTGTATGTCTGGAAAATGGGCCTCGCTCACTGACGAGCGATGCCTGCCCAGGGATTCGCCATGCCAAACAAAGCACTGACCATCCTGATTGCCGATGAACAACACCTGCAGCGCTTGTACATCGAGAAAATGCTTAACCAGTTGGGGTATCACCGGATCGTACCGGTGCAAACCTTTGAAGAGGTCCAACTCCTCACCGCTATCCCGGCACAGCCCTTTGATGTGCTGATCATCAACGCGGGGCTCGCGATCCACACGTGCGAGCCTCAACCCCAGGCGCGTCACGTGCTGGTCTACGATCACCTGGACTTGGGAACAACTCCCGAGGCGACGCCGACGGTGCTGGTCCGCTTGCCCGGTGTGCCGGACAGCGTCAACCTCGAACACTTCATGGACATTATCGACCCTCCCGCGTCCAGCACCGGCCTGCGTGTGCTGCCCTGGCTGCGGGAATTATCCCGCACGCCTGCGGCAGGGGTTTAGTCCCATTGTGGGGCGATACCCTTGGGGCTGGTCAGGCGATGGCCGCGTTCCAACTCGGCAATCTGCGCCATGTCGGCAGCACTCAAGGTCAGTTGCAGGGCCTTGAGGTTGCTTTCCAGGTTGGCGCGTTTGGTCGATGACGGGATGACCGCATAGCCCAGTTGCATCGCCCAAGCCAGCGCCACTTGCGCGGGAGTAGCCTGATGGCGTTCGGCGATTTGCTCGATCACTGGGTCTTTGAGCACTTCGCCGTAGGCCAGGGTCATGTAGGACGTGATCTGGATACCGTTGGCGGTGGCGAAGTCCACGACCTTGCGGTTTTGCAGGTAGGGATGCAGTTCGATTTGGTTGGTGGCGATGTTCTCCGCGCCAACGGCTGCAATCGCTTGCTTCATCAAGTCGACGGTGAAGTTGGAGATGCCGATCTGGCGGGTCAGGCCCAGGCGTTTGGCTTCCAGCAGCTGGCCCATGAACTCGGCGACAGGCACCTGATCTTCGGGTGAAGGCCAGTGAATCAAGGTGAGGTCCAGATAGTCGGTTTTCAGTTTGCGCAGGCTATCACGCATGCTCGGAATCAACTGGCCTTCGGCGAAGTTAGCGATCCAGATTTTGCTGGTGATAAATAGGTCATCGCGCGGCACGCCACTGTCGGCGATGGCTTGGCCGACGTCTGCTTCATTTTCGTAGATCTGCGCGGTGTCGATCACGCGGTAGCCCAGTTCCAGGCCGGCGGCGACGGAATCGATCACCACCTGACCTTGCAGACGGAAGGTGCCAAGGCCGAAGGCCGGAACGTTTTGCGTAGCGATAGACATCAGTAACTCCTGAAGGGGGGTGGACAATGGAGTCGAGTATCCGCCCGTCGTTCCTTCGGAAAAACCGCCGAATCCGAAAAGGACTCTTTACCGCAGGTCACGAATAGTTTGAACGCTGCGCCAACTTACTGAGCCGAACACTGAGCAAATGTGGGAGCTGGCTTGCCTGCGATGGGGGTGGCAGGCTACAACTCTGTCGCTGATATACCGCTATCGCAGGCAAGCCAGCCCCCACATTTTTGATGTTCATCAGTCAGTGATGGTGTGTTGTTGGCGCAACCGCTCAGCCGCGTCGCGCAACAACTGCTCGGTGCCGCTCCAGCCCAGGCAGCCGTCTGTCACCGACACGCCGTATTTCATCGACGCGCTCAACGGTTGGCAGCCTTCGAACAGGTGGCTTTCGAGCATCATTCCGATCAGCGAGGTGTCGCCTTGCAGACGCTGTTCCAGCACGTCGTTGAATACCGCCGGTTGACGCAGCGGGTCCTTGCCACTGTTGGCGTGGCTGCAATCGACCATGATCCTCGCCGTCACCTTTGACTTGGCCAAATCTTGCTTCACCTGTGCCACATTCTGCGCATCGTAGTTCGGCCCTCGGTGGCCGCCGCGCAGCACCAAGTGGGTGTCGGGGTTGCCGGGGGTCTGAATGATTGCCGGGTGGCCCTGGCTGTCGACACCGAAGTGGCGGTGCGGATGGGAGGCCGAGCGCATGGCGTCACACGCAATCGCAACGCCGCCGTCGGTGCCGTTCTTGAAGCCTACGGGCATGCCCAGGCCGCTGGCCATTTCGCGGTGGATCTGCGATTCGGTGGTGCGCGCGCCAATCGCGACCCAACTGAGCAGGTCATCGAAGTAGCCGGCGGCCATGGGTTGCAGCAGTTCGGTGGCGACCGGCAAGCCCAGGCGTAGCATTTCGCGCATCAGTTGGCGGGACAGGGTGAGGCCGGCGGCCATGTCATCACTGCCGTCCAGGTGCGGGTCGTAAGCCAAGCCTTTCCAGCCGACGGTGGTGCGCGGTTTTTCGACGTAGGCACGGATCACCAGCAGCATCTGGTCGCTGACTTCCAGCGCGAGCTTCTTGAGGTTGCGTGCGTATTCCATGGCCGACTCAGGGTCATGGATCGAGCACGGGCCGACGATCACCAGCAAACGTGAATCTTCGCCATTGAGGATGGCGCGCACGGCTTGGCGATGGGCGTGGACTTGCTCGTTGAGGAACGGGCTGAGAGGCAATTGGTGCTTGAGCTCAAGAGAGCTGGGCAGGCGCTGGGTCAGGGCTTCATTGGCGCTGGTCAGGGCAGAGACGGGCAAAGCGGAAGTGGCAGAGTTCATATTCAAGGCTTCCTGGGCAAGCGGCGGGCTGTTCCCGCGCGCTGGCCCTACTGGGGTGTTCGACAATTGGCCGTATTGGCTACGTGTGTTGGCTTGCCACCAATAGGTGACCGATCGGAGGCGGCAGGCTGTCCCGAGCGGAGCTGGCTAAATCGCCATGCGGTGGAAGTGTCGTAGCGGTAATAAGTGGCGTAGTTCATGTCGTGTGTCCTTTAAGTGTTCTGCGAAATATAGAGGGGCCTGAAAAAACAAAACCCCCGGTCGGGGAGCCGACCGGGGGTTAGATTTCTCTGGTAGGCGACCCCTTGAGTAGTGGCCGCCGATTTCAGGTATCAGGCGAGCCAGTGGCTAAACCAATACCCAAAATAAAAACTTACCGGTGCGCTCGAACCGCTCACACGGTTAGCCGATACCAAGCGCTGGGCGCTGGCAGCAGGGCAAACCTGAGTGTGGGTAAGTGGCAACATGGTGAGTCTCCAAATGATGGGGCGAGCTTACTAGAGGCGGGCAGGAGGACTCAATCATTAATTTCTATTGCACGTGGATACCAACGGCTATAGGTCGAGATATGCTGATCCCACTTTGATACCGATTGCTTGGACGCGACCATGACTGCTTTGACCCTTGCTGCTGCTCAATCCATTTCCATCGCCGGAGACCTTACTGCCAATATCGAACGGCACTTGACGTTCATGGGCGCGGCTGCCCGGCACGGCGTGCAATGGCTGGTGTTTCCGGAGCTGTCGCTGACCGGGTATGAACCTTCGTTGGCGGCCGGGTTGGCGATTGCGCCAAACGACCCTGTCTTGGCGCCGCTGCGGGAGAGGGCCCAGGCGCTGCGGCTGACAGCAGTGGTAGGGATGCCCATCCGCCTGACGCCACAGGCCGGTGTGTTGATCGGCGCGCTGGTGTTGGGGGCGGATGGCTCAATGGCGGTCTACACCAAACAGCATTTGCATCCTGGCGAAGAACGGGCATTTGTCGCAGGGCAGGGCGGTGCGCCCCTCGAATGGCGGAGCGAGCGTATCGCGTTGGCGGTGTGCGCGGACTTCTCCCATGCCAGCCATCCGCGCCTGGCGGCTGAGGCGGGAGCCACGGTATACGCCGCCGGCGTGTTGATCAGCGAAGGTGGCTATGCCACTGACAGCGCGTTGCTCCAGGGCTATGCGGCCGAACATGGCTTGCTGGTGCTGATGGCCAACCATGGTGGCCCGTCGGGTGGCTATGTGTGCGCCGGCCGCAGCGCGATCTGGGCGGTTGATGGCAGCTTACTGGCCGCGGCGCCCGGTATTGGCGATGCGCTGGTGATTGCCCGTCGCGATGGCGGGCCATGGACTGGCCAAGTGGTAGCCGTCTGAATGGCGTTCAATCTGCGTGCGGCAACAGACCAGGACCTTCCCTTTGCTCGAAGCCTGACCTTTGCGGCCATGAGCCGTTATTACCTGCAATACGAGCTGGTGTGGTCCAACCAGGGCTTCGACATCGCTTGGGCCGGGCGTGAGAACTGGCTGATCTGCAACGATGACACCGTGATGGGCTTTATCAGCCTGAGCGCCGATAGGCGGGCACTCTATATCCGTGAGTTGCATATGCTTGAGGCGTATCGCGGGCTTGGTGCGGGCAGTTGGGTGTTGGAACAGATGGCGCTCAAGGCGCAGGCGACGGGTTTATTGCGCTTGACCGTGTTTAAGAACAACCCGGCCAAGAGACTCTATCAGCGCAGTGGGATGAGCATCGTGGGTGAAGAAGACTGCTTCTGGCGGATGGAGCGTGTTTGCCGTTGAAGCTAAACCATGCAGTTGATACTAATAAGCGCATACTGGCTTCAGGAAACGACTTCCTGACCGCTGTGTTGGCCATCAGCCTCAGCAAGGATGATCCCTTCTTTCATGCCCAAAAGAACCGCCACCTTGTGGGCCTCTCCACGCCGTCCCTTTTTACGCCCAGCGAGCACTTGATACGTGGTAGCCGGATCAACGCCGTGCTCACGGGCGAACGCTTGAACTGACTTTCCTTGATGTTCCAGCCAGGCCTTGGCTTGTGCAGCAGTGCGGATTCCGGGCATAGTTCAAAACCGTTCAAGTTTGTTTAACTAAGAGATGAGCGTGTCACCTCTTGGGGTGTGCCAAATAGGATCATACATCCAAATGAGTGGAATCGGTTCGCGTTTGAGGCAAGAAAGAGAGCGACTTGGCCTGTCGCAAAAAGTTTTCGGTGAAATAGGAGGCGTTGAAGCCAACGCACAAGGCAAATATGAAAGTGGAGGGCGTGCGCCCAAGGCCGATTATTTGTCCCGAGTCGCCGCAAAAGGTGTAGATGTACTTTACGTGTTGACCGGAACTGCTACGCCGATTCAGCTGGAAAACCTCAGCGAGATTGAGGAAAAAGTGTTGGGTAATTATCGCGCGATGTTCAAGGAAGACCAAGCGGCGATCCGCCGCTTGACGTCAACCTTGGCCGAACACTCCGTTTCATTTAATGGAAAAGCCAAGCAGCAGCCTCAGGAATCCTGACCTGTTACCCAGCAAAATAGAGCCGTCCGCCTCTCGGCGGGCGGCCCCCGTGCATTCAAACTCTATATATATGACGCTTGCAGCTAGGTCTGCGCCTTGGTTTTTTGCTAAGGTGTTCAGCAACCTATAAGACCATATCGCGAGGTGTCTGCTTGATTAGGGTGCTAGTAGTCGATGACCATGATCTCGTTCGTACAGGCATTACACGAATGCTGGCTGACATCGATGGCCTGCAAGTAGTCGGCCAGGCCGAGTCAGGGGAAGAGTCCTTGATCAAGGCCCGGGAGTTGAAGCCCGATGTGGTGCTGATGGACGTCAAGATGCCCGGTATCGGCGGTCTCGGCGCCACGACCAAGTTGTTGCGCAGCCATCCGGATATCAAAGTCGTCGTGGTGACGGTGTGTGAAGAAGACCCGTTTCCGACACGCCTGTTGCAGGCCGGAGCGGCCGGTTACCTGACCAAGGGCGCTGGGCTGGCCGAGATGGTGCAAGCCATTCGCCTGGTATTTGCCGGGCAGCGTTACATCAGCCCGCAGATCGCCCAGCAATTGGCCATCAAGTCTTTCCAGCCCACCAGCGACTCGCCGTTCGATGCGTTGTCGGAGCGGGAAATCCAGATCGCCTTGATGATCGTCGGTTGCCAGAAGGTGCAGACGATCTCCGACAAGCTGTGCCTGTCGCCCAAGACCGTCAACACCTACCGCTATCGCATTTTCGAGAAGCTCGCCATCAGCAGTGATGTTGAATTGACCCTGCTCGCAGTGCGCCACGGCATGGTGGACGCCAGCGCCTGACATGACTACACCGTTTGATCCAAGTGCCTTCCTCTCGACCTGCAGTGGCCGCCCCGGCGTGTACCGCATGTTCGACAGCGAGGCACGCCTGTTGTATGTCGGCAAGGCCAAGAACCTGAAGAACCGCCTGGCGAGCTATTTTCGCAAGAGCGGGCTCGCGCCCAAGACAGCTGCGCTGGTGGCGCGTATCGCCCAGGTCGAAACCACCATCACTGCCAATGAAACCGAAGCGCTGTTGCTCGAGCAGACGCTGATCAAGGAATGGCGGCCGCCCTATAACATCCTGCTGCGCGATGATAAATCCTACCCCTACGTGTTTTTATCCGACGGCAACTTCCCACGCCTGAGCATTCACCGGGGTGCGAAGAAGCAGAAGGGCAAGTATTTCGGGCCCTATCCCAGCGCCGGCGCGATCCGCGAAAGCCTGAGCCTGCTGCAAAAGACCTTTTTTGTGCGTCAGTGCGAAGACAGCTTCTACAAGAACCGCACGCGGCCGTGCCTGCAATACCAGATCAAACGCTGCAAAGCGCCTTGCGTGGGCCTGGTGGACCCGGCCGAGTACGCCGAGGACGTGCGCCATTCGGTGATGTTCCTCGAAGGGCGCAGCAATGCCCTCACCGACGAACTCTCCGGCGCCATGGAGCAGGCCGCCAGCACCCTGGATTTCGAACGCGCCGCCGAGTTGCGTGACCAGATCTCCTTGCTGCGGCGCGTGCAGGATCAGCAGAGCATGGAAGGCGGCACCGGCGACGTGGACGTCATCGCGGCCTTCGTCAACCCGGGCGGCGCCTGTGTGCACCTGATCAGCGTGCGGGGCGGGCGGGTGTTGGGCAGCAAGAATTTCTTTCCGCAGACCGGTATTGACGAAGAAGTGGCCGAAGTCATGGCCGCGTTCCTCGGCCAGTATTACGTCAGCAGCCCCGAGCGCGACTTGCCGTCGGAACTGATCGTCAACGTGGTGCACGAAGACTTTCCCACGCTGATCGAGGCGATCCACGAGCTGCGCGGCCGCGAGCTGGACATCAGCCACCGCGTACGCGGCACCCGCGCGCGTTGGCAGCAACTGGCCGTGACCAATGCTGAACAGGCCCTGGGCGCACGTCTGGCCAATCGACAGCACGTCGCCGCACGCTTTGACGCCCTGGCCGAAGTCCTCAACCTGGACGAACCGCCCCAGCGCCTGGAGTGCTACGACATCAGTCACTCCAGCGGCGAGGCCACCGTGGCGTCCTGCGTGGTGTTCGGGCCGGAAGGGCCGATCAAATCCGATTACCGGCGCTATAACATCGAAGGCGTCACTGCCGGCGATGACTATGCCGCCATGCACCAGGCCCTGACGCGGCGCTTCAGCAAGCTGAAGGACGGCGAAGGCAAGTTGCCGGATATCCTGTTGGTGGACGGCGGCAAGGGCCAGTTGTCCATGGCCCGCGACGTACTCAACGAACTGGCGGTGCCCGACCTGATCCTGCTCGGCGTGGCCAAGGGCGCCACGCGCAAGGCCGGTTTCGAGACGTTGTACTTGAATGATGCCGCCCATGAGTTCACCTTGAAGGGCGACTCACCGGCGCTGCACCTGATCCAACAGATCCGCGATGAAGCCCACCGTTTCGCAATTACCGGCCACCGTGCCCGGCGCGGCAAAACCCGGCGAACCTCAACCCTGGAAGGGGTGGCGGGCGTTGGGCCGACACGGCGTCGCGACTTGCTTAAACATTTTGGTGGCTTGCAGGAGCTGTCCCGTGCCAGCATTGACGAAATAGCCAAAGCACCCGGTATCAGTAAAAAGCTCGCTGAGTTGATTTATGCGAATCTGCATAGCGAATAGAATGCCTTTCCACCTCGTAGCCAGTTGTGCCGATGAATATCCCTAATCTGATCACCGTTCTACGCGTCCTGCTTATTCCGATTTTTATTCTGCTGTTTTATTTGCCGTACGAATGGAGCTATATGGCTTCCAGTTCGGTGTTCGCGTTTGCGGCCGCCACCGACTGGCTCGACGGCTACCTGGCCCGCCGCCTGGAACAGAGCACGCCCTTCGGCGCGTTCCTCGACCCGGTGGCCGACAAACTCATGGTGGCCGTTGCGCTGGTCCTGCTGGTGCAGGAACACGGCAACCTGTGGCTGACCCTGCCGGCCGCCGTGATCATCGGCCGTGAGATAGTGGTGTCGGCCCTGCGCGAATGGATGGCCGAAATCGGCGCCCGCGCCCACGTCGCCGTCTCCAATATGGGCAAATGGAAAACCGCCGCGCAGATGCTCGCGCTGGTCATCCTGCTGGCCAACCCGTCGGACTTCACCTTCTGGGTCCTGCTGGGCTACGCCTTGCTGCTCATCGCCGCCGGCCTGACCTTGTGGTCCATGCTCCAGTATCTGCGCGCCGCCTGGCCGCATCTGCGCACCACCGTTGAAAAGAAATAAAACTTTTTTGAATCAAGGGGTTGACGGGTTCTGATAATTCTATAGAATGCGCATCACCAAGACGCGGGAATAGCTCAGTTGGTAGAGCACGACCTTGCCAAGGTCGGGGTCGCGAGTTCGAGTCTCGTTTCCCGCTCCAAACACAAAGAAAAAGCCACTCTAACGAGTGGCTTTTTTTTGCCTGGTCTTTATGAAATAGACGCTTAGGCGTCTTTTTTCGTTTCTGCGGAAAACCACTGGAAACCAGGGTAATCCAGTAGCAACAATTACAGTATTAAGTACAACATTACGACAGACTCGAATTTGTATTGTTGCTGGGTCCTTCCAGGATAGCCGAGCGCGCCTTGGCCTTCCGGCTTATCACGCTCACCATGCATTAACCGATGCACTGGCCACCGCCGAGTTGTTGTAGACGCAGATAGCGCCTCACTACCCGATAACCACGTCTGTTGGCGAGTTATGGAGCGGAGTCACCGCTTGATAGTGAAACGCTCGCGCCTATCTGACCGTTATCCCCAATGTTGCGCGATCCGTTTGAGACTCCTCATCCCGTCGGGCTTGGATAACGCGTACCGCGTGGTTGTTTTCAAACAACGAAGCGATTCACCATCTTATTGAGATCGACCGCCAGCTTTGACATCTCCCCGCATGCGCTGGCTGTTTGACTGGCGCCGGCAGAGCTCTGCACGGCAAGCTCTCGAATGCTCACGAGATTACGATCAACTTCCCGGGCAACGTGGGCTTGTTCTTCAGACGCGGTTGCGATCAACATATTTCGCTCATTAATCTGCGTGATAGCCTTGGCGATTTGATCCAGCGAACTGCTGGCCTCCTGTGCCACATCGAGGGATTGGGTTGCCAGCTCTTTGCTTTTACTCATGGCTTCCACTGCTTCAGCTGAATCGCTCTGCATTGCAGAGATCATCTGTTCGATCTCTTGAGTGGAAGACTGCGTTCTGTGCGCCAACGCTCGGACCTCGTCAGCAACGACTGCAAAACCGCGGCCTTGCTCACCAGCCCTGGCAGCTTCAATCGCTGCGTTCAACGCCAGGAGGTTAGTTTGCTCAGCGATTGCACGAATCACTTCGACGACTTTGTTGATGCTTTGAGCTCGCTCTGACAAAACCTGAATCTTGTCACTCGTGGCTTCAACATTGCCGCTGAGTTTTTGAATCGACTTCAACGTTTGAGAGACTCGCTCCAAACCGGTCTCAGTAAAGCCCTGGGTGCGACGTGACTCTTCCGAGGCCGACTCCGCATTACGGGCCACCTCATCAACCGCCGCACTCATCTCAGTTACCGCAGTGGCAGCTTGGTTGACCTCATCATTTTGGGAGATGAGACCTCGACTGGATTCCTCAGTGACTGCTGTCATTTCCTCTGCGGCTGAGGCCAGCTGTGTCGATGAGTCGCCGATTTGCATGATGGTTCTGCGAAGGTTCTCTTGCATCTGGGCCAGCGCTGTTAACAGACGTCCGGCTTCATCCTTCCCGCTGACTTGCACTTCTTTGGAAAGATCACTGCCTGCAATACGTTCGGCCACCGATAGCGCGGCGCCGATCGGGCTCGTAATACTCTTGGTCAGGAGTGTTGCCAACGCAACAGTCAGGACTACGACAACTGAGATAAGGCCAATGATTACCCAGATACCGTCGGAGTAAGTATTGGTAGCGTATTGCCCAGCCTCTGTTGCGCCATTGTTGTTGTAGTCAGTCAGGGCTTTGATCTCACCCTCCATCCTATTCGTCAACGGCCGGATACCTGTACTCACTAAGTTGACGGCGGCAGGTATGTCACCGCGCGCCATCAATGGTTCAAGGATATCCAACTGTTTGGTGTACGCATCGGCGGACGCTCTCACCACTAGATAACGCGTGCGTTCCTCGTTGCTAGCGATCAGAGGTTCATAATTGAGCACCGCATCCGTGAAAGCCTTCCGGTAGCCTGCGAAGGACGCGACGGTCGATTGAAGTGTTTGAGGGTCAGCAAGTGCGCGCTGGGTTTCAAGTCTGAGCCGCATTACGCCGACATTCATCAACGCCGTTTGTCGGATACTTGGAAGCCAATTGGTTTCGACGTCTTTTTCGGCGTCCCGTAGCTTTCCCATCTGCAAGGCGGCGACTGCGCCGAGCACAAAGACCAATACAATAATCGACGCGAAAAACAAGGAGGCTCGTGGAGCTACGTTGAGGTTTCTTAGGTGCATATGAGCTTCCTGACTACGAGGGAATGATCTAGGTATCTAGACTATCGACCCGACGTAAATAAACTTAATCAGGCAGCCTTGGCTATCCGATCTGCTCAAGAACGCTTCGCTGTTAGATTGAATACCGACTCAGTTAATTTGCCAGACGTTTACTTCCATGGGGCCTACGATCCTGATTTTCTCGGCGGGCCGGTTCAGCTTCACCGCATCACCGCTTGGGCGAGGCATCCCAAGTCTCCTGAACCTGGCCCATTCTGTTGGGTTGGGCTTCCCGCAGCTTGAGGATTGGGGGGGCGAGCGGGGCTCTGCAAGGCGGATGAGCCGCTTTGGCCCATGTCGATATCAGGCGCTTGTGTGCCGCTATGAGGCTATTTTCGCGGCGGGAATGCCGCGTACTGTGACCCGTCATTAAAAAAAGATGATCACCTGACCCTTCAGTCAGTGCGTCCTGGCGTTGATCACAGAGAATAAAAACAACGATGAATAGCCTGAGTTCCAAGGATTCAAACGGCCAACTGGCGCAGGGCTTCAAGCCGCGTCATGTCACCATGCTCTCCATCGCAGGCATTATCGGTGCGGGATTGTTTGTCGGCTCCGGGCATGCCATTGCGGCGGCGGGGCCGGCCGTGATGCTGGCGTATCTGTTTTCCGGACTGTTGGTGGTGCTGGTCATGCGTATGTTGGGGGAGATGGCGGTGGCCAACCCGGACACCGGCTCTTTCTCAACCTACGCCGACCAAGCCATCGGGCGCTGGGCCGGGTTTACGATCGGCTGGCTGTACTGGTGGTTCTGGGTGCTGGTGATTCCCATCGAAGCGCTGGCTGCCGGGCATATCCTGAACCAGTGGTTCCCGCAGATCGACGCTTGGCTGTTTGCCTTGTTGTCGATCTTTTTGTTGGTGGTCACCAATTTGTTCAGCGTCTCCAAGTACGGCGAATTCGAGTTCTGGTTTGCCATGGCCAAGGTGGTGGCGATCATTGGTTTCATCGGCCTGGGGGGCGCGGTATTGATGGGCTGGATCCCGGAGCGCGAGGCCAGCGGCTTGAGTCGACTGATGGAAGAGCACGGCGGGTTCGCACCGAATGGCTTGTCTGCGGTGGTCGGGGCATTCATTACCATCATGTTCAGCTTTATCGGCACGGAAGCCGTCACCATTGCGGCCGCAGAGTCCAATAACCCGGCGCAGAATATCGCCCGGGCCACGCGTTCGGTGATGTGGCGCATCGGGGTGTTTTACGTGCTGTCGATCTTTGTGGTTATTTCCGTTGTGCCTTGGAATGACCCGCTGTTGGCGTCGGTCGGTTCTTATCAGCGCGCACTGGAGTTGATGAACATTCCCCATGCCAAGCTACTGGTGGACGTGGTGGTGCTGATCGCCGTGGCCAGTTGCATGAACTCGTCCATCTACATTGCGTCGCGCATGCTGTATTCCCTGGGCAAGCGGGGCGATGCGCCCACGCTGATGAAAAAGACATCGGCAGCGAGCGTGCCAAGGGCCGCAGTCATCGCCAGTACGGTACTGGGGGCTGGCGTGACCTTGCTCAGTTACTTCATGCCCGCGGGGCTGTTCCAGTTTCTACTGGCCAGCTCGGGTGCCATCGCCTTGCTGGTGTACCTGGTGATCGCGGTTTCACAACTGCGCATGCGCAAGGTCCTGCAACGCCGCAACGTCACGCTGACGTTCAAAATGTGGCTGTTTCCCTGGTTGACCTGGTTGGTCATCGCCTTCATTTGCACCGCATTGGCGGTGATGCTGTTGACGCCTGAGCATCGCTTTGAGGTGTCTTCGACCATCGGGTTGGCGTTGTTGATTTCCCTGGTCGGCGTCATCACGGCACGGCAACCCGACAGCGCGCAGAAGCCGATGCCCGTCGCTTCGCGCCCATGAACACCCGGCCTGTTACCCGTCTGGTTTTCTTGCTGCTGGACCAGTTCACCCTGATCTCCTTGGCGTCTGCGGTCGAGCCGCTACGCATGGCCAACCAGCTGTCGGGTCAGGAGCTTTATCGTTGGCACACCGCAAGTGTCGACGGTAATCCCGTATGGGCCAGCGATGGCATGCCCATCACACCTGACTGTTCGGCAGGCAGTGCGCCCGCTGCCGATATCGTGTTGGTGTGCGGCGGTACGAGCATTCAGAACACGGTGACCGGCGAGCTCGTGAAGTGGCTGCGCACCCAGGCGCGTTATTCGACGCGCCTGGGCGGTATTTGTACCGGCAGTTGGGTGTTGGCTCGCGCGGGGTTGCTCGATGGATTTGAATGCAGTGTGCATTGGGAGTGGTTGGCGGCCATGCAGGAAGCCTTCCCACGGGTGACCCTCAGTGCCAGCGTGTTCACCCTCGACAGGGATCGCCTCACCAGCTCGGGGGGGCACCGCGCCGATGGATATGATGCTGCATCTGATTGGTCATGATCATGGTCACGAGCTGTCGGCGGCGATTTCGGACATGTTTGTGTACGAGCGCATGCGCAATGAGCAAGACCACCAGCGCGTGCCGCTCAAGCATATGTTGGGCACCCAGCAACCGAAGTTACAGGAAGTCGTCACGCTGATGGAGGCCAACCTGGAAGAGCCGATCAACCTGGATCAACTGGCGGAGTATGTGGCCTTGTCGCGCCGACAGCTTGAGCGAATGTTCCAGAAGTATCTGCACTGTTCACCCTCGCGGTACTACCTTCGGTTGCGGCTGATTCGCGCGCGCCAGTTGCTCAAGCAAACGCCCATCTCGATCGTGGAACTGGCCTTGCTCTGTGGGTTTGTGTCCACGCCGCACTTCTCCAAATGCTATCGGGAGTACTTTGGCGTGCCGCCCAGTGATGAGCGTCTGGTGACGTCCAGCGAGCGAGCCAGCGTGTTGAAACCGATCCTTCAGGTCGTGCCGGTGTCCATGCCGATGAACACCTTGGAGCAGGCACGGGGGGAGTTGACGTTTGCCAGCGTTAAGAACCTGAAATCGTAGGCTCAGGTGAGGACACTCGTTTGAGTGGCCTTGCTAAACCCGAGGTCCATTTTTTTCGCCCAAGGAAACCTCTTCTTTGGCTTTCACCGCGCCCCCCCACCCAAGTGTCGTCGTCGGTGTTACCTTGTGGGACGCTCAGTGGGCCGAAACCCGCCATGGCCGCGCGCGAATAGGGCACTTTGATACTATGCTCATGCCAGTGCAGGCATTATCGCAGTGGCTTTCGTCGGCACTGCCGTGATCTGGGCTTGCTGCGACCCATTCTGCCTCATCAGTTTCGCCCGCGATGTTCGCATAGGTTTGAGCGTCGATGGCGTGCAATCCCAGGAGCAACCAGAGAGGCAAGCGCCTTCCCGACTATGAGCGACTGCTCCAACCAGACCAAGCAGTCGATCCAGGCTGTCGCCGGGTGCTGGTGGATTACTTTTTGGTAAATCCCATGCACGATGGAGAACAGCATGAACGCTAAATCAATCCACAGAAGCTTATGGCGCTTCGCCGGCTGCGTGACCGGGCTGGTGATGGTGGTTGCCAACCCAGCCCAGGCCGCCGGCGACTCAACCGCAAGTCATAGCATTGCCTTCAGCAACTCCTATGCCGGCAGCGATTTTCGCAAGGTGATGGTGCGCAACTGGCAGGAGATTGCGCTCCAAGCGCAAAAGGATGGCGTGATCCGGGAGGCCCCGGTGGTCAGCGCCAATAACTCGGCGTCGGAACAAGCAGCCCAGATCCAGGACATGATCGTCGAGGGCGTCAACGCGATCGTCATCCTGGCCGCGTCCGACACAGCCCTCAACGGAGTGATCCGCGATGCCTGCAATGCCGGCATCGTGGTGGTCGTCATGGCCAGCCTGGTCACCGAACCTTGCGTCTATACCGTGGACTACAATTGGTCCGCCATGGGCCGCGTGGAAATGGACTATATCGCCGAGCGCCTCAAGGGCAGCGGAACGCTGTTAGAGATCCGCGGCATTGCCGGCGACGCCACCGATAAAAATATCAGCGACGGCATTCGCAAGGCCGCCAGCGATTACCCTGGCCTGAAGTTCGCCAAGACCGTGTACGGGAACTGGACGGCGTCCGTCGCACGCAAGGAGGTGGCGCTGGCGCTGGCGTCGCTGCCCCGCATTGATGCCGTCGCTACTCAAGGGGGCGACGGTTATGGCGCCGCCATGGCGTTCAAGGCGGCGGGACGCCCGTTGCCGATCATTGTGATGGGGAACCGTCAAGACGAACTCGCCCTGTGGCAACAGGAACGCGATGCCAACGGCTACGAGACCGTCTCGGTCTCCGCCTCCCCGAGCGTCTCCCAAGTGGGGTTCTGGGTGGCCCAGCAGATTCTGGCGGGCAAGCAGGTGCCGAAGTTCGTCGAGGTACCGCTGGTGCGCATCGATGCGAAAGACCTGGACGCCTGGCTCGCCACTATGCCCGTGGGTGGCGCTGCCAATCCGCTCTACAGCCAGGCGTCCGTTGTGGGGATGATCGACGCGGCCAACAACAATACGGTGGCGCCCGCGCCTTTGCCAGAGGTGATGAAGCCGTAGCGGCGGGCGGGGATGCGAGGTGCCATGTTGACATTCAAACCCTTCAGGGACAGACCCATTGCCGTCAAAATTGGCCTGGCGGTCGCTGCACTGGTGTTCCTGATGCTGGCGGTATCGCTGGTGAACCTCTACGGCCTGCGAGGCATGGTACGTGCAGTGGATTCGGCCAGCCATTCTGCGGAAATCCTGGCGTCGGTCAACGCGGCCACGGGGCGGGTGGAAAATTTTATCGCCACCCGCGACCAGGAAAGCCTGATCCAGGCCGAAGGCATGGTGGCGACGGCTATCGTCGGCCTCACTGCCATTCCGGTGGCAGAGGCGCAATCGCTCAAGGGCAGTCTGCAGAGGCTTGCCGCGGCAATCGCTACCTTGCGGGCTGCGACCCTGACCATGGATGGCGAAACGGAGAACATGACCGCCCACTACGGCCGGATGCGAGAGGCGACGATCCTCGTCGAACAGGGCATTGCCGACGGGCTGAAGGAGATTGTTTCGCGTGCCGCCGACCATCAGGTGCGGGTAAGCAACATCGAAAGCGCCCACCGCATCCTGGATATCCTGCGCAACAGCGAACGGATCATCACCGCCAATCTGGCCAAGATGCTGGTGACCGGTGATCGTGCGGCCGGCATCGCGGCGCGGGACACCTGCGCGGCACTGCCGCCCGTGGTCGAGCAATTGCGCGAGGTGATGGCGGCGCCGCAGCAGGTTGAGGCCCTGGATCAGTTGACGACGGCGGTCGCTGCTGCCTGCCTGGCGGTCGAGCACCTTGGCGAGGCGCCCAAGCTCCGGGGCGGCGAGGCGTTGCGGCATCTCGCCGTCCTTGGGGATGTGGCCGAGCGCCTTGAAGCGATGTTGGGTGAACTGGACGAGCACGTTGCCCATGACGCCAATGACATTCAGGCCGCCACGGGTTTACTGCAAAATGCAGCCGCGCTGTCCAAGCGTTTCGCCGAGCGTGTTGCCACCCTTGAGGCGCAGACCTTGTCGTTTCGCTTGTCACCGTCGCCCGAGGTCGCCAGCGCGGTCGGCGCCATCCTGGACGAACTCTCCCGTCTCTCGCGGGTTCTCCCTTCGTCCGTAGGGTTGCAAACCAAGGCTACGGCCTTGACGGTCTACGATCAGATCGCCGGTTACCGGGCGGCATTCGCGAGGTTCCATCAGGCGAGCAACTCCTTGAGCGGCGCGCGCGACCAGGTTCGCAATGAGGCACGGAGCGCCGGCCTGTTGGTTGCGCGCTTCGCGGGTGAAGCGCGCTCCGAGGCCTTGGTTCACAATGATCGCGGAATGCTTGCGACGGTGGTCGCGGGTACCGTTGCCATCCTGCTCGCAAGCGCCATCGCCTGGAGCACGTCGCGGTTTGTCGCGCAGCCCATCGTGGCGTTGGCCTCGGCCATGCGCCGGCTTGCGGCCGGCGACCTGAACGCCGCGATTGCCAGCGCTGGACGCGGCGACGAGATAGGGATCATGACCCGCGCCGTAAGGGTGTTCCAGGAGAACGCCCTGCGTATTCGGGTACTGGAGGCCGAGGCCGAAGCCGAACGACAGCAAGTCCAGGCCTCTTTGGAAAGAATGGTCGCCGAACGCACCGACACGCTGCACCAACAGACCGAGGTGCTGGAGGCGCAGGCCGTCGAGCTGATTCAAGCGCGCAACCAGGCCGAGACAGCTAACCAGGCAAAGAGCGATTTTGTGGCCACGGTCAGCCACGAACTGCGCACCCCCCTGACCCTCATTCTCGCTCCACTGGAGCAGCTCTCGGCGGCGACCCTCCCGCCGGCGGACTGGCGTGTGCAAATCGACCGCGCCCAACGCAACGCACTGCGCTTGATGAACCGGGTGAACGACATCCTCGATTTCTCCAAGGCCGAAGCGGGCAAGTTTGAGTTGTGTCCGGCGCCCATTGACCTGAACAAGATGGTGGGGGTGCTGGCGGAGGATGCCGCCATGGTGGCCGAGGGCAAAGGCTGCACCTTGACCTGCAGCATTGATCCCGCCCTCGGTACGGTGTTCCTGGACCCCCGACACTTCGAGAAGATTCTCCTCAACCTGGTAAGCAATGCCATTAAGTTCACGCCCGCTGGCGGCACCATGCACCTGGCCGTCACTGCGCTTGATGGCGAGCGATTTGAACTCGCGGTGCAAGACTCGGGCATTGGCATTGCGCCAGACAAACTGCCGCTGCTGTTCCAGCGGTTTTCCCAGATCGACAATTCCGCCACGCGCCACTACAGCGGCACGGGCATCGGTCTTGCCCTGGTCAAGTATCTGGTCGAACTGATGGGGGGCGAGGTCGGCGTCAACAGTGAGCCCGGACAAGGCTCGTGCTTCTTCGTTCGACTTCCGCTGGGGGATGAGCAAGACACCTTGCCGACCGAAGCCAGCGATATGCATGAGCGATCGCTGGCGAGCACAACGAGCACCACCGAGCAGCGCCACCTGCGTTTCGACCACGGTCGCCAAGGCAGCGGCAACGACCGCGTTTCGATGCAAGGCGAAGATGACGAGCAGCACTTGGAACACGCCTCGCAGTCCAGGGTGCTCGTGGTCGACGACAGCCCGGAAATGCTGAGCTACCTCAGCGAGCTTTTGCACGATGATTACATCGTCGCCACCGCAGCTGATGGCGAGCAGGCCTGGGCACTCCTGCAGCGTCGGCCCATCGATGTCGTCCTCTCGGATGTAATGATGCCGGAGCTCGACGGCTTTGGCCTGACAGCCAGAATCAAAGCCAGCGCCGGCTTCGCCCATTTACCCGTGATCTTGTTGACCGCTCGCGGCGGCAGCGAGGCCTGCGTCTCCGGGCTGGAGAGTGGCGCCGACGACTATATCGCCAAACCGTTCTCGCCGCTGGAGCTCAAGGCGCGTGTACGTGCGGCGCTACGCATGAGCCAAGTGCAAACCGAACTGCAGGCAAAATCCCGTCAGGCGGGCATGGCCGAAATTGCCACGACGGTGCTGCACAACGTCGGCAACGTCCTCAACAGCGTGAACGTATCGGCGGAACTGGTCAGCAGCCAGATGCGCACCTCCAAAGCCCAAGGGCTGGGCAAGGTGGCTCAGATGATGAACGAACATGTCGATGACCTGAGCGATTTTCTCTCCAGCGACCCCAAAGGACAGATGCTGCCCGGCTACCTGCTCAAGCTGGCGGAAGTGGTGACGGCGGAGCAACAGGGCATCATCGAAGAACTCGAGCAACTCACCAAGGGCATTGACCACATCAAAGCCATTGTTGCTGCCCAGCAGTCCTATGCCGTTGCTGTCAGTGTCGTCGAAACCGTCTCGGTGCCAGTGTTAATCGAGGATGCCTTGCGCCTGAGCGCCGGATCACGGGCGCGCCAGGAGGTGGCGGTGGTCAAGGAGATTGCCGACTTGCCCCTGCTGTCTCTGGACCGGCACCGGGTGCTGCTGATTCTGGTGAACCTGATCGGCAACGCCAGGCAGGCGATGGACGGCGTGGTCAATCGCAACCCGTGCATCACCCTCGATGCGTCCCTCGTTGAGGGGTCAGTGTTGCGAATGTCGGTGGCCGACAACGGCACCGGGATTGCGCCTGAGCACCTGGCGCGTATCTTTTCGCATGGCTTCACTACGCGCAAAGACGGTCACGGTTTTGGCCTGCACAGCTGCGCGCTCGCCGCGCAGGAAATGGGTGGCCGCTTGACCATGCACAGCGACGGGGCTGGACAGGGCGCAACCTTCACCCTCGATATCCCGCTTGATACGCCTCAGAACAAGCCTTTGCTGATGTGAAATGGACTGACCGAGTGCCAGTGATCATTACTGTACCCACTGCACGCTATCGAACACAAAACCCGGGCTCAGAAAGCCTTTACCGGTGTTGCCCGATGCAACACCGATCTCCAGTGTGTTCGCGCCAACCTGCAACGCGCTGGCGGGGATACTGACCTCAAACACCACGTTATTACCCCGATAAGTCCCACGGGTGATGCCCCGGCTGTCCGGCTGGTTCGACGCCGGTGGCACGGGCGCCTGCCAGCGCTGATTGACGCTCACCTGCGGGCGCCCACCGGCTTGAGCCAGGGAAATGAACAGGCGCAGGCGAGCGTCGCGCACTTGGTGGGCGGCCAGCATGAAGGTGATGCGCGTGGGGGTGTTGATGTCACGCCATTGTGCGGCGGGAAATTCGTTGGGGCGGCTGGTGCCGAGGGTGTAGGTGACCGGCTTCCACGGTGCCATGCGTGAGTCGCTGGGATGAGCGGAGGCGAGCAGGTGCGCGTTAAGAAACCCTGCCGGAGTGCCATCAGGTGTACCGATTTGCCATTTCACTTGGCCTGTCGACGGTTGCGCCTGCAGGCGCGTCTGCGTAGTGGCTCCCGCGTTGATATCAACGCTGCGCTGCGCCACCTCCAACTCATTTTGATAGAGCGTTACCCGGTACTGCCCTGGACGTATCCCCGTCAACTGGAACCGGCCGCTGTCGTCGGCACGGGCCCAATATTCGGCGCCGGCATTGCTCAAGCCGATTACCGCCGGCAATGCACTGGCCATGCCCGAAACCTGACCGGCCAGCGCACCTCGTCCTGTGCTGCCCAGGAAGCCGGCAAGGCCGAGGTTATCGTTGACGAAGCTCAGGTCTTTCACGGTGTCGGAGGGCGCGCCACCGTCGGTAAACAACAGCCCGTACACCCCGTGCAAGCCGCCGCGATAGGCTTCGGTCTGGGTGTGATTGGAGAACATGTAGTTGTACAGCTCATGGGTGATCGGCGTTTTCTGGGTGGCGATATCTTTGAAAAACGGCCCCCCAGCACTGAGCTCACGGTTGCCCATCAACATGTAGACCGCCACGCCCGGGCCTTTGACCGCGTGCAGAGGGTCGTCGATCATCGCGTGTGCCGAATAGAACTTGGAGCTGGTGCGCCCGTCGGGCAGCAGAAACACATCCTTGCCTTCGATCGCCGTGCCGACGTTGGAGTCGGTGCCGCGATCGGCCTTGGGCAGCTTGCTGACGTTGAGCCGCGCAACAAAGCGCAGCTCGCCCACCGGTAGCAGGGTTGGCGCGTAGGTCGCCATGTAAATGGCTGCGCGTCCTTTTTTCGCCAGGTAGTAGTGGATCACATTGCCCGCGCGAGCACTGATGACAATCACGTCCGCCACCGTGCGCGCGTCTACTTGCGCGCTGCCCAGGCCGGATGCAAGCTGCGAGGCTTTGGGCTCGGTGGTCTCCAATTCACTGTCGCGGTACCGCATGGAGACCAGGTCGCCATTGCGTGTGTCCACGCTGAACAGCAGGTCTGCACCGGTGTCGACGTCGATTCGGGCGTCGGTGCGCGTGAAGCCGAAGCCGGCGGCGTGTGCCTGGGCCGCAAGCGTACAACACACCATCAGCAGGAATCGTCGCATCAGTGGTTGCCTGGATTGAGGTGGCCCGCACCCGAGTCGCGTGGGACTTCAATCCGCACACTATCGGCGGGCTGCGGGGTAACCAGGTATTGACGGTATGCCGTGAACGCCTCCAGTGCCGCGGCATCCTGGGGACGATAGTCATCGCCACTCAGGTGCTCCAGGTTAGCCACACAGGGCCTGCCTAGCGCGGCCTGGCAGGTGTCGGTGGCCGACTGCACGACGGGATCGAAGAGCGCGTACGCCGTGCCCGGTTGCCGGGTATCGTTGAACAGTGGGTGTGTCACGTCTTCGAACGCATTGCCTTCCACCAGCAAATGGGAGCTGGCGGTACGGGACATGATCGCGCCCTGGTACGTCAGGTGGGCAAACAGGTTATTGACCAGTTGCGCGCGCACCTCGGCATCGCCCATGCCGCCCGAATGGGGCGCCCGGCCCGACGTGTCGTGCACATAGTTTCTGAGCAGCGTCAGCGTGTCGTGATGGCCCAGAAACAGCCACACCCAGTAATGATGACCATCACAGGTCGCGGAGTAGGGCGTGCGGCCGTCGAATTCGTTGTTGGAAATCGTCACATGGGTCGCGCTGCCCCAACCGGTCACGATCATCTGCCGCCCAATACGCGCAAAGGTGTCGTGGTCGATCCACACGCCATCGGCATCGTCCAGGGTGAGTGCATCGCCGCCCCAGACCACGCGTGGGTTGATGTCCGACAGGGTCAGGTTGCGCACAATGACATTGTGCGCGCCGCTTCCGATGAACAACCCCATGCCCTGGATACCGGCATGGGCCCCAACGCCCAATAAGGTCTTGTTCGAGCCGACCTTCAGGCGCTGCAAGCCGGCTTTGTCATAGGTCACCGTGGCGGGTGGTTTCGACTGGCAGAAATGGTTGGCGCCGTCGATTGCCCATTGCCCACCGCCATGGGGACAGGCGTTGGCCATGCACCCGGCCTCTGTCACGTGGGCACTGCCGTCGCTCACCACCGAGCTGCGAAAATCGAAGACATGGTCCAAGGCAATAACGCGCGGAGTGTCATCGGTGCAATTGCCGCGCGTGTCGAAGCGTGCACACAGTGCTTTTTTCAGTTCGGCCGCCGTGGCGGGATGCACGGCCGCAACTTCGCCACCACCGGTTACGGCCTTGGCAAAACCGTCGGGATGACTTGCCGCCAGGGCCAACTGTGGTGTTAGCAAAGAGGCCGACAGCACGAAGGCTGACAGGTACCGCACAAAAGGATTCCGGAGGGGCAACGGCGTTGTCCTGAGTGGTTCATTCCAGGCGGCCAGGCCTTGTTAAACAGGCCGGCTATGATCCGAACACCCATGGGTATTAATCAAACGGTTTAATCGCGATAGCGATTGTCTTCAGCTGAGGTTCAGTTGGACGTTGGCAAATAGCCGTATTTGACCGGTTTTCGTGCGTCTACCGGTTCATCTCGGAAGGCGGAACACTGTACCTGTGGCGAGGGAGCAAGCTCCCTCACCACAGGTGGCTTTAGGCCTATCGCCCTTCAGCGCATATGCAAAATGATCGGGCTGCTGCTCGCCGGGTCCGTATGCCCGCGCAACTCGCGCACCGCTTTCGCGTCGACCGCGCCACCGTTGTTGCCCCATGTACTGCGCATGTAGGTCAGCACCTGGGCGATTTCCGGGTCGGACAATTGCTCACGAAACGCCGGCATGCGGTAGGCATCCGGCACGCCGGCGGCGACTACGCGTTGTGAGCCGTTGAGCGTGATGTTGATCGCGGATGCACTTTCCTTGGCCAGTGCCGAGGTGGCGCCGGCCAGGGGGGGCATCCATTCCGGCTGGCCCTTGCCGTCGAGGCCGTGGCAGGAGGCGCAGCGCGTCGCATAGGTGTGGGCACCGGGCGTGTCCTGGCCTGCGGTTACCGCCTGATACTGCCACGGCGCGCCGTCACGCTGCGGGTCGCCGGGCAGCGACTTGAGGTAGCGGGCGATGGCCGCCAGGTCGTCGTCCTGCATGAACTGCGTGGAGTTGTTGAAGGCCTCGGTCATCGAGCCGTAGACCACGGCATGGGCGTTGCGCCCGGTCTTGAGGAATTGCACGATCTGCGGCTCGCTCCAGCGGCCCAATCCGGTGTTGGGGTCTTGGCGCAGGCTGGGGGCGTACCAGCCGTCGAGCAGGGCGCCGGCGAGGAACGGCGTTCCGGACTCGTCCAGCGCCTTTTCATTGAACGCCAGGCCGCGTGGCGTGTGGCAACTGCCGCAGTGGCCGGGGCCTTGGACAATGTAGGCACCGCGGTTCCACAGTGCGTCTTGGTCGGGCTTGGCGGCGTAAGGGGCGGTCGGCGCGAACACCCCGTTCCACAGCGCGATCGGCCAGCGCAGGTTGAGCGGCCAGGGAATAGCGCTGGGGATATTCGGCTGCTTGGCCGGTTGCACGCCCTGCATGAAAAACGAGTACAGCGCGCGCATGTCGTCGTCGCTGAGCTTCACATAAGACGGGTAGGGCATGGCCGGGTACAGCCGCCGTCCACCCGGCGCGACGCCGTGGCGCACCGCCCGGTCGAAGTCGGCCAGCGTGTAGGCGCCGATGCCGGTGTCCCGGTCCGGGGTGATGTTGGTGGCGTGAATCGCCCCCAGCGGCGTGGCCATCTCCAGGCCGCCGGCGAACGGCGCCTTGCCGGGCAAACTGTGGCAGGCCACGCAATCGCTCAAGCGGGCGACGTACTCGCCGCGACTGACCACTGCGGGCTCGAAGGCGGCGGCGGCCTGTTCCTTTTCAAACGGTGTAGCAGGCTCACGGGTGACATACCAGGCCAGCAGGCCTGCCGCGACCAGGCAGGGCAGCGCCAGCCAGCCTGCGGTTCTTGCGAATCGACGGGTGTTCATGGGCATTTCCTGAAGGTCAACTGAAGGTGTGTCGGCTCATGGGCAGGCTGCGAATACGCTGGCCGGTCAGTTGCGCCACCGCATTGGCCACCGCAGGCGCCACGGCGGGCAGCGGCGGTTCACCGATGCCGCCCATCTTTTCGCCACTTTCGACAACCCGTACATGCACCCGCGCCATGCGCGATGGGGGCAGGATCGGGTAGAGGTCGTAGTTGCGCGCCCGTGGCAGGCCGTTCACGTACACCGCTTCTTCGAGCAAGGTCTGGGATAAGCCCAAGGCCACCGCGCCATTCACCTGCGCTTCGACGATTGCCGGGTTGACGATGCTGCCGGGGTCGATGGCCTGCCAGATATCGTGCACCTTGACTTGGCCGTTTTCGATCGACACTTCCGCGATCACTGCCGCGTGGGAACCGAACGGCGAAGCCATGGCCACGCCACGCGCACGTCGGCTGCCGTCCTCGGCGGTGAAGGGGCCCCGTTTCCAGCCACCGGACAATTCGCCCGCCGCTTGCAGCAGGGTGGTCAGCCGTGGGTTGTCGCGCAGCAGGTGCAGGCGCAGCTCATAGGGGTCGTGCCCGCCTTTGTCCGCCAGTTCATCGAGGAACGCTTCATAAAAGAAGTCATTCAGCGAATTGCCCACCGAACGCCAGTAGCCGAGCATCGCCGGGCCTTTGACGTAGATCTGTGCGATGCGTTTGTTGGGGATGGCGTACGCCTTGCCCGACAAGCCTTCAAGGGCGGTGGGGTCGAGCTTTTCGCCCTGTTTGCCGGCGATGGCTTCGGTCGGGCCTTCGGTGGCGCTCACGGCTTCAATGGCCACCGGCAGGCCTTTGTCATCCAGCGCGGCGCGGAACTTGACCACCGCGACCGGGCGCAGCACATCACGCAGGAACTCTTCCTCGCGGCTCCAGATCACCTTGACCGGACGGCCCACCGCCTTGGCCAGCGCGATGGCCTGCGGATACGGGTTGGCCGAGTCATACAGGAAATGCCGGCCGAAAAAGCCACCCAGCAGGGGCGAATGCAGGTTGATTTTCGCCACGTCGAGACCGGCGCGCTTGGCGATGTCGGCACGGAACATGTCCGGCGCCTGGTTGGGCAGCCAGATATCCAGCGTGCCGTCGGCGTTGTAGCGTGCGAGGGCCGATGGCGGCTCCAGCTGGGCGTGGTTGAGGTATTGGTTGTGGTAGGTGGCGTCGACTGTGGTCTTGGCGCCTGCCAAGGCGGCGGCTACGTCGCCTTCGTTTTCGTCGTCGCGGGCCGGGCCTTGTTGGGCGGCGAGAAAATCGCGGAAGCCATCGCTGGAAAAGTCCGCCGGCATCACGCGCACGGTCGAGTCAGACGCCGCTTCCTGCCAGTCGGCCTGGATCGCTTCCACGGCACGCTTGGCGTGCCACCAGCGTTCAGCGACCACGGCCACTGCGCCGGGCAGTACATGCACCGAGTGCACGCCTTTCATGGCTTCGACCTGCGCCTGGTTACGCACGCCGCCCACGGTCATGCCCAGGCGTGGCGCGTGTTGCACGGCAGCGTGGAGCATGCCGTCCACCTTCAGGTCGATGCTGTACAGCGCCTTGCCGGTGGATTTGTCATAGGCGTCCAGACGCTTGACCGGCTTGCCGATCCAGCGGAACTGGCTCGGGTCGCGCAGGGTGATGCTGGCCGGGTCGGGTACCGGCATGTCGAGGGCGCGACCGGCCAACTCACCGTAGCCCAGCGAGCGGCCGGACGCGGCGTGTACCACCCGGCCCGGCTGGGTGGTCAGTTCGGCCAGCGGTACACCGAGCTGCTCGGCCCCGGCCTGCAGCAACATCGCGCGGGCGAGGGCGCCCAGGCGGCGCATGGTCGGGTAGCTCATGCGCACCGACATGCTGCCGCCGGTAATGCGCATGCCGTTTTCCATCACCACATAAGCTTCGCCGGGCGGAGCGGCCTCGACCACGAAGGTGGCGGGATCGGCGTCCAGTTCTTCGCCGACAATCTGCGCCATGGCGGTGTGCGTGCCTTGCCCGCCTTCCATGAAGGGGCTGAGCAGGCGCACGCTGCCGTCCGGGCGGATTTCCAGGAACGCCGGCACTTGGGTGCCACGTTCTACGGTGGCGGCGGCCTGCACCCTGGCCGAGCCGAGTGGCAAGCCAAAACCGATGACCAGCGCACCCACGGCAGTACTCGCCAGAAAGCGGCGGCGCGACAGGTTGACGGGTTCACCGGATAACAGGTCGAGCAGTTCAGGAGGCGTGTTCATCAGACGCCCTCCTGCTTGGCCAACTCGTCGACGGCCGTGTGAATGGCGTTATACGTGCCGCAGCGGCACAGGTTGATCATAGCGGCGTCGATCTGCGCCTTACTGGGCGCAGGGGTGTGCTTGAGCAGCGCGGTGGCGGCCATCACCTGCCCGGACTGGCAGTAACCACATTGCGCCACCTGGTGCTCGACCCAGGCCGCGACCACGCGCTTGCCCACGTCATCGGTTTCAATGGCTTCGATGGTGGTGACTTCGCGTCCGACCACCCCGGCTACCGGCGTGACGCAACTGCGCACGACATTGCCGTCCACCAGCACCGAACAGGCGCCGCATTGGGCCAGGCCGCAGCCGTATTTGGTGCCGGTCAGCCCCAGGTCATCACGGATCACCCACAGCAGGGGCGTGTCGGCGTCGGCGTCGACCTGATAGGTTTTTTGGTTGATGCGTAATTCCATGGCTCACCTGCTCATCATCGGTGGAGGCGGCCATTTTTAGTATTGAGAGTGCGGCGGCCGCTCATTGTCGAACTCTAGACCAGCGCACAAGGGCTATCTATCCGAAATCCGATAAGTCGGAGGATTAGGCAAGTATTCAAGAGGATTGAGCGATGGCTTAAGCGTACGGATCGGCTGCGCTGTTTCTGACCGACTGTTGATCTGGGTCAGTACAACGCCGATTGGCGCCCATGAGCCGCTGTGGGACAAGGTCGACTCGTTTTTATGAGTGATATCATGATGCCACTATTTTGGCGTGCAGGCGTCAATGTGAACCATGGAAATGAGGCTTCAGGGAAATGCTTAAGAATGCTCCGCTGCGTCTGAAACTGTTGTTGATTCTGCTGCTGCCCATGCTCGGGTTCTTGACCTTGGCCGGCGTGTTTGTGGGAGACAACTACAAGACGCTGCGTGAAATGAACACCACGGTCACGGCCAGCGGCACTGCCCAGACGTTAAGTCGACTCATCACCATGCTGCAGCGTGAACGCGGTGCCAGTGGGGTATTCCTCGGCAGTGGCGGCAAGTCCATGGGCGAGCGGATGGCGCAGATGCGCACAGACTCCAGTGCGGCCGTCGCGGTGGTGCGGGGTTTATCGGTGTCAGGCAGCGCGACGTTGGACAGCGTACTGCGGGCCCTGGATCAGCTACCGGCGGTGCGTGCGCAGGTCGATAAACTCGGCATCACCAGCACTGAGTCAGGCGCGCGTTATACCGAAATCATTAACGTGCTGATCGGATACACCCATTCCCTGGAAGCGAGCGTCAACAACGCAACCATTGTCTACGCGCTCGGCGCACTGAACCAATTTATCGAAATGAAAGAACGCGCCGGCCGCGAGCGGGTGCTGCTGGGCCTGGTCTTCAACCAAGGGCATTTCGATGAGGCGCTGTTGTCGCGCTTCAGCCGCAACCTGGGCGAATTCGGCGCTTACTACGATGCGTTCCGGCGCAAGGCACCCACGGCCTCGCTGCAACAGTTCGACACGCAGATGCAAAACCCCGCCGCCGTCGACGTCGGCAAGTTGCAGCGCCTGGCGTTCGAGGTGCCGATGGGTCAGGCACTGGGGATCAAACCCGAAGCCTGGTTTGAAACTTCCACCCAGCGCATTGACCTGATGGGCCAAGTGGAAGACGCCCTGAGCCAAAGTGTCAGCAACCTGGCGATGCATGAGCGAGATGACGCCAGCCGCGCCCTGTGGTTGACCCTCGGCGCGGTGGTCGTGGCCCTGCTGGCGGTGGCGGTGTTGTCCTACCTGATTATCCGCATGATCGACTTGGCGGTACGGGACGTAAACCGCGTGCTCAACGACTTGGCGCAACGCGATCTGACGGCGCGGGCGACCTATGAGAGCAAGGACGAGTTTGGCCAGATCTCACGCAACCTCAATCGCATGGCAGAGGAGATCAGTGGGGTGGTGCAGGAAATCGGCAACGCCACCGCACAGGTCGCGACGGCGGCGGAGGAGTCGTCCACGGTGACGATTCAGACCAGCCAGAGCGTCGAGCAACAGCGCCAAAGCACCGAGCTGGTCGCCACGGCGATCAACGAGATGAGCGCCACCGTGCGCGAGGTGGCGCACAGCACAAACGATGCGGCGCAGATGTCGCAACAGGTCAACACCAGCACCACCCAAGGGCGCATCGAGATCGAAAGCACCATCGCGCTGATCCGCCAGCTCTCGGGGCAGGCCGAGCAAACAGCACTGATCATTGGCGAGCTCAAACACGAAAGCGATGGGATTTCTTCCGTGCTGGACGTTATCCGCGGCATTGCCGAGCAGACCAACCTGCTGGCGTTGAATGCGGCGATTGAAGCCGCGCGGGCCGGGGATCATGGGCGTGGCTTCGCGGTGGTGGCGTCCGAGGTGCGGGTGCTGGCCCAGAAGACGCAGGAATCCACCGGAAGCATCCAGCGGATGATCAGCAACCTGCAAACCGGTTCGGACCGTGCGACCACCTCCATGCAGGAAACCTTGGGCAAGGCCCAGGACGGTGCGATCAAGGTCGAGCGTGCGGGGGAGTTGCTGTTGGAGATTGCTGAGGGCGTGGCGCGTATCAGCGATCGCAACATTCAGATTGCCTCGGCGGCGGAGGAGCAGAGTGCGGTGTCGGAGGACATCAATCGCAATGTGAACGAGATTAATGACTTGGTTATTCAGGTGAGTGCCGGGGCAGAGCAGACGGCGGTCACCAGCCAGGAATTGGCACGCTTGGCCGAGTATCAGCAGCGTCTGGTCAATCGTTTCAAGGTGGCGTAAGGGGCTGCTATGTTGTCGTACAACTGCTTGAGCTATGATGAGGGTTCATTCGCAAACCGAGAATAACGCGCCCGATGGACTACCCGAACGTCCAACCCAGTGCACGTCGAAAGCACCGCAGCATGGCCGAGGACCTGGTGGCCGAGTTATCTCGGCGCATCCACGCCGGCGAGTTGGCGTGCGCCACCAAACTGCCGACCGAGTCGCAGGTCATGCAGGAGCATGGCGTCAGCCGCACGGTGGTCCGCGAGGCGATTTCGCGCCTGCAGGCGGCGGGGCTGGTGGAAACCCGGCATGGCGTCGGGACGTTTGTGTGTGACATCCCGAGCGCGAGTGGTTTTCGTATCGACCCGGCCAGCATTGTCACGTTGGAGGATGTACTGGCGGTGCTGGAGCTGCGCATCAGCCTGGAAGTGGAGGCCGCCGGCCTGGCCAGCCACCGGCGCACCCCTGAGCAGTTGCAGTTGATGCGTGACTCGCTGGATATTCTCCAATCCAGTGCCATCAGTGCCGAGTATGCGGTGGCCGCGGACTTTCAGTTTCACCAGCAGATCGCCCTCGCCACCGGCAACCGCTACTTCACCGACATCATGCTGCACCTTGAGGTGAGCATTATTCCCCGTGCGCGCATGCACTCCACGCGCCAGGCCAACAACGACAAAGAACCCTATGTAGAGCGCTTGAGCCGCGAGCACGAGGCGATCTACCAGGCCATTGCGCGCGGCGACTCCGACGCAGCGCGCGCGGCCATGCGCTTGCACTTGTCCAACAGCCGTGAGCGGATGCGCCGGTCTTACGCGGCGGCCAGCGCCGCTCAATCGGTGTCGAACGGCCCGGCTGCGGTGAACGCGCCGCCCTGAAACAGCCGGTCGGGATCGTTCTCGCCAGGCTCCGGCTGGCGCTCGACGGTGTCGCGAAACGCCTCCGAACTGTCCTGCGGGTTAAAGCCCAGGTGCGCTGCGTGGCGGTTGTCCCACCAGGTCGTGCGGTTGGCGGAAACGCCGTAGACCACTGTGTGCCCCACATCACGCGCGAGCAGGGCGCGCTCAATCAAGTGGTCCAGGTCGCGGTAGCTCAGCCAGGTCGACAGCATCCGTCGGTTGCGCGGCTGCGCGAATGAAGAGCCGATGCGCAAACTGACCGTTTCAATGCCATAGCGCTGGAAGTAAAAGCTCGCCAAGTCTTCGCCGTAGGCCTTGGACAAGGCGTAATAGCCATCCGGGCGTCGCTCGCTATGGGCATCCAGGGGTTGGTCCTGTGTGTGAAAACCGGTGACGTGATTGGAGCTGGCGAACACCACGCGCTTGATCCCGTGTTTGCGCGCCGCTTCATAAAGATGAAAAGTGCCGCGGATATTGGCGTCGAGAATCGCCTCGAACGCCCGCTCAACGGAAATCCCACCCATGTGCACGATGGCATCCACGTCCTCGACCAGGGCGTGCACGGCCTTTTTGTCGGCCAGGTCGCAGTGCACGACTTCGTCATGGGCGCCGGCGCTGGGTGTCAGGGGGCTGATGTCGGAGGCGCGCACGATATGCGCGTGGGCTTGCAGGGTTTCCCGCAGGATTTGCCCCAGGCCGCCGGCAGCGCCGGTCAACAGAATGCGGTTGAAGGGTTTGGTTGTGGTCACGTTGAATCTTCCTTGTCGAGGTGTAGGCGCGAGCTCGCCACAGCGAACTCGCGACTGCAGTACCAATAGGCGTTACATGAAGTTGTACTGCACCCCCAGGCGCCAGCGGGCCTGGCGGTCTTCGCTGGTGGCGTTGACCTTCACGTCCCCGATTTCCATGAACGGGGCCCACTCTTTGGTCAGTTTGTATTTGACGATCATGTTCTGTTCGTAATCGCTCTTCTTGTTGTCGTAGCGGATGTAGTCGGTCTTGAAATAGATGTACTGGTATTCAAAGGCCCACTTGCTGGCCGGGGTATAGCCCAGCCAGCCTTCGAAGCGATTGGTGTGCTGGTTGTCCTTGGCGCGATCCGGCATGTCCTCGTTGATCTGGTCGCGGTCGAGTTTCTTTGCGTCCAGTCGATAGCGCGTGGCGACGTAGAACGCGTCGTTGATCTTGTAGTTGTATTTGAGGCCGACCTTATAGGTTGTCGAGTCCTTCGAACTGTCCATCTGGAACGCCGGGGTCAGGGTCGATTGCGGGCTGAGCTTGTAGTTGTAGCTCACCGTGAACTCGTGGCCGTTGTTGATCATGTTGTCGTAGGCGACGTCTTCACGATCGCCGGCCGTGCGGTATTTCAACTCCCCCTCGAATCCCAGGCCGCTGTCCATGCGGTAGCCGAGTTTGATCCGGTCAGCGTGGGCGCTGTCGTCTTCGGTGAACTGATGGCGGTAGTTGATGTTGGCGGAGTCGGCGTTGACACAGAAGGGCAGGCCGAGCGCAGTGACAGTCAAAAGCGTGCGTAGGGTGGTGTTCATACGGTCTTCTTTTATTGTTTTTGTTGGAATGTTCTACCGGCCTGACGCCGGCAGTTGTTACGAACCTGTTACGTTTTGCGCGCCGACATACGTTATCGTATGACTATGCAGTGGTCTACGTGTTATCGGTCGTTTTGAAACACTTGGTTACAAATATACGCAATGAATACTGGGTTATTCTCTTGTCTTGTTATTTTGAGTTGTCTTTAAAAGCGAGGGGTTTCGGGGGTTTTAGTGAGATTTGCGGCGCGGAGTGGTTGGCTTTTCAAATGTTGTACGATGACCTATGATCATTCTCAGCAGGCGACGCTCCTGTCACAAATTCAATAAGAAGGCTAAAGACGTCCATGAGAATTACCGCAGTCAACGTCCAGGTGTTTTCCTACCCGACTCGCCGCGCAGTAGACAGTGCCGGCCACGCCCATCCCGGCGAAGTCGCCCAGGCCAAGATGGCCCTGTTGCGTATCCAGACCGAGGAGGGCACCGAGGGTTACGCGTTCGGGCCGCCGGAATTGATCCGCCCTTATGTGCTCGATGGGTTTGTGCGCAAGGTGCTGGTCGGGCAGAACGCTTTTGATCGAGAAAAAATCTGGCACGACCTCGCGCACTGGCAGCGCGGCAGTGCCAGCCAGTTGACCGACCGCGCGCTGGCCTTGGTGGAGCAGGCCTTGTGGGATTGGGCCGGGCGCAAGCTGGGCGTGCCGGTGCACAAACTGATCGGCGGTTTTCGCGACAAGGTTCCGGCCTACGGCTCGACCATGTGCGGGGATGAATTGCCCGGCGGCCTGGCCACGCCCGACGACTATGGGCGGTTTGCCGAGACCCTGGTCAAGCGCGGCTACAAGGCGATCAAGTTGCACACCTGGATGCCGCCTGTGTCCTTCGCCCCGAGCCCGCGCATTGACGTCAAAGCCTGCGCGGCGGTGCGCGAGGCGGTGGGTCCGGACATCGCGCTGATGCTCGACGGCTATCACTGGTACAACCGAACCGACGCCCTGTATATCGGCCGCGAGCTGCAGAAGCTCGATTTCGCCTGGTTCGAAGAACCGATGATGGAAGACTCCGCCGAATCCTATGCCTGGTTGGCGGGCCAGTTGGACATCCCGGTACTGGGCCCGGAAACCCTGTCCGGCAAACACTTGAGCCGCGCCAGCTGGGTGAAGAATGATGTGTGCGACATCCTGCGTGCCGGGGTGGCCGGCGTCGGCGGTATCGGCCCGTGCCTGAAGGTGGCGCACATGGCCGAGTCGTTCGGGATGGATTGTGAAATTCACGGCAATGGCGCGGCCAACCTGGCCGTGGTCGGTGCGATCAAAAACTGCACCTGGTACGAGCGTGGGTTGCTGCACCCGTATTTGGATTACGACGAAGTACCGGCCTACCTCAAGCGCCTGGTCGACCCGATGGACAGCGATGGGTTTGTACACCTGTCCGATTTGCCGGGCCTGGGCGAAGACATCGATTTCGAATTTGTCGAGGCCAACACGCTTAACCGCTTTTGATGTGAACTGAGGTCTCCCGGCCGCGGCCGGGACACCCACGAGCCCTATAAATATAAGAAAGGCGTTTTACTATGAGCATTCTTCCTTCGCTGTGGGCGCGGGTGCTGGCGGCGACCCTGGTGGTTGGCGCAGTCCCTGTGGTGCAGGCCAAGACCCCGGCTGATCAGTTGATCGTCGGCATGAGCATGATCAATCTGCTGTCGCTGGATCCGGCCGCGGCCACCGGGCTGGATGTGTCGGAGATCAATGCCAATCTCTATGACATGTTGCTGGTGCAGGACGTGGCCAGGCCCGACCAATTGGTGCCGGCACTGGCCGAGCGTTGGCAGGTCAGCGATGACCGCAAGACCCTCACCTTTAACCTGCGCACCGATGTGAAATTCCAATCCGGCAACCCGCTGAGTGCCGATGATGTCGCTTGGTCATTGCAGCGGGTGCTCAAGCTGAACCTGGCGCTGGCTTCCACCTGGAAGGCCTATGGCTTCAGCGCCGACAATGTCGAGCGCTACATGCGCGCCACCGACCCCAACACCTTCGTGATCGAACTGCCACGCCCGACCGACCCGCAGCTGGTGCTCAACACCCTGGCGACGTCGCCCAGTGCGTTTATCCTCGACCGTAAAACCGTGCTCGAACACCAGAAAAACAACGACATGGGCGCCGCTTGGCTGGTCACCCACGCGGCCGGCAGCGGCGCGTTCGTGCTCAACGACTGGCGCGCCAACGACGTGATCCTGATGACCCGTTTCGACGGCTACTGGGGTGGCCCGGCCAAACTCAAGCGGATCGTCATGCGCAACATGACCGAGTCCCAGTCGTTGCGCCTGATGATCGAGCGCGGCGACCTGGACATCGCCAAAGGCATGTCCGCACCCGATATCCAGGCCTTGCAGGGTAACCCCAAGGTACGCACCCAGACCCTGCAGCGCGGCACCTTGTATTACGTGGCGTTGAGCGTGAAGCAGCCGATGTTCGCCGACGCCCGCGTGCGCAAAGCCGTGCGTTCGCTGATCGATTACCAGGGCATCAACCAGACGGTGATGCCGCACTACGGCCTGATCAACCAGCGCCCACTGCCGCTGGGCCTGGCCGCGCGCCTGCCGGACCCGGGCTATCGCCTGAACGTCGAGGAAGCCAAGGCGCTCCTGGCGCAGGCCGGCTACCCCAACGGTTTCAAGACCACCATTCGCGTGCTGGCCGAGCCGCCGTTCATCAATATCGCTTCCAACCTGCAATCGACCCTGGCCCAGGCCGGGATCGAAGCCAGCATCATCACCGGCACCGGCAACCAGATCTACGGCGCGATGCGTGAGCGCAGCTTCGACATCATCGTCGGCCGCGGCGGCGGCGGGGCCGAGCGCCACCCGCATTCCAGCTTGCGTACCCTGGTGTACAACCCGGACAACCGTGACGAAGCCAAACTGAGCAACTTCCAAGGCTGGCGCACCTCGTTCTACAGCCCCGAGTTGAACCAGTTGATCGAACGTGCCGAGGTCGAGCCCGATGGCGCCAAGCAACTGGCCCAGTACCGGCAGGTCCAGCAACTGCTCGACGAGCAAGTGGGCGCGATCCTGCCGGTATCCCAGATGACCGACACCGTGCTGGTCTACAGCGACGTGACGGATTTCCAGGGGCACACGGCCGCCACTACCCGCTACAAGGACGTCTACAAGACGCGCTAAGGCCGCGCATCCTCGGATGCCGACTGCACAGGAGCTTCCCATGTTTGTTATGACTGCCTCGGTAATGGGCGCTCGCGCGTCCAACACAGCCCGGCGTGCCGGTACGGTCCTGGTGACCTTGCTCGGCCTGCTGGCGCTGACGTTCATCATCGGCCGGGTCATGCCGCTCGACCCCGTGCTGGCGGTGGTCGGGCCGGACGCCGACAGCTCCACCTACGACCAGGTGTACCGGGCCATGGGGCTGGATAAGCCGATCTGGACTCAGTTCGGCCTGTACCTCAACGACCTGTTGCACGGTAACTTCGGCAACGCACTGTTGACCGGCCACCCGGTACTGGATGACATCCGCCGGGTGTTCCCCGCGACCATCGAACTGGCGACCCTGGCAATCCTGTTCGGCATCGTCATCGGGCTGCCGCTGGGCGTGTGTGCCGCCAGTAACCAGGGGCGCATGGGCGATCACGTGGCGCGGGTCATCACCTTGTTCGGCTATTCCACGCCGATTTTCTGGCTGGGCATGATGGGCTTGCTGGTGTTCTACGCCTGGCTCGGTTGGGCCGGCGGGGCAGGGCGCATCGACCTGGCGTACGACGGCATGGTGCCCGACGTGACCGGCCTGTTGCTGATCGACACGGCGCTCGCCCGCGACTGGGAGGCCTTTACCAGCGCCTTGCGCCATATCGTGCTGCCGGCGCTGATCCTGGGGCTGAATTCGGTCGCTTACATCAGCCGCATGACCCGCAGCTTCATGCTGGAGCAGCTGTCCCAGGAGTACATCATCACCGCTCGCGTCAAAGGCTTGTCTCGGCGCCAGGTGGTGTGGGGCCACGCTTTTCGCAACATCCTCGTGCAATTGCTGACGGTGGTGGCCCTGGCCTACGGCTCGCTGCTCGAAGGCGCCGTGCTGATCGAGACCGTGTTTGCTTGGCCCGGTTTTGGCCAGTACCTCACCAGCAGCCTGATGCTGGGGGACATGAACGCGGTGATGGGGTGCGTGCTGGTGATCGGCTTGATCTTTGTCGCGCTCAACCTGATCAGCGATGCCCTCTACAAAGTGTTCGACCCGCGCACCCGTTAAGCGCTTCGCAGTACCGATAAAACTATAAAAAGAAGGATTCTTTCAATGACGACTGCATTTTCAACACTGCGCCTGAGCCTGCTGGCGGCCGCACTGGCGCTGGGCCCGATGACGCTGGCCCAGGCCAAGACCCCGGCCGATCAACTGATCGTGGGCATGAGCATGGTCAACCTGTTCTCCATCGACCCGGCCAACGCGCCCGGCCTCGACGCCTCCGGGGTCAACGCCAATCTCTACGACACACTGATCAAGCGCGACCAGGGCAACCCGGAAAAGCACCTGCCGCAGCTGGCCGAGCGCTGGGACATCAGCGAAGACGGCAAGCAAGTGACCTTTCATCTGCGCCAGGACGTGAAGTTCCACTCCGGCAACCCGCTGACCGCCGAGGATGTGGCCTGGTCGCTGTACCGGGTGATGAAACTCAATTTCGGCCTGGCCACCACCTGGAAAGCCTACGGCTACAGCGTTGAGAATATTCAGTCGCTGATCCGCGCCACGGATGCCCACACGCTGGTCATCGACCTGCCGCAGACCATGGACCCGCTGTTGCTGGTGGACTCGCTGGCCATCTCGCCGAGCGCCGTGGTGGTGGACCGCAAGACCGCCCTGGCCCACGAGAAAAACGGTGACCTGGGGGCCGGTTGGCTGGTGACCAACGAGGCGGGCAGCGGCCCCTTCGTGCTGACCAAATGGAGCGCCAACGACTCGCTGTTGCTGACCCGGTTCGACGGCTACTGGGGCGGGGCGGCCAAGCTCAAGCGTGTGGTGGTGCGGCATATGACCGAGTCCCAGTCGCTGCGCCTGATGCTTGAGCGCGGCGACCTCGACCTGGCGTATGGCATGGCCGCACCGGACATTCGCGCCATCGACGGCTCGGACAAGATCCAGGTGCAGTCATTGCCGCGCGGCACGATGTACTACGTCGCCATGAGCATGAAGCAACCCGAGTTCGCCAAGGCCCAGGTGCGTGAAGCAGTGCGCAACTTGATCGACTACAAGGGCCTGGATGAGCAGGTGATGCCGTATTACGGCACGCTCAATCAGCAGCCGATGCAGTTGGGGTTGGCGGCGCGTTTGCCGGATCCGGGCTATCACATGGATGTGCCGAAGGCGAAAAAGCTGCTTGCCGAGGCGGGGTATCCCGAGGGGTTCACAACCACTATCCGCACGCTGTCGGAGCCGCCGTTCATTGATATCGCCGCGCGCCTGCAAGCGACATTGGCCGAAGGCGGGATCAAGGCGAGCATCGTCACCGGCACCGGCAACCAGGTCTACGGCGCGATGCGTGCGCGCAATTTCGAGATCATTGTGGCGCGTGGGGCTGAGCGTTATCCCCATCCGTATTTCAGCCTGCGCACGTTCGCCTATAACCCCAACAACAGTGATGACGCCGGTTTGCCCAACTTCCAGGGCTGGCGCGCCTCGTTCTTCAGCCCGCCGCTCAACAGCCTGATCGACAAGGCCGGCGTGACGCGTGACGCGGCGCAGCGCATCAGCCTGTATCACCAGGCGCAGACCCTCTATGACCAACAGGTCGGGCCGATCCTGATGATCTCGCAAATGACCGACACCGTGGTCAGCGCCGCCGACGTCAAGGGCTTCAGCGGTGACGACGCCGAGGCCACCCGCTACCTGGGTGTCTACAAGGCGCGCTGAGTCGGGCCGGGTACGCCCGGCACTCCTGAATTCACACAGAGAACATGCTGATGAATGCCAACCTGTCTTCGATTGATTCCACCCTGAAGCGGCGGGCCGAGCGTACGCCCGGCTCCAGCTTCGATGCCTTGTGCAAGAGCGGCGTGCGGATTTTGCGCCACCTGTTGCGTAACCCCATGACCCTGGCCGGCCTGCTGGTGGCGTTGCTGCTGATCGTGGTGGCGGCGTTCGCGCCGTGGATCGCCACGCATGATCCGGTCGCGCAGAACCTCGCCAACGCCTTGCAGGCACCGGGCGCAGCACATTGGTTCGGCACCGATGAATATGGCCGGGACATTTTCAGCCGGCTGGTCTACGGCTCGCGCATCACCTTGTACATCATTGCGTTGGTAACGGTGATCGTCGGCCCCATCGGCCTGTTTATCGGCACCGTGTCGGGCTACTTCGGCGGCGCCGTGGATACGGTGTTCATGCGCCTGACCGACATCTTCATTTCCTTCCCCAGCCTGGTGTTGGCCCTGGCGTTTATCGCCGCTCTCGGCCCTGGCCTGGAACACGCCGTGGTGGCGATTGCGTTGACCTCCTGGCCGCCCATCGCACGCCTGGCGCGGGCGGAAACCCTGTCGCTGCGCAATGCCGATTTCGTTGTGGCCGTGGAGCTGCAAGGGGCGTCGCCGGCGCGGATTATCCTGCGCCATATCGTGCCGATGTGCCTGTCGTCGGTGATCATCCGCCTGACCATGAACATGGCCGGGATCATCCTCACGGCGGCAGCCCTGGGCTTCCTCGGCCTGGGCGCGCAGGCGCCGCTGCCCGAGTGGGGCGCGATGATTTCCACCGGGCGCCGCTACATGCTCGAGTGCTGGTGGCTGGTCGCCGTGCCGGGGGCGGCAATCATGTTGGTCAGCCTGGCATTCAACCTGTTGGGCGACGGCCTGCGGGACATTCTTGATCCGCGTAGCGAATAACGGAGCCACACCTATGTCCGCCATCAAATTGAACGTCGAAGGGCTCAACGTGCGCTTCTTCAACGGCCAGAAAGAAACCCATGCCGTGCGCGATGTGTCGTTTGCCCTGGGCCGCGAAAAGCTGGCGATCGTCGGCGAGTCCGGTTCGGGCAAATCCACGGTCGGCCGCAGCCTGCTCAAGCTGCACCCGCCGAGCGCGAGGATCAGCGCCAAAGCCATGGCGTTTGGTGAGGTCGACCTGCTCTCGGCCAGCGAAAAAGCCATGCAGAAGATTCGTGGCCAGCGCATCTCGATGATCATGCAAGACCCCAAGTATTCGTTGAACCCGGTGGTCAAGGTGGGCGACCAGATCGCCGAAGCCTACCTGGCCCACCACAAGGCCAGCCGCAGCGAGGCCCGTGAGCGGGTCATGCAGATGCTGGAGCAGGTGCATATCCGCGATCCAAAGCGGGTCTACAACCTCTACCCCCACGAAGTCTCGGGCGGCATGGGGCAGCGCATCATGATCGCGATGATGGTCATCACCCGCCCGGAGGTGATCATTGCCGATGAACCCACCTCGGCCCTCGACGTCTCGGTACGCCAGCAAGTGCTCAGCGTGCTGGAAGAGTTGGTGGAGCAGCAGCAGATGGGCCTGATCTTCGTCAGCCACGACCTCAACCTGGTCCGCAACTACTGCGACCGCGTGCTGGTGATGTACGCCGGACGCGTGGTGGAATCCCTGGCGGCGTGCGACCTGCAATACGCCGAACATCCCTACACCCGTGGCCTGCTGGCCGCATTGCCAAGCATGGACAACCGCCGCGTGCACCTGCCGGTGCTCCAGCGCGACCCGCTTTGGCTGACCCACTGAGGAACCTGACCATGCCCATGATCCAAGCCCACGCGCTCAACCTGAGTTTCGGCACTGGCGCGAGTCTCAATCAAGTGCTGCACGATGTCAGCCTCAGTGTTGCCGACGGCGAATCCTTTGGCCTGGTGGGGGAGTCCGGTTCGGGCAAGACCACCGTGCTGCGCTGCCTGGCCGGGCAATACCGGCAGTGGAGCGGTGAACTGAGCATTGCCGGCGCACCGCTGCAACACAAGATTCCCAAGGCACATTTTCGTAAAGTGCAGATGGTCTTCCAGGACCCCTACGGCTCCTTGCACCCGCGGCACACCATCGATACCGCCTTGCGTGAGCCGTTGATTATCCATGGGGTAGGGGACAAGGACGACCGGATCGACGAGATCCTGCGCAAGGTCGGCCTGAATGACAGCTTCCGCTTCCGTTACCCGCATCAATTGTCCGGCGGCCAGCGCCAGCGCGTGGCCATCGCCAGGGCGCTGATCCTTGAGCCTCGCGTGTTGTTGCTGGATGAGCCGACCTCGGCCTTGGACGTTTCCGTGCAAGCCGAAATCCTCAATCTGCTCACCGACCTGCGCGCGCAGGAGAAGCTGACCTACCTGATGGTGACCCACGACCTGGGGGTGGTGACGCACCTGTGCGACCGCGTGGCGGTGATGCAGCAGGGGCGGATTGTCGAACTCCTCGACAGTCAGGGCCTGAGCCAGGACCTGGCGGCACACGACTATACGCGGATGCTGGTGCAGGCCAGTCGAGACTTCAGCCAGGCGTCCGAGCGGCGTCAAGCCAGTTAATAAAATCAAAGTCATCGTACAACATGGTCATTGAGTTGCTGGGCGTACTTCTGTGCGTCCGGCATTAATCGGCATGTTTTATTGAGTATTACCGCAAATTACCGTTAGGTAAAATATCTCGTTGGCTTAAGTATTTATATAGTTGTACGATGACGTACCTCTTAAGGTATCCCTTCATTTTCGATCTGAGGTTTGCGAACCATGACGCCACAAGAACTAAAAACAGTCCTGTCTTCCGGCTTGCTGTCGTTCCCTGTTACTGACTTTGACGCGGCCGGTGACTTCCGCGCCGACACCTATGCCCGCCGCCTGGAATGGCTGGCGCCGTACGGCGCCAGCGCGCTGTTCGCCGCCGGCGGCACCGGGGAATTTTTCTCCCTGGAAGCCAAGGAATACACACAGATCATCAAGACGGCCGTCGACACCTGCAAAGGCCAGGTGCCGATCCTTGCCGGGGCAGGGGGCCCGACCCGCCAGGCCATCGCCTATGCCCAGGAAGCTGAGCGCCTGGGCGCCGCCGGGATTCTGCTGATGCCCCACTACCTGACCGAAGCCAGCCAGAAAGGCTTGGTGGCCCACGTTGAGCAGGTGTGCAACTCGGTGGATTTCGGCGTAGTGGTGTACAACCGCAACCTGTGCCGCCTCAACGCCGACAGCCTGGAGCAATTGGCCGAGCGCTGCCCTAACCTGATCGGCTTCAAGGATGGCATTGGCGAGGTCGAGTCGATGGTGTCGATCCGTCGCCGCCTGGGTGATCGCCTGACCTACCTCGGTGGGCTGCCGACCGCCGAAGTCTACGCGGCGGCCTACAAGGCCCTCGGCGTGCCGGTGTACTCCTCGGCGGTGTTCAACTTCATCCCGAAAACCGCCATGGATTTCTACCGCGCCGTCGCTGCCGACGATCACGCCACCGTGGGGCGCTTGATCGATGATTTCTTCCTGCCGTACCTGGCCATCCGTAACCGCTGTGAAGGCTACGGCGTGAGCATCGTCAAGGCCGGCGCACGCCTGGTCGGCCACGACGCCGGCCCGGTGCGCGCGCCGCTGACCGACCTGTTGCCTGAAGAAGTGGAGCAACTCGACGTGCTGATCAAGGCCCTCGGCGCCCAGTAAAGCCACTGCGAGGCTCAACTGTGGGCGCTGTCGAGCCCCGCTTGCATCACTGAAGCTCGACGGCGTCCACAGTCCACCATGAGGATCCACCATGCCCCATTGCATCATCGATTGCCCTGCCACCCTGGCCCAGCGCATCGGCGAACACACCCTATTGGCCACCGTGCACGATGCCCTCGACAGCTTCGGCCTATTCAAGCCGGGCGACATCAAAGTGCGACTCAACGGCTTCACCCATTACCGCTGCGGTACGACGCAAGACGACTTCGTGCATGTGGCGCTGTACCTGTTCGCCGGGCGCAGCGCCGAGCAACAGCGCAGCCTCGCTTCGGCGACACTGGGCGCCCTGATCGAAGTGCTGCCGCAGGTTGAAGCGCTGTCCATGGATGTGCGGGAAATGCCTCGAGAGACCTTCGTCAATCGCAGTCAATACCTCGAAGAAGCCGGGCGGCAGGCTTAACGCCCTCGGTGTGATAACCGGCAAAAACAAGGAGAACAACATGCCGCATCAACCCTCGCAAAAAACCTCGACCCGTTGGCTGCTGGCCATCGCGGCCCTCGGTTGCAGTCCGCTGTCATGGGCGCTGCAGGCACCGTCCAAGCTGCAAGTGCCGACCCTGGCCTATGACGACCAGCAGATCATCCTGGTCTGGGAAAAACCCCTCGCGCACGACGGCATCAAGGACTACCGGGTCTACGCCAACGGCGCCTTACTGGGCAGCGCCAACGCCAACAACGACCAAGTGTCGCCGGCCAAACCCTACATTGACCATTTCTACCAACAGGACCGGGCGAACTTTCACCATCGCATCGGCATTCACAGTTACACCGCCCAAGGCCTGAAGCCGGACACCCCGTACCGGTTTACCGTGCGCTCGGTCGACAGCAGCGGCAAGGAATCGGCCGACAGTGCCGCCGTGCTGCAACGCACCACGCCGGTCCCGGTGGTGTTCGACGTGAAGCACTATGGTGCCAAGGGCGACGGTATTCATCTCGACACCCTGGCGATCCAGCGCGCTATTGATGCCTGCACGGTGGGCGGCAAAGTGTTGCTGCCCAAAGGCACCTACAAAAGCGGGGCGCTCTACCTCAAGAGCAACATGACCCTGGAGATCGCTGACGGCGCGACCCTGCTGGGTTCCGAGCGCGCCGAGGATTACCCGCTCGCGGGGTACATCCAATACCCGTATTCCAGCACCGTGCGTCCGGCCTCGCTGATCAACGCACTGCCGCGCGATCCGCGTCAGCACCAAACGTTCGAGAACATCCGTATCGTCGGCAAGGGCACCCTCGACGGCAACGGCTGGAAGCGTAACGCCGATGTACGCGACGAGCGCGGGCAAACCCTGCCGTTCTATGTGCCCAGCGACAACACGCGCTACCTGCAGGATGGCCTGCTGGCCAAGGCTCAAGTGGAGCAAGCGGTGGCGCGGGGCATGAACGTCAAGGACGCCTACGGGCAGATGCGCTCTTCGCTGATCACCCTGCGCAACGTGAAAAACGTGTTTTACGGTGGCTTTACCGTATTGAACCCAGCGTTCCACGGCATCATGAACCTGGAGACCGAAAACGTGGTGCTGGCCAACACCACCCACACCACGTATGACGCCAACAACGGTGACGGCATCGAGTTCGCCAACAGCAAGGGCGCGATGGTGTTCAATAACTTCTTCGACACCGGCGATGACTGCGTCAATTTTGCCGCCGGCACCGGGGCCGACGCGGTGCACCAGCGGCCGCAGGAGGATGCGTGGATCTTCAATAACTACTTCCGTAAGGGCCATGGCATGGTGGTTGCCGGCAGCCACACCGGCGCCTGGATCCAGAACATCCTGGCCGAAGACAACGTGTCCGACGGCACCGATGCCGGGTTGCGCATGAAGAGCACCAACTTCATGGGCGGCGGCGCGCGCAACGTGATATTCCGCGACTCGGCGATCCGCAACACCGTCAAGCAGGCGTTCATTTTTACCCTGGATTACAACGACCCGAACGCCAAGCTCGACTACCAACGCTCGACGGTGGCAGGGCAGTTCAAGGACATCCGCGTCAGTGATGTCAGCGTCGAGAATGCCCAGGGCGCTGCGATCGAGGTCAAGGGAGACGCCCAGCACAATGCCTATCATCAGGGCCTGGTGTTCGAGCGCGTGCGGTTCAGTGGCGCGGCCAAGGCGCGCATTGACGGTTTGAAAGACTCGCGCTTCGACCACGTGGTATTCAGCCAGACCGGGGCAGCCAACCCATGGCAGGTGAGTGACAGCCATGGGTTGGTGTTTGAGGCCGTGCAGCCGCCGCCGCGTTGACCTGTCTGCCGCGCGTGACGTTGACCCGGTGACTGCCCTTGCCCGACGTGTGCAGCACCGGGGCGTTGGGCGTGCGCAGTCAGTCTGCCCAGCCGTCGCGCACGGCGTTGCGAATCCCGTCCAGCAACATCGCGAACGCCGGGTTGTCATTGTTCTCGCGCCAGATCAAGTGCAGCTCGCTCTGTGCCCCTTCGCCCAGGTCTATATCGCGGAACACTACGTTCTTGAACACCACGCTGCTGGCGCAACGCGGCACCAGCGCCAGGCCCATGCCGGCGTTGACCAATGCCAGGATGGTCAGGGATGAGCCCAGCCACTGCACGTACTCCGGCGCAACGCGGGCCGAGCGCAACAGGCCGGTCAGCAGTTCGTTGAACGGCGGGTAGGCCGAGTGGGCGTACATCAGGAAGGGCTGGGCGTCCAGGTCGTGCACGCTGACCGTCTCGGTATTGGCCAGCCGGTGGCTGCTCGGCACCGCCAGCACGAAGGGTTCGCGCACCAGGCATTCGGTGGCATACCCCGGTTCCAGCAACGGCGCACGGACGATACCCAGGTCGATGCGGCGGGCGCGCAGGGCTTCGTATTGCTGGTAGGTGTTCATTTCCGCCAGGTCGATTTTGACGTGGGGCTGCTTGAGCCGCGCCTCGGCGATGACGCTGGGCAAAAACTCATACACCGCACTGCCGACGAAGCTGATGTTCACCGTACCGATATCGCCCTCGGCGAAGCGGCGCGCGGTGACGGCCGCTTGCTGGGCGCGCTCCAGCAGGTTCTGCGCCTCGATGAAAAACGCCCGGCCGGCGGCGGTGAGTGCCACGCTGCGAGTGGTGCGGGTAAACAACTCGACCCCCAAGTGATGCTCGAGCAATTGGATCTGCCGGCTGAGGGGCGGCTGGGTCATGTTCAGGCGTTCGGCCGCGCGCCGAAAATTCAGCTCGGTGGCCACGGTGGTGAAGCAGCGCAGTTGAGTCAGCTCGAACATTGATCTAATCCCGGTATCAATCGAATGCCAAGTTAGATTAGACGGGAACAATCTCTGGCGTCCATGCTTCAAGCGTCCCTAAAACAATAATGAGTGGGAGTTGCCCTTGGATACCCTCCAGAATCCGCCAGACCCTAACGTGCTCGCCCGCGCGGCCGCCAAGGTCAAGCGTCATGTCCTGCCGTTGTTTGTGGTGATGTTCATCGTCAACTACATCGACCGGGTCAATATCGGCTTTGTGCGCAGCCATTTGGAGACCGACCTGGGCATTGGTGCGGCAGCCTATGGCCTGGGTGCCGGGTTGTTCTTCATTGGCTACGCGATCTTCGAAGTGCCCTCCAACCTGCTGTTGCAGCGCTACGGCGCACGGGCCTGGCTGACGCGCATCATGTTCACCTGGGGCGCGGCCGCGATGGCCATGGCCTTCGTCAAAGGTGAAACCAGTTTCTATATCCTGCGCTTTGTCCTTGGCGCTGCCGAAGCCGGGTTTTTCCCCGGCATCATCTACTACTTCACCCAATGGCTGCCGGCGGCCGAGCGTGGCAAGGCGATGGCGATTTTCCTCAGTGGTTCGGCGATTGCCTCGGTGATTTCCGGGCCGGTGTCGGGGGCGCTGTTGCACGTCAACGGCTTGAGCCTGCATGGCTGGCAGTGGATGTTCCTGATTGAGGGCTTTGCTTCCATCCTGCTCTGCGGGTTTGTGTGGTTCTGGCTGCAATCCCATCCGCATCAGGCGAAGTGGCTCAGCGACGAAGAAAAACAGGCGCTGGTCAGCGCCATCGACCTTGAACAGCAGGCCCGTGAAGCGTCCCAGGCCACCCGGCCGTCGATGTTCAAGTTGCTGGCGGACAAACAGATCGCGCTGTTCTGCTTTATCTACTTTTCCATTGCCCTGACCATTTACGGCGCCACCTTCTGGCTGCCCAGCATGATCAAGAAAATGGGCGATTTGGGCGACTTCCAGGTGGGCCTGTTCAACTCGATTCCGTGGTTGATTTCCATCGTCGCCATGTACGCGTTCGCCGCCCTGGCCAGCAAGTGGAAACATCAGCAGGCGTGGGTTGCGCTGATGCTGGTGATCGCCGCCTTCGGCATGTTCATGTCCACCACCGGCGGGCCGGTGTTTGCCTTTATCGCCATCTGTTTTGCCGCGATTGGCTTCAAGGCCGCGTCTGCCTTGTTCTGGCCGATCCCCCAGGGTTACCTGGATGCACGGATCGCGGCGGCGGTGATTGCCTTGATCAATTCGGTCGGCAACCTGGGCGGCTTCGTCGCACCCACCACCTTCGGTTTGCTGGAGCAGACCACCGGCTCCATCGAAGGCGGGCTGTATGGCCTGGCCGCCACATCGCTGGTGGCGGCGGTGGTGGTGTTTTTTGCCCGTACCGCACCGCGCGGCGGAGTGCCGCCTACGTCCACACCGACTACTCACCCACACGCCTTGCGTCCAGGCCCACAGGGAGCCGCCTCTTGAAAATCGTCCGCGTTACCGTCACACCTATCGCCTTTCGCGACCCACCGTTGCTCAACGCCAGCGGTATCCACGAAGCCTACGCACTGCGCTCGATCATCGAAGTCGAGAGCGACACCGGCTACATCGGCCTCGGCGAAAGCTACGGCGATGCCCCGGCGCTGGCGATCCAGCAGCAGGTGCAGCCGCAACTGATCGGCCTGGACCCCTTCAACCTCAACGGGCTGCGCGCCATCGTCCAAGCCACGGTGGCTGCGCACAAACCCGCGAGCCTCAGCGGCGCGGAACTGGCGCCGGGCTCCCATGCCAGCAAGGCGGTGAGCAATGCCTATTCGGCGTTCGAAGTGGCCTTGCTCGACCTCCAGGCCCACGCCTTGAACGTGCCGCTGGTGGACTTGCTCGGTGGGGCGATCCGCGACCGGATCCCGTTCAGTGCCTACTTGTTTTTCAAGTACGCCGAACACATCGACTCGCCCTACAAGCCCGATAGCTGGGGCGAAGCGCTCAACGAAGAGCAGATCGTCGCCCAGGCCCGGCGGATGATCGAAGCCTATGGCTTCAAAAGCATCAAGCTCAAGGCCGGAGCCCTGGAGCCGGAACATGAAGTGCGCTGCATCAAGGCGCTTAAAAAGGCTTTCCCCGGTGTGCCGCTGCGCATTGACCCGAATGGCAACTGGTCGCTGCACACCTCGATTCGCATGGCTGAACTGCTCGGCGATGACCTGCAGTATTACGAAGACCCGACCCCCGGCCTGGAGGGCATGGCCGAACTGCACACACGTACGGGCTTGCCCCTGGCGACCAATATGGTGGTCACCGATTTTGACGAGTTCCGCCGCAGCGTGGCCCAGGACAGCGTGCAGATCGTACTCGCCGACCATCACTACTGGGGTGGCCTGCGCGACACTCAAGCGTTGGCGAAAATGTGCCAGACCTTCGGCCTGGGCGTGTCGATGCACTCCAACTCACACTTGGGCATCAGCCTGATGGCGATGGCGCATGTGGCCGCGTCGGTCCCCAACCTCGATTACGCCTGCGACACCCATTACCCCTGGCAGGAACCGGACGAGGAGGTGATCAAGGGCGGCAAAGTGCCGATTGTCGATGGCTGTGTGACGCTCACCCGCGCGCCGGGGCTGGGCCTTGAACTTGACCATGATCAACTGGGCAAGCTGCATGACCAGTACCTGAGTTGCGGCATCCGCCAGCGCGATGACGTGAAACAGATGCAGCGTTACCAACCGGATTGGAAGACCGTCAAACCGCGTTTCTGAAGCTGGTCGCTTCACGTTGCCCGGCGATGCCTTGTGAGGTCGCCGGGCTTTTTTTCAGCCAAAATCTTCCTCGAAATGTTCCTGCTCTCCGCGTGTATCGCTCTGGCGGCGCAGCACCTCCATCTGGCGCAGTTCCACCCGGCGGATCTTGCCGGAGATGGTCTTGGGCAGTTCACTGACGAACTCGATACGCCGCACCCGCTTGTAAGGCGCCAAATGCTCACGGGCGAAGGCCAGGATGTGCTGGGCCAGTTCGGCGCTGCCGGGGGCGTTGTGGGCCAATATCAGGAACGCCTTGGGCACCGCCAGGCGCAAGGGATCGGGGCTGGGCACTACGGCAACTTCCATCACCGCCGGGTGTTCGATCAGCGCGCTCTCCAGTTCGAAAGGGCTGATGCGGTAGTCGGAAGCCTTGAACACATCATCCGCGCGGCCCACGAAGGTGATGTAGCCGTCGGCGTCGATTTGCGCGGTATCGCCGGTGCGGTAGTAGCCGTCACGCATGACCTCGGCGGTTTTTTCCGGGCTGTCTTCGTAGCACAGCATCAGGCCGAGCGGGCGCACGTCCAGGGGCAGGGCGACTTCGCCCTCAGTGCCGGGGTTGCCATCGGGATCGAGCAAGGCCACTTGGTAGCCCGGCAACGGGCGGCCCATGGAACCGGGCTTGAGCAACTGGCCAGGGGTGTTGCCCACCAGTGCGGTGGTTTCCGACTGGCCAAAACCATCGCGCAGCGGCAAGCCCCAGGCCTGCTGGATCTGTTCGATGATTTCCGGGTTCAGCGGCTCGCCGGCGCCGACCAGTTCGCGCAGGCTCAGGCGCGGCTTGTAGCTGGCCAGGTCTTCCTGGATCAACATGCGCCACACCGTGGGCGGCGCGCACAGGCTGGTCACGCCGTAGCGTTCCAATGTGCTGAGCAGGGTGGGGGCGCTGAAACGCGCGACGTTATGGATAAAAATGCACGCGCCGGCATTCCACGGCGCGAACAGGCAGCTCCACGCGTGCTTGGCCCAGCCCGGCGACGAGATATTCAGGTGCAGGTCGCCCGGTTGCAGGCCGATCCAGTACATGGTCGACAGGTGCCCCACCGGGTAGCTCTGGTGGCTGTGCAGCACCATCTTCGGCTTCGACGTGGTGCCGGAGGTGAAATACAGCAGCATCGGGTCAGTGGCCAGGGTGCGGCCTTCGGCCTCGAAATGTTCGGGGTATGCAAAGGCGGCGCTGTGCGCGACCCAGCCGGCAGGCGCCGAACCCACGCAGATGCGGCTGCAACCGTCCGCCAGGCCGGCGAACTTGCTGACATGCGCCTCGCCGACCACCAAGTGACGCACCTGCCCGCGCTCGACCCGGTCGCGCAGGTCATCAGCGTTCAGCAGGGCCGTGGCGGGGATGACCACCGCCCCGAGCTTGAACGCGGCGAGCATGGTTTCCCACAGTGCCACATCATTGCCGAGCATCAACAGCACGCGATCACCACGCCGCACGCCGAGTGCACGCAGGTGGTTGGCCACCTGGTTAGCGCGCGCGGCCAGCTGCTGGAAGCTGTAACGCTGCTCGCTGCCGTCTTCTTCGACGATCCACAGCGCATTGGCCGGATTGCCCTCGGCCATGGCGTCGAAATAGTCCAGGGCCCAGTTGAATTCGCCCAGTTGCGGCCAACGGAAATCCCGTACGGCAGTGGCGTAGTCGGTGCGGTGAGCGAGCAGGAAATCCCGAGCGGCCAGGAAGGGCTGGGTCATGGTGGCTGTCCTTAATTATTGTTGTGGGACTGCCCCTCGGCTGGGCCGAGAGGCTGGACCGAGTATAGGCACGCATAAATCAGAGCAGAACGCCCAAAAATACCCGAGCGTTGTGCAAAAAAGTGATGGGTGTACTGAGCGGGCTTGCCCCGCGCTGGGGTGCGAAGCAGCCCAAACACCTAGCGTGATGTTTACCTGAAAAAATGCGCTGACTGGATCAGGGCTGCTTCGCACCCCAGCGCGGGGCAAGCCCGCTCACCACAAGAGCTTCCAAAACCACAATGGCAGGTCAGTCCTTGAGTTGCTTCAGGTGCTTATAGGCTGTCGTCCGCCCCATGCCCAGCTAGAGCTGTTGTAGTGAGCGGGCTTGCCCCGCGCTGGGCTGCGAAGCGGCCCCAACACCTAGCAGTGATGTTCACCTGAAAAAATGCGCTGACTGGATCAGGGCTGCTTCGCACCCCAGCGCGGGGCAAGCCCGCTCACCACAAGAGCTTCCGAAGCCGCAATAGTAGGTCAGCCCTTGAGTTGCTTCAGGTGCTTATAGGCTGTCGCCCGCCCCATGCCCAGCTAGAGCTGTTGTAGTGAGCGGGCTTGCCCCGCGCTGGGCTGCGAAGCGGCCCCAACACCTAGCAGTGATGTTCACCTGAAAAAATGCGCTGACTGGATCAGGGCTGCTTCGCACCCCAGCGCGGGGCAAGCCCGCTCACCACAAGAGCTTCCAAAACCACAATGGCAGGTCAGCCCTTGAGTTGCTTCAGGTGCTTATAGGCTGTCGTCCGCCCCATGCCCAGCTAGAGCTGTTGTAGTGAGCGGGCTTGCCCCGCGCTGGGCTGCGAAGCAGCCCCAACACCTAGCAGTGATTAACCGCCGGTGTATCGAAACCCGCCTGACAATTTCTCCTTCAAATAGCTGACCAATGCACTCACTGACTTCGGCACATGGGGCGAGTAAGGGCGGATCAGGTAGATCTCATCGGCAAACGCGCCCTTGAGCGTCCAGTCGTTGAGCACCTGCACCAGCGTGCCGCTGGCCAGGGCGGCATGGGCGCTGAAGTCCGGGAGCAGGGCGATGCCCAGGTGGTTGAGCGCCGAGTCGCGCAAGGCCTCGCTGTTATTGGTGGCGAAGCTGCCGGCGATGGGCACGGTGAGGCGCTCGACGTTTTTGCTGCCGCGTTCGAAGGTCCACGCGGGCTGGTCGGTGCCGCGTGGGTAGAACAGGCAGTTGTGGGCCGATAAGTCGCCGGGCTCGCGTGGCTCGCCGTGGCGTTGCAGGTAGTCCCGAGTGGCGACCAGCACCGAGCCGGTGTCGCACAGTTTCCAGGCCACATGGGTTTCCGGGACCTGGAAGCCGTGGCGCACGGCCAGGTCGTAGCCCTCGGCGGCCAATGAACTCAGGGCGTCCGACACGTCGAGTTGAATACGCACCTGCGGGTACTGTTGCAAGAACTCCGACAGGTGCGGCACCAGTTGCTGACGGGCGAACGCCACGGGTGCGGTGAGGCGCACCAGCCCGCGAATCTCCCCGGCCGAGTCGCGCACCGACGAGAAGCTGCGGGCGATCTGTTCATAGGCGCTGCGCACCTCTCGCGTCAACGACAGCCCCGCATCGGTCAGCCGCACACTGCGCGTTGTTCGCGTCACCAGCCGTGTGCCGGTGGCTTTTTCCAGGTCGGAAATACGCTGGCTGACGGCCGACTTGCTCACGCCAAGACGCGCGGCAGCGGCGGTGTAGGTGCCTTGTTCCTCCAGCACGGAGAGCCAGTGGATATGGGTCCACAGGCCTTCGATCTCGGATTTTTCCATGGGTCTATTGTTCGCATATATGGACAATAAGTTCTGGATTCTGCTCTGGTTTGGAACAAACCGAAAGTCTATCGTGTGTCCCAACGCTACCCACCTGGGATCTACTGCCATGACAACGACAATCGAGCACTACATTAACGACCAGCGCGTGAGCCGCGATGATCGTTATCAGGACGTCTACAACCCGGCCACCGGCGAAAAAACTGGCCGTGTCGCCCTGGCCAGCCGCCAGACCGTTGCCGAAGCCGTCGCCGCTGCCCAGGCCGCGTTCGCCGGTTGGGCCGACACGCCGCCGATCCGCCGTGCCCGTGTGTTGTTCGAATACCTGCATCTGTTGCGCGAGCGCAAGGACAACCTGGCGCGCATCATCGTCGCCGAACACGGTAAGGTCTTCACCGATGCCCAGGGCGAAGTCGACCGTGGCATCGACATCCTCGAATTTGCCTGCGGCATTCCTAACCTGCTCAAGGGCGAGCATTCCGACCAGGTTTCCCGTGGCATGGACAACTGGACGATGCGCCAGCCGCTGGGCGTGGTGGCCGGTGTTACGCCGTTCAACTTCCCGGTGATGGTACCGATGTGGATGTACCCGATCGCCATCGCGGCGGGCAACACCTTCATCCTCAAGCCAAGCCCGACCGACCCGAGCGCGTCGTTGTTCATGGCCGAACTGCTGCGTGAAGCCGGCTTGCCCAAAGGCGTGTTCAACGTGGTGCAGGGCGACAAGGAATCGGTGGACGCACTGATCGAACACCCGGACGTCAAGGCCGTGAGCTTTGTCGGCTCCACGCCGATTGCCCAGTACATCTACGAGACCGGCGCGCGCAACGGTAAGCGCGTGCAAGGCCTGGGCGGCGCGAAAAACCACATGGTGGTGATGCCCGACGCCGATATCGAAAAAACCGTCGATGCCCTGATGGGCGCCGCCTACGGCAGTGCGGGCGAACGCTGCATGGCCATCTCGGTGGCGGTATTGGTGGGCGATGTGGGTGACAAAGTCATCGCCGCCCTGACTGAACGCGCCAAGCAACTGCGCATCACCGACGGTCGCGATTTGAAAGCCGAGATGGGCCCGATTGTTTCCCGTGCGGCGCTGGAGCGCATCAGCGGCTACATCGAACAAGGCGTGCAGGCCGGCGCGCAATTGCTGCTCGACGGGCGTGACTACGTGCCCACCGAAGCGGGCCTGGAAAACGGTTTCTGGCTCGGCGCGACGTTGTTCGACCATGTGACCAAAGAGATGAGCATCTACCGCGAAGAAATCTTCGGCCCGGTGCTGGCCTGCGTGCGCGTGAATGACTTCGGCGAAGCGATCAAGCTGGTCAACGACCACGAATTCGGCAACGGCGTCAGCTGCTTCACCCGCGACGGCAACATCGCCCGCGAGTTTGCACGCCGGATCGAAGTGGGCATGGTCGGCATCAACGTACCGATTCCGGTGCCGATGGCGTGGCACGGGTTTGGTGGCTGGAAGAAGAGCCTGTTTGGCGACATGCATGCCTACGGCACTGAGGGCGTGCGCTTCTACACCAAGCAGAAGTCGATCATGCAGCGCTGGTCGGAGAGCATCGAGCAGGGCGCGGAGTTTGCGATGCCTGTGTCCAAGTAACGGCCAAAAGAACACAGCAGGGCAAATGTGGGAGGGGGCTTGCCCCCTCCCACATTTTTTTTGGCTGCGTAAGGGTTGACGATGCAGCGAATCAAGAATACTGTACATAAGCACAGTGTTTGAGCGCTGATCGACCAACACCCGGCAACCTCAGTCCTGCCAAACACTGTGTGCAAGTTAACGGATTAACTTGATGCACAGGCTCGTCTTATCGAGCCATTTTTATTGATAGAGAGGGAACTCATGTCTTATCCAGAAAGCAAACTCACCGGTTTGATCGGTTTCGCCCAAGCGGCAAAAGTGACAGGTGGCTGGTCCGGCCCTGTGGTCAGTATCACCACACTCGATCAACTCAAGGCCAATATCGGCGATACCACCCCACGGGTACTGGTGATCAACAGTAATATCTCGGCGTCGAGCCTGACCAAAGTCAACATGGGCGCCAACAAGACCCTGATTGGCTCGTTCCAGAACCGCACCCTGGAGAATATTCACCTGCGTGCAACGGCGCAGTCGCAGAACATTATTCTGCAGAATCTTATCTTCAAGCATTCGGCAAGTATCAAGGCCAATGACGATATCCAGGTCTACTTGAACTACGGCAGCAAGTATTGGATTGACCATTGTTCTTTCGTCGGGCACAGCTGGTCCACCACTGACGGCAGTGAAGATAAATTGCTGTATATCGGTGAAAAGGCCGATTATGCCACCATCAGCAACTGCTTCTTTGGCAGCCACAAGTATGGCCTGATCTTCGGCCACCCGGCGGATGACAATAAAGCGGAGTTTAATGGTTACCCGCGGCTGACGCTGTGCCATAACCGCTTCGACAACATGGAAGTGCGTGCGCCTGGCTTGATGCGTTACGGTTATTTTCATGTGTACAACAACTACATCAATAACTTCCACCTCGGTTTTACCCTGGCACAAAACGCCAATATCCTTTCTGAAAGTAACTACTTTGGCGAAGGCAGCCAAAATAAAGGCATGTTGGACGACAAAGGCACTGGCACGTTCACCGATACCAACAGTGTCCCGCCGATCACCAACCAGAAGTCGCCTAAAGCGCAATGGACGGCCCTTTCCAACTATGGCTATACCTTGAAGACCGCCGCACAAGCCAAGGACTTTACCCAGAAGAATGCCGGCGCTCAGTCGGTAGCCCTGATCTTTGGTAGTTGATTAGCTAGCTGTCTACTTAACGATCATTTAATGCGGGTGCCACTGTATTTATATCAAGGATATAAATACAGTGATGGCCTTTGTACTCTAAATAATTCTTCATGTTGCGACAGGCAGGCTTCCATGTTAAACCTTGTTTCGCACTTGCAGAGCCAACTATCTCTTGCTCTTTCAGCCACTCTTAAGTTGTTGGCTGTCATGTGCTATTTAATCTTCGCTTGTCACTTAAGCGTCAGCAAAAGGACATCATCATGAAACACGCGAATCACACACCCACTCGCTGGACACGGGCCGATGCGCTGAAAGTTAATGAAAATGACCCGACGACGACACAGCCGTTAGTGAGTCCTGACTTTCCTGTCATGAGTGACACGGTCTTTATCTGGGACACCATGCCCTTGCGTGAACTGGATGGCACGGTGGTATCGGTCAATGGCTGGTCAGTGATCTTCACCCTGACTGCCGACCGTCGTCCCCATGATCCACAATTCATCAACGCCGATGGCCGTTACGACATCAAGCGCGATTGGGAAGACCGCCATGGCCATGCGCGTATCTGCTACTGGTACTCGCGCACCGGAAAGGACTGGATCTTCGGCGGCCGTGTCATGGCGGAAGGCGTATCGCCGACCACGCGTGAATGGGCAGGCACACCGATCCTGCTGAATAACAACGGTGATATCGACCTGTACTACACCTGCGTCACACCGGGCGCCACCATTGCCAAAGTCAGGGGGCAAGTGGTTACGTCGGATACCGGCGTTACCCTGCAGGGCTTTGATCAGGTCAAATCGCTGTTTGATGCCGACGGCCTCTATTACCAAACCGAAGCGCAAAATTCGACCTGGAACTTTCGCGATCCCAGCCCCTTTATCGACCCAAAAGATGGCAAGTTGTACATGGTGTTCGAAGGCAACGTTGCCGGCGAGCGCGGGACGCACGAAGTGGGCCCGAATGAAATTGGCCTAGTGCCGCCTGGGCATGAAGATGTCGGCGGTGCGCGTTATCAGGTCGGCTGTATCGGCATCGCGGTGGCCAAAGACCTCAACGGTGACGAGTGGGAGATTTTGCCGCCGCTGGTGACGGCCGTTGGCGTGAACGACCAGACCGAACGGCCGCACTATGTGTTCCAGGACAACAAGTACTACCTGTTCACCATCAGTCACAAGTTCACCTATGCAGATGGCGTGACGGGCCCGGATGGCGTTTATGGGTTCGTCAGTGATCAGCTGTTCGGCCCTTACACACTGATGAATGCCTCTGGTCTGGTGCTCGGCAATCCGCCTTCGCAGCCCTTCCAGACGTACTCTCACTGCGTGATGCCCAATGGCCTGGTGACGTCGTTTATCGACAGCGTGCCCACCACCGGCGATGACTACCGTATCGGCGGCACCGAAGCGCCGACGGTCAGGATTGTGTTGAAGGGCGATCGTTCGTTTGTGCAAGAGGCTTATGACTACGGCTACATCCCGGCGATGCGCGATGTGGTGTTGAGCCAGTAATCGCAGTGCAAAACCCAGCCTGATTTCATCAGGTAGGTGGGAGGGGGCTTGCCCCCTCCCACTTTTTTTTGACCAGCAGCCTGTGTTCGATGCTCAAGTCCCAGCCCCCCAAGCCGATACAGGCACTAGCATCATGAGTGATCCCGGACTCGTAGGTGCACGCCTGGTCGTCGCTCAGGTCAACGAATAAAAATCAAAAGGGGTGGCCATGACCATATTGCAGCGTGTGATCGGCGGATTTGCGGTGTTGGTGCTGTTATTGCTGATCATGGCGGGGATCAGCTATCAGAACACGCAGTCCATCAGCAGTCGCTTGACCATTATCACCGGCCAGTCGGCACCTCTGAGCCGGGCCGCCAGTGAACTCTACGTGCATATCCTGCGCGCCAACCAGGCCTTGCTGGCCATTCAGATCAGCACCGACCCCAAGCAGATCGAGGACGGTAAGCGACCGTTTACCGAGAGCATCGCCCAGTTCAATCAGTTGCTCGACAGCACCGTTGCCTACACCGGCGAGCATGAGGCACTGCGGGCGAACCTGGCGCAGCAGCGCCAACAGGTAGCGGCCTACGCCGAACAGGCGCAGGCGTTGATGACGTCCCACATGCAACATGTGCAGCAGTTGGCGCTGACGCGCAAACTGCAAGGCTACAGCAGTGCGCAGGCGATGCAGCTGACCAGCTACCTGCGGGATTACATCGCGCATGCGCGCAGTGTCGGCGAACCGCAACAGGTGGCCGCGGCTGAAAAACTGCTGTTGGAAGTCAACAAATCCTACGATGGCTTCGCGGCCCACACCGTGATGCCCGCCATTGATAAATTACAGCGTGTGCTCAACCTGCAAGACGAAGTGATCAGCACCCGCGCGCAGGCCCTGACGGCGATTGACCCCAGGGTCGGGCGTATTGCCGGCGTCATGGTCAATCGCCTGCTGACTGACCTGACCGCCCCTGACGGCCTGTTCCAGGCTTATCAGGTGGAAGCGAAACTGGCCGCGCAGGTGCAGCAGCAACGCAATGCCGTTGAGGCGGCGCTGAAAGCCACCCTGGACCGGATTGGCGAGTTTGGCAGCCAGTCCCTGGAGGTCGCTAACCAGGCCAGTCAGTCGGCCAATGCCACCATCGGCACCAGCCGCAGCTTGCTATTGATCGCGTGTGTGCTGGCGGTGCTGGCGGCGGTGTTGATTGGCACGTGGGTCGCCTTCAGCTTGCGGCGTCCGCTGGCGGCGTTTCGCGAAGTGCTCAAGACGCTCACAGCGGGTGACATGCGGGTCAGTTTCGATGTCAGCCGTAAAGACGAGTTCGGTGAGTTGGGCGGTTACCTGAACGAACTGACCGCAGCCCTGCGCAAAACCTTCCGTGAATTGATCGGCTCTGCCGATGCACTGGCCGTGACCGCCGGGAGCAACGCCTTGAACAGCGAGCAGACCACCCGTGTGGTGGATGAGCAGAAGGACCGCTTGCAATCGGCCGCCTCGGCCATGACGCAGATGGAAAGCACGGTGGAAGAGGTGGCCCGGCGCGCGCAGGACACCCGCCAGGCCGTGGACGACACCAGTGAGCTGACGCACAAGGTACAGGCGCGCGTGGCCGAGACCATCGTCAATATCCGCCAGCAGGCCGACCAGGTGAACAAGGCCACGCAGGTGACCGATGAGTTGCAGAAGTACGGGCAGAATATCGAGGGCATTGTTGTTGCCATTCGCACCATTGCCGAACAGACCAACTTGCTCGCCCTGAATGCGGCGATCGAAGCGGCCCGTGCCGGCGAGCAGGGACGCGGTTTTGCGGTCGTGGCCGATGAAGTGCGCTCCCTCGCCAGCCGTACCCAGACCTCGACCAGCGAAATCCAGGACATGATCGGGCTCATGCAGGAAAAGATTCACTCGGTGGTGCACGTGATGAACGAGAGCCAGGCGCAGTCCACCCAATGCGTGTCCCTGGCCTCGGGCGCTGGTGACTTGCTGCTGTCGATGAGCGACTCGGTCGACAGTATCCGCGACATGAATATTCAGATCGCCGCCGCCACCGAGGAGCAGAGCGCCACGGTGCAGGAAACCAGTCGGATGGTCATCCAGATCAACGATTCGGCCCAGCAGACGGCACAGGGCGCCGAGCAGTCGGCCATCAGCAGCCACGAGCTGTCGGACATGGCCAAAGTGCAGCGCGAGCTGCTCCATCATTTCAGCGTTTGAGCCGCGGGAGTCAGAACATGAAAACATGGTTAATGCTCGCCTTGGGGGCGACGCTGCTCATTCCGGGCCCCGCCCAGGCCGCCACGCCCTTGCTGGGTGTGGGCATGGCAAAGTATGACGATAACTTCCAGACCCTGCTGCGCAACGGGGTGCAGCAGCAGGCCGGCGTCATGAACGTCGACATCTTTATGGAAAACGGGCAGGACAGCGTCGATTTGCAGATGCGCCAGTTCCGCAACCTGGTCAATGCCAAGGTGGATGCGATCATCGTCGCGATGGTTGACGGCAAAAGTGCGGCGCAGATGATGCAGCTGGCCTCGGACGCCAAGATCCCGCTGGTATTCGTCAACCGCAATCCGAACCCGGAAAAGTGGCCGGCGCAGACCGCGTTTGTCGGCTCCAACGAGCTGGAGTCGGGGACGTTGCAGATGGAAGAGCTGGCGCGCCGTGCCGGTTACAAGGGCAACGTGGTGATTCTGGTAGGCGACCCGGCCAACGCATCCTCCTTGATGCGTACCGAGGACGTGGAGAAAGTCGTCGCCAAATACCCCGATATGAAAGTCGTGCAGAAAAAAGTCGGCAACTGGGAACGTAGCCAAGCTGCCACGATTGTCATTGACTGGGTCAAGCAGGGCGTCGATTTTTCGATCATTGCGGCCAATAACGATGAAATGGCGATCGGCGCGATCATGGGGCTGGAAAAGGCCGGCAAGCAGGCCAAGGACTATTGGGTCGGCGGCATCGACGGCACCCCGGACGGTTTGAAATTGATGGCTGAGGGCAAGATGGCGGTCAGCGTGTTTCAGGATGCCGCCGGCCAGGCCGGTGGCGCAGTGGACACCGCGCTACGCCTGGTACGCGGCGAGGTGCTGGAGTCGACGGTGGTCTGGGTGCCGTTCAAGTTGATCACGCCTGAGAATCGACAGGCGTTTGAATAGGACTGACCACCTCGATCCAACCTTGGAGTGCAGTCAACTGTGGAAGGGGCAGTGGGACGATTCCACTTGCCCCCCGATAGCGCTGGGTCAGGTAAATGGATATTGACTGATCTGTCGCCATCGGGGGCAAGCCCCCTCCCACATTTCTAACCGGGTTCAGGCAGGAGTTTTGGTGCCGTTCAGGCACTCGATGGAGCGATCCACCGTGGTCTTGGCAATTTCCAGCAAATGCCACACCGCCAGGATTTTCGACCGCTCGGGGCTTTGCAGCAGCTCGCCGTAGTCCAGGGCGGTGGCGGAGGCGCTGTCGAGCAAACTGGCGGTGTAGAGAAGGGCATCTTCGAAACTCAGGTCGTCGCTGACGCAGTGGAAGCCGTGGGTGGGCAGGTAGTGGTCGATGGCGCGGTTGAAGGCGGCGCGGCTTTTTGCCGGATCATGGGGTGGATCGGGTAGGACTTTGTTCATGGTGTCTTTCCTGTCTGAATATCAAGGAGCCGACACGCTTTGCGACTAAACGAAGGTGGCGGCTGTACGCAGGTTAGTCGACCGGTCAGAACAGGAACCCGGCGCGCCCGAGGGCGCCCTGCGCACAGCTACCATGAAGCTTCATGGGAGACGTGCGCCTGTTCTGAATCCGGGCGACTAAACCCGATCACTGATGAGCAGTGACGGACCGCAGACTAGCCAGCGATTCCAACAGGCACAAGGCGGCGAGGATTGTCTAGGAAACGTCCTGCAATTAAAAGGGACCTGCCTTGCTGGCCCTTTACAAACCATGACTAAACGCCACTAACCCAACAATGGAACGCGATCAATGTGGGAGGGGCGGTGCGATGATTCCACTTGCTCCCCGATAGCTTTGGGTCAGGTGAATGGATATTGACTGATCTGCCGCCATCGGGGGCAAGCCCCCTCCCACAGGGGATTTGTGGTGTTTGTGGGCGTGGGTTCAGCGCCGGCCTGTGCGCGTACTCACATCCACCCACACCGCCAGCACCAGGATGCTGCCCTTCACGATCATCTGCCAGTAGCTGTCCACATCCAGCATCGACATGCCGTTATCCAGGCTGGTGATCACCAACGCCCCGAGCAACGCGCCATACACCGTGCCCGAGCCGCCGCGCATCGAGGTGCCACCGATAAAGCACGCCGCAATGGCATCCAGCTCGCCCATGTTCCCCGCCGACGGTGATCCAGCCGCCAGCCGCGCGGTGTTGACCAGGCCGGCGAGGGCGCACATCACGCCCATGATGCCGAAGATCCACAGTTTCACCGCCTGCACGTTGATGCCCGACAGGCGTGTGGCTTCCATGTTGCTGCCCACCGCGTACACGCGGCGGCCGAACACTGTCTGGCTGGTGACGTAGCTGAATACGCCGAGCAGCACCAGCAACAGCAGCACCGGTACCGGGATGCCGTCATAGCTGTTGAGGGTGGTGACGAACCCGGCCAGCACCGCGCCGATCACTGCCACACGCACGCCATCGCGCACCCGCGAGTGAGCGGCCAGGCCATGCAGTGCGCGGTTGCGCCGTTGTTTCCAGGTCAGGAACAGGGTCAGGGCAAACAGCAAGACCCCGAGGCCGATACCGACCGAATGCGGCAGATAACCCTGACCTACATACACCAGTGACGGCGACACCGGCGCGATGGTGGTGCCGCCGGTAATCCCCAGCAGAATCCCGCGAAACGCCAACATGCCGCCCAGGCCGACAATAAACGACGGGATCCGCAGGTAAGCGGTCATGTAGCCGTTCGCCAGGCCGATCATCAAGCCGCACAGCGCCACCAGGCTCAGGTTGGCCAGCAGCGGGATGTGATACACCACATCCAGGATCGCCGCCAGGCCGCCCAATAATCCGAGCAATGACCCCACCGACAAATCGATTTCGCCGCTGATGATCACCAGCACCATGCCGCACGCCAAGATGCCGGTGATCGACATCTGCCGCAGCAGGTTGGACAGGTTGCGCGGCGTGAGGAATCCGCCCTCGGTCTGCCAACTGAAAAACAGCCAGATCACCGCCACGGCGATCACCAGTGCGAGCATTTTGTAGCGGGTAAACAGCTGTTTGAGCTGATTCATCTACGCGGTCTTCCGATCATTATTATTGTGTTGGCTGAGCGCCGCGGCGAGTACCTGTTCCTGGGTGAGCCCTTCGTTGATGAAGTCGCCACGCAGCTGGCCTTCGCCGATCACCAGCACGCGGTTGGAAACGCCGAGCACTTCGGCCAGCTCCGAGGAGACCATGATGATCGACACGCCTTCGGCCGCCAGGGCGCCCATCAGTTTGTAGATCTCATACTTGGCACCCACGTCCACCCCACGCGTGGGTTCATCGAGGATCAGCACCTTGGGCTTGGCCATCAGCATTTTCGCCAGCACGGCCTTTTGCTGGTTGCCGCCGGACAGGCTGGTGATCGGCAGGAGTGGACTGGCGGTCTTGAGGTGCATGCGCGTGATCTGCTGGTCGATGCTGCCCAGTTCGGCTTCGGCGTCGATGCGGGTCATATGTGCGTAAGTGTCGAGCACCGCCAGGGTAATGTTCTGGCCCACGCCCAAGTCGGGAATGATGCCCTGGCGCTTGCGGTCTTCGGGCACCATGCACAGCCCGGCGCGGATCGATTTGAGCGGTGTGCGGGTGTCGATCACCTGGCCGTCCAGCCAGACTTCGGCGCTGTAGCGGCCGGGGTAGGCGCCGAACAGCGCCGACACCAGCTCCGTACGCCCGGCGCCCACCAGCCCGGCGATGCCGAGGATTTCCCCGCGCTTGAGCACAAAGGACACATCGTCCACGCGTTTGCGCTTGGGGTTGTCGACGTCATAGCAGGTGACGTGGCGCGCCTCGAAAATCACCTCGCCCACCGCATGGGGCGTGGTGGGGTAGAGGTTGCTCATTTCGCGGCCGACCATTTGGGTGATGATCTGCGCAATGTCCATGTCGGCCATGGCCGTGGTCGCAATGTGCTTGCCGTCGCGGATTACCGCAATGGTGTCGCACACGGCCGCCACTTCATCGAGCTTGTGGGAGATGTACACGCAGGCCACGCCCTTGGCCTTGAGGCCGCGGATGATGTCCAGCAGCACGTCGATTTCCGAGCGGGTCAGCGCCGAGGAGGGCTCGTCGAGGATCAACAGGCGCGCCTGTTTATTCAGGGCCTTGGCGATTTCTACCAATTGCTGGTAACCGCCGCCGTACTGCGACACCGGCAACGCCACGTTCATGTCCGGCACCTTGAGCTCGCGCATCAAGGCTTCGGCGCGGTGGAGCATCGCCGGGTAGTTCATGCGCCCCCCCGGCAAGGTCAGTTCGTGGCCCATGAAGATGTTTTCGGCCACCGACAGGTCCGGCACCAGGGTCAGTTCCTGGTGGATGATGACGATACCGGCCGCCTCGGTTTCGCTGATGGACTGGGCCTTCAGCGGTTGGCCGTCCCAAAGGATTTCGCCCTCCCAGGTGCCATACGGGTAGACCGCCGACAGCACCTTCATCAAGGTGGATTTGCCGGCACCGTTCTCGCCGCACAGGCCGACGCATTCGCCCGGTCGTACCTTGATGTCGATGCCGTTGAGCGCGTTGACACCGCCAAAGCTTTTGACGATGCCGTTCATTTGCAGCAAGTAGTCGGCCATGGCGGTCATTGCCCGGCAAGCTGCTCTTTGGTGTAGAACCCGTCCTTCTCCAACAGGTCGATATTGGCCTTGGTCAACGGCGTCGGCGTGAGCAGGATGGTATCGACCTTCTTGCTGCCGTTGTCGTATTGCGAGCTGTATGTCGGCTTCTCGTTGCGTGCCAGTTGCACCGAGAGCTTGGCCGCTTCCGAGGCGATCAGCTTGAGCGGCTTGTACACGGTCATGGTCTGAGTGCCATCGATCACGCGTTTGACCGCGGCGAGGTCGGCGTCCTGGCCGGAGATCGGCACCTTGCCCGCCAGCTTCTGCGCGGCCAGGGCCTGGATCGCGCCGCCGGCGGTGGCGTCGTTGGAGGCGACGATGGCGTCGATCTTGTTGTTGTTCCGGGTCAGGGCGTTTTCGACGATGCTCAAGGCTTCGGTGGCGTTCCACTCCTTGACCCACTGCTGGCCGACAATCTTGATATCACCCTTGTCGATGGCCGGTTGCAGCACCTTCATCTGGCCTTCGCGCAGCACCTTGGCGTTGTTATCGGTGGGCGCGCCGCCCAGCAGGAAGTAGTTGCCCTTGGGCGCCGCTTGCAGCACGCCGTTGGCCTGCATCTCGCCGACTTTTTCGTTATCGAAGGAGATGTAGGCGTCGATATCGGCGTTGAGGATCAGGCGGTCATAGGACACCACCTTGATCCCGGCCTTTTTGGCTTCGGCGACGGCGTTGGTGAGCACGGTGGCGTTGAACGGCACGATCACAATGACGTCGACCCCACGGGAAATCAGGTTTTCGATCTGGGAAATCTGCTTTTGCTCGTTGGCATCGGCGGATTGGACGAAGACCTTGGCGTCGAGTTTTTCCGCTGCGGCGACGAAGTAATCGCGGTCACGGGACCAACGCTCCAGGCGCAGGTCGTCGATGGAGAAACCGATCTTCGGGTGGGCGGGGTCAGCCATGACCGGCAGGGCGAGCAAGGCCAGGGCAGTGGCGAGCAGGGTACGTTTGAATGACTTCATGGTGGTGCGTCCTTTTATTGTTGTTGGAAGACTCTAGACGAACACTGTAACTGTGGTGAGTAGGCTTACTGTGGTGAGCGGGCTTGCCCCGCGCTGGGCTGCGAAGCAGCCCCAAAACCAGGCACCTCAGCGTGTCAGGTAAAAACACATCGCCTGTAGTGGGGCCGCTAAGCGCCCCAGCGCGGGGCAAGCCCGCTCACCACACCTGCCAGTGTTCCCCCCTATCAGGTGTAGATAAAGCGATTCACGACGCCTTCAAGCATCTCCTGACGACCACTCACCGCCTGCGGGTTCAGTTCATGGGCAAACGCATGCTCGGCCAGCGATGCCAGGCTGAACTCTCCGGCCAGCACTGCTTGGCCCAACGGTTGCTGCCACCCGGCATAACGCTGGTCCTTGAACTGCTGCAAGCGGTCGTTCTGCACCATCGCCGCCGCACGTTCCAGCGCCAGGGCCAGCACATCCATGGCCGCGACATGCCCGTGGAACAGGTCCACATCGTCCAGGCTCTGGCGGCGTACCTTGGAGTCGAAATTGTAGCCACCGTTCTTGAACCCGCCGGCCTTGAGGATTTCATAGGTGGCCAGGGTCATTTCCTCGACGCTGTTGGGGAACTGGTCGGTGTCCCAGCCGTTCTGCGGGTCGCCGCGGTTGGCGTCGATGCTGCCGAAGATACCCAGGGACACGGCCGTGGCGATCTCGTGATGGAAGCTGTGCCCGGCCAGGGTGGCGTGGTTGGCCTCGATGTTCACCTTGATCTCATGCTCCAGCCCGTACTCATGCAGGAAGCCGAACACCGTGGCGCTGTCGTAATCGTATTGGTGCTTGGTCGGTTCCTGGGGCTTGGGCTCGATCAGCAGGTCGCCCTTGAAGCCGATCTTATGCTTGTGCTCCACCACCATGCGCATGAAGCGCCCGAGTTGCTCGCGTTCGCGCTTGAGGTCGGTATTGAGCAGGGTTTCATAGCCTTCACGGCCACCCCACAGCACATAGTTGGCGCCCTTGAGCCGCAGGGTGGCATTCATGGCGCTGAACACCTGGGCGGCGGCGTAGGCGAACACCTCCGGGTCCGGGTTGCTCGCGGCGCCGGCGGCAAAGCGCGGGTTGCTGAAGCAATTGGCGGTGCCCCAGAGCAGCTTGATCCCGGTCTGTTCCTGATGGCGCTCGAGGTGATCGACCATCTGCGCGAAGTGGTGGCGGTACTCCTTGAGCGAGCTGCCTTCAGGGGCGACGTCCGTGTCGTGAAAGCTGTAGTAGTCGATGCCCAGTTTGGAGAAAAATTCGAACGCCGCGTCGGCTTTGCCGATGGCCAGTTCCATCGGGTCGCCGCTGCGCTGCCAGGGCCGCTTGAAGGTGCCTACACCGAACATATCCGCCCCCGGCCATACGAAGGTGTGCCAATAGCAGGCCGCCATGCGCAGGTGTTCGCGCATGGGTTTGCCGAGGATGATCTTGTTGGCGTCGTAATGGCGAAAGGCGAGGGGGGCGTCGCTGCTGGGGCCTTCGAAGCGAACCTTCTCGACACCGGGGAAGTACGGCATGGCGTTTTCCTTATTGTTCTTGGCGGTGTCTCGATACTAGCAACGGCATCGGCCTTGCCGATTATGAAAATCACCAAAGGACAGTGCGATTTTGAGTGGCAGGGTCTAGTCTGTGGCGACTGGCCCCAGGACAACAACAATGAAAACCCTACCGCCCGTGCACCGCATTGCCTTGCTCTTCAACGGCAGCAAAATCTACGACCGCGGCATCATCGCCGGCATCGGCAACTACCTGAGCAGCACCCGCGCGTCCTGGGACTTGTTCCTGGAAGAGGACTTTCTCTGTCGCCTCAAAGGCATCGAGCGCTGGCAGGGCGACGGCATCATCGCCGACTTCGACGACCCGCTGATCGGCGAGGCGTTGTCCGGGAGCACGCTGCCGGTGGTGGCGGTGGGGGGCTCTTATGAGGATGCGCGCGCCTACCCCAAGGGCATTCCTTATGTGGCCACCGATAACCACGCCTTGATGAAATTGGCCTACGAACATTTGATCGAAGCGGGCCTGACGCGGTTTGCCTGTTTCAGCCTGCCCGAGGCCCAGGCCAATCGCTGGGCCCAGGAGCGCGAAAAAGCCTTTCGCCGTCTGCTGCAACGCGATGGCCTGCACGTCGAGGTGTATCGCGGCCTGGGCACCAGCGCGCCGTTGTGGGACAGCGCGGTGGAACAACAGATCGCCTGGCTGCACAGCCTGCCCAAGCCCATCGGTATCATCGCCGTCACCGACGCCCGCGCCCGGCAGTTGCTGCAAGCCTGCCTCACCGCCGGCATCGCCGTGCCGGAGGAGGTGGCGTTGATCGGCATCGACAACGACCCGCTGACCCGCACCCTTACGCGGGTGCCGCTGAGTTCGGTGATCCAGGGCACGGAAACCATGGGCCGCACCGCGGCGGCGTTGCTGCACCAGATGCTGCACGGCAAACCCTGCGCCGGGACGCAGATCCTGGTGCCGCCGGATGCGATCAATGTGCAGGCCTCCAGCTTGCATCAACCCTTGGGCAATCCCTATGTGATGCAAGCGTTGCTGTTTATCCGGCAGTACGCCTGCCAGGGCATCAAGACCGCGCAGGTGGCGGCGTATGTGGGGGTGTCGCGTTCCTCCCTGGAAGCGCACTTTCGCAAGGTGCGCGGCTGCAGCGTTCATGACGAGATCCTGCGCTTCAAACTCGCCGCCGCCGCCAAGGGCCTGGCCGACCCCGACCTGGCCATCGCCGACATTGCGTCGAGCTGCGGCTTCACCTCCGCGCAGTACTTGCATACGGTGTTTCGCCGTGAGTTCGGTTGTACGCCACGGGAGTACCAGCAGGGTGTGTAGTGTGCGTTGCCCGTGCCTGAGTAAGGCCTTACATACGCTGCTGGACCCAATGTGGGAGGGGCGGTGCGACGATTCGACTTGCCCCTCCCACCTTTTTAACGTGTTCAGGCAGTTGCTTTAGCGGGCTTCAGGCATTCGATGGAGCGATCCACGGTGGTCTTGGCAATTTCCAGCAAATGCCACACGGCCAGAATCTTCGCCCGTTCGGGGTTTGGTAGCAGGTCACCGCAATCCAACGCCGTGGCGGAAGCGCTGTCGAGCAAGCTGGCGGTGTAAAGCAGGGCATCTTCGAAGCTCAGGTCTTCGTTGACCGAGTGGAGGCCTTGGGTGGGTAGGTAGTGGTCGATGGCGCGGTTGAAGGCGGCGCGGTTTTTGGCGGGGGCGTTCGGTGGATCGGGGATGACTTTATTCATGGTGTACCTTCGCGTTGGATTAGGGGCCGACACTCTTCGCGACTAAACGAGGGTGGCGGCTGCACGCAGGTTAGTCGACCGGCTCCAACGCGAAAATACCGGCGCACCCGAAGGTGCCCTGCGCACAGCCACCATAAAACTCATGGAGGACCATGCACGCGTTGGAAGGTCAGGCGACTAAACCCGATCACTGATTTGGCAGTGACGGACCGAAGACTAGCCAGCGATTCCAACAGGTACAAGGCGGCAGGGATTGTCTAGGAAACGTCCTGCAATTAAAAGCGAGCCGACTTGCTGGCCCTTTACAAACCATGACCAAATGCCACTAACGATGCCGCTCACCTATTGAAATGCAGGCGATGTGGGAGGGGGCTTGTTGCCGATGCCGGAGCGCGCGGTGTTGGGGCACCGCGCGGACAGAGGGGTTATGGCAGGGCGTAGGCGATCACGTAGTCGCCACGGTCGGTGGACTGGCGTGCGCCACCAGCGGTGATGACGATGTACTGCTTGCCGGTTTTCGGCGACACGTAGGTCATCGGACCGCCTTGGCTGCCGACCGGCAGGCGGGCTTTCCAGATTTCATCGCCGTTGCCGCTGTTGAAGGCGCGCAGGTAGAAGTCCTGGGTGCCGGCGATGAAGATCAGGCCGCCCTGGGTGGAGAGGGTACCGCCGAGGGTCGGCAGGCCGATCTTGATCGGCAGGTGCATGCGAATCCCCAGCGGGCCGGTGTCTTCAACGGTGCCGACCGGCACTTGCCAGGCGACCTTTTGCGTCTTCATGTCGATCGCGGTGAGGGTGCCGAACGGCGGCGCCTGGCACGGGATGCCGGCCACCGACAGGAAGCGGTTTTTGTTCACCGCATACGGCGTGCCCTTGAGCGGTACGGCGCCCATGCCGGTGTTCAGTGCTTCGCCACCGGACGAGGCCTGGGCCTTGTTTTGCGACGGTATCATCTGGATCCACAGACCCAGGCGCATGTCGTTGACAAAAATGAAGCCGTGCACCGGGTCGGTGGAGATGCTGCCCCAGTTCATGCCGCCCAGCGAGCCCGGGAAGCTCAGGGATTTATCGGTGCCGGGCGCGGTGTAGAGGCCGTCGTAGCGCATGCCCTTGAAGTCGATGCGGCACAGCAACTGGTCAAACGGCGTGGCGCCCCACATGTCCGACTCGGTCAGGGTCTGCGCGCCGATCTGTGGCATGCCGACCGACTTTGGCTGGGTGGGCGAGTAGGGCTCGTTAGGGATATTGGCGGCCTTGACCGGGACGTCCTGCACGTCGGTCAGCGGCTTGCCGGTCGCGCGGTCGAGCACGTAGATCTGCCCGGCCTTAGTACCGATCACCACTGCCGGCACGGTTTTGTCGCTGCCTGGCGGCGTGAAATCGATCAGGCTTGGCTGCATCGGCAGGTCGAAGTCCCACAGGTCATTGTGGACGGTCTGGTACACCCACTTTTCCGTGCCGGTGGAGGCGTCCAGCGCCAGCACCGAGGCGCCGTACTTGTGGTTGAGCTGGGTGCGTTCCACGCCGTAGATGTCGGTGGACGAGCTGCCCATCGGCAGGAAAACCGTGTTCATCAGCGGGTCATAGGACATCGGCGCCCAGCTGTTCGGCGTGCTGCGCACATAAGTGCTGCCGTCTGCAGGGGCATGCTTGTCTTCCGGGTTGCCCGGGTCGAAGGCCCAGCGCATCTGGCCGGTGATCACGTCGAAGCCACGGATCACGCCGCCCGGCATGTCGGTCTGGACGTTGTCGGCCACGCGGCCACCCACCACCACGGTGGTGCCGGCCATCAACGGCGCCGAGGACAGTTGGTAGTAGCTGTCCGGCACGTTACCCAGGCCGGCCTTCAAATCCACTTGACCGTGGGTGCCGAAGTCTTCGCAGAACTTGCCGGTGTCAGCATCCACGGCGATCAGGCGTGCATCGATGGTGTTGGTCAGCAAGCGACGCTGGCACTGCGCACCGGCAGGCACGCTGGCGGCAATGATCGGCGAGCTGTTGGGCTGGGTCGGCTGGGCGATCGGCGCGCTGGCGTCGAAGTAAGCCATGCCCCGGCAACGCTGCCACACCGCCGATTTGGCGTTGACCTCGTTCTTCCACAGCTCTTTGCCGGTGTCGGCGTCGAGGGCAATCAGGTTGTTGTGCGGTGTGCAGATAAACACCTTGTTGCCGATCTGCAGGGGCGTGAGTTGGTCTTCGGCACCGTTGCCGTCGCTGATCGCCACGTCACCGGTGTGGTAGGTCCAGGCCACTTTGAGCTTATTGACCGTGTCACGGTTGATCTGGTCCAGCGCGGCGAAGCGGCTGCCGCCTTCGGTGTTGCCGTAGTGGGCCCAGTCTTTCTGGGCATCGGCCGGGGCTACGGGTGTGATGCCAGGGCCGGCACCGGTCGGGGCGACGCTTGGGTGAGCAACGAACATATTGCCTGCCGCCACCGCCACGCCCACTGCCAGCACGGCGGCAACGCCATAGGCGCCCCGGGCAGGCTTGTTGACGAGCAGCGGATAAACCAGTGCCACCACCATACCGATGGCCGCAAACATGAACACCCGCGAGAACAGCGGCCAGAACACCAGGCCCACGTCGGCCACGGCCCAGATCGCGGTGCCCACCAGGAACGCCGCGAATAACCACGCGCCGGCCGGTTTGCGCAGGGCAATCAACAGGCCGGAAACGGCCATCACCGCACCGCCGACCAAGAAGTACCAAGAACCTCCCAGGCTGACCAATTTAACGCCGCCGACGGCAAGCGCGAGGCCGAGCAAGGCGATGATCACGCCCAGGCCCAGCAGGAGGAATCTAGAGGCGCCAAGGGCGCTCGATGCTCGTTTCATATCGACAGGACTCGAAGGTGAGAGGGCAAAGACGCGATTTTAGCAAGATAAGTAACCAGTTAGTACATTGTGCGGCGCAATAGACTTTTACCGATAGGGTGATGATAGCTGACAACAAAAAGCCGCTTGCTCCGTGAAGAGGCAAGCGGCTGGGTTATGCAGCGATCAACGAAACGCCGGCACCACCTGCTCGATAAACAGCGCCAGCGACTTCTTCTTCTCGGCATGGGGCAGGCTGTTGTCGCACCAGAAGCTGAACTCATCCACCCCCAGTTCCTGGTAGTAGCGGATGCGCGGGATGATTTCTTCGGCGGTGCCGATCATCGCGGTCTTGTGCAGGCTGTCCAGTTCGAACTCCGGGCGGGCGGCGAATTTTTCTTCCGGGCTCGGCGCCAGGAAGCCATTTACCGGCACCTCTTTATTGCCGAACCAGGCATCGAAGGTGCGATAGAACTTCGAGATCGCCTTGGCCCCGACTTTCCAGCCGTCCGGATCATCGGCGGCATGCACGTGCGTGTGGCGCAGCACCATCAGTTGCGGGCGTGGTACGCCGGGGTTGTTGTCGAGGGCGGTCTGGAATTTGTTTTTCAGGTCGAGGACTTCTTCGTCACCCTTCATCAGCGGCGTGACCATCACGTTGCAGCCGTTGGCCACCGCGAAGTTATGCGAGTCCGGGTCGCGGGCGGCGATCCACATCGGCGGGTTGGGCTGCTGGATCGGCTTGGGCACGCTGGTGGAGGTGGGGAATTTCCAGATGTCGCCGTCGTGGGCGTAGTCGCCTTTCCACAACGCACGCACCACCGGCACCATCTCGCGCAGCGCCTGGCCGCCGCTGGAGGCGGGCATGCCGCCGGCCATGCGGTCGAATTCGACTTGGTAAGCACCACGGGCCAGGCCGACTTCCATGCGCCCGTTGCTGATCACGTCGAGCAAGGCGCATTCACCCGCCACCCGCAACGGGTGCCAGAACGGCGCGATGATGGTGCCGGCGCCCAGGTGAATGGTGGTGGTCTTGCCCGCGAGGTAAGCCAGCAGCGGCATCGGGCTCGGCGAGATGGTGTATTCCATGGCGTGGTGTTCGCCAATCCATACGGTACTGAAACCGCCGGCCTCGGCCATCAGGGTCAGTTCGGTCAAGTCTTCGAACAACTGCCGGTGGCTGACACTTTCGTCCCAACGTTCCATGTGTACGAACAGGGAAAACTTCATGACGCTTACCTCGGATCTATTGTGATCGGCCTGTCGGCTGCGGGCCCTTAAGTACTCTCGCCACGTTGAAGCATGCCAGTGATGACGGCTGTTCGGCGGATTGATTGTTGGTATACCATAATACGGAATATCCGCAAAACTTTTCTCTCCAACGGTCGCACCGTCACCTCACAAGGAAAGCGAGCTAGATGAACATAAAACAAAAACTGATCCTGGCCTTTGCGGTGATCGCCAGCCTGCCGGTAATGCTGGTGGCTGTGCTGATCATCCTCAATGTGCGTCATGAGGCACGGGATGGCTTTATCGACAGCAGTGGGCGCGAGATCCGCCAGGTCGACAACGCGATGCAGTTGTTTTTCGAAGGCATCAGCCAGAACGTCAGCTACCTGGCCGCGCACCCGCAACTGCAGAGTATCAAGGGTGATGTGAAACGCTACCTGGCCAGCGATGCCGCACAAGTCGCACCCGGCGAGCGCGACGAGCAGGTGTTCAAGCTGTTCGAAGGCTTGGCCCAGAGTCATTCGGCCTACACCTACCTGTCCCTGGGTACCGAGGACGGCGGTTATGTGTTCTGGCCCGGCGACCCCAAGCTGGCCAGCTACGATCCGCGCACACGCCCCTGGTACAAGACCGCCATGGCCCAGCCGGGCAAGACCCTGCGCACCGAGGCCTATTACTGGGCCGCCGACGATGTGGTGCTGGTCAGCACCGTGCAAAGCTTCAACGACCGCCAGGGCAAGGCGAGCGGGGTGGTCAACATCTACGTGTCCCTCAAGCAACTGACCGACCTGGTCAAGCAGATCAAGCTGGGCGAAAGCGGCTACCTGATGCTGATGGAAGCCAACAACACGGTGCTGGTGGACCCGAATGAACCGTCCCATAATTTCAAGCCTCTCGGCCAACTGGGCGATGGCTATCGTCAGTTGAGCGAAGCCGACCAGGGCCTGGTGCAGGTCGAGCTGGCGGGTGAGCGCTATATGGCGCTGGTGTGGCCGTCCAAGGCCTTGGGCTGGCGGTTTGTCGGGCTGGTGCGCGAGAGTGAAGTGATGGCCGGCGCGGCGCGCCTGACCTGGCTGATTGCAGCCATCGCGCTGGTGTGTGGTGTGCTGTTTGCGGTGGCGGGGGCCTGGTTTGCCGGGCTGATCGTCAAGCCGATTCGCGGCGTGGCCAGCGGCCTGGAAGGCATCGCCCAAGGTGAAGGTGACTTGACCGCGCGCCTGGAGGTGAAGGGGCGTGACGAGACGGCGCAACTGGCCGGCTGGTTCAACCAGTTCCTCGAAGCGATCCGCACGCTGATCCAGCGCATCGGGCAGGCGGCCGGGCAGATCCACAGCAGCTCCGGGAGTGCCACCGAAGTCTCGGTGGAAATGGCCGAAGTCGCCGAGCGACAGCGCGAAGCGGTGGATATGGTTTCGACGGCGTTTCATGAAATGGTTGCCACCTCCAACGAAGTCGCGCGCTCCTGCAGCCAGGCTGCCGACTCGGCCGACAACGGCCAGCGCCAGGCCCACACCGGGCAGCAACAGATCGACGCGGCGGTGAGCAGTGTCGGGCGCTTGAGCGAGGAAATCGGCCACTCCGCCCAGGCCATGGAGCAGCTGGAAAAAGACAGTAATGACATCCAGTCGATCCTCGGCACCATCCGCTCCATTGCCGAACAGACCAACCTGCTGGCCCTGAACGCCGCCATCGAAGCCGCACGGGCCGGCGAGCAGGGCCGTGGGTTTGCGGTGGTGGCGGACGAGGTGCGCGCGCTGGCCAAGCGCACCTCGGACTCCACCGGTGAAATCGACGGGCTGCTCGGCAACCTGGCGCGCCGCACTCACCAGATGGGCAAGCAGATGCATGCGAGCCTGGAGGTGTCCCAGGAAACGGTGGTGTCGATCAACGACGCGCGTGAAAGCTTTGGCCTGATCCGTGAGTCGGTCGACGTGATCCGCGACATGAACACGCAAATCGCCACCGCCGCTGAGGAACAGCACCAGGTGGCCGAAGACATCAATCGGCATATCAGCCAGATTCATGGGGATGCGCAATTAGTGGCAAGCCTGGCCGACTCTACACGCCAGGATGCGCAGCAATTGACGGCGTTGTCGCAGACGTTGAATCAATTGGTCAGCCGCTTCCGCACTTAACTGGCACAGCAGCCCTTAGGGGGACGTTCGAATGAGGGAGCGGGCAAGCCCTAAGACCAGTCAGTTAAGAAGCAGCAAGAGCGAAAAGTGACCTGTGGCGAGGGAGCTTGCTCCCGTTGGACTGCGTAGCAGTCCCAGTCGTTTTAAACAAAGAGCTGGGGCCGCTTCGCGGCCCAACGGGAGCAAGCTCCCTCGCCACAGGTACAGTGTTTGCCTTAACTGACTGGCATTCGGGCAAACCCCACATTTGATCTTCGCTGTTTTCAGAACGGTGTCGGGGATCAGGCAGGCAGTGGCAGGGCGCCCATCTTGCCGTTGCAATACACCAGTGGCCCGGCGTTCTGCCGGGGCACGATCAGGTTCTTCACCGCGCCGACCATGATCGCGTGGTCGCCGCCTTCATATTCGCGCCACAACTCGCACTCGATCACCGCCGTGGCATTGGCCAGGATCGGGTTGCCCAACTCACTGAGCGTCCATTCGATGCCCTGGGCCTTGTCCTTGCCTTTGCGCGCAAAGGCATAGGCTTCGGTTTGCTGCCCACCGGAAAGCACATGAATGGCAAAGCGCTTGTTCTTGATCAACACCGGGTACGAGTCGGAGCTGTAGTTGGGGCAGAACAGCACCAGGGCCGGGTCCATGGACAGTGAACTGAAGGCACTGGCGGTCAACCCGACGATTTGCCCCTCGTCATCGAGCGTGGTGATCACGGTGACACCGGACGGAAACGAACCCATCACTTGTTTGTAGATAGCGGCATCGATCATGGGACGGTCCTCTGCGGGTAAAGCGGTTTTTATGAATTTGTAGGTCTGATGGTATACCGTAATACAGTCGATGCAACCGCTTTTTCAATCGCCCGATGAACGTCAATCCTCGGGCTTATCGCCCATAAATACGGGAGCTATGGCGGGAAATAACAGGGTGCGCTGTGGCACACTTGCGGATCAGATGCGCGCTAAGACTACGGATCAGTCTTGTTAAAATGTTGGAATACCATAATATGGTGTTCATCTGAGGGGCGGCCAAAGAGCTCCCCCGGTTTGGCGTCAAACAACTATAAGATCAGACAAACGCGAGTTCATTTCCATGCCCCAGATGTCCCGGCAAGACCCCCTGATCGAGCATCACACGGTCGATTACGTCCCCCTCGCAGAGCGCCATGGAAAGGCCCGCGACCTGTTCACCTTATGGTTCAGCACCAACATCGCGCCGCTGCCGATCGTCACGGGTGCCATGGTGGCCCAGGTGTTCCATCTCAATCTGGCGTGGGGGCTGTTGGCGATTGCCCTCGGGCACCTGCTCGGCGGCATCGTGATTGCCCTCGCATCGGCTCAAGGCCCGCGCATGGGCATCCCGCAGATGGTGCAGAGCCGTGGCCAGTTCGGCCGGTACGGCGCGTTGCTGATTGTGTTCTTCGCCGCGCTGATCTACGTCGGCTTTTTCATCTCCAATATCGTCCTGGCCGGCAAGTCCATCGTCGGCATCGTGCCGTCGGTGCCGGTGCCGGCGAGCATCCTGATCGGCGCCCTCAGCGCCACCGCCATCGGCGTGATCGGCTACCGCTTTATCCATACCCTCAACCGCATCGGCACCTGGGTGATGGGCAGCGCTTTGCTGGCCGGTTTTATCTACATTTTTGCCCATGACCTGCCGGCAGACTTCCTTACCCGTGGCGGCTTCAACGCGGCTGGCTGGTTGGCTACCGTGTCGCTGGGGGTGATCTGGCAGATCAGCTTTTCGCCCTACACCAGCGACTACTCGCGCTACCTGCCGGCGGACATTGGCATCGCCCGTCCGTTTCTCGCCACCTACCTGGGCGCGACCCTCGGCACCATCCTGTCCTTCGCCTTTGGCCTGGTCGCTGCACTGGCCACGCCCGAGGGCACCGAAGCCATGGTCGCGGTCAAGCAAGCCACCGGCTGGCTGGGGCCGATCCTGATGGTGCTGTTCCTGCTTAATATCATCAGCCACAACGCCCTGAATCTGTACGGCGCGGTGCTGTCGATCATCACCTCGGTCCAGACCTTCGCCAGCCACTGGACCCCCAGCATCAAGGTGCGCGTGGCGATGTCGGGCGTGGTCCTGGCCGGTTGCTGCGTGGTGGCGTTGGGCGCGTCGGCGGACTTCATCTCGCAATTTATTGGCCTGATCCTTGCGCTGTTGCTGGTGTTGGTGCCGTGGGCGTCAATCAACCTGATCGACTTCTACATCATCAAGCGCGGGGTCTATGACATTGCCTCGATCTTCCAGGCCGATGGCGGGGTGTATGGGCGTTTCAACCTGCATGCGATCGTGGCGTACTTCATCGGCATCATCGTGCAACTGCCGTTTGCCAATACGTCGCTGTATGTGGGGCCGTGGGCCAACCTGGTGGAAGGCGCGGACTTGTCGTGGCTGGTGGGGTTGGTGGTGACGTGCCCGTTGTATTACTGCCTGGCGACACGTCAACACACGCAAAAGGTCAGGGCGGCGCGGTTGGGCTACACCGACTGACCCACCCCGCCGAACTCCTCCAGCGCATCCCGCAACGCGCCCTCGAAGTATGCCTTCGAGGCGCGATCCCAGAGGATATGAAACGCCGGCAGCTCCCCACTGCCTGTGTGGATGACAATCGCATTGACCCGCGCCACCGAGGTCTGCGCCACCATCCCCGGCTTGAAGGCCGGGAAACTGAGATCCACCCCGCACAGCTTCGCCATCACCTGCGCAATCACCTCCCCGCTGAGCCGCACACAGGCATGGCTGTCCTGGCGCGGCAGCAAGTAGTTGGCGCGGTGGTCCAGTTCCCAACGCGCTTCTTCATCGGCAATCCGTTGCCCCTGATCCCGCGGGCTGCCCAGCACCAGGTATTCGTTCTGCGACAGGCGCGCCACCCAACTGCCGTCCGCTTGTGCGCAGGCTTGGTTGGGCCCGCCCGGCAACGTGAAGCCGCGCGCCGTGAGGTACTCGGCGCTCTGTGCGCCGCGAAAGCCGACCCGGGGCAGGTCGGTCTGGTCCTGCAGTTGGCAGGGCGGCGTGAACAATTCGTGGGCCTTCAGACTGGTCATGGCTTAACCCTCCTGGCGTTGGTTAGTGGGGTCGAAGAACGGCAGTTGCACCACCTCGGCCTGGACGACGATGCCGCCTTCGACGCGAATCGGAATGCGCTGCCCCGGTGTGCTTTGGTCGATCCCGGCGTAGGCCAGCCCGATGATGCGGCCCAGGCTGGTGGAGTATTCGCAGGAGGTGACGTTGCCGCTGATGTCCGCGCCGTTGAGTACCAGATGGCCTTCCAGCGGTTGCACACTGCCCTTGGGCAGGCTGAAGCCCACCAGTTTGCGTTTCAGCGGCTGGGCTTCGAGGATGTCCACCGAGCGGCGGCCGACGAAGAACGGCTTGGTGCGGCTGACTGCCCAGCCCATGTCGATCTCTGCCGGGTGGGTCATGCCGTCGGTGTCCTGGCTGATGATCACGTGGCCTTTTTCCAGGCGCAGCAGGCGCTGGGTCTCGACGCCGAAGGGGCGAATGTCAAAGGCCTTGCCGGCCGTCATCAACGCGTCCCACAGCGCCAGGCCGTGGCGTGCCGGTACGTGGATTTCATAGCCCAGTTCGCCGACGAAACCCACCCGCAGCAGGCGTGCCTTGATCCCGGCCACCGTGCCCTGGCGCACGCCCAGGTAGGGGAAGCCTTCGGCACTGAGGTCGAGATCGCTGCACACCTGCGCCAGCACCTTGCGCGAGTCCGGCCCCGCCACGTTTACCGCACAGATCGCGGCGGTGACGTTGGTCACGTCCACGTCCAGGCGCCACTGCGCGTTCCACTTGAGCATCTGCTGGTAAATACGATCGACGCCGCTGGTGGTGGCGGTGACGTAGAAGTGGTTGTCGGCCAGCCGCGCGCACACGCCGTCGTCGATCACCACCCCGTGTTCGTTGGTCATCAGCGCATAACGCGAACGGCCCACCGGCTGCTTGAGGAACGCGAAGGTGTAGAGGCGGTTAAGCAGTTCGGCGGCGTCCGGGCCGCGCACGTCGAGGCCGCCGAGTGTGGACACATCGATCAGCCCGACCTTGTTGCGCACGTGCAGCGCTTCGGCCTGCATGCACGCTTCGCGGTGCTGGGCCTTGCCGTAATAGGCCGGGCGCTGCCAGATACCGGCGGGCATCATCTTCGCCCCGGCTTGTACATGGCGCGCGTGCATCGGCGTTTGGCGGTAGGGGTCGAAGGCGCGTCCGGCGACATGCGCGAGTTTCTCCGCCACGAACGGTGGCCGTGCGGTGGTGACTCCGGTTTCGCTGATAGTGCGCTGGGTCGCCCAGGCCACCAGCCGTGCGGTCGGCAGCGCCGAGTGGCGCCCCTGGGACGGGCCCATGCCGACCGTGGAATAGCGCTTCACCAACTGCACATCGCGGTAGCCAATGCGGGTGGCGTTGACGATGTCCGCCACTTGCAGGTCTTCGTCGAAGTCGACGAAATCCTTGCCCTTGGGGTGCGGGAAGATCGGCCAGTGGAAGTTGACCTGGGCTTCAGGGCGCAGCGCTGCAGGCGGGCGGGTGCTGTTCAATCCGAGGGCGAGCAGGCTGTCGGCGGCGGCGTTGGTCGCATCCGCCAGCACATTGTCCAGTTGATGCCGACCGTGTACGGAACCGGCCACGCCCAGATTGCGCGGCAGGCCACTGAGGCTGAACTCCGCCCGCGAGTCTTCATAGGCCAGCTTGCCACCGGCCTGGCACAGCAACTGATAGACCGGCATATAACCGGCCGACATGCACAGCAGGTCGCAGTCGATCACTTGCCCGCTGGTGCTGACCTGGCCCTGGCCGGTGATCTGGCGCACGTCGACGCCCTTCACATGGCGCAGGCCTTTTTCATGCAGGGCCTCGAACACCGTGCTGTTGCTCAGGCACGCGATCTTGCGCTGGGCCAGGGCACCCGGCAGGGCTATGTCCGCCGGGGCGTGACGCAGGTCGATCACAGCGGCCACGTCCACGCCCTGGTCATGCAGGTCGAGGGCGGCCAGGTAGCCGTCATCGTTGCCGGTGAGCACCACCGCGCGCTTGCCGGGCTTGACCGCATACAGCTTCATCAGGCGCTGCGCCGCGCTGGTGAGCATCACCCCCGGCAGGTCATTGTTGCGGAAGACCACCGGTTGGTCGAACGAACCGCTGCATACCAGGCACTGCTGCGCGCGCACTTTGTACAGGCGCTTGCCCTGGATCACCGGCAGGTAGTTGTCGGTGAACCAGGCATTGCAGGTGGCGTCGGTGAGTACCTGGATATTCGCGTGTTGCTGCACCGCGCCCAGCAACTCGCGGCGCAAGGTGTCGGCACGGGTGCCGGCAATATCGAAGCGCGCGTAGGTCAGCGACCCGCCGAGGATCGGTTGCTGCTCGATCAGCAGCACCTTGGCGCCGGCATTCGCGGCGGTCAGCGCGGCCTGCAAGCCAGCGGGGCCGGCGCCGATCACGGCGAGGTCGGTAAACAGGTAGGCCTTATCGTAGTACTCGGGTTGGAACGTCAGGTCGAGCACGCCCAGGCCGGCCTTTTTGCGAATGATCGGCTCCCAGACTTTCCACATGCCCTTGGGCTTGTAGAACGAACGGTAGTAGAAGCCCACCGGCATGAACTTGGAGAACTTGCCCAGGTAGGCGTCCTTGTCGTTGTCCAGCGAGCCGTTGACGTTCTGCGCCGTCACCGCCAAGCCGGCGGACAGCGCATGGGCGTCGGCTAATACGTTGGGTTCGCGGGGCAGTTGCACCAGGCTGTTGGCGTCATGGCCGGCCATGGTCAACGGGCCGCGTGGGCGGTGGTATTTGAACGAGCGCGACATCAGGAAGCGCCCGTTGGCGAGCAGGGCGCTGGCGATGCTGTCGCCCTGCAAACCTTGGTAGGGGAGGCCGTCGAAGCTGAAGTCGAGTGGCTGGTCACGCTGGATCAGCAGGCCCATGGGGGCGGGGAGGCGGTTCATCCGGCGATCTCCTTGGCAGTGGTGAAGTCGACGCGGGTGGTGAACACTTCGCGCGGATCGAAGGTGCGCACGATCTCGTCGGTGACCGTGTGGCGCTCGGCGAGGAACCAGTAGCTGGACGGCGTGTGCATCCACCATTCGCGCACCACGCCGGCAAGGTTGTCGGTGTTGAACACGTAGTCGGCCCATTCGGCATCGCTGCAGGTCAGCGGGTCGGGCATCGGTTTGAATTCACCGCCGTAGGTGAACTCGCTGATATTGCGCGGCCCGTTGAGCGGGCAAATCATGATTTTCATCGTCTGCTCTCCGTCAGTGGCTGGCCGCTGTGGCGCCCATTTCGTTGACTTGCTGGAAGGTCGAAAAGCGCTCGAGGCCGAAGGGTTTGATCAAGTCCGGCACCTTGCCGCCGCTGGCGACCAGCTCGGCCATGGTCTTGCCGCATATCGGCGTGGCCTTGAAGCCCCAGGTGCCCCAGCCGGCGTCGAGGTAGTAATTTTTCACCGGCGACAGGCCCATGATCGGGCTGTAGTCGGGGGTCATGTCGGTGATCCCGGCCCACTGGCGCATCAACTTGGCGTTGGCCAGGAACGGGAACATCTCGATGGCATGGGCCAACAGGCTTTCCTTGAGGTCCAGGGTCGAACGCGTGTTGAACAGCGGGTAGGGATCGGAACCGCCACCGAACACCACTTCGCCACGGCTGGTTTGTTGCACGTAGCAGTGCAGCGCCGAGGAACTTACCAGCGGATCGAGGAACGGCTTGAACGGCTGCGTGACCATGGCCTGCAGCGGGAACGTCTGGATCGGCGAGCGGATGCCGGCCTTGGCCATCAGCAGCGAGCTGTGCCCGGCAATCGCCTGCACCGCGCAACCACACTTGATGGTGCCGCGATTGGTTTTCACCGCAGTGATGGCGCCGTTTTCGATGATCAGGTCCTGCACTTCAGTGAGCTGGTGGATCTCCACGCCGCGCTTGGCTGCCTGCTTGGCGTAGCCCCACGCCACGGCATCGTGACGCGCGGTGGCGCCGTCGATATGCCAGAGCCCGGCGATCACTGGCAGGTGGCCGGGGTCGAGGTTAAGGCTGGGCACCAGCTCGCGGATCTGCTGGCGATCGATCATCTCGGTACGCCCGCCGAAGTGCTTGTTGACCTCGGCGCGCTGGCGGAACGAACGCACGGTGGCGTCGGTGTGGGCCAGGGTCAGTTGGCCGCGCTCGGAGTACATGATGTTGAAATCGAATTCGTTGGACAGCGACTGGAACATCTTCACCGACTCGGCGTAGAAACGAACGCCTTCGCTGGTGAGGTAGTTGGAGCGGATCACCGCCGTATTGCGCGCGGTATTGCCGCCGCCCAGGTAGGCCTTTTCCAGCACCGCGATATTGGTGATGCCGTGGTACTTGGCCAGGTAGTAGGCCGTCGCCAGGCCATGGCCACCGGCGCCGATGATCACCACGTCGTAACTCGACTTGAGTGCCTTGGGCGATGGCAGATCCACCTCCACCGGGTACTCGGAACTCAGCCCGTATTTCAATAGATTGAATGGCATACGGCCTCCGATTGGCTGCGTAGGGCGTGGTGTTGCGCCTGGGCGGCGGCCACGGTGTTTTTCATCAGGAAGGCAATGGTCATCGGCCCGACACCGCCGGGCACCGGGGTGATGGCGGCGACATGGGGCAGGGCGCTGTCGAAGTCGACATCACCCACCAGGCGGCTGCGGCCGTCGTCGTCGATGCGGTTGATGCCGACATCGATCACCACTGCGCCGGGTTTCAACCAGCTCGCGTCAATCAAGCGGGCGCGGCCCACGGCAGCGATCACAATATCGGCCTGGCGGCACAGGGCCTGGGCGTCGTGGCTGCGTGAGTGCAGCACGGTCACCGAGCAATCCGCCTTGAGCAGCAGCGCGGCCATGGGCTTGCCAACGATGTTCGAACGGCCGATCACCACCGCGTGCTTCCCGCGCAGGTCGCCGCAGGTGTGTTCCAGCAGGTACAGGCAACCACTCGGCGTGCACGGCGTGAGCACCGCGCGCCCCTGGCTGAGGCCGCCGACGTTCTGGCTGTGAAAACCGTCGACGTCCTTGTCCGGCGCGATGGCCTCCAGGGCGCGCAGTTCGTCCATCTGCGCCGGCAACGGCAATTGCAGAAGGATGCCGTGGATCGCCGGGTCGGCATTCAATTGGCCGATCAGGATCAACAATTGTTCGGTGCTGGTGTCGCTGGGCAGGCGATGCTCCACGGAGCGGATGCCCACCTCTTCGGCGCGCAGGATCTTGTTGCGCACATACACCTGGCTGGCCGGGTCGTTGCCCACCAGGATCACCGCCAGCGCCGGTTGAATAGCCTGCCCATGCAGACGCGCCACGTCTTCGCGCACTTGCAGCAGCACCCGTGCGGCGGCGGCTTTGCCGTCGATCAGTTTATGCGCGTTCACCGGAACACCACCGTTCTGTCCTGATTGAGGAAGACCCGGTGCTCCAGGTGGTACTTGACCGCCTTGGACAGGGCCACGGTTTCGGTGTCGCGACCGATGGCGACCAAGTCGTCGGGCTTGTACACGTGGTCGACGCGCTGTACTTCCTGCTCGATGATCGGGCCCTCATCCAGGTCGCTGGTCACGTAGTGCGCGGTGGCACCGATCAACTTCACGCCGCGTTGATAAGCCTGGTGATAGGGCTTGGCACCCTTGAAACCGGGCAGGAACGAATGGTGGATATTGATCGCCCGCCCCGACAGTTGCCGGCACAGGTCGTCGGAGAGGATCTGCATGTAGCGCGCCAACACCACCAGTTCGGTGCGGGTGTCGTCGACGATCTTCATCAACTCGGCTTCCTGCGCGGCCTTGTTGTCCTTGGACACCGGCAGGTAGATAAAGCGAATGCCCTCGCGCTCGGCCATCGGCCGCAGATCGAGGTGGTTGGAGACGATGGCGGTGAGGGTCATGTCCATCTCGCCCTTGTGGTATCGGTAGAGCAGGTCGGTGAGGCAGTGGTCGAACTTGCTCACCATCAGCATCACGCGCATCGGCTCGCGGGTGTCGTGCAGCTCCCACTGCATGTCGAAGGCCTGGGCGACATCGGCGAAACCGTCTCTGATCTCTTGCAGGTTGCCCGCATGGCCATCGTTGAAGCGGAACACCGCACGCATGAAGAAGCGGCCGCTGAAGTCATCGTCGAACTGCGCCATCTCCCCGATGTAGCACGCCTTGTCCGCCAGGTAAGTGGTGACGGCAGCGACAATGCCGGACACCGCGGGACAAGTGACCTTGATGATGAAATGGTTTTTTTCGTGTTGCATGACACGTCCTCGGGATGATGGCGGCAGCTCATCGCATAGCGAAAAAATGTCTGAGGACAGCAGGCTCATTCCTTGAGCGCGTTTTCTTGTGGGGAATAAAATATTCCTGAAGTGGCTTTATAGGGGAATGAGGGCGGGGCGTCTAGGGGGTTTGGGAAAGATTTTTAACTGGGGGGAATTTTTTCGGGGGCGACGGGAAGGTCGAATGCGATCAAAGGTGGGCGCTGGCTTGCCTACGATGATCACAGGTCTCTGCAAACTGTAGTGAGCGGGCTTGCCCCGCGCTGGGTGGCGAAGCCGACCCAAACCAGGCGACTTGGTCTTATCTGGAACTCGGCGATGTCTTTACTGGGGCGGCTTCGCCGCCCAGCGCGGGGCAAGCCCGCTCACTACAAGGTGCTCATGCGCCTTTAAAAGGTGTGCAGCAAAGCCGCTTATTCTTTGTCGTTGCCGTAGTTCATGATCGACAACAACCGAATCGGCACCCGCACCAACTCCTCCGGCCCATGGGGAATCTCGCCCTCAAACGTCAGGCTGTCCCCGGCCTCCATGCGATACAACTGGTTGCCGTGGCGATAAATCAGCTCCCCTTCAAGCAGGTGCAGAAACTCGGTCCCTGGGTGCGCAAACGTCGGAAACTCCTCACTGGCGTCATCCATGCTGACCATGTACGCCTCGAAGCTCTTCTTCGGCCCGCGCGTGTGGTTGAGCAGGTGATAGGTATGCCCCTTCTCGGTCCCCCGGCGCACCACTTCCATGCCTTGGTCGGCCTTGACCAGCAAGGCGCTGCCATCCTGCTGGTCGTATTCGCTGAATAATTTCGAGAGCGGCAGCCCGAGCACATCGCACAGGCGGCTCAAGGTATCGAGGCTGGTAGAGACCTGGGCGTTCTCGATCTTGCTCAACATGCCCTGGCTGATATCGGCAATTTTTGCCACGTCAGATAGCTTCAGGTCCTGGGCCTGGCGCTGGCGTTTGATCTGCAGCCCCAGGTATTGCTCAAGCTTGAGGCGCGGGGCGGTTTCGGTGGACATGATCATCGGCTCCTGCACGGTTTCCGTTCAGTAATATTATTTTCGCACTGGGAAAGTGCAAAGTCTGGCGCTTAAAGGCCACCCCGCTGTACGTATTCCTGCAGGGAAAAGAATTTTCCCATATATACAGCACAAAAGCGCTTTCACCGGCACATCAAACAGCCGTCCGCGAATCTGGCAAGGGTATTGCATTCCTGTAGGGAAACTAACTTTCTTTTTAGGAATAAAAAGACAGCCTAGGCCCACCCACACGGTTTTGCCTTTCGCGAGGAGTGACACGCAATGTTGCCAGCAGAAACCCAGCGCATTATCGACAAGCACGGGATCAAGTACGTGCTTGCGCAGTTTGTGGATATACACGGTGCGGCCAAGACCAAGTCGGTGCCCATCTGCGGGCTCAAGACAGTGGCCGAAGAGGGCGCGGGGTTTGCAGGGTTTGCCATCAGCGGCATGGGCATGGAGCCCCACGGTCCGGACTTCATGGCGCGCGGCGATCTGTCGACATTGACCCCGGTACCCTGGCAGCCAGGTTATGGGCGTGTGGTGTGTGTCGGCCATGTCGACGGCAAACCCCACCCCTACGACAGCCGCTACGTGTTGCAGCAACAAGTGCAGCGCCTGCAGGACAAGGGCTGGACGCTGAACACCGGCCTCGAACCCGAGTTCAACCTGATGCGCCGTGACGAGCAGGGCACGTTGCAATTGGTCGACCCCAGCGACAACCTCGACAAGCCTTGCTACGACTACAAGGGCCTGTCGCGTTCGCGGGTGTTTCTCGAGCGCCTGACCGAAGCCTTGCAGGCGGTGGATTTCGAGGTCTATCAAATCGACCACGAAGACGCCAACGGCCAGTTCGAGATCAACTACACCTACAGCGACGCCCTGACGTCCGCCGACCGTTTCACCTTCTTCCGCATGGCCGCCGGCGAGATCGCCAATGACCTGGGCATGATCTGCTCCTTCATGCCCAAGCCCGACCCGAAACGCGCCGGCAATGGCATGCACTTTCACCTGTCGATCAGCAGCGCCGAGAACAAAAACCTGTTCCATGACGCCAGCGACCCGAGCGGCATGGGCTTGTCGACACTTGCCTATCACTTCGCCGCCGGCTTGCTCGCCCATGGCCCGGCGCTGTGTGCGTTCGCCGCGCCCACGGTCAACTCGTACAAGCGCCTGGTGGTCGGCAACTCGTTGTCCGGCGCCACCTGGGCCCCGGCCTTCATCGCGTTTGGCGCCAACAATCGCTCGGCCATGGTGCGCGTGCCGTACGGTCGCCTGGAATTTCGCCTGCCGGATGCAGGCTGCAACCCCTATCTGGTCAGCGCCGCGATCATCGCCGCGGGCCTGGACGGTATCGATCGCCAGCTGGAAATCGACCACGTCTGCAACGAAAACCTCTACAGCCTGAGCCTCGAGCAGATCGCCGAGCGCGGCATCAAGACCCTGCCGCAATCCCTCAAGGAAGCCTGCGACGCACTGGAAGCCGACGCGCTGTTCGCCGAAGTGCTTGGCCCGCAGATCGTAGGCGAGTTCATCAAGCTCAAGCGCATGGAGTGGGTGGAGTACAGCCGCCATGTGAGCGACTGGGAAATCCAGCGCTATACCGAATTTTTCTGACACCGTGTGACGGAGACTTGTTATGTGTGGAATCGTAGGCCTGTACCTGAAGAATCCGCAGCTGGAACCCCAGCTCGGCAAGCTGTTTGAACCCATGCTGCAAGCCATGACCGACCGTGGCCCGGACAGCGCCGGTTTCGCCATCTACGGCGATGAAGTCGCCGATGGCTGGGTCAAGCTGACCCTGCAAGCCACCACCGAAGCCTTCGACTGGAAAGGCTTGATGGGCGAGCTGGAAGGGCGCCTCGGCTGTTCCCTGGATTGGTTCCAGAACGCCAGCGCCGCTGTACTTAAGATCCACGCCGACGAAGCCCCGGTACGCCTGGCGCTGGCCGAACTGGCGCCGAGCGTGCGCATCATGAGCGCCGGGCAGAGTATCGAGATCCTCAAGGGCATGGGCCTGCCCCAGGAGATTTCCCAGCGCTTCGGCCTGGCAAACATGCAGGGCAGCCACATCATCGGCCACACGCGCATGGCCACGGAAAGCGCGGTGACCATGGAAGGCAGTCACCCGTTTTCCACCGGCGCCGACCTGTGCCTGGTGCACAACGGCTCGCTGTCCAACCACTTCCGCCTGCGCCAGGAACTCAAGCGCGAAGGCATCCACTTCGAAACCGACAACGACACCGAAGTCGCCGCCGGCTACCTGACCTGGCGCCTGCAACAGGGTGATTCGCTCAAAGAGGCGCTGGACCATTCCCTGGAAGACCTCGACGGCTTCTTCACCTTCGCCATCGGCACGCGCAACGGCTTTGCGGTGATCCGCGACCCGATTGCGTGCAAGCCGGCGATCCTCGCCGAGACCGACGACTACGTCGCCATGGCCTCCGAGTACCAGGCGCTGTCGAGCCTGCCGGGCATCGAGAATGCGCGGATCTGGGAGCCGGCACCGGCCACGTTGTACATCTGGGAACGCGAGTCAGCAGCTTAAGGAGCGCACACATGAAAACCATCGATCTTTCCACCGCCACCGTGCGTGACCTCAACCAGGCGTTGCACGCCCAGGCCATCGACAACGAGTGGCGCGTGACCCATTCCAACGGCAAGCACAACCTCGCCGTGGGCGTGAACCAGGCCGTGTCCATCGATATCGAGGGCCACGCCGGTTATTACTGCGCAGGCATGAACCAACAGGCCTCGATCACCGTGCACGGCAATGTCGGCGTGGGCTGCGCCGAGAACATGATGTCCGGCTCGGTGCGCGTCAAAGGCAGCGCGTCCCAGGCGGCCGGGGCCACGGCCCATGGTGGTCTGCTGGTGATCGAGGGCGACGCGGGCGCGCGTTGCGGGATTTCCATGAAGGGCATCGACATCGTCGTCGGCGGCAGCATCGGCCATATGAGCTGCTTCATGGGCCAGGCCGGGCGTCTGGTGGTGTGCGGCGACGCCGGCGATGCGCTGGGCGATTCGCTCTACGAAACCCACATCTACGTGAAAGGCACGGTGGAGTCCCTGGGCTCGGACTGCGTCGAAAAAGAGATGCGCAGCGAACACCTGCACGAGCTGCAGGAACTGCTCGACCGCGCCGGTTTCGCCCACCAGGCGGCAGATTTCAAGCGCTACGGCTCGGCCCGTCAACTCTACAACTTCAAAGTCGATAACGCCTCCGCGTACTGATCAGGAGCTCCACCATGACTGAACAAACCCCTCCGGTCCTGCGCGAGTCGGCCACCTTCGACCGCCTGACCATCCAGGAAATCCAGCGTGCCGCCGAAACCGGCATCTACGATATTCGCGGTGGCGGCACTAAGCGCAAGCTGCCGCACTTCGATGACTTGCTGCTGCTCGGCGCCAGCGTGTCGCGCTACCCGCTGGAAGGCTATCGCGAGAAGTGCGGCACCGATGTGATCCTCGGCAATCGCTTCGCCAAGAAGCCGATCCACCTGAAGATCCCGGTGACCATCGCCGGCATGAGTTTCGGTGCGTTGTCGGCCAACGCCAAGGAAGCCCTGGGCCGTGGCGCGACCATCGCCGGCACCAGCACCACCACCGGTGACGGCGGCATGACCCCGGAGGAGCGCGGCCAGTCCCAGCACCTGGTGTATCAGTACCTGCCGTCGCGCTACGGCATGAACCCGGATGATCTGCGCAAGGCCGACGCCATCGAGATCGTCCTCGGCCAGGGCGCCAAGCCCGGCGGCGGCGGCATGCTGCTCGGCATGAAAGTCACCGAGCGTGTGGCCGGCATGCGCACTTTGCCCATCGGCGTGGACCAGCGCAGCGCCTGTCGCCACCCGGACTGGACCGGCCCGGATGACCTGGCGATCAAGATTGCCGAGCTGCGCGAAATCACCGATTGGGAAAAACCGATCTACGTGAAAATCGGCGCGAGCCGGCCGTATTACGACGTGAAGCTGGCGGTCAAGGCCGGTGCCGATGTGATCGTGCTCGACGGCATGCAAGGCGGCACCGCCGCGACCCAGGAAGTGTTTATCGAGCATGTGGGCATTCCGATTTTGTCGGCCATCCCGCAAGCGGTACAGGCTTTGCAAGAGATGGGCATGCACCGCAAGGTCCAGTTGATCGTGTCGGGCGGGATTCGTAATGGTGCCGATGTGGCCAAGGCCATGGCGATGGGCGCGGACGCGGTGGCCATCGGCACGGCGGCGCTGATTGCCCTGGGCGACAACCACCCACGACTGGACGCGGAACTGAAAAAGATCGGCTCGGCCGCCGGCTTCTACGACGACTGGCAGAACGGCCGCGATCCGGCGGGCATCACCACTCAGGACCCGGAGCTGTCCAAGCGCCTTGACCCGGTGGAAGGCGGGCGGCGGTTGGCCAACTACCTGCGGGTGATGGTGCTGGAGGCACAGACCATGGCGCGTGCGTGCGGCAAATCGCACCTGCACAACCTCGACCCCGAGGACTTGGTGGCGCTGACCGTGGAGTCGGCCGCCATGGCCCGGGTACCGCTGGCGGGGACCCGTTGGGTGCCGGGTTCCGGTTACTAGCGGGCCCCTGTAGTGAGCGGGCTTGCCCCGCGCCGGGTGGCAAAGCCGCCCCAATAAAGCCGCCGCATTCATTGAGGTAGAAATGCGGCGGTTGGTTTAAGGGCGGCTTCGCCACCCAGCGCGGGGCAAGCCCGCTCACTACACCCAGGTACTTCCCATTTCTTTTGCAGGAGCTTTGAACATGGTCAATCGTCTTCTTGGCAAATCCCTCTTCGGTGTATTAGTGGCCGGTGCCTTTGCACCCTTGGCGTACGCCGCTGATGCACCCACCTTGAACACCGGCAGCACCGCCTGGATGGTCACCGCCGCCGTGCTGGTGCTGTTCATGTGCTTGCCGGGGCTTGCGCTGTTCTACGGCGGCCTCGTCCGTGCGAAAAACATGCTTTCGCTGTTCACCCAGTGCTTCGGCATCGCCGGGTTGGTGGGCGTGCTGTGGGTGATCTACGGCTACAGCATGGTGGTCGACACCACCGGCATGGTCGAAGGGCAGGTGACCTTCAACAGTTTTGTCGGCGGCCTCAGCCGCGCCTTCCTGGCGGGCATGACCCCGGAGAGCCTGGTGGGGGATATTCCGGAAGGGGTGTTCGTGACCTTCCAGATGACGTTCGCCATCATCACCCCGGCCCTGATCGCCGGCGCCTTTGCCGAACGCATGAAGTTCTCGGCGGCGCTGCTGTTCATGGCCATCTGGTTCACCCTGGTCTATGCCCCGGTGGCGCATATGGTCTGGGGCGGTTCGGGGGCCTTGATGCATAACTGGGGCGTGCTTGATTTTGCCGGCGGTACCGCCGTGCACATCAATGCCGGTGTGGCCGCGCTGGCCGCGTGCCTGATCCTCGGCAAGCGCAAGGGCTACCAGAACACGCCAATGCCTGCGCATAACCTCAGCCTGACCATGGCCGGCGCGGCGATGCTCTGGGTCGGCTGGTTCGGCTTCAATATCGGCTCCGGTGGCGGCCTCAGCGGCACCTCGGGCATCGTCATGCTCAACACTCAGTTGGGCGCCTGCGCCGGGATTCTTGGCTGGATGTTCACCGAGTGGTTCAAGGTCGGCAAGCCGAGTGCCCTCGGCCTGGCCAGCGGTGCGTTGGCCGGGTTGGTGGGAATTACACCGGCGTGCGCCTATGTGGGCGTCGGCGGTGCGTTGGCCATCGGCTTGCTGTGCGGGGTGTTCTGTTATTTGAGCGTGACGGTGTTGAAGCGGCGTTTCGGCTACGACGACAGCCTTGACGTGTTCGGCTTGCACGGCATCGGCGGCATGATCGGCGCGGTGTTGACCGGTGTGTTCTGCGTACCGTCCATGGGGGGCCTGGTGGAAGGTGTGACCATGGGGGGGCAGGTGGTTGCCCAGCTTAAGGGGGTGCTGCTGACCACGGTGTACTGCTTTGTGATCAGTTGGATCATCCTCAAGGTGGTCAATGCCCTGGTCGGGTTGCGTGCCCATGAGTCGGTGGAGGAGATGGGGCTGGACCTGGCCGAGCATAACGAGCGGGCCTACAACCACTGATCATTTTCCCTGAGTTAACGCAGCTCAACATGTGGGAGGGGGCTTGCCCTTATGCCAGTCAGTTAAGGGCGAGCACTGTACCTGTGGTGAGGGCGCTTGCTCCCGCCGGCGGCCTGACAGCCGAGCGGCATCTAACGGTTAGACCGCGATCCAAATGTGGGAGGGGGCTTGCCCCCGATAGCTGTGTGTCAGTCGATTCATCAGGTGACTGATTCAGCGCCATCGAGGCATCGGTATCTACGGCACTCTGGCTATGGCGCTGAACCTGTGGCGAGGGAGCTTGCTCCCGCTGGCGGCCTGACAGCCGAGCGGCATCTAACGGTTAGACCGCGATCTAAATGTGGGAGGGGGCTTGCCCCCGATAGCGGTGTGTCAGTCGATTCATCAGGTGACTGATTCAGCGCCATCGGGGCCTCGGTATCTACACCACTCTGGTATGGCGCTGAACCTGTGGCGAGGGAGCTTGCTCCCGCTGGCGGCCTGACAGCCGACCAGGATGCTGGAGTGGAATGAGTACATATCCGTTGCTGCGGTAACGGCTGCTTATGGTTTCGCTCTTACAGCCATCCCTTTCAAGGTCTTTAGTAAAATCCCCTGAAATTTCATTCAGGGGTACCGAAAGATGTGGGCCGATGTTCTAGCGCGTTTCGAGAAAAAAGCACCTGCGAGCGTCATGGCCAAGTTGGCGCTCGAACAGGCTATTGCCCCTGAGTGGGTCGATCAGGTTTTCGAGGAGCATCGGCAACGGCAGTATTCTCGTGAGCTACTGTTCTCGACCATCATCAAGCTGATGTCCCTTGTTTCATTGGGCTTGAAGCCATCCCTGCACGCCGCCGCGCGGCAACTGGAAGATCTTCCTGTCAGCTTGGCGGCCCTTTACGACAAGATCAGTCGTACCGAGCCTGCTCTGTTGCGTGCCCTGGTTACCGGCTGTGCACAGCGCCTGACTCCAACCATCAGAGAGCTGGGCTGCACGGCGATGCTGCCGGGTTGGCAAGTTCGGGTAGTGGACGGTAATCACTTGGCATCCACTGAGAAACGCTTGGGGGCTTTACGTCAGGAGCGCGGCGCTGCTCGTCCCGGTTTTTCGGTGGTGGCCTACGACCCCGACCTGGATCAGGTCATCGACCTTCAGGCGTGTGAGGATGCCTATGCAAGCGAGCGCGTTTGTGTGCTGCCTCTATTGGCCAATGCCGAGCCAGGCCAAGTGTGGCTGGCTGATCGACTCTATTGCACGCTCCCGGTTATGGAGGCTTGTGAGCAGGTCCAAACCTCCTTTGTCATTCGTCAGCAAGCCAAGCATCCACGCTTGATTCAAGAGGGTGAGTGGCAAGAGCCAGTGCCTGTGGAAACAGGCACTGTGCGTGAGCAGATAATTCAGGTCAGAGGCGGTTACCAATGCCGGCGTGTCGAACTGACCCTTCATTCCCCAACGGACTCGGGTGACAGCAGCTTGATGTTCTGGAGCAATCTCCCCCAGAGCGTCAGTGCACAGCAGATCGCCGAACTCTATCGCCGCCGCTGGAGCATTGAAGGTATGTTCCAGCGACTGGAAGCAATCCTGGAAAGTGAAATCGAAACCCTTGGCAGCCCAAAGGCCGCCTTACTCGGGTTCGCTACTGCGGTATTGGCCTACAACGTCCTGGCCGTCCTCAAACGAAGCGTCGAGCAAGCTCATCGGGGTACCCAGCCTGAAGGATGGGAGGCCTCGATCTATCACTTGGCGATTCAGGTTAGAAGTGGTTATGAGGGAATGCAGATTGCGCTGCCCTCGGAACATCTTCCCGTCATTGCTCTGGAAAAACTGGCCCGGCGCTTACTGGAGCTGGCTAGAAACATCCAACCAAAACAAGTGGCGAAAAGCCCCCGCGGCCCCAAGGTGCCTAAGCCCAAAACATGGGTCCAAGGCACTGCGGTACATGCACATGTTTCAACCGACCGGGTAATCAAGGCTGCCAAAACGAAAAGACCTTGAAAGGGATGGCTCTTACAGCGACTCACTTTTGGAGAGGCCCAAAAGTAAGCAAAAAGCCTTCGCCCCACCACTCGGCACCTCGCCTAGGCTCGGTGTGCCCGTAATCCGACATTGATTTGGGGGGCCGCCGCCACGCGCCATCCATGGCGCGGGGCGGCTAAACCGGCATCCCTGCCGGTTTACCCCCCAAATCAATATCGAATTCCGGCCAGCGTGGTTGACGGGGCGCCTGAGATCAAGAGCTAAAGCAAGATCAAGGGCGGCTCGCTTCGCATCGTGGTTACCGTTGTGGATACCTATGCGCCGACAGCGGTCTGTCAGTCAGCTTGGTTGTAGCTGAGCCACGGCCATCGGGGGCAAGCTCCCTCCCTCATTTGCCTTGCTGCGTTGCAGCTGGCTCGCCACCAGGGTGTTCTTCAGCAAGTAGGCTATCGTCATCGGCCCCACACCGCCGGGCACTGGCGTGATCGCGCTGGCCACGGTGCGTGCGCTGGCGTAATCCACATCCCCCACCAACCGCGTGCCGGTCTCGGTCGTGATGCGGTTGATGCCCACATCGATCACCACTGCGCCGGGCTTGAGCCAACGGGCATCGATCAACTGCGGTCGGCCTACGGCGGCGACGACGATGTCGGCCAAGCGGCACAACGCCGGTGCATCGACGCTGCGCGAGTGCACCACGCTGACCGAGCAGTTGGCTTGCAGCAGCAAGGTCGCCATGGGTTTGCCGACAATGTTCGAACGACCGATCACCACCGCGTGCAAGCCGCTCAAGTCGCCGCAGGTTTCGTGCAGCAGGCGCATGCAGCCGCTGGGTGTGCAGGGCGTGAGCACCTCGATGCCTTGCACCAGGCCGCCGACGTTTTCGCGGTGGAAGCCATCCACATCCTTGATCGGGTCGATCGCGTGGATCACCGCCGCTTCGTCGATCTGCGCCGGCAGCGGCAATTGCACCAGGATGCCGTTGACCGATGTGTCGGCATTCAACTGGGCAAGCAGGTCGAGCACCTGCGTCTGGCTGGCATCCTCCGGCAGCCGGTATTCCAGGGAGCGAATCCCGACGTCCTTGGCCCGCAGCAGTTTATTGCGCACGTAGACGTGGCTGGCCGGGTCGTCGCCCACCAGCAATACTGCCAGGGCCGGGTAGATCTGCTGTGAGGCAAGCAGCAGGACCTCTTCGCGAACCTCATCGAGCACCCGCGCAGAGATGGCCTTGCCGTCAATATCGCGGGCAAGCGTGGGGAGAGAACTGGTCAAAAGCGTCACCGTTGTCTGGGGGAATCAAGGCGCTGAGGGACAAGAATCCCTCAGCCATAGGCAGGCCAGAAGGCTCAGGCTACCAGTTGATGGCAGGCATACACCACCAGTACACCGGCGACCAGCGTGGCATAGGGCAGCCAGCCGGCGCGGCGTTGGCCGTCATCGGCCTGGATATACAGGTCAGTGAGCATGGCGGCGGGGAAGCGGCCCTTGTCCTGCACATAGTGGCGGTAGCAGAACACCGGCAGGATCAGCAGCGCCAGCAACAAGCCGGTGACCAGCGTGCCCGCGCCCCAGATGTCCGCGCCCAGGCCCATGCAGGCCAGGTTGACGAAACTCAGCACGCCGCCGGCCGCCAGCAGTACGGTGGGGGCTTTGTACGGGCGCACCCAGTCGGGGCGGTCAAGGCGGTGGATCCAGCCGGCATTGAGGTTGAGGAAGTTGAAAATGATGTAGCTGACGTTTGAAGCCGCAAGCACGAATACGTAGTCCGACATCAGCAACAGCAGCAGGTTGAACGACAGGTCGGTCCACATCGCCGCCGTCGGCGCGCCATGTTCGTTGGTGCGCCCCAGGTACTTGGGCAGCCAACCGTCCACCGACGCCTGGTACAACGTTCGCGACGAGCCGGACATCGAGGTCATGATCGCCAGCAACGTCGCCAGCACCAGCATGATCAATACGATATTGGCCACCACCTTGCCGCCGCCGATGCTGTCGGCCATCACCTGGCCAACGCCCATGCCGCTGTAGATCGCCGGCGAGAGCAGGCCGCTGTACACCGCGGGCGTGACGACTGCGCCGCTGGCATCGAGCACCGCTGGCGTCACCAGTTGCCCCAGCCCGAGGCTGCCTTGAAACGCCAGCGGCACCAGGGTGAACACCAGGATGCACAGCAGGCCGGCGTAGAAGATCGCCTTGAAGGTGTCGCGCTTGGGGTCCTTGAATTCGCGGGTGTAGCACACCGCCGTTTCAAAGCCGTAGGTGGACCACGCCGCCATGAACAGCCCGCCGGCCATCAATGACCAGCCGGACATATCCCATGGCCCATCGATGACTTGCCCGGCTGCGTCATGGGCCAAGGGGTACAGCGGCAGGAAGTTGGCCTGGGTCGCATCCCCGGTGAACAACGGCACCACGCCCACCAGCAGCAGCGGAATCAACGAGGTGACGCCGAGCACCAGGGTCAGTCGTGCCGAGCGCAGGATGCCGCCGTGCTGCACGGCAAACACCGTGAGCAAAATCAACAAACCAATGGCGAACGTCGCGTTGATGCGCAACGACAGACCGCTTTTCACCCAGCCCAGGTCCAGCAGCGTCAGTTGCCAGGTGTTGATCAACGCATCGGCGGGAAACAGCGCCGTGAGGATATACCCCGCCGCCAGCCCCGAACCGATGGACAGCACCGGTGACCAAGCCAGCCAGTTGCACCACACCGACACCGGTGCGATCAGTTTGCTGTAGCGCACCCAGGCCACCGCGCCGTACACCGAGGCGCCGCCGGATTTGTGCGGGAACAGCCCCGCGATCTCGGCGTAGGTGAAGGCCTGGATAAACCCGAACAGGATCGACACGATCCACACGATCCACGCCGGTTTGCCCACCGTGGCGGCAATCGCACCGATGGAGAACAACACCAGCGCGGGTACGCCACTGGCGACCCAGAATGCCCCGCGCCAATCGATCTTGCGGTGCAGGCTGCCCACCGAGCCGGCAGCCTGCGGTACAGCCTCGAACGTCGTCGCTTCCATCTTCGTATTCCCATGTCTGAATAGCGGTTAGGTTGGGGCAGTCAAAATGCGCTGGCACTCCCGTTTCGGGACGATCAGCTGCGCACCCGGCTTTTGTCCGGGTCGTAGAAAATCGCGGCGCTGACCGTGGCGCTGATGCGCTTCTGCAGGCCATCGACTTTGCCGATCTCAAGTTCAGTGCCGGGCTCGGCGCAGCTCACGTCGACCCGGCACAGCGCGATATTGCTGGCCAGCAGCGGTGAGCGGCAGGCACTGGTGATCACCCCGACCTGGGCGCGGCCCTGGTACACCGGGTCGCCGTGGTGGGCGACCTCGTTGCCGCTCAGGTGCAGGCCGACCAGTTTGTGGCTGGGGTGGGCGCTGCGCCGTAGCAGGGCGTCGCGACCGATAAAGTCATCCGTCTTGCTCTTGAGCGGCACGCTGAAACCGATACCGGCCTCGAACGGATCGGTCTGGTCGCTGAACTCGTAGCCGGCGAAAATCAGCCCGGCTTCGATGCGCAGCAGGTCCAGGGCTTCCAGGCCCAGGGGCACCAGGCCCAAGGGTTGGCCGAGTTGCCAGATGCGGTCCCAGACCTGTACGGCGTCTTCGGGCTGGCACCACACCTCAAAGCCCAGTTCGCCGGTGTAGCCGGTGCGCGAAATCATCAACGGGCAGCCGTCGAAACTGTCCAGCCGACCGACCAGGAAGCGAAACCAGCCGAGGGTCTCCACACTCGGTTGCGTGGGCGGGGTCCAGACCATCTGCTTGAGCAGCTCGCGACTCAGCGGCCCTTGCACCGCCAGGTTGTGAATCTGATCACTGGCCGACTTGACCCACACCTTCATGCCCAGTTTCTGTGCCTGCTCGCGCAACCACACGCCGGCGTAGTCTTCGCCGCAGATCCAGCGGAAGTTGTCCGGGCCCAGGCGCAGCAGGGTGCCGTCGTCGAGCATGCCGCCGTGGGCGTGACACATTGCCGAATACACCACCTGGCCCACCGCCAGGCGCCGTACGTCGCGGGTCAGGCAGTACTGCAACAGGGCTTCGGCGTCGGGGCCGATGATTTCGAATTTGCGCAGGGCGGTCAGGTCCATCACCGCCACCCGTTCGCGGCAACCGAGGTATTCCTCAGTCACGCCGTAACCGTCGTAGCGCAGTGGCAGCCACCAATTGCGGTAGTCGGTGAAGCTGCCGGTGAGGGCGCGGGTGCGTGAGTGGAACGCGGACTCACGGGTGAGGATCGGGTCGGCATCCGCCGTGGTTCGAGTGCTCATGGCGATGGAAAAACGCTCCTTCTCGCTGTAGATGCGGACATGGATATCGGTCGGGTTCCAGCCGTTGGCCGGGTCAATGTCATCCGGGCACGAGGTACTGCCGCACAGCAGGTCGTTCATGGCCCGCAGCAGCACGTAATCGCCGGGCCGCGACCAGGGTTCATCCAGGGTCATCTGCTGGTGCGCATCGATGCCGGTGTTGAAGAAGAAATTGATCGCCGGCCAGCCGTTGCGCGCCTGCACGCCCTGGGGCGCAAGGACGCGGCTGAGGTTGTCGCTGCAGTTGTCGTGCCCGAAATAGCCATGGGTTTCGTAGTAGCGCGCCGCGCAGGCCAGGGCGAATGAATCGTGGCGCCCGACGGTGTCTTGCACCACCTCCAGCATCGGTTGCATATGGCGGTCGAAAAACTTCGAGAACAGCCCCGGTGCCGGATACGCGCTGCCGTTCAGCGTGCGCGTGACGGTCTGGTCCAGGTCCAGTTCCACGCCGCGATCCAGGGCTCGCCGGTCGAGGGCGACGAAGTCCGAACACTGGCGGCCCGCGACGTCCAGCACCTGGATGTACTGCCCCTTGGCGACGGTGTAGCTGTGGGCCGTGCCCGCGCGCAGGGTGAATTCGTCGAGTACATCGCCCAACGGCTCGGGCAGGGCGGGCACCAGCAGCGACGACGGGTTGGTCCGCGTCACTATCAGGCGCAGCTCGCTGGGCCGGTATTGCCGGTCGACGGCCGTAGCCTCGGCGGGGGCGGCGACAATCACCAGCAGCGCGTCCTCGGCGACAAACTGCCGGCTGTGGCCGGGCGGGCTGTCGGCGTCCCATAGCGAGGCGGCCAGCGGCAACGCCTGTGCGTCGATGCCGCGCCGCTGGAGCGCCTGGCCGATACGCCCAGGTACACGGCACGCCGTTGACGCGTTCAGCCCCCAGCTTGCCAGCGCGCTGCGACCGCCAGCGTCGAGGGCCAGCAGTGTGCAGGTTTGCCGGCCTTCGACGTCGATCACGTGCAGGCCGTCGCCGGGTTGCAAGTCGACCAGGGTCACACCGCCGGCGGCCACGCGGTAGCGTTCCAGGTTCGGCGCGCGGGCAAACAGCCCGGGTTCTCGGGGATGGGAAACACGGGGTGCATTCATCATCAGCCGACCGACTTGATGGGGGTCGTGGGCTCTCCCAAGTAGGCCGCCATCGAGTCATCCAGAGCCTGCAACCACGGCGTGTGGTGCGGCGGCGACTGGGTGCCGGTCATCAGCGAGCGATAGGACTTGTCGCGATAGCCCATGATGTTTTCCGCCTTGTCGTGCTTCCAGTGCAGAAAGGTTTCGTTGACGGCGGCGATGTCGAAACTCGGGTAGTCGGTGGCGTCCACCAGTTGCTGGATGTAGGCGCCCTGGTACTCGAACATCTGCTGGTTGGTTTCCAGGGCCTGTTCCCGTGCGTGCCACGCTTGGCTGTCGGCGACCATATCAGCGTGGCCGGGCAGTGGTATGCGCCCGAGGATCACATCGCGGGCATACCAGGCCTGGGCGTCGAACATGTTGAAGGAGTACCACTGGTCCTGCATGCCCAGGTAGATCAGGCGGGGGTTGGGTTCCCAGAACACGCCCTTGTAGAGGTTCATCGGCCACAGGCGGTTGTCGGTCTTGAGGCTCAGTTCGTCCGGCAGGAACGGGAAGTGGTGCTTGTAGCCGGTGCACAGGATCACCGCGTCGATGTGCTTGCTGCTGCCATCGACAAAGTACGCGCGGTTGTTTTCCAGGCGCTGGAGCAGCGGTTTTTCTTCCCAGTTATCCGGCCAGGCATAGCCCATGGGCGCGCTGCGGTAGCAACTGGTGATGCTGCGCGCGCCGTATTTGTAGCATTGCGAGCCGATGTCCTCGGCCGAATAGCTGCTGCCGATAATCAGCAGGTCCTTGTCCTTGAACTCCAGCGCCTCGCGAAAATCGTGGGCATGCAGGATGCGCCCGGCAAACTGTTCGAAGCCGTCGAAGTACGGCACCTTGGGCGTGGAGAAGTGGCCGCAGGCGTTGATCACATAGTCGAATGCTTCGCAGGTCAAGGTGTCGCTGGTGTAGTCGTGGGCGTAGAGGGTGAAGCGCTGGCTCTGTGCGTCGAAGGTGACTTGGCGCACCACATTGTTGAAGCGGATGTAGTCGCGCACGCCGGCCTTTTCCACGCGGCCCTTGATGTAGTCCCACAGCACTTCACGCGGCGGGTAGGAACCGATGGGCCGGCCGAAGTGCTCTTCGAAGGTGTAGTCGGCGAACTCCAGGCATTCCTTGGGGCCGTTGGACCACAGGTAGCGGTACATGCTGCCGTGCACCGGCTCGCCGTTCTCGTCGAGGCCGGTGCGCCAGGTGTAGTTCCACATGCCGCCCCAGTCCTGCTGTTTCTCGAAGCACACCAGTTCGGGGATGGCGGCACCTTTGTCGCGGGCCGACTGGAACGCGCGAAGTTGCGCCAGGCCACACGGGCCGGCGCCGATGATTGCAACACGTAGGGTCATGAGCGTGCCTCCTGAAGGGTTCAGCGAAAGATCACTGTCTTGTCCTGGTTGATGAACACCCGGTGTTCCAGGTGGTATTTCAGGGCTTTGGAAAGGGCCACGGTTTCGGTGTCACGGCCGATGGCGACCAGCGAGTCGGGCAAGTGGGTATGGTCGACGCGCTGGATTTCCTGCTCGATGATCGGGCCCTCATCCAGGTCGCTGGTGACGTAGTGGGCGGTGGCGCCGATCAGCTTGACGCCACGGTCATAGGCCTGGTGGTAGGGCTTGGCGCCCTTGAAACCGGGCAGGAACGAGTGGTGGATATTGATCGCCCGGCCCGACAGTTGCTGGCACAGGCCGTCGGACAGGATCTGCATGTAGCGCGCGAGCACCACCAGGTCGGTCTGGGTGTCTTCGACGATGCGCATCAGCTCGGCTTCCTGGCGGGCCTTGGTGTCCTGGGTGATCGGCAGGTAGATGAAACGAATGCCTTCGCGCTCGGCCATCGCCCGCAGGTCCAGGTGGTTGGAGACCACGGCGGTGATGTGCATGTCCATCTCGCCCTTGCGGTGGCGGTAGAGCAGGTCGGTGAGGCAGTGGTCGAACTTGCTGACCATCAGCAGCACGCGGGTCGGTTGGCGTGAGCTGAACAACTGCCAGTGCATGTCGAAGCCACCGGCGAGGTCGCCGAGGCCGTTGCGCAGGGCACCGATATCGCCGCTCACGCCGGTGTTGAAACGGAACACCGCGCGCATGAAAAACTGCCCGGTGAACTCGTCGTCGAACTGCGCCAGCTCGCTGATGTAGCACTGCTGTTGGGCCAGGCACGCGCTGATCGCGGCGACAATCCCGGACGCCGCCGGGCAGGTGATCTTGAGGATGTAATGTTCGCTGGAGGCGTCCATCGAAGGCTCCTGAATTGCGTGAAGGAAGGCTCAGCCCTTGGCCGTGCGCTTGGTTTTTTGCGGGTCATCGAAGGGCAGGGCGTGGGTGCTGGCGCTGGCCTCAAGGCTGCCGCGAACCTGCAAGGCAATACCGGGTTCGGAACAGGCGACGCTCATGCGCGCGATGGCCATCGAGCGTTTGCTCAGGCGCGAATACATGCCGCAGGTGATCACGCCGACTTGCTGGTTGCCTTGCCACAAGGTGTCGCCAGCCTCGGCGGCGCGGACGCCCTCAAGCAGCACGCCGGTGATCTTGAAACGCTCCTGGCCGCGCAGGCGCAGGTGTTCTTCGGCGCCACGGAAGGCGTGCTTGCCCGGGGACACGGTGAAGTCCAGGCCCATTTCCCAGAGGGTGTCGCCGGCCTTCTGGTCGGCGAAGGGGTACATCTGCGAGTTGTCGTAGGGGAAGAACATCAGCGAGCTTTCCACCCGCAACCAGTCCAGGGCGGTGAAGGCGCAGGGGATGATCCCCAGGCTCGCCCCTTGTTCAAGGATGCTGTCCCACAGGAACGGCGCATCGGCGGCCTTGCAGAAAATCTCGTAGCCGCGCTCGCCGGTGTAGCCGGTGCGGGAGATCATCACTGGGCGGTCGAACAGGCGGGTTTGCAGGTGATGGAAGTACGCCAGTTGGCGGATGCCGGGCACGTGTTCGGCGAGGAAATCCACCGCCAACGGACCTTGCAGCGACAGGTCGTGCAGGTCGTCATCGAACAGCACCGCCACTTGCCGGCCCTGGGCCGAGCGCACGAGCATTTCATGCCCGGTGCCGGCGCCATGTACCACCATGAACGCGTTGGGGCCGGTGCGGTAGACGATGCAGTCATCAACGAACTTGCCGTCCTCATCGAGCATCGAGGCGTAGACCGATTTGCCGGGGTAAAGCTTAGCGATGTCGCGGGTGGTGGCCCACTGCAACAGGCTCTCGGCGTGGGGTCCCACGTAGTGGACTTTTTTCAGCCCCGACACGTCCATCAACCCGGCGCGGGTACGGATCGCCTGGTGGTGGTCGGCGAGGTCACTGCTGTAGGTCCAGGCAGTGCCCATGCCGTTCCAGTCTTCGAGGAGGGAGCCGAGGGCGCGGTGCCGTTCGGCCAATGCAGAAATACGCCATGAGTGGGTCATTTGAGGTTCCTTGTCGTAGAAGAGGGGGCGTCAGGCCTGTGGGTCGAACTGGCTCAACCACTCGACCAGCGTGTGGCGGTAGCGGGTCATGCCCTTGTAGTCGGCGATGGGGTCGGGCAGGTCGCGCAGCACGCGGTGCAGGCGACAACCCCAGCCGGGTTGCGTGACCAGCTCGTCCAGGCTGATCAGGTAGGTACGGATGCTGAACATCACCGCGTGGCTGCGCGGCAGGCGCGCCATCACTTGCAGCTCGACCCGCAGGTGTACCTGCTGCCCGACGTTCTCGGCGGTGATCTGGCCGCGATCGGCGCCCCATTCATGGAAGGTTTCCGGCGACGAATCCAGGCGCGGGTTGATGGTCAGGGTCCAGTTCAAGCGCCGTACCGGCTGGCCGACCTGCAAATTGAGCAGGTACTTCAGTGCGCGCTCGAACACGCCCATCTGATGGGCCATGGGCACCGGTGCGTGCCATTGCTTGAAACTCATGCCGGCGTCGAACGCCAACGACCAGTCGGCCGGGCTGGTGACCAGGCCGGCGTCCATGTACAGGTCGCCGTCGCGCTGGTCGAGCAGGGCGAAATCCCCCTGCACCTGGCGGCCGATGTACTCCAGCGGCGCGCAGGGCAGGCTGGTGGCATCGCCGAAGATGAAGGGCTGGTCGATGTCCAGCAGGTGGTTGCGCCACTGCCAGCGCTCGCCGTCTTGCACCAGGCTGAACCACTGCGGGTAGTCGGTAGCCAGGTGCTCCATGAGCATCTGCAGTGCATCCCAGGCGGCCACTTGCATGTGTGGCATCACTAGGTAGCGGCGCGGGTCGTTGTCCAACACCAGGGCGCGCTCGGCCATTTCCGAGCGGTAGTGCTCGTCGATGTCGAAGGCGTGCTCATAGATCGAGCCGGGGTCGCGGGAGATGGCCGGTTCGATGTTCACCGAGTACAGGTAGCTGTCCTCGATAAAGGGAAAGGGAAAACGGCGTATCGCTGCCGGGCTGTTGCGAAAACTGAAATCGTCGCGATAGCTCAGCACGTGGCTCGTTTGCAGGGGCATGGCACTCACTCCTATAGGTCCAGCGAAACGCAGGGGCCGCTGCCGCGCGAGACGCAGGGCATCAGAAAGTCGGCCTGCTCGGCCGGGCTGAGGAAGCTGTCACGGTGTTCGATGGCGCCGCCTTGGTGGCGCGTGATGCACTGCCCGCAGACCCCGCCACGGCACAGGTTGGGCACTTGCAGGCCGGCCTGTTCCAGGGCTTCGAGCAGGCTTTGCTCGGCCTCGACCCGCAGTCGTCGGCCGCTGCGCAGCAGGTGCAGGTCGAATGGCTGGCCGGGTTGTGCGCCCTTGAAGGCTTCCGAATGCACGCGCTTGAGCGGCCAGCCGAGGCGGGCGGCGTGTTGCTCAACCGCCTCGAGCAAGGGCTGCGGACCACAGGTGTAGACGTGGCTGCCCAGCGGCCGGTTGCCGAGGATTGGGTTCAGGTCCGGGCGCCGGTCGTAGGTGTGCAGGCGCGGGCCGAGGCGCTGTTGCAGCTCGTCGAGATAGGCGTCGCTGAGGCCGCGGCGGAACAGGTAATGCAGTTCGAAGTCGGCCTGCTGTTGTTCCATGGCGGCGATATAGGCCATGAACGGCGTGATCCCGATCCCGGCGGCGATGAGAATATGCAGGCGCGCGGTGCCATGGGGTGCGAACAGATTGGCCGGCGGCGAAATCTGCAAGGTGTCGCCGACCTGCACCTGCCTGTGCAGGTACTGCGAGCCACCGCGCGAGGCGTCTTGCAGGCGCACGGCAATGCGATAGTGCTGGGGGTGCGCCGGGTCGCTGGTGAGTGAATAGGCGTTGCGCACCGTGCCTTCGGCCAGCGGCAGGTGCACCTGCACATGGCTGCCGGGCGAGAAGCCGGGCAGGCTGCCCGTGGCGGGCGTCAGGGTGAATTCGCGAACGACGGGCGTGAGCATGCGTGCTGCGCTGACCTGGACGTTGAGGGCCGCGCTCATGGCTGGAACCCCGCGTAGGGCTGGTCAGGGTTGATGCACACGCCGAGGTACGCCCCCAGGCGCCGGGAAAAATGCGTGCGGACCTCCAGCCCGACGTGGCAGCCGATGCAGTTCAACAGCGGCGCCTGCCCGGCCGCCTGCGTCAGGCCGCAGTGTGCGCAATACACCTGGCGCAGGCCCGGCGTGGTGCAGGTCATGTCGATCTCGTCGTCTTCCAGGCCCGCGGCACGGGCCTCGCCGTGCACACGCCAGATAAAGGCTTCGTCGCCCAGCAGGTAAAGCCGGCAACCCACGGTGGCGCTGGCCAACGCGTGTTGCAGGCGCCGCGCAAAGTCAGGGTGTTCGCCGTTCAACAGCACGGGCATGTGCAGTTCGCTGATGAACGCTGCGCGGGCGGCGGCGGATTGCATCACCACGATGGGGCGGCTTTGGGTGGGCGTCATGCGGGCTCTCCACGGTGCGTTTTTGTTTCCTGTTGGGAGAGATACTTTCCTATGGGGAAAATCTTCTCAATCTGGAAAAAGGGCTATGCCTTTGGAGATAAGCCTTGTGCGCCGGCCATTCGGGGCATGGAAGTTGCTGGGCTTCTTGACCACGCAGAGCAACCGGACGGGGAGTTATCAAAGAGTGCTGACACGACCAAAAGGCTGGCCGCTCTGGTTGGGGCCTGTACGCCCCGAACAGGCGCGCAGCGTGCGCAGGTTGTTGGCCGGGTTGCCCCTGCACGCTGACGGTGCCTTGTCGGGTTTCCTGGACCGTTTCGACGCACTGCTGCCGCCTGCCAGGCTTAACCTGATCCTCGGCGGCGAAGACCTGGGCCCGACGCGGCGAGGGGCGGTCGACGGCTGCCAGGCCGTCGCGCGTTGCCCCTGGCGCGACGCCAGCGTGACGGACGCTCCTCAAGCCTGCGGACCTTGCCGGCAAAGGGGCGTGCACCGTCTGGTGTGCGCTTTGCCCGAGGGTGAAAAGGGCGCATTGCTGCTCGACACCCCTCGGCGGGCCGGTGCCAGTTGGCGCCGGATACTGGAAGAGGCGGCGCAGGCGGTGGGCGTGACCGTACGCCTGCGCTGCCACAACCGTGAGCAGCAGCGCAAACAGGCGACTTCCCGCCACGGCGCCCTGGCCCGTGAGCTGCACGATTCGGTAGCGCAGCAGTTGGGCTACCTGTCGTTCCAGGCCCATGGCTTGCAGTCGCAACTGGGCGAGCCGGCCCTGCAGGACCTGTGCACCGGCCTGAGCCAACTGCAACGCCAGGTGCGCGAGCTGATCACCAGTGCGCGCCTGACCATGGACGGGCGCTCGCTGCGCCAGGCCCTGGCCGACTCGGTCGCGGAGTTCTCGCGGCGTTGCATCATTGTCTTCGAACTCGACAACCGCCTGGCCGACGACGCCCTGAGCCCGGAAACCGAATTGCAGATCCTGCAGATCATCCGCGAGGCCCTGACCAACGCAGTGCGGCATTCCCACGCGCGCCACGTGCGGATCGAACTGCGCCAGACCCAGGAGGGCGACGCCTCGGTGTCGGTGGAAGACGATGGCATCGGCTTGATCCCGGCCTGCGACGAGCACAACCATTTCGGCCTGGCGATTATCCGCGAGCGCGCCGCCAGCATCGGTGCACGGCTGAGCATAGAGGCGATCCGCCCGCACGGGGTGCGTGTGCACCTTGGCCTGCGTCGCCACCACGATCTGCCACAGGGGAGTCTCGATGGACTGCACGACCTTATTACTGATCGATGATCACCCGTTGTTTCGCAAGGGCCTGGCGCAGTTGTTCGATGCCAGCGGCGACTTCGAAGTGGTGGGGCAGGCGGCCAGCGGCCGCGAGGGCATCAACCTGGCCGTGAGCCTGACGCCGCAACAGGTGCTGCTGGATTTGCACATGCCCGGCCTCAGCGGTTTGCAGGTACTGGACGAACTGCGCCAGTTGCGCCTGGATTGCCAGGTGGTGGTGCTCACCGCCTCCATGGATCGCGCCGAGTTGCTCACGGCCTTGCGCCTGGGTGCCAGCGGTTATGTGCTCAAGGAAACCGAGCCGGATGCGTTGCTGGCGTATATGCGCAACTGTCACAAGGGCGCGATCGTACTGGACTCGACCCTGATTGCCTTGCTCGCTGACCAGGCTGAGCCATCGCCGTCGTGCGACCCCATCGACAGCGGCAACCTCACCGAGCGCGAAGGCCAGACCCTGGCGCTGATCGCCGCCGGCATGAGCAATAAACAGATCGGTCGCGAACTGGGAATCAGCGACGGCACGGTGAAGATCTACGTGCGCAGCCTGTTGCAGAAACTCGGCCTGCATTCGCGCCTGGAACTGGCGGCCTGGGTGCACAGCGGCGCCTTGATGAAACACGAGGAGCGCCACTAGATGAGGGACAGCCCCGAAGCATTTGCGCCGCCGCCCATGGACGTGATGGATTGCTTTCCCGCCGCTTTAGTGCAACTGCGCGACAACGGCCACATCGCCCACTCCAACCTGGCCTGGGCCGCGTTGATGGGCCCGCACAGCGCGGAGCGTAACCTGATGGACTACGTGCACCAGGAAGACCGCCCGCTATGGCGCCAGGCCTTGAATGAACTGCGCCGCCGCCCCGACACCTCATTCAACCAGCGCCTGCGTTTTGTGCACCCCAGCGGCGAATTGCGCTGGTTTGACATCAGCCTCAAGCGCGGCCCCCAAGGCTTCTACCTGGTGGCGGGCGACGTCACCGCCCACAAGCGCCGCGAAATCGCCTTGCAGGCCAGCCAGCGCAGCAGCATGAGCTTGCTCGACAGCATGCCGGGCCTGATCTATCGCGGCCGCAACAACCGCGACTGGACCATGGAATTCGTCAGCGCGGGCTGCCTGCAACTCACCGGCTACCCCGCCGAGCGCCTGGTAGACAACCATGAGTTCACCTACAACAGCCTGATCCTGGCGCAGGATGCCGACTATGTGTGGCGCGAGGTGCAATACGCGCTGTCACGGCAGGAGCCGTTCGAACTCAACTACCAGATTCGCTGCGCGGATCAGTCGATCAAGCAGGTGTGGGAGAAGGGCGTGGGGATCTATGCCGATACCCGCGAAGTGCTGGGGATCGAGGGGGCGATTTTCGAGCGCAAGAGTTGACGGATAAACGCACTTCAAATGTGGGAGGGGGCTTGCCCCCGATGAGGGAGTGTCAGTGAATGCATCTTTAACTGACACAACGCTATCGGGGGCAAGCCCCCTCCCACATGGGATTCAATGCGCGCCAGCGGCCTTGTTCAGGTCGCTTTCAGCCCACTCCGTATACACACACGCATCCGCCGTCGCCCAGCGCACACGCACCGGGTCGCCGGCCTTGAGCGGCATGCCGGCAGCGGACAGCGCCTTGACCGTCATCGACGTGCCGCCCAGGGTTTTCACGGTGCAGGTCTGGCTTTCGCCGAGGAACAGCACTTCACCGACAATCGCCGACACTTCATTCCAGCCCGCCGCCAGCGGTTGTTCGGCGGCCTGTTCGACGCTCAGCGCCAAGGCTTTTTCCGGGCGTACCATCAGCAGCACATCCTGCTCGGTGTGCAGCCCGGTGGTCAGGCGGATCGACAGCGCCTGGCCTTCGAACGAAGCCACTGCGTTGCCCTGGGCCTTGAGCTTGAGGAAGTTGGAGTTGCCGAGGAACGAGGCGACAAACGCGTTCGGCGGGTTCTGGTAGAGGTCGAAGCCGCTGCCCAGGCCGACAATCTTGCCGTGGCTGAAAATCGCGATGCGCTGGGACAGGCGCATGGCTTCTTCCTGGTCGTGGGTCACGTAGACGATGGTGATGCCCAAGCGTCGGTGCAGCTGGCGCAGTTCGTCTTGCAGGTCTTCACGCAGCTTCTTGTCGAGGGCGCCGAGGGGTTCGTCCATCAGCAGGATGCGTGGCTCGTACACCAGCGCGCGGGCGATGGCGACCCGTTGCTGCTGGCCGCCGGACAGTTGCGAAGGGCGGCGATGCGCAAATTGCTCAAGCTGCACCAGCTTGAGCATGGCGTCGACGCGCTTTTCGCGTTCGGCGCTGGCCAGTTTGCGAATCGCCAGGGGGAAGGCGATGTTGTCGCGCACCGACAAATGCGGGAACAGCGAGTAACGCTGGAACACCATGCCGATGTCGCGCTTGTGCGGCGGCACGTTGACCAGGGATTGACCGCTGACCAGGATCTCGCCGCTGCTTGGCGTTTCGAAGCCGGCCAGCATCGACAGCGTGGTGCTTTTGCCCGAGCCGCTGGAGCCGAGGAAGGTGAGGAATTCGCCGTCCTGGATGTCCAGCGAGATGTTGTCCACGGCAGCGAATTCACCGTAGTGCTTGTTCAGGTTGCGCAGGCTGACCAGGGGTTGGCCGTGGCTCTGTGCGACATCGTTGATCACTGCACTCATGTTCTTCTCCTCGGCGCTCAGGCGCGGGTTTCGGTACGCCGGCGAACGGCGGCGGCAATCACCATGACCAGCACCGAGAGGCCGATCAGCAGCGTCGACGCGACGGCGATCACAGGCGTCAGGTCCTGGCGCAGGGTGGTCCACATTTTTACGGGAAGGGTTTGCAGGGTAGGGCTGGCCATCATCACGCTGAGCACCACTTCGTCCCACGAGACCAGAAAGGCGAACAGTGCGCCGGCCACCATCCCCGGGCGAATCGCCGGGAAGGTCACCTTGAACACGGCCTGCAAGCGCGAGGCGCCGCAGATCACCGCCGCGTCTTCAATCGACTGGTCGAACAGCTTCAGCGAGTTGATGATCGAGATGATGGTGAACGGCAGCGCAACGATCACATGGCTGACCACAAACGCGAACATCGTGCCGGTGTAGCCGAGCTTGAGGAACAGCGCGTACACCGCCACGGCGATGATTACCAAGGGCACGATCATCGGCAGGGTGAATAGGCCGTAGAGCAATTCGCGGCCGGGGAAGCGCCCGCGCACCAGGGCAAACGCGGTAGGCAGGCCCAGGGCGACGGCGAATACAGTGGTCAACACGGCCACCTTGAGGCTGGCCATGGCCGCGTTCATCCAATCGGCGTTGGAGAAGAACTGGCCGTACCATTTCAGCGTCCAGCCGGGCGGTGGGAACACCAGCCATTGCGACGAGCCGAACGACAGCAGCACGATAAACACAATCGGCAGCAGCAGGAACAGGCCAATCAACCCGGTGGTGGTGTAGAGGCCCAAGCGCATCCTGCGGCTCATGGCATTGGGGGTCAGGAGCATGACGGCTTACCTCGCGTTGCTGGCGCCAACCGGGGATTCCGGCTGAAGCTTCAGGTAGAAGTAGAACAGCACCAGCGTGATGAAGATCAGCAACGCGGCGCCGGCACTGGCCAGGCCCCAATTAAGGAACGATTGCACCTGCTGGATGATGAACTCGGGCAGCATCATGTTCTGCGCACCGCCGAGCAGCGCCGGGGTGACGTAGTAACCGAGGGACATCACGAACACCATCAGGCCGCCGGAAAACAAGCCCGGCCGGCACAGCGGCAGGAAGACGCGGAAGAAGTTGGTCCACGGGCTGGCGCCGCAGATCGAGCCGGCCTGCAGGATCATCGGGTCGATGGCCTGCATGGTCGCCTGCAACGGCAGCACGATGAACGGGATCATGATGTAGCTCATGCCGATCACTACGCCCGTGAGGTTGTGCACCATCTCCAGGGGCACATCGATGATGCCCATGGCCATCAGCGCCTTGTTGATCACCCCGGAGGCTTGCAGCAAGACCAGCCAGGAGTAGGTGCGGGCGAGCAGGCTGGTCCACATCGACAGCAGCACGATGTTGAGGATCCAGCGCCCCCAGCCGCGTGGCACCAGGGTGATCGCCCAGGCCAGCGGAAAGCCCAGCAGCAGGCTGAACAGGGTCACCAGGCCCGCCACCGAGAACGTGTTGAGCAGCACGCGGGCATAGGCCGAGTTGGCGAACAGCTGTTCATAGTTGCCCAGGCCCGGCACCGGCTCCAGCACGCCGCGCAGCAACAGGCCGATCAGCGGCGCCAGGAAGAACAGGCCGAGGAACAGCAGGGCCGGGATCAGGTTGCTCGACCCCCGCCAGCGCTGCGCGAGGGACGGCGCCCCGGCCTTGGCCGAAACCGCGCCGGCAGCGCCGAGGGCGCTCCCGGTCGGTGTGGTTGCCGTCATTTTCATTTGACTAGCCATTCATTCCACCGTGTCGCAATGGCCGGGCCGTTCTTGGCCCAGTAGGCGAAATCGAGGGTGATCTGGTCCTTGACGTAGGCAGTCGGCAGGTTCGGCGCGAGCACCGAATCCAGGCGCTGCACGCTGTCGATGTTCACCGGTGCGTAGGCGGTCAGGTTGGAAAAATCCGCCTGGCCCTTGGCGCTGCTGGCATTGGCCAGGAATTTCATCGCAGCCGCTTTGTTTTTCGAACCTTTAGGCACGACGAGGATGTCGGCCATCACCAGGTTCTGCTTCCAGCTCACGCCCACGGGCGCGCCGTCTTCCTGCAGGGCGTGGATGCGACCGTTCCAGAACTGGCCCATGCTGACTTCGCCGGAGGCCAGCAACTGTTGCGACTGCGCGCCGCCGCCCCACCACACGATGTCTTTCTTGATGGTGTCGAGTTTCTTGAAGGCGCGGTCCAGGTCCAGGGGGTAGAGTTTGTCGGCGGGGACGCCGTCGGCCAGCAGCGCCAGTTCGAGCACGCCGGGGCTTGGCCATTTGTAGAGGGCACGTTTGCCGGGGTAGGTCTTGGTGTCGAACAGCGCGGTCCAGTCCTGAGGCTTACCGGCGCCGAGCTTGCCTTCGTTGTAGCCGAGCACGAAGGAGAAGAAGAACGAGCCCACACCATGGTCGGAGACGAAGCGCGGGTCGATCTTGTCGCGCTGGATCACCGAGAAGTCGAGGGGTTCGAGCAGGCCTTCGGCGGCGGCGCGCAAGGCGAAGTCGGCCTCCACATCCACCACATCCCACTGCACGTTGCCGCTTTCGACCATGGCCTTGAGTTTGCCGTAGTCGGTGGGCCCATCCTGGACCACGGTAATGCCGCTGGCCTTGCTGAACGGGTCGGCCCAGGCCTGCTTCTGCGCATCCTGGGTGCTACCGCCCCAGCTCACGAAATTGACGCTTTCGGCTGCCAGGGCCGCGTGAGTGGCCGTAGCCAATAAACCCGCGAACAGCACCGCGGTTGCACGTTTGTTCAACACCATTTTCACGCCCTCATTTGTTTTGTTATTGAGCGGGCTTGGTAATGCCCGCCTATCGGGAGCAGTAGGTCCATCGGGAGCCTCTAATCGAGACCCCAAAAGGCGACCGTGCCAAGGGCTGTTATTGGTGCTCTCCCTGGCGGGCGCACTTGGCAGAAGCGTTCGGTCTATGGAATATCATATTATGGTATTCCAAACTTTGTGCAAGCATTTTGCCTTACCGGTTATCCGTCATTCGGTGAAGGGAATGCTCTCGATCACCTCCAGGTCGTAGCCGGTCAGCCCGGCGTATTTGAGGGGTGGGCCGAGGTGACGCAGCTTGCCGACGCCGAGGTCCTGCAAGATCTGCGCCCCGGTGCCCACTTCAGAATAGATGCGCGACTGCGAACGGTTGAACTGGCGCGGCGCCTGGGTCAGTTGCGGCACGCGTTCCAGCAGCGCCTGGGACGACTCATGGTTAGCCAGCACCACCACCACGCCGCTGCCTTCAGCGGCGACACGTTGCAGGGCCGCCCACAGCGTCCAGTTGGACGGGCCGCTGTAGTCGGCACCGACCAGGTCGCGCAGCGGGTCGATCACGTGCACGCGTACCAGCGCAGGGGTATCGCGGCGCAACTGGCCCATGACCATGGCCATGTGGACGCCGCCGTCGATGCGGTCTTCAAAGGTGATCAGGCGGAACGTGCCGTGCACCGTCGGCAGGTCGCGTTCACCGATGCGCACCACGGTGCGTTCGGTGCTGAGGCGGTAGTGGATCAGGTCGGCGATGGTGCCGATCTTGATGCCATGCTTGCGCGCGAAGATTTCCAGTTCCGGGCGGCGGGCCATGGTGCCGTCGTCGTTCATCACTTCGACGATCACCGACGCCGGGGTGTGCCCGGCCAGGCGCGCCAGGTCGCAGCCGGCCTCGGTGTGGCCGGCGCGGGTCAACACGCCGCCGTCCTTGGCGCGCAGCGGGAAGATATGGCCCGGCTGCACGATGTCGGCCGGCCCGGCGTTGATATCGACAGCCGCTGCCACGGTGCGCGCGCGGTCGGCGGCGGAGATGCCAGTGGTCACCCCAGTGGCGGCTTCGATGGACACGGTAAACGCGGTGCTGAATACACTGCCATTGCTTGGCACCATCTGTTCCAGGCCCAGGCGCTGGCAGTGTTCGTCGGTGAGGGTCAGGCAGATCAGGCCACGGGCTTCGCGGGCCATGAAACTGATAGTCTCGGCGGTGCAGCAGGCCGCAGGCAGCAGCAGGTCGCCTTCGTTTTCCCGGTCTTCGTCGTCCACCAGGAGCACCATCTTGCCTTGGCGGTAGTCTTCGATGATGTCTGCGATGCTGTTGAAGGACATGGAGAGTGCTCGATTTGTTGGTTGTATGTATTATGGTATACCACAAAAATTCAACAAGAGGATGTCACGATGAAGGCCTACTGGATTGCCCATGTGGATGTGTCTGATGCAGAGCAGTACACCCAGTACACCCAGCGCGCGCCGGCGGCGTTTGCAAAGTTTGGCGGGCGGTTCCTGGCCAGGGGCGGGCGCAGCGAGGCGATGGAAGGCGGGCCGTCACGGCAGCGTAATGTGGTGATTGAGTTTGAGAGCTATGAGCAGGCGGTGGCCTGTTACGCGTCTGCTGAATATCAGGAGGCGAAGGGGCACCGGGAGGGGGCAGGTGTGGCGCAGATTATTATTGTGGAAGGGCTGGCACCCTAGGTCATCAGGCCGAACATGGGCCAAATGTGGGAGGGGGCTTGCTCCCGATAGCGGTAGTTCAGTCACTTCATGTATTGACTGACACACTGCTATCGGGAGCAAGCCCCCTCCCACATTTTGATCCGTGTTTGGCCGTGCGGTCAGCGGATGAAATGAATCTTGCCGCTGTCATCGTTGCCGATATAGATGCCATACACCCCAGCCTGGCGTTCCTCGATATAACGCTCGAGGATCTGCCGGATCGCCGGGTAGTAGATGCTGTCCCAGGGAATCTCCTCGGGCGCGAAGAATTTGTAATCCAGGGTCTCCGGCCCGAACTCCCCGGTGATCTCCAGCGCGATGGCGCGGAAGATGATGTAGACCTCGCTGATCCTGGGCACGCTGAAGATCGAGTAGGGCGATACGATCTCGGCACGTACGCCGCTTTCTTCCCACACTTCACGCAGCGCGGCCTGTTCGGTGGTTTCGCCACCTTCCATGAAACCGGCAGGCAATGTCCAAGTGCCGGGGCGGGGCGGAATCGCGCGTTGGCACAGCAGGTATTTGCCGTCCTGCTCGATGATGCAGCCGGCGATGATCTTGGGGTTGATGTAGTGGATATAGCCGCAGCCCCGGCACATCAGGCGCTCATGGGTATCGCCCGGTGGCAGCTGGTGACCGAGGTCACTGCCGCCGCATGTCGGGCAAAAGCTGGGGCTGGCCAAGGTCAGTGACCGATGCGCGGTTCTTTCAGCGCGATGGGCAGGGTGATTTCCGGAAGCTTGCCGGTTTCTTCCTGTTTGCGCTTGAGGTAGTCCAAGGCCACGGCGGCGGCGGCGCGCACGTGATCGACGCAGGCCTGGTGGGCGGCCAGCGGGTCGCCGCTCTTGATCGCCTGGACCATGCGTTCCATTTCCTGGTTGCTGGTGCCGCGACGGTTTTCCTGGGACACCGAGGTGGCGCGCAGGTAGCTGATGCGGGCCTGCAACTGGCGCAGCTGGGTGGCCGCCACATGGTTGCCCGAACCTTCGAGCAGCACGTCGTAGAAGCCCTGCACCGAGTCGATGACTTGTTGCAGCTCGCCGTCCTTGAGGGCCTTGCGGTTTTCTTCAAGGGCTTTTTCCAGGGCCTTGATGTCCTTCGCCTTGGCGCGCAGGGTGAACAATTGCACGATCAAGCCTTCGAGCACGCACCGCAGTTCATAGATGTCGACGGCGTCGGCCAGGGTAATGATCGCTACCTGCGGGCCCTTGGCGTCGGCGAATTCCACCAGGCCTTCGGACTCCAGGTGACGCAAGGCTTCGCGTACCGAGGTGCGGCTGACCCCGAGGCGGTCGCACAGGTCGCGCTCCACCAGGCGGTCACCGGGCAGCAGTTGGAAGTTCATGATGGCGCTGCGCAGTTTTTCCAGCACGATTTCGCGCAGGGTGACCGGGTTGTGATTGACCTTGAAGCTGTCGTCGAGGGGCGCGCGTTTCATGGGGTCTGCTCTGAATTTAGCGGTTAACTGGAGGCCTCGGCCGGCCGGGGCCGATTGAGGGCCGAAAATCGTGCCCAAGTTTATCATGCTGCGTTCTTTAAGCGACAAACCCTCATGGCGCCCTCCCTCTGCCCCCGGCGCGCCTCAGGCCAGGGTCGGCAGCGGGCCCAGCTTGCCCTTGTGGTAGATCATCGGCGTGACCGGTTCCTTGGGCAGGATCAGGTTCTTCACCGCGCCGACGATGATCGCGTGATCGCCGCCGTCGTATTCGCGCCACAGTTCGCACTCGATGATCGCCGTGGCCTTGGCCAGCAGCGGGTTGCCCAGCTCGCTCAGGTGCCACTCGATGCCCTTGGCCTTTTCCTTGCCTTTGCTGGCGAACGCATAGGCCTCGGCGGTCTGGTCGGCGGACAGCAGGTGGATCGCGAAGCGCTTGCTGTCGCGCAGGATCGGGTAGGTGTCCGACGCATAGTTGGGGCAGAACAGCACCAGCGCCGGGTCGATCGACAGCGCGCTGAACGCACTGGCGGTAATGCCGACGATGCCGCCGTCCGGGTCGAGGGTGGTGACCACCGTGACGCCCGAAGGGAACGAGCTCATGACGTCTTTGTAAATGCCGGGTTCGATCATGGTCGGGGTCTCTTAACGCATCACGAAGGGATCAGGCATGGGCGCCTGGGAGAGGTTGATCCACACTGTCTTAAGCTCGGTGTAGGCGAGTACCGAATCGATGCCGCTTTCACGTCCGTAGCCGCTGTTCTTGAAGCCGCCGATGGGCGCCATTGCCGACACGGCACGGTAGGTGTTGACCCAGATGATCCCCGAGCGCACGTCCCGCGCCAGGCGGTGGGCGCGGCCGAGGTCGCGGGTCCAGATGCCGGCGGCGAGGCCGAACTGCGAGTCGTTGGCGATGGCCAGCGCTTCGGCTTCGTCCTTGAAACGGATGACCGAGGCCACCGGGCCGAACACTTCTTCCTGCATGATCTTCATCGAATTGCGGTCGCATTCGAACAGCGTCGGCTCATAGAACCAGCCCTCACCGAGGTTCTGCGGGCGTTTGCCGCCGGTGCGCAGGCGCGCGCCTTCGGCGATGGCATCCGCGACCAGGCCTTCGACCACGGCCAGTTGCTGTGCGGTGGCCATGGGCCCCATTTCGCTGGCGTCGTCCTGCGGGTTACCGATGCGGATGCGCTGGGCGCGTGCCACCAGGCGCTCGACGAATTCGTCGTAGATCTCATCCTGCACCAGCAGGCGCGAACCGGACACGCAGCTCTGCCCGGATGCCGCATAGATCCCGGCAATCGCGCCATTGATGGCGCTGTCGAGGTCGGCGTCGGCAAAGATGATATTCGGCGATTTGCCGCCCAGCTCCAGGGACAGCTTGGCGAAGTTCTCCGCGCTGCTGCGCACCACATGGCGGGCCGTGGCCGCGCCGCCGGTAAAGGCGATCTTGCGCACCAGCGGGTGGCGGGTGAGGGCGGCGCCGGTGCTGGGACCGTAGCCGGTGACCACGTTGACCACGCCCGGCGGGATCCCGGCTTCGAGGGCCAGGCGCGCCAGTTCGAGGATGGTCGCCGAGGCGTGTTCCGACGGTTTGATCACGATGGTATTGCCCGCCGCCAGGGCCGGCGCGAGTTTGATCGCGGTCAGGTACAGCGGGCTGTTCCACGGAATGATCGCCGCCACCACGCCCATGGCTTCGTGCACGGTGTAGGCGAACAGGTCCGGCTTGTCCAGCGGCAGGGTGCCGCCTTCGAGCTTGTCGGCCAGGCCGGCGGTGTAGTGGAAGAACTCCGGCAGGTAGCTGACCTGGCCACGGGTTTCGCGGATCAACTTGCCGTTGTCGCGGCTTTCCAGCTGGGCCAGTTGTTCCTTGTTGTCGGCGATCAGGTCGCCCAGGCGGCGCAGCAATTTGCCCCGTGCGGTGGCGGTGAGGCCACGCCAGGCCGGGCTGTCGAAGGCGCTTTGGGCGGCCTGTACGGCGCGCTCCACATCGGCTTCATCGGCGTCGGGCAGTTGCGCCCAGGGTTCGGCCAGGGCCGGGTTGAGGCTGTCGAAAGTCTTGCCGGACAGGGCATCGACCCATTCACCGCCGATGCACATCTGGAAGCGTGCGAGTGTCATGCAACGATCCCCTTGATTGGATTGTTTTGGGCGTACACCGTGTCGAGGAAGCCCAGCAGCAGCTGGTTGACCAGGCGTGGCGATTCTACCGGCATCATATGCCGTTGCTCGGCCAGCACCGCAACGGTGGCGCCGGGAATACGATCGGCCAGTTGCCGGGCCATTTCCGGGGTTGAACCGGGGTCGAGTTCGCCGGTGGCGACCAGGGTGGGGACGCGCAAACCCTTGAGGTCGTCGGCGCGGTACATGTCCTGGGTCGCAAACAGTTCGTAGGTGGTCAGGTAGCCCTGGGGGTCGTTACCCGCCAGGGTTTCACGCAGGGCGGCGATCTGCGCCGGGTTGGCGGCCTGGTATTCACGGCTGAACCAGCGCGACAGCGCAGCTTCGGCATTCGCATCCGGGCCGTGTTCGGCGGCCTGGGCGGTGCGTGCGATCACGCCGGCACGCTGTTCGGGGCTGCGGTTGAACACACTGTTGAGCACCACCAAGGAGGTGAGGCGCTCGGGGTAGTGCAGGGCAAACGCCCGGGCGACCAGGCCACCCATGGAAAAACCGATCACTGTGGCCTGGGGCAGTTGCAGGTGGTCGAGCAGCTCCAGCAACTGGTCGGCATACCCCAGCAGCGGCGTGCCGGCGGCCGGGCGCGGGCTGGCGCCATGGCCGAGCATGTCATAGCTGATCACGCGGTAGTTCGTGGCCAGGCCAACGACTTGCCCGCCCCACATTTCTTTATTCAGGCCCACGCCGTGGATCAAAACCACAGGCTGGCCTTGGCCGGTCGCCAGATAACTGGTGCCAGCCGGGGTGCGTTCAGCGGTGAGCCGAATCATGGAGCGCTCCTGCATGTTTTTTGTTGTGGTGGCCGGCCGTGCTTACTGGGCTTTTTCGGCCGCCAGCTCTTCCAGGTCGATGTAACGGTTACCGATCCGTGGGTGCAGGCGGCCACCGTCGGCGCAACCCAGGACCACGACGATTTCGTCGGCACGCGGCGAATCTTCGATGTGCATTTCCAGGGTGATGTAGTGCGAACGCAGGCCTTCGTCGTCCTTGTGCATCATCGGGATCTGGATCGAAGTGCCCGGGCCGCCGCGCTTGTTGGTGAAGCTCAGGTAGCTCTTGGCCTTGACCGCTTCACGGTAGTGATTGCCGAAGCGCAGGGTGTGGATGATCGCGCTGGCGTGTTCGATCTCGCCATCGGCACCGACCACCGCTGCCTTGCCGTACGCCTCGATGTTTTCGGCGCCGCCAATGATGGCTACCAGACGCTCGACCATCTGCGCGCCGAGGTCGGAGCAATTGGCGCGGATTTCCGGCTTGAGGTCTTCGACGAAACCACGACCCAGCCATGGGTTCTTCAGCACCACCGCGAGGCCGACCATTTTCACCGGGGTGTCTGCGGCCTTGCCGCCTTCGATAAAGGTCTCTTCTACATAACTGACGATCTTGCGGATTTCGAAACTCATGAGCGGCTCCATCAGGTGTGGGGGAGTGGTTTGCGTATGATGGTATACCATAATACGCAAAGCACAAGCGTCGCAAATGAGTTTGCGTGGGGTGAGGCGATAAAGGGTGATGTGTGAAATTCTTCCGCTGGCGATGTTAAAAAATGTTAGATCGAAAAAATACTTCACATAATCTGTTCATTGGTGGATGATCGATTCCAATTCCAACGCGGCTCGCCGGTGTGGTGTCAGCCGCCGTTTTCCCCTGGAGTACCCCATGAATAATAAGAATGTCGGTGTGATCGGTTTGGGCGCGATGGGGCTGGGCATTGCCCGTTCGCTGTTGCGCGCAGGTTTCAATGTGCATGCCTGTGATGTACGCGAGGCGGTCACCCAGCAGTTCGCCGGCGAAGGCGGAGTGGCGTGCGCGTCACCGGCGCAGATGGCCGAGGCCTGTGATGTGCTCATCACCGTGGTGGTCAACGCCGAGCAGACCGAAACCGTATTGTTCGGCGAAGGCGGTGCAGTGGCTGCATTGCGCCCTGCGAGCCTGGTGATCGGTTGTGCCACCGTGGCCCCGACCTACGCCGTCGACCTCGGCCAGCGCTTGGCCGACCACGGCCTGCTGTACCTGGATGCGCCGATTTCCGGCGGTGCGGCCAAGGCCGCCGCCGGTGAAATGACCATGATGACCTCGGGCCCGCAGGCCGCCTATGCCAAGGCCGATGCGGTGCTGGCAGGCATGGCCGGTAAGGTGTATCGCCTGGGCGACGTCCACGGCCTGGGTTCCAAGGTCAAGATCATCAACCAACTGCTCGCCGGTGTGCACATCGCGGCGTCCGCCGAGGCCATGGCCCTGGGCCTGCGCGAAGGGGTGGACGCCGAGGCCCTGTACGAGGTGATCACCCACAGCGCCGGTAATTCGTGGATGTTCGAGAACCGCGTGCCGCACATTCTCAAGGCCGACTACACGCCACTGTCGGCGGTGGATATTTTCGTCAAGGACCTCGGCCTGGTGCTGGATACCGCGCGTGCGAGCAAATTCCCGCTGCCGTTGTCCGCCACCGCGCACCAGATGTTCATGCAGGCCTCCAGCGCCGGTTTTGGCCGCGAGGACGACTCGGCGGTGATCAAGATTTTCCCCGGCATCGACCTGCCGACTGCCAAGCCCGAGCCGGTGTAAGGAACGCTTTATGACTAACCCCACCACGCGCCCGTTGCTGGGCTGCATCGCTGACGATTTCACCGGCGCCACCGACCTGGCCAACATGCTGGTGCGCGGCGGCATGCGTACAGTGCAGAGCATTGGCATCCCCAGTCGCGAAGTCGCGGACGGGCTGGATGCAGACGCCATCGTCATCGCCCTCAAGTCGCGCACCACGCCGGTGGCAGAGGCTGTCGAGGAATCCCTGGCCGCGCTGGACTGGCTGCGCGAGCAGGGCTGCGAACAGATTTTCTTCAAGTACTGCTCCACATTCGACTCCACCGCCGCCGGCAATATCGGCCAAGTCAGCGAGGCTTTGCTCAAGGCGCTGGGCAGTGATTTCACCTTGGCCTGCCCGGCGTTCCCGGAAAACGGCCGGACGATTTTCCGTGGTCACCTGTTTGTGCAGGACCAGTTGCTCAATGAGTCGGGCATGCAGCATCACCCACTGACGCCCATGGGCGATGCCAACCTGGTGCGCGTGCTGCAACGTCAGACTGCATTGTCGGTCGGGCTGCTGCGTTACGACGCGGTTGCCGCGGGGGTGGACGCGACCCGCACGAAGATCGCCGAACTGCGCGCGCAAGGCGTGGGCATTGCCATCGCCGACGCGCTGTCGGACCAGGACCTCTACACCCTGGGCAGCGCCTGCGCCGACTTGCCGCTGCTCACCGGGGGCTCGGGCCTGGCCCTGGGGCTGCCGGGCAATTTCCGCCGCGCGGGTAAATTGCGCGACTTCGATGTGAACGCGTTGCCCACGGTCAGCGGTGGCGAAGTGGTGCTGGCCGGCAGTGCGTCGGTGGCGACCCTCGGCCAGGTCGCGGCCTGGTGCGAGGCGGGGCGCCCGGCGTTGCGCATCGATCCCATCGCCCTGGCCGCCGGCGAGCCGGTGGTGGCGCAGGCACTGGCCTTTGCGCGCGACAGTGCAGACACCGTATTGATCTACGCCACCAGCACCCCGGCCGAGGTCAAGGCGGTGCAGCAACAGCTGGGTGTCGAACGCGCCGGCGCCCTGGTGGAGAACGCCTTGGGCGAGATCGCTGCCGGCTTGCGCGAGCAGGGTGTGCGGCGCTTTGTGGTGGCCGGCGGGGAGACCTCCGGCGCGGTGGTCAAGGCCCTCGGCGTCAACCTGTTGCAGATTGGTGCACAGATCGACCCCGGCGTGCCGGCCACGGTCAGCAGTTCCACCGAGCCGCTGGCACTGGCGCTGAAATCGGGCAACTTCGGGGGCCGTGAGTTCTTTGCCAAGGCCCTTGCGCACCTGGCCGGAGGTGCCCAATGAGCGGCATTGACGAACAGGCCCTGCGCGAAGAAATCTGCGACGTCGGCCACAGCCTGTATCAACGTGGCTACACCGTCGGCAGCGCCGGCAATATCAGTGCGCGCCTGGACGATGGTTGGTTGATTACGCCCACCGATGTCTGCCTGGGTCGCCTGGCGCCTGGGGCGATTGCCAAGGTCAACCTGAAAGGCGAGTGGGTGTCCGGCGACAAACCCTCGAAGACCCTGGCCCTGCACCGTCAGGTGTATGACCGCAATCCCACGGTGGGCGGGGTGGTGCACACCCATTCCACCCACCTGGTGGCGTTGACCCTGGCCGGGGTGTGGCGGGCGGACGATATTCTGCCGCCGCTCACGCCCTATCAGGTGATGAAGGTCGGGCACATCCCCCTGATCGGCTACCAGCGTCCGGGCTCGCCCGACGTCGCCGAGCAAGTGGCGCAACTGGCCAACAGCGTGCGAGGGGTAATGCTCGAGCGCCTGGGGCCGGTGGTCTGGGAAAGCTCGGTGGCCAAGGCCAGCTACGCCCTGGAAGAGTTGGAAGAAACCGCCCGGCTCTGGCTGATGAGCAACCCCCGGCCCGAGCCGCTGAGACAGGCCGCCTTGGATGAACTGCGCGAGACGTTCGGCGCGCATTGGTAATGCCGTAGACCGACACTGCAAGCCCCCCGCGAGACCCGCCTGCGGAGCGTGACGGGAGCGGCTTGCGCCAAAAAACAATAACAACAGGACATTCTCGAATGAGCCCACTGATTTTGATGTTGACCGCCGGCGCGGGTATCGCGCTGCTACTGTTTCTGGTCCTCAAGTACAAATTCCAGCCGTTTGTCGCGCTGATGCTGGTGAGTATCGTGGTGGCGCTGGTGGCCGGGGTAAAACCGGCTGACCTGGTGGCGACGATCGAAGGCGGCATGGGCAAGACCCTTGGCCACATCGCAATCATCATTGCCCTGGGGGCGATGATCGGGCGGATCATCGAGCTGTCAGGCGGTGCCGAAGCCTTGGCCAAGTCGCTGATCGAGCGGTTTGGCAACAGCCGTACGCCGCTGGCGCTGACCATCGCCGGGTTCATCATCGGCGTGCCGGTGTTCTTTGAAGTCGGGGTGATTATCCTCATGCCGCTGGCCTACGGCGTGGCACGCCGGGCCCGCAAGCCGCTGCTGATGTTCGCGTTGCCGATGTGTGCGGCGCTGCTCACGGTGCATGCGTTTCTGCCGCCGCATCCGGGCGCCGTGGCCGCCGCCAGCCAACTGGGTGCCGACCTGGGCCGGGTGCTGATGTTCGGCCTGCCGATCACCGCGTTGCTGTGCTACGTCGGCTACCGCGTGGCGGGGCGCATGACGCGGCGCTTCTATCCGATGACCGATGACATCCGCGCCGAAGTCTATGGCCCCCATGTGACCAATGAAGACCTGCGGGCCTGGACCAACGGCAACCACCAGGCGGTGCAACAGAGCGCTGTGGCCGACTCTCATATGGGCCTGGAAGAGTCCACCAGCGCCATTGCCGCCAAGCTGCCGGCGGCGCCTGCGCCGGGGTTCGGGCTGATCGTCGGCCTGATCCTGCTGCCGATTGTCTTGATTCTGCTGGGTACCCTGGCCACCTCGCTGCTGCCGATCGAATCGGCGTTGCGTGGGGTGATGACCGTGCTGGGCGCGCCGTTGGTGGCGCTGCTGATCGACACCTTGCTGTGCGCCTGGCTGCTCGGCTCGCGCCGTGGCTGGAGCCGCAGCCAGGTCTCCGACGTGATCGGCTCGGCGTTGCCGGGCGTGGCCATGGTGATTTTGATTGCCGGTGCCGGCGGGGTGTTCGGTAAAGTGCTGGTAGACACCGGGATCGGCGCGGTGGTCTCCGACATGCTGCGCACCACCGGCCTGCCGGTGCTGGCCCTGGGCTTCTTGCTGACCATGCTGTTGCGGGCGGTGCAGGGTTCCACCACAGTGGCGCTGGTGACCACCGCCGGTATCATCAGCCCGCTGATCGCCACCCTCAACCTGACGCCCAACCACCTGGCGCTGCTGTGCCTGGCCATGGGCGGTGGCGGGCTGGCCATGTCGCATATCAACGATGCCGGCTACTGGATCTTCACCAAGCTTGCCGGGCTCAACGTGGCCGATGGTCTGCGCACGTGGACGGTGATCACCACCTTGCTCGGCACCTTGGGTTTCGTGATTACATTGCTGATCTGGCCTTTTGTCTGATTTCCAGGAGTTCCTATGCCTCGTTTTGCTGCCAACCTGAGCATGCTTTACCCGCAACATGACTTTCTCGAGCGCTTCAGTGCCGCGAAGGCCGATGGGTTTGACGCGGTGGAGTACCTGTTTCCTTACGAGTACGACGCGCAGGTGCTCAAGCAGCGCCTGAGTGATAACGGCTTGGTGCAGGCGTTGTTCAACGCACCGCCCGGTGACTGGGCTGCAGGGGAGCGGGGCATCGCGAGCCTGCCGGGGCGTGAGGCCGAGTTTCGCAGCGGCTTCGACCGCGCGTTGGAATACGCCGCCGTGCTCGGCAACGACCGCGTGCACGTCATGGCCGGTTTGCTGCCCTCGGAGAACCTGCGCCAGCGCCATCAGGCCGTGTACCTGGAAAACCTCGCCTACGCCAGTGCGGCGGCGGCTGAGGTCGGCGTCACCGTGTTGCTGGAACCGATCAACACCCGCGACATGCCGGGTTTTTTCCTCAACCGCCAGGACCAGGCCCACGCCATCTGCCGTGAAGTCGGCGCGCGCAACCTCAAGGTGCAGTTTGACTGCTACCACTGCCAGATCGTCGAAGGCGACTTGGCCACCAAGCTGCGCCGCGACTTCGATGGCATTGGTCATATCCAGATCGCCGGGGTGCCGGACCGTCACGAGCCTGACCTGGGCGAGCTGAACTACGCGTACCTGTTCGAACTGATGGACCAGTTGGGCTATGACGGCTGGGTCGGCTGCGAATACCGGCCAAAGGGCGATACCTCGGCGGGCCTGCAATGGTTGCGGGACTGGAAAGGGGCTCGATAGTCGACGAGCCTGTGGGTCGGTTTGGTTCAAAGGTGGAAGGGGCGGTGCGACGAGTCGACTTGCCCCTGATAGCTGTGTGTCAGCCAGCACCTCTACCCGCAATGCGGCCGCCATCGAAGCCTCGCTAAAGCTCGACCTCTCCCACAGGGGACCAGCGGTGACCCACTTCCCACCTGCCAACCGAACTCAAATGTGGGAGGGGGCTTGCCCCCGATAGCTGTGTGTCAGCCAACACACCTGCCAACCCTGCCGCCGCCATCGAAGCCTCGCTAAAGCTCGACCTCTCCCAAAGGGGACCAGCGGTGACCCACTTCCCACCTGCCAACCGAACTCAAATGTGGGAGGGGGCTTGCCCCCGATAGCTGTGTGTCAGCCAACACACCTGCCAACCCTGCCACCGCCATCGAAGCCTCGCTAACGCTCGACCTCTCCCAAAGGGAACCAGCGGTGACCCACTTCCCACCTGCCAACCGAACTCAAATGTGGGAGGGGGCTTGCCCCCGATAGCTGTGTGTCAGCCAACACACCTGCCAACCCTGGCACCGCCATCGAAGCCTCGCTAAAGCTCGACCTCTCCCACAGGGGACCAGAGGTGACCCACTTCCCACCTGCCAACCGAACTCAAATGTGGGAGGGGGCTTGCCCCCGATAGCTGTGTGTCAGCCAACACACCTGCCAACCCTGCCACCGCCATCGAAGCCTCGCTAACGCTCGACCTCTCCCACAAAGGAAGGGCATCACGCCGGCAATGGATCACCTGGCAGCATCAATTCAATCCCGCGCTTGCGGATGCCATCCGCCGCCGCTGGCGCCAGGCCGTCGTCGCTGATGATCACGTCGAACGGTTCCAGCCCGGCGATGCGGTACATGCTGAAGGTGCCGTACTTGGAACTGCTCGCCACCAGTACGACCTGGGACGTCGATTGCATTGCCACTTGCTTGACCTCGACTTTCAGCGCCGAGGGGGTGGTGATGCCTCGGTGCAAATCCCAGGAGCTGGTGGACACAAAGGCGATGTCCGTGACTACCTGGCGCAAGGTCGCCACCGCCAGCCCGCCGACGGAAGAATGGTTGTCATGGTCCAGTTGGCCGCCGGTGTGGATCACCGTGACCTGCGTCGCATCCATCAAGGCCTGTACGATCCCGAAGTCGTTGGTGACCACCGTCATCCCCGACAGTGCCTTGATGTAAGGGACGATCTCCAAGGTGCTGGTGCCGGCATCCAGGTACACCGTCATGTCCGCGTGCAGCAACCGCGCGGCCAGTCGTGCCATCGCCTGCTTTTGCGGCAATTCCACCACGGCTTTGGATTGATGGCTGGGCTCGCTGTGCAGCTGGCTGGCGATCCTGACCCCTCCGGTGACGGAGTACGCCCGGCCTTCCTGCTCCAGCAGTGCAATATCACGGCGCACGGTCATGTGCGAGCAGTCGAACATCTCCATCAACTGGTGCACGCTCATCACCTGATGCTTGCGCAACTGCCGCAGGATTTGTTCGCGACGCTGCTCGGGGATCATCGGGGTGCTGCTGTCGGCGGCCGTGTCCTTGGGGGTGGGCATTAAGGCTCCAAAGGTAAGGTGCGGGGGAGTGCGTGGCTATAGTAGCCAATACACGCCCCCGCAAGCGACCCCGGTGTGACGGCGGTTAGAACTTGAACCGCCCCACCAAGCCCTTGAGCTGACCCGAAATATCCGTCAACCGACCTGACCCGGTCTGCGCCGAGTGGGCGAATTCTTCAACCAATTGCGCATCGGCATGGATCTGCGCGATGTGCCGGTTGATCTCTTCGGCCACTTGGTGTTGTTCCTCGGCGGCCGTGGCGATCTGGGTATTCTGGTCGCGGATCGAGTCCACCGAGCCACGGATCTTGTCGAAGCTGTCGCGGGCCTGCTGGATGCGTTCCACGCTGGTGTGGGACACCTGCAGGCTGCCTTGCATCTGCTGCGTGACTTCCTGGGTGCGGCGGGCGAGGTTGCCGAGCAGGCTGTCGATTTCACCGGTGGAGTCGGCGGTGCGGCGCGCCAGGGCGCGGACTTCGTCGGCGACCACGGCGAAGCCTCGGCCCTGGTCACCGGCGCGCGCGGCTTCAATCGCGGCGTTGAGCGCCAGCAGGTTGGTCTGTTCGGCAATCGAACGGATGGTGTCGAGGATGGTGTTGATGTTTTTGCTGTCCTGCTCCAGCAGCTGCATGGTCTGGGTCGACTTCTGCAGGTCCTCGCTGAGCTTGAGCACGCTGCCGGTGGCTTCGCCGATGTGCTGCTGGCCGTCGTGCACGTCGCGGTAGCCTTCGTCGGCGCTGGTGGCGGCGGCGCTGCAGGAACGGGCGACTTCGTTGGCGGTGGCCACCATTTCGTTGAACGCGGTGCTGACCAGCTCCACCGCTTCACGCTGGCGGCCGGCGGCCTGGTTCATGTTGTGGGCGACTTCGCTGGTGTCGGCGGCGGCGGTTTGCAGGTCGGAAGAGGCGTTGCCGATGCGCTGCACCAGCTGCGCGATCATGCTCAGGAACTGGTTGAACCAGCCGGCCAAGCTGGCGGTTTCGTCCTTGCCTTGCACCTTGAGTTGGCGCGTCAGGTCGCCTTCGCCTTCGGCGATTTCTTGCAGGCCGTCGGCCACGCCGCGAATCGGGCGCACGATGACGCTGGCAAAGCTGGCGCCGACAATCGCGAACACCAACGCCAATACTGCTGCGATGGCCGCGATCAACCAGGTCAGGCGGGTGGCGCCGGCCATCACTTCGTCGCGCTTGATCAGGCCGATAAACCGCCAGCCGAGGTCCTTGGAACTGACCATGTTGGCCATGTAGGCCACGCCATCAATGTCGATCTGGCTCACGCCGTCGCCGCGCTTGGCCAGTTCGGCGTAGTTGGGGCCCAGGTCGGCCAGGGGCTTGAAGTTGTGCTTGGCATCGCTGGGGTCGACCAGCACGTTGCCGTTGCCTTCCACCAGCATCAGGTAGCCGCTGTCGCCCAGCTTGATGTTGCGCACCAGCTCGGTGAGCTGCTTGAGCGACACGTCCAGGCCAACCACGCCGAGGATATTCCCGCTGCCGTCGGCGACGGTGTGTACGGTGCCGATCAGCGTCACATCGTCCGGCGCCCAATAGTAGGCGCCGGTGCGCACGGTTTTACCCGGCGCGGCGATGGCCGCCTGATACCAGGGGCGTACACGCGGGTCGTAGTTGTTCAGTTTGGTGTCATCAGGCCAGCTGGCATAACCGCCGTCGGCGAGGCCCAACGACAAGTAGGCGGTGCTCGGGTGGCTTTTGGCGAACTGGTCGAAAATCGCCAGCAGGTCTTTGTTGGTCTGGGTCAGGGGGATTTGCGCGGCGTCGGCGCCGGCGTAACTCTTGAGGTCCTTGGCCGCGACAACGCGCGGGTCCTTGGCGACGAAGTCGACGTTCTGGCTGATGCCGTCGAAGAACTGCTTCATGCCATTGTCGATCTGACGGATTTCGCGGCCGCTGCTGTCGAGGAAATTGGCCACGGCCCCCTCGCGCACATTCAGTACAACTAACACTGCGACCAAAATAACCGGGACGCACGCGATGGCGGCAAACGCCCAGGTCAGCTTTTGCTTGATATTCATGACTTCACCCGCGGGTATTTATATTTTTGGCAAGGAGAAAACAGTGGTGTCGAGCGTCGCATGTGTTGTTGTGAGGGGGATATGGCCCATGCGTACCCCCTGTATATCGACCGCGGGGGCAAGCACTTGAGGGCCGAGGGCAGGTTTAACCGATGCGCTCGCCACCGAGAGCGTCACGCTGCATCGACTGCAGGTTTTTCTCGATGGTTTCGCAGATGGTTTCCATCTGGATCTGGTGTTCGCTGGAGCTGAACGGGCTTTGCAGGTCGGTGCCGATGCGTTCGATGGCGAGCAGCATAAAACCGACCACCGTCGATGCCAGCGGGGTAAACCAACCCAGGGATTCCACCAGGCCCACCGGCACGATCAGGCAGAACAGCGAGATAAACAGCCGTGGGAAGTACACGTAAGGGTAGGGCAGTGGCGTGTTGGCGATGCGCTCCATGCCGCCCTGGGCGTTGGACAGATCCACCAGGGTCGACTCCAGCCGCGCCAGGCGAATGCTGTCCAGGTGCCCGGCCTTGTATTCCTTGGCCAGCAACGCCGCCGAGCCGGTGAGTATGTCATTGGAAAAGTTATTGGTGGCACCGTTGCGCGCAAATTCCTCGGCCGGGATAAATGCCCGCACTTCTTCGGGGCATGGTTCGCCTTTAAGGTGGGCGGCCAGGCAATTCACGTAGGCCACATGGCGGCGCAGCAGGGTGGCCTTGACCGGGTTCACTTCGCCGTCGGGGTCGTCCAGCAGGGTCAGTACCTGGCGGGCAAAGCTGCGCGAGTTGTTGACCATCGCACCCCACAGCGTGCGGGCTTCCCACCAGCGGTTATAGGCGCTGCTGTTACGGAAACTGATCAGCACCACCAGCGCCGAACCCAGCAGGGTGAGCGGCATCAGCGGCAGATTGATCTTGGCGGTGAGAAACAGCATGAAGTCCACGGTGACGGCGACGTCCCACAGCAACAGCCAGAACAGCGCCCAGCCCACGTAGCCCATGGTCTTGATGATCAAACGGTATTTTTTGATGATGGCGGCTTTCAAACGAGGCCCTCGCGGCGAGCAGTAAGCAACAGTGCTAAAGCTCGGACGTCGGCTTGCGGGGAAGGTTCGCTGCGGCGACTGAAACGGTTAAGCCATCGAGGTCTTTTTGGAACAATTTTGGTAGCGACGGTGTCCTCTGCGCTAATCACGATAGATTGCGCTCAAGGCAAAACGCCATTATCGGTGCTGCAATTGAGATCAGTGAATCCAAGTTGTTTGATCAGGGCTCTTTCTCATGTGCAGTGGTTCGTTGAAGTTGGCGATGGAACAGTCGGCGCGGGCGTTTGAGCGCCATGTGGATTTTGAAGCGTGTATTCGTTCCCATTATTCGATTTTGTTGGAGTCCTATTCAAAAAGACCGTTTTTCTATAAGACCGCACTCAAGTTCAGTCGCTTGATGGTGTCCTTTACCTTATTGAGCACGTATTTCTCCAAGCCCGTTCCCTTACTGTCCGAGGTGAAAGCGTTTTGTCTGGCGCGCGGCTTCTGTTCCAGAAACAGCCTGGAGTCGATCTTCCTGCTGTTCAGGGCGCTGGGGTTCATGACAGTGTCCAGGCATCCGGATGACAGCCGTTTGCGGGTATTCAGCCCGTCATCCCAAGCCTGCGAGGAGATCCGGCGGATGCTCACCTCCGTGGTCGAGCCGCTGGGTGTGATGTGCTCGGGAACGGCGGTGTGCGGGTCAATGGGCGGGTTGGATGATCGCGCCTATCTGGCACGTTATTTCAAAGGGTTTTCGGTCCTTCTCTCCCATAACGTGACCATCGACCTGTTGATGCCTGATTGTTATTGGCTGGTAAAACGCGATGCCGGGCATATGTTGATGCTGGCGATCTATAACGATGCGTGTGCGCTCGATAATCAAGGGGCAAGTTTCAGGTCTTCGTCCTACCTTTCCATCGCTGAGCAACTCTCGGTGTCCAAGACCCACGTTATTCGTCTGGTTCAAGAGGGGGCCGACCGGGGCTATTTCAAGATTCATTCCAAGACATTGCTTGAAGTCCTGCCACCTTTTATGGTGTTGGTCAGGCGGTTTATGGCTTACTCGTTTGCGACCTGCCTCCACAGTCTTCAACTGAGTCATGCCGATAGCACACCGGCCACTCATGCACAGGGAGTGACGGGATGCCGGCTAATGTGAAGCTCAGGCCACGGATGCAAAGACTGTTGTCGCCCGCGATCGCCAAGGCTGAACTGATCGGGATTTTCGCCTGGCTGGCGGTGTTGCTGGTGGACCGCTGGGCGATGTTTGGCTGGCCGGTCGCGCTGGTCACGATCGGGCTGTGCGGGGTGTATGGGGTTCACCGAGTGGTGACTCATTATGTGCTGTGGCGGGCGCTGGGTGTGGCCTACATGGTGCTGCTGTCTGCGGGTTTTGCCTATGTGGTTCACGTCCATCCCGCGCTGCAGGTGTTTGCCTTGCCGCTGGCCGTGACCTTGGTGCTGAGCAGTGCAATCCTGTTTATCGTGGTTCAGGATTTTCTGGTCTGCGCCGCCTTGGTCTGGTTACTGACGTGGCCCAGCATTCAGATGAGCCTTTACGAAGGCGTCGATATCTACGTGTTTATCTTTTGTGCCGCGTCGGTGGCGATCGGCTTTGTCTTGAATGTCTACTACCTGAAGAACCTGCGTTCGGTGTTAATGGTGGAGAGTGAGTTTCGGGAGTTGGCCGAGACCGATTACTTGACCTCCATCCTGAACCGGCGGGCCTTTATGGAGAGCTTCGCCAAACTGATTGCGGCCGGTGATACCGGCTACTTCATGATGCTGGATATCGACAGTTTCAAATTAAAGAATGACCAGTTCGGTCATGACGTCGGCGACAGGATTCTTCGCGCCATGGCCGCGTGCCTTAAATCCACCCCAGGCAGCCACAGTTTCGGCAGGATTGGCGGCGAAGAATTCGGGGTGCTGCTGGTGGGCGATGACCCTGGTCTCGCCACCGATTACGCGCTACGCCTGCTGCAAGCGATTCGCAGCAGTGTCGCGCCGCCCCATGACTACACCTGCAGTGCGGGCATGACGCATTTTACGCTCGGGGCCGATATGTCGGCGGTTCTCAAGCGTGCCGACCGCAACCTCTACACCGCCAAGGGCAACGGCAAGGACCGCGTGTACCTAGATGGCGCGCGGGTGTCTCACGGTTTGATTTCCACCCCGGAGGCCCTATGAAAGTTGGCGTGATTTCCGATACCCATGGCCTGCTGCGACCTGAAGCGGTGGCAGCTTTGCAGGGATGTGAGCAGATCATTCATGCCGGCGATATCGGCAGCCCTGAGATTCTTCAGCAATTGTCACAGATCGCGCCGCTGCACGTGGTGCGCGGCAACAATGACCAGGACGCGCCGTGGGCAGAGCAGGTGCCCGACCATCTGCTGCTGCATGTGGACGGATGGCGGACGTTGGTGGTGCATGACATCGCCGACGTACCCGCCTTACTCGACACGTCTACTCGGCTGGTGATCACCGGCCATTCGCACAAGCCCCTGATCGAATGGCGCGGCGCAACGCTGTATGTGAACCCCGGCAGTGCAGGGCGGCGGCGCTTCAAGTTGCCGGTGACGTTGGTGGTGCTGGAGGTGCAGGCGCTGACGATCGAGTCGCGGCTGGTCGCGCTGCTGGACTGAGCCGGGTTTTATTGTTGCACCAGGATGCTCTGCAACAACCCCGGAAACCGTTCCTCAAGCACATCGCCGCGCAATGAATTCATATGGGTAGTGCCCACGCTGCGGGTGTGTACCAGGCCGGCATCGCGCAGGACCCGGAAGTGGTGGGACATGCTCGACTTGGGCCGCCCGCCGTCCAGTTCGCCACACGTGGCTTCGGGCACACCGGCCAGGCAACGCACGATTTCCAGGCGCACCGGGTCACTCAGCGCATATAGCAGGCGCTCGAGGGTCAGGTCTTCCAGAGGGGGATGTTTAAAGGCTCGCATGAAGCGAATCATAACAGGGGGGTATCATCGAATACCATAGTTCGATTACCATCGAACTATCGAATCATCCACTCGCTCCCGGAGTTCTCAATGTCCGCTTTGTTCGAACCGTTCAAACTCAAAGACGTCACCCTGCGCAATCGCATTGCCATCCCGCCAATGTGCCAATACATGGCGGATGACGGCATCGTCAACGACTGGCACCTCGTGCACCTGGCCAGTATGGCGCGTGGCGGTGCTGGCCTGGTGGTGGTGGAAGCCACTGCCGTGGCGCCTGAAGGGCGTATCACCCCCGGTTGCGCCGGTCTCTGGAGCGACGCCCACGCCGAGGCCTTCGTGCCCATGGTCAAGGCCATCAAGGCCGCCGGCTCGGTGCCAGGCATCCAGATCGGTCACGCCGGTCGCAAAGCCAGCGCCAACCGCCCGTGGGAAGGGGACGACCATATGCCTGCCTCCGATGCGCGCAGCTGGGAAACCATCGCGCCGTCCGCCATCGCCTTTGGTGCCAACTTGCCGCAAGTGCCACGCGCCATGACCCTGGACGACATCGCTCGGGTCAAGCAGGACTTCGTCGACGCCGCCCGCCGTGCCCGTGACGCCGGCTTCGAGTGGATCGAACTGCACTTCGCCCACGGTTACCTGGGCCAGAGCTTCTTCTCCGAGCACTCCAACCAGCGCACAGACGCCTACGGTGGCAGCTTCGACAACCGCAGCCGTTTCCTCCTGGAAACCCTGGCCGCCGTGCGCGAAGTCTGGCCGGAGAACCTGCCGCTGACCGCGCGTTTTGGCGTGATCGAATACGACGGCCGTGACGAGCAGACCCTCACCGAATCCATCGAACTGGCCCGCAACTTCAAGGCTGGCGGTCTGGACCTGCTGAGTGTTAGCGTCGGTTTTACCATTCCCGACACCAATATCCCGTGGGGCCCGGCCTTCATGGGCCCGATCGCCGAGCGCGTGCGCCGCGAAGCGGGCATCCCGGTGACCTCGGCCTGGGGCTTTGGCACACCGCAACTGGCAGAAGGTGCGTTGCAGTCTGGGCATCTGGACCTGGTCTCGGTCGGTCGTGCGCACCTGGCTGACCCGCATTGGGCGTACTTTGCGGCCAAGGAACTGGGCGTGGAGAAATCCTCCTGGACCTTGCCTGCGCCATACGCCCATTGGCTGGAGCGCTATCGCTGATCGGATCCTGACGTCGTATAGAAATCCAACTGTGGGAGGGGGTAAGCCCCCTCCCACATTGAGTTCGCATCAAACTTGCTGCTTATCGATACAAAGCGGTTACCTGAAAAATAGTGAATGAGAATAGATGTCAAACGCGAATGGATTGGTATACCATCCCCGCGAATTTTTGGCAGGTTTGCCGCCCCTTCTGGCTCATTCACTAGGTTCAACATCCATGCGTCGTACCTTGATTTCCCTCTGTGTGCTTCAGGCGTTTTCGCCTTTTACTTGGGCTGAGGTTGTCCCTGCCGACAAAGCCAGTCTTGAGCTGCAAGCCACCAATGTCACGGGCGAGGCGGACTACGAGACGGCTCAAGGGCCGGTCAAGGGCTACCACGCCACACGTTCAGCCAGTGCGACGCGCACCGACACCTCCATTCATGAAACCCCGCAGTCCATCACCGTGGTGTCCAAGGCCGTGGTCGACGACATCGGCGCCACTCGCCTGCAGGACGCGCTGGATTACGCCGGCGGTGTCGGGCGTGCGAACAACTTTGGCGGCCAGGGGCTGACCACGTTCACCGTGCGCGGCTTTACCACCGGCGAGTTCTACCGCAACGGTTTCCCGATCAACCGCGGTTACCCGAACATGCCGGACGCCAACACCATCGAGCGCCTGGAAGTGCTGCGCGGCCCGGCGACCATGCTCTACGGCCGTGGTGATCCGGGCGGCACCTTCAACGTGGTGTCCAAGCAACCGCTGGCCGAACCCACCGTCACCCTTGGCAGCCAGTTGGATGACCAGGGCATGCAGCGCGCCACGCTTGACGCATCGGGCCCACTGGACGAGCAAGGTCGCCTGGCCTATCGCCTGAACGTGGTGGGCGAGGGCGGCGATACCTTCCGTGATCATGTCGAGACCGAGCGCTACGGCGTGACCCCGGTCATCACCTGGCAAGCCACCGACGACACCAAGGTGATCTTCGAAGGCGACTTCATGCGTAACAACCACCCGTTGGACCGTGGTTTGACGCGGTACCCCAATCAAAAAGGCACCGCCTCGCGCGACACCTTTTGGGGTGAAAAAGACGTCGGCAAACTGCACAACGACAACAGCATGGCCCAGCTGCGTTTCGAGCACCTGCTCAATGACAGCTGGACCTTGGGCGGTGGTTTCCAATGGCTCGACGGCACCCTGCAAGGCAACGCCATTGAAGCCAACGGCCTGGCCGCCGATGGGCGCACCCTGGGCCGCAACTTCAACTACCGCAAGCTGGAGTGGACTGATAAAGACACCCAACTCAACCTCACCGGGCATTTCTCCACCGGTGGTTTCGATCACACCTTGCTCACCGGCGTCGAGTTCGAAGACTACGACTATAAGTCGATCATCCAGCGCTCCAGTGGCGCGGTGGGTGCCTACACCATCGACATCTTCAACCCGGTCTATGGCCAGGCGCGCCCGAACCTCACACGCACGCCGACCCACGACAAGGAAAACCTCAAGACCTACGCTGCTTTTGTCCAGGACCAGGTGGCCCTGACCGAGCGTTTGAAAGTACTTGCCGGCGCACGCTTCGAGCGCTTTGAACACGACTACCACACCTACGTGCCGGGCGGTAAAAGCTGGGAAGCCAGCGACAACGCCGTCACCCCACGCGTCGGTGTGATCTACGACCTCACCGACACCGTCGCGGTGTACGCCGACGCCGCGCGCTCGTTCAAGCCCAACACCGGCGCCAGCCGCCAGGGCGGCGGTTTTGCGCCGGAAAAAGGCAAATCCTACGAGATGGGCGTCAAGTGGGAAGCCCTGGATCGCCAGTTGAGCGTCGACGCTGCGATCTACCAGATCGAGAAGAAAAACGTGCTCACCACCGACCCCCAGGACTCGACCTTCAGCGTCGCCGCCGGCCAAGTGCGCAGCCGAGGTTTCGACCTGAACGTGACGGGCAATATCACCCCGGAGTGGCGCGTGATCGGCGGCTATGCCTATGTGGACGCCGAAGTCACCAAGGACAACACCCTGCGCACCGGCACCCGTTTGCTGAACATCCCACGCAACAGCTTCAGCTTGCTTAACGTCTACGAATTCCAGGACGGCGCCCTCAAAGGCCTGGGCCTGGGGGCGGGCGGCAAATACGTGGATGAGCGCGCCGGGCAGACGTCCAACACCGCGTTCTCGATGGAAGCCTACACCGTGGTGGACTTGCTCAGCTACTACAAGGTCAACGACAAAGTGCGCCTGAACCTCGACGTGAAGAACCTGTTCAATCGCGAGTATGAAGAAGGCGCGTTCGGCAACGTCTACGCCTACCCAGGCGAGCCGCGCACCGTGCAGGTCGGGATCGCCTACACGCTGTAACGGCGTACACCGCTTCAATGTGGGAGGGGGCTTGCTCCCGATAGCGGTGGATCAGTCAACGCAACATTGACCGGTCTACTGCCATCGGGAGCAAGCCCCCTCCCACATGGGGTTCCGGGCAGACGTCCAGCACCGCGTTCTCGATGGATGCCTACACCGTGGTGGACTTGCTCAGCTACTACAAGGTCAACGACAAAGTGCGCCTGAACCTCGACGTGAAGAACCTGTTCAACCGCGAGTATGAAGAAGGCGCGTTCGGCAACGTCTACGCCTACACGCTCTAACGGCGTACACCGCTTCAATGTGGGAGGGGGCTTGCTCCCGATAGCGGTGGATCAGTCAACGCAACATTGACCGGTCTATTGCCATCGGGAGCAAGCCCCCTCCCACATGGGGTTCCGGGCAGACGTCCAGCACCGCGTTCTCGATGGACGCCTACATCGTGGTGGACTTGCTCAGCTACTAGAAGGTCAACGACAAAGTGCGCCTGAACCTCGACGTGAAGAACTTGTTCAATCGCGAGTATGAAGAAGGCGCGTTCGGCAACGTCTACGCCTACACGCTCTAACGGCGTACACCGCTTCAATGTGGGAGGGGGCTTGCTCCCGATAGCGGTGGATCAGTCAACGCAATATTGACCGGTCTACTGCCATCGGGAGCAAGCCCCCTCCCACATGGGTCCTGGGTATGCCTTGGAGTCAGAGCGGCGTGAGCACGTTCATCACCGTATCCAACGCCACCCGCGTGTCATCCAGCTGCACCAGCGACGCATGCCGTGCCCCGAGGGCGTCACGGTTCTGGATCGCGGTGAGGATTGCCTTGTGCCGGGGCAGGCTCAGGCCCTGGATATCCGGGCGGCGGTTGGTGATGTTGATCGACTCGCGCAGCGGCAACGACAGCATGTTGCACATATAAGCGAGCAGGTCGTTGCGGGTGGCATCGGCAATCGCGCGGTGAAAATCCAGGTCGGCCTGCAACAGGTCTTCGTGGGTCTTCGCGGTTTCCATGCCCCGGTAGGCCTGTTCGATGGTGGCGATGTCTTCATCGGTGGCGGTAGTCGCGGCCATGGCGGCGATTTCCGGTTCGAGGATGCGCCGCACACCCGCCAAGGTATTGAAGAACTCACTGTGGGGCGTGGACTGCATCAACCAGGACAACACGTCCGGGTCGAGCAGGTGCCATTTCAACCGGGGTCGCACCACCGCGCCCACCCGAGGCTTGGAATACACCAGGCCCTTGGCGCTGAGCACCCGCGTGGCTTCACGCAGCACCGAACGGCTGACCTTGTACTCCTCGCAGAGCGTGGCCTCCATGGGCAGCCGCTCTTCAGGCTTGAAGCGACCGGAAACGATGTGCATGCCCAAGTCCTGAACGATCTGGGCATGCTGGCTCTTGCGCGGCTTGGACGGCTGGTGATCCATAACGACAGGGAGGCTCTGACTTAAATTCGCGGCATCATAGCATCCCAATTAGTGGGAATGCCGGGGGACTTCGGCCCCACGGCACCCTACCAGGAAGTCAAAGTCACAGCCCTGGTCGGCCTGCAGCACATGGTCGATATACAGCTGGCGATAGCCGCCGACGATCAGGTTTTGTGGCGGTTTCAGGTCGGCCATGCGCGCCGCCAGCTCTGCGTCGGGGATGTCCAGGTGCAGGCGGCCGTTGGCACAGTCCAGTTCGATCCAATCACCTTCCTTCACCGTGGCCAACGGCCCGCCGGCAGCGGCTTCGGGCGCCACGTGCAACACCACCGTGCCGTAGGCGGTGCCGCTCATGCGCGCATCGGAAATCCGCACCATATCGGTTACGCCCTGGGCCAGCAGCTTGGCCGGCAAGCCCATGTTGCCGACTTCGGCCATGCCTGGGTAACCCTTCGGCCCGCAGTTTTTCATCACCAGGATCGAGTTGGCGTCCACGTCCAGCTCCGGGTCGTTGATGCGCGCCTTGTACATGTCGAAATTCTCGAACACCACCGCGCGACCACGATGCTGCATCAGCTCCGCGCTGGCGGCGGACGGCTTGAGCACCGCGCCCAACGGGGCGAGGTTACCGCGCAACACGCAAATGCCGCCGTCGGCGCGGATCGGGTTGTCGAGGGTGCGGATCACTTCGTCCTGGCCGTAGATCGGCGAGTCCTTGGTGTTCTCGCCCAACGATTTGCCGTTGACGGTCAGGGCATTCGGGTGCGGGATCAGGTTGGCCTCACCGAGGCGACGCAGCACGGCGGGCAGGCCGCCGGCATAGTAGAACTCTTCCATCAGGAAACGCCCTGACGGTTGCAGGTCGACGATGGTCGGCATGCCACGGCCGATGCGGGTCCAGTCGTCCAGGTCCAGTTCGACGCCGATGCGCCCGGCGATGGCTTTCAAGTGAATCACGGCGTTGGTCGAGCCGCCGATGGCCGCATTCACGCGGATCGCGTTTTCAAACGCTTCTTTGGTGAGGATCTTCGAGAGTTTCAAGTCTTCGCGCACCATCTCTACCGCACGCATGCCGGACATATGCGCCAGCACATAACGCCGTGCATCCACCGCCGGGATCGCCGCGTTGTGGGGCAGGGAGGTGCCCAATGCCTCGGCCATGCAGGCCATGGTCGACGCGGTGCCCATGGTGTTGCAGGTGCCCGCCGAACGCGACATGCCGCCCTCGGCCGCGAGGAAGTCGTCCAGAGTGATGGTGCCGGCCTTGACCTGTTCACTTAATTGCCACACCACGGTGCCGGAACCGATGTCCTGGCCCTTGTGCTTGCCGTTGAGCATCGGCCCACCGGTCACGACGATGGCCGGTACGTCGCAACTGGCGGCGCCCATCAGCAGGGCGGGGGTGGTCTTGTCGCAGCCGGTCAGCAGCACCACACCGTCAATCGGGTTGCCGCGAATGGCTTCTTCCACGTCCATGCTCGCCAGGTTGCGCGTGAGCATCGCAGTGGGGCGCAGGTTGGATTCGCCATTGGAGAACACCGGGAACTCAACCGGGAAGCCACCGGCCTCGATCACGCCACGCTTGACGTGCTCGGCGATCTGGCGGAAATGCGCGTTGCACGGGGTCAGCTCCGACCAGGTGTTGCAGATACCGATGATCGGCTTGCCATGGAACTGATGGTCGGCAATGCCCTGGTTCTTCATCCAGCTGCGGTACATGAAACCGTTTTTGTCGGCGGTACCAAACCACTGGGCGGAGCGTAGGCCGGGCTTTTTATCAGACATGATCGATTCTCTTATTGTATGACTATATGTTCTATGCGTGCTTAAACATAAGCGCAAAATCGATGCTTTGGAAGAGTTGTTTTGCAAATAGTCCTACTATATAGTCGGTCTCAACTGAGGTATGACCCTGGCGGATTTTCGCGAGAGGCGTCCCCCGAGCTTCTATAAAAACAACAATCGGAGATCGACTCCCATGAGCCAGGAACTGCGGCTTGTTCGGCGCATCACGCTGAAACTGATTCCCTTCCTGATCCTGCTTTACCTGATCGCCTACGTGGACCGCTCCGCCGTGGGCTTCGCCAAATTGCACATGGGCGCTGACGTGGGTATCGGTGACGCCGCCTACGGCCTGGGCGCGGGGTTGTTCTTCATTGGCTACTTCCTGTTCGAGATCCCCAGCAACCTGATGCTCGACCGCTTCGGCGCGCGGCGCTGGTTTGCGCGGATCATGATCACCTGGGGCGCCATCACCATCGGCATGGCCTTTGTACAGGGCCCGCACAGCTTCTACGTGATGCGCTTTCTGCTCGGCGCGGCGGAGGCGGGGTTCTTTCCGGGCGTCCTGTACTACATCACCCAGTGGTTCCCGGTGCGTCATCGCGGCAAGATCCTCGGGCTGTTCATCCTGTCGCAACCCATCGCGATGATGATCACCGGCCCGGTGTCCGGCGGTTTGCTGGGCATGGACGGCATCCTTGGCCTGCACGGCTGGCAGTGGCTGTTCATCGTCATCGGCACCCCGGCGATCCTGCTGACCTGGCCGGTGCTGCGCTACTTGCCGGACGGCCCCAAGCAGGTCAACTGGATGAGCGATGACGAAAAGGCTTGGCTCACCGGCGAACTGGCTAAAGACCTGCAAGCCTACGGCCAGACCCGTCACGGCAACCCGCTGCATGCCCTCAAAGACAAGCGCGTGCTGCTGTTGGCGCTGTTCTACCTGCCGGTGACCCTGAGCATCTACGGCCTGGGCCTGTGGCTGCCGACCCTGATCAAGCAATTCGGCGGCAGCGACCTCACCACCGGCTTTATCTCGGCCGTGCCCTATATCTTCGGCATCATCGGCCTGCTCATCATCCCGCGCAGTTCCGACCGTTTGAATGACCGCTACGGCCACCTCGCCGTGCTCTATGTGCTCGGTGCCATCGGCCTGTTCTTCAGTGCCTGGCTGAGTGTGCCGGTGCTGCAAATGGCGGCGCTGTGCCTGGCGGCGTTCGCGATGTTTTCCTGCACGGCGGTGTTCTGGACCCTGCCGGGGCGCTTCTTTGCCGGCGCCAGTGCGGCGGCGGGCATTGCCTTGATCAACTCGGTGGGCAACCTCGGCGGCTACATTGGCCCGTTCGTGATCGGCGCGCTCAAGGAATACACCGGCAACCTGGCTTCGGGCTTGTACTTCCTGTCCGGGGTGATGGTGTTCGGGCTGCTGCTGACCTTCGTGGTCTACCGTGTGCTTGAGCGCAAGCACGTATTGCCTGCCGACCAGTTCGCCGCCAGCGCCCGTGGCGCCACACGTACTTAATCTGGGAGAAGTTTCATGCGTTTAGTTCAGTTCGAATTGCACAACGGTGAGCGCCGCGTCGGCGTGGTGGAAGGCAGCACATTGCGCGAAGTGAACACGGCGCGCAGCGTACGCGAACTGGCCCTGGCCGCCATCGAGGCCGGTATCAAGTTGCAGCAGCAGGTCGAGACCCTCGGCCTGGGCGACAGCCATGACTACGCCACACTGCTGGCCGATCTGAAAGTCCTGCCGCCGCTGGATCACCCGGACCCGGCCCATATGCTGATCAGCGGCACCGGCCTGACTCACCTGGGCAGTGCCTCGGCACGCGACAAAATGCACCAGGCCGGTGACGAGACCGCACTGACCGACACCATGCGCATCTTCAAATGGGGCGTCGAGGGCGGCAAGCCCGCGGCCGGCCAAGCCGGTGTGCAGCCGGAGTGGTTCTACAAGGGCGATGGCAGTATCGTCGTGCGCCCTGGCGAAGCCTTCCCGGTGCCGCCGTTTGCCGAAGACGCCGGTGAAGAGCCGGAAATTGGCGGCCTTTACGTCATCGGCCCGGACAGCAAGCCCTATCGGCTGGGCTTTGCGGTAGGCAACGAATTCTCCGACCACATCATGGAGCGCAAGAACTACCTGTACCTGGCCCACTCCAAACTGCGCAGCTGCAGCTACGGTCCCGAGTTGCGCGTGGGCGAATTGCCCCAACACCTGGCCGGCACCAGCCGTATCCTGCGTAACGGCGAGGAAATCTGGCGGAACGAATTCCTCAGTGGCGAGGCCAATATGTGCCACAGCCTGGAAAACCTCGAATACCACCACTTCAAATACCGTCAGTTCCTTAAGCCCGGCGATGTGCATATTCATTTCTTCGGCACCGCCACGCTGTCATTCGCCGACGGTATACGTACTCAACCGGGCGATGTGTTCGAGATCAGCCAAGCCGAGTTCGGCGCGCCGCTGGTCAACCGTGTCGGCAGTGCCGATGCGGCCTTTGAACCCGGTAACGTCATCACCCTTTGAAGGAGACCCCCATGACCCAGTTCCTCGGCCACAACTACATCGGCGGCCAGCGCAGCGCCAACGGCAGCGTCAAGCTGCAAAGCGTCGACGCAGCCACCGGCGAAGCCTTGCCCCAGGACTTCTACCAGGCCACCCCGCAGGAAGTCGACGCCGCCGCTAAGGCCGCCGCGCAGGCCTATCCCGCGTACCGCGCCTTGAGTGCGGCGCGTCGCGCGCAGTTTCTGGACGCGATCGCAGACGAACTGGATGCCCTGAGCGATAACTTCATTGAACTGGTCTGCCGCGAAACCGCATTGCCGGCCGCGCGTATCAAGGGCGAGCGCGGGCGTACCAGTGGCCAGATGCGCCTGTTTGCCACCGTGTTGCGTCGCGGTGATTTCTACGGCGCGCGCATCGACAAAGCGTTGCCCGATCGCCAACCGCTGCCACGTCCTGACCTGCGCCAATACCGCATCGGCCTGGGCCCGGTCGCGGTGTTTGGCGCGAGCAATTTCCCCCTGGCATTTTCGACGGCGGGCGGCGACACCGCCGCAGCGCTGGCCGCAGGTTGCCCGGTGGTGTTCAAGGCTCACAGCGGCCATATGGCCACGGCGGAACAGGTCGCCAATGCGATCATCCGTGCCGCCGAGGCCACCGAGATGCCGGCCGGCGTATTCAATATGATCTTCGGCGGTGGCGTCGGTGAAGCGCTGGTCAAGCACCCGGCGATCCAGGCGGTCGGCTTTACCGGTTCGCTCAAGGGCGGTCGTGCGTTGTGCGATATGGCCGCGGCGCGCCCGCAACCGATCCCGGTGTTTGCCGAGATGTCGAGCATCAACCCGGTGATCGTATTGCCCCAGGCGTTGCAGGCCAGGGCCGACACCGTTGCCCGCGACCTCACCGCCTCGGTGGTGCAAGGCTGTGGCCAGTTCTGCACCAACCCTGGCTTGGTGATCGGGATTGCTTCGCCAGCCTTCACCGCGTTCACCCAACAGGTGGCGCAACTGATCGGCGAGCAACCGGCGCAGACCATGCTCAATGCCGGCACCCTGAGCAGCTACGGCAAAGGCCTGGAAAAACTCCTGGCGCACCCCGGCATCCAGCACCTGGCGGGCAATGCCCAGGCAGGCAACCAGGCGCAGCCGCAGCTGTTCAAGGCGGATGTGGGCTTGTTGATCGACGGCGATGACGTGCTGCAGGAAGAAGTCTTCGGCCCCACCACGGTGTTTGTCGAAGTGGCTGACCAGGCGCAACTCAGCGCTGCCTTGCACGGCCTGCACGGCCAACTCACCGCCACGATCATTGGCGAGCCGGGCGACTTTCAGCAGTTCGCCGAACTCACGCCGCTGCTCGAACAGAAAGTCGGGCGCATCCTGCTCAACGGTTACCCGACCGGTGTGGAAGTCTGCGACTCGATGGTTCACGGCGGGCCGTACCCGGCGACGTCGGATGCCCGTGGCACTTCGGTGGGCACCCTGGCCATCGACCGTTTCCTGCGCCCGGTGTGCTTCCAGAACTACCCGGACAGCCTGCTGCCCGACGCGTTGAAAAACGCTAACCCGTTGCGGATCCAGCGGCTGGTGGATGGCACGCCATCGCGCGATTCGCTGTAAAAAACCAGGAGGCGTCATGTCGTGTACCGCCGTCACCGCGCACCGCGCGCAACTGGGGGAGGGTCCGTTCTGGGACGTGCCCACCCAGGCCCTGTATTGGGTCAACATTGCCGGCAAACAGGCGCTGCGCCTGATGGGCGGGCAGTTGCAGATCTGGCAGTTGCCCGAGCATGTCTCGGCCTTTATCCCGTGTGAAAGCGGCGATGCGTTGGTGACCTTGAGCAGCGGCGTGTACCGGCTGGACCTGGCCACCGAGGCCCTGACCTTGCTGTGCGTGGCCGACCCGCACGCGGGCAACCGTGGCAATGAAGCACGCTGCGATGCCCAGGGCCGGCTGTGGCTGGGCACCATGCAGAACAACATCGGCGAACACGGTGAAGACGTGCCGATTACCCGACGTTCCGGCGGCCTGTTTCGCATCGATGCCGATGCACAGGTCACGCCGTTGCTGAGCGGGCTGGGCATTCCCAACACCTTGCTGTGGAGTGATGACGGCCGCCAGGTGCATTTCGGCGACAGCCTGGATGGCACGCTGTACCGGCATGCGATCCACGCGGACGGCCAGCTCGGTCCGGCGCAAACGTGGTTTGGTCCACACGAGCGCGGCGGGCCGGACGGCTCGGCGATGGACGTTGAAGGCTACCTCTGGAACGCGCGCTGGGACGGCAGTTGCCTGCTGCGCCTCACGCCCGCAGGAGAGGTGGACCGCATCATCGAACTGCCCGTCAGCCGTCCCACCAGTTGCGTATTCGGTGGCCCCAACCTCACCACCCTGTATATCACCAGCGCTGCCAGCCCATTGGATCACCCCCTGGATGGTGCGGTATTGGCCATCGAGGTCGACGTGCCAGGCAAACCCTGTCACCGCTTTGCCGGATAACCCTAATGGGAGTGGGGTCCTTGCCAGCCCGCTTCTAGAGTTCTACCTAAAAACAACAACAAGGAGTCACCCGTATGAATCGTCGTCGTGGTATCCGTTCCCTGTGCTGCGCCGCTGTGGCGGTCTCGGCCATGAGCCTGAGCGGGCTGTTGCTGGCCGCTGAAGAAGTGAAGATCGGTTTTCTGGTCAAGCAGGCTGAAGAGCCGTGGTTCCAGACCGAGTGGGCGTTTGCCGAAAAAGCCGGCAAGGAACATGGCTTCACCGTGATCAAGATCGCCGTGCCCGATGGCGAGAAAACCCTCTCGGCCATCGACAGCCTGGCGGCCAACGGCGCCAAGGGTTTTGTGATCTGCCCGCCGGACGTGTCCCTCGGCCCGGCCATCGTCGCCAAGGCCAAAGCCAATGGGCTGAAAGTCATCGCCGTGGACGACCGCTTTGTCGACGCCAAGGGCGCCTTCATGGAAGACGTGCCGTACCTGGGCATGGCCGCCTTCGAAGTGGGCCAGAAGCAGGGCGCGGCCATGGCGGCTGAAGCGAAAAAACGTGGCTGGGACTGGAAAGACACCTACGCCGTGATCAACACCTTCAACGAACTCGACACCGGCAAGAAACGCACCGACGGCTCGGTCAAGTCCCTGGAAGAAGCCGGCATTCCCAAGGATCACATCCTGTTCACCGCCGCCAAGACCCTGGATGTACCGGGCAGCATGGACGCCACCAACTCGGCCCTGGTCAAGCTGCCCAGCGGCGCGAAAAACCTGATCATCGGCGGCATGAACGACAACACCGTACTCGGCGGCGTGCGCGCCACCGAAAGCGCCGGCTTCAAAGCCGCCAACGTGATCGGTATCGGCATCAATGGCACCGATGCCATCGGCGAACTGAAGAAACCCAACAGCGGCTTCTTCGGCTCGATGCTGCCTAGCCCGCATATCGAGGGCTACAACACGGCGCTGATGATGTACGAGTGGGTCACCAAAGGCACCGAGCCACCGAAGTACACCGCCATGGACGAAGTGACCCTGATCACCCGCGAGAACTTCAAGGAAGAACTGACCAAGATCGGGTTGTGGAACTGAGTGTTTGGCATGGCGGCCCCCACAACGGGGCCGCCGGTTTGGTGTGACGAGGTGGTTATGCACGCGCAATTACAGACACACAACGCCGCTGCCCAGTTGAGCTTCAACGGCATCGGCAAAACCTTTCCTGGGGTCAAGGCGCTGGATGGCATCAGCTTCACCGCCTACCCAGGGCAAGTGCACGCCTTGATGGGCGAAAACGGCGCGGGCAAGTCGACGCTGCTGAAAATCCTCGGCGGCGCCTATATCCCCAGCAGTGGCACGCTGCAGATCGGCGAGCAGACCATGGCCTTCAAAAACGCCGCCGACAGCATTGCCAGCGGCGTGGCGGTGATCCACCAGGAACTGCACCTGGTGCCGGAAATGACCGTGGCCGAGAACCTGTTCCTCGGGCATTTGCCGTCGCGTTTCGGTGTGGTCAATCGCAGCCTGTTGCGTAAGCAGGCACTGGCCTGCCTCAAGGGATTGGCGGATGAAATTGATCCGGAGGAAAAGCTCGGCCGCCTGTCCCTGGGTCAGCGTCAACTCGTGGAAATCGCCAAGGCGTTGTCCCGTGGTGCCCATGTGATTGCCTTTGACGAACCCACCAGCAGCCTCTCGGCGCGCGAGATCGACCGCCTGATGGCGATCATCACGCGCCTGCGCGACGAGGGCAAAGTGGTGCTCTACGTGTCCCACCGCATGGAAGAGGTGTTCCGCATCTGCAACGCCGTGACGGTGTTCAAAGACGGCCGCTACGTGCGCACCTTCGATGACATGAGTGCGCTGACCCACGACCAGTTGGTCACCTGCATGGTCGGCCGCGATATCCAGGACATCTACGACTACCGGCCGCGTGAGCGGGGCGAAGTGGCGCTCAAAGTCGACGGTTTGCTCGGCCCAGGCCTGCGTGAGCCGATCAGTTTCAATGTGCGCAAAGGCGAGATCCTCGGCCTGTTCGGACTGGTGGGCGCCGGACGCACCGAGTTGTTCCGCCTGCTCAGCGGCCTGGAACGTGCCAGCGCCGGTCAGTTGGAACTCTGCGGGAAAGCCTTGCAACTGCGCTCACCGCGCGATGCCATCGCCGCGGGTGTGCTGCTGTGCCCGGAAGACCGTAAGAAGGAGGGCATCATTCCGCTGTCCAGCGTGGCGGAGAACATCAATATCAGCGCGCGCGGCGCCCATTCGGCGTTTGGCTGGCTGTTGCGCGACGGCTGGGAAAAACGCAACGCCGACCAGCAGATCCAGGCGATGAAAGTCAAAACGCCGAATGCGGCGCAGAAAATCATGTACCTGTCCGGCGGCAATCAGCAGAAGGCGATCCTGGGACGCTGGCTGTCGATGCCGATGAAAGTCCTGCTGCTGGACGAACCCACGCGTGGCATCGATATCGGCGCCAAGGCCGAGATCTACCAGATCATCCATAACCTCGCGGCCCAAGGCATTGCGGTCATCGTAGTGTCCAGCGACCTGATGGAAGTGATGGGCATCTCCGACCGCATCCTGGTGCTGTGCGAAGGCGCGATGCGCGGCGAACAAACCCGCGAACACGCCACTGAATCCAACCTGCTGCAGCTGGCTTTGCCGCGTAGCCTGGCGAACTGAGAGACGATCATGACAATCCAAAACAATGCGCTGCCGACCGCGCGCAAACCCCTGGACGTGCGGGCACTGCTGGACAACTGGGCCATGCTGCTGGCGGCGGTGAGCATCTTTTTGCTCTGCGCCTTGCTCATCGACAACTTCCTCTCCCCGCTGAACATGCGCGGGCTGGGCCTGGCGATTTCCACCGTGGGCATTGCCGCCTGCACCATGCTGTTCTGCCTGGCGTCGGGGCACTTCGACTTGTCGGTGGGCTCGGTGATTGCCTGCGCCGGGGTGGTCGCGGCGATTGTGATGCGCGATACCGACAGCGTCATGCTGGGCATCGGCGCCGCGCTGCTGATGGGCCTGGTCGTGGGGCTGATCAACGGCATCGTGATCGCCAAGCTGCGGGTCAACGCGTTGATCACCACCTTGGCGACCATGCAGATCGTGCGCGGCCTGGCGTACATCTTTGCCAACGGCAAGGCGGTGGGGGTGTCCCAGGATCAGTTCTTTATCTTCGGCAACGGCCAACTGCTGGGCGTGCCGGTGCCGATCATCATCACGATCCTGTGCTTCATGTTTTTCGGCTGGTTGCTCAACTACACCACCTACGGGCGCAACACCATGGCCATCGGCGGCAACCCGGAAGCGGCGCTGCTCGCGGGGGTAAACGTCGACCGTACCAAGATCCTGATCTTTGCCGTACACGGTGTGATCGGCGCATTGGCCGGGGTGATCCTGGCATCACGCATGACCTCGGGCCAGCCGATGATCGGGCAGGGTTTTGAACTGACCGTGATCTCGGCCTGCGTGCTGGGCGGGGTGTCGTTGAGCGGTGGGGTCGGGATGATCCGTCATGTGATCGCCGGGGTGTTGATTTTGGCGATCATCGAGAATGCGATGAACCTGAAGAATATCGACACCTTCTACCAGTACGTGATCCGTGGCTCGATCCTGCTGCTGGCCGTGGTCATCGACCGCATGAAACAACGCTGAGTCATGCCATGTGAGGATTAAATGTGGGAGGGGTCTTACCCCCTCCCACAGGTTTAGTTTGCGGAGAATTTGAAGACGGTGCTCTGGGTGTAGGTTTGCCCTGGGTTCAGGCGGGTGGAGGCAAATGTCGGTTGGTTAGGCGCATCCGGAAAGTGCTGGGTCTCCAAGGTGAAACCACTCCAGTGCAGGTAGGTCTTCCCAGCCTTGCCCTTCACCGAACCGTCGAGGAAGTTACTGGTATAGAACTGCACCCCTGGCTCGCTGGTGTACAGCTGCAAGCGCCGACCTGACTCAGGGTCATGCACCTCGGCGGCCAATTGCTTGACGTCACCTTTGGTGTCCAGCGCCCAGTTGAAGTCAAACCCGCCTTGTTTCGGCTCGGCGAATTTGAGCTGCGGATGATCTTCCTTGATGTGCTGGCCGATCGGCGTCGGTTTGAGGAAGTCCATCGGCGTGCCCTTGACGGGGGCCAGTTCGCCGGTCGGAATCAAGGTGGCATTCACCGGGGTGTAATGGCTGGCATGCAAGGTGGCGACCTGCTTGAGAATGTCGCCATTCCCCGCGCCGGCGAGGTTGAAGTAGCTGTGGTTGGTGAGGTTTAGCACCGTGGGTTTGTCGGTGGTGGCCTTGTAGTCGATGTGCAGTTCGTTTTTATCGTTGAGGCGGTAGGTGACTTCGGTTTTCAGGTTGCCGGGGAAGCCCATTTCACCGTCCTTGGACAGGTAGGTGAGGGTGACGCCGACCGAGTCCTTGGATTTGACGGGCGAGGCCTTCCAGACATGCTTGTCGAAGCCTTGTGCGCCGCCGTGCAGCGAGTTGGGGCCGTCGTTGAGTGGCACTTGGTAGCGCTTGCCGTCGAGCTCAAAGGCACCGCCCGCGAGGCGATTGCCGAAACGCCCGATGGTCGCGCCGAAAAACGCGGTGCCAGCCTGGTAGCCCTGCACGTCGTCGAAGCCGAGTACCACGTCGTCGACCTTGCCGTTTTTATCCGGCACTTTCAGTGACTGCAGCACGCCGCCGTAGGTGATCACCGTGGCTTGCATGCCGTGGCTGTTGCGCAAGATGTACTGTTCGACGGCGGTGCCGTCGTTGGTTTTACCAAACGGTTTGTGTTCGCTGGTGAGCCCTGCGGCCTGGGCGCCGCCACTGGCGATCAGCAAGGACATGGCCAGGCCCGAAAGCAGGTATCGAGGGTGCTTCATGATCGAACTTCCTTTTGTTGTTTTGAGTGGAATAGTTCTACTAATGTGCGATATTTTGTCGATAAGACAGCGAATTTATAGCCTTTAACGCCGTATTTGCAAAATAAAATAAGACTAATTGAGCGAGGCACCTGTTCTATGAGCACTCAACACGCCGTTTACCCCGACCTTGAAGGCAAGACCGTCCTGATTTCCGGAGGCGCCTCGGGCATTGGCGAATTCATGGTGCGCGCCTTCGCTGCGCAAGGCGCCAAAGTCGGGTTTGTGGACCGCGCGCAAAGCCAGGGCGAACGCCTGGCGGCGCTGCTCAGTTCGCGCGGGCACACCGTGGAGTTCGTGAACTGCGACATCACCGATGAAATCGCCTACAAGGCGGCCATCGGGCGTTTCGAACACTCCCTGGGGCCGATCACCGTGCTGGTGAACAACGCCGCCAATGACGTGCGCCACACCTTGGAAGAAGTCGACTCGGAGATGTTCGACCGGCTGATCTCCGTCAACCTCAAGCACGCCTTCCTGGCGGCTAAGGCCGTGGTGCCGATGATGAAAGGCGCGGGCGGCGGGGCGATCATCAACCTCGGCTCGGTCGGCTGGATGATGGCCTCCGCCGGCTACCCGGTGTACGCCGCCAGCAAAGCCGCCGCCCACGGCATGACCCGCGCCCTGGCCCGGGAACTGGGGCCGAGCCGCATCCGTGTGAACACGCTGGTGCCGGGTTGGGTGATGACCGAGAAACAACTGGCGATGTGGGTCGATGATGCCGCCAAGGAACTGATCAGCCGCAGCCAGTGCCTGCCGGGCAGTGTGCTGCCGGAGCACATCGCCAATATGGCGTTGTTTCTCGCCTCTGACGCCTCGGCGATGTGTTCGGCGCAGAACTTTATTGTGGATGGCGGCTGGGTCTGAGCCGGCTGCACAGGCTGAACGTGGGAGGGGGCTTGCCCTAATGCCAGTCAGTTAAGAAGCAGCAAGAGCGAAAAGTAACCCGTGGCGAGGGAGCTTGCTCCCGCTGGACTGCGCAGCAGTCCCAGTCTTTTGAAACAAAGAGCTGGGGCCGCTTCGCGACCCAGCGGGAGCAAGCTCCCTCGCCACAGGTACGGTGCTCACTCTTAACTGACTGGTATTAGGGCTTGCCCCCTCCCACATTGGATAGGGGGTGTTTATTCGATCGGGTACTTCTTGAAAGCCGGGTGCTGTTCCAGGCGCTCTGCATGGCGCTTGAGGTTGGGAAACGCATCCGCCTTGACCACCGACGCCACGGTAAATTGGCTGAACGACCAGGCCACTGCCGCGGTAATCGAGGCCTGGCTCAGTGCTTCACTGTCGCTCAGCTGTTTTTCCAATAACGAATAAGCGGCCAGCAACTGACCGCTGACGCGGTCGAGCCAGGGCGCATGCAGCTTCTCGGCCGGGCGCAGATTGTGTTCATAGACGATCTGCACGCTTTTCTCACAGGCCGCCAGGGCCAGCCCGAGTGTTTGCAGGTCGCGGGCACGCTCGGCGGGTTGCGACGGGAGCAGCTTTTTATCCGCCGGGGCCAGGGTTTCCAGGTAGTCCAGGATCAGGCTGGAGTCCATCAGCACCGTGCCATCGTCCAGCACCAGCGTCGGCGCCTTGACCACCGGGTTGATCTGGGAAAACTCGGTGAACGTGCGGAACACCGACAGCGGCTCATGCACAAAATCCACCCCGTATAACTCCAGGGAAATGGCCACGCGGCGTACGTAGGGCGAGTCCAACATACCGATCAGTTTCATGAAGCCTCCATTGCTCACAAGGTGATGGGCTCAAGAGATTAAGGGCGCGGGGTCGACGGGCGCAATGGCCTCGCGCAGGGACTGATACGCCTCCACCAATTGCTCCAGGCTGAACGCCAGGTTGCGTCCGCTTGGGTTGGGCAACACCCACACCGACGCACCGCCCAGCCGCTGCGGCTGCAACCCCCAGCCGATCTCGCGTTGACCGGACAGCGCGCTGTAGCCGGCCTTGCCGAGAAATGCCACGAAACGCGGTGCGTGGCGATGGATTTTCTGTTCAAACGCTGCCGCCGCGTCGGTGAATTCATGCCTTGCCAGCTCGCCCGCGCTCGCGGTAGGGCGCTCGACCACGGTGGTTAAGCCGCAGTGATAGTCCAGTAACGTACGGCCGTCCTCCGGGCGGATTTCTTGGGGCGTGAAGCCCGCCCGGTGCAAGGTGCGCCAGAAGCGATTGCTGCGATTGGCAAAGTGCAGGCCCAGGGCGGCGGAGCCCTTGCCGGGGTTGATGCCGCAGAACACCACGTCCAGATGGTCGGCCAGGATGTCGTCGAGGCGAGCGTTCATGCCGGGCTCCGCAGGGTGTGGCGGCTGGCCCCCGGTGGCTGGCCGGTGATGCGCTTGAATGCACGGCTGAACGCCGCCTGGGAGGTGTAGCCCAGGCGCAGTGCGACGTCTTCGATGGGCAACCGCTCCAGGGTCAGCCATTGGCTGGCCAGGCGCATGCGCAGTTCCGTCACGTAGCGCAAGGGTGGGATACCCAGGGTGGCCTGGAAGCGCTCGGCGAACACCGAACGGGAGGTGTGACAGTGCGCGGCCAGCTCGGTCACGCTCCAAGCGCGGCCGGGTTGCTGGTGCAGTGCGAGCAGGGCACCGGCCAATCGTGCGTCGCGCAGCGCCGCCACCAGCCCCGACGCATTGCCGCAGGCGCATTCCACCCAGCCGCGCACGATCATCGCGGCCACCACATCGGCCAGGCGCGCGAGGATGCCGGAGTAGCCGACGCGAGCGGCGCTGACTTCGCGTTCCATCACCGCCAGGATCGGCATCAGGCCGGGGTAACGTTGGCCCTGGGCGTCGATCAGCATCAAGGCCGGCATCAGCCTGCCCAGCCCCTGGATGCTGCCAAGCTCGAACGCCATGCAGGCGCTGAACAACAAGGTGCTCGGGGGCGTGTCGGGCGATGCATCCACCGCGCAGACGGTCTCGCCCAGCGGCGTGGCGTCAAAGCCCTTGATGTCCTGCACCGGCCCGTCGGCGGTGGATGACAGCGCATGGGCGCCCCCGTGGGAGATGAACACCGCATTGCCCGCCGACAACTCAAACAGGCTGCCGTCGTCGGTACGCAGCGTGGCCGTCCCTGCGGCCAGGAAGTGAAAATAGGCGTGTCCAGGTTTGGCCTCAAAGCCCATGCCGAAGCTCGGCCCGGCCTGGATGCGCCGGTACTGCACCCCGCGCAGGCGCATGCCGCGCAGCAGCTCGTCGATAAGGTCGGAGGACAGGTTGAAGGGGGCCGCTGTCGTCATGTTCGGGGTTTCGGTCAAAAACTCAAGGGTTTGCATCATAGATCATCCGATGTAACGAACCTAGACTGGCCGTCGCGCTAATTTCCCGAGGATGTCGTGTGATGAATGATTGTGTAGCTCAACCCTCTGTCCATTCGCAGGCGGAGCCCGCTGCACCCGCCTGGATGGCGGTGTTTTCCCTGGCCATGGGGGTGTTCGGATTGTTGACGGCGGAATACCTGCCGGCCAGCCTGTTGACGCCGATGGCGATGGACCTTGGCGTGTCAGAGGCGCTCGCCGGCCAGGCGGTGACCGTGACGGCGGTGGTGGCGTTGTTCGCCGGGTTGCTGGTGCCCGGCCTGACGCGTGGCATCGATCGACGCGTGGTGCTGTTGGGTTTCTCCCTGCTGATGATTGCGTCCAACCTGTTGGTGGCGCTTTCTTCCAGTCTGGCGGTGCTGCTGTTGATGCGCATCCTGCTGGGCGTTGCCCTGGGCGGTTTCTGGAGCATGGCGGCAGCGGTGGCGATGCGCCTGGTGCCGGCGGCGCTGCTGCCCCGTGCGCTGTCGATCATCTTCAGCGGCATTGCGGTGGGCACGGTGGTCGCCGTGCCGCTGGGCAGCTTCCTTGGTGGTTTGTATGGCTGGCGCAGTGCGTTCGTCGCCGCAGCCGCCGTCGGTGTGATCACGCTGGCGTTCCAGCTGTTCACACTGCCACGCCTGGCCCCCACGGGCACCGCACGTTTGCGCACGATACTGGATGTACTGCGGCGTCCGGGCATCGCCATCGGCATGTTTGGCTGCGTATTGGTGCACACCGGGCATTTCGCGCTGTTCACCTACATCCGGCCATTCCTGGAAAGCACCACAGGCGTGGGCACCGAAGGGCTGGCCTTGATGCTGCTGGGGTTCGGCGCCGCCAACTTCGTCGGCACGCTGTTGGCCGGATGGATGCTGGTGCGTTATCCACGTGGCACGTTGGTGCTGATGCCGATCTTGGTGGGCCTTGCGGCGCTCGCCCTGGTGCTGCTGCCGGCCTCGCTGCCGAGCCAGGCGTTGCTGCTGGCGCTGTGGGGCATGGCCTTTGGCGGGGTGCCGGTGGCGTGGTCGAACTGGGTGGCCCGCGCGGTGCCGGATCAAGCTGAAAGTGCCGGTGGCATGGTGGTGGCGTCGGTGCAGTCCGCTATTGCCGCAGGGGCTGCGGGGGGTGGCGTGATGTTCAGCCTCAGCGGTATCGACGGCGTGTTTATCGGTGCCGGTGTCTTGATGCTGCTGGCCGCCTTGTTGATCGCGTTACGGGTGCAGGTGCCTCGGCAGCATGCGGCGGCGGGTAAAGCGCTGCAGGTGTGACGCGCCAGCAACCTTTGGTTTAGTCTGGAGCGCTTCGCTGATCGCAAGCACGCCTGGAGCAGTAAGCATGACCGATTACGTACCCCCAACAGTGTGGACCTGGGACACCGAAAACGGCGGCACCTTCGCCAGTATCAACCGCCCCATCGCCGGCGCCACCCATGACAAGGCACTGCCGGTGGGCAAGCACCCGCTGCAGTTGTACTCCTTGGCCACGCCCAATGGGCAGAAGGTCACGATCCTGCTGGAGGAGTTGCTCGCGCTGGGCCACAGCGGTGCGGAATACGACGCCTGGCTGATCAAGATCGGCGACGGTGACCAGTTCGGCAGTGGCTTTGTCGGGGTCAACCCGAACTCCAAGATCCCGGCCCTGCTGGACCGCAGCGGCGCCACGCCGATTCGGGTGTTCGAGTCGGGCGCGATTTTGCAGTACCTGGCGGAAAAATTCGGTGCGTTCTTCCCGACTGAGCCTGCGGCGCGTGCGGAATGCCTGTCGTGGTTGTTCTGGCAGATGGGCAGCGCGCCGTACCTGGGCGGTGGCTTCGGGCACTTCTATGCGTATGCGCCGAGCAAGATGGAATACGCGATCAACCGCTTCGCCATGGAGACCAAGCGTCAGCTCGACGTACTCGACCAGCGCCTGGCGGTGAGCGCGTACATTGCGGGTGATGAATACACCATCGCCGATATCGCGATCTGGCCCTGGTATGGCGGGTTGGTCAAAGGCCGCTTGTATGGCGCGGCGCAGTTCCTGTCGGTGCATGAGTACACGCACGTGTTGCGCTGGGCGGAGGCGATCGAAGCGCGGCCGGCGGTGCAGCGGGGGCGGCGGGTGAACCGGGTGTCTGGCGAGGAACATTTACCCGAACGGCATGACGCAAGCGACCTGGACTGAGTGTGGGAGGGGGCTTGCTCCCGATAGCGGTGGATCAGGCACGGATGTATCAACTGACCCACCCTCATCGGGAGCAAGCCCCCTCCCACAGTGTGCGCTGGGTACGACAGGCTATTTGTAGCGCTGCTCAAACACCGCCACCTGCTCGGGTTTGATCAGTTCGAACGGCACCCACACCTCCGGCTCAATCGGCTCACCCTTGATCATCCGCACCGCCGCCTGCACGGCCTGGGTGGCCTGGGCCTTCGGGTCCTGGAACACCGAGGCCGTGAGCATCCCACGCTTGATCGCCGCCAGGCCGTCGGGCAAACCATCGATGCCGACAATCGCGATCTCGCCCTTGGCTTTGCCGGCCTGCTGCAAGGCCATGGCGGCGCCAATCGCCATTTCATCGTTATTGGCCACGATGGCATCGAACTGGGTGCCCGCCAGCAGCCAGTTGCTGGTCAGGTCCATGCCCTTGCTGCGTTGCCATTCGGCGCTTTGCTGCTCGACCACCTTGATACCGGGAAAATCCTTGAGCACCTGTTTGGCGCCTTCGGTGCGGTCATGGGTGGCGTTCTGCGCGAGGTCGCCCATGATGATCGCCACATTGCCCTTGCCGCCGAGCTTTTGCGCCAGGTAGCGCATCTGCAACTGCCCGGCTTCGATGTCGTTGGAGGCCACGGTGACCACGCCCTTGGGCAGGGTGCGTTCGTCCGGGTGACGGTTGACGTACACCAGCGGTGTCTTCGCCGCTACGGCGGCGCGGGTCATGTTGGCGGTGGCGGCGGTGTCCACCGGCAATACGATCACCGCGTCGACCTTCTGGTTGAGGAAGCCTTCGACCTGATTGAGCTGGCGCACCACATCGCCCTGGGCGTCTTCGAACTGGATCTGCACATCCTGCTGCTTGGCGGCGGCTTCCAGGCCGGTGCGCACGTAGGTCATGAAGTTATCGTCGACCCGGGCAATGCTCACGCCGATGCGATAGGCGGCGAAGGTCCATTGGCTGAACAGCAACACCAGCGTGGCAACGATCAATGAATAGCGGTTCATAAGGGTGTTCCTTTTATTGTTATAGGGTGAACGCTTGGCGGAATCGCTCCAGGGCCAACTCGCTGTCGCCGCTGGCCCAGCCTTCCAGACCGACCACGCCGCGGTAGCCTATGGCGTGCAGGGCCCTGGCTATAGCCGGGTAGTGGATTTCACCGGTGCCGGGCTCCTGGCGTCCCGGTACGTCGGCCACCTGGATTTCACCGATGTGTGTACCGGCGCGCTGGATCAGCTCGATCAGATTTCCTTCGCCGATCTGCGCGTGGTACAGGTCCAGGTTCATCTTCAAGTGAGGGCTGCCCACGGCCTCGACCAGCGCCAGGGTGTCGTCGGCGCGGGCGAAGGGTGTGCCGGGGTGGTCGACCTCGGTGTTGAGGTTTTCCAGCAGGAACACACGGCCGGCGTCTTCCCCCAGGCGGGCGATTTTTTCCAGGGTCTTGCAGGCGCTCAGCCACATGCGGCCGGTGGTCTGGCTCACGGGTTGGACGGGCAGGCCGCCGTCACCCAGGCCGGTACCGTGCAGGTTGAGGCTGGGGCAATTCAATTGCTCGGCGACCCCTAAGGATTCGCGGGCGCTGTCGAGCAACTGGCGGATGCCGTCGGGGTCGGTGAGGGTGCCGCTGATGTAGCCGGTCATGGACGTAAAGTCGGCACCGGTGGCGGCGAGGGCGGCAATGTCCTTGTGGGTCCAGTCCCAGATTTCAACGCTGAAGCCCAGCGCATGAATACGCTGTACGCGCTCGATGAAGGGCTGGTCGAGAAACACCATCTCCGCGCTGATCGCGAGCTTGAACGGGCTCATAGGGTCACCGCCTTGCCCGTTTCGAACGATTCGATACAGGCGCGGGCAATCGCCAGCGCCGCGCGTGCGTCTTCACCGCTGGCCAGGGGCTTGGCGCCGCTGCGCAGGCAATCGACAAAGTGGTTGAGCTCGGCGATGTAGGCGTCGCGCAACAGGTCGGTGTCCATGCGCTGGGTGTCGGCCTGGATGCCTTGGGCGAGGTAGCGCACCAAGTCGGACTCGTTAAGGCTGCCCATGCTCAGCATGCCGGCGCTGCCGAACACTTCGCCGCGCACGTCGTAGCCATACACGGCCTGGAAATTGGCTTCGGCAGTGGCGATGGCGCCGTTGTCGAAGCGGATCGCAACCACCGCGGTGTCGAGGAAGCCTTTGTTTTTGTAATCGGGCGCGATCAGTGCGTCAGCCATCACGTAGACCTGCACCGCCTCCGCGCCGGGGTTGAGGTAGCGCAGCGTGTCGAAATCGTGGATCAGGGTCTCGAGGAAGATCACCCATTGCGGCGAAGCGGCCGGGTTGTTCAGCGCCGGGTCGCGGGTCAGCGAGCGCAGCAGCTGCGGGGTGCCGATGCGGCCGGCGGCGACGTCGAGGTGCGCGGTGCGAAAGCTCTTGGCGAAACGCCGGTTGAAACCGACCTGCAGCGGCACCCGCGCATCGGCCGCGGCCGCGATGGCACGGTCGGCCTCATCCAGGGTGATGGCCATGGGTTTTTCGCAGAAGATCCCTTTGCCCGCGCGGGCGGCGCTGATCACCAGCTCGGCGTGGCTGCGGGCGGGGGCGGCGATGAGTACGCCGTCGATGTCCGGGTCGTCGAGCAATTGTTGAGGGTCGGTGTAAACCTTGCTCACGCCCAGTTCAGCGGCGAGGCGGGCGGCCTGGCCTGGCGTCGGGTCGGCAATCGCCGCCAGGCTGGCGCCGGGGATATGCCGAGCGGCGGTCAGACCGTGGAAGCTGCCCATGCGACCGGCACCGATCAAACCCAGGCGGATGTGCTGTGTACTCATGAAATAACCCCTTGTTGTTATTGGCCCCAGGACGGTCCTGGTGGGCGAAGGGGTAGGAGCAAGGCCTGTGCCAATTCATAACTCATTGATAAATAACGATTTATTATAATTCATAAGCCAATAGTGTTTATTTAATGAGCATGTCTATACTGACATGTCAAAAACATGGACATGGATACCGCCCCAATGAGCATGGCGTTCAGCGTGCAAGACCTCGACTACCTCACAGCCCTTGGGCCTGCTGCGCTGAATGATGGCCCGGTGGCCGCGCTGGAGCAGGCCTGGCGCGACTGCCTGGCCGGTCAGGTCGAGCGCCCGGCGCACGTGCGCCAAGTGATCTGGGATTCGTGGCGACGCAGCGTTGAGGCCGGTATCGACCCGGCAGACAACGCGTACCGCTTCGTGGCCGCCGAAACCCTGGCCGCCACCCAGACCACCCACCGCGTGCTGATCGCCGCCGCCGCGCAAGTCATGCGAGGTTTGCTGGCCTACAACCCGCGCGGCCATATCAACCTTACCGATGCCGACGGCACCACCCTGTATTTCTGCGGGCTGGACATCACCCCCGTGGGCAGTCGCCTGCTGGAATCGGTACAAGGCACCAACTGCACCGGCCTGGCGCTGGCCGAAGATCGCCTGGTGTACGTGCTGGCCGAGGAAAACTTCGGTATCGGCCTGCGCCAGCGCCGCATGCACTGCGCCGCTGCGCCGATCAAGAATGCTCAAGGCCAGACCCTGGCCATGCTGACCCTCACTGCCGAGCCCGGCTGGTTTCACTTCCATACCCTCGGCACGGTGCAGGCTGCGGCCGACGCCGTATCGCGGCAGATGGCCCTGCAAGGTCTGTTGGAAGAACAGCAAACCGTCCTCGAAGTGCTCAACGAAGGCCTGGTGGTGCTGGATGAGCGTGGCTGCATCAAGGCGCTCAACCGCTATGCCCGGCACCTGTTCGGGGTGGGGCTGGAGCTGATCGGTCAGCCGTTTCAGCAGTTGGGGCGCAGCGAATTGAGCGACTCGATGGGCGAGGCCGTTCGCGACCTCGACTGCACCTTCCACCTGCACAACCGCAGCCAACTCGCCTGCCTGGTCTCGGTGTGCCCGCTGGAGCAGGGCGGGGTGATCGTCTCACTGCGGGAGAACCGCCGCATTCGCGAAATCACCCGGCGCCTCATCGGCACCCAGGCCAGCTACACCTTCGACACCATCCAGGGGCACTCGCGGGCGATCCAGGACGCGCTGCACTTGGGGCGCATCGCCAGTCGCAGTGATTCCACCACGCTGATCTTGGGTGAAAGCGGCACCGGCAAGGAGCTGTTCGCCCAGGCTATCCACAACGGCAGCGACCGCTGCAACGGCCCGTTTGTGGCGGTCAACTGCGGCGCGATTCCACGCGACCTGGTGCAAAGCGAGCTGTTCGGGCATGTCGAAGGCGCGTTTACCGGCTCGGCGCGTGGCGGCTCGGCGGGTAAGTTTGAACTGGCGGATGGCGGTACGATTTTTCTGGATGAGATTGGCGACATGTCCTTCGATGCCCAGGTGAGCTTGCTGCGGGTGTTGCAGGAAGGTGAGATCACCCGTGTCGGCGCGAAAAATTCGCGGCAAGTGGACGTGCGCATCATCGCCGCCACCCACCGCAACCTCAGCCAGGCGGTAGCGGAAGGCGCGTTTCGCGAAGACCTCTACTACCGCCTCAACGTGCTCAACCTGACCGTTCCGCCACTGCGCATGCGCCGTGAAGACATTCCGCTGCTGGCGCGGCACTTTCTGGCCCGCTGTGCACGCTCGTTGCGTAAGTCGGTGCAGGGCTTTTCACCGGAGGCGATGGCATTGCTCTCGGCCTATGGCTGGCCGGGCAATGTGCGCGAGTTGGAAAACAGCATCGAGCGGGCGACCAACTTGGCGACGGGGGCGCTGATCGAACCGGTGGACCTGCCATTGGAAAACCGCCAACGCGCCCCGCTGCGCGGCTACGAACCGCAACCTGCCCAGGACCTGAGCAGTCACGAAATGCACGCCATCGTCGCCGCGCTTAAAAGCACCGGTGGCAATGTCCGCCTGGCTGCGCGGCAACTGAACGTGTCGCGGGGCGGGCTGTACAACAAGATGAGTCGGTTTGGGCTGAATGCCGGGGATTTTCGTGGCGACTGAGATTTCAGCCTGGCGCAGTTCAAATGTGGGAGGGGGCTTGGTCCCGCCGGCGGCCTGACCGACGACCGCCATCTAACGGTTAGACCGCGATCCAAATGTGGGAGGGGGCTTGCCCCCGATAGCGGTGTTCCAGTCGATTCATCAGGTGACTGATTCAGCGCCACCGGGGCCTCGGTATCTACACAATTCTGGGGCTGGCGCTGGACCTGTGGGAGGGGGCTTGCCCCCGATAGCGGTGTGTCAGTCGATTCATCAGGTGACTGATTCAGCGCCACCGGGGCCTGGGTATCTACACAATTCCGGGTATGGCGCTGTACCTGTGGCGAGGGAGCTTGCTCCCGTGGCGGCCTGACAGCTGGCCTGGATGTTGGATCAGACCGGGTACATATCCGTTATTTAGGTAACGGCCACTATGGGTTCCGCTTTTACAGCGGCTCACTTTTGAAGAGCGCAAAAGTAAGCAAAACGCTCTTGCCCCAACACTCGGCACCTCGCTCACGCTCGGTGTGCCCGTAATCCGACAGGTATTTGGGGGGCCGCCGCCACGCGCCATCCATGGCGCGGGGCGGCTAAACCGGCATCCCTGCCGGTTTACCCCCCAAATCCCTGTCGAATTCCGGCCAGCGTGTTTGACGGGGCGCCTGAGATCAAAAGCGGGATCAAGATCAGGATCAAGAGCGACTCGCTTCGCATCGTGGTTAGCGGGGTTGCTGCAGCGTTGTGTCGGTACCTATGGCCATCGTAGGCAAGCCAGCTCCCGCAGGGTTAATCGTATTTAGGCGGTTGTCTTAGGGGGAGTCAGGCACTCGATGGAGCGATCCACGGTGGTCTTGGCAATCTCCAGTAAATGCCACACCGCCAGGATCTTCGCCCGCTCGGGATTATCCAGCGTCTCTCCACAATCCAGCGCGGTCGCCGATGCACTGTCGAGCAAGCTGGCGGTGTAGAGCAGAGCGTCTTCGAAGCTCAGGTCTTCGTTGATGGAGTGGAAGCCCTGGGTGGGCAGGTAGTGATCGATGGCGCGGTTGAAGGCGGCGCGGTCTTTGGCGGGGTCGTTTGCGTCTTTGTTCATTGTTTAGCTTCCTTTTGGACTCAGGGAGCCGAACCTTTCGCGACTAAACGTAGGGTGGCGGCTGTACGCAGGTTAGTCGACCGGCCAAAAGGCAAAATCCGGCGCACCCAAGGGCGCCCTGCGCACAGCCACCATTAAACCTCATGGAGGATCATGCGCCTTTTGGAATGCCGGGCGACTAAACCCGATCACTGAATTGGCAGCGACGGACCGCAGACTAGCCACCGATTCCAGCAGGCACAAGGCGGCGAGGATTGTCTAGGAAACGTCCTGCAATTAAAAGGGACCTGCCTTGCTGGCCCTTTACAAACCATGACCAAATGCCACTAACCGCTCGCTGGCGGGTCGTCTCGCAGGCCTATGGCTTCAACTGTTTCCATTCAATGGCAAAGCGGGCCAGGTATTTGCGCAGGCGGTCTGCGTCATTGGGTTGTGCCTTGGCCTGGCGCGACACACCGAACAGTCGGCGGCCGGCGTCTGAAAGGCTGTCGGATTGCAGGCACACGTCGATTACGGCCTTGAGTTGCAATTGGTCGAACAGGTCCAGATCGGCCGGTAGCAGCGCATGGGGTTCGGTCAGCCCCCAGGCGTAGCGCAGGCGTTGGATTTCCTCTTCGGCCTGGGCTTCATCTATACGCCCGCTGTCGGCCAGGGTGGCCATGCGTGTGATGGAGGCCGACAGCTCGCGAAAGTTGCCCAGCCATGCCGCTTCGCTGGAACAGGCGAACGCCAGGTAGCGGCGGCGCGCCTCCAGATTAAAGCGCACGCGACGACCTTGCTCGCGGGCGTGGCGCTCCAGTTCGAAGTCGATATTGGGCTCGATATCTTCGCGCCTTCCCGTCAGGCCCGGCAGGTCAAAGGTCCACAGGTTGATGCGCGCATACAGGTCTTCGCGAAACAGCCCTTCGGCCACACGCCCGCGCAGGTCGCGGTGGGTGCCGGCGATGATCAGAAAGTCGCTGGCCACTTCACGGTCGGCGCCCATGGGGTAAAAGCGTTTTTCTTCGATGGCCTTGAGTAGCATCGCCTGTTCATCCAGGCCCAGCTCGCCGATTTCATCGAGGAACAACATGCCGCCGTCCGCCGCGCGCAGCAGGCCGTCGCGGGCGTTCTGCGCGCCGGTGAAGGCGCCCTTGGTATGCCCGAACAGTGCTGACATCGCGCCATCGCCGCGCAGGGTGGCGCAGTTGACTTCCACGAAGCGCCCCTGCACCTGGTGGCGGCTGCGCTTGAGTTCGTAAATGCGCCGGGCGAGAAAGGATTTGCCCGCGCCGGTGGGGCCGATCAGCAGCATGGGCGCGGTGGAACGCACGGCCACGCGCTCGATCTGTTCGATGGTGGTATTGAACGCACTGTTGCGCGTGGCAATCCCTGACTTGAGGAAGGCCAGGCCTTCCAGGCGCTGGTGGGCGAAGCGCGAGGCGATGCGGTCGTAGCGTGACAGGTCGAGATCGATCAGGGCGTGGGTGCCCGCGGCCGGTGTGGTGTCGTCACGGCGGCGAAGGGGGGCGGTCTGGATCAGCCGCGCCGGCAGGTTGCGTGCCTCGGTGAGCAGGAACCAGCAAATCTGGGCCACGTGGGTGCCAGTGGTGATGTGGACCAGGTAGTCCTCATGGTCGGTGTCGAAGGTGTAGGCGGCGGTGAAGTCGTGCAGCGCGCCGTAGACCTCTTCGAAATCCCAGGGGTCGTTCAGTGGCATGGGGTGCAGGCGCACCTCGGTGGTGGGCGAGATCTGCTGGATGTCGGCGCGTATCCGCTCGGCGAGGCTGACGTCACGGGCGTCGATGTCGTGGATCAGCTCCAGGCGATCAACCTGCAGGTTATCTTGCTGGCACAGGCCGACGCTGGGGCGCCAGTGATTCCAGCGGTTGGCGCCCTTGCCGACGCGATCCAGCTTGGACCCGATAAACCCGATGGCGACTGTGCGCTGGTGTTTCATGACTAGACCAAAATATAAATAACGATAGCCAAGGATATAAATGGCGTGAGGCCCTTGTCATCGGTTTTCAACGCCTCAATGCGTTTACATTAAAAATATCGATATAAAACAATAGCTTAAAAACTTTAAGCCCGGTATGGAAAAACCTGGCACGCCCGCTGCTATATCCCAGCCAACGCCGCAGTGCCGGCTTTTAAAAAAAGAATCGAGATCATGCAAGAGAACACCTACCAACTGCTGGAAGTCGCCAACGGCAAGCCGATCAAACTCTGGACCCAGGGCGTGCCTGTGGAGCCTGAGGCGCGCAAGCAATTGATGAACACCGCCCAGATGCCGTTCATCTTCAAGCACCTCGCGGTGATGCCGGATGTGCACCTGGGCAAGGGCTCGACCATCGGCAGCGTGATCCCCACCGTGGGCGCGATCATCCCGGCAGCAGTGGGCGTGGATATCGGCTGCGGCATGATCGCTGCGCGTACCACGTTGATGGCCGGCGACTTGCCCGACAACCTCCACGGCCTGCGTTGCGCTATCGAGGCCGCGGTGCCTCATGGTCGTACCCGCAGCCGCCAGGGCCGCGACAAAGGTGCTTGGGAACATGTACCGGCCCAGGCCGATCAGGTGTGGTCGGCGCTGCACCCACGCTTCAAGGCGATCACCGACAAGTACCCGCAATTGGAGCGCAGTAACCACCGCCAACACCTCGGCACCCTGGGCAGCGGCAACCACTTCGTCGAGGTGTGCCTGGATGAAGCCAACCGTGTGTGGTTCATGTTGCACAGCGGCTCCCGAGGGGTGGGTAACGCCATTGGCAACCTGTTTATCCAGCTGGCCCAGGCCGACATGCGCCAACACCTGACCAACCTGCCGGACCGCGATCTGGCGTACTTCGAAGAGGGCAGCCAGCACTTCGATGACTACGTGGAAGCGGTGGGTTGGGCCCAGGATTTTGCCCGGCAGAATCGCGAATTGATGATGCGTGCGGTGGTCCAGGCCACGCGCCAGGTGATCAGCAAGCCGTTTGACGTGGCGCTGGAGGCCGTGAACTGCCATCACAACTACGTGCAGAAAGAGCGGCACTTCGGCGAAGAGATACTGGTCACGCGTAAAGGTGCGGTGTCGGCCAGGAAAGGTGAGCTGGGGATTATTCCTGGCTCCATGGGCGCCAAGAGCTTCATTGTGCGCGGGCTGGGTAACGAAGAGTCGTTCTGCTCCTGCAGCCACGGCGCCGGCCGCACCATGAGCCGCACCAAGGCGAAGAACACCTTCACCCTGGCCGACCAGATCCGCGCCACCGCCCATGTGGAGTGCCGCAAGGATGCCGATGTGATCGACGAAATTCCGATGGCCTACAAGGACATCGACCAGGTTATGCATGCTCAGCGCGAGCTGGTGGAAGTGCTGCACACCTTGCGCCAAGTGGTGTGCGTCAAAGGCTGAAAGGGGAATCAAGATGCAAAAGGATGAACGCCACCCATTGAGCGACGCGATGCGCGCGCGGGTGCTACAGGAGCTCGACCGCCTAGAGCGCGAGCGCAATGTCACGGTGCTGTATGCCTGTGAGTCCGGCAGTCGGGCCTGGGGGTTTGCTTCCACCGACAGCGACTACGACGTGCGCTTTGTCTACGTGGAAAAACCCGACTGGTTCATGCAGGTGGATGCGCCGCGCGATGTGATCGAGCGCCCGTTGGATGACGAATTGGACGTGAGTGGCTGGGAGTTGCGCAAGACGCTGGGCCTGCTGCGCAAATCCAACCCCACGTTGCTGGAATGGTTGGACTCGCCGTTGGTGTATCGCCAGCACGTCGAGGCGACAGTGCAATTGCGCGCCTTGGCCGAGACGTTCTACAGCCCGCCGGCGGCGCGCAGTCATTACCTGTCGATGGCCAGGAAAAACTTTCGTGGTTACCTGCAAGGCGACACGGTGCGGTTCAAGAAGTACTTCTACGTGCTGCGACCGTTACTCGCGGTGCGCTGGATCGACCTCGGGCTGGGCCGTCCACCCATGACGTTCGCCGATTTGTTGAGCACGGTGGATGACCCGCAACTGCTCGATGAAGTGGACGCCTTGCTGGTGTTGAAACGCAATGCCGGGGAAGCGGCGTACGGGCCTCGGCGTCCGGTGCTGCACGCGTATATACACGGTGAATTGGAACGCAGCGTGCCGGTCTTGCCACGCACCCAGGCAGACTCACACCCACTGGACCGGTACCTGCGGGACACGGTCAAACGCTTTGCTTAAGGATGACGATGAAACAGGACGTGATTGAACTCGACGGCGCCATCGGCGGTGGCCAGGTACTGCGCAGCGGCCTCAGCCTGTCGATGGTGACCGGGCTGACCCTGCGCATCAAAAACATTCGCGCCAAGCGCAGTCGGCCAGGGTTGATGCGTCAACACCTGACCGCTGTGCTGGCGGCGGCGCAAGTCTGTGGAGCCCAGGTGCACGGTGCGCAATTGGGCTCGCAGCACCTGGTGTTCGAGCCGGGGCCGATTCAAGGCGGCGACTATCGCTTCAGCATCGGCACCGCCGGCAGCTGCACCCTAGTGTTGCAGACCCTGCTGCCGGCCTTGCTGTACGCACCCACGGCCAGTCGCGTGACGATCTGTGGCGGCACCCACAATCCGCTGGCGCCGCCGGTGGACTTCTTACAGCGCGCCTGGCTTGTGCTGTTGCGACGCATGGGCGCGCGTGTTGAATTGAACTTGAACCGGTATGGGTTCGTGCCCGCCGGCGGCGGTGAGTTGGAGGCATTTGTCCAACCCTCTGAGCTGGCGCCGTTGCAGTTGATGCAGCGCGGTAAGTTGCTCGAAGCCCGCGCCATTACGCTTAACGCCGGCTTGCCTGCCCAGGTGAGCGAGCGTGAGTTCAGGCGCGTGCGCCAGCGCTTGTCGTTCGACGACAGGCAGTGGTTGCCGATAGAGATCGACCCAGCGCAAGGCCCGGGCAACGTGCTGATGCTGGAGTATGTCCACGAGCATGTCAGCGAAGTGTTCAGCGCCTTCGGCCTGGCCAACGTGCGCGCCGAGACCGTGGCCGACCAGGCGATCGACCAGGCCCTGGCGTGGCGGGGAACCGACACGGCGGTGGGCGAACACCTGGCCGATCAGTTGCTGCTGCCGATGGCCTTGGCCGGTGGGGGGCGCTTCACCACGCCGCACATGAGCGACCATCTGCACAGCAATATGCAGGTGATCCAACGCTTCCTGCCCGTGGTGATCGAGAGTCACGTGCGGGAGGAGGGCGGCTTGATCATCGAGTGCCGCGCCCGCTAGAGGTTCTCCGACGTCACAATCTGCGGCGATATATACACCCGATGCCGCACCGGATCGAACCCCTCGGTGCGCTCCAGTTCCTCACTCTGCAAGGCCACCAGCAACTGCACCAGTGCGGTCGCCGTCTGCCCCGGCTGCGAATCCATCACCACATCGATCAAACCCTGGCGCAGCGCCTGGCGTGACAGCTCGGTCGACTCCTGCAAGATGCAGCACAGCGCCGGTCGCTTGGGCAACTGCGCCAGGGCGCTGATGATGCCGTCACCGCCGCCGCCCACCACGCACAGGCCGCGCAGGTCGCTGTGGCGGCTGATCAGGTCGAGAGTGGCTTCCTCGGTGATGTCGCAGTTGTCCAGGTTGATCAACGGCTCCAGCGGCTTGAGCCCCGGCGCGTGTTCGGCCAGGTAGCTGTGCAGGCCTTCGACCCGCGCCTGGTGGCCGAGAAAACGATGGCCGCCGAGCAGGATCCCCACGCTGCCTTTGCGCGCGCCGCCAGTGCGCGCGAGCAACCAGCCCATGGTGCGGCCGACCACGTGGTTGTCCTGGCCCACGTAGGGCTCCAGGGCTTGCTCGTGGATATCCGAGAGCAGGGCGACCACGGGCACGCCGGCTTCGCGGATCTGCTTGAGGCAGGCGTTGATCAGCGGATGGGCAAAGCTGACCACCGCGAGGCCATCGCATTGCACGGCCAACTGTTCGATCTGCGCAACGATAGCGCTGGGGGTGCGATCCACGATGTATTCGAACTGGCACGTCAGGTTGGCCGTGGCGTAATGCTGCGCCGCGGTGCTGATCGACTGCGCCAGGTTGGCGTAGAACGCTTGGGCGGTCCCCAGCAAGAGGATGCCGAAACGATAAGTCGGCCGACGTTCGCGAATGCGCTGGCCGATCAGCCGCGCGGCAAAATAGCCCACGGCTTCGGCGGCCTGGAACACCTGCTCGGCGGTGTCCGGGTTGACCGGCGCACGCGCATTCAATACGCGGTCGACGGTGGCCACACTCAGCCCTGCATGGGCGGCAACGGTGGCGATGGTTGGGCGTTTATTGTTGTTCATGACAAGCCCTTTGAATGTCTTGATAGAAAACTATCAAGCTCCGCTAGGCCTGGATGATAGCTTGATAGGGAATGGAATCAAGGCCTTGAGGGGGATTTACCGGTTCTCTATGGTGGGTTTCGTAAAGCACTAGAAACCACCGCTTGCGGAGAACAATAACAATGCCTGAACACACCGCTCACACCGCCCGCCGCGACTACAGCCTCACCGGCCCCGAAGCCGCCCGCGCCGCTGAAAAAGGCCTGGTCTCGGCCAACTGGTACCAGTCGCCCATCTCGCGTAAACGCATGAAAGAACTGATGCAGCGCCGTGACGGCCCGGCCTTGCTCGACACCGCCATCTGGGTGGTCGCGCTGTTGGCCGCAGGCTTCGGGGCTTATTGGTTCTGGGGCACTTGGGCCTGCGTGCCGTTCTTCCTCGTCTATGGGGTGCTGTACGGCACCGCGTCCAACCCGCGCTGGCACGAAACCGGCCATGGCACCGCATTCAAGACCCGTTGGATGAACGACGTGCTGTACCAAGTCGCCAGCTTCATGTGCATCTTCGAACCCCACGTGTGGCGCTGGAGCCATGCCCGTCACCACACCGACACCATCGTGGTCGGCCGCGACCCGGAGATCGTCGAGCCGCGTCCACCGAGCTTCTTGATGATGTTCCTGAGCCTGTTCAATTTGCCCTTGGCCTGGAAGACATTCGGCGGCGTGGCGCGCCATGCCATTGGCAAGATGAGTGCCCAGGAAGCGGACTTCATCCCGGAATCCGAATGGCCCAAAGTGTTTCGCGCGGCGCGGATCTGGGTCGGCATTTATGCCGTGGTGATTGGCACCGCCCTGTACCTGCATAGCTGGTTGCCGCTGATGCTGATTGGGTTGCCGAGTCTCTACGGCGCCTGGCTCGGCTACGTCTTCGGCCTTACCCAACACGTCGGCCTGGCCGAAGACGTGCTGGACCACCGCAGTAACTGCCGCACCATCTACATGAACCGCGTGCTGCGTTTTATCTACATGGACATGAACTACCACCTCGAACACCACATGTACCCGATGGTGCCGTACCACGCGCTCAAGCACCTGCACGAAGAAATCCGCAGCGACTGCCCGCCGCCATACGCCAACCTGTTCGAGGCGTACAAAGAGATCCTGCCGACGATCTGGAAACAGCGCAGCGACCCGACCTATTTCGTCCAGCGCCCAACCCATTGTGGTGAGCGAGCTTGCTCGCGCTGGGCTGCGCAGCAGCCCCAATAAAACCACTGCATTCATTCAGACATAACTCGACTGCCGATCTTGGGGCCGCTTCGCAGCCCAGCGCGAGCAAGCTCGCTCGCCACAACAAGCGCGCTCGCCACAGGGGCAGTCAGTCATTTGGAGACAAACGCCATGAACGATCAATGGATCGACGTCTGCGCCGTGGGCGAAATAGACGAGGAAGACGTGCTGCGCTTCGACCACGGGCCGCATACCTACGCGGTGTACCGTTCGGCCGAGAATGAGTTTTTCGCCACCGCCGGCCTGTGCACCCACGAGAAAATCCACCTGGCCGACGGCCTGGTGATGGACCACGTGATCGAGTGCCCCAAGCACAACGGGCGCTTCGATTACCGCACCGGCAAAGCCATGGGCGCGCCGGTGTGCGTCAACCTCAAGACCTACCCGGTGCGGGTCGAAGCGGGGCGGGTGTTGCTCGCCGTCACGGCGTGACCATGAGCGCACCCCTGATCATCGTCGGCGCCGGCCATGCCGGTGGCCGTGCGGCGCTGACCCTGCGCGAAGAGGGTTACACCGGGCGCCTGATCCTGATCGGCGATGAGCCGCACTTGCCCTACGAGCGACCACCGCTGTCCAAGGCTGTGCTGCAGGGCACGGCGGACCTGGCCGGGTGCAGCCTGTGCGACAGCGCACGGCTGGCGGAGTTGGGTATCGAGCATATCGCCGGTGACCCGGTGACCCAGTTGGAGCCGGAACACCATCGCCTGCAACTCGCCGACGGCCAGTGGCTGCCGTATGCCGGTCTGCTGCTGGCCACTGGCGGACGGGCACGACGCTTGCCCCAAGAGCAAGCCCATGTGCTTTACCTGCGCACCCACGATGAAGCGCTGGCCCTGCGCAACGCGCTAAAGGCCGGGACGCGGCTGGTGGTGGTCGGTGGCGGTTTTATCGGCCTGGAAGTGGCAGCCACGGCACGTGGCTTGGGCTGTGAAGTCACGCTGCTCGAAGCCGGACCGCGTTTGGCGGGGCGGGTATTGCCGCCGGTCATCAGCGAGGCGCTGCTGGCGCTGCATCGCCAACACGGCGTGGATGTGCGCTTGAATGTGGCCTTGGAGTCCATCCAGGCCGACGCCGTGCTGCTGGTGGACGGGCAACGGTTGCCGTGCGATCTGGTCGTCGTCGGCATCGGCATGCAGCCCAATATCGAGTTGGCCACGGCGGCGGGGCTGGACGTGGGGCAGGGCATTCGTGTCGATACGCACCTGCGCACCAGCGCGCCCGACATCTATGCCGCCGGTGACGTGTGTGAGTTTCGCCTGGGCGGTCTCTACCAGCGCCAGGAAACCTGGCGCAACGCCGAGGTCCAGGGGCGGCATGCGGCGTTGAATCTGCTGGGGCGCGACGTGCCGTTCGACGCGCTCCCCGGTTTCTGGTCCGACCAGTACGACTGGGGCTTGCAGACCGTGGGCGTGATCACGCCCTTGACGGTCAGCCGGCCATTGGCGGGCGGCGGCGTGCTGCTGTTCTACCTGGATGCCGAGCACCGTTTGCACGGTGCCTGCGGTTGGGCGCCGGGCAACAGCGTGGCCAAAGACATCAAGCTGTGTGAGCGCCTGATCAGCGCACGTATACCGCTCAACGCGGCCAGCCTGGCCGACGCCGAGCTGTCCCTCAAACACCTGCTGCGAGGCTGATATGCGCCAATTCCTGGTGTTCCAATCCCTGTGGGCGATGCAAACCGAGCCCGGCACACTCGACGACCAACTCGACCGCATCAAGGCCGCCGGTTTCGACGGCATTACCGACCATTACTACACACCCGCCGACGTCGCCCGCTTGCACGCCGCCGCCACGGCCAGGGGCCTGCAGATCGAAGGCCAGCTGTTCCCGCAATCGGTGGATGACCTGGCGGCCGCGCTGGATGTGGTCAGCGGCTACGGCTGTCACCACCTCACCCTGCAAGCCGACGTGCGCCCGCGTACTCAACGCGAAGCGGCGCGACTGGTCGAAGGCTGGCAACGCCTGGCCGAGCAGGTGGACTTTCCGGTGCTGCTGGAAACCCACCGTTATCGGCTCACCAATGACCTGCTGTTCACCCTCGACCTGCTGGCGCAGATGCCCGACTTGAAACTGCTGGCCGACCTGTCCCACTACGTGGTCGGGCGTGAACTGCCGGAGCCTGGTGCCGCCGAGGACGATGAACAGATCCGCACTGTCCTGCGCCACAGCTGGGGGTTTCACGGCCGCGTGGCCAGCAGCGAACAGGTGCAGGTGTCGTTGGATTTCCCCCAGCATCACGCCTGGGTGCAACGTTTCACCGAGTGGTGGCGCTACGGGATTGAACACTGGCTGGCGCGGCCCGAGGCACCGCAGAGCCTGTCGTTCACCTGTGAACTGGGCCCGCCGCCCTATGCGATCACCGGCGCAGATGGCCGTGAAATCAGCGATCGCTGGGCCGAAGCGCTGAAGATGCAGGCGTTGATTCGCGAGGTGTGGCAGCGCTGTCAGTGATGACCTTGAACCCGCTCAGTCAGTTTGAATGTGGCTTGCCTGCGATAACCCTAGGTATCTACACATCTTTTGACTGTAGTGAGCGGGCTTGCCCCGCGCTGGGCTGCGAAGCAGCCCCAAAAAGGAGGAACGTGGTGTATCAGATACGCTTCATCGGTCGGTTTTAGGGCCGCTTCGCAGCCCAGCGCGGGGCAAGCCCGCTCACTACAGTGTCGTACTGGGGGTGTGGCGAGGGCGCTTGCTCCCGTGGCCGCTGCTTTCAGCTCAGCAGCCCGGTGCTGACCGCCACAATCAGAAACACCCCCAGCAGCGCGCGGTAGATCACGAACGGCCAGGTGGAGAACCGCTCCAGGAACTTCATCAGCCCCCAGATCGCAAAAAACGCCGAGATGCTCGCCACCACCAGGCCGAACAGCAGGTGCGGCCAGGCATGCACGGGCATATCGGCATGCAGCAACACCCACAATTCTTTCAAACCGGCGAGGGCGATGGCGGGCAGGCCCAGCAGGAAGGAAAACCGCGCGGCTTCCTCACGCTTGAAGTTGAGGAACAGCGCGGCGGTCAGCGTGGAGCCGGAACGCGAGACGCCAGGAATCAACGCACCAATCTGTGCAATCCCTACGATCAACGCATCCCGCAGGCGCATTTCGCTGACTTCGCGGGTGTGGCGTGCACGCACTTCCGCCACCGCCAACAGCACCGCCATGACCACGCAGGAAATACCGATCACCATCAACCCGCGCAACGGCGAGTTGCAGGCATTCAACGTCGACGACAACGCCAGCCCGGCAATGCCGATGGGGATCGTCGCCAGCACAATCGCCACCGCCAGCTTGAACCAGGGGTCGTTGTAGTCGCCCCGGCGCACGGCGCCGATGCTGCCGGTGGTCACCTGGCGCACATCCCGCCAGAAGTAACTGACCACCGCCGCCAGCGCCGCCAACTGCATGGCTGCGGAAAACGCCGAGCCGGGGTCTTGCCAGCCGAGCAGGGCGGGTACCACGCGCATATGGGCGGTGGACGACACCGGCAACAGTTCGGTAATGCCCTGGATCACGCCCAGGATGAAGATCTGCAGGTAGTCCAGGGAGGCAAACCCCACATCCAGGCCGGCGGAACAGACGTTGCTCACAATACGTGTCCTTGAAAAAGAGAGGCAATTTCGCGGAGTTTATTCGAAATGTTTCAAGGTTTCGGGGGAGGCAACGCCTATTTGCAATCGGTTCAGCAAGTAGAAAGGTTGGCGACTCTATTGGACTGTCCCGGCGTTTTGTGAACAATGGCGCCCTGCATTTTTGACCGAGAGCCCCATGCCTGAAACCACCTTCGAACTGATCCAGACCGGCCCGGAGCACGCCGAGCTGATCCGCAATCTCTACCAGTACTACGCCTACGAGTCGTCGGACTGGGAACAGGAAGATGTCGAGGCGGATGGCCGCTTCTATATCCATGACGAACACCTGACCCGTTACTGGCAGGACCCGCAATGGAGCGCCAACCTGTTGCTGGTCGACGGCTACATCGCCGGTTTCCTGCTGATCGAAGGCAGCGAACTGCCGGGTATCGACGCCCTGGAACTGGCCGACCTGTTCATCCTCAAGCGCTACCGCCGCAAAGGCATTGGCCGCGCCATCGCCACCCAGGTGCTTTGCAGCGGCGAGGCCAATTGGCTGGTGCGGTTCTATGACCAGGACGAAGTGTCTCAGGCGTTCTGGCGCACGGTGCTGGATAACCTGCCGCGCCCGGTGCAGACGATTGAACTGGAGGATGACCTGCAGTTGGTGAGTTACCTGATTACGCGGGCGGCGCTGCATTAAAGGCTTGCTGCATCACCTGCGGCGGTTGCCCGAACGCCCTTAAAAACGCCTGGCGCATGCGCTCGCGATCACCAAACCCGGTTTCGCGGGCCACCACCTCGACCGGGTGTCGACTGGTTTCCATCAACGCCCGGGCGGCTTCGACCCGCAGGGACTCGATGGCCTTGGCCGGTGTCTGCCCGGTTTCTTCACGGAACACCCGGCTGAACTGGCGCGGGCTGAGCCGGGCGACTTCGGCCAGGGCTTCCACCGAGAGGTCATGGGTCAGGTTCTCGCGGGCGTAGGCCAGGGCCAGTTGCACGCGGTCCGATTTAGGGTCCAGCTCCAGCAGCGCCGACAACTGCGATTGCTCGCTGCCGCGACGCTGGGCGATCACCAGTTTGCGTGCAATGCGCCGCGCCAGGTCGCTGCCCAGGTCGTTCTCCACCATCGCCAACGCAAGGTCCACGCCGGCGCTCATGCCGGCGCCGGTCCAGATGTGGCCGTCGACGATAAACAGCTTGTCCTCTTCCAGGCGGATATCCGGGTAGCGCTTGCGAAAGGCCGGTGCGTGGATCCAGTGGGTGGTGGTGCGCTTGCCTTCGAGCAGACCGGCTTCGGCCAGCACGAAGATCCCCATGCACAGCGAGGCCACGCGCCGCGACTGGGCGGAGGCGGCCTTGACCAGTTCCAGCAGGTTGGCTTCCGGCAGGCGGAATTCCAGGTAGCCGCTGACGATGAGCGTGTCGTAACCCTCCGGCCGGATCGGTGTGGTGTTCACCGAAAAACCCTGGGACGTCATCACCGCGCCGCCGCTTTCCGACACCAGATGAAACTCATAGGCCGGCTCACCGCGCAGCAGGTTCGCGCACTCGAACACCGAGCCCAGGCTGAGACTCAGGGATTGGAAGTTCGGGTAAACCATCAGCGCAACGCTGTGCATCGCATGTCTCCAGGGGTGTGGGAGCAGGGATTGTCGGCGGCTGCCGGGAAAACGGCAACCGACTTTGGCGCATGTCCGAAATCCTTGCGGATCTGACATTGTGTGCGTTTCGCCTGGCTCCTAACATTCACTCAACGAACTAGACGACTGGTCTAATCGATCGAGATGAAGCATGAGCCGCGAAACTAAAAGTGCAAGGCAGACGATTCTGGAAACGGCGCAGCCGATTGTGGGCGCCAAGGGATTTTCTGCGGTGGGGCTGAACGAAATACTTCACGCCGCCGATGTGCCTAAAGGCTCGTTCTATCACTACTTCAACTCTAAAGATGCGTTCGGGGTGGTATTGCTCGATACCTATTTCGATAACTACTTGAACGCTATGCAACAGCTGTTCAATCAGCCGGACTTATCTCAACACGCCAAGTTGATGCGTTATTGGCAAAGCTGGATCAACAACCAGACCGGCTGCACCGACGCCGGCAAATGCCTTGCCGTCAAACTCGGTGCAGAGGTGTCAGACCTTTCAGAGCCGATGCGCCTGGCCCTGCAACGCGGCACCGCACGCACCATCGGGTTGCTCAGCGAGGCCTTGCAGCAGGGCGTCGAAGACGGCTCGGTAACGATCACGCAACACCCCGAAAGCCTGGCCCGGCGCCTGTATGCGTTGTGGCTGGGGACCAGCGTCATGAGCAAGATCACCCATACAGCGGCGCCGTTCGACGAGGCGCTGGGGCTGACCCGACAGTTGTTGGGGCAGCCGGAAGAAACTGACACTCACCCCTATCGAGGCACTGGAAAATGAAAGTATTAATGGTACTGACCTCTCACGACCAGCTCGGCGATACCGGGCGCAAGACCGGCTTCTGGCTCGAAGAATTTGCCGCTCCCTACTACGCGTTCAAAGACGCCGGTGCCGACGTGGTGCTGGCATCCCCGGCCGGCGGTCAACCGCCGCTGGACCCGGTCAGCGACCAGCCGGACGCCCAGACCGAACAGACCCGCCGCTTCGCCGCCGACCCGGCCGCCCAGCAAGCCCTGGCCACCACGGTGAAACTGGACACGGTCAACGCCGACGACTTCGACACCGTGTTCTACCCAGGCGGCCACGGCCCGCTGTGGGACCTGGCGGAATCGCCGGTGTCGATCGCGCTGATCGAGTCCTTCGAGCGCGCCGGTAAGCCCATCGGTTTCGTCTGCCATGCACCGGGTGCCCTGCGTCACGTCAAGGCCGTCAATGGTGAGTCGTTGATCAAGGGCCGTCGTGTCACCGGGTTCTCCAACTCGGAAGAGGCGGCGGTGGAGTTGACCGATGTGGTGCCGTTCCTGATTGAAGACGAGTTCAAGAAACTCGGCGGCCACTATGAGAAGGGTGCCGATTGGCAATCCTTTGTGATTACCGATGGCCTGCTGGTCACCGGGCAAAACCCTGGCAGTTCCAGTGATGTGGCTAAAGCCCTGCTGACACTCACCGCTTAATTAACTAACCGCTTGATGCATTGGCGACTTTTATACGTCGCCAATGCTTTAGCGCGCCCGCTATTTGGACAGTATTCAATGAATGACCCTATTTTAAGTACCCCGGTAAAACTGGGGCACCACACGCTGAACAACCGTATTGTGCTGCCGCCGTTGACGCGCCAGCGCAGTGCCCAGCCCGGCGATATCGCCACCGACTTGATGGCCGAGTATTACCGCCAGCGCGCCACGGCCGGTTTTATGGTCAGCGAAGGCACGCAGATTGAACCGCGTGGCCAGGGTTACGCGTGGACGCCGGGTATCTACACCCCGGCGCAGATCGACGGCTGGCGCACCGTCACCGAGGCTGTGCATGCCGAAGGCGGGGTGATCTTCGCCCAGTTGTGGCATGTCGGTCGCGTGTCCCACAACGCGTTGCAGCCAGACGGCGCCGCCCCCGTCGCGCCGTCTGCGATCCAGGCGTTGCAGGCCAAGGCCTTTATCGAAACCGGGCCTGGCATGGGCGAACTGAAGCAGCCGCCGGTGCCACGTGCATTGTCCGTGCTTGAGATCGAAGAATTGGTCGGGCACTACGCCCAGGCCGCGCGCAATGCGCTGGATGCCGGGTTTGACGGGGTGGAAATCCATTCGGCCAATGGTTACCTGGTCAACCAATTCATCTCCGCCCATTCCAACCAGCGCGAGGATGAATACGGCGGCTCGCTGCACAACCGCCTGCGCTTTCTGCGCGAGATCGTCGAAGCCGTGAGCGCCGTGGTCGGGCCGCAGCGTCTGGGCGTACGGTTCTCGCCGTTGTTCAGCGGCACCGATCAGGACCGTGTCTACATCGGCCTGGTGGAAGACGACCCGCACCACACCTACATTGAAGCGATCAAAGTGCTGGAAGAGTCGGGCATCGCCTACGTTTCCATCGCCGAAGCCGACTGGGACAACGCCCCGGTGTTGCCCGAGTCGTTCCGCCGAGCGGTGCGTGAGACCTTCAGCGGGCGGATCATCTACGCCGGTCGTTACACCGCTGAGCGCGGTGCTGATCTGGTCGAAGCGGGGCTGGCGGACTTGATTGCGTTCGGGCGGCCATTCATTGCCAACCCGGATCTGCCACAACGGATTTTCAATGGCTGGCCGTTGAACCCGCTGAAGGCGGAAGGGCTGTATGGCGGGACGGAAGCGGGTTACATCGATTACCCGGTCTACCGCCCAGTAGCGCTGTAACGCTGAACCCTGTGGGAGCTGGCTTGCCTGCGAAAGTATCACCTGGGTACGCCTGACTCACCACGTTGTCTGCATCGCCGGCAAGACTGCCTTTGCTCCACACCACTCAAGCCGGCTGTCAGGCCGCTGTGCTTTTGCTTTTGATCTTGATCTCAAGCGCCCCGTCAAACACGCTGGCCGGAATTCGACAGGGATTTGGGGGGTAAACCGGCAGGGATGCCGGTTTAGCCGCCCCGCGCCATGGATGGCGCGTGGCGGCGGCCCCCCAAATACCTGTCGGATTACGGGCACACCGAGCGTGAGCGAGGTGCCGAGTGTTGGGGCAAGAGCGTTTTGCTTACTTTTGCGCTTTTCAAAAGTGAGCCGCTGTAAAAGCGGAACCCATGGCGGCCGTTACCTAAATAACGGATATGTACCCGGTCTGATCCAACATCCAGGTCAGCTGTCAGGCCGCCAGCGGGAGCAAGCTCCCTCGCCACAGGTTCGCCGCCATACCCGAAATGGTGTAGATACCGATGCACCGCTATCGGGGGCAAGCCCCCTCCCACATTTGGATCGCGGGGTAACAGTTAGATGGCGGTCAGCTGTCAGGCCGCCAGCGGGAGCAAGCTCCCTCGCCACAGGTCCAGCGCCGTACCCCGATTGAAGTGTCCAAAATCATTAGGCCAGTTCAAGCCCGCTCCCTGTATTACTCCACCCGCAACACAATCTTGCCAATATGATCCCCACCCTCCATCCGCGCATGAGCCTGGGCCGCGTCGGTGTAGGCGTACACCTTGTCAATGATCGGCAAGCAACGCCCGGCGGCCAGCACCGGCCAAATGTACTCGCGTAACTGTTCAGCGATGGCGGCTTTTTCGTCTTTGCTGCGTGCTCGCAGAAGTGACCCGGTAATCACCGCGCGTTTGGCGAGAATGCTCAGCAGGTCGACATCATTGGCCTTGCCACCGCCGAGAAAGCCCAGCATCACCAGGTGACCGTCCATGGCCAGGGCCTTGAGGTTGTTGTTGAGGTAGGAGGCGCCCATGATGTCAAGGATCACATTCACGCCCTGGTCATCGGTCTTCTGGGCGATGACCTCGGCAAAATCCTGCTCGCGGTAATTGATCGGTTCAGCGCCCAAGGTGGCAATGGCTGCGCATTTGTCGGCGCTGCCGGCGGTGGCGAAGGCCTGGATGCCGAACTCGCGGCACAGCATCAGCGCGGTGGTGCCGATACCGCTGGTGCCGCCATGGATCAGCACGCGCTGACCGGTGTGCGCATCGCCAAGGCCAAACAGGTTGGCCCAGACGGTGAAGAAGGTTTCCGGCACAGCGGCGGCCTGGATCCAGTCCATGCCCTCGGGGATCGGCAGGGCCTGGCTGGCCGGTACGCTGCAGAACTGCGCGTAGCCACCGCCATTGGTCAGGGCGCAGACCTTGTCGCCCAACTGGTATTCGCTCACGCCATCGCCCAACGCCACCACTTCACCGGCCACCTCCAACCCTGGGATTGGGCTGAAGCCGGGTTTCATCGGGTACTTGCCGGCGCGTTGCAGGGCGTCAGGGCGGTTGACCCCGGCGGCATGCACGCGGATCAGGATCTCGCCGGGGCCTGCGACAGGCACCTCGGCGCGGCGCGGTTGCAGCACTTCAGGCCCCCCGGGGGTGGTGATTTCGATCAGGGTCATTTCTTGAGGAAGCGTCATTTCAGAGTACCTGCAGCGATGAGCGTATGGGTTGGGACCGTACCAAGCGGTCGACGGTTCAGCATAATCATGCCCAGTTCCAGGGCCAACGCGACCACGATGGCCCCGGCGGCGATCATGAACAACAGCGCATGCTGGCCGCCGCTGCTGTTGAACAGCGCCGAGTAGGCAAACCCGGACAGCGCCTGGAACGTCGCGAAGGACACAGTAGCGCGGCTCCAGGCCACTTGCTGCTGGTGATGATTGGGCAGCAGTTCATGCACCCGCGCCAGTGCCAGCGGCACGATGCCCGGCGGGAAAGAGCCGAGGATCACCGCCAGCACCGCGAGGGCGCTGAACGAGCCGGCGAATGGCAACAACCCGACGGCAATCGCCTGCACCACCAGCACCACGCGGATACTCAAGCGTGCACCGAGTTTATCGGCGAGGAAACCGTAGGTCACCGGCCCCACAATCGCGCCCAGGCCGTACATCACCCAGATCATCGCGCCGACGTGTGCGCCGTCACCCAGGCCACGGGCCACGTAATCCACCAGGAACACCATCGCCGGCACCAGGCCCGCCGCCATGAAGGCGTACTGGGCAAACAACAGGTACACGCCGGACGGCGTCCGCGCTGAGGTGTCCGCGGGGGCCGCGGCTTCCTGCAGCGTACCGGTGGGCCAGGCGAACCAACTGGCGGCCGTCAACACCAGCGCCAACAGGCCCAGGCCAAACCAGGTCTGCTGCAACCCCAGGCTCAGCAGCGGCGGCACGAGGGTGCCGGAGCCGGCAATGCCCAGGCCGATGCCAAGGAAGATCGCGCCGCTGGCCAGGCCCCGACGCGCCGCCGGTACATGGGGCAGCACGGTCGCTGCTACCAGCACCATGATCGCGCCCCCGGCAATGCCCGAGAGCAGGCGCCAGGTAAAGAACCACACTACCGACAGCGGGAAGCCACAGGCGAAGAACGCCAAGGTCACCGCCACCATCATGATGCGCAGGGCGATCTTGTTGGAGGTGCGCTGGGCGATGGGCCGACCGATCAGCGCGCCGATCAGGTAACCCACCAGGTTGGCGGCACCGAGGTAGACCACGTCGCTGGCGGAAAACCACTGCGCCTGGATCAAGGTCGGGATCAATGGCGTATAGGCGAACCGCGCCAGGCCGATGCTGACCAGGCTGGCGCAGAGGCCGGCGAAGATCGGCAGCCAGACTGAGCGGCGAGTTGGAGTGGGGGTGTCGAGCATGATGGCGGTCCTGGGTATTTTTCTCTGGCGCCCAGCATATCCAGGTTTGTTGATGCAATAATGCTGCGATTACACGGCATAGCGATGCATATATGCATCACAAGGGGCAGGTATGAATTGGGATGATGCGCGAGTGTTCCTGGCGGTCTGCCGCGAATCCACGCTGCGCGGTGCCGCACGGGTGCTGGGCGTGGATCAGGCCACGGTGGGCCGGCGGGTCAACGCCCTGGAAAAGTCCCTGAGCGCCACCTTGTTCCTGCGCACGTCCGAGGGGTATGCGCTCACGGCGGTAGGCGAGGCAGCCTTGCTCTCGGTGGAGAAAATGGAGCGCTCGGCCCTCGACCTCGAGCGCCAGATCCAAGGCCTGGACGAGCGCTTGACCGGTACCGTGCGGGTCAGCACCACCGACTCCCTGGCCATCGATTTCCTGATCCCGGCCATTGCCTGCCTGCACGCCAAACACCCCGACGTGCGCGTGCAGTTGGACGCCTCTACGCAGATCCTCAGCCTGGCCAAGCGTGAAGCCGATATCGCCGTGCGCAACACCCGCCCCGATAACCCCGACCTGATCGCACGGCGCATCGCCCGTTGGTCGGTCGGGCTGTTTGCTTCCCAGGGCTACATCGACCGCCACGGCGTGCCCGAGCCCGGCAGCCTGTTCGACGGGCATGACTTGGTCGTCTACCAGCCCTACCTGCAAAGCCAGAAGGACATGGCCTTGGTCTCTGAACCCCTGGGGCGCGGGCGCATCGTCGCGGCCTTGAGTTCCAGCCTGCTGGTGCGCCGTTCCATCGCTGCCGGCATCGGCATCGGCGAGATCCCGGTGTACACCGGCGAGCGCGACGGGCTGGTGCGCCTGTGGCCCGAGCGCACGCGGCCCTTGCCGTATGACGTGTGGCTGGTGACCCACGCCGACCTGCGCCACACGGCGCGGGTGCGTGTGGTGATCGATGAAATCGTTGCCGCCTTTGCCGGCACCGGGGGCTGAGGACAGCACAGGCTTGCAAGCAGGCGGAGGGCTTGGTCGACACAATCGACGTTTGTGTCCACCCACCGAGAGCACGTATGAACGAATCGAAAAGTCAGGACTTGGGGCTGTTGTTTCTGCGGGTCAGCGGGGCGCTGTTTCTGCTGTGGGTACACGGTTTGCCCAAGTTATTGAATTACAGCGAACAACTGAAACTGATCGAGGACCCGTTTCACTTGGGCGCCCACGTCACGCTGCTGCTGGCAATAGTCGCCGAAGTGCTGTGCCCGGTGCTGATCATTGCCGGGGTGTTGGTGCGCCTGGCGTGCCTGCCGATCCTGGCGGTGCTGTTGATCGCCATGGTGGTGGTGCACCCGGAGTGGACGTTGTTCGAAGGGCAGTTCGGCTGGCTGCTGTTGATCATTTTCACCAGCGTATTGATCGCTGGACCAGGGCGCCTGGTCTTGAGCCAGCGTTTCTCCTGAGAAAAAAAGGCCGGGCAACTAATGCCAGTCAGTTAAGGGTGAGCACCGTACCTGTGGCGAGGGAGCTTGCTCCCGCTGGACTGCGTAGCAGTCCCAGTCTTTTGAAACAAAGAGCTGGGGCCGCTTCGCGACCCAGCGGGAGCAAGCTCCCTCGCCACGGGTTACTTTTTGCTCTTGCTGCTTCTTAACTGACTGGCATTAGCAGGCCGTTGAAAAAGACCGGACCGAATTGGATTCTGGCAAACTCCCCGTCATGTTCCTCAATGTCAGCGGAAGATCGAGCCGATGCGTGGACCCGATCTCAAGCAAAACGACCTGTTCAGTTACACGACGCTTGAACAGCGTATCCCCAAGGATCACCCGCTACGCCCTCTGCGTGAGCTGGTTGATACGATCTTGATATCGATGGATTCTGATTTCGAGGCGTTGTATTCCTCGCTGGGACGCGCCTCGATTCCACCAGAGCGGCTACTGCGGGCTTCATTGCTGCAGGTGATCTACACCGTGCGTTCCGAGCGGCAATTGGTCGAGCAGATCGATTTTAATCTGCTTTTTCGCTGGTTCGTCGGCCTGTCGATGGACGAACGGGTGTGGGATCACTCAACTTTCAGCCAGAACCGTGACCGCCTGTTTAACCAGGATATTGCACGCCTGTTCTTCCAGCGCATCAAGTCGCTGGCCCAGTGGTCGCAATACGCCAGCGATGAGCATTTCAGTGTGGACGGCACACTGATCGATGCTTGGGCTTCGCATAAGTCCTTCGTCAAAAAAGACGATGGCGAGAAGCCGGGCGATGAGCCTCCAGAAGACGGCCCTCGCAACAACTATCTCGATTTCAAGGGTGAGAAACGCGGCAACAAGACTCACCAATCGACTACCGATCCCCAAGCGCGGCTCGCCCGCAAGAGTCCGGCCGATGGCAGTCGCCTGGCCCATATGGCCCACACTCTGATGGAAAACCGTAACGGGTTGATCGTGGATGTGGAATGCACCGAGTTCAATGGACACGCCGAAGTGGGTGCAGCCTTGAAGATGCTTGAACGCACGGCCAAACCTGGCAGCACCGTGGGCGCGGACAAAAGCTACGACCAGAAATTTTTTGTCCAAATGGTGCGTGATTTGAAGGTGACGCCGCATGTCTCGAGGAAGGCCATCAAGAGCGCAATCGATGGCCGTACGACCCGTCATCCGGGTTACGGCATCAGCATGAAAATACGAAAAAGAATCGAGGAAGGATTTGGCTGGTTAAAGACCGTGGGTGGTCTGCGCAAGACCAAGCTGATCGGCCGCGAAAAGCTCAGCGCCCAGTTGCTGCTGGGCTTTTCGGTGTACAACTTGATCCGTTTGGGGAGCTTGTCGGGCTGGTGGCGTGGGTCGCATGTTTAGGCGAGGTGCGCCCAGAAATCGCCCACAGGCGAATATTTGCTCTGGAACTGGCAAAACACTCGCTGATTGAGGCGGGATAAAGGGCAGCGCCAAGTCTGAGCGGCTGAAAAATCTCAAACTTGGCGGGTTAAGGGAGATAGGGCTGAATTTTTCAACGGCCTGTTAGGGCAAGCCCGGCCAAAATAAGGAGAGGGTGGTTCAGGCGTTTCAGCGGTTCAGGAACGCCAGCAGGTCTTCATTCAACTGCTGCGCGTGGGTCACGGCGAATCCGTGTGGCGCATCCTTGTAGACTTTCAGTTCGGCGCCCTTGATCGAGGCCGCGGCGACTTTACCGGTGGTTTCGAACGGAACGATCTGGTCGCCATCGCCGTGGATGACCAGGGTCGGCACGTCGATCTTGGCCATGTCCGGGCGGAAGTCGGTTTCAGAGAACGCAGTGACGCAATCCACGGTCGACTTCAGGGACGCCAGCAAGGCGATCTGCAGGGTCTGGGTCAACACGCCTGCGGAGACGGTCTGGCCCTTGTTGATGCCGAAGAACGGCGTATTGAAGTCGGCGATGAACTGCGCGCGATCCTTCAGCAGGCCAGCCTTGATGCCATCGAACACTTCAGTCGGCACGCCCTGCGGGTAATCCGGTTTCTGGCCGAAGAGCGGCGTCACCGCACCCAGCAGCACCAGGCCGGCAACCCATGCGCTGCCGTGGCGGGCGATGTAGCGCGCGACGTCGCCGCCGCCCATGGAGAAGCCCACCAGGGTCACGTCCTTGAGGTCCAGGTGCTCGATCAACTGCGCGATGTCGTCGGCGAAGGTGTCGTAGTCGTTACCGGTCCAGGGTTGGTCCGAGCGGCCAAAGCCACGGCGGTCGAACGCGAGGGTGCGAAAGCCACGGCTGCTCAGGTATTCCATCTGGTATTCCCACATGTCGGCATCCAGCGGCCAGCCGTGGCTGAACAGCACGGGCTTACCGCTGCCCCAGTCCTTGAAGTAGATCTGGGTACCGTCTTTGGCAACAAATGTGCTCATGGAAAACTCCTTGGTAGCGGGAAAATGGCTCAGCATCACTATGGGTATAAAGCGTGCGCCGGGCTTGTATGGGTGTGCTTGGTTGGGGCTACCAGCTGAATTTCAGCTCGACGCCCAGGTAATTGCTGTCATCACCGCCGGCATCGCGCAGGGTTCGGCCGACCGCGTAATGCACGGCTTCGACGGCGCCGGTGAGGTTCGGCGTAAACACATAGTCGGTACGCAGCTGACCGTAGGCACCGGTCCAACGTTCACCTTGGCCGGCGGTTCCGGCGACGGGCAGGTTCGGTTGGGTGTACACCGCATCGCTGGTGGTTTGTCGCCACAGCAGGCCGATGGCGGTTTGCACGCTGAGCTTGTCGATCGGCTTGACGGTGATCGACGGCTTGACGTGAATCAAGTTGCTGTAGCCGGTGTAGCCCGCGAGGGAAAAGTAATAGCCGTTGGGGAACAGCGGGTTGAACGTGCCGACGGTGCCGTCCCCGGTTTTACGGTCGCCCGAGGCGATGTCCAGTTGCAGGCCCAAGCGCGGTGTCCAGGCCAGGCTGTCGAAGGTGTAGCCGGTGCGGCTGCCACCGGCCCAGGCGCGGATATCCTTGCTGCCCACCGAGCCGCTTTGCAGCATCGCTTCGACGTCCCAGTCAAAACCCATGGCCGCGCCGCCCAGGCGGGCGTCGAACAGGTGGCGGGTCTCGTCGCCGTCCGCGTCGAGGTAATGCGCCGCGCTGCGTTCATACACGCCGTAGTAGGCCGACAGTTCGTTCTTGCCGCCCACCAGCCGCTCCACACGCAGCATGTGGAAGCGCGCATCGCTGTTGGATTTGTCGTCGAAGTGTCGCCCGTCCTGGTACTGCACCGGCTGGCTGGCAATCCCGATAAAACGCCAGTTGGACGTCTCCCAGTCGGCCCACAGCGCATCGAAGGACTGCCGCACATTCGGGCCGTCCCGCGACGAGATGAAACGCTGCAAATCGAAGGCGAAATCCTGGCGCCCGACGCGGGCCTTCAGCGTGCCGCTGCTGAAGGTATTCACGTATTCGGCAAAGGCCAGGCGCAGGTCGACACGGTTCTGGTCGGCGCCGCCAATCGTGGTTTTGTCGTAGGCGCGCACGTCTTCGAGTTGGGTGAATACCCGCCAGTTTTCGTTCAGGTGCAGGTCGGCATGCACCTGGAAACGCTGGATCAGGTAGCGGTCACGCTTCACGTCGCGCACGCCGAAACCACTGGCGTCGTTCATCTCGAAGCGCTCGCGCAACGTCGCACCGAGCGACAGGTAGGTCAACGGGTCGGCACTCGACAACGGGATGTACTTCAAGGTGTCCAGCGGCTGCGTGCGCAGCGCCGGGTTCTGCAGCACCGACCAGTCTTCCTGCCAGCGGTTGGCCTTGATGGCCGGGCGTGTCGCTTGCTCATCGGCGTGGACGCTGCCGGCGAGCAGCGGCCACAGCACGGCCAGGCCCCAGCCTGTGCGGCGCGTCATTTTGCTGCGTTGAGTTGATGAATCTCCGCGACATAGCCGCCGGGGAATTCCACCAGTGCGCTGCGACGGCCTTTGCTGTCAAAGGCCGGCACCACCACGGTGGCGCCGGAACCGGTGGCTTTGCCCAGGGTGGCTGTCAGGTCAGCCACTTGATAGCCGGTGGTCTCGTGGCCGAACGGGTAGGGCAGTTGGCCGTTGGTGACCAGTACCGCCATGCGCCCGAACGGCGACTCGATGTCGACACGCCGATAGCTGCCGTTGGCTTGACCGATGTCCACGCCCGGTGCGTGTTTGTCATCGGCCAGGACTTTGCCGTGGGAGAAGCCGAGGAACGCCTTGATAAAGCGGTCGGCCCGGTCGGCGCTGAGGTACACGCGGTTTTCCGGCACGGTCTGGAACGCTGCGTAATCCGGGGTCTTGGTGTGCCAGTAGAGTTGCATGTTCACACCGCCTGGCCACTGCACCACCGCGTCACGGCCGATCGGGTCGGGGAAGTCGCTGACGATCACCGCCGCGCCGTTTTCCCGCGCGGCCTTGAGGGCGACGTCCATGTCCTTGACCAGGTAACCGTTGCGCTCCTGGCCGAACGGGTGCGGGATCGGCGTGGTGAAACCAAACAGCGACACCGTGCCCGCCGGCGTCTGCAGCAATTGCGAGGTGGTGCTGCTGGGCACCGGCAGCACATTCACCACCACCTGGGCGGTGCTTTTACCGCCGAAAGTGGCCAGGAAACTCTGGGCGAAACGGTCGACATCGGCCGGCGCCACATAGACGTGGCTGGTGTCGTATTGCGGGGCCACGGCCACGCTCGGGGTTGCCGCGAAGGCATTGTCCATCATTGCGCTCGCCAGCAGCGTCAATGCCACAGATACCTTGATTGCTTTGCTACGCATGCCCACTCTCCAGCACTTCTACGCGATTGAAGCCGTGAGGTTAGGGGCACAGAGGCGAAGGAAATTGTACAGACGTGCTCGGTTGAACGGTTCAGCGTCTATGCTGGTCCACTGACTTCTACCGTCAGATCACACAGGTGAACGAAATGGCCAAGACCTACAGCTACGCCGCCCAGAACGCCAAGGATGCCCTCAAACCCTTTACCTTCGAGCGCCGCGCGCCGGGGGCGGATGACGTACAGATCGACATTCTCTATTGCGGCGTGTGCCACTCCGACCTGCACACCGCGCGCAACGAGTGGAAGAACACCCTTTACCCCTCCGTGCCGGGCCATGAAATTGTCGGCCGCGTGACGGCGGTCGGGGGCAATGTGACGACCTTCAAGGTCGGCGACTTGGCCGGTGTCGGCTGCATGGTCGACAGCTGCCAGCACTGCGCGTCGTGCGCCGAGGGCGAGGAGCAATACTGCGAGAACGGCTTTACCGGCACCTACAACGGTCCGGTGTTCGGGGGTGAAAACACCTTTGGCGGCTACTCGGACAGCATCGTGGTCAAGGAGAAGTTCGTGCTGCGCATCTCCCACGACGATTCTAACCTGGCCGCTGTCGCGCCGTTGCTGTGCGCGGGCATCACCACTTACTCGCCGCTGCATCACTGGAAGGTTGGCCCCGGCAAGAAGGTCGGTGTGGTGGGCCTCGGTGGGCTGGGGCATATGGCGGTGAAGATCGCCCACGCCATGGGCGCGCACGTCACGTTGTTCACCACCTCGCCGAACAAGCGCGAAGACGGCCTGCGCCTGGGCGCCGACCAAGTGGTGATGTCGAAGAACCCGGACGAAATGGCCAAGGTCGCCAACAGCCTGGACTTCATCCTCAACACCGTCGCCGCGCCGCACGACCTTGACGCCTTCCTCAACCTGCTCAAGCGCGACGGCACCATGACCCTGGTCGGCGCCCCCGACAGCCCGCACCCGTCGCCGACCGTGTTCAACCTGATCTTCAAGCGCCGCAGCCTGGCCGGTTCGCTGATCGGTGGGATCCAGGAGACCCAGGACATGCTGGACTTCTGCGCCAAGCACGGGATTGTCTCCGACATCGAGATGATCGATATCCAGGGCATCAACGAGGCCTATGAGCGCATGCTCAAGGGCGATGTGAAGTATCGGTTCGTGATCGATATGGACAGCTTGAAAAAGGAAAGCCACGCGGCTTGAAACGCACGCGATAAACCCCTGTAGAACCCTGTGGGAGGGGGCTTGCTCCCGATAGCGGTGTTCCGGTCAGAACGTCTGTGACTGACCCACCGCCATCGGGAGCAAGCCCCCTCCCACAATTTTATGGGCGCACTGCAGACCGAGAGAGGCTATCTGCCTGACGGCTTAAGGCCGCTGCGGTTTCACCGACGTACCGAAGGTGTTGCCCATCCGCACGCTGGTCGCCGCCGGCGTGGCGAGACCGACTTTATTGGGCAGGCGCTTTTCGACGGCAATGTGCTGCGCCTCGCGGTTTTTTTGCGTCGCTGTTGTCGCATTCGTTTCAGTGCCCATCTGTTGGCTGAGGCAGCCATAGTCGGGCGCCTTATAGCCATCCACCGTGACCTCTGCGCAAGTGTCTGCATGGGCGATCAAGGGCAGGGCAGTGCACAGCAACAGGCTGGCAAGGGACGCTAACACTTTCATCGGAGCCTCCTGGCGGGCCCGCAGGAGTGGGCCAGTAAGGCTTGAGAGTCTAGTGCAGCTGGCTGCTCGTCACCGTGATGTTTTTTTTGCTATCACCGTAACATCAGGTTCATAAACTGGCCTCAGGATGACGGTTTTCTAGGGCGCGTCGGCCGTGCAGCGATGCAGAGCAGGGGGTGGACAGGGGGGCTGGCGGCGCGCCGTGTGCGCCCTGGTCTTGCTGTTGCTGCTGCTCGGTGGTCGCGCCGCGCAGGCCGAGGCTCCGCTGCTGTCGTTGAACCTTGCGGCGCAAGACCTGGAACACGCACTGCAAGCGTATAGCCGCGCCACCGGGATGGCCGTGCTGGTGGACCGCGAGTTGACGCGGGGCCGGCGCTCCATCGCGGTGCGCGGGCGCTTTACGGCGCAAGAAGCACTGGCAATGTTGCTGACAGGGAGTGGCCTGATGGCACGTTATGCACGCAGCGATGCATTTACCTTGCAGCTGCCCGATGTCAGCCCGCCACCCCCGACCCAGGGGACGGCGGCACGGCATATAGCGCGGATCAACACCAGCTATGCGACGGCATTGCAGCACGCCATCGAGACCAGCCTGTGCCGTTCGCCGCTGACCCGGCCCGGCGGTTTTCGTGCGCTGGTGCAAGTATGGGTCAACCCGGACGGGGTGATTGCACACAGCCGGTTGGTCAGCTCCACCGGCGATGAACAACGCGATGAAGCACTGGTACGCAGCCTGGCAACAACACGGGTCGAACGCCCCGCACCCAGCTCACTGCGCCAACCTGTGACTTTACTTTTGATGCCTGACACCACAGGAACGCGCATGGAATGCACAGTAGCGAAAGGAGCCTCGGGCGGATGAAAAACTCCGGGCACAGCACCATGGTCAGCTTGTTCCTGGCCTCCTACGAAGACTTCAAGGTGCGTTTGCGCAAGCGCCTGGGCTCGGAGGACCTGGCCAACGACGTGCTGCATGAAACCTACCTGCGGGTCGACCGCATGGAGGTGCCGCCGAACCTGCAACAGCCCAATGCCTACCTCTACCGCATGGCCCTGAACATCGCCGCCGACCGCCGCCAGGCCGACGCGCGCTTGCTCACCGGCAGCGAGGTCGAAGAATTGTTGCAAAGCGCCGACGAAGCCCAGGACCCCTCGCGGGTGGTAGGCGGCCAGAAAGAAATCCAATCCCTGGTCAAAGCCCTTTACGAGTTGCCGGCACGCCGCCGCAAAATCCTGATCGCCGCCCGCCTGGAAGAGGCGCCGCACCTGGAAATTTCCCAGCGTTTCGGCATCTCCACGCGCATGGTCGAGAAAGAAATCAAGGCCGCCCTGGGCCATTGTGCCAAGCGCCTGGAAAGAAAAGTGATTCAGCGGTTCGGTCCCGGTGCCGGAAAACCGTCTTAGTGTCGAGTCCCTGATAAATCCGTGAGTACGTGCGCGCTTGAATATTTTTAGCTTCTCCACCGCCCGGCAGTCCGCCGCCAGCCCCCTGCACGATGAAGCCCGCGACTGGCTGGTCCTGCTGACCTCGGGCCGCGCCACCGTGGCCGATGCCAAGGCCCTCAAGGCGTGGTGCGCGCAGAGCCCCGCGCATGCCCAAGCATTCGAACAGGCCAAGACGCTGTGGCAGCAAGTGGCACCGGCGCTCGATCACGTGTCGCAACCGCGCAGCTTTGGCCGGCGTGCTTTCCTCGGCGGTGCGCTCGCCGCTTCGGCGGCCGTGGTGATGGTGCGCGTCGGCGTACCGGGCGGTTTTGCCGGGCTCACGGCTGACTATCGCACCGCCGTTGGCGAGCAGCGCCAAGTGGTGTTGAGCGACGGGGTCAGCCTGGAACTCAATACCCAGACCCGCATCAGCCGGGTCGGGCAGGGCATTGAATTGCTCGAAGGTGAAGTCGAGGTGTTCGCCCACGTTGCCCAACCGCTCAAGGTCCAGGCTGGCGAGGGCTGGGTGAGTGCGGCGCAGGCGCGGTTCAATGTGCGCAACACCGACCATAACGTGTGTATCACCTGTATCCAGGGTTCGCTCTCGGTGGATATCGCCGGGCGCAGCGTGCGCCTGGACCAAGGCCGACAATTGACCTACGGCGCCGCCGGAATCAGCGACGTGACAAGCGTGGACACCCAGGCGGTGCTGGCCTGGCGCGAACAGGTGCTGGTGTTCAACAACGCCACGCTGGCGACGGTGGTGGATGAGATCAACCGGTATCGGCCGGGGATGCTGGTGTTGCTGAATAAACAACTGGGCCAGCGCCGGGTGCAGGCGCGGTTCAGTTTGCAGCAGCTGGCGGGCGTGGCGTTGTTGATCCGGGATGCCTATGGGGCCAAGTGCACGGAGTTGCCGGGTGGGGTGGTGTTGTTGAGCTGACTCACTTCAACGGCCCCACCACCTGCCTATACGTTTCCACCCCCTGCGGCGTCTGCCGCACCAGGCTGATTTCCAATCCCAACGGATCCTCGCGCCGATTCCCGCTTAACTGCCGCCAGCCCTTATCCGGTTCCCACACTCGCACCTGCAGGTCACTCACGCCGGTCAACACCACCAGCCCATCCTTCGCCGCCGGCAACGGGTAGCGGTCCCGTGTCGGCGCGGCGGCGCGATACAGGGCGTCGCCCTTGAGCCACCAGCGCACCCGTTGCAGGCCATCGCCTGCCACCGGGGCGCTGCGGATCACGTCGAGACGGAAGCCTTTGCTGTCGGAACTGCGCACCGTGATTGCGGCCAAGCCTGTGTCTTGCGGCGCGTCTGGGGCTGTCAGTTCAACACTGGCCCGCAGGCTGATATCCCGCTGCATCTGGTTCAACGCTCTTAGCAACACCTCGGTCTGCTCGGTACTCGCCTGCAAGTGCTGATCCGCACGGGTGACGCTGTCCAGCCCGCGCCAGGCGATCAGGCTGACCACCGCCATGAGCATGATCGCCACCATCACTTCGATCAGGGTGAAGCCGTGCTGGGATCGGTTCATGGCTGGCTCACCACGCGCATCAAGCCGGCGGCGTCGCGTTGCAGGCTGAGGCTGTGTTGCCCGTCGGACAGCACCACGCGCAGCGGTGGGTTGATCCATTCGGCATTAAGCACCAGGGGTTGCGGGGGTTCGATGTTGATTTGCATCGGCGTGCTTTCCCATAGGCGCGGGCGCAGTTGGCTGTCGCCCTGGAAGGATTCCACGCTCGCGCCATCATCGCTGCGGCGGTTGAAGCGAAAGCCCTTGGCGTCGGCGCGCCAGGTGATGGGGCGGCCGTCGGCGTGGGCTTCGGCCTGGGCGACTTGCAGCAGTTGGCTCAGGCGTTCGGCGTCCTTGCGCAGCAGGTGCAGCGGGTCGGGTTTGATCGTGAGGCTGATGGCGGCGCTGGCGATGCCGATGATCACCAGCACCACCATCAGCTCGATCAGGGTGAAGCCTTGCTGTTTCATCGCGTGCTTCCTGGAACACTGGGGAGTGTGTGAAATAAAAGCGTGCGAATTGACCTGTAGGCTGGTGCGACGGACAAACAGGAGGTCCTCCCCATGACATTTGCCCCTCGTATCACCCTGGCCCACGGCGTGCAGGCGCTGGGCGTATTGGCTGCCTTGGCGGGCGTGGCGGTATGGACGCCGCTGCTGCTCACCCGCGCCGAATCCCACACCCCGCAAGCCACGCCCCAGGCGTTGGCGGCGCGCAGCGATAACCCGGCGCTGCAATGGTTTTCGAATGCGCCGACGGCGTTGCAGGTCAAGGTCACGGGCGTGCTGGCGGGGGCCCGAGGCGCAGTGGCGATCCTCAGTCTGAATGACGGCCCGCCGCGCAGCTTTCTGTTGGGTGAGCGGCTCAGCCCCGGCGTGCGGCTGACGGCCATCGAAGGCGACGGTGTGGAGATCGAACGCGGTGGCGAGAAGCTGCGCGTCAACCTCGACAAGCTGCCGCAGGGCCCCGCGCTGCCGCTGCTCACTCGGCCATGACCTGGGTGTCCAGGCGCGCCAGGGGCGGCGCTTCGCGGCTGGCGTCGAGCACCTGCAGGTTGACCTGAAACAGGCGGCCATCGGCGTTGATGGTCTGCTCGCAACGCAGCTTCAAGCGGCCTTGGTCACACACGAAGGTGCGCTTGCCGCTGCGCAAGTGTCCCTCCAGGCGCAGTTCCGCCAGGCGACTCTGCGCCGCCAGCAACGCGATCGACTTGTCCCGCAGCAAGCCGTTGCTCTGGGTCATCAGCCCGGCCACGCGCACCGCGGCGGCCATGGCCACGGCGATAATCGCCAGCGCCACCAGCACTTCGATCAGGGTAAAACCTTGCGCGTTGCGACGGCCGTACATGGCGCTCTCAAAGCCGGGAAACAGGTCCGCAGACTAGCGCCGGCAGTTGACCGATTGGCGACCGAAACTCCCGAGGATTTTCAATACGACTGACATGTGTTCTTGCAACACTGCGCCACGAATTGCACTCAAGCCAAGGAATGTCGAGATGGATATCGCGCGCCCAACATCCCCATTGCCGGGCCCTCGCGGCCAGCGTGGCTTCACGCTGATCGAGATCATGGTGGTGGTGGTCATCCTCGGGATCCTGGCCGCCATGGTGGTGCCCAAGGTCCTCGACCGTCCGGACCAGGCGCGGGCCACGGCGGCCAAGCAGGACATCGGCGGGCTGATGCAGGCGCTGAAACTCTATCGCCTGGACCACGGCACCTATCCGAGCATGAACCAGGGCTTGAAGGTGCTGGTAGAGCGCCCGGCGGATGCGAAGAACAGCAATTGGCGCGCCTACTTGGAACGCTTGCCCAACGACCCCTGGGGCCACCCTTATCACTACCTCAACCCGGGCGCCAACGGTGAGGTCGATGTGTTCTCCCTCGGTGCCGACGGCCAACCGGATGGCGATGGCGTCAATGCCGATATCGGCTCCTGGCAGTTGTAAGGCCCGTCATGAAAGGGTATTCGCCCCCAGCGGCGAAGCAGCGCGGCATGGCGATTATCAGCGCCTTGCTGATCGCGGCGGTGGTGGCGGTTCTGGCCGGCGCCATGCTCACGCGCCAGACCGTGTTCACCCGCAGCCTGGAGGCCGAGCAACTGCGCATCCAGGGCCAGTGGCTGTTGCAAGGCGGCCTGGAACGCAGCCGGCAGATGCTCTGGGACGCGCGCCAAAAGGAGGTGCTGACGCGCCTTGATCAACCCTGGGCCCGTGCCCTAGGCGGCGCGTTCGAGGGGCGGATTGAGGACGAGCAAGGCAAGTTCAACCTGCGCAATTTGGTCAATCGCCAGCAGGTGGACAGCGAGCAGTTGCAGAGTTTCGAGCGGCTGTGCCAGTTGATCGGCGTCGACCCTGCGGTGAGTCGCCGCGTCAGCCAGCGAGTGATCGCCTCTTATCTCCCCCCGGTCAAATACCCGATGCTGCGCAGCCTGGATGACTTGAGTGGCCTCGAAGGCCTCGACCCCCTCGTGTTGCAGCGCATGCAGGCGTACATCAGCGTGTTGCCCGGGCCTACTTGGGTCAACGGCAACACCGCCAGCGCCGAAGTGCTCAGCGCGGTGGTGCCGCAGCTCAGCCTGTCCCAGGCCCATGGGCTGGTGGCTGAGCGTGACAGCGGGCAGTGGTTTATCAACCGTGGAGACTTCGTCAACCGCCTGCATTTACCCGAGGTGGTGATGGATTCGGTGCAGGTCGGTATTACCAGTGAGTGGTTTCGCCTGCAGGGCCAGGCCCGGCGTGAGCAGCGCCGGGTCACGATTGACGCGTTGCTGCATCGGCCCGAAGACCGTCAGCCACGAGTGATCTGGTCGCGGGTGGGCGTATGAAACGCTTGCGCATCGGCTTGCCGCCGCTGGATCAATTGACCGCCGAAAGCCAGGTCAGGTTTGCCTGGCTGGAGCGTGGCGTGATCGTTGAAGAGGGCTATGAACACCTCGCGCAGTTGGGTAAGTCCCGCCAGGCAGTGGACTGCTTCCTGCACCCCCAGGACAGTCTGCTGACCCGCCTGGATCTGCCGCCATTACCGGCGGCGAAAACCGCTGCCGCCGTGGCCTGTGCCGCGCAGGCGCTGATACTCGGCCCGGTGGACCAGATGCAGGTGGCCCACGGCCCGCGTGACAGCGATGGGGGCGTGCAGGTGGCCTGGGTGCCCAAGGCCGGGTTGGCGCGGCTGGCGCAACTGCCACTCAAGCTGCGCGGCCTGTACCCGGCGCCCTATGCCTTGCCGGTGGGCGCGGCGGCGTTGGACGAAGGCTATCTGTTGACGCGTGACAGCCTGCAACAAGGCGCGGTGCACCCGTTGGGGTTGCAGGCGCTGGATGTGCCGCTGGTGGAGGCCACGCAGCGTTGGAGCGGGCCGGTGCCGGCTTGGGGGTTGCACGGTCGCCTCAACCCACCCTCGACCGGCGGATGGGGCAGGGCGCTGGCCTGTGTGGCGATGGCCACGGCCATCTGGACCGTCGGCCTCAACCTTTACGCGGCCCGCCAGGTGGAGGAAGGCCAGCGACTCAAGGCATCGATGAGCCAGCAGGTGCGCCAGGCCTTTCCCGAATTGCCGGTGGTGCTCAACCCGTTGCAACAGGCGCGTCAGCAATTGGCCGCCCGCCAGACCGGCGCGGCGGCCGACCCAGGGCAACGCTTCGCCAGCCTGGTGCAACTGGCGGGCAATAACCTGCCCTTCATGGTGGGCAGCGTCGACAACCTGAGCTTTGAGCAGGGGCGCCTGCACGTTGAATTACTCGCCGACAGTCGCAACCCAAAGGCCGAAGGTGAATGGCAGGCAGCGTTGGCCCAGGCCGGTTTTACCGCCAGCCGCGATGAGCATGGCTGGACCCTTGCCCCGGCGCAGGCCGCAGAACAACCCGCAGGGGCCGGTGATGAATAAAGTCCAGCGACTGCGCAGCCAGGCCCAGGTGTTCTGGAACGGCCTGGCCCTGCGCGAAAAGCGCCTGCTCGGCGGGGCCGGCCTGGTCCTGGCGAGCCTGCTGACCTGGCTCGTACTGGTGCAGCCCGCGCTGAAGAAGATCGATTACTGGCAGGCCGAAACCCCCAAGCTGCGCGCCCAGGCCGAAGCCTTGCAAGTGCTGTTGCAAGATGTCGCCGCGCCCAGGCCGGGCGACGACACCGCACTGCGCCAAGCCCTGGATGGCGCCGGTCTGCAAGGCCATTACCAATTGCAGGCACTGGAATCCGGCGGTTGGCGCCTGACCTTCGACAACGCCCCGGCGGATGCGGTGGTGGGCTGGCTGTTGGGCAATGCCCGTTCGTTTTCCCTGGAGGTGTCCGAGGCGCGTTTGCAGCGCGCCCTCGATACCGTCGATAACTCGGCCGGCACTGTGTCCGGGACCGTTCGCATGGATCAGGCGCTTGGCGCTAAGGAAGCTTCATGAAGTGGTCAGTCACCTCTTTTCGTAGGGTCGCGCCTTTACTGGTGCTGGCGTTGAGTGCGTGCAGCAACCCGTCAACCACGCCGTTGCTGGTGGACAGCGAACTCGGTCAACCGTTGGCGGACACCCAGCGCAGCGGCGAGAACGTGTTGGACCGCCAGCGCGACCTCGCACCCAAGCCGCCCGTACAGCACCGCGTGACCAACAGCGCCCGTGGCCACGCCCCGGCGGCCGTGAAGGCGCGCAACCCGCTGGGTGACCAGCCGGTGCAACTCAATTTCGTCGATGCGGACATCCAGGCGGTGGTCCGCGCACTGTCCCGCGCCACCGGCCAGCAGTTCCTGGTGGACCCGCGTGTAAAGGGCAACCTCACCCTGGTCAGCGAAGGCCAGGTGCCGGCGCACCAGGCCTACGACATGCTGTTGGCGGCGCTGCGCATGCAGGGCTTCAGCGTGGTCGATGTGGGCGGTGTCGCCCAGGTCGTGCCCGAAGCTGATGCCAAGTTGCTCGGCGGGCCGATCTACAGCGCCGGTAGCAGCGGCATGCAGACCCGCACCTTTCGCCTGCAATATGAAAACGCGGTGAACCTGATCCCGGTGCTGCGCCCCATCGTGTCGCCGAACAACCCGATCAATGCCTACCCCGGCAACAACAGCATCGTCATTACCGACTACGCGGAAAACCTTGCGCGGGTGGCGCAGATCATCAGCGGCATCGACACCCCCAGCGCCATCGACACCGACGTGGTGATGGTCCAGAACGGCATCGCCGTGGACATCGCCGCCATGGTCTCGGAGCTGCTGGAAACCCAGGGTGCCGACCAGACCCAAAAGATCAACGTGATCGGCGACCCGCGCTCCAACTCGATCATCATCCGTTCCGGCAGCCCGGAACGCACGGAACTGGCGCGCAACCTGATCTACAAGCTCGACAACGCGCAGAGCAACCCCAGCAATATGCACGTGGTGTACCTGCGCAACGCCCAGGCGAGCAAATTGGCCCAGTCGCTGCGCGGATTGCTCACCGGGGAAAGCGATTCCGGCGTCAGCGACGACGCGCGTGGCAAGCTCAGCGCCATGGGCGGTAATGGCAAGAACACCCAAGGTACCAGCAATGCGCAAAACAGCAGCGGCACGCCGACTGGCAGTGGTGTGCAGTCGGGGTATGGGCAAACCACCGGTTCGACTCCCAGCACCAGCGGCACCTCCACTGAGAACCAGGACACCGCGTTCAGCGCCGGCGGCGTGACCATCCAGGCGGACGCCACCACCAACACCCTGCTGATTTCCGCGCCGGACCCGCTGTACCGCAACCTGCGCGAAGTGATCGACATGCTCGACCAACGCCGCGCCCAGGTGGTGATCGAAAGCCTGATCGTGGAAGTCGGCGAAGACGATGCCACCGAGTTCGGCGTGCAATGGCAGGCCGGCAACCTCGCCGGCAAGGGCGGTTTTGGCGGGGTCAACCTGGGCGGTAGCGGCGTGAACAGCACGCCGACCAGCAAGACCAGCATCGACGTGTTGCCCAAGGGCCTGAACGTAGGGCTGGTCAACGGCACGGTGGATATTCCCGGTATCGGCAAGGTACTCGACCTCAAAGTCTTGGCCCGAGCGCTGAAGAGCAAGGGCGGCACCAACGTGCTGTCGACGCCGAACCTGCTGACCCTGGACAACGAAGCGGCGAGCATTTTCGTCGGCCAGACCATTCCGTTTGTCACCGGCAGCTATGTGACCGGTGGCGGGGGGACCAGCAACAACCCGTTCCAGACGGTGCAGCGTGAAGAAGTGGGGCTCAAGCTGAATGTGCGGCCGCAGATTTCCGAAGGGGGCACGGTGAAGCTGGATATCTACCAGGAGGTCAGCACCGTGGATACACGGGCGTCGGTGGACGCGGGCACGGTGACCAACAAGCGGGCGATCGATACCAGTATTTTGTTGGATGACGGGCAGATCATGGTGCTCGGCGGGTTGCTGCAGGATGGGTATAGCCAGAGTAATGATGCGGTGCCGTGGTTGTCGGATATTCCGGGGTTGGGGGCGTTGTTTCGTAATGAGAAGCGCAGTGTGAACAAGACCAACCTGATGGTGTTTTTGCGGCCGTATATTATTCGGGACAGTGGGGCGGGGCGCAGTATTACCTTGAACCGGTATGAGTTTATGCGCAGGGCGCAGGGGGGGCTGCAGCCGGAACATAGTTGGGCGATGCCGGATGTGCAGGCGCCGCAGTTGCCTTCGGTGGAGAAGGCGATTCCTGGGGGGCAGCAGCAGGGGCCTAGGGCTGTGATTCGGGCGGTGCCTAAGTGAGCGTACCTATCCGTTGCTGCGGTAACGGCCGCTTAGGGTTCCGCTCTTACAGCGGGTCACTTTTGGCAAACGCCCCAAAAGTAACCAAAAGGTCTTCGCCCCACCACTCGGCACCTCGCCTGGGCTCGGTGTGCCCTCACTCCGGCTTGAATCCGTGGGCCGCCGCCACGCGCCATCCATGGCGCGGGGCGGCTAACCCGGCGTCCTGCCGGGTTACCCACGGATTCAAGCCTGCGTTCGGCCAGCGTGGTTTTACGGGGCGCCGAAGATCAAGAGCAAGATCAAAAGCGGCTCGCTACGCATCGTGGGTACACTGTTTTGTCGGCGTCGGATTGCCGGCGAAAAACGGGCGGGCATTGCGTTCTGTCTGGTGTTTTATGAGTTCAAATAAAGATCCAAATGTGGGAGGGGGCTTGCCCCCGATAGCGGTGGTTCAGTTTCAAATGGGTTGGCTGACACACCGCCATCGGGGGCAAGCCCCCTCCCACATTGGCACTGTGTATTCCTGCGGGAGAAGGGTATGAGCCTGCTCCCCTACGCCTGGGCCAAATCCCAACGCATCCTCCTGCGCCCCGGCGAGGACGGCATGCTGCTGACCGTCTGCCCCTCAACCCCCGGCTGGTCGATCAGCGAAGTGCAGCGCCAGTTCGGTCAGTCGCAGGTTGAGCAGATACGCGATGACGAACTCGACGGCCTCCTGGCCAGCGCCTACGCCGACACTGGCAGCGCCGCCGCCGTAGTGGGTGCGGCGGAAAACGAGGTGGACCTCGACCGCCTGATGCAAGACATGCCCGAAATCACCGACCTGCTCGACACCCAGGACGGCGCCCCGGTGATCCGCATGATCAACGCGTTGCTCACCCAGGCCGCCCGCGACGAGGCCAGCGACATCCACATCGAACCCTACGAAACCCACTCCGTGGTGCGCTACCGCGTCGACGGCACCCTGCGGGACGTGGTCTCACCCCGCAAGGCCTTGCATGGCGCGCTGGTGTCGCGGATCAAGATCATGGCCCAGCTCGATATCGCCGAAAAACGCCTGCCCCAGGATGGACGTATTGCACTGCGTGTGGCCGGGCGGCCCATCGACATTCGGGTGTCGACCGTGCCCACCGGGCATGGCGAACGAGTCGTCATGCGGCTGCTGGACAAACAAGCCGGGCGCTTGCAGCTGGAAACCCTGGGCATGGAGGCGCAGTTGCTGGCGCGCCTGGATACGCTGATCCGCCAGCCCCACGGCATCGTGCTGGTCACTGGGCCTACCGGCAGCGGCAAGACCACCAGTCTGTACGCCGCCTTGGCACGGCTGGACGCGAGCACCAGCAATATCCTCACCGTGGAAGACCCGGTGGAATACGACCTGCCGGGCATCAGCCAGATCCAGGTCAACGCCAAGATCGACATGACCTTCGGCCTGGCCCTGCGCGCGATCCTGCGCCAGGACCCCGACATCATCATGATCGGTGAGATCCGTGACCTGGAGACCGCACAAATCGCCGTGCAGGCTTCGCTCACCGGTCACCTGGTGCTGGCGACATTGCACACCAACGATGCGGTGTCGGCGGTCAATCGCTTGATCGATATGGGCGTTGAACCGTTTCTGTTGGCTTCGTCATTGCTCGGCGTGTTGGCCCAGCGCCTGGTGCGCCGCCTGTGCCCGCACTGCAAGCAGGAGGACCCTGCGGCGCCCGGCACCTGGCGCCCGGTGGGGTGTGCGCAGTGCAATCAGATCGGCTACAGCGGGCGTACCGGTATCCATGAATTGTTTTGCGTCGACGACGATGTGCGCAGCCTGATCCACCAGGGCGCCAACGAGCAGGACTTGCGCCTGGCCGCACGCCGCGCCGGGATGTTCAGCATGCGTGAAGACGGCGAACGCTGGGTGCGCAGCGGTGCCACCGCGCCCGAAGAAATCCTGCGCGTGACACGGGACGCCTGATGAATCGCTATCGCTATGAAGCCGCCGATGCCAGCGGCAAAGTCGAGGCCGGGCATGTGGAGGCCGACAGCCAGAGTGCGGCCTTCGCCAGTTTGCGCAGCCGGGGTTTGACCGCGTTGCTGGTGCAGATCGAAGGCGGCCAGCCAGCGGCGGCGGGCAGCAGCCTGTTCACTGCCAAACTCTCAGACAATGATTTGGCCTGGGCCACGCGGCAACTGGCGAGCCTGCTGGGCGCCAGCCTGCCGTTGGAGGCGGCGTTGAGCGCCACGGTGGAGCAGGCCGAGAAAAAACACATCGCCCAGACCCTCGCCGGTGTGCGCGCCGATGTGCGTGGCGGCATGCGCCTGGCGGAGGCGTTGGCGGCGCGGCCACGGGATTTTCCGTCGATCTACCGCGCGCTGATCGCGGCGGGGGAGGAGTCCGGCGACCTGGCCCAGGTGATGGAGCGCCTGGCCGATTACATCGAGGAGCGCAACAACCTGCGCGGCAAGATCCTCACCGCGTTTATTTACCCCGGTGTAGTGGGACTGGTGTCCATCGGCATTGTGATTTTCCTGTTGAGCTACGTGGTGCCCCAGGTGGTCAGCGCGTTTTCCCAGGCGCGCCAGGACCTGCCGGGGCTGACCCTGGCGATGCTCAACGCCAGCGACTTCATTCGCGCCTGGGGTTGGCTGTGTTTCGGCGGGATCGTCGGCGGTTTCTGGAGTTGGCGCCTGTATTTGCGCAACCCGGTGGCGCGTTTGAATTGGCATAGCCGCGTCTTGCGCCTGCCGCTGATCGGGCGTTTTGTGCTGGGCCTGAACACCGCGCGGTTTGCCTCGACCCTGGCGATTCTCGGCGGGGCCGGCGTGCCATTACTAAGGGCCTTGGAAGCGGCGCGGCAGACCCTGTCCAATGATCGCCTGAGCCAGTGCGTCAACGACGCCACCGCCAAAGTGCGCGAAGGCGTCAACCTGGCCCCGGCACTGGCAGTGGAGAAAGTGTTCCCACCGGTGCTGATCCACCTGATCGCCAGCGGCGAAAAAACCGGCTCGCTGCCGCCCATGCTCGAGCGCGCGGCGCAGACGCTGTCGCGGGACATCGAACGCCGCGCCATGGGCATGACCGCGTTGCTGGAGCCGCTGATGATCGTGGTGATGGGCGCCGTGGTGCTGGTGATCGTCATGGCGGTGCTGTTGCCGATCATCGAGATCAACCAGCTGGTCACCTGAATACACGCGGTCAAAAAAGTGTGGGAGCTGGCTTGCCTGCGATGGCCATAGGTATCTACACCCCTTTGTAGTGAGCGGGCTTGTCCCGCGCTGGGTGGCGAAGCCGCCCCAATAAGGCCTCCGCGGTTTTTCAGAAAGACCGCAGCGCCTGGGTTTGGGGCGGCTTCGCCACCCAGCGCGGGACAAGCCCGCTCACTACAGGGAAACTTTTCAGTCTTTGAAAGTTGTTTAGATACCTATGGCCATCGCAGGCAAGCCAGCTCCCACATTTGGATCAGGTTTCTTCAGTTGCGTTTTCCGGTACTCGATGCCGCCACGTCCAACCTCGGGTTCCTCATTCCGTCACATCTCGCCCCCTACGCGGTCTCTAGGCCCGCAAGCTGAAACCTCGCTGTCACTTCCCTCCAAACCGCTCAAAACCATGACCAAAACACCCGAGAATCTTTTTAAAAATCAAGCCCTTCCTCCCGAGGTTTTTTCCTTTTGCTGTCATCGGAAGCTGCGAAATTTCCTACCCATGGCCTCACCCCTCGCCACCCCCGCAAACCGGCTCGGGACCGAAGCCATGGCGTCATGCAAGAGCCATCTACCCCAACGTACAAACACGACGAAAGGAGATTCTTCATGTTTAAGCGCAACGTTCTCGCGGTATCCATGACCCTCGCTGCACTGTGCTCGGCACAGGCTGCAATGGCTGACATCAACGGCGGTGGTGCCACCCTGCCACAAGCGCTGTACCAGACCTCCGGCGTGTTGACTGCCGGTTTCGCCCAGTACATTGGTGTCGGCAGCGGTAACGGCAAGGCAGCCTTCCTGAACAACGACTACACCAAGTTCCAGGCTGGCGTGACGAACAAGAACGTGCACTGGGCGGGCAGCGACTCCAAGCTGAGCGCCACTGAGTTGTCGACCTACGCGTCTGCCAAGCAACCGACCTGGGGCAAGTTGATCCAGGTGCCATCGGTGGGGACTTCGGTTGCCATTCCTTTCAATAAAAGCGGTTCCGCCGCTGTAGACCTGAGCATTCAAGAGTTGTGCGGCGTGTTCTCGGGCCGTATCAATACCTGGGACGGTATTTCCGGTTCTGGCCGTACCGGTCCGATCGTTGTGGTTTATCGCAGCGAAAGCAGTGGTACCACTGAACTGTTCACCCGTTTCCTCAATGCCAAGTGCAACGCAGAAACAGGCAACTTCGCCGTCACCACCACCTTCGGCACCAGCTTCTCCGGTGGCTTGCCTGCCGGCGCCGTTGCTGCTACTGGCAGCCAAGGTGTAATGACTGCCCTGGCCGCCGGCGATGGCCGCATCACCTACATGAGCCCTGACTTCGCCGCCCCTACATTGGCCGGTCTGGACGACGCTACCAAAGTGGCTCGCGTGGGCAAAAACGTCGCCACTAACACCCAGGGCGTTTCGCCTGCCGCCGCCAACGTGTCTGCCGCTATCGGCGCAGTACCGGTACCGGCTGCCGCTGATCGTTCCAACCCGGACGCCTGGGTTCCAGTCTTCGGTCCGGACAACACCGCCGGTGTACAGCCTTACCCAACCTCGGGCTACCCTATCCTGGGCTTTACCAACCTGATCTTCAGCCAGTGCTATGCCGACGCGACCCAGACCACCCAAGTGCGTGATTTCTTCACCAAGCACTACGGCGCCTCCAACAACAACGATGCAGCCATCACCGCCAACGCTTTCGTTCCACTGCCAACCGCTTGGAAAGCCACCGTTCGCGCCAGTTTCCTGACCGCGAGCAACGCCCTGAGCATCGGCAACACCAACGTCTGCAACGGTATCGGTCGTCCGCTGTAACCCACGCTTTCAACGACCTGCACCCCCTGATCAGCAACGGCCCGTGCCGTTGCTGATTTTTGCGTTTGTGCGGTTTTCGAGCCGTTACCAGCCCTATATGAACTTTGCATGACAGAAGTTCAGTCGCGCCCCTCGCCAACCGCCTAACCCTCATACGTGAGCCTGTCTTGCTCCCTGCGTGATAACAAAGAAGGAAGAACCCCGATGGTCCGCTGCAAATCACCGGTCAACCTGAAAGCCCAAGAAACCGTGCTGCGCCTCAAGCCCCTGGCTCAGGCCATTGCCTTGTTGATGGTGGCCGGTAATGCCCATGCAGCCACGGCGTTCAGTTCCAGTTGGTTTGCCGAAAAAGGCGCGACCCAGGCGGCAACGGCGGCGCGGCTCAGTGCCGGGCAGGTGCCGGGGATTCCGTCGCTGAACGAGCAAGCGCGGGTCAACCAGCAGTTGGCGCGCTCCATCAGTACGCTGAACACCAGTGTGGCGGCGATTGCCGCGCAGCAGGCCGCGCAAGCGGCGGGACGCCAGGCGGCGTTTGGCCAGGTCTCGACGATTCCGGATGGCCTGGGCAAGGGCGGCCTGCGGGTCGACAACAGCCTGACCCAGGGCTGGATCAACGCCAAGAACCCGACCCAGAGCCAGTCCGGCGGCAAGACCACGGTGACCATCGAGCAGACCGCCGACAAGGCGATCCTCAACTGGGAGACCTTCAACGTCGGGCGCAACACCACCGTTGATTTCCAGCAGCAGTCCAGCTGGGCCGTGCTCAACCGCGTCAACGACCCCAATGCGCGGCCCAGTGAGATCCAGGGCCAGATCAATGGCGCCGGTACGGTGATGATCGTGAACCGCAACGGTGTGGTCTTCAGTGGCACCAGCCAGGTCAACGTACGTAACCTGGTGGCCGCCGCCGCGAACATCACCGATGAGCAGTTCACCCAGCGCGGGATTTATGTCGATAGCACGGGCTCCCAGCCGACCTTTACCGACGCGGCGGGCAAGGTCCAGGTGCAGCGCGGTGCATTGATCCAGACCCACAACCCGGCGACCTCCACCGATTCGGGCGGCTACGCCCTGCTGCTCGGTTCGGAAGTGGAAAGCGCCGGCACGATCACTACCGCCAAGGGCCAGGCCACCCTTGCGGCCGGCGACAGCTTCTACATCCGCAAGGGCGTGGGCACCACCGGCAACGATCGTTCCACTACCCGTGGCAACGAAGTGGCAACTAGCCTCAACGCCGGCAGCAGCGCCGGCAAGGTCAGCAACAGCGGCCTGATCATGGCCTCCACGGGCGACATCACCCTGACCGGGCATCAGGTGCAGCAAAACGGCGTTGCGCTGGCCAGCACGTCGGTGGATACCCGCGGCACCATTCACTTGCTCAACGCTGCCAGCGACAGCACCGGCAGCGTGACCCTGGGCGAAGGCAGCACCACCGCGATCCTGCTGGACAGCAGCGGCAGTACCGCGCTGAACAGCCAAAAGGGCAACGGCCTGATCAAGCTCGACGGCACCCCCGCCAACCTGATTACCGGCACGTTCAACAACCTCAGCGCCGTGGCCGACCGCACCGACCAGTCGCGTATCGAGATCGTCAGTGGCGGCACCGTGGACTTCCAGAAAGGCTCGACCACCCTGGCCACGGGCGGGCAGGTGGCGGTCAGCGCGGCCGGGCGCAGCCTGGTGCGTGATGGGGCGATGATCGACGTGTCTGGTGCCATCGGCGTCAGGGTGTCGATGGAGTCCAACAACATCAAGATCAACGTGCAGGGCAACGAGCAGCGCGATGCGCCGGTCAATCGTGACGGCGGCCAGTTGATCAACAATGATGTGTGGGTCGACCTGCGTGAGCTGGTGTTTGTGCCGGCCGGTACCAACGGTTACGCGACGGATCGCTGGTACACCGCCGGCGGTTTGCTGGAGGTGGGCGGTTACCTCGGTACCCAGGGCCACTCGGTCGGCGAATGGATGGCCCAGGGCGGCACCGTGACCTTTACCGGCAAGGATGTGGTGACCCAAAAGGGCGCGCAGATCAACCTGTCGGGCGGCACCGTGGATGTGCAGGCCGGGTATATCCAGCAGACCTGGCTCAAGGGCCCGGATGGACGCTTGTATGAGCTGTCCAATGCGCCGGGCGATATTCTCTATTCCGGGTTCTACAAGGGCTACGAAGACACCAGCAAGCGCTGGGGCCAGACCGATTACTACTACAACCCGATGATTGCCAAGCAACGCCGTTTCGAGAGTGGTTACACGGTGGGCCGCGATGCGGGCAAGCTGGTGATCGGCACCACCAGCGCAGTGCTCGAAGGCCAGGTGATCAGCGACGTGTTCCAAGGCACCCGCCAGACCCAGGCCCCGAACATCAACCTAGACGGTTACCAACAGTCGCAGAAGGCCATGGCCCAGCGCGCGCAGTTGATCATTGGCGGGTACACGCCGGTCTACAACAAGACCACCGGTACCCTGCGGTATGCCCTGACCGGCAACGCCGACCAGGTACTGATCGACAGCAATACGCAGAAAATCGCCGACGGCCTGGACCTCACCACCGCCTTGCCGGCGGATCGCCAGGGCAAGATGGTGCTCGACAGTGATCAGCTCAATGGCTATGAGCTGGGCGCGATCAAGGTCGGGGCCACCCGGCAGATCACGGTCAACGGCGCACTCCAGGTGGCGGACGGTGGTGATATCACCCTGTTCGGGCCTGGCGTCAATATCACTGCCAATCTCACCGCCCACGGCGGCAGCATCAATGCCGGTAACATCCTCAACCAGGTCGATCCGCTCAAAGGCACTGTCCTCGATGCAATCGTGGCGGGGAATGGCGGCGTCAACCTGGCCTCCGGGGTCAAGCTGGACACCACTGGGCGCTGGAGCAACCTGCTGCTGGAACCGACCAACAACAGCGGCGTGGCTTATGTGAACGGCGGCAAGGTGTCGTTGCGCAGCACCGGCAACGTGAACCTGGCGGCCGGCAGTGTGGTGGATGCATCCTCCGGCGGCATCCTCGGCCTGGATGGCAAGCTCATCGGTGGCAAGGGCGGCGATGTGACCTTGGCGTCCCTCAGTAGCCTCGGGCTGGACGGCGAGATTCGCGGCTATGGCGTCAGCGGTGGCGGCACCCTGGCGTTGCAGGCACGCAAGGTACAGATCGGCACCCGCGCCACGGCACCCGACGCGGGCACCGTGCAACTGGCGGGCGACTTCTTCAATAAGGGCTTCTCGGCCTATGACATCACCGGCAACGAAGGGCTGCTCGTCACTGACGGCACCCAGGTGGATGTCACCACGCCGGTCTACCGCGTGGGCGAGCAGACACTGGCTGCGTCGAGTGGCAGCGACCCCGCCACCGCACTGGAACGCTGGACGCCAGCGCTCTACCAGGAAAACCCGACCCAAGGCGTCCTGACCCAGCGTCGCGGTGCCAGCCTCACGTTGACGGCTGGCTCCAAGGACTCCACCGCCGCACAACTGGCGACCACCGCCCTGACCGTGGGCCAGGGCGCGGTGATCAATGTCGACCCCGGCCAGGGCATTAACCTGCGCAGCGTTGGCCAGTTGACCCTGAACGGCAGCCTGAATGCCTGGGGTGGCAGTGTCAGCCTGGGCGGCCTGAGCGTGTCGCCACAGGCCTGGGAACAGCCGATTGCGGCTGGCCATGACCGCTCGATCTGGGTGGGAGAAAATGCGCTGATTGACGTTGCATCGCGAGCGGTCACGGCGGTGAGCAATCGGGGCAACGTGTACGGCCAGGTCCTCAATGGCGGCAAGATCAGCATTGGCGGCGATATCAACCTCGCCACCGGCATTGCCAGTGCCGGCGATGTGTTTGTGGTGGTCCGTGAGGGCGCGCGCCTGGACGCGTCCGGTGCCCAGGCGATGCTCGACGTGCCCGGTCAGGGCCGTGTGCCGGTGTCCAGCAATGGCGGCAGTATCAGCTTTGCGTCGAACAACGGCCTGTACCTGGACGGCAGCTTCGTTGCCCGTGCGGGCGGGGCGGGGGCGGCGGGCGGCAGCTTGGCCCTTGCGCTGGAAAGCCCGTATTACCTCAAGGCCGGCGTCAACGACAGTGTGCTCAACGTGCGTGAACTGGTGCTCAGCCAGACCCATCAAACCAGCCCGAACGCCAACCTGGAATACGGCCATGGCCATCTCGGGGTGGACCAGGTCACCGCCGGCGGCTTTGACAATCTTGCGCTGCTCAGCAACGGCTTGCTGAGTTTTGACGGTGATGTGTCGTTGAACATGGGCCAGAGCCTGCGCCTGTACGGTGGCAGCTATAACCTCAGTGAAAGCGCCGCGGCCAATTCACGGGTCAACCTGTCGGCGCCGTACCTGCTGTTGGCCGGCCTGCTCGCGCCTGCAGAAACCGGCAAGGAGGCCTACACCCGTGCAGTGCCGGTTTTGCCCAATCCATCGGTGCTGGCCACCACGGCGCAGTTCAACGCCAACGCCAACCTGATCGACGTGCGTGGCAATGTGGTGTTCGGCAACAAGAGCTATCTGTTGCGGCCCGACAACAGCCAGGCCAGCCTTGAACGGCGTGGGTTTGATGATGTGCAACTGACCAGCCAGGGCGACTTGCGCTTCCTGGCGGGGGCCGGTGCGGATGTGATTGCCCAGGGCATCAGCACGCAATTAGTGACCGGTGGTGACATGACCCTGCGTGCGGCGCAGTTGTATCCGGCGACTGAAGTCGGCGCCCGGGTACTGGCGGGCTATGTGAATAATGCTGCCAGCAATGGCACAGGCTTCAATTATGATCCGACACGCACCCTGACCCTCGCACGCACCGCCAATAGCAATGCCGCCATGCCTTACTCGGTCTTTGGTCGTCTGCAATTGGGCGGGCCGACCATCAAGCAGGGCGGGGTGGTGCGTGCGCCCCTGGGGCTGATCGAGATCGGCAACCTGGGTTCTACAGACGTGCAACTGCTGCCGGGCAGCCTCACGTCGGTGAGTGGCAAGGGCCTGGTATTGCCTTACGGCGGGACCGTGGATGGGCAGATCTACAAGTACAACGGCAAGACAGTAACGTTTATAGGCCAAGGTGGCGGCAACGTTGCAGGCAGTCTGAACGTCGGGGTGATTCTCGGTGGCCAGGCGGTGGAGGTGCTGCCGCAGGCGACGTTGGATCTGTCCGGCGGTGGTGAGCTGCTCGGCGCCGGATTTATTTCCGGGCGCGGGGGGTCTACGGATGCACGTTACAACCCACTGGTACAGTTCGGTGCGAACGGCGGGTTTGTACTGCCGGGTCTGAGCACCAACCCGGTCTATGCGATTGTGCCGGGCGTGCAACCGGGCTATGCCCCGGTGGCGCCGGAAGGTGGCGCGGTCGATCCGTTGATCGGCCAGCAGATCACAATCGGCGCCGGCGTGCCGGGCCTGGCGGCCGGCACCTATACCCTGATGCCGTCCACCTATGCGTTGATGCCTGGGGCTTTCCGGCTAGAGATCAACGGCCTGGCCGGGATGGGCGCCGACGGTGCGACCCAGGCATTGCGCAATGGCTCATGGGCCACGGCAGGGCGCTTGTCCATCACCAATACTGGTATCAGCAACAGCACGGCCAGCCAGGTGATTCTCACGTCGGCCGATATGTTGCGTCGTTACTCCCAATACAACGAAACCGGCTACGCACAGTTCGCCGTGGCCGACGCCACCAGGCTGGGTATACCTCGGGCACTGCTGCCGGTGGATGCCAAGACCCTGCAACTGGCCCTGCGGCCAGGCGCAGGTGCGGATGCCTTTTCGTTCCAGGGGATCGGCCGCTTCGAGGCCGCTGATGGCGGTTATGGCGGTACCGTATCGCTGATAAACGAAGAAAAGGGCAGCTTGGGAAGGGACATCGAAATTGTCGCGGCAGGCAACGCGGCTACCGCCAATTTCAAAGGCATTACGGTGGATGCGGACAGCCTGAATGCAATGGGCGCGGCTCGCCTGCTGATCGGTGGGATGACCTATGTCACGTACGGCCAGGGTGGCAACTACATCAACCTCCCCAGCAGTATCACCAGTTCCATCATCCTGCGCGACGGCGCGAACCTGGCGGCACCGGAGGTATTACTGGTGACCTCCACCGGAAAAATTGCGCTCGAACAAGGCGCCTCGATCAACACGATAGGCCAGGGCAAGGCCAGCTACGACGCACGTGACGGCTTTATCTACAACCTGAGCAATGTGCTGGCGGTGTCCAACGGTTTGCTCAACGTAGTCGCCGCGCCGTCATTGGGCGAAGTCATCAGTGGGGGCATCCAGTTAGGCGTGTGCAACAGCGCGCCCTGCAGCGGCCAGACAGCCCTGTATTCCGAAGGCAGCATCGTTACCTTGACCGACAGCTCCCTGCAGATGGGCGATGAGGTGCGCTATGGCACCCGTCACCTGAACCTGGGCGTGTCCAGCATCAACGTCGGCAGCCCCGAAGCCCTGGCCGATGCAGCCGCCAACAATCGCCTGCCGGTAGGCATGACCCTCAACCAGCAAGTGCTGGAACGCCTGCTGCGCGGTGACACCCAATTCGGCGCCCCGGCCCTGGAAACCCTGCAACTGTCGGCGCGTGACAGCTTTAACTTCTACGGCACCACCACCCTGGACACTTATGACGCCGTGACCGGCAAGTCGATGCTGAGCAACCTGATGCTCTCCACGCCGGCGATCTACGGCTCTGGCGGCTTGAACGACGTGGCGACTGTCCACACCGCCAACCTGATCTGGCAAGGTGCCGTCGCGCCGCCTGTGGCGGCGGTGACTGGCGGTGCCGGCACCGGCAGCGGGCGCCTGGACATCAATGCCGAGCGTATCGAATTCGGCTATGGGGATTTTGCCCAGCCGAGCACGACCAAGACCTTCGACCGCCTCGCCTTGGGCTTTGCCAACGTCAACCTCAATGCCAGTGAGCGCATCACCGCCAACCACAAGGGCAGCCTCTCGGTGTACCAGAGCCAGGGCGCGTTTGATGCGATCAAGGGCTTTGCCTACAGCGGCGGCAACCTGAATATCCTCACGCCGCTGATGACCGGTGAAGCCGGTTCGGTCAACCGTATTACCGCCGGTGGCGCGATTGATGTCAGCGCCTCGGCTGGCGCAGTAGGCAAGGTGGACGGTATCGGCGGCGAATTGTCACTGCAAGGCGATAGCCTTCGCCTGGCCACTGCCGTGGTACTGCCCAGCGGCAAGGTGACCTTGGGCGCGCGGGGCGACGTGGTGTTGACCGATGCCGCCTCGATTGATGTGTCCGGCCGGGCCATTGCCTTCAACGACCTGACCAAATACAGCGCAGGCGGCGAGGTCTTGCTGGAAAGCCGTGCCGGCAATGTGCAGCAGGCCGCCGGTTCGACCATCGACCTGTCGGCGCAGCACAACCAGGCGGGCAAGTTGCGCGCGGTGGCGGTGGACGGCGCTGCGGGGATCGTCGACTTGGCAGGCAAGATCATCGCTGGCAGCAGCGGTGACTACGATGCCGGTGGCACGCGGGTGCCCTACCTCGCGGGTGCGGTGGAGATCCAGGCCCAGCGCCTGGGCGGCAGCGGTACGCTCAGCGACCAGTTCGCAGCGCTCAACCAACGCCTCAACCAGGGCCAGGTCTACGGTGCGCGCAGCTTCCAGCTCAAGCAGGGCGACCTGACGATCGGTAATGACGTCAAGGCCAACAGCGTCAACGTCTCGATCGACAATGGCAGCCTGCGCGTGACCGGCCTGGTGGATGCCAGCGGCGAGCGCGTGGGCAGCATCAACCTGGCGGCCAAGAACGGCCTGAGCTTGGACGGCACGGCGGTGCTCGACGCCCATGGCAGCCAACTGCGGGTGGACAGCTACGGCAAGATCATCGATTCGCCCAACCGCGCCATCGTGGTGCTGGGCTCGGGCCTGGGCCAACTGACCCTGGCCGAGGGGGCGCGCATCGACCTGCGTCACGGTACTGCTGCTGCGACCGGCAATGACGGGCGCAGCCGTGGCACGCTGGAACTCAACGCGCCGCGCGTGGGCGGCAATGACATCGCCATCGACGCCCGTGGGCCGTTGACTATCCAGGGCGCGCGTTCGATTGCGCTCAACGGCATGAGAACCTACGACGATGCCCCGACCAACACCGATGAAACGCCCAATGGGCGCCCGTACCAAGTGATTGATCAGGACTACCTCACGAAAATCGTCGATCCAGCAAATACGAATTTCATCAACGCCGCGCGTGTTAACAGCAACTTGCTGCAGAAGCTTGCCGGCTTGAACAACGCCACGTACGGCGATGTTTTCCACCTGCGCCCCGGCGTAGAGATCATCAGCAAAACCCCGGATGGCGACCTGGTAGTGCAGGGCGATCTGGACCTCTCCAGCTATCGCTACGCCAGCCTCAAATCAACGGCCAAGACCGAGTCCGGCAGCCTGACCCTGCGTGCCGGTGGCGACCTGAATATCTATGGCAGCATCAACGACGGCTTTGCCGCGCCACCGACCACCGACGATGACAATGGCTGGGTGCTGCGCGCCGGTATCGACTACACCGGCGGCACCGTGGTGATACCGGGCAGCGGCGTGACCCTGGAGGTGGGCACCGTGTTCCCCGCGGGCGCTGCGCTTAATTTCGATGTACTGACCAACCCCCTGTTTTTGCCGCCGGGCACCCGATTGCCCGTCGCGGCTACGCTCAAACAACCGTTGGTACTCCCGGCGGGTACGGTGTTGGCGGCGGCTGTTCGGGATGCCTCGGGCAATGTGCTGTTCGCGGCGGGCACGTTGCTGACTCAGAGCCAGACCCTCGCCATCGGCAGTGTCCTGGATGCCGGCAGTTTGTTGAGCACGTCAGCCAGTGTCGACGGCTTGATCTGGCCCAAGGGCGTGCCATTGGCCACCAAGGTGACCCTGACCGCCAGCCAAGTGCTGCCCCGGGGCGCCCTGTTGCCGTCGGGGACAGACGTGAAGCTGCCGGGCGGCGTGGAGTCGGTGACGTTGCGTGACGCCGGCCATCCGGGCAAGAACTGGGCAATTGCACCCATGCTGGAGGAGGGTGCGCAGTCGTGGTCGATTCGCCTGGTCGCGGGGGCCGATACCGAGGCGGCGGACAGTCGCCTGCTGCAACCACATCCGGTAAGCGGCAATCTGCGATTGGCGGACAGTCACTATGGGGCGTTCGGGAAAGGAGCCCAGGTCTGGACCGAGGAGGGCTCTATAGGGTGGTTCGGCGATGACAGCATGGTAGGCCAACCGGTTGATTTCGACGCAATACAATACCCAGGTGTATGTGACGACTTCCCGGAATACTGCGTTGTCAGTGGTGAGGCCTATACGCTGCTGGTGGGCGGCAGTAGTCGCTTCAGCGTAATCCGCACTGGCGCTGCAGACCTTGACCTGCTGGCCGCCGGCAACCTGAGCATGGAGTCGCTGTTCGGCGTCTACACGGCAGGCAGCTCGTCCACCGGCACCTCGACCAACGATCCGTATAACCTCAAGCGAGCCCTGGGCAGCAATGGCAAGGTATTGGCTAACGCCGGGGGCAACGAAAAGCTGGTCAACGCAGACACCGGCAGTCTGTACCGTGCCTGGTACCCGGATACGGGCGGCAACTTGCTGCTTAAAGTGGGCGGCAACCTGACGGGTAATATCACCAGCCCGGCGCAGAATGGCGTTGGTCGTCCGGTACCGAGCGACCAGGGTCAGGATTCAGCCAACGTCGGCAACTGGCTGTGGCGTCAGGGCAATGGGCTCAGTGGGAGCCAGGCGCAAGCCACCGCCTGGTGGATCAATTTTGGTTCCTACGTCGCTACCGACCGGGCGGACCAGATGGTCGGGTTCACCGGGTTTGGCACCCTGGGAGGCGGCAACCTGAATGTTGATGTGGGTGGCGATGCAGGACTCATCAGCCCTGTCTCGTCAACAGCTCTGAACGTCAGCCGGCGCAGCCAAGGCCTGGTACTGGCAGTCGGCAGTACCGGTCGGGTCGGGGCCGATGGCAGTGTGCAACTGACGGGTGGCGGTGATCTGAACCTGCGGGTCGGCGGAGCGGTTAACCCCGCCAGCCAGACCTTTGCAGAGCACCTCAATGGTGCACTGGTGAACCTGCGTGGGCACGTGCAATTGACCGGCGGCGCCCTGGGCAGTCTGACGCTGCGGTATGGCATTCAACGCAAAGACCAGAGTCCCAGTGAGGTACGCGCCTATGATCCGTTGCGCGCCACTTCGGCCTTTGCTGCGGGAGGTTTGAGCCTATTGCCGGGCGACGCCACTTTCAGCCTGTCCACCCGTGGCGACCTGGTGTTACAGGACGTCGCCGACCCTGGGCGCGCGCCGCAGATGAACGCCTTGACCTACGTCAATAAGGGGGTCAACGGGATTGGGCAAAGCTGGTTCAGCCTGTGGACCGACCGCACAGCAGTGGACCTGTTCTCTGCCGGGGGCAACCTCACGCCCCTGACCCAGACCCTGGAAACCGATATGGCGGCGGTCTATCCCGCGACATTGCGTGCGGTTGCCGCTAACGGCAGTCTCTATTACGGCAGCGCCTCGACCAGTAATCCTGGCGACGTGCAGCCGCTCAGGGCGTTGGTACTCGCACCTTCGTCCAATGGGCAACTGGAATTGCTGGCCGGTGATTCGATCTCCGGCGGCGATCTGACGATCAGCCGCTCCAGTGCGGCACCCAATAGCCTGGCGACTATTCTGCGTCCGGCCTTCGCCGGTTTCCTGACTGATCAAAAAACGGCAATAGTGGGCAGTGGCAATCTTTCCAGCGATGGCAACATTGCAACCTTAACGGTTTCTCCACTGTTTGCCTTTGGCCCCAACACCGCCAGCATGGCTTGGGGTGATGCCCTGGAGCCCGCGCGTTTCTATGCGCTGAGTGGGGACCTGCTGGGCGTCAACAGTGGGCGCGCCCTCACGATCACGGGGGCGGGTGACGCTCGGTTCGGGCAAACCTTTTACGAAGGCGCAGGCCCGGTATGGATGCAAGCCGGACGCGATATTGTCGGCAGCGGCACGCGCTTGAGCGGTGCCAGCGCAGGTGTCACGGATACGGGTCAATACACCTTTACCGGCAACCTGTTCGTGCACAACAGCCCCACCGATATCTCCATCGCCAGCGCTGGCCGCGACATCCTCTACAGCAGCTTTAACGTTGCCGGCCCCGGTACCCTGGAACTGACGGCGGGGCGCAACATTCAGATGGAAGACAAAGTCGCGGTGAACAGCCTGGGCGCTGTCGCGGCCGGCGACAGCCGTCCTGGCGCAAGCATCGTCATGCAAGCCGGCATGGGCCCCAACGGCCCGGACTACCGCCGCTTTGTCGAGGCCTACCTGAACCCCGCCAACCTGGCGCAACCGGGTGAGTCGTTGCAGGGCAGCAAAGTCGCCAAGACCTACGAGAATGAACTGGTGTCCTGGCTCACCGAACGCTTCGGCTTCGCCGGCGACAGCGAACAGGCCCGTACCTACTACGCCGCACTGCCCGCCGAACAACAACGGATCTTCGCCCGTGACGTGTACTTCGCCGAACTCAAGGCCGCCGGCCGTGAGTACAACCAGGACGGTAGTGTGCGCCAGGGTAGCTATGTGCGTGGCCGTACGGCGATTGCCCGGTTGTTCCCCGAGACCGACGTGGCCGGCAATCCGATCACCTACAAAGGCGACATCACGATGTTCGGCGGTGCCGGCGTGCACACCAACTTCGGCGGTTCGATCCAGATGCTCACCCCTGGCGGCAGCCAGACCTTCGGCATCGAAGGCGATGCACCACCGTCGACGGCTGGCGTGATCACTCAGGGCGCAGGCGATATCCAGTTGTATTCGCTCGGCAGCATCCTGCTTGGGCAGAGCCGCATCATGACCACCTTCGGCGGCTCGATCATGGGCTGGACCAGCGAGGGCGACATCAACGCCGGTCGTGGTTCCAAGACCACGGTGGTGTACACGCCGCCCAAGCGCGTCTATGACAACTGGGGCAACGTGAGCCTGTCGCCATCGGTGCCGAGTACCGGTGCGGGGATCGCCACGCTGAACCCGATTCCGGAAGTGCCGGCGGGGGATATCGACCTGATCGCGCCGATGGGCACCATCGATGCGGGGGAGGCGGGGATTCGGGTGTCGGGTAACGTCAACATCGCCGCTTTGCGCGTGGTGAACGCGGCGAACATCCAGAGCCAGGGTAAGTCGTCCGGGATACCGGTGTCTGCCACGGTCAACACCGGTGCAATGAGTTCGGCCAGCGCGGCTGGGGCGGCGGCGTCCCAGGCGGCGGAAGATGCGGCGCGCAGTCAGCAGGCGGCGGCCAAGCAGGGTCGGCCGTCGATCATGACGGTTGAGGTGTTGAGCCTGGGCAGTGAGCCGTTGCCGCGTGAGCCGGAGCCGGCGCAGAAAACCTCCGGCTACAACCCCAGCAGCCCGGTGCAGGTGCTGGGCGCGGGGCCGCTGAGTGAGCAGGCGCGGGCGCGGTTGACGGATGAGGAGCGTCAGCAGATCAGTTTGTAAGGCTTTGGAAAGGACCTCTCGATGTACCGTTTGGGGCGATCAATGATCGCCCTGTTTTTTTGGGTAGTGCTTGGTCTTGAGTTGGATAAAGACAGCAAGGGTATTGATCGCAGGATGTGCTCTTTTGTCGACGTTGGTGGTGTGGGTGGGGTACATATCCGTTGTTTAGGTAACGGCTGAAATGGGTTCCGCCCTTACGGCGGGTCACTTTTGGAAGAGCGCCAAAAGTAACCAAAAACGCTTCGCCCCAACACTCGGCACCTCGCCTAGGCTCGGTGTGCCCTCACTCCGGCTTGAATCCGTGGGCCGCCGCCACGCGCCATCCATGGCGCGTGGCGGCTAACCCGGCGTCCTGCCGGGTTACCCACGGATTCAAGCCTGCGTTCGGCCAGCGTGTTTGACGGGGCGCCCCAGATCAAGATCAAAAGCAAGAGCACGGCGGCCTGGTAGCCGACCTGAGTGGTGTAGAGCAAAAGCAGATTTGAGTGATCCCTCGGCCCAGAGCGGCGGCCTTAGAGCCGGCCGGGTTCTTACTGTCGATCTCGGTTAAGTGTGGGAGGGGGCTTGCTCCCGATGGCGGTGGGGCAGTCACAGATGCATGAGCTGACACACTGCTATCGGGAGCAAGCCCCCTCCCACAGTTTGATCTCCATGCATCAGGTAGATATCAGCCTGCTTTTGATCTGGCTTGTGATCTTGATCTTAGGCGCCCAGCGTGTTTGACGGGGCGCCCCAGATCAAAAGCAAGAGCACGGCGGCCTGGTAGCCGACCTGAGTGGTGTAGAGCAAAAGCAGATCTGAGTGATCCCTCGGCCCAGAGCGGCGGCCTGGAGCCGGCCGGGTTCTTACTGTCGATCTCGGTTAAGTGTGGGAGGGGGCTTGCTCCCGATAGCGGTGGGGCAGTCACAGATGCATTAGCTGACACACTGCTATCGGGAGCAAGCCCCCTCCCACAGTTTGATCTCCATACATCAGGTGGATGCCCCGGTGTCAGGGCGGAACCCATACCAGTCACCCCCCAAATAACGGATATAGACACCACAAAAAATTGCCCCCCACCCAATCCAAAATGAAGCTTTCATGACAAAAGTTCGGTAGTCCCCAGCCACTCCCGTCTCTCCTGTGTAACGCGCTTGAGCCCACCAGAAAGGTGGGCTTTTCAGCCGCAAGCAGGATGCCAGGAGTGGGGCGATGGGAACTATGGAACGTTACTCGAAAGTGGGCATGCAGGAGCTCGACCAGCGCCTGTCGAAGATCGTCGAAGCGGCGCGCAAGAAGCCGGTGTCGGTCTATCGCTACGGCGCGCCTTGGGTATGGATTGTCTCCCAGGACGATTGGCAGGGCACCCGCAAGGAAGTCTCCAGCTACATCCCGGCCAGCCATTCCCTGGTGTTGCTGCGCCCGCAGATCGATGAAGTGCTCGACCAGCACCGCGACTGGCTGGTGGCCGAAGCCCCGATGTCGATCGCCCCGCAGACCGTGCTGCAGATCCTGCTGCTGCAATTGCTGTATTCGGTACCCAGCGAGCAGCAACTGCATGAACAGCTGAACTACAACCTGCTGTTCCGCTGGTTCGTCGGCCTGGACCTCAACCAGAAGGTCTGGAGCATCCAGGCACTGACCCGCGACATCGCCACGCTGTTGAACAACCCGCGTGCGGTGCAACTCATCCAGAAAATCATCGGTGACGTGTTTTGTGGCGCCCTGCTGCACATGCCGGAGTTCTCGCTGAACTTCGCCCTGTTGCACACCTGGCTGGCCCGCCACGGCAACACCTCGATCACCAGCAATTGAGCAGGCCTTGCGCCGGGCAATCGGCGGCGGCGGATAAAATCAGAATGTCAGGGGGCGGTGTGGAGCATCTGTTCAAATTAACGCTGGCGCTGTGTTGCGTGACGCTGGGGAGCCTGGCGCAACCGGTGTTGGCCGAGGAAGAGGCGGCGGCGCGCAAGGTCGACGTCAACGAGTACTTCGTGCGCGGCAACACGGTGCTCGATGCGGCGACGATTGAGGAGGCGGTGTATCCGTTCCTCGGCCCGCAAAAGACCTTGGGCGATATCGAAGGCGCCCGCGATGCCTTGCAGAAGATCTACCAGTCGCGTGGCTACCAGTCGGTGTTTGTCGAGCTGCCGGAGCAGAAGGTCGATGACGGCATCGTCTACCTGCAAGTCAGCGAAACCAAGGTCGGCCGTGTGCGCGTGGTCGGCGCCAAGCACTATTCGCCGGTAGAGATCCGCGAGCAGGTGCCGGCCCTGGAGGAGGGGGCGGTGCCGGATTTTGCCACGGTGCAGACCCAGCTGGCCGGGCTCAACCGCAGTGCCGGGCGCCAGGTTACGCCGCTGGTACGCGAGGGCCAGCGCCCGGGCACCATGGATGTGGACCTGCAGGTCGAAGACCAGAACCCTTGGCACGCCAGCATCGGCCTGAACAACGACTACAGCGCCGACACCGAGAAGCTGCGGTCGGTCGCGACCCTGGGCTACGACAACCTCTGGCAACTGGGCCACAGCATTTCCCTGACTTACTTCACCGCCCCCCAGGACACCGAGAATGCCAAGGTCTGGTCGGGTTCCTACACCGCACCGTTGAATGAGCGCTGGACCTTGCAGTTCTCCGGTTACCAGTCCGATAGCAACATTGCCACCATCGGCGGCAGCAACGTGTTGGGCAAGGGCTATTCCTACGGTGTGTCGGCCATCTACAACCTGCCGGCTGCCGGTAACTGGGCCAACTCATTCTCGTTCGGGATCGATTTCAAGGACTTCGACGAGGAAATGAAATTCGGCGCCAGCAGTGACCAGGTGCCGCTCAAATACGCGCCATTCACCCTGGGCTACAACGGCTATCGCTACACCGAGCAATCCCAATTGGGCCTCGGCCTGAACCTGATCGTCGGTACCCGCGCCTTCTTCGGCTACGGCAGCGATGCCGAGGCGTTCGACTACAAGCGCTACAAGGCCAGCGCCAGTTTTGCTGTGCTCAAGGGTGACCTGAATTACACCTACACCTTCGCCAACGATTGGCAGTCGGCGACCAAAGGCGGCTTCCAACTCGCCTCGGGACCGCTGGTCTCCAACGAGCAGTACTCGGCCGGCGGCGCCACGTCGGTGCGCGGCTATTTGGCGGCCGAGCGCACCGGGGACGAGGGCTACTTGCTCTCCCAGGAATTGCGCACGCCGTCCCTGGCCAAGTTTCTCGGCAGTTATGTGCAGGAGTGGCGCTTCTACGCGTTTGCTGAAGGCGCGCGCATGCGCCTGCACGACCCACTGCCCGAGCAAGAAGACGAATACAGCCTGGCCAGTGTCGGCCTGGGCACCCGCGCCAGTTTGAGCAAATGGTTGTCCGGCAGCCTGGATTGGGGTTACCCGCTGCTCGATGGACCGAACACCCAGAAACAGGACTCGCGACTGCACTTCAGTGTGCAGGCGACTTTCTGACTTTTTCTTCCGGAGACTTCACCCATGCAACGCCTATTCCTGAGCCTGTTGATCTGCCTGGGCTTCGCGCTCCCGGCCACCGCCCATGCCTGGTGGCAGGACGACTGGCACTACCGCAAACAGATCTCGGTCGACACCACCGCGCAAGGGGCCGCGATCAACCAGGCCCTGGGCCGTACCGCGCTGTTGGTGCGCCTGCACACCGGTAATTTCACCTTTGACGGGGTCAAGGATGACGGCGCCGACCTGCGCTTTGTGAGTGCCGATGACAAGACCGTGTTCAACCATCAGATCGAAAGCTTCGACCCGTTGATGGGCATGGCGCTGATCTGGGTCGATGTGCCCAAGGTCGAAGGCGGCCAGCGCCAAGACCTGTGGATGTACTACGGCAACCAGAAGGCCCCGGCCACCGCCAACGGCCAGTTGACCTTCGACCCGAACTACACCGCGCTCTACCATTTTGATGGCGCCAACGGCACGCCGGCCCGGGACACCACGGCCTACGCCAACACCGCGTTGAACGCCACCGGCGCCGCCATCGATGGCGTGATCGGCCGCGCCTTGCAGTTCGGCGGCCAACCCCTGATGTTGCCGGCCAGCCCCTCGTTGCAACATGCGGCAGGCGGCGCGTTCACCTTCAGCGCCTGGTTGCGCTTGGACCAAGCCAGTGGCGAGCAAGTGGTGCTGGCCCGGCGTGACGGCACCCATAGCCTGTTGCTGGGCTTGAACCAAGGCATGCCGTTTGTGGACATCGACGGCCAGCGCGCTGTCTCGACCCAGCCGCTGAACCCCGGCCAATGGCAGCACCTGGCGTTCACCGCCGAGGGTGAAAAGGTCACGCTGTATGTGAATGGCCGCGAAACCGCGACCCTCGCGGTGGCCATGCCGGCCTTTAATTCCCAGCTGGCCATCGGCGCCGACCTGCCGGAAGCGGGCAGTACGCACCTGCCATTCGCCGGGGCCATCGATGAGCTGCGCCTGTCCAAGGTGGCGCGTCCGACCGCGCTGCTGCTGGCCGATGCCAGCGCCCAGGGCGCCGAATCGAAACTGGTGGCCTATGGGGTGGATGAAGAACAGTCCGGCTTCGGTTTCGGCAGCCTGGGCTTCTTGCTCAACGCCGTACCGGTGGACGCCTGGGTGATCATCCTGGTGCTGGTGGCGATGATGTTTCAGTCGTGGGTCATCATGCTGCGCAAGAACCGCCAGGTCAGCCGTTTAAGCAGTGCCAACGAAGTGTTCCGTGAGCACTTTGCGCAGATCGGCACACGCCTGGAGATGTACGCCGACGACGCCCAGTTGGGCGAGCGCCTGACCCATTCCTCGCTGTGGCGCCTGTACCTGGTGGCGGTCAAGGAGATCCGCACCCGTCGCGCCCAAGGCGCCGACACCTCATCGGTGTCGGCCGCGACCATCGAAGCCATCCGTTGCTCCATGGACGGCGTGCGCACCCGCGAAAACCAGGCGCTCAGTTCCAAACTCTCGACCCTGTCCAACGCCATCGCCGGCGGCCCGTACATCGGCCTGCTCGGGACGGTGCTGGGGATCATGGTGGTGTTCCTCGGCACGGCCATGGCCGGTGACGTGAACATTAATGCCATCGCGCCGGGCATGGCCGCAGCCTTGCTGGCCACGGCCATGGGCCTGTTCGTCGCGATCCCGGCGCTGTTTGGCTACAACCGCTTGATCACCCGCAACAAGGAAGTCAGTGCGGATATGCGCGTGTTTGTCGACGAGTTCATCACCCGCCTGGCGGAGATGCACGGCGAGAGCCAGCACAGTGAAGCCGCGCACCGCGCACCGCATCACGCATCCGTTCCGGCCTGAGGAGAATCGCCATGGCTTCCGTAAATGCCTCCCACGACGATGACGACGATGCCGCCGTCGACAGCATCAACATCACGCCTCTGGTGGACGTGCTGATGGTGGTGCTGGTGATGTTTATTTTGACCGCCACCGCCCAGGTCTCGGGCATCCAGATTCACCTGCCCAAGGCCAGCGCCTCGGTGTCGTTGTCGGAGGCCAAGACCAAGGCCATTTCCGTGAACGACGGCGGCCAGGTGTTCCTCGACGCCTACCCGGTCACCCTCGGCGAGCTGGAAGAGCGCCTGCGTATCGAGAAAGCGTTGAACCCGGACTTCCCGGTGATCGTGCGCGGCGACGCGATGGTGCAGTACCAGAAGGTGATCGAGGTACTCGACTTGCTGCGCCGGCTGGAGCTGTCCCAGGTCGGGCTGGTCACCGGCAAACCGAGCCAGGGCTGAGTCATGACCGCACAGATCCCGATTGCGCCAATACCGGTGAAAAAGAAACCGCCGTTGCGCCCGTTGAAGTGGGGCGCCGGCCTGTTGTTGGGGGCCGTGGCGGCCTGGTTTTTATGGCAGTGGGCCAACGACATGAGTGGCGTGCGCCGCGAAGCGCCGAAGGTGCCGACGATTATCCCGTTGCCGCCACCACCACCGCCGCCGCCGGAAAAACCCAAGGAGCCCGAGCCCCAGGTCGAAGAAAAAGTCCCGGAGCCGGTGCCCAGCCCGGAACCCGAAGAGGTCAAGCCGGCCGAGGAAGCACCGCCTTCACCTAACGAAGACCTGGCCAACCCGATGCAGATCGACGGCGACGCCCAGTCCGGCAATGACGGTTTCAACATCGGCGCGGGTAAGGGCGGTGGCATGGCCGGCAGCGGTGGCGGCGGGCTGGGTACCGGCACGTACAAGCAGTATCTGGCCGGCACCTATCAACGGCTGATGCGCGAAGACCCGGAATTACGCAAGAAGGCTTTCTCGATACAGATAGACCTGTGGTTGGGCACCGATGGCCAGGTCACTAAAGCGCTGGTGGCCAAGTCCAGCGGTGATGCCGAGACCGACGCCCAGATGCTCGCGCTGATACGTGCACCGCGTGCCGCACAGAAGCCGCCGGCGTCACTGACGCTGCCCATGCGCCTGTCCCTCAAGGGCCGGCGCCCGGATTGACTGAACCTTTTTTAACGGATTTTTACAGGAGTTGCGTACACATGATTTCCCCCGTGAATCGACTGACCCTGGCGGTTGGCATGGTCATCGCGACCCTGGTTGGCCAGGCGGCTGCAGCCCCGGTTGCGCCTTCGGAAAACGTCACCATCAACCTGATCCGTCTGCTGGTGCAGCAAGGTGTGCTGACCCAGGCCACCGCCAATGGGCTGATCGCCCAGGCCGAGAAAGAGGCCCAGCAGGCACGCCAGGCCAATGCCGTGCCGGTGGTTGCCGCAGGACCGACCGCAGGGCCCGGCGATGTGCGTGTGCAGTATGTGCCGCAGGCGGTCAAGGATCAGATTCGCGACCAGGTCAAGGCCGAGGTCATGGCCACCGCCAAGCAGGAAAACTGGGCACAGCCCAATACCTTCCCCGATTGGATCTCGCGTATCAGCTTTGATGGCGATATTCGTTTGCGCGATGAGTCACGCTACTTTTCGGGTAATAACAGCAACAACATCACCGACTTCGCCAAGCTCAACGACACGGGGCCCTACGACGTCAACAAAAACTCCAACACTAAGTTGCCGCCCTTGCTCAACACCCGCGAGGACCGCGAGAACCTGTTCCGCCTGCGCGCACGCCTGGGCATGAAAGCGGTGATCTCGCCGGAGTGGACCGCCGGCATTCGCATCGCCACCGGCTCTGACAATAACCCGGTGTCGACCACCCAGACCCTGGGCGGCGGCTTCGGCAAAAAAGACATCTGGCTGGATCAGGGTTACCTGACCTGGAAAACCACTGACTACATGACGTTGACTGCCGGGCGCATCGGCAACCCGTTCTATTCCACCGACATGATGTATTCCAACGACCTCAACTTCGACGGCGTGGCCGCGATCTTCAACCACCGCCTCAACAGCGAGTGGGGGCTGTTCGGGACCCTCGGTGCCTTCCCGGTCGAGTACACCGCCGACACCGCCAGCACCAATGGCATCGACAAGGAAGACAGCGACACCAAATGGCTGTTTGGCGGGCAGATTGGCGCTGACTGGAAGATCAACCGCAGCAACCGTCTCAAACTTGCCGCCGCTTACTACCAGTTCCAGGACATCGAAGGCGAGCGTTCCAGCCCTTGCTCCACATGGCGGGGCGCGCCCGCCTGTGACACTGACGGCACGCGTGTTGCCTTCATGCAAAAAGGCAACTCGGTGTTCAACCTGCGCAACAACACCACCAACCCGACTGACCCGGCCAAAACGCCTGACCCTCAATTCGTCGGCCTGGCGTCCAAGTTCGATGTGCTGGACCTCAACCTGGTCTGGGACAGCGACCTGCCCAGCGATTTCAAGCTGCGCACCCAGGGCAACTTCATCCACAACCTGGCCTACGACAAGGGCGAAATGCTCAAGCGCAGCGAAGGCGAGATCGTCAACAACATCAACAGCAAGGGCCAGTTTGAAAGTGGCGGCAATGCGCTGATGGTGTCGTTCACCCTGGGCAGCGCGCTGGAGATGCGCAAGCGCGGCGACTGGAACGTGTTGGCCGGCTACAAGTACATCCAGCCCGACGCCTTGCCCGACGGCTTCAACGACTCTTCGTTTCACCTGGGCGGCACCAACGCCAAGGGTTACTTCATTGGCGCCAACTACGGAATCGACAAGAACATTTACGCCAGTGCGCGTTGGTTGAGCGCCTCCGAAGTGTATGGCCAGCCGTTTGAAGTCGATGTGATGCAACTGGAACTCAACACGCGCTTTTGATGCGCAGGGAGATGCCACATGAACATGCGAATCTGCGGGCTGTTACTGCTGCTGGTCACCACCGGCGCTGCGGCCGAAGGCATGGAGGAGCGCCTGCGCACGCAACTGCGCAGCACCACTCAGCAATTGCAGGCACTGCAAAGCGAGCAGGCCCAGGCCAGTGCGGCGCGTATCGCTGCTGAAACCCAAGCCAAGCAGGCCCAGGCGCAAATCAAGCAGCTGACGGCTGAGCTGGAGAAGACCCGTGGCGCGGCCGAGCAATTGGCCGGCCAGCAACAGAGCCTGCACAGCCAGGCGCAGGCCCAGGTGGCGGCCAGCAACGAGCAGATCGGCAAGTTCAAGAAGGCCTATGACGAACTGCTGGTGCTCGCCAAGGGCAAAGAAGCCGAGCGTGCCCGCTTGCAGGCGCAACTGAGCGAACGTGACACACAAGTGCAGCAATGTTCAGTCAAGAATCAACAGATGTACGGCGTGGCCCAGCAACTGCTCGCGGCCTACGAAAAGATCGATGTGGCCGAGGTGATGAGTATTCGCCAGCCGTTCGCCAGCAGCGCGCGGGTCAAGTTCGAGGAACTGGCCCAGGGTTTTGGCGACGATTTGTACAAGAGCCGTTTTGATGCACCCCAGGCAACCGCCAATCATTGATAGACAGGGAAGAGATCACCATGAGCGAATTGATCACCAGCGTCACCACCCAGCGCCTCACCGAGTTGCTGCAGGAAGCCGGCTACCGGGTAAACCCGAGCGAACAAAATGGCGTCGTGCAATTGCTCAGCGCCAGCCAGGGCATCGGCTTTGCAGTGCGCTTCGGCAACCCGGCGGCAGAGCAGGGCAGCTATGTGGATTTCACCTACAGCTGTGCGCTGCGTATCCAGGGCGAGTTGCCTGAGGGCCTGGCCCAGGTGTGGAACGCGTCGCGCCGCTTTGCGCGGTTGTCGGTGCAGGGCGAATTCCTGCTGATGGAAATGGACGTGGTGGTGGCCGGCGTCGGCGCCACGCACCTGCGTAGCCAGTTGGAGTTGTGGGACCGCCTGTTGCAGGAATTCATCGTCTACCTGCGTGAGTACAGCCAGCAGGCCGCGCAGTTGCAGGCCGCAGCGGTGGGCGAAGAGGCACCCGTATTGTGAAAAAACCAACCCTGATGGTCGGCGCGGGTGCGCTGGCCTTGCTGGTGGTGGCGGTGGGCTTGAGCTTGCGGCCGGGCAGCGACCCGGTGGCGGCGCAGCAACCGGCGCCGGTGATCAATCCAGCCGCGAGCGGGCCGGCGGTGGCGCGCTTGGGCAACCAGCAAATCGACCTGCCTGAACTGAAAACCGTGTTGGCCAGCCTGCCGGCCGAATCCCGTGAGCAACTGCGCGGCAACCGTGGTGCGTTGGAAACCTGGATCCGCTCACGCCTGGCGCAGAAGGCCGTGCTTGAACAGGCCGACGCCCAGGGCTGGCGCCAGCGCCCTGAGGTAGAGCAACAGACCCGCGCCGCCACCGAGCAGATCGTGTTCCGCGACTACATGCTCTCGGTCAGCCAGGTGCCGGCGGATTACCCCAGCGCGGCTGAATTGCAGCAGGCCTACGACAGCGGCAAGGCGCAATGGGTAACGCCACCGTTGTACCGTGTGAGCCAGATTTTCCTCGCGGCGAATGACCCGCAAACCCTCGACACGGTACGTCGCCAGGCCCAGGAGCTGAGCCGTCGGGCCCAGGCCGCACCGGGTGATTTCGCCGCCTTGGCCACGCAGTTTTCCCAGGACACGGACTCCGCCGCACGCGGTGGCGACTCGGGCATGCAACCCCTGCAGCAACTGGTACCGGAAGTGCGCAGTGCGGTGTCGCGCCTCAAGGTCGGGGCCGTGTCGGACGTGGTGCAGAGTGCGGCGGGGTTCCATGTGCTCAAACTCACCGGCCAGCAACCGGCACGCACCGCGACCCTCGACGAACTGCGTGAGCGCCTGACCCAGGCCCTGCGCGCCCAGCGCCAGGAGCAGATCGCCAAGGCTTACCTCGAAGGCATGCTTAACACCGCGACCCTTAGTATCGACGGCGCCGAGCTGAACAAGGTGCTGGAGTAACACGCGTCAACCCGCATTGGATGCACAGACCACAAGACAGGGAGTCTCCCATGGCATTTCTAGAACCGTCTGCCCCCCAGGGGCCCGCCGCTTATCGCGCACCCGCCGAGGGGCGCAGCCGCTGGCTGGCCTTGGCCGATGAGATCGACCCGGAGGTGGCGCGCTACTTTCTGGTGAGTGCGCGCTGCGGGTGTTTCATGCAAGCGGCGCGCAGCTTGAATATCAAGGCGACGCTGCTGCGCAAGCGCCTGGCGCAGTTGGAAGAGCAGCTGCGGCATTCGCTGTTCAGCTACCAGGGCAATGGTTTGGTGCTCAGCCGTGACGGCCAGCAATTGCAGGCGCAGCTGATCGCCCTGGCCCATGAACGCCGCTTGCCGGTGACGGAGCAGCCATTGATTCGGCTGGCGGTGGCGGAGCCGATCCTGCATGACATCCTGGGTCGCGACCTGATAGCCTTGCTGCGCCGCAATGCCAGCGTGCGCCTGGAGATCATCTCCATCGACAGCCAGTTGTCCCTGCAAGCGGTGGATGTGGATGTGGTGCTGTGGTTGTCGGATGCCGACGGCCCGAGCCCCGGCCCGAGTTTTCCCACTGAACCGCCGCGAGCCCTGGCGCGCTTGCAGTATCTGCCGCATATCGCCAAGCGTTATTCGCGGTTGACGACACGCCCGGACAGTGTGGAAGACCTCGACGATTACATGCTGGTGCAATGGCAGCCCGATGCGCAGGTGGAGGCTTTGCAGGCCTGGAACCAGGTGGTGCAGCAACGCTTGGCGGCAGTGGTGCAGGTGCATGCGTATTCGCTGATGCTGGAGATGATTCGCTGCGGTGCGTGCATTGGGTTGCTGCCGCATTACATGAGCAGTTTTGACCGAGGCTTGGTGGCGTTGCCGGGGTTGTTGGAGGCGCGCATGCAGCGGCAGGTATGGTTGGCGGTGAATACGCAGGTGGAGGATGCTGAGGCAGTGCGGATGATCGTAGAGTTGATCGTGGGCACATTTGAAGGCCGGCGCGAGTGGTTTGACTCCACCGCACCTACCTTGTAGTGAGCGGGCTTGCCCCGCGCTGGGTGGCGAAGCCGCCCCAATAAGGACAGCGCGGTTCTTCAGAAGGAATAGCGGCGCCTGGTTTAGGGCGGCTTCGCCACCCAGCGCGGGGCAAGCCCGCTCACTACGGTGTGCGGCGGGCCAGGCAAAGTGACAGAAAGGCAGGCGGGCCAATCTGAACTCAGCGTTGCAATGCACCCCGGAAGGTTGCGCTTAATGCGCGCAAGGTTTCCTGGGAGCGGCCATCGCTGATACGGCTGTAAAGCACCACTTCACTCACGGGTAGGGCGGGCAAGCCGTATTGCTCGCTCACGTCCACCGCGCCAGACGGTGCCACGCGGTGGGCGAGGGCGGCGACGCCGAGTCCGGCGCTGACGGCGGCGCCGACGGCCATCACGCCGCCGCCGACAAATACTTCGGTCCAGTCGATGCGCGCCGTGTCCAGTGCACGGGTCGCCAAATGGCGCACGCCGCAGGGCGCGGCCATGGTCGCCATGCGCAGGGGCGTGCCGGGGCTGTGTTGCCAGGTGGGGGCGGCGAACCAACCAAAGCGTTCCACCGCCAATACTTCGCCGTTCTGGCGGTCGCCCTCGTTGCGCACGATCACGGCGTCCAGCTCGTTGCGATCGAAGGCAGCGACCAGCTCGCGGGAGGAGGCGATGCGCACTTCGAGGATCACTAACGGGTCGTAGGCGGCCAAGCGGCTGAGCCAGGTTGGCAAGTCGGGGCCGGCCACGTGGTCGCTGATACCGATCACCAGACGGCGGAGTGCGTGGCTGCCCATATCGCCCAGGGCGCGTTCATGGGCGTTGAGCAAGGCGCGGGCGGCGACGATGAAGTGTTCGCCTTGGGGCGACAGCCGCACGTGCCGGGGCGTGCGTTCGAGCAAGCGATAGCCGAGGCGTTCTTCCAGGCGCTTGAGCTTGAGGCTGATCGCCGCCTGGGAGGTGTCGAGGGCTTCGGCGGCGCGGGTGAAACTGGCGAAATCGGCCACCAGCACGAAAGCCTGGACGGTGTCGATGTCCAGCGGTTTGAGCACGTCAGTCATATTCAATCCTTATCGCACTTATATCGGCTGATATCTTGTTGAAATCATCGCGGCTGCGCAAGCTGAACCCTCATCTTGCACAGGAGTTCTCGCATGTTTGCCAAACAGTATTCACACCGCTTGCCTGCCGACTACGACATGGGCGTGATTCGCCGCCGCGCCGCGCAATTGGGGCCATTGTGGGATAACGCCGAGGGGTTGCTGTTCAAGGCGTTTATCGCCCAGGAGCGCGGTGGCAATGTGTATTCGTCGGTCTACTTGTGGGCCGATCCGTTGCAGGCCGCTGACTTTTTACTCGGCGAGCGTTTTCAGAAAGTGCTCGACAGCTTTGGTCGCCCACATATCGAGAGTTGGTTACCGCTGGATGTGCAGTGGGGGCCGGCGCAGGGCGCGTTGAGTGTGTATCGCGAGGCGTGGCCGCTGGAGCCCGGAGCGGACCGCGCCAGCCTATTGGCCGAGGAGAAACGGCGTAATCAGCAGGTGGCGGGGCGCAGTGACACGTTCGCGGTGTTCCTGGCGCTGGACGTACAGGCTTGGCGGTTGGTTCGGTTTACGTTGTCGTCCGCAGCGCTGGACGAGGCGCGTCAAGGCACGGGTTACCACGTGCTCTACCTGGCACAAGGCGTTGCGCCCCAGCCATAACTGCGCCAGTCTTGAGGCCTTATCTTTTTGGTCTCAAGCACTCTGCAATGCACACCACTCGTTTGACGCTCATTTGCCACGCCGTCACGCCTCTGCAAAAACAGGGGCGTTTTCCTGATGACGAGGCGGTGGTGATGGATTGGCAAGGCTCGGCGTTGTCGCTGGCTGATCGCTATAAGAAAACCCGGCGCCTGTTATGTGGGCCTGAGGCCAGGACGCGGCAGACGGCAGGCTTGTTCGGCGATGATGGGGTGATCGAGTTCGCGTTGCGCGATGGTGATTTCGGGCAGTGGAAGGGCCAGGACATCGGCCAGTTGGAGAGTGACACGCTGAACACTTGGCTCACTGACGCCACGTGCGCGCCCCATGGGGGCGAGTCGGTCGAGCAGATCTGCTGGCGGGTGGGTGAGTGGATGAAAACCCTCGAATCCCAGCCCGGCCATGTCGTGGCCATCACTCATCCCTTTGTGATCCGTGCCGCGATGTGGCATGTCATGCAGTTTCCACTGTCGATGTTCTACCGGATCGACGTCGAACCGCTGTCCGCCACTGAGCTGCGTTTCAACAACCTCTGGCGCCTGCGCCTGGACACTCACGCCTAGGCGCCTGAACATGGCAAAATCCACGCCCCGCACTGAGAGCAACCCATGAAACGCATCCTGATCATCGGCATTGGCGCCGGCAACCCTGACTACATCACGATGCAGGCCGTGAAGGCGCTCAACCGCACCGACGTGTTTTTCTTGATGGACAAGGGCCAGAGCAAAGACAAGTTGATCGACCTGCGCCGCGAGATCTGCGAGACCTACATCACCGAGCCGGGCTACCGCTTCGTCGAGGCCGATTGCCCCGAGCGTGTGCGCGGCGACATCGATTACACCACCGCCGTGCAGGACCTCAACCGCGACAAGCAGCAGACCTTCGAACGCATGATCAACGAAGAAATGGCTGACGGTGAAGTGGGCGCTTTCCTGGCTTGGGGCGACCCTGCGTTGTACGACAGCACCATTCGCATCCTGCAGGCGATCCTGGCCAGTGGCCGCTGCACCTTTGAGTTTGAAGTGATCCCCGGCATCACCAGCGTGCAGGCCCTGGCCGCCCAGCACAAAGTCCCGCTGAACCGCATCGGCAAGTCGGTCGAGATCACGACCGGGCGCCGTCTGGCGGCGGGGCAGGCCAGCGACGCCGACACCTTGGTGGTCATGCTCGACGCCGAAGACTCGTACCGTACGGTGGCGGCGCAGGATCTGGATATCTACTGGGGTGCCTACCTGGGCACCCCGGACGAGATCCTGATCAGTGGCAAAGTGAGTGAAGTGGCTGAAGAAATCGAACGGGTGCGCAAGGCGGCGCGCCTGCAAAATGGCTGGATCATGGACACTTATCTGCTCCGCAAACCCTGAGGTAACGTCCCATGCTCAAATTGTTTGCCCTGGCGCTGACCCTGGTGGCCGGTGCCGCTCATGCCGACGATACGCTGCACACCGACTTGCCGTTGTCGTACCTGGAACAGACCCAGGGCGATGCGCGCAACCAGCCACTGGTGATCTTCCTGCACGGGTTTGGCAGCAACGAGGAAGACTTGTTCGGCATCAAGGATGCGCTGCCGTCTACCTGGACTTACCTGTCGGCCCGTGCGCCGATGCCGGTGGACCCGCACGGCTATCGCTGGTTTACCAAGACGCCCGGTGACGGCGATTACGATGGTGAGACCGCCGACCTGCAGCGCAGCGCCACGTTGATCGAGGATTTTGTCGGCAAAGCCACCACCAAGTACCACACTCAACCTGACCGGGTGTTCCTGGTCGGCTTCAGCCAGGGCGCGATCATGTCCTACGAGGTGGGCTTGCGCCGGCCGGAGCTGGTGCGTGGGATTGCGGCGTTGAGTGGCAGCGTGTTGCCGGTGCTCAAGGCTGAGCTGAAGCCGGATGAGTCACTGGGTAAATTGGCGATTTTCATCGGCCACGGCACGTTGGACCAGGCGTTGCCCTTTACCTCGGCGACCCGGGCGAATGAGGTGTTGACGGGGTGGGGGTTGAAGCCGGAGTTTCATGGTTATTCGGGAATGAACCATACCGTCAGTGCAGCGGAAGTGCAGGACCTCAAAGCCTGGCTGGAAAAAAGCCTGGATTAAACGCGGTCGAACACTGTGGGAGCGGGCCTGCTCCCACATTTGGACCGAGTTGTTTGGAAGACTGTTATTTACCGCCGGTAATCTGCTTCACCAGCGCCGCATGGCCCTTCGCATCATCCGCGCGCGAAATCGCCTGAATCACCAGCAAGTGATTGCCCGAACCGGCCAGGAACGTCGAGTTCAGCGTCTTGCCGCCGCCTTGGGTGGCGGTGCTGTCCACCTGGCGCAGGCCCAGGCCCTTGAAGGTCAGTTTCTTCTCGCTCTGTTTCTTGAAGTCAGGCAGCGCAGCGCCTTGGTCCTTGACGAAGCCGGCCACGGCGCCATCAAGGAATTTCGCGTCGTTATCACCGATGGTTACCCCATCGTTGCGCACGGTTTCGGCGACGATCACCACACTTTTCGTGGTCTGGTTGGCGTACATCGTGCCTTGGGTATCGGCGGTGCCATCTTCGGCTTTGCTGGCGGGCAGGGTGTCGGCAGCGTAGGCCTTGGGCAGGTTGAAGGTGAACTTGCCGCCCAAGGTGGAGATGGTTTGCGTGGTTGGCTTAGCGGCGGCGAACACGCTGCCGGCGGTCAGCGCGAGGACCAGCAAGGCGGCGGTCTTGGTGAAAGTGGCCATGAAGCGCTCCAGGGATGAACGAAATTGCGGCGTATTCTGTCAGAATTTTCGCAAAATCGTTCATCCGAAGCCTCACACCTTGTCGGACTCTTCCTCAAGCCGATCCATTTCAAACAGCCTTGCCAATTCAGCCCGGGCTTCCTGGGCGGTTTGCATGACTTTGGCGGCGTCGTCGTAGACCGCGTGTTGCGCGGCCAGCACCTGCAAGTCGTGGTTTTTGAAGCGGGTGATGCGCGCATCGGCCTGGGCCTGGCTCAACCCCAGGCCGACCAGGGTGCGGCGGCTCATTTCGAGGCTGGAGTAGAAGGTCTCGCGAATCGGCGAGGCATCCAGGTCGACCAGGCGGTGCACGTGCTGGCGGTTACGTGCGCGGGCGATGATCTTCATGTGCGGGTAGAGGTTGCGCACCAGCTCGGCGGTCTTGATGTTGATCTCCGGGTCGTCCATGGCGATCACAAAAAACTCCGCCTGGTCGACTTTGGCCGCGTGCAGGATCTCGGGGCGTTGCGGGTCACCGTAGAACACCGGCATGCCGCCGAAGCTGCGGGTCAGCTCGATGGTTTCCACCGAGGTGTCCAGCGCGATAAACGAGATGTTCTGCGCGCGCAGGATCCGCGCCACGATCTGGCCCATACGGCCCATCCCGGCGATCACCACACGCGGCGCGTCGCTTTCGATGGTGCGGTATTCCTCGGGCACTTCCACGGTCTTGACCTTGGGCTTGAACAGCTTCGGGCACACCAACAGCAGCAGCGGCGTCACTGCCATGGACAGGGTAATCGTCAGTACGAGCACATCGTAGAGGTGGGGTTCGAACAGGCCTTGGTCGCGGCCGATCTTGAACACCACAAAAGCAAACTCACCGCCCGCTGCCAGCACCACACCCAGGCGCAGGGCGCTTTCGCGATTGAGATCACCGACCATACGGCCTACCGCGTACAACAGCGGCAGCTTCAGGCCGATCAGCAGCAGCGTCAGCCCGATCACCACCAGCGGCGAACTGAGCAGCAGGCTGAGGTTGGCGCCCATGCCCACGCTGATAAAGAACAGGCCCAGCAGCAGGCCCTTGAACGGTTCGATCTGGGATTCCAGTTCGTGGCGGTATTCCGAATCCGCCAGCAGCAGGCCGGCGAGGAAGGCGCCAAGGGCCATGGACACGCCTACCAGTTCCATCAACCAGGCGGTGCCGATCACCACCAGCAACGCCGTAGCGGTGGAGACTTCACGCAGGCCGGTCTTGGCGACGATGCGAAACACCGGCCGCAACAAGTAGCGACCGCCGATGATCACCACGGCGATGCTGCCGAGGATCTGCAACACATGCTGCAGGCCCTGGGCTTCGGTGGTCGGGTGATCGCTGCCGGCCAGCAGCGGCACCATGGCGATCAGCGGGATCGCAGCGATGTCCTGGAACAGCAAAATGGCAAACGCCAGGCGACCATGGGGTTGGTTCAGCTCTTTGCGCTCGGCCAGGCTTTGCAGGCCAAACGCGGTGGAGGAGAGCGCCAGGCCAAGGCCGAGCACGATGGCACTGTTCCACGACTGGCCAAACAGCCATAACGCGACGACACCCATCACCAGGCCCGTGAGCAGCACCTGGGCCAGGCCGACGCCGAATACCGCCTTGCGCATCACCCATAAACGCTTGGGCGACAGCTCTAACCCGATGATAAACAGCAGCAGCACCACGCCCAGCTCGGAGAACTGCGCGACACTTTGCGGGTTGCCGATCAACCCCAGCACCGACGGGCCGATGATCACACCGGCGAACAGATAGCCCAGCACCGCGCCCAGTTGCAGGCGTTTGGCCAGGGGCACGGTCAGCACGGCGGCGAGCAGGAACACCACGGCTGCTTGTAACAGGTTGCCTTCATGGGGCATTGCGAACTCCAGGATCTTTAAAACCAATCAACAGGCGGGTATTAGAGCGCTTTTTACAGGTCGATAATTGTGTTTTTGCAGCGCGTGATCGTGCTGAGGGGCATTGCTGTAGCGCAATGCGCGTGCTGCTGTCAGGGCGGAAGGATGTACAAACAATTTCCCAAGGGCGGCGGGTGGCGGCTCGTCCAATTTATCTACTACGTTTTATGTTCTTGAGTTTATATTCCTTGGATGGCATATTTGCATGGATTGGGACATTGAATACACGGATGAATTCGGAGACTGGTGGGCGGGTTTGGGGACAAAGGAGCAAGTGTCGGTATCCGCCAGCGTTGACCTGCTGGGGCTTTTCGGACCGGGCTTGGGCTTTCCCCACAGCAGCGATATCAAAGGTTCCCGGCACGGCAACCTGCGGGAACTGCGCCTACAACACGCGGGGCGCCCTTATCGGGTGCTGTACGCATTTGATCCACGGCGATGCGCGGTATTACTGATAGGTGGGGACAAGACCGGGCAGCACCGCTGGTATGACCAACACGTCCCGGTGGCAGAAAAGTTGTACGACGTACATTTGCAAACTTTGTGTAGAGAGGGCCGTAACCATGGCTAAGAAATTCGCCGAACTTCAAGCCCGCATGACGCCACAAGCGCGTGCTGAAGCCAAGCAGTTGTTCCAGCAACACCTCCAGCAAATGCCCCTGCATGAGCTGCGCAAAGCCCAGCAGTTGAGCCAGCAAAGCCTGGCGAAGGCGTTGAACATCAACCAGGCGGCCGTCTCCAAGATGGAGCGGCGTACCGACATGTACATCAGCACGTTGCGCGATTACATCCGTGCAATGGGCGGCGAACTGGAGATTATCGCGACCTTCCCCGATGGCCAGGTCAAGATCGACAATTTCGCGTATTGAAGGTTGGCAGTCGCCCGGCCATGCGCCGGGCGTTTTCGGGCGGGCTTACTTTTCCGCCTGCATCACCGCGCCTTGGCTGGTTGGAGCCAGGTTCGCCGGCCGGCGATACAACCCCACCGCCAACCCGGCGATGATGATGCCGATCGAGATCAGGTTAGGCGTGGAAATGCGCTCGTCGAGCATCAGCATGGAGCTGGTAATGCCGAATACCGGGATCAGCAACGACAGGGGCGCCACGGTGGACACCGGGTACAGCTTGAGCAGCGAGTTCCAGCCCCAGTACGCAAAGTGCGTGGCCAAATACACCTGGAACAGGATCGACAGGATCGCCGTCAGGTCGAGGCTGGCTTGCAAACCTTCGAACGCGGCGCTGCCGTGCATCAGCCAGGCCGTGAGGAACAGCGGAATCGGCGGGATCAGGCTGGCCCACACCATGAACGAGAAGATCTCTTTCACCCCGGACTTCTTGATGATCACATTGCCCACGCTCCAGGCCACCGCACTGAGGACGATCAGCATCACACCCAGCACGGCATGGTTGCCTTGCTGGGTGGAAATGATCCCTGCCAGGCCAATCAAGGCCAATACCGCGCCGATCATCTGCGCGCCACGGATCTTCTCTTTGAACAGCACAAAGCCCCAGCCCATGGTGAAGAACACGCTGAGTTGAATGATCAATGAGGCAATACCAGGGCTCACACCCACCTGGATGCCGTAGTTGATCACGCCCCACATGCCCAACCCGAAGATAAAACCGTAGGCGGCCACGTAGCTGAATTTAACGGCAGGACGCTTGATAAAGAACACCAGCGGCAGGGCGGCGAGGGCAAAGCGGATACCCGTGAGCACAAAAGGATCGATGGCGCGCAGGCCCAGTTTGGTGATGGGAAAATTGACCCCCCACACCAGGGTGACGAGCACGGCAAGTGACAAATGTTTTTTCAGCATGGACCCTCCTTGGGTCAGGCGGCACAGCGCAATTGCGATGTGCCGCCGGAAAGTCAGTTCAAGGCGAACCGTTTTTGCATCAGGCACAGCCCGGCGATTTCCATCAGCAGATTGTCTGCCGAGGCGCGTTGGGCGGGGGACAAGCTTGGCAGGGTTGCCAGCAAGGCGCGTACTTTACGTGGCTCGAAGAACGGCACGTTGCTCAGTGCCGGGCCGCTCAACACGTCGTTGATCATTTCATACAGCTTCGATTGTGGGCTCTCGGACGCCGGCGGCGCGCGGAAGTATTGCTTCTTGCGGTCCAGCACGGCCTGCGGCACATACGGGCGCATGGCTTCGCGCAGGGCGTATTTCTCGGTGGCGCCGCGCACTTTCATGTTCACCGGCAGGCGGCACGCGGCCTCGATCACTTGGTGGTCGAGCAGCGGTGGGCGGCCTTCCAGGCTGCCGGCCATTTCCATGCGGTCGCCCAGGGAGGTCAGCACCACGTTGGGCAGGCTCGACTTGGCGACCATGTATAGCGAGCGGTTGACCGGTTCCCAGCCGTTCAGCGCCCGTGGGCTCAGACGGTCGTAGAACTCGCGATAGGCGTCGGTATTGCTGAAGCGCTCACGGAAGTCATCGCTGTACAACTGCGCCAGGGGCCCGAACAACGCCGATTGGGTTTGCAGCCAGGACACGCCGTGGCCCAGTTCGTCCTGCACCCATTTCACATCGTTCTTGCCGCCGGGCAGGTAGCGATCTTCGCTGGCGTGCAGGCGGCGGGCGAGCTCGGCGATTGCCGTCGGGTCTTGGTTTTCGTGGTTGTACAACACCATGTCGCGGCGATAGTGCGGGTAGCCACCGAACACTTCGTCGGCGCCTTCACCGGTCAATACCGCGCGCATGCCCTGGTTCTGCACGTATTTGCACAGCAGGTACTTGGCCACGCTATGGGCGTTGGCGAAGGGCATTTCGGCGTGCCACAGGGCGTTTTCAAAGTTGTCCGCCATGTCAGCGGAGTTCACCGACAGCACATTGAGGTGGGCGCGGTTATGCCGGGCGGCAATTTCAGCGTACTGGCGTTCGTCGTAGGCCTGCTCGCCTTCGAAGGACAAGTGGAAGGCCTGCAGCGGCTGGCCGGTCAGTTCGGTGGCGATGCCCAGCATGGCCGAGGAGTCCAGGCCGCCGCTGAGGCACACACCCACCGGCACATCGGCGTGCAAACGCAGGCGCACGGATTCTTCGATGGTGTGGCGCAGCGAGTCGATTATCTCGGCTTCACTGCGTTGCTCGGTGGCCTGGGCGTCGGGGAAATCCCAGTCCCAATACTGTTCGGTTTGCAGGCCGCTTTCGTCAGCGATGATCCAGCAGCCGGGTTTGACGCTGCGAATGTTGTTGAACACGGTACGGTCGCGCAGGATAAAGCCCCGGTTGGCGTAGGCTTCGTGGTCCCACTCTGCGGGCACGCCGGCGGCGAGCAAGGCTTTGATTTCGGACGCGAAGTACCAGGCGCCTTCATGCTCGGTGTAGTACAGCGGCTTGACGCCCACCCGGTCACGCACGGCAAACAGCTTTTTGCGCAGGCGATCGAAGATCAGAATGGAGAACTCGCCGCGCAGTTGCTTGAGGCCGCGTACGCCGTGACGGCGGTACAGGTGCATGGCGATTTCGCTGTCGGACGAGGTCTTGAAGCGGCAACCGTAGCCCTCCAGCTCCGTACGGATGCGTTGATAGTCATAGAACTCGCCGTTGACCATCATCACCAGGTCGCCTTCATCGGCGACGATCGGCTGGGTGCCGTTACCCAGGCCGACCAGGCCCAGGCGCACATAACCGAAAGCGGCCTGGCCCTTGGGGTCGAACCACTGGCTGGAGCTGTCCGGGCCACGATGATGGATCGCACGCAGGGCGGCATCGAACAGGTTGGGGTTGAACGCACGAGGTTGTTTGGCAAAGACGCCAATGTATCCACACATGACAATTACTCTATTGAATTTGTAGTGATCAGCGACACGCTGGGTTCAAACGGTGATGACCGGTTCGTTCATCCCATGCAGCTCAGGCAGCACCGCTTCGGGGCGTATACCGATGGAACTGAGGATCTCGGGCATGGCCGAGTAGTCCGCTTCGCCGGTCTCGGTGAATTGGGTCGGCAACAGCAGTGAGCGATCACCGAACACTTCAAGCAGCTGCGGCAGGATGATTCGCCACGCCGAAATCTCGCGCATCGGGAAGATCCGGATGGAGTTGGCGATGCCGCGGGTGAACAGCGTGGTTTGCTGCGGGGTGAAGTCACCCACCACCTGCTGCACGAACAGCGGGAAGATGTGTTTGTGCACCAGCTCGTCTTTTTTATGCAGGGCCACCACGTGACGAAACACCGGCTGGATGTCCGGCGCGTCACTGAGGTCGGCCAGGTAGTCGCTGATAAAGGTTTCCGAGACCAGCGAGAACGCCAGGCGGTAGATTTTGAAGTCCGCCTCGGACATCGTGGCCTGGGCCTGGCTGAGGTGGCGGGTCAGTTCCAGCTCCGGCCATTTAATGCGCATGCCGCGCTGGGTAATCGCCAGCTCACACATGTTGATCGAGAACAGTGTGTGGTAGGCCTCATCCGCCAGGGTTTCGGAAATCGTCGCGGCGCTGGCCGAGCTCAGGCGCGAGCCCAGCTGCAGCAGGTCGATGCAGGACGGGCAGATGATTTCGGTTTCGATGGCGATGGTTTTCTGGTTGTAGATCACCCAGCCGGCCGACAGGATCAGCAACTTCAGGGCATGGGGGTAGTGTTGGTAGTGCGGGTCATGGGCGAAAGGTAACAGGGCCTCGAGAAAGTCCGGCGCTTGCAGGTCAAGCTGGATATCCGGGCGTTGGGAGTCGAGCTTGATCTGTGCGCGTTTGTGCCAGCTGCGTTCGATTTTGATCAATCGTTCATCGGTCGCGTCATTGCTGCGATAAAGATCGTCTTGAGTGCTGTGCTGAAACATGGTTTCACCGGTTGATAGTGAGTTGTGAAGGCCATCCATGGTTTGCCGAGGTGCGCTCGGCAACGTTCACGACCGGGAGTTACACCGCTGGCGCGGTCTGGATCTTGTCCTTCTTGCGATCCAGGAAATCCGCCAGGCGATCCTGTGTGCGGGTGTCGGAAGACACCACGGCGGCAATCAAGGCTTCCGTCATCAGCCCGTCCTGCTGGCTTTGATCAACAATGCGTGGCAACACATGGGTCACCGCGTAATTGGTCATGGGCAGGTTGCCGGCGATCTTGTGCGCCAATTCGGTGGCCTTGAGCACCGCCTGGCCGACCGGCACCAGGTACTGGGCCACGCCGCGCTCGTAGCTTTCCTTGGCGTAGAGCGTGCGGCCGGTGAGCATCATGTCGGTCATCAGGGCAATGCCGGCGATGCGTGGGAAGCGCACCGAGGCGCCGACGCCGACATACAGGCCGCGCATCGCTTCGGGCAGCGAGAAGAAGGCGCTGTCATCGACCACGCGCAGGCTGCAGGCGGTGGCAATCTCCAGGCCGCCACCGATGGCGGCACCAGTAATGGCGGCTACCACGGGCACCTTGCCGAACTGGATCAGTTCGAAGGTCTTGTGCCATTCGCGAAAGGCCTGGACGTTATCGATGACCGACTGGTCGCGGATTTCCGACAGGTCCAACCCCGTGCAGAAATGCTGGCTGGTGCTGTAGAGCACCGCAGCACCAATGCCTTCTGGGATGTGGGTGAAGGTCTCGCGCAGTTCGTGCATGACTTCCAGCGACATGGCGTTGCGCTTCTGCGGGCGGTTGAGTCCCACCATCAAAACAGCGCCGTCCACGCGTACGTCCAAGTAGTTTTTGACAGTCATTTTCCGAATATCCCTTCGATATGAACCCAACTTGGGGAGCGATGATTCTAGGTGGCGGGGTGATGGCCCGCTTGCTATGTCAGGTCATACTTTGACAAAATCGGGCCATGCCGCCGACCTTCACCTTTTCGCCTTACAAACCGGACAGCCCCGAAGCGGTGGTGACGTTGCGCGAGTACCCGTCCGGCACAGTATTTCCACGCCACACTCACCGACGCGGGCAGTTCGCCTACGCCTCCACAGGCGCGTTGAAAATGTTCACCGACCTGGGTAATTGGGTCGTGCCGCCCCAGCGGGCGATCTGGGTGCCGGGTGGGGTGTCGCATGAGATGCACATGCGCGGCGACGTGGTGATGCTCAACACCTACTTGGACGACGCCGCCGCCCGGCGCGCCGGGTTGCAGGACTATTGCCAGGTGTTTGGCGTCTCGCCGCTGCTGCGTCATCTATTGGAAGCGGCGCTGGCGATTGGGCCATCGGCCTCGCCCAGCGTGCGTGATTGTTGCGTGCTGACCCTGCTGATCGACGAAATCGGCACGATGCCCGAGTTGCCGTTGAGTGCGCCGCTGCCGTCGGAATCGCGCCTGGCCCGTTCTTGTCAGCGCTTCCTTGACGCGCCCACGCAGAAAATCTCGATTGGCGAGATGGCCGATTGGTCGAGCATGAGCCGGCGTACCTTCACGCGTAATTTTCGTGAATGCACGGGCATGACCTTTGTGTCGTGGCGCCAACAGGTTTGCCTGCTGGAAGCCACTGCGCGGCTCAGCCATGGCTCGTCCATCACCGATGTGGCCTTCGAGCTGGGGTTCAGCAGCTCCAGTGCGTTCACCTCGGTGTTTCGCCGTAACCTGGGGGATTCACCGGCGCGTTACCTGGCCAAGTCCAAGGCCGCTTCCATCTTCTGAAAGGAAGAGGGGGCCAACGTGGTGAATGCCAGTCAGTTAAGAAGCAGCAAGAGCGAAAAGTAACCCGTGGCGAGGGAGCTTGCTCCCGCTGGACTGCGTAGCAGTCCCAGTCTTTTGAAACAAAGCGCTGGGGCCGCTTCGCGACCCAGCGGGAGCAAGCTCCCTCGCCACAGGTACTGTGTTCATCCTTAACTGACTGGCATTAGCCAACGTAGTGCCTTTTCCCCCAGCGGTACCGCGCTGAGCCGCGCCCTTTGTTACTATCGCCGTCCCTTGTCACCAGGAGTCACCGCCCCATGCAGCACCAGTGGGATGAAATGCACCGCACCCGCAAGCCCACGTTCCTACTGTGCGGCGAGCCTCAGGGCGATGTGCTCAATCTCTATGTTCACGGTTATTCGGCGTTCTTCAACCGGCAACAACTGGGCAGCTTCAAGGCGCAGTTGGCGGGCATCGAAGGCTCGACCAACCTGATGCTGTTCTGGCCGGCGGGGCATTTCCTGGAAAACCTGTTTGCGCCCTTCAAGGACGTCATGGGCGCGATGCTCGGCGGTGGTAGCCTGGGCGCGGCGACCGTCGGCGTGGGTAAGGCGATTGCCTATTTTCTCGACCACTACAAAAGCGTCGAGGCGCGGGTGGACGAAGTCGCGAGGAGCCTGCTGCCTGAACTGGCTAACTACCTGCACGGCGAGTCCCTGGCAGTCCGGCGTATCAACCTGATCGGCCATTCCCTTGGCGCGCGCATTCTGGTCAAGAGCCTGCTGGCCAGCCCTGAGGCCGCCCGCGAGCTGCCATTGGACAATCTGTTGCTGATGGGCGGGGCGATCTGCACATCGAGCCCGTGGGACGACGTCTCGGCGCCGCTTAAAGGGCGTGTGATCAATTGCCACTCCAGCAAAGACTGGGCCTTGGCGCTGAAACCTGACACTGAACGGTGTATCGGCCGCTATGCGATCCCGGTGACGCCGGCGCTCAAGGCCAAGGTCACCAACGTGCACTTGGCGACGTTCGATCACGCCGCCTATTGGCCGCAGTTGCAGACGGTGGTGCAGTACACCGACCTGCTGCACGAGCGACGCGGCATGATCCGTTCCGACCAGCGCAGCCCTGAAGTACGGTTTGCCGAAGAGGACGCGGAGCTGTTCCCGGCGCTGGTGCAGGCGCGGCCCGAAGAGTTGAAGTTCCTCGCCGAACTGATGGCGCAAAAACGCAGTGCATCTATAGACGGTAATGTCCGCGAGCCCCTCAAGCTGGCCATCGAGTTGCAGCGCATGGGCGGTGACAGCTTCATGAACATGGCCCGCGGGCACGGCGTGAGTTATCGCCAGATCGCCGAAGATGTGGTGCAACGGCTGGGTATCAAGTTCGACGAGTCTCTGGATACCGTTGAGTTGGCCGAGCTCGAGGCCCGGGTCGCCGAGAAGCTCATTGAGCAGTACAAAGACAAACTCAGCAACGCTGACCGCCAGGTGTTCGACGCGGAACTCAAGGCCGCCGCGCAGAAGGAGCAGGGGTTGTTCAGCCGGTTCGATGTCGGCCGATCGGCCACCACCGCGTTGAGCGGCACGGCGCTGGCGGGGCTGACCGGGTTTATCCTGCGTCGTGGTGCGGCCACGGCTATTCCTGTGGTCGGCCAGGCCCTGGCTGCGGCGATGCTGCTGGTGAGCGGGGTGCGTGCGTTTTCCGGTCCGGCGTATTCGATCACCACCCTGGCGGTGCTGGTGATTGGTGTGATTCGCCAGCGCATGGAGCGTGAAGCGCTGAACCAGGAGATGGACCTGGTGGTGCAAGTGGTAGAGACGTTCGACCTGCCACGGGAGACGGTGATGCGCACGGTCGCGTCCGACTGATAAGCTGCGTCTCTATCGAGTGTGTTTGCCTGGGATACCGTGTGAAATTCAGCCTGCCAAAAATCGCTACCGCCCCGTTTTGCCCGCCGGAAGTGGCTGGCTCCGTTGCCGTTGACCCCAAGGCTTCGTTCTTCAAGCGCATGCTGATGTTCGCCGGCCCGGGCCTGCTGATTTCCATTGGTTACATGGACCCCGGCAACTGGGCCACGGCCATCGAAGCCGGCTCGCGCTACGGTTACAGCCTGTTGTTCGTGGTGCTGCTGGCCAGCCTGGCGGGGATGGCGGTGCAGTGCCTGTGCTCGCGGTTGGGCATCGCCACCGGCAAAGACCTGGCGCAACTGTGTCGCGAGCGCTATAGCAAGCGCTCCGCACGCACCCAATGGGTGCTCGCGGAAATCTCCATCATTGCCACCGACCTTGCCGAAGTGCTCGGCTGTGCGCTGGCTTTTCACCTGCTGCTGGGGGTGTCGCTGACCACCGGCATTGTCATCACTGCCTTCGATACCTTACTGATCCTTGCCCTGCAAAATCGCGGTTTCCGCCGCCTGGAAGCGATCATGCTGGCGCTGGTGGCGACCATCGGCGTGTGCTTCTTTATCGAGTTGGTATTGATCAAACCTTACTGGCCGGACGTGTTCAGCGGTTTCACCCCATCGCTGTCGGCCATCAGCGATGCTGCGCCCCTGTACCTGGCCATCGGTATTCTCGGGGCCACGGTAATGCCGCATAACCTCTACCTGCACAGCTCCATCGTGCAAACCCGCCTGATCGGCAAGGACCTGGCCAGCAAACAGGACGCGGTCAAGCTGGCGCGCATCGACACCATCGGTTCACTGGCCCTGGCCCTGCTGGTCAACGCCGCGATCCTGGTGCTCGCCGCTGCCGCCTTCCATAAGACTGGCCACACCGATGTGGTCGAAATCCAGGACGCCTACCACCTGCTCGACCCCCTGGTGGGCGGCGCGTTCGCCAGCATCCTGTTCGGCATCGCCTTGCTGGCGTCCGGGCAAAGCTCAACCTTCACCGGCACCATCGCCGGGCAGGTGATCATGGAGGGCTACCTCAACCTGCGCATTCCCTGCTGGCAGCGGCGCCTGATCACCCGTGGGCTGGCGCTGATCCCGGCGTTCCTGGGGGTATGGCTGATGGGCGACGATGCCATCGGCAAGCTGCTGATCCTCAGCCAGGTGGTGCTCAGCCTGCAGTTGCCGTTCGCGCTGTATCCATTGATCCGCATGACCGGCGATAAACAGTTGATGGGGCCGTTCGTGAATCGGTTGCCGACACGGTTATTGGCGTGGTTCCTGTTTGCGGTGATCAGTGGGGCGAATGCCTGGCTGATTGGGCAGTGGGTGTTCTGATCGAAGCGGTGCAGCCATTGAAATGATCTAAACCAGGATCGCCAAGGACGTGTATTGGGCGACTTGCGGATCGGCCGTCAACAGCTTCATCGGCTCGCTCATGGCTGTTGCCACGATGAGCCGATCAAAAGGATCTTTGTGATGATCCTCAAGATCCTTAACCGCGATGGCATGTTCTGAGGTGACGGGCAGTTCGACGAATCCGCTTTCGAGGCAGTACTCACGGATTTCCTCCAGATCTACAGTGAGTTTCCCCAGGCCGACCTTGATTGCCATCTCCCAGAATGTTGCAGCGCTGATGTAAATCTCTGCTGCATTCTCAATCAGCTTCCTGGCTTTGCTGGACAGCTTCGGGTCTTCAGTCAGCGCCCAGAGCAGGATATGGGTATCCAACAACACTCTCATGGACGGCTGCCTTCAAAGGCATCCAGTAGATCGTCGGGCAACGCTGCATCGAAGTCTTCGGGAATGACGAGCTTACCTTTCATAGCTCCGATTCGCCGACCCTTGGATTTCCCGAGGGGCACAAGCTGTGCCATCGCACGTCCATGCTTGGCAATGGTAATGACCTTGCCCGCGGCGGCCTCATCAACCAATTTCGACAGATTATTTTTAGCTTCACCCAGAGGAACGGTAATCATGTGGTTGCCCCCATATTTTGGCCAAATATAGCCAAAACTAGGTGCGCTATCAAAGACGGCACGACCGCCGGTTGAAGCGACTCGCTCATAGCGCGATATTTTCTGGTACGTGACTTCCATGGCAGATCTCTCATGGCAGATCTCTCAAAAAGATGCCCTCAAAGTCTGCCGCAACATACCCAGCCGAGAAATACTGGCCCAAAAATTCAGAACGGACCTACCTATTGCTGTAGGGGGATTTACTTCGTAGCTGGGTTCTTTTCGACAGCTTGGTTCTCCTCGACCCTGACAGGTCACCGATCCCAATACGGCACCCCCCCAAAGCATTCCACAAAGTAATCAATCACCGTCCGCACTTTCAGCGACAAGCGCCGGCTGCCCGGCCACAGTGCCGCAATCTGCTGCGGCTCCAGGGTAGTCGCCACTTCATACTCCGTCAGCACCGCCTGCAACGTGCCCGCACGCAAGCCTTCGCCGATCAACCAGGAAGGAAACACCACCAGCCCCAGCCCTTGCTCGGCGGCGTGGGTCAGGGTGTCGGCGTGGTTACCGGTGATTGGGCCCTTGACGCTACAAGGCGTCCACTCAGCCTGGCCCTTGCGGAAGAACCAGCGTTGCTGGCCGGTGATGCCTTTGTAGGCCAGGCACTGGTGTTTGATCAGTTCGTCAGGGTGTTGGGGCGTGCCGTGCCGAGCCAGGTAGGCGGGGCTGGCGGCGAGGCGAAAGCGCTGGGGCGCGAAGATGCGTGCCTGCATGCTGGAGTCGTTGAGCACGCCGATACGGAACAGGAGGTCGGTGCCATCTTGCAGTGGGTCGACGTAGGTGTCGGTTTGCTGGATATCCAGTTGCAGCTTGGGGTAGCGCCGGCACAATTCGCCCAGCCAAGGGGAAATGTGGCGCTGGCCGAAGACCATCGGCGCATTGATGCGAACCAGTCCGCTGGGTTCGCTTTCCTGTTCCTGCAGGGCCTGGCCGGCGGCTTCCAGTTGTTCCAGCATCAACCGCGCATGCCGCCCGAGCAGGCGCCCGGCCTCGGTGGGGCTGACCGCGCGGGTGTGGCGATACAGTAACTGTTGGCCGAGCGCCTGTTCCATCAACTGTATTTGCCGGGAAATGGAGGAGGGCGCCAGGCCCTCGCGGCGTGCCACTTCGGAGAAGCTGCCAAAGTCCAGCACGGCGACAAACAGGCGCAGCGCCTTGAAACTCAATTCATTCAAGCCTTGCATCACGTCTCCAGGCTGTGCGTTTTACGCAAAGGTGTTGTCGGCATGCTCCCATTTATCGCACAGGACGGCCACTGGATAATGCGCGCCATCCAATCCTTTGTTGATGTGCAGGTGATGTATGCAAGCAAGTTCTCTCGAGGGCGTGGCGCACGCCAAGCCGAAAAATAAAGGCCTACGGCTGCTGTTGTTGCCGCTGGTGATCCTGGCCGGCATGGGCCTGTCGGTGGAGGCGGGTTTGCTGGGGCCTTTGGGTGTGCAGGTGGGGCATTTGTGGGCGACGTTGAGCATCTTCGGTGTCGGTTCGGCGATCCTGTTTTTGCTGCTGCTGTTCAGCGGCCCGCAAAAGGGCCCGGCGCTGTCCGAGCTGCCGCGCTGGCAGTTGATCGGCGGCTTCCTGGGGCCGATCTACGTGGTGGTGCTGACGCTGGCCACGCCGCATATCGGTATCGCGATGACCATGATCGCGATTTTGTCCGGGCAGGTTGGCAAGAGCGTGCTCATCGACCATTTCGGCTGGTTTGGCGCGGCGCGCAAGCGGGTCAATAGCGAGCGCTGGATTGCCCTGGCGCTGATTGTGGTGGCACTTGTTCTGATTGCACGAGGTTAAGGCGATGAATCTGATTCTGTTACTGGTCGTGGTGGTTGCCGCAGGGGCGGTATTGAGCGTGCAGGCCGCCATCAATGGGCGCTTGGGCCAAACGGTAGGTGTATTGCGTGGCAGCCTGGTGACCTTCGTGGTGGGCGCGATTGTCACCGCGTTGCTGATTCTGTTCATTGAACCCGCCCAGGCAGTGAGCCTGCTGGACGTGCCGAAATGGCAACTCACCGGCGCACTGTTCGGCGTGGTCTACATGATGGTGATGGTCGGCGCAGTGCCGGTGGTCGGTACGGCTGTTGCCACGGTCGCGGTCATCGTCGGTCAATTGGGTATGGGCATGCTGATCGACAACTTCGGCTGGCTGGGCAACCCGGCCATCGAACTGTCGGGCAGCCGGATCGTGGCAATGGCGTGTTTGGCGCTGGCGCTGGTGTTCATGTACCGCAGCAATACCCGCACCGACTGATGGTTTGAACCATCGACGACGGGCCGTAGTCACTGCTTAAGGTGCCGGCGCCCGCCGCACCGGGACGACCATGAAGAAGGAGTCTGACCATGCCAGATGAAACCTGTGCCTGCCCACACTGCAAGTGTGTGCTGGGTGTTGACGCGGTAATGAAGGACGGTAAAGGCTATTGCTGCCAGGGCTGTGCCGAGCACCATGCCCATGGTGAACCGTGTTCGGCGGCCACCGGCTGCGAGTGCGCCAAGTCGGCCAAGGGCTGAACGCAGTCAAAATGTGGGGCTGGCTTGCCGGCGATGGCGGTGAGTCAGTCACCTTGGCTCATCGATTGACACCCCCTCATCGCAGCAGAGGTATCTACACAACTTTGTAACAACCACGCTAACCCTAACCACGATGCGAAGCGAGCCGCTCTCGATCGTGATCTTGATCTTGATCTCGCTTTTGATCTCAGGCGCCCCGTCAAACACGCTGGCCGGAATTCGACAGGGATTTGGGGGGTAAACCGGCAGGGATGCCGGTTTAGCCGCCCCGCGCCATGGATGGCGCGTGGCGGCGGCCCCCCAAATACCTGTCGGATTACGGGCACACCGAGCGTGAGCGAGGTGCCGAGTGTTGGGGCGAAGCGTTTTTGGTTACTTTTGGCGCTCTTCCAAAAGTGACCCGGTGTAAGAGCGGAACCATAAGCCGCCGTTACCTAAATAACGGATATGTACCCTGTCTGATCCAACATCGAGGCCAGCTGTCAGGCCGCCACGGGAGCAAGCTCCCTTGCCACAGGTCCAGCGCCATACCCAGAGTGGTGTAGATACAGATGCCCCGATGGGGCTGAATCAGTCATCTGATGAATTGACTGACACACCGCTATCGGGGGCAAGCCCCCTCCCACATTTGGATCGCGGTCTAACCGTTAGATGGCGGTGGGCTGTCAGGCAGCCGGCGGGAGCAAGCTCCCTCGCCACAGGTCCTGCGCCATAGCCAGAATTGTGTAGATATAGATGCCTCGACGATGGCGCTGAATCAGTCACCTGATGAATTGACTGACACACCGCTATCGGGAGCAAGCCCCCTCCCACATTTGGATCGTGGTCTAACCGTTAGATGGCGCTGGGCTGTCAGGCAGCCGGCGGGAGCAAGCTCCCTCGCCACAGGTCCAGCGCCATACCCAGAGCGGTGTAGATACCTAGGGCCATCGAGCTCCCACAGGTAAGCTGCGGTTTATTGCCTATTGGGTTTCCAGTTCAAGCCGCAAGCTATGGTCAGACAGGTGCTGGCTATCCTTCACCACTGCACGAGTACGCCGCCCCTCCAGCGCAAACACCACGGTCTGCGCCGCGTGCAGATCGTCCGGCAAAGGCTGGAACACCTTCAGCACAGTCCCGCCCGCTCGCCGTTGCACGCTCACTTGGCACTCGACATGCTTGGCCATGGGCCCAAAAAGCGTTTCCTGGGTGTAATCAATGCGCGCCTTGCCATTGACCGGTATGGATAAATTCATGTTTGTCACTCCCTGATCAAGCCTGGGCGCGCGCGTCCGAGCGGCGCCATTGTACGTGGGTAATACCGAACTTTTCGGCTTGCTGCTGGCTGGTCTTCTTCACTTGCTCGCGGGCGAACCGACCGATACGGCCCACCCCTGCGTCACAGCTTGCCCAGTGCCAGGCTTCTGCTGCATCGAGCTTTTCCAGGCGAATGATGAAGGACTTTGGTTCACCGTGCAGGCAGTAGTCGATCACAAATAGTTTTGCGTTATTCATTGGTCCATTAACCCTCCATGTATAAACAAGTGATCGTCCCGTGCCGCAAAAATTCACTCGGATTCTCCAGCGGTGGTCATTACCATGGCGACTCTCCCTTGATTGATGTGCATCCCCATGGCCCTGGCCGCGCCCCCCGACCTCAGTGATCACGCCGTTCCCGTACAGCCCTTGGCGCGTACCTACCCGCGTGGGCTGTACGTGGAGCCGCATAGCCACGAATGGGGCCAGTTGCTCTATGCCATGAGCGGCGTGATGTGGGTCGAGACGCCCCGTGAAGCCCTGGTGGTGCCGCCTCAGCGTGCGGTGTGGCTGCCGCCGGGGGGGGAACATGGGATCCGCGTGGTGTCGGATTTGCAGATGCGCAATATCTACTTGCGACCAGCATTGGCAGCGACGTTGGACAGCCAGGTGCAGGTGATTGAGGTGGGAGGGCTGCTCCGCGAGTTGATCGTCACGCTGGTGGACGAGGGCGACAACGGTGAGGCGGCGTACTACGACGCGGTGGTCAGCCTGGCCTTGCTGGAGCTGCAACGGGCGCGCCGCTCGCCGATCCGCATCGCCATGCCAGTTGAGGCTGACCGTCGACTGATCAATGTCTGCCAGGCGGTCATGGCCGCGCCCTCCCTGGAGATCCCTTTTGAGCAACATGCCGAAACCGCTGGTGCCAGCGTGCGCACCCTGGCGCGGTTGTTCCAGCACAACCTGGGCATGGGCTTCGCCGAGTGGCGTCGCCAGGTGCAATTGGCCACGGCGGTGGCGGAATTGATCCAGGGTCAGTCGGTCAGCGGGATTGCCCGCTCGCTCGGCTATTCACCCAGCAGCTTCAGCGACATGTTCCGCCGCGAACTCGGCGTGGCGCCCTCGCACTACGCCGGTTGAACGGATGGCCGAAATCCTGAAGCACTTGGCCGATGCTTCAGGAATCGCCTCTCTACACTGAGCGCCTCTCACCACACGGCGCTGCTCACCATGAACTATCTGATTTCCCTCGCCATCGGCCTGTTTGTTGGCGTGATCTATGGTGCCCTGGATTTCCGCTCGCCCGCGCCCCCGGCCATCGCCTTGATAGGCCTGATGGGCATGCTGCTGGGCGAAAAGCTCTGGCCCATGGGCCGGCAGCTGGTGGGCACCTGGTTGTCTTGACCTCCTTTTTTTCTTCGATGGATATTGGCCATGAAAGCACTGCAATTTACTGCCACCGGCGATCTCGCCGCCCTCGGCTTTGTCGACGTCGCCACCCCGGTGCCGGCCGCGGGTGAAGTGCTGGTACAGATCAAGGCCGCGGGCCTCAACCCCAGCGACGTCAAGAACGTGCTCGGCCGCTTCCCCTACACCACCTTGCCACGCATTCCCGGCCGCGACTTTGCCGGTGTCGTCGTGGAGGGGCCACAGGAACTGGTGGGTCAGGAAGTCTGGGGCACCGGCCGCGACCTGGGGTTCTTTGCCGACGGTTCCCACGCCCAGTACCTCACCGTGTCGGCCAAGGGTGTGGCGCATAAACCCACCCACCTGAGTTTTTCCCAGGCCGCGAGCCTCGGCGTACCGTACACCACCGCCTGGGACGCCCTTGAGCGTAGCGGGGTGACCCAGGGCACGCGCTTGTTGGTGATTGGCGCCAATGGCGCGGTGGGCAGCGCGACCCTGGCCTTGGCGAAAATCCGCGGCGCCCAAGTGCTGGCCGCCGTGCGTCGACCGGAGCAGGTTGACGTCTTGCAAGCGCAGGGCTTCGAGGCGATTGCCCTGGGCACGTCGGAAGAACTGGGTGCGCAGGTGAATGCCGTGTTCAAGGGCGGCGCCGATGTGATCTTCGACACCACCGGTTTCTGGCTGCCGGCGGCCGTGGCGGGCCTGGCGCCGTTCGGTCGTATCGCGATTATCGCGGCACCAGTGGACGGTCATGTGCAACTGCCGGCCCTGGCCCTGTATCGCAAGGGCGGCTCGGTGGTGGGGATCAATTCGCTGCTCTACAACGGCGAGCAATGCGCGGTGATGCTGGAACAGTTCGGGCGCTTCTTTGATGAAGGCTTGCTGCCGTTGCCGACGGGCTTGCGTGAAGTCGCGTTGGCAAATGGCGTGGAGTGTTACGAAGAAGTGAACCAGGGCAGCCCCGACAAAATCATCTTCCTGCCCTGACACGATGAAATGTGGGAGGGGGCTTGCTCCTCCCACCTGTCGATCTCCATCAAGCTTCGGGAACACCTTTCTCCCAGGCCGACCAGTTCTTCAGGATCGCCTGTACCAACGGGTTGCCCGTGCGATACAGGTTCTCGAGCGCCGGCACGAAGCCGCCTTGATCGGCGTATTTCAGCAGGTTGTCCACTTCGCTGTAGCCAGGGTAAGGGCGGTCGAAGTCCGAGCCGGCACGTACCACCGCCAGGCGCTGGATATCCACCAAGCCTTCGCGGCTGGCGCGCAGCAACGCTTCATAGGTGGAGTTGTCTTCCTGTTGGGTGGTGCAGTATTCACCTTTGTTGTCGGTCAGCAGCTTGGTCCAGACTTCGGCACGTTCGCTGAGGCGTGTGCCGGAGAACCAGGTATTGCCGGCCAGCGTGTCGCAGCGGGTGACCTGCGGCGGTTGGTTGGCAGGGGCGGCGGGGTAGTGTTTGCGCCAGGCGCTTGATTCCTTGCTTTCCGTCAGCTCGACGTTGTGCGACAAGGCGAAGGCCTTGGCCTGCAATTTGGGATTCAGCTCAAACACTTCGGTCTTGTAGTCCAACGGTGGTTTTTCGTTGGGGCCCTTGGTGTTGATGCCGATATAGCCGGTCGGCCAATCCTTGGGCGCGTCCCGTGAATCCAGCTCCCACTGGGTGCCGAACTCCACCAGGTAATGCGCCCAGGCGGCGGTGCCGATAGTCCCATGCTTGGGGTTGATCCCGGCGATCCCGGCGATCAGGAAGTAGCTCTGGCGCAGGTCGAACTTGGGCGACAGCGCCAATGCCAACGTGGACGCGGCGGCATTGGTCTGGCCCATGCCCGTCACCAGCAGGCACACGTCCTGGGTGTTGCAGCGGATCACCGGGTATTCGGCGGACAGCCCTGGTACACGCACTTCCTGCTTGAGTTCCAGGCGATCGATCCAGGTTTGCGCCTCGGGGGCGAACATGGTGATCAGCATCACCTTGGGTTTGATCGGCGCAGGTGTATTCGCCAGCACCACGTGGGGCAGCAGCGCCAGGCCGACAGCCATCGAGAAGCCGGTAACAGAGCGACGGGTAAATGCTTTCATCTATAGCTCCTTGATCAGAATTGGTAGCCCACGCCGGCGTAATAACCCCAGCCGTCGGAGCGGGCGCGGAAGTTGCCTTCGCCGAAATTCAACTCGCTGCCGTCTTCCCAGTTGCCGCCGTTATGGAAGTAACGGCCGACCAGGGTGAACCGCAGGTGGGTAAACGAATACAGCAGCACGTTGGTGGCCACCACGGAATTGGCGGTGCGCGCCGGGTTGTCCTTGTGCAGGTCCGAGCCGAAATCGTAGTTGGTGAAGCCGATATAGGTCAGTGAGGCGCCGTTGTCGAATTTGCCGATGGGCACGATGTACTTCATTTGCGCGCGGTAACCGTCCCAGGAATATTCATTGCTGGCACCATAGTTTTCCCACTGGTAACGCCCGTAGAAGTTGGCCGACAGGTTGACTCGCGAGTGGGTGTCAATGTCGGTGCCGAGGCCGCTGTACAGGGTGTTGGCGCGATTTTCCTTATTGCTGCCATGGTCGTAGATCCAGTCGAACGCGACATACCATTCCTTGAACGGCCCGATGGCGAGGCTGCGGCCTGCGAGGTAGTCGATGGAGATACGTGGCTCATGCTCCATGAACACGGGCGAGCCATGGTCCCATACGCCTTTGTCATTGCTGTTGCCGATGGTGAGGATCTTCGGCACGTCGATATAGCCGTACAGCTCGAAGGGCCCTTTGCGGCCGAAGTATTCGTACTCCAGGTAGATATCATCCTGCGGCTTGGGGCCGAAGCTGATGTCTTTGCTGCCGATCAACGTCAGGTCCTGGTTGAACCAGTCCGACAGGTACACGCCTTTTTTTGCCGGGTTTGCCTCAGGGCTGAGCGTTTCGCCCTGTGCTGAGTCATCGACAGGTTTTTCCTGCGCCAAAATGGGAGCGCTGAGTACTCCCGTAACGGCAGCCAGTAGCAAGGAAACACCAAAGGGGGTAGGACGCCTTGAGGTGAAGTGCATTGAAAATCCCTATTCGTACGCGGTTTAGACCCGATGCTTCGGGGAGAGGTGAACTGGGTGGCCAAGTTCATACCGCAAACGTTTGCACAGGTTGTACCAACTTTGCTCAATCGATTGATCAGCCTGCAAAAAAACGGGATTAGTCGACCTTTTGGTCAGAATTGACTGGGTGTCATTTTTTCAATGCGCTGGAACAGGTGCATGGCTGTTTCCCGCCGATAGTCACTCGGTGTCTGGTTCATTTCGATCCGGAAGTGCCGGTTGAAATTGGACAGGTTGGCGTAGCCCACTTCAAAGCAGATATCGGCCACCGACATATCACTTTGCAGCAACAGCCGGCAGGCGCGTTGCACGCGGAACTTGCGCATCAAGTCGATAAAACCGTGGCCGGTGTTGCGCTTGAAGAAACGCGAGAAGCCCGGTTCGCTCATGTCCAATTGTTGTGCGATCACCGACAGGCGCACATCGCCCGTCAACTCGCGCATCAAATAGTCGAACGCCTTGTTGATGCGTTCGGCGCTGCGTGCGTCCAGGGTCGGCGCATAGCAGGGGCTGGCCAGGGCCTTGACCTGTTGCGTCGGCGCATTTTTCAGGCTGTCGAGCAGTTGCAGGAACAGGATCAACCGTTGCAGGCCCTGGGCGTTGCCGATGTCTTCCATCAAGTGCGCTGCCTTTACAGCGGCCTCGCCAATAAATTCCAGGCCACGACGGGCCTGTTCGAACAACGCCGAGAGGTCCCCGAGCTCCGGAAGCGTCTTGCGCAGGGCGAGGAGGGCGGCGCCGTCGAATTGCAGCACCACGTCGCGGCCGCTCAGGTATTCGCCGGGCGCCAGCTCACCGATCCAGTCGTGGGGCAGATCGGGGCCGATCAGTGCCACATGCCCGGCACTGAACGCACCAATGTAGTCGCCGGCCACCAGCTTGCCGTTGCCCTGGCGGATCAGGTGGATTTCGAATTCAGGGTGGTGGTTCCAGCGCGCCAGCTCATAGGGATAGTCGTGTTCGAACCAGCGAAAGCAATGATCCGGTTCGGGCAGGATCACTTCGAGTTCGGCGGGACGGTGTTCGAACAGTTGGGCGCGGCTGATGGGCATGGTAATGCCTCTTGTATGGGTGGACTCGCCTCAAAATACGCGGGTTGGCGATACCCGCGCTACCCCCGGTTTCGCTTGGCACTGATACTTTTTTAACTGACAGGCGACGGTTAAAAAAGTATCAGTCGAGCATCCGCCCTGCGTTTGTGAGGGCCTGGCCAAGCTGCTGTAATCGGCCCTCAACAACAAAAACAACAGGTGGAAACCGCTATGTTCAAGCTCCCGCAAGCGTTGTTCCTGCTTTCCGGCCTGGCAGTGGCCATGCCCGGCCAGGCTGCTGACACCGTCACCATCGCCACGGTCAACAACAGCGACATGATCCGCATGCAGCGCCTGTCCAAGGTGTTCGAAGCACAGCACCCGGACATCAAGCTCAACTGGGTGGTGCTGGAAGAAAATGTGCTGCGCCAGCGCCTCACCACCGATATCGCCACCCAGGGCGGGCAGTTCGACGTGCTGACCATCGGCACTTACGAAACCCCGCTCTGGGGGGCCAAGCACTGGTTGGAACCGCTGACCCAGCTGCCCGCCGATTACGACGCCGACGATATCTTCCCCTCGGTACGCCAAGGCCTGTCGGTCAATAACACCCTGTACGCCTTGCCGTTCTATGGCGAAAGCACCGTCACCTATTACCGCACCGACCTGTTCAAGCAGGCAGGCTTGACTATGCCGTCGCATCCTACCTGGACCCAGCTCGGCGAGTTCGCCTCCAAGCTCACCGCCAAGGATAAGGACCAATACGGCATGTGCCTGCGCGGCAAGGCCGGTTGGGGCGAGAACATCGCCTTGCTGAGCACCATGGCCAACGCCTTTGGCGCACGCTGGTTTGACGAGCAGTGGAAGCCTGAGCTGACCAGTCCCGAGTGGACCGCCGCGGCCAATTTCTACGTCAACACCCTCAAGCAATACGGCCCGCCGGGCGTGTCCAGCAACGGCTTCAACGAAACCCTGGCGCTGTTCAACAGCGGCAAGTGCGCGATCTGGGTCGATGCCAGCGTGGCCGGTTCCTTCACCACCGATAAAAGCCAGAGCAAGGTCGCCGACAACGTCGGTTTTGCCGCTGCGCCGACCGAAGTCACCGATAAAGGCTCGTCATGGCTCTACGCCTGGTCCCTGGCGATCCCGGCCACGTCCAAGCACAAGGACGCCGCCAAGGCCTTTATCAGTTGGGCGACTTCCAAGGATTACATCCAACTGGTCGCCGACAAGGAAGGCATCACCAACGTACCGCCTGGCACCCGCCAGTCCACCTACAACGAGGCGTACCTGAAGGCCGCCCCGTTTGCCCAGGTGACCCTGGAAATGATGAAACACGCCGACCCCGCGCACCCATCAGCCAAGCCGGTGCCGTACGTGGGCATTCAATACGTGACGATCCCTGAGTTCCAGGCCATCGGCACCTCGGTCGGCAAGCTGTTCTCGGCGGCGCTGACCGGCGGCATGTCGGTTGACCAGGCCCTGCTGCAAGCGCAGTCCACCACCGAGCGCGAGATGAAACGCGCCGGTTATCCGAAGTGATTTTTGACGGGACATACCCATGAAACGACTGGAAGGTAAGAGCGCGCTGATCACCGGATCGGCGCGCGGTATCGGCCGCGCCTTCGCCCAGGCCTATATCGCCGAAGGCGCCACGGTGGCCATCGCCGATATCAACCTGCAACGGGCCCAGGCCACAGCGGCTGAGCTGGGCCCACAAGCCTATGCGGTAGCCATGGACGTCACCGACCAAGCGTCCATCGACGGCGCGATTGCCGCCGTGGTGGCCCAGGCCGGCAAGCTGGATATTTTGATCAACAACGCGGCGCTGTTCGACCTGGCGCCCATCGTCGACATTACCCGTGAAAGCTATGAACGGCTGTTCTCGATCAACGTCGCCGGCACGCTGTTCACCCTGCAGGCCGCCGCGCGGCAGATGATCAGCCAGGGCCACGGCGGCAAGATCATCAACATGGCCAGCCAGGCCGGGCGCCGGGGCGAGGCGCTGGTGGCGGTCTACTGTGCGACCAAGGCAGCGGTGATCAGCCTGACGCAATCGGCGGGGCTGAACCTGATCAAGCAGGGCATCAACGTCAACGCCATCGCACCGGGCGTGGTGGATGGGGAACATTGGGATGGGGTGGACGCGTTGTTTGCCAAGCATGAGGGTCTGGCACCCGGGGAGAAGAAAAAGCGTGTAGGGGATGAGGTGCCCTTTGGACGGATGGGCACGGCGGAAGATTTGACCGGGATGGCGATCTTCCTGGCCTCGCAGGAGGCCGACTATGTGGTGGCCCAGACCTACAACGTCGATGGCGGCAACTGGATGAATTGACGCCGCCTACTCGGCGAAACTTCGATCAAAGAAGTAAATGTCCCCAGGCTTCAGGTTTTCCACCGTCGCCTGGGGCCTGCCGCCTTCACCCTGCTTCTTGCGCCCCGTCTCCCGCAGATACCCCGCCTCGGTCAGCTTCAACATGCGCTGGCGAATACTGGTCTTCAACACCGGCCGTGCGAGCACCAGGGAAAAGATCGTGGTCGCCTCCGGCGCGCTGAATTCATTGCCCAGGAACATCAGCGGCAAGCTGCTGTACAGCGACTTTGAAAACAGGCGTTCCTGTACCGATGCCACGATCATGTTGTGATCGAACGGCAGCTTGATGCTGCCGTCCGCCACGGCATTCAGTGAATACCAGGCTTGATGCTCGCCGAGCGTCACCTCATCCGCCACGATCGCCAGGTAGTACGTGGACGACGACCAGCAACGCGGGTCGCGAAACGCATCGCCCACCGTGCCGACTTGCTCGCTCCAGGCCAGTTCAAACCCTACCTTGTCACTCGCCCGCAAGCGCTCCACCGCATCCTGGAGGCGCAGATCTTGCACGCCGCCATTCACCACCACCCCCGGCAACGCCCAGTGCCCGGCGAACGGCTCGGCGTCGCGTTTGTTCAGCAGCAGCTTCAATTCGCCCGCGCGGCGGCAGTAGAACAGTACGCACAGGTCGACGGTGTGGAGGTAGGCGCTAAGCGGCATGTGAGCTCCTTGCGAATAACAATGGGGCACAGTCTAACGGATCAAACAGATATGTCATGTACTGACGCCAGGATAGATAACCAAATGTTTCTTGCAATGAAAGTACATGACGTGTACTTTTGTTTCCAGGCCACAGGAGAAACGCCATGACCCTCGCGAAAACCGCCATTGCTTCATTCGACGTCGACGCCCAGAAGAGCTTCACGCCACTGTGCCCCAACGAGTTGCCTGTGGCCGGCGGTGACCAGATCGGTGCCGAACTCAACTACATGGCCAGCCTCGCCGGCCATCGCGTCGGCAGCAAGGACGCCCACACCCCACACGCTCCCTGGGTGGTGTCGCAGCACAGCGAGATGCTGCAACCCACCGGCCTGGCTCATGCCGATGTGACCTGGGTGAGCCACTGCGTCCCTGGCACCGAAGGCTTCACCCTGCTGGACGCGTTGCCCACGCCCTATGACTACGATTACTTCATCTGGAAAGGCGTCGAACCCGACCTGCACCCCTACGGTGCCTGCTACCACGACCTGCACGACAAGCTGTCCACCGGCGTCATTGAGTACCTCAAGGCCCAGGGCGTCACCCGCGTGATCGTCGGCGGCCTGGCGCTGGACTACTGCGTCAAGACCACCGCGTTGCAACTGCTCAAGGCCGGCCTGGACGTGGTCCTGCACCTGCCGGCATGCAGGGGCATCACGGAAGAGGGCGGCGTACGGGCCGTCAATGAATTGCTCAAGGCCGGTGCCGTCATCAGCAGCACCCGCGAAGAACTGGCCGCGATGGCCACGCGTTAAGGAGAGACACCATGGAAAGTGCATACGACTACGAGTCCCCGGTGATCCAGGGCTTGCTCGACACCGACTACTACACCTTCACTATGATGCAGGCCGTGTTGCACCAGCACCCGAATGTCGATGTCGAGTACAACTTCATCGTCCGTTCGAGGGAAAAACTCGGCCACCTGATCCCCGAGCTGCGCGCCGAACTTGAAAAAATGGCCGGCCTGCACATGCGCGAAGGCGAGCTGCGCTTTCTGTTCAACCCACGCTTTCGCGAATACCTCACCCCGGATTACGAGCGCTTCCTCGGTCTGTTCCGCTTCAACCTGCGCTATATCCACGTCAGTGAAGTCGACGGCCAGCTGAACATCCGCGTGGTCGGCCCGATGCTGCACTGCATCATGTTCGAACAGCCGGTACTGGCCCTGGTCAGCGAACTGCGCAACCGCGACAAATACCCTGACGTGACCCTCGAAGACGTCACCCGCAAGCTCTACCAGAAGTTCGACTGGCTGGAGAAAAACCTCAGCCGCGATGAACTGGCCGACTTGCGCGTCTCCGACTTCTCCACGCGCCGGCGCCTGTCGTTCAAGGCCCAGCGCGAAGTGGTCGACATCATGCGTCGCGACTTCCCCGGCCAGTTCGTCGGCACCAGCAACGCACACCTGGCCTACGAATTCGACCTGCCGCTGATCGGCACCATGGCCCACCAATGGCTGATGGTGCACCAGCAGCTGGGCCGGCTGCGCGAAAGCCAGAATGCCGCGCTGGAAAACTGGGTACGTGAATACCGTGGTCGCCTCGGGATCGCCCTGACCGACTGCATCAGCACCGACTTTTTCCTCAAGGACTTCGACCTGTACTTCGCCAAACTGTACGACGGTCTGCGCCAGGATTCCGGTGATCCCATCGCCTGGGCCGACAAGGTGCTCACGCGCTACAAGCAATTGGGCATCGACCCGATGACCAAGGACCTGATGTTCTCCGACGGCCTGAACTTCGAGAAATGCCTGCCGATCCTGCGCCACGTACGCGGCAAGGCCAAGTTCGGGTTCGGCATGGGCACCAGCCTGGCCTGCGATGTGGAAGGCGTCGAGCCGCTGAGCATCGTGATGAAGCTGGTGCGGGTACACGGCGAGCCGGTGGTGAAATTCTCCGATGACCCGGTCAAGAACGTCTGCGAAGACGCCTCGTTTTTGCAGTACGCAGCACAAGTGTTCAACGTTGGCAGTGTGGAGGTGTGACATGCAAGACCGTATCGCACGAGAACTGAACATCAACCGCGCGCTGGTCCAAGGCGGCGAGCCCGAGGAAATCCAACGGCGCATTGACTTCATCAAGGCCACCTTGCGCCACTCAGGCTGCAAGGCCCTGGTGCTTGGCATCAGCGGCGGCGTGGACTCGCTGACCGCCGGCCGCCTGTGCCAACTGGCGGTACAGCAACTGCGCAGCGAGGCGTACGCCGCACGCTTTATCGCCATGCGCCTGCCCTACAAGACCCAGGCCGATGAACGCGACGCCCAGTCCTCCCTGGACTTCATCACCCCGGACCACATCGACACCCTGAACATCGCCGCCAGCGTCGACGGCCTGATGGCCAGCCTGACCGCCACCGAAGCCAGCGCCGAACACGTCGATTTCATCAAGGGAAACGTCAAGGCCCGCACCCGCATGATCGCGCAATACGCCGTGGCCAACCTGCACAGCGGCCTGGTGGTTGGCACCGACCATGGCGCCGAAGCGCTGATGGGCTTTTTCACCAAGTTTGGCGACGGCGCCTGTGACCTGGCCCCGCTGTCGGGCCTGACCAAGACCCAAGTGCGCCTGTTGGCCAGCGCCCTCGGTGCCCCGGTCAACCTGGTGCATAAACACCCTACTGCCGATCTGGAAGAGTTGGTGCCCGGCAAGTTAGACGAACATGCGTATGGCTGCACCTATGCAGAGATCGACGCGTACCTGATGGGCGAGCCGGTGAGTGAGCGGGTGAAAGCGATTGTTGAGGGGGCCTATGCGAAAACAGCGCATAAGCGAGCGCTGCCTATCGTTCCTCATTAGATGCATTTTAACTGTGGCGAGGGAGCTTGCTCCCGTTCGACTGCGTAGCAGTCGCCGGCTTTCAGGGGCGCTTCACACTCCAGTGCACGCGAGCATGCTTCTAGATCTTGATGTTCTCGCGAATACTCCAGCCAAACCGGATAGGCCCACCATCCTTACCGCCATCGGCTTTCTGCGGCTGGTAGCTGACGTCCACCTTGGCGAAGTTAAGGCTGATTTCCTCTGTCAGCACATCATTGGTTGCCGCAGCGCGGGTGTCGTAGGAGGCGACCATGACTTCCTTCAAGGTGATCACCAGGTACTCCACGCTGCTATCGCCCCCGGCCTTGCGCACCACGATTCGCGCCTCGGGGTAATGCTTGCCGGTTGCGCACGCCATCATGAGGTTGGGCGAGGATTTATCCAACGACTTTTCAATCGCGATGTTGGCCATATCAACCTTGCCGGCACCACCGCCCGTGCCACTGTGCATCGAGCCTGACTGGGTCATCCTCCAGCCCCAGCGGGAAATATCGATTTCATCGCGATGCGCCTGGTCCCTGGACTCGCCCTTGATGTCTCCCAGCTTCAAAAACATATCGGTTGTCATGTCCGCTCCTTGTTTTGTCATCCGCCGATAGTGGCGCGGGAGTACTTTTCCGATTTATGGGATTGCCCACAAGGCGCAGGAAGGCGATCAGGAAGTGCCCGTCCAGAAAAAGGAAATCTTCCTACATTCCAGCAGGATATCGATTCTTTACGCTCTGCACTCTTGTGCGTTCAGGAGTAAAGGAATGGCTACCAGTGTATTGAAGGACGGTTTCCCTAAGGCTCACCTCACCACTCGCGAGCGGGTGGAAAGCAGCATTGATCTGCGCCGGTTGTTTGCGGCTATTGACGCCGATCCGGCGATTGCCGGGGCGGGGGTGGTGTATCTCGATTCCAATCTGTGGCCCTTAACGTTGCGTGAGTTTCAACCGATTTGCCGGGTGTTGCCCAAGCGAGTGATCTTGCGGGAAATGCCGGCGTCGATGGCGCAGGCGGATTTTGTGCGCCGGTTGGAGCATGAGCCACGAGAGTCGCACCTTGTATTCGAGGCGCTTGGGATGGGATTGGCGTGTGGGAGTGCGGTTTTAGGTTGGATTGTCGCGGTAAGTGGAACCGCTGCCATTCCATTTTCGGCTGGCGCCAGTTCAGTGATTGCCGCTGTTGGTTACACCTCTGCTGCGGCAAGTTTCGTTCAATGTGTCGTTGGCGGATACCGTGTGTACAACGAGCTCACCGAGCCTTCGAACAACGAATCATTGGACAGTGAACCCTGGTACCAACACACAACCGCTGCATTGGACGCTGTCGCACTGGTGGGTGCAGGTACCTCGTTCCTGACAACCCTGAGAATGGTTAAAGCGACGAAGGTGAGTACCGGAAAGAATTGGCAGCAGGTACTGAGGGGGCTTACCCGACAAGAGCGAGCGAAGCTGACGAAGGAGTTACTGAGTATTCAACACCCACATCTATCTTCGAAAATGTTGAAGTTGAGGCAGTTGGAAGGACATTTACCTAAGCGACTGACACCAGCAAAGCTGCGTCACGCGACAGTAACTCAAATTAAAGATGTTCTAGGCGCATCAATGACTGTAATGGGCAGTGCTGTATCCGGAAATTTTCACACCGTTGCCGTAGGCCTCTATGAGGAGTTTGAAGAATGATCTTTCTGATGACGATTGAGGAGTTCTGGTGTTTTCTGAAACGTTACTTTCCCGTTCATATGGCAGCGCTTTTTGCTCAAGGCTTCGCCGTTGCCGTTGGCGTACCTATGATGTTTGACGGTTATTTTCGTGGATTGCCTGTTGGCGAAAATCTCAAATATTCCTTTTTTTCGGTGCTCGGTTTGGCTTTTCTTATTGCTCACTGCAACTTCATGATCGTGCGTGGCTATCCAAGCTGGCTATGGATCCCGGTAGTTCTGATGGTGCTTAGTCTGTTGGGTGTTTTACCGACCATCGAACACCGCCCTCACAAGGTGTTCTATGTGCTAGGCCTGTTATTCCCGCTGCTGGCTCTATTGCTGATCAATAGTAAACGTCACCGAGAAGCCCGAGCTGAATGGGTAAAGCTTCGTCAACAGCGTCTGCGCATCGCGAAGATAATCCGTACCCAGCGTCAACGAGTTCGGCGCCGGGCAGGGTTATGAAGTTCTACCGCTCAATCGACCGACTCCACCGCGCATTCCACTCCGGCCGCGCTTGGTTGACCTGGTCCCAATCAATCGAAATCGCGGTCTGCAAGTAACCCTGCATGGCTTCCACACGCGCCCGGGTCTTGTCGGTGGTTGGTGTGGTCGGGTTCGACGGAATCTGGTCACCTTCCTCCAACGCTGGTGCCTGGGCCTCGGCGGTCAGCAAAAAGGCCGCGAGTTTCTGCGCCAGTTCCGGTTGGTCGTTGCGCGCGATCACGCATTCGGCCACGTTCAGCACCACCGCGCCTTCCTTGGGTTGTGCATATTCCATCGGCACGCCGAGCAGTTTCTGGGTGGCGACCTGGGTCGGGGTGAGGGGGAAGATCGCGGCTTCGTCGGTCTGCACCATCTCGGAGATTTTCGCCGAGCTGGCGATGTATTCCAGCACGTTGGGGCCGACGGTTTTCGGCCAGGCCTTGAAGCCGGGCTCGACATTGGTTTCGTCGCCGCCCTGGATGCGGTTGAACATCAGGAAGCCGTGCAGGCCGAAGGTGGACGACGCCAGGGACTGGAACACCACTTTTTCCTTGAAGCGCGGGTCGGCCAGGTCCATCCATGAGGTGGGCGCGGCCCAGCCTTTTTCCTTGAACATCTTGGCGTTGTAGCCCAAGCCGGTGACACCAAGGGTCACGGCCACGGCTTCCTCCTTGATTCTGGCCTTGGCCGGGATCTGTTCCAGGGTCGGGCTGGGCGCCAGCTTGTCGCACAGGCCCATGGAGATGGCGCGGTACATGATGCCGTCGTCGAGGAACATCACGTGCATCTGTGGGTTGTCTTTGTTGGCCTGGACCTTGGCGAGGATGTCCGACGAGGTGCCGGGCACGATCACCACCTTGACGTTATTGGCCTTTTCGAACGCGGGCAGCACCTTGTCGGCGTACACCCGTTCCATGGTGCCGCCGTTCATGCCCAGGTACAGCGTGGGCGCGGCGTGCGCGGTGGACGCGAGCAGGGCGAGGGACAAGCAGGACAGCGCAATACGTGGGTTCATGGATGTTTTTCCTCTCAGGCTTGGAAACGACGGATGGAAAACGCTTCGATGGGTTGGCGGCTGGCCCCGTTGCAGACGATCTCTGCCAGGGCTTCACCCACCGCGGGACCGAGCTGGAACCCGGCGCCGGCAAAGCCGAAGCCATGGAGCAGGCCAGGTTGGGTGCTGCTGGGGCCGATCACCGGTTCGTGATCGGGTAGATAACCTTCGGTGCCGCTCCACGTGCGAATCGCCTGGGCACCCTTGAGGAACGGGTACAGCTCGCCGGCATTGCGCAGGATCTCCAGCACCGCTGCCTGCCCCGGCCGCGCGGTCAGCGGGCCCAGGGCAAAACCGCGACCGCCGCCGAGGATGCAGTTGCCCCGGGCGACCTGCCGCGCATAAATCCCGCCGCCTTCAACGCCGGTGCTCACATTCATCACCACCGGCAGCGGCTCGGTGACCAGCATCGCTGGATGCGCCGAGGTGATCGGCACCGCTTCGCCAAACTGCGCGGCGACGGTGCCGGCCCAGGCGCCGGCACAGTTCAGCAGCCAGGGCGCTTGCAGGTGCAGACCGTTGGCGCACTGCACCTGAAAGTGCTGGCCGTCATGTTCTACGCCAATCACCTCAGCCTGCTCGTACACCGATGCGCCAAGGCGCTGCGCGGCACGGGCGAAGGCCGGGGACACCAATCGTGGGTTGGCGTGGCCGTCTTGCGGGCAAAACGAGGCGCCCACCGCAATATCGCCGACCCAGGGAAAGCGTGCGCGCAGTTCGGCGTAGTCGAGCAACTGCAAGCCCAGGTCAAAGCCACGGGTCTGCTCGGCATACGCCTGCAACGCGGCGAAATCAGCCTGACTGCGCGCCAGCTTCAAATGCCCGGAGCGCACGTATTCGCCGTCGATGCCGATCAGGCCCGGCAAGTCGGCCCACAGTTGATGGGCGCGCTGTGACAGCGGCAACTGATGCAATGGCCGGCCCTGGCGGCGCACACCGCCATAATTCACGCCGCTGGAATGCGAGCCACAGAAGTCCCGTTCCACCAAGGCCACGCGCCGGCCTTTCTGCGCGAGCATCAAGGCCGCCGACGCGCCGACAATCCCACCGCCCAGCACGATGACGTCGATCATGACTGCGCCTCCACGCCAAACGGCAGCGGCTTGATTGGCGCCTGGCCACGCAAGCGGCCGACGTTTTCGATGCCCCGGCCGCTGCGCTCGGCGACTATCTCCGCTGCCGCCGGCCCGCACATGCGGCCCTGGCAGCGGCCCATGCCGACGCGACAGTGGGCCTTGACCCGATTGATTTCCCAGTGGCCTTCATCCACCACCGCACGTATATCGCCGGCGCTGACTTCTTCGCAGCGGCACACCATCAACGCATCCGGTGCCTGTGCCGCCCACTGCTCAGGGAAAGGAAACGCGGTTTCCAGGCCCTGGCGAAAGCGCTGGATACCCGCCAGTTGTTGTTCCAACACGGCGGGGCGGCGGTGATCAATGGCATTGCCCGCGCCCTCCAGTACCGCCAGAGCAGCACGTTCGCCGGCCATCTGCGCGGCGTCCGCGCCCATGATCCCGGCGCCGTCGCCCGCCAGGTACACACCGCTGATACTGCTGCGCCCGGCGCTGTCGCGTTGTGGAAGCCAGGCGCGGTTCAACGTGTTCCAGGCGAATTCACAACCGAGCAGATCCGCCAGTTGCGTCTCGCTGCGCAGGGCATGGGCAAAGCCCACGGCGTCGCATGCCAGGCTGTGCTCACCCCAACGAATAGCGCTGACCCGCTGTTCGCCTTCGATCTGCGTGAGCGTGGCGCCCTGATGCACGGCAATCCCATGGGCCGTCAGCCAGGCGCGGTAATACAAGCCCTTGGCCAAGGTCGCCGGTTGCCCGAGCAGCGCCGGCAGCGCTCGGCACTGCGCGCTGAACGGTGCGCTATCGAGCACCGCCACGACCTTGGCCCCGGCTTTGGCGTACTGATAGGCGACCAGGTACAACAACGGCCCGCTGCCACAGAACGCCACGCGCTCACCGATGGCGCAGCCCTGGTATTTCAAGGCGATCTGCGCCGCGCCGAGGCTGTAGACACCGGGCAAGGTCCAGCCCGGCACCGGCAGGATGCGGTCGGTGGCGCCGGTGGCGACGATGATCTGCGCGTAGTCGAGGCTCTCGGCGCGGCCGTTGTTGAGCATATCCAGGCGGCCGTCCTCGGCGTTCCACACCAGGGTTTGCGGCCGGTAGTCGATCAGCGGCGCCAGCTCATCCAGGGTGCGGTGCACGGCTTGGGCCTTGCTCGCTTCAAATCCGTAGAGCTGCCTGGCGGTGCGTTGGAAACCTTGGGGTTGGCGCCGATAAATCTGCCCGCCACCGCGCAGGCTCTCATCCACCAGGCAGGGTGTGATGCCGTGGTCGAGCAGGGTGCGCGCTGCGCTGATGCCTGCCGGGCCTGCGCCCACAATCACCACCGGCTTCATGGCTGGCGCCCCGGATCGCGGCTGACCGCCTCACCTTCTTCCAGCAGCGTCGAACAGGCGCGCACGCGGCGCCCATCTTCAAGGCGCACCCAGCAGTCCTGGCACGCGCCCATCAGGCAGAAACCGGCACGCGGTTCGGCGCTGAAGTCACTGCCGCGCAGGTGCTCGGCGCAGGTCAGCACGGCGGTGAGCACCGTGTCACCCAGCAAACCGCTGGCAGGCTGGCCGTCCAGGGTGAAGGACAGGACCGGGCGTTCGGTCTCGGCTAAGCGTTTGAACAAGGCCATCAATGTTTCCCCACCAGCACGCGGTCCAGGCCGTAGACCCGATCCAGCAGAATCATGGTCGCCGCCGTCAGCGCAATCACCAGCGCCGACACCGCCGCCATCATCGGGTCGATGGACTCGGTGGCGTACACATACATGCGCACCGGCAGGGTTTGCGTGGCCGGCGAGCTGACGAAGATCGACAGCGTCACCTCGTCGAAACTGTTGATGAAGGCTAACAACCAACCCCCGGCGACACCGGGCAGGATCATCGGCAGGGTGATCTGGCGAAACAGCGTGAAACGGCCAGCCCCCAGGGATTCGGCGGCATGCTCGGCGCTGCGATCAATACCGATGGCTGCAGCCAGCACCAGGCGCAGCACATACGGCGTGATGATCACCACATGGGCCAGCATCAGCCAGGTAAAACTCCCGTTGACGCCCATCAGCGCAAACAAGCGCAGCATGGCCACGCCCAACACCAGGTGCGGGATGATGATCGGCGACAGGAACAACGCACTGAAAAAGTTGCGCCCCGCAAACGAATACCGGCTGATCGCCAACGCCGCCGGTACGGCAATCAAGGTGGCCAGTGTCGCAGCGGTGAACGCCAGGATCAGGCTGTTATAGAACGCCTGGATAAAATCCGCCCGCTCGAACACCGCGCGAAACCAGCGCAGCGAGAAGCCCGACGTGGGCAGGCTCAAGGTGTTTTCGGGCGTGAAGGCCACCAGGCACACCACCACCAGCGGCGCCATCATGAACAGCACCACCAAACCGTGGAAACCAAGGGCCAAAGGACCGTTTCTGGACATGCGCTTAAACCCCCAGGGACTTTTTGTAGCGGCCTTCGACCATGCGGTTCCAGCTCAGCATGATCAGCAGATTGACCAACAGCAGCACCACCGCGATGGTCGCGCCCATGGGCCAGTTGAGTTCCGAGAGGTACTGGTCGTACACCACGGTGGCGACCATTTTCAGGCGACGCCCGCCGAGCAGGCCGGGGATCGCAAAGGAGCTGGCGGCCAGGCCGAACACGATCAAGGTGCCGGACAGCACGCCGGGCATGACCTGCGGCAACACGATCTTGCGCATCACCGTGGCCTGGCTGGCGCCCAGGGACAACGCGGCTTGTTCAGCCGACGGGTCGAGTTTCTGCAGGGAGGTCCACACCGGGATGATCATGAACGGCAGCATCACGTGCACCAGGGCGATGATCACCGCGAACGGCGTGTACAGCAGCTTCACCGGGCGCCCACCGAGGAACTGGATCACTTGGTTTACCAGCCCGTCCGCGCCGAGCAACAGGCTCCAGCCAAAGGCGCGCACCACCACCGAAATCAGCAAGGGCGTGAGGATCAGAATCAGGAAGATCGAGCGCCACGGCGTGCCCATGCGACTGAGGATGTAAGCCTCGGGCACACCGATCACCACGCACAGCAGGGTGACCAGCGCGCTGATCCAGAAGGTGCGCCAGAAAATCTCGTAAAAGTACGAATCGCTGAACAATGACAGGTAGTGCGCGAAGGTCCATTCATCGGCCTTCACGCCCACCTGGTAGTCAAAGACGTTGAACGACAGCACCAGGGTCAGGCCCAACGGCAGGATCAGCAGCCCGACAAACAGCACCAGCGCCGGCAGCGAGAGCAGGTAGCCGCGACTCATGGGTGCACCTCATCCGCCGCCAACACGCGCAACAGGCTGGCGTGCCAGTCCAGGCCTACCGCTGTGCCGCAACGCAGCGGCGCGTTGCCGTCGTTGCTGCGCACCACGGTGACTTCGCCGAGGGCGGTGTCGATGTGGTACAGCCATTGACTGCCGAAGAAGTAGCGATTGATGACCTGGCCTTGCAGGCGACCTGTGCCTGCGTCCACCAATTGGATCTTTTCCGGGCGCAGGCTCAGGGTCAGTTCGCCGTCGCCGCTCTCGTGGCGCACTTGCGGGGTGCCGAGTGTGTCGTAGTCGCCCGGCAGCAGGTTGGCCTTGCCGACAAAGTCGGAGATGAAGCGCGTACGCGGGTGTTCGTAGAGCGTGTAGGGCGCGTCGATCTGGGTCACGCGCCCGGCCTGCATCACCACCACGCGGTCGCTGATCGACAGCGCTTCGGCCTGGTCGTGGGTGACCATCAACGTGGTGATACCGACGGCGCACTGGATGCGGCGGATCTCGAACTGCATCTCTTCGCGCAAATTAGCGTCGAGGTTGGACAACGGCTCATCGAGCAGCAACACCGGCGGCTCAATCACCAACGCGCGAGCCAGGGCCACGCGCTGGCGCTGGCCGCCGGACAACTCCCGTGGGTAGCGGTCGGCGTGCGGCGCCAGGCGCACCAGTTCCAGCACGGTCTTGACCTTGCTGGCGATCTCGGCGGCCGGCACTTTGCGCATCTTCAGGCCGAAGGCGACGTTGTCGCGCACGCTCATGTGCGGGAACAGCGCGTAGCTCTGGAACACCACGCCCAGGCCACGGCTGGCGGGCTTGGCGTGGGTGATGTCGCGGCCGTCGAGCAGGATCTGCCCGCCGCTCACATCGACGAAACCGGCGATCATTTGCAGGGTGGTGGTCTTGCCGCAGCCCGAAGGGCCGAGCAGGGAAACGAACTCGCCTTTTTCCACCGCGAGGTCGGTGGCGACCACCGCGTCGACGGCGCCGTAGCGTTTGCTCAAGGCGTTGAGTTGGAGAAATGCCATGTCTGCGTTCCACCTTTTTTTGAGTCGCGTCGAGACGCGCTTTTTTGTTTTGGGCAGATGCGAAAAGGGTGTTGCGGGTGCGTTGGCGCTCGATCTCAAGTCGGCTGCCGGTTGTTGTTCATTTCGCCCCTGTGGACGCAGATTAGGACGAAGACTAGGATGGGCGGAAGATAGAATTTCACTGAACGGACTGTTATTTTCAGTTTTATTCACTCACCGGAATTTGCAAAGAGATGGATTGTTATGGATTCCACTGATCGAAATGAAAAGGGCAAAGAAGTCGGGGTGGGCGGAGTGTCTCGTCTGTTCGCGCTGCTGCGCACCTTGGGTGAAGTGCCGGAGGGTGGCGAACGCGTTACGCAGCTCGCGCAACAGGTGGGCCTGTCCCAACCCACCACCCACCGCCTGCTGCGCAGCCTGATGGACGAAGGCATGGTCGAGCAGGACGCACGCAGCAAGCGCTATCGCCTCAGCCTGGAGTTCTTCGCCCTGGCGGCCAATGCGGGCAAGACCGGCAACCTGCGCGACCTGGTGCGGCCGAGCATGCTGCGCCTGAGTGCTTCACTGGGCGACTCGCTGTTCCTGCTGGCGCGCAGCGGCTTCGATGCGATCTGCCTGGACCGCAGCGAAGGCCCGTACCCGATCCGCACCTTCACCGGCGATATCGGCGGGCGTGTGGCATTGGGCGTGGGGCAGGGCAGCCTGGCGATCCTGGCGTTTTTGCCGGAGGAAGAGCGCGAGACGGTGATCCGCTACAACCTGCCACGGCTCAAGGACTTCCACCTGTATGACGAAGTGCTGTTGCGCTCGGAAGTGGAGAACGTGCGCAACCTGGGGTATGCGGCGCGCAATACCGGGGTGCTGGAAGGCATGGCGGGGTTGGCGGTGCCGATACTGAATCGGGACGGGCATGCGGTGGCGGCGTTGAGCGTGGCGACCATCAGTGACCGCCTGGGGCCGAGCCGGTTGCCGATGGTGGTGGAATTGTTGAAGCGCGAAGCGGCGGCGATCGGGCCACGGATCAATCCGTTTGATCCGACGTTGCGCAGGCCCTCACACACCTTCGGCGGGTAACCGATTTCAGCCTCGATGAAGAGCAAAAAATGTGCGAGCGGGTTGCTTTCCCGCCCGGTAAGTGCTGGTTTTTACCGATGTTCCACTGGAACCGTTGCTCTTTGTGTGGCCACAGATGGGTGTCGACAAAGCGTCCAACCGAGCGTTGGTCGGCTGTGATGCATCTACTCCCTGAGGTGTTGCCATGGTAAATACTCAATACGGTCAAAATTATCCACTCAGTTTCAATCGGCCTGATCTTGACGGGCAACCCACCTCGCGGGAGGACAAATACAAGCACACTTCAAATTTGGATCTGGTGAAGACGTTTGGGAATAACTTTGACTACTTCGTCAATACCAAGACCGGCTTCGTGGACCAGGCCAAACTCCGTGAAGTGGCGGCTCGTCCGCTGACCGGTAATTCCGTTAACGACAATATGACGCTATTGGCAGGCGAAATCCTGAATCGCCCGGACGTGAACCGTAAGTTGGATAAGTTGAATGAGCGCGGTATACACGACGGTCTTGTTGACCGTGAAAACGTTGAACAGCTCGTTGATTACTACACGAGCGATGACGCGTCTGCCGGCCAGCAGTCCAGGGCCGGAGAGCCGAGCACTGCACCGTCATTTTCGCAGGCTTACCCTGCGCAATATGAGCGTCCCATTAATAACGTCGGAGCGTTTAACCAGGCTGCGATGAATCATTCACCGGGGGACTATCGCGCGCCCTCAAATACTACGGTTGCACGGGATTTTGCCGATAGCTTCAGTTACTTCCAGGGACCGTCCGGCTTTGTCACACGTGCAGTCCTTGAGGACGCTGCCAACCGTCCATTGACCGGTCACCCGGTGCACGACCGCATGACAATGCTGGCCAACGAGATTCTCAGCCGTCCTGCAATGAGTCATTTGCTCGATGCAATCAACCATGGCGGCCTTGAAGATGGGCTGATCAGCCAGGGTGACGCGAACAGGGTGGTTGATTACTACCAAACCCAAGAGGCACCGTCCATGCAGAGTGGGGCCGGAAGGTACACCGGTTCCATGCAGCGCCAACGTATTGAAAACACCTATGACGAGAACTATCGCCCCCAGGCATTCGGTACAAATGCGGCCATTCAACCTCTTTCCTGGGTCATGTCCGCATCGTCTCAAGGCGAAGGCATGAGCCCGCAGAATACTGAGGTCGCTTATGCGTTCAAAGGCACCAAGGACTCAGACTTGGCGAGCGAGTTGGGTAATAATTTTGATTATTTCAAACCCGACGCGAATGGAAAAATCACTCAGGGAGCGCTTCGTGAAGTCGCGGGTCAGCCCTTGACTGGCAATGCGTCGGATGACCGGATGACTCTGTTGGCCAGGGAAATCATCAGTCGGCCGGGATTCAATAGCAAACTGGATTCCGACCATGATGCTGACAAGTCCGACGGAATTATTGGGCGCGACACTATTGAAAGGGTGTCCAGGCAGAATGCAGCGCCAAGCTATGAAAAAATGAGTGACGTTGAACTGCTTCAGGCCCTTGACGAAAAGTTCAAACAGTATTGGGGCGCGGATAACTATATCAGCTTCGATAGTTTAAAAAGTGCTGCTGCAGAGTCTCCACCGACAGACCGGTCTGGACTCGCGGCTGAACTTCTCCGGCGCCCGGGCCTGATGAAAGAGGTCGATATTGGCACTGATGGCAAAGGCGGCAGGGGCGCAGAAGATGAAAGGTTTAATTGGGTCAATGTCGACTACGTGAGAGGAGAAAAACAAGCGCAGTCGTTACGGGGTTGAGTGTGGGCCGCGGCGGCGCTGCTCGGGTGGGCGTCGTGCATGCCGGAGCCGATCTGCAACAGGTTGCCCCACAACAGGCCGATGGCCAGGGCAAGGGTGGAGACCACTTCGAAGTAGATCAACGCGCGCAAGCCGACCTTACCGACGCGCTTGATATCGCCGGCCGAGGCGATGCCGTGGACCACGGTGAAAAACACCAGCGGCGCGACGGCGGTCTTGATCAGCTTGAGGAAGATATCGCCAAGGATCTTGAAACTGGCGGCCAGCTCGGGGGCGAGAAAGCGGAAGGCGATGCCGAGGAACATGGCGGCGACGACCTGGAAGGTCAGGTCCTTGTAGAGCGGTTTTTTTGCGGGGGTGGATGACATGTCTGTGATCTCATTGTTGTTATGGGCACATGTTAATAGGTGGCTCTGCCCTGCTTTTTGTGGTGAGCGGGCTTGCCCCGCGCGAGGCAAGCTCGCTCACTACAAAAGCCAGGCCAATTCAGCGTTTGACTGAGCCGGGGCGCGCCAGCGCGATGTCCACCATCTGCGGCGCGAGCCCCAGGTAGTTGGCCGCGTCGGTCAGGCGTTGCAGTTCGGCCAGGTCCAGTTGCGCGGTGGCTTCACCCTGGGCGAGCAGGGCGTCGAGCATCAGCCCGGCGTGTTGGCGCACGCCCTTGGCGGCGGCGTACATCAGCTCGCAGGAAATCGGGTTGCGCTTTTGCGGCATGGTGCTGCTGGCGCCACGGCCCTTGACGAACGGCTCGTACACTTCGCCCAGCTCGCTGGTCATCATCATGATGTCGAGTGCGATCTTGCCCAGGGAACCGGTGACCAGCCCGAGGAAGTTCAGGGTCTCGGCCAGCCCGTCGCGGGCCACGTGCCAGGTGGCCTGCGGTACGCCCAGGCCGAGTTCGCTCATCAACGCTTCCTGGACTTCCAGGCCTTTGTCGCCGAGGGAGGCGAGGGTGCCCGCAGCCCCGGCGAACTGGCCGATTTCGACGCGTGGGCGCAGTTCCACCAAGCGCTCGGCGTGGCGGTCGAACATGCTCAGCCACACCGCGCACTTGTAGCCGAAGGTGATCGGCAGCGCGTGCTGCAAGTGCGTGCGACCGGCCATGGGGGTGTCGCGATAACGCTCGGCCAGGCCGGCGAGCAGCCCGCGCACGGTCTGGATATCGCGCTCGACGATGGCCAGTGCGGCGCGTACTTGCGGGACCACGGCGGTGTCCATGATGTCCTGCGTGGTGGCGCCCCAATGCACGTAGCGGCCCGCTTCACCACAGATCGCCGACATCGCCCTGGCCCGGCGCCTGGGGCTGGAACCGGGCGGGCATTACTTCTGCGTGTCGAGCATCAAGGTCGATGCCGGCGCCGGCAACGCGCCGTTGTGCTGGACCGACGTGTATGCCGAGCAGACCTTTGCCGAGGTGATTCCCGAAGCACGCAAGCACCCGGGTGAACTGATCGCGACTCTGATCGGCAAGGCCTTCTCGCGGCACATCGATGTGGTCGACCAGCAGGTGCGCCCGGTACAGTTATCGTCCGAATTGACCGCCAGCCTCAAGGCGCAGAGCGGTGCGCTGGGGCTGACCATCATTCGCCAGTACCGCGAGGAGGCCGGCCTGCTGATCGCTGTATCGGAATCGGTCGACCCCGCCGACCGTTTCACCCTGACCATGCAGATGAAACGCGACAAACACTAGGCCACGTTGAAAAACGCCACCTTGGTGCTCAAGCGATCCGCCAGCTCCGCCAGTTCGTGATTGGAATTTTCTACCTGCTCGGAGCCCGCCGCCGATTGCACGGTGGAGCTGTGGATGCGCGTGACGTTCTGTGCAACCTCTTCAGCCGCCGCGCTTTGCTGCACGGAAACACTGGCGATCTGCGCGTTCATCGCATTGATCGCGCCGACTTCCTGGCTGATCTTGCCCAGCGTCAACTGAGAGTCGCGGGTCTGTGTCACGGTGGCCTGGGCCAGGCTGCGGCTGCGTTGCATGATGTCGGCGGCGTCCTGGGTGCCGCTTTGCAGCTTGCCGATCATGTCGCGGATTTCCTGGGTGGACTCCTGGGTGCGCGTCGCCAGGGAGCGCACTTCATCGGCCACCACCGCAAACCCTCGGCCATGTTCACCGGCACGCGCGGCCTCAATCGCCGCGTTCAGCGCCAACAGGTTGGTCTGGGCAGCGATGGCGTTGATCACTTCGATCACGGTTTCGATGTTTTCACTGTCGCTGGACACCTGGTTGACCCGAAGGGTGGCCTGGTCGAGGATCGTCGCCAATTCTTCGATGGACACGGTCACTTCGCCCACCAGGCGGTGGCCGCTGTCCACTTCGGCGTCGGCCAGGATAGTCGCCTTGGAGGCGGCGGAAGCGTAGCCCGAGACCTCGCTGACCGAGGCGGCCATCTGCGTGATCGCGGCCGCCACGTGCTGGGCTTCGCTGGTCTGCAGGTTGATCTGCTGGCGGTTATCGCTGGCCACTGACAGCAGGGTGACCGAGGAATGGCGCAGGGCCTGGGCTGCCGAGCGCACTTCGCTGATGGTGTCGCTCAGGCGTGCCAGGGCGTTTTTCAGGATGCCCATTACGCTGTCGGGGTAGCGGGTTTCGATGCGCTGGTTCAGCTCGCCATCGGCCAGGCGGCGGATCGCCTCGGCGACTTCCTCCGGCTCTGCGCCAAGGGTGGCCTTGACCTTGCGGATAATCAGCAGTGACACCAGCACGCTCAAGATGATCGCGACGGCGCTGGCCAGCACCATCAGCACGGCAAAGCTGCCGGCGGCCGATTGCACGGTATCCAGGCGTTGCTTGATGTGCGCTTCTTCGAAGTCGATCAGCGCATTCACGCGTTTGAGCCACTCGGTGTAGTGGGCCGAGGCCTGGGCCAGCAGCAAGTCCTGGGCGCCGGCGATGTCATTGCTGCGACGCAGGTTGATCACCCGTTCGGTGGAAGCCAGGGCCTGGGTCTCGATGGCCTTGATATCACCCAGCAGACGGGTTTCCTCGGCGCTGGCGGTGGTGTTGGCGAACAGGCGGTCCAGCATCACGGCGGAGTCCTGGTAATCGCGCTTGAGCTGGTTGATCTCGGCCAGATGGCGGTTGAGCGCCGGTTCATCCTTGACCAGTACCGCATCGCGAATGGCGATGGCGCGGTTGTGCACGCTGCCACGGAAGTTGATCGCGTAGCGCTGGACGACGGCGGCTTTTTCACCGACATCCTTGAGCGTACTGTCGATAAAACCCACGCGTTGAATACCGACGGCAGTGATCAGCACCAGCAACGACAGGGTGGACGCGAAGCCCAGCCCGATACGCATTGCCAACGACACAGGGTTTTTCATGAAAGGCTCAATATTCAAGGGGGCAGGAGTGATGGCTAAAAGCTATCTTCGCGGCGGAATTTAACGACCTGCCTGCCTGGCGTCCAATCAGTAAATACTTAAGCTGTCATCGAGCGAATTGATGGAATAAAACCGCGACACCGTCGTTCATACGTCATCCAACGTATTTCCCGTTTTTCCTGGCCGCCCGAGACTGGATCGCACGCACCGCGTCATCGCAAGCAAGATTGCCGAGATCATTGTCGGCATGAAACAGGGCCTGCCCGGCATGGACGTGGTGGTGTTCCCGGAATACAGCACCCTGCGGATCATGTACGACCATGACGAGATGATGGCGACTGCCGCGAGCATTCCCTAGTGCCCGATCGAGGGTGGGTATCCGGGGGCCCGCACCTACGTGTGCGACGGGCCCAAGGGCATGAAGATCAGCCTGATTCATCTGCGACGACGGCAACTACCGGAGATCTGGCGCGAGGGGCGCTGGCCAGGCGCTTGCGGGTCGAACTAGAACCTGCGATTGCCGAATGCCTGTTGCAAGGCAATGCCCGACACCTGAGTGCGACAGTGCGCAACGCCTGTTGGGTGGTCGAACCCGAAAGCACAGGAAGATAGGATCCACTTACGGTATAACCCTCGGACGCTTTAGTTCTTCGAGGCCCCGTTTTTCATGCAAAGCCCTTTGCAACGCCCGCTGTGGCAGATCTACCTGATCTTTCTGGCACCGATGGTGCTGTCCAACTTCCTGCAAAGTTTTTCCGGCACCCTCAACGGTATCTATGTCGGGCAAATGCTCGGCACCCAGGCGCTGGCGGCGGTGTCGGGGATGTTTCCCATCGTGTTTTTTTTCATTGCCCTGGTGATTGGCCTGGGGGCGGGCGCCTCGGTGTTGATCGGCCAGGCCTGGGGGGCCCAGGAAACGGCAATGGTCAAGGCAATCACCGGCGCGACCCTGACCCTGGGCGCGCTGGTGGGTGTGATTGCCGCAGTGTTGGGCAGCCTGTTTGCGCGCCCGGCGTTGCAGGCGTTGGGCACGCCGGTTGATGTCCTCGACGATGCGGTCGGCTATGCGCAGAAGATGATGCTGATCATGCCGTTGCTGCTGGTGTTCATCCTCTACACCCAGTTGCTGCGCGGTGTCAGCGACACGATCTCGCCATTGCTGGCGCTGATGGTTTCGACCCTGGTCGGCCTGCTGCTGACCCCGGCGCTGATTCGCGGCTGGGTCGGCTTGCCACCCTTGGGCATCCAGAGCGCGGTGTATGCCGGGCTGGTGGGCAACGCGTTAGCCATGCTGTTTTTGATCTTGCGCCTTCGGCATAAAAACCATGTGATGGCGCCAGATCGCGAACTGCTCGCGGCTTTGCGCCTGGACCGTGTGATTCTTGGCAAAGTCCTGCGTATCGGCTTGCCCACCGGCCTGCAGATGGTGGTGCTGTCGCTGTCGGAATTGGTCATCCTCGCCTTGGTCAACGGCCATGGCTCCCAGGCCACGGCGGCCTATGGCGCGGTGACGCAGATCGTCAACTACGTGCAGTTCCCCGCGCTGTCGATTGCCATCACCGCGTCGATCCTCGGCGCCCAGGCGATTGGCGCCGGGCGTCTGGAGCGCATCGGCCCGATCCTGCGCACCGGCCTGTTGATCAACACCTGCCTTACCGGTGGCCTGATTGTGCTGGGTTATGTCTTGTCGCACTGGTTGCTCGGCCTGTTCATCACCGACGACGCGGCGCGGGTCAATGCCGAACACCTGCTGCACATCATGCTGTGGAGCATCCTGGTGTTCGGCTTCCAGGCCGTGATCGGCGGGATCATGCGCGCCAGCGGTGTGGTGCTGATGCCGGTGGTGATCTCGATTTTCTGTGTGCTCTGCGTTGAACTGCCGATGGCTTACCTGTTGAACGCCCACTTCGGCCTGGAAGGGGTGTGGATGGCGTTTCCGGTGACCTACCTGGCCATGCTGGTATTGCAGACTGCGTATTACCGCTTGGTGTGGCGACACAAGCAGATCAAGCGGTTGGTGTAAGGCTGAGGCCACGCAACAACAGCTCCAGGCCCTGCAAACCTTGCTCCAGCCGCTCGCCCGGATGCTCATCCCGGGCGATCCACAGGGCGGTGTTGACCAGGCTGCCGTTGATCAATTGCGCCAGCGCGGTGCTTGGGGCGGGGCGGATGACACCGGTTTGCATCAAGGCTTCCAGCCGTTCGCGCAATGACTCGACACACTGTTGCTGGGAGCCGGTATCGCCCAGTACGGCCGGCGCATCCTGCAACACAATGCGTTGGATTTCGGCGTTCTGAGCCATGCGCAAATAGGCGCGGCAACGTTCGCAAAAGCCGGCCCATGGATCAGTTGCTTCATCTGTGATGCGCTGTAAGTGTGTGTCCATCTCACTGTCGAGTTGGGCAACCACGGCGGCCAACAGCCCTTTTTTGTCACCAAAGTGATGGTACAACGCGCCGCGTGTCAGGCCGGCGCGAGCGGTAAAATCGTCCATCGATGTGTTCGCGTAGCCTTGGGTGGCAAAGGCCTGTCGCGCGCTGGCGATCAGCCGGGCGCGGGTGTCTTCGATCATTTCGGCACGGGCTCGGCTCATGGTAGGTCTCACAATGGGCAAGTGAACGATTGACATACGTCGCGTATGTTACGCATGATTTGTCACATACGCACCGTATGTATTTTGCCTCGGTCATTGCAGATAGCAAGTCGCAGGCATTCAGGAAGAGGTCCAGCAGGATGGCAAACCCTTACGCCGAGTTGTTCCAGGTCCCCGGCGCCCGGGCTTTTGTACTGGCAGGCATGCTGGCGCGCATGCCTGTGTCGATGACGGGGATTGGCTTGATCACCATGCTTTCCCAGGTGCACGGCGGTTACGGCCTGGCGGGTTCGGTGGCGGCGGTGTTTGCCCTGGCCACGGCGTTTTGCGCACCCCAGGTATCACGGCTGGTGGACCGCTACAGCCAGGGCCGGGTGCTGCCGATTGCCGCGCTGATCGGCGGCGGGGCTTTGTTGATGTTGCTGCTGTGCACCCGCTTGCAAGCACCGAACTGGACGTTGTTCCTGTTTGCCGCCTTGGCCGGTTGCATGCCGAACATGTCGGCCATGGTGCGTGCGCGCTGGACCGAGTTGTACCGTGGCCAGCCCAAGTTGCAGACTGCGTTCGCCCTGGAGTCGGTGCTGGATGAGGTGTGCTTCATCATCGGGCCGCCCATTTCGGTGGGTTTGAGCGTGGTGCTGTTCCCCGAGGCGGGGCCCTTGGTGGCGGCGCTGTTACTGGCGGTCGGCGTCACCACCTTTGTATTGCAACGTGAGACCGAGCCTCCCGTCCATGAACATCAGGACCATCACGGCGGCTGGCTGATTGCATCGCCCTCGGTGCTGATCCTGATGATCCTGCTGCTGGCCATGGGCGTGATCGTCGGCGTGGTGGACGTGGTCAGCGTCGCCTTTGCCCAGCATCAGGGCCAGCCGGCGGCGGCGAGCATCGTGCTGTCGGTGTACGCCATCGGTTCGTGCCTGGCGGGGCTGGCGTTCGGTACCCTCAAGCTCAAGGCGCCGTTGCCCAGGCAGTTCCTGTTCTGCGGCGTGGCCACCGCGTTGACCACCTTGCCGTTGCTGCTGGTGAGCAACATCCCGGGGCTGGCGGTGGCGATCTTTATCTCCGGGCTGTTCTTCGCCCCCACGTTGATCGTGTCCATGGCCCTGGTGGAGCGGGTCGTGCCCGCCAGCCGCCTGACCGAAGGCATGACCTGGCTGATCACCGGCCTCAGCATCGGCGTGGCCATCGGCGCCGCCAGTTCCGGTTGGATGATCGACCACTTTGGCGCCACCAGCGGGTTCTGGGTCGCGTTGGTGGCCGGGGCGGTGGTGCTGGGGGCCGCGGTGCTGGGGTATCGGCGGTTGGGATAATCAGCCTATCGCTGGGCAAGCGTCTGCACTGTGGTGTTGCAGAAAATCGCTCAAGGCTTGGCGAGTCAGGTCATTAAGGGTCACTTTCTTGCGGGTCGCCGCCAGGGCCGCCGCCAAGTGCAGGTCATGGCCGACCCGGACATTGAAGGACCCCTTGCAAGGCTTCTCCGGTGTGTGGCCCAGGGACTGGCACGTAGTGAGGTAGTCGTCCACCGCCTCCCGGAATGCGGCGTCCAGTTCTGCGACGGTTTTTGCTTCGTAGCTCACCAGCGCCTTGATGAACAGAATCTTGCCGAACAGGCAGTTGTCTTCGAGGCTGGCTTCGATAGAGCCGATGTAGCCTTTGTGTTTCAGTTGATTGTTCACTGAATCAGTTCTCCTGATTTCAATTGCTCGATGATCTGGCGCCGAATGTAGTGTTTCAGTTCGTTGCCAGGGTGAGGCTTGTGCAAGGTGATCATTGCACTGGGGTCACCGATGTCGAATTTGACGCGGCTTCCAGCCCCTTCAATCTGTGTGTAGCCCAACCGGCGCAGCAGCGTCACGAGTTCGGGCCAGGTAAATGCCATGTGCTCGTTGAGCAGTTTGGCGAGCAGCTTTTCATTTTTGGACACGGCGTTCCTTGCGTGTAACTAAATGTAGTTGCAAAAAGTGGTGTTCGTCAATGCTAGCTCGTGTTCCGGAGGGCTTGCTGAGATTGATGTAACCCTTGATGACACCTCGCGCCGCACCTCCCATTTCCCCGCTAATTTTTCCCTCTCCGGTTCGTTTTATAGGGACGACGTGCCTTTGTGCTTCCTGCCTATTGCTCCGGACTCCAAGAAATGAATGCTGAAGACTCCTTGAAACTTGCTCGCCGGTTTATCGGGTTGCCCCTGGAAAAGCGCCAACTGTTCCTGCAGGCCTTGCAGAAAGAAGGCGTGGACTTTTCCCGGTTTCCGATTCCGGCAGGGGTGCAAGTGGAGGATCGCCAGGCGCTGTCCTACGCGCAGCAGCGCATGTGGTTTCTCTGGCAATTGGACCCGGCCAGCGGGGCCTACAACCTGCCGGGTGCCGTGCGGCTCAAGGGCGCGTTGAGCCTGGATGCGCTGGAGCAGGCGTTTGCCAGCCTGGTCGCGCGCCACGAAACCCTGCGCACCGTGTTCCAGCGCCAGGCGGATGAACGCCTGTTGCAGGTGGCGGCCGACACGTCGTTGACCGTCGAGCAACTCGATCTGAGCCATCTGGCCCTCGCCGAGCGTGAAGAGGCCGTCAACGCCGCTGCGACCCGTCAATCGCTGCTGCCGTTCGACCTGGAAAACGGTCCGCTGCTGCGCGTGCAACTGCTCAAGCTCGACGCCCAGGAGCACGTGTTGCTGCTGACCCTGCACCACATCGTCTCCGACGGCTGGTCGATGAACGTGCTGATCGACGAGTTCATCCGCTGCTACGACGCCCATGAGCGCAGCGAAGCCCCACAATTGCCGGCCTTGCCGATCCAGTACAGCGACTACGCCCTGTGGCAGCGCCGCTGGCTCGAAGCCGGCGAGCAGGCGCGTCAGCTGGAGTACTGGCAGGCGCGCCTGGGTGATGAGCACCCCGTGCTGGAGCTGCCCACCGACCGCCCACGCCCGGCCATGCCGAGCTATCAGGGCACGCGCCATGATTTCGCGATCGACCCGCAGCTGGCCGCGCAATTGCGCACCTGTGCGCAAAAGCACAATGTCACCCTGTTCATGCTGTTGCTCGGTGCCTTCAACGTGCTGCTGCATCGTTACACCGGGCAGGGCGATATCCGCGTCGGCGTGCCGATCGCCAACCGCAACCGCACGGAAGTCGAAGGCCTGATCGGCTTTTTCGTCAACACCCAAGTCCTGCGCACCGAGCTGACCGGGCAAACCCGTATCACTGAGCTGCTGCAAAGCATCAAGGAACACGCACTGGGCGCCCAGGCCCATCAGGAGTTGCCGTTCGAGCGGCTGGTGGAAGCGCTCAAGGTCGAGCGCAGCCTGAGCCATACGCCGTTGTTCCAAGTCATGTACAACCACCAGCCGGTGGTGGCGGATATTGCCGGCGTCAGCACCGCCTCCGGCCTGGAGTTGTCGCTGGTGGAGTGGCAAGGCCGTACCACCCAGTTCGACCTGACCCTCGACACCTATGAAAAATCCGGCACCCTGCACGCCGCGCTGACCTACGCCAATGACCTGTTCGACGCGCCGACCATCGCACGCATGGCCGGGCACTGGATCAGCCTGTTGCAGGCCATGGTCGCCGAGGGTGAACAGCGCATCGGCGAGTTGCCGATGGTGGCCGCAGAGGAACAGCAATTGCTGGTCCACGCGTGGAACCAGACCGCCGAGGTGTACCCGACCGAGCGCGGCATTCACCACCTGATCGAAGACCAGGTGCAAGCCACCCCTGGTGCGCCGGCACTGGTGTTCGGTGCAACCACGCTGACCTACGCCCAGCTGGATGCGCGCGCCAACCAGCTGGCCCACGCCTTGCGTGAGCAGGGTGTTGGCCCGGACGTGCTGGTGGGGATCTGCGTCGAGCGCTCCGTCGAAATGGTGGTCGGCCTGCTGGCGATTCTCAAGGCGGGCGGTGCCTATGTCCCGCTCGACCCCGAATACCCGCAGGAACGCCTGGCCTACATGATCGAGGACAGCGGCATCCAGTTGCTGCTCAGCCAGCAACGCTTGTTGCCGTTGCTGCCTGTCGATGGCATCCAGGTGATGGCTTTGGACCGCCCCGCCAGCTGGCTCGATGGCCACAGCACCGAGGCGCCGAAGGTCAGCCTGCACGCGCTGAACCTCGCTTACGTGATCTACACCTCGGGCTCCACCGGCAAGCCCAAGGGCGCCGGCAACAGCCATCGCGCACTGGTCAATCGCCTGTGCTGGATGCAGCAGGCCTATGGCCTGGACGCCAGTGATGCGGTGTTGCAGAAAACCCCGTTCAGCTTCGACGTCTCGGTGTGGGAGTTTTTCTGGCCGCTGATGACCGGCGCGCGCCTGGTGGTGGCGGCCCCCGGTGAACACCGTGAGCCGGCGCGGCTGATCGAGACCATCGGGCAGCATGGCATCACCACTTTGCACTTCGTGCCGTCGATGCTCCAGGCGTTTGTCCATGAGCCCGGTGTGCAGGCCTGCGCCAGCCTCAAGCGCATCGTGTGCAGCGGCGAAGCCTTGCCGCTGGATGCGCAGCTGCAGGTGTTCGCCAAGTTGCCACAGGCCGGTCTGTTCAATCTCTATGGGCCAACCGAGGCCGCCATCGACGTGACCCACTGGACCTGCGTCGACGAAGGCGCCGACAGCGTGCCCATCGGCCGGCCCATCGCCAACCTCGGTACCTATGTGCTCGATGCCCAGCTCAACCCGGTGCCTGCCGGCGTCAGCGGCGAGCTGTACCTGGGCGGCACTGGCCTGGCGCGCAGTTACCATCGACGCCCGGCCCTGACTGCCGAGCGTTTTGTGCCGAGCCCCTTCGGTGATGGTGCGCGTCTGTATCGCACCGGCGACCGCGTACGCCAGCGCGCCGATGGGGTGATCGAATACCTGGGGCGCCTCGATCATCAGGTCAAGCTGCGTGGCCTGCGTATCGAACTGGGCGAGATCGAGACACGCCTGATGCAACACCCCTCGGTGCGCGAAGCCGTGGTGCTGGTGCAGGGCGGCAAGCAACTGGTGGCGTACCTGGTGCTGGAGGACCCCGCGCCGGTCGACCTCAAAGCCTGGCTGCTCAGCAGCCTGCCCGAGTACATGGTACCCAGCCATATGGTGCTCCTGGCCAAGCTGCCCGTGACCGCCAACGGCAAGCTCGACCGCAAGGCCCTGCCGTTGCCGGATGCCGCGCCACAGCAGGCCTTTGTCGCTCCGGAAAACGACCTGCAGAAAGCCGTGGCGGCGATCTGGAGCGATGTGCTGGGTGTGGAACAGGTCGGCCTGGACGACAACTTTTTCGAACTGGGCGGCGATTCGATCATCTCCATCCAGGTGGTCAGCCGTGCCCGCCAGGCAGGCATTCGCCTCAGCCCACGGGACCTGTTCCAGTACCAGAGCGTGCGCAGTCTGGCGCGGGTGGCGACCTTCGAGCAGGCGACGGCTATCGATCAGGGGCCGGTGACCGGCGAAGTGATCCTCACGCCCGTGCAACACAGCTTTTTCGAGCAGGCGATCCCGGCGCGTCAGCACTGGAACCAGTCGTTGCTGCTGACCCCGCATGAACCCCTTGAGCCCGCGCGCCTTGAGGCCGCCTTGACCCGGTTGATCAACCACCACGACGCCCTGCGCCTGCGTTTTGTGCAGCAGGCAGACGGTTGGCGGCAAGCTCACGCCGAGCCGGTTGCCACTGCTTCGTTGTGGCAGTCTCACGTCGCTGACGAGGCCGAGTTGGCCGCACTGTGCGACGAGGCGCAACGCAGTCTCGACCTCGAACAGGGCCCGCTGCTGCGCGCGGTCCTGGCCGTGATGGCCGACGGCACCCAGCGCCTGCTGCTGGTGGTGCATCACCTGGCGGTGGACGGCGTGTCTTGGCGCATCCTGCTCGAAGACCTGCAACAGGCTTACCGCAACGCTGCGTTGCCGGCCAAGACCAGCGCCTACCAACTGTGGGCGCAGCAGTTGCAGCGCCATGCGCAGACGCTGGACGAGCAACTGCCGCATTGGCAGGCGCAGACCGCGAGTGCCGATCTGCCGTGCGACAATCCCCAGGGTGGCCTGCAAAATCACTTGGGCAACACGCTCGAAGTCCGCCTCAGTGCCGAACACACCCAGCAACTGCTGCAAGACGCCCCGGCGGCCTACCGCACCCAGGTCAACGACCTGCTGCTGACTGCGTTGGTGCGGGTCATCAGCCGCTGGAGCGAGCAGCCCGCCGCGCTGATCCAACTAGAAGGCCATGGCCGCGAAGACCTGTTCGACACGGTTGACCTGAGCCGCACCGTCGGTTGGTTCACCAGCCTGTTCCCCGTGCGCCTGCACGCCGATGGCGAGCTGTCGGCGGCGATCAAATCGGTGAAGGAGCAACTGCGCGCCGTGCCGCACAAAGGCATCGGTTACGGCCTGCTGCGCTACCTTGGCACGCCTGACGCCCGCGAAGCGTTGTCGGCCTTGGCCGCGCCACGCATCACCTTCAACTACCTGGGCCAGTTCGACCGCCAGTTCAACGAGTCGGCGCTGTTCGTCCCGTCCACCCTGGGCAGTGGCCAGGCCCAGGACCCGCAGGCGCCGCTGGCCAACTGGCTGACCGTGGAAGGGCAGGTGTATGGCGGTGAACTGGCCTTGCAGTGGGGGTTCAGCCGCGAGATGTTCGAGGTGGCGACGGTCCAGCGCCTGGCCGATGACTACACGGCGGAACTCCAGGCCCTGATCGAACACTGTTGCGCCACGCCGGCGGGGCAGGTCACGCCTTCGGACTTCCCTCTGGCACGCCTGACCCAGCAGCAACTGGATGCCTTGCCCATTGCCGGGCCGGCGATTGCCGATCTCTACCCATTATCGCCGATGCAGCAGGGCATGTTGTTCCACACCCTCTATGCACCTGAGGCCGAGGCTTACATCAACCAGTTGCGCCTGGACATCGAAGGCTTGGACCTGCTGGCGTTCGGCCGTGCCTGGCAAGCCGCGCTGGACCGCCATGACATCCTGCGCAGCAGCTTCCACTGGCTCGGCCTGGACAGCGCGCACCAGGTGATCCAGCGCCAGGTCGATGTGCAGTTGCACGTGATCGAAGACATCGACGCCGATTGCGATGCGCTCGCCGTGGCCGAGCGCGAGAAAGGTTTCGCACTGAATGCAGCGCCGCTGTTTCGCCTGATGCTGGTACGCGGTGCCGGTACGGCCTGGCACCTGATCTTCACCAGCCACCACATTCTCATGGACGGCTGGAGTAACGCCCAGTTGCTGGGTGAAGTCATCGCTCATTACGCCGGGCACGCCGTGCCGGCGCCACTGGGGCAGTTCCGCGATTACCTGGGTTGGCTGCAACAGCAAGCCTCGGGCGAGGCGTTCTGGAAAGCCACCCTGGCACCGTTGCAAACGCCAACCTTGCTGGCGCAGGCGCTGCGTGTACCGTCCGAAGGCAAAGGCATGGCTGAGCATCAGGTGCTGCTGGGCGACGACTTCACGCGTGCCCTCGGCGAGTTTGCCCGCCGCCACAAAGTCACCCTCAACACCGTGCTTCAAGGCGCCTGGAGCCTGTTGCTGCAGCGCTATACCGGGCGGGACTGCGTGGCCTTTGGTGCCACGGTGGCGGGGCGCTCGGCACCGTTGCCGGGGATCGAACAGCAACTGGGCCTGTTCATCAACACGCTGCCGATTGTCAGCGCGGCCTCGCCCGCGCTGTCGGTGGCCAACTGGCTGAGCGAACTGCAAGCCCTCAACCTGAGCCTGCGCGACCACGAACATGTGCCGCTCTACGACATCCAGGGCTGGGCGGGGCAGCAGGGCACTGCGCTGTTCGACACCTTGCTGGTGTTCGAAAACTTCCCGGTGGCCGAAGCCTTGAAACAAGGTGCGCCCGCCGGCCTGACCTTCGGCCGCCTGCACAACCATGAACAGACCCACTATCCGCTGACCCTGGGGATCGAGTTGGGCGCCAGCCTGCGCCTGGAGTTCGGTTACGACCAGGCCCGATTCAGCGCGCAACAGGTCGCTCGACTGAGCGGCAACCTGCATCACCTGCTGGTGCAGATGCTCGCAGACGCGCAGGCACCGCTTGGCAACCTGCGCCTGCTCGACGCCGCCACTCGCCGCGACGTGCTCGCCCATAGCTGGGCGCCCGGTGCCGCCCCGCGCCAGCTGCGCGTGCACGAACGTATCGCCGCCCAAGCGGCCGCCACGCCCGACGCGCTGGCGGTACAAGCGGGCGACGCGTGCCTGAGCTACGCACAGCTGAACGACCGCGCCAACCGTCTTGCCCATCGCCTGCTGGCGCTGGGTGTTGGCCCAGGCCAGCGCGTTGGCCTGGCAGCGCGACGTGGCCCGCAGTTGATCGTCAGCCTGCTGGCGGTGCTCAAAAGTGGCGCCGCCTATGTGCCGCTGGACCCGAACTATCCGACCGAACGCCTGGCCTACATGCTGGCGGACAGCCGCCTGGACCTGCTGCTCAGCGAAACCGGGCTGCTGGCCGACCTGCCACTGCCCCAAGGGCTGGTGCGTTTGGACTTCACCGCGGCCGGTGCAGAGTTGGCTGACTACCCGTCGACCCATCCAGCCAACCAGGCCGCCGCTGCCGACCTGGCCTATGTGATCTACACCTCCGGCTCCACCGGGTTGCCCAAGGGGGTGGCCATCGACCATGCCGCCCTCAGCCAGTTCTGCGACAGCGCCGAGGCTTACAGCCGCTTGAGTGCTGCTGATCGCGTGCTGCAATTCGCGACCTTCAGCTTTGACGGCTTCGTCGAGCAATGCTACCCGCCGCTGTGTGTGGGCGCGGCGTTGATCATGCGCGGCGATGAGCTGTGGGATGCCGGGCAACTGGCCCGCGAAATCGTCGAGCAGGGCGTGACCCTGGCGGACTTGCCGGCTGCGTACTGGTATCTGCTCGCCAAGGAATGCGCCGTCGACCGACGCACCCTGGGCAACCTGCGCCAGGTCCACGTGGGGGGCGAGGCGATGTCGGTGGAAGGGCTGCGCGCCTGGCACGCCGCCGGCCTGGGTGGCGTGCGCCTGGTCAACACCTACGGGCCCACCGAGGCCACCGTCGTGTCCAGCGTGCACGACTGCCAGTGGGCGGACGCCAGCGATGCGTTTGGCGTGCCGATTGGCCGGGCCATCGCAGGCCGCGCCTTGTATGTGCTGGACAGTGGTTTCGAGCTGCTGGCCACCGAGGGCGTCGGCGAGCTGTGCATCGGCGCCGAGCACGGCCTGGCGCAACGCTATTTTGACCGCCCGGCGTTGACCGCCGAGCGCTTCCTGCCGGACCCGTTCTCCGCCGTGCCGGGTGCACGGCTCTACCGCAGTGGCGACCTGGCCCGTTACAACGAGGCGGGTGCGCTGGAGTACGTCGGGCGTATCGACCATCAAGTGAAAATTCGCGGTTTCCGCGTGGAAATGGGCGAGATCGAAGCCAGCCTGCAAGCCTTGCCGTCGTTGCGTGAAGCGGCGGTCATCGCACAATCGAGCGCGACGGGCACGCAATTGGTGGCGTACGTGGTGCCCGTCACGGGGCAGACGCTGGACCCGCAAGCACTGGCGGCCACCTTGCGCCAGTCCCTGCCGGACTACATGGTGCCAGGGCACTGGGTCATCCTCGAGGCCTTGCCGTTGAACAACAACGGCAAGCTTGACCGTCGCGCACTGCCGGCGCCGGACCTGAATCAAGCGCACCAGGCCTACCTGGCGCCGCAAAATCCACTGCAGGCGCGATTGGCTGCTATCTGGCAAGCAGTGTTGCAAGTGGAACAGGTGGGGCTCAACGACCACTTCTTCGAACGTGGCGGCCATTCGTTGCTGGCGACCCAAGTGGTCTCGCGGGTGCGTCATGACCTGAAGCTGGAAGTGCCGTTGCGCACACTGTTCGAACAACCGACGCTGGAAGCGTTCGCAGCCGCTTGCGCCGGGTTGCAGACCGCCAGGGCGCTGCCGCTGGTGGCGGTGACGCGGGACCAGCCGCTGGCGCTGTCGTTCGCCCAGGAGCGCCAGTGGTTTCTCTGGCAACTGGACCCCACCAGCGCGGCATACCACGTGCCGAGTGCACTGCATCTGCGCGGCCGCTTGGACGTCGCGGCGCTGGAGCGGGCGTTCCAGGCCCTGGTGCAGCGCCATGAGCCGCTGCGCACCACCTTTGTGGAAGAGGGCGAGCACACCTGGCAAGTGATTCATCCATGCCTGGCGATGCCGATCAAACACCAGCGGGTCGCGGCCTCGGCGATCGAACACGCGGTGGCGCAGGAAATCCAGCGCCCGTTCGACCTGGTCAATGGCCCGCTGATGCGCGTCAACTTGCTGGAGGTCGAGGCTGAGCACCATGTGCTGGTGATCACCCAGCACCACATCATCTCCGACGGCTGGTCGATGCAAGTCATGGTCGACGAGCTGGTGGCGCTCTATCAGGGCCAGTCCCCGTTGCCTGCGCTGCCGATCCAGTACGTCGACTATGCCCAGTGGCAACGTGACTGGATGGCGGCCGGTGAAAAACAGCGCCAACTCGACTACTGGCGCACCCGTCTGGGCACCGAGCATCCGGTGCTTGAGCTGCCGCTGGATCACCCGCGGCCGGCGCTGCAAAGCCATCGTGGCGCACGCCGCCAAGTCCAGCTCGACAACGCGCTGGTCGCTGAGCTCAAGGCCCTGGCCCAGCGTCAGGAGGTGACCCTGTTCGTCGTGCTGCTGGCGTCGTTCCAGACCTTGCTGCATCGCTACAGCGGCCAGTCCCGGATCCGCGTCGGCGTACCGATCGCCAACCGTAATCGCCTGGAAACCGAGCGTCTGCTGGGCTTCTTCGTCAACACCCAGGTGCTGCAAGCCGACGTGCACGGGCAGATGGCCTTCGACCAACTGCTCGCCCAGGTCAAGCAGCAGGCCCTGGACGCCCAGGCGCATCAGGACCTGCCGTTCGAACAACTGGTCGAAGCCCTGCAACCGGAGCGCAGCCTCAGCCATAACCCGCTGTTCCAGGTGATGTTCAATCACCAGGACAACCTGCGTGCAGCCCCGCTGCAGTTGCCGGGCCTGGACCTGCAAGCGGTGGATTGGGCCGGGCACAGCACCCAGTTCGATCTGAACCTGGAAACCGAAGAGTCCGCCGAAGGCCTGTGGGCGTCCCTGACCTACGCCACCGACCTGTTCGATGCCACGACCGTCGAGCGCCTGGCCGAGCACTGGCAAAACCTGTTGCGCGCCGTGGTGCACGATGCATCCCAGGCTGTGGATGAGCTGGCGATGCTCAGCGCGCCGCAATGGCAACAGATGGTCGAGGCCTGGAATGACACGTCGGTTGATTACCCCCGCGAGCGTTGCGTGCACCGGCTGTTCGAGGCCCAGGCCCTGGCACAACCGGACGCGCTGGCGCTGCAGTTCAATGGCCAGGCCCTCAGCTACGGCGAACTCAACCGTCGCGCCAACCGCCTGGCCCATCGCCTGATCGCGGCGGGCGTAGGGCCGGACGTACTGGTGGCGGTGCATGTCGAGCGTTCGCTGGACATGGTGATCGGCCTGTTGGCGACCCTCAAGGCGGGTGGTGCCTACGTGCCGCTCGACCCGCAATTCCCGGCGGACCGTCTGGCCTTCATGCTTGAAGACAGCCGTGCGCGAGTGTTGCTGACCCAGCCGCACCTGGATGGCAGCCTGGCGCACTCGCAGGGTGTGCAGGTGCTGATGGTCGAGGCGGATGACAACGCCGCCGAGCACAACCCGCAGGTCAACGTCACGCCGGAACACCTGGCCTACGTGATCTACACCTCCGGCTCCACCGGCAAGCCCAAGGGTGTGATGGTGCGCCACCAGGCGCTGTGCAGCTTCACCTGCGGCATGGCCGGCACCCTGGACATCGGTGCTGACGCCCGCGTGTTGTCGCTGACCACCTTCTCGTTCGACATCTTTGCCCTGGAGCTGTACGTGCCGCTGACGGTCGGCGCCACCGTGCTGCTGAGTGGTCAGGAACTGGCCCTTGACCCCGAAGCCATCATCGACCTGGTGCACAGCCAATCCGCCAACGTCCTGCAAGCCACGCCGTCGACCTGGCGCATGCTGCTGGAAAGCCCGCGCGCCCAACGGCTGCGCGGTATCAAAAGCCTGTGCGGCGGCGAAGCACTGCCGTCGGACCTGGCCCAGCGCCTGCTCGACCTGCAAGGCCCGCTGTGGAACCTCTATGGCCCGACGGAAACCACTATCTGGTCGGCGGCCCATCGTCTGCACGAGGCCCAGCCTTTTGTCGGGCGGCCTATCGCCAATACCGCGTTGTTCATCCTCAATGCCGGCTTGACCCCAAGCCCGGTGGGCGCGGCCGGTGAGTTGCTGATCGGCGGCGTCGGCCTGGCGCGCGGTTACCACGAGCGCCCGGCGCTGACCGCCGAGCGTTTTGTGCCCAACCCGTACGGTGCGCCGGGCGAACGCCTGTACCGCACCGGCGACCTGGCCCGCTACCGCGCCGACGGTGTGGTGGAGTACATCGGCCGGGTCGACCATCAGGTCAAGGTACGTGGGTTCCGCATCGAACTGGGTGAAATCGAAGCCTGCCTGCGCGAGCAGGCCGGTATACGCGAAGCCGTGGTCCTGGCCGACAACGACCGCTTGATCGCCTACCTGGTGAGTTCCGCGCCCGACGCGCCGGAGGTCTACAAGGCGGCCCTGCGCGAGCGCCTGCCGGACTACATGGTGCCGGCGCACCTGATGTTCCTCGACAGCCTGCCCCTGACCCCCAATGGCAAGCTCGATCGCAAGGCATTGCCGGCGGTGGACACGGCGCTGTTGCGCACAGGTCATGTGGCGCCCGTGACGCCGCGTGAACAGCAGGTCGCGGCCATCTGGGCCGACGTGCTGGACCTGCCGCAGGTCGGTCTCGATGACCACTTCTTCGAACTGGGCGGGCATTCGCTGCTGGCCACGCGGGTGGTCTCGCGGGTTCGCCAGGCACTGGCGCTGGAAGTGGCGCTCAAGACCCTGTTCGAAAACCCGCTGCTGGGTGACTTCGTGCAGGCCCTGGGCGAGGAGGGCGTGGTTGCACCGGCCTTGCTCAAGGCCGACCGCCGCCAACCGCTGCCGCTGTCCTACGCCCAGGAGCGCCAATGGTTCCTCTGGCAACTGGACCCACATAGCACCGCGTACCACATCCCAAGCGCCTTGCGCTTGCGAGGGTCGCTTGACCTCGGCGCGCTGCAACGCAGTTTCGATACCTTGCTGGCGCGCCATGAAAGCCTGCGCACCCATGTGCGCCAGGACGCCGCCGCTACCGTGCAGGTGATTGAGGACTCGGGCCTGATCGAAATCGACCTGGCCGACACCGATGAAGCCAGCCTCAAGGCCCGGGTCGCTGAGGTGGTCGCGCAGCCATTCGAGCTGCTGCGCGGACCGCTGCTGCGGGTCAACCTGCTGCGCCTGGCGGCTGATGATCATGTGCTGGTGCTGGTGCAGCACCACATCGTCTCCGATGGCTGGTCGATGCAACTGATGGTCGAGGAACTGGTGCAGCTGTACGCCGCCTTCAGCCAAGGCCACATGCCAGACTTGCCAGCCTTGCCGATCCAGTACGCCGACTACGCCCTGTGGCAGCGCAACTGGATGGAGGCCGGCGAGAAGGCCCGCCAGCTGGCGTACTGGCAGGCCCAGTTGGGTGGCGTGCAGCCGGTGCTGGAGTTGCCGTTCGACTACCTGCGCCCCGCGGTACAAAGCCACCGTGGCGCACGCCTGGGCATTGAGTTGCCACCGCAGCTCCTGGCCGGTTTGCGCCGCTTGGCGCAAGGCGCCGGTGTGACGTTGCCGATGGTGCTGCTGGCGTCCTACCAGGCGTTGCTGCACCGCTACAGCGGCCAGGAAGACGTACGCGTCGGCGTGCCGATTGCCAACCGCAATCGCCTGGAAACCGAGGGGCTGATCGGCTTCTTCGTCAACACCCAGGTACTCAAGGCCGATATCCACGGGCAGATGAGCGTCGTGCAACTGCTGCAACAGGTACGCCAGCGTTCCCTGGAGGCCCAGGCCCACCAGGACCTGCCGTTCGAGCAACTGGTAGAGGCCCTGCAACCCGAGCGCAGCATGAGCCTGAGCCCGCTGTTCCAGGTGCTGTTCAACCATCGCGTGACCTCGGCAGCCAATCACCTGCAGCGCCTCACCGAACTCGATGTCGAGGTGCTGAGCTGGGATGAGGGCGTTGCCCAGTTCGACCTGGCACTGGATGTGGAGGAAACCCAGGCGACCCTGCGTGCCTCCCTGAACTACGCCACCGACCTGTTTGCGCCCGCCACGATTGAACGCATGGCCGGCCACTGGCAGAACCTGTTGCAGGCGATGGTCGCCGACCAACAGCAACCCATCAGCCAACTCAACCTGCTGGGCCAGGACGAGCAACAACACATTCTTCAGCGGTGGGACCAGACCGACGCCGGCTTCTCGGCCAAGCGCCTGGTTCACGAATTAGTCGCCGACCGCGCCCGGGAAAACCCGGAGGCAGTTGCGGTGAAGTTCGACGCACAAACCCTGAGCTATGGCGAGCTGGACCGCCAGGCCAACCGCCTGGCCCATTCATTGATCGCCCGTGGCGTGGGCCCCGAAGTGCGCGTGGCGATTGCCATGCCGCGCAGCGCCGAGATCATGGTGGCGTTCCTCGCGGTGATGAAAGCCGGTGGTGTCTACGTGCCGCTGGACATCGAATACCCGCGTGACCGCCTGCTGTACATGATGCAGGACAGCCGCGCGCAGCTGCTGCTGACCCACACCCGTGCCTTGCAGCAACTGCCGATCCCCGACGGCCTTGATAGCCTGGCGATTGATCGTACCGAGGAATGGACAGGTTTCAGCGACACGGCACCGCAGGTGAAACTGGATGGCGACAACCTCGCCTACGTGATCTACACCTCCGGCTCCACCGGCATGCCCAAAGGCGTGGCGGTGTCCCATGGCCCGTTGGTGGCGCACATCATTGCCACTGGCGAGCGTTATGAAACGTCGCCGGCCGATTGCGAACTGCATTTCATGTCGTTCGCGTTCGATGGCTCCCACGAAGGCTGGATGCACCCGCTGATCAACGGCGCCAGCGTGCTGATTCGCGATGACAGCCTGTGGCTGCCGGAATACACCTACCAGCAGATGCATCGCCATCACGTGACCATGGCGGTGTTCCCGCCGGTGTACCTGCAGCAGTTGGCCGAACATGCCGAACGCGACGGTAACCCGCCGAAGGTTCGTGTGTACTGCTTCGGCGGTGATGCCGTGGCCCAGGCCAGCTATGACCTGGCGTGGCGCGCGCTCAAGCCGACCTACCTGTTCAACGGCTACGGACCGACCGAAACCGTGGTCACGCCGTTGCTGTGGAAGGCCCGCCGTGGTGACCCGTGCGGTGCCGTCTACGCACCGATCGGCACATTGCTGGGCAATCGCAGCGGCTACGTATTGGACGCGCAACTCAACCTGCAACCCATCGGCGTAGCCGGTGAGTTGTACCTGGGCGGCGAGGGCGTGGCCCGGGGTTACCTGGAACGCCCGGCCCTGACCGCCGAGCGCTTCGTACCGGACCCGTTCGGCAAGCCCGGCAGCCGTGTGTATCGCAGCGGCGACCTGACCCGTGGCCGCCCGGATGGCGTGGTGGACTACCTCGGCCGTGTCGACCATCAGGTGAAAATCCGTGGCTTCCGTATTGAGCTGGGCGAGATCGAAGCGCGTCTGCGCGAACAGGACAATGTCGGTGAAACCGTCGTGGTGGCCCAGGAAGGCCCGACCGGCAAACAACTGGTCGCCTACGTGGTACCGGCAGACACCCACCTGGCCGATGAAGCCGAGTTCCGCGACAGCCTGCGCCGCGCGCTGAAAACCCACCTGCCGGACTACATGGTGCCGACGCACTTCATGTTCCTGGCGCACATGCCGTTGACCCCCAACGGCAAACTCGACCGCAAGGGCTTGCCCGAACCGGACGCGAGCCTGTTGCAACAGGCCTATGTGGCCCCCGAAACCGAGCTGGAACAGCAGGTCGCGGCGATCTGGGCCGACGTGCTGCGCCTGCCGCAGGTGGGCCTGAACGACAACTTCTTCGAAGTGGGCGGCCATTCCCTGCTGGCGATCCAGATCACCTCGCGGGTCCAGGCCGAACTGGGCCTGGAAGTGCCCTTGCTGGAAGTGTTCCAGACCGAAACGCTGCGCGCCTACGTCCAGGCCGCCGCCACCTTCCGCGCCGGCAGCGCGGAAGATTTTGATGATCTTCGTGACTTTTTGAGCGAACTAGAGGCGATTTGACCCATGCTTTCCAACCCTAATATCGATCTGGTTTCGCGCTTTCTTCGCCTGCCTCTGGAACAGCGCCAGCAGTTTTACCAGCGCCTGCAAAGCCGGGGCATGAGCTTCGCCCAACTGCCGATTGCCTCGATCCGTGAGGACGGCCAGAGTCTGCCGTTGTCCTACGCGCAGGAGCGCCAGTGGTTTCTCTGGCAACTGGACCCGGACAGCGCCACTTATCATATTCCCGGCGCACTGCGTCTGCAGGGCCGACTGGACCTGGCGGCCCTGCAACGCGCATTCGACAGCCTGCTGGCCCGCCATGAAAGCCTGCGCACACGCCTGGTACAGGACGGCGAGCGCCTGCTGCAAAGCGTAGCGCCCGAGGCGCGCATCGAGATTCACCAGGACGTTGCCGACGAACACCCATTGATGGCGCGCATCGAAGCCGAGATAGCCCGGCCTTTCGATTTGCAGGCGGGGCCGTTGTTGCGCGTGACCTTGCTGCAACTGGCCGAAGACGAGCATGTGCTGGTGATGGTGCAGCACCACATCATTTCCGATGGCTGGTCGATGCAGGTCATGGTCGAGGAACTGGTGCAGTTCTACGCCGCGCACAGCCAAGGCCAGGAGGTGCAATTGCCGGGCTTGCCGATCCACTACGCCGACTACGCGCTGTGGCAGCGCAGTTGGATGGAAGCCGGGGAGAAGGCCCGTCAATTGGCCTACTGGCAGGACCTGCTGGGCGGTGAGCAACCGGTGCTGGAATTACCCCTCGACCATCCGCGCCCGGCGCAGCAAAGCCATCGCGGCGCCAGCTTACAGGTGCATCTGCCGGCGGACCTGGTGGCCGGTATCAAGCGCCTGGCCCAGCAAGAGGGCGTGACCCCGTTCATGCTGTTGCTGGCCTCGTTCCAGACCCTGCTGTTTCGCTACAGCGGCCAGTCGGACATCCGCATCGGCGTGCCGAATGCCAACCGCAACCGCGTGGAAACCGAGCGGCTGATCGGCTTTTTCGTCAACACCCAAGTGCTCAAGGCCGACCTTGACGGGCAGATGAGCTTCGCCGAACTGCTGCAACAGGCCAAGCGCCGCGCCCTGGAAGCCCAGGCGCACCAGGACTTGCCGTTTGAACAATTGGTGGTAGCGCTGCAACCTGAACGCAGCCTGAGCCATAACCCGCTGTTCCAAGTGATGTTCAACCACCAGACCGACGCCCAGGGCGGGCGCGATGGCCAGCAATTGCCTGGCTTGCGGGTGGCGGAGCTGGATTGGGAGAGCCAGACCACGCATTTCGACCTGAGCCTGGACACCCATGAGTCCGCCGAAGGCCTCTGGGCGGCGCTGACCTACGCCACCGACCTGTTCGAAAGCGCAACCATCGAACGCTTGGCGCAGCATTGGCAGAACCTGCTCCAGGCGGCAGTGAGTGCACCACGCAGCCGTCTTTGCGCGCTGTCGATGCTCGATGCCCCCGAACAACAGCGGATGCTCAAGGACTGGAATGCCCCCGCCACCGTCGCGGCGCCGCACGCCGTGCACCAGTTGTTCGAGGCCCAGGCCCGCGAACATCCGGCGCGCCAGGCGCTGGCCTTGGATGAGCAAACGCTGAGCTACGGTGAACTGAACCGCCAAGCCAATCGCCTGGCGCACTACCTGATCGCCCAGGGCGTAGGCCCGGAGGTGCTGGTGGGCATCGCGGTCGAGCGCTCCTTTGCCATGGTGGTCAGCCTGTTGGCGGTGCTCAAGGCGGGTGGCGCCTACGTGCCGCTTGACCCTGAATACCCGCGTGAGCGCCTGGTGCATATGCTCGACGACAGTGGTGTGCGACTGGTGTTGACCCAATCCCACCTGCGCGACCGCTTGCCATTGCCGGCCGATCTGACGGCGCTGGACATCGACCTGGCCGACGCGCAGTTGGCGCAGTGTGCCGAGCACAACCCGCCTACCGCGTTCGAGCCCCGCAGCCTGGCGTATGTCATCTACACCTCCGGCTCCACCGGCAAGCCAAAAGGCGTTGCCATCAGCCATGCGGCATTGAGCGAGTTCGCCGGTATCGCGGCCGAGTATTCGCGCCTGGTCGCGGACGACCGCGTACTGCAGTTCGCGACGCTGAACTTCGATGGTTTTGTCGAGCAGCTGTACCCGGCCCTGACCCTGGGCGCGACGGTCGTGTTGCGCGGGCCGCAGTTGTGGGACGGCGCTGACCTGTACCGGCAGATTATCGACCAAGGCATCACCCTGGCCGACTTGCCCACCGCCTACTGGAAACTGTTCCTGCAGGATTGCCTGGCAGCGGGGCCACGGCCCTATGGCGCATTGCGCCAGGTGCATATCGGCGGCGAAGCGATGCCGCTGGATGGCCCGGTGCTGTGGCGGCGCGCGGGGCTGGGGCATGTACGCCTGCTCAATACCTACGGGCCGACCGAGGCCACGGTGGTGTCCAGCGTGCTCGATTGCAGCGATGACAACGCCGTGATTGGCGCCACTGCCAGCCCGATTGGCCGCGCGTTGCCGGGGCGTGGCCTGTATGTGTTGGACCGTGACCTTAACCTGTTGCCGGTTGGCGCGGTGGGGGAGCTGTACATTGCCAGTGCCAGTGGCTTGGCCCGTGATTACCTGCAACGCCCGAGCCTGACCGCTGAACGTTTTGTCGCCGACCCGTTCAGCACCCTGGGCGAGCGTCTTTACCGCACCGGTGACCTGGCGCGTTATCGCGCCGACGGGGTGATCGAATACGTCGGTCGCGTCGACCATCAGGTCAAAATCCGCGGTTTCCGAATCGAGTTGGGTGAGATCGAAGCGCTGCTGTTGGCCCAGGAGGCCGTACGCGAAGCCTTCCTGCTGGCGGCTGACAACCAGTTGGTGGCCTACCTTGTGCCGGCCCAGCCGTTGTCCGCCGCCGAGCATGCGGCGGCGGGCGAAACGCTCAAGGCCACTTTGCGTGAGCAACTGCCCGATTACATGGTGCCTGCGCACCTGATCTTCCTCGACCGCATGCCGTTGAACCCCAACGGCAAGCTTGACCGCCAGGCGCTGCCCAAACCCGATGGCAGCGCGGTGCAACAGGCCTGGCAGGCACCGGTTACGCCACTGCAACAGCAGGTTGCGGCGATCTGGGCTGATATTCTTGGCGTCGAGCGTGTGGGCCTGACCCACCACTTCTTCGAACTGGGCGGGCATTCGCTGCTGGCCATGCAGGTGGTCTCGCGCATTCGCCAGGCATTGAGGCTCGAAGTGCCGCTCAAATTGCTGTTCGAGCAGCCGCGCCTGGAGGGGTTTGTCGCCGCACTGACCACCCAGGCCCCAGGCGCGCCGACCGCGCCCGCGCTGTTGCCGGTAGGGCGGGACCAGCAGTTGCCGCTGTCCTACGCCCAGGAGCGCCAGTGGTTTTTATGGCAACTGGAGCCGCAAAGCGCCGCGTACCACATCCCCAGCGCCTTGCGTTTGAAAGGGCAGCTTGACCTGGGTGCACTGCAACGCAGTTTCGATACCTTGCTGGCCCGGCATGAAAGCCTGCGCACCCATTTGCGCCAGGAGCGCGACCGCACGGTTCAAATCATTTCACCGCAGGTGTCGTTGCCGATAGCGCACGCTGAGGTGCAGGAAGCGCAGCTCAAGGCGCGGGTCGAGGCCGAAATAGCCCAACCCTTCAATCTGGAACAAGGGCCTTTGCTGCGGGTTTCGTTGCTGCGCATCGCCGCTGATGAACATGTCTTGGTATTGGTGCAGCATCACATCGTGTCCGATGGCTGGTCGATGCAGCTGATGGTTGAAGAGCTGGTGCAACTGTATGCGGCCTACAGCCAGGGACAGGTGTTGCAATGGCCGGCGCTGCCGATTCAGTACGCCGACTACGCCGTATGGCAGCGCAACTGGATGGAGGCGGGCGAGAAGGCCCGTCAACTGGCGTATTGGCGCGACATGCTCGGCGGTGAGCAGAGCGTGTTGGCGTTGCCGTTCGACCACCCACGTCCGGCTGTGCAAAGCCATCGTGGCGCGCGCCTGGCATTCGAACTGCCCGGCGCGTTGACCCAAGGCCTCAAGGCCCTGGCCAAGCAGCAGGACGTGACCTTGTTCATGCTGCTATTGGCCTCGTTCCAGACGTTGCTGCATCGCTACAGTGGCCAGGAAGAGATCCGTGTCGGGGTGCCGATCGCCAACCGCAATCGCAGCGAGACCGAGCGTCTGATCGGTTTCTTCGTCAACACCCAGGTGCTCAAGGCCGATCTCCACGGCCAGATGAGCGTCGAGCAACTGCTGCAACAGGCCCGGCAACGGGCGCTGGACGCCCAGGCCCACCAGGACCTGCCCTTCGAACAACTGGTGGAAGCGCTGCAACCCGAGCGCAGCCTGAGCCACAACCCGTTGTTCCAAGTGATGTTCAACCACCAGACCGACGTGGGCCAGGCTCAGGTTCAGCAGCAACTGCCGAATCTTTCGGTAGAAGGGCTGGAATGGGAAAGCAAGACGGCGCATTTCGACCTGGACCTGGATATCCAGGAATCCACCGAAGGTATCTGGGCCACGCTCGGCTATGCCCAGGACCTGTTTGAGGCCAGTACCGTGCAACGCATGGCGCGACACTGGCAGAACCTGTTGCAAGGCATGGTTGCCGACCCACGGCAGAATCTCAGCCAATTAAACCTGCTGGACAACGCCGAACGGCAACAGATTCTTCAACTGTGGAACCAGAGCGATGCCGGCTTCTCGGCCAAGCGCCTGGTGCACGAGTTGGTGGCCGACCGCGCCGGGGAAACCCCCGAGGCGGTGGCGGTGAAATTTGGCGAGCAACAGCTGACTTACGGCGAGCTGGACCGCCAAGCCAACCGCCTGGCCCATGCATTGATCGCCCGTGGTGTCGGCCCCGAAGTGCGCGTGGCGATTGCTATGCCGCGCAGCGCCGAGATCATGGTGGCGTTCCTGGCAGTGATGAAAGCCGGTGGCGTCTACGTGCCGCTGGACATCGAATACCCGCGTGACCGCCTGCTGTACATGATGCAGGACAGCCGCGCCCGATTGCTGTTGACCCATTCGGCGGTGCAACAGCGCTTGCCGATTCCAGACGGCCTGGAAGTCCTTGCCGTGGACCAGACGCAAGCCTGGTCCGCTGACGACGACACCGCACCCGAGGTGGCGCTGGACGGCGACAACCTGGCCTACGTGATCTACACCTCCGGCTCCACCGGCATGCCCAAAGGCGTGGCGGTGTCCCACGGCCCGTTGGTGGCGCACATCATTGCCACCGGCGAGCGTTATGAAACCGGCCCGGCCGATTGCGAACTGCACTTCATGTCGTTCGCCTTCGATGGCTCCCACGAAGGCTGGATGCACCCGCTGATCAACGGTGCCAGCGTGCTGATTCGCGATGACAGCCTGTGGCTGCCGGAATACACCTACCAGCAGATGCATCGCCATCACGTGACCATGGCGGTGTTCCCGCCGGTGTACCTGCAGCAGCTGGCCGAACATGCCGAACGCGACGGTAACCCGCCGAAGGTTCGTGTGTACTGCTTCGGCGGTGATGCCGTGGCCCAGGCCAGCTATGACCTGGCGTGGCGCGCGCTCAAGCCGACTTACCTGTTCAACGGCTACGGCCCGACCGAAACCGTGGTCACGCCGTTGCTGTGGAAAGCCCGCCGTGGTGACCCGTGCGGTGCCGTCTACGCACCGATCGGCACACTGCTGGGCAACCGCAGCGGCTACGTATTGGACGCGCAACTCAACCTGCAACCCATCGGCGTAGCCGGTGAGTTGTACCTGGGCGGCGAGGGCGTGGCCCGAGGTTACCTGGAGCGCCCGGCCCTGACCGCCGAGCGCTTCGTGCCGGACCCGTTCGGCAAACCCGGCAGCCGTGTGTATCGCAGCGGCGACCTGACCCGTGGCCGCCCGGATGGCGTGGTGGATTACCTCGGGCGCGTCGATCATCAGGTGAAAATCCGTGGCTTCCGTATAGAACTGGGCGAGATCGAAGCGCGTCTGCGCGAGCAGGACAGTGTCGGCGAAACCGTGGTGGTGGCCCAGGAAGGGCCGAGCGGCAAGCAACTGGTCGCCTATGTGGTGCCGCTGGACCCGTTGCTCGTCGACGACGCCGTGGCGCAGTCGACCTGCCGCGAAGCCTTGCGCCGCGCCCTGAAAACCCGCTTGCCGGACTATATGGTGCCCACGCACCTGATGTTCCTTGAGCGCATGCCGCTGACGCCGAACGGCAAGCTCGACCGCAAGGGCCTGCCGCGCCCGGATGTCAGCCAGATGCAGCAGGTGTACGTGGCGCCACAGAGTGAGCTGGAGCAGAAGATCGCGGCGATCTGGTCCGACGTGCTGCGTCTGCCACGTGTCGGTTTGCACGATAACTTTTTCGAATTGGGCGGTGACTCGATCATCTCGATCCAGGTGGTCAGCCGTGCCCGACAGGCCGGTGTGCGCTTCACGCCCAAGGATCTGTTCCAGCACCAGACGGTCCAGAGCCTGGCGGCCGTGGCCCGGGAAGGCGAGGGCGCGGTGGTGCTGGATCAGTCGGCATTGACCGGCGAGTTGTTGTTGCTGCCTGTCCAGCAGGCGTTTTTTGCCGATGACATTCCCCAGCGTCACCACTGGAACCAGTCGGTGGTGCTACAGCCACACCAGGCGTTGCAGGCGCCGCTGCTGGTGGCGGCGCTGCAGGCCTTGATCGTGCATCACGACGCCCTGCGCATCGGTTTCGTCCAGGGCGCGGCAGGCTGGAGCGCGGCGTATCGCGGGCCGCAGCAGCATCAGGCCGAGCAGGTCCTGTGGCAGACCACCTTGAATGCGGTCGAAGAGTTGGAGGCCCTGGGTGAGGAAGCCCAGCGCAGCCTCGACCTGAGCGAAGGGCCGCTGCTGCGTGCAGTGCTCGTGGATCTGGCCGACGGCTCCCAGCGCTTGCTGCTGGTGATTCATCACTTGGTGGTGGACGGTGTGTCCTGGCGCATCCTGCTGGAAGACCTGCAAACGGCTTACCGCCAGCTTGCCCAAGGTGCCACGGTCGTGTTGCCCGCCAAGACCAGCGCGACCCGGGCCTGGGCCGAGCGTCTGCAAACCTATGCACGCAGCGCCGCACTGGCGCAGGAACTGGCCTGGTGGCAGACGCAGTTGCAAGGCAGCCCCACTGGCCTGCCGGGGGCCGATCCACAGGCCAGCGTGAGCAACCGGCATGCACTGAGCGTGACCACCCATCTGGATCAGGCTTTCACGCGGCGTCTGTTGCAGGACGCCCCCAGTGCTTACCGCACCCAGATCAATGACCTGTTGCTGACCGCACTGGCGCGTGTCGTTGTGCGCTGGACCGGTGATGCGTCGATGTTGATCCGCCTGGAAGGCCATGGCCGTGAAGACCTGTTCGACGAGATCGACCTGACCCGTACCGTCGGCTGGTTCACCAGCCTCTACCCGGTGAAGCTGGTGCCGACCGATTCGCTGGCCGGCTCCCTCAAGCAGATCAAGGAGCAGTTGCGTGCGATTCCCGACAAGGGCCTGGGCTTTGGTGCCCTGCGTTACCTGGGGAATGCCGAGGCTCAACAGGCCCTGAGTGAACTGCCGCGCCCACGCATCACCTTCAACTACCTGGGGCAATTCGACGGCAGTTTTGACGGCGGCGAACAGGAAGGCTTGTTCGTCCCCTCCGGTGATGGCAGTGGTGCCGAACAGAGTGCCGAGGCACCGCTGGGCAACTGGTTGGAAATCAACGGCCAGGTCTACGCCGGCGAATTGAAGTTGAACTGGAGCTTCAGCCAGCAGATGTTCGATGAGGCGACCGTACAACGCCTGGCGGATGACTACGCGACGGAACTCAAGGCGTTGATCGAGCACTGTGGTGTCAACCAGGGTGTCACGCCTTCGGACTTCCCGCTGGCGCGCTTGTCCCAGGCGCAACTGGACAGCTTGCCGGTGACGGTGGCTGACATCGAAGACGTTTACCCGCTGTCGCCGATGCAGCAAGGCATGCTGTTCCAATCGCTGTACGGCGAAGGCTCGGGTGACTACATCAACCAGATGCGCATCGATGTCGAGGGCCTGGATGTACCGCGCTTCCGCCAGGCCTGGCAGGCGGCGGTCGACAGCCATGAGATCCTGCGCAGCGGTTTTCTCTGGCAGACCGAGCTTGAGCAGCCGTTACAGGTGGTCTACAAGCAGATGCGCATGCCGTTCACCGAGCTGGACTGGCAAGGTCGGCCCGGCAGCAGTGCGGCACTCGATAGCCTGGCCGAGTCGGCGCGGGCCCAGGGGTTCGTGCTGGAACAAGCGCCGTTGCTGAGCCTGACGGTGGTCCGTACGGGGGCGTCCGGTTATCACTTGATCTACACCAACCACCACATCTTGATGGACGGCTGGAGTGGTTCGCAGTTGTTTGGCGAGGTGTTGCAACATTACGCCGGTGAACCGCTGCGTGCGCCCATCGGGCGTTACCGCGATTACATTGCCTGGCTGCAGGCACAGGACAAGTCGGTCAGCGAGGCATTCTGGAAAGAGCAACTGCGCAACCTGCAGGAGCCAACCCGCTTGGCCCGTGGTGTACAAGCTGCGCACAGCGAGGCGCTGGCCGTCAACGGCGAGCATCGTCTGAACCTCGACGCCAGCCAGACCGCTCAGCTCAAGGCCTTCGCCCAGCGCAATAAAGTCACCCTCAATACGCTGGTGCAAAGCGCCTGGCTGCTGCTGTTGCAGCATCACACCGGGCAGTCCACCGTGGCGTTCGGCGCCACTGTGGCAGGCCGTCCGGCGCAATTGCGCGGTATCGAACAACAGGTCGGTCTGTTCATCAACACCTTGCCCGTCGTGGCCACGCCGGATGCACAGATGACGGTCAGCCAGTGGCTGCAGCAGATCCAGGCGCAGAACGTGCGCTTGCGTGAGCAGGAGCATTCGCCGCTGTTCGAGATCCAGCGTTGGGCCGGGCTGGGTGGCGAGGCGCTGTTCGACAGCATTCTGGTGTTTGAGAACTACCCGGTGTCCGAAGCGCTGGAGCAGGGCGCACCTTCGGGGCTCACGTTTGGCGCCGTCCACAGCCTGGAGCAAACCCACTATCCGTTGACCGTCTTGCTGGGCATTGGTGACACCTTGGGCCTGGAGTTCAATTACGACCGCCAGGCATTCAGCGCGGCGCATATCGAACGGTTGGCCGAGCACTTCCAGCAGGTGTTGCAGGCATTGGCAGTGGACGGCGCACAGCGTCTGGCAACGTTGCCTTCGCTGGCCCGTTCCGAGCGCGAAACGGTCCTGCATGCCTGGAACGCCACGGCCACGGACTACCCGCTGCACCTGCCGGTGCATCAGTTGATCGAAGCCCAGGTGGTGCGCACGCCGGACGCACCGGCGCTGGTATTTGCCGGGCAGGTGTTGAGTTACGCCGCGCTTAACCGCCGGGCAAACCGCTTGGCGCATCGCCTGATGGCGGCTGGCGTCGGGCCGGATGTCCTCGTGGGGCTGGCGGTTGAGCGTTCGATTGAAATGGTCGTTGGCCTGCTGGCGGTACTCAAGGCAGGTGGCGCTTATGTGCCGCTGGACCCGGAATACCCCCGCGATCGATTGGCCTACATGCTGCAAGACAGCGACGTGAAGCTGTTGTTGACCCAGGCGCATTTGCTGGAGCAACTGCCGATTCCAACGGGCTTGCACAGCCTGGTGCTGGAGCAGGGCGATGAGGGGTTGCAGGCCTACGCCGAGCGGAATCCGCAGGTCGCCGTCGATGGCGAAAACCTCGCCTATGTGATTTACACCTCGGGCTCCACCGGCCAACCCAAAGGTGCGGGTAACCGCCATTCGGCGCTGACCAACCGGCTGTGCTGGATGCAGCAGGCGTATGGCCTGGACGGCAGTGACACGGTCTTGCAGAAGACGCCGTTCAGTTTCGACGTGTCGGTGTGGGAGTTCTTCTGGCCGCTGATGACCGGTGCGCGCCTGGTGGTGGCAGCGCCGGGTGACCATCGTGATCCGGCCAGGCTGGTGAGCCTGATCACCGCCGAGCAAGTCACTACGTTGCACTTTGTGCCGTCCATGCTCCAGGCCTTCTTGCAGGATGCCGGCGTCGGCGCCTGTCACAGCCTGCAGCGCATTGTGTGCAGCGGTGAAGCGCTGCCGGTGGATGCCCAGCAACAGGTGTTCGCCAAACTGCCACGTGCCGGGTTGTACAACTTGTATGGGCCGACCGAAGCGGCAATCGACGTGACCCACTGGACCTGCGTCGACGAAGGGGGTGACGCCGTGCCGATTGGTCGGCCGATCGCCAACCTGGGCTGCTACGTGTTGGACGGCAACTTGGAACCGGCACCCGTTGGCGTGTTGGGTGAACTCTATCTCGGCGGCGTCGGCCTGGCGCGCGGTTATCACCGTCGGCCGGCGCTGACCGCCGAACGCTTTGTGACCGATCCGTTCGGCAGTGGCACCCGGTTGTATCGCACCGGGGACCTGGCGCGTTATCGCGACGATGGGGTGATCGAGTACGCCGGGCGCATCGATCACCAGGTCAAGCTGCGTGGCTTGCGCATCGAGTTGGGTGAAATCGAGGCCCGCCTGCTGGAGCACGCGTGTGTGCGTGAAGCGGCGGTGCTCGCCGTGGACGGTACGCACTTGGTGGGCTATCTGGTGCTGCAGGCGCCGAGCGAGGATTGGAAAGCACAGGTGGCGATGCACCTGGCGGCGCAGTTGCCGGACTACATGGTGCCGGCGCAGTGGGTGGTGTTGACACAGATGCCGCTGAGCCCCAATGGCAAGCTGGATCGCAAGGCGTTGCCTAAACCGGAGGCGCAAGGCGCGGACGCTTATCAGGCCCCGCAAAGCGCCATCGAGCAGCACGTCGCGGCGATCTGGCGTGATGTCCTCGGTGTCGAGCGCGTAGGGCTGAACGACAACTTCTTCGAGTTGGGCGGTCACTCCTTGCTGGTGCTGATGCTCAAGGAGCGTATCCGTAAAGTCAGCGGTGTCGGCTTGTCCGTCAGCCAGTTGATGCTTAACCCGACGGTACGCGGCCAGGTCAACTGCCTGCAGGGCGACGCGCGCAGCTCGTTGATCGTCAAGCTCAACAGCCAGTCCGAAGGCACACCGTTGTTCATGTTCCACCCAAGCTTCGGTTCGGTGCATTGCTACACCGCGATTGCCCTCGCGCTCCGGGAGCAGCGTCCGGTGTTCGGGGTGATTTGCCGTGCATTGGCCGAAGACGGTGCAGCAGTACCCGAATGGCAAGCCATGGTCGAGGATTACGCCGAGCAACTCCTGTTGGCCCAACCCCAGGGCGCCTTCCGCCTGGCAGGCTGGTCGTTGGGTGGCAACCTGGCGATGGAAGTCGCCTACGTGCTGGAGCAAGCGGGACGTGATGTCGAGTTTGTCGGCTGGATCGACGCCGCGCCGCCGCAGTGGCTCACGCCTTATTGGCAGGCGGTCGTCACCGAGGATGACCGTGAAGTCTCGGCGAACGAGCGGCGTGCGGCCTTGTTGGGCGTGATGTTCCCGGCGTTTGCCGTGCGGATTCAGGCGGCCTGGCAGCAATGTCAACGCGATGCCCAAGACGAAGCGGGGCAATGGCAAGGGTTTATCGCCTGGGCCGAGCAGACCCTGGGCGACGCTTTTACCGGTATCAAGGACGAGTTGCTGCGTGGCAATGAGGCGCAGATTTCCTGGGAGGTCGACCGCGCGCTCAGTGAGCGTCTGTCGGCGGCGGACTTCAAGCCGATCAAGGCCCCGGTCAGTTGCTGGTGGGCGTCCATGAGCCGCGCCGGGCAGTTCAAGGAGCTGATCGAGCAGCACATGGCAAGCACCCTTGTTCAGGGGCGGATCGAGCGTTCAGTGGTGATCGAGACTGATCACGACGGGATCATCGACAGTGCCGAGTTCATCCGTAGCCTGGTGGCCGCAATGGAATAACACCTCAAGTGATGAACACTGAACCTGTGGCGAGGGGGCAAGCTCTCTCGCCACAGGGGACTCGCCACAGGGGAGGGCGGGGCACAAAAAAGCCCGATGAAAGCAGCGCTTCCATCGGGCTTTTGGTTGATCGCCGCCAGGGCGATCAAGGCATCACATCAGAAGTCCCAGCGGGTGCTGAACATCACGTTGCGCGGCTCGCCGTAGGCCGCCGAGTTATAGAAGCCCACGTTGGTGTAGTAGGACTTGTCGAAGATGTTGTTGAAGTTGACAGTCGCCGAGAGGTTCTTGGTGACCTGGTAGCGGGTCATCAAGTCCACCAGCCAATAGGACTCCTGGGTGATGTCCTGGTTGGTGTTGAGCTGCGAGTTGTAGATTTCATTCCAACCCTTGCTCTGCCAGCGCAGGCCGCCACCGATGGTGAACTTGTCGAGGTCGCCCTTGAGTTTGTAAGTGGTGTTCAGGTTGACCTGGTGCTCAGGTTCGAAGGTGGAGATCTTCTTGTCGTCTGCGTCCCGCACGATCTTGTGGGTGTAGCCACCCTGTACTTGCCAGCCCGGCGCCAGCTCACCTGAGATTTCTGCTTCGTAACCCTTGGTGACGGCCTTGGAGCTCTTGAACGCATAGTTTTGCGGGGAAGGAGTCTGGTTGTTATAGGCATCGTCCGGGATGGCACGGTTGTCTTCATGCACTTCGAAGTAGGCAATGCTGGTGTTCAAGCGACCGTCGAGAAACTCGCCCTTCAGGCCCAGCTCGTAGTTTTGGCCTTCGTCCGGTTCCAGCAACGTCTGGTTGCGGTCTTTGTACGTGCTTTCCTGGGGTTGGAAGATATCGGTGTAGCTGGTGTACACCGAGAGATTGTCGTTCAGGTCGTAGATCACGCCGGCATACGGCACGAACCGGCCGGTTTCCTTGTAGGAAGGGTTGATACCGGTGACGTGGTAGTTGGCGACGCGCCCACCGAGGATCACGTGCAGGTCATCCATCACGTTCAAGCGTGTGGTCATGTAGTAGCCGGTCTGGCGGATGGTATCGTCGTTGTATTGCTGGACAGGGCCGTAGATCGGCTTGGCAATGTGGCCATTCCAGTTATAGAAATCGACTTTATTGCCGCCTGGCCATTCCGGCGACCAGTACCCCTTGCCTTGCCAACGCGACGTGCCGATTGAGCCGCCCACCACCAGTTCATGTTCGCGGCCAAACAGGCTGAAAGGCCCGGTGGCGTAGAGGTCGGCGGAGGTGCTTTTGGTTTCGCCGGTGTATTTCTGACCGTTGACCTCGGCGGTGCCATCGGCTGCCGGCTGGACAAACTGGATCGAACCGAGGTCGGCATGGTAGCTGTTGATCTTGTGGTCGAGCTGGAATTTGGTGACCCAGCCGTCACCCATATCATGCTCAAGCATGGCAAAGGCGGTGCGGGTGTTCTGTTCCCAGGAGCTCCAGGTGGCGCCGTTGTTGTAGGAGCGTGGCATCTTGTTGATGCTGCCGTTGGAGTTGACCAGCGGGAACGAACCGGACCAGCTGGAGCCTTTGGGCGTGTTGTCCTGATAGTCGAAGCCGACAGTCAACATGGTGTCGGGGGACAGGTCGAACTCGGTAATGCCGTAGTAGGTTTCGGTCTTGCGCGAGTAATGGTCCATGAAGGACTTTTTGTCCTGGTACGCCGCCACTGCACGGCCCCGGACATTGCCGCTGTCGGTCAACGGGCCGCTCACATCCACTTCGCTGCGATAGTTGTCCCAGGAGCCGGCGCCCAATTGCACATGGCCCTTGAACTCCGACGTCGGCTTCTTGCGGATCAAGTTGATGGTCGCGCCCAGGGAGCCGGCGCCGTTGAGCAGGCCGGTGGCCCCCTTGAGCACTTCGACGCGATCGTAGATCGCCATGTCGCTGAGGGTGTTCCCCGCCGAGTAGCCGACGTTGCGCACGGTGGACGGAATACCGTCGTACTGGAAACTGTTGACCGAGAACCCACGCGAGTAATAGTTGGTACGGTCGGTGTCATAGGCCGATACGGTGATGCCAGGCGTGTGGCGCATCACGTCATCGACGCTGTTGAGGCTGAAGTCCTCGATATGTTGACGGGTAATCACCGTGATCGACTGCGGGGTTTCCCGCGGGGTCAGGGTCAGCCGCGTGGCCGTGGCAATGGTGCCCGGCGTGTAGGAGCCGGAGCCCTCGGTGATGTTGCCCAGCACGTTGCCGGTCACTTGGGTCGGACTCAATTCCAGCCCGGCGGACGCGCCGGCGGCGGTAACGGTCAGCGCGTTGCCACTGAGGCTGTGAGTGGTCGAAGTGCCTGCCAGCAAGGTGTTGATCGCCTGCTGCGGATCCAGTTTACCTTTGATCGCCGTGCTGTTTTTTCCCGCCACGTCGGTCGGGCTGTACAGCACCTGCAGGTTGGCCTGGCGGCCGAATTCCTGCAGTGCACTCCCCAGTGCCTGTGCTGGAATATCCAACTCGATCTCCTGTGCCTGCACATAGCTGGCAACCGGCAGCGATACCGCTAGGGCAAGCGCGCTCGGCAGGAGGTTGATGTTCAGGGCCCTGGTTAGCGCTTTGCTCAGTGGGCTGAGACCGAGTCGTGCTGACATGGATGGTTTCTCTTCTATGTTTTAAGTGGGCAAATTTTAATGTTTGTTGAGGTTAGTTCTCATTACCACTAGTGAGACGTTCCTACTTCTGAAAACCGGAAAAGAAAATGTCATGCAGGCTCCATTTCATGCACCACCTGGCCGGCGCGCAGCCGTACCAGCTGATCGGCGATGTCGAAATAGCGGTCGTCATGGCTGATCACGATGATGGTTTTGCCCAGGCGCTTGAGGTCCGGCAGCAGCTCGGTATAGAAAATCCGGCGGAAGGCCGGGTCCTGGTCGGCGGCCCATTCGTCGAACACCAGCACCGGGCGTTCTTCCAGCCAGGCGTTGACCAGTGCCAGGCGCTTGCGCTGGCCGGTGGACAGGTCTGTGGTGCTGAACACACCGTCCTTGACGCTGACCTTGTGCGCGATCTCCAGGCGTTCCAGGTATTTAGTGGCGCTGTCCAGTGACTGGGTGGCGCTGCCCTGGACCAGGTCGTCGAACAGGTAGTAGTCGGCGAATACCGTGGTGAACAACTGGCGATAGTCATCGCGCTCGGGGTCGGTCACGGCCTCGCCGTTGAGCAGGATTTCGCCGGACTGCGGCGGGTAGAGCCCCAGCAGCAATTTGATCAGCGTGGTCTTGCCACTGCCGTTTTCGCCGACGATAAATACGATGTCGCCTTGGGCAATGCTCAGGTTGATCGGCCCCAGGTGAAACGGCTCGCTGCCTTCCACGGCCGGTGGGCTGTAGCTCACGTTTCGCAGTTCCAGGCTGTTGACAATCGGTGTCGGCGCCTCGCTGTCATCCATCAGCAGGTGCGGTTCAGGCGAGGAGAAGCGCTCCGACAACTCGCTGATACGCCCGAAGGCAATCTTCGCCTTGCCCACCACGGGCAGGTAACCCAGCAGGTGTTCCAGCGGGCCTTTCATGTACAACAGCACCAGCACGAAGCCGGTGATCACGGTCGGGTCCGGGTTCGGGTTATAGGCCTGCATCGCCAGGGCCAGGCCGATGACCACGAAGAACAGCATCGAGCCGAAGGTCTTGGCGAGGATGTAGATGTTGACCGAACGCACCTGGATATCGCTGATGCGGTCCGCCGTTTCCTGGATACGGTGGGTGTTCATGCGAAAGCGCCGTGGCCGATGCATGCGCAGTTCCTTGGCGCCGGACGCGATGGCGTTGTAATAACGCTGCAATTCGTCTTCATGGCTGCGTGCCAGGTCGAAGCCTTGGATTCCTTTGCCGCCGGCGATGAACTGCACGGCGCTGCCGATCACGATGGCGACGACCATCATCAGGAACATCGGCACCGACAGGTACGCCAGGTAGCCCAGGCAGCCGAGCGTCACCGTGGCGGCAATGGCCAAGGGCGTGAACGCGAAGGAGAAGTCGCTGATGGTGTCGACATCGTGGGTCAGCACCGGGATCAGTCGGTGGGAGCGGTAGCGCTCGATTTGCCCGATGGGCGCCGACAGCACCTTTTCACCCAGGTCTTTGCGCAGGGCGGCAATGATCCGTTGACCGACGTAGTTGGTGCCGATGTCGGAAATGATCGAGCTGACCAGCGCCAGCACGCACAAGGCTGCAAAGGTCAGGATCACGCCCTGGGTCATGCCTTGTGGCGAGTGCAGGGCATTATTGATCGTCGCCAGCAGCAACGTGATGGCCAGGCCGCCGGCCATGCCCAGGGCGACGGAGACGGTCACTATAGTGCGAAAAGGCCTGAGCAATGCGAGCAAACCGTTGAAGGCGCCGCGCTTGGGGTCGGTCATAAATACTTCCCGGAAAGTGAAAAAGAGGGGGCTGGGCACACAGACCCTTACCCATGACAAACGAAGTGTCGGCGCGACTATTTAGCTCGGCGTGCCCGGCGGTGGCCGCGATGGATAAATTGGGCGGGGCCTGGTTCGTTCTTGTGGTGTAGGCGCACGCGTATCGGCGCGTGCCTGATCTATCCAGTGAGAGCGAAACAATGACGAAAAAGAACCTGGTGTATGTGTGGTCCCTGCGCAATGCCGCTGCCGACAAGGCCGGGCAGCCGGTGGCCTACAAAGACCACGAGCGCTACATGATGTCGGTGCTGGAATCCCTGGCGGGGGCGCTGAACGACACGCCGCTGGGCGAGGCCTACAACCTGGTGGGGGTGGTGTATGACGATGACGAGCAGAACCCGCGTGACCAGCAATTGGTCAGCGACTACGGTTTTGCCTACACGCCGGGTCGTCAGTGGCTGTACCCGGCCGACTTGCGGGTGCAGGGGCGTCTGGTCAATGACTTGCTGTTGAGCGTGCCGTCCACCTATCGCCGCCTGCCACGGGGCAGCGCGGAACACATCGCCGGCAAGCAGGACTTCGAACGCCGCCTGCACGACACGCTGGTGGAACTGAAGGCGGATATCGTGGTGCTGGACGGCCTGCTGGTGATCCTCGACGAGCTGGTGCGTCCCGGTGCACCGTTTGCCCGCCGCATCATGAACATTCACCCGGGCATTACCCGCATCGAATCGCCCTACGAGCGCCGTGGCGCCTACGCGACCTGGAACGCCCTGTACGGTGCGCGTGGGCTGACGGTCACCGATTGGGCGACCAAGGCCACGACGCCATCGGAGCCGCTGTACCTCACGGGCGCGTCGTTCCACTACGTGGACAACGGCATCGACTCGGGCGAAGTGTTCCATGACGTGCTCAAGACCGAGATCTCGCCGGAGGACACCATCCTCGAACTGCGCTGGAACAACTTCAACAACAGCCTGTTTCCGGCGCTGCATGAAGGGTTGGCGTTGTTGGCGCGGAAGGGGCTCTAAAGCGGGCACAGTTAAAAATGTGGGAGGGGGCTTGCTCCCGCTGGCGGCCTGACAGCCGAGCGCCATCTAACGGTTAGACCGCGATCCAAATGTGGGAGGGGGCTTGCCCCCGATAGCGGTGTGTCAGTCGATTCATCAGGTGACTGATTCAGCGCCATCGGGGCATCGGTATCTACACCACCCTGGGTATAGCGCTGGACCTGTGGCGAGGGAGCTTGCTCCCGCCGGCGGCCTGACAGCCGAGCGCCATCTAACGGTTAGACCGCGATGCAAATGTGGGAGGGGGCTTGCCCCCGATGGCGGTGTGTCAGTCGATTCATCAGGTGACTGATTCAGCGCCATCGAGGCATCGGTATCTAAACAATTCTGGGTATGGCGCTGAACCTGTGGCGAGGGAGCTTGCTCCCGTGGCGGCCTGACGGCTGACCTGGATGTTGGATCAGACAGGGTACATATCCGTTAGTTAGGTAACGGCCACTATGGGTTCCGCTTTTACAGCGGCTCACTTTTGAAGAGCGCAAAAGTAAGCAAAACGCTCTTGCCCCAACACTCGGCACCTCGCTCACGCTCGGTGTGCCCGTAATCCGACAGGTATTTGGGGGGCCGCCGCCACGCGCCATCCATGGCGCGGGGCGGCTAAACCGGCATCCCTGCCGGTTTACCCCCCAAATCCCTGTCGAATTCCGGCCAGCGTGTTTGACGGGGCGCCTGAGATCAAAAGCGAGATCAAGATCAAGAGCGACTCGCTTCGCATCGTGGTTACCGTGGTTGCTACAGCGTTGTGTAGATACTTATGCCGCCGATGGCGGTAGGTCAGGTACTGATACACCCCCATCGGGGGCAAACCCCTTCCCACATTTGATCTCCTGCGTTATTACAGGTCGCGCACCACCCGAAACCCAATCCAATCCCCCCGCGTCTGCGGGTAGATGTTGTTGCGGTTGCCGGAGCGCGAGAACACTGGCGCTTCTCCCCAGTCATTGCCGCGAATCATGTAGCCCTCGCAGTTCGGCTCCATCCACGCACTGCCGTCGGTAGGCGCGCCGATGTAGTTGGCGTGCTCGCAGTCGGCCACCCGTTCGTAGACGTTGCCATGCATGTCGTACATGCCAAATGCATTCGGCGGGTAGCTGCCGACCGGCGACGAGTAGCTGTACCCATCGGCCGGGCCATAGGTGTTGGCGTGCTTGGCGATGCTGTAGCCCTTGCCCTCATCGAACGGGAAGGGGAACGGTCCGGTAGAACCGGCGCGGGCAGCGTATTCACGTTGGGCTTCGCTGACCATGTGGTACTGCTGGCCGGTTTTTTTCGACAGCCAGGCCACGTACTGCTTGATGTCCTCCATGTCCATGCACACTGCCGGCTGGCGCGGGCCCTGGGGGTAGCGCGGCTTGCTGGCGATGCATTCGCGGCCGGGGCGGGTGTCACCGTCGGCGATCTTCACTCCGGTCTGGCGGATGTAGCTGTCCCATTCGCCGGCGGTGATGTGGAAGCGGCTCATGGCGAACGGCTTGGCGAAGGTCACGTCGTGCATCGGGCCTTCATCCGGCTCGCGGCCGACTTCATCCTCTGGCGTGCCCATGGTGAAGGTGCCGGCGGGCAGCACCACCATTTCCGGGCAGTCCTTGCAGTCCTTGAACACTTTGCCGGGTTGTGGCGCGGCGGCCTGGGCCAGGCTTGGCAGCAAGGCACCGCACAGGGCGGTGAGTGCCAATGCCGTGAGGGGTTTGTTCATGGAGTCCTCTCATTCAACGTGGAAAAGTGTGCGTTACACCCGCTGGCCCAGCAACGTCATGAAGCGCTGGATTTCTGCGGAAGAGTTAAGCAGGCCAGGCGCGGTGCGGATCACCGGGCCGACATCACGGTCTACCGCGTCAATCACCACACGGTTTTTCATCATGTAGGCGGCTACGGCGTCACTGTCCTGGCCCTTGACCCTGAAAAAGGTAAAACCGGCCGACAGTTCGGGGCTGTGCGGGGTCACCAGTTCGATCTGCGGGTGTGTCAGCAGTTGCTCTTTCAGTTCGGTGTTCAGCGCATGGATGCGCGCCTGCACCTGCGCCTTGCCCAGCTGCAAGTGCAGCTTGAAGGCCTCGTCCGCTGCCCAGCGATGCTCAAAGGCGTGGTAGCCGCCTGGGGTCATGCTGGTGGCGAAGTCTTTGTCTTCGGAGAAGGTCGGCACCATGGGAATCACGTAGTTGTTTTGCGGGTCGCGGGCGCACACCAGTCCGGTGCCGCGTGGGCCGAACATCCACTTGTGGGTGCCGGCGATGAAGAAGTCGCAGTGCATGTCCGGGAAATCGAGGTTTTCCACGCCGAAACCATGCACGCCGTCGACCACGTAGAGGAGGCGGTCCTTGTCGTCACGGTTGCGGTTGTGTTCTTCCACCAGTTTGCCGATTTCGCCGATGGGCAGTTTCACGCCGCTGCCGGACTGCACCCAGGTCATGCCGAGTACGCGGGTGTTGGGGCGGATATTGCGCTGGATGTTGCCCAGTACCTCGTCGACGGACACGCGGTTGGCGTTGTCGAACAGGTGAATCTTGCGAACCTGGGTCTGCTCCTTGCGCACGCGAAAGTCCAGGCTGTACTCGGTGGCATAGTGTTCGTGGACGGTGGTGAGGATCTCCTGGTCCGGCCGTACCTTGATCCCGCCATAAATCATCGCCAGCCCTTCGGAGGTGCTGCTGGTGAGGGCGATCTGCGCCGGTGCGGCCTTCAGGTAGCGGCCGGCCCACTCGCGCACCTGGCCTTCGCGCTTCCAGGCTTCCTGCAGGTCCCAGTCCATGGCCAGCCCTGGGTTGCGGTCGATCTGTGCGCGGTAACGCTCAATGGCCTCGCGCACCGGCTTGGGGTGCGTAGCCACCAGGAAATTGGAAAAGTGCAGGTAGTCCGGGTCCTGGTTGAACAGTTGCTTGAGCCCCGTCCATGGGGCATCGGTTGCGTTGGCGGCGACGGCCTGCGGGAGCAGGGCGGCGCCCAGTGGCAGGCTGGCGGCAAATACACCAGCCTGTTTGAGGAACGTACGGCGGTCGGTCATGGACGGGCTTCTAGATGATTAGCGGTTGGCCAAGGGCTTGGCGGCTTTTTGTACCTGGTCCCACACCCGCAGGAAGTTGCCTCCCCACAGCTTGGCGATGTCGGCTTCGGAGTAGCCGCGCTGGATCAGTTCGGCGGTGACGTTGCGTATTTCGCCGACGTTGTTCCAGCCCTCGACGCCGCCGCCGTCATTGAAGTCCGACGCCAGGCCGACATGGTCGATGCCGATCTTGCGCACGGTGTAGTCGATGGCATCCCCCAGGTCCTTGAGGGTGGCCTTGGGTTCCTCATCGAGGATGGCGTACAGCGCGCTGGCGTACTCGCCGAACTTGTGTTCGGGCCAGGCGGCGATGATTGCGTCGCCCGGCATCAGCGCCATGGCCAGGTTGGGCAGGGGGGGCAGGTCAAAGCGGGCGCGCAGGGCGTTGAGCTTGTCTTGGGTCGGCTGGCTCAGTGGGCGCAGGTAGGCGGAGAACCCCACGATCTGTACCACGCCACCGCTGTGCTTGATCAGTTGCAGCTCTTTGTCGCTCAGGTTGCGCGGGATATCCACTGCCGCGCGCGGTGCCGAGTGCGACGCCACCATCGGCGTACGACTCAATTGCGCCACTTGCTCCAGGGCTTTGGTCGACATCTGCGACACATCGATGATGACCCCCAGGTCATTGAGGCGGTGCACCGCTTGCTTGCCGATCTCCGACAAACCGTCGAGGGCGTCGGTGGAGTCATTGAAAAACGGCAGCGGGCGCGACGAGTCCGACCAGGCGTTATTGCCCACATAGCTGAAGCCGAACATGCGCATGCCGCGTGCCGCCCACAGGTCCAACTGGTTCAGGTCGTTGCCCAGCGGGTAGGCGTTGAGCATGCTGATGAAAATCGCGAATTTGCCCTCGCCATGCAGGCGCCGGAAATCATCCGGGGTGTAGGCGATGCCGACTTGGTTGGGGTAGTCGCGCACCATGCCGCTGATAATCGTGTAGCGCACTTCCTGTTCGTGGCGCGCGGCTTCGACAAAACCGTCGGTGGGCTTGTGCGGCGCGTTGGGGCCGTTCCAGATTTCCGGCCAGCCGAAAATCGTCAGGGCTGCACCGGACAGGCGCCCGCGTGCCGCCTTGGCCAGGTCGAACTGGCCCTCACCGTCCTTGTCGGCCTCGTTGCCGGCGGTGCCGAAATCCACCGGCACGGTGATGTGGCTGTCGAACGACAGCAGCCGATCCTGCATTTCATTGGCCTGCTTGATCACCTCCAGCGGGTAACCGGCATTGCCCTTGAACCAGTGATCCCAGACCAGGAAACCGGCCCCGGCACCGATGGCCAGTGCCAGCGGCAAGCCGATATACAGCGCCTTTTTCGAACGTGGTTTTGTCATTGCCATCTCAGTCAGTTGAGGCCTTCGCTATCAGGGAAGAACGAGTGATGGGCGGGGAAATTTAGGCGGGCAGGGCGCGGCGGTAAATTTCCCCGGCGTGCAAACGTTCTAGCTCTGATAAAGCCGTTTCCTAAGGTAGACAATGACCATCTCTCGACGTGGGTTCATCGCAGGCCTGGCACTGACAGGCGCCGCTGTGCCGGCAGCCTTCTATGCCCATCGCGAGTTGACGCGCGAAGAAGAATTCCCCATCACCCCCGGCGAAGCCACCGTGGACCTGGCCGACACCGCCGGCCAGCACCTGGCGAACACGCTGCGCGGGGTCTGGGACCTGCGCCTGGAAGGCCGCGATGCCGGCCTCAAGGGCCTGCCGTTGCAAGGCCTGGCGCTGTTGCTCGACATCGCCCCCCGTGGGCGTGGCCTGCGCGGCTACCTGGACACCGCCGCCAACCTGCGCGCCGAAGGCGAACCGCGTTACCGCGTGCTCGGTGATCTGCTGACCGGGGAGAGCGCCGTGCTGTACTGGCGGTTGATCGACCGGGACTCGGCCGATGGCACGCCGGCCTATGAATTCAAGATGACCCTCGACGAAGTCTGGGCCGACTTCGGCAACGCCGGCAGTGGCACCCTCAGCGGGCAGATCCTCGACCTCGACCGCCCGTTGGCGCTCGTTGAGCGCGACAACCGTTTCATCGCCCATAAACAGTGGTTCCCCGAAGCCCGCCAGCGTATCGGCCTCAACCCGACCTTGCTGGCCTGGCTGATTTCCCCCGAACACCGCCTGTTCCACCAGCTGTGGCACGCCAGTCGTGACCAGTGGCACAAACTCTCCGAAGAAAAACGCGACGCCCTGCGCGGCATCGGCTGGCAGCCCGGCCCGCGTGGCCAGGAGCGCGACGCACGGGGCAGGCGCAAGGACCGTAACGGCTCGGGGATCGACTTCTTCTTCATGCACCGGCACATGCTCGGCACCGCGCGCTCAATGCAGGAACTGCCCTCATGGCCGCAGTTCCCCGAGCCGCAACCGGTCCTGGAGCGTGATCGCCTGGCCTTTCTGCGCTATTTCGACAACCACGATGGCTTCGCGCTGCCACCGACCTGGTCGGCGCCGGACGACGGCGACTACACCCAGTGGGTCAGCGACATCAAGAGCGCCGAGACCTACCACAGCAACTTCCAGGTCTGGGAGTCCCAATACCGCGACCCGCGCTACCTGGCCAAATTCACCCTGGGGCAGTTGGGCTCCGAGATGGAACTGGGCCTGCACGACTGGCTGCACATGCGCTGGGCCTCAGTGCCGCGCGACCCGTCGAACGGCGCGCCCGTGCCCTTCGCCCGCGACCCCTCCGACTTCGCCCCGCGCTGGTACGCGGCGGAAAACGACTTCCTCGGCGACCCGTTTTCCTCGCACGTCAACCCGGTGTTCTGGCACTTCCACGGCTGGATCGATGACCGTATCGAAGACTGGTTCCGCGCCCATGAACGCTTCAATCCAGGCGAAGTCAGGCGCATGGAGGTCAACGGCGTAGCCTGGTTCGCACCGGGCCGCTGGGTGGAAGTCGGCGACCCTTGGCTCGGCCCGGACACCCATGGCTGCAGCACCACGCCGGGCCTGCAGATGGGCCGGTCGATGGAGATGGACCCGGAGACCATGAAGCTCGCGCTGCGCATTACCTTCGGTGAAGACGAAAACCTATTACAGGGCCTGTTCAAGCGCGTGCCAAGACGACCGTGGTACGCCCGCCACCTCAAACTGCCCTCCGCCTGAATCTGTGGTGGGCAGGCTTGCTGTGGTGGGCAGGCTTGTTGTGATGGGCGGGCTTGCTGTAGTGAGCGGGCTTTTTGTGGTGAGCGGGCTTGCCCCGCGCTGGGCTGCGAAGCAGCCCTAATCCGGCCAACTCGTTTTACCTGAAAGAACGCGGTGGCTGTGTTGGGGCCGCTTCGCAGCCCAGCGCGGGGCAAGCCCGCTCACCACAACAAGCCCGATCACCACAAGGGCCCGCCAGCCACAGGCGTAAGGTGTTTTCATTGAGATTGAACCAACCCTGATCTCTCTTGTCCCCGCTTACCATGTCACCCCCCGCCTGCCAAATCCCTTAATTTTCCAAGCCTGCCGGAAGCCTCTCCAGGCCCCCGGCTGCGCCCGCTTTTTTTGGATGCGCGGCGCCCAGCACCCGATTTACGCGGCAGCTGAAAACGGACTTTCTCCTCAACCGTGACTTACCAGGCAGGTTACCCCATGCAGTTCAGCGAATTATTGGCAGCGATTTCCACCCATGCGATCCGTCTGCAACTGGAAGAAGGCGACCTGATCATCCTCGGTGACGACGAGGCGTTGGAGGATGCGCTGTGGGATCAACTGATTGCTCACAAACCCCGGCTGCTGGCACTGGTGGCCGAGCATGGCGGTGACTGGCTGAGTCCGGCCTACCGCATTACGCCGGACATGCTGCCGCTGGTCAGCCTCGACCAGGCGGCTATCGACCGTATCGTCGCGGCCATCCCTGGGGGCGCGGCGAATGTGCAGGACATCTATCCGCTGGCGCCGCTGCAGGAAGGCATGCTTTACCACCATCTGTCGGCGGAGCAGGGTGACCCCTACGTGCTGCACGCGCATTTCGAGTTCGACAGTCGCGCACGTTTGCACGCCTTTACCGAGGCGTTGCAATGGGTGATCGATCGCCACGATATCCTGCGCACCTCGATAGTCTGGGAGCGTCTCGACGAACCGCTGCAAGTGGTGTGGCGCAAGGCAAGCCTGGCGTGCGAGGCCGTGGATTTCGATGCGCGCAACGACCGCATGGACCTGGGCCAGGCACCGCTGCTGCGCCTGGTGTTTACCCAGGATTCGCTCACCGGGTGTGTGGCGGCAACCCTGCTGTTTCACCACACCATCCTCGACCACACCGCCCTGGATGTGGTGCGCCATGAAATCCAGTTGTACCTGGCCGGCGAGCAAGCCCAAGCGGGAGAGCCGGTGCCGTTTCGCAGCTACATCGCCCAAGTGCGCCATGTCGTCAGCGAGCAGGCCCATGAGGCCTTTTTCCGCAAGATGCTGGCGGATATCGAGGAACCGACACTGCCTTTCGGTTTGCAGGACGTACAGGGTGACGGCCTGGGTATCGACGAGGCACGCCTCGCCGTCGACAGCGCACTGAGCCGCCGTCTGCGCACCCTGGCGCGGCCGCTTGGCGTGAGCGTGGCGAGCATGATGCACCTGGCATTGGCGCGCGTATTGGGCGTGGTCTCCGGGCGCGACACGGTGGTGTTCGGCACCGTGATGCTCGGCCGCATGGGGGCGGGCGAGGGCGGTGAGCGGGCCTTGGGCATGTTCATCAACACCTTGCCCTTGCGCGTAGATGTGGGCGAGCAGAGTGCGCGCGCCGGGGTCAAGGCGACTCACGAACGCCTCACCACCTTGCTCAACCACGAACATGCCTCCCTGGCGCTGGCCCAGCGTTGCAGTGGCGTTGCCGCACCGACGCCGCTGTTCAGCGCCATGCTCAACTACCGCCACAGCGCCGCCACGGACATGGCCGAGGTGATCGAGATCGCCGAGGGCATCCGCGTACTCAGCGCCGAGGAACGCACCAACTACCCGCTGACGGTCAACGTCGATGACCTGGGTGAAGATTTCGCCCTGACCGTGATGGTCGACGCGTCCATCGGCGCCGAACGTGTCGCCACCTACCTGCATACCGCTCTGGAAAGCCTGGCCGAGGCCCTTGAACAGCGACCGGATATGCCGCTCAGCGGCCTGACTATCCTGCCCGACACCGAACGCCACAGCCTGTTGCATCGCTTCAATCACAGCCCCGCGCTTTACGCCGACACCGCCCTGATCCACCAGCACGTCGAAACCCACGCCGCCGCCCAGCCTGAAGCCATTGCCTTGCGCTTCGACAACCAGCGCCTCACCTACCGCCAGCTCAACGAGCGCGCCAACCAAGTCGCCCACCGCCTGCTGGCCCAGGGCATCCGCCCGGATGACCGCGTGGCGATCTGCGTGGAGCGTGGCCCGGAAATGATCATCGGCCTGCTGGGCATCCTCAAGGCCGGCGCCGGCTACGTGCCGATCGACCCGGCGTACCCGCTGGAGCGCATCGCCTACACCCTAACCGACAGCGAACCCTTGGCCGTGTTGGTACAAGCCAACACGCGCCATCTGGTTGGCGACTTGCCACAGGTCGACCTCAACGGCCTGCGCGGTGAATCCATCGTCAACCCGCGGGTCAAAGTCAGCCCGGCCCACCTGGCCTATGTGATCTACACCTCCGGCTCCACCGGCCAGCCCAAGGGCGTGATGATCGAGCACCGGCAGGTCGCCCGCTTATTCACGGCCACCGAGCACTGGTTCGACTTCAACCGCAACGACGTCTGGGCGCTGTTTCACTCCTTCGCCTTCGACTTCTCGGTCTGGGAAATCTGGGGCGCACTGATGCACGGCGGCCAGTTGCTGATCGTGCCGCAACTGGTCAGCCGCTCACCGGACGAGTGCTACACACTGCTGTGCGAAGCGGGCGTGAGCATCCTCAACCAGACGCCCAGCGCCTTCCGCCAATTGATCGCCGCACAAGGCCAGAACCCGCAGTCCCATTCCCTGCGCCAGGTGATCTTCGGCGGCGAAGCGCTGGAGCCGGGCATGCTCAAGCCGTGGTACGCCCGGGCGATCAACGCCGGCACGCAGCTGGTGAACATGTACGGCATCACCGAAACCACCGTGCACGTGACCTACCGCGCCCTGGAGGCGGCGGATGCACAACTGGTCGGTGTCAGCCCGATTGGCGTGCGCATTCCCGATTTGCAACTGTATGTGCTCGACGCGCGTCGCGAGCCGTTGCCGCTGGGTGTGGTCGGTGAGTTGTACGTGGGCGGCGCCGGTGTGGCGCGCGGTTACCTCAACCGTGACGCGCTGACCGCCGAGCGCTTCCTGCCCGACCCGGCCACCGGCCTGCGTATGTACAAGACGGGTGACCTCGGTCGACTGCTGGCCGACGGCAGCGTCGAATACCTGGGCCGCAACGATGACCAGGTGAAAGTCCGCGGTTTCCGCATCGAACTGGGCGAGATCGAAGCGCACCTGGCCAGCGCCGAGGGTGTGCGTGACGCCGTGGTGATCGCCCGTGAAGATGCGCCGGGTGACAAGCGCCTGGTGGCCTACGTGATTGCCGAAGGCGCACTGCGCGCCGCCGACCTGCGTGACCACCTGCTGCTGAGCCTGGCCGAACACATGGTGCCCAGCGCCTTTGTGCAGTTGGATCAATTCCCGTTGACCACCAACGGCAAGCTTGACCGCAAGGCACTGCCCGCACCGGACGCCGGTGCCCTCGCTCGACGGGGTTATGAAGCCCCCCGAGGCGCGGTGGAAACCGCCATCGCGGCGATCTGGCAAGACCTGCTCAAGCTCGAGCACGTGGGGCGTGACGACAACTTCTTCGAACTGGGCGGCCATTCGCTGTTGGCGGTCAAGCTGATCGAACGCATGCGCCAGGTTGACCTCAGCGCCGACGTGCGTGTGCTATTCGGCCAGCCGACCCTGGCGGCACTGGCGGCGGCGGTGGGCGGGCAGCAAGAGGTGCAGGTCCCGACCAACCTGATAACCCACGCCACCACGCACATCACCCCGGACATGCTGCCCCTGGTGGAACTGGACCAGGCGGCCCTCGACCACATCATCCAGCGCGTGCCCGGCGGCATCAGCAACGTGCAGGACATCTACGGCCTGGCACCGTTGCAAGCCGGTATTCTCTATCATCACCTGGCAACCACCGAGGGCGATCCCTACGTGTTGCAGGTGCAGTTCAGCTTCAACGACCAGGCGGCGGTGGACGCGTTTATCCAGGCCCTGCACAGCGTGATCGAGCGCAATGACATCCTGCGTACCGCGATCCTCTGGGAAGGCCTCAATGAGCCGGTGCAGGTGGTGTTGCGCCAGGCCGCGCTGGCCGTCGAGCGTATCGACGAGCCTTTTGAGCAACTGCAGCAACGCTTCGATCCTCGCCACTTCCGCCTCGACCTGAGCCGTGCCTCGCTGATGCGTTTTGCCTACGCCGAGGAACAGGACCGTTTCGTCGGCATCCTGCTGCTGCACCATATCCTGCTGGACCACACCGCCCTGCAGGTGTTGGTGGAAGAAATGAGCGCGAGCCTGTCCGGCAACAGCGCGCAATTACCCGACGCCGTGCAGTACCGCAACTATGTGGCCCAGGCACGGCTTGGGGTCAGCCAGGCGCAGCACGAAGCATTTTTCAGCGAGATGCTTGGCGATATCGACGAGCCGACCTTGGCCTTCGGGTTGCAGGACGTGAATGGCGACGGCAGCGGCATCCTTGAAGCCCAGCTGCCACTGGAACCGGCCTTGAGCCTGGGCCTGCGTGAACAGGCGCGGCAATTGGGCGTGAGCACGGCGAGCCTGGTGCACCTGGCCTGGGCGCAGGTGCTCGGGCAAGTGTCCGGCCAGCAGGCGGTAGTGTTCGGCACCGTATTGCTGGGGCGCATGCAGGGCGGCGAGGGCGCCGACCGGGCGCTGGGGATGTTCATCAACACCTTGCCGCTGCGCGTCAGCCTGGGCAGCGTCGGCGTACAAGCCGGTGTACGCGCCACCCACGCGCGCCTGGCGCAGTTGCTCGGGCATGAGCACGCGTCGTTGTCCCTGGCCCAGCGTTGCAGTGGCGTGCCGGGTTCGCTGCCGTTGTTCAGCACCTTGCTCAACTATCGTCACAGCGCGCCGGGCGAGGCGCCGGGGCACAGCCCGTTCGCGGCCTCCGGCATCCAGATTCTCAGTTCCGAAGAACGCAGCAATTACCCGCTGGTGCTCAACGTCGATGACCTGGGCACAGGCTTTGCCCTGACCGTGCAAGGCGTGGCGAGCCTGGACGTGCAGCGCGTGGGCGACTACATGCTCACCGCGTTGCGCCACCTGGTGACCGCCTTGCAGCAGGCGCCCACCACGCCGCTGCAGGCCATCTCGATCCTGCCGGCCGCCGAGCGCCACCAATTGCTGGTGGACTTCAATGCCACTGCCCGTGACTACCCAGCGCACCTCACCGTGCATCAACTGTTCGAAGCCCAGGCGCTGGCCCGTCCGGAAGCGGTGGCAGCGGTGCATGGCCCGCTGTCGTTGAGCTACCGCGACCTCAACCGGCGCGCCAACCGCCTGGCTCATCACCTGCTCAACCAGGGCGTGCAGCCGGGCGAAAGCGTGGCGATTGCGCTGCCACGTTCGCTCGACCTGTTGATCTGCCAACTGGCGATCCTCAAATGCGCGGCGGTGTATGTACCGCTGGACGTCAATGCGCCGGTCGAGCGCCAGGCGTTTATCGTGCAAGACAGTGGCGCGCATCGGGTGCTCACCAGCCTGGTCGACCTGAACCTGGACGGCCTGTCGCCGCGTAACCCTGAACTGCCCCAGTCCTCGGAGAGTGTCGCCTACATCCTCTACACCTCCGGTTCCACCGGTGCGCCCAAAGGCGTGCAAGTGCCGCACCGCGCCATCTCGCGACTGGTGCTCAATAACGGCTATGCCGAGTTCAACGCGCGGGACCGCGTGGCGTTCGCCTCCAACCCGGCGTTCGACGCCAGCACCCTGGATGTGTGGGCGCCGTTGCTCAATGGCGGTTGCGTGGTGGTGGTCGAGCACGCGGTGCTGTTGTCCCAGGCCGCGTTCGCTGCGCTGTTGCAGGAGCAATCCGTCAGCGTGCTGTGGATGACCGCGGGGCTGTTCCACCAGTACGCCGATGCGCTGATGCCGGTCTTCCGCCAGTTGCGCTACCTGATTGTCGGCGGTGACGTGCTCGACCCGCAGGTGATCGGCCGGGTGCTCGAACACGGCAAACCCCAGCACCTGCTTAACGGCTACGGGCCCACCGAAGCCACCACGTTTTCCACCACCTTTGAAATCACTCGGGTCGGCGAGGGCGGTATTCCCATCGGTAAGCCGATCGCGAATGCCCAGGCCTACGTGCTGGACGCGCGCCAGCAACCGGTGCCGCTGGGCGTGGTCGGCGAGCTGTACATCGGCGGTGCGGGCGTCGCCACGGGCTATTTGAACCAGCCGCAACTGACCGCCGAGAAATTCATCCCCAACCCGTTTGGCGACGGCGTGCTGTACCGCACCGGTGACCTGGCTTGCTGGCAGGCCGACGGCACCTTGCTGTACCAGGGGCGCAACGACCTGCAGGTGAAGATCCGTGGTTTCCGTATCGAGCCCGGCGAGATCGAAACCTGCCTGGCCAGCTTCCCAGGCGTGAAAGACACCGTGGTGCTGGCCCGTGAAGACGAACCGGGCGACAAACGCCTGGTCGCCTACTACACGGCCGGTGCAGCGCTGGAGATCGAAGCCCTGCGTGCGCATTTGCAGGGCCAGTTGCCGGACTACATGGTGCCGTCGGCGTATGTGTGGCTGGAGCTGTTGCCGCTCACCGCCAACGGCAAACTCGACCGCAAGGGTCTGCCGGTGCCGGGCCAGAGCGCGCTGTTAAGTCGTGGTTTTGAAGCCCCGGAAGGCGAAGTGGAAACCCAGCTGGCGCAGATCTGGCAGGACGTGCTCAAGCTGGAGCGGGTCGGGCGTCATGATCATTTCTTTGAACTGGGCGGGCATTCGTTGCTGGCGGTCAGCCTGATCGAGCGCATGCGCCAGGTTGGCCTGAGCTGTGACGTACGCGTTTTGTTCAACCAGCCAAGCCTGGCGGCGCTGGCCGCTGCAGTGGGCAGCGGCCGGGAAGTCGTGGTGCCGGCCAATGGTATTCCGCTGGGTTGCACGCAGATCACCCCGTCGATGCTGACGTTGGTGCCGCTCGACCCGGCGGCCATCGAGCGTATTGTCGCGAACGTGCCGGGTGGTGCGGCGAATGTGCAGGATATCTACCCACTGGCGCCGTTGCAGGAAGGCATTCTTTACCACCACATCAGCGCCGAGCAGGGCGATCCGTACCTGCTGCAATCGCGCATGGCGTTCGACAGCCTGGAGCGTCTGCATGGGTTCATGGGCGCGCTGCAACAGGTGGTGGCCCGCCACGACATCCTGCGTACCGGCGTGGTCTGGGAAGGCCTGGACAGCCCGGTGCAAGTGGTGTGGCGCGAGGCGCAACTGGTGGTTCAGGAGGTTGCCCTTGACCCGGCGGACGGCGGCATCATCGAGCAACTGCACGCACGTTTCGACGCTCGCCACTACCGTCTGGATATCACCCAGGCGCCGTTGCTGCGCATGGTGTACGCCCAGGATCCGCAGCACAACCGGGTCGCCGCGATCCTGCTGTTCCACCACTTGGCGCTGGACCACACCGCCATGGCAGTGGTGGGCCAGGAGATGCGTGCGTTCATGTTCAACCAGGCCCAGGACTTGCCCGTGGCGGCGCCGTTTCGCAATTACGTGGCCCAGGCGCACCTGGGCGTCAGCGTGGAGGAGCACGAGGCGTTCTTCCGCGACATGCTCGCCGACGTGGAGGAACCGACCTTGCCGTTTGGTGTGCAGGACGTGCAGGGCGATGGGCGTGATATCGAAGAGGCCGAACAGCCGGTGGACGCCGCGCTGGCACGGCGGGTGCGCGAGCAGGCGCGGCAGTTGGGGGTCAGCGCGGCGAGCCTGATGCACCTGGCCTGGGCACAGGTGCTGGGGCTTTTGTCCGGGCGTGACGACGTGGTGTTCGGCACCGTGTTGATGGGCCGCATGCAGGCCGGTGACGGTGCGGACCGCGCGCTGGGCATGTTCATCAACACCCTGCCGCTGCGCGTCGACGTGGCGGCGACTGCCGCTGCTGCGGTCAAGGCGACTCATGGGCGCTTGAGCGCCTTGCTCGGCCATGAACACGCGTCCCTGGCGCTGGCCCAGCGTTGCAGCGGCGTGGCGAACGCATCGCCGTTGTTCAGTGCGTTGCTCAACTACCGTCACAGCAGCCCTGACGAAATGGCCCGCGATGGCCATGGCATCTGGGAAGGCGTGCAATTGCTCGGCGGTGAAGAGCGCAGCAACTACCCGTTGACCTTGAGCGTGGACGATTTGGGTGAGGGCTTCGGCCTGACCGTGTTGGCGCTGCCGCAGATCGGCGCCCAGCGCCTGTGCGCCTACATGCACAACGCCGTGGAGCAGTTGGTGGCCGCCTTGGAAAGTGCACCGCAGACCGCGCTCAACCAACTGCCGATGCTGGCGGCGACGGAGCGCGAAACCCTGCTGCGCGACTTCAACGCCACCGGCCATGATTTCCCGCAGGGGCAGACCGTCCACGGTGCCTTTGAGGTCCAGGCCGAACGCAAACCCCAGGCCGTCGCGGTGCTGCAAGGCGGCGAGGCGTTGACCTATGAACAACTCAACCAGCGCGCCAACCAACTGGCCCATCACCTGCTCGCACTCGGTGTACAGCCCGACGACCGTGTCGCGCTCTGCTGCCGTCGTGGCCCGCAGATGCTGGTGGGCTTGCTGGGCATCCTCAAGGCCGGTGCCGGTTACGTGCCCATCGACCCGGCGTATCCCGCCGAGCGCATCGCCTACCTGCTTCACGACAGCGCACCCGTGGTGGCGGTGGCCGAAGCCAGTACTCGCGCGTTATTGGGCGAGGTCGCCAGCGTAGACCTGCATGACCCACGCTTGCAGCACCTCGCCGTCACCAACCCACCACTCGACACGCTGACCCCGGCGCACCTGGCCTACGTGATCTACACCTCCGGCTCCACCGGCCAGCCCAAGGGCGTCATGGTGGAACACCGTACCGTGGAAAACCTCGTGCATTGGCACTGCGAAGCCTTTGGCCTGGGTGCTACGGGCCACACCAGCAGCGTCGCCGGGTTCGGTTTTGATGCGATGGCCTGGGAGGTGTGGCCGGCACTGTGCGTGGGGGCCACCTTGCACCTGCCGCCGGCCAACGTCGGCAATGAAAACATCGATGAGCTGCTGGCCTGGTGGCTGGCGCAGCCGCTGGACGTCAGCTTCCTGCCGACGCCGGTGGCCGAATACGCCTTCAGCCAGCAGCTGCAACACCCTACGTTGCGCATCCTGCTGATCGGCGGCGATCGCCTGCGTCAGTTCACTCACGAGCGGCGCTTTGCGGTGATCAATAACTACGGCCCCACCGAGGCCACCGTGGTTGCCACCTCCGGCCGCGTGCGCGCCGGGCAGGTGTTGCATATCGGTCGGCCGATCGCCAATGCCAGCGTCTACTTGCTGGACGCGCAATTGCGCCCGGTGCCGGTGGGGGTGACGGGCGAGCTGTATGTGGGCGGCAGCGGTGTGGCGCGGGGTTACCTGAACCGGCCGGACCTGACTGCCGAACGCTTCCTGCAAGACCCGTTCAACGCCGGGCGCATGTACCGCACCGGCGACCTGGCGCGCTGGCTGCCCGATGGCAACATCGAGTACCTGGGCCGTAACGATGACCAGGTCAAACTGCGCGGCGTACGGGTGGAACTGGGGGAAATCGAAAGCCGCCTGGCCGCCCTGGACGGCGTCGGCGAAGCGGTGGTACTGGTGCGCGAAGGTCGCTTGATTGCCTGGTTCACCGCACAGCAACCGCTGGACATCGACACCCTGCGCACGCAGCTGCAAGCCCAATTGCCCGATGCCCTGGTCCCGGTCGCCTATGTGAAGCTGCACGCATTACCGCTGACCGCCAACGGCAAGCTCGACCGCAAGGCGCTGCCGGAACCCGATCACGCCGCGCTGCTGACCCGTGTATACGAAGCGCCCCAAGGCGAAGTTGAAACCACCTTGGCGCGCATTTGGGCCGAGGTCTTGCACGTCGAACAGGTCGGTCGCCATGACCACTTCTTCGAGCTGGGCGGCCATTCGTTGCTGGCCGTCAGCCTGATCGAACGCATGCGCCAGGTCCGCCTGAGTGCTGATGTGCGCGTGCTGTTCAGCCAGCCGACCCTGGCCGCACTGGCCGCCGCCGTCGGCAGTGGTCGCGAAGTGCAGGTGCCGGTTAATCGCATTCCCGCCGACTGCCGGCGCATTACGCCGGACCTGCTGACCTTGGTGGAACTCGACCAGGCAACGATCGACCAAGTGGTCGCGCAAGTACCCGGCGGCACGGCCAATGTGCAGGACATCTACCCGCTGGCGCCGTTGCAAGAGGGCATTCTCTACCATTACATCACCGCTGAGCAGGGCGACCCGTACCTGCTGCAAACGCACCTGGCGTTTGACAGCCTCGAACGTCTCAACGCCTTCACCCAAGCGTTGCAACAGGTGATCGATCGTCACGATATCCTGCGCACCGGCGTGGTCTGGGAGGGCTTGGCGCAACCGCTGCAGGTGGTGTGGCGCACCGCCGAACTGCAGGTGCAGGCACTGCACCTGCAAGGCGATGTACTGGCCGGCCTGCACGAAAGTTTCGATGCACGACGCTATCGCCTGGACATCAGCCAGGCCCCGCTGATCCGCCTGATGTACGCCCAGGATCCCGTCCATCAACGGGTGGTCGCGGTATTGCTGTACCACCACATCGTCCTTGACCACACCGCGTTTGACGTCGTGCTGCGGGAAATGCAGGGCTTCCTGCTCGGCCGGCAAGTGCCAGCGGCTGCACCGATGCCGTACCGCAACTACGTGGCTCAGGCGCGGTTGGGCGTGAGCGAACAGGAGCACGAAGGCTTTTTCCGCGCAATGCTCGGCGACATCGACGAGCCGACCTTGCCCTTCGGCTGGCAGGACGTCCGCGGCGACGGCAGCGCCATCGAGGAGCACAGCCTGCGCATGAACAGCGACCTCAACCGCCGCTTGCGGGCCCAGGCCCGGCTGATGGGGGTGAGCACGGCGAGCCTGTTTCACTTGGCGTGGGGCCAGGTGCTGGCGGCGACATCGGGCCGCCACAGCGTGGTGTTCGGCACCGTATTAGTCGGACGCCTGCAAGGCGGCGAGGGCGCAGACCGCGCCCTGGGGGTATTTATCAACACCTTGCCGCTGCGCCTGGACATCGACGGTCAAGGCGCACGTGCCGCCGTACGGGCGACCCACGACCGGCTCAGCGCCTTGCTCGGCCATGAACACGCGTCCCTGGCGCTCGCCCAGCGTTGCAGTGGGGTCGCTGCCCCGGCCCCGCTGTTCAGCTCGATGCTTAATTACCGTCACCGTGGCGCGGCCACCCGCTCGCAAGAGGCGCAGCAGGCCTGGGAAGGCATGCAGACCCTGGTCAACGACGGACGTACCAACTACCCGTTGACCTTGAACGTGGACGATTTGGGCGATGGCTATGACATCACCGCCCTGGCACGCGTCGATGCGCAACGCGTGTGCGATTACCTGCAGACGGCGTTGTCGGGCCTGGTCGAGGCGTTGGAGCACTCGCCGCAACACGCGCTCGATCGTTTGCCGATCCTGGGCGCCGAAGAGCGCAATACGCTGCTGGTCGAATTCAACTCAACCGAGGTGCCGTACGATCTCGATCAGACCCTGCAGGGGCTGTTCGAAGCCCAGGCCGAGCGCACGCCGGAGGCGGTGGCGGTGATTGCCGCAGAGCAACGGCTGACCTACCAGGCACTTAACGAACGCGCCAATCGCCTGGCCCATCATCTGCGTGAGCGCGGCGTACTCCCGGATACACGGGTGGGGATCTGCCTCGAGCGTGGCCTGGACATGGTGGTCGGCCTGTTCGCCATCCTCAAGGCCGGCGGCGCCTACGTGCCGCTGGACCCGGCCTACCCCCAGGAGCGCATCGCCTACATGCTGCAGGACAGCGCGCCGGTGGTGGTCCTCGCGCAAGCGACCACCCACGCGCTGCTGGGCGACGTGCCGGTGATCGAGCTTGATCACGTCACGTGGCAGCACCAGCCCGCGACCAACCCCCAGGTCCCGGGCCTGACCGCTCGCCACGCCGCCTACGTGATCTACACCTCCGGCTCCACCGGCGAGCCCAAGGGGGTGATCAACGAGCACGCCGGGGTGGTCAACCGCTTGCTCTGGATGCAGGACGCCTACGGGCTCAACGCTGAGGATGCGGTGCTGCAGAAAACCCCGTTCAGTTTCGACGTGTCGGTGTGGGAATTCTTCTGGCCGCTGTTCACCGGTGCGCGCCTGGTGATGGCGCGTCCGGGCGGGCACAAGGACCCGTCCTATCTGTGCGAAGTGATCGAGGCGCAGCGGATCACCACCTTGCACTTCGTGCCGTCGATGCTCGACGTATTCCTCGCCCATGGCGATGTGAGCCAGGCCGAAGGGTTAGTCCGTGTGATGTGCAGCGGCGAAGCCCTGCCGGGCAGCCTGGTACGGCGCTTCAAGCAGCAATTGCCGGGCATCGGCCTGTACAACTTGTATGGCCCCACCGAAGCGGCGGTGGACGTGACCGCCTGGAACTGTGCGCGGCCCGAAGTGCCGGACAACACACCGATTGGCAAACCCATCGCCAATACCCGCATGTACGTCCTGGATGCACAGTTGCAACCGGTGCCATTGGGCGTGGTGGGCGAGTTGTTTATCGGCGGGGTGCAGGTGGCGCGGGGTTACTTGAACCGTGCGCAACTGACGGCCGAGCGCTTCCTCAAGGACCCGTTCACCGGCGGGCGCCTGTACCGCACAGGGGACGTGGGCCGTTACCTGCCCGATGGCAATATCGAGTACCTGGGGCGTAACGACGACCAGGTAAAAATCCGTGGCCTGCGTATCGAACTGGGGGAAATCCAGGCGCGCTTGAGCGAACACGCATCGGTCAAGGACGCCGTGGTGGTGGCCCGCGACGAGCGCCTGGTTGCCTACTACACCGGCGAGCACACGCCCGTCGAAAGCCTGCGTGCCCAACTGCTATTGCACCTGCCGGACTTTATGGTGCCTGCGCTGTTCGTGCACCTCGACGCGTTGCCCTTGAGCCCCAACGGCAAACTCGACCGCAAGGCCCTGCCGGCACCGGGCATGGACGCACGGCGGGTACGCGCGTTCGACCCCCCCGAAGGGGACACCGAAATCCTGCTGGCCCGGCTCTGGGCTGAACTGCTCAACGTGGAGCGGGTAGGGCGGCATGACAATTTCTTTGAACTGGGTGGGCACTCGCTGCTCGCCGTCAGCCTGATCGGGCGCTTGCGCCAGGAAGGCATGGAAGCCGACGTGCGCGCGTTGTTCGAACAGCCGACCCTGGCTGGCTACGCCGCATTGACTGAACGAATGGAGATCGTCCTGTGAGCATCAACCAACTGCTGGCGACGCTAAAGACCAAGGACATCCAGCTGGCGCTCAAGGGCGAACAGCTATCGGTGCAGGGCAACAAGCACGCCTTGAGCGACCCGGCAATCCTCGCCGCCTTGCGCGAGCACAAACCGGCGTTGATCGAACTGATCAAGGCCGGTGAATACTCGGCGACGAAGGCGGGCGTGGTCGACGTGCCCGCCAATGGCATCCCGGCGGACGCCGAACGCATCCTGCCGGCGATGTTGACGTTGTCGACACTGAGCCAGGACGAAATCGACCGTATCGTCGCCAGCGTCGACGGCGGCGTGGCGAATATCCAGGACATCTACCCGCTGGCGCCGTTGCAGGAAGGCATTCTGTTTCACCACGTCAGTGCCGAGCGGGGCGACCCGTACGTGATGCAATCGCAATTTTCCTTCGACAGCCTGGAACGGTTCGAGGCGTTTGCCCAGGCGCTGCAAGCGGTGATGGACCGTCACGACATCCTGCGCACAGGGGTGGTCTGGGAGGGTGTGCAGCAACCGTCGCAAGTGGTGTGGCGCCGCGCGCGCCTGCCGGTGCAGGCCCTGGCGCTGGACCCGGCCGATGGCGACATCGCCACGCAACTGCACGCCCTGTTCGATGCTCGCCACTATCGCCTCGACGTGTCCCAGGCGCCGTTGCTGCGTCTGGTGCGGGCCGAAGACGTGGCCAATCAACGTATCGTTGCCAGCCTGCTGTTCCACCATATGGCCCTTGATCACAGCGCCCTGGAAGTGGTGTGCCACGAGCTGCAGGCCTATCTGTTGGGGCAGGGCGCAGCGTTGGGCCAGGCCGTGCCGTTTCGCAATTATGTGGCTCAGGCGCGGTTGGGGATCAGCGAGCAGGAACACGAACACTTCTTCCGCCAGATGCTCGGCGACATCAGCGAACCCACCTTGCCGTTTGGCTTGAGCGATGTGCAGGGCGATGCGCGGGGCATTACCGAGGTACACCTGGCGCTGCCGGCGGTGCTGTCGCAACGGCTGCGAGCACAGGCACGGCAACTGGGGGTCAGCGCCGCCAGCCTGTTCCATTTGGGGTGGGCGCAGGTGCTGGGGGTGTTGGCCGGCAAGGAACAGGTGGTGTTCGGCACGGTGTTGATGGGCCGCATGCAGGGCAGTCATGACACAGACCGGGCGCTGGGTATCTTCATCAACACCTTGCCGTTTCGCGTGGACGTGGGCAGCGAGGACGTGCGCGCCGGGGTCAAGGCGACTCATGCGCGGCTGACGACGTTGCTGCGGCATGAACACGCACCGTTGGCGCTGGCCCAGCGGTGCAGTGGTGTGGTGGCGCCGACGCCGTTGTTCAGCGCCTTGCTCAATTATCGCCACAGTGCCTCGGCGGCCAGTGACGAAGCGATCTCGGCCTGGCAGGGGATCGCTGCGCTGAGCGCTGAGGAACGTACCAACTACCCCTTGACCCTGAGTGTCGACGACCTTGGCGATGACTTTGCCCTGAGCCTGCTGGCCAGCAACCTGGTCGATCCGCAGCGCGTGTGTGCCTACGTGCAAACCGCCTTGGAGAACCTGCTGACCGCGCTGGAGCAGGCGCCAGGCACTGCGCTCAACCACGTGTCAGTGCTTCCGTTCGCCGAGCAGCAGTGGTTGTTGGAACACTTCAACGCCACCCACACGGATTTCCCCCAAGGCACCACGCTGCACGGGCGCATCGAAGCCCAGGCCGCGCTGACGCCTGATGCGATTGCCGCCGTGCATCAGGGCCGCCAGCAGACGTACGCCGAACTCAACCAGCAAGCCAACCTGCTGGCCCATCACTTGCTGGCGCTGGGGGTCAAGCCCGACGACCGCGTTGCCATCGTCGCCCGCCGTGGCCTGGACACCCTGGCCGGCCTGTTGGCGATTCTCAAGGCCGGCGCCTGCTATGTGCCGGTGGACCCGTCGCACCCGGCCGAGCGCCTCAACTACCTGCTCAGCGACAGCGCCCCGGTGGCGGTGTTGACCCAGCAGGCCTTGCTGGAACGCCTGCCGGCCCTGGATGTGCCGGTGATCAACCTCGATCGCTACACCTGGCAGCACCATTCGGCGAGCAACCCCAAGGTGGCGGTCACGCCGTCCAACCTCGCTTATGTGATCTACACCTCAGGCTCCACCGGCCTGCCCAAGGGCGTGATGGTGGAGCACCACACCGTCGCCAATCTGGTGGACTGGCATTGCAACGCCTTTGACCTGTGCGCCGGGCGCCACACTGCCAGTGTTGCCGGGTTCGGCTTTGACGCGATGGCCTGGGAAGTCTGGCCGGCGCTTTGCGTCGGCGCGACCCTGCACCTGCCACCGGCCCATGACGGCGCCGAGGATGTCGACGCGCTGCTGGCCTGGTGGTGCGCGCAGCCCTTGGACGTGTGCTTCCTGCCCACGCCGGTGGCCGAGTACGCCTTCAGCCAGCAGATCGAACACCCGACGCTGCGCACCCTGTTGATCGGCGGTGATCGCCTGCGCCAGTTCGGCCGGGCGCAGCGCTTTGACCTGATCAACAACTATGGCCCCACCGAAGCCACGGTGGTCGCCACCTCCGGCAAGGTCGAGGCCGGCCAGCCGTTGCACATCGGCAAACCCATCGCCAATGCCACGGTGTACCTGCTGGATGAGCAGCAACGGCCGGTGCCGCTGGGTGTGGCGGGGGAGTTGTACGTGGGCGGCAAAGGTGTGGCGCGCGGCTATCTGAACCGCCCGGAGCTGACCGACGAACGCTTCCTGCACGACCCGTTCAACGCCGGGCGCATGTACCGCACCGGCGACCTGGCGCGCTGGCTGCCGGACGGCAATCTTGAGTACCTGGGCCGCAATGATGACCAGGTGAAGATCCGTGGCATGCGCATCGAGCTGGGCGAAATCGAAGCCCAGCTCAACCAGTTGGCGGGTATCCAGGAAGCCGTGGTGCTGGTGCGTGAAGAGCGGCTGGTGGCGTATTTCACTGAAAACCGCCAACTCGACCCGTTGGTGGTGGCCGAACTCCGCGGCCACCTGGTGGCGCACTTGCCGGACTATATGGTGCCGGTCGCCTACGTGAAGCTAGACGCGTTGCCCCTGACCGCCAACGGCAAGCTCGACCGCAAGGCCCTGCCGGCGCCGGACATGGCCGCCGTGTTTACCCGCGAGTACGTGGCCCCCGAAGGTGAAATCGAAAACGTGCTGGCGCAGATCTGGGCCGATGTGCTGCAAGTGGAGCGGGTGGGGCGTCGCGATCATTTCTTCGAGCTGGGCGGGCATTCCCTGCTGGCCATGCGCATGGTCTCGCAGATCCGCCAGCGCCTGGGCGTGGAGTTGCTGCTCGGCGACTTGTTTGCCAATGCCGAACTCGCGGCGGTCGCCGAGGTGTTGGCCCAGTCCGGTCGCAGCACCTTGCCGGATATCCTCCCGGCCAATCGTGACGAAGACACGCCGCTGTCTTTCGCCCAGCAGCGCCTGTGGTTCCTGGCGCTGATGGAAGGCGCCAACACCGCCTACAACATTCCTATCGGCCTGCGTCTGCGTGGGCAGTTGCACGTCGAGGCGCTGCAACGTGCGCTGGCCCGCATCGTCGCGCGCCACGAAACCCTGCGCAGCCGCTTTGCCCAGCACGGCGATGACGCCCAGGTATTAATAGTACCCGCCGAAGACGTGCTGCCCCTGCAAGTGCAGGACCTGCGCCGCCACCCGCAACCCCAGCAGGCGCTGGACGCGTTGATCCACGGCGAAGCCTCGGCACCCTTCGACCTGGAGCGCGGCCCGCTGCTGCGCGGGCGTTTGGTGGTCATGGCTGACGATCACCATGTGTTGCTGCTGACCCTGCACCACATCGTCTCCGATGGCTGGTCCATGGGCGTGCTCACCCGTGAACTGATGGCGCTGTACCAGGCCTTCAGCCACGGCCAGGCGGACCCGTTGCCGCCGTTGCCGATCCAGTACGGCGACTTCGCCGTGTGGCAGCGCCTGTGGCTCAGCGGTGAAGTGCTGCACCGCCAGAGCACCTATTGGCAGCAGACGCTGGCGGGTGCGCCGGCCTTGCTCACGTTGCCCACCGACCGCCCGCGCCCGGCAGAGCAGGACTACGCCGGCAGCAGCGTCGACGTGCGCCTGGACGAACGCCTCACCGCCGGGCTCAAGGCGTTGAGCCAACGTCACGGCACCACGCTGTACATGACCCTGATGAGCGCCTGGGCCTCGTTGCTCGCGCGGTTGTCCGGGCAGCAGGATGTGGTGATCGGCTCACCCGTGGCCAATCGCACGCGCAGCGAGGTGGAAGGGCTGATCGGCCTGTTCGTCAACACCCTGGCGGTGCGCATCGACACCTCCGGCGAGCCGAGCACCGAGGCGCTGCTGGCGCGGGTCAAGGCCCAGGCCCTGGCGGCGCAGGCCCACCAGGACCTTCCGTTCGAGCAAGTGGTGGAAGTCACCCGCCCGCCGCGCAGCCTGGCCCACAGCCCGCTGTTCCAGACCCTGCTGACCTGGCAGGACAGCAGCGCGCCGACCCTGGCCCTGGGCGACCTGGCTTTGGAAGGTATCGTCGAGAACAGCCACTTTGCCAAGTTCGACCTGTCCCTGGACCTGGGGGAAGTGCAGGGCACGATCATCGGTGCGTTGGAATACGCGGTGGCGCTGTTCGATGAGTCGACAGTGCAGCGGTATATCGGTTACTTCACCCGCGTGCTGCAGGCCATGGTCGATAACGACCAGGCGGTGCTGGAGCAGGTGCCGCTGGTGGACGAGCGCGAGCGTCAGCATCTGCTGTTCGACTTCAATGCCACCGATGTGGCGTACAACCTCGACCAGACCTTGCATGGCCTGTTCGAAGGGCAGGCGATGCGTACGCCGGATGCCGTGGCCGTCAAGGCCGGTGACCAGGTATTGACCTATGCCGAGCTGAATGCGCGGGCCAACCAGCTCGCTCACCACCTGTTGGCGCTTGGCGTACAGCCGGATTCACGGGTGGCGATCTGCGTCGAACGGGGCCTGGACATGGTCATCGGCCTGTACGCGATCCTCAAGGCCGGTGCCGCCTATGTGCCGCTGGACCCGGCGTATCCGCTGGAGCGTATCGCCTACATGCTGCAAGACAGCGCGCCTGTCACGGTGCTGGCCCAAGGCGCGACACGTGCACTGCTGGGGGACGTGGCCGTGGTCGACCTGGACCAGCCGACCTGGCAGCACCAACCCGTCGACAACCTGCCAGTGGCTGGCGTCAGTGCCTACGTGATCTACACCTCCGGCTCCACCGGCCAGCCCAAGGGCGTGATCAACGACCACCCCGGCGTGGTCAACCGCCTGCTGTGGATGCAGGACGCCTATGGCCTGCAAGCCCATGACCGGGTGCTGCAGAAAACCCCGTTCAGCTTCGATGTGTCGGTGTGGGAGTTCTTCTGGCCGCTGTTCACCGGCGCCTGCCTGGTGATGGCGCGCCCTGGCGGTCACAGAGACCCGGCCTATCTGTGCGAGGTGATTGCGGCTGAGCGCATCACCACGCTGCACTTCGTGCCGTCGATGCTGGATGTGTTCCTGGCCCATGGCGATGTGAGCCAGGCCGAAGGGTTAGTCCGCGTAATGTGCAGCGGCGAAGCCTTGCCCGGCAGCCTGGTGCGGCGCTTCAAGCAGCAGTTGCCGGGCAGCCAGTTGCATAACCTGTATGGCCCGACCGAAGCCGCCGTCGATGTGACGGCCTGGAACTGTGCCGGTGCGGTGACGCCGGACAACACACCGATTGGCAAACCGATCGCCAATACCCGCCTGTACGTGTTGGATGCCCACCTGCAGCCGGTGCCATTGGGCGTGGTCGGCGAGTTGTTCATCGGCGGCGTACAAGTGGCGCGCGGCTACCTGAACCGGCCTGAATTGACCGCCGAGCGTTTCCTCAAGGACCCGTTCACCGATGGCCGCCTGTACCGCACCGGTGACGTCGGCCGCTACTTGGCGGATGGCACGCTGGAGTACCTGGGGCGCAATGACGATCAGGTGAAAATCCGTGGCCTGCGTATTGAATTGGGGGAGATCCAGGCACGCCTCACCGACTACCCGCCGGTCAGCGAAGCCGCCGTGATCGCCCGCGACAATCGGCTGATTGCCTACTACACAGGCACGTTCAGCGACATCGACGCGTTGCGCGCTCACCTGCTGAACCATCTGCCGGAATTCATGGTGCCGGCCATTTTCGTGCATCTCGACGCCTTGCCGCTGAGCCCCAACGGCAAACTCGACCGCAAGGCACTGCCCGCGCCGGGCCTGGATTCAGTGGTGGCGCGTGAGTACGAAGCACCCCAGGGCGATACCGAAATTGCCTTGGCCAGCCTCTGGGCCGAACTGCTCAATGTTGAGCGCGTGGGCCGTCACGACAACTTCTTCGAGCTGGGCGGGCACTCGCTGCTCGCGGTCAGCCTGATGGGACGCATGCGCCGCCTCGGGTTGTCGGCGGATGTGAAGGTGTTGTTCGGTCAGCCCACGTTGTCGGCCTTGGCGGCGGCACTGGGCGGTGGTCGTGAAGTCGCGGTGCCGGACAATGGCATTGCGGCCGATTGCGCTTATATCACCCCGGACATGTTGCCATTGATCCCGCTGGATCAGCCGGCCATCGAGCGTATCGTCGCCTGCATCCCCGGCGGTGCGGCGAATGTGCAGGACATCTACCCGCTGGCGCCGTTGCAGGCCGGCATGCTCTATCACCATCGCGCGGTGCAGACCGGCGACGACTATGTGCTGCGGGCGCAGTTTGCGTTCGACAGCCCGCAGCGGATGCACGCGTTTGCCCTGGCCTTGCAGGCGGTGATCCAGCGTCACGACATCTTGCGTTCGTCATTCCATTGGGACGGCCTGGAAGAGCCGGTGCAGGTGGTATGGCGCGAAGCCCCGCTGTGCGTCGAAAACGGGCCGGTGCCGGAACGGCTCGATGTGGCCCAGGCACCGCTGATGCGCCTGGTGTGCACCGAGGACACTGCCACGTTGCTGTTTCACCACTTGGTGATGGATCACGTCGCCCTGGAGATCCTGCAACACGAACTGCAGGCGTTCCTGTCGGGCACGCAGCACACGTTGGGCGCGGCCGTGCCGTACCGCAACTATGTGGCCCAGACCCGCCTGGGCGTTGACGATCACGAGGCGTTCTTTCGTGAGATGCTCGGCGAGATCGATGAACCGACGCAAGTCGACAGCCTGGGCCGCACGGAGCAAGTGCAACGGGCCCTCGACCCGGCGTTGAGCCAACGCCTGCGTACTCAGGCGCGCCAGTCCGGGGTGAGCGCCGCCAGCCTGATGCACCTGGCCTGGGCCCAGGTGCTGGGCAAGGTCTCGGGCCGCGAGCAGGTGGTGTTCGGGACCGTGATGCTCGGCCGCCTGCAAGGCGGTGAAGGCGCCGAGCGCGCCATGGGCGTATTCATCAACACCCTGCCGCTGCGGGTCGACCTGGGCCAGCACTCGGTGCGCGACGCTTTGCGGGCCACTCACACGCGCCTGACCCACTTGCTCAGCCATGAGCAGGCGCCGTTGGCATTGGCCCAGCGCTGCAGTGGCGTGCCCGCAACGACGCCGCTGTTCAATACGCTGTTCAACTATCGCCACAGCGCGCCGCAAGCGGCAACCGAGGCGTTACAGGGTATCCAGTTGCTCAAGGCCGAGGAGCACAGCAACTACGGCCTGTCGTTGAGCGTGGATGACCTGGGTCAGGGGTTCTCCCTCAAGGCCGTGGGGCAGGGCGCCCGCCGTTTGTGCGATTACCTGCAGGTTGCCGTGGAGCAGGTGGTGCAGGCGTTGGAACAGGGCGGTACGACTGCCATCAGCCACGTGCCGATCCTGCCCGCCGCCGAACGCCAGCAACTGCTGGATTTCAATGCCACCACGCGGCCCTTTCCGCGCGAGCACACGGTGCAACGCCTGTTCGAAGCCCAGGCCCAGGCCCGTCCTGCAGCGCTGGCGGCGCTGCAGGGCGAGCAGTCACACGGCGTCGTGACAATGAGTTACGGCGAACTCAACACGCGCGCCAATCGCCTGGCTCATCATCTGATGGGCCTTGGGGTGCGTCCCGCCGATCATGTGGCGATCCTGCTGCCGCGCTCGCTGGACCTGCTGGTCAGCCAGTTGGCCGTGCTCAAATGCGCTGCCGCGTATGTGCCGCTGGATATCAACGCCCCCGCCGAGCGCCTGGGCTTCATGCTGCAGGACAGTGGTGCGGCCTGGCTGCTGACCCGCAGCGACGCGTCTGTTGACTACCCGGCGCAGCGCCTGGACCTGGACACCCTGGCCCTCGATCCGCAACCGAGCCACAACCCGGACCTGTCGCAGTCCTCCGACAGCGTGGCGTACATCATGTACACCTCCGGCTCTACCGGCACGCCCAAAGGCGTATTGGTGCCCCATCGCGGCATCACGCGCCTGGTGCTCAACAACGGCTACGCCGACTTCAACGCCAGCGACCGCGTGGCCTTTGCCTCCAACCCGGCGTTTGACGCCAGCACCATGGACGTATGGGGGCCGTTGCTCAACGGCGGCCAGGTGCAGGTGATCGACCACGCCACCTTGCTCGATCCGACGGCCTTTGGCGTGGCCTTGGCGGACGTGACGGTGCTGTTTGTCACCACGGCGCTGTTCAACCAGTACGTGCAGCTGATTCCCCAGGCCCTGGCGGGCTTGCGCATCCTGCTGTGCGGCGGCGAGCGTGCCGACCCGGCGGCATTCCGCAGCCTGTTGGCGCGTGCACCGGCGTTGCGCCTGGTGCATTGCTACGGACCGACCGAAACCACCACTTACGCCACTACCTACGAAGTCCGGTCGCTTGCGGAGGACGCCGACAGCGTGCCCATCGGTCGACCGATTTCCAATACACAGATCCATGTGCTGGATGCGCAGTTGCAGCCGGTGCCATTGGGCGTGACCGGTGAAATCTGCATCGGCGGGGATGGCGTGGCCAAGGGGTACTTGAATCGACCGGCGCTGACGGCTGAAAAGTTTGTGCACGACCCATTCGACGCGGACGTCTTGATGTACCGCACCGGCGACCTCGGCCGCTGGACGGCGGACGGCCTGCTGGAATGCATCGGGCGCAATGACGACCAGGTGAAGATCCGTGGTTTCCGCATTGAATTGGGCGAGATCGAAGCGCGCCTGGCGACCTTCGCGGGTATTCAGGATGTGGTGGTGCTGGCCCGCGAGGACGCGCCGGGAGACAAGCGCCTGGTGGCGTATTTCACCTGGGCCGATGAACCCGTCGCCATCGACAGTGTGCGCGCCTACCTGCAGGGCCAACTGCCGGAATACATGCTGCCGTCGGCCTTTGTGCCGCTGGCGCACCTGCCGTTGACGGCCAACGGCAAGGTCGACCGCAAAGCCTTGCCGGTGCCTGCCCTGGAAGCCTTGAACCGCCGCGATTTCGAGGCGCCAGTCGATGCACTGGAGCAGAGCCTGGCGGCGCTGTGGACCGAGGTGTTGAAGGTGGAGCAAGTCGGTCGTCATGACAGCTTCTTCGAGTTGGGCGGGCATTCATTGCTGGCGATCCGGCTGGTCAGCCTGATGGACGAAGCGGGGTTGGCGGTGTCGCTGGCCGAGCTGTTCCAGCACGCGAGCGTGGCCTCGGTGGCCGCGATGCTGCGCCAGCGTACGGATGCGCCGGTGCGCGACACCTCGGTGATCACGGTGCGCAGCAGCGGGGCGCAAGCGCCGTTGTTCCTGGTCCATGAGTTCAGTGGCATGGACGTGTATTTCCCGGCGCTGGGCCAGCATCTGCCCGGTGACTATCCGATTTACGGCCTGCCAGGCTTGGCGCTGGGCGAGCCGCACCTGAACACCATGGAAGGCCTGGCGGCGCGGCTGGTCGGGTTGATTCGCGGCATTCAACCCCATGGGCCTTACCGGGTCGCCGGCTGGTCGTTCGGCGGGGTGCTGGCCTATGAAGTGGCGATGCAACTATTGGGGCTGGATGAACCGGTGGCATTCCTCGGTTTGATCGACAGCTACGTGCCGCGCATGACCGACCAGGGCAAGGCGCGCTGGAGCGGGCCGGACGCGCTTAAGCGGCACTTGTTGTTGCAGTGCACGGCGTATTGGAAAGCACAGGGAGGTGTGGATGAACTGGCGAGCCTTGGGCAATTGGAGTCGCAGATTGGACAGCTGGACTTTGCGGGCCTGCTGCAACGCTGTCGCGATCAAGGTCTGCTATACGCGCAAATGGCAGCGGCTGCGGACGCGGACCTCTTGAGCTTTATCGAACGGGAAGTCGGGCACGGGCATGCGCTGGCGCACTACAGCGTGTTCCCGTTGCCGGTTGCGGTGCATCTGTTCAGCGCGAGTGAGCGTCCGACCGAATTGTCACGACGCAGTGATTCGCTGGGTTGGATCGATGCCTTGGCGCCAGGGCAATTGCGCCAGGTGGAGGTGCCGGGAGATCACCAGAGCATGATGCAGGCGCCCCATATCCAGGCGCTGGGGCAGGCGCTGACCGAGGCCTTGGCGACGAGTGCGCCGGTGGTTCAGGCGCAGCATCAACCGTTGCTGCGAATTCAGAGTGGCCGGGCGGGGTATGCGCCGGTGTTCTGCGTGCCGGGGGCCGGAGATAGCGTCACCGGGTTTGTGGGCCTAGGCGAAGCGCTGGGGCGCGACTGGCCGCTGTTCGGCTTGCAGCCGCGCGGGTTGGAGGGTCAGGCGGTGCCCCATAGCCAGGTGGAAGCGGCGGCGCGGTGTTACTTGGCGGCGCTGGAACAGGCGTATCCGCATGGGCCGGTGCATTTGGTCGGGCACTCGTTTGGTGGCTGGGTCGCGCTGGAGATGGCGTTGCGGTTGCAGGCGGCCGGGCGGGAGGTGGCGTCGTTGACGGTGATCGACAGTGAGTCGCCTGGTGGGGCCGCGAAGGTTTACACCACCACGGCGGCGTTGATGCGCTTGATTGAGGCGATGCAGTTGTCGGCCGGGAAATCGCTGGGGATTGATCGGGTCGACTTTGCCGGGTGTGATGAGGTGACGCAGCGCCAGCGGCTACACGCAGGCATGGTCGGCGTTGGGTTGTTGCCGGGGCGCGCGGCGGTGGATGCGATGGATGGGCCGGGGCGGACGTATGCGGCGGCTTTGCGCACGGCGTATCGGCCTGTTCAGCGTTTTAACGGTGTGGTGCGGTTGGTATTGGCTGAAGACCCAGCGCTGGATGCGGCGGGGAATCAGCGGGAGCAGGGGGGGATGATTGAGGGGTGGCGGCGGCAGGGGAGTGGGTTGCAGGTTTGGTATGGCGGGGGGAATCACTTTACGTTGCTCAAGGCGCCGAATGTTTTTGGGTTGGCGCGGTGGTGGTTGGGTGGGGTTGTGGTTGGGGAGGTGGTGTCTTGAGGTTTTGCTTGGGGTACACATCCGTTGCTGCGGTAACGGCGGCTTATGGTTCCGCTCTTACAGCGGGTCACTTTTGGAAAGGCCCAAAAGTAACCCAAAGGCCTTCGCCCCACCACTCGGTGCCTCGCCTAGGCTCGGCATGCCCTCACTCCGGCTTTGGAGCGTGGGCCGCCGCGATGGGCCATCCTTGGCCCAGCGCGGCTAACCCGGCGTCCTGCCCGCGTGGTTTTACGGGGCGCCGAAGATCAAAAGCCAAAGCCAAAGCAGGGCGCGGCGGCCTTAAAGCCGACCGGTATTGCGTTTGTCGATCGCGGTCCAAATGTGGGAGGGGGCTTGCTCCCGATGGCGGTGTGTCAGTTGATGCATCTGTGGCTGTCCCACTGCTATCGGGAGCAAGCCCCCTCCCAGAGTTTGATCTCCATAGATCAGGTAGATATCAGTCCGCGGCTAACTCGGCGTCCTGCCGGGTTACCCACGCTCCAAAGCCTGCGTTCGGCCAGCGTGGTTTTACGGGGCGCCGAAGATCAAAAGCCAAAGCAGGGCGCGGCGGCCTTAGAGCCGACCGGTATTGTGTTTGTCGATCGCGGTTCAAATGTGGGAGGGGGCTTGCCCCCGATGGCGGTGTGTCTGTTGATGCATCTTTGGCTGTCCCACTGCTATCGGGAGCAAGCCCCCTCCCACAGTTTGATCTCCATACATCAGGTAGATATCAGTCCGCGGCTAACTCGGCGTCCTGCCGGGTTACCCACGCTCCAAAGCCTGCGTTCGGCCAGCGTGGTTTTACGGGGCGCCGAAGATCAAAAGCCAAGGCAGGGCGCGGCGACCTTAGAGCCGACCGGTATTGCGATTGTCGATCACGGTTCAAATGTGGGAGGGGGCTTGCCCCCGATGGCGGTGTGTCTGTTGATGCATCTGTGGCTGTCCCACTGCTATCGGGGGCAAGCCCCCTCCCACAGTTTGATCTCTATACATCAGTTAGATATCAGTCCGCGGCTAACTCGGCGTCCTGCCGGGTTACCCACGCTCCAAAGCCAGCGTTCGGCCAGCGTGGTTTTACGGGGCGCCGAAGATCAAAAGCCAAGGCAGGGCGCGGCGACCTTAGAGCCGACCGGTATCAGGTTTGTCGATCGCGGTTCAAATGTGGGAGGGGGCTTGCCCCCGATGGCGTTGTGTCAGTTGATGCATCTGTGGCTGTCGCACTGCTATCGGGAGCAAGCCCCCTCCCACAATTTGATCTCCATGCATCAGGTAGATATCAGTCCGCGGCTAACTCGGCGTCCTGCCGGGTTAGCCACGCTCCAAAGCCTGCGTTCGGCCAGCGTGGTTTTACGGGGCGCCGAAGATCAAAAGCCAAAGCAGGGCGCGGCGGCCTTAGAGCCGACCGGTATTGCGATTGTCGATCGCGGTTCAAATGTGGGAGGGGGCTTGCCCCCGATGGCGGTGTGTCTGTTGATGCCTCTTTGGCTGTCCCACTGCTATCGGGAGCAAGCCCCCTCCCACAATTTGATCTCCATACATCAGGTAGATATCAGCCTGCTTTTGATCTGCTTTTGATTTTGATCTCAGGCGCCCCGTCAAACACGCTGGCCGAACGCAGGCTTGAATCCGTGGGTAACCCGGCAGGACGCCGGGTTAGCCGTCCTGGGCCAAGGATGGCCCATGACGGCGGCCCACGGATTCAAGCCGGAGTGAGGGCACACCGAGCCTAGGCGAGGTGCCGAGTGTTGGGGCAAGAGCCTTTTGGTTACTTTTGGGCTCTTTCCAAAAGTGACCCGCCGTAAGGGCGGAACCCATTTCAGCCGTTACCCAAATAACGGATATGTACACGATCAAAGGTTACCTATGGAAAAGTCACGGTTACGCAAACTAGGAATGCTCGCAACACTGGCCATCGCCATCGGCCTGATCATCTACACCGTGCAAGCCCCCGCCGATGCGCCGCAATACCTGACCGCCACCGCCGAACGCGGCGATATCGAAAACGCCGTCCTCGCCACCGGCCTGCTCGAAGGCATCAAGCAAGTCGACGTCGGCGCCCAAGTCTCCGGCCAATTGAAGTCCCTCAAGGTCAAGGTCGGCGACAAGGTCAAGAAGGGCCAATGGCTCGCCGAAATCGACCCACTGATCCTGCAAAACACCCTGCGCAAAGCCCAGGTCGACGAAGAAAACCTCCAGGCCCAACGCCGTGCGACGGCGGCCCAGCTCAAGCAAGCCAAGTCCGTGTACGAACGCTACAAGGGCCTGCAGGACGACGAGTCGGTATCGCGCCAGGACTTCGAAGACGCCGAGTCCACCTTCCAGGTCCAGCAGGCCAACCTGTTGTCCCTGGATGCCCAGATCAAGAGCGCCCATATCCAGATCGACACGGCCAAGGTCAACCTGGCCTACACCCGTATCGTCGCGCCCATCGACGGCGATGTGGTCGGCGTCGTCACCCAGGAAGGCCAGACCGTGATCGCCAGCCAACTGGCGCCAGTGCTGCTCAAGTTGGCCGACCTGGACACCATGACCGTCAAGGCCCAGGTCTCCGAAGCGGATGTGATTCACATCAGTCCCGGCCAGCAGGTGTATTTCACCATCCTCGGCGAGGCCGACAAACGCTACTACGCCAAGCTGCGCGGCACCGAGCCGGCGCCGCAGAATTTCCTTGAAACCCAGGCCGCCGGCACGCCGAAGCAGAACACCGCGGTGTTCTACAACGCGCTGTTCGATGTGCCCAACCCCGACCACCGCCTGCGCATCGCCATGACCGCCCAGGTGCGTATCGTGCTCGACACTGCCCAGGCCGCGTTGATGGTGCCGGTGGCGGCGCTTGGCGCACGCAACAACGATGGCAGCTACCCGTTGCGGGTGCTGGACGCCAAGGGCAAGGCGGTTTCGCGGGATGTGAAGACCGGGATCAACAACAACGTCAAGGTGCAGATCCTCGACGGCCTGGCCGAAGGCGACAAAGTGGTGATCGGCGACGCCACGCCGGCCGTGGCGGGGAACTGACGCATGACCCAGCCACTGTTGGAACTCAAGGGCATCACCCGTAGTTTCATGGCCGGCGAGCGTGAATTCATCGCGCTCAAGGGCATCGACCTGACGATACATGCCGGGGAAATGGTCGCGATCATCGGTGCCTCAGGCTCCGGGAAGTCCACCCTGATGAACATCCTCGGCGGCCTGGATTACGCCACGGCGGGCAGCTACAAGATCAATGGCATCGAGACCCGCTCGCTGGGGGACGAGCAGTTGGCCGAACTGCGCCGCGACTACTTTGGTTTTATCTTCCAGCGCTATCACTTGCTGGCGCACCTGAGTGCCTTGCACAACGTGGAAATGCCGGCGATTTACGCAGGCACACCGGAAACCGCGCGGCACAGTCGCGCGCGGGAATTGCTCACGCGCTTGGGCCTTGCGGGCCATACCACCCATCGCCCCAGTCAGCTCTCGGGCGGGCAGCAGCAACGGGTGAGTATCGCCCGAGCGTTAATGAACGGCGGCGAAGTGATCCTTGCCGATGAACCCACCGGTGCCCTCGACACCCACAGCGGCAAGGAGGTGATGCGCATCCTCGCCGAGCTGCACGCGGCCGGGCACACGGTGATCATCGTTACCCACGACCCCAAGGTCGCGGCGAATGCCCAACGTATCGTCGAGGTGAGTGACGGCGAGATTGTCAGCGACAAGGCCAACGACGGTGTCGGCCTGGAACTGCCCAGCGACACCCCGATTGAGCCCAGGCGCAGCGGCGCCCGGCGCTTGGTGGCGAGCCTGGGGTTGTTCAAGGAGGCGTTCAACATGGCCTGGGTCGCGCTGGTGTCCCATCGCATGCGCACCTTGCTGACCATGCTCGGCATTGTCATCGGCATTACCTCGGTGGTGTCGATCTCGGCCATCGGTGAAGGCGCCAAGCGCTATGTGCTCAAGGACATCCAGGCGATCGGCAGCAACACCATCGATATCTTTTCCGGCACCAGTTTCGGCGACAGTCGCGCCTCGGCCATCGAGACCTTGATGCCCTCGGATGTGGACGCGTTGAACCAGCTGTATTACGTCGACAGCGCCACGCCGGTGGTGGGCCGCAACCTGTTGCTGCGTTTTGGCAATATCGACCTGGATGCGCAGGTCAATGGCGTCAGCGACCGCTATTTCAAAGTGAAGGGCCTGAAGCTCGAGGCCGGTATCGCCTTCAGCGAAAGCGACGCACGGCGTCAGGCCCAGGTGGTGGTGATCGACCACAACACCCGGCACCGTCTGTTCGGACCAAATGTCGACCCGCTGGGCCAGGTGATCCTGGTGGGGAACCTGCCGTGCACGGTGATTGGGGTGACCGCCGACAATAAAAACATGTTCGCCGCCAGCAAGGCGCTGAACGTGTGGGTGCCCTATGAAACGGCGGCGGGGCGTTTGCTCGGCCAGCGCCATCTGGACAGCATCACCGTGCGTATCAAGGACGGCCAGCCGAGCAAAGTGGTGGAAGAAAATGTCAATAAACTCATGCTGCAACGCCATGGCACCAAGGATTTTTTCACCAACAACCTCGACAGCATCATGCAGACGGTGCAGAAAACCAGTCGCTCCCTGGCGCTGTTGTTGTCGTTGATCGCGGTGATTTCGCTGCTGGTGGGCGGTATCGGCGTGATGAATATCATGTTGGTGTCCGTCACCGAGCGTACCCGTGAGATCGGCATTCGCATGGCGGTCGGCGCGCGCCAGTCGGATATTCGCCAGCAGTTCCTGGTGGAAGCGGTGATGGTGTGCCTGATTGGCGGGCTGATCGGGATCTCGCTGTCGTATGCCCTGGGGTTTCTGTTTTCGTTGTTTGTGAAGGAATGGGAGATGGTGTTTTCACTGGGCTCGATCATCACCGCATTTGCCTGCTCGACGCTGATCGGCATTGTGTTTGGCTTTGTGCCGGCGCGGAACGCGGCACGACTGGATCCGATTGAAGCACTGGCAAGGGATTGAGACCGGTCTGCCAATGAGGAGCCAATGTGGGAGGGGGCAAGCTCCCTCCCACATTGTGATCGGTGTTGTCTTAAAAACCAGCGGTGTCCTCAGTGGCATACATCCACCGCAACAGCGAATGCCGGCCACTGATCCCCAGCTTGATCGCCGCGCGTTTCAGGTAACTCTCGATGGTGTTGACCTTCAACGCCAACTGCTCCGCCAGCTCCGGCGCGGTACGCCCGGCCAGCAGGCCCACGCACACCTCAAGCTCCCGCTTGGACAGGCTCAACCCCGATTGCACCAGGCGCTCTTCAATGCGTCGGCGCAGGGTTTCGATGCCTTGGTTTTCCGCCACCACATGCTCGCTGCCCGTGCGGCATGGCTGGATCGCGCTGATGTGCTTTTCCACCATCGGCAATAGCAACGTGGAGAAGTCCTGCAGCATGCTGCGCTCCTGCGGCGAAAAGCTGTCGGACTGGTGTGAGCGATACACCGACAGCACGTAGCGCACGTTGTCCCTGCGGCGGGTGAGGTGCAGTTGGGCGGCGGGTTGTTCTTCGCCCAGTGGCGCGACCGAATCGGTGTAGATCGGGCTGATCTTGCGTTGGGTGTGGCCGTCGGCGCTGACCTGCAATTGCGTGATGTGGGTGGCGTCCACTGCCAGTTGAGTGAGGATCAGGTCATGCAGCATGCGTGGGAAATGGCGACTGCCGGTGCTGGCGATGACCTTGCCAATATGGGGGAACAACTGTGAGTTCATCATTTCGTCCATGAGGCGTGCAGGTATTCGGCTTTATAGCGGCGGGGATTAAGATGCTAGCCAATGCGAATAACCTACCGTGATAGTCCTTTCCGCCGGAACCTATGCTAGTACAGCCTGGCGACGGGAAGGGGATCCAATCTGAAAAAATCGGATTAAATATTCACAAGCTTAGAAGGACGCGTAACGGTACGGGCGCACTTGGCCAGCGCCTGCTGCACATCCGCCAGCAGGTCGGCGATATCTTCCAGCCCCACCGACAAACGCACCAACCCTTCGCTGATGCCGTGCGCCGCCCGCTCCTCCGGTGTGTAGGTGGAATGGGTCATGCTCGCCGGGTGCTGGGCCAGTGACTCTGCATCCCCCAGGCTGACCGCACGCGTGAACAGTGTGAGCGCATTCATGAAGCGCCGGCCGGTGTCGATCCCGCCCTTGAGTTCGAAGGCAATCATGCCGCCGGGCAGTTTCATCTGCCGTGTCGCCAGTTCGTACTGGGCGAAAGAGCGCAGACCGGGGTAAGTCACCCACTGCACGGCCGGGTGCGCCTGCAAGGCTTCGGCCACCGCCTGGGCATTGCTGCAATGGCGGTCCATGCGCAGGGCCAGGGTCTTGAGGCCGCGCATCAACAGCGAGGCGTCCTGGGGCGACATCACCGCGCCGGTCAGGTCCTTGAGGCCTTGCAGGCGAATACGCTGGGCCAGGGCCTGGCTGCTCACGGCGATGCCCGCGGTGATATCGCCGTGGCCGCTGAGGTACTTGGTGGCTGAATGCACCACCACGTCGGCGCCCAGGTCGAGGGGGCGTTGCAGATAGGGGGTGCAGTAGGTGTTGTCGATCACCACGGTGACGTTGGGCTGCTGGTGGGCGAGGGCGGCCACGGCGGCGATATCCACCAGTTGCAAGGTGGGGTTGGCCGGGGTTTCGCAGTAGATCATACGGGTGGCGGGGCAGAGTGCCGCTTGCAGGGCGGCCAGGTCGGTGAGGTCGACATGCCGCACCTTGATACCGAACTCGCCGATGCCGTGGTGCAGTAGCGCGAAGGTGCAGCCGTACAGCGTCTGACTGACGATCACTTCATCACCGGGACGCAGCAGGGTCCAGAACGTGGCGGCGATCGCCCCCATGCCGGAACTGAAAGCCACTGCCGCCTCGCCGTTTTCCAACGTCGCCATGCGTGACTCCAGCAGTGCCAGGGTCGGGTTGGAAATGCGCGTATAAAAGTGGCCGGCGGCTTCGCCGGCAAAACACGCGGCGCCGTATTCGGCGGTGGGGAATGCGAAGGTGGCAGACAGGTAAATCGGCGGTACGAGCGCGCCGTGATGGTCCTTGGGGTCGTAGCCGTGGTGGATGGCGCGGGTGGAAAAGCCGAACGTGTTGTGTTTATTGTTCATGTCGGACGCTCCTTATTTCCTACAATGCTATGCTCATAACCAGAGATGAACTTTGCAATGTTTGCTGCCAATTCCCGCGTCCTGGGATGAAAATCGTCTAAAAATAACAATCAGAGGCACGTTATGCCCGTCAGTCTCGACCGCACCGATAAAGCCCTTTTAAACGCGTTGCAAGGCAACGCCCGACTCACGGTGGCTGAGTTGGCCGACCGCGTCTCCCTGACGACCTCACCGTGTTGGCGCCGGGTGCGCAACCTGGAGGAGAGTGGGGTGATCAGTGGGTATCAGGCGATCCTCTCGCCCAAGGCGCTGGGGTATGGGGTGACGGCGTTTGTCAGCATTATGATGGAGAGTCATACCCAGGAGATTGCCAGGGCGTTTGAGCAACGGTTGTTGGAGATTCCGGAGGTGGTGGCGTGTCATAACGTGTCGGGGCGCTATGATTTTTTGTTGGAAGTGGTGGCTAGGGATCTGGAGTCGTTTGGTGAGTTTGCGCGGGAGGTGTTGCAGACGCTGCCTTGCGTTAAGGAAATTTATTCGAGTTTTTCTTATAAGTCGGTGCGGGCTTTGCGGGTTATTCCGTTGCCGGGGTGATGGGGGTGTGTACATATCCATTACGTCGGTAACGACGGCCTGGAGCCGGCCGATTTCTTACTGTCGATCTCGGTCAAATGTGGGAGGGGGCAAGCCCCCTCCCACAGTTTGATCTTCTATACATCAGGTAGATATCAGCCTGCTTTTGATCTGCTTTTGATCTTGGGCGGCCCCCAAATCCCTGTCGGATGACGGGCACACCGAGCGGCCCGCTGCAAGCGCGGAACCAATAGCAGCCGTTACCCCAATAACGAATATGTACCCAACACACACAAACAATTGGTCACCCCGTCTTACCCAAAATTGGATATTCCTCCCCAAAGCCCCGATGACTAACCTAGCCATCAATCCCCACTGGCCCGGAATATCACCATGCAAACCCGTACCGATTTCTACACCGCCTCCCCAGACGCCATGAAAGCCATGCTCGCCCTGGAAGCCGCCGTCGGCAAACTGTCCATCGAGCTGCCACTGCTGGAACTGGTGCGCTTGCGCGTATCGCAGATCAACGGCTGCGCCTTCTGCCTCGACATGCACACCGCCGATGCACGCAAGGGCGGCGAGACCGAGCGCCGCTTGTACACCCTGTCGGCCTGGCGCGAAACGCCGTTCTTCACCCCACGTGAGCGCGCTGCCCTGGCCTGGGCCGAAAGCCTGACCTTGCTCAGCCAGACCCATGCCCCGGATGAAGATTTCAACACGTTGGCCGCCGAGTTCAGCGCTCAGGAGCAGGTCGACCTGAGCGTGGCGATCGCCACCATCAACAGCTGGAACCGCCTGGCCGTGGGCTTTCGCAAGATGCCCAAGTAATCCTTAGAAGTTGACCGATGCACTCAGGCGCGCCGTCAGTGGCGCGCCCTGGAACAGGTAGTCATCGCCCATGTACTCGCCCGCGTCGCGCCAGTAGCGCTTGTCGAACAGGTTGTCGACGCTCAGGCGAAACACCGTCTCATAGCCGTCCACTTGGCTGGTGTAGCGGCTGCCCACATTCACCACCGCGTAATCTCCCACCTCGACAGTGCCGGTGCGGTTGGCGGACTTCTTGGCGCTGTACTGCACGCCACCGAGCACCGCCAGGCCGTTCACCCATGGCAACGCATAGTCCGCATACACGCTGGCGCGCAGCTTGGGCACGTTGATCGCCTGGTGGCCTTCATAGTCCGGCGTACCGCTGCCGGTGACCCGAGCACGAATCGCGGCCACGCTGGTTGCGATTTGCAGGCGCTCGGTGGCCCAACCGTTGGCCGACAGTTCCAGCCCGGTGTTCTTCTGCTCGCCCTGTTGCACGTAGGTGAAGTTGCCGGCGCCGTCAGGCTTGGCGTACTGGTAGGCCTGACGGGTCTGGAACACGGCGGCGGCAAAGCTGATGCGGCGCCAGTCGTATTTGACCCCGGCCTCGAGTTGCCGCGAGGTGGTGGGTGCCAGGGTTTCATCGGCGTTGCTGGCGAACCATGGCGCGGTACCACCCAGGGACAGGCCTTTGCTGTAGCTCGTGTAGAGCGAAATGCTCTCGACCGGTTTGTAGATCAACGATGCCTGCGGCAGGAACACGTATTGCTGGGTGTGGCGCGCCTGGCTGCCAGTGACACCGTCGAAGGCCTTTTCGTCCAGCCGCACTTCGCGGCCACCGAGGATCGTCTGCCATTGCTCGTTGAAGCGGATGCGGTCGGTGACGAACAGGCCGTACTGGCGGCTGTCGAGGGTGCGATGGCTGGCGTTGAGGGGGTTGTCGGTCGGCGTGAACGAGGGCGCGTCCAGGTCGATGTTGGTGGTGCCGATCAGTTCGTTAACCGATTTTCGCTTGTCGATCACCCGGCGGAACGCACTGGTACCGAACGTCAGCTCATGGCCGAGGCCGGCGGTGTCGAACAGCCCGGTCAGCGCGGCCTGCACCTCATCGTCGCGGCGGGTGTCGTCCGGGCTGCGGTAGTCATAGACGTCGTAATTGCCTTCGGGGCTGAAGTAGTTCGGTACGCTTGACGTGCAACGGGTCGACCCATAGCAACCCCAGGCAAACGAACTGTAATCGTCGATCACCACCTTGCTGCGGGCCGCGCTGAGGCGGCCTTTCCACTGATCGCTGAATCGGTATTCGAACGTGCCATTGAGGTTCAGCGAGTCGATGCCCACCTGTTTGGAGCCGGTCTGATGCCCCAGCAGTTTCTTCGGCGAGGCGCCGTGTGGCACCTCCGTGCCGCCCAGCAATTGGTAACCCGGCACCGAGCGCTGTTGCTTGTCCTGGTACTCCGCGTCCAGTTGCAGCACGGCGTCCGGGCTGATGTTCCAGTCGAACGCCAGGGCCACAAAATCGCGCTGGCCGTTGGCGTGTTCCACATAGGAATTGAGGTCTTCATGGGCGACGTTGGCGCGCAGGCCGAACTGCTGCTCGCTGCCGAACCAGCCGCCAACGTCGGTGGCGACATAGCCGCTGCCGCGATCGTCGGTGGACACGGTCACCGAGCGCACATCTTCCGGGCGCTTGGTCACGTAGTTGATCACGCCGCTGGGCTCGGAGATGCCGCTTTGCAGGCCCGCCAGGCCCTTGAGCACTTCCACCTGCTGCTTGTTTTCCAGCGCAACGTTCTGCTCGCCGGTGATGGTGCGCCCATTGATCTTGTAGCTGCTGGCCGCGTTCAGCGAGAAGCCGCGCACCACAAAGTTTTCGTAATAGCCGATGGGCGCATAGCTGTCGCCCACCGAGGCATCGTTACGCAGCACTTCGCTGAGCAGGCGCGCTTGCTGGTCCTTGATCAGCGCGGCGTTGATCACGGTGATCGAGGCCGGGGTGTCCAGCAGCGGCGCGTCATCGAAGCTGCCGACCGAGGCGGTTTCACTGCGGTAGCCTGACGTGTCCTGGCCTTGGACCTTCACCGCCGGCAGCTCAATTTCAGCCGCCAGGCTGTTACCGATGCTGCCACTGAGCAGCAGGCCGAGGGCGAAACGTGAGGTGACGACGGGACGAAAACGCAAAACCATGGGGGCAAGGCCTTAAAGCGCAGGGCGGGGGGCGCATAAGCTAGGCATATCGGCCAGGTTTTACAAGGTATTGAGAAGGTTTCTCCGTTAGTGGCGATGTTTCAACGTTTCACTGGGCAATTCCTTGAACAGCGCGCGATAACTGTTGGAAAACCGCCCCAAATGCCAGAACGACCAATTCATAGCGACCTCCGCCACCGTGGTGCCGGGTGAGTTCAATAACTCCCGTCGCGCCCCATTCAACCGTCGCAGCCGCAACCACTGCGCCGGGCTCATGCCGGTGTAGGTCTTGAAGCCCTGCTGCAACTGGCGCAACGGCACGCCGGCAATCCGGGCCAGTTCCAGCAGGTTGACGGTTTCGTCCGGAACGTCTGCCGCCCATTCGCCAATGCGCGCCATCAACTGGCGTTCGTCGCTGCGCCGCTGCAACGCGTGGCGGTCCAGGCAGACGCAGGCGTTGTCGAGGATGAACAGGCAATCGTCCAGCAACTGTTGGGTGAGGGGGGCGGGGTCGGTGACCGTGGGCAAGCGTGTCAGCGTGCTACTTAACCAACGGCTGAACAGCGCATTCTGTTGGCACGTCAGCGGGGCCATGAACAAGCCTTCGAGTGTTGCCACATCCAGCCCATGACGCTGCACAAATTGCGGCCCGAACACCACCGCCACTTCGCGGTAGTTTTCCGGGGTGATCCAGGTGTTGCGGCTTTCGCCATTCAGCACGTACAGCGCGTTGTCGCTGCCGTCGAAACAGAACGCCAACGACCCTGACGGCGCGTTGAAATGCTGCTCCACGCGGGTGTTCATGCGCTCTTCGTACACCTGCACGCCTTGCAGGTCGAGGTAGCGGATCTGCCCGGCGAAATGCCCTGGGGACATCTGCTGGTACTGCTGCACCCAGCCGGGTGTCGCACCGCATTGAGCGGCCACATCACCGGTGGTGAAGGCCTGTACCCGCAAAGCGGTCGACTGTGTCATGGGATACCCTGGGCGCACTCTAATGGTGCGTTGTGGTGCGTGCAAAGTGGATAGATGCCGACGGGCAGCAGCCTCAAGATAGACCTCAATGCGCCAGGTGTACAAGCCGACGCCAGTCCCCCAGCCATGGACTGCGACAGGCTCAAGCGATACGTGGGCGTGTGGGTTCGTGCTGTTGAGCGTCTAAAAAACCAATAAAGGGGTGTCGATATGCGTCTTGTGAAACAGCTTCTTCCGCTGGCACTGGTGGCGGCATTCAGCAGCACCAGCCAGGCGGCACCGACGGTGAGCATCTACAACTGGACCGACTACATCGGCGAGACCACTCTGGCCGATTTCCAGGCCAAGACCGGGATCCAGCCGGTCTACGACGTATTCGACTCCAACGAAACCCTGGAGGGCAAGTTGCTGGCCGGGCGCACCGGCTATGACGTGGTGGTGCCGTCCAACCACTTCCTGGCGCGACAGGTCAAGGCCGGTGCGTTCCTCAAGCTCGACCGTGCGCAACTGCCCAACTTCAAGAACCTCGACCCCAAGCTGCTCGCGCTGCTGGAGAAAAACGACCCCGGTAACGCACACTCGGTGCCGTACCTGTGGGGCACCAATGGCATCGGTTACAACGTCGACAAGGTCAAGCAGGTGCTCGGCGTCGACCGTATCGATTCGTGGGCGGTGCTGTTCGAGCCCGAGAACATCAAGAAGCTCAACCAGTGCGGCGTGGCCTTCCTCGATTCGGCGGACGAGCTGTTCCCGGCCATCCTCAACTACCTGGGCAAGGACCCGCGCAGTGAGAATCCCGAGGACTACAAACAGGCCGAAGCCAAGCTGCTGACGCTGCGGCCGTACATCACCTATTTCCATTCCTCCAAGTACATCTCGGACTTGGCCAACGGCGATATCTGCGTGGCCTTCGGCTATTCCGGCGACGTGTTCCAAGCCGCCAACCGCGCCAAGGAAGCCAAGAACGGCGTGAACATTGCCTATTCGATTCCCAAGGAAGGCTCCAACCTGTGGTTCGACCTGTTGGCGATTCCCGCTGACGCGAGTAACCCGAAAGAGGCCCACGCGTTCATCAACTACCTGCTCGACCCTGAAGTGATCGCCAAGGTCAGCGCCTCGGTGGGCTATGCCAATGCCAACCCGGCCGCCAAGGCCTTCATGGCCCCGGAACTGGTGAACAACCCCGAGGTGTACCCGCCACAGGCCGTGCTCGACAAACTCTACATTTCCACCACGCCCACCCCGGCGACCATGCGCCTGATGACCCGTGCGTGGAGCAAAGTGAAGACCAATAAATGATCCAGTCAACTGACCACGCCCACTCCTACTACCGGGCCACGGCCAACGCCCTGGCGGAGCGTCCGGCACTGGGCACCGACCTGACCGCTGACGTGTGCGTGATCGGCGGCGGGTTCACCGGCGTCAACACCGCCATCGAACTGGCCCAGCGTGGGCTCTCGGTAGTCCTGTTGGAAGCCCGGCGCATCGGCTGGGGCGCCAGCGGGCGCAATGGCGGGCAGTTGATTCGCGGCATCGGCCATGACGTGTCGGGGTTCGCCAAGCATGTGGGCGAGGAGGGCGTGCGTTACCTGGAACGCGCCGGGATTGAGTCGGTGGCGCTGGTGGGCGAGCGCATTCGCGAGCACAGCATCGACTGCGACCTGCGCTGGGGCTTTTGTGAATTGGCCAATACGCCAGCACAGTTCGCCGCGTTCAAGGCCGAGCAGGCACACCTGGCCGAACTGGGGTACGTGCATGAAACCCGCCTGGTCGGCCCACAGGACATGCAACAGGTGGTGGGCTCGACAGTGTATGCCGGTGGCCTGGTGGACATGGGCTCCGGGCATTTGCATCCGCTGAACCTGGTATTGGGTGAAGCACGGCTGGCCGAGTCTCTCGGCGTGCGGATTTTCGAGCACACCGAAGTGCTGGAACTGCTCCACGGAGACACTGTGCAGGTGCGCTGCGCCGGTGGCACCGTGCGCGCGGCCAGCCTGGTGCTGGCGTGCAATGCGCACCTGGAGGAACTGGAGCCCCGTTTGAGCGGCAAGGTGCTTCCGGCCGGCAGCTACATCATCGCCACCGAGCCGTTATCGGAGGACATCGCCACCCCGTTGATCCCGCAAAACCTCGCGCTGTGCGACCAGAAAGTCGGCCTGGACTACTATCGACTGTCCGCCGACCGACGCCTGTTGTTCGGCGGCGCCTGCCATTACTCCGGACGCGACCCAGCGGACATCGCCGCCTATATGCAGCCGAAAATGCTCAAGGTGTTCCCGCAATTGGCCCAGACCGCCATTGAGTTTCAGTGGGGCGGCAAGATCGGCATCACGGCCAACCGTTTTCCGCAGGTGGGGCGGTTGAAGCAGTACCCGAATGTGTTTTATGCCCAGGGGTATTCGGGGCATGGGCTGAACGTGACGCACTGGTGTGCAAGGCTGCTGGCCGAGGGTATCCACGCCGGTCACAGCCAGGGCCTGGATATGTTCAGCCAAGTGCCGCACATGACGTTTCCCGGCGGCAAGGCGCTGCGTTCGCCGCTGTTGGCGCTGGGGATGATGTGGTTTCGGTTGCGTGAGATGTTTGGTTAACAACATTTAAGGAGGTCAGGTTTTCAGCTGCTTTTTTGTTTTTACAGGTGTTCGGACTAAATATTCCTGTGATCCAATTTCGGTCAGTTCTTAAAGGAGTAAAAATCAACTTCCCAGGAATTAACGGCTGAAAACATTTGAAAATTTATTGATAGTTGTCCTGGGAATTGATACCAAAAATCATACCCATACGGCGTACCTATCTCTGACGACTTTCCTTTCAGACTCATCGCGCATGTATAGGTAGAGACAAATGCCAAGCTCAACGTTAAGACCCAGCAGCACAACCCGGTTGCTATCTTCACGACGACCTCCTGTTGAGTAAAGGTTCTCTGGCAGTGCCAGAGAACGATGCTTAAGACTTAAAGTTCAGGGTAATGTCGCGGTGACCGCCTTGTTGTCTTCCGTAGCATTTAAGGCTGTTCCATAAACAATCGATCCAGAAGGGTTGATGCCATTGAGCTGGCTTATCGACCCGCTCGGAAGCTGCGGCACCGCTGCGGTTCCCGTGGCGGAGGTCCAATATCCACCACAGGGGTGTTGGTTGGCATCAATGCAGTTCAGTGCAATCGTATCGTTGTCTGCAAAACCCGCGACGGTGGTTTGGATGCTGCCTGGCAATGGCTGGATTGACTGCACGCTGAACGAGTCAGTCGGGTCTTGCACGAAAAGTGGTTTGTCGACGCCTGAAGGGTCATTACCGTACGCGACGTAGTGCCCGGCGTTGTTGATCGCTACGGCGTGGTTTTGCGCATTCAGCGGCATTGTGAGCAGATCCGGGAGGCCGGTTAGTGTTCCCCAGAATGCGGTTTGTGGCACTTCATCGGTCGAGCTATTGAAGAAGCAGGTACCGAGCACCTTAAGCTGATCGTTCATGCCCACGGCCGAGCAGTAACTGGCTCCCGGAGGGACAGCCAGAACCGTCATGACGTAGGCGCTACCGTTCCAGGTTGCGATCGTAGGGACCGGGGTAGCATCTTCACCGGGACAGTTCATGACGATACTGGGGTAGCCGTTGATCAAGGTGTTGTTCACATCGACTCCGGAGCAGTTATCTCCGTAGCTTGAAACCCTGCGGGGTGTGGCATTTCCCGCGGTGTACAACACCACCGTAGCCAGTAAGCTCTTATTGAAGCTTTGGGCCAGTACTGTCCCCTGTTGGTTCACTGCGGTTGGCAATGTCTGCACGTCGGCAGGTCGAAATAGGGGAAACAGGAGGGTCCCCGGCAACGGTGCCGTCTTCGTCGGTACGCTATTAGGTGTCGCAGTATTCCAGAACACCGCAAACCGCCGATTGGTAGCGTTGGAGCAACTTCCAACTATCCAGCCACTGTTGGTGATGGCTTCGACTCGGCAGGGCTTCCTGTTGACCAGCGGTGGCAAGATCTGTTGAGGGCCGGCCGGTGTTGCTGCGTACCAGGGATTGTTATTGGCACTGACACTAAAGGGGGAACAGTTACCAACGACCTGTGCGTTATCGTTGACTCCGACCGTTTCGCATTGCGCTCCGGCAGCGTTACCCGAACTGATGAACGTTGCCGCGTTAACCGTCGCAGCATTACCGCAAAACAAGGCGACACCGATCAGTGCCATTGGAGTGATCGCGTTTTTTCCGATACGTTGCATGACAAGTCCGTCCCTGGAATGTTTGCCTTCCAAGCCAAACGCGCAGTGGCTGCACGTTGGTTTCAACGCCAGTAAACGCCGTGGGCAGGCCTTAAACAACTGTCATTTCTAACAGGTACAAACAAGTGCTCTGGCTAGCGTTCAGCCCTCGGGCTCGGTCAACACCCTCCTGAACGTCTCCACCAACGGCCGCAAATTAACCCGATGCCACGCCGCCCACAGCGGCGTGGTGTAGGTCATCCACGGCAACTCCCGCAACACCACGCCCGGTGGTGCATTGCGGCTCAGGCCTTTTTGCACCATCGCTACGCCCAGCCCCGAAGCGACCAGCCCCAAGGCGGTAAACGGCTCACCGGCCTCCATGGGGATCTGCGGGGTGAAACCGGCGCGGATGCAGGCGGCGACGAAGTCGTCGGCGGGGTTGGCGCCGGGTTTGCGCTGCACGCCGATCCATTCCTGGTCGGCCAGGTGTTCCGGCAACAGCGCGTTTTGGCGGGCCAATGGATGATGCTCGGGCAGTGCCAGCAGCATGGGGTCGTCGAGCACCTGCAGCGCGGTCAGGTCCGGATCATCGGCGGCGGGTGGTTCGCCGACCAGGGCAATGTCAAGGCTGCGTTGGCGCAGGCCTTCGAGTTGTTCGAGGGATGGCAGGTTGTACAGCTTGATATGCACGGTGGGCCGGTCGTCCCTCAGGACGCGCAAGGCGTTGGGCAGTACACCGGCGTGCATGGCGTTTTCGATATAGCCGATGCACAGGCCGCCTTCTTCACCGCGGCCCAGGCGCTTGCCCAGGGACTCCAGGCGATTGGCGTGGGTCAGCAGCGCCTTGGTTTCCGCCAGGAAGGTCTGGCCGTCACGGGTCAGGCGGATGCGTTGCTGGCTGCGTTCGAACAGGGTCAGGCCCAGGCGCTCTTCGAGCTGGGCGATCTGCCGGCTCAGCGGCGATTGGGAGATGTGCAGGCGCTCGGCGGCCCGGCCGACGTGTTCTTCTTCAGCGACCACTTCGAAATAGCGCAGTTGACGGAGATCGATCATGTTGGACCTTTTCTTTAAGACCTGTAGCGACTCAAGTTGGTCGTAGTATGTCTTGGACGGTCCGATCCAGGCAATCTAGCCTCTGCTCAACGGTCACCGCGACCACGAACCGATTGAGGATCCCACCATGAGTTTTAAAGACACACTGCCAGGCGTTCTGGGCTTCGGCACCGCACCGCTGGGCAATATGTTCCGCGCCATCCCCGAAGCAGAAGCCCAGGCCACTGTCGAGGCCGCCTGGAACGCCGGCGTGCGCTACTTCGACACCGCGCCGTTCTATGGCTCGGGCCTTTCAGAATTGCGTCTGGGCCAGGCGCTGTCGCAGTACAACCGCGATGACTTCGTGCTCAGCACCAAAGTCGGCCGGGTGATTCTTGATGAAGTCGAAGAAAGCCCCCGTGACCTTGGCGAAAAAAGCGGCGTGTTCGAACACGGCCGCCCGAACAAGATGGTCAACGACTACAGCGCCGATGCAACGATGCGCTCGATTGAAGACAGCCTGGAACGCCTGCAGACCGATCGCCTGGACATCGTGTGGGTCCATGATATCGCCCAAGACTTCTATGGCGACCAGTGGCTGGAGTACTTCAACCAAGCCCGCACCGGCGCGTTCAAAGTCCTCACCCGGCTGCGCGAAGAGGGTGTGATCAAGGCCTGGGGCCTGGGTGTGAACCGCGTCGAGCCCTGCGAACTGACCCTGGACCTGACCGAAGCGCAACCCGACGGCTTTTTGCTGGCCGGCCGCTACACTCTGTTGGACCACGATCGCGCCCTGCAGCGCCTGATGGACGCGGCCCTGGCGCAGCACGTCGAGATCGTCGTCGGTGGCCCCTACAGCTCCGGCATTCTCGCCGGTGGTGAGCATTTCGAATACCAGCAGGCCAGCCCGGCGATCATCCAAAAGGTCGAGCAGATCAAGGCGATTGCCCAAGCGTTTGGCGTGAGCGTGAAAGCCGCGGCCCTGCAATTCTCCCTGGCGCACCCCGCCGTGGCGGCGGTGATTCCAGGCGCCAGTCGTCCGGGGCGGATTGCCGAAGACGTCGCGGCGTTGTCAGAGAAAATCCCGGCAGCCTTCTGGCAGGCCCTGCGCGATGCCCGATTGATCTCGGACCGTGCACCCCTGCCGCGTTAACTTCAGGAGTTCAACCGATGAAAATTGATGTAAGCGGTAAAGTGGCCATCGTCAGCGGCAGCACCGCCGGTATCGGCCTGGGTATCAGCCTCGCGCTGGCACAGTCCGGCGCCACGGTGGTGGTGATCGGACGTGACGCCGGCAAGGTGGATGATGCATTGGCGAGCATCCGTCAGGCCGTGCCAGGCGCGGACCTGCGCGGGTGGGTGGCGGACCTCGGCACGGTCGAAGGCGCAGAAAAACTGTTCGCCGCCGAACCGCGTGCCGACATCCTGGTCAACAACCTGGGCATCTTCAACGATGTGGATTTCTTTGAGGCGCCGGACAGTGAGTGGACGCGCTTCTACGAGGTCAACGTGATCTCCGGCGTACGCCTGGCGCGCCATTACGTGCCGGGCATGGTCGAGCAAGGCTGGGGGCGGGTGATCTTCGTGTCGTCGGAATCCGGTGTGGCGACGCCGGCGGACATGATCAATTATGGCGTGACCAAAAGCGCTAACCTGGCGGTGTCCCATGGCTTGGCCAAGCGCCTCGCAGGGACGGGTGTGACGGTCAACGCCGTGCTGCCGGGCCCGACCTTCACCGATGGCCTGGAGCAGATGCTCAAGGACGCGACCCAGAAATCCGGGCGCAGTGCGCGGGACGAGGCGGATGTCTTCGTGCGTCATGCGCGGCCGACGTCGATCATCCAGCGGGCGGCGAATGTGGATGAAGTCGCCAACTTGGTGGCTTACATTGCTTCACCCCTGTCTTCTGCCACCACCGGTGCCGCGTTGCGGGTCGACGGTGGTGTTGTCGACAGCATGGCAATCTGAATTGTTTTTCATTTTAGGGAGTATTAATCGTGGCAACAGCGTCTTCGGTCATTGAAGTTCCGGTTTCGGCCGATCAGGTCTGGCAATTGGTCGGCGGCTTCAACAGCCTGCCGGACTGGCTGCCGTTTATCGTCAAGAGCGAGCCCAGCGATGGCGGCCGTGTGCGGCATCTGGAAACCGCCGATGGCGGCGTGGTGGTCGAGCGTTTGCAGACGTTTGATAACGTGGGTCGTACTTACAGCTACACCATCGAGCAGTCGCCGTTTCCGGTGAGTGCGTACCTGGCGACGTTGCAGGTTGAAGCGCTGAGTGAGACGTCGGCGAAAGTCACCTGGTCCGGTGTGTTCACCCCGGCGGTGGGGACTACGGATTCGGCGGTGGAGGAGTTGTTTTCCGGTGTCTACAGCGGTGGGTTGGAGGCGTTGCGAGCCAACTTCCCGGACTGATTCCATCCTTCAGGCCCAGCAATAAAATGTGGGAGGGGGCAAGCCCCCTCCCACCTGTGGACCTCACTGCCTGATGGATCAGGCTTCAGGCATCAACTGTTGGCGGCACTCCAGAATCAGGCGCGCGCCCCCTTGCGCGCTCGTACCCACTTCCAACTTGAACCCATGCAAGTTGATGATCGCCGCCACAATCGACAAGCCCAGCCCGAACCCGCCTTGCTGGTCGCTTTCATCCACGCGATAGAAACGCTGGAACACCGCGTCACGCTCCGCCGCGGGTATACCCGGCCCCGAGTCATGCACTTCAATGCGCGTACTGCCGGCATCATTGACCCCGCGCAGCATCACTTCGCCGCCCGGAGGGGAGAACTTGATCGAGTTGCTCAGCAGGTTGGCCAGGGCTTCGAACAAGAGGGCGCGGTCGCCGGTGATCCACGGCAGGGACTCCGGGATTTCCAGCCTCAGCTGCAATTCGCCTTCTTCGGCCAGGGGCAGGTAGAAGTCATGCAGTTCGCGCAGCAGCGGTAACGGGTCCATGACCAGGAAACCTGAGCGCCGCTGGTGGTCTTCCAGTTCGGAGATCCGCAACAGCCCGCGAAACCGCGCCATCAGGGTGTCGGTTTCGGCAATCGCGTCGTCCAGCTTCACCGCATAGTCCGACTCCGCCTCAGCCTCCTGTTTGATGCGATACAGCTGCGCACGCAGGCGCGTGAGCGGGGTGCGCAGGTCATGGGCGATGTTGTCGCACACACCCTTGACCTCGTTCATGAGCTTCTCGATGCGGTCGAGCATGGCGTTGACGATGGCGGCAAGCATGTCCAGTTCGTCACGCCGATCGGACAGCGGCAGGCGGTGGGTGAGGTCACCGGCGACGATGGCTTCGGCGCTGGCCTGGATGCCGCGAATGCGCCGCAACGGACGGCGGCGTAGCAAGTGCCAGCCGGCGGCACCGGGGATGATCGTCAGCGACAGCGCCCACAACAGCGCATGCCAGATGATGCGGGTCACGCCAAACAACGAACCGTTGGCACGCACCAGCACCAGCCAGCGGCCGTCGTCGGTGTGGGTGGCGACGGCGTCGCAGCTGTCCTTGGGCAGTTTGGGGTCGTCGGAGTCGACGCAATTGGCCAGGGCGTGAATCTTGCCGTCCAGGGGCAGGTCCGGCGGCATCGCGCGGATCGGCCCGTTCAAGGGCCGGAACTGCTCGTCGAACAGGCCGTAGGCGTCCACGCCCTTCATGTCGAAGGTCATGCTGGTGGTCAGGGCTTCCACCAGTTCTTCGCCGTCAAAACGCTGGAACAAGTGCTGGCGCTGCAGCAGGGAATGGCGCGACAGGTCGCCCAGGTACCCGGAAACCTCGTAATACAACACCCCCATCAGGATGCAGCTCCAGGCCACGAACAACGAACTGTACAGCGCCAGCAAACGGCTGCTGGAGGAGCGCCAGCCTTTAGAGGGGTTCAGCAATGACATAACCGGAACCTCGTACCGTGCGGATCAGCGGCGTGAGGCCCGGTGGGTCGATCTTTTTGCGCAGGCGACCGATGTGCACGTCGATGAGGTTGGTACCTGGGTCGAAGTGATAGCCCCAGACTTCCTCGAAAATCATCATCCGCGACAGGATCTGCCCGGTGTTGCGCATCAGGAACTCGAGCAGTTTGTATTCGGTGGGCAACAGGCTCAGGGGCTGGTCGGCGCGGCTGGCTTCGCGGCTGATCAGGTTCAGTTCCAGGTCGGCCACGCGCAGGGCGGTTTCGAATTCCTTGACCGTGCTTTTGCGTCGCAGCAGCACTTCGACACGGGCGGCCATTTCATCCGAGGCGAACGGCTTGGTGAGGTAATCATCCCCCCCGGCCCGCAGGCCGCGCACGCGTTCGTCGACATCGGAGAGGGCACTGATCATCAGGATCGGTGTTGATACACCAATAGTGCGCAGGGTTGTGACGATGGCCAGGCCATCGAGTTCCGGCAGCATGCGATCAAGGGTGATCAGGTCGTAATCCCCACTCACTGCGCGGACCAGGCCTTCGCGGCCGTTGTCTACCCAGTCTACATCCAGTCCATGGCTACTCAGCTCGGCGACGATCTCGCGGGCTGTTACGGCGTCATCCTCGATGGTCAAAATACGGGTCATAGGATTACCTGGTGAGCGATTGACACTAGAAGTGGACACATTTTGCCAAGAAATGCCTGAACGCTTCCTAAATAAAACTTCATCTTGGCAAAACTGACACAGATTTCATCACCGCTCAGTGCATGGAATGCATAACGCCCGCCTTAAACGATCGATTCTTGCAACTTGCATGGTTTTGGTAAGTTCAAAATACTTAAACTATTGATTTATAAAGATTTTAAATTTAATAGCGACTGGCATGGTGACTGCACTGTCCCTTTTGAGACTTGTAACACTATTTTTCTGCCTTGGAGCAAAACAACAATGATCACATCCTCATCCACGCTGCAAGAGTCGAGCGCGCTCTCCGGGGTTTCCTGGGGGGCGATCTTTGCCGGTGCCGCTGCTGCGGCTGCGTTGTCGCTGATCCTGGTACTGCTGGGCTTCGGCCTGGGCTTTTCGGCGGTGTCGCCGTGGGCCGACAGCGGTATCAGTGCCAAGGGGCTTGGCATTTCCACGATTGTCTGGCTGGCGTTCACGCAGATCGTCGCGTCCGGGCTGGGCGGTTATATCGCCGGTCGGTTGCGCGTGAAGTGGGCCAATATGCACGGCGATGAGGTGTACTTTCGCGACACCGCCCACGGCTTCCTGGCCTGGGCTGTTGCCACGCTGATCACGGCGATGCTGGTAGTGGGTTCGGTCAGCAGTGTCGTCAGCGGTGGCGTCAAAGCCGGCGCGAGCGTTGCAGCGGGCGCCGCCAGTGGTATCACCCAAGCGGCCGGCAGTGCCGCCAAGGGCGTCAACGGCGGCGACTTCGATTACTACGTTGACAGCCTGTTCCGCGATGATCGCCCGGTTGCCGTCAGTGAAGACGCGGCCCACGGCGTGGTTGCACGCATCTTCACTCGCACCCTGAGCAACGACGGCCAGCTTGCCGCCGAAGATCGTGCCTACCTGGCCCAACTGATCAGCCAACGCACCAACCTCAGCCAGGCGGATGCCGAGGCGCGAATCGACAAGGTCTACGGCGATGCCCGTAAAGCCGTTGAAGACGCCAAGCTCAAAGCCAAGCAAGCCGCTGACACGGCCGCCAAAGTCGCTGCGTATACCTCGCTGTGGACCTTTATCGCGCTGTTGATCGGTGCATTTTTCGCCAGCTTCGCAGCCACCTTCGGCGGTCGCCGTCGCGATGCCGTGGTGTATGTCGACACCGAACACTTCGTACGTTAATTCAAGGAGAACATCATGCGCTCATTACTTCTGTGGTTCCTCGGTATCCCAATCCCGATCATCATCATGATCGCGATATTCGTGCACTGATAGCGCGTCTTACTCGGTAAAAAACTGTGGGGGCGGGCTTGCTCGGGAATGCGGTGTATCAGTCACTCATGAGTTGACTGACACGGCGCTTTCGCGAGTAAGCCCGCTCTCACATTGGGTGGTGTGTAGCGCCAGCCAACTTGTCACCACGGCGCGCGCTGGCGGCTATTTACTGATCAAAAGGTGGGGCAGCAGGTCAGTCATCAAACCCAACCTGCTCGTGGATCTCGTCCACTTTCAACTCCAACCGGTACGCCACCGCAATAAACAGCGCCTGGCACAGGCACAGGGTGGCGCTCAACGAGCGGAAGGCAAACGACGAACCTTCATTGACCAACAGCACCGCGTTCGCGCGCTTGGCCAGGGGCGACAGGTTGCTGTCGGTGATGATCAGCGTCTTGGCCTGGTGGTGCTGGGCGATGCGCAGGCAGTGCTGGGTCTCTTTGCCGTAGGGCGTGAAACTGATGGCGATCACCAGGTCATTGGCGCGCACGCTGCGCATCTGCTCGCGGTAGCTGCCGCCCAGGCCCGAGATCAGGTGGATGCGCTTGTTGGTGTGCTGCAGGTTGTAGACCAGGTAATCGGCCACCGCAAAGGAGCGGCGCACGCCAACCACGTAGATGTTGTCGGCGTTGACCACCAGGTCCACGGCCTTGTCGAAGGCCACGTCATCCAGTTCCAGCCCCAGGCGCTCGATTCCGGACAGGGTGGCGTTGACGCACTCGCGCGCCAGGTCGCCGCCGCTGGCTTTCTGCGACTTGTTGGCGATCATGCTGCGGATGCGCTGCTGGTAGTTCTGCACCGGTGTGGTCTTGTGGGTGTAGGCCTCGCGAAACAGCGCCTGCATCTCACTGAACCCACTGAAACCGAAGCGCTGGGAGAAGCGCACGATGGCCGACGGGTGCACTTCGCACTCACGGGCGATGTCGCTGATGCGGTCGACCATGATCCGGTCGCTCTGCTGGCTCATGTAGCTGGCGATGCGCTTGAGTTGGCGCGGCAGGCTCTCGTATTCGTCGGTGATCAGCTGCAACAGGCGCTCGGCATTGATCGGAGGGCTGGCGATAGAGTCTTCCAGGGTGGTCTCGGGATCGGTGCGGGACATGGGCAATCCTTCTGGCGTGTTCTTCTGATGCGCTGATGGGTGGCGCAAGTCTACAGGGTAGGCGCAAAAAAATACCTCGGCATCACGGCGGCCGTGGCCTGCTGAAACGATGCACTGCCGCTTGCATGCTCTTGTACAAGCTTAATGGAAAAAATATTCCAATGAAAAAATATATGGAATAAATATTGATTGGTGCCGCAGGACGTTCTAGTCTGCTCCCACCAAGAGCGTTTGCCGTCGCCACGGCGGCACAACGCAGGCTGATAAAAATAACAGGAGCCAGCATGGGCCAGACTCGTTTTGCCAGTGGGCGTCAATTGGATCTGATTTGCCTCGGGCGCCTGGGCGTCGACCTCTATGCACAGCAAGTGGGTGCGCGGCTTGAGGACGTATCCAGCTTTGCCAAGTACCTCGGCGGATCCTCCGCCAACATCGCTTTCGGCACCGCGCGGCTGGGGCTCAAGTCGGCGATGTTGAGCCGGGTCGGCGACGACCATATGGGGCGCTTCCTGGTGGAATCCCTGGCGCGTGAAGGCTGCGATGTCAGCGGCATCAAGGTCGACCCGGAGCGCCTTACCGCGCTGGTGTTGCTCGGCCTCAAGGACCGCGAAACCTTCCCTTTGGTGTTCTACCGCGAAAACTGCGCCGACATGGCCTTGCGTGCCGAAGACATCAACGAAGCCTTTATCGCGTCGAGTAAAGCCCTGCTGATCACCGGCACGCATTTCTCCACCGACGGCGTGTACAAGGCCAGCATCCAGGCGCTGGATTACGCGGCCAAGCACAACGTCAAGCGCGTGCTGGATATCGACTACCGCCCGGTGCTGTGGGGCCTGGCAGGCAAGGCAGACGGCGAAACCCGTTTTGTTGCCGATCAGAATGTCAGCCAGCACGTGCAGAAAATCCTGCCGCGCTTCGACTTGATCGTCGGCACCGAAGAAGAATTCCTGATTGCGGGGGGCAGCGAAGACTTGCTCACCGCCTTGCGTAAGGTGCGCGAATTGACCCCGGCGACCCTGGTGGTCAAGCTCGGTCCGCAGGGTTGCACAGTCATCCACGGCGCCATTCCCGCGCGGTTGGAAGACGGCGCCATCTACCCCGGTGTGCGTGTGGAAGTGCTCAATGTGCTGGGCGCCGGCGATGCGTTCATGTCGGGGTTCCTCAGTGGCTGGATCAACGATGCGAGTGATGAACGGTGCAGCCAGTTGGCCAATGCCTGCGGCGGCCTGGTCGTTTCGCGGCACGCCTGTGCGCCGGCGATGCCGACGCCTGCGGAGCTCGAGTACCTGTTCAACAGCCCGGTGCCGATTACGCGCCCGGATCAGGACGTGACGCTGCAGCGCCTGCACCGCGTGACGGTGCCGCGCAAGAACTGGAAGCAACTGTTCGTGTTTGCCTTTGACCACCGCTGGCAGTTGGTGGACCTGGCGCAGAAAGGTGGCCAAGACACGACGCGCATCAGCGCCATCAAGCAACTGTTTATCCAGGCCATCGAACGCGTCGAGCAAAAACTCGCTGAGCAAGGCGTGGAAGCCGACGTCGGCCTGCTCGCCGACCAGCGCTTCGGCCAGGACGCCCTCAACGCCGCCAGCGGTCGCGGCTGGTGGATCGCGCGCCCGGTGGAGGTGCAGAACTCGCGGCCGCTGGCGTTCGAACATGGCCGCTCGGTGGGCAGCAACCTGATTGCCTGGCCCCAGGAACAAATCATCAAGTGCCTGGTGCAATTCCACCCGGACGACGAGCCGCTGCTGCGCCTGGAACAGGAAGCGCAACTCAAGGCGGTGTACGAGGCGTCTATCGTCAGCGGCCATGAACTGCTGCTGGAAGTCATCCCGCCCAAGGATCACCCGTCCACTTACCCCGACGTGCTCTATCGCAGCCTCAAGCGCCTGTACAACCTGGGCATCTACCCGGCGTGGTGGAAGATCGAGGCGCAGTCGGCCGAGGACTGGAAGAAGCTCGACGAACTGATCCAGGAGCGCGACCCGTACTGCCGAGGCGTGGTGCTGCTGGGCCTGAATGCCTCGGCCGAGTTCCTCGCCGATGGCTTCCAGCAAGCCAGCCAGAGTATGACCTGCCGGGGTTTTGCCGTGGGGCGCACGATCTTCCAGGAACCGAGCCGGGCGTGGATGGCGGGTGAGATTGATGACGAGACCCTGGTCCAGCGGGTGCAAGCCACCTTCGAGCAGTTGATCAACGCCTGGCGCAGTGCCCGAGACTGAATATCGTCCTCAACTTGAAATGCAATCCAATGTGGGAGGGGGCTTGCTCCCGATGGCGGCAGTCCAGTTACAGAAGTGTTGCCTGACACGCCGCTATCGGGAGCAAGCCCCCTCCCACAAAGAGCAAATCTCACTCGGCTTAAGTTAGATAAAAATAAAAGGTGCAGCCATGCCCGCAATCCGAATTGGCATCAACCCGATCTCCTGGAGCAACGACGACCTGCCGGCCCTGGGCGGTGAAACGCCCCTGAGCACCGCCCTGAGCGAAGGCAAGGAGATCGGCTACGAAGGCTTCGAACTCAACGGTAAATTTCCCAAGGATGCCAAGGGCGTCGGCGACGTGTTGCGCCCCTACGACCTGGCGTTGGTCTCCGGTTGGTACTCCAGCCGCCTGGCCCGTCGCTCGGTGGCCGAGGAAATCGAAGCCATCGCCGGTCATGTCGAGCTGCTCAAACAGAACGGCGCCACGGTGCTGGTGTACGGCGAGGTGGCCGACTCGATCCAGGGCTCGCGCATCCGCCTGATCGAACGCCCACGTTTCCACAGTGAACAGGCCTGGCAGGACTACGCTGACAAACTCACCGAACTGGCGCGTTTTACCCTGTCCCAGGGCGTGCGCCTGGCGTACCACCACCACATGGGCGCTTATGTTGAATCCCCGGAAGACATCGACCAACTGATGAACCGTACCGGCCCGGAAGTCGGCCTGCTGTTCGATTCCGGCCACTGCTACATGGGCGGCGGCGAGCCGATCGACGTGCTGCGCAAGCATATCGGGCGTATCTGCCACGTGCACTTCAAGGACGTGCGCAAACCCGTGGTGCAACTGGCGCGCAACCAGATGTGGAGTTTTCCGGATTGCATCGTCAATGGCACCTTCACCGTGCCCGGCGATGGCGATATCGACTTCGCCGAATTGCTCGATGTGCTGCTCGCCGCCCAATACCAAGGCTGGCTGGTGGTGGAGGCCGAGCAGGACCCGGCTGTGGCGCCGAGCTATATCTATGCGAAAAAAGGCTACGACACCTTACGTGCTCTGTTGAATGAGAGGACCGGAAAATGAGCTTGTTGGTCAAAAGCAGCAAACGCGGAAAAACCATGGTCGCCCTGGAAGAAGGGCGCCTGGAGTACGTGGGCTTTGCCGCCTACCGCCTGAGCCTCGGCGAAACCCTGCCGGTCAGCGCCGGTGATCAGGAGCTGTGCCTGGTGCTGCTAAGCGGCCGGGTGAACATTGAGGGTGAAGGCTTCAACTGGCAGAACCTGGGGGACCGCCAGTCGGTGTTTGAAGACAAATCCCCGTTCGCCGCCTACCTGCCACCGGGCACCGATGCGCAAGTTACCGCCTTGAGCGATGTACAGATTGCCGTCTGCGCCGCTCCCGGCACAGAAGGCTACGAACCACGCCTGATCCGCCCGGAAAACTGCAAGCGCAGCGTGCGCGGCAAAGGCGCCAACACCCGCTACGTGTGCGACATCCTGCCTGACAGCGAGCCGGCGCATTCGTTGCTGGTGGTGGAGGTGCGCACGCCGTCCGGGCACTCGTCGAGCTACCCGCCGCATAAACACGACACCGACGACTTGCCGCACCAGAGTTTCCTTGAAGAGACCTACTACCACCAGGTCAACCCGCCCCAGGGCTTTGTGTTCCAGCGCGTCTACACCGACGACCGCAGCATCGACCAGGCCATGGCGGTGGAAAACAGCGACCTGGTGGTGGTGCCCAAGGGCTATCACCCGGTCAGCGTGCCGTATGGCTACGAATCCTATTACCTCAACGTAATGGCCGGCCCCAAGCGCGCCTGGCATTTCCATAACGACCCGCAGCACAGCTGGCTGCTGGACCTTTAATCAGCGGTTTGGACGGAGAACAACAACAATGCAATCGCCTTTACGTTTCGCCCTTAACCGCATGGTCGCTCCCCAATTGTCCCTGCCGGATTTCATCCAATTGGCGGTAGCACTCAAGTGCGATGCCATCGAGCTCCGCAACGACCTGGCGGACAGGCAAATTGAATTCGGCACCCCGGCCAGCCGTGTGCGCGAACTGTGCGCGGTGCAAGGCATCACGGTGCTGTCGATCAACGCGTTGTACCCCTTTGATGTGTGGAACGACGAACGTCGTGCCCAGGCGATCACGCTGGCGACCTACGCGCGCGAATGCGGCGCCCAGGGCCTGGTGATGTGCCCGTTCAACGAGCCGGGTGACACGCGCAATGAAGCCCAGCGCGCTGCCGGCTTGCGCACCGCCCTGAGCGAGCTGGCGCCGATCCTGCGCGAATACGGGATTCTCGGCTTTATCGAACCCCTGGGTTTTGAAGCGTGCGCGATGCGCCGCAAACGCGTGGCGGTGGACGCGATCCAGTCCATCGGCGGCCTGGATGTGTTCCGCCTGGTGCACGACACCTTTCACCATCACCTGGCCAGCGAGCATGAGTTCTTTCCGGAACTCACCGGCCTGGTGCATATCTCCGGCGTGGAAGATGCCGAGGCACCGCTGAATTCGATTCGCGACGGCCACCGCGTGCTGGTGGGCGAGGGCGACATCCTCGGCAACGCGGCGCAGATCGACACCTTGCTCAGCAGCGGCTACAGCGGCTACCTGTCGTTCGAGCCGTTTTCCGAGAGCGTGCATGGCCTGGCCGACATCCAGCAAGCGTTGGGCGCGAGCATCGCCCACCTGCAGAAATCCCGGACCTGATACCGGACAGGTAATCGCGGTTGATCGACAGATTTGCATTCATTCAAGGTGCGAACATGACCACAACAAGATTGACCATGGCCCAGGCCCTGGTGAAGTTCCTGGATAACCAATACATCGAAGTCGATGGCGTGCAGAGCAAATTTGTCGCCGGGGTGTTCACGATTTTCGGCCACGGCAATGTTCTGGGCCTGGGCCAGGCCCTGGAGCAGGACAGCGGTGACCTTGTCGTGCATCAGGGTCGCAACGAGCAAGGCATGGCCCACGCGGCCATCGGTTTCGCCAAGCAGCACCTGCGCCGCAAGATCTACGCGTGCACCGCCTCGGTCGGGCCCGGTGCGGCCAATATGCTCACCGCCGCCGCGACCGCCACGGCCAACCGTATTCCGTTGCTGCTGTTGCCGGGCGACGTCTACGCCAGCCGTCAGCCCGACCCGGTGCTGCAACAGATCGAACAGTTCCACGACCTAAGCATCAGCACCAACGATGCCTTTCGCTCGGTGAGCAAATACTGGGACCGCATCAACCGCCCCGAGCAGTTGATGACTGCTGCGATCCACGCCATGCGCGTGCTCACCGACCCGGCCGAAACCGGCGCCGTGACCCTGGCATTGCCCCAGGATGTGCAGGCCGAGGCTTGGGACTATCCCGATTACTTCCTGCAGAAACGCGTGCACCGTATTGAGCGTCGCCCGGCCACTGCCGCGATGATCGGTGACGCGCTGGCGGCGTTCCGAGGCAAACGCAAACCGCTGATCATCTGCGGTGGCGGCGTGAAGTACTCCGGCGCCAATGCCGCGCTGCAAGCGTTTGCCGAGCGTTTTGATATTCCCTTTGCCGAGACCCAGGCGGGCAAGAGTGCTGTCGTCTCCAGTCACCCGTTGAACGTGGGCGGGATCGGTGAAACCGGCTGCCTGGCGGCGAACCTGCTGGCGCCCGAGGCCGACCTGATCATTGGGATCGGCACGCGCTACACCGATTTCACCACCTCGTCCAAATCACTGTTCAAGCACGCCGAGGTGACGTTTCTCAACCTCAATATCAGCCCGTGCGACGCCCTGAAGCTCGACGGCGTGCAGGTGCTGGCCGACGCGCGGGTCGCGCTTGAAGCGCTCGCCGATGCCCTGGGCGACTACCGTTCCGGCTGGGGCGAGCAGGTGCGCGACGCCAAGGCGCAGCTGGATGCCGAAGTGGACCGCGTGCATCAGGTGGAATACGCCGGCGACGGCTTCGTGCCGGAGGTCGACGACCACCTGGACCGTGCAGTGCTGCGGGAATTCATCGAGCTGACCGGCTCGTGCCTGACCCAAAGCCGCGTGCTGGGCGTGCTCAACCAGAGCCTGGCGGATGACGCCATCATCGTCGCCGCCGCCGGCAGCCTGCCCGGCGACCTGCAACGCGCGTGGCGCAGCAAGGGTGTCAACACCTACCACGTCGAGTACGGCTATTCGTGCATGGGCTACGAGATCAACGCCGCCCTGGGCGTGAAACTCGCCGAACCAACCAAGGAGGTCTACGCCCTGGTCGGTGATGGCTCCTACATGATGCTGCACTCGGAGCTGGCCACCTCGATCCAGGAGCGGCGCAAGATCAACGTGGTGCTGCTCGACAACATGGCTTTCGGCTGTATCAACAACCTGCAGATCGGCAATGGCATGGACAGCTTCGGCACCGAATTCCGCTTCCGCAACCCTGAGAGCGGCAAGCTCGATGGTGGCCTGGTCCCGGTGGATTTCGCCATGAGCGCGGCGGCTTATGGCTGCAAGACCTACAAGGTCAGCACCGTGGAACAACTGGAATCGGCGCTGGCGGACGCGCGTACGCAAACGGTGTCGACGCTGATTGATATCAAGGTGCTGCCCAAGACCATGATCCACGGCTACCTCTCGTGGTGGCGCGTGGGCGTGGCGCAGGTGTCCACCAGCGAACGCACGAATGCCGCCGCAAAAAAACTCAATGAACACCTGGCGAAGGCCCGGCAGTACTAATAACAAGAGGAGTGTTTGTATGTCTTTGAAGCTTGGAGTGATCGGTACAGGCGCCATCGGCCGGGACCATATTCGTCGTTGCAGCCAGACCTTGCTCAACAGCCAGGTGGTGGCGGTGACCGACATCAACCTTGAGCAGGCCGCCAAGGTGGTTGCGGACCTCAAGCTGGACGCCGAGGTGTACCCCGATGGCCATGCCTTGATCAATTCGCCGCAGGTCGAGGCGGTGCTCGTCACCTCCTGGGGCCCGAGCCACGAAGCGTTCGTGCTCGCCGCCATCGCCGCCGGCAAACCGGTGTTCTGCGAAAAACCCCTGGCGGTCACCGCCGAGGGGTGTCGCCGGATCGTCGACGCCGAGGTGGCCTACGGCAAGCGCCTGGTGCAGGTCGGCTTCATGCGCCCGTACGACGAAGGCTATCGCGCCCTCAAAGCGGTGATCGACAGTGGCCAGATCGGCGAGCCGTTGATGCTGCACTGCGCCCATCGCAACCCCACGGTGGGCGAGAACTACAAGACCGACATGGCGATCACCGACACCCTGATCCACGAGCTGGATGTATTGCGTTGGTTGCTCAACGATGACTACGTGTCGGTGCAAGTGGTGTTCCCGCGCAAATCCAGCAAGGCCCTGGCGCACTTGCGTGACCCGCAGATCGTACTGCTGGAAACCGCCAAGGGCACACGCATCGATGTGGAAGTGTTTGTGAACTGCCAGTACGGCTACGACATCCAGTGCGAAGTAGTGGGGGAGACCGGTATCGCCAAACTGCCGGAGCCATCCCAGGTGCAACTGCGCAGCGGGGCGAAGCTGTCCAATGCGATTCTGATGGACTGGAAGGATCGGTTTATCGGTGCATACGACGTGGAGTTGCAGGCGTTCATCGACAGCGTGCGCGCCGGGCAGGTCGGCGGGCCGTCGGCGTGGGACGGGTTCGCGGCGGCGGTGGCGGCGGATGCGTGTATCGAAGCGCAGGGCAGTGAGCAGATTGTGAAGATGAGCTTGCCGGATCGCCCGCGTTTCTACGGCTGAATCACTGGAGAAATACTGTCAAAAATGTGGGAGGGGGCTTGCCCCCGATGGTGGTGGATCAGATAGATATTTATTGACTGACACACTGTAATCGGGGGCAAGCCCCCTCCCACATTTGAATCGGGTTTTCACTTCAAGCAAGGAGTGTAGGTATGCGAATCGGACTAGTCGGCTACGGCCATGGAGGGCGCTTCTTTCATGCGCCGCTGATTGCCACACTGCCAGGCGCCACCTTTGTCGGGGTGGTGACGCGTTCCGCAGAGCGCCGCCAGCAATTGGCAACCGACCACCCCGGCCTCAAGGCCTTTGATTCCATCGGCCAGATCGTCGAAGCCGGGGTCGATGCGCTGGTGATCTCCACCACGCTTAAAGGGCGTCCCGCATTAGTGCTGGAAGCCATCGAACACGGCGTTGCGGTGGTCAGCGACAAACCCTTCGCCGCCAACGCCGAACAGGCCCAAGCCCTGATCACTGCGGCTGAACGCCAGGGCTCTTTGCTCAGTGTCTACCAGAACCGGCGCTGGGACTCGGACTACCTGACCCTGCGCAAACTCATCGACGCCGGCGCTCTGGGCACCATCACCCGGTTCGAATCCCGCGTGGAACGCTACAGCCCGCAAGCCGTGGGCAACGCCAGCGGTGGCGGCTGGCTGCGCGACCTGGGCAGCCATTTGGTCGATCAGGCCCTGCAACTGTTCGGGCCGGTAGATCGGGTGTTCGCCCAACTGCACTACACCGCCGAACACCCCACGGTGGATCATGGCTTCTTTGTCTCCCTGACCCATGCCAACGGGGTGATCTCTCACCTGTGGGGCAATGCCTTGCAAAACAGCCAGGCCCCGCGTTTCAGGGTCAGTGGCACCGCCGGCTGCTACACCGTCGAGGGTTTGGACGGCCAGGAAGACGCCTTGATGGCCGGCAAGTCGCCGAAGACCGAAGGCGAGCATTGGGGCGCTGAAGAACACCGACGCTGGGGCTGGTTCGAACAAGGCCCGGAACGCGAGCGAGTGCCGTCGGAGAAGGGCTGCTGGACGCAGTTCTATCGGCAGTTGCAACTGGCGGTGCAAGGGCAGGGGCCGTTGCCGGTGGACGCCTATGATGCGCTGGAAACCACCCGTATATTGGACGCCGCACGCCTGAGCGCCGAGCGCCAGCAGGTGGTTTCAACAAAAATAGAATAAAATTCTAAAACAGGTTGATATGGAAATTATTTTCCAATAAAGTCTTTTCCAGGTTGCATAAAGTACGTTCGGACTCGATTCGCACGACTCAACAAAAACAAGATCAAAAACAACCAGGTACCGTCAGATGAAAATCTTCAACGCTGTACTGCGAGTTTTACGCCCTGCCCACACGCCACGCGGCCTGCCCCGCGCCCGGCCGTTCTACTTCTCCTTCCTTAATGTGCTGTGCGTCGAAAACAAAGGCGCGCTGGTGTGCTGCATTCCAGGCGCACCGGTCGTCCGGCTGCCTGCCGAGCTCTGAAAAACGCAACGTCCAAAAAACCAACAAGAAAGTGGAGACAGACCGTTCATGAAGACCCCGATCCGTTTTACCGCGCTGGCCTTGTCCATGCTGCTGGCCAGTGGTTTTGCCTCGGCTGCCGACTTGAAGATAGGCGTGAGCATGTCCGCCTTCGATGACACCTTCCTGACTTACCTGCGCGAAGACATGGACAAGCAAGCCAAGTCCTATCCCAAGGGCGATGGCGTGCAGCTGCAGTTCGAGGACGCGCGTGCCGATGTGGTCAAGCAACTGAGCCAGGTCGAGAACTTTATCAGTCAGAAAGTCGACGCGATCATCGTCAACCCGGTGGATACCGCCTCAACCAAGAACATCATCAGTGCGGCGACCAAGGCGGGCATCCCGCTGGTCTTCGTCAACCGCCGCCCCGACCAGAAAGACTTGCCCAAGGATGTGGTCGCGGTGACCTCCGATGACATCGAGGCGGGTCGCCTGCAAATGCAATACATCGCTGAGAAACTCGGCGGCAAGGGCAAGATTGTGATCCTGCTGGGTGACCTGGCGAACAACTCCACCACCAACCGCACCAAGGGCGTGAAGGAGGTACTGGCCAAATACCCGGACATCAAGATCGAACAGGAACAGACCGGCATCTGGCTGCGTGACAAGGGCATGACCCTGGTCAACGACTGGCTGACCCAAGGTCGCGAATTCAACGCCGTGTTGGCCAACAACGATGAGATGGCCATCGGTGCGTCCATGGCCCTGAAGTCGGCGGGTACCAAGCCGGGCAGCGTGCTGATCGCAGGTGTCGACGGCACCCCGGACGGTCTGAACGCGATCACCAAGGGTGACATGGCCGCGTCGGCGTTCCAGGACGCCAAGGGGCAGGCGGTGGGATCGGTGGAAGCGGCGCGCAAAATGGCCAAGAAGGAGCCGGTCGAGCAGAACGTGATTATTCCGTTCCAACTGATCACTCCGGAAAACGTCGCCCAGTTCAAGTAGCCCTGACATAACAACAATAAACCGGCAGGGCGGTCGTGCCCGCCCTGCCGATGGAGTACCTCCCTATGCTCGCTCAAGCCGCTGTCTCGCAGCCCCCCGGCCTCCAGCCGTTGCCGCTGGACGAACCCTACCTGCTGGAAATCGTCAACATCAGCAAAGGCTTTCCCGGCGTCGTGGCCCTGGCCGACGTGCAACTGCGTGTACGCCCTGGCACGGTGCTGGCGCTGATGGGCGAGAACGGTGCGGGCAAATCCACGCTGATGAAAATCATCGCCGGCATCTACCAGCCCGACGCCGGGGAAATTCGCCTGCGCGGCAAGCCGATCGTATTTGAAACGCCCCTGGCGGCCCAGAAGGCCGGGATCGCAATGATCCACCAGGAACTCAACCTGATGCCGCACATGAGCATCGCCGAGAACATCTGGATCGGCCGCGAGCAGCTCAACAGCCTGCACATGGTCAACCACCGCGAAATGCACCGCTGCACGGCAGAATTGCTGGCACGCCTGCGCATCAACCTGGACCCCGAGGAACACGTGGGCAACCTGAGCATCGCCGAGCGGCAGATGGTCGAGATTGCCAAGGCCGTGTCCTACGATTCCGACATCCTGATCATGGATGAACCGACGTCGGCCATTACCGAGAAGGAAGTGGCCCACCTGTTTTCGATCATTGCCGACCTCAAGGCCCAGGGCAAAGGCATCGTCTACATCACGCATAAAATGAACGAAGTATTTGCCATCGCCGATGAAGTGGCGGTGTTTCGTGACGGCCACTATATCGGCCTGCAACGCGCCGACAGCATGAACAGCGACAGCCTGATCTCGATGATGGTCGGCCGTGAACTGAGCCAGTTGTTCCCGGTGCGCGAGACGCCGATCGGCGACCTGCTGCTGTCGGTCCGCGACCTGCGCCTGGACGGTGTGTTCAAGGACGTCTCCTTTGACCTGCATGCCGGCGAGATCCTCGGCATCGCCGGGTTGATGGGCTCGGGCCGCACCAACGTGGCGGAAACCATTTTCGGCATCACCCCAAGCGACGGCGGGCAGATTGAACTGGACGGCAAGGCGGTGCGTATCAGCGACCCGCACATGGCCATCGAGAAAGGCTTTGCGCTGCTGACCGAGGACCGCAAGCTCAGCGGCCTGTTCCCGTGCCTGTCGGTGCTGGAAAACATGGAGATGGCCGTGCTGCCGCATTACTCGGGTAACGGCTTTATCCAGCAGAAAGCCCTGCGTGCGCTGTGCGAAGACATGTGCAAGAAGCTGCGGGTGAAAACCCCGTCCCTTGAACAGTGCATCGACACCTTGTCCGGCGGCAACCAGCAGAAGGCGTTGCTGGCGCGCTGGCTGATGACCAACCCGCGCCTGCTGATCCTCGATGAACCCACGCGGGGCATCGACGTTGGCGCCAAGGCCGAGATCTATCGCTTGATCTCGTTCCTGGCCAGCGAAGGCATGGCGGTGATCATGATTTCCTCCGAGCTGCCCGAAGTGCTGGGTATGAGTGACCGGGTCATGGTGATGCACGAAGGCGAATTGATGGGCACCTTGGATCGCAGCGAAGCGACCCAGGAAAAAGTCATGCAGTTGGCCTCCGGGATGACGGCAGTCCACTGACGTACAGAATAAAAAAGGTGATTGGCTATGAACGCAATAACGGATAACAAACCGGCGACGGTGCCAACCAAGAGTCGTCGACGCATGCCCACCGAGCTGAGCATCTTCCTGGTGCTGATCGGTATCGGCCTGGTGTTTGAATTGTTCGGCTGGATCGTGCGTGACCAGAGCTTCCTGATGAACTCCCAGCGCCTGGTGCTGATGATCCTGCAGGTGTCGATCATCGGGCTGCTGGCCATCGGCGTGACGCAGGTGATCATCACCACCGGTATCGACCTGTCCTCCGGCTCGGTGCTGGCATTGTCGGCGATGATCGCCGCGAGTTTGGCGCAGACGTCCGATTTTTCCCGGGCGGTATTCCCGAGCCTGACCGACTTGCCGGTGTGGATCCCGGTGGCCATGGGGCTGGGTGTGGGGCTGTTGGCGGGTGCGATCAATGGCAGCATCATCGCCGTTACCGGTATCCCACCGTTTATCGCCACCTTGGGCATGATGGTCTCGGCGCGCGGCCTGGCGCGTTATTACACCGAAGGCCAGCCGGTGAGTATGCTGTCGGACTCGTACACGGCCATCGGCCATGGCGCGATGCCGGTGATCATCTTCCTGGTGGTGGCGGTGATCTTCCACATCGCCTTGCGCTACACCAAGTACGGCAAGTACACCTACGCCATCGGCGGCAACATGCAGGCAGCGCGGACGTCGGGGATCAACGTCAAGCGTCATCTGATCATCGTCTACAGCATCGCCGGCTTGCTCGCAGGTTTGGCCGGTGTAGTGGCCTCGGCTCGCGCTGCGACGGGTCAGGCCGGCATGGGCATGTCCTATGAGCTGGATGCGATTGCTGCGGCGGTGATCGGCGGCACCAGCCTGGCGGGCGGGGTAGGGCGCATTACCGGCACCGTGATCGGCGCGCTGATCCTCGGGGTGATGGCCAGCGGGTTTACCTTTGTCGGGGTGGACGCGTATATCCAAGACATCATCAAGGGCCTGATCATTGTGGTCGCAGTCGTGATTGACCAGTATCGCAACAAGCGCAAGCTCAAACGCTGAGATCGTCTTACGGCCAACACCAATCAAATGTGGGCGCTGGCTTGCCTGCGATTGCATCCACTCGGTAGCCCTGACGGACCGAGTCGCCTGCATCGCGGGCAAGCCCGACGCCCACACTTGATCTTTATCAGGCCGTTCTAACCGTTTGTCTTCTATATAGCTCCACAACACTGAATTTCTTGCTATAAACGCACTCCGATAACCATTCGCCAAGCCCGTCCTGGTGCCTTTTGGGGTTATCTCGGAAAAATTGCCTGTCATTTCAGTTGCTGCGCCCTCAAGTCGGCCTTAGACTGCCGCCCCTCGTAAATTGAGTGCCGGGTGGCGCTTGAAATGGACGGCGCCTTTCCGAGACCTGCAGAGGTCGACCGGAACGCTCCCTTATTCGCCTTAATGCACGTATTTTTTATAGAGAAATCAATGACAAAGGAAAAGTTGCTGGCCATGCCGGCGGATGACTACATGAATGCCGAACAGCACGCTTTTTTCGAGAAGTTGCTGCAAGACATGAAAGTGGAGCACCACGAGCGCATCGAACAGAACCGCATCGCCATTGAAAGCCTGGACACCCCGGCTGACCCGGCTGACGCCGCTTCCGTGGAAGAAGAGCGCACTTGGCTGGTCAATGCCATCGACCGCGACCAGCGCATGCTGCCGCAACTTGAGCGTGCACTGGAACGCATCAAGGAAGATTCTTTTGGCTGGTGCGATGACAGCGGCGAGCCTATTGGCCTCAAGCGCCTGCTGATCAGCCCAACCACCAAATACTGCATCGAAGCGCAAGAGCGCCACGAGCAGATCGACAAGCATCAGCGCCAAGCCTGATGCGGTGAAGCTGGGGGATCGCCACGCCGTTCCCCCAGGGAAAGACCCCGTTACACCCCGTCTATTGATCTGCTGCAAGCTACCCCACTAAAGGCCCATGGATAATGGCCCGATAGTGGCGTTTAATGCAGTGACAATAACGACAAGCAGTGGGGTGGCGAAGATGGCTGGAGACGGATCTCTGATGGGCGCAGCAGTGCCACCGCAACCGGTGGTGCGCGGCTTGCCCGGCTGGTTCACGCAGCTGATGCAGAGCGTCGCCCTGGTGTTGCTACTGCTGGGCCTGGCGTTTGCCAGCCTGCCGCTGTACCTCTGCCTGCCACTGGCCTTGCTGGTGATCTGGCTGCCTCAGCTGAAACGCCGCACGCCGGTTATTGCGTCTGCCGAGGCCGTCGATGCCATTGGCGAGCTGACTCGCGACCTGTCCCACACCACCAGCCATAACGCATTGTCCGCTGCCGGCGTGGCCTATTCGGTCAAGCAACTGGCCGCCCGGTTGCAGTCGCAGTTGAGCGCCGCCAAGCAGATTGTCAGCAGTGCCGAAGTGATGATTGGCACCGAAAAGATCACCTCCCAACTCAGTCGTGAGGCTCTGGAAGCCGCGAGCCAAGCCCATCAGCGCAGCACCGAGGGCCGCGAAGTGCTGGCCCAATCAATTACCCGCATGCACCAACTCAGCCAGCGCGCCAACGCGAGCCGTGAACTGATCGAAGCCTTGAGCCAGCGCAGTGAAGAAATCCAGCGGGTGACACTGGTGATCCAGTCCATCGCCAGCCAGACCAACTTGCTGGCGCTCAATGCGGCCATTGAAGCGGCGCGGGCCGGTGAACACGGTCGTGGCTTCGCGGTGGTCGCGGATGAAGTGCGCGGGCTGGCCGGCCGCACGGCCACGGCCACCGATGAAGTTGGCGTGATGGTGGCGGATATCCAGCAACGTACCGCCCAGGTGGTGGAGCAGATTCGCCAGCTTTCGGCGGACCTGCACACTGGCGTCGAGCAGGTGGAGCACGCTGGCGAGCAGTTGCAAAGTATCGCAACGCTGGCGGCGGGTGTGGAAGGCCAGGTGAATGAAATCGCTCAGGGCACCGACACCAATCGCACCCAGCTCGACAGCCTGTTCCATGCCGTGGAACAGATGCGCAGCGACCTGGCCGTCAGTGACCAGCAAACCCGTCAACTGGCCGATGCCGCCGTGCAGATGGAGGGTCAGGCCGAAACCATCAGCGAGCGCCTGGCGGCAGTCGGGCTGGATGACTACCACCAGCGTATCTACGACCTGGCCCGCGAAGGTGCGAGCCGGATTGCCGCGCAATTCGAAGCCGATGTGCAACAGAACCGCATCAGCCTGGATGACCTGTTCGACCGCAGCTACACGCCGATTGCCAACACCAGCCCGAGCAAGTACCACACCCGGTTTGACGGCTACACCGACCAGGTGCTGCCGGCGATCCAGGAGGCGCTGTTGCCACGGCATGAAGGGTTGGTGTTCGCCATCGCCTGCACACCGCAGGGCTATGTGCCGACGCATAACAAAGCGTTTTCCCAGGCGCTGACCGGCGATATCCAGGTGGATGCGGTGCAGAACCGCACCAAGCGCAAGTTCGAAGACCGCACCGGGATCCGCTGTGGCAGCCATCAACAGGCAGTTCTGCTGCAAACCTATACCCGCGACACTGGGGAGCTGATGCACGATCTGTCGGTGCCGATCATGGTCAAGGGCCGGCACTGGGGCGGCTTGCGCCTGGGCTATAAACCCGAGGCTGTGAGGCGCTGACGTAAATTAGGCTTTTCCGGAATGGGCATAAGTATCGACACATATTGTAGTGAGCGGGCTTGTCCCGCGCTGGGTGGCGAAGCCGCCCCAATAAAGACATCGCCGAGTTCCAGATAGAACTAGGTCGCTTGGTTTGGGGCGGCTTCGCCACCCAGCGCGGGGCAAGCCCGCTCACTACAGGGAGATTTTTCAGCCTTTGAACGTTGTGTAGATATCTACCGTCAGTGCGGTTGATGCAGGCGTTGGTTCAGTTCGTCCACCGCGATCGCCCATTCGGCGTCTTCGCGCAGCTCTTCCTTGAGAAAACCTGCCTGTTGTGCGGACCAGAAAGGCGCATCGATCAACTTCACGTCGTCAGGCAAAGGGTGCGCGGCGATAAAGGCGTCGATAGCGTCCGGGGTTGAATCCAGGCCCAATTGTTCAAACAGGGTTTCAAGGGTGGGGATTGGCGCGTCCATTTCGTTCTCCATGCAGGGTGGTCGTTATGCATGGGAGGGTTGTGGCGCGGTAGAGTTCTATCGGATGTCAGGAATTCAGGGCCCCAGCATCCACAGCGGTCTTTAACGCCTTGGCGGCGTCCTTTGCGGCGATGGCGGCGGCGTCGGCGGTTTTGAACCAGCGGTCTTTTTCCACCTGGTGTGTGGTGACAGTGGTCAGCGGTGGCTTGGCCCGCATGACGATCACTGCTTGAAATTCACCGTCTACCTCCCTTGCGTCGCCATGGATGAAAAATTCGCCGATATCAAATTCCGTCACGTAGAGCCTTCCCTTGGAGATTACTGCACTGGAGAAACCTGGCCCGCGGGGCACAAACTTCAGTGGACGGGCCAGTATGGCAGTTGTTGCGGGTCGGCGGCGCAGTTAAGTTACCCGGCGGACGAAACGATTGCGCTGTGGGAGGCCTGCAACAGGGCCTCAAGTTTCTTGGCCAGCTCACAGGCCTTGACATGATCGCTGCGAAAGCCTTTGATTCGACCGCTGAGCACTTCACGGATGTGGAAGAAGTTTCTGCCGGCGGGTACGACTTGGTAGAGAACCGAATCCGAGTACCCACCAAAGCCGTTCAAACGGTAGAATTGAGCGCTGTCCTGACAGGATGAACGGGTGTGCGAAGACATAGCGCTGTAGGGTGATCGTTGCATGGCCTGCTCCTTTCGATCTAGCCGGATGACGTTATTGCAGCGTTTTGAGTGGTTTTGATCCTTGCTGCTGTTTTAGTATTGTTGTCGCTGGCCCGCGCACGGTTCCATGACAGTGTGTTTATTTGTGTTTGCGTGTCGGAAAACTGCATTTTTAATCAGGTTATTCTCTGAAGTTGGTCGGCGCGTATTCTCGTGCCGTGGAACCTGTGATCTCCTGTGGTGCCTGATGACCTCGCACAAGGTCTATCGCATACGTGCGCACTCGTCTTACGGCGCGATGGCGGGATTATCTTCAGTTTTTTTCAAAGAATGAGTGATGTGGTCGTGCCGTGATGGCCGTTTTTTTGTGCTGCCCGCTCTGGCGGACAGCGCTCTTTTCGATGTGGGGGCGTTTCCTTGGCAGTCAGTAATCTGGATATGCACGCGTTATTCGTGCTGGGTGATTTGCGCGCAAAGTTGGTTAAACAGTTTCAATCCCGTTTCGTTTACATCACCGAGCAGACGCCGGAAGGCATCTACATCGCCGAAATCGACACCGAAGCGGCGATGGTGGTGGATGACAAGCCCCGCCTGGAACTCAAAGTCGGTGACCATTTCCGCGCCGCGGTGTTGCCGAGTCGTGAAGGCGGCAAGTTCGAGTTGAAGTTCCGCGACATCAAGTTGACCGTCTATGGCTTGGGCGAATACGCCTTTGTGTCTTCAGCCGAAGGCCAGGGCATTGTGTTCAAGGAAGGCCACAGCGTGATGCTGGTATTTGCCGCCACCGAGCAACTGCAGGAAGGCCTGACCAAAACCCTGAAGGCCGTGACCGGCAAGGCCGCCAAATGGCGCAAGGGTGAACTGGTGACGTTCAAGGCCAGTGAATAATCAGTAAAAACAGCGAACCCCCGTTATCTCCCGGAACCTCTACTACAGTTGAGTTGACTTAATTGTTCAGAGGCTTCGCGCATACGCAGCAAAGCCGTCCGCCATTGGCTGCGATATCGCGAGGTGCGAAGGCATGAAAGGATTGAGAACACTGTTGGCAGCATCCCTGACGACCCTGGCACTGTCAGCGACGACGTTGCCGGTTTCAGCGGCCCAGGCACCGATCCATTTTGCTGACTTGAACTGGGAAAGCGGCAGTCTGATCACTGAAGTATTGCGGGTGATTGTCGAGAAGGGCTACGACCTGCCCACCGACACCTTGCCGGGCACCACCATCACCCTGGAAACCGCCCTGGCGAAGAACGACATCCAGGTGATCGGCGAAGAATGGGCCGGCCGCAGCCCGGTGTGGGTCAAGGCTGAGGCCGAAGGCAAGGTGGTAGGCCTGGGCGATACCGTCAAAGGCGCAACCGAAGGCTGGTGGGTGCCGGAATACGTGGTCAAGGGTGACCCTGCCAAAGGCATCAAGCCCCTCGCACCCGAGCTCAAGAGCGTGAAGGACCTGGCGCGCTACAAGGACGTGTTCAAGGACCCCGAATCCCCAGGCAAAGGGCGCTTTCTCAACAGCCCGATCGGCTGGACCTCGGAAGTGGTCAACAAACAGAAGCTCAAGGCCTACGGCCTGGATGACAGCTACGTGAACTTCCGCAGCGGTTCGGGCGCGGCACTGGATGCCGAGATTGCCTCGTCGATCCGCCGTGGCAAGCCGGTGCTGTTCTACTACTGGTCGCCGACGCCGCTGATGGGACGCTACAAGCTGATCCAGCTGGAAGAACCGCCGTTTGATGCCGAGGCGTGGAAGACCCTGACGGATGCAGATAACCCTGATCCGAAGCCGACGCGGTCGTTGGCGTCGAAGTTGAGTATCGGCGTTTCTACGCCGTTCCAGAAGGAACATCCGCAGATTGCCGAGTTCTTTGAAAAGGTCGAGTTTCCGATTGAACCGCTGAATAAAGCCTTGGCGACCATGAGCGAAAATCACACCGCGCCACGTGAGGTGGCCCAGGCGTTTCTCAAGGAACATCCCGAGGTGTGGAAGGCGTGGTTGACCGAGGATGTGGCGCAGAAGGTTGAAGCCAGCCTGAAATAACCACGGATCTTTCAGTTCAATGCAGATCAAGTGTGGGAGGGGGCTTGCTCCCGATTGCAGCGTCTTAGTCACGGCATGGTTGACTGATTCACCGCTATCGGGAGCAAGCCCCCTCCCACATTCAGTTGCATTCCAAGATTAGAACCGGGTCTGGCGCAGAAGGTTGAAGCCAGCCTGAAATAACCACGGATCTTTCAGTTCAATGCAGATCAAGTGTGGGAGGGGGCTTGCTCCCGATTGCAGCGTCTTAGTCACGGCATGGTTGACTGATTCACCGCTATCGGGACAAGCCCCCTCCCACATTCAGTTGCATTCCAAGATTAGAACCGGGTCTGTACCGCCAACTCAAAGGTTCGTGGCGAGCCCAAGTAATACGCCGGCGACACATGCGCAAACTCGGCATACACCTCATTGGTCAAGTTGCGCACCCGGCCCGTCACCGAGGTGTGCGAGTCCACCTTATAGCGCAGGAACGTTCCGAACAGCGTGTAGGCTGGTACCGTCTGGGTGTTGGCATTGTCCGCATACACCTCGGCCACATACCGCGCATCCACGCCACCTTGCCAGTCCTCGGCAAAATCATACGTCAGCCACAGGTTGCCCACGCGCTTGGGCACGTTGGTGGGCGTGTTGCCTTTGCGTGAGACCACCGCGCCGCTGGCGACTCTCTCATTGAAGTCATCGTATTCGGCGTCAACCCAGGCGAAGTTGCCTTCCGCCAGCAGCCTTGGCGTGATGCGCAGTGAACTCGCCAACTCGATGCCCCTGGAAGACTGCGCGCCGACCGGGATGCTGTTGGTGGGATCCAGCGGATCGGTCACGGCAAAGTCCTTGCGCTCGATCTTGTAGGCCGCCACGGTGGCCGAGCCACGGCCGTCCAGGTAGTCGAACTTACTGCCCACTTCCCACTGTTTGCCCGTCGAGACCTCAAACACTTGCGTGGTGGTCGTCGGTTGCTCAGCGGCGGTGCTGTATTGCACATACACATTGGCCGAGGGGATGAACTGATAGGTCAGGCCCACGCGGCCGGTCACCGGTTCCCAGCGGCGTTTGAAGTGGCGGGGGTTGGTGGCGGTTATCGCCCGGTGATTGGTGACGTCCAGGTCGATGGCGTCATACCGCAAGCCGGTCAGCAGCGACAGTTTATCGGTGAGGCCCAGACGGTTCTCCACGAATAATGCCTGGGTGGTGACTTCGTTGGTCTTGTCCTTGCCGAAGTTCTCTCGGGTTCGCGGGATGTCATAGAAGTGGCCGGGATCGAAGTTGTTCGGGTCTACCACGCTGTTGCCTGGCACATTCAGTGGGGTGTTGGTGGTGCTGTTGACCTTGTACTCGAAACCGCCGGACCAGGTGGTCGAGAGGCCGAAAATGTGGTCCTCGTGGCGCCACTCGAACTGGTTGCCGTTTTGTTCGCCCTGATGGCGCACCTGATAGGCCGTCGAGCGGTTTACCGCGCTGTTGTCGGCGTTGTACTGGTAGGTCTCCAGGTTGCGGTAATCGCGCTGGCTGTCCAAGTGGTAGAGGGTGTTTTTCAGCGTGGTGCTGTCGTTGAGGCGGTAGTCGATGATCGACCGCACCCAGAGCGTGCGCTGTTCGTAGCGGCCGTCGGCGACGTTGTAGTTATTGAAGCGGCTGCGCTTGTCGATCTTCAGTTCGCCGACCTTGGGGTTGAGCACCGGCGTGCCCCAGTAGGGGCTGTCTTCATGCTCGTCCTGGTATTCCAGCGCCAGGGTGTGGGACAGGTTCGGGGTGAGATCGCTGAGCAAGGAAAACGCCAGGCTCCAGGCGTCGCGCTGGTCGCGGTCGATGTAGCTGTGGTTGGTGTTGCGGCTTACATCCAGGCGAGCGTAGTGCTGCACCTCGGCGCCGGGGTCGGTCAGGGCATGATTGACACCGAAGGCCATGCCGGCGGTGTCATAACTGCCGTAAGTGAGTTGCCCTTCGGCAGCCTGTTCCTCACGGGTGGCCAGCTTGGTCACGTAGTTGAGCGAACCGCCCACTGAGCCTGCGCCGTTGATCAGCGAGGAGGGGCCGCCCACCAGCTCCACCCGGTCATAGATCCACGCATCCACCGGGCGTGCCAGGCCGGTGGCGACGTTGATGCCGTTGAACATCTGGGTGATCTGGCTGCTGGTAAAGCCACGGTAGGAGACAAACCCGCCAAACCCCGGTGGAGCGCTGGCGTTGACGCCGGGCAAGGTATTGGCCGCATCGCGGAAAGTCTTGGCGCCGTGGCGCTCGATGTCATTGCGAGTGGCGATGGCCACTGACGCCGGGGCTTCCCGCACGCTCAAGCCCAACCGCGACGCCACGCCGCTGGATTGGTCCAAAGCCAAACCGGGCTCGGCGGCTTGTTCGCCATCGATGGTCGTCGGGGCCAACTCAAGGGCCCAGGCGCAGACAGGCAGGCAGCCGAACAGGCCCGCCAACAGGGGTAGATGTTTCATGGTTGAATCCTGAAAAACTTGGCTTGAAAGCAACGCACAGCCATCCGTATTTCCTGGCGGAAACGGTGCTCAGTGCAGATCAGAAAGCGAAGGACTCAGGCGAAGGCAGGCGGCGCGCGCGGGTGGGCCGTGGGCCAGGTGAAGCGGGCAGGGATGTCAGCAGCCAGGACTACGGCAGGCGGGGGGGCATGAGGCCGTGGCAACACCGCCACATTCAGGCTGGAACTCAGCGCAGGGCCCATGCCGCCGGTGGAACACAGCGGACAACCAAACGCCTTGGACAGCGTAGGCAAATTCTCTTCAGGGGCATTGGACGGCGTGGGCGCCTGGGTGCGCGGGTCTACCGTACAAAACTGACCGCCGATGCCATTGAGCTGCATCCCGACCATCTGCCCATGACCGATGCTGCAGGCGAACACATTGAACAGGACGCAGCAGTAAAGCATCCAGGCAATGAGCGAGCGATCGGCACGGGCAAGTTTCATGGGGCGGCACTTTACCATCAGCCGCCGACGAAATGCCTGCAGAAAATCTCAGGGCGACTATTCTGTTTCGCACCTTTCAGGGAGAGCCAGCCATGAGCTTTGTTGTCGCACGATGGATTGTCGGCGTTTTTACCTGCATCAGCATGGTCCACCTCTACTGGGCCGCCGGCGGCAAACTCGGCAGCCTCGCCGCCATCCCCCAACTGCCCGGCGAATTCGCCAGCGGCCCAAAGCCAGCGTTCAAGCCCTCGGCGCTGGGGACGTTCCTGGTGGCGATGGGGCTGGTGGCAATTGCGCTGTTGGTGTGCCTGCGGGCTGGACTGTACTTCTCGGCGGTGTCCCATGGTGCGTTGCAGTGGGGGATCAGCGCGATTGCCGTGGTGATGTTTGCAAGGGCGATTGGGGATTCGGAGTTGGTGGGGTTTTTCAAGAAGGTGGGTGGGTCGCGGTTTGCGAGGTTGGATACGTATTTTTATTCGCCATTGTGTTTGGTGTTGGGGGTGGGGTTGTTGGTGGTGGCGTGGGGGTGAGGGCCTGATTGCTCGTCAGGATGTGCATTCAATATTAAAGGTTGAATGTAGTACAAGTTGGACATGGAACCGGGGATTTTCTTGGCTTTTCCAAGTTTCAGGTACTCGTCGAATTCATGTGTTAGGTAATTTTTGTCTGTATATTTTTTGTATTTGCGCGGTAGCTCACATGCGTAAATATACAATCGCCAAACGTCAAAGCCGTCGACCCTATCATCAGGCCCGTAATCAAAATCGATGTATAGGTCAGATAGGTAAACGCAGCAACCAATACCGTGCAATTCGTAGGTCACGTCATCGGTGACAGAGCCTCGCTGGGGGATTTTCTTGGAACGCCATAACCGCAGAACGTTTTTAGTTCCGAAGCGTCGTTCGAGTAATTGCGTTGCATCATTCACTTTGGTCAGATATTCCGATATTAGGGTTTCTAATGTCTGCAACTGCATATATGTGCCTGCACTAGGGTATGCCTGTTTATAAGAGGGCTAATTTTTCAATTTTTCGAATTTGTTGTGTTGTGGTATTGTATTAAGCAAGTCAATAGTACTTGCATGAATTTTTTCTGATCAATGACAGGTGCGCTGAAGTAGGTGGCCATGCTTTTAAAAACTGCATCAAAACTGTCGTTTGCGGCTAAAAAGTGTGTGATAGAAGCGATGAACCACTCCTGCTCACTCCTCGTGTAATCTAGAAAGTCCGGCTTAGTCAATTCGTCAAAAAGCTCTATAAGTTCTCGCTCTTTATTTATGTTTTTTGAGGCGATAAGCCTCTCTCTCTCTAAGTTATCCGTATTTTCAATGTCATAAGTGAACAAGAGTCCGCGGATTATCGACATGTCAGGTTTTTTTTTCATTTTTAGTCATTTCTCCGTATATGCGGTTTTTGGCTTGCCTTGATTGTTCAGTATCACTCTTGCTTTACGTTGTTTGCTGTATTCCATTCCATCTTTTGAATATCCTTCGCCAACAACCTTGCCCATATCCATTGGTCGTAATGATGCTGCGAGTCCGTTTCTTCTAAAAATGAGCTGAGCTCGGTATATTGAGTTTAACTGATCCCTGTGACTGAGGTAATGAGTTGCAGCGGGGGGGTATTTAGGTTCCCCTGTTTTTGGACCTGATGTGTAGCGCTCAATAATTCCCGTCGTCGGATTCCTTGCGGTATTCAATCGTTCGAGCTGAGATTCGAGTGTTGTTTGTGCCCCGTGCTTTTCTAGGAAATGTGCTCCTGGAGTTGCTTTCTCAAGCTCGTCTAAGCGTCTATAGGCGTTAGCCTCAGCAAGTTCATCAACTCTTGCCTGGCGCTCAGCACGCGTCAGTTGCGGTAAAGCTGGCTCCCCATTATTAAGACTTGGCGCAGAGTTTTTAGCAGTAGCGCTTGGCTTGCAACCATCTCCGCCAGGACATGAGCTTAAGCCTAACGGATCAACCCACCCCGTAGGATTGGGCACGTACTGGTACGCATTGATCCCACCCGCCAGCTTCACCGGGTCCGGCGTCAGGTACCGACCAATATCCGGATTGTAGTAGCGATGGCGGTTGTAGTGCAGCCCGCTTTCTCGATCGAAGTATTGGCCCTGGAAGCGTAGCGGGTTGTCGATTTTTCCTATGTCGAGCCGGGTGATTTCGCCGTACGCGCGGTAGTGCGCGGACCAGACGATTTCTCCGCCGTTGTCGGTGAGTTCCTGCGGGGTGCCGAGGTGGTCGAGTTGATAGTGGTAGACCTTGGTTTCTTTTGGGCCGAATCCTTCCAGTAGAGCCAGTGGACGAAAGCTGTCCGGTTCATAGAGGTAGCTGCGGTGACGGTCCGCGTGGTGCTCGGCGATCAGTGTGTCGCCTTGCCAGAAGAACTCGGTGGTTACGTCGTCGACGGTTTTGCTGATACGCCGCCCAAACGGGTCGTAGCGGTAGCTGGCGGTCTGGCCGTTAGGTTGGGTGATGCCGATCAGCCGATGCTGACAGTCGTAGCGGTACTCGGTGACGAGTGAGTGGTCTTTGCCGCGGCGTTCGCGGATGAGGTTGCCGAAGGCGTCGTAGTCGTAATGGTGGTCGCCTTGGATCATCAGGCGGTTGCCGGCGACGATGTCGGGGCCGGGACGGTCTTGCATGAGCAGGTTGCCGGCGGGGTCGTGGCCGAAGCGTTCTGGCTCGCCTTGGGTGTGGTCGGCCCGGGTGAGGCGGTTTAGTGGGTCGTAGTGGTAGCGGTGCTCGCCTTTGCGGGTGTCGAGCAGGCGGGTGAGGTGGCCGGATTTGTCGTAGTCGTAGTGGCGTTGGTAGAGGGTGTATTCCGGTTGGGTGACGGCGTGGGCGTGCAAGCGTTGCTGGTCGTCGTAGTGGTAGTGGCTGATCAGTTGGCCTTGTTGGCGTTGGTGTTCCTGGCCGGCTTTGTAGAGATGCGAAGTGAGGATCTCGCCGTTCAGTTCGACGGTGGCCAGGTGGCCGCCTTTGTCGTGGTTGAAGGTGAGGCGGTTGTTGTCGGGCAGGCGCAGGTTTGTTAGTTGGCCGCAGGTGTCGTAGCCGTAGCGCAGGGTGCCCCAGCCTTGGTGTTCGGCGGTGAGGCGGTTTTGGGCGTCGTATTCGTAGGCCAGGGCCCAGTGGCCGTCTTCGACGCTTAGGAGGTTGCCCTGGCGGTCGTAGGCGTAATCAACCTTGCTGTCATCAGGCAGGATTTTTCTTACGAGTCGACCGGCATGGTCGCGCTCGTAGCGGGCAATCAGCTGACTGCCGTCATCGCCGTGTTCGGTCTTTTCCTGAAGATTGCCGTTGAGGTCGTAAACGTAAGCCGTGCGCTGACCGTCAAACCCGGTTTCCTGTTGGATCAGGCCGTTGCTGTGGTACTGAAGTCGGTAGGTTTCGCCAACCTCGTTTTCGATCTCGGTCAGCAGCAAACGCACGTTGTCGTAGCGGTAGTTGACCTGGCTGCCATCGGCGTTGAGGCGACGGCTGATCAGGTGCAGGCCGTCGGCGTATTCGTAGCGGGTGATGTTCCCCAGTTCATCACGTTCGGAAGTGATTTTTCCGTAGGGGTTGTAGCTGTATTGGCGCGTATCCCCGCCGGGATTGGTCAGTTTTACCAGGCGACCTGCTGCATCCCACATATACTGGGTCAGCGCCCCATGCTCATCCTCACGCGCCACCTGCCGGCCAAGATCGTCGTAGCGATAACGCTTGATCCCACCATTCGGCAACTGCTCCTCAAGCAACTGCCCACGTTCATTCCAAACCAGCTTCTGACAGCTGTGATCGGGATACCAAACCCCAACCAACTGCCCATATTTGTTGTAGCTGTAGTCAGTAGCGTTGCCGTCAGGATCGGTCCTACGCGTCACATCGCCCTGATCATTGCGCTCATACTTCCAAACCGCTTCACCACGCCGCACAACCCGTACGAACCCATTGTCATGCTCGTAGGTCGTCGGCTCATCCTCCCCCGGAAACAACGCCACCAAGCGTCCGGCTTCGTCGTACTGATACGCCGTCACCGCTCCCAGTGGGTCCTGCTCAACCGTCAGCCGGCCTTTTTCATCGTAGGATTTAAAGTGCTCGGCCCCGTCCGGATCGACCCGCTGCACCAGCCGCGCCCGCTGGTCATGGACATAGACTTCCTGACTACCATCCGCGTTAAACACCGTAACCTGCCCGTTGTCATCCCAGGCATACCGCGTGTCCATCTGCGAGAAACTGGCCCAGTGCCGCACACACCGCGCCGCCTTACCAGCCCGTTCCCACTCCCAAAAGAAACTCGCCCCACCGGCCAAACCACGCTCAAGAATGACGTGCTGTTCGTCGTACCGATAAACCTCGCTTTCGCCGACAGCGTTAGTCGCCGAAATCAGTCGCCCAGCGCCGTCATACGCGTAGGAAACAACGTTCTGTTCCGTCACCCAGACAAAAGGCTCAAGACCCGTGGCCCGATGGATCTGATAATCCACCGCCACGATCCGCCCCGACGCATAACGCAAAAACAACGAACGCCCGACACCGTTATCCAGCCGCTCAATCTGCCCCAGATAATTGCGGGAAATGCGCAACCGGTTGTCATACGCATCGCTGATCGCCGTCAGCACACCGTCGCGAAAGTGGTAGAACCGTGACGCCTGCGCCAGCACCAACTCATCGGGCGAAGCCCCCAAGTAGATCGCCGCTTCCGCCAAACTATTGGTAATCGCAGGCCGCGAAACCGTGGGCAAGGGCAGGGTGGTCGACCGATTTTCATGATCGGTCCACACCACCGAATCACCGGAAACACTCAGCCGATGCGCCAGCGAGTGACTCCAACCAAACCCCAACCCACAATCCATTTCCACCGCACTGGTGCGGTACAAGCGCGTCCACTCAAACGGCAACACCCCGTCCAACGCCCCATCGGTCAGCGTCAGCAGTTCCTCGCCGGTGACCATCGACACCGGGCAACCGTTAGTGGCTGTTTTGTCGGAAGAGGCAGCCGCATCCCCGTTGGGATTGCGAGCAGCAGCCGGCACATCATCCACATGCTCTTTCTGCTTCAGCACCGCGTTCTGCCGCGCCTTCCAGCGCATCTGCATCGTGCCTTGCTTCAGCGCGCCGACCACCCCGCGAACCGCGACCGCCTTATAGCGATCCACGGCCTGCAGGAACTTCGTCAGAATCGCCAAAAGACCCTTAACAAAGCTCACCGCTGCATCAAGAATCTGCGCCCCATACTTGACCAAGCGCAGACTCAAATACGCCACACCCGCCGCCGGCAAGGCGATGGTCAACACCACGCCAATCACCAAGTCGATCAGCAGCGACACCACAAACCCAGCTGCCACTTTCGCTATTTCACTGGGTGGCAATGCATCCAACCAGATCATCGCCGTGCGCAACATCAGGTACAGCGCTGCCTCGTCACTGGCCAGCAACATGGCCTGTTCCATGACCTTGGGCGCATCGGTGGCGATCTGCGCCAACTTGGCCGCTTCGGTGCCCAACTGCTCGACGTACTTCAGCGGGTCTTCAAGAATCGCCTGCACGAGCTTGATGCTGTCCCACACATCACGAATCGCCGCCCAGCTGCCCGCCAACAGGCCGCTGCCAATTGCACTGGCGGTTGAGCGTTCCCAGTGCGGTTTGAAGCCAGACCACTGCTCCCGAAGCCACCGCTCCAGATCCCCGGTCAGCCCGGCGTAAGAGGCAAACAGCGCGTCGACCTGTTCCTCGGACACCCCGCCCTGCACCCGCACCTGATAGCGCTCGCCCGCCGCGCAGTGGTGCGAGCCCTTACCCTGTTCATCCAGCATGATCACGGTGGAACTGCCATCATCCAGCCCGATGACCTCGACCGGGATATTGCCAATCGGCACGTCATACACCGACTCGAACAGGCTCTCGATCTTCAGCTCGCCGCCCACCGGGCAGCGGGTCACGGTCGAAAAGTCAGCATCGGAAAGGCTCACCGATTGCTGCGCATCCCCCACCCGCAACACCCGGTCCATCCCCAACAACGACGGCATGTCCAGCCCATGGCTCACGGCGTCCAGCGCACGCGAATACCACGCGCCCATCTGCTGGCGATAAATCACCAGGCTTTGATGAAAGCCGTCCAGTTCATGTTCGATCAGGGCAATGTGGGAAGCGTGGGTCATCCGTGACGTCTCGACAGAGGGCAAGGCGTCGGAGCATGCCGCAGCAAAAAGCGGCTGGATGAACGGTTGAGAAATTCAGAAAAGGCCGACTACACAGCGGGAAAATCCGCGAGAAACCCAGCTAAACGGCTACATAAAAAAGCGATAAACCTGATTGCATTCGCACGTCTAAAATAAAAATCGCTCTCATCCTTGCCCGATTTCCCGACATGGCCGTCATGGTTAATAGAACCTCCCTTACGCAGGATTTCCCATGTCGCGTCTCGCTCGTCCCTTGCATCCACTGGCCCTGTCAGTGGCGATGGCTTTTGCCGCCGTGCCGTTGCTCACCGTCCAGTCCTCCTTCGCCGAAGAGAGCAGTAGCACCGTGCGCAGTTTCTCGATTCCTGCCGGTGACTTGAGCCAGGCGCTCAATAGCCTGGCCGAGCAGGCGGGGTTGGTACTGGCATTCGATGCAAGCTTGACCCGGGGCAAACGCAGCAAGGGATTGAGCGGTCCATACGACACCGATGTGGCGCTGAACCAGTTGCTCACCGGCAGCGGTTTGCAAGCGTTGAAGATCTCCGCCGATCGCTACCGTCTGGAAGCCATCCCGGAGAGCGGCGGCGCCATGGAGCTGCAGGCCACCACCATCAGCGGCGCCTACCAGAGCGAAAGCCCGACCGGGCCGGTGTCCGGCTATGTGGCCACGCGCAGCGTGTCGGGCACCAAGACCGATACCGCGCTGATCGAAACCCCGCAGTCGATTTCCATCGTCACCAAAGACCAGATGCGTGCGCAAAACGCCGAGAGCCTCAACCAGATCCTGCGCTACAGCGCCGCCGTCATCCCGGAAACCCGTGGCGCCACCGCGTCGCGTCTCGACCAGTTGACCATTCGCGGTTTCTCCCCGGCCACTTACCTGGATGGCCTGCGCATGCCATCGAGCCGTGACGCCTTGCCGCAAAAAGACGCCTTCGACCTGGAACGCGTGGAAGTGCTGCGTGGTCCGGCGTCGGTGTTGTACGGGCAGGGCACGCCGAGCGGGGTGATCAACATGGTCAGCAAGCGCCCGTTGGACACGCCGTTTCACGAAGTGGGTGTGGAATACGGCACCTTTAACAAGAAGCGCACCACCTTCGACTTGAGTGGCCCGCTGGACGATCAGGGCGTGTATTCCTACCGTGTCGCCGGGCTTTTCGTCGATGCGGATGGCCAGGTAGAGCACACCGAGACGCGCCGTCAGTCATTGTCCAGCGCCTTCACCTGGCGCCCGGACGACGCCACCTCGCTGACCCTGCTCGGGCATTTCCAGAAGGACCCCAAAGGTGCGTCCTACGGTTCGGTGCCGGCCTGGGGCTCGGTGCTGCATAGCCCGACCGGGCGCAGCATCGATGTGGATTTCTACGATGGCGAAAAGAACTTCGAGAAAAGCGACCGCGAGTACTACTCCATTGGCTGGGCGTTCGAGCATCACTTCGATGACGTGTGGACCGTACGCCAGAATGCGCGGTACCTGCGCAGCGAAGGCCAGTATCGCAGCCTCTACAGCAACTACCTGCAGACGGATTACCGCACCATTCGCCGTTCGACCATCGCCAGCGATGTCAACATGGATGCCTACACTCTCGACAACCAGTTGCAGGCCAAATTCGACACCGGCCCGCTGCAGCACACCTTGTTGATGGGGCTCGACTACCAGAACACCAGCACCGACACCCTGTCCGGGTCAGGCGTCTACACCGCAGGCCCGACCCTGGATATTTTCAATCCGGTGTATGGCGCGGCGGTCCCCGTGCCGGCCTACACCACCGATGGCACCTCGCGCAGCGAACAGACCGGTGTGTACCTGCAAGAGCAGATGAAGTGGGACAAATGGGTGTTGCTGCTGGGCGGTCGGTATGACTGGGCCAGCACCGATAACAGCACGCAGACCCTCAGCAGCGGTGCCAAGAGCAAGTCGTCCCTGGACAGCAAGGCGTTCACCGGCCGTATCGGCCTGGTTTACCTCTTCGATAACGGCCTGGCGCCGTATGCCAGCTACGCGGAGTCGTTCAACCCGCAATCGGGTACCGGTTACGGCGGTTCGGTGTTCAAGCCGACCGAGGGCAAGCAGTATGAAATCGGCATCAAGTACCAGCCGCCGGGCAGCAACAGCTTTATCACTGCAGCTATTTTCGACCTGCGCCAGACCAACGTGCTGACCACCGACCCGGACCCCACTCACCTGTGTGGCACCGGCCGTTGCCAGAGCCAGGACGGCGAAGTGCAATCGCGTGGCTTTGAACTGGAAGGCAAGGCCAGCCTCAACGATAACCTGGACATCACCGCCGCCTATGCCTACCTGGACAACCGCCTCAGCAAGTCCAACAACACCGTGCGTTATGCGCCCATCAGCGACATCGGCGTAGGCCCGGCCATCGCTGCCGAAGGCACCACCACGTACGGCGTGCCGCGCCACACCGCCTCCGCGTGGGCCGACTACACCTTCCACGACGGCCAGCTCAAAGGCTTCGGCGTTGGCGCAGGCGCGCGGTATGTCGGTTCGTCCTGGGGCGATACCGCCAACACCCTCAAAGTGCCGGGCTATACCCTGTTTGACGCAGCGGTGCACTACGACATCCCGAACATTACCCACCTCAAGGACAACCTGCGTTTGGCCCTCAACGCCACCAACCTAGCGAATAAAGAGTATGTCGCGTCCTGCTATTCCTACTCGTGGTGCTGGTATGGCTCACAGCGCACCGTGCAGGCAAGTGCGACTTACCAGTGGTGATAAGGGGCAAATAAGGCACTTTAATGGCCCCCTTGTAACAAAATCCTCGCCAGAATCGCTTTTATTTTCAGGTGGTTAGGTGGGGATGCAAATGCGCACTGTTGGAATCATGCTGATCGCCTGCTCCCTGGCCGGCGGCGCGGCTGCCGTGCAGGCACGGGAGCTGCGCGAAGGTGACAAGTACATGTGCAGTTGGGGGGCCGGCACCGCCGCCAGGGCCCAGCAGCTCAAGTTGTCCGGGGTGTCGCTGTATGCGGCGCGGCAGAAGATCCAGTCCATGAAATTCAATAAATCGTGGATGCGCATGATGGCCATGGGCATCACCGAACAAACCTACGACAGCCGCTCGCGGCTCAAGCCTGAGGCGATTCGCCAGGGTTTCTACCAAGATTGCGTGCGCTATAAAGTCGCGCGTAAGTGACCGTTTAGCCCGGCAACGGTGAGCGCTCATCGTCCTGGAAATACGCCTTTGCCGTTTCAATAAACCGCTGATTGGCCTGGGACAGGTACTCGTTGGCGCGCCAGCACAGGTTGAAGTGCATGAACTGCGCGGGCTCGAAAGAAACACCCGCGAGCCCGGGCTCCTGCTCCTGCACTGAGCGCAGCAGGGTGGATATGCCCATTCCGCTGCGGGTGGCGGTAATCACCAGCGGCACGAAATTACTCTCCAGGGCAATGCTGAACCGAACCCGAGCCGCGCTGCAAAAGGCGTCCAGCAGATGGCGCTGCAGGAAGGTGTTGTCGAACACCAGCATCGGCTCGTCCTGCAAACGCGCGGCCGGGATGGACGACGCTGCCGCCAGTGGGTGCTGCGCATGCATGCACAACACCATTTCGTCACTGCCGAGCAACACCGACTCCCAATCCGGATCGACCCGCCGCGACTCCAGCAGCGCCACATCGATGTCCCGCGTGGCCAGGCGATTGCTGATGTCATCGGCGCTGCCTTCCACCACATGCATGGCGATGCCGGGGTAGCGGGCGCGAAATTGCATCAGCAATTCGGGAATATGACGGATGCCATACATCGGCGGCACGCCGACGCGGATCTCGCCGCTGTGCAACTGGGTCAGGTCCTGCAATTCACGCCGGGCACCGGCCAACCCTTCAAGGCACGCCTCGGCACGCGCCAGGAACAATTGCCCCTCGGCCGTCACGCTGATCTGCCGCGTGGCACGATTGAACAGGGCTACGCCCAGCTCCTCTTCCAGGCGACTCACCGCCATGCTCAGCGCCGGTTGTGCCACGTGCAACGCCTGGGCCGCCTTGGTGAAGCTGCCTTGACGGGCGATTTCGACGCAGTACTCCAACGCTTTCAGGTTCATACGGGCTCGCATAACAAAGTGTGATGAGTTGCTTCACAAATAGATATTTTCTGTGATGAAGGCAAGTCTATAACCTGTCGGCATTCTTCTCCATGCCGAGTGCCACACGATGCCCAACTTTCGCGCCTATTGGCTTGTCACCCTGATCGTCGGCGCCCTGGGCGGTAGCCTTGCCAGTTGGGCGGGGTGGCCATTGCCGTGGGTGATTGGCTCGCTGGTGGCCGTGATGCTGACTCGCTGCGCCGTTGGCCGGGTGCCGGAGATTCCCCATGGGCGCCACGTCGGGCAACTCATCGTGGCGGTCGCCATCGGCTGTCATTTCACGTTGCCGGTGATGCAGCAGGTGGCGGCCCACCTTGGGCTGATCGTCACGGCCGTGTTGCTGACGTTGGTGCTGGCGTTGTGTTCGGTGCTGATCCTGCATCGCTGGGGCGTGCCCTTCGGCACGGCGTTCTTCGCCTTGATGCCCGCCAATTCCAGCGAGATGGTGCACCTGGGTCGCCAACGGCAGGCGGATACTGCGTTCATCGCGGCCGCCCACAGCATCCGGTTGCTGCTGATCCTGCTGACGGTTCCTGCCGTTGCCACCTTCGGCCTGCCCGCGGTGGCTGCGCCTGCGCCATTGCCGGTGATCTGGCCATGGCTGATCTTCATCCTGGCAATGGGCTGGCTGGCGGCCCTGGGTTTCAAGCAATGCAAGCTGCCCAACCCGTGGACGTTCGGGCCGTTCCTGATCTGCGCGGTGGGGGTGGGCTGCAATAACTTGTCGATGAGCATGCCGGGCTGGCTCAGCGGCAGCGGGCAGTTGCTGATCGGCTGTGCATTGGGCGTCGCGTTTGACCGCAGTTTCTTCCGTCGTGCGCCGGGTCTGCTGGCCAAGGTGCTGCTGTTATTGACCGCTTCGGTGATCACCACAGCGTTGGCTGCCTGGGCGCTCGGCGCCGGGTTGGGCATGCCGTGGTTGTCGCTGGCCCTGGGCATGATGCCCGGCAGCGCACCGGAAATGAGCCTCACCGCCGAGGCCCTGGGCCTGGCCGTGACGCTGGTGACGGCGATGCAGGTGATCCGCATGCTGCTGATCCAGGCGGCGTGCTTGCCACTCTATCGCCTGCTGAACCCGGAGAAGCAGGTGCAAGCACCGGTCAGTGCAAAATCTGCGTAAGCCTGTCCAACTTCGCCTTGGCGCTCCTCGCCATACTGGGGCCAGGTAAATGAAGAGGAACAGGCGATGACTGACTACGTATTGACACCCACCCCAACCCCATCCCTCGCGGTACAGGGCAGTGCGGCGCGCTTCCCGCTGCGCCGGGTGTTCTGTGTGGGCCGCAACTACAGCGAGCACGCGCGTGAGATGGGGCATGACCCGGACCGTGAGCCGCCATTCTTCTTCATGAAACCGGCGGACGCCGTGGTGCCGGCCGAAGGCGTGATCGCTTATCCGCCGCTGACCGCCGACTTGCACCACGAAGTGGAACGGGTGGTGGCCATCGGCAAAGGCGGCGTGAACATCAGCCTGGAACAGGCGTTTTCCCACGTCTGGGGGTACGGTGTCGGCATCGACCTGACCCGTCGCGACCTGCAAGCCCAGGCGAAAAAGCTTTCGCGTACCGCACTGCAACCGGTGAGTGCGGTAGGGCACCCGTCCAGCGGCGCACCCGCGTTACTCAACTGACTTGCGATCCCCTGGACCTGGAAGACATCCCCATCGACCAGGCCCCCGAGCTGTCGCCGGGGCAGTTTCGTCGCCAACAGCAGGGGGATGCGGTGTAGGCCACAGGTTTACAAATCCACGACAATCGCTGTGTTTGTATTTGCATACAATTGCGACCTTCATCAGGGAGGCCAGTATGCAAACAACGATCCGGGCGGCGACACAGGACGATGTCGATACGCTGTTCACTATCCGTACTTCAGTGGTGCAAAACCACTTGAGCGTCGCGCAGATGGCCGGTTTGGGCATCACCCCGCAGGTGCTGGCCGATAGCATCCGCGCCGCGCCCTGCGCATGGATCGCTGAAGTGAATGGCCAGCCGGCCGCCTTCAGCATGGTCGACCTGGCCACGGGCGAGGTATTTGCGCTGTTCGTGTTGCCGACCCACGAGAACCTGGGCCTGGGCCGTCAACTCATGGCGGTGGCCGAAGCCGCGTTGTTTGAACACCATGCCACGCTGTTTTTGATTACCGATGGGCGCGACCACGTCCGTGCCAACGGGTTTTATCGGCGCCTCGGCTGGGCGGTGACGGGGCAGGTCGAGGGCGACGACGTACGTTACGAGAAGAGCAGGGCGCCGTAAGCTCATGAACGCACCCGAGCTGCCGTCCTCCAATAGCTTTCGCTACTTCGCCGTCGCGGTACTCTGCGTCGCGGTGTTGCTGGGGATCTATTTCGTCCGGCTCAACGCCGACGTGGACCGCGAACGGGAAGCCGCCAATGAGCGCCTGGCACTGTGCAGGCAGGTGGAAAGTGTGGCGCGTTCGGTGTTGTCTAATACTCTTGAAACCCGAGACACATGCGAGCAGTTGATCGGGCACACACCGAAAAGTGCCACACCGCGTTAATCCAATAACCCTTTTTTATAAGTGGAAATATAGGCGCTAGTTGCACCAAAAAGTGGCACTTATATGCCTGGCTACCTTAAAAAAGGTGTGGTTATTGAACGACTTACGGCGCTTTTAATCCGACGAAAGGAATAAAATAATCTTGTTACGGCTTTTTACAGTCGGTACTATAGCCGGGCGTTCACCTCCCACGGTTTATGCATTTTTAAATCCCAAGTTTCCATCAGCTACTTGGGATTTTTTTTGCCTGAAATTTGGCCTCGAGGTCAAACTTCGGCGTTGCTGAACTCCGCACGCATCCGCCCGTTACGTTTGGCCTGGTACAGCAACTTGTCGACTTCTTCGACAAATACCAGCATCGGACTCTCAGGTTTTACCAGGCGAGTGCCGACGCCGAGGCTCAAGGTCAGCAGGTTCGAGACCGCCGAAAAACCATGCTCGATCTGCTGCTGGCGGATCAGATGCAGGCAGCGTTGCGCAACTTGCCTGGCCGACGCGGCATCGGTTTCCGGCAGCAGCCACACAAATTCTTCGCCACCGATACGCGCAATGAAATCCCGTGGCCGGTTGGCTGCCTTGGACAGGGTGTGCGCGACGTGACGCAAGCACTCATCGCCCTTGATGTGGCCGTAGTGGTCGTTGTACTGCTTGAAAAAATCGATATCCAGAATGATCAACGACAGGGGTAGCTGGCTGCGTTGGGCGCTGGCCCATTCCCGTTCCAGCACGGTGTCGAACATGCGGCGGTTGGCGATGCCGGTCAGGCCATCCTGGTAGGAATATTCCTCGAGTTGTTTTTGCAGGCGCACCAAGTGCTCTTCGGTTTTCTTGCGCTCACTGATATCGAACATAAAACCGATCAGCGCCTCGACCTCACCGTCCTTACGCACCACATGCACCACGTCACGAATCCACACGTAGTCGCCGTTCACGGTCAGCGCCCGGTAATCCGCCTCATGGTCCACCCCGGCGCGAGATTGCGATACGCAGAAATTCACCACGTATTCGCGGTCGTCCGGGTGCATGCGCTCGACCCAATCGTCCACGCTGACCCAGCTTTGCGGGGTCCAGCCGAGTAATGTCTCGATCTGCGGGCCGATGTAGCTGAAGGTCATCGTCTGCCAATCGATGCGCCAGGGGATGGCCTTGGTCGACTCCAGCAAGGTCTTGTACACATCGCTGTCGGGCTGGCTCGGAGGGTCGATGCTCATGGTGGGCTGCTCACAATGATGGCCAAAAGCCAAGAGCGTCTTTTGATCGGCGCGTGGAGTCAAGTGCTCACCGACGCAGCAGACGGGAGGTATCTTTGAACCGGTGTCCGGTCGGGTCGAGCTGTTGCTGACGGGCGTGTCCCCCAAGGGTTTGGACAGCATCCGTTCCATCTCAAACCTGATTGGCGAGTTGCGCACCGAGATCAAGGCCGGGCGCCGTGGGTTTGCGGCGGTCAGCTAGCCGTTGACGGTGTGGGACGGCGTGTCGAGCGCGCCGTAATAACGCCAGCAGCAATGGCGGTGTTCCGGCACGATCACACAGCCGCTGAGGCTGACGATCAGCAATGCGGCAACCAGCATGGAAAGTCGGCGGTACATGGTGTTTCCTCTCGGGTTGATCAGCGTTAATCCTTCAACGCTGCCAGCTGCATAAATCCGTCGCGAAGCTTTCAAACATTTCATCAAGCCCCGCCATCCCCTGGGCAATACTGCCCATAAATAATCCGCGCGTTGTGCGACGGATTATTTCCTACCCGCCGTTCAACCCATCAGCGACCTGCACTTTCGCGCGTTGCATGAAGGAGTTGCCATGAGACCCCTGGCCAAATTGCGTTTTGCCTTGTTTGCTCCGCTGGCCCTCGCCGCGTGTATCAGCACCCCGGTGTTTGCCCAGACCGAAATCATCATCCGCCAGGCGCCGCCGCCGGCACGTGTGGAAGTGATCCCCGTGGAACGCCCGGGTTACGCCTGGGACCGGGGGCACTGGCGCTGGGAAGGGCGCGGCTACGCTTGGGTGCCCGGGCACTGGCAGCCGGTCATGCGCAATGCGCGTTGGGAACCGGGCCATTGGGAGGCGCATGGCCCCAACTGGTACTGGCGTGAAGGGCATTGGATCCGCTGAAGTCTTAGAGAACTGCCCGATTGAAAGACACTGATCCGGACGTTGAACTGCTGGCGCGTATCGGGAACAACGAACCCGCGGCCGTCAACGAAATGGTGACGCGCAAACTGCCGCGTCTGCTGGCGCTTGCCGGCCGGATCCTGGGGGATGCCGACGAAGCCAGGGACGTGGCCCAGGAAAGCTTCCTGCGCATCTGGCGTCATGCGGCCAGTTGGCGCAGTGGCGAAGCGCGCTTCGACACCTGGTTGCACCGGGTGGCGCTCAACCTGTGCCATGACCGTTTGCGTCGGCGCAAGGAGCGCCCGCTGGCCGAGGCGGACACGCTGGCGCTGGCAGACAGCGCGCCGCCGCTGGATGAACAGCTGGAAACCATTGAGCGCAACGCCCGCATGGCCGCTGCCCTGGCGGCATTGCCCGAGCGTCAGCGCGAAGCCATTGTGTTGCAGTACTACCAGGAGCTGTCGAACATCGACGCCGCGGCCCTGATGAATATCAGCGTCGAGGCACTGGAGAGCCTGCTGTCGCGGGCCCGACGCCAGTTGCGCAGTCAACTTGCCGACACACCCGGGCTTGCCCGCCCAGGAAGGGGAACATCATGACACCCGAACGATTTGCTTATCTGGCCGACGCCTATGGGGCCGACTTACGGCGTTGGCCTGCGGCCGAGCAAGGCGCGGCCCAGGCGCTGCTCGACAGCGCGAACCCCAGCGCCTGCGAAGCCCTGGAACAGGCGGGCTGGCTGGACGCCCAACTGGACAGCCATCAAGCGGTATTGGCTGACCCGGCCCTGGCCCGGCAGATCCGTCAGTCAGCGCCGCGCCGCGTGTCGTTCTGGTCGCGCTATGCCGCTTGGCTGTCACCTGCGGGCCTGGTGGGCGTGGGCATCGCCGGGGTCGTCACCGGCATGCTGGTGGCGTCCATGAGCGTGCCGCTGCCGATGCTGTCCTCCGAGGTGCTGCCCAGCGTCTTCGATCAGGGTGATGCGCAAGTCATCTTTACCGTCAACGCCGAGGAAGCCGAGCAATGACCGCCCAATCCCTGAAACCGTGGTTGCTTGTTTCGGTATTGCTCAATGTGTTTTTGATTGGTGGGGTGGGCGGTGGCCTGTATCACTGGATGGCCGGCGCCAAGCCTGCCGACATGGTGGTCAACCAGCATGGCTTGCGTCAGGCCATGATCAAGTTGCCGCAGGAGCGGCGCAGGGAGTTGCGTCAACTGTTGCGCCACAACAGCGCTGACAGCCAGCCGTTGATCATGGCCGGGCGTGCGGCGCGCCTGGGGGTGATCAAGCAACTGGAAGCGCCCGCGTTGGACCGGGACGTGCTGGTCACCGAATTGGCCAAGGCCCGCGAAGCGGATATGGCACTTCGCGCGTTGGTGGACACGACCTTGGCGCAGTTCGCCAGCACCTTGCCCCAGGATGAACGGCAGAAACTGGTGGAGGCGTTGTACTTGCGCGGGCAGGGTAAACCTGCAGAAAAGCTCAATAAGCCGGTGTTGAATTCGAGATGACGGGCAAAAAAAATCCCGCCTGTAAGGGCGGGATCAGGATTCAGGGTGGCCCGTGAATCAGGCAGGGAACAGCTCGCTCAGCTTCATCGCCAGCATCATGTCGCCTTCGGTGCGCAGCTTGCCGCCCATGAAGGCTTGCATGCCGTCGGTGGAACCGTCGACGATGCCTTCCAGGGTTGCGCTGTCCATGACCAGGGTCACTTGGGCGTCCGGGTTCTCGCCTTCGTGCAGTTCACAGGTCTTGTCTTTGACGACCAGAGAAAAGTTCTTGGTGTCGTCGATACGGAAACCGAACACCAGGTCCAAGCCTTCGGCAGCGCTTGGGTTGAATTTGGCTTTCATTGCTTCTACAGCTTTGGCTACGTCAGTCATGGTTTCGATCCTTTAGGGTGGAGTCCAGTGACCTAGGGGTCACGGTTGGCCGCAGTTCATCGGAACGTGATGAGCTGCGGCGCCTTCAACAGTTGCAAGTGGGTATGACTGTTGAAGGAAGCCAGTGCCACCTCGCGACCACGGAATTTCAGCTGGTTGAGCGAGGTGTTAACAATTTGCCAGTTCAGTTCGAAGGCCTGGGCCGCGGGCATTCGGGTAATCAGGTGGAGCAGGGCGGTGATGGTGCCACCGGAGGTGAACACTGCGATCTTCTGCGAGTTGTCCGCCGCTTCCAGAATGCGTTGCAGGCCACCTTGGACGCGCTCCACAAAGCCCAACCAGCTCTCCAACCCAGGTGGGTCATAGGTGCCGGCCAGCCAGCGGTCAATGATCAGGGCGAAGATGCGCTGGAATTCGCTGCGGTTCTGCGCGGCATTGCGCAGGATCTCCAGGGCCTCGGGTTCGGTGCTGAGCAGGTCGGGCAGCAGCGCGCGGATGATCGCTTCTGCATCGAATTCGTTGAACGCGCTATCGGTTTCCAATGCCGGCACCGGCAGGCCGAGGGTGTGGTACTGATCGAAGGCGGCGGTGGCGGTGTGCTGCTGGCGGCGCAGGTCTCCGGCCACGCAGCGGTCGAACACCAGGCCCATGTCCGCCAGGTGGCGACCGAGCACTTGCGCCTGCTCCACGCCGACGGGCGACAGGACGTCGTAGTCGTCTGCACCGAAGGAGGCCTGGCCATGTCGAATCAGATAGATGCTGCCCACGTCCGTTTTCCCGGTACGTTGAAAGTCAGGCGAGGTTATGAGGATGCCTGCGAGCTGTCAATGAAAAAACATACGCTTGTTTTAAAAGCGCGTTAGAGCGCTGGGTTGCTGGCTGTTTGATCACTGGCCCGAACGCGATGCCGTCGGTATGCTGGGGCAATCCGCGCCCGGCGCACCGCACTTGTAAGGAGAACTATGGATTTTTTGGCCGAATACGCGAGCTTTCTGGCGAAGACCGTCACCCTGGTGGTCGCTATTCTGGTGGTATTGATCAGCTTTGCCGCGCTGCGCAGCAAGGGCCGTCGCAAGTCCGCCGGCCAATTGCAGGTCAGCAAACTCAATGATTTCTACAAGGGTCTGCGTGAGCGCCTGGAGTCGAGCCTGCTCGACAAGGACCAGCTCAAGGCCCTGCGCAAGTCCGAAGGCAAAGCCGAAAAGAAGAAGGGCAAGCACAAAGCCGACGCCAAGCCTCGGGTGTTTGTGCTGGATTTCGACGGCGATATCAAGGCCTCGGCCACCGAGAGCCTGCGTCATGAAATCACCGCCTTACTGAGTCTGGCCACGCCCAAGGACGAAGTGGTGCTGCGCCTGGAAAGCGGCGGTGGCATGGTCCACAGCTATGGCTTGGCCTCGTCGCAACTGGCGCGTATCCGTCAGGCCGGCGTGCCCTTGACTGTTTGCATCGACAAGGTCGCGGCCAGTGGCGGCTACATGATGGCGTGCATCGGCGAGAAGATCATCAGCGCCCCGTTTGCGATCCTCGGCTCGATTGGCGTGGTGGCGCAGTTACCCAACGTCAATCGCCTGCTGAAGAAGCACGATATCGACTTTGAAGTCCTGACGGCCGGCGAGTACAAACGCACCCTCACGGTGTTTGGTGAAAACACCGAGAAAGGCCGCGAGAAGTTCCAGGAAGACTTGGACATCACTCACCAGCTGTTCAAGAACTTCGTCTCGCGTTACCGCCCGCAGCTGGCCATCGATGACGTAGCGACCGGGGAAGTGTGGTTGGGGGTTGCAGCCCTCGACAAGCAGCTGGTCGACGAGCTGCAAACCAGCGACGAATACCTGGCCACCAAGGCCAAGACCGCCGAGGTGTTCCACCTGCACTATGCCGAGCGCAAGAGCTTGCAGGAGCGCGTAGGTCTGGCGGCCAGTGGCTCGGTAGACCGGGTGTTGCTGACGTGGTGGAGCCGGCTGACCCAGCAGCGGTTCTGGTAATCCGATTGCCAGAATGCAGATGATCTCTTTCTAACGATAGCTACCACTGTAGTGAGCGGGCTTGCCCCGCGCTGGGCTGCGAAGCAGCCCCCATCCAGTCACCGCGCGCTTTCAAACAAACCGCGGTAGTAGGGTTTAGGGCCGCTTCGCAGCCCAGCGCGGGGCAAGCCCGCTCACTACAGGTTGCTCTGTGCACTCAAAAGAAGTCTGCTAAGCCAACCTAGGCTGTATTGAGTCGGCCAACCGCGTCAGGATCAGGCAGCACGACACCGCCCCCGCATCCAGCACCCCCAGCGACCGCTCGCCGAGCCGACTGGCTCGACCAATCTTCGCCACCAGATCTTTCGTTGAGTCTCGTCCCTGGGACGCAGCGCGTTTCATTGATTCCAGAGCATCACTGAAGGAGGCGCCGGATGCCTGTGCCTGCTCAAACGCCTCCACCGCCGGAATCAACGTATCCATCAGGCACTTGTCGCCGACGCCCGCTTCGGTAATGTCCTGCAGCGAGGTCAAGCCCCCGCGCAGCAACTGCGCAAACCTCGCGGCGTCGATGTTATCGCTGTAGCGCACTTCATCGGCCATGCCGATAAACAGGCTGCCGTACAGCGGGCCCATGGAGCCGCCGATCCCTTCCATCAAGCTGAGGGTCAGCTCATCCAGTGCTTCGGCCAAGGTCAGTTGGCGGCCTTCGATCGTGCGCCCGCAATGGGCGAAACCCTTGGCCATGTTGATGCCGTGGTCGCCATCGCCAATGGCGCCGTCGACCTCGCTGAGGTACTCACGGTTGGCCACGATCACGCTGACCAGGTCGGCGACGATGGCGCTGCCGTCACGGGTGGAAAAATGCTGGCTCATGGTTCACTCCGCCTGGGTCATGCCGATGGAGCGGCAGGGTTGGTCGATCAGGGTTGTAAGCTCCGCGTCGAGGCCGAGCAGGGTCAGGGTCACGCCCATCATTTCCAGGGACGTAAAGTAGTTGCCGACATAGCAGCGGTGAATCTTCAAGCCTTTGGCCTTGAGCTGTGTTTCGACCTCGGCATAGAAGATATACAGCTCCATGATCGGCGTGGCACCGAGACCCGAGACCAGCACCACCACGCTGTCGTCCTGGCTGAAGTCGCGGTCGGCCAGGATCGGCGCCAGCATGCGTTCGGCCATCGCGGCGGCGGGCTCAATCGGGATCACCTCAATGCCCGGTTCGCCATGATGGCCGATGCCAAGCTCCATCTGGCCATCGGGAATCTGGAAGTTCGGCTTGCCCACCGCCGCAATGGTGCAGGGCGTCAGGCCGATACCAATCGAGCGGCAGTGGTCGACGGTTTTCTGCGCGACCCGAATCACGTCGTCGAGGTCGTAGTGCTGGGCGGCCGCGGCGCCGCCGAGTTTCCACATGAAAATTTCCCCGGCCACGCCACGACGCTTGGCACTCTCGGCCTTGGGGGCGGACGCGACGTCATCGTTGGCGACCACCGTGCGGATGCGCATGTCTTTGCTGGCGGCCATTTTCATCGCCAGTTTCACGTTCATATTGTCGCCGGCGTAGTTGCCGTAGAGGCAGGCCACGCCTGCGCCCTGGTCGGCGGCGCGGAAGGCGTCGAAGAAGCTCTTGGCGGTAGGTGAGGAAAAGACCTCGCCGACGGCCACGGCATCCACCAGGCCTGGGCCGACGTAGCCGAGGAAGGCCGGTTCATGGCCCGAACCGCCGCCGGTCACAATGCCGACACGGCCGGGCGCAGGCGGCGTGGCTTGGGTGATGACTCGTGGATTGGTCTCGTATTGGCGCAACTCGGGGTGCGCGACCAGAATACCGCGCAGCATGTCCTCGACCACGTGGTCCGGATCGTTGATGACTCGATTCATAACGCGGGTTCCTGTTCTTGTTCTAAAAGGCAACAATGGTCAGCTGCGTGTGTTCTTAAGGTTCGAGGACTACCTTCAGCGACTTGTCGCCACGCTCCATCACCGCAAAGGCTTCCTTGAAGTCCGCCAAGGCGAATTTATGGGTCACCACGTCGCGCATGTCGATCTTGCGGTTGCCGATGAAGTCGATGGCACGTGGGTACATGTACGGCCCCAGGTGTGAGCCCAGCACGTCCAGTTCCTTGCGGTCGCCAATGATCGACCAGTCCACCGTCGCCTCGTCATTGAACACGCTGAACTCGACGAAACGCCCCAGCTTGCGCAGCATCGCCAGGCCCTGGTTCACCGCCTTGTGGTGCCCGGTGGCCTCAATGTAAATGTCGCAACCGTAGCCCTCGGTGATCTCGCGGATTTTCGCCAGCACATCCACCTCGGCCGGGTTCCACACTTCGTCGGCGCCCATGCGCAGGGCGAGGGCGGCGCGTTCGGGCTTCATGTCCAGTACGATGAGTTTTTTTGGGTTGCGCATGCGCACCGCGCCGATGATCCCGAGGCCCAGAGTGCCGGCGCCGGCGACCACCACCACGTCGTCGAAGTCCACGTTGGCGCGTTCCGCAGCGTGCAGCGAGCACGCCAGCGGTTCGATCAGGATCGCTTCGTCCGGGGCGATGGAGTCCGGTACTTTGTGGATGATGCCTTCCTTGGTGAAGATCATGTACTGGGCCATGGCGCCCTGCACATTGTTCTGGAAGCCATACAGGTCATGCTTCTGGCACATCCAGTATTGGCCGTGGTTGCAGAAGCGACAGCCCCAGCACGGCACGATCTGCTCGGAGATCACCCGGTCACCGATTTTCACGCCGCGTTTCTCTGCGCCGGGGCCGAGGGCGACCACGCGGCAGACGAATTCATGGCCGGGAATCATCGGCGGTTTCACATAGCGCGGCTGCTCGGCGTCACCCCAGAACGAAGGGGCGCCGCGATAGGTCTTGATATCGCCCATGCAGATGCCGCACAACTCGACTTTGGTGAGGATTTCATCGGGACCGGGCGTGGGCACGTCGACGGTTTCCAGGCGGTAATCTTCAGGGCCGTGGCAGACCACGGCCTGCATGGTTTTCGGGATGACCGGGGACAGTTGCTCAGGTGTGCGTTCGGTGACGGTGGACATGACAAAACCTCACGACAAAAAATGAATTACTGAATGCTGTAGCCGCCGTCGATCACTATATTGGCGCCTGTGATCATCTGCGCCGCATCGCTGAGCAGGTACAGCGCCAGCCCGGCGATTTCTTCCGGTTGCGCAAAGCGGCCCGCCGGGATCTGCAATTTGGCCTTTTCACCCACTTCACCGGTCCAGGCCTTTTTGCCCAGGGCCGTCTCGACGATGGTCGGGGAGATGGCGTTGACGTTGATCTGCGGCGCCCATTCCATGGCCAGTACCTTGGTCATGCCGACGATGGCCGCCTTGCTCGCGCAATAGGCGACGTGCCGGTCCAGGCCGATCACGGCGGCCTGGGAAGCAAGGTTGACGATCCGCCCGCTGCCGCTGGCGAGCATGTACCGGGCGCAGGCCTGGGCCACGAAAAAACTGGCCTTGAGATTGATGTCCAAGGTGGTATCCCAGGCGTTTTCGTCGACGTCGAGGGCCTTGTCCAATAGCGCTACGCCGGCGCTGTTGATCAGGTAATCCAGGCGTTGGAAGTGTTCGAACACGGTGTCGATGGTGTGTTGCACCTGGGTGATCTGGCTGAGGTCGACGGCGATTCCCAGGTTACCGGCGCCGAGGCTGGCGGCAACTTCGACGACTGCGGGGTCGCGGTCCAGCAAGGCCACGCGCGCGCCACGATCCACCAGCAGGGTGGCGCACGCCAGGCCGATCCCGGCGGCGCCGCCGGTGATCACCGCGCAACGGCCGCTGAGGTCGAAAGCTTGGTTCCAGAATCCAGACATGAATGACTCCATTTTCGAAAACGGTGGAGATCCAATGTGGAAGCGGGCGTGCCTGCGATGCGGACACCTCGGTGTGTCAGTCACACCCGATGGATGCCATCGCAGGCAAGCCAGCTCTCACACTCGACCGTATTTCAAGTCAACATCTATTTACCGCCGCTGACTTGTTTGTAGAGGGCGTCGGCGTTGGCGTTAGTGACCGGCACCCACGGCAGGATGTAGGTCTTGGCGGTGCCATCGCCCCATTTCACGTCCTTGGCATAGCGCTCCCAGATCACCGACTTCGGCGTGTAGTCCTTGCCGGCCAGCGCCCGCAGCGCCACGTCCAGCGCACCCTGGGATTGGGCCTGGGCGTCCTGGAGGAAGGTGGTGACTTCGTCTTTCTTCGCCGCCTGGATTGCATCCGGCATGCCATCGATCGAGGTGACGGGCACGTCCTTGGAGGTCAGCCCGTGAGACTTCAAGGCCTGCACGGCGCCCAGGGCCATGTCATCGTTCTGCGCAATCACGCCGTTGATACCTTTTGGGTGGGCGTTCAGCCAGTCTTCGGTCAGCGCCAGGGCCTGCGCGCGGTCCCAGTTCGCGGTCTTTTTCTCGATGATCTTGATGCCTGGGTGTTTGCCCAGCACTTCCAGTTCGCCTTTTTCCCGGTCGATCTGCGCCGACTGGCCGATCGGCCCCTGAATGATCACCACGTTGCCCTTGCCGTTGAGCTTGTCGACCATGGCCTGGGCCTGGAGGCGGCCGCCTTCCACGTCGTCATTGCCCACATAAGGCACGGCGGCATCGGCGACTTTGGTATTAGAGGCAATAACCACCACGTCGTTGCTCATGGCCGCCTTGACCGTGCCGACACCGGCCTTGGTGTCGATGGGCACGAACAGGATCGCGTCGTAGTGCTGGGTCACCATGTTTTCGATCTGGTTATTCTGGGTCAGGGCGTCGTAGTTGCCGTCGAACACGGTCAGCTGCACGGTGCCGTCCTTGACCGCCGGGTGTTCCTTGAGCTCGCGGACCCAGTTCTGCATGAACTGGCCCTTGAGGCCGTAGACGGCTGCGCCGATTTTGTAGGTCTTGCCATCGGCGGCCATTGCGATACTGCTGGCGAGCAGGGAGAGGGCCGCCGCGGCGGCCAAGGTGGTACCAAGTTTCATAAATAGAACTCCAGTTATTGTTATCGGTCGTTCTCTAGCGTTTTTTCTTGCGCCACACGTCGATCAGTACTGCGAACACGATGATCAGGCCCTTGGCGACCTGCTGGTAATAAGAGGACACGCCGAGCAGGTTCAGCCCGTTGTTGATCACGCCGATCAACAATGCGCCAAACAGTGTGCCGACAATGCTGCCGGTACCGCCCGACAGGCTGGTGCCGCCGATCACCACGGCGGCAATCGCGTCCAGCTCGTAGGAAACCCCGGCCTGGGGCAGGGCGGAGGTAGTGCGCGCCGACAGCACCACGCCGGCCAATCCGGCGAGCAGGCCCGAGACCACGTACACCGAAAACATCACCTTGCGCACGCCGATGCCTGAGGTGCGTGCGCTCTTTTCATTGCCGCCCACCGCGTACACATAGCGGCCGTAGGTGGTGTAGCGCAGCACCATCCAGAACATCAGCGCGACCACGGCGAAGATGATGATCGGCACACCGATCGGGCCGATCTTGCCGATGCCCAACGCCAGGTACGCGTCGGGCAGGTCGGTGATCGGGCTGCCGTCGTTGAGGATAAAGGTCATGCCCCGCGCAATACTGAGCATGCCCAGGGTGGCCACGAACGGCGGGATCGACAGGTTGGCGACCATGAAGCCATTGACCACGCCGAGCATCGCCCCGGCAAACATCCCCGCACTGACCGCCGCCAGCAGGCCGTAACCCTGAGTCGCGACCATGGCGCTGCACAACCCGGCAAAGGCCAGGATCGAACCCACCGACAAGTCGATGCCCTTGGTGAGGATCACGTAGGTCATACCCACCGCGAGGATGCCGTTGATGGAGGTCTGGCGCAGGATGTCCATCCAGTTGCGCCAGGTCATGAAGTATTCGCTGGAGAACGCCATCACCACGCACAGCAGGATAAACACCAGCGGCAGGCCGAAACGGTCGAGAGACAGGTGCAGGCGATTGCGCGGCGCGGCAGCAATGGGGGCAGCGGCAGGTGTAGACAGTGTTTTGGCATTCATGAGGCAAGACTCAACAAGGCTTCCTGGGAAAGGGCGGTGTCGGTGCTGATGGTCACCAGCCGGCCGCCTTTGAATACGGCGATGCGATCGCTCAGGTGCAGCAACTCCGGAGCTTCCGACGACACCACGATGGCGGCGCCACCGGCACGCACGAACTGGTCGAGCAGGTGGTAGATCTCCTGCTTGGCGCCTTCATCGATACCGCGGGTGGGTTCGTCACACAGCAGGCACACCGGCTCGGTGGACAGGCACTTGGCGAGCACCACTTTCTGCTGGTTGCCGCCGCTCATGGAGGCCACCGGCAACGCCAGGGAAGTGGTCTTGATCTGCAGGCGCTTGACCATGTCCTGGGCCAGTTGGGTTTCCTTGCGCGCATTGATCAGCGACCAACTCGACAGACGCTTGTAGGCTGACAATGCAATGTTGGAAAGAATGCTGCCGGTCAGCACCAGGCCGCTGTCCTTGCGGTCTTCGGTGACCAGCGACATACCGGCATTGATGGTCGCCTTGGGCAGCCCGATCGGCATGGGTTTGCCCTGCAGCGTGACGCTGCCGGAGTCAGCCACCGTGAGGCCATAGATGCAGTTGAGGAATTCGCTGCGCCCTGAGCCCATCAAGCCATAGATGCCGAGGATTTCACCCTGGCGCAGTTGCAGGCTGATGTCGTGGAACTCGCCGGCGCGGCTCAGGTTGTCGACCTGCAGGCAGGTGTCGGCGGCACATTCGCGGCCGACCTTGTGGTCGATGCGGGTCAGTTCTTGGCCGACGATGCCGCGCACCAGATGGTTGCGGTCGATATCGGCCATGCGCCCGCTTTCGACAAAGGCGCCGTCGCGAAAGATGCTGTAGTCATCGGCGATCTGCGCCAGTTCGCTGAGGCGGTGCGACACATACACGATACCGGCGCCCCGGGCGGTGAGGCGGCGTATGGCCTTGAACAGGGTTTCCGCTTCGCGCTCGCCGATGGCTGAAGTGGGCTCGTCCATGATCATCACCTGGCAGTCATGGCTGAAGGCCTTGGCGATTTCCACCAGTTGGATCTGCGCCACGCTCAGGCGGTGCATGGGGCGGGTGGCGTCGACCTCGAACTCCAGGCTTTCGAGCAACTCGCGGGTGCGGCGGTTCAGGGTCTTGGTGTCGACAATGCAGCCGGCGCGACGTGGTTCGCGTCCCAGCCAGATATTTTCGGCGACGGTCATGTAGGGGATGGGTTCCAGCTCTTGGGTGATCATCGTGATCCCCGCCGCCAAGGCTTCACTCGGGCGGTTGAACTGCACCGCTGCGCCGTTGAGCAGGATGCTCCCGGCATCACGCGGGGTGATGCCCATCAGGATACTCAGGAATGTCGATTTGCCTGCGCCGTTGCCGCCGCACAGGGCGTGGACGCTACCGGCCCGCAACGAGAGGCGGCCGTCACGCAGGGCAGGAACCCCGGCGTAAGCCTTGGCGACGTGTTCAGCCTGGAGCAGTAATGGCGTGGCCATCGGCGTGTCCTCGTGCTGTGAATTCTTATTAGGTCGCAGAGTCATGTTTCGCTGTGCACATATGTGTATCAAATGAAATTCTGATCAGTCAATCTCTTTAATGTAAAAGCGCTGATTCTCATCTTTGTCGGCAATAACGCCTTTGCAGAGGCGTTTGACTGACGAGTCAGTTAAATCAAGCTTGACAGAGAGGGGCGTATGACCGAGAAATGTCTGAGCGGAATTTCACTGAATGATCATTTGATCAGTCGTAAGTACGATCACGGCAGCGGAGCCAGACGCCATGAACACACCTTTCCCGGTGGCTATCGGATGCGATGAAGCGGGTTTTGAGCTCAAAGAGCTGTTGAAGCGTCATATCGAGGCGTTGGGCTATCCAGTGACGGACTTCGGCACCCATTCCACCGTGCCCGTGCTTTACCCGGACATCGCCCTGGCCGTGGCCACGGCGATCAATGCCGGGCAGCAGCGACTGGGCGTGCTGGTGTGCGGCACCGGGATCGGCATGGCCATTTCCGCTAACAAGGTGCTGGGCATCCGGGCGGCCCAGGCCCATGACACGTACTCGGCGGAGCGCGCACGCAAGAGCAACGATGCGCAGATCCTGTCCATCGGTGCGCGGGTGATCGGCGCCGAGCTGGCCAAGAGCATCGTCAAGTCGTTCCTGGAGTCGGAGTTCGAAGCCGCGCGTTCCGGGGCCAAGGTGGACCGCATCAATGCGATCGAGCGCGATGGGCATCAGTAGTGGACTAAACGGGGCCAGAGTCGGGAGAATGCGCCTTTGACGCCGAAACGGAAGCCCGTCCCCATGAGTGACAGTACCCAGCGCATTGCCAGCGATATCGATCAGATGACCGAAGTGGCGATGCTCTATTACCTCGAGAACGTCACTCAGGAAGCCATTGCCAAGCGCTTCGACCTGTCGCGGGCAAAGGTCAGTCGCCTGCTCAAACGTGCGCGCGATGAGGGTATTGTCGAGGTGCGCGTGCTGCAGCATCCGGCCATGAACAACGAGCTGGAGCAGGCGTTGGTCGCGCGCTTCAAGCTGGATCGCGCGTTGATCGCGGTCGATCATAGCGACCCCGATACCCAGCGTTCGGCCGTCGCCAGCCTAGTGGCCAACTACCTGAACAAGACATTGAGCGATGGCATGATCGTCGCCGTCGGCATGGGGCGCAACGTGGGTGCGGTGGCCGATAACGTGTTCCTGCCGGTGACGCGCAACTGCACGTTTGTTTGCGCGATCGGCGGTTCGCTCAAGGCTGGCGAATACATGAACCCCGACCATATCTGTCGGCGCCTGGCCCTGCGGTTTGGCGGTGAAAGTGAAAGCCTGTACGCCCCGGCCCTGGTGGCCAACCCGGAACTGCGTGGCGTGTTGATCAATAACGATACGGTGCGTTCGACTCTCGACCGGGCGCGGCGGGCGGATATCGCGTTGATTGGCATTGGTGACATGAGCGAAAACAGCAACATGGTGCGCATGGGCTGGTTCTCGCCCCAGGAAATCGCCCAGGCGCGGTTGTCCGGCACCGTGGGTGACATGATGGGGTACGACTTTATCGACATCCACGGGCAGCCCGCGGTCAACGCCATTCAGGGGCGGGTGATCGGCCTGACGGTACAGGAGTTGTTTCGGATCCCGGATGTGGTGGCGATTGCCAGCGAGAACACCAAGGCGGCGGCGACGCTGGGGGCGTTGCGGTCGGGGGTGATCAACACGCTCGCCACGACGGTGACGAATGCCCATACGATTTTGGCGCTTGACGACGCGACGCGCAAAACCTGACATGGCGCAGATTAAAACGTGGGAGCCGGCTTGCTCGCGAATGCGGTGTATCAGCCAGCCTAGGTGTAACTGAAATACCGCTATCGGGGGCAAGCCCCCTCCCACATGGGCTTTGGGTGCGCTTGAAGTACAGATTTTGTAATAGTTTTGCGTTGTAGGAAATTTGTGTTTCGAATGTAGGATTCAAGTCCTTTTGTTATTTCAGGACTTGCATGAACACCCTCTCGGAGCCTCCCAGTCGTCTTTCCCCAAGACATCCGCTGCCGCTGCTGCCTTTCGAACACCCCGTATTCCGACTGCTAGCCTTGTACCGGTCCACTGACCGCACTTTGCCGTGCCCGGCATTCTGAACATTGACTGAAGAGACTCTATAAATGGAATGGTTAGCGGATCCAACGGCCTGGCTCGGCCTGTTGACCTTGATTGTGCTGGAACTGGTGCTCGGCATCGACAACCTGGTGTTTATCGCGATCCTGGCGGACAAGCTGCCACCGGAGCAGCGCGATCGTGCGCGCCTGATCGGTTTGTCCCTGGCATTGCTGATGCGCCTGGGTCTGTTGGCGAGTATTTCCTGGTTGGTGACCCTGACCCAGCCTCTGTTCGAGGTGTTCGACAAGAGCTTCTCCGGGCGTGACCTGATCATGCTGTTTGGTGGTGTGTTCCTGTTGTTCAAGGCCACCATGGAATTGCATGAGCGCCTCGAAGGCCACGTGGCCCAGCGCACGGGCAATGTGGCCTTCGCGATGTTCTGGCCGATCGTGGCGCAGATCGTGGTGCTCGATGCGGTGTTCTCCCTCGACGCGGTGATCACTGCCGTCGGCATGGTGGACGAGCTCGCGGTGATGATGATCGCAGTGATCGTATCCATCGGCCTGATGATTGTGGCGAGCAAGCCATTGACCCGCTTCGTCAATGCGCACCCGACCGTGATCATGCTATGCCTGGGCTTCTTGATGATGATCGGTTTCGCCCTGACCGCCGAAGGCCTGGGCTTCCATATTCCGAAAGGCTACCTGTACGCGGCCATTGGTTTCTCGATCCTGATCGAAGTGTTCAACCAGATCGCCCGTTCACGCCGCAAGAAGTCCGCGCAAGGTGTGTTGCCGGTGCGTGAGCGCACCGCCCACGCGGTGATGCGTTTGCTCGGCGGCCGCAGCCTGGCGGTGGAGGAGGTGGATGAAGAGGTTGCCGATCTGCTGGGCGAGTCGGACGCGAGCCAAGGCCCGCTGTTTGATAGGCGCGAGCGTGTGATGATCAGCGGCGTGCTGCAATTGGCCGAACGGCCGATCCGCACGCTGATGACGCCACGGGCCAAGGTTGACTGCATCGATCTGGCGGATGATCCCGACAGTATTCGTCTGAAACTGATGCATTCGTCCTACTCGCGGCTGCCGTTGATCCGCAACGGGGCCGTCGACGAGCCGCTGGGCTTCGTGCACAAGAAGGAGCTGCTCAAGGAATACCTGGCCGGCAATGAGCCGAACCTGGAGCACTTGGCGCGCCGCGCTATCAATCTGCTTGAGAGCTTTTCGATCCTCAACGCCTTGGAGCAGATGCGCCAGGAGTCGACCCATATTGCGTTCGTGATCAACGAATTTGGTGACTTCATGGGCGTGCTGAGCATGACCGACATTCTCGAGTCCATCGCTGGTGAGTTGCCGGACGCCAGTGAGATCGAAGGGCCGGATATCGTTGAAGAGGGTGCCGGTTTCCGCGCCAATGGTGCGCTGAACCTCAATCAGGTGCGTCAGCGGACGGGCTTTAAGGCGATGGCGACTGAGGATTACCAGACGCTGGCCGGTTTGGTGATGAGCTTGCTGGACCGCCTGCCGATGGTGGGCGATAGCCTGGAGCATGAAGGTTGGCACCTGACGGTGGCGGTGGTGGAGGAGCGGCGGGTCACGCAGGTTCATCTGGAGCCTGCTGCCGCGCATAGCGGCTGAATACCTCCTTGAGTGTTTGCTCCTGGGTTTCCCAGGGGCCAAACCCCTTGAGTATTTCCTTGATTTTGCCATTGGCGTGCACTACCAACGTGGGCGTGCCGGTGACCTGTTCGAGCCTGGGCGTTTTGGCTGTATCAAGCACCACGCTTTTCACTGTCGGCTCGTAGTTTTCGGCGATGGGTTCAAAAAGCTCCACAGCGCTCGCGCACGCCGGGCAGGTCTGCGACACAAACAGCATGAAAACGGTTGAGTGCGCTGCCAGCATGGACTGATAGTCCTCATTGCAGGCAATGATGTCCTTGGCAATTCCCATGATGATCTCCCTGTCGGCTTCGGTGTTCTGGCCAAAGCTAAGCTGGGATATCACCCCCGTCTACTGTCAACCTTCACAGGTCGCCGTCACGCTCTACGCGTTCGCGCGCCTTGCGTGCTTGGCTCGCGCATTTCTTGTATTCCAGGTTGTCCCGTGAGGCCTTTGCCTGGCGGTAGCCATGGTGGTTCTGACTGGTGTAGTTGGTGCTCAAGGCGTCATTGAGCTTGCGCAGTTCTTCTTTGCATTCGCGACGGTCGTTGCTGGCCGAAGCGCTGCCGGCCGTCAGGAAAGCGAGCAAAACCAGGGTGAGACGGAGCTTCATCAGGGCGGGGTCCTTGTCGGCAGAGATGTGCCAAGGCTAGTCCAGCGTGGGGATTTTTCCAGGCTGTCTGCGCACTGCAACGGTGCGCGGCAAGGTCGTTGTGGCGCACTTGAGTGAGGCCTGTCACCGGCATGTGGGGCGTTGGGTAGCAATGTGACTCCAGATGCTGGCGTAACGCCTTGCCGCCCGTGAATAGTCATCTGACTGATATATAACGAATTATATACGTCATATTTTTCTGTTACCGCGTGTGGCACACTTTCTGCTGTCTATTCCGTTGTTACATACTAAGTTCCGGTATAGCGGAATACACAACTCCTGGAGTGCTTGTCATGCATCACCGACCTTCCGTGTTTAAAGCGTGTGTTTTTCTCTTCGCCGCATCGGCTTCCCTCGCCAGCGTAGTGCAGGCGGCGGACAGCAAGCTCGATGATGTGCTCAAGCGTGGGCACCTGATCGTGGGTACAGGCAGTACCAATGCGCCGTGGCACTTCCAGGGAGCGGATGGCAAGTTGCAGGGGTTTGATATCGACATCGGCCGCATTGTGGCCAAAGGCTTGTTCAACGACCCGAGCAAGGTCGAGTTCGTGGTGCAGTCGTCCGACGCGCGGATTCCCAACCTGCTGACCGACAAGGTCGACATGAGTTGCCAGTTCATCACCGTCACCGCCAGCCGTGCGCAACAGGTGGCCTTCACCCTGCCGTACTACCGCGAAGGCGTGGGCCTGCTGCTGCCGAACAACAGCAAGTACAAAGAGATCGAAGACCTGCAGGCCGCCGGCGACGGCGTCACCGTGGCCGTGCTGCAAAACGTCTACGCCGAAGAGCTGGTGCACCAGGCGCTGCCCAAGGCCAAGGTCGACCAGTACGACAGCGTCGACCTGATGTACCAGGCCGTGAACTCCGGTCGCGCCGATGCCGCCGCCACCGATCAGTCCTCGGTCAAGTACCTGATGGTGCAGAACCCAGGCCGCTACCGCAGCCCGGCTTACGCCTGGAGCCCACAGACCTACGCGTGCGCCGTCAAGCGTGGCGACCAGGACTGGCTGAACTTCGTCAACACCGCGCTGCATGAAGCCATGACCGGCGTGGAGTTCCCGACCTACAAGGCCTCGTTCAAGCAATGGTTCGGTGTGGACCTGCCGGAGCCGGCGATCGGTTTCCCGGTTGAGTTCAAGTAAATCGAAAACCTGGGGCGTCGCTGAAGGCGCCCCAATCAGGTACTGCCGACCATGAACTATCAGTTGAACTTTGCCGCCGTGTGGCGCGACTTCCCCAGCTTGCTGGCGGGGCTCGGCCTGGGCCTTGAGCTGGCGCTGCTGTCGATTGCGATTGGCTGCGTGATCGGCTTGATGATGGCGTTTGCCATGCTGTCCAGGCACAAGACGCTGCGCGTGCTCGCCTCGGTGTACGTCACGGTGATCCGCAATACGCCGATCCTCGTGCTGATCCTGTTGATCTACTTCGCCTTGCCCAGCCTGGGCATCCGCCTGGACAAGATCCCGTCGTTCATCATCACCTTGTCGCTGTACGCCGGTGCCTACCTGACCGAAGTATTCCGCGCCGGGCTGTTGAACATTCCCAAGGGCTTGCGTGAAGCCGGGCTGGCCATCGGTTTGGGTGAGTGGCGTATCCGCGCGTATATCACCGTGCCGGTGATGCTGCGTAACGTGCTGCCCGCGCTGTCGAACAACTTCATTTCGCTGTTCAAGGACACCTCGCTCGCCGCCGCCATCGCGGTGCCCGAGCTGACCTATTACGCCCGCAAGATCAACGTCGAAAGCTACCGGGTGATTGAAACCTGGCTGGTCACGACCGCGCTCTACGTGGCTGCCTGTTACCTCATCGCCATGCTGCTCCGTTACCTGGAACAGCGCCTGGCGATCCGTCGTTAAGGAAGGTTTCCATGTACGAATCCCCCAGCTGGTTGCATGAGTTGTGGATCGCCCGGGATACCCTCTGGGCGGGCTTCCAGGCCAGCGTTTATGTGTCAGCGCTGGCGATTATCTTTGGCACCCTGATCGGCATCGTCGCCGGGTTGGTCCTCACCTACGGCAAGTTCTGGATGCGTGCGCCGTTCCGCCTGTACGTCGACCTGATCCGTGGCACGCCGGTGTTTGTGCTGGTATTGGCGTGTTTCTACATGCTGCCGGCGCTCGGTTGGCAGATCAGCGCGTTCCAGGCCGGTGCGGTCGGGCTGACGCTGTTCTGCGGCTCCCACGTGTCGGAAATCGTGCGCGGTGCGCTGCAAGCCATTCCCCGTGGGCAACTGGAAGCGGGCAAGGCGATCGGCCTGACGTTCTACCAGTCCCTGGGTTACGTGCTGTTGCCCCAGGCGCTGCGCCAGATCCTGCCGACCTGGGTCAATTCCTCCACGGAAATCGTCAAGGCCTCGACCTTGCTCTCGGTGATCGGCGTGGCCGAGTTGCTGCTGAGCACCCAGCAAGTGATTGCGCGCACTTTCATGACCCTGGAGTTCTACCTGTTCGCCGGGTTTCTGTTCTTTGTCATCAACTACGCCATCGAGTTATTCGGGCGCTACATTGAAAAGCGGGTGGCCTTGCCATGAACCAACCTCACACCAACCCACCGCTGCTGAACATCCGCGGCCTGCGTAAACAATACGGTGAGGTCGAAGTGCTCAAAGGCGTCGACCTGTCCATGCAGCGCGGCAATGTGGTGACCTTGATCGGGTCCAGCGGCTCGGGCAAGACCACGCTGTTGCGCTGCGTCAACCTGCTGGAAGAATTCCAGGGCGGGCAGATCACCCTGGATGGGGAGTCCATCGGCTACATCGAAATCGCCGGCAAGCGCGTGCGTCACCCCGAGCGCGTGATTGCCCAGCACCGGGCGATGACCGGCATGGCGTTCCAGCAGTTCAACCTGTTCCCGCACTTGACCGCGTTACAGAACGTCACCTTGGGCTTATTGAAAGTTAAGAAAATGCCTAAGGACGAGGCAGTGGTATTGGCAGAAAAATGGCTGGACCGTGTAGGACTTTTGGAGCGCCGCAACCACTTTCCCGGCCAGCTGTCCGGCGGCCAGCAACAGCGCGTGGCGATTGCCCGTGCGATTGCCATGAACCCCAGCCTGATGCTGTTTGACGAAGTCACCTCGGCCCTCGACCCGGAATTGGTGGGCGAAGTGCTCAGCGTGATCAAGGGCCTGGCGGAGGAGGGCATGACCATGTTGCTGGTCACCCACGAGATGCGCTTTGCCTATGAAGTCTCGGACAAGATCGTTTTCATGAACCAGGGCCGCATTGAAGAGCAGGGCACCTCGAAGGATATTTTCGAACGCCCGCAATCGCCGCGGCTGGCGGAATTTCTCAAGAACATTCGTTTTTAATCAGGAGCATAGTTTTATGAGCATCACTCGTTACGGTGCCGGCAGTACTGCCGGCGGCGGCCAGCCCCGTCCCTTCGCCCGCGCCGTGGAAGCGGACGGTTGGTTGTACGTCTCGGGCCAAGTGCCTGCGGTGGACGGCGAAATCATCACCGGCGGGATCATCGAGCAAACCCGCCAGACCCTGCGCAACGTGGTGGCGATCCTTGAAGAAGCCGGCTACGAGCTCAAAGACGTGGTGCGCGTTGGTGTGTGGCTGGAAGACCCACGGGACTTCTGGAGTTTCAACAAGGTGTTCGGCGAATACTTCACCCCGGAACACGCCCCGGCGCGCGCCTGTGTGCAGGCCAACATGATGGTTGATTGCAAGGTGGAGATCGATTGCGTGGCCTACAAGAAAAAAGGCTAAATGCCCCCACTCTCAAGCGCACCGCAAATCCAATGTGGGAGGGGGCAAGCCCCCTCCCACAGTAGAATTGTGTCGTACCCAACAACTTCGACCGGACCGAAATTGCCATGACCGAAGACACCATCAAACGCCGCGCCAAAGGCCTGGACCGTGCATTCGATATCCTCGATTTTCTCAAGGAAATCGGCCAGCCCCTGCGCCCGAATGATATTGCCAGCGGCATCGGCAGCCCCAAGTCCACCGTCTACGAATTGGTCGCGTCCCTGCTGGAGCGACGCATTCTGGAAACGGTGGGCAAGGACGGCCACGTCTACCTCGGCCGCCAGTTGTACTTTCTCGGCCAGGCGCACTTGCGTCATTTCGACCTGACCCGCGAGGCCGACCACGCCTTGCAGGAGATCGTCAGCCAGACCCACGAAACCGCGCAGATGTGCCTGCTCAACGGGCGCAAATACACAGTGGCGCTGATGCGCGAGGGCGAGCGGCATTTTCGCATTTCCTCGGACATCGGTGAAAACGCACCGATCCCGTGGACGGCGTCCGGGCGCCTGTTGCTGGGGCACTTGAGTGACCAGCAGATCGTCGACCTGATCGACCATGATGACTTTATCCTGCCGGACGGCCAGCGCCTGCCGCTGGAGACGTTCCTGGCACAAATCCGCCAGGCCACCCTCGATGGGTTCTTTTCCTTCGACAGCGTGGCCGACACCTTTACCCATTGCTTTGCCGCCCCGGTGCGGGACGCGCAAGGCATCAGCATTGCGACCCTGTGCATCGTCGCCCCACGCGCCGATGCCAGCAAAAACTACAACGACTATCGCCGGGTGTTGATCGAAAGCGCCAACAACCTGGCCCGGCGCATCAACGAATAGGAGTTTCCATGTCTGCCCTCAACGCTGTTGAAAAAGGCGCCGCCGCCGTCGGTGCCCACCTGGTCCGCGATGTCAGCCTGCCGGCCCTGGTGCTGCACCGCGACGCCCTGGAACACAACATCCGCTGGATGCAGGACTTTGTCAGCAAGAGCGGCGCGGAACTGGCGCCCCACGGCAAAACCAGCATGATGCCGGCGCTGTTCCAGCGCCAGCTCGCCCAAGGCGCGTGGGGCATCACCCTGGCCAACGCGGTGCAGACCCGCGCCGCCTATGCCGGCGGCGTACGCCGGGTGCTGATGGCTAACCAACTGGTGGGCGCGCCGAATATGGCGCTGATCGCCGACCTGCTGGCCGACCCGGATTTCGACTTCCACTGCATGGTCGATCACCCCGATAACGTTGCCGACCTGGGCCTGTTCTTCGCCGCCCGTGGCTTGCGCCTGAACGTGATGATCGAATACGGCGTGGTTGGTGGCCGTTGCGGGTGCCGCAGCGAGCAGGAGGTGCGCGACTTGGCCAAGGCGATCAAGGCGCAGCCGTCCCTGGCCCTCACCGGTATCGAAGGCTATGAAGGTGTGATCCACGGCGAGCACGCCATCAGCGGCATCCGCGACTTCGCGGCCAGCCTGGTGCGCCTGGCGGTGGACCTGCAGAACAATGGTGCTTTCGACTTGCCCAAGCCGATCATCACGGCCTCGGGTTCGGCCTGGTATGACCTGATCGCCGAGTCGTTCGAAGAGCAAAACGCTGCCGGTCGCTTCCTCAGCGTGCTGCGCCCCGGCAGCTACGTGACCCATGACCACGGCATCTACAAAGACGCGCAATGCTGCGTGCTCGACCGTCGCAGCGACCTCAGCGAAGGCCTGCGCCCGGCCCTGGAAGTGTGGGCCCACGTGCAATCGATGCCCGAGCCGGGCTTTGCGGTGATCGCCCTGGGCAAGCGCGACGTCGCCTACGACGCCGGCCTGCCGGTGCCGCTCAAGCGCTACAAGGCCGGGATTCTCCCGGCGCAAGGCGATGACGTGGGGGCGTGCAAGGTCACGGCGGTGATGGACCAGCACGCGTTCATGACCGTAGCGCCAGGGGTTGAACTGCGTATTGGCGACATCATTTCGTTCGGTACCTCGCACCCTTGCCTGACCTTCGATAAGTGGCAGGTCGGTTGCCTGGTGGATGAGCAGTTGCAGGTGATCGAGTCTTTGCATACCTGCTTCTAGACCGCGTCGATCGTATCGGGGGCAAGCCCCCTCCCACATTTGAATGGGTTCACACATCAAACGGTGGGAGGGGGCTTGCCCCCGATGAGGCCATCAGCCACGCCCGAGACAATCATTATGAACACCCAACTCCGAATCGCCCTGATCGGCGAATGCATGATCGAACTGCAACACCGCTCCGACGGCAGCTTGCACCAGAGCTTCGGCGGCGACACCCTGAACACCGCGGTGTACCTGCGTCGCGAACTGGGCGACACCGGCAGCGTCGACTACGTCACCGCCCTGGGCGACGACAGTTTCAGCGATGCCATGTGCCGGCAATGGACGGAGGAAGGCCTCGGCCTGGGCATGGTCCAGCGCCTGGCGGGACGTTTGCCAGGCTTGTACTGCATCCAGACCGACGCCAACGGCGAGCGCAAATTCCTCTACTGGCGCAACGAAGCCGCCGTACGCGACTGCTTCACCACGCCCGCCGCCGAACCGATCCTGGCCGCTTTGCCGGACTATGCCGTGGTGTATTTCAGCGGCATCACCCTGGCAGTGCTGGGGGAAATTGGCCGTGGGCGTTTACTGCAGACCCTTATAGAAACCCGTCGGCGCGGCGGCAAGGTGGTGTTCGACAACAACTTCCGGCCGCGTTTGTGGGCCAGTGTCGAGGCGGCGCGCGCGGCGTATCGCACGGTGTTGGCAGAAGTGGATATCGCCTTGCTGACCGAGGATGACGAGCGGGCGTTGTTTGGCTATGCCGACAGTGAGCAAGTGTTCGCGGCGTACCCGGCGATTGAAGAAGTGGTGCTCAAACGTGGCGCGGATGCGTGCCTGATCCGGTGCAAGGGTGAGCGGTTTGCGGTGCCGGCGATCAAGGTCGAACAGGTAGTGGATACGACGGCGGCGGGGGATTCGTTCAGTGCAGCGTACCTGGCCAGTCGGTTTAAGGGTGGCACTCCGGAGGCGGCGGCTTTGGCCGGGCATCGGTTGGCCAGCCGGGTTATCCAGGTGCCGGGGGCGTTGATTCCCAGGGGGTGAATGGCCGCCTGCGGCGGATCGGGGGCAAGCCCCCTCCCACAAGTGACTGCATTCCTCCAGATGAAATGCGGTCAACTGTGGGAGGGGGCTTGCCCCCGATAGCGGTCCGCAGCCAACCCCTCAATCCCGGTAAAACACCTGCACCAAGTGATACCCAAACTTGCTCTTGATCGGCCCGTGAACCACCTTCACCGGCTTCTTGAAGATCACCGCATCAATCGCCCCCACCATCTGCCCTGGCCGCACCTCGCCCAAATCACCGCCGCGTTTGCCGGACGGGCAGGTGGAGTACTTCTTGGCCAGCACATCAAACGCCTCGCCCTTGGCGATACGCTGCTTGAGTTGTTCGGCTTCTTCGCTGGTTTTCACCAGGATATGACGGGCTTGGGCTTTCATTGATCTCTACCAGGTGTGCGACGGCGCGCGATTATGCCTGAACTCATGGGTCGACGCTGATCATGCTGCGGATTTTGGTCGCCAGCAGGTCGATGGAAAACGGCTTGGCAACCATGTCCATGCCGTCCTCGAGAAACCCCTGGCGCTCGGCGGCTTTCTCGGCGTAACCGGTCATGAACAGCACGCGCAGGCCCGGCCTGTGCTGGCGGGCGATCTCGGCCAGTTGTCGGCCGTTCATGCCGGGCAGGCCGACGTCGGTGACCAGCAAGTCCACGCGCAGGTCCGATTCCAACAGCGGCAATGCGGTACGCGCATCGGCGGCCTGGTGTGCGGTGTAGCCCAGCTCATCGAGTACATTGACCACCAACATGCGCACCGCCGGGTCGTCCTCGACCACCACGACCGCCTCACCCGCGAGCGCCAATGGCGCCTCGCCCGAGTGGGGCGGCAGGTTGCTTTCCAGCGACGTACCGTGCAGGCGCGGCAGGTACAGGCGCACGCAGGTGCCCTGGCCCGGTTCACTCTGAATCGTCACGTGGCCACCGGACTGCTGGGCAAACCCGTAAATCATCGACAGCCCCAGGCCGGTGCCCTGGCCGATGGGTTTGGTGGTGAAGAAGGGGTCGAACGCCTTGGCGAGGATTTTCGGCGCCATGCCGGTACCGTTGTCACACACACCGAGCATCACGTAGTCGCCGGCCTTGACCGGTTCCAGGGTGGTGATGTCGGTGCCGTCCAGGTAGCTGTTGGCGGTTTCGATGAGTATCTCGCCGCCATCGGGCATGGCGTCACGGGCATTGATCACCAGGTTGAGCAGGGCGTTTTCCAGTTGGCTGGCGTCGGTGTTCACCGGCCAGATGTCGTGGCCCAATTGCACGTTGAGTGTGATATGCGCACCTTTGGTCCGCCGGAATAAATCTTCCAGGGAGGCCACCAACTGGTTCGGGTTCAGCGGTTGAAGGTCCAACGACTGGCGCCGCGAGAAGGCCAGTAACCGGTGGGTCAGGGCGGCGGCACGATGGGCCGAGGACACGGCGGCATCGGTAAAGCGCCCGATGTCATCGCTGCGCCCGGCGGCGATATAGCGCTGCATCAGGTCCAGGCTGCCGATGATACCGGTGAGCATGTTGTTGAAGTCGTGGGCGATACCGCCGGTGAGCTGGCCCACCGCTTCCATCTTCTGCGCATGGCGCAGGGCATCTTCGGCGCGTTCGCGCTCGAACATTTCGTTTTGCAGGCGTTGGTTGGCCTCGGCCAGTGCCTGGGTGCGCTGGGCGACCCGTTCCTCAAGGTTTTCGTTAAGGTGGCGCAGGGCTTCTTCGGTGAGTTTGCGTTCGGTCTCATCGATCACAAAGATGTAGAAACCATTCACCGAGCCGTCAGTGCTGAAGCGCGGCAGGTACTTCATCAAGGCATGCCGTGGCCGCCCGTCGCAGTGCGGTGTGATGGTCATGAAGCTGCAGGGCTTGCCCTTCAGCGCGGCGGCGATCTTGTCCGCGCGCCCGGCATACACTTCGTCACCGAGCACTTCGCGGATGGTCTTGCCGTACAGCTCCTGGGGCGTCATGCCGTACCACTCCAGGTACGCACTGTTGTTCAGGCGAAAACGCTGTTCATGGTCGACATAGCCGATCAGCACCGGCATGGCGTTGATGATCAGTTGCAGTTCGGTCTGGCTTTGGCGCAGCGCCTGCTCGGTGTGTTTGCGCTCGGTGAGGTCCAGCGCGGCGCCGAGGAAGCGCGCCGGGCGGCCTTGGTGATCCTTGTAGCAACGTCCGCGGGCGAACACCCAGCGCACCTGGCCGTCGGCTTGCAACAGGCGGTACTCCTCGGCGTACTCGGTGCCGAAGGTGATGCAATGCTTGATGCTGCGCGCCACCATGCCCCGGTCTTCGGGGTGCACGCCTTGCAGGTAGTCGCTGATCGGCAGCCTGCCAGCCTCGCTGGGGTCGACGCCGTGCAGGTAGGCGAAGTGGGCGTCGGCGATAAAGTGGTCTTCGCCGATATCCCAGTCCCAGGTGCCCACCGCGCCGGTCGCCGCCAGTGCAAGCTGCAAGCGTTGTTCGGTGTTGTGCTGGGCCTTGCGGCGTTCGTTGGTTTCGATGGCGGTGACCAGGATGCCGGCGACACACCCGCTTTCGTCGCGGATCGGGCTGTAAGTCAGGTCCAGCCATATTTCAGTGTCGCGATTATGGCGTTGCAGTACGAAGCGCTGCTCGCTGAAGGTACGCACCTGGCCACTGAACACGGCGTCGTAGATCGGCGCGGTAAAGCTTTCCAGCTCCGGCCAGGTCTGGTGCGCCGGTTGGCCCATGGCGTCGGGGTGCTTGTTGCCGGCCAACTGGGCGAAGGCGTCGTTGTAGAGTTGCGTCAGTTGGTTGCCCCACAGCAGGAGCATCGGCATCGGCGAGTGGACGACGATATCCACGGCCGTGCGCAGGCTTTGCGGCCACTCATTGGCCTCACCGAGGGGGCTTTGCGCCCAGTCCAGCCGCGCAATCATTGCGGCGGCTTCGCTGCCGGTGGAGGTTGCCTTCATGTAAAAACCCTGAGCGTAACGCTTTGAAAGATGACAACACCCATTATCCCGTGAGTCGGGAATGGGTGACTACCCCCGAAAAATAGCATGCATTCGGGGATTGTCTTCAAATGAGTGCGTCAGCGCTGAAACCTTTCATCTTTCAGTCAGTTCGCGCCGGTCGCGAAACTGTTCCAGGGCTTGCGGGTTGGCCAGGGCGTCGGTGTTCTTCACCGGTTCGCCGTGCACCACATTGCGCACCGCCAGTTCAACGATCTTGCCGCTGATGGTGCGGGGGATATCGGTGACAGCGAGGATCTTCGCCGGTACGTGGCGGGGTGTGGTGTTGGCGCGGATCACTTGGCGGATCTGCTGCTCAAGGGCTTCATCCAGCTCGACACCGTCATTGAGGCGCACGAACAGCACCACCCGTACGTCATCCTGCCAGCGTTGGCCAATGGCCAGGCTCTCCAGCACCTGCGGGACTTTTTCCACCTGGCGATAAATCTCTGCCGTGCCGATACGCACGCCACCGGGGTTGAGCACTGCGTCGGAACGCCCGTGAATCAGCAGGCTGCCGTTGGGGCGTTGCTCGGCATAGTCGCCCTGGGCCCAGACACCGGGGAACTGGCTGAAATACGAGGCGCGCAGCTTCTGGCGATCCGGGTCGTTCCACAAGCCGATGGGCATGGCCGGAAAGTGCCGGGTGCACACCAGTTCGCCTTTTTCGCCAACCAGCGGCTGGCCCTGGTCGTCCCACACTTCAATCGCCATTGCCAGGCTCTTGCACTGCATTTCGCCGCGCCGCACCGGCAACACCGGGTTGCCGATCACAAAGCAGGAGACGATATCGGTGCCACCGGACATGGATGACAGGCACAGCTCGCCCTTGATCTCGCGGTACACGTAGTCGTAGCTCTGCGGCGACAGCGGCGAGCCGGTCGAAATCAGCCCTTTGAGGCTGCCCAGGTCATGGCTCAGGCGCGGTTGCAACCCGGCCTTTTCCAGCGTGGCGAGAAACTTGGGGCTGGTGCCGAACACGCTGATCTTTTCCGCGTCGATCAGGTCAATCAGGCGCTCCGGTCCCGGATGAAACGGCGAGCCGTCATACAGCACCGCCGTGGCGCCGATGGCCAGTACCGACACCAGCCAGTTCCACATCATCCAGCCGCAGGTGGTGTAGTAGAACAGGCAGTCATCGCGGGACAGGTCCGCATGCAGGCCGTGTTCCTTGAGGTGCGTGAGCAGCACGCCGCCGGTGCCGTGGATGATGCACTTGGGCACGCCGGTGGTGCCGCTGGAATAGAGAATATAAAGCGGATGATCGAACGGCACCGCGACGAACTCAGGTTCGCCGCCAGGCCGGTAGAAGTCCGACCACCGCGTGACGCGGGCATGGGTCTGATAGTCCTCGACCCGTGCCTGGGGCCGTGCGTACGGCACAATGATCAACTGCTCCAGGGACGGCAGGCGTGCGAGGATTTCATTGAGCTTGGCGGTCTGGTCGATGTCTTTACCGGCATAGCGGTAGCCCGCGCAGGTGATCAGCACCTTGGGCTCGATCTGGCCGAATCGGTCGATCACACCCTGGGTGCCGAAGTCCGGCGATGAACACGACCAGATCGCCCCGAGGCTGGTGGTGGCAAGCATGCCCACCAGGGTTTGCCAGGTGTTGGGCATGCATGCGGCGACGCGGTCGCCCTGAGTGACACCGGCAGCCCGCAAGCTTTTTTGCAGGCCAGCGACATGGGCGGCGAGTTCGGCGTAGGTCAATTGTTCGCGTTGGCCGTCTTCGCTGATGGCCACCACGGCCGGGTGATCATCGCGGCGGCGCAACAGGTGCTCGGCAAAGTTCAGGGTCGCGCCGGGAAACCACTGGGCGCTGGGCATCTCGGCGTCTTCGATCAGCACCGCGCTGGGCGGGCTGCGAAACTGCACGTCGAAGAACGCCACGATCGCCCGCCAGAAGTCCGGGCGCTGGTCGATGCTCCACTGGTGCAGGGCCGGGTAGTCGCTGAGCTGCACGCTGTAGCGGTCATTGATAAAGCGCCGGAACTGGTCCATCCGCGTGTTGGCGATGCGCTCCGGGGAGGGTTGCCAGAGGATCTCGGACATAGGCAGGTCTCTTTTTATGTATTAATTCATCCAGAGAACACCGGGCCAATGTGGGAGGGGGCTTGCCCCCTCCCACATTTTGAATGCCAGTGTCCGCTGTTACTGGGCCAGCCAGCCGCCGTCGATATTCCACGCGGCGCCGCGCACTTGGCTGCCGGCTTCGCTGCACAAAAACAGCACCAGTTCACCCAACTGCGGCGGCGTCACAAACTCCAGCGACGGCTGCTTCTCCGCGAGCAAATCATGCTGCGCTTGTTGCGGGTCTACGCCGTTGGCGGCGCGATCATCGATCTGCTTCTGCACCAGCGGCGTCAGCACCCAGCCAGGGCAAATCGCGTTGCAGGTGACGTTGCTGGTGGCCGTTTCCAGCCCGACCACCTTGGTCAAGCCAATCACGCCATGCTTGGCCGCCACGTACGCTGCCTTGCCCACCGAACCGACCTGGCCATGCACCGAGGCGATGTTGACGATACGCCCCCAGCCCTTGGCCTTCATCCCCGGCAAGCTCAAACGCGTGCTGTGGAACACCGACGACAGGTTGATCGCGATGATGGAGTCCCAGCGCTCGGCGGGGAAGTCTTCGACCGCCGCCACGTGCTGGATGCCGGCGTTGTTGACGAGGATGTCCACGCCGCCGAATTCACGCTCGGCGTAAGCGATCATGTCGGCGATCTGCGCCGGGTCGCTGACGTCGGCCGGGTGGTGGCCGACCTTGCCGCCGAAGGCCTGCACCTGGGCGATGACCGCACGGGCGTCGCCGAAGCCGTTGAGGATCAGGTTGGCGCCGGCCTTGGCCAGGCTCAGGGCGATGCCCAGGCCGATGCCGCTGGTGGAACCGGTGACCAGGGCGGTCTTGCCGTTCAATGTCGTCATGAAAACCTCACACAATGCCGGTGGCATAGAAAGTACCGATCACCACGAACACCGCGAGGGTCTTGATGATCGTGATGCCGAAAATGTCTTTGTAGGCTTCGCGGTGGGTCAGGCCGGTGACCGCCAGCAGCGTGATCACCGCGCCGTTGTGGGGCAGGGTGTCCATGCCGCCGCTGGCCATGGCCGCGACGCGGTGCAGCACTTCAAGGGGGATATTGGCCGCATGGGCCGCCGAAATAAAGCTCTCGGACATGGCCGCCAGGGCGATGCTCATGCCGCCGGAAGCAGAACCGGTGATACCGGCCAGCAGGGTCACGGTGATCGCTTCGTTGACCAGCGGGTTGGGGATGCCCTTGAGCCAGTCCGCCAGCACCAGAAAGCCCGGCAGCGAGGCGATCACCGCACCAAAGCCGTATTCCGACGCGGTGTTCATCGCCGCCAGCAGCGCACCGCTGACCGCGCTTTTACTGCCTTCGGCGAGTTTGCTTTTGATCGCCGACCAGCCAAACACCAGCACCATGACGATGCCCACCAGCAATGCGGCCTGCACCGCCCAGATCGCCGTCAGCTTGGCGATTTCGGTGGTCACCGGCGTGCTCATTCCCGGCAAGCTGAGGCTGTGGGTCTTGCCGTACCACTGCGGGATCCAGTGGGTGAACAACAGGTTCATCACGCCCACCAGGATCAGCGGCGACAGCGCGATCCACGGGTTGGGCAGGGTGAGGTTCTCGGCGGTTTCCGGCTCGTTGCGCAGCTCGGTGCCATAACCTTCACCGGCACGTTGCGCCTTGTTGCGCTGGCGCGCCAGGTACAGCATGCCGGCGCAGAACACGAAGATCGTACCGATCAACCCCAGCCAGGGCGCGGCCCAGGCCGTGGTGTTGAAGAACGTGCTGGGGATGATGTTCTGGATCTGCGGCGTGCCGGGCAGGGCGTCCATGGTGAACGAGAACGCGCCGAGGGCGATGGTCGCCGGGATCAGGCGCTTGGGGATATTGCTCTGGCGGAACATCTCCGCCGCGAACGGGTACACCGCAAACACCACCACGAACAGCGACACGCCGCCGTACGTGAGCAGGGCGCAGACCAGCACAATCACCAGCATCGCCTGGCGCGTGCCGAGCAAGCGGATCGCCGCCGCCACGATCGAGCGTGAAAAGCCCGACAGCTCGATCAGCTTGCCGAACACCGCGCCAAGCAGGAACACCGGAAAGTACAGTTTGATGAAGCCGACCATCTTTTCCATGAACACCCCGGTAAACGCAGGGGCGACGGCGGAAGGGTCAGTGAGCAGGACAGCGCCGAGGGCGGCGATGGGGGCAAACAGGATAACGCTATAGCCACGGTAAGCAGCCAGCATCAGCAGCGCGAGGGCTGCCAGGGCAATGATCACACTCATGGTGTGTCTCCATCGAATTGTTATTTTTGTGGGTGAGGCTTTGGAGAAGGGCTATAGCGAGATGTGTGCCAATTATTTAAGTGGTTGAAATATATGAATAAATTTCGAAAATCGTATGAGGCTTTTGAATCTTGTCTCAAACTTGAGACAAATGAAGGCACCTGTGGGAGGGGGCTTGCTCCCGATGACAGTGTGTCAGTCAATAATATCTGGCTGACACACTGCTATCGGGAGCAAGCCCCCTCCCACATTAGAAAGTCTCTATATTGATAATGGTGTCTCTTTTTAGAGATCAGTCGATGCCCAGGGCCACCATCTTCTTGTACAGCGTCGACCGCCCAAGCCCCAACCGCTTGGCCGCTTCCACCACATTCCCCTCGCACGCCCTCAACGCCGCGCCAATCACCTGCCGATCAAACCGCTCCCGCGCTGCGCTGAACGACTCACCCTCAACCGCCGGCACGGCACTGCCACGTTCCACGGGGGTGAAAGTGCCAATCGCCGCACGAATCTCACCGGCATTCAGCACCAGGTCATCACTCAGCAACGCCGCCCGCTCCAGCACATTGCGCAGTTCACGGATATTCCCCGGCCACGCATGCTGTGCCAGCAAGGCCAACGCCGCGTGGTCCAGTTCATGCTGGCTGCGCAGCTCCTCCAGGATCGCCTCGCTCAATGCCGGAATATCGTCCAGCCGTTCACGCAACGGCGGCACCTGGATCGGCAGCACATTCAGCCGGTAATACAGATCGGCGCGGAACTCACCGCGCTTGATCGCCGCTTCCAGGTCCATGGACGTGGCCGCGATCACGCGCACATCGCTGTGCAGCATCTCGTTGGAGCCGACCGGCTCGAATTCCTTTTCCTGCAGCACCCGCAGCAGTTTGCTTTGCAGCGGCAGCGGCATGTCGCCGATTTCATCCAGGAACAAGGTGCCGCCCTGGGCAATCTGGAATTTGCCCGGACGGCCCTTGCGGTCGGCGCCGGTAAACGCGCCCGGTGCGGTGCCGAAGAACTCGGCCTCCAGCAGGTCAGCGGGAATCGCGGCGCTGTTGATACTGACAAAGGCCTTGTGCGCCCGCGTGGAGGCACCGTGAATCGCCTGGGCCAGCAATTCCTTGCCGGTGCCGGTCTCGCCCAGCAGCAATACCGGCGATTCGGCACTCGCACTGCGCCGCGCCCGGCGTTTCACTTCGAGGCTGGCAGCGCTGGTGCCGATGAAATGCGCGAAGTTGTACTTGCTCTGGCGTGAACGCAGCAGCGAGCGCGTCGAGGCCAGCTCTTGCTGCATGCTCAGGTAGCGCTCGATCAGCGGCGACAGGTTGCGCAGCTCATCAAACAACGCGAACCCGATTGCGCCGATCACCGCGCCGGCCTCGTTGTGGATCGGCAAGCGCATCACCACCAGTGGCCCCTTGGGCGTGTCCTGGATATCCAGCAGGATCGGCTGGTCATTGCGCACCACCTGGCGCAACAGGCTATTGGAAATCACCTGCTCGCATGGCTGGCCGATGGCTTCGTCGGCGCTTTTCAGGCCGAAGCGCTTGGCGTAGCGCTCGTTCATCCAGACGATATTGGCGTCGCGGTCGACAATCACCGTGCCTTCGCTGGACTGCTCGATGATCTCGAACAGCGACTGGATGGCCAGGCCACGAACCTGTTGGTAGTCCTTGAGGTTATCGGTGATGTTCATGTTTAGGCCACCAACACAAATTGGACATGGAATCGCGATCCTTGTGGGAGCGGGCGTGTTTACAAGGGGATGTGCGCCGCTGCCAGCAGCTCTTGGGTGTACGGGTGTTGCGGTGCATCGAACACCTCATGGCTGGCGCCGCGCTCCACCACCTTACCGTCCTTGACCACAATCATGTCATGGGCCATGGCCCGCACCACGGCCAGGTCATGGCTGATAAACAGGTAGGTCAGGCCGTATTTCTCCTGCAGCTCACGCAGCAATGCCACCACTTGTTTCTGCACGGTGCGGTCGAGGGCCGAGGTCGGTTCATCCAGCAGCATCAGCGCCGGCTTGAGTACCAGGGCGCGAGCGATGGCGATGCGTTGGCGCTGCCCACCGGAAAATTCATGCGGGTAGCGGTGGCGACTGGCCGGGTCGAGGCCGACGTCCTTGAGCACCTGGATCACCTGCGCATCGCGGTCGGCCAGGCTGCACGGCGCGTGCACTTCCAGGCCCTCGCTGATGATCTGTTCCACGGTCATGCGTGGGCTGAGGCTGCCGTAGGGGTCCTGGAACACCACCTGCATCTGCTTGCGCCAAGGGCGCATTTGCTGGTTATTCAACGGGTCGAGCGCTTCGCCTTGGAAGCGGATGCTGCCGGTGGAGTCGAGCAAACGCAGGATTGCCTGGCCCAGCGTGGACTTGCCTGAGCCGGACTGGCCGACAATCCCCAGGGTCTTGCCGCGCTGCACGCTGAGGCTGATGCCGTCCACCGCACGCAGGTAGGTCTTGCGGCGGAACAACCCGCCGCCAAGGGGGAATTGCACGGTCAGGTCATCCACTTGCAACACCGTCTCGCGCGCATCGCTGCACAGCGCATCACCGGCCGGTTCCGCATCCAGCAGCAACTGGCTATAAGGATGCTGGGGCGCGGTGAACAAGGTCTCACAGTCGGCCTGCTCAACGATCTCGCCGGCGCGCATGACGCACACGCGCTGGGCGATACTGCGCACCAGGTTGAGGTCATGGCTGATCAGCAGCAGCGACATGCCCAGGCGTTGTTGCAGGGATTTGAGCAGCAGCAGGATCTTGCGCTGCACGGTCACATCCAGGGCGGTGGTGGGTTCGTCGGCGATCAACAGCTCCGGCTCGCAGGCCAGGGCCATGGCGATCATCACCCGTTGGCGTTGGCCGCCGGACAATTGATGCGGATAAGCCTTGAGGCGTTCCTGGGGTTTCTGGATGCCCACCAGCTCGAGCAATTCGAGGATGCGCGCCTGCGCCGCCTTGCCGCCCAAGCCCTTGTGCAGCAGCAGGGTTTCGCCGATCTGCTTTTCGATGCTGTGCAGCGGGTTCAGGGAGGTCATCGGCTCCTGGAAGATCATCGCAATGCGGTCACCGCGCAGTTTCTGCAACGTCGAGGCCGAGGCGCCGATCAACTCCTGGCCGCGATACGTGATGGAACCGGTGGTGTCGGTGCCCGCTTCCGGCAGCAGTTGCAGGATCGAATGGGCCGTCACCGACTTGCCCGAGCCCGACTCACCCACCAGCGCCAGGCACTCGCCGGGGCGAACGTCCAGGCTCAGGTGGCGGACCACGGTCTGGCCACTGAAAGCGACGTTGAGGTCGCGGATTTCGATCAGGTTCATAGGGGAGGCACTCATGAACGGGGGTCGAAGGCGTCACGCAACGCCTCGCCGATAAAGACCAGCAGCGACAGGATCAGCGCCAAGGTGAAAAACGCCGTGAGGCCCAGCCACGGCGCTTGCAGGTTCTGCTTGCCCTGGGCGATCAGTTCACCCAGCGACGCGCTGCCCGCCGGCATGCCAAAACCGAGGAAATCCAGGGCGCTCAAGGTGGCAATCGCCCCGGTCAGGATAAACGGCAGGTAGCTCAACGTAGCGGTCATGGCGTTGGGCAGGATATGCCGGCGAATGATCTTGCCGTCGCCCAAGCCCAGGGCTCGTGCGGCCTTGACGTATTCCAGGTTGCGTCCGCGCAGGAACTCGGCGCGCACCACGTCTACCAAGGCCAGCCAGGAAAACAGCGCCATGATCCCCAGCAACCACCAGAAATTCGGCTCCACAAAACCTGACAGGATGATCAGCAGGTACAGCACCGGCAGCCCGGACCACACCTCCAGCACGCGCTGGCCGATCAAATCCACCCAGCCGCCGTAATAGCCCTGCAATGCACCGGCGGCAATGCCGATGGCAGCGCTGATCGCGGTGAGCGCCAAGGCAAACAGGATCGACACGCGTGCGCCAAAGATCACCCGCGCCAGCACATCCCGCGACTGGTCATCGGTGCCCAGCCAGTTCACCGCCGAGGGCGGGCTGGGGGCAGGGCGGGTCAGTTCGTAGTTGGGCGTGTCGTCGCTGAACGGGATCGGTGGGAACAGCATCCAGCCGCCGTCCTGCTCTATCAGCTTTTGCACGTAGTCACTGCGGTAGTCGGCCTGGAACGGCAACTGGCCGCCGAACTGCTGCTCGGTGTAACGCTTGAACACCGGGAAATACAGCTCGTTCTTGAAACTCAGCACCAAGGGCTTGTCATTGGCGATCAACTCGCCGCCGAGGGTCAGGATAAACAGGCCGATAAACAGCCACAGCGACCACCAGCCACGACGGTTCTTCTTGAACCGCTCGAAACGCCGACGCGCCACGGGAGACAGATTAAGCATCAGGCGTTCCTCGCGGCGAAGTCGATACGCGGGTCCACCAGGGTGTAGCAGAGGTCACCGATGAGTTTTATCAAGAGGCCGAACAACGTAAAGATAAACAGCGAACCGAACACCACCGGATAATCGCGGGACACCGCGGCTTCGTAGCTCATACGGCCCAGGCCGTCGAGGGAGAAGATCACCTCGATCAGTAGCGAGCCGGCAAAGAACACCGCGATAAACGCCTGCGGAATGCCCGAGATCACCAGCAACATCGCGTTGCGGAACACATGCCCGTACAGCACGCGCCGTTCGCTCAAGCCCTTGGCGCGCGCCGTCACCACGTACTGGCGGGTAATTTCATTCAGAAACGAGTTTTTGGTCAGGATGGTCAGCGTGGCGAACCCGCCGATGACCAACGAGGTGACCGGCAAGACCAGGTGCCAGAAATAGTCGGCGATCTTGCCCACGGTGCTCAGCTCTTCGAAGTTTTCCGACACCAGCCCGCGCACCGGGAACCAGTTAAGCGAGGTGCCGCCGGCAAAGACCACGATCAGGAACATCGCGAACAAGAACGCAGGCATCGCATAGCCGATCACAATCGCGGTGCTGCTCCATACGTCGAAGCTGCTGCCATGGCGCACCGCCTTGCGAATCCCCAGGGGTATCGACACCAGGTAGGTGATCAGCGTGGCCCACAGGCCGAGGGAAATGGTCACCGGCATTTTTTCCAGGATCAGGTCGATCACGGTCTTGCCGCGAAAGAAGCTGTTGCCGAAGTCCAACTGCGCATAGCTCTTGAGCATCAGCCACAGGCGTTCCGGCGCGGGCTTGTCGAAGCCGTACTGTTTTTCGATGTCGGCGATCAGCTTCGGGTCCAGGCCACGGCTCGCGCGGGAGCCGCCGCTGATGCTTTCGCCGGATGAACCACCGACGCCACCGCCGCCAATCCCTTGCAGGTGAGCGATGGCTTGTTCCACCGGCCCGCCAGGAGCGGCCTGTACGATCACGAAATTCACCAACAGGATGATCACCAGCGTCGGGATGATCAGCAGCAGGCGCCGCACGATATAGGCAAACATCAGCGTGCACCTCCGCGTTTGTTCAGCTCAGCCTTCATTTGCTCGTTGGTTAGGGGCGTGGGGCTGATTTCCCACCAGGTTTCCAGGGCTTCGTCGTTTTTCGCCTCGATGGCCGGGCGGCCGAAGCGGTTCCACCACGCGGCGGACGTGCCGGGCGGGTAGTAATTGGGAATCCACAGGTAGTTCCATTGCAGCACGCGGTCCAGCGCGTGGGCGTAGGTGAGCATCTGCGCCTGGGTGTCGGCCTTGACTAGGCCCTTGATCAGGCTGTCGACGGCCGGGTCCTTGAGCACCATGTAGTTGTTGGCGCCGGGGTCAAAGGCGGCGGCCGAGCCGAAATAGTTGTAGAGCTCCATGCCCGGCGAGGTAGTGACCGGGAAGCCGGTGACGATCATGTCGTAGTCCCGTGCCATCACCCGGTTCACATATTGGGAGGCGTCGATACGGCGGATATTCAGGGTGATACCGATCTGCGCCAGGTTGCGTTTGTACGGCAGCAACAGGCGTTCGAGGCCAGATTGGGCGTTAAGGAAGGTAAACTCCAGCGGCTCGCCCTCGGCGTTAACCAGCTTGTCGCCGTCCGGTTTCCAGCCGGCCTCTTCCAACAAGGCCAGTGCCTGCAGCTGTTTGTCGCGGATCATGCCGCTGCCGTCGGTAACCGGCGCCTTGAACACTTGGGTGAACACCTCGTCGGGCACCTGGCCGCGCAACGGTTCAAGAATCGCCAGTTCTTCTTGGGTCGGCGGCTGGCTGGCCGCCAACGGGCTATTGGAAAAGAAGCTTTGTTGGCGGATATACATATTGCGCATCATCTGCCGGTTGGCCCATTCGAAGTCCCACAGCATCGCGAGGGCCTGGCGCACGCGGCGGTCCTTGAAGACTGGTTTTTGCACGTTGAACACATAACCCTGGGCCGGTTGCGGCATCTCCTTGGCCAGGTGCGCGCGTTGCAGGCGACCGTCATCCAGGGCCGGGCCGTTGTAACCGATGGAATAGCCGGTGGCGGAAAATTCGCGGTTGAAATCGTAGGCGCCGCCGCGCAGTACCTGGCGGGCCACTTCGGTGTCGCCGAAATATTCCAGGCTCAGGTGATCGAAGTTGTACAGGCCACGGCTGACGGGCAAGTCCTTGCCCCACCAGTTCGGGTCGCGGGTAAAGGTGATGGTGCTGCCGGAGTCGATCTTGCTGACCTTGTACGGGCCGCTGCCCAAGGGCGCTTCATAGCCGCCGCCATTGGCGAAGTCGCGGGTCTTCCACCAGTGCTCCGGGAAGACGGGCAGGGTGGCGATATCCAGGGGCAGGGTGCGATTTTCATTGCTGGAGAAATCGAAGCGTACCTGACGCTCGCCCTCGACCTCGACGTGCTTGACGTCGGCGAACAGGGTGCGAAAGCGCAGGCTGCCTTGGGTCATCAACAGGTCGAAGCTGTAGCGCACGTCTTCGGCGGTGATCGGCTTGCCGTCGGCAAAGCGTGCCTTGGGGTTGAGGAAAAAGCGCAGCGACAGGCCATCGTCGGCGCGTTCCATCTTCTCGGCGACCAGGCCGTAGACCGTGTAGGGCTCGTCGAGGGAGCGCTGGGCCAGGGGCGCGTAGAGCCAGCCGTCGACCTGGGACACGCCGATGCCTTTGTCGATATACGGCAGCACATGGTCGAAGCGCCCAATCTCGATGGCCGAGCGGCGCAGGCTGCCGCCTTTGGGGGCGTTGGGGTTGGCGTAGTCGAAATGGGTAAAACCGGCGGGGTACTTGGCCGGTTCGCCGTACACCGTCAGGTAGGGTTGGGGCGCCGCGATCACGGCGGAACTGGCCAGCAGCAGGGCCAGGGTCGAGCTCAGCATGTAGGAAAAAGCCAATCGCATTGTCAGCCTTGAACGCCGTGTGAAGAATAAAAGGGATTTGTACGCTAACGGCATCAGCGTCGCCAGTCATCACATGCACAACGGCCCACCAAAAGGCGGGCCGTTGTTTATAGCATCAGCACAGACAGGATCAGTCCTGGCGGCTGGTGACTTCCAGCAGGTGGTAGCCGAACTGGGTTTTCACCGGGCCTTGCACGGTGTTGACCGGGGCGCTGAAGACGACGGTGTCGAATTCCTTGACCATCTGGCCTGGACCGAACGAACCCAGGTTGCCGCCGTCGCGGCTGGAAGGGCAGCTGGAGTTGGCTTTGGCGATTTCTGCGAAATCGGCGCCGCCTTCGATTTGGGCCTTGAGTTCGTTGCACTTGTCTTCAGTGGAAACGAGGATGTGACGGGCGGTGGCTTTGGCCATGGGGAGTAACTCCTTGAGTAAAAAGGGTGAGCGTACCGGATTCAGGCGGTTATTTCCTGGCAAAGTTCCGTGGGATTGGCGTACATATCCGTTTCTTCGGTAACGGCTACTTAGGGTTCTGCTCTTACAGCGGGGCACTTTTGGAAGCGCGCCAAAAATGCTTCGCCCCACTACTCGCTGCCTCGCCTAGGCTCGGCATGGCGTGGTGTAGATCAAAAGCAGAGCTGGTTGATCTCTCCGCCCAGAGTGGCGGCCTTGGAATCGGCCGGTTTCTGACTGTCGATCTCGGTCAAGTGTGGGAGGGGGCTTGCTCCCGATAGCAGTGGGGCAGTTACAGAGGTATCAGCTGACACACCGCCATCGGGGGCAAGCCCCCTCCCACCGTTTGATTTCCCTACATCAGGTCGATACGTTTGGCTGGGCCGGTATCCCGGCTCTTTTCAAAAGTGACCCGCCGTAAGGGCGGACAGCCATCCCCCATTAACGGATAGGTACTGCGTCAATCTACACGAGCAGCAGGCACCAAAAACGCCGCCTCCAGCAACTGCCGCGTATACCCATGCTGCGGCGCAGCAAAAATCCCCGCTGCATCCCCCTGTTCCACCACCTGCCCATGCCTCACCACCATCAACTGGTGACTCAACGCCTTAACCACCGCCAAATCATGGCTGATAAACAGATAGGTCAAGTTGTACTTAGCCTGCAAACTGCGCAATAACTCGACCACCTGCCGCTGCACCGTGCGATCCAGCGCCGAGGTCGGCTCGTCCAGCAGAATCAGGCGTGGCTTGAGCACCAACGCCCGGGCAATGGCAATACGCTGCCGCTGACCGCCAGAGAACTCATGCGGGTATCGGTGCCGTGATTCCGGATCCAGCCCCACTTCCTTGAGCGCCGCAATAATCGCCGCCTCCTGCTCGGCAGGCGTACCCATCTTGTGGATGCGCAGCCCCTCGCCGACGATCTCACTGACGCACATCCGCGGGCTCAAGCTGCCAAACGGGTCCTGAAACACCACCTGCATTTCCCGACGCAACGGTCGCACCTGTTGCTGGGTGAGCCGATCCAGTTGCTGACCTTCAAAACGAATGCCGCCCTTGCTGCCGATCAACCGCAGAATCGCCAGGCCCAGGGTGGATTTGCCCGAGCCGCTTTCGCCGACGATGCCCAGGGTCTGTCCCTGGGGCAGGCTGAAGTTGATGCCGTCCACCGCCTTGACGTAATCGACGGTGGTGCGCAAAAAGCCCTTCTTGATCGGAAACCACACTTTCAGGTCATCGACTTCCAGCAACGGCGGGCCAATCACATTGGTCGCCGGGCCGCCGCTGGGTTCCGCCGCCAGCAGTTCCTGGGTGTAGGGGTGCTGGGGCGACTGGAACAGCGTCTCGCAATCGGCCTGTTCAACGATGCAGCCTTTTTGCATCACGCACACGCGATGGGCGATGCGCCGCACCAGGTTCAAGTCATGGCTGATCAGCAGCAGCGCCATGCCTAGCCGTGCCTGCAGCTCCTTGAGCAATTCGAGGATTTTCAACTGCACCGTCACGTCGAGGGCCGTGGTCGGCTCATCGGCGATCAGCAGTTCGGGTTCATTGGCCAGCGCCATGGCGATCATCACCCGCTGGCGCTGGCCGCCGGAGAGTTCATGGGGCAGGGCCTTGAGGCGCTTGTGCGGCTCGGGGATGCCCACCAATTCCAGCAACTCCAGGGTGCGCTGGGTGGCGACCTTGCCGGTGAGCCCCTTGTGCAGGCCCAACACTTCGTTGATCTGTTTCTCGATGTTGTGCAGCGGGTTCAGCGAGGTCATCGGCTCCTGGAAGATCATCGCAATGCGGTTGCCGCGAATGTGCCGGATGGTTTTTTCTTTCAGTGTCAGCAGGTCCTGCCCGGCATAGTTGATGGTGCCGGAAGGATGCCGCGCCAGCGGGTAGGGCAGCAGGCGCAGGATCGAGTGGGCGGTGACCGATTTGCCCGAGCCGCTTTCGCCCACCAGCGCGATGGTTTCGCCGCGCTTGATGTCGAAGCTGACGTTGTTCACCACGCGTTGGTGATGGTCGCCGGTGACGAACTCGACGGAGAGGTCGCGGATTTCGATCAGATTGTCCTGATTCATCTCATTTCCTCGGGTCGAAGGCATCGCGAGCGGACTCGCCGATAAACACCAGCAAACTCAACATGATCGCCAGCACGGCAAAGGCACTCATGCCCAGCCACGGCGCTTGCAGGTTGGATTTGCCCTGGGCCACCAGCTCGCCCAGCGATGGCGACCCGGCCGGCAAGCCGAAGCCGAGGAAGTCCAGGGCGGTGAGCGTGCCTATGGCGCCGGTGAGGATGAACGGCATGAAGGTCATGGTCGAAACCATCGCGTTGGGCAGGATGTGGCGGAACATGATCGCGCCGTTCTGCATGCCCAAGGCCCTGGCCGCGCGCACGTATTCGAGGTTGCGGCCGCGCAGGAACTCGGCGCGCACCACGTCCACCAGGCTCATCCAGGAAAACAGCAGCATGATCCCCAGCAGCCACCAGAAGTTGGGCTGCACGAAACTGGCGAGGATGATCAACAGGTACAGCACCGGCAACCCAGACCAGATTTCCAGGAAGCGCTGTCCGGCCAGGTCGACCCAGCCGCCATAGAAGCCCTGCAAGGCCCCGGCGATTACGCCGATGATGGAGCTGAGCACCGTGAGGGTCAGGGCAAACAGCACCGACACGCGGAACCCGTAGATCACCCGCGCCAACACATCGCGCCCCTGGTCATCGGTGCCCAGCAAGTTCACCGAAGAGGGCGGCGCCGGTGCGGGCACCTTGAGGTCGTAGTTGATGCTCTGGTAGCTGAACGGGATCGGTGCCCACAACGTCCAGGCGTCCTTGGCCTTGAGCAGTTCCTGGATATAGGGGCTCTTGTAGTTGGCCTCCAGCGGGAATTCACCGCCAAAGGTGGTCTCCGGGTAGCGCTTGAGCGCCGGGAAATACCAGCCGCCGTCGTAGTGCACGGCCAGCGGCTTGTCGTTGGCGATCAGCTCTGCGCCCAGGCTCAGCACGAAGAGGATCAGGAACAGCCACAGCGACCACCAGCCGCGCTTGTTGGCCTTGAACCGCTCGAACCGGCGGCGATTGAGGGGGGACAGGTTCATCTCAATGCTCCCGGCTGGCAAAGTCGATTCGCGGATCGACCAGGGTGTAGGTGAGGTCGCCGATCAGTTTCACGATCAGCCCCAGCAGGGTGAAGATGAACAGCGTGCCGAACACCACCGGGTAGTCGCGGTTGATCGCCGCTTCAAAGCTCATCAGGCCCAGGCCGTCGAGGGAGAAGATCACCTCCACCAGCAATGAACCGGTGAAGAAGATGCCGATGAACGCCGAGGGGAAACCGGCGATCACCAGCAGCATGGCGTTGCGGAACACATGGCCGTACAGCACACGGTGGTTGGTCAGGCCCTTGGCTTTGGCGGTGACCACGTACTGCTTGTTGATCTCGTCGAGAAAGCTGTTCTTGGTCAGCAGGGTCATGGTGGCGAAGTTGCCGATCACCAGCGCGGTAATCGGCAGCGCCAGGTGCCAGAAGTAATCGAGGACCTTGGCGCCCCAGCTCAACTCGTCGAAGTTGTTCGACGTCAGCCCGCGCAAGGGGAACCAGTCGAAATAACTGCCGCCGGCAAACACCACGATCAGCAGGATCGCAAACAGGAACGCCGGGATCGCATAACCGACGATGATTGCCGAACTGGTCCATACGTCGAAATGGCTGCCATGTCGGGTGGCCTTGGCGATCCCGAGGGGGATCGACACCAGGTACATGATCAGCGTGCTCCATAACCCGAGGGAGATGGACACCGGCATCTTTTCCTTGATCAGGTCGATAACCTTGGCGTCACGGAAGAAGCTGTCGCCAAAATCCAGCTGGGCGTAGTTCTTGACCATGATCCACAGGCGTTCCGGCGCCGACTTGTCGAAACCGTACATCTTTTCGATTTCCTTGATCAGCGTCGGGTCCAGGCCCTGGGCGCCACGGTAACTGCTGGAGCCGGCCACCGACACTTCGGCCCCGCCGCCGGCAATGCGGCTGGTGGCGCCCTCAAAGCCTTCGAGCTTGGCGATCATCTGCTCCACGGGGCCACCGGGGGCGGCCTGGATGATGACGAAGTTGATCAGCAGGATCCCGAACAGCGTCGGGATGATCAGCAACAGGCGGCGAAAGATATAGGCCAGCATTTAATCGCCTCCGCTCGCCGGATCGGCGTTGGTGCTTGTGTCTAAAGGAATAGCCGGTTTGACGTTGGGTTTGGCCCACCAGGTCGCGGTGCCGACGTCGTAGCGCGGCGGGACCTTGGGGTGCCCGAGGTGATTCCAATACGCCACGCGGTAGGTCTTGATGTGCCAGTTGGGGATCACGTAGTAGCCAAATTGCAGTACGCGATCCAGCGCCTTGGCGTGGGCCACCAGGCTTTTTCGCGAGTGTGCATCGATCAGTTCTTCTACCAGCTGGTCGACGGCTGGATCCTTGAGCCCCATGTAATTGCGGCTGCCCGGCTTGTCGGCGCTGGAGGATTTCCAGAATTCCCGTTGTTCATTGCCCGGTGAGGTGGACTGGGGGAAGCTGCCCACCAGCATGTCGAAATCCCGCGAGCGGATCCGGTTGACGAATTGCGAGACGTCCACTCGCCGGATCACCAGGTCTATGCCCAGGTCGGCCAGGTTGCGCTTGAACGGCAACAGGATGCGTTCGAACTCCGTCTGGGCCAGCAGGAATTCGATTTTCACCGGCTTGCCGGTGGTGTCGACCATCTTGTCATCGACGATCCGCCAGCCGGCGTCCTGCAGCAACTGGTACGCCTCGCGCTGTTGGTTGCGGATCATGCCGCTGCCATCGGTCTTGGAGGGTTCGAAGGCCTGGGTGAAGACTTCGGGCGAGATCTTGTCGCGCAGCGGTTCGAGAATCGCCAGCTCGTCCGGGCCGGGCAGGCCGGTGGCGGCCATTTCCGAGTTTTCGAAATAACTGCGGGTGCGGGTATAGGCCCCATTGAACAGCTGCTTGTTGCTCCACTCGAAATCCAGCAGCAGGCTGATGGCCTTGCGCACGCGCACGTCCTGGAACATCGGCTTGCGCGTATTGAACACAAAGCCCTGCATCCCGGTGGGGTTGCCGTTGGGGATTTCTTCCTTGATCAAGCGGCCCTCAGTCACTGCCGGGATGTTGTAGGCATTGGCCCAGTTTTTCGCGCTGAATTCCAGCCAGTAATCGAACTGCCCGGCCTTCAGCGCCTCCAGCGACACGGTGCTGTCGCGGTAATAGTCGGTGATGCGGTTATCGAAATTGTAGAAACCTTGGGTGACTGGCAGGTCCTTGGCCCAGTAATCCTTGACTCGCTCATAGCGGATCATGCGCCCGGCCTTGACCTCGGCTACCTTGTACGGCCCGCTGCCCAGCGGCACTTCCAGGTTGCCCTTGGCGAAGTCGCGGGTCGCCCACCAATGTTTGGGCAATACCGGCAGTTGCCCGAGGATCAGCGGCAATTCGCGGTTATTGGTGCGCTTGAACTTGAACAGCACCTTCAGCGGGTCTTCGGCGATCACTTCGTCGACGTCGGCGTAATACGTGCGATAGATCGGCGAGCCTTCCTTGATCAGTTCCTGGAAGGTGAACACCACGTCTTCGGCACGGATCGGGTGGCCATCATGGAAGCGTGCTTCGGGGCGCAGGTAGAACCGCACCCAGCTGTTGTCGGAGGCTTTTTCGATCTTGCCGGCGACCAGGCCGTATTCGGTGATGGGCTCGTCCAGGCTTTGCATGGCCAGGGTGTCGTAGATCAGGCTCAGGTTATCGGCCGGCACACCTTTGCTGATGTAGGGGTTGAGGCTGTCGAAGCCGCCCATGGCCGACTCGCGGAACGTGCCGCCCTTGGGGGCGTCCGGGTTGACGTAGTCGAAGTGCTTGAAGTCGGCGGGGTATTTCGGCGGTTCGTTGTACAGCGTCAACGCATGTTGCGGAGCGGCTTGGGCCACGGTGCACAGCAGCAGGCTGCCGAGCAGGGCAGTACGCAAATACATCATTGGGCTTTCTCCGAAGCTTTCAGCCACCACGCGCTCAGGCCCAGGCTGTAGGGCGGCGTGGTGACAAAGGCGAACCGGTTGCGGTACGCCAAGCGATGATAGTTGAGGTACCAGTTGGGAATGCTGTAGTGCTGCCACAGCAGCACGCGGTCCAGGGCACGGCCGGCGGCCAGTTGCTCCTCGCGGGTCTTGGCGGCCAGCAGTTGTTCCAGCAGGTGATCGACAATCGGGTTGGCGATGCCTGCGTAGTTCTTGCTGCCCTTGATCGCGGCCTGGCTGGAGTGGAAGTACTGCCACTGCTCAAGGCCGGGGCTCAAGGTCTGGTTGAGGGTGATCAGGATCATGTCGAAGTCGAATTGATCCAGGCGCTGCTTGTACTGGGCGCGGTCGACGGTCCGCAGGCGTGCGTCGATGCCGATGCTGATCAGGTTCTCGACGTAGGGCTGCAGGATGCGCTCCAGGTTCGGGTTGACCAGCAGGATCTCGAAGCGCAGCGGTTGACCGTCCTTGTTCAGCAGCCGTTGGCCTGACAGTTTCCAACCGGCCTCGCCGAGCAACGCCAGGGCGTGGCGCAGCGTCTCGCGGGGGATGCCGCGGCCGTCGGTCTGGGGCAGGCTGAACGGCTGGGTAAACAGGTTGGCCGGCAACTGGTCGCGGTACGGCGAGAGCATCAGCCATTCATGCCCCGTGGGCACGCCGGTCGCGGCGAACTCGCTGTTGGGGTAGTAGCTCAAGGTGCGTTTATAGGCGCTGCTGAACAGGGTGCGGTTGGTCCATTCGAAGTCGAACATCAGTCCCAGGGCTTCGCGCACCTTGGTCTGGCTGAAGGTCGGCCGCCGGGTGTTCATGAACAGGCCTTGGCTTTGGGTCGGGATCTGGTGGGCGATCTGCGCCTTGATCACATCACCCCGGTTCACTGCCGGGAAGGTGTAGCCGTTGGCCCAGTTCTTGGCCTGGTGCTCGATATAGATATCGAACTCGCCGGCCTTGAAGGCTTCGAAGGCCACGTCGCTGTCGCGGTAGAACTCCACTTCGACCTTGTCGTAGTTATAGAAACCCTGGTTGACCGGCAGGTCCTTGCCCCAGTAGTCCTTGACCCGTTCGAACACCAGTTGCCGCCCAGGGCTGACCTGGGTGATACGGTATGGCCCGCTGCCCAGCGGCGGTTCGAAGGTGGTGGCCTTGAAGTCGCGGTTCTTCCAATAGTGCTGGGGCAATACCGGCAACTCGCCCAGGCGCAGGATCAGCAACGGGTTGCCGGCGCGCTTGAACACAAAGCGGATGCGGTGACGGTTGAGGATATCCACCCGTGCCACTTCCTGCAGGTTGGTGCGGTATTGCGGGTGGCCTTCGGTCAGCAGCGTGCGATAGGAAAACGCCACATCGTAGGCGGTGATTGGCTTGCCATCGTGGAAGCGCGCCTGGGGGCGCAGGTTGAACACCACCCAACTGCGGTCCTCGCTGTACTCTACCGACTGCGCGATCAGCCCATAACTGGAGGTGGGTTCATCGCCGGACGGCGCATAAAGGCCGGTGCCGACCATCAATGGCTCATTCAGCTCATTCACGCCGTATTGCAGGAAATTGGGCGTGGAAACCGGGCTTGAGCCCTTGAAGGTATAGGGATTGAGGGTATCGAAGGTGCCAAATGCCATGACCCGCAATGTCCCGCCTTTCGGCGCTGCAGGGTTTACCCAATCGAAGTGGGTGAATTTGGCCGGGTACTTGAGGCTGCCGAACTGCGTATAACCGTGGCTCTCGGTAATCGTCGCGTTCGCACCAAAGCTCAAGGCCAGACTTATTAGTAGAAGGAGGGGACGCGTCAAGTCAGAGATCCGATCCAGGCGGCTTGGGCTTTATGATCGGTACAGTAACAGCTTGTTCCGGTTGGAAAAAGCCAGTCGGCTGATGCAGGGCCAATGTGGGAGGGGGCTTGCCCCCGATAGCGGTAGACCTGCCAATGAATCTGTTGGCTGGTACATTGCTATCGGGGGCAAGCCCCCTCCCACATTGGTTCCCCAGTGTTCATGAAACTTAGCGTGGACCTGATACCACCAGCATCTGCCCTGGCTTCAAGGCCTGGCCTGTGCGCGGGTTCCAGCGCTTGAGATGTTGCATCTCAACGTTGAAGCGCTTGGCGACGATGTACAGCGAGTCGCCTTTCTTGACTTTGTACTGCACGGGCTTCTTGCTGTCGGCCTTGGCCACCAGCTTGCGCGTGTCCTGCATTACCAGCGTCTGGCCGACCTTGAGGGCCTGGCCGTTGAGTTTGTTCCAGCGTTGCAGGTCATGCACGTCGACCTTGTTGGCCTTGGCGATAAGCGTGAGGTTGTCGCCACTGCGCACTTTGTAGCTGCGGCTGCGGCCGGCCACCCGGGCGGTCTCGACTTCGTCGAACACCTGCTTTTTCGGACGCATCGCCAGTAATTCTTCCGGCTTCATCGTCGACAGGGTGCTGGTGAGCAGTTGCGCCTTGGAGCTGGGCACCAGCAAATGCTGGGGACCGTCCAGGGTGGTGCGTTGTTTCAGGGCGGGGTTGAGCTGGAACAGTTCGTCTTCGTCGATCTCGGCCAGCGCGGCAACCCGTGACAGGTCCATGCTCTGCTTGACTTCAACCACTTCGAAGTACGGCGTGTTGGCGATCGGGTTCAGGTTGACGCCATAGGCCTCGGGCGCCAGCACCACCTGGGACAGTGCCAGGAACTTGGGCACGTAGTCCTTGGTTTCCTGGGGCAGGGGCAGGTTCCAGTAGTCGGTCGGCAGGCCGAGCTTCTCGTTGCGCTCGATTGCCCGGCTCACCGTGCCTTCGCCAGCGTTGTAGGCGGCCAGGGCCAGCAGCCAGTCGCCGTTGAACATGTCGTGCAGGCGGGTCAGGTAGTCGAGGGCGGCGGTGGTGGAGGCGGTGATGTCGCGGCGGCCGTCGTAGGCGCGGGTCTGGCGCAGGTTGAAGTAGCGCCCGGTGGAGGGGATGAACTGCCACAGGCCGACCGCATCGCTGCGCGAATAGGCCATCGGGTTGTAGGCACTTTCAATCACCGGCAGCAGCGCCAGCTCCAGGGGCATGTTGCGTTCTTCAAGGCGTTCGACGATGTAGTGAATGTAGAGGCTGCCGCGTTCTCCGGCGTTCTCCAGGAAGGAAGGGTTGCTGGCGAACCACAGGCGCTGTTGCTCGATGCGCGGGTTTACACCTAGGCCTTCCTGCAATTGAAAGCCCCGTCGCATGCGTTCCCAGACGTCTTGGGGCACTTCGGGTGCAGGCTTCTCTGACAGCCAGATGACGGGTTTCTGTTTGATCTTGGCGCTAAGGTTCGGCTTGGGTTGCACGGTGGATTGTGCGGTGAAATTGCTTGATTGGCAGCCCGCCAGCGTGGCGGACACAGCCACCGCCACAGCTTGAGCCAGGCGGGTCAATGCGTCTGAATGGTTGGATTTACGAATAGATGACGACATTGGCTGGAAGTAAGTTCCGGGCAAAAATGTCGGGCGATTCTAGAAACCCGTTCGGTTCCGGTCAACCATTCAGAAATTACGTATCAGATTGCTTCTGGTTAGAACTTATCTTTCCACGCCCTCAAGCTAGCAAACACCTCGGCCCCAGAGCGGTTGTCGCGCCCATTCCGTTCGTCCGCTTTTTGTTTAACGGATGTTTCAGAGGTACGTAGGAAAGGGTTGGTCAGCCGCTCCAGGGCCAGGTTGGAAGGCAATGTGATCTCGCCACGGGCGCGCAGTTGGCGGACGCTTTCCACTCGTTCGGCGATATCGGCGTTATCCGGTTCCACCGCTTGGGCGAACTTGAGGTTACTTTGTGTGTATTCGTGGGTGCAGTACACCCGGGTGTCGGCCGGCAGGGCGGCCAACCGTTCAAGGGAGGTGTACATCTGTTCCGGCGTGCCTTCGAACAGGCGCCCGCAGCCGGCGGCGAACAGGGTGTCGCCGCACAGCAGCACGCCGGTGTGATAAAAGGCGATATGGCCCAGGGTGTGGCCGGGCACTGTATAAATGTCGAAGTCCCAGCCGAGTACCGTGATGCGGTCGTTATCGTTCAAGGCCACGTCCCGTGCGGGGATCTTCTCGTTGGCCGGGCCGTAGACCTTGGCGTTGGTAGCGCCTTTGAGCTGTTCGACGCCGCCGACATGATCATGGTGATGGTGGGTGACCAGGATGTCGCTGAGGGCCCAGCCTGGATGCTGTTCGAGCCAGTCCAGCACCGGGGCGGCATCGCCGGGGTCGACCACGGCGCAGCGTTGGGTGTGCGGGTCCTGTAACAACCAGATGTAGTTATCGGTGAAGGCGGGCAGGGCACTGATCTGTATCATTCTTCGATTCGCCAAGCTGAACACATTGGTGCATCTTAGAACGTCTAGGCGAGTTGGAGAATGCAATGACTGATAAAGCGTTCGCCCAGGCCGATCCTGAGTGGCTGGCCCTGATCAGCGCCGCCCGCGAATGGCTGTCCGGTCCCATCGGGCAATTTCTGCTGGACGAGGAACGGCGCATGCTCGAAGACGAGCTGGGCCGGTTCTTTGGTGGCTATCTGGTGCATTACGGCCCTTCGGCCGAGACGCCGCCGTGTGCGCCCCAAGTGCAGCGCAATGTGCGCTTGGGGGCGCCGTTGCCGGGGGTGGAGATCGTTTGCGAAGAACAGGCCTGGCCCTTGAGCGAGCACGCCGCCGACGTGGTGGTGTTGCAGCATGGCCTGGATTTCTGCCTGTCACCCCATGGCTTGCTGCGCGAAGCGGCGAGCAGCGTACGGCCGGGTGGCCATTTGCTGATTGTGGGGATCAACCCCTGGAGCAGCTGGGGCCTGCGCCATGCGTTCGCCCACGATGGCCTGCGCCAGGCGCGTTGCATCTCGCCGCAGCGGGTGGGCGACTGGCTTAACCTGCTGGGCTTCGCGCTGGAGAAACGCCGCTTCGGGTGCTATCGTCCGCCGCTTGCGTCGACCAAGTGGCAAGGCCGCCTGGCCGGTTGGGAGCGCCGCGCAGGTGCCTGGCAGTTGGCGGGTGGCGGCTTCTATCTGCTGGTGGCGCGCAAGATCGTGGTTGGGCTGCGGCCGGTGCAGCAGGTGCGCCGTGAGCCGATGGGCAAACTGGTGCCGATGCCGATGGCCAAGGTCAACCGCAAGCAAAGCGATGCGCAACCCTCTTCTTGAATGAATACCGAGTAACCGATGACCGATAGCGTAGAACTCTTCACCGATGGCGCCTGCAAAGGCAACCCGGGCCCTGGCGGCTGGGGCGCGTTGCTGGTGTGCAAGGGCGTGGAGAAAGAGTTGTGGGGCGGTGAAGCCAACACCACCAACAACCGCATGGAACTGATGGGCGCGATTCGTGGCCTGGAAGAACTCAAGCGCCGCTGCAACGTGCTGCTGGTGACCGACTCGCAATACGTGATGAAGGGCATCAACGAGTGGATGGTCAACTGGAAGAAGCGTGGCTGGAAGACCGCGGCCAAGGAACCGGTGAAAAATGCCGACCTGTGGCAGCTGCTGGACGAGCAATGCAATCGCCATGACATCACCTGGAAATGGGTGCGCGGTCACATCGGCCACCCTGGCAACGAGCGCGCGGACCAGCTTGCCAACCGGGGCGTGGACGAAGTGCGCGGCTACAAGCAGAGCTGATGGCGACTCACGTGTTAAGATCGCGCCCGTTGACGCACACCACACTGCACACCACACCGTTGAGAGCTGAACCCTGATGGCCATCCGATCTGTTGTACTCGATACCGAAACCACCGGCATGCCGGTGACCGACGGCCACCGGATCATTGAAATCGGCTGTGTCGAATTGATGGGTCGCCGCCTCACCGGTCGTCACTTCCACGTCTACCTGCAACCGGACCGCGACAGTGACGAAGGCGCGATCGGCGTCCACGGTATCACTGACGAATTCCTCAAGGGCAAGCCGCGTTTTGCCGAAGTCGCCGATGAGTTCTTCGAATTCATCAACGGCGCCCAGTTGATCATCCATAACGCGGCGTTCGACGTCGGCTTCATCAACAACGAATTCGCCCTGATGGGGCAGACCGATCGCGCAGACATTTCCAAGCACTGCTCGATCCTCGACACCTTGATGATGGCCCGTGAGCGTCACCCCGGCCAGCGCAACAGCCTCGATGCCTTGTGCAAACGTTATGGCGTCGACAACTCCGGCCGTGAACTGCACGGCGCCTTGCTCGACTCCGAGATCCTCGCCGACGTCTACCTGACCATGACCGGCGGGCAGACCAGCCTGTCCCTGGCGGGCAACGCGTCGGATGGCACGGGCTCGGCGGAAGGCTCGGGTAACCGTCCTTCGGAAATCCGCCGGCTGCCGGCTGATCGCAAGCCCACGCCTATTATTCGTGCCAGTGAGCAAGACTTGGCCGAGCATGCGGCAAGGTTGGAAGCGATTGCCAAGTCGGCGGGTGCGCCGGCGTTGTGGACTCAACTGACCCAGCAATAGCCTGGCTGCACGCAATCCAAAGGTGGGAAGGGGCTTGCCCCCTCCCACCGTTGATCTCCATCTGCCTGCGAAATCTTCATTCGCCACATCCACTCCCAGCTTCTACCCTTGAGTGCATAGCCCTCAGGACAACAAGCACTCATGTACAAAGACCTGAAGTTCCCCGTCCTTATCGTGCACCGCGACATCAAGGCCGACACCGTCGCCGGTGACCGGGTCCGAGGCATCGCCCGAGAGTTGGAACAGGAGGGCTTCAGTATTTTCTCGGCAGTGGACTACGCCGAGGGCCGGCTGGTGGCCTCCACCCATCATGGCCTGGCGTGCATGCTGATCGCCGCCGAAGGCGCTGGCGAGAATACCCATCTGTTGCAGAACATGGTCGAGCTGATCCGGCTCGCGCGGCTGCGGGCGCCTAATCTGCCGATCTTTGCCCTGGGCGAGCAAGTCACCCTGGAAAATGCGCCGGCCGACGCCATGAGCGAGCTTAACCAGCTGCGCGGCATTCTGTACCTGTTCGAAGACACCGTGCCGTTTCTCGCCCGGCAAGTTGCCCGTGCGGCGCGCACTTACTTGGATGGCCTGTTGCCGCCGTTCTTCAAGGCGCTGGTGCAGCACACCGCTGATTCCAACTATTCCTGGCACACCCCCGGCCATGGCGGCGGCGTGGCCTACCGCAAAAGCCCGGTGGGGCAGGCGTTCCATCAATTTTTCGGGGAAAACACCCTGCGTTCGGACTTATCGGTGTCGGTGCCCGAACTGGGCTCGCTGCTGGACCACACCGGGCCGCTGGCCGAAGCCGAGGCCCGCGCCGCCCGCAACTTTGGCGCGGACCACACCTTCTTCGTGATCAACGGCACGTCCACCGCCAACAAGATCGTGTGGCATTCCATGGTCGGGCGCGATGACTTGGTGCTGGTGGACCGCAACTGTCACAAGTCGGTGTTGCACTCGATCATCATGACCGGCGCCATCCCCTTGTACCTGTGCCCGGAGCGCAACGAACTGGGGATCATCGGCCCGATTCCCTTGAGCGAATTCAGCCCCGAGTCGATCCGCGCCAAGATCGACGCCAGCCCGTTGACCCGTGGCCGGGCGCCCAAGGTCAAGATGGCCGTGGTCACCAATTCCACCTATGACGGCCTGTGCTACAACGCCGAGTTGATCAAGCAGCAATTGGGCAACAGCGTCGAGGTGCTGCATTTTGATGAGGCCTGGTACGCCTACGCGGCGTTTCATGAGTTCTTCGCCGGGCGCTACGGCATGGGCACTTCGCGCACGCCGGACAGCCCGCTGGTGTTCACCACCCACTCCACCCACAAACTGCTGGCCGCGTTCAGCCAGGCTTCGATGATCCACGTGCAGGACGGCGGCGCGCGTCAGTTGGACCGTGACCGTTTCAACGAAGCCTTCATGATGCATATCTCGACGTCGCCGCAGTACAGCATCATTGCTTCGCTGGATGTGGCCTCGGCGATGATGGAAGGTCCGGCCGGGCGTTCGCTGTTGCAGGAAATGTTCGACGAAGCCCTGAGCTTCCGTCGGGCGCTGGCCAACTTGCGCCAGCACATTGCCGCCGAGGATTGGTGGTTCACCATCTGGCAACCGCCGTCGGTGGCGGGCATCGACCGGGTCGTCACCGCTGATTGGCTGTTGCATCCCCAGGCTGACTGGCATGGCTTTGGCGAGGTCGCCGAGGACTACGTGCTGCTGGACCCGATCAAAGTGACGCTGGTGATGCCCGGCCTCAACGCCGGCGGCGCCCTGAGCGATTGCGGGATTCCGGCTGCCGTGGTCAGCAAGTTCCTCTGGGAGCGTGGTCTGGTGGTGGAAAAGACCGGGTTGTATTCCTTCCTCGTGCTGTTCTCCATGGGTATTACCAAAGGCAAATGGAGTACCTTGCTCACCGAATTGCTGGAGTTCAAGCGCAGCTACGACGCCAACGTGAGCCTGGCCAGTTGTTTGCCATCGGTGTTTGCCCAAGGCCCCACGCGCTATCAAGGCCTGGGCCTGCGCGACCTGTGCGACCAACTGCATAGCTGTTACCGTAGCAACGCCACTGCAAAGCACCTTAAACGGATGTATACCGTTCTGCCGGAGATCGCGATGAAACCCGCGGATGCCTACGACCAGTTGGTCAGGGGGGAAGTGGAAGCGGTTTCCATCGATGCCTTGCCAGGGCGCATCGCAGCCGTGATGCTGGTGCCTTATCCGCCCGGTATTCCACTGATCATGCCGGGCGAGCGCTTCACCGAGTCGACGCGTTCGATTATCGACTACCTGGCCTTTGCCCGGACGTTCGATAGCAGTTTCCCCGGTTTTGTCGCCGATGTTCATGGGTTACAACACGAAGATGACGGCAGTGGTCGTTGTTACACCGTCGATTGCATCAAGGGTTAAGAATGTTTATGCAAGCTGTAATGAACCCGAAGTATCCAGGGCTCAGTGTACGGGTCGCCGACGAAGGCTTTGACGCCTATGTGTGGGGCAATGATTTCAGCTTTGAAGTCAGCGCCTACGGTGAGCCGCAGATGGGCAAGCGGGTCGATCAATGGCCTGTGGAGCGCATCTTGCCGTACCGCAAGTGCTATGGCATCGATCCGGAAGAGTTCGCCAGTTTTCGCGACGCGCCCGACAGCGCGATCTTCATGGCCTACCTGGACGACCGCCCGGTAGGACACATCGTGGTCAGCACCAATTGGAACGGCTTTGCCCATGTCGACGAATTGGCCGTGGCCTTGCCCGCCCGGCGCCATGGCGTGGCCAAGGCGCTGCTGGATGTGGCGCAGTTCTGGAGCCGCAAGAAAAACCTGCCCGGCATGATGCTGGAAACCCAGAACAACAACCTCGGGGCCTGCCGTTTGTACGAGCGCTGCGGCTACGTGATGGGCGGCATCGACCACCTGCGCTATCGCGGCATTGATCCGCAAACCCGCGAAGTGGCGATTTTCTGGTATCGGCTGTTCAAGAGCGAAGTCGACAAGGCTTAGCCCGCCAACAGGCCTTCGGCCTTCTGCGTCACGATCTCCAGCAATGCATTCAGCGCTGGGGAGGTCACGCCCTCCTTGAGGGTCAGCGCATACAGGCTGACCATGATTGGCGGCGACACCGGGCACGCATCCAGCCCGGCCTCGCGTGCGCCGAACGCGGTGAAAGGGTCGACCACCGCCAGGCCTTCTCCCGCTTCCACCATGCTGCGCATCATCTGATAAGTCTGTACGCGCGTCTGCACCACCGGCAGCGGGCGCAGGGCTTGCAGCTTGGCATCCAGCAAGCGGCTGAGCGGGTCCTGGCCTTCGAGCCCGATCATCGCTTGCCCGGCCAGGTCCTGCAGCGCGATGTACTTCTGCTTGGGTTTGAGCCAGCCATGCGGCGCGAGCAATTGCAGCTTGCCTTGGGCCAGCACGGTGCTGTGGATCTGTGGGTGTTCCGGGTCATGCAGGCTCAGGCCTACGTCGGCTTCGTGCAGCAGCAGGCTCCTGACGATCTCGCGGGTCGGCTGGCTTGACAGGTTGCACGGCGTGTCCTGGAAGCGTCGGCGCAGCAGCGCAATGCTTTGCGGCAACAGTTGATTGGCCAGGGGCGGGGTGCAGAGGGCGCGCAGGGTCGGGGCGTGATGGTGTTTCAGGCGGCTGGCGAGGCGCTGCACTGGTTCCAGCGCCTCATACACGTGGGCGATTTCCGCCTGCAGCTCCAGGGTTTCCCGTGTCGCCTGCAAGCGTCCACGGACGCTGGCGAACAGCATAAAGCCCAATTGCGCCTCGGCCTCCTTGAGCGCCGCGTCCACATCGCCCACGGGGAGTTGCAACCACTCGGCGGCCAAGCCTGGGTGTCCGGTCTGCAAGATGGCTTGAATCACTTCGATATGACGTAAACGCATCGCCGGAGTCTATGTGCAGCGCGCCGGGGATTCAATAGAATGGCTGCGCTGATCATCAACGACCAAAGCCGGCTGCCGGCATTAACAACAAAAACAGGTCTGGTCTCACATGCCTCTACCCTCGATCCTCGGGGTAACGGCCAAGCAACTGCTGGTCTTGGTGACCGTCGGGTGCGTGGCTGCTTATCTCTTCAACGCTCAAAACGAAAGCACGCCGGAAAACCTGGCACTTGAAACGTTCATCCGTTCCCAGGAACAGGTGGCCGAACAGGTGGGGGCAGTCTTGGAAGTGGCATTGGTCAGGCAGGTGGTCGCGTATCCGGGTTACCACAGCGCGGGCTACCAGCGTTCGATGTTTGCCGTGCAGGGCGAGCGGGGACGCTTGATGGTGACCTTGAAGAAGGTCGAGGGGGAGCAGGGCATTGAGGTCACGGAGATCCGCCGGCCGTGATCACCCCAGCCCAGTCGACGCCATCAATGGCCAGGACTGAGCAGGTGGATAAGGCGTGATCTTATGACGCGAGGGTGGTTCGCGACTCGCGCACGAGAATCGTGCCCGATTGAATCAACTTGAATTCGTCGCCTTCCAGCTTTTCTACACGATCGCCAATGGCCAGCTTGTAGGTGGTGGTAGGTGCCGAGCCAGCCAGGTCGCCTTGCGCCGGGTTGGATTCCTGGAACTCATGCACCGAATACACACGTCCTTCTGCGTCTCTGGCATGAAACTGTCCGACTAGTACTGCTGCCATCTGTTTAGAACCTCTGGAGATAAACACTCGATTTGCGGTTCTGTAGACCGTCAGGGAGCGGGGTAGTTTACTTACGGAATAAAAATACTATTCGCTTATCTTTTCAGATGATTCCTACATGTCACTGCGTGATGCAAATGCCCGGAGGATTATCAAAACCTTCTGGTGAACACGCCGCGAAGACTCTATAACTACAAGCTCCTTTAGTCAGACGTCGGGAACCCCCAATGAGCAAGGTCTACACCGTAGCCGTCCTGGTTGGCAGCTTGAGAAAAGACTCGATCAACCGCAAGGTCGCGCTGGCATTGGCCGAACTGGCCCCTGCCAACCTGAAGTTGAACATTGTGGAAATTGGCGACTTGCCGCTCTACAACGAAGACATTGACGGTGCGACACCGCCGGCAGCCTACAGTACTTTCCGTCAACACGTGAGCTCATCCGACGCGCTGCTGTTCGTGACCCCGGAATACAACCGCTCCGTGCCCGCGCCCTTGAAGAATGCCATCGACGTAGGTTCTCGGCCCTACGGGCAGAGCGCCTGGAGTGGCAAGCCGGGGGCGATCATCAGCGTGTCGCCGGGGGCGATTGGTGGTTTTGGCGCCAACCATCACCTGCGCCAGTCCCTGGTGTTTCTCGATGTGCCCTGCATGCAGCAGCCGGAGGCCTACCTGGGCGGCGCGGGCAGTGTATTTGACGAGGCGGGCAATGTGTCTGAAAAGACCAAGCCGTTCCTGCAGGCGTTTATTGATGCTTACGCCATGTGGGTGGCCAAGCAGCACGGCTGATTACCCGCCCACTTAAAGCTGTTTACTCTCAATGTGGCGAGGGAGCTTGCTCCCGTTGGGCCGCGAAGCGGCCCCAGGCCTTTGTTTGAAAAGACTGGGACTGCTACGCAGTCAAACGGGAGCAAGCTCCCTCGCCACAGCTAAGGCGCTTCCTTGCGCCAATGAGGGTCAGCGCAACCAGTTGGTGCGCGCCAGTTCGATCACCTCATCGCCCCGGCCGCTCATCACCGCCTTGAGCATGTACAGGCTGAAGCCCTTGGCTTGTTCCAGCTTGATTGTCGGCGGCATCACCAACTCCTGGGTTGCGGTGACCACATCCACCAGCACCGGGCCATCATGGGCCAGGGCGCGGCGCAGGGCGGGCTCCAGGTCTTCGGATTGCTCCACGCGAATGCCGAGGATGCCCATGGCGTTGGACATGGCGGCGAAGTCCGGGTTTTTCAGTTCGGTACCGGCGTCCAGGTAACCTGCGGCTTTCATCTCCATCGCGACAAAGCCCAGCGAGGCGTTATCGAACACGATGACTTTCACCGGCAGTTTCAACTGCGCCAAGGAAATGAAATCCCCCATCAACATGGCAAAGCCGCCGTCACCGGACATCGAAATCACCTGGCGATCCGGGAAGGCCGCCTGCGCGCCGATGGCCTGGGGCATGGCATTGGCCATCGAGCCGTGGTTGAACGAACCGATCAGGCGGCGCTTGCCGTTCATCTTCAAATATCGCGCAGCCCACACGGTCGGTGAGCCGACGTCGGCGGTAAAGATTGCATCGTCATCCGCCAACTCGCTGAGCAAACGCGCCACGTATTGTGGGTGGATCGGCCGATTGGCCTTCGACGGTTGAGCCAGGTCATCGAGCCCTTGGCGGGCTTTTTCATACTGCTTCAAGGAGGTCTCGAGAAAGCTGCGATCGGTCTTGCGCGTCAAGCGCGGCAGCAGGGCGTCGATGGTTTCACTGACATCCGCGGCGATGCCCAGGTCCAGCGTGGCGCGGCGGCCGAGGGCCTGCGGGTTGCGGTCAACCTGGATGATCGTGGCGTCAGTGGGGTAGAACTGGCGATAAGGAAAGTCGGTGCCGAGCATGATCAACGTGTCGCAGCCGAGCATGGCGTGGTAACCGGAGCTGAAGCCGATCAGGCCGGTCATGCCCACATCGAACGGGTTGTCCCACTCCACATGTTCCTTGCCGCGCAGGGCATGCACCACGGGTGCGCCCAGCGCGTCAGCCAGGGCCACCACTTGGTCATGGGCGCCGGCGCAACCGCTGCCGCACAGCAGGGTGACCTTCTGGCTGCTTTCCAGGAGCTCGGTGAGGCGTTGCAGGTCTTGTTCCGCGGGCAATGTGCGCGGCGCGTGCAGGGCTGGCCAGGGCTTGAGCTTATCCTCCACTTCCAGCAGCGATACGTCACCCGGAATCACCACCACTGCCACGCCGCGATTGAGGATCGCCGAACGCATGGCGCGGTGCAGCACGTGGGGCATCTGCTCGGGGTTGGTGACCAGCTCGATAAAGTGGCTGCACTCCTTGAACAACTCTTGGGGATGGGTTTCCTGGAAATAGTTCAGGCCGATCTCCGAAGAAGGAATCTGTGCGGCGATCGCCAGCACCGGCACATGGTTGCGATGGCAATCGAACAAGCCATTGATCAAGTGCAGGTTACCCGGCCCGCAGCTGCCGGCGCACACCGTCAGTTCACCCGTGGCCGCTGCTTCGGCACCGGCGGCGAAGGCCGCCACCTCCTCGTGGCGCACGTGCATCCACTCGATGCTGTCCATGGTGCGCAGGGCGTCGGTGAGGCCGTTGAGGCTGTCGCCGGTCAGGCCCCAGATACGCTTGATGCCCGCCTGTTCAAGGGTGGTCGCCAATTGCTGGGCCAGGTTGATTTTCGCCATGAAGAACTCCAATCGTCAGTGAGGTTAAAAACTGCTGATCAATAGGGGACAGTTCGATCACGGCGAATGCTCCGCCTTTAATGTGAAGATTGCGTCATAGCCGCCCGGTACTGCCGCGTGCGCCGCGCCAGAAACCATTGGTCGCGCACCAGCGCCATGCACGGCACGACGTTGGCTTTGGGCGAATGGCCGCGGCTGAGGCGGCGCATCTGGTAGCGCACCACGGCGAGTATGGCGAGAGAGGCCAGGGGCTTGCGTTGCCAGTCGATAGGCTTGAGTTGCGGGTTGGGGTCGCGGCCTTCGCGCCAGTGCTGGATCAAGTGGGGTTCCAGCGTCAGGGCGGTGGCGATCCCGGCCATGGCGACGCCACTGTCCAGTACCTGTTGCACTATGGGCAGGCGACGGATGCCGCCGGTGACCATCACCGGCATCTTGGCGATGGTTGCCAGTTGACTGGCGAACTCGAGGAAGTACGCCTCACGCGCCAGGGTGCGGCCGTCACGCGCTTCGCCTTGCATGGCGGGTGCTTCGTAACTGCCACCGGATAACTCCAGCAGGTCGATGGGTAGCGGGTTGAGCATTGCGACCACGGCACGTGCATCGGCTTCTGCAAAACCGCCACGTTGGAAGTCGGCAGAGTTGAGTTTGACGGCGACACAAAACGACGGGCTGACGCTGGCGCGTACCGCACGGATCACTTCCAGCAACAGGCGCGCGCGGTTCTCCAGGGCGCCGCCCCAGCGGTCAGTGCGTTGGTTGCTCAATGGCGACAGGAACTGACTGAGCAAGTAGCCATGGGCGCCGTGGATCTGCACGCCGGTAAACCCGGCTTTTTCGGCCAGGCGTGCGCTGGTGGCAAAGCGCTGGATCACGTCCTGGATGTCGTCTTCGGTCATGGCCTTGGGCGTGGCAAACATCTTCGAGAAACCACCGAGGTCGAGCGCCACGGCGGACGGTGCAATGGCTTGCTGGCGTAGGTTGGCCGGCGTCTGGCGGCCTGGGTGGCTGAGTTGTACCCAGAAGTGCACGCCGTTGCCGCGGGCGACGTCGGCCCACTCACTGAAGCTCGCCAGGTACTGCTCATCCTCAAGGGCCACGCCGCCGGGGCCGGTCATGGCGCGGCGGTCGACCATCACGTTGCCGGTGATCAACAAACCGGGATTACCGGCGGCCCAGGCTTTGTAAAGCTGCTTCAATTCACGGGACGGCGCCTGATTGCCATCGGCCATGTTTTCTTCCATCGCCGCTTTGGCGATGCGGTTGGAGAGGACTTGGCCATTGGGCAGTTGCAGGGCTTCAAAGGGTGACATGGGTTGACTCCTGAGCAGAGGAGGTCTCAGGCTAAGCTTAAAGTTAACTTTAATGTCAAGCAGGTGCGGTGATGAATATTGGTGAGCTGGCAAAGCAGAGCGGGCTGGCGGCGTCGCGGATCCGCTTTTATGAGGCCGAAGGGCTGATCAGCCAGGTGGGGCGCCAGGCAAACGGTTACCGGCGTTACGCGCCGGAGGCGCTGCAAACCCTGCAACTGATCCAGAGCGCGCAGCAGGCAGGTTTTACCTTGCAGGAACTCAAGGCATTAATGCCGGCGCCGGGGGAGTACAAGCGTGAGGCGTTGATCGAGGCACTGGAATGCAAGGTCGTGCAGATCGAAGAGATGCAGGCGCAGTTGGCCCACAGCAAGGCGCAGTTGCTGGGGGTGATCGAGGCAGCGCGGGCGCAGCCGGAAGGCGTGCCGTGTTCGATGGGGCAGAAGCAGGTGCTGGCGTCGATCAAGACCGGTCTACAGAGCAAGTAGATGCCAATGTGGGAGGGGGCTTGCCCCCGATAGCAGAGGGCCAGTCAACAGATTCATTGACTGATCCACCGCCATCGGGGGCAAGCCCCCTCCCACATTTGAGACTCAGCGCCGACGGAACAACGGCAGCGGTTCATCCGTTGCTGCCTGGTACGTCACCGAGAAGTCCTTGAGGCTTTCCAGCGCTTCGTACGGGTCTTTGTCGGCGCGCAGGGCGAATGCATCGAACCCGCAGCGGCGCAGGTAGAACAGTTGGTCGCGCAGCACGTCGCCAATCGCGCGCAGCTCGCCTTTGTAACCGTAACGGTCGCGCAGCAGGCGTGCGTTGGAGTAGTTACGCCCGTCGGTGAAGGCCGGGAAGTTCAGGGCGATGACTTGGAAGTGTTCCACGTCCTCACCGATTTCTTCGGCTTCTTCATCGGCGTCCAGCCACACACCCAGGCCGCCATCGCGGGCCTTGAGGGCGTGGCCGTGTTCGCGCCACAGTGCCAACGGCACGATCAGGTCGTCGCAGTTGGAGATGCCGTCGAAGCTCGCGTCCTTGGGCAGCAGGTGCCAGGTTTCGTCGAGGACTTCGTTGTTCTTAATGATTCGCTGCATAGACGCGCTCCTTGAACAGGTCAATGCCGATGCGCTGGTAGGTGTCGATGAAACGCTCATCTTCGGTACGCTGTTCGATGTACACGTCGATCAGCTTGCCGATCACCTCGGGCATGGCTTCCTGGGCGAAGGACGGGCCGAGGATCTTGCCCAGGCTCGCATCGCGGCTGGCGCTGCCACCCAGGGACACTTGGTAGAATTCTTCGCCTTTCTTGTCCACGCCCAGGATGCCGATGTGGCCGACGTGGTGGTGACCACAGGCGTTCATGCAACCGGAGATGTTCAGGTCCAGCTCGCCGATGTCGAACAGGTAGTCCAGGTCGTCGAAACGGCGCTGGATCGATTCGGCGATCGGGATCGACTTGGCGTTGGCCAGGGAGCAGAAGTCGCCGCCCGGGCAGCAGATGATGTCGGTCAGCAGGCCGATGTTCGGCGTGGCGAAACCGCCTTCGCGCAGCTCGCCCCACAGGGTGAACAGTTGGCTCTGCTCCACGTCCGCCAGGATGATGTTCTGCTCGTGGGAGGTGCGCAGTTGGCCGAAGCTGTAGCGCTCGGCCAGGTCGGCCACGGCGTCCAGCTGCTTGTCGGTGATATCGCCCGGTGCAACACCGGTCGGTTTCAGCGACAGGGTGACTGCCACATAGCCCGGCTTTTTGTGCGCCAGGGTGTTGCGGGTGCGCCAGCGGGCGAAGCCTGGATGCTCTTTATCCAGCGCTGCGAGCTCGGCGTCCTGATTGCTCAGGGCCTTGTACTCCGGGTCGACGAAGTGTTTGGCGACGCGGTGCACTTCGGCTTCGGTCAGGGTGGTCTGGCCGCCGCGCAGGTGTTCCATCTCGGCGTCGACTTTCTGGGCGAAGACCTCAGGGGTCAGCGCTTTTACCAGGATCTTGATCCGGGCCTTGTATTTGTTGTCACGACGGCCATAGCGGTTGTAGACCCGCAGGATGGCGTCGAGGTAGCTCAACAGGTCCTGCCACGGCAGGAACTCGTTGATAAACGCGCCGACCACGGGCGTACGGCCCAGGCCACCGCCGACCAGTACACGGAAACCCAGCTCGCCGGCCGCGTTGTGCACCGGCTCCAGGCCGATATCGTGCACTTCGATGGCGGCGCGGTCCGAGGTCGAGCCATTGATGGCGATCTTGAACTTGCGCGGCAGGTAGGCGAATTCTGGGTGGAAGGTGGTCCATTGACGGACGATTTCGCACCAGGGGCGTGGGTCGATCAGTTCGTCAGCGGCCACGCCGGCGAATTGGTCGGTGGTCACGTTGCGCAGGCAGTTACCGCTGGTCTGAATGGCGTGCATTTGCACGGTCGCCAGTTCAGCCAGGATGTCCGGCACATCTTCCAGCGCCGGCCAGTTGAACTGTACGTTCTGGCGGGTACTGATGTGGGCATAGCCTTTGTCGAAGTCACGGGCAATCTTGGCCATCATGCGCGTCTGGCGCGAAGTCAGTTGGCCATAAGGCACGGCCACCCGCAGCATCGGCGCAAAGCGCTGAACATAAAGGCCATTTTGCAGGCGCAGAGGGCGGAACTCTTCTTCGCTCAGTTCACCTGCTAGGTAGCGTCGGGTCTGATCACGGAACTGCTTGACGCGGTCCTCGATGATGCGCTGATCGTATTCGTCGTATACGTACATATAGGTCCTGTTCTCGGCAAATCTGCGCGCACGGCCGCGCACTCCCAACGGAGCGGGGGCACGATACCAGTTTGCGTTTATGCGCAAAAGTGATGTTTGAGTATATGCAAAGAACCAAATCGACTAATGAGATTGATTATCTCGATATCCACATTTGTCATAGGGGCAAGTGTGGACTTTACTGTGGTCGAGTCTTAATGCAATCACCTATAAAACCGACAAGAGGCGATGCGATGAGCAATTCGACAAAAGCCCGTAAACCCGACAGCACCGTTGATGCCTGGGCCATTCTGTTCCTGATCATCCTGGTGGTGGGAACCGCCGTGTTCTGGGTCAGCCATCAGTAGGAAGAGGGCGAGATCCGCAGCAGGACCCGTAACATCCGGAATAAGGGAACGGCCCGCCCGTTCCCTTATTCCGCGTGCTCTACACCCCCGCAAAGTGCAACACCAACTTGACGACGCCGAACAGCGTCAAGGCGAACACGGCCGTGAACAGAATGCCCAGGACGACAAAGTGGCTGGGCTTGCCGTGCGTGAAGTCACGTGCGCGATTCTTCCCGCTTTGCACGCCGAAGGCGGCAGCGACCACGCTGTGGAGCATTTGCCAGAACGTTGGCGGTTTGTTGCCTGAGTCGTCCATAACACCCTCCCGGTTCAGGGTTAGCGCCCTGTGTATCCAGCATAGTCAGTTCCGCGGCAATGACCGCAGCGAAACCAATACAACAGAACCCGCGCAACTATGCACCGCTTCGCCCGTTGATCCGCGTGATGTCCTGAGGCTCCCTAAACAGCATCAGGAACCCATGCCTCATGTCACCACTCGACAGCCCCCTCAGCGAGGGGCTTCACGTCACCTTTATCAAAGGACGCCTGCCCAAGTGGCTCGAACAGCTGACGACCGCCGACATCCAGCGATTGCATCGCGCGCGCGACCCGCTGCAGGCGTTAACAGCCGCCCAGCCTGAGCTTTTTGCCAGTGCCCGGCCTGAGTTGCGCCGAGCATTGCTGGATAGCCAGGCCGGCTACTTGTCCGCCAGTCAAACCCTGGCCAAGACCCTGGCGAACTTCAAGACCCTCACCGACTTCGCCACACCGTTGCTCAACCAGGCGTTGCGCGACACTTTTGGCCTGGCACCGGACGTCAACAAAACCCAGCTTTTCCATCTGCGCGCGCCCAATCGTGCCGACGCCCAGAGCCTATTGCAGGCGGCACTGCGCAACTTCGAGGCCGATGAGCCGTTCGATGAGGTGGCCCTGCAGGAAACCAGCGCCTTGGCGCCAGAAGAGGCACTGGAACAACACCGGTACGATGAAACTGAGCACTACCCGTTTGGCAAGGTGCGTTACCGCATTCGTGACAAGCTGGCGATCAAGCCCGAAGCATTTGCCCAACTGTGTCGCAAGCTGGACCTGGGCACGCAGTATCAGGACCACATTGGCGCGGTGTTTGAAACCCCGGCCACGGCCGACGAGGTACGCCGGCAGACAATCGCGGCCAACAAGGCCGGTTTGCGTTTGCAGGCGCACATAGCGCGCTTGCAATCCAATCTTGATGAAACGGCCTACGCGACCTTACTGGCGATACTCGATGGCCAGCCTGGGCCAATGCTGGATGGCTACCCGGTGGCGTACAGCCAATTGACCGTGCTGGGCGCGGCATTGAGCGATGTGCTGATTATCGGCTCAGCCCCACGCAAGCCTGGGACTACGCTGGTCTTTCCCACGCATTTGCCGGTACCGCCTGCGAGTGAGTACCTGGTACGTGATACGCGCATCATCGTCTACATCCCGGGTGATCCGGCCAGTCCGGTCAAGGAGTACCCGTCACTCAAGGCGTTTGCCCAGGCATTGGCCGTCAAGCTGCGTTCGCCGACTTATCAGCGCTTCTTTGCGGGGTTCTTGCCCCAGGACGAGTCGGCGAACTTTTTCCGCCGCCTCAGGCTTCAGCTCAAGGTGTACCGCTGGAACCCAAGCCCGACACCGCCTGGGCCTGGCTATAACCCTGACGGGTTCGTCGATGGCATCTTCGAGGAGGTCTGGAACGACGAACTCGATCTGCACCCCGACGAGACGTTTCACAAGCCCGAGATTTTTTCCACGCTGTATGACCGCCATCTGGAGCGGATCAAGGCGAATGCCAGGTTGCTGGCGGTACCCACCGCAGAGGTCGACCACAAGGCTTGGATCGAGCGGCTCAAGCACTATGCCGAGTGGGGCCTGAACGTGCTGAATGTCGCGGCGTTTTTCGTGCCGGGCCTTGGGGAAGTGATGCTGGCGGTGACTGCGGCCCAACTGACGTACGAGGTGTACCAGGGCGTCGAGGCCTGGCAGGTGGGGGATGCCGATGAGGCTTGGCAACATCTGGCGTCGGTGTTGCAGAACGTTGTCTTCATGGCAGCGCTGGGCGCGGTGGCGGCCAGGGCTCCGGTAATCAAGGCCAGTGCTTTTGTGGACGGTTTGCACAGGGTCAAGCTGCCTTTTGGTGAACCACGCCTGTGGAACGCCGACCTGCGTGCGTACAACAGCGCAGTCATGTTGCCTCCCGCCCTTAAGCCAAACGCCATGGGCCAGTATGAGGTCGGCGGCAAGACTTACATTCGTCTGCAGGGCCAGGTGTATGAAAAGACCTTCGACGCCACGCTCAACCAGTGGCGGATCAAGCACCCCAGCGATCCCAACGCCTACCAGCCGGTGTTGAGCCACAACCACGCGGGCGCCTGGCGCCACCGCTTCGAACGGCCACACACCTGGGATCGTTTGACGTTGTTGCGCCGGATAGGGCCGTCGACCGATGCCTTCAGTGATGCGCAGCTGCTGCAGTTCGCCGAAATCAGCGGTGTCGACGACGACGCTTTGCGCCGGATGCATAGTGATCACAAGGCGCCGCCTGCACAGTTGGAGGAAACCCTGAAGCAATTTCGGATTGATCGGCAGGTGCATGAACTGATTGACCAGGCGCGCGCGGGGCAGCGCGTGCCGGACAACCGCTACAACTATGTGCCGCCGCTGGTCGTCGACATGCCACGTTGGCCGCGCGGGCGCTGTATCGAGGTGTTCGACGGGCCTGGGCTCACGGGCAAGTCAAGCCGGTGGGGCACGTCGGTCGGGGGCGTCAAGCCGGTGATTCAGGTCACGCACCTGCAAGTGTCCAGCAGCCAGCTGCCCGAGCTGATTCTGGCGGCGTTGGATGAGCCGGAAATTACCGGTTTGCTTGGCGGTGAGGGCGCACGGGTGGTCGCTGAGCGGGTCGCGGTGTTCAGGGAGCAGATTGCCGATTTTCTGCAAACCCAGAAGGCGACGATCTTCGACAGCATCGCGCGCGGTACCGAGCCCGTCGTGCCCGCGTTGGAGGACGTGCGGCGCAGCTTTCGCGGGCTCTCGACCACAGCGGCGCGCGAGGTATTGGCTAACGCTACGCCAGCTGAGCACGTGCACCTGTCGCAGACCAAGCGCCTGCCGCTGAAGATGGCGGAACGGGCCCGGATCCTGCAGCAGCAGGGCCGCTTGAGTCGCGCGTGCGCGGGGCTCTATCTGGAAAGCCTGGCCTCCACCGACAGCGACCGCCTGGCACTGCACGCCCTGGAGCATCTGGCAGGTTGGTCCGACGCGGTGCGCCTTGAAGTGCGAGAGACCGGCGTGGAAGGGCCGTTGCTGGACAGTGTCGGCAGCGAGACGGCACCGCAGCGCAAATACCTGGTCAAGCATGACAATCAATTTCAGGCCTTCGACGATAACGGCAACGCGTTGAACAGCGTGCCCCGGCACGGACGCAATCTGTTTGCATCCATCCTGCACGCGTTGCCGGACGGCGCGCGCGGTGATTTGGGGCTGCCCCATGTGGGCCAGTCCGGCGAGCTGCAAAAGGCCCTGGCTGAGTATGCGGTGGGGCATCGCGAGACGATGTCCCGTGCCTTGGGCCAGCAGCCGATCAAACCGCGCTTCAAGCGGCTGCAGCCCGGTTACACCGGCTACGTGCTCAGCGGGCGCGGGGCAGGGTTCCCGGTCAACCCGCAATGGGTGGCCAGGGTGCGTGATATCTATCCGCAGGTTGACCACCGCTCGGCCATCCAATTTGTCCAGGGGCAGTTACTGGCCGGTCGAACTGATCAGCAAATGCTCAGCCTGCTCAGCAGTCGCCAGAGTGAGCTGGAGCGCTTACAGGGCACGCTGCAACAGTGGGTCGGGGCGCACGAGCCTACAGAGCGTTTTCAGGCCACGGTGGAGCAGTCGCCTGAGCGCATCGTGGCCGAAGGTCTGCGTCTTATGAGGCGTGCGCTGGCCAGTGAGTTGATCAACTGTTGGCGCTCGACGCCCTATCGTGGCGTAGCTGTCAACGAACACCTGGATTTATCGGGCGTCGAAAACCTGCCCCGGCTGGAGGCGGATTTTTCCCATGTGGTCAGGCTGACAGTCAACGCTGCCGACTTGGAGGGGCCCGGCGGTGCGGCGTTGTTCGAGCAATTCCCATCGGTCAGCCGCCTGTCGGTATCACTGGCCGAAGGCGCAGCGCTGCCGCCGGCTATCACACGCAACGCCGCAATCACCGGCTTGCATGTGCACGGCGACGGCCTCGTGTATTCGGCTGCACTGCAGCAGCAGTTGAACGGCATGACGTACCTTGAACACCTGAGCCTGAGAGGGACGATGGAGGGCATCGACGTCAGTGAACTAAAGAAGCTCAAGTCGCTGGACCTCACGTTTTGCCAACTGACCCGTTGGCCGACAGGCGTGCTGGACCTGCCACAGCTGGACGCATTGAGGCTGGACGGCAACCCGATTGCAAGCGTGCCGGCGCGGTTATTCGTCGGTCACGAGCGCTTATGGCGCGGGTTGAGCCTGGGGTGGTCAAGGCTCGACCACGCGTCGTTCATGTCGGTGTATCGCTACCTGTTTGAGCATCCCGCTCACTTGGCGGACGTCCGGAGCATGACCGAAATGTACCGCGTAGAGTGTTTGGAGGGGTTATTAAACACGGCCAGAGAGCATTATCCGGTGGGTTTACGGGCGCCGGGAATTTCGGTTGAGGCCATGCTCGATGAAATCGGCACCTTGCGTCAGGCGTACGCTGACCTGGTCCGCGAACTGGATGAGTGGAAGGTCAAGGCGGTCAGGGTCGAACGCTATGCGGCTGACCGCTACCACCGGGAGGACGTTGCTGACCGGCTATTGGCGTGCTGGCGCAACGGTTTTTTGGAGCGTTTCGCTGATATGCGTGAGATGCCACCGGTGAATAGAGTGCTTAACCTGTCAGGTGGCAGGCTGAACGACCTACCGCATTTACCTGGGGGGGCTTATCCGCACATCCGCAGTTTGAACCTCCGCGGACTGAGTCTGACCGAGCCTGAACTCAGCACGTTTTTGCGCAAATTCCCCCAGGTCGAACGTCTCGATTTATCCCGGATGCGGTTGGATGATCTGCCGTCGGCGATTGAAGGCATGAGGCAGCTTAAAGAGTTAGAGCTGCAGGGCAATTATTTGACCGTCAACCCCGTTATGCAGGTTCGCCTGAATCAACTGACTGCCCTTGAGCGCCTCGACATGAGCCGAAACCGCCTTGGCACACTGGACGTCAGTGCTCTGCGAGCGCTCCAATCGCTGAACGTGAGTGCCACCGCTATCGTTGAATGGCCAAGCGGGGTGCTCGACTTACCGCACCTGCAACACCTGAGTCTGGGCCGCAGTGGCATCACCACTGTGCCTGAGGTGGTACAACCCCACCAAGTGCGGCTTGTGGCCACGGCTAATTTGCGAGGCTGCCCATTGACCGACACCGCCTTTGTACGGCGTGACGAGATTATCGCGCGCTTCCGGGCGGGGCAGGGGTCGTCAGCGAATGCCCACTTGTTACAGACACGAACAAATTGGGGTGAAAGGGAATATTACCCAGCGTCTGACGACGAGCTTCGCGCCTCGAGCGTGTTACCTCAGCTTTCATCCGAGCCGCTTGAGGGTGAGCCGCCATTGAGCGCCCCGGCAAGGTTGCGCCTGCTGGACCCGACAATGGGCGAAAGGGAAGCGCAGCAGATCGTCGACCATTTGCTGAGCCAGCACTTCACGCCGCTGCAAATCGACGCACGCCTCTCGGTGTGGCGCCAGGAGTACCAGGCATTCAGACACGCGCTCAACACCTGGATTGACATCAAACCCTTCCCATTGCTCGACGAAAGGGTAACGCCGACGTTGCGGCGAAGGGCTGCCGACGCGATTCTGAGTGTATGGCGCCAAGAAAACCTGGCGCAAATGCCTGCGCGGGAACTCATCCTGGATTTGTCGCGGGCGCATGTGGGCGATTTGCCCGCGTTGCCCGCAACACTGGAACAGGTCACGTCCCTGAGCTTGAACATGGCCAGGATCAGTGAGCAGGGCTCCAATGATTTTCTCAAGGCGTTCCCCAATCTGCGCCACCTTGACCTGGGCGGTAATGGGCTCGATCAGTTGCCCGAGGCGGTCAGCAGCCTGCAACACTTGGTCCAACTGGATGTTTCCAATAACTACCTGACCCACACGCCGGCGTTGCAACAACGGCTTGGCAGCCTGCCCGAACTGCAACGGCTCAATCTGGGCTGGAACAGCCTGGAAGGCTTGGACTTCAGTGCATTTATCCGGCTGGAGTCCTTGGATTTGCGTAGCAATCAATTGACTCAATGGCCCCACGGCGTCCTTCAGGCCCCGGAACTCAAGTACCTGGACCTGCGCAACAACCAGTTGACGAGCATCCCCGAAGAAGCCCTGCAAGGTCATGACCCGTTGATGCGTGGCACCGACCTGCGGGACAACCTGCTGTCCCGTGAAACCATGGCGCAGATCTATGACTACTGGCAGGACACTCACATCAACTTTCGCTTCACCTCGCGTGAGCTTGAGCGTGGTTTCGAGGGCGCGGATACCGAGACGACCTCCTATGAAGTGAGTGAAGCCGACAGTGACAGTGAGCCTGAGGACGTGACCGAGCAAGAGGCCCATCAGCTCGACCGCTGGCTTGGCAGCGCTGAAACCGATGCGGCTCAAAAACAGCTTATTTGGCGGGCACTCAAGGCTCGTGAAGGTCACCAACACTTCTTCAGTGTCATTGCCGAACTCAAGGAAACCCGTGACTTCACCACTGATCGGCGTGGGCTCACCGCACGCGTGTGGCGATTGCTGGAGGCTGCCCACAGCGACGACGCGCTCCGGGAGTTGCTGTTTGCCCAAGCGAATGCGGACTACACCTGCGGTGACGGGCGGATGCTCAACTTTACCGACCTGACCCTCAAGGCGTTGGAGTTCAATGCCTTGAAAAACGTCGAAGCCGGGCAGGAAGGGCCCGTACTGCTGCGACTGGGTAAAGGGTTGTTTCGTCTGGATAAAGTCGAGGCATTGGCCCATGAGGTCATTCGGCGCAAGCCGCGAATCGACCCGGCGGAGATTCGCATGGCTTACCGTGTGGGCCTGGCCGAGCGTCTGCAATTACCCGAGCAGCCGCAGGGGATGTTGTATGTCGGGGCGTCCGGCGTGACGCCGGCAGACCTCGATGTCATGTTTGCCCAGGTGACCCAGGCGGAGCAGGGTGAAGAGCTGCTCCAGGACCTGATAGCGCGTGGGTTTTGGTCGGACCACCTGAAGATCAAATACCGCAGCCGGTTCGTCGCGCTGCAAGCCCGTCGAGAGGCGGAGCATGTGCGCCTGGAAAATCTGTATCCCGACTTTGGCGAGCGCTATCGGGAGGCCTTGGTCCATTGCGACCTGGAACTTCAAATTGAAGCCGTCGACCTCGCACTTGAATTGACCAGGCTGGAACGCACCGAGATCGGCCAGTAAAGCCCTAAAGGCTCAGCGGCTTGCCGGCAGCGACGGCCTAAACATCTACCGCCTTGCCGGCAGGTGGCGGTGATTTCCTGATGCCTCTCTATGAGGTATCAGGAATAACCCCATGCCAACACCTTCCAAGGGGCTTCATGTCCCATTTATCAAGAGCCGCCTGCCTGACTGGACGCGGCATTTGCACGGCGCTCACCTGCAGGCCATGACCCGGGCGCGTGATCCCGCCCAACGGTTTATCAAGGCCCACCCGGCCGTTTTCGCCCAGGCCTCCTCGGTGCTGCGTCAAGGGTTGCTCGACAGCCAGATGCAAAGCACCACCTCAAGCCAGCAATTGGCCAAGACCCTCAAGGATTTCCAAGGCATCACCGAATTCTGCAAGCCGCTGCTGACGCAGGCCTTGCGCACCACATTCGGGCAAGCGCCTGATCCGGTGGCAACCCATCTGTTTCATCTGCGCGCGCCGAACACCGTCGACCAGCAATCGCTGTTACAAGCAGCACTGCGCAACTTCGAGGCCGATGAGCCCTTTGACGAAGTCTCCCTGCAGGAGACCAGCGCACTCGCCCCCGAGGGCTCGCTGGAGATGCACCTCTATGACGAGACCAGGACTTACCCGTTCGGCAAAACCCGCTACAGCATTCGCGATAAGTTATCGATCAAACCCGCGGCGTTCGCCAGCCTGTGCCGGGAACTGGACCTGGGCAGGCAATACCAGGAGCACCTGAGCCAGGTGTTCGAGGCGCCGGACAACGCTGCCACCGTACGCCAACACACGATCATGGCAAACAAGGACCGCTTGCGCGTGCAGGCCCACATTGCGCGGATGACGTCGGCCATTGATGAAGCGGCCTTTACCCTGCTGTTGGCGGTGTTGGAGGGCAAGGGCCAAGCCAAGCTTGATGGCAAGCCGGTCGCGTTCAGTCGCTTGGAGGTGCTGGGTTCAGCATTGAGCGATGTGCTGATAATCGGGGCAAGTTCCCGCCGAACCAGAGCGCTCCTCAAAAAACCCTGGCTTAATCTATTACCCGGCAGTGGTCTGGTCCAAGAGTCGACACCTCCCGAGACGCGCTTCATTGTGTATATACCCGGGGATCCGGTCAGTCCCGTCAAGGAATACGCCACGGCCAGCGAATTCTCCAAGGACCTGGCGATCAAGCTGCGATCTCCCCAGTATCAGCATTTTTTCTCAGGCTTTGTGCCTCAGGATGAATCGGCACAGTTTTTCCGCCGGCTCAAGCTTCAACTCAAGGTCCATCGTTGGAACCCGAACCCGGTCTACCCACGTTCCTCCTACAACCCCGGCGCCTATGCCGGCGGGATTTATGAGGAAGTCTGGAACGAAGCGCTGAACCTGGGGATGGAGGAGGACTTCATCGACGGTGAAGTGTTCGGCGCGCGCTATGACTTTCATCTCGCCAGGATAAAATCCAACGCCAAATTGCTGGCCATACCGACCGCCGATGTTGACCACAAGGCCTGGCTAGAGCGACTCAAGCACTACGCCGAATGGGGCTTCAACGTACTCAACGTGGCGGCGTTCTTTGTGCCTGGGCTGGGTGAGGTGATGCTGGCTGTCACGGCTGTGCAACTGAGCTACGAGGTGTACCAAGGCGTGCAGTCGTGGCGGCATGGCGACGCCGAGGAGGCGTGGACGCACCTTAAATCGGTGATGGCGAACGTCGCCTTCATGGCGGCATTGGGCGCGGTGGCGGGTAAAGCGCCACCCATCGTGCCCTCGAGGTTCGTCAATGGCATGACCAAGGTCGCACTGCCGTTCGGCAAGCTGCGCTTGTGGCATCCAGACCTGGCGACCTACAAAAGCAGTGTCTCCCTTGAGGGCCTCACCCCCAATGCCTTGGGGCAATTTGAAGTGGGGGGCAAGACTTACGTCAATATTGACGGCAACGTCTATGAAAAGACCTTCGACCCAACCCTCGACCAGTGGGCAATCAAGCACCCGACCGACGCGGATGCCTACCAGCCGATGCTGCAGCACAACGGTCACGGCGCCTGGCGCCACACCCTGGAACGTCCGCTGGAATGGAGTCGCACCGCGTTGTTGCGGCGAACAGGGCCGCACATGGAGCGTTTTTCCGATGCGCAACTGGAGCAGATCGCCGATGCCAGTGGGGTCAGTGACGATGAGCTGCGAGCGTTACACGTCGATCACCACGCACCGCCGCCGGTGTTGTCGGAGATGGTCCGGGTGTTTGAAGTGGATCAGCAAGCAGACGAGGTGATCGGGCAGATTCGCCAAGGCGCGTGCCTGGAGGGCCATTGCCAATTCATGGTGCCGCTGGCCGTGGAAATGCCGAGTTGGCCGGCTGAGGAGGTCGTCGAGGTATTTAACGGTCCTGGGCTGGCGGGGGACTCGCAGCGATTTGGTTCGGTTTCGGCGCCCAGCCATACAAGGCCGACCATCAAGATCACCCAGGCCGAAGTCGATGCCGGGAAGCTGCCGGAGCGCGTATTGGCAGGCCTCGACGAAGCGCGCACCCGGCAACTGTTGGGCAGCGAAAGTGCGAAAGAAGGCGTAGATCGAACGCAGCTGTTCAGGGACCGTTTGGCCGACCGGGCTCAGCTCAGAAAACAGGCCTTGGTAAAAAACCTGATGAGTCGACAAGCCTCTCCCGATGTCGATACCCAGGCACTTCAGCGCAGTTTCCCATCCTTGTCGCCGGAAGCGGCGGGGCAGGTACTGGGCGGCGCGAGTGCCGAGGCGTTGAGCCAGCTCCGCAGCACCGGTCGCATTCCCTTGCGGCTGGCAAAAGAAATTCGTGTTCACCTGCATCAAGGCAGCTTGAGTCGGGCGCTAGCCGGTTTGTACCTGGAGAGCATGGCGTCGTCGGCCAGTGACCGGTTGGCGCTGCACACCCTGGAACGCTTGCCCGGCTGGTCGGCGGATATCCGCGTCGAAGTGCGTGCCCGCGGCCTTAAAGGGCCGCTGGTAGACAGCATTGGCCGCGAGCAGGCGCCGACGCGCTTTTATTTGCTCTGGAACGAGGACGCCTTTCGTGCCTTCGATAGCGAAGGGCGTGCGTTGAACAGTGTGCCCAAGGCCGGCCGGAACCTGTTCGAATCGCTGGTGGAAGTGCTGCCCGATACCTTGCGCGATGCATTGCAGGGTCATCCGGGCGAGGCGTTACACAAACAGGTGACTGACTATGCACGCAGCCTCCGCGATGACATGTCCCGCATCCTCAAGCGCGAACCGCTCAAGGGCGGGGCCGGGCGATTGGTACGTACAGCCTCTGGCCGGATTGGCTACGCTGCCAGCGGTGATGTCGCGGGCTTTGCTGATGAGCCGCTGATCGCCAGGGTGCGCAGTGTTTATCCTAATGTGTCTGATGAACAGGCCTTGCAGTTCATCAGGGAGCGCATGAGTGCGGGTGACTCCGAACAGCAGGTTTTCCACCTGTTGGAAAACCGCCGCAGGGAGTTTGTTGAGCTCTGCAGGGTGCTGCTGACCTGGGCCCATGCTGACGCACAAGGGGCTCCGGGGCTGCGCAGAAATTTTTATGCCGCGCAGATCCTCCGGTGCTGGCGAAACGGCTTGCGGCGCGGGCAGGCGGCGGTTTTCGAGCTTGATCTACTGGGCGCAGAGGCGTTGCCGCAATGGGCGGCCGACTTCTCGCATGTGCGCAAGCTGCGGATAAACAGCACCCAACTCCTCGACGGCACGTTGAGGCAAGCGTTTCCCGCGCTGGAAAGCCTCGATCTTCAACTCGTTGCTGCGGACATGCCCGCCCTGGCGGGTGAGTTGTCCACGCTGGACACCCTCACCGAGCTAAAGCTTGAGGCCGCAGAGTACTCGCCAGACCTGGTGCAAGCGCTGCAGGGGATGACTCAACTGAAGAAGTTACACCTGACCGGTCAACTTCCAGCCTTGGATTACAGTGTGTTGACGAACTTGCGGGACTTGACCCTGGCGGGGCCGTCGAATCAATGGCCGACGGGGCTTCTCGCGCATGCAGGCTTGGCGTCGCTGGACCTGTCAGGTCTGGATATCCCCTCGCTGCCCGATGCGCTGTTCAGTGGGCACGCGCCGTTATGGCGCAGCCTGCGCTTGAACTGGGGGGCGCTGGAGCCCCGCGCCTTCAGGCGGGCGTTTGACTACGTGCACGAAAACCCGGCTCATCTGGTGGATGAGTCGCAGATGGTCACGCAGTACTGTCTGCAGCGCCTTCGCACGTTGAATAGTCAGGACCGAGGGATGGCGGGCAACGCCTTGCTAGCTTTCAAGCAGGACGGACTGGCGGGGCGCGCGCTGCTGGATCATGTCGAGGCATTGCTTGAGCGCTATCGCGTCACGGACGAGGCGCTGGTGACGTGGCAGGAGTCGCCCGTGCGCGTCGATGGCGGGGAAATGTTCGTCGAACAACGTCGGGTGCTGGCCGACAGGATTCGCAAATGTCGGCGTGATGCGCTGGCTGCCCGGTATGGCGCGCGCGAGCCGGTGGCTGGCCCGTCTCGTATCGGTGCGCAGACACTGCGCACAGTGTTGGACCGTGAGTACTCGGGTTTGGGGCGCGAGCCGTTGAACGAGGTATTGGACCTGACGAACTATGGCGCGCCAGGTGATCTGCCGGCGCTGGGGGATGAGGTATTTCCCCAGATCCGTCACCTGATCCTGTCGGATGCAAAGCTATCCGCAACGCAGGTCGATGACTTCCTGCGCAGCTTTCCTGAGCTGCGGGTGCTCAACCTGAGTGGCAATAAACTGACGGAGCTGCCACGGGCCCTTGAGACGTTGGGGCAACTGAGCGAACTGAATCTGGCGGGGAATGAACTGACGATCACCGCGTCAATGCAGGCGCGGTTGAACCGGCTGACCTCCTTGCAGAGGCTCGACCTATCGAGGAACCGGGTCGGCAACCTGACCGTCAGCGCGCTCAGGGACCTGGTGTCGCTGGACCTGGGGCAGACCCAGGTTCGGGCCTGGCCGGAAGGTGTGCTAACCCTGCCAAAGCTGGGTTTTCTGGATTTGAGTCATAGCGCTATTACGGAGATTCCCGATGCCGCGCTGGTTGGCCACGATGTCCTGTTGGCGGGTACCTCGTTGCGGGGTTGCCGGTTGAGCCCGCAAGCGATGAGCAAGGCGCAGACATTCGCTAACCGCACCGCGCCTGGGTCGCCCTTGGCAACGATGTATGCCAGGCCATTCGGCATTGAGCGCACTGTGTTGGCCGCAGGGAGAACCGGAGGTGATCCGATGTATTTCCCGATAGAGGCCTCGGAGCAACCGGACTTGTTGTTGCCGCTGCCGCTGGACGCTGCGGGTGGGGGAGGCCTGACATCGGCCGAACAGCTGCAACGCCTGGATCCGCAGTTGAGCGCGGCGCAAGCCATTGAACGAATAGACGCCTGGCTGGAACAGGGCGTGAGTGCCACGCAAATTGAAACCACGCTGCGCCAGTGGCAGCAACAGCAGGCGCACATGATCGAGCGCTTTAATGCCTGGATCGACACGCCTGCTGTTCGCACCCGCATCGGGTGGGTGAACGCGGTTGACCGCCGCCGCGCCGCTGACCAGCTTCTGACGTGCTGGCGCGAAACACTGCGCGAGGTGCATGCCCCGCAGGACATCCCTAACGACTATGCGCTGGATTTGAGCGGCTTGATCCTTGGCGACTTGCCGGCACTGCCGGTCACGCTCAACCATGTCGGTGCGCTGGACCTGAGCAACGTCAGGCTAACGAGCGCTTCGGACGAGTTTCTGCGCGCATTTCCACGATTGAACAGCCTGACGTTGAATGGCAACGGGCTGGGCGCATTGCCGGAGGCGGTAACGCAGTGTGAACGCCTTGTTCGGTTGAGCGCCAGCCAGAACGGTTTTCTTGACGCAGCACGGTTGCAGCGCCAGTTGCGTGCTTTGCCCCTGTTGCAGGTGCTGGACCTGGAAGGCAATCGTCTGCCTGACTTTGATGTCACCGGCCTTGACCGGTTGCAAAGCCTTAATCTGAGTGGCAACCGACTCAGCGATTGGCCGGTGGGCGTGCTGCAGTCACCCCAACTGACTCGCCTGGACTTGCGGAGTAATTTGGAAATACAGCGGATTCCGCTCGACGCCTTTCTGCCCGAGCATGCCGGTTTGATGGCGGGCACGGACTTGTCCGATAACCTGTTGCTGGAGGAGGAGTTGATACGCTTGCGTGAATACGAGCGCGAAACCGGGCGAGGGCTTGGGTTTACCACGCAGGAAGTTGACCAAATGATCGCGGGGTACGGGCCTGAAGCTGATGACGAGCACTTTGGCGATCACCCTGACGTAGAGACACCTGCGGCGCAAAAAGCCCGATGGTTCGACGGCGTGGCCGCCGACTCGGAAAAGCACCAGATATGGCGCGAAGTGTTGGCCCAGGACACCACGCAGGACTTCTCGAACATGTTGGCGCAACTTCAACACACCAGTGATTTTCAGCAGGACCGCGTCAGGCTGACAGAGCGGGTTTGGGACGTTCTGGAGGCTGCGCACAGCGACCCGGCGTTGAGCGAACGCCTGATGCTCATTGCACGGACCTCAAGGAATAAGGCGACCTGTGGTGATGGTCGAATACTGTTGTTCAACGATGTGGAAGTCGGGGTCTATGAGTTCAATGCCCTTCGTCGCATGGATCCCTCCGATAAGGGACGCACGTTACTGAAGCTTTCCAGGCGTCTGTTTCGCCTGGGGGAGGTTGAGGCGCTGGCGAGAAAGCGCATTCAGCGCTTCCCTGGCACGGACCCGGCGGAGATCCGCCTGGCGTATCGAACCGGGTTGGCGCAACGCCTGGATCTCCCCACGCAGCCCTCTACCATGCTCTACCGCGGCGTGTCAGGGGTACAGGCTGCTGACCTGGACGTGGCCTACGCCAGCGTGATGGCCGAAGAACAGACCCCGGCGTTTATCGAGCAACTGATCACGCGTGACTACTGGAAAAGTTATCTGCAGGAAAAATACCCAACCGAGTTCGCTAAGGTGCAACAGACGCTGGCCGACCAATCGGAGACTCTGGAAGAGCAGTATCCTGACATCAATCCAGCGTATCTCGAGCAAGTCGATGCGTTGCAAAAAGCCAATGAGGTTGAGCTACGCGGGTTGAGAAGAGAACTCTCCACCCGCGAAATCGCCGAACTGGGCAACTAGCCCGGCAAGCGCCTGGCTGATCAGTTGTCATACCCCAGGTTCGGTGCCAGCCACCGCTCGCTCACGCTCAGGTCCTGGCCTTTGCGGGCGGTGTAGCTCGCCACCTGGTCCTTGTCGACCTTGCCCACGGCGAAGTACTGCGCCTGTGGGTGGGCGAAGTACCAGCCACTGACCGCCGCTGCCGGGAACATTGCGTAGTGCTCGGTGAGGAACACGCCGCTGCGGCCCGCCTGCATTTCGCGGGCTTCAGGGTCCAGCAGTTGAAACAGCTGGGCTTTCTCGGTGTGGTCCGGGCACGCCGGGTAGCCGGGCGCAGGGCGGATACCGCTGTACTGCTCCTTGATCAGCGCCTCGTTATCCAGTTGCTCGTCCTTGGCGTAGCCCCAGTGCTCTTTACGCACTTGCTGGTGCAGCCACTCGGCGCAGGCTTCGGCCAGACGGTCGGCCAGGGCCTTGACCATGATCGAGTTGTAGTCGTCGCCAGCGTCCTGATAAGCCTTGGCGACCTCTTCGGCGCCGATGCCGGCGGTGGTGATGAAACCACCGATGTAGTCGGTCACTCCGCTGTCTTTTGGTGCTACGAAGTCAGCCAGGGAGAAGTTCGGCTTGCCGTCGGTCTTGATGATCTGCTGGCGCAGGTGGTGCAGCTTGGCAATCGGCTGGCCATCGTCACCGTAGACTTCCAGGTCATCGTCCTGCACCTGGTTGGTCGGCCAGAAGCCGAACACGGCGCGGGCGCTGATGAGTTTTTCGTCAATCAGCTTGTTGAGCATTTCCTGGGCGTCGGCATACAGCGCGGTAGCGGCTTCGCCGACCACTTCGTCTTCGAGGATGCGCGGGAATTTACCGGCCAGGTCCCAGGAGATGAAGAACGGCGTCCAGTCGATGTATTCGGCCAGTACCTTGAGATCGATATTGTCCAGTACCTTGGCGCCGGTAAAGGTCGGCACCACCGGGGTGTAGGTGCTCCAGTCGAACTGCGGCTTCTTGGCGATGGCCGCCGGGTAACTCAGGCGCTCAGTACGCGCGCTGCGGTTGGACGTCCGTTCACGCACGTCGATGTATTCCAGGCGGGTCTTCTCGACGAAGCCGGCCTTGAGTTCCTTGGACAGCAGCTGCGTCGCCACACCCACGGCGCGCGAGGCGTCGGTGACGTAGATCACTGCATCGTTGCTGTACTTGGGCTCGATCTTCACCGCCGTGTGCGCCTTGGAGGTGGTGGCGCCACCGATCATCAGCGGCAGGTGGAAGTCCTGGCGCTGCATCTCGCGGGCCACATGCACCATTTCGTCCAGGGACGGCGTAATCAGGCCGGACAGGCCGATGATGTCGCACTTCTGCTCCTTGGCCACCTGCAGGATTTTCTCTGCGGGCACCATCACGCCCAGGTCGACGATGTCATAACCGTTGCAACCGAGCACCACGCCGACGATGTTCTTGCCGATGTCGTGCACGTCGCCTTTCACGGTGGCCATGAGGATCTTGCCCTTGGCTTCCGGCTTGTCGCCTTTTTCCAGCTCGATGAACGGGATCAAGTGGGCCACGGCCTGTTTCATCACACGGGCGGATTTCACCACCTGGGGCAAGAACATTTTGCCGGCGCCGAACAGGTCGCCGACGATGTTCATGCCGGACATCAGCGGGCCTTCGATCACCTCAATCGGACGCGCGAACGACTGCCGGGACTCCTCGGTGTCTTCAACAATGTGGGTGGTGATGCCCTTGACCAGCGCGTGTTCCAGGCGCTTGTTCACCGGCCAGCCACGCCATTCCTCAGTCTCGGCTTCCTTGACGCTGCCGTCGCCTTTGTACTTGTCGGCAATGGCGAGGAGGGCATCGGTGCCTTCCGGGGTACGGTTGAGCACCACGTCTTCCACCGCATCGCGCAGTTCGGCCGGGATCTGGTCGTAGATCTCCAGTTGGCCGGCGTTGACGATGCCCATGGTCAGGCCGTTGCGGATTGCGTAGAGCAGGAACACCGAGTGGATCGCCTCGCGCACCGGGTTGTTGCCACGGAACGAGAACGACACGTTGGACACGCCGCCGGAGGTCAGCGCATACGGCAATTCGTCACGGATATAGGCGCAGGCATTGATGAAGTCGACCGCGTAGTTGTTGTGTTCTTCGATACCGGTGGCGACCGCGAAGATGTTCGGGTCGAAGATGATGTCTTCCGGCGGGAAGCCGACTTCATTCACCAGGATGTCGTAGGAGCGTTTGCAGATCTCTTTCTTGCGCGCTTCGGTGTCGGCCTGGCCGGCTTCGTCGAACGCCATCACCACCACGGCGGCGCCGTAGCGCTTGCACAGCTTGGCGTGGTGAATGAACTGCTCGACGCCTTCCTTCATGCTGATGGAGTTGACGATGCCCTTGCCCTGGATGCACTTGAGGCCGGCTTCGATCACTTCCCACTTGGAGGAGTCGATCATGATCGGGACGCGGGAGATGTCCGGCTCGCCGGCAATCAGATTGAGGAAGGTCACCATGGCCTTCTTCGAATCAAGCATGCCCTCGTCCATGTTGATGTCGATCACCTGGGCGCCGGCTTCCACCTGCTGCAGGGCGACTTCGAGGGCTTCGGTGTAGTTGTCTTCACGGATCAGGCGGGCAAAACGCGCCGAACCGGTGATATTGGTGCGCTCGCCGACGTTGACGAACAGTGAGCTGCGATCAATGGTGAACGGCTCCAGGCCCGACAGGCGGCAGGCCTTGGGAATGTCCGGGATCACACGCGGCGCATACCCGGCCACGGCCTTGGCGATGGCCTCGATGTGGCCCGGCGTGGTGCCGCAGCAGCCGCCGACGATGTTGAGGAAGCCGCTCTGGGCGAATTCTTCGATGACCTTGGCGGTTTCCGACGGCAATTCATCGTACTCGCCGAATTCGTTCGGCAGGCCGGCGTTCGGGTGTGCGGAAACGTGGGTGCTGGCCTTGTTCGACAACTCTTCCAGGTATGGACGCAGTTCGCTGGCGCCCAAGGCGCAGTTCAGGCCCACCGAAATCGGCTTGGCATGGGCCACGGAGTTCCAGAACGCTTCGGTGGTCTGGCCCGACAGGGTGCGGCCGGAGGCGTCGGTGATGGTGCCGGAGATCATGATCGGCAGTTCGATATTCAATGTTTCGAACACGCCTTGCACGGCGAAGATCGCAGCCTTGGCGTTGAGGGTGTCGAAGATGGTCTCGATCAGGATCAGGTCGGCGCCGCCTTCGATCAGGCCTTGGGTGGCCTCGGTGTAGTTTTCCACCAGTTCATCGAAGGTGACGTTGCGGTAGCCGGGGTTGTTCACGTCCGGCGACAACGAGCAGGTGCGGCTGGTCGGGCCGAGCACGCCGGCGACGAAGCGCGGCTTGGCGGGGTTCTCGAGGGTCTTGGCGTCGGCGATCTTGCGCGCCAGGCGTGCGCCTTCTACGTTCAGTTCGTAGGCCAGCTCTTCCATGCCGTAGTCGGCCATGGAAATGCGGGTGGCGTTGAAGGTGTTGGTTTCGAGGATGTCGGCACCGGCATCCAGGTAGGCTTTTTCGATACCGCCGATCACGTCCGGACGGGTGATCACCAGCAGGTCGTTGTTACCCTTGACGTCGCTTGGCCAGTCGGCGAAGCGTTTGCCACGGTAATCCTGCTCCTCCAGCTTGTAGCTCTGGATCATCGTGCCCATACCGCCGTCGAGGATCAGGATACGTTCCTTGAGGGCTTGATGAAGGGCTTGCAGACGAACGCTACGATCGGACATGGGACTACTCTGGTCAGGCATTACGGAGGGCGTGGATCATAGCAAACCTGTGCCGATTTGCGGCATGTCCAGGTTTTGCATGAATATCGTTCAAGTTGGTGGCCTGTCGACATCGGTAGAATCACGGCAATTTTTCAGCGCACGCATTGAATCGGGACCGGATACATGTCACTTCGCCTCATCACCAGCGCCGTCCTGGCGCTGGTCGCCTGCATTGCACAGGCCGACGGACCCGCCCCGGCGATTTCGTACACCCGCGACATTCAACCGATTTTTACCGAGAAATGCGTGGCCTGCCATGCCTGCTACGACTCCGCCTGCCAACTCAACCTGGGCAGTGCCGAGGGGGCGGCGCGCGGAGCGAGCAAAATCCCGGTCTACGATGGCGAACGCAGCCAGGCCACGCCGACCACCCGGTTGTTCTATGACGCCTTTGGCAAGCAAGCCTGGCAGCAGAAGGGCTTCTACTCGGTGCTGGACGCCCAGGGCAGCCAGGCTGCCTTGATGGCGCGCATGCTGGAGTTGGGCCATAACGCCCCGCTGGTGCCCAATGCCAAGCTGCCGGATGACATCGTGCTGGGCCTGAACCGCGCAAACCTGTGCGCCATGCCCGGCGAGTTCAATGCCTACGCCGGTGCCCATCCCAAGGAAGGCATGCCGCTGGCGGTCACCGGCCTGACCGACCAGCAGTACCAGACCCTGCAACGCTGGCTGGCTTCCGGCGCGCCGATTGATGAGCAAGGCCTGGCGCCAAGCGCCAAGGAAGCCCTGCAGGTGCAACAGTGGGAGAACCTGTTCAACCAGCCCGGCGCCCGCGAAAGCCTCGTGGCGCGCTGGTTGTTCGAGCATTTGTTCCTCGCTCATATCTACTTTGAGAACGGCGAGCCGGGGCATTTCTTCCAGTGGGTGCGTTCGCGCACGCCGAGCGGTCAACCCATCGACCTGATTGCCACCCGACGCCCTAATGATGACCCCGGCACCCGTGTGTATTACCGCCTGTGGCCGATGCAGGGCGTGATCGTGCATAAAACCCACATCGCGTACCCGTTCAGTGCCGAGAAGATGGCGCGCATCAAGGCGTTGTTTTACGCCGATAACTGGCAGGTCAACGCCTTGCCGGGCTACGGCCCTGGCCGGCGCGCCAACCCGTTCGAAACCTTCGAAGCCATCCCGGCCAAGGCGCGCTACCAGTTCATGCTGGATAACGCCGAATACTTCGTACGCACCTTTATTCGCGGGCCGGTGTGCCGTGGGCAGATCGCCACGGACGTGATCCGCGACAACTTCTGGACGCTTTTCCAGGACCCGGACCACGACTTGTACATTACTGATGCGCGCTATCGCGGCCAGGCCACGCCATTGCTGGCCATGCCTGGGCAGAACGATGACGTCGGCAGTGTACTCAGCCTATGGCTGGCCTACCGTGACAAGCGCAATGAGTACGAGGCCCTGCGCCGTGACAGCTACGCCGACCTGCCGCCGCCGAGTTGGTCGAGCCTGTGGGCGGGCAATGACAATGCCTTGCTGAGCATCTTCCGCCACTTCGACAGTGCCTCGGTGACCAAAGGCCTGATCGGCGAAGTGCCGCAGACGATGTGGCTGTTCGACTACCCGCTGCTGGAGCGTACGTATTACCAGTTGGCGGTGAATTTCGATGTGTTCGGCAATGTGTCGCACCAGGCCCAGACGCGGTTGTACTTCGACTTGATCCGCAATGGCGCTGAGCAGAACTTCCTGCGCCTGATGCCGGCTGATTCCCGTGATGGCTTTATGGATGACTGGTACCAGAACAGCGGGAAGCTCAAGCTGTGGCTGGATTACGAGGCGATTGATGACGATAAACCCACCGGCCTGCATCTGGATGAAAAAGACCCGAAGCGCGATTTTGCCAAGCAGTTGCTTAGCCGTTATGGCGATTTGAACGCCAGTCCGGATCCGATCAACCGTTGCAGCGGTGCGTATTGTTCCCGTGACGGTGTTGATCCGGCCTTACAGGATGCTGAGCAGGCGCTTAGCCGCTTGACGTCGCGCCCGGCCGCCGGGCTCAAGGTCATCGACCAACTGCCCGAGGCCACGATGCTGCGTGTCGAGACGGCCGGCGGCAAGCGCGTGGTCTACAGCATGCTGCGCAACCGGGCCCACAGTAACGTGGCGTTTCTGCTGGGGGAGGCCTATCGCTACCAGCCGGGCCTGGACACGCTGACCCTCTATCCGGGCGTGCTCAGCAGCTACCCGAACTTCATGTTCAACATCCCGGCTCAGGAAGTGCCGGAGTTTGTTGCGCAGATGGAGCAGGCTCACGATGCCAAGCGGTTTGAAAAGATTGTGGATCGGTGGGGTGTGCGGCGTAGTCATCCGTTGTTTTGGCAGTATTTCCATGATTTGTCGCGGTACATCCGTGAGACCACGCCGGTGGAAGAGGGGGTGTTGGACATGAATCGGTACGAGAATTTGTGAGGGGGCCGGTGTTGTGTGTGCCGTACTCGGTTAAAACTGTGGGAGGGGGCTTGCCCCCGATAGCAGTGGGACAGCTATAGAGGCATCAACTGACACACCGCCATCGGGAGCAAGCCCCCTCCCACAGTTTGATCTGCATGCATCAGGTGGATATCAGCCTGCTTTTGATCTTAGGCGCCCGTTGAACACAAATAACAGCTAGGCACACCCATCAAAAAAACCACTATCCCGACAAAAACACTAGGACTTTGTACCTACGTAATATTTTGGCGTAAACTGCCGGCAAGCCTGTGAGGAGTTTCCATGACTGCCATAACCATTACCGACGCCGCCCACGATTACCTGGCTGACCTGCTGTCCAAGCAGAACACCCCAGGTATCGGCATCCGCGTCTTTATCACCCAGCCCGGCACCCAATACGCTGAAACGTGCATTGCCTACTGCAAGCCAGGGGAAGAGAAACCTGAAGACACCGCCCTGGGGCTCAAAAGCTTCACCGCGTACATCGACGCCTTCAGCGAAGCCTTCCTCGACGACGCCGTGGTCGACTACGCCACCGACCGTATGGGTGGCCAATTGACCATCAAGGCGCCAAACGCCAAGGTGCCGAACGTCAACGCCGACAGCCCGGTCAACGAGCGCATCAACTACTACCTGCAAACCGAGATCAACCCTGGGCTGGCCAGCCACGGGGGTCAGGTCAGCCTGATCGATGTGGTGGATGACGGCATCGCCGTGCTCAAGTTCGGTGGCGGCTGCCAGGGCTGCGGTCAGGCGGATGTGACCTTGCGTGAAGGCATCGAGCGCACCTTGCTCGAGCGTATTCCGGAGCTCAAGGGTGTCCGTGACGTGACCGACCACACGCAGAAAGAAAACGCCTACTACTGAGTAAGGTGTTCGCTGCGGACAGAAAAACGGCGCCCCGTGAGCGCCGTTTTTTATGCTTAAAATTCAATGGCTTGCGTTAATTATCTAACAAACAAGATTAACTGTTGAAGTAAGCCCGCTCCGGCATTTTTATTTTAATTTATTAATTTAAATCAGCTGCTTGCGATTAAAAGTGCATGTTGATTGTCATGGTCGGTACAGATGCGCATGCCCGGCCCGGTACAGCGACGACTCACTGAAACTGTCACTCGCCAACACCCGGCCCACCACGATCAGCGCCGTGCGCCGAAACCCTTTCGCCGCCACCTTCCCGGCAATGTCACTCAGCGTGCCCACCGCCCAATCCTGGTCCGGCCAAGTCGCCCGGTGCACCACGGCAATCGGGCAATCGGCGCCATAGTGTGGCAACAGTTCGGCGACGATCTTTTCCAGGTGGTTGACCCCCAGGTGAATCGCCATGGTCGTGCCATGTCGCGCCAGGCTGTCGAAGTCTTCACCGGCGGGCATCGTGGTTTTATCGGCGTAGCGGGTCAGGATCACGCTCTGGGCGATGTCGGGCAGGGTCAGTTCCGTTTCCAACAACGCCGCACACGCCGCGACTGCGGTCACGCCGGGAATGATCTGGAATGGGATACCCCACTCGCGCAGATGGCGGATCTGTTCGCCAATCGCCCCATACAGGCTCGGGTCGCCGGAGTGCACGCGGGCGACGTCCTGGCCTTTGGCATGGGCGGTCTTGATCAGGTCGATGATCTGTTCCAGATGCAGTTCGGCGCTGTTGACCACGGTTTCTGCCTGATGTCCTTCCAGCACGGCAGCGGGTACCAGCGAGCCGGCATAGATGATCACCGGGCAACTGCGGATCAGCCGCTGGCCTTTGACGGTGATCAATTCCGGGTCGCCGGGGCCTGCGCCGATGAAGTAGACGGTCATGGTGATTCCTGTCGAAAAACGGGCGAGCATGAATATTGTTCATGATCGGGAAGGGCAATTATCGGGATTTCAGCCGGCGCAAGCCAATGCAAAGGTGGCCTGCGCGTTTTTTTTGCGCGTGATCAGCAGGCGGGCAGGGGCGTCAGCAAGGTGTTCGGCGAGTGCCAGGGCGGCGCTTTCGGCGATGCCGTAACAGCCGGTATGGGCAAAGGCGATCGCGGATTTGTGGCTCAGGCGGTCTGCGAAAGGCGCCAGTTGTTCTGCGCTGAAACAACGCAGCGGCAGGTTCAGGGCCGCGGCCAGTGCCAGTAGCCCCGGTTCATCCTGTTTGCGCGCGATACTGGCCAGTGCGGTGATGCGCTGGCGCTCGATACCGCCCTCGGCCAGGGCGGCATCAAACAGGCCCAGCAGGGTATGAACATCACAGCCGCGCTGGCAGCCCAGGCCGACCACCAGGGTCATGCGGAGTATTGATCGTCGCGGTTGCGGCGGAACAGCCAGGCGCTGATCAGGCCCAAGGCCAGCCAGAACGCGACGTTGGTCAACTGCGAAGCGATCTTGAACTGTGCTTCCAGGGCTTGCGGTGCCAGCATCGAATGCACCTCAGGCTGCGGCGCGCCGATTACGTGCGGTACTGCAAGGATCGCCACGCCCAGCACTTTCAGCAACCCGTTGCGACCGAACACGATCAAAGCGATACCTGCGGCGGTAGAGGCGGCGGTGCCGATCCACCACGTCTGGCGCAGCGCCAGGTCGGCGGCGGCGGTGCCTGGCAGCTCGGGCGGCAGGCCCATTGTCGGCGCCAGTACAAAGGTTGCATAACCGGCCAGGCCCCAGAGCAGGCCTTGAGCCGTACGGGTCGGTGCGCGCAGGGTGTACAGGCCGGCCAGCATCAGGGCGAAACCGACGGCGACCACCAGGTTGCCGCCCGTGGTGGACAGCACGCGCTGCCAGCCATCTTCCGGCTCCCAGGCTTCGGCGTCGTGGGTATGCGCGGCAGCACCGGCAGCGTGTTCATGCGTCACTTCAGTGACGGTTGGGGCCTTTTCAAAGGTTTCCGCCTGCAGAATCAGCGGGGCGACCCAGAAGCTTTGCAGCAGGGTGAGCAGCAGGGCGGCCAGGAGACCGGTGAAACCTGCGGTTTGCGCAATACGCTTGATCATGTCGGCAGGTCTCAGTGGCACGGGAACGCGGCGCTGTGGCGGGTATCGTGGGCGGCGTTGTGCACGGCCTCGATGTGCGAGAAACCGGCGAAGTACACCAGGCACGCGCCGAGGATCGACGCGCCGATGGCGGCGGTCAGGCGTTGGCTCAACGTAGAGGTGCTGCTGGCGGAGTGCGAGGTGCTGCTGATGATCGACATGGCGCGTCCCTTTCAGGTGTCAGGGTGAAACGAGCGCATGAAAACCCCGCGAGCCAGGCACGCAGATTTCTGAACAGCGCCCGCCCACCGCGGGTTTGTTATCTGATTTTTTCGGGCCGGTCTCCGGGCTTGCGAGGGGCTCAATGCCTGAAAACGTCGCCTTCCCATGCCGGCTGGCACAGTGGATATGACGTTTCGCTCGCTTACCGTTGCGGGGGCAGCACCGGACTGTCATGCGTGTGTGCATGAGTCACCGGTTTCCCGTTTCACCCTTTGCAGGGCACCCGAAACAAGATGTGTAGGAGAGCATGGGGGTGGGAGGGGAGTCAATTGGGGATGTGGGTACATATCCGTTATTTGGGTAACGGCGGCTTATGGTTCCGCTCTTACAGCGGGTCACTTTGGAAAAGAGCCCCAAAGTAACCAAAGGGCTCTTGCCCCAACACTCGGCACCTCGCTTAGGCTCGGTGTGCCCTCACTCCGGCTTGAATCCGTGGGCCGCCGCCACGCGCCATCCATGGCGCGGGGCGGCTAACCCGGCGTCCTGCCGGGTTACCCACGGATTCAAGCCTGCGTTCGGCCAGCGTGTTTGACGGGGCGCCTGAGATCAAGATCAAGATCAAAAGCAAGAGCACGGCGGCCTAGTAGCCGACCTGAGTGGTTGGATCAAAAGCAGGTACGTGTAAGAGCTGGCTTGCTCTCGATGGCGGTGTGTCAGCTGATGCAGTTGTGGCTGTCACCCTGCAATCGGGGGCAAGCCCCCTCCCACATTTAGACCGCGATCAACAGACGCAACTCCGGTCGGCTTTAAGGCCGCCGCGTTTGCCTTTGCTCTACACCACTCAAGCCGGCTGTCAGGCCGCTGTGCTTTTGCTTTTGCTTTTGATCTTAGGCGCCCCGTTAAACACGCTGGCCGGAATTCGACAGGGATTTGGGGGGTAAACCGGCAGGGATGCCGGTTTAGCCGCCCCGCGCCATGGATGGCGCGTGGCGGCGGCCCCCCAAATACCTGTCGGATTACGGGCACACCGAGCCTAAGCGAGGTGCCGAGTGTTGGGGCAAGAGCCTTTTGGTTACTTTTGGGCTCCTTTCAAAAGTGACCCGCCGTAAGGGCGGAACCCATATCTGCCGTTACCGCAGCAACGGATATGTACCCAACCCAACCCCATCATTGACCATCCCCCAAGCACTGCGTAGCCTTGCACCCTCGAGGTTCTTCGGCCCAGGCCGAAGCTAAGAAGGGAACGCGGTCCAAGCCGCGGCTGCCCCCGCAACTGTAAAGGGTTCATCTGACTGCCACGCCACTGCCACCAGGCGGGAAGGCGCAGCCAGCGCCGGTCGCAAGACCCGCAAGCCCCAAGCCAGGAGACCTGCCTCGTAACCGATTTTCCACTTCAACCGGGCGGGGTGATCCGGTGACGAAATCCGCTGCTGCGCGCCGTCGCAGGGCCTATCGTCCCGTATGCCCGCCCCCAAGGGCATCCGATGAAAACACTGGCCAAACTTCCCGTCACCATCGTTACCGGCTTTCTCGGCTCGGGCAAAACCACCTTGCTGCGCCATATGCTCGACAACGCCCAGGGCCGTCGCATCGCGGTGATCGTCAATGAATTCGGCGAGTTGGGCATCGACGGTGACATCCTCAAGCAGTGCTCCATCGGTTGCACCGAAGAAGAAGCCAACGGCCGCGTCTACGAGCTGGCCAACGGCTGCCTGTGCTGCACCGTGCAGGAAGAATTCTTCCCGGTGATGCGCGAATTGGTCGCCCGTCGCGGCGACCTTGACCATATCCTCATCGAAACCTCCGGCCTGGCCCTGCCAAAACCCTTGGTGCAAGCCTTCCAGTGGCCGGAAATCCGCAGTGCCTGCACCGTTGACGCGGTGATCACCGTGGTCGACAGCCCAGCCGTGGCCGCAGGCACGTTCGCCGCGTTCCCGGACCAGGTCGATGCCCAGCGCAAACTCGACCCGAACCTCGACCACGAATCGCCACTGCACGAGCTGTTTGCCGACCAGTTGGCCAGTGCCGACCTGGTCATCCTCAATAAAGCCGACCTGATCAGCGCCGAAGACCTGGCCCGCGTGCGCCTGGAAGTCGCCGAAGAACTGCCGCCGGCGGTGAAGATCATCGAAGCCAGCAGCGGTCGCCTGCCGTTGGACGTGCTGATCGGCCTGGGCGCCGGTGCCGAAGAGCATATCGACGGTCGCCACAGCCATCACGATCATCACCACGACGGTGAAGACGATCACGATCACGATGCGTTTGACTCCATCTCCATCGACCTGCCGCAAGCCGACGAAGCGCTGCTGCTCGACGCCCTGACGCAATTGGTGGTGCAGCACGGCATCCTGCGTGTCAAAGGTTTCGCCGCGATCCCGAACAAGCCAATGCGTCTGCTGATCCAGGGCGTGGGCACGCGTTTCGACAAGCATTTCGACCGCGCGTGGGGCGCCGACGAAGCGCGCATCACGCGCCTGGTGCTGATCGGCCAGGACCTGGATGCGACAGGTCTCGAAGCGCAACTGCGCGCAGCCCTCAGCGTTTAACCCATGCACCTGCTCAGGACTCAGCCCGGTGGTTTTGTCTCGGACGACAATATTGCCGACCTTGGCCAAACCCCCGCTGAACTGGTGATCCTGTGCAGCGGTGATTCCAGCCTGGCGCTGTTGGCCGAAGCGGCCCAGCAGTTGCCCGACGACTACCCCAGCTTGCGCCTGGCCAACCCGATGCAGGTGCAGAACCATGCCTCGGTCGACCTGTACGTCGATGAGGTGCTGCGCCACGCCAAGGTCATCCTGATTTCGCTGCATGGCGGCATCGGTTATTGGCGCTACGGCATCGAGCGCTTGGTGGAGTTGGCCGAGCGTGGCGTGCAGTTGATCCTGGTACCGGGGGATGATCGCCCGGACCCGGAGCTCAGCGCCTTGAGTACCGTCGGCGCAGAAGAGCGTGATCGCCTCTGGCAGTTCCTGCGCCAGGGCGGCCTGGGCAATGCCTTGGATTTCTATCGCTGCCTGGCCAGTGGTTACCTGGGCCGCGACTACGCCTGGGAAGCGCCGCACACCCTGCCGCGCACGGCGATTTATCATCCCCGTCACGCCAATGCCCGTCTGACCGATTGGCAGGCCGACTGGAACGCTGACTGGCCGGTGGCGGCGGTGCTGTTTTATCGCTCGCATTTGCAGGCGGCCAATACCGGTTTTATCGATGTGTTCTGCCAGCGTTTGCAGGCGGCGGGCCTCAACCCGTTGCCGATGGCGGTGGCCAGTTTGAAAGAGCCGGGCTGCCTGACGGTGGTCGAGGACTGGCTGGATGAGGTCGGCGCGGCGGTGATCCTGAACACCACCGGCTTTGCCCAGTCCAGCCCCGAAGCGCCGCACCTGCGTCCGTTTCGCCGCAATATCCCGGTGATCCAGGCGATCTGCGCCCAGGACAACCAGCCCGGCTGGGAAGCCAGCGAGCAAGGCCTCGGCCCGCGTGACCTGGCCATGCACATTGCCTTGCCGGAGCTGGACGGGCGCATTATCAGCCGGCCGATCAGTTTCAAGGACCTGGCCTGGCGCAGCGAGCGCAGCCAGTCGGATGTGGTGTGCTACCGCGCCGCACCTGAGCGCATGGATTTTGTCGCTGAGCTGGCGCGGCGTTGGGTCGAGCTGGCGCGGGTGCCGAATGCGGATAAACGCATTGCGCTGATCCTTGCCAACTACCCGACCCGCGACGGCCGGATCGGTAACGGCGTGGGCCTGGATACCCCGGCCGCCGCGCTGAATATCCTGCGTGCCCTGCAAGCCGAAGGCTATCCGCTGCCGGACACCTTGCCCGACAGCGGCACGGCGTTGATCCACGACCTGTTGGGCGGTGTCACCAACGACCTGGACAGCCTCGACCTGCGCCCGTGCCATCAAAGCCTGGGGCTGGATGACTACGAGGTGCTGTTCCAGCGCTTGCCCGAGGCCAATCGCCAGGCGGTGCTGGAACGCTGGGGCCCGCCGCAGAACGACCCGATGTGCCGCGACGGTCGCATGATGATCGCCGGCCTGCGCCTGGGCCTGACCTTTGTCGGCATCCAACCGGCGCGGGGTTATCAGGTGGACGCCAGCGCGGTGTATCACGATCCGGACTTGGTGCCGCCTCACGCGTACTTGGCGTTTTACTTTTGGCTGCGCCACACCTACGGCGCCCATGGCGTGATCCATGTGGGCAAGCACGGCAACCTCGAATGGCTGCCGGGCAAGGGTGTGGGCCTGTCGGAGAACTGCTGGCCCGACGCGCTGCTGGGGCCGCTGCCGAATATTTACCCGTTTATCGTCAACGACCCGGGCGAGGGCGCCCAAGCCAAGCGGCGCACGCAGGCGGTGATCATCGATCACCTGATGCCGCCGCTGACCCGTGCCGAAACCTACGGCCCACTGCGCAACCTGGAGTTGTTGGCCGACGAGTATTACGAAGCGCAATTGCTCGACCCGCGCCGCGCCCTGGCGTTGCAGAAAGACATCCTCGCGCTGGTGCGTGAAACCCGCATCGACCAGGAGCTGGAGCTGGAGAGCGATGCCGACGCGGCCGTGTGGCTGCCGCGCCTGGACACCTACCTGTGCGACCTGAAGGAGTCGCAGATCCGCGACGGCCTGCACATTTTTGGCGAGTCGCCCGCCGGCCGCTTGCGTATCGACACCTTGCTGGCTTTGCTGCGCATCCCGCGTGGCGATGGCCGTGGCCCGCAGTCGAGTGTGCTGCGGGTGCTGGCCAAGGCGTTTGACTTGGGTTTCGACCCGCTGGACTGCGCCCTGGCCGAACCCTGGACCGGACGGCGTCCCGAGGTGTTGCAGAAGATCGACGCTCAGTTGTGGCGCACTGCCGGTGATACCCGCGAGCGCCTGGAGCTGTACGCGGCGCGGTTGATCGAGCAGGCGTTGGAAGGGCCGCTGGAACAGTTGGAAGAGCCCGGCTGGGAAGACGTGAAAGCCGTGATCGAAAGCCTGCGTATCGTCGTGGCGCCACGCCTGGACGCCTGTGGCCCGGCGGAAATGCGCGGGCTGCTGGACGCCTTGGGCGGCCGTTTCGTGCCCGCTGGCCCCAGCGGTGCGCCGAGTCGCGGGCGTTTGGATGTGCTGCCCACCGGACGCAACTTTTTCAGCGTCGACGTGCGCAACCTGCCCACCACCACCGCCTGGCGCATCGGTTTCCAGTCGGCCAACCTGATTCTGGAGCGACACCTCCAGGACCATGGCGACCATCTGCGCCAGCTCGGCCTGTCGGTATGGGGCACCGCGACCATGCGTACCGGTGGCGATGATATCGCCCAGGCCATGGCACTGATGGGCGTGCGCCCGGTGTGGGCGACGGGCAGCCAGCGCGTGGATGACTTCGAGATTCTGCCGATCAGCTTGCTGGACCGGCCGCGCGTTGACGTGACGCTGCGGGTGTCCGGCTTCTTCCGGGATGCCTTCGCTAACCTGATCCGCCTGTTCGATGCAGCGGTGCAGGCGGTGGCCGCGCTCGACGAACCGGACGCTATGAACCCGTTGGCGGCCAAGGTGCGCAGTGAGCGCGAGGCCTTGCTGGCGTCCGGCCTGGACGCAGAGGCTGCGGCGAAACAGGCCGGCTGGCGCATCTTCGGTGCCAAGCCTGGCGCCTATGGCGCGGGTGTGCAGGGCGCGATCGACGGGCGCCTGTGGCAGAGCCGCGAAGACCTGGCCGAGGTCTACCTGAACTGGGGCGGCTACGCGTATGGCGGCGCCGACGAGGGCACCGCCGCCCGCGAACAGTTCGCCCAGCGGTTGAGCCAGGTGCAGGCCGTTTTGCAGAACCAGGACAACCGCGAGCACGACCTGCTTGATTCCAATGATTACTACCAATTCCAGGGCGGCATGCTCGCCGCCGTGGAAACCCTGAGCGGTGACAAGGCTGCCAGCTACCATGGCGACCATAGCCAGCCGGACCTGCCGAAGATCCGTACCTTGAAGGAAGAGCTGAACCGGGTGATCCGTTCCCGCGCCGCCAACCCCAAGTGGATCGAAGGCGTGAAGCGCCATGGCTATAAAGGTGCGTTCGAGATGGCGGCGACCGTGGACAACCTGTTTGCGTTCGACGCCACTACCGCGCTGATTGACGATCACCAATACGCCTTGTTGGCCGACGCCTATTTGCTCGACCCCGACACCCGGGCCTTTGTGCAACAGCACAACCCGGATGCACTGCGCGATATGACCGAACGCATGCTGGAAGCCCAGCAGCGTGGGATGTGGCAAGAGCCGGGGGCGTACCGTGAGGCGTTGGAAAACCTGTTGCTGGATATAGAAGAAGACAATTGATAGCGCGCCAGACGCACTTTTGTAGTGAGCGGGCTTGCCCCGCGCTGGGCTGCGAAGCGGCCCTGACAAGGTCACCTCATTTTTTCAGGTATAACGCGGTGTATCGCAGGGGGGGGCGGCTTCGCCGCCCAGCGCGGGGCAAGCCCGCTCACCACAGGGCAAGCCTGCTCACCACAGGGCAAGCCCGTTCACCACAGGCAGGATTTAAAGAGAATTCGCATGACTGATATTCCCCATTTTCCGCTGTCCGCCGTGGTCGGCGCCGACGACCTGAAACTGGCGCTGTGCCTGACCGCCATCGACCCAAAGATCGGTGGCGTGCTGATCGAAGGCCCGCGCGGCATGGCCAAGTCGACCCTGGCGCGCGGCCTCGCGGACCTGTTGGCCAGCGGACAGTTCGTGACCTTGCCGTTGGGCGCCACCGAAGAGCGCCTGGTGGGCACACTGGACCTGGACGCCGCATTGGGCGAGGGCCGTGCGCAATTTTCACCCGGCGTATTGGCCAAGGCTGACGGCGGCGTGTTGTATGTCGACGAGGTCAACTTGCTACCCGATCACCTGGTGGACCTGCTGTTGGACGTGGCGGCGAGCGGCACCAACCTGATCGAGCGCGACGGCATTTCCCATCGCCATTCGGCGCGGTTTGTGCTGATCGGCACCATGAACCCGGAGGAGGGCGAGTTGCGCCCGCAACTGCTCGACCGCTTTGGTTTCAACGTGGCGTTGAGCGGGCAGACCTTGCCGACCGAGCGCGGGCAGATCATCCGTCGGCGGTTGGATTTCGACAGCGATCCCGCGGTGTTCTGCGTGCAATGGTCGGAGCCTCAAGCAGCCTTGCGCGAACGTTGTACCCAGGCGCGGGCGCGGCTCGACAGTATCGAGTTGGATGACCGGGCGCTGGCGCAGATCACCGAGCGGTGCTTCGCCGCCGGTGTCGACGGCCTGCGCGCGGACCTTGTCTGGCTGCGAGGCGCGAGGGCGCATGCCGCATGGCGGGGGGCCAACGCCATCGCCGAGGAAGATATCGAAGCCGTTGCCGAGTTTGCCCTGCGCCATCGCCGTCAGGAGCAAGCGCCACCGTCCAGCCCGCCTCCTGAAGGCCAGGCACCGAAACCGTCGGACACCTCGCCCGGCCAAGGCCAATGGGGTGATATGCCCGCCCCGGCGTTACCCACCGGCGCTCGTCGGGATGTGCCCGCCTGGCCAAAAAAGCCCTAGGCATTCGCCCCCGGCCTGACGCGGGGGCGGATGCCCGGCCCAAGGCAGGGCGATTGGACAGCGGCAGGCACGGCAAGGCACGCAGCGCCAAGCAAGGCGCGATCAATTGGCCGGGCACTTTGCTCGGTGGTCGGCCGCAATCGCGAGAGGACGTGCTGTTTCACCTGCGCAGTCGTGCGGCCCATGAGCTGTGGCTGGTGATTGTCGATGCGTCGGCGTCTACACGGCGGCATCGGGCGTTAACCGACGCCAAGGGCTTGTTGGCGCAATTATTTGATGACGCTTACCGCCAACGGGCACGGATGGCGTTGTTGACCGCGAGCGGGCCAGTGCCGAAGTGGCAGGTACAGGGGTTGAAAGCGGCCAAGGGCTTGGCGGGCTGGCTGGAGCAGTTAGGGGCGGGCGGTGGCACGCCATTGCTGGCGGCATTGACCGAAGCCGGGGAATGGCTGGCGGTACGGCGCAAGCGATATCCGGCTGAGCGGCAGCGCTTGCTGGTGATTACTGACGGGCGACTCAAGGATATTAACGGGTTGTCGCTGCTGGCGTGTCCGGGGTTGTTGGTGGATATCGAGCGCGGGCCGATCAGGTTGGGTCGGGCTCGGGAGTTGGCGATCAGGTTGCAGTTGGAGTATCGGCATATCGATCAGCTGTAGTGCCTGGGCAACCGCTATCGGGGTGCAAGCCGCCTCCCACAGAAGAAATGTGCTCACCTGTGGGAGGGGGCTTGCCCCCGATGAGGCCCTGAAACTCACTACAAAAACTCAGCCAGCCCCCGGCACATTCGGCCAAAGATCCGCCACCAGGAATAACCGCTCAGCTTCCTCCCAATCCTCACCCACCTGCACCAGCCGCACCAGCAACTGCGCCGGTGCCATCGGGTCCAGGTCGGCCAGCCAGCCCTGCATCCGCGCTTCACTCCACACCTCATCCGCCGCGTAATGCGCCGGCGCCAACCACGCATGCCGGGGCAGGGGTTGCCAGTAGCCCGGTGCGCTGGCGCTGACAAATGCCTGCCAATCACGCTGATGCAGCCAACGCCCACGCAAATGCTGGGGATGGGCGCCAACGGGCGCCTGGGCTTGGCCAGGCCAGGGATACAGCAGATAACCGCCCAGCCACAAGTGCGCGTCGAATTGTTGGATGTCCAGCGCTTCCAGCGCCTCACGGCTTTCCGCCCGCGCTGAAATCGGCAGTTGATGCTGGGCCAGATGCGCGAGCTTGCGGTCCAGTCGGTCATGGCAGCCCGGACCCAGCCATTGCGCGGCGTCCTGGCCGTTGCCGTCTTGCGGCCCGAGATAGAGTTTGATCGCCAGTTCCAGGTGATGCACGCCATCACGGTCGCGCAGCAGCATGTCCAGCTCGCCGAGGGTATGCCCGGCGCGGCGGATCGGCAGGTTGGCCGCCAACAGCTCCACGCCCGGCGCATGCTGCACGGCGAATTGCCACAGGCGCTCGTAATACAGTCCCAGGCGTCGGGTGCGCGACAGGTTCAGCCACTGCTGCAGGGCGCTGCTGTCCTGGTCCAATTGTCGCAGCCAGTGTTCGAGCCGATGCGGCGCTTGCACCCAGTCGCTGCCGGTCAGCGGGTGGCGCTGCGGCCACGGCGTTTGCGCGAGCATCGGCGGGGCAAGCATCACCCACGCCAGGTCGCGCACTTCGGGGTGGCGCAGCTGGCGGGGCAGGTTGTGCAGATCGGGGAACACAGTCATGGTCCGAGCATAGCCTTTTAACGACGGTGCAGGGGGCCGAGAACCATTGTCATCAAGGCTTCACGGCGACAAAGGATTTTGCCTGACGCGGCCTTTCGCCCATAATCGTTCTTTTTTCGCCGCACCCCACATCCCGCAGGAGCCCCATGGAGCAATTTCGCAATATCGGCATTATCGGTCGCCTGGGCAGTACCCAGGTGCTGGACACCGTCCGCCGGCTGAAAAAATTCCTGCTGGAACGCCACCTGCATGTGATCCTTGAAGACACCATCGCTGAAATTCTGCCGGGCCACGGCCTGCAGACCTCGTCGCGCAAGATGCTCGGTGAAGTCTGCGACATGGTCATCGTGGTCGGCGGCGACGGCAGCCTGTTGGGCGCCGCTCGCGCGCTGGCGCGGCACAATGTGCCGGTGCTGGGGATCAACCGGGGCAGCCTGGGTTTCCTCACCGACATCCGCCCGGATGAGCTGGAAGTTGAAGTGGCCAAGGTGCTCGACGGCCATTACCTGGTGGAGAACCGCTTCCTGCTGCAAGCTGAAGTGCGCCGTCACGGCGAGGCCATCGGCCAGGGCGACGCCTTGAATGACGTGGTGCTGCACCCCGGCAAATCGACGCGGATGATCGAGTTCGAGCTGTATATCGACGGCCAGTTCGTGTGCAGCCAGAAGGCCGACGGCCTGATCGTCGCCACGCCCACCGGCTCTACGGCCTACGCGCTCTCGGCGGGTGGCCCGATCATGCATCCCAAGCTGGATGCCATTGTGATCGTGCCGATGTATCCCCATATGTTGTCGAGCCGGCCGATTGTGGTCGACGGGAACAGTGAGCTGAAAATCGTGGTGTCCAAAGACATGCAGATCTACCCGCAAGTCTCCTGCGACGGGCAGAACCATTTTACCTGCGCCCCCGGTGACACCATCACCGTGAGCAAGAAGGCACAGAAGTTGCGGTTGATCCACCCGCTGGACCACAACTATTACGAAGTGTGCCGCACCAAGCTGGGCTGGGGCAGCCGCTTGGGGGGTGGAGGCGACTGATGCTCGATCCCGCGCGTAGCTACGACCTGATTGGTGACGTGCACGGTTGCGCCCATACCCTTGAGCATTTGCTCGACCGGCTGGGCTACCACAAGCAGGGCGGCACCTGGCGCCATCCGTCGCGCATGGCGGTGTTCCTCGGCGATATCATCGACCGTGGCCCACGCATCCGCGAGGCGCTGCATATCGTCCACGACATGGCTGAGGCCGGCCAGGCGCTGTGCATCATGGGCAACCACGAATTCAACGCCTTGGGTTGGAGCACACCGGCACCGCCAGGCAGTGGCAAGCAGTTTGTGCGTGAGCACAGCCCACGGCATGCGCGGTTGATCCAGGAAACCCTGACCCAGTTCGAACACCACCCGGACGATTGGCACGACTTCCTCGGCTGGTTCTATGACATGCCGCTGTTTGTCGACGCCGGGCGTTTCCGCGTGGTGCACGCGTGCTGGGACGAGGGCTTTATCCAGCCGCTGCGCGCGACCTTCCCCGACGGCTGCATCGACCAGCACTTCCTGCAGGCCGCCGCCGTGCCGGGCAGTTTTGCCTGCAACGCCTTCGACCGCCTGCTGCGCGGCACCGATATGCGCCTGCCGGATGGCCTCACGCTGACCGGTGGCGACGGCCTGACGCGTTCGTTCTTCCGCACCAAGTTCTGGGAAGACGACCCGAAAACCTATGGCGACATCGTGTTCCAGCCCGACGCCTTGCCGGAGCCGGTGGCGCGTACGCCGTTGTCGTCCACCGAAAAGAATTCCCTGCTGCGCTATGGCGTCGACGAGCCCTTGCTGTTCGTCGGGCATTACTGGCGCAGCGGCAAGCCGGCGCCGATCCGCGACAACCTGGCCTGCCTGGACTACAGCGCGGTGCTGTACGGCAAGCTGGTGGCGTACCGCCTGGACCAGGAAACCCGTCTCGACCCGCGCAAGTTCGTGTGGGTCGATGTCGAGCGGCCGGAGGTGCTCACATGAGCCTCCTGCGCACCGCAACCGCACTTTTGAGGAACCTCCATGGATGATTCGACGTTCGACCAGCTGGAGGCCGCGCTGTCCGCTGCCCCCGGCAACGTCGCACTGCTGACCCTGTTGCTGGGCGCCAGCCTTGAGCGTGGTGAACACGCGCGTGGGTTGAAGCTGTTGCCGGCCGACCTTGAGCAATGGCCAGAGGCCGCAGCCTTGAAGCTGGCGGCGGCGCAACTGTTGCTGGCCGATGGGCAAGCGCAGAAGGCGTTGCCCTTGATCGAAGGTGCAGACCCCGCTGCGCGCCTGCTCAAGGCCCGTGCCTTGGCGGCACTGGAGCGCCTCAAGGAAGCCCAGGTGGAATACCGCGCAGCGGTGGACGCCAACCCGGCCCTGGAAGACATGGCGTTGTGGCGCCGCCTGAATGTGTCGGTGGTGGACTTCCCTGGCGCCGAGGGCCGCCCGCGGCTGCGCGTGATCTCCAATGACGACACCGACCAGAGCGAAGTCGTGCGCCTGCTGGTGCCGGAAAACGAAACCCTGACCTTCGATGATATCGGCGGTCTGGATGAGCTGAAAAAGACCATCCATAAAAAGATCATCCTGCCGTACCAGAAACCGGGCCTGTTCCAGCGCTTTCGCAAGAAAGTCGGCGGCGGGGTGCTGCTGTACGGCCCGCCGGGCTGCGGCAAGACCATGCTGGCCCGCGCGACGGCGGGGGAATGCAAGGCGACGTTTTTCAACGTGGCGATTTCCGATGTGCTGGATATGTACATCGGCGAGTCCGAACGCAAGTTGCACGCGCTGTTCGAGCAGGCGCGGGCCCAGGCGCCGGCGGTGATGTTTTTCGACGAGGTTGAAGCGCTCGGTGGCAAACGCGCCAATACCCGCGAGTCGACCTCGTCCAAGCTGGTGAGCCAGTTCCTCTCCGAGATGGACGGTTTTACCAATGACAACCACGGCGTACTGATCCTTGCCGCGACCAACGTGCCGTGGTCGGTCGACTCGGCATTCCGCCGCCCCGGCCGGTTTGACCGCGTACTGTTTGTGCCGCCACCGGATCGCCCGGCGCGGGAGGCGATGCTCAAGGCGATGATGAAAGGCCGCCCCATGGCTGACGACATCGACTTTGCCTTCTTGGCCAAGAACACCTCGGGCTTCTCCGGCGCCGACCTCAGCGAGCTGGTGGAAACCGCCGCCGACGAGGCCATTGAAGCATCTATCGAGAGTGGCGCCGAGCAGTCGATCTGTGACCGGCATTTCAAGCACGCCTTGAAAGAAGTGCGCGCCACCACCCTGGAATGGCTGACCACGGCGCGTAACTACGCGCGGTATGCCAATGAAGGCAACCAGTACGACGAAGTGCTGGCCTTCCTCGACAAACACGGGAAGGGTCGCTGATGGCGCAGTACGGTGGGTATCGCATCGAAGATGAACCGCGCCCGGGCGCCTTGGCCAAATGGGCGGTCTCGCCGTTCTGGCCGCTGCTGGGCCTGATGCTGGGCGGTGCCTGGCTGGGCTTGCCGTGGTTTGTGTTCAACTCCATCGCCGTCGGCAGCCCGACGCGGGTGCGCGAATGGGTGCTGGCCGGCGTGGCACTGCTGGGCAGCATTGTGATCGGTTTTGTATTGCTGCAACTGGTGGGCGCCGGTTATCTGCAAACCCAGGCGCAAATCCAATACGCGTTGCTGGTGCTGGTGGTGTGGAAACTCACCCTGGGTTACCTGCTGTATATGCAGCAAAACGCGACCATCGAGATTTACCAGTACTACGGCGGCGAGCTGAGCCGCTTTGGTTTTCCCTTGGCGTTGATTGGTGGCTTCGTGCTCAAAGGCATGGTCGTCAAATGGCTGCCGTACACCCTGTGGTACCTGGTGGTGAGCTGATGAATACCGACTATCTGCTGCAACTGGCCTACCAGCGCCTGCAGGCTGACCACAATGACGGCGCCATCGACGCACTGCGCCAACTGCTGGCCAGCGATCCGCATTCCGCCGAGGCGCATGCCTTGCTGGCGATCTGCTTGATGAACATGCGCCGCGTGCATGCCGCCAAGCGCGAAGTGCAACTGGCCCTGGCCGCCGACGCGCAGCTGCCGCTGTCCCACTATGCCGCCGCGCAAGTAGCGATTGCCTTGCGCAAGTTCAAGCTGGCTCAGGAACACGTGAGCCAACTGCTGGACATGGAACCGCTGAACCCGGCGTATTACCGTTGCCAGGCCGAGTTGTACCAGCTTACCGGACGCCTGGCGCAGAGCCGCGAGCCGCTGGAAAAAGCCTTGCAACTGGGCCCCGACGACCCCGCCAACCTGGTGGCCCTGGCGCAGTTCCACCGTGCTAGCAGCCAGTGGGACCAGGCGTACCAGTTCGCCCGCCAGGCCTTGCAGGCTGACCCGGCGAATGCGGCAGCGGTGGTGGTGCTCGGTCACCTGTTGTTGCGTGAAGGGGATATCAATGGCGCCCGTGACCACGCGATCTGGGCCTTGCAGGAGAACGCTACCAACGTCGCCGCGCTGCACCTGCTCACGGCAGTCAAGGCACGCAGCAATGTGTTCCTCGGCACCTGGTGGCGTTTCAATAGCTGGATGAACGAGCGCAGCGCCACCCGCGCCATCATCCTGCTGTTGTGCATGTTCGTGGTCTACCGTGTCGTAGTGATTACGCTGACGGACCAGGGCTATCCGCAAGTGGCGGAGATGGTCAACTGGTTGTGGCTGGCGTTTGCCGCCTACACCTTCGCGGCGCCGCAGATCTTCCGGCGCTTGCTGGACAAAGAGCTTGTACAGGTCAAGCTCTCCAAGGAATTCTGACGGGCCGCGCCCGTCAACCCTGTACTCGCTGAACCTCAGAGGCTGTTCACATGTCATCTTTTGCTGAAATGATCGAAAACATCACCCCGGACATCTACGAGAGCCTCAAGCTCGCCGTGGAAATCGGCAAGTGGTCCGATGGCCGCAAGCTCACCGCCGAGCAGCGCGAGCTGTCGTTGCAGGCGATGATCGCCTGGGAACTCCAGAACCTGCCGGAAGAGCAGCGCACCGGTTACATGGGCCCGCAGGAATGCCAGTCGAAATCGACCACCGTGCCGAACATCCTGTTCAAGTCGGATGCGATCCATTGATTGAAATTGGTCGCGGTGCAGTCAGCAAGATGTCGGTGCAACTCGGTGAGCCGACCGTTCAATACGCGTTTCGCCTCGGCGATACGGAGGTGCCGGTCAACCCGTTGATCGGCACTCACGTGCGCCTGGAATACCTCGGCGCCATTCATTGCAGCCATTGCGGCCGCAAGACCAAGACCAGCTTCAGCCAGGGCTATTGCTACCCGTGCATGACCAAGCTGGCCCAGTGTGACCTGTGCATCATGAGCCCCGAGCGTTGCCATTACGACGCCGGCACCTGCCGCGATCCAGGCTGGGGCGAGAAATTCTGCATGACCGACCATGTGGTGTACCTGGCGAATTCGTCGGGGATCAAGGTCGGCATTACCCGCGCCACCCAGTTGCCGACGCGCTGGCTAGACCAGGGGGCGAGCCAGGCGTTGCCGATCATGCGCGTGGCCACCCGCCAGCAATCGGGCTTCGTCGAGGACCTGTTCCGCAGCCAGGTGGCCGACAAAACCAACTGGCGTGCACTGCTCAAGGGCGATGCGCAATCGGTCGACCTCAAGCAGGTGCGTGACGACCTGTTCGCCTCCTGCGCCGAAGGCTTGGTGAGTCTGCAGGAACGCTTTGGCTTGCAGGCCATCCAAACGATTGCCGACATTGAACCGATCGAAATCCGTTATCCGGTCGAGCAGTACCCGACCAAGATCGTCAGCTTCAACCTGGACAAGAACCCGATAGCCGAAGGCACGCTGCTGGGGATCAAGGGCCAATACCTGATCTTCGACACCGGCGTTATCAATATTCGTAAGTACACGGCCTACCAGCTCGCCGTGCATCAGTAGAAGGATGCCACCCATGCGCACCGAACAACCGAAGATGATTTACCTGAAGGACTATCAGGCGCCGGACTACCTGATCGACGAGACGCACCTGACCTTCGAGTTGTTCGAGGACCACAGCCTGGTCCACGCGCAACTGGTGATGCGCCGCAACCCTGAGCGCGGCGCCGGTTTGCCGCCGCTGGTGCTGGACGGCCAGCAACTGGAGCTGTTGAGTGTCAACTTGGCCGATCAGGAACTGACGGCCGATGATTATCAACTGACCGACAGTCACCTGACGGTGCATCCCAAGAGCGAGACTTTTACCCTTGATACCACGGTAAAAATCCACCCGGAAACCAACACGGCCCTGGAAGGCCTGTACAAATCCGGCAGCATGTTCTGCACCCAGTGCGAGGCCGAAGGCTTCCGCAAGATCACCTACTACCTCGACCGCCCGGACGTGATGAGCACGTTCACCACCACGGTGATCGCCGAGCAACATCGCTACCCGATCCTGCTGTCCAACGGCAACCCCATCGCCAGCGGTCCCGGCGAAGACGGCCGTCATTGGGCGACCTGGGAAGACCCGTTCAAGAAGCCTGCCTACCTGTTCGCGTTGGTGGCCGGTGACCTGTGGTGTGTCGAAGACACCTTCACCACCATGACGGACCGTGAAGTGGCACTGCGCATCTACGTCGAGCCGGAAAACATCGACAAGTGCCAGCACGCGATGACCAGCCTCAAGAAGTCGATGCGCTGGGACGAAGAAACCTATGGCCGCGAGTACGACCTCGACATCTTCATGATCGTCGCGGTGAACGACTTCAACATGGGCGCCATGGAGAACAAGGGCCTCAACATCTTCAACTCCAGCGCCGTGCTGGCCCGCGCCGAAACCGCCACCGACGCCGCGCACCAGCGGGTCGAGGCGATCGTTGCCCACGAATACTTCCACAACTGGTCGGGCAACCGCGTGACCTGTCGCGACTGGTTCCAGCTGTCGCTCAAGGAAGGCTTCACCGTGTTCCGTGATTCGGGCTTCTCGGCCGACATGAACTCGGCCACGGTCAAGCGTATCCAGGATGTGGCGTACCTGCGTACCCACCAGTTCGCCGAAGACGCCGGCCCGATGGCCCACGCGGTGCGCCCGGACAGCTTTATCGAGATCTCCAACTTCTACACCCTGACGGTGTACGAAAAGGGCTCGGAAGTGGTCGGCATGATCCATACCTTGCTCGGTGCCGAAGGCTTCCGCAAAGGCAGCGACCTGTACTTTGAACGCCATGACGGCCAGGCCGTGACCTGCGACGACTTCATCAAGGCCATGGAAGACGCGAACGGCGCCGACCTGAGCCAGTTCAAGCGCTGGTACAGCCAGGCCGGTACGCCGCGCCTGGCGGTGAGCGAGTCTTACGACGCCGCGGCCAAGACCTACAGCCTGACCTTTCGCCAGAGCTGCCCGGAAACCCCGGACAAGGTGGAAAAACTGCCGTTCGTGATCCCGGTGGAGCTGGGCTTGCTGGACGGGCAGGGCGCAGGTATTGCCTTGCGCCTGGCCGGCGAGGCGACTGCGGGTGCCACCTCGCGGGTGATTTCGGTGACCGAGGCCGAGCAGACCTTCACCTTCGTTGATATCCCGGAGCAGCCGTTGCCTTCGCTGCTGCGCGGTTTCTCGGCGCCGGTGAAGCTGAGCTTCCCGTACAGCCGTGACCAACTGATGTTCCTGATGCAGCATGACAGCGACGGCTTCAACCGCTGGGATGCCGGCCAGCAGTTGTCGGTGCAGGTGTTGCAGGAACTGGTTGCCCAGCATCAACAAGGCCAGGCCTTGAAGATGGATCAGCGCTTGATCACTGCGTTGCGCAGTGTGCTGAGCGACGAGCGTCTGGACCAGGCGATGGTGGCGGAAATGCTGTCGCTGCCGGGTGAAGCCTACCTGACTGAAATCAGCGAAGTGGCGGATGTGGACGCCATCCATGCGGCCCGTGAGTTTGCCCGCAAGCAACTGGCGGACAACCTGCATGAAGCGCTGTGGTTGCGTTACCAGGCCAATCGCGCGCTGTCCAAGCAAACGCCGTACGTGGCGGCGGCTGAGCACTTTGCCCGGCGCGCATTGCAGAACATCGCGTTGTCTTACCTGATGCTCAGCGGCAAGCCGGACGTGTTGGCGGCGACACTGGAACAGTTCGACACCAGCGACAACATGACCGAGCGCCTGACCGCGCTGGCGGTGTTGGTGAATTCGCCGTTCGAAGCGCAGAAGGCCCAGGCATTGGCGGTGTTTGCCGAAAACTTCAAGGACAACCCATTGGTCATGGACCAGTGGTTCAGCGTGCAGGCCGGCAGCACGTTGCCGGGTGGGCTGGAGCGCGTCAAGGCGTTGATGGAGCACCCGGCGTTCACCCTGAAGAACCCGAACAAGGTGCGCGCATTGATCGGCGCATTTGCCGGGCAGAACCTGATCAACTTCCATGCGGCGGATGGCTCGGGCTACCGCTTCCTGGCGGACCTGGTGATCCAGTTGAACAGCTTCAATCCGCAAATCGCCTCGCGCCAGTTGGCGCCGCTGACCCGCTGGCGCAAATACGACAGCGCGCGTCAGGCGCTGATGAAGGCGGAACTGGAGCGCATTCTGGCGTCCGGCGAGTTGTCGAGTGATGTGTTTGAGGTGGTCAGCAAGAGCCTTGCGTAAGCGGCAGTGTTGAATAAAAAACGGCCTGTTCACCAGGCCGTTTAATGAGAGGGTCACCCCCACACCCTGCGAAGGCTGCGCTTTCGCAGGGTGTTTTATTTTCGCAGACCCTGACCCTGACCCCAGCCTGCAATGTAGGCGGTCAAGGGGCTTTTTTACTGCTGACGTTTTCTGACAGGGGGCTCTGCTAAGCTGCGGCACGTTTCCTTTTTCGGCAGGCATTCCTGTGTCGCGTACCACTCGTCTTCTGACTTTGCTCCAGGCCCTGCGGGGTAAGAAACGTCCGGTGACCGCTGCCGTGCTGGCGGCGCAGTTGGAGGTGTCCGAGCGTACGCTGTACCGCGATATTGCTGAGCTGACGGCCTTGGGCGCACCAATTTTTGGCGAGGCGGGGGTAGGGTATGTGCTGCGCAGCGGCTTGTTTCTGCCGCCCTTGATGTTGAACGCCGAGGAAACCGAAGCCATCGTGCTCGGCTTGCGTTATGTGGACCAGCGCGGCGATGACGTGCTCAGCCGCGCCGCCGCCAATGCCCTGGCAAAAATCGCCGATGTGCTTGACCCGGCCGCCCAGGAAGCCTTGCGCAACCCGACGCTGCTGCCCGGTCCGCCAGGGTTCGGCTACCCGGAAAACCGTGTGCCCCTGAATGTATTTCGCGATGCCATCCGCCACCAGGCCAAGTTGCACATTGATTACGCGGACGCCAGCCAGACCCAAAGCCAACGCCTGATCTGGCCACTGGCCCTGGGGTTCTTGAATGAGGTGCGGGTGATCGTGGCCTGGTGCGAGTTACGCGGCGCCTATCGCACCTTTCGTACCGACCGTGTGGCGAGTGCCGAAGCGTGCGGTGAGCGTTATCCGGGGCGCCGCAGTGACTGGCTGCGGGCCTGGCGCAAGTTGATGGAGCAGAGTGAGTCCGCGCCGTTTACTCCTGACAAAAACTGACACAACCCTGGCTTAGCATGGCCGCACAAATCATCTGGAAAGGAGCTGTGCCATGTCTATCCCTGAGTTGGCGCCGGCCATCGCGGCCTATCTCGCGGCGGCCAATACCCGTGACACCTCGGCTGTCGCCGAGTGCTTTGCCGAGGATGCCAACGTGTTCGATGAGGGCCAGCACCGTGTTGGCACCGCCGCCATTGCGCGCTGGATGGAAGACACCGGGCGTCGTTACCAACCACGGGTCGAAGTGCTCAAGGTGCAACACCGTACCGGCAAGGTGTTGGTCAGCAATGTGGTGTCCGGCAATTTCCCCGGCAGCCCATTGGAGCTGCGCTACACCTTTCGGTTGAATGCGCAGGGCAAGATTTCACGGCTGGATATTTCCCTGTAGGTCATACTGGCGGGCATGACTTTCGACTCGCCCCTCGCTGCCTACCAACACGCCATTGCTCAACCGGGTTTCGTTGCCGACGACGCCCAGCGCCAGGCGGTGGATGCCCTGCAAGCCTGCCACCATGCCCTGCACCACGGCCAGGCGCCGATTGCCGGTGTGTACCTGTGGGGGCCGGTCGGGCGTGGCAAGACCTGGTTGATGGATCAGTTCTACCAAAGCCTGCGGGTGCCCGCGCGCCGCCAGCATTTTCATCACTTCATGGGGTGGGTGCATCAGCGCTTGTTCCAACTGACCGGTACTCACGACCCCTTGCAGGCTCTGGCGCGGGAGCTGAGCCAGGCAGTACGCGTGTTGTGTTTCGATGAACTGTTCGTCAATGACATTGGTGACGCGATCATCCTCGGGCGCCTGTTCCAGGTGATGTTCGAGGAGGGCGTGGTGATGGTCTGCACGTCGAACCAACCGCCCGATCAGTTGTATGCCGATGGCTTCAACCGGGAGCGTTTTTTGCCGGGGATCGCGGCGATAAAGCAGCACATGCAAGTGGTCACGGTGGACGGCGGGGAGGATCACCGGTTGCACCCGGGCGCGGGTATTCAGCGCTACTGGGTCAATCAGCCCGAGGCGCTGGCGGGCGTGTTCGAGCAGTTGGCCGAAGGCCAGCCCACCCACCGCGGGCCGGTTGTCGTGGGGCATCGTTCCATCGTCGCCGTGCGGTCCGGCGCCACGGTGCTCTGGTGCCGCTACGCCGACCTGTGCGAACAGCCCCTGGCCGCAATGGATTTCATGCTGTTGTGCGATCGCTTCAAGGCGATCCTGCTGGGCGAAGTGCCCAACCTCAGCGCTCAGAAACGCCCGGGCCGGATTGCACGCGGCACCGAAGACGGTGCCCTGCGTGTGGTGGCCGGTGATCGCGAATTGCCGGCGTTGTCGGTGCACGATGACAGCGTACGTCGGTTTATCGCCCTGGTGGACGAGTGCTACGACCGCAAAGTGCCGTTATTTATCGAGGCGCAGGTGCCTTTGGAGAGCTTCTATACCGAGGGCTATCTGGAATTCCCGTTTCGCAGGACACTGAGCCGTCTGCAAGAAATGCAATTGCAGCGCTTTGGCTGACGTCTGTGCGAAAAAACCTAGGAATCGGCTGATTGCGAATTTTCGAAGGGTCAACCTTCGCGCTTTCATGCGCATATTTGTAGTTAATCTCCTTCATCTGCCTCCTGCTCCACGCTTACAATCGTGCCCCTCACAGGGAGCGATTCCCTTGTAATCGTGATCGAGGATGGAAATGGACACCCCAGATATCCTGGTGCTGCAAGCCAGCTACACCAACCCCGTGCATGCCGAAGCGATTGGCCATGTGCTCAACCACTACGCCGAAGACCCGATGGGCGGAGGCCACAGCCTGCCCGCCGACTTGCTGGAGCAACTGCCGGGTGAACTGGCCAAGCGCCCCCATGCGTTCAGCGTGCTGGCGTTTGTGGGGGGTGAGCCGGCGGGGCTGGTGAACTGCTTTGAAGGTTTCTCCACGTTTGCGTGTCGCCCGCTGGTTAACGTCCACGATGTGGTGGTGATGGGTGCTTTTCGTGGTTTGGGGTTGAGCCAGAAAATGCTGCAGAAGGTCGAGGAAATCGCCCGGCAGCGGGGCTGCTGCAAGATCACTTTGGAGGTGCTGGAAGGCAATGCTGTGGCTCAAGCGGCGTATCGCAAGTTCGGCTTTGATGACTCGAAATTTGATCCGGCCCATGGGCGCATGTTGTTCTGGAACAAACCGCTTTAATCAATAAGTGGCAAAAAAAAGGCGCCATTAAATGGCGCCAAGTTCACCTTAGCCATAGGAGCGGAATGGTAAAGGGCAGTGCGGTTAAATCAAATGCGCAGTTGAATCAAGTATTCGGTTGTTGCTCGGCGGTGGATTTATCGGTCGCCTCTTTCTTCATGTTTTTTCCATCGGCCTGCGCGGTTTGTTCAGCGGTGCCGTGGGTCTTTTGCTGCATGAACGCGAAGTCGTTGTAGAACGCCTTCGAACGCTCCGAACCGCCTTCGGCAAAGGCCGCGGCAGAGGTCAGGGTCATCAGGGTGGCAAGCATCAAGGTGGAGAGTTTCATGGCAGTGTTTCCATTAAAAGTGATCGGTATCCGCTCTGTCCTTGATCAGATTCATGGGGCGAGTGTGGAGTCGATTTATTAAGTAGGAATTAACGCGAAAAAAACCAGAAGTTAACAATTTCGTTAACTCCTGGTTAAAAAATCTTACAGCTTCCAATCCAGTGCCAAGGTGATCGAACGTGGGTCACCCCAATACACGCCGTTATAGAAACCGACGCGCTCGTAATATTTTTTATCAAATAGATTGTTGACGTTGACCGACGCCGAAACATGTTCGTCAAACTGGTAGCGCGACATCAGGTTGACCACGGAGTAGGCCTGCTGGGTGATTTTCGCCCGCGTGGTGATCCGGTTTCCGTCACCGTCCCGAGCGCCTGTCGGCCTGTTGCTGAAATCGTAGATTTCGCTCTGCCAGCTCACGGCGCCGCCGACCGTCAGGTTGCGCCATGAGCCCGGTAGCCGATAGGCGCTGGACACCTTCAGCAGGTTCAGCGGCTGGCCGGTGTTGTTGCGCTTGTCGGAGCCATTCACCGAGTGGGTATAGGTATAGCCTGCCGTCAGGTTCCAGTCCGGCATCACCTCGCCGGCCACCTCCAGCTCGAAGCCATTCACCTTGTTACCTTTACCGCCGGACTTGTAGTACTCCTCGCCTGTGGTCGGGTTCGGCGGTACCGAATCATCCCGCTCCGCGACGTTGTCCTGTGTGCTCCAGAAATACGCAGCCGCCACGTTCAGTCGCTCCTCCAGCAGACTGCCCTTGATCCCCACCTCATAGTTGCTGCCCACCACGGGCTCCAGGTATTTCTTGCTGGCGTCCTTTAGGCTTTGCGGCTTGAAGATGTCTGTGTAGCTCGCGTAAACGGTGTATTGCGGGGTGATGTCGTAGAGCAGCCCGGCATAGGGCGTCCACATATCGTTGTGGGTCTGGCGGGTCTTGTTGGCGGCGGTCAGTTGGTTGTCGGCGTTATAGGCAGGCGCAGCGCTGACCAGTTCCCAACTGCCGTAGCGGCTGCCCAGTACCGCATGCAAGCGTTCGGTCAGGCTCAGGCGCGTGGCCAGGTAGCCGGCCTTCTGCTGCTTGCTGCTGTGCTCGCCCTTGAGGTCAGTGACGGTGTCGGCAAACTTGCCGATCCCGCCCATGTGTTTCCAGTCTTCGATGCTGTAGTAGCTGGCAGGCAGGCTGCTGCGCATGAAGGGGGAGACGTCGCGTTGCGTGGCCTCGCCATAGCCCATCATCAGTTCATGCTCTCGACCCAGCAACGCGTAGCTGCCGGCGAGGTTGAGATCAACCGCCTCCATTCTCGAGGTGCCGAGCATATGGCTTGCCCATGCCGTCATGCCGCTGCGGTCAGCGTTGGGGAACCCCGCACCGCCGTAGTACACCTTGCCATCCGTGTCGCTTTGTCGATGGGTGTAGGCGGCCTTCACATGCCAGTCGCCGCCCAGGCGATGGTCGAGGGTGGCGAAGGTGGTCTTGTCCGTCAGTGGCCAGGAACTCCAGTGCGCCGCCATATTGGTGGAGCGTGAGAGCCCGGCCTTGCCACCCTGGCTGTTCCAGTAAGGCACGGTGCCCCAGGAAGTGCCTTGGACCTGTTTGTTCTGGTAATCAAAGCCCACGGCCAGCACGGTATCGTCTGACAGGTCGCCTTCGAGAATGCCGTAGCCGACTGCCCGCTGCAGCCCGTAGTTGTCGCGGAACGACTGGCTGTCGCGGTAGGCCAGCACCGTGCGCCCGCGCAGCTTGCCGTCGTACGCCAGGGGGCCGCCGACATCCACGTAGCTGTAGTAGTTGTCATGGCTACCACCGCTGATGCCGGTTTTGGCCTGCCACTGGGCGGTGGGGCGCTTGCGCACCATGTTCACCGTGGCCGACGGGTCGCCGGCGCCGGTGGTCAAGCCCGTGGCACCGCGAACCACCTCGATGCGGTCGTAAATGATGGTATCGGAATCCGACTTCATGTAGCCGAAGGTGTTGAGCATCCCGTCAATCTGGAAGTTGTTGATGCCATAGCCACGGGACGAGTAGGACACACGGTCGGAGTCGTTGTGCTGGACGTTGATGCCCGTGGTCTGGCGCAGCACTTCGGTCAAGGTGTTGAGGTTGAAGTCATCCATTTGCTGGCGAGTGATCACCGAGATGGACTGCGGGGTTTCCTTGACGGACAGGTTCAGGCGGGTGGCGGTGCTCATCGAACCGGTGGTGTAGGCCCCGGTGTGCTCGGTGGTAGCCCCGAGGCCATCGGCACTGATGCGCGTGGCACCGAGTTCGAGGGTGTTGTCTTTGAGGGTGTAGCTTTCGGGGTCGGTTTCAGCCAGCAGGTCCGGGCTCACCACCACGCTGAAGAGGCCGAGGGTAAAGGTCATGGAACGGGTAAAGGGCGCAAACATCGCGGAAGACTCCTTGTCGTCTTTGCAGCCTTCTCAGTAAGAGAAGGCCTTGGCTCAAAGACGAAAGGAGGCGTGGAACTTTAGGCTTAAACGAGAATGATTGTTATCTTTCTGTTACAGCGGTGCTTGGAGTACCACCTCGGTGGTGGCCTTTTTCGGTTTGATCAGGCTGAAGTCGATCAAGCCTTTCTGCTGGCGCTCGTAGGGGTTGCCGATCAACAAGGGGCGTGGCTTGAAGCTGTCGCTGACCAGGCTCTTGCTGCGGTCCCATTCATCGAAATTCAGCCCGGCCAGGTCGGCCCAGGTATGAATCAACTGCGAACTGCTGTACGGGCGTTGCAGGTCGCCGGCGAAACTCCAGTCGTGGGTTTCGCGCCATTTCGGTGAGGCGTAGGCCATGAACGGGATGGTGTACATCGGCGCTGTCGGCTTGCCTTCGTTGCGGCCCAGGGTGCTGTGGCCGGCGGAGTCGAAGACGTCTTCACCATGGTCCGACAGGTACAGCAGGAAGCCGTTGGGGTCGGTCTTGGCGTAGTCCTTGATCAGGCTCGACACCACAAAGTCGTTGTACAGCACGGCATTGTCGTAGCTGTTGTAGGTCGGCAACTGTGCATCACTGACGCCATCCGGCACGCCCTGGCGGTCGGTGAACTTATCGAAGGTCGGCGGGTAGCGGTACTGGTAGCTCATGTGAGTGCCCAGCAAGTGCACCACGATGAACTTGCGCTCGGCAGGGTCGGCCAGGGCCTTGGAGAAGGGCGCGAGCACGTCACCGTCGTATTGGCGGGCGTTTTGGTTGCGGTTGTTGTTCAGGTACACCTGCTCGTCGGCCTGTTCCGAGAACGTCGTGAGCATGGTGTTGCGCTTGGTCATGGTCTGCTGGTTGGTGATCCAGTAGGTCTTGTAGCCGGCCTGCTTCATCACGCTGACAATCGACGGGGTCTTGAGGTACAGGTCCGGGTTTTCTTCGTCGGCGAAGGTCAGCACCTGTTGCAGCGCTTCGATGGTGTAGGGGCGCGGGGTGATGACATTATTGAACACGGCCAGTTGGTCGCGCAGTTTGTCCAGCTCGGGCGTGGTGTTGCGCGGGTAGCCATAGAGGCTCATACGCTGACGGTTGGTGGACTCGCCGATCACCAGCACCAACGTGGACGGCTGGCCGGCCATGCTGTCCTTGAGGTTCTTCAAGGGCGGGATCTGGCTGGCGCTGGTGAGCATGCCTTGCATGTTGTCCAGCTGTTCGGTGTAGCGACGGTACGCCACGATCATCTGCCACGGGACGGCGGGTTCGATACGGGTTTCAAAGCGATCGATGGCCTGTTCCATGTTGTCACTGGTGGCGATCTGCTTGACCAGCGGATAACCCACCACCGCCACAACAATCGCTGCGGCTGCCAGCATCGACTGGCCGCGAGGCAGGTAGACCGGGCGCAGGCGCGTCCACAGGAATACGGCGAAGGCGGTGTGGGCGATGAACGCCAGCACGATCCACCAGGCAAAATACTGGGTGGCGTATTCGCCGGCTTCAGAGATGTTCGACTCGAACATGATGAAGATGACGCTTTGGGAAAATTCCTGCTGGTAGATGAAGAAATAACCCAGGCTGGCCATGGAGCACGCCCATAGCACCACACCGATCAAGGCGGCGAGCAGGCGCGTACGGCGCGGGAACAGCAGCATCGGCGCCAGCCACAGCGCACTCATGAAAAAAGCTTGGCGAAAGCCACTGAAACCGGAGGTGCCGGTCAGTTGGATCAGCAGTTGGGTAATACCCGAGAAGTACCAGAAAAACAGAAACAACCAGCCAAAACCGGCCCAATCAAAGCCTTTCGCAGACGTGGTGCTGCGTTTGAACATCGCCATCCAGCGCTCCAACCCGATAATTTTTCAGTTGACGCGCAGGGGCGCACGCAACAGAGGCCACCCTTGCATGGGGTGGCCCTTCGGGCGGGAGTATCGGGAGGGGCATGTGAAAACTTTGTGAGATTTATGTAGCCGTTATCTTACAAAGTGGTGACGAGGCTTAGCAGAGTGCAGGCTGGGCGCTGGAAGGCTGGTCCAGCTGGGCTTGGATGATGTGCGAACGCAGGCGCAGGACTTCCTGCTGCAGTTGATCGCGTTCGTCCTTCAACTGACGCAACTCATCACGGCGGATGTTGACGTAGAGGGTCTGTGGCGGGCGGGTCATCTGTGCTGTGCTCATTGCTTACCTCGCAAATAGCCGGTAGATCGCGGTGCCAGAACGCTTGATTCGAGGTTCTCGGCATCAGTCGGAAGCAATTCTGAATTCTTTTTTGGAACAAGGGAACTTTTTTATTTTTCACGGTCCTGTGACTTTTATTACCGTGATGGTGAAATGATGGCTACTTTTTTGTCATGAAACTACACGGATCCGCTCTGGACTAACCCTCATTAGCCTCATTGCGCTATAAACTATGTCACACATTTTTTAGTAGTTAGGAGCATCAGCACATGCAACTGGGGATTATCGGACTAGGCCGCATGGGCGGGAATATTGCACGGCGCCTGATGCTCAATGGGCATACCACCGTTGTTTACGACCGTAACGAAGCATTTGTAAAAGGCCTGAGTGAAGAGGGCGCCACCGGCGTTGCCGACCTCAAGGCGCTGGTGACCGGGCTGCAGAAGCCGCGCACCGTGTGGGTGATGTTGCCGGCAGGCGCGCCCACTGAAGACACCATCAATGAATTGAGTACGCTGCTCGAAGACGGTGATGCAATCATCGACGGCGGTAACAGCAACTATAAGGACGACGTTCGCCGGGCCAAGGCCCTGGCTGAAAAAGGCCTGCACTATGTCGACGTCGGTACCTCCGGCGGCGTGTGGGGCCTGGAGCGTGGCTATTGCATGATGATCGGTGGCGACGCCCAGACCGTGCAGCGCCTTGATCCGATCTTCAAGAGCCTGGCGCCGGGCCTGGGCAACATTCCGCGCACCAAGGACCGTTCCGCCAGCGCCGACCCGCGTGCCGAGCAGGGCTATATCCACGCCGGCCCTGCGGGCTCCGGTCACTTCGTCAAGATGATCCACAACGGCATCGAGTACGGGATGATGCAGGCGTTTGCCGAAGGTTTTGACATCCTCAAGACCAAGAACTCGGAAAACCTGCCGGAAGACCAGCGCTTCGACCTCAACGTCGCCGATATCGCCGAAGTCTGGCGCCGTGGCAGTGTGGTGTCGTCTTGGTTGCTGGACCTGACCGCCGACGCCCTCGCCACCGACCCGAAACTGGAGGGCTATTCCGGCTCGGTTGCCGACAGTGGCGAAGGCCGCTGGACCATCGAAGCCGCCATGGAACAAGCCGTGCCGGTACCGGTGTTGTCCACCTCCTTGTTCGCACGCTTCCGCTCGCGCCAGCAAAGCACCTACGGTGACAAAATGCTCTCTGCCATGCGCTTCGGCTTTGGTGGTCACGTGGAGACTTCCAAAAAATGACCGCCAACGGCAAGAAACTCAAGGCCGAACCCGCTCCGCCCACCACCCTGTTTCTGTTTGGTGCCCATGGTGACCTTGTAAAGCGCCTGCTGATGCCGGCGTTGTACAACCTCAGTCGGGATGGGCTGCTGGCCGATGGCTTGCGCATTGTCGGCGTTGATCACAACGCCATCAGCGATGCCGATTTCGCCAAGAAACTCGAGGACTTCATTCGTACCGAGGCCGCGAGCAAGGTCAAGGGCAACGCGGATAACGCCCTCGACCCACAACTGTGGGCGCAATTGGCCAAGGGCATCAGCTACGTCGAGGGCGATTTCCTCGACGACAGCACTTACGCCGACATCGGCAAGAAGATCGCCGACAGCGGCACCGGCAACGCGGTGTTCTACCTGGCAACCGCACCGCGCTTCTTCAGCGACGTGGTGCAGCGCCTGGGCAGTGCCGGCCTGCTGACGGAGACCGACGACAGCTTCCGTCGCGTGGTCATCGAGAAGCCCTTCGGCTCCGACCTGGCCACCGCCGAAGCGCTGAACGCCAGCCTGCTCAAGGTGATGAGCGAGAAGCAGATCTATCGCATCGACCATTACCTGGGCAAGGAAACGGTGCAGAACATCCTGATCAGCCGCTTCTCCAACGTGCTGTTCGAAGCGTTCTGGAACAACCATTACATTGACCACGTGCAAATCACCGCCGCCGAAACCGTCGGCGTAGAAACACGGGGCAATTTCTTCGAAAAAACAGGCACGTTGCGCGATATGGTGCCCAATCACCTGTTCCAACTGCTGGCGATGGTGGCCATGGAGCCGCCTGCAGCCTTTGGCGCCGACGCCGTGCGCGGCGAGAAAGCCAAGGTGATTGGCGCCGTACGCCCTTGGTCCCTGGAGGATGCGCGGGCCAACTCGGTACGCGGGCAGTACACCGCCGGCGAAATTGGCGGTAAACAATTGCCGGGCTATCGCGAAGAAGCCAACGTGGCGCCTGACAGCAGCACCGAGACCTTCGTCGCCCTCAAGGTGATGATCGACAACTGGCGTTGGGTCGGCGTGCCGTTCTACCTGCGCACCGGCAAGCGCATGAGCGTGCGCGACACCGAAATCGTCATCTGCTTCAAGCCCGCGCCGTATGCGCAGTTTCGTGACACCGAGGTCGATGAGCTCAAGCCCACCTACTTGAAGATCCAGATCCAACCGAATGAGGGCATGTGGTTCGACCTGCTGGCGAAAAAGCCGGGGCCGACCCTGGACATGGCCAATATCCAGTTGGGTTTTGCCTATAAGGACTTCTTCGAGATGCAACCGTCTACCGGGTACGAAACCCTGATCTACGACTGCATGACCGGCGACCAGACCTTGTTCCAGCGCGCCGACAACATCGAGAACGGCTGGCGTGCGGTGCAGCCATTCCTTGATGCGTGGAAGGAAGATGACGGGATCCAGGCCTACAAGGCGGGTGAGGATGGCCCGGCCGCCGCCGACGCCTTGCTGGCCCGTGATGGCCGCAGCTGGCACAGCCTCGGATGAGTGACGCAGCGATTCATCCCATCCGTTTTATCCTCAGTGACGTGGACGGCACCTTGCTGCATCCCGATCACAGCCTCAGCCAACGCACCGCCGACGCGGTGCGCGCCTTGCGCGAAGCCGGAGTGTTGTTCAGCCTGGCCAGCGGGCGCCCGCCCAAGGCCATGCTGCACCTGATCGAAACCTTTGGGATCGATGTGCCGGTGGCGGGCTTCAATGGCGGCACCTTGATCAACCCGGATGGCAGCATCCTGGTTGCCCATCATCTGCCGGCGGAAGCGGCGCTGGTTACCCTGGCGCTGTTTTCAGCGGAGTCGGAGGTGGAAGTGTGGGTGTTTGCCGATGGCGACTGGTTGCGCCGTGACCCGCCAGGGCCGATGGAGCCGCGCGAGGCGAATGGCCTGGGCTATGGGCCGGTGGTGGTGGAGAGTTTCGAGCCCTACCTGGACCGGGTCGACAAGATCGTCGCCGCGAGTCACAACACGCAATTATTGGTGGAGCTGGAAGCGCGATTGCAACCCAAGGTGCAGGGGCTGGCCCAGGTGTCGCGTTCGCAACCGGTGTACTTGGACGTGACCGCGATGCTGGCCAACAAGGGCGAGGCCTTGAAGACCTTAGCGGCGCACCTGGGGGTGCCCATGGAGCAAACGGCGGCGATTGGCGATGGTGGCAATGACCCGGCGATGTTTCAGGTGGCCGGGTTGTCGATTGCCATGGGGCAGGCGGAAGAAACCGTCAAGCGCCAGGCCAGTGTGGTGACGGGCAGCAACATCGAAGATGGCGCCGCCGAAGCAATCGAACGGTTTATTCTCGCGGCACCCTAAGCGACGCGTGTTCTAACTCTGAACTTGCGCGCCGTTAACATAGGGCGCGCAAGTTACACGGTCGACTTACTTTGGCATTACCCAGGACTGCAACTGGTGGCCCTCTTTGTCGAGTTCGGCACGCGCTTGCAACAGCAAGTTTTCCAGTTGCGCCGGGTCGGTATAGGCACTCGACGACAGTTGTTTGCTGCCGATACGGTTATTGGTACGGTCGATGACGCTCAGGCTCAGGGCGCCGTTGCCATCGTGCCAGGCCACGCACTGAAAGGGTTGGAAAGCACGGTCTGCGATCAAAAGAGCTTCGTTGATGCGGAGCGGGGCGTTCATGTGGGTTCTCTCTCATTGCCCATTCAAGTGAGTGCCGGCGGTTGGGCTGACCGTGCGGCGGGTTACTTGTACTGATGCACGATGGCGGGGTACGGGTCACATGTTAGAGCAACTATTTTCAACTTTTAGTGATGGACGTCATGTAAGCGGCTGTTTTGAAAGCTGAATGAAAGTTCTGGCAGTGCCTAACTTTTTTGGCGTAAACGCGCGAAAGTGGCTTTTTGCCCAGACTTATAGCGAAACGGTACAAGCCCCGCGTCAAGACCTTGCTAGGGTTAGCAGCAGACGTCACAAACTGTTGTTTCTAAATAACTTTAACAATTTTGACGCCAAGGAACAGTCATGGGTGGACCCCCCGTTCAACGTCGATTGCTAGTGGTTGACCCCTGTGACGACTGCCACGGTCTGTTGCCCGGTTTGCGGACGGCGGGGTGGGCCGTCGACAGCTGTACGTTGGAAGCGGTGGGTGACCGATCCTGTGATGTCGGTCTGTTGCGCCTGCAGCCCTACCATCTGGAGCGTCCGGAAGCGGTCAAGGAGCTGATCGGCCGCAGCGGCACGGAATGGATCGCCGTACTCAGCCAGGACGTGTTGCGCCTGCAGAACGTCGGTGACTTCGTCTGCGAGTGGTTTTTCGACTTCCATACTTTGCCCTTCGACGTTGCCCGCGTACAGGTGACCCTGGGGCGCGCGTTCGGCATGGCACGCTTGCGGGGCAAGGGCCCGACGCCGCTGGACGAACCCGAGCATGAACTGCTGGGGGACAGTCGGCCGATCCGCGAACTGCGCAAATTGCTCTCCAAGCTGGCGCCCACTGAATCCCCGGTGTTGATCCGTGGCGACAGTGGTACCGGTAAAGAGTTGGTGGCCAAGACCCTGCATCGTCAATCCCAGCGCCACGCCAAACCGTTTGTGGCGATCAACTGCGGGGCGATCCCGGAACACTTGATCCAATCCGAACTGTTTGGGCATGAAAAGGGTGCGTTCACCGGTGCCCATCAGCGCAAGGTCGGACGTATTGAAGCCGCGAACGGCGGCACGCTGTTTCTCGATGAAATCGGCGATCTGCCGATGGAACTGCAAGCCAATCTGTTGCGTTTTCTGCAGGAAAAGCAGATCGAACGCGTGGGCGGCAGCCAACCGATTCCCGTGGATGTGCGCGTACTGGCGGCGACTCACGTCGATCTCGAAGCCGCAGTGGAGAAGGGCACCTTCCGCGAAGACTTGTATTACCGCCTCAACGTCTTGCAAGTGGTCACCGCGCCATTACGCGAACGCCATGGCGACGTCGCGATGTTGGCCAACCACTTTTCACGGTTCTACAGCCAGGAAACCGGCCGCCGCCCCCGCAGCTTCAGTGACGACGCCCTGATCGCCATGGGCGAGCACGCCTGGCCGGGCAATGTCCGCGAGCTGGCCAACCGCGTGCGCCGCGGCCTGGTACTGGCCGAAGGGCGCCAAATCGAAGCCGTTGATCTGGGATTGCAGGGCCGGCAGGCAATTTCGCCGCCCATGGCTACACTGGAAGACTACAAGCACCGCGCCGAACGCCAGGCACTGTGCGATGTGCTCAACCGGCACAGTGACAACCTGAGTGTCGCCGCCCGCGTGCTGGGGGTGTCCCGGCCCACGTTCTACCGGTTGCTGCACAAACACCAGATCCGCTAGGGCGGGTAAACCGAAAAGCCCCGCAACGACCCTTATCGTTGCGGGGCTTTTCCTTTGTTGTGGTAAACGGGCTTGTCGCACCGCCCGCGTTGGGCGGCGAAGCAGCCCCTCCTCAATCAAAAGTAATACGGAAACTTCAGGCTGAACGTAAAGTCCGGCGCATCATCCGTCATCCCGATCGCCAGGTTCGGCACAATCGTCAGGTTGTCCGATGCGGCAATCGTCATCCCTACGTTGAAGTAGCCGGCGTTGGCGTCGCTGGACACCACCGACTGCCAATCCCCGCCATTAGGTTTGAGCTTGCTCTTGCGCTGTATCAGGTCGGAGACTGAGAACGACATACTCATCTTTTCGTTCAACGCGAAGGCAACGCCCATGCCGACCTGGAAGCTGTCGCCAAGGCTGACCTTGCCGCCGACTTTCTGGTTGACGTCACTGCTGATGTCATCGAATGACTCTTCGAAGTTGTGGGTGTAGGACAGCGAACCAAACAGCACGGCCGGGTCGAACGTCTTGACCAGGGATATGCCGGGGGTAATCGACCAGACACCGTTACCCGTAGGCAGGTTTTCCGGGACGTACAGGTTGTCGTTGGCGGTAGACCTGACCAGCTTGATGCCAAAGGGTTCTTTACCGGTTGGCGCCTTGACGCGTACCGACACCACCGCATCCGGCAGGGTGGGGGTTTCATCCAGGAATTTGTATGCCACGCCGAAGTTGACGTCGCCGATGGTCGGGTCGCGGCTCACCGACTCTTCCGATGTGGCGTTGCCATTGTTACCGGCACCGCCCGACTGGTAGGTCGATTCGCGGTAGATCACCGGTACGTTCACATCAAACTGCCAGCGGTTATCGAGGTTGTAGCGACCGGTCAGGTCAAGGGTCCAGTTGTCCGACTTGATCCGGTCCAGGTTGATATTGCCGAGGAAGATCGAGTCCAGCGCCAGGAAGCCGTTAAGCGTCAACTGGCGGGCGTCGTAACGCGCATAAGAGACACCGGTTTCAAAGCTGAACTTGCCATTGCCGAAAAAGCCGCTGGCCTCGTTATAGAGGTTACTGACGCTTTGCGCAGGCGCCGAATCGTCCTTGAGGGACTGACCATAGGAACTGCCGCCGCCGCCCGCACCACCCGAGGCGGCCGCAGCGCCGGTACCGGCGACGGTTGCACCGCTGGCCTTCTGGAAGTCCGCCGGGGATTTCGCCAGGCGCTTGGGCGCCGGTGTCGCCGGTTGATCCTCAACCTGGCGTACCCTTTGCTCCAATACCGCCAGGGCTTTTTGCTGCACGTCGTACCGCTGTTTGAGTTCCAGGAGTTCTTGTTTGAGGGTCTCGATATCGGCGTCTGGCGCGGCATACAGCATGGATGCTGGCAAGAGCGTACTTAAACAGACCACCGCGCGTAACGATAACGATCGATGCATGAAATAAGCCGTCCTTTTCTAATGCGAAAGTGTCGAGGGTCAGCGTAGTTCAATAACCGAGAGTGCGTAGGCCTTTAAGTTGATCCAAATTGCAGTTCAACGCCGGGTTGTTCAGTCCGTTATTGCCCATTACCACGTTGAGCTGGGTCATGTTGTTGACGAAGTTGGTATTACCGGTCAACACCGTGCCTTGCAGCACTTGCCCGCCGCCAATCTGCTGGAGGCTATTGCCTTGGTTATGGTTGGCCTGGATCGCCATCTGCAAGCCGCCATTGTTGGCCGATACGCTTACGCGGCCCGCCGCGCTGTCGCCGGTAACCGTACCGCCGGCCACCAAGACATGCCCCGATTGCACAATATTGGAAGGCGCAAAGCCGTTTTCAGTGACGTTGATACCGACATTGTTGTACGCCGTGTTGCCGTCGCCGGCGGTGCGCACGCTTTGCGTCACGCCGGTGCCAGTGCCCAGGCCTGCGCCTCCGGTGACGTTGCCGGTGCCGGTATTCTGGTTCGTACCGGTGCCTGCCGAGCCGGTGGTCTGCACATAAAACTGAGGGGTAATGGTCGATGAATCGACTTGCATGCTGGCTTTGCCGGTGATGGTGTCACCCACGGCATTGGTCCAGGTGCTGCTCATGACAATACCGAAGCTGATGATCCGCCCCGGCATCACGTAGCGGCCGCGCAGCTCGGCCATTTCCGAATCCTTGAGTTCGATCGGTTTGAACCCTGATGAAGCATAAGCGGGCATTGAGGCTGCCAGACACAAGACCGTCAGCCAACGGGAAGTGTTCATCTTTCGCTCCTGGAGCGTCCTGCCCCTTATTGCGCTTCTTTAGAAGAAGTCGCTCTGGATGAAACCGAAATCCATCAGCTCGGCATCGCCTACGGGCCTGAACTCATTCAACTGGTTCTTGGCGGTCAGTGGCGTGGGCGGGTCGAGCAAGGCATTGGCCTTGTCGTAGCCTTCACCCAGCACGGCGAAAACGATGCCATTCCAGCCCTTGACGAAGTCGTCGTGTGAATAGCGCTTATGGCCCAGCACGGGGTCGCCGATATAGACCCAGTCCTTGTCCGCGCGCTGCAACACCACGAAGTGCTTGTAGCCACGAATTTCCAGCAGCACCACCACAGGGATCTTCACGGTCACCAGGGTGTCTGGCCCGATCTTGTAACCCCGGGCACGCATGCCGATGCTTTCGAGGTAGCGCTTCATGTCCAGCATGGAAAAGCCCTGGGTGCGTACCAGGTCCTGGTCCGCATTGACCAGCATGCCTTTGATGACGTGGTCTTCGTCTACGTCCAGCCAATAGCCCTGGCGCAGAATGGTGGCGAGTGCCGCAGCACCGCAGCTGAAATCGGTTTTCTGTTCCACCAGGTTGGCGAACCGGCGCTCACGGATACTCTCGACCTTCTTGTAGATGACTGCACCGCCAGGCATGGCGGAGATCGCCATGGTGCCTGCCCATGTAGGGCCGGTGAGCAACATCAGGAGGGTGAGGGTCGCGAGGCGCATGATCGTGTGACCTGCTGGCTACTGATATAAAAAACAGGGAGTAAAAAAGGGCCTTGTTGCCAAGGCCCCTTTGGATCAGAAGCGCACGCCGCTGGCGCAGACGCTGCAACCCTGGCCGATCGACAGGCTGTTGCTGCCTTGGTTGCCGGCACCGGATTGCAGGTTCACACCCACGTTGCCGGAGTTGCGGTTAACCGAGTTGTCGAGGCTGGAGTTGTTGGACACGTACTGAGGTTTGCTGCCATGGCCATAACCGTGGCTGGTAGCAGCGGTGTTGAGGTAGTTGTTGGCGAGCGAGTTTTGCTCGGTGTTGGCGGCCGCTGCGATGTTTTTGCCATCAGCCGTGGTGATCGCCAGGTTGTTTTTGCCTTGGTTGCCTTGACCGGCTTGGCCGTTGTAACCCAGGTTGCCGGAGTTACCGTTAGCCGAGTTGTCCAGGGAGGCGTTGTTTTGCGTGCCTTTGTTGACGAAGTTGTTCAGCCCGCTGTTTTGATTCACATCGACCACGGCAAACACGGTGGCGAAGTCGCCTTTGGCGCTGGAAATCGCGCCAGAGTTGTCGGCTTGGTTGCCGCTGCCGGCTTGAACGTTCACACCGACGTTACCGCTATTGCCGGTCACCGAGCCATCGGCAGAGGCGTTGTTTTCGGTTTTGGTGTCGTCAAACTTGTTGCCGACGCTGTTTTGTACATCCGTGACCACGGAGGCAACCACGCCGGTTGGTTGAGGCGCAGGGTGCCAGCCACCACCTGCTTGGGCAGCAGCAGCCATCAGGGCGGCGAGAGCGAAAACCAGTGGTTTCAGGGCCATTTGAGGTTTCATGGTGTTTCTCCTTGCTTCTAATTAGTTGGTTAAGTGTTGGTACGGTCTAGCCAGTGCTACCAAGCTGTTACTTGATAGTGATGCCCAGGGTGTTAGCCACTCGGTTCCCCACCCCAGCACTCTGGTTCACCTGAATCACTCCTCGGCTGCCTGTGAAGGCCTGGTCGCTTGTCACGACCTGGCGGCTGCCAGTGGTGGGGGTGAGCCCTGAGTCGGTTGCCAGCGTCGTCGTGTTCTGTTGCAACAGGACGCTGTCGTCTATGGCTTGCGGGCCAGGGTTGATGCTGATCCGCACGGCATTGACTGATTGGTTATTGGCCCCGGCTGACTGGTTGATGCCCAACATGCCGTTGCCATTGGTAAAAGAGGTGCCCTCGATCGCTGCCTTGGCGGCCAGAGAGGGGTCGACCTTGCCGTTCATGTTCTGGATATTGCGGGTGGTGCCCTGGCCACCAAGTGCGACGGCGCGGTTGTTGGCGGTTTGCTGCTGGTTGCCCGCCGCCTGGTTGATCATCACGTTGCCGTTGTAGGCTTGGCCGCTGTTGTTGATCACCGCGGTGTTGTCGGCCATCGCCGAGGCACTGCCCAGCAGGGCCAGAAGGAGCAGGGAACGGTTCATTATTTGCCCCCCATCATGCTGCCGATGTTGTTCAAGGGCGCCATGCCACGCTGGATCGAATCGCTGATCTGCCCACCCACGGAAGCGCCGGCACCGTGACCGGCGGCTGAGCCGGAACCGAGTGTTGAGACACTGTTTTGGGTGTTGTTCAGGCCCGGAATGTTTCCGTTGGGCAGGATGGCGCGGGTAATGCCCGAGCCGCTGGCGATGCCACCGATGTCCATGTCACTGAGCTCACCCGTGGAGCCAAGGATCTCGTGGCTTGGATTGGCGTTGGCGGTGGTGGGGTAGGGATCTTTACCAAATGAAGGTCGGCCGTACATGTGCCCTTGTACGTCGCGGCCGGTCACGATCACGCCGTCACCTGCCAGGGTCGGAAGACTGATGCTGGCGCTGAGTACACAGCTGACCAGCAGTACGTTCATCGAACCTTGAGTGAGTGTGATCACGGCGGCATTCCTTATTCTTCACGCTGACCCTAAACAGCGTTGTAAGGGAGAGAGCAGAAGCCGTGCCGCTTTTTATTTATCTTTGTTATTCAATGGGTTGCGTTTAATGCGAGGCAAAATGATGGCCGCACTGTATCAGCCGTGAGACAGCGACCCTTAAAGCCCAGGCTACCCAGCCACTGCACAACCGCTTCACCTCCCTGTATCAGCGTTGAAACACCGCGCATGACAAAACGATGAACGCGCTCACCGTGGGCGGTTCAGGGCATGCAGGTGTAAAAAAAACGGACACTTCGGGCGCGCGCAAGCCTACGCCGGAGGGCGAAGACTCAGCCTTTAGGGGCTTTACGCGGGATGGAATTGAGTACGGGGTTGCCGTCTTGGTTCTGGGTCAGGTAGACCGGCAGCACCTTGGGCAGGGAGGGCACGAGGTTGTTGACCTCGTTGATGTTGTAGATGCCGCCGATGCGGATCGCCCCGGTGCTGGCGTCGGCCAGCATCACCGGTTTGCTCAGGTAACGATTGATCAGCGGCAACGCATCGGCCAGGGCCAGGTTGTCGAGGATCAGCTTGCCCTGGCGCCAGGCCAGTGCGGTGTCGTCCGGGTTGATCGGCTGCACGCGAGGCGTGGCGTCACCCTGCTGATAGCTGGCCTGCATGCCGGGCGTGAGGGGCACGCTGCCGTGTACCGCGTCGCTGGCGATTTGTACCGAGCCTTCGAGCAGCATCACCCGTACCTGGTCTTCGTATTTCCACACGTTGAACTGGGTACCCGTGACGCGTACCTGGCCATTGCCGGCGCGCACGATAAACGGGTGGGCGTTGTCATGGCTGACCTTGAAGAACGCCTCACCCTTGTTCAGCGTGACCCGGCGCTGGTCCTTGTAGTTGCTGTAGACCAGCTCGGTGCCGAGGTTGAGTTCCACCTGGCTGCCATCGCCCAGGGTGACCTGGCGTAAACCCGTGGTGGCGTCGAAGCGCTCATAGGAACTGGGCAACCAACCGGCTTCCCAGCCGGTAAAAGCGGCGAGGGGCAGGGCGACCAGGCAAATCGCCGCCGCCACTGCGTAGGTGCGCGCCCGGCTGCGGGGCTTGAAGGGCACCACTACTGGCGCAGGTTCGTGGCGTGGCAGGTGGTCGGCGACGTCCCAGATTTCGAGCATGGCCGCATATTCAAAGGCATGCAGCGGATGGGCATCGTGCCATTGGGTAAACGCCTGACGTTCGCCCTCCGTGCAGTCAACGGCGTGCATGCGCATGCACCAATGCGCAGCGGCATCGGTGATCGCGTCATATTCGGCTTCTGATAGAGACTGTTCGCGCATTGACCCATCCTGATTTCCCACATTCTAACTTCACGGGCCCGTGACGAGAACAGCGGTCATGGCGATTGCACATCAATGTTGAACGAATTTAGGCGATACAGCGGTTGAAACCTGCCATATAGCACTCATTCTCATTAATTGGCGTGTCCAGTCTCCTAGGTTCAAGGTGTCGTCGGTGTGGGGTCGAGATGGCGTCCCATCTCGCAGATAAGACGGGCGATGGAGTCGGCGTTGCACAGAATCGTGTCAATGCGTGCGTCCGGTGATGTGCTGTCCAGAAACGCGTCGCGCGCATCTTCCACAGTCGTACTGCCCGTGGACTTTTGGACGGCTTTGAAGATGGGGTCATCGGAGTCCATAGAGTCGAAGCTCTCCCACATGCCCGAGAAGTCGTTCCAGCGTGAGAACAGTTGGTGACGCGGGGTGGCCAATGACAGGGCTTCACGCTGCATCTGCTGCAAACTGTCGCGGGCGAGCCGGCCGGCCACGGTCAAGATTTCGATCAGGTCCGAGAACGGCCGGCGTGATTCAGCCGTGCTGATATCGTGGGCGGGCGTGTAGAGATGGGCGAACTCGTGAATCAGCGTGGCCGCTCGCGCATGGCCGTCAATGTCGAACGGTTCGGTCAATAGATGGGTGTATTGGTGCAGTTGTTGATCAAAAAACCGTTCGGTGAAAAACACTTGCTTGCTCTGGTCTTTGGCGATGACGAACGCTATAACGCCTTCAGAGGGATCACTGCCGGTGCCCACCACGAACCGTGAGCTGTTCAACAGATCAAGGCTGGGGTCCACCAAGGCTTTGCACACCGGGATCAGGACTTTTCTCATTTTTTTCAGCATGCTTTCGTCGATGTTGTCGGCGTCGAACAATTGCCTCAGGAACCCCTCCAGGCGGGTACCGGGTGTCAGCTGCTTGAGCTGCACCAGGTTGTGCATGGCGTTGAACGCATAGAAACGCGCCAGATCCAGCGCTTCGATGATCTGCATGGCCTTGGTTGGATACAGGCGGCGAATCTCCTCCATACCCGTCGCTTCGATGTTCAAGAACATCTTTGCGTTAAAGCGGGTCACGTAGCGATTACCCAGTCGCGAAAGCGCTTTGCCGTATTGCAGCCTGTGATTGTGCGGCTCCAGGACCAGACGCTGCAGACGGGTACTGGACACCAGGGGGCCGTCGCTGCCGGGGGCTTTGCCGGCTATTCGCAGTCGCTTGGCGTGCTTGATCGGGTAGACCTTACCTTCCACTGCGCCGTAGAGCGCTTTGCCATCGGAGGTGGCGTAGAGCCCGGTTTTCGGCTGTATGTGCAAGTCCGCCAAGGCCACATCGTTGACTTCGTAGGATTGCAGGCGCGTACGCCTGGGGTCTGTCACGTCGATGTCCGTGAGGGTTGGCGCGATCGGGGCTGCAGGGGTTTTCAGGTCGCGTTCATCCACCTCGTTGAACACCGGCGGTTGCGCCTTGGGCACCGGCGTGCGCACTAATTGCTCCACCGTCGCCATTCGCGCAACACCGAAGATGAACGATCGCAGTGCATCCTGCCAATGGTGCTGTTGCAGGGCCTCGGCCGAGTCCTTGAACAGGGTATAGCTCTGCCAGATCAGCAAGGGTAGCTGCAGTTTGCCCGGTAAGAACCTTGCCGCGCGCTGCACGCCGCTGCTCAACAGGTGCTTGATGGTGTCCCAGAAGTCTTGGCCATCAGGGTCAAGCTGATGCTCAAGCATGCGTCCCATCACCTGCCGGTTGTCCTGGTACAGCTGTTTGATGGCGTGGCCCTTGATCGGCTGATTGGCCAAGGTGATTTCCGATGTCGCACCTTTGGTACCCGCCAGCAGGTTTTTATACGTGGCCTTGTGCGCACCCAGCAGGTGGGCAACGATCCAGTCTTGCAGCCTGCCGGGTACGTTCAGTTGGTTGAGAAACTGCGCCGTGCTCTCGAACTCCTTGAAACACTGGCTTGGGTAGTACGGCGCATAGAGAATCAACGGGCCTGTGGTGCCGGCACTGATCAGATAAAGGCCCAGCGCCTTGGCGATGCTGGCGCGAGGTGTCGCAATCATTTCAAGGGGGCGAATACTCGCCGTGGCACCGTCGACGGCGGCTCGCGCGATGGCGTCCGGCATGTCGAATACCTGGCGAATCAGGGTGTAGCCGGCGTCCGATAACTGCTCCTGCAGTTTCAGCGCATGGGCGTGTTGCAACAGCTGCCACGGCAATTGCTGGACGAAACGCCGCTCACGCGCCTGGGCGCCCGGTTGGTCGGTTTCCAGTTTTTCCTTGAGGTAGTCCTGGCCGTTTTTGACAATTTTCAAGTTCACGAGGAGTTGGCGGACAGTCGATTCGGTCAGGGTCTTGGCGCCCGATTCCACGGTGAAGGAACTCGCCTGCTCGTTGATGTGCGCCAGGGCGTAATCGACGAGGTTCTGCCGCTGCCCACCCAACGCAAGTGTTGGCGTTATAAACACGTCTTCGGGGTAAAGGGCGTCGTCCACCAGCATGTCGCTGAGCGTGTCGTGGACATGCTGGCGCAACGAGAACAGCTCATACAGGTAGTCTTTCTCATCCAGCGTGTTGCGTCGGTATTGTTCCAGCAACTCGGCATGGTGGCGCTGCTCATCAGGTGGCGCCATGCCCAACCAGGCCGGCAGCGAGCGTTGCGTGACAAAATAATGCGCGAGCTGCGCGGCGCCCTCCAGGGGCGACGCGGGAAGCACGGCTAAACGATTCAAGAATGCCTTGCCGGTCGGCTTCTGTGCCAGCCAATGCGCCCTTTGTGCGATGTAGTGGTCGATCCACGACTGCTGGCGGTTTTCACTGATGGGCTCGGTGATCAGCCAAAACGCCCCCAAGGTATATCTGGCATGGGGCAGGCGTTGGCGCGGGTCAAGGTTTTCCAGGAGCGCCAGGCGTGCGTCGGGATCTTCCAGCCGCGCCTTGAGTTGTTCTTTCGCCAGCGACGGGGACGCGAAGCTTTCCAGGCCCCACGCCGGGGTCCAGAGAATCGCGCGGCCCGAGTGATGGTGGTCCAGGCCGCCGCGTTCGGTGAGCATCAGGCAATTGGCCAAGCGGTGGCGCAGGCTTTGCCCTTCACGTTCGACGGTGACGCAGTAGACATCCGGGATGAACCCTTGGAGGTCCTCCCGTCGACGGCGGTCGGGGGTGTCGCTGTCAAAAACGGCCTGGATGATCGACTCGTCCCTGGCGTCCAAGCTCTTGTTCAGGCGCCGCAGGTGCGCCTGGCTCAATATCGCCTTGGACATCATGTCGCCCATCAGCGGCAACAGGCTTTCAAGGCGTGCACGGGGAATATCGCCGATGTCCTGGTGTTTAAAATGAGTCAGCACGCCCTCGACCATCCGATTGAGGGCCTTGACGTCCAGGTTGGACAGTTTCTCGGCATGATTGCCGTTGCGTGGCTGATAAACGCCGTAATGACGGGTCTCGGGAACCGGTCCGAGACCTTCGGCCAGGCGGCCGATGAAGTGATCCTCCAGGCTTTGGCTTTCCAGAGGCAACGCCACGGCACGCTGGTCGGCGCTGTCAGCGTAGCGATTGATGAATACCCTTGCCGGATCGAGCTGTTGGCGCTCACGCTGTCTCAAGTTATCGATCAGCGGGTCCATGACCGAGGGCAATGGCTTCATCAGGTCTTCCAGTGCCTTTGGGATATCAATCAGTTGTTTGTACAGCCGTTCTGCGCGCTTGGCGGCGGCCGACACCGGCCGCGTGGGGTCGGCCAATACGGAGTGAGTGGTCCAGCGCTGTGCGCTGTCCAGCGCCAGAAGCCGGTCGTCGACCATGAAGCGCACGTCCAGGGCATGGTCCAGCAGCGCCGAGAGGTTGATATCGCCGCGTTCGCGACGGAACTGGCCGAGCACATAGATCAGGTTGTTTACCTGCTTATCAATGATGCGTTCCATCAAGTGTTCGAACACGTTGCCGACGATGAGATTGCCGGTGACCTGAGGCTCGGTAAAGCCGATAAACAGCAGGCGCTCCTCCAGGGACATAAAGTTGTAGACATCGTCTTCATAGGCGGGCGCCTTCACCATCGCCTTCAAGGTCTGGATCAGGTCGGCGTGGTCGGCCAGCACTTGCAGCCCTTTGGGCGGCGAGTAAAACCAGGTGTGGGCGTTGCCAATCATCACGCAACTGGTCAACTCGACACCATGCGCCGCGTGTTCCCAGAACCGCACGGTCTCCCAGCGCAGCCCGCCACTGGCCTGGGCGCGCGGAGCACCGTCAGGGAGGAACAGTGCGGCCAGTTCATCCGCTTCTTCAGGGGTGATGATCGCGTCCTGGCGTTTGAGCAGTAGATCGATCCGGGCCTTGTGCGCCATCGTTTGTGCCAGGAATGTGCGACGCGAGGTGCCGTGTGGCGTGTCGGTGTTCCAGAAAGTCTCCAAGGTGTTTTGCAAGAACGACGACAACTGCCGTGACGCCTGTTCCAGGCCGTTTTCCCACGGGGTCAGTGCTTTGGATGCGGGGGTGTATTGGGGATGGAAAAACTCACGTGTCTGCCCCACGGGCCAAGCCTGCTGACGATAGCGCAACAGCAGTGCATCGGTGATCGGCAGCGAATTGACCCATTGTCGTGGTTCACCGTCGGTGGGCCCCACCTTGAAAAAGTTGACCCGCGCGCGGCTGGGGTCGAGCGTGGGCAGGAGTGGGCGAAACACGCTTTTGAGCAGGTCCTGAAGCATCGTCTCCAGGCTGGGCAGTTTAACCAGCTCGGCGAGCATCGCCTGCAGGTTGAGCGTTTGCTGGTGGTCCAGGGCTTTTTTTTGCGCCTGGAAAACATCCTGTGCAATATCCTCGGCCGTCAGCACCAGGCGGTTGTCCAGAATCAAGCCGGCGCGTGTGCCCAGCGCGATGAACTGCAACAGGTCATCCGCTTGTGTGGCGTCCCTGAGTCGTTCGGTCAGCTCGACGAGCAAGCGTGCACGGTTATCGAACTTCTCCAAACCTCCGTAGGGCGTATAGAGAAACGCCGGGGTGTAGTCGCCTGTCGAACTCATCATGAAGCTGCCCGCCAGCTCCAGCGCCGACGGGGTGTTTTTGTTCAGCCAGAGGGCTTGGGCGATCATCGGCGGTTCTTGCGCGCGTCGCGTGGCGTCGGTGGCGAATGACAGGTTGCGCAGAAACCCGATGTCCTTGGCGGTGATGCTGAAGTGCCGTTCGCGTTCGCGTTCCTTCCAGCCTGTGCGCAAGGCTTCGGTAAAAAAGTAAGGCGGTTGTACCTGGCTCATGAGGCGTTCCTTAAAGACGTTCAGACGGTGCGACGGCCCCGTCCGGTGAGTCTTGAGGCTAAAGCGCGGTACAGCGGCCCGGCAGTAGATATGTCTGGTGCGCGCGGCGCGCGGTGGTCGACAGCCGCGAGGGAAACCCTGTTTAATCGAGGGTGCCGATTGTTCGTACGCAGTTGCCGATTCCAATAATTAAACGGGAGCTACAGATGTCAGCATCGCCTTTGGACCAAGAACCTTCGCTCACGCGGCTCAGCAGTGCGCAGTTGACCCAGCTGTTGCGGCGGATCTTTATCCGGCACGGCACCTCTGAAACAGTGGCCCAGGTATTGGCCGAAAACTGCGCCAACGCCGAGCGCGACGGTGCCCATAGCCATGGGGTGTTCCGCATCCCCGGTTATGTGTCGACGCTGGACAGTGGTTGGGTCAACGGCAAGGCGGTGCCCATCGTTGAAGACGTCGCCAGTGGGTTTGTGCGGGTCGATGCGGCCAATGGTTTTGCCCAGCCGGCGCTGCACGCCGCGCGCGCGCTGCTGGTGGACAAGGCACGCAGCGCCGGGATTGCGGTGCTGGCGATCCGAAACTCCCATCACTTCGCCGCCCTTTGGCCGGATGTCGAGCCGTTTGCCGAAGAAGGCCTTGTCGCGCTCAGCGTGGTCAACAGCATGACCTGCGTGGTGCCGCATGGCGCCGACCGGCCGCTGTTTGGCACCAACCCGATTGCATTCGCTGCGCCCCGTGCCGACGGGCCACCGCTGGTGTTCGACTTGGCCACCAGCGCAATCGCCCACGGCGACGTGCAGATCGCCGCGCGCAAGGGCGAACGTTTGCCACCGGGCATGGGCGTGGACAGCCTCGGCCAGCCCACCCAAGACCCGAAAGCCATCCTTGAGGGGGGCGCCTTGCTGCCCTTCGGCGGGCACAAAGGCTCGGCGTTGTCGATGATGGTCGAACTGCTGGCTGCAGCGCTGACCGGGGGTAATTTTTCGTTCGAATTTGATTGGTCAGGCCACCCAGGCGCCAAGACGCCGTGGACCGGACAGCTGGTGATTCTGATCGATCCCAGCAAATCGGCCGGGCAGGGCTTTGCCGAACGCAGCCAGGAATTGGTGCGCCAGATGCACGGCGTGGGGCTCAAGCGTCTGCCGGGTGACCGACGTCATCGCCAGCGAGAAAAATCCAAGGAAAACGGGATCGCCATTGGCGCCGAAGACGTGGCGAACTTGTACCGATTGGCGGGGGAATGATGCAAATGATCGCGAGGGCGCCGGGCGGCACCCTCGCGGGTAAACGTGGATCAGTTACGGCGGCCCAACAACAGGCCGACCACTAGGCCAAAGCCTGCGGAAATGGCCACGGTCTGCCATGGATGGCCACCGATGTAGGTTTCGGTCGCATCGACCACAGGCTTGCTGCGCTCGCGCACATTGGACACCGAGTCCAGGGCTTGCTTGAGCTTGATGGCGACCTGCTCGCGCAGGGTTTCGCCTTCTTCGCCCACCAGGGAGGCGCTGCTTTTGAGCAGTTTGTCCGATTCCTCGATCAGTGCAGTCAGCTCACTGAACGCTTGATCCTTGATTTGTTCTTCGACGGCTTGCGCGGCAGATTTACGGGCCATTGTGTGACTCCTTGCAGGTAAAGGTGGCAGTGAACAATGGAGTCTCGGGCTGAGGCAAAAGTTGCAGTTTTTTTGCCCGGCAGCCTTTTCAGCTGCAATCCGAATCAAGAAATTTCGACCTACAGTGTAAGATGTCGCCTATTTGTGCAGCAGGTAATTCAACATGAGCTTCAATCTGGCCAACAAGACCCTCGCCGAACGCGCCGAGCTGGAAGATGAAAAGTCCCGTCTCTACGACCTGTGGCAAACCAACTTGGGCAAGGCCAAGGGTGAGGCGGCGCGGTTGTTCGGCGAGCGTGCCAAACGCAAGGGCAAGTGGGCCGAATGGGTCCGTGCGGAGCTGGACGGCATGTCGCCGCCGGAGTTCTCCAACATGGTGCGCAGTGAGGTCAACAAGTTGATGGCGGCGGCGAAGTAAAGCTGGCGACAATCGCCTCGTGCACTTTGAGCAACATCGGATCCAGCTGGGCCTGGGTCAGCCACCCCAGTTCCACCGGGTAACGCGGCAGTGCCAGCGGGCAGGGCAGTGTGCGCAAGCCTGTCAGGCTGGCGATGGCCTCGGCGGCATGCCCCGGAATGGTCGCCACTGCCTGGCTGCCCTTGAGCAGAAACGCCAGCGCGGCAAAGTGGCTGGTCGACGCACACACCTGGCGGCTCAGCCCCAGCGCCGCGAGCCCCTCATCGGTAATCCCGACAAACCCGCCTGACGACACCAGCACATGCTCGCGTGCCACGAACTCGTCCAGGCTGATGCCTTGCTGGCCCGGCGCCAGGCTGTTGGGGTCGACCAGGCAAGCGTAATCGCCTTCTCCCAGCACCCGCCGACTCAGCCGGCGTTCGGCAAAACCTCCCGCCGTGATCGCCATATCCAGGCTGCGATCAAGCAGGGCGTTGCCGACGATCTGGCTGTGGGTCTGACGGAAAATCACTCGCAGTTTCGGCAGGCGCTGCGCGATGGCCTCCATCAGTCGGCGGCCGTAAGCGATCTCGAAATCATCCGACAACCCTACCACCACGGAGCGGCCCTGATAGTGCTGGGTTTGTGGATCGATCATCGCCAGGCTTTGCCGACAACGGTCCAGCGCTTCGCTGATCACCGGTTTCAACTGATTGGCGCGCAAGGTCGGCGCCAGGCCCCGGCCGGTGCGCACAAACAGCGGGTCGCCGTACACATCGCGCAAACGCCGCAGGCCGGCACTGATCGCCGATTGCGTCACACCCAGGCGCAGCGCCGCGCGACTGGCGCTGGACTCATCGTGCAGGGCCTCGAAAGTCTTCAGCAGGTTCAGGTCAACGTTTGCGATATTCATGTGGCTCATATCATTCAGCATTGAAGTGGGCTTTATTCATGATCGAGGCTCGCCGGAGAATGGGCAACCCTATTATTCGGAGTGTGTGTGATGCCTGTTTCTACTGTGGCCGCTTTACAGATAGGCGCGTTGCCGGGTGGCAAGGCCGAGACCTTGGCGCAAATCCTCGGCTACGAGGCGGAGATAATGCGCAGTGGCGCGCAATTGGTGGTGATGCCCGAGGCGCTGCTCGGTGGCTATCCCAAAGGCGAAAGCTTCGGCACGCAACTGGGTTATCGCCTGCCCGAAGGCCGCGAAGCCTATGCGCGCTACTTTGCCAACGCGATCGACGTACCCGGCGTGGAGACCGAGGCGCTGGCCGGTTTGTCCGCCCGTACCGGCGCCAGCCTGGTACTCGGCGTGATCGAGCGCAGCGGCAGCACCCTCTACTGCACGGTGTTGTACTTCGAACCCATCGGTGGCTTGGTGGCCAAGCACCGCAAGCTGATGCCCACCGGCACCGAGCGGTTGATCTGGGGCAAAGGCGATGGCTCGACGTTGCCGGTGATCGACGCGGCGGTGGGGCGTATCGGCGGTGCGGTGTGCTGGGAAAACATGATGCCGCTGCTGCGCACGGCAATGTACGCCAAGGGCGTAGAGGTCTGGTGCGCGCCGACCGTGGACGAGCGCGAGATGTGGCAAGTGAGCATGCGCCATGTCGCTCATGAAGGCCGCTGTTTTGTGGTGAGTGCGTGCCAGGTGCAGGCATCGCCGCAGGCGTTGGGCGTCGAGGTTGCCAACTGGCCGGCTGAGCGCCCGTTGATCGCTGGTGGCAGCGTGATCATCGGCCCCATGGGCGACATCCTCGCCGGACCGTTGCAGGGCGAAGCCGGGCTGCTGACGGCACAGATCAATACGGATGACCTGGTGCGTGCGCGCTACGACTATGACGTGGTGGGCCACTACGCCCGGCCGGATGTGTTCGAGTTGGTCGTGGATGAGCGCGCCAAGCCGGGCGTGCGCTCTATCACTGACTGACACACGGTCGAAATGTGGGAGGTGGGTGAGCCCTGATGCCCGTCAGTTAAGGGCGAATAGTGTACCTGTGGCGAGGGAGCTTGCTCCCGTTGGACTGCGCAGCAGTCCCAGTCTTTCAAGTAAAGAGCCGGGGCCGCTTCGCGGCCCAACGGGAGCAAGCTCCCTCGCCACAGGTTACTTTCTCCCCTTTCAACCGCTTTTGATATTTATCGCTTATTCAGGCGGCTTTACCACGTCGCGGTGTTCGGTAGGTCCAGCGTGCCACGGTCGACGAAGCGCATCGTACCGAACAGCCCGCCCGCCAGTTTGCCTCGCAGCACGTAGGGCAGGTTGTTCAAGCTTTGGGTCTGGCTCAGGCCCAGGGTCTGACGTAACACGGAGAATGCCGAAACACTGACCGGCACCGTCAGAACCGTCTCGGAAAAGCGTGGAATGGAGCCGCTCTGATCACTCACACCTGACGCCAGCGGCCGGCCATTGACCTCGAGGTCCAGGGCCACGCCGTTGTAGTCGATTGCCGTTTCATTGGGGTTCTGCACCCGCAGCTTCACGGCGAAGCGTACTTCCAGGTCCTGGCTTTGCAGGGGCTCGATGCCCACCACGTTGATGTTCACCGGGTCGCGGTTGGGGAACAGGGCGCAGGCGCTCAGGGTCAGCAGCAACAGCGATAGAACCATGAGCTTGCGCATCTAAAAGTGCTCCTATTTCGTGACGTCCGGGTCCTGCATGACTTTGAGGGTAGAGGACTCCGGATCAAATTCATCTTCTTCCAGCTCTATGAACTCTTCCGGCAGGAAAATGTTCAGCAGGATTGCACAGAACGCGCCCACGGTGATCGGCGATTCAAAGATGTTATGCAGCGCCTTGGGCAGCTCGCGCAGCACTTCCGGCACGGCGGCGACACCCAGGCCCATGCCGAGGGAGATCGCCACGATCAGCACATTGCGCCGGTGCAGCCCTGCTTCGGCGAGGATCTTGATCCCGGCCACGGCCACGGTGCCGAACATGATCAACGTGGCGCCGCCCAGCACCGGCTTGGGCATCAGTTGCAGCACCGCGCCGATCATCGGGAACAGGCCCAGCAGCACCAGCAGGCCGGCGATAAAGTACGCCACGTAGCGGCTGGCCACGCCGGTCAACTGGATCACGCCGTTGTTCTGGGCGAAGGTTACCATCGGCAGGCTGTTGAAGGTGGCGGCCATCGCTGAGTTGAGGCCGTCGGCCAGCAGGCCGGACTTGATGCGCTTGATGTACAGCGGGCCCTTGACCGGCTGCTGCGAAATCATCGAGTTGGCGGTCAGGTCACCGGCCGCTTCCAGGGGCGAGATCAGGAAAATCACCGCCACCGGGATAAACGCCACCCAGTCGAACGAGAAACCGTACTTGAACGGCACCGGCACGCTGATCAATGGCACCTGCGGCAACGCCGCCATGTCCACACGGCCCAGCAGCCAGGCCACGACGAAACCCAACGTCAGGCCAATCACGATTGAACCCAGGCGCAGGAACGGGTTGTTGAAGCGGTTGAGCACCACGATCGTCAGCAGCACCAGCGCCGCCAGCCCCATATTGCTCGCGGCGCCGAGGTCGCTGGCGCCAAAGCCGCCGGCCATGTCGGTGACCGCCACCTTGATCAACGACAAGCCCATCAAGGTAATGATGGTGCCGGTGACCACCGGGGTGATCAGCTTGCGCAGCTTGCCGATGAACTGGCTGAGCGCCACTTCGATAAAGGCGGCGAAAAAGCAGATGCCGAAAATCGTCGAGAGGATCTCATCGGTGCCGCCGCCGCGGGCCTTGACCATGAAGCCCGCGCTGAGAATCACACTGATAAAGGAAAAACTGGTGCCCTGCAGGCACAGCAACCCGGAGCCGATCGGACCGAACGTGCGCGCCTGCACGAAGGTGCCGAGCCCCGACACAAACAGCGCCATGCTCACCAGGTACGGCACTTCGCTTTCCAGGCCGAGTACGCCACCGACGATCAGCGTGGGGGTGATGATGCCGACAAAACTGGCCAGCACATGCTGCAACGCGGCAAAAACCGCCGCGGTGAAGTGCGGGCGGTCTTCCAGGCCGTAGATCAGGTCGGATTTATAGCGCGGGCGGGGGGCTTGAGCGTCAGACAAAATGCGGGCTCGGGTCAGAAAAGGGAGGCGCAGGATGCCAGAAACTGCCTATGCTCAGAAGTGTAAATAAATATTTATAAACCCCCTGCGCAAAATCCAAGGCCCGGCCGATAACGCTTATAGGCCCACATACCAATGACAACAGTGGTGACCAAGGTCTGGGCAGCGCGTTGACGCTGACGGATCGTTTCGCGGCAGGGACGCTCGCAAACACAATTTCTGAGAGCACCCCGCCTATGTCCCTCCGTCAGCTGAATATCGCCCCTCGAGCGTTTCTCGGTTTCGCCTTCATTGCGTTGTTAGTGATTTTACTGGGGGTGTTTGCGGTCAACCGCATGACGCAGATCCGTCAGTCCTCGGTGGACATGAGCGCCACGCAACTGCCTAGCGTGACCTTCCTCGGCAACATCACGGAAAACGTATTGCGCCTGCGCATCCTGTCGTTCCGTGTACTGGTCAACCGCGAACCCGCCGGCCTGCAGGAAGCCGAAACCCGCATCGGCGTGCTGGCGGACAAGGTGAAAACCGCCCAGGCCGGCTATGCGGCGTTGCCTATGGGGACGGAGGAGGTGGCGTTGTACAAGACGTTTGTCACCACCCTGGACAACTACCTCAAGGCCCAGGCCGATATGCTGGTGCTGTCCAAGCAAGGCAAGGTGGATGAAATGCGCGCCTTGATCAATACACGGATCAAGGACGGCACCGACCAGATGGGCGAGCAGTTGAACAAACTGATCGCCCTCAATGCGGCGGATGCCAAGCAAGCCGACGCTGAAGCCGGGCAGAGTTACCAGGGCGCCATCACCGGCGTCATCGTGGTCTCGGTGGCCGCCGCATTGCTCACCGTGTTGCTGGCCTGGTTGCTCACCCGCAGCATCGTCACCCCACTGCGCAAAGCCGTGGAAGTGGCCGAAACCATCGCCGGTGGCAACCTGAGCAAAACCATCGAAGACGACGGCAAGGACGAACCGGCGCGGTTGCTCAGTGCCTTGTCCACTATGCAAGCCAACTTGCGCCAGACCATCCAGCACATCGCCGGATCGGCCACCCAGTTGGCGTCTGCGGCTGAAGAGCTGAGCGCGGTCACCGAAGAGGCCTCCAAAGGCTTGCAGCAACAGAACAATGAAATCGACCAGGCGGCCACGGCGGTCAACGAAATGACGGCGGCCGTGGAGGAGGTGGCACGCAATGCGGTGTCGACTTCCGAAGCCTCCGGGCAGTCCAACCAAGCTGCGCGCGAAGGCCGCGACCGCGTGATGGAAACCGTTGGCGCGATCCAGACCATGACCCTGGACGTGCAGAACACGGCGGCGATGATCGAAGGCCTGGCCACCCAAGGCCGTGACATCGGCAAAGTGCTGGACGTGATCCGCGCGATTGCCGAGCAAACCAACCTGCTGGCGCTCAACGCCGCCATCGAAGCGGCACGTGCCGGTGAAGCCGGTCGCGGCTTTGCGGTGGTCGCCGACGAAGTGCGGGCCCTGGCCCATCGCACCGCGCAGTCGACCCAGGAGATCGAGAAAATGGTCGCCGGTATCCAGAACGGCACCGGTGAAGCCGTGCAGTCCATGCAACAGAGCAACCAGCGCACCCAGGGCACCCTGGAAATGGCCCGCGCCGCCGGCGTCGCCTTGGAGCAGATCACGCAGTCCATCAGCCTGATCAACGAACGCAACCTGGTGATTGCCAGCGCGTCGGAAGAACAGGCGCAGGTTTCCCGTGAAGTTGACCGCAACCTGGTGAACATCCGCGACCTGGCGACCCAGTCGGCGGCGGGTGCCAACCAGACCAGCGCGGCCAGCCATGAGCTGTCGCGGCTGGCGGTGGATTTGAATGCGATGGTGGCGCGGTTTGTGATCTGAGTCACTGTGACGGGCGGTTAAGAAATGTGGGAGGGGGCTTGCTCCCGATGGCGGCGTGTCAGTCAGCAAACGCCTGAATGACACACTGCCATCGGGAGCAAGCCCCCTCCCACATGTGTTTTGTGGTGTGTCAGGCGTTAGTGTTTCCAGGCGAGCGGGTTGACCAGGTTCTTCGGTTTTTCCCCGGCCAACGCCTGCAACAGATTATCTACCGCACACGTGGCCATCGCTTCGCGCGTCTCATGGGTGGCCGAGCCGATATGCGGCGTGGCCACCACATTGTTCAAGCGCAACAACGGCGAATCGTGATCCAGTGGTTCCTTCTCAAACACATCCAACCCCGCCGCCCGGATCGTGCGCTGTTGCAACGCTTCCACCAGCGCAGCTTCATCCACCACCTTGCCCCGCGAGATATTGATAAAGATCGTTTCCGGGCCCATCCGCGCGAACTCATCGGCGCCAATCAGCTTCTCGGTCTGCGCGGTGAGCGGCAGCGTCAGGCAGACAAAATCGGCCTGTTGCAGCACGTCGTTCAAGCTGCGGTACTGCGCGCCAAAACGCGCCTCCACCGCCGGTTTGGGCGAATGGCTGTGGTAAATCACCGGCATGCCAAATCCGAAATGCCCGCGTTGGGCCAGGGCTTCGCCGATGCGGCCCATGCCGATGATGCCCAGGGTCTTGCCATGCACGTCGCTGCCGAAATGCGCCGGGCCGATGTTCTTGCTCCACTGGCCGGCGCGCACCATATCGGCCAGTTCGACCACGCGGCGGGCAGTGGCCAGGATCAAGGCAAAGCCGGTGTCGGCGGTGGTTTCGGTGAGCACGTCCGGGGTGTTGCTGAGCAGGATGCCGCGCGCTGTCAGGTAATCGATATCGTAGTTGTCGACCCCCACGGATACGCTGGCCACGGCCTCCAGTTTGGGCGCAAGGTCCAGCAATTTGGCATCCAGGCGCAGGCTGGCACCCAGCAGGCCCTGGGCCATGGGCAGGGCATCGCGCAGTTTTGCCAGGCCGGTGTCGTCCAGCGCTTCAATCAGCGTGACCTCGGCCTGTTCATGCAGGCGGGCCATCAGCGGCGCGGAGAGTTTTTTGTACAACACGGCAGACTTTTTCATGCGGTCTTTACCTTCAATTCCAGGTTTGGCTCCGGCGTGCGGTCACTGGCGCCGGGCTTGAGAAAAATCGTCAGCACCACCGACAGCATCAACGCGCCGCTCATCAGCAGGTACGAAGCGCCGGGCGAGCCGGTGCTGCTATTGAGGTAACCCACCAGGTACGAGCCGCCGAACGACCCGAGGGCGCCCATGCTGTTGATCAGCGCCATGGCGCCGCCGGCGACGTTGGCCGGCAGGATTTCCGGCACAATCGCGAAAAACGGCCCGTAAGGCGCGTACATGCACGCGCCGGCAATCACCAGCAAGGTGTAGGACCACCAGAAGTGTTCGGCGCCGAGCGCGTAAGAGGCATAGAACGCGATGGAGGCGATCAGCAGCGGCGGCCACACAAAGCGTTTGCGTTTTTGCAGCTTGTCCGAGCCCCACGACACCAGCAGCATGCCGATCACCGCCGCCAGGTAAGGCAGCGCCGACAGCCAGCCGGCCTCGACCATGTCCATCTGCAAGCCGGCCTTGAGGATCGACGGCAGCCACAGCACAAAGCCATACACGCCGATGCTCCAGCAAAAGAACTGCAGCGCCAGGATGATGACCTTGGGCGAGCGGAAGGCTTCGGCGTAGTTCTTGACCGCCTTGATGCCCACCTGTTCGGCGGCCAGGGCGGTTTCCAGGTTGTGCTTTTCGCTGTCACTGAGCCACTTGGCATCCTTTGGACGCTCATCGGCCAGCTTCCACCAGATAAACGCCCACAGCACCGCCGGCAGGCCTTCGATGATGAACATCCAGCGCCAGCTGAAATGCTGCACCAGGTAGCCCGAGACCACCGACATCCACAGCATGGTCACCGGGTTGCCGAGGATCAGGAAGGTATTGGCGCGCGAACGTTCGGCACGCGTGAACCAGTGGCACAGGTACACCAGCATCGCCGGCATCACCGCGGCTTCGACCACGCCGAGCATGAAGCGAATCACGATCAGCATGTAGGCGTTGGAGACCACACCGGTCAGGGTGGCCAGGCCGCCCCAGAGGATCAGGCTGACGAAAATCAGCTTTTTCACGCTGCGCTTTTGCGCGTAGATCGCCCCCGGCACCTGGAAGAAAAAGTAACCGAGGAAGAACAGCGCCCCCAGCAATGACGACATGCCGGGGGTGATCATCAGGTCTTCGGCCATCCCGGAGGCGGCGGCGAAGCCGTAGTTGGCGCGGTCCAGGTACGCCAGGCTGTAGGTGATAAAAACGATGGGCATGATGTACCACCAACGGCGGGTGGCGAGTTTCACGGTGTCCATGGGGTTGCTCCTGAGCTTGTTGTAGTTGTGGCAACAGGGTGTGAGTTATGCAACGGATCGACTGGGTAACTCTGAACGCTTGGGCAGGCCTTCCATGTCGCCGCGGCTCTGCACGGCGCGGCTGCCGATCCAGTTGCCGCGCTGTACCGCCTCGCGGAAGCTGAGGTTTTCCAGCAGGGCGCTGATCATGCCCACGGCAAAACCGTCGCCGGCGCCGACCGTGTCCACCACGTTTTCCACGCGTACGGCGGCGACAAAGCCTTGGTCCATCTGGGTGCGGTAGTAGGCGCCGTCCGGGCCGAGCTTGATCGCCACGGCTTCGGCGCCCTGGTCGAGGTAGAACGCGGCGATGTCGGCCGGGTCATCGAGACCGGTGAGCAAACGGCCTTCGCCCAGCCCCGGCAGGACCCAGTCGGCCAGGCCGGCGAGGGCGTTGATTTCGCGGATCATCGTCTGTTGGTTGGCCCACAGCGATGGCCGCAGGTTGGGGTCGAACGACACGCTGTGCCCGGCCTTGCGCATCTGCGTCATGAGCTCGACGGACAATTCGCGTGTCGCCTCGGACAACGCCGGCGGAATGCCCGTGGCGTGCAGGTGGCGGGCTTGCAGCAAGGCTGGGCTGATCGCGGCAACGGACAAGTGACTGGCCGCCGAACCCTTGCGGAAATACTCCACCTGGGGATCGTCTCCGGCGTCTTCACGGGACTTGAGCTGAAAACCGGTGGGGTGCAACGGGTCGACCGCCACATGTCGGCAGTCCAGGCCTTCCTTGCTCAGGGTGTCGACCACAAAACGCCCGAGGGAGTCATTGCCCACCCGGCTCAGCCAGGCCACGTTGAAGCCCAGGCGTGACAGGCCGATGGCGACGTTGCTGTCGGCCCCGGCAATGCGTTTGTGAAACTGCCCGACCTGGGCGAGGTCGCCGGTGTGCTCGGCGACGAACATCGCCATGGTTTCACCAAACGAGAGGATATCGATCTCAGACATGCGCATTCTCCGCACGGGGTTGGCCCAGCAGGGCGAGGGCGGCAACTTGCTGCGCGGTGACCGCGACCAGGTCATCGCCCTGCAACGGAAATTCCACCGCCCGGGTAATACCTTGAGTCATGTGTTTGAGCAGTTGTTCCCACAGATGCAGGTCGGTGGCGCCAGGCGGCAGCGCGACCAGCTTGCCGTCCGCGCGGCGCGCCACGGCCTTGCAGTGCAGGTAGTCCACATGCCGTCCCAGCAGGCGCGCGGCGGTGAGGGCGGACTGGTCCTGCCACTGCCAGTTGCCGATATCGAAGGTCATCTTCACCGGTAAACCGAGGCGCTCGACTTCGGTGAAGAAACGCTGCATCGGCTCGATCCGGCCGCCGTGCAAGGTCTGGTCGTTCTCCACCAACAGTCGGACGGGGTGGCGGTTGAGCAGGGCGTGCAGGCTTTCCAGGTCATTGGTGTCGGTGAAGTAGCCGAGGGAGACTTTCAACCAGCGCGAGCCGAACGCCTGCGCCCGATCCAGGGTGGCCGCGAGCTCGGCATTCGGTTGGGCGCGGCCGGCGACCCACAGTTCCAGGGGCGATGAGAACACCGACTCCAAACCCTGCTCGGCAGCGGCCTGGGCCAGTTCGTGGGGGTGTTCGACGCTCAGCAATTCTTCACGCCATTCGATACGTTGGGCGCCTGCGGCCGTCAGCAGCGCGACAAAACTCAATTGGCCCTGCTGGCGGACAAGGTCGGCGCCGTAGCTGGAAAGGCTGATGGAGACGGGGTACTTATGCATTGTTGTTTACCTCTGAAACCGGTTTCATTTTTGTGCGAAAAATCAACAGATGGGAGCCGGGGGTTGGGTTGAGCCTCGGATGATGAGTCGTGGCAAGAAATCCAAGGTGCGGGTCGGCTCAGTGTCACCGCGCAAGCGCTTGAGCAAACAGTCGAACGCGGTGGCGCCGATGGCCTCGGTCGGCTGGGCGAGGGCGGTGATGCCGTTGCCTACCAACGGGTACCAATCAAGGTCATCCAGGGCGATCAGGCCGACGTCATCGAACAGGTTGCAGCCCAGGTTTTTCAGGGCACGGGTGCAAGTCAGCGCCGCCACGCCGTTGGCGCAAAACAGGGCCTTGGGGCCGGCATTGGCGAGAAAGGTTTCCAGGCGATTTTCCAATTCGCCATCCAGTTCCAGCACCGCACCGGTCAGTGCTGGGCGGCGAGCAATCTCGGCCTTGAAACTGTCCAGGCGCTCCAAGCGCGAACTGGTGCCATCGGGGGCTTCGCTCACCAGCAGCACATGGCGATAACCCTGTTGCTCCAGGTGCTCCACGGCCATGCGCACCGCCGCCGGGTTATCCAGACCCACCAAGTCGCTGTGCAGAGGCTCTACCTTGCGGTCCACCAGCACCAGGGGCATCTCGCGTTGCAGTTCCAGCAATTGGTCGAGGTGATGACCGAGGGTGTTTACGATCAACCCTTCGATGTTGTACGAACGCAGTGCCGCCAGGTGCTGGCGCTCCTGCTCGTCATCACGGTCGGTATTGCACACCACCAGGCTGTAGCCGTGCTGACGGCAAGCGGTTTCGACACCGTGCATCACGGCAATGGAATAGGGGTTGCGGATATCGGCCACCAGCATGCCGATCAGGCGGGTGCGCCCACGTTTGAGGCCACGGGCCATCTGGTTGGGGCGGTAGCCGAGTTGTTCGATGGCCTGCTCGATGCGCAGGGCAATGGCATCCGAGAGCAGGGCGCGGTCGTCGCCGATAAAGCGTGACACGCTGGCCTTGGAAACACCGGCGCGTTCGGCGACGTCAAGCATGGTCACGCGGCTGCGTTGGGCAGCGGAAAAAGTGGTCACGAGGGCGGGCCTTTCTTATTGGAATAGACGAATGCTGGAGCAGCCTGAAACCGGTTTCAGGAAACACCATACGAAATAAGTCGTCAAGAAAAAACCGTGAACGTCTCCCGCCTCATCGATTGAAATCCGACCAGCGGCCGATGCTACCTATGAGTTCTGACAGTATCGGGCGCAAGTGATTGAGTATTTAATTTCCTCAACCGTTGACCAGCCTTTTCTCGATTGCTGGTTCTTTTTTCGTAGCAATGTTGAGGACGTTGTCATGCCGGCCAATTCCAATACAGGCATCAGCGCTGGGGCTTACACACCGAACCCCAACGGCGTGCTGGCACTCGATCCGATGGACATTCCAGGCGTCGACCCCTTGGACCCCACCGGGTTGATACCGGCCGCGCGGATGCTCGCGCCACTGGAAGTTCGGATTCCCCAGTGGGGACCGCCGCCTGAACCGCTGGATACCCCTCATATCCTGACCATTTATTGGGCCAGGGGGGGCAGCGTGGTTTACCAGGATTCGAAGACGGTCAACGCGCCGCCACCCGCGCTGCCACTTGAACATGTGATGTTTATTCCATTGGTCGTACTGCGAGCCCAATCGGGTCCTGTTGAATTGTATTACTCCGTCACGGATTCATTCGGTGGGATCACCGTACTGGACCCTAAGAGAACACTGACTGTCGACATGGATGAGCCGCAGTTATTGAACCCTGCGGATCACCTTGAGTTTGTGGTTCCTCCCTCACCAGCAGTGGGTGAGGCCTATCTGCAGAACAACGACCCGGTCGCGTTTCACGTTCCGCCTTATACGGGCCGAAATGACGGCGATGTTATTCATTTTTACCTGTCCAACTTGCCCAACCCGCCGGTTGCCGGTGAGGATGGAACTTATGAGTGGGCGTCGAGTAGCGACCCGTTGATCGCCTATCTGTCGGCAGATAAGTTTCGCGCGCTGTCCAATGGCCCTGCTTATATTTTTCATCGGATTTTTGACAGGGCCGGCAACTTCAGTGACCTCAGTGCCGGTTTGCCATTCCAGCTGGCGCTGATCCCATTGCCGGGGCCACGACCTTTACCAGAAATCTTCCCGCCTGAACGTTACTTTGATTCATTAATCAATCGTGAAGATGCCAGGGCCGGCATCTTTGTCAGGGTTAATAGCTACACCGACTGGGCGCCAGGGGATCAGGTTCGCGTGTACTGGAAGGGCCGTGCCACGCCGACCCAGGAAGTCTTTGGCTTCCCCACTGACGTGCCGATTGATTGGGCGGTGCTACGTGGGCCGTTGACCGACCCGTTGGCGGCGGAAACCGTGCCAGTGCGCTACGAGATTATCCGCGGCAGCCTGCCGCCTTTCCCGTCCTTCGCAATACCTGTCAATGTCAATCTGACCATCGCCGGGCAGGACCACGCCAATGCGCCGGCATTGCTCAATCTGGATCTGCCGGTGGCGGAGGTGAGGGGGCTTGTTTCAAACACCCCGAACGTCGTCAACCATGATGACAATCCGGCAGGGGCCCGCGCCCGCGTGCGGCTTTACGAAAACCCGCTGACGGGCCAGCTCCTGCGGTTCTTCTGGAACGGCGTTGGGCCGGTTGCGACCTACACCGTCCAGCCAGGCGATGTGGAAGGGCAGTTGGTGTTTTCCACTGTGATTCCCTGGGCCGTGATGGAGGGGGTCATCAATCCGGCATTACCGGTGTATTACACCACCAGTAATGGGGTGAATGATCAGCAATCGGATAACACGTTTGTGAATGTTAATACAGGTACGCTGATTTCTTTCCCAGCGCCTGTGCTGAAACATACATTGGTAGGGGCGGCTGCTTATTTGAGCTGTTGCTCTAAGCCTGAGGTGTTTTATGGTGTTGAGTGGTCTATAGGACCCGGTCATCAATTTGAGCTTAATGATGTTGTAAGGTTCTTCTGGGAAGGTTATTCAAGTAATAACTGGGCACCACCGGTTATTGAAAGTTCGAGATACGCTGAAAGTCAAAGCTTCAATAATTACAATGATCTGGCAAATGGGTTGAATGTCACGGTCAAGCCCTATGAAGATAAAATTGTGCCGATGCGAAACTACGGCTCGGCGCGAGCCTGGTATCAGGTCAGGCGTGGTGGTGTGCTCATAGGTGAATCGCTGAGTAAATATATTCGAGTTGATCTGAACTACCCGGTAGGAGGTTACTGCAAGGCGGGTGATGTTATTACGTGTTCGAATGAAGGTGAGGCAACACTCGTTTCGCGTAAGTAAGTATTCAGCGTTGGCTGAACAGATGTAGTAACTAGGTTTAAATCATTGAAAAAGCGGTTTTTGCGATGTTACTTCGCACGCTTGTGTGCACCCTGAAATTAACGACCCACGTGAAGAAGTTGGAGAAAAACATGAACAAAAAGACTTTGGATGCCATTCAGAACTTCAAAAATTCGCGTCTGGCCAACCCTGGAATATTGGCACTGGACGATGGCACGCTAGAGGGGCAGGTGCCTGGTTTTCCTGGCTTGATTACACGAGCAGCTGCGCTGAAAGAGACGTTGGAATTTACCATTCCCCCATGGGGAGACGCCAGTACCGATCCCCTTAAACCTGACAACGTAAAGGTCTGGTTGTGGGCTAATGATGAAAACAAGCCCGAAGAGCCTTTCAGCCAAGAGTTTGTGTTTTCAGTTCCGGCAACAGGGCATCCCGTGAATATTGCGCGTGCACGTCGTGGTCCCGGTATTCACAGGATTGAATACGAAGTTGAATCTCTAGTTGGCAACGGTGGGCTGTCTGACTTTCAGTTGTTGATTGTCGATCTCGACGCACCCTACGAGGATTTCGTCGGCACCATCCCTGCCCCCATTCCTCCCGCTGACCTGCCTGACTCCGTCGGTTCTGATTACTTCCAAGGCAAGCCCAACGAATCGGCCATATTCACCATTCCCCCCTATGCGAACCAAGGCCAAGCCCCAGGCGATCGGGCACTGTTCTATTATGCCAACTCGGATGAAGCCTACCTACCCGTCGTTGGTAATCCGGATCCCTTTTGGCCCATTCCCGCAGACCGTTCCTTTCCTCTGCCGTTGTCGGTTGTCCAAGGCCATCCTGACGGGCTGAAGAGTTTGCGCTATGTCATCGTCGATGCATCGGGTAATCAATCGCGGCAGTCCGGCGCCTTCAACTTCGATGTGAGCCTGTTTCCCAATCCGTCCAACCTTAAAGCGCCCACCATCGATTTGGCCGTTCCCGGTGATGGGTTGACCAACCGGGCGGATGTGGCGGCACTCAATGGGTTGGTCGCACGCATCCCTCAATACGACAACGTGCTGCGCTCAGACGATATGCTCAGTGTCACGCTCACGACCAGTATCGGCTCGCGAACCTTGCCTGACTTTCCCGTATCGAGTGCGACATTCCCGATACCTGTTCCGGTTGATTATGCAACGTTGGTAGCCCTCTACGGCGCCACGAAAGGCTTGCTTGCGCTGACGGTTTCTTATGCGGTCAAGCGTCGTTCGGTCAATTACCCTTCAGTGCTGACGGCTGTGACCGACCTGGATCTTTATGTGGTAGGACCTGATCCAACCGGACCGGGTCTGATCAACCCAGACTTGAACAGAGTGCTTGTTAAAGGGAGATTACTATTGGGCGGTGAGGGGCCTGACAATGAGTTGAGACCCGAACATGCCCCCCGTGATGCGATTGCGCGTATTACGCTTTGGGACAAACCACCTACACCCGACGCCTTTCCTTTTACGATCAGACTCTTTTATGACGGGCTGTTTGTTCCGCCTGAGAGGCTCGTAACCAATGGTGCAGCCAATCAAATAATTGATCTGGACATTCCATGGGCTGCCATCGTTGCGGGTAAAAACGGTACCAAACTGGCGTGGTACACCATCGGGTCGGCAGGCACTACTAATATTCAACAAGCAGACCCTACAACAGTGGATGTAACGGCGAACTTTGTGCAGTTGGATGCACCCGTTGTTCAAAGAACCACACCGGTTGGTGTCATCAATTGCAACAGCTTCCTACCGTCAGGCACTGCGCCGGTTAATCTTCTGGTAAATATTCCGCCGAGCACTCAGTTTGCGATAGGCATGGTAGTGACGCTGGATTGGCAGGGTTATAGTGATGATGCGGCTACTCTTCCAGTAGCCGCTGCCGTCGGTACGGTTACCAAGACCATTCAGACACAGTCTGAAATCAATCAGGGATTCACCGTAGATCTTGGGCCCTACGCAACGATCTTTAAAACCATTCAGCCGACGTTTTCAACGAGACTTGCCGGTTCGGCAAAACTTCACTACAGCATTCCGCTGGCCGGTGGTCCTTTGTCTTCAAATGACGCGACCCACCTTGTACGTGGCCACAGAACGGGTTCAGCAGGTTCTAACGGAACCTTCTGTGATGGAGCTGCCGTACCCGGCCCATAGTTGCGTCTGAGGGCTGATGCCCAAGAGCGGTGACCCCGCTCTTGGGCATTTTTTTGTCTAAAAAATGCATCACTTTGCCTGAGGCAGGGCAAATGTTTGGAGCATAGATGCCAGTCTTTACTTCGGCTACTTAGGATTCTTCCTACATATGACGGTAATCACTCTGGATACCTTGGCACCCCTCGATTGACAGGCTCCTACGCACTTTGGAACCGGTCAGATTTTTCCGTAAAGGAACGCCACCCAGAGGTACGTCAAATGTCGTCTGTATTCAATTTCAAACCATCTCCTTTAAGTCTTGCGTTGAAGGTCAACGCTGTCACGTTGCTCATGCTGGTGGCGCAAGCTGCTGATGCGCGTCCTGTCACCAAACCTGATGATTTCGTGGTGCCAGGCTTTACCCCGGACCGGTTTGAGTTACAGCCCGGCTCCGGGCTCACCGTCAAAGGTGCAACCACCAAGGAAATTCGTGCTGAGTCCGCCACCCTGGTGGTTGAGCCGGGCAGTTCGACTCAGGACATCACGGCGTACTATTCCGATATCCGTATCGACGGTAGCGAGATCATCGCTCGAAGCACGTCGTCTACTGCGCTGCGTGCTCTGGACAGCAACGTGTTGATCACCAACAGTAATATTGTCCACAACAGTGGTACCGGTCTGGTGGCGGGTCGAAATGACAGCAGCACAGCAGGTTCCACTGTCAAAGTCTTGGGCAGCACGATCACTGGCAGTCAACGTGGCGCTGCTGTCACCGCTTATAGCGTGCTGGACTTGATCGATTCAAAGGTAGAAGCAACAGGGGCCGCTGGTTTGGGGCTGGCGCTGTACAGCGGTCAGGCCAATGCCACCAACAGCCAGATCGTGGGGGGTAAGTACGGTGTGCAAATGGGCATCGATGGCAGCTCCGGCTTCATGGAGAGCGGCCTTGTGCTGGACAACTCCAGTGTTCAGAGCAAAGACGGTGCCGCGATTGTCACCCGCGACGGCATCAACGCCGACATCCAGGTTCGAAACGGCTCAAGCCTTTTCGGTAGCAACGGCAACCTCCTGGAGGTGACCGACGGCTCTACCGCCAACCTGAATGTCGACCGCAGCGAGCTGTTCGGTGACATCGTGGTCGAAGAGGGCAGCACTGCCAAAGCGCAGCTCAACAATGGCGCCTGGCTGACCGGCCAGTTGAAAAACGTCGCCGAGCTGAGTGTGAACGATGCATCCCACTGGGTACTGGTGGGCGACAGTAACGTCACGGCTCTGAAGATGGGCGGCGGCGCCGTGCATTTCGGCGGGCCGGATGAGTTCTACCGGTTGGACGTGAAGAGCCTGGAAGGCAACGGCACGTTCATCATGAATACTGACTTTCTGACCCATCAGACCGACTTCCTCAATGTGGACGGCAAGGCTGAAGGCAACCATAGCCTGATGCTGGCCGCCAGCGGTTCGAACCTGGCCGACGGCGAGCCGATCAAAGTGGTCCACACCGAAGGTGGTGATGCGCAGTTCAGCCTGGCCAGCGGTACGGTAGATGTCGGGGCTTACGCCTACGGCTTGCAGAAGGATGGCACCGATTGGTTCCTCGATCCCAACCGTAAGGGCACCAGCACCAGTGCCCACTCGGTGCTGGCCCTGTTCAACAGCGCGCCAACCGTGCTGTACGGCGAGATGAGCATCCTGCGTACGCGTATGGGCGAATTGCGCTTCAGTGAGGGCGCGGGCAACGGGATGTGGATGCGCAGCTACGGCAACAAGTTCGACGTGGCGGCGAACAAGAACGGTGCGGGCTACACGCAGCGCCAGAAGGGTTTCACCATCGGTGCCGATGCGCCGTTGTCGAGCGGCGACGGGCAATGGATCGCTGGTGTCATGGCCGGTACCAGTACCTCAGACCTCAGCCTGACCCGTGGGAGCACCGGTGAGGTCAACAGTTACTACATGGGCGGTTATGCCACCTGGCTCGACGCCGAAAGCGGGCTGTACTTCGACGGTGTGGCCAAGCTCAACCGCTTGCACACTGAAAACGACGTGACCATGAGCGACGGCAAGAAAGCCAAAGGTAACTACGCGCAAAATGCCGTGGGCGCCTCGGCTGAGTTCGGTCGCCATATCAAGCTGGACAACGATTTCTTCGTTGAACCGTACGGGCAGTTGTCGGCGACCATTACCCAGGCGCAGAGCTACGAGTTGACCAACGGCCTGCAGGCCAAGGGTGACCGCTCCAGCTCCGTGGTGGGCAAGCTTGGCGTGACCGCCGGCAAGAACATCCAGCTGGAAAGCGGTGGTGTGTTGCAGCCTTACTTGCGTACCGCCGTGGCCCATGAGTTCGATCAAAGCAACAAAGTGTTCATCAACGACCAGAGCTTCAACAACGACCTGTCGGGTTCGCGTATTGAGCTGGCAGCCGGTTTGGCGATGTCGGTATCGGAGAGCGTCAAGTTGCATGCTGACGTCGAAACCAGCCAGGGCAAGAAGATTGACCAGCCATGGGGTGTCAACTTCGGCGTACGTTACGACTTCTAAGGCACTCGTTCATTTGAGCAGGGGGACGCTTCGGCGTCCCCCTTTTTTTTGCGTTCAGACCCGCACACTCAGCCAGGTCGAGCCCAGCAGAAGCAGGGCCATGCACCGGTTGAAACGTTGCATCGCACGCGGCGAACGCAGGAACCTGCCCGACCCCGCACCCAGCACAGCCCAGGCCCCGAGACATGGCAGCGATATCAGGAAAAACACCAGGGACAGGCTCAGCACCTGGCTCTGGCGCTCGGCACCGTTACCCGCAAATACACTGACCACCGCAAGCGCCATCATCCAGGCCTTGGGATTGATCAGTTGCAGGCTGGCGGCACCGGTCATGCCCAGCTGTCTTTGGGTTGAATGCGCTTGCAAGGCCTGGGGCGGCGCGCGGTAAATCTGCCAGGCGAGGTAGCTCAACCAGGCCACGCCGGTCCATTGCATGGCGGTTTGAACCCTGGGCAAATGCGCCAGTGAGTGGCCGACACCCGAGCCAACCAACAGCACAATCCCGGCAGCACCCAGGCAGGCTCCCAGAATGATCGGCAGGGCGGCTTTGAAGCCATAGCGCGCGCTGTTGCTCAGTACCAGGATATTGGTAGGCCCAGGGGTAATTGACGCAACAAAGGCAAACAACACAAACGGCAGCATGGCGGGAGACTCCAGAAGATCAATCGATGGCGTCGATCTTCACAAGCCGGCGTGTGACCTGTCTGGAAGATTTGAGCAGCGCTTGCGGTACGCGGCAGGCGTCAAGCCGTAGGCGCGCACGAACCAGCGGCCGAGGTGACTTTGGTCGGCAAAACCCAATGCAATCGCGACATCGGCCGGTTGCTCACCCCTGGCCAGCAAGTGCCGGGCGCGGGCCAGGCGCAGTTGCACCAGATACGCATGGGGCGGCAGGCCAAACGCGCTCTTGAACGCGCGACTCAGACGGAAGCGGTCGACGCCGCAGGCCAGGGCCAGTTCGTCCATGCCCACGTCAACCTGCAGATGGGCATGGAGGTATTCCCGGGCCTTGTGCGCCACCCGCGGCAGACGTGGGTCTTCGCGGTAGCGGGTGCGCCAGTAGAGTTGGCCGGTGAGGCGTTCCAGCAATTGGTCCATGGCGCGCTGGCGCACGATGCGCAGTTCGCCGCTGTGCAGGGTCCGGAAGGCCTGGCTGGTGGCCAGCGCCAGGCGCGGGTCGCTGGTCAAGGTGCTGGTGAAACTCAGCTGGCTGCCCTGCGGTGCTTCTTCGAACACTGCGCTTACTTCCCGCGCCAGCCATTGTGGGTCGAGGTAGAGCATGTGGTAGGTGAAGCCGCCAGCGGTGGGCGCATCGCCGTCATGCAGTTCGCCGGGTTCCACCAGGAACACCTGGCCGGGCACGCTGTGGTGGCGGGTGCGGCGGCAATTGAATTGCTGCACGCCTTGTTCGGTGACGCCGATCAGGTAGCTGTCGTGCCAATGCGGGTCATACGCATGGCCTTCGAAATGCGCGCGCAGGGTCTCGATGCCGGTGTCGGCGTCCTGGGACAGGTCGATCCAATTGTGCGCGGTCATCACTCACCGAAGCGGAATACGTGAGGTTATTAGCGCCCAGCGCCGGGTGGGCGTCTAGAAGGTTTGTGCAGCATCAACCGAACAGCCCGGCGGCGATATTGATCGAGAACCCCAGGATCGCCGTGTTGAACAGAAACCCGATCAACGATTGTCCCAGCACCACCTTGCGCATGCCCCGGGTGGCCACGCCTACATCCGAGGTCTGCACCGCCACGCCAATGGTGAAGGAGAAGTACAGGAAGTCCCAATAGTTGGGGGTCAGCAGCCCTTCGGCGAAGCGCAGCGCCGGCTCCTTGCCGCCCCAGGTGTAATACAGACGGGCGTAATGCACGCTGAAAATCACCCCGATCAGCAGCCATGAACCGATCACCGTCAGCCCGGTAAAGCCGTAGTGCAGCAGGCGTTCGGAGGTGGCCAGGTCTTTGCTGCCGACCAGTTCGAAGGTGATGGTCGCCAGGCTGGCAATGGCCGCGATGCACACCGTGAACAGCACCAGCCCGGCGTTTTCATCTTCGACCTCGGCGATGCGCTTCACGTCCTCGGCCTTGGCGCGGCGGGCCAGCCACAGCATCAGCACCAGATAAGTCCAGACCCCGGCGTTCCAGCCGATGAGGATTTTGCTGACGAGGGAGTCGGCCGGCGCCAGGAGGCCCACGGCAAGGCCGAGCACGGCGGCGGCGGAGAGGCGAGGGTGGGTGCGGGCCAGGAAGGGCATAGAGACTCACAGCTGACGAGGTGTCAGTAGACTGTACCTGATCCCGAATACAACCCATAACCCTTGTGGGAGGGGGTTTGCTCCCGATAGCGGTGTGTCAGTCGATTCATCAGGTGACTGCTACACAATTCTGGGTATGGCGCTGGATCTGTGGCGAGGGAGCTTGCTTCCGTGGCGGCCTGGCAGACGACCAGGCTGTTGGATCAGACCGGGTACATATCCGTTATTTAGGTCACGGCTGCTATGGGTTCCGCTTTTACAGCGGCTCACTTTTGAAAAGCGCAAAAGTAAGCAAAACGCTCTTGCCCCAACACTCGGCACCTCGCTCACGCTCGGTGTGCCCGTAATCCGACAGGTATTTGGGGGGCCGCCGCCACGCGCCATCCATGGCGCGGGGCGGCTAAACCGGCATCCCTGCCGGTTTACCCCCCAAATCCCTGTCGGATTCCGGCCAGCGTGTTTGACGGGGCGCCTGAGATCAAAAGCGAGATCAAGATCAGGATCAACAGCGACTCGCTTCGCATCGTGGTTAGTGTGGTTGCTACTGCGTTGTGTAGATGCCTATGGTCATCGGGGGCAAGCCCCCTCCCACATTTTTTCCCGTGTCTACTTGGGGCTTTTTTTGACCAGCTTCATCACCACCACAAAAAACACCGGCACAAACACCACCGCCAGCGTCGCGGTGATCATCCCGCCGATCACACCCGTGCCGATCGCCTGCTGGCTGGCCGAGCTGGCCCCCGTGGCAATCGCCAGCGGCACCACGCCGAGGATGAACGCCAGGGACGTCATGATGATCGGCCGCAAGCGCAACCGTGCAGCCTTCAAGGTGGCGGTGATCAGGTCTTCACCCTGGTCGTACAGGTCCTTGGCGAACTCGATGATCAGGATCGCGTTTTTCGCCGACAAGCCAATGATGGTGATCAAGCCGACCTTGAAGAACACATCGTTGGGCATGCCGCGCAAGGAGACGGCCACCACTGCACCGAGCACGCCCAACGGCACCACCAGCAACACCGAGGTCGGAATCGACCAGCTTTCATACAATGCCGCCAGGCACAGGAACACGATCAGCAGCGACAGGCCGAGCAGCAACGGTGCCTGGGCGCCGGACAGGCGCTCCTGCAGCGACAATCCGGTCCATTCCTGGCCCAGGCCGGCCGGCAACTGGCTGACCAGTCGCTGGATCTCATCCATCGCCTCACCGGTGCTGTGCCCCGGTGCCGCTTCGCCGGAAATCGCGATGGCCGGGTAGCCGTTGTAACGGGTCAACTGCGTCGGGCCCTGGGTCCACTTGGCTTCGACAAACGCCGACAACGGCACCATCTTCCCGGCGTTGTTGCGCACGTTGATCTTCATCAAGTCCGCCACCTGGCTGCGCTGGTCACCCTCGGCCTGCACCACCACCCGCTGCATGCGGCCCTGGTTGGGGAAGTCATTGATGTAGGCCGAACCGATGGCCGAGGACAGCACGTTGCCGACGTCGGCAAACGACACGCCCAGCGCGTTGGCCTGCTTGCGGTCCACCTCCAACTGCACTTGCGGGGCTTCGGCCAGGGCGCTTTCGCGCACGTTGGCCAGGATCGGGCTTTTTGCGGCGGCGGCCAGCAACTCGGTGCGCGCCGCCATCAAGGCGGCATGGCCGACACCACCACGGTCCTGCAAGCGGAATTCGAAGCCGCTCGAGGTGCCCAGGCCATCGACAGGCGGCGGCAGGATCGCATAGGCGATCGCGTCCTTGAGCTCGCTGAAGGCCATGTTGGCACGGTCGGCAATCGAGGACGCAGAGTCATCGCTGCTGCGTTCCGACCAATCCTTGAGCGTGGTAAACGCCAGCGCCGCGTTCTGCCCCGAGCCGGAGAAACTGAAGCCCATGATCATGGTGGTATCGCCCACCCCAGGCTCGCCGGCGTTATGCGCTTCGATCTGCTCGGCCACCTGCACCGTGCGGTTCTTGCTCGCACCCGGTGGCAACTGGATGTCAGTGATGGTGTAGCCCTGGTCTTCCACCGGCAGGAACGAGGAGGGCAGGCGGCTGAACATCCATCCCAGGCCGACCAGCAGCACCAGGTAAATCAACAGGTAGCGGCCGCTGCGCTTGAGGGCGTAGGCCACCCAGCCTTCATAGCGGTCGGTGAGCTGTTCGAAGCGCTTGTTGAACCCGCCGAAGAAACCGCCCTTGGCGTGGTGCTCATCCTTGGCAATCGGCTTGAGCAAGGTGGCGCACAGGGCTGGGGTCAAGGTCAGGGCCAGGAACGCCGAGAACAGGATCGAGGTGGCCATCGACAGCGAGAACTGCTGATAGATCACCCCCACCGAACCCGCCATGAACCCCATCGGCAGGAACACCGCCACCAGCACCAGCGTGATGCCGACGATGGCACCGGTGATCTGGCCCATGGCCTTCTTGGTCGCGTCCTTGGGCGACAGGCCCTCGGTGGCCATGATCCGCTCGACGTTCTCCACCACCACGATCGCATCGTCCACCAGGATGCCGATCGCCAACACCATGCCGAACATGGTCAGTACGTTGATCGAAAAGCCCAGCAACAACATGGTCGCGAAGGTGCCCATCAACGCAATCGGCACCACCAGCGTGGGGATCAGCGTGTAACGCACGTTCTGCAGGAACAGGAACATCACCGCAAACACCAGCGCCATCGCCTCGAGCAACGTGTAGACCACCTTGGTGATCGAGACTTTGACGAACGGCGAAGTGTCGTACGGGATCTTGTATTCCACATTGGCCGGGAAGAAGCGCGACAACTCGTCCATCTTCGCCCGCACCAGCGTCGCAGTGTTCAGCGCGTTGGCACCCGGTGATAGTTGCACGCTGACCGCGGTGGACGGTTTGCCGTTCAGGCGCGTGGAGAACTGGTATTCCTGGCTACCGACTTCCACTCGCGCCACGTCGCCGATGCGCACGGTGGAACCGTCCGGGTTGGCCTTGAGCACGATGTCGGCGAATTCGGCCGGCGTCGACAACTGGCCCTTGACCAGCACCGCCGCGGTGATTTCCTGGCTGTTCGTACCCGGCAAATCACCGATGCTGCCGGCGGATACTTGGGCGTTCTGCGCGCTGATCGCGGCGTTCACATCGGCCGGGGTGAGGTTGAAACCGATCAGTTTCTGCGGGTCGATCCAGATGCGCATGGCGCGCTCGGCACCATACAGCTGGGCCTTGCCCACACCGTCCAGGCGCTTGAGTTCGTTCATCACGTTGCGCGCCAGGTAGTCACTGAGCGCTACGTCATCGAGCTTGCCGTCGTTGGACGTGAGGGTCACCAGCAGCAGGAAGCCGGCGGAGACTTTCTCCACTTGCAAACCTTGCTGGGTCACCGCTTGCGGCAGGCGCGGTTCCACGGCCTTGAGGCGGTTTTGCACGTCAACCTGAGCCATTTCCGGGTTGGTGCCCGGCTGGAACGTCGCGGTGATGGTGGCCGAGCCCAGGCTGCTCTGCGACTCGAAATACAGCAGGTGGTCGGCGCCGTTGAGCTCCTGCTCGATCAGGCTGACCACGCTTTCGTCCAGGGTCTGGGCCGAGGCGCCTGGGTACACCGCATGGATCTCGACTTTCGGCGGCGCGACGTTGGGGTACTGCGCCACCGGCAGTTGCGGGATGGCGAGCGCGCCGGCCAGCAGGATAAACAGGGCCACCACCCAGGCGAAGATCGGGCGGTCAATAAAGAACTGCGGCATGACAGGTTATTCCTTTACGAGCGGGCTGGCGTCCACTTCAACTTTTTCACCGGGGCGCGCATGTTGCAGGCCTTCGACGACGATACGGTCACCGGGCTTGAGGCCGCTGCTGACGATCCAGCGGTCCTCGATCACCGCGCCCAACTCCACCGGTTGCTGGGTCACCGTTTGCTCGGCGTCCAGTAGCAGCACCATCGGAATGCCGGCGCTGTCACGGGTGATGGCGCGTTGCGGCACGCTGATGCCTTGCTTGTCGACGGCCTGTTCCAGGCGCACCCGTACAAAGCTGCCGGGCAGCAGGTCGAGGTCCGGGTTGGGGAATTCGCTGCGCAGGATGATCTGCCCGGTGCCAGGGTCGACGCTGATCTCGGCGAACAGCAATTTGCCCGGCAATGGGTAGAGACTGCCGTCGTCCTGGATCAGCGTGGCTTTGGCCTGGTCTTGGCCGACCTGCTTCAAGCTGCCGGCGCGGAAGGCCCGGCGCAGATCATTCAGCTCGCGGGTGGACTGGGTCAGGTCGGCGTGGATCGGGTCCAGTTGCTGGATGATCGCCAGCGGCGTGGCCTCGTTCTGGCCGACCAGTGCGCCTTCCGTCACCAGCGCCCGGCCGATGCGCCCGGAAATCGGCGCGGTCACGGTGGCGTAGCCCAGGTTCAGCTTGGCGCGCTCGACCGCCGCCTTGTTGGCGGCGACCTCGGCGTTGGTCTGGCGCACGGCGGCGCGGGCGTTGTCGTAGTCCTGGCCGCTGATGGCGTTGCCTTCCACCAACTGGCTGTAGCGCTGCTCTTGCAGGCGCGCCTGGAAGGCATTGGCCTCGGCCTTGCTCAGGTTGGCCTGGGCGCTGTCGAGATCGGCCTTGAACGGCGCGGGGTCAATGCGAAACAGCACGTCGCCCTGTTTCACGTCGTGGCCTTCCTTGAACACCCGCTGCATCACCACGCCGGCGACTCGTGCGCGCACTTCGGCAATGCGCGGCGCGGCAATGCGCCCACTCAGTTCGCTGGTGATGGACAGGGGCTTGGCGGCGAGGGTTTCGATGCGCACTTTGGCCAGGGGCATTTCCGGTGCCTCGGCGGCGGATTTGTCACACGCGCTCAGGGCCAGGGTGAGGGCCAGCAGGCAAAACGGCGCAAACAGATTCTTCGACATGCTCTTATCCCAATATTGACTGGCGCATCCTAAAGTCACCTGCGCCGTGGTGCTGTGAAGCTGTGTAGGTGGTGTGTGAAGAAATGTAAGGTGCGGCGCGCGGGGCGCCGGGGGCGTATATCCTTGCACAATCCTGCACCACACCAACAAACCGCATTATTTGGAAACACCATGCCCAACATCCTCCTGGTGGAAGACGACGCCGCACTCTCCGAGCTGATTGCCAGCTACCTGGAACGCAATGGCTACCAGGTCAGCGTGCTCAGCCGCGGCGACCACGTCCGCGAACGCGCCCGCCTGAACCCGCCGGACCTGGTGATCCTCGACCTGATGCTGCCCGGCCTCGACGGCCTGCAGGTGTGCCGCCTGTTGCGCGCCGATTCGGCGGGCCTGCCGATCCTGATGCTCACCGCCCGCGACGACAGCCACGACCAGGTGCTGGGCCTGGAAATGGGCGCCGACGATTACGTGACCAAACCCTGCGAGCCGCGTGTGCTGCTCGCCCGTGTCCGCACATTGCTGCGGCGCAGCAGTTTGTCCGAGCCCCAGGCGGCCAACGACCAGATCATCATGGGCAACCTGTGCATCGACCTGTCGGAACGCACCGTGACCTGGCGCGGGCAGTCGGTGGAGCTGTCCAGCGGCGAATACAACCTGTTGGTGGTGCTGGCGCGGCACGCCGGCGAAGTGCTCAGCCGCGACCAGATCCTGCAGCGCTTGCGCGGTATCGAGTTCAACGGCACCGACCGTTCGGTGGATGTAGCCATCTCCAAGCTGCGCCGCAAGTTCGACGACAACGCCGGTGAGGCGCGCAAGATCAAGACGGTGTGGGGCAAGGGCTACCTGTTCAGCCGTTCCGAGTGGGAATGCTGAGCCATGTTTCGTGTACTGCTGCGCCTCTACCTGATCACCATCGTCACCTACAGCCTGGCGATTTACTTGATCCCCTCGCTGGTGATCCAGCTGTTTGAACACCGCTACATGAACTACAACATCGAGCAGACCCGCGGCCAGCAGAAGCTGATCGTCAAGCAATACCTGCGGGCGCCGGTGGAACGCTGGTCACAGGTGACCGAGCAATTGGGCCACGACTTCGCGCCGCTCAAAGTGCAGTTGCTGCTGCGCCAGGACGCCAGCTATAGCCCCGCGCAGGAAAAACTGCTGGAGCAAGGCAAATCGGTGGTGCGCCTTGGGGAATGGGGCTGGATGGAGGAAATCAGCTCGCCGATCAATGAGCAATTCGTGGTCAAGCTGACGATCCCGCCGGATCCGATGGACATGAACGTGCTGTACTGGGCCATCAACGTGCTGATCGTCGCCGCGCTGCTGGCCTGCCTGCTGGTGTGGCTGCGCCCGCACTGGCGCGACCTCGAGCGCTTGAAAAGCACCGCCGGGCAATTGGGCCGGGGCAACCTGGCCGAGCGCACGCGTATTCCGGCCAGCTCCAGCATTGGCAGCCTGGCTTCGGTGTTCGACACCATGGCCGACGACATCGAGCACCTGCTCAACCAGCAGCGCGACCTGCTCAACGCCGTCTCCCATGAACTGCGCACACCGCTCACACGCCTGGATTTCGGCCTGGCCCTGGCGCTTTCCGAAGACTTGCCCGAGGCCAGCCGAGAACGCCTTCAAAGCCTGGTGGCGCATATCCGCGAGCTGGATGAACTGGTGCTGGAGCTGCTGTCCTACAGTCGCCTGCAAAACCCGGCGCAACTGCCGGAGCGGGTCGAGGTGGTGCTCGATGAGTTTATCGACAGTGTGCTTGGCAGCGTCGATGACGAATTGGAAAACCCCGAGATCGTCATCGACGTGGCGCTCGATTGCGCGGTGGAGCGGTTCAGTCTTGATCCGCGCCTCACCGCCCGTGCCTTGCAGAACCTGCTGCGCAATGCCACGCGTTACTGCGACAAACGCATCCAGGTGGGCGTCAAGGTGTGCCCCAAGGGCTGTGAAATCTGGGTCGACGATGACGGTATCGGCATCCCGCTCGACCAGCGTGAACGCATCTTCGAGCCGTTCTACCGCCTTGACCGCAGCCGTGACCGCGCCACCGGCGGCTTCGGCCTGGGCCTGGCCATCAGCCGGCGCGCCTTGGAGGCCCAGGGCGGCACCTTGACCGCATTGGCGTCGCCATTGGGCGGCGCGCGGTTCCGGGTGTGGTTGCCCAGCGGCGCTTGATCACAGCACTTTGACGGCGCGACCGATCGCCTGGATCGGCCCGGTGGGCTTGCCGGTCGGCGAGCCGCGCGGGTCTTCCAGGGTCAGTTCGAACAGCTGGTTCTGCGTCAGCGGCGGCAACTGGTCCAACGGCACCGACAGCGTCTGGCCGGGTTTGACCAACCCCAGCGACACCGGCCCTTGCCAACCATCGCCCTTGGTCCAGAACTGCAGGGCCTTGTCCGCCGGTACTTCCATCACGCCCAATGGGATCAACTGAATCTGCTGGTTATTGCTGGCCTGAATCACCCAGCCCGGGGCCTGGCTTTGCGGAGCCACCAGCACCACCACAAAGCTGGGTTCCAGGTTGGGCGGACGGGTCAGCAGCAGTGCGGCCAGCACCAGCGTAGCCACCAGCCCGGCACCGGCCAGGCCACGCCATACGGCGAGCAGATCCCACCAAGGTGTGCGGGCGCCGGCGGTGCTGCGTTCGATGCGTGGCCACAACTCGGAGGAGGGGGGCACGGGCTCCGCCAAGGCGGTCAACGGCAACAGGCGTTGCTCCCAGGCGTCCACTGCCGCGCGTAACTCGGCGTCGTGGCTCAGGCGCTGTTCCACTTCCGCGCGTTGTTCGCCAGGCAGGGTGCCCAGCACGTATTCGCTGGCCAGTTCGTCCAGTGGGTTGCTCATGTCATGCACTCCCGCAGCGCGGCGAGGCTACGTTTGATCCAGGCCTTGACGGTCCCCAGCGGGGTGCCGAGTTTCTGGGCGATTTCGCTGTGGGAATAACCGTCGACATAGGCATGCAGGATGCATGTGCGACGGGTCGGGTCGAGCTGCTCCAGGCAGGTGTGGACTTGCCCCGTGCGTGCGCTGAACTCAAAGGTGTCGGTTGCAGCGACTGGCTCATGTTCGTCGCCCAACGGGACTTCGCGATAATGGTTACGCACGACGTTGAGCGCCAGGTGGCGGGTCAGGCTGAACACCCAGCCACGGGCCGACCCGCGACAGGGGTCAAAACTGCCGGCGCCGCGCCAGATCTTGATGAACGCGTCATGCACGATATCTTCGGCCAGGGACTTGTCCCTGACGATACGCAGCGCCACGCCAAGCAGATGGCTGCTTTCCTGCTGATAGAGCGCGCGCAAGGCGCGTTGATCGCCACGGGCGCAGGCCAGCAGACAGGCTTCGTAATCAAACACGCGGTGCTCCCCCCAACCAACGTCATTGGGGGCAGCGTAGCCGTATTTATTCAGTTGGCTGCCCAGAAGATGTAATCAGCCTTGTACTTGACCACTTCCTGCTTGCCCTTGTTGGCCGCCGTGCACGCGCTGTTCGGTGCTACGCCCCCCTCTAACGCAACCCGCTGGATGTAACTCACACCGCTCATCGCGCCCTTGCCTTCGGCCGGGTTGGCCTTGACCAGTTGGTACGGAAGGTTGCCTGCACCGGACGGCGCCACGGCCAGCTGGGTGCCGGTGACTGTCGAACCGTCCTTGGCCTGCCAGGTGGCGGGTGGACCGAAATAGGTGCCGACTTGCTTGCCGCTGCGGTCATTCAACACGGCCTTGGGGCCGACGAAGGTCCATTCGGTCTGGCCGGCGGCGTTGGCTTTGTCCCGGCACTCGTAGGTGATTTCGCCGACGCCGGTGGTCTCCAGCGCCACCTTGTGGCCGTCCGGCACTTTGATGCTGTCGGGCAAGCCGGTCTGGGCAAAGGCTGCGGGTGCGGCGGCGAGCAGGGCGGTGAGGCAGAACAGTGCTTTAGCGTTCATGGGTACTTCTCCATTTCAGTAAAACAGCGGGGTGACTGAAAGGACTACCCATGGCACACACGATTGGATGCAGTGATTAGAAAATAAACGCGGGAGGGCGCACACTGTGCCCCCGCTTTACCCGAAGAGAGATTGGCAATGACTGGTGTTCACACGTCTGCTCAACAAGGTTTCTCTACCCAGGCCGTGACCTACGCCCAAGGTCGGCCGGATTATCCAAGGCAACTCACGGGCTGGCTGGCCGAGACCTTGCGCATCGACGCACAGTCGAGCGTGGTTGACCTGGGTGCCGGCACCGGCAAGTTCACCCGTTTGCTCAGCACCCTGGCGCCGACGTTGACCGCCGTCGAGCCCGTGGCGGCGATGGGCGCGCAGTTGCGCAAACTGCTGCCGGATGTGCGCCTGGTCAATGGCACCGCCGAATCCATCCCATTGCCTTCCGCCAGCGCTGACGCGGTGGTATGCGCCCAGGCATTCCACTGGTTTTCCACCGAGGCTGCCCTGGCGGAAATCCATCGCGTGCTCAAGCCCGGCGGCCGCCTTGGCCTGGTGTGGAACGTGCGCGATGAGTCGGTGGATTGGGTCGCTGCCATCACCGACATCATCACGCCCTACGAGGGCGACACCCCGCGTTTTCATACCGGGCTCTGGCGCGAGGCCTTCAACGGCGTGTACTTTTCCGCCCCCGACGTGACCTATTTTCCCTACAACCATGTCGGCAGCCCTCAGGAGGTGATCATGGATCGCTTCCTCTCCGTGAGCTTTATCGCCGCGCTGGCTGATGGGCCCAAGGCGAGTGTCACCGCGCAATTGCAAGCGCTGATCGACACCCACCCGGCGTTGAAGGGGCGTGACACGGTTGCCTTTCCGTATCAAACCCAAGCCTACGTCTGTCATCGCCTGAGCTAAAAGGCATAAAGTCAGATCATATTGATATAAGTCGTTATAAGAAAAATCGCTATCCTGCGGCCAGAAATTTATAAGGCCGCAGGTAGCTTTGATGGATGTAGGTAATGTTGGTTTCGTGGTGGCTGGCCTGATCGTTGGTTTTATCGTAGGGATGACCGGTGTGGGCGGGGGCTCGTTGATGACCCCGATCCTGCTGTGGTTCGGCATCAACCCGGCCACGGCGGTGGGTACCGACCTGTTGTACGCGGCGATCACCAAGTCCGGTGGGGTGCTGGTGCATGGCAAGAACAAGAACATTGACTGGACAATCACCGGTTGGCTGACCTTGGGCAGCGTGCCTGCGGTGGTGCTGACGCTTTGGTTCCTGGCCAGCCTGCACACTGATCCCAGTGCGATGAACGCGGTGATCAAGCAGGCGCTGGGTGTGGTGTTGCTGCTGACGGCGCTGGCGATTCTGTTCAAGAAAAGCCTGCTGGCGTTTGCCCAGCGGCATGCGGGCGATGACTATCACATGAGTCCGCGCAACCTGAATGTGTTGACGGTGGTGACGGGTGCGATCCTGGGGACCATGGTTGCCCTGACCTCCATCGGTGCGGGTGCGCTGGGGACTGTAGCGTTGTTTATTCTGTATCCGTTTCTGGCCACGCGGCGGCTGGTCGGGACTGAGATCGCGCATGCTGTGCCGCTGACCCTGGTGGCGGGGTTGGGGCATGCCAGCATGGGGAATATGGATTGGCATTTGTTGGGGTTTTTGTTGATGGGGTCGTTGCCGGGGATCTATATCGGTAGCCATATGACTGGCAAGTTGCCGGATGGGGTGTTGCGCCCGTGTTTGGCGGTCATGCTCATGGCTATTGGCTACAAATTGGCCTTCTGATTGGGGGGGCATATCCGTTATAAAGCCTGTACGGACCGGACACAGGGTTGACGGGGCGCCTAAGATCAAAAGCAAAAGCGCGGCGGCCTTAGAGCCGACGGGTGTGGCACCTGTCGATCGCGGTCCAAATGTGGGAGGGGGCTTGCCCCCGATAGCAGTGGGGCAGTCACAGATGCATGAGCTGACACACCGCCCTCGGGGGCAAGCCCCCTCCCACAGTTTGATCTCCATACATCAGGTAGACATCGGCCTGCTTTTGATCTTGATGTCAGGCGCCCCGTCAAACACGTTGGCCGGAGTGAGGGGATGTCGAGCCTAAGCGAGGCACTGAGTGTTGGGGCGAAGACCTTACCCGCCCCCCCCCCCCAAATAACGCATACACCCCCCAACCCAACAGCCAACTCAAGCCCCAGTCCCTGGCCCATTCCCAATCTGCCAAACAAACGGCGGCTCAACCCCATTGATCACCCAATTCCCCACAATCCTTGCCTTGTAGATCACCGGATTATGCGACGACACCGTCCGCGCATTCCGCCAATGCCGATCCAGCGCTTTCCCCTGGCGCACATCCGAAGCCCCCAATGCATTGAACAATTCACTGGTCGCACGCTGGATCAACTCAGACACCACCACCTGCGCGGTAGCCGACTCAATCTCCGCCGCCACGTTGGCCTCACGCTCCACTGCATCATCCCCACCAAACCGCGCCACGTACGCGCGTTGCGCCGGCAGCGTCGCTTTCAACGCGCTGGCCTCGGCGGCGTAGACCAGCGCAGCCACTTCGCCCACCACCTGTTGAACCTGTGCGTCCTGGCTGACATGGGGCGCATTGCCATGGCTGTAGATGCGTTTGCGGCTGCGCACCTGATGCGCCACATCGCGCAATGCCGCACGGCCAATGCCAGCCAGACTGGCCAGTAACACGAGCTGGTAAAACGCGGTCTGGTATTTGAATCGGGTGGCAAAGTCGATGACGTTGTCCGCGTCCACCACCGCATCGGTAAAGCGCGACGTGCCGCTGCCGGTGGTGCGCTGGCCAAAGCCGTCCCAGTCATCGCTGTGCACCACGCCCGGCTGGCGGGCGCGGGTGGCGGCGATCACATCGGCGCCGGTGTCGCTGCGTTGGGCGTACACATCGATCCAGTCGGCGAAAATGCTGCCGGTGCTGTAGAACTTTTCGCCGTTGAGTTTCCAGCTGTCGCCGTCGGGGCTGACCTGGGTGACCACATCGCCGATGGCCACGTTGCCGATCTCGGTCCAGGCGCAGCCGACGATATCGCCGTCCACGAAACGCTTGAACCACAGGTCGCGGCCGGCACTGGGCGGCGCGTTCAGACGGTCTTCGGCAAAGGCAAAATGCCCGCGCAGGGCCTGGGGGACATTGGAGTCGGCTTCGGCCAGCTCGATCAGCAACTCAAATAACTGCGGCAGGGACGCGCCGCCGCCGCCGTACTCCACCGGCACCCGCACCGCGCCAAAGCCGGCCTCTTTGAGCCACTGGATCGGCTCGTGGGGCAGGCTGCGCTGCTGTTCGCGCGCCAAGGCGCCTTCGGCGATGCGCTGGAAAATCGGCCGAAAGCGAGCGGCCAGGGTCGGGTAGTCGACACCGGTGGACAGCGGGTTGATGACGTGTTGTTCGGTCATGGGCAAGGCTCCGGGGCAGTGATCAATGCGAAGAGTGATTGCACAGTCCGTGCCGGGTGCCAGGGCCAATGTTTACGCGCCGTTCACGGCCTGTGCTGTTGCCCCAGCAACAGCGATCCAGCAAACCGTCGCAATCCCTGACATTTGCCGGTAAGCCGTGCCTGCCGGGTTTTTTCGCCGCAACCCTCATGGCGCGGGCGTTTCTCGTGGCCTGGCACGCTTGCTGCTCAAGCCTTGGGTACATCCCTATGTACGAGGTACCGCTCGATGAGTCAGCAAGCCGTGAAATTTGCCTATTGGGTGCCCAACGTCAGCGGTGGGCTAGTGGTCAGCAAGATCGAACAACGCACCCATTGGGGCATTGATTACAACCGCAAACTGGCGCAACTGGCCGAGGCGGCCGGCTTCGAATACGGTCTCACCCAGATCCGCTTCACCGCCGGCTACGGTGCCGAAAACCAGCATGAATCCGTGGCGTTCAGCCATGCGCTGCTGGCCGCGACCACCACGCTCAAGGTCATCGCCGCGATCCTGCCCGGCCCGTGGCAACCGGCGCTGGCGGCCAAGCAACTGGCAACCATCGACCAGCTCACCAATGGCCGTATCGCGGTGAATATCGTCAGCGGCTGGTTCAAGGGTGAGTTCCAGGCCATTGGCGAACACTGGCTGGAACACGACGAGCGCTATCGCCGTTCCGAAGAGTTCATCCGCGCCCTCAAAGGCATCTGGACCCAGGACGACTTCACCTTCAAGGGCGATTTCTACCGCTTCAACAACTACACCCTCAAGCCCAAGCCGCTGGGCCAGCCGGAAGTGTTCCAGGGCGGCAGCTCGCGGGCGGCGCGGGACATGGCCGCACGGGTGTCGGACTGGTACTTCACCAACGGCAACACCCCGGAAGGCATCAAGGCCCAGGTCGATGACATTCGCGCCAAGGCGGCGGCGAATAACCATTCGGTCAAAGTCGGCGTCAACGCCTTCGTGATCGCCCGCGACACTGAAGAGGAGGCCCGTGCGGTGCTGGCGGAAATCATCGACAAAGCCGGCCCGGAAGCCGTCAACGCGTTTGGCGACGCCGCTAAGCAAGCGGGCAAGGCCTCACCGGAAGGCGAGGGCAACTGGGCCAAGTCCAGCTTTGAAGACCTGGTGCAGTACAACGATGGCTTCAAGACCAACCTGATCGGCACGCCACAGCAGATCGCCGAGCGTATCGTCGCGCTCAAAGCGGTAGGTGTGGACCTGGTGCTGGCGGGTTTCCTGCACTTCCAGGAGGAAGTCGAGTATTTCGGCAAGCGCGTATTGCCGCTGGTGCGCGAGTTGGAAGCCAAGGCCGGGATCAAGCAGGTGGCGTGAGCAAGGTTTTTTCCAGGCGCAGGGCAGGGCTGTGGTCTTCGTAATAGTCGTTGACCACTGCCGCGCAGGCCTCGCGCTTTAGCAACTGCTGGCCCAGCCCAACGCCGCGTACGCGCGCTGCGCCGCCGAAACAGCACCAGTGCATAGCCGAGCAGTTGCCCGTATTCTTCCGCCACCAGCAATTGGCCGTGGGCGCAGCTGATCGCCCATTAATTCAGGCACATCGAAGGGGGGTGAAACGGATAGCGGGTACGACGATGTAAATGTGGCGAGGGAGCTTGCTCCCGTTGGCGTGCGTAGCCCGCCTTTCTTTAGGGCCGCTGCGCAGCCCAGCGGGAGCAAGCTCCCTCGCCACAGCTCATTCGCCAGTCTGCACCTGCAAGGTCAGGACTTCAAAACCATCCGCCGTCACCGCCACGGTATGCTCCCACTGCGCCGACAAGCTGTTGTCCTTGGTCACCACCGTCCAGCCATCCTTCAGGCTGCGCACTTTGGCGCTGCCCTGGTTGAGCATCGGCTCGACGGTGAACACCATGCCTTCACGCAGTTCCAGCCCGGTGCCGGGACGACCGAAGTGCAACACCTGCGGTTCTTCATGCATCTGCCGGCCGATGCCGTGGCCGCAATACTCGCGCACCACGCTGTAGCCGTTGGCCTGCGCGTGGCTCTGGATGGCATGGCCGATATCGCCCAGGCGGGCGCCGGGCTTGACCTGGCGGATGCCGGCCCACATGGCTTCGAAGGTCATCTCGACCAGGCGCCGGGCTTTGGGGGCGACGGTGCCGATCATGTACATCTTGCTGGCGTCGGCGATATAGCCACCTTTTTCCAGGGTGATATCGATGTTGACGATGTCGCCGTCCTTGAGAATCTCCTTGGCGCTGGGCATGCCATGGCACACCACCTCGTTGATCGAGGTGTTGATGGAGAAGGGGTAGTCGTATTGGCCGAGGCTGGCGGGACGGGCTTTGAGGTCATGGCGGATGAAGGTTTCGACGGCGCTGTCCAGCTCCAGGGTGGAGCGGCCGGCGGCCACGAAGCCATCGAGCATGGTGAAGACCTGTGCCAGCAGGCGTCCGGATTCACGCATCACGGCCAGTTGTGCGGCGGTCTTGATCATCAACGGCGCCCCCGGATCAGGTCGGGCTTGTCCAGCAACAGTTTGTTGATCAACTCGTTGTAGGGCAGGCTGGGATTGAGTTCGGCGAGCAGGCCGATCTTGATCCAGAATTCGGCCTGGGCGTTGATGGAGCGGTCCATCGCGGCGCTGGCCAGGCGCAGTTGTTCATGCAGTTGGTCGGTGATCTTGACGATGCCCATGGTTTTCACTGTACGGTATGGATATACAAAGCGTATACGTTTCGTATGTTCAACGTAAACCCCCTCACCGCGAAATGGCGCTTGGCCATTGACTTGCCCGCCCGTCGCCGGTTAGTTTCGCCCTATGACTTTTCAAGCCTTCCGCAGCCAGCCAAGCATTATTACCGGCATTCCTCATTTGGCGGGATAGCGCACGGCTGCACCCAAACCCGCCCTAGAGGCGGGTTTTGTTTTTCCGTCTCCAGGGTCTTTGACAAAAAGCCAGGAGACACCCATGAGCACCTGCACCGCGCCCCACACCGCCGACCCGGGACTGCTTGAACATTATGTGAAAAAAATCCTCGCCGCGCCGGTCTATGACCTGGCGGTGCGCACGCCCTTGCAGGCAGCCCCGGCCTTGTCGGCGTTGCTGGGCAACCAGGTATTGCTCAAGCGTGAAGACCTGCAACCGACGTTTTCCTTCAAGATCCGCGGCGCCTACAACAAGCTGGTGCAGCTCACGCCGGAGCAAAAGGCCCGCGGGGTGGTCACCGCGTCGGCGGGCAACCATGCCCAAGGTGTGGCCCTGGCGGCGCGGGAGCTGGGAATCAAGGCGCGCATTGTGATGCCCAGCAGCACGCCGGAACTAAAGGTGCTGGGCGTGCGTTCGCGCGGTGCGGAAGCGGTGCTGCACGGGGCGAGCTTCCCCTTTGCCCTGGCCCATGCGTTGCAACTGGCCGAGCAATCCGGGGGCACCTTCGTTTCGCCGTTCGATGACCCCGAGGTGATCGCCGGCCAAGGTACCGTGGCCATGGAGATCCTGCGCCAACAACAGGGGCCCCTGGATGCGATCTTCGTACCGGTGGGCGGCGGTGGCCTGATCGCCGGGGTCGCCGCCTACGTCAAATACCTGCGGCCCGAGGTGCGCATCATCGGCGTCGAACCCGAAGGGTCCAGTTGCCTGTTGGCGGCGCTGCGGGCCGGCGAGCGGGTGGTGCTGCCCAGTGTCGACGGGTTTGCCGACGGCACGGCGGTGGCGCAGGTCGGTGCTTATGGGTTTGAGATCTGCCGCGACTGGGTGGATGAAGTCATCACGGTCAGCAATGATCAGTTGTGCAGCGCGATCAAGCTGATCTACGACGATACGCGCTCCATCACCGAGCCGTCCGGAGCGCTGGCGGTAGCAGGCCTGCGTGAATACGTGAGCAGTCACAATTTGCGCGGGCAGACTCTGGTGGCGATCAATTCCGGGGCGAACATCAACTTTGATAGTTTGCGACATGTTGCTGAAAGGGTCGCCGCGCAAGGTGCCGTTTAAACAAACGTGCAGGGTTAAACGTTTAATCGCAGCGGTTCGACGACGATTTAATCGATACTGTTTAAGTTATATAAACAAGCACAGTGCTTATGAGGAATGGTTACAACAGGGGCCGATTTTGCCGAGTAGGCTTGGGTGTTGTAAGCGTCTTCCAAGGTCGGTAAGACGTGGCGGGCAAGGGCCCGCGGGATTAATAACAATCTGTTGGCAGTCTCAGGAAAGGAGAGGTTGACCATGCTTTCGGAATTAGAACTTCGCAGCATTATTGAAGGAAGTTTCCTGCCCAAACGGTGCGAATGCACCAAAGCCGAAGATGCGTCGCTGACGATCAAGGTCTACGACGAGCGCGACCGTGACCGGGTGGATTTGGAAGTCAAAGGCATCAACGCGGAAAAACTCGACAGCAGCCGCGCCATTTGTAACCTGATTGCCGGGTTGCGTGAAGACCTCAAGCACACCCATGCACCCGCCCTGCAACGAGCGGGAGGGCGCAGCCTCTACTAGCTGGACGCTTGAGTGTGAGGGACCGACGACCTGTGGGCCTGGATGAACGCCAGGCCCAATACGGTTTCCGTTGCCACCGCCAGCAAGATGCCCGGCCCGGCATTCCCATTGATCCACTCACTGAACCCCAGCACTGCCAGCACCAGGCACCCGGCGATAAACCCGGTGGTGAGGGCCCGACGCGTGTCTGAAGGCGGCGCGTGACGTGCGCGGTAGAACATGATGCCGATGCCCAGGAACAGCGCGGCGTTGCGGCGCGACACCAGCCCGGCGCCACTGGAATACTCGACACTCCACACCCACAGCAGCAGGTCGGGACGCAGGCCCCAGATAAGCGCGAGGGCGAAGCACAGCAGCGCGGTGAAGGTGGCGAGGGTGCGGAAACTCAACAGCATGGCGAATCCTTTCGGCCTTGGGACAAGCCCGCAAGACTACTCCTATTTGCGCGGGCTTGGCGTGTTTGCCTCATCGACTCAGTTCTGGAAATCGCAGGCGTCGGACATTTTCCGATAGCTCACGTCTTCCACCTTGCCCGCCTTATCCAAGAACTTGATATCCGCCTTGATGACTTTGCATTCGTCAGTCGGGGTTTCGTTCATGGCCAGGACCTTGTCGATATTCATCGGCATGCCGTACCGGTAAGGCACGGGTTTGGCAGCGGCAGGTTGATCGTCGGCCTGGGCCAGGCCTGACACCGCTGCCAGCGCCAGGCTGGCGCTGAGCATTAAGGTGCGCAGTTTCATGGTGGTTCTCCGCAAGTGGGTACAACTTCACTCTCGACGTGCGGGATTAACCATCGATTAATGTTTAGCTGGCTGACAAAACCTTCATCCAAGCTGCTGGCGATACGGCAAGTCCGGCCCGGTCTTGGTGCAGGTCAACGCCGCGGCGCGGATGGCAAAGCCCAGCATGGCGTCGATCTGCGCACGCGTGAGCTGTTGCAGGCCTTCCACTGAATCCAATTGCTGCTCGGTCAACCAGGAAATCAACGCGGCCTGGAAGGTATCACCGGCGCCTACCGTGTCGGCCATCACCACCTTGACCGCCGGTGCAGACCAGTGGCCATGCTGGCGGCTGTAGACGCTGGCGCCCTCGCCACCACGGGTCAGGAAAACCAGCTGGCAACGGTGTTGCAGCCAGCCTTGCAGCACGCTTTCCGGCGACTGGTCGGGGTAGAGCAGGTGCAGGTCTTCGTCGCTGACCTTGATCAGGTCGGCATGCTTGACCAGTTCCGCTACGCGGTTGCGCCACAGCTGGATATCGGGCTGCGGGTTGAGCCGCACGTTGGGGTCGAGGCTGATCATGCGCTTGCCGCTTTCGCGCTTGACCAAACTCAGCAGGGTGTCGCCGATCGGTTGCACCACCAGCGAAAACGAGCCGATATGCAGGCCGCGAATGTCAGCCCCCAGCGCGGGCAGGTGGTCGATTTCCAGCAGGCGGTCGGCGCAGCCTTCGCCACGGAAGTTGTACTGCGGTGAACCATTGGCACCCACGGCGACCATCGACAAGGTGGTCGGCGCGGCGAATTCCACCAGGAACTGCTCGCTGACACCTTCGTCCTTGAGCACCTGCAACAAGCGACGGCCAAGGAAGTCGGTGGACACTCCGCCGAACAATCCGGCGTCGATGCCCAGGCGACGCAAGCCCACCGCGACGTTGAACGGCGAACCGCCGGCAATCGCCTTGTAATTGACCTTGGAAGCCTGCCCGCTGGCGTCTTCCTCGCTGAAGAAATCAAACAGCGCTTCACCACACACCAGATACATAGTCGTTCGCTCTTAAAGGGTTGCCACGTGCTGTTGATAGCGCTCGTAAGCCTGTTGATAGGCGCTGACGCTGGCCGCCACCGGCAGTGTTCGGCTGGCCGGGTCGACGCTCACGCATTTGTCGCACAGGCTGGCCAGGGATTCGCCGGACTGGCTCCACGCCGCCTGGATCGCCGCGCCCAGGGCAGCGGCTTCGCTTTGTTCGGTGCAGATCACTTCGGTGTTCATGATATCGGCAACCATCTGCCGCCATACCGGGCTTTTCGAGCCACCGCCGATCAAACGGATGCTCTGGCTTTGCAGGCCGGTCTGGCGCAGCAGGTCGAGGCCGTAGCGCAGGCCGAAGGTGGTGCCTTCGACCACCGCACGGCACAGGTTGGCGCGGGTCAGGTTGGTCATGGTCAGGCCGTGCAGGCTGCCGGTGGCATGGGGCAGGGCAGGCACGCGTTCGCCGTTGAGGAACGGCAGCATGCTCACGCCGTCGGCGCCGATGGGCGCCTGTTCGACCAGGGTGTTGAACGCGGCCAGGTCGAGGTCGAACAGCTCGCGGATCACCCCGGTGGCGTTGGTCAGGTTCATGGTGCAGATCAGTGGCAGCCAGCCGCCGCTGGACGAGCAGAACGTCGCGACCGAAGCCTGCGGGCTGACGTTGGGCTGGTCGGCAAACGCATACACAGTGCCCGACGAGCCCAGGCTCATGGTGATCACGCCGGGGGCGATGTTACCGGTGCCGATGGCGCCCATCATGTTGTCACCGCCGCCACTGGCGACGATAGCGTTGGGGTTGATGCCCAAGCGTTCGGCGATGGCGGGCAGGATGCTGCCGACCGCCTGATCGGCCTCAATCAGCTGCGGTAAGGCCTGTTCCAGGCGACCGCTCGGATCGATGTGCTTAAGCAGTGCCACGTCCCACTCACGGCTGCGCACATTGAAATAGCCGGTGCCCGAGGCATCGCCGTATTCCGCGACGGCGCGACCGGTGAGCCAATAGTTGAGGTAATCGTGGGGCAGCAGGATATGCGCGATGCGCGCGAAAATGTCTGGGTGCTGCTCGCGTGTCCAAAGCAGCTTGGACACGGTGTAGCCCGGCGCAATCGCTACGCCGAGGCGTTCCAATGAGCCGCTTTCGCCGCCGAGGTAGGCCAGCAGGCGGTCGTTCTCGGGGGCGGTTTCGGTGTCGCACCACAGTTTGGCCGGGCGCAATACCGCGCCGTGCTCGTCCAGTAGCACCAGGCCGTGCTGTTGGCCGGATACGCCGATGCCCAGGATGTCCTGACCGTCCACGCCGGCTTGTTGCAGGGCGCGGTGGGTGGCTTCGGTGAAGGCGTCCAGCCATTCCTGGGTGTGCTGTTCGCGACGGCCATTGGCGCCGCTGATCAGGGTGTGGCTGGCGGCGCCGAGGCCCAGGACTTTGCCGCTGGAGGCGTCGAGGACGATGGCCTTGGTGCCTTGGGTGCCGCAGTCGATGCCGAGGTACAGGTTTTGCTGGGTCATGAGGGTGTGCTCAGCAGTTTATTGTTCGAGTTGGCAATGCATTCCAATGTGGGAGGGGGCAAGCCCCCTCCCACATTGCTAAGCCGGTTTCTTCAGGAGTTGCTGCAGTGTTTCGGTCACGCCGTTATCACGCAAGCTCACATAACACCGCTCGAACGCTGCCACAAACTCAGCCGACTTGGGAATAGCCGTGCCAAAAATCTCTTCCACACCCAACAGGCGCTTGCTGATCAGTGCATCGTCACACACCAATCCCTGGCAGAACTCGGCACGCGGGTCGGGGATCTTGTAGCTGACGCCATGCTCATCCACACCCTTCAAATACAACGCCCACGCCGCCACCACCAGCGCCGCACGCTCCGTCTCGCGCCCATCGGCAATCAACCGATTGATCGTCGGCACGGTGAACTTGGGAAACTTTGACGAACCGTCCGAGCACACCCGCTCCAACTGGTCGGCAATCGCCTGGTTGGAGAAGCGGTCCACCAGCGTCTGCTTGTACTCGGTCAAGTCGATACCCGGCACCGGCGCCAGGTTCGGCGTGACATCCAGGTCCATATACGCCCGCATATACGCCACGAACACCGGATCGTTCATGGTCTCGTGCACGAACCGATAGCCCTTGAGAAAGCCCAGGTAGGTCAGGGCCAGATGGCTGCCATTGAGCAGGCCGATCTTCATCTCTTCATAGGGCGTGACGTCATGGGTGAACTGCACGCCGACTTTTTCCCAGGCCGGGCGACCGTTGACGAATGTGTCTTCCAGCACCCATTGCACAAAGGGTTCGCACACCACCGGCCAGGCATCGTCGATCGCGTGCTCGTCGTGCAGTTGCTGGCGATGGGCGGTGCTGGTCATCGGTGTGATGCGGTCGACCATGGCGTTCGGGAAGCTCACGTTGGCCTTGATCCAGTTATGCAGTTCGGCGTTGTGCAAGGCGGCGAAGGCCAGCAGTGCCTTGCGCGTCACGGCGCCGTTGTGCGGCAGGTTATCGCAGGACATCACGGTGAAGGCCGGGATGCCGTTGGCGCGGCGTTGGGTCAGGGCGGCGCAGATGAAGCCGAACACGGTTTTCGGCGCGCTCGGGTGGGCCAGGTCGTGCTGGATCTGCGGCAGGTGGGCCATGAACTCGCCGTTGCTGTCGTCGATGCAGTAGCCGCCTTCGGTGATGGTCAGCGACACAATACGGATGGCCGGGCTGGCGAGCTTATCGATCAGCGCCTGGGCGCCGTCTTCGGCCAGCAGCATGTCGCTGATCGAGCCGATCACGCGCACTTCGGTGTCGTCGTTATCGCCCAGTTCATACAGGGTGAACAGGTAGTCCTGGCCGGCCAGGTCGTCGCGGGCCTTGCGGTCCTCAGCGCGCAGGCCGACGCCGCAAATGCTCCAGTCCAGGCCTTCGCCGGTATTCATCAGTGCATCGGTGTAATACGCCTGGTGCGCGCGATGGAAACCGCCGACACCTATATGAGCGATGCCTTGGGTGGTGCTGGCAATGGCGTAGGCCGGCAGTTTTACTTCCGGGGCCAACTGGGTGAGGGTGTGTTTATTCAGCTTCATAACGTCATACTCGCGAAATCAGGCGGCGGCGCGCAGTGGGCGGGCCACGGCCACGCCGTCGGTGTCGAACAGATGGCAGTGCGCCGGGTCCAGGTGCAGGTGCAACGTCTCGCCATACTGGCTGGCCATGTCGCCGCGAATCCGCAGGGTCAACGGTTCGCCGGTAGCGGTGATGACGTGGCAGAAGGTGTCGCTGCCCAGGCGTTCACCGACGTCGGCGGTGACGGTCAGGGTGTTCTGAACTATTGAGCCAGAGGCGTCGGCGATTTCCAGGTGCTCCGGGCGAATGCCGAGCGTAACGGCACTGCCCACGCTCAGGGTTGCGCCGCTCAAAGGCAGGCTGATGGTGGTGCCGGCGTCCAGTTGCACTTCGCAACCCTGGCCCTCGACACGGGTGACGTTGCCCTTGAGGAAGCCCATCTTCGGCGTGCCGAGAAAGCCCGCCACAAACAGGTTGGCCGGCTGGTGATACAGCTCCAGCGGCGAGCCGACCTGCTCGATACGGCCACTGTTCAACACCACCACTTTGTCGGCCAGGGTCATGGCTTCGACCTGGTCGTGGGTCACGTAGATCATGGTCGCCTGCAACTCTTTATGCAGGCGCGACAGCTCCAGGCGCATCTGCACCCGCAGGGCGGCGTCGAGGTTGGACAGCGGTTCGTCAAACAGGAAGATCTTCGGGTTGCGCACAATCGCGCGGCCGATCGCCACACGCTGACGCTGGCCGCCGGACAGTTGCTTGGGCTTACGCTCCAGCAGCGGGCCCAGCTCGAGGATGCGCGCCGCTTCGCTGACCTTGCTTTCCACCAGCTTCTTGTCGACGCCGGCCAGGTCCAGGGCAAACGACATGTTCTTGCGCACGCTCATGTGCGGGTAGAGCGCGTAGGTCTGGAACACCATCGCCAGGTCACGCTTGGCCGGGGTCACTTCGGTGATGTCGCGGCCATCCAGTTCGATGGTGCCTTCGCTGACTTCCTCCAGGCCCGCGATCAGGCGCAGCAGCGTGGATTTACCGCAGCCCGACGGGCCGACGAAGACCACGAATTCCTTGTCGTTCACTTCCAGGTCGATGCCCTTGATGATCGAGAAGCCTTCGAAGCCTTTTTGCAGATTCTTGATTTTCAGGTTGGCCATGATGGGCCTCCACGTGCAGAATTTTTATAAGAAACCGTTACTTCACGGCGCCGAATGACAAACCGCGTACCAGCTGTTTCTGGCTGATCCAGCCAAAGATCAGGATCGGCGCGCAGGCCAGGGTCGAAACGGCGGACAATTTGGCCCAGAACAACCCTTCGGGGCTGGAGTAGGAGGCGATCAACGCGGTCAACGGCGCAGCGGTGGATGAGGTCAGGTTCAGCGACCAGAACGCCTCGTTCCAGCACAGGATCAGTGACAGCAACACGGTGGACGCCAGGCCGCCCTTGGCGATCGGCAGCAGCACGCGGACCATTTCCTGCCACAGCGTGGCGCCATCCAGGCGGGCGGCTTCGAGGATGTCCTTGGGGATGTCCTTGAAGTAGGTGTAAACCATCCACACCACAATCGGCAGGTTGATCAGGGTGTAGATGATGATCAGCGCGATGCGCGTATCCAGCAGGCCAAAACTCTTGGCCAGCAGGTAGATCGGCATCAGCACGCCCACCGGCGGCAGCATCTTGGTGGAGAGCATCCACAGCAGCGTGCCCTTGGTACGTTTGGTTTCGTAGAAGGCCATGGAGTAGGCGGCCGGCACCGAGATCAGCAGGCACAGGGCGGTGGCGCTGAAGGAAATCAGCACCGAGTTCCACGCATAGCTGAAGTAGTTGCTGCGTTCGTTGATGTGCAGGTAGTTCTCCAGCGTCGGCGTGAAGATGAACTGCGGCGGCGTAGCGAATGCGTCGATTTCGGTCTTGAAGCTGGTCAGCACCATCCAGAAGATCGGGAAGAAAATCAGGATCGCGATGGCCCATGCCAACGTGCCGAGCAACAGGCTTTGCAGGCGGCGTGATTGTTGAAGCGTCATGGCACGGCCCTCAAGGCTTGTCAGTCAGGTTTTTGCCGATCATCCGCACCAGGATGATCGCCGCGATATTGGCGATGACCACGGCAATCAAGCCGCCGGCCGAGGCCATGCCCACGTCGAACTGCACCAGCGCCTGGTTGTAGATCAGGTAGGCGAGGTTGGTCGAGGCGTAACCGGGGCCGCCGTTGGTGGTGGTGAAGATTTCGGCGAACACCGAAAGCAGGAAGATCGTTTCGATCATCACCACCACGGCAATCGGGCGGGCCAGGTGGGGCAGGGTCAGGTGCCAGAAGATCGCGATGGCGCCGGCACCGTCCAGGCGCGCGGCTTCCTTTTGTTCCTGGTCGAGGGACTGCATGGCGGTCATCAACAGCAGGATCGCAAAGGGCAGCCATTGCCACGACACAATGATGATGATCGACAGCAACGGGTAGTGTGCCAGCCAGTCCACGGGCTCAGCGCCGAAGAACTTCCACACGGCGGCGAGGATCCCCGACACCGGGTGGAAAATCAGGTTCTTCCAGATCAGCGCGCCGACGGTGGGCATGATGAAGAACGGCGAGATCAACAACACCCGTACCAGGCCGCGACCGAAGAACTCACTGGCCTCCAGCAGGGCGCTGATCAACACCCCGAACACCACACTGATCAGCAGCACGCTGCCCACCAGCAACAGGGTATTGGTGGCGCCGGGCAGGAAGCCCGAGTCGGTGACGAAGTAGGTGAAGTTCTCCAGCCCCACGAATTGGTTTTCACCGGGGTAGAGCAGGTTGTAGCGAATCAGCGAGAAGTACAGGGTCATGCCCAGGGGCACGATCATCCACAGCAGCAGCAAGGCCACCGAGGGGCTGACGAGGAACCAGCCGGGGTTGGCCAGGCGGTTTTTGGCGGGTGTATTCATGGTATTCACGACCGGTACAGAGCAAGAATCGGAGTGCGGTCAGTGTGGGAGGGGGCTTGCCCCCGATAGCGGTGTGTCAGTCACAAAATCATCAACTGGTAGATTGCTATCGGGGGCAAGCCCCCTCCCACATTTGACTGTGGGTGGGTCTGGGTTATTTGGGGTAGCCCGCCCGCTTCATTTCACGCTCGGTGGTGGTCTGCGCGGCGGCCAAGGCTTGGTCCACCGTCTGCTGGCCGGTCAGCGCGCCGGAGAAGAACTTGCCGACCTGGGTACCAATGGCCTGGAATTCAGGAATGGTCACCAACTGGATACCGATATACGGCACCGGCTTGAGCGTCGGCTTGGTCGGGTCCGCGACTTTCAGCGATTCCAAGGTTACCTTGGCAAACGGCGCGGCCTTCATGTACTCGTCGCTGTAGGTCGACTTGCGCGTGCCTGGCGGTACGTTGGCAACGCCGTCGGTCTTGGCGACCAAGGCGCCATATTCCTTGGAGGTGGCCCAGCTGGTGAACACCTTCGCGGCGTCCTTGGCCTTGGAGCTTGTGGGGATCGCCAGGCTCCAGGAGTACAGCCACGACGTGCCTTTGTCGGTCTTCTCGTGAGGGGCAAAGGTAAAGCCAACATGGTCAGCCACTTTGCTCTGGGTCTTGTCGGTGACGAACGAGCCGGCCACGCTGGCATCCACCCAGATGGCGCATTTACCGCTATTGAACAGCGCCAGGTTTTCGTTGAAGCCGTTGCTGGAAGCCCCCGGCGGGCCGGATTTCTTCATGTTGTCGACGTAGAAGTTCAGCGCGTCCTGCCATTCAGGGCCGTTGAATTCAGGTTGCCACTTCTCGTCGAACCAGCGCGCACCGTAGCCGTTGGCCAGGGTGGTGATCAGCGCCATGTTCTCACCCCAACCGGCTTTGCCGCGCAGGCACAGGCCGTATTGCTCTTTGCTCTTGTCGGTGAGTTTGGCCGCGAATTCGCCGATCTGAGTCCAGGTCGGGTGCTCGGGCATGGTCAGCCCGGCGTCCTTGAACAGGTCGGTGCGGTAGTAGGTGATCGAGCTTTCGGCGTAGAACGGCAGGGCGTACAGCGAACCCTTGACTGACAAACCGTCACGCACCGAAGGGAATACATCGTCGAGGTCGTAGGATGCCGGCAGGTCCTTCATCGGCTCCAGCCAGCCTTTGGCGCCCCAGAGTGCTGCTTCGTACATGCCGATGGTCAACACATCGAACTGCCCGCCCTGGGTGGCGATGTCAGTGGTGAGGCGCTGGCGCAGCACGTTTTCTTCGAGCACCACCCAGTTCAGCTTGATCTCCGGGTGCTCGGCCTCGAAGGTTTTCGAGAGCTTCTGCATGCGGATCATGTCGCTGTTGTTGACGGTGGCAATGGTCAGGGTCTGCGCGCCAAGGCTGACGGCGCTGAGGGTCATACATGCAGTTATGCAAGTAGAGGCAAGCAGAGCTTTTGCTGTGAACTTCATCGCGCACTCCATTTCCGCGCCCAGGGGGCTACAGAAGGACAGTTATTGTTGTTGTGTCTTCCCACGAGGCGTCAGGAAGAGTGTGCGTTGATTACAGCCTTGAAATGGCGTTGTGACAAATCCTTGGGAGCACTGCGGCTGATACTTTTTTGCACTGGGGTTGCAGGGTGAGCAGTGCCGCTCAGACGCGCGCCAACCTGTGAGTTCTGACAGTAGACGCTAAAAGGCCACAGAGGGTTAATGGTTTGGCACAACCCAACCAGGAGATGTTCATGAACTGTTCTCGCGTAAACCTCAAAAACAACACGCTTTATAAAATCGCATTGGGCTTGGTCGTTGCTGTTTCGATCAGTGCCTGTACAACAGAACCTACTCCTCCAGTCGAAACAAATGAGCTACCTTGTCGAGTGGCGGGCTATTTTAAAAGTCAAGATAGGGTCGGCGGGTTCTACCGCTGTGTTTGGAACGCTTCCACTAATCGGTGGATTCAATATCCGTATACTTGCCCCACGGGCCTGGAATTCAGCGAACAGTTACAAGCGTGTGTAAAACCCTGATTTTTTCGCCAGGGTCTATTCATCGGTAGCATAAACAAGCGAGTGCACAGGGATCAGTACATGTACTGATCCCTGTTTTTTTGCATTTGCCTCAAATCGGATAAGGGGTCTGGATGATGCAAATATCATCCAGGTCATAGACCCCGCCGGTGGTTGGGTTTCTGAAGGCTATCGACGCGACAAACGGATTGCCGGGCAAGTAGCCGAGCGGGATGTCGACATTCAGCCAGGTATTGATGGCGGGGACCTGAGGCGAGCTACTCAGTGTACCCAGCCGGATTTCAATGAACGTTGGCGCGCCAATGGCGGCAAACTTGTTGATCCGATACCTGAAACTGATCCGGTAATAGCCTGCGGTGGCAGGCGTCAAGGTTTTGTACAGTCGGACCCCGTTGCCAGTAATGGGGCCTGCCTGCCAAAAGAAGTTGCCATTGGGTTCGCGTCGGATGCCCACGTTAGTCCACTCACTGAGCCAGTAATTCACGTAATTGTCGGTGAACGTCGTGCAGTCGTGGACCATCACGCTTTTTACTGTGTAACGCGTTGGCGGAAACTCAATCGCCCGCCACTCATCCCTGATACCGTTGAGCGCGACCTTCAACTGCAGGGTCAGCAGGCTGTTGTTTCCAAGGTCGTGCAGATAACTGCTCAGCACCGTTTCCAGGTGATAACGCTGGCTGATCCAGGCAGCGTCTACCTCGCCACTGACCGTGCCGTCCAGCAGGGTCAAGTTGTGCGCCTTACCGTTGCGGTCGGTACCGAACAACCTGAACCATACGGGTTGGTGCCGGGCAATAAATGGCCATATCCCCGTCCGAGCTGTGGCGTTACTGATCGTGTCCAAATCGATTATGCCGGCGGGTGTGGCTTCATCGATCTGGAGCACGGTTTTTTTCAGGTCGGCTTGGGACAACGGGTCAAGATTCACCGTGAGCAAGACAGAGGGCCGGGTATCCGCACCTTTGGTTACCGTGTACCTGATCGTGAATTGGGTCCTGGTGTTGCCGATATTGGCGGCAATCAATGCGGCGTCCAGGGGCACATTGACGGTGCCATCGGCTTCCCCATAGATCGGCCCGATCGTAGCCGAGCCGGCGCCGGCGCTGCCTAGAACTTCCACATAGATCTCGTCGGTGGTGCTCATCGGACCATAGCTCACCCGCAGATTTGCACCGTATTGTGCATCCAGCGCCTCCAATGTCACCAACGTGCCGGACCCGCTTGCTTCTTCCAAGATGGGCACCGGGTACTGCGCAGGCAAGGCCCTGACGGTGTAGTCGCGTTGCCAAAACCTTACGGCATTGGACAGGTCCAGACTCTGGTCGAAGGTGACGGCACAGCGCATGCTCAATTGCGTGCCGTCCTTGAGCTTGCGTATCTCCGCAATGGGCGCCAGTGGATGAAGACCGTTCTGCTCGCCGTCCAGTCCCACCAGGTCGCCATAGCTGAAGGCATGGTAGAACTGATTGTCGTCTGCGTAGGTGCCGAGCAGTTCGAACCACACCCGCTGAAAGTGATGGATGAAGAACCAGGGATCAACCAAAGCGCGTTCGGTGCCCTTCAGTGTGCTGAGGTCGAGCACCGCATCCAATGTATGGCCTTCCAGATAGGGTTTGGAGAATGGCGGTGGTAACAACTCCAGGTTCAACACGGGCGATGGCGTTCTGTGCAGGCCCCGGATTACGAAGTACTGAACCTGGATAAAGTGCCCTTGTGCCTGGATGTTGGCACCCACTACATCAGGGTCGATGTCGGTGTACAGGACCTTCGATGTATTGCCATTCTGGGTTTCGCAATAGGTACCAATTCCCGGGATTCCGCTCCAGCAGGTCTCGACTTGGTCGGTGGGCCGCAATTGCGCAATATTGGCCACGACGGTCGCTCCCCCTGTTGCGGCAACTGCCGCCAGTTGGTCGGGGTAGCGGGTTGCTTCTGCGACTTCCGGTCGTATCAGCGTGAGTGCTTTTCCTACAGTGATAAGTAGAACATCCGAAAAGCGCTTCGCGCTACCGTTCGCCGGTTGGAGTGTGTAGCTGAGGCGTATTTCTCCATCGTTATTGGCAATGGCATATTTCGCATCTACCGGAACCACCACCTGCCGGCCTGCCGTCGATGAGTTCAGTTTTATGTCATCATTGGTGGAACCGTTGCTGGCAGAACCTCTCAAATACCACTCGAAAATGTCGTCGGGCGCCGTACGCGTTTCGGTCAAGGTCACGTTGAGCGTGGTGCCGATAATGCTGTCAATGTCCAAATTGTTGAACAGGTCTACATATTGCAGTTTCGGTTCAGGCATTGAGCGTACGGCTGCGCCGAAGGTCACTTCCAGAACCTCGGACTCGCGTACCGCCTGAATGCCTGAGCCCATGATCCGCATCCGGCCATCGTTGACGAGATAGAACACGCGGACCAACCCCAGACCGATGAAACGCGAAAAATGCTCCTGGAGCACTGTGCGCGGGGGCGGAGGTGGCTCTTTCGCGCCAGCCAGCAATTCTTCTTCGTACTCGACCAACCTGCCTGTCGAGTCCAGGGCTTCCATGCGGAAGGTCACGCCCCAGTCAGCGTCATAGGGCGAAAATTTTGGGAAAAAGGCCTGGAAATAGGGGATCGATGGGTCAATAAAACCACCTTCGTTTTTATCGATGGTCATTGCAGGCATCGACTTTTTCGTGCCGGAAACCGGGACGTTCAAGCGTCGCGAGGCTCCGAGGAGACCTCCAGTGGCGGTGGTCAGTGTGTAGAGCAATTGGACGTGGCCATTGACCGCCATTTCAATATATTTAGGGTCAATGTCAGTGGTGGCCGACAGGCCGATTCGAGCGGGAAACGCGGGTAATGGGGTGGCGGTATTCCCGCCGTCATCATCGAAGACGACGACTGTCAGGTGGATCAGCGTGCCGACAGGTGTGGTCGTGCCATTGGGTAGGCGCCTGGGAACGAAGACCTCCCCTTTATAGGGGCCATCGCCCGCAACGTCTATATTGACTGCTGTCACAGAGTTCCCGTTGACCACCAAATGCGGCCTTTCGAGCGCGTTCGGGTCCAGGTCCGCTTCTACATTCAGAGGTTTCGACCACTGCGGTACCTCCCCGGAATAGTTGAACACGATGTCGAAGACCCGAAAGTAAATCACCACCCAGCCACTGCCCCCGGCGATGATGGTTGACTCCGGCACATGCACGACAATCGGCTTGATACCGTCGAGGTGGTCCTGATCTATCTCCTGGAATACCTTAAACCCGTTCCACCAGGTTTCAATCGTGTCCCCCACCGCCATCTTCGGGTAGGGATCAACTGTCAAGTCCACGCCTTGCTCAGCCCGTTCGGGGTCGAGTACACCGTCCACCAGATCAGGCGGTAAATGCATGATCAGCCGCGAGTGATAGTAGGGATTGGTGCTGACGCCCCCGGGGCGGTCGGTTTTGACAAGCCAGGTTTGATATGGGGAGGTGCTCAGGGTGTCGCTGCCCACTCGTTTCACTTGGCCAAAACATGGATAAATATAGCCCCTCGGTACCAACCCTTCAGGGATCACCAGCGTGACAAAGGTCTTTTTCGGATCCAAATCTTCTTGCCTGATTTCACCAGCGGCAAGGGCGTAAGTGAAACTGCCCATGAATAACTTGAACGTGTCGCCCTTATTGAAGTTGAACCACTTGCTGAAACGTACGGTAAGCCAGGGCTGCACCAGTCGAATGTTCAATCCGATATCAGCGCCTGGAATCGGCTGCACTGCGTCGCTGACAAACGGGGCGTCCAGCGGTTCGGCAATGACGGGGGGCTTTGGCCCATGGCGATGGGGCTTGCAGACAGGGCAGGGCAGGTTGGAGGACGTGATTTTTTTCATAGTGAGCGCTCCTTATGCAGCATAAAGCTGGGTAAGGAAATCACACACCCCTCGGTGTGGCGCGTATAGCTGTCAAAGTTGACAGTAGCGACGGGTGGTCAGGCCAGGTTCTGCTCCGTCAAGCGCTGCACCGCCAATCTTCTGTAATGCGACGGCGTCATGCCCTTGAGCTGCTGGAAGCGCCGGTTGAAGTTAGAAATGTTGTTGAACCCCGACTCGAAGCATACATCCGTCACCGCCTTATCACCGTCAGCCAACAATTCGCAGGACTTGCTGATGCGCAAGCGGTTGACGAACTCAATAAACGTACGGCCGGTGGCCTGCTTGAACACCCGGGAAAAATACGTCGGCTTCATCCCCAGGTAATCCGCTACTTCCTCCAGCGGCAATTCACGCGCGTAGTGGGCGAAGATGTAGTCCACCGCGCGGTTGGTGCGGTCGATGCTGTGCTCGTCGGCCAACTGCGGTGTCGTCACCCCTGAAAGCAACTGGTAGTCCTCACACGCACTCAGCACTTCCAGCAGGATAAAGAAGTGCCCCAGGCGCGCCATGCCCTGGGCGTCCTCGATGCGTTGCATCAAGATCATGGCTTGCGCGATGGTTTTTTTGCAGCGGAACTCGATGCCGTACTGCGCCCGTTCCAGCAACGGCGCCAGGGTCTTGAGTTCGGTGAAGATGTGGCTGCCTTGCTCGAACAATTCATCAGTGAAGTTCACCAACATGTCGCGCTTGGGCACCACCTCGTCTTCCTCCACCTGGCTGATCCAGTTGTGGGGCAGGTTGGGGCCGGTGAGGAACAGGCTTTCAGGGTAGAAGTTGCCGATATAGTCGCCGATGAACACCTTGCCGGAACTGGCGACGATCAGGTGCAGCTCGTATTCCTTGTGAAAGTGCCAGCGCACCAGCGGGCAGGGGAAACCGTGCTGGCGATAGATGATGGACAGGCCGTTGTGGTCGTCCATCAGCTCGTAGGAAGGGTCGGTGATGCGCGTTGCTCGGGTCATGCTGCCGTCGCTTTATTGTGGTTGCTGCGTAGGATAATGCCCCCTCGCGCGCGACCTCGCCAGCGTCGATGTTTATACCAGGCGGTTTTTCGCCTCGATCCACTGGGACATGTACTGCGTACTTTTATGCGCGTGGTGGCGCAGCATGCTGCCGGTAAAGTTGTCGCGGCGATGGTCAGCGAGATGGCGGCGGCACTGTTCCAGGCACGCCACCAGCGCCGGTCCGTGAACAGCCTGGTCGTAGCGGCGGCCCAGCAGCTGGCGCCCGTCTTCCTGGGCCTGGTTCCAGCGATCGCGGTCCTGGTAAAGCGCTACGGCAGCGGCGGCGAGGGCCGGCGCGCTGTGTTCGATCAGGCCCGGCCATGGCTGTTCATCACCCATGGCCTCGGCGCCGATGGGCGTGGTGATATTCGGTGTGCCGCAGAGCATCGCATCCGCCAGCTTGCCCTTGATGCCGGCGCCGAAACGCAGGGGCGCCAGGCAGATACGCGCGGCAGTCATTACCTGCAAGGCGTCTTCGGCCCAGTTCATCACATGAAAACCCTGCGTCGGGTTGTGTAAGGCCGTGGCCTTGGGCGGGGTGTAGGCGCCATAGATGTGCAACTGCGCCCCTGGCAATTGCTGGCGGATCAGCGGCCACAGGCTGTTTTTCATCCACAGCACCGCGTCCCAGTTGGGCGCGTGGCGGAAGTTGCCGATGCTGAGAAAGTGCGCACGCTCTTCAAACGGCGCGAAGGCTGCAGTCGGCGGTTCCAGCATCAGCGGGCACCAGTGGAGCAGGGCGGCAGGGACCTTGAAGTGCTCGGTGAGCAGGCGGATTTCCACGTCGGAGATCATCAGGCTGATGTCGCAACGGTAAATCGCGGCGATTTCGCGCTTGGCCAGGTCGGACTCGGCCATCAGGCGGAATTCCTCCTGCAACGCCGGGGAAAACAGCGCGCTGAAGTCGTCGCTGTCGGGGTGGGCCTTCAGGTGATCCTTGAAGCGCTGGTGACGTGCGTCGCGCAGGCTTTGCAGGTCGGAGGTTTCCAGTACGCGCAGGGCGTTGGGGCAACATTTCTCGACGCGCCAACCGAACTGTTCTTCCATCATGAAGCGGTCGAACAGCACGATATCCGGGGCCAGTTCGCGGATAAAATCATCGAAACTGCTGTTATTGAGCGCGATGGCGCATTCGGCGATGCCCAGCGCAGGCAAGTCGGCCTTGTGCTCGCCGCGGGTTGCGGGGCTGCTGAAGGTGATGTCCCAACCTTGCGTCAGAAAACTTTCAAGAATTTGCATCATATGCCCGCCTGCGGCCGAGGAACGCGGTTCCGGCCAGACATAACCAATGACCAGGACTTTGGTGGCAGGCTGATTCATCAACAACAGGTTCCTTGAAGGGCAGGGCGGAAGGCGCGCAATTAAACCATAACCGGCGACATGACAATTTATGTCTAGCGGTAGGTAGCCATCGCACTTTGTGGTTAACTTCCGCTTCTCGAATTCGTTTTATCAAACCCAGCATAAGGATTCTGTTCATGGCCCAAGTCACCCTTCGTGGTAACCCCGTCCAAGTTGAAGGCGAACTGCCGAAAACCGGTTCCACCGCCCCTGAGTTCAGCCTTGTCGCTGTCGACCTGTCGGAAGCTTCCCTGGAAACGTTCGCCGGCAAGCGCAAAGTACTGAACATCTTCCCAAGCGTTGATACCCCGACCTGCGCCACCTCGGTACGCAAGTTCAACGCCCAGGCCAACGACGTGAGCAACACTGTCGTGCTGTGCATCTCGTCTGACCTGCCGTTCGCCCAGAAGCGTTTCTGCGGCACCGAAGGTCTGGACAACGTGCTGAGCCTGTCGGACTTCCGTAACGCCGACTTCGCCGTTGACTACGGTGTGTCTCTCGCCGACGGCCCATTGCAAGGCCTGACCGCCCGTGCCGTCGTGGTATTGGACGAAAACAACAACGTGCTGCACAGCGAACTGGTCAGCGAAATCGGCCAGGAGCCGAACTACGAAGCAGCCCTGGCTGTTTTGAAGTAACTGTTTCGGTACGTTACTGCCGTTTTGCAGTAACACGTTTGCTGCATAATTGCGGCCTGGCCTAGTCCAGGCCGTTTTTATTTGTGCCTCAGGGGCTTAGCGAAATAGCGAACGGACTAAGCCCAGAAGTTAAAAGTTGTAAGCCCAAGGTAAATAGCCGGTAAAGGCGCTTTTCTTAATGCGCCCCAGTGCTTATCTTTCAGCCTCCCAAAGAAGAAGCTCTCGCGCCCAATGGTTGATCAATCCATGCAATCCTCCCCCCGCAAGTCCCGCCGTTGGCTGTTTGGCCTGCTCGTGCTGCTGGTTATCGCCGGCCTGTGCTGGAAATTCTGGCCCGGCAGCCACAAGGAGGATGCCGAGCAGAAGCCTGCCGGGCATGCCGGCAAGTCGGGGATGATGCGCCCGGGTTTCGGCGGCTCCACCGGCCCGGTGCCGGTGCGCGTGGCACCGGCGGTGCTGGGGGAGTTCCCGGTCTACTACAAGGCGCTGGGCACGGTCACCGCGCTCAACACCATCAATGTGCGCAGCCGGGTGGGCGGCGAGCTGGTGAAGATCGCCTTTGAAGAAGGCCAGATGGTCAAGGCCGGCGACCTGCTCGCCGAGATCGACCCGCGCAGCTACCAGAATGCTCTGCTCCAGGCCCAGGGCACGTTGATGCAGAACCAGGCCCAGCTGAAAAACGCCCAGGTCGATGTCCAGCGTTATCGCGACCTGTACGCCCAGGACAGTATCGCCAAGCAGACCCTCGACACCGCCGAAGCGCTGGTGCTGCAATACCAGGGCACGGTCAAGACCAACCAGGGCGCGGTGGATGACGCCAAGCTCAACCTCGAATTCACCAAGATCCGCGCACCGATCAGTGGCCGCGTGGGCCTGCGCCAGGTGGACGTGGGCAACCTGGTGGCGGCCAACGACACCACCTTCCTCGCGGTGATCACCCAGACCCAGCCGATCAGCGTGGCCTTCACCCTGCCGGAAAACACCCTGGAAACCGTGCTCGCCCGCTACCACGCCGGCAATAAGCTGCCCGTGGAAGCCTGGGACCGCGGCGACGTGAAAAAACAGGCCACTGGCGTGCTGCAGAGCCTGGACAACCAGATTGACGTCACCACCGGTACCCTGAAATTCAAGGCCCGTTTCGATAACAAGGACCAGGCGCTGTTCCCGAACCAGTTCGTCAATGTGCACCTGCTGGCCGACACCCTGCACGACGTGGTGCTGGCACCCTCGGCGGCGATCCAGTTCGGCAACACCGGCACCTTCGTCTACGTGCTCGACGGTGACAAGAAGGTCAAGGTGCAACCGCTGGTGGTGGGAGACACCGACGGCGACAACACCGTGATCAAAGAGGGCCTCAAGGCTGGCGATCGGGTGGTGCTGGAAGGCACCGACCGCCTCAAGGACGGCAGCGAGATCGAAGTGGTCAACGACAGCAGCGAAGTGCCGACCACCCCGACCGAACACCTGCAAGGCAAGCCTGCGGCTAAAGGGGAGACCGGCAGCACCGCCGGCAAGGCGCAAAAGGTCGGTTCATGAACCTGTCGCGGCTGTTTATCCTTCGCCCGGTCGCCACCACGCTGAGCATGCTGGCCATTGTCCTGGCCGGCATCATTTCGTACCGCTTGCTGCCGGTATCGGCCTTGCCCCAGGTGGATTACCCGACCATCCGGGTGATGACCCTGTACCCCGGCGCCAGCCCGGATGTGATGACCAGTGCGGTCACCGCGCCGCTGGAACGCCAATTCGGGCAAATGCCCGGCCTCACGCAGATGGCGTCCACCAGCTCCGGCGGCGCGTCGGTGCTGACCCTGCGTTTCAACCTCGACATCAATATGGATGTCGCCGAGCAGCAGGTGCAGGCTGCGATCAACGCCGCCACCAACCTGCTGCCCAAGGACCTGCCGGCGCCGCCGGTGTACAACAAGGTCAACCCGGCGGACACCCCGGTGCTGACCTTGGCAATCACCTCCAAGACCATGCTGCTGCCCAAGCTCAATGACCTGGTCGATACGCGCATGGCGCAGAAAATCGCGCAGATCAGCGGCGTCGGCATGGTCAGCATCGCCGGCGGCCAGCGCCAGGCCGTGCGCATCAAGGTCAACCCCGAGGCCCTGGCGGCCAACGGCCTGAACCTGTCGGACGTGCGCACCCTGATTGCCGCCTCCAACGTCAACCAGCCCAAGGGCAACTTCGACGGCCCGACGCGGGTGTCGATGCTCGACGCCAACGACCAGTTGGTGTCGCCCCAGCAATACGCCGAACTGATCCTGGCCTACAACAATGGTGCGCCGCTGCGCCTTAAAGACGTGGCACAGATCGTCGACGGTGCCGAAAACGAACGCCTCGCTGCCTGGGCCAACGAAAACCAGGCCGTGCTGCTGAATATCCAGCGCCAGCCGGGGGCCAACGTGATCGAGGTGGTGGACCGTATCAAGGCATTGCTGCCGAGTATCACCGATAACTTGCCGGCCGGCCTCGACGTGACGGTGCTGACCGACCGCACCCAGACCATCCGCGCCTCGGTAAAAGACGTGCAGCACGAATTGCTCATCGCCATTGCCCTGGTGGTGATGGTGACTTTCCTGTTCCTGCGTCGGGTCAGCGCCACGATCATTCCCTCGATTGCCGTGCCGCTGTCGCTGGTGGGCACCTTTGGCGTGATGTACCTGGCGGGTTTCTCCATCAATAACCTGACGCTGATGGCCCTGACCATCGCCACCGGGTTTGTGGTGGACGACGCCATCGTGATGCTGGAGAACATCTCCCGTTACATCGAAGAAGGCGAAACGCCGCTGGCCGCCGCGCTCAAGGGCGCCAAGCAGATCGGCTTCACCCTGATTTCCCTGACGCTGTCGCTGATCGCGGTGCTGATCCCGCTGTTGTTCATGGCCGACGTCGTGGGGCGGCTGTTCCGCGAATTCGCCATCACCCTGGCGGTGGCGATCCTGATCTCCCTGGTGGTGTCCCTGACCCTCACGCCGATGATGTGCGCGCGGTTGCTCAAGCGTGAACCCAAGATCGAGGAGCAGAGCCGCTTCTACAAGGCCAGCGGCGCCTGGATCGATTGGCTGATCGCGCGTTACGGGAGCATGTTGCAGTGGGTGCTCAAGCACCAGCCGCTGACCCTGCTGGTTGCCATTGCCACGCTGGGCCTGACCGTATGCCTGTACCTGGTGGTGCCCAAGGGCTTCTTCCCGGTGCAGGACACCGGGGTGATCCAGGGCATTTCCGAAGCGCCGCAGTCGATTTCGTTCGCGGCCATGAGCCAGCGCCAGCAACAGTTGGCCAAGATCATCCTGGCCGACCCGGCGGTGGAAAGCCTGTCGTCCTATATTGGCGTGGATGGCGATAACGCCACCCTCAACAGCGGGCGCTTGCTGATCAACCTCAAGGCCCACGGCCAGCGTGACCTGAGCGCAGCCCAGGTGATCACCCGCCTGCAGCCGGAAATCGACAAGCTGGTGGGCATCCGCCTGTTCATGCAGCCGGTGCAGGACCTGACCATCGAAGACCGCGTCAGCCGCACCCAGTACCAATTCAGCATGTCCTCGCCGGATGCCGAGCTACTGGCGCTGTGGAGCGACAAGCTGGTCCACGCGTTGAGCCAGTTGCCCGAACTCACCGACGTGGCCAGCGACCTGCAGGACAAGGGCCTGCAGGTGTATTTGGTGATCGACCGCGATGCCGCCTCGCGGCTGGGCGTGAGCGTATCGACCATCACCGACGCGCTGTACGACGCCTTCGGCCAGCGGCAGATCTCCACCATCTACACCCAGGCCAGCCAGTACCGCGTGGTATTGCAGGCCCAATCCGGCGAAACCCTGGGGCCCGAGGCGCTGAACCAGATCCATGTGAAGACCACCGATGGCGGCCAGGTGCGCTTGTCCAGCCTGGCCCATGTGGAACAGCGCCAGGCCCAGTTGGCGATTGCGCACATCGGCCAGTTCCCGGCGGTGATGATGTCGTTCAACCTGGCCCCCGGCGTTGCGCTGGGCAAAGGCGTGGAGCTGATCAACCAGACCCAGAAAGACATCGGCATGCCGGTGGGCGTGCAGACCCAGTTCCAGGGCGCGGCCCAGGCGTTCGAGGCGTCGCTGTCGAGCACCTTGCTGCTGATCCTGGCGGCGGTGGTCACCATGTACATCGTGCTGGGTGTGCTCTACGAGAGCTATATCCACCCGATCACCATTCTCTCGACCTTGCCTTCGGCGGCGGTGGGGGCATTGCTGGCCCTGCTGCTCAGTGGCAATGACCTGGGCATGATCGCGATCATCGGCATCATTCTGCTGATCGGTATCGTCAAGAAGAACGCGATCATGATGATCGACTTCGCCCTCGACGCCGAACGCAACCAAGGCCTCGACCCGCAGACCGCCATCTACCAGGCGGCGCTGCTGCGTTTCCGGCCGATCCTGATGACCACCCTGGCGGCGCTGTTTGGTGCGGTGCCCTTGATGTTGGCCACCGGTTCCGGCGCGGAATTGCGCCAACCGCTGGGTTTGGTGATGGTCGGCGGCTTGCTGGTAAGCCAGGTGTTGACGCTGTTCACCACCCCGGTGATCTACCTGTACTTCGACCGTCTCGGCCGCCGCTGGCGCAAAGAGCCGCAAAGCCTGGAGCCGGTTGAGTCATGAACCTGTCCGGACCTTTCATCCGTCGGCCGGTAGCGACCATGCTGCTGAGCCTGGCGATCATGTTGCTGGGCGGTGTCAGCTTCAACCTGCTGCCGGTGTCGCCGCTGCCGCAGATCGACTTCCCGGTGATCGTGGTGTCGGCCAGCTTGCCCGGCGCCAGCCCCGAGGTAATGGCGTCTACCGTGGCCACGCCGCTGGAGCGCTCGTTCGGCGCGATTGCCGGCATTACCACCATGAGCAGTTCGTCGAGCCAGGGGTCCACCCGGGTGATCCTCGCGTTCGATTCCGACCGCGATATCAACGGCGCGGCGCGGGAAGTGCAAGCGGCGATCAACGCCTCGCGCAACCTGCTGCCCAGCGGTATGCGCAGCATGCCCACGTACAAGAAGATCAACCCGTCCCAGGCGCCGATCATGGTGCTGTCGCTCACCTCGGACGTGCTGCAGAAAGGCCAGCTGTACGACCTGGCCTCGACCATCCTCTCGCAAAGCCTGTCCCAGGTACCGGGCGTAGGCGAAGTGCAGATCGGCGGCAGCTCCCTGCCGGCGGTGCGAATTGAGCTGGAGCCCAAGGCGCTCGATCAGTACGGCGTGGCCCTCGACGATGTACGCAACACCATCGCCAACGCCAACCAGCGGCGGCCCAAAGGCTCCCTGGAAGACAGCCAGCGCAACTGGCAGATCCAGGCCAACGACCAGTTGGAGAAAGCCAAGGACTACGAGCCGCTGCTGATTCGCTACCAGAACGGCGCAGCCCTGCGCCTGGGGGATGTCGCCAAGATCAGCGACGGCGTGGAAGACCGCTACAACAGCGGCTTCTTCAACAATGACTCGGCGGTGCTGCTGGTGATCAACCGCCAGTCCGGTGCCAACATCATCGAGACCGTCCGCCAGATCAAGGCACAACTGCCGGCGTTGCAGGCGGTGCTGCCGTCCAGCGTCAAGCTCAGCCTGGCGATGGACCGCTCGCCGGTGATCACCGCCACCTTGCACGAAGCCGAGATGACCCTGTTGATCGCGGTGGGGCTGGTGATCCTGGTGGTGTACCTGTTCCTGGGCAACTTCCGCGCTTCGTTGATCCCGACCCTGGCGGTGCCGGTGTCGCTGGTGGGCACGTTCGCGATCATGTACCTCTACGGTTTCTCGCTGAACAACTTCTCGCTGATGGCGCTGATCCTGGCCACCGGGCTGGTGGTGGACGATGCCATCGTGGTGCTGGAGAACATTTCCCGGCACATCGACGAAGGCGTGCCGCCGATGAAGGCGGCGTACCTGGGGGCCGAGGAAGTCGGCTTTACCCTGTTGTCGATGAACGTGTCGCTGGTGGCGGTGTTCCTGTCCATCCTGTTCATGGGCGGGATTGTCACCAACCTGTTTCGCGAGTTTTCCATCACCTTGTCGGCGGCGATCATTGTCTCGCTGATCGTCTCGTTGACCCTCACGCCGATGCTCTGCGCGCGCTGGCTCAAGCCGCATGTCAAAGACCGGATGACCGGTTTGCAGCGCTGGAGCCAGAAGATCAACGACCGCATGGTCGCCGGCTACGCCACCAGCCTGGACTGGGTGCTGCGCCATCGTCGCCTGACCCTGCTCAGCCTGTTGCTGACCATTGGTATGAACGTGGCGTTGTACGTGGTGGTGCCGAAAACCTTCATGCCCCAGCAGGACACCGGCCAGTTGATCGGTTTTGTGCGCGGTGATGACGGGCTGTCGTTCAGCGTGATGCAGCCGAAGATGGAGACCTTTCGCCAGGCGGTGCTCAAGGACCCGGCGGTGCTCAGCGTGGCCGGCTTCATCGGTGGCAACAACGGCACCAACAACGCGGTGATGCTGGTACGCCTGAAGCCCATCAGCGAACGCAAGATTTCCGCCCAGGCGGTGATCGAGCGCCTGCGCAAGGACGTGCCGCTGGTGCCGGGCGGTCGTCTGTTCCTGATGGCCGACCAGGACCTGCAATTCGGTGGCAGCCGCGACCAGACCAGCGCGCAGTATTCCTACATCCTGCAAAGCGGCGACCTCGCGGCACTGCGCCTGTGGTACCCGAAAGTGGTCGCCGCCTTGCGTGAGCTGCAGGAGCTCACCGCCATCGACGCCCGCGAAGGCCGGGGTGCGGCGCAGGTCACGCTGATTGTCGACCGCGACCAGGCCAAGCGCCTGGGCATCGACATGGACATGGTCACGGCGGTGCTTAACAACGCCTACAGCCAGCGGCAGATTTCCACCATTTACGACAGCCTCAACCAGTACCAAGTGGTGATGGAGGTCAATCCCAAGTACGCCCAGGACCCGATCACCCTCAACCAGATGCAGGTGATTACGTCCACCGGCGCACGGGTGCCGTTGTCGACCATTGCCCATTATGAGAACAGCCTGGCCGATGACCGCGTCAGCCACGAAGGCCAGTTCGCCTCGGAAAACATTGCCTTCGACATGGCGCCCGGCGTGACGGTGGAGCAGGGCACGGCCGCCATCGAGCGGGCGATTGCCAAAGTCGGGTTGCCGGAAGACGTGATCGCCAAGATGGCCGGCACCGCCGATGCCTTTGCGGCCACGCAGAAGGGCCAGCCATTCATGATCCTCGGCGCGCTGGTGGCGGTGTACCTGGTGCTGGGCATTCTGTATGAAAGCTACATTCACCCGCTGACGATTCTGTCGACCCTGCCGTCGGCGGGGGTCGGCGCCATGCTTGCCATTTACCTGACAGGGGGCGAGTTCAGCCTGATTTCCTTGCTGGGCCTGTTCCTGTTGATCGGGGTGGTGAAGAAGAACGCGATCCTGATGATCGACCTGGCGTTGCAGTTGGAGCGCAACGACGGGCTGGGCCCGCTGGAATCGATCCGCAGCGCCTGCCTGTTGCGTTTGCGGCCGATCCTGATGACCACCCTGGCGGCCATCCTCGGTGCCTTGCCTTTGCTGCTGGGCACGGGCGATGGCGCGGAAATGCGCCGCCCCCTGGGCCTGACCATTATCGGCGGCCTGGTGTTCAGCCAGGTCCTGACCCTTTATACCACCCCGGTGGTTTACCTTTATCTCGACCGCGCGCGCCATCGCTTCAACGCCTGGCGCGGCGTGCGGACCGATGCTGCCCTGGACACTGCGCTATGACCGATCCAATCAACGCCCCCGTAGGCACCGGTATCCTGTGGCGAGGGAGCTTGCTCCCGTTGGGCTGCGCAGCAGCCCCCAAAATGCTGGGGAGCGCTTCGCACTCCAGCGGGAGCAAGCTCCCTCGCCACAATAAGGGTGCCAAACTGTTGATGATGGTGCTCTGCGGCGCGCTGCTCAGCGCCTGCGCCATCGGCCCTGACTACAAGCGTCCTGACGTCATCGAACCTGCGCAATTCAAGGAAGCCCAGGGCTGGCGCCAGGCTACCCCAAGTGACTCCCTGGCCCGTGGCGCCTGGTGGGAATTGTACGGCGACCGCCAGCTCAATGACCTGGTGCTGCGCCTGAACACCTCCAACCAGACCGTGGCCCAGGCCGAGGCCCGTTTCCGCCAGGCCCAGGCCCTGGTGCGCAGCTCGCGCGGGGCGTTTTACCCCAGCGTCGACCTGAGCGTCGGGAAAACCCGTGCCAGCCAGGGCACCGGCAGTAGCAGCGCCAGCCTCAGCAGTTCAAGCAGCGGCATCCGTGACACCCTCAACGCGCAATTGGGCGTGAGCTGGGAGGCGGACATCTGGGGCAAGCTGCGCCGTGGTCTGGAAGCCAACGAGGCCAGCGCCGAAGCCAGCTCGGCAGACCTGGCGGCGATGCGCCTGAGCCAGCAGTCGGAACTGGTGCAAAGCTACCTGCAACTGCGCGTCATGGATGAACAGACACGTTTGCTGCAAGCCACCCTGGAGACCTACCAGCGCTCCCTGCAAATGACCGAAAACCAATACCGCGCCGGTGTGTCCGGCAAGGATGCGGTGGCCCAGGCGCAAACCCAACTGAAGACCACCCAGGCCAGCCTGATCGACCTGATCTGGCAGCGTGCCCAACTGGAAAACGCGATTGCCGTGCTGATCGGCGAGGCGCCGGCCAACTTCAACCTGGCGGTGAGCAAGGACATACCGGCGCTGCCGCAGATTCCAGTGAGCCTGCCCTCGCAACTGCTGGAGCGCCGCCCGGACATCGCCTCGGCCGAACGCTCAGTGATCGCCGCCAACGCCAATATCGGCGTGGCCAAGGCCGCCTACTACCCGGACCTGAGCCTGAGCCTGGCCGGTGGTTACTCCAGCAGCACCTACGCCGACTGGATCAGCCTGCCGAACCGCTTCTGGTCGGTAGGGCCGAAGTTGGCCATGACCCTGTTTGACGGTGGCCAGCGCTCGGCGGAAGTCGACCGTACCGTGGCCTCCTATGACGAGACCGTGGCCAAATACCGCCAGACCGTACTGGATGGTTTCCGCGAGGTGGAAAACTACATGGTGCAACTCAAGGTGCTGGAAGACGAGGCGGTGGTCAGCAACGAAGCGCTGGAGGCCGCACGCGAGTCGCTGCGCCTGACCCAGAACCAGTACAAGGCCGGCCTGATTGCCTACCTGGACGTGGTCACCGTACAAGCCACCGCCCTGAGCAACGAACGCACGGTGCTGACCTTGCTGCAGACACGCCTGGTGGCGAGCGTGCAACTGATCGCGGCATTGGGCGGTGGTTGGGACGGGCAGACGCGTCAGTAGCGCAAGGTGTCATAGCTGGATCGATGTCTACCTGTCAGAACTGACAGTATAGATTGGGTTCCTAGTCATGTAGCGTCTGGAATGACGCCGCTTTTTATAGGCGGTTCATATCCAGCTCGGCAGGACGAGGTGCTCAAATGCGTCGGCTCATAGGTCTGATCTCTGCCCACGATTGGTGGCGTAAAGCTGGGCAAACGGCGGTCCTCGTACTGGCGATGTCTGGCGTCTCATCCACCGCGTGGGGTGTTGAAGGGCTATGGACCCAGGTCCACTGGAACCCAGCCAGCCGCGCCTTACAGGTCTCAGCCAGTGCCACACGCATGTGGGCTACCGACGTCAATGACTATATTTATGAGTTGACCGGCTCCAGTTGGTTGCTCAAACCTGGTCGGGCCAGGCAGGTTTCAGTCAGCGCCAGCGGCGATGTCTGGGCACTGAATGCAGCCGGGAACATTTATCGTTGGGTGTCTAATAACTGGCAGCAAATCGATGGTCAGGCGGTGCAGATATCTGCCGCACCTGACGGCGCGTTATTCGCGGTAGATGCGGGGGGCAATCCCAAGCGCTGGGCACCCGCTAACCAGCAGTGGGTCGCACTCCCAGGAAAATTAATCAAAATTGCCGCAGCGCCCGGTGGAGAGGCGTGGGGTTATAACGCCTCGAATCTGCTGTATAGGTGGGTCAATAACGGTTGGCAGTCGGTTCCAAAGCCCCTCGGTGTTACCGCCCTGTACGACTTATCAGTGGGCAGTGATGGCACTGTTGTTTTATTGAGCTCGAACGCAGGCATCTGGAATTGGCTGGATACAGAGTCCAGCTGGAAGTCCATTGCGGGGGCAGGCACCAGCGTTTCGGTTGCGGACATAAACAATATCGTCGTGCTCAACAACAGCAACGGGACACTCTGGCAACTGGCTCACCGTTCATCCATTGACATGCTCGTTGTGCATGCACATCCAGATGACGAAGGCATCTTTGGCGGAGGTGTTCTGCCTTTTTACACTCAGGTCCAGCAAAAGCGTGTTGCGGAGCTGATAATGGTCACCCGAGGCACCACTGGCCATGCTCCCTTAATGGCTGAGTCACTCAACCGAATGCAGGAGTTGCGTAATGCTGTCGACGTTTACGCAGGCAGGGCCAACCGCGGGTTGGGGGTATATGCGCCGAGTCTTTATCGCTCCGGAAATGTACTGCTGATTGATGGCGGCTTTGTCGACACAGGCTGCTGCAGTCCCGACCCTGCACAATCCTGGGGGAAAGATGGCCGTGGTTGGGGATCCTCCAACGTGGTAACACAAGTAACCCCTGGATTTGGCAACACTCACAGGATAGCTTCGGGTCGCGAGGCAGCAGCCTGGGTCGTTGCACGAACTATTCGACGTTATCGTCCTCTGGTGGTTGTCAGCGTGCATAATTTTACCGGCGACTACGGTCATTCCAATCACACTGCGACGGCAATTGGAGTGGTTGAAGGGGAAAGAATGGCGGCGGACGCGTCGAAAAATATTGACGGACTGGCGCCATGGACTGTCAGAAAGCTTTACATCCGAGGTTCGCCGCTTACTAACTATTACGTGGGCGGCAACCCAGAATGGGGCCGGATTACCTGGGGGGACTTTAAACCTGGCAGTGCCGTTAATGGTTTTTTCCATCAGGCATCCGAGGCTTCGCAAATAAATAGCCAGACGCCACGCCAAGTCGCTAATTTGGGGTTGGCCCAACATTTATCCCAGGGCGATGTGAGGGCTACGACGGTATTTGTCGCCACCCCATTCGAGCCTAATTACTCCGAATGGTGGACGCTCTACCGATCGAGTGTCGGGGCCGATGCGCTCAGTTCTTTCCGGGTTCCCGGAGATCGTACGGCGACCCATTACCAAGGGTGGGGCCGCTTGAGTTTTTTTGACAACGTACTTGTTAAGAAACATCGGGCCCTCAAATCTGCTGAAGTGCCTGATGTTTCCAGCCAGTAGATTGGCGTCAAAAAGCCACTAATGGCCCTCTGATAATTAATCAAGTACGCAAGAATTATTCTCGCTACAATCGCCCGCTTTGCCACTTGGCACGGGCGTCTCAGGCCCGTTGCGCACGAGAAGTCCCATGCTCATCGGTAGTTATTCACCCTCACTGGTCGTGATTTCGCTGTTCGTCGCGATCCTGGCTTCCTACACCGCGCTCGACCTGTCCGGCCGGATCGCCACCGCCAAGGGACGCGGTGTCTATTTATGGATAACCGGCGGCGCCATGGCGATGGGCGTGGGCGTGTGGTCGATGCACTTCATCGGCATGCTGGCGTTGCGTTTGCCGTTTGCCCTGGGGTTCGACGTAGGCATCACTGCGTTGTCATTGTTGATTGCGGTGTTGTCCAGCGGCTTTGCCTTGTGGCTGGTCAGCCAGCCGCGCTTACCGGCCTGGCAGCTGGCATTGGGCGCGCTGATCATGGGCACCGGCATTGCCAGCATGCATTACACCGGCATGGCCGCGATGCGGATGACGCCGGGTATCGACTACGACCCGGCCTTATTCGGCGCTTCGCTGCTGATCGCGGTCGCGGCGTCCGGCGCTGCGCTGTGGATTGCCTATAACCTGCGGCGCAATACCCCGTACGTACGCCTCGCTCGCGGTGGGGCGGCGGTGGTGATGGGTTTTGCCATCGTCGGCATGCATTACACCGGCATGGCGGCGGCACGGTTTGCCGATGAGAGTTTCTGCGGTGCTGCGCTGAACGGCCTGAGCGGCAAGGGCCTGGATAATTTGGTGCTGGTGACGACCCTGGCGGTGCTGGCCATCGCTTTGCTGACGTCGTTGCTGGATGCGCGTCTGGAAGCCCGCACTGCGGTGCTTGCCGACTCTCTGACCCAAGCCAACCAAGAGCTGACCCACCTGGCCCTGCACGACATGCTCACCGGTCTGCCCAACCGCACTTTGCTCGCTGACCGTATTCAGCAAGCCATGCAGGCGGTGAAGGAGCAGGGTGGCTGCTTCGCACTGATGTTTATTGACCTGGATGGCTTTAAGCCGGTCAACGATGCCTTCGGCCATCATATGGGTGACCAGTTGCTGAGCGAAGTAGGGTTGCGCCTGCGCGAAGACCTGCGCAGCCAGGACACCCTGGCGCGCATCGGCGGCGATGAGTTTGTGTTGCTGGTGCAACTGACCCAGCCGGACGACGCCCTCGGCCTCGCCGAACGCCAGGTGGTGCTGATCAACCGCGCCTTCCGGGTGGCCGAGCATGAGTTGAAGATCTCCGCCAGTGTCGGCATCGCCCTGTTCCCCGGCAATGGCAACAGCCCCCAGGAGCTGTTGATGAACGCCGACGCCGCGATGTACCACGCCAAGGGCATGGGCAAGAACGGCTACAGCTTCTTTGATGCGTCGATGAACACCAATGCGCGCAAACAATTGCAGTTGTTGCAGGACTTGCGCAACGCGGTCGAGCAGCAGCAGTTCCGCCTGTACTACCAGCCCAAGTTCGATGCGCTCAGCGGTATCCCGGTGGGTGCCGAAGCGCTGCTGCGCTGGGAGCATCCGCAGCAGGGCCTGCTGTTGCCGGCGATGTTTATCGAAATGGCGGAAAAGACCGGGCTGATCATTCCCATCGGCGAATGGGTGCTTAACGAAGCCTGTCGTCAAATGAGCCTGTGGTATGCAGAAGGTTACGAACACTGGCGTATCGCCGTGAACCTGTCCGCGTTGCAGTTCTGCCACGTCGGGCTGGTCAAAAGCGTGGCCGCGGCGCTGGAACGTCACCAGTTGCCGGCCAACAGCCTGACCCTGGAAATCACCGAAACCACGGCCATGAGCGATGCCGATGCGAGCATGACCGTGTTGCAGCAGCTGTCGGACATGGGTGTCGATTTATCCATCGATGACTTTGGCACCGGCTACTCCAGCCTGATGTACCTCAAGCGCCTGCCGGCCAACGAGCTGAAGATCGACCGCGGTTTTGTGCGCGACCTGGAGCACGACAGCGACGACGCCGCCATCGTTTCGGCCATCGTCGCCCTTGGCCAGGCCCTGGGGTTGCGGATTGTTGCCGAAGGCGTGGAAACCGATGTGCAGCAGAGTTTCCTGACGCGGCTGGGGTGTAACTCCCTGCAAGGTTACCTGTTGGGCCATCCGCTGCCGGCTGACGTTTTCATGGCCGATATCGTGCGCGCCGAAAACGCCGTAGCGCCTGACAAAAGCCGTGCGTGACGGGTATTCTTGGATCCGACCCTAAACACCAGGTTGAATCAGGAGACCGCACGCATGGACAAAGTCCTCATCATCACCGGGGGCAGTCGTGGGATTGGCGCCGAGACGGCATTGCTGGCCGCTCACCAGGGCTATCGCATCTGCATCAACTACCAGTCCGACGAAGAAGCGGCTCACCGCGTGCTCGAACAAGTGCGTGCGTTGGGCGCCCAGGCCATTGCGGTGCGGGCGGATGTGAGCATCGAGGATGAAGTGATCGCGCTGTTCAATCGCGTCGACAGCGAACTGGGCCGGGTCACCGCGCTGGTCAACAATGCCGGCACGGTGGGGCACAAATCCCGCGTTGATGAGATGTCCGAGTTTCGCATCCTGAAAGTCATGAAGACCAACGTGCTCGGTCCGATCCTGTGCGCCAAGCACGCGGTGCTGCGCATGTCGCCCAAGCATGGCGGGCAGGGTGGCAGCATCGTCAACGTGTCGTCGGTGGCCTCGCGCCTGGGTTCGCCGGGCGAGTATGTCGACTATGCGGCGTCAAAAGGCGCGCTCGATACCTTCACCCTGGGGTTGTCGAAAGAAGTCGCCGGTGAGGGCATTCGCGTCAACGCGGTGCGCCCCGGCTATATCTACACCGACTTCCATGCCCTGAGCGGCGACCCGGACCGCGTCAGCAAGCTTGAGTCCGGCATTCCCATGGCCCGAGGCGGGCGCCCGGATGAAGTGGCGGAAGCGATTATCTGGTTGCTGTCGGATAAGGCCTCGTATGCCACCGGCACGTTTTTGGACCTGGGGGGCGGTCGTTGACCGACTGACGCCATCGCGGGCGACCCTTGGCTCAGAACGACCGCACAATCCGCCCCAATGTCTCCATGGCCTTTTCCGACGCCTCGGTCCACGGGCTGCCATAGTTCAGGCGAAGGCAGTTGCGAAAGCGCTGGGTCGCCGAGAAGATCGGCCCCGGCGCAATGCTGATGCCTTGCGCCAGCGCCATCTGGAACAACTTCAATGAATCCGTCTGCTCCGGCAACTCCAGCCACAGGAAGTACCCGCCGGCCGGCTGGCTGACGCGGGTCTGCGCCGGGAAGTAGCGCGCGATGGCGGCCAGCATGGCGCTTTGTTGTTCTTCCAGGGCATAGCGCAATTTGCGCAGGTGCCGGTCATAACCACCGTGCTGCAGATAATCGGCAATCGCCGCCTGGGCCGGCATTGACGGGCACAACGAGGTCATCAATTTCAGCCGTTCGACCTTCTGCGCAAAGCGCCCGGCCGCGACCCAGCCCACCCGGTAACCGGGGGCGAGGCTTTTGGCGAACGAGCCGCAATGCATCACCAGGCCTTCGGTGTCGAAGGCCTTGGCCGGTTTTGGCGCCTGTTGCCCGTAATACAGCTCGGCGTACACGTCGTCTTCGATCAGCGGCACTTGATGGCCCCGCAGCAGCTCCACCAATGCCTGTTTCTTGGCTTCCGGCAGGGTCGCGCCCATGGGGTTCTGGAAGCTGGTCATGGTCCAGCAGGCCTTGATCGGATAGCGCTCCAGCGTCTGTGCCAGGGCATTGAGGTCGATGCCATCGCGCGGGTGCACGGGAATTTCCACCGCCTTGAGTTTCAAGCGTTCCAGTACTTGCAGGCAGGCATAGAACGCCGGGGCTTCGATGGCCACCAGGTCACCGGGTTCAGTGACGGCTTGCAGGCACAGGTTCAAGGCCTCCAGCGCACCATTGGTGATCAGCAGTTCCTCCATGGGCAGCATCAGGCCCCCGACCATGTACCGCAGGGCAATTTGCCTGCGCAGTTGCGGGTTGCCCGGCGACATGTCGGTGACCACCAGGCGCGGGTCCATCTCACGGCTGGCGCTGGCCAAGGAACGGGCCAGGCGCGGCAGCGGGAATAGCATCGGGCTGGGGAACGCCGAACCGAAAGGCACGGTGTTCGGGTCTTTGATCGAGTCGAGCACCGAGAACACCAGCTCGCTGACATCCACCTCGGTGGACTCATGCACCTGTTCGCTCACCTCCGGCTCGGAAAACGGGCTGGGCGCATGGGTGTTGACGAAGTAGCCGGAGCGCGGCCGCGCGCGGATCAGGCCACGGCGCTCCAGCAGGTAGTAGGCCTGGAACACCGTGGACGGGCTGATGCCGTAAGTCTGGCTGGCATAGCGCACCGAAGGCACCCGCTGGCCGGGGCCGAGCACGCCGGTGCGGATCAGTTCTGCGATGTCGTCGGCGAATTTTTCGTAGCGTTTCATGGGGGCCTAATTACTTTCTTAAATTGTACGCAGGGCTAAATGGGGGTGCTGGCTCGCCTGACAGGCCTCAGCGGTTCAGCGGCGCCACGAAGCGACTCTCGGCAGCACTGTAGATCCACGGCTCATCCACATCCGAGACCTTGAAGCGCAGGGTCTGCGAACTGCTCGCCGGTTTATCCGCCAACAACGCCACCGACACCGGCACATCGCTGATTTCCCCCGCTGCCAGGCTGATCTCAGTCTTGCCTTGCAACTGGAAGCCATCGGCGTCCATCAACGCCAGGCGGTAATCCTGGCGCTGCTGGGTCTTGTTGATCACCTTGAGGCTGTAGATGTTTTCGATCTGGCCCTGAGCGTTCTCGCGGAACAGGCCACGGTCCTTGGTCACGTCCAGCGACACCATCGGCCGTTCCACCAGCGCCACCACCAACGCCGCGATCATCACTAGCAGCACGGCACTGTAGCCGATCAGGCGTGGCCGTAGCAGGTGGGTCTTGCCGCCTTGCAATTGATGTTCGCTGGTGTAGCTCACCAGGCCGCGCGGGTAGCCCATTTTGTCCATGATCGAATCGCAGGCGTCGATGCACGCCGCGCAGCCGATGCATTCCATTTGCAGGCCGTCGCGGATGTCGATACCGGTAGGGCACACTTGCACGCACAGTTGGCAGTCGATGCAATCGCCGAGGCCGACATCGGCGGGTTTGACTTCACGCTTGCGCGGGCCACGGTGTTCGCCGCGCGCCACGTCGTAAGAAATGGTCAGGGTGTCTTTGTCGAACATGACGCTCTGGAAACGCGCATACGGGCACATGTGCATGCACACCGCTTCACGCAGCCAGCCGGCGTTGAGGTAGGTGGCACCGGTGAAAAACAGCACCCAGAACAGGCTGACGCCGCCCATTTGCCAGCTCAGCAGTTCGGCGGCCAGGGGGCGGATCGGCGTGAAATAGCCGACAAACGTCAGCCCTGTCAGCACGCTGATACCCAGCCACAACGTGTGTTTGGCCGAGCGCCGCGCCAGTTTGTTCAGGCTCCAGGGCGCGGCGTGCAGCTTGATACGCTGGTTGCGCTCGCCCTCGGTGACTTTTTCGCACCACATGAACAGCCAGGTAAACGCGCTTTGCGGGCAGGTGTACCCGCACCACACACGGCCGGCAAACACCGTGATCGCAAACAGGCCGAACGCGCAGATGATCAGCAGCGCCGAGAGCAGGATGAAGTCCAGGGGCCAGAACGTCGCGCCAAAGATGTGGAATTTGCTTTCAGCCAGGTCCCATAGCACCGCTTGCCGGCCGCCCCAGTTCAGCCACACGGTGCCGAAAAACGCCAGGAACAGAACGCCTGCACCGGCCACGCGCAAGGTGCGGAACAGGCCGGTGAAACTGCGGGTATGAATCAGGTTGTCGCTGGATTTGGCCTTCACCTTCTTTGGGTGCAAGGGCTCAAAGGTGTCCACGGTGGGGATTCTATCGCTCATGGTCGTTCGCTCATCAGCCTCCATCAGGCGGACGAACTATGCGCGTGGGGCTGTGTGCATAACAGACTCAGGTAGGGCGATAAAAAGCGGATCAGATGACAGGGGCGCAAGGGCCTGCGTCAATGTGCTGCACCCCATGGCGCCTGGGGTGCAGCAGTGTCTGGGGGGAACTGATACAGATCAATTAAATCAGCGAACCAGGTTCGTCGGCCTTTACATGCTGGCGCCCATCGTGCGCCCCGGCGACTGTCAAGGCGTCGGCCTCGGCTTCGGTGATGTAGATGCGCTCGGCAGCCAATTCGACGTAGGACATGGATTTTTCAGTGTCGGTCACGATATTGACTCGGGTCGCCGGCACGCTCTGTTCCTGGCCGTTGTCATCGAGCATGAAGTAGCACAGCTGGTTTTCGATACGTAGGGGCATGCCGTTCTCCTTATTCGTGAGCTATGTAATGCGTGGGCTATGTAAGGTTAGGGGCCGCCGATGTGCAGGGGTTCCAGGCAACTGACTGGCGGTCGCTGCTGTCCATCCTTTACCAACAATGACAAAGGACGGCATCCATGGACGCCTGGTGGCATGAAGTGTGGCAAACCCTGCAGGCCGAATTCGCCGATATCGGCGACGCGAAGCAGCTCACCCAGATCACGGTGCGCCTGCTGATTGCCGCGATCCTGGGCGGCATCCTGGGGTTTGAACGCGAGAGCAAGGGCAAGGCCGCCGGGGTGCGCACGCATATGCTGGTGGCCTTGGGGGCGGCACTGTTCGTGATGGTGCCGCAGATGTCCGGTAATCAGGCGGATGCCATGAGCCGGGTGGTGCAGGGCGTGATTGCCGGGATCGGCTTCCTGGGCGCCGGTACCATCATCAAGGGCAAGGATGATGAAGAGGGCCATGTTAAAGGCCTGACCACCGCAGCCGGTTTGTGGATGACCGCTGCGATTGGGGTCTCGGCCGGGTTGGGCCGGGAATCGACAGCGGTACTGAGTACGTTGCTGGCCTTGGCGGTGTTCAGCGTGATGCCAAAAATCGTCAAGCGCTTTGAGAAGGACTGACGATCACCGGTGGCATGGTCGTCGGCGGTTCTTCAACCGGCGGCGGCTCATTCTCCGGCGGTTCCTTTTCCGGAATCGGTGCGGGCTCGGTGGGCGGCAGGGTGGGGTTGTCGATATTCGGGTCGGGTGTTTCAGCCGGGATCGGGATATTCATCGGTGTGGCCTCCTTTGTGCTTTGCTCTACCGGTGGACAGTGGGCCGGGCGAATTGATTCCCCGCTCAATGGCGACACATCCACCTGAACTTTTATCGACGGCAAAGGTTCGGACCTATTACGGCCGTGCTCAGGGAGAGCTCGGCCGCCTGAAGAATTCGGATCACGCAAAGAGCGTCCACAGGGCGTAAGGGGAAGATGCTCGATGACTGCTGAAACACAGGTTCCAGGCACGTCCATATTGCCGCTGTCCCAGGCGCTGTTGCTGCCCAGGATCGCCATCGAAAGCACCACTCCCGTGATTGACGGCGGCGAATTCGCCGTCAAGGCCGTGGTCGGCCAACGGGTCAACGTCACCAGCAAAGTGTTCGCCGACGGCCATGACAAGCTCGCCGTGCTGATCCGCTGGCGCCCGCTGCAGGATGAAAGCTGGCACAGCGTCGTGATGACCGACGTGGGCAACAATGGCTGGGAAGGCGCGTTTACCGTCACCCAGCAGGGCCCTCATGAATATTGCATTGAAGCCTGGATCGATACCTTCGCCAGCTTCTGCTACGAGTTGCGCAAGAAACACGAGGCCGGCGTACCGGTCAGCCTGGAATTGCAGGAAGGTCGCAGCCTGGTGCTGCAAGCCGCCGAACGCAGTGACAACGAGCTGCGCGATCGCCTGATGCTGCTGCACCATGAACTCTCCGGCCTGCTGGAAACCGAGCAGGTTGCGCAGTTCCTGCACGAAGACAGTGCACATTTGATGACGCAGGCCGATCACCGCGCCTACCTGAGCATCAGCACCGTTTACCCGATTGACGTTGAACGTGAGGCTGCGCTGTTTGCCAGCTGGTACGAGTTGTTTCCACGTTCGATCACCGACGATCCCGCGCGCCACGGCACGTTTAATGACGTGCACTCGCGGTTGTCGATGATCCATGACATGGGCTTCGACGTCCTGTACTTCCCGCCGATCCACCCGATCGGGCGCAGCCATCGTAAAGGCCCGAACAACTCACTGACCGCCGGCCCCGATGATCCGGGCAGCCCCTACGCGATTGGCAGCGAGGACGGCGGCCATGAGGCCATCCACCCGCAGCTGGGCAGCCGCGATGACTTCCGCCGCCTGGTGCAGGCCGCCGCCGACCACGGCCTGGAAATCGCCCTGGACTTCGCCATCCAGTGTTCCCAGGACCATCCGTGGCTCAAGGAGCATCCGGGCTGGTTCAACTGGCGCCCCGACGGCACGATCAAATACGCGGAAAACCCGCCGAAAAAGTACCAGGACATCGTCAACGTCGATTTTTATGCGGCGGACGCCATCCCAGGCCTGTGGACCGAGCTGCGCGACGTCGTGGTGGGTTGGGTGGAAGAGGGCGTGAAGACCTTTCGCGTCGATAACCCTCACACCAAGCCCCTGCCTTTCTGGCAATGGCTGATCAGCGATGTGCGGTCCAAATACCCCGACGTGATCTTCCTCGCCGAGGCGTTTACCACGCCGGCGATGATGGCGCGCCTGGGCAAGGTCGGTTACTCCCAGAGCTACACCTATTTCACCTGGCGCAATACCAAGGCCGAGTTGAGCGAATACCTGACCCAGCTGAACGAGTCGCCGTGGCGCGAATGCTACCGGCCGAACTTCTTCGTCAATACGCCGGACATCAACCCGCCGTTCTTGCATGAATCCGGGCGCCCGGGCTTTTTGATCCGTGCCGCGTTGGCCACCATGGGCTCGGGCCTGTGGGGCATGTATTCGGGGTTCGAACTGTGCGAAGCGGCGCCGGTACCGGGCAAAGAGGAATACCTGAACTCGGAGAAGTACGAGATCCGTCCACGGGACTTCACCGCCCCCGGCAATATCATTGCCGAAATCGCTCAACTCAACCGCATTCGCCGGCAAAACCCGGCGTTGCAGACGCACCTGGGGCTGAAGCTCTACAACGCCTGGAATGACAGCATCCTGTATTTCGGCAAGCGCAGCGAGGATGGCAGCAACTTCATTCTGGTGGCGGTGAACCTTGATCCCTATAACGCCCAAGAGGCCAACTTCGAGCTGCCGCTCTGGGAGTTGGGCCTGCCGGACGATGCCGAGACTCAGGGTGAAGACTTGATGAACGGCCACCGCTGGACCTGGTATGGCAAGCACCAGTGGACGCGGTTGGAGCCGCAGATGCCGTTTGGGATCTGGCGTATCACCACCCCTTAATCCCAGCGCGGTTCACGTATTCCAGGAGCTTCCAATGGCGAAGAAACCCAACGCTGCCACTTTTATCAAAGACCCGCTCTGGTACAAAGACGCGGTGATCTACCAAGTCCACGTCAAATCGTATTTCGATTCCAATAACGACGGTATCGGTGACTTTCCCGGCCTGATCGCCAAGCTCGACTACATCGCCGACCTGGGTGTGAACACCATCTGGTTGTTGCCGTTCTACCCCTCGCCACGCCGCGACGATGGCTACGACATCGCCGAGTACCGTGGCGTGCACAGCGACTACGGCACCATGGCCGATGCCAAGCGGTTTATTGCCGAGGCGCACAAGCGCGGGCTGCGGGTCATCACCGAGCTGGTGATCAACCACACCTCCGACCAGCATCCCTGGTTCCAGCGTGCGCGCAAGGCCAAGCCCGGTTCGGCGGCGCGGGACTTCTACGTGTGGTCGGATGACGACCAGAAATACGACGGCACCCGCATCATCTTCCTTGACACCGAGAAGTCCAACTGGACCTGGGACCCGGTTGCGGGCCAGTATTTCTGGCACCGCTTTTATTCCCACCAGCCCGATCTCAACTTCGATAACCCTCAGGTCATGAAAGCGGTGTTGTCGGTGATGCGCTACTGGCTGGACATGGGCATCGACGGCCTGCGCCTGGACGCCATCCCGTACCTGATCGAACGCGATGGCACCAACAACGAAAACCTGCCTGAGACCCACGATGTGCTCAAGCAGATCCGCGCCGAGATCGACGCTCATTACCCGGACCGCATGCTGCTGGCCGAGGCCAATCAATGGCCGGAAGACACCCAGCTGTATTTCGGTGACAAAAAGGGCGACGACGGCGACGAATGCCACATGGCCTTCCACTTTCCGCTGATGCCGCGCATGTACATGGCGCTGGCGCAGGAAGACCGCTTCCCGATCACCGACATTCTGCGCCAGACCCCGGAGATTCCCGCCAATTGCCAGTGGGCGATCTTCCTGCGCAACCACGATGAACTGACCCTGGAAATGGTCACCGACAAAGAACGCGACTACTTGTGGAACTACTACGCCGCCGACCGCCGCGCGCGCATCAACCTCGGCATCCGCCGGCGCCTGGCGCCGTTGATGGAACGTGACCGCCGTCGTGTCGAACTGCTCAACAGCCTGCTGCTGTCGATGCCCGGTACACCGACCCTGTATTACGGCGATGAAATCGGCATGGGCGATAACATCTACTTGGGTGACCGCGATGGCGTGCGTACGCCGATGCAGTGGTCCATCGACCGCAACGGCGGTTTCTCACGCGCCGACCCGGCCAGCCTGGTGCTGCCGCCGATCATGGACCCGCAATACGGCTACCAGTCGGTGAACGTCGAGACCCAGGCCCAGGACCCGCATTCGTTGCTGAACTGGACCCGGCGCATGCTGGCGGTGCGTAAGCAGTCCAAGGCGTTTGGCCGTGGCAGCCTGAAAATGCTCTCGCCGAGTAACCGGCGCATCCTCGCCTATACCCGCGAGTTCACCGGTGAAGACGGGCGCAACGAGATCATCCTCTGCGTGGCCAACGTGTCGCGCAGCGCCCAGGCGGCCGAACTGGACCTGTCGGCGTTTGCTGGCATGGTGCCGGTGGAGATGCTCGGCGGGAATGCCTTCCCACCCATCGGCCAACTCAATTTCCTGCTGACCCTGGCGCCTTACGGCTTCTATTGGTTTGTGCTGGCGCCGGAAAACCAGATGCCCAGCTGGCATGTGGAACCGGCCCAGAGCATGCCGGACTTCACCACGTTGGTATTGAAAAAACGCATGGAAGAACTGCTGGAAGAACCCTGCCGCGCCTCGCTGGAGCAAACAGCACTGCCGGCCTGGCTGCCCAAACGCCGCTGGTTCGCGGGCAAGGACACGGCGATCGACAGCGTGCGCATCGCCTATGGCGTGCGCTTTGGCGACGCGCAGCACCCGGTATTGCTCAGCGAGCTTGAGGTCAGTGCGGGTGGCCAAATCAGCCGCTATCAGCTGCCGTTCGGTTTCCTCGGTGAAGACCAGTTCACCAGCGCCTTGCCTCAGCAATTAGCCTTGGCCCGTGTACGCCGGGTGCGCCAGGTGGGCTTGGTGACCGATGCCTTCAGCCTCGAGCACTTTATCCGCGCCGTGATCCAGGGTTTGCAAGCGGGCACCGTGCTGGACTCAAGCGAAGGCGAGCTGCGCTTCACCGCTACGCCTCATCTGGCCAAGCTGCAACTGACGGATGAGTCCGAGGTGCGCTATTTGTCGGCCGAGCAGTCCAACAGTTCGGTAGTAGTGGGCGAGAGCCTGGTGCTTAAGCTGATCCGCAAAGTCGCCCCCGGCGTGCACCCTGAGTTGGAGATGAGTGCTTACCTGACCGAAGCCGGCTACCCGAACATCTCGCCGTTGTTGGGCTCGATGATTCGCCACGACGCCGAGGGCCAGGACAACCTGCTGATGATTGCCCAAGGCTACCTGAGTAACCAGGGCGACGCCTGGGGCTGGACTCAGAACAACCTGGAACGGGCGATTCGCGACGAGCTGGCCGAAGCCATCTCCGAGCAGGAACAGCACTACAACGCCCTGGGCGAGCTGGCGGATTTTGCCGGGTTGCTCGGCCAGCGCCTGGGCGAAATGCACGGGGTGCTCGGCGCGAAAACCACTAACAAGGACTTCAAGCCTGAAGTCACCACCGCCAAGGACACCCAGGCCTGGGCCAAGGATGTCGGCGCGCAGCTGGACCGTGCGTTGCACTTGCTCAACCTTCATCAAAACCAGTTGAACCCGGCGGATCAAGCGCTGGTCACTGAGTTGCTGGCGCAGAAAAAAGCCATCACCCGCCATGTGCAGGCGCTGGCGAAAGCCACCCTGGGCGGGTTGCGTATTCGGGTGCATGGTGACTTGCACCTGGGCCAGGTGCTGGTGGTGAAGGGCGATGCCTACCTGATCGACTTTGAAGGTGAGCCGGCGCGACCGCTGCACGAACGACGCGGCAAGCACAGCCCGTATAAAGATGTGAGCGGCGTGTTGCGCTCCTTCGATTACGCGGCGGCCATGGCCCTGAATGTACAAGGGGTGGATCACTCGCCCGAAGCGGACCAGGCGCGCAAACGCGTGACGGACCGTTACCTGAAAGAAGCACGCCAGGCCTTTATCCGGGCGTATCAGTCCGCTACGTCTACACTGGCGCATGACTGGCAGGATGCCAAAGGCCAGGACGCAGCGCTGACGTTGTTCAGCCTGGAGAAGGCCGCGTATGAAGTGGCTTACGAAGCGGAAAACCGCCCGACTTGGTTGCCGGTGCCCCTGCAAGGGTTGCACGGACTGTTGAGCGGGCTTGCACCTATATCGAACACTGCACGCGGTGGGGAGACGTCATGAGCTTTACAAATAAAGAACCGCTGCAAGCGAAGTTGACTGCATTGCCGGCGTCCAAGGACGTCGAAGCGCTGGTACGCGCCGAGCATCACGACCCGTTTTCGATTCTCGGGCCGCACGATGATGAGCACGGTGGCCAGTTTATCCGCGCCTTCCTGCCGGAGGCCTTGAGCGTCCACGTTCTGGCACGCGACAGCGGTGAACAGCTCGGCAGCCTGGACGCGAGCCAGGTGCCGGGGTTGTTCGTCGGTCAGTTCAAGACCCGCGAACCCTATTTGTTGAAGATCCAGTGGGCCGGCGGTGAGCAGATCACCGAAGACCCTTACAGCTTCCAGCAACTGCTGCTGGGGGAGATGGACCTGTACCTGTTCGGCGAAGGCAACCATCGTGACCTCAGCAGTTGCCTGGGTGCCCAGGTGACCAGCGTCGATGGCGTGCAGGGTGTGCGCTTTGCCGTGTGGGCGCCGAATGCGCGGCGGGTGTCGGTGGTGGGCGACTTCAATATCTGGGACGGCCGCCGTCACCCGATGCGCCTGCGTCATCCGTCCGGCGTGTGGGAGATCTTTATCCCACGCCTGCAACCGGGCGCGGCCTACAAGTACGAAATTCTCGGCGCCAATGGGATCCTGCCGCTCAAGGCCGACCCCATGGCGTTGGCCACCCAGTTGCCGCCGGACACCGCCTCGAAGGTGGCCGAACCGTTGCAAGTGGACTGGCAGGACCACGCCTGGATGCAGTCGCGGGTCGACAAGCAAAAGCCCACGGCGCCGCTGTCGATCTACGAACTGCATGTGGGCTCCTGGCAATGCGAGTTGGATGAAGCGGGCGAAGTGGCCCGCCAGTACAACTGGCGTGAGCTGGCTGAGCGCCTGGTTCCCTATGTGCAGCAACTGGGCTTCACCCACGTCGAGCTGATGCCGATCATGGAGCACCCGTTTGGCGGCTCTTGGGGCTACCAGGCACTGTCGCAATTCGCCCCGACGGCGCGGTTCGGCTCGCCGGAAGATTTCGCCTATTTCGTCGACGCCCTGCACCAGGCCGACATCGGTGTGATCCTCGACTGGGTGCCGGCGCATTTTCCCACCGATACCCACGGCCTCGCGCAATTTGACGGCACCGCGTTGTACGAATACGCCAACCCGCTGGAAGGCTTTCACCAGGATTGGGACACGCTGATCTACAACCTGGGCCGCACCGAAGTGCACGGCTACATGCTCGCTTCGGCGCTGCATTGGCTCAAGCACTTCCATATTGACGGGCTGCGTGTGGATGCCGTCGCGTCGATGCTCTACCGCGACTACTCGCGCAAGGCCGGCGAATGGGTGCCGAACCGTCATGGCGGTCGCGAGAACCTCGAAGCGATTGATTTCCTGCGCCACTTGAACGACGTGGTGGCCCTGGAAGCGCCCGGCGCGCTGGTGATCGCGGAGGAATCCACGGCCTGGCCGGGTGTCAGCCAGCCGACCCAACAGGGCGGCCTGGGCTTCAACTACAAGTGGAACATGGGCTGGATGCACGATTCCCTGCACTACATCCAGCAGGACCCGGTGTACCGCGCTCATCACCACAACGAGTTGAGCTTCGGCCTGGTGTATGCGTGGTCCGAGCGCTTTATCCTGCCGATTTCCCACGATGAAGTGGTGCACGGCAAGCACTCGCTGATCGACAAGATGCCCGGCGACCGCTGGCAGAAATTTGCCAACCTGCGCGCTTACCTGGCGTTCATGTGGATGCACCCCGGTAAGAAACTGCTGTTCATGGGCTGCGAATTCGGCCAGTGGCGCGAGTGGAACCACGACCAGCAACTGGACTGGTACCTGTTGCAGTACGCCGAACACAAAGGCGTACAAAAGCTGGTCGGCGACTTGAACCGGCTGTACCGCGAAGAACCGGCCTTGCACGAGCAGGACGACGCGCCGCAGGGCTTCCAATGGCTGATCGGCGACGACGCAATCAACAGCGTCTATGCCTGGCTGCGCTGGAGCAAGGACGGTAAGCCGGTGCTGGTGGTCGCCAACTTCACCCCGGTGCCGCGTGAGGGTTACAAGGTCGGCGTGCCCTTTGCGGGGCGTTGGAGCGAAGTGATCAACAGTGACGCCGACATGTACGCAGGTTCCAATTACGGTAACGGAGGCGAGGTGTTTACCCAAGATGAACCGAACCATGGGCAAGCGGTGTCACTGGCGTTGAATCTGCCACCACTGGGGGTACTGATTCTGCGGCCGGAACCGCTTTAAAGGCTCTATCTTGCTGGATTCTGTTGTCCACGCTGGTGGCAGGGTGCCACAATGGCGCCTTTGTCGTGGCAGTCGAATCAGGCGGATTTCATGAATGGCCTTGGGCGTGGGCAGGACCAGGATTGCTTTATAGAGGAGCAGGTGCGGACTGACCGTTTGCACCAGCTGTTCCGGCAATCCTTTGCCGCGATATTCGGCAGTTACCTGGCCGCTCTCATGCTCTGCTGGCTGTGCTGGGACCGGTTTGACCATCAGGTCATCCTGGTCTGGCTGGGCGCGTTGGCGGTGTCCTCGCTGTTGCGCGTGAAGATGTTCATGGAGTGGTTTCGCTGCCCCAACGCCGAGCGCACGCCCAAGCGTTGGGAACGCCGTTACTGGCTGACGCTGATGCTGTCTGCCGGGATCTGGGGCGCTGGCGCCCTGGCGGTGATGCCCACCGATGACCGGCTGTCCCAGGCACTGGTGATGTTGTTCACCGTGGGCATGTCCGTCAGTGCCGTGTCCTGTTATTCGGCTTACCGCTACATGACCCTGACCTCCCTGGCCCTGGTGTTGCTGCCGTGCACGCTGTGGCTGTTGTTCCAGCCATCTTCCATGCAAGTCGGCGTGGCCATCGCGGTGCTGGTGTTTTCCACCTTTGTGGTCAGCGCCACGCGCAAACTCTCGGATGCCTTGGAAAAGGCCTTCCGCCTGACCCGGCAAATGGAACGGGCCCACACTATTTCCACTCGCGCGGCCCAGACCGATGAACTCACTGGCCTGATGAACCGCCGTGCGTTTTTCGAACATGCCCAGGTGCTGTACGAGCAATGCCGCCACAACCGACAACCGCTGTGCGCGCTGATGATGGACATGGATCACTTCAAGCAAATCAACGATACCTACGGCCACCAGGCCGGTGATCAGGTGCTGCGCCAGATTGGTGGGGTGATCAGTGCGTCGTTCCGCCAGGCCGATGTGTACGGACGCTTGGGCGGCGAGGAGTTTGCGGTGCTGCTGCCCAATACGTCGTTGGACACCGCGCGCACTATCGCCGAGCAGTTGGTCAAGGCGATCTCGGGCCTGGCTTCGGAGCCGGTGCATGGGTTGAGCGCCAGCCTGGGCGTTGCGTCCACCCACACCCAGGACCAGGACCTGCACGGGCTGATGAACACCGCCGACAAAGCGCTGTACCGCGCCAAGGCCCAAGGCCGCAATCAGGTGGCGGTGGCGGAGTAGGGCTCAAAGCATCGCTTTGGCCAGGGCCCGCGCAACCTGATCGGCGGAGTAGGGCTTGGCAAGGAATTCGAACCCTTCGTAGCCGCTGTCGGCCAGCTCTTCGCTGTAGCCGGAGGTGAGCACCACCGGCAAGTCCGGGCGCCGTTGGCGCAGCACTTTGGCCATGGCCACGCCGGTCATGCCCGGCATTACCACGTCCGAAAAGATCCCGTCGAACGCCAGGGCATCCGCGCCGGCCAGCGTGAGTGCCTGCTCGGCATCGGTGGCCCAGGTGGTCTGGTAACCGAGGTCCTGAAGGATCTGGTTGGCAAAGCGGCCGACTTCGAGGTTGTCTTCCACGATCAGGATATGGCACTGCGCCGTATCATGGGTGGGCGACTGGCTTTCCGGCGTCGGGTCGGGCTGCGCCACCTGCTGCGCCACTTCGGGCAGGTACAGGGTGAACACGGTGCCTTCGCCAGGGCGGCTTGCGACGTCGACGTTACCCCCGGACTGCTTGGCAAACCCGAAGACCTGGGACAGCCCCAGCCCGGTACCTTTGCCTACAGCCTTGGTGGTAAAGAAAGGCTCGAAAATGCGCTCGAAGGTATCAGAGGAAATACCTGTGCCGGTATCCGCCAGGGAAATGCTCACAAAGGGCTGGCGTGCCTCTTCATCGCCACGGATACGCGGCATCGAGTCCACATTCGCCACGCGTAAGGTCAGGGTGCCTTGCCCGTCCATCGCGTCCCGGGCATTCAGGGCGATGTTGATCAGTGCGGTCTCGAATTGGCTCGCGTCGACGCGCACGTGGCAAGGGCGCTCTGGCAACTGCACCTGCACATGGATGCGCGCACCGGTAACGCTTTCGAGCATCTCGCCGATGTTCTTGACCCGTTGGCCCGCATCGAAGACTTCCGGGTTGAGCGGTTGGCGCCGGGCGAAGGCGAGCAATTGGCTGGTGAGCTTGCTGGCGCGCTCCACCGTGTCGGACACCGCGCCCATGTAGCGCTGGCGCCGCTCCTCGGAGAGTCCGGGCTGACGCAGGAAGTCCACTGACGAACGAATGATGGTCAACAGGTTGTTGAAGTCATGGGCGACGCCGCCGGTCAATTGACCGATGGCTTCGAGTTTCTGCGATTGGCGCAGCGCGGCTTCGGCCTGGGTGAGGGCGTTGGTGCGTTCTTGCACCCGCTGTTCCAAGGTGGCGTTGAGCTCGGTATAGGCTGCCAGGCCTTCGCGCACAGCGACGTCGGCGCGCACCCGCTCGATATGGGCCCACGAGCGCTCGGTGACCTCGCCGACCAGTGCCAGGTCGTAGGGCGACCAGGCGCGGGCCGTTTTGTGGTGCACGGCCATCAGTGCGGTCAGGCGACCGTCCTTGATCAGCGGGAAGCACACGGTGGCGAGCGCGCCCAAGGCCTGATAACTGGCGGCGATTTCGGGAGCGAATTCGAATCGGTTGTCCTGGACCACCAGCGGCTCGCCCGCGCGCAGGCGCTGCACTGCCAATGCGCCGAATGACGCCAGGCTGTAGTGGCCCAGGATGCTCGGCGAGCCAGGCGCCGCCCAGTTGCCGCGAATGGTGAAGCCGTCTTCGTCGGCATCCATGTCGGCATACGCACAGTTGGACACCTGCAGGTGCTCGGCCAGCAGGCGCGTGGTGGTGGACATGATACTTTCGGCGTCGGTGGCATTCGCCACGGCGCTGCCGACGGCATCCAACACCGCCAGGCGGCGGTTCAGGAAGACGGTGGTGGTGGTTTCGGTGACGGTATCCAACATCCCCACCACCTGGCCCTGAGGGTCGCGGATGGGGCTGTAGCAAAAAGTGAAATACGCCTGCTCCGGCCCGTCGCCACGCTCGATCATCAGCGGGAAGTTTTCAATAAAGGTCGCATGCCCGTTGAACGCCGCGTCGGCGATTGGGCGCACCTGCTCCCAGACTTCGCGCCAGGTTTCGCTGAACGGGCGCCCCAGGGCGTCGGGTTTGTTGCCCAGGATTGGAATAAACGCATCGTTGTAAAGGGTGGTCAGGCTCGGCCCCCAGATGATGGCCTGGGGGAAGCTCGACGCAAAGCACAGCGCCGCGGTGGTCTTGAGCACATCCGGCCACTCTTCCAGCGGTCCCAGCGGCGTACTCGCCCAATCATGCAGGCGGACCCGCTCAGCCATGTCGCTGCTACTTTGCAGCCAATTCATCATCGCAAGAACACCTTGTTTGCCACAGTCTGTCGAACGCCTGAGAGGGTCAGGTCAGCAATCAACAGACCGGCATGGCCGCTGCCAAGTTCAGCGGCATTATCCATGAGATGGCGAATTGATGCCTCCTCCGTTCGGATAGATCTGTGAGCGTGTTTATTGCGCGCCGAAAACCCCTGTCCAATAAATCCCGGCATCACTTTTCGGGTCCATGGCATACGCCGCACCCAGTTCGCGAAATTGCGGGTTCATCAGGTTGGCGCAATGGCCCGGACTGGCCAGCCAGCCGTCCACCACCTTGCGCGGCGTATCCAGGCCGGCGGCGATGTTTTCGCCAATATTCTTCGCGCTATACCCGGCCAGTTCGGCACGGTCACCGGGGGTGCGCCCGTCGTGGTCGAGGTGGTCGAAGAAATTGCCGTTGGCCATGTTGCGCGTGTGGCTGTTGGCGGCGTCGGCCAGGGCGTCATTCCAGGACAATGGTGTGGTTGCGGTAAACGCCTGGGTGCCGCATTGGCGCGGTTGCGCACGCGCGGTGTTGATCAGGTTGAGCAGTTTTTTGCCTTCGGTCTGCCAATCGCCCAGGCCGCTGGTCAGCAGTGGACGGGCAAGCACGATGCGCCAGTCCTGGCCACTGTTGCTTACGCCGATATCGACAAATTGCGGGTCCAGCACCACCCGGCAGAAGCTTTCGCGCACGGCCTTCATGGCTGACTGGGCATCCTTGGGCCCGGACAGGCTGATGGCCTGCACGTTGACCATCGGGTACGCGGCCCGGGCCAGCGCTTGCTGCAAATCGCCGACGTTGGTGGCCGGCAGCACCAGCCGCGTATCGCTGGCCAGCGGTGGCAGTTCCTGGGAACCCTGGTCGCCGCAGCGTTGTACCTGGCTGCGGTATTGGTTGATCTGTTGTACTAACTGACTCTCTTCATTCGCCATCGCGCTGGCGCAGAACACCGTACTGGCGGCCAGCGTCGTGAGACCCATCATCAATGACAGAACGCGCATGGACGTTACCCTTGAGCTTGAAAGTGCCCATGATGCGCGATGTAACCCGGTCTGGTGCAACGCCTTTTTTGTTTTTTTGCCTCAATGGGTGTTCTTGGCGGTATTAAAGGCGCTGGAGCGGCGCAATGCCATCACACCGGCCAGCAGGATCAAGCCCAGTGCCACGCTGAAGGTCACATGCAGGCCATGGGCCACGGATTGCGGGAGCGCACGGGTGACATCCGGGCTGGCCCACGCGAACACCGCCCCCAGCGCTGAAGCACCGAGGATCAGGCCTAGATTGCGTGACAGGTTCAGCAGGCCCGACACCGTGCCGCGATGCGCCGCCTCTATATCGCTCATCACCGCCGTGTTGTTGGCCGCCTGGAACAGGCTGTAGCCCGTCGTCAGAATAACCAGCGCGGCCAGATAGGCGATCAGTCCAGACGCCAGCGACAGCAGCAGCGCCCCACACCCCAGCACGCTCAGCCCGGCGAGTGTCATGCGTTGGCTGCCGAGGCGGTCGGTCAGGCGGCCGGCCGGGATACCGGTGACGGCCGCCACACAGGGGCCGACGGCCATGGCCAGGCCCATCCACTCCGGGGCCAGCCCCAGGCCCCTGGACAAATAAAAGGGCCCGACCACAAAGGTGGCCATGATCACGGCGGCCACCAAGGCACTCATGGCCAGGCTGCTGCGCAATGACGCGTCCTTCAGTAAAGACCAGACACCAGAGGCCGCACCGGCGGGTACCTGCGCACGATCAACCGGCAAACAGCGATAAGCGAGGGCGGCGGCCAGCAGCCCCAACGGCACCCCGACCAGGAAAATCGCGCGCCAACCCCACAGGCTCAGCAATACCCCGCCCAGGCTGGGACCCATGGCAGTGCCGACGGCGGACATCGTGCCCAGCCATCCCATGACCCGGCCGGTACGTTCCCGGGTGACGGTATCGCCCACCATTGCCAGGGCCATGGCCATCATCACTGCTGCGCCGAGGCCTTGCAGGACGCGCGCGGCAATCAGACCCTCCAGCGAGGGGGCCAGCCCGCACAGCCCGCACGCCACGGCGAACAGCAGCAAGCCGCCGAGCAATACGCGTCGATGGCCCCAACGGTCACCCAGGCGCCCGGCGCTGACGATCACTGCCGTGATTGCCAGCAGATAGGCCAGCACCACCCACTGCACCGCGTGAAACGATGCATCAAACGCCTGCGCCAGGCTGGGCAGGCCGACATTGGCGATGCTGGTGCCGAGGGAGGCCAGCAACATGGACAGGGACAGGCTGACGAGGCTGCCGCGAGAAGAGGGGGGCATGGGTAATCCTTGAGTGAAGGCAACTGTCACAAATCTACGGCGTGGCCTACCATGGCGGAAGACGCATGGGTTGCAGTTAATACCTGCATATGACGCCTGATAAGGAGCACCGATGGCCGATTTAAATTTGCTGGTCACCCTGGATGTATTGCTCGCCGAAGGTAGTGTGGCCGGCGCGGCCAGACGCTTGCGCCTGAGCCCCTCGGCGATGAGCCGCGCTTTGGCGCGTTTACGCGAAACCACCGGCGACCCGTTGCTGGTGCGCGCCGGTCGCGGCCTTGTGCCTACGCCGAGGGCGGTGGAACTGCGCGAACAGGTCAGCCGCCTGGTGCAGGAAGCCAGCGCCGTGTTGCGGCCCTTGCACACGTTGGACATGGCTCAGGTCGAGCGCACTTTTACCCTACGTACTAGCGAAGAGTTCGTCGAAAATGTCGGTGCGGCGTTGTTGGCACGTACGGCACGAGAAGCACCCGGTGTGCGCCTACGCTTCATCCATAAAACCGACAAGGACAGTGCGCTGCTGCGTGACGGCAGCGTCGACCTGGAAACCGGCGTGGTCGACCCTGCGGCCAGCCCCGAAGTGCTGACCCAGGCGCTGTTCCGTGACCGTTTGGTTGGCGTGGTACGCAGCGGCCATGCGCTCAGCCAGGGCGACGTCAGCGCCCGGCGGTATGCCGAGGGCCAGCACGTCTACGTATCACGCCGTGGCCAGGACCGTGGCCAGATCGACGACGCGCTTGAGGCCCAGGGCCTGACGCGCCAGATCAGCACCATCGTCGCCGGGTTCGCCACCGCCATTGCCCTGGCCCGCGACACCGACCTGATCGCCAGCGTGCCTGAACGCTACACCCTCCATCAACGGGAAGGCCTGCATCGCTTTGAGCTGCCGGTGGCGCTGCCGACCTTCACCGTCGCGATGCTGTGGCACCCCAGGCTCGATGCCGACCTGGCCCATCGCTGGTTGCGCGGGTGTTTGCGCGAGGTATGTGCCGAGCAGGTACAATTCGCGCTGCCTTGATGCTTAATCCCAGGAATCTGCATGTTCAGCCTTACCCGCTACACCACACCGTGCCCGGAGCCTATCAATGCTCAGATCCTGCAGATGGTGGTGGACAACCTCACCGACATCAGCAGCGTGGCGCTGCCACCGAGTAACCTGCTGTACAACATCTACCAGTACGCGATTGGCTTTGAGGTGCATCTGTACCTGGAAGCGCTGGACGGTTCAAAGGGCATTGCCGTCGAGTTGGTCGTGGCCACCGATCCGCAAGACCCGCAGAAGGTGATGGGCTTTGTGCTGTACCTGCCGGTGAAGGAGGCTCCCGAGGCCTGCGGAATCGCTTTCATGGCGGTGCAAGTCGGCTATCGGCGCCAGGGCGTGGCTCGCGGGATGATGCGCGACGTGCTGAGCCGTCATCCCCATGCGGAACTGGCCTGCTCCATAGAGAAGGTGCCAGCGTTTGAAAGCATGGGCTTTCGGGTACGTGGCGCACGTGAGACTCAAGTGCTGATGAACACGCGGGACTACGGTACCGACGGCCTGATGGGCGTGCTGGATGTGGCGGCGATCTATAGCTCGCTGGAGGTGCGGCAGATTCATACCTACCTGCTGCAAAAGCACGGCAAGCGCGCGATGGTGGATGCCGAGAAGCAGCGTGACCGCCACTTGGATCAACTGGCACGTAAGGTCCAGGCATTTATTGCTCGTGGTGAACACGGCCGCGATTGACCATCGCCAGGATAGTCGCCAGCAATTCCTGCTGCGCTTCTTCACGGCTGATCTCGCCACTGAACGCCGCCTGGGACAGCGCTTCCGCAGCGCCCAGCATCGCCCTTAAGCCAGCCTTGGACACGTGGCCGAAGGGCGACAGCGCGTCGCGACACTTATCGAGGAAGATCGCCTCGTAGTGGCGCTTGAGGGTTTCCAGCTCCGGCGAGCTGCTCAAGGCCGCAATCACCCCCGGGATTTCCCGGCCCTGCAACAACACGCACTCCACATAGGACGCGGCGATCACCCCGGCGCGATCCTCAAGGGTGGCGCTGCTGGCCTCTATGGCGTCGACAAACACTTGGTTCTGGCGCGCATCGAAATCCTCATACAGCGCGACGAGCAACCCCGCACGGGTGACGAAATGGTCGTAGACCACCGGTTTGGTCACGCCCGCCAGTTCCGCCAGGCGACCGAGCGTCAGTGCTTCGGTGCCTTCATCGCGCACCAGTTGCCAGGCCACATCGAGTAATTGACGCAGGCGTTCTTCACGGGACAGGCGTCGACGTGGGGCAGGGGATTCGCTGCTTGACATGCTTATATACCAAAAGTAACTTACTAATCGTAACTTAAGCCCAGCGTAACCCCAAAGGGAGTCCCTGTCATGCACGCACTTATCGTTGTTGCACATCACGACCCGCAATCCCTCACCCACAGCGTGGCTGCGCAGGTGGCCGCCGGGCTCACTGCCGCGGGCCACACTGTTGAAATCGCCGACCTTGCCGCCGAAGGTTTTGACCCGCGCTACACCGCCGCCGACCATGCGGTTCACCGAACCCGCGCCACGCCACCCGCCGATGTGCGGGCCGAACAGGCCCGCATCGACCGTGCCGACGCCCTGGTGCTGGCGTTCCCTATTTACTGGTGGTCATTGCCGGGCCTGCTCAAAGGCTGGATCGACCGCGTATTCATCAACGGCTGGGCCATCGAATACGGCCCCGATACGCCGGTGGTGAAAAAGCTGCGGCACCTGAACGTGCATCTGCTGGCCTTGGGCGCAGCGGATGACGATGCGTTTGATCGACACGGCTATGCCCAGGCGATGCGCACGCAGATCGACTACGGGATCTTCGATTACTGTGGCGCGCAGGTGCTGACCTCGGCGCTGTTGCTCGACTCGGAAAGCGGCGGGGCGCAGGCGCATTTGGAGAAGGCGTGGGCCGTGGGGCAGGGTTTGTTCGACGTCGAGACAGTCGCCGGTTGATTCAACCTTCGCGAATCCAGCAGACGGGCGGTGAAGATGTTGTGGCGGGCATGGAACTTGGAACGATTGGACGATCACTCATGGTGTTCACAAACACTTGAGATAAAGTTAATGACGTCAATTTCTTCTGCACCTGGAACCGCGTTCATTGCCCCCACCATCGATACGTCTTACGGAAAGCCCACGCAAGATCAAGTGAGGCAAGATCAACAAAACGATGCGAAAAAAAACCATCCCTTTCCGAACGTCTCGCCTGAACAACTGCAGACCTTGAACAGCGAGCAACTGCAGAGGCTCAACAAATATCCCGATATGAGCTATCAAGACGTGAGGGGTGGGCATGGAATGGTGTTTGCCAACGGTTTCGTCTGGTAACGGGTTTAGCTACGACAGACGCTGTGCCTGCGGCAACTGGGTGCTGACGCGTTTAACGGGCTGACTACTGTCCAAACAGGTCATGTGCATCAAGCAACCGATAAGCAACCTCCGGCCGTTTTTCCATACCTTTACGGATTGCGGCCGGAATCGACAACCGAGTCTTGCGACACAAGCCTGGCAGTTTGTCGATCACAATCTGAATCCCACGCATGCTTTTGACTTCAGTGTGGCCGGGTGCGACATGTACGCGGATACCCAGTTGCAGGTACATCAAGCGCTGCATGTGTTCCAGGTCTTCCAGGCTTTGAAGGTTTTCCAGGCGCTCCAGCAGCTTCTTCTCTTCCTGGCGGGTCAGTCGCAGGATGCGTTGGTCTGCCGAGGGGGTGCCAAGCAGTTGTTCGCGCTCGCAGTCACATAACGCAGGTGGGCAGGGTTGGCGAATTGTCATGATCACTCCCTCCCCACACCGTTGCCGACAGTTTAGTAGGTCAGTTGAACGCCCAGGCTACCCAGGGCATTCCAGTATTCAGGATAGGTCTTGCCCACGCAGTCGGGGTCCTGGATCTTGATTCCTGACACTTTCAAGCCCGCCAGCGCAAAGCACATGGCGATGCGGTGGTCGGCGTGGGTGTCGATCAGCGCGGTGCAGGAAGTGCCGGCCAGGGCCGGGTCGCTGGCCACCAGCAGGTCATCGCCCTCGATGGTCGCCAGGCCCGGACGGATTTCGTTCAGGCCGTCATGCAGCGCCTGGACGCGGTCACATTCCTTGACGCGCAAGTTGGCCAGCTCAGTGAAGCGCACCGGGGTGTTGTTGAACGCAGCCAGCACCGCCAGGGTCGGGATAGCGTCCTGCATCTGCGAGCCAACCACCGTGGCTTGCATGTTCGGGAACTGCGCGATCACGGCCTGGGCCTTGGCGTCCGGCTGGGTGAAATCCTGCGCGGCCACGCCGATGTCGATACGGCCACCAGTCAGCACTTCTGCGGCCCACAGGTAAGTGGCGGCGGAGGCGTCAGGTTCGATCAGGTAATCATGGGCGGTGTAGCCGCCAGGGGCGACGCGCCAGGTGGTGTCGTTGACGGCTTCAACCTGGGCACCGAAGGCACGCATGCAGTCCAGGGTCAGGTCCACGTAGCCACGGGCGCCGATGTCCTTGCCGGTCAGCGCCACTTCAATCGGCGCTTCGCCGCAGGCTGCGAGCATCAGCAGGGCCGATACGTATTGGCTGGACAGACCGCCGTCGATCTCGAAGCGCTTGGCCTTGATCTTGCCCACGCCGTGCACGGTGACCGGTGGGCAACCGGTGGGGCTGTCGACCTGGATACCGTTCTGGCCGAGGGTCTCCAGCAGCGGGCCGATTGGGCGTTTTTGCATGTAGTCATCGCCGTCGAGCACCACGGTGCCTTCAACGGTGGCCACGGCGGCGGTGAGGAAGCGCATGGCGGTGCCGGCGTTGCCGAGGAACAGTGGCTGCGGCGGCAGTTGCAGTTTGCCTTGGCCGGTGACGACGAAGGTGGTGTCGTCTGGTTCGTCGATGGTGACGCCCATTTGGCGCAGGGCCACTGACATGTGGCGGGTGTCGTCGCTCTTGAGGGCGCCGCTGAGGCGGCTGGTGCCCTTGGCCAAGGCGGCCAGCAGCAGGGCGCGGTTGGTGATGGATTTGGAGCCGGGGGGTGCGACCTTGCCGTTGAGGGGGGCGTTGGGCGGTGTAACGGTCACGGTTTTCTGCGAACTCAAGGTACAAGGCTCCTGATTCAAGGCAAGGTGGGATGGAGTGGCCGACGGGCGGATTTGAATGATCGGGTATAGGTGTGGTGCTTGTCGAGCTTGCGATGGCGGTGGTGCGGTGTGCCTATCCGTTATTTGGGGGGGGCCGCCCCCAAATCCCTGTCGAATCCCGGCCAGCGTGTTTGACGGGGCGCTTGAGATCAAGATCTACAGCACGTATCGCTTTGCCAACCAATAATCATGCAACGCCCGCGCTGCCGGTTCGATTTCGCTGACGCGTTGCTGGTGTGCTTGTACGTCCAGTTCGGCGGGCAGTTCGAAGTTGTCTTGTTCGGCGCACCAGGAGATTTTTTCCAGCAGGGCGGCCTGTTCTGCCGGCAGTTCCGGCCAATTGCCGATGGCGGCGCCGCGGATGTAGCCGAAGCACCATTCTTCGGCGAGGGTGACGTTCTGGCCCTGGTGTTCGGTTTCGTCGAAGCGGGCCTTGAAGCCTTGCGCGTCGGTGGCCAGTTGGCTGGCCAGGGTGTTGATGTGGCGCACGCACAGTTCGAGGAAGCTTTGCGCTTCGTCCATGTTGTTCCAGTCGGGGTTTTGCCCGCCCCAGATCGCCGGGAACCACTCTGCCACATCCACTTGGACCGGGCTGGAGACCAGCGCGGTGAAGTAGCCGTCGAGTTCGGCCAGGTTCAGGACCGAATGGTCGTCGCCGTACTTGAGCAGGGTGTCTTCGATGAATTCGAAGTCGGCGGCGGTGAGGGGTTGGGCGTGCATGGGCATATCCTTTAAACGTCGAGCGCCGCAGGTGAGGCGGCTTAAAGCGCGAAGGATGGCGTGTGTGCAGGGTTTTATCCAGCGCTTTGCAGCGTTTTACCCGCGCGGCTGGCACAGCTTGCTCACGCAGACCGAACCGACCACGGCGAGGATGATCGCCAGCAGTGCGCCATTGGCCAGGTCGATAACGGTGCGCCCACAACATTTCATTACGTTTGCCCGTCCTGTTTTTGGCTGATGCGTCGTGGTGCACCCTTGTTATAGTTCGGGCCTCATCACTCGCCAGCCAGGGATCACTGCCATGTCCGAATACCAAGCTTTCGTCGTCGAACTCGCCGGCAACGTTGCCCATGTGCAGATCAACCGTCCGGAAAAGATCAACGCGATGAACGCGGCGTTCTGGACCGAAATCATCGACATCTTCCAATGGGTCGAAGACACCGACGCCGTACGCGCTGTGGTGCTCAGCGGGGCCGGCAAGCATTTCTCCTCCGGCATCGACCTGATGATGCTGGCCTCGGTGGCCAACGAGTTCGGCAAGGACGTGGGCCGCAACGCGCGCCTTTTGCGCCGCAAAATCCTCGAACTGCAAGCCTCGTTCAATGCCGTCGACAACTGCCGCAAGCCGGTGCTGGCGGCGATCCAGGGCTATTGCATCGGCGGTGCCATTGACCTGATCAGCGCCTGCGACATGCGCTACGCGGCTGACGGCGCGCAGTTCTCGATCAAGGAAATCGACATCGGCATGGCGGCCGACGTCGGCACCCTGCAGCGCCTGCCGCGCATCATCGGTGACGGCATGCTGCGCGAGTTGGCCTATACCGGCCGCCAGTTCGGCGCCGAGGAGGCGCGCAGCATCGGCCTGGTCAATCGCGTTTATCCCGATCAGGACAGCCTGTTGGCCGGGGTGATGGAAATCGCCCATGAAATTGCCGCCAAATCGCCGATTGCGGTCACCGGCACCAAGGCCATGATCAGCTACATGCGTGACCATACGGTCAATGACGGCTTGGAATACGTTGCCACCTGGAACTCGGCTATGTTGCAATCCAACGACCTGCGCGTGGCCATCGCGGCCCATATGAGTAAGCAGAAACCCGAATTCGTGGATTGACTGACATGACCCCAGGCTGGATTACCACAACGCTGCTGGACAACGACACCCCCGGCGGCTGGGCCGTTGCCCGCAGCCGCGACGGCTTTTTGCATGACACCAATGGCCCCTTGTTCCCCCGGGAATGGCTCAAGCGCCAGGACCTGTCAGTGTTCGCCGAACACGGCATCGGCCACCTCGACGGTGAGCCGGTGTACCTGCTGGAACTCAATAGCGCCGGTGAAGTGCCGGGCTGCAGTTGGCAAGGCCTGCGCGGCTTCATGCTGCAAGGCGATCACACCTTGTACAAAGTGCTGGGTTACGCCGCGCAGATCGGTACGTGGGCGCGCGAGCATCGGTTTTGCGGCAGTTGCGGCCAGCCCATGGTCCAGGTGCCGCGCGAGCGTGCGATGTATTGCCAGGCCTGTGACCTGCGCAGCTACCCGCGGATTTCGCCGAGCATGATCGTGCTGGTGACCCGTGGCGACGAGATCCTGCTGGCGCGTTCGCCACGCTTTGTCACGGGGGTGTACAGCACGTTGGCGGGGTTTGCCGAGCCGGGTGAGTCGGCCGAAGACTGCCTGATCCGCGAGGTCCGCGAGGAAGTGCAGGTGGAGGTCAAGAACATCCAGTACATGGGCAGCCAGTGCTGGCCGTTCCCACATTCGATGATGCTCGGCTTCCATGCCGAGTACGCCGGTGGCGACATCGTGCCCCAGGCCGACGAGATCGAGGACGCGCAGTGGTTCAACATCCACAACCTGCCGCCGCTGCCGGCGTCACGCTCGATTGCGCGTTACCTGATCGACCTCTACCTGGCCCGTCGCCTAGGCCACGCTGAACCAGTGCTGCCAGGCTAGGCGCACCGTCAGGCCGAGGACCACGGTGATGAACACCGGGCGAATGAATTTGGCGCCGCCGCTGATCGCGCTGCGTGCGCCAAAGAACGCGCCACACATCACCGATACGCCCATGGCCAGGCCGACGATCCAGTCCACCGAGCCGTTGAAGATAAACACCGACAGTGCCGCCGCGTTACTGACGAAGTTCATGCTGCGCGCCACGCCGCTGGCCTTCACCAGGTCGATGGGGTGCAACAGCATCGTGCTGACGGTCCAGAACGCGCCGGTGCCCGGACCTGCCACGCCATCGTAGAAGCCCAGGCCGAAGCCCTGGGTGGATTGCCACTTCTTCTTGATCGGCGCGTCGGCATCCAGCGGCGCCTTGGGCGTGCCGCCGAACAACAGGTAAAGGCCGCAGCCGAACACGATCACCGGCAGCATCTTGTTCAGGGTTTCAGCCGGCAGGTAGTGGGCCACTACCGCGCCAGCGAGGGCGCCAATCAGCGTGCCGACAATGGCGTGCACCCACTGGCGCGGGTGGAACAGCTTGCGGCGGTAAAAGGTGAAGCTGGCGGTGGCCGAGCCGAAGGTGGAGCTGAGCTTGTTGGTGCCCAGTACCAAGTGCGGCGGCATGCCGGCGGTGAGCAGGGCGGGCGTGGTGAGCAAGCCCCCGCCGCCGGCGATGGCATCGATGAAACCGGCGATAAAGGCGACCGCCGCCAGGATGGCAAGGGTGGTGAGGTCTACGCTGAGTTCGAGGGACATGGGCTGGGCTTATTATTGGCAGGGCGCTAAGCGAAAGGCCGCCATCTTACTCGCGGGGAGTCTGCAAATCCAAATGTGGAAGGGGGCTTGCCCCCGATGGCAGTGCTCCAGCTGACTCATCTTTAGCTGGCCCACCGCTACCGGGGGCAAGCCCCCTCCCACATTTACAGAGTGTTCACCGGGTCATTTGTGTGTTCCCAGCCACTCCAGGGCCGTGCGCCAGATACAAATCCCGAGGAAATACGCCGACATCAGCGACCACAACCCAAACGTCCACGGGTTGGTGTTGGGATAGTCCACCACCATCAAGAAGCTGCACAGCAACCAGATCGTGGTCACGGCGATATTGATCGGCATGAACCGCTTGACGCGGAACGGGTGCAGGAACTTCATCGGCGTCACCGTCAGCAGCGCCAGGCCAATCACGGTGAGCAAGGTCACCCAGGCTTCCGGCTGGATGATATAGACGCACAGCGCAACCACGTTCCACGCGGCGGGGAAGCCGACGAAGTAGTTGTCTTTGCTCTTCATGTTCACGTTGCAGAAGCAGAACAGCGACGACACCAGGATCACCGACACCGTCAGCAGGTGGGTAAATTCCGGCAGGTCGATATAGCGGTAGATAAACAGTGCCGGAATAAACACGTAGGTGAGGTAATCGATCACCAGGTCGAGCACCGAGCCGTCGAAACTGGGCAGTACCGTGCTGACATTCACCCGTCGCGCCAGTGAGCCGTCGACACCGTCCACCACCAACGCCAGGCCCAGCCAGAGCAGGCAGGCCTTGGGTGAGTTTTCCAGCAGCGCCAGGGTGGCCAGGAAGGCCAATACCACACCGGTGGCGGTGAAGCCGTGGGCGCCCCAGGCTTTGAGTCTGGCTACATGCAGGGTCGATATCACGGGCGGATCTCCAAAAGGTGAAACAGGGCAGCCGACGACGTGACGCCGTCGAGTCTGGCCGGGGGATGCAGGTATCGACCGGGAAGGGGGTAAGAAGGTTCACCACCCGGCGTATCACTTAGCGTAGCAAGCGTAGGCAGTTTCGGCATCAGCCTTGGCGGAACACCAGTGCCTTTAAGCCACTTTGCGCGTCAATATCAGGAAATTCCGGCGGGTTTTGCAGCCGTTCGACAAAGCGCAGCCCAGGGGCCTCGCGTGTCACGCCGTCGATCAGGAAGTCTTCGCCAAAGGCCGGGTCGTTCATGCAGGCCAGCACCGTGCCCTGTGGCGTGAGCAGATCCGGCAGGCGACGCAGGACGCGCTGGTAGTCCTTGGTCAGCAGGAAGCTGCCTTTCTGGAACGACGGTGGGTCGATGATCACCAGGTCGTAGGGGCCGCCATGCGTGACCTTGGCCCAGGACTTGAACAGGTCGTGGCCCAGGAAGCTGACCTTGCTTAGGTCATGACCATTGAGGCGATGGTTGTCGCGGCCACGGCTCAGGGCGCCACGGGCCATGTCCAGGTTCACTACGTGGTCGGCGCCACCTTCGATGGCCGCCACCGAAAACCCGCACGTGTAGGCGAACAGGTTGAGCACCCGTTGGCCTTTGGCCTGTTCGCGTACCCAATTGCGCCCGTAGCGCATGTCGAGGAACAGCCCGCTGTTCTGTTTTTTACCCAGGTCGATCAGGTAACGCAGCCCGCCTTCGGTGATGGTCAGCTCGTCGACGGGGCCGCCCACCAGCCATTCGGTGGTGCTTTGCGGCAGGTAGCGGTGTTGCAGGGCGACGGTGTAAGTGCCGAATCGGGTTTGCAGCAGTTGCTTCAAGGCTTGCAACTGCGCCGCTTCCGGCGCCTTGAACAACGCCACCAGCAGCACGCCTTGCAACCAGTCTACGGTCAATTGCTCCAGGCCCGGCCAGCAGCGGCCACGGCCGTGGAACAGGCGCCGGGTTTCCGCCGGTGGGGTGGCCAGGGCCGTGAGCAAGTGGGCGTGCAGGGTGGCGAGTGCGTCTGGGTTCATCGTTAAACGTCGTTCGTTGAGCGGGCGGCATTTTAAACACAATTGCCGGTGCGAGGGGGCTGGATGAATGGCGCGATGCCCTGGCTTCGCTGGTGGCCAACGCCGGCCCCGCGCGGGCGCGGCAGGTCCTTGACCTGCGGAGTGATGCAACTCCAAATGGGGTGTTGTCTAGAACGTGGCGATCAGGGCCGGCCCAAACGCTTCCTTGAGAAAGCCCGGCGCGATATACCGCTCGTAATGCGCTTCGGACAGCAGGAAAAATTCCCGGTCAATCGCATCGCGCAAATCCGCCAGGCTGCGCTCACGAAATTCCGGCAGCAACGCCAGCCCATACGCATCCAGCTTGGAAATCACCCGCGCACCCCGGGCAATCAGTTGGTACGCCCAGCAATACGGCGATTGGTGCGGCACAAAACGGATCTTGCGATTTTCCAGTTGCTGGCGCAGCAGGTGCGTATCAAACACCTCGAGTTTGCTGGCCATCACCTGCACCAGCAATTGCTCCAGGCGCAGCCACACCGCTTGTTTTTCCTCGGCGTTGTAGCCATTCCACTGGATCACTTCATGGTGATAACGCTTGCAGCCCCGGCAGACCAGGTCCCCGTAAACGGTGGAGCACAGGCCGACGCAAGGTGTTTTGATGGTTTGATTGGGCATAAGAGGCAATTTGCAAAGATCTATAGCGCACCGCAACCCCTGTGGGAGGGGGCTTGCCCCCGATCGCGGTGCATCAGTCACTGAAGCTTGAACTGAACGAACATCATCGGGGGCAAGCCCCCTCCCACATGTTGGGGTCTCGTCCGTGGATCAGTCCCAGCTCAACGCGCCGCCGGTCTGGTATTCGATCACGCGGGTCTCGAAGAAGTTTTTTTCTTTCTTCAAGTCCATGATCTCGCTCATCCACGGGAACGGGTTGGTGGTGCCTGGATACTCTTCCTTCAAGCCAATCTGCGACAGGCGACGGTTAGCGATGAACTTCAAGTAGTCTTCCATCATCGCCGCATTCATCCCCAACACGCCGCGTGGCATGGTGTCGCGGGCGTATTCAATCTCCAGCTGAGTCCCTTGCAGAATCATCTGGGTCGCTTCTTCCTTCATCTCGGCATCCCACAGGTGTGGGTTTTCGATTTTGATCTGGTTGATCACATCGATACCGAAGTTCAGGTGCATCGACTCGTCGCGCAGGATGTACTGGAACTGTTCCGCCACGCCGGTCATTTTGTTGCGACGGCCCATGGAGAGGATCTGGGTGAAGCCGCAGTAGAAGAAGATGCCTTCCAAGACGCAGTAGTAGGCGACCAGGTTACGCAGCAGCTCTTTATCCGTCTCGACGGTGCCGGTTTCGAACTTCGGATCGGAGATCGAACGGGTGTACTTCAGACCCCAGGCAGCCTTTTTGGCGACCGATGGAATCTCGTGGTACATGTTGAATATCTCGCCTTCATCCATGGCCAACGATTCGATGCAGTACTGGTAGGCGTGGGTGTGGATTGCTTCTTCGAAGGCCTGGCGCAGGATGTACTGGCGGCACTCCGGGTTGGTGATCAGGCGGTACACGGCCAGCACGAGGTTGTTGGCCACCAGGGAGTCGGCGGTGGAGAAAAAGCCGAGGTTGCGCATGACGATGCGGCGTTCGTCGTCGGTCAGGCCTTCGGGGTTTTTCCACAGGGCGATGTCGGCGGTCATGTTGACCTCTTGCGGCATCCAGTGGTTGGCGCAGCCGTCGAGGTATTTTTGCCAGGCCCAGTCGTACTTGAAGGGCACGAGTTGGTTGAGGTCGGCGCGGCAGTTGATCATGCGCTTTTCGTCGACGGCGACGCGGGCGGCGGAGCCTTCGAGTTCGGCGAGGCCTTCGGCGACGTCGAGTTTGTCGAGGGCGGCCTTGGCGCGGATGATCGCAGCGGAGTCGTTGGCGGTCACGTTACGGGCTTCCAGCGCGGCGGCGGCGCCGGCACCGTCGAGGCGGTCCATGTTGGCTTCGCTGGCGTGGCCAGCGTTGGCGCCCTTGATCACCGCTGCACCGGTGTCTTCGTTGTCGACTTCATCCCAACTCAGCATTGAAATACTCCCTTCTGGTCTGTTCTGACGGCCTATTGGGCCGTCCAAAATATAAAATTTGCAGGCGGTTAGGCATTGAAATACGGCGCATTGTGTGGTCGGTATTTACCGATACTGCACACTATGTAGTGGTCTGTTCTGTTTGTGGGCACACTATATGGGGTGTGATGACGATGGTCAACGCACAAGATGTGCGGTCTGGGGTCGCTGCCGGGCGCTTGATTGACGCCCTGTCCAGGACTGGATATGTTGTCTTGCATGAAAAAGACCCTGCCCGAAGACACCCACCTGATCAGCCAGCTCGAACAGATCGCCGAAGGCTTGAGCAAAACCTTCAGCCCGTTCTGCGAAGTGGTGCTGCACGACTTGCGCGACCCGCAGCACGCGATCCTGGCCATCCATAACAACCTCTCGGGCCGCCAGCCTGGCGACCCGGCCACTGAGCTGGGCGTGGCGCGGATTGCCGATCCCGAGTACCCGCAAGTCATTGCCAATTATCAGAACCAGTTCGCCGACGGCCGCCAGGTCAAGAGCACCTCGATCGGCATCAAGGACGCCCGCGGTCAATACGTCGCGGCCTTGTGCATGAACGTCGACCTCTCGTTGTTCCGAGGCTTGCAGGGCATGCTGGAACAGTTCGGCTCCGTCAGTGGCGACACGCCCCGTGAGTCTCTCGACCCGTCCGGCGCCGACGCCATTCGTGCGCGCATCGATCAGTTCGCCGCACGCCTGGCCACCACGCCGCGCGCGCTCAAGACCGCGGACCGGCGTGCCTTGATGCGTGAGCTCAAGGATGCCGGCTGCATGGATGTGCGTCGGGCCATGGAAACCGTAGCCTCGCATCTGGGCGTGTCGCGCGCGGCGGTCTACACCTACGCCAAGTAACGCGCGACGGCTTCAATCTCCACCAGATACCCGTGATGCAACTCGGGCACCGGCACCACCGCGCGTGCCGGGCGGTGATCACCCAGTGCGCCGGCGTAGACCTGGTCGAACGCCGGCCAGTGTTCGACCCCCGCCACGTACACCGTGACTTTCACCAGATCCTGCGGCGTGCAGCCGGCCGCCTTGAGGATTTCCAGCACATTCGCCAGTGCGACCTGGGCCTGTTCGGCAAACGGCGCCGACAGGTTATGCCGCCCGTCCGGGCTGACCGGCAGTTGCCCGGAGATATACAGCGTGTCGCCGTGGCGGATGGCCTGGGAATAATGGCCGGCAGGCTTTGCCGCCGTGGGGGTGTGGATGATGTTCATGGCGCCTCGCTGAGCAGGGTGGCGTACTTCTGGAGATCGACGTTGCCGCCGGTGACGATGATGCCCACGCGCTGGCCCTTGAACTGGTCGCCCAGCGCGTGCAGTGCGGCCAGGCCCAGGCAGCCGGTGGGTTCCACCACCATTTTCATGCGCTGCATGAAGAACTTCATCGAGGCCACCAACTGTGCGTCCGACACCGTAAGGATGTCGTTCACCTGCTCGCGGATGATCGGGAAGGTGTAGTTGCCCAAATGCTGGGTCTGGGCGCCGTCGGCGATGGTCGCCGGGGTGTCGATATGTACGATGTTGCCGGTGCGAAACGAGCGCTGGCCGTCGTTCCCCGCCTCGGGTTCGACGCCATACAACTGGCACTCCGGCGACAAGGCGCGGGTCGACAGCGCCGTGCCCGACAGCATGCCACCACCGCCCAGGCCGACGAACAACGCGTCCAGGGGGCCGGTGAATTCCAGCAGTTCCTTGGCGGCGGTGCCTTGGCCGGCGAGGATATGCGGATGGTCGTAGGGCGGGATCAGGGTCATGCCGTGTTCGTTCGCCAGCTTACGGCCGATCTGCTCGCGGTCCTCGGTAAAGCGGTCATACAGCACCACGCTGGCGCCATACTCGCGGGTGGCCGCGACCTTGGCGGCAGGCGCATCGCCGGGCATCACAATCGTTGCCGGTATGCCCAGCAAACGCGCCGCCAGGGCGATGCCCTGGGCATGGTTGCCCGACGAGAACGCCACCACCCCGGCTTCGCGTTGCCGTGCGTCAAACTGCGACAGTGCATTGAAGGCGCCGCGAAACTTGAATGAGCCGGTGCGTTGCAGGTTCTCGCACTTGATGAAGACCTCGGCACCAATCTGTGCGTTGAGCGTTCGAGAGGTGAACACCGGCGTCAGGCAGGCAACGCCCTCCAGGCGTTGGGCGGCGGCGATGACGTCTTGGTAAGTCGGCAGGTGCATGGGACGGACCTCAATGGCATGTCTGGATAAAATATCCATAACAAGACAGATAGTAAAGGTTCGTGTGGTAGCGCTAGCGTTTCGAACCTCTCTGATCGCAGGAGGGTACGATGTTGGTCCGACTCGCCGACTGCATCGCCCACTTAGCGCAAGGTTGAAAAGATCATGGTGTCTGACTGCGATATTAAATAGAATTAATCTCATTTGAGACTCACTCGCGCCGCGCAGGTCGCTTGCCATGAATGATGCTGTTGTTTCGACCCACGCCCCCGAGCTGACGTTGTCGAGCCTGTACCGCGACCATCGCAGTTGGCTGGAAAGCTGGCTGCGCCGGCGCTTGGGCAATGCCTGGGATGCCGCGGACCTGAGCCAGGATACGTTTTTACGGGTACTCGCCAGCGCCCAGCCGATTGCGCAGATGCAGGAGCCGCGCGCGTATCTGGTGACCGTCGGCAAGCGCCTGCTGGTGAATTTCCATCAGCGGCGCAGCCTCGAACAGGCCTATCTGCAGGCCTTGGCGAACCTGCCGGAAGCCTGTGTGCCGTCGCCCGAGCAGCGCTGGCTGGTGCTGGAAACCCTGCAAGCCCTGGATGAATTGCTCGATGGCTTGCCGGTGCTGGTCCGCCGCGCCTTTCTCTGGAGCCAACTGGAAGGCCTGGGCTATCGGGAGATCGCCGAGCGCCTCGACGTCTCCGAGCGCACGGTAAAACGCTACATGGCCCAGGCTTACGAACATTGCCTGCTGGTGGACCTGTGAGCCGTGACGTGGCGCGTGCCGCCGCCCAATGGCTGGCGCTGCTGGAGTCTGGCGCGGCCACCGAGCATGACCACGCCGCCTTGCAGCACTGGCGGGACAGCCACCCTCAGCACGAACAGACCTGGCAAAAAGCCCAGACCCTGCGCCAGCGTTTCAGCGCCTTGCCCCAGGCCTTGGCGATGGCCAGCCTCGATCGCCCGCAACCGGGACGCCGCGCCGTGCTCAAGCGCGCGTTGGCTATCGCGGCCTTGGTGCCTACGGCCTGGTTGGTCAGCCGTCAATTGCCCATCGAGGTCTGGCGCGCCGACCTGCACACCGCCACCGGTGAGCGCAAGCGTATCCCCTTGGATGACGGCGGCAACCTGCAACTCAATACCGCCACGGCGGTGGATGTGGACCTGGCACAGCGGCGTATCACGCTGGTGGACGGTGAGTTGGCGCTGAATCTACCCGGCGCGACCGCGATGACCGTGCAGACCCGCTACGGCGAGTTGAGCGTCAGCCAGGCCGACGTGTGCATACGACAACAGGCGGCCGGCTGTCTGGTGTCTGTGCTCAAGGGCGCAGTCCAAGTGCGCGACCGGAATGGGCAGATGGCGACCCTGCAGGGGGGGCAGCAAGCGCCGCTGAAAGCCGGTGGGTTGGGTGCCTGGGTGCCGTTTGATGTGTCGCAGCTGGGCTGGCGCGACGGTGTGCTGACGGCGCAGAACCAGGCGCTGGGCGATTTTTTGCGGGAGCTGGAACGTTATCGGCCAGGTGTTTTGCGTTGGGAACCGAGCCTGGAGAATTTACGTGTGACCGGCAGCTTCCGCCTCGACGACACCGACCGCATCCTCAATTTGCTTGCCTCGACCCTCGGGCTCGAGCTGCAGGCGCGGACACGGTATTGGGTGACATTGCGCAAAGCAATGACCTGATCACACCGTTAGTGTAGTGAGCGGGCTTGCCCCGCGCTGGGCTGCGAAGCGGCCCCAATAAAAACACCGCGGTCTGTCAGACAAAGCTCGGTGTTTGGTTTTAGGGCCGCTTCGCGCCCCAGCGCGGGGCAAGCCCGCTCACTACAAGTCTCGGTGTTGTTAGATTACATGGGCGCGGTGCAGCTCGGTCAAGGCCAGTGCCTTGAGCCGGGCCAGCAGCGGATCACGCCGGTCCCTTGGGTGCGGCAGGTCCACCGCCAGTTCCTGGCGAATGCTGCTGGGCCGGTTGTCCATCACCAGCACACGGTCGCTCAGGTACAGCGCCTCGTCCACATCATGGGTCACCAACAGCAAGGCGATGGCATGGTGTTTGGCCAGTTGCAGCAGCAGGTCCTGCAACTTCATGCGGGTAAACGCGTCCACTGCGCTGAAGGGTTCATCCAGCAACAACACCTGCGGGCGTGAATACAGGCCCCGCGCGATGGCGACCCGCTGCGCCATGCCGCCGGACAACGCCTTGGGCAGCGCCTGGGCAAACCCCTTGAGGCCGACTTCCTCGATCAGTTGCGTGACCCAGGCCCTGTCGTAGTGGTTGTCATCGCTGAAACCGATGTTCTGTTCCACCGTGAGCCAGGGCATCAGCCGGGGTTCCTGGAACACAAAGGCGACTTCGCCCTCCGGGCTGTGCAGTTCGCCCTGGAAGTCCTTTTCCAGGCCGGCGACGATGCGCAGCAAGGTGCTTTTGCCACAGCCGCTGGGGCCCAGCAGGCTCACGGCTTCCCTCGGGTGCAACGCCAGGCGCACCTCGTTCAGTACGGTGGTGTGGGCGAAGCTTTTACGCGCCACGTGAATGTCCAGCAGAGGCTGTGCGCTCATTGTCCGGCTCCCTGAAACGTATCGCGCCAGGCCAGGCAGCGCTTCTCCAGTGCCGCGAGCAGGCCATCGCTGACCTTGCCCAGCAGCGCCAACACAATGATCGCGGCCAGCACGATATCCGGCCGCGAGGTTTCCCGCCCGTCGCTGAGCAAATAACCCAGGCCCTTGGTGGCCGCGATCAACTCAGCCGCCACCAAAAACATCCACGCCAGGCTCAAGCCGCTGCGCAACCCGGTAAACAGGCCGGGCAGGGCGGCGGGCAGTAAAATGCGGCGCACCAAGCGGCGGCGATTGAAACCATACATTTGCCCGACTTCCACCAACTTGCGGTCGATATCGCGGATGGCCGCAACCCCATTGAGGTACACCGGGAAGAACGCGCCGATTGCGATCAGCACGATTTTCGACGTTTCGTCGATGCCCAGCCACAGCAACAACAGCGGCACCCAGGCCAGGCTCGGGATCGAGCGCAGCCCGGCGAAGGTCGGTTCCAGATAGGCTTCGGCCTCACGGCTCAAGCCGACCCACGCGGCAAACATCAACGCCAGGCTGGCGCCGATGGCAAAGCCCAGCAGCACCCGGCCGAGGCTGGCGCTGATGTGTTTCCACAGTGCACCTTCGGCGAGGTCCGTCAGGGTCACGGCGATTTCGCTGGGCGCCGGCATCTGGTACGACGGCAGCCAACCCACACGTACCACCACTTCCAATACCAGCAGGATCAGCGCCGGCACCACCAGGCCCTTGAGCCGTCTCGGCCAGGCACTGCGGTTGATCGTCACGGGCGCGGCAAGGGGCAATGCTTGGGTTTTGCTGGTCATCACGCGCTCCTTAGTGGCCGAACGAGGTGTCGATCAACTGGTCGATCACCTGGTCCACATTCACGCCTTTGCGCACCAACTCTTCGGACACCAGGATCGGCGCGGCGGCCTTGGATGACAGCACATCCTTGCTGCTCAGGAACGGCGTGCTGAGGTCGGTGCGCGACAGTTGCAGCTTGGCCACTTCCAGCGGCAGGCCGGATTCGTCGGCGAGCAGCTTGGCGAATTCATCCGGGTGCTTCACCGCCCAGTCGCGGGCCTTTTCATAGGCGCCAAGCACTTTGGTGATGGTCTGCGGATGCGCCTTGGCGAACTGCTCGGTGACGCTGACCACGCCATAGCTGTTGAAGTCCTTGTTGCGGTACAGCAAGCGCGAACCGGCCTGGATTTCGCTGGCGGCCATGTGCGGATCGAGACCGGCCCAGGCGTCCACGTCACCTTTTTCCAGGGCGGTGCGGCCATCCGGGTGTTGCAGGTGTACCAGCTCCACATCGTCTTTTTTCAGCCCGGCCTTTTGCAGGCTGCGCAGGGTGAACAGGTACGGGTCGGTGCCTTTGGTGGCGGCGATTTTCTTGCCCTTGAGATCGGTGACGCTCTTGAACGGCGAGTCCTTGCGCACTACCAGGGCCGTCCATTCGGCGCGGCTGTACACATACACCGATTTGATCGGGCTGCCGTTGGCGCGGCTCAACACCGCCGACAGGCTGGCGGAAGAAGCGAAATCCACGCCGCCACTGTTGAGGTATTCCAGCGACCGGTTGCTGCCCTGGCTTAGGACCCAGCCGACCTTGCTGTTCGGCAGGGCCTGTTCCAGCCAGCCAAAATGCTTGAGCACCAGGCTGACGGGCGAGTAGTAGGCGTAGTCGAGATTGACTTCGGCGGGGTCGGTGTCGGCGGCATGGGCCAGCGGTTGCAGGCACAGGGCGAGGGCGCAGGCCACGAGTAAGCGTCGGGTGAAGGGGGTCATGGAACAGCTCCGGCAAGGCATTGAGAGAAGGCTTTTCTTATATCCAGAAAAATTAAACGGCATGTTCCATCATGCTTTTCGGGAATATGCAGTCTCTGTGCCATCTGGTTCGGAGGCGTGTTTACGGGGCTTGAAGGGGATAAAGCTGTAGCGCGAACGCGCAAACTGTTGATCAGCTGTTGGTGATGCAACAGTTCTTATATATCTGTATCGAATAAATAAAGAGTTATATATTCCTTTTAATGTCTTCGTGGGTGGCGCATGTTGAGGGCCTGCGCATTCGTGCGGATTGACCCAACAGCCAAAAGGAAAGCCGACATGACCATTAAAGCGATCAACGTGCGCAACCAGTTCAAGGGCGTCATCAAGGAAATCCTGCTGGGGGAAGTGGTGTCGGAGATCGACGTGCAGACCGCGTCCGGCATCGTCACCTCGGTGATCACCACCCGCTCGGTGCGTGACCTGGAGTTGAAAGTGGGCAGCGAAGTGATTGCCTTTGTGAAATCGACGGAAGTGTCCATCGCCAAGTTGTGAACCCAATCGAATGAGGGCGCTGGCAAGCCCGGGCCCTCATTAATAGGTGCATGCTTCAGCGTTGGCGAAGGGCGCGTTCCATGCGTTGCAGGCCTTCTTCCAGCATCGTCCGTGGGCAGCCGAAGTTCAGTCGCACGAACTGTTGGCTGTCATCGCCGAACTCGATACCGGCGCTCAACCCGACCTTGGCCTGCTCCAGGAAAAACTGCTGCGGATCATCCAGGCCCAGGGCGCTGCAATCCAGCCACGCCAGGAACGTGCCTTGCGGCACCTGCATCACCACGCCGGGCAGGCGGGTTTGCACGGCATCGAGCAGGTAGTCACGGTTCGCTTGCAGGTACTGCACCAACGCATCAAGCCAGTCGCCGCACTGGCTGTAGGCGGCGCGGGTGGCCTCCAGGCCCAGGGGGCTGACGCTGTCGACCATGCCGCAACGCGCCTGGTTGAAGCGTTCGCGGATCTCGGCGTTCTGGACCACTGCAAAGCAAGTTTTCAGTCCGGCGACGTTATACGCCTTGCTCGCCGACATCAGCGTGATCGTGCGCTGGGCGATCTCATCGCTGAGGCTGGCAGTGGGAATGTGGCGACGGCCGTCAAAACACAGCTCGGCGTGGATTTCGTCGGAGATAATCAGCGCGCCGTGTTCCAGGCAGGCGTTGGCCACGGCCAGCAGTTCTTCGCGGGGGAAGACTTTGCCCATGGGGTTATGCGGGTTGCTCAACAGCAGCGCGCCGGCGCCGGTCAGCGCCTGACGCATGGCTGGCAGGGGCGTGAGGTATTCGCCGTCGACCAGCTCGAAGGGGACTTCGATGCGCGGCAGGTTCCAGTGCCCCGGCGCCAGGCGGATCGGCCGGTAGTTGGGGGTTTGCAGTACCACCGGTTGGCCGGGTTGTACAAAGGCGTGCAGTGCCATGTTGAAACCCGGTTCGACGCCGGGCAGGAACAGCAACTCATTCGGCTGTACGCGCCAGGCGTACTTGGCCCACAAATCGGCAATGATCGCCTCACGCACATCCGGGCCGGCGACGCTGTAGCCGAGCACCTGCTGGTCGAGGCGCGCGTGCAAGGCTTGCAGCACGGCCGGTGGGGCGGCGATGTCCATGTCGGCGATCCACATCGGCAAAACGTCGTGCGGGTAGCGGTTCCACTTGGTGCTGCCGGTGCCTAGGCGGGGGTGGATCGTGTCGAAATCAAAGCTCATGGGGGGCTCGTGTCAGGGCGTCGGGCGCGGGAATGGGGCTGATTCTAGCGTCATTATTTTTATAGGCCAGGGTTGATTGGTGCTTACCGTTGTTGAGGTGTGCCGTACTGGGTTGAAACTGTGGGAGGGGGCTTGCTCCCGATGGCGGTGTGTCAGTTGATGCATCTCTGGCTGTCCCACTGCTATCGGGAGCAAGCCCCCTCCCACAGTTTGATCTCCATACATCAGGTAGATATCAGTCTGCTTCTGATCTTAGGCGCCCCGTTAAACACGCTGGCTGGAGTGAGGGCACACCGAGCCTACGTTCTATGACCGACAAGTTCTGTAATAAAAACGCCATTGCGCTGGGGATTACCTGTGCGCCGGGCTATTTTGGTGCGTCTCAATAACTAGAGTAGCCATGGATGAAATACCAACCCTTCAGCCGTACCTTGATTGCCACAGCCCTGGTGTTGACGGTCAGTGGTGTGCACGCCGCTTCCCAGGCCCCGGTGGCCGGTGAAAATGGCATGGTGGTGACGGCCCAGCATTTGGCCACTCATGTGGGCGTGGATGTGCTCAAGGCCGGCGGCAACGCGGTCGATGCTGCTGTAGCGGTGGGCTATGCGCTGGCCGTGGTGTACCCGGCGGCGGGTAACTTGGGGGGTGGCGGTTTCATGACCGTGCAACTGGCGGACGGGCGCAAGACCTTCCTCGATTTCCGCGAAAAAGCCCCGCTGGCGGCCACCGCCAATATGTACCTGGACAAAGACGGCAACGTCATCGAAGGCCTCAGCGCCAAGGGCCACTTGGCCGTCGGCGTACCCGGCACCGTGTCGGGGATGGAACTGGCCCTGAGCAAATACGGCACCCTCAAGCGCGCCCAGGTCATCGCACCGGCGATCAAGCTGGCGGAAAACGGCTTTGCCCTGGAGCAAGGTGATATCGACCTGCTGCACACCGCCACCGGCGAGTTTGAAAAAGACAAGGACATGCGCGCGATCTTCCTGCACAACGGCCAGCCGCTGCAGGTGGGTCAGAAACTGGTGCAGAAAGACCTGGCCAAGACCCTCAAGGAAATCTCGGCCAAGGGCACCGACGGTTTCTATAAAGGTTGGGTCGCCAAGGCGCTGGTGGATTCCAGCCAGGCCGGCAAGGGCATCATCACCCAGGCGGACCTCGACAAATACAAGACCCGTGAGTTGGCACCCATCGAGTGCGACTACCGTGGCTACCACGTGGTCTCGGCACCGCCACCAAGCTCGGGCGGCGTGGTGATCTGCCAGATCATGAACATCCTCGAAGGCTACCCGATGGCCGACCTCGGCTATCACTCGGCCCAAGGCCTGCACTACCAAATCGAAGCCATGCGCCACGCTTATGTGGACCGTAACAGCTACCTCGGCGACCCGGACTTCGTGAAGAACCCGATCGAGCACCTGCTGGATAAAAACTACGCGACCAAACTGCGCGACGCCATCGAGCCGCAAAAGGCCGGGGATTCCCAGGCCATCAAGCCGGGCGTATCACCTCACGAAGGTAACAACACCACCCACTATTCCATCGTCGACAAGTGGGGCAATGCGGTGTCGGTGACCTACACCCTCAACGACTGGTTCGGCGCGGGCGTGATGGCGAGCAAGACCGGGGTGATCCTCAACGATGAAATGGACGACTTCACCGTCAAGGTCGGCGTGCCGAACATGTACGGGCTGGTCCAGGGTGAAGCCAACGCCATCGCGCCGGGCAAGGCGCCGCTGTCGTCGATGAGCCCGACCATCGTGACCAAGGATGGCAAGGCTGTGATGGTGGTGGGCACGCCAGGTGGCAGCCGCATCATTACCGCGACCTTGCTGACCATCCTGAATGTCATCGACTACAAGATGAACATCCAGGAAGCCGTGGACGCGCCGCGTTTCCACCAGCAGTGGATGCCGGAGACCACCAACCTTGAGACGTTTGCCGTGAGCCCGGACACCCAGAAGATCCTGGAAAGCTGGGGCCATAAGTTTGCCGGTCCGCAGGATGCCAACCACTTGGCGGCGATCCTGGTGGGCGCGCCGTCGCTGGGTGGCAAGCCGGTGGGTAACAACCGCTTTTATGGGGCGAATGACCCGCGTCGTAATACGGGGCTGTCGCTGGGGTACTGACGGGGGGGCGGGCTTGTCGATTCTTCGCGCCGCCCGCGCTGGGTTGCGTAGCAGCCCCAATAAAAACACCGCGTTCTGCCTGACAGAGCGCGGTGTATGGTTTTAGGGCTGCTACGCAGCCCAGCGCGGGGCAAGCCCGCTCACTACAACAGCTTTTCTACTGCGGTGAATGCGGCGCTCCGGCGTTTTTCCCAATTTCCCCTGATGACCACGATGGGTTGCTGGTGCTGCTGCATCCAGTCCAGGCTGTCCTGGAAAAACGCCCTGCGGTCGGCCAGCTCAGGTTGGCAGCGTTGCCCATCGGCAGTCCACTCCACATCTTCCGGCGACAGCAGCAGGTGCAGGTCGTAGTGCCGAGCCAGCAGTTCGTCGTCCAGCCAGGCCGGGTAGTCGCCAAACAGGGTCTGGCTCCACAGTTTGTTGGTCAGCAAGTGCGTATCGAGGATCAGCAGGCGGGGCTGTTCGGCGCGGGCGGCGTCTTCCCAGGCGAGTTGGCCACGGGCGATGGCCGGGATATCCGCAAGGCAGGTATCACGCTGGTGATGGTCGATGAATTCGCGCACGTATTCACGCACCATCAACCCGCCAAACTGCGCTTGCAGCTCCGTCGCCAGCCAACTTTTACCACTGGATTCCGGCCCGGCCAGTACCACCACCTTCATGCGTGCAACGCCGGGTCGGCGCGCCATTCGCGCCAGCCTTGCACGGCGATCACGGTAAACAGCGCGTAGAGCGCGGCGGTGAGGTAGAGGCCTTTGTAGACAAACAGCCCGACGAAGATCACGTCCACGGCAATCCACAGTGGCCAGCACTGCACGCGCTTCTGCGCCATCCAAAGTTGCGCCACCAGGCTGAAACCGGTCAGGGCGGCATCCAGCCAGGGTTGGGCGGCGTCGGTCCAGTGCGCCATGGCGGCGCCGAGCAGCAAGCTGCCGATTGCCCCTACCGCCAGGCTGGCCATGATCGCCGGCACACCGAGGCTGGTCACTTGGCGGCCCTGCTGGACCTCGCCGGCGCGGGTCCACTGCCACCAACCGTAGACTTGCAGCGCGGCGTAGACCACCTGCAAGAGCATGTCGGAATAGAGTTTTACGTCGAAAAACACCCAGGTGTACAGCAACACCATCACCAGCCCGATGGGCCAGCACCAAGGGTTCTGCTTGACCGTCAGCCATACGGCGATCACCCCCAGGGCGGCGGCGAACAGTTCAAGCCCGGACATGGTGGTTCCTTGGGAGAGTGGGAGAGGGCGGGGATTGTAACCAAAGAAGGTGGGTGTAGGAATTGGCTGTTGTGGTGAGCGGGCTTGCCCCGCGCTGGGCTGCGCAGCAGCCCTAAAACCAATCGCCGCATACTGTCGGCAATACGCGGCGTATTTATTGGGGCCGCTACGCAGCCCAGCGCGGGGCAAGCCCGCTCACCACAACAAGCCTGCTCATCACAATAGGCCTGCTCACCACAACAAGCCCGCCCACCACAAAACTACACTTTGAATTGGCGCAGCAGGCCGTCGAGTTGTTCGCTCAACCCGCGCAATTGCGCACTCGCCACGCTCGACTGTTCCGCCGCCAGCGCCGTGCTGTGGGACAAACCGGCGGCCTGGGTGACGTTCTGGTTGATGTCTTCCACCACATGGGCCTGTTGCAGGGTGGCGCTGGCAATCGACGCATTCAGGCCGTTGAGGTTATTCAGGGCTTGCCCGATGGCGGTCAGGCTGGCGCCGGCCTGGCCGGCCTGTTCGATGGTCAGTTGCGAGGCGCTGTGACTGTCGCTGATCACTTTGACCGCCGCTTCCGAGTGGCCTTGCAGGCGCTCGATCATACCCTGGATCTCGGCGGTGGACTTTTGCGTGCGCTGGGCCAGCAGGCGCACTTCGTCGGCCACCACGGCAAAGCCACGGCCTTGTTCGCCCGCGCGTGCCGCTTCAATCGCCGCGTTAAGGGCCAGCAGGTTGGTCTGGTCTGCAATGGAGCGGATGACCTCGAGCACGCTGCCGATCTGGGTACTCTCGGCGGACAGGGTGCGAATCACTTCCACCGCCTGGCTGATGGTGCCCGAGAGCTGGTCGATCTGCTGCAGGCTGCCGTCGATGTTGACCTGGCCTTGCTGCGCCTGGGCCTGGGCATCGCGCATTTCGCTGGCGGCGTGTTCGGCGTTCTTGGCCACGTCCTGCACGCCGTAGGTGACTTCGTTGATGGCCGTGGCCACCAGTTCCATCTGCTGGGACTGTTGCTGGCTGCGGTCATGGGCCTGGGTGGCGTTGGCGCCCAGCTCTTGCGAGGACTGGCCCAATGCGTTGGCGCACGCCTGCAACTGGGTTACCACCAGACGCAGCTTGGCGGTAAAGCTGTTGAAGTGTTGGGACAGTTGGGTGACTTCGTCCTGGCCATGGGTATCGAGGCTGCGGGTGAGGTCGCTTTCGCCGCTGGCGATGTTGCCCATGGCATTCACGGCGTCCTGCAGCGGGCGCACAATGCTGCGGGCGATCAACGACACCAGCAACGCCATGACCACCGCGATGCCCAAGCCGATAAACGAGGCTTTCCAGACCTGGGCGCTGAACTCGGCCTGTACATCATCCACGTAGACCCCGGAACCGATGATCCAGCCCCACGGCTCGAACAGTTGGATATACGAGGTCTTGGCCACGGGCGCTTCGGCACCCGGCTTCGGCCAGCGATAGTTGACGATGCCCGCGCCCTTGGCCTTGGCCAGGATCACGAATTCGTTGAACACGGCAAACCCGTCAGGGTCGCGGATCGCCGACAGGTTCTGGCCGTCGAGCTTGGGGTTGGCCGGATGCATGATCATCACGGGCGTGAGGTCGTTGATCCAGAAATAGTCGTCATGGTCGTAGCGCAAGCCGCGCACCGCGTTCATGGCTTGTTTCTGGGCGGCTTCGCGGGTCATCACGCCGGTGGTTTCGAGGCTGTGATAAAACGTCAGGATACCGCTGGCGGTCTGGACCACGTGTTGGGTCTGCAGGCGCTTGGCCTGGTAGAGGTCGTCATGGATCTGCTTGAGCATCAGCAAACCCAGGGCCATCAGCATCAGCACGGCGACTATCAGGATCAGCCAGAGCCGTCGGCTGATCGACATATTGCGCAAACTGTTCATCGTCCTGTCACTCCGGGCTTTTTATAATTGTGGGCGCCACATCGACTTTTACGCCTTGTCTGATAGGCTTTCGGCCTGTAATCGAAAAACCTGAGTACTGTCTGATTTTTCACAGGATTTTTGCAGCGCGGGGTTGAAACTCAGCGCTGTGTCTTGTCGTCAGTGAACCATTAAAAAGATTAACAAGGCTTGCCGTAGAGCAAGACCTTTGGGGGAAGTATGGATTTTTGGACCGCCATTCAGGCAGTGATTCTTGGCGTTGTGGAGGGGCTTACCGAGTTCCTGCCGATTTCCAGCACCGGCCACCAGATCATCGTCGCCGACTTGCTCGACTTTACCGGCGACCGTTTCAACGCGTTCAACATCATCATTCAACTGGGCGCCATCCTGGCCGTGGTGTGGGAGTTCCGGGGCAAGATTTTCGAAGTGGTCAGCGGCCTGCCGACCCAGCGCAAGGCCCAGCGGTTTACCGTCAACCTGCTGATCGCCTTTATGCCGGCGGTGGTGTTGGGGGTAATTTTCGCTGACGTGATTCACCACTACCTGTTCAACCCGATCACCGTGGCCACGGCCCTGGTGCTGGGCGGCATCGTCATGTTGTGGGCCGAGCGTCGTGAACATGAAGTGCATGCCGAGACCGTCGATGACATCACCTGGAAAGACGCGCTCAAAGTCGGCCTGGCGCAGTGCCTGGCGATGATCCCTGGCACCTCGCGTTCGGGCTCGACCATTATCGGCGGCCTGTTGTTCGGGCTGTCACGCAAGACCGCCACCGAGTTTTCGTTCTTCCTGGCCATGCCAACCATGGTCGGCGCGGCAGTGTATTCGGGCTACAAGTACCGTGACCTGTTCCAGCCGGCGGACCTGCCGGTGTTCGTCATCGGCTTCGTGACCTCGTTTATCTTCGCGATGATCGCGGTCAAGGGCCTGCTCAAGTTCATTGCCAGTCACAGCTATGCCGCGTTTGCCTGGTACCGCATTGCGTTCGGTTTGCTGATCCTGGCGACCTGGCAGTTTGGCTGGATCGACTGGACCGCGGCCAAGGCATGATGATCCAGCACCCACGCCTAAAGGCGGCGATCTTTGTGCTGCTGTGCGCGGCGCCGTTGTTGGGTTCGGTATTGGTGTGGCAGCGTGGCGAGACGCTGATCCCGCTGGTGGCCTATGGCGTGGTCAGCGTGATCGCGTTCTTCCTGTACTGGAGCGACAAGCGCAAGGCGCGCACCGACAGCTGGCGCACGCCGGAAAATATCCTGCACGCCGTCGAGCTGGCAGGCGGTTGGCCGGGCGCGTTGATTGCGCAGCAGGTGTTCCGGCACAAGACGCGCAAGGTGTCCTACCAGGTGCTGTTCTGGGTGATCGTGTTGCTGCACCAGGTGTTTTGGCTGGACCAGATGTTCCTCGGCGGTACCCTGGTTTCAATCCTCTAGCAACAACCCGATCTGCGTGCGCTTGGGCAGTTTGCTCACCACCAACTGGTGGGAGCGCTGCAACAAGCCACGCAGCTCCTCGGCGCTTAGCGGGTAGGGCGTGTTCATGATGATCCACTGCGCACGTGCCAGGTACGGCGCCGGGTGGATGCCCGGGCGGTCCACGTGGCCGAGGAACAATTCCTTGTCGACCTTGAACGCCAGCGAGTCACCGCGCAGGTTTTGCAGGGCGAACATCTTGTTGCCGGCAATCGAGAATACCCGCACGCCGCCCCATTTGTAGTCCTCCCGCGCGCCGGGCAGGCTCAGGCAGAAGGTCGCGACTTGGGCTTCGGTCATCTTCATAGCAGGCGGTCTCCACAGCCTTTGAAACCTTCTTCCAGGTAATCGATCCAGGCGCGAATGGCTGGCAACACGCCACGGCGATGCGGGTACACCGCTTGCAGCCAGCCGCCCGGCAACGACCACTCCGGCAGCAGTTGTACCAACTGGCCGCTGGCCAGTTCGGCTTCACAGTACATCATCGGCAGTATGGTGAAGCCCAGGCCCATGATGGCGCTGGCTTTGCGCACGATAAAGTCGTCGATACCCAGCCGGGCCTCCATCGCCAGGTCGTGGGCATGGCCCTGCGGGTCGATAATGCGCTGATGCACCAAGCGATCCGCCTCCAGCGCCCCGAGGATCGGCAATTGCTTGAGGTCCTCAAGGCTGGCCACCTGACGACCGAGCATCAACGCGGGGCTGGCCACCAGCACGGTCTGCGCCTGACGCAGGCGCTTGGTGACCAGCAAGGGGTCTTCATCACCGAGCTCGCGCACACGCAGGGCCACATCGATACCCTCGGCCACCAGGTCGACGCGGCGGTTGACCAAGGTCATCTCCAATTGCACCTGAGGGTGGGCTGCGAGAAAACCCGCGACCAGTTCCGGCAGGATGTGCTGGGCCATGCCCACCGGGCAGCTCACCCGCAGCCGCCCACGGGGCTCGCTGGACATGCTGGCGACGGCCTCATCGGCCATTTCCGCTTCCAGTAGCATCGCCTGGCAATGCCGCAGGTAACGCTCGCCGACGGCGGTAAGCGTCAATTGGCGGGTGGTGCGTTGCAGCAGGCGCGCGCCGAGGCGTTCTTCCAGCTCGGCGATGCGTCGCGACAATCGGGACTTGGGAATCCCCAGCAGGCGCCCGGCCGCCGCGAAGCCGCCGGCTTCCACGACTTTGGCGAAATAGTAGAGGTCGTTGAGGTCTTGCATGGTCAGCCTATTGTCCTGTCAGTGGGACAAACTATCGCATTTTAGCTGACTTATCGACTATTCGTTTGATGCGTAGGATCACCACCATCTGATCGCCCCTGTCGATCCCACCTCGGAGATCCACCATGAAACTGTTGCATATCGATTCCAGCATCCTCGGCGACAACTCGGCGTCCCGTCAGCTCAGCGCCGGCGTGGTCAAGGCCTGGCAAGCTGCGGAGCCGGGTGTGGAAGTGACCTACCGTGACTTGGCCAGCGAAGGCATCAACCACTTCTCCGGCGCGACCTTGGGCGCCCTGGGTACCGCTGCCGAGCTGCGTGATGCCGCGCAAAAGCATGAGGCCGAGCTGAGCGCATCGTCGCTGGCCGAGTTCCTCGCCGCCGATGCGGTGGTGGTGGGTGCGCCGATGTACAACTTCACTATTCCAACCCAGTTGAAAGCCTGGATCGACCGCATCGCCGTCGCCGGGCAGACGTTCCGCTACAGCGAAGCCGGTCCGGAAGGCCTGTGCGGCAACAAGAAAGTCATCATCGTGTCCACGTCCGGTGGCATGCATGCCGGGCAAGCCACGGGTGCCGCCCATGAAGGCTACCTGAAACTGCTGTTTGGCTTCCTGGGCATCACCGATATCGAGATCGTGCGTGCCGAAGGCCTGGCCTACGGTGACGAAGTGCGCAGCAAAGCCCTGAGCGACGCCAACGTACTGATCAACGAACAATTGTTCGCCGCCGCGTAAGGCTTGTGTAAATTTCGCCCTTCCTCGGTTTCAATCTGAAGCCGGGCGCCTAAACTCTGTATTCTGCTCGCCTGAAAACGACCGGAGTACGGAGTTTTTTCGTTTACCCGCTGTCATTACTTTGGCCCAGGTTGTGCAAGCATGGGTTTAACAACCTGGACGTTTCTTCGATATGTCGGTTCTCACGCAGCAAAGGTGGACATCCCCATGATGCGTCTTTGTGCTGTTATGGTTCTTTCCCTGCTCGGCGGCCTGATTTCAGTGCACGCTGCGCCGGCACCGCACCCGCATTGGAGTGTGGGTTTCCATCGCATGACGTTTCTTGATCCGCTGGACCTGCAGCCGATGAAGGCCGTGGCCTTTTACCCGTCCACCGGGCTTGAGCACACCACACAATTGGGTGCGTACCACGTCGCTGCCACCGAAGACTCCAAGATTGCCATCGGCCGTTTCCCGATGTTGATGTTGTCCCACGGCAACACTGGCACGCCCCTGGCCCTGCATGATCTGGCCACCTCATTGGCGCGCAAAGGCTTCGTGGTGGTGGCGGTGTTGCACCCCGGCGACAACTACAAGGACCACAGCCGCCTGGGCACGGTGAGTAACCTGTATGGCCGGCCGATTCAGATTTCCGAAGCGATCACCGCGACCTTGGGCGACCCGATGCTTTCGCCGTTCGTCAACATCGACCAAGTGGGGGTTATCGGTTACTCCGCCGGGGGCGAGACCGCGTTGATCCTGGCCGGTGCCAAGCCGGAGTTCGACCGGTTGCGCCGTTATTGCCAGGAGCGCCCGGAAGACCGCGACGCCTGCACCACCAAGGGCGAACTGGTGGTGGACCGTGACGACCTGCAACCGCAGTCCGACCCGCGTATTCATGCCTTGATGCTGATGGCACCGCTGAGCCTGATGTTTGGTCGCCACACCCTGGCGGATGTGCATGTGCCGGTGCTGCTCTACAGCGGCGACGGCGACAAGCTGGTGGCCGTGGACAAGAACGCGGCGGCCCTGGCGCGCAAACTGCCGGAACCGCCGGACTTCAAACTGCTGGCCGGGGCCGGGCACTTCGTGTTCATGGCGCCGTGCGACAGCGATCAGTTGGCCGCAATGCCGGCGATTTGCACCGATGCCGATGGCGTCGACCGCGAGGGCATTCACCGCGACCTGATTTCCGAGGCGGGGCGTTTTTTCAGCCACACCCTCGGCCAATCCACCCGCGCCGGTTTGCAGACGGCTGATCAGTAAGCGCGGCGCTTGAGCAGTAGCGTCAGGCCCAGTGCGATCACCGACAGCAGCGCCGCGCAGAAGAAGATCCAGCCATAGCCGAGGTTCAGCGCCACGGCGCCCATCAATGGCCCGGCAATCGCCAGGGCCAAATCAAAGAACACCGCATACGCACTCAGTCCCGCGCCACGGCTGCTGTTGGGCACCTGCTTGATGGCTTCCACACCCAGTGCCGGGTACACCAGTGACAAGCCAAAGCCGGTCAGCCCGGCCCCCATCAATGCCACCCCGGTGGACGGTGCGAGCCAGAGCAGCGTCAGGCCCAAGGTCTCGATGGTCATGCAGGCAATCGCGGCACGGAAGCCACCAAAGCGGCTGATGGCCGAGATAAACACCAGACGCGACAGGATAAAGCACACGCCGAACACGGTCAGGCAGTACGCTGCGCCGGCCCAGCCGCGATTGAGGTAATACAGGGTAATAAAGGTGGTGAGGGTGCCGTAGCCGATAGATGCCAGGCACAGGCTGGCGCCAAACGGTGCGATACGCCCGAATACTGCCCAGAACGGCAGTCGCTCACCGCGCACTACCGGCACCGAGGGTTTGTTGCGGATCAGCACCAGGCCCAATGCGGACAACACCGACAGCGCAATGCCGAGGCTGTTGTAGCCATACTCGGCCACCATCACCACGCCCAGCGGCGCACCGATGGCGATGGCACCGTAGGAGGCAATGCCGTTCCACGAAATCGAGCGCGCCGTGTGTTCGGCACCGACGGCGCCCATGCACCAACTGATGGTGCCCACGCCGATCAGCCCTTGGGCTACGCCCAGCAACAGCCGCGCGACGATCAGAATGCCCAGGCTCAATGACGGCAGGCTGTCCACCAGCGTCGCGAAAAACGTCAGCACGCCACTCACGAGGATCCCCGCCAACCCCAACACGATCGCACGTTTGGTGCCGACGGTGTCGGACATGCGCCCGGCCATGGGGCGGCTGAGCAGGGTGGCCAGGTATTGCGAGCCGATCGTGACACCGGCCACCACGGCGCTGAAGCCCAGTTGTTCGTGCACATAGCCTGGGATCACCGCAATCGGCAGGCCGATGCAGATAAAGGCGATAAAGGTGTAGAAGACGATGGAGACGATCTTCAGGGTGATCGACATTGAACTGGGAGCGGCGGCAGGCATGGGCACTCATTCGCGGGCGGGCGGTGAGGGCATGATGGCAAGGGCCAGGGGGAAAAGAAAGCAGGCTAACTACTTTGCCTGATGAACAGGTGTGTTGTTGTGGTGAGCGGGCTTGTTGTGGTGAGCGGGCTTGCCCCGCGCTGGGCTGCGAAGCGGCCCCAATAAAAAACACCGCGTTCTGTCTGACAGAGCGCGGTGTTCTTTTTTAGGGCCGCTTCGCAGCCCAGCGCGGGGCAAGCCCGCTCACCACAGCAAGCCCATTCACCACAACAAGCACGCTCACTACAAGGGGTGTTTTAGAACACCACGCCTTGGCTGCGCAGGTAGTCATCGTAGGTGCCGCTGAAGTCGATCACGCCATCGGCGCTCAACTCGATGATGCGGGTGGCCAGGGACGATACGAACTCGCGGTCGTGGCTGACGAAGATCAGCGTGCCTGGGTAGTTTTCCAGCGCCAGGTTCAGTGCTTCGATGGATTCCATGTCCAAGTGGTTGGTCGGTTCGTCCATGATCAGCACGTTCGGCTTTTGCAGGATCAGCTTGCCGAACAGCATGCGACCTTGCTCACCACCGGAGATCACCTTGACCGACTTGAGGATCTCGTCGTTGGAGAACAGCATGCGGCCCAGGGTGCCACGGATCACTTGCTCGCCTTGGGTCCACTGGCCCATCCAGTCGAACAGGCTCATGTCGTCTTCGAAGTCGTGGGCGTGGTCCTGTGCGTAGTAGCCCAGTTCAGCGGCTTCGGTCCACTTGATGCTACCGGCGTCCGGCGTCAGTTCGTTGACCAGGGTGCGCAGCAGGGTGGTCTTGCCAATGCCGTTCGGGCCGATGATCGCCACGCGCTCGCCCGCTTCAACCTGGAAGCTGAAGTCCTTGAACAGCGGCTTGCCATCGAAGCCTTTGGCCATGCGCTCGACGATGACCGCCTGGCGGTGCAGCTTTTTGGTCTGTTCGAAACGGATGAACGGGCTCACGCGGCTCGAAGGCTTGACCTCGGCCAGTTGGATCTTGTCGATCGCCTTGGCGCGGGAGGTGGCCTGCTTGGCTTTCGAGGCGTTGGCCGAGAAGCGGCTGACGAAGGATTGCAGTTCGGAGATCTGCGCCTTCTTCTTGGCGTTGTCCGACAGCAATTGCTCGCGGGACTGGGTCGCCACGGTCATGTACTCGTCGTAGTTGCCCGGGAACAGGCGCAGCTCGCCGTAGTCCAGGTCAGCCATGTGGGTGCACACGCTGTTCAGGAAGTGACGGTCGTGAGAGATGATGATCATCAGGCTGGAGCGCTGGGTCAGGATGTTTTCCAGCCAGCGGATGGTGTTGATGTCCAAGTGGTTGGTCGGTTCGTCGAGCAACAGCACTTCAGGATCGGAGAACAATGCCTGGGCCAGCAGCACACGCAGCTTCCAGCCTGGGGACACTTCGCTCATCGGGCCAAAGTGCTGTTCCAGGGGAATACCCAGGCCCAGCAGCAACTCACCGGCCCGCGATTCGGCGGTGTAGCCGTCCATTTCGGCGAACTCGGTTTCCAGCTCGGCCACGGCCATGCCGTCGTCTTCGCTCATTTCCGGCAGCGAGTAGATACGGTCGCGCTCGGCCTTGACCTTCCACAGCTCTTCGTGGCCCATGATCACGGTGTCGAGCACGGTGAATTCTTCGTAGGCGAACTGGTCCTGGCGCAGTTTACCCAGGCGTACATTCGGCTCCAGCATGACCTGGCCGCCGGACGGATCCAGGTCGCCGCCGAGGATTTTCATGAAGGTCGACTTGCCGCAACCGTTGGCACCGATCAAACCATAACGGTTGCCGGCGCCGAACTTGACCGAGACGTTCTCAAAGAGCGGCTTGGCGCCGAACTGCATGGTGATGTTAGCTGTGGAGATCAATTACTTTACCTATCAATGGGTTGCGAGCGTGACGGCAGGAGCCTTCAGGCATGCGTCAACAGCGACATCAAGGCGCGAAACCCGGTCGCTGAGCAGAAAATTTGGGATGTGTGTTGGAATTTGGCGCGCATTGTCGCATATGTCAGGCGACAGTTGTATGTCGAGCGAAGGAAGGTTTCTCCAACGTCTCCGGCATCGCCAGCCATAACAGCGCCAAGGCCAGCGCCGCCACGCCGGCCAGGGTCAGGAATGCCGCGTTGTAGCCGGCCTCTTGCACCACAAAACCTGCCAGGCTGCTGCTCAGCGCCGCGCCCAGGCCAAAGACGGTGGAGAGGGCGCCCAGGCTAACGTTGAAGCGGCCGGTGCCTTGGGTCAGGTCCTTGACGATCACCGGGAACAACGCGCCGAAGATGCCTGCGCCGATGCCGTCGAGCATTTGCACGGCCACCAGCCAGTAAGGGTCGCTGGACAGGGTGTAGAGCACGCCGCGCAACGGCAGGATCATGAAGCCGGCCATCAGCAACGGCTTGCGTCCCCAGATGTCGGCCTTCAACCCAACCAGCCAGGCCATCGGCACCATCACGAGTTGCGCGGCGACGATGCACGCCGACGTCAGCGGGGTGGCCATGTGCAGGTTGATCTGCGCCAGCTTTTGGCTGACCAACGGCAGCATCGCCGCATTGGCCAGGTGGAACAACGCGCAGCAGATGGCGAACAACAACAGCGGGCGGTTCGCCAGCAATACCTTCATGCCGGACGGTTGCTCATGATCGGTGTGATGCGCCGGGTCGAAGCCTCGGGCGACGTCGTGGTCGATCGCCTCGGCCGACACGCAACTGATCGCGACGATACTGGCCACCGCCATAAAGGCCATCAGGTAGAACACCACCACCGGCCCGAACAGGTAGGCCAGGCCGCCGGCCAACAACGCGGCCACGGCATTGCCGGCGTGGTTGAAGGTTTCATTGCGCCCTGTGCGGCGGGTGAACGCGCGGGGGCCGGTGATGCCCAGGGAGATCGCGCTGATCGCTGGGGCAAACACGGACGCGGCAACGGCGCTGGCAGCCTGGGTAAGGGCGACCAGGCTGAAAGAGCTGACAAAGGGCAGCAGCAGGCAACTGGCGGTGACCACGATGGCGGCCAGCGCAATGACCGCGCGCTTACTGCGGGTACGGTCGATCAACGCACCTGCCGGCCCCTGGGTGAGCAGCGCGGCGATACCCGCCAGGGTCATGACCACGCCGATACTGGCCGGGTCCCATTTGTGCACGGCCAGCAAGTAGATGGCGAGGTAGGGACCGAGTCCGTCGCGCACATCCGCCAGGAAGAAGTTCAGGCTGTCCAGGGACAGGGTATTACGCAGGTCGGAATGTTTGGCCACGGCGAGAACTTCTGAGGCGGCGTTCAGGGGTTGAACACTCACAGCGTAAATGACCTACAGGCGTGGCGTTAAGTTTCGCCCGTTTCTCGGGGTTTTAATCCGCAGGCACTTGGCTTATTTTCAGAGCCCCATTCAATGGATTATCTGGAGACGCAATGGACATGCCCTCACCTCAACAGGCGGTCGCCTGCAACAAGGACGCCTGGGACCAATCTGCCAGCCTGCACAAAACCACCGACACTTGGAATGCGCTGCTCAGCGGTGTCGGCAAGCCTGATTTTTCATGCCTGGACCCTACCATCACCCGCGTGCTGCAAGACGTAGGCGTGGCCGGTAAAGACGTGGTGCAACTGTGTTGTAACAATGGTCGCGAGAGCCTCTCGTTGTTCAGCCTTGGCGCGCGCTCGGTGGTGGGAGTGGACCAATCGCCCGCGTTTCTGCAGCAGGCCCGTGAGCTGGCGAGTGTCTCGCCGCATAACCCTGAGTTCGTGGAAAGTGATATCCATCAGCTGCCGCACGTGTTGCACGAGCGTTTCGATATCGCCTTGGTGACCATCGGTGTGCTGGGCTGGATGCCGGACGTGGCGCTGTTCATGCACCACGTTGCCAGCACCCTGAAACCCGGCGGCACGCTGGTGATGTACGAAACCCATCCGTTCCTGGAGGTGTTCGATCCTCGCGCGCAAAACCCATTCCTGCCGGCCAGCTCCTACTTCCAGCGCGAGCCCTTTGTGCTGCAGGAGTCAATTGTTTATGAAGGCCAGGGCGAGATTGCCGGGCCCACCTCTTATTGGTATGTGCATACCTTGGGCGACTTGGTAAACGCCGCGATCTGCGCGGGCTTGCAGATCAGCCACCTGGAGGAATATGCCCATTCCAACCGCGAAGAGCTTTACGACCAGTACGAAGACCAGCCTGCGCAATTGCCGATGTGCTTTACCTTGACGGCCATCAAGCGTGCCGATTGAGGCGTCATTCCACAGGCAAAAAAAAGCCCACGAAAGGACGCGGGCTAAGGGATTCACTAGAGATTCACTGGAGTAGGTAGGCTTCACCCTATAGACCCGAAAGTGAAGGCCCTGTGAAAATACTGTCACAGGTTCGTAAGGCGTCGTTCAGGAGCGCCGCACGAACGTGCGCATGGTTTGACCTGGGCCAGTACTGAATACGATTGGTCTGGGCATACTTTCATCGGCTGCAATGAACACAAACTCATCCCCTTCGAGGCGATAACTGGCAGGCAAGTGTTTGCCGGCGTCATCCCCTATGGAGTCGACCCAGGTAATGCCCTTGGGAACGGTGCTGCTGTCCAGGAAAAACCGGCCAGCCAGCAATACCTCGCCACTGACGGTTTTCACTTCGAAGCGGTCGCCGCTAATCGTGGTGATTGCGCCGGGGGCGCTGTGCGCGTCGACGGGATTAAGCACGCCGCTGTCTTCGAGTGAGGTTTGCTCCCAGGCACCTTGGAGGGCTTGAAGGTCTGAGTCGGAAATGGATGACATACAAATTCCTTTTTGCTGAGGGGGTGAAGGCCTGATGCGTAGTCAAGCGTAGGAAGGGTCCTGTTTTTTATTTTCTTATGCAATTTTTCGTTATGAACACAGGCAATTGGCGTACTTTGCCTGCCCTCCGGGTAACGTCTTGTAACGGAGCGTCAATGCTCTGGGTGTCGGTCACTAATGACACCCGTGTCACTGAAATGAAACCGCTTGCTGCTTAGGCTGACGTTTCAGTGAATTGGGTGGCTCCGTTACCGCAGAGGGCCATGCGTGTCGTGTGGCCGGACGTTGCCCCCTGTTTATTCAGTTGTTGATCAGGTCTGTTGTCGGACGCTGAATTTCAACTCACCAGGGTGTAAGACATTTGAACAACACTCCCCAGCTGCATCAATACTTGCCTACGGATGAAATTGATCTGTTTGAACTGTTTCACGCGATCTGGAAGCAAAAAAAACTGATCATCGGTTGCACGATTCTGGCGGGCCTTCTGGGAGTAGGTTACGCGTTCCTTGCGCCGAGGGTTTACCAAGTCAGCAGTGTGTTGCGGCCTGCGGCAATCAATGAGCTGGATGCACTCAACCGCTCCGAAGTCTACAAGTTACCGCCGGCCGATGCGCTGGCCAAAGTCGGTGCACAGCTGGATTCCTACGAAACGCGGCTGGGCTTCTTCAGGGCCAACCTGCCTTTGTTCGAGGCCTTTCAACAACCTGGGCGAAGCCTGGAACAGAGCTTCGAAGCGTTCAATCAGAACGCTATCAACTTGGTGGGCGCAGATCCCAAGAAACCCGACGCACTCAACAATTACCTCCGCTTGGAAATGCAGTACCCCAATGGGATTGATGGGGTGGCGATTCTAAACGGGTTAGTAGCCTATGCGATCACGCAGCAACGCGAGCAAGTGGGCGCGGACCTCAAGGTGATCGTGAACAACCGCCTGAACGAGCTCAAAGGCAAGATCGACGCTGCACGCGCCAACTACGAAACGGGCAAAGCGTCAAAAATCGCCAGGTTGCTGGAGGCGGATAAGGTCAAGCGCGCTCAATTGAAGGATGAACTCTCCGCGCTGCGCTTGCAGATGAGAATGCAACGCGTCAGCCGCCTGGCAGAATTGGCCGAGGCTATTTCCATCGCCAAGTCCATCGGCATCAACAGCCCCACCACGCCTTCCGCCATGGGAGCCAGCGCGGTTCGTGGGGCCGGCCAGGTGATGCGCACCGAAGTCACCAACCAGAAAATCCCGCTGTACTTCATGGGCACCGAGGCGCTGGAGGCCGAGCGCACAGCGTTGGCGCAACGTTCCAATGATGACTTCACCAACAATCGGGTTGCCGAAATCAGCAAGGAGTTGCGCATGCTTGATGTCAATCGCGAAGTGGAGGTGCTCAACAGCCGTAAGGATGAGGACATATTCCTGCAAGGTGTGGAGCCACTGTGGGCGGAGGAGGCCCGGCTGCGCGGCCTCAGTATCGATATGAGCGCGCTGAAGTTGGTGACGGTGGACCGCCAGGCGCAGGAACCGCTGGGGCCGATCAAACCGAAAAAAGCCCTGATTATTGCATTGAGCCTGATGGCAGGGCTGATGCTCGGTGTTTTGGTGGCGTTGATTCGGCATTTCGCACAAGTGCGCCGGGAGAACGGGCCATTTTCGGTGATCGATGAGCGTCGTTTACCCCCTCGGTAAGATGGATTAACCGCACCGCGGGCGTGCCCCTGAGCAAGCCCGCTCAACACATTCAGAAGACAGCTTTTCACAATTCTTAGTTAACTTTTGGTTACAAACTGTGGCTAAATAACTGCCAATGGCAACGCACCGATCTCTCAGACGGTGGTGCCGATTGTGTGAATTGTGATTTCAGGTGCTGCTATCCATCCTCGGCCGTCGTGGGCACGCAGGAGCAGCCTGTTCTCTTCTGACGTGTGACGAAATCCCTTGAAGCTCATCATTGTTGTTCTTTACGTTGCCTCGATTGCGTATGTCCACCTGCGTGGCCGGGTGCGACACAAGCTGGGCCGCCAGCTCAGTGATCATTCGACCTTTCTCGCCCCGATCAACTGTTTTCTCTATCTCTTCTCCAAGCTGCCCAGCCGGCCCTACCTGTCGCCCAGCGATTTTCCCGACCTGAGCCCGCTCCAGGAACACTGGGAAGAAATCCGCCAGGAAGGCCAGAACCTGATGCGCGCCGGGGAAATCAAGCGTTCGGACCAATACAACGACGTCGGCTTCAATTCGTTCTTCAAGTCGGGTTGGAAACGCTTTTACCTGAAATGGTATGGCGACAGTCACCCGTCGGCGATGAAGCTGTGCCCGCGCACCACGGCGTTGGTCCAGAGCATCGGCTCGATAAAGGCCGCGATGTTTGCCGAGCTGCCGCCGGGCTCAAAATTGGTACGCCACCGTGATCCGTATGCCGGCTCGTATCGCTATCACCTGGGCCTGGATACGCCGAATGACCCAGGTTGCTACATCAACGTGGATGGCGAAAGCTACTCCTGGCGTGATGGCGAGCCGGTGATGTTCGACGAGACTTATATCCACTACGCGGAAAACACCACACAGCAGAACCGCATCATCCTGTTCTGCGACATTGAGCGTCCGATGAAGTACCGCTGGGCGGCGGCTTTCAATCGTTGGTTCAGCCGTACCGTCATGGCCGCTGCGGGTTCGCCCAATGATGACGGTGACAAGACCGGTGGGCTCAACCGCGCGTTCACGCGGCTGTACAAGATCCGTCTGCGTGGCAAAGAGCTGAAAAAGCGCAACCGTACCCGTTATTACCTGGAAAAGTGGGCGATCTTCGCTGGTTTGGCAGCGATCTTCCTGCTGATCTGATCGTCACGTTGGGCGCCATTCACACCGGTGGACGGGCGCCCAATTTGTCCCACATCTTCTTGCTGAGTTTCTGTCGGTTGGTATACCCGGCCCAGGGATCAGCCTTCAAACCGTTCAACCGCTGCTGCACATTGGCGACAGTCCATTGCTGCGCGCTGCGTAAACCCTTCAACTCCTCACGGCTGATCGGCACCGACACCGGCAGGCCTGGGCGTGCCCGCACGGAGTAGGCCGCCACGGTGCTGGCGCCCCGCGCGTTGCGCAGGTAGTCGATAAAGATCTTGCCGACGCGGTTTTTGGGCCCTGACGTCGCGGTAAAACGCTCGGGCAGTTGCTCGGTCATGAACTGGGCGATGGCCTTGGCGAACGCCTTGACGGTGTCCCAACCGTCGCGGCGCGCCAGGGGCACGACCAGGTGCAGTCCCTTGCCTCCGCTGGTCTTGACGAACGCTTGCAGCCCCAGTTCATCCAGCACCGACAGGGTCAGTTGCGCCGCTTCCAGCATGGCTTTCCAGGGCAGCGCCGGGTCCGGGTCGAGATCGAGCACAAACAGGTCGGGGGTTTCGATCTTGTCTGAGGTGGCGCCCCAGGTGTGAAATTCCACGGCGCCCATTTGCACGGCACCGATCAACGCGCGGGCGCTGTCGATTTCCATCAGGCGCGCATGCCCTGGGTCGAGTGCCTGATCCAGGTGCTTGATGTTGGGAATGGCCAGGCGCTCCGAATGTTTCTGGAAGAATGGCTCGCCTTCGATGCCTTCAGGTGCTCGCAGCAATGAAACAGGGCGGTGGCGCAGGAAGGGCAGGATCCACTGGCTGATGCTGTCGTAGAACTGCGCCAGTTGCTGCTTCCGGGTGCCGCTTTGCGGGTCGATCACCCGGTCGGGGTGGGTGATAGTTACCGCAGCGCTGGTTTTTTTCGCGGGTTTCATGGCGTTGGCCGTTCGTGGTTGCTCGTGAATGATCTCGGCGGCCGGTTTGTCGCTGCGCAGCCCCACGAATGCCGCCTGGCGGACCACACCTTCCCGGGTCCATTCGGCGAATTGCACCTCGCCAACCAACGTCGGCGCCACCCAGTGCACGCCACGGGCCTGGGCGCTGCTCAGCGGCTTTTCCAGCGGCGATGCCTTGCGTTCCAGGGGCTTGAGTTGCGCGTAAATCGCTTTCAGTGCCGCGTGATCAAAGCCTGTGCCCACACGCCCGGCATACACCAGCCCGGCATCGTCATTCACCGCCAGCAACAGCGCGCCGAAACCACTGCGTGAACCCTGTGGCCGGGTGTAGCCGACGATCACGAACTCCTGGCGCAGGCGGCATTTAAGCTTGATCCAATCGGCACTGCGACTCGACACATAGGGGCTGCCCAGGCGCTTACCGATCACGCCTTCCAGGGCGAGGTCACAGGCACTTTCGAAGATGTCGCGAGGGTGGGCGGTGAAGGCTTCGGAGAATCGCAGTAACTTGCTTCTGCTTGCGGCCAGCGCGTCCTTGAGCGCGGCGCGGCGTGTCTCCACAGGCGCCTGGCGTTGATCCTGGCCGTTGAGGAACGGCGCATCGAACAGGTAGTAGACAATGTCCAGGCTGCGGCCGATATCGAAGGCGTTTTGCAGCGCCTGGAAGTCTGGCAGGCCGTCGCCGTTCAGGCTGACCACCTCGCCGTCGAGCCAGCTGTCCTTGAGCTCGAGGGCCTGCAGGGCCTTGACCTGGCGCGGCAGGCGTTCGGTCCAGTCATGGCCGTTGCGGGTGAACAGGCGCACCTCGCCGTCGCGAATGCGCGTGAGCATGCGGTAACCGTCGAACTTGATTTCGTACTGCCAGTTGCCTTCGGGGGCGCGGTCGACCAGCGTGGCCAATTGTGGGTTGAATTGTTCGGGGAGGGCGGTTGCCGCTGCTTGTTGTCGCGTGGCTTTGGTGCTGGGCTTGGCGTTGGATTTAACGTTGAATTTAACCTTGGATTTACCTGCCGAGGCGTCGCTGACCACGCTGTCCGGTTGAGCCTGAACGATGTCGTAGTCGTCTGCCGGGCGTGCCTGCGCGTCCTTTTCCTTGATCAACAGCCATTGTTCCTTGTCGCCGCTGCCCTTCAGGCGGGTGCGCACCAGCGCCCAGTCGCCGGAGAGTTTTTCGCCGACCAGGGTGAATGTGAGCTTGCCGGCGGCGTAGGCCTTACGCGGGTCATCATGGGGCTGCCAGATGCCGCGATCCCACACAATGACGTCGCCGGCGCCGTATTGGCCGGCGGGAATACTGCCTTCGAAGCTGCCATAGCTGAGGGGGTGATCTTCCACGTGGACGGCCAGGCGCTTTTGGCTCGGGTCCAGGCTCGGGCCCTTGGGCACCGCCCAACTGAGCAGCACGCCGTCGAGTTCCAGGCGAAAGTCATAGTGCAGGTTGCGCGCGTCATGTTTCTGGATCACAAAAGACAGCGCCGACGCGTTGCGTTTGCCGGCAGGTGCACAGCCTGCCGGTTCGCCGGTAACGCCGAAGTCGCGCTTACGGTTGTACTCGCTGAGGGGCTTTGGCATGGGTCATGAGGCCTTGGTGGATTTCTTCGCCGCCGGCTTCTTGGCGGGCTTGCCGGCCAGGCTGCGCTTGAGCAGTTCCGTCAGGTCGATCACGTCGGCGGACTTGCGCGCTTCGCTGTCCTGGCTGGTTTCCACGTCTTCGATCTTGCCGGCCTTGGCCTTCTTGGCCACCAGCGCCATGATTTTTTCCTGGAAACTGTCACGGTAGTCATCCGGCTGCCAGTCGGCGCTCATGTCTTCTACCAAGCGCTTGGCCATGTCCAGTTCGCCCTTGGCTAGGCTGGGTTTGGTCACGTCGCTGCCCAGTTCCAGGTCGTCTAGGCTGCGGACTTCGGCGGGCCAGCGCAGCATCACCAGCACCAGCGCCGATTCCAGTGGCATCAAGGCCGCCAGGTGCTGCTTGGTGTGCAGCACCACATTGGTCAGCGCAACTTTGCCGGTTTTTTTAAGGGTTTCCCTTAGCAGCGCGTAGACCTTGCCGCCCCGTTTATCCGGCGCGAGGAAGTAGGGGGTGTCGATGTTCTGCAACGGGATCTGGTCACTGGCGACAAACGCGATGATTTCGATGGTCTGGGTCGACTTGGGGTGGGCCGAGCGGATTTCCTCTTCGCTGAGCACCACATAGCGGCCTTTTTCGAACGCAACGCCTTTGACGATGTTCTCTTTCGTCACCTCTTTACCGGTGGTCTTGTTGATGCGCTTGTAGCCCACCGGGTCCATGCTGCGCTTGTCGAGCCAGTCAAAGTCCACGCCCTGTGATGACGTGGCCGAGACCAGCGAGACCGGGATATGCACCAGGCCAAAGCTGATGGCGCCTTTCCAGATTGCCCGTGGCATAGGTGCGATTCCTTAAGTAGAGGCTGTGTTCTGGTGACTCGGACGCTGTACGAAAAGTTTCCACCGACAGATGCGCGGACAGATCGTGTTACACCTGATGAGAAACTATTTAGTGTCGAAAGCCGAACCCTAGGCGTAGCGTGTTATCGAAAGCAGGTAATCCTCGCCCTGAGAGGTTTCGTCATGAATAGCGGTATGCGTCACGTTGCAGTGCTGCTGGTGGGCCTGGCCCTTGCGCCTTTGGCGCATGCGCAAAACCTGCCCGGCAACAACAACGCCAACAACGGCCCGATCCACCGGGCCAACCCCAATAGCATGCAGGGCACTCAGCCCAATGCGCCGGCCATTCGCGGTATCCAGACCGGGCCGACCACGCGCACGCCGACCCTGGAGAACGGCGGTATCGGCAATCGTTACCCGCAACGCGATGCCGCCCCCAGCCGTCCGACCACCGAAACCAAAGCCCCCACCTATGATGCCAACGGCAATCGCCGGTAAGGATTCCGCCTTATGTTTCTACGCAAAACCCTTCTAGCCGCTCTTTGTGCAACCACGTTGCTGCCGTTGACCACGGCTTTCGCCGCCGACGCCCAGCAGTTTCCCAGCGAACAAGGCAGCATTACCGCCACCCCCATCGCCAAAGGCCTCGATCACCCGTGGGCAGTGGCCTTTCTGCCGGACAAGCAAGGCTTCCTGGTTACCGAACGTCCTGGCCACCTGCGTTTTGTCAGCCCGGACGGCAAGCTCTCCGCGCCGCTGAAAGGCGTGCCTGAAGTATGGGCCAAAGGGCAGGGCGGCCTGCTGGACGTGGTGCTGTCGCCCGACTTCAAGCAGGACCGCATGGTCTACCTGTCCTACGCCGAAGGCGGCGGCAAGGGCGGTACGGCCGGCACTGCGGTGGGCCGTGGTCGCCTGGCGGCTGATCTCAGTGGCTTGACCGACTTCACCGTCATCCTGCGCCAGGAGCCGAAGCTGTCCACCGGCAATCACTTCGGTTCACGCCTGGCCTTTGACCGTGATGGCTACCTGTTCGTGACGCTGGGGGAAAACAACGATCGCCCGACCGCCCAGGACCTGGACAAATTGCAAGGCAAGGTCGTGCGCATCTATCCGGACGGCCGCGTGCCGGACGACAACCCCTTTGTCGGTCAAGAAGGCGTGCGCCCGGAGATCTGGTCCTACGGCCAGCGCAACCCTCAGGGGCTGGCGTTGAACCCCTGGAGTGGCACGATCTGGGAAAACGAACACGGCCCGCGTGGCGGTGATGAGATCAACATCATCGAGCGGGGCAAGAACTACGGTTGGCCGCTGGCAACCCACGGCATCAATTATTCGCTGACACCGATTCCCGAAGCCAAGGGCAAGACGCTGGAAGGCACAGTGCCGCCGCATCACGTCTGGGAAAAATCACCGGGTATCAGCGGTATGGCGTTTTATGATGCGGATCGCTTCAAGCCTTGGCAGCACAACGTGTTTATCGGTGCGCTGGTCGACCAGGAGTTGATCCGGTTGCAGTTTGATGGCGACAAGGTGATTCACGAAGAGCGCTTGTTGGGAGGCTTGAAGGCGCGGATCCGCGATGTGCGGCAGGGACCGGATGGGTTCTTGTATGTGCTGACGGATGAGGATGATGGGGTTCTGTATCGGGTAGGGCTGAATCAGGACTGAAGTGCCGTAGCCGCACGTGAGGGGGCAAGTCGAATCGTCGCACCGCCCCCTCACACATTTGCCAGGTCTTAAAGCCCCAGATCAGAAAGCCCCGGATGATCATCCGGGCGCCGCCCCAGCGGCCAGTGGAACTTGCGTTCGCTTGCCTTGATCGGCAGGTCGTTGATGCAGGCAAAACGATTGGCCATCAGGCCGTTCTCGTCGAACTCCCAGTTCTCGTTGCCATAGGAACGGAACCAGTTGCCGGAGTCGTCGTGCCACTCATAGGCATAACGCACCGCGATGCGGTTGTCGGTAAACGCCCACAGCTCTTTGATCAACCGATAATCCAGCTCCTTGGCCCATTTGCGGGTCAGGAAGCCCTTGGCGTCTTCGCGGTTGTAGGCAAATTCGGCGCGGTTACGCCAGTGGGTGTCGAGGGTGTAGGCCAGGGATACGCGGTGCGGGTCGCGGGAATTCCAGCCGTCTTCGGCCAGGCGGACTTTTTCGATAGCCGACTCGCGCGTGAACGGCGGCAGCGGCGGGCGTGTTTCTGCGGCGGATGACATGGGCATTTTCCTCAAGACAATAAGGTTTCAGTCGAAAGTTGCGCTGACCTGTGCGTTCACAGTCCCAATAACGTTCGCGCCATGCATTGCGCATTATCGGCAGCTGTTGAATCACCCATCACCAGGGCAACGGTGATGGCGCCATCGATCAGGATCAGCAGTTGCGCGGCCTGCTGTGCCGGGTCGGGGGTGCCATGTGCTTGACAGAGTTCAAGTGCGTACTCGAACAGTTTCTGTTTGTGGGCCTTGGCCAGCAGGCGCACCGGGTCGTGCGGGTTGCCGGTTTCGCCGCTGGTGTTGATAAACGCACAGCCGCGGAAATCCGCTGTGTCGAACCAGGCCTTGAGCGCGCTGAACACCGCGAGCAGCCGTTCACCCGTGCCTTCGCTGCGTTCCACTTCGTCGCGCAGCCACTGCATCCAGCGCTCGTCACGACGTTGCAGGGCGGCAATCACCAATTCGTCTTTGTTGGCGAAGTAGCGGTAAACGCTTTTTCTCGAGACGCCGGCGGTTTTCACCAGGAAGTCCATGCCCGTGGCGGCGATGCCATGGCGATAGATCAACTTTTCGGCCACGTCGAGGATGATGTCGCGGGTTTCACTACCGGTCATATCGTTCATGTTGCAAACAGTAGAACGATCGTTCTTCTTGGTCAATAAATTTTTACATGCCGCGCAGCAAGACCTGAGCACCCCCATGGTGTAAGCTCGGGGACTCTTCGGATTCGACCCATTGCGAGCCTTATGCCGTCGTTCTTCAAACGCTCCCTGTTGCCCAAACTGCGCGGTTTCCCCCTCACTCCCGAGGCCCTTGAGGTGCTGTCCGGCGCCGACGCGTACCGCCGTTGCCTGCTGGAAAAAATCGCCCAGGCCACGCGGCGTATCTACATCGTCGCGCTGTATCTGCAGCAGGACGAAGCGGGGCAGGAGATCTACGATGCCCTGCACGCGGCCAAGGCTGCGCGGCCGGAGTTGGAGATCGTGGTGGTGGTCGACTGGCTGCGCGCCCAGCGTGGCTTGATCGGTGCCGGGAAACAGCCGGGCAACAGCGCCTGGTACCAGGCCATGACCCAAAGCCACAGCAGCGACGTGCCGGTGTATGGCGTGCCGGTGCAAACCCGCGAGCTGTTCGGCGTGCTGCACCTCAAGGGCTTCGTGATCGACGACAGCGTGCTGTACAGCGGGGCGAGCCTGAACAACGTGTACTTGCACAAGTTCGACAAGTACCGTTTCGACCGCTACCACCTGATCCACAGCAAGCCCCTGGCGGACTCGATGCAACACCTGGTGGAGCACGGGCTGATCGCCTCCAAGGCCGTTAATCGCCTGGACCTGCCCAACCCTCCCACCACGCGCAGCTTGCGCAATGATATCGGCGACTTGCGCAGCCGCCTGAAACACGCGACCTATGACACCACGACGGGGCAGTTGCCCAATGGTCACCTGTCGGTCAGCCCGTTGCTCGGGGTGGGCAAGAACAACCCGCTGAACCGGGTGATCCTCGAACTGATCGCCAGCGCCCAGCAGCAACTGACCATCTGCACGCCGTACTTCAACCTGCCGCTGCCGGTGACCCGCGAGATCAACCGTGCCCTGGCGCGTGGGGTGAAGATCGACATCGTCGTCGGCGACAAGACCGCCAACGACTTCTACATCCCGCCGAGCGAGCCATTCAAGGTCATTGCCGCGCTGCCGTACCTGTACGAAATCAGCCTGCGCCGCTTCGCCAAACGCCATCAGCCGATGATCGACAGTGGCCAACTGAACCTGCACCTGTGGCGCGACGGCGACAACACCTACCACCTCAAGGGGATGTGGGTCGACCAGCGCTACACCTTGCTCACCGGTAACAACCTCAACCCGCGCGCGTTCCGTCTCGATTTGGAAAACGCCTTGTTGATCGATGACCCCCAAGGCCAGTGGCTGGCGCCGCGGCGTACCGAGCTGGCGCAGATTTTTCAGCACACCACGCGCATCGAGCGTTATCAGGATTTGCAAACGCTGCCGGACTATCCCGAAGCGGTCGGCAAGTTCCTGCGTCGGGTCAGCCGCGTGCGCATCGAGCGGTTGCTGTACCGGATCCTGTAAACCGGCAGGCAAAAAAAAGACCCAGCCCCTTCAACAGGGCTGGGTCTTTTTTTTGTGCGGCGTTTAGTTCAAGCCCAGCTTGCCACGCAAGGTGGACAGGTCCTCCGCCAGGGTATTGACCGGACCCACCAGGGCCTTGCGGTCGTTTTCCTTGACCTTGTCGTAGGTCTCGAAGCCGCCGTCCTTGGTCTTGTACTTGGCCAGGATCTTGTCCACGCTGGCGAAGTTTTTGTCGACCTTGGCCAGGAAGGCCTTGTCTTGTTTCTCGATCTGCCCACGGAACAGGTCGACGATTTTCTTCGCGCCGTCGATGTTGCCCTGGAAGTCATACAAGTCGGTGTGGCTGTAGCGGTCTTCTTCGCCGGAGATCTTGGTGGCGGCGACTTCTTCCAACAGTGCTGCGGCGCCGCCCACGACTTTCTCCGGTGGGAAGGTCAGGCCGTCGACGCGGGTCTTGAGGTCGTTAACGTCGGTGTTGAGCTTGGCGGTGAGGGTTTCCAGGCCTTTGGTGGTGTTCTGCGAAAACAGCGCGTATTCGATGCGGTGGAAGCCGGTGAAGTCTTCGGCGGTCACGCCTTTTTCGTGGTCGTCGACGCGGGAGTCGATGGATGCATCGAGGTCGCTGAACAACTCGGCGATCGGCTCGATGGACTCATAGTGCACACGGGTCGGCGCGTAGAGTTTCTTGGCGGTGGCCAGGTCGCCTTTGTTGATGGCGTCGGTGAACGCTTGGGTCTGGGTGACCAGTTCACCGATTTCTTCGGTGACGTAGATTTTGTAGTCCGACACCGGCCCTACCAAATCCAGCGGCGCGGTAGCGGCGAAGGCTGCCAGCGGCGAAAGGGTCAGCAATAACGACAACGCGATAAACGACTTTTTCATGGGAGGGTTTCCGCTCTGGGGTTTGTTTTAGGTAGGGGCAGTGGTGTGAGGGTGCGTTGCAGCCAGCAGCGTGCGCCCGAGGAAATCCTTCGGTCCCGTGACCCCCGGTAAGGTGAAGAAATACCCGCCGCCGACCGGCTTGAGGTATTCCTCCAGGGGCTCGCCGTTGAGCCGGGTTTGCACGCTGATAAAGCCTTTCTCCAGGTCAGCCTGGTAGCAGATGAACAACAGCCCCATGTCCAGCTGACCGTTTTTGTTGACGCCGTTGGAGTAGTTGAACGGCCGGCGCAGGATCAGGTTGGCCTGAGTCTGCGGGGTGCGCGGGTTGGCCAGGCGGATGTGGGCATCGAGCTTGGTCAACTTGCCTTCCGGGTCCTTGCTGTAGTCGGGCACCTGGGTTTCTTGGTCGCCGTCCATAGGCGCGCCGGTGGGCTTGATGCGGCCGATGATGCTTTCCTGCTCTTGCAGCGGGGTACGGTCCCAGCGCTCGACGAAATTGCGGATGATGCGCACGGCCTGATAGCTGCCGTTGGCCGCCCAGGCCGGTTCGTCGCTGCCAGGCTGCACCCATACAATCTGGTTCATCGCCTTGTCATCGTTGGAGTTCGGGTTGGCCGAACCGTCACGGAAACCGAGGAAATTGCGTGCGCTCTGGGCCGGCTCGCCAGGTTTGGCAGGCGCCTGGGGCGGCACGCTGCCTTCCTGTTTCCAGCGCACCAGCAGCAGGTCCGGCAGGTTCTTCACGATGTCGCGCAGGGCGTGGATATTGGTGTCCGGGGTGTTGGAGCTGAATTGCAGGCTCAGGTCGCCGTGGCACTGCGCCGGTTCCAGCGCATCGTTGGGGAAACCGACCATGCGGCTCAAGCGCTTGGGCTTGACCGCCGCGAGGCCGAAGCGCTCATCGAACAGTGATTCGCCGACGGACACGGTGATGGTCAGGTTGTCCGGTGTGACCACCGGGCCGAGGATTCCTGAGTCGGTGGGCGGCAGCTTCGGGTCGACTTGCGGCACGGTGCCGCCGGTCATCAGGAAGGCGATGCGTTCGTTCAAGGTGCGGAACAGGCGCTCCAGGTCTTCACGATCACTGGCCAGTACGTCGAACGCCACGAGCATGCCGCAGGCCGGGCGTGGGGTGACGATGCCGGTTTGGTGCGTGCCGAAGAAGTCGTGGTGGTCCTGGGTTTTATCACTGCGTGGCGCGGTGGTGACTTGCTCGGCGGCGGCGGCCATGGCCGGGCAGGTCAGGCTGCTGCCGGCTATGGCAGCGCCGGTGGCCGCCATGCCCAGGAGGACACGCCGGCGTTGGAGGTCAAACTGTGCTGAATCGCTCATGTATGCGGTCGTCTTCACTGCAGGCCGGAAAGGCCAAGGGCGGGGTCGATTCCATCGAGTGCAACGGCCAGAGCCTTGGCCTTGTCGGCGATCTGCTTGCGCTGATCGGCGGTAATGCTGTCGTAAGTGGCATAGCCCTTGTCGACCTTGAAGCCCTGGAGTTCGGCATCGAAGGCGGCGAGGGCGCTGTCGACCTTGGGCAACAGGTCGGCGGCGGATTTGCTCAGCAGCGGTCGCATCAACTCGACGACCTTGTGGGCGGCCTCCAGGTTGGCGGCGAAGCCATTCAGGTCGACGTGGCTGTAGCGCTCCTCTTCACCGCTGATGGCACGTACATCGGCCAGGCTGTTGAGGTTGCGTACCACGATGCTCACCAGTTGCTCCGGCGGCAGCGACTGGGCCAGCAATTGTTGCTTGAGGGTGGTGACGTCGGTTACCAGGCGCTGCGCAATCGGCGCCAGGCCGTCGAGGCTGCGTTGCTGGAACAGGCTGTATTCCACGCGGTGGAAGCCACTGAAGGCCGGGTCCTGTTCGCGTTTTTCAAAGTAGTCGGCGCGGGCGTTGATCGCATTGTCCAGCTCCGCCAGGCGTTGAGACGCCGGGGCCAGTCGCTGGTAGGCCTCACGGGCGGGAACATAGAGCGCTTGAGCCTGGGCGAGGTCGCCGCTGTCGATGGCTTGCTGCAAGGCGGTCACCGCCTTGATCAGCGCGCTGCCCTGGCTGCTCAAGTACACGCGGAACTCCGACAGCGGGCCAATAAACGCCACCATCGACGGCTTGGCCTTGGCCTGTGCGTCGGACTCGGCGGTGGGCGTCACGTGCAAGGTGCCACGTGGATTGCTCAGCAGGCCGCAGGTGATTGCATAGTCGCCGGGCAACAGGTTGGCATTGATCACCTGGCTGAGGCCGGGGGCGATGTTTTCCCGTTCTTCGACCACCAGCACGCCGTCGAGGATTTCCCATTCCACCGCACGGTCGGAGCGGTTGATGATGCGGAAGCTGGCGCGGCCGGCCGGTACCGTCAGTTCATTCGGCTCACAGGCGTGGCCATGAATGGTCACGGCAATTTCATTGTGGTTGGTCTGGCGCTTGCTGGCCGCCAACTGCGAGGCGTAATAGAACAGGCCACCGGCGGCGATCATCACGACCACCGAGCCCGCCACGGCCCAGCGCAGGGCGCGGGGTGGCGAAGCCGGTTGAGGAGTTGGGTTGGACAAGGGACGGTCCTTACTGGCTGGAAACGGAAGAGGGCGCGGCGGCAGGCTTGGACGGCGCGGCGGGCAGGAAGAACATCACCAGGGCCACCACCAGGTAAATCAGGTAGGCGCCGAGGGTGCTGATGGTGGGGGCTTCCTGATAGCCGAACATGCCGGCAAGTACCGAGCCCAGCGGGCTGTCCATTGGCAGCGCGGCGCTGAAGTCGAACAGCACGGTCTGCAGGTGATTCCACACGCCGGCTTCGTGCAGCGCTTGCACTGAATTGGCGAGGATGCCGGCGGCCACCACCAGGATAAACAGGCCGGTCCAGCGGAAAAACGCACCGAGGTTCAGGCGCATGCTGCCGGTGTAGATCAGGAAACCCACGATGATCGCGAGGATCAGGCCGAGCAGCGCGCCAATCGGTGCGCCTGGGCCTTCGCTCTGCTGGAACACCGCCAGCAGGAAGAACACGGTTTCCAGGCCTTCACGGGCCACGGCGAAAAACACCATGAGAATCAGGGCGGTGACTTGATGCTTGGAGCCCGCCAGCGCGTGATCAAGGGATTCGTGCAGCGAGTGCTTGATGGAGCGCGCCACTTTGCGCATCCAGAACACCATGGAACTGAGGATGCCCACGGCGACCAGACCGACGATGCCTTCGAACAGCTCCTGCTGCTTTTGCGGGAATTCGGCGCTGACCAGCTCCAGGCCACCACCGACCAGCAGGGCCAGCGCAGCGGCGAGAAACACGCCGATCCATACGGCGGGCATCCACTGGCCCCGGCCGGTCTGCTGCAGGTAACTGGCGATAATGCCAACAATCAATGCGGCTTCAATGCCTTCGCGCAGCATGATGAGAAAAGGAACGAGCATTCGGCACCGCGTCACAACTAGATAGGAGGCTAAGTTGTAACATAATGATACTCATTACTAAACAGGCAATCTTTACATTTGCTGAACCGTGGCTGAACAGCTGTTGAGGGCGTGTCAGCCACGCCTGCCGAACAACCGCTGTGCGAGACCCAGGCCCTGCAGCGTCGCCACGTAGCCGATAAAGGCGTAAGGGCCAAGGATGACGCAGATCAGCGCGCCCAACAGCCAGCACGGCAATATCTCGCGGATGAACAAGGGCGAGGGTCGGCGAAAGCTCAGCCAGCGTGACAGCGGCGAGAGTCCGTCGTCGATTTCACCGTAGCCATCGGTGGCGGGACGCCAGATCGCCAGGATCAACAACGCCGGAATGGCAATCAGGAAGGCCCAGGTTGGCGCCATTCCGAGGGTTTCCATCAGGGGATGGTCGGTCACCTGTTGGTCGTGGATCGTCCAGCCGGCGGCCATGCCCAGTAAGGCTACGAACATCGGCCACGGTCGGGTGGCACGTTCCCAGTCGCGCCAGAAATACGGATCGCCGCCGGGCATCAGGGCGCAGAGTGACGGGTACTGGCTGAGGATGGTTTCGCTGAGCGTACGGCAGGCGTTCCAGTCGGACTCGCCAAAGCGCCGGGCGAAACGTTGCCGTTGCGCCAGTGGCATGTCGCCAAACAGCAATTTGGCTGCGCGACACTCCGCATCGCGCGAGTCCAGGCTGGCCTGCGCGAGTGTATGCGCCTTGAAACGCTCCAGCGCATTGCGCGCCTGGAGCTGCGACCATTCAGGCTCGGGGCAGGGGTTTTCCAAGTCCTTATCGGACCAGGCTTGCTGGGCGCACAAGGTGTCGAACAGGTCCTCGGACCAGCATCGGCTCGCCAGTAGGGCACGGGCGAGCAGGTCGTTGATCCGCGCGTGGCGCGGCAGCGGCTTGAGCCATTCAGTGTGGTTCAGTTCGCTCAATGCGGCCTTGAAGGCTTCGACCTGTTGTTGATCGAGCAGCCCGACCAACCGCTGTTCGACGTGCGCAAACATCTGTTCCAGCAGCGCATCAAGGCGGTATGCGGGCAAGCGTGCGGGGGCTTCGCGTAACCAGGGGGTCAGCCAATGCAGGTGGGTGACGGCCCACTCGCTGATGGCGGGGTCTGTCGACGTCAGGCAGCGCTGCAACAGCAGGGCCTCAAAGGCGTCGGCGTACTCACTGTCCCTGGCTTGCTGGTAGAGGTGGCGCAGTTCACTGGGAGTGGCCTGCGCCACCAAGGCTCGGGCCTGTTCGACACGCGTGTCCGGTTCGGCCGCGGCAGGTTGCACGCTGTCGACGGGCACCGGCTGCGGTGTTTCAGCGGGCGCCTCGAAACGGCTCCACGCCAGGGCATGCTCATACGCCTCGCGCAAGCGCTGGAAGCCGCTGGGGTCCTCATCCGGACGATGCTGCTTGAGCAAGACGGCGTACTGACGCTTGATTGTGCGGGTGTCAGCGTCATGCGGTAGCCCAAGTACTTCCCAACAACTCATCGGTGCAACTTCCTGTCAGTAAAAATCCTGGCGCAGAATACCCGAGACCGGTTGCGCGGCGCCTACTCTTTTGTCGCGTGACTGCCTAAGATGGCGGCACTTCACGCCACCCAGGGCACGGACTGCGCCAATGTCGGAAAAAGACACCATCTCCCTCCACCTCGTGCGCGAAGCCTTGTTGCAAAGCTGCGCCCCTGGGGCGGCCACTGCCGAAGTGCTGCTTAAAGCCGGCATCGACCCGCAGCGGCTGGCCGAGCCCGGCGCGCGGGTCTCGGCCACGACCTATGCACGCCTGTGGCGCCTGCTGGCGCGGCGCCTGGATGATGAGTTCTTCGGCATGGACCCACGCAAGCTCAAGTCCGGCAGCTTGGCGTTCCTCTGCCATGCGGCGATGGCGCAGCCGACCTTGGCCACTGGCCTGGAAACCGGCCTGGGGTTTCTGTCGTTGATGCTCGAGCGCCTGCCCGCTGAATTGGTGCGTCAACAAAGTCTGGCGGAGATTGTGTTGCTCGAACCCGAGTCTGAACCTAACCGTGTCTTCACCTACTTTACCTACTGGATGATTGTGCACGGCGTTGCCTGTTGGCTGGCGGGACGGCGGATTCCGATCCTGGCGATTGAACTGCGTTGTCCGAAACCGGACTTCTGCGACGACTACCAGATCATGTTCTCCGACAACCTGCGTTTCGATCGGCCGCGTACCCGCATGATCTTCTCCGCCGACTGCCTGGACCTGCCGATCAAGCGCACCGCTGAAGAACTAAAACGCTTCCTGGCCCACGCGCCCGCCAACATCCTGGTCAAATACCGCGACCCCGACAGCCTCGCCACCCGCATCAAGCACGACCTGCGCCAACTGCCCCCCGACACCTGGCCGGAAACCGAAGGCCTCGCCGCCAGCCTGTGCATCTCCGCCTCCACCCTGCGCCGCCGTCTGGCGGAAGAAGGGCAGACGTATCAGGGGCTCAAGGACAGTGTGCGCAAAGAGCTGGCGATTGTGTGGCTGGCGGAGCCGCAGATCAGTTTTGCCGAGATTGCGGAGCGGTTGGGGTTTGCTGATACGAGCTCGTTTTATAAGGCGTTTCGTAAGTGGAGTGGGTCTAATCCTGGGCATTATCGGAGTTTGATTCTCAATGATGACAGCCAGAGAATGTCACTATTGACGGGCGCCTGACAGATGCCGGTGTGTGCTGTGTATGAATAATCGTGTACGGCTTCGTCCGTTGGGTGGGGGCGAATCAGGTGCATGAATGCAGCCTTGTCTCGAACGAATGGTGATGATGCTGTTCGGTATTGCCTGTTACAGCAACGGCTGCGTAATGAATGGCGGATCAACGATGCTCTGATTGAGAAAACAATCCGCCCTTAGAGTTTGGGTTTTAATATAAATATAATTTTATTCTGCCCCCTCCTCCTGAAAGGATTGAGCAAGATCCAGGGTCTCTCCTCGAAATAATGTCATTTTTAGTGGGATTAAAGAAGCTTACATTTATGGCATTTTTACCGCGAAAGGTACGGCACTCATCAGGATCGCTTAAAGGCAGGGCGTCCGTTCGTGCAGGAAAAATCCATTGGGTGAGCGAGAGTCCAAGTAATAATAGGATTGTGATTTTCATGATGGTCTCTTTTTTATGTTGTGCATGTGTTAAGTCTGCGTGAAAGGTTGATGTTTTCTGGGTGATCTTCACAAACTAATCCCGGCTCTTTGTGGTCCAGTGTCAGGATTGAGTCAGTCGTAGTAAAAAACGGGGCCAAACAGTTTGCAACTGTCATTTCTAACAGATCTATACCCGTTGTATTTAACGGTTCCGGGCTTTCTTTGTTTGAGCAGTTTCACCGTTTTGTCGCCTGCCAGTGAAATCTGCGTTTGCCGATTGTTTTACGTGGGAATTTTCAATAACCAAAAAGTCCCGTTACCGGATGGGCTAGGGGCAAAAAAGCTGGAAGCTGCCAACCAAAGGCGCGACTGATAGCGGACACGCACGGCCAGGTAGCCACGCCTGACAGATGTAAGAGTTCACCCCTGAGCCCATTTCAAAAAATGGCCGAAAAACTCGCCCGGTAAACCATGACAACGCTAATGAGCGATATTACATGTGCAGCCTTTTCCATTCGAAGGTGTTGCAGGTGCCTCAGCCATATGGGTTTACCAACGACCGCCGACAAACCTCAACCAAGCCCACGGTGTCTAGACCTGAGCAAATTTTTCGCCGCGAAGTACGATCGCCTCAGCAGTCATATGCACGGCGTCGCCCGTCATGGCACCGGTTTTCGCAATGAATGATCGATGTTGAAGATCTCCGCCAAGAGCTATCTGCATAACGAGGAAGGTTTATTTGACTTTGTGTTGTCACTTCAGCGGTTGCAATGCCGTGTTGGACCATAAAGCGCGATAACGTGGATCTGTGGCAAGTGCAGGACTTTCCCCGCGTTCTTATACGTTTCCTCAAGAGAATGACTCGTGGCGGAATACTTTTTCGCTAATTTACCTATCGCGAAAAGTAATAATACTGACCGATATTATCTGCTACAGCATTTGCTGCGCAACGAATGCCGGGTGAATACGGTATTCTGATTAAGGGGAGAGGTTCGCCCTGGGAGATGGGGGTTAATGTATATAAAATTTGATCTTGCCTTTGTTTTTAATTGTAAAGTCTAAACAGAGATTGAAGCTATGCCGTGAGTAGCGATCAGTGTTGTATAAATTTAAATAGCTTAAGGGGGAGGCCCGTGTGGCGGTACGGACTGGACACGCATCGTAACCGTCTAAAGGCTGGGCGTACGTTCTCGTAGGAAAAGCCCACTGAGCGAATGAGAGTCCAACTAATAACAACAGAATTGTGTTTTTCATGATGTTCTCTTTTTTGGCTTTGTAGGGCATGCAGTAAGTAGTAGGCGAGAAGTTAATGGTGTCTGGAATTGCCCCACAAACTAATCCCGGCACTTTGTCGTCCAATGCGATGGTTGAGTCGGTAGTAGTAAAAGGCGCAGCTCAAGGTTTTGCAACTGTCATTTCTAACAGGTCTGTACCAGTGGCCTTAAACGGTACCGGGCTTTGTTTGTTTGAGCGGTTTTCCCGTTTAGTCACTTGTCAGTGAAATCTGCGCTTGCCGATTGTTTGACTCGGCTCTTTTCAGTCACCAAAAAAAGCCCCGTGACCCAATGGACCACGGGGCTAGAAATTGGCTGGATGCGACCAACCAAAGGAGCTCTTTACATCACTTGGCGGTAGCGACCACCGTATCCGGCTTCCACCCACCCCCCAGCGCCTTGTAGATCGCCACAATCCCGCGATACAGGTCCACTTCGGCCTGGGCCTGGGAGTCCTCGGCTGCCAAACGCTCACGTTGCGCGTCGAGCAATACCAGGAAGTCCACTGTGCCTTCGCGATAGCGGATCGCGGCCAAATCGGCGGCGGCGCGGCTGGATTCGCTTTGGCGGATCAGCGAGACCAGGCGTTGTTGACGCTTGCCGTAGTCGGTGAAGGCGTTCTCGGATTCTTCCAGCGCCAGCAACACTTGCTGCTCGTAGCTTGCCAGGGCGCCATCGGCCTCGGCATCGGCGCCGCGCAAGCGGGCGCGCACGCTGCCCAGGTCAAACGCGGCCCAGGTGATGCTCGGGCCCAGGGCCCAGGCATTCGCGGCGGATGAACCGATCTGCGAGCCGCGCCCGGCGGTAAAGCCGAGGAAGCCGCTGAGGCTGACGCGTGGGAACAGGTCGGCCTTGGCCACGCCGATACGCGCGGTGGCGGCGGCCAATTTGCGTTCGGCGCTGAGGATGTCCGGGCGACGTTGCAGCAGTTGCCCCGGGTCGCCGATCGGCAGCGCTTTGGCAATCGCCGGCAGGTCTTTCGGGCCCAGGTCTACGCTGAGCTTATCGGGCCGCTGGCCGAGGAGGGTGGCGATGCGGTTACGCTCGCGCACTTGTTCGGCCTGCAGTTGCGGCACGCTGGCTTCAACCGCCGCGAGGCGTGCGTCGGCACGCTCCACGTCGAGTTGGTCGCCCACACCGGCATCGCGCAGGCTGACGGTGATGGTGCGCGATTCCTGCTGGTTCTTCAGGTTGTCCAGGGCAATGCGTTCACGCAGTTGCGCGCCACGCAGTTGACCGTAGGCGTCCACCAGTTCGGCGATCAGGGTGACTTGCAGCTGGTACAAGTCAGCCTCGGCGGCCTGCTGGTCGGCGTCGGTGGCTTCCAGGTTGCGCTGGATGCGGCCGAACAGGTCGAGCTCCCAGGCCATGTCCAGCCCGAGGTCGTAACGTTCGGTCTTCACGCGGCGAGTGGTCTGGCCCGGAACCTGGCCTTTGCCCTGGTCACTGCTGGCCCGGCTGGTGATGGTCGGCATGGCGTCATTGCTGGCGTCATCGCGGATCGCCCGTGCGGCCCGCAGGCGGGCAAAGGCGACGCGCAGATCACGGTTGCCTTGCAGCGACTGCGTGACCAACTGGTTGAGCGTCGGGTCCTCGAACTGCTGCCACCAGATGCCTTCGAACTTGGCGTGATCGTACTGCTTGGCATCGGCAGCGGCCGTGATATTGGCCGCCTCCGGGGTCTGGGTTTTGTAGTCCGGGCCTACGGCACAGGCGCTCAGCGCCAGTACCAGCAAGCTCGGCAGAAAGACTTTCACACTCATTGCTGTGTCTCCAGCTTCAAGGCCTTGGCCGCTTTGCGCGCTTCGCTGCGCTCCACATAGCGACGGATCAGTACGTAGAACACTGGCGTCAGCAACAGACCGAAGAAGGTCACACCGATCATCCCGGAGAACACCGCCACGCCCATGGCATGACGCATCTCGGCACCGGCACCGCTGGACAACACCAGTGGCACCACACCCATGATGAAGGCGAACGAGGTCATCAGGATCGGCCGCAGACGCAAACGGCAGGCTTCCAGTACCGCAGCGAGCGGGTCGAGGCCTTCTGCCTGTTTATCCTTGGCGAACTCGACGATCAGAATCGCGTTCTTACACGCCAGGCCCACCAGTACGATCAAGCCGATCTGGGTAAAGATGTTGTTGTCGCCGCCCGAGATGATCACCCCGGTAATCGCCGACAGCAGCGTCATCGGTACGATCAGGATCACCGCCAACGGCAGGCTCCAGCTTTCGTATTGGGCCGCCAGTACCAGGAACGCCAGCAGTACGCAGAGCGGGAACACGAACAGTGCGGTGTTGCCCGAGAGGATTTGCTGATAGGTCAGGTCGGTCCACTCGTAGGTCATGCCGTTGGGCAGTTCCTCTTTCAACAGTTTTTCAATCGCCGCCTGGGCCTGGCCGGAGCTGTAGCCCGGTGCCGCGTTGCCGTTGATTTCAGCGGTGATAAAGCCGTTGTAGTGCATCACGCGGTCCGGGCCCGAGGTGTCGCTGACCTTGATAAAGGTCGCCAGCGGGATCATCTCGCCTTTGTTGTTGCGCACTTTCAGCTGGCCGATCTGGTCTTCATCCAGGCGGAACTGTTGCTCAGCCTGCACGTTGACCTGGTAGGTCCGACCGAAGCGGTTGAAGTCGTTGGCATACAACGAACCCAGGTAGATCTGCAGGGTGTCGAAGATGTCGCTGATCGCCACGCCGTGGGTCTTGGCCTTTTCACGGTCGATGGCGGCATCGACCTGGGGCACGTTGACCGTGTAGCTGGTGAACAGGCCGAACAGCTCCGGCGTGGTGCGGCTCTTGGTGATGATGTTCTGCACTTCTTTGTACAGCTCGTCATAACCCAGGTTGCCACGGTCTTCGATCTGCAGGCGGAAGCCGCCGATCGTCCCCAGGCCCTGAACCGGCGGCGGTGGGAAGATCGCCATGTAGGCTTCCTGGATGTCGCTGTATTTGCCGTTCAACGCGCCGGCAATTGCACCGGCGGACATGCTCGGGTCTTTACGCTCGTCGAACGGCTTCAAGGTCACGAACACGATGCCGCTGTTCGGGCTGTTGGTGAAACCGTTGATCGACAGGCCTGGGAAGGCCACGGCGGCTTCCACGCCCGGCTGTTTCAGCGCGATGTCGGACATGCGCTTGATCACGTCTTCGGTGCGGTCCAGGCTGGCGGCGTCCGGTAACTGGGCGAAGGCCACCAGGTATTGCTTGTCCTGGGCCGGCACGAAACCGGTCGGGGTATGGGCAAAACCGAACCAGGTCAGCACCATCAACCCGGCGTACAGGAACAGCGCGATACCACTGCCGCGAATCACACGGCGTACGGTGCCGACATAGCCGTGGCTGGCTTTGTCAAAGAAGCGGTTGAAGGGTTTGAACAACCATCCGCCGAAGAGCTTGTCGAGAACCTTGGAGAAGCGATCCTTCGGCGCGTCATGGCTGCGCAGCAACACGGCGGCCAGGGCCGGGGACAAGGTCAGCGAGTTGAAGGCCGAAATCACTGTCGAGATCGCAATGGTCAAGGCGAACTGCTTATAGAACTGCCCGGTCAAGCCGCTGATAAAGGCCGCCGGAATGAACACCGCACACAGCACCAACGCCGTGGCGATGATCGGACCGGTCACTTCGCTCATGGCTTTTTCAGTCGCCGCAAACGGTTCCAGGCCCAGCTCGATGTTGCGCTCGACGTTCTCCACCACCACGATGGCGTCGTCCACCACGATACCGATGGCCAGTACCAGGCCGAACAGCGACAACGCGTTGAGCGAGAAGCCAAACAGGTGCATCACCGCAAACGTACCGATCAAGGATACCGGCACCGCCACCAACGGAATGATCGAGGCGCGCCAGGTTTGCAGGAACAGGATGACGACCAATACCACCAGGATTAACGCTTCGAAGAGGGTATGCACCACGGCTTCGATGGAACCACGCACGAAGATGGTCGGGTCATAGACGATGCTGTAGTCCATCCCTTGCGGGAAGCTCTTTTTCAGCTCATCCATCTTGCCGCGGACTTCGTTGGAAATCTCGATGGCGTTGGAGCCTGGGCGCTGGAAGATCGGGATCGCCACGGCCGGCTGGTTGTTGAGCAACGAACGCAGGGCGTATTGGCTGGAACCCAGCTCGATCCGCGCGATGTCTTTGAGGCGGGTGATTTCACCGTTAGCGCCTGAACGAATCACGATGTTCTCGAACTCTTCCTCGGTCACCAAGCGACCTTGGGTGTTCACCGACAACTGGAACGCGGTGGCAGTCGGCGCAGGTTGTGCACCCAGCGCACCCGCGGCCACTTGACGGTTCTGCTCGCGGATCGCGGTCACCACATCGGTGGCAGTGAGGTTGCGCGAAGCGGTCTTGTTCGGGTCCAGCCACACCCGCAGGGAGTAGTCACCCATGCCGAACAGCTGCACATCACCCACACCGCCCAGCCGCGCCAGCTCATCCTTGACGTTGAGCAAGGCGTAGTTGGACAGGTACAGCATGTCGTAGCGCTGATCCGGGGAGGTCAAGTGCACCACCATGGTCAGGTCGGGGGAGGCCTTGTCCACGGTGATACCGATGCGCGTCACTTCTTCAGGCAATTTCGGCTGAGTCCGGGTCACGCGGTTTTGCACTTGCACCTGCGCGTTGTCCAGGTCGGTGCCCAGGGCGAAGGTGATGGTCAGCGTGAGCTTGCCGTCGGCGGTCGACTGCGAGGACATGTACAGCATGTTCTCGACGCCGGTGATCGCCTGTTCCAGCGGCGCGGCCACGGTTTCACCGATGACCTTGGGGTTGGCGCCCGGGAAGTTGGCGCGTACCACCACCGTCGGCGGCACCACTTCCGGGTATTCGCTGATCGGCAATTGGAACAGCGAGATCGCACCGGCGATCAGGATCAACAGCGAGAGCACCGCTGCGAAGATCGGCCGCGAAATGAAGAACTTGGAAAAATTCATCTTGAGTCGTATCCCTTAACCGCGTGGAGTCGCAGCGCTGGCAAGTTTGGGCGCGGTTTTTTCCGGCGCCACTTGTTCCAGGTTGCTGGCTTCAAGCGCTTGTCGTTGTTGGGCCAAGGCGGCGAGGGTTTCTTTGCTGGCCATCGGAATGGTTTCCGGGGCGACCGGCGAGCCAGGGCGCACGCGCTGCAGGCCCTTGACGATAATGGTGTCGTCTTTGTTCAAGCCGCTGCGCACGATGCGCAAACCTTCGATCTTCGGCCCCAGCTCCACCGAGCGATAAGCCGGCTTGTCGCCTTCCATCACCAGCACGAACTTCTTGCCCAGGTCGGTGCCGACCGCTTCGTCGTTGATCAACACGGCGGAGTAGGTGCCGCTGCCGACCAGCTTCAAGCGGGCGTACAGGCCAGGGGTGTATTCGCCTTTGCTGTTATCGAACACGGCGCGACCGCGGATGGTGCCGGTGGCCGGGTTGACCTGGTTGTCGACGAAGTTCATCTGGCCCAGGTGCGGGTTGCCGGTTTCGTTGGACAGGCCCAGGTACACCGGGGTGGTCGCACCACGACGGCCTTGGCGAGCCAGTTCGGTGTACTTGAGGAAGACGCGCTCATCGGCGTCGAAATAGGCGTAGACCTTGTCGGTGGAGACCACGCTGGTCAGCGCCGTGACATCGGCGGTCACCAGGTTGCCGGCGGTGATTTCGGCACGGCTGACGCGGCCGCTGATCGGCGACGTCACGCGGGTAAAGCTCAGGTTCAGCTTGGCCAGGTCCAATTGCGCCTGGATCCCGGCGACGGCGGCGCGGGCTTCCTGGGCGGAGGTGGTGCGCGAGTCGGCCAGTTCGGCGGAGATCGCATTGCTCTGGCGCAGGCGTTCGCCACGTTGCGCTTCGTTGTCGCTACGGGTGGCAGCGGCGCGGGTTTGTTGCAACTGGGCTTCAAGGCGACGCACTTCGGCCTGGAACGGGCGTGGGTCGATCTGGAACAGCAGGTCGCCTTTCTTGACCAAAGCGCCTTCAGTGAAAGCGACTTGGTCAATCTGGCCAGAGACCCGTGGACGAATCTGTACGGTTTCAGGCGCTTCCAGGCGACCGGTGAATTCATCCCACTCGTTGACCGGTTGTTCCAGCACCTTGGCCACGCTGACTTTGGCCGCTGGCATGGCGGCCGCTTGGTCCGGGGTCTTGCCGCACGCGCTCATCACCACCACGGCCAAAATCGCCAGGGGGAAGCGCAAATGTTTGAGTGACTGTTCCATGAGGTGTATCCGCCAATGTATTTGAGATGGGCGGATCATGCGCGGCGAGGGGGTATGTCACGAATCGAATGAGGCAAAGGTAACTATCATTCGGAATGATATAAGCGAGGTGTTAGCCCTCTAGCATGGGGGTTTCGTTAGGGGGCTATCAATAGGAATGATGACAAAAGACTGTTGCGGTGTGCGCAACAGGTCCCGTCAGCTTGAACGCTTAATCGTAATGGGTGAGGGGTTCAGCGCGAACGTAGGTGCCAAACACATGGTCCCACAGCGGCGACGACACCCCGAAGTTCTTCTCCACACCTTGGCGATGGTGCAGGTCATGATTGGCCACCAGCGTCGGCATAAAGCGGTAAGCCCAATGCGCGGGGCGGTGCATCACGTAGTGCACCGAGATGTAATAAAAGTAACCCGCTACCACGCCGATAAAGGCCGAGGTCAGGCCGCTGTACCAGGCAACCAGCAACAGCGCGGCAAAGGTTGAGCTGGTTTTCCAGCTCGACACACCGATGTAGGCGAGTACGTCGATATGGTGGGTCCAATGTTCCCGGCGATACAGTGAATGGAACAGAAAACGGTGTGCCGAGTATTCCACCAGGCTCCAGGCCAGCAGGCCGGCGATGGCCAGTGCGGGATCGAAGGGCGCCAAGTAAATAGCGAGGATAACGAAGAGAGGAGCGGTGAAAAAATCGAGGTAATACGCGAGCGATGACATCAGCCATTTATTTGAAGCGGCCATGTGCGGAATATCCCTGTAGTGCGCAATGGAGGGGGGGGTGGGGATTCTCAGGTGCGGCGCCGCCGCAGGCAACCGCGCCATGAGGGCTGTGTCACAGATTCAGAAGATTGCGAACGGTTGTCGCTGCGAGAACCAGGCCAACGCCTGAGCCTTGAACGCTTCGGCGGGCGGCGTCAACGGGTAGCGCCGGTCGTAGGCCAGCACGATGCGTTGCGTGGGCAACTGCTGTTTGATGGGTCGACACACCAAGGGCTGGCCATCGTAGCTGTGATCGCCGAAAGGGCGGGTGTAGGTGAGTGCCACGCCAAAGCCGTTGGCAACCAGGCTGCGCTGGAATTCAAAGCTGTGGGTGGGTTGGACGCTGCCCGGTGTCAGGCCAAAGCTGTTGAACAAATCCAGAATGTGCTGCCAGCTGTGGATCTGATCCATCACCACCAGGTTGCATGCACTGAGTGCGGCCATATCAACGCGTGTTTCCTGCGCCAAGGGGTGATCTGCCGCCAGCAAGGCATGGGCAGTCAATTGGCACAGTTCGACGCGCTCCGTGTTGACCGGCAAGCCCAGGTCGTAGGTCAATGCAAGCTCCAGCGTGCCTTCACCGAGGCGTTTTCCCAAATATTCAAACCCGCCTTCACGCATATCCACGCTGATGCGGGGCGACACCTGCTGCAAGCGCCTGAGAATCTGGGGCAGACAGTAGGGGGCAATATCGGCATAGCAACCCAGTACAAGGTCTCCGGCAAAATCGTCGGGTTCGCTGCCTATATCTGCAAACGTTCGCGCTTCAGCGAGTACGCGTTTTGCCTGCGCCATCACCGTTCGGCCAAACGGCGTCAACGACACACCCAGACCGCGTTGGCGCACAAATAGCGGTTGGCCGTAAAGGCCTTCAAGCTCAGTGATCGCGGTGGATATCGACGGTTGGGAAACGTGCAGTTCCTCGGCAGCCAGGGTGAGGTTGCCGTGCTTGGCCGCAGCCAGTGCGTAGCGCAATTGACGCAAGGTGAAGTTCATTGGTTTTTCTTGGGTGATAAATCAAGAGTTGTTATTTTATCTTATTTGAGCGGCATGGAATATTGGGCCTGCACACCCTTCATCTTGTTATTGGGAGTTTCAGGCCATGACCCACCGTTCATACACCGTCGACCCAAAAGACATCGACGCCTTCCAGCGTGATGGCGCGGTGTGCCTGAGAGGCGTCTTCAGCGACTGGATCGCACACATTGCGGCAGGCATCGAGCGCAACCTCGCTGAGCCTGGCGGGTACGCCAGCCGCTACGTCGAGCAAGGTGACGACTCGTCCGGCGGTTTTTTCGATGACTACTGCAACTGGCAGCGTATTCCTGAGTTTCGCGCAATCATCGAACAGTCGCCGGCAGCGTCCATCGCCGCGCAGGTAATGCAGTCGCGCACCGCGCAGTTCTTCCATGACCATGTCCTGGTCAAAGAGCCCGGTGCGCAAAAAGCCACACCCTGGCATCAGGACATTCCGTATTACTTTCTTGAGGGCAGCCAGTCCGTGAGTTTCTGGATTCCGGTGGATCCGGTACGTGAGTCAACCCTGCGGCTGTTGCCCGGCTCCCATCGTTGGGAGCAAGGGATAAGGCCGGTGCGCTGGGCCGATCAAAGCGACTTTTACCAAGGGGCCGACGACTATCGAGATGCACCGGATCCGGATGCGGAGGAGGGTATGCCGGTACTGGAATGGGAAATGCAACCCGGTGATGCGGTGCTGTTTGATTTTCGAACGGTGCATGGCGCCAGGGGCAATGGTTCCGCACAGCGTCGCCGGGTACTGTCGCTGCGCTGGGTGGGTGATGACGTTCGCTACCTCGAACGCCCTGGTCGCACCTCTCCACCGTACCCGGGGCACGCCATGCAAACAGGCCAGCGGCTGCGTGAAGACTGGTTTCCTACACTACATAAAGCTGGCTGACACATAACTTTTCAGAGCGTATTTCGCTGCCATCTGCCCCTCCCTGATCTGACCCTTTCACTGCATAGGTGCACCGATGATGAAGCTGAATAGAAACGTGATGGCTGGCCTGCTCTCGCTTGGGCTGTTTGCGGGCAGCGCAGCGACCCAGGCTGCTAGTTGGTGCGATTCGGGCAAACCGGTGAAGTTCGCCGGATTGAATTGGGAGAGCGCCATGTTGCTGACTGACGTGCTGCAAACCCTGCTCAAGGAGGGCTATGGCTGTACGGTCGATACCTTGCCTGGGAACTCCATCACCATGGAGAGCGCGTTGAGCAGTAATGACATTCAGGTGCTGTCCGAAGAGTGGGTGGGGCGCAGCGAGGTCTGGAACAAGGCCGCCGCCAGCGGCAAGGTCGTGGGGGTGGGCGCACCCATCGTTGGCGCGACCGAAGGGTGGTACGTGCCCCGCTACGTGGTGGAAGGGGATGCCAAGCGCGCGCTGAAAGCCAAGGCGCCAGCGCTCAAGACGATTGCCGATCTGGCGCAGTACGCCGAGCTGTTCAAGGACCCGGAAGAGCCCGGCAAAGGCCGTTTCTACAATTGTCCGGCGGGCTGGACGTGCGAGCTGGAGAACAGCGAAATGCTTAAAAGCTATGGCCTGGAATCGCGCTATACCAACTTTCGACCAGGTACCGGCCCGGCTTTGGATGCGGCGGTGCTGTCGAGTTACAAGCGGGGTGAGCCGATCCTGTTCTATTACTGGACGCCAACGCCGTTGATGGGGCAAGTCGACCTGATCAAGCTGGAGGAGAAACCGGGGGTGGATAAGAAGATCAGCATTCAGGTGGGTTTATCCAAAGCTTTCCATGAGCAAGCACCTGAACTGGTCGCGGTGCTGGAAAAGGTCAATTTGCCGATTGACCTGCTCAACCAGAACTTGGCACGGATGACCAGGGAGCACATCGACTCTCCCAAGCTGGCAAAGCTGTTCCTCCAGCAACACCCGGAAATCTGGCACGGCTGGGTGAGTGAGGCGGCAGCCAAAAAAATCGACGCTACGCTGTAGCCGGTCGGATTAACAACGTCGTATCGCCGGTGAACCCGGCCCTCCCTCAAGCGTGCTGGGCGCGGTCATAGTGCCGCGTCGTTGCAACAACTCGATCTGGTCCGCCGGCACCCGCGTGCGCAAGGTTTTGTACAGCACGCGGGTTTCCAGCAGGTTCCACACCCGCAGCATGGTTTCCAACGCATCCAAGGGTTTGCTGATGAAGTCCCTGGCACCGAGTGCCAGGGCGCGCAAGCGGGTGTCGCGGGTGGCGTCGGCGGTCAGCACCAGGATCGGCAGGTATTCACCGTTGGGAATGCGTCGGTTGAGTTGCTCCAGCACCGCAAAACCGTCGAGCTCGGGCATGTGCAGGTCAAGAATGACCAGGTCCGGTTCGAAGCTGTTGAACAGCTCCAGGGCGCGCAATGGCTCGGTGCTGCTCAGTACGTTGGTCAGCCCTTCACGTGCCAGCAATTGTTCCACCAGCTCAAGGTTCGGGCGTTGGTCGTCGATGATCAGGATGCGCAGGTCAAGGTTCACGCGGGCTCCGGAAAGTACTGGTCGAGGTGGGCTAAAAAGGCCGGCACGTTGATCGGCTTGTGCAGAATGGCCGTCGCGCCGGCTGCGTGCAAGGCTTGGCGGGTGAGGTCGCTGGCATCGGCGGTGAGCATCAGCACCGGTGTGTCCTGGGTGATCGCGGAGCGGCGCAACCGCTGCAGCACGGCCAAGCCGTCGATGTCCGGCAGTGACACGTCCAGCAGAATCAACTTGGGCGCATGCTGCGCGGCCAGGTCCAGGCCGAGTTGGCCTTGCATGCTGGACAGCAGTTTTATCCCCGGCCTGCGGTGCAGCAACGTCTCGATCAGCGCGAGGCTGGAGAGGTTGTCTTCGATATACAGCACCTTGCCTTGGGTGGCGGGGGCGACGGGGGCAGGGCGTATCGACACCGTCTCGGCGACGGCGGCGGGCAGGCCATTGGATGCCTGCACACTCACGAACGGCAACTCCAGCGTGAAGCGTGAACCGATGCCCTGTTGGGTGTGCACGCTCAGTTGGCCATCCATCTTTTCCAGCAGGCTTTTACTCAGCGCCAGGCCCAGGCCGCTGCCTTCCACATTCGGGTCGGCGCCCAGGCGCTCGAACGGTTTGAACAACTGCCCGAGCTTGTCCGCCGGGATGCCTTTGCCGGTATCGCACACCGCCACGCCGATGCGCGACCCTTCGACCTTGACCTCAATGCTCACCTGGCCCTGAGGCTGGTTGTATTTGATCGCATTGGACAGCAAGTTCAGCAGCACCTGGGTCAAGCGTTGAGGGTCGGCCGCGATGCCGATATCCGCCGCCAGCGCAGGCAGCGGCTGCAACTGGATACCGGCGTCGGCAGCCATGGGAGACACCAGCGCCAGGGCTTCCTGCAGTGCGCCCGCCAACCGGATCGGCTCGATGTTCAACGGCAGACGTCCGGCCTCGATCTTGGCAATGTCCAACACTTCGTTGATCAGCGTCAGCAGGTGTTGGCCGGCTCGCAGGATATGCCCGACGTGCGCTTTTTGCCCTGCGGCCGAGTCCATGTCGAGCAGTTGCGCAAAGCCCAGGATCGAGTTGAGCGGGGTGCGCAGCTCGTGGCTCATGCGCGACAAAAACTCGCTCTTGGCCCGGCTGGCGCGCTCGGCCTCCTCACGGGCGTTACCCAGCGCCATCTCCGCCGCGCGGCGGTCGGTGATGTCGCGGGTAATCTTCGAAAAACCGCGCAAAGCCCCGGTCGCGTCGAACTGTGCCGTGATCACCACGCTGGCCCAAAAACGCGTGCCGTCCTGGCGCAGGCGCCAGCCTTCTTCCATGTAATGCCCGTGACGGGTGGCCTCATCCAGGGCCATGGCCGGGTGTTGCGGGCATTCCTGTGGCAGGTAGAACACCGAGAAATGCTGGCCGATGATTTCCTGCTCGGTGTAGCCCTTGATCCGCTCGGCCCCGGCGTTCCAGCTGGTGACGTGGCCCGCCGTGTCGAGGGCGAAAATCCCGTAGTCCTTCACCCCGTCGATGATCAACCGTAAACGTTCTTCGTTCTCGCGCAGCGCGCGTTCGCGTTCCGCCAGCAGCAAGCCGGCCTCCACCAGCCGCGTGCCCAACTGGCCAATCTCGTCATGCTCCGGCGGTTGTGGCAACAGCGGTTGGCCGAGGGCCAGGCGTTGTGCGTTGCCTTGCACATTCTGCACACGCGCCACAATGCCCTTGGACAAGAACAGCACCGCGACAATAGCCCCGAACAACCCGCAGATCGCCGCCAGCCACGTGGACAGTAATAACCGCTGGCGCGTCTCGACCGCAGCGGCGGTGCGCTCGGCCAGCAACGAGTCCTCCAGCATGAGCATGTTGGCGATATGTTGGCGCAGGGCGTCGAGGATGTGTTTGTTGCTGACCAGAATATCGGTCATCGTGGCGGTGCTGGTCGTCGGGTCGCTGAGCATGTCTTCCAGCCCCTCGACTTTGCTGTTGATCAGCGGCCTGATGGCGACGAGTTGTTCGCGCACGCGCTGATCGCGCACATTGCCGTCGAGCCGCTGCAGGGCCGCTGCAATCTGTGGCTTGGCGTTCAGGTAGCCTGGCAGGAAGTCCTCGCGACGCGTCAGCAGGTAGCCACGCACGCTGGCAGCCGCCTCGGCCAACAGCGTGTGTACGGCGCGGATATCGCTTTGCACGCGCAATACCCGACGCACGTCTTCTTCGGCGCGTGCGGTCTGCCGCTCGGTGGTGTAGATCAGCACCAGCGACAGCAGCAGCACCACCAACGGCAGGGAAATCACCACCAGCGCCTTGCCCCGCAGGGGCAGGTCGGCCCACCGTCTTTTCATGACTGTGTCACCAGGCCCAGTGCGATGCCGCGCACAGCCGCCTGGGTTCGATCGGCGGCACCGAGCTTGCCGATGACCCGTTCAACATGGGCCTTGGCCGTGCCGGTGGTAATCCCCAGGTGCTCACCGATTTGCCGGTTGCTCATGCCGTTCGCCACCAGCCCGAGCACCTGGCGCTCCCGTGGGGTCAGGTGCTCGGTGGGTAGGCTGCCGGCGGCGTTGCGCTCGGTCATGCGTCGCAACAACCGCGCGCTCACCGCCGTGTTGAGCGCTTCTTCACCGGCGGCGACTCGTTGCAACGCCTCGATCACCTCGTCGCGGCTGGCGTCTTTGAGCAGGTACCCCACGGCCCCGGCGTTCATCGCGGCTTCCAGATGGTCGGGGCTGTCGTCCATGGTGAAAATCACCACCTTGATGGCCGGCAGGCGCTGTTGCAGCAGGCGCGCCGCGCCCAGTCCATTGAGCACCGGCATCCGAATGTCGAGGATGACGATATCCGGCAGCAGCTGTTCACACAGCTCCACCGCTTGCTGCCCATCGCGGGCCTGGCCGACGACTTCGAACTGCGGGTGACCCGCCAGCAGTGCGACAAAACCGGTGCGTGTGACTTCATGGTCGTCCGCCAGCACCAGGCGCAAGAGTCGGCTCATTGCGGCATTCCATTCAGAGGGGCAGGCACGCGAGCGTGCAGTTGAGTGCCGGCACCGGGGGCGCTGGTGCAGATGAACTGCCCGCCCAGCAGGCTGGCGCGCTCGTGCATGGTGGCGAGGCCCAGGTGCTGCGCATCCTGGGCGTCGAGCGGTTGGCCGGGGTCAAAGCCTTTGCCGTTGTCGTCTATGCGCAGCGAAACCTGGCCGTCGTGCAGGGCCAGGGCCAGTTGCACATGGCCAGCCTGCGCATGCTTGAGCACGTTATTGATGGCTTCCTGGCCGATCCTGAACAGGGCGATTTCCACCTGGCTGGGCAAGCGCTCCGCGTAGCCGGTGGACCATTGCACGCTGACGCCGGCTTCGCGCAGGCGGTCAGCCTCTTTGTCGAGCGCCTTGAATAACCCGAAATCGTCCAGCACAGTCGGGCGCAGGCCGGCGATCAGTTGCCGGCCTTCACCCACCGAGTGCTGGGCCAAGGTCAGAATCGCCTGCAGGTCCGCGTTCAAGGTGCCTGGCAGCGTCGGGCAGCGCCCGGCAAACCCTTGCAGGCGTTGATGCAACCCCGCGAGGGTTTGCGCCAACCCGTCGTGCAAGTCGTAGGCCACGCGTTTGCGCTCGTCTTCCTGGGCGCGCAGCAGCCGGTTGACCAGGTCGGACAGCGTCCTGTCCCGCGCCTTCAGGGTGGTCAGCAGGCGATCGTTCTGCAGGTGCGCGGCCAGCAGCGTGGCGAGCAATTGCAGCGATTCACTGTCTTCGTGGTCGGGCGCGCGCAGGCTGACGCTATTGCCCAGCACCAGCACGCCCAAGGCATCGCCGTCGCCACCGCGCAACGGCACCTGCAACACACTGGGCAGGGCACTGCCCGGCAGCTCCAGCCAGCACGGATTGCGCAGGCGCCGGTCAGCGACGGCGGCAAGGCTGCTGAGGCGATCCTGGCTGCCGTGACGCGCGGTAACCGTGATGCCGCCCTCGGCATCCCACTCCTGAATCAACCCATGGTCCATCGCCAGGAACGCGCATGCCCGCGACAGAACGCGCTCACGCATGGCCTCCGGCGCCAGTTGGGGTAGCGCCTGCCCGGTATCGACCAGCAACCGCAACCGCGCGGTACGACTTTCGGATTGTCGATAATGCGCGCGGATAGCCAAGGCACTCCCGGGATCGTGTGGTGTGTTTTGCATGCTTGGGCTCCGCTGTCGACACAGTCTCGCAGGCGCGAGGGAGGCTATTAAACCTTGGCGAGCGGGTTGGGCGCCATCTGCCAAATGGCATAGGCAAATGGCTCCGGTTGGCCGATGTCGGCCGGGCAGGCGATTGGCAAAGTGGGCTCACTCACAACAGGAGCATCCCAATGAACGTTAAAGCCGTGTCGATCGCCGTGATTTTTGCCTTGAGCGCCCCCTTTGTGCAGGCGGCCCAGACCGCTCCCTACGTCTACCGCGACGTGGCCCAGGCGCCTGCCAATGCGCAAGACCGCGAGATTGCCGGGTTGTTTGACCGTTGGAACAGCGCGCTGCAGACCGGTAACGTCAAGTCGGTGGTCGACTTGTATGCACCGGGCGCGGTGCTGCAGCCGACCGTGTCCAACCAGGTCCGTACCACCCCGGAGCAGATCACGGATTACTTTGATCACTTCATGACCCTCAAGCCGGTAGGGCAGATCAATTACCGTGAAATCCGCCAACTGGGCAGTAACGTGGCGATGGACAGCGGGGTCTACACCTTCACCCTGACCGAGAAGAATGGCAAGGTGCGTCATGTGCAGGCCCGCTACACCTTTGTCTACGAGCAGGTCGGCGGCCAGTGGAAAATCCTCAACCACCACTCCTCGGCGATGCCCGAGGTTCAGGCGAAACACGCAAAGCAGTAACCGCAGATCGCACAGTCCACGCCCTGGCGGGTGTGGACTTTTTTGCGTGTGCGCCGATCAGAAATCCAGCGTCACCCCGCTGTACAACGCACGCCCATCACCCGGTGAGTGCAGTGACGCACGCGCACCGTCCGGGTCATACCAGACGTACTCGTAGTAGCGGTTGGTGAGGTTTTTCAGCTGCAGGTCAACGCTGACCGACTCGGTCACCTGATACGTCGCCCCCAGGTTCATCAGGACATAGCCGCCGTAGGTGCCCTTGGTGTTCTCGCGCTCCAGGTAGTAGTTCGTCTGGCCGTTCATCCAGGCGGTCAGTTGCAGCGACGGCGTGGCCTTGTAGCTGACGCCCGCGTTGTACAGGTGATGGGGGATGTGTTCGATTTCCTGACCGTTACTGTTGGGCAGCGTGGCGCTGGCCTTGAGGATTTTCGAGTACTGCCAGGCGTAGGCCATCCAGATGTCGGTGCGCGCGTTCGGGTGCAGGTTCAACTGGGCGTCGTAGCCCCAGCGGCGGGTTTCGCCGACATTATCCGACTCGCCACTCGGGTCGTTGAGCCGGCGGCTGACTTCGCCACTGGCGTCCTGTTGCCAATACGCCACACGGCCGTCGATCCAGTGGGCAGGGGTGAATTTAATGCCGGTTTCCCAGCCTTCATTGATCGACGGCGCCAGGTCGGTGTCCCTGGGCGGAATCTTGTAGGCCGCCGCGCCGGTGCCCACCTGGAAGGTACGTCCCCAGTTGGCGTACACGCTGGCCACCTCCCAGGGTGAATACACCACGCTGAGCTTGGGTTGTTTGACCAACCCATAGTCATTGATGTCGTAATCCAGGCCGGTCATTTCATTGGTGAAGTCCCCCTGGATCTTGTCGACGCGATACGCCGGGATGATCTTCAGCGACTCGAACGGTTTGATCTCGGCCTGGATATAGGCACCGTAAGTGTCGAAGTCAAATGGCTGGTCGCGGGTTTGTGCCTGGCGCGCCCGGTCACGGGTGCGGTAGCGCTCGCTCTTGTTCTGTTGCTGCTGCATGTCCGCGCCGCCTTCCAGGGCGAAGTCGTACAGCCAACTGACCTGCGGGCGCCAGGTCAGGGAGGTGAGGGCGCCGTACTGGGTTTCGTAGGCGTCGCGTTCCTGCTGGGCGCTGGTGCGCCAGTATTGCGTCCAGCGCCGGTCGTCGAAGGTGTTCACGTAGGTTTTCGCCGACCAGGCCAGGGTCTCGGCCAGCTCGGTGTCGACATGCACACTGAGCTGGTTCATGCGCCGCGTGCCTTTGTCGGTGGCGTTGTAACTGTTGGTCATGCGCGGATGCTGGTGGGCATCCTCTTCACTCAAGTAGCCGGGCTCCTGTGCCTCGGTTTCATAATGCCGGGCGATCAAGCCGATACGGTAGCTGTCGTCGTCCGGCGTATAGAACCATTTGCCGGACAGCGAGAATTTGTCCGCCTCGGCATGATCGCGGTAGCCATCGGCCTTCTGGTACGCGAAGAAGTAGTTCTGCGTCCAGTTGCTGCCTTGGATGCCTTTGGCGAGTTGAGCTTCCTGGGTGTTGTAGCTGCCATAGCGCAGCCGTGCCCGGGTGTATTCGCCGCCTGTGCGGGTGAGCATGTTGACGTTGCCGGCGATATTGTTGAGGCCATAGCGCGCATCGCTGGTGCCGCGCACCACCTCGATACTGTCGAGCTCCAGCGGGAAGATCATGTCCAAGAACGGCATGTTGCCGTCGTTGCTGTTGCTGGGGATGCCATCGATCAGCAGCTTCACCGCATTCACTTCGCCTTCGCCATTGAAGCCGCGAAAGGAGATCTTGCCGGACGTCGTGCCCTGGTTGAACTCGGTGAGCATGACCCCCGGCGCGCGGCTGAACAGCTCCCAGCTGTAGTTGACCGGCATCTTTTCCAGGATGTCCGCGCCGAGGATATCCACCGAGCTGAGTACGCTGGCGGTGCTCAGCGGGCCGCTGGCACCCGTTGCGCCTTGCACCGTGACGGTACCGAGGGTGAGGGTCGAATCCTCAGTGTTGCCAACGGCGGCAAGCGGGTGAAGTGTGAACAGGCCGGTGGAAAGCAGCGGCCACAGGTAACGCGAACCCGGGCGACGTTTTGCGCCGGGCACAGGGAATAGAGCAGGCATAAGCCAGACCTCTTGATGACCAAAAGACGAACACAACGAAGGTGGGGTCGATCAGGCCACAGGGGAGGCGCGCGGGGTCAGGTTCGGCCAGCGAACCCTGGGGTGCAGCGCGGGCAGTGTCGGGTTGTCGAGGACGGTATCCGGCGTGAAGCGCGGCAGCCAGTGCCGGTAATAGTCGGACGGCAGTGCGGCCAGCCCGGCATGACCACAGCAGCAGTCGCTGTGCTTCATCGCGGGTTTGGCGGGGCCGGACTGCGAGAGGTCGATCAGCCGGTCAAACCCTGGCGGCAGGGCCTGGGAGGCGCCCCCGGAACAGAATCCGCCCCACAGCATCAAGCCGGTATCCGGCGTCTGCATGGCACGGCTCAGCGGCATGGCCAGCATGTTCAGCAGCAGGGCCAGGCAGGCGATCCAGGGGCTGATGCGTTTGAACGTAGCCATCAGAGCAGTCGACGCAAGGGGGGCGGATATTTAGCCGCAGTTCGGGGATGAAGTAAAAGTGCTTTCCCGCGCCATTTCGCCGCAGGCCTGGCGAATGCAGTGTTGGTGGCGCAACAGACATTCAATAAAGTGCCCGATTTTGCGGGCCGAGGGCTCCCCCGGTCACGCGTGAGCACCTGAGTTTGAGGGCTCAAGGGGTTGGCATGGATTGTGTTGTGAGGTGATTGGCGCTGACCCGACCACGGGAGGGAAACCCCCAACCTTTTCATAAGAAACCACACCCATGCACAACGTCTTGCAACGCACTGTTTTCGCCAGCCTGCTGGCACTCGGCGCCCTGGGCGGGCCATTGTCCACGCTCGCCCAGGCGGCCAACGACCGACAGTTCATCCCACTGGCCACCTACCGGGTCGGTGCCTATGCCTCCAGCGGTATTCCGTGGTGGGCAGGGGAGATCGACTATTTCCGCTACATCAACGAAGTCGAGGGCGGCGTGAATGGCGTCAAGCTGGTCTGGCAGGAATGCGAGACCGAATGGAAAACCGACCGCATCATCGAATGCTACGAGCGCTACAAAGGCGGCCTGGACGGCGCCCCCACCGCATTCTTCTTCACTCACAGCACGCCGGCGTCCTACGCGTTGATGGACCGTGCGGCGGTTGATCACATTCCGCTGATCGACGGCGCGGGCGGGCGTACCGAGTCGACCGATGGCCGCGTGTTCCCTTACGCCTTCCCGCTGCTGCTCAACTACTACGGCCAGGCGTCGGTGGGGATCAATTACATCGCCCAACGCGAAGGCGGCCTGGACAAGCTCAAGGGCAAGAAAATCGTGACGGTCTACCACGATTCCGCCTACGGTCGTGAAACCCAGGCGGCCATGCAGCTGCTTGCCGAAAAGTACGGTTTCGAGAACATTCAGATCCCGGTCGCCGACCCCGGCAACGAGCAGTCCACCCAATGGCGCCAGGTCCGCCAGCTCAACCCGGACTGGGTGTTCTTGCGCACCTGGGGCGTGTCCACGCCGGTCGCCATCAAGACCGCCGTGCGCTTTGGCGTGCCGGTGGACCGCCTGATCGGTGATGTGTGGGCAGGCTCCGAAGCCGATGTGATTCCCGCCGTCACTGCCGCCAAAGGCTACCAGGCCCTGGCGCCATTCCCCGGAGGCGACACCTTTGACATTCATAAGAAGCTCAAGCAGTTCATTCTCGATCCCGGCAAAAGCAACCTCAAGGACGCCAGCTACTTCGGCAAGGTCTACTACAACATCGGCCTGATCAACGCGGCGATTGCGGTCGAAGCGCTGCGCACCGGCCAGGCCAAGTTTGGTCACCGTGCGCTCAATGGCGAGGAAACCCGCTGGGCCTTCGAACACCTGGACATCGACGCCGCGCGCATCAAAGCATTGGGCCTTGAAGGTTTGCTGGCGCCACTGAAGTTGACCTGCGCCGATCATGAAGGTGGCGGTTCGGCCCGCGTGCAGCAATGGGACGGGCAAAAGTGGGTGCTGGTGACCGACTGGCTGCAAGCCGACCGCGCCACCCTGCGCCCGCTGATCGAGGCCAAGTCCGCCGCGTATGCCCAGGAGAAGGGCATCGTGGCGCGGGACTGTTCGGCGCCGTAACCCTCAGGCGGCGGTGGCGGTCACGTGCCGGCCAGGGATGGCGGCAATCAGTTCACGGGTGTAGTCGCTGGCCGGCTGGTTGAAGATCTGTGCGACCGAACCCTGCTCAACCACGCGGCCATTGCGCAGCACCAGCACCTCATGCGCAAAGTTAGCCACCACCGACAGGTCGTGGGACACCAGCACATAGGCAATCCCCATCTCCCGTTGCAGCTCTTCCAGCAGGTCGAGAATGTGCGCCTGCACCGACACATCCAGGGCGCTGACCGGCTCGTCGAGCAGCAGCAGGTCGGGTTTCAATGCCAGGGCCCGGGCGATGGCGACCCGTTGGCACTGGCCGCCGGAGAGTTCGCGCGGCAGACGATCCAGAAAACTCACCGGCAAGTGCACGCGGCTGATCAACTCCCGTGCCGCCTGCTCCAGGGCCGGCCCCTTTAGCACACCGAACGACACCAGCGGCTCGACGATGCTGTCGAACACGCTGAAGCGCGGGTCGAGGGCGGCAAACGGGTTTTGCTGCACCAGTTGCAGGCGTTGGCGCAGCGGGCGGAATTCGCGCCAGCTCAGGTGAGTGACGTCCTGCTGTTCGAACCAGACCCGACCCCGTGTGGGTTGTTCCAGGCCCAGGGCGATGCGCAGCGCGGTGCTCTTGCCCGAGCCCGACTCGCCGACGATGGCCAACGTCTGGCCGGGAAACACCTGCAGGCTCAGGTCTTCCAGGGCCACAAAGGTCGAGTCCTCACCCTTGACCTTGGGCAAGGTGAACGTCTTGCCGACGTTTTGCAGGCGCAGGATCGGCGCCTGCAGCGGGTCAATCTTGATCAAGGGTTCGCGACGCTTGGCGAACGCCGGTGCGGCGGCAATCAATGCGCGCGTGTAGTCATGCTGCGGTGCGTTCAGGATCTGCCGTGGCGGGCCTTGCTCGACCACTTGGCCTTGTTGCATCACCAGGATCCGGTCGGCGCGGTCGGTGGCCACGCCCAGGTCGTGGGTAATGATCAGCAGCGAAATCCCGCGTTCACTGACCAGGCGTTGCAAGTGGTCGAGAATCTTGCGCTGCACGGTGACGTCCAACGCGCTGGTGGGCTCGTCGGCGATGATCAGGCGCGGGTTGCCGGCCAGGGCGATGGCGATCAGCACGCGCTGGCGCATGCCGCCGGAGATCTCATGGGGGTATTGGCGGGCGCGCAGCACCGGTTTGTCGATGCCGACCTGTTGCAGCAACTCGACAATGTCCGCATCCACCGCGGGGTAGCGTTTGCCTTTGGCCAATATCAGCGCCTCGGCGATTTGCTGGCCGACGCGCAGGGTCGGGTTGAGGCTGACCATTGGGTCCTGTGGCACCAGGCCGACGGTGCGGCCGCGCAGGGTGCGTTTCTGCCGCTCGCTGGCGTGGGTCAGGTCGTGGCCGTCGACCCATAATTGCCCGGCGCTGATCTGTGCAGTGTCGGGCAGCAGGCCGAGGATGGCGTTGGCCAGGGTCGACTTGCCCGAACCGGACTCGCCGACAATCGCCACGGTCTCGCCTTGGGCGATGGCGAACGACAGCGTGCGCACCGCTTGGTTGACTTGCCCGCCGGAACGGTAGGTGACACTGAGTTGGCGAACATCCACTAAAGCGCTCATCGCTGGATCTCCTCGAAGGTGCGGGCAATATGGTTGAGGCTGAACACCACTGCGACCAGGAACAGGCCGGGCAGCAGCGACACCCATGGAGCGGTGATCAGAAAGTGCCGGCCGTTGGCGATCAAGGTGCCCCATTCGGCGGCCGGTGGCGCGGCGCCAAAACCGAGGAAACTCAGGCCGGCAGTGGCCAGGATGGCCGCGCCAAAGTCCAGGGTCGCGAGTACCGCCACCGGTCCCCAGGCGTTGGGCAAGATGTGCCGCAGCAAGGTGCGCGCCCAGCTGGCGCCGCCCAGGCGCGCGGCCTCGACGTAGGGCAGGGTCTTGACCCGCAGCACTTCGGCACGGGTGGTACGGGCGAACCCTGGGATAATGCCGATGCCCACGGCGATGGCCACTGGCACGGTACCGAAGCCGATGGCCGTGACGATTGCCAGGGCCAGCAGCAGACCGGGCAGGGCCAGCAGCACATCGACGAAGCGCATGATCACGGCATCAATGCGGCCACCGGCAAAGCCCGACAGGATGCCCAGGCCCAGGCCGCCCAACAGCGCGATACCGACGGCCAGGAACGCCGCGAGTACCGACAGGCTGGCGCCGTATACCACCCGGGTGTACAGGTCGCGGCCCAGCTCATCGGTGCCGAACCAGTGGCTCAGGTTGGGGGCGCGCAGCTTGTCGAGGGGGGACGTGGCGTAAGGGTCAAAGCTGCTCAACAGGTGCGGCGCGACGGCCGCCACCAGGGAAAACACCACCACCAACAGCGCCAGGCTGAACCCCGGCCGGCGCAGCAGCGGCAATACCACCGCCGTCGCGCGTTGAAGGCGGCTGCGGCGCCGCCAGAGTGCGGGGCTGGCCGGGATGGCCTTGCGGCCCAGGTTCTGCTCAAGGATGGTCATGGTCTAGGACACCTTTGGCGTGTGGGAGATACGCGGGTCGAGCCACGGGTAGAGCAAGTCGACCAACAGGTTGACCAGGACAAACGCCGCCGCCGACACCGCTACAATCGCCAGCACCACTGGAATGTCCTGGCGCAACACCGCCTCCTGTGCCAGGCGGCCAATGCCGGAGCGGGCAAAGATGGTTTCCACCAGCACCGCGCCGGACACCGTGTTGCCGACCTGCAGGCCGATCAGCGTGAGGATCGGCAGCGCGGCATTCTTGAACCCGTGGCGCGCCTGCACCTGGCCACGGCTCAGGCCCTTGGCGTAAGCGGTGGTGATGTAGGACTCTTTCCAGACACCCTGGAAACTGCGTTGCAGCACCTGGGCGTACACCGCCGCGCTCGGAATCGCCAGGGTGATGGCGGGCAGCACCAGGCTTTCAACGCCCCGGCTGCCAGTGGCGGGGAACCAGCCGAGGCCGAAGGCGAACACCTGGATCAACAGCAGGCCCATCCAGAACACCGGCACCGAAAAGCCCAGGGACGGCAGGCGCGCCAGGGCTTTTTTCAACGGTTGCCAGCGGATATAGGCGGTCAGGTAGGCCAGGCCGATGCCACCCAGTAGCGACAGCACGATGGCCAGGCCTGCCAGGGACAAGGTCTGCGGCAGGCGTTCGGCGAGCAGCTCGGCTACCGGGCGGTTAAGCGAGAGTGACTGGCCAAAGTCGCCCCGCAGTGCGCCCAGCAGCAGGTCGAAATACTGCTCGAACAGGCCCTTGTCGAGGCCGTAGTAAGCCCGCGCTTTTGCCAGGTCTTGCACCGACAACGAGTCGGCTTCCATGCCCGAGGCGCTGAGCATGATCGACAGCGTGTCGCCCGGCAGCAGATAAAGGATGAAATACGTGATGCTGTAGGCGCCCCACAGCACCAGCAGCGCTTGGCCCACCCGACCGATCAGGTAACGGCTCATGGCGTGCCGATCTCGATATCACCCAGCAGCGCAAAGCCTTCGGCGGTCCAGCGGAAGTTCTTCACCTTGGGCGACGTCGCCGCCTGCCACACGCGTTCATACACCGGGAATGCCGAGCTTTCATCAATCAGCAGGTCTTGCAGGTCGCCGTAGGCTGCGGCGCGCTGTTGGCTTTGGGTCGCGGTGATACCGGCATCAAACAAGGCTTTGGCTTTGTCCAGCGCCGCCGGCTCGTAGGTGTTGGTGGCCAGGGTCGAGCTGTTGGCGCTACGCGGGTCCAGGATGGTTTGCAGGATGATCGGGTCGGCGCGGGTCATGTAGTTGATCGTCAGGTCGTAATTGCCCGCGGAGTTGTTGGCGACCCATTCGGCGCGGGTGACCACGCTGAGTTTCAGCTCGATCCCGACCTTGCGCAGTTGGTCCTGGATCAGCACGTCGCCCGCGGTTTCCGCTGGGCTGATGTTGTAGCTCAGGCTCAGGCGCTTGCCGTTCTTGTGCCGGTAACCGTCCGCACCCTTGGTCCAGCCGGCTTGATCCAGCAGTTGCTCGGCGCCCGCCGGGTCGTAGGCGAGCTTATTGCCCTGGCTTTTGAAGTAAGGCGTGGTCACGTCGAAAATGCCGTCCACCACCGGGAACTCGGCGTTGTAGACGGTGCTGGCGTAGCTCTTGCGGTCGAGCGCCTTTTGCACGGCCAGGCGCACGTGCGGGTCCGCGAGGATGCGTTCGCCACGGGTGTTGGGGTACAGGTTGAGCGCAGGCCCTGGCAGCGAGCGGCTCTGGATGGTTGCGCCCTTGGACTGGAACAGTTTCAGGTCGACTTCCGAGAACGGGTTGCGCGGCCACAGGATGTCGGCCTTGCCTTGCAGGAACAGGCCGTTGCGCACGCTTTCTTCGGGGATATAGCTGATGTCCACGGCGTCCAGGTGCGCTTCGCCCTGGTTTTTCATGTTGGCCGAGGCCCAGGCGTAACCCTTGCGCTTGGTCAGGTGCGCACCGACTTCCGGGGTGTAGCTGGCCAGCACGAAGGGCCCGGTGCCGATGATCTTGCCCAGGGAGCGCTCCTTGACGGTCAGGGCGTAGGAGGCGGGCGCGAGGATCGCCAGGTTGGTCGTCGACGTGGCTTGCAGGAAGCCGGCGTTGGGTTTCGAGAGCACCAGTTTGACGGTGAAGTCGTCCACCACTTCGGCGTGGTCATAGCCCGCCAGGTAGGTGGCGCCGAAGGTCGCCGGCAGCTGGGTCGCCAGGGCCTTGTCACTGTCGAAGGCGATCTTCACCGCCTTCGCATCGAAGCGCTCGCCATTGCTGAACGTGACGTTATCGCGCAGGTGGAAGGTGTAGGTCAGCGCGTCGTCACTCACTTCCCAGCGTTTGGCGAGCCAGGGAATGATTTTGCCGGTCTGCGGGTCCTGGTCGGTCAGGGACTCGGCGACATTGCGCAGCAGCACGCGGTGTTCCAGCCAATAGACCTGGAACGGGTCGACACTGACCAGGGTGGTGTTGTCGCCGAAGAACGCGATGTTCAGGGTTTTGCCGGCCTGGGTGTCATTCCCGGGCGAGCAAGCAGCGAGGCTTAGCGCCAAGGCGCAGGGGGCCAGCAGACGGCTCATCAAGTTGGAGGTATTCAATGGGGTGCCCTCATGTGGCGTTTCGGGTGCATGCACGGTGTGAATCAGAAGTCGTAGGCCAGCTTGGTGTACCAATAGCCGCCGCCTGGGTAGAACGGCGGGTTGCCGTAGGCCGCCAGGCCGAGGTTGCTGTACACGGCGTTTTTGTCGGGACGTACGTCGAAGATGTTGGTACCGCCGATGCTGACGGTGACGCTGTCGACGAAGGTGTAGCTGATGTCCAGGTCGGTGATCCATTTGGCGCCGAAGCTGCGGTCGCCGGTGGGGTTGACGGCCAGGGTCTTGACCGCGCCATAGCGGGCGGTTTGCAGGTTGACGGCCAGGTCCTCGATCTTCCAGTTGGCGCCCAGGATCCACTTGGTCTTGGGTGAAGCGTCGGTGAGGTCGCCTTCGCGGTCGCGGCCCACCAGGGTCACGCCGGAACCGGCCAGCGCACTCGGCGTGTCGCGGGTGCCTTCAATGGTGGTCTTGTTCCAGTTGAAGCCCAGGCTCCAGCGCACATCGCCCCAGGCGTCCAGCGGGGTGGTGTGGTCAGCCACCACATCCAGGCCCTTGGTGCGCGTGTCAAAGGCGTTGGTGTAGTAGTTGACCCAGGTGCCGGTGGGCACGCCTTGCGCGGCGAGGATGGCGTTGATCGCGCCATTGCCGCGGTCGTAGATATTGCTGGTCAGGGCGATGCGGTCGTCGATGTCGATCAGGTAGGCATCGGCGGTGATGCTGGTGCGTGGTGCCGGTTGCCAGGTCAGGCCCAGCCCTAAGTTGCGCGACTTCTCCGGCTTGAGGTCATCGCCACCGAGGGCCTTGGCCAGGTTGCTGCCCGACGGCGTCAGGCGGGTCACGGCCGGCACCACATTGCCGTTCACATCCACCGCCACCCGGTTGTCGGCCACGGTGTAGCCAATTTGGGTCAGGGAGGGTGCACGGAAACCAGTGCCCACGGTGCCGCGCACGGCCACGGTGTCGGTCAGTTCGTAGCGCGAATTCACTTTCAGGCCGAAGGTATTGCCGGAGTCATCGTCGTAATGCTCGACGCGACCGGCCACGTCGAGAAACCAGCGCTCGGTCAGGTCGAAACCGAGGTCCAGGTAACCCGCGTAGTTGTTGCGGATCAGGCTCACTTCATCTTCCGGACGAATCGTCACGGCGGCCTGCGCGCCGGAAGCGGCGGGGTAGGTGCCGGTGAGATAAGCCTCGGGGTCGCCGGCGAACGTACTGAAATGCTCCCAGCGATGCTCCAGGCCCGCCGACACCTGCACCGGCGGCGTCAGCTTGAACAGGCTGTCGTAGCGGCGAGTGAAGTCCAGGTTGTTGACCCACTGCTCGAAGCGGAAGGTTGCCAGGTTGTCGAATTGGGTCGGTGATGCGGTGCCCAGCGACGGGTTGATGTTCAGGTCGCTGGAATGGTGCACGTTGTTGCGCCCGTAGGTGGTGCTCAGGTCCCAGTTCCAGTCGGCCACCAGGCCCTTGCCGCCGAACAGGAACTGGTAGTCACGGTCCTTGATGTTGTTCAGCGGGAAGTAACCGTCGGGAAACACCTCAGGCACCGCCGCCGTGCCGGTGGGCAGGCGGAAGTAGTTGGCGGCTTCGGCGTCACGCTCACCGTAGGTAGAGAACGAGTACAGCGTGAGGTCTTCCAGGGGCAGTTCGGCGTTGTAGGCGAGGTTGAAGGCCTTCAGGTCGGGGTCGCCGTTCTTGATCGCCACCCGGTCCCAAGCCGCTTCCTTGGCCGGGTCATTGAAGGCCCGCACGCTGTTGTCGGCCTTGTCGTTCCAGGAGGCGCTGCCGCGTTTGCGCGCATCGGCCGAAAGGTGGAAGAAGCCGCCATCACCCCACTTGAAACCCTGGTCGCCCGCGACCTTGATGGTTTCGCCCTGGCCGGTATACAGCTGCCCATAACTGGTTTCCAGGTGCCCGCCGTCATGGGTGGACTTGAGGATGATATTGATCACCCCGGCCACCGCGTCCGAACCGTATTGCGCGGCAGCGCTGTCTTTGAGTACCTCGATATGGTCCACCGCGCTGACCGGGATCAGGTCGATGTCCACCGCGTTCGCGCCGCTGTTGTCGATGGAGCCGCGCTGGCCGGTGGCACCGTTGTGCCGACGCTTGCCGTTGACCAGCACCAACGTGTAGGCAGGCCCCAGGCTGCGGTTGCTCAGCGGGCGGGTCACCGAGTTGTAGCCGGCGATGTTGGTGCCGAAGTTGAAGGACGGCAACAGCTTGGCAATCGCCTCGGACAACTCGGCGCGGCCGGTCTTGAGCAACTGGTCGCTGTTGATCACATCGATCGGCGCCGGGCTGTCGGCCACGGTGCGTTCCTGGCCACGCAGGCCGGTGGAGATCACCGTCACAGTGCCGAGCTTGGCGTCCTCGGTTGCCGCCTCGGCGAAAGTGGGCGTGACCGCCAGGAGCAGGGAACTGGTCAGCAGCGACAAGTGAAAGTTGTTGAGCGCGGCGGGAGAGGCGATGTGTGGCATAGCGAGAAGGATCCCTTAAGCCTGGTAGGCTCCTGATGGTCGGAGGTACGTCCTCCACCAGGTATGGGGTCGGTCTGTGAAGCGAAGATAATCCTATAAAAAAGCTGAGTGAAAGTCTTTTTTGGAATAAGCTAATTATCAGATAATGTTATTTATATTATTTTTAAGATTACCTATTTTTATTATTGTGGTTGGCGTTCAACGGCAGTTGAATCGTTGAATAAGAGGCGCGCGGAGGCTGGTTCACTCAAGCAGCCCGCGTCGGACACCGGGGCTGTGGGTCAGAACGCCGTGGCAATTGCCTGGGCCAACTGCATGTCAGACATGAGCGGCGTGTTGTAGGTGGAACGATAAAACCGTGATGCTTGTTCAAACCGTGCCCCACGGATCTCACCGCCTGAACCGATAAACGCCAGCGCATCACTCTTGGACGATGTGAACTGCTCTGGAATGGCGGAGGTCAGGGCTGTGGCCCCTGAGACAAGCAAAAAGGGCGCGACCGACGTGAGCATCAGCGCGCCTTGAACCGGGTTGTTGTTTTCGGCCGCTACGACCGGAGTGCCGAGCAATGCCAGGCTGGCGATTGCGATAACCTTGAATGAATCCATTCTGCAGCGCTTCCATGCGTTTTGGGTGGGCGTGACTTTAACAGAGTAGCGGGAGGCTCTTCGAGCCGGAAACCTGTTGCTTTGCCTTTATTCGCGTATCTAGATCACTGATCTACCAAGCTTTTTCAGCCTTCCCGTTGTGCAAGAAAGCTGCCCCGCGAACTTGCGTCGAAGCGGCTGGATCTATATATTCCCAACCCTGCAACACGCGCTACCGCCCGAATGGCGAAACTGGTAGACGCATGGGACTTAAAATCCCCCGCTCGTAAGGGCGTCCCGGTTCGATTCCGGGTTCGGGCACCATCTTGCATTCCACTGAGCGCTTTTGAATTCTTTGGAAGCCTTGAAAAACCTGCCTTCTGGCGGGTTTTTTCGTTTTAGCGTTCCGTCGGATTCTTGTCCATTCTTCTGGAATCCACTCATTTAGAGGGTAGAGTTAGGGGTAGTCTTTGGTTCGATTAAGGAGAGTACCCTTATGTCGCGCACAACTGCTCCGCTTACCGACGCTGCTTGCCGTTTAGCCAAGCCCACCGACCGTGCCTACAAGCTTTTCGACGGCGACGGCCTCTACCTTCTAGTCCAACCCAATGGCCGTAAAGGCTGGCGTCTCAGGTACGTAAAGCCTGACGGCCGCGAGGGGTTGACCTCCCTCGGCAGCTATCCCGTGATTGGCCTGGCCGAAGCTCGCCAGAAGCGTTTAGATGCGAAGCGGATGCTCGCAGACGGCATTGATCCCGTCGAGAACAAGCGTAAAGCCAAAACGGAAGATGCTGTTAATGGCCGGACTTTTGAAAGCGTTGCGTTGGACTGGCACAAGAACATGTCGGCCAGATGGACACCCGACCATTCCAAAAATGTGTTCAACCGTCTGAATAACTATGTGTTCCCGTTTATCGGTGCTCGCGCGATTGCTGATCTCGATACTTATGATCTGATGCAACCTTTGGAGGCGATCAGAAAACGTGGAACGATTGACGTCGCCTTAAGGGTACAAAGATACCTGCAAAGTATTATGCGTGAGGCAAAACGCCTTCGTCTTATTCCGATAAACCCTGCTTACGATCTTCAGGGCTTGATCAAAGCGCCGCGAGTCTCCCATCGGCCTGCATTGCCCCTGTCACGCCTGCCTGAATTGCTGGCACGAATCTATGCCTACAAGGGCCGAGAGCTGACCCGGCTAACGCTCATGCTCTCGCTGCACGTGTTTGTTCGCTCGAGTGAGTTACGTTTCGCTCGTTGGTGTGAGTTCGACCTTAAGCGTTGCGTATGGGAGATCCCGGATACTCGGCCGGAGCTGGAGGACGTACGCCATTCAACACGGGGGACGAAAATGGCGGGCGATGTCCATCTTGTGCCTTTATCGCCGCAAGTTGTGGCCGTGCTTGAACAGATCCACACCCTCACTGGCACATTCGACCTGGTGTTTGCCGGTGATGCTAGGGCCTGGAAGCCGATGTCAGAAAACACCGTGAACAAAGCGTTGCGCACCATGGGATACGACACGAAGACAGAGATTTGTGGTCACGGATTCCGCTCAATGGCCTGTAGCGCACTGATCGAGTCAGGTCTGTGGTCTGAGACGGCCATCGAAAGGCAAATGAGTCATAGAGAGCGCAACAGCGTTCGTGCCGCCTATATTCACAAGGCAGAGTTCATTGAAGAGCGCAGGCTGATCATGAACTGGTGGAGCCAATATCTTACGGCGAATCTTCGGGAGCATGTCACGCCTCATGAGTTTGGGAATCAAGTCGGCCGGAATGTCACACTATTAAAAGTCAACGTAGTGCGATGAAGTTGGCGTAAGGGTAGTGCCCCGTTGGGATGGCGACTAAAAGATCGTTCGCCAATTGATGTCCTCACTCCGGATAATTTCGACGCGACCACACGGATCGTGTGTAGTGTTATGGGCTCAAACTGAAGTGTTAACTCAGTCAAACTCTTGCTCTCCGAAAAACATTTTGACTTGGCTCTAGATCGGTATTTACAGCCTGAAAAAAACAAATTTTGCCCCCAGTTTTGCCCCCAATTGCACAGGGTGGGCGAGCGATCGCGAATGGCTATTTCTGACCCGGAGCGGGGTGGCCGTGACTGGCATTCAGTGCGCCTTTGTGTACTGGATGACCAACCCGAATCTGGAAAATTCTTGGTCGTTAGATGAGTCGATATCCTTAATCGGAGTTGTCCGGGCCGCCTTTCAGCACCTGTCCTGAAATTGGCAGTGTGAAATGCTCATGCTCTGCGAGATGTTGCAATGGCGCCGGTCGCCAGAGAGATCGATCCGCGTGTCCATCGACAACCGGAGCGTAATGCCAGGCGCCTGGCCACGGAAAGCGCTTAAGAAGCGGTTGTTCGGTATTGAAAGTGGCAGGCAACGTTGCGCATCGTGCTTCTGGTGGTGGGTCTCGATAATCCGGTCGGGCCCATAACTTCCCGCTTCAATTGGCCACTGAGTCGGCGGGCAGCGAAGGCGCTCAGGTTGCATGTTGAGGCGGGCGCCTTACCTTCGCTGTTCATGGACAGCTAAGCCTTTGGGCCAGGATCAGTCATTAGGCAAGTGCAATTGCACTTCCATGGCGTCATGAAGGAGTCGGACGACCTCGATCACGTCGTCGCTTGCTACACGATAAAACACGATATGGCGTGGGCTTTTGACCGCCCCATGGGGCTGTTTGGCCTGCTGGCGTGAATAGATGAGGTGATAGCTGCGAAGGCCCGGTGCCAGCTCACCGCGTTCGTAGCTGCCAATGCGATAAGGCGTGTCGGCAATCGCTTGCAGCGCGGCGAGGATTAGCGCCTGATACCGCTGGCGTGCTTGATCGCCGAACTGCGTCTGGGAGAGCCTGAGGATGTCGACAATGTCGGCGCGCGCCGCGTTGGAAATCCGATACTGCGACATGCTCAGTGTTTCTCGCGCGCGGGTAGGGTTGCCTCCAGGCTCAAGCCCTCGAGGTAGTGCTCCAGATCCCCTTCGTTCAACTTAGTAAAGCGCCCTTGCTCAAGGTCCATGATGCCGATAGAGGTCGCCTGACGCAGGGCCTCAATTTTGGCGGTGTCTTCGGCGACGCGCTGTTCCAATAGCCGCAAACCTTCTCGCATCACTTCGCTGGCATTCTGATAACGGCCGGACTGCACCAGGTCATGGATAACCTGTTCCTGGTGAGGGGTGAGTACAACGTTTCGCGTCGCCATGATTAGCTCCAGCTCTGGACATACAGGTCCTTTCGACTATTGGCATATTATGCCATTTTACCTGCCAGCACATAGTTTGGGACTTGTATCTGACGAACTGTGTCGTGCGGGGTCATCCTTCGCGCCGAACAGCGCGTGCTGGCTCCGGACTGCATGCGCACAGAGTTCAAAGGATGTAGCAGGCGGGGCGTTGAGGGCCGTTTGATTCGTGTGGGCCTTGAGGCCTCAGCCTGGACAAGCCCTGCTTGATGTGTCCGGCGTTCTCACCGATCGTTTGAACGCGCCGCGGACGTTTGTCCTATGCCGCGTTTCCGTACAGGCCTCAAGATGGAAGAAGCATTCCGCAGGAGGCACAAAGTATAGGCAGCTCAGTACTTTGCAAGGCGAACGCTGTCTTATGAGGTGTGACTAATTTATGATGTCTAGATGATAAATTTGGATACACGATCATGAGTACACGTTCAGACCTTTTGACCAGCGCCGAGGTTCTGCTGCGCACGAAAGGCTATGCGGCCTTCAGCTATGCCGACCTTGCGGACGACATCGGCATTAAAAAAGCGAGTATTCACCATCACTTCCCGACCAAGGAAGGCTTGGCAATTGCCATCGTCGAGAGCTACCTGTTCCGGTTTAAAAAGCAGCTGGACGCTATCAATGATGAACACGTCAGTGTTGTCGACCGGCTGAATGCGTTCGCCTTGATGTTCGCACACAGCAGTCTAAACGGGATGCTCCCACTCTGTGGAGCCCTCGCCGCAGAGCTTCTGGCCCTGCCTGAAAGCCTCAAAGAAATGACAAAGGATTTCTTTGAGATCCATCTCACTTGGCTCCAAGCAAACATTAAGCAGGGTCAAGATCGAGGAGAGCTTAAAGCCGACCTGGATGTAATCAGAGTTTCAAGGTTCATATTGAATACTTTGGAAGGTGCGAGCTTTGTTTCTTGGGCGATGAGCGATGATTACGAGAAATCTTCGGGATTTGATTTGATTTTATCTACCCTTCGTCACTGAAAACTCTAGCAAGCACACTTATCGACTCTATCGCTGCATTCCCTTTCCAGGGGGCATCTTTCATCGCTGTATCTTTAGTACATCTTTCAAAAGCTTCTCGATTTGGTCGCCTGCCAAGAGCAGGCGGCCTTGAGTTATTTGATTCAGGGCCGCGTGCCGATCTACGCTTGTATCAATTAGTGCAGACTAAAATCCACCGAATAGATCACTCGGTATTATCTGGTGTGCGGTAGATTTGCAGCCAATGACGCGAAGGCTTGCTTGTAGGCGGCGCTTTTTCGTGATCGCGAATTGTACAGTACCGTCCATGCTTAGCGACGACCGCGCTCTTGGCTGCGTTCAAAGTGACTTCTTGAAACGAACCTCCATCTCGCCCCAACACGTGCCCTGGTGCATAAGCAGCCATAAAACCTCCCTGATTTTTATCCATGTGGTGACGGCCTTATGCCATCAATTCGTACGATCACACAAATTTCACCCGATGCATAGAGGTGTGAAAGATCGTTTCATGGCGTCGCTTTCGAAGTGACTCTGTTGGTCACGACACTCACTGTGTTGTCATCAATATTCCCAATTCCTCTATGCAGCCTAGCTTTTCAAAACTATTGGTATCGTCACCTCTCTTGTAAGCCAACCAACTACTTGGTAGGCTTGTTTCTCTTCCGGTCTAATCGTCCGGCTTATCTGAAGAGGAACGTCCACATGAGCAGCAACCTGAATGGTATCGATGTCGCCGCACTCCAGAATTTCGCCGAAGGCGTTGCTGGTGATGCGACCAAGCGCCACGCAAGCTTCAACGTTAAAACCGCTTGGAAGGGTCAGACCCGTTCTGTAGCCAAAGTCAGCCGTTACAGCTTGGCCGGTGAGACCTATTCCCGCGATTTTGAAATTGCAGCCGATGAGCCGAATGAATTGCTGGGCGAGAACACCGCGCCCAACCCTCAGGAGCTGCTGATGGCTGCTCTAAACGCCTGCATGTCGGTCGGCTATGCCGCCAATGCCGCAATGATGGGCATCAAGATTCACAGCCTGGAAATTGAGACCGACGGCACTCTCGACCTGCGTGGCTTCCTGGGGATCGACGAAAGCGTTAACCCAGGCTACGACGAGGTGAGTGTCGTGATTCGCCTGCACACAGATGCTTCGCGTGAGCGTGTTGAGGAGCTGCACAACGTGGTGCTCAAGACTTCGGTCAACTACGCCAACTTCTCTAAAGCCATCCGCATGCTCCCTAAGCTCGAAGTCATCGAAGGCTAACTGTCCTGGTCACAGGTCAGCACGGCACCTGGCCGCTGACCACCTCTCACTTATCTGATACCGGAGTCTGTAATGGACGATTTTTTTAAAGGCAAAAAACTGTTGGTCGTCGGCGGCACGAGCGGCATGGGTCTGGAAACAGCGCGCCAGTTTTTAAAGGCGGGTGGCAGCGTGGTTCTCACCGGCAGTAAACAGGATAAAGCCGATGCTGTGCGCGCCGAGCTGAGTCCGCTGGGGAACGTATCAGTGATCGTTGCCAACCTCATGACCGAGGAAGGGATGAATCATGTACGCAGCGAAATCAATGCCAACCACAGTGACATCGGCTTTATGGTGAACTCTGCAGGCATATTCATTCCGAAGCCTTTCATCGAGCACGATGAGGCTGACTACGACATGTACCTGGATCTGAACCGCGCCACATTCTTTATCACGCAGGCAGTGGTCAAAAATATGCTTGCTGCCAAGCGCGAAGGCTCCATTGTCAACGTCGGTTCGATTGGCGCGCAAGCTGCGCTGGCCGGCTCTCCAGCAACTGCTTATTCGATGGCCAAGGCGGGCCTGCACGCAGTCACTCGAAACCTGGCAATTGAATTGGCTCACTCAGGTATCCGAGTCAATGCCGTTTCGCCTGGCATCGTTCACACCTCGATCTACGAAGGCTTCATGGACAAGGAGGCGATCCCGGATGCAATGAAGTCGCTGAACGATTTCCACCCACTGGGTCGAGTCGGTGTTCCTGAAGACGTCGCTAACACCATCCTCTTCTTACTCTCCGATAAAACCTCCTGGGTGACCGGTGCTATCTGGGACGTTGATGCAGGGGTGATGGCGGTACGTGCCTAAACACCGAGGCAAGCGCGCTGTGTAGCGCCTCTCAACGGGGCGCTTTCCAGCAGGCTGTTTCGGTGACAAGGGTGCTGGCTGTAGGAGTTTCAAATGTCTATCACGACAAAAGCCGCGCTGCTGAGCTACGCGGAAACCCAGATGCGCTCAAAGGGTTACTCAGCGTTCAGTTACGCGGATCTCGCAGCGAAAGTCGGTATTAGAAAAGCCAGTATTCACCATCACTTTCCTACCAAGGAGTGCTTAGGCGCGGAGCTTATCAACGACTACATCGCTCGGTTCAACGAGACGTTGGTGTCAATCGAGATCATGCATCCCGAGCCACAGCAGCGCTTACAGGCTTTTTCCCGACTTTTCGTGATAAGCGCGAATGAGGGGCTGCTGCCGTTATGCGGCGCCTTGGCGGCAGAAATGGCTGCGTTGCCTTTGTCGCTCCAAGGCCTCACAAGGGACTTCTTCAATTCGCAGCTCACCTGGCTCCAAAGCACCCTCAATGACGCAGTCCGGCAGCACAGCTGGTTGCTGGGAACATCTGTTGAGCACTTCGCTTTCATGCTGCTGAGCATGCTGGAGGGAGCAAGCCTCATTGATTGGACACTGGGTCGCTCAGCCGACCCGTTGGCTGGCTTTAACCATCTGCTTGAAATAGCCGCAATGCAATCTTCACTTCTCCGTGCAGGACAAATTATGCAAACCCCTTCGAAAAAATATGTAGTCGATATCTGGTCTGATTATGTGTGTCCTTGGTGCTGGATTGCCAAGCGTCGTTTTGAAAAAGCGCTCGAAAACTTCCCGCAGAAAGACGATGTACAGGTCAACGTTCGGGCCTATCGACTGGCTGCAAATCACGCCCCTGAACCGATGGTCGCAGCACTGAAACGTAAGCTCGGCAACCCAGATTCCGCAGCAGCGATGATGAACACTGTGAGTAAATATGGCCAGGCCGACGGGCTGGATTACCGCTTCGACACTATGATGTTCGGCGATACTGCTGATGCTCATGTCTTGGTGAAAGCGGTTGAAGACGGGGCAGTGAAAAAGCGCCTTGTGGAAGCGCTGTACGAAAAAAGCACCAGCCACGGTAAGTCACTTTTTGATCGCGCCAGCTTGGCGGTGATTGCGAAAGATGCAGGTGTGTCGGATGCGGCAATTCAATTGGCGTGGTCATCCGTAGAACTGCGCGTAGAGATGGAAGCGGATGAGCATTTCGCCGCCCAGTTGGGTTCTGGCGTGCCTCTCTTTGTCTTCAACGAAGAATTCTCTGTTTCCGGTGCACAACCTGAAGCTGCTTTTCTTGACGCGCTCAATCAAATGGTAGAAAGCGCGAAAGTCGACGATAGCTCATTGATAGGCCAAGTCTGCGGCGTCGATGGCTGCAAAGTTTGATCGGCAACGGAACGTGGCACTCACAAGGTGCCCCCTTTTCCTTAACACAACACGTGAGACCCAAATGAGCCGTATCGTTGAGTTGAGCGCTCCCCAATTTGCCCGCTTTGTTGCCAAAGGCAGCAGTGTCGTACTGTTCTCAGCATCTTGGTGCAAACCTTGTAAAGAGATGAAGCCAGTCTTCGTGGACTTGGAAGCAAAGCTCCATGCTCTGGCAGTGTTTGGAAAAATTGATATTGCGGTATCACCGACGATTGCGCAGATGTATGGCATTCGTACTGTGCCGTCCTTGGCAGTGTTCCACGAAGGCCGATTGTTGAAAGTCTTCGCCGGGTCTAAATCAGTTTCAGCCTTGAAAAAAGCAATCGTCACTGAGCTGGAGGACGCTAGCTAAACAAGCATCCTCCTCGACCGGTAAGTCAGTCAGCTATCTGACTCGCTGCGTGGAAGGCTCACCTTTCCTGGGCCTGCGTCAATTGGATGAGCGCGATCTTCATTGAATATTTCCGTTAGTAAAGCGTTGGCTCGTTTGTAAGCGTCGTACTTGAATTCGGTATCGTCCTCGGGCTGAGCGGCCATCTCTTCTAGCATTTCCAAGTTAAGGCGACGGAATCGATCCGCACGCTCACGAGCTTCGTAGCGTCCTATCCCGAGTTGCTCCAAAGCCCTGCGCCCCAGGGACAATGCGCTTTCAAATGTCTCTCGCTCGACTTCTTCCACACCCATCTGACGTAGGGTAATGATGTGCCCCATATCTCGAGCGCGCACCACCAGTTTTAGGGATGGAAAATGCTCCTGGGCCAACTTGGTCAGTGCCAGGTTATCGTCTTGATTATCGATGGCGTTGATCAGCACCACGGCTTGGGCAGCACCCGCAGCGTGCAGTAAATCGAGGCGGGTGGCATCCCCATAGAACACCTTGACCCCGAACTTACGCAGCGTCTCGATATGGTCTGGATCATGATCCAAGACCACTACCTCAAAACCACAGGACATCAACAGACGCCCAGCGATCTGACCGAATCGACCGAAGCCAGCAATGATGACCCGAGGATTGCTCTGATCAATGGTGTCAGCTTCATTACTGCCCTGTTTGCTCGACGACTCCAGGTGATTGAGTAAAAGGATCAACAAAGGCGTCACGCACATGGACAACGCCACCGCTAGCGTCAGGCTCTTACCCCAAGGGTCGACCAGGATGCCGGCGACGGTCGCTGCGCCAAATACTACGAAGGCAAACTCACTGCCTTGTCCAAGGAATACCGCCTGCCATGAACGCTGGTCACTTGGGACATTCAGGAAGCGCCCCAAGAGCTTGATCACGAGCAGCTTGATCAGGATGAAGCCCAAGGTCAGTGTGATGACTTTCAGCGGCGAATCGATCAGCGTGCCGAAGTCAATCGACATCCCTACACCGATAAAGAACAGACCCAACAACAGGCCTTTGAAGGGTTCTATATCGCTTTCCAGAGCATGGCGATACTCCGAGCTGGCCAAGAGAACGCCGGCTAAGAACGCGCCCATGGCCATGGATAAGCCGGCCTCTTCCAACAAGAGGCCGAACCCAAACACCAGGAACAGTGCGACGGCACTAAAGATTTCTCTCAGGCCTGAGCGCGCTACAAAGCGAAGGACGGGCCGAGAGACGTACTGACCCAAGAGAACCACTGCGACAATTGCACCTACGATTTTGGCAATGGACAGGGCCAACTCTGCACCGGAAGGCGTACCACCATTTGCGGCCAGCAGTGGGATCATTGCTACTAAGGGAATGGCTGCGATGTCCTGGAAAAGCAACACGGCAAAGCTGCTGCGACCCACAGCGGTCGAGGTCATATTTCGTTCGTTCATGGCCTGCATGGCGATAGCAGTCGAAGACAGGCTCAACGTCAGCCCGACCAACAGCGCAGCCGTCCAATTCAACCCAAGTGCAGCGCAGAAAACTGCGATGGCCGCACCGCATGCCAGCATCTGTAAAGCGCCGCCGCCGAAAACCATGCGGCGCATAGCCCAAAGACGCTTGGGGTCGAGCTCGAGACCAATGATGAACAGCATCAACACCACGCCAATTTCAGCAAAGTGCAGGATGGACTCGACATCGGTCACAAGCTTTAAACCCCATGGGCCGATCAGGCAGCCGGCTATCAGGTAGCCTAAAACCGGGCCGAGCCCTAACCGGACGGCAATTGGGACTATCAAGGCAGCCGAGCCCAGGTAGATAAGCATTTCAATCAGACTGTGAGTGTCCATTCAATCTTCCCTCCATGACGTCAGGCGCTCGCCATAATTCCGGATCTGTTTAAGCAATGCGGTTTGATCTGCTCTGTAAGCACCATGGACTGCGACTGGACTCAACCAACGCATCCCGCAGTAATTCGCCGTCGCCTGAATGGGCTGGGACAGCACCGCAAAACCTGGGTGGTCGCCGCCTTCAAAATGATCATGCTCTCCGCCAGTAGTCACGGCCCACAGCATTTTTTTGTTTTTCAAGGCAGTAGCGCCCGCGCCGTAGGCCCAGCCCTGTGTGAAAACCTTATCGATCCACAGCTTCAAGAGAGGTGGGTAGCTATACCAGTACAGAGGGTGTTGCAGAACGAGGAGATCTGCCTGTTCCACCGCCCTCTGCTCAGCTTCAACGTCGATATTGAAATCGGGGTACATGTCGTACAGCGAACGGATTGCGACATCGGGATTGTTGGCTGCCAGCTTGAGCATCAACATGTTGACGTTAGATTTATCAGGGTAAGGATGGGCGTAGATGATCAGAATCACGGAGTAGTCCCCACAAACCTGGCGTTCTTTAAGAACGGAAAAAGCTCCCTGTTCGTTGAGCATAACCGCACTCAACGAACAGGGAGCTAATGACCTGAAGGAGAAGCCTTACTGACCGGCTTGCAGCTTCAATACTTCCTGCGCGGTCACAGGTTTGCCACCAATACCCCAGTCTCCACTTTTCACCTCTTCGAAGATGACCCACGTGAGGGCGCGCATATTTTCGCCTTCAACCGACACCATAGCGTCAGTCACTTTGCGAATCACTTCAGCCTTTTGTTCGTCGGAAAAAACGCCTTCAATCCCTTTGATAGTTACGAGTGGCATGGTGTTCTCCTAAATGTTTGTGAAGGAATATCAGGCTTTGGCGGCTGCGTATTCCGGATAGTCGGTGTAGCCCTTATCAATCGAACCGCTTACGCCGTAGTAGGTCGCGCGATCACCCTCGGCCAATGGCCAATCGTTCTGCATACGCTCTACCAAATCAGGGTTGGCAATGTAGGCTGTGCCAAAAGCAATCAGATCTAGCTCGCCTTTAACCAGCTCAGACTCTGCGATCTCTTTGGTGAAGCCGCCCGCAGCCATCAAGGTGCCCTTGTACGCTTCACGGAATGCAGCGCCGAAACCTGGTGGCGTTTGCGCGGCGAGGATGGTCGGTTGGTAGTTCAGGTGAACAAATGCCAGCTCTCTTTCGTTGAGGGCAGCTGCCATGCTCATCCAGGTTTCTTCTTCGCCTTCGTACACACCGAAGTCGTAGAGGCGACCAAAAGGAGAGAAGCGCACACCGATCTTAGATCCGCCGATTTCAGCAGCAATCGCGTCAATGGTTTCCAGAAGGAAGCGCTGACGGTTGGCAATGGAGCCACCGTACTGGTCTGTCCGAGTGTTTAGGGCGCTGCTCAGGAATTGGTCGAACAGGAAGCCGTTGGCTGCCATGATTTCGATACCGTCAAAGCCGGCGTCCATGGCCATCCGTGCGGACTTCACGAAGTCAGCGATGACGCGTTTCACTTCTGCAGTTTCCAGCGCACGTGGAGAGCTGGGCTGTACAGGGCCAGATTTGCCTGGCTCGATCCAGGCATACACCGTGGTGTCCACCGCAGGCACCGTGCCCGAGGAGACTGGCACCATGCCGTGTACCGAGGTGTGGGACATACGGCCTACGTGCCAGAGCTGCGCAAAAATCTTCCCGCCCTTGGCGTGCACCGCGTCAGTCACTTTGCGCCAGCCTGGTAAGTGCACATCTTCGTAAATGCCAGGGGTGTACAGATAGCCGCGAGCCTCATCGGAAATCGGCAGACCTTCGGTGATCAGCAAACCTGCAGAAGCACGTTGCGCGTAGTACAGCGCGTTGGACTCATTGGGAATGTTGTTCAAGGTTCGTGTGCGAGTCATAGGGGCCATGACAACGCGGTTTTTCAAAGAAATACCGGCCAGATCGTAAGGAGTGAACAGCTTATTCATGGTTAATCTCGACGTCGTTGAAGGGGAAGAAAATCGGCGTTTGAGTTAGGACTTATCGAACGCGTCGAGTACGTGGGTGCTGTAAACCATCGCAGCACCAGCATTCATGTTGATGGCTACGCCTAAGGCTTCAGCTACCTCTTCGCTGGTTACACCGAGCTTCTTGGCTTCTGCTGCGTGGAAGGCAATGCAGCCGTCGCAGCGGGTCGTCACGGCCACTGCAAGGGAGATGAGCTCGCGAGTCTTGGCGTCCAGATGGTTGGTTTTCCCACCGGCGGCGCCGAGTGCGGCCATGCCTTTCATCGTTTCCGGCGACAGGCCGTTGAGCTCTACCAAACGAGTATTGATGTCTTTGCGGGTTTGCTTCCAATCTTGCATGGGATTCTCACAGGGATGGCGTTGTTTGTAGTGATTTAAAACACTAAACAAAGCTACCATCCAGTTGGTAGGTTTTCAACGGTTCTGTGGTGATTTTCACTATCAACGCAATCGAATAAACGGTTTATTGTTTGTTTTATGAAAGAGGTTGCGAGCGGCACGTTGGAAGAGCGGCTGTATCAACTCTCATGCTCATGTATGTTTTCTGAAGTACAGGCCTACATGAAGGTAGCTGAGGCGTTTGGTTGATTCGCGGTGCGACTGCTTATTGATTTGCTACCGCGCTCCCAGCTTCCAAGGGAGCTAAGACTCTAAGTCTTTGCTTTTAGAAAACATCCCATCCGGCAGCAGCCCACCTGCTAGCTACGCGAGCACTTGAGGCGCAACAGATGAAGGTATGCTGATCTGCAAGAATCGACAGCCCCTGAGCCAAGTGCCGTGCGGCTGGAAGAGAAAATCGGCAAGCTCGAAACTCAAATTAAGGAGCTTCGGGCGCACGAAGTCCAGCTCAACGACTCTCCGGTCACACAGGTTTCACTGACCGATCCAGACAGCCGTCGATACCCAACACCATTTGATCGTTGCACATGAGGTCACTAACGTCGGTCCCGACTGCGATCTACTCAGCTCGATGGCCATGCAGGCCCGCGAGGTTGTAGCTTCAGAAAAATTTCTGTCGGTAGTGGCTGATCGAGGTTACTTGAAAAGCGAGGAGATTCTTGCTTGTCACGATGCAGGCATCAATGCCTATGTGCCCAATCCAGATGACCTCTGGAGCCAAAGCGGATGGGTGTTTCAATAACGATGCCTTCATCTATGACGCGGCAAAAAAAGAATATATTTACCCGGACGCAGAAGCACTGATTTGGCGTTATACCAACGTTGAAAAAGGCCTGACGCTGCACCATTACTGGAGTTCGAAATGCAGGGGCTGCGCAATGAAACCGCGATGCACGTCGAATCGCTGCGCCCGTTTATTGCTTCGAAGTGATCAAACAACCAATTCGACCGTCCAGAGAGGGTTAGAGACTCTCAGGCAAGCCAAAAAACATTTTGACTTGGCTCTATCGCGGTAGTTACAGCCTGAAAAAAACGAATTATGCCCCCAGTTATGCCCCCAATTGCGCGTAGTGTTCGAGCGATCACGAATGGCGATTTCTGACACGGACTTGGGTGGCTTTGGCTGGTATTCAGTGCGCCTCCGTATACTGGATTAGCAACCCGTATCTGGCAAACCCTTGCTCGTCCGGAAGAGGATATGGGTAATGAGTCGATATCCTTAAGTGGTGTTGTCGGGTCTTTCTCTCTGCACCTATCCTGAAATTGACTCCAGAGATGCTCGTGCTCTGCGTGATGTCGCCAGGGCTCTGGATGCGAGGGGCATTGATCCGCGTGTCCATCGGCAGTTGCAGCGTAATGCGAGGCGCCTAGGCACGGAAAACGCCTATGAAGCGGTTGTTCAGCATTGAAAGCGGTGGGCAAAATTGAACATCGTGTTTCTTGTCGTGGATCTCGATAGTCCGGTCGGGGCCAGAGCATCGTGCTTCAATTGGCCGCCGAATCGGCTGGCAGCGGGGGAGGGGCTCAGGTTGCGATGTAGAGGGGGCGCCTACCTTTGCTGTTCATGGCCGGTTAAACTGTTGGGCCCGGTCGTTGATCAGTCGTTCGGCAAGTGCAACTGCACTTCCATGGCGTCATGAAGGAGTCGGACGACCTCGATCAGGGCGTCATTTGCCACACGATAGAACACGATATGGCGTGGGCTTTTGACCGTCCCATAGGGGTGTTTGGCCTGCTGGCGTGAATAGGTGAGGTGATAGCTGCGAAGGCCCGCTGCAAGCTCATCGCGGTCGTGGCTGCCAATGCAATAAGGCCTGCTGGCAAGAGCTTGCAGCGCCGTTAGTATCAGCGCCTGGTAGCGCTGCCGTGCTTGATCGCCGAACTGCGTCTGGGAGAGCCTGAGGATGTCGACAATGTCGGCGCGCGCGGCGTTGGAAATCCGATACTGCGGCATGCTTAATGTTTCTCTCTCGCGGGGAGGGTCGCCTCCAGGCTTAAGCCCTCGAGGTAGTCCTCCAGATTCCCTTCGTTCACCTGAGTAAAGCGCCCGTGCTCAAGATCCATGATGCCGATCGAGGTCGCCTGACGCAGTGCCTCAATTTTGGCGGTGTCTTCGGCGATGCGCTGCTCCAATAAACGCAAACCCTCTCGCATCACTTCGCTGGCATTCTGATAACGGCCGGACTGCACCAGGTCATGGATAACCTGGTCCTGGTGAGGGGTGAGCACAACGTTTCGCGTCGCCATAACTAGCTCCAGTTCCATGCAAACAGGTACTTTTGATTGTTGGCATATTATGCCATTTTCGCTCGGGAGAATAGCTTAGGGCCGACATCCGGCGATCAGGTGATGGCTGACTCGGCGCCAATCAGCAAGGTTCAAAGTGATCGCGGCGCTGCCTGCCTGGAAGGGCTGGACGGCCGTGGAAATCAACGATTGCATTGACCGATCTGTGGGACACCACTTTCGCACGTTTGCACGCCAGTAATGCAATGCTAAAGGCTATTGCGGTCAACTGGCAGTCAGATTTGTACTCACCCGGTTTTTATTTACCATGAGGCCGGTCGCTCCGGACCGCTGGTTGTTCGCCAGCAGCCGCATTTCGCACGTACCATCTCCGATTCGTATGCGAATTTTCCATGGCGCAAAACAACCTGCAACCACTGTTGTGTGCCCCACAGAGGGCGCGTGCCATCGTTGCTAAAAGCATTTTGTAAAGAGCGGCCAGAAAGTCATCATTCGATTAATATGTGTCGCGAGTGCACACTCATACGCCAGGACTTACATCGCCAGGGAGTGCCGGGATGGCTATACCGACAACCGATGAAATCGCCAGATTGGGCCAGACTGAAACGCTGCCAGACATAATCTTCTCTGACCGCTTTCGCTGCGACTTTAATGAGCAAGAAACGTTTGCCCAGTTGCTGGCGCAGATGCATAACGATGGCAGGGTTGACTTGCTCGCACCTCTTGATGAGGCTCTCGTGCAAAATTACTCGGGTTACAGCCGCGTCCATGGAATACAAATTTTTGAGCGGGTTCTGGGTAAGCTCAACGTCCCAGCTCTACACATCCTGAGAGCGTTTGATACGATTTACGGCAATGAACTGAATTCTTACGCGACATCCACCGCTCTGACAGAGTGGTGCCGTTCAGCACCATCCAGGCCTGTTGAACTGTTTGACCTAACTCACCAGCATCCAAGAGCAGCAGACAGATACCAGACGCTTGCCATTGCGATTCGTTGCGGGCTTGCAGTTGACGAAGCTCGATTCACCAAATGTGCGCTGGAGCACTTGAAGGGCGATAACGAAACGCAGCGGATGGCGTCAATACAGGCGCTCTGCAGTTGCTCGTTTAAAAATGGGGAGCTTTGGACTGTCGTTGTTGGCACCATGATTGAAACGTTACAGGGGACTGATAATGAGGCCTTACGCTCGGCGATTTTAAAAGCTGGCTTGTCGTGGTTGCCCATCGGCAACGAAGCGCCTCAGTCAGAGATCGAGCAACTTATCAGGTCGGCCTGCGTTCCTGTCTCCGCTCAGATCGCCCACACGGCAGCCTATGCGCTTGCGTTCAATTTGCCAGCACAGGGCCTGCACATCGTTGAGTATCTTTATGGCCGCATCTTGGACGCGCCTCTGAAGCCTGAAACGATCGGGGTGCTAGACATTGCGTTGAGCAATAGCTTGAAACGTGGCGGGGCAGAAAGAGCACGTACGATCCTAGAGACCTTGATACTCAGGCCTACAGAACCTCAGCAGTTAGGGCATTTCCAAATTTTGCTTCAGTCACTAAGGAAAGCTCCGCAGGAAGTGCTAGACCAGTGGGTGATCTCATGGTTGCGTGAAGGAGATTTTCGACTTTGCCGCGAGCTCAAAGAGAGCCTGTTTGAAGCGGGCGAGGATCATCTCTTCTCCACTGATTTTAGCCCGGTCGTCCTCGATGATTGGGAAACAGGATTCATCGCACGCAAGGCGGTGGCCACTTTCTTCTATCAGCCCGGCACCTTGGCAAGCTTTTTGGCGTCGCTGGCACGCTCTACTGCCGGGCAGCGGAGCATTGATCTGGCCGCACTGATTTTCGACCCAGTATTTTTGAACTATCCAAGTCTCGCAGAAAGTCATTTTGATGCGATCGCAGCAGACCCGTCCGATCCTGCGAACTGGACAGCACAGGCAGCGGTTAGCCAATTGAAGGGGTATCTCGACGGTCTACAGAACATAAAGATGCTACCTGAGCTCAAACCTTCGGAGCGCGAAGTTCAATTGGAATCAGAGCGTCATGCAGAGGTTACAGCGCGTGCAATGCGCGATTCCTGGAAGGATTCGCTCATGGCTGACCTCGGTGGAATACAGCGCCTAGTGCTTTACGGTAACGGGATGGTGACCTGGCACCAACAGAGAGAACTCAGCGCTACCTCAACGCAAGCGCTGGGAAATCTAGCCCGTGCAGAACACCCCATGACCAGTGTGTCTTATCAGTACAGGCTGGCGAGAGAGGAGTTTCTCGACCCGCAGGGGCTGCGACAGCGACTAATGGCGTACCGTTACGAGGAGCGTACTCGGTGAAGCTGGTATTCAGGCAGTATCTCGAATCGCTACGAGAGCGAAAGGAACTGGACGTAGTGCTTCCAGATCTTCTGAGCGAGCTCGGATTCAATGTGATCTCTCGACCAACGATAGGCTCTCGACAATACGGCGTCGATGTCATGGCCATCGGTCAAGACCAGGGGGAAGCCAAGGTTTTTTTATTTTCAATCAAGAAGGGCGATCTGACCCGGGCTGAGTGGAACTCCGGTGAGCAGAGCCTCAAGCCATCAATTGAAGAGATCATCGAGGTTTACTGCAATACCTCGATCCCGGATCAGTTCAAGTCTCTGAAAATCGTTATCTGTATGTGCTTCGGTGGAGAAATCCATGAGGCTCTGCGCGTCAACGTCGCTCAGTTCACTGCAATGAAAACGACAGAGCGCATTTCGTTTCAGGAATGGAACGGTGACTACATCGCGGGCTTGCTCATGGAAGGCATTTTAGGTCAGCAGCTCGTAAGCAAGGAACTTCGTGGAAGCTTTCAGAAGTCTATTGCGATGCTGGATGAGCCTGACATTGCTTTCCACCACTTCTCAAGTCTGATCAGAGGCATGCTTGGGGCCGACAGTTTGTCTGCTGAAACCAAGCTCTCAAACCTACGACGTATTTACATCTGTCTGTGGGTGCTATTCGTCTGGGCTAGGGATGCGGACAACCTCGAAGCGCCATACCGAGCCAGCGAGCTTGCAATCCTGCATGCATGGCATGCCATTAGGGCTCACATTGGACAAAACGAGAAAGGCGCGAAAGACCTTGGCACTACATTCGAAGCGTTGGTTGAACTACATTTCTTCATCTGGGACGAGCTCTACGGTAAAAAGGTGCTTCCTTACGTAGGGGTTAGGCACGCTATTTCTACGGCGGTGAGCACTAGCACACCCGTAGACGTCAATCTCAAGCTATTCGAAATGTTGGGGCGCCTGGCTCAACGCGGCCTTTGGATGCTCTGGAAAGAAGGAGGCGGCGAAAACACTCCTGATGTCGTTGGCCGTCGGGGCCACGACGATGCCCGCAAGCTGGCATCACAGATCAGCGACCTTATAAGCAACAATCCCTCTCTGCTCAGTCCTATCGCAGATGCTCAGTCTATTGACATCAGTGTCGCGCTCGTCTTCCTTTCAATGTTTGAGGAGTGGCAGTCGGTCGCACTCGACTATTGCGATTTTCTCATGGACAATTTCGTCTTCACCTATCGCTATCACGGTCGGTACCCCACCATCTATGGTGCGTATTGGGAGCTGATCGAGCATCCCAAAGAGCAAACACAGGAATACAGGAAACGGCACACCCAAGGTAGTACGTTACTTCCCTTGCTGTGCGTTTGGGGTTCAGCGTCTGGCACGTCGGAATTTACGCAGGTGGTGACGGCATTCGTGAAGAGTGAGCTCGTTCATTGCAACCTGCAAACATGGGTTCCTGGGCAAGATTCTGAATCCATGCTTTACATCGGGCCACCTACACATGGTTGGGCGCTCACCGAAATTCCGTTCACCCCTGATGGCGAGCAGGCCATGGAAATGCTCCAGGCCGAGTGCAAGAAAGGTGACGTGTTTGCAAGCTTGTCAGCCATCAATCTGGGGCATTGGCCAGTGCTAGTCATGGCCTGCCGGCACCATAGATTGCCGCTTCCTCCTCACTTGTGGATGCCCGTCCTGATGCAAATGAGGACGGCGAGTGTGCAGAATCATTAACACCATCTGGAGATTGTGCAGATGTGTGCCTGCTCGCTGAAACGCCAGTTTTGTTCTGGTGTGACATCCCTCGACCTGTCGGGGCCGAGGGGGGCAGGAGCCTAGTAGGCTACTTGATCGATCACTCCATCACTTTCGAGCGCCAGACCATTATTTTCTCGGTCTGCATTTCTTTCATGTGTGAGGGATGCCGCCAACGCCATGCCCAGACCAGCGCGCCGGCAAATGGCATCTAATCAACCCGGACAAGATGTTTTCCTTGACTATAACCGCGGTGGCATCGATGCGTTGGTAGCAGCGCATGGCCGCGTCCAGACTTTGTGTAAACACTACGGCTTGGAGTGCAAAGGGCAGGGCGTTGGCCAATTCAATGGCCTCATCCAATTGCTCGAAGGCATAGACAGCGATTAAGGGTCCAAAAACCTCCTTTTGCATCACGTCTAACTCAATAGGCGGGTTGAGCAGCACAGTCGGCTCTTAGCAGTTGTTGCGGAGTGCCTGACCTCCGCTGACAATGTCGCCCCTGCGGATACGGCCGCATCTACCCACTTCCCAACCTGTTCGGTTTCCGACCCTCACGCTATGGCCCGTCGCATACACAAATCAACTGTTCGAGGTCACGCACATTCTCAGAGCCCAACGCCGGGAGAAAAACTGCAACGAGCTTTATGGAGTTGCCGCCTCGTTGTGCAAGGCTGCCGATTGGCAGTACGAGCGAGAGTGGCGTTTAGTGGTTCCAGACGACGATATTGAGGTCAAAGGCTTCAATGTTGCTGCGCCCTTGAAGGCCGTCCATCTTGGGGCTAGGATCTCGGATCCTGATGCACTCCAGATTTTGAAGATCTGCAGTGAAATCGACATCCCGGTCTACAAGGTCACGCTTGCGCCCAACGAGTACCGGATGATCTCCGAGCTTACTAACCTGGACGCTTGGTGTTCCTTTCGTAAGGTCAGCGTATTTTCTTAAGCTGTCCTTCTCCAGTCGCTACACACCTCCACTCATGGAAGATGTTTTGCTCGGCCATCAACTGAGGTGGTTGGATAGCGCTCTAGGGCGGCAGAAAACAGCAGTGACTGATTTTCGCGAAGAGGAGTGGTGGGACCTGAGCTGGGTGCCAATCATTGTTGATAGACCCCCTCGTGAAAAGGCGCCTGATTAGGGCGCCTTGAGGGTGATTACGCTAGCTGAATGTTGAATATTACTGTTCAACTCGGCTCACGCGACGCTCAGTGGGTTTTGCACCATCTGCCGATCTACGTGAGTGGACACCAATGTTCAGAGGGCCGGCAACACCCTCCAACGCGATTCGTCCCTCGCGTGTTACTACGAGGGCGACACCTTCGCCCCAGAACTGATCTTGATTTACGTCTTGAGGGGCACCATCACGCCACCAGATAAGTCGTGCGACGCAGACACCGTTCCTGTCGAGGTAGTGCATCCAGTTGTCCGGATCATGCTGCCATTCCAGGTGGTGCAGCCATCCAGGGCACAATACCAGCACATCATCAGGATAAGTTGGGATATCGCTGATGGAGAGGCGGCGGACAATGCTCTCAGATGGTTCATCTAGAGCGCACACGCCATCAATCCACAATGCTGGGGAAAGGGCTCGCCCTGTGCTTGCCCAATGTGCGTCGTCGACATAGAACGGGGCGCGGGCACGTGTCATCTCAAGATTTTGTCTGATAAGACGCCAATAAAAATGAGTGATTTCTGCGATAACGGAGTCCCCGTCATCGATTAGCGGCGAGAGATCCACCTCAATCTCATCCAGCCATTTGGCCTCTCCCGACTGCAAGCCAGCATCACGGTGTACGGTTGGTCGGGGAATGAAGGCTGGCCGCGCCATCGGGCCCTTGAGCGGAGGAAGTTCGACTTGATAGTTCATTCCATACAGCAACTGCGGAATGGCTCGCCCTTCTAGCAACCCTGAAAGACGAAATTCCCCGGCGACATGACGAAGCGCCCTGAGGGTCGCTGCAATATGTGGCTTAGAATACATAATTCGCAGGTCTAGCCGTTCAAGCTCAGATAGCCTTCGCTTAGTCTCGCTTTGACCAAAGCTCTCTAGTCCACCCCAAGAATCAATAAGGGATGCGCAGCGATATCGAATGGTTGTCTCCGGAATTCCTGTGCGTGCTAGGCCCCTGACCTGGGTTGGGAAAAGCTCGGTCCAGCCCAATGGATCGTTCACGAGCATCGCACCAGATGATGGGTTGGTGAGACGAGATGCGGAGCTCACCTTTCCGCTTGTAGCCATCTGCAAGCGGTAGTGGAACGGCAACTCCTGCGCCGAGATCGCCCAGTCGCACCCCCAGCGATCAAGCAGAGAGCCGGCAAAAGAAGCTACGACATAGTCTTTAGCGTTTGCTAGTGGTAGAACTCGTTCGACCCAATCGACGGCGCTGGCTTCTTGGTCGCGGAAAAGCAGCTGGAGAGCTTCTGCTGGTTCATCCGAATCACCATTGAGAAGGTTGTGCACCAGGCGGGTGAACGATTCTCGGCCCAGATGTACCGTCGTCAGTTGCAGGGCGCCGGCACGTGCGAGTTGTGTTAATTCAATTGCAGAAAGCTCAAATGCCCAGAGAAAAAGTCTGGCAATCAGATCCGAGTCATCCTCAGGCGCGTCCTCTGGCAGCTCGAATTCAGCGATTGCGTGTTCTCTGGTCGCCGCAAGTTGCTCAGCCAAGATCTCCCACATAGCAACCCAGTCAGGTTCTGCGCAGATCGTTGAGAAGACATCCTTGGTATCAAACAAAATAGGAGAGGAGCTGCCTGGAGATGTCACAAGCTCATCGACCAAGTCCAGGTACGCGGCCTGATGTACCTCGGGACCGTCCAGAGTTACGAGAGCCTTGAAGTACTTCAGCTTGGCTGCGCCTTGCCAATAGCTCCAGCCAGATCGCTCGTCCTCATCGACCTGCCTGCTATTGATCAGATCTCTTGCAAGCGTTCTATCATCTTCTGCAATCGCTCGATCAATCAAGGTATAGCGAGCACGGTAGTCGCGTTGGATGGTTGGCCAGCGATCGAAGAAAGCTGCCGCTTCCGCCAGTGTTGCAGTGCCCAGCAGGCGAGAGAATGCAGACACCGCGTCATAGCTCGGTTGCGTAGTGCTGCTGAGTTCTTCTCCGAGCAGACTTAGTGAAGCAATTTCATCGTACTCGCCAGGCGTGCCTCTGTCCTCAGGGGTGGGTGTCTCCGATCGCCACCTGCGCAATGCATCGTCGACACGTTCATTGCTGAGACCCCTTTGCGACAGTCCTGTCGCCAGGCATTCAAGTAGCCTAGTGCGGGCACTGGTTGTACTGTGGATCTCAATGCCATCACGCAGTACATCAATGACTGTGTTGAGCTCTTCAAGAGAAACGGCGGTCACGGATTTGAGGACAAGCTGGCCTGTTTGCCCTTCGCTATAAAAAGGCTCTGAGTAGAATGGAAGTGCCAGGAAGCGCCACGTGACAGAGCAGGCTGAAGCCAGTTCTGGGCGTCGACGTACCACGCCAATCATTAGCGCATTGATGGCACAATCCCAACTCAGTAATCCTTTGGAAGTGAGTAGTCTTACTGCTTTGTATCCGAGCGCCGAACTGTGAATTGCGGCTTCGACTACCACTCGCGGCGCCAAGCGGTGAGCTGCACCGTCGCCCTCCGTGAGGGCCATGCCTGAAAGTTGCTTCAGCACCAATAGAATGCGTTCGCCACTGCCGGTCGGGTCTTGGCTGTTTGAGCTCTCAAGCAGATCTCCCCACAGTGAGTACTGCGGATCCTTCTTCGCTGGCAGCGCATATCCAAGTGTGTTGGAGTGCAGCTGTACCAGCAGTTCGCGAGCGCGCTTGGGGTTGCCAATTTCGGCGAATACCTTCGCTATGCTTGCAATCAGATCGATGTGTTCCTGCGGGGTGTTGCCATGCATCCTGCCGAGTAGTTCCTCAAGCCTGCCAAAGGCCGCTGTTGCATTCCCGTCGCTGCGATACGCTTCTTCAATGACGGCTATGCGGGAGGGAATGTTTAGCTTGTTATTAGCCATTCGATCAGTGAACGACGCATCAAATAAGCCAACTACGGCAGTGAATTCTTGTTCGCCACTCATTGATGCAATTTGGATCATCATCCTGCTAAGCACAGGATCAAGGTCGCGTAGCTGGTGTGCTGAGTAGAACTCGCTTCCTTCCCTCGGGCTGGCGTTTACAAGAAAGCTGAGCATTCCTTTGGCAGCCTGACTGACCTCCCCCGGCGCGGTCTCTAGGCCAGACTGCACGCGCCCCAGCAAGGTGCCAATTGTACTGGCATGGTGCTGGAGGGGGCGGAGTAAGCGGTTCTTCGACGCTACTGTTGCAGGAATTGGCTGCCTTAGTGCTGCGGCCAAGGTGGCGTGTTGAATCGCTGCGTGGATGATGTGTTGGGCGTTCTCGAGACCTATGGCGTCGTCCATCATAGCGACGGATGGTGGCTTCAAGTCTTGGAATATATTGCCGGCGAGTTCTCTGTTGCCAACCTGAAGGCATAGTGACGCGAGTTGCCTGCGTGTACCGTTAGCAATGGTGGCGAAGGCAGGGTGCTCATGAGCACTCTGTATTAGCGCACGGGCATTGTCGAGTTGTTCTCGAGCGTATGCGCGTTCAGCGGCTTCGATGAGTAAATATGGCAGGTCCTCCTCATCAATACCCAGTTCCTTCGCGACCTGCAGAGGGTCACTGTCGGGGTTGGCCAGTATGGCCGCACGAGCAATGCTGCATCGAAGTGAAGAGACCTCGTCAGCATCTAATCCGTCTCCGTTGTCCTTAGCAACTAGACGTGCCAAGCAAGTTTCTATCTGCTCAGGATCTCGAAAGTGGAAGACACGCTGTGACCAATGGGGTAGTTCTGAGTGGTGAGGAATCGGCTGTGAGTCCTGGGAGAATGGGTCAATACCGTCGAAGATTGCTCTCGCCCCATCGAAGTCATCATTGGCCAGAAGTGCATCAATTGCCTTGTAATGGTCGCCGATACGACCCTCGGCCATCGTTCGAACCCCGTCAATGTCGCCCAATGCGAGCAGTGCATCCATGATCGCGGGAGCATCTTCTATCGCCGAGGCGCGTCGCCCTATTTCGTCTCGGGCAAGGAGCAGACGAAACACAGCGGATACATCGGGTTCGTGCTTGGCACAGATCAAGGCCAAGCGGATGTCTGCATGGATGTCAGTTGCCGGGCGTGCGTCGGCGAGTTGATCTCTAAAGCGAGATGGCTGTGCCAGTGCGAGCACTTGTCGATGTCGCTCCGCACGTGCCAAGTATCTTAGTTCAAGCCAGCGTTGGGGATTGTTCGGTTCGGCTGCGTGAGTGAGCTCAGCCAATCGGCGATAGATAGCAGGCCTATAGTCTAGGTTGGGCTTTCCAAAACGGAGCGATGGTCGTTCCAGAACGAATAGGCGGAAGCTGTTATGGAATACGCTCCAGCCATGCGTCGTCTGGCTTAACAAGTGGCTAGTGGCCCTCAGTGCGGTCTCTACCGCATGTTCAGATGTGGCCATGGCCAATAGTTCTGGCGGGATAGGGCCCTCTGCGTGCGCTATGAAGTCAATGACCTTTCGGGCATCGGGATCGTCTACGATCTCCCTCCATGCAGACTGGTAGACCCGCTCGATATTACCTTCAAACGTGAACGCCCCATTCAACAACGCTTCCTGTGTGGCTGGTTCCGCTTGGCGTAGGGCCTCTATTAAGTACCGCGCAACCAGCGGATGCCCTTGGCAGAGCGCATAGACGCTTGAGCGGGGAATTGATTCATCCAGACCAAGTTCTAGTGCGAGCTGCGTGATTGAATCTTCTGATAAAGGAGCGATCGCAGTGGCGCGATCAACTTGTCCAGCTTGTAGTCGAACCTGAGGTTTGAGCCCCTTTAGTTCAAGTCGCTGAGTGCCGAGGAGGATGAGCACTCCTTGTGGCAAGGCTTCAGGCAGCGGTAGCTCCGCCAGCAGGGAGCGGGACGGCTGCTCTTCTCTAGGGATATGATCAAGCCCGTCAACGATGATCAACGTACGAATGCCATGATCACTGAAGCGAGTGCCAGCTTGATGAAGCAAGTACTCGAATTCTTGCTGCTTCTCCTGGAGATTGCTGTTGCGCACTCGGCGACCTTGCAAGCCAATTTGTCTCAGTTGGGTGCTGAGATCGTCGAGGAAGTCCTCTGCCTCCGCTCGACCGATACCTTGGCCTTCTCCTGGCATATAGGCGAGATATCGCACCAGCTGCAAGGTTGGACCGGCACTCAAGGTGGATTGGAGAAGTGTTGACTTCCCTGTGCCCGGCGGACCGATTAGCGCCAGGTAGCCATGGGAGTGCTGATGAATGCTAGTGAGGATTTGTTGTTCGGTCACACGATTACGTTGTACATGTTCCCCGATCGGGAATTGGTGTGCACGGTGTACCTTGAACCGGTCTGACCAGCCGAGCTCTGCGAGCAGTTCAGCGCGGCTCCACCGATCTTTGTCGCGCTTATCAGCCACCAGGGAAGGGAGCTTTTCGGCAATTTGCTCGACTAGCGGATGTACTTCAGGTCGCAGGCGATGGGTCAAGATGAAGTCAGAGGCCGATCCAGTGAGGAAGTGTACTGAGTGCATGAAGGCTTCGAAGTTTGCATCGGAGAGGCCAGAAGCTGCAGATAGCCTGTCAATAAAAGGTTGCCAGCGCGTATCTCTCCATTCCGCTAGGGTGCGGTGATGATATAGCTCAAACTCCTGTAAAAAGGCGGCACTGTGGTCATCTTTGTCGGCGAGCAGGTGATCGTTGTTAGCTTGTGATGGGATATCGTTGGTTACGAAACGAATTTCCGTACGGGCTTCTGCGTGTGAATCATGTAGGTTCGCCCAAGCCTTCACTAGTTTGAGCAACATTCCTTCTGCGCCAAGCAGCAACGCCTCTATCTGGAAGGCCTTGGCGAAGGTGGAGGTTTTGAACTGGTGGCCCACGACCTTTCCCGGTAGACCGAGTACTAGGTCATCCGCAATGCCTGCGCTGCGATCAGCTAAGCCGATCCAAATCAATTGGTCCTTATCTAGTGCATCGTAGATCGCAGCTGCGCCAGATCGGTACTGTTGAACGAAACCACGCTGTGCATTACGTTCGCCCTCACCGGGGGGCATGGTTGATGTTGAATCCGTCATGTTGCCTCGCGACTGTCCGTATCGAATTGGGGTTGGCACACCTTATCTAGCCCGCTGCGGAACTCTGCTTTTCAGGGTACACCTGAGATGATGTTCACTGATAGCATGTGGCCACTGAATGATCAGCGCTGATTTTTACATTCAATTTGGTGAATGCAATGTCCGATGCTACAGGGAAGTACTTAGACGTTTATCAAAGCTGGCAGCAACACCTCTTCAACTTCAACCTGGCAGTCCGGGAAACCAATACGCCAGGCTTGCGTAAGCCTCAGCTTGCCGCCCTATACGCTTCACTGGGCTACCTAGTGATGTCTCCGGCCACGACCGCAACGATCGTGATGCCAACGGGTACCGGCAAGACCGATACCATGCTTGGTCTGCTTATCGCAGGGCGGTTGGCAAGGACATTGGTGCTCGTCCCGTCAGATGCCTTGCGCTCCCAGCTTGTCGAAAAATGCCTCGGACTGAAAAAGCTTCGGGAGATCGGTGCTGTTTCTGCCACAGCACTTAACCCTGTGGTGAGGGCGATCGGTTCAGGAATGTCGGCTGAAGATGTGCAACAGCTTGCGGAGGCGAATGTAATTGTCGCTACCCCGCAAGCATTGCAGCGGTTCGACACAGAGTCCCTCCAAGCCTTGGCTGAGCTCTGCAGCCACCTGATCATCGATGAAACCCATCATGTGGCCGCCATGACATGGGGGCGGGTGAAAACCGCGTTCAAAGAGAAGCCATGCCTGCAGTTCACTGCTACGCCTTTCAGGGAGGACAATCAGCCCCTTGAAGGCAAGATTATCTACAACTACCCGTTGAAGGATGCGCAGATCGATGGCTACTTCAAGTCGATCGAATTTCACCCAGTGCGCGAATACAACCTCGAGTTGGCTGACCAAGTGGTTGCTGATAAGGCGGTAGAGTTGTTGCGAGGCGATCGAGAGCAAGGCTTTAACCACCTACTGATGGTACGTGCACGATCGCAAAAACGTGCTGAAGCCCTGTTTGAACTCTACAAAAAGCATGAAGACCTCTCACCCATTCTCATCCACAGCAAGGTGCCGAATCGGGTCAAGCTGCTGGGTGAAATTGTCGAGAAGAAATACAAGATCATCGTCTGCGTGGATATGCTAGGCGAAGGCTTCGACCTGCCAGAGCTGAAAATCGCGGCTATTCACGACCAGCATCGCAGTCCGGCCGTCACCTTACAGTTCATCGGTCGTCTAACACGGGTTGATGACACGCTAGGTGATGCCAAATTCGTCTCAAACATTGCTAACCAGAAAGTCGATTACCAGATGGCAGTGCTTTACAAGGAAAGTGCCGACTGGAGCGCCGTGATTCGAGACGTGAGCCAAGACAAGATCGCCCGCGAAATCGAAAAGGAGACGTTCACCGAACAGTTCCCGGATGATGCCGACTCCGAGGACATCTTCGGGTTGAACCCCAACCCCAAGATCAGTGCGATCGCCTACCATGTGGAGCGAGACCAGTGGCGGCCAGAGAAAGCGAATCACTTCTCGCAGAAGAAAGAACCGCTGCAGTTCATTTCTATCAACGACGATTCAGACACCGTCATCATGGTGACGCGACGAGAAACACCCGTCGGATGGGCTCAGACCTCGGCGATTGTGGACACGAACTGGATTCTGTACCTGGCGTACTACCACGCGCCCGACAAGACGCTCTTCATTCACTCCTCTGGTGATGAGTCGCAAGCGACGCGTTTTTTGAATTTGATTGCAAAGGATGCCAGGCGAATCAACGGTGAGCCTACCTTCCGAACCCTGCACGACATCAAGCTCATGAAGCTGCAGAACGTGGGGCTGTCCAGGACACGCAAGGATCTGAGATTCACGATGCACGTCGGGCGGGACATCAATACCGTCATCAGTGAAATCGAGAACGGCACGGCGAAAAAGTCCAACATCTTCGCAACGGGCTATGAAGATGGACAGCGCACCACCGTTGGCTGCTCTCACAAAGGGAAGATCTGGGAGATGAACTCTTCCAGCATCATTTACTGGATTGAGTGGTGCAAGCGCGCCTCACAGAAACTCAACAATGCCACGATCAATCCTTCTGAAGTGCTCAAGGATGTGATTCGCTCGGAGAAGATTGAGGGAGCCTGGCCAACTGGACTCTTCTATGCTGATTGGCCTGAGTCCATTGCGATCGAAAACGAGCAGAAAATTTCGCTAGCGTTCAACGGTGAGATTTTCAACCTGCTTGATGTCGAGCTTGGCAAACCTCGGCGAAGCGATGACCTGACATTAGAAGTGCCCCTCATCGCCATCGCAGTAGATGGCACGGAGCGTCTGTTGCCTGACATCACGATACGGTTACTGAACGACAGCTACAAAGTCTCCTGCCCTGAGGTGAAGATCATTTTCGCTGAAGAGAGCTCGTTTGAGCAGTACCTGGATGCGAACCCTTTGGTCCTGCTAGCCGTAGACGGATCAATGGTCGAGGGTAATTACCGGTTCTACACACCCAATAGTTTGGACTTGAAGCTTCCTATAGCGCTGATTGAGGCTTGGGACTGGGGGACCACCCAGATCCACAGCGAGTCCATGAGGGCAACTCGTAACATGGACACCGTCCAAGGGTTCACCTACAGCCGAATCGAGGACGACTATGCATTCATTTTCAACGATGATGGCGCAGGTGAGATTGCGGATTTGGTGGCAATCAAAGAAAGCAAAGACGCAATCTTTGTCGACCTTTACCACTGCAAGTATTGCCCCCAAAAAGATCGGCCTGGTGCTCGCGTGAACGATGTCTACGAGGTCTGCGGCCAGGCGTCACGATCGGTGAAGTGGCTGCACACCGAGGAAAAATTCTTCAATCGATTGATGGGGCGGTACCAGCAATCGCTGCCGAAAGGGTTCGACAGAATCCTCAAGGGTGACCCAATAGATTTGGAGCTGCTTCGCAACAAGTGCCACGACCACGAGATGATTTTCAGATTCGTGATCGTACAGCCTGCCATTTCGGCAGCGAAAATCTCCGCTGATCAGCTCGCTGTCCTCGGCACCAGTTACTCCTACATTAAGAACGTATCTGGTTCAGATGTCCGGGTCGTAACCAGTGCATAACAGAAGGGGGGGACCATATCGCCTCCGGCTTCTTGGCCAGGTGAATCTGGAGATAGGGCGGGAAGGTATTCATTGATCAAAGAATTTTGAGGCCTCGGAAGTGAGGCAGGAGCAAGGATGGCCCAGTCAAAGAAAATCAAAGTAATGCTGTCCAGTCGTTGTAACGATCGCTTTCCCGCGGACAGCGATCAAACGCTCAGCAGTATCCGAGAGCAACTCAAACGTGAGATAGAAGGCACGAAGCTTTTTGGCAAACAGGTATTTGAAGTTTGGATTAATGAAGATGCACCTCCTGCGGATGGTATGCAGGACAGTTGGGACGCCTGTTTGCAAGCTGTGAGGGATTGCGATGTGCTACTGGTGCTGTCCAATGGCAATGCCGGCTGGGCGAGTGGTGACGGCGACATTGGTATTTGCCATGCAGAGTACATGGAGGGGCTCGCCACCACTCGGGGGAAGGTGCGCTTCATCGCTATGCCAAATATCCCAGTTGACGATGGCCGGGAAGCTGAGGCAGCACGTAACCAGCGCTTCCAGGCGTTTATTGCACAGCAAACACCCTTCAGGGGTGGAATGGTTTCTACCGTGGATCAACTGCGTACCCGCGTTCAGGAAGCGCTTCTTGATGCGTTGGTTGTTCTGACCCAGCGTGGGGTAACCGCCGCGGCCTCGAGCCGTTTCGATATGGGTCAGGCGCTGGATTGGACACGGATGGACTTCCGTCAGCGCAAACGAGCGATGGAAACGGTGTTACTGCAGGCGATCAATGGTGGCAAAGACCCTGCTAGCGAAGCGTTCGCCATTGTTCCAATTGCTGGAGTGAATGTCGCTGTGCTTGCCCATGCAATCCCCGCTGCGTTCACGGTTGCTGCTGCGCGTGAGCTGGTGGGTAAGCCTTTTCTACGTGACCATGAGCATGCTGATCTGTTGAAAGGTGCAGAAGGGCCGTTGCATTTAATCGCCTGTCACCGTGGGGCGACAGAGACTCAGGCCACTGCGTTGCTAGGCTTTCCTGATGCTACGGTTGTCAGCGGTTCCTTCGGTATTTTTGTCGCTGATGATGTACAGAAAGTACAGTTTGTCTTCCTGGCCAACTGTCGCGATGCGTCGCAAACGCGCCACGCGCTCCAGCGTTTTAGGGAATGGTTGGATCAAACAGGTGAAGCGCAGATTCTGGCCAAGAGAGCCGCTTCACGCGCCAAGATCGTCAAAGTTATTGCCGCTGAACTTGAGGGGAGATAACAGGGATGTCCAAAGCACTCTTTACTGTGGGGCCCGTGTTGTCCTTTCGAGGCGTCAGCCAAGCAGGGCAGTGGCAAGTGACCGCGTTAGTCGGGGTTGTAAGTGGTTCTGCATTCCCAGCTCTTTTTATTGAAGGGCGGGCTTGTCCGGCGCCGAAGGTTTTACTGGTGCGTTCGAGGGAAACCATCCTTCGTTACGACCTGAGCTGTGATCAGCAGGCGCAGGAGCGAACGGTTCAGTTTGGTGTAGGGCAGGGAGGGCCGCAATGGCAGTTCTCCATTCCCGGACAAGACTATGCCCCAAGAATGGCCTACGTCTCCTGCAATGGCTTTTCGGATCCTAGTGGAATGCGCAAGTTAGTGCGCCCTGAAAACGCCGTCTGGGCTGACCTGATCAGCAACCATGACAGTGACTTGCGTGCTGCGGGTTACGTGCTGGACAAGGAGCAGCTTTGGCACGAAGGGCGAATCCATGACAAGGGGTTGAAGCGGTTCCACTTGCTGCTGATGGGGGGTGATCAGATTTACTTTGACTCGATCTGGGAGGATGTGAAGCCTCTCAAGAAATGGGTCGGAATGTCGCGCAAGGAGCAGTTGGCGTTCAAGGTGAGCGTGGCGCTGGAGACGGAGATCGAATCCTATTATTTCGGGCTCTATGCCAATCGTTGGCTGCCTGATACTCGGCGTGACTGGGGGCACTCCAAACCGAACCTTGATGCCGCTGATGCGATGGCGAGAATCCCTACGGTGATGATGTGGGACGACCACGACATCTTCGACGGTTGGGGGTCCTACAGCCCGGCTATGCAGCACTGTGAGTTATTCCAGGTGTTGATGCGTCATGCGCGTAGGGCGTTCTGGGTGTTTCAGTTGCAGCATGCCCTTGATGATTTGCCGCCGTTGCAATTGCTCCAGCGTGCAAACGTTTCCCAGCAGGATCCACAGTATGAGTCGATGCAATGGAGTGCTCGATTAAAGGGAGATCGATTGGCCTTGCCGCTCTTGGATGGTCAGCCGGGCTTTAGTTTCGGCTATCACTTGGGGCCGGTATCGTTGTTTGTTGCTGATCTGCGCACTGAGCGTTCACGTACCCAGGTACTGGGGGCCGATACCTGGACTGCTATGCAGGCTTGGCTCAACACGCTCCGTGACGGTAAGCCTGCTCATCCTGGAAGCAAATGTCAGCACTTGATCTTCATGTCCTCGGTTCCGGTCGCGCACCCCAAATTGTCGCTGGCTGAAGGGTTGCTTGATACGTTTGGGCAGGATCATGTGCTCGACAGTAATGCTGATGACCTTAAGGATCATTGGTCGCACGGGGATCACGAGGGGGAGCGTAAGCGACTCCTGGAGTCGCTGACTCGTATTGCTGAGCAGAGAATGCTGCGTGTATCCATTGCTTCTGGGGACGTGCATGTCGCGGCCTGGGGCAGTTGCTATCGTCGGGATATTCCACCGACATCGAACTGGGCGCAGATTCAGCAATTTACTTCGTCAGGTGTGGTGCATCCGTCGTTGATTGGAGTGGCCGAACGGCTTTTTCTTCAGTTGCTGAACCATACCGCCAGCAAGGTCCAATCCATCGATGTGCAGCACTGTGTCGAGATGATGTTGTTCCCCGGTTTTAATCGGTATGTGATGCCGGCTCGGAACTGGTTGGCGTTTGAGTTGGACATGGGGGGCGAGACGGGATGCAAGCTGTGGGCGACTTGGCGTTGTGAAACTGAGGCAGGTTTTTCCAACCATCTGCAAGCGGTGCATCCGGCTCAGAAATAGTGGTTCTAGGATAGGTGCTTTCAAGGGGTATGATTTGAAAGGCAGCGTAGAAATTGTATGTGATGGCTGTGTGGGGGATATCTTTCTTCGGCAACGTATTCGTGATCAATGCGATATGGCCAAGTGTTCGGTCTGTGAGCATGTGCGGCCCTGCATAGCCATTGAGGTTTTAGCGGATGATATTGCAGAGATTCTTTACAATTTCTACGGGACTGATCCGGTCATCAGAACTTGCGGTGCTGGGGATCTGGGACGCTACATTCGCGCCGGCAATCCCTTGGCGCTCATCGTCGCGGAAATGCTTGAGTGCGACGATAATGAAGGCTCCGTCACTGCTGCCATTGTCGAGTTGCTCACTGTTTGCTCTGAATATGACTTGAAACGAGGCGGTGAGCCACGTTTTGAGGCTGATGCGCTGTACATGCGGCGCAGTATCCGACCGACAGAAGTCGAGGAAAAATGGCAAGAATTCAAAAGTGGTGTGATGCACCGCAGCCGTTTCTTTAACGATCACGGTAAAGCGTTCCTCGATTGGTTGTTTAAAGGTATTCATCACCTCAAAGACGAAAACAGCCAGGAGGTGGTGCGATTGTTTGAAGTAGAAGATGGTTGGGAACTGTATCGAGGGCGCTACTGCCCACCGTCATCGGATCCTAAAAACATTCTTGTCTCCCCGGAAATTGAACTAGCGGCACCTCCCAAGGAAAAGGCGCGTGCAGGAAGAATGAATCCTGTTGGCGTTCCTGTGTTTTATGGCGCATTTGATCGAGACACGTGCATCGCCGAGTTGCGCCCATCGGTGGGCGGTATGGTGCTAACGGGGGCGTTTCAGTTATTACGGGATGCCCGGGTGCTCGATTTTGGTGTGTTGGAGAACATATTCGATTCTCAACCTATGAGCTGTTTTGATCCGGCGTATCGAATGAATATGGAGCGAAGACAGTTTCTACGCACCTTGCACAGTAAAATTAGTTCGCCGGTCACGCCTGACCAAGAACATGAATATTTACTGACCCAAGTGATTGCAGAGTACCTTTCTACGCAGGTTGAGCCGCCTATTGATGGGGTGATGTTTGCCTCTGTTCAGCACCAGGACGGAATCAACATTGTTCTGTTTTCACGTGTGCTCGCCATCATTCCTTATCAGGAAAGGACAGAGGACGACCCCATCATCGGCAATGGGCCTTTCCCGTCTGGTCTTGCGTATATCCCGGATACTCTGGAGGCCCACAAAATCGGCTGTGTCACCTTTGAGGTCGAGCCGCTAGTTATAAACGGTGATATCGTCATCAGGGATTGGCGTTACGAGCAAGACCCCTACGGTGAATGGGACTATTGAGACCTATTTGTTTATCAGCGATGCATAGGGCCGCTTAGACACCCGAGTACTAACCGGTTGCACCATCTTGAGCGGACAAGCATCTCTATGACCATAGGAAATGACGAAGGTGGGGCCAACGCGTCCTACTACGGCTACGACTACCAGAAATTGGTGACTGTCTGGGTGGCGTTGCGCCTAATGTTTGGTCCGGGTGCCGTCACAGACCAGGTGGTGGTGGAGCCAGCGTCTCACGACGACGTAATGGCGCGCCTAGCAGTGCCAGAGGAAGCGGCCGAAGCCAGCCTCAAGATCACCGCTAGCGGCGAACTGCATGTGCAAATCAAGTTCAAGGGCGCTGGCGCCTGGAGCGCCAAGGAGTTTGCGAGCGTAGTCAACGAAAAGGGGGCGAAGGGGGTCAAGGGACCGAAGCCGCGATCCCGTGCCAAAGCTCTGCTGCTTGCCGATAGCAGTCGTCGCTATGTCTTCATCACCAACTCCAGCGTGGATGGTGATTTGGCCAAGGGACGAGTCAGTTATCCTGAGCAGAAGTCCGATGCTGCCTTCCTCCCTAAGAATCTCAATCTCGATGCGGCGGGGAAACTTAGCCTAGCCGGTCGTTTCGCCCTGATCGAAGGCATGACCCATGAGGAGACGCGGCGACAAATCGACACAATCCTCGGTGGCGCGCTGCATGTCCCTACTCAGGCCCTTGATGCCTGCGTTGAACGGTTCAAACGGGCCGTCGAGGATCGTTTTCTCACAGTCCCCGATCCACTGCGCAAGACGGATATCCAGAAGATTGCCGAAGGTTTCGGTGGTATGCCGCACGCCAGCCCGCAGCTCGCCCGGTACGCTCCTCCCTCCAACCTTCCTCTTGCCGAAGCTTACTTGACTAAGCTCGGCGCAGTGTTGCTGATCGGCCCATCGGGTTATGGCAAGAGTCTCACAGCCGACAAACTGGCCTTCGACCGCCGCCAGGCTGATCCGCCTTATAAAGTGGTCCGCGAAAGCGCGGGGCTGCCAGCGATCGAAGAGGCTTTCGCCGCTCCTGGTCGGGTGCTCTTCCATCTAGAAGACCCATGGGGTCAGTCCGGGTTAAAGAGGGGCGAGGCCGAGGATTGGACCAAACGGATCAGCGCCCTCATTCACCATAGAGGCCCTGACAAGCAGTTCGTCATCACGTCGCGGAGTGAGATCTATCGCGCGGCTCTCAGCGCAGCGCCACCGCCAGTGTGGGCTGACTGTACCGTCGTCATCGACGACGACGCCTACGGTGAGGCGGCGCGCAAGGTGATCCTGATGGGTCCCTTGGTTGCTACCGGCGCGTGGCGCCAGGACCTCACGCGCCAGCATGAAAAATGGTTGCTCCGTGCCTTGAAGTCGCCGTTCGAGCTGAACGCTTTTGCACGCGAACTGATAGCCGTCTCCGAGCCCGCTGAAGTGGACATCAGTCGGCTAGTGGATCGGGCGCTCAGTGATAGCCGGTTGCAGGTGGTCCGTGATCAGATTGGCGGCTTTGGCGATCGAGGCATCCGCGGCGCCGCCGTGCTCTGGGCACTGCTGCGTAACTCGCGCAGCCTACCACCTAGCCAGCTTGTCCAGCTTCGCCGTGAGGTTGATCGCGAGCGCGTGGTCGAGATCGGGCTCGACGACCTGGCTAAGCATTTGGCTCTGACCCAACTGACCAAGGACGGCAAAGGCAACTACACCGCTCATGCCAAGGTCGTTGAAGCAATGGAACAGTTGGCTCGTGAACAGCCTCGCGCGGCTGAAGATGCGATCAATGCGTCAGCCCGAGCGGCCCTCGTCCTGGCCAAGAAAGATCTTGAGTTCTTAGGGGCAGTCGAACGTCTGGTGACCGGGGCGAGGGCGCTTGACGACGATGGGGTTGAATTCGACGAGGCCGTTGTAGCAGCCTTCGATAGCATTCTGATTGACGGTCTGATCAAGGCTGCGGGCGATGCCAACAACTTCAAAGGGGCGTGGAGTTCAGCGACTCGACTACTTAGCCCGGATTCTCCGATTCGCATGCTCGTAGACTGGCTCGAGCGTGGTGGGCCGAGAAAGAAAGATGGCTTCGGTGCGGTCAGCTGGCAACCACCCAAGGTTTCCAAGACTGATCGCGATGCTGTGGTCGCCGCCGATCCAGAGCTGCGCATCGTCAATGGATTCATCGCTTATTGCTTGCCATGGACGGATACCGACTATGCTGCCGAGGATCTAATTTCCTGGCTGCGGCCTTTTGCGGTGGATTTTACCGGGGCTTTCCTGGCAGCAGGCGAGGTGGTATCCGACAGCGCCGAATTTGCAATGAGTGCCGACGCGATTTCGGAATGCGCCTTGGCAGGTGCTGAGCCGCCGTATGACACGGTGTGGGATCAGATTCTGGAAATGCGGGCGAGCGTTGACTCTACCTTGGCTGGGTCCAGCGAGGAGCGCCGTCAAGCTTGGCAAGGAGAGCTGGATTTTGCTGTAAGTCTCTCCATCCAGGAACGCGCCGAGGAAGAAGGGCCTTCTTCGGCTGATCACTTTGCCAAAGGCTATGTCAGGGCGCGCCGGCGCCTGCAAGGTCACAAGTGGATCGCGAAACATCCCCGACCGGATATTATTCTGCCGCTTTGGGCCGAGGTCATGCGCTACAGTCAGCCCACGGTCAAGGCCGCCGAGCTTGACGCCTTTTTCGCGGCCGCTGGTGAGGACGACTGGCTTCAGGCCGCAGGGCTGAGCATCATTGCCGACCGGCGCCTCGAATTTGGGCGAGACCGCGTTATGGGAGCACTGACTAGCGGCGGTACCGAGGCGATCGACGCCGCCGTCCGGGCTCTTTCATTTCTTGAAAGCGACGGGGAAGGGGTATCGGGCAAGCCATCGGCGCAGAGCATTCTGTTGGATCTCCTACAGCGGTTGTCTCCGGTTCGCGCTGTGCTGTTAGCACCGAAGATTGCCAGCTTGGAATACGGGAAGAAGAAGGCTGCGCTTGCGCAGCGCATTCTAAACGCTAGCCCACCCAATGCTAAGGCCGCCTTGCACCTGGCGCTTTCGCGTGAGTTCCAGGCTGAAGACTCCACCCTCTTGCAATGTTTTCAGGATATTCCGCTGGACCAGAGACAAACCCTGCTGAACGAAGGGCCCCGGGGGCTGGCGCGTCTACTGCTTACGGTCTCAGCTGTTGAAGGCGAGGATGTCCAAGTATTAGCTGAAAAATGGGTCGGATCTGAGGATGAAGACGATGCCAAGGCGGCCGTTGGGGCTTTAGCCGCGATCGGCAGCCCAACGGCCCGGCGTTTGATCGCCAAGGCGCTCGCTCATCCGCACTACAGGGTAAGGCGCGCCGCCATAGGGGCCCTGGCCCCGAAGGCAGACAGGGATGAAAAGGTAGCACTATATGACTTGGTCACAGATAGGAGTGCGCCGGTACGAGCGGCACTAGCCGTTGTCATCGGTCAGCATCGCTGGACTGACGGACTCGACGCTCTCCTAACGCTTCTTGACGACCGTCGAAACTATGCTAGGCATTTTCTGCATCAGCATCGAGACGAGCCCGAGTATCACGTCGCCCGTGCCGCTGCGAATGCGTTCGGTCAGTTAGACTCCCTGCCAGTGGCTGTCTTGGACCGCATCTCGGAGTTTCTCATCCGCGAAGACGAGAAGGCCATTGATACCCTTCTGCACGCAGCTTTGCTCGACCTCATGATCACTCCAGAGTATCCGAGGGCCTGGAGGGTGATCGAACACTGTCTTTGTGACAACCATGTGGTCGGTAGCCGCGAAGAAAATCTTTATCCTGTGCGTTACGCGGCGGCTTGGATCGCGGTACGCAGGTTCAGCCATCACCCCACTGAGCTCAATCTCGTGCCTTGGTCGGTGATTAATCGAGCAGCAGACCACATCGATCCGCAGTTAGCTGCGCCGCTGCTTCTGGCGCTTGGCGCGAAGCTGGCTCGTTGCTGCGATGCTGACTCTTTGGAAGCCCTTCGCGGCACGAATACCTCCGATTCTCGCGTGGCGCTCGCGTTATCTATGATCGACGATCAAGGAATGGCACGGGCGCTGGCCATCAAGCACGATCTTTTGATGGCGAGCCACCCGTTGTTTGACGACAGTGATGACCTCTCGACAGATGATGCTCAGCTCTCTCGCTGGGCACTATCCTCATCCTGCCGTACTTGGCTGTCTTCCATGCAGGGCGAAGCCGACGTCGAGTCGACGCTTTTGTGGATGATGACCCTTCGAACGGGGCTATCACTCATCGAGGACACCTTCGAGCCGTGGTCGCTCCGGCGGAGGAAGGGCATGCCTATTATGACGTTTGCCGAGATGTTAGGGGGAATGGAGTGACCCCGGGACGAGGCGCAAATGGACTCGTAGACTGTCGCGCGGTTAGTCAGCATAAAGATCTGTTGTTATCTGACTAGTGCCTAGGCACTGTGCGAAATGAGGGGAAAGCTCTGTCGGTTGTCTGACGCCAGAAATTGGCTTAGACGCTTCCCTTGGAAGTCTTCCGCGTAGGGCCTATGCTACTGGCATCTTGACAGCCTGGCAGAGCCAGGCAGTGACAGGGAGTCCTGATGGCTATAATCGTCCGCGTTCTCAAAGCGAGGCAAGGAGACTGCATTTTCGTCAGCCATGAGGGGCCCGACGGGGTGTTCAATCTGCTGATAGATGGAGGAACGTCTACGACCTTCAGACATGGGCCACGGCAGCTTTACGTCGGTGCGCTATGCAATACCCTCGATGACCTGAAAGCCAAAGGGCAGCACATCGATCTAGCCATCCTCACCCACATTGATGACGATCATATCAATGGACTTATCAAAGCCTTTGAGAAGCCAGGTTATCTTGGCGATATGGTCAAATCCATCTGGTTTAATTCTTCGCGATTGATCACACATCATTTTGATGTGCCCGAAATACCTGAAAATAATATTGAACTGCTTGATGACGATCCGCAAACATCGGTCAAGCAAGGAAAAGACCTGGAAGAATTGCTTGATAAGATTGGCTGCGTTCGAGCTCCGCTTGTAATGGCAGGGCAAACATATAAAGCTGGCCCCTTTACGTTCAAGGTGTTGTCGCCTAGTCGTGAGCAACTTGTAAAATTATTGCATGTATGGCCTTCCGAAGTTGATTCAGGAAAAACCTCGGCGCACGACACTGATTATAATTTAGCGCTTCAAGATATCTGGTCAGACGATAAGTTTCATTCTGATGCCTCAATTTACAACGGCAGCTCTATAGCATTTATACTCGAAGCAGATGGTAAGCGCATGCTTTTTCTGGGCGATGCACACGATGACATAGTGTGCGAAAGCTTACGGGCTTTTAACCACAGCGAAACCAACAAGCTCGAATTGAATCTTGTAAAATTGTCGCATCATGGAAGCCAATACAATACCAGTAGCGATTTGTTGGGGCTTCTGGACTCGCCGATTTATATTGTGTCCACTGATGGATCTAAGCATGGGCTTCCGAACAAAAGGACGATAGCCAGAATCATCAAGTCTACGCAGGGTAAAGTATATTTTAATTATGATCATGTGGTCGCTCCCCTGCTACTGGCTCATGAAATTGAGGAATATTCCTCTCGGCTAGAAGTGCTCGATGATGAAATCAGATTCTAATAAGACAGTTTCGGAAATTATGCAGTCATACTGTGTAATGGTTAATGGCGGAAGCGGCGTTCTGGTGAATGCCATGACTCAGGAGTTTTCCTACGTGCTCACTGCCAGGCACGCCGTTTTTGAAGACGCTGCTCGTAACGTGGTAGTTGACCATAATCAGAATTCCATTGAAGTGCTGGGCGTCTTGGTTTTCCCCAAGGTGGGTCAGCAGGAATCCTTAGATTGCGCAGTATTAAAAATTACGCATCAGGCTGACCTATCTCAGAAATCTTGGAGTGCCGCTCACTTGCCACTCCAGGCCAACCTCACTTTTGTGGGCCTCCCAAAAGCGGAAAGGGCGAGTGCAACGCCAATCAAGCATCGAACTGGCCACGCGGCCAGCGTGGTCAACGACCTTATAACCCTGGAATTGGCGGGTATTCCGAGTAAAGACATCATTCAAGGGATGTCTGGAGGTGGCGTATACCATATAGATAACGATTATCCGTATTTGGTGGGAGTGGAATTCGAGATGGAGGCCAGTTGCCTGGATCACCAGTATGGCCGCGTCGATTGTCATGGCCTGGCTCGATACACCGAACTCCTCACCCTCCATTCAAGTGCGCCAATGATTCCGCCACATATGGAGTGCTTTTCGAGAGTGCGGGATAGGATTTTCGCATTCAATGTGATCGATCCCAGTAACGTTCAGCATCTGAAAACTGCATTAATTGGTTTCGCAGACTCATTAATCGAGAGCGGAATGCCGCCTCCTTACGAAATCATGAAGCACTATGATGTCCAGTTATTGATAGACACGGGGCAGTCCAGCGTGCTGGAAGCACGAGAGTTGTGGATTGCATATTTAGAGTTTGTTGTGATCTCCGCACTCATGGATGGTGCTGGAATTGCGGATAACGGCTATATCAGCGGGATCGATAAGAAGCGTCGCCTGCTGTACACCAGCGATGTCACCAACTGGCTTGGCCGCTTGGATGAAATTCTCAAAATTGCTCGTAAGTTGCTCGACAAAAACGGCACCCTTGTGGTCGCCTCTCCTGATGCTGCAGCGCAACCCTTTCCTCCAGATTTTGTGCTTGAGAATGTAATTAGCAATATTGCAACCGTTCCGAACCAAGGTCCGTTCTCTATTGATGAAGTTGAGAGTGCGGTTTACAACAGCTATAAGCTCACTCATCTTGAAGGTTTGCGCAAAAGCTGCGTCATCGAGAAAGAGTTTGACTATCGCAGTTTGGCTCCAGGTAAGGTTCAACTGCTGGAACTCAGGAAAAAGTTGAATGAAATTATTAATTAAAGATTATGATTTTGAGTTTCTTACTGCTGAGTTTGATGGCATTGAATTTCAAATGTTTCGCTCAGATGATTTGCTGTCCTATATTTCGTGTATTGCTTGCCTGTGTAAAAAAACGTCAGATATCGTAGCGAGCTGGCGGGTGATCCAAAACCTTGTTTCGGTTCACCACCAACCTCCCGGAAACCTCGCTGTGTGGAACGTATATATCGCTTTTGTGACGATCGGCACTGTGCCGATTTGGGATAAATACCAGATCGAGAACAACAAATACTCTGCTCGTAAATTGATAATTGATGGGTATGCTGAATTGCCCACGGTTGAGCAATTGACTGACTGTTTGGAAGAGCAGCTCCTAGGATCAGATTTGACGCTGGATCCTCGTGTTGCGGAAAACCGGGAACCATTGTTATCGCTGGAGAAATTTGTTCGGGGTGCGCCGTTAGATCAAAAAATTGAATCCAAGGAAAAGCGCGCGTCAATGATAAATGAAATCATAGAATCTCTGAATAAAAATGAAAATCAAAAAAGTTGAAATTGAAGCATTTCGTGCTTACAAAATTAAATCAGAAGGCACATTCGATTTTACGAATGCTGATGATCTTCCTTCTAATTTCGTTGCGATATTTGCTCCTAATGGATTTGGTAAAAGCTCGTTTTATGATGCTGTCGAATGGGCGGTCACGAATCATTTGGAGCGTTTAGGTGGCGACTACAATAGAGCTAATTATGAAGGCGCCGCCCGCGCGACCAAGGACGTGGACAAGGGGCAGGAGATTCTTCGAAATAAATACGTCGACGACGACGTTAAAACTCAGGTGGTAGTTTCAACTACGCTGCCTACTCCTTTTACACGAGAGTTGGGAAAAATACGTATTAATGGACGCGACTTACGCTTTGGAGAAAAAGGACGCGAGAACGATTATTTTCGGCGTGTCATCTTAAGTCAAGATGAGATTGACAGATTCCTCCGGGAGGCGAAGCCGCAAGAACGCTATACGAAGTTTATGGAAAATTTCGGCGGGGAAACTGAAAAGGCCCGCAAGGAATTGACTGCACTTATCCTTGATAATAAATCTGAGCTGCTGGCTTTGGATTCTCAGCGTGAAGCCATTATCGCCGAGCTGGATCAGCCTGTTGACCTCTCCATCTTTGATAGTTTCAATGCATTAGCTACACAGCTCAACGCTGCTGGTGAGAACATCTTGCTTGCGGACGAGAGGTTTTCCGCTCAGGCTGAATATGCACTGAATGCAAGCCTTATCTCCCGACAGCATGAATTAAACGTAGAACGTGAAGCTAATGTCCGGGCGGTTGACACTCTTGCTGATAGATTGGTAAAGATTCCTGAGATTGAACTTAATAGCCAATTTTTCATCGATCAGAAAGCTATTTCAGCGCGTCTTGATCAGGGTGTAAAAGATGCTGGCGGCTATCAGGAACTGCTGAACGCTCATGAAAAAAGCACAAACGATGTCCTAGAAGCGAGTCAGCGTTCGACAAATATTCTTGACATAATCAATCATTCCGTTGGGTTCTTTCTGTCTGAATCACGCCTCAATGAGATCGCCAAACGTCAAGTAGCGCTGGGAGATAGCCGATCAGGTCATGCCGCACAGTTGTCAGGGTTTGCAAGGGCCATGAGCGATCTTACTCAGGAGCTCAAAGAGGCTGATGATCGCGTTGCGTTTCTTAGGAACTCTATCGATAATGCTGGGCCGATATATGCAGAGCTAACATCGCATCGTGCGCGAATAGAGTTGATCGCTCAGCAAATTGCTGAGAAAGAGGTTTCGGTTCGCCTGGATACAGCAAAGTTGGATGGCCTTCAAGTCAACTTGAAGCAAGTGTCAGGTTTCAAACTTACTGCAAACTTTATCTTGTCTGCGGTTGAAGGCACTAAATATTTAGGTCAAGAGAATATTGAGCGCTTGACCAAGTGTTTTGCTGAGTTGGAATCCATTGATCTCCATGACAAAACTGTGCATGCGACTCAAGCAGCCTTGGCTAACCAGATGGGTGTGCATGAACGTTTGATTTCCACCGGCCTTGACTACCTCAGCGCATGGCCGTCAAATATTTGCCCGCTGTGCAGCGCCCCCCACGAAGATGCCGACAAGCTCAGGCTGAAAGTTAAATCGCAGACTCTGCTATCGCGGCTTAGTCAGGAAAACGCGGAACTTCTCGCACAGTCGGAAACACGTCGTAAGCAGCTGCTGGATGAAGTGAAATCTATCACGCGAGTGGCGGAAGAGGCACATGGGCAGCAGTTGGCTGACCTTCGCGGAACAATCAAGGAGTTGAGTGCAAGACTGGAGCTAATTGAAAGAGAAAAGTCTGATCTGGAGGTGGAAAAACGCGCCTTAGAGGACAGGGTTAACACACTCGATAAGACCGTATGGAGTCTCGCACTGGATGAGCTCTTGACCCGTGCTCAAGGTGAGATCGCACAGCTTTCACTCAAACGCTCCGGACTTGTAAATCGCCAAACTGAGTTATCTGAAGAGATTGCACAGCTCAATCGAAAGGTTTCACAGATTGATGCAGATTTGCAGGTGCTGACAACGGAAGCCGATACGCTTAAGTTTCAAGCGTCCTATCTACTTGTCTCCCAGTACCTGGTTAATAACGGTATCAATTCAGCTCAATTGGCTGAATATTGTCATGCCGAGAAGAGTAAATTTGAATCTCAACTTGCTAACGCCAAGGCCGCTACTGATAAGCTGACAACTCAGTGCGGTGCACTCCAGCAGAAGATGGTGTCCGATGGGACGTGGGTGAGTTTTGCCCAGCTTCGATCTCAGAAAGATGGGCTTGATCTGGAATTGGCTCGCGCTCAGTCCGCAATCAACGCTTTCTATGAAAGCCTTGCCGCTTTGATAGTTGTTCGCTCAGAGGATAGTTTAGACCAAGTCAAAGCACTGATCACCAGTGAGCTCCAGACCCGTCGCTTGCGCACCGAGCAACTTGAAACCGCTGAAAACAGTTTCCAACTGCTGTTGGAATTGATGGCGTCCTTTAAACCCTACATCAAGAGATTATCCCTTCAAGATGAGTTGGCTGAACTGGAAGTGAAGCTGGATCAGCGAAACCAGGTTGATATTCTTCTGAGTTCGGAGCGGTCGACTGTGATCGAACAGCTGAAGACAATGATTAATAATTTCTTCTATGAAGATCTCATCAACGTTATCTACAAAAAAATTGACCCGCACCCATCTTTCAAGAAGGTAGAATTCAAGCCGGATTTTGACTCTGATAAGCCCGGTTTGAATATTGTCGTGAGTGATGAAGACGGGGTTTTGATTTCTCCGATCCTGTACTTCAGCGCTGCTCAGTCCAATATCCTCAGTCTCAGTGTGTTTCTGGCCGGCGCGCTTCATGCCAAGGATGATCAGGGTAATTCGATCGATGTCGTGATGATCGATGATCCTATCCAGTCGATGGACTCCATCAATATTCTCTCAACCATTGATCTTTTGCGCAGTATCTGTCTACAGTTTAATAAACAAATTATCATCTCTACACACGATGAAAACTTCTTCGGCCTTCTGCAGCGTAAGATTCCAGCTGAGATTTTGGGCGCAAAGTTTCTGCAGTTGGAAAAATTTGGGGTGGTAGTGCCGGTCGAGCCATTCCTGAATTAGTAAGTTATCGCGGAGGGGATTAATTTTCCCCTTCCGTGATACACAACTCGGCGACGGAATTTTTAGGGCCTGGTTTTCACATTGCACAGTATCTGCTAATTAGTTATCTTGAGGAAGTTATTGTTAGCTGGCGGGTTCGCTGCGAACTACCTTAGCGTTTCGAATCAGCCTAGCCGTTGAGTAAGCTGGTTTACGCTATCCTTGGATACTGCAGGTCCAAATATTTTGGCCGCTACCAATTACTTCAGTATTAGCTATGGAAATTTACTATTTTTCGAGTTTAAGAAAGGGGTTGTCGGTAGGTATGGACCCGGCTTCGAAAAATAGCGCTGAGTTTTCTAGAAGATAGCCTTTGAGTTTTGCTTTCTTGCGAGGACCTTCGACCTGACAGACCCAGATGTTCAAACCATCAGCGCGTTTTCTATGGGCCTTCAGCCTCTCGAACTGTTTCTGCACCCAACGCCATTCTCCACCTTCGTGATCGGCACCTGTAGAGATGTCCGAACACTCCTGAGCATAGCGCTGAAAAATGCCAGGCGTGACTAGAAATACACAGCCACTCACTGTATGGATTTTGGCCTTGCTGTCATTGATGATCAGCTTGTGGCTCTGGATGCCTTCCTTGACCCAATTCAGGAATGCCTGGCCAGGGTTGTCCGAAGTGGGATTTGATATTTCTAACGCATTTTGTGACGGCGTATCACTCGCCTCGGTTTCACCCATTTCGAACATATCCAGCAATGTTCCGAGGTAGTCGGCACCCTCCATCGCCATATGATCTTCCAGCGATTGGTTTTGATGCGATCCAGTTCCGCCTGCCTTAGGGGCTGGTGCAGGTGCCGGGGCGTCAGTCGGGTGGTCATCGACTGCAATGCTCACCGTTCCGCTGAAAGCCTCAGGCCGATCTTCGTTCCCCCAGATCAACGCCGGTTGCAGGCGCAGAAAGGTAAAGCTCTGCCGCCAGTCTCCCTGTGCCACTAGCGCAGTCCAGATGGCTTTGCCTTCCGGTGTGGACTCGACCAATCCATGCGATTGCAGTTCGTCGAACACCGCAGTGTTGGATGAGGGAATGCCGTCAATCGATTGTGACAGCAGAAAGGCTCGCAGCTTGTCCGTGACCGTCTTGCTGACCAGCCAAAGGGCGTCTTGAGTCAACCAACCCGCGGCACCCGGCTGGTTAAGTTTCAGTTCGTGTTGAACCAGATAACGCAGTCCGCTGATCAAGTGATGTTGCAGAGAGTGAATAGGGGCCTGCAGCGCCTTATTCGGGTTGCCACCGATGTTCTGCGCGGTGGAAACACGGTCGGCTTGAATGACCAATTTGCCCAGCACACCTGCGCGCTCGTACTGACCCGCCAGGACATACAGCAAGCTGGCCCACAGCGAAGGAAATCCACTGAGCCAGTCGAGGATCGGGCGGTCGAGAATGTGGGTGTAGAGCAAGCCTGCGGCGGCGCCGTGCAGGTGGTAGTCGCGACCTTTGACATAGCGAAAACGGTAGGGCTGATCCAGGGGACCGTGCCAAGGATGCCAAGCACGGCCATCCTGACGCTCGACCTGCAGGTCCACGGCGATCTTGCCGATGTCATGCAGTAGGGCGCCATAAGCAATACCCGCCGACCAGGCATCGGTCTGAGCGGCTTGGTCTTCGGGTGCGGCACCGGTGGGAAGCAGATACGACTGACGCAGTTTCAAACTGCACGCGACCAGTTCCAGTCCATGGTCGAGCATGCCGCCAAGATACGCATGATGGTGCGTCTCGCTGGCCGGGAGTTGCTGGACCTGTTCGGCGTAGCGATGGATCGGATTTAAGTAGAGCTGGGAGAATTGGGTGTGGGAGAGGGCGGTGTATTGCCAGATGCGATCGAGCAACTGGCGGCGGTGCTCCGCTGCTAACAAGCTGTGGGTCGACTCGATGGGCACGTACCCATTGGCGACGTTTACGGTGGGTGGCGGAGGGAACTTCTGCCTTTTGTGGCGAAACAGACTGAGCATCGTGACCTCCGGGAAGTGGCGGGGTCAGTGGCCTTTTAGCCTTTTCGGATAGGGCTCTTACCCTTGAGTCCCCATTCCCTTCCAACCCTTACCCGTCCTTTTGGCTTGGGTCCCTTTGTGCGGCAATCGGAATATCGATACGGCTAGGCATCGTTTTGTTGGGGGGCTGGTACGGTAAAGACAAGAGTCGGTACACTGCGGTGCATATTTTTTGGGTCTTGCCATGAATCTCACTGACGCCACGCTCGTGCTGCTGCTCGCGGCGCGTATCCATGGGACCGACGAAGCCGTCAGGGCCTCGGCGAAGAGCGTGGTCAAGAAGTTACCGCGCAGTAAACGCGATCTGATCTACAAGGTGATCGACAGCCGAAGTCCGCTCGAGCTGGTGGATTTTCTGGCGCAGAACCTGGATTCGGAATGACAGGCTGCTGGTGTGTGCGCATCTCTTGTAGATTGCGTCAGAGTCCCGCGGTATGCGGATTTTTCTAAGCACAGAAAAAAGGGCACAACTCGGGTTGGGCCCTGTGAAGTGATTGCAGCGGTGAGGTAACGATCAAACTCCATCGTTCATGCACAGCGAGTCATCCAAGACGGGTTGCTTCGGTTGCTGCTCCAAGTTGAGCACATACTCCGAGGCGCTTCGGGCGTGACCACTGGCGCGAAAGATCGCGCGTTTGTCAGCCTTGAGCAGGCCGAGCCAGGAATCAATATAGCCCTCGTGCCTCAGCTCTCCCTGAATGCCGGCGTAAGCACATAAAAACGCAGCGCCCATCTCGGCGATCAACTCCTCAAACGCGTAGCCTGGCGAGCCGAACGGACAGGCTGACGTAACCCCCTCGCGCTGCAACCGAGTGTGATGCCCGGTCCAGTGCGTCAGCTCGTGCAGTGCGGTGGCGTAGTACCCGCCTTCATCGTGAAATTGTGCTTTTGTCGGCAGTTGGATGAGATCCCTGATCGGGTGGTAAAAGGCTTCGTCGGCAGGCCGATGAACGATGTGTGCACCTGAACTTAACAGCAGATTTTCCGCAACGCTATTGGCCTGGAATGGATCGGTCGGTTCCGTTTCGAGCAGGGTTTGATTGAACATCTCGAGCCCCTCTGTTTGCTCGATGTTGAACAGAAAATGCGTCCTGAGAATGCCGAAGTGAGCGACCTTGGGCTGACCGTTTTCATCGAGTACGGGTTGGCCTGACTCGGTCTGTTCCTCGCGCTCCATCGGCTTGTAGAGCACAGCCAGAGTGCTGTGCTCACCCTTACGGATGTGCCCACCGGCCTTTTTAGCTTGGTTGAAGGTCAGCCAACGATCTTGAGTGAACCCCTGCAACCTGGCCTCGGCCCAGAGCAGCGGTAAATTGATGCCCGAATACGGACGTCGCGTGATGGCATTGATGGGGTAGGGTTGATGGCCGATGTAAGCGGAGCCACTTGAGGACCAGGGTTTGATCCAGGGAGCAACGCCTTGGTCTAACGCGGTAACGATCTTGTCAGTTACGTCTTGGTAGATATCGCGCATGGCAATTTCCTCGAGAGAAAAATGGAGGAACGCCTTGCCCGCCGGGGGAGGGTTCCCCGGTGGGTGATGGGCTGGATTGATGCAGGCCTGCATGCCGTCCGAATGTGGAGGTGGGCGCCGTCAATTGCGCTTAGCGCTGGTGTTCTCCTGCAAGCGCTATCAGCAAGGCGTCAGGTTGGCCTGGCTCGCGGAGCAGGCTAAGGCTCAGTTGCAGCAACGGGTCATGGCATTGATGATCCGTTGACGCGGTGTTGGCTACCTCGAACAGCACATAGGGCTCGTGTGGATAGGCCAGGTGAGCCTCGAAGGCTGCGCGCAATACGTGGCTCAGCCGATCGACTTGCAGCTTCTCCGCGCGATCGGAACGCGCGAGCAGGACTGCGCGTTGCCACGCGCCAGGCGTGAACACGATGGGCCACCGAAGGGTGTTCAGTTTTTCCGGTATCAGTGAGTCGGGCATGGTATTTCTCCGTTGAAAACGCGAAGAAACCTGTCCCGTGCAGGGAAAGAATTTCCCCGTAGTGGGTTGAAGAAAAACAAGAAGGTTTGCCTGGCGAGCGGAGCTCGGAAGACGCTCAAAAGAGCAGTAGGCGTTCATCACCGTAAAAACGGTGACCGTGAGAGCTACCGAACGCTAATCGCACTTGGGGAGAACCATCATCGAAGTGACGTAGCCTTGAAGGTTCTGGCTGCCTGGGAAGGAGCTGTCGATAACAGCGATCCGTACCTTGTATTTAGCTGGTCGATTTATCTGGGTCAATCACTGTAGAGACGCTGTTTCACGGGGTTTGTCTTCTGGTTTCCAATGATGATTTTTCGGCCGGAAAAACTGATAAGCGGTCAGGCACGGGCCGTTTTCAGTAGTAGGCTGTTACTCCTGTCTCAACCATGAAAACGCTCAGAAGAGGGCGAGAGCATGCCGACTCAGACCCCTGTTCAGAATTCACGTGCCCACCGCTGGGCATATACCTGTGGCATGTCGATAAAGCGCGGGTATCGCAATTTGAAATCGTTTGAGTCCCGCGTGGCTGAGCGTGCGGTGACGGCAGGATTGCCCGCGGGTAAATTACTTGTTCGCGGGAGCTTTCTGATTGCCAAACTGGCAATCATCGGAGGGCTGCTCTTTGTCAGTGTTTGGATGGTTACTTTCATTGTGATGGTGCTGTCTGTCACTACTTTGCTATGGCTCAGGGTTTTTCTTGGTGCCGATCAACAAGAGAAAAACCCAGGGCCAGACTACTTAGGTGCTGACCTCTACATCGGTGAATTCGACGACAATGGGCATTATATAGGCGACAGCAAGTCATCTAATTGAGCGCTTAGCAGCACCCAATATTTGATCCGTACCTTTGCTCGCGGCGTCACTTGCTGCTTTGCTACCATTCGCCAACATACCTTGAATCCCGCTGCCGACTGAATATCCCGCCCAGCTCATGGCCCCTAGAAATAGCATCGGCAGCACGATGAACATCGCCCCCATCACATACTCGATCACCTGCGCGGTGACAGTCCCATCCATAAACCCGGATGTGGGCAGCGACAACAGCACCTGATTGGAAGCCGAAACCTGGTTGTACAGGGTATCGAGCATGCTGGAGTCGACCCAACGCGCTAGTTCCCACCAGAAGGTCAGCATGTGTAAGGTGAACAGCGCGAACGTCACCGTCATGACGGTCTTCAGCTGGTAGGTACTGACCAGCAGGATCAGTGGCAAGCTGATGATGACGCCCATGATCAGGAACGCCTGCACCATCGGCAGGGCGGCGCGTAGCGCATTCATCGCCGGGAAGTTGCTGAAGGAGCCGAGGACCAAGCCGGTATTGGTGGCCAAGTTATTAAGCCCCTGATTGATCGAGCCGCCACGAGCGCTGGAACCATAGTCCTGGTACACCTGCCCGGGCGACATGGACATCGATTGCTGGCGCGGACTGACCAGTTCGCGCAGGGTGGCATCCTCGATCTCGTTGCTCGATCGGCCAGTCAGCCAACCTTTCAGCTGAGTCAGCAGCGAAGGATCGACCTGCTCGATCAAGCGCCCGCGCAAGCCGACACCGCTGTCGCTCCACCACTGCTTGCAAGTGGGGTAGCCCGCGCCATTCTCCAGCCGCGGCAAGGAAACATCGCGGCTTTCGTCATGCGGCCAACTGATTCGCGGTGTGCGTGAACGATCCGTGTCGTAGTAGCCGGGCGTGTCGAGAAGATAGCTTGAGCCGATCCAGGACGCGTCATGACTTTGTGCCTTGTCCAGTTGCGGGCGATTGGTAAATAACCGAGAACGGGAATAGCCATAACAGTCGCGGGTGAAGTCGGCGACTTCCTGCAGCAGTACCTGGCTGTTGATACGCGAGCTGTCGATCTCCATGCGCATCTGCCGAATATCCGGTGCGCAGGGGATAGAGGCGGTGGCGGCGGCGGTAACTCCTTTGCTCAAGGCATGCACCAGAAACCACCAGATCGGTACATTTGCGGAGCGTTCGCCGATGGTATTGAAGGTCGTCCCCCAGGCGGTCTCCGCCGGCTTGGCTACACTGACGCCGCAGCGCTGACTCGCTGCATCATCGAGCGTCATTGACGAGAGGTTCAACGGAAACACAGGGGCGCAACCGAACAACACGACGATGTAGGCCAGCCACAACCGGTTTTCTATCCGCGGTACCGAGAGCAGTCCCTTGTTGCCTTCATCCGCGCCTTGCTGACGGGCCGACAACCATTCCTGCAAGATGATTGCACCGAAGGGCGCGGCAAACAGCCCGGTGTCGGACAGGACACTCCAGAGACCGTTGTTGATGATCCAAGCCAGCAGTGAGAGGTAAAACTCGAGGTAGCTATTGGTGCTCATGAGCATGGTGTTGGCCTCACAGCCGGGTGAGTTCGACGCAAGTAACGAGCACGAGCCCTAATGCTCCGATGCGCCTTACGCGCAATCGATCTTGTGGTCGATGTCGGTAGCGTCGAAGCAGATCCCACCAGAGCGCGAAAACTGCGGCGTAGAGCAGGGTGCGCCACCCCCGCAGATAAGGTCGTACGGATTCGAGTGCCTGCTGCCAGACCTCGAAATTACCCAGCGCAGTTCGGCCGATCCAGGCGACCAGTGCGGCGGTCAGGATCATCACTGCGGCAATCCCCACACCTGAAAGCAGACTGAATAGCGGTGAGCGTTTCATGGCTCACTGACGCCTAACGTCAGCATCATTGAGTCGGCCCGGCTCAGGGTCGCCTTGGTCGACGGTACGCGATGCGTCGGCACCACCGGCATGCCGGCCGAGCACCAGGCTGGCGGTATTGGTGGCCAGCATCTGCCGGACCTGCAGTTCGGTCTGCAGCAGACGTATTTCGCGCTCCAGAGCGTCGATGTTTTTCGTCAAGGCAGTTTGGGCCGGCTCGGCGGAGGCGATGTTCGGTTCGTGACTGCCCGCCAGCAGGGTGCGCAGTAGCAGCAACGCTTTGTCGAGCACACTGGACAATGCCGTCTCACTGGCCAGGCGCCGTGCCAACAGATCCTGGTCGGGATCGTCGCGCAGCGCTTCAATCACGCCACGGGTCACCGGCAGCATCGGGCTGGAGGCTTTCGCCAGGTTGTCAGGGGTAGGCGGCAGCGAGCCCGACAGCAGACCTTGCAAGGCCTTGAGACGTTCGCTGTAGGCCTCCTGGATCAGCGGCGTTAACCCACTGCCAGCGGTAGCACGCAGGGTTTCGCAGGCGTCGCAGGTCGCAACTTCGCTCTCGCCCAACACCCGAACGGCCCATTCGGATTCCTCCTGGGGCGAGGCCCAGGTCTGGCAAATGGCCCCACCCAGGCAATCGCTGCTATTGATTGAGGCACTGTCATCCACCGTCCGGTTATGCAGCAGGTTGTAGCCGGCGCGCACCACGTCGGAGGTAACCCGAATGGGCGTCTGCCCGCTACCTCCAGCCTTTGAGCCGCCGACCCAGGACACCCCATTGTTGCCGTTACGCGCTTCGGTGTTTTTCACTGCGGCCACTGCATCACCGCCAGTTTGCTCCAGGTTGCCCTGCATCTCCTGATTTTTAGCCAGCGCACCCCAGCCGGCTTGACCGATCTTGTCCGCCATTTTCTCGGCCATGGCTTGGCAGGTCAGCTTGGAACGGTCGAAGTCGATACGGCCCTGCATCACCCCGTTGCTCAACAATTCATAGAGGCCGGGGTTGGCGCGCTGGATGATCAACGCTGGCAGCGACATCACCGCCTGGGTTGCGTTCTGCACAACGCTGCCCATGATCTGCTGGAAACCTTCGGTAGCGCCGTTCAGCTGGTTTTGCAAGGTGTTGGTGAGGCTCATGTTTCCGCACATCATGTTCGCTCGCCATGATCCGCCGACACCGAGACCGCTGGGGCGGTAGAGCGAACTCGGTGAGCCGACTGCCGAGCCGCCACCAATGGTGTACATAACTCGGTCGTCGAGTACTTCGCCTTGAGTACCCAGGCGGTAATTGTCCTCGGCGGCATGGACATGCGTGGCAATGGCCAGCAGTCCGTAGAGCAATAGACTAACCACGCCCAACCATGGTCGCGCGACAAGCCGGTTCATGAAGCACCGCCTTCGAAGTCGATGCTGAACAGGAAGGTCTGTCCTTCGCGTTTGCAGCAGCTGTAGGGCCGCCACAGCGACCAGGTGTAACCACCATCCGTGCTCTGCACCGGATCACTGGGGAAGGTGGCACACGTGGGCTGAACCTGGGGGGAGAGCAGCTGCCATTTGTGGGTTGAAGCATCGTTTTCAACGATTGGGCCAGGCGGCCAGTAGCCGTCGCGTTTGGCGGGTGTGAGTGGTACGTACACATGCGGCTGCCAGTTGCGGGTGATCACATCGCCGGCCCGTTGCGCCATGACCGCGGCCGCTTTGAAGTCTTCGGGCTGTACCAGAAAGCCCTGCCGGGGATAAACGTTGCCCCACATGGCTCCCGAGGTCTGATGACCGATTTCACGGATCCCCGGCATGAGCGACTCGGGGTAGAAATTTTCCGGTATGCCATGGCGCCAGGCCAATGAATCCAGGGTACTCAGGTAGTAGGGCATGAACGCAGTCGCGCCGCTGGCGCAGGCGTAGCCGGACTGCGAAGCCAGTTGCGTGGCGGCCCAGCCACCAGGGTGGCCGATGCCATCAACGTTCTTGAAACGGGGCAGGTTGTCGCGGCGGGTGTTGGGCGTGATCAGGTTGCCGCCACCTTCCGCACCGCTGATGGGAGCGGAGAGGGCAGCCATCTCGGTCCAGGGGTTGTTGCCGGTGGTGGCGTAGCTCGAGACCACCAGCTCAGGAATGAAATGACGCACCTTGGTCGAGGTTTTGACTGTGCAGCCGAAGGGCGTGCAGAGGAGCCAGAAACAAATGCCTACGACCCTGTAGGCGAGGCAATTTGGCGACAACACTGAGGACGTGATGCTGCCGGTATCCAGCGCCACGCTTGGGCCGCACGCCAGCAGGACGCTCAGCGCCAAGGGCCGTAGCTTTGTGGGCGGGATTGACGAGCGGGCAACAGGCATGATCCAGGCTCTCGGTGGATGGCCTGGGCAGGTTCGGCTAGGGACTGAAGACTGTCAGTGGAAATTATGAAGGCGGGTCTATCGGATTTGCGGGACGTGAGACTATTATTTGACGTGAAGGGCGCTGCGAAGGATATCGGGTTCTACAAGTAGCTGATCTGCGGTGATTTCGAAAATATTGGCGAGCTTGCACAGGACCAACAGCGACGGATTGCCCGTGCATCGTTCTATTTGACTGACGTAGGTGCGATCGACCTCGGCCATGAGCGCGAGCTGCTCTTGGGTAAGGTTTTTCACGCGTCGCATCAAGCGGATGTTTTCCGCCAGCTGCAGACGAAGCTGTTCGTAGTCTTGAGTCATGCGCGCAAATTGCGCCTTGAGGGACTCTCAATCCACGGGATATAGTCTACATTCGCGTTGATCTAGCCCATTTGATGCTCATGCCTGTTATCGAGCGTTCATTTGGCGTCGTTAAGCTTTCAAAGTTGGCCCCAGCGTCTAACAATAAATCAGAAATCTAGGGTGGGTATGGACGAAAACTACATCTCAATTCCGGCGGCAGATGGTTGCCCAAGTCTTCTCACACCTTGGGGTACTGAGTTTGCCTCGATGATCGAACGGGGCGTGCAATGTGCTCAGGCTTGGCTTGATACGTCCGGCGAGATTCCCCTGTGGTGGGAGCTGGCGCAAACACGTAAGACCTTTCCTGTCGGTGACTGTCAGGATGCCTTTGAAGCCGGATTCTTGTTGAGGATCCAGCAGCGGCTCCGGGGCGTACCGCAATAACCGATTACTCGCTTCAGAGCGAGAGGCCTGAATAGATTCCCCTATGCTGGTTCTATTCCTCGCGCTCTATCGATCCGTTCAGCTACCCGATATGCTGCTTCCAGTTCAGAGCAGCCGTTCTCCTGCATCAATGTCCAGCGCTCGGCTTTTTCCTCGGGCTCCGTCATAGCCAGGGCGAGATAAAGACTAGGCGGCACGGCCCGAAACAGCGTTTCGAGCTTCTTCGATAGCAAGACCCCTTCAGTGAATTTACCCGGCTCCTTACTGGCGGAGAGCAGCAAGGCTTTCTGCGCTGGCGTGAGTTTCTTGAAACGAGCAATCTCTTCGATTTCGGTCGGTGGCATGTTCAAACAAATCCACCACTCGATCATGTTGAGCATGGTCTGCGCGGCAGTGGGAAAGTCAGCAAGGTTTTGCGTCGCCAGCCAGAACCAAGCGCCGAGCTTGCGCCACATCTTTGTTCCCTTGACCACGAATGGCGCCAGCAGCGGGTTTTTGGTGATGATATGGCCCTCGTCGGTGACCATGATGATCGGTCGGCCCAGGTACTGGTCGCGTTCGGCAAGGTTGTTCACGGTGTTCATCAGGCTGATGTAGCTGATGGACATCTGTGCCTCATAGCCTTCGCGAGCGTAAGTGGCGAGATCGACAATGGTCACATCGCTCTCGGGCCAAGGCGTGCCCTCGCAATCGAACAGTTCACCCTCGAATCCCTGGCAAAACAGGTCGATGGACTCACCCATTTCCTGGGCACGCTCACGACGCTTCTCCGGTAAGTGCGGGTCGGCGGCGACGCGCAGCAACGCGTCGCGCACGTCGCGGGTCAGTACCTGGCGAACCGCCGCGACACAGGTCTGCGCCGCATCGAGAATGCACTCGCGGATCAAGCTGCGATCGGCTCGACTGAGGCGCGCCTCTTCCTTGGCCTCGCCGCCGGTGATCATCAGCCGGGCGGTGATCTCCAATTCACCGAGAATGTCGCGCTGGTCTTCGCGAGTGGTTACCACCTCATCGTCCAGCTCATCGATTGACAGACTCGCGACCTGATCCGGCTGCTCGACCAGGCGCCAAGCATCGGCGAACGGGGCGAGACTGACCGAGGCGCCAGGTTTCAATTGGACCTTGTTGACTGACAGGCCCTGTGTCGCGAAGTAGTCGCCCTGTAAGCCGAATGAGTTACCGGCCTCGACGATAAACAGGCGAGGGCGGTACACGGCCATGACCTGCATCAGTAGGGTGACCAGAGTGGCCGACTTGCCGGCGCCGGTGGGGCCGAACAACAGCAGATGACCATTCATGGCTCGGTCCAGGCGTGATAACGGATCAAAACTCAACGGCGAACCACCACGATTGAACAGGGTGATACCTGGGTGGCGGGTGCCGGTGCTGCGGCCCCACACCGGAATCAGATTCGCCAGGTGCTGGGCAAACATCAGGCGGGTGTACCAGTTGCGCGTGTCGCGGGCCGGGTTGTAAGCCATCGGTAACCAACGCAGGTAACTGTTGCAGGCGGCGACTTCATCGCCTTCGCGTACCGGTTGTAGGCCCGCACCCAGTAGTGCGTTAGCCAGGCTGACCGAGCGCTGGTGCAATTGCTGTTCATCGTTACCGCGCAGGTAGAACGCCAGGGTGCCGCGGTACAGCTTGTGCTGGCGACCGATGATTGCACGAGCCTCTTCGACATCCTGGCGGGTCTGGGTCGAGGCCAGGTTTTCACCGATGGCTTTTCGCGACAGGCGGTTCAACTGATCTTCGAGTACATCCTGCGGTTTGACCACCAGGGTCAGACTCATGACCGTGCCTTCGGGTAACTGGTCGAACAGAGCGTTCACCGCGTCGCCCTTGCGGGTTTCTCCGGTGAGTTGACCAATCGACGGTGCCCGCCGCAGTTTGTCCACCACCATGACCCGGTGGGGCTGATCGTCAAAAAAACAGAGTCCGCGCTGCACATCCGAACGCGGTTCGTTGAAGAACAGGCGCTCGGCGAAGTCATGATCGAAGGGCAGTTCTAGCGACTCGCCGTCGCCCGACTCCGGATAGGTCACGCGGCGGTAGAACTCCTCGGGCGCCTCATCGGTGAGCGTGGGTGCCGGATTGAACCAGGGCAATAACCAGGCATACAGACCTCGGCCATCGACTCGCGTTGTTTGCACCCCGGATGCCTGCAACGAAGCAGCAATACGTTCGCAAGCCTGATGCAGGGATTGCACCGGGTTGAGTCCTGTCTCCTCAGCGTCAGACTCAAGCCAGCGATAGACCACCAGTCGCACCCGACGGTTATTGCCGCGCCAGGGCAGGCGCGTCACCACCTTATCCTCAAACAGCCCACCGGGCTTGGTGATGGCCTTCAGATGACGGCGGCTGAGTTCCAAATACGCTTCGGTGAAGACCGTGGCGCGCGCGCTGTCCTGGATATAATCGGTGAGCCGGGTCAGGTAGGGAGTGAAGTCGTTGTCGTCCTGACAGAAAAACTGCGCCACCCACGGAGCTTGGTCCAGCTCGTCAAAGCTATCCTGCAGGGCACCCTCGAGGGCATCGCGGGCGGCCATCAACCAATCGGGTTCGCGCCCCTCAGTGCCAATGGGCAGCAACTCGAACACGGCACCCACCGAGCGGTTGTCATCCAGTAGAAAACACTGCTCGGTGTCGAGGTATTCGACCCATGGCAGGTGATCGGTGAAGCTGGGGTTATGCGCATAGAGTGCAGCTTCATCGGCCAAGGTGGCGCGAGGGCGCAATGGGTGGCGCCAGGCTTTCCATGCAGAAGTGCGGTTGCCCGTATCGCTGGTACGCACTACAAGTCTTCCTGACGTTCACCGGGTAATGCGTACTGCACCCGTTGGTAGAACGGAAAGACGGTCGAGTAACCCGGAACCGGTGCCTGCTCGGTACCACTCAAATGCGGATACACGTACAGCACCAGATCGGGATTGGGCAGGCGCGGGAACAGGTTGCGGATCTCGTTCGCCGCTGTGCGTGTGTAAGGTTCCTGGAGAGCCGCGGAGACGTCTGCCTGAGCCAGCGCGCGGCGTAACTGCTGTCGAGCATCCAGCAGTTGCTGCTGAGTACCTCGCGAACCGGCGCCGTTCCAGATATCCATCATAGTTTGCTCGCCATGGGGCAGCAGCGTGTCTTTGTCGATGGAACACCCCGACAGAACCCAGCAGAACACGCTAATCCAGGTCAGGCAGAGAGGCATGGTCTTTTTCATGGCGAACGCTCCGGCCCTTGGGCTCGTAGTCGATAGTGATCTCATGGTCGAGGTGCAGCGAGACCTGTGCGGCCGGTGGCACGTACACGGCAGCGAAGGCTTCGCCGTACAGTTTTTTGACCCACTCGCGGATGTCGCTGACCCCACCACTGAGAATTGAATTCAGCGCGCTATTGCCACTGCTATTGGTGACCCCGAGCGTACTGCCGCCCGAACTGATCAAGCTGCTGTTGTTCCGCTCATCCCCGAGCAAGGAGGCGACACCTGCGCCGGCCGCCGTGATGAGGCTCTGGCTACCGAGGTATTGCTGAGCGTTCGAGCGGCGCTCGCCGGCGATGCAAGGAACGCCATACGGATCGGACAGGTAACCGAGGCCACCGCGGATCTTGTCGGTGTTTGAGCTTTGGGGGGTGGACGCAGTGCGGCTGGCTATCGCCTTCGGCGGAGGCACCGTGCGGATGGTGCCATCGGTAAACACAAAGGTAATTGACTCGACCTGTCCGCGTACGCAGGACAGGGTCCAGTCACCGGACGCCGTGCCGCTCATCACGGCCCCTGCGACGTCCGGTAGGTCGATGCCGTTGGCGGTCAGGTTTTCCGGGCCGACCAGCACCTTGAAGGGATAAGGGTCATTCACGGTGCCGTCCACCGGGACTCGGCCGATCAGCGCAGTCATGGCGACCGAACCCATCAGCGTGGCGTTTTCGGGGATCGTGTAGACCGGCTTCGCGCCTTCGGTACGATCAACGGATCGCGTCAGGTCGCGCTCACCCTTAGTGACTGCACGTAGCTGTTTCTGGCTGCGATCAATCGCGTTGTCTTTCAAGCCTTCCAGAGAGTTGAAAGCGGTAGGCAGGCTGAGTGCGGAGGAAGTCGTGGTTTTGCCTCTGGCGTCGGTGGACGGAGTATCCGAGGGTTCAATCCACTGCAGCGCATCATTGGTAGAGTGTCGCCCTTCGAACTGAGCGCCGTCGCCGGGCTCAAGCCCCAATCCGATCGGCATGTCCTTGCTTTTGCCAGCCAGCCCCGACAACTGATCCTGCAATTGCGTCAGCAGGCCGCGAGCCTGACGACTGTCTTGTTCCGCTTTGAGTCGGGCCTCGTTGGCTTGGCGGCGGCCTTCGTCGACCTGCTGGGACACACTGCCAAGCGCGGTCTGGATACGCGAATCGACACTGCTTTCCCGCTCGCGTAGGCGGTTGTTTTCCGTCTGCAGTGAGTCATTGTGTTTCTTCAAACCGAGCATGTCGCTGCGCATGGCCTTCACCTGGCCGACCAGGGTGGCGACCGTGTCGCGTGGGGTATCGCCAGCAATGCCGAGCGACTTGGCTTGCTCGGCGGATAATTGAATATTGCCCTGATCAACTGAGTGCTCTGGAGAAGGTGTGCTGCCACCCGGGACCCCGGGTTTCAGGATGATCAGCACCACGCCCAGCAGCGCAGCCGGTACCAGCCATTTGAGCAAGGCGTTAGCTTTCATCGTCAACACCTCGCGCAACGGGCGGAAGCAGCACGGCTTGCTCGAGGCCGGCACCGCGGGTGACAAGGTAGGCGATCGTGGTGTCTTCAGCGCTGCCGACAGGCCCGAGGAAAGCATGCTGGAAGGCCGCGGCGAACAGCTTGGCCTGAAGTCGACGTGGATCGAGTTGCACCGTCTCTGAACCACGATTGCGCAATTTCACCGCCGTCACCCAGTAATCACCGAGTCGCCAGACGGCGATGGGTGTGCTGGACACGTTTTCGGTCGGCAGCAGGGTTGGCAGTTCGGTGCGCAGCTTGAGCGGGACGCGGCGTACACCGGGCAGGGACTCCACGGTGCGCAGCGGCGCGTACAGGCTTTGCGCTGCGTATCGCGTCAAAGCGACCGGGATCGGTGTGAGTTCTGGAACAGGGGCGGCGCTAGATTCAGCCTCGGTAGCTTGCCCCTGAACATTCTTGAGAATACGTACGGGCTCCAGCGGTTGATCGCCGGGCGTGGCCGCGATATCCAGGAGGATAATCTCGCCCGTCATGACCGATTGCAGTTGCAGTCGGGTCGGTGCAATGGCTTCTGACGCGCGCAGGTACAGCGTGCCGCCAGTTGATTGCACGCGCAGTTTGCCTGTCAGGGTTGAGGGCACACCAACTCGAACAGCCTCGTCGATAAAGACCACCCGTTCCTGATTGATCACAAGAGGGACCGCGAGGGGGAGGCGTTCCCAACGCATCAACTCGACGGCCTGCGCTGCAGCACCGCATAACATCAGTACGACGGTGAGTCCCAGGGTACACATCTGCATCATGGCTCACCTCCAGGCAGCGAGATTTTTTGCGGAGTGCCCTGATAACAATCCAGTGCCAGTCCCCACTTGTTGCGTTCGGGGTCCAAGTCGAATCGCACCACGCGCAATGGATAACGCACCACCACCCGTTTCACCGGCTCGGCGGCGTAATACTCATCGGCATTGAGGTCGAGCCTGACCAGCCAACTGTCGCGATCGAGTTGCTTGACCCTGAGTTCCGGATCTTCACTGTAGCCTCGGCCCAGAATTTCGTAGACGCCACGCACTCGCTGGCGGAGTTCGCCAGCGGCCTTGCGGTACTCGTAGTCGCCGTCGAGGAAGGCCTTGCAGGCGGGAGTCAGATAGGACTGCAAGCTATAGATGGCGCGGCGATAGTCCTGCTCGCCATCCGAGGGCCAGCGGTTGAGCTGACCGAAGATGTACAGAGCAAAGGCATACACATTCTCCGAGGGGATATCCCACCACTTGCGCGTGCTGCCCGAGCGCAGATCCGGGGGGACATGCACGGTCAAATCGGTCGGTGCCGAGCGCCAGCCATACCAGAGTCCGGCGCAGACCAAGGCGAGGATCATTACCGCCAGACGCAGGCTGAAGATATGGGCCTGTTGGGCGTCCACCTTGTTCCGAAATCGGCTCATGGCTGCCACCGGGACAGGGCAGGGCGCAGTCGACGCGAACGGCGGACCGTCCAGGCGCCGGAATGCAAGATCAAACTGCTGCGACCCAGGCGCCAACGGCTGGTGAGTGTCCATTCGAGCTTGCGGTACAACCAGGTCTCGGGGCGAGCCCGTTTGGCCCGACGCAATAGTGTGCCACCGGCAAATAACACCACCGCCATGCTTGCGATCATGCTGGTCGGCGCCACCGCAATGGAGGCGGTGGCGATCGCTAGAGGAACGCCCAGCAGCAGGCCAATGACGGCGCCGGTTCCGAGCGCTACCCACATCTCATCATTGGTTAAACCGCGCAGTACGGCAGGATTGCGATTGAGTCGCTCTGGTAGAAAGACCAAGGTGCCGTCGGCAAGGCGTTCGATAGTGTCGTTCATATCGATCTCACAGAATCGCGGCAGCCTTGGTCAGGAACCAGATGATGATCACCACCAGCAAGGCTCCGATGCCGACGACGGCGCCGAGGTCTTTCCAAGTCTTGCGCTGGTTCTGCACGTCGGCATATACAGTCAGGGAATGCCAGGCCACACCCAAGAAAGCGAGCAGGGCGATCAGCAGGCCGAGGAGGATGCCGCCGTCGTAGGCGTAGTTTTTGATCGTCTCGATCAACCCGGATCCTTCGCCGCGCGAAGGGGCTTCCATAGTGGGCAGCTCGGCAAAAGCGAGACTTGGACCGAGCACCAACAATAGACCGACCAGGCGCTGGCTGGCACGATCGCGCAGGTTGTTTTTCAGGGGGGCAAAGTACTTGAGCATGGCGGCGATCTCCTGGATTAGGACAAGGTGAAGAACATCAGGACGAGTAGGGCGAGCAAGACGCGCGCGATGCTGCCGCCGAAGGCCCCAAAGCGCACACTGCCGGCGGCCCAACCCCTGTAAGCCGTCCACATCACCCAGGCACACCAAAGCAAAGCCAGGACGAGAAGCAGGGACAGCCAAAGTGTCGAACTGCTCTGTGCCGAAAAGCCGGAGGCGTTTTGGAATGCAGCGGTCTGGGTGTCGGTCATGCTCATGGCGAAGGCTCCGCAGGCAGAGTGTCTAGGCGGTAATCACCGACGATTTCGGCGGGATCACGGGGCTGCGCACGAGAGGGGGATAGATAGCTCCGTACACCTTGACGGATACGCTGGATGTCTTGAATCAATTGGTGATAATCGAACCGATAGCGCTCTTGTGCATCGGTTGTGTTTGTTAAATTCGCGCGATCAGCGAGGCGCTCCGTAATTTCAAGTTGATTTTGGATTAGGCTAATCGCAATTTGCTCATGGCTGGGTGCTGCACTGACACAACCAGATGCTAGGAACAATATGGAAATCAGAGGGCGAGGGATGAAGGGCGTAAGCATGGCGGTTGGCTCTGGATTCATACGTGCAGGATTGTGGAAATGACCAGCTAAAGCCGCAGGTAAACTGAGGCGGAGGCAATCGCTTTTAATGGCGATTGACCTTGTCAGGTATTTTGGTTTGGTATGGCCTACATCCGCTTTGACGGGAAAGACGAGCTGGTGGGGCTACCCTTCAGTGGTACACGTGAGCCTGGCTTTTTTGAGGAGTGGCCTGATGCAGTGGTTTTACGTATTTATAAAACCGTATTACTGGGTGTCTTTCATCGCCTCTTACGGTGTGGCGCAGAATCTTGAAGGAATAGGATGGTTTGGTTATTTTAATAGTATATATGAGCCGGGTATACCATACCCTCTGTTAAATCTCAGTCCCGTCGCTGGTGTGAAAACAATCTCTTTGTTGTTCTTCATGTTTTTTGTTTTTATGAGTTTAATATTTGTTAGGGGCGCATTCGTGCTGGGGCGGGGGGCTGGTCTGGCGAGCCTGGTAGTAGTATTTTTGCCTGGGGTTTTATCCTTAATCGGTATTTCTCCGAGTTGGTGGTTGCTCATACCCGAGGAATTTCATTTGGGGGCAGGATACATAGGCGGTTTCTGGAGCAGTGGAATGAATTTTCTGATCGCCTTCGTTTTTGGGTGGTCGGCTGTATTGATTCTGGCTAACTGCTTTAAAAGTCCATAGTTTAAATACGGGTATGATCATTTGTGGTGCATGTTAAGTCTCGTAGGGTGCATGTACTTGGTTGTTGACTCTCAAGCAAAGTCTGATCGGGAGCAAATGGCAGATACGAATAAACTACTAGGGGATTACTTGCAGTTTTATAAAGGTCGCTATGAAGGTTTGAAAGAATACTGCCTGGTTCATTCCTCGTTTTCCGAAAACGAAAAGGCGGTCTGTGAATCCGCCGCTAAGGTATTCTCAATACTCTCATTTAACATTGTTGGGAATGAGCCTGAGCTAAGACGATATGGGGATTCCTGGTTGCAATCGTTACCCGCACCCGGGGATATCGCTAGAATCAATACCTATTTCTGTTCCCGTGCTGATTTAAATGGAGCCTGTCGTGAAACGCCTTCACATTTAATGATAAATAGTCAGGAGTTTGGGCATAAATATTACATTCCGCTATCTAGTCACGGAGAGCGTGTAAGCAAGTTGTATGACAGGCTGGGAAAGTTGGTTGATAAGGTTAAATTGACGCATGAGCATGAGAATTTAAAATATTTTCTCTTTTGTATTATTTCTTTTCTTGCGGGAGGAAAGGCAGCAACCGCATCGGTGTCATTAATTGGGGAGAACAACATGAGGTCCCGTTCTTGGCTGCTAGGTGTAGTGAGAGTGATTTATTTTAATTTGTGGTTCTTTTCAAGTTTAAGGGTAGATTAATGCTAGTATAGACTGGGATTGTCGCCTTTCCAGCTAAAGTTGACGTAAACTTCTTGCTTGAGTAATAGTGAAGCGCATTATCTTAAATGTATTTTTTAAACGTTGCTGCTGTAATACTCATGGCCGCACCAAGCAATACGGCGCAAGGTATAAAAACGGCCACTGGATTGAGCGTTATGGGGAGGGATAGGTAAATGATCCAGGGCGCGATTAGTAGTGGCATAACTGCCCGCTTAGCCCTGTGATAGACAAAGCTGCTTTCCCGGCCGGCCCCAAATTTGCGTAAGTCGCGGCGCATCAAGCCATCGACAAAACCGGTGAGCGTGGCGAGCAGAAACAAGGGGCTAGCCAGGATCAAAATGAACAGGCGCACCACGAAGGTAAAGGCCACGTACACCGCCGCCAGCACGAAATCCTCGATGCTCACGTAGAGCTGGTTAAACCCGCTCCAGAAGCCGTTGCCCTGGCTCAAGATCCGCGCCTGCCGGGCAAAGTCTGCAAAGCCACTCTTGACCAGCAGCCACTGATTGAGGAAATCCAGCCAACGGCCAATCGTATGTCCAGGTTGCTGGAGGATGAGAGAAGCTTTGAAGTGCTCGCTGAGCCATCCCAATTCGCTATTCAACATGGCCTGGCTGTGTCGCCAACCCTGATCGCCCCAGAACAGCAGCAGGCCGGCGAACTCTATGAAGATCGAGAACAGCAACGAGGCGATCAGCAAGCCGATGATGCGCAGGATCAGTCTGATCGCCGAGATGATCAACCCCGGGCGCTGGACCGGTTGTGGCGGCGTGGGCCGGACGGAACTCGCCATCGTTCACTCCATTGCGCGCTGCAGTGTTGATGTCGTCTTGACGCCTTCTGGACAGTTTTCTGCTGAATCGAAATCCGAGGCAGGGGCGGGCTACCCCACCTGATCCAGATCGAAGTTGGTTGTTGGGCCGCCACCGCTTGCGCTCCACCATTGCCCTGCCTGCTCGTTGTAGGTGGCCCGCATCCGCTGGGTGAGCTCCTGCAGGTCCTTGGGCATGGCATCGTCGTTAGTGGGTTTTGGCAATGGCATGCGCACTTTCCAGAGCTGCCCACCGGCCTGGAAGGAGAACATTTGTCCCTTTGGCAAACTGACGATGTGCGCAGGCTCGATCAGCGGCACGCTCGTGCTGCTGATACGGTCCTGTGAGGACGAGGTGAAGTCCGTATTGGCCTCAGGATCGGAGGTGTCAGTGGCACCCGACACCAGGGTTTTGGTCAGCACGTTAATCTTGGGCAACTGCTGGGTGAGCAGTTCAGCGGTGGCGGTTTCGCGCACGCGAAGCATCTGCAGGGTGTTGAAATTACCGATGACTTGGCCGGCCTTGGCACGGTCACCTATGCGCGCTTCGATATCGCTGAGGGTCTGGGTGTAGGCCGTCACTTGGATGCCGGCACCGCCACCCTTGTTAATTAGCGGAATGAACTCATCGCCCATCAATTCGTTGAACTCGTCAGCGTGCAGGTTAATGGGTAGCTTGGCGCTGCTGTTGTTGTCCGATTGGGGCAGGCCATGGTCGATGCCGTGTTTGTAGATGTGGCCGGCTACAGAGACTAAGTCGGCGAACATGGAGTTGCCCACAGCGGCGGCCACCTCGGCGTCGGTCAGTGCATCCAAGCCGACATAGACGATGCCACGTTTTCGGATGATCTGCATCCAGTCGAAGATCGGCCGCGGGTCATCCAGGTCGGTGTAGTTGGGGGCCAGTAACTGGGCGGTCTTGCCGGTGGTGAGTTTCTCCAGCAGCGGCAGTAGCGAGGCAACGATCTTGTCGAAGTATGTACGGTCGTAGCGCACTGCCGAACGAAGTCCGTCCATTACTGGATCAAATACCCGTTTGGCCGCCAGGTACTGCTCGATGGCCACCACGCGCTTTTCGCGTCCCACCATGTGCCGGGGAATGTTTTTTTCGGTGAGCTTGCCTTCAAGTTGGACAATCACCTCCCAGGCCTTTGGGTCGGTCTTGGCGAAAAACTGCTGGGTGTATTCGATGAACAATGCATCGATATTGACCACATGTCGCTGGATCTGCAGGTAGTCCGGACGCCGACCCAACTCGATCAAAGCCCGGGCAATGATGTTGACGAAGCGCCACGCGAACTCACGGAAGGCCGCTGAGTTGCCTTCACCACTGAGTTGCCCAGCTATGCGTGACGCCACTTCCGAGATACGCCCGAAACGCCCCACTGCGTTGTAGCGCGCGGAGATTTCTGGCCAGCCTAGATGGAAAACATAGAATTCCTTTTCCCTCCCGGCGCGTTTGGCTTCGACGTACATGCGCTTGAGCAAGTCGGCATCGCCCTTCGGATCGAAGACGATGACCACCTCATGTTCAACGCGGTGAATGTCCTGAGTGATGTACACCTCGGCAAGTCGCGTCTTGCCTACACGAGTAGTGCCAAGCACCAGGGTGTGTCCAACCCGTTCGCCCAGTGGCAGACTGACCTCCGTTTCATTGGGCTCGACCCCATGCAACAGCGGCGAGCCACCTAATGGGGGCAAAGGGCGCAACGGATTGAAGGCACTGTCCCAGGCGGTGACACGGGCCAATGCCGAGAGAGGAAACGGTGCATGCTCCAGGCGCCGTTCGAGTCCGCGCGCCAGACGGTAGCTCGCCGGTTGGTCTACATAGTTGGCGAGCGCTGGATCTTGAGCTTCAACCAGGCGCTGGGTGTGCACGCGGGTCCAGCGAAAGCCGCGGCCCATGAACAGACGCTTGCGGCTGATCGGAATCTGTCGACTGGTCAGCTCGTAACGGGGCAAACGACGGATATTGCGCCGATAGCGCAGCACCTCCCAGGCTTGTCGAAGCCGGATAAGGCCGAACAGCGCATAGGCCAGCGCCGCAACCAGCCCAATCTCGGGTGACAGGGCCACAGCCCAGGGCAAGTACACGCACAACACTGCGGCAGCGAAGCAGATCGCTACGGTGTACAGCTCCACCGCTGGCCGAAGCTTGGACTCCATCGCATGCTCGGCCATAACCTGACTCACTGTTCCAATGAAGTGGCGGTGATCAAGACGGGGTAGTGCTCAATCTGCAGGCGGGTGGCGATGTCGTTACCGTTGACCGGCAGGATGGTGATGCCCGGAGCGGCGGCTCGAATCCGGGCCAAAGCTTCAGTGTCGGCCACTTCGACGGCAAGGCCTGCCGCACCCAGTTCCTGCAGTTCAGATGCGCGTTGACGGAGCCAGGTTAGCGATTGGGGATCGTCGCCCACCAGAAAGAAGGGTTGCAGGCCAGGCATGTTCAGGGCGCGAGATGCGATCTTGCCGGGACTTAAGTGAGAGCTGCGGACGGGCAGTATCCAGGCCTCATCGGCAAACTTGGACAGGTCCGCGAACCCGGGCCGATCAGCCCCAACTTCGTTATTTATCGGCACGCCCATGGCTGGAAAATCGGATTGTGCGAGGTCCCTAGGCAGATCCCCAGCTTCGGTCAGTTCCGGCTGGGCGAAAGGAGCCAAGAGCAGGATGAAATAGCAGATAAGGGGTATTCGCTTCATGGTGGTGTGCCCTGTTTGAAGGAAAACTGGAGTCGTTCGAGTTGTCGGGAAAAGCCGGCGCGGTAACGCGCGGCTGGCGGTCCTCCTGCCGGGCGGTGATAACGTCCGGCAGCCAATACCCAATCACCGGTGGCAGCGTGATGCTCCTGCAACAGCGCGGCGGTCACGGCGAGATTTCGGTAAGGGTCGAGGGCTTCGCAAGGATTGGAGAAACGTTGTCCGTGGTAACCCAAGTTGGTTTGCCCGAGTCCGGCATCGACCCGCTTGGGGTCATGTCGGGCGAGCGCCTGAAGCAAGGCGTGACAGGCAGCCTCGCGAGTGGCAAAGCGGTAAGGACTACCGGCGATGTTCAAGGTCCACGGCCAGGGCAGCAGTCGATCACGGACGCGGAGACCACTCTCCTGCTGGGCAATCGCGAACAGCACCGTCGAAGGGATGCCGGCGTTATGCGCCGCCAGTTGATAGGCCGGAGGCGGAAGTTCGTCCGCCTGGGCGGCTAGCATCGTCAGCAGGAGCGCAAGACCACTCAGTCGAGGCGTTGCCATTGTCCGTTCACCTGTTGAAATGTGGCAGGCAATGGCCCCGGAGCACCCAGGCTGAACCAGCGACCACGGTCATGGTTCAGGGTGATCTGCCGGCGTTGAACCTTGGCCGGATCGATGTCCGCCTCCCGAGCCCAGCGACGGACGCGTTCATCCTCGCCTTGGCTGCCCACCAGGTAGATATCAAATGCCGTGTCACTGCTTTGTAGACGCTGCGCTTCGGCGGTGCACGCCGGGCACTGGTCCTCCACAAACAGGGCTGAGCGCGGCGCGACCGCTGAGCTGGTAGGGGACGGGGACGCCATGCCCTGGATCGGCAGCAGCCCGGGAAACAGCTTGGCCCAGGCCGCGGTGTAAGCGTTTTGGTAGGCCAACTCGCGTTCGGCGCGTTTGGCTTCCAGCGCTACCTGTAATTCGGCATAGCGCTGGCGCTCCTGGTCGGTCTCTGCCTCAACCCCTAATGCAGTCAGAGGATCGAGATTCGGACTCCAGAAACCACGCGGACCGGCTTGGATCTGTTCGAAACGCGTCCACTCCTGCACCGTCAGCCCCCAGCTTGCCGCCTGTTCAGAGTGAGCGCGCCCTAGGGGAGCGGACTGAGTGTCCTGGATTCGTGACGGTGTCGTCATGGGATTGCCCATCGCTGCTCCTGTGCCCAGTAGCGAAACGAGACAGACGACGGTGGGCAGTTGCGCTCTGTTCATGATTGCGTCTCAAGGGAGGTGCACGGTCTGGTCTGGCTGAGCCGCCACTGCGAAGATGGCTAAGTTCGGTTCCAGTACTTTCAGGTGCCATGTTCCGAGCTGCTCGCCGTTATGCAGCAGCCGAACATCTCCAAGATTGCGACTTTCAGGAGGTGCGACCGCCAGAAAGCGCTCACCCCCTCGGGACTCGACACCCAACACTGAGAACGGTGGTGAAAGCGGGGCGGGCTTGGGGCGAGCGGTCTTTTTCGGTTTGGTCACGGAAGACGTCGGCGGTGGGGGGGATGGCTGGTTCTTAAGCTCCAGGAGTTGTTGCTCGACCTGCTCAAGGCGTGCGCGTAGCACTGTCAGGTCTGCCACGGTGGCGCGGCCTACCAGACCATCGCGCAGCTCCTGAATCTCCTGTGCCCATTGATCCAGCATGGGATCGAGAGTGTTGGCCTGTTGCTCACCGGTATCGACTATCTGCTTCAGGTCTTTCAGCGCGTACTGTAGCTTTTCCTGTGCATCCTTGAGGGCGTCTGCATCACGTTGCAGGGCGTCCAGTGTTTGTCGGTATTGGGTGTTCGTGCTCTGCAGTTCTGTCATGCGCTGATATTGGTTATACAAACCACCGCTCAGCCCGGCGACCGCCAGGCAAAGTGACCCGACAATTAGGGTTTGGAACGTCGAGGCTTTCATGGCCGCGCCTCCGATCGATTGGGCAACACGGGTGTGATCAGCACGACGCCAGCATCCGTTTTCAGCTGTTCGAAGCAGACCGAACGGCTGACTTCATCGGTCGTGAGTTGCCAGGCGGGGCCAGCCAGCACTTGTAGCGTGCGGTGCAACGGGATTGGACCAAGCCGGTAATGGGCCGCGGGCAGGGGCCGGGTAAACAGCACCTTCACCGACGCGGTAGCGGGGCAGAGCGAATAGCCCGAACGCTGCAATACGTACTGCAATGCATCCTGCACCGAAGGGTTCAGGCTGGACGGGATGCTCACGTCAATGATTTGAGCAAGAAGATCGCGTTGTTCCGTGGTGGGCTCGGTACTGACAAGCGTGTAACGGCCATAACGAAGCTCTGCCGGATGGCTTTCTTCGGCTATGCCCTTCGAGTGCTGGGCCCGATTGGAGCCACTATCGACCTGTGGATGGGACGGCATTGGGTTAGGGGTTGACGTGGTGCAGGCACTCAACAAACCCAGCAGGCAGACAGGCGTGAAAAAACGCTCCATGGAAGAAACCTCATGTCAGATTCAGTGCAGAGCCTGACATGAGGTGAAAGAGCGGTTCAGCGAGGAAGTCGATTCAAGGAAGGTCGTGTTAACGCCGAACACGTTGCTATTCATCAAAAATGGCGAGCCCATTCAAGACGGGAGCGTCGGGGTCGAAGATCAACAATCGCACATCCGCTAATGCCGCCAGATACAGTACGTTGACCAAGGCTGCAGGGGTGCCGGCATCGAGTTGCTCTTGCCTCAGCGATGAGTAAGGGAGGCCCTCGATTTTCGCCAGGTTATCGTCAGTCCAGGGTGTGCCGATCAGTTTGCAACCGATGCCATTGCAGCCCGCTAAGGCAAAGGGTTCGAACAGCAGGCCGGTTGGTCTGGGGTCAAAATTACCAGCCCGTACCTTCAGATAGCCCAATGCTTCTTCAGTGAGGTGTGCAGTGCTTATTTCCCAGGCTCGGCTGTAGTGCCCAGTCTCGAAACTCAAGCGATGGACCACGGACTTGGCTTCGTCCAACGAATCAAAGTCGCCGACGTGTAACTGCTCGTTGAACACGTCGCCCACTACGGCATAGATCACCTGGTGCACCAACCCGTTGGACGGGCAGCAACCAGCCAATTCACTCAGAATGAATTGGCCTTCACTGATCAAAGCGACATCATCATTGAACACGCAGTAGACCAGTTGCAGCATATCGTCGGCTAGATGTACCTGAGATTCGTGTATAGGCCGAAAGCAGGGAGGACAGCCGTCCTCATAGACAATCAATACTCGCCGTTCGATATACAGCTTGTCGTAGCCACGAGCAAATGGGTTTGAGGCCGTCAGCAAGCCTTGGGCTTGGTGTGTAGGGTTCATAAGGGTGCTCCAGAATGGCAATAAATAAGGCGCCCGTAGGCGCCTGTAAGAGTTAAAGCCAGCCGTACTCGGCAAGGGAGAGCGGGTGGCCTTCACCCACGATGAAGTGATCCAGTACGTGAACCTCTATCAAGGCCAGGGCCCCCTTCAACCGTGCGGTCAAGACGCGGTCCGCTTGGCTGGGTTCTGTACACCCTGAAGGGTGGTTGTGAACGAAAATGACGGCCGCAGCGTTATGCGCGAGGGCGCGCTTAACGACTTGGCGGGGATAAACGCTGGCGCCATCGATGCTTCCGTGAAAGAGGATCTCGAATGCCAGAATGCGATGGCGAGCATCGAGAAAAATCACACCGAAAACCTCATGCTCTTGAGGTGCAACATGCAGTTTTAAGTATGAGGCCACGGTGTCAGGTGACGTCAGGTTGGGGCCGCGGGTGAACAGTCGTCGATCCAGAATGCGCAGCGCTTCGTCGATCAGCTGGTTTTCCTGTTCGATACGATCAGCCTCGCCATCCGAGGTTTCAATCAGGGTGAGTTGGGTGTTCATGGGGTACCTCTGAAGAGAACAATTCATGGGTACGCACCCGACGGGGAGTGGTATCCCAGGAGGTGGATATAGAGCCAAGGGCATTGCCCGATGACGCGGTGTTTACAGGCGGGTGAATCGATGCCGTTGTCCGTGCAGATGAGAGTCACAACCTTCGCAGGGCAATGGGGAGAAGGTTCGTATTCCACGGCCAGTTTCGGGATCGAAGTCGGCACTGAAGGGCATTAGCCGAACCAACCCAAGATGGAGGCCGGCGATGCGTTTCTCGATCTCATCCGCCGTGTAGTAGAGCGATAACGTGCTGTAGTCCTCGTAAGCCACAGCGAACAGGCAGTCGTCGCAAAGCCAGAAGGATTCCATGTTGGTTCTCCTGTGCCGATTGAAGAAAGGCGCTCGATTGAGCGCCTTGATGTAAAACATCGTGGATTGTTCAGGCGGACTGAACAGTACGCGTGGCGACACGGCGGGCCGTGCGGGGAGTGGGTGGAGATTCAGGTTTAATCCTGAATTCTGCTGGGTTGTAGATCTCTTCAGCTTCGGCACCAGCCGATGATGAGTAAGACTCACCGGTGGACGTTTGCTCAGCAGGTGCTCTTGCTTCCTGCCTGGCGGGCGCTTTGTATTCGAACGTGCCGTTGACCTTGATCCAGTCGATGAACAGCAGACGACCTTTCAAACTGGCACCTGGCTGACCTTGTTTAGCGCCTTTCTCATAGAGAAATGGATCGATCCACAGGTCACCGATACGGAACGACAGCAAGACCTTTTTCTCGGCGTGGACGGCGTCCATATAGAGACGAATCAAACGTTCAGCTTCGCCTCCAGCGACCTTGCAGTCGAAGCGGGTGTACTCCACCGCATCGGTGGCACCGTGCAGGGCGGCGATATCGCAGGCCATGAATGGCTGGCCGCGGCGGACTTGTACTTCACGAACACGGTTGAGGTAGCCGATACCGACGGTGTGCAGGTTGAAGTAAGTGGTCGCTTCTTGGGAGTGGTTAGCGTGGGCCATGGTGGTTCTCCTGTTTCAAGGGAAAACGGTGACGCACAGCCCCTGACGGGGAAGTGAGCCCCGTCAGGGTGGGTAAGGTGAAGGCGAGCGATAAACGATTCGGCACCGGCAAGCTGATGACGATCAGAACAATGCGTCTGAGGAATAGCGGTGCAGCAGAGGAGTGTCTGCGGCAGTGAGCCGCAGGCATCGGGTAGTGGGCATTCATCACCGCTGAAGCGGTAACCGTGCAAGCTTCCGAACGCTGATCGCACTTGGGTAAACCACCACGAACGTGGCGTAGCCTTTAAGGTTCAAGCTACCTGGGCTGGGCTGTCAACGACAGCGAACCACGCCCTTTGTATAAGCCTGTCACAGGGGAGCGTCAAGACGCTGCAACCCACTTTTTTAAGCCCGGAATACGGTGGCAGTTATTGGAGTTAAGAAAATGAAAAATGAAGAGAGGGCCTGGCGGGGCGCCAGGCGAGGAAGAGAAAAGCCACCTTTGGCGGTCTTACGCAGTCCAAAAGCGCCTCGCAACACTTAGTTGAACTGCGTCATGATTCGCCAACCGACCCTTGTCGTGGCCTGGGTCGGAACCTGCTGGCACGCATCCGCGCACAAAGGGTGCCCCGTGTTTCCCCGGTGGGCTCCGGAACTGAATACGATCGCCGAAGCGGATGACCGCTATTGCCGGATAGAGGCAACAGTGGTCATCCGCCACCGTGATCAGGTCGAGCACAAGTGAGGAATGAAATTCCGCAGAAGAGAAGGCTCCAAACTCAATGAGTCCGACCGAGCCACCCGGAGCAAATCGGTCTTGGGTCGCCATTGGCGATGATCCTGAGGCACTACAGCAGAGAGGGTGGGACGACGTCAAGGCAGAGAACCTACCGTTCTCATGATGATCGCCCAGGAACATCATGAGCGACGCGTATCTTTACTGATCGACACAGTGCCCTTGCAATCCGGATAGCGGGAGCATGACCAGAACGGCCCTGATTTTCCCTTACGCCTGAGCATTGAGGCGTTGCACATGGGGCAGCCCGGGCTCGCGTCGACCGCTATTGTCAAAGTGAGCGAGCGGTAGTGTGCGACCAGCTGCGTAACCCATTTCGCTTGCTTGGCGACGAACGCATCCAGGGTCAGACGTCCCGCTTCGATTTCGTCCAGCGCCTGTTCCCAGATTGCGGTCATACCCGGATCTGCGACTGCTGCGGGTACCGCTTCGATCAGGGTGTGGGCCGCGGCGGAGGCCATCAAAGCGCGTTTTTTCTTCAGCAAATAACCGCGATCAATCAACCCCTTGATGATGCCAGCTCGCGTGGCTTCGGTACCGATACCGGTGGTGTCCCGAAGTTTCTGTTTCAGGCGTGGGTCGTTGACCAGTTTGGCGACATTTTTCATCGCCTTGATCAGATCACCCTCGGTGAGAGGTTTGGGAGCGGCAGTACGCATGGATTTGAGTTCGACATCGTCCACTGCGCACTGCGTGCCCTGTTGCAAGACGGGTAAGACCTGGGACTTTCGACTGGGCTCATCCTCCTCGGGGTTTTCGCAGAGCAAGCTTTTCCAGCCCTGGACTAGAATCTGTTTACCGACGGCGGTCAAACGCTCTTCGCCACATTCCAGTTCGACCTGAGTTCGATCAAACTCATGATGCGGCAGAAATTGCACGAGGTAGTGGCTACGAATCAGTTCGTAGACTTGGCGTTCTTGTTCAGACATCCGCACCAGGTTTGCCGGCTCGGTGGTGGGGATGATGCCGTGGTGCGCGGTGACCTTGGCATCGTTCCATACGCGGGAGCGCAATGATCGATCCAGGCTCCCGAATGCAGGTCTGAGTGCCGAATCGGTTTTGAGCAGGGCATCGAGTACCGCGGGTGCCTCGTTGAACATACTCTCGGGCAAATAGCGGCAATCGCTGCGCGGGTAGGTGGTGGCTTTGTGGGTTTCATATAGGGCTTGGGCGATGTTCAGGACTTCCTGAACGCCGAGCCCCAGCTTACGTGAGCAGACTTCTTGCAGCGTGCTCAGGTCGAAGGGCAGGGGCGGCGCTTCGCGGCAATGTTCCGTCTGCAACGAGATTACCGTGGCGGACTTGCCATCAGTGATTGTCTGAACCGCGTGATGGGCAAGCGCCTGTTGCAGGCAACGCCCCGACTCGTCTCGGCCTGAGCGTGGCGGTAACCACGATGCGATGAAGCGCTGTCCCATCGACGATAGGTGCACTTCAACGTTCCAGTAAGGCACCGGTACGAAGCCGGCAATCGCACGATCCCGATCGACCACCAGACGTAAGGTGGGTGTCTGGACGCGTCCAACCGACAATACGCCGTCGTAACCTGCCCGCCGGCCAAGAAGGGTAAACAAACGACTGAGGTTCATACCGATCAGCCAGTCGGCACGGCTGCGGGCGAGGGCCGAGTGATAGAGCGGCAAAGTCTCCTGACCGGACTTCAGCGAGGACAGGGCTTTGCGAATCGAGGCCTCGTTGAGGGCGGACAACCAGAGTCTCTCAACGGGGCCTCGATACTGGCAGAGCTCCAGCAATTCGCGAGCAATCATTTCACCTTCGCGATCGGCGTCGGTGGCGATGACCACGGTGGTAGCGTCACTGAGCAAGCGTTTGATGACCTTGAACTGCGCGGCAGTCTTGGGTTTGACCGCAACCTGCCATTGCGCGGGAATGATCGGTAGATGATCCAAAGACCAGTTCTTGTGCTGAATGCCATAAGCTTCGGGAGGGGCTGTCTCCAGCAGGTGGCCGATACACCAGGTGACGGTTGAGTCGGCGCCGATCAGGCAACCATCACCACGCCGGCTGGCACCGAGCACCTTGGCGATGTCACGACCCTGGGAAGGTTTTTCGCAGAGGAAAAGGCACATAGAACTGCTCCGGATTGTGTTCGGAGCAGCGTTGGTGAAAACAACAGGAGCGAGATATGAGAAACCTGAATGGCAGGTTCCTCATATTAGCCGGTGAGGGCCGCTTTGAATGGGCCCAGGCTGCTGCCTACTTGTAGTCTGGATAACAGAATGGGTCTTCATGAGCCGCGAGTAATAACTGGTCGGCGACTTCGCGCAAAGGCGCATTTTTTATGCCTAAAACCGTCAGGCCGTAGGTGGTTGTCCTCTGCGCTTCTTGGGTTTCGACGCCGGTGAACTGGCCTGCTCTGTATTTTGAGAGGTCGTCGGTTCACTGGAACGCTCCCGCATGACCACGCCGTGGACCCGGTGAGGCAGGATGCCGACGCGGCGGGCCTCGATCTTGAAAGTGACCCGCGCATTATCTTCGCTGTCCTCCCACTGATCGCGTACAGTGCGGCCTTCGACCAGCACACGCATGCCTTTCTGGTACAGCGTGCTCCAGTGTTCAGCCTCTCGGTGCCAAAGCTCAACCGGTGCCCAATAACCGCCTCGATCTTCGTAACTTCCCTCGCGTGGAATGGGGTTGTCGAAGTACACATTCAGCCGTAGCAAACGCCTTGGCTCATCATTGCCTGATGGAAATTCCTGGAACTCTGGCGCACTGCCGATATTGCCTTCGCCGACGAAAAAAGTGCTCATCGTGATACCTCGACTGCTGTTGTGAACTGGCGCAGCAGCCGTTCGGCGCTGGCCATTTTGATCGCGCAGGTGGTGGCCTGGCGGTAGAGCGAATGCACCACACTCATCTGCAGGTTCAATGCAATGCGCTCGCATTCGAAACGGTGCAACCCTTCGCGTACTGCTTGTGGCAAGGCCTTGTTGGAAATCTGGCGTTCCCAGACCGCTACGCCCATTCGGGCGAAGTCCCGGGTGCGCCACCGCAAAAAGGTGCTGCCGGAGCTGGTGTTCTGCAGCACCAGTCGAACATTCAGCAGTGAGTAAGGAGGCTGTCTGGCCTGCCGCACCACAACCTCCATCAGGCGACATAACTGCGCCTCGATTTCCCTCGCCACCTGCGCCAGGTGCTCCAACTCCCCCTTACCCTTAAAAGGTTTTAAAAGGCCTTTTAGGGAGGCAGCGTGTTCAAGTTGTCGATAGGCATCCAGTGTCAATGCGTCGAACGGGATTGTTTGAGCGGGACTCCTGAGATTCATGCTTGGTCCTCCGGCTCATCCACTGTTACAGAGGGCTCTTCCGCTTGCTCTACCAACGCATCGGCATCATCCGCTGTCACCGCACCACGGCGAACGATTGGCGGCGCGAACTGGGAGCGGCGATGCCCCTCAAGGATGTCCATCGGGGGCAAACCCAATTTCTCGATGGCCGCCAGAGCACGAGCATTGTTCGCTGCCATGTCATCACGGGTGACGCCAGAATGCCGGTAACGTTGCGCTTGGCCGAATAGGCTGCGCAGGAGGTGGGCGCCGTCATCGATCCAGGCTTCCATGTCCCGGCGACCAATCAAAGCGGTGTGATGGGCCAACAGGGTATGGCGCACCAAGGTGTCGTAGTCGGTCAGGAGGTAGACGGCGAGGAAACCCAGCTGGCTGCCGATATACAACGGCAAGGTGACGGGATGGATGTTGAGGTTGTCGCCCATGTCAATCTGTGTCGGCAGATCCTGCCTGAGCCGATCCAACTGTTGGGTAAGTTCCCGCATCCCAGCCTTGGCCTGCATCAGTTTCTCTTCGAGTTCCACGATGGCCCAATCGGCATAGGGGTCGTCCTGGGCTGCGGTTTGTTTGATCAGGTTGGTGACACTGATGTAGCCAGCCATACCCATGATCGAGTGGACGCCTTCACGTGCGGCGCGACCTTGCCAGATACGGGCGGCGTGGTGGGTGTGCAGGGTCAGGGTGATGCTGCTGCGCAATGACCCCAAATTGAGTTGATAGTGATCGGCCACGGTAGTGTCCTCGCATCGGCTTGGACGAGAACGTTGCGACAGGTGATGACTAAGGACAGCCAAAAAGCTGAATGCGGTTTGTTCGCTTTGGTGTAAGAGGGTTCATCATGTAGACGTCAATGGATTTGATGCCAGTGGCATCAAATCTACTGACGTCCAGAACCTTTGCCGCGCAGCTGGCGTAGCTCATTTAGGCACGCTTGGGCGAGGGCGGATGCAGGTTCGCCCGGTTGTCGAGATGGGCGCGAGGGGGGCGGTGTGGACGGGGCCGGTACTGCAATGGGGTACGACTCTGCCTGACCTGCCCAAGGACGAAAGTCGCCTTTCAGGGCGCGCTGGATAAGGCCCATCAGATACGCCGCTGGCTTGCGGATTCCACCGGCCGCACAGCGTGCCCCCGCTTCGTTGAGCACCGCCTGCCGATCCGCGGCTTTGAGCTTGTTCAGCGCCACGGCGACGGCCTGACGCTCGCTTGGGCTCAGGTGCAGCGAAGTGGGCCAGAGCAGGTTATCCACCGCCGGGGTCGCGCGCGGTACTGTACAAATACTTTCTTTTAATACAGTACAGGCGGCGTTCGGATTCCGAACGGTGCGGGAAACACTGGCGTTCAGGCCCGGTTCGGAATCCGAACGAGCGCCTGCATGATTCCGAACGCGATGATCTTCCCCCCGTTCGGAATCGTGGAAGGCATCACCCGGTGGCTGATCCAATCCTTGCTGCGTCCAGTGTTCGCCCCAGCTGTCGAGCCGCGTCGGTAATCGATCACGATCGATATTCGTGTCCTGGCGGACTTCCTCCACAACGTGCTGAGCGACAATGCGCACCGCCTTGGTGGCATGATCAAGGGCATGTCCGACCAGTGCCAGGTAATCCTGATCCAGTTCCATGGCTTCGGCGGGGGTTAACGGCTCATCGTGCAGAACGTACAGAGAACCTCGAAGGCGTCCACTGAGCTGATCGCGTCCGCGACTGACCAAACTGAGCCAGCGCGTCAACCTGAGCATCGTCAACACCCGAGCAATAGTTTCACGGGAGGCTGACGCACCGTAGGGCACGCTGGAAAGGTAAGGCTGCAAATCCTCATAGCGCGGTGTGACCACGCCCTGGCCTTGCAGCATGAGTCGGAATACCTGCCAAGCATTGCGTTCCAATGGCGTCAGTCGACTATCCAATAGCAGCCGACGTGGTACGACTTCCTGAGATTGGCCACTGAACAGAAAGCCAGCCTGCAGCGCCTGATTGGAAGGTTGTTCAGTGGCAGGATGCGCGGGCCAGCGTTCATTCAACTGCTGGATGCATTGCTGCAGGACACGCTGCCAGCGATTGGAAGGGGCAATGTTCATGTGCCGTTGCTGTACTGATCGATCTGCTGCCAAACCATAGTCAAACTGATCTGTTGCTCTTCCGCCAGCATCATCATGGCGTCGAGCTGGTCCCCAGTACTGTCTTGAGCGCGCAGCTGGCACCATCGTTGCCACAGCGCATGTTCCTGGGCTTCGCTCAAATGCTGAGGGCGCCCCTTTCGGGTTTCTATCTTGAGCAGACGTCGACGCAGCGCGGTTTCAGAATGCGCCAAGCCGAAGCACTGATACATGATGGTACTGCTGGCGCCGAGCTTGAGTGCTCGGTTGATCAAGCGCTCATTCTGCTCGTCACGATCAGCCTGCTCGATAAGCCGATGCAGCACCGGCGAGTCAATCTTGATCTCGACCCAGGGGACGGTGGCATGAGCCAGGCGCGACAATGTAGTGGGCGGTAAGGATTGCAACAGATAGATGTCGTCCTCACCCAGGCCGAGTGCCTTGCACCGCTGTAAATTACCGAGGCGCAACTCATGCAATACTTGGGTCAGCATGGCCTGGTTGAGCACATTGAAGGACAGGTTCATGGCAGCTCCTTCGGTGACCCATCTTCAGGGTTAAGCGTCAAGTCGATCAGGCGACGGGCCAGGCGGATCAGCCGATACAGTTTGACGAGCAGACTGTCTGGCAATCGCTCCAGTCCCACATCCACGGCGGGACGATCTGTCAGCGGAAGTTGATAGATCCCCAACAACAACTGGCCGAACAGCGCTGACGGCAGTTGCTTACGATCCTCCCAGTTGACCTCGTCTTGAGCGCGCAGCAGGGCCAGGAGCAGTAGGTGAACGCCGGTCGCGCGAGGCACTGCAAGATCAACTTGCTCGATGTTCAGGGCGAAGCCTAAGCCATGCTGCTGGTCGATGATGCCCTCGGGATGTCCGGCATAGGCCGCCATTTCCCGCGCCAATGCGGCAATGGCGGATCGCAGATGTTCGGGGCTATCCAGTGCTGGTTCGATGGTCCAGATGTCGTCGATCGCATAGGTGTCGACCGAAGATGCTGCGTCGGTGGCGGTCTCGCGATCGATCTGTTCGCGAATCTGTTGCACGCGAGACGGAGGGCTTACTGCTGATATCGCATTCGTTTGGGGCGGTGTGAGCAGTTCCTCTTGCGGTGTTTGATTCTGGGACTTGGTCTCAGTTGATTTGGGATGAGGATCGGAGGAAGGAGGTCCTGCCGAGGCTTCATCAATGCTCGGCAGATGGATGTTCTCGGAGGGCGCGGTGAGGGCAACGCCAGGCGTCAAGACGACCCGCTGGGTGTCGCTCAGCTCCAGGGCCAACATACGATAGGACTGTCCGAGTAAGTGGCTCATGCGTTCGAGCACTTCATCCTGGATTTGCTCAAGATCGAATGACTCGGGTTCTGCATCGAAATAGCCCAGGGTGTCGAGCCAGAAATCGACGAACGCAACGGGGGCGGTTGGATATCGGTTCCAGGTTCGTTCTGCCTGGCTGCGTAGGCCGATCAAGCGTTCGATCTGGGGCTTACCCAATCCGGCATATAGGGTTTGTGGAATCGCGGGCAGTAAGTGTTCGAGAGTGTCCAGCATCCGGCTGATGTGCGGCTGCGAAATCGGATAGCCTCCAGCGGCAAGATGTCGTGCAAGTTCCCGTTGTGAGAACACAGCTCCCTCTGCTTCGAGCATGGTTTTGAGTTTGGCTACCGCCAGAGCCCGCTCGATGAAAGTGAGTTGGCCGTGCAGATCGCTTTCAGCCAGATGGCCGAGTAGGGCGGTGATTTCATTGGTCCAAGGTCGGAACAGGCAATGAATGCGAAAGAAGCGCTCGTCGCGAGTTTCCTGCCACAGCTCGCCGAGAATCGCCAAGCGCGTATTACCGCCGTTGCGGATGATGAAATAGGTTTCACCCGGCCGTCGGGTAATCGGTGGCGGTTGATCCAGCCCCCGTTCACGGATCGAAGCCTTGATATCGTCGTATAGCGGATTACGGATGAAGCGCGGGTTGTGTTCGTAGGGCCGCAGTTCCTCCAGCGTGACCAACATAGGCGTGTCAGCAAGTGGATCGGACAGCCGCTCCAACTCCGGCCTTCGAGGGAAGTGGTCCTGGTGCAGCTTGTCGGTGATCTGCTCCTGACTGAGCTTTTTCATCGGAACAACCTCAGTTAACGCCGGTTACGCAAATGGTCACCGACCTCGAACTTGACGACCTCGGCAGTGCCCGAACCTTCGAAATGTCGGGATAGTTCTGCGAAAAGCCACCCCATGGTCGAGCGCCCACCCTGCAGGCGAAACACTACGGTGCAATACTCGTCGCAAGGCGGGTGGTGTGGTTGAGTAGAGGGTGGAAGGAAGATGGGTAGTTGGTCCAACATCAGAAAACTCCTAGCCAACCACTGTTGGCCTCAAGGTTGATCAAACCCAATGAGTGGGTGAGAAATGCTGGCTGGGTCATTCGCTTCATCAAATCTCCACTCACCCGTTCACCTTGGAGATCGCTTCGCGCCATTCCGGAAACAACTCGATGGCCAGTGCTTGCATAGTTTCCAGCGCTGATGGCGAACGCCGTTGACGTGACTGGCGATAATCGATTCGGTGAACGGGCAAGCTGAGCGTGGCTGCATTGAGGTAGGCCACTCGGTCTGGAACTACAGTTTCTAAGACCGAGGTATTGGGAGCCTCTGCGAAGGTATTGCGCAGAGCACGGATGATCATCCGTGTGTCCACTCGAATGGTATTCACCTGGTTCAGTAGCAATCGCAAAGAGGGCAGTTGAATGCCCAGATGACGGAACGGCTCGAGTTCATTCATCAGCTTCAAGGTACCTCGGTGCAGTTCGCGGGCGGCGAGCATTTCCGGAGTGATGGGAGAGATGGCGAGATCGGAGGCCAGGATGGCCATCTCCAACAACACGCTGCGTGCGCCCTGAGTGTCGATTAAGAGCAGGTCATAATTGCGACGGAAATTGTCGAGCAGATTGCGCAGTCGTAAACGTCCGTCAGGGGCATGCAGCAGCAAGGTGTTCAGTCGGCCTTGATCGTCGTTGGAGAGGATTAGATCGAGCCCTTCAATCACAGTCCTCGAAATAATCTGGGTATAAGTAGTCAGGTTGAGGGCGATAAGTTCGTAAGCACCTGCATTAGCTTTCTGGCTCAAAGCGTAGTAGCTGGAGAGGGTGGGTTGGCTATCCAGGTCGAGCATCAGGACGCGTTGGCCAGCATCTGCTAGCAGACCACCGAGGTTGGCGGCTACTGTGGTTTTGCCTACCCCACCCTTAGTGGAAACCACCGATACCACGCGCATGGCATCAGCCCTGCTGGCCTAGGCGTTCAACGACCCACCGCTCGATTTCCAGCGAGTCCCAGCCGACCGCGCGCATTCCGATGCGTTTGGCCTGAGGGAATTTACCTTCCTTCATCAGGTTGTAGATATGGGCACGTTTGAAGCCGGTTTTTCGCTCCACCTCGTCGCGTCGCATGATGTGACGTTCGAACTGCACTTGAGATGTTTGAGAGTTAGACGAGGGTTGGCTAGACATGATGGTCACTCCTGGCGCCGATTGGCGCGTGTTGAGAAGTGAACTGAAGTGAATAGCAGAAAAGTGAGGGAGTCATTGCACTGCAATCGAGTGCATTGCATTGCAATGACTTGGCACTCAGGTGGATTTTTTGAGAGTGCGATTGGCTGCCGCGAACTTTTCATCCAGTGTTCGTTTGCTGAGGCCGGGTGTGTCACTGTGTCGCGCGGTCAAAGCATCGACGATTGCGGCTTGGCTCTTGAACACGGAAAGAGGTTTACCTGCGGGCGACACGTCTAAGATGGTGTTGACCAAGGCACCGATGATCTGCAGGTAGGTGTGTTCACTACGATCGCTGAGCTGTCCCTGCGCTTTTACCAGAGTTTTAAGGCTTTCCTGCTCGAGTCCCAGTGCCTGAAGGTCAGCTTCGACATCTCGAAGCTGATGTTGCAGAGCATCGCGCTCTCGCAGGAGAGCATCCCGTTCGGCCTGGAGTGCAAAGTAAGCACCCACGCTGATCTTATCTTGAGCGTCGTAGTTCGATTCGAACAGGAAATCGGGTCGCTGATCGGGGTAGTAGATTTGCATCCAAAGACGTAAGTCGGAGTGTCTCACGGTCAACAGAGAGAGCTCTACAGGAGTGCCCAAAGGGACCGAAATACCGAAGGAACCATACGGTAGTTCCCCATTGCGGATCGCGTCATAAATTTTGTCAGTATTGGCCTGTAGGCACGGCCATTGAGGAAACAGATTCCTGAGCTTTTCCGGGCGCAACCAAGCCGCTTGCACGATCTGCTCTTCGTAACGAATGAGATTGCACCAACGCAATGCTGCATCAATGGGGCGATAGAAGGTTTTAGCCTGCGGGTTAAAGTTGTTTGCAGACATGTGCGAACGGACCTCCATTCCTATGGATCGGCCTCTCGCGATACATCCTTACATCGCCTCCCTGCGGGCATTGAGCTTCAATGGCAGCGACTCGCATCGCAAAGCGCTAAAATGCGTTGGATGTCCGGGTTTTTTTTGATATTTTTTCCAGAGGCTGGGTGAGGCTCGTTGCCTCATGTGTGCATCTTCGCGTCGGCAACCGCTCAACAGCGGCGCTCACTAAATTTTCCATTAAATTACTGCGCTCTTGTTCATCCAGCAAATAGGGCGTCAGCCAACTGGGGGCGCTGTTAAGCAAGGCGGCAATGGCATGAGCGGTAGCCAGAAGGCCCTGCTCATCGAGTCGGTGTCGGACGCCCAGTATCAGCAGCAACTTGCGTTCGTACTGCTTGCGCGATTGCCGGACCCGTTGCTGCTCTTCATTAAGGCAGCCGCTGTCGAGCTCCACCAGACGAAAATGCCAAGGCATTTCCTGATGAGGAGTCAGGTGCGCGCTTACCTTTTGCCTGAGTCTGTCGCGTCTTGCCAGGGCTGCTTGTTCGATTCGCCCAATGGTGGGCAGCAGCTCCTCGTAGAACTCCTCGATCAGGTCGAGCCGCAAGCGCTGTTTGCTGGGGAAATGGTGATACAACGAGTCTGGAGTGAGCCCCAGGCAGGTCGCGAGCCCATGCATGCCGACCTGACCGGAACCCCTACTGGCGAGCTCCAGCACTTTGTCCCGGTATTGGGCGAAGCGCGAGCAACGCTCAGGCATAGGCATGGAAGCCGCGCCCCGTTTTGCGTCCTAGATATCCGGCGGCGACCATTTCCTTGAGCAGCGGAGCGGGCCGGTATTTGCTGTCGTTGAAGCCGTCGCAGAAAGCTTCAAGGATGGCCAGCACAGTATCTAGGCCGATCAGGTCCGCCAGCGCCAGGGGGCCGATCGGTTGGTTACAGCCCAGACGCATGCCGGCGTCGATGCCTTCGGCGCTGGCCAGACCTTCCTGAAACACCAGGATCGCTTCATTGATCATCGGCACCAGTATCCGGTTGACTACGAAACCCGGACGGTTGCATGCGGTGATCGCGGTTTTGCCGAGTGTGGTCGCCATGTCCAGCGCCAAGGCATGGGTGGCATCGCTCGTTTGCAGACCACGAATCACTTCGATCAGACTCATCACGGGCACCGGGTTGAAAAAGTGCAGACCGATGAAGCGTTCAGGCTGGCTGACGCTGGCCGCGAGTTGAGTGATGGACAGCGAGGACGTGTTGGAGGCAATCACACAGTCGGCGCTGACTTGCGCGGCGATTTGTTGCAGTACGCGTAGTTTTAGCGCGAGGTTTTCGGTGGCGGCTTCAATAACGAGCTGCGTGCTGGATAGACTGGCGTAGTCGGTCCTGGTGTGGATCTTGTCCAGAGCGTGCTGTTTCCGCTCTTCGGTGAGAGTCCGATTGGCGATTTGCCGGTCGAGGTTCTTCGCCACGGTTGTCAGGGCTTTTTCTAGGGCGTCTGGATCAATGTCCAGCAGGATCACCTCGAAACCGGCCAGGGCACAGACCTGTGCGATACCATTACCCATGGTGCCGGCGCCGATCACGCCAAGTGTGTGCAGATGCATGCAGCTAATTCTCCTCTTCACCCGACTTCAGCTTCACGGACCCTGGCCTATCCAGTACGCGGTCCGCTGGAGGGCTCGACAGATGCCGCGTCGTGCCCCTTAATGCCTCAGTCTAGAGCCCGCTGTTGATCGGGCCTATGCCAGAACTGTTCAGCGATTCTGGCGTTTATTACCACTCGGTAAGTGAGGGGAGCTGAAGATATGCGGGAAAAGGATTCTGTCGCGGTCTACTTTGTACTCGCCATCACACATGCGCTGCGGGACCAGCCCCAGCGGCTGTCGTCGATACTGGCCGAGGCCGGAATCGACCCAACTTTGATGGACCAGCCGAGGGCCCGGGTTCCCGCCAGTGCTTTTGTTGCTTTGTGGCTGATCCAGATTCGTGAACTGCAGGACGAATTCTTCCAGCTGGATTCACACGGCATGCCGATCGGCAGTTTTGCTCTGATTTGTCGGGGGCTGATTCAGGAACCTGACCTGGGCAAAGCTCTGCGCCAGTGCCTTGCCAATTTTGGGTTGTTTCTGCGGGATTTTCGCGGCAGCCTCAGTGTGCGCGGCAAGCGTGCAGTGATCAGTCTGGAGACTCACTCGGGCGATGCGAACGTCATCTGTTTTGGTGAGGAAATTTTCTTAGCGTTAATCATTAGCCTCCTGTGTTGGTTGGGCGGACGGCGCATTCCTATCGATCGCGCGGATTTCCGTCAGTCGCGACTTTCCCTCAGTGACGATGGGTTACTCTGGGGGCCCAACCTTTGCTTCGCAGCCGGGCGCACGGAAATCGCATTTTGTAGCCGCTACCTGCGCTTGCCGGTCGTTCAGGACCTGGCCTCGCTCAAGAAATTTTTACGTAGTGCGCCGCAGTGGTTGGTGATCCGCTTTCGCAACCAGCACGGCTTGGCAACCCAGCTTTATCAGCGTTTGCACCGCAGTCATTACAGCCACTGGCCCTCCCTGGATGTCTTTGCCAGTACTCTGCAAATGAGTCCCAGTACAGTACGCCGACGTCTAGAGCGCGAAGGATGTTCGTTTCAGGAAATCAAGGACGAGGTACGCCGGAGCTTGGCCATTGAGCTGCTGCGCCAGACAGACAACAGCATCAGTGAAATAGCCGAGCGGATCGGCTTTCAAGAGCCAAGCGCCTTCCATCGCGCCTTCAAGAAATGGACCGGCGAAAGCCCTGGTCGCTATCGTGCACGCTTCCACTCTGATGCAATAGCCCCATGCTAGAGCCACCGAAACGCTTAGGGTGATCCTCGTCTAGATTAAAAGAGCTGATAATGAATGACAAACCGTGGTAGATCGCCACCACGGTTTCCGTGGTTTTTGACTGTTGAGCTCTGCCATTCATTAGGTCTGAGGTGCGCTCGCATCGTTTTGTATCAGACGGTGACGACCTATGCCAATCCGAGGCGATACGCGGCGAAACAAGCCGCACCGGGGTGGCCAGAGGTTGGGGATCGTTTAATGGCACGCATGCGCAGACTGTTAGGCCCGACTTTTTAGGCGTGAGCATGGCTGGGTGCGGCGCAGACGTGGCGGGCGGGGTCGATAGGTGAAATCGTAGTCTCACTGGAGCTGAGAGTGACTGATCCAAGGATGTTTTCTAATGGTAACTCTTTATAAACACGCATGAGTGCGCACCAGCATGCACTTGACACGGTGATATGATCGAGCTTCGTCAACCGCCTACGGCCGAGACCGTCGCGTATGAGGCAATATGGGAGCGTAAATCATCATATGGCAAAGCCTTTTATTCCTTCTACCCAAAGTTTACTCGGATTCCAAGCGGCAGCTCGCTATTTGAGTTTCACTCGAGCAGCCCATGAGCTGGGTCTTACACAAACCGCGATAAGCCACCAGATCAAGGTCTTGGAGGACCAACTCGGTACCGAGCTCTTCGTCCGAGAAAAAAACGGGCTATCACTGACTCCGGCTGCTGAAGTCTATTTAAGGGATGTGGCACAGGCGCTGGAGCAGCTGGCAGTGGCAAGTGAGAACGTGCGCCGGGGAACTACCAAAGTGACGCTGACCGTTGCTTGTTTGCCGACCTATGCGGTCAAATGCCTAATCCCCCACTTAAAGGATTTCCAAGACAAACATCCGGATATCGTGGTCAAGCTTTTCACCATAGCAAGTTTTGATGAGTTCGCAGCCGACCAGTTTGATATTGGAATACGTTATGGCTCTGGTCGTTGGGAAGGAATGCGCGCAGATCTCCTACATGAAGAGGAGTATTTTCCGGTATGCGCCCCAAGTCAGCTAGAAACTGCCGACAGTAGCGAGTCTCTCACTGAGTCAGTGTCACGCTGGACCCGGATTCGAACCTACTATTATTCACTTTATCAAGATGACTGGCCGGCTTGGATGAACGCAGCGGGATATGAAGATTTGCGCTTCGCGACGGAATCAATTTTTCACCTGCAGTTAACTTCATTAGCTGCTGCTATAGAGGGCGGTGGCATCGCTATAGGGCGTACGCCGTTAGTAAATGCTGATTTGGCTAAAAATAGATTAGTCGAGCCATTCAAATTCAGAGTGAAGTCGTCTTCGAGCTATTATGTTGTTTCTACCAAACGTAAGTCAGAGATTGCCAAGGTGAGAAGTTTCCGCGACTGGACATTGAACCGTTTACGATCCCTAGTTACTCCGGCCTGCTAATTATGCGTCAATCAAAATCTGACAGCGTCCTAGCTATGATTGAGCAGCTTCGAGCATCTGATCCGAACAAAGTAGCTTTGGTCGATCTCGAAAATGATGAGGTTTGGACTTTTCAAGATCTAGCAACAAACTCTGCCGCCTATGGTGCTGCACTGATTGGCGCAGGTGTGATGCCCGGCCAAACCGTGATCTTATTGATGGATAACAGTGCGGTGTCGGTGCTAGTTTGGTGTGCTTTGTGGCGGATAGGCGTAATTGTTTGCCCTATCTCAAACAACGCAATGAGTGTTAAGGCGTTCGCAAGCGCAATTAAGCAGCTAAAATCATCGACTTGCGTTTTTCCCAAGTCCATGGTCGGTGCTTCAACAGAGATTTGTGACATCCTGCAAAAGAATAAAATTCGTCTGTTAATGTTGGCAGAAATCGTAGCGAAACATGAGGAGGCTTGCGTTGAAGCTGCCCGAACTGCGGGAAACGGCCGTCGACTGGAGTTTGACTGCGATAACGAAGATGAGGACCTAGCTGCTATATGCTTTACATCCGGAACCTCTGGCACACCGAAGGCAGTGGCCCATACATTTAAATCATATCGTTTAAACGGTGCAGATAGCATCAATCTTATTAATTTTAATAAAACCGATCGAATGATTGAGTATCGACCGCTCGCATGGTTTTCGGCTCAAATCCTGAGTCTTATGCCATTCTTGCAGTTAGGCATTACCTTGCATCTTGCTCAGACGTTCTCGCTTTCAAAGTTCTCAGTTTGGATTGAAAAAAATGCCATCACTGTCGCACCGGGCGGCCCGGCAATTTTACGTTTGTTAAGGAACAATGGAGTGGTAAAAGGAAAAGGCCATCTTGAATCTTTGAGACTGATGACAAATAGTTCGGCACCGCTCATGCCAGGTGAGCTAGCTGAAATCCACCAAATTCTTGGTGTCCCTATCGTCAATTTATACGGGTGTAGCGAGGTCGGTTGGTTGGCCGGTAAAAAAGAAGCCTCTTTGCTTGACGAGACGGTGGGGGCACCGGTGGACTCAGTAAGACTGCGCATTGAAAAAAAAGAGTGTTTTTCGGGGTTAGGCAAAGGTGTGGGCCAAATAGTGGTTGATAGCGTTAAAATAGCAAAGGAAATAGGTTTTGATATTGTGGAGCGCAATGCTTTAGGGGCCGGAACTTACTATTCTAGTGACTACGGAAAAATACTAGATTCTGGTGAGATCGTGGTAATGGGAAGAATCGATGACGTTATTAACAAGGGAGGGACAAAAATTTCTCCCCGCGAGATTGAGCTGGCCATATCTGAGCATCCCTTTGTTAATGAGGTTTTTGCCCTGGGCGTTCCCGATGGTGTATATGGCCAGGATATAGCATGTTTCTTAACTCTAAAGGGGGGTGGCCGTTTAATTCCGGGGGATATGGCGAAGTTTCTTGATAAGGTACTTCCTCACAATCGAATTCCTCGGTATATGTATTTTCTAGATGATTTGCCGAAAACCGATGTGGGAAAGGTGAATAGGCATAAACTTAGGGGGATATGGGAAGAACAGCTTATGACAAAATCTTAATGCGACTGTACGATGGATCGACAGCCTAATTTGGTTCGCTTGCGATGGACATATAAAGTCAAGAAACTTACCGTGGTTGGGGTATGAAATTCCTTGATGGATAGGGCCCAAAAAATTCGTTTGCACCTCATTCGCGTACCTAGCATTGTTCGGTTCAGTAACGCGCAATCAGGTACTCATAATGAAAAAAATAATTGCCAGCGATGGTGCAACTATTGCCTATCGTCTCCACGTACAGCCGGACGCAAAGCACCGCTTCTTACTTTTCCATTCCCTTGGCATGACCGCAGAGTTTTGGGAGCCAATCACAAAAAAAATTGGCGGACAAGCATCAGTTTTAGCTATCGATTGCAGAGGGCACGGAGCTTCCTCTACTGCTCCAATACCTTATAGCGCCAGCCGGATGGCGCAAGACGGACTTGAAGTAATGAACCGTGTCGGTTGGGATAGAGCGACAATTGCAGGTGCCTCCATGGGTGGATGTATCGCAATGCAATTCGCCATAGACCATCCTGCAAGCTCCTTGGGTTTAGTCCTCATTGATACAACTGCGTGGTACGGCAGCAGCGCTCCAGCGGAATGGAAAGCCCGTGGTGAAAAAGCCTTGTCGGATGGGTTTGAAGCAATGATTACATTTCAACAAACACGATGGTTTAGCGAGAGCTTTCTCGCGAGCAATCCAAAGACCGTAAGTACATACACGAACATTTTTTTGAAAAATGATGCCATCGCATTCACGGAAACATGCCGCATGCTCGGCAGTTTCGACGCGCGTGAGGGGCTCGCGAAGTTGGCGTTACCAGTGGGCATAGTAGTAGGTGAGCACGACAGCGCGACGCCAGTGAACATGGCCCGATTCCTTAATAGCAGCATTCGTGGGTCAACGATAAAAATTATACCCGGAGCTAAGCATCTTACTCCCCTAGAAACACCCACAGAAGTCTCCGCGTTTTTACTTGAAATTGCCAAAGCTGCTCGTTTAACGGCGGATCTGACCAATGACCCCCTTTGACTTCCTAGTTCCCTATTCTCTCGATGAGGCCCTGGAGCTATTAGACGACGAAGACCCTAATGTCAGGCCGGTTGGTGGCGGAACCGCAGTCATGCTGATGATGAAAGCTGGGGTGCTGAGCCCCACCAAGCTAATAGGCCTTCATTGCATTGGCGATAGATACAGCGATATTGCTCAGAGCAGCGACGGCACTCTAGAGGTGGGTGGACTAACTACCCTGGCTGAGCTCGAGAATAGTCTAATAGTCATGCAGCGGTGGCCTTTGTTACACCGAACGTTGAAGACACTATCAAATGTCCGTGTTCGAAATGTGGCGACTGTTGGTGGTAACCTTGCCCATGCTGACCCCCACATGGACCTTCCCCCCGTACTTTCAGCAATGAACGCGAGCGTAATAATTGCTGGCCGAAAAGGCTTTAGAGAAGTCCACGCAGATAGCCTATGTACAGGCTACTATGAGACTGTTGTTGCTAAAGACGAGTTGATAGTCGGCGTCAGGGTTCCAGTTCAACGCCAATATGGTCATTACGCGAAAATTACAACGCGGGCAGCTCACGATTGGCCGGCCTTGGGGCTGGCGGTCACTTTTGATACACCGAACAATATCATAAAAGATGCAAGTATTGTTGTGGGTGCAGCCACTGACCGACCGATTCGACTTGTTCAAACTGAACTCGCCCTAAATGGGGTGGACTTGAGTAATTTTGAGAGAATACAAGTTATTAGCGAAAAAGCAGCTGATGAAATAGAAGTAATGGGAGATACGCACGGGACCGCAGATTATAAGCGACAGCTCCTTCGCGTAACGCTGCGCCGAGTAATCTTGGCAGCGTCTAAAAGGCAGGTGCAATAATGAACAATATTAGTCCACAAGATAACGTTGCTGAATCTCAAGTAGGGCGGCGGATCAATCGTCTGGAATCGAGGGATAAAGTAACTGGCATTGCAGACTACACGCACAATCTAACTCTGCCTCGAATGCTATATGCGAAGATTGTGAGAAGCCGTGAAGCGCACGCTATCATCAGAGCTATCCACACAGAAAGCGCCGCAGCAATAGAGGGAGTTTACGCGGTCATCACAGGTGAAGATATATTAAAGGTAATACCCAATCCATATTATGGTCCTGCTTTTCACGATCAGCCCATTCTGGCGTTGGAGAAAGTTAGATACGTGGGCGAGCCGATCGCTGTAGTTTTAGCTGATGATCCTCACGTGGCTGAGCACGCAACTCACCTGGTTGATGTTGAATATAAAAGGTTGCCAGCAGTTTTCGATGAAGTAGAGGCGGCTAAATCAACCGTTTACGTTCACGATATATTGAAGCCCGCGGGTACTTTTCCGGATCTGAAGCATTTAACCGGACGTAAAGATACAAACATAGCACTGGATTTCAAAGTGAGGCGCGGCGACTTCGAGAAAGTTTATGCGCAGGCCGAGTATCGCTTCGATAATACGTTCACCACACAGCAGGTCATGCATGTGCCTCTCGAACCGCTTGTTACTATTGCGGAGCCGAAGAGAGACACTTTGATATTGCATACCGCCTCGCAGAGCCCGTCGTTCGTGCGTATTGAGATTGCTCGACTACTAGGCTGGCGAGAGAATCAAATTCGGGTAAAAACAGGGGTCTTGGGCGGAGGCTTTGGTGCGAAGCTTTACATTAAACTCGAAGCTTTAGCTGCTGCGTTAGCTTTGATCGTGCGGCGACCAGTGAAAATTGCACTGACAATGGAGGAGCAGTTTTTCACAATCACAAAGCACGCAACCACTTTTCGGATACGCAGCGGTGTAGACAAGGACGGGATCATCATCGCCCGGAAATGCGAAGTCTGGTGGAATGGTGGCGCATACGCAGATATTGGACCAAGAGTCACTCAGAAATCTGGATTTACAGCTGCGGGTCCCTATGACATTGAAAATGTAGAGATCGACTCGTATCAGGTTTATACAAATTTGCCCCCAGCAGGTGCATTTAGAGGCTTCGGTATAACACAAGTTGTATGGGCTTATGAGAGCCAGGCAGACATCATTGCACGGTCGCTCAACTTGGATCCTATTCAATTTCGACTCAAAAATTTGCTTGTGGATGGTCGACCACACGCGACCGGAACACCTATGAAGGATGCCGCGCTAACGATGGTGCTTCAGCGGGTGGCCGAACGGATGAAATGGGACGTGCCTATGGTTCGGACAACAGGGGTGGTGCGTCGAGGACGAGGAGTTGGAATAGGCTTCAAGGCTGTTGTAGCGCCCACCACTTCGGTTGCAATGGTCACGATACAAGGTGACGGAAGCTGTATTCTTTACATCAGCACTGTCGATATGGGGCAAGGATCGGACACGGCGATGGCTACGATAGCAGCTGAAGTGTTAGGTCTGAGAACCGAAGATATTAGGGTTGTACACTCCGACACGGATGCCACCCTTTACGATATGGCCACGTTGGGGTCCCGTTCAACTTTCCATATGGGGCACGCTGTCAAGTTGGCGGCACAGGATGTGTTGGGCAACATCGAGTTACTGGCCAAAACCCTCGGGATCAAGAGTGGAGGGGTCGCTAGTGCCAGCACTTTGCTAAAGAAAAAGTATGGTATGCAGGCCGGAAACATTGTGGGCACTGGTACCTTCATTCCAAGCTATCAGTCCCCCGACAACGAGCAAGGCCAATCGCCAAATATTACCCCCAACTGGATGATTGGTGCTTCGGGCGTTGAAGTCGAAGTTGACACTGAAACCGGACATGTACGAGTTCTTAAGTTCGAAAACGTTGTGGACTGTGGTGTCGCGATAAATCCAAAAATTGTTGAAACGCAGATTTCTGGCGCTGCGATCATGCAATTGGGCATGGCTCTATATGAGCGCATGGAGTTTGATGAGGTCGGTCAATTAAGAAATGCGTCATTTTCCGATTACAAAATTCCGGGCATTCATGATATTCCAGAAAAAATTGGATGCGACTTCGTAGATTCCTATCAAGAAAATGGCCCGTTTGGCGCCAAGGGAGTAGGGGAGAGCGCCACTTTTGGCGTCGCATCAGCAATCGCTGAAGCTATTGAGGATGCAGTCGGCGTCCGCATAACTTCACTGCCCATAACGCCAGAGGCGGTGTATCGAGCGCTAGTCGAAAAAGCGTAGAAACCAGACACGTTACATGTGGGGAACACTATGAGTCACACAGCCACGTTGATTAAATTCAATCTAAATGGTCGGCCTGTAACAGCAAATGTTGAAAGTTATGAAACGATTCTAGAAGTTGTACGGTCCAGATTTGGACTTTATGGGGCGCGTGAAAGCTGTGGTCAGGGTTTGTGTGGTTGCTGCACTCTTAGAGTTGATGGGAAGGTTGTGACAGGATGCTTGTTGCCTGCAATAAAAGCGGATGGAATGGCCGTGGACACTATAGAGCACATGGAAGTCGACGGTAAACTTGATATTGTCCAAGAGTGCTTTATTGAGTGCGCGGCATTTCAATGCGGTTTTTGTACGTCAGGCTTTCTTATGATGAGTCGTCAGCTATTGAACGAAAACTCCAGCCCTAGCGAGGCACAAATAAGGAACTATCTGTCCGGTAATCTCTGTCGCTGCGGCGCTTACCCAGAAATAATACAAGCGGTGCAACTCGCTGCGGAGCGCATACGAATAGCGGATAATACACAGGTTTTGGAGTCGACTAATGCAGCTGAATGATGAGCAAATTCTTAACAAGCCACGTGCAGAAGTTTGGTCTGCTTTAAATAATCCCGAGGTGCTTAAGCGCAGCATCCCTGGCTGCGATACGTTTGAAGCTGAAGGGGAGAATAAATACAGGATTGGGCTTGTAGTAGCGGTAGGCCCAATTAAAGCTCGTTTCAATGGGCGTCTTGAAATTAGCGATATTGAGGAGCTCTTCGGTTACTCTCTGACCTTTGAAGGTTCGGGAGGTACTGCAGGTTTCGGTAAGGGTACCGCTAAAGTTAAACTAGCTGATACTGAAGCAGGTACATTACTCAGCTATGCTGTTGACGCGGAAGTAGGTGGCAAGCTTGCCCAAGTTGGTAGTCGCCTAATAGATGGAGTGGCGCGTCGCAAGGCAAAGGAATTTTTTGGTGGTTTTTCTAAGCAACTAAATGGCGGACAGTCCATCAAGGAAATACATGAGGCAAGTGATATTAAACTTAGCCAGAACCAGCCCGAAATAGAGGCAGGAAAAAAACCTGAAAGTATGGTAAGGAAAACTGAACGGGGTCCGATACAAGGGAGAACTGAATCGGCGAATTCTCAGCTTTCAACGATCTCATTGCTAGCTGCATCGGTTGCCGTACTGGGAGCCTCGGTAGCCGTCCTAGCGGCTGCTATTGTAATCGGTTTCGGCTTGAGGTAACAGATGAAAATTATCGCATGTGAGAATATAGCGCCACCCAAGGGACATTACTCCCTAGCTGTTAGGCAAGGAGATCTAATTTTCCTGTCTGGCATCATTCCTGAAATTGAAGAAGGCGGAGCTCAGGCTTTTGAATTTCAGGTGCGCTCTGTATTCACTAAGTGCGAAGCAATTTTAACCGCATCTGAGAGCGATCTGCAGCGAGTAATTTCGTGTACTGCTTATATTGTTGGAATCGAAAACTGGGAACTGTTCAATTCCGTGTATGCCCAGTTGATGGGAGCACATCGTCCTGTGCGTTCAGTAGTGCCAGTACCGGCGCTACATCATGGTTCTTCAGTTGAGCTCCAGGTTATTGCTTCAGTGCTCTAAGGGCTGTGTATTTAATAACAAAAATAGGTAGTGGCTATTTATGACGGCATATGTAGAACTTCCCTGGTATAAGACCCTTGACAGTAAACAGTGGAAAATACTGTTGGCTGCTAACCTTGGCTGGTTGTTCGATGGATTTGAAAATTATGCACTGATATTAACCGCAGGGCTTGCTCTCTCCCAGTTGCTACCTCCCTCTGAACATGATCAGCTGGCGTTTTACACCGGAGCGCTGATTGGGATCAATTTATTGGGATGGGGCATAGGTGGAATGCTTGGCGGCATTATGGCTGATTATATTGGCCGTAAGCGGATGATGGTGATAGGTATCTTAGCCTATTCCATACTGACGGGGGTCTCTGCGTTTGCTTGGGACTTTTGGTCGCTCGCTATAATGCGGCTCTTGGTTGGTATTGCCGTTGGATCTGAGTGGGCAACTGGGAGTTCGATGGTTGCGGAGTTGTGGCCAGATCGCGCAAGAGGGAAGGGCGCAGGTCTAATGCAATGTGGCTTAGGTCTGGGTTTTTTTCTCGCTTCATTTATATGGTTGTTCATGTCGACCTTAGGGACCGATGCATGGCGTTACATGTATCTTTTGGGTGTTGCCCCTGCTCTGCTAACTTTGTGGATCCGTCGATCTATACCTGAATCAGAGCTTTGGAAAATAATCAATGAGAAACGGCAAAAAGCACAGGCTCGTCTTCGTGGTGGTAGTGACCTATCGGCGAATGAAATTAAATTAACTCGCTTCACGTTGTTCGACCTTTTTTCAACCACTGAAATGCGCAGGCGCACTATCCTCGTGTTCGGCATGTCACTTGCAACGACAGTTGGCTTCTGGAGTATCTCCACTTGGGTGCCTCCATTCATATCTTCAATTGCTACACAACAAGGATATGTCGGTGCCGTATGGGCCAGTTATGCAGGAATGGCTTTTACCTTAGGTTCGATTCTTGGTTATATTGCATTCGGTTTCATGGCCGATGCCTTTGGACGTAAACCAGTTACGCTGGGTTTCTTTTTGCTGGCATTCGCTACCACCCCACTGTTATTTTTTACGTCGAGCGATTTAACTGTACTTCTTTTTCTGGCGTTTATAAGTGCTTTTTTCGCGAATGGACAGTACACCTGGATGCCTGTATGGCTACCAGAGCTGTACCCGACTCATATACGAGCGACTGCATTGGCTTTCGCCTTCAATGCTCCAAGGTTTCTAGCATTTCTAGGTCCGCTTGTGGCGGGCACGCTAATCGGAAGTTTTGGGGGCTATGGGTACGCTGCGTTACTGCTCTCAAGCATCTACGTGCTTGGCATGGTAGCGACTCCTTTCCTTCCAGAAACGAACGGTAAACCGTTGCCACAATAGCTACGTTACATCTTTATGAGTGGGATCCAGGGTATGACTGACATATCGATAAAAGAAGCGCAGATAGGGTTAGCACCTCACGGTGTTCTCCGGTTTTCAATTAATTATGGTAATCCAGTACTCGCGAGCCGCTGTCTGGTAACCGGAAAACCAAAGGGGGTTTCCGTGGATCTCGCAGAGGAACTAGCGAAACTGGTTAAGCGTGACGTGGAGTTCGTCACATTCGAATCAGCTCGAGAATCAGTTATTGCATTGGAGACGGGTCTCGCCGACGTTGGTTTTTTTGCAATTGATCCTGAGAGAAAGAAGCATCTTAGTTTTTCTGCCCCGTACCTCATTATCGAAGGGGCTTACGCTGTACGCTCTGCCTCGCCGATTACAGCAATAGATGAAGTTGATGCGGCCCACAACTTAGTAACGGTGGGCGGGGGGAGCGCTTATGATCTATACCTCACTCGAGAATTACGACACGCACGCATTGAACGCGCAGCTACTTCTCCCGATGTGATACGTCAATTCTTACTTAACGGCAGTCACGTGGCTGCCGGTGTGAGGCAACAGCTTGAAAGCGCTGTTGCAACCGATCACGGTCTACGTATGTTACCTGGCTCCTTTATGTCCATTCAGCAAGCCATCGCCGTCCCCGCCAACAGAAATTCAGCTGCGATCGCCCTTTTGCGATCATTCGTCGAGTTTGCGAAGGCAAATGGTGTTGTTGGAGATGCGTTACGGAGGCACTGTATTGAGGGGGCGCAGGTTGCGCCACTGGTTGCTCAGGAGGCATAAGATGGACCACCTTGACCTTCTGGTGATCAGTCAAGCCAAAAAGTGGGCGGCTGAGTCGAGATCGCTATGGCTTTGCACAGTGTTGACTACCTATGGTTCTGCACCCCGTAGCCCCGGGGCCATGCTTGTTGCTTTGCCGAACGGCGAAAATCGAGGTTCACTTTCCGGTGGATGCATAGAAGAGGACTTTCTAGAAAGACTAACTAATGGTGAGTTAGAACCTATTAATCAAATTATTCGCTACGGTGACGGTGGTTTACCTTCCGGCAAATCACTTCCATGCGGTGGAGTGCTCGACATTCTAGTGGAGCACTTTGCTGGTGGGCCGGAGGTTTTGTCTCACTTCGCCATTCTTGAGAAGGGACTATTGGGCAGCTATTCATGTCGGCGGGTCGTTCTCCTAAAAGGTCTCGTTCGTCAAGTAGAGCGGTGTAGAAGCGACGGCCCTCGAATAGACCAGCAGGGCGATAGGGTCTTCATCCGTCTAGGTGCGGTGCGTCGGCTCATCGTTGCGGGGATGTCGCCAGTTGCTGAATACTGCGCTAGTTTTGCAATAGCGCTTGGTTATGAAGTTATCATTTGTGAACCGCGAGAAGAATATCTTAAAAACTTTAGTCTACCAAACGTTCAACTAGTAGCTCAATTACCGGCGCTGTATATTTCAGAGTTTGGATGTCACGAGTCAACTGCCGTCGTGGCGCTAACTCATGATCCAAAATTTGATGATCTTACGATGATAGAGGCGGTGCGAACAAAGGCCTTTTACATAGGCGCGATGGGATCTGCAAAGTCTAGCGTCAAGAGAAAAGAACGCCTAAAGCGTTTAGGAGGGTTAGGTGACGACGACCTATCAAGAATTCAGGCGCCTATTGGTTTGAACTTAGATAGTAAAACGCCCGCTGAAATAGCGCTTGCGGTAATGGCGGATATAGTACGCACTGCCAACGGTGTTGGGCGCAATGATCTCTGATACGATAGGCCCTCCAGGAATATGGCCCCGAAGGGCCTACAGGCTTAATTGTCCCCCTCATTAAGGGGTGGCGTCTCCTTGATTGCTCAAAGCAGCTTCAGCTATAGAGCCTTCAAGGTGAGTAACTAACAACTGCTTAGAATATGCTTTCTATTGAAGCGAAACGTTCCCTAACTATCTCCGCGAACGCTATAGCACTGAGCGTACGATGCCTATGCCCAGGCCACATGATCGCTGAAGTACGTAAGGGGATAGGATCAATAATTGCTAGAGCTGTAACTTCGTTTGTGATTTGTACCGCGCTCTCCGGAAGAATTGCGGCTAGATCGGTGGTCGTTGCTAAACTTACCATTAGCTCTATTGTGTTAGTCTCACAAGCCACCCTATGCTGAATACCCGCTCCGCGAAAATAGTTGTCGATCATCTGGCGGGTGAAATAGTTTCGGTCAAGCAGCACTAACGGGTGCTCTCCAAGTTCACTCCACGTGACCTCGAGCTTCTCTGCTAGCGGATGGTCGCGTCGCACAAGTACTACGAGTCGTTCCTTTAGGATAGTTTCTACCTTAGTGTCTTCCATCATCGCAGGGACAAAGGCGATTCCCAAGTGAATTGTGCCTTCGGCCAGTTGCCTTTCAATACTACCTGCTGCCAAATCTAATACTTGAAGCTGGATCGCAGGATATTTCAGACGAAATTCGGAAATGATTGGAGGCATCAAGCGCTTTATAAATGATTGCGTGACTCCAAGCCGGAGATCTCCGCGCTCTAGCCCCTCTAATTCGGATAGTGCGATACAACCTTCTTCGATGGCATTGATGCTTCGGGCAGCGTATTCACGGAAGATCTTGCCTGCTTGCGTGAGCCGAACAGTTCCACCAGTACGATCAAACAATGGCATGCCGATCTGTGCTTCAAGCTCAGATAGCTGGTGCGAGAGTGTTGGCTGCGTCACAAACAGACTTTCCGCAGCCTTGGAAAAATGCAAAGTTTCAGCAATAGCCAGGAAATATTGGAGTTGTCTGTACTTGATTGCTGGGCGTATTCTCATTTGATCATTGTAGCAGCGTGGCCTAAACCTTGGAACGGCGAGACGACGATTCGCATCGACAGCTCCAGTCATCCAGATTTTTGAAGGCTCATGTTATCAAAAAACGGCGGAGAGCCCCGCCGCACGGCATTATGTGGGAATCAGAGAACCAGCACTAGGACGCAAGCTGGAGTCGAAGGGGGGGGGGCGCATACCGGGGTGCAATGATTGGATACACCTTGCTTCAGTGAGCCTATTGGACGCGCTTTCGGCTCCTCCTCGACTCATCTGAACTCTGCCGATCCCCAAATCTCAAGAAAGGTTTCTACAAGAAGCGATTCGGACTGCAATCACTTTCACCGGATTTCCGCTTTGTCACCCTGGGCAAATCTTGCTTGCTCCGCCCGGTCGAGGTAATCAGCGTTCCGGCGCCCCGATTTCTTTTAAGGCTATACTCGCGTCCGCAAGTAGTTTCTGGTCTAAAATCGCTCCTGCAATAACGTGAGCTCGACCTTGAACATAATCTTTAATGGCATTCACGCAATCTATTGCGATAAGCCGACCGTTTTTAAGGTATAGAACAGAAAAACTACGATTTGATGGATTGCCGCGTAAGATGGTTTGGTCATACCCTAGCGACAGCCCGACGGTTTGCAGCTTGAGATCATACTGGTTCGACCAGAACCAGGGCACTGCATCGTAGGGTATAGGGTTGCCAAGAAGATGATTGACTGCAGTTTTCGCTTGGTCGCATGCATTTTGCACGGACTCCAAACGCACGCGCAGACCTCCTGCGAAACGATTAATGTGCGCCGCGCAATCACCGATAGCATAAATATCGGGCAAACTGGTTCGACAGTATTCGTCAACATCTACGCCATTGACACCGACTGCTCCGGCGGCGGTTAGGGGGGCCGTCTCGGGGACGATCCCGATTCCGACAATCACCATATCTGTCTCAATCCGTTCTCCGTCCTGCATCCGAACTGCGGTTGCCTGGTTGCCGGTTAACTCGATGCATTTCAGGCGGCAGCCAGTACGGATATCAATGCCTTGCGCGCGGTGTTCGGCTTCGTAGAAGGCTGATAGGTCTTCGCCTGCGACGCGCGCTAATGTCCGTTCTAATGCCTCTAATAGCACGACATTTTTTCCTAACTTTCTCAGTACTGCGGCAGCTTCCAGGCCAATGTAACCACCACCGATTATGGTCACATGATCAACTTGGCCTAGTTGCGCTAACATGGCGTCGATATCGTCTCGCCGACGCACCGTATGCACGTTGTCAGCGTCGCTCCCGCTGCATGTCAGCGCGCGCGGGCTCCCGCCGCCCGCCCACAGCAACGTTCGGTATGAGATTTTCATGCCTCCCGCGTAGATGCACTTCGCTTCAGGGTCAACGGCTGTCACACGCCGGCCAAGCAGTAGTACGATATTGCGCTCTTCCCAAAACGAGGTTGGGCGAATCAATATGCGATCGAAACTTTTATCGCCAGCAAAATATTCTTTCGAAAGAGGCGGACGCTCATAGGGGGGATCCTTTTCGTCACCAACCATGGCAATCGTGCCGCCAAAACCCAATTGTCTCAGAGAGATAGCTGCTTGGGCACCGGCATGTCCCGCGCCTACAATTACGACGTCAAAATAGCTCATCTGCGATCCTGTAATATTGGCACGCTTGGTGCTTCGGCTCCAGAGCGGAGTTTAGTCATGCACTGTTCTCAATGGATTCAGAGCTGACCATGGACTTTATTAGTCCGCCGGTGAGATCGTGACTCGTAAGCCATCCATTGCAGCCGTTAAGGTGACTTGGCAGGCAAGCCTTGACTGCGGCTTGCGGTGGTCGCTGCTGTCCAAAAGCTCATGCTCATCGTCGCTTAACGGGGGAATGGCATCTGTCTGTTCAGTTTCGAGATACACATGGCAGGTTGCGCAGGAACAACACCCACCACACAAGGCCAGCAGATCGTCGTAACCATTTTCCCTAATCGCTTCCATGAGCAACCGACCTTCGTGTGCCTCAACCAATCGTTCATGTCCAGTGCGATCTGTTATGAAAATTTGTAACATACAATTGTCCTATAATTATCGCATTACCTAGGCGAGGTGTATGCATTTCGTGGACCTAACTGGCCGATGTTATCGGCTCGATACTCTGTGTCCGCAAATGGTCGCTGTCTACGCGACCACAATTACGTGTTTCTAAAAAAACTGGTTCATATTCTTAGCGACGATTACTGTTTGATCTAAGAAGATATGCCTCTTCACAATCCGGAAGCCATCTTCGCCACGCCGTAGCACATCTTCACGTCGGCCAACGAACCAGTCCACGTCGGCATCAAGAGAGCATCGATAAAAAGTAAAGCAACATCCGATGGTGATCTCGTCGCCGTCTACTGCAATTCCCCTTACGTTCGAACACATGCGCCGCGTGCGTGGCGGAGGGCTTTCGCTCCAGGCATATGGACTCTCCAGCTTCGTGACCCTCCTTTTTAAGTCTTCTTTCCTTTCGTCGAAGAAAGCCATCTCCCCTTGGCGGGTGAATTCCTGGTCTACCTGTTTAGCAAGGCGTGTCTGCCTGATAGGCATCCAGTAGTGGCAGTCGTCAGTGAAGAGTTCAAGCCAATCCGAATAACGGTGTTCGTCGAGCAGTGCGGCTTCCGCATAAAGGAATTGTTCAATCTCGTGTTGAACTTCTGCATTCAAGAGCATAACGGCATCCTATTTTTTGTAATGAGCAGGTCTGCACCGATTTATCGTACCAACGGTTTCGAGTGTTTTTTGACTAAATCTGGCCAGCTATCTGCCGCCATAAATTCACTCCAGCAGCGTAGTTGCCAGCGCGCATACTCTTCCGTCGTTCGCGGGCCATTCTGCAGTACGGGGAAACCGTTGCCGCCGTCGGCTACCATACTGCCAGCGCCCAGGCCCATTTGATAGTTGAAGGGCACATCTTGCAGGGCCGCTGATTTCGCCCCTTTTGTGCAGTACTCCCAATTTTCGCCGTCGTCTTGCTCTATCATACCGGTCGGGCCGACTCGGCTAATGTTTCGCGCTATGACTTCGCGTCTTTCCTGTTCAGAAGCTTTTTTGTCCACAAATGTGAAATACCACTGTTCAATCTCGCCGGGACCCTTAGGGTGGCGAACTACTACGCACTGCAATAGATCGGTAAAAAGGCACGTGTGTGGAAAAATATTGGCGTGATGGTGTCCTACCATAGTGTCCTGGACGTGTCCGTACTCACCAAGGATCACATCGCCTGTATTTTTATCCCAGTAGCCCTTGTTGACTTCTGCGCGTGGCAACTGCCAGGCCTCAAATGCAGACGCGTGCGTGACACCAACATGGTAATAATCTTGATCGTTCTCCATAGCGAGCTTCCAGTTGCATTTCAACCGATGCCGGATAACGCCTGGGACAACTTCAATATCACCATAATTCGCGAGAGTGTCGATCATGTGGAGACCCGCTGAGCCTAGGAACTCTTGCAGCGGAGGTGCTTCAGGATCCATCGTGGCAAAAATGAAACCTCTATAAATTTCTACCTGCGCAGCTTTCCGCAGGCCAAGCTCCTCCCGATTGAGTTTTTTTTCATAGAGCTCATTGAACCCCGGGACACCTATTAGCTTGCCGCTTAAATCGTAAGTCCATCCATGGTAGGCGCACATAAATTGTGACGTATTTCCCGAGTGTGCTTTACACACCCCCGCACCCCGATGTCGACACGCGTTTAACATGACATTGACGCCGCCATCCTTTCCTCGCGTGACGATTACTTGTTCCTCCCCCATGTAAGTCTGAAAGAAATCGCCGGAGTTTGGTATTTGGCTGTCGTGCGCCATGAACAGCCACGCGCGTGCGAAAACTCGCTGAAGTTCTAGTTGATAAATTTTCTCATCTGAGAAGATTGCGCGATTAACAAGGCCGTTTTCATGATCGACCAATCGGCCGTAGTCTGTTTCAGCGGGGTATATCATAGAATTAGTAGTCATTTGTTTTCCTTATTATTGGATTTACCACCGCGTCCAGGGGCGCAATATCTGCACCTCCCTGACGACCTCACAAGCTATTCTCTAATCAATCCCTGCTAACGGTGCTGGCAAAATAGCTCAGCAAAACACTCCGTTTCTCCCCCTGTGGTGTACAAGAAGCCAGGGGCTAAGGGGAGCCATGCGCGATCTGTCATCGTGTGTTGAGTCCATTCATCATACGATCCCCATCATTTCCAGCTCGCGTACCCGTTCAGGCTTAATTTCCAATATGCTAGTCAGAATATCCATCGTAGCCGAACCCAATTCAGGCGGGGCCGAGTGGTAGCTAACGGGAGTAACTGACATCCGGATTGGATTCGCGACACTCGGCGCGACGCCTGAATGTGCGTGCGGAAGCTCAATTTTCGTGCCTCGCGCAACGACCTGCGGGTCTTTGAAGACAGCATCCATATCATTGATAGGTCCGCAAGGCACACTTACGGCTTCGAGCTTGCTAACCCAATCAGTTGTTTTCAGCTTGATCGTTAACTCATTCAATTGCGGAATTAGCGCCTCCCTATTTTCCACGCGTGCACGGTTCGTCACAAAGCGGTCGTCGATGGCTAGCGCTGGAGCGCCAAGCACGTCGCATAGTCGAGTGAACTGAGTGTCGTTCCCTACTGCAATAATCATGTGGCCATCGGCTGTTGGAAAATCTTGATACGGCACGATGTTAGGATGCGAATTGCCAAGTGGAATCGGAGCGGTGCCGCTGACGAGATAGTTCATTGACTGGTTGGCTAGGCAAGCCACCTGCACATCAAGCAGTGCCATGTCGATGTGTTGACCCTCTCCTGTACGGTCACGATGCGCGAGCGCTGCCAAGATGCCTACGCTGCCGTAAAGGCCGGTCAGGATGTCTGTAAGCGCAACGCCGACCTTCTGTGGTCCCGCGCCGGGCTCACCCGTCTTACGCCCTGTGATGCTCATCAATCCACCCATGGCTTGGATGAGAAAATCGTAGCCAGGACGTTTTGCGTAGGGGCCCGTTTGGCCAAATCCAGTGATTGAGCAGTAAATGATGCCCGGGTTGACCGCTTTTAAAGATTCATAATCTAAGCCGTAGGCCTGCAGCCCTCCAACCTTAAAATTCTCTATTACGACATCCGATTTGCTTGCCAGCTCCACAATAATTTTTTGCCCCTCTGGGCGCGTGAAATCGACTGTAACGGATTTTTTGTTGCGGTTGGCACAAAGAAAGTAGGCCGCATCTCCGGTAACATCGCCATCGCTTTTTCCCTGCAAGAAGGGCGGTCCCCATGACCTTGTGTCATCACCGCCGTCAGGACGCTCTATCTTAATAACTTCTGCGCCTAAATCGCCTAGCAACTGCCCACACCAGGGCCCGGCGAGGATGCGAGATAGGTCCAATACCCTGATGTGCGAAAGAGCACCACTCATGTGTCTAGTCCCGCCTGTTAAAGGCTCCTAGCATGCCCGGACGCTTCAGGGGGGAGAAATGACATGTTTCTATACGGCGCATGCACGGTTTGCATACCTTCGAAAAATAGCCCGATTGTTATTTGGCATCCTGCTGAGCGAGTAAAAATCGCATCTAACCCGGCGGGTTCAGCTAGGCGTCTCCATCGCGATTCACGCTACGTCATGGTGATTTTCGATGCTCGGTATCGAAAATCACCATTAGATAAATTGTGTTCTCCCTGTAGCCTCGAAAGGACCAGCCGACGTTGCTTCTGAGATTTTCGGACGGTAGGTGGTTGCGTCTCCTGACGGCAGCTATGACTAAAGTCGCTAACCCTTTTTGTTGTGAATGAGCGTGATTAGGGTTGATTAGCTGGGCAAGTGAGGCGATCTTGCTTTTGCTCCTGGAAGAGATGTTGTTGACGGCCGGCCCGCTCTGCTGATGTGCAAAATAATTTATAAGGCGTCCTGCTATGACGATTGCAATTTTTGACATTACTTTGACTCCGTATCGGCGTGTATTGAGTAGCCTTGCTGATTGTCTTGACTTAGGACTGGCTCATTGCATGAAGCAGGGTGTTGATCCAGAAAACATCAAATTTGCCCGTTTAACAGAAGACATGAACCCGTTTGATTTTCAGGTTCAGGCTGTCGTCCATCATTGTGTTAACGGTGCTAAGGCGCTAGTCGAGGGAACTCTTGGTCCTGTAGAACTTCAAGACATGACGTATGTAGAGCTGACACAGTATCTCCGGGCCGCGAACAGGGCACTTTCTGAATTCTCGCCTTCCGATGTAAATGAGGCCGCGGGACGGATCGTGACCTTCCGGAACGGGGAGTTTTCGCTCCAGTTTACGACGGAGAACTTTGTGCTTGCTTTTTCGCTACCAAATTTATATTTCCATGCCACTACTGCCTACGACATTTTGCGGATGAGGGGTGTGATGCTCGGCAAAAAGGATTACCTCGGCATACTGCCAATCAAATAAGTAGCTTGTTAGTTGATATGACTCTCGCGGGAGGTTTGGAGTAAAATGATCTCGGCTCGTATTTTATTGGCTGTCATCCTGCTAGGTTATGTTCTTCTAACGTTAACTAAAGTGCCTTAATTTTGTCCGTGCATATTGAATTTATGTCGAAAGCTTCATGGCGCAAAGCTCCAAAATTATAATTCTCCTTTTAGATTTGAAGAGAGGGAAGCAATTTCTGGGAGCTATAACGTCCGTAGTGAGGATATTACAGTCTTTGCGAGGTTTGCATTTTGGAGGTAAAGATGCATTTGGTTCATGATTTACTTCATAGGTAATGCTGATGCGGTTGGCTAAGTCTGTCCGTCATGGGCAGGATCAGCGCTCGGTCAGTTGATGGCAGTGACGTTTTTATTGAAGCCAGAAGAATTGGCTATATTTGCATGATGTGATTAGTTAATTCCTTATATAAAAATAGGAGACAGGACATGATTTTTCACGCTTCTATCCCGGCAGATAACCCCCAACGAGTCGCCGAGGTTATGGCAGAGATATGGGGAGGAGAGGCGTTCCGTTTTCCGCCTTGGCCGGGTGCCTACGTTGCAATCGCCGGGGATGATCGCGGTACCACCTGTGAGGTTTATCCCCGATCTCAAACGATGGCTAGAGGAGATGGAGAGCAACCGGCGTGGCCGAAAGTGGACGAGATGCCTTCTGAGTTTACTGTTCACCACATTGCGGTGATGACCGAAAAGTCAGAAGAAGAAATTTTAGCTCTTGCTCAGCGTGAGGGGTGGCGTGCATTGCGCTGTTCGCGTGGGCATTTTTTTGACGTGATCGAAATGTGGGTTGAAAATCGCATGCTGGTAGAGGTTCTAACCAAAGAAATGCAGGTGGACTATCGAAAGAACGTCAATATGGAAATGTGGCGTTGGACTAAGGAAGAACCGCCTGTTGCTGTGTAGAAAATATAGTGCTCGCTGCAAGGATGCAGCGAGATATTTATCATGCTGAGTGTCGTTGGATGGGTTTCACTTTTAGTCGACAATAACTTCAGTATTAGAGTGTGAGCCTGTCGCGTTAAATTAGAATCTTTGAAGTAAAATGGGGCGGTTGCCCTCAGATAAGAACTTTGCCCTGCGTAACTTTATCGGTTATGGGAACGGTGGTGGCCCTACTATGAGTTTTATAAATTTTGAAATCGATGAGCATGTAGCATTAGTTACTATGAATTCGCCATCGACGCGCAATGCCTTAGGTACGCTTGAGCAATATGAGGCTATCGAAAGTGTCTGCCGGCGCATTTCTGAAGATCGGGCCATTCGGGCCGTGGTGTGGACCGGTGCTGGGCGTGCGTTCTGTGCGGGTGGTGATATTAAGCTTATGCGGTCTCGTTCGCTTGATCCGGAGTTAGAGCCCATCGAGGATCGATATCACTACAAGGAGGGTATCCATAGAATTCCACTCGCCCTGTATTACTTAGAAGTTCCGGTCATCGCAGCCGTCAATGGCGCAGCCATTGGTGCCGGTTTGGATCTTGCCTGCATGTGCGATATTCGCATCGCAGGCCAAAGTGCCACATTCGCAGAAAGCTTTGTGAGTTTGGGCATCATTCCGGGTGATGGGGGGGCTTTTCTACTGCAGCGGCTCGTTGGTTCCGCCAAAGCCGCGGAGCTGACCTACACCGCAGATACGATCACCGCCGAGGAGGCCCTTGCATGCAACCTAGTGTCACGGGTTGTACCGGATGAAGAGTTGATCGAACAGGCTATGCAGCTAGCGAAACGTATTGCGCGTAACCCTCCTCACGCTCTTCGAATGTCAAAGCGTCTCCTGCGGGAAGCACAGCATGCTAGGCTGGAAACGGTTCTAGAACTATCCGCTTCGTTCCAAGCATTGGCTCACTCTACCTTGGATCACAAAGAGCGAATCGACGCGGCTGTCAACCGCCTCCACCCAAAAAGAGGGTAGCTTTTTTGAAAACTGAATATGTAAAAGTACCAATGCATGACGGCGGCGAGATGGGCGCTTTTGTTGCCTACCCCGATGGGCAGCCTATCGGCTCGGTTATCGCGATCATGGAGATTTGGGGCGTTAACGACACCATGCGTGAACATGCCCAAGAGTTTGCACGGGCAGGGTACGTGTGCCTTGTACCTGATCTTTTTTGGCGGCAGGAGCCCGGCGTAGAACTTTCCGATAAAAATCCTGAAGACGTTAAACGCGCGTTCGACCTTTATTACGGGTTTGATTATGACCTCGGTGTTGAGGACATGGAGGACGTACGTGCTTTTCTATCTGGATCGTCCGCATCGAACGGTAAAGTCGGCGCGGTAGGCTACTGCCTGGGCGGTAAACTTTGTTATCTGATGTGTTGTCGCACTGACATTGATTGTGCCGTCGCTTATTACGGCACATATATCGAACATAATATCCGTGAGGCGGTGAGCTTGCATAGGCCGTTTATGCTGCATATGGCTATGAAGGATCGTTGGGTCCAGAAAGAAGTAAATGACTTGCTGATGCGCAACCTGTCGCCCAATCCGTTAGTGGAAATTCATCAGTACCCCGATGCTGATCATGCTTTTGCTCGTCACGGTGGTCTTACGTATAGCAAACCCGAGGCGGATCGAGCGTTAGAACTTTCGCTTAGCTTTTTTCAAAAGCATTTATCTGCAAGCGCGTCGCATCTGTAAATCCAGAAGGGTTTATTAGAGCTAAACACACGTGGCCCGCAATATAGAACCACGGACTGAACATTATAAGAATATGAGGTAAGACATGGCTGAGACTTTTATTCCCAATCCGCCGACACTCTCACTCGCAGAACGAGACCGCCGGTGGGGGCTGCTACGCGAAATGATGCGCCGCAATAATGTGGAGTGCCTCTTGGTGCCTGCTGCCCCGCTGCGCTATCCCGCCGATACATATTTTACTAACGATATCCCAGCTTGCGCAGTTGTGTTTCCCGTTGAGGGCGAACCTGTTGCTATACACCGCGGTGCCTCGGTCGCAGGGTCTTGGGCGCAAGCTAGGGATTGGGGCGAGGGGAGTTGGATCGAAGACATGCGTTTCGGTCCTCGGGGCGCGTTGATGGTGCAGGCGGTCAAGGAAAAAGGTTTAGCCAGAGGACGGATTGGCACGCTGGGCATTCTAGGGGGGCCCAATTTACTACCGTACGGCTGGACTCCTCAACCTATGTGGACGCAAATCCAGCGAGAATTGCCAGATGCCACGTTTGTTGAACTATGGGATGAATTTGCGGCAATTTGGCTGGTCAAGAGCAGCGAGGAGTTGGCCCTATATCGCTACGTATCTCAGCTGTCCGAACAGGCATGTAAAGTAATGCTGGATGTGACTAGGCCAGGCGTCAGTGAGACTGAAGTCTTTTCCGCTGTCATGCACGAATTTCATCGCAACGGCGCCGGCATGGCCCACGATCTTTTCCTTCACTCGGGCCCGGAGAACTTAAGTTGGGATGCTCCGCGCTGGCTCTATCGCGCGCAACGACCACGGGTTATTCAGGATGGCGATGTCGTCATGTCCGAAATGATGCCTGTGGTGGGTGGTATCGAAGCTCAAGCTCAGATGTGTATCGCCGTTGGTGATGTTGCCGAAGATTTTTTGCGCGCTGCGGCGGTGGCGCGCGAATCTTACGAAGCAGGTTTGCGGACCTTGCGTGCCGGAGTCACTTTTGGTGAAGTTGCCGAGGCAATGCAGGCGCCCCTTCGCCGCGCGGGTGCGTGGCACTTAACTCCGCATGTTCATAGCGTTTCGCCGCTCACCCTGGTGAGTCCAGTCACGGAAGGGCTGGACCGTAGCATCAAAGACATGTTTAAGCACGTTCAAGAGTTAGGTGGAAGCGGCCTTGACGTTGAGCTAAAGGCAGGGATGTTGATTCAGCTCGAGCCTAACGCTGCGTTTGGTAGGCGCCAGGTAAACATCGGAGGCAATGTCATCGTCACTGAGTCTGGATGCGAAGAGCTGAATGATATCCCAACGCATTTGCGCTTTGTGAAGTAGATAGGCCTTTTAGTAGTCAGCTTGGCCCCATCATGTACAATCACAAAACGCCTGCGACTCATTAAAACCCTCTGTTAAGCGGTGAAATTATTTCAAGGGAATGATCGGAAGTCATCTAAGGGAGAGCTTCCGTAGTGGAAGCTCTCTTGAAGATGATAAGCGGTGTTGGTATACGTCTAAGACTAGGCCCTACATAGATTTGTCGTATGGTTGCACGTAAGCCTTAGAGGTAATAATTGCATAAGCCTAATAAAAATAAATAAAGGTGGCGCCGTGTCTAAATATATAAATAATGATTATCTCGTTGTCGCAAGCAGCCTCTTGCTCCTTTGCTCGTCTGCACAAGCAACTGAAGCAGGGGCAGTCCATTATCCGATTGGTGCTAATACGATAATGAACGCGGTGCTCCCTATGCCAGGTAACACGGCGTTGTATCTATATGTTCAAAATTATCATAGCAATCGCCTAAATGACACCAAAGGGAATTCCATTGACAAGAATTTCAGTTTAGACGTGCAAGCTGTTGCGCCGAGATTTCTTCATACATGGGAGCAGAAGCTTGGTCCGTTCTTTATGACGACTGTAGTTGTTACCCCTATGATAAATATCGACGTTAATTTGTTTGGTCGTCATGAAAAGAACGCTGGGTTTGGTGATCCGTCCATCGCTCCCATTTATCTCTATTATGTCAGCCCTGGTAGCGATTTCTTCGCTTATACAGGCGTCGACTTCTATGTTCCGGTCGGCGAGTATGACGAAGACAGTATAGCAAATCCAGGTCTTAACTATTGGAGTGCTAGTCCTTCGGTAAATTTTACTTGGCTACCTAGTCCTCGGGTCGATATGTCAGCTACGTTATACGCTGAGTTTAACGCAAAAAACAAAGCCACAGGCTATCGATCAGGCAACACCGCAACACTGGATTTTGGTATGTCTTACAGACCATTCCTCTCAGTTCCACAGGTCAGGGTCGCGCTGCAAGGTTCTGCGTTCAAGCAGTTCACCGATGATGAACAAGACGGCAGTGATTTGCCCGGTGGGAACAGAGGGCAAGTTTTCTCATTTGGGCCTCAAGTGTCTTATGATCTGGGGGGCGGGGCAGCGATCCTGTTGAAATATCAACAGGAATTTAAAGCTGAAAACCGCCCAGAAGGTAATAAGGTATGGATGCAAGCCGTGGTACCACTATGAAAGCTATCCCAATATTAAACTTAAAACAAGAATACGAGCCCCCGGATCTGCATATGATCGTATTAAACGTTTGAATCTGTCAACTAGGGAGGCTTTAGGAGTGGCCTTGCGGTGAGGTTTAACGTCTTGCATTCCAGTTCCAAACAACAATAACAATTAAGGGCAGCCAAAATGTTCAAAGGCATAGCTATAACTATTTGTGTCTGCATCGGGTCGTTTTCCATGCACTCCTTTGCGGTTGATGTTAGCAATCCAACCTACCGTCCACTCCCTCCGGGCGCGAATCTCGCGTTATGGTACGAAATTAACTCGCGGTCTTCCGAGTTTAAGCCTAATGGTCAAAAAACGATCAAGGATAGAACAAATCTAGACGTACACATCAGCATGTTTCGCTATATTCACTATATGTAGGTAGTCGGATATACAGTAGCGCCGCAGATTTTGCTTCCTTACGGCAAAGTATTTGACGGCCGTATTGCCGGGCGTGAATTAGACGACGCCGCGGGAATGTTGGATCCGATGGTGACGGCCACCACTTGATTCATCAATGAGCCTGGAACGGGCCCGGAAGGAAGATTTTTTAGTGTAACGCCTATTTTGTATCTGCTGTTGGGCAGCTATCACAAAGGCGACATTACGAATCTCGGTGAGAATCGTTATAAGCTCGAAACTCACTTTAACTTAGTGCAACCACTTTGGGGGCCAACGTCCCTCGATATTACCGGCGGTATCACGCTTTACGGAGATAATGACGAGGCTGGCGATGGCAGCCAGAAACTTGAGCAAGATCCTTCTGCCTCTGTTCAGGCTTATCTCAGTACCCGGCTGAACCCTACGCAGACGTTTGCTGTTGGCTTCGCAGCTGAAAAGGGCGGAAAGCGATACTTAGACGACACTTATCTTCAGCAGAAGAATGATTACAAGCAACTCAGGGTTGAGTTCCTCCAGTGGTTTTCCCAGCGAACTGGCGCAGCGATCATCCTAAGTCGAGACATCGACGTCGAGGGCGGATTTAAACGTGATCTTGGTGTAACAGTTGTTGGCGTGTACGCGTTTTAACTGCCGACAGCGGAGGCATGCTTTCGCTTCCATGCCTAATTTAGATAGTTAAAGCTCGGACTTTAGCCATCTTAGATTGGTTCGCGTACATAAATACTAAGTGGAGATTGAAATGAACAAAGCCCAAGCGGAGTTAGAGAGTGTATTTCCTACCCGATTTCCTTTGGCCATTGACGGCGAACTAATCCAAACCTTAGATCGCGGTCAAGTTATCAATCCCGCTACCGAGTCGGTTCTGGCGGACTATCCCAAGGCAAGCAAGCACGAATTTGAGGCGGCGATCGCAGCAGCCAAAAAAGCGTTTGGGCCATGGTCGCGTCTGACTTGGGGGGAGCGTTAGCCGCTTGTGTCTGCGCTTGCTGACTTGATAGAAGAACGACGAGAAGACTTCATTAGCCTCCTAACCCTAGAACAAGGCAAACCTTTGGCTGGGGCCGAATGGGAAAATTGGGGGCTGTATCCATTGGCTTCGAGAAGTGGCTGCGCAACAGCTTCCAGAGTCGACACATGAAGTACCCGGACAGAAAAGCGTCGTGAGTTGACACGTGCCGTTGGGTGTTGTGGGTGCGATAAGCGCCTCATCTCTGCGGCTCTTGAGTATTCAAACTGGTTCGTTGAGATTGAGGTATCCAAAGTACTGTTCACACAAAGCCCCTGTGAGCCCTGAAGGCATTATTCAGATGCAGGGCGTCTACAAGTGGTGCGGCCAGTTCCACGTGTTGAAAGACATCAACCTGAACGTCAAGCAGGGCGAGCGTATCGTGCTGTGTGGCCCGTCGCGCTCCGGCAAGTCAACCACCATCCGCTGCTTCTACCGTCTGGAAGAGCACCAGTAGGGTCGCATCGTGGTCGACGGCGTGGAGTCGCTTTCGGCTTTAGGAGGGTGTCGCAGATTGTTTCGCCATTGCTGCACTCTCAACTCAACCGGGTGGGCCACGCCGACGCCTGGCGTTCGAGCCAGGCGGATGCAAGCGTGTGTGTTAACGAGCGAGAAACGTGAGCGCGGCGGGTACGAAGTCGGCATAAAACTGAAATATGCCGCCATGACCGGCATCAGGGTAGGTGATCAATTCGCTGTGGGGGAGCCTGCGTGCAAGATCACGCGAGTTTTCGATTGGCACCATCAGGTCGTCTTCTCCATTGGCGATAAGCACCGGTTGCTTGACGACAGAGAGATCGGCGGGTGCTTTCTGGCCCCAGGCGCGCAGGGCCTTTAACTGCGCGCGATATGCGGAAAAGCTGATCTCATCGTCGCGCTTTTCAGAACGCTCTTTCAGCCGCTCCAGGAACGCCTTGCCTGCGGCGATTCCGTTAGCGGTACGGGTGAAGAACAGAAACTGTTTCGGATCCTGGAACGTGAAGAGGCCCCGGATCAGGGCTCTATTGGAGACGCCGGCGACGGTGCTGATGCCCTCGCCACCTGCCGGGCCGGTACCGGCCAGGATGATTTTGCGCACCAGTTGCGGCTCCTTGAGCACGATTTCCTGGGCGATCATGCCTCCCATCGAGAAGCCGAATAGGTCGACCTGCGTGTAGCCCTTGGCTTTTATGAAGCTGATTGCGTCATCCGCCATCTGTTCGATGGTTGCCGCGGGTTCGCCAGTTGAAGCGCCGACGCCACGGTTGTCGAACACGATAATGTGGTGTTGCGCCGCGATCCCGTCCACGACACGCGGATCCCAGTTGTCCAGCACGGCGGCCAAGTGGTTTAGGAACACGACGGGCGTGCCACCCTGATTCTGTCCAAGCTCACGATAGGCGTAGTAAACACCACCTGTGGAGACGAACTGGGTGCGTATATTTCGCCATTCGCCCCCTGGGCTAGATTCGCTTGATGATGGGCTTGGCGCGGTGGCGCCCACTGTCTGGGCCTGGGCGGATGCCGTATTGAAGGTTGCTGCAAACGTGAAGCACAGCACGGCCATTGCAAATAAGCGATGCATGGGTTTTTCTCCAGAGTTGAGTGTGTCGAGCCCTAGCGCGTGGTAAAAAAGACCTGCGCGGGGTCTTTGGTCGGCTGCAAGTATTCTGTTAATCCCTGGAACCACATCACCTCAACAAAATCACCGCTGATGTTCAGATCGCCTGTACGCAAGCCTGTCAGGAATTCATCCTTGCTGTCTTTAGCCGACAGTATGGCGAAGCCTCTTTCTGCGTTTCTGAACGACAGCGTGAATGCCGGCTTTTGCGTTAAACCTGCGGCGGATTTTATCTTTCCGTTCGCAACGGTGAAGTAGCGACCCACGCCATCCTCTGTTCGAATCTGAAAGACCAGCGACTTGCCATTAACCAGTTTTGCGCAGCCGGGGTTTTTCTTGATGGCCCGCTGTAACAGCTGGGTCAGCGCCCACAACAAAAATTTGAATTTCAGCATGATGTGCTGGCTCCGTAGGGGTTATTCGCTGAGGAACGCGGTGGCGTGTTTCAGAAAGCGCTCAGGGCATTGGAATTGGGCGCCGTGGCCCGCATCCGGGTACAGGAATAACTGGGCGTTCGGGATGTTCTGGGCCATGTACCAGGAGTTGACCGTTGGAATCATGATGTCATTCATGCCGTTGAGGATGAACGTTGGCTGTTTGATCGCACGTAGATGCTCGAACGGAGCATCGGGGTCCAGCTTGGGCATAAAGTGCATATGGGCCTCGATCTGGGCCTGCATCACCTGCACAGAGCTGGGGGGATCCTGATCGACACGCTGATGACGGCGCTCCCAGAACTCGCGGCCTGCCTGTCGCGCCGCTTCGGATCGACCGAAAAACAGAAACAGAAAATCGTCCACGGTGGGGATGGGCCGTGGTGCGGCCTCCAGCACGCCAGGGTCTGAGTCCGGGTTACCACCACGCGGCCCGGTACCCAGCAGCATCAGTTTGCGCACGAGGTCGGGATGGCGCCGTGTCAGGTCCTGGGCGATAAAACCGCCAAGCGAGAAACCCAGCACATCGACTGTTGATAGACCGAGTACGCGGATCACTGCGGCCGCGTCGTCGGCCATCAGCTCAATGCGGTTACGCGGTTTGCCGGAAGAGGAGGCAACGCCGCGACCGTTGTAGAGAATGACCTCGCGTCCCGCCGCCAGCCCATCCGTCATGATGGGGTCCCAATGATCCATGCCGCCACGGAAATGTTGGAAGAAGAACAGGGGCGGCTGGTCTGTCTTGTCATTGCCCCAGCGGCGATAGGCAAACGTGTCCCCATCGACGTCGACATAGAGGGTAGGGGCGGTTAGATGCGTATAGCTCATGTTGAAGTCCTCCAAGAGGTTGTCATGTTGTGCAGACATCATCAGCGACGGCCGGGCTCATGCGCGCGCACGCCGCGTACGGAAGGTGCCCCAGCCACTTTTCAGCACCGATTTGGCAAACGCCCAAAGTCCGCTTTCATCGGGTTTTGGATTACCGCCACTGGCGATTCGCTTGAGCTGCAGCGTGTACCAGAGAATTTCCATGACCCCCATCTGATCAATCTGTTTGATGCCGGTGGTGATCGGTCGTACTCGCTGCGCGCTGTCCTGCCCTTGCAACAGGGCGGCCGGTGCTTCGGGATCAATCGCCAACAGCCGCGCCAGGCCGATGACGTCCAGTGCTCCGGAGCGCAGTGCAGCGTTCATTGCAGCGGCACTGCGGAAACCGCCTGTGACCATCAGTGGGACGTTGATCGAGGTGCGCACCTTCTCGGCAAACTCTAGAAAGTAAGCCTCACGCGCAACGGTGGACGCTTTTTTAGTGGCTTCGAGGCCGCCGCTCATGGCGGGTGCCTCATAGGTGCCGCCGGAAATCTCAATCAGATCGATGCCGGCTTCGGCGAGTGCATGGATCGTTGCCATGGACTCCTGTTCAGTGAAGCCGCCGTGTTGGAAGTCGGCTGAATTGAGCTTGATGCCGACCGGAAAATCGGTACCGACCTGGCGCCGGATTTCTCTATAGACGGCCAGCACGAAACGCCGGCGTTTTTCCGAGTTGCCACCCCACTCATCCGTGCGCCGATTGTGGTGGGGCGACAGGAACTGATTGATCAGATAACCGTGCGCCCCATGGATTTGCACGCCGCTGAAGCCGGCTTTCTTGCAGATGGCTGCGCTGCGTCCAAAGCGCTGAATGATGTCTTCGATCTCGGCCGTCGTGGCCTCGCGTGGCGTCTCGAAAAGAGAGGCCATGTCCTTGCGGAACGGCACGGCGGAGGGTGCCAGGTTGCTGCGGTTCAGGCCTTTGGTCGACTGCTTGCCCGGGTGATTGAGCTGCACCCAGATCGCTGCGCCTTGCCCGGTTGCGGCACGGGCCCATTGATGGAGCAGCGGCAAGTCTGTTTCATCCTCAATCACCACGTTGCCTGGCTCACCGAGTGCACGCCGGTCGATCATGACGTTTCCGGTGATGAGCAACCCGATGCCTGACGCGGACCAGCGTCGGTACAGTTCGACCAGCTTCAATGTTGGGTGATTGTTGTAGGTGCCCAGCGTTTCGCTCATGGCCGCTTTGGCCAGGCGATTGCGGATAGCGCTGCCGTTCGGAAGGTATAAGGGCCGGTTCAGCAAGTTTTCTTCAGGTGAGGAGGCGGTCATGGTGAGTTCTCTACAAGGGTTTACACGCCGCATGAGCGCTTGACGTGCACGGGGTTACCACCGAATGGCATCGGATGCAGGTAAGTGTCAGGGTGGAGTAGCCCAGCGCTTAGGGCTTGTACTCGAGGACTTTGAACACTCGCGTAAACGCTGGGCGATCGCCGTGCAGCAGTTTTGCGCGTCCTTCGCGAAGCGCCTGGGTTGGCGTGATGTGGCGTAGAACCAGTGCAATGAAGGTGTCCATGTCGCACTGGATCTTGACGTCGACCGGCTCCGTGCAGGGCCCGGACCGCGCCAACAGGCTGCCGTCGCTGACTCGAATATGGAAGACTTCCGGCCCCACTTGAAATTCGTACAGTTCCTGCAAACCAACGCTCGCCGTCGGATCGTTCGCGCCGGTCAGGCAAAGCGCTATGAGTTCTGCTCGCGCACTGGACGGATCGATGCGCTCGTCGACCGGCAAGCCCAGCCCCCAGAAACCCAGCGCGAGCACTGGCGTGCGCAGTCGCTCGCCAAGCTCCGTCAGCTCGTAAGCGGGCGTAGCGGCAGGCGTGAGCAGCGTGACGGGCTGAATAACGCCGTTCTGCACCAGCATGGCGAGACGTTCTGAGAGCCGGTTTGGACCCATCGCGGTCAGAATCGCGAGCAGGTCCTTGAATCGCTTGGGACCGAGCAGGAATTCGCGGATCAAAAGCAGCGTCCAGCGGTCTCCGAGCACATCCAGCGACCGGGCGATTGGGCAGAGTTGACCATAGGTTTTGTTTGTCATGACTTATTGTACCTATTTCGCTCAGCCGATTTGTAGCGCGATGCGTTGGATAGACGAGCACCCACCGCTCAATACCAGAAGCTCTTCCATCCGGCAGCTCCGCTGACCGGGTCGCTATCGATTGGGCACCTTCTGCTGGTGAACGCATAGCCGTTGTCATGTGCTGCTCGCTGCTTGAGTGGGTCGGGTATTGCCATTGATTTAACTATACGTTTTGTATACTGTGAATACTATACAAAAAATATAGCTTGTGGTTTTGGGGAGGGCTTATGTTTGAAGGGTTCAAGCAGCTTCAGATCAACGTAGGTGAAGTTGAAATCGCTTGTGTCGTTGCAGGTGAAGGTGAACCGGTGCTGATGCTGCACGGCTTTCCGCAAACCATGGTCGTTTGGGCGCAGATTGCACCCGCGCTGGTTGCGCGAGGCTATCGGGTCGTTTGCGCGGATTTGCGCGGATACGGTGCCTCGAGCAAGCCCAAGGCCCTGGCCAGCTTGGCAAACTACGGGTTCCGGACAATGGCGTTGGACCAATTGGCGCTAATGCGCGAACTCGGGCATGCAAGGTTCCACCTTGTCGGTCACGACCGCGGTGCTCGAGCGGCGTATCGCTTGGCGCTCGACCACCCCGATTCGGTCGCCAGCCTGACGCTGATGGACATTGTGCCAACGACGGTGTTGCTGACCGATCTGCGCAAGGAAGTCGCGCAAAGCTACTGGCACTGGTTCTTCCTGGCCCAGCCAGCGCCTTTTCCAGAACGAATGATCGAGGCTGATCCTGATTTCTTCTTCGAAAGTTGTCTTTTCGGCTGGGGGGCTGCCGGGCCTGAAGACTTCAATGTCGAGCAACTGTCGGCGTACCGGCAATCATGGAAAGACCCGGCGACCATCGCGGGTTATTGCAACGACTATCGCGCTGCATTGGCGGTCGATTTCGCGGACGATTCGATTGATCAAGGGCGTCGTACTACGGTTCCCGCACAGATTCTCTACGGTGCGTCAGGAGCGATGGCTCGACACTATGATATTCCCGCTACCTGGTCCGAGCGTTTTACGACCATGGAGGCCGCCGCAATTGCGGGAGGGCATTTCTTTCCCGATTCCGCACCGCAAGAGGTAGCAACGCGTTTGAATACTTTCATTGCACAGCATCCGCTGTACGGTCGGTCATAGGCTTATAGCACCGGATTTCAGCTATCAACGCCTGTATTCACAAACACCATTACCCTGGTCTGCATCGCAACATCCTCTTCAACAGGAGAACATCATGACCTTCAAAGCACTGCTCACCACCAAGGCGGGCGACGCGATTTCGACCAACCTGGTCAGCCTCAATGACCAAGACCTCATGCCCGGTGACGTCACGGTGAGGATCGAGTACTCCAACGTAAACTACAAAGATGCAATGGCGGTCAGTGGCCGGTCTCCGATCATCCGTCAGTTCCCCTTGGTTCCGGGTATTGATTTCGCGGGCATCGTCGAGTCTTCCAGCTATCCCGGCATCGTAGCCGGCGACCGTGTGTTGGCCAACGGTTGGGGTTTAAGTCAGACCTGGCACGGTGGCTTCGCGCAAAAAGCGCGTGTCAGCGGTGACTGGCTGGTGAAAGTCCCGGAAGTGTTTTCGACCAAAGAGGCGATGGCGATAGGCACTGCCGGTTACACCGCAATGCTGGCCTTGTTGGCGCTTGAACACGGTGGTTTGACGCCGCAGAGCGGCGACATTCTGGTGACCGGTGCCAATGGCGGTGCTGGCTCCGTGGCGATCGCGCTGCTATCTGGCCTGGGCTACCGTGTGGTCGCTTCAACGGGGCGCCTCGAAGAGTCCGACTATCTTCGTACGCTCGGCGCCGCCGAGATCATCGACCGACGTACGCTATCGGAACCGGGCGCACCTATCGGCAAGGAGCGTTGGGCAGGTGTCGTGGACTCGGTAGGCAGCCACACCCTGGCTAACGCACTGGCACAGACTCGGTATCGTGGCGTGGTGACGGCCTTCGGTTTGGCCCAGGGCGCCGATCTGCCCGCATCGGTGTTGCCTTTCATCCTGCGTAACGTGACGCTGGCAGGCATAGACTCGGTGCAGGCGCCGCAGCAGGTGCGCCTGCAGGCCTGGTCGCGGCTGGCTGCAGATCTGAGCCTTGAAAAACTGGCACGCACGTCTAAGGTGATCGGCTTGGCCGAAGTCCCTGCAATCGCCGATCAGATTCTTGAAGGCAAAGTTCGAGGGCGCACCGTCGTCGACGTAAACGCCTGAGAGTGCGGGCGTTTATGGTTTGTAACCAGGAGTTGCAGTAGAACGTGTCGCCAGTGCGTCGCGGCACTGGCGAGTACTACTGCTGCAACATCAAGCTACGCCAGAGGATTACAGGTTGAGCAGAGACTTCAGGCGTTTTACTGGCTGATGCCTGCGCCGATGTCGCCTCGTCAAGCTGTGGCACTTGATCCTGATGTTCGCCGGTGTGTTCCTCCTCGTGTGTTTCGGCTACGGTTGATTCAACGCACTCATTGACGTCGCATTTATCGTTATCCAATTCCATCTTGCCAGCCTTTTGCGCGCGTCTGCCTCGCCCTTTGTCCCAGGTAGGAGGGGGCAGCTATATGACCTGAATGACCACTTTGCCTTTTGATCGGCCCTGTTCGATGTAGCGCAGCGCCTCTGCCGTTGACTCGAGCGCGTACGTGCGGTCAATGACTGGCCGTAGAACCCCTGATTCAACTAGCTGGGTGATTTCCTGCAGTTGTGCGCCGTCCGCCCGCATGAACACGAACGCATAGCTGATGCCCAGCTTGCGTGCCTTGCGTCGAATGCTGAGGCTCAACAGGCGCATGACTTGCTTGATTGCCCACGGCGCCCCTCGCTCCTGTGCAAACTGCGGGGTGGGTGGCCCCGAAATGGAGATGAGCTGGCCGCCGGGCTTCAGGACCTTGAGTGACTTGGCTAAAACATCCGCGCCCAGACTGTTCAATACCACGTCGTAGTCGCTCAAGACGCTGTCGAAGTCCTGCTGTTTGTAGTCGATGACCACGTCCGCCCCCAGCGCTTTCACCCACTCGACATTCGGGGTACTGGTGGTGGTCGCGACAACGGCCCCGAGGTGTTTGGAGAGCTGGATGGCCAGGGTGCCGACACCGCCTGCGCCAGCATGAATCAACACTTTCTGGCCCTTTTTCAACTGGGCGGTTTCAACCAGCACTTGCCAGGCTGTCAGGGCGACCAAAGGCAGGGATGCGGCTTCAGACATGCTGATATTGGCCGGTTTCGATGCGAGCGCGTTTTCGTTCACCGCAATCATTTCGGCGAACGTCCCGATCCGGTCTTCAGGCGGGCGTGCATACACTTCATCGCCCGGCTTGAAGCGTTTGACCGCCGCGCCTACCCGGACCACGACCCCGGCCAGGTCATTGCCCAGTGTCAATGGAAATGAATACGGGAGGAGCAGTTTAAATTCGCCGGTCCTGATCTTTGAATCCAACATGTTCACGCTGCTGGCATGTACTTGAATCAGGACGTCATGGGCGCCCACGGATGGCTCGGCAATTTCGCCGATACGCCCGGTGCTTTTGCCATAACGGTCAATTGAAAATGCTTTCATGAGAATTCGGCCTTGTAGGTTGGAGTTAGGGTCGGCAGAGCACTCACACCGTTGATGCGACAAGGCTTTCAGCCGCCGAGGAATGCCAATGCTTTTGTCACGAAATCAGTATGGTGCTGGAAAATGGCGCCATGTCCTGCGTCTTCATAAATGATCAATTGTGCGTCCGCAATTCGGTGCGCCAGCGCGACCGAATTTTCGCTGGGCACCATGATGTCGCTGTCGCCGTTGGCGACCAGTGTCGGGATCCGCAAGCGCCCGAGGTCCTGAGGTGCCTGGTTGCCCCAAGCCTTGATGGCTTGCAGTTGCGCAGGAACGCTCTCGGCGTCGGGCCTTTGACGCGATCCTTTTTTTGCTCCTTCAGTCGTTTCAAAAAGTCCGAGGCGGCTTGGCGTCCGTTTTTCGTCTGGGTGAAGAACAGATAGAACTTGGGGGCCCGCAAGTGCAGGAGGCCCTTTATCATCAATGGCCACGCTACCGCGCCGACGTTTTTGATGCCGGTGCCACCTGCTGCTCCTGTACCGGTGAGAATTAATCTGCGTACCAACTCGGGAGCCTTCAGGGCGATGTCCTGGACGACGAATCCACCGAGTGAAAAACCTAACAGGTCGACCTTCTCAAAACCTAACGTGCGGATCAGATCAATTGCATCGTCAGCCATTTCACCAACGGTCAGTGGAGCCGATCCGCTAGATCCACCGATGCCTCGGTAGTCGGTGGCGATGACACGCCGTGTTTTCGCCAGTCCGTCAATAATTCGAGGGTCGAAGTTGTCCAGCACGGCCCCCCAATGGTTGAACAGAACGAGCGGTACCTCAGTCAATGCGCCCATATCCCGGTAGGCAAAGGTTGTGCTGCCCACCCTGATTGATTGGTTCGCAGCTTTGATGAAGAACTCCTGTGATCCAGGATAAGGGCGTGCATTCGGGGCGGTCATGGTGACTCCGTACAAATGGCGCGCTGGGTGCAGTGACCTGTGATCCTGTACTCAGCGGGCCGGCGTCGATTAGAGAGCGATCACGACTGGGCGAGGTAACGCTGTGCAACAGCGGACTGCTTGATCTGCGAAAGCAGACCCTGACGCGCCGCTTGCAGGGCATCCCAACGCTCGCCTTCTTGTAGGGGAGGGATGGTCACCGGCTCGCGACGGTCGAAGCCGACCAGCGCGGCATCGACCAAGTCACCCACTTCCATGATTTCGCTCAAGGTGTTGATGTCGATACCGGCGCGGCCCCAGATTTCCGTGCGGGTGGCGGCCGGCAGTACGGCTTGTACATAAACCCCCTTAGGTGTTAGCTCCAGGCTCATGCCTTGGGACAGGAACAGTACGAACGCCTTAGTCGCACCGTAGACCGTCATGCCGAACTCAGGCGCCAGACCCACCACCGAACCGATGTTGACGATCGCGCCTTCACCCGCCTTGGCCAGGCGTGGTGCGATGGCGCTGGCGAGCCGCACCAGCGCGGTGGTGTTGAGGGCCACCACTTGCGCAGAGCTCTCGGTGCTTTGCTCGATGAAGTTGCCGGACTGTGTGGCGCCGGCATTGTTGATGAGGATGCCGATGTGAGCGTCATCCCGCAGACGCGCTTCGACGGTGTGCAGGTCGCTGAGTTGAGTCAGGTCGGCTTGAAGCACATCAACGGCGACGCTGTGTTGGTCACGCAATTTTGCCGCGAGGGCTTCCAGGCGCGAGAGGTCGCGTGCGACCAGTACCAGATTATGCCCTCGTTGGGCAAAACGCTCGGCGTAAACCGCGCCAATGCCGGTGGAAGCGCCAGTGATGAGAACGGTAGGGCGAGTAGTCATGGTGTCAGCTCATTTTTAAGAATACGGAGTGTGGTTGATGAACGAATACAGCAGGCTCGGTCAGCCAGTGCCTAGTTGGCGGCAGCGCTTGATTCGGTCAGTGTCGGATAGTCGATATAGCCCGCCGCACCCCCGCCGTAGATGGTGGTAGGGTCGAAGGCCGACAGCGGCGCACCGGCCTTGAGCCGCTCTACCAGATCCGGATTGCCAATAAACGGGCGGCCAAAGGCGATGAGGTCAGCCTTATCCTGCGCAAGCCGCGAGCTGGCCAGGTTTTGGTCGTAGCCATTGTTGGCGATATAGGTGTTCTGGAAGCGCTGGCGCAAGGCGTCGAAATCAAAGGGCGCCACGTCGCGTGGCCCACCGGTCGCGCCTTCGACGACATGCAGGTAAACAATGTCGAGCGCATTGAGTTGCTCGACGATGTAATCGAACTGAGCCTGCGGCTCACTGCTTGACACACCATTGGCGGGCGAGACCGGCGAAAGGCGAATGCCGGTGCGCTCCGCGCCAATCTCGGCGACCACCGCGGCGGTCACTTCCAGCAATAGACGCGCGCGGTTCTCGATAGAGCCGCCGTAGGCATCGGTACGCTGGTTTGCGCCATCCTTGATGAACTGGTCGAGCAAATAGCCGTTTGCACCGTGGATTTCCACGCCGTCGAAGCCGGCCGCAATAGCGTTTGCTGCCGCTTGGCGGAAATCGTTAACGATGCCTGGCAGTTCGTCGAGTTCGAGCGCGCGTGGCTCGGACACGTCGGCAAAGCCGTTATTGACGAAGGTATTGGTCTGGGCACGGATGGCCGACGGCGCTACTGGCGCGGCACCACCCGGTTGCAGGTCCACATGGGAGACCCGGCCAACGTGCCACAGTTGCACAAAAATCTTGCCGCCCTTGGCATGCACCGCTTCGGTGACACGGCGCCAGCCGTCAATCTGCGCCTGGGTGTAAAGACCGGGTGTGTCTTGGTAGCCCTGGGCCTGCGCCGAAATCTGGGTGGCCTCGGTGATCAGCAGTCCCGCCGAAGCGCGCTGGCTGTAGTAAGTGGCGGCAAATTCGCTGGGCACCAATCCAGTACCTGCACGGTTGCGCGTTAGCGGCGCCAGCACCACGCGGTTGGCAAGTGTCAGTGACCCGAGGGTGTAAGCGCTAAACAGATTCTGATCGGTCATGCGAGGGTTCTTCTGTGGCTGGGGATGGATTTGATGTGTATTTATGATGTCGATCATAATCTTTGCTGTCAATCATTTTGATTGCACTCAACATCTATGTATTATGGATGAATGATTTTTTGAGCAAATTCGAGGTATTACAGGTGAAGGTGACCAAAGCCCAGGCGCAGGCAAATCGCGAGCACATCGTCGAGACGGCCTCCGTTTTGTTTCGTGAGCGAGGATTTGACGGCGTAGGTTTGGTGGATCTTATGGGGGCTGCCGGATTCACCCATGGAGGTTTCTATAAACATTTCGGCTCAAAAGCCGATTTGATGGCCGAGGCTTCAGCCAGTGGTCTTTCCCGCTCGCTGGCCAGCGCCGAAGCGCTTGACATTCAGGCGTTCGTCGATATCTACGTGTCGAGGAGACACAGGGATGGACGTGCCGATGGATGCACCATGTCGGCCCTGTGTGGAGACGCGGCGCGACAGTCAGATGAATTGAAGAACGCCTTTGCCGATGGGATCGACCGCATGCTGCAAACGCTGGTTGGAAAGTATCCACCCGTCGAAGGCGCTGCCCCGGGCGAGACGAGAGCTAAGATGATCGACGTACTGGCTCATGCAGTCGGCGCGATCATGCTGTCGCGTGCGTGTCCGGATGATTCGCCGCTCGCCGATGAAATACTCGAGATTTGCCACGCCCGAATATCGGCTTCCTTGCCGGTATCGCCAGGTAGCGAGCAATAGTCTGGGAGACCTCAAGCGCGCCTGCCACACAGGCGCATCTGTAAGGAGCAAATAGCGTGACAGACCGTAGATCGAGGCTGGACACAAGGACATTCACAGCGCGGCTCGGCTCACTGTAGGGTCCATTTAGCGAGGCCTACTAGCTGGAGATTGCTTGTGGACCGCATCTTAGGCGGATAAATATGGATTCAAATGAACAACTATTGCTCAAAGCCGATTTGCAAAGCCTCATGACTTTCTTGGTCGTCTATCGCGAGCGCAACGTGAGCCGTGCAGCCGCTTGTCTGGGAGTCAAGCAACCGGCTGTCAGCAATACGTTGTCCAAACTGCGCAAGCGCTTCAACGATGAGCTGTTCATTCGCAATAACGCTTACTGCCCCACCGAAAAAGCCACCGCCATTGCGCAACTGCTTGAACCCGCATTTCTCAACCTTCGTGCGGCAATCCGCAAACTGCCCCTTGCATGAAACCTCAGCTCGATGTTGAGTGTGCCTCTGTTCGTCAGAAAAGTGGCGGGCACGAAAGCGGCGTCGTGCTCTAAGTTCAGACGTAGGTACGATGGGGTGTCTTCGCGCCCGGCGTTAGCATCTGCACCGGAGTCTCATCAGCGTGGATAACACCTTCGGCCAGCGTGGCATCGCGCAGCTTGATGAGCGTACAAAGTGAGTGTGCCTGCAGCCCGAATTCGACCCGGTACGAAGGCACCGACTTGCTCCTGGGCAAGTTTAGGTATGTTCAAGATGTCCTGACTTACCTCCTTGGTGGACAGGTATCCCTCCAGTGGTCGGGGCGGAGGGGCGGCTCGGCTCCACATATCTATGATCGCGTGGAGAATTCCGTCTGAGCCCAGATGCTCAAGGGCCATCTCCCACAGTTTTCCCCTCTTCGGGCGATATCTGGGCGTGCCATAGTCATTACGATTCTAACGAAATCAAGCTCTTTCCTGATGAAGAATTCTACCCAGCTCTTGGGGGGGGGGGGGCGAAGCTCACATAGCTGTGTTGGTCGCAGCGGACGGGGCGCTATTCTACGTCGGGCTGCAGGGTATTAGGTATTCAGACTCATAGTAGCATGCTGAATTTTGGCTCCTAGCTCCTCGCATATCACCGGCTTAGCAGCTTTATAGTTTGACAATCATTTCTAGTTGATCGCATAAATAGGCTCCCATTTCTTAGGTCGCATTTTGGGTCACGAAGGCATCGGCATCGTTGAAGAAATAGGCGATGCCGTAGGTAAATTCAAAAAAGGCGACAGGGTCATTATTTCCTGCGTGAGCCGGTGCGGCATTTGTGAGAACTGCCAAAAGCAGCTATACGCCCACTGTCGCAATGGAGGCGGCTGGATTATGGGCTAGATGATCGACGGCACTCAGGCTGAATTTGTACGCACTCCCTTTGCAGACAATTCGCTGTACCTCCTGCCAGAAGCCCTCAACGAAGATGTTGCCGTTTTACTTTCTGACGCCCTGCCAACCGCACATGAAATTGGTGTGCAATATGGCAATGTTCAGCCGGGCGATACCATCGCCGTCATTGGCGCCGGGCCCGTTGGCATGGGTTGTGTACTTACCGCCCAGTTGTATTCCCCTTCTAGCATCATCGTCATCGACATGGATGACAACCGTTTGGCCATGGCTCGCGAACTCGGCGCAACTCACACCATCAACTCCGCCCAGGAAGATGCTATCGCCCGTGTGCTAGAGATTACCGAGGGCCGCGGAGTGGATTGCGCGATTGAAGCTGTTGGCCTGGAAGCCACATGGAATATTTGCCAACACATCGTCAAAGAAGGTGGGCACATTGCCAATGTGGATGTGCATGGCAAGCCCGTGCAATTTGCGTTGGAGAAGCTCTGGATTAAGAATCTCACCATCACCACCAGCCTCGTTAACGCCAACACCACCAGCATGCTCCTCAAAACTTGCTGCTCCGGCAAACTACCGATGGAAAAGCTCGCCACTCATAGCTTTGGATTTTCCGAGCTGGGTAAGGCCTATGATGTGTTTAAACATGCCGCAGATGAAAAGGCCATGAAAGTCATGATTGACTTCTAAGAACTCCTCCGCGGCAAATCGGTGACTGTAGATCCAAGCCGCATTGCGTGCGGCGTTGAATCTAGACCTTGGCGAAACGTGTAGAGTCGTAGGTGGCACTGCATCGTGGAGTGCCAATGATCCGCGCGCGACAACGAACAAAGCTTCCGTGAATCAGCCAAGTGCCGTTCGGCCACCTAAGCCGGCGCGGCTGGTGTTCGAGGCCATCTTCTATGTGCTGCGCACCGGCCACTAGGAGCCGTCATCAATTGAGCATACGTCGTCGCGGTAGGGGACAGCATGTAATATGCCCCCCGGATGCAGAGCTGCCGCATACCGCCCCCGCCCTTGGTTTCAGCGCGTTCCTCGACAACTTTTGACACACCTGATCATTTAGGCCGTGAAAGATCAGCAGATGCCAAAATGGGTAATCTTGTGCTGCCGGCGCTGGCTGCAAGCGCCGATGAAGAGCGGGGTAGGTTTGCTTCAGGAGCGGGCCCGCGACACACCTCAACCTGACAGGTCTTAGGGTTTTGAGAACGGTCCCTACCAATCGTCTTAAATGTTCAGATTCATGCTGTTTTTACTCAAGGTTTTTGTCACCCCGACGATCTAGATGTCAAGGAGCCAAGGATGAGGGCTCTAAGCCATTTGAGTATTTCCATATGTCGAATCTGTTTTTTGGTCGCCGTGATCGCGCAGCGCTAAATCAGTTGATTTCATCCATCATGGAAGGGGGCGACCCACAAGTCTCAGGTTGCGCTGAAGCGCCGAGAATTATCGAAGCTTGGAAAGCCTTGAAGGATGACGAAACCAGAGTAGCGGCACACGTCTTGGCATTAGAGGCAGAACTTGAATCTGCGCGCTTGCTCTTGAGAGAGGCTTCTGAGAGTGCTGCTGCTCAAGAGGTTAGATTTGACCTTGTCAACCGGGCCTCTAGCGAAGGCTTGTGGGACATGGAGGTGATTGCTGGTGATCCGATAAACCCGAAAAATCGATTCTGGTGGTCACTACAATTCCGGAGTCTTTTGGGGTTTAACGACGAGCGCGATTTTCCAAACGTGCTGGCTAGCTGGGCTGATCGTTTGCATCCGGAAGATAAGCAAGCAACTCTGGACGCCTTTGCCAAACATTTGAATGATAAGTCAGGCCAGACGCCTTACAAGGTCAAAAATCGCTTAGCGATGAAAGACGGTACTTACCGATGGTTTCACGCTCAGGGTGAAACTTTGCGTGATGACCGGGGGGTGCCTATTCGCGTTGCAGGCTCTCTGCGTGATATTCATGAAGAGCTTGAGCGAGATCAGATGCATGACGTAATGATCACTCGGTTTGAGCTAGCGCGCGAGATGCTTTCTGATGGTCTTTGGGATATGGAGGTGATTGCAGGAGATCCTGTCAACCCCCGAAACCCCTTCTGGTGGTCGCCGCAATTCAGAAGATTACTGGGTTTCGATACTGTTGAAGAATTTCCGGATGTTCTTGACAGCTGGGCCTCGAGGTTGCACCCCGAGGACAAAGCGCAAAGCCTGAACGCCTTTGGCGCGCACCTAACTGACAGGACAGGGAAAACGCCCTTCGATATTGAGTACCGTTTGAAAATGAAAAGCGGCGAGTACCGCTGGTTCAGGGCCCGTGGTCAGACACGACGAGACCCGTCGGGTGCACCGCTGAGAGTTGTGGGTGCGCTGGTGGACGTTCACCTTCAACACGAGCAGGAAACGCTGCGCCATGCCCAGTCATTGCACCAACAGGAGCTGGAGGGCAACCTCGCGCATTTGGCCCAGATTGTTAGCACCATTCAGAGCATTGCCAGCCAGACAAATCTACTCGCCCTTAATGCTGCCATTGAAGCTGCCAGGGCTGGTGAAGCTGGCAGAGGATTTGCAGTCGTTGCGGATGAGGTGCGCAAGTTGGCGACCAGAACCACCGAGGCCACACAGCAGGCCGTGAGCATGATGGGTAAGTAGAGAGCCGTTGCCATCTCAATGCTGAATCGCGAAAGGCATTTTTCGTGGTGATTTAAACGATGCGCAGCTTCGAGAGAAAGCCTGAGACAGAAGATCTGTTGAACTCCTGACATCACCTGAGGCTCCATTAATGGTACGAGTAAGTACCTTTATTTCATGCAGTCTTTAAGCATGAGTCAGATGATGCACAGGAGCTTCACATGACACCCACTGAAATGCGTGCTGCTCGGCTGCATGACACCGGCAAGCCCTTGAAAATCGAACGCCTCCCGGTTCCAACTATTCGCCCCACTGAGGTGCTGGTGAAAGTCGAAGCCTGCGGGCTGGTGCAAAACCTGCAAAACGTGATCGCGGAATGGGACGAAGTGGCACCCGAGCTGCCGCTGCCGAAACTTCCCGCTATCTTTGGCTTGGACGCAACTGGCGTGATCGAATCGGTCGGGTCACAAGTGTATGGCTTCAAACCTGGAGACCGAGTCTACGTAAACCCGGGCCGGTACTGCGGCTCGTGCAGGGCCTGCCAAGCGGGGGAGCCGGTTTCGTGCGACAGCTTCGTTCTAAACGGCTACTTCGGCCTGGGCAAAAATGGCGCGCAGATGTTCGAGGATTATCCCTATGGTGGTCTGTGCGAATACATGCCGGCACCGCAGTACAGCCTTGTTCGACTGCCTGATGCAGTGGATTTCGAAACTGCAACTCGCTTGGGCTATCTGGGGACGGCATATCGCGGTTTGATCCGAGCCAATGCAGGCCCCGGCAAAACTCTTCTCATCAACGGCATCACAGGCACGCTGGGACTGGGCGCAGTGGCCGTGGCCCTGGCGCTTGGTGTGAAAAAAATCCTTGGCACGGCTCGAAACAAGGATTTTTTTCAAAAAGTTCAGGACATGGGGCCTGAAGGGAGAATCGAGATATTGGAGTCGGGATCAGAGCCTGTGAAAGAGTGGAGCCAGCGAGTAACTGATGGCCAAGGCGTCGACATCGTGCTGGATGCCTTGGCCCCTGGAGCGCCTGCCGAGCCGTTGGTGGAAGGTTTCAAAAGTCTGAATCGAGGCGGTCGGCTTGTCGACATTGGCGCTGTTCAGGGCGACGTCCCCCTAGACTTGTTCTGGGCGCTTTCCAACGACATTACCATCATTGGATCAAGCTGGTTCACAACGCAGCAGAGCCAAGCGATGGTGGACATGGCTGGCGCAGGACTGCTTGATCTGGGGTTCTATGAGCACAAGGTCTATCCCCTTGAGCAAGTGAACAAAGCTGTTGACGACACCAGCAGTCGCCACGGTGGATTCACAAACTACGTGATCAAGATGTAATGATTGCCCTGGTTGCCAGCCCCTTTATGGGGCTGGCAGCTAAATCGGATTGTCGAAAACTGATTGGCTGACATCCTTCGACAACATCCCGGCAACCTGAGCAACGTCTTTTGAGATTCGCTGGTTAAGAATCCCAAGATCGCCACCGAAAAACGCATGGAAGTAGAGAGGATGAAGTGCCAGCTCCACAAATCGTCTACCTATTTCCAAAGCAAGCTCAGCGCTCAAAGGCTCCTCACCGTTAGTCAACGCGTCCGCAATACTTTGAACACACGCCCCGAAGCCCAATCGAAACGCCTCTTTAGCGATTTCTGGGAAACGATCAGTTTCGGCCAAGGTAATGCGCATGATTGAAATGACGTAAGGGGTGAGTGTGGCTTGTGCCAAAGCTGTACCCACCTGCACTAATTTTTTTTCCAGGTTGCCTTCGGCAGGCCCTGTGTCCATGTCTTGAAGAAACGTCTCTACGCACTTGCGTACCACAGCTTCGAACAGCGCCTCCTTGGTTGCGTATCGGCTGTAAAGCGTGGTCTTGCCCACGTGAGCGTGCTCTGCGACTTGGTCAAGAGTGGCACGTCCGAATCCGTGCTCCAAAAAAATGGCTGTGGCTGCATCAAGAATTCTCCGTTCGACCTCACCCGCCTGGTCAGCGCGCGGACGACCTGGTCTTGGACGGGGCGAGGGAGGGGTTTTTTTGGCGCGATCCTGTTTCAAACCATCTGTCCGACTTAAGAAGTGAGTTGCACAGTGTGCCATTTACTGACGGCACTGGGTTGTTAAGGGGCTGACCGTTACCGATTAATCAGCGAATCACAAACGAAACGACGAAAGGAATCGGAGGTGCATGGCTTTTAATAGTACGATAGCGTACTATTAATTTGCCGGTAAGCATGCGCCCCTTATTCAGACGCGGCAGCAGCTTCACAAACGCGCTGAGGCTTGACCAGTCAGCGCTTGCAGCACTCGACTCGGATTGGAAGCTGAGCTGTATTGCAACGGCAAATGAAGGTCAAGACCGGCCTAATTTACGCGCGTGGATGATTTCTGCAATGACAGAGAGAGATCGTATGTCGACTTCGTTGTATCAACAGTGGTGTGTGGCCCGGCTGAACGCTCTGCGCTTGCTCAACCATAAGGTGACGGCTCAGGCCGAGGCACTAATGAGCGAAGACGGTAATATCCAAGCTGGCGTGCGCCTGGAGGCTGCGATCATCTTCCAGGTCTTCTGCCGACATCCACGAACCCTCGCTTCGCTGGTACGAGAACTGTCAGCGTCTGCAGATATTGGTCTCACGGGCGACTCCACTTGCTGCACGTCGGTTGCTGATCTCGCGTCCGCACAGGCTGACCAACAGCCAATTAGCTCTCTTTCAGGGCTGTGTGACCTTCGCGCAATGATTGCTTCCGCTCAGTTTTCTTACGACGAGCTGGGTAGCGCGGTCGGCGTTTTAGGGCTGTCCAACCGAAGGGACGATCTGCATTGGCTGCGCGACGAGTGTGCTGCTCACAATCGTCGCCTTGAAACGTTTGTCATCTCCTCCCAGGCGCAGCTTGTAGCGCCAATAGACCCTATTCAACAGTTTCCTTGTGAACCGGCAAAACCGCTGACACATCCATATGCCCCTGGGCAGATGGCTTACTTCCATGCTGCCGCCGACAAGTCTGTCCAGGAGGCCTGTTAGATGCTCGCAAAAAGTGAAATCTCATCTATCTACAAGTCTCTAAGTAACGCCTACCCGACGTTCGATCAGAGTGACGATGAATGGATGACCAATGGGCTGTCCAGTACGCCATTCCGAAGCATTGTCTCTGCTGCACTGTCGACCATGACGACTACCAAAAGAGTGGTGGCTGCGTGCGTGCCTCTTTACAAGAAGGTGTCGACGTTCGAGGAACTTCTGGCGCTGGATGATGAAGAGCTACGAAGCATCATAAAGCCTGTCGCGCACTACAACAAAAAGACCAAAAGCCTGAAGATGATGTGCAAGCAAATCATCGACAGACACGGCGGCAAGCTTCCAGACACAAAAGAGGAATTGCTTCAGCTGCAAGGTATTGGTCTCAAGTGCTCCAGTCTGATCATGAACTTCATCTTCGACACCCCATTAATTGCCGTCGATACGCACATCCATCGCCTGCTAAACCGTTTAGGGATTGTTGACACCACTTCAACGGATGTCACCACCAAGGTGATCAACGAAGTCACCCCTTCGCAATACAAAAAGCACGCTCACGAATGGCTAATTCAGCATGGGATGAAGGTCTGTGTTGCACGCAGCCCTCATTGCGATGACTGCATCATTTCCAGCCACTGCGCGCACTTTTCTGAACACTACGCTTAGTTCGGGCTGTGACGCTGGGTAACCTAGAACGCATAGAACCACTGGAGGTGCAGAATGAGTGTGACTGCTGTTGGTGCTTTGCTGGCGCAAGGGTTGCCCATCCCGGTTTTTTCCGCAACTGCCTCCGCTGGATTTCCATCTCCTGCTACTGATCACATTGAAAAACACATCTCACTCGACGAGCTTTTCAACATTCGTGCACCTCATGTTTTCCTGGTCAAGATTGACGGGGACAGCATGCAGAAAGCCGGGATTTTCAGCGGCGACTTTGTGATCGTTGATCGCAGCAGGGAAGCTGTTGACGGCGACATAGTCGTTGCGTCGCTCAACGCTGAGCCTGTTTGCAAGAGGCTCAGACTTGAAGGTCGACGGCTGAGTCTGGCGCCGGAGAACGACAGCTACGCCACGAGAACGCTATCCGATGAGGATGAATTGATGATCTGGGGTGTGGTGCAATACAGCGTGCGTGATCATGGCCGGAACTGACGAAATGTTCGCTTTAATCGACTGCAACAGCTTTTACGCGAGCTGCGAGAGAGTGTTCAGGCCGGATCTTGCCAAGGTGCCGATTGTTGTTTTGTCTAACAACGACGGTTGTGTGATCGCCCGTTCCTATGACGCTAAGCCCTTTGTCAAAATGGGCGCGCCTTACTTCCAAATCAAAGACTATCTCGATGAAGCCGGCATCGCGACGTTCAGCAGCAACTACACGTTGTACGGCGACCTCAGTGACCGTGTTATGACCATCATTGAGTCCATGGTGCCCAGGCTTGAGATCTACAGCATTGACGAAGCGTTCGCCGACCTCACCGGGATGCCTGGAGATCTATCTGAGTTAGGAATGAAAATTCAGAAAGCGGTAGGGCAGGGTACCGGCATTCCTGTGGGAGTTGGCATCGCCCCGACCAGAACGCTGGCCAAACTGGCTAACCACGTTGCCAAGCAGTACATGGAGAGGACAAAAGGCGTCGTCAATCTCTGCGACCCCAAGACCCTACAATGGGTGTTGCGCAAGAGTCCAGTGGGCGAGGTCTGGGGCGTAGGCAGAAAGCTTCGTACTCAACTTGAGGAAATGGGCATCCACACGGCACTCGACCTTTCAAAAGCTGACCCGAGGCTGCTCAGGAAAAAATTCAGCGTTGTGCTGGAAAAAACCGCTCGTGAACTTGGCGGAGTTTCTTGTCTCGACTCCCTGGAGGCAGACGCCGCAAAGCACGAAATCTGTTGCAGCCGAAGCTTCGGAGCGAGGCTGACGGAAGTTGAGCCGATAAAGGAAGCTGTTGCGACCTACGTTCAGCGCGCGGCGGAGAAGCTCAGGCTTCAGGATTCGCTATGCAAGACGATGAGAGTGAACATCAGAACCGGATTCTTTAACCCTAACGAGGTTAAATATTCCAATGGCGCGACTGTTGATCTCCCGTATCCCACCAACGACGTCAGGCTGTTGATTCGCTACGCGACCGAGGCTGTGGGGCGGATTTTCAGGCCGGGAATAAGGTTCAGTAAGGCAGAGGTGCATCTGTTGGATTTACGCAAATCCAACGAATTCACTGACGACTTGTTCAGTGAAGTACAGCCCTTGGCCACGTCAAAGGTCATGGGGGTTTTGGATGACATCAACCAGCGCTGGGGCAAAGGAACATTGCGGCCTGCAAGCGTGCCCACCGACCCGGAGTGGGCCATGAAAAGCGAGATGCGCAGCCAGAGATATACAACACAAATCAGTGAGCTGTGGACGGTTAAGTGCAATTAGGCCTGGCGACTCAGCAAGGGATGTCCAAAGATTTTTAACGTGAGTGTATAGGTTGAAAGACAGGCAAACGTACTACGTCGGATGGGATGTGGGGGGCTGGAATTGCGACAAGAATCCAGCAAGCCGAGATGCATTGGTGATTCTCGACTCAGCCAGAGAACTGGCCGGTGTTCCTTGGAGGGGTAATTTGCGCAACACCCTCAACGAGGCAACCAGCTCCGAGATGCTGGCCACCAAGATCCTTGAATTGTGCCAAGTGAAAATCGATCATGAAAATTCGTTCAGGTTGCTGTTCGCGATTGATACGCCGCTTGGATTCTCCAAGGCATTCGCTGACCTGATTGTTTCAAGAGTTGCTGCTGGTCAAATTCTTTCCTCATCAGCCAATCCTTATTTGCACAGAGAGACAGAGCGTTTTCTGTTCGATAGAGGTCTTTCGCCGTTGTCTCCCATCAAGGACATGATTGGGAGCCAGGCGACCAAGGGTATTCACTTTCTGGCCCTGTTCGCACCAGATATCGAGAGGTGCGGGCTCTGGACAGATGGCCGTTATATCCATGCCATTGAGGCTTACCCTTCCGCATGCAAACGATCAGCCTGCATTGGTGGGATGCGTCGGCCTTTCTACGAAGATTCTGGTGGCAGTGTCCCAATTGAAAAGCTCAAGGCCGGCCCTGAGTTTTATCACTTGGATCTGGAAGACGCACTGACATGTGCTTTGATAGGTTGGTCATTTCAAAATAAACCAGATTTACTCGCGCATCCGCCGCCAACCGTCGATCCTTCCGAAGGTTGGATTTTTGTGCCCCGTGATGGACTGAGAAGCCTGGAGTACGTCTAACTTTCTCTGCAGCTCTTGCGCCGTCCACATCGAAGAATTTGAGAGCTCGACGACGCGTTCTCAGTGAGCGCCCTGAGACGTTGATCATCCTCGGGCATCCGTGGTGGGTTTTGATGCTAGTCGTCCGACCAAGACACCTTCCCAGTACCGCCAAGGTAAGAACGTGTTGATGCCAGAGACAGAAGCTTTATGCGGTAGCTCTGCATGCAGGAGCGTGTGCTGCCGCCCCCCTACCGCGACCTCATTAGCCTAATTGACGACTGCGCCAAGTAGACGGTGCGCAAGACGTAGGAGATGGCCTCGAAACACCGTCGCACCGTTTTAAGTGGCCGAAAAACACTTAGCGGATGTACGGGAATTTTGTTCGTTGTCGCGCACACGAATTTAGTAGCTGTACATGATTCGGTACCACCTAGGGCTCGAAACGTTTCGCCACGGTCTAAAGCCAAAGCCGCGCAGAACGCGGCTAGGATCGATAGTTTACCTATTACCAACGGATACATTCCTAGAAGTCAATCATGACTTTCATGGCCTTTTCATCAGCGGCATGTTTAAACACATCATAGGCTTTGGGCAGCTCAGAAAATCCAAAGGTGTGAGTGGCGAGCTTTTCCATCGGTAGTTTGCCGGAGCAGCAAGTTTTGAGGAGCATGCTGGTGGTGTTGGCGTTTACGAGGCCGGTGGTGATGGTGAGATTCTTGATCCAGAGCTTCTCCAACGCAAATTGCACGGGCTTGCCATGCACACCCACATTGGCAATGTGCCCACCTTCTTTGACGACTTGTTGGCAAATATTCCAAGTGGCTTCCAGGCCAACAGCTTCAATCGCGCAATCCACTCCTCGGCCTTCGGTAATCTCCAAAACACGGGCGATGGCATCTTCATGGGCAGAGTTAATGGTGTGAGTTGCGCCAAGTTCGCGAGCCATGGCCAAACGGTTTTCATCCATGTCGATGACGATGATGCTGGAGGGGGAGTACAACTGAGCGGTGAGTACGCAACCCATGCCAACTGGCCCAGCACCAACGACGGCGATGGTATCGCCCGGTTGAACATTGCCATATTGCACGCCAATTTCATGTGCGGTTGGCAGGGCGTCGGAAAGTAAGACCGCACGAACCACAACGCCGGCCAAATCATTCCCCAATATCAAAGGAAAGGTGTAGGGGAGAATCTGTTTAAATTCTCCCGTTCTGATTTTCAAATCCAAAGGATTGATGCTTGCAGCGTGTATTTGAACAAGAACGTCGTTGCCGCCTACTTTTGGTTCAGGTAGCTCACCGCTGCTCTTGCCGTATCGGTTGATAAAAAAAGCTTTCATGGTTGGTCAACTCTTAGTGGCTGAGAGCGGGTGGGGAAGCTGGTGGCATCCGAGTGTGTTGAGGTGCTATCAAGTGTTTAGAAATGCCAATGTCGTGGGGACGAAGTCACCGTAGTTCTGAAAAATTCCGCCATGCCCAGCGTCCTCATAAATGATCAGTTGAGAATTGGGGATACGACGGGCCAGCTCAGTCGAGTTCGCAGTGGGCACCATGATGTCGCTGTCGCCGTTGGCAATAAGGGTTGGAACCTGTATGCGACTGAGATCTTGAGGCGCTTGGCGACCCCAAGCAGTTATTGCCCTCAGTTGTCGCATGAACGCTGATGAGGTGGGGCCTTTATCGCGTTCTTTTTTTCTCTCCGTCAGCCGTTTTAGAAAAGCGCGCGCCGCACTCTGACCGTCAGCCGATGGGGTGAAAAAAAGGTAAAACTTTGGATCGCGCATTGTCACTAGGCCCTTCAGCATCAACGGCCAAGCCACAGACCACACTTTGTCGATGCCCTGGCCACCAGCAGGCCCGGTTCCGGTCAAAATGAGTTTTCGCACAATCTCAGGCGCTTTTAGCGCAATGTCTTGCGCGACAAATCCACCGAGTGAGAAACCCAATAGATCGACTTTCTGGAATCCCAGAGTGCGTATAACCGCAATCGCGTCGTTTGCCATTTCGCTAACAGTTAAAGGTGCGGTTCCACCAGAGCCGCCGATTCCGCGATAGTCAATGGCAATGACTCGTTGCCTCTGAGCCAGACCGTCAACGATTCGAGGATCGAAGTTATCCAGGACGGCGCCCCAATGGTTCAATAGAACGAGCGGCGATCCGTCTCTCGGGCCCAAGTCCCGGTAGGCAAATGTTGTTCCTTCTACATTGACCCACAGGTTGGCGGATTGGACGAACAGCCCCTGCGGCCCAGGATGATTATTTGTGGATTGAGCGGTCATTTGCGCACCGTATCCGTTTGAGGTACAGATTGGAACAATGTGCAGCTAACGCTCTGCCTGTAGGGCACTGTGTGAGCGTTTGCTGCATCACGGTCACGCCTTATTTTTTATAGCGCTTGGCAACTTCGGCTTGGCGGATATCTGCCAACAAACCCTGGCGGGCAGTCTGTAGAACATCCCAGTGGGCCTCGTCTTGTACAGGGGGTATTGTCACTGGTTCTCGGCGATCTAAACCTACCAGCGCGGCATCAACTAGGTCTCCGACTTCCATTATTTCGCTAATGGCATTGATGTCGTAGCCTCCGCGCTCCCAGATTTCGGTACGGGTCGCGGCTGGCAGTACGGCCTGGATATACACGCCTTTGGGGGCGAGTTCGAGGCTCAAGCCTTGTGAGAGAAAAAGCACAAACGCCTTGGTTGCGCCGTAGACCGACATTCCATATTCCGGTGCCAGTCCTACGACCGAGCCAATATTGACAATCGCTCCACTGCCAGCGTGTGACAGGCGAGGGGCTATGGCGCTGGTGAGTCGTACTAGCGCAGTCGTGTTGAGTGCGACTAGGTTGGCAACGCTGTCAGTGGATTGCTCAGTGAAGCTACCGGATAGAGCGGCGCCCGCGTTGTTCACAAGAATGCTGATACTGGCGTCGTCGCGAAGGCGAGTTTCGACAGTCGTCAAATCGGAAGTTTGAGTCAGGTCAGCCTGGATCACGTCAACGGTAACACCGTGTTGCTCGCGCAGACGGGAAGCCAAAGCGTCCAAGCGGTGTTTGTCGCGGGCGACCAGCACCAGGTTGTGCCCGCGTCCTGCGAAACGCTCCGCGTAGGTTGCACCGATTCCGGTGGAGGCGCCGGTAATCAAAACGGTTCCAGGGATGCTCATAATAGGATGCTCTTTAATTGATGTCGGTTAACGATTCAGTCGCGATTACTGCTCAGCCTTGCTTGGAACTGGATTCGGCAAGTGTCGGGTAGTCGATGTAGCCAGTCGCACCGCCGCCATAGATAGTCGCCGGGTCGAATGCGGACAACTTAGCGCCGGTCTTGAGCCGCTCTACCAGATCAGGGTTGCCAATGAACGGACGACCGAAGGCGATCAAATCCGCTTTGTCATCGTTGAGTTGGGAGCTCGCGAGATTCAGGTCATAGCCGTTGTTGGCGATGTAGGTGTTTTTGAAGCGATGGCGCAGGGAGCCAAAATCAAAAGGCGCGACTTCGCGCGGCCCGCCAGTTGCACCCTCTACCACGTGGATGTAAACCAGGCCCAAGGCATCGAGCTGGTCAACGACGTAGTCAAATTGTGGTTGCGGGTCACTGCTTGAAATACCGTTGGCTGGTGACACTGGAGAAAGACGAATACCTGTTCTGTCGGCACCAATTTCTTCTACTACAGCGGCAGCGACTTCGAGCAGCAAGCGAGCACGGTTTTCAATGGATCCACCATAGGCATCTGTGCGCACGTTGGAGCCGTCTTTGAGGAATTGATCCAGCAAATAACCGTTTGCACCATGGATCTCTACGCCATCAAAACCAGCTGCAATCGCATTTGCCGCTGCAACCCGAAAGTCATTCACGATCCCTGGCAGTTCGCTGGCATCAAGGGCTCGGGGTTCGGAGGCGTCCTCGAAGCTGTTGTTGACGAAAACCTTCGTCGCGGCTCCCAGGGAAGAGGGCGCCACTGGCGCGGAGCCATTGGGCTGAAGGTCAACGTGGGAAACGCGCCCTACGTGCCAAAGCTGCATGAAGATGTGCCCGCCTTTCGCGTGAACGGCTTGGGTGACTGCGCGCCATCCTTCTATCTGCTCCTGCGTGTAAATCCCTGGCGTGTCCTGATACCCCTGACCTTGCTGCGAGATTTGAGTGGCCTCGGAAATCAGGAGGCCGGCAGAGGCCCTCTGGCCGTAATAGATCGCAGCAAGTTCACTTGGGACGAAACCCGATCCTGCGCGGTTTCTCGTGAGCGGTGCCATCACGACTCTGTTGGAGAGTGTCACTGAGCCGAGCGCATATGGCTCAAACAAGGTCTTATCGTTCATGTGGACTCCATAGATATTGGTGAGTGGGGCTAGCTGTCTACCTGCGCGGCAATGATTTTATGATGTCGATCATGCTCAAAGATGTCAACAGCTTTGATTGCGATCGACATCATTGTATAGTCAGCCCATGGTTTTGAGATATTCAGGGGGCGAGATGAAGATCACTAAGGCGCAATCAATCGCCAACCGGGCTCATATCGTGGAAACGGCTTCCGAGCTGTTCCGTGAGCGTGGTTACGACGGCGTTGGGATAGCGGAGCTGATGGCGACCGCCGGATTCACGCAGGGAGGCTTCTACAAACACTTTGGCTCGAAGGCTGATTTGATGGCCGAGGCAGCCGAAAACAGTCTTTCAAAATCTCTGACGGGTACCAGCGACATCGACGTTCCTGGATTTGTGAGTCTGTACGTGTCGAGGTCTCACAGAGACGGCAGGGGCGATGGTTGCACGATGGCAGCTCTGTGCGGGGACGCTGCTCGTCAGTCAGATGAGTTTAAGACAACCTTTGCCGGTGGCGTCGAAAACATGATTGCTGCGCTCGAGGAAAAGCACACCGCAGGGTCGACTGTGACTAAGAAGGAGGCTCGAGCAAAAATGATCAATCTGTTGGCACATTCCATCGGTGCGGTCATGTTGTCTAGGGCTTGTCCGGATGACTCCTTGCTTGCGGATGAAATACTAGAAACCTGCCGTGCGGAGCTTTTGAGATCATCGCTTTAGGGGGGAGAGAACACTCTGAGCAGAGATCTGGGTGCCACTCTCTGAAGAGGGGGTGATCACAGATATTTCTAATGTCGGTCTAATCAGCAGCGTCTTGTTGATTTACGAATTAGCACGGCCGGGCGATTTAATCGAGATGCTTCACGTGTCATTCTCGTCGACGTGCCAGAGTAAAAAATTCCGGAATGTTGAGCAAGGCTGGAGGCTGCGCCTCTACTGCGTGCGTGGAGCGAGTTCCGCGGGTAACTACGCTTTCAATTATCGACACCAACGCTACGCCATGCGCTTTGGCGTATTTTGCTGTGGCTTGGTTCACGCCAGACATACGCATTCAGGCGGCAGGCCATTATCGCTGCTTAGCTTCGAACCAACTCAGAGGAGTCTGTAATGACCAGAGTATTGGTTTTAGGTCGAAGTGATATTGTGGTTTGGTGAAAGCTGTTCTCTTGGGCAGTGAACGAGCCCCATGAAAGACAGGACACCGTTCCCCCTTAAGATAAGGGATAGGCAAACGGGTATGTTTATGACTAACAGCAATGATAAGGGTGGCGAGCTACTCGGCCAGGAGCGCCGGTGCCGCTGGAGCACCGACCAGAAGCTGGCCATGGTCCGCGAGAGCCTTGAACCGGGACAAAGCGTGTCCGTGGTGGCCCGACGCAACGGCATCAACGCCAACCAGCTGTTCCAGTGGCGCAAGCTGTACCAGGACGGAAGCTTGTCGGCGGTCAGTGCTGGCGAAGCCGTCGTACCTGCGTCGGAACTGACCGATGCGCTCAAGCAGATCCGCGAATTGCAGCGGATGCTGGACAAGAAGACAATGGAAGCCGAAGTTCTAAAAGAGGTCGTGGAGATTGCCCGGTCGCGAAAATGGATTGCGCACTCACCCTTGTTGGCGGGGTACGACCAGTGAAACTGGTCAGCGAATGTCTCGGCGTGTCGCGCTCGCAATTAACGGTTCGGATCAAGCAATCGGCATCACCCAAAGTGCGGCGACGTCGGCTCGTGAACGATACGGAACTGGTCACTGAAATTAAGCAGCAGGTCAGCGAGTTACCGAGCTGTATGAGGCCTCGATTGACTATGGAGCCCATCCGAACCAATTGTCGATAATGAGTCATTTCGAGCCGATTGGGCCGCTAGGAGATGATCAGTTCGGTTTCTCGCTCACCGGCGTCCAAGGTCACGACAGCTGGCAAGTCAACCGTGAGCTCTTAGTCTGCGTTGAAACGGGGCAGGCCGTTGCTTTTTTGATCGCGGCTTCGATCCCTGGTCATCGCTCTACTCAGCGAGCGCCTGCAAGATTTCGATGACTGGATGGCGACCAAAAACCAAATGGCCGAGTCGCTCAGTGGTGATCCAATTGAGCATACCGGGCCCATGTATTCCTCTGTACGTCCGCCACGCCCCGAAGCGTCGCTCAGCTAGTGTGGTGTTTCACAAGTACCAATGAAAAATTGGTCTATGCTCATCTGAAACTGACTCGTGAGAGCTGAGCGTTTCTATGGGCCGACCAGCGACTGTCATCGTTTTATCCGAAGCCGAAAAAGCAGAGCTTCTACGCCGGGTTAACCAGTGTAAAGGCGCACAGGATGCCTGTGTTCGCGCCGAAATTATCCTGGCGTGCGCAGAGGGAGAGTCTGGAATCTCCATTGCTTAGCGCCTCAACGTCAGCAAAGACGTGTTCTCGCGGTGGCGGACGCGCTTTTCGAAATGGGGATTGATTGGCCTGAACGATGAACATCGTTCGGGCCGCCCGCGGCAATCAGTGATGAAGAAGCGCAGAAGGTGGTTGATCACGTTCTGAAGAGCAAACCCACAGACGCCAGCCATTGGAGTACCCGGCAGATGAGTCGGGAAACAGGAATATCTCCGGCTAGCGTGATGCGTATCTGGCATGCCTTCTCGATCAAGCCTCACTTGGGAAAAACCTTCAAGCTTTCTACCGATCCACTTTTTGTCGACAAAGTGCAGGACATTGTGGGCCTTTACTTGAACCCACCTGAAAGAGCACTGGTGTTATGTGTTGATGAGAAAAGCAAGGTCCAGGCGCTGAACCGCACGCAACCTGGACTGCCTTTAGCGCCTGGAAATCCTGCGACGCGTACGCACGATTACAAGCGTCACGGAGCGACGTCGCTGTTTGCTGCTCTGGACGTGGCAACAGGCGAAGTCATTGGCCGGTTATATCGCCAGCATCGCAGTGTTGAATTTCTGTCGTTTCTCAAATAGGTTGATGCCTCAGTACCGGCCGATGTGCCGATTCATCTGATTATGGATAACTACGCAACGCACAGGACCGATAAGGTCAAGGCGTGGCTGGCCGCACGCCCTCGTTACTGTATCCATTTCACCCCCACGTCTGCCTCATGGATGAATCTGGTGCAGCGTTTTTTCTCAACGCTGAGCGAGAAATGGATCAAGCGCCAGGCTCATGTCAGCGGAAAGGATCTGGAAGCCTCAATCGAGCACTACCTTGAAATCTACAACCAGAATCCGAAGCCATTTTGCGGGCACAAAAAAACGGACGAGATCCTGGGTTCCGTAGCGCGTGAAGCAAAAGCATTAGGCAAGTAATTTCATGCGTTACTTGTGAAACATCACACTAGTGCATCCCTGGATGGTGATCAACGGGCCAAGCTAGTTGGTTGCATCGAGCTTGAGTGTCGATATCACCGGATCCATATCGTATTGATAGCCAGTAAGTTATTTTCGCTCAAGCGCTAACGCAACACCTTGGCCACCACCGATACACAACGTAGCTAGGCCCTTGTGGACATCCCGGCGAATCATTTCATGAAGCAAAGTGACTAGCACTCGACAGCCTGATGCTCCAATGGGATGACCAATTGCGATGGCTCCCCCGTTGACATTAACTTTGTTGGAGTCCCACTCAAGCTCTTTGCCAACCGATAAAGCTTGTGCGGCGAAGGCTTCATTTGCTTCGATCAGGTCGAGCTCTGTCAGGTCCCAACCGGCTTTTTTCAGGCAGCGGCGGGTGGCGCTCACTGGGCCAATCCCCATGATGGCGGGGTCAACCCCGGCATTGGCATAGGCAGCGATATGCGATAGCACTGGCAGACCTAATTGGTTGGCTTTAGCTGCACTCATCAGCATTACAGCAGCGGCGCCGTCATTGAGGCTCGACGCGTTGCCGGCAGTGACGCTGCCATTTTTCTTGAATGCTGCGTTAAGCTTACTCAATGTTTCAGAAGTGGTGCCTGCACGTGGTTGCTCATCGGTGTCGAATGCAATCGGTTCGCCCTTTTTCTGCGGGATCATGATAGGGGTGATTTCCCCTTTAAACCGCCCGGCTTCAATTGCCGCGCAGGCCTTGTTCTGGGAGTCGGCTGCGAAAGCGTCCTGCTCGGCTCGACTTATATCGTACTTTTCCGCGAGGTTCTCGGCAGTGATGCCCATGTGGTAGTCGTTGAAGGCGTCCCACAGGCCATCAGTGATCATGCTGTCGAGCATTGACGCGTGGCCCATACGTAGGCCGCTACGAGCGCCAGGCATCACATATGCCGCTTGACTCATGTTCTCCATGCCGCCAGCAATGATTACATCAGCGTCGCCACAGCGAATAGCTTGTGCGCCCAAGTGCAGTGCCTTGAGGCCGGAACCGCATACCTTGTTGAGCGTCATCGCGGGAACAGCCACTGGTAAGCCGGCTTTAAGCGCGGCCTGACGCGCGGGGTTTTGCCCGGCCCCTGCGGTTAGCACGTGGCCCATGATGACTTCATCGACATTGGCGGGATCCAGTTTGGTCTGCTCGAGCAGGTGGCGTATGACTGTCGCACCAAGCTCAACGGCGGGCGTGAGTGCCAGGCTGCCTTGAAAGCTGCCAACGGCGGTGCGGGTAGCCGCGACTATCACGACGTCATGCATGTGTTATCTCCTCAGTATTGTGCTTCGTGGCGGCGGCTGAAATTCGGGTACCTACCGGAATAGGCCGATTTACACGGGAGTTATCTTCGCCGGGAGCGGGTACTCATCAGCGTTCAGCACCCAGCCCTCCTTCAAGGAAAAATCGACCCTAGGTGGAGAGAAAATATCAATCAGTTGATTAGTCCCTTCATCCATTCCTCGCGATGTATGAATCGCCGGAGGCGGAATAACCGCAAGGGACGGAGAGGCACAGAGTTCGTGATCATCGGCGCGCCAGGTGCTCAAGTCTGAGTTCCAAGGCCAGCGCACGTGGTGGGTAAAAGATCCCTCCAAGGCGAGTGAGCCCTGCTCAAAGTCGTCGTGGTGATGCGGCGATAATTTTGCCGTGTCCCGTGGCCCTATCTGGGCGGGAAGGACATTAATCATGAACGTCGAACAGCGCCAGATACGACCGAATCTTCCAGGGTCGTCAGCCACATCAAGACTGTACTGTCGTACCTTCAGCCCCGTTGGCGGCTGTGGCCATTCCTCAAACCTAGGGATGTTTGCATGCTGGGTTTTGTAGGCTTCAGAGTTCTCGCAGAGATCGCAGACATCTTGATTTCGAGTCGTAATCATCATCGTGAGGCTGCCTCCACCTTCCAAACGGATCGAACTGGAGCCAGCCGGAATGAATGCTATGGAACCACCTCTTACCTGAGTCTGAATGCCTTCCCATGTGACTACGAAGGAAACGTTGGGATCCAAGGCGAGAATCGCATATTCGTCGACTTGATCTGATCGCTGGATAACCGCCCCAGGTTTTGCAACGACATGTCCCACAGCAAAGTTTTGGCCACGTGCGTACCAAATCTCTACCCGGTCGTCGGACACAGATGGCGGTGTCGCGTAGAAACGAGCGTATTGAGCAGGATAGGACTCAGCTGCTTGTGATTGACCATATGCTGCGAGACTGGCTCTGGGGTCGTTAGACTGGCTCATAATGGCTCCTCAACGGTTAATTGATGATGGCGGACGTGGAGTTTGTGAACGCACTAAGCGCCTCAGCTGCACCCGTACGGAGGAATCCCTGGTCGGACGAGATAACGAATGCTCCAACACCCAGAGCATGAAAACTCTTCGCCTCTTGGGGTGTTGAGGCGAGAAGGAGTACCGTCTTCCCAACGCGTTTTGCTGCGTGTATCACCCTGTTTGTTGCATCCTGAACCACTGGTGCGCCAGACTCCCGATCATTAAGAGCTACCGCCATGTCTCCGCGCCCTATGAACACAGCGTCAAGCCCCTCTACGCTGAGAATGTCATCGATATTCGCTACCGCGCTCGGGTCTTCGATCATTCCGACCACGACAACCTCATCATCAGCTTGGTCAACGTGCTGCCATATTGATTTACGCCCATACCCGCCTGCTCGAGGAGAATTGGAAAACCCCCGGCCCTCGCTATAGCGGCTTTGAGCGACTAGCGCTTTTGCTTTAGCGACGGAGTCGATGTGGGGGGCAATTACCCCGGATGCACCACAGTCGAGTGGTGAAAGAATGTGACTTGCAGACGCTTCGGCAACCCTGACCAACGCAGCAATGCCGCTTGCCTTTGCTGCCAGCAAAAGGTGATCAATTGTCCCCTTATCAAAGGGCGCGTGTTCCGCATCAACAATCACGAAGTCGAAGCCTAAATCGCCCAATATTTCAATTGCCTGAGGCGATGGCGACTTGATGAAAGTACCGAACAATGGACGACCACTATTCTTGAGTAGGTGCCGGAAGCTTGCTGTTGTGGTGTTCATAGGCTTTGCCTTAAATTCTCGTCTGTATATCCCGAGACAGTTGATCAGCGACGACAGGACGGCGCAGGTTACTGAGAGCTAGGATGTGGTCAGAAAACGAAGGGCGGCCTCCGCAAAGACCTTGTTCTCAGGTAGGTGTAGATGGTCGACACCAGCCAGGATTTTTACTGTTGAGTTTGAAAGTGAGTCAGCGAGTTCATCCACCGGGTATGCAACCGTATCTGCATCTCCGGATACGAGAAGCACGGGGCAATCCACTGCTTGCAGCCGCTCAGCCGTTAAAACAGGGTTGGGCTCGCGTCGAAGGCATGCAGCGATAGCGAGGGGATCGTTTCCCGCAGCAACCCCATACCGGGCGAGCATTTTCGCTACAGGCGGGGAGTCCTCTGGAATCCCATCTTCTAAGCACTTGGCAACGACGGCACCAAGAGCTTCGGGCGCGAATACGTTCCCGCCCAGCCCTCCTAGGACAAGCGCTGAGAATAGACCTGGCTGTCTTGCTTCTATCTCTAGCAACACTTTGCAGCCTAGGGAGTATCCGATCCCAAAAAGCTCCTGGTCGTCCGGCAATTGGGCTATGGCTTCACTAGCGAGATCAGCATACCGAGCAGGATCATGAGGGCGAGGAGCACTTCCGTGTCCAAGCAGGTCGATTCCAACTGGATCAAATCCAGCGGTACGAAGCAGGTCAAACCATCCGTTGGCGTTCCACACAGATTGGGCAGACCCGCCCCACCCGTGGATGAGTACAACAGATTTTCGATCTATCGATTTAGGCATGGATCGTGTGCTCCAAAAGATCAATGGGGCCAGATGGAAGCCTGTCGCTCATCGCTGGCCACGTGTAGTTAGTGAGAAGCAGCGTCCCACCCTTCAGTGCCAATGCCGCGACCTATACCAGCGCGACGCTCAGCTGACCGTAAGGTGTTTTCGATCAGCATGGTGACCGTCATCGGGCCCACTCCACCTGGAACTGGAGTAACCCACGACGCTCGCTGCTGCACTGATGCAAAATCGACGTCGCCAACAATCCGCCCGTCAGGCAGTTTGTTTATGCCTACGTCTATGACGATTGCATCGCGCTTGACCAACTGGCCGGTGATGAGGCCAGGTACTCCAGCCGCAACGATGAGGATATCTGCCAAAATAGTGTATTGAGCAAGATCGCGGGTTTTTGCGTGGCAAACCGTCACAGTCGCTTCTTTTTGCAAGAGCATGAGCGCCATGGGTTTACCAACAATATTCGAAGCTCCCACAACGACGACATTTTTACCGGCTACATCAATTCCAGTTGTGTCCAAAAGCAGCTGTACACCATATGGAGTGCAAGGCGGAAATATGCTATTTCCTACAACTAGGCTGCCGACATTGTAGAGGTGAAAGCCATCAACATCCTTATCAACTGCGATTGATTCCAGGATCTTTCGCATATCGATATGGGATGGTAACGGTAGCTGAACAAGAATGCCGTGGACTGCTTCATCTTCATTAAGCTTTGCGATGATTTCGAGCAGCTCTTCTTCGCTCGTCTCAGGGGGCAGCAGATGAGGGAATGACTTAAGGCCGCAATCATCACATGCGTTAATCTTGTTTCTCACGTAAACCCGAGATGCGGCATTGTCCCCTAGGAGAATTACAGCCAATCCAGGGCGAACTCCCTGATCAATCAGCTTGGAGACCCGAGCTCTGAAAGCTATTCGCAGTTTCGACGACAGTGCTTTGCCATCGATAATTTTGGCAGTCATTTTGTTCTCCGGCACAGCGGGCAGGCGGAATCTGTGTCTATAAAAAAAATACCGCGATCAGCTCGTCGTTAATTCGAACAGGACGACGTCGCGGTATTTGCAGTCTGGTCTAGCTGCCTTGGAACACTATCGTCTTGTTTCCATCGACGAAAACGCGGCGTTCAATGTGGCATTTCACAGCTGCTGCGAGCGCCATGCACTCGTTATCGCGACCTACCCGAACCAGCTCTTGCGGTTTGAAACTGTGATCAACTCGCGTGACGACTTGATCGATGATCGGCCCTTCATCAAGGTCAGAAGTAACGTAGTGCGCTGTTGCACCGATTTGCTTTACCCCGCGCTCGAAAGCTTGATGGTAAGGCATAGCTCCTTTGAAACCTGGCAAGAAAGAGTGGTGAATATTGATACACTTGCCAGCTAACTCAGCAGTCAGTTCATTGGAAAGGATTTGCATATACCGAGCCAAAATAACCAATTCTGACTGCGTCTCAGCAACAATCTCAACAAGGCGTGCCTCCTGCTGAGCCTTATTGTCTTTATTCACTGGAAGATGGACGAAGCGAATGCCTTCTCGTTCAGCCATCGGACGCAGTTCTTGGTGGTTCGATACTACTGCGGTGATCTCCATGTTGAGATCACCTTTTCGGCGACGGTACAGCAGGTCGTCAAGGCAATGGTCGAACTTCGATACCATGATCACAGTTTTCACTGGAAGGCTCGGATCAAAGAAATTCCACGACATATCCAGCTGCTGGGCGATATCTACGAAACCGTCTTTGAGCTCTTCAAGCTTCGGCGCAGCGGCTTCAGGCTTAAACACAGCACGCATAAAAAAGCGTTCAGTGGACTCATCATCGAACTGCTCCAATGAACAGATGTAGCAGTCGTTTTCCGCAAGGTATGAGGTGACTGCTGCCACAATGCCTTTAGTCGCTTTGCAAGTGGCATTCAAAATATAAGTCTTTTCATTTTTTGGCTTATCTGGCGCAGCCATGATAATTCTCCACACGCATGATCAATAGTACGTAACGCTTACTCAAACACTTTGGTGCACTTACGTTACAGCTTAGTCAGGTCAGCTCGGCGGGTGTCCTGCTTGTACGGAGCACGTGCTACAGTGGCACGAAGTTTGATCTGAGGTGTGCCTGGGTCTCCCCACAACACTTCAACTTCAGTACCTGGTTCAGCGTAAGCGACATCGATGAAGCTAAGCGCGAGAACTTTCCGGAAGTAGAGGCTATAACCAGGGTGAGTGGCGTGACCCACGGTCTTCCCGTCTTTGAGGATGAGATCAGTCCAAGCCATCTGATGCGGGATGTCTGGGTATTCAAACTGACGGTAGACTTCACCATCGCTGAAGAGGGACGCGTGGACAGCCTTGACGTCTTCACTATTAAACTCAAGGGTCACCACCTTGCGGCGAGGAGTCTCCAGTTCGACCTCAAGAGCTTGACGACCAATAAAGTCATGATCGAAAGCGATATTTTTGCCCCAGCCCATTTCAACCGGACTGCGGTACAAGTCAGTCAGATCTTCACCATCCCAACTGCCGGTGAATGCGCCTGAGAAGTTGAATCGCAGAACCGTCTCAAATGGGGTGCCTCGCCATGCGTCCGGCAGATTTTTATCGTCCGCCATGAAATCTAAGTAAGCCTGTCGGCTTACGTCGGAGAGCGCGTTGTAGAAATGCATGCTCCCAGTCGGGTAGCACGCTTCAAGATGGTTGATCATCAGGTTTCTGGCACCTAAGCGGCGCATTCCGAACTCAGGGGCCAGTTCCATGACCGTCGCAATCAACTGATCTCGCTCGGTGATTGGGCCCTGCAATTCAAAACCGATTTCACCGGCCATGCCTTGGCGCAGAAAGGTAACGTCCAGGTTTTTAACCTTACACTTCTTTGTGTACATGAACTTGACGTCTCTCAAGCTTTCGCCAGCCAGCTTTTCGCAAAGCCCCAGTGCGTTTGGCCCGGAGATCTGCATTTTATAGCTGACAGGGAAACTTGCTTCAGCGTTGTAGCCCTTCGATTTGAGGTGGTAGTACACCCACTGAGGGGTACCGCATTGATACTCAAAATCGTCTTCCGCGTGCCGGAATAGCACACCTTCTGAAATGACCTTTCCTTCTTCATTGCATTGAATGCAATGTTTAGCCCGGTTAAGGGGCATACTATCGAAGCTGTTGGTCGAGAGGTCGGTAAACAGCTTTAGTGCGTCTGGACCCTTGATTCGAATCTGAGGGACGAACGACCAGTCCCCCATGTAGCAAGTGGTTTTCCAGGACATTTGTTCGTCCATCCAGCCCGTGTACTCAGGAGTATTACCTGTAGTGGTGGATGCATAATGAGGCACGACAGAAGCAAAGGCGCGGTAGTCTGAGGCTTTAGCCATGATCGGTAACTCCGGTTAATCTTATTTTAATGTGGTTTTTTTGAACTAGAACGCGACTGAATTCCGGCCTTTCAATTGAAGCATTTGTCGCGCTTCTTCAGGCGTTGCAACTTCGAGCGATAATGCCTCGATGATGGTACGAACTCTTTTCACTTGTGCTGCACTGGATGTGGCCAATTGGCCAGGAGATTCCCAAAGAGAGTCTTCTAGTCCGACACGAACATTCCCTCCAATAGATGCAGAGATCGCCGCGATTGGCATCTGACCCCGTCCTGCCCCTAGAACCGACCAAACATAGTCTTTTCCAAACAGTCGATCTGCTGTTCGACGCATTTGCAAGATATCTTCCGGGTGTCCGCCGATGCCTCCGCGAAGTCCGAATACTGACTGAATGAACAATGGTGGCTTCAGCAGTCCGCGCTCCAAAAAATGTGCTGCGGTATATAGGTGACCAATGTCATAGCATTCAATTTCGAATCGGGTTTGATTCTCGCTGCAGGATTGAAGAATGTAAGCGATGTCCTTGAATGTATTTTTGAAAACTCGGTCATCGCTTCCGGCAAGATACGGCTGTTCCCAATCGTGCTTAAAATCCTTGAAGCGTCCTAGCATTTCATAGAGCCCAAAATTCATTGAGCCCATGTTGAGGGATGCGATTTCAGGCTTTAGCTGTAACGCAGGTTGCAGACGCTCTTCTACTGTCATCGTGGGTGAGCCGCCTGTTGTGATGTTGATGATCACATCAGACTTTTCTTTGATTTCAGGTACGAACTCGCGAAACAACCCCACGTCCTGCGAGGGCCGTCCATCTGACGGATCGCGTGCATGCAAATGCACGATTGCAGCGCCTGCGTCAGCAGCCTCCAGTGCTGCAGTCGCAATTTCAGCCGATGTCACGGGAAGGTACGGTGACATCGACGGAGTATGAATTGAGCCCGTTACAGCACACGTGATAATTACTTTATTTTTCATGCTCATCCCCTGGTTTAACTTGGTCGCAACCAAGCTGAGGTCACATGCAGTCCTGAATCAAAAGCCTAGGATCTGCCAAGTTGATCAGGATTAAATTGATGATGGGTCGCTGTGCACAATCCCGGCGCCGACGGCAAAGGTCGTTTCTCCTGAATAGAAGTCGACTTTAAAATCGGAGCGCTCATCGCACGCTTGTGCGGCGGCAGCTGCAGCAATCCAAAGGCGCACTTCCGATCCGCCATAACCAGCAGCGTCCAGAACCTCGGTGTCTGTCCAGTTATCGAACTCGGCGAGGTTGCCATTAGCCAACGTTGAGAGAAATTTCTTGTCCCACTCTTCATTTATCCATGGGGCTTGGAATGTACCCTCCACCAGATCGCGGCTGAGCTTGTCCATCCCGACTACAACGTCATTACGCCATTTTTCGCGGGTGATTGGGCCTTTATCTCCGCCGTGCACAAGGTAGTCTCGAACCTCCAGGTTTGGGGCTGTGTGGTACTGCGGGAACACAAAATCAGTCTGGTGCGAAAGCCCACCGGTACCCAGAAACGCTATGCGTTTGTTGAGTGTTTTTGCGAAGCGTCCAATTTCCTCGCCCAGTAAACGGCAGCGGCGCAGGGTAGGTCGAGGATCTGCGATGGTATTGATATTGATAGGAAGAACAGGACGGGCGTTCAGCTCACCCATGAAATAGTGCAATGGATTAGAAAATCCGTGATCGACCTCCATTGCGTATGAGGTCGTGATATCAAATTCATGCTCGTTAAGGTGCTCTGTCAAAGCTGTTGCGACGTCCATAGGGACGTCTAGTGGGCCAGGCCATCCGCCACAGTCGTCCAAAGCCTCGGCAGCGTGTATTACCACGAACTGGGGCATCAGTTTTAGGTGGATGCCGTCCATATGGTTGCCACCAAAGATGATCACCAGTTCAGGATCGAAGGCCTTGAATTCCTCGACGCGTTTCTCGTAGCTCGACCAGAACTCCTCGTTTGCCTTGACCCCCAAAGACTCTTGAATTTTGGTGAGTGGAACGTGAGGTACACAGGCGAGGAAACCAGCCGACGCGTTATTCCGAGTTGAATTGTTGTTATTAGGCATGAAGAAGTTTTCCTGGAAGATTTAGGATTGCTGAGCGAACTTGGCTGCAGCCGCGCCCACGAATACGGGTTTGATTACTCGGCTCTCAAAGAGCCACTCGCCAGCGGATGTCAGCACCAAAATATCCTCGACATCTGCAATGGTTGAAGGAACGTCAGAAGGGAGGGGGAGAGCGCCGGTGCCAGCAAACACCATGACAAGGGATTTCACCCGCAACCGTTTGCCGCTCTCTGCCACAGGAGCGAAGCCGCTGGAAAAGTGTCGAGTGATTCGGCCAGATTCTTCATTCGCAAGAGAGCGCTCTGCGAAAAAACGCTCAATTTGATCTTGTCCGGTCAGTTCCAGCGAACCCAGCTGCAGCCGACCGCTAGGGACGAACAAGTTCTGGACGACCTGATCTGCAGTTCCATCCGCGCATGCCCAGTAGGCTTGGTTGAGTTGAAGCGAAAGGAGATAAATCTCATGAGAGATCATGTTGGCCTCTGAAGCGACTAACGCAGTAGGAGCTTTGCCCCTCTGCTTATTCTTGTAGAGACATCAACCGAAAGGTGTCTGTCGTTATGAGTTCAGGTTGACTCATAGTCACAAGAGATGCGCGCCTATAGAGGACATCCTATTAGGAGCCTAGAGACCAAGTGAGGTGATGTTCGAATCGACAGGATGCAAAGGGACGGGGCACAAGGGAGGCGTTTCTGCGATGGCCTGTTACGAGACAGGAGTGATGGATATCGGAAGCACGCTGATTGATTCCGGCTCGCTAGGAATGAGGAATATCACTCCTCCATGCCGGATATCAGGCATGATTTTCGGGCGAAGATGTTCGAGCCTCCCGACGTCGAGTCATGATCTCCGGAAGGTTACTCTCGATCCAGTCAACCATCACTGCCAGGTGCAGTGCGGCCTCATGATCTAGCGGCGTCAGGCTGTATTCCACATGTGGCGGCACAACGGGTAGCGACTTTCGATTGATGAATCCATCAAGCTCGAGTGCTTGGAGCGTTTGCGAGAGCATCTTCTCGCTTACTCCCCCTATCTTGCGTGATCTGGTCAACCGATTCCGGACACGGTTATAGGAGCTAGGCCGCCAGTCTTTCCTGATCGACTGGCGTGCGGTATTCGTTGTAGCTGTGGAGCCTGACCTGGTTGTAGTGGTGGATGACATAACGCAGCACATCCACCCTGGCATCCTCTTCCTTTTGATAACCTTTTTTCGGTATCCATTCCGACTTCAGACTGCCGAAGAAACGCTCCACCGGAGCATCCCAGCAGTTTCCGCGCCGGCTCATGCTCTGCTTCATACCCAGAGACTCAAGTTTGGTGCGGAACATTTCGCTGCTGTACTGACACCCCTGATCGGAGTGGAACATGACCTGTTGCGGTCGCCCTCTAGCCTCATAAGCCAGCGCTAGAGCCTTGCACGTCAAGGCTGAGTCAGGGCTGGTGGAAATCGCCCAGCCCACTATTCGTAGGGCATACAGATCGAGAACAACCGCCAGATACACCCAATGTGTTCCGGCCCAGATATACGTTACATCCCCGCACCAGACCTGATTGGGCTCTGCGACTTTGAACTGACGCTTCAACAGGTTCTCTGCAAACCTGGACTGCACCACGCTGTGCCGATAAGGCCTGGGCCGACGCTGATGGCTGAATAGCCCGGCCTCAGACATCAGGCGGCGTGCGAGAAACCGCCCCACTGGCTGACTTTGCGCCTTGAGGGCTTTTGACAAGCCTCGCGCCCCCATGGAGCCACGACTTTGAGCATGCAGCTGGATCGCCAACTCCTTGAGCTGATCTCTGGCGGGATCAACCAGATCCCGTCGTTTCAGATAGTCGTAGTACCGGCTGCGATTGACTCCAAACACGCTGCATAAGCTGGCCACGGGGAAGTGGTCAATCAATTTCTCGATCAGGGCTATCGATCGAGGGAATCGGACATCAAGAGAGCGGTAGCCTTTTTTAGGATTTCCTTCTCCATTTCAAGCTTGCGGATCTTGGCGTGCAGAGCCTGGATCTGCTGCTGTTCAGAGGTAATGGCCTTCGCTGTTTCTGGCGTTGATCCGCCGCGTTCTTGTCTCAACTGTTCAACCCAACGACGCAATGCTGTGGGGCCAACCCCCATCGCTGCGCAGGCCTGGGCAGTTGAATAATTGGCATCAAGAACAAGCTGTGCAGCTTCAAGCCTGAACTCGGGAGAAAAATGACGCTTGGACATCGGACACCTCATCGTTGAGCGGTAGGGTACCGCTCCTTTAGGGGTGTCCGGAATCATTAGGCCAGATCAAGCGCATGCGCTGATTGATCAACTCAGTGCCCGTGAATCGGTTGAATTGCTGTGCGAAGCCTTTGACGTGCCGCGCTCGTGCTACTACAGCCATGGTCTCAGACGGCGAACTCCAGACGTTGAACGGGTTCGGTTGCGCAGTCGGGTCAACGAGCTGTTTACACAAAGTCGAAGCGCTGCCGGCAGCCGCAGTATCGTGTCGATGATGCAGGAAGATGGCGAGCAGATCGGCCGTTTCAAGGTACGCGGCCTGATGCGGGAGCTGGGATTGATCAGCAAGCAACCGGGCTCGCATGCTTATAAAAAAGCGACGGTGGAGCGACCCGACATTCCGAATATTTTGAATCGAGAGTTCAATGTTCCTGCGCCCAATCAGATGTGGTCCGGCGACATTACTTACATCTGGGCAAAAGGGAAATGGCATTACCTGGCTGTGGTCATGGACCTTTTTGCACGTCGGGTAGTGGGCTGGGCATTGTCGAGCAAACCGGATACGGATCTGGTGATCAAGGCGCTGGATATGGCCTATGAGCAACGCGGCAAGCCTCAAGGCCTGCTGTTTCACTCGGATCAGGGGTCGCAATACGGCAGCCGCCAGTTTCGCCAACGGCTCTGGCGGTATCGCATGCGCCAAAGCATGAGTCGCCGGGGTAATTGCTACGACAATTCGCCGATGGAGCGAGTATTCCGGAGCCTAAAAACCGAGTGGATACCGACCGTGGGCTGCATGACGGCCCAGGAAGCTCAGCGAGACATCAGTCATTATCTGATGCATCACTACAACTGGATTCGGCCACACCAGTTCAATAACAGACTGCCACCAGCTCAGTCCGAAAAAAGACTTAACGTCGTGTCCGGGATCAGTTGACCACTACACGTCGTAGCTCGCTGAAGCGGTGCATTCCGCCTAAAAGTATCACTAGAACCAGCACACCCCAGCGACTCGTCATGTATTTGAGCACCTCGCGAGATGGACAGAGACCCGAGCAAGGCTGAAGGGTTAATCGATCTCGGTGTTGATTCTCTACGACAAGCGGACTACAACGAACCTGATACTGTTATCCACTTTCGAACTAAATTGGCGTTGATGCCGTGCCGCAGGGCTACGCTGGCCGTAGACACGCCAGGTTGCAGACTTCTTGGACGACTTGGGCTTTAAAGGGTTTGGGATAGGAAGTTCTTTGGCGCATGGTAATCCTGACAATAAGGGTGATGGTGTCCACGTATTTTTAGGTGGAGAACATCGCCCTTATCGCTGGGATCGGATAGGTGACTTCGCTGAACGCTTACGGCGATAGTAGCTACACCTTATCCGAACTGGCTTTCATGATTAGCCAAAAAGCGGGAAAGCAAGTGATTTATCAGAACATGCCACAGTCCGAGTTTGAAGCTGTGTTGGTTAGCATAAGCTTGCCAGCTGGCCTAGCAGCGCTGCTCGCTGACTCGGATGCTGCGGCGGCAAAAGGCGCGCTACACGATGACAGCGCAACGTTGAGCGCGTTGATTGAGCGACCGACTATCCCTGTACTTGAATCGTTAACGGGAATCATCCTATAGGGTTGCTCAAGCCTAACGCACTGCCCTCTCCAGGATGACCATCCCAGCTTCCCTCGGGGAGTGGCAAAGCTCGTACGTGCACCAACCCCTCCGTTATCCCTGGCGGAGGGACGTACGGTATTGAGAAGGCGTGGTGTTGAAAGCCGATTTGAACAGCCGGGCAAAGTGACTTTGGTCGACGAAACCGACTGCCCAAGCAATGTCGCTGATGGATACGATGGCTTGTGAAGGTGTCGCTAGCAACTGGGCAGCTTTATTCAAGCGTGTCTGGAGCAGCAAGCCGCTGTACGTCTCGTTGTAACCCGCCAGCACTCGGTGTAAGTGACGAGTGCTGATCCCAAGACTAGCCGCAATGGTGATCGGGGAAAGGGTGGGATTCGGGTAGTATTCAAGGATGAAACGTCGGATTCGAGTAGCCAACTCTGAGTTGTGTTTTTCGGGCGTTTTGACGTTTGCGACCAGGGCGCACATTGCGCCAAATTGGTCGGCAAGAACAAATCTTGGCAGCGGAGCGGTTTCCAACCCGGCGTCAGCGAATGCTGTCAGCAGCCCCTGTAGTGGAAGCGACCAAGTACCTCCTACGCCGAGCGGCTTGCCTACCAGTGCGTTAGGATCCGGTACCCATTTCCGTAACCAATCCTCTGGCATGTGAGCGGTCAAGCAAATGCTACCGTCAGGAAAGTCGAGAGAGTAAGGCTTCTGATCCGAAAGCAGCACGAACGCGCCGGCGGGAACCTCGGAAATCTCTCCGCAATGGGAGACCTGTATGCGGCCTTTCCTAGCGTAGAGCAACTCAAAAAACGGCCTCTGATCCCGATTCGCCATTTCTATCGAACGAGAGGTTTTTTGCGAATCGCACTCTAGAAAATTAAGGTCAATGGGGCCGAGCCCATAGCGTGTCCAGGACGCTCGGAATGTATCCGGCAGCGAGCTCTCCACTGACATCTCAGCTATCTCTGCAGAGACCACTGCCTTGAAGGCATTCAGCGGCGCCGAATTTTCCACATCAGAGGTAGACCAGCGTCTATCTCGAGCTTCACTAGGAGTGATAACCATGATTGGCCTCCCTCGCTGCGTATGCGTCGAAACGCTCAAATCGAGCGGTTGTTTAGCATTTCAGGAGTCGATTTTGTTCTTATAGTTTACGCCTGGTGACGCCACCTAGGGATGACCGAAAAGTGGTGTCGAAGGGTTTGGCAGGCATGTGCATAAATTCACTCTATCTCAGGACTGGATGGCGGACAACACCTAGTATTTTCGGAGCTTCCATGTCCTTGAGATCCTATTCCAAGGTCACCTCCGTGCGCGCGTGACCTTGCGGAGTCTGGCAGTCTGACCTCAGCTCAGTGGTGCTGAATGCCACAACCAGATCCGCATTAGAGCTTCGTGAATCGAAGGTCTTTGTCGATCAAGACGCATCCCTGAGCTACGCGCTTCTATCAATAAAAATAATGAGAATAAGTCGTGAATAAATTCCTCGTCCTTGCAGGTGTAGTGCTCTCGTCTCAAATTCCTAGTATTTGCCTCGCGGCGAATGGAACCCAGCTGACCGGCTATGGGGCCAAAGCAGCGGGAATGGCAGGTGCTAGCGTCGCGTTTCCACAAGATGCTATTGCTGCAGCTAACAACCCTGCCGGCATGGCTGAAGTAGGTAGTCGAGTGGATGGGGATTTCCAGATCCTGTACGTCGACACTGAAACTGAGTTTCTTAACAGTGAGAACAAGCATAGCGGGAAGCGTTATGCACCGATCCCGGAGTTCGGGGTGAACTATCAGGTCAATGATAGACTTTCACTAGGATTCTCTACGGCGGCCAGCGGGGTGTTGTTCCGTTATGATGACGAACTTATCCCTAATCCAAACGTTGACAGGGCCAAAGGCGCATTCATGCAAGTGATTGGCCTTCCAACTATTGCTTATAAGATAACAGACCAGCTTTCCCTTGGGTTTTCACTTGCGTTGGCAGCACAACGACTTGAAATACAGGGAATTCCTTTGCCGGATGGTAGTGCAAGTAATCCAGCTCACGGCGCTGAATATTCTTACGGGGCGAGTTGGAGAGTCGGAGCGCTCTGGAAGGCCAAGCCGTGGCTGTCTGTAGGGGCTATGTACGCCAGTAAAATCAAGATGAGCAACTACAACTCTTATGAGGATGACTTGCTCTCAACAACCGGTGGTTCTATTGATATACCGGAACAGTATGCTCTGGGGGTGGCGGTCAAGCCAATTGATAACTTGACGGTTGCGCTTGACTGGCAGCACATCTCTTGGCAGAACAGCGACACATACCATGAAACGTTTGGTTGGCGATCACAAGATATCTTCAGGCTTGGCGCATCGTACGTGCTTTCTCCCGAATGGACGGTTCGGGCTGGTTACAGCACTACTCGTAAACAATTTCCCACAGACTACACGTTACAAAACACTTTATTAGTCGGTATAAATCCGAAAGCTGCGACCTTCGGCGTGACTCGAGACTTCAGAGAGAATGGAGAGCTGACGCTCGGGTATGAGTATGACCTCAGCACAAGCTCAAAAGGCTCTGGAGTGAGTGAGGGTACGAAAATCCGTACCAATATGGGTTTCGTAACTGTTGGTTACGGTTGGAAGTTTTAGATTGTCCATAAGTTCTTAACAATAATTGCTGTTGCTCCTAGTTTGAGGAATATTGAATGTACTCTGGAATTACCATGAGCCTTTTTTGGCTGCCCGAAGAGTTTGTTGAGTGGCGCCTGGACATGCCTGGCCCGGTTAATATTCTAAACGAGCAAGCCATACGCGAATGGGGAGAGGCGTTGGATGTCCTCGAAGATACTACGGGCATCAGAGGGGTGATCTTTACCAGCGGAAAAAACAGCTTTATTGCTGGGGCCGACATCAAAGGTTTTCCCTCCTTATTTTCCGGAAGCGAGAATTATGTTGAGCGATGGGCTGCCCACTGCCAAGAGCTTTGCAACAGGATAGAGTCGTTACCTTTTCCTTCCGTGGCCGCTATAGATCGCTTTGCGTTGGGTGGTGGATTAGAATTTGCGCTAAGTGCAGATTACAGAGTCATTTCGCATGGTGCTCGTTTGGCATTGCCTGAGGTGACACTTGGTCTCTGTCCTGGATGGGGAGGTTCGGTGCGTCTTTCCCGCTTGATGGGGCTTGATGCGGCGATCACCTATATCGTCGAAGGTAAGACTATTGATTCAGATACCGCAGTATCTCGCTGTTTAGTCGACTTGGCAGTAAAGCCTGAAGACCTGCTGAATGAGTCAATGGCGCTGTTGAAATCTAGGGCTCGATCACCTCAACTCTGGCAGGGCAGGAGGGAGCTGAAGCGAGCGCCCATCCAGGTGCACTCAGTCAAACAAAAGGACGTAAAAGCAACTACCCACGAAAACGCTTATCGTGCACCGGCGGAAATCCTTCACCTGGTTTCTACGAGTGCTTCTGAGCCTTTCGACAAGGCCCTAAAGGCTGAACGAGAGCTCTTTGCCAGGCTAGCGAAAAGCTCGGATGCTCGAAACCTTGTGGGCTTGTTCATCGCAGAGCAAGCGCTGAAGAAGCGAAATTCTAGTAGCGTTGCTTCAATGCCCAAAGCGGATGTGGGAGGCGTAATAGGCGCAGGAGTCATGGGTGGGGGCATCGCCTACCAAATGGCAATTAGCGGTATGAAAGTCATTCTAAAAGACATAGCGCAACCAGCATTGGATCTGGGCGTAAATACTATAAATACCTATTTATCAAAGCAGGTTAAACGTGGAAAGATCACGTCATCCGAGGCTGAGGTCGCGTGCGCTAACGTAAGTACGACACTGGCTGATGAGCCAGTGTCTGATTGCCAAATTCTGGTAGAAGCCGTCGCAGAGAGATTTGGTATAAAAAGCTCTGTGTTGTCAGCGCTTGAAAAGAGGCTCCCTGCCGGTGCCATTCTGTCCTCCAATACCTCCACAATTTCCATAAGTGACCTGGCTCAGACTCTTTCACGTCCTGAACACTTTTGTGGGATTCATTTCTTCAACCCTGTTCCGGCCATGCCTCTTGTAGAGGTCGTGCGAGGCGAGAAGACGTCGGACGAGACAATCACCCGAGCTGTCGCATTTGCTGCTGCGATTGGGAAAACACCCATTGTTGTTAATGATGGGGCTGGATTCTATGTGAATCGTATCTTGTTCCCTTATTTTAACGCATTTAATCTTTTGCTAAATGCTGGTGTAGGGTTCCTTCGGATAGATGCGGTTATGGAGCGCTTCGGTTGGCCTATGGGGCCGGCAGCGTTGGCTGATGTCATCGGGCTGGATATTTTGGTACATGCGGACGGCGTCCTGCAGCAAGCTTTCCCAGACCGGATGCGCCACCAAGTTCCAGTCATTGCCGAAAAGCTACTAGGTGAAGGCTTTCTTGGCAAAAAAAATGGGTCAGGATTTTATGATTACTCTGGTCTTCTTGATGCCAGTCGAAAAAAAACCTCGATAAGAGCTGAGGTTTACGCTACTGGCTCGATTGCAGAGCATGAAATCTCCGATCAGGAAATCGTAGATCGGTTGATGATTCCGATGTGTCTGGAGGCTGCCCGTTGCCTTGCGGATAATACAATTCACAGTGCTGAAGATGGGAATCTTGCAGCTGTAATGGGCTTGGGGTTTCCGCGATTTCGGGGAGGGCCGCTCAGCTATATTGAAACAGTCGGTGTTGATGCCTTTGTGAGGTCTGCGTCGTTATTAGAAAATCTGGGCCCACTCTACGAGGGGGACTTTATATTGACAACTTTTATGAGCGCGGATAGTTAGTTTCTGTCTCAATGGGCGAAAGTCGTCATTGGTTACCTGTGATGTCTCCTAAAGCCTGAGATTCAATGTTTTATGTTGGTTGTTTTCTGTCGTCCATAGAGGGTTCTGCCGTGCTTGGTCTACGTAGACTTATAGAAGACATGAAGGTTCAGTATAAGCTGGCATTAGGCTTCTCTATTGCCATAGTGATTGGGCTTGGGGTAACTGTTTCTGGCTTCTTAGGAACCTACAAATTGTCTGCACTGATTCACGAGAACTGGGAGGTTGTAGCGCTAGAGCGGAAGCTCCTATCTCAAAATCTCAGATTTCACGAACAATTTCCTCAGGCTAATATCAATGCGGCGGAAATATTGCTTCGTGAGCAATACTCTTATTCGACTGAGCACGAAGATATCGTCACATCAACTGAGGAGGAATTATTAAAAACTAAATCTAAGCTCGCTGATATCGACAAGACTCTCGAATCCACGAGTTCGGGCGCATCAGTGAACCCGAGTAATCGTCTCACTGTTGGCGAGATTTCAGCGAACGCCATAAAAAGCGCGGGATTAACGCTCTCCTGGTTGTCGACGAAGATCAATGCGGAACAGCAGAAAACAATTTCTATCGTTTACTGGTTCTTAATATCCGCCTCCGTTCTGGCAATGGTAGGTAGCGCTTTCGCAGTGATCGTCATATCACGACAGCTTGTCCCTCAAATTAAAACTACAGCATCCGTTGCGGAAAGCATTGCAGCAGGTGATTTACGGGAAACAACCCGTTCAGATCGACGTGACGAGATCGGCCAACTACAGCGTGCTACTCATTCCATGTGCTCGGGCCTTCGAGATTTGGTTGGTCGCATAGGTGAAAGCGCAACACACCTAAGTAGCGCATCCAAAGAACTGCTCGAGGATGGCAGTGAATCTCAGATCAATATAGATCAGCAACGAGCACAGGTTGAGCAGGTCGCAGTAGCTATTAATCAGTTGGTGTTCACCGTGCAAGAGATCGCCCGGAACACAGAGATCGCAGCAGTTTCAGCCGCGAATTCCGATGCGAAAGCGCGGAACGGGGAGGCCCTGGTTCGTGATACCGTAGCTCAGATTGAACATCTTGGGGAGGAGATGGATGAGCTTGGCTCAGCAATGGAAAGGCTTCGGCAGGACGGAGCCAAGATCGGTCAGATCGTAGACGTCATCAATTCCATCGCAACCCAGACGAACCTATTGGCGCTTAACGCGGCGATTGAAGCGGCACGAGCTGGGGAGCAGGGCAGGGGATTCGCCGTGGTTGCAGATGAAGTTAGGGCTTTGGCGATGCGAACCCAGCAGTCGACCACAGAAATTGAAGGTCTCGTAGATGCACTCCAGCAAGGTAGCTCAGCTGCCTCCTCACTCGTTTTACAGGGGAACGACCGCACTCGTGAAATCGTCACCAAGGCCAAGGACGTTAGGTCTCTCTTGTTGGAGTTCGGTGAGTCTATTGCTGGAATACAAGAGATGAATCAGCAAATTGCTGCAGCTGCGGAACAGCAAGGTGCTGCTGTAGGGGAGATAAATCAAAATATCCAACACGTCAGGTCATTGGCAGACGCATCTGCGACAACGGCAGAGCGAAACACAAAATCGATTCGAAATTTAGCGAAATTGGGCTCTGAGTTGACTGCATCCGTGAGTCGCTTTCGGCTTTAGCAAAATGCAGGTGTGAATCGCCCCGGATTCTCTAGACACCTTGCAGGCTCATTGCGTAACGCTTTTCAAACTCTACCGGTGACAGCTGATTTTTGAAAGTGGTGGAGAATGAACAATTAAAGTCGAAGCTCAAGAGTGATTTCGAGCAGAATACATGTCTAGCGAACCTAGATCTGTCTTTTCGGTGTGGACCTGTCACCCTATTGATCCTGACACCGCGGGCTTGATAAGCGTTCGTCCGATTGGCTAGGGGCAGAATCCAATAGCGGTGCTAGAAATCACGTCTTCTTTGCCCCTAATACCCCCAAAAAAATCCAGAATCGAGTCTTTTCCTGCTTCGGCAAGAAAATAATCCCCTTAGATTTCAATGGGTCGGACGCCAGATGCGAGTCTAGTTTCCCGCTCCATATTGCTCAAGCAAACGCCACGAAAATCCATCGATAGCCAGCGTTTTTGAGGCCAGAATTGAGGCCAAGGAGTACGGGTGGCGCCGGTTCCGGGTTGATGCTGGGGTTGGTTCGGGATGACCAGCAGCATCGAGCCTAAGTCTCACGACTTAGGCGTTTGATGATGAAACTCTCTGATATGGCCGTTCGGCAAGCCAAGGCCGCCGAGAAAACCTACAGCATCCCCGAAACTGACGGTCTAGGCTTGGTGGTCACACCCGCGGGTGGCAAATCGTGACATCTGCGCTACTACTGGCTCGGCAAGCCAAAGCGGATCTCCTTGCGTGATGAAGCCGGACACTCCTCGCGAAAGGTATCAATCCTCATGGTGACCGTAAATATAAGCGACACGCTGCGGCTGTAAACAACATCCTGGCAAGTGAGCTGGCAAGTAAGCTTGGCTGTTCGCACGACAGGCCGTCGGTATCCGACGGCCTGAAAACAAAGGCGCTATCTATGTCGAAGCATTTGCTGTTGGGCTGGACCCGTTCCTTGTGCGTGCTTGCTGCTTTGAGCGGCGCGGCCACCATGGCAGTTGCTGCCCAGCCTTAAGAAATCGCCACGGCGGCATCGGACACGCAATCGGTCTCCTTGGTAGGCGGCAAGTTGAAGTTCGTGCTGAAAGGCGTCGAGGCCCGTACCTTGAACAGCGAGAACGGCGGCACGATGTACTTCGATCCGAAAAGCGAGCGGGCCATCATCGTTACCGAAGGTCCGGCTCCGACTGCGGGCACCATCCCGGACGCTGCGTTTCGCCTTGCCGTTGATACCTTGAAGGAAAAGCAGCAGGCCGCGTCACCCAACTTTCGCATGACTAGCGAGAAGACCATACAGGTGAACGGCTTGAAGATGTACCGCCTGGACGGCACCGACGATTTCAACGGGCTGAAACTACTGATGGCCTCGTTGATGACGATGAACGATCAGAAGATCACCGTCATCGAAGTGATGTCCAGCGTAAACCACCCGGCCGGCCATACCGCTGCGTTGAAGAACATTCTGGGCAAGTAAACCGCAGGTTTCCGGATAGTAGGCTGTCGGCTCCCGACGGTCTGTCCATCACAAGGAGCCCGCATGATCTCGTGCGCAAAGCTTGCCCAACTCGGTGTCGTGCTCCCCGACCCGCCCGCGCCGCGACTATGCACCCGACCTGGTGCACCGCGGCGTGGTCTACGTCAGTGGCCAGCTGTTGCGCGAAGGCAATCTCACGATCACCGGTCCGGTGACATCCGCCACCTCACAAGACGACCTCAAGCGTGCCGGCCGTGGATGCTTCGCGCACGGAGCACGATCAATCAAGCCCTTGGGGTGGAAAATGTGGAGGCACAGGGGTAGGCTTACGCGCCATGGGTTTAGCGCATTATAAAACTCAATAAATAGCTTTGCCTGCACGCGATGATGGATTTCTGGTTCTAAAGGGAAACTCCACGATTTGGCCGCGGCACGATTGCGCCATAGCTTCGATGCGAAGCTAGATTCTAAACTGCGGACAGCCCCCTGGTACTTCTTGTTGAGTTGGCGCAGTGTGTGATGAATAGGGTGCTTATCCAAGGTCACTACATTCACTATTACGATCGGCAAAGCATTTGATTCCTTCACATTGAAAGACTCCTTAGTCAGACGATATGAGTTGACGCATGCCTCGTTTCCCACTCCATCTCCTAATTCCCTGCGCTGCATCCTCAATCTGAGGTCACGTGCGCAGCGTTTTGCCGTAACTGGTCTAAGTAGTTCGCCCATTGTTGGGCCGCCTCCCGGCGTTGCACTAGTAATTGCGCGCGGGCATACACAGCCCCCAACGCACCTGGCATCCGGTGGGATAAGGACAATTCGAGCACGATTGGATCTATACCCAAATGCTCATGCGCAATGGTCCTGTAGGTCGCGCGAAAGCCGTGAGCTGTGATGTCGTACTCCGGCCAGATGCGCTGAAAGGACTTGAGCATGGAGGTCGGGTTTATGGGACGTCCCGGATAGACCGGCGAGACGAACACCCAGCCTTTGTCTTCTTCATCCACCAAGCGAGTTTTATGTAGTTCGCGTAACAGAACCAAGGCTTGCTCAGGCAACGGCACGATGTGTTTGCTCTTGTCCAGGTGCTTGGTCTTGCTCACCACATAACGCCAATCGGCGCCGACCAAGTCGACATCTTCCCAGCGCATCTGCACCAGTTCGCCTGGTCGGACCGGCAACATGACCAGCAGGCGCATGGCGGTGGCCACGCTGCCGTCGCTGCAGTCATCAAGGCGTAGAAGAAACCTGCCCAGGTCGGATGGCCTTTCGATCGCCGGGTTGCTGGTCACGATGTGGCGAATCTTCAATTCCTCGATGTTACTGAGCGCCACATTGCGCTCCACCCAGCCGCGACCTTCGGCAAAGCCCAGGACGGCACGGATGATGGTGCGCACGCGCCGGGCCATGGCCATGGTGCGCCGGCGGCGCAACTCGGTGATGATCGTAGTGATATGCTCCAGCTTGATCTCGCTGATCGGTTTTTTGCCAATGGCAGGCAAGATGTGGTTGTTCAGCGCTCCGGTAAATCCCGAGATGGATTTTGTCACCAATTCGGCAGACTTGAATGCCAACCATTGTTTGGCTACGTACTCAAATGTGCGCTCCTCGCTGAGGAGCTGCGCCTCGATCTTGGCCGTCTTGGCCTTGAGCGGAGCGATGTGGTTAGCCACGTCGCGGCGTGCGCCGCGGGCAATGTCGCGCGCCTCCTTGAGACCAATGTCGGGGTAAGCGCCGATGGAGAAGCGGTTTTCCTTGCCATGCAGGCGATACTTCAATCGCCAAACCTTGGAAGGGGGTTTGCCAACCTTGCTCGACGCCCTTACTTCCAAGTAGAGCCCAGGGACTTCGCCATCGGCGTGTTTGCCGGGTTCGGTCAGTGAGCGGATAAAGGCATCGCTGAGTTTTCGTCTGAAAACAACCCCATTGTCTGGGGGCATCGGTGGGGGCATCCTTTTTAAGGAACCGAAATTTGCCCCCAATTATGCCCCCATGACTCGTAGAATCCATTGGATTTAGACAGGCGGCAGTGGACTAAAAATCTCAATAAGTAGTTGTGATAAAAGGACTTTATGGAATCCAGTGGAATTCCATTACAGGCTATCGGGGTCCCCAAAAAACATCTGAATCCGCGACCGCAACCACCGCTCTCCCGGATCATTATCCTGCGAGCCACGCCACGCCATGTGCAGCTCAAAGCTGCGCACCGGTAACGGCGGATCTTCCGCCCGCAACCCGCCCGCCGAGGTCAATGCTTCGGCCGCGTAGTCCGGCACTGTCGCCAGGATGTCCGTGCCCGCCAGCAACGTGCCGAGGCCGTTGAACTGTGGCACGGCCAACACCACATGGCGTTTACGGTCGAGTTTTTCCAGCTCCTCATCAATGAAGCCGCTCAGGTCGCCGGCAAAGGACACCAGCGCGTGAGGGCGGGCGCAGAAGTCGTCCAGGCTCAGAGGGCCCGGCACGCTGTCGGCGCGCAGCAGTTTCGGCAGGCTGCGACGCAGGACTTTGCGTTTGGCGTTGGCCGGCAGGTCGGCGGTGTAGCTGACGCCGATGGAGATTTCGCCGGAGGCCAGCAGGCCGGGCATCAAGATGTAGTTCACGCGGCGTACCACCAACACGATGCCGGGGGCCTCGGCGCGCAGGCGCTTGAGCAGTTGCGGCAGCAGGGCGAATTCGACGTCGTCGGACAGGCCGATGCGGAATACCGCGGTGCTGGTGGCGGGGTCGAATTCGGCGGCGCGACTCACTGCGGTGGAAATTGAGTCCAGGGCCGGGGAGAGCAGGGCGAAGATTTCTACCGCTCGGGCTGATGGCTCCATGCTGCGCCCCGTGCGCACGAACAGGGGGTCATCAAACAGCCCGCGCAGGCGTGACAAGGCTGCGCTGATCGCCGGCTGGCCGAGGAACAACTTCTCGGCAGCACGGGTCACACTGCGCTCGTGCATCAAGGTTTCGAATACGATCAAGAGGTTAAGGTCGACACGACGCAGGTCGTTACGGTTCATCTTGTGTCCTGGAAGAGTCAGCAAACTTGACGAGAGCGGCCGTATAGGAAGAATGACCGGCATGAATCTTACGGGCAAAGACTGTTACTCTGCACAAGAAAATTGAGTTTTCTTACAAGAGCTGAGGTCTATTCCTCAGTTGCGGAATCAATGACAAGCATGTCGACTATTAATGGCGACCGGTGGTCTTACCCGGAAAGCCCAGATAGAGTTCATGGCATTAGAGGTTACTTTGACGAGGTTTGCGATGTCCCGCACGATCCGTTTTCACAAGTTTGGTCCGGCCGAGGTGCTCAAATGCGAAGAGCATGCAGCCGCGCAGCCCGCACCGGGCGAAGTGCAGGTGCGTGTCGAAGCGATTGGCATCAGCTGGTATGACATTCTGTGGCGCCAGAACCTGGCGTCTTCCCATGCACGCTTGCCGTCCGGCCTTGGCCATGAGATGGCCGGGGTTGTGGTCGCCTTAGGCGATGGCGTGGATGACTTGGCGGTGGGCGATAAGGTGGCCAGTTTTCCGGCCGAGAGCCCTAATGATTATCCGGTGTATGGCGAACAAATCGTCCTGCCCCGTTCGGCCCTGACCCGTTATCCGGATGTCCTGAGCCCTATCGAAGCCAGCGTGCATTACACGCCGCTGTTGATCGCCTACTTTGCCTACGTGGACCTGGCACGCGTCAAACCGGGGCAATTTGCGCTGGTGACTGACGCCAGCCACTGCGCCGGCCCGTCCTTTGTGCAACTGGGCAAGGCCTTGGGGGTACGGGTGATTGCCGCCACTAAGGACAGCGCGGAGCGTGAGTACCTGCTGTCCCTCGGTGCCGAAAAGGTCATTGTTACCGAAGAGCAGGACCTGCTGATGCAAATCAACAAGTTCACCGATAACCGTGGCGTAGACGTGGTGTTCGACGGTTTGGGCGGCCCGCAAATGTCGTTGCTCGGCGACGTATTGGCACCCCGTGGCAGCCTGGTACTTTATGGCCTGCAGGGCGGTAACCAGACACCGTTCCCGGCGTGTGCGGCGTTCCAGAAGAACATTCAGTTCTTTGTGCACTGCATCGGTAACTTCACCGGCAAACCTGAACTGGGCATTATCCAGGACCAGGTGGCCTTGCAGCGAGCCCTGCGGGATATAAATCAACTGACCGCCGACCGCGTGCTGGTGCCACTGAAAACCACCGTATTTCCTTTCAATCAGTTCGTCGAAGCGCACCGTTACATGGATGAATGCCCGTGCCGCGAACGTGTCGCGTTGCAGGTCGAAGCTGTTTAGTGTGTAGGAATGTTCTCTAACAAACACTGCTTGCCCCTGGCACATGGGGCAAATGCGCCATTTGGCAGGGCTTAACCTGCATAGCCCATCAGGTGCCTGCCCGGCACGCTAACCCCTGAATCGTGACTTTTTAGCTGACGCCGCCCTGAATTCCAGCGCGGCGTCTTCGTGTGCGCGTAGTTAATGTGTGGCCCGTTATTCATCTGCACTGCTTTTCGTCCAACTTCTGTATCTATTAATCATTATTCCAACACTGATAATTGCGCCTTCACTTTCATCTCAAGGACTGAGCAATGATTGATTATCTGACACTACTGTCGCGAGTACCTGTAACTAATTGCGCGTCAGGCGCGCGACCACAAGGAAACAGGTGGGCGCCTGAAAAGTATCAATCCAATAAGTGGGAAAGTTGGTTGAGTTACAGGTCGGACGTTTCTTTTAATAATTGGTTAACGGTGTGTAAGCGCTTGTCGGAAAGCTCCTAGGAGTGCAAGCGAATTCATTTGACCCCAGTAAATCCGGTGGCTTACGCGCTTGCAGGCCTTGGGTGCTGCCCGAGGATACCTGTGTCGCTTTGTTGCGCAGTGCTAGTGTCTAGTCATCGGCGTACAAGGTTGTGCGCAAATTTCTTACACACGCAATAGGTCGAGCAAACACGCTCAGCGGTTGCTTGAAACCAATATTTCAACTCAGGTAGTCAGCAATGAGCACTATTCACGAGCAGGCCATGAATTATGTTTACCAACAAGTGCTGCAGCGTTTGATCGGGCACTTCGCTCGCGTAGAACGAACGGCACTCCAGTTGTTGGTCCAACGTATCGTTGTGGCAGCGGGAGGCATGGAGCAAGTGGGGGACTACAAGGTGTTGATTGCCCATGGTGGCGGCGCCGTCAGCAGCTATACGTTAGCGCTGTTACGTGCTGCACAGTTGACCATTGCTGGCAGAGCACCCCGGACCTTTCAGTTGCGCGTTGCAACATTGCGACACGCAGGCATGACCGAAGGGACGCTCAACGGCCTCAATCAGGGCTATGGCCGCCTGTTTCTACACGATGATCCAAGGGTTGAGCTACTCATGGTGGAAAACCAGGAAGTATTGCCCTTCAACCCTCTGCGAAGCGCCTCTACGGTTGGGCGCGAAACCAGCCAACGCAATAGGTTGATGGTCGGCCACATGAGCTCAGGTGACTGTCGCACGACCCTGTGCAGTGATACTTACCTTGCCCTGGGGGATTTCTACCAGCGCGTCACCACGTGGAGCGGCGGCGTGCACGCGGTGGTCAGCGGTGACTCCCCGCGCAAGCAAGGTCAGTATCTTGCCTGGCTCAAGGGCATGGCAGCCGGCGCGGGTGTCGCCATGCCGGAGACCTGGCCATCGTCGCTCACAGGTTTATTTGCACGCATGGACGAGTTGAGTGTCGGTTACTACCGCGATGTGTATGGCGAGCACTATGCGGCAAGTGACAACCCCAGCAAGTCCGGTCACCGTCACTTGGCCTATATTGGCATTGCGGATTTGCTCAGCGACGCAGACCTTTCATCCTCGTCCATGCTCTCCGAGTTCATGGCCTTTACCCCTGATCCGCTGGGGTTTCATTTCAGTCATCCGAACTATTCCAACCCCCTGTTGATGGCCCATTTGCGTGGGTTGCAGGCCCAATCCCTGCGAGACCTGGATTATGAGGCCGGCGTTCAGGGCTTTATCCAGCAGGCGACCCACTACCTGCGCCGCATGCACGTGCCCGAAACGTTGCTCATCGAAGCGGGCAGCCGTGAAGGGCGCGTCCTAGCGAGCACGTACGCCCAGCAGTTCTTTGGCCTGGACGAAACTCAATTGATTTGCCTGCTGTTCTCGCCGTTTATTCATCATGGAGAGCGGCTGGAAGGCTACTTGCGTCAATGCCATCCGGGCATGCTGGTGGCCCTGCCTGAACTGCACAAGGTCCTGCAGGGCAAGCCGTCCGCCGATATGCTGCAACAGTGGGTCACCGACACCAGCGGCTTACCAATGCCAATGCTGCAGCACCTTTACCGCAAGCGTCCATCGGTTACCGCGAGTGGCAAATTGCACGATGCTGGCGCAGTGTCCGGCGACAGCGCGCAGGCCTGTCAATTGTCCGGGCGATGACACTGCACGGCGAACGGCAGGCGGATTTCGCGTATCAGGCGGTTTACCGCTACCTGATCAACTTGATCAACGAAGTCAGCACCGATACTCGGGTAAAACTGCCATCCCTGCGGCAATTGGCCGGGCGCCTGAACGTATCGATCTCGACGATCCAGTACGCCTACGCATTGCTGGAGAAGGAGGGTAGGGTGTATTCGGTAGCCAAGTCGGGTTACTACGCCTGGCCTCTCTCGGCAAACTCACTGACGTGGGCCGGTGGCGATCTGCTTGACCGGCTCTATGCCGCGGCACGGCGTCCGGGCATGGTGGTGCTCAGCGGGGATGAGCCCGCGCTGCTGGCCTCTTTGGATGGAACCCTGTTGCGCCTGGAGCGGGAGTTGGTGCGCCACTACCCGGCCCAGGCGCAACCCTGGTCCCAGCCGTGTGGCGTATGGGAGCTGCGTGCGGCACTGGCGGCACGCTACACCTCGTCACCCACGCGCTGCTGGCATGCCGATGACGTATACCTGGGGGCCGATCTGCGCGGTGTCCTGGACATCCTTATCGACGTACTGGGCCTGAGGGGGACTACGGTGATTGTGGAATCCCCCTGCGACTGGCTGATCCTGCGCCTGCTCCAGGATGCCGGGGTGCGCATTATCGAATTGCCCTGGACGCCGGAAGGGTGCCTGGATCTGGTGACCCTTGAGCAACTGCTGTGCGATGAGTCGGTGCATCTGGTATTGCTATCGTCCGTGGTCAGCCTGCCCTCTGGGGTCGCCCTCTCTGACCGCGACCGCGTGGCGGTCGCGCAACTGCTCGATCAGTACGGTTGCTGGCTACTGGAAAACGATACCTTTGGCGAGCTGGGTTTCAAGGAGCCGCAGGCGGCGTTACGCGAGCTGGTGAACCCTGAGCGACTGGTGGTGTTTTCCTCTTTCGAGAAAATACTCGGCTCGGAAGCCCCCTATGGCTACCTGCTGTCCCGGCGCATGAGCAGCGAACTGCAGCGCCAGTTCCTGTTGCGTTCCTTTCGCTTATCGTCGATCCGCCAGCGCGCGATTGCCCGCCTTTATCAAAGCGGACGAGTCGACCAGCACCTGCGCGAACTGCGCTTGCAATTACGCGAGCAGGCGGAGGAAATGAGCCAGCGCCTCGACCGGCACCTGGGGGATCAAGTGGCGTACCGCGTGCCGGCCGCCGGGGCGGTGTTCTGGCTGGCTTCCACACGGACGGTAGACATGCGCCATGTGTTCCAGCAATTGCTCACCCAGCAGGTGGTGATTGCCCCTGGCGAGCTGTTCAGCGTCAGCGGCCTGCACCAGCAGAATTTGCGCTTGAGCAACACCTTTCATGGGCAACCCAACTTGGATATCGCTCTGACCGCCATCAGTGAGGCGCTGCGTCAGGCCCAGATTGGATGATTGTGCGAAGTTTCTCTGCCTGCTATAGGATCGATACCGTCGCGCAGCAGTCCAACTCTCAGTAAACTGCCATTTTTTTCCGAATCCTTCTTTCCGAGGTTTATGCATGACAATCAGTCCTTTTGCGGGCAAACCGGCGCCAGCCCAGTTGCTGGTGGATATCCCGCGACTGGTTACGGCCTACTACACCGGCCAGCCTGATGCAGCAATCTCCACCCAGCGCGTGGCGTTCGGTACGTCCGGCCACCGTGGCAGCTCGTTCGAGCTGAGCTTCAACGAGTGGCACGTGCTGGCTATCAGTCAAGCCATCTGCCTGTATCGTGAAGCCCAGGGCATCAACGGCCCGCTGTTTGTTGGCCTGGACACCCACGCACTGTCGACGCCTGCCGGCGCCAGCGCCCTGGAAGTGTTGGCCGCCAATGGCGTGCACGTGATGCTGGCGGAGGGCGATGAGTACACGCCGACCCCGGCGATTTCCCACGCCATCATCTGTTACAACCGTGGCCGCACCAGCGGCCTGGCCGACGGCATCGTCATCACGCCGTCGCACAACCCGCCGCAGAGTGGCGGCTACAAGTACAACCCGCCCAATGGCGGCCCGGCCGACACCCACGTCACTAAATGGATCGAAGCCAAGGCCAATGAACTGCTGGCCAACAAACTGGCCGGGGTCAAACGCATGACCCACGCCCAGGCACTCAAGGCCGACACCACCCATCGCCATGACTACCTCAATAGCTACGTGGCTGACTTGGTCAATGTGATCGACATGGACGCCATCCGCAGCGCAGACCTGCGCCTGGGCGTGGATCCGCTGGGCGGAGCAGGGGTGCGCTACTGGTCGGCGATCGCCGAGCACTACCGCCTGAACCTGGATGTCGTGAACACCGAAGTCGACGCCACGTTCCGCTTCATGAGCGTCGACTGGGACGGCCAGATCCGCATGGACCCGTCTTCCAGCTACGCCATGCAAGGTCTGATCGGCCTCAAGGAACGTTTCGACGTGGCATTCGCCTGCGACCCGGACCACGATCGTCACGGCATCGTTACCCCGTCCGGCGGCCTGTTGGCACCGAACAACTACCTGGCCGTGTCCATCGACTACCTGTTCCAGAACCGTCCTGACTGGCGCGCTGATGCAGCCGTGGGCAAGACCGTGGTCAGCAGCGGCCTGATCGATCGGGTGGCGGCGCGTATTGGCCGTCGCCTGTACGAAGTGCCGGTCGGCTTCAAGTGGTTTGCCGATGGCCTGTTTGAAGGTTCGCTGGGCTTTGGCGGCGAAGAAAGCGCCGGCGCGTCGTTCCTGCGCAAGGACGGCACGGTCTGGAGCACTGACAAGGACGGCCTGATCCCGGCGCTGCTGGCCGCGGAAATGACCTCGCGCAAAGGCCAGGACCCCAGCCAGATCTACCGTGGCCTGACCGATGCCCTGGGCGAACCGTTCGCGATCCGTGTCGACGCCAAGGCCACCCCGGCGCAGAAAGCGTTGCTGGGCAAGCTGTCACCGGACCAAGTGACCTCCACCCAGTTGGCCGGGGAAAGCATCCAGCAGATACTCAGCCACGCGCCGGGCAACAACCAGGCAATCGGCGGGTTGAAGGTGATGACCGAAAACGGCTGGTTTGCCGCACGGCCGTCGGGGACCGAGGATATCTACAAGATCTACGCCGAGAGCTTCATTGGCGAAGATCACCTCAAGCAGTTGGTGGAAGAGGCGCAGGTGCTGGTAGACGGCGCTATCAGCGCTCACTGAAAACCCGCTGTATACAATGGGGGGGCGGTTTTTTGTGGCGAGGGAGCTTGCTCCCGCTCGACAGCGCAGTTGGAGTCGGCTTTTGGGGGCGCTTCGCACCCCAGCGGGAGCAAGCTCCCTCGCCACAAAAGCCGGCCCCTATAAGGTCAGGCCAAGTCGACTAGGACAATCTCGCTGTCTTCAATCGCCGTCACCCGCAACACCTGCTCATCCTCCACCGCAACACCGTCTCGAGCTTGTGCACGCAAGCCATTGACTTCAATCACACCGGTCGCCGGCACCAGATACGCACGGCGCCCGCTGTCCAGCCGGTATTCGGCACTTTCCCCCGCTTTCAGGTTCGCTGCCACCAAGCGTGCATCCGCACGAATGCGCAAGCTCTCGCTGTCACCGGCCTTGCCGCTGGCCAGGGTCACAAAACCTTCGCGGTCGCCTTTCGGAAACGGCTTGGCGCCCCAGGCAGGCGGGAGCCCGGCTTCGTTTGGAATGATCCAGATCTGGAAGATCTTGGTCGGCGCCGCTTCCAGGTTGTACTCACTGTGGGCGATCCCCGTGCCTGCGCTCATCACCTGCACATCACCGGCCTCGGTGCGGCCTTTATTGCCGAGGTTGTCGGCGTGGCTGATCGCACCTTCACGTACGTAGGTGATGATCTCCATATCGCGGTGAGCGTGCTGCGGGAAACCGGTGCCGGGGGCGATGATGTCGTCGTTCCAGACCCGCAGGTTGCCCCAGTGCATGCGCTTGGGGTCGTGGTATTCGGCGAATGAGAAATGGTGATGGGCGTCAAGCCAGCCATGATGGGCGCCGCCCAAGGATGTGAAAGGTCGAAGTTCAAGCATGATCGTCTCCTGTTGATGGCGCCTATGATCCGGCAGGTCATGATCGATAAAAAGCGTAAAAAATGCCTGATTCCTATCAGTGGATTAGATTGGTTGATGGCGTTTTGACTTTCAGTTCATCGCCTAACTGCATGACAGCAAAGCAATTGGCTGGAACTGAGCGTCGATTCCGGCGACCATGGCGCACTCGTAAAAACTCAGCTCATCGCAGGAGTCCGTGTGTCGCAACAAAAGCCTGATCTTCCTCCCGAACTGCGCCCCCTGGCCGAGATGCCTCTGTTCAAACGCCTGGCCGCGCGCCTGTTCGGCCATGGCCTGACCCGTTTGCGCGCCCAGCACCGGTTTTCCTGGTTGCACGGGCAGGCTGACGGTTTTCGCAGCGGGCACGAGGCGGGCGTAGAGTACGGCTATCGCGAAGGCAAGGCCGACGGCCTCGAGGAGGGCCGGCAGGTTCTGCTGATCCGTGACTTCCGCCCGGATGAGCACCGTGCGCCGGGGGTGGATGACAGCCTGTTCGATGATTGGCGCCTGCCCCTCACCGCCGAGCTGAAAAAGCGCATCAAGGCTGACGTCTCGCGATTGCTACCGGCCCACGCCCAGCCAAGCACGGCGCAATGGAAGATGATTTTCAGCGATACGCCCTCTACATCCGTGATTGCCGGAGCCGGTGCGGGTAAGTCGACGTCGTTGGTGCTGCGTATTTTGCTGCTGACCCATTACCTGGGCTTTGAGCTGAGCTCGATGACGGTGGTGACCTTTACCCGTGAGTCACGCAAAGACTTCATCAGCAAGCTCATGCAGATTTTCAGTGTGTGGGGCCAACCCATTGATATGAAAGAAGCGCAGGGCGTGGTGCGTACCTTTCACTCGCGCATCCTGCCCATGGTGCGTAGCCTGCCGGGCTTTGAGCGTCTGCAAGCGTTCGAGAACCTGAACACCGGTTTTGAAGACGCTGACAGCAACCCGTTCGACCTGCGCATCAACGAAGCCCAGCGCCAACAAATGAATGCCTGCTATCACCGGCTGCACGGGCAGCACACGCGCTTTCGTGAGCTGATTGCGCCGCTGGCGCGCCATGGCCTGCAGCTCAAGGAGCTGGAGCGCGATCACCCCGATGTGCAAAAACGGGTGGCGGTGACGGAGCTGGCGGCCAAGCGCGACGAAGAGCTCTGCGATGTGATCGAAGACTTGTGGTTTCGTGCGGGCGCCTGGCCGATCAAGGGCATTGAGCCCAATCGCCGGCCCCTGGAGATCAATGGCGCGCAGTTTCACTGCCATGGCTATATTCCCGAACTGGACGCCTGGGTGGTGCTGGGCTTCGATTCACGGGAAAACGCCCAGCTCAACCGGCCCAACTCAAAACTGTCTGTACGGGCAGAATGGGCGGTTAAGCGCACATTGTTTCAAGCTTTCTGTCGTAAGCCATTGATATGGCTTGATAGTTACGAATCTTCGAAGCGGCTTTTGAGCAGCCTGGCTGGGGATGCCACTGCCGGGCCAGGCTTTGATTACAAGGTCAAAGGCGAGTTGGCCTCGGCGCCGTTGCTGGACAGTTTTGTAATGGCAGCCGGGTTTATCGAAAACCTGGGGCTGGATGTGCCCACGGCAGTTGGGCAGATGAGCTTCGCCAAGGATGACCCGGACCGCTATTTCTTCGAAGCCCTGAGCATCTTCTGGAAAGCCTTGGAAGATCACCTGCTCGACCAATCGCCGCCGATCATGACGTATAACCGCATGTTTTCGCTGTTCGGCGAAAATACCCCGGAAAATCTCAAGCTGCTCAGCGATCCACTGTTGCGGCCGCTGTCGCACCTGATGATTGATGAATTCCAGGACGTTTCGCCGCAGATCGTCTCATGGCTACGCGCCAGCCTGCGTGAGATCCGCAGCCGTGGCCCGGCCATGCACGTCGGTCGCGGCGCCCAGCGCTCGTCGCTGCTGTGCGTGGGGGATGACTGGCAGTCGATCTACGGTTGGCGCGGGAGTTCGCCCAAATACTTCATGGCGTTCAATCAGGAATTTCCGTCACCCGCCACCACCCGCGTGATGTTGGGTGAGAACTACCGCAGCCATCAGCACATCATCGATGCCGCCGAGCATATCGTGCGGGCCGCACCGGCTATTCCTGGCAAGAAGGCCAAGGCCAGTGGGGCGCCCAAGGCTCTGGTGCCGGTCAAGGTACTGGAGCGGGACGATGCGGCATTGGGATGGCAGTTGGCGGAGCATTACCAACGCGGCGAATCAGTATTAATGCTTTATCGAAAAAGCAGCGATAAGTTACTGATTCAAGAACATATTCAGTCTGTAGTTAATCTGGATTCTAGCTTGCCTCCAGCGGCGCGCAGGCTCAAGCAACTGACCTATCACAGTGCCAAGGGCCTGCAGGCTGACGCGGTGTTTTTGCTCGGGGATTGCCAGCACGTGACCAGTTCGCCCTACAAGAACCAGGTGTACCGCATGGCTGGCCTGGGCAAGGACGGCGACAGCGAGCCGTATGACACGGCGCAAAAGGACGAAGTGCTGCGCCTGGCCTACGTGGGCATTACCCGCGCGGTGAGCCATTGCTATTGGTATGTGGAAAAGCCCGAAGGCCAGGCGGTGAACGTGCCCAAGGCGTCGGAGCGCGTGGATGGCCGGAAAGCCTTCTTCGATGATCAACGCGGCTAGCGAGTGAATGGCATTCAACTCTGGGAGAGGGCTTGCCCCTCCCAGAGGGGATATGTGTTGTTTGAACGATTGAATTCAGGCCCGCAATGACAGCGGCGGTACAAACGACTCCAGCTCATCCTCCACCGCTTCGATAATCCGCTCTACGTCAGCCGCGTTCATCACCGTGGCGCAGGGGATGCCCGCGATGGCAATCAGCGTCTCGCCACTGGCGCGGTCGAACAGGCGGGCGATCATACTGCCAGGCGCGTCCATGCTGGCTTCAAAACCCATCGGATGAAAATGCCAGCGCATCAGCTGGCAGGCGTTGGGGAACGTCACTTTGTTCATGTTGCCCACCTTGTTCATTGAGCGCTTCCTTTAGCTCGCCGCAGGGGGCCATGACCTTCACTGGTCGTGGCATCGAAGAACTTAAAAATAGCATTCGTTCGAGACCGGAACGTGAATTTTTTGACCCCGTTCAGCGGTTGTTTCCACCTGGGTTGATGTGGGTCATGATCTGCGCAAATTTTGGCAAAAGGCCATCATCCTTGAGGGGCCAGTGGCCATTGAAGGCTTCGGCAAAATTCGGCAATCTCCAAGGTCGTTTAACCGCCTTCGAGCCTTCCATGCCACACATCGCCCCAGACGATGACTCCCAGCAATCCCAAGCCACACGTGAGTTGGTACTGCGCCACCACCTGTGTTGGCGCCATCGGGACTTGGAGGGCGTGATGTCCTACTACCACCCGGACATTCAGTACCACGACTTTTTCCAGAACCGTGTCGTCGGTTCCGCCGAATTGCGCGACTACCTGCAAGCCAGCATGCCCCGCGAGGCCGATGAGGCGATCGAGCACACCGACCGCATCCGCGCCGACGGCGATACCGCGTTCATCCAGTACCGCATTACCTTGCGCGGCGGCCAGGGCCTGGTGTCGTTCCGTACCAGCGAGGCCATCACCGTGCGCGACGGGTTGATCTGGCGGGTCAACGAATACGCCTCCCTGGTGCATGAGCAGCCGGCCCAGGCTGCGCGGCCTTCGGTCAGCCGCCTGGGCCTGTCGCCCCAGCAATTGGGGCACATGGCCAATGACCTGCAGCAGTATTTCGAACACAAGCAACCCTACCTGGACCCTGAATTGGATCTGCAGCGGGTTGCCAAGGAGTGTGGCTACAGCCGCAATCAGATTTCCTACTTGCTGAATCAGGTACTGGGACAAAGCTTCTATCGCTATGTGAACCAGGCAAGGCTCCAGCATTTGCTGGCCGCATTGGACAGGGCTACTGCGCCGATCAAGGTTGACGACCTGGCGTTTGCCGCCGGCTTCAACTCGCTGTCGGCGTTCTACAGCGCCTTCCGCCAGCACACAGGCCAATCGCCCAAGGCCTACGTCAAACAAATTTCCCTGCGTGCACGCGCGCAAGACAGTCCTTAACGCCGCGCTCTAGGATCGCCCCTATCGAAACGAGGTAGGGGAACCTGGCATGCCGGCATGGCGCACTATCAGTTTATGGATGGACCAGCTGGACGACCCGCTGCACGCGCGGCCCGCCCTGGAGCATGACCTGGACGTCGACGTGGCCATTATCGGCGCCGGTTACACCGGGCTGTGGACCGCTTACTACCTGAAACGCCAGGCCCCCGAGCTGAAAATCGCCATCATCGAAGCGCAGACTGCCGGTTTCGGCGCCTCCGGCCGCAACGGTGGCTGGCTGATGGGCAACCTGCTGGGTGAGGACCGCTTGCTCGCCGGCTTGAACCCTGAACGACGGCGCGCCTCGTTTGACCTGTTGCACGCCATCCCTGACGAAGTCGCTCAAGTGCTGGCGCGTGAAGGCATCGACTGCGATTACCGCAAGGGCGGTGTCCTGTACTGCGCGGCGCGTTACCCCGAGCAGGAAGGCAGCCTGCGCCGCTATCTGGACACACTCTACGCTCAGGGCCTGACCGAAGCCGACTACCGCTGGCTCGGCCCGCAGCAACTGGCCGAACAGGTCCGCATCGCCAAGCCCTACGGCGGCATTTATGCGCCCCACGTCGCGACCATCAACCCGGCCAAGCTGGTGCGCGGCCTGGCGCGGGTGGTTGAGCGCATGGGCGTGACCCTTTACGAAAACAGCCCGGTCACCCACTGGCAGTCCGGCAGCCTGCGCACCGCCAAGGCCAGTGTCCGGGCCGCCTGGGTGGTGCCGGCGGTGGAGGGCTACGCCAACACCTTGCCACTGCTGGGTCGCTACCAACTGCCGGTGCAAAGCCTGATCGTCGCCACGGAGCCCTTGCCGGCCAGTACCTGGGATGAGATCGGCCTGAGCCACGGCCAGGCCTTTGGCGAAAGCAGTCGCCAGGTCACCTACGGCCAGCGCACGGCGGACAACCGCCTGGTGTTCGGTGCGCGCGGCGGCTACCAGTTCGCCGGGAAACTGCGCCACAACTTCGACTTGACCGACAGCGAGGTGGAACTGCGTCGCTACCTGTTCGGTGAGCTTTTCCCCCAGCTCAAGAACATGCGGATTACCCATTCCTGGGGCGGCAACCTCGGCATGTCGCGCCAGTTCCGTCCGCACATGCTCTGCGATCACAAGACCGGCATTGCGCTGTCCGGGGGGTATGGCGGGGAGGGCGTCGGCGCCACCCACCTGGGCGGCCGCACCCTGGCCGACCTGATCCTGGGCCACGACACCCCGCTGGTTCACCAGCCCTGGGTGATTCGCGAACGCGGCCTGGATGCGCTCAAACCCTGGGAGCCCGAGCCCTGCCGCTGGCTGGGCTACAACGCGATCATTCGCAGTTTTGTCCATGAAGACCAAGTGTTGGCCGACCCGACTACCGCCCCTTGGCGCCGCAAGCTGGCGACCGGCGTGGCCGGGTTCATGGAAGGCTTCATGCACTAAGACCGGCATCTGGGACATCCAAGAGGCCGTGCGCAACACCTACGTATTGATTCTGTAACGCTTTGATCCTTGATCGCCTGCCATAAAAACAGCCCTAAAACCGCCAGGAAATCGAACCATGAAAGCCATTGCCCTGTTGCCCTTGATGTTGCTGGCCTCTGTCAGTCAGGCCGCCGAGACGGTGAAAATCTACAACTGGTCGGACTACATTGCACCGGACACCACCCAGAACTTCCAGAAAGAAACCGGCATCGGTTTCACCTACGACGTGTACGACAGCAATGAAACCCTCGACGGCAAGTTGATGACCGGTAAATCCGGCTACGACGTGGTCTTCCCGTCGAACCATTTCATGGCCCGGCAGATCCAGGGCGGCGCATTGAAGAAGCTCGACAAGCGCCAGTTACCCAACTGGAAGAACCTCAACCCGGTGCTGCTCAAAGCCCTGGAGAACAATGATCCTGGCAATGCCCATGGCTTCCCGTACCTGTGGGGCAGCACCGGCATTGGCTACAACATCGACAAGGTCAAGGCGGTACTGGGCGACAACGCGCCTGTCGATTCCTGGGACTTGATCTTCAAGCCCGAGAACATGGCCAAGCTGCAGAAGTGCGGGGTGGCGATTCTGGATAACGGCCCCGAACTGTTACCGGCCGCACTCAACTACCTGGGTTTGCCGCACCACAGCAAAAAGGCTGAGGATTATAAGAAGGCGCAAGACCTGCTGATGAACGTGCGACCCTACGTGGCGTACTTCCACTCCTCGAAATACACCGCAGACCTGGCCAACGGCGACATCTGCGTGGCGGTCGGCTTCTCCGGCGACATCCTGCAGGCTGAAAGCCGTGCCAAGGAAGCCAAGAATGGCGTGAACATCGGCTACAACATTCCCAAGGAAGGCGCCGCGATCTGGTTCGACATGGTGGCCATGCCTGCCGACGCGCCTAATGAGAAAGCCGGCTATGCGTTCATGAACTACCTGCTGCGCCCGGAAGTGATGGCCGACATCACCAACTACGTGCACTACGCCAACGGCAACCAGGCCGCCGACAGCCTGGTAGACCCGGCGATCAAGGCCGACACCAAGATCTACCCAAGCCCCGAGATGATGGGCAAGCTATTCGCACTGGAAGCCATGCCCCTGAATATCGACCGCGTGCGCACGCGGGTGTGGAACACCATTCGCACCGGCCGCTGAGGCCTGGTGTAAACGGACCGCTGTTGGGATGAGCCCGCTTGTTATGGTGAACGGGCTTGTTGTGGTGAGCCCGTTTGGTGTGGTGAACCGGCTTGTTGTGGTGAGCGGGCTTCGTGTGGTGAGCGGGCTTGCCCCGCGCTGGGCTGCGAAGCAGCCCCAATAAGATCACCGCGGTTATCCTAATGGATCGCGGCGCCTGGCCTTGGGGCCGCTTCGCGCCCCAGCGCGGGGCAAGCCCGCTCACCACAACAAGCCCACTCACCACACTAAGCCCGTTCGACCTACCGGCCCACAAACAGGTTAGGGATTCTCCAGATCATGCCCCAACGACTGGATAAACAACGAAAACAGCTCCGGCTGTGACGAGATATCCAGCTTCGCGTACAAGTGGCGACGGTGCACTTTCACGGTGTCCGGCGAGATATTCAGGCGTTCGGCCATGGCCTTGGACGAGAACCCGCGCAACACCAGGCGGGCGATTTCCAGTTCGCGGTCCGAGAGCACGCCACAGCCGAACTGGCTCAATGCATCCCTGATCTGGCTGTCCATCGCCGGCGCTCGCTGGGTGCTTTGCTGCCAGTGCTGTTGCATCAGCGGCAATACCCAGGCGGCCATGGTTGTCATCAGCCCGGTCTCTTCAACACTGAAGCGCCGCTGCCTGCCCAATGACAGCGACAACGTCCCCGCGCCGGGCAATTGCAGAATCAATTGCACCTCGTCCTCCAGCACGTTGTCGTGGAAGTAATTGAGGAAGTACTCACTCTGGCGGAAATGATCCGGCGCCACTTCCTCCAGGCGGTACACGCCGCTGGCGTAACCCTCGCGACACGCCTGGAAAAACGGGTCGAGCAGATACAAGCCATTGAGGTACACCAGCATCGACGCCGGTTTGCTGCTGGGTTGGGCGTCGTATTCTTCCAGGGCCTGGGGCGGTCCTTCCAGGGGGTAGAAGATCGCCAGGGCGTTATCGAAAGGCAGGCACTGGTGCAACAGCAGCACCAGCTGTTTCCAGAAACGCTCGGTGCCGATGTGCGCGACGGTGCGGCCCAGGCCGGCATGCATCCCAACCTCCCGAAACAGGCTCATGTGACAGGCTCCCGCCAGCAAAAGATCGGGCAAGGGTTCGACTTTTGCCGGGTGGCGTCAAGGGGAGTACGCCAATAGGGGAATTGGCGGGCATAGGCCCAATGTTTATCTTCGCCATCATTGAGCGGGAAACATATCCCGTGACTTTCAGACTTTTCGTATCTGCCTCACACCAAGAACAACGAAAGAGGATAACGATATGAGCACTTCCCCCACGCCCAACAGCGTGCTGAAACCCACCTTGAGTGTCTTCGATGTAGTGGCCATCACCGTGTCGGCGGTGACGCCGGCCAGTTCCGTCTTCGTGATCGCGCCCTTTGCCATCCAGCAGGCCGGCAGCGGCGTGTTCCTGGCGTTTGTGATGGCCGGGTTGCTCGCACTGATGTTTGCCTTTTGTTACGCCGAACTCGGCCGCGCCCACAACAGCGCAGGGGGTGAGTATGTGTACGCCAAGCGCGTGTTCGGTGGCATGGCGGGCTATGCGACGTTTCTGACGGTGCTGGTGATGTTGCTGTTTATCCCACCGGTACTGGCCACCGGCGCGGCGACCTACCTGAATAACGCCCTCGGCACCCAGTTCGACTCGCAGACCGTCGCCTTGGCGATCGTCGTGTGCAGTTACGCCCTGGGCATCCTCAATATCAAACTTAACGCCTGGATCACCGGTACCTGCTTGTTGCTGGAAATCGCCGCGTTGCTGGTGATCGTGGTGATCGGCTTCGGCAACCCGGTGCAACCGGCCAGCGTGCTGTTCCAACCGCAGATCGTCGAAAACGGCGTGCTGCACCTGGCGCCATGGGCCCTGGTGATCGGCGCGGTGGGTATCGGCCTGTTTTCCTATAACGGCTATGGCCCGGCGGTGTTGCTGGCCGAAGACATGAAATGCGGCGGCAAAGGCGTGCACAAGGCGGTGCTGTGGTCACTGGGGTTGGTGGTGATCATCGAGCTGGTGCCCATCACCGCACTGTTGATCGGCGCACCGTCCCTGAGCGCGATGATCAGCAGCCCGGACCCCATCGGCTATCTGTTGAGCAGCCATGGCAATGAAACCTTATCACGGCTGGTCAGCGCCGGGATCTTCCTGTCGGTGTTCAACGCGATTGTGGCGATCGTGATCCAGATCGGCCGCGTGGTGTTCAGCAGCGGGCGCGATGCGCTGTGGACGCCGAGCATCAACACGCTGTTCACACGCATTCACCCACGCTGGGATTCACCCTGGTTGGCTACGCTGTTCCTGGCGATTCCGTCGGCGCTGCTGAGTTTCAGCTCCAACCTGGCCGACCTGACCTCGTTCAGCGTGCTGCTGATCATGTTGGTGTACCTGATGGTGGCATTGAGCGCCTTGATGAGCCGGGTATTGCTGCGTGATCGCGAGCATCCCTATCGCATGCCGCTGTGGCCGTTGCCGGCGGTGCTCGCGGTACTCGGCGCCGGTTACCTGTTGGTCACCCTGGTGGCAGCCGCCTCGGTGCGGGACATCATGATCATCATCGGCCTGCTGGCGCTGTCGGTGATCCTGTATTGCATCAGTGGCCGGTCGAGTCCGGTCTTCCAGAAATTGTAAGGAGTGGTTATGCGCGCACGTCAATTGGGGGTTACGTTAGGGCTGGGCACGCCTGGAGAATGGAACGCCATCACCGATGTGCCCGGTGTGCGGGTTGGCCACAGCACGCTGAACACACGTATCGATGGCAAGCACGTGCGTACCGGTGTCAGCGTGATCCAACCGCGTGCAGGGGAGGCACGCCAGCAACCGTGCTTTGCCGGGTACCACGTGCTCAATGGCAACGGTGATGCCACCGGCCTTGAATGGGTCAGCGAAGCGGGGTTGCTGACCACGCCGCTGGCCATCACCAATACCCACAGCATCGGCATGGTGCGCGACAGCCTGATCGCCCTGGAGCGCGAGCGCCTGGCGGACCCGGCGGTGTACTGGTGCATGCCGGTGGTGATGGAGACCTATGACGGCCTGCTCAACGATATCTGGGGCCAGCACGTGGGCCCCGAGCATGTGCGCGAAGCCGTGGACAACGCCGCCACCGGTCCGGTGCAGGAAGGCGCGGTCGGTGGCGGCACCGGCATGATCTGCCATGAGTTCAAGGGCGGCATCGGCACCGCATCGCGGCGCTTATCGGCGGAGCAGGGCGGTTGGACCGTCGGCGTGCTGGTGCAAGCCAACCATGGCAAGCGCCAGGAACTGCGGGTGGATGGCTACCCGGTGGGGCGCCGGTTGATGGACATTCCGTCGCCCTTCGCCGAGCGAGGCACGCCGGGCATGGGCTCGATCGTGGTGATCCTCGCCACCGACGCGCCGCTGTTGCCGCACCAATGCCAGCGCCTGGCGCAACGCGCGTCGATCGGTATCGCGCGTACCGGCGGCGGTACCGAGGATTCCAGCGGTGACCTGTTCCTGGCCTTTGCCACCGGCAACCAGGATTTGCCGCCGGCGGATTACGGACGCAAGGGCCTGCCTTTCAGCAGCGCGTTGCAGATGGTCAACAATGACCATATTTCGCCGCTGTTCAGCGCCGCGGCCGAGGCTGTGGAAGAGGCAATCATCAATGCGATCCTGGCCGGAGAGGACATGCTCACCGATCAAGGTGTGCTGGTACCCGGCCTGAGCGGTGACACGCTGTTGTCGGTATTACACAAAACAGGCTGGAGGCTGTCCCGGTAATAGGGGGCACGCGAAGTTATTAAAACAAGTAATGGCCGTTTAATGTTGCTAATGACACCCTGGCAATATAATGGATCCAATTATTAACAGCGCCGGACAACTTAGGTTGCGTCAGCGCTATTTAATATTTAAATAACCCAAGGTTGTTTTTTGTCGGACAAAGTCAATTCCGCCCAACAAACACGGCGCGCAAATTACTTAAGTTGTTTGCGCGCCTGATTCTAATGCTGGAAAAGATGTAGACGAAAGATTTCAAGTTGTGTCAGTTTTCTTACGCCTTCAAAAGAGGCGAGTGATAGGACGATCTCGCCCGCGGGGTGCCTATCGATCAAAGACTGAAGCACTTGCAAACAAGGAAGTACGTTTATGTCAAAAGTAAAAGACAAGGCTATCGTGTCGGCGGCGCAAGCCAGCACCGCTTACTCGCAAATCGATAGCTTCAGCCATCTGTATGACCGTGGCGGCAACCTCACGATCAATGGCAAACCCTCCTACACCGTTGACCAGGCAGCCACCCAGTTGCTGCGCGACGGCGCCGCGTACCGGGACTTTGACGGCAACGGCAAGATCGACCTGACCTACACGTTCCTGACCTCGGCCTCTTCGAGCACCATGAACAAACATGGCATCTCGGGTTTCAGCCAGTTCAACGCACAGCAGAAAGCACAGGCCGTACTGGCCATGCAGTCCTGGGCGGACGTGGCCAACATCACCTTCACCGAGAAAGCCAGTGGCGGTGACGCCCACATGACGTTCGGCAACTACAGCGGCGGCCAGGACGGCGCGGCGGCCTTCGCCTACCTGCCCGGCACCGGTGCAGGCTACGACGGCACGTCGTGGTACCTGACCAACAACAGCTACACGCCGAACAAAACCCCGGACCTGAACAACTACGGCCGGCAGACCCTGACCCACGAAATCGGTCATACCTTGGGCCTGGCCCACCCGGGCGACTACAACGCCGGAGAAGGCGCCCCAACCTACAACGACGCGACCTATGGACAGGACACGCGCGGCTACAGCCTCATGAGTTACTGGAGCGAAAGCAACACCAACCAGAACTTCAGCAAAGGCGGGGTCGAGGCCTACGCGTCCGGCCCGCTGATCGACGACATCGCGGCGATCCAGAAGCTCTACGGCGCCAACTACAACACCCGCGCCGGTGACACCACCTACGGCTTCAACTCCAACACCGGGCGTGATTTCCTCAGCGCCACGTCGAATGCCGACAAGCTGGTGTTCTCGGTGTGGGACGGTGGTGGCAACGACACCCTGGACTTCTCCGGCTTCACCCAAAACCAGAAGATCAACCTCAATGAAGCCTCGTTCTCCGACGTTGGCGGCCTGGTGGGCAACGTGTCCATCGCCAAGGGCGTGACCATCGAGAACGCCTTCGGTGGTGCGGGCAATGACCTGATCATCGGGAACAACGCGGCCAACATCATCAAAGGTGGCGCCGGCAACGACCTCATCTACGGCGGTGGCGGTGCGGACCAACTGTGGGGCGGCGCGGGCAACGACACCTTTGTGTTCGGTGCCAGTTCCGACTCCAAGCCTGGGGCTTCTGACAAGATCTTTGACTTTACCTCGGGTTCGGACAAGATCGACCTGTCCGGCATCACCAAGGGTGCAGGCCTGACCTTCGTCAATGCCTTCACCGGGCATGCCGGCGACGCGGTACTGACTTACGCCGCAGGCACCAACCTGGGCACCTTGGCAGTGGACTTCTCCGGTCACGGCGTGGCGGACTTCCTCGTCACCACCGTCGGCCAGGCTGCGGTCAGCGACATCGTGGCGTGATGCACGGGCGCGGCGCTTCGGCGCCGCGCTTTACGGATGGAGCATGAAGATGCAGCGTTTTTTCAATAGGATCGCCTGCGTATTGCAGGTGATGTTCGTGTCGGCAGGAGCCCACGCAATGGCGAGCAGTCTTGTATTACCCACCACCGCCCAGTTGGCAGGGCATTGGCAGTTGCACCAGCAGGACCAGGTGTGCGCGCTGGACCTGCTGGAGCAGGCCAACGCGTTGGGCGGCGACGTGGCGTGTGTCGAACAATGGCTGGGCGCCAAGCCCCTGACCTGGACGCCAACGCCGGACGGCATCTGGCTGATGAACGCCGAAGGCAGTGGCATTACCCACCTTAACCGGCAAAAAGAAGGCGAATATAAAGGACGCACGCCCACCGGCCTTGAAGTGGTATTGCAACGTGCACCTTAGTTGCCGTTTTAAACCGATCACTTGATTTTATTAGTTGACCGCTCCGTCATTCGGGGTCGGGGCAACTATTGCGCGCAATTTGCTTCAAGGAAGATTAGAAACCATGGCGAAGTCCCATGCCGTCGCGCCGTTATTCAAGGCGCTGGGTGAATACAAGAGCATTTTGATCAGCGTCGGTTGTTTTACCGCCTTGATTAACCTGCTGATGCTGGTGCCGTCCATTTACATGCTGCAAGTGTATGACCGCGTGCTGTCCTCCCAGAATGAAACCACCCTGGTGATGTTGACGCTGATGGTCGTGGGCTTCTTTGCCTTTATTGGCCTGCTGGAGGTGATCCGCAGTTTTATCGTGATCCGTATTGGCAGCCAGTTGGAGCGGCGCTTCAACTTGCGCGTGTACAAGGCCGCGTTTGAACGCAACCTGCAACGCGGCCAGGGGCATGCCGGGCAATCCCTGGGCGATTTGACGCATATCCGCCAATTCATCACGGGGCCTGCGCTGTTCGCGTTTTTTGATGCGCCGTGGTTCCCCCTCTACCTGTTTGTGATTTTCCTGTTCAACGTGTGGCTGGGCGTGTTGGCCACGGCCGGTGCCGTGCTGCTGATCGGCCTGGCGTGCCTGAATGAATACCTGACCAAAAAGCCGTTGGGCGAGGCCAGCGGTTACTCCCAGCAATCCACGCAACTGGCCACCAGCCACTTGCACAACGCCGAGACTATCCAGGCCATGGGCATGCTGGGCGCGTTGCGCACGCGCTGGTTTGCCGTGCATTCGCAGTTCCTCGGCTTGCAGAACACCGCCAGCGATACCGGCTCGGTGATCACCTCCCTGAGCAAATCCCTGCGCCTGTGCCTGCAATCGTTGGTGCTGGGGCTGGGGGCGCTGTTGGTGATCAAGGGCGATATGACCGCCGGGATGATGATCGCTGGCTCCATCCTGATGGGCCGAGTGCTGAGCCCCATCGACCAGTTGATTGCGGTATGGAAGCAATGGAGTTCGGCCAAGTTGGCCTACCAGCGGCTGGATGACTTACTGCGCGAGTTTCCACCGGAAGTGGAGCAGATGAAATTACCGGCGCCCAAGGGCCAGGTCAGCTTTGAACAGGTCAGCGCGGGCCCGCCCGGCAAACGCATGCCCACCCTGCACCAGGTCAGCTTCAATCTCAGCGCCGGCGAAGTGCTGGGCGTGCTGGGTGCGTCGGGCTCCGGCAAATCCACCCTGGCGCGTGTGCTGGTGGGGGTGTGGCCGACGCTGGCGGGCACCGTACGTCTGGATGGCGCGGACATTCACCGCTGGGACCGCGACGACCTCGGCCCGCACATCGGTTACCTACCCCAGGACATCGAACTGTTCAGCGGCAGCATCGCCGATAACATCGCGCGCTTTCGCGAAGCCGACCCCGATCAGGTGGTGCGTGCCGCGCAGCAGGCCGGCGTGCATGAACTGATCCTGCGCTTGCCGCAGGGCTACGACACGGTATTGGGCGACAACGGCGGCGGCCTGTCCGGCGGCCAGAAACAACGGGTAGCTCTGGCACGCGCGCTGTATGGCGGGCCACGCCTGATCGTGCTGGATGAGCCCAATTCCAACCTCGATACGGTCGGCGAAGCCGCCTTGGCCAGCGCCATCGTGCAGATGAAAGCCCAGGGCAGCAGCGTGGTGCTGGTGACCCACCGTTCTTCGGCGTTGGCCCAGGCCGACAAGCTGTTGGTACTCAACGACGGGCATCTGCAAGCCTTCGGGCCCAGCCAGGAAGTGCTGCGCGCGTTGTCCGGCCAGCAGGAAGTGCCGAAGGAGAAACCCGGCGTGAGTTTCAGTCGTCAGTACCAAGCCGGAAGGAATCCAGGCGCATGAGCAGCATCACTGTTGAACCACGCTTCAAAGAGCGCGACGCCACGTTTTTTACGCGCATGGGCTGGCTGCTGACGCTGGTCGGTGCCGGCGGGTTTTTCCTGTGGGCCAGCCTGGCGCCGCTGGACCAGGGCATTCCGGTACAAGGCACGGTCGTGGTGTCGGGCAAGCGCAAGGCGGTGCAAACCTTAAGCCCCGGCGTGGTCAGCCGGATTCTGGTGAAGGAGGGCGAGCATGTGAAACAGGGCCAGCCGCTGTTTCGTCTCGACCAGACCCAGCACCAGGCCGACGTGCAGTCCCTGCAGGCCCAGTACCGCATGGCCTGGGCCAGCGTGGCGCGCTGGCAGAGCGAACGGGATAACCACGCCAGCATCACCTTTCCCGCCGAACTGAGCGCCAACCCCGATCCAGCCCTGGCGTTGGTGCTGGAAGGCCAGCGCCAACTGTTCAGCAGCCGTCGCGAAGCCTTTGCCCGTGAGCAAGCCGGCATCCGTGCCAACATCGACGGTGCCTCCGCGCAATTGGGCGGCATGCGCCGTGCGCGCAGCGACCTGACTGCCCAGGCCCAATCCCTGCGCAACCAACTGAGCAACCTGCAACCCTTGGCCGACAACGGCTACATCCCGCGCAACCGGTTGATGGAGTACCAGCGCCAGTTGTCCCAGGTGCAACAGGACCTGGCGCAGAACAGCGGTGAAAGTGGCCGCGTCGAGCAGGGCATCCTCGAATCGCGGCTGAAATTGCAGCAGCACAGCGAGGAGTACCAGAAGGAAGTGCGCAGCCAGTTGGCCGACGCGCAACTGCGCAGCCTGACCCTGGAGCAGCAACTCACCTCAGCCGGGTTTGACCTGCAACACAGCGAAATCAACGCCCCGGCCGATGGGATTGCAGTGAACCTCAGCGTGCACACCGAGGGCGCGGTGGTGCGCGCCGGTGAAACCCTGCTGGAAATCGTGCCCCAGGGCACGCGCCTGGAAGTCGAAGGGCACTTGCCGGTGCACTTGGTGGACAAGGTTGGCACGCACCTGCCAGTGGATATCCTCTTCACCGCCTTCAACCAGAGCCGCACACCCCGCGTGCCGGGGGAGGTCAGCCTGATTTCCGCCGACCAGATGCTCGATGAAAAAACCGGCGCGCCCTATTACGTGCTGCGCACGGCAGTCAGCGACGCCGCGCTGGAAAAACTCCACGGCCTGGTGATCAAGCCGGGCATGCCCGCCGAGATGTTCGTGCGCACCGGCGAGCGCTCCTTGCTCAATTACCTGTTCAAGCCGCTGCTCGACCGCGCCGGCTCGGCGTTGACCGAGGAATGAACATGAAGCACGTGTTTATCGCCTTGCTGTTGACCTGCGCCAATGCCCAGGCCGCCATGGGCCCGTTCGATGTGTACGAACAGGCCTTGCGTAACGACCCGGTATTCCTCGGCGCCATCAAGGAGCGCGACGCCGGCCTGGAAAACCGCGCCATCGGCCGCGCCGGCCTGCTGCCCAAGCTGTCCTACAACTACAACAAGGGCCGCAACAACTCCCAGGCCACCTTGCCCGACGGGCGCGGCGGCAATTATCACGACGACCGCAACTACAACAGCTACGGCTCGACCTTCAGCCTGCAACAGCCGTTGTTTGACTACGAGGCCTACGCCAACTACCGCAAAGGCGTGGCCCAGGCGCTGTTCGCCGATGAAAGCTTTCGCGACAAGAGCCAGGCGCTGCTGGTGCGCGTGCTGACCTATTACACCCAAGCGTTGTTTGCCCAGGACCAGATCGACATTGCCCGTGCGAAGAAGAAGGCGTTCGAGCAACAGTTCCAGCAGAACCGGCATTTGTTCCAGCAAGGCGAGGGCACCCGCACGGACATTCTGGAAGCCGAATCGCGCTACGAACTGGCCACGGCCGAAGAAATCCAGGCGCTGGATGAGCAAGACGCGTCCTTGCGGGAGCTGGGCGCCTTGATTGGCGTACAGAGCGTCAACATCGACGACCTGGCGCCGCTGAACCAGGGTTTTGCCGCGTTCACCTTGACCCCGGCCAACTACGACACCTGGCATGAACTGGCGATCAGCAACAACCCCACGCTGGCCTCCCAGCGCCAGGCCCTGGAAGTCGCGCGCTATGAAGTGGAGCGCAACCGCGCCGGGCATTTACCCAAGGTCACCGCCTATGCCAGCTCGCGCCAGCAAGAGTCCGACAGCGGCAACACTTACAACCAGCGCTACGACACCAACACCATCGGCGTCGAAGTGAGCGTGCCGCTGTATGCCGGTGGCGGCATCTCGGCGTCCACCCGCCAGGCCAGCCGCGCCATGGAGCAGGCCGAGTACGAGCTGGAGGGCAAGACCCGCGAAACCCTGATAGAGCTGCGCCGGCAGTTCAGCGCCTGCCTGTCGGGGGTGAGCAAATTGCGCGCTTATCAAAAGGCCCTGGCGTCGGCCGAAGCGCTGGTGGTGTCGACCCAGCAGAGCATCCTAGGCGGTGAGCGGGTCAACCTTGATGCACTGAACGCCGAGCAGCAGCTCTACAGCACCCGGCGCGACCTGGCCCAGGCCCGCTACGACTACCTGATGGCCTGGACCAAATTGCATTACTACGCCGGAAACCTGCGCGACACCGACCTGGCCAAGGTGGATGAGGCGTTTGGACGTTGATTTTTGGGTGTTAAACAACAATAAGAGAGGACTGGCATGGGTATATTCGACTATAAAAACCTCGGCACCGAGGGCTCCAAGGCGTTGTTCGCGGATGCGATGGCGATCACGTTGTACACCTATCACAATCTGGATAACGGCTTTGCCGTGGGTTACCAGCACAATGGCCTGGGGTTGGGCCTACCGGCCACGCTGGTCGGTGCATTGCTCGGCAGCACTGATTCCCAGGGCGTTATCCCCGGCTTACCGTGGAACCCGGATTCAGAGAAAGCCGCCCTGGACGCGGTGCAAAAGGCCGGCTGGACGCCGATCAGCGCCAGCACCCTGGGCTACGGCGGTAAGGTCGATGCACGAGGCACGTTCTTCGGCGAGAAGGCAGGCTACACCACGGCCCAGGTCGAGGTACTGGGCAAGTACGATGACGCCGGCAAGCTGCTGGAAATCGGCATCGGCTTTCGCGGCACCTCGGGGCCCCGGGAAACCCTGATCAGCGACTCCATCGGCGACCTGGTCAGCGATCTGCTGGCGGCGCTGGGGCCCAAGGATTACGCGAAGAATTACGCCGGCGAAGCCTTTGGCGGCTTGCTCAAGAACGTCGCCGACTACGCCAGCGCCCATGGCCTGAGTGGCAAGGACGTGCTGGTCAGCGGGCATAGCCTGGGGGGCCTCGCGGTCAACAGCCTGGCGGACTTGAGCGGTAACAAGTGGGGCGGCTTCTACAAGGACGCCCACTACGTGGCCTACGCGTCGCCGACCCAGAGTGCCGGCGACAAGGTGCTCAATATCGGCTACGAGAACGACCCGGTATTCCGTGCGCTGGATGGGTCATCCTTCAACCTGTCGTCCCTGGGCGTGCACGACAAACCCCATGAGTCGACCACCGATAACATCGTCAGCTTCAACGACCACTACGCCTCGACGCTGTGGAACGTGCTGCCGTTTTCCATCGCCAACCTGCCGACCTGGCTCTCGCACCTGCCCACCGGGTATGGCGATGGCATGACACGGATTCTCGAGTCAGGGTTCTACGAGCAGATGAGCCGCGACGCCACCGTGATTGTCGCCAACCTGTCCGACCCGGCGCGGGCCAACACCTGGGTGCAGGACCTCAACCGCAATGCCGAGCCGCACAAAGGCAATACCTTCATCATCGGCAGTGACGGCGATGACCTGATCCAAGGAGGGAAGGGCGTGGATTTTATCGAGGGCGGGAAGGGCAACGACACCCTCCGTGATAACAGCGGGCATAACACTTTTCTGTTCAGCGGACATTTCGGGCAAGACCGGGTGATTGGCTATCAATCGACGGACAAGCTGGTGTTCAAGGATCTGCAGGGGAGTGTGGATTACCGGGAGCACGGAGGCGATACGGTGATCAGTGTGGGGGGCGATTCGGTGACGTTGGTCGGGGTGAGTGGAGGGTTGGGCGAGGTGGTGATCGGCTAGGAGTGGAATGCAGTTGAAAAAGGTGGGAGGGGGCTTGCTCCCGATTGCGGTGGAGCAGCCAACGCATTTATCGACCGGTACACCGCCATCGGGGGCAAGCCCCCTCCCACATTTGATAGGTTTCGGCTTTGGGAATCAGTCTTCCTTGCGCACGGTGGCCACGTCGTCGGCCTTGACCCGTACACGTTTGCCGGCGATATCGGTGAATTCGTAAAAACCGTCGGCGGTCTTGGTTTTTGGGGTGTCCTTGGTCAAATACTGCGTGCCATTTTGCATCGTCACTACGGTTTGCGTCGCGCAACCGGCCAATACCAGAAAAGTGAGTGCAACCAGCGGCAGACCCAAATTCTTCATGTTCATAACCCTTACCTTAACCGTGAAAGTCCCACGCCAGAGGCCGTGGGCGACAAATGTTACGCCATCGACTTCAGCATCTGATCACTTTTATGTAAAAAGTTGCAGGCGCCATTTATCTATTACCGATTGCAACCAGGCCTTTGCGACGGCACTCTGTATGCATAACCAGTATTTGATCGCTGCGCGCCATGGCCAATCCCCTCGAAGAACCGCTCTATTACCTGCATAACTTCCGCCAAGTCCTGCATTGGCTGGGGCAACGCTATGCGGATCTGCTCGACCCGGACGAAGAGCATTTCATTCAGCAATTTGACAGGTTGCCGCAAGCGTCCCAGGCCTTGTTGGTGCGCATGGTGATGCGCAAGGGCGTGCATTTTCGTGCGGGCAAGCTCAACTATGTGGAGATCGGTTGCACCCAGGCTGCTGCCGGGCCATTGCTGGAGCTGGGGTGGGTTAACGACAAATGCCTGCTGGCCTTTGACGCGTTGTTCGCCTTGCTGCAAAAAGGCGAGATTCTCGCTGCATTCAAGCCTTGGATCGAACAACCCAAATCCAAGAAAACCGATTGGCTGGAAGGGTTGTCGGCGCATTTCACCGACAATCGCTGCTTTGCCCACTGGTGCCCCGACCTTGCCGACACGTTGTACAGCCTCACCGTGATGGACCTGTGCGATCGTCTGCGCCTGATGTTCTTCGGCAACTTGCATCAGGACTGGTCCGAGTTCGTGCTGGCTGACCTGGGCATCTACACCTACGAAAAAGTCGAGTTCTGCGCCGAATCCCGTGGCTTACGCAGCCGTGATGACGTGCAGGGTTTTCTGTTCCTGCACCAGTGCCAGCAGGCGTTTGAAACCGGTGCGGCGCTGGAGGAGGTATTGGCCCAGGTCGCCACATTGAACACCGACAATCCCTGGCTGGAAAAACGGCGGGCCAAGCTGTTGTTCCAAGTGGGTCAATATTGCGAGCGCACTGCCGAATTGGCGCTGGCGGAACAGATTTATCGCGCCTGCGCCTACCCCGGCGCCCGCTCACGCTTGATCCGTGTGCTGGAGCGCCAGGAGCACTACGTGCAAGCCATGGCCCTGGCGAACGCCGCACAACAGGCCCCGGAAAGCGCCGCCGAGCAGCAGCACTTGCTGCGTGTGGTGCCACGCCTGCGGCGCAAACTGGGCGAGCCGGCCTTGCCCAAGGTCAAGCCACGGCCGGTCACGCGCCTGGACTTGGCGCTCGCGCTACCGGACCCGCTGATGTCGGTGGAGTATTGCGTGCAGGCTCACCTCAGCGAGCCCGATGGGCCGGTGCACTATGTGGAAAACGGCCTGATCAACTCGCTGTTCGGCCTGTTGTGCTGGGACGTGATATTTGCGCCGCTGCCGGGTTCGTTTTTCCACCCGTTCCAGCGCGGGCCGGCGGATCTGCACAGTGAAGACTTCCACCTGCGCCGCGCGCCGCTGTTCGCCGCGTGTTTCGAACAATTGCAGGACGAGCGCTACAAAACCACCATCCGCCAACGCTACAGCGAAAAATGGGGGATCCAGTCGCCCTTCGTATTCTGGAACCTGCTCAGCGCAGAACTGCTGGAGCAGGCCCTGGCCTGCCTGCCCGCCGAACACCTGCGCTACTGGTTTGAACGGCTGCTGCTGGACATCCGCGCCAACCGTGCCGGCATGCCGGACCTGATCCAGTTCTGGCCCGCGCAGAAGACCTACCGCATGATCGAGGTCAAGGGCCCCGGCGATCGCCTGCAAGACAACCAGCTGCGCTGGCTGGAGTTCTGCGGTGAATACCAGATGCCGGTGACGGTCTGCTATGTGCGCTGGGCAGCGTCCGCTTGAGTTACAACGTTGCCGTGCGTGCACTGTGTGAGTTCACCGCCAAGGTCGGTGACCTGGACCTGCGCTTCACGCCGTCGCCCAGCGCCCAGGAAGGTATTGTCGGCCACCGCACCGTCGCCTCGCGGCGCAGCCCGCACTACCAGAATGAAGTGGCGCTCGAAGGTGAGTACCAGCAACTCAAGGTGCGGGGCAGGGCGGACGGCTACGACCCGGACGCCAACCGCCTGGAAGAAGTGAAAACCTATCGTGGCGACCTCGACGCCCAACCCACCAACCACCGGCAACTGCATTGGGCCCAGGTCAAAGTGTACGGTTGGTTGATGTGCCAGAAACTCGGCCTCTCGCAGATCGACCTGGCGCTGGTGTACTTCGACATCGTCGGCGAGGGCGAGACGGTGCTCAACCAACACTTTCACGCCAGCGAACTGGAGCCGTTCTTCAACCAGCAATGCGCGCTATTCCTCGGTTGGGCCCAGCAGGAAATGGCACACCGCGAAGCGCGCAACAAGGCCGCGCAGGCCCTGGCGTTTCCCCATGCCGGTTTTCGTCCTGGCCAGCGCTCGCTTGCTGAATCAGTGTACAAGGCCGTCAGTACCGGCCGCTGCCTGATGGCCCAGGCGCCTACCGGCATCGGCAAGACCATCGGCACGATTTTCCCGTTGCTCAAGGCCCTGGCGCCCCAGCAACTGGACACGCTGTTCTTCCTCACCGCCAAGACCCCCGGCCGCAAGCTCGCCCTGGACGCCGCCCACGTGCTGCACACCAGCAGCCCCGAGCTGCAATTGCGCGTCCTGGAACTGGTGGCGCGGGACAAAGCCTGCGAGCACCTGGACAATGCCTGTCACGGCGACTCCTGCCCCTTGGCCAAGGGTTTCTACGATCGCTTGCCCGCCGCGCGCATCGCCGCGTCCAAGGTGCGCCTGCTGGACCAGCGCAACCTGCGCGACGTGGCCCTGGCCCATGACGTCTGTCCCTATTACCTGAGCCAGGAAATGGCGCGCTGGGCCGACCTGGTGGTCGCTGACTACAACTACTATTTCGATTTTGGCGCCATGCTGTTCGGCCTGGCCCAGCTCAACCAGTGGCGCGCGGCAGTGCTGGTGGACGAGGCGCACAACCTGGTCGAACGGGCCCGCTCGATGTACAGCGCGAGCCTCGACCAATACCACCTCAAGACCCTGCGCGACGTCGCGCCCGAGCCCTTGAAAAAACCCTTGCAGCGCCTCAACCGTGAGTGGAACGCACTGCACAAGGACCAGATCGCGCCGTACCAGGCTTATGCCGCCCGCCCGGAAAAACTGTTGCAGGCCCTGAGCCTGTGCGCCAGCAGCATGGGCGAGTATTTCAATGAGCATCCCGAATCGCTCAGCGGCGACCTGCAAGCCTTCTATTTCGAGGTGCTGCGATTTGCCAAAGTCGCCGAGCTGTTCAACGAACACTTCATTTTCGACATCAGTAAACGCCAGCTCAGCGGCAAACGCAGCAGCTCAACCCTGTGCCTGCGCAACGTGGTGCCCGCCGAGTTCATCCGCCCACGCTTGACCGCGGCCCGCAGCAGCGTGCTGTTTTCCGCGACCCTGAGCCCCCGTCATTACTACGCGGATTTACTCGGTTTGCCGGCGGACACGGCCTGGGTCGATGTAGAGTCGCCGTTCAAGGCCGAGCAATTGCAGGTGCGCATCGTCGATGCGGTCTCCACGCGTTTCGTGCATCGCCACGCCTCGCTGGAGCCTATCGTTGAGCTGATCGCCCGCCAATGCACCGGGCAGCCTGGCAACTACCTGGCGTTCTTCTCAAGCTTCGATTACCTGCAGCAGGTGGCGCAGTTGCTGGCCGAGCGACACCCGCAGATCACACTCTGGCAACAGTCACGCGGCATGGCCGAGGCCGAGCGCCAGGCATTCCTCGACCAATTCACCGAACACAGCCAGGGTGTCGGCTTTGCCGTGCTCGGCGGCGCCTTTGGTGAAGGCATCGACCTGCCCGGCGCCCGTTTGATCGGCGCCTTCATCGCCACCCTCGGGTTGCCCCAACTCAACCCGGTCAATGAACAGATGAAACTGCGCATGGGCGCGATCTTCGGTTCAGGCTACGACTACACCTACCTGTACCCCGGCCTTCAGAAAGTGGTGCAGGCAGCGGGCAGGGTCATCCGCAGCCAGCAGGACCGTGGCGTCGTGATGTTGATCGATGACCGCTTCGGCGAAGGGCGGGTACGTCAGTTGTTGCCGCGTTGGTGGGCGGTTGCATGAGGCATTCCCGCGATCAATGATGCTGGTGGCGTTGAAAACAATGCCGCACGCTGGGAAAAATCTCGAAAAGGCCATGCCAATGAGCGAGCAACTCATCTGCGTCAACGGTATTGAGTTAAGCGTCCACATCGCCGGTCCCGAAGACGGCAGGCCGATCTGGCTGCTTCACGGCTTCCCGGAGTGCTGGCACTCCTGGCGCGAGCAGATTCCCGCGCTGGCGGCCGCGGGCTATCGGGTGTTTGCCCCTGAAATGCGCGGCTACGGCCAGTCAGGTTCGCCGGCCGAGGTCGCCGATTATGATCTGCTGACGCTGTGTGGCGATATCCAGCAGGCCATGGACCATTTTGGCCATGCGCAGGTGGTCATGGTCGGCCATGACTGGGGCGCGGTCGTGGCCTGGCACCTGGCGTTGCTCGAACCTGAGCGGATCACGCGTTTGATCACCCTGTCGGTGCCGTTTGCCGGGCGCGCACGGCGGCCGGTGATTCAAATCATGCGCGAGCTGTACGCCGACCGCTTCAACTACATCCTGTATTTCCAGGAACCGGGCGTCGCCGAGCAGGAGTTGAACGCCGATATCGAGCGTACCTTGCGCCTGTTCATGCAGGATCAGGATGTGTTTCTGCAAAGCAAACCTGCGAATGCCAGGTTGCTTGAGGGTGTTCCGGCACCCGGCGCCTTGCCGCACTGGTGTTCCCAGGCGGATCTGGACGTCTACGTGCACACCTTCGCCGAGCATGGGTTTCGCGGCCCGTTGAACTGGTACCGTAACTTCGAACGCAACTGGCAATGCACCGAAAGCCTGGCCGGCAGGCAGGTGCTGCAACCCACGCTGTTCCTGATCGGCGACCGCGACCCGGTCGGGGTCTTCGAGGCCCACACGCTCAAGCGCATGCCTGAGTTGGTGCCTCACCTTGAGCAGCACGTGCTGCTCAACTGTGGCCATTGGATCCAGAACGAGCAAGGGCAGCAGGTCAACACGCTGATGCTCGGGTTTCTAGGCAAAGCGGGGGCTGCTTAGACCACTTCCAGGTATGAGCTGTGTATCGCCCGTGCCAGCTCGCGCACCGTGTCGATGAATTCCGTGAGACGGCTATGCAAACCATCCTCCAGAATCTCATCAATCCCGGTATACCTGAGCCGCGCCTCGAACTCCGCCGCCAACCGCTGCGCCGTGCGCCCATAACTGCCGGGCAGATCCGCCAGGATATGGCTCAATTCCTCGATACACGCATGCAACGAACGCGGCACATCGCTGCGCAGCAACAGCAGCTCCGACACCGACCGCGCATTCAATGCATTCGGGTACAGCTCGGTATACGCCTCAAACGACGACAACGCGCGGAGCAGGGCGCTCCACTGGTAATAACCGCGTGCCGACAAGTCGCTGACTTCTTCCGACTCTTCGCCAAACATCTCGTAACGCGCATCCAGCAGACGCAGGGTGTTGTCCGCGCGCTCGACAAAAGTGCCCAAGCGGATAAACCGATAGGCGTCGTTGCGCATGATTGTCCCGGAGGTCGCCCCACGGAACAGGTGTGAACGCTGCTTGACCCAGTCACAAAAGTGGCTGATGCCATGCCGCGCCAGGCCGCCGGCGGCGATGCTGCGCATTTCCAGCCAGGTGGCGTTGAGGTTTTCCCACATGTCGGCGGTGATGCGCCCGCGTACCGCGTGGGCATTGCCACGTGCAGCGCGCAGGCAGTTGTAGATGCTGGCGGGGTTTTCTTCGTCGAGGGCGAAAAAATGCAGCATGCGTTCGGCGTCCAGCTGTTTATGACGCTCAAGGTAGCTGTCCAGGGTGCCGCTGCTGAGCAACGACATGGCCAGTTCATCCAGGCCATCGCTGTGCCCGGCCTGGGGCATCAACGACAGCGAGTAACTGACTTCCAGCATGCGCGCCAGGTTCTCGGCACGCTCCAGGTAACGGGACATCCAGTACAGATCTGCGGCGGTTCTACTCAACATACTCAGCCCTCCACCACCCAGGTGTCCTTGGTTCCGCCGCCTTGCGACGAGTTGACGATCAACGAGCCTTCCTTTAGCGCCACGCGGGTGAGACCGCCGGGCACCAGGCGGGTTTCCTTGCCCGAGAGTACAAACGGCCGCAGGTCGATATGCCGTGGGGCGATGCCGTTTTCGACAAAGGTCGGGCAGGTGGACAGGCTCAAGGTTGGTTGGGCGATGTAGGCGTGAGGACGGGCCTTGATGCGCTGGCGGAAGTCCTCGATCTCGGCGGCGGTGGAGGCCGGGCCGACCAGCATGCCGTAACCGCCGGAGCCCTGGGTTTCCTTGACCACCAGTTCCGGCAGGTGGGCCAGGACGTGAGACAGCTCATCGGGTTTGCGGCACTGGAAGGTGGGTACGTTCTGTAGCACCGGTTCTTCATCCAGGTAGAAACGGATCATTTCCGGCACATAGGGGTAGATCGACTTGTCGTCGGCGACGCCGGTGCCGATGGCATTGGCCAGCACCACATTGCCGGCGCAATAGGCGGCGACCAGGCCGGGCACGCCGAGCATCGATTCGGGGTTGAAGGCCTTGGGGTCGAGGAAGGCGTCGTCGATACGCCGGTAAATCACGTCCACCGGCTTGGGGCCATCGGTGGTGCGCATGAACACCTTGAGGTCGTGCACGAACAGGTCGGCGCCTTCCACCAGCTCCACGCCCATTTCCCGTGCCAGGAACGCATGCTCGAAGAACGCGCTGTTGAAGCGCCCCGGCGTCAGCACCACCACATTGGGGTTGTCCAGGCGGCTTGAGCTTTTAAGGGTCTTGAGCAGCAGGTTGGGGTAGTGGTCCACCGGCGCAATGCGCTGTTTGGCAAACACCTCGGGGAACAGGCGCATCATCATCTTGCGGTCTTCGAGCATGTAGCTCACGCCGCTGGGGGTGCGCAGGTTGTCTTCCAGCACGTAGTAGGTGCCGTCGCCGTCGCGCACCAGGTCCACCCCGGAGATATGCGAGTAGATGTCGCGGTGCAGGTCCAGGCCGACCATCGCCTTCTGGTAGCCCTCGTTGCCCAGCACCTGCTCCGCCGGAATGATCCCGGCCTTGATGATGCGCTGGTCGTGGTAGATGTCGGCGAGGAACATGTTCAGCGCGTTGACGCGCTGGATGCAGCCGCGTTCGATCACGCTCCATTCACTGGCGGGGATGCTGCGCGGGATGATGTCGAAGGGGATCAGGCGCTCGGTGTCTTGTTCGTCGCCATACAGGGTGAAGGTGATCCCGGCGCGGTGAAACAGCAAATCGGCTTCACGGCGACGCTGGGCCAGCAGTTCCGGCGGCGTATTCGCCAGCCAGCGGGAGAAATCCTGATAGTGCGCGCGGCACGCGCCGTTCGCGTCATTCATTTCATCGAAGAAAGATAGAGCCATTCCAGTACCTTGTCAGTGCCGAGGAGAGCTTGGGTGGCACTGCCGCTTAAAAAACCGCATATTTTTATGAGCCCGTGGCCGATGGTGCCAATGGGCCTGGTCCTTACTTTCTTGTGGGGTCGGCTCTGGGTCGGGGGGTAACGAATGCTCCTTTATTCGGGCAGATGAATGGTTTAAGCAATGCCTGTGCCGAAACGCCCAAATTCTGTGTAGTGAGCGGGCTTGCCCCGCGCTGGAGTGCGCAGCGCTCCTGCTTGTTGGGGGCCGCTACGCTGCCCAGCGCGGGGCAAGCCCGCTCACTACAAGAGCCCTGTCTTCCATGGGGCACGCAGTGCGCCGGAATGGTGCACGAACAAACTTGAACTTCACCCACCTCCGATTCTTCTAATAGGACCCGAACCTGTGTGGAGCACTGTCGTGCCCAGAATCATTCCTTCTCCCAATACGCCGGAAGCGGCGCTGGCCGACCACAGCGAACACAACGCGAAAATCTTCGGCTCACCCAAGGACCGCCTCGATTTCTACCGGCGCGAAATCCAGTACGAAACCACCATTTTGGCCAACCGCACCGACGCCTACCTCACCGCGCAGTCGTTCCTGGTCATCGCCTTTGTGTCCGGCATGGGCAACCTCAACCCGGAGTGGGGCAAGCTGTTCACCCTGGTGGTACCGGTGTTCCTGGTCGCGCTGGGCATTCTCAGCTCCCTTAACGCCTGGCCAGGCATTCGGGCCGCGTACGAGATCATCGACCACTGGCACTACAAGCAAAGCGAACTGCTGCGCAGCGAGCCGGTGATGGGCTTGGCCTACGATGAGTCGCCGCTGTTTTCCGAAATGGAGTCGTCCCACAAGGGCTATCGCAAGTCGTTGCTGTTCTCCATGCGTGCGCCCTGGCTGTTCATGGTGTTCTGGCTGGTGCTGGGGATTTATGCGTTCTATATCCAGGTCGACAATCCGATCCGGTGAGCAATCGGACGGAACTTCGCCGGTCGGCGTAGCGCCTTACCTTCAGGCCCTGCTGATTTCCCTCCGGCCTACCAAGAGGTGACCCATGAGCACGAATAAAGACCCCCAAACCGATAACCGTAACGACCCGGCCATCGACGGCGGCGAACCGGCGCCGGGTACCGCTGCCGACGCGCCCAAGGACCCGGTTCCGGCCAAAGACCCCAAAGCCAAGGAAAACGACTACAGTCCAGACTTCAAGCCCGAGCGCGAGCCTAAGCCTGAAACCGATGCTGATATCGACACCCAAGGCGGTTAGAGGAGACGGTCATGTCAAAAGAACTCGACGAAGAACTCAACGATCCGGGCAATGAAGACCCGGGTTCGTTGATGGACGATGCAGAAGTGCCGCTCAACGATCTGGATGAAGCGGCAGATGTGGGCAATAGCGAGGATCAAGACTGAGCTTTCACCTGGGCACGTCGTTCATACCACGCCAGCATCGGCTGGGTACTCAGGCCATGAACGACGATGCTCAAGGCGATGACGGACAGGGTCAGGTTCACGGCCACCGCGCTGCTGGTGCCGATCAACCCATGATTGAGCGCGTAGAACAGGTAGTAAATGCTGCCGATCCCACGAATCCCGAACCAGCCCATCAGGCCGCGCTGCCTGAGGTCGACCAGACGCCCCCAGGGCATCGCCAGCACGCCCATCGGGCGAATCACACAGAATAACAATGCCGCCACCGGCAACGCGCGCCAATCCCAATGGCTCACCAGCACGATCCCCAGCACCGTCACAAGGAACACCTCCATCGAACGCTCCACCAGGCTGCCGAATGAGAGCATGTCGCCCATCATCACGCCGGCGGCGATCTGGGTATCTTTCAATTCGCTGACGTCGCCCTGCAGCGCGTGCTCGGGCTCGACTTCCAGGTGACCCACCACCGGCAGCGCAAGGTGCTCCGAGGGTGTCTGCGAACTGCCGGTTGAGCGAAATTCCGCCTGGCGCAGACCAAGCCCTGCCGCGAACACCGACAGGAAGCCATAACCGCCCACCGCTTCGGCCACTACGTAGGCCAGCGCGATCAAGGCGAGCGTCAGGTAGTCATTGGGCGAGAGCGTGCTGTCACTGTGGGTGATGCGCAACCACAGCGTCACCCAGCCAATGCCGCGGCCCATCCAATAGCCGATCAACAACCCTGCCGGTACCGCCCAAACCAGGTTCTTCAGCACCCAACCGCCCAGCCAGTCACCGTCAAACCCGCCGTGCTGCATGAACAGCAGGGCGAAGATCACAAACGGGAAGGCGGTGCCGTCGTTCAAGCCTGCTTCACCGGACAGCCCGAAGCGCAGCGCGTCATAATCCTGGGCGTTATTGACCTGCACCAGTCCCGCCAGCACCGGATCGGTCGGTGCCAGGATCGCCCCCACCAGCAGCGACACGCCCCACGACATTGCAAACAGGTAGTGCAGCGCCAGGCAGAGGCCGAGGATGGTCAGCAGCATCACCGGCCCGGCCATGCCAAATGCGATGCGCCAGAGCCGGTGTTTGAGCGGCAGACGCAGCTTTAAACCGCTGACGAACAGCGAAAACAGCACCGCGACTTCGGTCAGGTGCTCCATCCAGCGCGCGGAATGCTTGATATCCAGGTGCAACAGGTCGACGCCCAGCGGGCCGATCCCCACGCCCAAGAGCAGGCACACCGCCGAGGTCGTGACCGGCATCCAGCGCAGGTAAGAGGAGGTGAGGGCAAGCGTGAGCAATACGGCGCCCAGTACGGCCATCCATAGAATAAAAGTCATCGGACATCTACCGGGCCGTGGTCTGTCCGGGTTTGAGACTAAGCGTCGCGTACAGGTTCAATGTGATTGCGCACACGCCGAGATTTCACAGACCCTCTACGCGTTCCAGCAACAGGCGCTCCAAGGTTTCCACCGGCAACGGCCGGCTGAACAGATACCCCTGGATCTGATCGCAGCCGGCCTCTTTCAAAAACGCCAACTGCGCCTGGGTTTCCACGCCTTCGGCCACCACCCGCAGGTTGAGACTGTGGGCCAGTTCAATGATGGTGCGGGTGATCGCCGCATCCTGCGGGTTGCTGGTGACTTCGCGGATAAACGCGATGTCGATCTTCAGCGTGTCGATGGGAAACCGCCGCAGGTACGCCAGGCTCGAGTAGCCGGTGCCGAAGTCGTCGATGGAGATTTTCACGCCCATGGTGTGCAAGCGTTGCAGGCTGGCGATGGTGTGCTGAGTGTTTTCCATCAACGACCCTTCCGTCAGTTCCACTTCCAACCAGTGCGGCTCGACCTGGTGTTGCTTGAGCAGGCGCGCGATATCGGCAATCAGGTCGCCTTCGATCAACTGATGACCGGAGACGTTGACCGACACCTCCACCGGGCCAATCGGCCCTTGTTGCCACTCGGCGATCTGTCGGCACACCTGTTCGATCACCCAGCGCCCCACGGGCACGATCAAGCCCAGGCTTTCCAGGATGGGCACGAACACGGCCGGCGATACGGCGCCATAGTCCGGCCGTTCCCAGCGCAGCAACGCCTCGAGGGCGCACAGGCGGCCGCTGGCGACCTCGACCTTGGGCTGGTAATGCAGGGTGAATTCATGGTGTTCGACGGCCTGGCGCAAGGCACTTTCCAAGTCCTGCCGGGCCAGGTCATGCACGTTCATGCCGGTAGGGCGTTGCGCCAGCTCGCGCGAATGGCTCACCCAGTCGCCGCGCGTCTTGAGCCGCAACAGGTTACGTACCCGCAACCAGAGTTCGACACGCTCCACGGGCTTGGTGATGAATTCCTCGGCGCCGGCCTCCAGTCCGTTGACCCGGGCACTCGGTTCGCTGAGGGCCGACAACATGATGATCGGAATGCCTGCCGTGGTTTCATCACCTTTCAACTGGCTGGCGACTTCGTAGCCGTCCATGCCTGGCATCATGATGTCCAGCAGGATCAGGTCCGGTGGCTGTTGCGCCACCAATTGCAGGGCTTCTTCGCCGCTGCCCGCAGTGAGGGTCTGGTAGCCCTCGTGTTGCAGCAAGGTTTCCAGGAGCTTGCGAACCTGAGGTTCATCATCAACGATCAACAGCGTCGCGGGTTGGCTGGCCATGGAGAGGACTCATATGAGGGGTTTTGTGTGCTGTTGCAGCAAGGTGTCAATCACCTGGTACAGCTCTTTGTAACGCAGCGGCTTGATGATGTAGGCGTCACAGCCGGCCAGCCGGGTTTTTTCACGGTCTTCTTTCATCGCCATGGCCGTCAGGGCGATCACTGGGATATGTGCGGTAAGCGGGTCACGCTTGAGCAGCGCGGTGGCGGCCAGGCCGTCCATGCCCGGCAACTGGATGTCCATCAGGATCAGCGCCGGTTGCTGTTCGCGGGCCAGGGTCAGGCCGGTTTCGGCATCGGGCGCCCACAGCACGGTGTGACCTGCATTCACGAGCAATAAGCGCGCCAGGCGCATATTGGCCTCATTGTCTTCAACGATCAGGATGTTGGCCATGCCGCCTCCGCAGCGCGGTGCAGCGGCAGCCAGGCAACAAAGCGTGCGCCACAGCCTGCGCGGCTGGCCACGGCGACGCTGCCGCCATGCAGGTCCGTCAATTGCTTGACCATCGCCAGCCCCAGGCCGGTGCCTTCGAATTTGCGCGCCAGGCTACTGTCGATCTGGCTGAATGCCTTGAACAGCTTGCCCATGTCGTCCTCGGCAATCCCGATGCCTGTGTCGCTGACGCTCAACTCGAGGAACTGTTGGTGGGGGCTATCGGGCAAGGCAAAGTTGTACACCGGCCATTCGCCTGGAATCTGCCCGACTTGCTCGCGGGGCACCTGGCGCACCGTCAGCGTCACTGAGCTGCCGTGCTCGCTGAACTTTACGGCGTTGGCCAGCAGGTTGTAGACGATCTGTTTGGTCTTGCGCAGGTCCAGCGCCAGGCAGCCGAGGTCTTCGGGGCTTTCGAGTTTCAACTGGATGCGTTGCAGCGCGGCTTTTTCCCGCACGATCAACAAGCTGTTGGCCAATAACCCCGCCAGCTCCACGGCTTCCAACTCCAGTTCCATCATCCCGGCCTCGACCTTGGACAGGTCGAGGATGTCATTGATCAGCGACAGCAGGTGCTGGCCGCTGGTGAAAATGTCGCCGATGTATTCGCGTTGGGTGTCGCTCATTTCGCCGACCAGGCCATCCTTGAGCGCTTCGGAAAAACCGATCACCGCATTCAACGGCGTGCGCAGTTCATGGGACATGGTGGCGAGGAACTCGGACTTCATATGGCTGGCATGCTCCAGCTCCAGGTTCTTCTCTTCCAGCGCCCGCTCGAAGCCTTTGCGCTCGGCTTCTTCCTGCTTGCGCGCAGTGTTGTCGGTGCCGATCAAGAGGTAGCCGATGATGGTGTCGTAGCGGTTGCGCAGGGCGGTCACCGAGACCATGGCCGACAGGCGACTGCCGTCCTTGCGGATATAGGTCAGCTCATAGATGTCTTCGATGCCACGCGAGGCCTTGAACACCAGGGCTTCGAAACCCGGCGTGATCGGTGTGTCCAGCTCAAGGCTGAGGGCGGCGGCGCGGGTGATCAGTTCGACGGGGTCGGAGATGTCGGCAGGGGTGATGCGGTTGACCACATCGGCGGCGGCATAGCCGAGCATGCGTTCGGCGCCGACGTTGAAGATCTGGATGACGCCTTTCTCGTCGGTGGCGATGCTGGAAAAGTACGCGCTGTTGAAGATCGCGTCCTGCAGAGCGCCGGTCTTGAGCAGGGTTTTCTGCCGTTTGAACTCGACGATTTTTTCGGCCCGCGATTGGGGTTCGGGCGAGGTGCCAAGAGCTGGTTTGTCCACTGCGTTGTTGTCCGTGCAGATAAGGCCCGGACGCGTCGTTGACACGGCCGCAGAGCATGCTCACAGAAAATCGCGGCAACGCGATGAGGAGGAGATGAGGTCCTTGGACGATAGCAGATACCGCACCCCGCGCGGTATGAATACACCCAAACGGATGCATCCCGACACAGGGCTCGGAGCGCTCGCTCAGTGCTGTTCACCCCACTACGCTACTGCGACGTGGGCATTGCTATCAGGTTCAATGGCGCTGTTGAAGCCTAAGGCACGGTTCAGCTCGCGGAGCGGGGCATTGGCTGTCGCGCCGAAGGAATACACTCATTTGAGTGCAATTGCGCATAACGCCGTCCTCAAGTGACGCATCAACCTGCCCCCCAACCCCAGGTGACAGTCGATCATGACTGCGGGATTTCCAGCGTTGCTCTCAGCCCTCCGGCCGCCAGGTTTTCCAGGCGCACCTGGCCGCCGAGGCGCTGGGCGATGGTGTGTACGATGGTCAGGCCCAGGCCGGCGCCTTCGGCGTTGCCCCGGCTGTAGAACAGCTCGAAGAGGCGGTCGCGCTCACTCTCTTCAATGCCGGGCCCTTGGTCATCCACGGTCAGCACGAAACGCTGGGAGACCTGGCACAACCTCACCGTGATGACCCCGTGTTCCGGAGAGAAATTCGCGGCGTTGGTCACCAGGTTGGTCAGGGCGATGTTGATTGCGCCGGCATCGGTCGTCACGCGGTACGGCGCATCGTCCACGTCGAACACCAGCTCAAGACCTTTGCTCAGCAGCCAGGGTGTCAGTTGGATCAGCGTTTCACGCACTGTCGTTGCCAGGTCGATGGTTTGTACGGATGGCTGTGTGGCGCTGGGTTCAAGGCGCGCCATGGTCAGCAATTGGTTGACCAGGCGGGTGGTGCGGTCGACGCCGGTGATCAGAAAAGCCAGGGACTCGCGGCGTTCGGTGTCTGTGCCGGCTTCCAGCAGGTTTTGCGCGTGCACCCGCAATACCGCCAGGGGCGTGCGCATTTCGTGGGCGGCATCGGCGATAAAGCGGCGCTCACGGCCCAGCATCTCCTGGATCTGCGCCAGCATGCGGTTCAATGCCGCCTGCATGGGCTCCAGCTCCGTGGGCAAGGGTGTCAGTTGCATCGGTTCCAGTGAGCCAGAGTGCCGCGCGCGCAACGTGGCAGCCATATCAGCCAGCGGCTTGAGCCCCCAACCGATGGCCCGCCAGACCATCGCGGCCAGAATCAGGCTACCCAACACATTGGGCCACAGGGTATGCCGCACGATGCGTTGCACCAGGTCGGACCGTACATCGTCGCGTTCGCCCACCCAGATGCGCAGGCCATTGTCCTTGTCCTTGAGCACGAAGCCGCGCCATTGCCGACCATTGAGGTCGTTGATGTTGCTGTACCCCGGCTGTGCGGGGGGCTTCGAGAAGGAAGGGGCACTGGCGGTAAACACCAGCAGCTCGTCCTGCGGGTTCCACACCTGAAAGGCGATTTTACTTTCATAAGGGTGCCCATCCACCTTGGGCATGGCTTCGCCCAAGGCTTTATTGAACGCGCGATACAGGTCTGCCTGGTCTTTGCTGGCCAGCGGCATGCTCATGACGCCTTGGAGCAGCCGCGCGTTTTGCGCCAGTTGTGCGTCGTAGACTTCGGCGATTTCGTGATTGCTGTCATGCAGGTTCAGCACGCTGATCACCAGCAGCCCGGTGAGCAGCAGGCCAATAATAAGGGTCAGGGTTCGTCGCCGAATCGAAGTCATCGGCGCTCCTCGACCAGGTAGCCCACACCTCGGACGGTGCGAATCAGTTCGCTGGAGAACTTCTTACGCAGGTGATGGATGTGCACCTCCAGGGTGTTGCTTTCGGCTTCTTCGTTCCAGCCGTAGAGCAATTGCATCAACTGGTCACGGGTCATGACGCGGCCGGGCGGCGATAGCAGTTCGTGCAGCAGCTGATATTCCTTGGGGGTGAGAAGCACGGGGACACCGTGATAACTGACCTGCTGCGTGCTCGGGTCCAGGCAGATACCCGCGTGCTCGATTACCACCCGGGCACGCCCGGCGCTGCGGCGCAACAAGGCGCGCAGACGCGCCTTGAGTTCAGCCAGGTCGAACGGTTTGACCAGGTAGTCATCGGCGCCGGCATCGAGCCCGGCGATGCGGTCTTCGGTGGCGTCGCGCGCCGTGAGGATCAGCACCGGCACGGTCGCGCCACTGTCGCGCAGGCGACGCAGCACTTCCAGTCCGTCCATGCGTGGCAGGCCAAGGTCAAGCACCACGGCGTCAAAAGTTTCGCTGAGCAGGGCATGCAAGGCACTGCTGCCGTCTTGCAGCCAGTCAACGGTATACCCCTCACGCGCCAGTGCCTGGTGAATGCCTCCCCCCAATGCGTCGTCATCCTCGATCAGTAATAGGCGCACGCGGACTCCTGGTCAGTTGAGTTTTTTATGGATGTCGGCCAGCAGGCTTTCGATCTCTTTGCGCCGCCCGGCATCGGCGGTTTCCCGACCGGGTCGTGGCGCGGCCAGCAGGGCTTTTTGCAAAGCCTCACGCGCTTCGCCATAACGTTTTTGCCGGTACAGGTGGTCTCCCCAAAAGTACAGACTATCAATGCCCGCCGGGTTGAGTTGCAAGGCCTGTTTCAGTAACTGTTGCGCCTTGTCCGCATCGCCGAAGCCGATTGGCCAGCCGGGTACGCGGTCGTACAACGCCGCCAGGCTGGTGTAGGCCGAGCCTTGCAGTGCCTTCGGATCCAGGGCTAGGGCTGTTTCCAGATCAACCTTGGCCCGCTTGACCTTGCTCAACGCACCGAGCCCGCCTTGGGCACCGGCCCAACTGCTGGTGACAATCCCCGACCAGATCCACGCCTCGGCGGTCTGCGGGCGAGCCTTGGTGAAAGCCGTCGTCTGGGCGGCCAGTTGTTCGAACGCTTGGGTACGTTGTTCCTCCGGCAGGTTGTATTGGATCTGTGCCCAGCGTGCCTGGATATCGTTCAGGCGCTGCTGGTCGGCGGTGTCCAGCGCCCAGGTGAAGGGGCTCAAGGCACAGAGCAGCAGCGCGGCAAGCAGTCGTTTCATGGTTTCAGGTCCTTTTTCACGGGTTTATCGATCAAGCGACGTACCAGCGGCAGCTGTTTACGCAACCCTCGGTCGACCAGGTTCGGCCACAGGCTGTTGAGACGCACAAAGAAGCGCTCCGGCCAGCCCAGGTACAGGTCTCGACGGTCGTTGGCAATCGCCTGGATGACCGCGTGCGCAACCGTGTTCGGGTCGTCGACATTGGCCTTGAGCGCATCGTTCAAGGCCTGTGCCGCCGGGCTGTTCATCGGGGTCCGGGTCGCACGTGGCGCCACGTACAGCACGCCGACACGGGTGTCGGCCAGTTCCCGGCGCAAGGCTTCGGAAAACCCGCGCAAGGCGAACTTGGTGGCGCAGTAGGTGGCGTAGCCGGGGTAACCGATGGAGCCATAGGTTGAGCCGACATTCACGACCATGGCGCTCGGTGCTTGCTTGAGCAGCGGCAGCAGCAGCTTGGTCAGGCAGATGGGCGCGGTAATGTTGAGTGCCAGCATGCCGTTGATGTCGTTGTCGTCCAGCTGTTCCAGCATGGCAAAGTGGTTGATGCCGGCGGCGTTGATCAGCAGGTTCACCCCCCCGATGGCTTCGGCGGCGGCCAGCACCTTACGGCGGTCGGCGAGAAAGGTCAGGTCGGCACCGACCCAGCACAGCTGCTGGGGGTAGCGCTCAAGCAAGCCCTCCAGCGGCACCCGATGACGGGCCACGGCCAGCACCCGCGCGCCGCTGGCGCACAGGGCGGTGGCAATTGCCAGGCCGATGCCACCGCTGGCGCCGGTCAACACCACGCGCGCATCAGACAGGCGCATCGGAAGCCTCCCCGAGGCGCGGCAGACTACGGAACATGTCGGTGTAGAGGGCGTAGACCACCTTGGATGCGCGGATCACCGCGGCCTGGTCGTCGGGGTCTTCCAGGCTGTTCATCAAGCGTCGGTAGGTTTCCATGTGGCCGATGTCCAGGGCCCCGTGGGAGCTCAAGTAACTGAACGCCGTGTCAGGCAGATGCAAACGCTCACGGATACTGCCGGCCGCATGGGTGGCCAGGGCGATGCTGGTGCCTTCCAGCACATTGACCATGCCGAACAGGCCGACCGGGTTGTCACGGGCGATCAGGTCATAGAGGTAACTGACCATCAACTCGATGGGCAAGCCAGGGCGCCCGTCACGCACGGCGTCCTGGTCACCGCCACAGGCGGCGATGTCATTGAGCACCCATTGTTCATGGCCATATTCATCCTCGATGTACTCACAGACGGCCTTGCGCAACCACTCCAGGCGCGACGGCAGGCGCGCACCGCAGGCCATCATCAACGGCACGGTATGCCGGACGTGGTAGTAAGCCTGGGTCAGGAACGCGCGATAGCTTTCCAGGCTGACCTTGCCCTCCAGGGCCTCCCGAATAATCGGCAAATTGAACAGTGCCTGGCGTTCCTGTTGGGTGGCTTCTTGAAGCGTGTCGAAAAAATTCACGATGAGGTTTCCTCGTTGAGTCGCGGGGCAAGTTGGGCTTGATACCGGGCGACAATAGCGTCGCGCCGTGGTCGACCATTGGCGGTGAGCAGGCCATTGGTTGCGGTAAAGGGTTCTGCCAGGCGGGTCCAGCGATGTACCTGGGCGTAGTCGGGCAAGCCGACGTTGGCCTGCGCCACGGCGGCGGCCAGTTGGTTGTCGCTGCAGTCGGCGCGATGAGGCCAGAGCAAGGCGTGGTTCTCCGGCAGCGCTTCGCCATAGACGAACGCCTGGGCGATGACGCCGTCCTGGGTCAACTCGGCCTCGACCCAATCGGGGTTGACGTTGCGTCCGTAGCTGGTGACGAATTGATGCTTCTTGCGGCCCTTGAGGTAAAGAAACCCGTCCGCGTCAAAGTCACCGAGATCGCCGGTGGGCCACCATTGTTCGGGTTGACCGGGCTGGCCCAGGTAGCCGAGCAGTGTCGAACCCTTGATCAGCACCTCATCGTCTTCGGCCAAGCGGATTTCAACATGGGGCAACGGCCGCCCGACACTGCCTGGACGCTGCGCCCCGGGGGCGTTCAGGCATACCACAGAGGCACATTCCGAGAGCCCGTAACCTTCGTAGACCGGCATGCCCAGCCGGTGCGCGCGTTGCAGCAAGGCCTTGGACACACGGGCACCGCCGACGGCGGCAAATCGCAGGCCCTGAGGGCTGAATGCCCTTTGCTCGGCGGCGATCACCAGCATCAACAGCAATTGCGGAACCAGGATCAGGCTGTGGGGCTGGCGCGTCGCCAGGCACCCGAGCAACTGTGCGGCGTCCACCGCGCTGGCGCCCTGGATGCCCAGGCTCTTCTGGCTGGGCACACTCAGCGTGGCGCCGGCATACAGCGCCGCGTAGCAGCCGAGGTTTTCCAGCAAAATCGCAATGGGCAACAGCGCCAGGTGATGGCGCGGATCGGTGATGTGGCTCGCCTGATGCAACTCGCGGGCGACCCGAAGCAGGCTGTCGGCGCTCAGGCAGACCCCCTTGGGCGTTCCGGTGGTGCCGGACGTGAAGGTCACCTTGGCGGTGCCCGAAGGCATGGAAGGTCGGCCTTCAAAGGCGCGGCACCAGAAGTCGCCGGATTGACGGTAACCGCCGGCCAGCAATTCTGCCTCCAGGTAAGGCTCGGCGATCACCCGTTCGGCGTGACTCTGTTCAAGGCAGTGGATGCGCTGGGCCGGACTGAAGAACGGCGGGAGAGTCAGGCAAGTCAACCCTTCGAATAGCACCGCCAGGTCCCACAGCATCGCGTCCACGCCGTTGTCCAGGGCCAGGGCCACGACCTTGACGCCCTCATCGCGCAGGCGCTCCTGTCGATACGCCACTTCGGCGAACAATGAGGTGTAGTCCATTTTCATTGCGTCACCCCACAGGGCGATGGCGCCATCGTTGCGTTCGGCATGGCCGCGCAGTAAGGCGTGGAAGCGACAGGTTTCAGGCGACATGGCTGGTGTCCTCGATCGTGGTAGGCAACCCCAGGCGCGCGAACAGGCCCATGTTGCGCAAATGGACGAATCCGGCGCGGATATTGCCGACATGCACCCAAGGTTGGCTTTCGTAGTAACTGCCCCAGTGGTGGCGATCATCGCCCAGGCGCTGCGGGTCGGCCGCGCAGAGCGTGACGGGCTTTAAGCCGAGGCGGTGGAAGCTGTTGACCAGGCCGATATTGCCGGTGAACGCCACCCACTCCAGCCCCCCCATGGCAAGCAGCCAGGTAATGGCGATGATGCTCAGGCGCGCACTGCCGGTATCGCTGGCCGCGAGGTTGCCGACTTCGGCGATGGCGCTGCGCGCTACCGGGTGCTCGGCGGCGGCGCTGATCAGCGGCTCGACCGTATGGTCCAGATAACGCTCCAGGAACAACGGCTCTGCGCTCGCCAGGCGTACGCCGGCGACGGCGCACAGGTCACCGTTGGCCTGGCTGACGCCGAATAGCTGCGGCATGAAATGGCGGATATCGGCCCCGTGGGCGATGCGAAAACGCTGTTGGATAAACGCTTCGAAGTCAGGGCGCTGAGGGTCTTGGGGCAGGGCGCGAGCCAGGCGCAACGGTGTGCTGTCGGCCTGACCAAACAGCAGCGGTAATGGCGTGTTCCAATCGATATCGGGCATTGGCGTTACGCCTCCCCAGTGAAGTTGGGAGGAGTATCAAAGGCATTTCTTAACGAAGTCTGAAGGTGGCGAAAATGTGGCGAAAATGACCGTTCTATCGATCTTCAGATTGCCTTAAGACTTGTAGGGCAGGGTGGCGCCGACTCTTCCCGGCCACGTAAGGCCGCCCTCCTGCACAAGGTGTGTTTCCCATGAGCGATCCCCTGATCACGCAACGCTACGCAAGGCTATCGATGACCCTGCACTGGTTGATGCTGGCGCTGTTCGTCGGCGTCTATGGCTGCATTGAAATCAAAGGCCTACTGCCTCGCGGCCATGCGCTCAAGGGCGTGTTCCTGGGCGGCCACGCACTGTTCGGCATCGGGATTTTCCTGCTGGTCTGGCTGCGCCTGTGGGCGCGCCTGGCGCCGCGGCCACCGATTGTGCCGCGCCCACCTGCCTGGCAGACGGGCGTATCGCACTTGATGCACATGGCGTTGTACGGCCTGATGATCGTTACGCCGCTACTGGCCTGGTTGATGCTCAACGCCGCCGGCAAACCGCTGCCTTATCTGGAGTTTCCGTTGCCCTCGCTGGTGGCGCCTGACCCAGACTTGGCCAAGCAGTTCAAACACTGGCATGAGTGGCTGGGCAGTGCCGGTTATTGGTTGATCGGCCTGCACGCGGCAGCGGGGCTGTTCCACCATTATTGGGTACGGGACAACACCTTGCTGCGCATGTTGCCAAAACGTTAGAAATGCCGAAATAGCTAAAAAAAGCGCTTGATGAAACGTTTCATCTTGCGACAAACGGCGCAAGCAAGCGCTTGCGTAAGCAAATGTATCTGATTAGAGTCGGTGGCAATCGGCTCTGATCCAAGGAGCGCGAATACAAAAATAATAAAATCCAGGAGCTCATAGATGAGCCTTGAACCCTTGCTTGAGATGCAGGGCATCAGCAAAACCTTCAACGGTTTGCGCGTGCTCAAGAATGTCGGCCTGAAGGTCTACCCCGGCGAAATCCACGCCTTGATGGGGGAGAACGGCGCCGGCAAGTCCACCCTGATGAAAATCCTCTCCGGCGCCTACCAAGCCGACCCTGGCGGTGAAATCCGCATCGGCGGTCAAACCATTCCCACCTTCGACCCTGCCACCGCCAAAGCCCTCGGCATCGCCGTGATCTACCAGGAACTGAGCCTGTGCCCCAACCTGAGCGTGGCCGAGAACATCTACCTGGGCCGCGAACTGCGGCGTGGTTGGACCATCGACCGCAAGGGCATGGAGGCCGGTTGCATCGAAGTGCTGCAACGCCTGGGCGCGGAGTTCGCCCCGGCAACGCGGGTCAGCAGCCTGTCGATCGCCGAACGCCAACTGGTGGAAATCGCCCGCGCCTTGCACGCCCACGCCAAGATCCTGGTCATGGACGAACCGACCACACCGTTGTCTTCCCGTGAGACCGACCGCCTGTTCGCGCTGATCAAACAGCTGCGCAGCCAGGGGTTGGCGATCATCTATATCAGCCACCGCATGGCCGAGATCTATGAGTTGTCGGACCGTGTGTCGGTGCTGCGCGACGGCCAATACATCGGCGAACTGACCCGCGAGGCGCTGTCGGCCGAAGTGCTGGTGAAAATGATGGTGGGTCGTGACCTGTCCGGCTTCTACAAGAAGGAACACGCGGCGTACAACCCCGGCAACGTGGTGATGCGTGTGCGCGACATGGCCGACGGCAAGCGCGTGCGCAACTGCAGTTTTGACCTGCATGCCGGGGAAGTGCTGGGCATTGCCGGCCTGGTCGGGGCAGGGCGCACCGAGCTGGCGCGCCTGATCTTCGCCGCCGACCCACGCACCTCCGGCACGCTGGAAGTGGTCGGCAAGACCGTCACGCAACTGCGCACCCCGGCGGATGCCATTCGCGCAGGCGTCGTTTACCTCACCGAAGACCGCAAGGCCCAGGGCCTGTTCCTGGACATGAGCGTGGCCGACAATATCAACGTCTGCGCCTGCGTGCCGGATGCCCATGCCGGCGTACTGGATCGCGGGCATGCCGCGCAGCGCGCCACGGACGCGATCAAGTCGCTGTCGATCCGCGTGGCGTCGGGCAAGGTCAATGTCGGCGCCTTGTCCGGCGGCAATCAACAGAAGGTGCTGCTGGCGCGACTGCTGGAGGTCAAGCCGCATGTGCTGATCCTCGACGAGCCCACGCGCGGCGTGGACATCGGCTCCAAGTCCGAAATCTACCGCATCATCAATCAACTGGCCCAGGCCGGCGTTGGCATCGTGGTGATCTCCAGCGAACTGCCGGAAATCATCGGCACCTGCGACCGCGTGCTGATCATGCGCGAAGGCCAGTTGGTGGCTGAAGTCGGCGGCGCGTCAGGCCAGGTTATTTCCCAGGAACGCATTATTGACCTCGCCACCGGTGGCGATCAGGTGGTAGCCAATGGCTGAATTGAATGTTGCAACAATCGGTAAAGCTGAGCGCGCACGCGAACTGATGCGCACGGTGGGCATGTTGCCGGTGCTGATCCTGTTGCTGGTGGGCTTTGCCTTGGCCAGTGAGAACTTCCTGACGGTGCAGAACCTGTCGATCATTACCCAGCAGGCCTCGGTGAACGTGGTGCTGGCGGCGGGCATGACCTTTGTGATCCTCACGGCGGGGATCGATCTGTCGGTGGGCGCGATCCTGGCGGCGTCGGCGGTGGTGGCGTTGCAAGCGTCAATGTCGCCGCAGTTCGGCATGTTCGGGATCGCCGCCGGTATCGGCTTCGGGCTGCTACTCGGGTTGGTCAACGGCGGGTTGATCGCCTTCATGCGCCTGCCGCCGTTTATCGTCACCCTCGGTGCGTTGACCGCCATGCGCGGCCTGGCTCGCCTGCTGGCGGACGACAAGACCGTCTTCAACCCGGACCTGCCGTTTGCCTTTATCGGCAATGATTCGATCCTCGGTGTGCCCTGGCTGGTGGTGATCGCCGTGGCGGTGGTGGCACTGTCGTGGTTCATCCTGCGCCGCACGGTGATGGGCGTGCAGATTTATTCGGTGGGCGGTAACCCCGAAGCGGCGCGGTTGTCGGGGATCAAGGTGTGGAAGGTGCTGCTGTTTGTCTACGCCATGTCCGGCGCGTTGGCCGGGCTGGGCGCGGTGATGAGCGCGTCGCGCCTGTTCGCCGCCAACGGCCTGCAACTGGGGCAATCCTATGAACTGGATGCGATCGCCGCGGTGATCCTCGGCGGCACCAGCTTTACCGGCGGCGTCGGTACCATCGGCGGCACGCTGATCGGTGCGCTGATCATCGCGGTACTCACCAACGGTTTGGTGCTGCTGGGCGTCTCGGACATCTGGCAGTACATCATCAAGGGCATCGTGATCATTGGCGCCGTGGCGCTGGATCGTTATCGCCAGTCCGGTGCGCGGACCTGATTTCACTCATACAACAATCACAAGAGAGACCCGCATGAACCTTAAACGCATGTTTCCCGTCATTGCCTTGGCTGCCCTGATGTCCCACGTCGTCGAGGCCCGTGAGTTGAAAGCGCTCGGCATCAGCATGGGCTCACTGGGCAACCCGTATTTCGTGACCCTGGCCGACGGCGCGACCGCCCGGGCCAAGGAATTGAACCCCAACGTCAAGGTCACCTCGGTGTCCGCCGACTATGACCTGAGCAAACAGTTTTCGCAGATCGATAACTTCATCTCCTCCAAGGTCGACCTGATCCTGATCAACGCCGTCGACCCGTCCGCCATGGCCTCGGCGATCAAGAAAGCCCGCGACGCCGGCATCGTCGTGGTCGCCGTGGACGTGGACGCCAAGGGCGTGAACGCCACCGTGCAGACCGACAACGTCGAAGCCGGCAAGCTGGCCTGCCAGTACCTGGTGGACAAGCTGGCCGGCAAGGGCAATGTGATCATCCAGAACGGCCCGCAAGTCACCGCCGTGACTGACCGGGTCAAAGGCTGCAAGTCCGCACTGGCGGCCGCGCCGGAGATCAAGGTGCTGTCCGATGACCAGGACGGCAAGGGTTCCCGCGAAGGCGGCCTGAACGTGATGCAGGGGTATCTCACGCGCTTCCCGAAAATCGACGGACTGTTCGCGATCAACGACCCGCAAGCCATCGGCAGCGACCTGGCGGCCAAGCAGCTCAAGCGCAGCGGCATCATCATCACCTCGGTGGATGGTGCGCCGGATATCGAGAACGCGCTGAAGACCGACACGCAGATCCAGGCATCGGCCAGCCAGGACCCCTGGGCCATGGCGCAAACGGCAGTGAGCGTGGGCAATGACATTCTCAACGACAAAGCCCCTGCCGAAGCGATTACCCTGCTCACGCCAAAACTGATTACCCGCGACAACGTCGCTACCTACTGTGGTTGGTCGAGCAAACATTGATCCAGTGAGAGGAACTGCACCGTGGTGACCATGGATGACGTGGCAAGCCGGGCAGGGGTGTCGACGTCGACCGTGTCACACGTGTTGAACGGCACCCGCAAAGTCAGCCCGGCCACGGTGCAGGCGGTGCAGCACGCGATCCAGGCGTTGGGGTACATCCCCAACACCCTGGCGCGCTCGCTGGCCCGCTCCAGCACCAACACCATCGGCGTGGCGATTTCTGCGCTGTCCAACCATTACTTCAGCGAAACCGTGCACGCGATTGAAACCGAGTGCGCCAAGCACGGCTTCATGATGCTGTTTGTCGATACCCACGACGACCCGGAGCAGGAATTGCGGGTGGTCACGGCGCTGCATCATCGGCGGGTCGACGGGATTGTGCTGGCGCCGTCAAACGGCTCCAAGGCCCTGGCGTACCTGCGGGCCAACGAGATTCCCGCGGTGCTGGTGGACCGCATGATGAGCGAGCACTTCGACCAGGTCGGGGTGGAGAATGCCCAGCCGACCCAGGCCCTGGTTGAGCACCTGATTGCCCATGGTCACCGTCGGATCGGTTTTATCGCCGGGCGCGAGGGGTTCAGCACCACCGACGAGCGCGTTGCCGGGTATCGGGCTGCGCTGCAGGCGGCGGGGCTGGCGTTTGATCCGCAACTGCTGGTCAACGGCGGCTCCAATACTGAGCCCGCCCGCCAAGCCACGGTGCAGCTGCTCGGCCTGGCCGCGCCGCCCACGGCGATCATGGCCGGTAACAACCTGATGACGCTCGGCGCCATGCAGGCCCTGCGTGACGCGCAGATCGACGTGCCGTCACAGATGGCCCTGGTGGGCTTTGATGATTTCGACTGGGCGGATTTTTTCGTGCCGCGCCTGACCTTGATCGCTCAGCCGGTCCAGGCACTCGGCGCCCAGGCGGTAAACCTGCTGTTGCAACGCATGGCGTGTCCCACCGCACCGCCCCACAGCGTGCGCCTGGCGCCGACCTTGCAATGGCGTAATTCATGTGGCTGTGATTGATTGGAAGACCTGCATATGAGCCGTCCTGTTTCCCTCGGCATCGACCTCGGCACCTCGGAACTCAAGGCCATCCTGATGGACCTCGACGGGCAGGTGCTGGCCCACGCCGGCGTGCGCCTGAGTGTGTCGCGGCGCCATAGCGGCTGGTCCGAGCAGGCGCCGGAAGACTGGTGGCAGGCGTGTTTACAGGCGCTGACCGAGTTGCGCGGGCATGCGGCGTTCGCCCACGTGGCCTGTATCGGCCTCTCCGGGCAGATGCACGGCGCGGTATTGCTCGGGGCTGACAACCGCGTGTTGTACCCGGCGATCCTGTGGGATGACTCCCGCGCCATCGCCGAGGCCGAGCAGCTGGGCGCGACGTTCGCGGACGTGACCGGCAGCTTGCCGATGGCCGGGCTGACCGCGCCGAAACTGCTGTGGCTGCAACAGCATGAGCCAGCGGTGTTCAAGGCCATCGACTGCGTGTTGTCACCCAAGGATTACCTGCGTTTGCGCTTGAGTGGCGAGCGTATCAGCGAAATGTCCGACGCTGCGGGTACGTTGTGGCTGGATGTGGCACGGCGTGAGTGGTTCGTCCCGATGCTGCGGGCAACAGGCCTCACGCTTGAGCAGATGCCCAGGTTGGTGGAAGGCGGTGCCGCCAGCGCTGGGTTAAACGTGGACGGACTGGGCTTGCCTGCTTCGGTCGTTATTGCCGGCGGCGGTGGCGATAACCCGGTGGCGGCGGTGGGTATCGGTGCAATCAATGCAGGGGACGGGTTTATCACCCTGGGCACCAGCGCGGCCATCGTCGCCATCACCGACCACGCCGCCGGCAACCCGGCCAGCGCGGTACACAGCTTCTGCCATGCACTGCCGGACCGTTGGTACACCATGGGCGCGATGCTCGCCGGCGCCAGTTGCTTGCGCTGGGTGACGCGCCTGACGGGCATGCCGGATGAGCAAACACTGTTGGATCAGGTGCAGGCGCAATTGCCGATGGGGCGCCCGGTGCCCCTGGACACGCCGTTGTTCCTGCCTTACCTCGCCGGTGAACGCACGCCGCACAACGATCCGTTATTGCGCGGTGGCTTTATGAGCCTTGGCCATGACTGCACGCCAGCCCTGCTGGGTTATGCGGTGATGGAAGGGGTGGGGTTTGGTTTGCTGGATGCGTTGCACGCGGTGGAGTCCGCCGGGGCCAACCTCGGCGCCTGCGCCCTGGTCGGCGGCGGCGCGCGGAGTGAATATTGGGCGCAGTTGCTGGCCAATATCCTGCAGCGGGAGGTCTTCACCTTGCACGGCAGTGAGTTGAGTGCCTGCGTGGGCGCGGCGAAGCTGGGGTTTCTGGCGATCGGCCAAGGGGCGGCCTTGCTTCAGGCAGGGATGGCGGTGAAAGCGCGGTACTTCCCCGATGCCACGCAGCGAGCAGTATTGGAGTCGCGCTATCACAAGTTCCAGGAGTTGCTGGCGGCGGCTAAAACGCTGCACGAATAGTGGAGACGCTAATCCGCCAAAGGCGGCAAGCGCCGTTTCACCGGGGTTTTCTTGACGATCGCCGTGTTGGTTTCGGCATACGCGTTGATCCGGTCGAGCAAACTGTCGAGATGGTCCATGGTGCGCACGTGCAACCGCGCGATGAAGCAGTCTTCGCCCGTGACCTTGTCGCACTCGGTGAATTCGGGGATGGCCTGAATCTGGCGCTCCACCTCCTGCAATTTGCCCGGCAACGGGCGGATGCGCACGATGGCTTGCAGCAGGTAGCCAAAGTGCTTGGGGTCGATGTCGACGGTGTAGTGGGTGAGCACGCCGCGCTCTTCCAGGCGGCGCAGGCGTTCGCCAACGCTGGGTGACGACAGCCCGGTTATGCCCGCCAGGGCCTTGAGGGACAGGCGCGAGTCGTCCATCAAGGCGGCGATCAGTTGCTGGTCGATGGTGTCGATCATGGTATTTGCCTAATAAGAAAAGGTGATCTGGCAGTTTTGCCTTTTTTAGTCGCTGGAGCCACTGACCCGCAGATTGCCATACTTGAGCCTCACTTGAGGAGCCTCAATCATGGATACATCCATCCGTCGCGGGTCGTGGGAAATGGTCGCCGCCATGCTGATCTCGGGCACCATTGGCTGGTTTGTCTTGGTCTCCGGCGTGTCGGTGATCGAAGTGGTGTTCTGGCGCTGTGTCATCGGCGGCCTGACACTGTTGCTGGTGTGCGCACTGCTGGGCTACTTGCGCCTGGACCTGCTGAGTTGGGCCACGCTGGGCCTGGCGATGCTCAGCGGCGTGGCGATTGTCGGCAACTGGCTGCTGTTGTTCGAATCCTATTCCCGCGCGTCGATTGCCATCAGCACGGCGGTGTACAACGTGCAGCCGTTCCTGTTGGTGATGCTGGCAGCGCTGTTCCTGGGTGAAAAGATCACCGTGCAGAAATTGGCGTGGCTGAGCGTGGCGTTCCTGGGGATGCTGGCGATTGTCACCGCGCATGGCGATCAACAGACCGGCGACGATTACCTGGCAGGCATCGCATTGGCGCTGGGTGCGGCCTTCCTGTACGCCATAGCGGCGCTGATCATCAAACGTCTAAAAGAAGTGCCGCCGCATTTGATCGCGTTGATCCAGGTGACCACCGGCGCGCTGTTACTCGCGCCGAGGGTGGCCTGGCATAGCCTGCCGGACTCGACCAACGCCTGGACGGCAGTGGTGACGCTCGGCGTGGTGCACACCGGTTTGATGTATGTATTGCTGTACGGGGCGATCCAGAAGCTGCCCACGGCCATTACCGGCGCGCTGTCGTTTATCTACCCGATTGCGGCGATCTTCGTTGATTGGATCGCCTTCGGGCATCGCCTGGGCTGGCTGCAATGGCTGGGGGTGGCGGCCATTCTATTGGCGGCTGCAGGGTTGCAGCGGGGCTGGTGGTGGCCCCGCTCCCGCAGGGTTAGTGCGTGCCCTGAAAGATGATATTTTCCGGATTGAAATGCTCCACCACGCTGCCCGGCTGCGGTAGCCCGAGGATGTGCCCCTTGATCTTGCCTACCACGTGCATCTCGCAGGGTTTGCAGTCGAACTTCAGGGTCAGCACTTCGTCGCCGTGGATCAACTGCATCGGCGCGACCTTGGTCTTCACGCCCGTCACACCCTTGGCCTGCTTAGGGCACAGGTTGAACGAGAAGCGCAGGCAGTGCTTGGTGATCATCACCGGGACTTCGCCGGTTTCTTCGTGGGCTTCGAAGGCGGCGTCGATCAGCTTCACACCGTGCCGGTGGTAGAAATCACGGGCTTTCTGGTTGTAGACGTTGGCCAGGAACGACAGGTGCGCATCCGGGTAGACCGGCGGCGGCGAGGTTTCGGCCTTGCGGCCACCGCGTGGGTGAGCGGCAATGCGAGCGGTGGTCAGCGCCTCGATCACTTCGCGGCGCAGGGCCTTGAGCTGCGAATTGGGGATGAAGAACGCTTGCGGCGCATCCAACTGAATGTTCGTCGCGTGGTACTCGGTAGTGCCCAGTTGGCCGAGCAGGTCACGCAGGGTGTCCAGCGCCTGTTCCGGCTTGTTGGCCACACCAAACGGGCCGGGCAGGGTGACGCTGGCGCTGATGCCTTCTTCACTGGTGGCGATGACTTCAAGCTGCTCTTCACGCAAACGAGCAACCCAAGACAGGCCGATACGGCGCTCGGACGAGGTCTTCAACAGCGCCTGTTGCCAGTTGTGATCGAGGTTGCGGTTCAGCGGGTGGTTCGGGCGCAGTTGATGCAGGCCGGCCGGCATTTCATTCGGCTCGACGCGGTAGCGGTAGCGCTTCTCGCCGTCTTCCTCGAACTCCCCTTTAGGCTCGGCGATGTTGGCGCGGAAACCCACCACTTCGCGCTTGACCAGCACATTCAGGCCGTCACCATTGGACAGCGGCTCATGGGTGACCACTTGCAGGTCGCGCTTGCCGGCTTTTTCCACCACGCCCACCGGCAGGCCGGTGAAGGTCGGGGTGTCGAAGGCGCCGATGTCGATCTTGCGGTCACTGACGAAATAGTCGGTGCTGCCACGGTGGAAGGTTTTTTCCGGGTCGGGCAGGAAGAAGTGCGCGGTGCGGCCGCTGGAAGCACGGGCCAGGTCCGGGCGGTCTTCGAGAATCTCGTCGAGGCGCTGACGGTAATAGGCGGTGATGTTCTTCACATAGCCCATGTCCTTGTAGCGGCCTTCGATCTTGAACGAACGCACGCCGGCTTCGACCAGGGCGCGCAGGTTGGCGCTCTGGTTGTTGTCTTTCATCGACAGCAGGTGCTTTTCAAAGGCCACGACGCGGCCCTGGTCATCTTTCAAGGTGTACGGCAGGCGGCAGGCCTGGGAGCAATCGCCACGGTTGGCGCTGCGGCCGTTCTGCGCGTGCGAGATGTTGCACTGGCCGGAGAATGCCACGCACAGGGCGCCGTGGATGAAGAACTCGACGGCGGCCTCGGTTTCGTCGGCAATGGCGCGGATCTCTTGCAGGTTCAGCTCACGGGCCAATACCAACTGCGAGAAACCGGCCTGGTCGAGAAACTTGGCGCGGGCCAGGGTGCGAATGTCGGTCTGGGTGCTGGCGTGCAGCTCGATGGGCGGAATATCCAGCTCCATCACGCCCAGGTCTTGCACGATCAACGCGTCGACACCGGCGTCGTAGAGCTGATGGATCAGCTTGCGCGCGGGTTCCAGTTCGTTGTCGTGCAGGATGGTGTTGATGGTGGTGAAGACGCGGGCGTGGTAACGGCGGGCGAATTCCACCAGGGAAGCGATGTCGCTCACGTCGTTACAGGCGTTATGGCGGGCGCCGAAGCTAGGCCCGCCAATGTAGATGGCGTCGGCGCCGTGCAAAATGGCCTCGCGTGCGATGGCGACATCGCGGGCAGGGCTGAGCAATTCCAGTTGGTGCTTGGGCAAGGACATAGTTTTTTTAGTCAGGCTTGTCACGGTCGAGGCGGGCATTGTAGCGATGAAAACCCCTACAAGCATCCGCGCATTGTCCGATTGTGAGCGCTGGTGGAGCCTGACTCAGGCTTTGGCAGCCATCGCGGTGACTTCCACGCGCATACCCTCTACCGCCAACGCGGCCACGCCAACTGCCGCACGCACCGGCCAGGGCTTGGCGAAGAAGCGTTTGTAGACCTCGTTGAAAGCGGCGCGGTCGGCCATGTCCGTCAGATAAATGGTCAGGTGCATCACCCGGTCCATGCCGCTGCCGGCCTTTTCCAGGGCAACTTTCAGGGCTTGAAGGGTGCATTCGCTCTGCTGGGTGATGTCGCCCAGTTCCAGGCTGCCGTCGGCGCGGGTCGGGATCTGGGTGGACACCAGGATGCCGTTGAAGCCGATCACGTCGGAAGAAATCGAATCGGCATCCGGGTCCGGGGTGTAGTGCAGGTCGTGGTTGGCCATGGGCGCCTCTCGTTGGCAGGTTCAGAAAGGCGCCATGGTCCCCGAAAATGACGGAGGGGGCAAACTACGCCCAGCGGCGGAACAGTACGCTGGCATTCACGCCGCCAAAGCCGAAGCCATTGGACAGCGCGTACTCAATCGGCATTGGCCGGGCTTGACCACGCAGCAGGTCCAGACCGTCAGCAAGGGCGTCGGGGTTTTCCAGGTTGAGCGTTACCGGAGCCACCTGGTCGCGCAGGGCGAGTACGGTGAAGATGGCTTCGATCCCGCCCGCCGCTCCGAGCAGGTGGCCGGTGGCGGATTTGGTCGAACTGATCGCCAGGCTGCCGCCAGCACCGAAGACCGTTCTGATTGCGGCCAATTCACCTTTGTCACCCACCGGGGTAGAGGTGGCGTGGGCGTTCAAGTACTGCACCTGATCCGCATCGATACCGGCCTGACGCAAGGCCTGCACCATCGCGCGTTGCGCACCGTCGCCGTCTTCCGGGCCCGCGGTCATGTGATAGGCATCGGCGCTGGTGCCGTATCCGACCAACTCTGCAATGGGTTGCGCGCCCCGCGCCAGGGCGTGCTCCAGCGCTTCGATGACGAGAATACCGGCGCCTTCCCCCATGACGAAACCGTCGCGCGCCTGGTCGAAAGGGCGGGAGGCGCGTTCGGGCGTGTCATTGAAGTCGCTGGACAATGCCCGCGCCGCCGCAAAACCGGCGAGGCTGACCCGATGGATCGCCGCTTCGGCACCGTCACACACCGCCACATCGACTTCACCGGCGCGAATCATCCGCGCGGCGTCGCCGATGGCCTGTACACCGGCAGCACAGGCGGTGACCGGTGCACCCAACGGGCCTTTCAACCCGTAGTTGATCGACACATGCCCGGCGGCCATGTTGCTCAGGAAGGAGGGGATGGTGAACGGCGACAAACGCCGTGGGCCTTTGCTGTCGGTGGTACGCACCGCATCGGCGATCGCTGGGAAACCGCCCACGCCTGAGGCAATGATGGTGGCCGTGCGCGCCTGCTGTTCGGGCGTCTCAGGCGCCCAGCCTGCTTGCTTCAAGGCTTCATCCGCCGCCGCCAGGGCGAACAGGATAAAGCGGTCCATTTTGCGCTGTTCCTTGGCCGCCAGCAGCCGATCGGGGTCAAACCCGGCTTCGGGGTCCTGCAGCACGCTCTGGACTTGGCCACCGATGCTCACGGCCAGGTCTCCGATCAACGCTTGCGGCAAGCGACGAATGCCCGACTGCCCGGCCAACAGGCGTCGCCAGGTTGTCTCCACGTCAGCGCCCAATGGCGTCAGCGCGCCCATGCCTGTCACAACGATGCGTTTACTCATGATCAATCGACTCCGGTTGCGTTGAGGGTACAGACTTTATGGACGTCACTATCATCATGAAAGTAACATGGCATCTCACACCTTTGCACCGACCGATAGGAACTTCCATGCAACGCAAATCCCTGACTCGCGACGAATGCCCCATCGCCCGTAGCCTTGAGCGGGTAGGGGAGTGGTGGAGCATCTTGATCATGCGCGACGCGCTGCAGGGCTTACGCCGTTTCGATGAGTTCTCACGCAGCCTGGGCATCGCGCCCAATATGTTGACGCGCCGCCTTAATGCGCTGGTGGAGGCCGGCATGCTGGAGCGTCGGCCTTACAGCGAGCGGCCGCCGCGCGACGAGTATGTGCCGACGGCCAAGGGTGAGGACTTTCGTATGGTGCTGATGTCGCTGGTGGCCTGGGGTAATCGGCACTACGCCGAGGAGGGCACCAGTGTCGAGTTGGTGGAGCGGGGCACCGGGCGTCCGCTGCAGCCGATATTGGCGAGCGAGCAGGGGCAGATCGTGTCGTTGGAGGACTGCGTTTTGCAGGCCGGCCCGGCCGCCAGCGACGGCATGCGCGAGCGTTTGGCGTCGCTCGCCGCAAAGCCTTGAATCACGCGGCTTCCAGCAATAATTTGGCGCCAGAAAATAAACATTTTTGCCGCATAAAGTCGTGTATTTCTCAGCCGATAGCCAATGAAGAAACCAGTTTTTCCGCACGGCTGAGGGCACGTCATGTTCAATACAACACTCAAAACAGAACTGGCGGCCAGGACGGCCGAAGCCAGTGAGTACAAAGGACTGATTGCTGCACTGGAACGCTCCATGGCCGTGGTCGAATTCGACCTCAACGGCAAGGTGCTCCGGGCCAACGATAACTTCCTCAAGACCCTCGGTTATCGCGCCGATCAATTGGCCGGCAAGTCCCACCGTGACTTCTGCCTGCCAGAGCTGACCAGCAGCCCGGCCTACAGCCAGTTCTGGACTGACCTGAAGGCTGGCAGGTTTGTGTCAGGCACCTTCAAACGGGTGGACGCCAACGGCAAGACCGTCTGGCTGGAGGCCAGTTACAACCCGGTGCTGGATGAGCGTGGCCAGGTACTCAAAGTGGTCAAGTACGCCTTGGACGTCACCGCCAAAGTCGAGCAAGAGGCAGCGACTCGCAGCAAGCTGGCCGCGCTGGACCGAGCAATGGCAGTGATCGAATTTGATTTGAGCGGCCAAGTGCTGGACGCCAATGCAAACTTCTTGAACGTTATGGGTTATGGGTTGGCAGAAATAAAAGGCAAGCACCATCGCCTGTTTTGCGAACCGGTGCTGATCAACAGCAGCGAATACACAGACTTCTGGCGCCGCTTGAACAACGGCGAGTTCTTCACCGGGCAATTCAAGCGCCTGGGCAAGCATGGCCGGGTGGTGTGGCTGGAGGCGAGCTATAACCCGGTCTACGACGGCGACGGCAAGCTGGTCAAGATCGTCAAGTTTGCCAGCGACATCACCGAACGCGTGGAAAAGTTCGAGGAAGACTCTCGTGGTGCTTCCCGGGCCTACCATATCTCGTCCGAGACCGAGCGGTTTGCCGAACATGGCACCCAGGTCATCCAAGAGACCGCCACTGAAATGCGCCGCATCGCCGACAACATCGGCGCGTCTGCACGGCTGGTGGGACAATTGGGCGACCGATCCGAGCAGATCACCGCCATCGTCAACACCATTCGCGGCATCGCCGACCAGACCAACCTGTTGGCACTCAACGCAGCCATCGAGGCCGCGCGGGCGGGTGACCAGGGGCGCGGCTTTGCGGTGGTGGCCGATGAAGTGCGGCAACTGGCCGGGCGGACCAGCCGCTCAACGGCGGAAATTGCCGAGATGATCGGGATGATTCTCTCGGAAACCCGCGATGCGGTGAGCAGCATGAGCTCGACCCAGGAAGGCGCACAACGTGGCGTCAACCTGGCCGACCAGGCGGGCTCGGTGATCCTGCAGATTCGCACCAGCACCCGTGATGCGGTGGAGGCGGTCAGCATGTTTGCATCGAAGTTGGACGAGTCAGACGTGATTCCCAAAACCGCAGTCGGCTGGGTGGGCTGATGTAGCGAGGGAGCTTGCTATAAGGTGGCCTTCTGTGGCGAGGGAGCTTGCTCCCGCTGGGGCGCGAAGCGGCCCCGTTCTAAAGGGACTGCTGCGCAGTCCAACGGGAGCAAGCTCCCTCGCCACACGGATAGTCGACGATCAGCCGCAGCTCATTCAAATCGCCGAGGAGGGCAGTGATGGCTACAACGTCATGTTCCCGAGCTTGCCGGGTGGGCTGGATGACATTGTCGATGAAGGCGTTATCGGAAAAGGAGGGGCGTTGCACCCCTCGTTCCGGTTTGAGTCTTACTCTTTGACGTCCATGAACTCTTCAGCCCACGCCACGTAGTTTTCCGGCAAGGTGTACGTGTGGGTCAGCTCGGTAGCGCTCAAGTTATCGGTGCTATGGGTCAACTGGCGCTGAGCACGCAGGCTGTCGTAGGTCGCCTTGATCGCGGCAAAGTAGGCGCCGTGGCCGGCAACCACTACACGCACACCGAGGCTGGCCAGACGCTTGGCGTCATTCAGTTTAGGGTTGCCATACGTCACCAGCATCAGCGGCACCGTCAGGTTCTCCGCGATCTGCTCGAGGTGCTCGAAGTCAGCCACACCCACCATACAAATCCCATCGGCACCGGCTTTCTGATAAGCCAGGGTGCGCTCGATAACCGCTTCAGTCGGCAACACGCCAGCATTGGTGCGGGCAACGATCGAGAGTTCTGGATCAACACGCGCTTCCAGCGCGGCGCGGACCTTGCCGATGCCTTCTTCAATGGAGATCAGGTCAGTGGATTTACGCCCGAACTGCGCAGGCAGCAGCGTGTCCTCAATGGTCAAGGCGGCCACACCGGCACGCTCAAGCTCCTCGACGGTGCGCATCACGTTAAGGGCATTGCCGTAGCCGTGGTCGGCGTCGGCAATGAACGGCAGTTGGGCAACGCGACCTATACGGGTGGCTTGTTCGACGAACTCACTCAGCGTGATCAGCGCGAAATCGGGTGCGGCCAATACCTGCAACGAGGCAACGGAGCCACCGAGGATGCCGACTTCGAAACCCAGGTCAGCGGCGATACGCGCCGACATTGGGTCAAAGACGGAAGCGGTTTCAACGCAGGTTGGGGTGGCAAGCAATTCACGGAATGTGCGGCGCAGGGCTGAGTGAGAAATCTTTGGCATGGGCTTTCCTGGTTCTGGTCATCGTCTTGTGACGATCAATGTCTATTCGTGGTGGGGCGAGATTAACATGCGGGCGAAGGGGAGATGATGACGTTTCAGCATTAGGGAAGGGGCTGGCGCGTGGATAGTGGGCTTACGGTTTGGGACGTGTGAAAGTACATGGGGCGTGGACAGCTGAAAATGCCGTTAGAGTGCTCATCCTTGTCTCGATAGCTGGGTGAAAAATGAATTCTGGGCTTTTTGTTTCTCTGGATGGGCCCAAAGGCACCGGCAAAACCACGCTGCTGGAGTCAGTAACGGCAGCGCTGAGGGCGGGCAACAAGAAAGTTATCCGACTTTGCGAGAGAAAACGCGATCCCTACAGGAAGGAAACCATGGCCCTGGTTAATGAACTTGCCAGAAATCCCTCACGGGATCTGGAATGGGCTGTGTGTGAGCGCTTTGCCGAGAGTCGTCGCTGGATTTCTCGGAACGTGCTGACTCAGCAACCGTTGCACAGCATTATCCTGATTGATCGCTGGTATCCGTCTGATGCTGCGTTTCGACACACCATCCCGTTTGCAGAGATTCTGCGGTTGAACCTGAAGCGAGACGTGCGAGTGCCGGACCTGCATGTTGGCGTTGTCACCGCGCCGGATATTTCCTGGGCAAGAGCAACTGCACGGTCGCGAGGACTGGGCGGGACGGTGATCCGCAAGCACACAGAGCATGTCGCGTGTACAGAGATGTTCGAGCAGGCGGCTGCGGATCAGGGCTGGGTGTTGTGCCGTAATGAAGGCACGATCGAAGACGCCGTCAAGCAGGTGGTTGCGCAGATACAAAAAATAGCTGGGTGACGTGTATAACGTAATATTTGATTTAACATAATATACATTATGCGAAACGCTCTATACGGAGCTGGGGGGCTCTACGGTCAGGCGATGCCTCATTAACACCAACCCATGGATCGGCTAGCCTGTCGAAATCGACGGCCGACCGTAAAGGACCTGCAATGAACGAACCGATTTACCATCACTACGTCTCAGCTGGCTACCTGAGAGGATTTGCAAAGTCAGGAAAGTCAGGCAAACGTCACCAGGTGCACTGTGTAGATGTGATCCAAAAAAAAGCGTTTACAGCCAACGTCTTAAGAATCGGCGGTGAAGATCATTTCAATCGACTCCATGGCCACTCTGATCCTAACGCACTTGAAAAAGCCTACGCAGATAAGCTTGAAGCTCCAGCGCTTAATGCACTCGGGCGCGCTTTGATGAGTGGCAGTTTTCCCAGTGCTGCAGACCGTGAAGCCATTCTGCTGCTTTTTTCCCTTTTTGCGGCAAGAAACCCACGTGATAGGCAATCATTTGCGGAGAGCATCCAACCTCTTAACCAGATACTTATTATCTCGGCTTTGGGACAGGAAGGCTTGAAATCACCAGCGGCTGTTGCTGCATTAGAGATGAATACATCTAAACATTCGGCACTTGAGTTGAATATTATTGCAGATATTCATAAATGCCTACTCGATCGAAAATGGATTTTTCTTAAAGCCGACGATGATTCACCAGGGTTTATCACCTCAGATTACCCCGTACACCTCATACCTCACGCATCTCGAATTGACGATGGCTGGGGCCTTGGGTTTGCGTTAAAAGATGTGAGGGTATTTATTCCACTGAATAAACGTGTTGCTGTAATCGGTGATTATGAGACCACAGAAAGAATGGTTTCATTAAACAGAGAGGCTGTTGCCGCTTTTAACAGCAGAACTATTATCGATGCGACTAGACAGATTTATGCTTATAGCGATGAATTCGAATTCATAGGCCCAGACAATCAAATCATGACTGGCACGAGCCTGCCGAAAGTTCTTTGAATGAGTATGCCCTCTCCCATCTGTGTTATCTCTTAAAAATACAACTCAACTAAATGACTATTTAGTTGAGTTAAATCAATAAGTTACAATCTAAACCGATCAACAGACTGCGACAGCTTGCCTGCCAGGTTGGACAACTCGTCCGTGGTCGACGCCGTCGTGGCGATCACCCGGCTATTGTTCTGCGACATGCCCGCAATCATCTCCACCTGATGGGCAATTTCATTGCTGGCCAGGCTCTGCTCACCGATAGTGCGGGAGATATCGTTGACCATTTCCGTGGTATTCAAGGTGGCCTGGAGGATCTCGCGGATCGCGCGCTCCACCTCGGCGGTCACCGCCATGCCCTTATCCACTTGAGCAACGCCCTCCTCCATGCTGGTGACGGCTTCCCGCGTGCTTTGCTGGATGCGGCCGACCATGCTGGCAATTTCCTGGGTCGAGGCGCTGGTACGCCCGGCGAGGCTGCGTACTTCATCAGCGACCACGGCAAACCCGCGGCCCTGCTCACCGGCGCGTGCGGCTTCGATCGCGGCATTCAAGGCCAACAGGTTGGTTTGGTCGGCGATCCCTTTGATCACCTGGATAATGCTGAAGATCGCCTCGGACTCCTTGTCCAGCGTGCGGATTACCTGGGCGGATTGCTGAGCGGAGCGCGCAATGCCGTCCATGTCACTGACCACCTGATGAATCACCCGCCCGCCGTCCTTGGCCAAGGTTTCGGCCTGGTTCGCCATCTCGAGTGCGCGTCCGGCATGCCGGGTGATTTCCTCGATACTCGCCGTCATTTCACTCGCAGCGGCGGCCATGGTCGTGGCCGCTGAGCTTTGCTGCTGACTGCTGCCGGCCACTTCATGGCAGCCGTGGCTGAGTTGCTCGCTCATGCCATTGACCCCTTGCGCGTTGCTGCGCACCACTTCGATCATGCCGCGCAGATCCCGCTGCATCGTGGCGAGGCTGCGAATCAATGCGCTGGCTTCGTCCTTGCGGCGGGGTTCGACAATCGGCTCACTCAAGTTGCCATGGGCGATGCTGTCGGCAATGCGGCTGGCCATTTGCAGCGGCCCCATGATGCTGAGCATGACCCAGCGGCCTTGGGCCAACAGCAGCAAAAGACTGGCGATCAACACCGCACCCAGGGTGAGGTTGGCGTTGCTGATGGTCTGCCGGGTGCCCACACTGGTTTGCTGGGTGTTGTTTTCGATCAGCTCGCTCAGCGTCGCCATTTGCTCTTCCAGGCGGGTGAACGCGGTATTGAACGTATCCAGTTCAGCACGCGCGGCTTCGGGATTGTCCAGCGCGAGGGTGACGATACGCTCACCCGCGGCGATGTAGCTTTCCAGGCTGGGTTTGATTTTTTCCAGGTTGGCCTTAAGCGTATCGTCCAGCGGCAGCTTGAGGTTGTCCGCCAACACCTGGCGAAAGTGCTCGGCGTGTTCCTTGAGCGAGCTGTTGACTTCGGCCTTGGTGCTGGTGCTTTTACCCAGGCCGACCAGCATCGCCGACAGCACGTCGGCGCGCAGCGCATCGTGCATCATGTCGGCTTCCATATGGTTGCGCAGCACGGTCATGCTGACCTCGCTGTCCTGCACGGCGTCGCCCATCCGGTTATTCCCCAGGTAACCGGTCAAGCTCATGATCAAGGCCGTGAGCAACCCGGTCGTAATCAACAGCATCAAGCGTAGTTTGATCGTCATGCATATATCCCCATGCCTGGTCAGCCGGTTGGGATGCCAACCGTAGAAGCCCCGCTGGTCATGTTATCGGCCACGCGTGCAGCTTATTGAAGCCTATGTTTGCGGATCTGCGCGGATCCCTTAAGCTGACCGACCCTTGCTCCACCCGGAACTGCCCATGTCTCGAAGTATCGCCCACCTCGCCCTGCTGCTGGGCTTGATCACCGCCGTCGGCCCCTTTGCCATCGACATCTACCTGCCGGCCCTGCCGACGCTGGGCGCAAGCCTGCAGGCCTCACCGGCGTTGGTACAAATGAGCCTCACCGTGTTCTTTGTCATCATCGGTGTGTGCCAGCTGTTCTACGGGCCGATCAGTGATGTATTCGGGCGTAAACCGCCGATCTATGCCGGCCTGGTTATTTTTGCCGTAGCCAGCGTCGGGTGTGCCTTGGCGCCGACCATCGAATCACTGATCGCCTTTCGTGCGCTGCAAGCGTTCGGTGCGTGCGCAGGCATGGTGATTCCCCGGGCTATCGTGCGGGACCTGTACACCGGGCATGAAGCGGCAAAATTGATGGCCTTGTTGATGCTGGTGATGAGTGTCTCGCCGATCCTTGCGCCGCTCGCCGGCAGCCTGGTGATCGCGCTGTGGAGCTGGCGTGAAGTATTTGCCGTGCTGGCGGTCGTCGCGGTGGCGTGCCTGGTGATGACCATCGTGCAATTGCCCGAAACCCACCCGGCCGAACGTCGGCTGGGCAAGACCTTGGGCAACGCCTTCAGCAGCTATGGCGCGTTGCTGCGTGATCCGGTATTCATTGGCTTGTCGGTGGTGTGCGGTTTTGGCCTGGCGACCTTCTTCGTGTTTATCGGCAGCGCGCCGTTCGTGTACATCGAGCATTACGGCCTGACACCCACGCAATTCAGCCTGGGGTTTGCCCTGAATGCCGCCTCGTTCTTCGCCATGAGCCAACTCACTGCACGCCTCAGCGCGCGCTTTGGCCTGGCGCCGCTGATTCGTGGGTCGGTGGTGGCGGTGGCCGCGGTGATGGCCGTGCTCGCGACCACCACGCTATGGGTCGATAGTTTGGCCTTGATGATGACGATGCTGTTTATCGGCTTCGGTTTTCTCGGTTTGCTGCTGCCGGCGGCCGGGGTGTTGTCACTGGAGGATCACGGCGCAGTGGCCGGTTCTGCCTCGGCCTTGCTGGGGGCGATCCAGATGATTACCGCCGCAGTGTCCATGACCCTGGTTGGCGTGTTCGCCGATCACACACCCGCGCCGATGTTGATCGGCATCGCACTGTGTGGCATCGCGGCGATGCTCACTACACTGTGGACGCTGCGTCGTCTACCGGCTCACTTGGCGAGTGCCCCGCCCTCCTCCTGATCGCTGCCCAATTGAGCCAGGTACGCCCACGGATAAATCCCGCGCGGGTGACCATCGTTGGGCAGTGGAAATACCGTTTTTGCAAAAGCTCAAAGCTAACCACTCGTCGGGCTTCGACGGCATCCGTTACAACTATCGACTAGCGGGTAACTACTAATCCCATAGCCCCTTTGCACACCTATGGAGATTGATATGACTGATTACCCTCGCCCACCCTTCGCCCCTCAAGCTCAAGCTGTTCCGGGTACGCAGAAAAAAATGGACCCGTATCCCGATTGCGGCGAGAAAAGCTACAGGGGCTCCGGCCGACTCGCCAACAAGATCGCCCTGATCACCGGGGCCGACAGCGGCATCGGGCGCGCCGTGGCCATCGCCTTTGCCCGTGAAGGCGCCGACGTGGCCATCGCTTATCTGGATGAGCATGAGGATGCTCAGGAAACCGCACGCTGGGTCGAAGAAGCCGGTCGCCAATGCCTGTTGCTGCCGGGTGATATTGCGCAGAAAAGCGTGTGTCAGTCGTTGGTGGACAAAACAGTCGAGCAGTTCGGCCGCATCGACGTGCTGGTGAACAATGCCGCGTTCCAGATGAGCCACGAAACCCTCGAGGAAATCGAGGACGAGGAATGGGTGAAAACCTTCGATATCAACATCACGGCGATGTTTCGCATCTGCAAGGCGGCCTTGCCACATATGAAGGCCGGCAGTTCGATCATCAACACCAGCTCGGTCAACTCCGACATGCCCAAGCCGACGCTGCTGGCCTATGCCGCCACCAAAGGCGCGATTGCCAACTTCACCGGTGGCTTGGCGCAGTTGCTTGGTAGCAAAGGTATTCGGGTCAACAGTGTGGCTCCGGGGCCGATCTGGACGCCGCTGATTGTGGCGACGATGCCGGATGAGGACGTGAAGAGCTTTGGCAGCGAAACCCCGCTGGGGCGTCCGGGCCAACCGGTGGAAGTCGCGCCGATTTATGTGCTGTTGGCGTCGGATGAGGCCAGCTACATTTCGGGTTCGCGTTATGCGGTGACTGGCGGTAAGCCGATCCTCTAATGCCTCACTGTGCCTGCGAAGGCGGCCTCACAGCCGCCCTGGATGTTGGATTAGACGGAGTACATATCCGTTATTTAGGTAGCGGCTGCTATGGGTTCCGCCCTTACGGCGGGTCACTTTTGGAAAAGCGCCAAAAGTAACCAAAAACGCTTCGCCCCAACACTCGGCACCTCGCCTAGGCTCGGTGTGCCCTCACTCCGGCTTGAATCCGTGGGCCGCCGCCACGCGCCATCCATGGCGCGGGGCGGCTAACCCGGCGTCCTGCCGGGTTACCCACGGATTCAAGCCTGCGTTCGGCCAGCGTGTTTGACGGGGCGCCCCAGATCAAGATCAAGATCAAAAGCAAGAGCACGGCGGCCTGGTAGCCGACCTGAGTGGTTGAAGCAAAAGCAGCTTCTACAGGGGATTGTCCTACAGGTCGAACCGATCCACCGCGCGCCGCCGCTCATTGTCGTCGCGCACGTCATAGCTGGCGGTGGTCTGGATGTTGGTGTGGTGCGCCAGTTTCTGCGCAATCGACAGGTCATGCTCCTCGATAACCCGTGTGATGAACGAGCGGCGGAAGTCATGGGGCATGATCTTCACGCCTACTTGCTCGCCGCGTTGGCGGGCAATGTAATAAATCGCATGTTTGGTGATGCGTTCACGGGTGATGTGGCTGCCCCGGCGGATGCGGTTGAACAGGAAGTTGTCATCCTGTTCACCTTCCTTGAGTTGCTCACGCCGAAATGCAAGCCATGCCTGCAGCTTGGCGAATGCCCAGTCCGGTGCGTATTTGATCAGCTCCTTGTTACCCTTGCCGATTACCCGCAGGCTGCGTTCTTCGAAATTGATCTGCGCCAGGTCAAGGTTGACCGACTCCGATTTGCGCATGCCAGAGCCGTACAGAATGCCGATCACCGCTGCATCCCGCAGGCCCTGGGGGCGTGGGTCGGCGGCGCAGACTTCCATCATTTCGCGGATCAGGCTGCGCCGCAGGTTGCGGCCCTGGCCCAGGCGCGAGCCCGGCGTGGCCTTGACGGTGCGCATGCGTAACAGGTGTTCCTGGCTGATCAGGTTCAGGCGCCAGGCTTCGTTCATCACCCCGCGCACGGCATTCACGTACAACGACGAGGTATTGGGCGCATAGCCGTCTTCGCGCAAGGCGGCGACCAGGGCGATCACGTGTTCGGGTTGCAGCAGGTGCCAGTCGATGTCTTCGAGGTTGATGTCTTCGAAGCCCAGGCGGTCGGCCGCATCTTGCAGCACGTAGCGCATGGTCAGTTGGCTTGAGGGTGCCAGGCGGGTGAGGTAAAGGGTCAGCGGGTTGCGGATAGACTCAGTCAAGGTAGATCAGCCTTTGGATTAAATAACTCGAACAAGCCTTTGTTTAATCGAGCTATTTAGTGAATTGGCGAAGGCCGAGTCTAACCCAGTGCCAGCCTTCGCACAAAATCATGGGGCCGTGTCGTCTTCCTCAGTAGGCTCCTGGGGCTGGACCTGGGTCTGGCTCCATTCGCTGTCCTGCTTCTGCATCAGCACGAACCAGTGCTGGCGCATGAACGTCAGGTACGCCTCAGGCGCCTTGGCGAAATCTCTCTCGTCGCCATAACACCCCGGCAACGGCAACTCGGTGCCCTGCTCCTTGTACTGGCTGACCAGCGCCTGCTGCCCGGCCACGCTGCAATCCTTGGGCAGCGGCATGCCACGCAAGGCGCCGGCCTCTTCGTCCCACCAGGCCGCGCCGACCCGGTCGACACCGCGCAGACGGTACTTCTGCGACTTGCCGACATGCATGATCAGCTTGAACTCATTGGGGCTGACATCGCTGGTGCAGGTGCGCGAATAGCCCACCGTGGCCTGGGTGATGCCATCGCCGGTGAGGTCGGTGACCTTGGTCGCGGCCCTGTCAAAGCGCAGCGAGGCGTCGAATTCGCAATGCTGCACATCGTCGTAGAGCATCCACACGCGCTTGGGGCGGTTGCCGTCGATCAGGTACTGGGCCGCATACACGAACGCCGACTGAGTGCCGTCGTCGTCGCGCTCGCTGATTTGCTCGGCGAGCACCAGCAGGTTCTTGCCTTGTTTATCGTCCCAGGTATAGGCGGCGATCTGCTTGCCGCGTACTTCAACACCGTCCGGCACCTGGTCAATGCTGGTGAGCGCCACCCCGTCATCGGCCTGGACCGTCGTGACACACGCCACGCTCATCAACAACCCGATCAACGATCCCATCAAAGCAGGCCGCAACTGGCCGCGTAAAAGCTGCACGCTATTCATCCGATCACCCTGGCAAGAGACGGCTTACTTTACCGGCACTTGGGACGCATTGCAGAGAAGATTCTTCACTTAAATTTCCTGGCCGAGCGTGCGCGCCCGCGTTAAACCAAACGTCCTACAAACAGTTCCCATTTCGCCAGCCAACTAAAGCCTACAGGCCCCTAGTTGTTTAGCTGAACCCTAGCTGTCTACCTGTCAAATAAACGAGTTTTTCATCTGCCTTTCATATCTGTTCCACATTTTTACGCTTAATCTTTAGCGCAGTACTTCATAGCAAACCGCGCTATATCGTCTAACCTCTTGATTACGCTTCACCTTTGGCGCCGTTTTTTTAATCCGCGGTCTGGACTTTCGCCCAATGATTGCTGCTGTTTTCACGCTCCAAGTTGCTCTAACCCCGAGGTCATGAATCTTTGAAACCCTACCCTATTCATTGCGTGTCGATCGTAATCCCGGTCTACAACGAACAAGAGAGCCTGCCTGAATTGCTGCGCCGTACCACCGCAGCCTGCAAGCAACTGGCCTACGAATACGAAATCATCCTGGTCGATGACGGTAGCCGCGACAATTCAGCCCAACTGCTGGAGGACGCCGCCGCTGAAGACGGCAGCAACGTGGTGGCGGTGATCCTCAACCGTAACTACGGCCAGCATGCAGCGATCATGGCCGGTTTCGAGCAATGCCGAGGCGACGTGGTGATCACCCTCGACGCGGACCTGCAAAACCCGCCCGAAGAGATCCCGCGCCTGGTCGAACAAGCCGCCCTGGGCTACGACGTGGTCGCCACCGTGCGCAACAATCGCCAGGACTCGGCCTTCCGCCGCTGGCCGTCGCGCCTGATCAACCTGGCCGTGCAGCGCTCCACCGGCGTGGCCATGACCGACTACGGCTGCATGCTGCGCGCCTACCGCCGCACCATCGTCGACGCGATGCTCGCCTGCCGCGAACGCAGCACCTTTATCCCGATCCTGGCCAACGGCTTTGCCCGTCACACCACCGAGATCCTGGTACACCACGCCGAGCGTGAGCACGGCGAATCCAAATACAGCGCCATGCGCCTGATCAGCCTGATGTTCGACCTGCTGACGTGCATGACCACCACCCCGCTGCGCCTGCTGTCCATCGTCGGCTTCAGCCTGGCGGCGCTGGGCATGCTGTTTGCCTTCGCGTTGATCGTCATGCGCCTGGCTTTCGGTGCCGACTGGGCCGGTGACGGCTTGTTCGTGCTGTTCGCCGTGCTGTTCGTCTTTACCGGCGGCCAGTTCATCGGGATGGGCCTGTTGGGTGAATACCTGGGCCGCATGTACAGCGATGTGCGTGCCCGCCCGCGCTTCTTTATCGAAAAAGTGCTGCGCAACCAACCGGCAGCACCGGCTCCCGTGGTCGTCGTTGACGGCCTGGTGTCCTCCCATACCTCTACTTCTGCTGATCAGGTCTAAACATGAGTTCAAAAGCTGTTGTATTCGCGTATCACGATATTGGTTGTGCAGGCATCGAAGCGCTGCTCAATACCGGTTACGACATTGCCGCTGTGTTCACCCATGCCGATGACCCGAAGGAAAACAACTTCTACGGTTCCGTCGCCCAGTTGTGTGCGCGCAATGGTATCCCGGTGCACGCTCCGGAAGACGCCAACCACCCGCTGTGGATCGAGCGCATCGCCAAGCTGAACCCGGACTACCTCTTCTCGTTCTACTACCGCAACCTGCTGAGCGAGCCGCTGCTGGCCACGGCGCGCAAAGGCGCGTTCAACCTGCACGGCTCGTTGTTGCCTAAATACCGTGGCCGCGCCCCGGCCAACTGGGTGCTGGTCAACGGTGAAACCGAAACCGGCGTGACTTTGCACCGCATGGTCAAGCGTGCCGATGCCGGCGCGATCCTGGCCCAGCAGAAAGTCATCATCGAGCGCAGCGACACCGGCCTGACCCTGCACGCCAAACTGCGCGACGCCGCCAGCAACCTGCTGCGCGACGCCCTGCCGCAACTGGCCCAAGGCAAACTGGCGGAAACCGCCCAGGATGAAAGCCAGGCCACCTACTTCGGTCGCCGCACCGCTGCCGATGGCAAGTTGGAGTGGAAAAAACCGGCTGAGGAACTGTTCAACCTGGTGCGCGCCGTGACCCAACCTTACCCAGGTGCCTTCTGCGCCGTGGGCGAGCACAAGCTAATCGTGTGGCAGGCCGACGTGGTCAAGGGCAACGAAGGCCTGGCGCCGGGCCGTGTGATCAGCGTCAACCCGCTGCGTATCGCGTGCGGTGAAGACTCCCTGGTGATCAAGTTCGGCCAGCGCAACGACAACGGCCTGTACCTGGCCGGCCCGTCCCTGGCCAACGAATTGGGCCTGGTCGACGGTTCCGTGCTGCGCGGCGCCGAGTCCGGCCGCAAACCGCGCCGTACCCGCGTGCTGATCCTGGGCGTGAACGGCTTTATCGGTAACCACCTGTCCGAGCGCCTGTTGCGTGACGACCGCTACGAAGTCTACGGACTGGACATCGGCTCCGACGCCATCGAGCGCCTGCGCAGCCACCCGAACTTCCATTACGTCGAAGGCGATATCAGCATCCACACCGAGTGGATCGAGTACCACATCAAGAAATGCGACGTGGTCCTGCCGCTCGTGGCCATCGCCACACCCATCGAATACACCCGCAATCCGCTGCGCGTGTTCGAACTGGACTTCGAAGAAAACCTCAAGCTGGTGCGCTACTGCGTCAAGTACAACAAGCGCGTGATCTTCCCGTCGACCTCCGAAGTCTATGGCATGTGCCAGGACCAGTACTTCGACGAAGACACCTCCAACCTGGTGGTTGGCCCGGTCAACAAGCAGCGCTGGATCTACTCGGTTTCCAAGCAACTGCTGGACCGCGTGATCTGGGCCTACGGCGCCAAGGGCCTGAACTTCACCCTGTTCCGTCCCTTCAACTGGATGGGCCCGCGCCTGGACCGCCTGGACTCGGCACGCATCGGCAGCTCCCGCGCCATCACCCAGCTGATCCTCAACCTGGTGGAAGGCACGCCGATCCGCCTGTTCGACGGTGGTGAGCAGAAGCGTTGCTTCACCGACATCGCCGATGGCATCGAAGCCCTGGCCCGCATCATTGATAACGACAATGACGCGTGCAATGGCCAGATCATCAACATCGGCAACCCGGAAAACGAAGCCAGCATCCGCCAGTTGGGCGAAGAGCTGCTGCGTCAGTTCGAAGCGCACCCGCTGCGTGGCAACTTCCCGCCGTTCGCCGGTTTCCGCGATGTCGAAAGCAAAGCGTTCTACGGCACCGGTTACCAGGACGTGGCGCACCGCAAGCCAAGCATCGAAAACGCCAAGCGCCTGCTGAACTGGGAGCCGACCGTGGAGATGAGCGAAACCATCGGCAACACGCTGGACTTCTTCCTGCGTGAAGCCATGCTTGAAATCGCGGACAAAAAGTAATGGAGGCAGGTCTTCGCATCGACGTCGACACCTACCGTGGCACCCGTGAAGGTGTGCCGCGGTTGCTCGAAACCCTGGATGAAGCTGGGGTAAAAGCGACGTTCTTCTTCAGTGTCGGGCCGGACAACATGGGGCGCCACCTGTGGCGCCTGATCCGCCCGCAGTTCCTGTGGAAGATGCTGCGTTCCAACGCCGTGGGCTTGTATGGCCTGGACATTTTGCTGGCCGGCACGGCCTGGCCAGGCAAGCCGATCGGCCGCGACCTGGGGCACTTGATGCGCCAGGCCAAGGCGGCCGGGCATGAAGTCGGCCTGCACGCCTGGGATCACCATGGCTGGCAAGCCAACACCGGGCGTTGGAGCGAAGCGCAGCTGGTCGAGCAGATTCGACGCGGCGTGGAGACCCTGAGCGACATCCTCGGCGAACGCATCGACTGTTCAGCGGCCGCCGGTTGGCGCGCCGATGAACGCGTCGTGCAAGCCAAGCAAGGGTTCAACTTTCGCTACAACAGCGATTGCCGGGGCACCAGCCTGTTTCGTCCAACCCTGGTCGATGGCAGCGCGGGCACCCCACAAATTCCGGTGGACCTGCCGACCTTCGACGAAGTCGTCGGGCCGGTGGTAGCTGCCAAAGACTTCAACACCTTCATCCTCGACCGCTTTGGCGCGTCGAAGCTCAACGTCTACACGATCCACGCAGAAGTAGAAGGGATTCTGATGGCCAATGATTTTCGCCAGTTGCTCGCCCAGGCAGGGCAGCGCGGCATCGACTTCAAACCCCTGGGCGACCTGTTGCCTGCCGACCTGACCTCCCTGCCCCAGCAACAGCTGGTGCGCGGCGCCTTGCCCGGCCGCGAGGGCTGGCTCGGAGTGCAGCAGGCATGATCCGCCGTTGGGCCCTGCCCCTGCTCCTGTTGGCGTTTGGCGTGTTTTACCTGCTGCCATTGGCCACCCACGGCCTGTGGATCCCGGATGAAACCCGCTACGCACAGATCAGCCAGGAAATGCTGCTGACCGGCAAGTGGGCGTCGCCGCACTTCATGGGCATCCGCTACTTCGAGAAACCGGCGGCGGGCTACTGGATGATCGCGCTGGGCCAGGCGATCTTCGGGCAGAACCTGTTCGGTGTGCGGTTTGCGTCCGCCTTGAGCACCGGCTTGAGCATCCTGCTGGTGTACCTGGTATCGCGCCGGCTGTGGAATGACCCGCAGAAAAGCCTGGTCAGCACCGTGCTCTACATGAGCTTTGTCAGCGTCGCGGCGCTGGGCGGCTACGCCAACCTCGATCCGCAGTTCACCTTCTGGGTCAACCTGACCGGCGTGGCCTTGTGGTTTTGCTTCGACAGCACCACGCGCAGCGGGCGGCTGGGGGCCTGGGCGCTGCTGGGCCTGGCCTGTGGCATGGGCTTCATGACCAAGGGTTTCCTGGCCTGGTTGCTGCCGGTGTTGATCGCCCTGCCCTACGCGATCTGGCAGAAGCGTTTTCGTGAGCTGCTGGGCTACGGCGTGGTCGCCGTGGTGGTGGCGATTGTCGTCAGCCTGCCATGGGCGCTGGCCGTTCACCTGCAAGAGCCCGACTACTGGAACTTCTTCTTCTGGCACGAGCATATTCAACGTTTTGCCGGCGACGACGCTCAGCACGCCGAGCCGTTCTGGTATTACCTACCGCTGCTGGTTGCGTTCTGCCTGCCGTGGGTGGCGTTGTTGCCGTCCACGCTCAAACAGGCTTGGCTGGACAAACGCAGCGCAAAAATCGGCTTTGTGTTGCTGTGGCTGTTGATGCCGCTGGCATTCTTCAGCCTGGCCAAGGGCAAGTTGCCTTCCTACATCATGCCGTGCCTGCTGCCGCTGGCGTTGCTGATGGGCAACACCCTGGCCGACAAACTGGCCCAGGGCCGTTACCGTGCATTGCGTATCAACGGCTGGCTGAACCTGATCATTGGCGTAGTGGTGCTGCTGGCGCTGAGCTGGTTCCAACTGAAAAAACCGGTGTACGAACACGGGCAGGAAACCCTCAGCCTGGTGCTGGTGTTCACCTTCCTGTTCGGCTGGATCCTGGTCAACCTGCTGCAGGCCGCCCAGCCATCGCGCCTGTGGGCGGCGCCGATTCTCGGCAGCTGGCTGATGGTCGCCCTGTTGCCGGCCGCGTTGCCGCACTCGGTGGTGTACAACAAGACCCCTGATCAATTCATCATCGACCACCTGCAGGAACTGCAACCTGCCACCGCCTTGCTGAGCAATGACCTGGGCGCGGCGTCCGCGCTGTCGTGGCGCCTGGCACGCCCGGACGTGACGCTCTACAACACCGTCGGCGAAGTCAAATACGGCCTCGCCTACCCGGATGCCGGCCATCACAAGGTGGATGTCACCCAGGTCCAGCAGTGGATGACCGAGGCGCGCAAACAAGGCGCGGTCGGCGTGGTGATGCGCGTCAAAGGCGACGACGAAGTGGCCGAAGTGGCATTGCTGCCCACCGACGGCAAGCGCTATGAACAAGGCAATATCGTGATTCTGATCTTCCCGCAGGTGACGCCTTGATCACCCTGCTGCTGTTACTGGCTGCGTGCCTGCTGACCTGCATGGGCCAGGTATCGCAGAAGTTCGCCGTGGAAAGCTGGCGCGACCTGCCGGAGGGCTGGGCACTGAAACTGCGTTCGCCGTGGTTGTGGTCGGCGCTGGTATGCCTGGGCCTGGGCCTGCTGGTGTGGCTGCTGGTGTTGCAGCGCCTGGAGGTGGGTATTGCGTACCCGATGCTCAGCCTCAATTTTGTGCTGGTCACGCTGGTGGCGCGGTTTGTCTTTCATGAACCCATTGATGCCCGCCATTGGCTGGGTGTGGCGTTGGTGATCAGCGGTGTCGTGCTGCTGGGGCGTCACGTATGAGCCGGGTCCAAGGGTTTGCCCTGGCCCTGGGCAGCGTCGGCTTGGTCAGTGCCGCCCAGCTGGGGATGCGCTGGAGCATGACGCGCCTGCCGCTGCCCAGCGAATGGCTGGACGCGTTCACCCACAACAGCATCGACCTGGGTGCGCTCGGCATGGTGATCCTGGCGATCCTGGCCTACGCGCTGTCGATGCTCTGCTGGCTCGGCGCGCTCAAACACCTGCCGCTGGGCCGTGCCTATTCACTGTTGAGCATCAGCTACGCCCTGGTCTATCTGCTGGCGGCCAGCCTGCCGGTGTTCAACGAAGATTTTTCGGTTTCAAAAACCCTGGGGGTGGCGCTTGTCATCCTCGGTGTGCTGGTTATCAACTCTCGCCGTGCTAGCGCTACAAGTCCCAGGAATGCCCCATGAAAATCAGTGTATTTGGTAGTGGTTACGTCGGTCTGGTGCAGGCCACCGTATTGGCCGAAGTCGGTCACGATGTCATCTGCATGGACGTTGACAAAAACAAGGTCGAGTCTTTACAGAAAGGCCATGTGACGATCTTCGAGCCGGGGCTGGCAGCGATGGTCAAGGAAAACCTGGAAAGCGGGCGACTGCACTTTACCCATGACGAGAAACTCGCGGTCGAACACGGCGAAGTGCTGTTTATCGCCGTGGGCACGCCCTCGGATGAGGACGGTTCGGCGGACCTGAAGTACGTGCTGTCAGTGGGCGATGCGGTCGCCCGTCACCGCCAGGAGCCAGTGATCCTGGTGGAAAAATCCACCGTGCCCGTCGGCACCGGCGACACCCTGCGCGCACATATCGAAAAAGCCTTGCACCTGGCCGGCCGGCACTTGGACTTCGATATCGTCTCCAACCCGGAATTCCTCAAGGAAGGCTCGGCCGTGGCCGACTGCCGCCGCCCGGACCGCATCATCATCGGCTGTGAGCGCGAAGAAGTGCGCGACGTGATGCGCGACCTGTACGCACCGTTCAACCGCAACCATGACCGCATCATCTTCATGGACCTGCGCAGCGCCGAGCTGACCAAATACGCCGCCAACTGCATGCTGGCGACCAAGATCAGCTTTATCAACCAGATCGCAGAACTCGCCGAACACCTGGGGGCGGACATCGAAGCCGTGCGCCTGGGCATCGGTGCCGACTCGCGCATCGGCTACCACTTTATCTACCCCGGCTGCGGCTACGGCGGTTCGTGCTTCCCCAAGGACATGCGCGCCCTGATCCACAGCGCCAAGCAAGCCAACTGCTCCAGCGACCTGCTTGAAGCCGTGGAAGCCATCAACCAACGCCAGAAGAGCAAGCTGTTCGAACGCATCAATGCGTTCTTCAAGGGCGACCTGCGCGGCAAGACCTTCGCCTTGTGGGGCCTGGCGTTCAAGCCCAACACCGACGACATGCGCGATGCACCCAGCCGTGTGCTGATGGAAGCCTTGTGGGCCGCCGGCGCCCATGTACGTGCGTTCGACCCGGAAGCCATGCAGGAAACCCAGCGTATCTACGGCGATGATCCACGCCTGATGCTGATGGGTACGCCGGAATCCACCTTGGGCGGCGCCGATGCGCTGATCGTCTGCACCGAATGGCAACAGTTCAAGGCGCCGGACTTCGACTTGATCCACCAGCGCCTGAAAACCCCGGTGATCTTTGACGGCCGTAACCTCTACGACGGCGAACGCCTGGCGCGCAGAGGGTTCCAGTATTACCCGATCGGCCGTGGCGACTCCTGCCAGTTGCCGATTCCCCAGCAGCAGTGGGTGGCTCAAGTGGCAAAACAGGTCGTGGAAGCCTGATACGTGAACAAAGACCGACCGCCCCTGTTAAGCCCAGCGATCCGCCGCCAATCCCTCGGTTTGGGATTGCTGGCGCTGCTGCTGTTTATCGCCGGCAGCTGGCACCAGGCGATCATTGGCTTCGACTCACGCTTCGTGCTGTTTGCTCAGGAGATGCTGCGCCACGGCCCAGGCTTTTTCCCCACCACCTATGGGCAGCCTTATGCGGATTACCTGGCCACCTCGACGCTGCTGACGTGGCTGCTGTCAGTGCCGCTGGGCCAGGTCACCAGCCTTACCGCCTGGCTGCCCACGGCGATGGCGTCGGCAGTCATCGTCATGCTGGTGTATCGCCTGACGGCGCCCTACTCCCAGCGTTGGGGCTTGCTGAGCATTGCGATGCTGTTGCTGAGCAGCAGCTTTATCAGCGAAACCCGCGCGGTGTCCCTCGACCAGATGCTGGCCGCCATCGCCCTGGCGGTGTTTTACCTGGGTTATGCCCACGATCACTTTGGGGCGGGTAAACGTCTGCACTGGATTTACCTGTTGCTGATCGTCGGCTTTGCGATCCGTGGGCCGATTGGCCTGGTGATTCCGACCGGCGTGCTGTGCAGCTATTACCTGATCAACCGCCAATGGCGGCAACTGTTCAGCTTCGGTTTGTTGGCACTGGCATTGCTGGTGGCGTGCGTTGGCCTGCTGTTGCTGATGGCCAAGCTCAGCGGCGGCGAGCGCTTCATGCAGGACGTGATTCGCATGCAGTTCCTCGGGCGTATGGATGGCAGCGAAGGCTCCAGCGGCGTGCTGTATTACTTCACCAGCTCCCTGGGCAACTACGCCCTGGCCTATCCCATGGCCGTGTTGGTGCTGCTGGCAATGGTGCTCAGCGGGCGCCGTGCGCCGGGGCCGGCGTTGCAGTTGGTGTGGTATTGCGCGGCCGCGGCCTTGCTGGTGATGCTTGGCCTGTCGATTCCCCAGGCGAAAAAGGCGCGTTATGTGCTGCCGATGTTGCCGATGGCGGCGATCATCGCGGCGTATCCGTTCCAAGTCGCACACGGGCGGCTCTTTGCCTGGCTGCGTGGGCTGATGCTGGTTATCTGGACGTTGCTGCCGACACTGTTGATCGCCGGCTTGCTGTTGGCGCGACCGCGCTATCCGGAGCAGTTGAGCCACCTCGGGTGGGTGCTCGGCGTGCTGGGGGCGCTGCAGGTATTGGCACTGTTGACGTTGTTCAAGATCCGCTGGCGCCCAGTCGGGCCAGCCTTTGCCGCGGTACTGGCGGTGTGGGCCACGTATATTCTGGTGGTCGAACCGCTGGAGCGCAGTGTCTACGACACACGCACGTTTACCCTGCAGGTGCATGAGCAGGTGATGCAGCAACGCGCGCCAGTGGTGTTGCACGGTCTGGGCAAAGACGCCAAGGCGATCAAATACATGGTCAACCTCGACTGCGACCAGGTGCCTTTGTTTACCCAGCAAACGGCCGACCTGAAGCCCATCCAAGGTCCCGCCTGGGTAGTGATGAGCGAAGCGGATTACGAAGGCCTGACGGACCCGCGTTTTCGCTCCATCACCCCGACCTTGGCCGGTGAATTCGACCGCAACCCTTACGTGCTGCTGCACTTGGTCAAAACCCCGCAACCTTGAGCCCTGCGCCGGCGCTCCCGGCGCAGAGAACTCCTACGTAGCTTTACGTAATGGCTGATGCCATTTCACTTTCCTGCGTCCAAAACCCGACTGTAAACTCGCCTGCGTGCGGTATTCATTTATCGCCACAGGTCATGGATTACAACAAGGACGTTGGAGGAGAGCACCGTGCCAGATAAAGTTTCGCTTGATCCCGCTGTTTCCTGGACCCGAGATGGGATGCCTTCGGGCTACCTACCCGTGCCGTCGCTGGATCGATTGATGGGGTTGCGTGATGCCCTGGTGGCGCTGAACGGGCCGCTGGCCAGTGAGCCAGGGCTACGGGAAAACCTACAAAGACGCTTTTTGGATGAAGACTTCAATAATCGCGTGCTGGGTAAAATGTGCAGCTCGCTGATCGGATAGCACCGTTACAATTCACTATTCTTGCATTCAACCCTCATTAATATGCATTGGCGCCCTGCTTCCCAGCTCGGCACACTGCACCTGTTCCTTCCCCCAAATGTTGGAACCTTCAAAGGGCTTTTCCGGGCGACCAGACAAGCCTTTTTTTTGCCCGCTGTTTATGGACGCCCTTTCAATGCTCGCTCGCTGGTTCCCTGCCGCTATCAACACCCGTCCCACCGAATGGAGTCGTGCCGCGATCGGCATGGCGCTGGGCACCCTGTTCAGTGTCTGGCTATGCGCCCAAGTATTTGGCATGGACGTCGCCCTGCATCTGCTTGGCCCTCTCGGCGCGTCGGCCGTGTTGTTGTTCGCGGTGTCATCAGGCGCTTTGGCGCAGCCGTGGTCGATCATCGGCAGCTACCTGTGCGCGGGTGTCCTGGCGTTGCTGGTGGCCCGCGTCCTCGGGCCTTCCCTGGGCGGCGCCTGCCTGGCGGCGGGCATGACGGTGGTGCTGATGTGCTGGTTGCGCTGCCTGCATCCGCCGGCCGGAGGCCTGGCCATGACGCTGGTGCTGGCCGACCCGGCCTCCGCCGCCTTGGGCTGGTATGAGTTGGGCGCGGTATTGCTGGGCGCCGGGGCCTTGCTGACGTGTGCACTGGCTTACAACAATGCCACGCGCACGCGCTACCCCAAGGGTGCCATCGAGTCCTCGCCGGTTATCTTGAACGATCCCAAGGCCGGTCGAGACCCCGCAATCACCGCTGCCGACCTGAAACTGGCGCTGGCTGAAATGGAGCAGTTCTACGATGTGGAACCTACGGCGCTGGAACAGTTGATCCACGCGGCGGAGACCCACGCCAGGCGCCGCAGTATTGGTGAGGTGCTAGCCAGTCGGGTGCCTTGAGAAGCGCCGCATCACACAATTATGTGCTTCGCACTTGCGATGAGAGACACGGCGACTAGAGTTTTAGAGTCACTTGATGTTGTCTGCTGTTCCCCTGAAGTCTGGATCTTCGTAAACCAGTAGCGAAGACATTGGATCGTCTGGCTAAAGAGTAGTGTTCACTGAGCGGTGATATCGACGGTGACTCCCTCGCTGTTTCCGTGATGGTGTGTAGTTCTGCAGGCTGGCCCTCTTGCTCAAGTGTTTCGAATTACCCGTTCGAACCTCGAGGGTTTTGTCATGGATGAACGTTTGCAGAAGCTGCTACGCACTACGTTGTTTGACGCCAGGCTGCGTTTTGACCTGCCACTCAGGGCCTACATGGACCTGACCATCAGGCGCATGCACACCATTTTCGATCACGGCATCATCAACAATGATATGTGGCTGGGCCAGCCCGCAGGTGCACGCTTCAGAGACCTGTGCGAGCTGATCGGCAGGATCGGCGCCTACGATTATGCCCTGTATTCTTCACTGGTCGACCACATGATCGCCGCCAACGCCTTGCTGACTCAGGGCAGCCCGGAGCAAGTGGCGCGATATCGCGATGACGTCATACAGATGCGTGCGGTGTATGCATTCGGCTGCACCGAAATCGCCAGCGGTACCGATGTGCGCAACCTCAAGACCACCGTGACGTACGACGTGCAAGGCCACTGCCTGATCCTCGACTCACCCTGCGCAGGTGCCTGTAAGTTCTGGATCGGCAACAGCCTCTACGCCGCTCAAGTGGTCATGGTGCTCGCGCGCTTGCAGGTGAACGGCGAAGAACAGGGTCACCACTGGTTCCGGGTGGTGATTCGCGACCGCGAGAACGGCCCTTTACGCCCAGGCGTCAGGGTCATGGCCTGTGACCCCAAGGGCGGCATTCATGCTAACCAAGTCGCCGGTTTGCGCTTTTGTCAGATGAAGCTCGAAACCGATGCGCTGTTGCAGCGCCACGCGCACTTCGCTGCCGATGGGCAATTCATCAGCGTTTTGCCTAAAAGCGAACGCTTTATCAACGCTCTGGAAACCTTCCTTCAGGAACGCCTGCTATTGATGGCTGCTTCCCGCCACGGGGCGGGGCTGAGCGCCCACCTGGCCTACCGGTTTGCCCGCCACCGCCAGGTACAGACCGGATCGACACTGGGTCCATTGCTGGCAAAGCCGCTGTTTCGTCAGCGCCTCTACAACGCGCAACTCAAGGCCTTGGCACTCAAGTACCTGGAACAGGCGATCCTCAACCGTTTCGTAGCGCAATGGCCCAATCCCGAACAGCGTAAGGCACTGCACATTCTCGCGGCCCTGAGCAAATGCATCGGCACCTGGATAGGCCTGGAAGTCATCGCTCAGTGCCGTGAGTTGTGTGGGTCGCAAGGTTTTCATCACTACAACCACCTTGTCACGATGCGCATGGACCTCGAGATCAGCCCAACGTTCGCCGGGGATAACAGTGTGATGGCTTACCAGGTCATCAAGGATGCGCTTACTCGACCACGGTTTGACGATCGGCAGCCGCGCAACCTGGGCCAGCAGATCGAACGACTGATCGTCCGACAATGCCGGCACGTCGATGACTTCTCGCACCAGCAGGCCGTGGGCCTCGCCTACGCCCGCGCGCTTGACCTGATCATCCGGGAAACCGAATCCCAGGCGCTCAACCCCGAGATCCAGCGCGACCTGATCAGCGTGTTTACGTCCTACCTGCATCCGTGGGGCCTTACCGGCGGTGTTGAGCCACGCGCCAGCACTGCACAGGTCATACGTCTGGCCGCAGGGTTGAAGCCCCCCAAAGTACTGGTCAACGCGCCTATCGCCGACGCCGACTACATCCAGCAATTCACCCGTGCGCTGTATGAGGAGCAATGAAATGGACAGTCAATGGAAACCCGACTTCACCGACCCCGATACGATCCGTAACCCTTACCCGGCGTACGCTTTCCTACGCGAGCATCACCCGGTCTACTGGAGCCACCAGCATCAGGCCTGGATGCTCACCCGTTTCAAGGAAGTGCTTGCCGCACAGGGCGACGCCACGCTGTATTCGTCAGACCGGATACGTCAATTGGTGGACGTTCAACTGCCACCCGATAAGCGTGCGATCTACGAACCCTTCATTGAGCGCGCTTCCCGCTGGATGTACGCCCAGGATGGCAAGGCTCATGAGCAAAGCCGCCGTTTGCTGGGCCGGGCCTTCACCCCTCGCTCCATAGATGCGCTGCGCGCAGACATCCAGGCAATCACGGATGGGCTTGTTTCCCGGCTGGGCCCCACCCCGGAGCTGATGAGCCAACTGTTCAATCAAGTGCCCGCGCTGGTATTGGCCAAACTGTATGGCATCCCTAAGAAAGACGCGCTGAAACTACGGCGCTGGACCGATGTGATCCTTATGTTCCTGGTGGGCAACCTCGATACGGCAACCCGGCCGGAAAAGACCCTGGAAGGCCTGGAGGAGATGTATGCCTATTTCGGCGCACTGATTGATCGACGTCGCCGCTCGCCTCACGACGATCTGGTCAGCCGCGTTATTGCTGCCGCCGGTTCCGAAGCCACGCAGGATGAACTACTGGCGCAAATCGTGTTTGTGCTGGTGGCGGGCTACACCACCAGCGCCGACATGCTCGGGATCGGCCTCTGGTATCTGTTGAACAACCCGGACCAACTGCGTGCGCTGTCGGCTGACATGACATTGCTCAAGCCTGCCATCGAAGAAATGCTGCGCATCGACCCGTCCGGCCAATTCAGCCACCGCGTGCTTACGCAAGACGTGACACTCGGCGGGCAAACCCTGCGTAAAGGCCAACTGGTCTACTTGGTGCGTGCTGCCGCCAACCGCGACCCCGAGCACTTCCCCGACCCAGACCGCTTCGACATCCGGCGTGCGAAAAACGATCACCTGGCGTTTGGCCGTGGCGTACATTTTTGCCTGGGCCCGGCGCTGTTCCGGATCGAGGCCGAGTGTGTCTTCAGCAGCCTGCTCGGTCGGTTTCCGAACTTGCGCTTTATCGATAAGAAACCACCGGTCTGGCGGACCAATAATCTGCAGTTTCGCGGGCTGAAATCGATCTATGTCGAATTGGAACCGCTGCAGAAAGATGATCCGATCCAGCGCGTTTTCTCGGCGGCAATCTGGGAAAAAAATGGCGGCTACTGCCGCGCCTTACGAGTCGGTAGCCTGATTGTCACCAGCGGCACAGTGGCTTTCGACAACGATGGCAACCCCTGCGCACTCGGTGATGTGTATGGCCAGACCCAGCGGTGCCTGGAAATCATCGAGACGGCACTGAAGAAACTGGGTGCCGACCGCAGCCGAATCGTGGCCACGCGCATGTACACGACCAACATCCAATGGTGGGGAGACATTCTCAAGGCCCACGGCGAGTTCTTCCACGACTGCCCGCCCACCACCATGCTATTGGGGGTCAACGAACTGATTGCCAAGGAGTTCCTGGTGGAAATAGAGGCCCAGGCACAGGCGTCTGAGTCATGACGCCCGAGCAAGTCCGCCAGGAAGTACGTGATGGCGTAGTAATTGCCGTCAGCAACCTCACCGCCACGGATAATGGCCAGTCAGTGCCTGTGCGACTCTACCGGCCCGCTCATCCGCTGCCGGCACCGGTGTTGATGTACTTTCACGGGGGGGGTTGGGTCGCAGGTGATCTGGACACACACGACAGCTTTTGCCGGGTCATGTGTGAATGGGCGGGCTGCGCCGTGGTGGCCGTGGACTACGCACGGCCGCCCGAGCAGCGCTTTCCCAGAGCCGTAGAGGATTGCCATACCGCCACCCGATGGGTTGCCCGCCACGGCACGCAACTGGGACTCGATGCCCGGCGGATTGCTGTCGCCGGGGGCGGATCGGGCGGCGGACTTGCAGCGGTCATCTGCCAGATAGCCCGTGATCAGCAAGGCCCTGCCATTGGCTTTCAGTTGCTACTGTACCCAGTGCTGGACTGCCTGGCGCGCACACGCTCACGGGAGCAGTTTGCCGAGGGCTTTGGCTTGACCACCGAACGGCTGGATTGGTATCTGAACCAGTATGTGCCACCGGGAACTGCCTTGGCACATCCATGGTTGTCACCTGCGCGCGGCACCTGTTTTCAAGGCCTGCCCGCCGCACTGATCATCACCGCCGGCTGTGACCTGTTGCGTGATGAAGGTCGGGCCTTTGCACGACGCCTGAAAAAGGCCGGGGTGCCGGTGCGATACAAAGAGTACGCCGGTAGACGCCACGGTTTCCTCAACTACCCGGCGGCCGACCCACTGGCCAGGCGCGCCATCCTGCTCTGTGCCGAGGCGTTGGCGGCGCATTTCAGTCAGGCGGCGCCCCTGCATAAATGCAAAAACGACCTGCATGATTGAGGGTTGTACTGTGCAAATTTGCACTGGTACGATCACACGATGGTTCGTCCGCGAACATCTTGATAAAGAATAATAAAAGCAGAGAGTTATCGATGACTGCTCAGGTTTCAACCGAGGCAAGCCACGCAGCAATACTTCAGGACGAAGTCCTCGCCGAAGTCCGCAACCACATCGGGCACCTTACCCTCAATCGCCCCGCCGGCTTGAATGCCCTTACCCTGCAGATGGTCCGCAGCCTGACGTCCCAGTTGCAGGCATGGGCGGATGATCCGCAGGTGTATGCCGTGGTCCTGCGCGGCGCCGGCGAAAAAGCCTTTTGTGCCGGCGGCGATATTCGTTCGTTGTACGACAGCTTCAAGAATGGCGACACGCTGCACCAGGACTTCTTCGTCGAGGAATACGCGTTGGACCTGGCCATCCACCACTACCGTAAACCGGTGCTGGCGCTGATGGACGGCTTTGTCCTGGGCGGCGGCATGGGCCTGGTGCAAGGCGCCGATTTACGCGTGGTCACCGAGCGCAGTCGCCTGGCGATGCCGGAAGTGGCCATCGGTTACTTCCCCGACGTAGGCGGCAGCTACTTCCTGCCGCGTATTCCCGGCGAGCTGGGGATTTACCTGGGCGTGACCGGGGTGCAGATCCGCGCGGCCGACGCGCTCTACTGCGGGCTGGCTGACTGGTACCTCGACAGTCACAAACTGGCCGACCTTGACCAGAAGCTCGACAACCTGAGATGGCACGACTCGCCGCTCAAGGACCTGCAAGGCACGCTTGCCAGGCTGGCGGTGCAGCAACTGCCCGATGCGCCCCTGGCCGCTTTGCGCCCCGCCATCGACCACTTCTTCGCGCTGCCGGATGTGCCGAGCATCGTCGAGCAATTGCAGCAAGTCACCGTTGCCGACAGCCACGAATGGGCACTCAACACCGTCAGCCTGATGCAGACGCGCTCGCCCCTGGCCATGGCCGTGACCCTGGAGATGCTGCGCCGTGGCCGGCGCCTGTCGCTGGAGCAGTGTTTTGCCCTGGAATTGCACCTGGACCGCCAATGGTTCGAACGCGGCGACCTGATCGAAGGCGTACGCGCGTTGATTATCGACAAAGACAAAAGCCCACGCTGGAACCCGCCCACCCTGCATGGGCTGGCTCTCAGCCATGTAGAGAGCTTCTTCCATCACTTCAAGAAGGTTGTGAAATAAGCTATGCAAGACCTTGAATATACAGAAGAACAAGTGATGATCCGCGACATGGCGCGCGACTTCGCCCGTGGTGAAATCGCCCCCTACGCCCAAGCCTGGGAAAAAGCCGGCTGGATCGACGACGCCCTCGTGGCGAAGATGGGGGAGCTGGGCCTCCTGGGCATGGTGGTGCCGGAAGAATGGGGGGGTACCTACGTCGATTACGTTGCCTACGCCCTCGCCGTCGAAGAGATTTCTGCCGGTGACGGAGCTACCGGCGCACTGATGAGTATCCATAATTCAGTGGGTTGCGGGCCAATCCTCAACTACGGCTCAGATGCGCAAAAGCAAACCTGGCTGGCAGACCTCGCCAGCGGCCAGGCGATTGGCTGCTTCTGCCTGACCGAACCCCAGGCCGGTTCAGAAGCCCACAACCTGCGCACCCGCGCCGAGCTGCGTGATGGCCAGTGGGTGATCAATGGCGCCAAACAGTTCGTCAGCAACGGCAAGCGTGCCAAGCTGGCCATTGTGTTTGCCGTGACCGACCCTGATCTGGGCAAGAAAGGGATATCGGCGTTCCTGGTGCCTACGCACACTCCGGGGTTCGTGGTGGACCGCACCGAACACAAGATGGGCATCCGCGCCTCCGACACCTGCGCCGTCACGTTGAACCAGTGCACGGTGCCCGAGGCCAACCTGCTGGGTGAGCGTGGCAAGGGCCTGGCGATTGCCCTGTCCAACCTGGAAGGCGGGCGCATTGGCATTGCCGCCCAGGCGCTGGGCATCGCCCGTGCAGCGTTTGAGGCCGCCTTGGCGTATGCGCGTGATCGCGTGCAGTTCAACAAGGCGATCATCGAGCACCAGAGCGTGGCCAATCTGCTGGCAGACATGCACACCCAACTGAATGCCGCACGCTTGATGATCCTGCACGCCGCACGCCTGCGCAGCGCCGGCAAGCCATGCCTGTCGGAAGCCTCCCAGGCCAAGCTGTTTGCCTCGGAAATGGCCGAGAAGGTCTGCTCCTCCGCGATGCAGATTCACGGTGGGTACGGGTATTTGGAAGATTATCCGGTGGAGCGTTACTACCGGGACGCGCGGATCACGCAGATTTACGAAGGGACCAGCGAGATTCAGCGGATGGTCATTGCGCGGGAACTGAAGAATTACTCATAAAAAAACGGGTTACTCTAACTGTCACACCGCATAAACCCTGTGGGAGGGGGCAAGCCCCCTCCCACATTTGACCTCCAGTGTTTGTCAGGCCGGGTTACTTATCCTTGAACTCGGGTGCACGCTTGGCCACAAACGCCGCCATGCCTTCCTTCTGATCCTGCGTCGCAAACGCTGCATGGAACACCCGGCGCTCAAAACGCACACCTTCGGACAGGCTCACTTCAAACGCGCGGTTCACGCTTTCCTTGACCATCATGCTGATCGGCACCGACTTGCCGGCAATCAGCGTGGCAACTTTCAAGGCTTCCTCCAGCAGCTCATCGGCCGGCACGATGCGCGCGACGATCCCGCAGCGCTCCGCTTCCACCGCGTCGATAAAACGCCCGGTCAGGCACATTTCCATGGCCTTGGCCTTGCCCACCGCGCGGGTCAGCCGTTGGGTGCCGCCCATGCCGGGCAGGACGCCGAGGTTGATTTCCGGCTGGCCGAACTTGGCGCCGTCACCGGCCAGGATGAAGTCGCACATCAACGCCAGTTCGCAGCCGCCGCCCAGAGCGAAGCCGTTCACCGCCGCGATGATCGGTTTGCGGCGGTTGGCCACGCGGTCGCTGTCGCTGAACAGGTCATCGAGGTAGATCTGCGGGTAGGTCAGCTCGGCCATTTCCTTGATGTCGGCGCCGGCGGCAAAAGCTTTTTTCGAGCCGGTCAACACGATGCAACCGATGTCAGGGTTGGCTTCCAGGCCGTCCAATGCCTGGTTCAATTCGCTGACCAGTTGCGCATTCAGGGCGTTCAAGGCGTTTGGACGATTGAGGGTAATCAGCCCGACGCGGCCTTGGACGTCGAGCAAAATGGTTTCGTAACTCATGTATCGGCTCCTTAGAGATTGCGTGAGATGACCATGCGTTGGATGTCGCTGGTGCCTTCGTAAATCTGGCAGACCCGCACGTCGCGGTAGATCCGCTCCAACGGGAAGTCGCTCAGGTAACCGTAACCGCCCAGGGTTTGCAAGGCGGCCGAACAGACTTTCTCGGCCATTTCCGAGGCAAACAGCTTGGCCATGGAGGCTTCCACCAGCGCCGGCTTTCCGCTGTCGCGCAGGGCGGCGGCGTAATGCACCATCTGCCGAGCGACCGCGATTTGCGTGGCCATGTCCGCCAGGCGGAAGGCCACGGCCTGGTGCTCGATGATGGGCTTGCCGAAGCTTTCGCGCTCGCGGGCATAGTCACGGGCCGCTTCAAAGGCGGCGCGGGCCATGCCGACCGATTGCGAGGCGATGCCCACGCGGCCGCCTTCGAGGTTGGCCAGGGCAATCTTGTAGCCTTCGCCCTCCTCCCCAAGCCGATTGGCCACCGGCACTTTCACGTCTTCAAACAGGATCTGGCACGTATCGGACGCATGCTGGCCGAGCTTGTCTTCGACGCGGGCCACGGTGTAGCCCGGCGAGTCGGTCGGTACGATAAAAGCGCTGATTCCGCGCTTGCCCGCCGCCGGGTCGGTCACGGCAAACACAATCACGACCCCCGCGTTCTGCCCGGAGGTGATGAACTGTTTGCAGCCGTTCAGCACGTAGTGGTCGCCTTCCAGGCGCGCACGGGTTTTCAGGCTGCTGGCGTCGGAACCGGCCTGGGGCTCAGTGAGCGCAAAGGCACCCAGCATGGCGCCGCTGGCCAGCGGCTTGAGGAAGTGCTCTTTCTGCTGGTCGTTACCGAATGTGAGAATCGGCACGCAACCGACCGAGTTGTGCACGCTCATGATCGTGGAGCAAGCGCCATCACCCGCTGCGATTTCTTCCAGGGCCATGGCGTAGGCCAGGTAACCGGTGTCGCAACCGCCCCACTGTTCCGGCACCAGCATGCCGAAAAAGCCCAGTTCGGCCATCTCGCCGATGGCTTCCTTGGGGAAACGGTGCTCGCGGTCCCATTCGGCGGCAAAGGGTTTCAGGCGTTCCTGGGCAAAGTGCCGGGCCGCGTCGCTGATCTGCAGTTGTTCGTCATTGGGCAGCATCTGGGCTCCTTAATACAGGCATTCGACGGCCATGGCCGTGGCTTCACCACCACCGATGCAAATCGCGGCGACGCCGCGCTTGAGGCCTCTCTGGCGCAGGGCCGAGAGCAGGGTCACCAGGATCCGCGCACCCGATGCGCCGATCGGATGGCCCAGGGCGCAGGCGCCGCCATGGACATTGACCTTGGCGTGGGGGATTTCCAGCTTGCTCATGGTCACGAGGCTGACCACGGCAAAGGCTTCGTTGATCTCGAACAGATCAACCTCATCCAGGTTCCAGCCAGTCTTGGTCATCAGTTTGCGAATTGCCCCGACCGGCGCCACCGGGAACAGACCCGGCTCATCGGCAAACGCGGCATGCCCATGGATCACCGCCAAGGGCTTGAGGCCACGTTGCTGCGCCTCGGACTGGCGCATCAGCACCAACGCCGCCGCGCCATCGGAAATCGAACTGGAGTTGGCCGCTGTCACGGTGCCGCCTTCGCGGAAGGCCGGTTTCAGGCTGCCGATCTTGTCCAGTTTGGCCTTGGGCGGCTGCTCATCATGCAGGATGGTTTTCTGCTCTTTGCCCACGGTGACTTGAACCGGGACAATCTCGGCGGCGAAGCTGCCATGGGTAATGGCCTCTTGTGCACGGGTCAACGAAGCAATGGCGAACGCGTCCTGGGCTTCACGGCTGAAACCGTTGTGCAGGGCGCAGTCTTCGGCAAAGGTGCCCATCAGGCGGCCTTTGTCATAGGCGTCTTCCAGGCCGTCGAGGAACATATGGTCCAGCACCTTGCCGTGGCCCATGCGGTAGCCGTTGCGCGCGCGGTCCAGCAGGTAGGGTGCGTTGGACATGCTTTCCATGCCCCCGGCAATCACCACGTCGACACTGCCGGCCAGCAGTGAATCGTGAGCCAGGATCGCCGCCTCCATGCCCGAGCCACACATTTTGTTGAGGGTGGTGCAGCGCGTGGCCTTGTCCAGCCCGGCGCCCAGGGCAGCCTGGCGCGCCGGCGCCTGGCCGAGGCCTGCGGGCAATACGCAGCCGAACAGCACTTCATCCACGGCATCGGTGGCGATACCAGCGCGCTCGACGGCGGCACGAATCGCGGCGGACCCCAGCTGCGGCGCAGTCAAGCTCTTGAGATCGCCCTGAAACCCGCCCATGGGCGTGCGCACGGCGCTGACAATAACGATAGGATCAGTCATGCGGGTTGCTCCTCACTTCGCAGCCATGCGCAGGGCGCCGTCGAGACGGATCACCTCACCATTGAGCATGCTGTTTTCGATGATGTGCCGCACCAACGCGGCGTATTCGTCGGGTTTGCCCAGGCGTGGCGGGAACGGCACACCCGCCGCCAGGGAGTCGCGGACTTCCGGGGTCATGCCAGCCATCATCGGGGTTTCGAAGATGCCGGGGGCGATGGTCATCACGCGAATGCCAAAGCGCGCCAGTTCACGTGCGGCAGGCAGGGTAAGGCTGGCGATGGCGCCCTTGGACGCGGCATACGCCGCCTGGCCGATCTGCCCGTCAAACGCCGCCACCGAGGCGGTGTTGATGATCACGCCGCGTTCGCCGTCGGTATTCGCCTCGGTTTCAGCGATAACGGCGGCCGCCAGGCGCAACAGGTTGAAGCTGCCGATCAGGTTGACGTTAATCACCTGGGCAAAGCTCGCCAGGCCGTGGGGGCCGTTCTTGCCGAGGATTTTCTCGCCACGCACCACGCCGGCACAGTTGACCAGACCATGCAGGCCGCCAAAGGCTGCAACGGTGGCCTGCACGGCGGCTTCGGCCGCCGCTTCCTGGCTGATATCCGCGACGCAACTGCTGGCATTGTCGCCCAGCTGCTTGGCCTTGGCGGCCACGGCATCGGCATTCAGGTCTACCAGCATCACCTTGGCACCCGCAGCGATCAGCATCTCGGCAGTCGCCGCACCGAGGCCCGAAGCACCGCCGCTGACCAGGAAGATCTTGTTTTCAATCTGCATTGTTGTTTCCTTGAACGGTCCGAATCGTCGAAATAGTCGCCCCGCAGCGCTGTAGCGGCAATGGTCAAAGCCCTCAACCTGGCTGACTGTTTTGGCCAGTCATCGAGCTCGCCGATCAACCGGTCGGCCCAAGCGATTGGACGGCTGGGGTGCTTGCTTCTAACCTGATGGCCTGCGCCACTCACGAAGCCCGCCCCTGAATGATAGTCCGCCCCAAACCCAACCTGCTGGGCATCCTGTTTTCCCTCAAGGGCTCGATCGCCAAGCGCATCGCCCTGCGCAGCCTGCTGGTCACCTTGCTGGCCTCGGTGATCGTGCTGGTGGAAACCCTGCACCCGGCGTATTTCTCCAAGGTCAATGCCACGCCGTTCACGTTGCTGGGGTTGTCGCTGTCGATCTTCATGAGCTTTCGCAACAACGCCTGCTATGACCGCTGGTGGGAAGGTCGCAAGCAACTGGGGCAGATGATCATCGATGTGCGCTCGTTGATTCGCGAAACCCAAGTGCTCAGTGACCCGGCCGAACGTGCGGGGTTGCTGCGCAGCCTGTGTGGCTTCGCCCATGGCCTGATCGCGCGGTTGCGCCATGAGGATGAAGCCCAGGCGATACAGCCTTGGAGCACGTTCCAGCCGCACCACCCCAACCTCCCCGACCATGTCCTGCAACAGGTGGGTGCCCGGTTTTCCGCGTTGGCCGCGCAAGGTGCGATCAGTGAATGGCGCTACACCCAGCTGGAAGCGCGACTGGTCAGCCTCAGTCAGGTGCAGGCGTCCTGCGAGCGGATCAAAAGCACGCCACTGCCCTTCCCCTACACCCTGCTGCTGCATCGCACCATCTACCTGTTCTGCATCCTGCTGCCATTCGCCATGGCTGAGCCGCTGGGCTGGTTGACGCCGGTGTTCACCGCCATCGTCAGCTACACATTTTTCGGGCTGGATGAAATCGGCGATGACCTTGAGGACCCGTTCGGCTTTGATGAGAACGACCTGCCCTGCAATGCCATCCTGCGCACCCTTGAGCGCGAAGTACTCGCGGCCCTCGGTGAAACCGAGCTGCCGCCGACGCTGGAACCGGTGGAATACGTGCTCACCTGAGACGGGTTTGACACTCGCCGTGGTCTGACCGAAGCTGGGCGCTTTGTACTAGCTGCCTAGCTTTCGGACGCCTGCATGTCAAAGTCACGCCGTTACTCCATCATCGGCCTGTGCGCCCTGCTGTTGATTGTGCTGTTCACTTGGTATTTCTCCCGTTCCACCCCAGTGGCCGTGCCTCCCGCCATTGCCCACGGTTACGCCAAAGCCTTGAAACAGGCGCATAACGGTGAGCCTGGGGCGGCGCGCGTGCTGTATCAGCAGTTAGGCCGCCCAGACCTGACGCCCGAACGCCGGGTGGCGCTGCATGCCGAGCTGCCCAACTACCCCAGCCCCCAAGCCTTGAAGCTGGCCGACAAAGACTTGAGCAGCGATTCACCCCAGGTACGCGAGGCCGCCATCCACAGTATTGTCGGCCTGGTGCCGACCGGTCAGCGCACACTGTTGCTCGGCCCGGTGCTGGATGATCCTGAGCAGGAAGTACGGTTTGCCGCCGCCAATGCATTGCTGGGCTTGTCGCCCGACACCTTGGGCCTGTATTTCGGGCCCTTGCAGCAAGTGCTGGATGAGTTTGTGAAAAAGCTCAAGGCCCAGCCCGAAACCGCCGAAGGCTGGATTCAGCTGGCGCGTCTCTACATCCACAGCGCCCTGTTGCCGGACGCGCAACATGCGCTTGAGCAGGCCATGCGCTTGCAACCGGACAACCTGCAAGCCGTGGTAGCGCAGATCGAACTCCTGGACAAACAGGGCAAGTCCGAAGAGTCCCGCCAATTGTTGGCGCGCCAACTGGCGGCGCACCCTGAATCAGCCTACCTGCAACACGCCCTTGGCCTGTGGCTGTTGCACCATGGCGAACGCCCTTACGCCCTGCTGGGCCTGTCGAAAGCGGTGGAGCTGGAGCCGGACAATCAGGACTACCGCTACGACCTGGCCACCACCCTGCACGCCCAGCAGGAATTGGAAGCGGCCCAGCGCCAGTTGGAAGAAATCATCCAGCGCCACCCGGCCAATCGCAAGGCGCGGGTGCTGCTGGTCAATTACTGGAAGGAAAGCGGCCAGTTGCAAAATGTCCAAGTGCTGCTCGCGCAACTTGAGCAACAGAACCCGGACGACCCGGCACTGCAGCAGGGCTTATAGCGTGGTCACCATTTTTGTAAAACTGGCCTCGCGCTCATTTCCCCAGTAAAAGGTTGAACCGCCGCAAAGCGCTACGGTCAAGAGAATATGGCGCGGCCACATGGCCGCGCATCCTCTACTCGTATGTGACCTGAGGGCACTTCTTGTCTACATCCAAAGCGCAACTATCCGAAAAAGCGGCCATTGGCATTGAAGGTCTCGACGACATTCTTGCCGGTGGACTCTCGCGCAGCCACCTGTTCCTGCTGGAAGGTGAGCCCGGTACCGGTAAAACCACGGTCGCCCTGCATTTCCTGCAGGCGGGGGCGAAGAGCGGCGAGCGATCGCTGTACATCACCCTATCGGAAACCGAGCGCGAGTTGCGTCAAGGTGCCACGTCTCACGGTTGGGACCTGGATGACAACATTCATATTTTTGAACTGACGCCGCCGGAAAGCCTGCTCAACGCCGACCACCAGCAAAGCCTGCTGTACTCCTCCGACCTGGAACTGGGCGAGGCCACCCGGCAGATCTTCGAGGTGGTGGAACGGGTGAAGCCGACCCGCGTGGTCATCGACAGCCTTTCGGAAATCCGCCTGCTGGCGCAAAGCTCCCTGCGCTATCGTCGGCAGATCCTGGCGATCAAGCACTACTTTGTGCGTTACGACGCCACCGTCCTGTTGCTGGACGACCTCACCACTGAATCCCTCGACAAGACCGTGCACAGCGTTGCGCATGGTGTCATCCGCCTGGAAGAGTTGACCCCCAACTACGGCGCCGAGCGGCGCCGGGTGCGTGTGGTGAAGTACCGCGGCCAGAAATACCGGGGCGGCTTTCATGACTTCACCATCATGCAGGATGGCGTCCATGTGTTCCCACGCCTGGTGGCCGCCGAGCATCGCGGGGGCTATAAACGCGAGACCTTGAGCAGCGGCATTGCCGCGCTGGATGCGTTGATGGGCGGCGGGGTCGAGACCGGTTCCAGCAGCCTGATTCTCGGCCCGGCCGGTACCGGCAAGTCGCTGATCTCGATGATCTTCGCCGCCGCCGCCGTGGAGCGCGGCGAAAAAGCTGCACTCTTTATTTTCGATGAAGAGCTGGGGTTGTTGTTCGAACGCATGAAAAACATGGGTATCGACCTCGCCGCCCTGCAGGAAACCGGCAACTTGCTGATCGAACAGGTCGATGCCGCCGAGTTGTCGCCGGGCGAGTTCTCGCACCGGGTGCGGCGTTGTGTCGACGAACGCGGAATCAAAACCGTGGTCATCGACAGCATCAACGGCTACCAGGCGGCAATGCCAGAAGAAAATGCGCTGATCCTGCATATGCACGAACTGCTGCTGTACCTCAATCGCCGGGGGGCGGCGACCTTTATGACGGTCGCGCAACACGGGCTGGTCGGTGATATGCAGGCCCCCGTCGACATCACCTATCTGGCGGACACGGTGATCCTGCTGCGCTACTTCGAAGCCTTGGGCAAGGTGCGTCGAGCTATCTCGATCATCAAGAAACGCACCGGTGCCCATGAAGCCACCATTCGCGAATACCGAATTGGCAGCCAGGGCATGACCGTCGGCGAGCCCCTTGATAACTTCCAAGGCGTGTTGCGCGGCATACCGACCTACATGGGTGCAGGCTCCCCTTTGCTCAAGGATGAGGGGGTGTGACGGCGCTCTCTCCCGTCTCCGAGCGTGCGATCGTCCTTGCGCCCATGGGCCGTGACGGGTCGCTGGCGTTGATGATGCTCAACGAGGCTGGCTACGCCGGCGTCACTGTCGGCAGCCTGGTGCAACTGTGCGAAGCGCTGGAGCAAGGTGCAGGCTTACTGATCATTGCGGCTGAAGCCCTGCGCGGGGTTGATCTGGAACCCTTGCTGGAGTACTTGCATCAGCAACCGGCCTGGTCGGATTTGCCGATTGTGCTGATGACCCATCACGGTGGCAGCGAACAGAATGGCTCATCCAACTTGAGCGGCTTGTTGGGCAACGTGACGTTCCTGGAGCGGCCGTTCCACCCTGTCACGTTGATCAGCCTGGTGAGTACCGCGCTGCGCGGTCGGCGCCGTCAGTACGAAGCACGCGACCGCCTGATTGACTTGAGCGAGAGTGAACTGCGCTTGCAGCGCACGCTGGAGACCCTCGAACAGCAAGTCGAAGAACGTACGGCGCAATTGCGCAGCAATGAAGAAGCCTTGCGCCAATCGCAGAAAATGGAAGCCGTCGGCCAATTGACCGGCGGCATCGCCCACGACTTCAACAACATGCTCACCGGCATCATCGGCAGCCTGGAATTGCTGCGCAGGCGTGTATCCCGGGGCAAGTTGGACGATCTGGACAGCCTTATCGACCTCGGTGTGACCTCGGCCAACCGGGCGGCGGGCCTCACCCATCGACTCCTGGCGTTTTCCCGTCGCCAATCACTGGATTCAAAACCCGTGGGGATCAACCAACTGGTGTTCTCCATGGGCGAGTTGCTGCAGCGCAGCATCAACGAGAGCATTACGCTGGACATGCGGCTGAACGACCAGCTCTGGACCGCCGAAGCCGACCCGAACCAGTTGGAAAGCGCCCTGCTCAACCTGGTTATCAATGCGCGAGACGCGATGCCCGCTGGCGGCAAGCTCACGGTCGAGACCGCCAATCGCCATCTCGACAATGTGTTCACGGCGGCCTATGGCACCCTGAAACCCGGTGACTACGTGGAATTGAGCGTCAGCGACAACGGCTGTGGCATTCCGGAAAGCGTGATGGGCCGCGTGTTCGATCCGTTTTTCACCACCAAACCGATTGGCCAGGGCACCGGCCTGGGGTTGTCGATGATCTACGGGTTTGCGCGCCAATCCCATGGCCACGTGACGATCCACAGTGAAGTGGGAAAAGGCACCACGGTCAGCCTGTTTTTGCCACGGTTTGTCGGTGAAATGGCAACGCATGTAGCGGTCAACCCGACGTTATTGCCATTCGCCAACGCGGGTGAAACGGTGCTCATCGTCGAAGATGACCCCGCCGTGCGTGTATTGGTCAGTGCGGTACTCAAGGAGCTGGGCTACGCCTTTGTCCAGGCTGGCGATGCCGATACGGCGCTGCCGATCATCGAATCCGAGCAGCGTATCGACTTGATGATCAGCGATGTTGGCTTGCCCGGCATGAACGGCCGACAGCTGGCGGAAATCGGCCGGCAGATCCGGCCGGAACTCAAGGTGCTGTTCATTACCGGGTATGCCGAGCACGCCGCCGTACGGGGAGGTTTTCTGGACCCTGGCATGCAATTGATCACCAAGCCTTTTACCTTTGACCTGTTGACGGCGAAGGTCAGGGAGATGATTCAGGCGTGAGGTAGATACCGCAAAGTCCTGACATATTGAAGGGCTGGCAGGCAGGAACGGTTACGAAAGGGAGGGACACGAAGGTCTACACCGCAGTGCGTGAAATGTCACTGCGAACGGCCTGAAAATAACCTTGCGAGCCCCTCCCGCCATGATTTCTTCCCGCTACGTTGTCCCTCTGCATCAACCGCCCCTGGACACTGCCCCTGAAAAAGCACTAGCACGCCGGCCACGGTCCACGGAGCCTGCGAGCGATCCGGTGATCCCGCCCGAAGCACATGCACAAGCGAAAGGCGACAGCCGCCTGGCCGGGCTTGTCGCGCAAACCCTGCGTTCAGCGGCCAATACCGGACGGCTGGAGGACATCGACAACATCCCTCCCGATTCTGCCTTCGGTCAATGGTGGTCACACCTGCACTCGTTGATGAAGAGCCCGTACTTCGTCGATTGGGCGACCAAACAGGGCATTGACCTGACGAAAGCGATTGAGATCAACCCCAGGGAAAATCTCATCGGTGCCATGGTCGCTGGACAGCGCAAAACATTTTCGGGGTTCCAGTTCGGCCATCTCTGGACCTCGATGATGGCGCCGATCATGCAAGCGGCCAAAGCGCTGACCTCTGGCTCCTCCTATATCTACAGCCCCAACAGCAGCACGTCCGCACCTTACCGAGCAGTCGCCGACTTTTATGGCGAAGCCCTCATCGCACAAACCCGAGAATCCGCCTCGGCTCGCGCAGCGGAACTCGAACACACCAACGCCTTCGAGGCCAAATGGCCTTCGCCTGAGCGAGCCGAAGAGGTCCTGCAACGCGAACAGGCCAAGCTGGCCAATGCCCACGATCAGCGATCACTCGCCACCGCACTGCTGCCGATCGTGCAGGAGGTCGACGCGTTATCCGAAACACTGATGCGCCGCACGAAGCTTGACCCCCTTGATCGTTTGTACATGCCTGCAGAGCGTGTGCCAGCCCTGCTTGAGCAACTCATCCGCCGTGAATTGAGCAGCGTCAACATCACGCTTTCTCCCGACCCGACTCTGCGACCACCGCAGGAAGGTAACACCGTCAGCCTCGAAAAATACCTCACCGATATCGGCTGGGACGTGCCCACGAGCCGTGATGAATTGTTCAATCTGGGTCGAGCGCTCTACGCCCCGCCATTGTCCCAGCTCCCCCAGGGAAACTTCGGCGGTGCGCTGTCCTGGCCTACTCCACTGAGTGATGACAGCCGCCGCGACATGAGCGACGCCCTGAGCCAAAACACCCTGGGTCTCGATGATCTGCACAGTTATGACGAGGGCAAAGGTGTCCTGGGGTATCTGACACGCAACCTGCAGTTCGAGCCGTACGAGCTGCAGGACCCCGCGCGGTTTATTCAAAACCTTCTGAGTACACGCAAGGCCCAAGTGTTAGGGCAGGCGCTGCAAGAAAAGTTTAACGGCATATCGACCCCAGACAGCGTTAACGACTGGACCCTGGGTGCACTCGGCGCCACCCTTGATAAGGCGTCCGAATCGGGGAACACATCGGTCCCAGTCAGAACTGGCGTTGCCGGCTTTGATTTGGCGCGTTCCGCACACTGGGGCATGCCGTCTTCAACAGTGGTTACCGCGTTGACCAGGCACCTATTTGTTACAGGACGTACCAGCCTTGAATTAGCGCCCATCGCGGCCCACCTGTTGCTGTCACGCCGGGCGCCTGAGTTTTTGGTCAAGGATATTCCTGGCAACGTGACCTACGGCTCTCATTCCTGGGTGAGCTTCAGCACCGCAGTGGCGCGCCTTGAGAGCCAGGCACCCGGCTCGACCGCACGCATGAACTACGCACACGTCATGCAGCGAGCCGATGTGGCCCCCGTCACCGCACAAGAACGGTACGTGGAGCGGACGGCGCAACAGGACGCGCTCAAAGATTGGGGGGTCGCCAACGGTGTCATTGCGCCAAACGCAGAGGATCACTACACCGACGATGAGATGAGTCGCCTCTTTAGCCAATTCAATGCTCAGGTCTCAGCCCTGAGAGAAGCATCGCAGGCCTATTCGACGCCGATGCCCGTACGCAAGGAGATGGCGCTCGAAGAACTCCAGCGCGTGTACGGCGATAAGCTGCCGTTCGAGAAAAAATGCCTCACCCTCACCCCTCAAAACCGTGACTTTCCCGGTCCTTACTCAGTGCTGGATCTTTACCTGGATGGGAAAATAAACTCCCCTCACGGGGGCGATTGGTCGTCTTCAAGCGATGACATCAACATCCGTAGTATCCAGGGCAACGCCTACCAACTGCCCGACCTAAATGGGCGCTTCAAAACTGAACTTGCGCACTACTTTTCCTCGGCGCAAAGCGCGACGGGGACTCAAGTCAAACACCTCATTGCCACCCTCCCTATTGAAGATAGAAAAATCATTGAACGCGCAAAAATTACAACGCTTAGAGAGTGCAGCGTCACTAAGGGCGCCTTCAGCGGGGAGCTTACTGAAACGGAAGTGCCCAATTGCCTGCTGGTAAAAGCTGAGCTGGCCGGTACCGTCAATGTCTATGAAATCAACTTGAACGAAAACCGCATTCGAAAACGCGATGAGCTGGAACAACACCCGCTGGCGCCTGAATACCGCGCTTGCGAACCCGGTGGGCGCAACATACTCCTGAAAAAAGTGACACCGTCAGGCCGTTATTCAGCGAACGTCACCGACGAGAAGAGTGACAGGGGTACGCCAAACAGCTTTGCGAGCGAGAAAACCCAGTACATTGCCGACGCCATGACACACGTGGTCGGCATCCAACAGCTGAAGGCCCAGGCAGAGGGGATGACGACGTTTGACACCGAGGTGCCCTTCTATAAGAAAGCCCGTGAGTTCATGCTGAATCTGATCCCTCTGCGCTCGGCGATTCAGAATTTTCAAGCCGGCAACATAGGTGACGGCATCGTTGACTTGACGTTCGATGCCTTTGGTTTCGTCTTGGGTCTACACGCCGCGGCCAAAGGTGCAAAGGCCTTACAGGCGGGCGCTTCCGCATTGAGCAAAGTCGCGCACGGCGGAAAAATCCTGGGGCGTGCCGCCATCGGCTCACTCAACCCCCTGGACGGTGCAGGCAACTTGCTCGTTTCGCTGGCCAACACCGGAAAAAAAGGTGCCGTGCGCACCTATCGCCTGCTGCAAGGTGCCAACAGCTATGACCTGATCCAAGCCAGCAAGCAATTCGATGCCAGTGCCATGGGGACCTTCAAGCTGCAAGGCAGCATCGTCGAAGGGCCGGCAGTTCTGAGCAAAGGCAAATGGTATGCCTTCGATGGTTTGAACGGGCGCCCATTCGGCAAAGCGCTGGACGATTTTCAGCCCTCTTTCCTATCAGGTGAGCCGCAGCTGGGTATATGGGCGACTCAGGTGACTGCAATGACGCCTGAATCAATAGCGCTGCGTAAACAGTGGCATGCAGTGGTTGAGCGGCATAAACACGGGGTTGATAAAGCCGATTTCAAGCAGGGTTATGACAAAGGTGACCCTAAGTCTGTCCCCGGTTACCGCCCGAATATGAAGTATGAGGAGGTCATGGAGCTGACCACCAAGACAGCGATGACAACGGTGCAGATCGGCACGCTGGTTCGCCAGCAAGAACGACTGGCCGTACAGCACGGCTTCAAGGGCGTCAGCCGGGTTTATGAATGCGTCAGCGAGGCCGGTGGGCACTTCACCCCTACGCCCCAGATCTTTTACCTCAGCCAGACCCGTCCACTTACCCGAGGCCAATGCGCGGCCATGTCCAGATCGATGGCAAATGCGATGGAACAAGGTACGGAGGCGACGTTTATCGGCAACATGTTCACCGCTGCCGCTAACCCGACCGACCCTGCGGCTCGGCAATTCATCCAGGAGCTGGCGACGATGCAAGCGCGACTGGAGGCTCCGACCTTATTTCATGCCGGCAAGCCACGCCGGCAAATGGGCTACAACGCCATAGTTGATGAGTTGGCTGACGCCAAAGGGCCAAAGACGCTGATGATCAGCAGCCTTGATCATGCGATGACGGCAGGCGTAGCCGGCGAAGGACTGAATAAAAAGTTCTTTTTTTATGACCCCAACGTTAGCGTCGCGACATTTACCAACCCGGAAATGATGAAGCGCGCCCTGCACAAGGTATTCACCGATAAAAAACTGCCGGTTCAATACACGACCTGCAGCAAGGATCCCCACACGCTGGAGTTTGAAGTCAGCGTGTATGACAGCGCGTGGAAGCGAATGACCTCAGTCTCCGATAAGACCGTCAAGGAGGTATCTGAAATGCCGCTCGTGACCACGTAATCAGGGAGCGCTGTCAGGGATGGGCCAACCCCGCCCTGACAGAGGCGACCTTTACGCCAACAACCGCTGGATATGCTCTTGCAGCGTATCCAGATCAAACGGCTTGGCCAGGATCGGCGCATTGCGCGTGATCGGGCTGTTACAGTCGAGGATTTCCTGCGGGTAGCCGCTGATGAAGATCACTTTCAGTTCAGGCCGTAACATGATCGCAGGCTCGGCGATCTGCACCCCGGAAATCCCACCCGGCAGGCGGTAGTCGGTGACCATCAGGTCCAGGTGCGGCTTGGTCGCCAGGATTTCGAAGGCCTGCTCCCCATCGATCGCCTTCAACACCCGATAGCCCAGGCCGGCCAGGTACTCACCCAGCACAAACATAATGGATTCGTCGTCCTCGACGATCAGAACGACATCTTGCGCATCTTCACTCATGGGAAGCCTTTGTTCGGTCAATTGCTGCAATTACGACCATGGGGTCACGCAGAAGGTTGCGTCGAAATGACGATTGATTTCATGCCGACGGTTCAAGGGGCAGGCACACCCGAAACAGGGCGCCCTCGCCTATCTGGCTTTCGACCTCGATGGTGCCGCCATGGGCTGCAACGATCTGCTCGGAAATAAACAGTCCCAGGCCCAGGCCTGCCGCCACCTGACTGGCGGACACACGCTCGAACTGTTGGAAAATACGTTTCTGGTTGTCTTCGCTGATGCCGATCCCGTGGTCGCGCACTTCCACGCGAGCTTCGCCATGTTCGCTGTACACGCGCACCTCCACCGGGCTCTTGGCCCCGTAGCGCAGGGCGTTGGTCAGCAGGTTCGTGACCACCTGCTCAATGCGGAACTCGTCCCAGTTACCTTCAACAGGGCCGTCCACAATCAGCTGCATGGACGATTCCGCAGCCGCCACTTGCGGCGCAAAGTTCTCTACCAAGTTGCTCACCAACTGCGCCAGGTCGAAGCGCGCCGGGCGAATGGACAGCTTGCCGGTGCGAATGCGCGACACATCCAGCATGTCTTCGATGAGGCGGATCAGGCTCTGGATCTGCCGCTCATCGCGGTCGACCATAGCGTGCATCTTGTCGAGGGCGAACGCCGCGGCGTTGTCCCGCGCCAGGTGCATCTTGCGCAGCTGGGTCTCGAGAATCAGGCCATTCAGGGGCGTACGCACTTCGTGGGCGACGATCGACATGAAGTCGTCGCGCATACGTACCGCCTGTTCCAACTCGGCCTGGGTGGCCTGCAGGCGCGTGAGCAGCAGTTCCTGTTCGCGACGGCTGCGCTCCAGGGCTTCGACTTGTTGCTTCATCGCCTTGCTCTGGCGATACAGGTCGACGAACACGTTGACCTTGCTCTTCACCGCATGGATATCCAGCGGTTTGTGCAGGAAGTCGACGGCGCCGCTTTCGTAGCCTTTGAAGGCGTAATTGAGTTCGCGGCCGGCGGCGCTGACGAACACAATCGGGATGTTCTTGGTTTTCTCGGTACCGCGCATCAATTCGGCCAGCTCGAACCCGTTCATGCCGGGCATCTGCACGTCGAGGATCGCCATGGCGAACTCGTGCTCCAGCAACAGGGACAAGGCCTCGTCGGCGCTCAATGCCTTGAACACCTGGCGGTCCTCGCGCTTGATCAGCGCTTCGAGGGCCAGCAGGTTTTCCGGCAGATCGTCGACGATCAGCAGTTTGGCCTGGACAGTACTTAACATGGGGAATATTCCAGGGAAGCCAGCAAGGAGCCAATGCGGCTCAACGTCAGAATGTGGTCGGGTGTGTGCAGCGCCAGCGCAGCCCGGGGCATGACGTCGACACGTGCTTCAGTGGGGTCTTGCACCACGGTGGTTCCACCCTGTCGCTGGACGTAGGCCAGGCCCCGGGCGCCATCGTGGTTGGCGCCGGTCAACAGGATGGCCATCAGGCCTTTGCCGTAGGCTTCGGCGGCGGACTCGAACAGGAAATCAATGGCGGGTCGCGAATGGTGCACGCGGTCTTCCTGGCTCAGCGACAAGCTGCGATCCTGCTCCACCGACAAGTGATAGCCGGGACCGGCAAAGTACAGGGTGCCCGGCTTGAGCGTTTCCTTGTCGCGCGCCTCCACCACCGGTATGGCGACGCGCCGGTCAAACACCTCGGCTAATTGGCTACGGCGCTCGTCCGGCAGGTGCAATACGGCGACGATAGGCAAGCCGAAATCTGCCGGCAATTGGCCAAATACTGTCAGCAACGCCTCTACGCCACCGGCGGATGCGCCGATGACGATAGCCTCTATACCCCGGACCTTTGCCGGGCTGGCAGCCGCTTGATTCATAGTTTTCGGTAGATCCGTTCCTGTTTGACCAAGGGTTCGAACTGCTTGCCGTACGCGGAGAAGTCCAGGGTTTCCTTGCTGCCCAGCACCAGGAAGCCGCGATGACACAGCGACTCATGAAACAAACCAAATGCGCGATCTTGCAATTTCTTATTGAAGTAAATCAATACGTTACGGCATGAAATTAATTGAGTTTCTGAGAATACACTATCGGTCGCCAGACTGTGGTCGGCGAAGGTGACATTCTCGCGCAACGTTTTATCGAAGATCGCGTAATCGTAGGCCGCTGTGTAGTAGTCGGCAAATGAACGTTGGCCGCCGGCCTGCTGATAGTTGGCGGTGTAGGCGCGGACATTCTCCAGGGAAAAGATGCCCTGCTTGGCCTTGTCCAGCGACGCCGGGTTGATATCGGTGGCGTAGATGATCGTACGCTCCAGCAACCCCTCTTCGCGCAACAGGATGGCCATGGAGTACACCTCCTCGCCCGTGCTGCAGCCGGCGATCCAGATCTTGATCGACGGATAGGTCTTGAGCAGCGGCACCACCTCCTGGCGGATCGCCAGGAAGTGCGACGGGTCGCGAAACATCTCGCTCACCGGAATCGTCAAGAACTGCAGCAACTGCATGAACGCCGCCGGGTCGTGCAGCACGCGCTCCTGCAAGGCAGAAATCGTCGCGCAATCGAACTGGCGCAACGCATGAGCCACACGGCGCTTGACCGACGCCCCGGAGTAATCCCGGAAGTCATAGCTGTACTTGAGGTAAATCGCCTCGATCAACAGGCGCAGCTCAATGTCGCTGCTTTTTTCCAAAAAACTTCGCTCCACTTAAATGCGTTCCATCTTCGGTAGCCATACGCGAATGAGTGAGAACAGACGATCCAGATCAATCGGCTTGGCCAGGTAATCGTTGGAACCGGCCGCCAGGCAACGTTCCTGGTCGTCCTTCATGGCCTTGGCCGTCACCGCGATGATCGGCAGCTTTTTCCAGCGCGGGTCCTGGCGGATCAAGGCGGTGGCCTCGTAACCGTCCATTTCCGGCATCATCACGTCCATCAGCACCAGGTCGATATCGTCGACTTCATTGAGTTTGTCGATGGCTTCACGGCCGTTACGGCCGATCACCACCACCGCGCCCTTGTGCTCCAGGGCGCTGGTCAGGGCGAAGATGTTGCGCACATCGTCGTCCACCAGCAGGATTTTTCGCCCCTCAAACACCTTGTCGCGGCTGCGGGCGGTCTTGAGCATCTTCTGGCGGTCATGGGACAGCTGGGATTCGACTTTGTGCAGAAAGAGTGTGACTTCGTCCAACAGGCGCTCCGGCGAGCGGGCGCCTTTGATGATGATCGAGCGCGAATACTTGCGCAGTTCGGCCTCTTCATCGCGGGTCAGGTTGCGCCCGGTGTAGACGATCACGGGCGGGAACGAACAGATGTCCTCGGTGGCCATGCGCTTGAGCAGCTCGTTGCCGAGCATGTCCGGCAACTTGAGGTCGATGATCATGCAGTCGTAGGCGTTGGTACGCAGCAGGTCGAGGGCTTCCTGGGCAAAACCGACGGCGGTGATCTCGATGTCATCGTCGCCGATCAGGCGGGCAATACTGTCGCGCTGCAGGTCATCGTCTTCCACCAGCAGCACGCGCTTGACCTTCTGGGTCAGCTTGGCCTCCAGGCGCGCAAACACGTCCTTGAGCTCTTCGCGGGTGGTGGGCTTGACCGCATAGCCAATGGCGCCCATGTGCATGGCAGCTTCGACGCGGTCTTCCACGGAAATCACATGCACCGGGATATGGCGGGTGTTGGCGTGCTCTTTCAGGCGCTGCAGAACAGTGAGCCCGGAATGGTCGGGCAAGCGCATGTCCAACAGGATGGCGTCGGGAATGTACTCCTCGGCCAGGCTGTAGCCTTCGTCCGCCCCGTGGGCCACCAGGCAGTGGTAGCCCAGCTCATGGGCCAGGTCGAAGAGGATACGGGCGAAATTCGGCTCGTCTTCCACCACCAGAATGCAGCGCGTGGTAAACGGGGTCTTGTCGCGGTCGTCGGCGAAGCGCGGAATCAGCTTGGCGTCGGCCACCGGCAACGGTGACACCTTGACGGGGACCGGTGCGGGTGCCATCACCACTTGGCGTGGCGGTTCGACAGGGGCGGCGTCTGCCTCGCGCTCGACATACTGCTCCGGCAACACCAGGGTAAAGATACTGCCCTTGCCTGGCTCGCTGGCCACACTGATGTAGCCGCCCAACAGCGCCGCCAGGTCGCGGGAAATCGACAGGCCCAGGCCGGTGCCGCCATAACGGCGATTGGTGGTGCCGTCGGCCTGGCGGAAGGCTTCGAAGATGCTTTCCTGCTGGTCCGGGGCAATGCCGATGCCGGAGTCGCGAACCGTGAAGGCAATGCCCTCCCCCGGTGCACGCGACACAGAGAGGCTCACGTCGCCCTGCTCGGTGAACTTGATCGCGTTGGACAGCAGGTTCTTGAGGATCTGTTCCAGGCGCTGGCGGTCGGTAAACAGCATGGTCGGCGAACCTTCCTGCACGTCCACTTGGAAGCCCAGCTTGCGATCGGCCGCCAGCGGTTCGAACATGCCGCGCAGGCCGTCTACCAGACGCGCCACACTGGAGTTTTCTGGGCGCACTTCGAGCTTGCCGGCTTCCACCTTGGAAATGTCCAGGATGTCGTTGATCAGGTTGAGCAAGTCATTGCCGGCGGAATAGATCGATTCGGCAAACTTGACCTGTTCGGCGCTGAGATTTTCCTGGGGGTTCTCGGCCAGCAACTTGGCCAGGATCAACGAACTGTTCAGCGGCGTGCGCAGCTCGTGGGACATGTTGGCGAGGAATTCGGATTTGTACTTGCTGGAGCGCTGCAACTCTTCGGCACGGTCTTCCAGCTCGAGCTGGGCCTGGTTGAGTTCGACGTTCTTGCGGTCCATGGCGTCGCGCTGCTCGGCCAGGGTCTGCGTCTGTTCGGCGAGTTGCTCGTTGGTCTGCTCAAGCTCCGCTTGCTGGGTTTCCAGGTGAGCCTGGGATTCCTTGAGGATGCGCGACTGTTCCTCCAGCTCTTCGTTGGCAGTCTTGAGTTCTTCCTGCTGCACTTGCAGCTCTTCGTTGAGCTGCTGGGTCTCGGCCAGCACTTCCTGCAGGCGCTGGCGATAACGGGCGGCCTCGATGGAGGTGCCGATATTGCCGGCGATCAGTTCCAGCAGCTCCTCGTCGCGTTCTTGCAGCGGCCGCAGGAAACCCAGCTCGAGCACGCCATTGACGCGATCATCATCGCTGGTGGGCATGACCAGCACACTGCGCGCAGCACCTTCGCCCAGGCCGGAGCTGACCTTGAAGTAGTCCACCGGCACATCGTCCAGGCGAATCAGGCGATCCAGCTGGGCCGCTTGGCCGACGATGCCTTCATCACTGTAGATCGCTTGCTCACGCTGTTCCTGCTCGCGGGAGAAACCGTAGGTGGCCACGCGCTTGAGGCCGCCGTGCTCTTCGCGCACATACAGCGCGGCGACGACCGAGCCCATGTATTGGGCAAAGAATTGCAGGATATTGCGGCCCAGCATGTTCAGGGTCAGTTGGCCAAGCACCTGTTCGGCCAATTCAGTCTGGCCATTGCGCAACCAAGCCTGTTGCTCCAGCCGCCGCGCGATCTTCTGTTGGGACGCGAGGTTTGCGCTGTAACTATTTGATAAAGAAACTAAATTCTTACGACCAATGTAAGCCAGAAAGCCACTCAAACCGAGTACAAAGACCAGGTACAGGGTGACGCTGATCACGGTGGTGCGGGTGACTTCTTCATTGCGGGCGATGCGGAACTGCTGTTCCATCGCCACCGCATCGTCATATTCCTTGCGGATCTCATCGGTCAGGCGCTTGCCACGGCCGGCCTTGACCGCACCGCGGTAGTCGCCACTGCTGCGCTGCATATCAATCATCGACTGGGCGTAGTTGTTCCACTCGGCCTGCATGGCCTCCAGGCGTTTGAGACGGTCCACTTGCTGCGGGTTGTCCGCCACCAGTTCCTGCAAATTGCGCAGGTCGGCAATGATTCGCGGCTTGGCCACTTCGTAAGGGTCGAGGAAATGCTCGTCACCGGTGATCAGGAAGCCGCGCATGCCGGTTTCCAGGTCCACCGTCAGCTTGGACGACTCATTGAGGTTATTGATAACCCGGTCGGTGTGTTCCACCCACTGGATGACCGACAGCAGGTAGGTGATCAATACGACGAAAAATACGGCACTGAGCACGCCCACACCCAGGGGCAACGCCACGTTTCGGCTCAGTAGTGTACGGAAGCTCTTTTCATCGACGGACGAAGCGGGAGTCATGGGCATGCCTTGGCCAAAGGTGGAAAAACCGGGAGTTTGCCCCAAACGGGCGGGCAAGACTATTTTTCTAGAACGGGTTTGTACAGATTCCTACATGGGAACAGGCTATTCTCTATGGTCTTTTCTAACGCATTGTTTTTACGGCCTGCGGGAACTTGTCACGAGTGCGCGCTTACTCAAGGAAGAGGCCTGTCAGAACGGCCGCGTGTAAACCCTCGCCTTTTTTGGGAATTTCATATTATGTCCGCAGTCACTTCCACCATCCTTGTCGTTGAAGACGATGCCATCGTGCGCATGCTCATCGTCGATGTTCTGGAGGAGTTGGCGTTCAGTGTGCTGGAGGCTGCCGACGCGGCAGAAGCGCTGGCAATCGTGGAAAACACCGAACATCTCATCGACCTGATGATGACCGACGTCGGCCTGCCGGACATGGACGGCAAGCAACTGGCCACCAAGGTGCGCGAACTGCGCCCTACCCTACCTATCCTGTTCGCCAGCGGCTATGCGGAAAATATCGACGTGCCCGCCGGCATGCAGGTGATCGCCAAACCGTTTTCCATTGATCAATTGCGCGACAAGGTCAAATCGATGCTGCCCGCCGCCTGAGACCCCCTCTTGGCGTGTGCGCCGTCCCGCCAGGGCAACGATTTGCGCACAGATGGCGCTTGTTTGCAGGGATTAACGTGACGTTCGGCCAATAAACCGGTTAACTCGGCGGTTTAATCCCATGCCCTCAAAAAAGATCTCTGGAAGGACGCAACAACATGATTGGAAAACCGACGCGCCTGCTGTTGGCGAGCCTCTCGATATTCATGAGTACCGGCGCCTGGGCCGACTTCACCGCAACGCCCAGCGAAGCCCGGGCCATTGCCAAGGAAGCCTACCTGTATGGCTTCCCGGTGGTGGAGATGTACAAGACGCTCTACACCCAAGCCGTTGACAAGGGCGGTGCCAATTTCAAGGCGCCGATCAACCGTATCGGCCACTCCGCCCAGGTATTTACGCCCAAGGACACCGGGGTCGTCACACCGAACCCGGACACGCCTTACTCTTTCGTGTGGATGGACCTGCGCAGCGAACCGCTCGTACTGACCCTGCCCAAAATCGAAGACGACCGTTACTACTCGGTGCAGTTGATCGACCTTTACACGCAGAACTTTGCCTACCTGGGCACCCGCAGCACCGGTAACAACGGCGGCCACTACATGATCGCCGGCCCGGACTGGAAGGGCCAGCAACCGGTGGATGTGGACCGCGTGATCTACAGCGAAAGCAATATCGCCTACGCCCTGTACCGCACGCAGCTGTTTGATGAAAAAGACCTGACCAAGGTCAAGCAGATCCAGAGTGGCTACAAAGTGCAGTCGCTGAGCAGCTATGTGAAGCTCGCCGCGCCGGCCAAGGCGCCGAAAATCGAATGGCCGAAGCCGACGGCAACCATGAGCGACAGCCCACAATTGTTCCGCTACCTGAACTTCATGCTGGCGTTCGCCGCGCCCCAGGACAGTGAAAAAGACCTGCTGGCGCGCTTTGCCAAGATCGGTGTCGCGCCAGGTGCACCGTTCAAGGTCAACCAGCTGACCGCCGAACAGCGCAAGGCCCTCGAAGACGGCATCGCTGATGGCAAGGCCGAGTTTGCCGCGTTCAAGAAAGACAAACTGGACACGCAACAAATTCCCAGCGGGGAGCTGTTCGGTAGCCGCGACCACCTTAAAAACAACTACCTGTACCGCTACGCGGGTGCCGACACGGAGCTTTTCGGCAACTCCACCGACGAGGCGGCTTACTTGACTTACGTCGTCGACAGCGAGGGCAAACCGGCCAACGGCGCACGCCATAGCTACACCGTGCACTTCGCCAAAGACCAGTTACCGCCAGCCGACGCGTTCTGGTCGCTGACCATGTACGACGCCAAGACCAAGCTGCTGGTGCCCAACCACAAGAAACGCTACCTGATCAACTCGCGGATGCTCTCCAGCCTCAAGCGCGACGCGGATGGTGGCCTGACCCTGGCGCTGCAACACCACGAGCCGCCAAAAGCGGAACAGAGCAACTGGTTGCCGGCCCCGCCGGGCCCGTTCTATGCGGTGTTGCGCATTTACCTGCCCAAGCCTGAGGTCGGTAGCGGTCAATGGAAGCTGCCTCCCCTGACCCCGCTCAAGTAACACCCCATGCCCGGTCACAACAGCGTCAGGCCGGGCATGTCCTAATGCCAGTCAGTTAAGAAGCAGCAAGAGCGAAAAGTAACCCGTGGCGAGGGAGCTTGCTCCCGCTGGACTGCGTAGCAGTCCCAGTCTTTTGAAACAAAGAGCTGGGGCCGCTTCGCGACCCAGCGGGAGCAAGCTCCCTCGCCACAGGTACGGTGCTCATCCTTAACTGACGGGCATTAGGGCATGTCCTTCCGATATAAGGCCAATCCCTGCGGATTTAGAGGCGTTTGAGCTTGAGGTACGACTGATGCAAGTCGGACGCCCAACCATCAATCACGCCTTTTACATCGTCAGTTTTCATCACCTGCGAGTCATTGGCCAATGGCTTGCCGGTGCCTTTGCGCACCACCTGGGCTAGCACCTTGCCACTTGAGCCGTCGAGAAACTGCGCCTCGGTGCCCAGGGTGGTTTCCTGATCACGGATGCCGGTGCCGGTACTTACCGCCGCGGCAACCAGAGCCACGGGGATGAACTCATAGGGCTTGAGGCCTTCGGTCTTGCTGCTGACGGCGGTGATCGCCGCACGTACCACCATCACGCCGGGGCCAGGACCATTGGCCAGGGGCAGGGATTTTTCCAGCTCCCGCCTAAGCGCCTGGCCGTAGTAGGCGTTGATACCAGTGAGGGTACTGTCGGGGATTTTCGCGGTCGCCTGCGGTTTGGGATAGAACTGGGTCGGTTCGATGTACACCGCGGTATAGCGGCTCAGGTCGAGTTTGGGGTCGACCCAGCGCATCACTTCGGCACCCGAAGGGGATTTGGCTTCCTTGAGCTGGCTGTAGTCCGAGAGGAAGCCGGAATACTCATCCGGTTGAGTGACCTTGTTGGCACAGCCTGCCATCGCGATTGACGCAACGCACAGCGTGCTGATCAGTAGCCTTAGTTTCATCATTGAACTCCCTGGCAGTCATCATCGAAATGTTGAGCTGTAGGTATAGCCAATCCTGAAAAATTAGCGTTATTGCCCGAGTCGGCTTGACCCGCCGGCGATGCTCCAGCAGCCCAGCGGTCGTGGCGACCCCGCGCTGACACTCAGCCGCGTTCGCGTGGAATCAGGCTTTGCAACTGCGAGGCCAGGAAGTTGGCGTCGAAGCCAAAGGTGTCGGGGTCTTTCAGGCCATTGGTTTTCTTCCACAGCCAGTCGTTCTTGTCCGCGGGCAGCACCAACGAAACGCTGCCGTGCCGCGCGGCGGTCAAGCCCATGACGGACACGGAGATCAAGCCACCCACACCCATCACATCGGGCACGAACTCGACCGGCTTGCCGGTGATCTGTACGGTCAGTTTTTCGGTCTTGAAGGTCGATGTCTCCACCGGCACGCTCGGGCCGCTGGCAACGTAGGCCTCGCGATGCACCTCCAGCAGTCCCACGGTCTTTACCGGTTCCAGCCACTGCTCGATCTGCCCGAACAGCTCTGCGAGCTTTTGCGCCCAGCGGGCCGATTGCACATCGAATTGCTGTTTCTTGTGCGCTTCGCTATCGGCGTAGTGACGAAGCATCTCGCCCAGTTGCTGTACATCGTCCATTGCGGATTTCCTTGGGTGGGCCAGGTAACTGGCGTCGATCATGGCAGATGCAGCCACTGGCCGTACGATTAACGGCTTTTTTGCAATGAGCCCGGCGGCTCCAAGCAAGCTGATCCGCCGTAATGAGGTATTTCTGAGTCTGTTTTGTTTTGCCCACACTTCCTAAAGTGCCGCCACTTGGCGGCCGTGGGAGGACAAGCATGAGCACCGCAACCATCGGGCAGTCCTATAACACGGCACCCTCACCTACTCGTTAAGTGGCGCAGCGCGTGGAGCGGGCAACCGGCAAGCAGATCAACGCCGTGGCACCGGAAGAGGCCAAGCCGGGCTGGATCAACCTCGACCTGTAGAACTGCACCGGTCATTTCGCCGGTAACTGCGTATGACTAATCAACGGCTGATGCGTAAGGTGAAGCGACTTTCCTTGCCAGGAGCACCGCATGCGCACCATCGGCCTTATCGGCGGCATGAGCTGGGAGTCCAGCGCCGAGTACTACCGCATCATCAACCAACGCGTGCGCGACCAACTCGGCCCGCTGCGTTCGGCGCAACTGCTGATGTACAGCGTAGATTTCGGCCCAGTGGAGCAGGCTCAACACGCCGGCCGCTGGGACGATACCGCGCTGATCCTCGAAGACGCCGCACGCCGTCTGCAGGCCGGCGGTGCGGAGTGCGTGGTGCTGTGTACCAACACCATGCACCTCGTGGCGCCGCGTATTGAAGCGGCCGTTTCGATTCCGTTCCTGCATATCGCCGACGCAGCTGGCGCGGCGGCCGTGGACGCCGGCACGCTCACAGTCGGCCTGCTCGGCACCGCGTTCACCATGGAGCAGGATTTCCTCATATCCCGCCTGGCGGCCCAAGGCCTGACCGTGCTGGTGCCCGAGGCGGACGCACGCCAGGCGGTGCACCGGATCATCTATGAAGAATTGTGCGTCGGGGTGATCAGCGACACGTCACGCCAGGTCTACCAACGGGTGATCGAGTCCCTGGCCGCACGCGGCGCCCAGGCGATCATCCTCGGTTGCACGGAAATCAGCCTGCTGATCAAACCCGAACACAGCCGCCTGCCGCTGCTGGACACCACCGAGCTGCATGCGCAGGCTGCGGTGGCGTTCGCCTTGCAGGATTAAACCGACGTGCGCAGGCGCGCCATGCTCACGGTGTCGACAAACCGACCGTCACGCAGGGCGTAATCGCGCAACACGCCTTCAACTTCAAAGCCGAATTTGCGGTACAGCGCCTGCGCCGCTTCGTTGTCGGCGTACACCGTGAGTTCCACCCGGTGCAGGTTCATCCAGTTGTCAGCCACGTCCAGCGCTGCCGTCAACAACCGCGAGCCGACGCCCTTGCCCTGCCACGCCGTCGCCACGCCCATGCCGAACGAGCCGACGTGGGCCTGGCGCACGCGCAGGTACTGCTCCAGGCCAAGCTGGCCGATAACCTCGCCGCCGTGTACCGCCACCAGCTGTAGCCGCCGCTCGTTGTCCATCACCAAACGCTTGCGCCACACCTCGACCGACTGGAAAGGCATCTGCAGCACCTGACGGCACACGGCCGGTTCGTTATAGAGCGCGGCGACACCCTCAAGGTGGGCCTCGGTAAAGCGCTGGATCACGATATGAGGTTCAGGCGTGTGCATTGTGTTTCATCCTTTGAAAGACAAGTGACCGGCCAGTGTAGGGGGAAAACCGGTAGCGGGAAAAGCGCCGTGACACCTCCCGAAAGATCCCACACACCCATAAGCCGCATCCTGCATCTGAACGATAGCGATCGTACTCGGCTGCACCGATACTTGGCCCAGGCCCTGCCACGTCAATTCACCGTACCGGCCTTCACCCTGTGACCAGAACAATAAAAAGTCGCACAGAGGAACACTCATGAGCCGTCTTGACCTTTCGAGCCTGTTGCAGGCCTTCAGCACCCTGATCCTGGATCTGCAGCGATTGGCCCAACACCAGGACATCGAGCACTTCCAGCACCACGCATTGGCGCGCGTCAGTCAGTTGTTGCACTTCGACAGTGCCTGGTGGGGCCGCGCGGCGCTGATCGGGGATTTGCCGGAAGAACACAGCAGCTGCCTGTACCACTTGCCGCCGGCTTACTTGACCGACTGGCAGTCCATCCGTCATTTGGATGTGACCGTCGGGCGTGTGCATGCTCAGCCCGGCGAGGCGGTGATCATCGATATGTCGGACCCGGCGAGCGGCACTGGCTTGAACTGGCTGGCCGACCGGTACGGCATCGGCGAACTGTTGTGTGTCATCCACATTGACCCGCAAACCAGCCTCAGCGATCACCTGACCCTGTATCGAAAGCCCGGAGCGCCACGGTTCGCCGAACAAGACTGCCGGCTGCTCAACCCCCTGATGCTGCACTTGGTGGCAGCGGTCTCGGCCAACCAGATCCGCACGCTGGTGGCCACCCGCGAAACCCTGATCAGCCCGCGCAACCTGGCCTTGGCGGTGTGCGGCCCGCACGGCGTGTTGCAGTGCGCCGAACGCGGCTTTATAGACTTGCTGCTCAGCGAATGGCCGCAATGGAGTGGTCCGACCTTGCCGGTGCCACTGGATGAGCGTGGCCATGAGGGCAAGCAGATCCATATCCAGGTGTCCGCGGTGGGCGACCAGTTCCTGTTGGCCGCGCGCGTCAACCGTGCCCTGCCCCAGCTCAGCCCACGAGAGAACGCTGTAGCCCAGGGCTTCGGCGAGGGCAAGACCTACAAGGAAGTCGCCCGCGACCTGGGGCTCTCGCCCAATACCGTGCGCCATCACTTGCGCACGATCTACAGCAAGCTCGGGGTCAGAGACAAAGCACGCATTGCGCACTTGGTGCACGCCCCACCTGAATAATCCCGCGTTTTTTTAGTTTCTTTGCGCTGCCCGTTTTGGCGGCCACGGGCGGCTTTTGCCCAACTTTCAGTCCCTGCCCTCACCCATAAGAGACGCCTTGCCATGACTCAACCCACCTTGCGCACCTTGCCTTTGCTGCTCGGCGGCACCTTACTGTGCCTCGACAGCCAGGCTGCCGACCTCAATGCCCGGGATTTTTTCAGTGCCCCGCCCGGCACCCAACTCGGTGTGCTGTACCTGCCGACCACCCGCGCCGGGGACTTTCACGGCCCGGCCGACACCACCGGCAAGGCCGAACTCAAGGTCAATGCCGTCGCTTACCGGCAGGTGTTTTTCACCGATGCCTGCGGCACGCTCTGCACCCCGCAGTTCATTGTCCCGTTTGCCGATATCGATGCTCGCCTGCCGGGCGCGACCCAGCACACCGGAGAAAGCGGGTTCGGCGATCCACAGGTCGGCGGCACGCTGTTTTTCATCAATGACCCGGCGTCCCGCACCTACAGCGGCCTGCTGAGCCTGATTACCGTGCCGGTGGGCGAATACCACCGCAACAACCCCGACGTCTCGCCCGGCGGCAATCGCTGGGGCGCGACCTTTGTCTACAACTACACCCAGGGCATCGGCGAAAAATGGGTGCTGGAAGCCAACCTCGAAACCCAGCTGTACGCCACCAATGACGACTACTTTGGCAGCGAACTCAAGCAAGACCCGCTGTATCGCCTGCAAGCGTTTGCCTCCTACGACTTCAGCCCTGCCACCTACGGCGCATTTCGCCTGATCCAGGCCGAGGGTGGCGCGCTGCGCATCAACCGTCAGCGAATCGACGACACCCGCAAGCGCTACACCCAGCTGGGGTTCGAGGTCGGGCATTGGCTGGATCAGCAGAACCAAGTGATGTTCAGCCTTTCGCAAAACGTCGCGGCATCCAACGGCTATGCCGGCACCGAGGCCTTGCTGCGCCTGGTCCATGTGTTCTGAACCCCCTTTCCGGAGCCTGACCATGCACACTCATTCCCACGCAACACAGGATCGGCCTCGCCCAGCGTCCGTATCCTGGGACCTGCTCGCGGCCATCGTGCTGTTTGCCGCGATCACCCCGACCATCCTGATGACCGCGCCCGCCGTGGCCGCGCAGTTGGGCGCCCAATGGCAACTGAGCCCCTCGCAGATCGGCGACTTGTTTTCGGTGGAACTGGGCGCGATGAGCCTGGCGACCCTGCCCGCCCTGTGGTGGCTAAGGCGCGTGAACTGGCGGTTGGCGGCCCTGGCCGCTGCCGGGTTGTTTATCGCCGCCAACCTGCTGTCGATGCTTGCCGACAGCTACACCCACCTGCTGACCCTGCGCTTCGCCAGTGCCTTGGCGGGCGGCTCATTGATGATTATCTGCCTGGCCAGTGCGGCCACCACCGCCAACCCCAGTCGCGTATACGGGTTGTGGGTGATGGGGCAACTGGTCGTGGGCGCCATCGGCCTGGCGGTATTGCCCGGTTTGTTCGAGCGCTATGGATTGGGTGCCTGCTACCTGATCCTCGCCGGCCTGATGACCCTGTTGTTACCCCTTGCGCGCAGTTTTCCCAACGCCGCCCCGGCGCCACAAACCGCGGAAACCGCGCGGCTGCCCGGCTCGCGATGGCGCGCCGCGCTGGGCGTCGGTGCGGTGCTGGCCTTTTACATCAGCCTTGGCGGGATCTGGACGTTTATCGGCGCCCTGGGCGCCCGTGTCGGGATATCGCCGCAAGACAGCGGCGAGGTGCTGGCCGTTGCGACGGTCATGGGGATCGCCGGCGCCGCCTGTGCATCGCTGATCGGCCCACGCCTGTCGCGCCTGCGATTGTTGCTGGCGGGCTATGCCCTGATGGCCGCCGCCGTGTTGCTCCTGCTGGGCCAACCGACGCTGATGCGCTTCGCCCTGGCGGCGCTGCTGTTCAAGTTCACCTGGACCTTCATCCTGCCGCTGATCCTCGCGTGCCTCGCCGACCTCGATCACAGCGGCAAGCTGATGAATGCCTCGAACCTGGTGATCGGCGGCGGCCTGGCCATCGGCCCGGCAATCGCCGGCCGGCTGATCGAGGTCAGTGGCAGCTTTACGGCGTTGTTGATCGGCGGCGCCGTGATCACCTTGTTGTCGCTGGCAATGATCCTCGCCAGCCGTCCCAAACCCGTCGTTGAAATGGAGCTTGTATGAACCGAACCACCGCGTTTTTCTTTGATGAAATGAGCCTTTGGCACAGCGCCAGCGCCCATGCATTGACCTTGCCCGTGGGTGGCTGGGTGCAGCCACCGGCCGGCAGCGGGCATGCCGAGTCCCCCGAAACCAAACGGCGCATGAAAAGCCTGCTGGATGTGTCCGGGCTAAGCCATCACCTGGACATCCACAACGCGGCGGTCGCCAGCGAAACCGACTTGCTGCGCGTCCATGGCCGCGAATACCTGCAGCGCTTCAAGGCGCTGAGTGATGCCGGTGGTGGCGAGCTTGGACCGCAGGCGCCGATAGGCCCGGGCAGCTACGAGATTGCCCGGCTCTCCGCCGGCCTGACCATGGCCGCCGTCGACACCGTGCTCAAGGGCCTCGCGGATAACGCCTACTCGCTGTCTCGCCCACCTGGCCATCACTGCCTGGCGGACAGCGCCATGGGCTTCTGTTTCCTGGCCAACATCGCCATCGCCATCGAAGCCGCCAAGGCCCGCAGCGGACTGGGCAAGGTCGCCGTGATCGATTGGGACGTACACCATGGCAACGGCACGCAAGCGATTTTCGAGGCGCGGGCGGATGTCTTGACGATCTCGTTGCATCAGGACGGTTGTTATCCGCCGGGCTACAGCGGTGAACAGGATCGTGGTCGCGGCGCCGGGCGGGGAGCGAACATCAATATTCCCTTGCCGCCGGGATGCGGCCACGACGCTTACTTGCATGCGATGACGCGCATCGTGGTACCGGCGCTGGAGCGCTTCCAGCCGGAACTGATCATCGTCGCCTGCGGCTTTGACGCCAACGCCGTCGACCCACTCGCGCGGATGTTGCTGCACAGCGAGTCGTTTCGCCTGATGACCCGTTGCGTGCGCCAGGCTGCCGAACGCCTGTGCCAGGGGCGCTTGGTGCTGGTGCATGAAGGCGGCTACAGCGAAGCCTATGTGCCGTTTTGCGGCTTGGCGACGCTGGAGGAATTGTCCGGTGTGCGCACAGCCGTGGAAGACCCGATGCTGGCACTGGTCGAGCTGCAGCAGCCCAAGGCGGCGCTGCTGGAGTTTCAGAAGCGGTGGATCGATCAGTTGGCGCGGGGAGTGTTTGACTAGCCATGTGGAGTAGCCAGTCGCCCCCTCGCGCGCATTGAGTGTCCTTCGCGCGGGGGGATCGCACTTAAGGCACTTCACGGGGAACGAAGCTAGTTCCACCCTGGCGCACCCCGTGAGTGACGGTGACGCCATACCGTACGCCGGTTTCCAGCCCGGTGAGGTGCGTTTCGTTGCCTTTGACAGTTCTAGCAACAGGTTCCCCGTGAGGAATCTCCGAATAGGACACGTGGTATTGAGTATCGCTACTGCCGTCCCAGGTGATCTTTGCCGAAGTAGCGCTTGTGATCTCGGCGTTTACATCGATGCGATCGTTCATGATATTGACCTTTAGGCAAAATAACGTAATCGGCTGTACCCTCTGTTTAAACCCGAGGGGGTCACCAAATTAACGTCTGAGGCCAATGCTGCGTCTACTGTCAGGATTGACAGGCTCAATGACTTTTCCGACCGACGGAATGTCCGGTACACATCAAGTCGCGTCCCCGGTTTATAGGCCTTAGTGAGACGCCAATCGCCAAACCCGTGCTATGGCCGCCGCACGCTCACGTAAGAGGCCAGGTGCCGCCTTACATGCCTGCTCCAACGTCATCGGCCCCGAAGGCAAGGCGAAAGCGGCATCCACGCCATGGGCATACATCTGCTCATAGCCCTCGCCCAGCGTGCCGGCAATCACAATGACCGGCACGTTGTGCTGCCGGGCGATACGTGCCACGCCGAACGGGGTTTTGCCGCGCAGGGTCTGGGCGTCGAAACGGCCTTCGCCGGTGATCACCAGGTCTGCGCCACGCACAGCTTCATCCAGGCCGACCAATTCGGCGACCACGTCCACACCGGCACGAAACTGCGCGCCCAGGAACGCTTTGGCGGCAAAGCCCAAGCCGCCGGCGGCGCCGCTGCCGGCTTCGTCGCGCACGTCGCTGGGCAGCACGCGGGCGCAGTGATCGGCAAAGTGACCAAGGGCGGCGTCCAACTGTTGCACTTGCTCGGGATTGGCGCCCTTCTGCGGGCCGAAAATCGCCGACGCGCCGTGGGGCCCGCACAGCGGATTGTTCACGTCCGCAGCGATTTCGAAGCGGACCTGCGCCAGGCGCGGGTCCAGCTGTTCAAGGCTGATATGCGCCAGGCGCGACAGGGCCAGGCCGCCGGGTGGCAGCCGTTGCGCTTGTGCATCGAACAGTTGCACGCCCAGCGCCTGCATCGCGCCCGCGCCACCGTCGTTGGTGGCACTGCCGCCAATCGCCAGGATGATGCGTTGGGCGCCGGCATCCAGGGCTGCGCGGATCAGTTCGCCGGTGCCGTAAGTCGTGGTGACACAGGCATCGCGCTGTTCCGGGGGCAGCAGTTGCAGGCCGCTGGCCTCGGCCATTTCGATGATGGCGGTGTGGCTGTCAGCCAACCAGCCCCAACGTGCTTGAACCGCTGCGCCGAGCGGGCCGCGCACGGTGTGGCGCCGCAACTCGCCGTGACATGCCGCCAGCACCGAATCCACCGTGCCTTCACCTCCATCCGCCATTGGACACTGGACCAACTGAGCATCCGGCCAGACCTGCGCCAGCCCGTCAGCAATGGCCTGTGCCACGCCTTCAGCACTCAGGCTGTCCTTGAACGAGTCGGGGGCGATGATGATTTTCATGGGCTTTCTCCGGTTTTTATAACGCCCATGCTGCCAGTTGGCACGGCCGCTGACGCCGGTCCGGTGCACAAGTGCGGATGCGCTTTGTTGTTCATTCCGACAAAGCCTGGGGCAGCAACTGCACGCCGAGGTACAGCGCAAGCATGCCGTCCAGGGTCAACGGGTCGACACCGCTGAGTTCGGCAATGCGCTCCATGCGGTAACGCAGGCTGTTGCGGTGAATGCCCAGCGCATCGGCGCAGGACTGGCTTTGCCCGTCGTGTTCGCACCAACTGCGCAGCGTGGCCTGCAGTTGGCCATTGCTGTCTTTGGCCAGCACTTTGCGCAGGGGGTTGAGCAGTTCGTCGAGGGCATCGTCGTTGCGATGGCGCCAGAGCATCACGGGCAGGCGATAGCGGTTGAGGGTCAGCAGCCGTGACTGCGGCAGCACATCGCGGCCATAGGCGAGCAAATCACCGACGCGTCGATAGCAACGGCGCAGACCCGCCAGCCCATCCGCCTGCCCCCCAACGGCGACGCGCAGGATATGCCAGCCGAGGCCATCAAGCTTTTCCAACAGCCGTGGGTTGTCGACCTGTATCGCGGCCGGACGGCACCATAACAATGAATATTGCGCCGAGCTGACGCACCAGCTGTCCGGGTAACGCGAGGTCAGCCAGGCACTCAAGGCTTCCGCCGATTGCCCCGCGCCCAGTTCGAACAGGTACGGTGTACGCGCCATCTGCGGCTTGAGCCCCAGTTGTTGAGCTTCGTCCACCAGGCGCGGTGAGTCGCCGGTATCGGCCAGCAGCAAGGCCAGCAGATCGTCACAGCGTTGGCGCCGCCATTGTTGCTCGGCCTGCTGGTGGCGATGGCTCACCAGCATTTCGGCGGTCATGCGCACCAGCTCGGCGTAGGTGCGCAGGCCTTCCGGCTCACCGGTGATGCCGAGCACGCCGATCAGGCGGCCGTCATGCAGCAGCGGCAGGTTGATGCCCGGTTGCACGCCTTTGAGGTGCTTGGCGGTCTGGCCGTCGATTTCCACCACGCGGCCATTGGCGAGCACCAGTTGTGCGCCTTCATGGCGAGTGTTGATACGTTCGGGCTCGCCGCTGCCGAGAATCAGGCCCTGGCTGTCCATGACGTTGACGTTATGGGGCAGGATCGCCATGGTTCGATCGACGATATCCTGTGCCAGGTCATGATCCAGCTCGAACATGGGGCTAATTTCCTAGAAAACGATGGTTGTTCACAGGCACAGCGCAATAGCGGCTTCACTGTGCGCACGCACAAAGACAGCGGCCTGCCAGGTGGCCGAGACTCAGTGGGCGATCAACGTTAACCTCGCATCGCAAAAAATCATAATAAAGAGAGACTCCCATGTCACAGAGCGCCGCCGTCACAATGGCCACCGATGACGATAAAAACGCCATCTACAAGCGCGTTACCCTGCGCTTGATCCCCTTCATTTTCATCTGCTATCTGTTCAATTACCTCGACCGGGTAAACGTTGGCTTTGCCAAGTTGCAGATGCTCGATGCGTTGAAATTCAGCGAAACCGTGTACGGCCTCGGCGCCGGGATCTTCTTTATCGGCTACGTGTTGTGCGGTGTGCCGAGCAACCTGGCGCTGACCAAGTTCGGTCCACGGCGCTGGATTGCGTTGATGATGATCGTCTGGGGCACGCTGTCGACCTGCCTGCTGTTCGTCACCACACCAACCCACTTCTACACCCTGCGCCTGTTTACCGGTGCCGCCGAAGCCGGCTTCTTCCCTGGCGTGGTGCTGTACCTCTCGCAGTGGTTCCCGACCTTCCGCCGTGGGCGGATCATGGCGCTGTTCATGTCGGCCATTCCGGTTTCCGGCCTGCTGGGCAGCCCGTTCTCCGGCTGGATCCTCAACCACTTCGCGGCAGGCCAAGGCGGCCTGGCCGGTTGGCAGTGGATGTTCCTGCTGCAAGGTATCCCGACCGTGATTTTGGGCGCCCTCGCCTATTTCCTGCTCAGCGACAGCTTTGCCCACGCCAAATGGCTCAAGCCGCACGAGCGCGCAGTGCTGGAAGCCGACCAGGCGACCGACCTGGCCAACAAGCCGAAAACCACGACCGATTCGCTGGCCGAAGTGTTCAAGAACCCGGCGATCTGGGCGTTCGGCCTGATCTACTTCTGCATCCAGAGCGGCGTGTACGCGATCAACTTCTGGCTACCGTCGATCATCAAGAACCTGGGCTTCAGCGATAACCTGGTGATCGGCTGGCTCAGTGCGATCCCTTACCTGCTGGCGGCGGTGTTCATGTTGCTGGTGGGTCGCTCCGCGGACTTGCGCAAAGAGCGTCGCTGGCACTTGGTGGTGCCGATGTTGATGGGCGCCATTGGCTTGGTGATTGCGGTGAACTTCGCGACGACACCGGCCATTGCGATCCTCGGCCTGACCATCGCCACCATGGGTGCGCTGACCGGCCTGCCGATGTTCTGGCCGGTGCCCACCGCGATGCTTAGTGCCGGCGCGGCGGCCGGTGGCCTGGCGCTGATCAACTCCATGGGCCAGATGGCCGGCTTCCTCAGCCCGTACATCGTGGGCTTTGTGAAAGATGCCACCGGATCAACGGATGTGGCGCTGTACCTGCTCGCGGCGGTGATCGTGGCGGGTAGTGTGCTGGCGTTGCGGATGACGCGTACCCTGAAGGTCTAACGCAGTCACATGTGGGGAGTGGTGTGGCCGCCCCCCGCAGTGTTTGTGCGGTGTTTACAACAGGCCGCCGCCGTCGATGTCGATCACGGCGCCGGTCATGAAGCCATTCTCCATGGCCAGCACATACCCCGCCGCGACCTCCTCCGCCTGCCCCACGCGCCCGACCGGCAACGCACCGCCGGCCTTGGCAAACATCGCCAGGCGCTGTTCTTCAGCCAACCCCGCATAAGCCGGTGTGTCAATCACGCCTGGACTGATCACGTTGACCCGGCGCGGTGCCAACTCCTTGGCCAATTGCTTGCCCAGTGCTTCGGTCGCGGCGTTAATGCCGGTCTTGATGAACTGGCCCGGCGCCAATTTACGTCCCAGTTGCCCCGAGGTCAGGCTGATGCTGCCGTGTTCGTCAAGAAAAGGCAGTGCCAGTTGAATCGCTCGCAGCGAGCCCCAGAGCTTTACGTTGAAATTTTCCTGGGCTTCGGCCAGGTCGGTCTCAAGCAAGGTCTTGGCGCGTACCGTCGGCCCCGAGGTGTAGACCAGGTGGTCAAAACGCCCCACGGTCTCGAACAGGCGTTGCAGGGAGGCTGCATCGGTGACGTCCACCGGTTCGCTGCGCAGGCCGTTTTCGTTGCCGGAGACCAAGCGCCGCCCGGCCAATACCACGTGTGCACCCCGCGCAGCGGCGGCCTGGGCCACGGCGGCGCCGATGCCGCTGCTGCCGCCGATCACGATGACGGTTTTGCCGTTGAGGGAAGAAGTCATGGGGAAAATTCCTGCTTGAGAAAATGAGCGTTCATCTTCCCAGCTTGGCAATCAGCGAAAAATCCCGGTAAAACGACAAGATCTTTAAAGGATTTTTACAAATGAGCTCAACCCTCGACCTTGAAGTCTTCGTGCGCACCGCCGACACCGGCAGCTTGTCCGCCGCCGCGCGCGGGCTTGGCTTGACCCCGGCCGCCGCCAGCATCGCCCTCAAACGCCTGGAAACGCGCCTGGGCATCCGCCTGTTGGCGCGCTCCACGCGCAGCATGCGCCTCACCGAGGAAGGTCGGCGCTACCTCGACAGCGTGCGGGTAGCGCTGGAGGCGCTCTCGGAAGGCGAACAGGCGATCAAACAGCAGGGCCAGAGTCTCAGTGGTTTACTGCAACTGGCGGCGCCTTCGGATTTCGGGCGCAATGTGCTGCTGGGCTGGCTGGACGAGTTCAAGCTCGAACACCCCAATATCCGTCTGCAATTGCTGCTCAACGACAGCAATGCCGACCTGTTCCGCGACACCGTCGACATTGCCCTGCGCTTTGGTGTGCCCAGGGACTCCAGCCTGGTAGCACTGCCGGTGGTGCCTGGGCACCACCGCATCCCCTGCGCCAGCCCGGACTACCTGGCGCGCCATGGCACGCCCCGAACACCTTCCGATCTGGCGCAACACAACGCACTGCGCTACATGCGTCAGGGCCGGGCCAACAGCACGTGGTATTTTCGCCAGGGCACGGCGCTGCAGGAGGTTGAGGTGACGGGCGATTACTTGAGCGATGACGGCGAAATCGTGCGGCGCTGGGCGCTGGCCGGCCACGGCATCGCCTACAAAGCCAACCTGGATATTGCCCGTGACATCCAGGCCGGTCGGCTGGTGCCCTTGCTGCCTGATTGGCAGGGCGAACCGACGCCGTTCAACCTGATGTGCCCCCACCGCCTGCAAGTATCGGAACGGGTGAAAGTGTTGCATCGCTTTTTACAAGGGCGCTGTCAGGCGTTGCTGAGCGCGTGAAGAAACGCGTGCGGGGCTTGTCCCAGAGCCTTGGAGTCTGGTATTGCATGGCGTACGTTTCGGCCAAGAGGAGCTATCCATGATCTACCGCACATTGGGCCAGTCCGGGTTGAAGGTCAGTGCCTTGACCCTGGGCACCATGATGTTTGGCAAACAGACCAGCACCGAGGACTCGCTGCGCATCATCGACAAGGCCTGGGACCAGGGCATCAATTTTATCGACACGGCGGACGTCTACACCGGCGGCCGCTCCGAGGAAATCGTCGGCGAAGCGATCGCCCGTCACCGCGAGGATTGGGTGGTGGCGTCCAAGGTTGCCATCGGCCCCATCGATGGGTTGCCCAACCGCAGCGGCCTGAGCCGCAAGCGTATCTTCAATGCGTTGGAAGCCAGCCTGAGCCGCCTCGACACTGACTACCTCGACATCTACTACCTGCACCGTGAAGACCACGCGACCCCACTGGAGGTGACGGTGTCGGCAATCGGCGACCTGATCCGCCAGGGCAAGATCCGCTACTGGGGCCTGTCCAACTATCGCGGCTGGCGCATTGCCGAAGTGATCCGCGTGGCCGAGCGCCTGGGCGTGGACAAACCGGTGATCAGCCAGCCGCTGTACAACATCGTCAACCGTCAGGCCGAGGTCGAGCAGATCACCGCCGCAGTCGCCTACGGCTTGGGTGTAGTGCCTTACAGCCCATTGGCGCGTGGCGTGCTCAGCGGCAAATACGCCCCGGATGTAGCGCCCGAAGCCGGCAGCCGTGCGGCGCGCCAGGACAAACGCATCCTGGAAACCGAATGGCGCGTGGAATCGCTGCGCATCGCCCAGCAGATCCAGCAGTACACCCAAGGCCGTGGCGTGGGGATTGTGGAGTTTGCCATTGCTTGGGTGTTGAACAGTTCAGCGGTCAGTTCGGCGATTGTCGGGCCGCGCACCGAGGAGCAGTGGGACGCCTACCTTGGCGCGTTGGACGTGAAGATCACGGCGCAGGATGAAGCGTTCATCGACTCGCTGGTGACGCCGGGGCATTCCTCCACGCCCGGGTTCAATGATGTGGAGCACTTCGTCTCGGGCCGCGTGGCGCGCGGTTAATCTGCAAGCCCCCTGTGGCCCACAGGCCACAGGGCGGATCCCAACGAATCCACGGCGAGAAATTTTCCTGAAAAACGCCCCAAAACAGCGCAACCCTCTCACGCTAAAAGCACCATAATCCCCTCCTGCAATCCCCCTCTTTTTTGTACCCATGGTTTTTCGCGAGGACAGTGTGTCTAAAGGTGTTGTGTTATCGGTCTCGGCTTCGGCGTTGTTCGCTGTGATGTATTACTTCACATCATTGCTCACCCCCTTGAGCGGCCTGGAAATTTTCGGCTGGCGCATGCTGCTCACCGTGCCGTGCATGACGGTCTTCATGATCGTCAGCGGCGAATGGCGGCGGGTGTGGGAGCTGGTACGGATGTTAGCCGGCAAGCCCCGTCTGATCGCGGGTGTGCTGCTGTCTTCAGCGTTGCTCGGCGTGCAGCTGTGGCTGTTTATGTGGGCGCCGCTGAATGGGCGCAGCCTGGATGTGTCGGTGGGGTACTTCCTGTTACCGCTGACCATGGTGCTGACCGGTCGCCTGGTTTGGGGCGAGCAGCTGTCGTATTTGCAGCGGGTCGCAGTGTTTTTTGCAGGCCTCGGCGTGCTCAACGAGCTGTACCAGGCCGGCGGTTTCTCCTGGGCAACACTGGTGGTGATCATCGGTTACCCGCTCTATTTCATCGTGCGCAAATACCTCAAGACCGACCACCTGGGCGGCCTCTGGCTGGATATGGCGCTCATGCTGCCGGTGGCCTGGTGGTTTGTGCAGAGCGGCGAGCAAGGCTTTGCGGTGATGGATGCGCACCCGAAGCTGTATGCGTTGATTCCTATGCTGGGCCTGATCAGTGCGTCGGCGCTGGTGAGCTATATCATTGCCAGCCGTTTGCTGGCATTCAGCCTGTTCGGGCTGCTCAGCTATGTGGAGCCGGTGCTGTTGCTGGGCGTCGCACTGATCTTGGGTGAAGGGATCAAGGGCGGCGAGTGGTTGACCTACATCCCGATCTGGCTGGCGGTGATGGTGCTGGTGTTTGAAGGGTTCAAGCATTTGGTCCGTCAGCGCAAAGCCTGATGCACAGGCAATAAAAAGCCCGGCCGAGACATCTCTCGGCCGGGCTTTTTTACACTTGCTTAGTCGGTGCTCAATACACCGCGACGCACTTGGTCGCGCTCGATGGACTCGAACAGCGCCTTGAAGTTGCCTTCGCCAAAGCCATCGTCGCCTTTGCGCTGGATGAACTCGAAGAACACCGGGCCCATCAGGGTTTCCGAGAAGATCTGCAACAGCAGGCGCTTGTCGCCCGCAACGGACGAGCCATCCAGCAGGATGCCGCGCGCTTGCAGTTGATCCACCGGCTCGCCGTGGTTCGGTAAGCGACCTTCAAGCATTTCGTAGTAGGTGTCCGGCGGTGCGGTCATGAAGCGCATGCCGATCTTCTTCAACGCGTCCCAGGTCTTGACCAGGTCGTCAGAAAGGAAGGCCACGTGCTGGATACCTTCACCGTTGAACTGCATCAGGAACTCTTCGATCTGCCCGGCGCCCTTGGACGACTCTTCGTTCAGCGGGATGCGGATCATGCCGTCCGGCGCACTCATGGCCTTGGAGGTCAGGCCGGTGTACTCGCCCTTGATGTCGAAATAGCGCGCTTCACGGAAGTTGAACAGCTTCTCGTAGAAGTTGGCCCAGTAGGCCATGCGCCCGCGATAGACGTTGTGGGTCAGGTGGTCGATGACCTTCAGGCCTGCGCCTTGCGGGTTGCGCTCGACGCCTTCGAGGTAGACGAAGTCGATGTCGTAGATCGAGCTGCCTTCGCCGAAACGGTCGATCAGGTACAGCGGCGCACCGCCGATGCCCTTGATCGCCGGCAGGTTCAGTTCCATCGGGCCGGTTTCGATGTGGATCGGCTGGGCGCCGAGCTCGAGGGCACGGTTGTAGGCTTTTTGCGAATCCTTGACGCGGAAGGCCATGCCGCACACCGACGGGCCGTGCTCGGCCGCAAAGTAGGAGGCGATGCTGTTGGGCTCGTTGTTAAGGATCAGGTTGATCTCGCCCTGGCGGTACAGGTGCACATTCTTGGAGCGGTGGGTCGCGACCTTGGAGAAGCCCATGATCTCGAAGATCGGCTCCAGGGTGCCCGGCGTCGGCGACGCGAATTCGATAAATTCAAAGCCCATCAGGCCCATTGGGTTTTCGTATAGATCTGCCATGATTTGGCGCCTCATCATTCTTGTAGTGACGGATTCAATTGCCAGCAAGGATGAGGTGCACAGGCGGCGCACAGGAGAGGCCTCGCACGCTGCGGGCGAGGAAGTCACCAAAGATGAGGGGGGAGCCGAGTAGCTTCATGGTGTCATCGGTCTCTGACGGCTTAGGCTTGCGTGAGCGCAAGTCCATATTCTTGTATGCGTAAATCGATTCTACACAGCGTAACCGTGTTTGTCCGTACTCTTATCAAATCCCCATTGCCTTGGCCTGCGCAAGGGGTTTGTTGCACAGGTAGATGCCCAGCAGGATCACCGCACCGCCGATCAGCATTGGCGCGGTCAACTGTTCGCCCAGCAGCAAGGCGCCAAAGATCACGGCCGTGAGTGGGTTAAGCGCGATGAATACCCCGGAGCGGGTCGCGCCGATACGTCGGATGCCATCGTAGTAGCCGATATAGGCCAGCGCCGACCCCAGCACACCCAGGTACAACAGGCTCATGACCTGCGAAAAATGCAGTTGGCCAATGGCCTCCACACTAAAACGGCCCGTGATCAGCGAGGTCACGGTGAGCATCAGGGTACCCAACAGGATTGACCAAGTGACCGTCTGCAGCGGCCCTAAGCTTTGGTTCAGTTCGCGGGAAAACAACGAGTAGATGCCCCACCCCACCACGCAACCAAAGATCAGCAGATCGCCTCGCCAGTTGCCGGCGCCGTCGCCCAGCAACTGCGGGTTGCGGCTGATGATGACCACGGCAGCACCCGCCAGGCATAAGGCGATGCCGATGACCTTGATGCCGTTCAGGCGCTCCTTGAATAACCACCAGGACGCCAAGCCAATCACCGCTGGGTTCAGGGCCACGATCAATGAGGCCCGTGACGCGTTGGTGTACTGCAACCCGTAGAAGAAACACAGGTTGTAGAAAAAGATGCCGAAAAAACCCAGCACCAGCAATTGTGCGGCCTGCCGCGGGTTTGGGCGCGCCAAGGGAATACGTGCGCCCCCCATGAACACCAACAATGCCAGGCTGGCCAGGCAAAAACGCAGGCTGGCCGCCAGCAGAGGGTCAACCGCCTCACTCAGGTAGCGACCGGCGACGAAGGTACCGCCCCAGATCATGGTGACGGCGGCCAACTTGAAGTAAGTGATGCGATCCGAGGTTGAATACACGGGCGGTGGCTCTAATGGCTTGAGGGTTAGCCCATTGTTCTGGTAATACAGAGTCATCGTAAAATGAGCTTTCACTCATGACCCTGACTCAACTCGAAATATTCTCCCTGGTGGCCGAGCTGCAAGGTTTTACCAGCGCCGCCCACCGCCTGGGCATCAGCCAATCGGCGGTCTCCCATGCGATCAAGGGGCTGGAGGAGGAACTGGGGGTGGCATTGTTCAGGCGGCACCAGGCCCAGGTGGAACTCAGTGATATCGGCGCGCAGTTGCTGGGACGCGCCCGGGCGATGCTGGGGCTGGCCAATACACTGCAACAAGAGGCTGCGGACGCTCGGGGCATGAAACGCGGGACGTTGCGCATCGGCTCCTTCGGACCGACGTCCTCGACCTACCTGCTGCCGAAGATCCTCAACCGGTTTCGCCTGGAGTATCCCGGCATCGAAGTGCATGTGGACGAAGGGCCGGACAGGCAAGTCATGCAATGGCTCGACGAACGCCGGATTGATATCGGCTTTGTGGTGCTGGAACAGGAACGTTTCGACACCTTCGCGCTGTTCGAGGACCAGATGGTGGCGCTGCTGCCGGCCGACCATAAGCTGGCGGACCGCGAGCAGGTCAGCCTCAAGGAGTTGTGCAACGACCCCTTTGCCCTGACTGAGGCCGGCTCGTCTGAATTGGTGCTGCGACTGTTCAACGAGGCGCGGCTGACCCCTAACGTGCGTTTTCGCTGCTCGCAGTTGCTAAGCACCCTGGAAACCGTGGGTCGCGGGGATGCCGTGAGCGTGGTGGCACAGTCATCGTTGCCGATTTGGCGCGATCAACGCTATGTACAGCGCGCGCTGTCACCGCGTGTGCCGCGCCGGGTGGGCCTGGCCGTGCTGGACCGGCGGCACGCCTCCCCTGCGGCCCTCGCCTTCATTCGCATTGCGCAAGCTTTGGCGTGGTAGTGGCAGCTACTGGCTAAACGCTAGGTACCGCGAGCTTATTTTGGCCTGGACCTCTATCATCAATTGAATCTGATCCTGCAACAGGCCGTTCACTTCATGCCCCTCACCGTCAACGGCCCGCGAAAACGCGCCACTCGCAACGTGATTACCGCGCTCAGTGCGCTGTTGCCGATTGCACTCGGGGTGGTCATTCTGCATTGGCAAGCCGAACGCACCCTGCAACAAAGCACCGCCCAGACGGCGCAGGAAGCCGTGCGCCAATTCGACCTGATGCTCGACAACACCGCCCTCGCCGCCCAGGCCTTGCTGCCATTGGCGGGACGACCCTGTGATGACGGTGCGCAGTTGGCGCTGCGCGAACAGGTCACGCGCCGGCCGTTCGTGCGGGCGACCACTTTGTCCTGGCAAAAAAATATCTACTGCAGTTCGCTGTTCGGCGGCACCTATGCGTCGCCGGTCAACCCGGATGACTATGTGGATGGCCGCTTATGGCTGATGAATGGCAACCCGGTGACGCCGGACACGGCACTGCTGGTCTACCGGCTGGTCAACGGCGACAAGGCCGCATTTGCTTCGATTGATGGTTACCACCTGACCAACGCGCTGCGCCTGATCAGCCGTTACGCCGACTTGGTGCTGCAGGTTGGCCCGAATTGGCTGGGGGCGGATGGAAAGGTGCATGACACGCAGGTGCCCGTATTCGCCGTGGCCCATCATCGCCTGGCGTCCGAGCGGTTTCACTACAGTGTCGACGCGGGCATGCCGGCCGGCGAAGTATGGCGGTATATGCAGGCCCGATACCCGGCACTGTTCAGCCTGGTGGTGTTCTTTGGCGTGCTGGCGGGCGTGTTGGCCCATTGGCTGCAAAAGCGCTCTTCGGCGCCGACCCATGAACTGCAACGGGCGTTGGGTGCCCATGAATTCATTCCGTATTTCCAACCGGTCGTACGCGGTGATACCCGTGAGTGGGCCGGTTGCGAAGTATTGATGCGCTGGCAACACCCGAAAGAAGGCCTGGTGCGCCCCGACCTGTTTATCCCCCTGGCCGAACATTCGGGCCTGATCGTCCCCATGACTCGCGCGCTATTGCGTCAGACCGCTGCACAACTGGCGCCCCACGCGGCGCGGTTCCGCCCTGGATTCCATATCGGCGTGAACATCACCGCACGCCACTGCCAGGACTTGGCACTGGTGGATGACTGTCGTGAGTTCCTCGCCGCATTTCCTGTAGGCCAGGTGACACTGGTGCTGGAGTTGACCGAACGCGAGCTGATCGAACCCACCGACATCACCCGTCGCTTGTTCGATGCGTTGCATCAACTGGGGGTTATGATTGCCATTGATGACTTCGGCACCGGGCATTCCAGCCTCGGTTACTTGCGTAATTTCAATGTGGACTATTTGAAGATCGACCAGAGTTTTGTCGCCATGATCGGCGCAGATGCACTATCAGGGCATATTCTTGACAGCATCATAGAACTGTCCGGGAAGCTCGACTTGGGTATCGTCGCCGAAGGTGTGGAAACCGCTGAACAGTGTGAATACCTGGCGGCCCAGGGCGTGGATTTCCTGCAGGGCTACCTGTTCGGGAAGCCATTACCCTGCAATGAATTTATTAAATCCCTGGTCGGCCATTGAATAGCCATGCACTACCGGTGTTGAAATAATTCTATTTAGACAAAAGACATGATTTACTCGTAGCGGATTAACTACTACAATTTTTCCTGCCTGTGCAGAACTCGCGGGACGACTTCTTTCTTGAGTCGCCTTAAAGCGCTTGGCTTATAGCTTTGTCTGCAGTTGATATCAGCCAAATACACTATTGGAGTACAGATTTTGTCCAGACTCGCCGAATTTCGCGCAGCAGAAAAAGCCCTTCAAGAACAGCTTGCCCAGCTGGAATCCCTGAAGAACGACGCCGGCCTGAAGAAAGAAATCGAATTCGAAGAAAAGCTTCAAGCCCTGATGAAGACCTATGGCAAAGGCCTGCGCGACATCATTTCCATCCTTGATCCAAACCCGGGCAAGTCCAGTGCTGCTGCCGTTGCCGCACCAAAACAGCGCCGCGCTCGCGTGGTCAAGGTTTACCAGAACCCGCACACTGGTGAACTGATCGAAACCAAAGGTGGCAACCATCGCGGCCTCAAGGCCTGGAAAGAACAGTACGGCGCCGCCACTGTAGACTCCTGGCTTCGCGGCTGATTGCACTGCACTAACAAAGAGCCCCGCCTAAGCGGGGCTTTTTCATTTCTTTTTCATTTCAATGGTTCGAAACCGAACTTAAATAACGTTTCATCATGTTCAGAACCCACGGGCATTACATACTTAAAGTTTCAGGCTATCGCGCACCGAACTGACTTCGTCCTTGCTGGCGTCGTACGCTTGCGCCTGACCGGCGTATGAAAAAACATAGGCGTTATCGGTATCGACCGCACACACCAATGTTTGTGAAAGCACGTGACGGCCGTTTTCGGTAATCACACAAGTAGTTTCCAGTGCTTCAAGGCGACTCAAGGTTGTAGGGTGCATCTTGCTGCACACACTTTGATAACCCCCCTGGGCAAAATCTTTCTGGATGGACTTGCGCATCTCCAGCAATACACCTGGGAGATTAACCTTATGGCCCGGCTCAATGGGCGTGCCGGTCAATTCGATGACCATCAAGGTCGCACCATTTTCATCATTCTTGATCGCGCGCTGCCGGGACACGGGCCGTGGTGTGGCCGGCGCTTCTCCATCCGCCACGACTTCTTCGACTTGCCAGCCGCTGGGCCAATGAATTTCAGGGTCGGCCGCCATGACGAAGGGGGCGGCCAACAGCAAACACACAGCACTCAACAGCGGTTTACGAGGTTCGATCATGACAAAAAACACCCAAGGTTCAAGCGCCAAAGTTTGAGCCCCAGGCCCATGGGTCGCAAGGCCTGCGTGGGCTTTTTCATTTGGCGCCGGGCGCGCGCCTTGCGTATCATGGCCCGGCTGCACGGATGCCAGCCGCAAGCCAAGGAACCGCTCACGTCTTAGAGCCGCGTTTGCCCCATTTTTTCTGGAGGGCCCATGAGCCTGCACGAACTGAACACTTTCCCGGGCGTCACTGCCCAACCTGACACCGCCACCGCCAACTTCGTGTTCAACCACACCATGCTGCGGGTCAAGGACATCACTAAGTCGCTGGACTTCTACACGCGCGTCCTGGGCTTTTCCCTGGTTGAAAAGCGTGACTTCCCGGAAGCCGAATTCAGCCTGTATTTCCTGGCCCTGGTGGACAAATCCCAGATCCCGGCCGACGCCGCCGAGCGCACCCAGTGGATGAAGTCGATCCCGGGCATCCTGGAACTGACCCACAACCACGGCACCGAAAACGACGCCGACTTCGCCTACCACAACGGTAATACCGACCCCCGTGGCTTTGGCCATATCTGCATCTCGGTGCCGGATATTGTCGCGGCCTGTGAACGTTTCGAAGCCCTGGGCTGCGATTTCCAGAAGCGCCTGAGCGATGGCCGCATGAAGAGCCTGGCGTTCATCAAGGACCCGGATGCCTACTGGGTCGAGATTATCCAGCCCGCACCGCTGTAACGAAAAAACCCCATGATCGCTCATGGGGTTTTTCATTTCCGGGCTCGGTATTACGCCGGAGCGGAGGTGCGGATCAAATGGTCGAACGCACTCAAGGAAGCCTTGGCGCCCTCGCCCACCGCAATCACGATCTGTTTGTACGGCACCGTTGTTACGTCACCGGCAGCGAACACACCGGGCAGTGACGTTTCGCCACGCGCATCGACAATGATCTCGCCGCGAGGGGTCAGTTCCACGGTGCCTTTGAGCCAGTCGGTGTTGGGCAGCAAACCGATCTGCACAAAGATCCCTTCCAGGTCGATGGTCTTGAACTCGCCGCTGTCGCGATCCTTGTAGGCCAGGCCGGTAACTTTCTGGCCATCACCTTTGACTTCACTGGTCAGCGCGCTGGTGATCACGTCAACGTTCGGCAGGCTGTAGAGCTTGCGCTGCAACACGGCGTCGGCGCGCAATTTACTGTCGAACTCAAGCAAGGTGACGTGGCTGACGATACCGGCCAGGTCGATGGCCGCTTCAACGCCGGAGTTACCGCCGCCGATCACCGCCACACGCTTGCCCTTGAACAACGGACCGTCGCAGTGCGGGCAGAAGCACACGCCCTTGGCTTTGTATTCCTGCTCACCCGGCACCCCCATTTCGCGCCAGCGGGCACCGGTGGCGAGGATCACGGTTTTGGACTTGAGGGTCGCACCGCTTTCGAAACGAATTTCGTGCAGGTCACCGGCGTTTTTCGCCGGGATCAGGCTACTGGCGCGCTGCAGGTTCATGATGTCCACGTCGTACTGGCGCACGTGGGCTTCCAGGGCGCTGGCCAGTTTCGGGCCTTCGGTTTCCTGTACCGAGATGAAGTTCTCGATGGACATGGTGTCCAGCACTTGACCACCAAAGCGCTCGGCAGCGACGCCGGTACGAATACCTTTACGTGCGGCGTAGATCGCCGCCGCCGAACCGGCGGGGCCACCGCCGACGACGAGCACATCAAAGGCGTCTTTGGCGCTGATTTTTTCGGCGGCTTTTTCAATGCCGCTGGTGTCGAGCTTGGCGAGGATTTCTTCCAGGCCCATGCGGCCCTGGCCGAAGTTCACACCGTTCAGGTAAACGCTGGGCACTGCCATGATCTGGCGTTCGTCGACTTCTGCCTGGAACAGCGCGCCGTCGATGGCGACGTGGCGGATGTTCGGGTTGAGCACGGCCATCAGGTTCAGCGCCTGGACCACGTCCGGGCAGTTCTGGCAGGACAGCGAGAAGTACGTCTCGAAGCTGAACTCGCCTTTAAGGGCGCGGATCTGTTCAATCACTTCGACACTGGCCTTCGACGGGTGGCCACCGACTTGCAGCAGGGCCAACACCAGCGAAGTGAATTCATGGCCCATGGGGATGCCGGCAAAACGCAGGCTGATATCGGCACCCGGGCGGTTGATGGAGAACGAAGGCTTGCGCGCATCATCACCATCGGTTTTCAGGGTAATCAGCGTAGTGAGGCTGACAACATCCTGCAAAAGGGCAAGCATTTCCTGGGATTTCGCGCCGTCGTCGAGGGAGGCGACGATCTCGATCGGCTGGGTGACCCGTTCCAGGTATGACTTCAACTGAGCTTTAAGATTGGCGTCCAACATACGGGCGATTTCCTGTTCATTCGGTTTATTGCAGACAAAAAAACGCCCGAGCGAATCTCGCCCGGGCGTTTTGAGGGCGGATGCAGCTTACTTAAGTGCGGATTCCCGCCCTTGAGACTTCACAGACTTAGATCTTGCCGACCAGGTCCAGGGACGGAGCCAGGGTGGCTTCGCCTTCTTTCCACTTGGCTGGGCACACTTCGCCTGGGTGGGCAGCGACGTACTGGGCAGCCTTGATTTTGCGCAGCAGCTCGGAAGCGTCACGGCCAACACCGCCGTCGTTCAGCTCAACGATCTTGATCTGACCTTCTGGGTTGATCACGAAAGTGCCGCGGTCTGCCAGGCCAGCTTCTTCGATCAATACGTCGAAGTTGCGGGAGATGGTCAGGGTTGGGTCGCCGATCATGGTGTACTGGATTTTTCCGATGGCTGGCGAAGTGTTGTGCCAGGCAGCGTGGGCAAAGTGAGTGTCGGTGGACACGCTGTAGATTTCGACGCCCAGCTTCTGGAATTCGGCGTAGTTGTCAGCCAGGTCTTCCAGCTCGGTTGGGCAAACGAAGGTGAAGTCGGCTGGGTAGAAGAACACAACGGACCACTTGCCTTTCAGGTCGGCGTCGGACACATCTACGAAGTTGCCGTTTTTGTAGGCGGTCGCTTTGAACGGTTTTACTTGGCTGTTGATGATAGGCATCGTTGACTCTCCGTCAGGTTTGTAAAAGGGGTGAAGAAGTTGATGAAGTGAATCCTACCCACTCTCTCGGCGGATGGCTCATTGGCAAACCTGATGCTGACGATTGGTTTTCCCTATCAGGTGACTGTATTAATAGAAGAAATCTCAAAGCAGCGGCTGGGTCGCCAAGGTCATGCCAATAAAGGGCGTGGATTCAACATAGCGCATGGCGGATTTCATGTCGCTCCAGCCGACGTAACTCATCAACGACTTCAAATCCCAGCCACTGCGATGCGCCCAAGTCGCAAAGCCACGGCGCAATGAGTGGCTGGTGTATTGCTCGGCAGGGATGCCGGCGCGCTCCAGCGCCTGACGCAGCAGCGGGATCACACTGTTGGGGTGCAAGCCCTCCTCCCCCAGGTTGCCCCAGCGATCGATGCCGCGAAACACCGGGCCGCGTACCAGGGCCGAGGCGCTGAGCCATTCGCTGTAGGCCTGCACCGGACACAACCGCAACAGTGCCGGGGTGTGGTAGGTCTTGCCGAGGTTGTCGCGGTCGCTTTTGCTGCGCGGCAGATACAGGCTGATCCCGGCGCCGGGCGTCGCCTGCACGTGTTCGATGTCGAGGCGGCACAGCTCATCGCTACGGAAGCCGCGCCAGAAGCCCAGCAGGATCAGCGCCGTGTCGCGCTTGGCGCGCAGCAATCGAGGCTGATCCTGCGCCTGCGTTGCCGCTGTCGCCTCAACCTCAAGAGACGCCACCACCTGCTCCAGATGCTTGAGCTGCAAAGGCTCGGCTTGCTTCTCCTGCGCCGGGTGCACGGCGCGGATGCCCTTTAAGACCTTGCGCACCACGGGCGCTTTAGTCGGGTCGGGAAAGCCCTGGCTTGTATGCCACTGCGCCAAGGCCGAGAGCCGCAACTTTAAGGTATTCACCGCCAATACCCCCGCGTAAGCGACCAGATAGCGCGCCACGCTATCGCTGGTCGCCGGCAGGAACCCGCCCCAACTCACTTCGAAGTGCTCGATCGCCGCGCGATAGCTACGGCGGGTGTTATCGCGGGTGGCGGCGTTGAGGTAACGATCCAGATCGCTCATGGGAGGCCTTTGTGTACTGCTGGCAGGTGTATGTGCCGCTTAAATGCGCATGACACGGGATAATACGCCAATATCCCATCTGTTAATTGATGAATTTCAACAGGTTTTTATTCGTGATATAGTATGTATATACATACCATGTACCACACTACGAAATCGACGGAGACCCCATGGCTCGCGGCGGCATCAATAAAGCAGTAGTTCAAACGGCACGCCTGGCGATCCTCGCCCGCGGCGAGAACCCCAGCATCGACGCTGTACGCATCGAGATGGGCAACACAGGCTCGAAAACCACGATTCATCGCTATTTGAAGGAGTTGGATGAGAGCGAAACCCGCGTCACCATCACCGAAGCACCGATCGACGACGAGCTTGGCGAACTGGTGGCGCGACTGGCTCAACGCCTGAAAGAGAAAGCCCAGGAGCCAATCGACTTGGCCTTGGCACAGTTCGAGCAACAAAAGAACGCCCTGCTCGCCCAAGTAGAGGCGCTGGAAGCCGCCCAAAGCCAACTCCAGCAACAACTCGATATCCAGGCCGCTGCCCTGGCAGAAGAAAGCGCCGCCCTGCAAACCGCCACTACCAGCCTGCAGACCGAACAAACCCGTAACGCCGGGCTTAACCAGGCGTGCAGTGATTACGAGTTACGGATCAACGACAAGGACGAACAGATTCGTTCGCTGGAAGAAAAGCACCTGCATGCCCGCGACGCCCTGGAGCATTACCGCAATGCGATCAAGGAACAGCGCGAACAGGAACAGCGCCGCCACGAAGGCCAATTGCAGCAGGTACAGGCCGAGCTGCGCCAGGCACAGCAGAGCGCCATGGTGCGTCAGGATGAAATCACCCAACTGCATCGCGACAATGAGCGACTGTTGATCGAGCATCGGGTGACGGCGAAGGAATTGACGGCGCTGCAGGAGCAATCCCGCAAGGATCAGGCCCAACAGCTCAAGCTAAGCGAACAGGTCAGCCTGATTGATAACGAACGCACCCTGCTTCAGGAACGCCTGCGGGTGGCAGTGCTGGAGAGCCAGTCACGCCAGGAAGCGCTGACCGAACACCAGCACACCACCAAGACCTTGGAGCTTGAGCTGATCAAGGCCCAGGCAAGTATCGAGGCGTTGCGCCTGGCAGCCACCGTTGCGGCGGCGCCAGAGGCAACCCCCAACGCCTGATCAGCCCGCCACAGCCGTGCGCAGGGTGACGAACTCTTCCGCCGCCGTGGGGTGCACGCCGATGGTTTCATCGAAATGCCGTTTGGTCGCGCCGGCCTTGAGCGCGATCGCCAGGCCCTGCACGATCTCACCCGCGTCCGGGCCGACCATGTGGCAACCCAGCACTTTGTCGGTGTCGGCGTCGACGACCAGCTTCATCAGGGTCTTTTCCTGGCACTCGGTCAGGGTCAGCTTCATTGGCCGGAAACGGCTTTCAAAGATCTGTACCTTATGGCCCTGCTCTTTCGCTTCTTCTTCGGTCAGGCCCACGGTGCCGATGTTCGGCAGGCTGAACACCGCCGTCGGAATCATCGCGTAATCCACCGGGCGATACTGCTCAGGTTTGAACAGACGACGCGCCACAGCCATGCCTTCGGCCAGGGCAACCGGTGTCAGTTGCACACGACCGATCACGTCGCCGATGGCCAGGATCGATGCCTCGGCGGTCTGGTACTGGTCATCCACCTCAACGAAGCCGCGCTTGTCGAGTTTGACGCCAGTGTTCTCCAACCCCAGGTTGTCCAGCATCGGACGACGCCCGGTGGCGTAGAACACACAGTCGGCTTCCAGCACGCGGCCGTCTTTCAACGTCGCCTTGAGGCTGCCGTCGGCCTGCTTGTCGATGCGTTCGATATCGGCATTGAACTGCAGGTCCAGGCCGCGCTTGGTCAGCTCTTCCTTCAGGTGCGTGCGCACCGCACCGTCGAAGCCGCGCAGGAACAGGTCGCCGCGATACAGCAGGGTTGTCTGGGCACCCAGGCCATGGAAGATCCCCGCGAACTCGACGGCAATGTAACCCCCACCGACGACCAGCACGCGCTTGGGCAACGCCTTGAGAAAGAACGCTTCGTTGGAGCCAATGGCGTGCTCACGCCCCGGAATCTCAGGAATCTGCGGCCAGCCACCGGTAGCGATCAGAATGTGCTTGGCGGTGAAACGTTCGCCGTTGATCTCGACCTGGTGCGGATCAACCAGGCGCGCATGCCCTTCATGCAGGGTTACGCCGCTGTTCACCAGCAGGTTGCGGTAGATGCCATTGAGACGGTTGATCTCACGATCCTTGTTGGCGATCAGGGTCGCCCAATCAAAGTTCGCTTCGCCCAGGGACCAGCCAAACCCGCTGGCCTGTTCGAAATCTTCGGCAAAATGTGCGCCGTACACCAGCAGCTTTTTCGGCACGCAGCCGACGTTCACGCAGGTGCCACCCAGGTAGCGGCTTTCCGCCACTGCCACTTTAGCGCCAAAGCCTGCGGCAAAGCGCGCCGCGCGAACACCGCCGGAACCGGCGCCAATTACATACAGGTCAAAATCGTAGGCCATTTCACTCTCCTCGGCAGGACATCAGCATACCGACTTAGATGGGGCTGAAAAACGAAAAAGCCACCCGAAGGTGGCTTTTTCAGAGCAGGCGACGTTTACCGTGAATCAGTAAGCCTTGCCAGTCTTGTAGAAGTGCTCGTAGCAGAAGTTGGTCGCTTCGATGTAGCCTTCAGCGCCGCCGCAGTCGAAACGCTGGCCCTTGAACTTGTAGGCAATCACGCAACCGTCTTTGGCTTGCTTGAGCAGGGCGTCGGTGATCTGGATCTCGCCGCCTTTGCCTGGCTCGGTTTCTTCGATCAGCTTGAAGATATCCGGGGTCAGGATGTAACGGCCGATGATCGCCAGGTTCGAAGGCGCGTCTTCCGGTGCTGGTTTTTCAACCATGTCACGTACGCGGATCAGGCCATCGCCAATGTCGTCACCGGCGATAACGCCGTACTTGTTGGTTTCGGTCGGGTTCACTTCCATCACTGCAACGATGGTGCAACGGTATTTCTGGTAGAGCTTGACCATCTGGGTCAGCACACCGTCGCCTTCCAGGTTCACACACAGGTCGTCCGCCAGTACCACGGCGAACGGCTCGTCGCCGATCAGTGGACGGCCGGTGAGGATGGCGTGGCCAAGGCCTTTCATCTGAGTCTGACGGGTGTAGGAGAACGAGCACTCGTCGAGCAGTTTGCGGATACCGACCAGGTATTTTTCCTTGTCGGTGCCCTTGATCTGGTTTTCCAGCTCATAGCTGATGTCAAAGTGGTCTTCCAGTGCGCGCTTACCACGACCGGTCACGATGGAGATTTCGTTCAGGCCGGCATCCAGTGCCTCTTCGACGCCGTACTGAATCAGTGGCTTGTTCACCACCGGCAGCATCTCTTTGGGCATGGCCTTGGTCGCTGGCAAGAAGCGAGTGCCGTAACCGGCTGCTGGGAACAAGCATTTCTTGATCATATGAGTCCTTACAAAGGGCTGTGCGTACGGAATTCGGCGCAGTCTAATCAGGCCGCAGTCACCTTACAATGGGTCCTGCTGGCGTTGCGATGTCATCATAGAGAAAAAATGTCGGCGTAAGTTCCGCTCACGTTGTTGAGGGAATTTTCACCGGCACGGCAAAAAATGCCTGCACCTCGTGTTTTCAGAGGGCTGCAACCTTTTTAGCATGCTTTCAGGCTCAGAACACTGACCGAGAATAACTTGCGCGGCCCCGCGACATTTGGCGCTATCATTACGCCCTTGAACCAGACCACGAGATACTTGATAGATGTCAGAACCAAAAGGCGTGAACGGCTACCTGATCACCAAGCGAGCGGACGGCTGGCACCTGATCAACTTCCACGGCGACAGCGTCGCTGGCGCATTCGCGAGCGAAAGCCAGGCTATTGCCGTAGCCGAAGTGTTTGTGGATGAAGCGGGCCACGCATCGAGCAAACGGCCCAAGGGCAAGTAAGCGTCAACGCCCTGCGAAAAAAGCCCCGATGAACGGGGCTTTTTTGTGTTTGTCTGTACGTAGATGGCAGTTCGCTATAATCTCGCCGGAACGCCCCACGACAGTGTCAGCGCCCCTCCAACACCCTCGATGATGAACCTATATGAACAAGATTCTGGCACTGACCGCGGTACTGACCCTGGCCGGGTGCACCACCACTTCCGACGTCTTCCTGAAAAACGGCGAACAAGGCCTGACCATCGACTGCTCGGGCGAAGCCAATTCCTGGGCCAGTTGCTACGAAAAGGCTGACGCTTCGTGTGCGGGCACCGGCTACCGTATCGTCGGCACCGAAGGCACACCCTCGCTCAAGGAAAGTGAAAAGACCCTCGGCCAGGACGTGGGCAACTTCAAAAGCCGCAGCGTGGTGGTGGTCTGCAAGTAAGCGTTACGCCTACAGCTGAATATCGGCAAACTTGATTCCCAGGCCACGGATAGTCTCCACCAGCTCATCCAGACGCGGGAAAGACTCGACTTCATCCTGATCGTCCACCAGGAAAAAACTGCGGCCGCCGCTTTTCTTGAAGAAAACGATCCACTCCCCCAGGTCGGCTGGGTTCTGGATGATGTGAGTGGCCGATATCTGGCCTTCGGCCTGGCGCGCCCTGACGTGTTCACGCTTCATGAAAGACTTCCCTAAAAAGACAAATGCCGCACAAACCGAGAGTTTGCGCGGCATTTTTGCATTGATTGACCGAGAGTTTAACGGATGCCCTGCCCAATCAGCACGCCTTCTACGGTTTGGCCGTAAAGATTGATCCCGTCATTGGCATGGAATTTAACCCGGGTTTTCTCCACGGAACCCTCCACCAGTCGCGGATCCTGCGGCCGTTCGCGGCTGTTTATGTAGGCGGCCACATCCCAGGCTTGCTGATCACTCAGGCTGCCGCCCTTGCCCAGCGGCATGTTGTGCTTGATGAAAGAAGCCGCCGTATTGATACGGTGCATCCCCGCCCCCCAATTGTAGGAATCCTTACCCCAGAGCGGTGGCATTACGTAGCTGTCACCCACTTTCTGGCCTTGCCCCTCGGCACCGTGGCAGACGGCGCATTGCTCTTTGTACACCTGCCCACCTTGGGACAGGTCATAACCCTTGGCCGGCTGGACCACGTCCGGGTAACCACGGCCCGGTAACTCCACGCCCAAAGGTGCCTTGCTCGCCAGCCAGTAGGCATACACGGAGAGTGCGGTAATTTCGGGGCTATCAGCAGCCGGCGGGGTGCCACCGTTCATGCTGAACTGGAAACAGCCCTGCAACCGCTCGGCGAAGGTATTGACCTTGTCATTCTTCTTTCGATAGGCCGGGTACATCGGGTAGGCCGCCCACAGCGGCGCCGAATGGGCCAACCGGCCCTGGTCCAGATGGCAATTGCTGCAATTGAGTCCGTTACCGACAAATGTCGGCGCCAGGCGCTTGGTATCCACGAACAGCGCGTAGCCTTGCTTGACCAGCTTGCCGTAGGCGTTGTCAGGCAGCTCGCGCTCTTGAGGCGGTTGGAATTGAGCGACCGCCGCGTGGCTGGCGGATGGCGGCAACTGCGACTGATCTTCCATGGCAATCGTGGCGGCATACGCTGACGACAGACCGTACGCCGCCAGCGCCAAGCCATACATAAACGGGCTCATGGCTTGGCCTCCTGTTTAAGCGACGCGAAATATTCGGCCACGCCCTGTACTTCCTCCGGCGTGAGGGATTTGGCGATGTGACCCATCAAGTCATTCGGGTCATTGTGACGAGTTCCGTTTTGCCACGCCGTCAACTGGGCGGCCAGGTAGGCTGCGGGCTGGCCCACCAGCGGTGGAAACGCGTCGCCTACCCCCGTACCGGCGGGGCCATGGCAACTGGCGCATGGCGGAATCTGTCGCTCCCACGCGCCCTGCTGTGCAAGCTTTTGCGCAGCACCGAGGGGCATCTCGCTGCGCTGGATCGGTTCGGGGACAAAGGCCGGCATCGCCGCCAGTGCCTCGCTGACGGCTTCGACTTCAGCGTCGGTGAGGGCGTTCGCCAGCGGCTGCATCACCGGATTGACGCGACTGCCGTGCTTGAAGTCCTCCAGTTGTTTACGCACATACGCCGCCGGCAGCCCCGCAAGCCTGGGGAAACCCGCTGCGGCAAGCCCCGCGCCATCGGCACCATGGCAGGCGACGCAGGGCATGGCGCCCGGTTGCGAGCCGCCCTCGGCAAAGATCTTCTTCCCCTCCAGCGCGTGAGCGTTGCCCAACAGCAACATCAGCGTACTGCCCATCAGCACTCGTCCCAGAGACATCATCCCCCCTCCATTTTATAGTTATAAGCTTAGGCGTTTATGGCATAAGCCTACAAATGGTAGGGGAATGAGCCCGTCGCGACAACACTCAAAACGTGTCATGAAAAAAGCCCGGCCCCACGCGTGCGGGGCCAGGCTCTTTTATCGGATTCGAATCGCGGGTGAAGCGCGCTGTATCAGCCGGAAATGCACTCTTCGCCAGCCTTTTTAACGTCACCCGGACGGATCGGCACATTGGACATGCTCTCGTAGAGCTTGATGCTGCTACCGCTGGAACGTTCATCAATTTCAAAAATCGCCGAAGGGTCGGCTGAAAACTTCTGCGGTACGATCACCTGCACGCCACCGTCCTTATGCGGTTCGATCTGCGGCGGCCGGCGGGTCGCCGACAGTTTCTGTACCACACACGCGGCGTATTCCTGAGGTTTCTTCCCGGAAATGACCGCCAAGGTCGGCGGGGTCTGCTTGATATCTGCAACCGAAGCACACCCACCAATCGCCAGGGCCAGAACCAACACACTCCACTTCATATAAAACCTCCGATAAAGACCCTACGACAGCGGGGATGGTATTTTTCTCCCGCCCACGTAGGATTTATCCCTGATAACTCGGTAAATAACTGTTTTAAATTGTCGACGTCGTTGAAGACGGGCCGATAATAAACGCGCTGGGGCTGATAAACTCCATCTTAACCTACGTATCGTTCTGATTTTTCAGAAAAAGCCCTTCTGGAGACACCCCCAATGAAATTCATCCACCAGCGCGAGCACCTCAACGAGGGAGACATTGTTGTCATCGAATGCTCGCAGACTTGTAATATTCGTCTGATGAGCGATGCGAATTTTCGCAGCTTCAAGAACGGCGGCCGCCACACTTACCACGGTGGCGCATTTGACAAATTCCCAGCCAAAATCACCGCGCCGAGCACCGGGTTCTGGAACATCACCCTGGACGTCGTCACGCGCCGCGCCATTAGCGTGACCCGCAAACCCGCGCTGTCCCACAAGATCCGCATTGTGCGTCGTACCAGCTCCAAGCTGAGCTGATCCGCCATTTAAAGGAAATAGCCGTGACTGCCACCACCAAATACGTGATCAAGTACAAGCTCAACGGCGAACGCCGCTTTGAGTTCGCTCAACTGCAGACCAACAGCGTCGAAGAAGCCAAGCAAGCCCTGGCGAAGATTCACGATGCCAGTGATGAAATCACCGACATCAATGTGAGCAAGGCGCTGTAAGCCTATGCCCGGCCCCACCGCTGACCTGTTCGCCGATGACGCCTTGCAGCAACCCGCTGGGCGCGAACAAATTGGCGAACAGTCCTACGTGCTCAGGGGCTACGCCCTGCCCTGGATTGAGCGCCTTCTGCCGGAGTTACGGCAGGTGCTGGCTCAATCACCGTTCCGGCAAATGGTCACACCCGGTGGCTTCACTATGTCGGCCGCATTAAGCAGCTGCGGCGATCTGGGCTGGACCACCGACACTTCCGGTTACCGCTACTCACCACTCGACCCGCGTACCCAGCAGCCCTGGCCGCACATGCCGGACACCTTGCGGCAATTGGCTGTGCTGGCGGCGGCAGACGCCGGCTTTGTCGACTTTGCCCCCGACGCCTGCCTGATCAACCGTTATGTACCGGGTGCAAAGATGTCCCTGCACCAGGACAAGAACGAGCGCCGCTACAGCGAACCGGTGGTGTCGGTGTCGCTGGGGTTACCGGCGATTTTTCTGTTTGGCGGGCATGAGCGCAGTGCCAAGGCTCAGAAAGTCTCGCTGTTCCATGGCGACGTGGTGGTCTGGGGCGGTGTGGACCGCCTGCGTTTTCACGGCGTGATGCCGATCAAGGACGGCGTGCACCCAGTCATGGGGCCGCAACGCATCAACCTGACCTTTCGCACCGCCGGCTGATTTGACCGCAAGCTTCAGAGTGCCATGGGCTCACGGCACGACTAATCTGGCCAGGAACCGTCAAGAGTGCCGACCATGAGTATCGAACAAGATCCGCGCTGGGCAGCCATTCTCGCCCGCGACCCCAAGGCCGATGCGCTGTTCGTCTACGGCGTGAAGACCACCGGCGTGTACTGCCGCCCCAGCAGCGCTTCACGCTTGCCGCGCCCGGAAAATATCGAATTCTTCGACACCCCGGCACAGGCCGAAGCTGCGGGTTATCGCGCCAGCAAGCGCGCGGCCGGGGACCAGACCCAGCTTGCGGCGCACCATGCGCAACTGGTGGCCAACGCCTGCCGCCATATCGAACAGGCCGACACCCCGCCCAGCCTGAACACGCTGGCCACGCACGCCAAGCTGAGCCCCTTCCATTTCCATCGCGTGTTCAAAGCCATCACCGGCCTGACCCCCAAGGGCTACGCCAGTGCCCATCGCTCACGCAAAGTACGCGATGGCCTCAAGGGCTCGCACTCGGTGACGGATGCGCTGTATGACGCAGGCTTCAATTCCAACAGCCGTTTTTATGAATCGGCCAATCAATTGCTCGGCATGACGCCCAGTGACTACAAGGCCGGAGGCACTAACAACGCGATTCTGTTTGCCGTCGGGCAGTGCTCGCTGGGTGCGATCCTGGTGGCACAAAGCGCCCGTGGCGTGTGTGCGATTCTGCTGGGGGATGACCCGGACCAACTGGTGCGCGACCTGCAGGATCAGTTTCCCAAGGCCGAGCTGGTCGGCGCCGACCCGCGCTTCGAACAGTTGGTCGCACAGGTCGTGGGGTTTATCGAAGCGCCCGCGCTCGGCCTGGACCTGCCGCTGGACCTGCGCGGCACGGCGTTTCAGGAGCGGGTGTGGCAAGCCTTGCGTGAGATTCCTCCGGGGAGCACAGCCAGCTACGCGCAGATCGCTGAGCGCATCGGCGCACCAAAGTCCTTCCGCGCCGTGGCCCAGGCCTGTGGTGCAAACAGCATCGCGGTGGCAATCCCCTGTCACCGCGTAGTACGCAGTAATGGCGAGCTCTCCGGCTACCGCTGGGGCGTGGAGCGCAAGCAGCAATTGCTGGCGCGTGAAAGCGAGGCCTAACCCAGCTTGCGCTTGCGAAACTCGGCGACTTTATGACGGTTGCCACACAACGCCATGCTGCACCAACGACGCTTATGCGCCTTGGTACGGTCGTAGAACCACAACACGCAGTCGGGATGCTCGCAGGTGCGAATCAAGTTGAAATCTGCGTCCACCAGCAAGGCGGCAGCCGCTTCGGCAATCGGTGAAAGAAACTGCTCCGGCGTCTGCCGTTTGCGTTGACGCACCAGGTGCACTTCACCCGGCGCCGGCCAGTTGAGCTGCGGATGACTGACCGCCTTGCGCAAAAAACCATTGAGCGCGGCGGGGTCGGCCTGCTCGCCCGCCTTGCGTGCCTCAAGCAACACTCGAATCACTTCCCGCAGCGTCCTGGCCGTCGCCAGTAAAGCCCCCGCGTCAAACGCCGGCACCTCGCCCTCTCCCACCCAGCCCAAGCGCACCAGCCAGTGCTCGACATCGGCGTCGGCCTGCCAGAACTCAACGGGCTCACCGTCGACATTGGCGCGGGTATTGAGCATGTCCAGTACCGGGTCATCGGCAAGGACGTAGGGTTCCAGAAGTACGTGGGTGGTCATGTCTGATCCTCTTGAGCGTCTGCGGATCGTAACCTGTATTTCTTCTGAAGGGTAGTTACAGAAAATGATTTTATAACCTGAATAAAACGTTTGACAGGTTACCTATTCAGGCGCAGCTTTTAAAAACGGTAACCCGTAAATCAATCCAATCAAGTTACTAAGGTACAAACCTCATGACCACTCCAGCCCCCGTCATCCATTACCGTCACGTTGATGTCGACGGCGTACGCATGTTCTACCGTGAGGCCGGTGCTCCGTCGGCCCCGGTCATGTTGTTGCTGCATGGCTTCCCCAGTTCGTCGCATATGTTCCGCGACCTGATCCCTTTACTCGCCACACGATTCCGGGTGATCGCCCCGGATTTGCCGGGTTTCGGGTTTACCGAGGTGCCGGCCGAACGCGATTACCTCTACAGTTTCGATAACCTGGCGATCACGGTGGGGCATTTTGTCGAGGCGTTGGCGTTGAGCCGCTACGCCCTGTACGTGTTCGATTACGGTGCGCCGGTCGGTCTGCGCCTGGCGGTGGCGCACCCGGAACGGGTCAGCGCGTTGGTGTCGCAAAACGGCAACGCCTACCTGGAAGGCCTGGGCGATGCCTGGGCGCCGATTCGTACCTACTGGGCCGAGCCGAGCCAAGCCAACCGTGAAGTGATCCGCAACGCCGTGATCAGCCTCGAAGGCACGCGCTACCAGTACCTGCATGGCGTGAATCAGCCCGAACGGGTGGCGCCGGAAGCCTACATGCTCGACGTACTGCTCATGCAGCGCCCCGGCAACGACGAGATCCAGCTGGACCTGTTCCTCGACTACCGTAACAACCTGACGCTCTACCCGGCATTCCAGGCCTTCTTCAACGCCACGCAAGTGCCGACACTGGTGATCTGGGGCCAGAACGATCCGTTCTTCATCCCGCCAGGTGCGCACGCCTATAAAACCGACAACCCCAACGCGGTGGTGGAACTGCTGGACACCGGCCACTTCGCCCTGGAAACCCATGCGGCGCATATCGCCGAGCGGATTCACGCGGTACTGGGCAACGCCATCAACTGATGGCGCACCACGAACGCACACGTTCGTCCAGTGAATAAAACAGACTGGCCGGGTGCCAATGGCCCTGTTACAACAGCGAAAAGCCTCACTGACGCTGGAGACGCATCCCATGAGCACCTGGCCAGACACCCGAATTCTCGACCTGCTGGGCATCGACGTGCCGATCATCCAGGCCCCCATGGCCGTCGGCACCACCACGGCCATGGTCATCGCCGCCAACGCTGCGGGTGCGCTGGGTTCATTACCGGCCGCCGCGCTGAGCATCGAGCAACTGCGCGACGCGCTGAGCACTATCCGCCAGGCCGGCGCACGGCCGATCAACGTCAATTTCTTCTGCCACCAACCGCCCGCGCCCGATGCAGCGCGTGATCAACGCTGGAAGGCGTTGCTGGAGCCCTACTACCGCGAATTGGGTGCCGACTATGACGCGCCAACCCCGGTCTCCAACCGCGAACCGTTCAACGAGGCGGCTTGCCAAGTGGTTGAGGAGTTTCGCCCGGAGGTGGTCAGTTTCCACTTTGGCCTGCCGGAAAAATCCCTGTTGGACCGAGTAAAAGCCACGGGTGCGAAAGTGCTGTCCTCGGCCACCACCGTCGAAGAAGCCCTCTGGCTGGAACAGCACGGCTGCGATGCAATCATCGCCATGGGCAGTGAAGCGGGTGGGCATCGTGGCTTGTTTCTCAGCGATGACATCAACACCCAGATCGGCTTGTTCGCCCTGGTGCCGCAAGTGGTCGACGCCGTCAGCGTGCCGGTGATTGCCGCCGGCGGCATCGGTGATGCACGTGGGATTGTCGCGGCATTCGCCCTGGGCGCCTCGGCGGTGCAGATCGGTACGGCGTACCTGTTTACCCCCGAAGCCCATGTCACCGCGTCCCACCATCACGCACTGCGCCACGCCCAGGCCAGCGAAACCGCGCTGACCAACCTGTTCACCGGTCGCCCGGCACGCGGCATCGTCAACCGGGTCATGCGTGAGCTCGGTGCAATCAACCCGGCCGCGCCGGCCTTCCCTACCTCCGGCGGTGCGCTGATACCGCTCAAGGCCAAGGATGAGGCCGGCTTCAGTAACCTGTGGTCCGGCCAGGCCCTGCGCCTGGGCAAAGACATCACCACGTATGAGCTGACCCGCGAACTGGCGGAGCAGGCGTTGGCCAAGTTCAACTAGAACCTTCACCTGTGGCAACTTTGCACTGTACCGGCAATGGCCAACCGCTATATATTCCCATACATAGCGGTAAGGCCTTCTCCCTATAACAAGCCGTACAGACTCAAAGGAGCTGCTTCATGAAGATTCACGCCCCACGCTTGGCCGTCCTGGTCGCTGCCCTCGCCTTCGGTTCGGCGCAGGCCGATGAAGTCCAGGTGGCCGTGGCCGCCAACTTCACCGCACCGATCCAGGCGATTGCCGCCGACTTCGAGAAAGACACCGGCCACAAGTTGGTCGCCGCCTACGGTGCCACCGGCCAGTTCTACACCCAGATCAAGAACGGCGCGCCCTTCGAAGTGTTCCTGAGCGCCGACGACACCACGCCGCAAAAACTCGAAACCGAAGGCGACACCGTCAAGGGCTCACGCTTCACCTACGCCGTCGGCACCCTCGCGCTGTGGTCGGCCAAAGAAGGCTACGTGGACGCCAAAGGTGACGTGCTGAAGAAAAACGAATTCCAGCACCTCTCCATCGCCAACCCCAAAGCCGCACCCTACGGCCTCGCCGCCACCCAGGTGTTGGCCAAGGAAGGTCTGACCGAGAAGGTCAAAGACAAGCTCGTCGAAGGCCAGAACATCACCCAGGCCTATCAGTTCGTGTCCACCGGCAACGCCGAGCTGGGTTTTGTCGCCTTGTCGCAGATCTACAAAGACGGCAAAGTCACCAGCGGGTCGGCCTGGATTGTTCCAGCCGCGATGCATGACCCGATCAAACAGGACGCAGTGATCCTCACCAAGGGCAAGGACAGTGCGGCTGCCAAGGCACTGGTTGAGTACCTCAAAGGGCCTAAAGCCGCTGCCGTCATCAAGTCCTACGGTTACGAGCTGGCCAAGTAAATGCCGTTATCGAGTGCCGATTTTTCCGCTATCTGGCTGACCATCAAGCTGGCGTCACTGACCACCGTGATCCTGCTGGTCATCGGCACTCCGATTGCCCTGTGGCTGTCGCGCACCCGCTCCTGGTGGCGCGGCCCTATCGGCGCCGTCGTCGCCTTGCCGTTGGTGTTGCCGCCGACGGTGATCGGCTTCTACCTGCTGTTGACCATGGGGCCCAATGGTTATTTCGGCCAGTTCACCCAGTGGCTGGGCCTGGGCACTCTCACCTTCAGCTTCGCCGGGCTGGTCATCGGTTCGGTGATCTATTCCATGCCGTTTGTGGTGCAGCCGTTGCAAAACGCCTTCTCCGCCATCGGCACGCGCCCGCTGGAAGTGGCGGCGACCTTGCGCGCCAATCCCTGGGATACGTTTTTTAGCGTGATCCTGCCCCTGGCGCGTCCAGGCTTCATCACCGCTTCGATCCTCGGTTTCGCGCACACCGTCGGTGAATTCGGCGTGGTGCTGATGATCGGCGGCAATATCCCGGACAAGACCCGGGTGGTGTCCGTACAGATCTACGACCACGTGGAAGCCATGGAATATGCCCAGGCCCATTGGCTGGCCGGTGCCATGGTGGTGTTCGCGTTCCTGGTGTTGCTGGCGCTTTACTCCAGCCGTAAAACCAAGATGGGCTGGAGCTGATGTCGATGATCGATGTACGCCTGCACCTCCAATATTCGGGCTTTGCCCTCGACGTCGACCTGCACCTGCCCGGCCGCGGGGTGACCGCGTTGTATGGGCATTCCGGCTCCGGCAAGACCACGTGCCTGCGCTGTATAGCCGGGCTGGAGCGCGCCGAAGACGGTTTTATCCAGATCAACGATGAAGTCTGGCAAGACAGCCGCAACGGGCGGTTTGTACCCCCGCATAAGCGCGCGCTGGGTTACGTGTTTCAGGAGGCCAGCCTGTTTGCGCATCTGTCGGTGCGGGACAACTTGGCGTTCGGCCTCAAGCGCATTCCTCGGCAGCAGCGCCGTGTGGACATGGCCCAGGCCACCGAGCTGCTGGGTATCGGTCACCTGCTTGACCGCCATCCCCAGCACCTCTCCGGCGGTGAACGCCAACGCATCGGCATCGCCCGCGCGCTGCTCACCAGCCCAAACCTGCTGTTGATGGACGAGCCGCTGGCCGCCCTCGACAGCCAGCGCAAAGGCGAGATCCTGCCGTACCTCGAACGCCTCCACGATGAGCTGGATATCCCGGTACTGTATGTCAGCCATGCTCAGGATGAGGTGGCGCGCCTGGCCGATCACATCGTGTTGCTCAGCGACGGCAAGGCCTTGGCCAGCGGCCCCATCGGCGAAACCCTGGCGCGGCTGGACCTGCCCCTGGCGTTGGGCGACGACGCAGGTGTGGTGATCAACGGCACGGTCAACGCCTACGACGATCACTACCAGTTGCTCACCCTGCAACTGCCCGCCAGCGACCTGCACATGCGTGTGGCCCATGCACCGCTGGCCGTGGGCAAAGCGCTGCGCATCAAGGTGCAGGCGCGTGATGTCAGCCTGAGCCTGCAGGCCGAGGAACACAGCAGCATCCTCAACCGCTTGCCGGTGACGGTCATTCAGGAGATCTCGGCGGACAACAGCGCGCACGTGCTGGTGCGCCTGGACGCGGGGGGCACGCCGTTGCTGGCGCGCATCACGCGCTTCTCCCGCGACCAACTGCAATTGCACCCCGGCCAGACGCTGTGGGCGCAGATCAAGGCGGTCGCCGTGCTGGCGTGAACAACCTTTTGGCACGACCGCATACGGCTGCGGTCAATCAGACATACCGGCCTGATTTGTTGCCAAGGAACCCGTCCCATGTCCGACTCTGCGCTGCCCCGCGACCTGCATTACGTTGACGACACCCAGCCTGGCATCCGTCGCAAGACGGTGCGCGGCAAGTTCCAGTATTTCGACCCCAAGGGCGTACGCATCACCGACGCCGATGAGATCAAGCGCCTCAACGCCCTGGCGGTCCCACCGGCCTACACCGACGTGTGGATCTGCGCCGACCCGCGCGGCCACCTGCAAGCCACCGGCCGCGATGCACGTGGGCGCAAGCAGTACCGCTATCATGCGCGTTGGCGTGAAGTGCGCGACAGCGACAAGTACGCCCGGTTGCAGGAATTCGGCAACGCCCTGCCGACATTACGCAAACAGTTGGAAGCGAAAATCGCCGAGCCTGGCTTCACTCGCGAAAAAGTCTTGGCCACCGTGGTGATGCTGTTGGACGCCACGCTGATCCGCGTCGGCAATACCCAATATGCGCGGGACAACAAATCCTACGGGCTGACCACCCTGCGCACCCGCCATGTGGATGTGAAAGGCAGCGAGATCCAGTTCCAGTTTCGCGGCAAGAGTGGCGTGGAGCATCAGATCAGCGTCAAGGACCGGCGCCTGGCCACGGTGGTCAAGCGCTGCCTGGAATTGCCGGGGCAGAACCTGTTCCAGTACCTGGACGAAGACGGCGAGCGGCACACTGTCAGCTCCCAGGACGTGAATGAATACCTGCACAGCCTCACTGGTGCGGACTTCACCGCCAAGGACTACCGCACCTGGGCCGGCACGGCCATGGCGCTGGCGGTGTTGCGGGAATTGGAGTGGCAGCCTGAGTCCGATGCCAAGCGACACGTCGTGGCGATGGTCAAGGACGTCGCCAAGCAGTTGGGCAACACCCCGGCGGTGTGCCGCAAGTGCTACATCCACCCCGCCGTACTGGAGCATTTCAGCCTGGGCGAACTCTCCAAGCTGCCTAAGCCGCGACTGCGCAAAGGGCTCAAGGCCGAAGAGGTTGCCTTGGCGATGTTCCTTGAACAACTGGCGGCGGACTTGCCGAAAAAAGCCAAGGCGGGTTAGGCTTTGCCTCTCTTCTGATTCGCAGGACGATCGCCGACGTGAACCACTAAGCCTTCCAAAATGTATCTGCAACAAGCCGCCTGGCGCGCTTGTTGGCCTGTCCGACATTTTTTTGGAGGTGCTGATGACTGACGTCAACCGGCTGCCCGCGCTTGTTTCCCTGCAACACCTGAGTGTCCAGTTCGCCAGTGGCGAGACCTTGCTGGACGACCTGAGCCTGTCCATCGATCACACCCCCACCGGCATTGTGGGGCGTAACGGATGCGGTAAAAGTCTCCTGGCCCACGTGATCGCCGGGCTGCTATCGCCCTCCTCCGGCACCCGCAATGGTACGGCCACTGTGGTCTATGTGGCGCAGAACCCCGTGGTTGCGCCAGGCGCGAGCATTGCCGACCTCACCGGCACCGCCGCGATCTTGTCAGCCCTTGGGCGCATGGCCCAAGGCACGGCGCAGGTCGATGATCTTGAGTTGATCGACGACCGTTGGGACCTGGCCGAGCGCTTGCGCAACGCCCTGGATGCAGCGGGCCTGGAAGCGCTTGGTGTCGACACCCCGGCCGACACACTCAGCGGCGGTCAGTTGGCGCGGATTGCCGTTATCGGCGCGCTATTGGCTGCGCCACACCTGCTGGTGCTCGACGAGCCCACCAACCACCTCGACAGCGATGGCCGTGTATGGCTGCTGCGCCAGCTCAGTGAGTGGCGCGGCGGCCTGGTGGTGGTCAGTCATGATCGACAATTGCTCAACACCATGGCACGCATCGTTGAACTGTCGCCCCTCGGCGTCCACGTGTATGGCGGCAACTACGATGCCTATCGGCACCAGCGCAATGCCGAACAACAGGCCGCCGTCTGCGCACTGGAACACGCCCGCCTGGCGCGCAGCCGCGAACGTCGGCGCCTGCAAAAAGATCATGACAGCCTGCAGCGCAACGCCGCTCGCTCACGCAAACACGCCGAGACCGCCAACGTCGACCGATTCACCCAGGCACGCTGGAAAGGCGCCGCCACGGAAATCGTCAACACCCTGCGCAGCGCGCACGGGCAGCGCAAACATGACCTGGATGCCCAGGTGCGCGAGGCCTACGAACGGGTCATGGAGGAAACGCCGACGCTGTTGGCGTTGCCCGCTTGCGCAGTGCCCGGCGGTCGCCAGGTGGTGTCCCTGATAGACGTAGAATTGCCTTGGCTGCCGTCGAGCCGCCTCAACGTCCAACTCGCCGGCCCGGTGCGCGTCGCGGTACGTGGGCCCAACGGCTGTGGCAAGTCCACACTGCTCAAGGTATTGGCGGGAAAATGGCGGGCGGTGAACGGGGAATGCCGGGTGACGGTGCCCACTGCCTACATTGATCAACACCTCGCACTGCTGGACGATCGACGCTCCATCGTTGAACAGCTCAACCTGCTCGCCACGCCACTGGCCGAAGCCCCATTGCGCACGCGCCTGGCTTTGCTGCAACTGGATGCCTTGCGGGTGACCCAGCCGGTCGGGCAGCTCAGTGGTGGCGAACGGTTAAAGGCAGCCATGGCCATTGCCCTGTGGCGCGAGGAGCCCGCGCAGCTGCTGTTGCTGGACGAGCCGACCAACCACCTGGACTTGGAATCGGTGACGGCGGTTGAGCAGGCGCTGCAGGGGTTTACCGGGGCAATCATTGTGGTATCCCATGACCCGGCGTTTGTGCAAACGATCAGGCCGACGCATTACCTCGACTGGCATCGCACGGGTTGGTCCCTGCAGTGTGTTTGAGGTCATTGCATACGCGCTGAAAGCGTCCTACGGTAGTGGCCGTATAATCTCACCGAGGAACCCGGTCCTATGCTGCCTTCGCCCCGCAAGCCCTACGCCAACGCTGCACTTGCCCATCGACAGCGCTGGCGTGGTCGGGTCGGGCTGATGCTGGTGGCCAGCCTGTCGGTACTGGCGGGCATGACCGATGCCATCGGTTTCATGGCAAGCGGCGACTTTGTTTCGTTCATGAGCGGCAATACCACGCGCCTGGCGGTGGCGATCAGCGCGGGAGAGCTTGGCCTGACCGGGCGCCTGTTGTTGCTGGTTGCGACATTTATCGTCGGCAACGCCTTGGGGGTAGTGGTCAGCCGGCTGAGCCGCCGCCATGCGTTGCCCTTGCTGTTGTGTATTGCCGCCCTGTTATGCGGTGCGGCATTCCTGCCGTTCGCCGATACGTTGCCCGCGCTGCTGGCGGCGATCGTCGCGATGGGCATGCTCAATGCCGCTGTGGAAGAGGTCAACGGGCTGCCGGTAGGGCTGACTTACGTCACCGGCGCGCTTTCCCGCTTTGGTCGCGGGCTGGGACGCTGGCTGCTGGGGGAGCGCCGCAGTGGCTGGCGTGTGCAGTTGATCCCGTGGGGCGGGATGTTCGTGGGGGCAGTCATTGGCGCGCTGTTGGAGCAGCAGCTGGGCCTGAAGGCGCTGCTGGTCAGCGGCGTACTGGCGGGGTTGCTAGGGCTGATCTCGCTGAAAATCCCGCGCCGTTGGCACCTGGGTTACATGCCGCGCTGAAAAAAGAAGAGGCTCGCCCGACGTTTAGGCCTCGACGTCCGTGTACTGGTAAAGAGCCATCATGTCGGGCGAGCCGGTGAATCATAAGCTAATGCCTCGCGGCTGTCGTGCCAGGCATTTCCTAAAACGACTAAGGCATTCGCCTACAGGCAGGTCGCGAGTGCGGCCAAACGACGCTTGGCCGGCATGTTGTCTTGTGCGGCGTAGTAGTTGATGGTCGAACCGGTACCCGCGCTTTGCACATCGGCGAAGTAATCACCCGCGGTGGTGTAGACGGTAAAACCGCCCGCGCCGATCGGCTCCTTGAAGCCGCCGGCGTCAACGCCGAAGACGCTTTCGTCCTGCCAGCCGAACTGGACGCATTCGGCAACTACCAGGGTGGCCTTGTCCGAAGCCAGGGTCTTGTAGGGCGTGCCTGCACGCGCCTCTTTCATCTTCGAACCCGCGCAACCGGCCAGGGCCGCCAGTACCAGTGCGCCAATTACCACCTTGTGCATGCCATTGCTCCGTTGGAAAAAACGCGACTGTACCATTGCCGCGCGCCGGACTGCCGGATGCATGAACTTTGTTTCACTGTAAAGACGGAAAACGCGGCCTATAGTGGCCACGCTCATTTTTAGAAGTATCCCTTCTGCCCGCTCTCCCGCGGGCTTTTTTTCGCTGGGTGGTTGTCAGAGCAACCAGCGGAACAGGTAGAACAACGTCATGCTCAGCAGCACGGTCATCAGCACGTTACGCGTCCAGAACATCAACGCCACCGCGCTGATACCCGCCAGCAAATAAGGGTTGGCCGGGCTCAGGTTAAGCTGGTGGTCGGCGAGAAAGATGATCGGCCCGCAAATCGCCGTGAGCATGCCCGGCACCGCAAACCCGAGAAACTCCCGCGCACCGCGGTTGAGGCGCACCGGCAGACGCGGTTCGATAAACAGATAACGGTTGAGGAAGACCACCAGGCCCATCGCCACAATCATGATGTAGATCATCGCTGCCCCACTCCCAGTCGCTTGCAGGCATACCCTGCGCTCATGCCCAGCACGCCGGACACCACCACCGCCGATTCCCACTGCAGGAAACTCAGCCACACCGAAAACAGCAGCGACACCGCCACGCAGACCACCGTGGGGATGTCACGCACCACCGGCGTAATCAACGCGATAAACGTCGCAGCGATGGAAAACTCCAGGCCCAGTTGATCGAGGCCGGGAATGCTTTTACCGAGCACGATGCCGGCCAGGGTGAACAGGTTCCAGGCGATATAAAACGTCAGGCCCACGCCCAGGGCGTACCAGCGATTGAACGTCTCGCGGTCGTAGTGACTGACCAGGGCGAAGAATTCATCGGTGAGCAGAAAGCCCAGGCTCATGCGCCAGCGGGTGTTGAGGGGCGACAGGATCGGGCGCAAGTGCATGCCGTAGAGCAAATGCTGGGAGGTGAGCAGCAAGGTGGTCAGCACAATGGAAATCAGGCTGGCGCCGCTCTTGACCATGCCGATAGCGACCAGTTGCGCAGCGCCGGCAAACACGATGGCGGACAAGCCCTGGGCTTCCAATGGGCTGAACTGCGCATCAATGGCCATGGAACCGGCGAGCAGCCCCCATGGCGCACAGGCCAGGGACAGCGGAATCACGGCGATTGCGCCGCGAGCGAAGGCGTAATGAGGTAAGGCGGTAGGCATGGAAACGGCTCATCGACAGACAGTCGACAAGCATGCCAGCGCAACAAGGGACTTGTCTTGAACGATCTTGCTCAGGCGAGCCTGACAGACACTTGCTCCACCGAGTCGCGTGCTTCGCGCAATTCGTGGGCGTCCTGGTTGAGCCGGTGAATGGTATTGAGCAGGCGCTGGCGCAGCACTTCATCACCGAGTTTTTCGACCGCGCGCATCAGGTCGAATGCCGCGGTTTCGTTATTATCCGCGACGGAATCCAGGGTCTTGCGCAGGTTGCGAGTGGCACGGGTCACGCGGGGTCTTCCTTCATCAGCAATGGGGAGGCACTTTAGGACATTCATGTTTCATTTTAATTTCAAACACTTGTGGCGGATTTCAAGGGATTTGATCCATATCAATTGATACAGCATTTGACCGATACTTCAGCCATGCCGCTATCGACCCCACTGGCATGCGAACTTTGCGTCCGCGAACTGATCCATGCTCTGCACCACCTACCACAGCGCGCCAGCAGCACCTGCTGAGCCATCGGAGCGTTAACCCATGCTTGTCGCAATTGGCATTTTCATCTTCACCATCGTACTGGTCATCTGGCAGCCCAAGGGCTTGGGCGTCGGCTGGAGTGCAACAATGGGCGCCATCCTGGCCCTGGCCTCTGGCGTGATCAGCCTGGCCGACATCCCGGTGGTGTGGCACATCATCTGGAATGCCACCGGGACCTTTGTCGCGTTGATCATCATCAGCCTGTTGCTGGACGAGGCCGGCTTCTTTGCCTGGACCGCCTTGCACGTCGCGCGCTGGGGCCGTGGCCGCGGCCGACGCCTGTTTGCTTATATGGTGTTGCTCGGCGCGCTGGTGTCGGCCCTGTTCGCCAACGACGGCGCGGCGCTGATCCTTACGCCGATCGTGATGTCGATGCTGTTGGCCCTGCGCTTCTCCCCGGCGGCGACCCTGGCATTCGTCATGGGAGCAGGCTTTATCGCCGACACCGCGAGCCTGCCGCTGGTGGTGTCGAACCTGGTCAATATCGTCTCGGCGGACTATTTCAAGATCGGCTTCAACGAATACGCGGCGGTGATGGTGCCGGTCAACTTTGTCAGCGTCGCAGCTACGCTGGCGGTGTTGCTGTGGTTCTTCCGTCGCGATATCCCCCAGACCTACGACCCAGCCGACCTCGAAGACCCCGCCAGCGCCGTCCACGACCGCGCCACCTTCCGCGCCGGCTGGTGGGTGCTGGGCATCCTGCTGGTCGGTTGCTTCGCCCTGGAGCCGCTGGGCATTCCCATCAGCGCGATTTCCGCCGTCTGCGCCGTGCTCCTGCTGGTGATCGCCGCCAAGGGCCACAAGATATCCACACGCAAAGTGCTGAAGGAAGCACCGTGGCAGATCGTAATCTTTTCGCTCGGGATGTACCTGGTGGTGTACGGCTTGCGTAACGCCGGCCTCACCACCTACCTGGCGACCTGGCTCGACACCTTCGCCACTTACGGCGTTTGGGGCGCAGCCATGGGCACGGGGGTGCTGACGGCGCTGTTGTCCTCGGCGATGAACAACTTGCCGACGGTGTTGATCGGCGCGCTGTCCATCGAGTCCAGCCATGCCGTGGGCGTGGTCAAGGACGCGATGATCTACGCCAACGTCATCGGCAGTGACCTGGGCCCGAAAATCACCCCGATCGGCAGCCTGGCCACGTTGCTGTGGCTGCATATCCTTGCGCGCAAGGGCATCACCATCACCTGGGGCTACTACTTCAAGGTCGGCATCGTACTGACGTTGCCGGTGTTGTTGATCACCCTTGCCGCCCTCGCCGTGCGCCTGAGTGTCTGACGGAGATACCGCAATGAAAGTCCTGTTCATGTGCACCGCCAACAGTTGCCGCAGCATCTTGTCCGAAGCGGTATTCAACCACCTGGCGCCGCCGGGTTTTGAGGCGATCAGTTCCGGCAGCTTTCCCAAGGGCCAGGTCCTGCCGCGCAGCCTGAGTACGCTACAGGCCGCGGGCATCAGCACCAAGGGTCTTTACAGCAAGGGTAACGAGGCCTTTGCAGACAGCCCGCCGGATGTGGTGATCACCGTGTGCGACAAGGCGGCCGGCGAAGCCTGCCCGGTGTACTTCGGGCCCGCCATGAAGGCGCATTGGGGCTTGGCAGACCCTTCGGATGTGCTCGGTGATGAGGCGAGTGTGCAAGCTGCATTCGACGCCACCCTGGCGATCATTGCCACGCGCTGCCGGGCGTTTTTTGCCGTGCCATTTGACCGCCTCAGCCCTGCGGAACGCAACGCTGAACTCGCGCGCATTGCACTGCTGTAACCGGAGGAACCATGACCACCCTGCCCTTGCCCGAGTCGAATCGATGAGCGCCGTGCAACACGCCTGGCTGGGGCCCTACGAAATCAGCAGCACCATCTGCACCGGCCTGACCTTTGCCCGCCACAGCCATGATGAATGCGTGATCGGCGTGAACCTGGTCGGCGAGGAAAAGGTCTGGCTGGACCGCCGGGAATTCGACGCCGGGCCGGGCTCGATTACCTTGTACAACCCTGGGCAGATCCAGGGCGGGGGTGCGGCGAATGGCGCGCCGTGGCAGTTTGTGAGCCTGTACGTCAGCGCCGACCAATTGGCCGCCGACCTCGGGCTGGCACACGTGGAGTTTGATCGCTCGCTGTGTGTTCAGCCGGACCTCGCCCGGCGACTGGCGCAGACCGTACGAAGCGCATTGAGCGATGAGGCGCGTGCCCGCGAACTGAACGAAGACGCCTTGGTCCTGCTGCTCGGTGAGGTGGTCAGCCTCAGTGGCGTACGCCTCGCGGGCAGCGCCGCCCCAGGCAAACACCTGATCAGCCGCGCCCAGGAATTGCTCGCCGAACACCTGCATCAGACATTGCCCTTGGAGCAGCTTAGCAATGAACTGGGGTTGACCAAGTTCCACCTGCTGCGCACGTTCCAGAAAGAAACCGGGCTGAGCCCGCGTCAGTGGGCCATGCAGTTACGCACCCGTCGGGCCAAGGGCCTGTTGCGGGCAGGCGTGGCGGTATCCGACATCGCCCACGACCTCGGGTTTGCCGACCAAAGCCATCTCAATCGGCACTTCCGCGCCGCCTACGGCATCACACCCGGTCGCTATCAAAGCGTGTTGAAGCGCTGACAGCGCAATCTGGTCCAAGACAGCGTCCCTGCTTATCGCCAAACTGCCCCCCTCTCTTGAAGGAATGCGGGCATGCTGACGATCTTTTTCTACGCGCTGATATTCGGTTTTGTGTTTTGCCTGTCGCCCGGCGCGGTGCTGGCGGAGACTTTGCGCCGTGGCTTACTCCACGGGTTCACCCCGGCGCTGCTGGTGCAGTTCGGCTCCCTGGTCGGCGACGCAGTGTGGGCGGTGATCGGCCTGACCGGAATCGCCCTGCTGATCCAGCATGACGCGGTGCGCGTGCCGTTGACCGTTGTCTGCGCGCTGTACCTGGCCTGGCTGGGCGTGCGTAGCCTGATCGATGCGTGGAAACTGCCAGAACCAGACGATGCCCCCACCACCACCCGGCAAAATGCGCTGGCCGTGGGCGCGGCGATTTCCCTGGCCAACCCGAAGAATATTGTCTACTGGGGCGCGCTGGGCAGTGCGCTGTCGGGCATCGTCGGTGCCACGCCGAGCCACGGGCAGACGCTGATGTTTTTCGCCGGGTTCATGCTGGCGTCGGTGCTGTCGTGTTTTCTGATCGCAGCGCTGGTCAACCTGCTGCGCAAGAACGCATCACCGTTGTGGCAACGCATCAGTTATGGCACGTGCGGGATAGTACTGATCTATCTGGCAGTTCTCGCGGCACTGGGTATATGAAGTTATATATGCACTCACTTTCGAACGCCTCTTGTCTGAATGAACTCTGAACAGCGGATCATTTAATTAATCATGCGTTGACATTTTGTAACCGTCTGAGTAGATTGCCCGTGCCCGCAACTTGGGCCTTTTTTAAACCTCACAAAAGAAGCCAATGGACACAGTATCTAGTCGCTGTCCGAGCACCGCATCAGCGGGCATCGGGCGCCAAACCCAGAATATGACAGGACTCGCTTCCCGGTCCGGTAAGCTGCGCTAGAGCTCGATGCTCCACCGTAACTGCCTCGCCGGTCGCCCGTCCGGTCCCGAGGTGTGTTATGACCTTCAAAACCCATGCTTTGCCCGATCCATCTACACTGGCCGCAGCCCTGCGCGCCAAGCGTTGTGTTACCTGCGTGGTGTTTCTCCCGCAGCGCACGACCGGTGTCGCACCCTCCCCCCCAAGACCCACAGAGACCGAAGGTTTTCAGCCTGGGTTTTTGCTGAGCGCTCGCGCCATTCAACCCCACTGAAACAGCCGTTTCCTGATTAAACCCTGGAGGTCTTTATGAACCATTCCAGTTGTAGTCCGCTGCGCGCTCGTTAACTAACGCGCCAGTAGAAGTTATGTAAGCACCTCATTTAAACCGATCGCGAAGTTAGCGACTCGGCATGCTTTCGCTCGCCTGTATTCAGGTAAGTACCGGGTATGTTTTGTCGAAAAGTTGGCGACAGGAGCACACACCATGAGCGCTATAAAAAACGTCCCATTGAACAAAAAAACCAGCACCGCCGCTGACATCAAACTGTCGATGCGTGCCGCGCGCGAAGCCCACAACGGGCTGTCGGCCACCCTGGCGAACGTGCGTGCCACCCAGGACGGCTTGACCGAGTTGGATGCAAGCGCCCGCTTGCAACGGGAAGGCTACAACGAAGTCGCCCACGACAAGCCGCCTCACGCCATCGTCCAGTTCCTGCAGGCACTGAACAACCCGTTCATCTACGTACTGCTGACCCTGGGTGGCATCAGCTTCTTCACCGATTGCTGGCTGCCGATGCAGGAAGGCGAAGACGCGGACCCCACCAAAGTCATCATTATCATGACCATGGTGCTGCTCAGCAGCCTGCTGCGCTTCTGGCAGGAACACCGCTCGGCCAAATCCGCCGAAGCCCTGAAAGCCATGGTGCGCACCACAGCCACCGTGCTGCGCCGTGAGCAAGTGGGCGCCCAACCGACCCTGCGCGAGATACCAATGCGCGAGCTGGTGGCTGGCGATATCGTGCAACTGTCGGCCGGCGACATGATCCCGGCCGATATCCGCTTGATCGAATCCCGCGACCTGTTCATCAGCCAGGCCGTGTTGACCGGCGAAGCCTTGCCGGTGGAGAAGTACGACACCCTTGGCGATGTCACGCAGAAATCCGCCGGGCCGGTGACCGCCGACCAAGGCAACCTGCTGGACCTGCCCAACATCTGCTTCATGGGCACCAACGTGGTCAGCGGCCGCGCCAAAGCCGTGGTGGTCGCGACCGGGCCGCGCACCTACTTTGGCTCCCTGGCCAAGGCGATTGTGGGCTCGCGGGTGCAAACCGCCTTCGACCGTGGGGTGAACAGCGTCAGCTGGTTACTGATCCGCTTCATGTTGGTAATGGTGCCGATCGTGTTCTTCCTCAACGGTTTCTCCAAGGGCGACTGGGGCGATGCCTTTCTGTTTGCCTTGGCGGTTGCGGTCGGCCTTACCCCGGAAATGCTGCCGATGATCGTCAGCGCCAACCTGGCCAAGGGCGCCACCGCCATGGCCAAGCGCAAAGTGGTGGTCAAGCGCCTCAACGCGATCCAGAACTTTGGTTCGATGGACGTGCTGTGCACCGACAAGACCGGCACCCTGACCCAGGACAAGATCATCCTCGAACATCACGTCAACGCTTTCGGCCAGCGAGATGAGGCGGTGCTGTCCCTGGCCTGGCTCAACAGCTATCACCAGAGCGGCATGAAGAACCTGATGGACCAGGCGGTGGTGCAGTTTGCCGAGCAGAACCCGAAGTTCCAGGTGCCGTTCGCGTACAGCAAGGTCGATGAATTGCCCTTCGACTTCGTCCGCCGTCGCCTGTCGATCGTGGTCAAGGATGCCGCCGACGACCAACTGTTGGTGTGCAAAGGCGCCGTGGAAGAGATGCTGAGCATTTCCACGCATGTGATGGAAGCCGGTAAAGCCGTGCCGCTGGATGAGCGTCGCCGTGAAGTGTTATTGGCGCTTGCCAACGACTACAACGAAGACGGTTTCCGTGTGCTGGTGGTGGCCAGCCGTCACATCCCTAAATCAATGGCACGCCAGCAATACACCACCGCCGATGAGCGCAACCTGGTGATCCAGGGCTTCCTGACCTTCCTCGATCCACCGAAGGAAACCGCTGGCCCGGCGATTGCGGCACTGCAACAGATCGGTGTGGCGGTCAAGGTACTGACCGGCGACAACGCCGTGGTCACCAGCAAGATCTGCCGCCAGGTCGGCCTGGAACCCGGCCAACCGCTGCTGGGGGCTGAAATCGAAGCGATGGACGACGCCACCCTGCTGCGCCGCGTGGAAGAACGCACCGTATTCGCCAAGCTCACGCCGCTGCAGAAGTCGCGGGTGCTCAAGGCGCTGCAAGCCAACGGCCACACCGTGGGCTTCCTCGGTGACGGCATCAACGATGCGCCAGCGCTGCGCGATGCCGACGTGGGTATCTCGGTCGACAGCGGGACGGACATTGCCAAGGAATCGGCCGACATCATCCTGCTGGAAAAGAGCCTCATGGTGCTGGAAGAAGGTGTGCTCAAGGGCCGCGAAACCTTCGGCAATATCATGAAGTACCTGAACATGACCGCCAGCTCCAACTTCGGCAACGTGTTCTCGGTGCTGGTGGCCAGTGCGTTCATTCCGTTCCTGCCGATGCTGTCGATCCACCTGCTGCTGCAGAACCTGATGTACGACATCTCCCAACTGGCCCTGCCGTGGGACAAGATGGACAAGGAATACCTGGCCAAGCCGCGCAAGTGGGATGCGAAAAACATCGGTCGCTTCATGATCTGGATCGGGCCGACCTCGTCGATCTTCGACATCACCACCTTTGCGCTGATGTGGTACGTGTTCGCGGCCAATAGCGTGGAAATGCAGACCCTGTTCCAGTCCGGCTGGTTTATCGAGGGCCTGCTCTCGCAAACCCTGGTGGTGCACATGCTGCGCACCCGCAAGATCCCGTTCTTCCAGAGCACCGCCGCGTGGCCGGTGTTGATGATGACCTGCGTGGTGATCGTGCTGGGGATCTACGTGCCGTTCTCGCCGCTGGGCACCCTGGTGGGCCTGCAACCGCTGCCGCTGGCGTACTTCCCATGGCTGGCAGGCACCCTGGTCAGCTACTGCTGCGTGGCCCAACTGATGAAGACGATCTACATCCGCCGCTTCAAGCAGTGGTACTGATCGCCCCCGCCGTTTAAACGGTGGCGGTCGCCCGGCCGCCACCGCGCACTACAAGGAAATACCTTATGCGCGTCTTGATCTGTGCAGGTCGTCATTACGCCGACACCAAAATGTCCCGCCAAGTGCTGGACGCTTACCACCGCCTGCGCCCGGTGCAGGTACTGATCCACGGCGGCAACCAATTCCTCGGCAGCGACGTCGAGGAGTGGGCGCGGGAACTGGGCATCGACGTGGTGCGCTACCCGCCCAACTGGCAACGCCACGGCAAGCAGGCGGAACGCCAGCGCAACCATTTCATGCTGACCGACAGCCGCCCTGACGTGGTCATCGCCCTGCCAGGCGGGGAAGACACCTGCGAGCTGGTTTGCCAGGCCAAAGCCAACGGCATTTCGGTGCTGACCGTAGAAAGCTGAATTCAAGCGAGGTGCATCATGCACAAAAAACACCTTCCACTGCGCAAGGACGGGTTTGCCAAATACCGTGCGCGTCAGGCCCGAGGCGCACGCCACACCTTACTGCTACTGCCGCCGGCCAAGCGTCGCGCATTGCAGCGCAACCTGATCTTTATCGGGCTGACCCTGGGCACGTTGTTGACGCTTGCCGTTCTGTCAAAAGCCAACGCGGCCGGTGGTGCTTATGGGGTCGACGACGGCGCAATCAATGCGCCAGGCGAATGCAACATCGACGCCTGGTCCACCGCGAACCGGCACAACGGCAGTACCCATAATGAAACGCTGTCACCGGCCTGCACCTTCGCCGCGATGCCGTCGGTGCAGTGGGGCGCGGCGCTGTCACGCGCCAGCAGCACAGACACGCGCGAAACCCAGGTGAGCCCGCAGCTCAAGGCACAGGTCTGGTCACGGGATGACCTGGGGCTGCAAATGGCCGTGGCAGCCGGCGCGCACTTTGCGCTGGATCGCCGGCACGGGTTTGATGGTGCCGACGTCAACATCCCGTTGACGTGGCAGCCGCTGGAGGCACTGCGACTTAACCTGAATGCCGGTTGGTCCCATGCCTACAACGACGGTGATCAGCAACACCGCCTGACCTGGGGCACGGGTTTTGAGTACCAGGCAGCGCCCTTGCTGACGCTGATCGCCGAGCGTTACGGCCAGGAAGGCGGTGATCAGGCCTGGCAGGCCGGGCCGAGGTTCCATTTGGGCGAATATGTCGACATCGACTTGGTGGTCGGGCGCAGCCTGATCGGCGAGCGTGCGCAATGGCTGACCACCGGCGCCACGCTGCGTTTCTAGCGGCCACCCGTACTTCGGTGGCGCCCACAGACACCGTTTTTCATCGAAGACGAAGATCAAGTGTGGGAGCTGTCGAGCCCCGGCGAGGCTGCGAAGGCGGCGGCACTGCAGGCATCTTCAGCGTCTGACACACCGCTATCGCAGCCTCGCTAAAGCTCGACAGCTCCCACAAGGGATCGGCTGTGTGGGTGGGATTTCGGTCGTAGCGGCGAGCGCAATTTGAGCCACGACGAAGATCAACTGTGGGAGCTGTCGAGTCCCAGCGAGGCTGCGAAGGCGGCGGTACTGCAGGCATCTTCAGCGTCTGACACACCGCTATCGCAGCCTCGCTAAAGCTCGACAACTCCCACAAGGGATCGGCTGTGTAAGTGGGATTTCGGTCGTAGCGGCGAGCGCAATTTGAGCCACGACGAAGATCAACTGTGGGAGCTGTCGAGTCCCAGCGAGGCTGCGAAGGCGGCGGTACTGCAGGCATCTTCAGCGTCTGACACACCGCTATCGCAGCCTCGCTAAAGCTCGACAACTCCCACAAGGGATCGGCTGTGTAAGTGGGATTTCGGTCGTAGCGGCGAGCGCAATTTGAGCCAAGACGAAGATCAACTGTGGGAGCTGTCGAGCCCCAGCGAGGCTGCGATGGCGGCGGTACTGCGGGCATTTTTTTTGCGCCTGACACACCGCTATCGCCGCCTCGCCAAAGCTCGACAGCTCCCACAAGGGATCGGCTGTGTAAGTGGGATTTCGGTCGTAGCGGCGAGCGCAATTTGAGCCAAGACGAAGATCAACTGTGGGAGCTGTCGAGCCCCAGCGAGGCTGCGAAGGCGGCGGTACTGCGGGCATCTTCAGCGTCTGACACACCGCTATCGCAGCCTCGCTAAAGCTCGACAACTCCCACAAGGGATCGGCTGTGTAAGTGGGATTTCGGTCGCAACTGCTAGCACAATTTGAGCCACGATGAAGATCAACTGTGGGAGCTGTCGAGCCCCGGCGAGGCTGCGAAGGCGGCGGCACTGCGGGCATCTTCAGCGTCTGACACACCGCTATCGCAGCCTCGCTAAAGCTCGACAACTCCCACAAGGGATCGGCTGTGTAAGTGGGATTTCGGTCGTAGCGGCGAGCGCAATTTGAGCCACGACGAAGATCAACTGTGGGAGCTGTCGAGCCCCAGCGAGGCTGCGAAGGCGGCGGTACTGCGGGCATCTTCAGCGCCTGACACACCGCTATCGCAGACTGGCTAAAGCTCGACAGCTCCCACAGGGGATTTGCTTTAGCCTGGAATTCTGTTTTACCTCAGGCCTTGGCCTGTTGTTCCAGGCGCAGTTGTAATTGCGGGTCGATCTGCAGTTGCCCCGCCAGGTCGTCCAGGTAGTTGCGTTCGGCGTCCTGCTGATCATCCACCATCATCACACTGGCCAAGTAAACCTCTGCCGCAACAGCCGGGTCGCTGGCGAATTCGGCGAAGTCCGCCGCGTCCAGAGGCTTGGCAACCTCAGCATCAAGCCACTGCTTCAATTGCGGGTCGTCGGTATGCCGGCCCAGTTCACTGGAAATCAGTTGCTGCTCTTTTTCATCAATGCGGCCGTCGGCTTTGGCGGCAGCAATCAAGGCACGCAACACCGCATGGCTATGGGCCTCAGCTTCGGCGCCGTCAAGCTGGTCCACAGTCTGCAAGGCTTGCTGCGGGGCATTGGCTTGCTGGCGCTGCCAGGCTTGGTAGGCCTGGAATGCCGCCATGCCCAGGGAAGCCAGCGCTGCATAGTTCATCCCGCCAGAGCGTCCTTGAGCCGGACGCGCGCCAGTGGCACCTCCCAACAGACCGCCCAGGCCGCCCAACAGACCACCCAAACCACCACCGGCCGAAGCATTGCCAGTGCTGGTACCTTTCAATAAACCGCCGAGCAGCCCACCCAGGCCGCCCGAGGAAGCACTCCCCCCTTGCCCGGCGCGCAAGAGTTGCTCCAGTAAGTCGCTGCTGTTCATGGTGTCACCCTCCCAGGGCGCAGTGTTGACGTCTACCAACCATAGCCCGCCGCTGTCGGAACACCATGACCGCCGGGCGGGCACGGCCTATCATGGCGTCACCGTGCCTGTGAGAGAAAACCCAAGTGAACCGGATTGAGCACCTCGCATTGATGGCGAGCTACAACCAGTGGATGAACCGCAAGCTCTATGACGCGGCCGGCACGCTGTCGGACGCGGCGTTACTCATGGACCGCAAGGCGTTTTTCGGCTCGATCCTCGGCACGCTGAACCATCTGGCCTTGGGCGACACGGTCTGGCTCAAGCGTTTTGCCGAGCATCCCGCAGGCTACGCGGCATTGGCTCCGTTGAGTGCGATCACAGCCCCTGCCGATCTCAAGCAACTGGCCTTTGCCGATATCCGTGAGCTGTCAGCCCATCGCGCCTGGCTGGATCAACTGATCGTCGACTGGGCTCACACGGTGCAGGACCCCGATCTGGACCATCGCCTGCATTACCACAACATGCGAGGTGTCGCCGCCGATAAAGACTTCTTCAGCCTGCTGGTGCATTTCTTCAATCACCAGACCCACCACCGGGGCCAGGCAACCACCCTGTTGAGCCAAGCAGGGCTGGATGTGGGCACTACGGACTTGCTGGCGCTGATCGACTGAATTCAGCGTACGCCTGCATCAAACGCGGGAACGCACACGTTCACCGCGGCAGCGGCCCTGGGGTTGAACAGGCCCGCAAACAAAACCGAACGCTGCCTCGCCAATGGGGTCGAAATCCCAGGTGCCGGGATTTTTTACCGCCCCGCCCTCCCCGCGTGCATTGTGGGTCTACCGATGCGCGTACCCCCAAGAAGGAGACGCTTACATGGTCATTCACTTCAAGGTCGCAGGTCACTTAGCCTGTGGCCACCACGGCACCAACCTCCCTTCCAGCACCGAGCTGAACCGAGTCAAATGCCGTACCTGCCGCAATACCGAAGCCTACAAGGACGCGCGCCGCACCCAGCGCAACGCCGCCCGCCGCGCCAACCGCAAGGCCAAGACCCCTACCGCCGTTGATTGGCGCAGTGCATGGACACAACGCCTCACCGACCTGCCCGGTTTGCAGCGTTTGCCACGCGGTTTCAGTGGTCAGCCTTTCGTTTAAGCCACCGATGTAAAAAAGCCCTGGATGTTCCGGGGCTTTTTTGCACCCTCCATTAACTTGCTAACGCACCTTTCCTACATCCTATAATTCGTGCCTTAGGGGGCGAGCCTGGAGCCTCTTACGACGAAACCTACTCCAAGGCCAGAGCCCTTCAACGCCGAGCGACCGCGATGAAGTGCAATTAACGTGAATCAACGGACTGCGGGATAGCCCCATGACTGCATGGAGAGAACAGAGCTTCTGGAGCAAGGTTGGAGTGTGGGCTTGGGTGATTTTTGTAACGACGCTCTCCGGCTATGGCGGATCGACGGGATTGGACGCAGATCCACACGGCCGCAAGCGGGTCTTCAGCCCTGGCTTCGTGGTTCTGTGCTTTTTCGTGGGTGTGATTGAGCTGATAGCCCTGAGCTATTTCTATGGTCGGCGCGAATGACATAAGGCGGGATAACTCACAACGCCGTCATCCTCCCTAAAAACATTCATTTACTGTTGGTATTGGCAACTGAACCTCCCACTCACCTTATGCAGCGCATTGGCGGTTGCCAAGACAGTCCCGCACACGCCTTTCTTATCGTGTTGGGTCATAAGCATTGACTGCTGCGTCCCACTGCATTTCATGGTCTTCGACCTGAACATTCCACTCACAACCAGACACCGCGATACGAATTTCCGATAAACATTTACACCAATGCTGTACGCCAATCCATGTCGCGTCTTCTTGGTTATCGGGGAGCTTGGTAGAGCCCGAAAACACGAGGCCCTTCTTTAGAAAACGGCCCGGCTCTACGTTTATTGAAAAATCGAATGACTCCCAGTTCAGGCCGGAGCCGAAAGAAATAAATCGTTCGATTTGATCGTCTACGCAGTGGCGATGGACAATCGACTCAACGACAGTTATCTCGCTCAAGCTGAGCGGTGCTTTTCGCCGAGCAGTGTAATAGATGGATAGTGCCAAGGTGCGCCCTCAGAGCTGTAACGTTGCGCCGATGTAGCGGTTACAGCTACTTGAATCGGACCACTACCGTGGATGCGAGCATGTCTCCTAGCCGTTTCCGTGAACCAAAGAAAATAAATATCCAGTCAAAAATGCTCAGGATGGGCGTCGTGATGTTTCGCATGAAAGATTGATATAGATTGCAATTCAGGTGGCTGCGCTCGTCAATTACTGACATCCCCAGCAGCTTTTTACCCACGCTTTGACCGTTGGGCATTGCGTCTGAAAATAGGTAATACGCCGCGGCGGAGCCAAAAGCCAGAATACCGACCGCGTCTGGAGACACACCCACAAACTCAGCCGTTCTTCCTACGGCAAATAAAACAAAAAGGGTGATCAAGGAGTCAATCCATTGCCCTCCCAGCCGCCGCCCCAGTCCAGCCAGGTTGGCTGGCTTGCGGTACTCAGTTTGAGTAGTACTCACTTCCATGCGTTGACGCTCCAATTGTATTAAATTTCAAACAAAGCCTAGCGCGGCTCCCGGGGTCTGAACTTGTTTGGATTACTTGAGGTAGCCCGTTTTACGCATCTGCAGGCTATAGATCCAAATGGCAACCAGCAGGACTGCTTGCAGGGTTGCCGGCAGCACGAACCAGGCAACCTTCAGGTATAGGCTGGACGTTATCAGGAAAGTTTCCGGCAGCATCAGCGGAATCAGCGCCGGCCCGAACAGCAATGAACTCAATAGAAACCAAGAGGATTTCGCACTGCGCCGACACAGCAGCACGCCACTTACGGCCAACAGGATGCAGGTCAATGCCGCGGGGAGCATCAGGATTATCGGGATATCACCCATTCTGGCCTTATCCCAGCCATCGCCGACGAGCCAGTAGCCAATTTTAAGTGTCAGAAAAAAGCAATAGACCGCCGATAACGTAACCACTGCCGGGCTTGAGGGGTTTCGTACCTGAGATGTACTTCTGGCCATAACTGCTAGATCTAGCGAAAGGCCGGACAATCCAGCCAACCATCGCAGTCTACAGGACGCTCAGCGGATCATGAAGTTACCGGTAAACAACTAAATGAACGTGATTCAGCACACGGAAGCATTCAGCGAGCCCTTTGCGAAGCTCAGGGGAAAACAGAGGTTTTATTGCGGACCGAAAAAACAAGGGCTTCCCTTTTATATGTCCAGCCATCAAGCCTCGCGTCATTAAACCGGCGACCACTTATGCGGCAGCAATTGATCGATTTCACTCGCCCAACTGGCTTTTATTCGCAACGCCGTCATGCACTAGCACCTTCGTGCGGTTGGCCCGCTGGTTGGCAAAAAGGTAGGTGTATTCGCCATCCACTTACTCTAGCTCCTCCTCCCCGTGCGGGAACTCACTCTGCTAAGGTATCGCCCCAATCGACAGCAAATGGAATCAACGAAGAATGGACTCATGGAAGATTCTGGCGTTAGCCCTACTGGCATCGGTCAACACTCAGGCCGTATCAGGTGACAACGTCAACCCTGTCGCTGCAGGACTATTTATCACAATTTCCTTCCCAACCATCTTAATTGGAGCAACCACATCGCTCACAACCGAGCCTCCAAAGATTTTCAAGTCAGCCAAGACCGATGCTCTGGCATTCATCGGTTCGGACAGCGAGATTCGTGGTGCAGAGTTTGAGCAGGCGGTGCGCTTTTATCGTACGACTTACACGCCACCGTTGATGACTGACCAGCAACTGGCCCAGGCAATCGCGGCTTCATTCTGAGGTCGGCCGTCAAGCTGTCAGCAGTGCCGAGCTTCTTGGCTTGACGCCCCCACAAAACTAATCTCGGGACCCGCCCACAATGCCGTCCCTAATCCACGCGAATGAGTTCGATATATGCGTATCAATGTCCGATTTAGTGTCTTGGATATCATTGGCGTGAGCGATGTGGTAAAGCTCATGCTGTACCAAGGCGCAGAAGTCGGTGTCACTGCACTGAGTGCAGCAGTCAGCAGCAAAAGTGTTGATGTAGGCCGGCACCTCGCCGAACCAATCACGCATCTGTTGCTCCATACGGGCCTTCTGCCAACCCCCAGCGCGAAACGCTGCCTGTTCGGCCTGGCCCAAAACTGTGCGCCCCTTCTTCTCGAAGCTCGACGACGCCCACATGATCCGGATGTCTGCATCCGGTAGGTAGCCGTGGTCTTCGTTGTGAATGCTGCCGGTGTCGGCAAGGATCTCGGCTTGGAGCCATTCCCACAATTCGGTGGCTGGTGTCAGGCGGACACCGAAATCGGAGAGGTCAGACAGCTCAAGAAGTGACGATGGAGGGTTTGGCCTATCCATAAGTTACCTTGAGCTTGAAATAGTGGCGCGTTGCCGGTATTGATGGCGACTTCCCTAAGTAAGGAAGCTCACCTTCATGTCTTTTGCTCTTGTTCGCGCTGCTGCAACCTGCCTATTGGCAGCTACAACTCTCCTCGGATGCGCCTCTGCCCCGAAGGAAACCTGGACCAATAAAGGTCCATCCGAAATTGCCACAGAGCGTGGGCAAAGAGCCTGCTACGCAGACGCCAACATCATTGGCGGCGAACGGGTTTTCGGAATGCTATGTGCGGCGCCAATCAATGGACTTCTTACTGATGGCGATCCAGTGATCATGGCTGGCCCCGCTTATCACCGCCTCTTCAAAGTGCACCTAAGTGAGACGACAAAAGGGATTAATGTGCCGCTCGGCGACAAGACTGGGCTACTTCAATGCGACCCCCTCAAGACCCACGCCGATAAGTCAGCCCCTGAGACCGCCTGCAAAATTACCGTTGATGGGAAGATGGTCGTCAGCACAAAGATTACCTTCGCCGACAAATAATTAAGGCCGTGCCGCACCCACCTGCGGCACACCCTACATAACAACGGCTGGAGATCGGAAATGAGTAATCACCATCTTCCCCACCACCTCTGGGTGGGAGCAATGCACTATGTCGCTGCAAAGCTCGTTCTTTCAGCTCCGGAGTTCAGCCAAGCAGATAAAGACAAGGCGTCAATCGTTGTCGAATACACCGACGACAAGCTGTCTTCGGCTGGCTTTGCACCTAACGAGGGGGCCTGGCTCCCGCCGGAAGAACTGGCCGTAGAGAACGTGAGCGGACCAGTCTACGGAATCCCAATGGCTGATGGTGACCCTGTGGTCCGTGTTACCAGTGACTCGTATCGCAAGGCGATCCAGATTGCGTACAGCTGCCCTCTGATCTCCGACCCATCGAAAACTATCACGTAGCCCGGACAGCCATTGCAGTCTGGCTATACACATCCGACAGGACTACCAGCATTCGAACCTGCCCGCCAGTGCATGTGTCGCGCTTCTGGGCCATCTCAATAACTTCGACAGCGGTTGCCCCCATGTCCATTGCCGTAAGCGCAAACGGCGACCCATTGCCAATGGCGTCGACACGATCAAGCCTGATTCTGTTCTTCCAGAAGCCCGTCTTATCGTCGTGAGCGATCAGCCAGAGCGTGCCGCCATCTACCGCGTATCCGGATGCCTCGACGGGCGCCGACGCAGTAGTACCGAAATAGGCTGCGATCAATGCGTCGAAATCGCACGTCCCACCGGTACGAAAGAAATGCATACCCTTCACCGTCTCCAACTTTTCGCAGTCGTCATCAGTAATGGTCGTCATCGATGTGCTACCCCGCCTTGAATGGGTGAATGGTTCCCGGTATTGATAGTTGTCAAATCACAAGGACGTCCACATGAGTGAAACGCAACAAGCTGGCCCTCTCCGCCCCAAACTAACAATTGCATTTTGGTCATTCGCATTGGGGGTCGCTACAACGATAGCTGGAGCAGCCGCTCACTACGGTCGTCAGGACAGCGACCTAACAAACGTAAGGGAGCGAGTCGAAGACTTCAGAAAGGCAAACGACAGCCTAAATACTTCACTCAACCAATGGATAGGGGCGTACAACAAACAGGCCGCGACCCTCGCAGCTTCAGAAGAGAGAGTGCGTCAGTTGGAAAACGATCGGTGCACGCCCATCAAATCGGATGTCGACGATATAAGGTCCGATATCAGCTCGGCAATGAAGTACTACCCCGAGAGGGTTGGCTCCCTTAAAGAAATGATGGACCAATATCAACAGACTTTGCGCGCTTGCTATGCCGCGTCATCTAGTCCCACTCATACACCGTAAAAATCCAGCGCTGCGATTTTGCACATTCTAAACCGTGGCGTGGATCACTTGACCCGGCGCTCGACGCCACCAGGCGCCTTGTCACAGTGCAGGCAGTGCTCGCAGTGCAGCGTCCGGCACAGCCAGACCTTTACCCCGTCCCTCACCTTCCCGCTCAGTACGCACAAGGTCGCCCAAAACGCGATAAGGCCGCAGGCGATGGAGTTGATCAGCTCAAGATTCAGGGTGGGTTACCGCATCTGAATTCTTTCAACATCCGCACATTCCTTTTGCTGAATCGACCTTTCCATGGGCAATAAAAAACCCGACTCAAAGGACGGGTTTGCAGGCTGATTTTACTCAGTTGTCAGGATGCTCGCTTGCTACCGAATCAGCGGCGTCTACATCCGACATGTCCTCTTCGAGCGGCGCGTCATCGTCTGGCGGCAACGGGATACCGTCCTCATCGCGCTTCGGGTCGTGCCCTGTCTCGTTGTCAGTGCCGCGAGTTACATCCTGCTGGGAAATATTCCCTGGTGCATTTTCATTGATTTCCATGCTGGCTCTCCGTTCTAACGCTCGGGATATCCGCGCTTAAACATGGGAGTCGGCAGGTCACAGCGAGTGCCGAGCACTGGACGAACGGCAGAAAACGAAAACGCCCCGCACAAGGCGAGGCTTTCATAATTCCTTTCGCTCTACTTTGGGATCAGTAGTGCGGATCAAGACTGGCTTACGCTGCTTTCATTTGTCGAGATCTAGCAGCTCGCCCATTCGCCCTCCTAACATTCCACGCAACCACGCACCATGAAACTCAATATTTTCGAGAGAAGTACCGTCCCCTAGACGATGCTCAAAAACCTTGCCCTTCGCTGCGCGATACACGACGCGAAAATGTCCATCATGAGCAGACGATGTCATCACATAAGGGCGGATGGAGATGATTTCGCTAAACGGTACGTGTACTTCAACGGGGCTTCGACAACGACGAGTTAGGGTGAGGGTCAACAGCTGCTGGTTTTCGTCGAACGTGAAGGCCTGCACTTGAGGCTCAGAGACAACCCAAGCAAAGAACGCACCAATGAACACTGCACTGGCCAGCATTATCAGAATGAAGGATGACGCTGTGAGGCTCTCACCCTGGTTAGGCTGCACACCCTGAATGACGTCCGGCCCTGTGAAAAGGAACGTCGCAAGCCCGTAGCCCGGTAAAAGCAGAAGCAGCGCAAGAGAGAAGCCAAAAACACCCATACCATTGCTTCCGATAATTGGTATTTCGGGGCCGTAATACCAAATAGGCGGGTGGGCAGTACTTAGCCCGCCAGCATTGGTTGCTGCGGCGCTAGCGGGTCTTTGATGATTCATCTGGCCGTCTCGAGGGATTGCAGCGCAGACGTTATCACTACTACCGGACAGTCTGGAAACGGATCACAGGGCTTTCTCTGGGCATACCACTGTCGTGATGACCGAGCAGTACATCCGCAACCGCAAAGGCAAGAAAGTCTCACCAACGAAGTGAATTGCGGACCCGTTGTTTTATTGCGGACCGGAAACAAACAAGGGCTTGCATCAGCTTTCGCCCGCAAACCCTTGATTTTAGATGGTGCCGAAGCCGGAATCGAACCGTTCTCTATGTCATTGAAAGTAAAGAAATTTTTCAGTTCTAAATTTTCTCTACCTCTATGCATACCCTCAACATGCGAGCTGCCTCGGTTTTGAGAACCCCAGGGGCTTTGTTGTCAATTGAGTCTATCGACGAGACAAAGGACGACCCGAGTAAGAGGTCAACGCCAGTGCTGCAATAAAGCGGCCGAGTGGTGCGGAGGGCAGCGTCTCGGGACTCGCAGCTGATGCCGGTTTCAGGAGCGGGCACGCAAGCGGCGAGTGCGGAATGCCCCCCACCCGCTGCCGAACGCAGCTTTAAGGAACGCCCAGAATCCACTTTCGTTGGGGCGAGGTTCGCCACCTTTGGCAATGCGTTTGAGTTGTCCGGTGTACCAGAGGACTTCCATAATCCCCATGCGATCCACGGCCTTGATACCGGTATTGATGGGGCGCACCTGTTGATCGCTGTCGCTCCCTTTCAGCAACGCCGCCGGCGCATCCGGATCAATGGCCAGCAGTCGTGCCAGACCGACCACATCCAGCGATCCAGAGCGCAGTGCCTCGTTCATCCCTGCAGCAGTGCGAAAACCGCCTGTGACCATCAAGGGCACTTGCACATTAGCTCGAACCTTCGCGGCGAACTCTAAGAAGTAGGCTTCGCGCGCTACGGTAGAGCCTTTTTTCGGCTCATGCATTGCACCATTCATGGCGGGAGCCTCGTAGGTGCCACCGGATATCTCGATTAGATCAATACCAGCGTCGACCAGCGCGCGGATCGTTTCCATCGACTCCTCTTCAGTGAAGCCACCGCGCTGGAAATCAGCCGAGTTGAGTTTAATCCCCACCGGGAAGTCCGCTCCGACCTGGCGTCGAATTTCGGCGTAGACGGCCAGCACAAAACGACGGCGTTTTTCCGGTGTGCCACCCCATTCGTCTTCGCGCCGATTGTGATGGGGTGAGAGGAACTGATTGATCAGGTAGCCGTGTGCTCCGTGGATTTCCACACCACTGAATCCGGCTTTTTTGCAGATGGCGGCACTGCGCCCGAAGCGCTCGATGATGTCTTGGATCTCGGCAACAGTGGCTTCACGCGGGGTTTCGAAAAAGGCAGCCATATCCTCTCGGAACGGAACAGCCGACGGAGCAAGGTTGCTGGCGTTCAGACCCTTTGTCGATTGTTTGCCAGGGTGGTTGAGTTGCACCCAGATCGCCGCCCCTTGGTCGGTAGCAGCCTTCGCCCACTGTTGCAGTACCGGCAGATCCTCCTCATCTTCAATGACGACATTGCCTGGTTCGCCAAGGGCTCGACGGTCAATCATCACATTGCCCGTAATGATAAGTCCCAGACCGGAAGCTGCCCAGCGTCGGTACAGTTCGACCAGCCCTAGGGTAGGCCGGTTATTGTAAGTGCCCAGCGTCTCGCTCATCGATGCCTTGGCCAGTCGATTGCGCAGTACACTTCCGTTGGGCAGTTGCAGGGATCGGTTCAGCAGATTTGTCTCAGTTTTCATTTGGTGTTCCCGCAAGGCTGGAATGAGGAAGAGCCGCAAGCAATGTGTCCGGTAAGTTTTCCGGATTGAACTCGAGCACTTGAAACAGTTGCTCGAAGGTTTCGAGCTGTGTGTGCGGTAGATGAACCCGACCTTCGCGCAACGCGTCTGCCGGCAAAATTTGTCGCAGGACCAGCGCCATAAAGGTATTCAGATCGCAGTGGATGACCACATCGGCCAACGGGGCATTGCCTGAGCGCGCGAGCATCTCGCTGTCATCAACCCGTATATGGAAGACTTCCTCTCCCACGTGAAACTCGTATGTGGCGCACAATTCAGCGCTTGCATCGGAGCGACCAATGCCCGTGAGGCTGAGGGCTATGAGTTCAGCGCGTGCAGTCGCAGGATCGATGCGTTCGTCCACTGGCAAGCTCAGCCCCCAGAGTCCTAGAGCGAGCAGTGGTTTGCGCAACTGCTCCCCCAACTCTGTTAGTTCGTAGGCGGCCATTGGCGCTGTAGCAGGCTTGGCGATTCCGTTGTCTACCAGTACCTTCAGGCGTGCGGACAACCGGTTAGTCCCCATTGCGGGCAATACCGCCAGCAACTCTTTAAACCGCTTTGGACCCAATAGCAGTTCGCGGAGCACCAAAAGCGTCCAGCGCTCACCTAACACATCGAGGCTTCTGGCAATCGGACAAAGCTGCCCGTACGTTTTGTTTAGCATTTTGTCAGGCGCCATCGTCGTTAGAAGGCAGTGCGGTCATAGGGAGCGATCACTTTGGGTGGCTGCAGGTAAGCAGTCAGTCCCTGGAAAAACATTACCTTGAGGAAATCACCGCTGATAACCAACTCCTCGCTGCCCAGCCCCCGGAGGAACGCGGCCTGGCTGTCCTTGGCCGAGAGAATTGCAAAACCCTTATCGGCGTCTTTGAATTTCAAAGTGAAGCGCGGATTGTCGGCCAGGCCGGCAACGGAGCGGATGGCGCCGTTTTGGATGATGAAATAGCGGCCAATGCCCGCATCGGTACGGATCTGGAACACAAGATCCTCGCCTGCGATGTAACGAGCGCAATCGGGATTTATTCTGACCTGCCGTTTCAGCAGTTGAGTGAACATCCACAACAGAAACTTGAACTTGATCATAGTGACAACCTTGAGTCGGTGAGTCGGGGGTTGACGTTATTCGCTGAGAAACCTGGCGGCGTGATAGAGAAAGCGCTCCGGGCACTGAAACTGAGCGCCGTGCCCGGCATCCGGATAAATAAACAACTGCGCGTTCGGCAGATTGCGCGCCATGTAGAACGAGTTAATGGTCGGAATCATTACGTCGTGCACGCCATTGAGGATAAACGTCGGCTGCTTGATTTGACGCAAGTAGGCAAACGGATCGTCTTCGGACACCCTCGGCAAATACAGCATGTTTGCCTCGATCTGCGCTGATGCAACTTCCTGCGATGTAGGCGGATCCTGATCCTCGCGCAGATGCCGGCGATCCCAGAATTCGCTTGCAGCTCGCTTTGCCACCTCGGAACGGCCAAAAAACAAGTACTCAAAATCTTCGTAGATCGGAACTGGACGCGGCGCGGCCGTCAGTACCTGGGGTTCCATGTCCGGGTTACCTCCCCGAGGGCCTGTACCCAATAGCATTAGCTTACGAATAAGTGCGGGATGTCGCCATGTCAGATCCAGCGCCTGGAAGCCGCCAAGCGAGAAGCCCAATACATCTATTTTCTCCAGGCCCAGGACTCTTACGAAGGCGGCGGCATCATCAGCCATGTCTTCAATGCGACGACGTGGCTGGCCGGATGAAGAAGCCACGCCACGACCATTGAAAAGGATCACTTCCCGGCTCTGTGCCAGGCCGTCGGTCATCAGCGGATCCCAGTGATCCATGCCACCGCGAAAGTGCTGAAGCATCAGCAGCGGCGGTTGTTCGGTGGCCGTATTTCCCCACCTGCGGTAGGCGAAGCGGTCGCCGTCGATCTCGCAGAATCGGGTTGGGGCAGTCTGATGCGTATCGGTCATATCTTTCCTCACGAGCGGTTTCGGATTCTGAGGCTGGAGCAATTCTAGCCTGTGACCACCGATTTTTACTATACAAAAAATATAGCATTAATGAAATACGAATCGTATAGTGAATTCGTGACTGGGCCCGGCTTTGCTTTCGCAGGCCATGACCTCTACAAAAAAATAAAAATGGGAGCGTAACGTGGAACTGGCTTTCGACTTTGACTTCATCGTCATAGGCTCGGGCTTCGGCGGCAGCGTTTCGGCGCACCGGCTGACGGAGAAGGGCTACCGTGTTGGCGTGATGGAAATGGGGCGCCGTTGGCATGCCGAAGACTTTCCCAAAAGCAACTGGGATCTCCGTAGATGGATGTGGATGCCTGCACTGAAAATGTTCGGCTTCTACAGCATGCGGATGTTTCGACATGTAGTCGTCGCAAGCGGCAATGCGGTCGGCGGAGGCTCCATCACTTACGCCAACGCACTGCTGAGACCGTCGGATAAGGTATGGGACGAGGGCTCCTGGGCAGGTCTGGCAGATTGGAAGAGCATCATGCCAAGGCACTATGCAGAGGCCGAGAGAATGCTGGGAGTGACTGAAGGAAAAATCCTGGGAGAAGCGGATTTGCGTCTTAAAAGGATGGCAGAGCTAAATGGCGTCGCCCACACCTTTCACGCACCCAATGTCGGCACCTTCTTCGCTCCAGAGGGCGAGGTCGCAGGCAAAACCTATCCTGATCCGTACTTCGGCGGTGAAGGCCCGGAGCGAGGCAGTTGCGTGGGCTGCGGCGGCTGCATGATGGGCTGCCAACACAATGCCAAGAACACACTCGACAAGAACTACCTGTTTTTGGCCGAGAAGCACGGAGCTCAAGTCTTTGCGCAAACTCAAGTCGTAGACGTCCGCCCCTTGAATGGCAAGGTGGATGGCAGCGAAGGCTACGAGGTCCACACGCAATGTTCGACTTCCTGGTTCCGCAAGAATAAGCGGGTCTTCCGCGCCCGCGGCGTGGTACTCGCGGCATCTTCGTTAGGGACGATGGAGTTGTTGTTCCGGCTCAGGGAGAAAGGCTCTCTGCCTCGTATCAGTCAGGATCTGGGTAACCGGATACGCACCAACGCCGAATCACTTATCGGCGTCCGCTTCCCTTCCACAGACTCAAGTATGTCGCCAGGCTTGGCGGGCGGGGCCAGCATCTATCTGGACGAGCATACTCATATAGGTGTCGTACGCTATCCAGAAGGGTCAGATGCCATAGGGCTGATGATGACGCTGATGAGCGGTGGTCGCCCAGGCTGGAGGCGAATCGCTACTTGGATGTTGACATTACTCAGGCACCCGATACAGGCCCTTCGAGTGCACAACCCCAGAGGCTTCGCACGGGAAAACATGTTGTTGCTTGTGATGCAAACGGTCGATGCTCATATCAATATGCGCCTTAAACGTCGCTGGTACTGGCCGTTTGGAAGCCGTCTGGAGACAGAGGGTGGCCCTATTCCTACGTTCATCCCGCAAGCGAATGCCTTCGTCGAGAAGGGTGCCAAGGCGCTAGGTGGTATAGCGACGACCTTCCTCAGCGAAATCCTCTTCAACATTCCCACAACCGCGCATTGCATGGGCGGTTGCGCCATGGCGGAATCCGAAGGCCATGGTGTCATGGACGTGCAAAATAGAGTGTTTGGATATCGCAACCTGCTGATCTGCGACGGATCAATGCTCAGTGCCAACCTCGGCGTGAACCCCAGTCTGACGATCACTGCATTGGCGGAACACGCGATGTCGCACATACCAGTGAAAGGGAGTTCTCAAGTCGAAACTCGGATTGCGATGACCCAGTTGGAGTAACGGGTTGCTTCACGGGCTAACGCGCTCGGCAACAAGAGCAGAACCGTTGCGCCATATGGATGTGGCGACCAAGCCCCCTGATAAACGTCTCGAATTGCAGAGACCGATCAGCGACAGCGTTTGCCCTGGTTTACCGGGGGAACAACTATCCATGTCCACAATAAATACAGATGTCACATTAAATAACTGCCTTCCTTAGCAGGAAACGGCACCATCGCCTTAGACTAAAAATAAAAACGGGTCATCCAATGAATACAAGAAAAATAGTTGAACCATCAACTGGCGTGACACCTCATCCCTGCCCTGACGACCGATCAAAACTTAAAACAAACTCAGACCTTGCCCCGCGCAGCTCAATATTTTTCGGGGCAACTCTATTACTGACATTAGGGAGTCCATCCGCTTCATGGGCAAATGGACTTGCGCTCAACGAACAAAGTGCTAGTGCTGCGGGGACTGCTTATGCCGGCCGTTCCTCGTCAGCCATAGACGCAAGCACCGTCTATGGTAACCCGGCGGGTTTAAGTAAAATCAAACAAACAGAGATAAGCGGCGGGCTGGCACTAATTGACGCAAAAGTTAACATAAGCGAAGCAAAAAGCACGGCGTCAGGCACCACTGACGGCAATTCCGTACCTCTTACAGCTATCCCTTTTGGATATTTCTCCTCGCCTATCGATGATCGCTTTACCGCCGGCATTGGTCTATATGCGTCATACGGCCTCGTTAATGATTATGAGAGTTCCTTCCAAGGTCGCTACCACGGCTCCTACAGCAAGGTTCAGGTTAAAACACTACACCCCGCTATCTCGTATCGCTTAAACGATCGATTAGCTATTGGTATTGGCACCACATTCAATCGTATTGATAACACCCTCCAGTCTTATTTAGCCACCGGAGCTTTGAATGATGGAAAGGACACGCAGCTTACTGTAAAGGGCAATGACACTGCCATTGGCTATAACTTTGGCCTGATGGTTGACTTGAACGAATCAACCATCTGGGGATTGACTTATCACTCAAAACTCGACTTCCATGTTGATGGGCACACAAAAATAAGTGACAGCCCCATTGCACTTGGCCTCGATGGAAAATACAACAACAAGATGGATGTGACACTGCCAGAGTCATTGGATACATCATTTACCCATCACTTTGATGAGCGCTGGACTGTTTACGCAGGTGCTATCTGGACTCGCTGGAGTCGAATCCAGAGAATTGAAGCAACCAATAGTGGATTACCCTCCCTGGGGCAACAATTAGGATTCGGTACCGTTGGAGACGACTTTAAACTTCATGATACTGTGGCGACCGCTCTTGGCGTCTCGTACCAACTTTCTTCACAGTGGCTACTTCGCAGTGGCTTGGCTGTTGATCCTTCACCGGCCCGCAACTCCGACCGAAACGTGCGACTTCCAGTAGGAAACCGAAAAGCTCTGGCTTTTGGGGCCGCTTACTCACCCAACCCTGATCTGACTATCGATATCGCCTATACCTATCTATGGGAGTCAACCACATCCGTTAATCAAACCGATACAAACGGCTTGCAACCCGGATTTAGCGCTAAATACAACAATAGCGCACACATCATGGCAGCACAGCTAACACATCGATTTTGACGTCCTTTGGCGTGGCATCTTGAATGATGCCATCGCCATTCTTGCTGACTAAAACGGCGTTGCGCGTTTCTTATAAAATCAACATGAATCGCCCCAGTACTTAAGCCGCTCGGGTAACTCCGACTGGAAAAATCCTGATGATGCAATGCCAAACTCTTCGACTTAAACCCAAAGTCTTCAGAAACAAAAGGGAATCCACAGCCAGGAGGGCTTAAATCTACTATTAGACATATGAGCCAGCACTAAATCGCACACCTCAATAATTGAGATATAAAAGTCAACCCCCCCATCGACAAAATAATGAAAATTCCTGATTCGACACTCAGGTTAAGACGTCATCTCGGCACATAATCTATTCGATAGAAGTTTTCAATCTGGCGATAATGGCAAGGAGTCCCACAAACTCGACTAGAGCATAAAATAATATGCAATACCACCGGACGGCAAGTGATTGGATTTTGTTCACCTTTGCCCCCACTCAGCTAAGTAAAAAGATAATCAAATGAGGTCTGAAAATGAGAACAAGCAAAGCACAGGCGCGGAAAAACCGGACACGCGTTGTCGAATCAGCATCAGTGCTGTTCCGCGAGCGCGGCTATGACGGTGTCGGAGTTAAGGAATTGATGGCGGGGGTCGGACTCACCCATGGAGGGTTTTACAACCAATTCAGCTCAAAGTCGACACTGATGATCGAAGCTACGTCGTTCGCTCTTTCCCAAATGACTGCTGACTCCAATCCGAGTGATTTCATCAAATACTACGTGTCCCGTACTCACCGCGATTCAGTCGGCCAAGGGTGCGCGATCGCTGCACTCGGTGGCGATGCTGCTCGTCAACGTATAGAAATCAAGTCCGTATTTGAGACTGGCATAGAGAAGCTAATATCAGGTTTGAGTTACGGGCTATCCGCTAACGAGCAAAAGAAAGCCCGTGCCAAGGCCGTTTCATTATTGGCACAAGCGGTCGGAGCCATTGTACTGTCGCGGGCCTGACCAGATGATGCGCTGTTAGCTGACGAAATCCTAGACAGCTGTAAACTGTCGCTCGCCATTTAGTTAGCGCCTAGAAGCATGTGTTTCGCCCGCAAGAGCCCTAATTGTTGGCGTCGCTTAAATACTGACAAATTCGGATATGCTCGGATACCTGTTTTTCTATTAGGGAGCGGATTTCTCAAGCACAAAGCGGGTTGAATCGGAATAGCACTCGCCCTGCTACGCTGTCCTTTTTCATGAAGGAAACGCGATATCGAATGCTGACTTACTACCTTCCCCGCTCTTTAAGATTAATTAGAACCAGCTAGCCCTCGAAGCCGCGATCATGGAACTGACGTTGTAGATCGAAAAGCGTGCCGCTAGTGAGGTTAGAGGCAATGTGCATGGGGCACTGGCAACGATCAGCAAGAATGAAGAGTTCATCAACATGACGTTAGCGGCGCTAGTAACGCCTGAGTGAGTAGTCTCTTGCTAGGCTAGCCGGGCCTCATCGACCCGAAGGAGAGGCCTTCTCATTGATGTCACAACACCACAGCTTAGCTAGGGGCAAGCGGTGGCTCGGATGCAGAGCAATTTGAGCACAACTGCCCTTCTCACCGCCCCGAGGTCTGTCAAGTTCTGACGGACGTCGCTCTCGGCACACGCATCATGATGCGAAGCTCCATCGAGTATTAGATGAGATCTATCAACGAGTCTCGTCAGCTCGAACCGATCACCCCGGCCCAACTTTCGTCAGCGTTCGTCGAAGTGGGACAGGCCGTGAAGAAAAGCGACACCATCTGGCGAAGGCCGCAATTCAGGAGAGGATGGGAGATTCCCAGACTAATTCAGAAGCTGAGTTTGTCATAGCCCGCTGATGCCGCCACCGATGATCGCGAGGCGAGCCTGGTTCATGGTAATGCCTTGCTTGAGAGACCAATCAGGTACCCATCTCTGAAGTAGATAGTGCATCCCTCTGTCGACGCATGCTGCTGCGGGTATTCTCCCGGAGGAAAACGCAGCCAACTGCCAGCTTCGTAATGCCGTCCGGCTTCGAACAATCCTCCAGACAAGACCAGGACTTCGGCGTTCTCAACGGCAGCATTGAATATCAGAGCACCCTCAGATAAGCGCACCAGGCGAACGGACTTGGATTCACACCCATACAACGGACAGACCTCGCGGTCGCCTGCCTGCTGCCATGCCTCTGACCGTTGAGTGTCGATTCGCACCTTGCTCCGCTAATCCGTAGACATCTGCCCAAGCTTCACGAAAATGACCGCGCCGTTAGGGATGGAACGCGCATGGTTAGAACCTGGAGGACTGCGCAGATATCGGCCCGCTGGGTAGCTGCCGTGATCGTCCACAAAAGTGCCGGACAGGACGAGGATTTCCTCTCCACCAAGGTGTAGGTGGGGGGGGCAAAGCTGGAATCGGCTGAGAAACGAACGATACTCGTCGCACGAGCTTTTTCGCGGCCGACTTGATCTAACATGACTCGCTCAACGCCCGGCTGTGGCAATCCCACCCAGTGGTAGACATAAGCAGCGACAACAGCGCGCTGGATGAGGTCTGCATTAACGAACACAGCTGTTCTCCAGTTAATTAAATGCAGGAATTGGACGACGGAGATCACCGCCGCCGGTGTCGCTTCTCAAGCAGCGGACAGTTGAGCACGTGCTTCCAAGACTCTCGCCGAATACACCAGTGCAGCACCTGCATTGAGCGCGATAGCAACGCCTAGTGCTTCTGCAATCTCGCCTCGGGTTGCGCTATGCTCGACAGCCTTCTTGGTGTGCACGCCAAATCATCACCTCCCCTACTTTACCTTGACGACGACCTTGCCCTTTGCTCGACCCGCGTCAACATAAGCCAAAGCTTCCTGGGTCGATTCGAATGGAAAGACCTTGTCTATAACCGGGCGGATGAATCCAGAATCAATGAGTGCAGTGATGTTGCGTAACTGCTCGCCACTCGCGCGCATGAACAGAAATGAGTAGCTCGCTTGCTGACGTTTGGCTTTTTTCCTGATGCCAAAGCTCAACAGGCGCATGACCAGCTTCAGGAACCCGGACAAACCAGCACTTTTTGCGTAGTCGAGATCAGGTGGACCGGAAATCGAAATGAGCCTGCCACCCGGTTTCAGAACCCTTAAGGATTTTTCGAGCGTATCGGAGCCCAAGCTATTCAGCACTACATCATAACCACGCAGGGTTTTCTCGAAGTCATCCTTCTTATAGTCGATGACAATATCCGCGCCAAGACTTTTCACCAGTTCGATATTCGCGGTGCTGGTTGTCGTTGCAACGCTTGCCCCTAGATGCTTTGCCAACTGAATGGCAAATGTCCCCACACCGCCGGAGCCAGCATGGATCAGGACTTTTTGCTCTTTTTTCAGGTTGCCTTTTTCCACCAGGGCTTGCCAGGAAGTCAGACCAACCAGGGGAATTGAGGCAGCCTCCTCCATTGTGAGCGTTTTCGGTTTGATCGCTACCGAGTCCTCCTTGATCGCAATGAACTCCGCGAAAGCACCAATACGATCATCATCCGGCCGGGCATAGACCTCGTCACCGGGCTTGAATTTCTGTACCCGCGATCCGACCTTTACGACCACTCCGGCCAGATCATTACCCATAATCAGCGGTAAGCGATAAGGCAGAATCATTTTGAACTCACCGTCCCTGATTTTAGAGTCCAGTGGATTGATGCTGGCGGCATGGATCTCAACTAAAACGTCATTTTGACCCAGTGCAGGTTCCGGCACTTCGCTAGCCCGCAACGAAACCTTTTTCCCATAGCGATCGATAATGAATGCTTTCATCGTGTTTCCTTATTCCTGGCGTACCCAGGTTTGTGAGCGCCCCAGCACCGGTACACCAATGTAGCCGCGCACGTTGAGCTTTTTACCGCCGTCAGTCAGCTGAACTTTGCTGCTGTAGACCTTACCGTTATCCGGGTCGAGGATTTGGCCACCAGTGTATTCTTCACCGTCCTTTCGCAAGCCGGTCAAAATAGTCAAGCCAACCACCGGTGCGTCCTTGTTCACGCCTTCGCACTTCTTGCATTTGGGATTCTGGTCTTCATTAGGCGCGGGAAACACTTTTTCGATATTGCCCCGAAGAGTGCCATCGGACTCAGTGATTCGGACCAACGCTCGCGGCTTACCGCTGACGTCATCAATGTTCTGCCACAGACCAACAGGCGAATTTTCGTCTGCCCACAGTGCCGGTGACATGACTGCTGACAAGATGAGCCCCAGAACACTCGCTTTGTACAGAGTACGCATTGCTTAAATCCTCATAATTGAAAGTATCTAAATGACGATTTGATACCATTCTCAGACTGTGAAAATCGATCGTGTCCTCGCTGCTGGCTACCGGATTTTACCTCCTGTTTTAAAGGTCGCTTTTTGAGGTTCGCGAGGCGTAAAGGAGCGCGAAAATGAGCGCGACCTCGATGACCACTGCGGACAAGATTCCGGACCCTGCATTCCCGGTAGCAAATTCCAATATCCCAAGAGCGGAAAGTATCGAGCAGATGACGATAAAGCCTGCAACCAGAGATGAGCGCGTCGAGGAAGGCTCTGCATTTCTTACCGAAAAGAACATGACTCCGATTCCTGCATATAACGCTGCCGCGCGGCGTCCGACCAACCCGGTGGAGTTAGACAAGTCGACCCCCCAGCTTGCCAACACAAAACCTGGGGCAAACATCCAGGTGAAAGCCAACGCAAAGAAGAGCAGCGAGATCAGGATTGCGAGCGTTCTGAAGTTGATTTGCATTAAAAGATCCTAAAGTGTTGTTTTTCGTTGTAGGTGGACCAGGTGTAGCGCCTTTTTCGTTTTGCCATTTGGCCGGGACCAAGAAGTCCATGGCATGGATTTGATAGCTGGCTTAAGCCAGGCACCCATCAGGTCTTCGGCGTCATCCGGACTCCCCAGCAATATAACGCTGTTATTTGATTAACATAACGCCGTTATGGCATTATTGCAACATGACCTATGACAACTCACTCCCAAATGCTCCCGCCCGCCTCGTCGAAGCGACCATCCGTGTGCTTGCGACCAGCGGACCATCCGAAGTCAAGGCGCGTTCAGTGTCGAGCGAAGCCGGCCTGTCTACCATGGGGGTTTATACGCACTTCGGTGGAGTGCCAGAACTTCTCCAGGCAGTCGCCGACGAGGGATTTAAACGGCTGGCTGTTGGCTTCGAGCGTGTCCCCATTACGGATGACCCCGTAGCCGATCTGTGCGCGATGCTCCTCGCATGCCGAGACCTAGCGCGAAGTAATCCTCACCTGTACGACTTGATGTTCGGTCTTTCGATTGACGGCAGATACAGCCCCTCACGAGGAGCAGGGACCCCCATCGTTGATGGACAATCGGCGGCATTCAAGGCCACATACGTAATTCTGATCAGCGCGTGTGCTCGCTTGGTAGATGCAAAATGCGTCCGCAAAATTGATCCAGCGCTCATAGCACTCCAGCTATGGAGTGCCGCTCATGGATTCATCATGCTCGAGCTCGCGGGCCACTTCGCGAACGTAGCCGATCCTGCTTCGCAGATACTGGTAGCGAGCTGCAATAACATCGTTGTCGGTCTGGGAGCAAAGCGCGACAGAGTGGAGTCCTCCACTGCGGCCGTAATCGCTGGGTGGAAAAGCCTGCCAGACTCTTGAAAAACGCCGATAGATAACGGCGTGTGCTTCGGTGTACGCCACTGAAACCGGCAATCCCCTTGCACGACTTGTCGGCCGGTTCATCCATCAGAGAAAGAACCGGCCATGTTGCCGCAGGACGATCCTTAGTGGAGGTGGATCGGAATCTGTATCGAAGGTACGCGCACCGAATCGGAACGACTGGATGGGACATTGGGTTGTCTCACTACCTCCTCACCTCGCTCATGAGCTACTTCATTTTCATCATGAGCAACTTCTTTCTCACTCTGTTGAGCCTCTGGAATCTGTGCCATGGCGTATTCAGCGAGTGCCGTGATGGTCAGTGCAGGATTCACTCCAGGATTTGCAGGCATCGCGGCCCCGTCACAAACCAACATGTTCTGGTAGCCAAAAACGTGCAGGTTCCGATCAATCACACCACTTTTGGCATCGGCACCGATCACGGCACCACCCAGCACATGGGCGGTGGTCGGAATGTTACCCAGCGCTTCCAGCACGTTGCTTTGGGCAATGCCGCCGGTATGCTTGGCCAACCACTGAGCCGCCTGATTACCCATCTCGATGTACGTCGGGTTTGGCCTGTTGCGGTTCTGCCTGGTGACGAGACGGTAGCCGCGGCCTAGCCAACGCTTCTTCGGGCGCAGGGCGATCGCATTGTCTAATGTCTGCATCACCAACAGCATCACCATGTGTCGACTCCAGCCCAACGGCCACAGTGACTTGAGCCATTGCACGGGGTGCAGCACGATATTCCCCAGCCATTTCAACGGCCGCGTCACACGGTTGCCTTTACCAACCAGCAGCGTGCACAGCAAGCTCAGGAAGTCGGCGTTACGCCCGTAGGTGAGAAACTCGATGTGGGTATCCTGATCGACATGCACACTGCTGCTGGCGGTGACATCGTTCCAGGTATTGCGGTCCTCGGGCAGGCGCACGTTCAAAACCGATTCGCTGTTAGTGCGCACCAGCTCGCCGAGGCGATCGCTGACCCGGGGCAGTGAACCGCCGTGCTTGCAGTTGGCCAATAATTCGTTAGTGCCCAGAGCCCCGCCGGCAAAGATCACCCCGCGAGCGGTAAAGGTCTGGCGAGCACGGATGAACCAGGTGCCGGGACGTTGGGTGGTCACACGATAGCCTTCACTGCCGTCGGCGGCCCCGATCGGGCTCACATCGACGACCTCGCGCTCTGCCAATATCTGCACGCCGCGCTTCTCTGCGAACCACAGATAATTTTTCACCAGCGAGTTCACAGCACCGACGCGGCACCCCACCATACAGGCGCCGCAGCGTATACACCCCGTACGGTCAGGCCCTTCCCCTCCGAAATAGGGGTCCTTGACGGTCTTGCCCGGCTCGCCAAAAAACACACCGGTGGGAGCACGAGTAAATGAGTCTTCGGTTGCGAAGTGCTGCGCCATCTCTCGGGCCAGTTGCTGGTTCGTCGAATCAAAAGGCACAGTCTTTACCCCCAGCATGCGCTCAGCCGTATCGTAGTGAGGCCGCAGCACATCCGCCCAGTGACCGAGTTCGCGCCACTGCACGTTCTCGAAGAACTCTTTTTTGGCCCGGTACAACACACCGCCATACACGGTACTGCCGCCACCGACTCCCGACTGACTGGGAAAAAAGACATGGCGAAACAGCGACATGCGCATGATGCCCTTCAAACCCAGCGCGGGTGCCCATAGGTATTTGTTGAACTGCCAGGCTGACTTGGGAAGGTCTTCGTCGCGATAGCGTCGGCCACGCTCAAGTACTCCGACGCGATAGCCCTTTTCCACAAGGCGCAGCGCCGAGACGCTGCCGCCAAATCCCGATCCGATCACCAGCCAGTCGAAGTCGGTGTTTTTCATAGGGTGTCCCCTTCTACGTGGCAACTACTTGTCGTCTTGATGTCCACCAGTGAATTGCCGGTCAGTCGACCCACTCGGTCCACATTTTCCGCAACTTCAGCTTGTCGACCTTGCCCACGGCATTCTTTGGCAAGCTATCAATGATGTTGATCGTGGAAGGTCTTTTGTATCGCGTCAGTCGGTCGATGCAATGCTCCTCCAACTCGTCCCGGGTAGCAGTGACTCCCGTACGCAACGCGATATAGGCAACAACAACTTCTCCGAAGGTTTCATGCGGCGCACCGATCACTGCTGCTTCGAGAATGCCTGGAAACTCGAACAGCGCGTCTTCGATTTCCTTCGGGTAAATGTTCTCGCCACCGCGAATGATCATCTCTTTAAGGCGCCCGACTATGGACAGGTAACCATCCTCGTCGACCTGTCCAATGTCACCAGTGTGCAACCAGCCATCGATGACGGTCTTCGCTGTTTCTTCAGGTTTTCCAAGGTAACCACGCATAACGTTAGGGCCTTGCACCAGCACCTCGCCAATTGCACCTTGCGGCAGATGCACGCCGCTGGAATCGGCGATTGCAATTTTTTGCCCGATGAAAGGGAGACCGACAGTACCGACCTTGCGTAGCCCGTCGAAGGGGTTAATGGTTGAAGCGCAAGTGCCCTCGGACAGACCATACCCCTCAAGTAAAGGAAAGCCGAAACGAGCTTCGAACTTTTTAAGCAGCTGCGCCGATGCCGGCGCCGCGCCGCAAATGCCATACCTGAGACTAGAGGTAAAAGGCTGGACCTCGTTAGGTAGCCCGTTGAGCATCGCGTAGATGGTTGGCACGGCGGAGAAGTACGTGGGGCGAAGCCACTCGACATCCTCAAAAAACGTTTCGACGTTAAAACGCTTGCGAATGGTGACGCGACCTCCGCTTGAGAGCGGAATAAGGGTACTCACGACAATGCCATTCACATGAAACAGCGGCAGGATCAACAAGCAATGGTCTGCTGCCGTGACCTTGAGCGAAAGACGCCCCATTTCCGACATGGCCTCGATATTGGCGTGATCGAGCATCACACCCTTCGGCAGACCGGTAGTGCCGCTGGTATAGATCAACAGTGCCAGTGCGGCTGGATCTTCGAACGGAATACCGGTGTAAGGTTCTGCCGCTTCCAGATCAGTCACTGGCATAGACTGCACGCTTGGGAGCACCACTTCGCCATTGATATTGATGAGCAGCTTCGCCCCCGAATCAAGCAATTGGTGGGTTGCTTCCTTGCTGGTGAGGTTCGGATTTATAGGCGTGACCGCTGCACCCAGGCGCCAGGCGGCGAACATGGCTATTACGAATTCCATTTGGTTAGGCAGCATGATGGCGACGACATCTGCGACACCGATCCCCGCATCCGCGAATACGCCTGCTGCGGCGAGGACTCTGGAATGGAATTGCCGGTTAGTCAGGCTACTGTTGTCATCCGCGATGCACGGCGCCTCAGGCGCTGATGCCATGCGAGAATCTGAAAGTCTGGAAAAGCACATTATTTTTGTTCTCTCTGAAAATGACGGAAATGCTTGAATCAGACGGCTAAAGAACCCAGTAGGTGTTTTGTCAGGAATTGGATCTGATCCGATACCAACTCCTCGAACGCGGCACCCATGTAAAACTCGAAATGCCCCGCGCGATAGAGCTTGGTTTCTCCATGCGGCGCCTTGCGCACCAAGGCGATCGTTTGCTCGGGCGGTGTGACGGTGTCAGTGGTGCTGACACAAAACAGGATGGGAAACTTCACCTTGACGGCAGAACGTCCGGGCCGATAAGTCACAATTTCCGGAAGCACCCGCGCCGCAACGTGATTGACGAATGCCACGCCCTTCGGCATCAGTGCCATATAGCCCGGCAAGGCGTCATGAGCATTCATCAAGGCTGGCTGACCAGGCGCTGCCGCGATCGGCACCATCACGGGCGGCCGCCCCAGCAACCTGGCTATCCAGTCGCGCAGAATGACCGGTGTCACTTGCAGCGTGCCCTTAAAACCCAGTGCGGCGGCAGAGGCCAGACCGTCGGTGAAGGGGCACTGGCTGATGGCAGCCAACAACTCGGGATGCCGGCTGGCCACCGTGATCGCATGACCACCGCCAAACGAACTTCCCCATACTGCGGCCCGGCTCCCGTCGACATCAGGACAACCTTTGACGAACTTCAACGCGGCGTCCCAATCCTCCAGTTGGCGCGACACGGACATCAACTGCCTGGGCTGACCACCGCTATCACCAAAATAGCGATAGGTGAAGGCCAAGGTCGCAATCCCTGCGGCGGCGAAGCGCTCGGAAAAGGCATCAAGGCGCATCTCACGAATCGCACCCAAGCCATGACCGAGTACCACTACCGGCGGTTTCTCTACTCCAACCGGAAGGTAAAGCCAGGCCGAACAATAGGTTTCGCCCGAATAAAAGCGGATATCCTGACGAGTGAATTGATAGGGAAGCGGTGACACCTGATTCATTTCTTGTTCCCTCCGTGTTGTAGAGGAAAGAAGCCTTGCTCAAGGGTCTGCTCGAAAACAGCCGGGGTGTAGAGCGGCAGGTCACCGTCGCGGGCAGTGCGTTCAAGGTATTCGACCATCAGCGATTGCGCCGTATCGGTTGGCGCAATCTTGATGAATTCGGTGCGCTCCATATGCAAACCCTCATCGAGGGTGGATGAGCCACCGAAGTACACGGCTCGCTTGATTGCCTCTATAGCCCCCCTGGGTCGGGAGCCTAGATAACGGGCTTGTTCAACCGCTCGATCAAGCAGCGCATCCGCAGCGACCACTTCATCGATATAACCAATTTCCAGCGCTTTCTTTGGCGACACCGGCCGACCTTCAAGCATCAACATCAGGGCTCGATGGGCACCGACCAGCCGCGGTAATCGCTGAGAGCCACCGCCACCGGGAAGGATTCCAAGAAGTATCTCAGGCTGACCTATGAAGAAGTCGCCATCCGCCATCAGACGGACGTCGCAAGCCAGTGCGAGTTCGCTGCCAAGCCCCAGGGCAGACCCATTCAAAGCTGCAACGAAAATGACGCCGCTGCGGTTCATCCGCAAAAAGGTGTCGTGCAGCTTGTCCAACTGCATCCCTCCTCCCAGTGGCGTCAAAGACGCAACGGCTGCCAAGGGCGGAATGCCGCGAACAGTTTTTGCGGTCCGGGCAATTGCCGACGAGGTAGTGCGCCCGACCGCAGGAATACTCTTTCCGCCTTCCTGCAACCAGCGAACGTCTGCATGACCGATAAAGCGCTCGGGGTGAGCACCGGTCAGCACCACGGCCTGGACGGTGGTATCGGACTCCACCTTATCCAATAGAGTGGCAAGCTCATTGGCCATGTCCAACCCCATCAGCCCGTGGGGGCCTCCATCCAGCCGTGCAATCAACACAGAGCCACGAGGTTCGACATTCAGGTGTTCGGGCGGCGTATGCGTCTTCGTCATCTCTCAAATCCTCTGGTGATAAGCGCGATGTGCCGGCGCGCTCCATCGGTAAATTCCACCTCTAACAGCCATCGGTTCAGCTCGGGCACCCACCGCTGAGCAAAACAAATAACACTGTTATTTGCCAAACATAACACCGTTATATTATTGTCGCAATATCTGCTCTGGTCGCTCATCCCCACGACTGAAAACCCAAGCCTCGAGGGCATGGCTACGGGGACAGGAGGCAGGTACGAGCATATTCAAGTGCTGCACGTTGTCGTCAGGTCGCCCCTTGAATCCCGAATTTCCAGTTCATGTGAAGGAGACAAATAAAATGAAGCCGCACATTACGGTGGTACAGAGCTCTCAAGCAGAGCCGCATTCGGCTGGATCCTCTCTGCCCGAGTGGCGGCCAGCAATTCTCGTGACGGGCGCTGCTTCCGGGATCGGTCGCGCCTGCGCCGAGCTGTTCGCGCGACGCGGCTGGTTCGTTGGTTTATATGATGTCGATGCCGAGGGGGCCGCGGCGGTCGCCGCGACCTTGGGGACGGGCAACACCGTCTCCGGTGCGCTTGACGTGAGCGACCCCGAAGCGTGGGAGCAGGCACTCGCAGATTTCTGGAAGCGAAGCGGTCAACGGCTCGACGTATTGCTCAACAACGCCGGAATTCTCGCCGCGGGACAGTTTGAAACGATTCCGCTTGCCAGGCACCACGCCATGCTTGGTGTGAACGTCCAAGGGATGATCACAGGCTGCCACAGCGCCTTCTGGTATCTGCAAGGGACGCCCCGCGCCCATGTGATAAACATGGCTTCAGCCACTGCAATCTATGGCCAGCCCGAACTTGCAACGTACTCGGCAAGCAAGTTCGCCGTGCGCGGATTCACCGAAGGACTCGACCTCGAATGGAGGAAATTCGATATCCGCGTGAGCGATATCTGGCCGAGCTTTGTAAAGACTGCAATGGCAGATGATTACGGCCGAATTCCCAGCGCCAAATCCCTCGGCATTCGACTCACGCCTCACGACGTCGCATCAACGGTATGGGCTTGCGCCACAGCAAAACGACGTATCCACAAGACCCATTGGACTGTCGGCCTGCAAGCCGGACTCCTGGCGTTCGCTACGCGCCTCGCGCCACCGGCCCTCACCCGCTGGATCGTTCAGCGCCTTGCGCGTTAACGCATCGCATCGCTTGCCACAGGATCCCGATACACATGCCACAGCGGGAGCTGCACCCAAAATGAAAGGCTTCAACTGGATCGATGAACTGAGCCCTCAAGTCCGGGATAGCGTTCTACGCTGTGCTCATCCAAGAACCGTCGCCGATTCGAAGATCCTTTATCAAAACGGTGATCGGGTAACGGAAATTTTCCAGATTGTTTCCGGGGCTATCCGTAAATGCATCCTCACCGAAGATGGTCAGGAAGTTCTGCTCTACGTATATGGACCTGGCGACATCGTTGCCGATGCTCCCGTGACTGATGATGAACCCTCCCCCGTCACGCTGACTACGCGGGGGGAAACCAGATTGAGAGTCTGGTCGGCGGCGGACTTGAAACTGCTGAGGGAGCAGCACCACGAGGTGGAAACGGCGCTCGGTTGCCAGATTAATCGGCGCTTACGGGGAGCACTTCAGCTCATCGAGGAGATACTGACTTTGCCGGTCGCGGCAAGAATCGCGTCTCGTTTCGCTCAACTCAGTGACATGCAGAAGCCTTCTGATCAAGGGATCGACTTAATGCTTTCTCAGGTAGATATAGGCCAGATGGTTGGAAGCACACGCCAAAGCGTCAATCGAGTGGTCAACGAACTGAGAGGGCTGGGGCTGATAGAGCCGCTCTACGGCAAGATCATTATCAAGGACCTGCCAGGGCTGAATCGTTACGTTCGAGAGCATCACCGCTCGAACGAAAAATAGCTTACACAATGTAATCTGGAAGACGTTTCCCCCCAATAACGCATCCTACCATCAACTCCGTAAGCGCCATTGCCATAACAATAAACCAGGCGCTACCGGAGATCGCTTATGTATGCACCAATGCTCGTCAATTTCTCTTCTTCCCCCGCCCCACTGATGTCTCATCGCACAGCGGACGTGATCGGATCAGCACATTTGCTGACCCTATCAATGATCGCCAGTTCATCCACACAGCTCCCGAACTCGACAAGCAAAGTCCTTTTGGTGGAACCGTTGCCCGCAGTCTGCCGGGACGGCTCATGCCGTCATCGCTGATCTGGAAGCCCTTGCGCCAGCCTGGAGCGGCATGAAGATCAGCCCTCATTGGTAACACCAGATCCGCTTCCTTACATCTGTGCATGACGGAAAACGTGATCGCCTCAAAGCGGTGATGAGCCACCCTGTCACCCTGTTCGGAGTAAAAGCAGTGAACAAGATTATTCTCCAAAGCACTTTCGCACTGACCGCCTGCGCGCTTTCCGCCACCGCTGTTGCCAATGGACTGGCCGTCAACGAGCAAAGCGCCAGCGGCGCCGGTACTGCCTATGCCGGCCGCGCCTCAACGGCGCTGGACGCCAGCACTGTCTATGGCAACCCCGCCGGCCTGAGCAAGCTCAAACGCACCGAGGTCAGTGGCGGTTTTGCGATAGTCAGTGCCAAAGTCAATATCAGTGACGCCCAGAGCAGCACCTCGGGGAGCAACAAAGGTGATTCGGTGCCACTGGTTACGGTGCCTTTCGGCTACTTCTCTACGCCGATCAATCAGGACTTCACCTTCGGCATGGGCGTTTATGTCCCCCAGGGACTGGTCAACGATTATGAGCGCAACTTCCAGGGCCGCTATCACGGCAGCTACAGCAAGGTACAGGTGATCACCTTGCAGCCGACGCTCGCTTATCGTATCAACGAGCGCGTCACCGTCGGCGGTGGCCCAACCATTAATTACATAGAAGGCGATCTGCGCAACGATCTGGCCACCGGCGCGCTGAATGCCGGCAGGGACACCCGTATCAAGATCAAGGGCGACGATACCGCGCTCGGCTACAACATTGGTCTGATGGTCGATCTGAGTGACGCTACCACTTGGGGCATTACTTACCACTCCAAGGTCGACTATCACCTCACAGGTCACACCGAAGTGAGCGATTCTCCGGGCGCATTTGGCCTGAACGGCAAGTACAAGACCTCTTTGGATGTGACTCTACCTGAGTCGGTGAATACCTCTTTCACTCATCGCTTCAACGAGCGTTGGACCGGTTACCTGGGCTCAACCTGGACGCGCTGGAGCCATCTGTCGAAGCTCGAAGCGAAAAATAAAGGGGTACCACCGCTCGGTCAGCAGCTCGGTTTCAATACCATTGGCGAAGAGCTGAACTGGCACGACACCTTGTCGGTGGCAGTGGGTGCTTCCTATCAGCTAGATAAGCAGTGGGTACTGCGGGCGGGCTTCGCTTATGATCCGTCACCGACCACCAACTCAGACCGGGAAGTGCGCATTCCTGTGGGCAATCGCCGAGCCCTGACCCTGGGCGCGGGCTACTCACCCAACGCGGATCTCACCGTCGACCTCGCCTACGCCTACTTGTGGGAGAACAGCAGCTCGGTTAGCCAGCCCAACACCTCCGGACTCCAGCCAGCCTATAGCGCCAAATACGAGAACAGCGCCAACGGCCTGGTGGCGCAACTGACGTATCGTTTTTGAGGCCAGCACAAAGCTCTATCCGACATGGGTTCGCTGTTGAAGAGCAAACCCATGTCAGCAGAAATCCCGAGAAACCCAATCGTCGCCCCTCAGCCGCTGAGATTTTGTAGAGTCCCCCGCCATCAACGGAAAGGAATTCTGTGATGGATCGACTCCACGGCTGTACGTGCAACCCGAGCCTCATCTGGCGCCGGGAATAAGGTGGTCTGACGAGCCTGCCGATCACGCTCTAGGCCGCAGTCGCGGTGGCCTGACCACCAAGATCCATATGCTCTGCGACGCCAACGGCACGCCGTTGCGTTTTCTTCTCTCTGGCGGTCAAGCCAGTGACATCAGCTACGCCCAACCACTGCTGGATGATGTCAGCATTCCCACATGTCACCGTGGCCGTCCGCGCAAACGCTGCAAATGGTTACTTGCCGACAAAGGCTACGACGCCAAAGCACTGCGCCATTACTGCGACCAATATCGAATGCAGCCTGTCATCCCGATGCGCTCGATGAAGCGCAAACCCAAACCTGGCTTGCCGAGGCTGTTTGATCGGCCTAAATATCGACAGCGCAACATCATCGAGCGCATGTTCGGGTGGTTGAAGGAGAACCACCGAATCGTGACGCGCTTAGACAAGCTCGCGAAAAGCTATGCCGCCATGGTTTCACTGGCGTGTTCCATGCGGTGTTTGCGACATCTCTTTTCGTACAGAGCCTAGCCACCTCACCGCGCGGCTGAGAAGGCAAAAAATCCTCTCATTTGTCCGTTTACCCCTCACCTCATCGTGCGTGGCGTGGAAGACAAAACCGACCCCAGAAACCCAAAAAATTGGTCGGTCCAATTTATTTATAAACAAACTGGTCTTGCCAATATCTTATTCGGCGCGTAGCTTTTGAGCCCTGATCATTCGAGCGGGCACCTGTCCGCCAACAACAAAAAGAGATCACCGGTATGTGTAGATTCCCCGTCACCCGGGCGCTCGGTGCCCTCTCCCGCTGTTCGACATCCGTCGCCCGCGCGCCAGCCAAGGAGCCTCAACATGCTGACTGTCATCTGTAACGAACCCGGTTCGTTAACCGCCGTCGAGAGTGAAAAACCGCTCAGAAAGCCAGGAGAGATCCTAATCCGCATCAAGCGCGTCGGGGTCTGCGGCACCGACCTGCACATTTTCACCGGCAATCAGCCCTACCTCGAATACCCGCGCGTGATGGGCCATGAGTTCTCCGGGGTTGTAGAAGAAACTGACAACGCCAGCGAGCTCAACATTGGCGATGTCGTCTACGTGATGCCCTATCTTTCCTGCGGGACATGCATCGCCTGCCGCCAAGGCAAGACCAACTGCTGCACCCGCATTCAAGTGCTGGGGGTTCACTGCGACGGCGCCTTCACCGAATACCTGAGCATTCCCCACGAATTCGTCCACAAGGCCATGGGTGTGTCCCTTGATCAGGCAGCGATGATTGAATTTCTGTCCATCGGTGCTCACGCGGTACGTCGCTCAAATGTCCAGGCGGATAAACGCGTGCTGGTGGTCGGCACCGGCCCGATTGGCATGGCAGCGGCGATCTTCGCCAGTCTGCGTGGTGCGAACGTCACCGTTCTGGATACCCGTGACGACCGCCTGGCGTTCTGTAAGCAACACCTGAAAATTCACGCGGCGGTGAAAATCGGCGAAGCAGACAAAGAGAAGCTGGCGGAACTCACCGACGGTGATTTTTTCGACGTGGTGTTTGATGCCACCGGCAATGCCCGGGCCATGGAGCGCGGGTTCGAGTTCATCGCGCACGGTGGCACCTATGTGATGATTTCGGTGGTTCGGGACTCCATCACCTTCTCCGACCCTGAGTTTCACAAGCGTGAAGCCACGTTGATGGGCAGCCGCAACGCCACCCAGGAAGACTTCCGACATGTAGAAGAATGCTTGCGCAACGGATTGATTCCGGAAGCAGCCCTCAATACCCACCGACTGACGCTCAGCGATGTTCCCAGCTCGTTCACCACCTTGCTCGACCCAAAACAAGGCGTCGTCAAAGCAATCATCGAGTGTTAGGAGAAGCGTGATGAGCGATACGCATGCGTTGCTTGTTTTGACACCCGGTGACGATGTCGCCGTGGCCCGAGGCGATATCGCCGCAGGACAACACCTCAGCGCCGACGGTATCGCGCTGGTCGCCCGACAGCAGATTCCGTCCGGGCACAAGATCGCCCTGCGCGCGCTGCCGGCAGGCCAACAGGTACTCAAGTATGGGCAGACCATAGGCCTGGCAACCCAAGGCATCGAACCCGGCGACTACGTCCACGTACACAACCTGGACATGCCCACGACCAACTCCGAACACAGCGTGCAGAACCGCTATGCAGCCACCGTATTCAACCGTGAACCGGCGACATTCGAAGGGTTTGTCCGCGCGGATGGCCGGGTCGGCACACGTAACTACATCGGTGTTATTTCCAGCGTCAACTGCTCGGCAACTGTCTGCAAACACATCGCCAATGCCTTCCCTCCCGAGCGCCTGAAAGACTTCCCTAACGTCGATGGCGTAGTCGCCATTACTCATGGCAGCGGCTGTGGCATGGGGGCCAAAGGTGAAGGCATCGAGATCCTCAAACGCACCTTGCGCGGCTATGCGGATCACGCCAACTTCGCCGGTGTGCTGTTGATCGGCCTGGGCTGTGAGGTCAACCAGCTGACCCCGCTGATGGATGAGCTTGGGGAGCGCCCGACCATGCTCAAGGCCAGCCTTGCGATTCAAGAGACGGGCGGCACTCGCGAAGCGGTACAACGCGGCATCGCTCATATCGAAGACATGCTGCCCATCATCAACAGTTTCCGGCGTACCACCGTTGCGGCCAGCCATCTAAGCGTGGGGTTGCAATGCGGCGGCTCGGATGGTTACTCAGGCATTACCGCGAACCCAGCACTCGGGGCGGCGGTAGACCTGCTTGTGCGGCATGGCGGCAGCGCAATTCTTTCGGAAACGCCAGAAATCTATGGCGCCGAACACCTGTTGACGGCACGCGCCGCATCAGCCGATATTTCGGCAAAATTGATGGCGCGGATCCGCTGGTGGGAAGCCTATGTGCGCCACAACGACGGTGACATGAACAACAACCCCTCGCCGGGCAACAAGGCCGGCGGCATCACCACCATTCTGGAAAAATCCCTCGGCGCCGTGGCCAAAGCCGGGACTACCGGGTTAATGGGCGTTTACCACTACGCTGAAACTATCGATACCCAAGGGCTGGTGTTCATGGACACGCCTGGCTACGACCCCGTGTCGGCCACCGGCCAGGTGGCGGGAGGCGCGAATATCATTTGCTTTACCACCGGCCGTGGCTCGACCTACGGCTGCAAACCCACCCCCTCCTTAAAGATCGCCACCAACACCCGCCTGTTCCAGCGCATGCAGCTGGATATGGACTTCAATGCCGGAGGTATTGTCGAGGGTGTGGAATCGGTGGCTGAGGCCGGTGAGCGGCTGTTCCAATTGATGCTGGACACCGCTTCCGGACGCCCCACCTGCAGTGAAGAAAACGGCTTGGGCGACAACGAGTTTTTGCCTTGGCAGATGGGCGCGGTGATGTGAAACCCAGAGTCACTCGCTATGGCTGTGGTAGCCTTCGCAGACTATCCGATGGACCCCGTACCGATGGCCTCACCGACAACCTCTCCCGAGCGCAAGCCGTACCAAAAAATCGCCGACCAACTTCGGGATTATATCGTGCAGGGGGATTTCAAACCCGGCTCCAGGCTGCCCCCCGAGCGCGATTTGACGCAACTGCTGGGTGTTTCCAGACCCTCGCTTCGCGAGGCGCTCATTGCCCTGGAAATAGAAGGCGGTGTTGAAATCAAGATGGGCTCCGGCGTGTATGTGCGGGCCCTGGCCGTGGACGGAAAAAACAAAACCGTCACCCTCGGCGAGAGCCCCTCGGAACTTATGCAAGCCCGTGCCTTGATCGAAGGTGAGTCGGTAATCCTGGCCTGTTTACATGGCAAAAAAAGCGACTATCGCTATCTTCAGGACTGCATTGATGCCATGCGTGCCTCCATTAAAAACGGCTTGCCGCCCCTGGAGGACGACCGCAAATTTCACCATCGCCTGGCGAAAATGAGTGGCAACTCCGCCCTGGTCCGAATCATCACCGGACTCTTTGACGAACGGCACAACCCTATTTCGGCGCACCTCAGCAAACACTCGGAGAACGCTTTGACCTGGGAGGCGGCGGTCATCGAGCATGAAGCGATACTTCGCGCGGTGGCGAACAAAGACGTGCTCGGCGCACAAACGTCAATGCGCCAGCATTTAAGCAGTTCAGAAAATCGTTGGCTGGAAGCGCTGGAACCAGAAGAAGTAAATGCCACTGGGCGGCGCAAGTAGCCAACGGATTGCCCGCTGGCTACTTGCTCAAGCTTGAAACCATCAACCCAGCTGTTTAAACACCGCAAATGCCACGCCACGGATTTCCGCCAGGCCCTTGGGGCGACCGATCAGCGAATAGCCGGTATTGCTTTTACAGTGCTGATCAACGCGCAATTGGTGCCCATGATCCGCATGCATCAGTAAAGCGTGTCCGCTCGGCATTTATTCGACAGCCTTGACCATGTCTTCGATGACTTTCTTCGCGTCGCCGAACACCATCATGGTCTTGTCCAGGTAGAACAGCTCGTTGTCCAGACCGGCGTAGCCGCTGGCCATCGAACGCTTGTTGACGATGATGGTCTTGGCCTTGAAGGCCTCGAGAATCGGCATTCCGGCGATCGGCGACTTGGGGTCGTTCTTCGCCGCCGGGTTGACCACGTCGTTGGCGCCGAGCACCAGCACTACGTCGGCCTGGCCGAATTCGGAGTTGATGTCTTCCATCTCGAACACCTGGTCGTACGGCACTTCGGCCTCGGCCAGCAGTACGTTCATGTGGCCGGGCATCCGACCGGCAACCGGGTGGATCGCGTACTTCACGGTCACACCGCGGTGCGTCAGCTTCTCGGTCAATTCCTTCAGCGCGTGTTGCGCCCGGGCTACCGCCAGGCCGTAGCCCGGAACGATGATCACGGTGTCGGCGTTGGTCAGCAGGAAGGTCGCGTCGTCAGCCGAACCGGATTTCACCGGACGAGCTTCTTGCGAACCGGCCGGGCCGCCAGCGTCGGCACTGTTGCCGAAGCCGCCGAGCAGGACGTTGAAGAACGAACGGTTCATCGCCTTGCACATAATGTACGAGAGGATCGCACCGGACGAACCGACCAAGGAACCTGCAATTATCAGCATCGAGTTGTTCAGCGAGAAACCGATACCGGCCGCCGCCCAGCCCGAGTAACTGTTGAGCATCGACACCACCACTGGCATGTCGGCACCGCCAATCGGGATGATGATCAGCACGCCCAGCACGAAGGCCAGGGCCAGCATCAGGGCGAAGGCGCCGAGGTTGCCGGTCAGCATGAAGGTGATGCCCAGCGCCAGTGTCGCCAGACCCAGCAGCAGGTTCAGCTTGTGCTGGCCGCCGAACTGTACCGGTGCACCCTGGAACAGGCGGAACTTGTACTTGCCCGAGAGCTTGCCGAACGCGATCACCGAACCGGAGAAGGTGATTGCACCGATGGCAGCACCCAGGAACAGCTCCAGACGGTTGCCCGCAGGAATCGAATCACCCAATTGCTTGACGATGCCCAGCGATTGCGGCTCAACAACAGCGGCGATCGCGATGAACACCGCGGCCATACCGATCATGCTGTGCATGAAGGCGACCAGTTCCGGCATCTTGGTCATTTCAACGCGTTTGGCCATGATCGAGCCGGCGGTGCCGCCGACCAACAGGCCGACGATAACGTAACCGATTCCGGCGGTGGCCAGCTCAGCGCCCAGCTTATAGATGAGGCCCACGGTGGTGAGGATCGCCAACGCCATGCCGAGCATGCCGTACAGATTGCCGCGACGCGACGTGGTCGGGTGCGACAGGCCTTTCAGGGCCTGGATGAAGCAGATGGACGCGATCAAGTAGAGCGTCGTTACGAGGTTCATGCTCATTACTTAGGCGCCTCTTCTTTTACGGCTTTCGGGGCTTTTTTCTTGAACATCTCAAGCATCCTGCGGGTCACCAGGAAGCCACCGAATACGTTCACTGCCGCCAGGGCCACGGCCAGCGTGCCCATGGTTTTACCCAGTGGCGTAACGGTCAGCGCCGCGGCGAGCATGGCGCCGACAATCACGATCGCCGAAATGGCGTTGGTGACCGCCATCAACGGCGTGTGCAGCGCAGGTGTAACGTTCCAGACCACGTGATAACCGACATAAATCGCCAGCACGAAGATGATCAGGTTGTAGATACCGGGGGAGATAAGCTCTTCCATCGTCTGAATCCCTGCTTAGGCGTTTTTGCGGATGACTTGGCCGTCGCGGCACATCAGGCACGCGGCGACGATGTCGTCTTCTAGGTTCACTTCGAACTGGCCTTCTTTGTTGAAGACCAGCTTCAGGAAGTCCAGCAGGTTGCGTGCGTACAGGGCGGAAGCGTCTGCCGCGACTGCGCCGGCCAGATTGGTAGGACCGCAAATGGTCACGCCATTCTCGACCACAACCTGATCGGCCACGGTCAGCGGGCAGTTGCCGCCCTGAGCTGCGGCAAGGTCGATGACCACCGAGCCTGGCTTCATCTGCGCCACGGTTTCCGCGCTCAACAGCGTCGGTGCCTTGCGGCCCGGAATCAGTGCCGTGGTGATGACAATGTCAGCCTGCTTGGCGCGCTCGTGCACGGCCAGGGCCTGACGCTGCATCCAGCTCGCCGGCATTGGACGTGCGTAACCGCCGACACCGACGGCGCATTCGCGCTCTTCATCGGTCTCATAAGGCACGTCGACGAACTTGGCGCCGAGGGATTCGATCTGCTCTTTAACCGCAGGTCGCACATCAGATGCTTCGATCACCGCACCCAGACGTTTCGCCGTAGCGATCGCCTGCAAACCGGCTACCCCGGCGCCAAGAATCAGCACGCGCGCCGCTTTCACGGTGCCCGCAGCGGTCATCAGCATCGGCATGAAGCGAGGGTAATGGTGAGCGGCCAGCAACACGGCTTTATAGCCGGCGATGTTGGCTTGCGAAGACAGCACATCCAGGCTCTGGGCGCGGGAGGTGCGTGGCGCGGCTTCCAGCGCAAACGCGGTGATTCCGCACTCGGCCAGCTTGGCGATGGTTTCATTGCTGAACGGGTTGAGCATGCCCACCACAACGGTGCCGCTCTTGATCAGAGCGAGTTCGCTGTCGCTGGGTGCGACCACCTTGAGAATCAGCTCGGCACCAAACGCATCGTTGGCGCTGCCAATGGTTGCGCCTGCCGCTTCATAAGCACTGTCGACAACGCTGGCGTTAATGCCGGCGCCGCTTTGCACAGTGATTTTATGACCCTGGCCGATCAGCTTCTTGATGGTTTCCGGGGTTGCAGCAACCCGCGTTTCACCGGTCTGGGTTTCGAGAGGAACACCAATGTGCACGTCAAACTCCTGATAATGAATCACATAATCATCGTGTAAAAGAGACAAAAAAAAGCCCCTGTAAATGAGGGGCAGGATGTGGTTACTCACTTCAAACGAGTAACGCTATCCCCATTTGATGCCGCAGAAAAAATCACTGCCACAGGGCAGCGCCAGTAGCCAACGGATTGCCCGCTGGCTACTGGCTCAGGTTTTAAGCCATCAACCCAGCTGTTGACGCACCGCCAACTCCACACCACGGATTTCCGCCAGGCCCTTGAGGCGACCGATCAGCGAATAGCCGGGGTTGCTTTTACGGTGCTGATCGTCGAGCAGTTGGTGCCCATGGTCCGGGCGCAGCGGCAGGCGCGGGCCACCTTCGCGCTCACGTCGGTGCTCTTCTGCCACCAGGGCTCCGATGACCCCGACCATGTCGACGTCGCCGTCCAGGTGGTGGGCTTCGTGGAAACTGCGCGGGTCAGCCTCACGCCGGGTGGAACGCAGGTGGGTGAAGTAGATGAACGGCGCAAATTGCTTGGCCATCGCCACCAGATCGTTGTCTTCGCGTACGCCATAGGAGCCGGTGCAGAACGTCAGGCCATTGGCTGGGCTTGGGGCGGCATCCAGCAACCATTGGGCGTCTTCGGCCGTGGACAGGATGCGCGGCAAGCCGAGCAGCGCCCGGGGTGGATCGTCCGGGTGAATCGCCATGCGCACGCCCACTGCCTCGGCAACCGGCACCACCGCACGCAAAAAATACCCCAGGTGTTCACGCAGCCTGGTTTCGTCGATGTCCGCGTAGGTGCGTAGCAAGGCCCGGAAGTCTTCCAGGCTGTAATGCTCCTCGGCGCCGGGCAAACCGGCGATCAAGGTGTTGACCAAGGTTTCGCTCTGGGCCGGCGTCAGTTGCTCGAAGTAAGTCTTGGCCTGCTGGGTGTCCTCGGCGCTGTATTCGGCTTGCGCACCTGGGCGCTGGAGGATGAACAGGTCGAACGCCGCAAACGCGGTTTGATCGAAACGCAGAGCCCAACCGCCATCCGCCAACTTCCAGGCCAGGTCAGTGCGGGTCCAGTCCAACACCGGCATGAAGTTGTAGCACACGATATCGATGCCGCAGCTCGCCAGATTGCGCACGCTTTGCTGGTAGTTGGCGATGTACTCGTCACGCCGCCCGCAGCCGCGCTTGATGTCCTCGTGCACCGGAATGCTTTCCACCACCGACCAGCTCAAGCCCGCGGCTTCTATCATCTGTTTGCGCGCCGCGATGGCCTCTACCGGCCAGACTTCGCCATTGGCAATGTCGTGCAGCGCGGTGACGATGCCGGTCGCACCGGTTTGGCGGACGTCCGCCAGGGAGATCGGGTCTTTGGGGCCAAACCAACGCCATGTCTGTTCCATGTTTTTCTCCTGTCTTGTCAGTGATGTGCCGCAAAGGTGCGCAAAAGACTGCCCATGCCGTCGCGAACCAACGCGCCATAGGCACCTTGCACGGCATCGCGAAAGGCCGGGCGAGCGGACAATACGGCCGGGAAAACCTCGTCCAGATCAAGGAAGGCACCCACCAAGGATGCGCCTTCAAATCTGCCTGCAAGATCGGCGAAGGTTGCGTTCAAGGGGTCGTCAATAACCTGCGTCGAACCGCCGGGCAGCGGCTGCGTGCAATAGTGAATCCAGGCGGCGATACCCAGCGCTATGCAGGCGATGCCACGTCCGTCGTCAAGCAACTGCTGAGCACCGAGCAACCAGCGCTGCGGTAGTTTCTGCGAACCGTCCATGGCGATCTGGCGCAAGCGGTGTTGCAAGCTGTCGTTGGCAAAGCGCGCCTTGAGATCATGGGCATAGAGCACTAGGTCGATACCCGCCGGCATGTCCAGGGTGGGCGCGGCTTCCTGGGTCATGTAGCGCTCGATGAAGTGCGCCAGGTCGGCATCGTTTATGGCGTCGAACACCAAGTCGTGGCCTACCAGCAAACCCACGTAGGCCAACAACGAGTGGCTGCCGTTGAGCATGCGCAGCTTCATCGTTTCAAACGGACGCACGTCCGCCACCATCTGTACGCCCTCCAGCTCCCAGTCCGGGCGCCCGAGCGGAAAGTGATCCTCGATCACCCACTGGCTGAAACTTTCACAGACCACCGCCGCACGGTCGTGGCAGTCCAGTTGCTGTTCTAGCCGAGTGAAGGATTCGCCATCCATGGCGGGGACGATCCGGTCCACCATGCAGCCCGGAAACGCCACCTGCTCGTTGACCCACTGCGCCAAGCCTTGGTCCTGCAACGCCGCCAATGCGCTGACAGCCTGGCGGGTGCGCTGGCCGTTGTCGGGCATGTTGTCGCAGCACAGCACGGTGAACGCTGCAATGCCTGCGGCGCGCCGCAGGCGTAAGGCTTCGAGGACGATGCCGGGCGCTGTGCGTGGCGCTTGCGGATGAGCGATGTCATGGGCAATCGCCGGGTCTTCCATACGCAACTGCCCGGTGGCAGGGCTCAGGCAGTAACCTTTCTCGGTGACGGTGAGGGTGACGATCCGTGTTTGCGGCGCGGCCATGCGCTGCAACAGCAACTCCAGATCATGGCCGCCCTCGCCCACATACAAGGCCTGGCGCAATACACCGATCTCACGCAGCGTCACCTGCTCACGGTCGCGATACTCGGCCACATGGTAGCGGCCGTCTTGCGCACGTAATTGGTCGACCAATGTGCGATTCGAGCGCAGGTTGGCGCTGCACAACCCCCAGTCACTTTGGCCATGACGGTTGAGATGGCGTTGCAGGTAAACCGCTTGGTGGGCGCGATGAAAGGCTCCCAAGCCAAGATGCACGATACCGATCTCGGGTGCGGCACGGGTAGAGGGCAAACGGGTCACAACAGGCATCGATACGCTCCTTCTGTTTATGACGGGTTATGGCCGGCCAAGGGCCGAGACGGGTTGCGCGCTTTTTACCGGCGCGTTACCGGTATCCGCCACTGACAGCGGTTTGACATAGCGCGCCACACACACAGCGCCAATCACGGTCAACAGACCCGCCAGCAAGAATGCACTGGTGAACGAACCGGTGAACTGCACCAGAAAGCCGGTCAGGGTCGGGCCAATGATGCCCGAGGTGTTGGCCAGAAAATGCATGAAGCCACTGACGCCACCCACCCGTGCGGCCGGCACGGTGTCCTGGATGATCGCCCAGTAGATGGCACCGGTGAGGTACAGGAAGAACACGGCCAAGGCGACGAGGATGACCGCCGGATACAGGGTTTTGACCACCCCGGCGACGGCGATACACGCGGCGCAGAGCAACAGGCACGTCACCAGTACCACCTTGCGGGAGAACATCATCCGCCCGGTTTTCTTGAAGACGAAGTCGGAAATGAAACCGCCCAAGGCCAGACCGAGGAAGCCCAGCACCCAGGGAATGACCGTGGCGATGCTCATGTCCTTGACGTTCAGGCCGTGGGCCATGGTCAGGTAGCTGGGGAACCAGGTCAGGAAGAAGAACAACGTGTAGTTATAGGAAAAGAACGCCAGGGAGGTGAACAGCACCGTCGGTTGCTTGAGGTAGTAGCGCAGTGGGAACACCGGTTGTGCCGCCAGCTCGCTTTGTCCCTCGGCCCGCAGAATCTCCGCAGCGCCCTCGCCTTCCGGTCTTTCCTTGACGAACTTGAACCACACCGCCGCCCAGACCAGGCCGATCACCATGATGATGATGAACGACATCTTCCAGCCGTAGGTGACGGCGATAAAGCCCACCACCGGACCGGAAATCGCCCCGCCCAGCGGCGTGCCGGACATCGAGGTGCCAATCGCCCGCGCCCGGCGCTTGGGGGTGTACCAGTTGTTGACCATCTTGCTGGTGGTCACGCTCAGCGGTCCTTCACCCATGCCGAACAGGATCCGGATAAGTACCAGCGAAGCGAAGCCCACCGTCAACACGGTGAGGCCGCTGAACAACGACCACAGGACCATGGCCAGCAGCAACGTGGTCTTGGCGCCGTAACGGTCGGCGGCCCAGCCACCGATGAAGTTGAAAGCGGCATAACCGACGAAGAAACTGCTGAAGATCATGCCCATCTCACCCGTACTCAGACCGTAGTCCTTCTGGATGAAAGGCGCCGCGACAGACAATGCCGAGCGATCCAGGTAGTTAATGACGCCTGCCAGGAACAGCATGATGATGACTAACGTACGACCTTGACCAAACATTGGAACCTCCCGCTTCTTGTGTTTATTCGGTGAGGGTGCCCTGAGGGGCACGAGTATCTACAGACGGCTATGGATGGGCAGCGCTCAGTTCCACGAGAACCTTGCGGGTCTGTTCCGGATGCTTTTCGATCAAATCGATGGCCCCCGGCATGTCGTCGAAGCTGACGCGATGACTGATCAGGTCGCGCACCTGCAATTTTCCGCTGGCAATCAGCTCGATCACCTTGGGGAATTTGCGGTTGTTCAAGCGTGAGCCCACCAGCGTCAACTCTTTCTTGATCATTTCCAGCTGCACCAGGTCGCTCGGCACCGCGTTGAAACCGAGCAGGCCGATCCGCCCTGCCGGCGAGGCCAAGCGCACCATTTGCGGCATCAACGCGGGAATGCAGGCCGCATCGACGATCAGCGGTACGCCTTCGCCCTGAGTCAATTCGCGCATAGTGGCCTCGACGTCGACGTCTTTGCCGTTGAGGGTGCGGCTGGCGCCGAGGGCCTTGGCCGTCTCCAGGCGTGTATCGAGGACGTCGGTCACGGTGATATCGGTCATCCCCAACGCCCGGGCCATTTGCACCAGGGTCAGGCCGATCACACCCGCGCCGTAGATCAACAGGCTGTCGCCCGGCTCGGGCTGCATGCGATCGAGCACGTTAAGGGCAATGGTGTAAGGCTCCACCAGCGCCGCGTGGCTCAGGGACAGCGAGTCAGGCATGCGGTGGGCATTGGCGGCAGGCACACACACTTGCTCGCTGAAGCCGCCATCGCGGTGCACGCCAATCACTTGCAGCCGCGTGCAGACGTTCGGCCGGTTGATCCGGCAGGGGTAGCAGGTGCCACAGCTGATGACCGGGTCGATACATACACGGTCGCCAACCTTGAGCTGCTCGACCCCCTCGCCTACTTCTCGCACCACGCCAGAGAACTCATGGCCGGTTACCCGTGGAAACTGCACAAAGGCGTTTTGCCCGTGAATGATGTGCATATCCGAGCCACAGATACCGGCGTAGGCCACGTCAACCTTGACTTCACCGGGCGCCACTTGGGGCATCTCGACGTGCGCCAGGCCGTATTCAAAGGGTGCTCTTACTTGAAAAGCTTTCATCAGGTAACTCCTGACAGGGCGGGGAGCGCCCTGTGTTCTTGTCGTTATTGATCAGTTGACGCTGCGCTTACCAGTGCCAGAGCGTGCCGTCCTCCAGGCGATTGACCGGCAGGCTGGCGCGTTTGTAGGGGTATTTCGCCGCCAGGTTCTCGTCGATGTCGACGCCATGCCCCGGAGTTTCGCCAGGGGTGAAATGGCCATCTTCAAAGCGATAGGCGTGGGGAAAAACTTCGTCGATACGTTCGTTGTGGGGCATGTGTTCCTGGATCCCGAAGTTGGGCACCCAGGTATCGAAATGCAGCGCCGCCCCCATACACACCGGCGACAGGTCAGTGGCACCGTGAAAGCCGGTGCGCACCTGATACAGCGCGGCGAAGTCGGCAATACGCCGCACATGGGTGATGCCGCCGGCATGCACCAGGGTGGCGCGGATATAGTCGATCAACTGCTCCTGGATCAGCTCGCGGCAGTCATGAATAGAGTTGAACACTTCGCCCACCGCCAGCGGAGTTGTGGTGTGCTGACGGATCAGGCGGAAGGCTTCCTGATTCTCGGCCGGGGTGCAGTCTTCGAGCCAAAACAGGTTGAATGGCTCAACCGCCTTGCCCAGGCGCCCCGCTTCAATAGGGGTCAGGCGATGGTGCACGTCGTGCAGGATGTGCAAGTCATCGCCAAAACGCTCGCGCACGGCGGCAAACAGTTTGGGCACATGGTTCAGGTACTTGGCGGTGTCCCACACATGTTCGGCGGGCAGGTCGCTGTCGGCCGGCTCATAACGCTCACCGCTGCGCTTGGCCACGCCATAGGTGGTGTCGATACCGGGAATACCGCATTGCACGCGCACCGCCTTGTAACCCAGCTCGACATGACGCGCGACTTCGTCCAGGCAACCTTCGATGTCCTTGCCTGTGGCATGCCCGTAGACCATTACCCGCTCGCGGCTTTTGCCACCGAGCAACTGGTACAACGGCATGTTTGCAGCCTTGGCCTTGATGTCCCACAGGGCGATGTCCACGGCGGCAATCGCGGTCATGGTCACCGGGCCACGGCGCCAGTAGGCCCCGCGATACAGGTACTGCCAGATGTCCTCGATACGCTGGGCATCGCGACCGATCAGTGCCGGCAGCACGTGCTCTTCAAGGTAGGCCACCACCGCCATTTCCCGGCCGTTCAAGGTCGCATCACCGATGCCATAGATGCCGGAATCAGTGACGATTTTCAGGGTAATCAGGTTGCGACCCGGGCAGGTAACAATGACGCGGGCTTCGATGATTTTCATAAGATCAGGCCTCTGCTACAGAAGAAAATGAAGGCATTTGCAGGCTGGGCATGGCGGCGCTGGGGATCAGCGCACCGCGATGCTGAATGACTTGGGCCGCCAGCCGATGCCCCCAACGCGCAGCCAGTTGTGGATCACCGCCCTGCAGCCGACACGCAAGGTAAGCCGCGCTGAAGGAGTCGCCCGCCGCCGTGGTGTCGACAACGTGCTGCACCTGATCGGCCGGCACCTCGACACGACCTGAGGCGCACTGGATCAAGCACGAGGCCATGCCACGCTTAACAGCGACCTCACCTACGCCAAAATCTGCATAGGTGTGGAACAACGCCTCGACATCGGCATAACCGAACAGTGCGGCGTCGTCCTCCCAGGTAATCAGCGCCAGGTCAGTCAGGCGCAGCATGTCGCCATAGGCCTGGCGTGCAGCCTGGGCATCGGGCCACAAATGGGGACGGTAGTTGTTGTCAAAGACGATGCGCGTGCCGGATTCACGGGCCAGGCACAAGGCGCGCATCAGGCGCTCACGGCCACTGGCCGTGAGAATCGCCAGGCTGATGCCACTCAAATAGATGTAGTCGTAATCCGAAAGGGCATGCAATACGGCGTCTGCTTCAGGGCCGTCGAACATGCTCCGCGCTGCGGCTTCGCCACGCCAATATAGAAAGCGTCTTTCGCCTTGGGTATCGGTCTGGATGAAGTACAACCCCGGCAGCGCATCCTCGATCACGCGCACATGTTGGTCACCGACGCCTTCGTCGCGCCACAACTGACGCATCGCGTCACTGAAGCTATCGGCGCCGATAGCGGTGACGTAGTCCGTGACAATCCGGACGGAGGGGGTCAATCGGCAAAGATACACCGCAGCGTTGAGTGTGTCGCCGCCGAAGGTCTGGCTGAAACCTGAGACCGACTCACCGCGTATTTCGATCATGCACTCGCCCACCAGCGCTACTTTGAGGGGGCGGGGTGACATGTTTTGCGGGCGTTGCCTTGGAATTACGTTCATGACTGGCGCCTTTGTTATTTTTAAAACGGCGTTTCATTTTTAATGATTGAGGTCGAGTTTAATCAGATTTCCTATAGCGTCAAGAAAAATGAAACAGCGTTTTGATCTGCCAGCGTATATCCTTGGGTTTTCCGTTCCCGTTGGAGCCTTCATGGACAACAGCACCATCCAGAACAACGAACTGGTCTCCGCCGTCGGAAGGACCATGGCCGTCCTTGAAGCGCTGGCCGAACATCCCGAGGAAAGCGGCGTGTCGGAAATCGCGCAGAAACTCGACATGTCCAAAAGCACGGTTTACCGGTTTTTGCAGTCACTCAAGGCCCGTGGTTATGTGGTGCAGGATGCCGAGGACCGCTATCGGCTCAGCGTCCGGCTATTTGAACTGGGTGCGCAGGCCCTGCCCCACTTGGACATCGTCCGCGAAGCGGAACCGGGTATGCGACGCATCAACGAACTGACCGCCGAGACCGTGCACTTGGGCATTCTCGACGAAGGCAGCATCGTCTACGTGCACAAGATCGACTCCAAATACAACCTGCGCATGTACTCGCGCATCGGCCGACGTGCGCCGCTGTATTGCACCGGTATCGGCAAGGTGTTGATGGCATGGCTGGAGCAGCCTGAGTTGATCGCCCACTTGCAGGAAGAAAGCTTCGAACGCCGCACCGCCAATACCCTGACCAGCATCGAGGCGTATGTGCACGAGCTGGAAGTGGTTCGCGCCCAGGGGTATGCCGAAGACCATGAAGAATTCGAAGACAATATGCGCTGCCTGGCCGCGCCGATTCGCGACCGTTTTGGCCATGTCATCGGTGGCCTGAGCGTGTCATTCCCGTGCTTTCGCTTTCGCGAAGAACTGAAGCTGGACTACGTAAAACGTCTGATGGAGACCACGCAGCAGATTTCCAGGCAATTGGGCTGGCATGGGCAGTGACGCTAAGTACCCTGCGCCGATGCGCGCACGTCGCTTGCGGTGCGCCCGTAGTGCGCCTTGAAGGCCCTGGCGAAATGCGCCTGGCTGGTGAACCCTTGGCGATAGGCGACCTCGGCAATGTCCAACCCGCGACTGTCTGCCTGGCTCAGCAGACGGAACGCGCCCTGCAAGCGTTTCTCCAGAATGAAACGATGGGGCTGGGTGTCTTCCAAAGCAAATAGCCTGGCCAGGTGCCGCGTGGAAACGCCGGTTTGCAGTGCCACGCGCTCACAGCTCAAGGCAGGGTCAGAGAGTTGCTCAAGGATGCATTGCTTGGCGACCAACAAGTAAGACGCACTGAGTGCGTTGATCCGGCGGTTGCCCATCTGGCCCGCGATGATAGTCCCCAGCAGTTCAAGGGCATCCTCTTGATAACTGTCTGCCCCCTGGCTGAGCGGCTGCTCGAAAAAACCGCCGGTGCGTTCACTCAATGTCCTTAACAGTAACCGCTGCGTGCCGGTGTGGGCGCTGATCTTCACTGCGTGATCAAAGCGGCGCAGACAGCGGGAAGCAAACACGTCCTGGGGGATATCGAAGATAAACTTGTGCATCGAACCGGAGAAGCCGAACAGGTAGGGCTTGTCGGTGCGATACACCATCATCTCGCCCGGCTCCAGCAAATGGCAGTTGCCGCCCTGGAAGAAAAACGACGCACTGTCCATGACCAGCGAGACGAATACCGACTCTTTGGGCACGCTGCGAATCATTGAACCATCGCGCTCAATCACGTGTTGGTTACCGACAATATGCGCGACCCGCAGCCGGTCCAGGCTCAGGTTGTCCTCGCGCGCGCTGAACCCGGTTTCACTGAAGGACGAGCACTTCAGCCCCACCAGTGTCGATGCGTTGTACTGCTCCCAGAATGCCACGCGCTGATCCAACGGAAGGTCATCGGTACTGGCACGCTGGGTATCAAGCAAGACGGCGGTTCGGGCCATTTTTATTATTCTCTTTTTTATTGACTGCTCGGCCCCGCACAAGGCGGATTGCGGGGCTTGCAGCGCCCCATTAACCGCCGACCCAAGCACGCTGTCAATCAGTAGTCGATACAAAACCACAGCAACCGATGAGCTGAAAATATGCGTCCGATCCAGACAACAATGACGTCTGTTTCGATCAAACCGCCCCGCCCTTCTCGCCCTACAGTGGCCCCTGTATTCCAACAATCAGAGGCCCAACATGCCCGAATTAGCCCGCACCGAATTTTGGAAAGACCTGCAGCCCATCGCGAACTGCTTCAAGCCCGACGCCAAACCTGAGGTTTACCTGCCTAACGCCGCCAGTGATGATTTGCGGCTCTACGTGCCCTTTACCGAGACCGTTTCCTCACGCCCCCTGTGGATCTCCCCGAGCGAAAACCGCTGGTGCGACATCTTGATGTCCAGCAAGGCCGGCCTGGTCAATCGCCACTACCACCCGCACGAAGTATTCGCCTACACGCTTTCGGGCAAGTGGGGCTACCTGGAACACGAGTGGACCGCCACGGCTGGCGACTTCGTCTACGAAACGCCCGGCGAGGGTCACACCCTGGTGGCCTATGAACACGAGGAACCCATGCGTGTGTTCTTCATCGTCAAGGGGCCGCTGATCTGGCTCGACGATCAAGGCGAGTCCACCGGCTACTTCGACGTGCACTCCTACATTGCCCTGTGTCGCGAGCATTACGAAAAGGTCGGCCTGGGCGCTGACGCAGTGGACCGTCTGTTCCGTTAAACCCCGTGCCACGGAGAACCGTAATGGCTCACAACAACAATAAAGCCAGTTATGAAAATGTCCTGCTCTGCGTGTTGTTCCTGACGTTTGGTTTTGTGTTTTTCGACCGCCTGGCCCTGTCGTTCCTGTTTCCATTCATGGCTGAAGAGCTGCAACTGAGCAACAGCCACCTCGGCATGTTGTCTTCGGTGCTGGCCTTGGCTTGGGCGATTTCCGGCACGCTGGTCGGCGCATGGTCAGATCGCCGGGGGGTGCGCAAACCGCTGCTGATTGCGGCGGTCATCCTGTTTTCCCTGTGCTCGGCGCTCTCGGGGCTGGTCGCGGGTTTCCTCAGCCTGTTGCTGTTTCGCGCCATCATGGGGTTGGCTGAGGGGCCCATCCTGCCCTTGTCCCAGTCGATGATGGTCGAAGCCTCATCGCCGCACCGGCGGGGCCTGAACATGGGCTTGCTGCAAGGTTCGGCAGCGGGTCTGTTGGGCGCGGTGATCGGCCCTCCGGTGTTGATTGCCCTGGCCGAGGCCTATAGCTGGCGGCATGCGTTCGTTGTGTCGTTGCTGCCAGGACTGCTGATCGCATGGCTCATCTGGCGTTACGTGCGTCAGGATGAACCCCGACAGGCGGCGGTGAGTCAGGTCAAACTCAGCGGGCACCGGCTGGCACTGCTGAAAAGCCGCAACATCGTGCTGTGCACCTTGATCAGTTGCGTGTTTTTAACCTGGTTCGTGATCCTGATCTCCTTTACCCCGACGTTTCTGGTCAGCGTCCGCGGGTACAGCGCGCCAAGCATGGGCGCGATCATGAGTTGCCTGGGCGCTGCCTGGGTCGTGTGGGGGTTTGTGGTGCCCAGCATTTCCGACCGCATCGGCCGACGCCCGACGCTGGTGCTGTTCTCGCTGATTGCTGCCTGCTGCCCGATAGCACTGCTATTCGCGCCCTCGCCGATGATCCTCGGCGTACTGATGGTGCTGACCTACACCGGGCTGGGCTGCTTCACGCTGTTCATGTCCACCATTCCAGCCGAAACCGTCCCGCGTGAAGTCATGGCCACGGCGCTGGGCATGATCATGGGCGTTGGCGAACTGGTGGGAGGGTTCGTGGCGCCGACCGTCGCCGGGTTCGCGGCCGACCAGTTCGGGTTGTCGATCGTGATGTGGATCTCCTGCGGCGGCGCCTTGCTGGCGGCGGGACTGTCACTGCTGCTCAAGGAAACCGCGCCCACCGTACTGCAACGCCGATCACAGCAAGCCTGCACGCAGCGTGCGTGATCCACGGGTCACCACGCGCCTCCATTTGCTCATCACAACAACAATAAAATGAGTACCAGACCATGCACCCTACTCTTCGTTTGTGCGCGTTTTTGTTCCTGGTGTTTACCTACCCCCACACCTGGGCGCAGGACCGTGAAGGCCCACTGGCCGGCCTCGGCGAGCAATTGGCCGGTTACGGCGTCCAGCCCCATGTGCAATTCACCAGCCTGTCGATGAAAAACCTCGACACCGGCCCGCGCCCCTACAGCTTCGGCAACAGCGGCGACCTGTACATCGGTGCAGACGTTAACCTCGCCACGCTCAGTGGCCTGGACGGCGCAGCCCTGCATTTCGAACAAACCGTCTTTATCCTCGATAACGGCACCGGCCAGCCGACCGGGGGCGAATGGCAAGGCGCCGTCGGCAGCTATTTTGGCGGTGCACCGTTGCACAATGACATCGCCAGCAATCAGTTGAGCCTGTTGACCTACGAGCAAAAATGGCTCGATGGTCAGCTCGACCTGCACATCGGACGCACCAATGGCCGGCGCTACTTCTACATCTACAACTGCGAAACCGGGGTCACCTGCAACGACCCGATCCTGGACGCTTCAAGCGGCATGTTGCCGCCACCCTTCGGCGCCTGGGGTGGGTACCTGAAGTATCAAGTGAGCCCCAGTTTCTATGTGCACGCGGGTGCGTTTGAATCCAACCCGGTGGACTACCTGAAAAAGCGCAAAGGCCTGGACTTCAGCACCGACGACGCCAGTGGCACCAGCTTCCTGGTGGGCCTTGGCAGCAAGCCTGGCGATGCCACCACCCAGTACGAACTGAATGCGTACTTCAACTCGTCCAACCAGGTCGACCCCTTGACAGGTGCCAGCGACCACGGCACGGCTGGCGGCTTCTTCAAATTTCGCCAGACCCTATGGCGCGGCGGACAGCAAGGCCTGCAGGCATTCGGCTCGCTATCGGCGGCGGCCGACGATAAACAACCCTTCAGCCACTTCGCCGAAGCCGGACTGACCTACCTTGCGCCCTTTGATCGGGCGCAGGACAAACTCAATTTCAAAGCCAGCTACCTGCAAGTCAACGACCATCAATTGCAGTTCCAGCAACGCCTGCGCACAGCGGCCGGTGGTGATCCTGACCTGGCTGAGCGCAACGTCTACGCCGTAGAAGCCAACGGTCATTTTGCCTTGACCCGCAACCTGGCGATCGAACCGAGCCTGCAGTACATCATCAACCCGGACAACTTCTACAACCCGGGCGCGACGCAATTGAGCAATAACGGTTTCGTGGTTGGCCTGCTAGTGGTGCTGGATGTGGGTTCGGTGCTGGGCCTGTGAAGGCGTGGCTTGAATAAAAGGTTTAACTGACGTTATGAGGTAAGCATGACTATGTTCAGCAGCACGCTATTTGAAGGCAAGGTCGCGCTCGTCAGCGGCGGGACCTCGGGGATTGGCCAAGCGACCGCCGAGTATCTGGCCCGGCATGGCGCCAGGGTCGTGGCGATCGGCTTGGGCGCCGACGCGACAGTCGTCGCCGAGGGGGTTGAGCTTGATCTGCGCGAGGTTAACGTCACCGACGATGAAGCGCTCAAAGGCGTGATCCAAAGCCTGGACCGCCTGGATATTCTGGTGCCGGCTGCGGGCGGCACCCTGGGCGAAAAGGAGATGGAGTGGGAGGCCTTCAACCAGGTGTTGTCGGTGCAACTCAACGCGGTTTACCGCCTTATCAACCTGGCGCATCCATTGCTGGCCAGACAAGGTGGGGCGATCATTAACATCGCGTCGATGTTCTCCTACTTTGGCGGCGGCAAACTCGTGGCTTACTCGGCAGCCAAAGGGGCAATCGTACAGATCAGCAAATCCCTCGCCGAGGCGTACGCGCCTGACAACATTCGCGTCAACGCCGTGGCTCCGGGATGGATCACCACTCCCCTGCTGGCGAAAATCGATGATCAGCCGAGGATCGACCGCTTGCTGTCTCGCACCCCCATGAAGCGCTTCGGCAGTGCCGAGGAAGTCGCCAAGGTCATTGCGTTTTTGGCATCGGATGCGGCGTCATTTGTGACCGGTGTGGTGCTGCCGGTCGATGGCGGCTACCTGACCACCGCTATCTGAGCCTCACAGACGCACTTGAGGTCTTCCGAGCCTATGGCTCAGTCGCTGGCGATACCGGCAAGGACGCCGATATCCGGGCGTGGCAAACCTCGAGTATTTCATCGGTAAGCGGCGAGTCATCCGGACACGCACGCGACAACATGATCGCGCCCACTGCATGCGCCAGGACGTCGATCATCTTCGCCCTAGTCTCACCCGATTCAGCCTCTTCGACGGCCGGATACTTTTCCACCAGCGTTTGCAGCATGCGCTCTATGCCATCGGCGAAGGCGCTCTTCAGCTCATCCGGCTGACGCGCCGCATCTCCACACAGGGCCGACATGGTGCACCCGTCGGCACGCCCGTCGCGGTGCCTCCTCGACACGTAAATATCGACAAAGGCCTGAATATCGAGCGCTTCGGTGCTGGCCAGCGAGCGAGAAAGACCGCTGGCTGAGGCCTCGGCCATCAAATCGGCCTTTGAGCCAAAATGTTTGTAGAAGCCGCCATGGGTGAATCCAGCAGCCCCCATCAGATCCACCAAACCTACGCCGTCAAACCCTCGTTCACGAAACAACAAAGAGGCCGTCTCGACGATGTGCTCACGATTTGCCTGCGCCTGGGCTTTGGTCACTCTCACCTGAAATACCTCGGTTCTGCTCAAAAATCATGCGTCCATAATACATAGATGTTGGTCGAAATCAAAATTATTGACAGCTTAGATTGTGATCACCATCATAACGGCACGCCAAATTCATCTTCAGCCATAGCCAAAGAAGACACATCACATGACCGATCAGAATCTGTTTACCGCTTACACCCTCGGCTCACTGCCCCTCGCCAACCGCATCGTGTTGGCGCCGCTGACGCGCAACCGCGCAGGCACTGGACTGGTGCCCAGCGAGTTCGCCGCCACTTACTACAGCCAGCGCGCTTCAGCCGGGCTGCTGATCACCGAGGCCACCCAGATCTCAGCCCAGGCCCAGGGCTACCAAGACACACCCGGTCTATACACCCAGGCGCAGATCGACGGCTGGCGCCGGGTGACCGACGCCGTACATGCCAAGGGCGGCAAGATTTTTGTGCAGCTGTGGCACGTTGGCCGGGTTTCCCATGTGGACCTGCAACCGGGCGGTGCCGCGCCAGTAGCGCCGTCGGCCATCCGTGCCCAGACCAAGACCTTCGTCAATAATGGCTTTGCCGACGTGTCCGAGCCACGCGCGCTGGAACTCGACGAACTACCAGGCATCGTCAGCGACTTCCGCCAAGCGGCGGCAAACGCCATCGCGGCCGGCTTCGACGGCGTGGAAATCCACGGTGCAAACGGCTATTTGCTCGATCAGTTCATCAAGGACAGCGCCAATCAGCGTACCGATGCCTACGGCGGCTCGATCGAAAACCGAGCGCGTCTGCTGCTGGAAGTGACGGCCGCAGTAGTCACCGAGATTGGCGCGAACCGCACCGGCATTCGCCTTTCGCCGGTCTCGCCCGCCAATGGTGTGTCGAGCAGTGAGCCGCAGGCTCAGTTTGATTACATCGTCGACCAACTCAACGCGCTCAACATCGTTTACCTGCACGTCGTCGAGGGCGCGACCGGTGGGCCACGCGACGTGGCGCCCTTTGATTTCGACGCCTTGCGCCAGCGCTTCCAGAACACCTACATCGCCAACAATGGCTATGACCAGGACCTGGCCAGCTCGCGCCTTGTGCAGGACAAGGCTGACCTCATCGCCTTTGGCCGCCCTTTTATCGGCAACCCGGATCTGGTGGAGCGGCTCAAAGCCGGTGCGCCGCTGTCCGCCTTTGACCCCACCACCCTCTATGGCGGCGGTGCGGCGGGCTACACCGACTACCCGACGCTGGCCGAAGCAAACGCTGCCGCCCACTAGGCACTGGCTGACCGAGCCTGTTGTATTCGTGCATCAACCACACTCCGTGTCCTTGAAAATGAGCTGACATCATGACTACCCGCCCTACCGTTCTCATCACTGGCGCTTCCACTGGCATCGGCGCGGTTTACGCCGAGCGCTTCGCCCAACGCGGGCATGATCTGGTACTGGTCGCCCGCGACCTCTCGCGCCTGGAAGCCCTCGCCGCAACATTGCGTGACCAACACAGCGTCGCCGTTGATGTGCTGCAGGCCGACCTGACTCAACTCAGCGACCTGCAGACCGTCGAAGCGCGCCTGCGGGATGACGCTCACATCGGCATTCTCATCAACAATGCCGGCGCCACACAGTCCGGCACCTTCATCGAGCAGAGCACCGAGAGCACCGCGCAAGTGGTGGCCCTCAATACCACCGCGCTGGTGCGGCTCGCCAGCGCCATCGCACCACGCCTGGCCAAAGCGGGTGAAGGCGCGATCGTCAACATCGGTTCGGTGGTGGGCCTGGCGCCAGAGTTCGGCATGACGGTCTATGGTGCGACCAAAGCGTTCGTACTATTCCTGTCCCAAGGCATGAGCCTGGAGCTGACGCCTAAAGGGGTTTATGTCCAAGCCGTACTGCCAGCCGCCACCCGCACGGAAATCTGGGGCCGCGCCGGTATCGACATCAATACCTTGAGCGAAGTCATGGAAGTGGGTGATCTGGTGGATGCCGCCCTGGTCGGTTTCGACCGCCGCGAGCCGGTGACCATTCCTCCGCTGCAGGAAGGCGAGCGCTGGGATGCCCTGCAAGCGGCGCGTCAGGGCCTACTCTCACAGATCAAGCAGTCGGCTGTTGCACCGCGTTACCTCGCCCACTCGTGATCACTTTGTAATCGACACCGGCACGCCGGATGCAGAACCACCGGCCACTGCACCCGGCGCGCGCTCGTCAGCCCTCCCGGAACACGCCCACTTACTGGATTACACGATGAAAGCTTTTTTAATTGACCGTTATGGCAAGAGCGCCGGGCATATCGGCGAAATTGCCGAGCCATCGATGGGCGTCCATGACGTCCTGATTCAACTGCATGCCAGCAGCGTGAACATGCTGGATTCAAAGATCCGGGCAGGCGAATTTAAACTGCTGCTTCCGTATTCTTTTCCACTCACACTCGGCAATGACCTGGCCGGGGTTGTGGTCCGGATCGGTTCGGCGGTCAAACGCTTCAAGCTGGGCGATGAAGTGTATGCACGCCCGCCCGAAGACCGGATCGGCACGTTCGCCGAAATGATTGCGGTGAACGAAAACGCGCTCGCCTTGAAACCAGCCAATATCAGCATGGCTGAAGCCGCATCCCTGCCCTTGGTCGCCCTCACCGCCTGGCAGGTGTTGGTAGAAACCGCACAGTTGAAGAAGGGCCAGAAAGTCTTGATTCACGCGGGCGCCGGGGGAGTAGGCACCGTGGCCATCCAGCTCGCCAAACACCTCGGGGCCTTTGTCGCCACCACTACCAGCAGCGCGAATGTGGCGTGGGTGAAAGCCCTTGGGGCGGATGTAGTCATCGACTACAACCAGCAGGTTTTCGACGACGTCCTGCGCGACTACGACGTGGTACTAAACAGTTTGGGCGCGGACATTTTAGCCAAGTCGCTCAAGGTACTTAAGCCCGGCGGTCAGCTAATTTCCATTTCAGGGCCACCCACCCCGCAGTTGGCACAAGAGCGAGGGGCGCCATGGCTAATCAGGCAAGTCATGCAACTGTTGAGCCTCAGCATTCGACGTAAGGCACGCAAGCTGGACATCCGCTATGCGTTCGTGTTGATGCGGGCAAATGGAGCGCAACTACAGAAAATCACCCAGCTCGTCGAGTCCGGCGTTTTGCGGCCAGTCATTGACCGCACTTACCCTCTTGAGTCAACGGCAGAGGCTCTGCGCTACATAGAACAGGGTCGCTCGAAAGGCAAAGTGGTCATCCAGATCGCGTAGAGGCTCCCTCCTACCCGAAACATGAACAAGGCAGCAGCGCGCAGAAGGCTGAAAAGATGGAACCGGATAACGATAACTGCAACATCATCGAATACACTGAATCAATCGCAGCCGAAACACCGGATACAGAAGACATCAGTGAACATCAGGCTCAAGAGTCACAACTTGAAGAAGCGACATCTACACAGTCGTCAACCAATAACACAACTCAGCCTGTAATAGTCTGGCGTGGCTTGATGCTGCAACAGTAAAACTGCGAAGTCGCACCGGGGTATCAACGCCAATGCCACGGTGGCTTCGCAGATAACGTCGGCGCTCATGCCAGCAGCGCCAATCTGCACTCCTGCTATGGCGCTGCAACGCCAAGCACACCGCTGTCAGGCGCTTACATCGACTACAGTACGCCCCCGGACTTTACCCTCAAGCACCCGATCGGCAATGGCAGGAACTTCGGCCAAACCGATCACTGTAGTCGTGCTTGCCAGTTTTTCCAGATCCAGATCTGCAGCCAGGCGCGACCAGGACTGAAGGCGCACCGACTGCGGCGCCTGCACTGAGTCTATGCCAGCCAGCGTCACGTTGCGCAGGATAAAAGGCAGCACCGACGCGGGCAGGTCGGCGCCCTGAGCCAAACCGAAGGCCGTCACGACACCACGATACCTAGTCTGCGCCAGGGCGTTAGCCAGAGTGTGGCTGCCTACAGAGTCGACGACGCCTGCCCAACGCTCCTTGCCGATCGGCGCACCCGGTTCAGAAAGAGTACGACGATCGATGATCTCGGCAGCACCCAGCGTGCGCAAATAGTCAGACTCCTCAAGGCGCCCTGTTGAAGCAATCACCCGGTAGCCAAGGCTTGATAACAAAGCGATTGCTACAGAGCCCGCACCGCCATTGGCACCGGTCACCAGAATATCGCCGCTCTCAGGCGTCAAACCACCCTGTTCAAGCGCCAGCACAGCCAGCATTGCGGTATAACCAGCAGTGCCTATCGCCATGGCCTCTTTGGTCGAAAACACTTGTGGGACTTTAACCAGCCAGTCACCGCTGACACGCGCCTTTTGCGCGAAGCCACCATGCCAGGTCTGACTTAATCCCCAACCGTTGGCCAACACACGGTCGCCAGCGACGATGCCGGGATAGGTCGAAGATTCGACGATCCCCGCGAAATCAATGCCTGGAATCATGGGAAACTGGCGGATGATCGGCGACCGGCCACTGACCGCCATTGCATCTTTGTAGTTTACGTTGGAGTACTCGACCCTCACGGTGACGTCACCGGGCATGAGGTCCTGATCGTTGAGAGTGACTAGGTTGGTCGAGATCAGCTCGCCCGTCTTGGTGGTTAGCAGTGCGTTGAAGGTCATGGTGTTCTCCTGTTCAAGAGGATGTCGCGATGCAGACCAGGGCGATGGCCAATATCAATACAGACGTTGGTCGCTCACCCCTGGCGCTGTATATCGTGTAACGGATGTTGTGCAATAAACCTATCCAGACGCTTTGCGACCTCGTCCGGCGCAGAATCGGGAAAGAAATGACCGCCTGGAATGGCCTCGCTGGCCAAGGTCGTAAAACGCTCCGACCAGGTAGCAGGAATGTCGTAGTGTCGAGCCATTGCGCCTGACGCGCCGTAGAGAATCTGCGCGGGAACCGCAATACGTCGTCCTTGACCAATCGAGTCGTCCGCAAAATCGACCGCCAGTGCAGCGCGGTAGTCGTTGCAATAGCCCGCAATGGTCGCCGGGTCTCTCCATGATTCCCGGTACGCCAACAATTGCTCAGCATTGAAGTCCTCAGGCCCGGCCGCCCCCCATCCGAAAAGACAACTCTCAAAGAAAAAATCAGGATCAGCCTCGATCATTCGCTCGGGAAAAGGCGCAGGCTGGGACAAGAAAAACCAGTGCCAGTAGCTGTGTGCGACTTCCTTGCGCAGATCGGTCAGCAGCACCATCGTCGGCACGATGTCCATCAGCGCCACGCTTGCCACCGAATCGGGGTGGTCGAGCGCCAAGCGATGCGCGACCCGCGCACCACGGTCGTGACCGACAACGTGGAACCTGGCATGCCCGAGCGCACGCATAAGCGCCAATTGGTCCAACGCCATTGCCCGGAACCCATAGTTCGCCAAGCTTGCCAGAGCCGTGGGCTTGCTCGACGCACCATATCCGCGCAAATCCGCGCAAACCACCTGATGGCCTTGCGCAACCAGCGCTGGTGCAATGCGCGCCCAAACGGCCATGGTTTGCGGGAAGCCGTGCAGCATTAGTACAGGTTCGCCTTCACCTGCAACGACACAGGCAATTTCAACTTCACCTACATTGATCTGATGCTGTTTGAACCCTTCAAACATAAACCCACCTCACACGATCATGTTCAAAACCTGGCCTTTTGAATGGCGCGCTGCAGGCCCGGATTTCTTGGAGCACGGAGTATCTGACCTTAACGATCACCTTCCCTTTTGCCCAACCTGCCTCAAGGTAGGACAAAGCGCCTGTATAGGCATCATGAAGCCCTGCCCTTCGCAAAAATCCACATAACTATACTTTTCGTATAGCATTTAAGACATACAAAACGTATAGTCAATTCAACCGCGACACTCGACCCACCCAAGCAGCGATCACGACATTAGAACGGCGATGCGATTAACAGCAGAAGGTGTTCAAACGCCGCGCGTTTTCCAATCGAGAGCTGCGCGCTCAGCGGCGCTATCGGCGGCAAAAGCTTCTGCTCCTGAGCGGCTGGCGCTGGTCTATCTAACGCATCACGCTACGTATCGGCTGAGCGAAATATGTACAATAAGTCATGACCAACAAAACCTATGGCCAACTCTGCCCAATCGCCCGCTCACTGGATGTGCTGGGAGACCGCTGGACGCTGCTTTTGATTCGCGAATTCCTGCTGGGTCCCAAGCGGTTCAAGGACCTGCTCGCGATTCTGACCTCGATGGGTCCAAACCGGCTCTCAAAGCGTCTCGCCATGCTGGTGGAGAACGGCGTTATTCAACCCGTCACGCTACGCACGCCTGCGGCTACGCACGCTTACGAACTGACAGCGCTCGGCGAGCGACTGCGCACGCCAGTGCTTGCGCTGGGTTTCTGGGGGCTGAGCCTGCCGGTCGACGAGCGCATCGATCCGTCCAGTGCGCGGGCGGAACTCATCGCACTTTGCCTGACCGCTGCCAACGACTCGCAGGCGAGCATCGGTTTGCACGAGGTGTACGAATTTCAGGTGGGGGCAGAAGTCTTCCATATTCAAGTCAACGACGGCAGCCTGTTGGCGAGGTCCGGGCCCTGCACGGAGCCTGCCGACGTCAAGATCCAGTGCGACATGGACACGTTCATTGCACTGGCTCTACGCCAGATCACGCCCACCCAGGCGCTTCGCGAAGGACACGCAAAACTGCTGCACGGAGATCGCCCAGCGTTTACGCGAGTATTCAAAGTACTCGAGTACAAGCCCTAAGGCCGGGGCCACTCCAGCCTGACCACCCTCTCCACCTGACTGCCTGCGCTCAACGCGCAGCGTTGCCGTGCGCGTCCAACAGCGCTGACGCGTTAGCCGCAAGCCGAACCTGTCTGCCGCCTATTTACCTGCATCCGATGTCATTCGGTGGTAGCCCCGTGCCCGTCAAGCACTCATGCGCCGTGTAACCCTTTGTAGAGAACTGACCATGACCGCCGCCTCACCTGAAGAAAACCTGCTGAACCAACCCCTATACCTTCCGAACGGCAGTGCCTTGCGCAATCGCCTGGCCAAGGCGGCCATGAGCGAAACGCTGGGCACTTACCACAATCACCCAACAGTGAAGCTGGTCGAGCTGTACCGGCGCTGGTCAGCGTCAGGCATCGGCTTGCTCATCACCGGCAACGTCATGATCGACCGGCGTGCACTCGGTGAGCCAGGCAACGTGGTGATTGAGGATGAAACAGACTTGCCGCTGCTCCATCAATGGGCCCGTGCCGCAACCGGGCAAGGCGCAGCGATCTGGGTGCAGCTCAATCACCCGGGCAAGCAGTCGACCAAAGGCCTGAACCGCAGCAACCTGGCACCCTCCGCCGTGCCGTTCCGCAAGGACATGGCCTCTCTTTTCGAGACGCCACGCGAGGCCACGACGGCCGAGATCGAAGACATCATTCAGCGCTTTGGACGCAGCGCAGCCATCTGCAAGAAAGCCGGCTTCAGCGGCGTGCAAATCCATGGGGCGCACGGTTATCTGATCAATCAGTTCCTGTCGCCCCACCACAATCGGCGCACGGATGAGTGGGGTGGCAACTCGGAAAAACGCCGGCGTTTCGTGCTGGCCGTCTATAGAGAAATCCGGCGCCAGGTCGGTACCGATTTTCCGGTCGGCATCAAGCTCAATTCAGCCGACTTCCAACACGGCGGCTTCACTGAACAGGAGTCCATGGCAACGATCCATGCACTCGCCGAAGCCGGCATCGATCTGATTGAGATTTCCGGCGGCACCTATGAGGCACCCGCCATGAGCGGCGGCCTCGAAGCCACTAAAAAAGCGTCCACCGTTGCGCGTGAGGCTTACTTTCTAGAGTTTGCCGAGAAGGTGCGCACCTCGATCAACGTCCCACTGATGGTCACAGGCGGTTTCCGCAGTGCCGCTGCAATGAACGCTGCACTGCGCTCCGGAGCACTGGACGTCATCGGCCTGGCGCGGCTGTTGGCGATTGATCCCGAAGCACCGGCCGCCCTGTTGCAAGGGCAGGACAGCGCGCAGCGAGTACGACCGATCACCACCGGCATCAAACAGATTGATCAGATGGGGGTCATGGAAATTCTCTGGTACACGCTGCAGCTCAAGCGAATCGCCAGTGGCGGTAATCCAAAACCCGATGAAAGCGGACTTTGGGCGTTTGCCAAATCGATGCTGAAAAGTGGCTGGGGCACCTTCCGTACGCGGCGTGCGCGCGCATGAGCCCGGCCGTCGCTGATGATGCCTGCACAACATGACAACCTCTTGGAGGACTTCAACATGAGCTATACGCATCTAACCGCCCCTACCCTCTATGTCGACGTCGATGGGGACACGTTTGCCTATCGCCGCTGGGGCAATGACAAGACAGACCAGCCGCCCCTGTTCTTCTTCCAACATTTCCGTGGCGGCATGGATCATTGGGACCCCATCATGACGGATGGGCTGGCGGCGGGACGCGAGGTCATTCTCTACAACGGTCGCGGCGTTGCCTCCTCTTCCGGCAAACCGCGTAACCGCATTGAGCTGATGGCCGACGACGCGGCCGCAGTGATCCGCGTACTCGGTCTATCAACAGTCGATGTGCTGGGTTTCTCGCTTGGCGGTTTTATCGCCCAGGACCTGACACGGCGCCATCCCGACCTCGTGCGCAAACTGATGCTGCTGGGTACCGGGCCGCGTGGTGGTAACCCGGACTCAGACCCTGGCGTGCTGGAGGCCGCACCACGGCCCATCCCCACCGTGGACGATTTTCTGTTTCTGTTTTTCGGTCGATCCGAAGCGGCGCGACAGGCAGGCCGCGAGTTCTGGGAGCGCCGTCATCAGCGTGTCGATCAGGATCCCCCCAGCTCTGTGCAGGTGATACAGGCCCAGATCGAAGCGAATATGTACTATTTGCCAAAGCTGGACCCGAACGATCCTTTCAAACATCTGCGCGAGATCAAACAGCCAACGTTCATTCTGAACGGCATGAATGACGTTATGGTTCCAACGGTCAATTCCTGGTACATGGCTCAGAACATCCCGAACGCCCAGTTATTCCTGTATCCAGATGCCGGTCACGGTGCTCAATTCCAATGCCCTGAGCGTTTCCTGAAACACGCCATTCAGTTCCTCAACGAGTCATGCTGTGCGAAATAAGTCCGCTCCCTCATATGGGGCACCAGCTCCAGCCGAGTACGTGAGTTGAGTTTATCTAGTGCAAAAGTTATAGCTCGCTAAAGTCATGGACCGATAGCCTATCTTGGTCGATTGTTCACTGTAGCGGGCACGAGATTGATAAATCTTAAAAAACGGTGGAATAGCTCAAAGGTCATATTGGAGCGCTTCTTTCGATCAGGAAGGGGCGGAGTTGTCTTTGAATCAAATTTTCGTGAGTAAAATCAAAGAAAAGGTAGCTTGCTATGTTGAAGTTTAAATTTTTTATTATGGGTTTTAACCAAATTATTACAAAGAGCAGTAAAAATACGTCCTGACTGCGCAAAGTACGTTAAAGGCAAGGAGCTAGTTTTTCAAATTCAAACGCATGGCGGAAATGGTCGTTACTTCACCATAAAAAATGGCAAGGTGAAATCGTCTGCTGGCGTAGCTGAAAATCCAAAATTTACCCTATCATTTAGAGACGCCGCGAAAGGCTTCGCCATCCTGTCTGCAAAAGATAGTAAAGATGCTTTTCTGACAGGGTTGCATAAAGAGGATCTCGTTATTCGGGGTGATTTTGTTGAGGTCATGTGGTTTCAGGGATTAACGGAATACTTACAGCCCAGCACAAAATCATCACCTTCGAACCCTTCTATACGCTAAAAATTGAATGTAGAACCATACCTGGTTTGACAGACACCCGTTTTGACGGGGGCCTGTCAAATCTATTGTCTATTCCAATTACCGAGATGTCACTGACCTAGTCTGTCTTCGCGAACCATTTGCTGTGCTGAATTTGTGCCGATTTGGAAGTAGGTCAGCCTTACGTCAGCACGTGGGTCAATTCGGCGTCAGCGTCAACACATACCGTATGGCAGCCGCAACCTGCTGACACTAAACGAGAGCTACCTCGATTTCCAGCAACGCGTCTTATGCCCCGCCCGAGACTTTCTCCATACATACAACCTCAAAGTCTTCCACGAACTGCGCGCAGCCTATGCGTGCGTGCGCTATGAGCAAATCACCTAGCATGCTGCGCCCATCAACGGTGACAGTTGCCAGCAACTCGACCGACACCTCGATCAGGAGGCCGGGCCGAGCATGAGTAAGACATTCGATATGGAGCTGTTCCTGGCGCGCGTCCTGACTGGATCTCATACCACACGCCGATGCCACTTGCGTCAGGCGAAGGCTATCCAAACAGCAATAGCTAACCCCTGGCAACGCGAAAAACCATGGACTTGGCAGCAAAATCATCTCGCATGGATCCTCAATCACCATGTGAATCAGCACGCTGAATTGACGCGCTATTACTATCTGTTGACCACGCACTGCTTGCTCATCGCCTAGGAGAGTCCTGGCAGTTCAACCGTCAGGCGAAGGTCAAAAACCGGGTGTGGATTCAGCTGGTCGATGCAACAGATTGGCTAAATCGCTCAGAAACATTTCGTCCCCCCGACGATACTAAGGCCGTTGTGATCTTCCTCCGACTTAACAGCAGCGTAGAGTACAGAATCGTAGGACTCCCACTTATAACAGCGGAGTTGACTAAGTCGGTCAGCAAAGCCGCACTGGAAAAAATGATGCAGAGAATCACAATGGAGTTAAGTCTGCTAACGTCGGAAAAGCTGTGGGCAGCGCTTTTTTACTCAGTTTGTTACGGGCCTTTGGAGATGTAGTCACTCGCGCCGGTTTACAAGTGATACCGCCTTCTGGGTGGCGACACTGGTCAAAGTGGCCAATTTACGCACCTCGTCGGCGACAACTGCAAAACCACGCCCAGCCTCCCCTGCTCGGGCGGCCTCGATAGCGGCGTTTAGCGCTAACAGGTTGGTCTGGTTGGCGATATTGCGAATAGTCGAAACGATATCTGTCAATTCCGCCAGTTTACTTTCCAGGTCCTGGCGCTGAGCCTCTTGAATTGCAGGCAAATTCTTCTGCTCATGCTGAACATGAATATCTTCCAGTGAGCCGACGATCCGTAGCGGGCTGCCATCGGCTGCCCGACGGGTTTCCGCCCGAGCCCGGAACCAGCGGTACTCCCCGGTTTTCATACGCAGCCGATATTTCCTGTCCAGAGGTGTCTGACCCGTGCGGTCATTGAGGTGGGTGAGAAACTGCTCAACGTTGTCGGCAAGCTCATCCGGATGCATCTGGTTGGTAAAACTGTCGAGACGGCCGGGAAAGTCCCCTTCGCTCTCGAAGCCAAGCAAGGTGCGGAACTGCTGCGACCACCACAGCCGGTTGTTCGGATTAATTGGATCACCCGCGATTATTTCCATGTCCCACACACCATCGCTGAGCAGTTCGCGAGACAACTCGAAACGCGTCAATGTTTTAGACAACTCTTCTTCCCGCTCACGCTCGAACTGGATATCCCGCAACAATCCCACCAGCCGCGGTTTCTTGCCAGACTTATCAGTCACGCTACTTGCCACACAGCAAAACCAGGCCTCATTACCATCGGCCCTAATCAGGCGAAACTCGCGCCGCCCGCTACCCTGCTGACGCAGTAACGTAGCTAGCCAGCCCAGGACCTCTGGTCGGCTCTCTGTCTTGATCTGCGCGAACCAGTCGCCGACGCCAACCTCCTGTCCCAGGCCAAGCAAGTCGCGAAAACGTGAGGAGCACCAGAAGATGTTGTTCGGATCGGTCAGCTCCTGTGTCTGGACCTCAAGCTCCCACAAGCCCTCTTGGCCAAGATTGTTGAGCTGTTCCAATCTAGAGCTGTCGCGTTGTTGGTTTTCCTCGAAACCGGCGATTCGCTGGCCCATATCATTTACCTGGGCGATTGCTTGCGCCAGCTGTGCGACCAAGTCTTGCTCGCGACGATGCAATCCGAGCAGGGCTTTGGAGGCTCGGCTTGCCAGTGGGTGTTTTTCACTAGCCAGCAGTCCATTGTCCAGTGTCTGGCGCTCAAGAGCTGATACCAGTTGCTCAAGCACTCGTGCATTTACCGCAGCCTTGTTCCAATCAAACATATCCGCCACTCCGTTCTTCGCATACAGCCAACGCCAGTTCAGTCCGGCCTGTGAGCGCTTGCTCAGGTCGATTCCGGCCCATAGTGACTGGCAGAAATCGGCCAAAGCAGGCGGTCGACCTATTAGATGCAGTCGACCGGTTTTCCGATAACCTTTAAATCACCAATTTAGTAACCCAAAACCACCCAGCTTTCGTGGACTGAGTGGTCTTGGGGCTGTCTTGCGACAACTCTTTCAGGGCTGCGCCTCTAGCTCACGGGCACACCCCTTGTGCAATTCGGCCGTCAGTCTCTCTTTGTCCAGCGCCCTTCCCACTTGGCGCTCATCGTGCGGCATGACATCTTGTGTGTCCCAGCGAGCTGGCATTGTGCAAAGGCGGGATGGTCACAAGCTCACCCTGATCGAAGCCGACCAACGCTGCATCCACCATTTCCCTCATTTCCATTAGCTCGGGCAGCGTATTGACGTCGATACCTGCATGCCCCAAATCTCCGTGCGAGTTCCGGCAAGGAGCACGGCCTGGACATAGACACCTTTGGGCGAGAGTTCCAGGCTCAGCCTCTGCGAGAGAAACAACACAAAGGACTTGGTAGCACCATAGACTCTCCTTGCGGCGCGCCCTAAGTTCATATTCATCCTTACTACCTAGAGACTAAAAGCCCTTTGCCCAAATCTTAAATCAATTTAACTCCAAAGATTTTCACCCCTTGCAAACTTGCCTTTCACACTTTCAAAACTGCTCAACGTCATGCTCAAATAAAGAAGATGATCCACCTTTGATACAAGCGAACAAACCATGAATTCGCGGAAGTAACCGACGAAAAAAGAAACGGGCGGTTTTGATTTTGCTTTGATGGAAGACCGAGTCGACATCCTGCTGAGCCACCGCGGCAACGGCCATTCTGGACCACAAATAGGCATAGCTGACGTATCCAAAGAGATGAAGGTACTCAACCGAGGCAGCTCCTACTTGACGGGGATCCTTATTACTCGCGGTGCGGATCCAACGATTTGCTTCTTCTAATATGCTCACGGCCCCCAACAACGCGCCGCAAAACTCGCTTTCTGTGGTATTCGCAAAATCGGTAATTTCGAGAAGAAACTCGTCCATCGCAGCCCCTCCATCGGCAAGAATTTTCCGGCCTAGAAGGTCTAGCGCTTGAATGCCATTAGTGCCCTCATAAATCTGGGCAATACGTACATCTCGAACTAGCTGTTCTTGACCCCACTCACGGATATAGCCATGCCCACCAAACACCTGTTGACCAAGTACACAACTTTCCAATCCATTGTCCGTGAAGAATGCCTTTGCCAGCGGGGTTAGCAGAGCCACTCGACGCTGTGCCACAGCACACTTCCTAGAATCAGTGCCGTACTTCGCTTCGTCTAGTTGCCCGCCGATATAAGTGGCCAAGGCCCTGCCCCCCTCGGTCAATGCCCTCATGGTGAGGAGCATTCGACGAACATCTGGATGGTTGATGATTGGATCAGCACCATGGGCACGTGCGTCGGGACCTCCCGGCGCACGACTCTGCAGGCGCTCGCGGGCATACGACACGGCACTTTGATAAGAGGCCTCGGCGCAACCTAGTCCCTGGATACCAATAGACAGACGCTCGTAGTTCATCATGGTGAACATCGCGGCAAGTCCTTTGTTCGGCTCGCCTACCAGCCAACCAATAGCACCGTCGAAATTCATCACGCAGGTGGACGAAGCTTTAATGCCCATCTTGTGTTCGATAGAGCCGCAGGACACCGCGTTATGGGGGCCTAGTCTTCCGTCTGCCTGCACCAACATTTTGGGCACGAGAAATAGGGAAATACCTTTAGGGCCTGCCGGCGCATCCGAAAGCTTGGCCAGCACCAGATGAACGATATTCTCGGTCAGATCTTGCTCGCCACCGGTAATAAATATCTTGCTACCGCTTATGGCATAACTACCATCGGCCTGAAGTTCGGCCCGCGTCCGAATCATGCCCAAATCGGTTCCCGCATGGGCTTCGGTAAGGCACATAGAACCCGCCCAGCGCCCTTCGTACATCGGCGGCAGATAACGCTGCTTCAGCTCCTGATCTGCGTGTGTATCAATCAATAAGCAGGCACCACTGCTGAGAACCGAGTAAAGCGCAAAGCTTGAGTTCGCTCCGTAGAGCATTTCTTCGATCTGTACAGCGAGCATTTTTGGCATACCCAAACCGCCATAGGCCGGATTGCCAGAAAGACCGACCCACCCGCCCTCCGCGTATGTTGCGTAGGCATCTTTAAAACCGGACGGTGTTGTCACCTTGCCCTCAGCCCACTGTGCACCCTCCTCATCTCCACTGCGATTGAGCGGTGCGATCAGACCACTGATGACCTTTGCAGCCTCCTCAAGGATCGCAATAGCAGTATCAGCGTCTACATGCTCTGCCAATCCTGGAAGCCTCGCCCAGTGACTCGGTCCATCAAATACCTCAGTCAGCAGGAACTGGATATCACGCATAGGTGCCTGGAAGCGATTCATGGCAAGAACCTCGTGGTTATTGCATAATTTTTCCAGTGTGCGCGCATACCTTTTTGATGAACTGGTGTTTTGATGAAAAATAAATGGGGGGCATATTCATCCGCCCCTCCATAACGATAGTGCACCTGTCCAGATGGGGTATTGAAATAACTTTTCTCTAATGACATGCCTGCTTTACCTCGCTTCTTGACCCAGGATTAACTTAGTCTAGACCCAAAGAGCCTGGGTTCATTTTTCTTTCCGGATCTACTGCATCCTTAATCTGATTTAATAGGCGCCACAACGGGGCGCCACGTCCTTCAAGTGCTTCTTTAAACGGATAGTATTTGCCGATTTGCATATGATACCCACCGTTCTTGAACATGATATCTCGAATCCCAGCGCGCAGTTCTAGTGCAATGGCACGAACATCAGGTTGCTCAGGGCGCTGCTTCCATTTTTCGCGATATTCCGGCTCAAGGAATTCTTCTCTGAATTCATCGATCTTATCGGGCCAGTACAATGAGGGTTCAATAAGAAATTCATGACCGGACGAGCACATAAGATAAGAATAACGTATCTTATTCTTGTCCATTCTTGCCTTATTTTCGGCAAAGTAAGCTTCGATCGCTAAGGAAACCTCGATGGCTTTGGATAGCGGGACCAGCCCATGAATAGGAAACCAACATTCACCACCATAGCCCAGAATGTATTGTCTTATAGGCTGAAAAGGAACAGCACGGATGAGGACGGGAATGCTAGGAGTCAATGCTTTGGCGTTATACTTCTCACAAATTCGCTTGGCAACCCTGAGCGAAGCTGATGCGCCCTGTGATGTGTTGCTATCAATCGTCATGTGAAGCGAATAATTAACTCGCTCCAAAACCCGTTGACCACCCATGCCCATTCTCAGCGCCGTCAGCAACCCGGCTTCTTTAATTACTTGCTTTCCGACCGCCTTTTTCTGCGACAGTGGAATCTCCATCTTGGAAAAGTTTTTATTATAATAGGGGTCAAAGCCATAACACTCACTTGCTAATCGCAACCGGGCAACCTCTTTCTGCGCTCCAAGCATATCCGCTAAGTTATCGAAAGAGAAAGAGGCAAACCGTGTACTTTTTGGTGAAACGATTAGGCGAAATGTTGCGGTAGCCTTCAACCCCATTGCACCAGTATCGGAGGTGAATATGCCGGTTATATCGGGACCAAAGTGTCGGCCGAAAGGCGCACCATTCTGATGAGCTCCAGACCCTGTTATCAATAGACTCCCATCTGACAGTACAACATTTAAACCAATAACGCTGTCCGCGGTGCTGCCGTGTGTGCCCGACCCCATAAAAATGCTATTTTGTGAAAGCGCTCCTCCAACTGTGGAATACAGACCGGAAAGTGGTCCGTAATAAGGTGTCCTTAATCCTTTCTCTTTTAGCGCTTCGTAAATTGCACTCCATGTGCAGCCGCACTCTACGGTGATGTACATATCCTCCTCATTGATTTGGAGAATGCGATTCATACGGCGCATGTCGATAGTTATCGACCGTTCGCGACTGGGTGTATAACCTCTCGTATAAGACAAGCCGGCGCCCCGGGGGACACAACAGTAACCGCCAACTTTGGCAATTTTTGCAATGGCGATCAGTTCTTCTGTTGAGTTGGGAGCCACCACAATGTCACAGAGCTCTCGAGGAAGCCAACTTAAATCAGTTGACATCTGGGTGCGATGGTCCTGCTGAATTGAGACGTTTTCATCTCCAACCAGCTGCTGAAGTTCCCGCACCGTTCTCTCGTCAATCGCTTTTGTTAGATTAATAGCTTGCATGCTCAATACTCTCTTAGGCAGATCATAATTAGCACGGTATGTTCAATCGAGCCGCGAGCGACTCATGGCACCACACCGTTTGAGGCAGGCACAGCGAAACCAGTCCGCAGGTCACGTCTGGTCGTGATCAGTTCACCTTGCGGTTGCCATAGGGGATCGGCACCCATTGAAAGTGCTTGCCAGACGCACGGACGTATCCAATGCCCGGAAAGGAAAAATGGGGCACCGCGATGAGGGTTCGATCGCGAGCGAACTCCTGTAACGCGGTCCGGCGATTCGCCGCGGCTGCCTTCGCATCGAAATCATAAAGGAAGGTAACGCTCGGATCTGGAAGCTGCACTGGTGCGAAATGAATGAGGTCGCCGACGAAAGTCAGCGTCTTGCCCCGGCTGGCAAGTGTGTAGAATGCACTGCCCGGGGTGTGACCGGGGTGAATAGTTGCAGTGATGCCAGGTACAACTTCTTCTGTGCCCGAGAAGCCCGCGACCTTGCCAGCATCTACATAAGGTTTCAGCGTCTTGGCCGCTTCGTCGAAAAAGATGCTGGGATAGCCGGCGCGCTTCGCCTGATTGGCACCCAGGAAGAAGTCAAGATCGGGCTGGCCGACATGCACCGTCGCATTGGTGAACAGGCGCTGCCCACCCTTGACGAGCCCACCGCTATGATCCGTGTGCACATGCGTGATCAGAATGTCGGTGACCTGATCCGGCCGGTAGCCAGCTGCCGCGAGGCTTTCGAGCAACAGACCGCCATTGCCCGGCCCGAACAGCTCACCGACTCCCACATCAACCAACACCAGTCGGCCAGGCAGCTCGATCAGGTACGTGTTAATCGACGCCTCCACCGGACTATTCTCGAAGTTTTGGCGGAGCAGCGCATCGATCTTACCCGGCGTGGTGTTGGTCAGATGCTTGTGGAGATCAAACGATATCGTGCCGTCTGAAAGCGCCGTCACCATTACATCGCCAATGTGCACGCGGTGGTAATCGCCGCCCTGCAGCGCGACCTCCGTCAGGGAGGCGACGGGCTGCGCCGACGCAAGCGGCGCGCAAGCAAGCGACAGAGCGAATAGAATCAACCGCGGCTTAGGCATAGAGAGTCTTGCGAAAAGCCTAGGGCAAGCGAGGAATGAATGCCCCACTGGATTAACGGAGCCGCCGCCGGTAGAAGTTGTAGATAAAAACAACGTCGGTAGCCCCGCTACAAAACGTTTTATCTTTCTCATAATCTGTTTATCTCCATTCTTATTTTCTTAGTTAGATTCGAGTTGTATTGCCGTTGGAGGCGACCTTCCGTTCAGATGGGTAGCGCTACTGAAAAACCTCGGCCGCTTTTAATCCTAAGACACACATCAGATTTAAGTCAACATATTGATATAGTTCTGTGAGTGAAATTTGCTGCCCATGACAAATTCTCTTCGCCTTCCCTGTGGGGGCGCGGGAAGGGGGAGTTTTACCATGGCTGTAGCCGCCTGGTTGCGACCGCTAGATTGTCTGCCCACCATTTCGCCCCCTTCACCGAAGCTGAGGAGGCGCGAATCCAGTGGGGCAGTGACGCCATGTCGGACGGTGCATGTGGATTTGCGCTTTTGACAGGGACCGGGCGCGCGCGCAAGCAGGCAACTGGGACCCGCCAGGACCAGTGCGCCTGAACCCGGATCGAGAACAGCAGACCGGCAAGAAAGCGCCATTGAAAAAACGGTTGGCGCGACAACTACCTGCTGTCCCGAACGCCTTAGCGCCTACCATCAGAGGCATTAGCAGCATGTTGACTTAATCGTCATCAAGTGCCGGCACTTCAAACAAATAAAGCCCCGTACTATTTCGCCATGAAGCCAACCTCAGCGCGAATGAAGAGTCGCGATGGTGCACAGCGTTTTGGGCACGGCGGCCAACGTGGCGGATGTCACTCAGGACTTCAGACCATCCCTATCGGGTTGGAAGGCCCACGTCGGGCTTGACCCCAGGCGAGTCCGACTCGACTTGAGAAAATGAGGCAATGATCATGACTGTCATCAGCCACTTCGGGGGTCAAATTTACGTAAGCGATTTAGCGCACCATGTTCAACTTCAGTCATCCGCCGTCGGCCAACGTCAGTGTGACTGACTTCTATGGTGCAGGCGACTCGATCGGGAAACACTGGCTCGCCTGCCAAGCTCCCCGCACAGAATCCCCCTGGACCTCCAGCTACCCGACGGCTACCAGCAACACGAGATGCAGGTATACAGCCATGGAGAAAGAAACCGGAAAAATGTCGCGTGTGTTCGTGGCTTTCGACGGCGTGCTGTCCGCTGGGCTTCATACAGGCTGATGGTTCAATCATAGCGGCTAATACCATTACCTATTGGCTTACAACCGTGGCAAAGGCGGGACCACTTGGCACTGGGCCGCCCAGGCGAGGCGGCTAGTGCACGGAGCGCTGAGAATCATGAGCCTTTATGACGTTGCTGTCGACGGGCCCATGACCTACGAGGAGCTCAACTTTTTTATAAGGAAGCGGAACAGATCTGGGGCATCCATTAGTCGTCAGTCGACCGCTTTGACCATGTCTTCGATGACCTTTTTCGCGTCGCCGAACACCATCATGGTTTTGTCCAGGTAGAACAGTTCGTTGTCCAGGCCGGCATAGCCGCTGGCCATCGAGCGCTTGTTGACGATGATGGTCTTGGCCTTGAACGCTTCGAGGATCGGCATGCCGGCAATCGGCGATTTCGGATCGTTCTTCGCCGCCGGGTTGACCACGTCGTTGGCGCCCAGCACCAGCACCACGTCGGCCTGGCCGAACTCGGAGTTGATGTCGTCCATCTCGAACACCTGGTCGTACGGCACTTCGGCCTCGGCCAGCAACACGTTCATGTGCCCGGGCATGCGCCCGGCCACCGGGTGGATCGCGTACTTCACGGTCACGCCGCGGTGGGTCAGCTTCTCGGTCAGTTCCTTCAGCGCGTGCTGAGCCCGCGCGACCGCCAGACCGTAGCCCGGCACGATGATCACGGTGTCGGCGTTGGTCAGCAGGAAGGTCGCGTCGTCCGCCGAACCGGATTTCACCGGGCGGGCTTCCTTCGCACCTGCCGGACCCGCATCGGCTGTGTTGCCGAAGCCGCCGAGCAGCACATTAAAGAAGGAACGGTTCATCGCCTTGCACATGATGTACGAGAGGATCGCACCGGACGAGCCTACCAGCGAACCGGCAATGATCAGCATCGAGTTGTTCAGCGAGAAGCCGATACCCGCTGCTGCCCAACCGGAGTAGCTGTTGAGCATCGATACAACGACCGGCATGTCGGCGCCACCAATCGGGATGATGATCAGCACGCCGAGCACGAAGGCCAGGGCCAGCATCACGCCGAACGCGGTGTAGTCGCCGGTGAGCATGAAGGTCACGCCCAGACCCAGGGTGGCGAGGCCCAGCAGCAGGTTCAGTTTGTGCTGACCGCCGAACTGGACCGGTGCGCCCTGGAACAGACGGAACTTGTATTTGCCAGCCAGTTTGCCGAAAGCGATTACAGAGCCGGAGAAAGTGATTGCACCGATGGCAGCCCCGAGGAACAGTTCCAGGCGGTTACCGGCCGGGATCGCATCGCCGAGGTTCTGCACGATGCCCAGCGACTGTGGCTCGACCACGGCAGCCACGGCGATGAACACCGCGGCCAGGCCGATCATGCTGTGCATGAAGGCGACCAGTTCGGGCATCTTGGTCATTTCAACGCGTTTGGCCATGATCGAGCCGGCCGTGCCGCCGATCAGCAGGCCGACGATCACGTAGACGATCCCGTCTTGCGCCAGTTCGGTGCCCAGCTTGTAGATCAGGCCGACCGTGGTGAGGATCGCCAGGCCCATGCCGAGCATGCCGAACAGGTTGCCACGCCGCGACGTGGTGGGGTGCGAGAGGCCCTTGAGCGCCTGGATGAAGCAGACCGAGGCGATCAAATACAGGGAAGTAACCAGGTTCATGCTCATGCTTGCTGCACCTCAGCTGCTGCGGCTTTGGCGGCCGGGACTTTCGCTGGCGCCGCTTTTTTCTTGAACATTTCCAGCATGCGCCGGGTCACCAGGAAGCCACCGAACACGTTGACCGCGGCCAGGGCCACGGCCAGGGTGCCCATGGTCTTGCCCAGCGGGGTTACGGTGAGGGCGGCGGCGAGCATGGCGCCGACGATGACGATGGCCGAAATGGCGTTGGTTACCGCCATCAGTGGCGTGTGCAGTGCCGGTGTCACGTTCCAGACCACGTGGTAGCCGACATAGATCGCCAGCACGAAGATGATCAGGTTGTAGATACCGTGAGAAATCAGCATGTCTTCCATTGTTTTTATCCTCAGCCGTTCTTGCGCACGATCTGGCCGTCGCGGCACATCAGGCACGCGGCGACGATATCGTCTTCCAGGTTGATCACCAGTTGTCCGTCTTTATCGAACAACAGTTTCATGAAATCCAGCAGGTTGCGGGCGTACAGCGCCGAAGCGTCAGCCGCCACGGCGCTGGCCAGGTTGGTCGGGCCCACGATGGTCACGCCATGTTCGACGACCACCTGATCGGCCACGGTCAGCGGGCAGTTGCCGCCCTGGGCGGCCGCGAGGTCGATGACCACCGAGCCCGGTTTCATCTGGGCCACGGTTTCTGCACTCAACAGCGTCGGTGCCTTGCGGCCGGGAATCAGCGCGGTGGTGATGACGATGTCCGCCTGTTTGGCGCGTTCGTGCACGGCCGCGGCCTGGCGCTGCATCCAGCTGGCCGGCATCGGGCGGGCGTAACCGCCGACACCAACGGCGCATTCACGCTCTTCATCGGTCTCGTACGGCACGTCGACGAACTTGGCGCCGAGGGATTCGATCTGCTCTTTTACCGCAGGACGCACGTCAGACGCTTCGATCACCGCCCCCAGGCGCTTGGCGGTCGCGATGGCCTGCAAGCCGGCCACGCCGGCACCGAGGATCAGCACGCGCGCCGCTTTCACGGTGCCTGCCGCGGTCATCAGCATTGGCATGAAGCGCGGATAATGGTGCGCGGCCAACAACACGGCTTTGTAACCGGCGATGTTGGCTTGCGAGGACAGCACATCCAGGCTTTGTGCGCGGGAGGTGCGCGGCGCGGCCTCCAGGGCGAAGGCGGTAATCCCGCATTCGGCCAGCTTGGCGATGATCTCGTTGTTGAACGGGTTGAGCATGCCCACCACGACGGTGCCGCTCTTGATCAGCGCCAGCTCGCTGTCGCTGGGGGCGACGACTTTGAGAATCAGCTCTGCAGCAAACGCATCGTTGGCGCTGCCAATGCTTGCGCCTGCCGCTTCATAGGCACTGTCGACAACGCTGGCATTAATGCCGGCGCCGCTTTGTACAGTGACCTTATGGCCCTGGCCGATCAGCTTCTTGATAGTTTCGGGAGTCGCGGCAACCCGCGTCTCGCCGGCATGGGTCTCGAGTGGAACACCGATATGCACTTGTTATTCTCCGGTAAAAATTCCTGAAAAAACTTTCCCGTTGAATGCATCGAAATGCATCCTTCGGCAGGGCTAGGTGCTTATGCCCGGTACGTACCGGGCAAGCACCTTGTCGACGCGATTTGGGCCGTTTCATGCCGGTCATGACGGCCTTAGATCGGATACCCGCTAATCCTTAGAAGAACGCCTGCAGGCCCGTCTGGGCGCGACCGAGGATCAGCGCATGGACATCGTGAGTGCCTTCATAGGTATTGACCACCTCCAGGTTGACCAGGTGGCGGGCTACGCCGAATTCGTCGCTGATGCCGTTGCCACCGAGCATGTCGCGGGCCATACGGGCGATATCTAGCGATTTGCCGCAGCTGTTGCGCTTCATGATCGAGGTAATTTCCACCGCCGCGGTGCCTTCATCCTTCATCCGGCCGAGGCGTAGGCAGCCCTGCAGAGCCAGAGTGATCTCGGTCTGCATGTCGGCCAGCTTTTTCTGGATCAGTTGGGTCTGTGCCAAGGGGCGACCGAACTGCTTGCGGTCTAGGCAATATTGGCGTGCGGTGTGCCAGCAATCTTCAGCAGCACCCAGAGCGCCCCAACTGATACCGTAACGGGCAGAGTTGAGACAGGTGAATGGCCCCTTCAAACCGCGTACATCCGGGAAAGCGTTCTCTTCCGGACAGAACACATTGTCCATCACGATCTCGCCAGTGATCGACGCACGCAAGCCGACCTTGCCGTGAATCGCGGGCGCACTCAGGCCCTGCCAGCCTTTTTCCAGGACAAAACCGCGAATTTCACCCGCATCGTCTTTGGCCCAAACCACAAATACATCGGCGATAGGGCTGTTGGTGATCCAAATCTTGGCGCCTGTCAGGCGGTAGCCGCCGTCAACTTTTTTCGCCCGGGTAACCATTGAGCCTGGATCGGAACCATGGTCTGGTTCAGTCAGACCAAAGCAACCGATATATTCACCGCTGGCCAGCTTGGGAAGGTATTTCTGCTTGGTCGCTTCGTTGCCGAACTCGTTGATAGGCACCATCACCAACGACGACTGCACGCTCATCATCGAGCGGTAACCGGAGTCGACGCGCTCCACTTCGCGGGCGATCAGGCCGTAGCACACATAGTTCAGGCCACTGCCGCCGTAGGCTTCGGGAATGGTCGCGCCAAGCAGACCGGTTTCGCCCATCTCACGGAAGATGGCAGGATCGGTCTTCTCATGACGGAAAGCCTCCAGCACCCGTGGCGCCAGTTTGTCGGCGGCGAACTGTTGGGCGCTATCGCGCACCATGCGCTCTTCTTCGGTGAGTTGCTGATCCAGCAGCAGCGGGTCGATCCAGTTGAAGCTTGCCGAGTTGGCCATGGGTAATTCTCCAAGTTCGTTCTGGTGTTGTTTTATTTGGTTATTCGAGGCGTTCAATCACGCAGGCAATGCCCTGCCCCAGGCCAATGCACAGGCTAACCAGGGCGTAGCGACCGTTGCTGCGTTCCAACTGACGCACCGCGCTGTAGGCCAGGCGGGCACCCGAGGCGCCCAGCGGGTGACCGATGGCAATGGCCCCACCATTCGGATTCAGGCGTGGATCATCGAACGCCAGCCCTAGTTGTTTGGCACAACCGAGTACTTGCGCAGCGAAGGCTTCGTTGATTTCGATCAGATCCATATCAGCCAGTTGCAGATTGGCACGCTGCAGTGCCTTGATAATCGCCGGTACCGGGCCAAGCCCCATCAGCCTGGGCTCCACGCCCGCGATGGCTGCGGTCAGGATCTGTGCGCGCGGTTTTAGTCCGTATTGCTCGCCGATGGCCTGCGAACCAATCAACATTGCGGCCGCACCGTCATTCACACCCGAAGCATTACCGGCAGTGACTACGCCGCCCTCGAATAACGGGCGAAGGCGCGACAAGCTCCCGAAATTGCTGTCGGGACGCGGGGGTTCATCACGATCAACCAGCTTGGGCGGTTGCTTGGGGCCTTGAGGTACTTCGATGGGCAGGATTTCGCCAGCATGGAAACCGTCCTGTACCGCCGCCTCGAACAATGCCTGGCTGCGTGCCGCGTAAGTGTCTGCCTGATCACGACTGATACCCAGCTCGCGAGCGACGTTATCGGCTGTCTGCGGCATCGTATCGGCACCGAACTCGGCTTCCAACCGAGGGTTGGGAAAGCGCGCACCGATAGTGCTATCAAAGGCGCTGAAGTCCCGCGAGTAGGCGCTTTGCGCCTTTGCGATCACGAAGGGCGCGCGACTCATGCTCTCCGCTCCGCCGGCAATAAACAATTCGCCTTGGCCAACGTGCACTGCGCGGGCGGCGTCGAGTACTGCTGCCAGCCCCGAACCACACAGACGGTTGACCGTCAGGCCGCCCACTGCTGGCGACAGGCCCGCCAGCAAGGCCGCGTGACGACCCAGGTTACGCGCGTCCTCGCCAGCCTGGTTAGTACAGCCGACAATCAGGTCTTCATAGTCTTGCGCAGCGAACGGATTACGCGCTACCAGGGCGCGAACAACCGAGGCTAGCAGGTCATCGAGGCGCACATTGGCCAGGACGCCCGCGTGGCGGCCAAAGGGCGAACGCAGGCCATCGTAGATGTAGGCATTCATACTGATTCCTCGGGAGTGGTCAGGGGCAGGCCGAGCTGTACGCGGCGGCGCAGCCAAGGGCTGAGCCGATAGCGCGGCTCCTGATAGAGATCGTGCAGTGCGTGCAAGATCTGCTTGATTTTCATGGACCCATATTGATCGCCGAAACCCAGTGGGCCGTGGGGGTAACCCAACGCCAGTTGCACCGCACGATCCAGGGTGGCGGGATCGACGATACGCCGCTGAGCGATTTCGCATCCCAGATTGACGATACTGGCCAGCACACGCTGGGCGATGAAACCGGGCGAGTCGTTGATCACCTCCACCGGTACACCATCTGCCCCTAACGCCTGCCGCGCCTGCGCCAGCACGTTGGCATCCAGCCCGGGATGACGCATCAGCACTCGACGCAGGTCGAAACCGGCAAACGTTTCCAGCGCCAGGCTGCGGGCGACAGGGAGTTGCCTGCGGGCGATCGCGCTGCTGGCATCCTCACCCAGCGGCGTCACCAGACAGATAGTATCTGAGCCGGGCTGCTCACCCTGCTCCAGCACCGCACCGGCACTCGCCAGTACGGCGCAGATTTTGTCGCGCATCGCCGCATCACGGCAGTCCAACCAGAACGGCTGATTGATATCCACGTGCGGCAGTTCAACCAGGGCTTCTTTGACCGCTCGGCCTTCCCGGTAGCGATAGAATCCCTGCCCGGACTTGCGTCCGAGCAAGCCTGCGGCAAGGCGCGCAGGCACCAGTGATGAAGGGGTGTAGCGCGGGTCCTGATAGAACTGGTCGTGGATCGACTCCATCACCGCATGAGCAATATCAAGACCGACCAGGTCGAACAGTTCGAACGGCCCCATGCGAAAGCCCAGACAATCCTTGAGAATCCGGTCTATCTGCGCCGGCGTGGCAATACCTTCGGCGAGGATTCGCAGCGCTTCCGGGCCGTAGGCTCGGCCAGCATGATTGACTAGAAACCCAGGTGAATCCGGCGTCACTGCGGCAAAATGCCCGGCGTGCTGTGCCAGAGCCGACAGCCGTTGAACGACCTGCGGATCGGTACGTTCCCCGCGGACCACCTCGACAATTTTCATCAGCGTGACCGGATTGAAGAAGTGAAAGCCGGCGACCCGCTGAGGTTGCTCACAAGCGCTGGCGATCAGGGTGATCGACAGTGACGAGGTGTTGCTGGCCAGAACCGCATCACGGCTAACCAGTTGTTCCAGTTCCCGGAACAGTTTCTGTTTGGCTTCAAGATTCTCGACGATAGCCTCGATCAGCAGGTCGCAACCGGCGAGTTCCTGCAGGGTGTGCGCCGCACGCATGCGCTCGAGGGTGCCGGCCAATACTTCGGCACTGATCTTTCCTTTGGCCGCCTCACGCTCCAGTAATTCGCGATTCTGTATTAGAGCTTGTTCGATAGCTTCGCTGCGGCTGTCGTGCAGCAGCACCTCGACACCGGCGCTGGCGAACAACTGGGCAATACCACGACCCATGGCCCCACTACCGATCACACCGATCTTTTTAAATGTGGTCATAAGCATTCCTCAGAGAGCTTGTTCCAGCTCTGGAACAGCCTCGAACAGATCCGCCACCAGACCGTAATCGGCCACCTGGAAGATCGGGGCTTCTTCGTCCTTGTTGATCGCAACGATCACCTTAGAGTCTTTCATGCCGGCCAAGTGCTGGATCGCGCCGGAGATACCGACCGCGATGTACAGCTGTGGCGCAACGATCTTGCCGGTCTGACCAACCTGCATGTCGTTGGGGACGAAACCTGCGTCGACTGCGGCGCGGGAAGCACCGACTGCAGCGCCCAGCTTGTCGGCTAGTGTGTACAGGTATTTGAAATTGTCGCCGTTCTGCATGCCGCGCCCGCCGGAAACGACGATTTTGGCAGCGGTCAGTTCCGGACGATCGGACTTGGCCAGTGCTTCGCCGACGAAGCTGGATATTCCAGCCTCGTAAACGGTAGCAACTGTCTCAATGAGAGCAGCCCCCCCCACAGCGGCCACAGGGTCAAAACCGGTGGCCCGTACGGTTATCACTTTGACTGGTGCGTTTGACTGAACGGTAGCGATAGCGTTACCGGCGTAGATCGGACGCTTGAAAGTGTCAGCGCTTTCGACCGAGATGATCTCGGAGATCTGGTCAACGTCTAGCAGGGCAGCGACGCGGGGCAGGATGTTTTTGCCGTTTGAGGTGGCCGAGGCCAAGACATGGCTGTAAATCGTACTCTGCTCGATCACCAGACTGGCCAGTAAGGGTGCAACATTCTCGGGAAGCAGATTGGCATAGGCCTCATGGTCGGCCAGCAGCACTTTGGCCACGCCAGCGATGTTCGCCGCGGTTTCAGCCACCGCGCCGACAAAGGCGCCGGCTACCAGCACGTGAATGTCGCCGCCGATCTTGGCGGCGGCGGCCACGGTGTTCAGCGTGGCCGGGGCCAGAACTGTGTTGTCCTGCGCGTCTTTGGAATAGTCAGCAATCACCAGGATCGTCATTCAGATCACCTTCGCTTCGGTTTTGAGTTTCTCGACCAGTTCAGCCACCGACTTGACCTTGATCCCGGCGCTGCGCACAGCCGGGGCTTCGACTTTCAGAGTCTTGTAGGTGGAAGCGGTGGAAACACCCAATGCGTCCGCAGTCAGCACTTCGAGAGGCTTCTTCTTGGCTTTCATGATGTTTGGCAGGGACGCATAACGCGGCTCGTTCAAACGCAGATCGGTGGTGACGATGGCCGGCAGTTTCAGGAAAACCGTCTGCGCGCCGCCGTCGATTTCGCGAGTCACGGCAACCGTGTCGGCGCTGATTTCGACTTTCGAAGCGAAGGTGCCCTGACCGTAACCGCTCAGTGCCGCGAGCATCTGGCCAGTCTGGTTGTTGTCGCTGTCGATGGCTTGTTTGCCAAGGATCACCAGCTGCGGCTGTTCCTTGTCGACAACCGCCTTGAGCAGCTTGGCAACGGCCAACGACGTCAGGTCTTCGGCGGATTCGACGAGGATGGCGCGGTCGGCACCCAGCGCCAGCGAGGTGCGCAGTTGCTCTTGAGCGGTGGACGGGCCGATGGAGACGACGACGATTTCAGTCGCAACGCCTTGCTCTTTCAAGCGTACGGCTTCTTCCACGGCGATTTCGCAGAACGGGTTCATCGACATCTTGACGTTAGCGAGGTCGACGCCGGAGTTGTCCGCCTTGACGCGAACCTTGACGTTGTAATCGACCACACGTTTTACCGCGACCAATACTTTCATGATCTGTTCCTGTAGTAGACCGCCAGCGCAGTGTCCGGTCGTAGAGAGTGTTCAGGCACTGCGCATTAAATCGGCATAGGCCTGCAAATGATGGTCGTCGTCGCCCAACTGGTGGCTGAGCATGACCAGGCGCTTGGCATGGTGGGCAAGGTTGTATTCCCAGGTCATGCCAATGCCGCCGTGCAATTGAATCGCTTGCTCGGCGATGAAACGGGCTGCGCGAGTCACGATGAACTTGGCCGCAGCCAATCCGCGACTGCGTTCGTCACTGTCGGGTTCGTCAGCGATACAGGCGGCCAGAGTGGCCATCGAAATCGCCAATTCCAGCTCGCCACGCATGTCGGCCATGCGGTGTTGCAATGCCTGGAACTTGCCGATCGGCGCGTTGAACTGCTGACGGGTTTTCAAATAGTCCAGCGTCAGACTGAAGGCTTCCTGCATATTGCCAATCGCCTCAGCGCATTGCGCCGCCATCGCCCGCCCTTGCTGGTAGCGCAATGCCGCAAGCACTTGGCCGACAGGACCCAGCAGGTGATCCTGATTGAGCATGACGCCATCCAGGTACAAGTCGCAGGCTCGTGGGCCATCGATGCACGGGTAATCACGGCGATGGACACCTGATGCCTGAGGGTCCAGCAGAAACAGGCTGATGCCGGACTCATCCAGAGCACCGCCAGCGGTTCGGGCCGAGACTAGAATAAGTCCGGCGCTGTGGCCGCCGACCACCGCGCATTTATGCCCGGTCAGACGCCATCCACCCCCGACGGCTTCGGCACGGCTCTGCACATCGTGCAGGTGATAGTGGCTCTGGCTTTCTTCCAGTGCCACCGCGAGCTGCAGCTCACCGGTAGCCACTTGAGGCAACCATTGGCCACGCTGGTTCGCGTTGCCCAGTTGCTGCAGCAGTCCGGCGCCGTGTATTTGCGACTGAAGATAAGGTTCCAGGCACAGGTTGCGGCCCAGTTCAGTCATCACCAGCATGTTGTCCACGCCACTCCCACCGAAGCCACCGTATTCCTCGGCAAGCGGTACGGCGCTCAGGCCCAACTCACCGAGCTGGTTCCAGAACTCACGGCTGAACCCCAGTTCGCTGCGGTAAAACTGCTCACGCTGTTCAAAGCTGTAACGGTCGCGCGCTACACGGGCGGCGGTGTCTTGCAGCATTTGCTGCTCTTCGCTGAGATTGAAGTCCATGGGGTGCCTCCTTAGAGCTCAAGAATCATCTTGGCAATGATGTTCTTTTGGATTTCGTTGGAGCCGCCATAGATAGACAGCTTGCGCAGGTTGAAATACTGGCCGGCTGGAGCGGCACTGTAGTCGGTGTGCAACAGCTCACCGGGGAAGGCATAGTTCAGCTCTTCCTCGGCGAAAGGCAGAGCATGCACGCCCAACACTTTGCGCATCAGGTGGCTGATAGCCTGGCGAATTTCAGAACCCTTGATCTTCAGGATTGAGCTTTGCGCCCCGGGCACACCACCACCCTGCACGGCGGCGAGGATGCGCAGGGTGCTCATCTCGATGGCCATCAATTGCATTTCCACTTCGGCAATTTGTACGCGTAACAGCGGGTCCTCCAGTAGCGGGAGACCGTTTCGCAATTCCTGCGATGCGACCAATTTGAGTTGTGCAAGAGCCGCCTTGGACTGGGCAATGCCTGCTTGACCGGTGCGCTCATGGGTCAACAGGAATTTGGCGCACGTCCAGCCCTTGTTTTCTTCACCCACCAGATTGGCGGCTGGCACGCGCACGTTGTCGAAGAACACTTCGTTGACTTCGTGATCGCCATCCAGGGTGATAATGGGTCGCACCGTGATGCCCGGTGTCGTCATATCGATCAACAGGAACGAAATGCCGCGCTGCTGCTGAGCTTGCGGGTCGGTGCGCACCAGGCAGAAAATCATGTTGGCGTGCTGACCGAGGGTGGTCCAGGTTTTCTGGCCATTCACCACGTAGTGGTCGCCATCTAGCACGGCGCGGGTCTTCAGGCTGGCAAGGTCGGAACCGGCTCCCGGCTCGGAGTAACCCTGGCACCACCAGTCCTCCCCGGACAGGATGCGCGGCAGGTAATAGGCCTTTTGCGCCTCACTGCCGAATTTCATAATCACCGGGGCGACCATGTTGACACCAAACGAGATTAACCGCGGCGCACCGAAAGCGGCGCACTCCTCCTCGAAGATGTGTCGCTGTACCACGTTCCAGCCAGTACCACCGTGTTCTACCGGCCAGTTGGCAGCGTACCAGCCGCGCCTGGCCAGCCCCCCTTGCCAGCGCAGGTGGTCTTCTTTGTCGAGATGCTTGCCGAGGCGAACTTTTGCAGCGATGTCTTCAGGTACGGCAGCGCTGAGGAAGGCGCGTACCTCATCGCGAAACTCAAGTTCGGCGGGGGTGTAGTTGATGTCCATGCAAAGTCCTCAATGGGGTGGGGGCCACGTCGCAGGCAACCTGTTCAGCCTTGCTGATCCAGCTCGGCAAATGTCTTGCCTTCGGCGACCATGCGTTCCAGCAGTGGAGCCGGTTGCCAGTGCTCGCCGAGATGCTGGTGAAACTCACGGATACGATGCAGCACAGCCGCAAGCCCGATCTGATCGGCCAGGTACATCGGCCCGCCGCGATGGGCCGGGAAGCCATAGCCTTTCAGGAAAATCACGTCGATATCGCTGGCACGTCGGGCGAGGCGTGCTTCTAGAATCCGCGCGCCTTCGTTGATCAATGCGTAGATCGGTCGCTGCCAAAGGTGCTGCGGATCGATCTGGACTGCCGGTGACGGCTCGCGAACCACCGCGTCGAGTTTCAGGCCGGACGAGTCGAGCATCGCCACGGGCCCGACTTCCATCCCGAACTCGCGCAATGCAGCATCGACCTGCGCCACACTGAAGCCCTCCTCCACCAGCTCTTTGGCCTCACGCAGATAACGCAAGGCCATGCGGTCACCCACGAAGCCGTCGCCCACGCCGACCACCACCGCCGTTTTACCCAGTTGCCTGGCAAGTTGCAGTGCGCTAGTCAGTACTTGCGCACTGGTTTGCGAAGCACGCACGACTCCAAGCAAGTGCGTGACATGCACGGGGCTGAAAAAGTGCAGACCCAAGACCTGTCCGGGACGGCCACTGAGATTGGCCATCTGGTCAAGATCCAGCGACGAGGTAGTGCTCGCCAGAATCGCTTCGGTCTTGCACACCCGCCCCACGGCTGCGAATACTTGACGCTTGATGTCGAGGTCATCACAGACCGCTTCGATGACCAGATCGACCTCCGTCAGATCGGCGTAATCCAGTACGCCACTGATCAGCGCCAGCTGCTCACGTTTAAGGGGCTCACTCAATCGGCCGTCCTGCACCCCGGCTTGCAGCAATGCATCGGCGCGAAGCAGTGCCGCCTCTAGGCGCTCGCCGTCGGACTCGAGTAGCTTCACCGGCAAACCGGAGCCGACCAGTGCCAACGCGATCCCCACGCCTAGGGTGCCACCACCGACCACGGCGGTGCTGGCGAGTTTGCGCGGAATAACCGACGCATCAAGATCAACAACTTTAGCCGCTTGACGCTCGGCGAAAAATGCGTGGATCAACGCGGCACGTTGGGGCGACGCGAGGCATTCAAGGAACAGCGCGCGTTCACGCTGCAGGCCATCGCTCAAGGGCAGTGAGATCGCCGCTTCGATGGCGGTAATGCACCGTACCGGCGAGTACAACCCAGGCTGGCTGCGTTGCACCTCATCGCGCTTGTTCATCAGCAACTCGGCAGCGCTACTGACATCCGCAGGCACCTTGAGATGGCCACTGCGACGCGGCTTCACCCCTTGCGCCAACAACTGCCGGGCATACGCCAGGCCAGCGGCCAATGGCTCACCCTCATACAATTCATCAACAATTGCGTGACGCTTGGCCTCGACCGCGCTAATCGGCTCTCCGCCCACGATCATCTCCAGTGCCTTTGCGACACCGGCCAGGCGTGGCAACCGCTGGGTTCCGCCGGCACCCGGCAACAAACCAAGCTTGACCTCCGGCAGTCCGACTTTGGCGTTGACCTCAAGGATGCGGTAATGACAGGCCAGCGCCACTTCAAGACCGCCGCCCAAAACCGAGCCATGCAGCACTGCCAGTGACGGCTTGGTGAAGTTTTCCAGAGACAGGGTGACGTCCGGCAGGATAGGCGCTTGCGGTGGTTTGCCAAACTCGCGGATATCGGCACCGGCAATAAAGGTTCTGCCCGTGCAATACAGCAGGACCAGCTTGATATCGGGATCCCGCTCGACGGCGTTGAACGCTGCCAGCAAGCCTGCGCGCACGCGGTGGCCAACGGCATTGACCGGTGGATTATTGATCCGCACAACAGCTATCGCCCCTTCGCGGGACCACTGCACGGGAGATGACATCGGGCAACTCCTGCAGGCATTTTGCCTGCTTTTATTCTTGTATGACCGGGCAACAGAATGCGTTTAACGGTGTTTCCACAATGGTTTTCGCTTCTGCACGAACGCCTGCATGCCTTCCTTCTGATCTTCGCTGGCAAAGCTTGCGTGCAGCAGGCGCCGCTCAAAATGCACTCCCTCGGCCAGGGTGGTTTCAAAGGCGCGATTGACCGCTTCTTTATTGAGCCTGATGGCCATCGCCGATAGTTCGGTGATCTGCCGGGCGATCTGCAGTGCTTCATCAAGAAGGCTCGCCGCCGGCACGACGCGACTGACCAACCCACTGCGCTCCGCTTCGGCCGCATCCATCGTGCGTCCCGTCAGGCATAGATCCATGGTCTTGGCCTTGCCTACCGCACGGGCTAAGCGCTGCGTACCGCCGGCACCCGGCAGCGTGCCAACTTTCACTTCTGGCTGACCAAAACGCGCACTGTCGGCCGCAATGATCAGATCGCACATCATCGCCAGCTCGCAACCGCCGCCCAAAGCCAGCCCGCCGACCGCGGCGATCACCGGTTTCCAGCAGCGAGTCACCTCCTCCCAGTTAGCTGTCACAAAATTATCCAGATAGACGTCAGCGAAACCCTTGCACTGCAACTCGACGATATCGGCACCAGCGGCGAAGGCCTTGTCGTTGCCGGTAATCACCATGGCGCGGATGCCGTCCTCTCGCTCGAAGGCACGCAATGCCTCGCCCAACTCACTCATAAGCGCGTCACTCAACGCATTGTGCATCGCGGGCCGATTAAGCCGGATCAGACCGACGCTCTCATGACGCTCAACCAGAATATTTTCGTAGGGCATGACATTGACCACTCATTCCTGACTGCGGCAAGCCGCATGACCCGAAGATCCGCTGTACGGATCCGGACGCTTGCAGCCAAGTCTATCGACATCAAAAAATAAAGACAACATGTTGACATAATAAAAATATAACGCGTATCTTCACCTCCATCAGAAAGCGAAACTCTCAATGACATGCCTCCTATAGAATGTTGCCAATCAACGACTACAAAGACAAACATGCAGCTAGAACGACGTTCTGCCATGCTTGAGTCAGGTGCATTTAACGACAATATCATTGCATACCATTGGATCAGACGGTGCTCACCATTCCAGACTCGGTAGCGCTGATTGCCTACCGGGTGAATGAGGATGAACGTCAGGCTTTCAGCTACCGCGAATTGGATAGCCTGGTGACTCGCATATCCGGCTGATTCAGCCACGCGCTGATGATTGGAAATACCCGTAAATCAATCAAAACATGACGAGGACTGCTGCATGAAAGGTCTTATTGGAAGAACTGTAATCATCACCGGTGGCGGTGGCGGCATCGGCCGTGCCGTCAGCCTGCGCTTCGCTGCTGAAGGCTGCTTGGTCGCTGTACTTGATCGCGATGCAACTGCCGCACAAACCACCGTCGACCTGATCAACGAAGCGGACAGCAAGACCAAGGCCAAGGCCTATGCCGCCGACATCACCGATTACGCCGCCATTGTCGAAACCGTCGCGGCCATTGAAAAAGATTTGGGTGTGCCGACCGTACTGGTTAACAACGCGGGCTTCGACCGCTTCCTGCCGTTCCTTAAAACCGAGCCGGCCATGTGGCAACAGTTGATCTCGATCAACCTGACCGGGGCGCTGAATATGCACCACGTGGTTCTGCCGAAGATGCTTGAAGCGGGTGGTGGCAAGGTCATCAATGTGGCCTCCGATGCGGCTCGTGTCGGCTCGTCCGGCGAAGCCGTTTACGCCGCCTGCAAGGCGGGACTGGTAGGTCTGTCGAAAACTTTGGCGCGGGAACTGGCGACCAAAAACATCAACTTCAATGTGGTCTGTCCTGGCCCGACCGATACCGCCCTGCTGAAAAGCGTAGCGGCGACGTCGAGCAACCCGGAAAAGCTGATGGAAGCCTTCAAAAATGCCGTTCCAATGCGCCGCCTCGGTCAACCAGAAGACTACCCGGGGATCATCGCCCTGCTTGCCAGCGACGACGCCAATTTCATTACCGGACAGGTTATTTCCGTGTCCGGCGGCCTGACCATGGCCGGCTAACCAGGAGAACTCCCATGCATTATGAAGACATTCTGTACACCGAAGTCGAGGGTGTTGCGACCATTACCATCAACCGTCCGGATCGCTACAACGCTTTCCGCGGCCAGACCTGCATGGAGCTCATTCACGCCTTCAACCGTGCTGGCTGGAACAAGGAAGTGGGCGTCATCGTGTTCACCGGGGCTGGCGACAAAGCATTCTGCACCGGTGGGGATCAGGGGGCTCATGAAGGTCAGTACGATGGCCGTGGTCTGATCGGTCTGCCGGTAGAAGAATTGCAGGGTCTGATTCGCGAAGTACCCAAGCCGGTGATTGCACGTGTCAACGGCTTCGCCATCGGAGGCGGTCACGTACTGCACGTCGTCTGCGACCTGACCATCGCGTCCGAAAAAGCCGTCTTCGGCCAAGTCGGCCCGAAAGTCGGCTCGGTTGATCCCGGCTTCGGCACAGCCTATCTGGGTCGCATCATCGGCGAAAAACGCGCCCGCGAGATTTGGTACCTGTGCCGCAAATACAGCGCTCAACAAGCTTACGACTGGGGCCTGGTCAACGCGGTAGTGCCACATGAAGAACTGGATGCCGAAGTGCAGAAATGGTGTGACGAGATTCTCGAGAAGAGTCCGACCGCCCTCTCCATCGCCAAGCGCTCATTTAATGCCGACAGCGCCAATATTGCCGGCATCGGTGCTCTCGGGATGCAGGCCTTGAGCCTGTATTACGACACCGAAGAGTCCAAGGAAGGCGTAGCCGCCTTCAAAGAAAAACGTAAGCCAGAGTTCCGCAAGTTCTACAAGTGACTCTATTACCGGCAGCTTACACGCTGCCGGTCCTCCGGCCCTGGCTTGGAGAGAATCAAGAATTTGTCTCGACGAACCACAAAACGCTATTCGTGAAAGCGGTGTTCGCTTTCGGTTATGCGCCGCCTCGCGGCGTCGGAACCGACACTGGGTTCGACCAGGGCGATGCAAACGATACTCTGCCAGCCAGTACCAGCACACAGTCACTCACTGGTCAGTTCAGGCAAGGCGTGTTGAGCAATGATCTGGCCGTTCAGCAGAACCAGCAATGGCATGTAATCCTCGTTAAAATCGCCGCACGTAATCGCCTCGATGACGATGCCGTCGATTACCCAATCCAGGCCACTGCCACCACATTTCTCGGGCATTTCGGTACCGAGCAGACCCATTTCACACATCTTCCAGATTATTGAGTGTTCAATTTTGCCGCTTAGATCGCGCTTGTGACAACCGGGCGCAAGTACCTCGGAGTTAACGCGAGGCATTCGATCAGCAATTGGCAGCATTTCAGGGTTTGACTTACCCTCTGGCGGAATTTCAGACCGGCGTGCAAGCTATGCACCTTCATTGTTACTGCGCGCTATGGCTCAAAAGCTGGACAATTCCACAACGCTGAAGCTGCGATGAACAAGGTGGGGACCCAAGCTCGCGATTGATGTGGTCAAGCAGTGCTTGCTCGCCCATGGCCACACCTGCCGGGGTGAAAATCTGCCATTTGCCCAGCATCTTCGTGATGTACTTGGCCTGCAGATTGCTGACGGTACTGCGCAAATCATGAAAAAATCATCGCTCGCGAGTACATCCCCAAATAACACCTTGCCTGTCACCGACAGGCAGGTGACCTTATCGGCCTACCGACGCCCACCGGGCAACAAGGACATGTAAATGAACGCTCACGAAAACCGCAGCATACCGAACACATTATTTTTTCGATTGTTTCAAACCAGCAACGTACTACAGCGTCAAGTGCAGAACGAAATGGGCATCAGCACGGTGCAATGGGCAGTACTGGGCGCCCTGTCCCGAGCCGGTTTCGAGGAGGGTATCTCCTTCAACCAGTTGACGGAGTACCTGTTTGTCAGCCGGCAGAGTCTGGATGGCGTGCTCAAGCGCATGGAACGGGACAACCACGTGCTACGCGTGCCTCATCCGGACGACGGACGCGCTCGTCTGGTCAGGCTGACCGATCAGGGTCGAGAATACTGGACCGCGTTGCAAGATCGGATTTATCAGTTTTATAAGCAAGGTTTGCAGGGTTTCAGCTTCGACGACACCGTCAATTTCCTGCACTACCTGAACAAGTTCAAAAATGACCTAGCCAGGATTTCATTTGACGAGCAGAAGCAGGCACTGCTTGAGGATTAATACCGCACAGCCCACATTATCTGCCACGCGTCGCGACACGGATTGATTTACCCTTTGCCCGCTGCGCGGTGCCGGTTGAATAAAAACTGACAGGCAGCAACCAAAGATGAGCAACGTCATCCTCAAACCAAGAAGGTTGACCAAAGCGCTCAAAGGCTTCACTGCCGTCAACCCGGTCGATCTGAAGTTGCTTACAAAACACATCCCTGCCCTGATCTGTCCTAACTGTGCCGCAACACGATTCAGGGTTGTGGGAATAGTTTTTCAAGAGAAAAAAGCGCCTGGCTCGCCCCCAATAATCGCTTCGTTAATCATGAATATCTGCGATGAATAGTCGAAAAATTAACAGCGTAACAAAGAGCAAAAAAAGAAAGCTGGCGGGAGGGCCGCTTCGTCTTCTACCCAGCGTTGTCGCGCAAGGAGCTGGGGGCTAGAGTTGAAGAGCGCGCGCGGACCTCGCGCCTACAACTTGATCTATCGGGCCTAAGCGCAGTGCTGTCGAACGCCCAATACCCTTCCCGCCCCTCCTGCGTAGCTAATCAGCCAAAAACAGGAAAATTGAACGACAGGTGCACGCCTCGAATAGACCTCGAGCACATGCCCGTAAATCTTGTTATTGGCTAAATACCCTTTAACTCTGAAATTTGAAGTCGCGAAACTGCTCTCGCAGCTTCATTTTCTGCAACTTGCCGGTGGCGGTATGCGGCAGCTCATCGACAAAGGCGACATCGTCCGGCAGCCACCATTTCGCCACTCGAGCTTGCAGACAGTCCAGCAGCTCCTCTTTGCTCGCAGTCTTGCCAGGTTTCAGCACGACCACCAGCAATGGGCGCTCTTGCCATTTCGGATGAGCAATGCCAATCACCGCAGCTTCAGCGACGGCCGGATGGCTAACGGCGGCGTTTTCCAAATCGATCGATGAAATCCACTCGCCCCCCGACTTGATCACGTCCTTTGCGCGGTCGGTGATCTGCATGTAGCCATCGGTATCGATGGTTGCGATGTCGCCGGTATCGAGCCAGCCCTGGCTATCAAGAATCTGCCCCCCCTCACCACCGTAATACTGGCTGGCAATCCATGGCCCTTTAACCAACAAAAGCCCGGAAGCCTTGCCATCATGTGGGAGTTCAACGCCCTTTTCATCGACAATTTTCATCGACACTCCGAACAAGGCTCGACCTTGCTTGGCCTGTAAGTCGAGGACCTTGTCTAGCGGATCTTCGCGGTGCTTGAGCAATGGGTTGCATACGGTACCGAGAGGCGACATCTCGGTCATGCCCCAGGCATGCAATACGCGAGCATTAAACAAAGTCTCAAACGTCTCAACCTGACTGCGTGGAGCTGCGGCACCACCGATCACGACCCGATTCAAGCACAGATCTGTTGCAGGTTGCAGTCCCTGCGACTGGACATGTTGTTGCAGCATCATCCAGACAGTCGGCACGCCCAATGCCAGTGTCACCTGCTCATCACGCATCAGCGTGTAAAGACTTTCGCCATCAAGTGCAGCACCCGGAAGGACCAATTTTGCGCCACACATTGCTGCTGCATAGGGCATGCCCCATGCATTGACATGAAACATTGGCACAACCAATAACGCCGAATCGGCCGCAGACAAGCTAAAGCCATCAGATGTGCAGATAGCAAGCGAGTGCAAGATTGATGAGCGATGCGAATATAGGACACCTTTTGGATTGCCAGTCGTGCCCGAGGTATAGCACATCGACGATGCCGTTCGCTCGTCGAACTCGGGCCAGATGAAATCACTGCTTTGTTCTGCGATCAGCTCCTCGTAGCAAATAAGCCCAGGCACGTTAATCGATGGCATCTGATCACGATCACACAACGCAACGAATGCTTTTACGGTAGTTAATCGCGGTGCTAATTGCTCGACTAACGGGGCGAATGAAAGATCGAAGAACAAGTATTGATCCTCGGCGTGGTTGGCAATGAACTCGACCTGCTCAACGAAAAGACGCGGGTTGATCGTATGCAATACTGCGCCCATGCCCGATACACCGAAATACAGCTCCATATGCCGGTAACCATTCCAAGCCAAAGTGCCAATTCGATCACCTGGCTGCACGCCCAGCGCAACCAAGGCATTGGCTAACTGTTTGGCGCGACTACCGATGTCAGCATAGCTGCAATGATGTATCGCCCCATCAGCTGTACGGGAGGCAATTTGAGTTTGCGAATGCGACTTTAGCGCGTGTTCGAGAGCGGAAGAGATCAACAAAGGTTGGTCCTGCATCAATCCGAGCATAATTTTTTCCTTTGATTTTTGTTTGAGGTCAGTGTTTCAGATCGCTGATAACCGTCACCTGAGTGCGGACCGGTTATCAGCGGCTGATTCGAATTTTGAAATACTCAAAAGGGATCCGGTCTCAAGGCACGCGTCGTAGAAGGAAATGCGACAGTGCCGGGATTAACACCAGAGCACCGACCATGTTCCAGATAAACATGAACGTGAGCAGGATCCCCATGTCCGCCTGGAACTTGATTGGCGACCATGCCCATGTGATCACGCCAGCGGCCAAGGTAATACCAACCAGCGCTACCACTTTGCCGGTGAACGCCACGGAATTTTTGTAGGCTTCTGTCAGCGATAATCCGGCACGCTGCTGCGCCAGTTGTACGCTGAGCAGGTATAGCGCGTAATCGACGCCAATCCCCACACCCAGGGCGATGACCGGCAGCGTGGCGACTTTCACCCCCATCCCCAGCCAGACCATCAGCGCCTCGCAAAGAATCGAAGTCAGCATCAACGGCACCACCGCCACCACCACCGCACGCCAGCTGCGGAAAGTGATGAAGCACAACACGATCACCGCGCCATACACATACAACAGCATGGTCCGGTTGGCATCGCGCACGACAATGTTGGTCGCCGCTTCAATTCCGGCACTACCGGCGGCAAGCATGAACTGGCGTTCGCCGTTGCTATGTTCGCGAGCGAATTTCTCGGCCACCTGCACCACGCCGTCGAGAGTTTCGGCCTTGTGGTCTGAGAGGTAGGCCACAATTGGCATCATCGAGCAATCGTTGTTGAACAGATCAGGACTGCTGATTGAAGCCTGCTGCGCACCGTAGTTCAGTACGTTCTGGTTGCGGGCGATGGTCAACCACTTGGGGTTGCCTTCGTAGGAACCCGCCGTTATCTGCCGCACAGCATTGACCAGCGACACCGTGGTTTGCACGCCTGGCTGCTGCTGCAACAACCAACCCAGGCGATCAGCCTCCACCAGGGTTTCGTACTTCAGGCAGCCTTCACTCGGCGTCTTGAGCATGATCGCGAACTGGTCGCTGGACAGCGAATAGTTAGCGGTGATGTAGGCGTTGTCGCGGTTGTAGCGAGAGTCGGAACGCAGTTCCGGGGCGCCGGGGTCAAGGTCGCCGATCTTCAGGTTATGGCTGACGACAATTCCGCCGACCGCCAGCACGCCAGAGACCACCACAGCGACTGTGGCCCAACGGCGTTCGGTAAACTTGTCGAGGAAACTCCAAACCGCGCCCATGCCTTTGCCGCGCAGCTCTTCGTCTTCTGCCCGCAGACTGCGTACCGCAGCTTTACGACTCACACCCCAATAGGACAGCAACACCGGCAACAGCACCAGGTTGGTGAAGATCAATACCGCGACACCGATGCTCGCAGTAATTGCCAGATCCTGAATCACCGGGATGTCGATCAGCATCAACACCGCAAAGCCAACGGCGTCCGCCAGCAACGCGGTGAGACCGGCGAGAAATAGCCGGCGGAAGGTATAACGCGCTGCAATTAATTGATGGGTGCCGCGTCCGACGTCCTGCATGATCCCGTTCATCTTCTGCGCCCCGTGGGACACGCCGATGGCGAACACCAGAAACGGCACCAGAATCGAAAACGGGTCCAGAGCAAAACCGAACAGCGCGACCAAGCCCAGTTGCCAAACCACGGCAATGACCGAGCAAAAAATCACCAGTGCCGTGCTGCGCACACAGCGGGTGAAGTAAAAAATGATACCGGTGGCAATCAGCGCAGCGACGCCGAAGTACAACATCACCTGCATCAGGCCATCAATCAGGTCGCCGACCAGTTTGGCGAAACCAATTACACGGATTTTGATTGGACCGTTGCCCTCCTCGCCCGCAACGTGAACGTTACCGGCGAACTCATATTTAGTGCGCAGTTTGTCTTCCAAGGTTCTCGAGAATTGGTGGTAGTCGATGCCCTGCCCGGTGACCGGATCTTTCTCCAAGAGAGGCACAAAGATCATGCTCGACTTGAGGTTGTTGCCGATCAAGCTGCCGACGATCCCCGAACGCGCAATGTTCTGACGCAACTGCTCCATGCTCTGCGCCGAGCCATCGTAAGAGTCAGGCATCACCGGACCGCCCTGGAAGCCCTCTTCCGTGACTTCAGTCCAGCGCACCCCCGGAACCCACAGCGACTTCATCCAGGCCCGGTCGACGCCTGGCGTCAGGAATAGTTCGTCGTTGATCTCCTTCAAAGCGTCGAGGTAATGAGGATCGAAAATGTCGCCGTTACTGCTCTCAACCACCACCCGCACCGCGTTGCCCAAGCCACGCAAGGCTTGGCGGTTTTCCAGGTAGTTTTTGATGAAGGGCTGGCTCTGCGGGATCATTTTTTCGAAGCTGGCATTGAGCGTCAGTCGCGTGGTTGCGAAATAGCTCAGCGCAACTGATACCATCAGGCAGGCCAGCACCACCCACAGACGGTTGTTGAAAATCAGCCGTTCGAGGGCGTTACCGGAGCGGGCATCAAAGCCCTTCAGCTCCCGGATGACCGGCATTGTTTGAAGTTCGTAGTGACCCATCATGCTGTTCTCTTTGTAATGCTGGGTTTATTCGAAGGACATTTGGCGCAGGCCGCGGGTGCCCGCGAGTATCAATGAACCAGTGCTGGAAACCTGCGCTGCGGCGACCGGGGCCAACGCGGTACGCGGCTGAATTTCAAAACTGGCACCGTCGTCCTTACTGACCAGTACGTGACCAGCCTGGCTAACGAGCACAATTCGACCGTCGGCGGTAATGCTGCTGGCGGTTATGCTTACTGGAAGGCCGAGTTCGATTTTGGTCCAGCTCGCACCGCCGTCGGTGCTGCGAAAAACGTTGCCGCGAAGACCGAATACCAAGACGGCCCCCGGTTTACCGGTGACACCGAAAAAGCTGCCTTTGTATTGCGTTGGCGTCGCGTTGAAGCGATCGCTCGAACGGTCCAGCTTCAGCACCAGACCTTGCTCACCGACGACAAATAAGTCGCCACCTACCGGCCGCAACCCATAGAGATTTAGAGCCGTAGGGTTGTCGGTTTTCTCCAGCAATGGCGTCCAGTGCACGCCGCCGTCATCGGTACGGAAAATCAGGTTGAATGCGCCGACGATGTAGCCGACTTGCTCGTTTTCGAACCAGACATCAAGGAATGGTTTGTCGGCGCCTTCTTCGATCATGCGTTGAGCATCGCTAACCCGCATTTGCAGGTCTGCGTCATTCGGATGCCTGGAAAGTTGATGCTCGTAATATCCAAGCATGATCGGCCCGACCCGGCGCCCGTCCAGCTGGAGACTCCAGCTCTGCCCGGCATTGTTGCTATGTAGGACCACGCCATCGTGGCCCACGGCCCAACCTTGTAGAGGACTCGGAAAATACACGGCGACCAGATCCGAACTGACCGGTACCTGGGCTTGCTGCCAGTGCTGTCCAGCGTCATCGGAGTAGAGAATATGACCACGTTGTCCAACGGCAACCAGCCGCTGACCAGCATTAGCCAGCCCTGTGAGCATTCCCTGTTGTGCGAGCTGGCTTGGCATGGCTGGAGAATCCAGCAAGTCGATATATTGCGCGGCCATCAGGGGCCGGGACAACGGCACAGCCAATAGCACAACCTGTGCAGTGAGACTTAGCCACTTAAGCATATTCATTATTGTTATCTCGATGAAAACGCACCGAGGGATGCGGCCCTCGGTGCTAAACGACAGCAACAGCGTCCGGTTAGCGAATGCCAGAACCCGCCAGTGACTCTGGTGACCATTGAGCTTTGGACAGTGGCGCTATGTATTTGGGGCCACCGTAAGGACCGTAGAATCCATTCAGGTTGTAAGCACCAGAGATCAGGTCGTAGAGCACCTGATTAATTGCTTCTGGGGCCTGCACGTCGTAGCTGTAAGTCAGGTTCGCGAAACCACCGCGATAGAGTTGACCGCGGCCGTCGTATTCATCGGAAGCCAGAGCGATCCAGCTATCTTCATCGAGGTAGAAGGTGCGTTTGCTGTAGATGTGGCGCTTACCTGGCTTCAATGTCGCCTCAACAACCCACACACGGTGCAATTCCCAGCGCAGCAGATCGGGATTCACATGGTTGGGGGTCGTCACGTCCGCAGTGGTTTTGTGATAGCTGAACTTGTAGGTGTTGTAGGGTACGTAGAGTTCTTTTTTACCAGCCAATTTGAAGTCGTAGCGATCCATTGCCCCGCTGAACAGGAAGGAATCATCATAGGTTGCCGTCCCTGCCGTTGACGGATTCGGAGTGTCGTACGCCAGTTCCGGAGCAAGCTTGACCCGACGTTGACCTGGCAGATAGAGCCAACCGCGGCGGGGTTGCTTTGTCGGGTCGACAGCGTCCATGAGCAGTAGCGCTTCCCCGGCTCTCCGGGCGGGGCCGGTGTACTGAAACTTGGTCCGGTAGTAAACCTCATCCGGGGCAACCGGGCCGGTTGGGCGGCTTGAGTTGTAAAGGGGGTATTCGACAACAAAGTTGCCAGTGGTACTCAGCGACGCAGCGCCGGAAGAGTCGACATTCCAAGAGTCGTATTTGTTGCTCAAGGCCACTCCTTGATAACGCAACAGGTGGTTCCACATAGCCTCATAACCGTCAGAAGGGATCGGAAATGGCACCCCCGGCAGAACATTTTCCAGCGCCAAACCTCCCGCGCCGGTCTTGCCGCCAACAGCGTTCAGCGCAGTGGTTTCGAGCACACTCTTAGGGAGCGCTACAGTGCGATGGGTGGGATAAACATCTAGGCGATAAGTCGGATAGCGCGTGAGTAAAGCCTGGCTGGTCGCAGTAAGTTTATCTTTATGTTTGGCAAGATCCTGGCCAGTAATGACCAGGCGTGGTTTCTCATTTGCAAATGGGTCGGGACGAAATGAATCACCGGTTTTGTATTCAGCGGGAATGGCCTTCAATCCGCCGGTATACGCGGGAATGGTGCCATCGGCATTTCCGGTCATCTCAGCACCTACGCCGGTTAGTGTCGTACCCAGCTTTGCTGCCTGGTCCGGAGACACAGACGCATTAGCGGAAACAGTGACAGCCAGCGCCAGCGTCGTAGCCAATATGGATCTAAAGTTTTTCATGGAAACCTCTTGTTAGCACGCAGCTCTTGGATCAGAGGGTGGTTTTAAAAGTGAGAGTGACCATTCCGCGATCCTTGAGCGCGGAGGGGGTACCAGCAAACGAAGTGGGCTGCCCGGGAACACAGTTGTATTGGCTGTTAGCGCCCGGAGCGGCTCCGTCGCCGTGGGCCGCAGCGCTGCCGGCTGAACCGCAGGTGTCGAAGTCGCCAAAATTGTCGACGTATTTAAGGTCGAAACGGTATTGGCTGCGTACATCCATGCCTACCCCGACCGAGTAGCTGCCGGTACCTTTATTACCGCCCAATTGCACCGAAGACTGGCCTTTGAGGCCAACGTTGTAGCTGGCTGGCAAGAACATATCGACGCCGGGGAACACTTGGTACCAGGTCGGAGTGAAGTTCATACCTAGGATGTAGTTGTCCTTCGTGACCTTGTCGACACCGTGGTACCAGTTCTCGCCCTTGAACAGTTGCTTGTTTTCAGTGACGTCGAGCCAACGGCTGTAAGCCAGTTCAACCAACAACGAGGCACTGTCCCAGATCGGCGTGTCGCCGAAAGTGGTCAGGCCGTTGAGGGTAGAGTGCACCGTATTGCCGCGCGCAACACCATTACTGCCATCAAAACTGCTGATATAACCGGGAGCCCCCGCAGCGCCTAAAGTGGTATTGACGGTTCCAGGTACACTGGCGAGAGGCATGTTGTGGCGATAGTTAAGGTCGAATCCGACGCTCACCCCTGCAATGCTCTTGGATAAGCTGATTCCGTAAACATCGATGTCATCCACGTAGAACTTGTTGTAGGAACCGACGTTACCTGAAATCAACTGGGCTGGACCAACAACAGTCGGCTGCAATACTACGTTAGGTAAAATGTCTGACGTTTTTCGATAATAAGCACCCAACGTTCCATCCAACCATGCCGGACTCCATTTGGCCATTAAGCCAAAGTCACCTCGCTTGTCCGGCTTATAAGTATGGCCGTTGGACAATCTAAGAAATTGGTTTACACCTAGCGGACCCGGGGCGCCAAAAGCCGGATTGGTGCCAGCGATCAACGACAAGTTATGGCCTCCGCTTTGGAAACTGTCGTTAAAGCCCAAATAAGTGCCCGACTCCGGTAGTCTTGCAGCACTCCAGTCGAGGAAATACTGAGCACCAATCGACAACTCTTGATTGACAGTAAATGTCGTAGAGAGCTGGTTGCGTGGGATGAACAACTCTTTAGCTTCGGTGCCAGGGACGGCAAGGGCCTTAGACAAATCTAAACCTGATTGACCGTAACTGTTGCCGTGGGCGAATGCCAATACACTTTCCCCCCAATACAAGGTGTGTTTACCCGCTTTGACACTTAACTGCGACTCGTCACCAATTTCAGTACTACCAAACACGAAAGCGTCGAGGATCTCAGAAGATGGACCGTTGTAATAACGATCGGCATATCCGCTCCGGTGGCGCGAATCCGGTCTTCCATCATTTAGCTGGTTGGTTGAAGGATTGTCGCTGCCGACATCGTCGTAGGCATGGTCATACCAGCTATTGGCACTGACTCGGACTCCCATTTGTTTTTTGTAAACCATGTCCAGTTCCGACAGCACGTCCAGACGCTGGGAGACAGGGCTACCGGACGAAAAGTTGCGGTCCCCGTCATTATTGTTTCTGGAGTTGGCCAGCTTGGAGTTGGGACTTTCTACACGTTGGGCATAGTTAAACTTGAAGGTGTTATCGAAACGCACCGACAAATCTTCATTGCCTGTATCGAGTTCAAAAGCTTGCACCGGCGTCATACCCAGCCCCGCCAAAATGGCTGAGGTCAGGAGTCCACGACGGAGATTGTGAGGATAAATGTCGTTATTGTTTTTATTGTTCATTTAATATACTCGCCTTTTCTGTGGTTTCACAAAAACTCTTTATTCCGTCACAGCAGAATAAAACCGCGCTCCTTTGATGAGCCTAAGTACTTCGGGCCGATTGTACGCACAGCAAATTCGACTCAAGCAACTACGCCCCTATGCAATGAGAGCCAACTGATAGTTGCTCTCTACATACAGCGATGCCGTGTTAAAAACTTGTATTATATAACCCAGCCATGAGGGATAAGACCCCACTGCTGCAATTTCAAAAAATTGAAAGTCAGGTTTGATGGTCGCACCAGAAGGTGCCTTCGACAAAAAGTTAAAACAGTCCAAAATTGGGAACAATGTCTCTCGCCGAGTGCTGGCTCCTGCGTTGAGCACGTCTTAAAACTTAACCAACCCTGTAGCCCAGAAAGATATACGGTCGGAGCCTCTGCCTCCCGCGAAGGATGTTCAGTCGCCGCTGCTCGGGCTGGGAGGCTGAGTGCTGGACGGAAAGATTTCGACGAGGTAAACCGTAGGAGCTCCAGCTTCATGGCCCCTTTTTGTACCAAACGTCTAGCAACGCGACGGGTGGCTGGCATCCGGGAGGAAGCCAGGCCCCCTCCCACAGAATGGCTGGGTACTTTCAGAGCGTGGGACCTAATCTCGTAGTGAGCGAATTTACGGATTGGCATGGCGCCTCCGGTAGCTTTTTTATTTGGTTTATCGCATGAGAATTAGTAGGGCCAAGCTGTCGCTTTCTGATGGAGTGAAGATACGCGCTGCATTTTCTATATGTCAACATGTTGTCTTGTTTTTTTTATTCGATCGACCTGAAAGCAGATTCCAGAGCCTTGCGGCGGAATGTCTCGACACGTTACTTGCCCGAAATGACGGCATTCACATGCGGCGGTTGGCAAGATAAGCGCGGTGCTGCCGCGCCATACCGGACTTCGCTATAGCGCGTTATATAGAGTCCGGCATAGGTGTGCACATCCATTGCGCCGATGGGAAACCTGATGGCATCCATGCGGAGAACCCCTAAAGATCTCTCAGGAATATCGCGCAGGAAGGCGCGCCTTTGGGCGGACCGTTTATTTTGATGGCGCCAGGTAGATATGGTGGTTTAACGCATATATTCGGTGAAGCGGCTTGGATTGTTCTCCGGCTGGGGGCATAGGTAACGGAATAAAGGGGGCTGCAACGCCTTGCTTTTATGCATTTGGGCTTGAGTACATTCTCGTAAGAGGTTCATTGAGGCTACGGCTCACCGCGATGCTGAAAATCGAGCCATCGGGTTTTTAGCCATCTCGGATGACTCGGATTTTAGATGTTTTTTCGACTTGCATTGCGGTCGCATGAAAGTACCGGGATGGGGTGCAGTTGACTGCGACGCCCACCCCGAGCCCAGCACGTCGCGAATACTAACCACGCGAACCCAAATAGCTGTAGACCCCCGCTCACCAGGCTCGGCAAGAATCTATACGAGCGCCGTGTCGCAAGAGTCGAACGGTATAATTGCGGCTTCGACGCGTCGCTTAGTCTTCCCTTCCCAGCGCAGCCCCAGCTCAGCCGTCTTGTGCGGCTTTGAACTCTCCCGTCGCCACGGTGAACTTCAGGTCCTCGAGCTTTGCCTCTCGCGTCATGCGCCAGAAGGCGTCGTTGCGCCACGGAGTAATCGCAACAACCCGCCCGTGCGAATTACGGTACCAATTGGTCACGCCGGGGTGCGTCCAGACAAGCTTTTCGTGCGCGGCGTCGATTTGCGCCTTGTAATCGGTATAGACGTCCTCCCGGACTTCGACGGCATCCGCCTGCGCCTTGACCAGCGCCTCAATTAAGCGCGTGGCATAGTGGGCCTGGTTCTCGATGTTACGAATCATGCTGCCGCCATGGCCGGATCCGACATTAGGGCCAAGGAGGATGAAGAAATTGGGGAAGCCCGGAACTTGCGTACCCAGGTAGGCAGCAGCATTGTCTCCCTCCCAAAATTCGCGCAGCACGCGCCCGTCACGCCCGATCACATCATAGGAGCCGAGCACGTTGGCGGCCTGGAATCCTGTGGCGAGAATTAGCACATCGGCTTCGATCTCTTGCCCATCGCCCGCGACCAGGGTGGACCCACGCACTTCGGACAGACGCTGTGGAATGAGCTGCACGTGGGGCTTGCGCAAGGTGCGATACCAGCCGTTATCGAGCAACATGCGCTTGGCGAAAGGAGGATAGTCCGGGAGGACCAGAGGCAGCAGATCCTCCCGGTCGCCCAGCTCCTCGCGGATATAACGGGTGAAGAATTCGCGGTGGCCGTCGTTGATCGCGTTGACCGCGCGGGCGGGCTCAGGCCACGCCGGATCGCGAAACAGGGTGCCGTGGACGCGGTCGTTAAAGGTCCACGAGAGGCGCTGCTCCACCCATGCACGATAGAGCGGAACGACCTGCATTAGGTAGCGCACGCCGGTGGGCACCAGCTTGCGAAATTGCGGGAACGGCGCAGCCCATTGTTTCGATCGGGCGAACAAGGTGAGTTCGGCAACCTCGTCCGCAATCGCAGGGACAACCTGCATGGCTGACGCGCCATTGCCAACGACGGCGACGCGCTTGCCCTTGAGATCAATGTCCTGCGGCCAGTCGCTGGTGTGGACAACGCGCCCCGCAAAGTCTGAAAGCCCCTTGATGTCGGGCACGACGGGGATGTTGAGAAGGCCGACCGCGCTCATCACGATGTCGGCGTGGTGGACCTCCTCCGTGCCGTCCTCGGCACGAACCGTGACCTGCCACTGATTGCTGTCGGTCAACCACTCCGCGCGCTCCACCTTCGTGTCGAAGCGGACGCTGTCATAAAGGCCGCTTTCCTGCGCTGTGGCCAGCAGGTAGTTCTCGATTTCGTCACGCAGGGGGAAGAAGGCCGACCAGTCGTTCGGGCGGAAGGAGAAGGTGTAAGTTAGGTTCGGTGTATCGACGCCGCAGCCGGGGTAGCGGTTTTCCCACCAGGTGCCGCCAAATTCGTGGTTCTTTTCGAAGATCGTGTGCTCGATCCCCATTTCGCGCAGGCGCACTGCGGCAACCATGCCGGAAATGCCCGCGCCGATGATAATCGCTTTGAGCGCCTTGGCCGAGCGCACCGGCTCGGGCACTGGATCGAGATGCATCGTGCCGGCGACGATATCGCCATACTCGGGGGGCACCGCGTCGGCCATGGCCACGGCGAGCATCGCCGCGAGCTCGGCATTGGCTGGCCGTGGCACTGCTGGCTCGCGGCCGCCCACCCAGGCGGTTATCGCTGCCGCAGCAGCTTCTCGGATCTCGGCTTGAATGTCATCGGGCAGCCCGCCGCTGTCGTTGTCGTCGAGCCCCTTGCTCCGGCTCGGAGAATAGGGAGAACCGAGATACTTGCGCTCTCCGGTCAATTGCACGAGCACCATGAGCAGCGCTGGAATATTGGCTTCGTCAACACCCTGCCGCAAAAGCATCAGATCAACGCTTTCGGCAGAAACTGGACGGTCTGTGATCATTGGAAATTTCATCTCAATTCCTCGTTTTTGTAGGTTGTCATTGGAATTATACCGAAAAACAGAAAAATCTACTCATGAGTATATTACATCCAAAACCCAGCCATATTCAACAGGCATAGCCATTCCCAGAATGCGTTATGAGCCCTCTACATCGGCTTCGCTGCAGAGCACGTCATCCCAGTGAAGCAGGCCATGGGGGCGAATGACCGCCCATCGCATTATTGGCCTTGTATGATTTGAGCACCTAGCAGAAGAGCGCTTGAGGTAGCGGCGTTGGCGACTTGAACCTCTAATCCGGCCCAGGCCGGGGCAGATCGGTTGGGACAAATAATGTCATTAGCCCCATGAGCCGAAATTAGATATTTGGTACAAAAAACTACTGGCGGGAATATTATCTGCGTGACAACATCTGTTCTGCGCATTTCAAAATGTCAGAGCCCGTATAAAAATAAAAGGAGCGAGTCATGTGCAGCATTAGAGCAAGCCAGATGACGTTTACCGAGACCGAGCGAGTGACCATCGGTCAACCGGCCCGCGAGGCAATCCGCGATCAGGCCGAAAAGATGGATGCGCGGCGCGTGTTTATCCTCGCCTCGCAAACCTTACGTACGAATACCGACGAAATCGCTGCGATTGAGCGCGAGCTTGGCGACCGCCATGCCGCTACCTTCAGCGGCATTGCTCCGCACGCGCCTCGAACTGATGTGCTCCGTGCCACCAATGCCGCGCGTGAGGCGCGGGCCGATTTGATCGTCTCCATCGGCGGCGGGTCAGTTACCGATGCCGCCAAGATCGTCGCGCTGCTGCTCAAGCACGACGTACGCTGCGTCGAAGAGTTCGATCCGTTGCACGTTTACGTTGATCCCGAGGGCAACGTAATCAATCCGGTCACTCTTGGCCCGGATATTCGTGTCATCTGCGTACCGACGACACTTTCCGGTGGCGAGTTCAACGCGCTGTCGGGAGCGACGAACGAGCTAATGCAGCATAAGCAAGGTTACGAGCACCGCAGCATGGCGCCGATCATGGTCGTGCTCGATCCGGCGCTCACGATCTATACGAGCGAACAGCTCTGGCTTTCGACCGGAGTTCGGGCGGTCGATCACGCGATAGAGACGCTCGCCTCGCACTTATCCAACGACTTTGCCGACGGTCTCGCCGACAGCGCCTTGCGTTTGCTGGTCGAAGGTCTGGCGCGCACTAAGGCCGACCCGTCGGACCTGGAAGCGCGGCTTAAATGTCAGCTCGGGGCCTGGCAATCGATGATCTCTATCATCGGTGGCGTGCCTATGGGAGCAAGCCACGCCATCGGACACATTCTTGGTGGCACCTGCGACGTTCCGCACGGCTACACCTCATGCGTCATGTCGCCCTATGTGCTTTCCTGGAATGCGGAGCATGATGCCAGCCGCCAAGTGCGCATATTGCAGTGCCTTGGCAATACGCACGGCACTGCATCTGAAGCGCTCGATGCGCTTATTCGTAGCCTCGGCATGCCACGGACGCTGGCCGAAGTGGGCGTGGGGGAAGAACGCTTCCAGCAGGTAGCGAATAATACTATGCTGGATGCGTTCGCGAGGACCAATCCGCGACCTGTCCGGTCGCCCGCAGATATAATGGAGATTCTAAGAAGGGCTACATGACCAAAACCAGCACCACCGCCAGCGCGCCCACCGGGCGCGAGATTAAGCTCAGCGTCGTCGCGTTCAAGCAGAACCGCATTCTTGAAGAGGCCGCCGCGCTGTTCTTCGAAAAGGGCTTTGAAGGAGCTACACTGGAAATGCTCGCCGACAGGCTAAGTGTGACCAAGCCATTTATCTACAGCTACTTCAAGGGAAAAAGCGCGATCTTGTGTGCCGTCTGCGAACTCGGGATAACCGAATCGCTAGCGGCGCTCGACCGGATCGCGGAAACGCAAATGGCGTCGGTCGACCTGCTCAAGGCCTCACTGCGTGGAGTAGCGGAGATCAGCATTGCGCGCAACGAGTACCTCGTTGTCTACCAGCGCGAAATGAAGAACCTTAATCGTGCCGACGCACAGCGCATCATGCTCCTGCGTCACGAATTCGACGTGCGTATCGGCAAAATGATTGAGGACTGCGTGCGTGACGGCTATGTATTCGTGCCCGAAGCGTCAGAAATGTCGATCTGGATCGGCGGCCTGCTGAGCTGGATAACCTATTGCTACCGCCCAGGCAGCCGTCGCTCTGGCGAAGCGGTTGCAGATCAGGCCGTAAAAGCCTGCCTGCGGCTGATCGGCCTCGACTGAACGCTTGAGACTTGCTGACAGGCAGCGATACCGATTGGATCGAACCTGTCGCGCATTCAACTTTCATTCGGCGGGTCCACTCATCGTAGCCCGCCTTTTGATCACCTAGAACTTGTGCGTATACCCGATCGTATAAACCTGATATCTCGTACTAATGTTCGTTCCCTCGTTCGCCCCCTTTCCGTGAATCGAAGTTGGAATGTCATATTCGAAAGCACCGGTTATGAGGTTGCTCTTGTCTATCGCGTAGGTGGCACCGACGGTCACCGCACGAGGGCTGATACCGGGCGCGCGAACGTTCGCCAAAGTATGATCGGAGTCGATGTGCATGTTGGCAAAGCTATAGCCGCCCCGGACGGTCCATTCTGGATTGATTTCGTACGATACTCCGACACGACCGACGTTTTGATTGCGATAACCAAAGCTACTCGACGTGTTGTAGCCGGCGGCGCTTTCCCACTCGATCCGGAGATAATCCAATGCAACGGTCAACCCTGGCAACGGGCGTATGGCGATCCCGACACCATATCTGGAGGGGCTGTCTAGATGCCCATTGGTTGGGGCAAGTACATCGTCTTTGTACTCGTCAAGTGGCGTAAACCAGGTTTTGGTGAAATAGGACGCCCCCAGAGACACCATAGGAATCGGTGTCCAGAGCACCCCAAATCCTGTGCCGATACCGTAGGCATATGAATTACCGTGACTTGGGCCGGGCTCCAGGGAGCCAGACGGCCCGGGTACGACAAGTCCGCCCAAACGTAGTTGCTCGACGCCGATCACCAGCGATGCACCAATTGAGAGGTTCGGAAGTGGCTTGTAGGTGATCGTCGGACTAGTGTTGATAACCACTAGACTAGCATTGGCGTCGCCGGCCCCTGGAACAGGAAGAACCGGGCGATCATACTCCGATGCCGCCCCTGCACCGGTCACAGCCACGCCGAAGGTCCATTGCGGCGCAATCTGATAATTAACGCCGAACCCTGGAATTATTATGAGCTTGCGCGAATGCAGATCATTGTCGGTAGAACCAAACGTAGAATCGGCGGAAATGGGTATCACTGCGCCGTTCAGCTCGACTCGCGAACCAAGTTCGGCGAGCCCGGCAGGGTTGTCCACAGCCGACGTCACGTCTTGCGGGAAAGCAATGGCGGCGCCTCCCATTCCAGATGAACTTGCTCCGCTGCCGGTCAAATAAATGCCATTGGTGGCATACGCATTCGATACACTTATATTCAGTGCGATACCAGACAGCGCAAGAAACATATTTCTTCGTTTAAACTTGTTCATCGTTATCTACCTGTCTAATTTTTGTTATTTTTATAAAAAACGCGATATCAGATCACTTCCGAATCGAAATCCGTTACTGGCTAATAAATCCTTTAGAAAAATCAACGGCGATAACCTGAACACCAATTGCAGCGATACTCCCGCCCGCCAGCGCGCACATCACATTCCGCCGCGCGGGTTAGTTCCGGTGTAAGTGCCTACGTGCGTTCACCCAGTTCACGTTCAATCGACAGAATGCTCTTGATCTTCGTCAGTGACAGCGACAGCAAGCCAAATGCTATTATAAAGTTCGCCGCGCATCGTCCGCGACGGTTTGCTTTTAAATGGCTTTGCCCGATATCCCGTTGACGACTTTTCCTGGCGATTGGACCCAATACCTGTTCACAGGTGAATTGATTCCAGCCGGCGCGGCAACTGAATAACCCGCCCCGGTTTTCGTCATATCTCCTCCACCTTCCAAACATTGCCGTGCGGCAGGATGCGCACGCCAGTCGGCTCAGTGAAATGCGTGCCGAGCACAAGCGTGTTGGTGTCGCTGTACTTCTCAAGGAATAGCCGCCGAGTTGCGCGGGCCTGGTCAGTGTCAAAGCAGAAGTTGCTGCACACGTCTGGCTCACAAGCTTGAATCGGATGATGTATAAGGTCGCCCGTGATGATTCCCTCTTCACCCATCGACGAGATCCGGACGTAACAATGGCCGGGCGTATGGCCTGGAGAGGGCTCAAGGAACACCTCATCGCCAATTCGAAAGTCAAACTCGACAAGCTCGGCCAGGCCCGCATCAAGGATAGGTTGGACTGAGTCCTCAAAAGTGGCCTTTGCATCGAGGCCATCGTCGAGCTTTGCGTATTCGACTTCAATGCGCCCGAACAAATAACGAGCGTTAGGAAACGTGGGTACCCATTTGCCGTCTACCAGCCGCGTATTCCATCCTGCGTGGTCGACGTGGAGATGTGTACACAGAACATAGTCAATCGATTCCGGTGGAAACCCCGCAGCCGTCAGGCGCTCAAGAAATGGATTGTTCAGTTTGTTGAACGCCGCGCTTTCGCGCGTTTTGTCGTTGCCGACGCATGGGTCAACCAAGATTCGCTGCCCGCCTGTTTCGATCACAAAACCCTGGATGTTGGCAATGATCTGCCCCTCCGGAGTCGCGTAATTGGGCTGCAACCAAACATGTTTCATGATGGTTTCCGCCGTGGTCTGTAAAAGCCATTCCGGCGGTATGTGCATCGGATCCATTTCAAGAACCCGCGTTACGGTGACGTTACCAATCTTCCACTTTTTGAAGTTGAGTAGCTGCGAATTGTGCTCTGCCATTGTCGTCTCCTGATTGTTGTGTTTTGGTATTGCAACGTCGTTACTTTTGCCGTTTTTGGTTCCGATTCTGATCGGATTTTGTCGCACCACGACCCTATCGATGGCCTGTTCTACCTTGCGATTGTCACAGATTCTCCTCAGGCGTAACTCTGTTCGATAGCGCTATAGATCAGCGTCTTTAGCTGACGACGAATTGGGTCGGATGAAGGCGCCAACTGGGTCATGAACACCATGTGCAGCCTCTCCACAGGATCGACGAAGAAAGCTGTGGAATACATTCCACCCCAGAAGTACTCGCCTTCACTGCCTGGGATGAGCGCTCGCACGGGATCGAGAGTCATCGCGAAGCCGAGCCCGAAGCCGGTCCCACTGTTGCCTGCCTCACTGAAGAGGGATTGAGACACCACAGCGAGATCGGAACCTCCGGGCAGGTGGTTACGAGTCATCAGATCGAGCGTCTTAGGACTAATGATCCGTACGCCGTCGAGCACGCCTCGGCCGATCAACATTTGACAGAAACGATGATAATCGGCGGTGGTCGATACCAACCCGCTGCCTCCGCCTTCGAAGCGGGCGGGCGTCGCGAGGTTACTTTCAGTGGCCCTGTCGATCAGCTTCAGCGGCTTTCCTGGTGCGTAAGCCCAGCAGTCGGTCAACCTAGCACGCTGGTGTTCGGGTATCTGGAAGCCAGTGTCGAACATCCCAAGCGGCGCGAAAATTCGCTCGCGAAGTACCTCGCCCAGCGGTTTGTTTTCGATCCGGGAAATCACCACGCCTAAAACGTCGGTCGCCACCGAGTAATTCCACCCCGTGCCCGGCGCAAATTCGAGCGGAAGCCTCGCAAGTTCGGCGATGAACCAATCGAACCCGTCCATCGAGCGGTCACCGTCAGGCAGCGTCTTGCGATAAGCTGCGTCGATGCTGGTGCGGTTCTGGAAGCCATAGGTCAGCCCCGACATATGCGACATCAGGTCGACCATCCGCATTGGCGCGCAGTGCTTGACCGGGGCGAACGGGGCGGTCCCACCTCCACCGCTATAGACCCCTAGATTTGCGAACTCCGGTATGACCCTCGCGACGGGATCGTCGAGGGCGACCTTTCCTTCCTCGACTAACTGCATGAACGCGATCGAGGTGATAGGCTTGGTCATCGAGGCGATGCGGTAGATGGCGTCGTGACGCAGCGGCGTTCCATCGGCGCGCGCTTGGCCTAGCGTGGCCCGATAAACCGTCTCACCACCACGGGCAATGAGGATGTCGGCCATCGGCAACTTGCCGGCTCCTACATATTGTTCTTGCAGGAACGGCTCGATCCGCGCGAGTCGATCTGAGTTCATACCGCTCATATCGTCTATTCTCCATACAGCGTCGTACACCCGCTCGGGTGAATAATGGCGGCACGCGCCTGGTGCTTACGTATCCGTGAGCACTTTGCCGGTCACCTAGCGACGATCAATGACGTCGCGGACATACACTTCGTTCTGATCAGACGCCTGCTCGCAGCTGACGCTTGAGAATCTTGCCCTGCGCGTCCTTGGGCAGGGAGTCGACGAAGTGCACCACCTTGGGCACCTTGTAAGCGGCCAGGTCGGTCTTGCAGTGCACGACTAGCGCTTCAGTGGTAACAGCGTCACGCGCCACAACGAACGCAGTAACGACTTGTCCCCAATAGTCGTCGGACATACCCACCACTGCTGCCTCGAGCACCGCGTCGTGCGCGTACAGCACGCGCTCGACCTCAACCGACGAGACGTTCATCCCGCCGGTCTTGATCACGTCGTGGCAGCGGTCTACGAAAAAGTAATCCCCTTCAGGTGAACGGCGCACGAGATCATTCGTGTGCAGCCATCCGTCGCGAACGGTGGCTGCCGTGCGCTCGGGGTCATTGAGATAGCCAAGCATCAGCGCAGGAGTGCGGCACAACATCTCGCCCTCGTCCGCATCGTTGCCATCTTCATCAACCACGCGCAACTCAAGCTGCGGGACGGGTCTCCCGATCCAAGCTGCGTCGCCGCCGGGAATATCATCGGGCGAGCGGAACGACCCGCACGTGAAAGTCTGCGCCATTTCGGACTGCCCCCAAAGCGTCGTCCACTCCATGTTCGGCGCGACGGCGGCGAAGGCCTCGAACATCGTGCGCGGCATCGTGCCGCCATAGGTTATGCAGCGTTGTAGTGAGCTCAAGTCCGCGTCCGCGAACTCCGGCAGGCGCGAGAGTTGCAAGTAGAACGTCGGGGTCTGCGCGATGTGCGTGATCCGCTCACCAGTGAGGACCGACAGCGGCGGCTCGCCACCGGGCAGCACTACCGTCGCGCCATTGGCGATCAGCGAAATCTGGGTACCGAGCCCGGCGATCGTGTGCAACGGCATTACGTAATAAAAGCGCGCGCCGGGTTGGAAGCCGAGTGCCCCCCGAAAGGCCGGAATCGTCCCCGCGGTGTAAGAGCGGTGCGCCAGCACCACCGCCTTCGGCAGCGCGGTGGTGCCGCTCGTGTACGAGATCAGCGCCACGTCCTCGTCGCCCAGTTCGATGTCGGGCTCCGATTCGTCGTCGCCGGGCAGTGCCTCCTCGATTACCAGCTTGGCACCACTACTTGTGATCTGATAATCGCGCTCCCGCGCCGTGAAGCCCGGGTTAATGGCGGTCACTGCTGCGCCAGCCTTCAGTGCGCCCCACACGACCGTGAACAGCTCGAGGCTGTTCGTCCCAAGAAGCGCGACGACGTCGCCGCGGCCGATGCCGCGCGCCAGTAATGCGTTGGCCTGCCGGTTGGCAGCGACGTTGAGCTGCGCGTACGTGAGTGCGCGGCGCGGGCCAAGCGCGACGAACGCCTCCGCATCCGGATGATGTTGTGCGTTGCGGCGGAGCTGGTCGCCGAGAACCGAGCGGCGGGCTGGATTATTGATTGAAATCATTTGCATCCCACGATCGTTTAATAAATGAATCGATAGCTTTCTCGCCAAGGGCTCGGAAAGCCGTCACGGTGACAGCACTCACGCCCGTGCAAAATGTGTCGGAGCGCTATTCAGGGCAGATGCATTTCTAATTTGCATGCACAGCTGGCGTACAAAGTTGAACAAGGGAATCATTCCGGTATATCAAGGCATATTTTCCCGAATTGATCCCCACGCTCGAGCCGATCCAGCGCGACATGTACCTGCTCAAGCGGGTAGGCTGTGTCGATAACAGGGGCCAGGCCAGTACTACCGCAAAAACGCAGCAGGTCTTGAAATTCGCCAAATGTTCCTAGCGTTGATCCGAATATTTGTAACTGCCGAACGAACAACCGCTTTAGATCGGCGGATGGCCGGTCGCCACTGGTCGCTCCGCAGGTCACAATCCGTCCGCCGCGAGCAGTCGACCGGAGCGCCTCGGGCCAGACTGCTTGCCCCACATTCTCGATCACAACGTCGACCCCGCGACCGCCCGTTAGGTTGAGTACTGCCGCAGCCAGTCCTTCCACACCCTGGATTGAATGATCGGCTCCGAGCTTTGTCGCTTTGGCCAGCTTGCCAGCATCGCGCGACGTCACTATCACCGTCGCCCCGGCCAGCTTCGCCAACTGCATCGCCGCGAGCGACACACCGCCACCGATGCCAAAGATGAGTACAGTCTCGCCGGGTTGCAATCGAGCTTTCGTGAACAACATTCGCCATGCGGTAAGATAGGCCACCCCTAGGGCGGCTCCTTCGCGAAAGCTGAGCGAATCGGGCAGTGCAAAGACATTGGCTGCCGGCACCGCAACGAACTGACAAAATGTGCCGTCCCGATGTTCGCCAAGGAACCGAATCGATGTACAAAGGTTCTGCTCACCCTTCTTGCAGAACTCGCACAGCCCGCAAACGGTAGCCGGGTGAAGCGCGACTCGGTCACCGACTTTGAGGTGGGTTTGCTGCGAGTCCACCTCCTCGACGATTCCCGCTCCATCGACACCCATAATCTGCGGAAGGCTGTGAGTGATGCCGACCCCGCTGTCGCGCATATACAAGTCGACCCGATTGACGGACGCTGCGACGACCCGAATGAGCACCTCTCCGGGCCGACGCACGGGCACCGGCCGTTCGACTAGGTTGACTTGATCGTTACCTCCGCGACCTTCAAGCAACACCACGCGCATATCTTTACCCCTTTTGCGATCGGTCGAGCGCCGAATTCTTGTTCGAATTGTTTTGTTTCCAGTGACACTGAGGTCAATGACGGCGAGACCTCTTATGACGACAAAAATCCGTTGTTAAGCCGCCGTTTCATCCCTGCTCTCGTTGTAAAGGGTCGCCAGACTGATCGAAGGCTCGTCTTATCATTGCGTCCATTTATGTCAACAGGATTACACAATAGTAGATAGGAGAATTCTTAAGCACAAGCGTTTTTTTCTACCGAGCAACGGCGTCAAACTCTAATAGCTTCTGGGACCAAGCCGGTACTCACACATCCAGAATAGCGCCAGAATGCGCTGCTGTATTTTCCGTAATTATGGACGAAGTCTGCATTTTTTCCATTCAACCGCTCTACATCGACGGTTTTCTTAGTCAGGCGTAGGGAACGCGTCGTCGCGAACGCCAATGACAGCTTTGGGGGATTTAGGGCCTTCATGAGGGGCTGATTTCAGTTAATTCCGTTGAAAATAGCCGCCTAATTCAGTTGGCCTGAATTCAAGCCCGATCATCATTCGAGAAGCGACTCTCCAAACAAGCATTTTTCTCGGCGCTTCGTTGGTCTTCGCTGCGCTTTTATCGGGATTGGATGAGGCTTTTTTGATGGGTGCTGATTCAATCACCCTGTCGTTTTTGAGGTCAACCGTACTAGGTTCTGCACCGCAGCGTTCAGCATGAATTTATCAGGTGCGCCATTCATGCCATGCCCCCCTGGATCAACGCGAGGCGAACAACATTTTCGATGTTTAGGCTTGTGGCGAGAGGACAAGTACGCAGCAGTGGCTACGATTCGCGAGCCACATCACGTAGCGTCACGGGGCTGAGCGTTCTTGTGAAGCGCAGTGTTTGGGCGGCATTTGGCTTTCATCTAGCAGGTAATGCAGTCACTTTGCCGGGATAGGAGAATAATGGTGTTGGCTTTAGGGACATGCGAGCGCTCGTTTTTTACAGGCTCTCCATTCGCTACGCAACGTAATGCAGGCCGGGTTGTCGAATTCCTCAACCTCTTCGCCTATTGACGATCGCTGCTCGAAACTGTCGTTTTTGTGCTCCAATTTTGTCCTACGTCAATAAATACTCGGGAGGCCATCTTCAAAGCTTACGCCCGCCTACCAAGCACTCATTCGATATAATTATGAAACCGCGCGCGATACTGCCCCGGGCTCTCCCCCGTCCACTTCTTGAATGCCCGATGAAACGCACTCGGCTCCTGAAACCCCAACTGCTGAGCAATATCGCTGATGCTCGCCTTACTTTGGCGCAACCGTTCAAACGCCACGCCGCGCCGCACTTCATCCTTGACTTCTTGATACGAACAGCCTTCTCGTTCCAGTTTCCGGCGAAAGGTGCTGGGGCTCAGGTGCTGTTCCAGGGCGAAGGCCTGCAAGGTCGGCCATTCGCTGTAATGGCTGTGGCGCAAGCGCTGATAAACCTGCGACGCCAGCCCATGCTGGCAGCGGAAACGAATCACCAGCCATTGCGGTGCGGTGCGCAGAAATACTTTCAGCGAGTCAAGATCTTGAATCACCGGCAGCCGCAAATAGTGACTGGCGAATTCGATTTCGGTGCGCTCGGTGCCAAAAGTCAGGTTGGGCCCCCAAAGCATGGCATCATCACGCAGCGACAAACGCCGATGACGAAAGTCCGCCCGATCGATCTGAATGCGCCGCCCGCCCAGCCAGCACAACAGGCTGATCATCAACACCAAAAACGTTTCTTCGCCCAATCGGCTGACCTCGCTGATCTGCGAACGGGTCTGCAAGCTGATGACTGCACGTTTGCCACGCACACTTAACGTACCGCGAAAATCACGCAGGAACAGGGCGAAATTGGCCAGGCACTGACGCAGGGCTTTTTCCAGCGTCGGCTCTTGAATCAATGCCCGACAGATCAAGGCAAAACTGCCCGGTGGCATTCCATGGGAGTCCAACCGGAAAAATTCGTCGCTCAATTCACGAATCTGTACCAGCCACAACGCGGCGAAAGCCGTGGCCGGCACCCGTGCCGTCGGCTGGTTGATCAATGCCGGATCAATGCCTACCTGTTCGAGTAGTGCCCGCAAACGCTGCGGTTCCTCTCGTAGTGCATGGACCATTGGATACATGAAGTAAACCGCCACCGAATCCGTTTCCCGCATTTGAATGCCTCTCTCGTTACATCTGAATATGGCAAAAAACGTCATCATCCTTGAACAGTTTTGGTATAGGCCTGTGCCGCTGCAGATTCTAGACTCGTGACCAACAAAAAAGACCTACTCAGAGAGCCAACATGAACCATACCGATGTTTTTGTAGTGAGCGCTGTTCGTTCTGCCATCGGCAGCTTTGGCGGTTCACTCAAGGATGTGCCGCCTATTCAGTTGGCAACCGACGTTTGCCGCGCTGCTATAGAACGATCAGGCCTGGCGCCCGAGCACATCGGTCATGCGGTAATGGGACACGTGATCCCGACCGAGGCGCGCGATGCCTATATCTCCCGGGCGGTAGCGATGAATGCCGGCCTGACGAAAGAGACTCCCGCCTTTAACGTTAACCGTCTCTGTGGCTCAGGTTTGCAGGCAATTGTCAGTGCTGCGCAAAGCTTGATGCTGGGGGATGCAGGCGCTGCACTGGCAGGTGGAGTCGAGTCCATGAGCCGAGGCGCGTATTTGTTGCCGCAAGCGCGCTGGGGCGCCCGAATGGGCGACATGCAGGCCATCGACTACATGCTTGGGGTACTGCAAGACCCGTTTGCCGGTTTTCACATGGGGATCACCGCCGAAAATATCGCCGAGCATTATGGCATCACGCGTCAGGCCCAGGATGAATTGGCGCTTCTCAGCCAGCAGCGTGCCGCTCGGGCGATTACCGAAGGGCGTTTTTCCGGGCAGATCGTGCCGATCGAAGTCGCGACCCGTAAAGGGGCGGTTTCGTTTGCGACGGATGAGCATGTTCGGGCCGAGGTCGACGCCGAGCAATTGAGCCGCATGAAACCCGCTTTCAAAAAGGACGGCAGCGTCACCGCAGGCAACGCGTCCGGCCTCAATGATGGTGCCGGTGCGCTGATCATGGCCACCGGCCAAACTGTTCAGGAACAGAACCTCAAGCCTTTGGCCCGACTGGTGGGTTATGCCCATGCTGGCGTTGAACCTTCGATGATGGGGCTGGGACCGATTCCCGCCACCCGCCTGGTGCTCAAGCGCGCCGGTCTGACCGTTGCCGACCTTGATGTGATCGAGTGCAACGAAGCCTTTGCCGCCCAGGCCTGTGCCGTAGCGCAAGAACTGGGCTTCGATCCGCAGAAGGTCAACCCCAACGGCTCGGGCATCTCACTGGGCCATCCGGTGGGCGCCACTGGCGCGATCATCGCCACCAAAGCCATTCACGAGCTGCATCGCTGCCAAGGCCGTTATGCCCTGGCGACCATGTGCATCGGCGGCGGCCAAGGCATCGCCGTGTTGTTCGAGCGGGTTTAATAAGGACATGCGCATGAATCTTCAGAACATTGGCGTCATCGGCGCCGGCACCATGGGCAATGGCATCGCACAAGTCTGCGCCCTCGCCGGCTTCCACGTGGCCTTGATCGACATCTCTGAGAGTGCCTTGCAAAAGGCAATCGCGACCGTCGATAAAAACCTCGATCGGCAGGTCGCCAAAAACACGCTGACGCATGAGCAAAAGCTCGCTGCCCTCGACAAAATTCGCACCAGTACCGATTACAACAGCCTGCAAAACGTGCAAATGGTGATTGAAGCCGCTACCGAAAACCTCGACCTGAAACTGCGCGTACTGCAACAAATCGCCGCGCAGGTCAGCGCCGACTGTGTGATTGCCTCGAACACGTCGTCGCTGTCCATTACTCAACTCGCTGCCAGTGTCAGTCAGCCTGAGCGCTTCATCGGCCTGCACTTTTTCAACCCGGTGCCGGTAATGGGCCTGATCGAAGTGATTCGTGGCCTGCAAACCAGCGATGCCACCCACGCCTTGGCGCTGGACATGGCGACCACACTCGGCAAAACCGCAATCACTGCGGGCAACCGTCCGGGGTTTGTGGTCAACCGGATTCTGGTGCCAATGATAAATGAAGCCATCCTGGTGTTTCAGGAGGGCCTCGCCGGCGCCGAAGACATCGACGCCGGCATGCGCCTGGGCTGCAATCAGCCGATCGGCCCGCTGGCATTGGCGGACCTGATCGGCCTGGACACCGTGCTGGCCATCCTTGAAGCCTTCTACGACGGCTTCAAGGACAGCAAATACCGCCCCGCTCCACTGCTCAAGGAAATGGTCGCCGCCGGTTACCTGGGACGCAAAACGGGACGCGGCTTCCATGCCTATGCCTGAGCGGTGCTCGCGTTTTGCCGAATACAGGGACAAGGTGTTGGAGCTTTTTGCCTGCAAGGGTTTCGGTCAGGTCGGCATGCGTGAGCTCGCGACGTGCCTGGGGCTCGCTCCGGGCTCGTTGTATCATCATTACCCCAGCAAGCAGCACTTGCTGTTCGACCTGATCGAGGAGTTCTACGAAGAACTGCTGGCCACCTTGGGGCGCATCGAACAAGCAGCCCCGGCAAAACGTGACAGACTCAACCAACTGATCCGCGCGCACCTGAACCTGAATCAGGAAATGCCCTGGCATTTTCGTCTGGTGGAGCGCGACAGTGGCTGCCTGAATGAAGAGCAGCAGGAACGCGTCCGGCAACTGCGCGAACAGTACGAATGTAAGTTGCTGTTGATGCTCGGCGCCCAACTCCGTTTCAGTGAACAAGGCCGGATGGCCGCCGGTCATGCCATTGCCGCCTTGCTCAACAGTGCGCCCAGTTGGCTGACGCACTACTCGTTGGATGAACAAGAGCGCAATAATCTAATGGAAAATATGGTGAGCGGCGCCATTGAGCGGTTGCTGGCGCCAAGATGCACACATGAGGCGATTAGCCTCACCCCGCCTCTAGAAAAAAATACCTAAAAAGAACCGGACATCCACCGTATTTTAGCGCTTCGCTATGCGAGTCGCTGCCATTGAAACTCTCTACCAGCATGTAGGCGATGTAGGGATGTAGGGATGTAGGGATGTGTCGCGAGAGGCCGATCCATCAGGATATGGAGGTCCGTTCGCACATGTCTTCAAACAACTTTAACCCGCAGGCTAAAACCTTCTATCGGCCCATCGACGCCGCATTGCGTTGGTGCAACCTCATTCGTTACGAAGCGCAGATCGTGCAAACGGCTTGGTCCTGCCCGGAAAAGCTCAGGATCCTATTTCCTCAATGGCCGTGCCTACAGGCCAATACTGACAAAATTTATGACGCCGTCCGCAATGGCGAATTACCGTATGGCTCCTTCGGTATTTCGGTCCCCATAGGCACCCCCGTAGAGCCCGCTCTGTTGACCGTTAGACATTCCGACTTACGTCTTTGGATGCAGAACTATTACCCCGATCAGCGGCCCGATTTCCTGTTCGAATCGAACGACGACGCTCAAGATAAAATCAGCCTAGGGGTTTATTTTGCACTCCAGGCCGAGCGGGATGCCCTCCAGCGAGAGCGCGATGCTTTGCAACATCAGCTCCAAGATGTCGAAGCTAACCTTGAGGCACTGGGACTCGAGCAGGAGAGCCTTAGAATGCTGGTAAAAACGCAGGGACAGCTCAGCGATCGTAGTGAACACACCTACCTACAGATCATCGGTGCCTTGGTCAACACCATCTTAGACGTGTCGCCTGCCGGTAAACCACTTTCCGTGTTCAAGAACCAAGCCGCAATCGTCGATGCTTTGACAGCGCGCCACAGTGACATTCCCGGCCTCAGCAAACGAACGCTGGATAAAAAGTTCGCGGCAGCCAATCGCACTCTCAAAAAAACCACCTGAGCGCCAGATCATTGCATTGCAATGCACTCGATTGCAGTGCAATGACTTCCTCGCTTATCTGCTATTCACTTCAGTTCACTTCCCACCACGCGCCAAGCGGCGCCAGGAGTGACCAGCATGTCCAGTTCATCCGTCTCGTTCACCGACCGCCCTCAAACACCCGTTGAACGTCACATCATGCGGCGTGACGAGGTGGAGCGGAAAACCGGCTTCAAGCGTGCGCACATCTACAACCTAATGAAGGAGGGTAAATTCCCTCATTCCAAACGCATTGGGCTGCGTGCCGTCGGTTGGGACTCGTTAGAGATCGAACAGTGGATCACTGAGCGTTTGGCGCAGCAGGCCTGATGACATGCGTGTCGTATCAGTGGTGTCCACCAAAGGTGGAGTAGGCAAAACCACAGTAGCGGCCAATCTCGGCGGTCTGCTGGCAGATGCGGGCTTACGCGTCCTGCTGCTCGATCTGGATAGCCAACCGACCCTCTCCAGCTATTATGCCTTGAACCACGAGGCCATCGCCGGTGCGTACGAACTCATTGCGCTCAACCAGACAGATCCTTCGCAGATAATTTCCACGACGGAGGTCGTCGGTCTCGACCTGATCCTCTCCAATGACGACCAAGACCGACTGAGTACTTTGCTGCTGCACGCCCCTGACGGGCGATTACGGCTGCGCAATTTGCTCGACCATTTCCGTCCCCGTTACGACCTGTTGTTGGTCGACACCCAAGGCGCACGTAGCGTGCTTCTGGAGATGGCCATCCTGGCCTCCGATATCGCCCTTTCTCCCATCACGCCGGAAATGCTCGCCGCCCGCGAACTGCACCGCGGCACCTTGAAGCTGCTCAGCGAACTCGAACCGTTCCGCCACCTGGGCATTCCACCACCCTCCTTGCGACTGCTACTGAACCAGGTGAACGCCATTAGGATTGACACGCGGATGATCATCAGCGGTCTGCGCAAGACCTTCGCTGGGGCTACCAACATCTCGGTGCTAGACACCGTAGTTCCAGACGCAGTGGCGTATCTCAATGCTGCCTCCCTCGGTCTGCCAGTCCACCGAGTCGAGACGCGCCGGCCCCATAAACGACGCTCGCCATCGGCACTGGAAACCATGCAAGCACTCGCCATTGAATTGTTCCCGGAATGGCACACAGCAATCTCTACTGTGAGCAAGTGCGCGGAGGCTCAATGAAATGAATCGCCAAGCCATAGTTCTCGAGACGAGATTTTGTCTGACCGACGTTGAGGCCAACTGCGTTTGGCAAGGAGTCTTTTGATGTTGGACCAGCTTTCTATCATTGCTCAACCATCCATCCACCTCTGCCGCCCACCTAGCGAGGAGTACTGCACAGTGGTCTTTCGTCTACAAGGCGGGCGCCCAGCCATGGGTTGGTTCCTTGCGGAACTGTCTCGTTATTTCGAAGGCTCGGGCACCGCCGAGGTCGTCAAGTTCGAAGTTGGTGACCATTTGAGCACCCGGCGTTAACTGAGGTGGCGTCAATGAAGAAGCTCACTCAGGAGGAAATCACCGAAAAACTGCACCAGGGCCACTTCCCCCGTGGCCCAGAAATGGAGCGGTTGTCCAATCCACTCACTGATACGCCTATGCTGGTCACTCTGGAGCAGTTGCGGCCCTACGAACACAACCCGCGGTTCATCCGTAACCCGCTTTATGACGACATCAAGGCCTCAATCCGTGAGCGCGGGCTGGATCAAGCGCCGCCGATTACCCGCCGCCCGGGTGAAACCTATTTCATAATCCGCAACGGCGGTAATACACGCTTGGCAATTCTTGGCGAGCTGTGGCAGGAAACCCGCGACGAGCGTTTCTTCCGCATCCATTGCCTGTTTCGACCCTGGACCGATGAAATCAGCGCCCTACTCGGCCATCTGGCCGAAAGCGATCTACACGGTCAGCTCACCTTCATCGAGCGTGCTCAGGCAGTGGCCAAACTCAAGACCATGCTTGAATCAGATGGCGCAACACTCCCGCAACGAGAGCTGGCACGACGTCTTGCCGCTGGAGGCTATCCGATTTCGCAGTCGCACATCAGCCGGATGCTGGACACCCTTGAACATTTACTGCCCGCCATTCCACAGACCCTATACGCCGGGTTGGGCAAACCCAAAATAGAGCGCCTGATTGGTCTGCGTAGCCAGGCTGAACGAACCTGGAATCGTTATCCAACCGACGCCATCGCTTTTCCCGAGTTTTGGCTCAACACCCTAGGGCAATTCGATGCCGACCCTGAGTCCTTCGACCTTGAGCAAATCCAGGATGAACTGCTGGAACGCATGAGTCGCTTACTCGGACAGTCCTACCGCATGTTGGCCCTGGAGCTGGGCGATACCCAACGGGTCATTCGGACGCCGGGCGTAGTCGTCACACCGCTGGCGAACAACCCTCTGCCGAGCGTCGATGATCCCGCCGCCGAGCCTCCCCTCTCCGAGGTGCATTCCAAATCAGCTGAAACCAGGACGCAGACCGAAACAGAGCGAGAGGAGCAGCTCACGCTGCCCGAAACGAATGTCGTATCGGCAATCAGCCCTCCGTCACGTGTTCAGAAAATTCGCGAACAGATTGACCGCGCTACTGCCACCGAACCAGCACAGACCGTCGCAACCTGTCCGATCGACGACATTTGGATCATCGCACCCACACTGGACACCGCTGAACAACTGCGTTTAGCCATTGCCGGCCTAGCTCGGGAAATGGCGGCCTATGCCGGACATCCCGAGAGCATCATCGGTCAGAAGTATGGTTTGGGCTTCGCCCTCAACATGGAGCAACTGGATCTTTCAGCGCCTCGTGCAACCGGCGTTCACCTATTGCTCTTGGCCCTACTGCGTGCCCAAGACGAAGTGAGCTGGGAGGATCGAAAGCAATTGCCCTCAGCCCTGTTCGGGCAACTGCTACTGGGGGTCTATCAACTCCCGCTGGCCGATCGTCCCGCCGTGGACGTAGGACTGGAGCGACTGCCCGACTATCTGTTAATCAAACTGTATCGCCTCATTCGCTTAGCCCGGCGCCTGATCGACTTAACGCTTACCCATGAAGACGATTCACCAAGGGAGCGGCCATGAACCTGTCCTTCAATGTACTCAACCAGGCCATGCTGACTCAGGTCCTTCACGAGTTGCGCCTGGGTAATCTGCAACGCTGCAAAGCACTCGGGCTGGGTGAAGAGGACATTTACCTGCTGCAATCCTTACCGCCCACCACACTGTCACGCCTCGCCCATGCCACCATCCCCTGGGTTGAGATCAAGATTGATTCACCGGTGCTGCATCGGTTGATCGACCAGGCCGAACGCGACGAACAGAACGAGCGCCTGATCAACCGAGCGCTCAAGCTCGGTGCCAGCAGTACCATCATGTATCAGTGCTTCGGCTTGGCGCATTCGGAAACCACCCTGCGCCGACGTCTGCTCAAGATAGAAACCCGTAAGGGCCGCCCCCAGAACTTGAGCGAAGCACAGGAACATGCGCTCTGGCAGCGTTGGTGCCAACTACGCGCTGAGGACGGTGCTGAGGATCAGCTCGACGCCATGATGATGTTGGCGGAGGAGCAACAGATCAGCTTGACCGTCGTTTGGCAGCAGATCGACCATTACAGCAACGGAACATGAACACTGCCCCTTTCAGTCGCTGGCAGCGTGTCCTGCAGCAATGCACCCAACAACTAAGTGAACGTTGGCCCGCACGCCCCACCACTGAACATCCTTCCAACCAGGCCCTGCAAGCTGGCTTCCTGTTCAGTGGTCAATCCCACGAAGTCGTGCCGCGTCGGCTGCTGCTGGATAGTCGGCTGACGCCATTGGAACGGAATGCCTGGCAAGTATTTCGACTCATGCTGCAAGGTCAGGGCGTGGTCACGCCGCGCTATGAAGATCTGCAGCCTTACTTGTCGAGCGTGCCCTACGGTGCGTCAGCCTCCCGTGAAACCATCGCTCGCGTCTTGACGATGCTCCGGCTGACGCGCTGGCTCAGTTTGGTGAGTCGTGGCCGCGATCAGCTCAGCGGGCGCCTACAAGGTTCTCTGTACGTCCTGCACGATGAACCGTTAACCCCCGCCGAAGCCATGGAGTTGGACCAGGATTACCTGGAGCTCGCCGGACACGCCCTCGATCATGCAACCAAGGCGGTGCGAATTGTCGCTCAGCATGTTTTGGAAGAAATTCGTCAGGACACCGATATCGATTTGGGCCGACTCCCCACCCGGCTCGACAGTTGGAGCGACCATTGGGCACAACAAGGATTGGATAAGGCGCCCGATGAAGCGTTACGCGATTCCGAACTGGGTGGCGATCACAGCGTTCGGAATCGTGCGGGACTCCGTTCGGATTCCGAACCGGGTCTGAACGCCCATGTTTCCGGCAGCGTTCGGAATCCGAATGCCGCCTGTACTGTGTTAAAAGAAAGTATTTGTACGGTACCGCGCGCGACCCCAGCGGTGGATAACCTGTACTGGCCTGATCCGCTGCACCTGAGTCCGAGCGAGCGGCAGGCCGTCACCGTGACGCTGAACAAGCTAAAACCAGCAGATCGGCAGGCGGTGCTCAACGAAGCGGGCGCGCGATGTGCGGCAGGAAGCGTCCGCAAACCCGCGGCGTATCTGATGGGACTGATCCAGCGGGCGCTCAAAGGCGATTTTCACCCTTGGGCAGGTCAAGCTGAATCGTTACCCATTGCAGAACCGCCACCCACTCCCCCGCGCCAACCTCGGAAAAAGGGCGAACCCGCCTCTGCCCTCGCCCAGGCGTGCCTGGATGAACTGCGCCAGCTGCGTAGCAAACGCCCTGGACGTCAGTAGATTTGATGCCACTGGCATCACTGACGAGCGTCTCGAAAATCAACCGTCTCGAACCAAATCGAACACACCGCATTCAGCTTTTCGGCTGTCCTTGACCTTCGTCTGTCGCAACGTTCCCGTCCAAGCCTATGCGAGGACGACACCGTGGCCGATCACTATCAGCTCAACCTGGGCTCATTGCGCAGCAGCATCACCCTGACACTGCATACCCACCACGCCGCCCGAATCTGGCAAGGTCGAACCGCACGCGAAGGCGTCCACTCGATTATGGGTATGGCCGGCTACATCAGCGTCACCAACCTGATCAAACAGGCCGCAGCGCAGGACGACCCCTATGCCGATTGGGCGATCGTGCAGCTCGAAGAAAAATTGATGCAGGCCAAGGCTGGGATGCTGGAACTGACCCAGCAGTTGGACCGGATCAGACAGGACCTGCCGACGCAGATCGACATGAGCGACAACCTCAACATCCATCCCGTCACCTTGCCGTTGTACATCGGCAGCCAACTGGGCTTCCTCGCCGTTTACCTGCTGACTGACTACGACACCTTGGTGCGACATACCCTGTTGGCCCATCACACCGCCTTGATCGGTCGCCGGGACATGGAAGCCTGGATCGACGACGGTGCCCATTTGCTGCGCAGCCTGTTCGGTCAGGCGCAGCGCTATCGGCATGCTGGCGTCACCCGTGACGACATGGCGGCGAACAACGCCCGCGCTCTGGCGGCAATCGAGAGAATGGGGCTGCCCCCTACGGACATCCTTGAGGGGCATCGCCGCTCCCAGTTCGCGCCACCCATCATTCGTCGTGGTGCTGTGGCGGTGGATGACGCTGACGCGTTGACGGAGAACGCGGTAGAGCCGTCTGCGACAGTAGATGAGCCGGAGGACGAAGTATGAGGCACCTCATCCCGACTCAACCAATGCCCCTCGAAACACTAACACCGGATGCCTATCGACAGATCGAACACGCTGCCTACCTAAAAGGCCTTTTAAAACCTTTTAAGGGTAAGGGGGAACTGGAATACCTGGCGCGGGTAGCGAGGGAAACCGAGGCGCAGTTACGTCGTCTGATGGAGGCTGTGGCGCAGCAGGCCGGACAACCGCCTTACTCGCTGCTGGATATTCGATTGGTGCTGCAGAACACCAGTGCGGGCAGCACCTTTTTGCGATGGCGCACCCGTGATTTCGCCCGTATGGGCGTTGCGGTCTGGGAACGCCAAGCCTCCAACAAGGCCTTGCCGCAAGCCGTACGCGAGGGGTTACACCGTTTCGAATGTGAGCGCATTGCACTGAACTTGCAGATGAGCGTGGTGCATTCGCTCTACCGTCAGGCTTCAACCTGCGCGATCAAAATGGCCAGCGCCGAACGGCTGCTGCGCCAGTTCACACCAGCAGCGGAGATATCACGATGAGTACTTTTTTCGTCGGCGAAGGCAACATCGGCAGTGCGCCAGAGTTCCAGGAGTTCCCATCAGGCAATGACGAGCCACGGCGTTTGCTGCGCCTGAATGTGTACTTCGACAACCCCGTGCCACGCGACGGCAGCTATGAGGATCGAGGCGGCTATTGGGCGCCGGTCGAGCTCTGGCACCGCGAGGCTGAACACTGGAGCACGCTGTACCAGAAAGGTATGCGCGTGTTGGTCGAAGGCCGCACCGTGCGCGATGAGTGGGAGGACAGCGAAGACAATGCGCGGGTGACCTTCAAGATCGAGGCGCGTCGTGTCGGCATCCTGCCTCATCGCGTGCAGAAAGTGGTCATGCGGGAGCGCACAAGTGAATCAGCATCGTTTGCGGCTCCCGTCGGGCAGGCTACAGACCAGGCCAGCTCGCCTGCGTCGAAGTCCAAAAAGCGCAGAGGGCAGCCACCATCGGCATGACTGACATGAGGCATAAAAATTGCGCGTTTGCGCGAAGTTCCTGGCCTGTCATTACTCGCTGCTCGTGAAGCACTGTCGTCCACCTGACTGCAACCTAGCAGCCTCGCCCCCCATTCAAGACCGCCCTCACCGACTAATATGAGGAACCTGCCATTCAGGTTTCTCATAGCTCGCCATTGCTGTTTCCAACAACGCTGCTCCGAACTCAACCCGGAGCAGTTCTATGCGTCTCTTTCTCTGCGAGAAACCCTCCCAAGGACGTGACATCGCCAAGGTTCTCGGAGCCAGCCGACGTGGCGATGGTTGCTTGATCGGACGCGAGACAACCGTCACTTGGTGTATCGGTCACCTGCTGGAAACGGCCACACCTGAAGCCTATGGCGATCAGTACAAAACCTGGTCGTTGGATCATCTACCGATCATTCCCGAACATTGGCAGGTCGAGGTCAAACCCAAGACCGCAGCACAGTTCAAGGTCATCAAACGCCTGCTCAGCGAAGCTAGCACCGTCATCATCGCCACCGACGCTGATCGGGAAGGTGAAATGATTGCCCGCGAGTTACTGGAGCTCTGCAACTATCGTGGCTCTGTTGAGCGCCTCTGGTTATCCGCACTCAACGAGGCGTCGATTCGCAAGGCATTGTCCTCGCTGAGGTCAAGCGATGAGACCCTCACGCTGTATCACTCAGCCCTGGCGCACAGCCGTGCCGACTGGCTTATCGGCATGAACCTCAGTCGTTTGTTTACCCTCCTAGGACGGCGGGCGGGCTATGACGGCGTACTGTCGGTTGGACGCGTCCAAACGCCCACTTTGCGCTTGGTGGTTGATCGAGATCGCGCGATTGCCAGCTTCGTCTCTGTGCCGTACTGGGTGGTGGATGTGCACCTGTCTTCAATGGGGCAACCCTTCATCGCGTCGTGGATACCGCCAAGCTCAGGACGTGACGAAGCCGGTCGCTGCCTGCAGCAGGCGCTCGCCAGTCAAGCCGTCCAAGCGCTTTCTGGCAGCAAGACCGCCACCGTAGTCTCGCTGCAGACTGAGCATTTGCGCGAAGCGCCACCCCTGCCCTTCGACCTGAGCACACTGCAAGAAGTCTGCTCACGCAAGTTGGGACTCGGCGCTCAGGAAACGCTGAACATCGCCCAAGCCTTGTATGAAACCCACAAAGCCACCAGCTATCCGCGCAGCGATTGCCGCTATTTGCCAGAGAGCATGTTTAACGAGGTAGCCGCGGTATTCGATGCCCTGCTCAGAATGGATCCCGCGTTACGCCCAGCGCTCGGAAGCATCGATCGATCATTGCGCTCACGAGCATGGAACGATGCCAAGATCACCGCGCACCACGCCATCATCCCCACCACCGAGCCGGCGAACCTTGGGCGGATGTCAGAACAAGAGCGCCAAGTCTACGAACTGATTCGTAGCCACTACCTCGTACAATTCCTGCCGCATCACGAGTTTGATCGAACCGAGGTCGAACTGGAGTGCGGCGAAGAACGGTTAACCGCTGTTGGCAAACAGATCCTGGTTCAAGGCTGGAAAGGCTTACTCTCCGACAACGCCGAAGACGATGAACCCGATCAAAAATCCCAGGTATTGCCCGTCCTACAGCAGGGTACGCGGTGCGCAGTGGACAACGTCGAACTCAAATCCATGCGCACCGCTGCGCCCAAACCGCTCACCGAGGGTGATCTGATCAGGGCGATGAAAAATGTGGCCAAGCGGGTCAATGACCCGCGTCTGAAACAGAAACTTCGGGACACCACCGGTATCGGCACCGAAGCCACGCGAGCCGGCATCATCAAGGGCTTGATTGATCGCGGTTATTTGTTGAAGAAAAAACGTGCATTAACGGCCTCCGCAGCGGCCCATACGCTGATCGAAGCGGTACCCGCTGCCGTCGCCGATCCGGGTATGACAGCGATCTGGGAGCAAGCGCTGGATGAAATCGAAGCGGGACGTCTGACCTTGGATGCATTCGTTGCCAAGCAGGCGCACTGGATTACGCAACTGATCGCAAACTGCGGAGCGCTTACCTTGTCGGTACCGGTCGAAGCCGGGCCGGTCTGCCCCATTTGCAACGCATCAATGCTCAGGCGGAAGGGAAAATCAGGACCGTTTTGGTCATGCTCCCACTACCCGGACTGCAAAGGCACTGTGTCGATCAGCAAAGGGCCGCGTCGGCCATGACGCATCGTCGGTGATCACATGAATCTTTGGGGGGCTGATGTACGGGTCAGTGCATCATCAACGGCAGTTGATCCTTCTCCAAGTCGCTTAGCGGTTGTCCGATTTCACGGGCCAACGCGATGCCTGTCGCGATCCATATCTGCCCCAGTTCGTTGAAAGCTTTCAGGTGAGCAGGATCTTCGTTGAGCCAATGAACAAGGCTGTCGAGGTGTTCGGGGTTATCAGGGCAGTCATGGATCTTGATGAACAGCTCCAGTGTTCGATCCCAGATCAGGTCCATGACGTTCTCGCGCTGCTCATCCATGCTCAACCTTTCCTCCGTTTGGCCCTATCAGACCGCTCAGTCTCGCTGGTCACTTCGACCTCTAATTCCTGGAGGAGTAGATGTCACGTCGCGACAAACAGCTATTTCAGTCAATATAACAACCTTATAAGTCGATACTCAACCGTTAAGGATGTTTATGTCAATGGGTCTTTGCTCAACCATTCGGGTTGAATTGGAGAGCTCATCACTTGGCACATAAACATCCAACCCAAGCCCAAATTGGGCGCATGATCGCGAAGCACCGCACTCAGCGTAATCTGACCCAGGAAGAGGTGGCTGAACGCCTGGGGATCGGCAGCGAAGCCATTTCGCGCCTTGAGCGGGGTGTGGTGGAGCTTTCCGTGGTCAAGCTGATGCAACTGGCGGACATCTTCGACTGCCGGATGGATGAACTGCTGACGGAGTCGAGCAGTCGCCCCAACGACCAGGGCCAGATGATCGCGGGCCTGCTGAGCGGCCTTCAAGAAAGCGACCGTGCCTTTATCCTGACGACCGTCGAACAGCTGGCCGCTCATCTCAGTAGCAAATAACCGCTTCGCCCACTGGCTTGACGTCGCCCCACCCGCTCTGCTGTAGTGCCTCAGGATCATCGCTTCGGCGACGCCAAGACCGATTCGCTCCGGGTAGCTCGGTCGGACTCCCTGAGTTCGGAGCCTTCTCTTCTGCGGAATTTTATTCCCGCTTTGTGCTCGACCGGATCAATGTGGCGGATGACCACTGTTGCCTCTACCAGGCAGCAGCGGTCATCCGCTACGGCGATCACATTCAGTCCCGGAGCCCGCCGGGGAAACACTGGGCACCCTTTGTGCGCGGATGCGTGCCAGCATGTTCCGACCCAGGCCACGATAAGGGTCGGTTGGCGAATCGAGATGCAGTTAAAACAAGTTTTGCGAGGAGCTTATCGACTGCAGAAGTTCGCCAAAGGTGGTTTTTTCTCTTCCTAGCCTGGCACCCGCCAGGCCCACTCTTCACTTTCTTCCGTCCAGTGATTGCCACTGAGTTCCGGCCTAAAAAAATCGGCTAACGGCGTCTTGACGCTCCCCTGTGACAGGCTTATACAAAGGGCGTGGTTCGCTGTCGTTGACAGCCCAGCCCAGGTAGCTTGAACCTTCAAGGCTACGCCACGCTCGTGGTGGTTTACCCAAGTGCGATCAGCATTCGGAGGCTCGCACGATTACCGCTTCAGCGGTGATGAATGCCCACTACCCTAGGTCCGCAGATCTGCTGCGGATTTCTCCTCTGCTGCTCCCCTATTCTCCAGGCGCATCGATCTGATGGTCATCGGGTTGCCGGTGACAGGTCGTTCATCGCTTGCCTTCACCTTACCCACCCTGACGGGACTCACTTCCCCCTCAGGGGCTGTGCGTCGCCGTTTTCCCTTGAAACAGGAGAACCACCATGGCCCACGCCAACCAATCCCAAGAAGCAACTACTTACTTCAATCTGCACACCGTCGGTATCGGCTACCTCAACCGTGTTCGTGAAGTGCAAGTCCGCCGCGGCCAGCCATTCATGGCCTGCGATATCGCAGCCCTGCATGGTGCCGCCGATGCAGTGGAGTACACCCGCTTCGACTGCAAAGTCGCAGGGGGCGAAGCTGAACGCTTGATTCGTCTCTATATGGACGCCGTCAAAGCAGAGAAAAAGGTCTTGCTGTCGTTCCGTATCAGCGACCTGTGGATCGACCCATTTCTCTATGAGAAAGGCGATAAACAAGGCCAGCCAGGTGCCAGCCTGAAAAGTCGTCTGCTGTACATCGACTGGATCAAGGTCAACGGCACGTTCGAATACAAAGCGCCTGCCAGGCAGGAGGCAACAGCACCTGCTGAGCAAACGCCAAACAGTGAGCCATCCCCAACGTCGGCTGATGCCGAAGCTGAGGATACCGACAACCCAACAGAGACCAGGATCAAACCTGAATCTGCACCCACTCCCCGCACAGCCCGCCGTGTTGCCACACGTACTGTTCAGTCCGCCTGAACACAATCCCCGATGTTTTACATCAAGGCGCTCAATCGAGCGCCTTTCTTCAATCCGCACAGGAGAACCCACATGGAATCCTTCTGGCTTTGCGACGACTGCCTGTTCGCTGCGGCTTACGAGGACTACAGCACGTTATCGCTCTACTACACGACGGATGAAATCGAGAAACGCATCGCCGGTCTCCATCGCGGGCTGGTTCGGCTAATGCCCATCAGTGCCGACTTCGACCCCGAAACTGGCCGTGGAATAAGAACCTTTTCCCCATTGCCCTGCAACGGTTGTGATTCACACCTGCACGGACAACGCCACCGATTCACTCGGCTGTAAACAGCGCGTCATCGGGCAATGCCCGTCACTCTATATCCACCTCGGGGACAACACTCCCCTCGGGTGTGTACCCCCGGATTGTTCCCTTCGGAGGTACGCCATGAGCAACCAACTCACCCTGATTGAAACCTCGGATGTCGAGGCTGATCGTATCGCCCAGGAAAACCAGCTAATCGACGAAGCGCTGCACATTCTGGATCGTCGGCTGTTCACCCGCGGCCCCAACCTGACGTCACCTGACGCCGTGGCCTCATATCTGAAACTTCATCTTGCGCAACAAGAGCATGAAGTTTTCGGTGTGATTTTTCTCGATGCCCGCCATCGCGTTCTGGCGTTCGAGATCCTCTTTCACGGCAGCATCGATGGCGCCAGTGTTTATCCCCGCCAGGTGGTCAAGCGCTCCCTCGCACATAACGCAGCAGCCGCCATTGTTGTTCACAACCACCCCTCCGGTTGCACGGAGCCCAGCCTGGCGGATCGCGCCTTGACCGCACGGTTGAAAGCGGCGTTGGACTTGATCGAAGTTCGTGTACTGGATCACTTCATCGTGGGTGAAGGTCGCCCACTTTCTCTTGCCGAATACGGCTGGCTTTAACCCTTACAGGCGCCTTCGGGCGCCTTGTTCATTTTCATCCTGGAGAAATACTCATGAACTCCACTACCCAAGCCCCAGCCATGCTGGGGGCCTCAAACCCATTCGTTCGCGGCTATGACAATCTATTTATTGAACGGCTGCTGCAAATCACCTACGCGAACGACTGCCCTCCCTGCTTTCGCTCCATACACGACTCACAAGCTCATTTACCCAACGATGCGCTGGAACTGTTCGCCTGCCTGTTCAACGACGACTTCGCTCTGATCAGCGAGGGTCAGGCCATTCCGGATGAATTGGATGAACACTTCCAGTCCACCGGGCTGGTGCGGCAGGTGATCTATGCCGTGACGGGCGAGATGCTCAACGAACGACATCATGTCGGTGACCTTTACTCCCTGGAAGAAGCCCAAGCCATGGTCCACCATTTGAGCTTCGACACAGGACACTACAGTCGAGCCTGGGAGATCAGTACCGCACACCTCACTAACAAGGCCCTGCGCCACTTGGAAAGCCGGGTTGGCAATGTCGACTCCAAGCCAACCGGACTGCTGTTTGAACCCTTTGTCCTGCCAGACTGCAATGGCGTCGGGTGTAAGCTGATCGGCACGCCCTGGACCGACGACAACCTGGTGAAGATCGAGGGCCGTCCTTACGCATCGCTGAGGCAGGAGCAGCTCGACGCTGGCACACCGGAAGCCCTGGTCAACCTGCTGTATCTGGCTGCACTGGCCGATGCGCGATTGTTGATCTTCGACCCCGACGCCGCCGTCTTGGATGGGCTCGCGATTTTTGGATAGCAACGCGTTCAGCGTTAACACGACCCGCCTTGAATCAACTTACTCACTGAATCGCTCCTTCACCTCATGTCAGGTTCTGCACTGAATCTGACATGAGGTTTTTTCCATGGAGCGTTTTTTCACGCGTGTCTGCCTGCTGGGTTTGTTGAGTGCATGCACCGCGCAAATACCAAACCCATTGCCGACTAATCCAGAGAATGCCGGTGGTTCCAATCGGGCCCAGCTCTCGAGGAGTACAGCCGAAGAGAGTCATCCGACAGAGCTCCGCTATGGCCGCTATACGCTGGTCAGCACCGAGCCCACGGCAGAGCAACGTGATCTTCTCGCTCAAATCATTGACGTGAGCATTCCGTCCAACCTGAATCCTTCGGTACAGGAAGCGATGCACTACGTGCTGCAGCGCTCAGGTTATTCGCTCTGCCCTGCTGCCGAACCAGTAAAAATAATGTTTACCCGGCCTCTGCCCGCCGCCCATTACCGGCTCGGCCCGATCTCACTACGCAACGCGCTACAAGTGCTGGCTGGCCCCGCATGGCAACTCACGACCGATGAGGTCAGCCGTTCGGTCTGCTTCGAACAGCTGAAAACGGATGCTGGCGTCGTGCTGATCACACCCGTGTTGCCCAATCGATCGGAGGCGCGGCCATGAAAGCCTCGACGTTCCAAACCCTAATTGTCGGGTCACTTTGCCTGGCGGTCTCCGGGCTGAGTGGCGGTTTGTATAACCAGTATCAACGCGTGACCGAGCTAGAAAATGCGAACGCCCAACGCCTACAAACCCTGGACACCCTGCAACGTGATTCAAGCACCCTCATGGATGCACAGGAGAAGCTGCAATACGCACTGAAAGACCTGAAGCAGATGGTCGATACCGGTGAGCAACAGGCCAATACCCTCGATCCGATGTTGGATCAATGGGCGCAAGAGATACAGGAGCTACGCGACGGCCTGGCAGACCGTGCCACCGAAGCCGACATGGTCGCGCTGCGCGCACGACTTGAGCACGTCGAGCAGCAACTCCTGGAGCTCAAGACCCAGCCATCACTCCCACCACCACCAACGCCCTCCTCGGCCAAGCCGAAAAGAGTCGCTCGCGCCAAGCCTGCCCCGCTCTCGCCGCCATTTTCAGTGTTGAGCGTCGAGTACCGCGGTGGCGAGCGCTTTCTGGCGGTCGCACCTCCTGACAGTCGCTCGCTCCATGATATCCAGTTGCTGCACAACGGCGAGCAGTTCGGCACATGGCAACTGAAGGTGCTGGAGCCGAACGCGGCTATCTTCGCGCTGACCGCTCACCCAGACCAGACCGTGCACCTTCCTTGAGAAGCGATTATGAACAGAGCACCGCTGAGCCCCATCGTCTGTTTCATTTCATTGCTGAGCACGGGCGCTGCGCTGGGCAACCCCGTCACGACACCGTCACGAACCCAAGACATGCAGTCTGCTCCGCTGGAGCGTTCGCACTCTGAACAGGCGGCAAGCTGGGGTCTGACGGAGCAGGAGTGGACACGCTTCGAACAGATCCAAGCCGGCCCGCGTGGTTACTGGAGCCCGAATCTCGATCCGCTGACTGCACTCGGCGTCGAAGCAGAGAACGATCAAGAGCGTCAGCGCTATGCCGAATTGCAGGTAGCGCTGGAAGCCAAACGTGCCGAGCGCGAGTTGGCTTACCAAAACGCCTACACCGCAGCTTGGGCCAAGCTGTTTCCTGGACTGTTGCCGATTCAGGGTATGGCATCCCCGCCCGCTGCTAGCTCACCGGTAGAGCCGCGCCGTGCTCTGTTTGTCGAAGACCATTGCCCTGCGTGCACCGCTGAAGCGCAGCGTCTGCAAAGCAGTGATACAGCGTTCGATATCTACCTGGTGGGTAGCCAAGGTGAGGATGAACATGTCCGTGGCTGGGCGCGGCAAGCAGGCATTGATGCGAGCAAGGTCCAACACCGGCAAATCACCCTGAACCATGATCGCGGGCGCTGGTTCAGCCTGGGAGCCCCGAGACCGTTACCCGTCACATTTCAGCAGGTGAACGGACAATGGCAACGTCTCGATTGATTGCTATTGCGCTCCTGCTGACGGTGCACGCCGTCCGGGCAGACGAACTTCCGCCTCCGGCTTATCAACTGGCAGCGCATGACGCCAACGTACCTTCCACGGTGTTGTTCGCGATTGCCCTGCAGGAGAGTGGCGCCCGCCTCCGTGGTCGACTGCTGCCCTGGCCCTGGACGCTGAATATTGCCGGTAGCCCTTACCGTTTCGCCAATCATCAGACCGCCTGTCACGCCTTGCTTCAGGCGCTTGCTCGGTATGACGCCAAGCGCGTCGATGCCGGGCTTGGGCAAATCAACCTGGGTTATCACGGACAGCATTTTTCCAGTCCCTGCGAAGCCCTCGAACCCTACCGCAATCTGGCCGTAACTGCCGCGCTGCTGCAAGAGCATCACGCCGTCACCGGTGATTGGGTGTCAGCTGCTGGCCGATATCACCGCCCGGCAGGAGGAACGCCGGCCGCGCGTTACCGCGCCGGCTTTTCTCAACAACTCGAACGACTGCAGGTTTCCTTTAAACAGGGCACACCACCATGAAGCGAATTCCCAGTGCGTATTACTTCGCCGTGCTCTTGGCTGCGCTCGCCGAGCCGGGACTGTCGTTTGCAGAAGTTCAGCCTGGCGGTGTCACCCGCCCCCAGTTTGAAGCTTCCAGGCCGCCAATAAACAACAAGACCCAGCCTACTCGGGCCATACATGCAGACCTATCTGCATTTGCCGATGAAACCTGGATACTGCCCGTGCGCAGCTCTCACTTGAGCCCAGGCCAAATCACAACTCGCACCCTGGACATGCCGGGCTTGCAGCCATTTTTCCTGGTCGGGGAGGATCCCCAATCGTTGGCTTGGCTGCATCAGCGTGCGACTGAACTGCAAGAAATGGGGGCGGCCGGCCTCGCCGTCGAAGTGACCGATACTGAAGCCCTGGCCCGAATTCGAGCAGCCGCGCCGGGCATCACCATCCTGCCGGTCAACGGCAACGACATCGCCTCTCGCCTGAAAATTGAGCACTACCCTGTCTTAATCACAGCCACCTCACTGGAACAGTGAGTCTGGGTCATGGCCGAGCACGCTATGGAGTCCAAACTCCGGCCCGCGGTCGAGCTGTATACCGTGGCGATCTGCGTCGCCGCGGCGGTGTTATGCGTGTATTCGCCCTGGGCCGTGGCCCTATCACCCGAGATCGGCCTGATTGCGGCGCTGGCCTATGCCCTGTTCGGTTTGATCCGCCTCCGACAAGCCTGGGAGGTGTTGCGCTATCGGCGCAATATCCGCCGGCTGCCTCGCTACGAGCTGACCAGCCGGCAGATTCCGATGAGCCGCAAACGTCTGTTCATGGGCCGCGGCTTTCGCTGGACCCGCCTGCACACCCAGCGCTTGGTCGAAGCCCAGGATCCGGCCGTCGCTCACTACGTCGACCAACCGACCCGTTACCGCCTGGCACGTGGACTCGAACGTCGCCTAGAACATGCACCGTTTCCGCTCTCGACACTGGCCCGTATCACCGCCTGGGACAGCGCCTTTAATCCGTTGCGCCCTTTGCCTCCGGTCGGGGGCTCGCCACTGCTGCATGGGGTCGAGCCAGATGAAACCGAGGTCAGCCTGCCGCTGGGCGAACGGGTGGGTCACACGCTGGTGCTTGGTACTACCTGTGTCGGCAAAACCCGGCTCGCGGAGGTGTACATCACCCAGGACATTCATCGTATCGAACACGAGGTCGTCATTGTCTTCGATCCGAAGGGTGATGCCGATTTGCTCAAACGCATGTACGTCGAAGCCAAACGCGCCGGTCGAGAAAAGGAATTCTATGTTTTCCATCTAGGCTGGCCGGAGATCTCCGCCCGCTACAACGCCGTGGGACGTTTCGGGCGCATCTCGGAAGTGGCGTCGCGCATCGCCGGACAGCTTAGTGGCGAAGGTAACTCGGCAGCCTTCCGTGAATTCGCTTGGCGTTTCGTCAACATCATCGCCCGAGCTCTGATTGAGTTGGGTCGACGTCCGGACTACCTGCAAATCCAACGGCATGTGGTCAACATCGACGCATTGTTCATTGAGTATGCCCAGCAATTTTTCGCCAGAACCGATCCGAAAGCATGGGAAGTGATCGTCCAGCTTGAAGGCAGACTCACCGAGAAGAATATTCCCCGGCATATGGTGGGACGCGAAAAACGCGTGGTGGCCATCGAGCAGTACCTGGCGGTGAAGCGGGTATTTGATCCAGTAATGGACGGGCTGCGTTCGGCTGTACGCTACGACCGTACTTACTTCGACAAAATCGTTGCCTCGCTACTGCCGCTGCTGGAGAAACTCACCACCGGCAAGACCGCCCAGTTACTGGCCCCCAACTACACCGATTTAGATGACCCGCGGCCGATCTTCGACTGGATGCAGATCATCCGAAAACGCGGCATCGTTTACGTCGGCCTGGATGCACTGACCGATGCCGAGGTGGCTGCCGCCGTCGGCAACTCCATGTTCGCCGACTTGGTCTCGGTCGCGGGCCACATCTACAAACATGGCATTGACCACGGTTTGCCCACATCGAGCAGCTGCAGTGACAAGCTGGCGATCAACCTGCACGCCGATGAATTCAACGAGTTGATGGGCGATGAATTCATCCCGCTGATCAACAAGGGTGGCGGTGCCGGCATCCAGGTAACCGCCTACACCCAGACCCTCAGCGATATCGAAGCACGTATCGGCAACCGCGCCAAAGCTGGCCAGGTGATTGGCAACTTCAACACCCTGCAAATGCTCCGCGTGCGCGAAACCGCCACTGCAGAACTGCTCACCCAGCAGTTGCCCAAGGTCAATGTGTTGACCAAAACCCTGGTGTCGGGTGCGACCGACACCTCCGATCCGGAGGCCAACACGGACTTCACGTCGTCCTCACAGGACCGTGTCAGCAGCACCAGTGTGCCGCTGATCGAGCCCGCTCATATCGTCAGTTTACCGAAGGGGCAAATGTTCTCCTTCCAGGCCGGTGGGCAGCTCTGGAAAGTCCGCATGCCGTTGCCAAAACCCTCCAACGACGATGCCATGCCCAAGGATTTGCAGGAGCTTACCCAGCGAATGCGGGCCACCTATAACGAGCAGGCAGGACAATGGTGGAGTGCAAGCGGTGGCGGTCCAACCACAAACTTCGATCTGGATCAGGTGGGGTAGTCCCAACCTGGCCGTTTCGATTCCGCGAAAGCAATTCAAAAAGGGTCGTGACGATTTTGATGCTGCAACGCGCAATGGAGGGAACGATGACGACTTCCGCCCAAAACCCAGCGCCACAACCGATCCAACGTCCTGGCTTGATCATTTCAGCGATCGGCCTGGTTATGCGCATCATCGGGTTGATGATTATCTCATTGCTGTTCTCGATCCTGATCGAGTGGGCTGGTCTACTCTTGTTCTGGGGTGATCAGGGCTGGCGACACAGCCAGGTCATGCTGACCAACGAATTGGGTTGGCTCAACAAGCACTTCAAATATTCACTCATCCTCCAGCAACCTGGGCAGACGATCGTCCAAGTGCAGGATTTCCTCGAACAGTGGCTGTTGGTCAAGACTGGCTTTGCGGATTTTGCCCGGCAGGCGCGGGTGTCGAGCCAGAGCAACAGCTTCTGGGGCTGGACCAACCAGCTGTACGTGAGCATTGAAGATTTCGTGCTGGCTGCGGTGTATACGACCTTTATCTTCGTGGTGCGCCTGACTATTCTGGTCCTAGCGACACCTTTGTTTCTGCTAGCTGCGCTCACCGGTTTTGTCGATGGTTTGATGCGCCGCGATCTGCGCAAGTTTGGAGCAGGACGCGAAAGTAGCTTTGTCTATCACCGCGCTAAGCAGGCAGTAATGCCCCTACTGGTCGTACCGTGGATCATTTACCTGTCCCTGCCCTTTTCGCTCACTCCTATGGCCGTATTTTTACCTTGTTCCATAATGCTTGGGGTAACCATGGCAATCACTGCGGCAACATTCAAAAAATACCTCTAAACGAGGCACATATATGGTACTGAGTAGCCAGCTACCTCCCTCTAGCTCTTGGCCAACACCACGACGATGTGTGAAAGCGTTTCTGGATCTACTTCGTGCTCAACGTCGTAGCCTGTCAAAGATCAGCGCACGATAGTCGCTGCGCCTCGGTAAAAAACGCATCTAATCTCTTGTTCGTTGGTGAAGAAACGCAAGCTTTGTGAGCGTCAATCGACCATCTAACAACCTCATGCCTTGGCCACGCCCTTTCGAGGCACCCCGTGTCCTCGCCTTTCGTCCGTTCCCAGCTATGCTGGGATTTCCGGAGCCCCATCAGGAGAACGCGGATATGCGATTGATCGCGACGATTGCGCAACGGAAAAACGAGCCAGAGTGCGAAATTTGGGAAGACGAAAATCTTCGGGTCTTTTTCACTGCTGATGCGGACATAGACGCTGATGGTGCCAATGGCCAGAACGGCGCTGCAGCGGCATATATGCTTGGCGACGAAGGAAGTGATTACCTCGCAAACGGTGGCATGTATGAAAAAGACGGCAAGGTTTACTGTGTTGAGCCAGGCAAAGACAATATCGCAATCGTTGAAGATGACGGCCATCCACGAATCTATCCAGGCGGTGTCGTGGGATGCAAAACATCATACAAAGATCCAACAAAATCTATAACTGATTTGGCTGCATATGTTGATGCCGCCACAGTTCCTTATATCGTAGTACCGGCACAAGTAATTAAATCAACTAAGGGCATTGTTTTCGGTTGCCTAGCTCGTGCGACGTATAACGAACTATCAGTCGACTGTCTTGTAGCGGACGTGAGTTCAGCCAAAAAAGTCGGTGAGTTAAGCATAGCGGCAGCAGAAGCCCTGGGCATCAATTCCAGTCCAAGGAATGGAGGCACAAACGACCCAAATGTTCTGTATGAATTGTGGCCAGGTGTACCTGCGCCGGGTTTTGTTTTGATCCCATCTGAAGCCAGGGCTCTCAACATGAGAATGGTCTGACCGTAACGTGACGGTCAGGCCATTTAACTCAGTTAGCTGAAATGCAAATGCCAATATCGCTCTCTAGTCTACCCACAGCAGCTTGAAGCCTGGAGCTATCCGACGCAGCTGTAGCTCCTTTCTTCAAAAGTGACGGTTTACTTGACATCGCTCTTGTGAGACTGGCTTGCAAACCAACGAAATCAGGTTCAATAGACACAGCTCGTTTACGGAGTCGAGTAAACAGGGCGTCATCAATTCGTGAAATTCCGGTGTTCAACAGGCGAATTGAGTAACTTTCTGCATCTTCATCCCACCCCTCAGGCGCGTCAACTGTCGAAAGGTTAGGGGATTTAATATTTTCTGCGAGAGCACGGAGGCACGTTGTAGCTTGGCTGGCTTTCGTGAACGCATCGTTCTGGCGTTCGGTACCATAAAATGATGAGTACATCGTTGCCGCCCCCGCGGTGGCTGCACCTGCTACTGCCCACGGTGTGGACTGAGCCACAGCGCCCACCACCGCTATAGCGCCCCCCCCAAGACTTGTTGTCGCAACTTGCCACTCGTAGGATTCAAGCCTTTTCCAAGCCTTGGTATACCCGTCTATTCGGACATCCGCCTGAGTTATGAAATTAGTAATTGATGTTGCTGGGAAAACTCCTTTGGATCTATCCAACTGAGGGCGCATATTAGAGCAACTTGCAGTTAGCAAGACGATCCCAACAATCACAAACAGCCGAGTAACCATATTCACCCCAAATAAAATTTATTATTGTATTTTTGCTTACAACCCTGACATTGTTCGTGAAGCATCAGGCGAAAGCAAGCAATCCTTACCTAATCGCAGGAGCACACATGTACTCCCGCAGAGCTGTGTCTACCTTTTTCTCAACTTCCCAAGCTTCCATCACTCTTTTCTTTTTACACTCTCGCAACTCACTGGACTTGTCCTCTTCATTGCCATCGGCAAGACACTGAGTATGAAACGATCCCGTCAACAGGGAAACTCATCGATAGTTAAGTTTCCTTGAGCCTCACCCACTCTCTCCACCAAAGATCGAGACACCGCACCAGCTGTAATGCAAGACATTCCCAGTCCTCCCCCAGAAAAAGCGATCCCTCACACCTCAGGTTTCTTACGGAATTATTTGATCTCTAACTTGATTCTGGCCTCAGATCCATACGGGCCAGCATCATGCCAACTACCGCCTTTCGCTGCATACTACTCTCGCTGGCTATCATCCATGGTAGCAGCGATGCCGCATTTCCTCATGAGCAGGCACAGCTCAGCCTAGTCCAGCGGCAACTCGACATTATCGAACGTCTTGCGACACGAGCTGAGGCAGCCAATCCGTCGGAATCAATCGAGCGTTATCGCTTCGACTATCCCCGCCTAATTCAAGACATCCAGCGCATTCGTCAAGGCGTACAGGGCTATCTATCCCCCTCTCGCGCTCAACCCCGCGATCCCCATGAAATGGTCGGCGATTACCGCCTTGATACCCCGCAAGCGGAGGCTTCGCCATGAGCATGACTGACGCTCAAACGGCTGCCTTCCATAACGCCTCCGGCTTTTCGGCACAGAGCAGCTCGACGCTGTGGATCTCCATGGTTCTGGTCCTGGCTTTGCTGTGGTGTGCCTGGGTGATGTGGACGGCTTACCGGGGTTGGGCCGCGGGCAGTGTGCGCTTCGGTGCCTTTGGTGGCAGCGCAGTCCGCGCGTTGCTCGCGTTGTTGATTCTGATGTTCTTCACCCTGTCCTAATCCAGGAGATCGCCGCCATGCTCAAGTGCTTCGCCCCTCTAAAAAACAACCTAAGGGATCGTGCCAGCCAGCGCTTGATCGGTCTGCTCCTGGTACTCGGCCCAAGCCTGGCTTTTGCCGAACTCCCCACCATGGAAGCGCCTTCGCGTGGGGAAGGATCCGGGTTGATCGAGACGATCAAAAACTACGCCTACGACGGCGGCATTCTGCTTGGTCTGCTGATCGCCCTGCTCGCGTTTCTCGGTGTGGCCTGGCACTCACTGACCGTCTATGCCGACGTGCAGAACCAACGCAAGACCTGGAAAGACTTAGGTGCGGTGGTCGGTATCGGCGCCCTGCTGGTGGTGATCATCATCTGGTTCCTGACCAAAGCAGCCGCGATTCTGTGAGATCGACATGAATGACACTATCGAACACCTTGCCGACGGCACCTTGGTCTTTCTGCCTGAGCGACTCAATCATGATCCCGCCGTGCTGCGCGGCTTGACCAATAATGAGATGTGGGTGGCGCTCGGTGCCGGCGCATTCATCGGCCTGGTGCTGGGGGCTCCACTGGCGATTGCCACCTCCTCCATTGCCGTGGCGCCGACCAGTATGATCGCAAGCATGGCGGTGGTGTTATTTGCCAGTGGCACGCTACTGCGTCGGGCCAAACGCGCCCGTCCCGAGACCTGGTTGTACCGCAAGCTCGAATGGATACTCGCCAGCCGTTGGCGTCTGGGGCGCGGGAACTTGATCCTCCACTCCGGTGCCTGGACGGTCCGCCGTTCACGTCGGCTGCGTCCTGCCCTGTCCCGGTGGCAGCCATGAGCCGATTTCGAAACAAGGTGGATGCCCAACAAGCCCATATCTTCAGCCTTCGCCTGGCGCTAGTGATCCTCGCCCTGATCTGTGCAGGTCTCTGGTATGGCTGGCGCTCGGCACCGACCGATCTGACCGTGCATGTCCCCCCGGATCTGCGTTCGGGCAGCACGCGCAAGTGGTGGGATATCCCCTCAGAGAATGTGTATGCCTTTGCCCTGTACATCTTTGGTCAGCTCAACCGCTGGCCCTCAGATGGCGAGCAGGACTATCGCCGCGCTATCTATGGCTTGCAGTCCTACCTTACACCTGCCTGCAAGGCCTTCCTCGACGGCGACTACGAATACCGCAAGGCCGCCGGTGAACTGCGCCACCGGGTGCGTGGGGTGTACGAAATTCTGGGCCGAGGTTACAGCGAAGATCCGGAACTCAGGGTCAAGCAACTCGACCGCGACAGCTGGCTGGTCAAGCTCGATCTCAACGCCGATGAGTATTACGCCGCGGAACCGGTGAAACGGGTGGTGGTGCGATATCCATTACGCGTAGTGCGTTTTGACCTGGATCCCGAGCGCAACAAGTGGGGACTCGCACTGGATTGTTATCAGGGCACACCGCAAAAAATCTCCCTGCCTGGAGGTGAGCCATGAAGTGGATTCCTACCCTGGGGCTCACCATCGCACTGATGCTATGGGGAGCTGCAGCGCAGGCCATCGAGTTGATGCGCTGGGAACGCCTCCCTCTCGCGGTCCCGCTGGTGATTAATCAGGAGCGGGTGGTCTTTATCGATGAGGATGTCCGAGTCGGCGTCCCCTCAACTCTGACCGGCAAGCTGCGCGTGCAATCTACCGGCGGCACGCTGTACCTGCGCGCGTCAGAAGCCATTGCACCTACCCGATTACAACTGCAATCGGTCGCGACGGGCGAGATCATCCTGCTGGATATCGCCGCCACGCCTGGCGATCAACCGCTCGAGCCCGTGCGTATTATCAAAAATGCTCCGGTGCAGACTACCGAGACGGAATCCAGCACCGTTCTTGTTCCAGAACGCACGCCAATCCCAGTCGCGTTGACGCGCTACGCCGCGCAAAGCCTGTACGCACCGCTACGCACTGTAGAGCCCCTCCCCGGCGTAAGCCGCGTTCCGCTCAAGCTGCGCAGTGAACTGCCGGCCCTGCTGCCGACTGAAAACGTGTCTAGCACGCCCATCGCCGCCTGGCGACTCGGTGATTATTGGGTGACGGCGGTGAAGTTACGCAACCGTGGTGTAACGATGGTGCAACTCGACCCGCGTCAGCTTCAGGCCAAGTTGTTCGCCGCGTCCTTCCAGCATGCGTTCCTCGGACCGGTCGGCAGTGCTGAAGACACCACGATTGCCTACCTCGTCACCTGCGGTGCCGGCCTCGAAAACGCCGTGCTGCTCCCGCCAGTTGCGCGAGGTGCTGACGATGAAAGCTAACGCCTTGCTCAAATGGCTGGTACCGGCTGTGCTGATAGGCGTGGTGTTCATCGTCCTGAAAACTTGGGTTGCGGGTGGAACCTTGCCTTCGTCAGACAGTCCGCCTGCTCAGAACAACCTCCAGTTATCCGCCGAGCAAGCCAAGTCGCTTGGCATTGCGGGTGATACCCCACGCGACACGGTCGCCACCCTGGTCGGCCAGGTAAAAGCCATGCGCAGCGACATGCTCGGCCTGAAGAAACACAATGATTCGCTGCAGACGGAGAACGACCGCCTTCGTGAGCGGGAAAACAGTGTCGATTCGCGTATCCAGAGCGCGCTTGGCAGCGTGACCCAGCAGGTCGACGAAGGCCGCCGCCAAGCCAACGAGGCCCGACTCAAAGCAGAACAAGACAGTCGTCAAGCTCGCGGTATGCTGACGCAATTGCAGGAACAGCTGTCGGGGCTGACCGGCAAAGGCAAGGACATGCCGATCGGATTGGGGCTTGAGCCAGGTGACGGTGCTCAGTTCGAAGGACAGCATTCTGCCAATGATGCGCTGCAGTGGATTGAGCCCTCGGATGCTCTTCCCACGGACGCCCAGGGCAAAGCCAAGACCGCGTCCGCCCTGAGTCTGCCTACTGCCTTCAGCTCATTGGAGGGTATGAAGGACAATGCCATCGACCGCAGCCAGAAACAGTTGCGCGAGGTCACCAAGGGTGAGCGTGACCAGACACAATCCGCTGATCGTACCGAAGGCGCGAAGCCGATCTACACCATCCCCGAAAACGCAACATTGATGGGTTCAGTTGCCATGACCGCGCTGATCGGTCGGGTCCCGGTGGACGGCACCGTGAATGATCCCTATCCCTTCAAGGTGCTGGTCGGTCCGGAGAACCTGACCGCCAACGGCATCGACCTGCCAGACATTGCGGGGGCCGTAATGAGCGGCACGGCGTCCGGTGACTGGACCCTGTCTTGCGTGCGCGGACAGGTCGAGTCAATCACCTTTGTGTTTACCGACGGCACCATCCGCACGGTGCCCCAGCCGAAGGCGGTAGCCAGCCGCAATGCCTCCACTACCCAGAGCTCGAACACCGACAAGATTCGTGGCGGACTCGGTTACCTGTCCGATCCGTATGGCATTCCTTGCATTGCCGGTGAGCGCCGCTCGAATGCTCAACAGTACCTCGGCAGCCAGAGCTTGATCACTGCCGCCGGCGCCGGTGTCGCCGCCTTGCTCGGGGATGAGCAGAACAACAGCAGCGTGATCAGTTCGGGCGGTAGTACGCTCGGGGTCACCAGCGGCAGTGGCAATAGCGCGCTGAATTCAATTCTAAGTGGTGGGGTCAGCGACATCCGTGAGTGGATCAACAAACTCTATGGCGAGACCTTTGCTGCCGTGTACGTGCCACCGGCCGCCCCAGTCGCGCTGCACCTCGACCATGAGATCACCATCGATTACGAGCCCAAGGGCCGGAGCGTTCGCCATGAAAAAGACCATGCCTCTCTGCCTGACCTGGATTAGCGTGTTCTGCTGGGTCCTGACGGGATGTTCCACCGACAAGGAGACGCTGCTGCCCCATGGCGAGCAAACCATGCTGGACATCTGGAACGGTGGTGGTTCGCAAGGCACTCAGCAGCAACTGCTGGATGCTCGGCAGCAGCTACGCCGCCCGCTGGCTCGGGCAGATCTCTCCGCGTCTCTCCAGGAACCGTATACGCGCACCGCAGCGAACGAGATCCACAATCTGTTCCCTCGCCTGCCCAATCCCGATCTGGTGCTGTACGTGTATCCGCACCTGAGCGGTACTGAGCAGGCACCGGTCCCCGGTTACTCGACCGTCTTTCCGTTCTACCAACGGGTGCAGTACGCATTGCCGGGTGAACGTCAGGAAGACTTGTAGTGCGTACCGGCGATTCGCGGAACTGTGCTCCTGCGTGGAAAGCCTGGCGCAACCCATTGCGCCCTCGCGCCACGCTGGCCGATGACGCCGCACTCTATGCACACAATCCCAGCTTCACTGATCACCTGCCTTGGGTCGAATACCTCGATACCGAGCAGTGTTTTCTGCTTGATGACAATCGCTCGGTGGGCGCTGTGTTCGAGCTGCTGCCCATCGGCACCGAAGGGCGCGAGCCCGATTGGTTGATGGCCGCCCGCGATGCCCTTGAGGATGCCCTACAGGACAGTTTTGATGAGCTGGATCAAGCGCCTTGGGTGGCGCAGTTTTTTTGCCAGGACGACAATGACTTCACTCCCTACCTGACCTGGCTCACCGATTATATTCAGGACAGCGCTAGAGGCACGGTCTTCACCGAAGCGTACCTGGAACTTACTCGCCAACATATGAAGGCCATCGCCAAGCCCGGAGGGCTGTTCGAGGATAAGGTGGTGACGCGCCTGTCCTGGCGCGGCAACAACCGACGGGTGCGCCTGGTGGTCTATCGCTGGCTTGAGTCTGGCGCCGAGGAGACGGGACTCACCCCGGTACAATCCCTGCAGCAGGCTTGCGAACGTATTGCGGCTTCGTTGCAGGCGTGCGGGGTGCAATCGGCACCAGTTGATGGCCGCGCTCTGTATGCCTGGTTATTGCCCTGGTTCAATCCGGCGCCCAGGCTCACCGATGAAGCGCCCGAGGACTTTTACAAACGGGTTGTCTATCCGGAGCCTGCTGATGGCGAGTCGCTGGAATTGCCCTTCGATCACGACTTCGCCGAACGGTTGTTCTTCAACGAACCGTGTTCGGATGTGCAACGAGGACTCTGGTACTTCGATGGGCAACCCCATCGGGTCATGGTGGTGGACAAACTGCGACGGGCACCGTCGATTGGTCAACTCACCGGAGAAACCCGTAAGGGTGATGCAGTCAATGCCCTGTTCGACCAGTTACCCGAAGGCACGGTGATGAGTCTGACCTTGGTGGTCAAGCCGCAGGATGTGCTCGAAGACCAGTTAAACCGATTGGCGCGCAAAGCCATCGGTGAAAACCTGGCCTCGACCCAGACCCGTCAGGATGTCGAAGAGGCTCGTGCGATCATCGGTCGCCAGCACAAGCTGTACCGCGGCACCCTGGCGTTCTACGTGTGCGGTCACGATGAACAGCAACTGCACCAGCGCTCGGTCAGCCTTGCCAACGCGCTGTTGGGCGCGGGGCTGCAACCGGTACGCGAAGGCGATGAAGTCGCCGCTTGCAACAGCTACCTGCGTTGGTTGCCGATGGCCTATAACCCGGCCCGCGACACACGCAACTGGTACACCCGCCTGATGTTCGCCCAGCACCTGGCGAACCTGGTTCCGGTGTGGGGCCGCAGCACCGGCACCGGTCACCCGGGTATCACCCTGTTCAATCGTGGTGGCTCGCCGTTGAGCTTTGATCCGCTGTCACGCCTGGACCGGGCCATGAACGGTCATCTGCTCTTGTTCGGTCCGACCGGTGCCGGCAAGTCGGCCACCCTGGTCGCCCTGCTGATGCAGGTCATGGCGGTGTACCGCCCTCGCCTGTTTATCGTCGAGGCCGGCAATTCGTTTGGTTTGCAGGGCGACTACTTCGCAACACAGGATCTGTCGGTCAACAAGGTCCAACTGAAACCTGGCACCTCGATCAGCCTCGCCCCGTTCGCCGATGCCCGGCGCCTTGTCGAGCAGCCGGATCAAGTGGCGAACCTGTCGATTGATGAGTGGGACGATGAGGCGGTAGCCAGTCGCGAAGACCAACGCGATGTGCTTGGCGAATTGGAAATCACCGCTCGCCTGATGATCACCGGCGGCGAGGCCAAGGAAGAAGCTCGTCTGAGCCGGGCTGATCGCAGCCTGATCCGCGAGTGCATTTTCGATGCGGCACAGGCATGTGTCGCGGCGGGTCGCCAGGTACTGACCCGCGATGTGCGTGACGCCTTGCTGCGCACCGCCGTCGACTTGCACTTACCGGAGAAGCGTCGTGAACGTGCCCAGGAAATGGGCGAATCCATCGACCTGTTTTGCCAGGGATTCGAGGGCGAACTGTTCGATCGCGAGGGTACGCCTTGGCCCGAAAGCGATGTGACCGTTGTCGATCTGGCCACGTACGCTCGCGAAGGCTACGAAGCCCAGATGTCCATCAGCTACATCAGCCTGATGAACACCGTGAACAACCTTGCCGAGCGCGATCAGTACCTAGGCCGACCGATCATCATGGTCACCGACGAAGGCCATATCATCACCAAGAACCCGCTGCTGGCGCCCTTCGTGGTCAAGGGCACGAAGATGTGGCGCAAGCTCGGGGCCTGGTTCTGGCTCGCCACACAGAACCTTGCCGACTTCCCCACGGCCGCGCAGACCATGCTCAACATGATCGAATGGTGGATTTGTTTGAACATGCCGCCCGCGGAAATCGAAGAAATCGCACGGTTCAAGAAACTTACGCCGGCACAGAAAGCCTTGTTGCTCTCCGCCAGTAAGGAGCCTGGGAAATACACTGAGGGGGTCGTGCTGTCGAAAAAACTCGAAACGCTGTTTCGAGCCGTGCCACCCAGCCTTTACCTCGCTTTTGCCATGACGGAGCCCGAGGAAAAAGCCGAACGCTGGAGGTTGATGCAGGAGAACGGTTGCTCGGAGTTGGAAGCGGCTCTCCAGGTAGCTGAGCGTATTGACCAGGCCCGTGGAATCGAGACATAAGGACAGATTTGGAGCCTATATGGCGTTACGTCTGCGCAGGGCTGGAGTGCCGCTTTTTGGTGGATGTGCCCGAACTATCTGAGTAGATTACTCATTGACACTCAGCCAAGCGGAAGGAGTCACACATGAATAAAAACGATCTAATCGAGGCCATAGCGAGCTCCGCCGACCTTCCGAAGTCCACTGCCGGACGCGCACTAGATGCCCTCACAACCATCGTATCCACTGCGTTGAAAGGCGGTGAGAACGTCACCTTGGTTGGTTTTGGCACCTTTGCGGTCAAAGCGCGTGCGGCGCGCGACGGACGTAACCCTCAAACGGGGGCCACCATCAAGATCGCAGCCTCGAAGACACCTAGTTTCAAAGCCGGTAAATCGCTGAAAGACGCGGTTAACTAGACGCTGGTGGCGATTACCCAATACCAACTCTGCGAGAGCGCTGGTATTGGGGGCTTCAGCAGCCGCAACGCTCGCTGAACACTGGGCTCTAGCTATGAGTATGAACGCACCTTCAACGTCGTTCTTCTCAGCTTTGCTTTGGGCTGGGTGGCACACTGCTTAGCCGCTGCTGAATCCTCAACAAAAAACCAGCTTCAAAAGCATCCTGGCAGTCACCGACAGGAAAGGTTTTGCGCGTTTGCGCCAATTCCCACCACAATGGAATCTCGCCGGACGTATCAAGCCAAGCCTGGGCGCATTGCACGCCACGTTCGATCATTGGGGCAAATTCGTCGCTCCAAGGTGTCAGAAGACTCGGGCAACCATCCGCCGCAGGAATTGAAACGTAGTTTTCGTCCATACACACCCAAGATTTCTGATTTATTGTTAGACGCGCAGGCCAGCCCCGAAATCTTAACGACACCAAATGAACGCTCGATAACAGGCAAGGGCATCAAATAGCCTAGATCAACGCCAATGTAGACTATATCCCGTGGATTGAGAGTCCCTCAAGGCGCAATTTGCGCGCATGACTCAAGACTTCGAACAGCTCCGTCTGCAGTTGGCGGAAAACATCCGCCTGATGCGGCGCGTGAAGAACCTTACCCAAGAGCAATTGGCGCTCATGGCCGAGCTGGATCGTACCTACGTCAGTCAAATCGAACGATGCACGGCCAATCCGTCGCTGCTGGTCCTATGCAAACTCGCCAATATTTTTGAAATTACCACAGATCAGCTACTTGTAGGCGCCGATACCCTGCGCAGCGTCCTCCACGTCAAATAATAGTCTTACGTCTCACAAATCCGACAGATCCGCCTTCATAATTCCCACTGACAATCTTCAGTCCCTAACCGAACCTGCCCAGGCCATACACCGAGAGCCTGGATCATGCCCATTGCCTGCTCGTCAATCCCGCCCACAAAGCTACGGCCATTGGCGCTGAGCGTGTTGCTGGCGTGCGGCCCAAGCATGGCGCTGGACACCGGCAGCATTACGTCCTCTGCGCTTTCGCCAAGCTGTCTCGAATATAGGGTCATCGGTATTTGTTTCTGGCTCCTGTGCACACCCTTCGGCTGCACAGTCAAAACCTCGACCAAGGTGCGTCATTTCATTCCTGAGCTGGTGGTTTCGAGCTACGCCACCACCGGCAATAATCCATGGACCGAGATGGGCACCCTCTCCGCTCCCATCAATGGTGCGGAAGGTGGCGGTAACCTGATCACGCCGAACACCCAGCGCGACAACCTACCCCGCTTCAAGAACGTCGATGGCATCGGTCACCCTGGTGGCTGGGTCGCCACACAGCTGGCTTCGCAATCCGGCTACGCCTGCGCCAGCGGCGCTACTGCGTTCATGCCCTACTACCTGAGCACTCTGGACTCGCTGGCCTGGCGCCTGGGCATACCGGAAAGCCTTTACCCAGAGTCGCTGATGCCGGGGGTCCGTGAAATCGGTCAGCAGATCGCGGGAAACATGTGGGGCAACGTCTATCCCCGGCAAGGATTTTTGGTACAACCCGACGACTTCAAAGCCGCTGCGGTGATGGCGCAACGGGCGGGTGATTTCATTACTCGCAACTGGCAGCCACATGTGTACTTACCGCTCACACCTGTTCCACACGACGGATACTGGCCGCCCGGTCCGATCACGGAAAATGACGCTTCGACCCACAAATGGCAATTGCTCTACCCTCTGGTTCAGCCCACGTGCGCCATCTTTCCCAGCGGTCCTGTGCAGAGCGCGGATGGCGGCTATGCCTGGTCGCTGTGGCGTCCCTATAGCTGCTGCAAGCGTGAGGGACAGACCTTCCTGTTTAGCATCGACTTCGAAGGTGGTGCTTCATGAGCCGGATTCTCGCGCGATCATGGTTGAGCCTGGTGAGCCTATTGCTCTGCGGACTGCTCGCCATGACCATGCATGCCCACGCCGCCGAAGGCGATTACCGCCTGGGCACTCAAGGCGAAGTGCTCGACGACCGGGTGATGTACATCATCGGTGGCGGCTCGGCAGCGGGCTCGCCGAGCTCGCTCTATCGCCCCAACGGGCTCGGTGTCGGCGCTTCATGGCGAGCGAACATGATGTGTGGAAACATGAGCCTCACCAATACCTTGCAAAACCAGTTGAACGGCGTCACCGAGGGTTTCCAACAGATCATGGGCAGCATTGTGCAGAACGCGACCCAAGCGGTGATGTCGCTGCCAGCGCTGATCATCCAGCGCGCCAACCCAGGGCTTTATGAGTTGTTGAGTAACGGGGTGATGCAAGGGCGCATCGACTTCGACCGTTCCAAACTGACCTGCCAGGCCATGGCCGAGAAGATGGCTGACAAGGTCGGCCAGGCCGGCTGGGGCGCATTGGCCAAGAATCAGGAGATGCAGGGCAACCTCGAACAAACCGGCGGTGATGCGGTGGCCGCGGTGAAAAACACCGAGGCCCGTAACGGCAATAATGGGGTGTCATGGGTCGGCGGGCAGAAGGCTGGAGGTAGCGGACAAACACCCATCCGGGCAACCTCCGATGTGGTGCGCGCGGGCTACAACCTGCTGCATAACCGGTCCGTGGATGACAGCGCCTCGATCAGTAGCAGTGATTGCCTGGGCGGCGCTATTTGCCAGGCATGGACCTCACCCCAAGAGGAATCCGAATGGGCTGTTCGAGTGTTAGGCGAGACCGAAGTCGCAACCTGCGACACCTGCGAGACTCTGCGGACTACCGCTGGCAGCGGACTGACGCCGCTCATCCAGGAGGCCTACAGTGAACACCTCAAAACCCTGCAAGGATTACTGTCCGGATCTCTGCCGCCGAACCCTGACAATCTGAGCAAAGCCTCCAGCCCAATGCTGCCGGTGACCCGTGGTGTGATCGAAGCCCTGCGCGACGATCCTGATCAGGAACTCCTGGCGCGGCGCCTGGCCAGTGAGACGGCCCTGTCCAGCGTGCTCGACAAAGCGCTCCTGCTATTGCGCACGCTGCTGGCAGGCAGCCACGAACCTAACATCGCTTCCGCCGAACCGGCCCAAACGGCCTTGACGAAAAACATCGACACACTGGAGCGCGAGATACGCCTGCTACAAACCGAGTTGCAGGTCCGGCAGATGCTCACAACCAATACCGCCAGCCTCGTGCTCGATCGACATGCCGGAGGTGCCGATGCGTCGCGCACCGTCGAGCAAGGCGACCCCGAACCTGGCCGACTCAACGACGCTGACGCCAGGCGCAAGTGAGCCATGAAACGCTCACCGCTATTCAGTCTGCTTTCAGGTGTGGGGATTGCCGCAGTGATGATCCTGACCGCCGCACTGGTCGCCTGGATCGGCCGAACTGCGCTGGGTAATTTCGAGGTCTGGCAGCAGGCACTCGAATCCGTACGACCTTATCTGCGGGGGTGGCGCACCCTGCTCTACGCCGCAGTTTTCGCGCTCTGGTGGGATCTGCTTCGACGCTACCGACATCGACCACAAGATCGATTGCGCGTAAGGCGCATCGGAGCATTAGGGCTCGTGCTCGTTACTTGCGTCGAACTCACCCGGCTGTGAGGCCAACACCATGCTCATGAGCACCAATAGCTACCTGGAGTTTTACCTTTCCCTGCTGGCCTGGATCATCAACAACGGTATCTGGAACATCCTATCCGATACCGGATTGTTCGCCGCGCCCTTCGGCGCGATCATCTTGCAAGAGTGGCTGTCAGCCCGCCAGCAAGGCGCGGATGAAGGCAACAAGGGATTGCTCTCTGTACCGCGGATAGAGAACCGGCTGTGGCTGGCCTACATCGTTGTCTTGTTCGGCTGCGCGCCGGTCTTTCCATTGAGCCTCACGTCAATGGCATTTGATGATGCAGCGAGTCATCGTTGCGGTGTCAGTGTGGCCAAGCCAGCGGAAACCGCTTGGGGCACCACGTTCAACACCATCGGTGAACGCTCTGCCAACGTGCCAATCTGGTGGTTTCTGGTGCACGCCTTGAGTAAAGGAGTGACCGCAGCGACCACCGCCTCCATCCCCTGCGCACCGGACATTCGGCAGATGCGCATGGAGATCGACAGTTCTCGCATCGATAACCAGGTATTGCTACAGGAAGTCGCCGACTTCACTCGCGACTGCTATGGCTATTCCCGTTCTCGGCTGTTCACCAACCGTCCTCAGTTGGACAAGGCGCAAAGTCATGATTCGTCCTGGATTGGCTCACGCTATTTTCTCGACACTCGGGGCTACTACGACACCGATCGCTCACGGACACCGCGAGTCAGTTGGCCCTACGATGAAACCCGAGATATTTCCTTGCCACGGCTGGAGAATGGCGCGGGCTACCCCACTTGCAAACAATGGTGGAGTGACAGCGGTATCGGGTTGCGAGCACGATTGATCGAGCAAGTTGCCCCTTCGCTGTTGACTCAGCTGAAAGGCTGGCTGACTGGTCGCTCAAGCAACGAGATCGAGGATGCCACCCTGCGCGAACTGGTCAGCCCGCGCCAACAATCGATGTCCATGTCGCCCGGACAGGTGTACCAGGACTATGGCTCCAGTGCTCGCGGCGGGTCGATCAATCAGGGGCTTACTAACCTGGCCACCAACACGGGGCTGGCCCTCGGCTCCTTCAGCAATTTTCCGGCGATGAACGCGCTACGCGCCGCTCTGCCGATGGTGCAAGCTTTCCTGATCATGGGCGTCATCATCAGCTTGCCGCTGATCCTGCTGGTCAGTACCTACCAGCTAAAGACCGTCATGACGGTGACGTTCGCGCTGTTCACGCTGCACATGCTGACCTTCTGGTGGGAGTTGGCCCGCTGGGTCGACTCCAGCATGCTCGATACCTTGTACAACCAAGTATCGGCGTCCAGTCAGGTGCTATTGTCCCTACCCACATCCGGTTTTATGGATGGAACCGTGACGGCGCAGGTGATTGAATATGTGATGGGGGCGATGTTCTTGGTCCTGCCAGGTCTATTTCTGGTTGCTATGAGTTGGGCAGGCTACTCAATTGGCAGCAGCCTTGAAGGGATGCTAGGAAGTGCGAGCAAGGCAGCGCATGGCGCGGCAGGCAAAGGCACAGATCAGTTGATGGGAGCTACGAAAAGAATCATCTGACATCACTACTCGATGATTTGGAATGCCCAATGTAATGGCCATTGTCGTCGTAATTACCTAGATAGGAGTTGGCCCCTAAAAAGTCTGGACCTGGATCATTGTCTTCAAGATCCGTGTCAATGGCAGCCTTGGACACCAGAAGTCCAATCACAGCGATCATCGTCACCACAGAAGCAACTAGCCAGAAACCGATAAAGAGCAACCCAAGGAGGAATGCCAGCTTCGTAATTAGAAAGGTTCCGCGAACCAATAGCCCACCCGCAGGCATACCTGTCGCCGCCGCACGTTCAGCTACGCGGAATTCCAATCCTTTCCACTTGCGATAACCACGTTTTGCCGACATACCAAATGCATATGCCCAGCGGTGCGCGCGGGAAATTTGAACTGGCTGCTGAGCCGGCATGATTACGCCCTCTTCTGAGCATGTTCCTGTGGAAATCGAGGTTACAGCCTACTACTGAAAACCGCCCATGCTTAACCGTTTATCAGCTTGCTCGGTCGAAAAACGCGTCACTGGAAGACAAAAGACGCAGCTCGTGCTTCCGCGCCTCTATGGCCGTTGACCCATCCATATCATCCAGCTACATAGAGGGTACGGATCGCTGTTATCGACAGCACCTCCCCAGGTAGCCAGAGCCTTCAAAGCTACGTCACTCCGGTGATGGTTCCCCCCAAGTGCGATTAGCGTTCGGTGGCTCGCACGGTCACGTTTCACGGTGATGAACGCCTACTGCAATCCCGAGCGTCTTTACAGGCTTTGCTCGCCCCAAATCCTCTTGTTTTTCTTCAACCCACTGCGGGGAAATTCTTTCCCCCTATGGGACAGGTTTCTTCGCGCTATCAACGGAGGCACACCATGTCCGACTCACTCACAAGCGAAGCACTGAACACTCTGCGCTTGCCCGTTGTGTTCACTCCAGACGCGTGGCAACACGCAGTATTGCTAGATGGTTCAAGTCATCCTGAAAAGCTGCAGCTCGATAGGCTGAGCAACGTGGTATGCGCAGCCTTCAAAGCTCACCTGGCCGATCCAAACGCACCTTACGTGGTGTTCGAGATAGCCAAGTTCGGCTCAGTGAGTGATGCAGATCATGAGCCATTACTGCGACTGAGCCTCAGCCTGCTTCAGGCATCAGACCAACCTAACGCCTTACTGATAGCGCTTGCGGAAGAGCAGCAACGCTGAACGCAAACGGCCATACCCGACCACTGATCCAACTCAGGCTATACGCAGTCCTGCACCAATCCAATCAACACCCACCGGGGAACCCTCCCCGACGGGCAAGGCGTTCCTCCGGTTTTTTGAGGGAAATGCCATGCGCAATATCTACCAAGACGTGACAGACAAGATCGTTACCGCGTTAGACCAAGGCGTAGCGCCCTGGATCAAACCCTGGTCCTCAAGTGGATCAGTTGACGTCGGTCATCACCAACCCTACCCCGTCAACGCCATCACCCAGCGTCCCTATTCGGGCATCAATTTACCGTTGCTCTGGGCCGAAGCCAGGTTGCAGGGGTTTACTCAAGATCGCTGGCTGACCTTCAACCAGGCCAAAAAAGCCGGTGGGCACATCTGTAAGGGTGAGCACAGCACTCTGGCAGTACTCTACAAGCCGATGGAGCGCGAGGAACAGACCGAGTCAGGCCAGCCCGTACTCGATGGAAACGGTCAGCCCAAGGTCACTCACTTTGGCATTCTCAAGACGCATTTTCTGTTCAACATCGAGCAAACGGAGGGGCTCGAAACGCTCAACGAAACCTTGCTCGAAACGGAACCGAGCGATCCCTTCTTCTCCAACGACGCTGCGGAAAATCTGTTGTTAGGTTCGGGCGCAAATATCATCCATCGATTTGCCGACGAAGCCTTTTACCACCCGATCAGGGATCTCATTCAACTGCCGACAAAAGCGCAATTTCACGATCAAGGTGGATACTACGCCACCGCGCTTCATGAGCTGACGCACTGGACCGGACACCACTCTCGGTTGCAGCGCGAAGGCGTGACCTCTCCGTGTCCATTTAGCTCGCCAGGCTACGCATTTGAAGAGTTGATCGCCGAAATGGGCGCCGCTTTTTTATGCGCCTACGCCGGCGTTCAGGGAGAACTGAGGCATGAGGGTTATATCGATTCCTGGCTCAGCCTGCTCAAGGCTGACAATCGCGCGATTTTCCGCGCCAGTGGCCAGGCCCGATGCGCTTCGGAGTATGTGCTTAACCTGGAGCAGCAACGGAAGCAGACGGGAATGGATGACTCGCGATGCATGAACGACGGAGCTTGATCGTCACCTCACCGCTGCACACGCTTCATAGGGTCCAACACGAGTTGGACCCTTTTTCTATGCCCAGAAAATTCCCACAGCGTGGGGTGCTGACGCAAAGAACGGGAGGTAACTCCCTAACCACAGTACGCCGTTATGTATCCAGATTTTCCGCCAGATAATCCACCAGCTCGAGTGGACTTCGGCTGTCGATCACCTTGTAGATCAGATCGCGTTTGCTGCGCGGAAGCTTCTTGACCACGCTTTTCGCCGAGGCCCTGACGGCTTCGTCTATTCCATGGATACGTGCCGCGAGCAGCAGCACGAGCGTGGCGTCAGTGAGGTTCATGGCAAGACCCAATAAAATTCGCACCGCAGTGTACCGACACTTTCCTTTTTCGTACCAGCATGCGCATCCAATAAAACGGCACCAGGACAAATCGATATCCCGATTGCCGCACAAAGGGAAACGCGTCAAAAGGACCGGTAAGGGTTGGAAGGGAATGGGGAGTCAAGGGTAAGAGCCCTATCCGAAAAGGCTAAAAGGCCACTGACTCTGCCAGCTCCCGGGAGGACCATGATGCTCAGTCTGTTTCGGCACAAAAGGCAAAAGCCTCCTCCGCCACACACCGTAAACGTCGCCGATGGGTACCTGCCCATCGAATCGTCCCAGAGCTTGTTAGCTGCCGAGCATCGCCGCCAGTTGCTTGATCGCATTTGGCAGTACACCGCCCTCTCCCATCCGCAATTCAGCCAGCTCTATTTAAATCCGATCCATCGCTACGCCGAGCTGGTCCAGCAGCTTCCAGCCAGCGAAACGCACCACCATGCTTATCTTGGCGGCATGCTCGACCATGGGTTGGAACTGGTCGCTTGCAGTTTGAAATTGCGTCAGTCGTATCTGCTTCCCACCGGCGCCGCACCTGAAGACCAAGCCGCCCAGACCGATGCCTGGTCCGCAGGCATCGCCTATGGTGCACTGCTGCATGACATCGGCAAGATCGCCGTGGACCTGCTGGTCGAACGCCAGGATGGTAGTCCTTGGCATCCCTGGCAGGGGCCACTGGATCAGCCCTACCGCTTTCGTTATCTCAAGGGTCGTGACTACCATCTGCACGGTGCTGCCGCAGGCTTGCTTTACACCCAGATTCTTGGCCGACCAATCTTGGACTGGCTCAGTGGATTTCCATCCTTGTGGGCCAGCCTGCTGTATGTCCTGTCCGGCCAATACGAGCGCACCGGCGTGCTGGGCGAGTTGGTCATTCAGGCCGACCGTGTTTCCACCGCACAGAACATCGGCGGAAACCCGAGCAAGGCGCTGCAAGCGCCGATTCATTCGCTGCAACATCACTTGATCAGCGGACTGCGTCATCTGGTTCAGCACGAGCTGAAACTCAACCAGCCAGGTGCCGCGGGTTGGTTGACTGAAGACGCGCTGTGGCTGGTCAGCAAGACGGTCACGGACAAGCTGCGAGCCCATCTGCTGTCGCAATCGATTGAGGGCATTCCCTCGTCCAACCTCGCGGTGTTCGATGAGCTGCAATCGCATGGATTGGTTGAGTCCACGCCGGAAGGCAAAGCCATCTGGACCGCGCTTGTGGCACAAGGAAACTGGCAGCAGAGTTTCACCTTTCTGCGCCTTCAACCAGTACTGATTTGGGGGAACGAAGACCGGCCCGAGGCTTTCAGTGGAACGGTGAGCATAGCGGCTCATGAACACTCAGCTGACTCCCCGATACCAACACCAGCGCCCGAGACAGTCAGTGCAGGATCAGCTCAAAGCCAACCGCAGCCAGGTCCCATGGTACTAGAGGATGTCGATTACCTCGGCACGCTGCTGGACATGTTCGAGTTGGAAGAGCCTGAGGCCAGTGACGCACTGTCAGAAAGTGCTGTCGAAACTTCAATGCTTCAATCGGGTAACCCAGGCCAGGCATTCCTGAATTGGGTCAAGGAAGGCATTCTGAGCCACAAGCTGATTATCAACGACAGCAAGGCTAAAATCCACACAGTGAATGGGAGCGTATTTCTGGTCACGCCCGGTCTCTTTCAACGCTATACGCAAGAATTCCCCGGTATCTCTCAGGGTGCCTGCCAAGAGATTGAAGAATGGCGCTGGGTGCAGAAGCAGTTTGAGAAACTGAAGGTCCACAGGAAGCGCGACAATGGTTTAAATATTTGGGTCTGTCAGGTGGAAGGTCCTCGGAAGAAAGGAAAACTCCAGGGCTATTTGCTAGAAAAACCAAAACTATTATTCGAAGCTACGCCGGTGCCTTCGGACAATATTTTTTTAAAAATTGAAAAATCTTAAATGTCCGTAACATCCCAGACTCGACTCAGGCAACCAGGCGAAGGATCGCGCACTGCGCGTCAGTCCCTGTTGCCAGCTCAACGATTTAAATACATCTCACAGGGCACAAGTCGAAGCCGAACGCACCACGCTTTGACCCTGCAGATGCTCCCTGCCAGCGCCTTAGAGCTACATCTCGGCAATCGCCCATTTCATAATATTTCGCTCAAATGGGGACAGCTGCATCCCATCCAGGCGGATCGCCAAGTGCCGTAACTTGTTCAGCAGGTCATTCAGGTTGTCAGATGGAAGAATTGAACTCTTAATACGCGTCGAGACCTGCGTGGGAATCCCATATTCGTCCAGCGCCGTCAGTAAGGGATCGTGAAAAAGGTTCTCCATCTGCTCAGAGAAGAAGCTGAAGTCTCCTGGCTCAATATTGCGCTGGGTGAAGACATCCGCCTGGATCTTGCTTATGGCCATAAAATCACGAGGAAGGCGATAGCACAGGACGTTACGGATAAACTTGAGACGAAGGTTGATCGCTTCGCTCGCAGTGGTGCCCGCTCGGTTAGTGTCGATTGCGTTCTGCAGATACGCCGAGAAGTCTTTCTCCATTCGGACAGAGTTGATATGAAAGGCGAGCTGAGGACCTGAAATGATTCCATAATCCATCAGTTTGGTCTGAAGGTGATCACAGACTAAGGTGCACACGTATTCGAGCTGGTTTTGTTCAGGGTTTCCTTTCCAAGTGAGCATTCGGCGACTCACTGCAAGATTCCTGATAATTGATTCGGCGATCTCTATCTGCCGGTCAACCGGGATATGCCGATTTTCGACGAGGGTCGCAGTAGACAACAACGGTGTCGCATACGCCCGATCCAGCCGTTGACGGGAGATATCCGTGAGGTACTCCGGCTCTAGCTTCATCAAAAGCCCCATCGGAGAATCTTCGTTCTGCAGTCCGATCGGGTAATCAACAGTGAGATCTTTTTCTTCCGGCGGAGCCTCCAGCATGTAAACCTTGCCGATGAAGTAGCGGTTCATGCGACCCGCGCGGCCAGAAATGTTCTTGAACGTGAAGAAATCGAACGGCGTGTTACTAACCCGGCGGTCATAAATGATGACGTTTTCTGCTGAGGTATTGACCCCCTCAATCATCGTTGACGTGCAGATAATGTGCTTGATTGTCCCCTCGTTGAAGAGCTTCACAAAATACTGTTGCAGCGCTCTAGGGACGCCACCATGGTGAATGGCGATACCAAGCGATATGGCCTTAGCGACGTTCCACTGGGGGTGGTATTCCTTCGCGATCCATTGAGCAATGTCTTGGGTCTGCGCGAGCGGCGAAAACCCACCCTTTTCGATAAGGAGCTGTGCAACCTTGTTAGCGCTTGCTGGCGACTGAGAGTAGATGAGCGTGGGGGTGGCAATTTTGCGGCAGAGTTCTAGGAGCTTGTCCTTGCGTGCATCTCCGTTGGTCGGCAAATTGAAATACTCAACATCGACGGCCACTGTGGAAAAGTTGGACGGGATGAAATTGTACTCATAAGCGTCGAGACCGTGGATATTTTGGATATGCGGGCCGAGTAGATAGAACTGCGCCCCCTGTCTTGCCAGCTTGTGGAAAGCCAAGCTCAAATCAATTGCACGGCTGCCAGTTTCTGAGTCACTGCACAGGTCAAGTTTATAGAATTCATCTACGACGAAAAAGCCGACGTCCTGTAGATCGTCACGCTGGAGGACTCTCTCCTGGGTCAGCAGGTAAACGTTTACTCGGGCGTCGTCGGCTTCCTGAGTCGGATGCGTAATGACATTGCACCTCTGTTTGAAGCGCTTGACCAGACGTCGGCGCGTTTCGTCGATGAGGGCGATGGTTGGGACGATGACCACGATCTTGCGAAATTTTTCCTGGGCCAGAACGGCGTCTATCACCAAGCTTTTACCGACGCTTGTTGAGGCACTCAGCACGACGTTGCGTCCTTGCATCAGCAAGCTGAACACATGAGCCTGCAGCCGATGAAAAACCATGCCCGCTTCAACTCCGTCCACCCGATGCACCTCATAGGCCAGACGGTCTGAAATCGATATTCCATCGAGGTACGGAGTGATGTAAGGGAATAGGCCCACCGCGCGGATCATACTCAGCAAAAGGGATTGCTCAACTTCACCAAACAAGGCGAATTTATCCAGCGCACGGATGACGAGGTCCCGTCCTTCCCACTCTGGATTCCCCCGGTTCACGGCAACACTGATAGCTTGGAGAAGCTCGATCCTGGAGCTTGAATCTTCACCGAGCCGTTCGAGTCGTTCCTTAACTACTTCGTATCTCATGTCAGCCTAAACCCTGCAACGTGAGTTAAACTCTTTGATCAAGTTCTGGATGCTTTCGATAGGGACAAGGAACACAGCAATTCGGATTTGATCCATTCTCTTCGGCAGATGGACTTTCAATGAACTGTAGTGGTCGTTGATCTCGTGCTTCAGCCGATCAATATAGTCGGAGAGGTACCCAGAGGATAAGGCATCACTGTCATAAGCCAATAACACAGGAAAGCACAGCACCTTCAGCATTTCTTCAGCAGGCGCGTTTCGTTCTAATGCTTTGTTGAACTCCTCCGAATTGGAGCGGAGGTGATTCGGTTCGCGCAGTGAGATAATAATCTCGCGCTCGTTGGTCAGTGCGGCTTTGTTAATTGTCGAATCCAGAGTACTGCAAACCTGCGCCATAGTCTGGTCCATAGTCCCCACAGTAATCATCCTCGCCAACCCCAACCAGAGTTGATCAACCTCGCCTGAGCGCTGAACAATATGGGCGTTCCCGAACTCGGATAGGCCTGTCTTTGAGGCAAAAAACACTTTGCACGCGATAGGCTCGCTATTTTCCTTATTTCTCAAAATCACATGCAGGATTAGTTCTGCAATTAACTTATCGCGCTCCATACCATTCTGAGTGAACGTAGCAATCGCCTTCGACAGAATCGTCTGAGCATGGTGAACCTGAAAATTCACAATCTCGCTGGCTTGTAAACAGAACTCGGGAAGCCACTGAACCAGGTGCTCAGCAAGTTCCTTTTGCCTCCACTCGCCAAAGTCATACTGAACGTCGTACCCAGTCAAGCTTCGTAGCAATCCCTCCTCGGTTGCCGCATGGAATTCGACCAGAAACGGCGGAGGCTTAGATTTATAGGGCTTCGAGTAAGTGATGTTTTTGCTATCAGCCGCCGCCAAGAATGCATCAAGGCGATCCATGGCATCCGCGCGCGTAATGACCTTTTGGATAGATTCCGAGATGACGTTTGCGGTTGCCGCATCATCTGCCCAGCTCAGAAATTCGGCGTAAATTGCCTGCTGTTGTTTGTGCGTAGGCCACGAGCCTCGAAGATCGATTATTTCTGCAAGCTTACGCAGATTCACTGACTCCAGCGCGTCCACATCGCCACATATCTGCCACACAAAATTATCCGCCCAATAGCAAAAGTCACGCCCCATGGGTGATCGTGTTTTCTTAAATTTCTTAGCAAGGGCTGTCCCGCGACTGGTCGCAAGATCAGGCTGAGTTCGCTTTTCAAGCTCTAACTTGAAGCAATTCAAAGCTTTGGCGGTATCGCGTTTGGTGACCATTCGAAACAGAGCTTTTCCTGGGCGGCAGTCACATAGCAGTGACTTCTGCAGTAGAGAAGTGTCAGCCCGACCGCTGTCCAGAGCTGTTGCTTCACTCTGGTTCCACTTGCTGTCACCTTCGGTGGTTTTGACCTGGATATATTCGTTAACCGTCTCACCAGACTGGCGAGAGACCAGCACGATGTCGTCAGCAGTCTCACACTCGACGTGCTGGTAACTGCTATCGCGAAGCATCTTCAGTATGAAGGAAACAGCAACGTGATCCTGGTACTTGAAACCTTGCCTTGCCGCAGGCCCACCTTTGTTCGATGGGATATTGATAAGCACCATGACGTCCCTGTATCGCTTGAATCGAGCCGGTCACGTCGGCATCCTGGGTCACTTAGGGATAGCAGACGCGCGTGTTAGTACGGAAGCTACCACTAATGGCAATTGGCCGACTATCCCTATTCCTCAACCGCCTACCCTCGCAACGTAAGAGCCACGGCACAGGAGCATTATGGAGAGAGCATGAGGACCACACCGCTAGGTTAGAACGACCTTAAACAGGCGCCTCGCGATATACCTCGAAAAGCCTCCAGATATGAGGGGTCCCGTATGCACCGGCTTATGGAGTAGCCCAGGAAAGCCGCCCATGCAGGCTTGTGCGCTTCAAGCAGCGACAGCATGGCTGCAAATACTCGTTTATCTGTAGATTTGGAGCTTCGTATTGGACGGCTCGAGGCATCGTAGTTCGTACCCAATATTCTGCTTGACGCTTGAGTTTCATACATTGCAAATGAAGACGCCACCAAGATGATATTACGCTAAGCTGGACGCAACGAGGCGGTACCAAAGGAGAGGATATGGCATCGGCCAGGCAGGATTTTGAGCGTTTTGTGGGATGGCTTTATCAGCCTGAAAAAGACATCCCTGCAGATGTCCGTCGTCTAGCTGCCTTGGTTTTGTCGAAATTCGATGAATTGGCTGGGACCTCGCGTCAACGAAGCCAGCGATCCATATACCTAGTTGAGCTGATTCGACGAGAACTCGAGGGTACCGCAGATATTGCTCCGGTCGCAGTTGCTCAGGCTGATCTCGGGACATGGCCTTGGGCGAAACTTCGACATCTGACACTCGGTCCATTTCGAGGCTTTCGAGCAGCCGAGCCATTCGACCTCACCAAGCAAATCGTCCTTTTCTACGGCCCCAACGGTAGCGGCAAAACCAGTCTGTGCGAAGGACTGGAGTACGCGCTCTTGGGAGATGTCGAAGAGGCGGGAAGCAAGCGCATTGCAGCCCGCACTTATCTCGCCAATGTCCATGATGGGCGATTCAGCGCACCAATACTGAAAGCGACCGATCAGCAAGGGCGAGAAGTAAATGTCGTTGCCAACGCTGACACCTATCGTTTCTGCTTCGTAGAAAAGAACCGGATCGACGCCTTTTCCAGAATCGCCGCACGACCCAATGCCCAACGAGCGGAACTCATTGCCACTCTCTTCGGCATGGATCAGTTCAATGAGTTCGTGGGCCATTTCAATGAGAGCATCGACGGGCAGCTTATCCTTCTCGGCGAACAACAGACCACATTGACCGCTCGCCGAAATGCGTTGGCAGCAGATAGAACGACCGTTGAAAATGAAGCAGCATCCCAGCAAGCACTGGCGGAAGAAGAGGCAGCCCTAGCGAAGGAGTACGACGCCGAGATCACATATGACGTGCTTAAAGAGCTTATCGGTACCCCCGAAACTCCGGGTCGCCTTCAGGAACTCGAAGCGATTTTGGAAGCGGTACCGCTTAATGTGCTCGGCGTAACGCGCCAGGGCCTTCTAGATGCTTTTGAGAAAACACACAAATGTGATGAGGAGCTCAAAGACATCGTTGAAGCTCTTCGCGCCAGAAGCGACCAAGTCTCTTTTAAGGCGCTTTATGACTCGGTCCTGGCCCTACAAGAAGTCGTGGGAGACCGGTGCCCGGCCTGTGACACCCCACTGAAAGGTCAGACTCACGTAGCTGCAGATCCATATCTAAGGGCGGGTGAAGGGCTTAAACAGCTTGAAGAGCTTGGTGTTCTCCAGGAGCAGCAGCAGGTTACGCAGACAACGTTTGGGCAAGCGTCACGTGAGTTGCGCCAGATGTTCAGTCCCGTCGCCGCTTTCATTGATGCCCATCCCGGAGAAAATAAGGCCATTTCCCAGTGGATTGGTCAGCTTCCAGAAGAACCGGTTGAACGTTGGTGGTCAAGCATCTACCCCCAAACGGCGGTGATTCAAGATGCACTACCGTCCCTTGATGAAATCCTGCCTGTGGTGGATCGCATGGCAGCCCAAGACGTTGCGTCGTTGCAAGCTCAGCAGGATCGCCAGCCGCACATTATGGAGCGTCGACGGCTCAACGAATTCCAGCTCAAAGTTCAAGCCCAGGATCTTAAGAGACAGCAACTGCAAGAGAACGTTGAGGCTGCAAATAGCCGTATCAATGCATTCGACGAAACAAATGCTGAGCTAATCGCCCAAACGAACCAAGAGATTCTCGACATAAAGCGGGATACCCCCTTCAAGGGGACTTATGACCGATTTCTTTTAGAACTAAGGTCCTACAGGGATCAGCTCCCGGGGCAGTTGATAGCGGGACTCAACGACGCAGCCAAGGATCTTTACAACGCATTCAACCGCAATGATCGGGATGAGGACAAATTATTCGCACTGCACCTTCCAATTGGAGGTGAAGGGAAGATTGAGATCTGCTTCCAAGGTAATCCGGGAGCTCGGGTCGATGCACTCCACATACTTAGCGAAGGCCATATTCGCTGCCTCGGGTTGGCAATCCTCATGGCTAAGGCGAAAAGCATAGAATGCCCTGTCATCGTCTTCGACGACGCCATTAATGCAATCGACCACGATCATCGAGGCGGTATTCGAGAAACAATCTTTGAAAGTGACCACTTTGCTCAAACTCAATTAATCGTCACCTGTCACAGCAACGAATTCATCAAGGACATCCAGCAACATCTCCCCGTCCAGAGACGCAATGGCTGCCAAGTCTATCTATTACGCCATCATGACGGCAACTATCAACCCAGAGTGACCGGAAACGTACCTAGCGCAAACTACATCGCGAAAGCTAGGGCCGCAAGAGAAGCCCTGAATGATAGAGATGCCCTAGCAGCGTCACGCCAAGCCTTAGAAATGCTGTCTGAAAAGGTATGGCGTTGGCTCGGCAGTCACGACCAGGGTGTCTTAAATATCATGCTCGCCGGGGTTGGTGCCGAGCCCGGGTTGAGAAACCTTTGTGAAGCACTGGTCAAGAAGTTACGGGATGCACAAACATTCAACCATGCCAACAAAGGCCCCCTGTTGACCGCCTATGATCGCATTTTGGGAATCCCAGCCACTAACCTAGTGTGGACCTACCTTAACAAGGGAACGCACGAAGAAGCTGACCGCGATGATTTTGATGCAGAGCTTGTGGAGTCAGTAGTTCACACCTTAGAAGAGCTTGATCACCTCGATCTACGGGCTGGACGCTAACGATGCGATGCCTGTGCCCTGCCCATCTTTGGTACCCGATTAGAAGTACTGATGCGAGTGTGAACATACCCTATGCGATCCATGCCTTTTACTCGACCTACACTCATTGCTGCAGTCGAATTGCTAGAGCAGAACACGCAGGCACGTTTTAATCAGGTTGTGCTCCGGCTTGGCCTCGAGGATGAAATCACCTCAAGCACTAGCCTTAGCGTAGCCAAGAAATGCGATCTCCTCGGCCGCATCGTGGTGCAACGCGCCGAGACCGTAGTTCCGACGCTTGATGGCACCATGAGCTTGGGTGAGGCCGTAATTCGACAGGCCGCGCAGCTGGAGCAACAGGATCAAACTCAATCCTTGCATGCAGCTTTCGCGCGGAGCTTGGCGCGGGACGGCTATGTGCTCGTCTTTGATGACCATGGGCTAAACGCCTCCATTCGCGCCGCTCTGCCCGGCGAGGTCCTACTTCCTGAAACCGACGACGAGGTCCACCGCCTCCTGAAATTTTTCGGGTTCGTTATCCCTCTCGGTCATATTGACCAGGCGATTGAAGCCCACACACGCGGCGACTGGGCGGCCTGCAATAGCCAGCTTCGGACGTTCTTCGAAAGCCTGTTGGACGAGATAGCCCGTAATATCCGGCCGCTAGAGGCGGCTCAGCGCCCAAGCTCTGAGAACCGGCGCGCACTCCTTGCGGAAATCGGTTTTCTTGCTGTGGACCGTAAGGAATGGACGCAGGATGGAAAGAACTACATCAACGGTCTCTTCAAGATGCTCCACTCGGAAGGCTCCCATCCGGGCCTTTCCGACGAGGATCACAGCACCTTCCGATTACATGTAGTGCTCATTACGGCGAGGACTTTCTTGCGCCGCCTATCAAACGGCCGGTGATGCCCATGGCTTTTTTCTCGCAAGATCAGTTAGATGCGATCGCCCGCGCGCTTGGCGATACCACAGAGGGTCTGAGCGGACCTGAGATCGAGCACCTGCTGGCCTCGTGCAAGATTGCCGATCCCGGACCTATGACGAAGCGCGTCCGTATTTACAACGCTTTTGCAGAATGCCAGAACACCAAACGAAACCGTACCAACATCCTCGAGTTCATTCGGCGCGCCATGAAGCCCGCTCGCTACATTCACGAGCCTAACCGCTACGAGCCAATGCGGGCTCGCCTGAACCAGGCGCTTGTGTTCGCCGGGCTTGTGGTCGATGAGGCCGGCGAGCTGAAGTCGGCGGATGTAGCCAAGACCTTGCCAGAAGCTCTGCAGAGGGCTCGCGACTTGCGCGCGGACCTTGAAGGGCGAGGGGTTCACCCAGATGTCTTGAAATTCTGCCGCGCCGAACTTCTCGTTGACAACTACTTTCATGCGGCGCAAGAAGCTGTCAAAAGTGTTGCTGACAAGATGCGTACCCGCACCGGAATAGCCGATGACGGATCTGCTCTGGTGGATCGTGCTCTCTCTGGCAATCCCCCTCTCATGGCTATCAACGCGCTGTCGACGGCTAGCGAACGTAGCGAACAGAGTGGGTTTGCCAATCTTGTCCGCGGTACATTCGGCATGTTTCGCAATCCGACCGCGCATGAGGCCCGAATACATTGGGCGATGACCAAGGAAGACGCACAAAACCTAATGTCGATCGTTTCTCTGATTCATCGACGCTTAGACATGGCGCAAGTGCTATCACGCGCGTGATCATTAGAGGTATCGAGAGCTAAATGGCAAACGAACTAGAATCCGAACGCATCGGCCGCATTGGGGAGCGACAGTTCGAATTGCTCTGCGAACGCGCTGCTCTCTGCTGCAATAAGAGCGCCATCGACGTCATGGGTTGGGACTTTATCGTCGAATTCCCGATGGCGCTGCCTGGGCAAACGTCGTTGCCTCTCGATCAACGTCTAACCAATGCTGCTCGGGTTCAGTTGAAATCAACGCTCGGCCGCACCGGGAACCGTATCCGTCTAAGCCTTTCGGCCATTGAACGCTTGGCCAAGGATCCTCGGCCCGCCCTCATCATCGTGTTTTGCCTGAGCAGTGACGGCGAAGTCCACACCGCGTATCTCGTCCATCTTATAGGGAAAGAGCTCGCACGCATTCTTAAACGGTTGAGGCTCGCGGAGGCTCGTAAGGCGCATGACATCAACCACACCGATATCAGCTACGACTACGAAAAAATTGGATTACGTTTCAAACCGACACCCGGGGGCTTGTTGGCCGCGCTGAGTGACGCGTGTGGGCAAAATCCTAGCGCCTACACAATCGGGAAGCAGCGGCAGCTTGTCAAACTCGGTTATGAGAATGGCCGGTACGAGGCAGAAGCCATTATACAAATCGAAGGTCCGGAGCATTTCAGCAATATCCTACTCGGCCTTGCGCCGTTAAAACCGCGCCATCTCCAAGTGTTCGATAGCCGTTTTGGCATACGCCTTCCCTATCAAGGCACACTTTTTGACGACATCGAGTCGCTTTATCTTACGCCTCCCGCCCTGGGTTTCTGCGAGATTTCGATACGTGGCCTAGGCTTCGGACAAGCTGCACGGTTCGACGCTGAAATGTTTATCGGACCGCCGCTTTCAGAACTTCATGGACCGGAGCTTCTGATCCGCTCCGCAGAAATGATCATCCGTCTGACTCCAACGGGAGTGAAACTTGAAAGCATCGGCTCGATCGATGATATGCAGCAAACCTTGGAGAAATGGGCAGAGCTACTTCGCGCGTTCACGCTCATGTCATCTGGTCGCGCGACCTTGACGATTACCGGAAACCCAAAGATTCCCGCGATCACGTTGCATGTCGATCAACCGGTCACAGGGCCGTACATCGAAGAACTGCCGCTCATTTCCACATTCGCGGACGGGTGGTTGCGTCTTCTAACAAACGCTGGCATGCGCTCCACTGCTAGTTTGACGCTCGATGCTTTCTGGGAGGCGAATGAAGCACGGATGGCCGTGGACATCCTGCTAAACCCGCAGCCCGACGCGCGCTTTGAATTCCAAGCTATAGAAATTGAAGAGGCATTTCCCCCTGCAGAAGGGTTGTATTTCAACATCGCGTCATTTGCCGATACCAGCATCGCTTTCAGCGCGAAGGTGTTCTTTGTAAAGACCGAAGATCCTGACTGGCAATATCGATCCACCCGCTTCGAGGCCCTTGATGTTCGCCCGAAGGTCGATGACTTGGAAGAATATGGATTCGACCAAGCGACCGCCTCAGGTCTGAAACTGGTCATCGATCCAAGGAACATCAAGACGGTGCCCCTGCGGAATGCAAGCTAGCCACCGAGCCCATGGATACGCGTGCATCACTGAAACAGCATTGGCCCGAGTGATTGCGGTGCGCGGTGCGGCGCAGCCGCACTTTGTTTATCTGTTGGCTAACCGCCGCGCCACTCGGGTGAAAATGCGGGTGTATGACGGCTTTGGGCTGGTCAGCCGCTCGCCGACTTAATCAAGGCATGTTTCTTGGCTTGGCATTCGCCACGGCTGCGAGATTGAACTATACGGAACCTGCAAGTATGGACCAACATTGCCCCGGTTGATCCTCGACCGAGTGATTGGCGATTACCCGATATAAGATGGTATGGCTTGGTCATTGGAATGACCCATCCGCACAAGGATTGAAGGCTGTGATAGCGAATCCAACGGCCCATGACCTATGATTGCAGGCGCTGATGAAGAATTGACCCATCTGCCGAAAAAACGCTGACCCAAGCAACCTTCAAGGCTACGGCCGTCTGTGCTGGGCATCTACCTATCCATGTTGGGGCAGTCTTGCCCCAGCAGGGAGAGCAATTCTGCATCACCGCCAACAGCTCGTCGCCATATAGCCACCTATTGGGGTGTGCGGGCACATTAGGCCACTACAGACTCGCCCTCAGCAGCTGCTACAGCCTCCAGAATGGACATGGTTCCTTCAACTGACTGGATGCCTTTGACTTCGTTGACCATCATCTCCCCTTATGCCATCACAATTTTTTCGTCCAACTGCCGCGCGATGTCTTCGCATCAAGCAGGCAAAGACACTAGTGACTCGATATGTGTCACTCCGCTTCCATTCGCCGATATAACAAACCCTCTGAGGGAAACTGGGGTGACAACCGTCTGTACCTGGGTTGAGCTGACTTGCCTGCCTTCGATATGCACCAGAAGCGCGCCCGAGTTTAAGCCTGAAGCCCGTTTGTAGAGTTCGCGTAGCGTGTCAACTCGTCTTTCAACATGATTGACCTCTTTGGAGTATGGGAGCGACGTAAAAATCAGAATCTTGTAGTCACTCTGTATCAGGAGAAGCTTAAGAAAATCCTCCACGACGTTTTTCATAACCCCGTATGCGGACGAAGCGCCGCTGCCACCTAGTTCAGACTCAACTGCGATAAACGCCCTGATCGATTCGGGCACCAGGTCAAGGGTACGACGAACAAGCACGTCCTTGGGATTAAAGTTCAACACCAGCAGGTCAGCTAGGTACTCGCTGCTTTCAGCATCCGACGACATCACGATATGGTCGGCGCCAAATTTACCCCGAAAGAAGCCTTTGATCGACCGCGTAGTCTCCTGCGTGCCGATTGGCTGATGAGCGAGCAAATATCTGCGCAACTCCAAAAATAGGGACTGATAACTGAGTGAAGTCTGCATCTAACCCTTCTGATGAATGAATGGAAGCTGTCCATTATCAGCGCGCAAGGCCGATCAAAAACTCATCGACTCTCTGGAACAAGAAACCATTCGGATCCTCCCCCTTGTCCTTACCGATCAGCAGCGATCGCAGCTCTGCCACCTTGATGGAAATGATCAGCTTCCCATGCTCTCTCATCGCACCGTCCATGACCTTTCGAGCTGACTCGTTGTGGCCGTTCTGGGAAATGATGATAGCGACATTTCGGAGCGCCATTGGGTAGAGGTATCGTTCAGTGGTGATGACCTCGGCCTGGCCAAACGGCTCGCGGTAGTTTTTAAATTCAAAGACAACGTAGCGGCTCTTGATGTCATTAAGTAACAGGCTCCAGATCTCGCTTTTAGCCAATATCCTGCACACCAGATCTCTTCGATGCAGTTCATCTGTCGTCGAGCTTTGTGGGTGCCATCCGGCGAGGTCGAATTCAAACAGGAATCTCAGCGCTTTAATGCATGCGTCCTCGAATCGATACGCATCCTCGCGACCAGGGTTTATGTCCGTGAACACCTCTGCGATTCGAGCCCCTTCCTCGACTTCCCGCTCCTCAACGTCTGGCAAAACATACTCACCATCAACGAAGCTGTTTGCCTGCGCGATGTCCAATTCAAGGCAGGTGGCCAAGCGCTGAAAAAGATCGAGGATGGCTCGTGCTTGAGTGAAGATGTCTCTGAGCCCCCACACCCGAATCCTCGGAAAGCGTCGCTTGAGCTGATCGCTGATGATCTCATTTGGGCAGCTAAGAACAAGGATTCCAACCGTTGCGGACGTAACGTCGACGGTACTATTGACGCTAACGAAGGCCCTTTCGAGCATGTCGATACGGGGCCGCGACTTGAGCCTGTAGTGTTTGATTTCCAAAATGTCATAGGTGCAATCAGGCCTCCTGATTACATAGTCGACCACACGGTCATGGCCCAATTCGCCAGGTACCTCAATATCTTTGAGCACCTGCGATCCTGTAGCCGCCAGCAACTCGACGATCAGTTGTTCAAATGTCTGGGCTGGGCTGGAAAACGCCGATATATCCATATGAGGTAACGCTTTTCCTTAGGCTTCGTCGCATCGTGGCGGGCTAATTCGAACTTGCTCAAAACGCATGACGCGTTGCAGCGATGGCGGATGGGAGAGTGAATTGTACAGATGATATCAGTTTGAAACGAAGGTCTGAGGGTAGGCTGCCAGCACCTCAAGCATGTGTCAGTGTCCAACGGATTTTCTGCCACTCCAGCATCGCCCAAGAAGCTGCTCAGCGCCTGGCGCAACTCGGCAACCATCTGGTCGTGGGTGATCCGACAGATTTGAAACCAATGTAGGCCCAATCATTCGTAAAGAGGAAACCGAACGGGTTGGGCAGTGGGTAGATGCGGCCGTATACGCAGGGGCGACATCGTCAGCGGAGGTCAGGCACTCGGCAACAACTGCTAACAGCCGACTGAGCTGCTCAACCCGCCTATTGAGTTAGACGTGATGCAGAAGGAGGTTTTTGGACCCTTAATTGCTGTCTATGCCTTCGAGCAATTGGATGAGGCCATTGAATTGGCCAACGCCCTGCCCTTTGCATTCCAAGCCGTAGTGTTTATACAAAGTCTGGACGCGGCCGTGCGCTGCTACCAACGCATCGATGCCACCGCGATTATAGTCAAGGAAAACATCTTGTCTGGGTTGATTAGATGCCATTTGCCGGCGCGCTTGTCTGGGCATGGCGTTGGCGGCATCCCTCACACATGAAGGAAATGCAGACCGAGAAAATGATCGTCTGGCGCTCGAAAGTGCTGGAGTGATCAATCATGTAGCCTGCTAGGCTCCTGCACCCCTCGGCCCCGACAGGTCGAGGGATGTCACTCCAGAACAAAACTGGCGTTTCAGCGAGCAGGCACACATCTGCCCAATCTCCAGATGGTGTTAATGATTCTGCACACTCGCCGTCCTCATTTGTATCAGGACGGGCATCCACAAGTGAGGAGGAAGCGGCAATCTATGGTGCCGGCAGGCCATGACTAGCACTGGCCAATGCCCCAGATTGATGGCTGACAAGCTTGCAAACACGTCACATTTCTTGCACTCGGCTTGGAGCATTTCCATGGCCTGCTCGCCATCAGGGGTGAACGGAATTTCGGTGAGCGCCCAACCATGTGTAGATGGCCCGATGTAAAGCATGGATTCAGAGTCTTGCCCAGGAACCCATGTTTGCAGGTTGCAATGAACGAGCTCACTCTTCACGAATGCCGTCACCACCTGCGTAAATTCCGAAGTGCCAGACGCTGAACCCCAAACGCACAGCAAGGGAAGTAACGTACTACCTTGGGTGTGCCGTTTCCTGTATTCCTGTGTTTGCTCTTTGGGATGCTCGATCAGCTCCCAGTACGCACCATAAATGGTGGGGTACCGACCGTGATAGCGATAGGTGAAGACGAAATTGTCCATGAGAAAATCGCAATAGTCGAGTGCGACCGACTGCCACTCCTCAAACATTGAAAGGAAGACGAGCGCGACACTGATGTCAATAGACTGAGCATCTGCAATAGGACTGAGCAGAGAGGGATTGTTGCTTATAAGGTCGCTGATCTGTGATGCCAGCTTGCGGGCATCGTCGTGGCCCCGACGGCCAACGACATCAGGGGTGTTTTCGCCGCCTCCTTCTTTCCAGAGCATCCAAAGGCCGCGTTGAGCCAGGCGCCCCAACATTTCGAATAGCTTGAGATTGACGTCTACGGGTGTGCTAGTGCTCACCGCCATAGAAATAGCGTGCCTAACCCCTACGTAAGGAAGCACCTTTTTACCGTAGAGCTCGTCCCAGATGAAGAAATGTAGTTCGACCAACGCTTCGAATGTAGTGCCAAGGTCTTTCGCGCCTTTCTCGTTTTGTCCAATGTGAGCCCTAATGGCATGCCATGCATGCAGGATTGCAAGCTCGCTGGCTCGGTAAGGCGCTTCGAGATTGTCCGCGTCCCTAGCCCAGACGAATAGCACCCACAGACAGATGTAAATACGCCGCAGGTTTGAGAGCTTGGTTTCAGCAGACAAACTGTCGGCCCCAAGCATGCCTCTGATCAGACTTGAGAAGTGCTGGAAAGCAATATCAGGCTCATCCAGCATCGCAATAGACTTCTGAAAGCTTCCACGCAGTTCCTTGCTTACGAGCTGCTGACCTAAAATGCCTTCCATGAGCAGGCCCGCGATGTAGTCACCGTTCCATTCCTGAAACGAAATGCGCTCTGTCGTTTTCATTGCAGTGAACTGAGCGACGTTGACGCGTAGAGCCTCATGGATTTCTCCACCGAAGCACATACAGATAACGATTTTCAGAGACTTGAACTGATCAGGGATTGAGGTGTTGCAGTAAACCTCGATGATCTCTTCAATTGATGGCTTGAGGCTCTGCTCACCGGAGTTCCACTCAGCCCGGGTCAGATCGCCCTTCTTGATTGAAAATAAAAAAACCTTGGCTTCCCCCTGGTCTTGACCGATGGCCATGACATCGACGCCGTATTGTCGAGAGCCTATTGTTGGCCGGGAGATCACATTGAATCCGAGCTCGCTCAGAAGATCTGGAAGCACTACGTCCAGTTCCTTTCGCTCTCTTAGCGATTCGAGATACTGCCTGAATACCAGCTTCACCGAGTACGCTCCTCGTAACGGTACGCCATTAGTCGCTGTCGCAGCCCCTGCGGGTCGAGAAAGTCTTCTCTCGCCAGCCTGTACTGATAAGACACACTGGTCATGGGGTGTTCTGCACGGGCTAGATTTCCCAGCGCTTGCGTTGAGGTAGCGCTGAGTTCTCTCTGTTGGTGCCAGGTCACCATCCCGTTACCGTAAAGCACGAGGCGCTGTATTCCACCGAGGTCAGCCATGAGCGAATCCTTCCAGGAATCGCGCATTGCACGCGCTGTAACCTCTGCCTGACGCTCTGATTCCAATTGAACTTCGCGCTCCGAAGGTTTGAGCTCAGGTAGCATCTTTATGTTCTGTAGACCGTCGAGATACCCCTTCAATTGGCTAACCGCTGCCTGTGCTGTCCAGTTCGCTGGATCGGACGGGTCTGCTGCGATCGCATCAAAATGACTTTCTGCGAGACTTGGATAGTTCAAAAATACTGGGTCGAAAATCAGTGCGACCAGATCAATGCTCCGCTGCCCGGCAGTAGAGCGTGCCAGTGACGCCAGAAAGCTTGCCAAGGTGCCGGGCTGATAGAAGAAAGTTGCCACCGCCTTGCGTGCGATGAATCCTGTTTCCCAATCATCGAGAACGACTGGGCTAAAATCAGTGGAGAAGAGATGATCCACGCCCACTTCAAACAGACTCTCTTTGAGCTCGCGGCAAAGTCGGAAATCTCCTCTGCGCAACCATGAGATAACCCACTGGTCTAGCACTTCCTGCGGAGCTTTCCTTAGTGACTGAACCAACATTTGAAAATGCCCTAATTTCGGAGACTCTGCTGGCCTGAGTACCAAGGCCTCAATGATCGAACGTGCTCTTTCTCCCCCGCAATGTTTCAAGCTATTGCTCAACGCAACGTCCAACGCCCCGATCGTTTCAGGCTTAAGAGGCGCTTCCAGGAGGCGGGCATAAAGATGGTCAACGATGGGTAGGCCTTGTGCTGGCAAGCTGTAAGCCAGCGCATAGGCTACGGTGTGGGCGATCTGAGCAGAGGCAGGAACGCAGGCCGATTTGATTAGTTGCTCGATCTCTGACTGAGGCGCCTCGTTGCCGACGGGCACCCACGACAAGCCAGTTTTTAAAATCGCCGAGCGTAAGGCCTCATCATCAGTCCCCTGTAACGTTTCAATCATGGTGCCAACAACGACAGTCCAAAGCTCCCCATTTTTGAACGAGCAACTGCAGAGCGCCTTTATTGCCGCCATCCGCTGCGTTTCGTTATCGTCCTTCAGGTGCCCCAGCGCACATTTGGTGAATCGAGCTTCGTCAACTGCCAGCCCGCAACGAATCGCAATGGCAAGCGTCTGGTATCTGTCTGCTGCTCTTGGATGCTGGTGAGTTAGATCAAGCAGTTCAACAGGCCTGGATGGTGCTGAACGGCACCACTCTGTCAGAGCGGTGGATGTCGCGTAAGAATTCAGTTCATCGCCGTAAATCGTATCAAAAGCTCTCAGGATGTGTAGAGCTGGGACGTTGAGCTTACCCAGAATCCGCTCAAAAATTTGTATTCCATGGACGCGGCTGTAACCCGAGTAATTTTGCACGAGAGCTTCATCAAGAGGTGCGAGCAAGTCGACCCTGCCATCGTTATGCATCTGCGCCAGCAACTGGGCAAACGTTTCTTGCTCATTAAAATCGCAGCGAAAGCGGTCAGAGAAGATTATGTCTGGCAGCGTTTCAGTCTGGCTCAATCTGGCGATTTCATCGATTGTCGGTAAAGCCATCCCGGCACTCCCTGGCGTTGTAAGTCCTGGCGTATGAGTGTGCACTCGCGACACATATTAATCGAATGATGGCTTTCTGGTTGCTCTTTACAAAATGCTTTTAGCAACGATGGCACGCGCCCTCTGTGGGGCACACAACAGTGGCTGCGGGTTGTTTTGCGCCATCTCCGATTCGCATACGAATCGGAGATGGTACGTGCGAAATGCGACTGCTGGCGAACAACCAGCGGTCCGGAGCGACCGGCCTCATGGTAAATAAAAACCAGGGGAGTCCGAATCTGACTGCCAGTTGACCGAAATAGTCTTTAGCATTGCATCACTGGCGTGCAAACGTGCGAAAGTGGTGTCCCATAGATCGTTCAATGCGATTGTTGATTTCCACGGCCGTCCGGCCCCCTCCAGGCAGGCAGCGGCGCGATGCTGATTGGCGCCGAGTCAGCCTTCACCTGATCGCCGGATGTCGGCCCCAAGCTATTCTCCTGAGCGAAAATGGCATAATATGCCAACAATCAAAAGTACCTGTTTGCATGGAACTGGAGCTAGTTATGGCAACGAGAAACGTGGTGCTTACCCCTCACCAGGAACAGGTTATCCATGACCTGGTTCAGTCCGGTCGTTATCAGAATGCCAGCGAAGTGATGCGAGAAGGTTTACGTTTATTGGAGCAGCGCGTCGCCGAAGACACCGCCAAAATTGAGGCACTGCGTCAGGCAACTTCGATCGGCATCATGGATCTTCAGCGTGGGCGCTTTAATCAGGTGAACGAAGGAGATCTGGAGCAGTACCTCGAGGGCTTGAGCCTGGAGGCCACCCTCCCCGCGAGAGAGAAACACTGAGCATGCCGCAGTATCGGATTTCCAACGCGGCGCGCGCCGACATTGTCGACATCCTCAGGCTCTCCCAGACGCAGTTCGGCGATCAAGCACGCCAGCGCTACCAGACGCTGATCCTCGCGACGCTGCAAGTGCTTGCCGACACGCCTTATCGCATTGGCAGCCATGACCGCGATGAGCTTGCACCGGGCCTTCGCAGCTTTCACCTCATCTATTCACGCCAGCAGGCCAAACAAACCCATGGAATGGTCAAAAGCCCACGCCATATAGTGTTCTATCGTGTGGCAATGACGACATGATCGAGGTCGTCAGACTCCTTCATGACGCCATGGACGTGCAGTTGCACTTGCCTGATGACTGATCAGCGATCCAAGACACAGACATGACTGGCCAGGAACAACGAAGGTGAGACGCTCCCTCTAGCCCCCCACTCTGCCAGCCAACTTATTTCAGGACAGGTGCTGAAAGATAGCCCGGGCAACTTCAATAAGGATATCGACTCATCGAACCACCAAGCATTTGCCGGATTCGGATTGGTCATCCGGTATACGGGGGGGCACTGAATGCCAGCTATGGCCACCGAGGTCCGCGTCAGAAATCGCAAATCGCGATCGCTTGCACACTCAGCGCAATTGGGGGCATAACTGGGGGCATAATTCGAGTTTTTCAAGCTGAAACTACTGTTCTAGAGCCTAGTCAAAATGTTTTTTGGCGATCCTGAGAGTCTTTAGGCGTTGTCGGGCAGGCTGTTTAGCTGATCATTTCTGCCTTTCCACAAACCATGGAGTTCCATTCACTTCCGGTAGATTGCTACATTGGGGGCACATCTGAGGGCATGCTTTGGATGGTTTGAAAAGGATGCCCCCAGCCTGAGGCTCAACAATCTTCTTCTCGAAAAAACACCTGCGACAGTTCCCTATCGCCGTTGAATGCTATCGGATCACCTCAGCTCAAATACGCAGAGTGCTCATTGCCGTTGGAGCAGTCTGAGCGCTTGCTGATGCGGGGATGAACCAGCATTGCAATCTTGCGTCCGGCCCCCGGAGCCTTTGTGTTTGGCATTGGCATATCTGGGTCCAGCTCCCCGGCCTTTTCCCCGAGCAGTAACCCGCCCGCCAGCGCCATGGAGAGGGATAGAAAGTTGCGTCTTCCCGGATAGCCAGCTTTGATCGACGTTAAGACGCACTGACTATAGGGTCAAGCGATCACCACTCTCCTATGACGGGTCACAATACGCGGCATTCCAAGCGCAAAAATAGCCTCATAGCGGTACCTAAACGCCTGATATCGACATGCAGTGCGCCTCATTAGGACAGAAGCGTCACATTGGGTTGATCCCGCACCTAAGCAGGCGTGATCGGAGCACGCCGTGCAATGCCAAACGCCAGCAGGCAGCCAAGCCCGCAACAGCCCACCACCAGGCACATCGGCCATGGGGTACCATCGGCCATGCGGCTGACCCACAGGCTTGCCAGCCCCCCAAAGGCGAACTGCATCGAGATGCCCAGAGCAACGCTCGCCCCCGCCTGCTTCGGGAACATATTCATCAGGCTCGCTGTGCAATTTGCCCCCAGCAAACCTGTCACCCCCATGTACAACATCAGGCACAACACAATACTGTTCAGGCCACCCCTCTGCGTATATCCCGATATCATCAACGCCAGCCCTGCCCCACCTGCCACCCAGGCACCGAAGCCCAGCATGCGTTGCGGCCCAAGGCGCGTAACCCAGCGGGCATTGATAAAGCTCACCGCAATGATGCCGAGGATATTAAGGCCAAACAGCGCACTGAACGTGCGCGGCGACACACCGAAGTACTCCAGGTACACAAAGGGCGAGGCCGTGATAAAAGCGAATACCCCGCCAAACGTCAGTGACATACATAGGATCAACGCCACCCCGCGCGGTTGTCGGAAAATGCTCGGATAAGCCGCAAACGCCGCCTTCACTGATGCGCCTCGCGCCTGCGGCGGTAAGCTCTCATTCAAGCCCATGCTGACCATCAGCAGGCACAGCCCGCAGAGGATGAACAGCACCGCGAATATGGTGCGCCAGCCGTCGATCAGTACCAGCCAGGTACCCACCATGGGCGCAACCAGCGTCGCCATCATCGTCAGCATTTGCATCCAAGACAGCACTTTGGCGGCCTGCGCCAGACCGAATAGATCCCGAGCCACCGTTCTGGCCAGCACCATTGCACCGGCCCCGCCAAGCGCCTGGATAAAGCGCCAAGCGATCAATTGCTCGATGTTTGCGGCAAACAGACAACCCAGCGTCCCCAGCCCGTACAGCACCAGGCTTCCCAGCAGCAATGGGCGCCGTCCATAGCGGTCCGACAGCGGGCCGTAAAACAGCATGCCCAGGCACAAGCCCGCGAGGAAGGCGCTGATCGTATGCTGCACGTGAGCCGTACTGCTCGACAGTTCAACAGCAATCTGCGGCAGGCTGGGCAAGTAAGTATCGATGGAAAACGGCACAAAAGCCGTCAGCGAGGCCAGCAACGCGACCTGGCGCAGAGTGGGTTTCATTCCGCCAGCGCAAGGTGGTCGAGAAAGTCTGCAACCAGCCCATTAAAGATCGCGACCTGGTCATCATGAACATAGTGACTGGCATCGGCGACCTCCACCGTCTGCACATGTGGGTTGCTGGCACTCATTGCTTGCAGCGTCGCCGGGGGCAGGAAGTCCGAGCGAGCGCCGCGAATGAACAGACTCGGGCAATCCAATGCGCGCACTGCGGGCCACAGGTCCGTAGGCTCGATACTCAGCCGTGCCTCGGCGATTCCCTTTTGATCATGGCGCCAGGTAATCGCACCTTCGCGCTCTTGCATCGAATGCGTTAGCCGCGATGCCAGACCGTGTTCCGACAACCCCGGACGCGAAGCCTGCCAGAATGCGCGCGCCGCTTCCCAGCTCTCGAACCTCAACGGCGTCTGGCCCATCTCGCGACGAATACGCGCAGCGCCATCACCCTGGCTTGAGGAGCCTGGCCCGATATCCTCAATGATCAATCCAAGCAAGCGGCCAGGGTGTTGCCGCGCATACTCAAGAGCGTTGGCGCCGCCCAGTGAGTGCCCCAGCAATACAAAACGCTGCAGGCCCAGATAAGCAATCAGATCTTCAAGGTCCTCGACATAGGACTGGGTATGGTAGGTGGCCGGCTTAGCCCAGTCACTCAATCCCCGACCGCGCTGGTCCAGGGCGTAGACACAATAATCCTCCCCCAGGGATTGCACCAGCGACTCCCACGTCTGGGCGTAGGCTCGCAAGCCGTGCAGCATAACCATGGGCACACCGGTCGATGCACCCCAGCGCAAAAAGTGCAGGCGCAAGCCCGAGCGATTGGTAAAGAAACAGCTTTGAGAAGGCATGGTGTGTTCCTTTAGAAACGATCAAAGCGATAAGGGCTTGGGTCAATGATCGGCGCGTGTCCACTGACCAGGTCCGCCGCGAGATGCCCCGCCGCTGGCGACGTGCCGAAGCCATGCCCGGAGAACCCGGTGGCCACCGTCAACCCCGGGATCTTCGCGACCGGCCCGATGACCGGATTGGAATCCGGTGTTACATCGATAGTGCCCGCCCAGGCGTGGGCAATCCGCGCCTGTTCAAACACCGGCCAGGCAGCAATCAGGTTGTTCATCGCGTCGCCGTTGAGCCGTGGATTGGCCGCTGGATCCTGCACCCTGACGCGCTCGAACGGGCTGACGCTGTCGGCGCGCCAACGCCGTGCCAGCGCCAGGTCATTAATAAACGGCTTGCCCAGCGACACGTTCAGCACACTGCGTTGCGCACGGAACTGCGGCATGTATTGCTTGGCGAGCAACAGGTGGTCGAGGGTCAGGAAGGCATCCAACTTACCGCGTTGGGTAATGATGAAACCGCCGTCCTTATGCTTGCGAAACGAAAAGTCCGGCGCGCCGACAGCAATCTCTGTCGGCCCGTCCATGGGGTGGGTACGCAGTACCGAGCAGGTCAACGGCAAGGTTGGCAACGAGACGCCGAGGTTGCCCAGAAAGCGACGTGACCACATGCCCCCTGCGAGCAATACGTGATCACAGCGAATTTCACCTTTTTCCGTGACCACGCCACTCACCACACCTGCGGACATTTGCAGTGTACGCACCGCGCACTGCTCAACGATCACTACGCCCATGGCCATGGCAGCCTTGGCAATCGCGCTGCTGGCCAGCGTCGGTTCGGCACGCGCATCGGAGGGCGTAAAGATGGCGCCGGCCCAGTCACCCACGCCGCCGGGCACCAGTGCGTCAATCTCACGCTTGCTGAGCAGGCGCGAATCCAGCGACAAGTGCTCCACCGACTTGAGCCAGCTTTCGTGCATTGCCATTTGCGCCGGGGTGCGCCCGACAAACATGATGCCTTCCTGGCGATACCCCACATCTGTCCCTACCCGCTCAGGCATCTGCGCCCACAAGCGGTCAGCGGCGAGGGCCAGTGGGATGTCGGCCGCGTGGCGGCTGGTCTTGCGCACCCAGCCCAGGTTGCGGGATGACTGCTCGGCGGCGATCCGGCCTTTCTCCACGACCACCACCGAGATATTGCGCTCGGCGAGGGTCAGCGCAGCCGTCAGGCCGATGATACCGCCGCCAATGATGACGACGGAGGTCGCGGGAGGACACACAGTGGAGGTTGTCACGGGCGCAATTGTCGGGGCCATGGTCAAGACTCGGTAAGCGAATAAGGACGGCCACGCCTGCGCACGGCCGCGTGACGATTATTGCGACAGGCGAATGACCTCGACCTGCGCCTTCGACGCGTTGCGATACGCTGTCACTTCCAACTCAACTTTGTAGACCGTCGAGCCCAGGGGTGGACACGTGACGGTGCTGGCTGGGTCGACGCCGCGAAACTTTTCGCCGATCAGGCCCATCACGGCCGGCACATCCTTGGGATCCTGGATAAACACCCGAGAACACACCACATCGGCCAGGCTCGCATCGACGACTTTCAGGGCTGACTCGATATTGGCAAACACCTGGTGTGTCTGCTCCAGGACATCTTCCGGAATCAGCTTGGTCTGCGGGTTGCGGCCAGCGGTGTTGGACACGTAGATCCAGTTGTCCACCACCACCAAGCGCGAATAACTGGCCTGGTCTTCGAACGGTGAACCGGTCTTGAGCTTGATGATTTTTGTCATGTCGAGTACCTCGTCGGATTGAATGAAGGTGTGGCTCAGCGCAGCTCCGGGGTTTCCCACAGGTTCAAGGTCACGCCGATGCCTTGCTTGATGGCGTTGCGGTACACCACCGTGCCCCAGGCCACGTCTTCGACGGGCATGCCGCCCACCGACATGATGATGATTTCCTCATCATTCCTGCGGCCAGGCGCGGCCCCGGCGATGATCTTGCCGATGTCCTCGACGTCGTCGAGCTGCATCTTGCCTTCGGCAATCATGTCCATGAAGCGCACGCCAATCACCGGCACATTGTGATGCGCGGGCTTGGGCAATTCTTCGAACCAGGCCTGGTAGAGACCGGTGTTGTCGAGCACCTTGCGTACGTCAGGCTGCTCCATGCCTGCGTCAAGCGAGCACGACGCCGGCATCGCGAGAAAGGCGCCTGGCTTGACCCACTCACGCCGCACAATTGGGTAGATTGAGGGGTCGCCCGTGGCACCAGAGCTACAATAAGTAACAAGGTCCGAGTCGCGGACCACCGCTTCAAGGGTGTCGACCACTTCTATCGTGATGATCTGCGGATAAGTGTGTTTGACCCACGCGATAAAGTCGTCGAGGCTCTTCTGGCCACGGCCCTTGATCTTCAATGTGTCGATATGCGGGCACACAGCGATAAAAGCCGCCAAGGTGGTCTTGCCCATGACGCCAGGCCCCAGCAGGCCGACGACTTTCGAGTCCTTGCGCGCCAGGTGGCGTGCACCCACGCCGGGAATTGCACCGGTGCGATAAGCGGACAGCAGGTTGGCTGACATATGGGCCAACGGCGCGCCGGTATCGGGGTCGTTCAGGGTGAACATCAGGATGGAGCGCGGCAGGCCTTTTTCGCGGTTGGCGATATTGGAGCCGTACCATTTCACCCCAGCGGTGCAAAAACTGCCGCCCAGGTAAGCTGGCATAGCCATCATGCGCCGATCAGCCGTGGGCTTGGGCATGTTCGGGAACGGCGATTCCTGCGGAAAAATCACCATCGCACCATGGGAATCATTGTTCGGGCCGGCCATGCGGTAGTCACCGGCATACAGCAAGCCGAACATCTCCTCCATGGTATTCACGCAGGCCAGCATGTCGGTCACACCCGCGCGGATCATGTCCTGCTCGGAGAGGTAGATAAAGTCGATTTTTGTAGTTGTAGACATAGTTATTCTCGGACTGAAGGTGATATCACTGCGGTAGGCGCAGCTCCACGCTGTCGAGATCGAGTATCAGGCGGTGGGTATCGGCGGTATTGTAAATTTCGGACATGCTGATCACGCCAACACGCGAATAGTTGGCGTGATTAATGCGTTAAATTTCCCGTAGCGCGGCCTTCCCTAGGTACAACCATGATCAAACCGAGCGTGCCGACTCCCCGGCACCACACAGCGAACGAACAGCCTTGGTTCGTGCTCAACTCTTCACGCTATTCGGTGATGCCTTGCGCGCACCCGGCGATCTCGCATTTCTATGCGTTCGATGTGGCGCAATCGGCCAACCTGCTGGCCGTACCGGACGGCTGTGTAGACATTTTGTTCGACTGTGATGCGACACGCCCCACGGCGCGAATCTGCGGCACTCCGTTGGTTGCCCAGGCCGTCGAGTTGCACCAGCACCACCACTACTTCGGCGTGCGCTTTGCACCGGGGGTCATTCCCGGCTTCGTCAATGTGCTCGCCGAGGAGTTGACCGAACGCGAACTCGACCTGCTAGAGGTCTCCGAATTTGCCCAACGCATATTCGAAAGCATCGTCCAGGCACCGCTGCTGGGCGATCAGATGCGGCTGTTCAACGACTACCTGACCCCACGCCTGATGGGCAAGACATCGAAACTCACCGCCATGATCATCCAGCAGGCGCTGCGCCATCGCGGCGATATTCGCATCCAGCAACTCGAAGAACTCAGCGGCTACACCAGCCGTACCCTGCACCGCCAGTTCAATCAGGACACCGGCATGTCACCCAAGACGTTTTGCCGGATCATCCGCTGCCAGGCGGCCCTGGACACCCTCAACACCCAGCACGATGTATCGTTTTCACAGTTGGCCCTCGACCTGGGCTTTTCCGATCAATCGCACTTCCTGCGCGATTTCAAGAAACTGGTCAGCACCACCCCCTGCGACTACCAACGCACAATGACCCAAAACGCCTACACCGACAGGATCAGCTACGCCTGATCACACGATGCGCAAATAAATCCGCGTCTCCATCGTTTCTCCATAAAACCTCCCATGAAAGCGCATGCTCGTGGTGCACAGTAGTCTTCGTCGCAACAGGCTAATTCGCCATACTGCGGCGACCGAACAGCACGACCGAGCGGACCATGACAGAATCACACCGAGTATCGACACCCACGGACCTCGCGGACAAACGCCAGGCGTTGATATTGATCGCCGAAGACGAACCCGAAATCGCCGACATCCTGAGCGCCTATCTCAAGCGCAGTGGCTTCCAGACCGCCCATGCCCTGGATGGCCGCCGCGCCCTTGAACTGCATCAATCGCTCAAGCCTGACCTGGTGTTGCTGGACGTGCTGATGCCGAACCTGGACGGCTGGATGGTACTGGCCGAGATCCGGCACCGAGGCACCACCCCCGTGATCATGCTGACTGCCCAGGATCAGGACATGGACAAACTCATGGGCCTGCGCATCGGTGCCGACGACTACATCGTCAAACCGTTCAACCCGGCCGAAGTCGTCGCCAGGACCCAGGCGGTACTGCGGCGCTCGCTCGATCATGGCTATGCCACCCGCCCCAGCGTACTGCGGGTGAACGCCTTTGAAATCGACATCGACAGCCATGAAGTCAGTGTGCAGATCGGGGCACACAAGCACCCGCTCAACCTGACGGTGACCGAGTTCAGGTTGTTGGCCCAATTGGCCAAGGCCCCAAAGCGCGTATTCAGTCGCGCCGAATTACTGGCCCTGTGTTCGCCCGAAAGCGACAGCCTGGAGCGCACCGTCGACAGCCATATCAGCAAGCTGCGGCGCAAAATCGAAGATCTGGGCCTGCAGGGCGTACCGGCCAGTATCCGTGGGGTCGGCTACCGATTCGGGAGCACCCCATGAGGATCGCCAACAGTTTGAGCCGGCAGATCATTTTGTCGATGTCCGCCGTGGTGCTCTGCGTGATCGCACTGGCGGTGGTCGGTTCCTATGTGTTTTACGCGTTGCTCTGGATGTTCTGGCCGCCGTCGGATCTGGACGTGGACGAATGGCTGCCCACCGGAGTGGAGTGGGCATGGATGGCACTGATCACCTGCATCAGCCTGGCAGTGGGCGCCGTGGTCGCGATCAAACTGTCCCGACGCATTCTGATGCCCTTGAACTCGGTCGCAACCAGCCTGCGCCGCCTCGCCGACGGCGACCTCGATGCCCGGGCAACCGCCTCCAACCGCTCATTGGCGGAGGCCACCGTGTTAGTGGATGACTTCAACAGCATGGCCGATAGATTGAAACGCATGGCCGAGGAACAATCCTTCTGGAATGCCGCCATTGCACACGAACTGCGCACTCCGCTGACCATCCTGCGTGGCCGCCTGCAAGGGTTGGCGGAAGGCGTGTTCACCCCGGACCAGGCGCAGTTCTACAGTCTGCTGAACCAGGTGGAAGGACTGACGCGCCTGATCGAAGACCTGCGGGTAGTGGGCCTGGCAGACAATGGCTACCTCGAAGTCCACATCCAAAGCGCCGACCTGGCTGAGGAAATCGAGGCAGACGCTCGCCTGTTCGAACCGGGCCTGCTTGCATCCGGGTTCGTGCTGCATCTGGATCTGCTTGAACGGCCTGTGCAGTGTGATCCCGCCAGGATCCGCCAAGCGTTGCTGGCCATGCTGGACAATCTGAGACGGCATGCCACCCCAGGCAATGTCACGGTGCGCCTGAGCAGCCAGGATGGCCTGAACACCTTGAGTGTCGCGGACGAGGGTCCGGGCATAGAAGAGGCCTTCGCAACGCACATCTTCGAACCGTTCCAGCGCGGGGAAAGTTCGCGCTCCCGTGCCCAGGGCGGCAGCGGCCTGGGGCTCGCCGTGGTGCGCGCGATAGCCCTGTCCCACCAAGGCAGCGTGACCTGCCGGAACCTGAACAACGGCGGCACCTTATTCGAACTGAGCTGGCCCGACCAACTGGTCGCCATCTAACCTCAACCGCCCCAGGTGAAGGCATGCGCCTCTCTATTTTCAGGGTCAATCGGTACCGCCACTTTGCCTTGCTCGACACACAGGGACGTTGTATCGCTTTCAAGAGCTGCGAAGGGATTCCAGAGAACGGCAAATGGGTGCAAGTCAACGAAGTCAATCTGGCCTGGCTGAACCGCGCGCTGCCTGCGCGCGCCATGGCCAAGTCAAACACCCGCCCCTTGTAGGTCAGCCTGGGATTGCCTGTATGCCTATCAACTATCGTGATCGAAACTTGATTGACGTGACGCTGCTTGAAGACTCGGTACGTCTCTACAGCGCCAAGCTCAAGAGGTTGCAACGATTCTGGATCCCCCTGCAAAAGCAGGCACCCCGCCTGGTGTTGTCATTGTGGATCCTGGGTGTTATCGCCTCGCTGTTCAGCCAGTCCTATTACCACTGGTTATTTACCGCGCCGGCCATTTGCCTGCTGATCATCCTCGAAATCGTGATCGAAGAAGTCCAGATCGACTTGTTACTGATGACCGAGGAGACGCGCTATCTGCTCGACGTCACCCACGGTCTTTATACCGCAACCCTCAGTTCCCACCCCCGTACTCTGCGTAAGCCAGGTGCCCCATGCCCTCCGTCACACCTCCACTCCTGATCGAGCACAGCCGCAAGATCGGGCAACAGTCCGCCAGCCGGACGCTCAAGGCGATCGCCAAAGCTTATCCGGGCAAGTTGTTCGGCACCCTGTCGTTGGTCGCATTGGAAAACGCCCTGCTGCTCGCCTATCCCTTGTTTGCGGGGTTTGCCGTAGACGCCATGCTCCGTGGCGACGCCGGCAACGCCCTGCTCTACGCCGTCGTGGTCCTGGGCTTCTGGGTGGTGGGCGCCGCCCGGCGAGCCCTGGACACTCGCACATTTACGCGTATCTACGCCGACCTTGCAGTGCCGGTGATTCTTAACCAGCGCCTGCAACGACACAGCACCTCCAAGGCCGCCGCACGGGTGGTATTGGCACGGGAATTCGTCGATTTTTTCGAAAAACACGTGCCCACGATTGCCACGGCGCTGGTCTCGATCATCGGCGCGGCCGCTATGTTGCTGGCGATTGAACCCTGGGTCGGCCTGGCGTGCCTGCTGGCGCTGGCGCTCTGTTTCGTCGTGGTGCCTAGCTTTGCGCGGCGCAACCAGCGCTTGCATGAGCGCTTGAACAACCGTCTGGAAAAGGAAATCAGCCTGGTGGAAAGGATCGGCGCGCACACCTTGCGTCGTCACTATCAGGTGCTGTCGCGCCTGCGTATCTGGCTATCGGACCGTGAGGCCATCGCCTTTCTCACCATCGGTGTTTTGGCGGCCTTGCTCTTTGTGGTCGCCATCAGCCAACTGGCATTGGCGCCTGCAGTGAAAGCCGGCCATATCTATGCGGTGATGACTTACCTGTGGACGTTTGTCAGTTGCCTGGATGAAGCCCCCAGCGTGGTCGACCAATTGGCTCGGCTCAAGGACATCGGCAAACGCGTGGATCCGGGTTTGAACGAGGCGGCCTGATCCCTCGCCTATTCAGAGGTTCGCTCGTTGGGTTTCCGACGGAGACTCGCCAAACAACTCGCGGTAATGCGCGGCGAAGTGGCTCAGATGGAAAAAACCCATTGCCACCGCCACATCGCCGACGTTCTGGCTGCAGGCCGGGGTCGTGATCAACTGCCGGCGTACCGCGTTAAGCCGCAGGTTGCGCAGGTACTCGACCGGGCGCATGCCGGTCACCGCCTGGAAACTGTTCTGCAGGGTCCGTCGGCTGACCCGCAGGTGTTCGCACAGGTCGAGAATGCTCAGTGGCGTGTCGCCGCTGGCATCGATCAACTCCTGGCAACGCTTGACCAGGTAGGCACTCACGGCGAAGTTGCCACGCCGGCAACGTACTTCGTCGGTGGCGTTGCTGAACAGATCGAGAAAGGCGCCAAGCAGCTCGTCTTCGAGCATCTTTTCGGCGCAGGCACTGATAGGGTCCGTCTGTTGCAATAGGTGACGAAACAGCGGGTAGATACGCTGGCGTATCCGCAACAGTAACGCGTCATCCACGCAAATCTGGGAACGGGTGGTGACGCGCTTGAGTTGGTCGCTGGACAATTCGAAGGCGGCGAGTTTGGCAAAACGTACGGTGTCGACGTTAAGCGCGAAGAAATGCGTGCCTTCGGGCGCATGCAATACAAACTCCTCGCCATCGCGTAACAGCACCACGTTGTGCGCGCCCACCTGCTGCCCCTGTACCACCGGTGCACTGCCCAACGACATGGCCACGCACAGTCGTCCTTTAGGCGCAAAGCCACGCTGCACCACGCGCTTGTCCAGCACTTCCTGGAAGATCTGAAAGCGCTCGGCAGACAATTGGCGCAGCCCACTGGTCAGGCAGCCACGCCCCAGTTGGTCATACACTTGCCGCCAGCCCTGGATGGAGCAGGCGTGCAATTGAGGATCATTGAAGGTTCGAACTTCAGCAAGCATGGTCGTCGTTCCTCGGGGGCCCCGTTGTCGTCATCGGCCTGAAGGGGACTGGAGTCATCCTTGACGGCAGCTAGGGCTCACACTGCGGCAGTGTCCGCAGTGAAAAGCAAAGCCAGTTCCGTGCCAAACATCTGCAGGCGGTAGGTGCAGGGCTGGATATTCATTGGCGCCAATAGCGCGCCAGACAGCACCACTTGCCCGGCTTCCACCGGTTGACCATCGGCCAGCAGCCGGCGTATCAGCCAGCACAGATTGGCCAGCGGTGGATCTTCCCGGCCTTGGGTCTCCCCTTCGCCGCAGATCGCGCCTGCGCATTCCAGGCGAAACGCCACGTTGGCATGTTCGACAGGGTCGAAAACGGTTCTGGGCCCCAGGCAATACAAGCCCGCCGCCGCGTTGTCGGCCAGAAAGGCCCCTACCCCGAACGTCCACTCCTGCCAACGGCAGTCGGCAATCTCGAACGCGGGTGCCACCTCGGCAATTGCGGCCAGGATGTCTTCATCGCTGTAGTCACCTGGCGCCAGGCTGCGACCCAGCACAATCGCCACTTCGACTTCCAGCTTGGGCTGGATCAACCGTGAAAGCGCCACCGCCGTGTTCGACGGCACGCGCATCTGATCGGTCAGGCCGCCATACACCGGTTCGTCAATGCCGAAGCGCCGTTGCGCGGCGCTGCCAGCGAAGGCGATCTTCCAACCGCTGAACTGTTCGCCCGCCGCCAGGCGCACATCCAGCGCCTGGCGTTGCAGTGCGTAGCCGCTGCGCAGGTCCAATGCCTCGGGGGCCAGTGGCGCAATCGCTTGCACCGCACACGTGGCCCGGTCTAACTGGCTCAATACGCCCGTATCGATGCTCATGACAGTTGCCCCGCTAACTTGCGTAATACCGCGTCAAGCCGCTCCGGCGTGGTGATGGCGGCAACAAACCGATCTGGACGCACCACGACGATGCAATCGCGCACCCTGGAAAACCATTCACCGAGACGGTTATCCACATCTTCCACGCTGATGGCGTCCGTGGCCGTCAATGGCTGGTTGCGGACCGGACCGCTGCGCGAACGATTGACCTGGATAAAGCGCATGTCCCAGCGAGCCCAGAACGTTGCCATTTCTTCGCTCAGTTGCTCACGTGGATTGACCCGGTAACCCAGCACCGCGTAGGAATTGCCCAGCACGTCATCCAGACGCCGGCGTTGCCCCTGGGCGTCTTCGATATACGGCTGCACAAACAGCTGGCCGACCAGGTCGTCTTCGCGCAGTTCCGCACGCTCGTGATAGACCAGCCCTTTGGTGATGGTCGCCTTGGGTTTGAACTTGAACTCCAGCAGGTGCGAGCGCAGGTTATCGACGCTGTTCACCGCCTGGAACAACCAGTCGCGCACGCCGGCCATCAACGGGTTGGTCAGCCCCAAGACCGTGCCCATATTGTCGGCCAGGGCCACCAGTTCGGTGGCGTGTCCGCGACGTTCCTGGTCGTAGCTGGCGAGGATCCCATGGGACGCGCGCCCCTGGATGATCGCCGCCAGTTTCCAGGCCACGTTGGCCACGTCGCGCAGCCCGGAATTAAGGCCCTGCCCGGCCCAGGGTGGCGATATATGCGCAGCATCGCCGACCAGTGCCACACGCCCCTGGACAAACCGCGCCGCCACCCGTGAATGGTGGGTGTAGGCGCGGATACGGATGATATTCAACGCGTCCACCGCATCGCCGATATGCCCACGGATGAGGTCGCGGATGGTACTTTCTTCGCACATCTTCGCCTCATCTTCGCCCTCCATCAGCATGAACTCCCAGCGCCGCTGCTGGTAGGGCAAGTAGATGCACACGAAGGGTCGCTGCGGGTCGGCATGCAGTGCGGTATAAGGCGCATCGAGGGTGTCATTGGCGACATCCACCACCACCCATTTGCGCGCATGGGTCAGCCCCAGCAGTTCGACGCCCAGCTTTTTGCGTACCGTGGAGCGCCCGCCATCGGCGCCGATCACGTAATCGGCGCGCATCTGATAGACCTCGCCCTCGGCATCGCGCACCTGCAGGGTCACGCCCTCCCCATCCTGCTCCAGCTCCAGCATTTCATGGCCCTGGTGCAACACCACACTGCTGCGCTGCCCCAGGGTTTCGCGCAGCGTGCCTTCGAGCAGCTGCTGCATGAAGATGTTGCGCATGGGCCAGCCGTAATGCGCGGTACTGGGCTTGACCTCGGCAAAACACACACCACGGGCGTTGTAATAGCGCAGCGGCACGTCGCAGATCATGTCGCGCACGGCCAATTCGGCAATGCCGATAGCCTGCAACACGCGCAGCGCTTCATCGTCCATGCCCACCGCACGCGGGTACGGCAGTATGCAGTCGGCGAGTTCAAGGACGACGCAGTCGATACCGTACATCCCCATATAGTGCGCGGCCGTGATCCCATTGGGCCCGCCCCCGACAATCACAACCTGGGTCTTCTCCTGCTTCATCGCTATTCACCGCTTTCTTGTTGTGGTTTTAAACCGGCGTTGCCAAGGCCGCACGCCTGCAATCAGTGCAGCCCATCAATACCTTTGATGTCTTCGGCCAGCAGGCCACCCAGCCGGGCATGCAAGCGGCCACGGGTGGCGAAGGCCCAGATCACGATGACTTCATCCGGCGCGGGGCCATCGCCGAACATCAGCGACATGCTGTCGTAGTGGGAACGCACGTAGAGCGCATCCTTGTGTGCCAGCGGTACGTCGATGGTCGAACCGGGTCCGCCGCGCTTGCCGGTGGACGGCACCCACGACTTGCCACCCCCCAGCGCGACGCGAATCGGATCGGCGGCCGGGTTGGTCAGAAACGCGTTGCCGTGCTCGTATTCGCCCGCGCTGCCGACCAGGATCGCCTTACCATAGCTGACGATTTCATGGGCACCGGCCAGTGCCTGTATGCGCCGGCCGAACTCTTCGCCCAACAGCGGCGATGGATCGACCAGCTCGGCAAGCGACTCGCTGTAGCGACCGGCATAGGGGTTGGCGATCACGGCGGCAATCGCGTACTTGAACAGCGGCTCGCCATCGGCCAGTTGGCCGGTTTCGTTGGCCAAGGTTTCTTCGACGAAGCTGTACCATTTGCGGATGTGATACGTAGCAAAATTCGCGGTTTTCATCAGCATTGCCTCAAAGTGGGTCGAGTGGATCGAGGTTGAAATGTCGGCTCGGCGCGCCGGCAGCCTTGAAACGGGCCTTGCCGCGCGCATCGTCGTGTTCGGTTTCGAGAAAGAATTCCATGCGATTGCCGTCAGGGTCGTTGAAGTACACGCCATGACCGATCTCGTGATCGGTGATCTTCACCACCTCGACGCCCTTGCCCAGCAACATGCCGTAAAGCTGGCGCAAGGTGGTCATGTCCCCGGCGATTTCCAGGCCGTAATGTTGCAGCCCCAGGCCACCTTGATGGGCGCCGGGGTCGGCGCGAATCAAGGCGATGTCGTGGTGCTTGCCGCCAAACGCCATCATGACCCAGCTCTCGCCTCGGGCACTTTCGTGCATGCCCAGGATGTCGGCGTACCAGCGCGCCGATACGTCAGGGTCACTGACCCAGAGCGATAGGTGAGTCCGCAGGATCTCGATCTTCATGGCGGTATACCTCAGTGCTTTTTGACGATGGATTGATGCCCGGACTTGATCTGCGCAACCGCAGGCGTCCAGAGCACATCAGCGATCTCGCTGAATTCCCGCCAATGCTTCTGCCAGCCTTCACCGCCGTTGTCGGAGGTGAACAAATGCCCGTACTTGGTGCCCGCCACGATCTGTCGCGGGTTGGCCGGGTTGAAGGCAATCGCCCAGACGCAGGAGTTGGGCTGCTGTGGCAGCGGCAGCACGTTCCAACTGAGCGCGGCATCGCGGGACACCAGGATCTTGCTGGTGGTGCCGGGCGTACCATCGGAAATACTCAGGTACAGCTCGTTTTGCGTGCCCAACGGCGCGTTCATGGCGCGTATGTAGTACAGGCCGAAGGCTTCGCGACCAATGATGCCGGTCCAGGTCAGCCCCTCGTCCAGACTGCGGTACACCGCATTGACGCAGACCACCACGATGACTTTCTCGCCGTGATTGGGCAGTACCAGGATGTTGTGGACGTCCGAGTTGTAGTCCCACAGCAGTCGGTCATCGACGCGGGTCCAACTGTCGCCGCCGTCCCGCGAATGGAACAACCCGCCCTCCTCCAGGCCGAACCACAGCTGGTTGCGGTCGGTGGGGTCATAGGCGAAGGCCAGCAGGCGTGGGCGGCTGACACCGTCGCAGAACTCCGGAATCTCAACCGGGGCACGGTCCCAGCTCAGGCCGGCGTCGAGGGTGCGCCATAACACGGCGCGCGATGGCGCACCGGTGCCAACAAAAATCCGTTTGGCGTCCTGCGGGTCGACGGCGACTTTCCATACCGTCTCGCCGTTGAATGGCGAATCGACGCGCTGCCAATGGCCACCGGTGTCGCGGCTGACGCACAAGCCCACGTCCGTGCCGGCGTAGATCACTTCGGGTGCGTCGGGATGCACGCTCAGGGATCGGGTGATTGCATCGAACTCAAGGTCTTGTCCCAGGCCCAGGCGATGCCAGGTACGGCCATCGTCGGCACTGCGGATCACCGCTTGACCCACGGTGGCGACTAAAAGGGTTCCGTTACTCATCACAGATGCTCCTCAGATGTAGATACCACGGGTCAATCCACCGTCGATGCCGATGGATTCGCCCGTTACCGCAGCCGCTTTTGGCGACGCCAGGAAACCGATCAACCAGCCCATTTCAATGGGGGCGAGGGTGCGGCGAATCGGGGTCGCATCGATGTAGGCCTGCTCAACCTGTTCCGACGTTTTGCCTTGCTTGACCGCTTCGCGCTCGTACAGCTCCTGGATATGCGGGGTGTCCACCACGCCGGGGTGAATCAGGTTGACCGTGATGCCCGAGGGGCCGAGCTGGTCGGACAGGGTCTTGGTCATGTGGGCGATCGCCAGGTTGCGCATGCCCGAGAGCACTTTGCTGCTGCGCCCGGTGAGGCCGCCGATGTTGATGATGCGACCGAAGCCGCCCGCCTTCATGTGCGGGGTCACGGCCTTGGCGCACCGGAAGTAGCCGATCACCTTGGTGTTGAGGTCCGAGAGCAGTTCATCGTCGCCGGCGTGTTCGATGTCATTGCGCACCACACCCGACGGCGCTGCGGCACCGTTGACTAGGATGTCGATACGGCCGAAGTGCTTGTGCGCCGCCTCGACCATCTCCGACACGGCCTTCATGTCATTGGTGTCACAGAACAGCGGCAATACTTCATTGCCGGTCTGTGCGCTGATCTCTTCGGCCGCCAGCTGCAGGAACGCCATGCGCCGAGCGCAGATCACCACCTTGCAGCCTTCCTCGGAGAGAAAACGCGCGACTTCCTTGCCGATGCCCATACCGCCACCGGTGACAATGGCCACGCGGCCTTTCAATTCCAGATCCATAGCAATTACCTCGTGTGATTATTCAGTTCAGGCCAGATCGACAAACACGCTTTTAGTCTCGGTGTAGGCATCGATCACGTTTTTACCCATCTCCCGCCCCCAGCCGGATTGCTTGTAGCCACCGAACGGTGAAGAGGGATCGACCACGTTCCAGCAGTTGATCCAGACCGAGCCGGCCTTGAGCTGTGCGGCCACGCGGTGCGCCGAGCGCAGGTCGCGGGTCCACAGGCCCGCGGCGAGGCCATACGGCGAATCGTTGGCGCGCAGCACCAGGTCGTCGATTTCGGTCCAGCTCATGACGGTCAGTACCGGGCCGAAGATTTCTTCGCGAGCTACACAGGCGCGCTCGGCACGGTCGAGGAACACGCTCGGTTGAATGAAATGCCCATGCTCCAGGTGTTCGGGACGGCCGCCGCCGCAGATCAGTTCGGCGCCCTCCTCCTGGCCCCGCTGCAGGTAACCCTTGACGGTGTTCAACTGCCGCGCGGAGACCAACGGCCCCATGCTGTTGGCCGGGTCCAGGCCGTTACCCAGCACATAGGCCGCGGCATGGCGCTGCAATTCTTCGAGCACCTGGTCGAGCACACTGGCGTGTACATACAGGCGTGAACCCGCCGTGCACACCTGCCCTTGGTTGTAGAAAATCCCATCGGCGGCCCCCTTGGCGGCGCGCACAATGTCGGCGTCTGGAAGAATGATGTTCGGCGACTTGCCGCCCAGTTCCAGCGAGACCTTTTTCATGTTGCCGGTGGCCGCCTGGGCGATCAGCCGCCCGACCTGGGTCGAGCCGGTAAAGGCGATCTTGTCCACGTCGGGGTGCTGTGCCAACGGTGCACCAGTGTCGGCGCCCAGGCCGGTGATCAGGTTGACCACGCCAGCGGGGAAGCCTGCGGCCTCGATCAGTTGCACCAGGCGGATCGCGATCAGCGGCGTTTGCTCGGCGGGCTTGAGCACCGCCACGCAACCGGTGGCCAGCGCCGGACCGAGCTTCCACACGCACATGGTCAACGGGAAGTTCCACGGCACGATCAGCGCACAGACCCCCACCGGTTCGCGCAACGTGTAGTTGAGCATCGGCGCGCCGCTGGCCGGCGATACGGGCAGCGTGCTGCCTTCGATCTTGGTGGGCCAGCCGGCAAAGTAGCGGATGATATTCGCCGCGCTGGCCGCTTCACCGCGTGCGTTGGCGATAGGCTTGCCGTTCTCCAGGGTGATCAGTTGCGCCAGTTCCTCGCGGTGCTGATCCAACAGATCGGCCAGGCGAAACAGCAACAGGCCGCGCTGCGCTGGTGACTGCAAGGCCCAGGTGCCGGTAAAGGCTGCACGCGCGGCCGCAACGGCCGCATTCACATCGCGCTCATCGCCTTGGGCGACTTCGGCCAGGGTCTGTTCAGTGGCTGGGTTTTCCACCGCAAAGCGCCGACCGCTGGCGGCGTCCTGCCAGGTACCGCCGATGAACAGGCGACCGGGCTGCGCCAGGAACGCCCGGACGGCAGGTAATAATTCGGGCTGATACATAGTCGACTCCTTCACAGCGCCATTTCGATCAGGCAAGGACCACGGTCGGCCTTGGCATTGGCCAGCGCCCGTTGCAGTTCGGCATTGGTCTGTACCGTGCAGGCCGGGACCCCGTAGCCTTTGGCCAGGGCCTTCCAGTCAATACGCGGGCTGTCGAGCACGGTCAGGCGCAGGGCTTGCGGGTCCATTTCGGTCATGCCGAAACGGCGCAGCTCGTTCTGCAAAATCGCGTAGCGATGGTTGGCGGCAATCAGGATCACCACCGGCAACTGCTCGCGGGCGATGCTCCACAGGGTTTGAATGGTGTACTGGGCACTGCCGTCCGATTGCAGGCAGAACACGCTATTGCCGCGTTCCGCCAAGGCGGCACCGAACCCCACCGGAATCCCCTGGCCAATCGCGCCACCGGTATTGGTCAATACCCGATGCCGCGCGGCGCGGGCGGAGGCGGTAAAGAACGGATAGCCGCAGGTGCCGCCCTCAACCGAGACGATGCTGTCGTCGGGCAGTGATGCGGCCAGCACTTGGCCGATGGATTGTGGCGTCAGCTCGGCGTGGCCGGGCGGCAGTTCGATACCCTCCGGGGTCGACACATAGGCCGGTGCATTCAGGGCATCGGCCAACGCCGTCAGCGCGCCGGCAACATCGTCACCGACTTCGGCCAACGTCAGCAAGCGATCACGTTCGGCGAGGCGCGACGGGATGCCTTCGTAGCCAAAGTAGCTGATGGGCTCGGGCACGCCTGAACAAATGACCAGGTCGTACTGCTCAAGAATTTCAATCGCCACTTCCGGGAAATACGGCAGGCGATCCAGGTCCGGCAAACCACCACCACGGTAGCTCAGGCGCGGAAAGGTCTCGGCAAACAGGCGCACGCCGGGTAGTTGCGCCAGGCGCCCCGCCGCTTCTAGTCCCGCGACTGATAAGCCCTCATCGCCGACGATGAACACCAGCCGCTTGCCGTCACGCAATGCCTGCGCCACGGTTTCTACCCGGTCACCGGCAAACCGGCGAACCGGTGCCCGCAGAGGTGCGAACACACCGTTGTGCGTCACCGCGTGGGCTTGCAGGTCCATGGGCAGAATCAAACTGGCGATTTGGCCTTTGGCCTGCCATGCCGCACGCACGGCTTCCTGCAAATCCTCACCGATACCCCCCGCCGTGCGCGAGGTGCGCACCCAGCCGGAGACAGCACCGGCCAAGGCCTGGATGTCGCTGGCCAAGGGCGGATCGTAGTTGACATGCCAAGAGGCGTGATCGCCGATGACGTTGACGATCGGTGTATTGGCCCGACGCGCGTTATGCAGGTTAGCGATGCCATTGGCAAAGCCCGGGCCCAAGTGGGTCAGCGTCATTGCCGGCTTGCCGGCGATCCGGCCATAGCCGTCAGCGGCGCCGGTGCAGACCCCTTCGAACAGCGACAACACCGGCTTGAGAGCAGGTGCGCTGGCCATGGCGGCCACCAGAGGAATCTCGGTGGTCCCGGGGTTGGCGAAGCAGTACTCGATACCGCTTGCCGCTGCCGCATTCACTATCAGTTGCGCACCATTCATTTTCAGCCCTCTTGCTTGAGCATTTACAGTGATGAGATTTATCACATACAAAGCCACAACCAACAAGCACTTTATCTGTGTTTTTCTCATTTAATGAGATTAAAGATATTTTATTGAGCTGAAAACCTATCTTGAGATTGCGTTTTTCTCTCACTGCGGTAGTGTTGCGCCAGCGCTTGGGTGCCCTGATCCTTGCGGGTACGCACCAAACGCCCTTCCCTCTCTTTTAGGAACACAATGAGCAGCCTGAGCAAATTGCTGAGCATCCTGGACCTGTTCGGTCCACAGACGCTGAAGATCGAACCCGACACCATTGCCGAGCGCATGGGCCTGTCACGGGCGACCGTGTACCGCTACGTCAAGGACTTGTGTGACGCCGGCATGCTCACCCGCGTGGACGCCGGCAGTTACAGCCTAGGGCCGCGCGTGATCGAGCTGGACTGGATGATGCGTCAGTACGATCCGATCCTGATCGCCGGCCGCGAGCTGATGCACGAGCTGTCCGCGCAAACCGGCCTGGCGGTGTTTGCCAGCGTGTTTTACGACGGGCGCATCATCAACACCTACATCGCCGAACCCACCGACACCTATCACTTTGCGTTCGGGCGCGGGCAGCCGTTGCCGTTTTTTCGCGGGGCACAATCGAAGGTCCTGATCGCCTTTCAGAAAGGTCGCCGCCTGCAACGCTTGTTCGACGAGCACATGGCGAACGACCCGGACAGCCCGTATGACTGGGCCGGTTTCTCCAAGGCCGCGAAAAAAATCCGCAAGGACGGTTACTGCCTGACACACGACGAACTCAACCTGGGCCTGACCGGTATCGCTGCACCGATCATCCAGGCAGACCTCGACGAGGTGGTTGGCAGCCTGTCCGCCGTCGGTAGCAGCCAAAGCTTCAAGTTGCTGCGCCAGGAAACAGTGATCGAAATGGTCATGGATACCACCCGGCGCATTGCCGAAAACATGCGCAACCCGCCGAGCAGCATCACGCCCTAGCCCGTCGCGCTCAGAACGGCACGGCCACCGACAATTGGCTGTAGAGGTTGGTGCTATTGCCTTCCACTTGATTGCCGCCGGTGGTCGAGTCCTGCCTGGGTTTGTAGAGCCCCACCAACGGCGTGATGATCAAGTGCGGGTTGACCGCCCATTCGGCATACACATCCAGCTCGCGGCCATCTAGGTTCAACGCATTGCTTTTACGCACGGTGGCGTAATCGAAATACAGCGCCCCCAGGGTCAGGTTTTCCAATGGGGTTGCCTTCAGCCCGACATGGTGGATGCGGGTATTGGTGTTGAACGGCCCAGCGTAGTTGCCGGCCACTTCGCCCTGGAACCAGGTGCCGTAGCCGGTGCTCAAACCGGTGAACAGCGCGTCCCAGTTCTGCGAATAGCGGGTGTAGCGATACGTCACCTTAGGTGCCCAGGCGGTATCGGCGAAGGTATAGCCCGCCTCGCCGTACCAGGCTTTTTCAGGCCCCGCATCCTTGTCCTGCCAGGCGTACTCGAACGCCAGGCTGACGTTCTTGATCCCCGCATCGCCTTCACCGCGCACGCTATAGACGTTCATGCCCCTGCGTTGGCGTTGAAAATCGCTGGCCCATTGATCGTTCACGTCCAGGCCATGGACCCAGGTCAAGCCGAGCGTTCCTGGTTGGGCGGTGTAATCCAGGGTAGCGGCGGCCAACTCGGTGTCGGCCTGGATACGGTTGTCCGACTTGAGCCACAACACGCTGCCATGCAGGCCATCCTGGCCACCCAGGCGCACCACGGCGGTTTGATCGAACGCGTGCCGGGCAGCCAGGTAGTAAGCGCCTCCTCGGTTCAAAGTGCCGTCGGCCGGGCCCTTGCCTGGGTTCAGCCCGTCATCGTTGATCAGGAACCCTCGGCCGACCTTGACCACCTGTCGACCACCGGAAATATCCACGCCATCCTTGCCGAGCAGCGGGAACAGGTCGCCGGAACGCCAGCCCAGGTAGGCGTCTTCGATCTTTGTCGTACGCTCGGTGCCCAGCGAGTTGCCGCCAGCGTCACCGTCCCCCCAGGTGGCGGAGCTGACCAGGGCGAAAGCCCCGTATGCGCTGCCATTGCCCCCCAACGTCTGGTTGCCACTCAAACCGTATTTGATAAAGCCTTCACGCCAACTGGAGCCGCCTGGCGTGCCATCGTAATTCTTGCGGCTGTTGAACAGACCGAACACCGCCGTCATGTCGGCGTTGAGATGACGACTCTCATCACTGTACAGCTCATAAGCGTGCAACTGGCTGATAGCGCCGAGCGCCAAGGTGCACACAAGCGTGCAACCGAATACGGGATGATGTGATAGATAACGCATGGCTCAAGCTCCTTCTTCGACAGCCTGCTTGCGTACAAACAGCAGTTGCTGACCTGTGAACTCCAACAGCCCCTCAAGGCCGAACTCGACACCAAACCCCGACATCTTGCTGCCGCCAAACGGCGTGTTCGGCTGGATCTGCGCGTGGCAATTGACCCACGCCACACCACTCTCCAGGCGACTGGCCAAGGCCTGGGCCTGTTCGACATCCGGCCCCCAGACCGAGCCGCCGAGCCCCATGTCTCCGGCATTGGCGCGCTTCAGGACATCCTCGACATCCCGGTAGGCAATCAACGGCAACACCGGGCCGAACTGTTCTTCGTCGACCAGGCGATGGCCGTCGGTCACGTCTGCAACCAGCGTCGGCGGATAGAAATAGCCCGGGTGGTCCAGGCGCGCACCGCCACATAACACGCGCGCACCCTGTGCCCGTGCGTCGTCGACCAATGTCTCCACCAGTTCCAGTTGCTCAAGGTTCTGCACGGGCCCGAAGGTCACACCGGCGTCGAGGCCATCACCCACCACCTGGCGCGCTGCAATCTGCGTCAGCGCGTCAGCAAAAGCCTGGTACTGCGATTCGTGGATATACAGGCGTTTGAGCGCAGCACAGGTCTGGCCCATGTTGAGAAAGGCCGCCTGGAAGATCTCCTCGGCCACGGCCTCCACGGCGGTCCCCGGCAATACGATGGCGGCGTCGTTACCACCAAGCTCCAGGGTCAGGCGCTTGAGGTTGCTGGCGGCGCCGCGCATTACGCTTTGCCCGGTGGCGGTGGAGCCGGTGAAGACGATCTTCTGGATCCCCGGGTGCGAGGTGATCGCACTGCCGAAGCCCCGCTCGCCGGTCACGCAATTGATCACACCGCGAGGCACGTGCCGGCCAATGATCGCCACCAGGCCCAAGGTACTCAGCGGTGTCAGGCTCGACGGTTTGCTGATCACACAGTTGCCCGCACGCAGCGCCGGCATGATGTGCCAGACGGCAATCATGAACGGCCAGTTCCAGGGGGTGATCGACGCCACGACGCCCAACGGTTTGCGGTGCAGCTCAATGCGCTGGTTGGGAGTTTCTTCCACCAGTTCCACCGCAATCTCCTGCCCAGCCGCGTAGCGCGTCCAGGCGGCGGCGCCCATGACCTCGGAAAACGCCAGCGCCAGCGGCTTGCCTTGCTCCAGCACAATCAGGCGCGCCAGTGACTCGGCCTCTTGCTCGATATCTGCCGCAATCGCCATCAAACGCTCGCAACGGTCAGGATGGCTACTGTGGCGCCAGCTTTTGAACGCCGCCTGCGCGGCACTGACGGCCTGGTCAAGTTGCCCCAGTGAACCGGCCGGGCATTGGGCGAATGCCGTACCGGTGGCCGGGTTGATCACATCAAACTGGCCTTCGTCGCCGGCCACCTGAACCCCATCGATAAGCATCTTGTAGTTGTGCATTTGAAACCTTCCTTTCACACGCTGACGCGCCATGCCGAGCAACGGCAGGCTGCGATTATCTGGTTAGTCGAGCTATGAAAACGCGGGGGCCTTAAAGCTTGTGGCTGCCCAAGGCCAGGAAGCGTTGCGGCGAGCTGTTGCGCAGTCGCGCGGCGAGCACGATGCCGATGATCAGGGCCACCGGAATAATCGCGCAGAGGCTGTAGGACAGCAGTTGGCTGGCACCGGTCAGCACGTCGAAATGCACCACCGCCAACACCAGCACCATCACCAGCGCCAGGCACGAAATACCGGGCAGGATCCGTCCACGCAACAGCCCGACCTTAAGCTCGGGATGGCGATGGAAGTAGACGCACACCGACACCGAGGTCAGCGCCATCAACAGGATCACGCACAGCGTGGCCAGGTTGGACAGCCAGGCAAACAGTTGCAGGATCGGATCGGCATCCATCGCGGCAAATATCAGCACCACGACCGCCGCGATCAAACTCTGCAACGCCGAGCCCATATGCGGGCTCTGGTGCACGCGATGGGTGGTCCCCAGCAGGCTGTGCAACAGACCGTCGCGCCCGATGGCGTAGAAGTAACGCGCGGCGGCGTTGTGAAAGGCCAACAGCCCGGCATAGATACTGACCATGAACAGCACGCGGATAATCTGGGTCAGTTGCGGGCCGACAAAGTGGTCGGACATGCCATAGATAAACGTGGTTGGGTCCTGCAAGGACTGCAGCAGCGGCACGATCTTGTCCGACCCCACCCCCACCACCATCGACCACACCGACAGCGCGTAGAAACCACCGATCAGCAACACCGAACAGTAGGTGGCAATTGGAATACTGCGCTTGGGATTCTTGGCCTCTTCACCGTAGATGGTCGTGGCCTCGAAGCCGATAAAGGCGGCGAAACAGAACAGCAAGCCGATTGACGGCGTGCCACTGAACACATGGCTGCCGCTGAACGAGTCAAGGTTGATGCCGCTGTCGCCGCCGGATTTGAGAATGGCAAAATCCAGAACCAGGATCGCCAGGTACTCGGCAATCACCACCACCGACAGCACCCGCGCCGACAGGTCGATCTTGCGATAGCCCAGGATCGCGATGCTCGCCATCGCCATCAACGAGTAGGACCACCACGGCAGCACCAGGCCGAAGGCCGCTTCCATGGTGCCACTGACCACACCGCCGAACATCCCGTACAACCCGACCTGAAGGATGTTATAGGCAAACATTGCCAGCACCCCGGCGGCACCGCCCGCCAGGCCACCCAGGCCACGGGACGTGAACGCGTAAAAGCCACCGGCATTGGTCACGTGGCGCGACATGGTGGTGTAACCCACCGAGAACGCCAGCAGCACCAGCAAGGCGAGAATCAGCAAAGCCGGGGTGCCGGCACCGTTGCCCAGCATGATGCCGATGGGGAACCCGCCGGCGATCACACTCAGCGGGCTCGCCGCCGATATCACGAAAAAGATAATGAAGCCCACACCCAGGGCACCACGCTTGAGCTCCGTGGAGCCGTTGACCGGGATAGATACACTCATGTTGTTGACCTTATTGTATGAGGCAGTCGCTTTAGGGGTGGTCCGACCACACAGCATCGGCACCGGTTAGCGTTTTGTTTTAGTTGCGCGCTGAATTTGATCCTATGCCCGCCCCTGAACCGCTCGCTATCCCAAATCGGTAGCATCCGAAGCCCCGCCCCAAAACAGGTCGAGGCAACACGCTCACTCCCAGCGCAGTTGCCGATTTGGGATAGCCGCCTGGCCTGTCATGCCTGCAACCTAGCATCAGCCGTGCTATGCCCGGATGCCGGCCACCAGAATAAGAATGAGGGCTCGCCCCCCCCCCCCCGCAGCCCATCATCGCGACGCCCACTTGTAGGAAGCCTCAACCATGCAGCCAGCTCACCTCACCATTCAATGGCGTATTACCCTGCTGAGCGGACTCTGCCTGCTGGCAGTGGTGGCGGCTCTGATTTGCGCCAGCGCGTATCAGAATCAAGCCAGTGCAAAGCTGCTTAAAAAGCAGAGCAGCGAGTTGCTCGGACAGGCTGCGCTGGAGCGTTTGCAGGCCCAGGCCGTGGCGCATGCCCAACAGGTGGAGCGTTTTTTCACTGAAACCGCGCTGTATGGCGAGGGGTTTGCGCAACAGGTTCTGCAACTGCGCGAGCAAACGCTCAACGGCCGCCTGACGGTCGCGCAATTGCGCGAAGCCCTGATCAGCAACGCCCGTGAAACCCTGAGACAACGCGAAAAAGTCCTAGGCCTGTACGTCATCATGCTGCCGGATGCGCTGGGCGGCACTGACGCCGATTGGCGCGACCAACGCGCGGTGGCGGGCAATGAAACTGGGCGCTTTGCGCTGTATTGGTCACAGAGTCAACCGGGTCAACTGGTGCAGGAGGTACTGAGCGAGGCACAAATCGCCGCGAACACCGCGCCCCCCGGCAGCGAACCGGGGAACGCCTGGTACGCCTGCCCTCAGGCGCAACGCCAGGTGTGTGTGGTCGAACCCTACACCATCGAAGTGGAAGGCCAGAAAGCCCTGATGAGCAGCATTTCCATCCCCCTGATCGTCAACGGCAAAGTGCTCGGCGTGGTGGGCATGGACATCAGCCTCGACACCTTGCAAAAGCTGGCGGCCAACCTCGGCCAGGACCTCTACCAGGGCGACAGCCAGGTCACCATCCTGTCGGCCACGGGCCAAGTGGCGGGACGCAGCGGCGCCGTCTCGGGGGACACGCTGGATATCCGCCAGCCCTTACAGACGGCAGCGGGCACGCCGGCCTGGCAACTGCAGATCAAGGTTCCACAGACTCGGGTGCAGGCGCCAGCCCGGCAGATGCAAAGCGAACTCGACGACAAAAGTCGTGAGTCCAACTGGCTCAACCTCGGCCTGGGTATCCTGGCCAGCAGCCTGGGCATGCTGCTGATCTGGCTGGCCGCTTACGGCGTGACACGCCCGCTGCTGAAGATGGCCAAGTTGCTCGATGCGATTGTCGAAGGCGACGGTGACCTCACCCAGCGCCTGCCCACCGGGCGACGCGACGAACTGGGCCACTTGGCCGATGGCTTCAACCGTTTCCTCGACAAGTTGCAGCCGATTATTCGCGCGATCCAGGCCGCGTCCCTGGACACCCGCAACAGTGCCGACACCTCATCGGGCATTGCCCGTGAAGTCAGCGCCGGCATGCAGCGCCAGTACCGCGAAGTGGAGCTGGCGGCGACCGCGTTGCACGAAATGAGCGCCAGCGCCCAGGAAGTCGCGCGTCACTCCCGCAGCACCGCCGACGCCGCGACTGCCGCCGAAAACGCCAGCCGTTCAGGCCAGGCGGTGTTCTCGGCCGCCGAGCGCAGCATCGAGGCCCTTGATCAACGCCTGGAAACCACGCTCCAGCAAGTCAATGCCCTGGCTGATAGCAGCGCCCAGATCGGTCAGGTCCTGGACGTCATCAGCGCCATTGCGCAGCAGACCAACCTGCTGGCGCTGAATGCAGCCATCGAAGCGGCGCGGGCCGGCGAACAGGGGCGCGGCTTTGCGGTGGTGGCCGATGAAGTCAGGCACCTGGCGAGCAACACCCAGAGTTCGGTCGAACAGGTGCGCACGGTGATCGAGACGCTGCAACAGCTGAGCCAGGCGGTGGTGCACAGCACCCAATTGAGTCGCGAGCAAGCCGGCGGCAGCGTGCTCCAGGTGCAACAGACCCGCGTGGCGCTGGGGCATATTTCCCAGGCCGTGGATGTGATCGAACAAATGAATCAGCAGATCGCCAGTGCGGCCCTTGAGCAGAGCAGCGTGGTGGACGATATCAGCCATCGGGTCAGCGACATCCGGGGCATCAGCGAAACACTCGCCGGGCGCATGAACGAAGCGTCGAAGGCCAGTGACGCACTGCATCAAATGTCCAATCACCAACAGCAACTGGTCGGGCATTTCCGCGTGTAAAACGTATGCCGTCTTGACTCGGTTACAGTGGCCGCCTTTCAACTCTCCTACATCGAGCACCCCCCATGATTTTTCCACGCCGCTGGTTGATCCTTGCGATCATTTCCAGCGCCTTGCTGCTCATCGTCATCGACATGACGGTGCTGTACACCGCCCTGCCCACCCTGACCCGAGAGCTGAATGCCTCGGCCTCGGAAAAACTCTGGATCGTTAACATCTATGCGCTGATCGCCGCCGGCCTGCTGCTGGGCATGGGTACCCTCGGTGACCGTCTTGGACACAAACACCTGTTCATCGGCGGGCTCAGTGTGTTTGGCCTGTTCTCACTGATTGCGGCGTTCTCACCGTCCGCCACCGTATTGATTGGGGCACGGGGTTTCCTGGCGGTCGGCGCGGCGATGATGATGCCCGCCACGCTGGCCATCGTGCGGGTGACCTTCATCGATCCGCGCGAACAGGCCATGGCGTTCGGTATATGGGCCTCGGTGGCTTCAGGAGGCGCGGCCTTCGGTCCGGTGGTGGGCGGCTTGTTGCTGGAGCATTTCTGGTGGGGCTCGGTATTTTTGATCAGCGTGCCGATCGTGCTGGTGGCCTTGGTCGTCGGCGCCCTCTTGATCCCGAATCATCCGGGGGATATGAGCAAACGCTGGGACTGGCTGGGCTCGCTGCAGGTGATGATCGGTTTGATCAGCGTCGAGTATGCGGTCAAGGAACTCGGCAAACGTGCGCCCTCCTTCGAAGGCATGTTGATCGCATTGGTGTTGGGTGCGCTGTTCCTGACGCTCTTTGTTCGCCGCCAGCGTCGCGCCACTCAGCCCATGCTCGACTTGGCGCTGTTCAAGGCTACGGGGTTCAGAAATGCGGTGATCTCGGCCGTGGTGTCCGCCGCTGCGTTGATCGGCATGGAGCTGGTATTCAGCCAACGCCTGCAACTGGTGCTGGGCCTGTCACCACTGGAAGCGGCACTGTTTATCCTGCCGCTGCCGCTGGGCTCGTTTATCTCAGGGCCACTGGCCGGTTACTACCTGCCTCGCCTGGGGAACCAGCGGATGCTGTTCTGGACCCTGCTGCTGTCTGCTGCGTCGATGCTCGCCTACCTGCTGCTGTATGACGCTGCGGTGTACCTGCAACTGATCGTCCTTGCGCTGCTGGGATTTACCATTGGTGCAGCACTGACGGCATCGTCCAGCACCATCATGCTCAGCGTACCCGCCCACCAGACTGGCATGGCCGCCTCCATTGAGGAAGTGTCGTTTGAACTGGGCGGCGCGGTGGGTGTAACCCTGGCAGGCAGCCTGTTATCGGCGGTTTATGCGTATTCGGCGGGCGTGGTGATTCCATCCTGGCTGACCCTCAACCCTGCGACATTCGACAGTCTTGACGACGCGCTTGTCGTCGCCGAAACGTTGTCGCCCGAAGGCGCTGCCATGCTGCGCGCATTTGCCCGCTCGGCGTTCGACGCGGGCTTTGTCGCGGTGCTGGCGGCGTCGACAGCACTGCTTTTGATCGCAGCGCTGCTGGTCAAGTTGAGCAGGCAAACACCGCCGGCCACGCCTTAAAGCTTGTGGCAGCCCAACGCCAGGAACCGCTGGGGCGATGCCTTGCGCAGCCGCGCCGCGAGGAATACCCCGCCCAGCAAGGCCAGGGGAATAATCGCGCAGAGGCTGTAGGACAGCAGTCGGCTGGCACCGGTCAGCACGTCGAAATGCACCACCGCCAACACCAGCACCGCCAAGAGCGCCAGGCACGAGAAACCCGGGAATATCTGCCCGCGCCAGACCCCGACCTGGAGCTGCGGGTGGCGTCGGAAAAACACCAAGACCGCCGCCGAAGTCAGCGCCATCAGCAAGATCACGCACAGCGTGGCCAGGTTGGACAACCAGGCAAACAGTTGCAGGATCGGATCGGCATCCAACGCGGCGAAAATCAGCACCACCACGGCCGAGATCAGGCTCTGCAAGGCCGAGCCCATATGCGGGCTCTGGTGTACGCGGTGAGTGGTGCCCAACTGGCTGTGCAGCAAACCGTCACGGCCGATGGCATAGAAGTAACGTGCAGCGGCGTTATGGAAGGCCAACAACCCGGCATAGATGCTGACCATGAACAGCACACGGATAACCTGGGTCAGTTGCGGGCCGACAAAATGGTCGGACATGCCGTAGATAAACGTGGTCGGATCCTGCAAGGCCTGCAACATCGGCACGATCTTGTCCGCCCCAACGCCCACCACCATCGACCACACCGATAACGCGTAGAAACCACCGATCAGCAACACCGAGCAGTACGTCGCAATTGGAATGGTGCGTTTCGGGTCCTTGGCCTCCTCCCCGTAGATCGTCGTTGCCTCAAAGCCGATAAAGGCGGCGAAGCAAAACAGCAAGCCGATGGACGGGGTGCCGCTGAACACTCGGCTGCTGGTGAAGGCGTCAAGGTTGATGCCGCTGTCGCCACCGGACTTGAGGATGGCGAAGTCCAGGACCAGGATCGCCAGGTACTCGGCGATCACCATCACCGACAGCACACGCGCCGACAGGTCGATCTTGCGATAACCCAGGATTGCGATGCTTGCCATCGCCATCAGCGAGTAGGACCACCACGGCAGCACCAGGCTGAACGCGGCTTCCATGGTGCCACTGACCACCCCGCCGAACATGCCATACAACCCAACCTGCAGGATGTTATAGGCAAACATTGCCAGCACCCCGGCCGCGCCACCGGCCAGGCCGCCCAGCCCGCGTGCGGTAAAGGCGTAAAAGCCACCGGCGTTGGTCAGGTGGCGCGACAGGGTGGTGTAACCCACGGAGAACGCCAGCAGCACCAGCAAGGCGAGGATCAGCAACGCCGGGGTCCCCGCCCCGTTGCCCAGCATGATACCGATGGGGAAGCCGCCGGCGATCACACTCAGCGGGCTTGCCGCCGACACCACGAAGAAGATGATAAAGCCCACACCCAGGGCGCCACGTTTGAGCTCCGTGGAGCTGTTGATCGAGTTGGATACACTCATGTTATTGACCTTATTGTATGAGGCAGTCGCTGCAGGATCGGTGCAGCCGGCGGTTCACCGGCACCGAATAGCTTGTCGTTCTTGTTGCACGCTGGCACTGATCCTATGCCTGCCCTGCAACGTGCCGGTATCCCAAATCGGTAACGCAAGCACCCACGGCGAAACACCCGCCTCTCCCAAGCAGGCTGTATCTGGTTTTTGCAGATTTTTTCGTTCAGTCGCGCGCGTAAGCGGCGATGGCTGCGCGGGCGGTATGGGACGGCAGCTCTGCGAACAGCTCCTGGTACTCCGCCGCGAAATGGCTCAGGTGATAGAAGCCCCACTGGGCGGCGGCATCACCAATCGTCAGCTCGCAGGCACGGGTGGACATCAAGGTGCGGCGTACACCGTTGAGCCTTACAGAGCGCAGGTAATTCAGCGGAGTGGTCTCGGCGACCGATCGGAAGCTGTTCTGCACCGTACGCCGACTCACCTGGAGACGCTCGCACAAATCGATCACGCTGGGCACGCTGATCATTTCGGTGGTCGCCAGGCGGTGGCATTTCTCGACGATAAAACTGCGCGTGGAACTGGGGCTGCGCTGGTGCTTGTCGCAGGCGGGGTCGATCATCAGTTGCAACAACTCACTGAGCATGGCCTGCTCCAGCGCTACCTCGCGCGCTCGATCCAGCGTGCTATCGAGATCTTCGTGCACCAGTGCCTGGGAGAAAAGCGCCAGCAATCGGCGCCGAGCCTGGGCAAATCGCTGGGGGGAAACCCTGATTACCGGCTGGCGCAGCAACCGATTGAGGTCCTTGGCTGAAGCAGTCTGCTCCAACGCCTCGTCGAACAAGTCACGCTCAAAGGTGATGGACAGCAACTCCATGCCCATCGGCATATGGAACATGAACTCCTCGCCGCCGTGGAGAAAAAACAGGCTGCTGTCATCCACCTCGCGCCCCTGCATGCGAATCGAACCCGGAACGTTGATCGGCACGGCAAAGCACATCTTGTCGCGAGGTGCCACGCCGTTCTGTACCACGCGTTGGTTGATCTTTTCGAGAAACAAGTGACAACCGCTCGTCGTCAGTTGCATCAGCGAGCTCTCGGCGCAGCCGGCGGTTAACTGGCTGTAGTCCTGGTTCCACTGCTGGATGGTGGCTGCATGGACGTGGACATCTCGAAAATGGCTGATCGTTTGGTTTTTCATTGGGGCGTGTACCTCTACCAATATTCTTGTTTTTAGATCGCCTATGGATTTGATAGTCGCACATAGCACAAATCCTGGAAATTGTTTATGCGCTGGAATGCATGCGTCTCATGTGCCGATTCGGGCTACCGGCCTGTAACCCGCGCCGGAGATGATCGGCACACTTAAATAGACATTCCAGAGAGACCGTCATGAGTGAAGCCAAACTTCAATCCCTGCACTTCGCGGATGCCCCGCGGATTATCTCCGGCGAACTGCCCGGCCCCAAGACCCGCGAAGCCCTGGCGCTGTCGGCGAGTACCGAGTCGATGGCACGCGGCGGCGGACGCATGCCGATCGCCATGGACCGCGCCTTCGGCGCGACCTTCAAAGACCCCGACGGCAACACTTACATCGACCTGTCCGCCGGCGTCGGTGTCAGCAGCGTAGGCCGCTGCCACCCCAAAGTGGTGCAGGCGATTCGCGAACAGTCCGAAGTGCTGATGCACGCCCTGGAAATCAACAGCACCCGGCGTACCGAGCTGGCTGCCAAGTTGCACGAAATCGCGCCCGAGGGGTTGCGTGGCGACTGCATCACCTTCTTCACGCAAAGCGGCAGTGATGCCCTGGAAGCCGCGATCAAGTTCGCCAAGCGCATCACCGGGCGGCACCAGATCATCGCCTTCCACGGCGGCTACCACGGTGTGTGGAACGCTTCGGGCTCGCTGACCACCGGCACGGCCTACCGCAAGGGCTTTGGCGCGCAGATGGGCGGCGTGATTCACGCCCCCTACCCTTACGCCTACCGTTTCCCTTTCGACACCACCCACAAAAGCGCCGAGCAGATCGCCGGCGAGTACATCGATTACCTGTTGAACACCCCGTACACGGCCGCCGATGACGTGGCGGCCGTGATTGTGGAACCGGTACAGGGCGAAGGCGGCTACGTGCCCCCATCGCCGGAATTCCTGCAATTGCTGCGCAAGGCCTGTGACCGCAGCGGCACATTGCTGATCGTCGATGAAGTGCAGTCCGGCGCCGGCCGCACCGGCAAAATGTGGGCGGTCGAACACTCCGGCGTGAAGCCCGACATGCTCACCTTCGGCAAGGGCATCGGCAGCGACCTGCCCATGGCCGGCCTGATCATGCGCTCGGACCTGGCAGCGAAAATCCCCGACGGTTCCATGCCTAACACCTTCGCCGCCAACTCGTTGTCGGCTGCCGTGGCACTGACCAACATCAGCATCCTCCAGGACCCTGAACTCGACCTGCTCAACCGTGCCCACACCCTGGGGCTGGAAGCTCAGGCGCGTATTCGCGGCTTCAACAGCCCGTTAGTCGGTGAAGTGCGCGGGCGCGGCCTGATGATCGGTATCGAACTGATCGAAGATCCGATCACCAAGGCGCCCCTGCCGGGCGAAAAGATCGGCCAACTGATGGGCTATCTGCTCAACCACGGCGTGCTGATGATTCCCTGTGGCCGCTACAGCAACGTGATGCGCGTAATGCCCTCGCTGACGATCTCGCGTGAGCTGTTCTTCAAAGCACTGGACATCTTCGGCGACGCCCTGGCTTCCCTCAAAGCATGATCTTGCCCATTACTCAAGGACCGCAAAATGACTGAGCACTTGAATCATTTCATCGAAGGTGCGTCCTGCGAAGCCTTCGACCGTCGGCGCATCGACCTGGTCAACCCCGTGACTGAACAGGTGTATGGCAGCTCCGCACGCGGCACACGCGAAGACGTGGACCGTGCCGTGGCGGCTGCACGCCGGCAACTCGACGGCGGCGAGTGGAGCCAACTCGACGGCGCCAAACGTGGCCGACTGCTGTCGAAACTGGCCGACCTGGTGGAGCGCGACACAGAACTGCTGGCCGATCTCGACGCCAACGCCATCGGTCGCTCCCCCATCGAGCCGCGCCGGATGGACCTGCCCAACGCGATTGCCAACCTGCGCGCCGCCGCTGGCTGGGCCAACCAGCTTGAAGGTCGCACCATTCCCACCGGTGGCTACTTTGGCACCAAGACCTTGTCGTACACGGTACGCGAGCCCGTCGGCGTAGTCGGTGCCATCGTGCCCTGGAACTCGCCGCTGATGATCACCGTGTGGAAGCTCGCCGCATTGCTGGCGGCTGGCTGTACCGTCGTGATCAAACCATCGGAAGAAACCCCGCAGTCGGCCCTGCACCTGGCGCTGCTGGCGCAAGAAGCGGGCTTCCCGGACGGCGTGATCAACGTGGTCACCGGATACGGCAACGAAGTCGGTCGCGCCCTCTGCGAACACCCGGATGTCGCCAAGATCAGCTTCACCGGGAGTCCCGAGGCCGGGCGTGAAATCCAGCGCACCGCCGGTGTGTTGTTCAAGCGCGTGGCCTTGGAATTGGGCGGCAAGAGCCCGCAGATTGTGTTCGACGATGCCTCCTTCGACGACGCCCTGCGCGGCTGTACGCTCGGTCTGTTTGCCAACCAGGGCCAGGTGTGTGCGGCCGGTTCGCGAATCCTGGTGCAGCGCAGCCTCGCCGAACGTTTCGGCGCCGCGCTGGCCGAGGCCGCAGAGGCGGTAAGCGTGGGCGATCCTCGCGAACCCGGCGTACAGATGGGCCCGGTGGCCAAGAAGGCGCAATTCGATCGCGTCAACCGCTACATCCAATTGGGTATCGACCAAGGCGCAACACTGCTAGCCGGCGGCGTCTCGGCCTCTAAGCAGGGCTGGTTCGTGCGTCCGACGATCTTCGCCAACGCCCGCAACGACATGGAAATAGCCCAGGACGAGATCTTCGGTCCCGTCGGCACGCTGATCACGTTCGACAGCGAAGACGAGGCGATCGCCCTGGCCAACGACAGCAGCTACGGCCTCGCGGCCACGGTCTGGACCAGCGACCTGGTCAGAGCGCACCGTGTCGCGGCGGCGGTAAAAGCCGGCGCCGTAGGTATCAACTGCTGGAGCCCATTGGACGCCAACCTGCCCTGGGGCGGCGTCAAGACCAGCGGTATCGGGCGTGAAGGTGGGTTCAGCGGTGCACTGGCCTACACCGAGGAGAAAGTCATCACCGTGCTGCTGCCGTCCTGAGTGCAGCGCCTACCCTGACCGAGCCACCCTCCAACGTTGAGGGTGGCCATTCAACCGTGCATCGCTCCGTGGAGAGCCTGATATGAACCCAATAGATCAACCGACAATCGATCGGTACCCGACCTCCCTTCGCGTGTTGCACTGGGTGCGTGCCGTGCTCGTCCTGGGCCTGCTGTGGGTCGGCTGGCACATGACCGGCATGAATGATGAAGTGGCGAGTAAATACGAGCTCTATTACCCGTGGCATAAGTCCTTCGGGGTGTTGACGTTCCTGGTGGTCCTGACTCAGCTAGCCGTGCGTTTTCGCACCCCCAAGCTGCCGCAGCCGCTGGAAACCCTGGCGGGGTATGAACGGTTCCTTTCACGCCTGACCCAGCGCGTGATGTACGTGCTGCTGGTGATCGTGCCGTTGATGGGCTACTCCATGTCGAGCACCTACACGATGAGCGACGGGGTGTTCTTTTTCGGGGTTAACCTGCCGGAACTGTTGCCAAAGAATGACGATTGGTTTGCGGTGTTCCAATGGCTGCACAAAGTCCTCGCCTATACCTTGCTGGTCCTGATCGTGCTGCATGTGGCGGGTGCCCTCAAGCATCGCTTCTACGACCGCGACCCGCGCAACGACGTGTTGCGCCGCATGCTCTGAATGGATGAGGCGTTGACGCAAAACGTCAACGCCTGCGGGACCTGCAACAGCCTTTAATGACGACTCAGAACGTCACCCACACAATGAACTGCATGTACGCGTTGGTCGACGCGCTGCCGCTCTGCCCGCCACCGTTGCCAAACCATTTCTCGGGCTTATAGAGGCCGATCAAGGGCGAAAGCGTGACGTTATCCGTGACCATCCAATCCAGGAACAGATCCACCTCCCGCGCCGCGAAATCCCGCTCATTGCGACGGGACAGTTGGTGGTAGTCGAAGGCCATCGCGTTCAGGGTCAATTTCTCGGTTGGCCGGACTGAAAGCAGCACGTCGTTGATCTGCATATTCGAGGTCACCGAACCGGCGTAATTAGCTGCGATTTCACCCTGGTAGCGTTTGCGAAAACCGCCTTGGAACAGGAAATCCCAGCCTTCGGAATAGCGCGAATAGCGATAACTGACCGTCGGCTGCCACTGCACATCGGCGAAGGTGTAGCCGGCGTCGAAGAACATTGCCCGCTGTGAGCCGGATCGTTTTTCCTGGCGCGCCACCTCGAATGCGAAGTCGGCGTTTTCAATCCCGGCGTTGCCCTGCCCACGAATGCTGTAGACGTTCATGCCCTTGCGTTCAAGCCGATCCGCGAAGGCATATTTCTCATCCACATCCAGGCCGTGAATGTAGGTCGAACCGATCGAGCCAATAGGTGTGGTGTAATCGAGAGTGCCTACCGCCAGTTCGGTCTTGGACTGGCCGGGGTTCTCGGACTTCAGCCATATCAGGCTGCCGTGCAGCCCCTCCTTGCCGCCCAGTTTCAGCACCGCCGTGTTGCCAAACGCCAAGCGCTGCCCAAGGTAGAAGGCACCCCCTCGGTTGAACCGACCATCGCGCACGCCCTCGATGGGACTGAATGCGTTCCCTGGGTTGAAGCCATCGTCGGTGATCAGGAAACCGTCCACCGTGACCAGTTGGCGCCCAAACGAGAAATCTACGCCGTCCTGGCCCAGGGCAGGCAGCAGGTCGCCGGACCTCCAGCCCAGGAAAGCGTCTTCCACCGCAGTTCTGCGCTCATTGCCCGCTGTGATCGCCCCCGGATCACCGTCGCCCCATGTGCCGCTGCTGAGCAGGCTGAAGCCGCCGTATATGGCGCCAGCGGTGATCTTGTCGGTGGTGCCGTTGAGGCCATATTTGGCGTAGCCCTCCTGCCAGCGCATGCTGCCGTGTTGTTTCTGCGGGTCGCCGACGTAGTTGCGGGTACTGCCGAACCAGCCAAACCCGGCGCCCAGGTCGGCGTTCAAAACGGTTGCACCGTCGTCTTCACTGTAGACCGTATAGGCGTGCGCCTGTGAGCCGACTGCACAAAGTGCAACCAGCGACAGTAATGGCGCGTAGGGGGGAATGCGCATGACGTCTCTCCTGTTTTTATAGTTGTGAGGCGAGACACAAGTGTTCCGGCATGGGTCGCCAGCGCGGTAACCCAAATCAGCATCTGCACGGGCCTGCTCGTCGATCCGTCGTTGCGCGATACCTCACACGCGCCAAAACGCCTGAACACCTTCAATGGTTGCCGTTTTGGGCTAAGGCCTGTGAACGCGAGCGCCCTATGCTGGGCCCATAAGAACCATAAAAACCGAGGCGCCCGTCATGACCCCTTTGTCACCCTTCCCGCTGATACGTCAGGGGCTTTGCCTTCTGACCCTCATCGCCTGCAGTGCCTTAGCGCCTGTGGCCAGTGCCCACCATTCATTTGCGCTGTTCGACCAGACCCAGACCCTCACGATCAAGGGTGTGGTCGAGCGCTTCGCCTGGACCAACCCGCACATCACGATCTACGTCGACGTTCCCGGCCCGCCGGCCCAGCGCTTCAAGATCGAGACCGGCAGCGTCAACGCGCTGCAGCGCACAGGCTGGACTGCCGACTCGGTCAAAGCCGGCGAAAACGTCGAGGTTTCCTATAAACCGTTGAAAAACGGTGAGCCCGGCGGGCTACTGGTGGAGATCAAGATGGGTGACGTGGTGCTCTCGGGCGGCGGCTAAACGCAGCTCCTCCCGAATGCGACAACAACAGAACTGGGCAAACCAGCAACGCGGAGACTTTTCAATGAAACCAGCACGCACCTCCAACGCCGCCATGATCGTCCTGAGCGTGGTCCTTGCGACCTTCGCCGGGATAAGCAGCGCCGCGACAACCTCGCAAAAGCACAGCGCGGCCACCCGACCAGACATCAGCGGTACCTGGGAAAGAACCCCGGACGACTGGTTCGGCGAAAACCCGGACGACCCGGTGCACCCCGGCGGGCCGATGGACCTCAAGGCGCCCTACGCCGCCGAATACGCCGAGCTCAAGAAGAAAGAAGCGGTGGCCAACGCAGCTGGTACGCCGATCGCCACCTCCAGTTCAAAATGCCTGCCCGAGGGCATGCCGACGATGATGGCGGCGCTCTTCCCGATCCAGATCATTCGCGACGACAAGCAAGTGATCATCCTCGGCGAGTATCTCCAGCAAGTGCGGCGGATTCTCTTGAACCAGGCCATGCCGCCCACAGACAAGCTCGACCCGTTGTACCAGGGCCATTCGCGCGGCCACTGGGAAGGCGACACGCTCGTGGTAGAAACCCAACGCGTGCGAACGGACGTGCGCTTCTACGACGTGCCCCACGGGCCGGCCATGAAGATCACCGAACGCATTCGGCTGCGCGGGCCGGATCACCTGGAAAACCAGGTCCTGATCGAAGACCCGCAAGTTCTCAATACCGCGTATCGCTTTACGTTTGAGTACAAACGCTCCAACTACGCCATCCAAGAGTACGTGTGCGAGAACAACCAGATCGTGATCGACAGCGAGGGCAAGGCATCTCTGAGCCTTGAGTGAAGACGCCCATCCATCCCCTGCTGGAGCTTTACGAATGAAACGCCTGCCCCCCCTCAGCCTCAGCGTCGTGCTGTGGCTGTGCATCGCGGCGAACACGTTCGCCGAGGTGCCGCGCATGCCCACGGCGATCCCCGTGCCGCCGTCCGACAAGGCGCCGCTGTCGTCGGCGACACGCCCGGGCACCGAATACAGCGACCTCGACCACTACGGCTACATCGAGCAAGAGTACTACCTGCAAGGCGTCGCCCCGGCCATTAATGCCGCCGGCCAAGCCCTGTTGGAAGCGCCTTACACTACGCGCATTCTGGTGCGTAAACCGGCGGATCCGGCACGCTTCAATGGCACGGTGGTGATTGAGCCATTCAGTTGGTTCGGTGAGCGTGGCGCCGGTTGGATCCTGACCCGCGACTATCTGCTGCGGCGCGGCTACGCGTACGTCGGCTACACACTGAATGTGAACAAGCCGGCGGTGGACCCCAAGTTCATCTCCGACACCCCAGCGGACGAAGCCGAACAGATCGCGCAGTACGGACAGATTGTGAATTTCGAGTTCATGCGCCGCTTTGACTTTGCCCGCTACGCGCCACTGGGTACCTATTACGACCCAGCCCACTTCACGCGTGGCGACGCGCCCGATCCGTTTGCGCCGCAGTCCCAGGGCATCGGCGCGCAACTGGCGTTGCTGGTTAAAACCAACGGTGCCCAGAGCCCGCTGGCGGGCCTGGAGGTGCAGCGAGTCTATGTGAATAGCTGGGCCGTCACCGCGCAAGTCTGGATGGACTATCTCGACCAGGGCCGTCACCAGCAATGGCGCATGCCTGACGAAACACCGCTGATCGACGCCTATATGACCGGCCGCATGGCCTACGGAGAAGTGGGCGGCGATGTGATTCGCGTGCCACGTCAGATGCCCGAAGGCGTGCCATTCGTGACCGTCTACAGCCAGTCCGAACTGATGCACGACGTGATCGAAGGCATCCCCTTGCCCGCGGACACCGATGCCCCGCAGCTGCGCTACTACGAAGTCACCGGCATGCCCCATTTGCGCCTGGCCGACCTTGGCACGGAGCACACCGAAAAACTCGCTGCCGACGTCGGCAAGGGCGACGACCCGCGCTGCCGGACGCTGTATGACGAACCGGTTGAACTGCTGGTCTCGGCGCTGCTGGATGGCATGGACCAGTGGGTGCGCGACGGCAAACCCATGCCCAAGGCGCCCCGGGTTGTGCGCGACGCCAAGGCCGCTGCCCGCGCGCCCGGCACCGGCAACCTGCAAGGCGGCGTGCGCCCGCCGTGGATCCAGGTGCCCAGCGCCACCTACCTCACCGATCAAGAGACCGGCTGCGGGTTGATCTACGACACCAAGGTGCCCTACTCGAAGGAAGTGCTCGGCCGGCGCTACGGAAACTTCAACCGCTACGCACAGAAATTCGAAGACGCCAAAGCCGTGTCGATCCAGCAAGGGTACTTGCTGCCCGAGGATGCGGCGGGCCTGCATCCGATCGCAACCCCTCAAGATTTCTAACCCATTGCGGGAGAAAAACCGATGTCATCGTCACTCATCATTGCCTGGATCTACGCGTCACCGTTAAGCACTGCCATCCGCGACATCCTATGGGTCATCCCCACGGTGCAGAGCATTCATATCATCGCCATCACCGTGCTGTTCGGCTCGGCGCTGATTTCCGATCTGCGCCTGGCGGGCGTGTTTGCCAGCGATGAGCCCTTGCGCGGCATCGTACGCCGTTACTACCCATGGATGCGCAATGCACTGATCGTGCTGCTGTGCACCGGGTTACTGATGATCATCGCCGAGCCTGATCGGGTACTCGTCAACTCGACGTTCTGGCTAAAGATGGTCCTGGTGGTGACCGCGTTCAGCTTGACCTGGTTGCTGCGCCGCCCGTTGCTGCGCTCTGCCGGCAGTGACGTCGTGTCGGGTTCGGTCAAGGCATTTGCGTGGCTGTCGATCGGTTTGTGGTGCGTCGTGATCGTCTGCGGCCGCTGGATCGCCTACACGATCTAAGCGTTTTCAACCCAAGTTCTCAGGTATTCGCCATGAATATTCAAGCTCTGCTGCAAGCCGTCCAGGACACGCCGGTCGCGACGTTCATTCGCGAGTCAGGCTCGGCATTCCCGATGTTGGAGTCGGTGCATGTGATCGGCATCGCCATCGTCTACGGCACCATCGCCGTCGTCGACCTGCGCTTGCTGGGCGTGACCGCCCACCGGCGCGGCGCGCTGAAGCTGATCCAGGACTTGCTGCCGTACACCTGGGTCGCGTTCGTGACCTGTGTGATCACCGGCCTGCTGATGTTCTGCGCCAATGGCACGACCTATGTGCAGAACACCGCGTTTCTTTTCAAAATGGGCCTGTTGATGCTGGCAGGGATCAACATGGCGGTCTTCCACCTGGGAGCCTTTCGCCGAATTACCGAATGGGACACGACGCTGCCGCCTCCGCGCCAGGCGCGTGTGGCCGGCTTCAGCTCGTTGCTGTTGTGGGCGGGCGTGGTCTTCCTGGGCCGTTGGATTGCGTTTCTCTGATGGCGCGCCCGACCGCCGCAATCACGCAAGTGCGCCCGCGCTCGGGCGGCTGGGAGTCCCTGGCCCTGGTGCTGGCGACTCTGCTCGTCATCGCCGGCGTGGCCGGCTACGTGCTGCTGCGCCCCGAAAGCGTTGGTCCGCCCACCCCGCTGAGCTGGCAGGTGCGCTCCTTCGATGGCTTGGGCGCGGCCGATCAGGCCATCCACAGTGCATTGCTACCGGCCGGTGAAGAAATCATCTGGAACAATAACGATACCGGCGGCTGGATCACCCTTGAGCGTGCACAGGAGCTGTTGCTGCCGCCCTTCTACCGTGATGCCTTCTGGAAGGCCAATGGCGAGGTGCACTGGCAATTGATTCTGCCCGGCACCCACCTGGCCCATAAGCGCGGCGAGGAGGATGCCACGGCGGCGGACCAGACCGTCAGCGCCGTGTCCCAGGCCACCCTGGGTCAGGGCGCGACGGTCTACTACGGCTCTGGCGGCCATGCACCGGGCCAGAGCGCGTACCTGCTGATCATCGGTCACGCCCATGCGGGGGTGATGTGGGCCAACCAGGCGACGATCTGGGTGCACCGTGACCCGAACGCGCCCTACCCCGCCATCGTCAAGCCCGAATCCCTGGTCAGCGAGGGGTGGCGCCAAGTCATCCCGTACGACGGCGCCAGTGAAATCGAACGCGTAAAAGGAACCCTGCCATGACTGTTGCTACGACACACCGCGCCCTGTGGCGCCGTTGCATCGCACTGCTGGTGTTGATACCCGCCATCGCGCTTGCCGGCCCGGCCTTCGCCTCGGCGAAGAAGCTCAGGGTCGGCATCACCCTGCATCCCTACTACAGCTTCGTGGCCAATATCGTGGGTGATCGGGCCGAGGTCATTGCGCTGATCCCGGCAGAGGCTAACCCGCACAACTACCAGCCGCAGCCCGATGACATTACCCGCGCGATGAATATCGATGTGCTGGTGGTCAACGGCATCGGCCACGATGAATGGGCCGTCCAGATCATCAAGGCCGCCGGCCGCACGCAAACGCTGCCGATTATCCAGGCGAATGCCACCGTGGCGCTGATTCCCATCGGTGGCGACCAGGAAGGGGTCAAGGTGGTCAACCCGCACACCTTCGTCTCTACCACGGCGGCAATACAGCAGGTGTTCGAGATCGCTCGGCGGCTCGGTGAGCTGGACCCGGACAACGCAGCTGCGTATCGAAAAAATGCCCTGACGTATGCGGGCCGTATCCGCGAGCTGCGCGCAGGCTTCATGACGCGCTTCGCCGCGCTGGACCTGTCTTCGTTCCGCTGTGCAACGACCCATGCCGGCTATGACTACATGATGCAGGAGTTCGGCCTGTTCGTAAGCGCCGTGATCGAGCCGCGCCATGGCGTTGCGCCGACGGCACGCCAATTGGCCAACACCATCGAGGCGATCAAGAAGGCCAACGTCAAAGTGCTGTTCGCCGAGAAAAACTTCTCCCTCGACTTGGCCAAACCCATCGAAGCCGCGACCGGCGTGAAGGTGTTCGCCCTGTCCCATATCACCGGCGATACCTACAGCGCGGACGAGTTCGAGGTGGCGATGCGCGAAAACCTCGAAACCCTGGCACAGGCCGTTGAGTACACCCAGCAATGAATGCGCTGAAGGAGGATTACGCGATGCGCGGCCCCGCCATTGTGTTCGACAACGTCTCCTTGCGACTGGGAGGTACGCAGGTGCTCGACCAAGTGAGCATGCGCATCGAAGCCGGCGCTTTGCACTGCCTGGTGGGCCCCAACGGCGGCGGCAAGACCTCACTGGTGCGTGCGTTGCTGGGGCAGATGCCGCATACGGGGGCGATCCGCTTCGAGGGTGAGTTCACTACGCCCATGGGCTATGTCCCGCAGTTGCCGGACTTCGACCGCAACGTGCCGATGACAGTCAACGATCTCATGGCCCTGCTGGGTCAACGTCGACCTGCCTTCCTCGGCGCAAGCCGTGCTGCGAAGGCGGCCAACGCCCAGGCCCTGGTGCGTGCCGGCATGGCGGGGATGGGTAAAAAGCCGTTTGGCAGCCTGTCCGGCGGGCAGCGTCAGCGCGTGCTGCTGGCACAGGCCATAAGCCCGGCGCCGTGGCTGCTGATCCTTGACGAACCGACCGCTGGGATCGACGAGGCCGGTGTACGCCTGGTGGAGGCGCTGGTGGCGGAGCTGAACAGCTGCGGGGTGACCATCCTGTGGATCAACCACGACCTCGAACAGGTCAAGCGTATCGCGCAGTCCGTGACCGTTATCAACCAACGGGTGCTGTTTCACGGCCCCACCGATCAGATCGACAGCCGACTGGAGGCCATTCGATGAATGCCTTTTACGATTTCATTCGCGACCACCTCCAGGCGCTTGCCGCGAGTCACGTGTTGCCGCAACCGTTCGAATACGAGTTCGTGATCAATGCGTTGATGTGCTCAGTGCTGATCGGGCCGTTGCTGGGGGTGTTGGGTTCGATGGTGATGATCAAGCGGATGGCGTTCTTCAGCCAGTCCGTGGGCAATGCGGCGATGACCGGCGTGGCCATTGGCGTGCTGATCGGCGAGTCCTACACCTCGCCCTACTTTTCGATGTTCGGTTTTTGCCTGCTGTTCGCACTGACCCTCAAGTACACGCAACACCGCACCACCCTGGCGAATGACACGCTGATCGGCGTGTTTCTCTCGATCTCGCTGGCGGTGGGTGCTTCATTGCTGCTGTTCGTGTCGGCAAAAATCAACACGCACGTGATGGAAGGTGTGCTGTTCGGCTCGATCCTGGCCGTCGACCACACCGACATGAACGTACTGCTGGGCGTAACGGTGATTTGCGCGTTGATCGGTCTGCCGCTGTACAACGGCATGTTGCTCTCCAGCCTCAACCAGAGCCTGGCCCATGCACGCGGCGTGAAGGTGCGCAGCGTCGAGTACCTGTTCGTGGTGCTGGTCACCCTGGTCACGGTCGCCTGCCTGAAGATCATCGGCGCGGTGTTGGTGGAGGCTTTGTTGCTGATACCGGCAGCCGCCGCCCGCAACATCAGCCACTCACTGCCAGGCCTGGTCACCTGGGCCGTAGTGATTGCGACCTTTTCCTGTGTGGTCGGCATTCTGGCACCGATGCAGTTCCATATTCCCGTCCCCACGGGCGGCGCCATCGTGATCGTCGCAGCCTTGGTGTTTGCGTTCACCAGCATCATTCGAGGCACCGCGCCGCAGTTCAAAGGGGCCAGCGTATGACACGGTTCAACTTATCCAATCGTCCTTGGCTGGCACTGCTGGCATTGCTGCTGGGCGGCGCTCCGTCGGCGTTCGCGCAGGTCGACCAGCAACAGGTGCTGGTCGCCCTGCCGGCGCTGTATGCGCTCACCTCGGCACTCGGCGAAGGCACGCACATCGAGGTCGTGCGTGTACCGATAGATGCCGCCGTGCCCATGGAAAGCCAGGCCAACGCGCTGTCACGCCTGCCGCCGGCGGTGTTCCAGAAGGCCGCCGCCGTGGTCACCCTGAGCAGCCTATGGCGCGCTGATCCGCTGTATGCGACGGCTCGACGCCACAACGTGCGCGTCGTCGAAATCGATGCGTCGCACTCATGGGACAGCTTCAAGCCCGGCGTGGCCGTGAATCGCGTGCCCTCCAACGATGTGCCCTGGGCGGGTGCCCGCAATGGCGAGGGCGGCCTGTCGCCATACGCCTGGCTTGGCCCGGTCAATGCCATGCGCATGTCGGCGTTGATTGCAGCTGACCTGGCACGCCTGTCCCCGACCGACGCGCCTCGTATCGAGCGCAACCTCGTCGCACTCGACGGCCGCTTGCGCCAGCTGAAGGCCGACTACGGTGCTCGGCTGTTGAAGGTGCCGGACCTGCGCGTGCTGTCGCTGGCCAGCGAGCCGGTCTACCTGTTCGGCGAGTTCGGCGTGTATGTGGACGGTTGGTTCGTGCGCCAGGACATCGACTGGACTGACGCCGACCGCGCCGCCCTGACCGACTACCTGCGTGAGCGCGAGATCCGTGTAGTGGTCCACAAGTGGACGCCTGACGCCAGGATTGCCCAGGCCATCAAGGACGGTGGCGCACGTCTGCTGATCCTGGATATCGGCAACCCGGGCATGCTCGCCGACGCTTCCAACGCCTACGAAACGCTGCTGAGTGCCAACCTGGACGCCTTGCTGGCGGCCTTCGCGCCGGACGGCGCCCCTGCGGCAGGCGTTCAAGCCGCGACACCGCAGTGATCAACTTCGACCATGGAGACTCAACCCTGATGAAAACGCGAGATCTGGCCCAGCCGATGCTGCTGGCAAGTGCCCTGCTGTTCTGCCAGGCCGCCTTGGCCCATGGCCCCGTTTTCGATTGCTATATCGAGCACGATGACTGGGTGAAGTGTGAGGCCGGCTACACCGACGGCAGTTCCGCCGTCGGCCGCAAGATCCATGTCCAGGACACCAGCAACAAGGTGCTGATAGAAGGCACTGTCGATAAAGACAATAGCTTCACGTTCCAGGCCCCCACTGGCGTCTACTCCGTGGTGTTTCTCGGGGGAGAGAACCATGGCGCCACGATCCAATCCTCTGACATAACCAAGTGAAAACCACCATGCCCATCAAACGACGACTGCTCCACGCCCTCGCCGCCGCGACACTCGGTTGCATGGCAGGTGCCGCACAGGCCCACTTCCAGATGCTGTACGTGGACGAAACCGCGCTGCCGCGCGCGGACAACCTGGAATTCGCCATCGTATTCACCCACCCGTTCTCTGCCGGGCCGACGATGAACATGGGGCCGCCCCTCGTCTTCAACCACGTCAGTTCCCACGGCGGGGATAAAGTCGACCTGCGCCAATACCTGCGTCCTGTGCAGTGGCAGAGTCGCGATAATCAGGCAAGCGCCTATCGTGCATCGATCCCACGGGAATTGGTACGGTCCCTGGGGGACCATGTCTTCGTACTTGAACCCGAGCCCTACCTGGAAACTGCGGAAGACTCCTACATCCAGCAGTTCACCAAGCTGATCGTGAACGTCGGTGGCGTACCCGGCAACTGGTCGGAACCGCAAGGCTTGCCGGTTGAAATCCAACCCTTGAACAAGCCCTATGCCAACTGGACCGGCGGCGTGTTCCGCGCCGTGGTGCTGGCCGACGGCAAGCCTGTGCCCTTCGCCGAGATCGAAATCGAATACCTCAACCATTCGGTCGATATCAAAAACAACGCCTTCGGCCAGCAGGACTACATCACGGCCCCCCAAGCCTCGTTCAAATCCCTGAGCACCTATTCGGATGCCCAAGGCGTCGTCACGATCGGCCTGCCCCGTGCCGGCTGGTGGGGTATTGCAGCGCTGAACATTGGTGCGACCAAAACCTATAAAGGCAAACCCCTTTCACAGGACGCGGTGCTGTGGGTGCAAGTCAGGGATATGAAATAACCTGATCGCCAAAGTCATGATGACCAAGGGCTGCAGAGTATGGGTGTGAGGCCCACCTGGTTAAGGTGGGCCTATGCTTATGGAGCGCCAGATCATTCGCCGTGTCGTCAATGGCGACGGGCGCCGTGAGGATGTGAAATGGATAAGTCACAAGAAGTTGAAGAGGACAATAGACTGGCGGCGCACGCTCAAAGAATTTTAAAGAGTGGTGCGCTCGGTAAATCGCGGCAAATCATTCGTCTCTTCGAGTTTCTGCTCGAGCGATCAATGACGGCGACCCCGATAGCCTCTAAACATCGGCAATCGGGCTGTTTATCTGATCGTTTCTACCTTTTGTTAGGCCAATGCTCATTTACAACGCGTAAACTGCGTTTTTTCGGCCGTTTTTGCGGGGCTGCCATCGGTATTGTCTTGCCTGCCTCGCCTACGTTTTTAAACGGTTTGCTAAAGGTGACTAGCTCGCGTCGGCGACGATCTCCACGTTCTGCGACGCCTGGTAGAGAATCTGCCCAACCAAATCAACCTCCGCTTCGCTGATGATCAGCGGCGGTAGGAAGCGAACGGTTGCGCCGTGCCGGCCGCCCAGTTCCACGATCAGGCCACGTTCCAGACAAGCACGTTGTAGCTTGCGCGCCCGCTCGCCATCGGTAGCGGGCTGGCCCAGGGCATCCTGGCTGGCAGGATCGATGATCTCCATACCCAGCATCAGACCACGGCCGCGCACGTCGCCGATCCAGTCGAACTCGGCCTGCAGCCCGTGCAGCAGCGTCTGCAAGCGTGCTCCGACGTTGCGCACATGGCTGCAGATCCCTTCGCGCTGAATGAAGCGCAAGGTGGCATCGCCAGCGGCCATGGCCAGTTGATTACCTCGGAAAGTGCCGGCATGGGCACCGGGCTGCCATTGATCCAGCTCGCCCCGGTAGACCACCACCGACAGCGGCAGACCACCGCCAATGGCCTTCGACAGCGTCACCACATCAGGGGTGATGGCGCTGCGCTCAAAGGCAAACAGATCGCCGGTGCGCCCGATACCGCATTGGATCTCGTCGAGAATCAGGGGAACACTGTGCTCACGCGTGATCGCCCGCAGCCCTTGCAGCCAGCGATCAGGGGCGGAAATCACCCCGCCCTCGCCCTGTACCGTTTCCAGGATCATGGCCGCCGGCTGGGTCACGCCGCTTTCCGGGTCGGCGAGCAGGTGGCGGATGTAATGCAGGCCGGCGTCGATCGCCTGCTCGCCGCGCAGGCCGAACGGGCAACGGTAGTCATGTGGATACGGCAAGAATTGCACCCCCGCCAGCAGCCCACCCAAGGCATTCTTCGGCCCCAGGTTGCCGCTCACAGACAGCGTGCCGAGGGTCATACCGTGATAGGCACCATGGAACGCCAGGATGCTCTGCCGCCCGGTTGCCGTGCGCGACAGCTTGAGCGCCGCCTCCACGGCGTCCGCCCCCGTGGGGCCACAGAACTGGATGCGCGCGTCCCTGGCGAAGTCGCCAGGCAGCAGATCGAAAATCGTCTCTACGAAGGCATCCTTGATCGGCGTACTCAGATCGAGGGCATGTAGCGGTATGCCCGAGGCCAGGGTCTTCTGGATCGCCTCAACGGTCACCGGGTGATTGTGCCCCAACGCCAGGGTACCGGCACCGGCCAGGCAATCGATGTACACCTGCCCCCGCGAGTCCTCAACGTACACCCCCTGCGCCCGCTTGAGCTCCAGCGGTATGCGCCGTGGGTAGCTGCGCGCATTCGACTCACGCTGCATTTGCCGCTGCAATGCCGGCGTGCTGTCCAGGCAGTAGCGCTGGCTTAGCCCGGTGTGCCGGTACTGGAGTTCGAGCGCGGTGTTGGTGATCGGGGTGATTGCATTCATGAGTGCATCCTCGTGTCGCGCGGATAGCGCGTTATCTGACGACGCTGCCGGAACGTGCGTCATGCCGCGAACGCCCAGCCAACTCAGGCGATTCCAAGTTGCTGCTATCGGCTACCGGGCAACGTCACCTGCAAGGCCATGACCAGCTCAATGGGTGCGCAAGGCATCAGCCGCGATCCTGGGGCTGCATGGCTTGACGCAAGCTCAAAGGCCGCATGTCAGTCCAGGCCGACTCGATATAGGCCAGGCACTCCTCCTTGCTGCCCTGCTTGCCGGCCGCGCGCCAGCCTTGCGGTATCTCCTTGTAATCCGGCCAGAGGGAATACTGCTCCTCGAAGTTGACTACAACCAAAAATCGCGTGTCAGGACTGTCCAGACTCATGTTCCACTCCGTTTCCACTGAAGGTGCGAGTGCTCGTAGGGTAAGCTTCGCGTGCGAGCGGCCGTAGGATAATACAGTTAATAATAATTATCATTAGGTATTGGCGTGATGCGTTTACACGCCCTGCTGTCACAGACCCCTGCTGTCACAGACAGAGTTCGCCTGCATGCCCCCGGTTTGTTTATACTGATCGCCACCAGTGATAACGAGTCTCAACAGCAAGCGACTGACTATGCCTCGACCCACAGCCTCCCTGACCAAGTATTGCGCAACGCCGCCTGACGGTGACACTGGGCCTCGAGGATGATCGCCAGCCTCGCCCCGCTGTTCAGCGGCCCGCTGGCGGACTATGGGGAAAACCTGCAACTGGCCAGTGATCAACAGCAGGCAATTGCCGGCTCGCAACTGTTTCAGCCGGACTATTTCGCCGAGTTCATTCGTGAACTGGCAGCCCGCCACGGCAGCGACGATTTCATAGCGCTGACCTCTATCTGGTCGAAATGGTATTTCTGCTTCATAGCACCCGCCGTGGCGGCCAGCTTGCTCTTGCAGCGCGAGTTGCCTATCGCCCTGAGTGATGTCGGTGTCACCCTCTCGGCAGCGGGAAAGCCGCTTGGCCTGCACCTGCCCCATGAAGGCAGCGTTCTGCCACCCAGCGCGCCCTTCGCGCGCTTCGACGCCTTGATCGAGCGGCATCTGCAACCGGTGATCGAGGTAATGGCCAGCGTCTCGAAAGCCTCGCCACGACTGTTCTGGAGCAACGCCGGCAACCTCTTCGAATTCGCCACTACCCAAATCGAACTGCATCGATTGGCAACGTTCGATTGCGCAGCCCCGGCCAGAACCGTGCTGGAGAGCCGCCTGCGCCCCGATGGCCGGCGCAATCCGCTGTTCGCCCCGGTGTACTACAAGGACGTCGGCGCTAACGAACCGCAGCGGTTACGCCGTATCTGCTGCATTCGCTACCGCCTGCCCGGCATCGGCTATTGCAGCAGTTGCCCACTCGACCGCGACAAAGTACCCGAATAAGCCGCTCCAAGCGGCTACCTGACCAACTGGAAAGGCTTCTCGCTGCTTTGGTCATAGTCCACCAACTGGCCGTAATCAAGCCGGTAGATGCGATCGGCCACGTCGAAGTAGCGGTCATCGTGAGTGATGGCGATGACCGTTTTTCCGGCCGCCTGCAACTCGGGCAGCAGCTCGTGGTAGAACACGTGGCGGAACACCGGGTCCTGGTCCGCCGCCCATTCGTCGAGCAGCAACACCTCGCGTCCCTCCATCATCAGCAACAGCAGGGCCAGGCGCTTGCGCTGCCCCTGTGAAAGGGCTGTGGTGGACAGGCGTCCGTCGACGAACTGCACCTTGTGCGCCAGCCCCAAGCGTTGCAGATAGTGATCGACCCGCTCCTCCAGCCCATCGAGCTGGCCGTTCTCACCGAGCACATCGGCGAACAGATAGAAGTCGGCGAAGATCGCCGCGAAATGCTCGCGGTGCCACTCGCTGTTCGAGACGTCCAGCGTCACGCCATTGAGCGCGACCGTCCCCTCGCCTGGCTGGTAGAGCCCGGTCAGCAATTTGGCCAGGGTCGACTTGCCGCTGCCATTGCCGCCGACGATAAAGATCAGTTCGCCACGGCGAACGTGCAGATCGATGGGCCCCAGCTGGAAGGCGAATTCGTCGCTCTGCCCGGGGTAGTGGTATTGCACGTTGCTCAGGCGCAACTCACGGAAAGGCTCGGCAGCCTTGGGCGGCAAGGTGAAGTGCACCGTCTCGCCCAGGGCCAGGTCATCGATGGCCTGCAAGGCCACATGGCCGCGGATCACCGCCGGCACGGCATCGAGGATCATCGAGATCGGCGTACGCAGGAACATGATCGCCAACACGTAACCCATCACCACCTGCTGGCTCAGCAGCCCGAGGCCCTGACCGAGGAAGAACAGCGTACCGATCAACACGAACACCAGCAGCGACGTCCAGTTCAGGTTGATCGCCCACAGGGTATCGGCGCGTACCGAGGCCTGCAGCGAGGCCTGCGCGATCGGCTCCAGGCGCTGGTTGTACAGCATCTGCCGACGCTCCCGGCTCAAGGCCAGTTCGCAGCGACCGTTAATGGTCGCCTCGAACTGCTCGGTCAACCGGTCGTCCTGCTGCCGCACCTGCTGCATCAGGCGCTTGACCTTGCGCCCGAGCAGCACGTCTATCAGCACGCCGAAGGCGATCACCGCCAGGGTCAGGGCGAAGAAGGGCAGGCTCAGCCAAGCCATGTAAGCCAGGCCAGCCAGCAGCAGCAAGCCGTTGTACAGCGAGATCGGCAATTGCTTGAAGGCCGTGGCCACGGTGGTCACATCCTTGGTCAGCGCGTTGTAGATGCGCGGGCTGCCCAGTCGCTCGATGCGCTCCAGGGCGGTGCCCAACACCTTGCCCACCAAGCGCAGGCGCAACTGATAGACCAGGCGATGGCCAATCTGCACCAGCAGCCACTGGGCCAGGGTGCCGCTGACGAACAGCAGCAACAGCAGGCCGGCGAACAGCGCCAGCGCCTGGCTCAGGTCATCCAGTCCCTGCTCCAGACTGCGGTTGATATAGCCGATCAGGCCGATGCTGCTGGCTGCACTCAAGGCACTGCACAGCACCGCCAGGAAAATGCGCCAGCGCGCATCATGCAGCAGTTCCTTCAATAACATCATCAGTTCGACACCTTCTCGGCTGGGTGTTGCGGCGCAATGCTTGGCGCTAGCAAGGACATCAGATCCGCACTCAGACGCGGTTCGGCAACGATCGCATGATGGCCGACATCCAGGCTCCAATCATGCAGCGCCTTGCGCGTGTGCGCCTGCCAGGAGGTGCGCAGATCACCGTGGGCATTGCTGCGCCACAACCAGATGGGCACGTCGACCACCGGTAAGGTCTGTTCGTAAAGGCGCGTCTTGATCGCCCGGTAGCGCACCATCACAGCCTGCAACTCGGCATCAGCGCCGTGGGATTGCAGATGCTCACGCACCTCGGCGTCGGCCAGCATGCGGGTCACTCCCTCGGCATAATCACAATCGACCAGTTGCCGGGCCAGACGCTCGCGCAACGTATCGCCAAGCGGCCGTGAACGGCTGCGACACAGGAACACCAAGTCGGCGAGCAACTGGCCACCCTCGTCGCCGTCGCCAGCAAGGCTGCGCTGCGGATCATGATCCACCGCCGCCAAGGCCTTGATGGTGAAACCGGCTGACTGTAGGTGCGCAATCAACAGCAGCGCCAGGCGCGAAGCCAGGCACCAGCCGAGTACCACCAGCGGCCGCTGCTTGAGCGACTCAGGAATGCTTTGCACATAGCGCTGCAGCAGCCTGTCCAGATCCTTGCTTTCCCAACCCTCGCCAAATGCCGCCAGACCATAAACGGCCTGCGGTTCGCCAAGTTGCGCCACCAACGGTCGGTAGTCTTTCAGGTGACCCTCCGCGCCATGTACCAGGAGCAAAGCCGGCGCCTCACCGGCCACGTCGTTCAGTACCTGCCAGCCCTCACTATTCGCGCCCTGATCGAGGCTCTGCACCAGTTCGCGCACGGTCTGCCGCTCGAACAGCAGATTAGTTGGCGGGTTGAGCCCCAATTGTTCGCGAATCAGTGCCACCACCTTGATCGCCGCCAGGGAATGCCCGCCCGTGGCGAAGAAGTTGTCGGTCACGCCGAGATCCTCGACACCCAACACGCGGCACCAGATTTCCAGCACGGCACTTTCCAGTTCGCCGACCGGGGCCACCCGCGCACCTTGCAGGCGCTGCCGGGCACGCTCCAGCAGCGCCTGCCGATCGAGTTTGCCATTGCTGTTCAGCGGCAGGGCTTTCAGGGCGAAGATGCCGGCGGGCAGCATGTAGTCCGGCAGTTGTTGGGCCAAATCGTCGCGCAGCAGGTCCGCGGCCCGGCTCTGCCCTGGCTCCTCCACGACGAAGGCCAACAAGCGCTCACCATCAAGCAACACCGCCGCCTGCTCCACACCCGGCAGGTTGCGCAACGCCTGTTCGACCTCCGCCAGTTCCAGACGAAAACCGCGAATCTTCACCTGCTGATCATTGCGCCCGAGAATGCGCAAGGCGCCATCGGCCTGGCGCAACGCCAGATCACCGGTGCGATACAGGCGTGCGCCGGACCGCAGGTCTTGGCCGAATGCCGAACTGCCGACATCCCCCAGGTAGCCACGGCCGACACTGGCCCCGGCCACGCACAACTCGCCCGCCTGCCCGCAAGGCACGGGGCGCTGTTGTTCGTCGAGCAGATAGATGCGGTTGTTGCCGAGCACCTGGTCAAGGGCCGTGCCGCTCGCCCCCTGCTCGCTGTCGATGGCCCGCCAGAGCACGCCAACCGTGGTTTCGCTCGGTCCGTAGTGGTTGTACAGGCGGCAACCAGACCCTGCCGCTGCCAGCCGCGCCAGCAGGCTCTCACCCACCGCTTCGCCGCCAAGCACCAGCACCTGACGCGGCAGCACACCCTCCAGCGGATGCTCGCCGATCAAGGCCTCGAGGTGCGATGGAACGATCTTCAGCACATCCAGCGGATGATCGCGCAGCTCCTCGGCGAAGGCCTGCGCATCGGTGACGCTGGCCTGGCTCAGCAGGTGCACACAGCCCCCCTGCAGCCACGCCGGGTACAGCACGGTATTGCCCAGGTCGGCGAGCAGCGACGACACCAGCCCGTAATGACCACCTGCCGGCAAATCCAGCGCGTGAGTGATCTGGCTCGCGTAGTGGCGTAGCTGCCCCTGCTCGATCTGCACGCCCTTGGGCTTGCCGCTGGTGCCCGAGGTGTAAAGCACATAGGCCAGGTGCTGCGGCGCGCTGGCCACAGGCGCGGCGAGTGGTGCAGCGCTGCTGGCCTCCGACCAGGCCAGGCTGGGCACCTCGCAGATCAGGCTCGACTCATCCAGATGCAGCAGAACAGCAGGTTTGGCATCCTCGAGAATGCTGGTCAGACGCAGCGGTGGCAGCGCCGGGTCCAGCGGCAGATAGGCCGCGCCGGCCTTGAAGCAGGCAAGCATGGCGACCAGCATCTGCGCGCCACGCGGCAGCAGCAGCGCCACCACTTGGTCAGGGCCAACGCCGGCCTGCTGCAAGCTACCGGCCACCCGTTCGCTCAGTTCATCCACCTCGGCATAGGACAACAGCCGCCGGCCATCGCGCAGCGCCGGGCTGTGCGGCTGGTGGCGCGCATGGGCACGGAATCGCTCGACGATATCGACGTCCGTTGGCAGTTCCCCGCCAGCCACTGTGGGCTGCCCCTCCTCCGCCAGCAAGGTATCCAGGCCGTCCAGCGGCGCTTGCGGCGCCTGCAGCAGTTGGCCGATCCAGTGCACGTAACGGCGCAGCAAGAGCTGCATCTGCTCACGGCGATACAACCCGGTGTCGTACACCAGCGCCAACTGGCCCTGGCCGGATTCATCCAGCAGCCAGTGCAGTTGCAGTTCCACCGGTGTGTCGAAGGACAAGGCCTGCAGCGCCTGTACCTCGGCCAGATGCTGCACGCGCAGCCCGGCCTGATAGCTGGCACGCCACTCCGGCAGCAGCTCGGCCTGGCCGAGGTACTCCTGCCAGAGCACGGCGTTTTCCAGTTGCCGGGCCAGCTGCCGGGCCAGACTGACCCAACTGGCGTGCTCGGACAAATGCACCTGCATGGGCAGCGTTTGCTCGAACAGCCCGTAGGCGCCCTGCAGCTCCTCATAGTCGTCACGCGGGTCGTGCTGCAGGCCCAACTGCGCATGGCGCTGACCGTTCAGGCGGCCGAGCAAGGCGCCCCAGGCTGCCAGGGCGAGTGGTTCGATGGCCAAAGCCTCGCTCCCGGCCAGTGCCTGCACGGCACTGCACAGTGCAGGTTCCAGCGCCTGCTGCACGCAGCCACGGGCACCGCTGGCCATGCCATAGCGCTCGATCAGGCGCAGCCCCGGCACCTCCTGCAGGGCCAGGTTGCGCCAGAACTGCGCGCCCTGCTCGGCGTCGTCGTCCAGTTGCAGGCCGGCGATCCACTCGGCGTAGTCGCTGTACTGCATCGGCTCGGCCTCCAGTGCCGCGCCCTGCCCCAGCAGCTCACGGCGTAGTTGCTCGAGGCTGTGCAGATCCAGCGAGCAGGCCGGCAGCGCCAGCCATAGCTGCTCGTCGCGCCACCAGGCCAGCAGGTCGGGCTGCTCCGCCAGGCACTGGGCCTGGGCGTCGCGCTGCCAGGCCGCCGCATCGGAGCCGGCACCCGCCTGGTGCCAGTCCAGGCGCAACTCGCCCGGCTCGGCCACGCGCTGGCGCAGGCCAGTGGCGCCGAGCGGGCGCTGATAGCGCAAGCGCAGCGCATCGTGTTGGCCCAGGGCGTCACGCAGACGCTGTTCGACCCGCTCTGGCGCAACACCGGGGAGCGTCATGCGCACCCAGCGGTACGCCTGCGGGTTGGCCTCGGCCAATTGCTTCTGGGCCGGGGAAAGAGGCAGGCCAAGATCCATCATGGTGTCATCTCCAGAGCGTTTTCCTCAGCCGTCGCCGGTGCGGCCGCGACCTGATCGCGGCGATAGATATCGCCCATGGCGACGACGATGCGCCGATCGCCCTCGAAGGGGTCGCGGGCATGGGCGGCGAGCATGTTGTCGAGCATCACCACGTCGCCGCGCTGCCAGTCGAAGCGCACCGCACAACGCTCGTAAGCGGCATTGATCGCCTCGATGGCGGCCTCTTCCAGTTCGCTGCCATCACCGTAGAACACCTGCCGGGGCATGACGCTATCGCGCCCCTTGAGGAACTGCTCACGGATATCGGCATCGAGAAACGCCGGATGGTAGAGCTGGATCTGGTTGAAGAAGCTGGCATCGCCGGTCAGCGGGTGGAGGATCACCGCCGGACACACCTGGCGCGTGTGCAATTCGTTGGCGCCGCGCCACTCGAACTCGATCCCGCCCTCATGGCAGATGCGCTCGGCCTCGGCACGCTCCTCAGTCTGGAAAAAGTGCTGCCAGCTGACATCCAGGCTGGCGCTGAAATTGCGCACGTACATCAGTTGCTTGCAACGCAGCTTGACCTGCAGCCAGGCCGGCAGCTCGCGGTACACCTCACGGCTGTCGACGATGGGCGTGGCCCCGCCGCTGGTGGCCGGCGTCTCGCAATAGAACCACTGCCGGCGCGGCCAGCGATGTTGGTGAGCGCTCTCGTTGTGGAACATGATCATGCGGTCCTTCGGATAGGGCGTGGACTTGTAGATCTTGTTGCCGCCCTCCTTCTTCGGCAGATCGCCGTACTGGCCGTACAGCTCCGGGCACAACGCCTGGCAGAACTGCTCGAAGTCCGCCGGGGTCGGCAGATCGAAACCACGGAAGATAATCCCGCCGTGCTCGCACAGCCAGCTTTCCACCTGCTCGCGATGGGCCTCGGCCCACACGGCGGGGGCCAGCTCGCGCTCGCGCAGTTGCACCAGCAGGGGGAAGCTGGATCCGGCACGCAGCGGCCGGGTTTCGATCGGTGTGGCCGCGGCAGCCGGGCCATTCTGGCGCAGCTTGCCGAGCTTGCTCATTTTGCGTTGCAGCGGGTTGTCCGTGGTGGTGGACATGGCAGCAGCTCCCTTGGAAGGCAGAGATAAGGCATCGATGGGGCTGTCCGGCGCACCCAGCGCAGCCTCGAGCAGCGCCAGGAAGCTGTCGCGCAAACGCTCGAGGGTGGCTGGGCGGAACAGGCTGGTGCGATACACCCAGCGCAGGCTGAGGGCATCGCCGTCGGCAGTGGCGAACAGCGCCATGTCGAACTTGGAGTGTTGTTGTTCACGGCTCACCGGCGTGACCTCGAGGTTGCCGAGGCGGCGCGGCTGACGCGGCGTGTTGTCCAGTACGAAAAGGGTCTGCAGCAGCGGATGCTGGTTGGCCCCACGCGGCAGGTCGAGACATTCCACCACCTGGTCGAACGGTGTGTCCTGCCAGGCGAAGGCATCCAGGCAGACATCGCGCACCAGTGCCGCCTGCTCACGGAAGCTGAGCTCCGGTTGCAGGCGAATGCGCAACGCCAGCAGGTTGACGAAGAAGCCGATCAGCGCCTCGGTCGCCGGGTGTTCGCGGTTGGCCACGTCGGTGCCGATGACCAGGTCGCGGCCCTGGGTCTCGCGCTGCAGCACGGCGGCATAGACAGTCAGCAGCAACATGAACAGCGATAAGCCGCTCTCACGCTGCAAGGCTTCCAGGCGTGCCAGCGTCGCCGCTGGCAACTGGAAGTCCAAGGCCGCACCACCACTGTTATCGCGCTCGCCGCGTGGGAAGTCGAACGGCAACGGCACCTGGCTCGGTATGCCGGACAGGGTACGTTGCCAGAACTGCTGGCCCTGGCGCTGACGGGCGCGCAGCGCCGCTGAAACCTGCCAGGCGGCATAGTCGACGTACTGGATCGCCAGTTCGCGCTCCACGGGCAGCCGGCCCTGGCTGTAGGCCTCGTAGCCTTCGACCAGCTCACCGATCAGCACCGAGCCGGACCAGCCGTCGGAGGCGATATGGTGCAGCACCAGTTGCAGCACATGTTCCTGCTCGTCCAGGCGATACAGCACCGCGCGCAGCGGTGCCTCAACGCTCAGGTCGAACGGGCGCGCGGCCATCTCATGTTCAGCCTGCGCCCACTGCGCCTGGCTCACGGTCGCCAGTTGCAGCGTCAACGCAAAATCCGCCTGGATGCGCTGGCGCGCCTCGCCCTGCTGCTGATGGTAGGTGGTGCGCAGGATTGCATGGCGCCTTACCACACGCTGCAAGGCCCGCTGCAACGCCTGGGTATCAAGGGCACCCCGAAGGCGCACGTTGCTGCTCATGTTGAAGCTGCTGTCGCTCGGCTGCAGTTGCTGCATCAGCCAGACCCGTTGCTGCGCAGGTGACAGCGGCTGGTCGATGTGCTGATCGACCCGCGCGATGTTCAATCCAGCCGGGTCGATGGCGGTGGCCTGGGTTTCCAGGCGCGTCGCCAGCTCCGTCAGCGAAGGCGTCTCGAACAGCCAGCGCAGCGGCACCTCGAACCCCTGCTCGCGCAGCCGCGAACGCACCTGCGCGGCCATCAGCGAGTGTCCGCCGAGTTGGAAGAAATGCCCATCGAGCGGCACCTGCTCGAGCTGCAGCACCTGGCCCCAGATTTCGCTCAGCAGGGTCTCGCTAGCGCTCAGCGGCCGCTGCGCGCTGCCTGCTACCGCCTGCTGCTGGTTGCGCAACTGCGGCAATTGCTGGCGATCCACCTTGCCATTACTGTTGAGCGGCAATTCTGGCAGCGCTTGCAGATGAGTTGGCAGCATATACACCGGCAGACGTGCCTGCAGATGTTCACGCAGCTCGTCTGCGCTCGGCTCGCCAGACAGACTGGCAACCCAGAACGCGGCCAGGTGCTCACCCTGCACCGCCACCAACGCCTGGGCGACCCCCGGGTGACCAAGCAGCGCCGCCTCGATCTCGCCCAGCTCGATACGGAAGCCGCGCAGCTTGATCTGATCGTCGCTGCGGCCCAGGTAATACAACTGCCCATCGGCCTGCCAGCGGGCCACATCGCCGGTGCGGTACAGGCGCCCGCCAGCGCCGCCGAACGGGTCGGCGATGAAACGCTCGGCGCTCAGCGCCGGCTGCCCGGCATAACCACGGGCCAGTCCAAGGCCTGCGATATACAGCTCGCCGGCACGGCCTGGCGGAACCTCACAGAGGAACTCGTCGAGCACATGGCAGCGCGTGTTGAGCAGCGGCCGGCCAATTGGCACCACCGGCTGATGCAGCTCCTCCACCAACGTCTGGGTCGACCAGACGCTGGTTTCGGTCGGCCCGTAGACGTTGATCAGGCAGCCGACGAGCTGCTGCAGCTCGCTGGCCATTTCCGCCGCCAGGGCCTCGCCGCCAGCCAGGGCGACCTGCCCGGCCAGCACCTGGCGATCCCCCTGCAGCAGCATCGCCCAAGTCGCCGGGGTGGCCTGGATCAGCTCCACCGCCCGCTCACGTATCAACTGCGCCAGCAGCAACGGGTCCTGGCGCTGCTCGTCATCGGCGAGCACCACGCTACCGCCGCGCACCAACGGCAGGCACAGTTCCAGGCCGCTGATATCGAACGTCACGGTGGTCAGCGCCAGGTAGCGCTGCACGCCCTCCAGCGGCAAGGCGCGCTCCATCGCCAGCAGGAAGTTGGCAAAGTTGCCCCGGCTGATCTGCACGCCCTTGGGCTGCCCGGTGGAGCCGGAGGTGTAGAGCGTGTAGGCCAGTTGCTGCAGGTGCCTCGGCAGCGCCGGTGCATCGGCCGGCTGCGCGTGTAACGCCAGCTCCCGCCAGAGCTGGCAGCGCAACGTGGCCGGGAAATGCTCATCCTGAAGGTCGCACAACAGCAGATGCGGCCGTGCCCGCTGCACAATGGCCGCCTGCCGCGCAGGCGGATGGCTCGGATCGAGCGGCAGGTACTGCGCCCCGGCCTTCTGGATGCCCAGCAGGCAAACCAGCAGGCGCTCGTCGCGCGGCAGGCAGAAGGCGATCGTGGATTCCGCCGTCACACCTTGCGCCAACAACCAATGCGCAAGCTGGTTGGCCTGTGCCTGCAACTGCCCGTAGCTCAGTTGTCGGTCGCGGCAGAACACCGCGGTGCGCTCTGGATGCAAGGCGGCCTGAACCTCGAAGCGGGTCACGAAATCCGCCTCGATGTCCAGCTCGGCAGATTCGCCCGCGCTGTGCAGGCGTTGTACCGACCGCAGTGGCAGCGCCAGCAGCGGCTGCTGCAGATCGAGATGCGCCAAGCTGGACAGCACGCCCAGGTAATCGTCCACCAGGCACTGAATGCGGGCCGGGTCGAACAGCGCGGTGGCGTACTCGACTATCAATTGGCTGCTGGCCTCATCGCCGCGGCCCTGGCTGAACAGGTTGAAGGTCAGGTCGAACTTGGCGCTGATTGCCCCCTGCGGCAATGCCAGGGGCGCTACCGTGACGCCCGGCAGTTGCAGATTGCGCTCGCCAAGGTGATCCACCTGGTAGTTGAACATGGCCTGGAACAATGGCGTGCGGTCGAGGCTGCGCTCGACCTCGAGCACGTCGAGCAGGCGCTCGAACGGCAATTGCTCATGGACCCGGTCATCCGCCAGGCGTTGGCCAAGGCGCTGCAGAAAACGCTCCAGGCTTTCCAGCTCATCAAGCTGCACGCGATACGCCAGCGTGTTGACGAACAGACCGACCAGCGCCTGGCTGTCCGCCGCATCACGCCCGGACACCGGCAGGCCGATGGCGAAATCGCGGCGCCCGGCGTGTTTCCAGAGCAGCAGCTGCTGCGCGGCGAAATACAGCACGAAGGGGGTCACCCCAAGCTGCTTGGCACGGGCCGCGATTGCCGAGGTCAGCTCGCCTGGCAGCGGGAACTGCTCACGTGCGCCGGCATACGCCTGCAGTGCCGGGCGCGGGCTTTCGCTGAGGGCCAGCGGCTCGTCACTCAAGCCCTGCAGGCGCTGCTGCCAGTAATCGAGCAGTACCTGGCCGGCCTCCCCTTCCAGCGTCTGGCGCTGCGCTTCGATCACTTGCAAAAGGCCCGTTCTGGGCGCGGGCTGACGGCCCTCGTAGAGGGCGGCCAGATCCTGCACCAGCAGTCCCATGGACCAGCCGTCCACGGCGATATGGTGGGCGTTGAACAGCAGGCGATAGTCGTCTTCAGCGAACTGGAACAAGTCAATGGCCACCAGCGGCCCCTGGGCCAGGTCTAAGACCCGCTGCGCGGCCAGGGCAATCGCTGCCTCCCGTGCATCCGCCGGCGATGCGCGCAAATCGTGCAGGGCGAAGCTGGCCTCGGGCGCCTCCACCAGGCGCTGACGCACCTGCCCGTTGTCCTCGAAGAAGCGGCAACGCAGCGCTTCGTGACGTTCGATCAGGCTCAGGCAGGCGCTGCGCAAGCGTGGCACGTGCAATTCACCCTGCAAGACCAGCAGTTGCGTGACGTTGTAGGCAGTGGTGTCGGGTTCGAGCTGCTGCATAAACCACAGCCGCTCCTGGGCATGGGATAGCCGCGCCACGGCACTGGCCAACGCTGGCGACGCCTCTGCCGGCTCGCTGCGAGTGGCAGGCGCCGGCTCCAGAGCTGCCGCCAGTTGCCGCGGCGTGGGGTTTTCCAGCAACTGGCGCGGCATCATGCGCAGGTCGGCCTGGCGCAGCCGGGCGATCAGTTGCAGGCTGAGAATCGAATCGCCACCCGCGGCGAAGAAGTCATCGTCCAGCCCCAGTTGCGGCTGGCCCAGCAGTTCGCGGAAGGCCGCCAGAATACTGGCCAGACGCGGCTGCGCGCGGCAGTCGGCACTTGCTGCCATGGCCGCCAGGGTCGGCTGTTCCAGCACGTCGCGCGGCTGCAGCCGGAGCCCTTCGCGCGCGGCCAGGCCGATCAGTTGCAAGCTGAGAATCGAATCGCCGCCGAGGGCGAAGAAATCGTCCTGGCGAGTGACCGCGGCGCAGCCGAGCACCTGGCACCACAGCCGGGCCAGCATTTGCTCGCTGACGCCCTGGGGCGCCTGCCCGCCCTCATCCACCGCTACGTTAGTTTCAGGCTCGGGCAAGGCGCGGCGATCCAGCTTGCCATTGGCGGTCAGCGGCAAGGCGTCCAGGCTCGACCAGTACGCCGGCTGCAGCGGTTCGGGCAATTGCGCCCGGGCCTGCGCCTGGATGGCGCTCAGTTCGTCCGGGGTCAGGCGCGGCGCGAGATAGGCCACCAGTTGCATGCGCCCCTGAATCTCGCGTGCCAGCACAGCGGCTTCGCGTACCCGCGCTTGCCGGCTCAGCCAGGTACTGACCTCACCGGGCTCGACGCGGAAACCGCGAATCTTCACCTGATCGTCCTGGCGCCCGAGGAACGCCAGACGCCCATGGTGATCCAGGCGTACCCGATCACCGCTGCGGTAGAAACGCCGCCCTGCGTCATCGATGAAGGCGGCGGCAGTGACGTGCGGCTGGCCAAGGTAGCCCAGCGCGACCTGAGGGCCACCGATCAGCAACTCGCCCGCCACGCCGCGCGGCACGGGCTGGCCCGCCGCATCGACGATCCGCAGCTCGGCACCCACCAATGGCTGGCCCAGCGGCAGGTAAGCGCCCTGCCCGGCCTCCGTCACCTCGCCACAGACCACACCGACGGTGGTTTCCGACGGGCCGTAGTGGTTGAACACGCGCAGCTGCGGCGCCAGTTCGCGGATGCGGGCGAACAGCGCCGCATCGAAGCCTTCACCGCCCAGGATCAGCAACTGCCGCGGCAGTACCCGCCGGGCATCGTCCAGCGCCAGCAGGCCACGCAAATGCGAGGGGGCGATCTTCAGGCAGTCCACGGGATGTTGGGCCAGGAAATCGGCCCAACCTGGTGGATCGAAGGCCAGCGCGGCCTCCGGCAGGATCAGCGGATCACCTGAGTGCAAGGCGGCGAAGACGCAGGTCAGGCCGAGGTCGGCGGCGACCGTGGCCAGGGTCGCCCAACGGCTGCTGGCGCTGGCCTGCAGGCGCTGGCTGACGGCGGCGGCGTAATGCGCCAGGTTGGCATGGCTGACCAGCACGCCCTTGGGCTGGCCGGTGGAGCCCGAGGTGTAGATCAGGTACGCGGCCTGCTCAGGCTGGCTAAGGCTGGGCACAGGCTGGCACGGTGCGGGCGCGGCGAGATCGGCGGCGCTCAGTTGCAGACGCGCGACCGCGCCGTTCAGCGCTGGCGCCTCGGCCAGGGTCAGCAGCAGGCTCGCCGCGCTGCTTTCAAGCAGTTGCTGCAAGCGCTGCACGGGCTGCGCCGGGTCGAGGAACAGGCAGGTCGCACCACGTTGCCAGCAGGCCAACATCGCCAGCACCTGCTCGGCGCTGCGCGGCATACACAGGGCGACTACCTGGCCGGGGCCGACGCTCTGCTCGGCCAGGCGCAGCGCCAGTGCCTGTACGGCATTGGCCAGATCGCCGTAGGCCAGCGACTGCCGCGTATCGCACAGGGCGGGTGCTTGCGGCGTGCGCGTGGCCCACTGCTGCACCTGTCGATCCAGCGGCTCAGGGCTGGCGCCCAGCGCGGGGCCATGCAGTTCGCTGCCCGGCGAGGCGAGGCGCAGTGCCGACAACCGCTGCCCGGGATTGACTGATGCCTCCTGCAGGATGGCCTGCAGATCGTCGAGCAGTTGCTCAATGGTGGCCGCCTCGAACAACTCGTCGCTGTATTCCAGCTCGCAGCGCAGGCGCTGGTCGGCGCAACGCAGCAGACGCAGTGTGAGATCGAAACGGGCATGGCGCTGCGGCGGGTCGAGCACCTCGACGCTTACCCCCGGAAGGCTCAGGGTGCGGCTTTCGGGTAATTCGACCTGCACGAACATGGCCTGGAACAACGGGCTGGAACGCGGCCGGTCGAGGGCTTCGAGGATCTTTTCATACGGCAGGGTCTGCTGGTCGAACGCTGCCGCCACGCTGTCGCGGGTGCGCAGCAGGGCGCTGCGAAAGTCCGGGTCGTCCTCCAGGCGCTGGCGAATCACCAGGGTGTTGAGCAGCGGCCCGATCAGCGGCGCCAGCTCGGGGCGATCGCGTTGCGCCACCGAAGTACCCAGGCACAGGTCACGCTCGCCGCTGTAGCGCGCCAGCAGCCAGGCAAAGGCGGTCAGGCCAAAGATATACAGGGTCACGCCCTGCTCGCGGATGGCCCCATCCACCTGCGCCGACAAGTCAGCTGGCAGTTCGCGCACCCGTACCGCGCCGCTATGACGGCGCTGGTTCGCGGGCGGACGCGGATGATCGAAGGGCAAGGCCAGCGGACCGGGCGCATCGGCCAACTGGCTGCACCAGTAATCGAGTTGCTGGCGGCAGGCGTCGCTGGCCAGCCACTCATGCTCCCAGGCGGCATAGTCGGCGTACTGGATGTCGAGCGGCGGCAACTGGGCTGGCGCGCCCAGGCTCGAGGCACGGTAGCCCTCGGCCAGCTCGCGGGTCAGTTGCTGGGCCGACCACGCGTCGTAGGCGACGTGGTGGATGGTGAAGAACAGCCAGGTGCTGCCATGCTCGGCGTCGCTGAACACGCGCCAGCGCCAGGGCACCTCGCGGCTCAGGTCGAAAGGCTCGGCCAGTTGCCGGGCGTACTCGTCGGCGCACCATTGCTGCGGGTCGGCAAGCGCCTCGCGGGGTAACGGCTCGACCGCCGGCAGGCCCGCCGTCCAGGGCTCGCAGTGCGCCTGCAAGTGGCCTCGGGCATCGGCCACGTAGCGAGTGCGCAGGATCGTGTGTCGCTCCACCAGTTGCTGCATGGCCTGCTGCAGGCACGCCAGATCCAGACGGCCATCGAAGCGCAGCACCGAGCAGAGGTTGTACAGCGCACGGCTGCTCAGGGCCTCGGCCGAGAGAAAACGCAGTTGCGCATGGGCCAGCGGCACCGCTGCACCCTCCCTGCCAGCGGCCGGGACGATGGGCAGGCGCCAGCTATCGATGCCCTTCTCGGCCAGGCGCTGACGGAACAGTTGCTTCTTGTCCGCCGGCAGTGAGGCCAGGCGCTGGGCGATCTCGACAAAGGCCTGTTGGTTGGTCGCATTCATCTTCAGTCTTCCATCTCTGCCAGCAAACGCTGCATCTCATCCAGTGCCTGGTCGGTCGAAGGCCGCTGCGGGTTTTCGATCTGTTCGGCCAGGCCGGCAATGGTCGGGTTGTGGAACAGGCTGCGCAGTTCGACCTTGACGCCGAAGCGGCTCTCCACCCGGGTCATCAGGCGCATCGCCAGCAGCGAATGGCCACCGAGCTCGAAAAAGCTGGTGAGCACGCCGACCTGCGGCAGGTCGAGTAGCTCCTGCCACAGTTCGGCCAGTTCGTGCTCCAGCGCCGTACGCGGGGCCACGCCTTGCTCTGCCTGCGCTTGCGGCGCCGGCAGGGCCTTGCGGTCGATCTTGCCGTTGGCATTAAGGGCGAAACGCTGCACCTGGATGAAGCCGGCCGGCACCATGTACGCGGGCAGCAGGCTTTCCAGATGACGGCGCAGCGCCACCTCGTCGACCGGGCTCGCGGCCTGCAGCCAGGCGAACAGGTTGTGGCTGCGCGCATCGAGCATGACCACCGCCTCGTCCACGCCGGGATAACGGCGCAGTAGCGATTCGATCTCCCCCGGCTCGATGCGGAAACCACGCACCTTGACCTGGAAATCGGCGCGTCCGACATAGGCCAGGCGCCCATCGGTGCGTCGGCGCACCAAATCGCCGGTGCGGTACATGCGGCTGCCAGGCTCGCTGGCGAACGGATCGGGCAGGTACGCCGCTGCGGTGATCGCCGGCGCCCGCTGGTAACCACGGGTCACCCCGCTGCCCGCGATATACAGCTCGCCGGTGCTGCCCAGCGGCACTGGCCGCAGGCATTCGTCGAGTACGTAGCAACGGGTGTTGAGCAGCGGCATGCCAATATCGGCGACACCGGCCGGTACTTCCCGCAGCGCCTGGGTGGTCGACCAGACGGTGGTTTCCGTCGGGCCATAGGCGTTGATCAGCCTCACCCCCTTGGCCTGCAGCGCACTCACCAGTTCGGCCGGCACTGCTTCGCCGCCGATCAGGCCGCGCAGAACCGGCCAGTCGTCACGCCCGGTTTCCAACAGGATCTGCCAGCCGGCTGGGGTGGCTTGGAACACCGTGGCACGGCGCAGCAGATCGAACAGGCGGTGGCCATCGACCACCTGCTCGCGACGCGCCAGGAGGATGCTCGCGCCCTTGAGCAGCGGCAGGAACAGCTCCGGCTTGCACATATCGAAGGCGTAGGTGGTGCTGGCCAGCCAGATGTCCTCGGCCGTCAGCGGCAACTGGCGGTCGAGGCCGGCAAGCAGATTGCTCAGGTTGCCACGGGTGACCTGTACGCCCTTCGGTGTGCCGGTGGAGCCCGAGGTGTAGATCACGTAGGCCCGCTGCAGCGGCGCCACCGGTAATGCCAGGTCGTGCGCTGGCTGTTCGTCCAGCGGCAGGTGGTCGACGGCCAGGCTGTCGACACTGCCGAGTACGTCGGCGCAGGCCTGCTCACTGAGCACCAACTGCGGCCGCGCATGCTCGATGATGAAGCGCAGCCGTTCGCCCGGTTGCTGCGGATCCAGCGGCAAGTAGGCCGCGCCCGCCTTATGGATCGCCAGGATGCTGGGCAGCAGCCAGGGGCCACGGGTCAGGCACAGCGCGACCAGATCGTCGCAGCCGACACCCTGGGCGCGCAGCCAGTGGGCCAGGCGGTTGCTCAGGGCATTGAGCTGGGCATAGCTGTAGCGTTGCTCCTGGCAATCCACGGCCAGCGCATCCGGGGTGTGCAGGGCCTGGCGCTCGAAGCGCGCGATCAGATCCTGCGTCTCGCTCAGCGCATGCGCTGGCAGGTTCCACGTGCGGCGTGTCAGGGCATGATCGGCATTCGCCAGGTCGATATCCCACAGCCGCGCCTCGGGCCGCGCCAGCATGCCGTCGAGCAGGTGACAGTACTCGTCGGCGTAGCGTTGCATGGTGCTGGCGACGAACAGCTCGGTGTTGTACTCCAGCACGCAGTGCCAGGCGCTGCCGTGCTGCTCGATATGCAGGCCGATGTCCACCAGGGCGCTGTCGCTCTCGACATCCAGGCGCTGCGCCGGCAGGCCGGCAAAACCCTGGCCGACCGCCGCCACGTCATCGCGCTGGATCAGGTTGAACAGCGCCTGGAACAGCGGCGTATGGCTGAGATCGCGGCGTACCTGCAAAGCCTCCACCAGCCGTTCGAAGGGCACGTCGCCGTGCTGCTGCGCGGTCAGGTGGGTGGCTTGCAACGCCTGCCAGAACGACGCCACCGATTGCAGTGGGTCGATCTGGCTACGCAGCACCTGCGTGCTGGCGAAATAGCCGATGAGGTTGTCGGTGTGCGCCTGCTGACGCTGCGCCACCGGCAGGCCGATCCACAGCTCACGCTGCCCCGAATGCCTGGCCAGCAGCACTTTCCATGCTGCCAGCAGAGGCGCGAAGGCGGTCAGGCCATGGCGCTGCGCGGTGCCACGCAGGCGCTCGACCAACTCGACGGGCAACTCGAAACGCAGGCGCCGGCCGTGGTAGCCCTGCTCGGCAGGACGTGGCAGGTCGGTGGGCAGGTCCAGCACCGGCGGTTCGCCGGCCAGGGCCTGCCGCCAGTAGTCCAGCTGCGCTTCAATGCGTGCCTGCCCGGCAGGGGTCTGCCAACTGGCGGCGACATCGCTGAACTGCAGCTGCAGCGGCGCCAACGCCGCCTGGGTTGCGCCCAGCTCGGCCTGGTAAAGACGTTGCAGCTCATCGAAGAAGATCTCCAGCGAGCGGGCGTCGGCGATGATGTGGTGCAAGGTGGCCTGCAGCACGCTCTGACCTTCGCCCTGATACAGCCGCACCCGCCACAGCGGCGTTGCGCTCAGGTCGAAGGCGCGCTGCGCTTCCTCGCTCAAGGTGCGGGCGAAGGCGGGCGAATGCACATCCTGCTGCAAGGGCTCGACGCTGAGCAGCGTGCCGTGCAACTGCACGACCTGCTGCCGCGCGCCTGCTTGCGTCTCGCTGAACACGCTGCGCAGGCTGTGCTGGCGCTCCACCAGTTGTGCCAGCGCGCGCTCCAGGACTTCGGCTTGCAGCGTACCGTGCAGGTGCATGGCCAGTGACAGGTGGTAGGCCTGGGTATCGCCCTGCAAGCGGTCGAGGAACCACAGCCGCTGCTGGGTGAAGTGCAGCGGCGCCGGCGCCTCGCCGAATGGCCGCAGGATGCTCTCGCCTGCGCCCTCGGCCGTGGCCAGGATGGCCGCCAGTTCACCCAGGGTCGGGCACTCGAACACGCTGCGCAGCGGCAGTTGCCGCTCGTAGCGCTCGGCGATGCGCGCCACCAGCCGTGCCGCCAGCAGCGAATGGCCGCCGAGGGCGAAGAAATTGTCGCCGGCGCCAACCGCGTTGCAACCGAGCAGCTCGCACCACAGTCCGGCCAGTTGCGCCTCCCAGGGTTTGCTCAGCTCGCCGTCGCGCTGACCTTCATGTTGGAGTGGAGCCGGCAGCGCCTTGCGTTCGACTTTGCCACTGGGGCTCAGCGGCAAGCTGTCGAGACGCACGAACTGGCTCGGTAGCATGTAATCCGGCAGGTGCTGCGCCAGTTGCACGCGTAGCGCGGCGTCGCCCAAGTCAGCACCCGCCGCCTGCGTGACCGAGTAGTAAGCCACCAGGCGCGCGCTGTCGCCGCTGCCGAGCAGCACCACAGCCGCTTCCCGCACCCCGGTGAGCCGCGCCAGCAGGGCCTCGATCTCGCCCAGCTCGATACGGAAGCCACGCAGCTTGACCTGGAAATCCAGGCGGCCCTGGTAGTCCAGGCTGCCTTTGGCGTTGCGCCGCACGCGGTCGCCGGTGCGGTACATCCGCGCCCCCGGCACGAAAGGATCGGGCAGGAAGCTCACCGCACTCAGGGCCGGTGCGGCGAAATAGCCACGCCCCAGGTTGGCACCCGCCAGGTACAGCTCGCCGGAAACGCCCGGAGCCACGGGCTGCAAGTCGGCGTCCAACACATAGGCGGCGGTATTGACCACCGGCCGGCCGATCGGCACCTCCACCCCGCCCTTCTCGCCCTGACGCGGCTCGAAGGTGCTGTAGACGGTGGCCTCGGTCGGCCCATAACCGTTGATCACCTGGGCACCACGCTGCTCCATGGCCTCGGCCAGCGCGCACGGCAGGGCCTCGCCACCGGAAATGGCGCGCACGCCCTGCCAACTGCGCCCGGTGTGCGCCACCAACATGCGCCAGGTGGCTGGGGTGGCCTGCATCACCGTCGGCTGGCCGGCCTCGATCAGGCGGTCGAGGGCTTGCGGGTCGCGTGCCTGCTCACGGTCGGCGAGCAGGATGCTGGCCCCGCGACTCAGCGGCAGCAGCAGCTCGACGATGGCGATATCGAAGGTCGCTGTGGTCAGCGCCAGCACCCTGTCCTGCGCCGTCAATGGCAGCACCTGCTGTACGCCGAGCATGAGGTTCATCAGGTTGCCACGGGCGATGGCCACGCCCTTGGGCTGGCCGGTGGAACCCGAGGTATAGAGCACGTAGGCGAGCTGGGCAGGATGCACGCTCGGCGCGCAGTAGGGCTCGGTGGTGATCAGCGCATCGATATCCAGCAGTTCGACGGCACTGCCCCACTCTGCCAGTTCCGCCAGGGCCTCGGCATTGGTCAGGCACAACCGCGGCTGCGCATGGGCAAGGATGTAACGGCCGCGCTCGGCAGGGGTGTCCTCGGCCAGCGGCACGTAGGCGGCGCCAGCCTTGAGAATGGCTAACATGGCCATGGGCAGCCGCGCATCGCGCGGCAGGCGCAGGGCCACACGATCTTCGGCGCCGACGCCACGGGCCTGCAAGGCAGCGGCCAGGCGTTCGGCCGCCTGGTTCAGTTCGGCATAGCTCAGGTGCCGTTCGCCGGCCTGCACGGCGATGGCTTCAGGCTGCCCGGCGACCTGCCGTGCAAAGGCCTGCAGGATGTCTTCCCAGCCCTCCACAGGCTCACCGTGCAAGCGCGCCAGCGCGCGCTGCTCGGGCGGCCAGGCGAGTTCGCCCAGTACCTGCTGCGGTTGTTCGAGCACGGCATCGAGCAGCGCCAGATACTGCTCGAGCATCGCCTGCGCGGTCTGCTCATGGAACAGCTCGCTGCTGTACTGCAGGCTCAGGGCGATGCCGTGTTCGCTGTCGCGCACGTCCAGATGCAGGTCGCACAGGGCGCTGTCCGGGCGATTGTCGAGTGGCTCGGCGATCAGCTCGGTCAGGTCGAAACGCTCCAGGGCATGGCCCGGGAAGTAGTTGAACATCGCTTGGAACAACGGGTTGTAGCTGACCTGGCGGGCCACGCCGAGCTGTTCGATCAGGTAGTCGAAGGGCAGGTCCTGATGCGACTGCACCGCCACGGACAGCGCCTGCAACTCGCGCATCAGTTTCAGCAGGCTGGCCGTGCCGGAAAGCTTCTGGCGATAGACCAGCGTATTGACGAAGCAGCCCACCAGCGGCTGCAACGCCGCGTGATGGCGGTTGGCGGCCGGCACCCCGACGAGGATGTCGTGCTCGCCACTGCGGCTGCGCAGCAGCAGCTGGAAGGCGCAGAGCATGGGGATGAAGTTGCTCCAGCCGTGGCTCGCGCTGAATGCCCGCAGGCGCGCCGTCAGCGCATCCGGGAGGCGTTGCTCGACGCGCCCGCCGGCTTGGCTGGCATGGGCCGGCCGGGGGAAGTCCGCGGCCAGTTCGAGCACCGGCAATTCGCCAGACAACTGCTCGCGCCAGTAGGCCAGCTCGTCCTGGCAGGCGGCGCTGTCCATCCACTGGCGTTGCCACAGGGCATAGTCAGCGTACTGCATCGGCGCCTCGGCCAACGCCGGTTTACGCCCCTGGCGCAGCTCGCGGTAATGGCTGCAAAGACCGTCGATGATCAGTTGCAGCGACCAGCCGTCGGCGACGATATGGTGGCAATTGAGCGCCAGTACGTGCGCCTGCGGCCCGAGGCGATACAGGCAGGCACGCAGCAGCGGCGCGCTGTCCAGGGCAAACGGGGTCATCGCGTCCTGGCGTAGCAGGTCGTGCAACTGCGCCTCGCTGACCACCTCGATCAGCGGCAAGGCCAGCTCGGCCTTGGCGAGAATGAGCTGCGAAGGCTCACCGCCGTCGCTGACAAAACGGGTACGCAGGACTTCGTGCTGATCGACCAGGGCCTGCAGAGCTGCCAGCAGGTCAGCGACATGCAGGTCGCCGCTCAGGCGAACCGCGCCGGCCAGGTTGTAGGCCGGGCTTTGCGGCTGCAGTTGTTGGAGGAACCACAGGCGCTGCTGGGCAAACGACAGCGGTAGGGTCTGCGGACGCGGCAGGCGCATCGGCGTGGTTTTCTCGCCGGGCTGCTGTTGTTCCAGCCACTCGGCCATGGCGGCGATGGTCGGGCGCTCGAAGACCACGCGCAGGGGCAGTTCCTTGCCGCTAAGCTTGCCGATCTGGCCGATCAGTTGCGTGGCCAGCAGCGAATGCCCGCCCAGCTCGAAGAAGTGATCCTGAATGCCGACCCGCGCGAGCCCCAGCACGCCCTGCCAGGCTTCGGCCAACTGCGCTTGCAGCTCACTGCTTGGCGCCACGTAGCGCGCCTCGCTCTGCGCGGCGAAGTCGGGCGCCGGCAGGGCTTTGCGGTCGATCTTGCCGTTGGCGTTGAGCGGCATGCGCTCGAGCAGCATGAAAGCGCTGGGCAGCATGTAGGGCGGTAGGTTGGCGGTAACGAACTCGCGCAGCGCCTCGATGGAGGGCTGCGGCTCGGCCACCAGGTAGGCGACCAGCACCTTGGCGCGCTGCTGGTCGTCACGGGCCAGCAGCACCGCTTCACGCACGCCGGGGTAACGGGTCAGGCAGGCTTCGATCTCGTCCAGCTCGATACGGTGGCCGCGAATCTTCACCTGATGGTCGGTACGACCGACGTACTCCAGCTCGCCATTGGCCAGGAAACGCGCCAGATCGCCGGTGCGATACAGGCGGCTGCCGTCGTTGGCGATGGGGTCGGGCAAAAACACCGCCGCCGTGCGTGCCGGGTCGGCCATATAGCCACGGCCAACCCCCACGCCGGCGACGAAGATTTCTCCCACCGCACCGCGCGGCACCGGTTGCAAATCAGTATCGAGCAGGTACAGACGGTTGTTCAGGGTGGCGCGACCAATCGGCACACTGCTGCGAGACTCAGCCAGGCGCTCGGTGAGCGGATGGAAGGCCACGTCGTCGGAGCATTCGGCCGGCCCGTAGGCGTTCATCAGCGGGATGCCGGGGTAGCGCTCGAACCAGCGCCGCGCCAGCGCCGGTGGCAGCGCCTCGCCAGTGGCCAATACCCAGCGCAGTGCGGTGCGCTCCAGGCCCGCCTCGAGCAGGCTCTGCATCAGCGACGGCACCGCTTCGAGAATGCTCACGCCATGGCGAGCGATGGCCTCGGCCAGCGCCTCGGGGTTCTGAATCACGCAGTCGCCAAGAATCACCGTGCGCGCCCCCAGCACCAGGCCGGCGAGGGTCTGCCAGACGGAAATGTCGAAGCACTGCGGCGCGCTCTGGGCGATCACGTCATCTTCATTCAGGCCCAGGCCCGGCAACTTGCCAATCATGTTGTTGAGCATGCCGGCGTGGGCCACCATCGCCCCCTTGGGCGTGCCGGTGGAGCCCGAGGTGAAGATGCAGTAGGCAAGCGAAAGGCCATGCACGGGGATGTCCAAGTCGGCATCGCTGTAGCCGCTCAGGGCCGCTGGCTCGTAGCGGATCGCCGCCGGCGGCTGCGCCATCTGCTGCAGCGCCTGCTGTGCAAGCTCACCCTGCTCCACGCCATGCAGCAGCAGCGGCGAACGGCTCTGGGTGAGCACTTGGGCCAGGCGTTGCGGCGGATTGCGCGGGTCCAGGGGCAGCCAGCCGGCGCCAGCCTTGAGCGTGGCGAGGATCATTACCACCAGATCGAGGCCACGCTCATCGAGCAACGCCAGCAGGTCGCCGTCCTGAACGCCATTGGCGCGCAGATGACGGGCCAGTCGGTTGGCCGCCCGGTTCAACTGATCGAAGCTCAGGCTGTGCTCGCCATGCACCACGGCGATTCGCTCGGGGGTGCGACGCACCTGCTGTTGCAGGCGCTCGACGTACAGCGGCTGCAGTTGCGCCGCGTCCGCCGCCAGGTCACCGCTGGCCCAGGCGTGCTGTTGGGCGATCTCCGCCGCATCGAGCATGGCGATGCGTTGCAACGGAATATCCGCCTCGCTGGCCAGGCTGTCGCCCATGTTCAGCAGCAGCGTGCGGAAGTGGCGCAGCATCTGCTCGACTTCCTCGCGCAGGAACCAGTCGGTCTGGTAGGTCAACTGCAGGTGCAGGCGCTCGCCGGGCACGATCACCACGGTCACCGGATAGTTGGTGTGGGTGCGGTTGGCCATGTCGCTGATCAGGTAGTCCAACTGGCCCTGGCGCAGGCTGGCGGAGATCGGCGCGTTCTCAAAGACGAACAGGCTCTGGAACAGATCCTGGCGCTGTACCTCGCTCCAGCTCTGGATCTGCGCCAGCGACACGTTTTCATGTTCGCGCAGGCTTAGGTTCTCGGCCTGCAAGGCCTTGAGCCAGGCACCGAGGGGCTGCTGCGGTTGCCAGCTCCAGCGCAGCGGCAGGCTGTTGATGAACAGCCCGACGATGCTCTCCATGCCCTGCATGTGCACCGGGCGCCCGGCCACGGTGACGCCGAACAGCAGGTCACGATTGCCGCTGTAGCGCGCCAGCACCAAGGCCCAGGCACCCTGCACCAAGGTGTTGAGGGTGATGCCCAGACCACTGGCGGCCTGCTGCAGGCCCCGCGTCTGCTCGACGCTGAGGTGCTCGACGCAATCCTCCACCGGCTCCGGCGCATCGATCAAGCGGCCAGGATGGCCGAAACCGAACTCGGTGGGGGTGTCGAAACCGGCCAGGCGCTGCTGCCAGAAGGTCTGATGATCCTCAGGCTTTTGCTGCTCCAGCCAGCGGATGAAGTCGCGGTACGGGCGTGGCTTGGGCAGCTCCAGACGCCGCCCCTCACGCGCGGCGCGGTAACCGTCGAGAAAGTCCATCATGATGATGGAGAAGCACCAGGCATCCATGAGGATGTGGTGATAGCTGCGCACGAATTGGTAGGTGTCCGGGGCCAGCTTGAACAGGCGCACACGCATCAGCGGTGCCTGGGTGAAATCCAGCCCCTCGCGACGCTCCTCGGCCAGCATATGCTCCAGACGCCCCTGCTGCTCGGCCTCGTCGATATCCGACCAGTCCTCATAGCTGATCGGCAGTTCGACCTGCTTGTGCACCACCTGCATCGGCCGCTTCTGCTGCTTCCAGACGAAGGAGGTGCGCAGCAGCTCGTGGCGCTCCACCACCTGTGCCCAGGCCTGGCGGAACGCCTGCAGGTCGAGTTGCGGCAGCACCATCACATGGCGGTACTGCAGCAGGTACATGCCCTTGCCCGGGTGCATCAGGCTGTGAAACAGCAACCCCTGCTGCATAGGAGCCAGGGGATAGATGGCCTCGATATTGCGGGAAAGTGCTTTGACCTTGTCGTTCATGCCGAGGGTCTCCTTGCCATGGGCTGGGGATGTAGGGGCGCCGGGGGTGCTCATTGCAGTTGCTCGAGCAGACCGAGGAATTCGTCGTCGGAAAGCCCCGAGTCGGCGAAGTCGGCAGCGGTTGCGCGACCCACCTCGGGGGCCAGGCAGTACTCGAGCAGGGCTTCGATACCCTGCTGGAACTGCTGCGCCAGTGCGCCAATCAGGGCCTGGTCATGCACGTGCGGGGCGTAACGCCATTCGATGTGCAACTGGCCCTGATCGACCAGGGCGGTCACGTCGAGCAGATGGGTGCGGCGAGTGTCGGCGGCGCGCATGGCCGGGCACAGCGGCTGCGCCAGGCGCCACAGGCGCGAACCACCCAGCCACTGGTCGACCCGTCCCAGGTAGTTGAAGGTAAGCAGCGAAGCAGCACCAAGCCCGTGCTGTGGATCGAGGCGCAGCAGGCCGTAGCCGATGCCCTGTTCCGGTACGCGGCGCAATGCCTCCTTGGCGGCGATGATCGCCTCCTCCGGCTGTTCGGCGGCACGCACGGCCAATGGATAGCGGCTGGTGTGCCAACCCACCGAGCGCGACAGATCCGGGCCCTGCTCCCAGCCACTGCGACCGTGGCTCTCCATCTCCAGGGTGACCTGCTCGCGCCCCAGCCATTGGCCGATCACGCCAGCCAGTGCCGCGACCAGCAGATCCTGCACCTGGGTGCTGTAGGCCCCATGGCAGTCGCCCAGCAACCATTCGGTTTTCTCAAGGGACAGTTTCGTTTCCAGCGTGCGGCTTTCGCCATACAGGCTGACAGCACGGGCGACCTCGCCCTCCTCGGCCAACTGCGCCTGCCAGTAGTCGAGCTGGGCCAGCACCTCGGGGGCCTGGCGATGACGCTGCAAGGCCTCGCTCCAGCGATCGAAGCGGGTGGAAACCGCCGGCAACGAAGCCTGCGGGTCGTCGTACAGGCTTCCCAGCTCCTCGAGCAGCACCTGCCAGGACACCGCATCGACCAGCAGGTGATGCGCCGTGCACAGCAGGTGCCCGCTGCCGGTGAAATATACCCAGCGGATCAACGGAGCTCGATCCAGTTGCCAGCCCTGCTGCCACTGCTGCAGCAGCGCGTCGTCCAGCGGCTGTTCGACCACCTGCAGCAGCGTGTCGGCCATCGCCGCCGACAGCGGCTGATAGCGTTGCTGCCAGCCCTGCCCGCTCTGCTCGAAGATCAGCCGCAGGCTGCTGTGACGCTGTAACAAGATCGCCAGTGCCTGGGCCAAGCGCGCCGGTTCCAGCGGCTGGTGAACGGCCAGCAACAGGGACTGGTTCCAGTACTGTGGCGAAGTCTGCCGCTGGTCGAAGAACCAGGCCTGGATCGGCGTCAGCGCGAAAGCGGCGCTCGGCTCGGCGCTATCGACCTTGGCGTGCTCGGCCACACTGGCGAGGTCCACGGCCTGCTCGGCCCAGCCGCTGACCGAAGGGAACTCGAAGATCTGCTTGGGCTTGAGCTGCAGGCCTTGCTGCTTGGCACGGGCGATGATCTGCAGGCTGAGGATCGAGTCGCCACCGACCGCGAAGAAGTTGTCGTCGGCTTGCAGCTCGGGCTTTTCCAGAATCTCCCGGGCAATCACCAGCAGCCGCTCGACCTTGGCGCGCTGTGGCGTCTGCGCCACCCGCGCCAGCGCCCGCACACTGGGCTCGGCGAACAGCTGCTTGGGGGTGAGGGTAATCTGTTGCTGGCGTGCGCGGGCAATGATCTGCAGGCCGAGAATCGAATCGCCGCCATGGGCGAAGAAGTTGTCGTCCGGGCCGATGTTCGGGTGACCCAGCAGTTCACGCCAGATCGCCAGCAAGGCGCTTTCCAATGCATTCAACGGCTGTTCGGTACGCGCCTCAAGATTGCGCGGTGCTTGCTCGGCCAGGTTCAACAACGCCTGACGATCGACCTTGCCATTGGCCAGCAGTGGCATCGCCTCCAGGCAATGCCACTGCGCCGGTTGCATATAGTCCGGCAGGCGCGCCTGCAACGCGGCCTGAATGTCCGCCAATGCGCTCGGTACGGCGACCAGGAAGGCCACCAGGCGGTTGCCGGTCAATGAAGTCGGTGCGTTGAGTACGCGCACGTCATCTACCTGTGGCAGCGCACGCAATTGCGCCGCCACTTCCGAAGGCTCGACGCGGTAGCCGCGAATCTTCACCTGCTCGTCCAGGCGTCCGAGGAACAGCACCTGCCCCAGATGATCGAGGCGTACCCGGTCACCCGTGCGGTAACCCAGTGCACCGAAGCGCGCCCGATCGGCCTCGTTGGCACTCAGGTAGCCACGCGCCACGGTCGCGCCCTCGATATACAACTCGCCGCTGACGCCAGCCGGCAGCACTGCGCCATCCGGCCCGCGCACGCTGACTCGCACGTTGCCCAGGGGGCGTCCGAGCGGTGCGTCACCCTCACCTTCGACGTCGTGGGTCAGCACGCCCACCGTGGTTTCGCTGGGCCCGTAGTGGTTGACGATGCGCAGTTGCGGGCTTAGGGCGCGCACCCGCGCCAGCAGATCGGCGCCCAGCGCTTCGCCACCGAGTACCAGGCACTGGCGCGGCAACAGGCGTTGCGGCTCGCTGGCCACCAGCAAGGCGTTGAGGTGCGAGGGCACGATCTTCAGCATGTCCACGGGCTGCTGCCCGAGAAACGCCGCCAGCTCCTCGGCATCGAAGGCCAGCGCTTCGTCCAGCAGGCACAAGCGCCGGCCGCTGAGCAGCGCGCCGAACAAGGCGGTGTGGCCCAGATCCGTGGCGCAACTGGCCAGACTCGTCAGGCTGGCGTCGGCGCTCAAGCGCAGGCGTGCCAGGCAGGCGCTGGTATAGTGAACAAGGTTGCCCTGGGTTACCTCCACGCCCTTGGGCCGCCCGCTGGAGCCGGAGGTATACACCACGTAGGCCGGCAAGTCCGCTGGCACGCCGGTGCGCAGCGGCGCATCGCTGAACAGCGCCTCGACCGGCACGGTCAGCCACTGCACCTGCGTCGGTAACCAGTTTGGCCGTTCGCCCTCACCCACATAGACCCTGGGCGTTGCATCCAGGCAGATGTCCTGCAGACGCGACTCGGGCCACTGCGGGTCGAGGGCCAGATAGGTCGCGCCGCACTGCCAGGCGCCGAGCATGTGCATCACCAGTTCGCGGCTGCGCGGCAGGCAAAGGGCAACCCTGTCACCGCTCGCACTCAGCGAACCGTGGAGGCGCTCGCCACGGGCGGCCACGGCCCTGGCCAGTTCGGCATAGCTGAGTTGCCCGTGCTGATCCTCCAGGGCGATGGCCTGGGGCTTCTCCATGCAGTGTTTGGTAAAAGCCTGCCAGGCGCTTTCTTCCGGTACCGGCAGGTGTTCGCCAGACAATTGCGAACGCTGCTCGAGAGGCAGCCAGTCCAATTCGGCAAACGGCACGTCCGGCTGCTCCATGGCCGCCATGACCAGGGCAAGGAACTGCGCCTGAAAACGCTCGACGCTCTCGCGCCGATACAGCGCCTTGCTGTAACGCCAGCGCCCGACGAACTCGGGCAGGTCATCGATGATCACCAGGTTCAATTCGTGGGCCGCACCACGCTGCTCGCCAATCATGCGCTCGATGTAGCGCTCGAACGGCACGTCACGCTCCTTGTTCAGCGTGAACATGTGCTGGAACACCGGTGCCCGGCCCTTCTGCCGCGGCAGATCCAGACGCTTGGCCAGGCGCGCGAAGGGATAGTGACGATGGCGCAATGTCTGCCGGACAGTGGCAGCCACTTGCTTGGCCCACTCAGCGCTGGACAGGTCACGACGCAAACGGCAGCGCACCGGCAACGGGTTGACCAGATAGCCCGGCAGTTCAGCCTGCTCGCGCTTCAGGCGCCAGCCACTGGGCGTACCGAGCACGAAATCTTCCTGCCCGGACAGCACCCCGAGAAATTGCTGGAACAGTGAGAACCAATAGACGTAGGGCGTCACTCCCAGGCTTTTAGCGACCGCAAGCAGCCGCTCGCTGTTTTCCGCGCCAAAATGGAACGACAGCTCTCCGCCCTCGAAGCCCTGGGTGCTGCCATGGGCGAAGTCGGTGGGCAGCTCCAGCGTCGGCGCATTGGCCAGTTGCGCCTGCCACCAGGTCAGTTCCTCGGCCTCGATCGCCTCGCTGCGCAGGTACAACGCGCTGGACCAGTTGCGATAGGCCTCGGGATCGACATCGGCAAGCACGTCGCCATCGACCAGGGCGAACAGCTCACTGAACAGCACGTCGAAGGTGGTCAGGTCGGAGGCGATATGGTGGATGCCCAGCAGCACCGTGTGCTCGACACGGTCGCCCAACTGGTTGCTCAACAGCACCAGCCGGCTGATCTCACCGGCAGCCAGGTCGAAGGGTTTGTCGGCCAGCTCGATGACACGTTGCTGCACACTGGCCGCATCCGCGCCCTGCCAGATTTCGCATTGCAGTGAGGTGGGATGCGGGCGGCTGTCCCACTGCAGCAACTCACCATCACGCTCGACATAGGCACTGCACAGGTGCGGATAACGCTGCTGCACTACCTGCCAGGCCCGCTCCAAACGATGCGGCAGATCCGCCCAAAGGTACTGCGGCCTGATACGCCCGGCCAGGGCGATGTTGTAGGCGCAACTGCCGGGCTCCATACGCTGCAGGAACCACAGGGCCTGCTCGTTATCGTTGAGGGGGCGCGCCTGGAAGTAGTCGGGGTGGCGCGCCAACCAGGGCAGAATTTCAGCACTGCGCGCTTGCAACTCACGCTCCAGCTCGGTACTCAGGGCCTCAGGCAAGCCAGTGGAAATCATCAGGCGGCCTTCGCTCGCGGACATGCGGATACCGCGCAGCCAGCAGTCATGCATCAAGCGATCGAGCATGTGTCGTCCTTCATCGTGCGGATTCAAGGTCAGCCACCCTGGTAGTGGCTTTGAGGATTATTCAGCGTCAGACGGCCGAAGCGGGCTCGGCCATGGCCACCACCACCTTGCGTGCCCCCTGAAAGGTGGAGCGACCATGGGCTACCAGCATGTTGTCGAGCATCAGCGCATCGCCCGCCTGCCAGGAGAAGCTGATCTGGGTGCGCTGCAGGACATCGCGCACATGCTCCAGCGCCTCCAGCTCGATGGGCGAGCCATCACCGTAGAAGACGTTACGCGGCACGCCCTCCTCGCCGACAATCGACACCAGCGTTTCGCGTAGCGCTGCCGGGAGGTTGGAGATGTGGAACAGATGCGCCTGGTTGAACCAGACCCACTCCCCGGTGACCGGGTGCTGCGCGACGGCCTGGCAGACCTGGCGCGTACGCAGCTCGCCGTCGTCCTTCCACTCGAAGTCGATGTGGCTGAGCCGACAGAAGCGCTCGACCTCGCTGCGGTCCTCGGTGCTGAACGCCTGCTGCCAGGAGAGATCCAAACCATTGCCGTAGTTGCGCACGTACATCAGGCGCTTGTCGGTGAAACGCTGGCGGATGGCGGGATCGATGCGCTGATAGACCAGGCGACTGTCGGCGATGGGCGTCTCACCGCCGACCGGCGCGGCCTGGATGCAGTGAAACCAGATTTTCATTGGCCAGTTCAACGAGTAGGACTGCTCGTTGTGCAGCGGAATGACCTGGTGAGCGGGGTATTCGGTCGAGGTATAGACGCGGCTGTTGAGCTTGGTGCGTGGCGTGGAGGCGTAGTCGTAGGTCAGCAGCTCGTGACCGAAACTGCGGGCGAAATCCTCGAAGTCGTTGGCGTCACCAAAGGCAAAATCGCGAAAGAGGATGCCACCGGTGGTCTGCAGCTCGCTGTCGGCGGCACGCCGGATGAGCTCTGCGTGATCACGCCAGGAGTCGCCTGGCACAGGGGCGCGTAACACGAAGGGCAGCGGTCCCTCGACACCCGCCTGAACCTCATCGAGTGAATGGTTTGCACGGTTGAGCAAATCGGTAAGCATCTGCGTTCCTTGGTGCTACTGACGAGGCGCACAAAATTATCGCAAAACCGACTCATTATCAAACAGGAATTAATATTACTTGAGCTTGACGCTCCGGGCACTTACTGCTGCACACAAGCCGCGAAGCAGCAGAGCCCGAGGCATTATTTAGCCATCACCTGGGCGGCTGTAGCCGCTTACCCAGGCTAGCTGGCTCACTTGTCCTGCAGGTTGTAATCGCGTTCGCCGATATGCGACAGCAGCAGGTAGGCCGAGCCGATCATGCCTTGCATGGTGTCGGCAAAACGACTGCGGTTGAAATATAGGAACTGGTGGTTCTTCACCGCGAACAGGTTCTGCCACTGCGGCGAACGGCGGAAGGCCTCGGTGCCAGCCTCCGAACCGAGCATTTCCTCATAGGTATCGATGATGAAATCACTGTCGAAGTCGCCAATGCGCTCCAGGCTGTAAGGCACGTTCTGACGCGCCTCCTTGAAGGCCGACACGCGCCCCAGGCCGAAGTCGGCGATTACGTCATCCATGCCGGAACGGCCGATCAGCTGGAAACCGTCCGGATAGACCTCCAGGGTGGTTACCGTGATACGCCCTGGCTCCTTAACCCGCTTGGCGAATTCGCCGACGATCCATTCGTATTCGTTCAGCAGCTTCTGATAGCGCTGCTGCTTGCCTACCAGTTCGGCCAGCTCCTTGGCGTAAGTCTTGATGTCGGCCTCGCGCGCCGGCAGCAGCACTACCGGGGCGATGCGGCTGAGGCGCTCTTTCAGGTCTTGGTGATAGGACAGCCCGATGATCAGGTCAGGCTTGAGCGCCGCGATGGCCTCGAGATCGGGCGACTGGTGCGAACCGACATAGCGAATGCCGGAAACATCGAAGCGCTGCTGAGCGCCACGGAACAACACGTCCGAGAACAGCTTCTTGCGCCCCGTGGACCCGCAAGGGGTTATGCCCAGCTCGAGCAGTTGGGTGGTCAGGCTGAGGTCATGCAGGGATACCACGCAACGCGGTGCGACTGGCACTTCGACACGGCCGAAACGGTTCTCGAACACACGGGTGTCCGCGGCGACAGCCTGCATCGAACTCAGGCCCAGCAGTACACAGGCCAGCAGGGAAAGAGCTTTGAACTTCACCATCATCTTCGTCATGTCCTTCAGTGACGACGCGTCAACGGTTACGTTGCCGCGCCAGCAAAATCAACAGATAAGGCGCACCGATAATCGCCACCACCAGACCGGCCGGCAATTGCAACGGCGGCAGCAAGGCGCGCCCCAGAGTGTCACCCAGCAGAACCAGTACGGCCCCGAAGAGGGCCGACAGCGGCAACAACGCGCCATGCCGGTCACCGCACAACTGCCGCGCCAGGTGCGGCGCGACCAGCCCAACGAAGGTCATCACGCCGATATTGGCCACCGTTGCCGCAGTCAACGTGACGCTGCACAGCAACAGCAGGAGCATTATCACCGGTGCATTCAGGCCGCGACTGAGCGCCACGCTCTCGCCCAACTGCAGGAGATTGAGCTGGCGATGACAGAACAACAGGGGCATACCCGCCACCAGCAGCCAGATCAGCAGGCTCCGCACCTGCGGCCAACCACTGCGATGCAGGCTGCCGCCAAGCCACATCAGCGCCGATTCGACCCGATCGATATTGCCGTAGGTGATCAACAGATCGGCGACGGCACCGAGCATGGCCGTCAGCCCCACGCCCACCAGAATCAGGCGCAGCGGGGCAATGCCACCGCGCCAGGATAGCGCGACGATAAACAGCGCCACCGCCAGACCGCCGAGCAACGCTGCCAGAGGATAGAGCGGCACCGGCAAGGCCTCCGGCCACAGCACCAGGATCAGCAACATGGTGACGCTCGCGCCCGCCTCCACCCCGACCAATCCGGGCGCAGCCAGTGGGTTGCGCGTCAGTGACTGCATCAACACGCCCGCCAGAGCCATCGCCGCGCCCCCGAGTATCGCCAGCAGGATGCGCGGCAGACGCAACTCCCACAGCACGCTGGCCGCCAGCGCCGTCTCATCGGCGAACAGGCTCTGCCAGAGCTGAGCCATGCCCGTCGTGTAGCTGCCTACGCTCGCCGCGTACAGCGTCAGGCCCATCAGCAACAAGAGCAACACGGACGCCGCCAACACATCGATGGGTCGACCGACCCAGGGCAACCCGGGGCAACGCCTTGGCGTGGTCAGCCAGCGACTCACTTGAGCTTCCTCAGTACCAGCGCGACGAAGACCGGGCCGCCGATCAGCGCGGTGACGATGCCGGTGTTGAGTTCGTAAGGGCTCACCAGGGTGCGCGCCACTACATCGGCCAGCACCAGCAGCAAGCCGCCCAGCAGCGGCGCGGCCAGCAGCAGCTGTCGCAGGTCGTGGCCGACCAGCAGCCGCGCCGCATGCGGTACTACCAGCCCGACAAAGCCTATGGGGCCCGCCAACGCCACCGCGCAACCGGACAGCAGCACCACGGCCGCCAAACTCAACAGCCGCATACGCAACAGGTTGACGCCCATGCTGGAGGCCACCTGCGCGCCTAGCCGATAGGCATTCAACGCCCGCACATTGATCAGGCACAGCAACATGCCGACGATCAGGTAGGGCCATAGCCAGCTTGGCAGGTTTGCCCCGCTGATACCCAGCGAGCCGGTCAGCCAGCGACGCAGGCTGTCCAGCCCCTGCTGATCGAGCAGCAGCAGAATCGCGGTGATGGCGCCGAACAGCGCGGCCATCATCGCTCCGGAAAGCGTCAGGCGCACCGGATTGGGCGTGCGCCCGGCCAGCAGCATGACGCCGATGGCGGCCACCAGAGCGCCGCTGAAGGCAAACAGGGGAATCATGGTCATGTCATTGCCGGGTAGCACCAGCAAGCCAATGACCACGAACAAGGCCGCACCACTGTTGATGCCGAGGATGCCCGGGTCGGCCAACGGATTGTCGCCCACCGCCTGCATCACCGTGCCGGCCAGCCCCAGGCAGGCGCCCACAGTCATCGCCACCCACAGGCGCGGCAGGCGCGAACCGCGGATGACGCTGTGATCAGAATTACTCGGGTCATACGCCAGCAACGCCTGCCAGACATCGCTCCAGGGGATCGACTTGGCCCCCACTGCCAGGTGCAGCGTCGACGCCAGGCCGATGCCGATGAAGATCGATAACCAGATCGGCCAACGCCACCCAGCCGTCATCGGGCTACCTGGCTGTTGAGCGCGCGCAGGCGAGCAGGCGAAGCCGGCACGCACAGAGGATCACCGGAATGGGGGTCGATGAGAATATGCGCATCCAGATCGAACACAGCCTTAAGGTTAGCTGGAGTGAAGACCTCGGCAGGCGTGCCCTGGGCGTGCACCTTGCCCTGACGCAACATCACCAGTTGATCGGCATAGCGCGCAGCCTGGTTGAGGTCATGCAGAACCGCGACGACAGTGCGCCCCTGGTCACGCAGGTCGGCGAGCAATTCGAGCAAGGCGATCTGATGAGCGATGTCGAGAAAGGTGGTGGGCTCGTCGAGCAGGATGACCGGGGTCTCCTGCGCCAGAGTCATGGCAATCCAGCAACGCTGTAACTGCCCCCCGGACAGGCTGGTCAGGGTGCGGTCCAGCAGCATGCCGACGTCGGCCAGTGACACGGCGCGGTCGATCGCCTGCTGATCGGCGTCAGTCCACTGCTGCCACCAGCTTTGCCAGGGGTAGCGCCCCTGCATGACCAGCTCGCGCACGGTTATCCCGGCAGGCGAAGCGGTGCGTTGCGGCAACAGCGCTATTTGCCTGGCCAGATCACGTCGCGAGAGCTGAACGTGGGGCTTACCCTGCAGCAGTACGTCGCCGCTGGCCGGGCGTAGCATGCGCGCCAGCACATTCAGCAACGTGGTCTTGCCACAGCCATTGGCCCCGATCAATGCGGTAAAGCAGCCCTCGGGAATGGTCAGACTGATGTCATCCAGCACCTTCAATCCGTCGAATTGAAGCTGAAGCCCCATCGCTTTCAACATGCATACACACTCGAATTCGAACCACCGCGCCAGCGCCCTCTTGGCTCAGAGCCAGCGCAGATTGCCGGGCATGCGGGTTCACCGCGAATTTCATCCAGCCCAGGGCGGACATTGCCTATCAGGCAGCGTCCAGGCCTTGAACATTTATGCGCATTAGCTTGCAGTAATATCTTGGTGATGACAATAACGCGTGAGCTAGTACAAATATTTCTCATTTAGATGTAGAGTTCGCCCGCTATTGCTGACTGCCACGGCGCATTGGCGTGAAGGATCACAGAAAGTCCTCCGCATTGCGCACACATACCAGAAGACCAGAGGATGTTCCTTCGCCATGCGCCAGGTTACGCACCTAAGCCCCGAACGTTTCGCCCGACGCCCAGCCTTCAGCCTTACCGCACTAGCACTGGCCATGGCCAGCCTGGGCTCGGGCAGCCTGCATGCCGCTGAGACTAACCAGGCCCCCACGGCTGCGCCCTTGGAGATTGATGCCATCAACGTCACCGGGCAAAGCGTTGAACAGCCCACCGAGCATGTGGTCGGCTATGTAGCCAAACGCAATATGAGCGCTACCAAGACCGACACGCCGATCACCGAGACGCCGCAGTCGCTGTCGGTGGTGACGAGCGACGAGATCCGCGACCGCCAGGCGGAAACGTTGGCCCAGGCGCTGAGCTACACGCCAGGGTTCACCGCCAGCGCGACCTCTTTCAACCGCACTGCGGACCGTTTCCGCATCCGCGGCTTCTCCGTCGAATCCGCCACCGGCGGCTCGCTGCGAGACGGCCTGCGCCTGCAGAACAACTCCTACGACGGCATTCAGGAACCTTATGGCCTGGAGCGCGTCGAGGTCATTCGCGGCGCAGCCTCGGTGCTCTACGGCCAGCTCTCGCCCGGCGGCATGGTAAATGGCGTCAGCAAGCGCCCAACCGAAACGCCGCTTCATGAGCTGCAACTGCAGGCGGGCTCCAATGACCGCAAGCAGCTCGCCGCCGATTTCAGCGGCGCACTGCCCGGTAGCGACACCCTGAGCTATCGCCTGACCCTGCTCAGCCGCAACAGCGACACCCAGCAGGATCATCTCAACGACGACAAGATCTACATCGCCCCGGCGCTGACCTGGCGCCCTGACGAAGACACATCGCTGACCCTGCTGTCCTTCTACCAGAAGACCGATACGCGTTTCCCCGCGCCCCTGCCCTATCAGTTGGTCAAAGGTGTGGGTGACGGCGCCTTCAAGATCGGCCGCCACGACTTTATCGGCGAGCCGGGCTACGACGACATGAATGGCGAGATGTCGGCCCTGGGGTACGAATTCACCCACCACTTCAACGAGCACTTCACGCTTAATCACAAGCTGCGTTACTCCGAGTCCGATGTGAAGTGGAATTACCTGCAAGCGCAGACGTCCGCAGCGGCTATCCGCAATGCCGCCAATACCGGCATCCTTGCACGGCAATACAGTGATCGCCGTGAGCGTGCTCGAACCCTGGGCAGCGATACCAATATCGAATCGAAATGGCAGCTCGGCAGCGTCGAGCACACCGTTCTGGTCGGTTTCGACGGCTATGACACTTCCTACGACTCCCATAACTTCCGAGGCGCAGCCCCCAGCCTGGACCTGAGTCGCTACAACTATGGTCAGCCCGTAGTGGTCACCAAAAGCTCCGCACTGGAACGTGGCTCGCAGCTCGATATGCTGCAAAAAGGTGCCTATTTCCAGGATCAGATCAAGTTCAGCGACAAGTGGGTGCTGCAACTGGGTGGCCGCCACGACTGGGCTGACCAGCAGCAGACGGCGCATCGCAATGGCGCCAAGGCCAGCCAAAGCGACGAAGCCACCACCTGGCGTGCGGGCCTGGTCTACCTGGCGGACAACGGCCTGGCGCCCTACATCAGCTATAGCGAGTCGTTCTTCCCGGTTTCCGTTGCGGAAGTCACCGGCCAGACCTTCACCCCCACCGAAGGCAAACAGTACGAAGTTGGCGTGCGCTATCAGCCCAAGGACAGCAATATGCTGCTCAGCGCAGCCGTCTACGAGCTGACCCAGACCAACGTGCTCAAGCAGGATCCAGCCACCGACGAGTACCGCCAAACCGGCGAGGTACGTTCCCGCGGTCTGGAGCTGGAAGCCAAGACGGATCTAACCCCGGCACTCAGCGTGATCGCCACCTACGCCTATACCGATGCACGCACCACCAAGAGCGCTATCGCCGCTGAAGTGGGTCAACGTACCGACGAAACGCCCTACCACCAGGCAGCCCTGTGGACCCGCTACGACTTAATCAACTGGGGCATTCCGAAACTGACCGTGGGCGCCGGCGCTCGCTACATGGGTACAACACAGGCCTCGGGTATGGATTCGGCCATGCCAGCCTATACCCTGTTCGACGCCATGGCGCGCTACAAGATCGACGAACACTGGGACGTGACCGTCAACGCCAACAACCTGACCGACAAGCGCTACGCGCAGTGCTCGTTCTCCACCTGTAGCTACGGTGACGAGCGTACCCTGCTGACCTCGGTGAACTTCAACTGGTGATCTGCCGCTCCGCGCGCCGAGCAAGCACCTTGCTGCGGCGCGCGGCCTTACTTGCCTGATGGACAGAGGCAGCGGGCGAAACAAGGATCGACAGGCACCGCGGCGCCAAGACTCCCAGACTGAGAACGATGCTGGTTTCGAAGTTTGGAGAGCGATAAAAACGCAAAACCGCCAATCATCCCGGCCAAGTTATGGCTGGAGTGATTGGCGGTTAGCTTTTTCAGGACATCGAGCAGAAACAGGGTTCAGCTGAATCGACAGGCTACAGACCTTGGCGAGTGAATCGCCCCTTCTCTCATCGATTTGACACCCCGGCAATTTCAATTGCGGCGTAACAGCGTATTCGGCGCCACACCAAATGCCTTGCGAAACGCATGGCTGAAATGGGAAAAGTCAGAAAACCCGAAGTCCAGCGCCGCCTCGGACACGCTGCGTACCTGGCCGCGTTCAATCGCTTCTCGACTGGCATTCAGGCGCTCTTTCCAAATCTCTGCAACGGGGGTTTTCTGGTAGCGTGCAAAGGCCCGTGTCACGGTGCGGGTGGACACATTGTGGGCTTTGGCGATGGCTTCAATCGACAGGTCCGGCTCAGTCAAGTGCCGTTGGATGTACTTCATGATGCGGCCGTAGAGGTCCACCTCCTGATGGCTTGTTTTCAGGTCCTGGAGTTCCAGGCTGATCACAAGCAGATCAAGCAAAGCACTTGAGTAACGATTCGAGATGCGCTCGTCCTGCAGCGATGCCGGCGCGCTCGCGGCCTGATGCAGCATTTCGCGTAAGGGAACGACACCAGGACGCCGGTCGTCGAGGACCATCGCGGTGTACTCGGCAATACGCGGCAGGCGCTCGGTGAGCAACGCTCTCGGAATACGGATCAAGTGGTTTTCGGTACCACCCAGGCTGAAGCGAAACGCCTGAGTTGCGTCATAAAGAAACAAATTGCCGGTTGCCAGGTTGGCTTTTCTTGAGCCTTGTTCTATTTGCCCATGGCCATTTCGAGCGAAACCCAACCATAAATCTTCTGCCGGACCGCTGCGCAGGTGCTGCTCGGAACGCTCCCAGTAGTGCAGCGGCGAAGACAGCGAACAGATGTCCAGCTCGCCGACGGTATTGACGGTGAGCGAGCCATCAAAGCTGCTCTGGGACAAGGGTTTGCTATCGGCGGCCAGGCAATGGCGACAGACCACTTCTTTCCAATAATCAAACCGACGGGGTGCCGGAACAGCAAGGGTCGAATACTGAGTGCTTGGGTTCATGACACTGACCTCGACAACGATGCAAGAGGCGCTCGAGAAGTTGTAACGGGCGGCCAATTTTCAGGCATGAAAAGCAATTAACAGGCCAAGCGCAGTGGCAGGCCTGCTTGAGCGCGCTCCCACGTGATTTCCATCGCGACTGTCGGCGGCCTCGCAGGCTGTCGCCCGGTGCCGCGATCACCCTTTAAGGGCATGGCACGTCACCCGGTCGGCGCACGCGCACCAGCGCGGATCACGGGTAAACCTCAGCTCCTGCCTTGTCTTTTCCAACCAAATGGTTGTCTCGCCGAACAAAGCGCCCCCTCCTCGCCCAGCCTAATTTCCACCTCACAGCAGCTCATTCATCCGCTGATGAGGCACGCCATGCATCGACACAACTCACAACGATTGGCTGATTCCTCCTGGCTTCTGCAGCGGCGCGACCTTGCGCCTGAAGAGTCGGCTTATTGGTTGATTGAATGGAGTGCCATGCAGTTGCTGCACCGACGGCAGATCGCCAAGCGCGACCCGCCACCGACGCGCTGACGCCCAACCGTAGGCCTGAACGAAAATAACGAGGAGCTCAAGATGGAATCTGCAATCGACACACATCTCAAATGCCCGCGCACCCTGTCCCGCCGTGTACCGGATGAGTATCAACCGCCGTTCCCTATGTGGGTCGCACGCGCTGACGAGCAACTGGAACAAGTGGTGATGGCCTATCTGGGCGTGCAATATCGCGGCGGCGACCAGCGCGAACCTGCATTGCAGGCGATGCGTCACATCGTCGGCAGTTTCAGCCTGGCCGATGGCCCGCAGACTTATGATTTGACCCACCACACCGACAGCAGCAGCTTTGATAATTTGATTGTGGTCGGGTACTGGAAAGACCCGGCCGCCCACTGTCGCTGGTTGCGGTCACCCCAAGTGAATGACTGGTGGAGTTCGCCGGATCGGCTCGCTGAAGGCCTTGGTTATTTCCGCGAAATCACCGCGCCGCGCACCGAGCAGTTCGAGACGCTGTACGCCTTCCAGGAGAACCTGCCCGGTGTCGGCGCAGTAATGGATACGACCAGTGGAGAGATCGAAGAGCACGGTTACTGGGGTTCGATGCGCGACCGTTTCCCGATCTCCCAGACGGATTGGATGAAGCCCACGAGCGAGCTGCAAGTGATCGCGGGTGACCCGGCCCAGGGCGGACGGGTCCTGGTCCTGGGGCATGACAACCTCACACTGATTCGTTCCGGCCAGGACTGGGCGGATGCCGAGGCAGAGGAGCGCTCGCTCTACCTCGACGAAATCTTGCCGACGTTGCAGGACGGCATGGACTTCCTGCGTGACAACGGCCAGCCATTGGGGTGCTACAGCAACAGGTTTGTGCGCAATATCGACCTGGACGGCAACTTTCTCGACCTGAGCTACAACATCGGTCACTGGCGCTCGGTGGAGAAACTCGAACGCTGGGCTGAATCTCACCCGACTCACCTGCGTATTTTCGTGACGTTTTTCCGCGTGGCCGCGGGTTTGAAGAAGTTAAGGCTGTACCACGAAGTGTCCGTGTCGGACGCCAAGAGCCAGGTCTTCGAGTACATCAACTGTCACCCGCAGACCGGCATGTTGCGCGACGCGCTGCCGCCAACCACGTGAGCGCCATAGGCGTTTACCTCCCCCCTTTCTGCCGCCTTGCCACCCTCCTCGGGTGGCCGGTTTCCCTGTGCGAGGAATAAATGATGAATAAGATCCGCCTGCTGACGCTCTCTACGCTGTTGCCCGCGCTTCACGCCAACGCCGGTGAAGTAGCGCCCGGCGATTATGAGCAATACCCGGTCGGCGCTACGATCGGGGCGATTTATTACCAGCACGCCACCACGGACTCGGCTTATGCCAACGGCCACAAGGTCAGCTCTGACTTCAGGGTGAGCTCTGACATCGGCATCCTGCGGCTACTGCATGTCTACGCACTCTCCGACACCGTCACCATCGACCCGCAATTCCTTTTGCCTTTCGGACACGTCTCCAGCGCAGGTGACGCCTCAGCCCTGGGCAGCACTCGCGGCGTTGGCGACTTGATCCTCACGGCGCCGGTCAAATGGCGGTTCAACGAAGCCCGCGACACCCTCAGTATCGCCCCCTACCTGTATGTGCCGACGGGTACGTATGACAAGGACGACGCGCTCAATCTCGGCGAGAACCGCTGGAAATTCGAACTGCAGAGTGCGTACGTCAAACACTTCACAGAAAAATGGGCGATGGACCTGGTCGGCGGTGCCACCTGGTATGGCGACAACACGGACTACGGTGCAAATGCCGACCGTATGAAGCAGGACGTTTCCTACGCAGCGCAGATCATGGCGCGTTACATGCCAGACGCCAGCACCGCGTTTGGTATCGGCTTCGGGCGCACCTGGGGAGGTGAGACGAACATTGAGCACGTCAATCAGGATAACGAGCTTGGCACCACCAACTTCCGTCTCACCGCCACCAAATTCGTCACCCCCCAAGACCAGATCCAACTGCAATTGGGCAAGGACCTCTCGGTGGACAACGGCACCCAGGAAGACTTCCGCATGAACCTGCGTTATGCGCGCATTTTTTAACCCAAGGGTCTGCGACCGCGTGCCCTTTGCGCCTTTGCACAGCGGTGTCCGGCTCAGCCAAGTCGATGTCTTTCTCAACCAAGCCTGCGACTTGAGGCGCGGACTATCTTGAGCGCCAGGCCCACTGATATTGATGAGCAGCAGTGCTCTTCGGCCACTTACGATAAGGACAGCCCAACCATGCCAATTGTTCGCCCCACCCTTGAACAGCTATTGGATGTATCGAGCCGCCTGCACATGCAGATCAGTGCGGAGCAAGCCCACGAATACCTGGCGCTTATGCAGTCAAGCTTCGATGCTTATGACCTGATTGACGAGCTGCCTGACTTCATTCCGCCGGTGCGTTACGAACGCAGTTCGGGCTATCGACCCTCGGCTGCACATAACCCGCTCAACGCCTGGTACTTCCGCACGGAAGTCAGCGGTGCGCGCAAAGGCAAGTTGGCGAATAAAACCGTCGCACTCAAGGACAATATTTCACTCGCGGGCATCCCCATGATGAATGGTGCAAAGCCCCTTGAAGGCTTCGTTCCATCATTTGATGCCACCGTTGTCTCCCGCTTGCTGGATGCCGGCGCAACCATCCTTGGCAAGGCAACCTGCGAGCATTACTGCCTGTCCGGGGGGAGTCACACCTCCGATCCGGCGCCGGTGCACAACCCCTATCGCCACGGATTTTCCTCAGGTGGGTCGTCTTCCGGCAGCGCCGCACTGGTTGCCTCGGGCGAGGTTGACCTGGCAGTCGGCGGTGACCAAGGAGGGTCAATCCGGATTCCTTCCGCATTCTGCGGCACTTACGGGATGAAGCCGACCCACGGACTGGTGCCTTACACCGGGATCATGGCCATCGAGGCGACTATCGATCATGCCGGCCCCATCACGGCAAACGTACGCGACAACGCCTTGATGCTGGAGGTCATGGCGGGAGCGGATGGGCTCGATCCGCGACAAGCCGCGCCCCAGGTCGACACGTACAGCGATTACCTGGAGCGCGGTGTGAGCGGGCTGAGGATCGGAGTGCTGCGCGAAGGCTTTGAACTGGCCAACCAAGACCCGCGTGTTGCCTCGTCTGTGCGCAAGGCCATCGACGCATTTGCACGGCTGGGCGCGCAGGTCGAAGAGGTGTCAGTGCCTGAGCACAAGATTGCCGGTGCGCTGTGGCACCCCATCGGCTGTGAAGGCCTGACGATGCAGATGATGCACGGCAATGGGGCCGGCTTTAACTGGCAAGGGCTGTATGACCTCGGGTTGCTGGACAAGCAAGCCGGATGGCGCGACCAGGCGAATGATCTGTCCGCCTCTCTCAAGCTGTGCATGTTCGTCGGGCAATACGGTCTGGAGCGCTACAACGGTCGTTTCTACGCCAAGGCACAAAACCTCAGGCGCCTGGCACGCTCCGGCTATGACGCCGCATTGGCGCGCTATGACCTGCTGGTGATGCCTACCGTGCCGATCATTGCCCAGCCCCACCCGGAGCCCGGTTGCTCGGTCACCGAGTACGTGGCCCGAGCGCTGGAAATGATCGGCAATGCCTCCGCACAGGACATCACTGGCCATCCGGCCATGTCGATTCCCTGTGGCCTGGTAGACGGTTTACCTGTCGGGCTGATGCTGGTGGGCAAACACTATGCCGAAGGCACGATTTACCAGGCTGCCGCGGCATTCGAGGCATCGGTTGACTGGAAAAACAGTCAGTAGCCGGTGCGTCCCCTTGCAGCGCAAGAGAATAAGCCGCCGGGCGCTGCCTAGAAGCTCAACGATGAGGAACTAACTGATGACCACACCTGAAAATAAAACATCAACCCCGGGTGAGCGAGCACAGGCATTACTGCAAGTGCTCAAACAAAAGGACCTGATCCCCGACGGTTACATCGAGCACATGACACAGCTGATGGCACACGAATGGAGCCCGCAGAACGGTGCTCGGGTGGTGGCCAAGGCATGGGTGGACCCGCAGTTCCGCGAACTGCTGCTCAAGGACGGTACCGCTGCATGCGCCCAATTTGGCTATACCGGCCCGCAAGGTGAATACATTGTTGCGCTGGAAGACACGCCCAGTGTGAAAAACGTGATCGTGTGCAGCCTGTGCTCCTGCACCAATTGGCCCGTCCTGGGCTTGCCGCCGGAGTGGTACAAGGGCTTCGAGTTCCGCGCCCGACTGGTTCGCGAAGGGCGCACCGTGCTGCGTGAGCTGGGCACGGAGCTGCCGGATGGGGTCACCATCAAGGTGTGGGACACCAGCGCCGAAAGCCGCTACCTGGTGCTGCCTCTGCGGCCAAAGGGGAGCGAATCCATGGATGAAGAGGCACTTCGAAAATTGATTACCAAGGATGTCCTTATTGGCGTGGCGCTACCGTACGTCGCCTAATCAGGGTGCTTTGTTTCTTTCAATTTTCATTCTCTATTCATTCGCTATTAAGAGGTATCCACGATGGATGGCTTTCACGATCTCGGCGGTTTCCAAGGCTTTGGCAAAGTCCCTCACACCGTCAACAGCCTGAGCTACCAACCTGTGTTCAAGCAGGACTGGGAGCACCTGGCGTACAGCTTGATGTTTATCGGTGCCGATCACTTGAAGAAGTTCAGCGTGGACGAAGTGCGCCACGCCGTCGAACGCCTAGACGTGCGCCAGCATGTCGGCACCCAGTACTACGAACGCTATGTCATCGCCACCGCCACCCTGCTGGTCGAAACCGGCGTCATCACCCAGGCGGAGCTCGATCAGGCCCTGGGGGCTCACTTCAAGCTGGCGAACCCCGCGCATGCGCAGGGTCGTCCGGCGATCACTGGCCGACCGCCTTTTGAAGTCGGCGACCGGGTTGTCGTGCGCAACGAGTATGTGGCCGGGCATATCCGCATGCCGGCCTATGTGCGCGGCAAGGAAGGCGTGGTCCTGCACCGAACTTCAGAAAAATGGCCGTTCCCGGACGCCATAGGTCATGGCGACTTGAGCGCTGCGCATCAGCCAACCTACCACGTCGAGTTTCGCGTCAAAGACCTGTGGGGGGATGCAGCCGACGACGGTTTTGTGGTGGTCGACCTGTTCGAAAGCTACTTGGACAAGGCCGCCAGCGCGCAAGCGGTGAACCTATGATTGACGGCGCCCAGGCGGGCCGACTGCCGGTGACCGTGCTTTCTGGCTTCCTCGGCGCCGGCAAAACCACCCTGCTCAATCATATTTTGCGTAATCGCGACGGCCTGAGAGTGGCAGTCATCGTCAATGACATGAGCGACGTCAACATCGATGCCGAAGAGGTGCAGCGCGACGTGGCGCTACACCGTGGTCGAGATGAATTGATCGAGATGAGCAATGGCTGTATCTGCTGCACGCTGCGCGCCGATTTGCTCGAGCAGATCAGTGCCCTGGCACGCCAGCAACGTTTTGACTACCTGCTCATTGAGTCCACGGGCATTTCCGAGCCGATGCCGGTTGCCGAGACGTTTGCATTCCTTGACGCAGAAGGTTTCAGCCTCAGCGAACTGGCGCGGCTCGATACCTTGGTGACGGTGGTCGATGGCAGTCGTTTTCAGGCGTTGCTCGACGCGCCAGACATCGTGGCCCGCGACGACGCCCAAGCGGACGCGCCCAAACGCCATCTGGCAGATCTGCTGATTGAGCAGGTGGAGTACGCCAATGTCATTCTCGTCAACAAACTGGACCTGATCGACGAGCCCGGTTACCAGGCCGTGCACGCGATCCTCACCGGCCTTAACCCGACCGCGCGGATCATGCCGATGACACACGGCAACGTTGAGCTATCAGGCATTCTCGGTACCCATCTGTTTGATTTACCCAGCCTGGCTGCATCACCCGGCTGGATGAAAAAAATGCAGGCCGACGAGACACCGGCCTCCGAGTCGGACACCTATGGCGTGACGTCATGGGTGTACCGCGAGCGTGCCCCCTTTCACCCACAGCGATTATTCGATTTTCTGCAGCGCCCCTGGTGCAACGGGCGCCTGTTGCGCAGCAAGGGTTACTTCTGGCTCGCCAGCCGGCACCTGGAAACGGGGCTGCTGGTGCACAGCGGCAGGCAGTTCCAGTGGGACTATGTCGGGCACTGGTGGAACTTCATCGAGCCGTCGCAATGGCCGCGGGATGAATATCGGTTGCGAAGCATCATGACCAAGTGGGACAGCATTGTCGGCGATTGCCGGCAGGAGCTGGTCTTTATCGGCCAGGATCTGGATACCCACGTGTTACAGCGCGCCCTCGACGACTGCTTGCTGAGTGCCCAGGAAATCGCCGCTGGCCCATCCGCCTGGCAAACGCTGCCAGGCGCGAACGTCTTTGACGCCCAGGCCTTATCCGCCCCGATGCAATCCTTGCAGGCTGTTCCCATTTGACCGAGGTAGAGGTGCCCCATGCTCTTTTTCCGCCGCACCACACACCGGGTATTGGCGCAGCTCGCCGACCGGCTGGACCAGCCTGGGCAGGCGAGCACGCCATTGTCGTCGAACAACCGGTCAGTGCACCGCATCCTGGCAAGCGTCGAACACCTGCTGCAAGAGCGGCAAGCCGTTAAGGAGCAGGCCAGCGCACTGACGTTTCGCGTCAGCCAACTGGAGGAGCACCTGGCCTGCCGTGACAAGCTGTTGCAGCAATGGGAGGCGCGCTGGGCACTGATCATACAGGGCGCAGGTGAGCTGTTCTGGGAACTGGAGCTGGATGGAACCGCTGCACCTGGGCCGGAATGTGCGATGACGTGGACGGGGCCTGCGTCGAACCCGGCCCAGGCGATGGATCAGCTCGGCGCGTGGAGTGAACAGTTGCACCCGGATGACCGGCAAGCGCATCTGGCGGCGCTCGCCAGGCACCTTGCCGATCGTAGCGGGCGGACCGCGTTTGCACTCGAGGTGCGCATGAAGCCTGCACCCGGCGATGACTACCGCTGGTGCAGCATCAGCGGTACCTCGCGGCGCGATGCGCAAGGCGCAGCGCTCTGCATCGCGGGGACCGTGCGTGACATTCATGCACAGTACCTGCACAACGAGGCGCTCGAACTGGCGGCCACACGTTTCGATATTTCCCGGGAGATGCTGCATGACGGGCTCTGGGACATCGAGGTGGTGGCAGGCGACCCGGCGAACCCAAAAAATACCATTTGGTGGTCTTCGCAAATGCGCCGACTGCTAGGGTGCAACACGGTTGAGGAGTTCCCCAACACCCTGGAAAGCTGGACCTCGCGCTTGCATCCCGACGATAGCGAAAGGGCCATCGGCGCATTCGTCGCCCATGTGGACGACCGAAGCGGCAAGACGCCGTTCGATGTGGATTATCGACTCAAGCACAAAAACGGCACGTACCGCTGGTTTCGCGGCCGCGGGCAAACGCGCCGCGCGCAGGACGGCTCCCCGCAACGGGTGATGGGTGCCATCACCGACATACATGCCCACCATGAAGAAAGCACGATGCGCGAGGCGCAGGCGCAACAACATCGGGTGATGCAGGAAACCCTCACCAAGCTGACGCAGATTGTTGCCACCATCCAGGGCATTGCCAGCCAGACCAACCTGCTGGCGTTGAATGCCGCCATTGAGGCGGCGCGAGCAGGCGAAGCCGGTCGCGGGTTTGCCGTGGTCGCCGATGAAGTGCGCAAGCTCGCCACGCGAACCAGCCAGGCGACCCAGCAAGCGGCCGAGATGATGGACAACTAGTCACATCCCTGCGCCTGCGCGGCGTGCGTGGGCACAGGGCAAATGCCAACAATAATAATCAGGTACGTTATGCGCGATTACGACTCAGCAGTGTCAACTTTCGACTATCTACAACTGGCGGCTCAAGACTTGCACGGCGAACCGCAAGCCTTGAACGCCTGCATCGAGTGCTGCGACCGGCACGCTCATGGCAATGCCGTGGCGTTGTACTGCGAAACGCGGGATGGTCGCGCCACGCGTTACACGTTCAGCGAATTGCAGGTGCACGCTGCGCGCTTCGCAAACTTCCTGCGAGCGCAAGGGGTCCAGCCGGGAGATCGTGTCGCCGGACTGCTGCCACGCACAGTTGAACTGGTGATTACTGTCCTCGGGACCTGGCGCATCGGCGCGGTCTACCAACCGCTCTTTACCGCATTCGGGCCCAAGGCGATCGAGCAGCGATTGGCGTGCTCCGGGGCACGCTGGATCGTGACCGATTCCCACAATCGTCCCAAGCTGGATGACATCCCCGACTGCCCTCGCGTCATCGTGGCCGACGGCCCCCCACAGCACCCGAGCGATCACGGTTTCTGGGACGCCCTCGGCCGTCAACACGCCGACTGCACGCCTGAGCTGCTGGACGCCAGTGCGCCTTTCCTGCTGATGTGTACCTCGGGCACTACAGGACCTGCCAAGCCGCTTGAGGTGCCTTTGAGCGCCATTCTGGCCTTCAAACGTTATATGCGCGATTCAATCGACCTGCGCGAAGACGATCATTTCTGGAACCTCGCCGACCCCGGCTGGGCCTATGGCTTGTATTACGCAGTCACCGGACCACTGGCGTGCGGCCGGGCCACGCTGTTCCATGACGGCCCTTTCACCGTGGAAAGCACCTGCCGGATTATCGCCAAGTATGCGATCAGCAACCTGGCCGGCTCGCCCACGGCCTATCGCCTGCTGATTGCTGCCGGGGCCGAGTTCGTCGACGCCGTGCGTGGTCAACTGCGTGTCGTCAGCAGCGCCGGCGAACCGCTCAACCCGCAAGTCATCCGTTGGTTCGCCGAACAGCTCGGCGTGGTCATTCACGACCATTACGGCCAGACCGAAATCGGCATGGTGCTGTGCAATCACCATGGGCTACGCCATCCGGTACGTGAGGGTTCTGCCGGTTACGCGGTGCCGGGGTACCGGATTGTCGTGCTGGATGATGCGCACCGGGAATTACCGACGGGTCAGCCGGGCGTACTGGCGGTGGACCGCGAGCGCTCGCCCCTGTGCTGGTTCAATGGCTACTTGCATATGCCCACCAAGGCCTTTGTCGACCGTTACTACTTGAGCGGCGATATCGTGGAGCTCAATGCGGACGGCAGTATCAGCTTTGTAGGCCGTAACGACGATGTGATCACCACGTCCGGCTACCGCGTGGGGCCTTTCGATGTCGAGAGTGCGCTGATCGAACATCCGGCTGTCGTCGAAGCTGCGGTGATCGGCAAGCCCGACCCGCAACGCACCGAGCTGATCAAGGCGTTTGTGGTGCTGAACCGTCAGTACCTGCCCAGTGCGGAGTTGGCGGAAGTCTTGCGCCTGCATGTCAAACAGCGCTTGGCTGCGCATGCGTACCCCCGGGAAATCGAGTTCGTCGAACAACTGCCCAAGACCCCGAGTGGCAAGGTGCAGCGGTTCATTCTGCGCAACCAGGAAATTGCCAAACAGCAGGCACTCGACACATGACTCACGGGCGTATGGCTCCCGCGCTGAGCCGCTCGGAGTTTCAGCGCAGAGCCCTGGAGCTGTTCAAGGAACGTAGTTTCAGCCAGGTCAGCATGCGCGAATTGGCGGCGCATGTTGGCATCAGCCCGGGGGCGATTTATTACCATGTGGAGAGCAAGGAAGCCATGCTGTTTGAATGGCTGACAGAGCTGTATCAGGCACTGTTGTCGCACGTCGACCTGCTCAAGACCCGAAGATTGACGCCCGCGCAACGCCTGACAAAACTGATCGAAGGCCATCTTAAATTGCATGAACAGATGACCGGGCACTTCAAGTTAGCGGTGATGGATGCCAATTGCCTGGGCGCCCCGATGCAGGCACGCATTGAGCGATTGAGGCTAGCCTATGAGTCAGAATTCATGAAATTGGTCGGCCAACTGGGCCATCCGCCCGGCGGGACGTTGCGCGAGGGTGCGCTTACTGCGATTTTGCCCATGCTGAACAGCCTACCCACCTGGCTGAGCCCGAAGGTTGATAAGGGGCAACGTCGGCTTATTACAAAGACCATCGCCGATGCGGTCATACACGCCATAAACGCCCTGCCTTGAGTGCCCCCTACCCTGCGCTGGATGTCAAAACTGACCCAGGCCCCTTTGTTCGCGTCCATGTCACGCTCCAGCGTGGTAGCGATCAAGCCGAAACTCCCATCGTACAAAACCGGGATTAGAAAACGCCCATAAAAACTACTCTCTGACCTGAGAAAAAGTTACCACTGGGCCATATTCCTGGTCAGACACTATCGCTTGCACACTAAATTTCTTTTCTGGACATTTACTCAGCAACACCATCCTCCATGACTGGGCAACAATCCTGCACAGCTGTTCATAAACAGCTTCATCCACCCTGTCACTGCAGCCTCCAAAAACATCATACAGATGCATATGATTCAAAACTTTCTCAACCGCCACTACATCATTATTGCAAGTCTCCATCCAGCTGGAGAACGCTTCAACAGTAAACCTGCTTTCCAGAAACACCCCCGATTCATGAACAACAAAATCGGGGAATAACACCTTACAAAACATCAAGGCATCTTCAGGGTGTACAACATCACTTATATAAGAAAACACATCCAGCTCGGACTGATCCTTCCATTGGCTCTTCCAACGCTCGTATTTTGGAGAACTGACAAGATCTGTCGACTTAATTATCTTCATGGAATTTATTCTTCACTAATGTTCCGTGGAGGTCTTTTGCTCGACGGAAATTGTCCTGTGATCAATCGATCCGACAACGTGTTGCGGCCCTAGTCGATAGCATGAGGCGTGGGAATTCCTGCCTGTGCATCACCCGTCACATCGCCCCCTTGGAGAATCATACCTTTATCATCATAAACGGCATAAGTTGTTATATTCACTCTGTTATCAGAACGATTCAGTGGATTACTACTTTCTGGAACATATAAAACTGCCCAGCAGTCGCTATTGACGTCGGCGCTTGAGTGCTCGCCTCGCGCGCAGCCCTGACATGAGCGCCTCCACTAGCTGGCCGGCAGCCCCAGCAGCCGCTCAATGGCTCCGACTAATGCCACTTCCATCAGCCTGGCAGTGTCCCCGTCTTCCCACCGTTGCGTGCTAAACCATGCATGCACGATGCCCAGCAGGGACGCGATGACGCAACCGAAGGTGAGCGCCCGACTAGGCTGACGTGGGCAATCCAACAAGGCCAACAAACGCGATTCGTATTGGCCGCGCAAAGCCTCGATGCCCTGCTGCTGCTCCTCGCTCAAGCACCCGCTGTCGCGCAGGGCTATGCGAAAGTGCATGGGCAGCTGCTGATGCAATTTGACGTGAGCGCGGATGACGGCGCCCACGCTGTCGCCGCACCGGCCATCCACCCGCGCCAATGTTGCCAGCAGTTCCTCGTAGAACTCCTCCAGAATATCCAGCAAAAGGTGTCGTTTGCTCGGGTAGTGGTAATACAGCGATCCCGGCGCCAACCCCATGCACGTTGCCAACTCGCGCATACCCACCTGGGCAAACCCCTTGCGGGCGAACAGTTCTACGGCCTTGTCACGGTGGCTGGCCAAGCGCTCACCGTGCTCAACCGTAGTCATAAAAGCCACGCCCGGTTTTACGGCCCAAGTCCCCCGCCGCAACCAACTCCCTGAGCATGCTCGCCGGTCGATACTTGCTGTCGCTGAAGCCGGCGTAGAGCGACTCGAGAATCGCCAGCACCGTGTCCAGGCCAATCAGGTCGGCCAATGCCAGAGGTCCCAGGGGCTGGTTGCAGCCCAGGACCATGGCACTGTCGATGTCTTTCGCACTGGCGATGCCTTCCTGATAGACCAACACCGCCTCATTGATCATCGGTACCAGGATGCGGTTGACCACAAACCCTGGCCGGTTGGCGCTGGTGATTGCGACTTTGTCCAGCCGCGCAACCAGCGCCAATACCTGCGTGTAGGTATGATCAGATGTGCGCAAACCACGCACCACCTCAATCAACTGCATCACCGGCACCGGATTGAAAAAGTGCACGCCGACAAACCGCTCCGGGTGTGACAGTTTCGCCGCCAACTGGGTGATCGACAGCGACGACGTGTTCGTCGCAATCACACACTGCGGGCTCACGTGCTGCACCACGCGCTTGAGCACGTCGTGCTTGAGCGACAAATGCTCCGTAGCGGCCTCAATCACAATATCTGCATCCTGCAGGCACCCGTAGTCGGTGCTTAGCTCTATTCGGGCGAGCACCGCGAGCTTATGGGCAGGCTCCATTGCCCGCCGTCCAAGGTTCTTGTCGATGGTCGCTACGGCCTTGTCGAGCATTTCCCTGGAGATATCGAGCAACCTGACCGTTAAACCAGCACTTGCACACACCTGGGCGATCCCGTTGCCCATGGTGCCGGCCCCCACCACTCCAACCGTTGCAAGACTCATCTTCAATTCAACTCCGATTGCGGGGTGGGTTTAAGCAAAAAGTGCGCGAGCGCGGGCACCAGAATCAGGGCCCCGACCATATTCCAAATAAACATAAACCCGAGCAGGATGCCCATGTCCACCTGAAACTTGATCGGCGACAGCACCCAGGTCAGCACCGCTACACCGAGCGTGATCCCGGTCATCACCACAACTTTGCCGGTAGACAGCAGCGCCAGGTAGTACGCGTTGGATAAATTCGCGCCCTGGCGCAGGTTGGTCAGGGTCACGCTGAGGATATACAGCGCGTAGTCCACGCCGATCCCCACGCCCAAGGCGATCACCGGCAGCGTCGCCACCTTGACCCCGATGTTCAGGCCCACCATCAAGGCTTCGCACAGAATCGAGGTCAGCATCAGCGGCAACACCGTGCACACCACCGCACGCCACGACCTGAATGTGATGAAGCACAGCACGATGACGGCGGCGTAGACCATGAACAGCATCTGCACGTTGGAGCGCTTGACGACGATATTCGTAGCCGCTTCGATACCGGCATTGCCCGCCGCATTCAGGAACTGGATCTGATCCGTGTTGTGAGTCGCCGCGAAGTGTTCGACGGCCTGCACCACACTCGTCAAGGTGTCGGCCTTGTGATCGGTAAGGTAGACATACACCGTCAACAAGTCGCAGTTCTGGTTGAACAGCTCGCGGGGCGCGCGGGTGATGATGGCGTTCAACAGGCCCTGGTTACGCGGGATCTCGTACCAGGTCATGCTGCCTTCGTTCATGCCGGCGGCCGCCTGTTTACTCAGCGCCGCGAGCGAAGTCGTGGAGACCACTCCAGGCAACTGCTGCAACGTCGCTTCCAGTGCATCCACGGCGACCAACGTCTCGTATTTGGCACAGAAGTATTGCGGTGTCTTCACCATCACCACGTACTTGTCGCTGCTGGCGGAAAAGTTGCTGACCATAAAGCGGTTGTCGTTGTTATAGCGCGAATCGGCGCGCAACTCCGGCGCGCCAGGGTTGAGGTCGCCGATCTTCACCTGCAGGCTGACAGCAAAGCCGGCAGCGCCCAGCAGCAGCGCCACGATAATTGCGCCACGTGCCCATTTGCGCTCGGTAAAACGGTCGAGAAAGGCCCAGAAAGCATGCCGACCGTGGTGGCTGTCCAACTGTGCGAACTTGTCATTCGCCGCCTCACGCAGCGCAGCAGCCTTGCTGACCCCGGTGTACGACAACAGGATCGGCAACAGGATCAGGTTGGTGAAAATCAACGTCAGTACACCAAGGGTCGCGGCAATGGCCAGGTCCTGGATCACCGGGATCTTGATGATCATCAGCACGGCAAAACCCACAGCGTCGGCTACCAACGCCATCAGCCCGGTGAGGAACAGTCGGCGAAAGGTCAGGCGTGCGGCCACCTGCTTGTCGGCGCCGCGACCGATATCCTGCATGATCCCGTTCATCTTCTGCGCGCCATGGCTGAGCCCGATGGCAAACACCAGAAATGGCACGAGGATCGAGTAGGGATCGAGGTCAAAGCCCAATGTTGGCAAGAGGCCCAACAACCACACTACGGCAATGATCGAGCACAGCAGCACCAGCAACGTGCTGCGCACACAGCGGGTGTACCAGAACAATACGATGCCGCAAATCACCAGGGTCGCGGCGAAGAACAGCTGCATCTGACGCATGCCGTCCAGCAGGTCGCCCACCACCTTGGCGAACCCGGTGATATGGATTTTCACGGCGTTGCTTTCATACTTTGCGCGAATCTGTTCGAGCTGAGCGGACAGCGCGTTGTAATCCAACGGTTTGCCGTCATCGCTGGTGATGTCCTGCAATGGCAGCAGCACGATGCTCGACTTGAAGTTGGACGCGACCAGCTTGCCCACCTCACCGGACCGCTCCACGTTCTGCCGCACCTGTTCCAGGCTGGCAGCGGAGCCATCGTAGTTGTCCGGCACAACCGGGCCGCCGTCGAAGCCCTCTTCGGTGACGCCGATCCAGCGGGTCGCGGGGGTCCACAAAGACTTCATGTAGGAGCGATCAACACCTGGCAGCAGGAAAACCTCGTCGTTGATCTTCTTCAAGGTCTCCATATAGGCTGCATCAAAAATGCTGCCCTGAGTCGCCTCCACGGCAATACGCAAGGTGTTGCCGCCCTCCCCCAGCTGGCTACGGTTTTTCAGATAGTTCTGCACGTAGGGATGATCGGTGGGGATCATTTTCTCGAACGCGGCATTGAGCTTCAGGCTCAGCGCCTGATAACCCAACACCAGGCTGAGCAACACGCACAGGCCTAAAATAATGCTGCGGTGGTTGAACAAAACACGTTCCACCAGCGTGCCGGAAGCGGGATCAAACGCACTGGAATTCAAACTGACCTCGGGCTCTGCAGGGCGGGTAAAACTGTTCATTGCGCGTGCTCCGACAATTCGGACGAGAGCATGCCGCGTGCGCTGCTGATCACCAGGTTGCCGGCAGCGGTTTGCGCCATGCCCGTGAAGTAACTCGATTGCGGCACCTCAATGGCGACGGCCTTGTTCGTTTCGCCGGTAAAGCGCAATACGCGCCCCGATTCGTCAGCCAGCAGCACCGAACCATCGGCGAGGCTGAGGCCGCTGGTCAGCGTGATCGGCTGCAAGGTGTCGAGGCGCTGCCAGCTGTCACCCGCATCGCGCGACTCGAAAGCTTTGCCGCGCAAGCCGAACATCATGAGCACGCCGCTTTGCGTGGCCTGGAGGCCGAATGTGGTGCCCTCATACGGCGAGGCCAATGCCTCGAACGTCTGGCCCTGGTTGCGCGAGCGCAACAGCGTGCCCTGCTCTCCCGCAATGAACAGGTCTGCACCAGAGCGCGCCATGGCGTAGAGGTGCAGGCCCGAGGGGTTGTCGAGTGCAGCGCGTAACGACTGCCAGCTTTGCCCGCCGTCGTGGGTCACGAAGGCCAGGCCATAGGCGCCGACGATCCAACCGGTATTAGCATCCACGAACAGCAGGTCCAGAAACGGTTTGTCCGGGCCTTCGTCGACCAATTGTTGAGCTTGGGTGATGCGCTCTGTATCGCCGCTGCGCGTGGCGTCTTGCAGTTCGATTGCTGCCGCCTGGATGCCGTCCAGCTGTCGCGTCCAGTTCAGCCCGCCGTCGCGCGTATGCAACACCACACCGGCGTGCCCGACCGCCCAACCTTCGACGTCATCGATGAAGCGCACTTTGACCAGCGTCACGCTGACCGGCGAATTAAGTTGCTGCCAGGACTTGCCTTCGTCGTTGGAGGCAATGATGAAGCCCCGCTCGCCAACCGCGACCAAGCGCTTACCGGCGCGCGCCACGCTAAGCATGACGGATTGGGCGGCAAGGGCACTGGCGATCGCCGGCTGCACCGGCATTTGCTCCGCCGCGCACGCCACGGCGCTCATCAGCAGCGTCACGAGCAATGCTTTGAGTGTGTGTATACGCATTTTCGAGCCTCGATGATGCGGTTCCGGGGTTGCCCCCGGAACACAGTGTTGAACACGCAGGTGCGAGGCTTAGCGCACAGACCCGGAAGCCACCGAGTTGCCGGTGAAGAAATTCTCCGGCTTACGCGGGATCACGCTGTAGGTTTCACCGTTCAGGCTCTGCACAACGCTGTAGGTCTTGGCTTGCAGGTTGTAGATCACCACCGGCTTGACCACCACCGCAGGAATCGATGGCACTACAAACGGCAGCACCTGGGACACGCGCCACAGCTTGCCTTCAGCGTCATAGCCATCCACCAGGGAAACCGTCCAGCTGTCTTCGTCGATAAAGAATCTGCGCTTGGGCACCGCGTGGCGCTTGCCCGGCGCAACCGTGGCTTCCAGCTCCCAGACGCGGTGTAGTTCCCAGCGCACTTTGTCGGCATTCAAGTGGTTGGCGACGAAGGTATCGTCGCGTTTTTCGGCATTGAACTTGTTGTCGTTATAGGGGATGTACAGCTCTTTCTTGCCCACCAGTTTCCACTCATAACGGTCCGGATGGCCGATGAAACCGTGGACCTCGTCAAAGTAGTTGGCGCCCGAGGCGACAAAGTCCGGCGTGTCATACCCCACCGTAGGCGCACGCCTTACGCGGCGTTGGCCCACCAGGTATTGCCAGGCTTCACGCGGCTCCGCGGGGTTGACGCTGTCGTGGGTCACCAGCGATTCGCCGGCCTTGAACGGTGGCTCGTTGGTCAAGAAGCGCAGTAAGGCGTACTGGCCGTTCCAGGCCTGTGCGTTGCCCTCCTTGTAGTAGTAGGGATACTGCCAGTTCTCGACGCCACGGCTGGCCAGGGTCTGGGTGCCGTCGGCGTTGCCGATGATGTTGGCATAGCCCATCTGGATGGACTCGGCTTCGACCCGCAAGAGGAAATTCCAGATCACTTCGTTGCCGGTTTTCGGGATCGGGAATGGAATGCCGCCGTAGCAGCCCTCCACCGACAGGCCGTTGCTGGTGGTCTTGCACTGTGTGGCATTGGCAAAGGTGTTTTGATAAACGCTTTCGGGCGCGGCGGCAGTGCGATGTGTCGGATACACGTCCAAGTGATAGGTGTCAGGGTATTTGGCCAACAGTGCCTTGGTGCCTTCGCTTAATTTGTCCGCGTATTGCGCAGCGTTCTTCGCGGTGATTTTCAGCACAGGCTTCTCACCGGGGAACGGGTCGGCGGGCACGTCGCCGAATTTGGCGCCGGCCACCTCCTTGGTCAGCCCACCGGTCCACGCGGGAATGCTGCCATCGGCATTGCCGGCTTTCTCCGCGCCCATGGGCGTGAGCGTGGTCTTGAGTTTGGCCGCTTCGTCAGGACTGACCGCCGCAAAGGCGGAGCCGGCGCAAATCGCCAACGACAAGGTCGAGAGCAGCAGCAATTTATTTTTTGTCATTATCAGTGTCCGCCTGTTCTTTGCTTAAAAGGTTCGCTGGATCGAGAACGCCACGAAGTCCCGGTCTTTCATGTTTTGCTGGTAGGTGAATGAGTTGGCCGAGTTGATCACCGGCCCGGCCTCGCCGAAAAAGTTGGTGTAGCTCAATGACGCGTACCACTGCTTCTTGTAATCCGCCTTGAGGCCCAGGGTCAGGTCACCGCCATGCTCGGGGCCGAACGCCTGGGGCGTGACCGAAGAACGGCCGGATGGGTTGTAGCCAACCGTGATGGGCATTTGCACATCGATGCCGGGGAAAACCTGGAAGTACTGCGGCTCGAAGGTGAAGCGCAGCGCGAAGGCGTCGCGCGTGGTGTTGGGGTCCAGTTGGTCAGCGTTTTTGGTTACGCTCAGGCGACGGTTGAATGCCAGCTCGCCGACGAGTGACGCGCCATCCCACAACGCTGATCCACCGTAGACGTTGACCATCGACACCTGAGCATGCCACGACCGGCCAATGGGGTAAGCCGGATTGGAATCGTTGTCGGAATCCATGCCAGTGATGATGGTGCCGCCGACACCGGCCAATGGCGTGTCGAGCCTGATCGAGGTCTCACCGGCGATATTGGCTTCGCCCACCAGGGTGCTGAAGCTGGCGCCGAAGACCTTGATGTCCTCGGGGTAAACGTTGATGAACGTGTCATTGGCACCCGGCACCAACGCAGCCGGGCGGAAGTAAAACACTGGCGTCTTTTCGTGGTATTTGGCCGCGTACAGGCCGAACTCCCAGTCCTCGATGGCAAACTTGAGTTGGGCGCCGAACTGTCCGGAATTGCGTGCGTCCTTGTCCTTGCCGTGCAGCAACGCGCCAGTCGGAAAGAACACCCGCTCCCCGCCTTCACCCACAAAATCCGCGCCACTGAAATAGCTGCCCGCCGCCGGGAGGCGGGTCTTGTTCCATTCGAACTGATAGTAGGCACCGACGCTGACGGTATCGGTGAGTTGCCAGTTGCCCGACACCTGCTTGGTGGGCATCAGAATCTCTTTGAACTGCGAACCGGGGACCGATTGCAGCTTGACCAGGTCGACCGTGGATTGTGCATTCGCAATGCCGTTGGCGCCGAAGAACAGGCTCTCACCGTAGATCTGGGTGAACTGCCCAAGGCGCCCGGATAACGTGGTGTTGCCCACTTCCCGGGAACCGTAGACAAAGGCGTCTAGGACTTCCGTACGTTTTTCGTGAATGCGCCGGGTGTCGCTGGTGAACTGGTCGTGGTCGACGCTCACCGAGTTGGCGGTGCCGGGCGAGTCGTTATCGTTGTCGTGGCTGTAGACGTTGTCGTACCAGGATGCCGCACTGAGCCTGGCGCCGACGTCTTTGTACTTGATGTCGAATTCAGAAAGCAGGTCGAGGCGATTGGAGATCAACCCACGGTCAAAATTGCGGTCGCCATCGTCCAGGTTGATGTTGCCGTTGGAGGTACCCGGACCCGCCGCCACTTTTGAGTCCAGCTTGTTCACGCGCCAAGCGTTACTGTACTTGACGGTGTTGTCCCAGGTGGCGGTGAGGTCAGGGTTGCCGGTATCGATTGCAAAGGCGTGCACCGTGCTTGAAAGGCTTAGCAGCAGGGTTGCGCTGACGGCGCAGGCGAGGCCGGAGACCGGCAACGGGCAGGGCCGCAGGTTGGCTGTTTTCATCGTGATGTTCCTGTTTTTGTTGTTTTTGTTAACGGGCATCCACTCGCGGCGCCCTCGCACCGCATGTGCGCAATGTTATTTTTAATGCACCAAATAACACTTTGTGCACAAAAACTATTCCTGTAAAAATTCAATGTCAAGCACATTCCGGATTTGCAATGAGGCTTTGCACTAAATCTGTTTTTGCGCATAAACTGCGTTTAGTGCAAATTTCAGGACACCCACCATGACCCCCTCCGCCAACAGTCCGCTGATCGAAGTCGCGCTGACGAAGATGAAAAAGGCGATTGTTTGTTGTGAACTGGCCCCCGGCGAAAAGCTCAAGGTGGCCGAACTGTCAAAGACCTACGGGTTGAGCAGCTCCCCTATCCGCGAAGCGCTCAACCGCCTGGCCCAGGACGGCGTCGTCGAGTCCAGCGATAACAAGGGCTTTCGGGTGGCGCCGATTTCCACCGCAGACTTTCGCGATATCACGCGCATGCGCTGCCTGCTTGAGTGCGAAGCGCTGAGCGATGCGATTGAATACGGCGATGACCACTGGGAAGCCGAAGTACTCGGCGCGTTTCACCGGTTGAACCTGATGGAGAAAAAACTCGGCAGCGGTGTGCTGGTGCTTGACGATGAATGGTCGACCCGGCACAAGGCGTTCCACTTCTCACTGTTTGGTGCGTGCCCGTCGCCGCTGTTGCTGAAGATGATCGACTCGCTGTTCGACCGTGCCGAGCGTTACCGGCGCTTTTCTGCCAAGCAACGTATCCGCCAGCGTCACAAAGGCAATGAGCACCAGGAACTGATGGATGCGGCCCTGGCACGCGATACCGATAGAGCGGTGACGCTGCTGCGCAATCACATCCAGGACACGCTGGAGCGCACAATCGAGGCGATTGAACGCCAGCAGGCCACGTTGCAATAACAAGGTAGGAGCGAGCTTGCTGTGGCGAGCTCGCTCCTACAGGTTCAAGCGGCGTCCGGTCGCTTGCCACTCAAGGCCAATTCCATGCCCTCCAGCAGCTCCATGGCCCAGGCCACGGTCACTGCACCGCCATACACATAATGGTCCGGACGCACGATCACCACGTTGCAGCCACGCAGCTCCAGCCATTGCGCCAATAGACCATCGACCTCTTCGTAGTCATCCACCGTACGCGCACCAGGCTGCTGCGAAGTGACCAACCGCACCACTTCAATCGGCAAGCCATCGAGTGACTGGCTGCTGCGCAGACACCGCAGCAACGCACTGGCGTCGAACCCTGGCGCGATGATCACGCGAAAGGATTGCCCGGTGAACTCATCCAGCAACCCCTGCTTACCTTCATGATTGATTACCCGCGGCTGAGGAAACAGCTCGCCGGCCGGCGCCACATTTGCGATAAACCCATGCTTCAAGCCTGGGATCAGCGATTGACGAATGATGCCTTCCGGTTGCTCGGTCATCTGCCGGATCAAGTGCGCATCGCGCAATGCCGCGCGCTCACTGTCGCGTTCGCAAATCACCCCGCCGAACTCCTTGGCTGCCTGGGTCGTTTGACGCACGTGGGGGATACGCTCAGCCTGATAGGTATCGAGGAACGCCGGCGCCGCCAGGCCTTTCTTGACCAGGGCGAGCTTCCAGACCAGGTTCAACGCATCGCGAATTCCCTGGCACATGCCTTGCGCCAAAAACGGCGGCGTCATGTGCGCGGCATCGCCGAGGAAGAACACACGGTCGGCCTTCCACTGCTCCAGGATCAACGCATGGAAGCGATACGCCGAGGCGCGCCACAGTTGATAGTCAGCCTCCGGTAACCAGCGAGCGATGAGCTGTTTGATTACCTCGGGTTTTGAAATCTCCGAGGGTTGCTCATCCGGATTGATCATGAACTCCCAGCGTCGATGCCGCCCCGGCCCCACCACGAAGGTGCAAGGCCGCGCCAGTTCGCAGAACTGTACGTTGGTCTTGGGCAAATGCTCTCCCGCGCCCTCATTGAGGATCACATCGACCACCAGCCAGGGTTCGTCGAAGGCCAGATCCTCCATGTTCAACCCGAGCCGGGTACGAATCGGGCTAGTGCCGCCGTCGCAAGCCAGGACGTAGTCCGCCGTTACCGTGCGCTCGCTGCCATCCCTGGACTGAATCCGCACCTGGGCCTGGTCAACCGCCAGCACTTCGGCGCCAAGTTCCACGGTCACACTCTTGTGGCCGGCGATTTTACCGCGCAGCGCGTGTTCTACCGGTGGCTGAGAAAATACGTAATTGGGTGCCCAGCCCAAGGCAAACGGCGGCTTGGCTGCGTCAATGCGCTTGATCAGGTGGGAACCGGTGGTGCGATACTCCGAGGGGCGATACGGCATCACATGCGCGGCGATCTCATTGGCCAAGCCGATATTGCCGAAAACGCGCATCACCTCATGGTCGAACCCCATGGCGCGGGGGTTGGTGTAGACCGTTTCGGATTTGTCCACGACGAGGGTCTTGAGCCCCCACATACCGGCCAGGTTCGCGCATACGGCACCTACCGGCCCCATTCCAACAATGATGACATCGTAGTCCATCGTCTACTCCGCTTCTTGTGCTTATCAGGTGCAACGTGGGGCTGATGGGCAGGCACGGGGCCCCCATCAGCCGGGCTTCTCATGACGCGATCAGCCAAGCCGCACGCGTTGCTCTTCGATCTTCGCGCGTATCGAGTTCTTCCACTCGTCACGGGTCTGAAAGCCAGGACGGCGCAGGCACATGGCATGGGTCTGGGCCAGGATCACTTCGGCCGGCAGTTCCAGATCCAGCGGTTCCTTGCAGGGTTGGGCGGTGTAGAACGGCGCATCCACATACATTTCGATGGGGTTGCCCTCGGGGTCCTTGAAGTACAGGGACCAGGCGTTGCCATGGTCGACCTGGGCAATGCCTTGAATGCCGTTGCGCTTGGCAAACTGGTAGTAGGTTTTCAGGTCTTCGAGCGAATCGAGCAAGAAGGACAACTGGTTGATCGGGTTAAATGCCAGGTCGGCAGGCTTGCCGTCGAAGAGCACCACCTGGTGATGCAGCTCAGGATTTTGCGTCATGAAGAACAGTCGGTGGCCGGTCGAGGCAACCCCTTTGTCGCTGACGATGAAACCCAGGACACGGCAGTAAAAATCGACCATGCGGTCGAGGTCTGCGCAGAAAACACCGGTATGAGTGAAGTTGATAGTGGGTAGAGCGGGCATGTGAAACCTCCAGTTTTTATGATTGTGCAGAGGACAACGCTCAGGCTTCGTCGATAACGCCGTTGGACAGGGTGCCGATTTCGGTGATCACAACTTCAAACACATCACCGGGTTTTAGAAAGATCGGTGGGTTGCGTTTGAAGCCGATCCCGCTTGGCGTGCCAGTGGCCAGGATATCGCCCGGGTTCCATGCCAGTGCCTTGGAGACATAGGCGATCAAGTGCGGAATATCGAAGGCCAGCTCTGAAAGACTGCCCTCCTGCAATTGCTCGCCGTTGAGTACCCCGCGCACCACAAGCTTACGGTAATCGGGAATGTCCGCTGCGGGAATCAGCCAGGGGCCCAGCGCACCGGTTTTTCTGAAGGTTTTGCCCATGCCGTATTGATGAGTATGGAACTGCCAGTCACGCACGCTGGCATCGTTGAAGCAGGTGTAGCCGGCGACATGCGCCATCGCATCCGCCGGGTCGATGTGCGATCCACCCTTGCCGATCACAACGGCCAATTCGGCTTCAAAGTCGAATTGCTCCGACACTTGCGGCCGCACCAATGGCTCACCGTGGGGCAACAGTGTTTCGGCGAAGCGTTGGAAAATCACTGGGAATTCACCGACCTTGCGCCCGGCTTCCTCGGCATGCGCCACATAGTTGATGCCCACGCAAATCACCTTGCCTGGGTTGGGGATCACCGCTTCCAGCTCTACGCTGGAGAACGCATAGTCTGCCGGCTGGCTGCCGACGAGCCGCCGCGCTTCGTCCATTAAGGCCGGGTCGCCCAGGAACGTCGCGAGGTCGCCCACCGAGGCAAAGGCCTCGGTCAGCTCAATCACGCCATCCCCCCGCACCGCGCCGAAATGCGCTTTGCCGTCTTTGCGGTAAGAAATCAGCTTCATGTTTCTCTCCTGTTTTTTTGTGCACAAAAACTTACTTCTTGCACCATACATTATTAAATGCATAATTCGAAAGGCCAGCTTAAAAAATAATGCGCCGTTTGAGGCGCTCGTATCAGGAGGTTCGGCATGACGCTTGTGAGGGTAAGGAAGATCAAACTGGATGTGGAGGAAGTCCTCCATGAGGGCGGGCCAGTCGCGTCAGCGCCGTTGAGGATAGCGGTGGCCACTGCGGTGGTTGCCAACCCCTACGCCGGCCAATATGTTGAGGACGTGCTGCCGTTCATGCAGGCGCTGAGAAGTTTGGGGGCCGAATTGTCGGAGCGCTTGATCCACGCGCTGGGCGGCGCGGAACATGTGCAGGCGTATGGCAAGGGTGCCATCGTCGGCGAAGACGGCGAGTTGGAACACGGTGCGGTCTGGCATGAAGCCGGAGGCTGGGCGATGCGTGAGGCACTGGGCAACCCGAAAGCGATTGTGCCGGCGGCGAAAACCATTGCGGGCCCGGGCTCGCGGGTAATGATCCCGCTCGGGCACATTCAGGCCGCCTACGTGCGCAGTCATTTCGGTGTGGCGGAAATGACCGTGTGGGATGGTCCGCGTCGCGGCGAGATCGCGTTTGGCCTGGCGATGGCCACGGGCGGACGCATCCATGCGCGGCTGGGCGGCCTTAGCGCCTTCGATGTGAAGGGCGCAGACGGGCTGCGATAACAGCACAACGTAAACAGAAGCTCCAAGTGCCTTACCACTACAAAAATAAAATGTGTGTTGGAGAACATCATGACTGCAAACACTATGCGTGCCGCACGCCTGTATGAAGGCGGCAAACCAATGGTTATCGAGCAAGTGCCAACCCCCGGCATCCGCCCTACCGAGGTATTGGTCAAGGTCAAGGCCTGCGGCATCGTGCCGAACCTGCACAACATCCTCACCCATTGGGTCACATGGTTCCCTCACAGCCCCTTACCGAAGCTGCCAGCGATTTTCGGGCTGGACCCTGCCGGTGTTATCGAAGCGGTAGGTGATCAGGTCTACGACTTCAAGGTGGGTGACCGGGTGTACGTTAACCCCGGCCGCCACTGTGGTTCCTGCCGCGCCTGTCGTGCAGGCAATACGATCGCCTGCACGGCCTACACCTTCAACGGCTACTTCGGTTTCACTGCCAAGAGCCCACGGATGTTTGAGGACTACCCCTACGGAGGTCTCTGCGAGTACATCCCCGCGCCGCAATACAGCCTGGTCAAACTGCCCGAGAACCTCAGCTTCGAAACGGCTGCACGCCTCGGGTACCTGGGTACGGCCTATAAGGCTCTGCTGCGGGCCGGTGCCGGTCCTGGCAGTACCGTATTGATCAACGGCATCAGCGGCACACTCGGGCTGGGCGCCGTGGCGCTGGCATTGGCGATGGGCGTGCGCAAAATCCTCGGCACCGCGCGCAACCAGGAGCTGTTCCAGAAGGTTAAAGACCTGGCAGCCCCCAGCAGGATCGAGATTCACACCCTTGGAACAACGCCCACGCAACAATGGGCCAGCGAAGTCACCCGGGGCGAAGGCGTTGATATCGTCATCGACGCCTTGGGCCCTGGCGCCCCCCACGAGAGCTTGATCCAAGCCCTTAAATCCCTTAACAGAGGCGGTCATCTGATCAACATCGGCGCCATTGCGGGTGATGTCCCTATCGACCTGCACTGGATCATGGATAACGACGTCCAACTCAGCGGGTCGGCGTGGTTCACCACCGGGCAGGGCCAAGCCATGGCCGATATGGTGGAGTCCGGCGTGCTGGATCTGTCGTTCTTCGAGCACACCACCTTCAGCCTGGAAAACGTCAACCATGCAATTACTGGCATCGAAAATCGCCATGGCGGGTTCAGCAACTATGTGATCTGCCCTTGAGTGAACGCAGCGAGGAGCGCATCCCCTCGCTGCCCCTTTTTGCGCGCTGAGTAATCTCCATGAAAATAAGAAGACTGGTCACCGGGCACAACGAACAAGGCCACTCCGTTTTTGTGTCTGACGATTTGGCCCCCAGGGCCCAATCCTTCAGCTCCATTCCGGGGCATGGCATGGCGCAAATCTGGTCGACACCCGCCCTCCCGGTACTGCTCGCTCAGGGCAGCGACCCGACCTTGGCGCTTGCTTCGCTGATTCCTGCCCAAGGCGGCACCAGCATTGCCCTGTTTGATTTCCCTCCCGACAGTGTCATGCATAACCTTGTAGACGGCGTAAAGGCCTATGCCGAGTTGAGCGCGGCCCTGCCCGGTTTGATTGAGTGTTTTGAGCCGGACAGCCCAGGTATGCACACCACCGCCACCATCGATTATGGCGTGATCCTGGAAGGTGAAATGTGGCTTGAACTGGATAACGGTGAAAGCCGCCTAGTCAAGGCTGGCGATATCGTGATCCAGAACGGCACGCGACATGCCTGGCGCAACAAGAGTGAACACATCGCTCGAGCGCTGTTTGTGATGATCGGCGTCACCCCCTCCGCCCAACACTTGCAAGGATTACCATGACCCACATCGTCCACCGCCTTCTCGGGCTATCCGGCAGCTTGCGCGCGCAGTCCACCAACACTGCGGTGCTCAACACCCTAGCCAGCCGCTTGGGTGACCATGTGCAACTGCAGGTGTTCGCCCTCAACGATCTCCCTTTGTACAACGCTGATCTGGAGGCTGATGCGCTGCCTGATGCCGTGCACGCATTTAAAGAAGCCATACGCCAGGCAGATGGCCTGATTATCTGCTCGCCCGAATACAACTATGGGGTTTCCGGGGTGCTGAAAAACGCCTTGGATTGGGCGTCTCGCCCTGGCTTCAACTCACCGCTGAAAAACAAACCGGTATTGATCATGACGTCCTCACCTGGTGTGCTGGGTGGGGTACGGGCCCAGGCACAATTGCGCGATACGCTGAACGCCACGTTGTCACGGGTGATCAACTGCCAGCAGATTGTGATTCCGGGGGTCAATCAGAAGATCCATGACGGCCGATTTGTGGATGAGCCGACGATCGAGTTCATGTTGGCAGGGGTCGCCGATTTGACGGACGAGATCAATCTTCTGACTTGAGCTGATTCGGCTTGGCGCCCGTCACCGTCGGCGGACGCCCCGCTCGTTGATCAAGAACAAAACGCTCGACTTGCGAATGAATGCACATCAAAGCGCATTCAGTTGTACGACAACAAAACGACACATGATAGTATTTCTCATGCAGCGGACGTTCGATTCGCTGCACCGATGACACGGACGTCCGCTCGAGAAACACGCCACACCTGTGCGTGTTTAAAACCTCAAGTTAATCAAGGATCTGATTATTCATGACAACACCATCAACCTTCACCGCGTGCAAACTCGCCAGTGCCATTTTCGGCGTCCTCGTGCTTGGCAGCTTGCCGGCTCACGCTGCGGACATTTGGCTGGATTCGGCCACGACGGGCTGGGCCACTCAGAACGGTGGCACCAAGGGCGGCTCCAAGGCTGCCGCGGCTAACATCTACACGGTCAAAAACGCTGCCGAGTTGAAAACCGCACTGAGTGCTTCGGTGGGAACCAATGGACGCATCATCAAAATCACGGGCGTGATCGACGTCAGTGAAGGCAAGGCTTATACGACGACTGCGGATATGAAGAAGCGTGGCCGCCTGGATATTCCCGGCAAAACCACCATCGTCGGCACCAGCAGCACCGCCGAAATCCGCGAAGGTTTCTTCTATGCCAAAGAAAACGACGTGATCATTCGCAACCTCACCATCGAGAACCCTTGGGACCCAGAGCCGATCTGGGATGCCAATGATGGCAAGGAAGGTAACTGGAACTCCGAATACGATGGTTTGACCATCGAAGGCGCCAACAATGTGTGGGTTGACCATGTCACCTTCACCGACGGCCGCCGCACCGATGCGCAGAACGGCACCGCTAACGGTCGCCCGAAACAGCACCACGACGGCGCCCTGGACGTGAAAAACGGCGCCAACTACGTGACCATTTCGTACACCGCCTTCAAGTCCCACGAGAAGAACAACCTGATCGGTTCGAGCGACAGCCGCACCACCGATGACGGCAAGCTCAAGGTGACGATCCACAACTCCCTGTTCGAGAACATTTCGGCCCGCGCCCCGCGCGTGCGCTTCGGCCAGGTGCACCTGTACAACAACTACCACGTGGGTAGCACCAGCGATAAGGTCTACCCCTTCTCGTACGCGCATGGCGTCGGCAAGGGCTCGAAAATCTTCTCCGAGAAAAACGCGTTCGAGATCAGCGGCATCAGCGGCTGCGACAAAATCGCCGGCGACTACGGTGGCAGCGTATACCGCGACACCGGCTCGACCCTCAATGGCGGCGCGTTGACCTGCCCCTGGACCGCAAGCATCGGCTGGACCCCGCCTTACAACTACACACCGCTGGCGGCGGACAAAGTCGCTGCAGACGTCAAGGCCAAGGCCGGCGCCGGCAAGCTCTGACTGAACGGTTGTACCCAGTAAAAAGAAGCCCTCGGTGACGGGGGCTTTTTAGTGCGCGCTTGCAGCTATTGCACCAACTGGTTGATCTCGATAATCGGCAGCAGCACGGCCATTACAATCACCAGCACCACCGCGCCCATCACGACAATCATCAGTGGTTCCAGCAACGCCGTCATGCCCATGGCCCGACGCTCGATATCGCGCGATAAGGTCTGCGCCGCCCGCTCCAGCATTGGCGGCAGCGAACCGGTTTTTTCGCCACTGGCGATCAGGTGGATCAGTACCGGCGGGAACACATTTTCCACGCGCAACGCCGGCGCGAGGTTCACGCCTTCGCGCACCTTCGCCGTGGCATCTCTCACGCTGAGGCTCAAGCGGTCATTGGATAGGGTTTGCCGCGCCGCTTCCAGGGCACGCAACAACGGCACCCCGGCGGCCCCCAGAATCGCCAGGGTCGAGGCAAACCGTGCCGTGTTCAGGCCCAGCACAAAGCGCCCGATCAAGGGCAAGCGCAGCACCCGGCTGTGCCAGTTCAGGCGCGCCACCGGGTTACGCAAATACAGGCGCCATCCCCAGAAGCCGGCGGCCATGAGACCGAAACACAACACTCCCCAAGCACGAATGAAATCACTCGCATTGAGCATCGCCAGGGTCAGCCCCGGCAAGTCCTGGCGAGCCTGGGAAAACGCACTGACCACCTGCGGCACCACATAGCTGAGCAGAAAGATCACGATCGCAATCGACACCAGCCCGACCACGCCCGGGTAGATAAACGCGGTGAGGATCTTGCTGCGCAGGTTGTTGCGTTCTTCGATGTAATCGGCCAAACGCTCCATGACCTGCGCGAGGTCGCCGGACTCTTCACCGGCGGCAATCAATGCGCGATAGATCGCGGGGAAATCCCGTGGCCGTGTCGCCAGGGCCTCAGCCAGGCGCATACCGCCGCGTACATCGGCGCGCACCGCGCTCAAGGTCTGGGCGATATGCTTTTTTTCCGCCTGCTCGACCGTGGCGCTCAAGGCGGCCTCCAACGGCAGGCTGGCGCCCAGCAGGCTCGCCAGTTGCCGCGTGGCCCAGGCGAGGTCGTTGTCGGAGAACCTGGCGCTGAACACTGCACCGCCGCCGGCAGGCACAGGGGTTTCAAGCTGCACCGAGAGCGCGGTAAGACCACGGCTGCGCAACACCCCGAACGCGGCGCGCTGGCTATCGGCTTCAAGGTACCCGGACTCAAGCTTGCCGGTGGCGTCGGCGGCTTCGAAACGGTAGCGATTCATCAGGCGTCCCGTGTCACACGCAGGATTTCTTCCGGCGCCGTGGCCCCTGCGTGCACCCAACGCTCACCGTCTTCGCGCAGGCTGAACATGCCCGTTTCGCGCGCCGCAAGGCGCAGGGCCTGTTCACCCGCACCCTGGTGGATCAACGCGCGAATCTCATCGTCGATACAGAACAACTCATGGATGCCGGTGCGGCCGCTGTAGCCGGTGTGGTTACAGGCGGCACAGCCAAGCGGCCGCCACGTGCCGGGGTGGGCCGGGTCTTCCTGCTTGCAGTGGCTGCACAGGCGCCGCACCAGCCTTTGCGCCAACACGCCGAGCATCGAAGACGCCAGCAGGAACGGCTCGACGCCCATGTCAATCAGCCGGTTGACCGCCGATACCGCATCATTGGTGTGCAGCGTGGCCAGCACCAGGTGCCCGGTCAGCGAAGCCTGCACTGCAATCTGTGCGGTTTCGAGGTCGCGGATCTCGCCGATCATGATGATGTCCGGGTCCTGGCGCAGGATCGCCCGCAGGGCCAGGGCAAAGGTCATGTCGATCTTGGCATTCACCTGGATCTGGCTGATGCCCGGCAGGTCGTATTCCACCGGGTCTTCAACGGTGAGGATGTTGCTGGTGCTGGCGTCCAACCGTGCGAGCGCGGCATAGAGGCTGGTGGTCTTGCCGCTGCCGGTGGGGCCGGTGACCAACACGATGCCGTGGGGCTGGCGGATCAGGTTGTCCAGCTTGGCCAGCACCTGCACGTCCATGCCGAGGGTTTCCAGTTGCAGGCGCCCGGCCTGTTTGTCGAGCAAACGCATCACCACCCGCTCACCGTGGCCGGTGGGCACCGTGGATACGCGGATGTCGATCGGCCGACCCGCCACGCGCAACGCGATGCGGCCATCCTGAGGCAGGCGTTTTTCGGCGATGTCCAGTTGCGCCATGATCTTGATCCGCGACACCAGCGCCGCGTGCAACGCCTTACGCGGCGAGACCACGTCACGCAGGGTGCCGTCGACCCGGTAGCGCACCACCGAATGGCTTTCGTAAGGCTCGATGTGAATGTCACTGGCCTCGTCACGCGCCGCCTGGGTGAGCAACGCGTTGATCATGCGGATCACCGGCGCGCCGTCCTGGGTGTCCAGCAGGTCGGTGATTTCCGGGATGTCCTGCATCAAGCGGTCAAGATCGACTTCGTTTTCCGCCGCCCCTACCACCGCCGCCGCGCTGCCGGTGTCGGCGTAGGCTGCGGCGAGCAAGCCGTCGAGTTCCTCGTCCCGCACCTGCTCGAGCCGCGCCGCGCCGAACTGCCGGCGCACCTCGCTGATCGACCAGCCGGGCGTCGATGGGCAAACCGTCAGCACCGCGCCCTCCTCGCCATTGCGCAGCAGGATGCGTTGAGCCTTGGCCCAGGCGTAGGGCAACGCGTTCATTGGAGCGGCACTGCACGAATCGTCGCGCGGGGTTGCCCGCTTCCCGGTGCCGCCGGCACCCCCACGGCCGCGGCGGGTAATTGCGGCGCCTGCATGCCCGGCATCGCCCAACTGCGCTCCGGTTGCAGTGCGCCCTGGGCCCGGCGGATAAAGTCGTAGCGGTTCAGGGTAATCGCCCGTCCACCGGCGCTGTCACGGATGATATAGGGCCGCAGGAACACCATCAGGTTGGTCTTGGTGGTGGCCCGGCGTTCATTGCGAAACAATGCGCCGAGCCCGGGAATGCTCGACAGCCAGGGCACCGCCTCGTTGCTCTGGCTGTAGCCGTCCTGCAGCAGGCCGCCGAGCACCATGATCTGCCCGTCATCGAGCAGGATGCTGGTGTCAATTGCGCGCTTGTTGGTCACCACTCCCGCCGACGTCGCACTGCTGGAGGCGCGTTCGTCGATGCTGCTGACTTCCTGGTAGATATCGAGCTTGACCGTGCCGCCTTCGGAGATCTGTGGCCGTACATTGAGCTTGAGCCCAACCTCCTCGCGCGTCACCGTCTGGAACGGGTTGTTGCTGGTGCCACCCCCTCCGGTCACGTAGCTGCCGCTGACAAACGGAATGGTCTGGCCGACGAAAATACTCGCGGCTTCGTTGTCCAGGGTCAGCAGGTTCGGCGTTGACAGTACGTTGCTGCCGCCCTTGCTCTTGAGGGCGCGGGCCAGCACTTTGAGGTCCATGACATTGCCGACACCGGGGATGTTCACCGTGCCGCTGAGGTAACCCACGCTCAGGCCACCGGGCAGCGCGTCGATGCTGGTCAGGCCGCCGGTCTGCAGCCCGCTACCGCCCAGGTTGGTGCCGCCGATCACCCCTTTTCCCGCCAGGTCACCGCTTTGCCATTGCACGCCAAATTCGTTGGCATCGTCCTCGCCGACCTCGACGATCAGGCTCTCGATCACCACCTGTGCGCGACGCTGGTCCAGCATGTCGATGACTTCCCGCAGGTTGCGGTACAGCGGCTCGGGCGCGGAAATCAGCAAGGTGTTGGTGGTGGCGTCCGCCTGGATCGTGACACCGCCGGCGCTGAAGGCGACACTTTGGTCCGTGGCCTGGGCGCCGGCCTGGCTGCTCGAATTGCCGCCGCTCTGTCCGTAGCCCATGCCGGTGCCGTTGCTGGTACTGCTGCCGCTGCTCGACGTCTGGCTGGTGCTGCTTGGGCTGTTTTGGCCGCTCTGCCCGCCGCTGGTGTTGCCACCCATCGCGCTCAGCACCGAACGTCCGGTATCGCCGGTGCCGCTCTCGCTTTCACCGGTGAGCAAGCCGCGCAGTGCCTGGGCCAGCTTCGCCGCCTGGGCGTTACGCAGGTACACCACGTGCAGGTTGCTCGGATTGCTCTGGGCGTTGTCGAGTTTGTACACCAGGTTGCGCGCCAGCTCGGTGCGCTCCGGGCTGCCGGCACGGATGATGATCGAGTTGGAACGCGGGTCGCCCACCACCGAAATCTTCTGGGTGGCGTCGCCGCCAGGCTGTTCCAGCAGCTGCGAGACCATACCGGCGATGTCCACCGCGATGCCGTTCTGGACCTGCACGACATCGGTGTCGATCGCGCTGGGGCTGTCGATGCTGTCGATCAACTGCGCCACGCGCGTCAGGTTGTCGGCGTAGTCGGTGATGACCAGGGTGTTGTTGCCGGGGTAGGCATTGATCGGATTGTTCGGCGAGACGATCGGGCGCAGCACCGGGATCAGGTTCACCGCGTTTTCATAATGCAGGCGAAACGTGCGCGTGAGCATGCCATTCGCCGCCGGCCGGTCGGCACTGTAGACCGGCCCACCGAGCAATTTCGCATCGGCCTCCAGTACCACATGGGCCACGCCGCCGACGTCGACCACGCTGAAGCCCTGCATGCGCAATGCCGCCAGCAACATATCGTAGGCCTGATGGGCCGGTACTTCGCCTTCAGACACCAGGGTCAGGGAACCGGTCACGCGTGGGTCGACCAGAAACTGCCGGCCGGTGGCGCGGGAGAGACCGCGCACGACGGCTTGAATGTCGGCATCCACGAAATTCAGATTCACCGGCTGGCTGCCCAATGGGTTGCTCAGCGCTGTATTGCCGACACTTGCGCCGCCCCGGCGCACCGGATTGACGAGGGTACGCTGAGGCCGCGCTTGCCGCTCGATCTGCGTCTGGGCGCGCTGGCGTTCCAGGAGTACGTCGCCGCTGCGCTGGGTATTGGCCAGAGGCTGGCCGAGTTCGCTGTCGACCAGCAGCGGTGGTGCGTTGGAAGCCGTTTGCGTGCTGCACGCGCTCAGTGCCAGTAACAGGAACGGCGCGGCGTTGCGTACATAATTGGAACCTGACCACTTCATGAAGCTTCCTTAGCGCCAAGCGCCTGATCCATGCGGACAGTTCCCGACAGAGTGCCTGCCGTATCATCGGCCTTGGCTTCGCCTGCACGCTGCAAACGGGCCTCGACCACTTCCAGAGAAAATTGCCTTGGGTTGCTCACCAGCCAACCGATGACTGCGTCAGCCGGTGCAGTTTCGAACGTCAACTGCCAGCCGGTCTCCACCGGCGTCAATTGGTAATATCCGACCAGCCCGCGCGCATCCAGGCTTTGGCGCAGGGCCGGTTCGAGCGGCTGGCCGGCGGTTGGCGTCGGCACCTCGCGCAGCAACCGTTCGAGTGCCTCGGTTTGCGCACGCAGCTTTGGTGTTTCAGCCTGCCAATATTCGATTTTCTTCAAGGCCGGCTGGATCAGGACCAGCCAGCTCAGCAGCACGCCGAGCAGCAGCGCAGTGCCCGCGACCATGCGTTTTTCCCGCCGTGACAGGCCTCGCCAAACGCCCCGCGCGCGCGCGTTGAAGTGCTGCCATTGGCCACGCCAAAGGGTCAAGGAATGCTTATTCATTGTCGCTTGCAGCACCGGAGTCGGGTTCACGGGATTCGGCATCGGCCGGGCGCAGGCGCCAGCCCGTCGGCGTGGCCTGAGCCGCGACGCCGGCCTGGGCCAGGGTGGCTTGCCAGGCGTTATCTGGGGTATTTCGCCGCGCATCGGCGGTCAAACTCACGTGCAGCTCTGCCTGTTCGAAGACCAGGCCCTGCACATTGCCGACCATGAACGGCATCGCGTCGGCGGCTTGCAGCATCAGGCCGGCAAAGCGCTGGGATGCGTCGTTACTGGCCGGGTTCTGCCGCGCGCTCAATTGCTGACGGGCTTGTTGCAGTGGATTAAGGATCACCGGCAACTCGGGAAACGCCTGTTTGACCCGCTGACTCATTTGCATTTTGAGTTGCTGGCCTTCGCTGGCCTCACGCGCGGCGTACAGGTTCAGGCCCAGCAGCCACACGCCGATTGCCAGCGCGCAACAGGCCAGCGCCCTGCCCCAACCCGCTTGCGACCCTGGTGCCTTGCCGACGCCGCCGTGCAATCCCCACGTAGGTAAAGCAGCAGACCATCGTTGCTGCGCAGGTTGTGGCTCGATCACTGCAGCGGGGGTGTCGTCACCGAACCAGGTCAAGCGGCTGCCACTGGCCGCCAGCGCGTCCAGGCTCGCTTGAACCTGCGGTTCGACCACGCCTTGCTCAAGGCTATGGCGCAGCAGCAAATGCCCCTCCAGCACACAGGCACTGATGTGCCCGGCCGGTGGCACCGGCAGGCCATAGGGTGCGGGATATAGCCCCCGCAGCTTTAACCGGTGCTGGCTCAACACCTCACCGAAACGCTCCAGGACCGACGCCGGCAACCAACTGAGGAACACGTGCCCATCGGCATCGCCAGGGCTGTGCGCGATATGCATCTGTTCAATGCGACCGAGGATCAGCGCCTGTGCCGCACACATCACCGCCGCCTGGGTCTTCGCGGCCGACAGCGGTGGCAACTGCAACTGTGTGAGGACGCTGTCCATGGGGTGAAGAAAGCACTCCACGCTCTGCGATTGAGCCGTTTGCCCCAGCAACGCCAGCGTACTGACGCCGGTCTGGCTGACGCGACCGTTGCGGTCCAGGCGTGCGAACGCAAGCTCAGTGTCCGGCGTAAGGCTGTCCAGCGGCGGCAAGGCAATGCGCACACTCATACGCCCAGTCTCGACCAGATCACCTTGGGCATGTCGTTCTCCGAGCGATACAACAATGCGTCCACCCTGACCCGGCGCTTGTCACGACGGGCGTAACCGTGAAGCAGAAACCATTCGCTGGTGATACCGACGTCAAGGTCGTCGACGCTCAACTGCGGCGCACGCAAGCGATTGAGAAAGTCGCCGCGATTGATAAACCACTGGCCCCGATCACGCTCTGCGACCAAGGCCTGCGCCTGGGTCAGCGATAGCCCAGGCACTACCGCGGCCAGTACCTCAGCGCTGGCGGTGTTGCTGTTGACCCAGGTACTGACCGGGATAACGCTGACATAGGGCGCCAGGCGCGCCAACACCCGCTCATTCACGCCCTGGATACCGCGCAGATCGTCGAGGCTGCGCAGCATCGGCCGGGTTGCAGGAACGGGATTGGCGTTGGCGTCGGGCGAGGTCGCGCGGCCGCTGTTAAACCGGTTTTGCGTCGTGCTTTGCGAATGTTCCTGGCGCGGATAAGCGGCAATGACGCGCTGACTGATGCGTTGCGCAACGCCAGCCTCGATGCCGAGCATGGCGCACAGCTGCTCAAAACTGCGTAATTGCCTGGCATTGACGCGCTCGCCGGCGATCAAGTTCCGCAGGTTGAATTTGCCTTGCTGATCCTCCAGGCGCCCATCAAAACCTGCACCTGGGAGGGCGCTTTTGATCGGTTGCGCCCATGCCTGGTCACGCCGCGTTGGTGCTTCCTTGCGACGCGCATCCCACAGCAGTTGCCGGCTGGTTTCCAGGCCGCCGAGCAGCACCGCACTGCCTTGCAGGCGTGACTGTTCAGCTTCCAGCGAGCGGGTAAACACGCTCTGCCGGGTGAGCATGCCAGCGGCGATAACCGCCACCACGGCGGCGATCAGCAAGGCGCTGATGATCGCCATGCCGCGCTGCTTCGCGCTATTGAGCAAAGGGTTTTTCATGGCAGCGCTTAGAGCTGCCAGGAGCCGATATCGGCGTTCACGCCGTCGCCGTCAGGTTGCCCGTCTGCACCGAGGGAGAAGATGTCGACTTCGCCGTTCGCGCCAGGGTTCAGGTAATGGTAAGGACGCCCCCACGGGTCATTGGGCAAACGCTCCAGGTAGGAACGCCAGTTGCTGTTCTTGGCGTCCGCCGGGCGCTCCACCAGCACTTTGAGCCCCTGGTTCATGCTGGGGTAAGTGCCGTGGTCGAGGCGATAGAGCTTGAGTGCCTGCATCAGGCCGGAGACGTCCTGCTTGGCCGCCGTGGCCCTGGCTTGATCCGGACGGTCGAGCACCTTGGGTACGACCATGGCCGCGAGGATGCCGAGAATCACCACCACCACCATGATCTCGATCAGGGTGAACCCCTGCTGGCCTCGGCCACCTGCAGACTGAAATTTGACGCGAGCGACATCCATATTCACCATCCTTGGCTTGTTTGCAATTCGGCGCGCAGTGTAACAAATGAACTAAATGGTGTATTGAAAAAACTCAGCCGCACGCTGAGTCATCTGCCTGTTTTCGAGTGTTATCCTGCATGCCGGTTTTCGGTAAAGAGTCACCCATGGAGCTGTCGCGCAAGGAGCAAGGTTTTACGTTGATCGAGGTGCTGGTGGCGTTGGCGATTATTGCCGTGGCCATGTCGGCAGCCGTGCGCGTTGCGGGCCTGATGACCCAGAGCAATGGCCTGCTGCGTGACCGATCACTGGCACTGCTGGCGGCGCAGAGCCGACTGGCCGAACTGCGCCTGGAAGGCCGGCTGGCACCGGGGCACAAAGCCTTCGAATGTGATCAAGGGCACCTGCAACTGCGCTGCGGGCAAGTGATCGCGCCGAGTGCAGACCCCCGGCTGATGCGCGTCACGCTGCAGGTCTCGGACCGCGAACGCGAGGCGCCGCCGTTGGCGCGGCTCGAGACGCTGCTCGCCCAGCCCGTGGAAAAACGCGAATGAGCGGGCTCAGGGCCGGGTCAATCGTGGCATCGACTGAGCGTCGGGCAGCGTGCTGACCTTGAATCGAGTCCGTTCGCTGCCGCGCTCAATCACCACGGTGTCGCGCTCAATCGCCACCAGGCGCACCCCCTGGGTCAAGCGCTCCCCCACCAGAAACCCACGGGGTGGCATGCCGTTGAGACTGAGGATCGCGACTGCGCCATGCGCACCGGTCATCATCCCTGAAACCTGGATATCCAGCACTGCAAGCCGATTGGAAAACCACTGCAATGCCGGGCTGTCGACCGCCAATGCGGCGTCTTCGCGCTCGGCCGGCGGTGCGCTGGATTGGACCGGGGTCAGCAGCAGTGATGACCAGACCAACACGCCCGCCAACGTCGCGAGCAACGCCGCCGACTGCACACATTGCGCGGGCGATAAACGAAAAGTGTGTGCCAAGACGAAACCTCCTTGTTGTCCTGTCAGGCAGTCTACAGGACAACTCTCGGTATGTTCTCCACGACGACGGAGCGTTGCGCGATGACAGCAGCCAGGCAACACGGCTTTACCCTGATCGAACTGATGGTGGTGCTCATCATCATTGGCATTGCCAGTGCGGCGGTCGGCCTGAGTATCAAGCCCGACCCGTTGCACCTGCTGCGCCAGGACGCCAATCGCCTGGTGCAACTGCTGCAGGTCGCCCAGGCCGAAGCCTTGGCCGACGGGCGCCCGATCACCTGGCTGGCAGATACCAAAGGGTTTCACTTCAGCCGCCGCAATGAACACGCTACGGGCTTCGATCAGTTCAACAGCGACCCGCAACTGCGTCCTCGTGCGTGGGACACACCGGCGGTTCAGGTACGCGTCATCCCCAAACAACGGGTCGTACTCAACGCCGAGTGGTTCGATACGCCGTTGCAACTGCAACTGTCGGACGGGCAGAACAGCCTTTCGGTACGGCGCACCGCGGCCGGACAATTTCGCGTGGAGGCTACGCCATGAATACTCGGCAGCACGGCTTTACGCTGATTGAAGTGATGGTGGCGATCATGCTGATGGCGATCGTCAGCCTGATTGCCTGGCGCGGCCTCGACAGCGTCAGCCGTGCCGACCAGCATCTGCAGGCGAGCACCGAACACACCGAAGCCCTACTGCGCGCCCTGAACCAGCTGGAACGCGACCTGGCCCTGCGCGCCAGCACCGAATTGCGCGTGCCGAACCTTACCGAGCACGAGACCGAACCTGCGCAAGCGCCGCCGGCGATCAGCGTACGCAGCGCAGACAATCAGCGCTTTCGCCTAGACGTGATCCGCAGCGCAGCCGCGTCGGAAGACGGTCTGCAACGGGTACGCTGGTGGCTGCAGGACCAAACCCTATACCGCGCAGCAGCACCCGCGCGCAGCCGCTACCCGCTTCCCGCACCGGGCGAAGGCGTGGCCGTATTGGACAAAGTGAGTGACCTGCAGGTACGTGTCTGGGAGCCTGGCCAGGGTTGGCGTCAACTGAGCGGCAATCGCAAGGACGAACCCCAAGGCCTGGAGATCAAGCTGACTCGCCAGACGTTGCAGGGAGCAGAACATTATCGGCAGGTCGTGGGACCATTGAATTAGGTGTGAACGTATTTAAGGGCTAGACATTAATTTAACAGGCTATTTATCTTTATGTACTTAAACGCTACAGCCCACAGATCTCATTAGCAAAAGCACCGCCCCATCAAATTCTTAATCAGTCATACCCCTTATTGACTTCGCACTCTTCCACTCCCCTATAACAGGAAGAATGACGATTTTAATCTTCTCAACATTAGTAAATCCATTTTTCTGAGTGAAAAAGGGGACAAAGAAAATAAATCCATGCCCTTTTCTCAGATGCAGCACCTGTTATTAATGAACATACACTTCAATTTAAATGCTCGAGGCTGTTGGCCGGAAATATATCTGGCCGAGCATTAAGTCCCCGAAGGGAAGGCAGTTACTTTTCTGATGCCCTTCCTTCGCGAATCAAATTGCAATACGCAACAACTTAATATCTTGCGTCACGGGATCCATACATATTACGCACGCCACAAGTAAAATTTTCGCAAGCGCAGATTCAATCTTAACTGAAAATTGAACAGTGTCTGGAGAGCACTTCAAACTAGCGATCAACGCGGAGAACCACGATTTAGAGTATTGTAAATGCGGACCAAGCGATGCAGCATCCAGCTGTAAAGCACCTTCACTGTCCAATAATTTTAAACCCAAAAACAAGGTGACGTTCCCATCAGCCTCGCTAATCGCGAGTTGATCATTGTTGTAGTCGCCGCCGTATCGACCAGAAATCAATGTTGCGTTGTAGCGACCCACAAGAGATTCAAACAGCTGACTTCGCACCTGGGCATCTTTCGAAAGATTGTTCATATTTCATCAACCCTGCTATTTCAGAAAGTCATAATGAACATCATAGCAATCCAGCGGTTTCACGGGTAGCCACTCCGCTGGAATATAGGGTGTATCTATAGCTACTTGATAACCGTGCCGCCAGGCAATTTTTGCGTAAATAACACCAACCGTAGAAATCAGCCCCTCGGAATAACCACTTTCACTACTAAGCCTTCTCTTTATTGCGGCGGGTGTTGTTAGTTCGCGCAAGACGGATTCCATTTTTGACGTATCACCCTCGGCCAGCGCAATGAAGAACTCATTATCCAGCATGAATCTCTTCTTGGGTCCCGAAGGTGGATGCGCAATCATTCTGGCACACCGCTCGAGCAACTGAGTAAAGTCACCTTTAACCGCCAACCTAATTTGATACGCTACAAAGTCCGCCGTAGTGGTCGCCTGAACTCTTTTAGCATCAAAGATATCGTCGTTATTGCAGAACCAACTGATCAAGGATTCATTATCAGAAACCAAGCCAGCTAAAAAATCAAACGTCTTCGTCATGAAGTTCATTTTGTCGGTTTTCAGTGAATACCGGTGCCGACGCAGACTGTCCGCTATAAAAAACCAGGTTTTCATCTTTTCCAATGACGAATTGCTAAACCATTCCTCTATAGCTTGCGCATATGCATGCGACGCTAAACTATCCATGCACGCAATTGGATCACCTTTGCCGGTTTCTATATTTACTACACATCTTTCGATATTAAAGCCGCCGTCCAAGTGGCTTTTTACATGCTCGATTCTTGATACGGCTTGCGCCTTGTATTTTCCATATTTTTCAAAGGCCTCCATTTATTCACCTCACTTTAACTTAGCAATTATTAGCTGACCTGATTTTCGATCAACACCCGCGACGCCTTTTACCAAACCTCAATAAGAGCGTCGGCAGCGGTACGAATGATGGTGATGGTTCCATCCTCATTGGCAGTAATACGGTTCTCACTGGTCTTAGTGCCAGATCCGCCGCCCTCAACCCTGAAGTAGGTGACAGTTTCTGGAGAACCTCCTTTTGCACCGCTTTCGCTTGTTGATCCTACTCCCCCGACCGCTTCGGAGCAGCGGCACCTCCCAGCAGGGCTACGTCGATAATTTCCGCTAGCGCCACGCGCGCGCGCAACTCCAGGGACCCCAGGCAAAACCGTTTACCCGAGGACGGCAAAATAGTGCTAAAAGGCCACTACTGGTTATCGCTTTTTGGCGGAATAACACTATGCCTAATCATCACTCGTTTCCCAGGACATCGTTTATCCGTTGGTTTGTGCAAGACAATGAAAAACTCGACCGGGACATTCGTTTAAAGCTACTCAAAGGCCCCCTCTCCTCTCGAGCGGCGCTGGCGGCAGCGGGGCTGAACACGCTGCTCGTCTGCAGTGTCGCCGTGATACTCCATCCCACCGTGTTTTTCATCTGTTGGTGGGTAGCCGACATTGTGATCTGGATCATCCGCTGGCTTTTACTGCAACGGTTTTTAACCCGTGAAGCGTCCAAATTACCCTACGCGGCGGACCTGTCGCTGCTCTTCGGTTTGATTTGGGCTGCCGAAATCGGCGTCGGTACGGCGGCGTGCGTCATCAGCATGGACCCAGTGCTGCAAGTGCTGGCCTGTACGTCGGCGGTCAGCATGAACGGCGCTATTGCCATGCGGAATCAAGGCATCCCCCGATACGCCTTCACCCAGATCCTGCTCACGGATATACCGCTGAAACTGGCCACGCTGTTTCAACCGGAACCGATGTTACGGGTATTGATCCTACAGGCCCCAATGTACCTCACCGGCTTGTGGGTACTGCTGAACAACCTCAATGCCAACCTTACGAAAGCCTACATTGCAGAAGCACAGAGCACACATTCAGCCACCCACGACAAACTGACGGGCGTACTGAACCGCTTAGGCATCCTGAATATGTTGACCGCCTCGCTCAGCTCGAACGCCAAAGAGGATGCGGGTTTTTTCGTCCTTTACCTGGACTTGGACGGGTTCAAAAAAATCAATGACGCGAACGGGCATGCGACCGGCGACGGCGTACTCGTGTCCTTCTCTGCCATGATCACCGAGGTGGTGCGCAAGAGTGACGTAGTGGCACGCATAGGCGGGGACGAATTCATTGTGTTAATGCCGGGTACCGATAAGGCATCCGCCGCACTCGTTGCCGAGCGCATTATCAAGACCCTTGGCGATTACACCGATACACATGCTGACTATGACGGTCTCGGTGTCAGCATCGGCATTACCGAGAGCGCGGCTGCAGGACCGGAGAGTGTTGATCAGGTTTTATTCAGGGCGGATATAGCGATGTATGAAGCAAAATCCGCCGGTAAGAACTGTTATCGGTTTGGATAGGTCCTGGTTCAGGCTTCATAAATAACGGTGAATGTCCCGATCACGATTGAACTGAGGGATGCGACCGTTGAGGGAGCGCAAATACCCCCACTGGCAAGGACGAACCGATGAGGTTGGCTGTCGATGCAACCATGCCAAAATCGCCTCAGCGGCGATAGTCAATGCCAGTTGCTGACCTGGACATTCATGTCGTCCTGAGCCGAAGCTGAAGGTTCGTCGTTGCGTCCGTTTTAGCAAGAGGCTATCGGGGTGTGGGTTTGCGTAGGGATCCCTGTTGGCTGAAGCGAGTAACACTAGAACGGTATCACCCGCCTCCAGGACGCTATCCCCGATAATGCATCGCTTTGCAACGAATCGCCGGGTATTTTGCACCGGGGAGTCGTAGCGCGCTACCTCTGCCACCAAGTCTGCAACGAGCATCGGCTCAGGTTGCATGCCTTCAGTCAGATCAGGGTGACGATGGAGCGCTACAAGAGTATTGCCGATCAGGCCTGCGGTGGCTTCGCAAGTCTGTGACAACAAGCCGATCAGGTTGGCGATCAATGCATCATGCTCGCTCCAGGCGTTGGCCGCACAGGCGCTCCGGATATGACTCATGAAGCGGCTGCTCTCCTCCTGGTCACTCAATAGCGCGCTGAATAATTGATTTAACCGAGTGGCCCCGGAATGAGCTTCGCCGAGTTGAATTTCGTCGCTTAACGGCGACAGGCAGGCGACAAAATCCCGTGTCAGCTTCGCGACTTCGTGTAGCCGCCCGGATGGGAGGCCTATCAAGGCTGCGATGACGGAAACCGGTAACGTGAACATCAACTCATCCAGGTCTTCAACGGGGTCATCGAGGGTCTCGACCACGCGTGACACGATCTCTGAGAGGCTTTCTTTCCCGACAGAAGCCAAGGCAGGCTCGATAGCCATCCTGGGGCACAGATGCTGCGGGCCCTCGTTCATGCGCATCAAACGACCAAAAATCACTCCTGCGGCGCCACGCGCAATGGCAGGAGGAATCGGCTCGCTTAGCGGGCGCACCCGACAGTCGGGATGCCCCAAAATGGCTTCGACGGTGTTGGCACTGCTCGCAATCCATAAACCCAGCTCTGCATCGAATAACAAGCCACTTTGTCGCCTGAGGTTTGAGTAATAACCGTAGGGATCAGCATGGGTAGCGGCTTCAAAAGGCGTCATTGCGCAAGTCCTGTTCACAAAGAACGGCTACTATCGAACACCCCTCATGCCAACGATTCGCTCAGGAACGAAATATGGACGCTCAACGCAATGACACCGCGATTTCTCGGGTAGCCGGCGCCATTGCCGAGCCTGCGAGGACGAAAATGCTGTGTTCGTTGATGGATGGCCACGCCCGTACCAGTACCGAAATGGCCGCCATCGCCGACGTCGGTGCATCCACGGCGAGCGCGCACCTGGCACGACTAAAAGAGGACGGGTTGGTAAGGCTGCACACGCAGGGCAGGCATCGCTATTACAGCCTGGCGGACGCGCAAGTGGCCCAGGCTATTGAGGCCCTGATGGTGATCGGCCAAAACACTGGTCCACAGTATGTGTCCACAACCCCGACCCGATTGCAGTTCGCACGTACCTGTTATGACCACATGGCTGGAACACTCGCTGTGCAACTGCACGACCATTTCATCGCGTCAGGCTGGTTAACCGCGTCGGTCGCTGGGGACAGCATGTATCAGCTTACGATGAACGGCGAACAAGCGATGACCGAGCTCGGTATCGAGATAGAACAGGTAAGAGCACAACGACGTCAGTTCGCGTGCTCATGCCTGGATTGGAGCATGCGCCGCCCTCATCTTGCCGGAGCACTCGGAGCAGCGCTCCTACAGACAGCCATAAACCGCAAATGGGTTATCCAAGACCTTGACAGTCGGGCACTTGCATTAACATCCAAGGGGCGAAAGGAGCTGTCTGGCCGATTCGGGATCACTTTTGAAAACACAGAGATAAAACCATCAGTCGTAGCAAATGTAACACCACCCGCCGAGCCAGCTTTACCTGCACGATAACGACCAATCCCTTTGGCTGGGCATCTGTTCGGCCACACGCGGATGCCTGGCGCCCAGCAAAAACATCTCAACTGCCCGACCGACCGTCGGGTGCGCCGGGGGGCCACAAAGATAAACCGTGCGTACCCTATACCGCTGCACGACGATGGGTTTCCTAGCGATAGCCCCGCGCCTGCACGTCAAACAGGTCGGCATTACGTCCACTGGCAGCCATCAGCTGGCTATGACTGCCCTCCTCCAGAATCTGCCCGCGTTCCAACACGATAATGTGATCCGCACTGCGCACACTGGAAAAACGGTGGGAAATCAACAAGGTCATGCGGTCCTTGGCATGCTCACGGAAGTGCTCGAACACTGCCGCTTCAGCCCCGGCATCCAGCGCGGAGGTCGGCTCATCGAGGATCAGCAAGTCGGCGTCCTGACGCATGTAGGCCCGCGACAAGGCAACTTTCTGCCACTGCCCACCGGACAGTTCCTGGCCGCCGAACCAGCGTCCCAGCTGGGTTGAATAGGTTTGGCTCAAGCGCTCGATAAATTCGGCCGCGACCCCTTGAGTGGCCGCACTGCGCCAGCGTGCCTGGTCGTGCAGCGCATCGACGTCGCCGACGCCGAGGTTTTCACCCACGGTCATCTGATAGCGGATGTAGTCCTGGAAAATCACCCCGATGCGCTGGCGCAGGGTGTGTTCATCCCACTCCTGCAGGTCGCTGCCATCCAGCAGGATGCGGCCTTCATCCGGGGTATACAGACGGGTCAGCAGTTTGATCAGGCTGGTCTTGCCGGAGCCGTTTTCACCCACCAGCGCCAGACTTTTGCCGGGTGCCAAGTGCAGGCTGATATCGCGCAGCGCTGCAGAGGCGGCGCCTGGGTAGGTAAACCCCACGTGCTCGCAGCGCAGGCCATCGCCAGGGCGCACGCCCTGGGTGAGCCGGCCGCGCGAGGTGATCACGGGGGTTTCAAGGTATTCATACAGGTCCGAGAGGAACAAGCTGTCATCGTACAGCCCGGCAATAGCGCTGAGGCTGGCGGTGATTGCGCTTTGCCCCTGCTTGAAGAGCACGATGTACATGGTCATCTGGCCCAGGCTCGTCTGGCCACGCACGGTGTCGAGTACCACCCAAGCGTAGGCCAGGTAAAACGCTGCGGTACCCAGCAGGCCCAATGCAAAACCCCACGCGTCACGGCGCACCGTTAATTGGCGGTCTTCCGTATACAAACGCTGGGCGTTGTCGCGATAGCGCTGCAGGAACAGCGGTGCCAGGCCGAACAGCTTGACCTCCTTGGCATGGGCCTCGTGGGAGAGCAAAGACTCAAGGTAGTTCTGCTGACGCGTCTCCGGTGCCCGTCGGTGAAACAGGCGGAACGCATTGCCCGAAAAATGTGTCTCGGCGAAGAACACGGGTAAAGCGCCGACCACCAGGATCAACAAGGCCCAGGGAGAGAAATGCACCAGCAGCACGGCAAAGCTGACCAGCGAGATGAGGTTCTGCACCAACCCCAGTCCTTTAGTCACCAGGCTCAGCGGCCGCGTCGAAGCACCCTGGCGCACACGCACCAGCTTGTCGTAGAACTCGGCGTCTTCAAATTGCAGCAGCGAAAGGGTCTGGGCTTTCTCCAGGACCATCAGGTTGACCTTTACGCCTAACCTCACCCGCAGCAGCGACTGCTGCATCGACAACGCCCGTTGTGCGGCCGCCAACAACGCCAGCACGCCGGCCTCAGCCAACACGTAGCGCATCACTGGCCACACCGGCGCCTGGCTGCCGGCCGCGTGAACCTGCATGGCGTCGACCACGCCGTCAACAATGCGCTGTCCTATCCAGGCGGCCAAGGCGGGCAGCAGCCCGGCGACGATCGTCGCCAGCAACAGCCCCAAGAACAGTGGCCGTGAGGTTTCCCACACCAGTCCCAGTGCTCTGCGCGCCTGGATAGAAAACGCGCCCAATCGATTGAACAGCACCATGAATGGCATGGACTCCATGAGGGGGGTGAAATCAGGCCGGATGGCCGAGTGTGACAGGTGCCTGCGGATCACTGCTGCATTCGCTGCAAGGTCCAGGGTACAGGCGCGCCTGCATTACGCGCAGATTATGACAGGCCGCGACACCAGAACGACGAGCCTTCATGCTCGAGGTCCATGTTTTGGTTACCGAACAGATCACTCCTGAGGCGACTCATAGGACCGGGTTCTGTGCACTGTCTGAAAGCGCCGTCAAAACCTGCTCGAGGGATTTGGGCGCCCGACCGGACAATTGCTCCACGTGACCGGTCACGACGTCGAATACGCCTTGCGCAAAGTCTTCCTGGATACTGATCACCACGTTGACGACGTCCTCCGGCAGACTGGCCTGGTTCAGACTGGCACGTAATTGCTCCTGACTGAGGACGACGAACGCGAACGGCTTTCCCCGGGTTGATTACGAGCTGACTGCCCTTGGCCACTCGCTCAAACCTCACCTGGAGCTGCTTGCCGAGTGGGCGCAGGTCAATCAGGCGACTATCGAACAAGCACGCATCACCTTCGACCAGCGAAGCTCACCGGCCTCTTGATGACGACCGCTGTCCTCAACCGGCAAGACGCGTGGAGAGAAAGTCCAGCAACGTCTTGAGGGCGTTCGGCATACGCTGGCGTGACAGGTAAACGGCATGGATGCCGATGGGTTTGATGCGATATTCAGGAAACAGTCGAATCAGGCGCCCCTCCTTGATGGCCTGCTCGGCAGCGAAATGCGGCAGCATCGACACGCCTGTTCCGCTCAGCGCAGCACGCACGATGATCGACGCCTCGTTAGTGCTGAAGCTGCCAGTGACCGGCACCGAGACGTTCTCACCGTCAACGATGAAATGCCAAAGGCTGCGTCCGTAATACGCGTAGGTCAGGCAATTGTGGACGGCCAGGTCTCTCACGTCGCCCGGGACGCCATGGCGCTGGAGATAGGCCGGGCTGGCACAGATGAACGAATTCACCTCGCCGAGCTTCTTCGCGATCACCCCCGGATCAAGGTTGTCAGTGACCCTGATCGCCAGGTCAATGCCCTCTTGCGCAAGATTGGTCATGCCATCGGCAATCTGCAAGTCGATGGCGACAGCCGGGTACAGCTGGAGAAACTCCATCAGCAGATCCGTCAGGCAATACTCGGCAAAAATCGACGGTGCAGTGACCCTGAGCAGTCCCTTAGGCGCGCTCTCGGCTTGCGAGCCCAGCACCTTGACGTCGGTCGATAGCGCCACCAGTTCCTTGCAAAGGGGCAGCAGTTGTTCGCCCGCGGCGGTCAGGCTGAGTTTGCGTGTGGTCCTGTGCAGTAGCCGTATCTCGGCCCATTCCTCCATCAACCCGATGTAACGCGTGGCCATCGCCCTGGACATCCCCAGGTGCGTGGCGGCCGCCGAAATGCTTCCCCTGGCGACGGTCGCAAGAAAGACTTTTGCCGCAGTCAACCGGTCCATATGCGCGCCCTGTGCAACAAAGCGTCAACTATAGCCCTGCATATCTTCATCCGCTAAGCGAATACGGTAGCAACCAACTGATTCCGTCTATTCCTGAACCGGAGAATTTTGCATGTCCGACGCCAACGGCAAGACCCTGCGTTTGCTGTTTCCACAATGGCAAGGTGGCAACAACCCGCCCTATCACTTCGGCGCCCAGCTTCTGTCCTGGCTGGCGCCTGAACACCTCGGCCCGGTCGAAGAGGTTCCTGTGAATCTCCCTGACGGCTCAACACTTGCGCCGGAAGGCGGGATAATCGGCCGAAGCGCGTTGCTGCGCCAGTTGCACGCTGCGCGTGCGCTGATCGACAAGCATCAACCGGATCGCCTTGTTGTTCTGGGCGGCGACTGCCTGGTGGACCTGGCGCCGTTTGCCTACCTGAACGAGCGTTATGACGCAGACCTGGCCATTCTCTGGGTGGATGCTCACCCGGACATTCTGACGCCCAACGACTTTCAGCACGCCCACGCGATGGTGCTGGGCAACCTGCTGGGCGAAGGAGATCCTGATTTCCTGAAAGCCGTGAAGCGTCCAATCAAACCCGCCAATGTGATGTACGCAGGCCTGCAAGCAACGATGGACGTTGAAACCGCAATGATCGCCAGGCTGGGCCTGTCGAGTGCAAGTCCGGGCGAACTGGCGTATTCCAGCGAGCCCGTCTTGCAATGGCTGAAATCGACAGGAGCAAAGCATCTGGCGATCCACTTCGACCTGGACGTGCTGGACCCGACGCTGTTTCGTTCATTACTGTTCGCCAACCCTGACGTTCCAGCCAGCACATGGGACGGCATCGCTCAGGGAAAAATGACCATGGCGCAGGTTGTTCGCCTCCTCGGGGATGTGGCAAACGTCATCGATGTGGTCGGAATCGGTATTGCCGAACACCTGCCGTGGGACGCGTTGGCACTAAAAAACATGCTGACCAAACTGCCGCTGATTGGCCAGCCAGAAACGAAACTTAGCGTTTCACCGGCGCATCGAAGCTGACCGCTGACAGGCATTGACCGGTGGTATCCTCCCGCGCCAGGGCTGGGCGCGCTCCAGCTGCGCGGCGAGTGCAAACAAGGTGCTTTCCTCACCAAAACGACCGGCAAAATGCGCCCCCATCGGCAGGCCTGCCGCGCTCCAGTACAGCGGCACCGACATTGCCGGTTGCCCACTGGCGTTGAACAGTGCGGTGAATGGCGAATAGCTGTGAAACCGCTCAATCAGCTCATCGAGGCTCAAGCGATCGTCTTGCAGGTCCAGCTCACCGATCGGTGCCGGCTCACGCGCCAAGGTCGGCGTGAGGATCAGGTCGTAATCCTGCATGAACACCGCCAATTGCCGACCCAAGGCATGAATCCCCTCCACCGCCCCGGCGTACTGCGCACCGCTGACATCGCCTTTGCTGCGCAAAATGATGCGGGTACGGGCTTCAAGCTCCTCAGGCTGTACCGCGAAACCGCGCATCTGTCCCAGGACGTCGAGATAGTGGCGAGTACTTGCACCGATGATGGTGAAGACCTGGTCGAGAAACGCCGGCATCGCGACGGGTAAGCTGACCGGTTCAACGGGGTGCCCCAAGGATTGGCACAAGCGAGCGGCCTGGCGCACCGCTTCCAGACTTTCGCGGGAGGTCGGCCAAGGCTCGAGTTGCTCAACCAGCGCGATACGCAGAGGCCGGGGGTCACGCTGCAGTGCCGTGACATAAGGCTGCACCTGCTGCGGCGCGGCGTACGGCGCACCCAGGTCGATCCCGGCGGTGGCGTCCAGCAGCATAGCGCTGTCGCGTACCGACAGGGTAATGGCATGGGGGGTGCCCATCCCGGCCCAGCCTTCGCCGACCATCGGCCCGGATGGCAACAGCCCACGGCTGGGCTTGAGACCAAACACGCCACAGCAGGAGGCTGGCACACGCAAGGAGCCGCCGCCATCGTTGCCATGGGCAAACGGCACCACGCGTGCCGCCACCAAGGCTGCCGCGCCGCCGCTGGACCCACCGGCACTGTGGTCGACATTCCAGGGGTTGCGGGTGGCGCCAAAGCGGTTGGACTCGGTGGAGTACGACGTACCGAACTCGGGTGACGTACTGGTGCCGAGAATCACGCAACCGGCCCGGCGGATACGGCTCACGTGTTCGGCGTCAAAGTCTGCGCGAAAGCCTCCCAGCGCGTGCGAGCCATTGGTCATCGCCGCGCCGTTGACCGGTGAAAACAGGTCCTTGATCAAGGTCGGCACCCCGGCAAACACCCCGCGACCGGGGCGCGATGCGAGGGCGGCCTCGCGGGCGGAGTCGTACAGCCGCTCGGCGACTGCGTTGAGATGCGGTTCGACCAGTTCAATGCGATCAATCACCGCCTCCAACAGCTCGCCCGGTTGCACGTCACCGCGCCTGATCCACTCGGCCAGGCCGGTGGCGTCTTCACTGTCCAGCAGGTTCTGGATGTCCATCTTGATTTCCTCTCTTACGAATGACTTGAGCCGAGTGTCTGGGTCAGTGCTTTGCGCCGTGCCTGCAGGCCTGCCAGCGCCCATCCCAGGGCCGAGGCAAAACTGGCAAATGCCAGCCATTGGATGGCGTGAGGCAAGTCACCCGAGTAAACGCTGAGCACGGCCACCACCAGCGGGCTGACAAATTGGCCGAAGTACAAAAACGCGGTGAACCCGCCGAGGCCGCGCCCTCGGTTTTTGGCGTTAAGGGCATTCATCACCGGCGCCATCGCATTGGGCACCAGCAGTCCCGCGCCCACGCCGTGAATCAGCACCGCTACCAGCACCGCGTTGTAGCTTTGCCCCCGCATCAGCAGCCATAACCCCAGGCCCAGCAGGCTCAGCAACAGCGCATTGCACCCAGCGATGCCGACGCGGCGGCGCAGCAGCGGCCAGGCCAACGAACCGACCAAGGTCGCCAGCAGCGCCAGGCCCGCCGACAGCCCGATCATCGTGCTCGACGTCACCCCAAGGCTCACCAGCAGAATCGGCGCCTGGATCGGCACGACAAAACTCAGGACCATGCCGCTGAGGATCAGCAGGTAACCGACCACCAAGGGCAGCATCGCCACCCTGCCCTGCTCAGGCGTCTCGACCAACCGCCGGGTGGCCGCAGGCTCCCACAGCACCTTGATCATCACCGGTACCAACAGCAGCGGCAGCAGGTACAACAGGAAGGGCAAGCGCCAGGAGTGCTCGCCCAACGCCCCGCCCACCACGAAGAACAACGAGCCCACCAGGCCGATAGTCACCACCTGCCGATTGATGTAACGCAGCCGCTCCTCGCCGTGCCAATAGTCGGCAATCAGCGTGGCGCAGCAGGTCATCACCGCCGCCTCCGCCGCGCCGAACACCAGGCGTACGCCGACGATGGCCGGCAAGTTATCCAGCAGCGCCGGGATGGCCCCGAGCACGGCATACAACAGCGTGGCGATCACCAGCAACGCCTTGCGCCCGACCCGGTCGGCCAACCAGCCGGCCAGGGGCGCGCACAGTGCAATCGCCAGGGCCGGCCCGGTGACCGCCAAGGGCACCAGCAGGTCGGCGCGGGGTTCCAGCGGGCCGAATTCGGCCCCCAGCTTGGGCAGGATCGGCGCCACCATGACGGCGCCCATGATGGTCAGGCTGCTGCCCAGCATCAGCACCAGCCCTTCACGACGCCCGGTGGCTTGCCGTGGAGATAAGGAATCGGAATGTGATGAGTTCATGCGCAGCCCCCTAGAAACTTTGCGAAATACGCAGCGCCACGGTGTAACCCTCGGCACGGTTGCGGGCATCGGTTTCCTTGTAGGCATGCAGCCACACGGGAGGCAGACCGGGCTTGAAGTAACTCACTGCCGGCCCGATGGCCAGCACCCGCGCACGGTTGCCCGATTGCAGCCCGGGCGCATCGTCATCGGTGAACTGGCGGTAGTAGTAGCCCCCCAGGCCCAAGGTCCACGGCCCCACGTGCTGACCCACGGCAAACTCGTGCCGGTACTCGACACCGTTCTTGTAATCGGTCGCGGGGTTGCGGGTATTGACGTCGACCTCAACGCTTGAGGAAACCTCAAAGCCGCCGTCGGTGATGTAGGTCGCGTTGACGATTGGCGAAAACGTCCAATGGTTGAGCCCCGGCGAAATCAACCGATTCTTGTCGTAATCACCGGTGGGCGCCTGGATCTGCAACTGCGTGTTGATGAACAGATTCGGCGACAGGTTCCACTGCAGGATCACCGGCAGCAATTGCACGTCCGCCATGCGAAACGGATCAGCCTCAAGGCTCAGCGGCCCGACCGGCGTCGGCACCTTGACGGAGGCGTCCATCTTGAAAAACGGTACCACCGTGCCGAACCCGTATTGGGCGCCCAGCACGGTGTAATCCGTCATGCGCATGTAGGCGACGCCAATGGACAACACATCCAGTGAGAAGTGGTTGTCAACTGAGCGGCCGTGACGGTCCTTCTGCACGTTGGCGGAGTAAAACGCCGTTCGCAGCCCCAGGGTCCCGAACGGTGTGGCTGGCGGCATCATGCCCGCGCCAAAATCGTACACACCGACAGCGGTCGTCGGCGCACCGTTCTCGGTGCCGTGCACGCTGGCGCAGCAACCCAGCAGCCCCAGGGTAAACAGCGTCGTCCGTGCGACGCGTGCATTATTGTTATGAATCATCGAATGCCCCTCCCATCAAGTGGTGTGGGCCATCCTAGTAAGCGCCAGCGTCTGCCGGTTATCCGTTTTCAGCAGAGTTGAGTGCGACGCAGGGTCTGTGATGGGCTTTCGCCAAACATGGTGCGGTAATCGCTCGAGAACCGACTCAAATGCCAGAACCCCCAACGCGCCGCCACTTCTTGTACGCCATGGGATTGGGTGCGGGTTCGCAGTTCGCGGCGCACCGCATTGAGGCGCAGCGCACGCAGATAGGCCACCGGGTTGATGCCCAGGGTTTCCTGGAAACAGTATTGAAGTTTGCGCCGGCTGGCGCCGATGTGGTTGCACAGGTCAAGGATCGACAGCGGTTCGTCGAGGTGGCTCAGCGCATATTCGCGCGCCCGGTCGACCATCCTTTTGCGCGCCGTCGGGTTAAGGGGCGGCGCCTGGTCCGGCGCGATCAACTCCAGCACGTGCAGCATCACCGCATCCCGTATGCCGCGCCGGATCGAGTCATGCCCCAGCACGGCATCACGGCCCTGGTCGCAACCCGCCAGCGCATCGAACAACCCTGCGAGTTCACGTTGCACAGATGAATCACCCAAGCGGTAACACTTGGGAAGATCGGTAATTCGAAACTCACTGCCCTGACGCTCCAGGACGTGTGCCAGTGCGTGTTCTTCAATGGCCACACTGAGCAAATCCAAGTGCTGTGGCGTGTGCAGTTCGGGAAGGTTTTCACCGTGGGCCACCAACAGGCTGGGCGCATGGATCGGGTGACCCGAGCAATACACCGGGCCGTCGGCACTCAAAGGAAGGCTGAAGGTGATGGCGCCTTTCCAGGCTGCGCCACTCTTGATCATGGCCTGATTAGAGCGGTCGCGCACCAGTTGCATCCAGCCCAAGCGGAACTCCACCAGCTCACCTTCAAAGGCGCCCGGCGATAACTGATCGTAGCGAACCTGCCAGCCGCCCATATTGCGCGCGTGTTCATCGATGTCGCTGGTCAGAAAACGCTGGAGGGGTAACGCCGGTGGAAGCACCACCGAGGCCGCAGGCATCCGCACATTATTATTGTTCATCGACCCAACCTTTTTCAGTTCCAAGGCTTACAGGTCAGATCGCACGCAAGTTCCATTCCGAACCTGGGGCGGGTCGTGCATTTGTGCCGAAAATGGATAGTGAAGATTGGCCAGCGCAATGCCCTCGTCGGGCAAATACGTTCACCTATTAACTAAAATGTCGTGCATTCAAGGCTTGATATTTTTCAGCTCGTTCAGCAACGCCAACAGTTGCTCCATTTTCTCGGCGCCAAACTGTTCTTCGATTTTCTGGTAGTTGCTTTCCATGCCTGCGCTCATGGAGACGAAGCATTGCTGGCCGCGCTCGGTGAGGCCCACGAACACCCGGCGCTGATCCTGGCTGGACTTCTGCCGCCGCACCAGGCCGTCACGCTCCAGGCGCGTCAACACACCGGTCATGCTCGGCTTCAGGATGCAGGCCTGCAAAGCGAGTTGATGGCTTTCGAGTTCACCCAGCTCGCGCAGGATCCGAATGACCCGCCACTGTTGTTCAGTCAGTTCATGCTTGTTCAGGGCCGGACGGAAGAAGGCCATTGCGGCCTCACGGGCTTGCAGCAGGGTCAGGGTCAGCGAAGGTCTTGGGTTGGCCATAAACGGCACCACTTGAATGGGCGAGCCGGCAGCTTAGTGTCGCCGGCCAGCGGCTGCAAGCGGCGTGGGCGCGGTGAAAAGTACAAGCGGTTCTGTGTAAAAGCCATTCTGTCGCGCCACTGCGATGCGCATGATGATCCGCACACAATCAACAAGACCAAGGTGCGAAGCCGCCATGCCTGGCTCAACGCAACCCCGATTGGCGCTGGCGGTACTCCCCCGGCGTGAGCTGCGCGTAACGCTGGAAAAACCGGCTGAAATAGGCCGGGTCCTTGAACCCCAGCTGGTAGCAGATTTCGTTGGCCGAGCTGCCCGTAAACAGCAGCAGGCGCTTGGCCTCTTGCATCAGGCGTTCGAGGATCAGGCGCTTGGACGGCAGGTCGGCGATGCGGCGGCACACGTCATTAAGCCGTGCTTCGGTCACCCCGATGCCTTGGGCGTAACGCGACAACGGCCAGTGCTGCTGGTAGTGCGCTTCGATCAGCTCATTGAAACGGTGGAAGATTTTCAAGTCCTCGTGGCGGGCAGGCGTGGCTTTCAGCGAATGGGAGCACAGCCGCAACAAGCTAATCATGATCAACCGCGTCAGGCTGTCCAGGGCCGTACTGCGCCCCGACCGCTGGGCTTTCATCTCGTCGCTCAGCGACTCAAACAGAACGTCCAACCGGCGGATATCGTCTGCGTATTGCGGCCCCAACTGCGCCAGGGCCACACACGCGGCGGGCAATTGCGCCCCCGTCGGCGCCAGGCTGGCGTCGGCTTCGATCAGTTGCCACACCAATTGCTGACGCACCGTCAGCACGTGCCCGTCGCTGTCCGGCTCGGTCACGAAGGAATGCGCGACCGTGGGTGGCGTGAGGAAGAACATCGGCCCCGATTCGACGTACTGCTGGTCGTCCAGGTACACGCGCACGGTGCCGCTTTTCACGTAGTGAACCTGGAAAAACCGGTCGTGCCGATGCACCGGCATGTTACGGCCGAAAAAATCCGCCAGGTTGGCCAACTGGTCGTAATGCACTTCGGCATCGCTGTAGCGCTGGTCGTAGACCTGGCCAATGTTGATGTTCGGAATGGGTTGACGGTCGCTCATCGCACGCTACTCGTTTTTAGTGTGATTGCCGCCGTGCAGCGGCTCTCATCCTGCACCGATTCGGTCGGCACAACCACCGAAGAAACAGTCTGTCACGCTTGACGATAGTTAACATCTTAATTATAACGGTTAACACATTAACTAAACCCAGGGCCTCCATGGACCTGCCAGGAGAATGCATGAGCCGCGCCTTGCATGACGTCGCGACGGGCACCCTTTTCGGTGTCGCGCTGAACTACCAGGGGTTGCTCAAGCAGCACCTCGCCGAATTCGAAGCGCCGCCGTATCAGAAGCCGCCGGTCAAACCGGTGCTGTTTATCAAGACGCCCAACACGCGTAACTCACACGGTGGCGAAGTCGTGCATCCCGGCCAGGGCGAACGCCTGCAGCCTGGGCCGGCATTGGCGGTGGTGATGGGCAAGGACGCCAGCCGCGTCAGTGCAGCCGACGCTCTCGACTACGTGGCCGGTTTTACCCTCGTCAACGAGTTCAGCCTGCCGGAAGACAGCTACTACCGCCCCGCCGTCAAAGCCAAATGCCGCGATGGTTTCTGCGCAATCGGGCCGGAGCTGGTGCCGACCGCACAGCTGGATGACCTGCACAGCCTGGCGATCACGCTGTACGTCAACGGCGAGATCCGCCAGCAAAACACCACGGCCAACTTCGTGCGCAACATTCCATTGCTGATCGCCGAGATCAGCGAATTCATGACCCTGCACGCGGGCGACGTGCTGATCACCGGCACTCCCGAAGGCCGGGTGGATGTGCAGCCTGGCGATACCGTGGAGGTCGAGATCAGTGGCCTGGGCCGCCTGGTCAATCACATCAAGGCAGAGGAGCTCTCATGAAACACGCCCGTATTCGCTTTGAAGGTGAAGTCCATTCGGTACAGGTCGAAGCTGAAAACGCCGTGCGCCTGGCCGACGGCCGCCTGCTGGCTGAAGACCAGGTGCAATGGTTGCCGCCGGCCACCGGTAACATGTTCGCCCTGGGCCTGAACTACGCCGACCACGCCGCCGAACTGGCCTTCACGCCGCCGACCGAACCGCTGGCTTTCATCAAATCCGTGGGGACGTACACCGGCCACAACCAGGTGACCTGGCGCCCGGATAACGTCGCCTACATGCACTACGAGTGCGAGCTGGTGGCCGTCATCGGCAAGCCGGCGCGCAACGTCAAACGCGAAGACGCGCTGGATTACCTGGCGGGTTACACCGTGTGCAACGACTACGCCATTCGCGACTACCTGGAAAATTACTACCGCCCCAACCTGCGCGTGAAAAACCGCGACGCCACCACGCCTGTCGGCCCGTGGATCGTCGACGTGGCCGATGTACCGGACCCGAGCAACCTGACACTGCGCACCTGGATCAACGGTGAACTGCGCCAGGAAGGCAGCACCCAGGACATGATTTTCGACATTCCCTACCTGATCGAATACCTGTCCAGCTTCATGACCCTGCAACCCGGCGACATGATCGCCACCGGCACGCCCGAAGGCCTGGCAGACGTGGTGCCCGGTGATGAAGTGATTGTGGAAGTCGAAGGCGTGGGCCGCCTGGTTAACCGAATTGTCAGCGAAACGGCGTTCTTCAACGCCCGTAAAGAGGCTTGAGCAGCATGATCAAACATTGGATCAACGGCCGTGAGGTCGACAGCAAAGACGTGTTCGTCAACTACAACCCGGCCACCGGTGAAGCCATCGGCGAAGTAGCCAGCGGTGGCGCCGAGGAAGTCGCGCAAGCCGTGGCCGCGGCCAAGGAAGCCTTCCCGAAATGGGCGGGCACACCCGCGAAAGAACGTGCGCGCTTGATGCGCAAGCTCGGCGAACTGATCGAACAGAACGTGCCGCGCCTGGCCGAGCTGGAAACCCTCGACACCGGCCTGCCGATTCACCAGACCAAAAACGTGTTGATTCCACGGGCGTCGCACAACTTCGATTTTTTCGCTGAAGTCTGCACGCGCATGGACGGCCACAGCTACCCGGTCGATGACCAGATGCTCAACTACACCCTCTACCAGCCGGTGGGTGTGTGTGCGTTAATCTCGCCGTGGAACGTGCCGTTCATGACCGCCACCTGGAAGACTGCGCCGTGCCTGGCGCTGGGCAATACCGCCGTGCTGAAGATGTCCGAGCTGTCACCGCTGACCGCCAACGAGCTGGGCCGGCTGGCCGTCGAAGCCGGCATTCCCAACGGCGTGTTGAACGTGATCCAGGGCTACGGCGCGACCGCCGGTGACGCCTTGGTGCGTCACCCCGATGTGCGCGCGATTTCCTTTACCGGCGGCACCGCCACCGGCAAGAAAATCATGCAGACCGCCGGCCTGAAAAAATACTCCATGGAACTGGGCGGCAAGTCGCCAGTGCTGATCTTCGAGGACGCCGACCTGGAACGCGCCCTCGACGCTGCGCTGTTCACCATCTTCTCGCTCAACGGCGAACGCTGCACCGCCGGGAGCCGGATCTTCATCCAGGAAAGCGTGTACCCACAGTTCGTCGCCGAGTTTGCCGCACGCGCCAAACGCCTGATCGTCGGCGACCCGCAAGACCCGAAAACCCAGGTCGGCTCGATGATCACCCAGGCCCATTACGACAAGGTCACAGGTTACATCAAGATTGGTCTCGAAGAAGGCGCTACCCTGCTCGCCGGTGGCTTGGAGCGCCCGGCCAATCTGGCGGCGCACTTGAGCAAAGGCCAGTTTATCCAGCCAACGGTGTTTGCTGACGTGAACAACAATATGCGTATCGCCCAGGAAGAAATCTTTGGCCCGGTGGTGTGCCTGATTCCGTTCAAGGATGAAGCCGAAGCCCTGCAACTGGCCAACGCCACCGAGTATGGCCTGGCGTCCTATATCTGGACCCAGGATATCGGCAAGGCACATCGTCTGGCCTATGGCATCGAAGCGGGCATGGTGTTTATCAACAGCCAGAACGTGCGCGATCTGCGTCAGCCGTTCGGCGGTGTGAAAGGCTCAGGCACGGGTCGTGAAGGTGGCCAGTACAGTTTCGAAGTGTTCGCCGAAATCAAAAACGTGTGCATCTCGATGGGCAACCATCACATTCCACGCTGGGGCGTCTGAGCGACACCAGAAGCCCTTAAGACAACAACAATAATTTCAGGAGAATCATCATGGGCGAAGTCGTCCTGGCGGCGAAAATCTGCCACGTACCCTCGATGTATTTGTCGGAGCTTCCCGGTAAACACCATGGTTGCCGTGAAGCGGCGATTGCCGGTCACAAAGAGATCGGCCGTCGCGCCCGCGAGCTGGGGGCCGATACCGCCGTGGTGTTCGACGTGCACTGGCTGGTCAACAGTGCCTACCACGTCAACAGCGGCGAGCACTTCAAAGGCATCTACACCAGCAATGAACTGCCGCACTTCATCAAGAACATGGAATACGAGTACCCAGGTTGCCCCGAACTGGGTGAGCTGATCGCGGCCGAGGCCAACGCCGCCGACGTGCGCACGCTGGCCCACAATATCCCGAGCCTGGAGCTGGAATACGGCACCTTGGTGCCGATGCGCTACATGCACATGGGCGTACCCGACGAGCAAAGATTCAACGTGGTGTCGGTGGCCGCCTGGTGCGCCTGGCATCGCCTGCAAGACAGCTTCACCTTCGGCGCCGCTGTGCGCCGGGCCATCGAAAAAAGCGACCGCAAAGTCGTGGTGCTGGCCTCGGGTTCGCTGTCGCACCGTTTCTCCGACGACCGCAATGCTGAAGCCAATATCCATAACTGGACCCGCGAATTCGACAAGCAGGTCGACCTGCATGTGGTGGAACTGTGGCGCCAGGGCCGCTGGAAAGAGTTCTGCGCCATGCTGCCGGACTACGCCGAGCATTGCTTCGGCGAAGGCAAGATGCATGACACCGCCATGCTCCTGGGGTTGCTCGGCGGACCGGACTACGACAAGCCGGCCGAGATCATCACGCAACCCTTCGGCAGCTCGGGCACCGGCCAGATCAACGCCATTTTCCCTGTTTGAGCGCATGGCCGCCCGGTATGCCCGTGCGGCCTCAAGGAGCCCCTCATGCCCCACTTTATCGTTGAGTACACCGACAACATCGAACAGCAAGCCGACCTGCCTGGCCTGTTCGAAACAGTCCACGCCACCCTGGGCGACAGCGGCGTGTTTCCCCTGGGTGGCATCCGCAGCCGCGGCGTGCGCCTCGACACTTGGCGCATGGCCGATGGCAAGCACGACTACGCCTTCGTGCACATGACGTTGAAGGTCGGCCATGGTCGCGACCTGGCAACCCGCCAGAAGGTCGCCGAACAGCTCTTCGCGGTGATCACCCAGCACTTCGCCGCGCTGCAGGACCAACGGCTGCTGGCGTTGTCGTTTGAAATGATCGAGCTGCACGAGCAGCTCAACTTCAAGCAAAACAACGTGCACGCCTTCCTCAAGGCGCAGGTGGGCTGACACACCCACCCGCTCGTTCCATCGGCCTCTCAGACAAAAAGTATAAAACCATGAGCTCAGCCAATACCGCCGACACGCTCGGCACCGACGTCCGTGACCAAACCCACAGCACCGTGACCTGGCGGCTGATGCCGCTGCTGCTGATCTGCTACCTCTTTGCCCACCTCGACCGCATCAACATCGGCTTCGCCAAAATGCAGATGAGCGCCGACCTCAACTTCAGCGACACGGTCTACGGCTTCGGCGCCGGCCTGTTCTTCGTGGCCTACGCGCTGTTTGGCGTGCCCAGCAACATCGCGCTGGACCGCGTGGGCCCCCGGCGCTGGATTGCCACGTTGATGGTAGTGTGGGGGGCGTTGTCGACGTGCATGTTCCTGATCGACAGCGCCATGGGCTTCTATGTGCTGCGCTTTTTGCTCGGTGTGGCCGAGGCCGGTTTCTTCCCAGGCATCCTGGTGTTTTTGAACCGCTGGTACCCGGCCGGTCGGCGCGCGCAAGTCACCGCCCTGTTTGCCGTCGCCGTGCCGATGGCCGGGGTGATTGGCGGGCCGCTCTCCGGCGGCATCCTTGAACACTTTCATGACCTGGGCGGTTTGCGCGGCTGGCAATGGATGTTTGTCATTGAAGGCGCCCCCGTGATTCTGCTCGGGCTGGTGGTGCTCAAGTGTCTGCCGGACAGCTTCGAAACGGTGAAGTGGCTGACGCCCGTGCAAAAGCAACAACTGCGCGAGCAGCTGCACCAGGAAGAACACCGCAAATCCATCACCTCGTTCTCGGCCATTCTCCGTAACCCGCAAGTGTGGCTGCTGGTGGCGGTGTATTTCGCGGTAATGCTGGCGGTCAACACCCTGGCGTTCTGGATGCCGACACTGATCCATGGCGCCGGCATCGGCAGTGACGGCAAGGTCGGGCTGCTCAGTGCGGTGCCCTACCTGGCCGGTTGTTTCTTCATGCTCGGCTGCGGACGTTCGTCCGACCGCCACCGCGAACGCCGCTGGCACCTGTGCGTGCCCTTGCTGATGTCGGCGGCCGGTATTGCCATCGCCGGGCTCGCCCCCGCCAACCCGGCCCTGGTACTGGGCGGCCTGATCATCGCCGGCATGGGTGCCAGCGCGGCGTTGCCGATGTTCTGGCAGTTGCCGCCGGCGTTCCTGTCCAACCACACCCAAGCCGCCGGTATCGCCTTGATCAGTTCCTTCGGCAGCATCGCCTCGTTCTTTGCGCCGTACCTGATCGGCTGGATGCGCGACACCACCCAGAGCGCCAGCCTGGCGCTTTACGTGCTGGCGCTGCTCATTGCACTCGGTGGCTTGCTGGTGCTGCGCACCCAGGCGGCCATCGTCAACCCTCAGTAAGAGAACCCTTGCCATGCTTGATCAACACCTCATTCAGCAAGCCGCCGCCCGCCTCGACCAGGCTGAACGCTCACGCGAGCAGGTGCGTCAGTTTTCCCTGGATCACCCAGAAATCACTCTCGAAGACGCCTATGCCATTCAACGCGCCTGGGTAGCGCAGAAAATCAAGGATGGGCGCAAGCTGGTCGGGCATAAAATCGGACTGACCTCCCGCGCCATGCAGGTTTCGTCCAACATCACCGAACCTGATTACGGCGCGCTGCTCGACGACATGTTCTTCGATGAAGGCACCGACATCCCGTTCGAACGCTTTATCGTGCCGCGCGTCGAGGTGGAGCTGGCGTTCATCCTCGGAAAACCGCTCAAAGGCCCGAACGTGACGGTGTTTGATGTACTGGACGCCACCGAATGGGTGATCCCGGCGCTGGAGATCATCGACGCGCGCATCCAGCAAGTCGACCCGCACACCAAGGCGACCCGCAAGGTGTTCGACACCATCTCCGACAACGCCGCCAACGCCGGCGTGGTCATGGGCGGGCGTGCCGTGCGCCCCACCGAGATCGACCTGCGCAAGGTGCCCGCCGTGCTCTACCGCAATGGCGTGATCGAGGAATCCGGCGTCTCGGCCGCCGTGCTCAATCACCCGGCCAAAGGCGTGGCCTGGCTGGCGAACAAACTGGCGGCCTATGACGTGACCCTGCAACCCGGGCAAATCATCCTGGGTGGCTCTTTCACCCGCCCTGTCGCGGCCAACCCAGGCGATACCTTCCATGTCGATTACGACATGCTGGGCTCCATCGCCTGCCGATTCGTCTAACCGGAGATCGCTCGATGGATATGCCTGTCAACACCTTCAAACAGCGCCTGCGCAGCGGTGAAACCCAGATCGGCCTGTGGCTGGGCTTGTCCGATGCCTACTGCGCCGAGCTGGCCGCCAACGCCGGGTTCGACTGGCTGCTGATCGACGGCGAACATGCGCCCAACGACCTGCGCGGCATGCTCGGCCAGCTCCAGGCCGTGGCGCCCTACCCCAGCCATCCGGTGATTCGCCCGGTCGTCGGCGACACTGCTCTGATCAAGCAAGTGCTGGATATCGGCGTGCAAACACTGCTGGTGCCCATGGTGGAAAACGCAGAGCAAGCGCGGCAACTGGTGAATGCCATTCACTACCCGCCCAACGGGGTTCGGGGCGTCGGCAGCGCACTGGCCAGGGCGTCGCGCTGGAACAGCATTCCCGGTTACCTCGACCACGCCGATGAGCAGATATGCCTGCTGGTACAGATCGAAAGCCGCGAAGGCCTGGCCAACCTCGACGCGATTGCCGCCGTGGAGGGGGTCGACGGCGTGTTTATCGGGCCGGCGGACCTGAGCGCCTCGATGGGCCATCGGGGCAACCCGGCTCATCCGCAGGTGCAGACGGCAATCGAAGACGCCATTGCGCGCATCCGCAGCGCCGGCAAAGCCGCCGGTATTCTCAGCGCCGACCCGACACTGGCCCGGCGCTACATCGAACTGGGAGCGGCGTTTGTCGCGGTGGGCGTGGACACCACAGTGCTGATGCGCGGGCTACAAACCCTGGCGGCGGCGTTCAAGGGTTCATCGGCACCCACCAGCACCGCTGGCGCTATCTACTGACAGTGCAGGCGCCGGCTTTTGATCTGCTTGTGATCTGCTTGTGATCTTGATCTCAGGCGCCCCGTCAAACACGCTGGCCGAACGCAGGCTTGAATCCGTGGGTAACCCGGCAGGACGCCGGGTTAGCCGCCCCGCGCCATGGATGGCGCGTGGCGGCGGCCCACGGATTCAAGCCGGAGTGAGGGCACACCGAGCCTAGGCGAGGTGCCGAGTGTTGGGGCGAAGCGTTTTTGGTTACTTTTGGCGCTCTTCCAAAAGTGACCCGCCGTAAGGGCGGAACCCATAGCAGCCGCTACCTAAATAACGGATATGTACTCCGTCTGATCCAACATCCAGGTCGGCTGCCAGGCCGCCATCGGGGGCAAGCCCCCTCCCACATTTGGATCGGTTTACACCCACGCTTAACTAGCGCTTGAGGCCTTTAAGCTCGTTGAGCAAGGCCAGCAAAGTCTGCAGCTTCTCTTCGCCAAAGTCCGCCTGCAAACGCTGGTAATTAGCCTCCATGCTCTGGCTCATCGAATCGAAACACGCTTGCCCCTTCTCGGCCAGCCGCACCAGCACACGCCGTTGATCCTGTTGCGCCTTGCGCCGCTCAACCATGCCCGCCGCCTCCATGCGCACCAGCACACCGGTCATGCTCGGCTTGAGGATGCACGCCAGCTCGGCCAGGCGATTGATCTCAAGCTCCTCGTGCTGGCTCAAGATACGAATGACCCGCCACTGCTGCTCGGTCAGTCCGTGTTGATTGAGCGAAGGCCGAAAAAAACCCATGGCGGCTTCACGCGCCTGGAGCAAAGTAAGGGTCAAGGATTGGCGCGGTTTGGACATAAAGGGAGACGTCGTAATTAGTTAACAGATTAACAACACTCTAACACCGGCCGCCGATTGGCGTGTGCCGCTTTATTGCCCGGCCGGATTCATCGTTGACATTGGCAGCCACGATCAAGGCCGGCGGCACACAGAATCAAGACACCTACCGCTCGGAAGGCACTTAATACACCCCAACAGGCACAGAGCTGTTTGTCGGCTCTGCAGCGAGATCCCTTCACTTTTCCAGGCTGCGCCATGATCAATATCGAAACGCCTACCTACTATTCGGCAACCAAGAAATACAACCTCAGCTTTCCCACGCTCGAGCAGGACGTAGAAGCCGACGTGGTCGTGATTGGCGGCGGTTTCTCGGGCATCAATACCGCACTGGAACTTGCGGAAAAAGGCATCACCAACATCGTGGTACTCGAGGCGCGCTACCTGGGCTTCGGTGGTACGGGCCGCAACGGCGGGCAGATCATGGCGGGGATCGGCCATGACCTGGAAAAAATCAAGAACCAGGTGGGCGATGAGGGCCTGCGCCAGATCTTTGAAATCAGCGAGCTCGGCGCCGGCATCATCAAGGACCGTATCGCCAAATACGCAATCGACGCCGACTTCTGCCACGGCTATGGCTACATGGGCTTCAATGCCCGCCAGGAAAAAACCCTGCGCGCCTGGGAGAAGGACTTCCAGTCGATCAACACCAAGGACGAAATCCGTTTTATGGCCGGGTCCGAGGTCAAGCAGATCATCGGCTCCGACGCCTACACCAGCGCGTTGCTGCACATGGGCGGCGGGCACGTGCACTCGCTGAACCTGCTGCTGGGCGAAGCCAAAGCGCTGGCCAGTCACGGCGTGCGCATCTTCGAGCACAGCCCCGCCCTGGAGGTCAGCTACGGCGAGCGCATCACCGTGCGCACCGGCCGAGGTTCAGTCAAAGCCGCCAAGCTGCTGTGGGCCTGCGACAGTTTCCTCAACAAACTGGAACCTGAACTGCACAAAACCACCGTCAACACCTACGCCTTCCAGCTGATGACCGAACCGCTGTCGGACGAGATGATCCACCGCATCAGCCCGATCCGCGGTGCCTACAGCGATATTCGGCCGGTCATCGACTACTACCGCGTCACCAACGAGAACCGTCTGCTGTTCGGTGCCGCCACGCCGTTTGTCGAGCACATCCCGCTGGACCTCAAAGCCTGGAACCGCAACCTGATGCTGAAGATTTTCCCGTACCTGAAAGACGTCAAAATCGACTTGGCGTGGGGCGGGCCGATGGCGACCGGGGCCAACCTGTTCCCGCAGATCGGCACGCTGAGCGGGCGCCCCAACGCCTTCTACGTGCAGGGTTACGCAGGTTTTGGGGTTACGCCCAGCCACATCATCTGCAAGGTCTTGGCCGAAGGCATGAGCGAAGGCTCTTCGCGCTACGACCTGATCAGCTCGGTCAAGCATGCACAGATCCTCGGCAAGGATCATATCCGCCCACTGCTGCTCACGGCCGGCAAAAGCCTTCACCAACTCTCGGGCTATTTCAACGGTCGCCGTTAAGCCCCGCTGTTTCATTCACAGGAGAACTGCCATGCCCGTTACGACCCTGAAAAAAGATACCCAACTGTCGGACCTCGACGCCTGGGGCACCGTTGCCGACCTGGGCTCCGAGATCCTCGAAGGTGAAGTCAACGCCTTTGGCAAAATGACCTTCGGCGCACCGACCGACCCCGTCAGCAGCGCCTATTTCGGCACCACCCAAGGCAAATTCCGGATGGTCTACCCGTTCGCCGAGCAAGCCACGGTGGTCACCGGCGAAGTGCTGTTGACCGACGAAAGCACCGGTCAGACCACCCGCTACAAGGCCGGCGACAGCTGGTTCGTGACCAAGGGCACGCCGGTATTGTGGGAGGTGGTGAGCGAGAGTTTTGTGAAGCATTATTTCGCGGTAGTCTGATCGCTTTCGCCTGCTGGCTTCGGCCAGCAGCGTTTTCTCCGGCGCAGGTGACTGACCATGCACGCCCTCCCCGCTCAGGAAGTTGCCGGCCATTGCCTGCAGGCTTTTACCCAGCTCGTCCCCGTCAGCCAGGCGGCGTTCTATTGTGTCGACCGCCAACTGCAAGCGTGCGACTTCCGGCTGCACGGCATGAGCCGTGAAATGCACCGCGACTATCTGGACAACTACCGCCAATTCGACCCGTTGCAACCGCGCAATTGCCTGTCCAGCGGGTTGACGGTGGTGCCCCTGGGTTTCGCCATGGCACGCCAGCCGCAGCGTGACAGCCACCGTTACCGGGACTTCCTGCAGCGTTACGGCGTGGTCGATGTGGTGGAGATCGTCGCCCATCGCGCCGACCAGCCGCAGGCGGCCATCTCCTTGCTGCGCACCGCCGAACAAGGGGTGTTTACCGCCGACCAATTGACTCAGCTCAACGCGTTGCAGGCGTTGCTGCAGATGGCCGTGGCCAATATGCAGCCCTGCGACGATGCGCTGGCCGGGCTTACGCCCAAAGAGCGCCAGATCGCCTGGTTATTGCGTCAAGGTGCAAGCAACAAGCAATTGGCACTGGAGCTGGGCGTCGGCCTGCCGACCATCAAGACCCACCTGATCCACCTGTTTCGCAAGACGGGCGTGAGCAGCCGCACCGAGCTGGTCGCCGCGCTGTTTCTTTAAGCCACCTCAACCCTTCGGTTGATAGGCGAGCCTCCTCGCCCGCCGCATGATCCGGGATGTCCATTCCATCAACCGGAGCCATGCCATGACCACCCAATCCGACTGGATCACCGTAGGCGCCCTCGCCGACGGTTTCGCGCCCGACGCGTTTATCCTGCCCAACCTTGCCGACCTCAACGGCAAGACCTTCCACCTGCACTTCGCCAACGGCTGGCAGATCGAGCATCGCTTTGACACCGAGGCGTTGCACTGGCACGCCGCCGACGGTCACTCCAGCGGGTCGGCCGCATACCGCGCCACCTCGGTACGCCCGGGCCTGTACTTGGTCGACTTCATCAAGCACGAGGCCGGTCAGGCCTGGTCGATCAGCCTGGTGCTGGACACCACCACGTCGTCCTTTACCGCCGTGATCGGCCGCATGCCCAAGCGCGAACAAACCGAGGAAGGCCTTTACAGCCGTGCCCTGGCCGGCAAGGCCCTGACCTCGGTGGACGTGGACTTCCTGCATGGCAGCCTGGACCAACCCTGGCAGCCCGGCCAATGCCCCCACGCGCCCACTCAGGAACTGACCGGCTTGCGCAACCTGTATCGATACAGCCCCAGCGAAGTCTACGAACACATCTACCTGAACGATCAGTTCTATGCCTGGCAATGCCTCAAGGGTGTGGAGCAAGGCTTGTGCGACACCGACCGCTGTCACTACTACAAGATTGCCGATCAGTTGTACCTGTTCGTCTGGCGCGAAAAGATCATCCCCACCCTCGGTCTGGTCCTGATCGACCTGCAACAGCACCGCAGCGACGGCAAGATCTTCGGCTATGCCGGCGCGGCCTTCGATGAGCTGTCGAACTTTCCGGTCAGCTCCTACTGCCAAGTGCTCAACCACACGGAGTATCCCGATGCCTGATCCACGTACCGTTGTGATCACCGGGGCCGGCACGGGCATCGGTGCCGCCTGCGCCCGGCTGTACGCCGCCGAGGGCGCCAACCTGGTGCTGATCGGCCGGCGCCGCGAGCCTCTGGAGCAGGTGGCCGGGGACACCGGCGGCCTGGTCCTGGTCGGCGACGCAGCCTGTCCGGACAGCTGGGAAGGCTTCGTCGCACAGATCCGTGAGCGCTACGGCCGCCTCGATGTGCTGTTGGCCTGCGCCGGTGGGCATGGTGTGGGCAGCGCCACCCAGACCAGCCCTCCCACCTGGGAGGCGGCCTTGCGCAGCAACCTGGACAGTGCGTTCTATAGCGCCCGCGCCTGCCTGCCGCTGCTGATCGAATGCGCCGGCACTGTCGTGTTGCTCGGCTCCATCGCTTCCCTGGCCGCCGGTCCCGAAGTGTGCGGCTACACCACTGCCAAGCACGCGCTGCTCGGGCTTAATCGCTCCCTGGCGCGGGATTACGGCCCACGCGGCGTGCGCGTGAACGCGGTGTGCCCAGGCTGGGTCACTACGCCGATGGCCGACGAAGAAATGCAACCGCTGATGAGCTTTTATGGGGACACACTGCCGCAAGCCTATGCCCGCGTATGCGCCGACGTACCGTTACGACGCCCCGCCAGCGCCGAAGAAATCGCCAAGGTCTGCCGCTTCCTGGCCAGCCGCGATGCCTCGATCATCACCGGGGCCAGCATAGTCGCCGACGGCGGTTCGAGCATCGTCGATGTGCCGACACTGGCCTATGCCCATATGGAGCGCGCACATGCCTGACGACTTGAATTTCAGCGGCAAAACCGTGCTGGTCACTGGTGGCGCGCAGGGCATCGGCCGGGCCATCGTCGAGGCGTTTGCTGTGCGCGGCGCGCGCGTGATGATTGCCGACCTTCAGTTGGCGCAAGCCCAGGCGCTGGCCGACGACCTGACGGCGCGAGCGTGCCAGGTCGCGGCCATCGAGGTTGACCTGGCCGATGCGGCGGCGGTACTCGAATGGGTGAAGGGAATCGAACGCAGCTGGGGCCGCCTGGATATCCTGGTGCACAACGCCGGCTACTTTCCGTTGACGCCATTCGCACAGATCACCCCGGCCATTCTTGAGCGCACGTTGGCGGTCAACCTCTCGGCCCTGTTCTGGTTGACCCAGGCCGCCTTGCCCATGTTTCAACGCCAGGGCGGCGGCTGTGTGCTGGTCACGTCGTCGGTCACCGGGCCACGGGTTGCCTACCCAGGGCTCAGCCACTATGCGGCGTCAAAGGCCGGGGTGAACGGTTTTATCCGCAATGCGGCGCTGGAGCTGGCCGCCTACCAGGTGCGCGTCAACGGCGTGGAGCCCGGGATGATTGCCACGCCGGCCATGGATAACCTGGGCGACAACCAGGTCAATGCCGACATCGCCACCCGCGTGCCCCTGGGACGGCTCGGTGCTCCGGAAGATATTGCCGGGGCCATGTTGTTCCTGGCGTCCGACCTGGCGGCCTACATCACCGGGCAGACCATCGTGGTAGATGGCGGGTCGACTTTGCCTGAGGTGAAGTGACCTCTATCGGGCTGTAAACCGGATCAAAGGTTGGAGGGGGCTTGCCCTAATACCAGTCAGTTAAGGGCAAACACTGTACCTGTGGCGAGGGAGCTTGCTCCCGTTGGACTGCGCAGCAGTCCCAGTCTTTTGAAACAAAGAGCTGGGGCCGCTTCGCGGCCCAGCGGGAGCAAGCTCCCTCGCCACAGGTTATTTTTTACCCTTTCTACGTCTTAACTGACTGGCATTAGGGCTTGCCCCCGATGGCAGTGGGTCAGTCTCCGGATGCACCCACTGACACGCCCTCATCGGGAGCAAGCCCCTCCCACCTGTTGATCGCGGTGTATCAGTTGAATAGCGCTCGGCCCTTTCAAGCATCGACAGTAATGGTCTGCATCACCCGGCGGACCCGTCTGGTGGATGGCGGGCTGTAAACCGGATCAACTGTGGGAGGGGGCTTGCCCTAATGCCAGTCAGTTAAGGGCAAACACTGTACCTGTGGCGAGGGAGCTTGCTCCCGTTGGACTGCGCAGCAGTCCCAGTCTTTTGAAACAAAGAGCTGGGGCCGCTTCGCGGCCCAACGGGAGCAAGCTCCCTCCCACATTTTGATCGGGGTGTATCCGCTTAAGAGCGGTCACCCATTAGAGCATCGACAGTGAATCACTGAACACCCGCGACAAGGCCGCAAGCCGTTTGACGTAACCCTGGGGCGTTGAGTAGATCAGCTCCACATGCAGGCTGTCGACGATACCCAGGTAGGCGTCGCAAAACACCTCAAGCGCCTCGGGTTGCACCGTGCTGTACCGACCTTGCGCTGCACGCTGAAAGTCATCGCGAATGCGCGCCAGGTAACCCTCGAATCCTGCGGTGATGACGCCGCGAATGTCCGCCGGCGGAAAGTACGCCGTGCGCAACAGGAATCGCAGGTGCGCCGACCCTTCATAACGCCCGCTCAACCGTTCAAGGTGCAACTGCCCCGGCAGGCCGGTGTGTCCGGCTTCCTCCTTGAAGCATTGCGCGATGTACGAGTGCTCATGGGCCAAGGCCATCTCGAAGACCTTCTGAAACAGCGCATCCTTGCTGACAAAGTGCGCATACAGCGACGCCTTGCGCATGCCGGCCCTCTCTGCGATTGCGCTCAGCGAGGAGGCGTCGTAGCCGTGGTCGGCAAAGTGTTCGACCGCCACGGTACAAATGTTATGGGCCGACAGGGTGAGCGGTTTCATTGATCGATGCGAACCTACGCCGCCCCGACCGTTTGCTGCAGGTGCGTAGACCGAAAGTCCTTGGGCGACAGGTCAAATTGCTTCTTGAACGAGCGGCTGAAGTGCGCGGAATCGGTGAAGCCCCATTTGTAGGCGATCGAGGTGATCGACTCACGCTTGAGGAAGGGGTTGGTCAGATCATCCGCGCTGCGTTTGAGCCGAGCACGCTGGATGTAGCGGCAGACGCTGTCGTCCTGCTCTTCAAACAAACGGTACAAATGCCGCACCGAGATGTTCAAGCGATTGGCCAGGCCCACCGGGCTCAAGCCGGGCTGGGTCAGCGATTCATCGATGACTTTCTGTACGTAGCTGCGCAGGTTACTGCCCTGCAACGACGCCGCGCAGTCGCCCGGCGCGTCGTGCAATTCAAAGGCTGACCCGAGCAAGGAGACAAACGCTGCTTGCAGTGCCTCGGCCTCTTCAATCGAGTCCTGCCCCTCCAGGCCTTCTCGGCACAGTTGGTCCATCAACACATGGAGCATGCGCCCACAGGCCTTGCTCGAAGAGATCTTGCCGAAGGTTTTCGGTGCACCACCCAGTTGCTTGCACACTTCATGGCGTGAGAGTGACAGGGACGCATGTTCGATAAGGCCAAACGGGCTGATCTCGATCGAGCCCGTGGAGTCCATCAGCAACATATCGCCGGGGGCCAACTGGATGACCTGGTCGTTCTGGGTGATCTGGCAATAGCCGCTGCGCTGACTGACGAGGAAACAATGTTGGTCCATATCGTGATCGGCGTTGGGTCGCTCGCGCTTGATCAGCCCCGCATTGGTCCGCAGGTTGGCCAGTGACAGGCCGCCCCGGGAGTGCTTGGACACTTCACCGATGAACAGCGAACGGTTGAAGGCCAGTTCCGTGTCGAAATGGCCGCAGGCCGCCCGCAGGTCCCGAGTCCAGGTTTCCAACCCATAGTGCGCAGACTGATAAGTGCTCATGGCATCTCCACAATGGCTTCTTGTTTTTGTTGGCCAATAGTTAACATGTTATCTATATGGGCGCAACAAGTCCGTGATAGCGACTGTGGAAGCACTAATGATGCCAAGTATCCCGATCAGAGGGCGTCCAATACCCGCTGCAAGCCCGCCAAAACAGTCAACAACCCTGCCCGTTGAGCGTCACTCAACGGAATGTAGCGACGAAACGCCGGCATGCGGTTGACCACCTCGCTGCCGCCGATGTGTTCCAGCCGCACCTGCCATTGATGCCCGCTCAACGCGATGTGCAGGCGCTTGAAGTCGAGCCCCATCAGCGCTTGATGCAGGCTGAGGTCGTCGTTCAAAGCTGCCTCGAGCCTGGCGAGTAGAGCCGGCTCTCCCGAGCGTTGCCGACACGCCAGCCCCGTGCGTCGAATCGACCCGCGGTGGTGCAGCTCAAAGCGTGCACTGCCCTGCTCTGTGGCGGGCACCGTGAGCATGAATTCGGTCATGACCAGGTGCATCAGCAGTTGCGATTCGGTGCGTTCGGCAACGTCCACCTGCAGGCCGGTATCGTCCAAGCGAAACGCGGCACGGGCAGGCCCGGTCGAGGCGAAACTCGCCAGCCCGAGGTTACGCCTAACATATTCAAGCGTGACCCCCGGCCGGTAACCGGCCGGCGCCCGTTGGGCACTGAACAGCTCAGACAGCTTTTGCAGCCTGCTCGAGATAAGCGTTGTGAACGTTACCAGGCTCATGGGAAAACTCCTTGGCCAGCACTTCTTCGACCGAAGCGGGCTTGAATGGATTGACCTTCTGCACCACCAATGTCCAGAACAACGCGTAGGCCGCCGTGATCCCGAGCATTACCCCGAAAGGCACATAAATATCCGCCGGGTTCATGCCCGGCGGGGTGATGAACCACATGCCCAGCAAGATGCCGACGCTGGAAAGAATCTGCGGCAACGGGAACCACGGCGACCGATAAGCCCGTGGCAGGTCAGGACGACGAATACGCAGGATAACCACCGACAGCGTCACCAGCAGGTAGGAAAAACTCCACGCACACACAGCGGCCAGCACCAGGTGCATGATGTTGTCGGTGTTGCCGCCCAGCCACAGCGCATACAGGCACGGAATCAGCATCGCCACCAGGATGCACAACAGCGGCGTCTTGAAGCGCGGATGCAAGTAAGTGAACACCTTGGGCAGCGCGCCATCCACCGCCATGCCGTAGAGAATCCGTGGCACGCCCGCCATCAGCGTGTTGATGGTGGCGGCGCCGGCGAACAGAAAGCCAAGGCCCAGCCACAACGGGCCAATATCCCCCATGACCTGCTCGGCAAAGCGTGGAATCGCCATGGGCGTGTCCAACAAGTGCACGCCGCTGGCGGCATCCAGCAGTACGTTTTCCACCTGGCGCTTCATCGCGGCGCCGTAGATAAACATGCAGGTGGCCACGCTCAACAAGCCGAAAATCATCGCCTTGGGCATCACCTTGGCCGAATTGCGCAGGTCCGGCGCCAGCGGCGTGACGAACTCGCAGCCGACGAACATGAACATCGCCATGCCCACCAGCGACAGAATGGTGATCAGGTCGGTGCCCACCAGCGACACGCCGAACCAACCCTCGAGCTGCACCGCCGGCGCCGCGATCAGGCCCATCACGCCAAACACCATCAGCGTGGTCCACATGCCGAAGGTCAGGATGATCTCGGCCCTGCCAAAGGCGCTGACGCCAAAGGCATTCAGAATGCCGAACACCACCACAAACCCCACCCCCAGCAACCACGAACCGCCGGCAGACTCCGCCAGGGTGTTGAGGTGCTCGAAGTTCACCAGGGCCATGACCCCGGACAGAATCGTCTCCGCCGTCCCGGCAAACACATGCACGATCAGGTACGCCGACAAGGTGCCGGTAATTGCAAAGAAACGGCCCATGCCGCAGTTGATGTAGTCGTAGACCGAGCCGGTGGTCGGCAGGATTGAGGCGGCTTCGGCAAAGGTGGTCGCCTGGGCCAGCATCATCACCACCGCGATCAGCATGGCCACCGCGAACGCGCTGCCGCCGATGCCGAAGCCCATGGTCGCGGTGAGAATCACCGGGCTGGCCATGATCAGGCCGATGGTGCTGGCCAGCGCGGTCGGAAACCCGACGCTGCCCCGTTTCAAATGCTGTGTGAGCCGGTCATTGATCGACATGGTACGGATCCTCGAAAGCGGATTTCTGAGTGGATGCATCGAGCCGTACAAGGAGCCGGCGATAAAGCCCTCCCCAGCCAGTCCCTGATCGAAACGGCATCGTGCGCAAAATCACTGTGCGCCTCACACGCGCTGATCGTCTTGCCCATGTCTGCCGTCGCTTTTGCAGCTGCCTGCCAAGGCCTATGGCTTGGCGGGCAGGATCAATTACGTGGCACGCAGGTGAAAGACTTACCCCGCTGCGGATCATCTTAATGCGTCCTCGACCTATTGGCTGTCCAACCACGCTGGGGAACGTAACAATGGAGCACACACAAAAAACACGCAGGTTGTCCAAGGCCGTCGGCCTGGGTATCGCACTGTTGGTCGGCCACTCTTCGGCACAGGCCTATGCGCTGTATGCCGACGATCACACACACCTGAACGCGGACTTCCTGGCCGTATACGGGATGTTCAACAGCCGTCACAACTACGATGGCACGCCGGGCGGCTCGACCTGGCGCGAAGGGTTCATCAAGTATGGGTTGAGCGGCGATCAGGGCCTGGCCGGTAACGGCACCGCGTACGGCGCGCTCAGTTGGGTCAGCTCCGGCACCTGGGGCGACGGCGACGCGGCGGGCAACACCGATGGCAGCGAGCGCACGACCAAAATCGAAGACGCCTACCTGGGGTGGCGCTCGGCTGACCTGTTTCCGGCGCTGGGCAAGGACGGTGTGGACTTTTCCCTCGGCCGCCAAGTGGTCAAGATCGGACGAGGGTTCCTGATCAACGACGACGGCCCCAATCTGGGCAACGGCCCGGCGGACGGTGCGTTGAATCGCGGTGGCGCCTACTACCTCGCGGCACGTCACGCGTTCGACCGCACCGCCGTGTTGCGCCTGGGTGGGCAAGAGGGGCTGCACGGCTCGGTGCTGTGGCTCAAGTCGGATAACCGTGCCCAGGCTGAAACCGAGCTGGCGGCGGGCACCCTCGACTACACGGGTGCCGCCGGTACGCTGGGGTTGACCTGGGTTCATGGCATAAGCGTCACCGACCAGTGGGCCAGCGATTTCCAGAAACAGCGCGAGGGCCTGAACACTTACAGCCTGCGCGGCGAAGGCAGCGCGGGCATCGACAACGCCAGCTTCGCTTTCGAATACGCCTGGCAAGACAAGGATGCAGGGCCGCAAAAAGCCTGGTACGCCGAAGCCGGCTACACCTTCGCCGATGTCGGATGGGCGCCGAAGTTGACCTACCGCTACACACGCTACTCACAAAAATGGGACCCGCTGTTCACCGGACTCAGCACCGGTTACGGCACGTGGTTCCAGGGCGAAGTGGCCTCCAATTATGCCGGCCCGTTCAACAGCAACACCGGTGTGCATCACGTCGGTCTCAAGGCGACACCGCTGAAGAACCTGACGGTCGGCGCGTTGTACTTCGACTTCACTACCTTGCGCAAAAACGATGCATTGAACCTGGATGCCCGTGAGCTGGACCTGTACGCCGAGTGGGCAGTCAACAGCCACCTGATCATCAGCCCGCTGGTGGGCATTTATCAACCCAAGAAAGATGCCGACACCGGGGGTAACCAGGTGGGCGGCAATGGCACCAACCTCTATAGCCAACTGACCGTGGCCGTGCCTTTCTGAAGGGCTTCAGGAGCTGCGCGGTGCAGCTCCCTCGCCACAGGTTCGGGGTTCATCTTCCTGGTGGTCAGCAGTGGCTGATCAGTTGCTTCAATACCGTCTTGAAGGTTTCGATCTGGTCCTGGCTGAACTCGGCGAATACTTTCTCCTGTTGCTCACGGGCGATGGCCCAGAGGTCTTCGGTCTGTTCGATACCGGCCGACGTCAAATAGACACCGTCGTCGTCGGCCACCAGCCCTTTGCGCTTGAGGTTGGCCACGGCGTCCTCGATTTCCCGCACCGGCATCGCCACTTCCCGCAACAATTCACTGGCACTCAGCCGTGCGTCGTTCTCCAGCACCATCAGCATCCGCGCCTCGTTGGTGCGCAGGCCGGTGGACAATTGCCGGGGCTGATAGCTGGACTGGTAGGCGCGTACCGCCTGGGTCATCAGGTAATACAGGTTGTGACTCAAGCGCCCCTGAAAATGACTGCTGGGCGGTTGCCCTTCGTCGCGCTGGGTCATGCGGGTATGGGGCAGGACCATCGAATAAGCGCCCTGATGATAAAGCAGCGGCGCACGGCCGAAATCATCGAAGGCCACGACCTTGCCGATCATGATCCAATGGTCGCCGCCGTCCACCTGCTGGTATTTCTCGCAGTGAAACCGCGCCGAGCAATCGGCGAACACCGGCGCCCCGCCCTGCCCCGACTGGTACTCGATCTCGGCGAAACGGTCGTCCTTGGGCCGGGCAAAATTGTTCGAGAGGTCGATCTGGTCAGCGGCCAGCACGTTGACCGCAAAATGGCTGGCCTGCTCGAACACGCCGTGGCTGCTCGAACGTTTGTCGATACTCCACAACACCAGCGGTGGGTCCAGGGACACCGAGTTGAAACTGTTGGCGGTGACGCCCACCTTGCGGCCAGAGGCATCTGCGGCAGTCACCACGGTCACGCCCGTGGCAAAGTTGCCCAGGGCCCGGCGAAAGGCGCGTGGGTCAAAGGTCGATTCAGACATGCAAGACTCCCGGACTGCGTCAGGCGCAGCCCTGATGGTTGTTATCAAAAGCCGGTTCAGATCATGCTCGGGTCGGGTTCCAGGCCCATCAGCTCGCGGCCGAGGATCTGCGCGCACACGTCGTAGTCGGTGTAGGCATGGGCGCCGGTCATGTGCGAATCGCGGAACAGGCGTTGCATTTCGTTGTGTTCGAACCAGGCATTGCCGCCGGCGGCTTCGAACAGGCGGTCCACCGCCTGGATGCACATCTTGGTGGCGTAAGCCTGGTTGGTGCGCCAGAACGCCAGGGTTTCGCGGCTGGGATAACGCTGCTGCTCACTGTGTTCGGCGTGTTCGTTCCAGGTTTTTTCGAGAAAGGCACGCGCGGCGGCGACCTGGTGAGTCGACTCGGCCAGGCGCATCAACGCCGGGGTGGCGGCACCGACGGCGGCACCGGTGTAGGCACGCACGCGGGTCTTGGTTTTTTCGCGGAACACCTCGAGCATCCGCTCGGCAACCCCCAGGCTGACCGTGGAAAAACCACTGGCAAAATAAGGCCGGTAGGGCGAGTAGAAAATCTTGCTGTCGGGGTACAAACCAAAGCCTGCGGACTTGCCTTCCATCATGTCCTTGGCCTTCTGGATGCGGTGTTCGGGCACCCGGGCCTTGTCGATGATCAACGTCTTGGTGCCGCTGCCTTTCATGCCTGCCGCAAACCAGTCATCGCGTATCTGATAATCGCTGCGCGGCAGCACCGCGAAGCAGTAATCCTGGGTGCCCTGGGCATTGTTGCGGCGAAACCCCACGATCGCCCACTCAGCGTGATCGCAGCCGCTGCTCCAGCCCATTTCGCCGCTGAACAACACCCCGCCGTCGACTTCCTCGGTGCGCCCGAACGGCGCAATGCTGCTACTGGCCGTGGCATTCGGGTCGGTGCCCCAGACCTCCTGCTGCAACTGGGCCGAGAACAGCGCCAATTGATGGCTGTGGGTACACAGCAGGCTCATGGCCCAGGCGGTGCTGGCGCAGGCCCCAGCGAGCAAGGCGATGCAGTCGGCAAACTGTGGCAATGACAACTCCATGCCGCCGAACGCTTTGGGTTGAAAGGCGCGGTGCAGCCCGATGCTTTTGAGCAGTGCGATATTTTCGGCAGGCACCTTGCGGTCCTGCTCGGCCATGAACGCGTTGGCCGCAATGGTCGGCAAGATGGACGTGAGGTCTTCGAGGAGCGGGTTTGGCTTTTTCATGGATGGCCCTGCTTATTATTGGATGTCCAGGCCACTGGTGAAATCGAGAAGTGGCGCCGGATGCAGGGCCAGTATGGTGCGAGCCTGGCTGGCGGAACATGCACCTTCCAGAGTCAAGATTGTACTTTTCATAGCCTTAACGTGGTCAGCCGACCGCAGGCGCTGGCAGCCACAGACATGTCGCTCGGCAGCCACAGTCAAGCCCGGTGCAGTCACTGGGATTAACCTCGGGCTTTGCAATGTCTGCCACCAGGAAACCCCAATGAGCGATATTCCACTGCTGCCCCACGTTGAAGCCTTCCTCAGTCGACACCATGCGCTGTTCATCGACGGCGGCTACGTCCAGAGTCATTCCAGCCAGACAGTAGAGGTGATCAACCCGGCGACCGGCCAGGTCATCGCCCAAGTCGCCGACGCCGACCCGGTCGATATCGATGCGGCCGTGGCCTCGGCGCGGCGCGGCTTCAAGCTGTGGTCACAAGCAGCTCCGGCCACGCGTGGCACCGTGCTGTTCAAACTCGCCGACCTGCTGGAGCAGCATCGCGAAGAACTGGCACAGATCGAAACCTGCCAATCGGGCAAGATCATCCAGATTGCCCGAGCCTTCGAAGTCGACCAGGCCGCGCACTTCCTGCGTTACTACGCCGGCTGGGCCACCAAGATCAGCGGCCAGACCATCACCCCGTCACTGCCCTCCTTCGCCGGTGAGCGCTATACCGCTTTCACCCTGCGCGAGCCCGTCGGGGTGGTGGTCGGCATCGTGCCGTGGAATTTCTCGACCATGATTGCCATCTGGAAACTCGCCTCGGCGCTGGTGACCGGTTGCAGCATCATCATCAAACCCAGCGAATTTACACCGCTGACCATCCTGCGCATTGCCGAACTGGCGATTGAAGCCGGTCTTCCCGCCGGGGCGCTGAACGTCTTGACCGGGGGCGGCTCGGTAGGCAAAGGCCTGATCGAACACCCTGGCACCGACAAAGTGTCGTTTACCGGCTCCGTGCCGACCGGGGTTGCGGTGGGCCAGAGTGCCATGGGCGCCGGTCTGACGCGGGCCACCCTTGAGTTGGGCGGGAAAAACTCGGCCGGGTTCCTGCGCGATGTGGCGCTGGATAAGGCTGTCAGCGGCATCATCGAAGCGGGCTTTCTGCACTCCGGGCAAATCTGCGCGGCGGCCGAACGGTTCTTCGTGCATCGCTCGCAGATCGACGCGGTCATGGCCAAACTGGCGCAGCGCTTGAGCGCGCTGAATATTGGCTCGCCCCTGGATGAGCGCACCGAATTCGGCCCGGTCACTCACCGCCAGCATCAACTCAAACTCGGCGAGTTCTTCGCCAAGGCCCGCGCCGAAAACAACACCATCATTCACGGTGGCCACCTGATCGACCGTCCGGGTTGCTACGTCGAGCCGACGATCATCCTCGCCAACAGCGTCAACGACACCTTGCTGAACGAAGAAACATTCGGCCCCATTGCAACCTTCTTCCCCTACGACACTGAAGACGAACTGCTGGCGTTGATGAACAACACGCCCTACGGCTTGAGCGCCAGCCTCTGGACCAACGACCTGGGCAAGGCCCTGCGCATGGTGCCCGCCATCGAAGCCGGCACGGTGTGGGTGAACATGCACACGATGCTGGACCCGGCGGTGCCGTTTGGCGGCAACAAATCCTCGGGCATCGGCCGCGAGTTCGGCAGCGCATTCATTGACGATTACACCGAGCTGAAGTCGGTGATGATTCGCTATTGAGCCCTGATATTGGATCCATTGACGGATGAATGTTCGATAATCGCCCAATAAAACACGCACATAAGATTGACTCTCCACAAGGCCGGCCATTTAATGGATCCATTAAATAAAAATAATCCATTGCCTGGAGAGTCGTCATGTACCCCAAGAACACGTGGTATGTCGCCTGCACCCCCGATGAAATCGCGCAAAAGCCCTTGGGTCGACAGATCTGCGGTGAAAAAATGGTGTTTTATCGTGGCCAGGAAGGCGCCGTCGTGGCTGTGGAGGACTTCTGCCCCCATCGTGGCGCGCCGCTCTCGCTGGGCTATGTCGACAACGGCAACCTGGTCTGCGGCTATCACGGCCTGGTCATGGGCGGCGACGGCAAGACGGTGGAAATGCCCGGTCAGCGGGTGCGTGGTTTTCCCTGCAACAAGACCTTTGCCGTGGTTGAGCGTTACGGCTTCATCTGGGTGTGGCCCGGCGATCAGAGCCAGGCCGACCCGGCATTGATCCACCACTTGGAATGGGCCGTGAGCGATGAGTGGGCCTATGGCGGCGGGCTGTTTGATATCCAGTGCGATTACCGCCTGATGATCGACAACCTGATGGACCTGACCCACGAAACCTACGTGCATGCTTCCAGCATCGGCCAGAAGGAAATCGACGAAGCGCCGCCCGTCACCACGGTGCAAGGCGATGAAGTCGTCACCGCACGGCACATGGAAAACATCATGGCTCCGCCGTTCTGGCGCATGGCTTTACGCGGCAACAACCTTGCCGATGACGTGCCGGTGGACCGCTGGCAGATTTGCCGCTTCACCCCGCCCAGCCATGTGCTGATCGAAGTCGGCGTGGCCCACGCCGGCAAGGGTGGCTACAACGCCGCTCCCGAACACAAGGCTGCGAGCATCGTAGTCGACTTCATCACCCCGCAAACCGATACCTCCATCTGGTACTTCTGGGGCATGGCGCGCAACTTCAACCCGCAGGATGAGGCACTGACCGCCAGCATTCGAGAAGGCCAGGGCAAGATTTTCAGCGAAGACCTGGAGATGCTCGAGCGCCAGCAACAGAACCTGCTGGCTCACCCGGAACGCACCCTGCTCAAGCTGAATATCGATGCGGGCGGTGTGCAGTCGCGCAAGATCCTGGAGCGACTGATTGCCAAGGAACGCGCCCTCGAGCCGCAACTGATCACGACCACCACCGCCTGAACAACGCGACAACTCTGCGAGGACTGAACATGATCGATGTGGTGGTGGTATCCCGTAACACCGAAGCCCAGGACATTTGCAGCTATGAACTGGCCAGTGTCGATGGCCAGCCGCTGCCGACCTTCAGTGCTGGTGCGCACATTGACGTGCACCTGCCCGATGGGGTGATCCGGCAATATTCCCTGTGCAATCACCCCGAAGAACGTCATCGCTACCTGATCGGCGTGCTCAAGGACCCGGCCTCCCGGGGTGGCTCGCGCAGCTTGCACGAGCAGGTTCACGAGGGCGCACACCTGACCATCAGCGAACCACGCAACCTATTTCCCTTGGTCCACGACGCCCGGCGCAGCCTGCTGTTTGCCGGCGGCATCGGCATCACCCCGATCCTGTGCATGGCCGAACGCCTGGCCCACGCGGGTGCCGACTTCGAACTGCATTACTGCGCCCGCTCCAGTGAGCGTGCGGCGTTTGTGCAGCGGCTCAAGGCGTCGCCGTTTGCCGAGCGGGTGTTCCTGCATTTCGATGAGCAGCCCCACACCGCCCTGAACGCCGCCGAGGTGCTGGCGACCCCGGCCGACGACGTGCACCTGTATGTCTGCGGCCCTGGCGGGTTCATGCAGCATGTGCTCGACAGCGCACGCGCACAGGGCTGGCAGGAAGACTGTCTGCACCGCGAATACTTTAGCGCGACACCGGTGGACAGCAGCCTCGACGGCGGCTTTTCGGTGAAGCTGGGCAGCAGTGGCCAGGTCTTTGAAATCCCCGCCGACAAGACCGTGGTCCAGGTCCTGGAAAGCCATGGCATTGAGATTGCCGTGTCCTGCGAACAGGGGATTTGCGGCACCTGCCTGACCCGTGTGCTGGAGGGCATACCGGAACACCGCGACCTGTTCATGACCGAGCAGGAGCAGGCCCTCAATGACCAGTTCACCCCCTGCTGCTCGCGCTCGAAAACCCCGCTGTTGGTGCTCGATATCTGAGCCCCGTCATGTGCTGGGCAAGATGACCTTCATGCGCGCATCGGCGGTGGCCGAGCTGAAGATCTCGGCATAGCGCAACGTCGCATTGGCGTGCTCGCGCATGATGGCTTCGGCCCGAGCGCCCTGGCGATTGACCAGGGCGTCGAACACCGAATGGTGTTGCATGTGGGCATAGTTGAAGCGCCGGTATTCACGGGCCATGTCGTCGCGATCCACCGCCAACGCGGTCACCGAGGCGAACGGCAAATGATCATTGCGTGCCAGCGCATCGGCGATCGCCGGGTTGTGGCTGCCTTCGACGATGACTTGATGAAAGCGCATGTTCAGGTCGTGATAAACCTCAAGGTCATCCTCGGTCACGTAACCTTTTTCGAACAGTTGATCGCCCTCCACCAGGCAGCGTTCAAGCACCCTGCGCGCCTCGTCGGACAACCCCCGCTCGGCAGTTTGACGCGCCGCCAAGCCCTCGAGCACACCACGCACTTCGACCGCGCCGGCAATGTCGCTGGGGCTGACCGAGCGCACCTGATAGCCGCGCCCGCCGAATGGCACCAGCAGCCCTTCCTGCTCGAGGGTACGGAACGCCATGCGCACGGGCATGCGCGACACGCCGAACAACTGCGCCGTGGGAATCTCCATCAGCCGCTCGCCCGCCGCCAACTCTCCGCTGGCAATCATCTTGCGCAGTGCAACCAGCACCAATTGACCGGGTTTACTCATCCAGGCAACTTCCAGAAAACGTGAGCCGCCATGGTACCGCAAGTAGTACCGCAAGCACCTAGCCGCGTCAGATGAACGCCAGCGCTGCCCGTGCGCCGTCTATGGCGCCCAGGTGCTGCGCCACCCGCGACGGCAGGTAATCGAAAAAGAACCCGGCGCTTTGCAGCTTGGCGGCACGCAAGGGATCATCGTCGGGCAGTGCCCTGGAGACCCGCGCGGCCCGCGCCCAGGCAAAGGCCAGCAACGCGACGCCACAAAGCTGGAGGAAATCCGGCGCCGCCCGATAGGGGTATTCACTGTCCTCGTGCGCGCGTTCACGTATGGCGCTCACCACACGAGCCAACGCGTCGCATAGGCTACCCAACGCACCGCAGAAGCCTGCGCATTCGACAGACTGTCCGCCCTGCCCGGCCTCGGCGCGAAACGCGTCCAGCAGCAGGCCGAAGGCGCGGCCCTCATCGCCCAGCACCTTGCGCAGCAACAGGTCATTGGCCTGGATCTCATTACTGCCCTCGTAGATCATCGCGATACGGCTGTCGCGCAGGGTTTGCTCGATGGCGAACTCGGTGACGTAGCCGTAACCGCCGAACACCTGCAGCGCATGGCTGGCCTGCCGAAAACCCTGTTCGGTGAAAAACGCCTTGATGATGGGCGTCAGCAACGGCGCCAACTGCGCGGCCGACGAGTCCTGGTCATGCTCGGCCTGATCCAGCAGGTGTGCCGCCCAATAGCCGATGGCGCGCATGCCCTCGCTGGTGGTGCGCAGCTCCAGCAACACGCGGCGCATGGCCGGGTGGTAACGGATCGGGTCAGCCGCCTGGGCGACCACCTCTTCCGGCCTTGACGGCGCACGCATCTGCAAGCGTTCGGCGGCGTACTGGCGGGCGTTCTGCCAAGCCGCCTCGACATGCCCCAAGCCTTGCAGGCCGACATGCAGGCGCGCCGAATTCATCATCACGAACATCGCCGCCAGGCCGCGATTGGGCTCGCCGATCAGCCAGCCTTGGGCGGCCTCGAACACCAGGGAGCACGTAGCGCTGCCCTTGATGCCCATCTTGTGTTCAATGCCGTCACACCGCACGCCATTGGGCTGGCCATCGTCCAGCTGCTTGGGCACCAGGAACAGTGAAATGCCACGGCTGCCCGGCGGTGCATCGGGCACGCGCGCGAGCACCAGGTGCAGGATGTTGGCCGTGAGGTCGTGCTCGCCACCGGAGATAAATATTTTGCTGCCGCTCAGGCGATAGCTGCCATCCGCCTGAGGCTCGGCGCGGCAGCGCAGCAAGCCGACGTCGCTGCCGGCCTGGGGTTCGGTCAGGCACATGGTGGGCAAGGCCTGGCCGCTGACAATCTCGGGCAAATAGCGCGCCTGCAGCCAGGGGGCGGCGTGGGCCTTGAGGCACAGGTACGCGCCGTGGGCGATGCCGGTGTACATGGCCCAGGCGTGATTGCTGGCGTAGAGCATCTCTTGCAGCGCCGCATCGAGCAGTTGCGGCAAGCCCTGCCCGCCCGCCGCCTCGTCGCACGCCAGCGCCGGCCAGCCACCCTCGACATAGGCGCGATAGGCCTCGACGAAGCCGTCCGGGGTGCTGACCTGGCCCGCCTGCCACCGGCAGCCCTGGCGATCACCCTGACTGTTCAACGGCGCCAGCACGCCTTGACTGAAGCGCGCCGCCTCTTCCAGCACCTGGAGCGCGAGCGGCAGGTCCAGGGCCTCGAACGCCGGGCTGCGGCGCCACGTGTCGGGTGCCTGCAACCAGTGCTCAAGCACAAACTGCATATCGCGCAAAGGCGCCTCATAGCTCCACATCGGCACACCTCATCGACTAAAAAGGAATCGTGCGTTTCAAGCGCGATAGGCAGGGTTTTCGATCAACAACGCCATGCCCTGCCCGCCGCCCACACACGCGGCGGCAATCCCGTAGCGCAGGTTGTGCTGGCGTAATTGCCGGGCCAGGGTCATGACCAGGCGCAGGCCGGTGGCGGCCAGCGGATGCCCCAGCGCGAGGGCGCCGCCCTGGACGTTGAGCCGGGCGCTGTCCAGTTCCAATTCCTGAGCCACCGCGAGCACCTGCGCGGCCTGGGCTTCGTTGATCTCGAAACGGCCGATGTCGCCCAGGCTCAACCCGCTGCGTTGCAGCAGCAGGCGAATTGCCGGTGCCGGACCGATGCCCATGAACTCCGGGGCCACCCCCACCACTGCGCTGGCCAGCAGCCGCGCCAGGGGCGCACGCGTGCAGGCCGAGGCGCGCCCCACCAGGGCGGCCGCCGCGCCATCGACCACCGCGCAACTGTTGCCGGCGGTTTGTACACCGTCGGCATGCACGGCGTGCAGACGCGCCAAGGCCGCCAGGTCGGTGGGCCGTGGGTGGCTGTCGGCGCTGACGGCACTGGCGCGGCGTGCCAGGCTGATCCCTCTGGGCTGATAGCCCTCAAGCGCGAACACCTGGTGATCGACCGTGACGATTTCTTCAGCCCAGGCGCCGTCACGGTGTGCCTGCAAGGCGCGCTGATGGCTGTCGCAGGCGTAGCGGTCTACCGCCTCGCGGCTCAGGCCATAACGGCGCGCGAGGTTGTCGGCCGTGGCGATCATGTCCAGACCCGGGGCCGGGTCGTACAGCGCTTCCCAGAGAAAATCCTTGAACTGCACTTCGCCGCCGAGACGAAAGCCGCCCCGGTGGGTGTAGGCGGCAATCGGGTTGCGCGACATCGATTCACTGGCCACGCACAGGGCCAGTTGCACCTCGTCACGCAGCTGCTCGGCGGCCTGGCGCAACAGCTCGAAACCGGTGGCGCAGATGCGCTGCACCCCCAGCGCGGGCACCGATTGCGCCACGCCGCTGTACAAGCCGATGTGCCGTGGCAGCAAGTAGGCATCGAAGCTGGCCTGGGCCATGGAGCCAGCCAGTACGCTGTCCACCGCCCCAGGCTCGATGCCGGCTCGCGCCAGCACTTCGCGACCCACCTTGATCCCCAAATCGATGGGCGACACCTGGGACAGCGCGCCGCCAAGGTCGACCCACGGGGTGCGCACCGCCTCGAAAATCGCCGCGTCGGCAAACGCCGAATACTGCCCGGCGCCGATCAAGGCTTGGGCCCGGCGCGCAGGATGGTCGGGTCTTCACCGCGATACAACGCCTCGACCCTCGCCGCGCGCCATTGCAACACCGCACGCTGGTTGATCGAGCCTTTGTCGGTGATTTCCCCACGGTCGATGGACGCCGGCTCATCCAACACAGCAATCCACTCCAAGCGACTGGCATTGCCGGTGGCCTCGCGATTGAGCCGCTGCAGCCAGTCACCAAACCACGCGCGCACCGGCGCGCTGGCCAGCACCTCGGCGTCACTGGCGTCGGTGCTCAAGCCCGCCAGCCGGCGACACTCGTAGAGCCTGGGGAACACCAGGGCACCCAGGCATTCGCGGTCCGGCGCGGCAATCACTAGGTCCTGCACATAAGGCGAGCCTTCGAGCACCGCACGATTGCGCAGCGGCCCAACGCTGACAAACACGCCTGAGGAGAGCTTGAAGTCCTCGGCAATGCGTCCGTCGAACATCAGCCCCAGTTGCGGTTGCTGCGGGTCGGCGAGCTTGATCGCGTCGCCCGAACAATAGAAACCCAGTTCGTCGAACACCTCGGCGGTCTGCTCGGGCGCCCGCCAGTAACCGGGCATGATGTGCGGCCCGCGAAAGCGTCCCTCGAATTTGCCGTCCAGCGGCACCAGGCGCACCTCACAGCCCGGTGCGGGCAACCCGATATACCCGGCCATCGACAGCGGCCCGGTGGTAAAGGTGCAGGACGGCGCGGCTTCGGTCATGCCCAGCCCGGCCATCATGCGGATACGTTCACCGCAGTGCCGTTCGGCCACGCGGTCGAGGCGGTCCCAGATACTTTGCGACAGGCCAGCGGCGGCGAAGAAGAACAGTTTCATCCGCGCGAAAAAGCGCTCGCGCAACTCAGCGTCCTGCTCCAGGGCGTTGACCAGTTCTTCCCAGCCCTTGGGCACCGTCAGGTAGGCCGTGGGCGACACGTCCTTGAGGTTGCGCAGGGTCTCGGCAAAGCCCTGGACCGTCGGCTTGCCGTCGTCGAGGTAAAACGTACCGCCGTTGTAGAGCACGATGCCGACGTTGTGGCTGCCGCCGAAGGTGTGGTTCCACGGCAGCCAGTCGACCAGTACTGGCGGTTCCTCACCGAACACCGGGAACGTCTGCAGCAGCATCTGTTGATTGGCGCAGAGCATGCGTTGGGTGGTGACGACCGCTTTGGGCAACTTGGTGGAGCCCGAGGTAAAGAGAAACTTGGCGATGCTGTCGGGGCCGGTGGCCTTGAACGCCGCTTCGGCCTCAGCGCCACCCGGCGTTTGCAGCAGGCTGGCGAAGCTGGCCTGAGTGCGCCCCGGCGCGTGGCCGCGCACGCTGATCAACGGGGTCTCGGCCGGCAATACGGCGTCGATTGCACGTTGGTAAGCAGACGCGTCGCTGACGAACACCAAGCCCGGTTGCAGCAGGTTGCACACATGCCGCAGCTTGGCGAAATCCTGGGACAACAATGAATACGCCGGCGACACCGGGCAGTAAGGGATTCCGGCGTACATCGCGCCGAGGGCCACCTGCAGATGCTCGATGTCGTTGCCAGACAGTAATGCCAGCGGTTTGTCCGCCGAGAGGCCGTAACGCAGCAGGCCCTGGGCAATCGCGCGCACGCTGTCGAGCATTTCCCTGTAGCTGACACGACGCCAATCACCACCGACCTGGCGTGCGGCGATAAATGTTTGCTCGGGCCGCACCTGGGCCCAATGCACCAAACGATCGAGCAAGCGTGCCGGTAATTCACCCAGCGGCTCCAGGGAACGCATGTGCAGCACGCCCTGTTCTTCAGTGACCTGCACCGGCGCGTGGCCGATGGACACCTCGCGGTATCGCGGCGTGGGCTGGGGTTGCGGTCGGAATTCGGAACTCACAAGGATGTCCTCCATCAAGGCGGATCAACGCCGCCTTGTTATTGTTATGTCGCCGCGCCTTGTTCAGATCGGGTAATGCCGCGGCCCGTTCTGCAAGGTGACCCAACGCAATTGCGTAAAGTGTTCAATCGAAGCCTTGCCGCCAAAGCTGCCGTAGCCGCTGGACTTAACCCCGCCAAACGGCATCTGCGCCTCGTCGTGCACGGTCGGGCCGTTGATATGGCAAATGCCCGACTCCACCCGTTGCGCCAGGGCCAGCGCACGCCCGGTGTCGCGACTGAAGATCGCCGCCGACAGGCCGAACTCAGAGTCGTTGGCCAGGCACAGCAGGGCTTCGTCTCCGTCACCGCGCAGCAGCACCGCCACCGGGCCGAAGGACTCTTCGCGGTACAAACGCATGTGTTCGGTGACGCCATCGATCAGGGTCGGCTGCAGGATACTGCCGTCCAATTGGCCGCCCACCACCAGCCGTGCACCTTTGGCGAGGGCATCGTCGATCAACGCCTTGATGCGCGTGCCGGCACGCGCGTCCACCAGCGACCCCAGCACTGAATCCGCCGCCTCGGGGTTGCCCGCGCGCAGGGTCGCGACCTTGGCCGCCAGCTTGGCGGTGAACGCATCGGCGACCTTGGCATCGACAATCAAGCGTTCAGTGGACATGCAAATCTGCCCCTGGTTGAAGTAGGCACCAAATGCTGCTGCCGCCACCGCTGCGTCGAGGTCGGCGTCGTCGAGCACCAGCAACGGCGCCTTGCCGCCCAACTCCAGCAGGGCCGGTTTGAGGTGACGCGCCGAGAGTTCGCCGACAATCCGCCCCACATGGGTCGAACCCGTGAAGTTGACCCGGCGCACGGCCGGGTTGGCGATCAGCCGCTCGACAATCGCAGCGGCATCCTCTGGCGCATTGCTGATCACATTGACCACGCCATCGCCCAGCCCGGCGTCCTGCAGCACCTGGCCAATCAGCCGGTGCACCGCCGGGCTCAATTCCGAGGCCTTGAGCACCACGGTATTGCCGCAGGCCAGCGGCATGGCGATAGCCCGCGTGGCGAGGATGACCGGGGCATTCCACGGCGCGATGCCCAGCACCACGCCGCAGGGCTGACGCAGGGCCATGGCGAAACTGCCGGGGACATCGGAGGGAATGACGTCGCCGGTGATCTGGGTGGTCATCGACGCGGCTTCGCGGAGCATATTGGCCGCCAGGCGCACGTTGAAGCCGTACCAGTTGGCCATGGCGCCGGTCTCACCGGCCGCAGCGATAAATTCCGCGCTGCGCGCCTGCAATTGCTCGGCCGCCTTGAGCAAACGGGTGCGGCGCTCGTTGGGGGCCAGCGCCGCCCAGGTGGGGAACGCGGCTTGAGCGGCGGCGACGGCGGCGTCGGCATCTTCCAGGGTCGCTGCGGCGACCCGCGAGACGACTTCACCGGTCACCGGGTTGCGACGTTCGAAGGTTCGACCGTCACGGGCAGGGCACGACTCGCCGCCGATCAACAGGGGCACGTCCAGCATGGTGATTCCTCTTTATTGTCTTTATCGGGAATACGTTCAAGCGGGGTACAGCGGCGCGGCCAGGCGGCCGCGCCCTTCAGCGTTTATACGCCTGCAGGCCAGGCTTGATGCTCTTGTCGTCGAGGAACTGTTTCATGCCCTGCTCGCGACCGCCTTCGGTGTCGAGCAGGCGCGACTGATCGAGCTTGGCGTAGAGGTAATCCTCGTTCTGCTCCCAGGTCAGTTCGCGGCAGCGCTTGAAGCCATGCTTGGCCGCGCGCAGCACCACTGGGTTTTTCTCGAGCAGGTTGCGCGCCAGTTCGATGGTCACTTCGCGCAGTTGCGCCAGGGGCACGCTTTCGTTGACCAGGCCCATTTCGGCGGCTTTCTGCCCGCCGAAGGTCTTGCCGGTCATGATGTAGTACAGGGATTGGCGATGGCCCACGGTGTCGGCCATGGCTTTGCTCACCAAGTTGCCCGGCGGGATGCCCCAGTTGATTTCCGAGAGGCCGAAGGTGGCTTCGTCGGCGCAGATCGCCAGGTCGCACGCCACCAGTGGGCTGAAGCCGCCGCCGAAGCACCAGCCATTGACCATGGCAATGGTCGGCTTGGCATACATGCGCAGTAGTTTCCATTGCCATTGCGAGGCTTCGCGGCGAATTTTTTCCTGGAGGATCTCCGGCCCGGCATCCACTTCGCGGAAGTATTCCTTGAGGTCCATGCCGGCCGTCCAGGCTTCGCCGGCACCGGTCAGTACCAGTACGCCGGCGGCAGGATCCTGCTCCAGGGTTTCCAGTACGTCGATCATTTCCCGGTTCAGGGTCGGGCTCATGGCGTTGCGTTTTTCCGGACGGTTGAGGATGACCCAGGCGATGCCTTCCTCGATCTCAACCTTGACTGTGGTCCAACGGCCTTCGTAATTGCTCATGGCGGTACGCTCTTGTTCTGGTGTGAAGATGAGTCGAAACTAAACCGCAAATATAGTTATGTCAATTAACTATTAATCTGGATAACCAATATTTTTTCGGTGTAAAACCCGATTTTTTCTGGTGTTGTGAAACGTCGGCATAGCCAGGGCTCGCCAACCTCGGCAAACTAGATAGCCTTCTTAACCTCCATCTCTTGAGGATTGCACTGTTAATGGCCAAGCCTTCCAACATCGCCGCCCCCAGCCCGGCCCTGCCCGACAACGAGGAGGTGCGGCCGCCGCTGGATTCAGCCCTGGACGATCTGATCGGTTACGCCATGCGCCGCGCCCAGCTCAAGCTGTTCCAGAACCTGATCGGCCGGCTGTCGGACCACGACCTGCGTCCCGCGCAGTTCTCGGCCCTGGCGATCATCGAGCAGAACCCTGGGCTGATGCAGGCCGACCTGGCCCGTGCCCTGGCGATTGAGCCGCCCCAGGTGGTACCCCTGCTGAACAAGCTGGAGAGCCGCGCCCTCGCCGTACGGGTCCGCTGCAAGCCGGACAAACGCTCCTACGGGATCTTCCTCAGCAAGACCGGCGAAACCCTGCTCAAAGCGCTCAAGGAAATCGCCGCCCAGAGCGACCAGGACGCTACCGCCGCCCTGGACAGCCAGGAACGTGAAGAACTGCTGCGCTTGCTCAAGAAGGTCTATCAGGACTGATCGGCCTACCAGAGCGCCACGGTGTAGAGCACCAGGAAGCGGGTCTGGTTTTCGTCGCGAAAGGCTGCGCCGCTTGGGAAGTCATTGCGGTAGATCGACTTGCGCGCCATGAACCCGACGTTCTTCAGCGGGCCGCTCTGAATCACGTAGCCCAGCTCCATCTGGAACTCGCGCTCCTTGCGATCCTCGGCGTTGAAAGCCGCCAATTCGATGTTGTCGCCGCGCACGTAGCGCAGCCGGCTCTTCAACCCCGGCACACCCGCTGCGGCGAAATCGTAGTCATAGATGGCCTGCCAGGTGCGCTCCTTGGCGTTGAGAAAGTCCGAACTCATGGTCAGCTCGCTCATGCCCATCAACTCGGTGCCGGAAATATAGGGCGTGGCGGTCTCGCCGCTTGAATGCATGTAGCCAAGGCTCACGCGGTGGCCGCCCAGGCGGTAACCAAACAGCGCCGAGAGGTTGCGGTTATCCACGTTCCCGGCCTTGGCACTGCCGTCCTCGCGACTGAAGAAGCTGCGCAGGTCACTGGTGAGCACGCCATCCCCCACCGGCAGGTTATGCAGCAACGCCAGGGTGTCCTGCTGGTAGAGGTCCGCGACCTGCGAGTGATAAACGCGCAGGCTCAGGTCTTTGTTGACCTGATAGTCACCGCCGACGTAAGCCAGGTGCGAGGTGGTGGCGGTGGCATTGAAACGCCGGTTGGGCGAGGCCACGGTCATGGCCTGGTAGTCCGTGGAGTCGCGCTTGTTGATACGGTCGATATAGCCGGTGTTGAGGGTCAGGCCCTCGATGTCCTTGGAACTCAGGGTGGTGCCGCGAAAGGTCTGCGGCAACAGGCGCGACGGGCTGGCGAAGGCGAACGGCAGGAAGATCGACACGTCACCCGCCTTCACCGTGGTTTGGGCAAACCGCAGCTTGGCGGTCGGCGCCAGGCGCGCGTATTCATCGGCGGCACGCTTGTCGCTGGCCGACACCGGCAACAACTCGGTGCCGCTGCGGTCCGGTGACGAGTCGAGCTTGACCCCCATCAACCCACGCACATCCAAGCCAAAGCCCACTGGGCCTGAGGTGTATCCCGATTCCAGGTTGAGGATGAACGCCTGGGCCCATTCCCGTGCGGCGGTCTTCGCACCGTCGTCCTTGTAGTCACGGTCCAGGTAGTAATTGCGCAGGGTCAAGGTACCGTGGCTATCGTCGATAAAGCCTGCCGCCCACAGTGGGGTGGGCAGCACGCTCAAGGCCAGCGACGCCAGCAGCAGGCATGGAAGGTTGTTCGACACACAGGAGACTGACGCAGCCGCAACGGCGTCCTCCATCGGGAGTTCTGGCATGTTCGATGTCCATTTTTTGTTGTTGTTTTTGGGGTGTCACACGCTCGGCCCAGTCGGCTTTGCGAGCCAAGAATGGAAACAGCCGAGGGCGCTCGTCAACTGCAACTGAGCGATAATCGAACATTAATAAAACTATCTATTTTTCAGCTTTATATGGATCTCAATCATAACCACATGTTTTTGATCGATTTATTCTTATTTTTTAAGGTTTTTTATCCGCGATTCATTTTTTAGTTATCTTTGTTATCTTAATCGCCAGCAGCCACTGAAGCTCGCCATCCCCATAAAAACAACAATGAGGTTTGCCCATGGACAGTCCATCGCGTCGTTCGACGCTGACTATTGCGTTGTGCTTTATCGTTGCGCTGATCGAGGGGTTCGATCTGCAAGCCGCCGGCACCGCCGCCGCCGGGTTACGTCAAACGTTCGCCCTGGACCCGAAGATGCTCGGCTGGGTCTTCAGCGTCGGCATCATTGGCCTGCTGCCGGGGGCGTTCTTCGGCGGTTGGGTCGCCGACCGCATAGGGCGTAAGAAAATCCTGGTGATAGCAGTGCTGCTGTTCGGGGTGTTTTCCCTGAGCACCGCGTTTGTCGACAGCTATTCGGGCCTGTTGCTGGTGCGCTTCCTGACCGGCCTGGGGCTGGGCGCGGCACTGCCCAACCTGATCGCCCTGTGCGCCGAAGCGGTCAGTGAGCAAAAGCGCGGCACCGCCATCAGCGTGATGTACTGCGGCGTACCGCTGGGTGGCGCCTTGGCTGCCGTGGTGGCGATGTTTTCCAGTGAACACTGGCAAACCACCTTTATCATCGGCGGCCTGGCGCCCTTGCTGGCCGTGCCGCTGATGATCCTGTTGCTGCCAGAATCCAGCGCCTTTCGCCAACAGCGCGACAACACCCCCGGCGCCCGCCCCTCCACGTCCCAGGCGCTGTTCGGCGAGGGTCGCGCGCGCACCACACTGGCGTTGTGGCTCAGCTACTTCTTCACCCTGACCGTGATGTACATGCTGCTCAACTGGCTGCCGTCGCTGTTGCTGGAACAAGGCTTCAGCAAACCCCAGGCGGGCATGGTGCAGATGCTCTTCAATATCGGCGGCGCCCTGGGTTCACTGCTTGGCGGCGTGCTGCTGGACCGCTGCAATGCCGTCAAAGTGGTGTTGTGCGTGTACGCCGGGTTGCTGGCGGCCCTCGCGGGCGTCGGACTCTCAGTGGGCATCGTGCCCATGGCGATTGCCGGCTTTGCCGCCGGCTTGTTCGTCATGGCCGCGCAGTTGGTGCTGTACGCGTCGGCACCGCCCTCCTACCCCACCTCGGTACGCGCTACCGGCGTCGGTGCCGCGGTAGCCGTCGGCCGCCTGGGTTCGGTGGCCGGGCCGCTGGCGGCCGGCCAACTGCTCGCAGCCGGCGCCGGCACCGCGGGGGTCCTGCTGGCGACCTCCCCCGGGGTGGTGATTGCCGCGCTGACCATCATCAGCGTGATGGTGCGGGCCGCGCCACCTAGAACTTGTGCAGCCAATTGAGCACCAGTTTGTTGCCCTGAGTGCGGTTCTCAGCCTGCTGCTCGAAGTAGGCGTTCACCGACAGCACGTTTTCCTTGTTGAAGGCATAGACCAGGCCTGGGCCCATGGCCCAGACCTTTTCCCGCCGCCCACTCACGTCGTGCCCATCGACCTGGGTGTCGGTGATCTGCTTCAACCAGTAGCCATTCACCCCCACGCTCAGTTGTTGGTTCAAGGCATATTGCAGCGTCAGGTTGGCATGCAACGCCTGGCCGGCCTGGGTATCGGAAACATCCCCAAAGCCTGCCTGTGGATCATCGTTCTTGCCGTTCCACAGGTACATGAAACGCCCGCTCGCCGACCATTTCGGGTTGAACCAGTACGTCGCCGCATAATACGGGTTGAATGACCAGAAGTTGCTGCCGGGGTTGATCGAACGATTGCGGTTATAGGCCCCCACCGGCACCGACACATCGGCCTCGACGCGCTGGGTCAACAGCGGGCTGCCATCGGCCCGGCTCAGGGTCGGCAGTTGCAGGAAGGCGCCAAGCGTCACGTCGCCGAAGCCTTCACGAGCACTCAACGCGGCGTTATGCAAACCATCATCGACATCCACATGGGCCAGCGAGGTGTTGATCAAGGTGAAGCCGGGCATGGCGCCATTGGCCAAAGGTTGACCGAGGTAGATGATCTGCGTGGTCGGCGCCACCACTTCCAGATCCTGTTTGGGCAACACCAGCTTGTGGCCGTTGGCGTCGTTGAAACGGCTGGCGCGGGAGTACGTCAGGTACTCCTCCAGGTACCAGCCAGGGCCGGCCGGTGCCGGTGAGCCGTCGTAGAAACTGGTGCTGCCCAGGTTGAGTCCGGGCAAATCGTAAGCGTGTGCAGTCGATGACAGTGCGACAAAGGTCATGGCCGCAACTGTCCGCAAGATAGGCTTGAGCATCTTGTGTGTCCTGTATTTTTGTTGTTGTTCAAGACCCCCGGCACGGTGGATCCGCGCCGGGGTTTACCGCAGTTGCAGGCCCTACACGTAGGTGGCGGCCAACCCACCGTCCACCGGCAGATTGACCCCGTTGACCCAGCGTGCGGCGTCCGAGCAAAGGAAGGCGATCACCGCCGCCACCTCATCGGCCAGGGCTGGACGGGTCATGCGCTGGCTGTCCTCGGCCACCCGCTCCGGCCCGAGCAGGCTGACAAAGTCGCCCAGGATCGGGGTAAACACCGGCCCCGGCGCAACGCAGTTGATGCGCACCGAGTGATCGCGAAACCAGCCTTGGGCTTGCTGGAAGCTCCACACAATCAGCGCTTCCTTGAAGTACTGATAACAGGTGCTCTGCGCCACCGGATTGGCCGCCAGCCACTGCTGCCCTGCCGCGAAGTCTTGTGTGGCGGCCAGGGCCTTGTGCAGTTCCAGCCGTTGCGGCCATTGTGCGCCGAGCACCGACGCGACATTGACGATGCTGCCGCCCGCCGGCATGCGGGGCAGCAGCGCTTGCGTAAGATGCCGCAGCCCCAGGTAATTGACCTCGGCCACCGTCTGCGCGGGTGCCGTACCGGGCACGCCGGCAATGTTGCACAACCCGTCGACCCGTGCCGGCAGGCGCGCCACCAAGGCATCGATGCTGGCAGGGTCACCCAAGTCCGCCTGGAAGAACCCATCCAGGGTCAATTGCGGTTCATGGCGATCAACGCCGATCACCGTGGCGCCCTGGAAACGCGCGAGCCGCGCCAATTCGGCGCCAATGCCGGAGGCGGCACCGGTGATAACCAGGGTTTTGTTATGCAGGTTCATGTTCAAGCCCTCTTGTTTTTGTATAGGCATGGGGGGAGCAAACCGATGAGCCAGGGCTCAGTACGGCCACGACTCAGTACGGCCGAGAGTCAGAACGGATAGACAGGCGGCGTGTTTTTCACCGTAACCCACTGCCACTGGCTGTACTCGTCCCAGTCGGCCGGCCCGCCGACGCTGCCGCCGTTGCCGGAAGCGCCGCGCCCGCCGAAGGGGTTGATGCATTCGTCGGCCACGGTCTGGTCGTTGATGTGCAACAGGCCGCAATTCAGCCGCTCGCCGATCGCCATGGCGCGCCCGACGGACGGCGAGATGATCGCGGCCGAGAGTCCGTACTCAGTGCGGTTGGCCAGCTCGATGGCCTCCTCGTCGGTGGCAAAACTGACCACGCTGGCCACCGGGCCAAACACTTCGTCCTCAAAGGCGCGCATGCCCGGCCGCACGCCACTGAGCACGGTGGGCTGGTAGAACAACTGGTCATATTCGCCGCCAGCCTCCAACCGTGCGCCTGCTTGCAGGCTGTCGCTGACGATCTCGTGCACGCGCTGCAATTGCCGTGGGTTGATCAGCGGGCCGAGCGCTGCTTCACCCCGGGCGGCATTGCCCACGGTGAGCGCCCGGGCCTTGTCCACCAGCTTGCGCGTGAGACGTTCGGCGATGGATTCATGGGCAAGAATCAAGCCGGTCGCCATGCAGATTTGCCCCTGGTGCAGCCAGGCGCCCCAGGCCGCATTGCTTGCCGCCAGGTCGAGGTCGGCGTCGTCGAGAATGATCAACGGGTTTTTGCCACCCAGTTCCAGCGCGACTTTTTTCAAGTGACGCCCGGCCACCTCGGCGACTTTGCGCCCTGCCGCCGTGGAGCCGGTAAAGGTGATCATCTGCACATTCGGGTCACGGCACAGCGCTTCACCGACCGGGGCAGCACCGGGCAACACGTGCAGCAGGCCCTTGGGCAGGCCCGCTTCCTCGAACAGCCGGGCGATCAGAAAACCGCCGCTGACAGGGGTCTGCGGGTCGGGCTTGAGTACCACCGCATTGCCCGCCGCCAAGGCTGGCGCCACCGAACGCAGCGACAGCACCAGGGGGAAATTGAACGGTGAAATCACCCCGACCACGCCATGGGGCTGGCGCCGCGCATAGGACAGGCGCCCGGCCGCACTGGGCAGCACCAGCCCGTGATGCTGGGACAACAGGCCCGCCGCCTGGTGCAGCAGTACGATCGCCTCGCGCACTTCGTGCTCACCTTTGAACAGCGCGCCCCCGGTTTCGCGGGCGACATACAGCGCCAGTTCGGCGAAGCACTGCTGAGCCAGGTCCGCCGCCTTGCGAAACACGGCGGCGCGTTCGCGTGGGCCGAGTGCGGCCCATGCCGGTTGGGCCAGGGCCGCGCTGCGACTGGCGACGGCGATGTCGGCCGCGTTGGCCATGGCGCACCGCATCAAGGGCTCGCCGGTGGCAGGTTCGATCACAGGCATCACGGACCCCGAGGCGGGTATCCAATCGCCGTTGAACAGGCATTCGGACTCAAGGGCCCGCTGTAACAGGTGGGTGGTTTCAGACACTGACATGGCAACTCCCGGTTCTTGTAATTGTCATCGCCTGCACATAGGCAAACGCCGCATCAGGTCTTGAGCAAAGGCTGTGCCGCTTGCACGCGGCGACGCTGACATAAATCGGCGAGGGCTCTATGCCGGGGCCCGCCACGTACCACTCAACCATCAGGTGTCGGTCCGTGGCAAAAACCACGGCCTCGCCACTTGTTCAATTGATAAGGTTATGTTTAATAACTATCTGAGCAGTTACTCAAATCGTTCATTTGCTTTGCAGGGGCATAACAATGACTAATCCCCACAGCGCGCTGCCCGATGATCGGGTGACCACCGCGCCCTATCATCCACGGGGCGACAGCCGCCAACTCAGCGACAGCAGCTCGCCGACGCCTGGAGAGCTGGCCGACTGCCTATTCTTTTCCCCAGAAGACGGGCGTATCTGGCTCAACGACCAACGCATGATGTTGCTGCACAGTTCCTCGTTCGGCGCCCTGCGCGGGGAAGTCATCGAGCGCCTGGGGCTGGAGCAGGCGCGCGGCCTGTTCACCCGCACCGGTTACGCCTCCGGCGCGCGGGATGCGCGGCTGATACGCGAGCGCTGGCCACAGGCCGATGCCGCCGCGGTGTTTCGCGCCGGGACCCACCTGCACACCCTGGAAGGCATGACCAAGGTCGAACCGCTGCATTTCAAGTTCGATGCCGACTCGGGGTTCTACGAAGGCGAGTTTCTCTGGCACCACTCCTGCGAAGCCGATGAGCACGTGAGCGCCTATGGCATCGGCCAGGACCCGGTGTGCTGGACTGAAACCGGTTATGCCATCGGGTTTGTCAGCGGCCTCTTCGGGCAAATGGTGATTTTCCGCGAAGTGGAATGCCGGGGCATGGGCCATCGATGCTGCCGGGTGGTCGGCAAGACGGCCGAACAATGGGGTGACGTCGAGCAAGACCTGCGCTACCTGAACGTGTCCCAGGCCGTCACCGGCCCCGCCCCCTCCACCACTCCCGACCACCCACTGAACCACGGCGCCTGGGTCAACCCGCCGCAAGCGCTGGTGGGCGCCAGCGCGGCGTTCAACGCCGCAACGCAAGCCCTGCAACGCGTTGCGCTGACCCCGGCGACGGTGCTGATCAGCGGTGAATCCGGGGTGGGCAAAGAGATGTTTGCGCGCCAATTGCATCAGCTCAGTCACCGGCATGAGCGCCCGTTTGTGGCGCTCAATTGCGCCGCCATCCCGGACAACCTGATCGAAGCCGAACTATTCGGCGTCGAGCGCGGCGCGTATACCGGCGCCACGCACTCGCGCCCCGGGCGTTTCGAGCGGGCCCAGGGCGGGACGCTGTTCCTCGACGAAATCACCAGCCTCAGCCTGGCAGGGCAAAGCAAATTGCTGCGTGCCTTGCAGGAACGCGAAATCGAACGGGTCGGCGGCGTGCGTGGGATCAAGGTGGATGTGCGGGTGGTGGCCGCCACCAATATTGATCTGCGCAAAGCCGTGGCTGACGGTACGTTTCGTGAAGACCTGTTCTATCGGTTGAATGTCTACCCCATCGCCCTGCCGCCCCTGCGTGAGCGCCGGGACGATATTCCGTTGCTGATCAACGCCTTCCTCACGCGCTTCTGCCAGGAATATGCCCGAACCCCGGCGGGCCTGACCATGCGCGCCCTGAAGGTACTGTTGCGCTACGACTTCGCGGGCAATGTGCGCGAGCTGCAAAACCTGATCGAACGCGGCCTGATTGCCAGCGACGAAGGCCAGGCCATTGACTTGGTGCATCTGTTTCGCAACGAACCCATGCCGACGGATCCCTATGGCCTGGACGACCATGGCAGCCTGTCCAACACGGGACTGCAAGCCCCCCGCCCCGCGCTGCTGGACACCCTTGGCCAGTTGGACCAGGGCTTTTCCATTGATGGCCTGGAGTCGCGCCTGATCAATGAGGCGCTGCAACACAACGCCGGCAACCTCGCGGCCGCCGCCCGGCTCGTGGGCCTCAGCCGTGCGCAATTTGCCTACCGGCTGAAGAAGCATCAGCGGCAAACCCCGTGATTGGAAATGAGTGCTTTAAAAGCTTTACCCAATTAAGTATTTTGCAGAGGTACCGGGCTACAAGCGCCCCTTTTTCTTACTCGTGACAAGGATCTCCTGTGAGCGGACTGCGTGAACGTCAAAAAGCCGAACGCCGCCAAGCCATCAGCCAGGCGGCGATCGAACTGTTTGAGCGCCAGGGCTTCCAGAACACCACCATCGAACAGATCGCCAGCCAGGCCGGCGTGTCGCCGCCCACGGTGTTCAAGTATTTCGGCAACAAGCAGGAAATCATCCTGGAGATCCTGCGCCACGCCGATCAGCGGGCCATCACTGATACCCGCAGCCTGATCCACGCAATAGACGACCCGGTCGACGCGCTCTGCCACCTGGAACGGCTGCTCACGGGCTATGCCCTCGAAGTCATGCACCCCAGCCTGTGGCGCGAACTGTTGCCGCTGATCCTGTTCGGTGGCAGCAATGAACTGCCTGCAGGTTATCGGGCCATGAACGACGCCCTCAGGGCGCAAATCAGTGAACTGCTGAGGGAGCTGCAACGGGCCGGCAAGCTGCGCCCGCAACTCGATGTGGAACTGGCCGCATTCCTGTTGAACGACTACTCACACCTGCAACTGTTCAGGCTGGTCAACCAGGAACACCCGGATATCGATGCGCACTCTACGCAGGTCAGGCGTATCACCGAGTTGCTGTTCTACGGCATGCAGGCCTGAGGGCATAGGCATGTATATAAATCTTAAAAGCTGACACATAACGCTGTGGCGAGGGAGCTTGCTCCCTCGCCACGGGTTACTTTTCGCTCTTGCTGCTTCTTAACTGACTGGCATTAGGGCTTGCCCCGCGCAGGGCAAGCCTGCTCACCACAAGCACCGGGCCACTCTGTTCAGCGGTTCGTCTTGATGTTGATCCAGGTGCGGGTACGGATGCGCTCCACGGCAGCCTGAATCGGCTCCAGGGCGAACAGCGTCTTGCGCGCGGCGTCCGGCACATACATGTTGGGGTTGTTGCGGATACTGGCGTCCACCAGCGCGGTGGCGTCTTTGTTCGGGTTGGGATAGCCGATTTTGTTGCTGATGCGGGCAATCACCTCCGGACGCAGGATGTAATTGATGAACGCATGCGCCTCAGCCAGATCGGGCGCGTTGGCCGGGATCATCATCACGTCCGACCACATCGGCGCGCCTTCCTTGGGCAGTGCCATCTCGACCTTGACGCCTTTGCCGGCGGCATCCGCCAATTGTTTGGCCAGCGCGACACCACCAGACCAGCCGACCGCCACACAGACATCACCGTTGGCCAAATCCATGCCGTAACGCGACGAGTTGAAGTAGGTGATGTAAGGACGGATCTTCATCATCACGGCCTGGGCCTGTGGGTAGTCTTCGCGCTTCTGGCTATTGGGGTCGAGGCCCTTGTAGTGCAAGGCAATGGGCACGATCTCGTTGCCCGCGTCGAGGAAGCCGACCCCGCAAGCGGCCAGCTTGGCAAGGTTCTCTTCCTTGAAGATGATGTCCCAGGTATTCATCTGCACGTCAGCCCCCAGGGCCTTGCGGACCTTGTCGACGTTGTAGCCGATCAGCGTGGTGCCCCACAAGTAAGGCGCGGCGTAGCGATTGCCGGTGTCGCCCACGGCCTCCAGGGACTGCATGAACTGCGGGTCCAGGTGCTTCCAGTTCGGCAACTGCGTGCGGTCCAGCGGCTGGACCGCACCGGCCTTGATCAGGTGCCCCAGGTTGGCGCTGCCCGGAAACACCACGTCATACCCGGAGTTGCCGGTCAGCAGCTTGGACTCCATGGTTTCGGCACTGTCGAACACATCGTAAATCGGGCGAATGCCGGTTTCCTCCTGGAAGCTCTTGAGCACCTCGGGTGGCAGGTATTCGATCCAGTTGTAGATCCGTACGGTGCGTTCTTCAGCCAGGCAAAAACCACTGATCAACAACGAAGCGACAGTGCCCAGCACGGTGTTACGCAAAAATCTGTTCATGATCAAAACACTCCAGCGCGGCCACGATGGCTCGCAGCACTTAATAGCGATAGGTGAAATACAGCTCCAGCGCACTGAACGTTTGGTCATCGCCGAACACCTGTTTGGCGGCAGCCAGTGGCTTGACCCAGTTGTACGACAGCGACGTATAGAACGACGGCGTGGGTGTCCAGTCGAGGAATACCACGCTCTCGTCGGCAAAGCGCCGATCGTTGACCGGTGCACCCATGTAGTTTTTCTCGTCCAGCCAGAACTGGTAGTGAATCGCACCGAGGGTCACGGTTTCGTTGAGGTGGGTCTTGAGGGAAAACTGCTGGACGTTTTCGTTGCTGTTGAACAGCAGGTAGTTACCCACCACGTCGCCGATCAGCCAGGTGCTCCAGTCGACAAAGCCCTTACTGAGCGGGTCCCAGGCTTTTTGCCGGTTGTCGGAGAGGTTGTCGTCGCCGGAAAAACTCGCGTAGCGGTAGCCGATGATCGGGGTCAGCGGTAACGTGCTGAACGCATAGTCCGCCTGGCCATACCAGGCGTTGGCCGCGTAATCGACCCCCTCGCCGCTGCCGCGCTCCAACGCGTATTCGGCGTTCAAGGTCAGTGCCGGCACGCCGGGAACCTTGGCATTGAGCGCCCTCACGTTGTACACCCGCATGCCGTCCCGGCGACGGGGAAGCGTGCTGCCTCTCGGGCCAAGGGCATTGACCTTCATGGCCATGGCGCCGAGCGTCACCTGATCATCGAGGTTGTAATCGAGGTTGACGCCGGTCATCCGGAAGTCGCCCAGATCATCATCGGTGCGCAGGGTGAACGCCTGAGACTTCAGTGCGCCGTGGTCCCAGGCCAGGATCGCCGAATCCTTGAAAGCGGTCCGAGGGCCCAGCCAGTAGGCAGCGTCTTTGTGCTGGTCGAGGTTACCGTCCATGACGATGAACCCCGTGCCGATCATGTAGTTCTGGCGGCCGGCGGTCAGCTTCCATTCGCCAGCGCGGAAACCACCGTAGAGTTCTTCGGCCGCGACCTTGCCGTCGGAACTGCGGGTGAAGCCACCGGCATCACCGTCGCCGAACGTGCTTGCCGCCACCAGCGAACCGCCCGCCAGCAGGCTGAAATCGGGTTGCACCGCGTACTCGAATTTGGCACCTGGTTTTACGTAGAACTCTTGCCAGTTGATCCTGGCGCCGCCGTTTTTGCCGTTGCGCGCATCCACACGGCCGCTGCCGAAGTTGACGCCACGACTGAACAGCGTCGCCCCGCCCACCGTGAGGTTGACTTCACCCTTGAGATTGCCGTCCTCAAAGGTGTAGCCCGCCCATGCGACGTGGGTGGTCAAGGGTAAGCCGACCGCTAAGAGCGCTCGAGAGAAACGCTTGGTGAAAACCATAAGAAGCTCCTGTGGAATTATTGTTGTTACAGGGCAGTCAATGGCGACGCAGGGCGTCGCCAACACCTGGGCAAGCCAGGTGAATAGAACGCAAAACTCTTATTTTTTGACGAGGTCAGTGGCTCAGGTGGGCGGCAATCGCGCGCAGCATGCGCACGCTGTCGGTATCGAACGGGCTGACCGCCTCGTTCAGCGACGATTGCTTGACGATCACCACGCCGGACGGTTTGTCGATGAACAGGTATTGACCGTGAATGCCCCCGGCCATCAGGGCCTGGCTGTGGTCGTTGAACACGTACCACTGGCTTCGATAGGACGCACCGGGTGTCCAGTGGGAGAACTCGGCGTTTTGCGCGTAAATCGCCGGGTCGGCCCCTGCGGTGATGCGGGCGACGGTCTCGGGCGACAGCAGCTCAACCCCGTCCTGGCGGCCGTTGTTGGCCAGCAGGCGACCAAAACGCGCCATGTCGCGCAAGGTGGCACTAAAGCCCGCCCCGGCGACATTACGCCCCCACGGATCGGCGATGAAATACCCGTCGCGGTCGCACCCCAACTGCTGCCAGATACCCTCCAGCAGCTCACTGCAGGCGTTGCCCGAAGCCCGCTCCATCACCCACGCCAAAGCTTCGGTGGTGGCGGTCACATAGTGGAAAAACCCGCCGTGCACGCCCCGTTTTTTCAGCGACGGCAGGTATTGGTACAACGACTCGAACTGCGCGTATTGCGCCAATGCCGGCTGGAAGCCACAGGCATAGCCGTACTGCGAGCTCTCTGAATTGGGGTCGTCATAGACCTCGCTGTAGTCGATGCCCACCGCCATGTCGAAAAGCTGGCGCACCGTCGCATCACCAAATGCGCTGCCCACCAGTTCCGGCACGTAGTACGCGGCGGGCAGCTCGGGGTTGAGCACGCCGCGGGTCACCAGTTCTTCGCCCAGGGTGCCGACCAGCGATTTGGTCACCGAGAACATGATGTGCCGGTCACTGGCGCGCTGGCCGTTGAAGTAGCGTTCGAACAGCACGGTGTCACCCTGCATCACCAAAAAGGCATCGGTCTGGCTGGCCAGCAGATGCTCAATGACACTCACGCTCAACCCGCACTCACTGTCGAAGTACAGGGCATCCAACGCCTGTGGCGCGGTGTTCAAGGGCCCGACGGGGCCGGCGCCCGCGCGCACATCGATGGAGGGACGCAGTCGCGCCAGGTTGCGAAACCCCCACTGGTTAAAGGGCGGGTGCATCCAGTTGTGCCAAGTGACGCGGTATTTCGGCCCCGCCGGGAAGCCCTGCATCAGTAAAGGCGCCAAGCGGGGCTGGGTGGAAGACTCGTTCGTCTCAACGTAAAGGCTGGCCAATGACGGCATGATGTTCTGACCCATGGGATAACCCTGGAAATGACTCTGCATGCGAGCAGATGCCAGGTCATGATTAACCAAATAATATTCTTTAGTCAATAAAACTTTTAACCAAATAATCAAAAGCCCATTTGGTTTGATTCTGACGTGACCGATCTGCGCTGCTGTACATTGTCCTTAAATCCCCAGCCTTAACGAACGCGGTTAACTATGCTGAAGGACCCGTCCCGACTTCCCCCACAGTGATTCCTATCGGAGACCCAACATGAATCCAAACGCCACCGCCCTTGTCTTGATCGAATTCCAGAACGACTTCACCACGCCCGGCGGCGTGTTCCATGACGCCGTCAAAGACGTCATGCACACCGGCGACATGCTGGCCAACACCGCAACCACGGTGCAGCAGGCCCGCCACTCGGGGTGAAGATCATCCACCTGCCGATCCAGTTCGCCGACGGCTATCCGGAGCTGACCACGCGCCACTATGGGATTCTCAAAGGTGTCGCCGACGGCAGCGCGTTCCGCACCGGCAGTTGGGGCGCCGAGATCTCGGAAGCGATCACCCGTGAAACCGGCGATATTCTCGTGGAAGGCAAGCGCGGGCTGGATGGTTTTGCGACCACGGGCCTGGACCTGGTGCTGCGCAACAACGGTATCCAGAACCTGGTGGTGGCAGGGTTCCTGACCAACTGCTGTGTCGAGGGTACGGTGCGGTCAGGGTATGAGAAGGGTTACAACGTGGTGACCTTGAGCGACTGCACGGCGACGTTCACCGATGAGCAACAAAAGGCCGCTGAAAACTTCACGCTGCCCATGTTTTCGCAGGTGTTGCGGCACACCGAGTTCCTTGGTGCGTTGAGCGAAAAATAAGCCAAAAAAGGGGGCGACTGATCCATCAGTCGCCCCCTTTTTGCTCAGCCCAGGGAATGGCTTATCCGTTCAACGTCAGCCCTGGATAGGCCCGCACAGGCACCTTGTGCCGTTGCGGTTGCTGCCGGGCGAGCTGTGCCTGGACCTGTGCGACGGCATCCAGCACGCGCTGCGCCCATTGCTCGTCTTCCGGGTCCACGACCACAACGCGAAAACCGTGATCGAAGCCTTCAAGCTGAACACCCTCGGAGTCATCGACATGCAGGTCGATGTCGAATGCCGGCGGGAATTTCGACGGTGTGCTCGACAGCCCGCGCTCCGTGAGCGCTTGATTGTGCCGCACGCTGTTGACCACGCCATCGACGTGAATGCCGTACAGCAGCAACCAACGGCGGATGTAGGACGGGGTCCGGCCGGACGAGGTGTAGACCCAGACGCTGCAACCCTGGCGACGCAGTTCGCGGGTCAGGGCGCGGGTGCCGCTGCGCAGCGGCTCGCCCAGCCAACGGTGTACACACGCCGGCAAACGGCTGTGCTCGGTCGCGCTGTGGTGAAGCTGGCAGGCCAGTGTGTCATCGATATCAAAAGAGATACGGATACGCTGACGCTTGAACACCCGCTTGATTGTGTCGAGCACTGGGTACCTTCCCATCAATGGCCCCCTTGGCAGACGGGCGCCGGTGTGTCGCTCAGGAAAAACGCCATAGGGTCAGGGGCCTTATCTTCCAGGAACGCTGCATATTTCTTCTTGATCTTGGGCAATTCGTACAATGCCATTACGCCATGTTTGGCGGAGTTACGTATGACCGAGGACGGGTTGAAATAGCCCTCGGCGTTGTCCAGCGTCAGTACGAACGGCGGCAAGCCCTCGCGCATCAGCAGGTAGCTGACAATCAGCGACCCACTGCGGTGATTGCCTTCGACGAACAACTGCGGCCTGCTGAGGACTCGCACGTAGACACCGGCGGCGCGCTTCCACACCGATTCACTGTGGTGCCTGCAGTACCAGCCGTATAAATCCTTGATGCCACCCTCGACATTGTTGAAAAAATGCTCTTCGGTGGCCGCCAGGTGTTGGGCGTATTCCTGCCGGCGAACCGGGTCTTTGCCGCAGAGCACGGTGGCATTGATCTCCAGCATCAGGTTCAGTTGCTGGAGGTCGAACAGGTCAATACCGCGCGCAACATAGTCGTCAATCAGGGCGTAGCCTTCAAGCACATTCTGCAGCACTTCGTCTGTCAGCGGGTCGCGTGGCTCGGTAAAGTCCCGGCTAAGCTGGGCAAAACGGTTCTGTACCTCGCGCAGTGCGCGTTCAATCGCGGCCAGATCAAGACGATGCGTTGCAGACATTGGCAATCCTGAAAAACGCTGCATGAGTCGGTCAGCTGAACTTGCCGCTGATGTAGTCCCCGGTCATTTGTTCGCGTGGGTTCTCGAAAATCTGCGTGGTGGCGCCCATTTCAACCAGATAGCCGGTGCGCGTGCCCTGGGAGATATCCACCGAGAAAAACGCGGTGGTATCGGCCACACGAATCGCCTGCTGCATGTTGTGGGTCACCAGCGCGATGGTGTAGTCCTTCTTCAACTCGACCATCAGTTCTTCAACCCGGCGCGTGGCAATCGGGTCCAGTGCCGAGCAAGGCTCATCCAGCAGCAACACTTCCGGCTCGGTGGCAATGGCGCGGGCGATGCACAGGCGTTGCTGTTGGCCGCCGGAGAGCGACAGGCCGCTGACCTTGAGCTTGTCCTTGACCTCATCCCACAGCGCGGCGCCTTGCAGCGCGTGCTTGACGCGGTCGCCCAGGTCGCCCTTGTAACGGTTGAGACGCAGGCCAAAGGCCACGTTGTCAAAAATGCTCATCGAAAACGGGTTGGGCTGCTGGAAAACCATGCCGATGTAACGGCGCACGACTACAGGGTCAACGCCCTTGCCGTACACGTCCTGGCCGAGGAAATGCACATGGCCCTCGAAACGGAAGCCCTTCACCAGGTCGTTCATGCGGTTGAGGCTGCGCAATACAGTCGATTTGCCGCAGCCGGACGGGCCAATGAAACCGGTGATCTTGTTTTTCTCGATCGGCACATGGCTGTCACGCACCGCCATGAAGTTGCCGTAGAAAATCTTGTCCAGCTTGCAGTCCATGACCACAGGCGACTGGGTGATAAACGGAGCGGCTATTTGCGCGGATGACATGTTCAAAATTCAGGTGCTCCCGTTCTTAGTACTTGGGCTTGCCGAAAATACGGCTCACGATATTCACGACCAGTACGATCATTACCAGCACCAACGAGGCCGCCCAGGCGAGCTCCAGCTGGTTGTCGAAGGGCATGCCGGAGAAGTTGTAAATCAGCACGGCCAGGGAGGCCGTCGGATTCATGACTGCCAGGCTGCCGTCGTGGTAGATCCAGTAGTTGCTGAACAGCGCGGTGAACAACAGCGGTGCGGTTTCGCCGGCGGCGCGTGCCACGGCGAGCATCACGCCCGTGAGGATCGCGGGCATGCCGGTGGGCAAGACGATTTTCCAGATCACCTGCGAACGGGTGCAGCCCATCCCGTAGGCGGCATCCTTCATGATCTTGGGCACCATCTTCATCGACTCTTCGGCCGTCAGCACCACGATAGGCAGCATCAGCACGGCCAACGCCACGCCACCCGCCGGTGCCGAGTACGTGCCGGTGGTCATCACCACCAGGGCGTAGGCAAACACACCCGCCAGAATCGACGGCAAGCCGGTGAGCATTTTCGCGGCAAAGCGCGAGGCGTTTGCCAGCTTGCTGTCCGGCCCCAGTTCAGCCAGGAAAATCGCCGCCATAATGCCAACCGGCACTGCGATGGCGGCCGCGATACCGACCATGACGAAGGTGCCCGCCATGGCATTGCCGAAACCACCGCCGGTCTCGAAACCGGTGGGCGGCAATTCGGTGAACACTTCCAGGCTCAAGCGTGCACCGCCACGGGTGATCAGCATGTAGAGCACGGAAATCAGCGGCACGCTGGCCAGCAACGCCCCGAACCACACCAGGGTAGTCAGGACCAGGCTGCGCAGGGCACGGCCTTCGAACCGGCGCTGCAGGCTGGGCATGGCGGTGATAGGCGAAGAAAGGTCAGTCATTGTTTAGTCCCCCGCTGGGCGTAGACCATGATCATCGAACCCATGACGTTCACCAGCAACGTGATGAACATCAGCACCAGTGCGGCGTACATCAGCACTTCGATCTCGTTCGGGCCGGCTTCGGGGAAGTTCAGCGCCAACAAGGCCGCCAGCGTGTTGGCCGGTGCAAACAGCGACAGAGAAATGTTGTTGGCGTTACCGACCAACATGGCCAGTGCCATGGTTTCACCCAAGGCGCGGCCCAGGCCCAGCACCAGCGAACCGAAGATGCCGGTCGCGGCGGATGGCACCATTACCTTGAGAATCGCTTCCCAGTGGGTGGTACCCATGCCATAGGCGGCTTGCTTGGTTTTCATCGGCACACCCGTGAGGGCGTCCTGGGAGACGGCAGCGATGGTCGGTAAAATCATGATGGCCAACACCAGGGCTGCCGGAAGCAAGCCCGGCCCGCTCAAGGAGGTGCCGAAAAACGGGATCCAGCCGAGCTCGCTGTTCAACCACGCGGTCAGCGGGCGAATCGCCGGGATCACCACATAGATCCCCCACAGGCCGTAAACGACGCTGGGGATCGCGGCGAGCAATTCGACGATGGTGCGAAACACTGCAGCAAGCTTGGCGGGCAAAAAGTCCTGAGTCAGGAAGATCGCCATGCTGACGCCAAAAAAACCGGCGATCAGCAACGCGATGAAGGCGCTGTACAGCGTGCCCCAAATCGCCGGCAGAATGCCGTATTTACCTTGGTTAACGTCCCAGACGCTGCCGAAGAGCACATCAAAGCCGTGCTTTTCCATGCCTGGAAGTGCCTTGCGCCCTACTTCGAAGACCAGCGCGAATACCAGCGCCAGCACCAGCACCACGCCTATGCGTGCAAGTGCACGGAAGGTGCGGTCAACCAGGAAGTCCTTCGTGGACGGCGGCTGGCACGCAGAATCCGGGTTATCCGGTACGACAAAAGGTGTGTTCATGGGCTAATTCCGGAACAAGGGGGGAACGCTCCCGGCAAGGATGAAACCCTCACCGAGAGCGGCCTGGCGAGCCTTACTTAATGTTGGCGGACGCTTTACGAACTTGTTCGACCACCGATGGCGGCAGCGGGATGTAGCCCATCGAATCAGCGATTTTCTGACCTTCAGTCAAGCTGTACTCGACCATTTCACGCATGGCCTTGGCTTTGGCTGGGTTGCCGTTGTCCTTGCGGAAGATCATCCAGGTGTAGGACGTGATCGGGTAGGACTTGGCGCCATCCGGATCCGGCAGCCAGGCCACCAGGCTTTCCGGCATTTTCACCGCAGCCAGGGCTTCGGCGCCGCTTTCGGCGTTCGGTACCACGTACTTGCCGGCCTTGTTCTGCAGTTGGGCAAAGTCAACCTTGGCCAGCTTGGCGAAGCCGTACTCGATGTAGCCGATTGCGCCTGGGGTCTGGCGTACGGTGGCGGTCACACCATCGTTCTTCGGCGACTTGATGAATTTGTCGCTGGCGGGCCAGTTAACGGTGTTGCCTTCGCCCAAGTCCTTCTGGAACTCAGCGTTGATCGCCGCCAGGTGCTTGGTGAAGACGGCGGTGGTGCCGCTGGAGTCTGCTCGCACCACGACGGTGATCGGCATGTCAGGCAGTTTCAGGCCTGGGTTGGCGGCAACGATCTTTGGATCGTTCCACTTGGTGATCTTGCCCAGGAAAATGTTCGAGTACACATCGCGAGGCAATTTGAGTTCTTTAGGATTGCCCGGCAGGTTAAACGCCAGCACGATTTCACCCGCGGTCATCGGCAGCAGTTGCACGCCTTCGGCCACCTTGGCGATGTCTTCGTCTTTCATGGCCGAGTCGCTGGCGGCGAAATCGACGGTCTTGTTCAGGAAGTCCTGTACACCCGCACCGCTCCCCTTGGACTGGTAGTCAACCGTGACACCTTCGGTTTTCTTGCTGAAATCCTTGAACCAGGTGAGGTAGATCGGCGCTGGGAAACTCGCACCGGAACCGGTCAGGCGGATGCTTTCGGCGGCAAACACCGAGGTGGCACTGAGAGAAACCGCAACGGCGAGTGCAGCAGACTTCATCAGACGTTTCATTAAGGAAAATCCTTGTGATTTCGGGCTCGGCAACTCTGCAACAATCTTGTTACGGTTTTATGAACGTGCAGTGGCAAAACGCCCAGTTGTCCCCCTCTCCCGCCACAACACCGCATTTTGTGGTCATTGGTTCGTAACAAAATGCGACTAAGACTTTGCCATCCCCCACGACGCGAGTTCCGCCATGTCCTCACTAGAAGACACCTTGATACAGCGCATCCACCGTGAATTGCTCGATCACAGTGACGAAGAGCTGGAACTGGAATTATCCGAAGATGGCCATGACCTGAACGCGCTGTTTGATGAGCACGTCGGTGAAGGAAGCGAAAAAGCCGCACGCCGCATTTATTTCAGCGAACTGTTCCGCCTGCAAGGCGAACTGGTGAAATTGCAGAGCTGGGTGGTCAAGACCGGCCACAAGGTGGTGATCCTGTTCGAAGGACGGGATGCCGCCGGCAAGGGTGGCGTGATCAAGCGCATCACCCAGCGCCTGAACCCGAGGGTCTGCCGAGTGGCTGCGCTGCCGGCGCCCAATGACCGTGAACAGACGCAGTGGTACTTCCAGCGCTACGTCTCACACCTGCCGGCCGCCGGCGAAATCGTGCTGTTCGACCGCAGCTGGTACAACCGCGCCGGTGTCGAGCAAGTCATGGGTTTTTGCAACGAGGACCAGTACGAAGAGTTCTTCCGCACCGTTCCGGAGTTCGAACGGATGCTCGCCCGCTCCGGTATCCAACTGATCAAATACTGGTTTTCGATCTCCGACCAGGAACAGCACCTGCGTTTTCTCAGTCGCATTCACGACCCGCTCAAGCAATGGAAGCTCAGCCCCATGGACCTTGAGTCGCGTCGGCGCTGGGAAGCGTATACGAAGGCCAAGGAAATCATGCTCGAACGCACCCACATCGCCGAAGCGCCGTGGTGGGTGGTACAAGCCGATGACAAGAAGAAAGCCCGACTCAACTGCATCCACCACTTGCTCGGGCAGATGCCGTATGAAGAAGTCGAGCTGCCGGTGATCGAACTGCCGCAGCGCGTGAGGCAGGAGGATTATTCGCGCAGCCCGACGCCGCCGGAACTCATCGTGCCGCAGCTTTACTAGCTCAGTTGCTCACACAAGAAAGGCACACTGGCGAGCCTTGACGTGGGGTGAAAAGCCAGCACCCGCGTGGCAACCAGCAGGTAAGCAATCTCCTCGGAAGACATGAACGCTATGCCTCCGAGGATTTCAAAGGCGCGCGTGCTGATGCGATTGATCGCCTCCTGCACGGCAAAGCGGGTGGCTTGCGCGCGCGCCAAGTCGCTGCGTAGAAATCGATTCTGGTCGATCGCAATCGCCAGGCCACGAATCGCCATGGTGGCGCCCTGCAGATCAATGAGCAGCAGGGCCCGATCATCCTGGGAGCCTTTGTTGGACGCCAATGCACGCGACGCCAGCGCGGACGCCATGCCCAGGTATGACGCCGAAGCGAGTAATTGGAACCAGATAGCAAACAGGTGCTCACCGGTACCCTGTTGAACGTCGTCCAACTGGTTATCCACGGCCTTGCTGAAGTACATCATGGGCTCCGGCACCAACAGATTATTGAAGATGACTTCATTGCTGTCTGCCGCCTGCAAATGCGCTACCGACCAGAATGGTTTGCGTTGGATACTCGGGTCGTCCGCCAAGCCCATACCGATGCCGATATGGGTCTGACCCTCAGGGTCAAGGTAGTTGACGCCAAACGTGATCACGTCGAAGTGATGCGTCATCGTGCAAGGCTTCTTACTGCCATTCACCACATAACCCGCGGCTGTTTTTTCAACGGACAGCGTCGATTCCAGGATATTGGCCTGCGCCCGCCCTTCGGCAAACCCCGAGGCCACCAACAGGTTGTCGCGTGCAATAATACTGAGCAGCCCCTGGATATCTGGAAAGAACTGGCTGGCTGCCATCATGCCGGCGACCGTGTGGTGGTGCATGGTCATCATCACCGCCAATGAAGGGCAATGGGCGCCGACCCATGTAAGCACTTGCGCCAGTTTTGTTGCACTCACGCCCTCACCGCCAAGTTCCTTTGCGATCGTAAGCCCTGGACGACCGAGGGTTCGAAACAGCGTCGCCAGTTGTTTGGACTCTCCCCGCTCAAGTTCAATAAGCGACGCTGCTTCGAGCACAGTCACCAACTCGGGAATCCACTCGAATGCGGCGGCTCTTTCTTCTTTCAAACACATACCCATTGAATCCTTTAAATAGCAGCCACGTATCAAAACGATTTTTGCGGTTTCAAATAATGCCGCGCATAACGGCTGTCCAACTTCGACAACGGCAACAACATAAAGAAGTCCGCCACGTTAAACTCTTTATCCCACGCCGGTTCACCACATACCCAGCCTCCGCTGCGCAAATAGCCTTTGAGCAAGGGCGGCAGGCGAGGCACATGCCCGGGCTCATACTCATAAACAGGAAAAGGCTCATGGGGGGCGACGCGATAGTCAGCAGGCGCCATCTGCTCCGGCGTAAAGCCCCGAAACAACGCTGCGGCATTGTGGCCACCGTCCGACAGGCTCACACTCGCGCAGCCCATCAAATGATCACAGTCCTCACGCACCATGTAACGCGCCAGGCCCGACCACAACATCATGATGACGCTGCCACTCCGGTACTCCGGGTGGACACAGGCGTGCCCCGCTTCAACGGTTCTGGTGCGTAAAGACTCCAGCCCACTGAGGTCGAACTCTTTCTCCGAATAGTAATGTCCCATGCGCCGTGCAGCGGTCGGGTTCATCAAGCGATAGGTACCTACCACGGCTGAAGTCTTAGTGTCTCGAACCACTAAGTGGTCGCAATAGGCATCGAACTCGTCGATGTTCAATGCTTCAGAATTAGCGAGTTCAGACAACTGGAACGCTTCGGAAAAAACACGATAACGCAGGCGTTGCACCTCACGTATTTCTTCCTGCGTAGTGGCAATACTAACTACTAACTCTGCACGTTGGGGTTGTACACTTGCATATTCATCACTCAACACCAACTGAGGTTGCATACATGTTCCTTTAGGTCGCCACACTGCAAACAGGCCAATAGTGAGCAAGACACTAACATGCAATTTTATATCGACAGCGTAAGGAAACTCCGAAAAAAGTAGCGATCTTTTAACGGCATTATCTTTTTAACCCAACCATTATTTAAACCCGGACTTGTTCGAATTTTCACCGTGATTTCAGGCCGCGCGGTCCCCTGTGACGAGCACGCTCGCCACAGGTAATTGCGCAGGCGTTACAGCGGGGAACTGCTGACCACACGCAGCGCCAGCCCCTCATACGCATCCAGCGTAATGCTGAACTCGCCTTCCGCCGTCAAATCCCCCTCGACCCGTTCGTTGATGATGTCCACCACCATCCCCGCAGCGATATCCGGCAGGTGCAGGGTCTCGGTGATCGGCGTGGCGCCGAAGTTCAACGCAGTGATTTGCGTGCCTTTGCCGGCCGGCAATTCGTGGACCATCACCAACAGCCCTGGGTTTTGCACTTCCGGCACCTGGATCTGGCGGCTGGCGGCGATGTCGTAGGCCCGGCGTACCGCAAGGATTTTCTGCAGTTGCGAGGCGAAGGACTCAGGGTCCTGCAATTGGCTGTTGAGGCTGCCATACAAGCTTTTCGAGCGCGGCATATGGCCGGCGGATAATTCTGCGTCCGGGTTCAGGTCCACCAGGTCATAGGCGCCGCGATGAATCCAGCGCGTGTCGCCATCCTGCATCAAATGCTCGACCTCTTCGGCGGCCAGCGGCAGCGCGCCCACCAAGTCCCAGCCCGACAAGGCAAACACACCAGGCTGCATGGCGTTGTACATCACCAACAGCAAATGGATCTGGCGAATCTGCAGAATATCCGCCGCCGTAATGGCCTCCAGATCTCGAATCCCCAGCGCCGCCGTGATGATGCTGGCGGTGGTGCAGGACACGCCATTGGTCACAAACTTGAGGTTGTAGGGGGCATGTTCGCCGGTCAGGCGTTCGTACATCTGTTCGCGAATGTGCTCGCGCAGGATATTGCCGGGGAAGGTCTGGCCCTGGTACAGGAAGGTGTCATGGGCGTGCAGGGTCCAGAAGTGCACCAATTCCAGGGTCAATTCATCGTGATTCTGCAACGCATGGATCAGCGAACCGGGATCGATGCCCTGGCGGTGCATTTCGCGCAGCATCAGGCGCAAGAACTCGGCGTCGCCCATCAGCAGTGCATGCTGGTACGCCGGGCGGGTGATGAAGTCGTAGGACAGATCGGCACCGCCGTGAGACATGGACGCAATGTCATCCACGGTGAGGTTCAACTCCTGGAAGCTGAAGCCACCGGCTTTGCGAATCGCCCCGCCCAGCAGTTGGTTCCCGGTGATCGACAGCGGATGGCTCTCGGACCAGGCCGTGCCGTCCAGCTTGCGTTCCACGCCGAGAAACCCGTTGGCGTCCAGGCGCAGGATCTTCGCCCCCATCACGTCGATGGCATGCAGGGCATCGCCGATGATCATCTGCTGCGCGGCGAAGGTCGGGTCCAACCAATTCAGCGACGGTTGGCCTTCCTTGAAGTAATGCAGGTACACCCAGCGGCGCGGCTTGCCATCCACGCCCAGCACCACGTTTGTGGCGCTCCAGTCGGTTTCCTTGACGCCGGGTTCAAAGAAGATCACGCGCTGCAACTGGCCGACGATGTAGTGTTTGTCACGCAACGCATCCACCTGGACGGGGCTGAGGTTCTGCGCATCGCGGCCCTCTGCGACGTCAGGAAGCAATGGCCAATCTTCTTCGCGGATCTCCACCATATGGTAAAGGCCGGGATAGTCCTCGTACGCCATCTCGGCCAGGCGAAAATCCGCGCCCTTGCCGGTATGGGACGGGATTACGTCGTCGATGATCACCGCATTGTGCGCCGCCGCCATGCGCGTCAACGCCTGCAATTGCGCTTCGGTGCCCAGTTGCGGGTCGATCTCGAAACTGATGCGGTCGAAATTGCCGTCGATGGTGGGCGTGTGCTCCGTGCCGTTCAGGCCGCCGGATTTTTTCAACGGGCCGTTATGGATGCCTTGAATGCCGATCTTCGACAAGGCATGCCACAGCGCTTCATCCCCCAGCGCCTCCAACACCGTGCCGCCTTCACGGGTCACAATCGACGCCGGGTAGGCGGTAAACCACACGGACGACAAGGCCGAGGCATCCCGTGGCCGCGTGTGCGCATAGGGTTGCTGCCACAACCGGCCCTGGCCCGAATAGAGCTTGGCCCGCTGGCGTGCCGCGTGCAGCATCGATTGTTCCACCAGCCAGTTCACATGGTTGTTTTCAGCCGCCGTCATAAGCCTGATACCTGTCGTCGTGAAGCATTACTCGTGAACATATGAGGGTTGTGCGGGCCATTCGTTGCATTGCGCTGGCCGCACTGACACAAAGCAACCACCGTTCGGGCTTGCTGTGGTGAGCAGGCTTGCCCTGCGCCGGGCTGCGAAGCAGCCCCTTGGGTCGGCGGTGAACCCGTTGAGGGACAAGCCCCCCTCACCACAGGCAGCCTGCACACAGTTGGATGTTCATTAACACCCCAGCAGGTAGGTGCTCAGGTCTCCCGATACTGCCTTGGCGTAAACCCCGTCGAGGCCTTGAACTGGCGAGTAAAAGCACTGTGGTCGGTGTACCCGCACTGCAGCGCCACCTCGGTGATCGGCATGTCGGTGTGCAACAAGCGGTGGGCATGCTCCAACCGCACCTTCTGGATCATCTGCCGGGGCGTGAGGTGGAACACGCGTTTGCAGTAGCGCTCCAGTTGCGCCACGGAAATGCCTGCGATGCGCGTCAGCTCACCCAGGGTGACGCGGCGGTTGAAATGCGCGCGGATGTGCGCGTCGACGGCCGCCAGGCGTTGGTAGGCCGGGTGACTTTCGCTGGCGGTTTGCAGGTCCACCGAGATGCCCGCCAGGCCGATGATTGCGCCCATGTGGTTGTACAGCGGCCACTTGTGGGTCAGGCACCAACCCGGTTCACGGGTGCCATAGAGGTGCAATTCCAGCTGGTCCTCCAGTACAAACCCCTGCTCCAGCACGCGCTGATCCTGTTCGGTGTAACCCGGCCCCAGTTGCGCGGGGAACACTTCAGCACTGGTCTTGCCCAGCAACGGTTGCAGGTGCTTGAGGCCACAGCGCTGCACCAGGGTGTGGTTGGCGAGCACATAACGGGCCTCGGTGTCCTTGATGAAAATCGCCGCATTGGGGATCACATCGAGCATCGGCAGTAACTGCGCCACGCCGGTCAATAGCTGCTCGATGCTGTGGGGCCGATTGGCCTCAGGCCCTTGGCAAAGGGTCGCAAACGCGCTCTGCATCATGACGGTTGATCCCCACTGACGGCCTCGACGCGTAGCAGATTGCCCGATGCCCGAGGCGCTGTCGAGCGGTGCAAACTGTGCTGATTTCGTCATCGTTGTCGGCAAAAAACATCAATCGCGCCGCCGTTCATGAGTTCACTGTAGGGGCACTGCATGCCTATCCAATAACTCACAAGAAGGCGACGCTATGTCAGGTCAAGGCAAGTTCAAGAAGCAACTTTCATTGATGGACCTCACCTTTATCGGGCTGGGCGCCATCTTTGGTTCGGGCTGGCTGTTTGCGGCCAGTCACGTCTCCGCCATTGCAGGTCCTGCAGGCATCATTTCCTGGCTGATCGGTGGTTTCGCGGTGCTGCTGCTGGGCATCGTGTACTGCGAACTGGGCGCCGCATTGCCGCGCGCCGGCGGCGTGGTGCGCTACCCGGTCTATTCCCACGGCCCACTGCTGGGCTACCTCATGGGTTTTATCACGCTGATTGCGTTCTCCAGCCTGGTGGCCATCGAGGTGGTCGCCTCGCGCCAATACGCTGCGGCGTGGTTTCCCGAGCTGACCAAAGCCGGTTCCAGCGACCCGACCACCCTCGGCTGGCTGGTGCAGTTCGCCCTGCTGTGCCTGTTCTTTATCCTCAATTACCGCAGCGTGAAAACCTTCGCCATCGCCAATAACCTGGTGAGCGTGTTCAAGTTCATTGTGCCGTTGCTGGTGATTGGCGTGCTCTTCACCTTCTTCAAGCCGGCGAATTTCCAGGTGCAGGGTTTCGCGCCGTTTGGTCTGTCAGGCATCGAGATGGCGGTGTCGGCCGGCGGCGTGATTTTCGCCTACCTGGGGCTCACGCCGATCATCTCGGTGGCCAGCGAAGTGAAGAACCCGCAACGCACCATTCCGATTGCGTTGATCCTTTCGGTACTGCTCTCGACCGCCATCTACGTGTTGCTGCAAACCGCATTCCTCGGTGGCGTGCCCACGGAAATGCTTGCCGATGGCTGGGCCGGGATCAGCAAACAACTGGCGCTGCCCTATCGGGATATCGCCCTGGCGCTGGGCGTGGGTTGGCTGGCGTACCTGGTGGTGGCCGACGCGGTGATCTCCCCCAGCGGCTGCGGCAACATCTACATGAATGCCACCCCACGTGTGGTGTATGGCTGGGCGCAGACAGGCACGTTCTTCAAGATTTTCACGCGTATCGATGAGAAATCCGGCATCCCCCGCCCGGCGCTGTGGCTGACCTTTGGCTTGTCGGTGTTCTGGACCCTGCCGTTCCCGTCCTGGGAAGCGCTGATCAATGTGGTGTCCGCCGCGTTGATCCTCAGCTATGCGGTCGCCCCGGTCACCGTCGCGGCACTGCGACGCAATGCACCGCAAATGGCGCGCCCGTTCCGGGTCAAGGGCATGGCGGTGCTCGGCCCTCTGTCGTTCATCATCGCCGCGTTGATCGTGTATTGGTCGGGCTGGAGTACGGTTTCCTGGCTGCTCGGCCTACAAATCCTGATGTTCGGGGTGTACCTGCTGTGCGCGCGCTGGGTGCCGACCGCGCACCTCAACCTCAAGCAGCAAGTGCGCTCATCCGCGTGGCTGATCGGCTTCTATGCGGTGACCCTTTTGCTCTCCAAGCTCGGCAGCTTTGGCGGTATCGGCGTACTCGCCCACCCGTTTGACACCCTCGTCGTCGCGGTCTGCGCGCTGGGCATTTACTACTGGGGCGCAGCCACTGGCGTGCCGGCCCATCTGGTGCGCCTGGAACACGAAGCCGATGAAAGCGAAGCGGTCGACGAGCCCCTCGACCGCGCCCCGTTGACCCCGGCCACCCACTGATTCTGGAGCGTTTTATGAAGCGATTGCATGTGATCGACTCCCACACCGGCGGCGAACCTACGCGCCTGGTGATGAACGGTTTCCCCACGCTCATCGGCAACACCCTGGCTGAGCAGCTGAATAACCTGCGCAGCGAGCATGATAAATGGCGCCGTGCCTGCATTCTGGAACCGCGTGGTAACGATGTTCTGGTCGGCGCGCTGTACTGCGAGCCGGTCACGCCGGGCGCCGTCTGCGGCGTGATCTTCTTCAATAACGCCGGCTACCTGGGCATGTGCGGGCACGGCACGATTGGCCTGGTCGCCTCCTTGCACCATGTGGGTCGCATCGCACCCGGCGTGCATCGCATCGACACGCCTGTCGGCTTGGTAGAGGCGACATTGCACGAAGACGGCGCCGTGACCCTGGGCAACGTGCCCGCTTACCGCCATCGCCACCAAGTGCCGGTGGAGGTGCCGGGCCACGGGGTGGTGCTGGGCGATATCGCCTGGGGCGGCAACTGGTTTTTCCTGGTGTCCGAACACGGCCAGCGCTTGCAGATGGACAACGTCGATGCCCTCACCGACTACACCTGGGCGATGCTCAAGGCCCTTGAAGACCAAGGTATCCACGGTGCCGACGGCGCGCTGATCGACCATATCGAGCTGTTCGCCGACGACGACCACGCTGACAGCCGCAATTTCGTCATGTGCCCCGGCAAAGCCTACGACCGCTCACCGTGCGGCACCGGCACCAGCGCCAAGCTGGCCTGCCTGGCCGCCGATGGAACACTTGCGCCCGGAGCAACCTGGACACAAGCGAGCATCACCGGCAGCCAGTTCGAGGGCCGCTATGAGTGGGGCGGCGAACGCGTGCGCCCCTTCATCACCGGCCGCGCCTACATGACCGCCGACAGCACCTTGCTGATCGACGAACAGGACCCTTTCGCCTGGGGCATCTGAGCCCGGGCCACCTTTAACTGAACGATTGCAGGAGTTAGCACAATGAGCGACAACATCTTCACCGGCTGCATCCCCGCCCTGATGACCCCGTGCACGCCCGCGCGTAAGCCGGACTTCGATGCCCTGGTTGCCAAGGGCCGCGAGTTGATCGATATCGGCATGAGCGCCGTGGTGTATTGCGGTTCCATGGGCGACTGGCCGTTGCTCACCGAGGCCGAGCGCCAGGAAGGCGTGGCGCGGCTGGTGGCGGCCGGCGTGCCGACCATCGTCGGTACGGGTGCGGTCAACAGCCGTGAGGCAGTGGCCCACGCGGCCCACGCCGCCAAGGTCGGCGCCCATGGCCTGATGGTGATTCCGCGCGTCTTGTCCCGTGGTGCCTCGGCCACCGCGCAAAAGGCGCACTTCTCGGCGATTCTCAAGGCCGCGCCGAACCTGCCGGCCGTGATCTACAACAGCCCGTATTACGGCTTCGCCACCCGCGCCGAGCTGTTCTTCGAACTGCGTCGCGAACACCCGAACCTGATCGGCTTCAAGGAGTTCGGCGGCGGTGCCGACCTGCGCTATGCCGCCGAACACATCACCTCCCAGGACGATAACGTGACCCTGATGGTCGGTGTCGACACCCAGGTGGTGCACGGCTTCGTCAACTGTAACGCCACGGGTGCGATCACCGGCATCGGCAACGCACTGCCGCGGGAAGTCCTGCAACTGGTGGCACTGAGCAAAAAAGCCGCCAAGGGCGACGCCAAGGCCCGCCGCCAGGCACGTGAACTGGAAGCCGCGCTCGCGGTGCTGTCGTCGTTCGATGAAGGCTGCGACCTGGTGTTGTACTACAAACACCTGATGGTGCTTAACGGCGATAAGGAGTACGCCCTGCACTTCAACGAGACCGATAAGCTCAGCGACGCTCAGCGCCGTTACGCAGAAACGCAGTACGTGCTGTTCCGGCAATGGTACGCCCATTGGTCGGCGGAACAGCACGTCGCCTGAGCCCTTGCGTGCCGCTGCGGCGCTCGCAGCGGCCACCCTCTTTTTTCCAGGACGATTCCATGACTCTGACAGGCAAGATGCTGATCGGTCAGCACGCCACTGGCGGCAATCGCGAGCCTATCCGGGCGATCAATCCCGCCACCGACACAGCCTTGGAGCCGGCCTACCTGGGCGGCGACGGCGAACAGGTCGCGCAGGCGTGCGCCTTGGCGTGGGCCGCGTTTGATGGGTACCGCGAGACATCGCTGGAGGCGCGCGCAACGCTGCTTGAAGCCATCGCCGCGCAGATCGAAACATTGGGCGATGAGCTGATCGACCGCGCCGTTGCCGAAACCGGCCTGCCCCGCGCGCGCATTCAAGGCGAACGCGGGCGCACCTGCGGGCAACTGCGCACGTTCGCCCGCACCGTCCGCGCCGGGGAATGGCTGGATGTGCGGGTCGATACCGCGCAACCGCAGCGCCAGCCGCTGCCCCGGCCAGACCTGCGTCAGCGCCACATCGCGTTGGGCCCGGTGGCCGTGTTTGGCGCGAGCAACTTTCCGCTGGCGTTTTCCGTGGCCGGAGGCGACACCGCCTCGGCGTTGGCGGCCGGGTGCCCCGTAATCATCAAGGCCCATGGTGCTCACCCTGGCACCAGCGAACGGGTGGGCCGGGCGGTGGCCCAGGCGGTCAAAGCATGTGGGCTGCCGGAGGGGGTGTTTTCGCTGTTGTACGGTTCGGGCCGCGAGGTCGGCATTGCGCTGGTCACCGACCCGCGTATCAAGGCCGTCGGCTTTACCGGTTCTCGCAGCGGCGGCCTTGCGCTGATCCAAGCGGCGCAGGCGCGGCCGGAGCCGATTCCGGTGTATGCGGAAATGAGTTCGATCAACCCGGTGTACCTGTTCCCGGCGGCGTTGGCAGCCAGGGCTGAGGCGTTGGCCGAAGGTTTTGTCGCTTCGTTGACCCAAGGCGCCGGGCAATTCTGCACCAACCCTGGACTGGTGATTGGGGTACAAGGGCCGGCTTTGGATCGCTTTATCAAGGCTGCGGGTGAACGGCTGCCGACCTGTGCAGCACAGACCATGCTGACACCGGGGATTGCCAGTGCCTACGCTTCAGGTGTGGCGGCAATGACGGAACATGCCAAGATCGCCGCCAAGGGGCTGGCGGCAGAAGGTCCCAACCAAGGCCAGGCGCATCTGTTCGTGACGCAGGCACAGGCTTTTTTGGCCAATGAACACCTGCAAGCCGAGGTCTTTGGCGCCGCATCCTTGATAGTCGTCTGCGCCGATGCCGAGGAAGTCCGCCAGGTTTCCGAGCATCTCGAAGGCCAACTCACGGCCACTCTGCACCTGGACGAAACCGATTTGCCAGACGCCAAGGCCCTGTTGCCAGTGCTTGAGCGCAAGGCCGGCCGCCTGCTGGTCAACGGCTGGCCGACCGGCGTGGAAGTGTGTGATGCCATGGTCCACGGCGGCCCCTTCCCAGCCACCTCGGATTCGCGCAGCACGTCGGTGGGCACGGCGGCGATCCAGCGTTTTTTACGCCCCGTGTGTTATCAGGATTTCCCCGATGCGTTGCTGCCCGCCGCGCTCCAGCACAGCAACCCTTTGCTGCTGCGACGCTTGCTTGACGGCCAGAGGGAGGCATAGGCGATGTCCGATCCCGATATCGTAGTGGTCGGCGCCGGTATTGTCGGCGTCGCCTGCGCGCTGCAACTGGCGCGCCTCGGTCGGCACGTGGTGGTGGTTGACCCGCAGGCACCCGGCAGGGGCGCCTCCTATGGCAACGCCGGGCACCTGGCCACCGAACAGGTGTTCCCGATTGCCGACGTGTCGATCCTCAAGCGCTTGCCCGGCATGCTGCTGGACCCCATGGGCCCGTTGCGCCTGGATTGGAAATACCTGCCTCGCGCCCTGCCCTGGTTCCTGCGCCTGCTGTGGAACCTGCGTCCGGCGAGCTATCAGCGCACGGTCGCGGGTATACGCACGCTCAATGAAGGCAGCCTGGGCGCCTGGCAGCGCTTGCTGCACAGCATCGGGCGCCCGCAGTTGCTGCGCGAGGATGGCTCGCTGTTGGTGTTTGAACAGGCCGACTCCCGCCCGGCCCTCGAGGCCCTGCAACGGCGCATGCAGCAACAGCAAGTGCCCGTGGTGTTCTGGTCTGGCGATGCCATTCGCCAGGCCGCGCCGCAACTGAGCGAGCACCTCCAGGGCGGGCTGTTTTTCCCCGGCACCGGGCACTTCATCGACCCTTACCACGTGGTGTGCGAACTGGTCCAGGCCGCCAAGGCCCAAGGCGTGCAATTCCTTCAGCGCGAGGTGAAGGACGCACGCCTTGAGGAACATGGCGTCTCACTGACCACCGATCAGGGCCCCTTGAGCGCCCGCCAGGTACTCATCGCCTGCGGTGCCCACTCGGCCAAACTCACCGCCGCGCTCACCGGCAAAAAAATCCCGCTGGACACAGAACGCGGCTACCACCTGATGCTGCCCCACGAGCAGCATCGCCTGCCATTCGCCGTCACCTCCCTGGAGCGAAAATTCATCATGACCCCCATGACCGACGGCCTGCGCCTGGCCGGCACCGTCGAATTCGCCGGCCTCGACCGCCCGCCGAACATGCAACGCGCCTGGCAACTGCATCGGCTGAGCAAGGGGTTGTTCCGCGATGATTTGAATACACGGGATGCCACCCCGTGGATGGGGTTTCGGCCGTCGTTACCGGATTCGCTGCCGATTATTGATCGGGTGTGTGAAGGGAGAGTGTTGCTTGCGTTTGGGCATCAGCATTTGGGGCTGACGCAGGCGGCGGTGACGGCGGAGATGGTGCGAGAGTTGGCGGGCAAGGATCAAGTGCAGTCACTCACGCCTTATCGTCTGGACCGATTCTGACAACAGCACACGCAGCCTATGTAGTGAGCGGGCTTGCCCCGCGCCGGGCTGCGCAGCGGCCCCAAAACCAGACGGTGAGGAGCACCTGACACACCGCGTTTTGTATTGATTGGGGCTGCTGCGCAGCCCAGCGCGGGGCAAGCCCGCTCACTACAGGAGGAGTCGAGTGCAATCACTTCACCAACCGCTTCTCCTTAGAGGGGCGATATCCGAAATACGAGCTATAGCACTTGCTGAAATGACTCGGCGAAACAAACCCGCACGCCACCAACACCTCCACCTGTGACAGCTCGGTGTGCTGCAACAGCCGCCGCGCTTCGGTCACGCGCAGTTCCATGTAGTAGCGCTGCGGTGTCGTGCCCAGTTGTTCCTTGAATAGGCGCTCCAGCTGGCGCCGGGAGCGGCCGGCGTAGACGGCCAGTTGGTCCAGTTCCAGGGGTTCTTCGAGGTTGGCGTCCATCAGCTTCACCACCTCACGCAGGGGCGCGCTGACGCTGACGTTTTCGGTGGGTTTGATCCGCCGGTAACGTGACTCTTCGAAAGCCAGGATGTCTTCGATGCCTTCGACCAGTGCCTTGTCGTGCAGCCCCTTGATCCAGTCCAACGCCATGTGGAACGCGCCGGAGGGGCTTGAAGCCGTGAGGCGGTCGCGGTCGATCACGTAGGGTTCGCTGGTAACGTGCGCAGCCTTGGACACTTCGGCCAGGGCTGGGCGGTGTTCAGGGTGGATGGCGCAGCGATAGCCTTGCAACAAACCGGCGCGGCCGAGGAACCAGGCGCCATTCCACAGACCGGCGAGGCCGATACCGTGCTCGGCGGCGGTACGCAGCAGGTGGATGAGGTCTTCACTGGCCTTGAGTTCAGTACGGAAACCGCCGCAGACCACCAACAGTTCCAGGTCTTGCAGGGCCGCCCCATCAAGGCGCGCGTCGGGGCGGATTACCAGGCCCAGGTCGCTGATGACTTCGCCATCGTCCAAACCGAAGGTGCGCGAGGCGAACAGTTCGGGGCGCAGCAGGTTGGCGGTGACCACCGTGTCGAGGGTCTGGGTAAATGCGGGCAAGGAGAAGTGTTCGAGCAACAGGAAGCCAACGCGAGTGACCGAGGCCGGCTGCTGGGTTTCATTGAGGTAGCGCAGGTTTTTGCCTTTCATGCCACCGCTGAATTGACGTCTTTCCATCGAGGGTTTGCCCACTCTTATTGTTGATGCAATGTGCACCATCTTAGGGGCAAACACGTGAGTTGTCTCAGGCGCTGATCTTGAGCAAACCACAACCACATAAAGCCCGCAGCAGAACAGTGGCAACGGCATCTGATACGGTTTTTTCTTCGCTATCTGCGTCTGTATCGAAACACTGTTTGGGCGGACAATAGCGACATTCCTACCCCCTTCCCTTCGGAGGCCTTATGACCAAGATGGCACTTTTCCTGTTCGGCTTTTTGGTGTTGACCATCGGCATCGGCCTGCTGGCGACCATCTCCCCCGTGTGACGCTCAACCGGCAAAAAACATCGGGTACAGCGACAGCACCAGCAGCCCCGCCATCGACACATTGAAGACCCTCAACCAGCGCGGCTCACGCAACACGTTGCGCAAGCCGCTGCCACACCCGACCCACACACACACGCTGGGCAAGTTGACCACCGCGAACACCAGTGCAATCACCAGCACATTGGTGACGTAGCCTTCGGCCGGCGTATAGGTGGTGATAGCGCCCAACGCCATGATCCAGGCCTTGGGGTTCACCCACTGGAACGCCGCCGCGCCGAGGAACGTCATCGGCTTGCCCTGCGCATCATCGCTGTCGGACATACCGCCCGCCGTCGCGATCTTCCACGCCAGGTACAACAGGTACGCCGCGCCGACGTAGCGCAACACCGTGTACGCCCATGGGAACAGCTTGAACACCTCGCCCAACCCCAGGCCCACCGAGATCACCAGCAGCATGAACCCTATACTGATCCCCAGCGCATGGGGCATCGACCGGCGGAACCCGAAGTTCACGCCAGAGGCGAGCAGCATGGTGTTATTGGGGCCTGGCGTGATCGAGGACACGAAGGCGAACAGTACAAAGGCTGACAACAGGCTGGTAGACATGAACATGACGCGGCATCCGAACACAGGTGATAGGCCTGTGACAGTAAAGGCTTATGGACCGCCCTGACCCGTACAGCCACAGTACGATTAAGGCATACACTTTTTTGCCAAAGCTTTCACAAACCTTTCACAGATGGGCGCCTATGGTAAATCCAGCTCCTAATGAACATCCTTTTAGCCCGCGCTCCCCACGCGGGCTTTTCTTTGCCTGGGATTTTTCACGCGGGGATAAACGCCTCTGCCCAAACTGCGATTGGCAGGCAAAAAAAAGGCAAGCCATTCACCATGGCTTGCCGCTATTTTTGCCTGTCCGTTAACGCGGACCGCCACCACCGCCTGGGCCACCTGGGCCACCGCCCTGACCATGTCCGCCACCATGACCACCACCGCCACCTCCCGGTGGCATGAATACCCAGCAGCCCGACAAGGTCGACAACAACGCGACAACCACAGCCGCCTTGGTTAGATAACTCAACTTCATGACCACACTCTCTTACTTGACGAGATTAACTTCTCGCTGGATAGGACAGTGCGAACCGAAAGGCGTCACGGCTATCGTGTAACGCGATGGTAGGGTTTGTATGCGTGACGGTACAACGTGAAGACCGCTCCAGGGTTACCTCAACCCTTTGCGCAGACCTGGCAACCGTGAGGTCGAGTCAAAGTACGCAAATCAATTACCATGAGCCTTCATTCATGGAAACGATTTCCACAAGACTCGCCGGGGCCGACCAATGAGAGACCTACCTCCAACCGCCACGCTGCGCGCTTTCGAAGTTGCCACCCGGCACGCGACCTTCACCTCGGCTTCAGAGGAGTTGCATGTAACCCAGAGCGCCGTCAGTCATCAGTTGAAGCACCTCGAAGACCTCTGGGGCCTGCAGCTGTTCCAGCGTGGCAAGTCGTTGCGGTTGACCCCCGCCGGTGCGGCCCTGGCGCCCATCGTGCGCGAGTTTTTCATGGACCTGGAGGCCACACTGTCTGACCTCAGGGAACAAAAAGGCAGGGTCCGGCTCAAGGTCAGCGCCACCTACTCCTTCGCCCTGAAATGGTTGCTCCCGAGGTTGCCGAGCTTGTCGCAACAGCATCCGGAGATTCTGATAACGCTGGAGACCAGCGACAAAGCAATCACGTTTTCCAGCGCAGATTCAGACGTGGCGATCCGCCTGGGCAACGGTAATTACCCCGGCCTGCACTCGGAGTTCATGCTCAGGGAGCAGATATTTCCGGTGGCCAGCCCTGACCTGCTCAACCGCTTTGGCACCCCGCAGGAGCCCGCCGAGCTGTTGCGTTACCCGCTGCTGACGCGCGACGGCGCAGACTTGGTGCCCAAGTGGGAAGCCTGGTTTGAACACGTCGGCGTCGGGAGTTGCGCGCTCAACGAAAGCGTCAGGTTTGCTGATACCAACATGACCATTGAGGCGGCATTACTGGGCCATGGCATTGCTTTGGCCCGTAGCGGCCACGTCGAAGCTGAAATCAACGACGGTCGCCTGGTGAGGCTGTTTGAGGTGCCGTTCGCTTCACCGGTCGCCTACTTTTTTGTCTGCCCCAAAGGGATCGAATCCCAGCCTCACATCATCAGTTTCCGTCACTGGCTGCTGGCCGAATCAATCCAAGCCCAGCAGCGCTATCGATAAAGCATGAATAATCACTCATGCCAGGATGAGCGGACTTCGCTTTCAGGCCCAGCCATAATGTTACTTAATATGGCGCATGCCTTTTCCTATCGTTCTACTCATCCTCTTCGCCGCGCTCCTGCATGCCAGCTGGAACGCGCTGTTGCGCGCCGGCAACGACCGGCTGTGGTCAATGACCGTGATGTGCCTGGCGGTGGCCGTCGCCAGCACGGTCATTGCCTTGTTCCTCACGCCGCCCGCCGCCGCCAGCTGGCCGTACGCGGTCCTGTCGGGCGTGTTGCACGTCGGTTACAACCTGTTCCTGGTGCGCAGCTACAAAGTCGGCGACCTTGGGAAAACCTACCCGATTGCCCGTGGTTCCTCGCCCATTCTGATCACCCTGTTCGCCTTCGCATTCGCCGACGAGACGGTCAGCGCAGGCGCGCTGATAGGCATCGTATTGGTGTCAGGCGGCATCATTTCACTGGCGTTCAAACAGCGCAGGCTGGCCGTCCCCAGCCTGCCTTACGCCTTGGGCACGGGCGTTTTCATTGCGGCCTACAGCGTGACGGACGGCATCGGCGCAAGGCTGTCCGACGCGCCGTTGGCCTATACCGCGTGGATGTGTGCGCTCTGGGGCATCATGATGCCCCTGGTTTACGTTGGCCTGCGCGGCACGCGCAGCCTGCTCACGCCGCGCCCAGGTTTCATCACGGCCTTCCTGGGTGGGCTGGTCTCCCTGCTGGCCTATGGCATCGTTATCTATGCCATGTCAGAGGCGCCGATGGGCGCCGTGTCGGCGTTGCGCGAAACCAGCGTAGTGTTCGCGGCGTTGATCGGTTATTACTTCCTGGGCGAGTCACTGACTGTCCGAAAAGTCCTCGCGTGCGTGGTCATTGCGACCGGCACGATCCTTATCGGCTGAACACTCAGCCCTCCTAAAAGGCGCAAGCAATGGATACTGTCTCTTCAGCCCCCCTCATTTTGATCACAGGCGGCAGCCGAGGTGTCGGCGCGGCAACGGCGCGGCTGGCGGCTGCGCAAGGCTACGATGTGGCAATCAGCTTCGTCAGCAACGAGGCCGCCGCCCTCGGCGTGGTGGCCGATGTGCAAGCATTGGGGCGACGCGCCCTGGCCATTCGCGCCGACAGTGCAGACCCAGAACAGGTCGCCCACCTGTTCGCCGCCATTGACGAGACGTTTGGACGTATCGACGTGCTGGTCAACAACGCCGCCATCATTGCGCCTCAATCGCGCTTCGAAGACCTCGACTTCGCCCGTATGCAACGCATTTTCGCAATCAATGCCATCGGCCCGATGCTGTGCGCACAGCACGCCGTGAAACGCATGTCGCTGCGCCACAACGGCAAGGGCGGCAGCGTAATCAACGTATCCTCGGGCGCCGCCCGGCTTGGCAGTCCGAACGAATATGTCGACTACGCCGCCTCCAAGGGTGCCCTGGAGACATTCACCATCGGGCTGTCCAAGGAAGTCGCGCGCGAAGGCATACGCGTCAACTGCGTACGCCCGGGGCACATCTACACCGACATGCACGCCAGCGGCGGCGAACCTGGCCGCGTGGATCGCGTCAAGGACAGCATTCCAATGGGCCGGGGCGGAGAACCCGAAGAAGTGGCGCGGGCCGTGCTTTGGCTGGCCAGTTCAGAGGCGTCGTTTATCACCGGGACCTTTCTGGATGTGACTGGGGGGAAGTAACCTGTAACACGGGTGTCGGAAAGAGATTGATGGGGGGAATAGATGGACGATTTGATACAAGGGCTCGATGGGCCCAGGACTGCACAGCAGGAATTGTTCTACGACCTGGAAGATGCGGCGGCGGTGATTGGGTGGTCGGTGGTTGAATTGACGGCGATGGCGGGTAGCGACAGAACGCCGGATGAGGCCGTGGCGTTGATGAAAATATGCGCGTTGTTGGCCGTGCAGCAGAAAAAAATGAAGGCTTATGCGAGTGAGGTTAAGGAACAACGGATCGTGAGAGCGTAAAGCGGATGGATTTACTTTCAGGAGAGTCGACACCCTCACCTGCTTGCGCTCGTGCTTAGAAAAAATCTGGCAATCAATAAGTAAACGTATAACCCCTGACCATTAAACCCCATAGACGCTAGCTATGGGGTTTCCATGAGTGGTGGTCCGCTATCGACTCAGTCAGCGCCTTTCTGCATACCCAACGGCAACGACGCCACGATCTCAGCACGGCACGTTTCGAGTATTTCATCCGCCAGAGCAGAGTCATCCGGGCACGCCCGCGACAACATCACTGCGCCGATTGCATGCGCCAGCAGGTCGATCATTTTTGCGCGAACGTCTTGCTTCGTCGTATCCGGACCCGCCGGGTAATTTTCCTCGAGTGCTGCGAGGGTGCTCTCTACGCCGCTGGCGAAGGTCGCCTTTAACTCATCTGACTGGCGAGCAGCATCGCCACACAGCGCCGCCATGGTGCACCCGCCGCTCCTGCCGTCTCTGTGCTCGCGCGACACATACATGTTGACGAACCCCGTAACGTCGAGGTGGCAGGTATTGGCCAGGGATTGCGAAAGGCTGTTTTCAGCGGCCTCGGCCATCAAGTCTGCTTTGGAACCGAAGTGTTTGTAGAACCCTCCCTGGGTAAAACCGGCAGTCGCCATCAGCTCTGCCACCCCGACGCCATCGTAGCCACGCTCACGAAACAGCGCTGACGCCGTCTCCACAATATGAGCCCGGTTGGCGATGGATTGCGTTTTGGTGATCTTCATTTTGCGCTCCTGTGCCTCCTGAACAATGGCCTGACTATACTCTGATGTCGGTCATAATCAAAAATATTGACATCTTTGATTATGATCGACATCATAAATCCCGTACTGCAAGCCTCTGCCACTGCGGCGCAGGTCGCCGTCATTGATCAACGAGTATGGAATCGATATGAACGACAAGACCTTGTTTGAACCCTACACGCTCGGCTCACTGACGCTTTCCAACAGAATCGTAATGGCACCGCTGACGCGGAACCGTGCGGGCGCGGGCTTTGTTCCGAGCGAGCACGCTGCGACCTATTACAGCCAGAGAGCCTCTGCAGGCCTGTTGATTTCCGAGGCCACGCAGATCTCACAGCAGGGCCAGGGTTATCAAGACACCCCCGGGATTTATACGCAGGCACAGATAGACGGATGGCGTTCTGTCACAGAAGCCGTTCACGCGAAGGGCGGACGTATTTTCCTGCAACTGTGGCATGTGGGGCGTGTGTCCCATACCGACCTTCAGGAAAATGGCACAGCACCGGTGGCGCCCTCTGCGCTCCGTGCAGCGACGAAGGTGTTCGTCAACCATCGTTTCGTGGATGTTTCTGAACCTCGGGCGCTCGACATCAGCGAACTGCCCGGCATCGTGGGCGACTTTCGTCGCGCCGCGTTAAACGCAATTGCGGCTGGTTTTGATGGTGTAGAAATCCATGGTGCGAACGGCTATTTACTTGACCAGTTCCTCAAGGACGGCGCGAATGTGCGCACGGATGCCTACGGTGGCTCGGTTGAAAATCGTGCGCGCTTGTTGCTGGAGGTTGCGGCGGCGGTAGTGAGCGAAATCGGTGCTGAGCGCACGGGCATCCGCCTATCGCCAGTGTCGCCGGCCAATGGGGTGTCCAGCACCGACCCGCAAACCCAATTCGATTACCTCGTCGATCAACTCAACGCCCTCGGCCTGGCTTACCTGCATGTGGTCGAAGGTGCCACTGGCGGGCCTCGCGACGTGGCGCCCTTCGACTTCGGCGCCTTACGCCAACGCTTCAATAACACCTACATCGCCAACAATGGCTACGACCTGAACCTGGCCACGTCGACACTGACTGAAGACAAAGCCGACCTCATTGCCTTCGGCCGTCCGTTCATTGGCAACCCTGATTTGGTAGAGCGACTCCAGACCGATACGGCTTTATCCGCCTTTGACCCGGCCACCCTGTATGGCGGCGGCGCCGCGGGCTACATCGACTACCCGCCACTGACTGAAAGCGGCCAACGCCACCCCTGAACGTCACCTTTGCGAACGTTCCCGCCCTACATCCACAACAGAGAATCAAGCCATGAGCCTCCCTAACACCGTCCTCATCACCGGCGCCTCGACGGGCATCGGCGCCACCTATGCCGAGCGCTTCGCGCAACGCGGCCACGACCTCATCCTGGTCGCCCGCGACAAAAATCGACTGGAGGCGCTGGCAGCGCAACTGCGCGATAAACACAAGGTCGCCATCGAGGTACTTCAGGCTGACTTGACCCACAGCAGCGACCTGGCGGCTGTCGAAACGCGCCTGCGCGAGGATGCCAGCATTGGCATCCTGGTAAACAATGCGGGTGCCGCGCAATCCGGCAGCTTTATCGAACAGTCCACCGACAGCGTTGCTCAACTGGTGACGCTCAACACGACCGCGCTGGTGCGGCTGGCCAGCGCCATCGCCCCTCGCCTGGCCCAGGTCGGGGACGGCGCGATTATCAACATAGGTTCAGTGGTGGGCCTGGCGCCGGAGTTCGGCATGACGGTCTACGGCGCGACCAAGGCCTTTGTACTGTTTCTATCCCAAGGCATGAGCCTGGAATTGACGCCCAAAGGCGTCTACGTGCAAGCCGTCTTGCCAGCCGCCACGCGTACCGAGATCTGGGAACGTGCAGGCATCGACATCAATACCCTGACTGACGTGATGGAGGTCGGCGATCTGGTCGATGCGGCGCTGGTGGGTTTTGATCGTCGCGAGCCCGTGACGATTCCTCCCTTGCAGGATGCCGCCCGCTGGGATGCCTTGCAGGCTGCACGTCAGGGTTTACTGGCGCAGATTCGACAATCCGATGTCGCCGAGCGATACACCGCCACTGCATAAATACGACCCATATCAAGGGGCTGCCATGCCTAATGCCAGTCGTTTAAGGGTGAGCACCGTACCTGTGGCGAGGGAGCTTGCTCCCGCTGGGTCGCGAAGCGGCCCCAGCTGTTGGTTTCAAAAGACTGGGACTGCTGCGCAGTCCAGCGGGAGCAAGCTCCCTCGCCACGGGTTACTTTTCGCTCTTGCAGCTTCTTAGCTGACTGGCATTAGGCTGCCATGCCCCTTTTTCATACCAAATCTTGACGCGGATCCCTGAATAACAGAGGCGGTCAAGTTCCATTGAACGCCATGAGAGCTGAATCAAAATGAAGGCATTCTCGATCGACCGTTACGGCAAAAAGAATGGACGCATCAGCGAAATGCCCGCCCCTGAAGTGGGCGCCCATGACGTGCTTGTTCAGGTGCATGCCACAAGCGTCAACCTGCTCGACGCGAAGATCAGGACGGGCGAATTCAAACTGATCCTGCCGTACTCATTCCCGCTGATATTGGGTAATGACCTGGCGGGGGTGGTGGTCCGCGTAGGAGCCTCCGTGCGGCGCTTCAAGCCGGGTGATGAGGTGTACGCACGCCCTCCTCAGGCGCGCATAGGCACCTTCGCGGAACTGATTGCGGTAGATGAAAACGCACTGGCATTGAAACCTGAAAACCTCAGCATGGAAGAGGCCGCCGCCCTCCCGCTGGTTGCGTTGACGGCGTGGCAAGTGCTGGTTGACAGCGCCAGGCTGAAACAGGGTCAGAAGGTCTTCATCCAGGCGGGCTCCGGCGGCGTAGGCAGCGTCGCCATCCAGCTCGCCAAGCATCTGGGTGCCTTTGTCGCGACGACCACCAGCACAGCTAACGTGGAGTGGGTCAAGGCACTCGGGGCAGACGTCGTGATTGACTACAAGACGCAAAAGTTTGAACAAGTTCTCCAGGATTACGACGTCGTAATAAACAGCCTGGGCGCGGATGAACTGGAAAAATCGCTGAGCATTCTGAAGCCGGGAGGCCAACTGATATCCATCTCCGGGCCACCGACGCCGGCGTTTGCCCAAGCGCAAAAGTTGCCCTGGGTACTGGGCCTGGTGATGCGTCTGTTGAGCAGCGGTATCCGCAGGAAAGCGCGAAACAAGAAAGTCAGTTATGCGTTCGTATTTATGCGTGCCAGTGGCGCGCAGCTGGACAAGATAACGGCGCTGGTTGAGTCCGGCAGTATCAAACCGGTGATCGACCGCACATTTACCTTCGACTCGACCGCCGACGCCTTGAGCTATGTCGAACAAGGAAGATCCAAGGGCAAAGTCGTCATAAAAGTCAAATAACTATCGCCTCCTCTTCGTCCACGAAAGACGTTTTGATTGAGCCGCACACTTGGAGCAGCAAATGAGTACATCTTCCGAAAGAACCGCGATCGTGACCGGCGCCTCATCGGGCATTGGTCGCGCGACCGCTGAGGCGCTGGTACGGGCGGGATACACGGTGTTCGGCACGAGCCGCAAGGCCACCGACACGCCAACCCAGGTGACCATGCTCGTCTGTGATGTGACCGATGACGACGCTGTCAGCGCCCTCGTTTCCACTGTACTTGCGCGGACCGGGCGGATCGACCTTCTGGTCAACAATGCTGGCGTCGGCCTGCTGGGTGGCGCGGAAGAGTTCTCGATCTCGCAGGTGCAGGCACTGTTCGACGTCAACCTGTTCGGCGTAATCCGCATGACCCATGCGGTATTACCGTCAATGCGGGCAAAGGGCCAGGGACGCATCATCAATATCGGATCGATCTTGGGGTTAGTGCCCGCGCCCTACTCCGCTCATTACTCAGCGGTCAAACACGCGCTCGAGGGCTATTCGGAATCCCTTGATCACGAGGTGCGCGCCTTCAATATCCGAGTCTCGATTATCGAGCCGGCATTCGTAAGAACCGTCTTCGATCAGAACAGCATAGAACCGGACTCACCGCTGAAGGAGTACGACCAGGCGCGCGCCGGGTTCAAGGCGCTGCTGGCCGATGTGATGCCCAACGCCGATCGTCCAGAAGTCGTAGCGACGGTAGTCGTAGAAGCGGCGAGCGATATTCACCCCAAGCTTCGCTACACGGCCGGGAAGGCAGCGAAACAAATCAGCCTGCTGCGCCGCTTCGCTCCCGCCGGGGTGTTTGATAAGAGCTTGCGCAAGCAATTCCGGTTGCCGGTTTGAATCCTGGGTCTCATGACGCACCTGCGAAACCTGTGTAGTCGAGGCAGCCGACGCCCTTGCTAGTACATTTCGCCCTCCGCCAAGGCGCAAGGTACGGCAGCGCTTCTCAAATCCCAGGCAATATAGAGCCCCGTAGATCATTGACCTACTGGGTTTTAAGAGTGGAGGCAGAGGTCGGAATCGAACCAGCGTAGCCGGATTTGCAATCCAAAGGTGAGAGGAGTGTTGGGCAAGGACTGGCGGGTACTTGGTGTACCAAAACCACAGCCATGTCGCTAGGCCACAGACCGCCCCCCCTCAGGAAGGTTACGCTTGGAGTTTTGGGACTGTTTTTGGGCCTTGTCGCCATGCTTGCAAGGTGTCTAGAAAACCCGGGGCGATTCAGTACGATAGGCAGAAAACGGCCAAAAGCAGACGCTTATATTCGGGCTGGATTCGACCATAGTAGACATTCGATGCAGCGAATAGAGCGAGTTCCGGTCACAGAATTCTAACCTCCACTGGGACATTGCGACTCTTGGCAGTAAAGCTCTGCGGATGAACAGTTGCACCTCACCCAGAGGCCGAATTTTTCTTCACGATCGTGAATTCCCAAGCGCGATGTCTTTTTGATATCATGAAGGTCACTCGAATTCGAGCTTTATGAAAGTATAAAAGTCAAAACTAAAAGGGATTTTATATGCTGCGGGAAATTGACGATGTAGAAGCTATTTTTTATTGCACGGAAGATGAGGGTGACTTTTTTGATAGAAAAGCTTTCGCAATACAGCCTGCAAAAATACAGAAAATTGTAGTAGCGTTTGCTAACTCCGACGGTGGAGACGTTCTTATCGGTATCGCAGATGAAAAAACCGATGCTAATCCACTTAAACGTTGGGTCGGAGCTGACTCGCGCGAAGCTTTCAATCAACACATAGAGTCAATAGTATCTCTAAATCCTTCTGTGGATTTTAGATTTACTTTCCTGAAACGAAAATCCATGTCCAGAGCTTACGTTCTTAAAGTCACTGTAAATAAGGGACTAAAAGTTCACGAGACAGCGGATAAAATAGTTTATGTAAGAAAGGGGGCGCAATCACTTCCAGTTAAGGGCAGCATTAAGCTGATGGAGTTAGCGCACGCTAAAGGCACCATTTCCGCTGAGGACATGGATGTGGTGACCGCCAAAGTAGACGATATCGAAAAGAGCGCCGCGCTATCAGGTTACCTATATCAGTTACCGGTAACAAACAAGGATCCTTTAGACTTTTTATTGCAAGAGCATCTTATCCATGACGATTCCTGGATTCCAAAAGCATCATCGGTTCTTTTATTTGCTGACAACCCTTCTTCGATGATGGCGCACCAGTGTGCAATTAGAATTGTTAGGTACGACACAAGGGAGGATGAAATTGATCGGGATGCTTTGACCTCGGATAACGTTAGCGTAGAGGCCTCGCTCTATCAGCAAATATTGCAATCTTTCGAGATTATTAAGGGATTTCTTCAAAAGTGTTTTGCTTGGACGCTTGAGGGATATCAGCCAATATCGTTTCCCGACGAAACCATTTGGGAAATTCTGGTAAACTCGGTTATTCACCGAGACTACTCCATATCTGACAATGTTCTAGTCAGTATATTTAATAACAGGATTGAATTTAAAAGTCCTGGTCGGCTGCCAGGGCTGGTAACTGTCGACAATATTCTTGACAATCGCTCATCAAGAAACCCTAAAATTGTACGCTTGCTGTCTAAGTATAGCGCCATGCCAAACAAAGACTTAGGTGAGGGTATGAATACTGCCTTCCAGAAAATGAATGGATGGGGATTAGTTAATCCCGTAGTTCAAGAGTCTGGAAATTACGTTGTGGTAACTCTGTATTACAGAACCAACAAGCCAGTCGAAGAGTTGGTATTAGGCTTCATCGATAATCACGGTTCGATCAGCAATGCTCAACTACGCGATCTCGCCGGCATTCTATCTTCAGAGCAAGCAACGTCCGTGTTTTCTGGAATGCGGGAGAAAAGCCTCATTCAGCGGCTAGATGGATCAACGGGTACTAAAGTTCGTTGGATTCGCCATATTTCATAGTTATATTTACCCTCGGCTTGCCCTGTATGAAGTACCAGAGAACAAGGCTATCTGGCAGCGTCGTGGTGCTATGCAAATACCATCGTTACCACGTTTCGTCACTAGCTGTATGAAGTGTGCTCCCACTTGGATCTTAATGCCACCATCCGCGTGATAGGGTTGCTAGGCATAGAGTTCACTATATAGGCGAGGATCGAGAGTGATTACTTCGAACTCCCTACTTATTCTTCTATGGTATGGGGCATACGATACATAGGCAAGAAATTTTGCGAAATCAGCAGACTTTGCCCTGACGACCGCTGACCTAAGGTCTGAATAACTTCACAATAAAATCAATACATAATGCACCAAGGTACATGTCTTTGAGTGTTTAACTTTTGAGAGGCGGGAAACTATGGAAAGTGCACCAGCAGAACAGCATACAACAGACAATCTATTTTATTGCAAGGTCGATACGTTCCGTGCAAGCAAAGATTATTTGCAAGGAGGCTTATGCGTAAGATTCATAGGTATAGAAGTAGCGAGCCAAAATACTTTTAATCATGAAGAGGGAGTCGAGACATTTATTATGGATGTTGATCTCTGGAAATTTGCAGAGATTCTTCACAAACGAAAATCGAATAGAGATACTCGGGATTTTATATATGCTTTCGAGGGTCTTTCAGAGCAACACAATCGTTGGTATTTATTACGTATAAATCCAAGTAATTATGCACTCAACTACTTTTACTCAACATTCTCGGAGGATCCACCTAGATATTTTGAAATAAAGGAGCTTGGAGTGGTTGGGGATCCAGGGTTGGACGTCAGGCCACCAAGCCAATCACTTTTCTCGATAAGAGCATCTATGATCTCGTCCGGGAAATGGGTTGTGAATAATCCGGAAACCCTTTTATTGGATCTGCGCTTGGAGGATAAATATTTCGGCGGCAACTTCGTATTAGAGTCATTTCATGTGGGCCAGGGAATGTGCTCAATAGTTCACAATGGCACGTGGGGGATGCTTCTTGATATGGGGGCAGGAAAGCCGGTTCTTAGGCCTAAATACCCTAAATTGAGTAACGATCTACACCTTGTGACGGATAAATTGGACGAACTAAACCTCCTGATTTCGCACTTTGACTCGGATCACTGGAGGATTCTAGCGTGGGATACGAAACTGAGGAATAAAATTAAAAAAATCTATGTTCCTTCCGGAGATAGGCCACCAGTTTTCAATGATAAAATTATTAAGAAAAAAATTGTTCAAGTAAGTAACACCTTTATAAGGCTTGCAGTAAACGTGTTCCTTCGAATTTATAGAAGCGATCCTAGCCAACTAGACAGCAATGGCCAATGCTTGGTTACTACTTTCTACAAAGACGGCAAGCTTGCCTTAGCCCCTGGTGATTACGCTTATCATCGGTTCGCTACCGATGCCAATACGAGTATTCAGGAACTGCTCAGCGAGGTCTATAGTGCGGTAATTGTTCCTCATCACGGGGATTTAGCAAGTGCTAGGTCCGTTGTTGACTGCGTGCCCGGATCTCCCGCGTTCTTTTCTGCCGGGACACATCAGGGATATAACCACCCGACTACAGTCTCTGTGAACGAGCATCTTCTGAAAAACTTCATCGCTATTGAGAAAAACACAGAAGAAAATATAGTGCGTAAGCTTTTGATGTGAGCACGGCGGGGTTGATTATATCGAATGCGAATAGGTGATTATCGACTTTATACCGAACGAGATTCGGGAAGGCAGAATAAGTCGAGCGTCCGCTTCTGATCCAGGCTGTGTGAAAACGCGCTAAACACCTCGAAAACTGAGAGTCGCGAACGTTGCCTTTGGAATCAGCGGGCGGAAGAGCGAATTAGCTTAGTCAGTGACATAGAAGTTCGTAATGCCGTTTGGGCCGCATCGGTGGCCCAAACGGCTACTAACTGGCGAGCCAGGCGGCTGGATTCACGCCCTGATCGCCTCAAGCAGTGCTGCAATGCCGAAGATGCTCATCATTCGCTTGAGGTTGTAGGCGAGCACATGAAGGCTCATCTCAGTGCTCACCCTCGGCAAGGTTTTGGTCAGGAAGTGGGTACTTCCCATCCAGTATTTGAGCGTTCCAAAAGGATGTTCAACGGTCTGTCGACGAACCCTCATCATCGCTGGATCATGTTCTAGCCGAACCTGCATCGCGTCGACTACCGCCTCATGTTCCCAGCGCTTCACACGGCGCTCCTTACCCGTCGTACATTGCTTTTGCATTGAGCAGGACTGGCAGCCCGAGAAGTAGTAACAATGCAATAACATGCCGTCTTCCATCGACGAATCCCGCCTGGTTAGTAACTGCCCCGCAGGGCATCGATACTCGTCCGACGCAATAAGATAAATGAAATCCTGCTTGCCGAATCTGCCTTCGGCTTTGCTGCCAGATGTGAGGGGTTTCGGTACGAAGGTAGTGATGCCGGCTTGCTCGCAAGCAAGGATTTCCAGACCTTTGTAATAGCCTCGGTCGGCCACCACCGTTAGCAATTCAGCCTCGATTTCTTCACGCGCTTGGTTCGCCATATTGCTCAGTTGCCCACGATCATTACCAACGTTGGTCACCTCATGGGCAACGATCAGATGGTGTTTGTCGTCGACAGCTCTTTGTACGTTGTAGGTGCCTCGGCCGCTCGTGGCCATTGAGCGTGCATCTGGGTCTGTGAGGGAGATCTGCTGGTCTGGACTTTCGTGGAGCTGCGCCTCGATTTCCTTGAGTTTCTGCATCTGCTTTTTCAGTGTTTCTATCTTTTCTTTAAGCCGCTCTGCTTTGGCCTCGGCCACTTCGGGCGTGGCCCGATCCGCCGAATCCATCGCCGCCAGATAGCGATCAATGCTCTGCTCAATCTGCTGCATGCGTACCTTCACCTTGCCCTGAGTGAAGTTGCGGTCGCGATTATTGACGGCTTTGAATTTGCTGCCGTCGATGGCGATGATCGACTGAGAGAAGAGATTGAGGTTGCGGCAAAGAACTACGAACTGGCGGCATACGCTGCGAATGGCTTTTCCGTTGTCTTTGCGAAAGTCGGCAATGGTTTTGAAGTCCGGAGCCAAACGCCCCGTTAGCCACATCAACTCGACGTTGCGCTCGGCCTCACGCTCAAGTCGGCGGCTGGACTGAATCCGATTGAGATAGCCGCAGATATAGATCTTCAGCAACACCGCTGGGTGGTAGGCCGGACGACCCGTTGCGGCAGGATCGACGCCCTCAAAACCAAGTGCGCCGAGGTCGAGTTCATCGACGAAAACGTCGACCACTCGCACTGGATTTTCTTCGGCTACATAATCGTCCAAGCACTCCGGCAGCAGCGTCACCTGCGTCCGAGTCTCACCCTCAATGAATCGTTTCATGATCGCCCCCGATACGATCTAGACGAACAAAAGCTTAGATCATCCTCGGCGTATTCCGACTTTTGGCCTTAAAGCAAAGCTCGCTTTCATCTGGATTGAAGACGTTACCGGAGGGGATTGGTCAGATATTGGCAAGCTGGGGAACAATGGATTTACCCATGCAATTGACTGCCGCAAAGTATTTACGGCCGCTTGAATGAGACAACCTTGCGTGGCATTCGCAACAATACTCGTCACGGTATTGGCCATCAGGTTTGAAAAATAGCTTGGCCTCGTTGAGGTCGGTTATTAAAAATCCTTCAGATTTCAAAATCTGTTCAAAACGATCACGTAGTGAAGAGAGGGCGGTGGGAAGGTGGGGATGACTGAGAAGCTCCTTCGGGTATGGGGTCGCACTCAGTAGATCCACCGTCGCGATCGATTCCCCGGTCGCTTTGAGGGCTTGCAACAGATGTGGGTGTACGTAAGACAGACTGCTCGCAGCGTGATGCGCAATACTTTGACAGACACTACTGAGGCGGCGACGGGAAGGCATTCATTCTTCCTGATTTGGTTTGCGAACTGCGTCGAGCTGCTGGATTCTTAGAGACCATATGGTGCCTCAAAACCTGGTCGAATGCCCCCATGGCCGAATCGTTCTAAAAATGTGTTTTCACACAGCCTGGGCCGTTAGTGGACGCTCAGGCTCTTTAGTCTCAAGCACAATCCCACGTCCAATCGGAGAGGGGCATAACGATAACGGCGTCTTAAATTTCCCGAAAAAAGGTAGGGATGCGGAAGCGATCCGAAAAGTTGCGGAAGCGATGACCAAACCGTAGACAATAAAAAACCCCGTAGACGTTAATCTACGGGGTTTCTAAGAGTGGAGGCCGAGGTCGGAATCGAACCGGCGTAGGCGGATTTGCAATCCGCTGCATAACCATTTTGCTACTCGGCCTCAAACGATCAGTGCCCCAACTGCTAGCACTCACCGCATAAAAACTTGAGTGGGCTGTATAACCCTGCCTCTACTCTAACTCATTGAATACATTGAAGTTTTTAATGCTTCGTTGCGTTCGATGGGCGCCATTATGTACGTATTTACCAACGCGTGCAACCCCTTGATTTCAAAAATATTTCGTAATGCCATCAAGGGGTTGCGCGTCTGCCCTACTCCTTGATGCGCAGTTGCTGGTACTGCGGGTCGGCCTTGATTTGGGCTTCGGTGAACGGCAGCGGGCTGAGTTTTTTCTGGGAGAACGCTTGGGTCTGGTCGTTGGAATGCGCGGAGGCTGGGTTCGTGGACTCGGAGAACGCAAGTACGCCTTGGGCATGCGGGCCCTGGTCGTCGAAGGTAACGATTTGCAGGTAGCTGCTGCCGCTGACCACTTCGCGCTTGCCGTCGGCGCGGGGCACGGTTTGCATGGCGTTGTAGATCCCCAGTTCCTGCGGGCCACCGTGGATTGGGGTTTGGCCGGAGACTTGGATATCGCCCCATGTGCTGTCGGCAGTCAGGCCCAGTTTTTCGACCTCGGCAGTGGAGGCCAGCATGGCTTCGCGCAGCGCTTTCGCCACGGGTGCGCGGTCGATCGCCAGGCCGCGTGGGGTGGTGAGCGGCTGGGTCGGGTCGAAGGCGACGCGCCAGGCGTCGGGGATTTGCTGCAGCTGTTGCACCAGGTTGATGAAGTGCACCAGGCCTATGCCGCTGTCGAGGTTGGCGCGTTGGTCCCAGTTTTTCAGGCTGGAGCACAGGGGTTGCAGGACGTTGGCGTCGGCGCCGAGGTGCTTGGCGCAGAAATCGAGCAGGTCGGGCATGACTTGGCCGGCCAGGTACACCTCGTTGTCCATCACCATGTTTTGCAGGTCGGTGACGCTGATCGGTTTTTGCAGGGATTGCAGGCGCTGCAGGGCAAAACGCGCGCGCGGGCCAAGGCCGATGTGGTCCTGGCTGATTACCGGGGAGAAGCCCGTGAGCGGCGCCTTCGGGTTGGCCAGCCACGCCGAGTCGTTGGAATGCTGGACGTAGTCGGTGCGTTGCAGTTGCGGCAATTGGTCGGCCGCGAAGATCCCAGGCTGGGCCGCGCGCGGGTCGATGTCCCAGGCGCAGGCGCTGTGTGCACCGTCGAGCAGGATCAGTTGCAGGCCGGCACGCGGGTCGCTGCACTGCGCCAGTTTGGCCGCGCTGACGTTGGGCACCACCGACTGGTTCATGTACAGGCTCTGGCCCTGGTCATCCGCGGCCAGGGTGTTGACCCACGGGATGCCTTGCAGGGTGTGCACCGAGGTTTTCAGTTCATTGAGGCTGGCGGCGCGGTTCATCGCGTACCACTGTTGCAGCACGCGGTCATTGCCCAGGTTGGCGTCGCGCAGGCTGAAGGCGTAGTGGCTGTCCCAGTCGAGCTTGCCCGGCCATTGCACCACCGGGCCGAATGGCGAGCTATAGACGGTGTGCGACTGGTCCTTGAGGCTGCCATCCGCTTGCTTGACCTGTACGTTCACCGTGGTTTTATCCAGCGGCACCGACTTACCATCAAGCATATAGCGCGTGGCGTCCTTGGGATCCAGGGTCAGGCGGTACAGCGTGAAGTGCTTGGACGTATCCACCGTATGGGTCCACGCCACATGCTGGTTAAAGCCGATATTGATGACCGGCAGGCCCGGCAACGCAGCGCCCATCACATCCAGCTGACCGGGGATGGTCAGGTGCATCTGATAAAAACGCATGCCGCCTACCCACGGGAAATGCGGGTTCGCCAATAGCATGCCGCGCCCGTTGAACGAGCGGTCACGTCCCACCGCCACCGCGTTACTGCCGCGATCGAAGGCGAAGCGCTGCTGGTTGGCGGCAGCCAGCTCAAAAGCCTTCGCGTTGCGCGTCACAGAGGCTGTCGCTTGAGGTGGCGTCGCGCCGACCAGGGCTTCGGCGAATTGCCCCACGCCCCCCTCTACCAGCAACCTACGGGTCAATTTGACCAAGTCCTCAGCCACCAATGGCCGCACCCAGGCCGCCTGGCACTGTGCCGGAGCGCCCTGCTCTTTCAGGTAACGGTTGTAGCCGGCCACATAGCCTTCGATACGCTGCTGGATCTGCGGGCTCTGCGCTTTCCAGAACGCGGCGACCGCATCCGGCGGGTTGAGCCAGTTGAAGAACACATCGCTGGCCAGGTTGTTGCGCTCTTCCAGGGTCGCCTGTTCGGGGCCGAAGAACCGGGCACGCTGCCCATTCACCGTGACGACTTCATTGGCCAGCAGGCACAGGTTGTCCTGGGCGTAAGCGTAGCCAATGCCGAAGCCCAAGCCACGCTCATCATTGGCGCGGATATGCGGCACGCCGTAACTGGTACGACGGATATCCGCAGACGCTTGCGTCACCTGCTCCCGCGCCGTGGCAGCCAGGCTCAACCCCAGCAATACCCCGGCCACACACACCCTGGACAACCCATTGGAAATAATCACGCAGACTCCACCGTCAGATTTAACCGCCTCACAAGGGGCAATAACCCCACCGTAAGAACGCAAACCAGCGGGAATAATTTAGCGTGGAGGGAGAGTTAGTTGGGGCCGCGCGGATGTGACAAAACGGATACCGACGAAATTTCTACATCCTTCACTTCATGATTTCGCTCGCTCGTTCGTCTTATTAACTAAGAGCGCTCATTTTTTCCTGATCAGGCTCTGAAAAGGAGTTTTTGCATGTACAACCCGCAAGTGCCCACGGATGGACATTCATCGGCTGCCGAGGCCAATTTCGGCAGCGGTACACAGGCATTCGGCAAAGTGCCCGAACAGCAAGGCAACCAGCGTATCCGCCATTTGCTCAAGTGTTTTGGCTTGCGCACCAGCCTGATCCGGCTGAAGGTCATCGACGCCCTGCTCACCGCCGCCGACAACCAGCGCACCCTGGGTGTGCGCGGCGTACACAGCCATTTATTGGAGCTGGGTATCCCGCTGTCGTTTCTCAGCGTGCGCGAGGTGCTCAAGCGCCTGTGCAGCGAGGGCGTGATCACCCTCAATGCGGATAAAAGCTACAGCCTCCATGAAGAGGCTGCCAAGGTGCTCGAAGGTCGCGCCTGATGGGCGCCCTGTCGCTTAGAGCTTGACCTTGCGGCGCATGATGCCGTTGATCACCACCACGACCACTGCGACGGCAATGGCGATGGTCTGGAATGTCTTCTCGCTGATAACCCCGGTGTTCTGCAAATAGGACAGGCCAAACATCGTCGCCAGTACGGCCAGGGCAATCAGAATCGAGTACTTCAAACGCTGCTTTTGTGTCATGACGGGTTCCTGAACTTGAAGAATAGAGCCGGTGTGAATCGCCGGACCTGCGCGGCAGATAAGCGCCAGCACGTCAGGCAGGCGCTTATGGTACAGGCGATGAAAAACTTTGGCTCGACCAATCAGCCCGCATCCACCTCACGCCGTAACCCGGTGCCGGGCTGGGCGCAAAGTGCTACCAGCCAATCCACAAACACCCGTACCCGCTGGGACAATTGGCGATGCGGCGGGTACAACGCCGACAGTGCCATGGTTGGCACCTTCACCTGGGGTAATACTTCCACTAAAGATCCCTCGGCCAATTGACGCATCGCGTGATAATGCGGCGCCTGGATCAAGCCGAACCCGGCCTCACACGCGGCGAAATAGCCGTCGGAACTGTTCACCGCCAAGCCCTTCGACAGGTTCAACGTGTGCAAGTGGCCGCCGACCTGGAACTCCAGGCCAAACCGTTTGCCACTCGCGCTGGAGACGTATTCGACCATCTGATGGTTGGCCAGGTCATCAAGCGACGCGGGCACTCCCCTGCGCGCCAGATACTCCGGACTCGCCAGGGTCAGTTGATCCATCATCGCCAACGGCCGCGCCACCAGCGACTCGTCCAGCGCAAGGCCGCCACGCAGCACGCAATCCACACCCTCACGGATCAGGTTCACCGGGCGGTCGTTAAGGCCGACCTCCAGTTCGATCTGTGGGTAGCGCGCGGTGAACGCGGGCAACGCAGGGATCACGATCAACCTTCCGATTCCCGAGGGCATGTCCACGCTCAACGTGCCGCGTGGGTTCTGTCGCAGGGTGGAAAAGACCGCCTCGGTTTCTTCCAGGTCGGTCAGCAGTTGCACGCATCGTTGGTAATACGCCGCACCGTCCAGCGTCGGGCTGACTTGCCGCGTGGTGCGTTGCAACAGTTGCACGCCCAAGTGCGCTTCCAGCTGCTTGATCAGCACGGTCACCGACGCGCGCGGCAGTTGCAGGCTGTCGGCGGCCTTGGCGAAGCCACGCAGTTCGACGATGCGTGTGAACACGCGCATTGCGTTGAAACGGTCCAAAGGCAGCTCCTCGAACTGATTATTCAGATAATACGAATAGTGATAGTGCTTTTAGCCGGTTTATCCCGATTTTGTCGAGCGTGACAATGCAGGCCTTCCCACCCAAGGCGCTGAAACCATGCACACACGTCAACTCGGAACAAACGGCCCGCTCGTCTCCGCCATCGGCCTCGGCTGCATGGGCATGAGCGATTTCTACACACCCGGCAGCGACACCCGCGAAGCCACCGCGACCCTGCACCGTGCGCTGGAGTTGGGCATCAACTTTCTCGACACCGCCGACATCTACGGCCCGCACACCAATGAACAACTGATTGGCCAAGCCATCGCCGGCAAACGTGACCAGGTGTTCCTGGCCAGCAAGTTCGGGATTGTGCGCGACCCGGCACACCCGGCGCAGCGTGGCGTGAACGGCCGCCCCGACTACATCCGCGAGGCTATCAACGGCACGCTGCGACGCCTGGGCGTGGAGACCCTCGATCTGTATTACCAGCACCGTATCGACCCGGACGTCGCCATCGAAGAAACCGTCGGTGCCATGGCCGAATTGGTCCAGCAGGGCAAAGTGCGCTACCTGGGCTTGAGCGAAGCCTCGGCCGCGACGCTTGAACGCGCGCACAAGGTGCACCCGATCAGCGCGTTGCAAAGCGAGTACTCGCTGTGGAGCCGCGACCAGGAACACAACGGCTGCCTCGCCGCCTGCCGGCGCCTGGGCATCGCGTTCGTGCCTTACAGCCCGCTGGGCCGTGGTTTTCTAACCGGTGCGCTGAAAAACCCGGATGACTTCGGTGCCGATGACTACCGTCGGTTCAGCCCGCGCTTCCAGGGTGAGAACTTTGGCAAAAACCTCGAACTGGTGAAGCAGGTACAAACGCTGGCAGCCGACAAAGGCGTGAGCGCCGGACAACTCGCGCTGGCCTGGGTGTTGGCGCAGGGTGACTTCATCATTCCGATCCCCGGCACCAAGCAGCGCAGGTATCTGGAAGAAAACGCGGCGGCGGTGTCGATCAGCCTCAGCCAGGCAGAGCTCGCGGCACTGGAGGCGATCTTCCCCATCGAGGCAACCGCAGGCTTGCGTTACCCCGAGGCGGTAATGGCCATGTTGGATATCTGAATAAAATGCCAGTCAGTTAAGGGTAAGCACCGTACCTGTGGCGAGGGAGCTTGCTCCCGCTGGGTCGCGAAGCGGCCCCAGCTCTTTGTTTCAAAAGACTGGGACTGCTACGCAGTCCAGCGGGAGCAAGCTCCCTCGCCACGGGTTACTTTTCGCTCTTGCTGCTTCTTAACTGACTGGCATTACACTCACCCGGCGCTCTTTTTTCTTGCACGACCGTACCTAAAGCTCCGCCTTCCCAAGCCGATAGCCCTACGAAGCTCTAACAAAGCCGCGTCGACAATAAACGCTTCGTAAGGACGACCTCATGCCCCCACTGCGCTCTATCCAAGCCCGCTATACCCTGTTCCTGGTGCTGTTCGTCCTGGTGTTATTTGTGTTGACCGTGGTGGGCATCGGCCAGCTGGTCGCGCCCACGCTGCGACAGACAGAAGAACAGGTGGTGCTCAACCGCATCGCCGAGGTCGCCGAGCAGATTCAGGGCGAACTGAACAAGGTTCAGTCCCAACAACGCACCATCACCCAGACCATCCCACTGCTCGACAGCGATGCCATCGACAAGGTCCTGCCCGGCCTGGTCGACCAGTATGGCGAGCTGAAAGTCTTCGGGGGCGGGATCTGGCCGTTGCCCAACCAGCGCACACCGGGGCGTAACAAACACAGCACGTTCTGGCACCGAGATGCCTCGGGCAAGCTGGCGGTGAATACGTTCTGGAACAGCGACCCCGCGCCCAACTATTACGACCAGAGCTGGTACAAAGGTGGCTTGGCCTCGCCGCGCGGTCAATGTGCCTGGGCGGCCGCCTACAAGGACGACGCCAGCCAGGAGCCGCGCACCAACTGCGCCATGGCCATCCAGCGCGACGGCGTGCCTTATGGTGTCGCGACCATCGACGTGACCCTGGGCTTCTTCAATGACCTGGTGGCCAGCAAAGAGAAAGACATCGGCGGGCAAATGCTGATCGTCGAAGGTGACGGCAAGATCATCAGCAACAGCACCCGCATCAGCGGTCCGGTGGTGCTGAAGAACATCAGCGAACTCACCGGCACTTCGGCGTTTGCGGCCCAGGTCAGCAAAGCCCTGGCCCACCGCGACCAAGCGCTGCAACGCAACGAGTTCGACAACCAGGGCGTGGCCAGCACTTTTTACATGCGCCCTATCGGTGGCACGCCATGGTTCCTCGCCACCGCCCTGCCCACCTCACTGATTACCGCCCAGCGTGATGACGTGCTGGGCACCCTGGCCTTGCTGCAAATCCCTATGGTCCTGCTGCTGGTGCTGCTCGCCGCGTATGCGATCCGCCAACTGGTGCAGCGCATGAAGTCGCTGAAAACCAATATCGACGCACTGTCCGCCGGCGATGCCGACCTGACCCGACGCATCACCATCCGCGCCGAAGACGAATTGGGCGCCATCGGCCACTCGGTGAACCGCTTTATTGTCTACCTGCAGAACATGATCGGCGAAGTCACCCAAGCCACCGGCGCTATGTCGTCAAGCCTTGAGCAACTGCAGCGGACGTCGGCGCACACCAACCAGATCCTGGTACGGCATGCCTCGGAAACCGACCAGACCGTCACCGCCATCACCGAAATGAGCTCCACCGCCGACACCGTTGCGCAAAACGCCGCCGAAACCGCAGCGTTCACCCAGCGCGCCAACGAACACGCCGACCGTTCCCGCGTGGTCGTCGGTGAAGCCTCCAACAGTGTCAGCGCGTTGATCGGCGAAGTGTCCAGTGCGACCCACAGCGTGGAAAACATGCGCCAGGATGCCGCGCGCATCACCGAAACCCTCGGTGTGATCGGCGCAATCGCCGGCCAGACCAACCTGCTCGCCCTCAACGCCGCGATTGAAGCGGCGCGTGCCGGTGAGCAAGGCCGTGGTTTTGCGGTGGTGGCCGATGAAGTCCGCGCGCTGGCCGCACGCACGCAGGCCAGCACGTCGCAGATCAACGAAATGCTCACCCGCCTGACGGCAGGCGTGAGTTCCTCGGTCGCCGCGATGGAAAACACCCAGGCCAGCTGCCAGTCGGCCGCGGATGCCACGGCGCGGGTGAACACCGGGCTGGATGAAATGGCCGGCTCGGTCAGCCACATCAATAACCTCAGCACCCAGATCGCCACGGCCGCCGAGCAGCAAAGCGCGGTGACCGAGGAGATCAACCGCAGCATGGTGCAGATCCGACAAATGGTCGAAGAGTTGGTGCAGAGCGGCCATGCCACTGAAACCAATACTCAAAGCCTGCTGGACGCGAATGGTCGGGTGATTGCGTTGATGGGTCGATTCAAGGTGCAGTGATAAACGGCTGAAACACTCCCGTGCAATGTGCGGGAGTGGGACTATTCTGACAGTTCAAGGTGATTACTACTGCCACACAGGAGGTGTGCCATGCGCGCAGCCGAGCAGTCGGTCCGCTTGGAGCGGATCAGTCAGGAACGCTTTATCCAGGCCCCCATCGACGCCGTTTATGACTACGTGACCCAACCGGATCGCTGGCACGAATGGCACCCCACCTCCCTCAGCGCCGATACGGGCACCACCGGTTCTCTCCCGCCCGGCGCACGTTTCACCGAGTTCATCGATTTGCTGGGTGTGCGTGTGCCCTTGAGTTACCGCGTGCAGATCGCGCGGCGCCCCGGCGAATTCAAGACCGTGTTCACTTCCCTGGCCGTCGACGGCTCGATTCACTACTTCCTGTTGCCCCATCAAGGCGGCACGCTGTTCAAACGTGTATTGACCTATGAAACCGAATTGCAATTGGCCACCTTGCATGAACGCATGATTGAACTGTCGGCAGTGGCCCTCGGCCAGCTCAAACATCGCCTGGAAAACCCACCTCTCGTATAATTTGGAAACATTACCGCCACACACACCCCTCGGTGGAAGCTGGCTTGCCTGCGCTGACGTCGTCATGATCGCCTGCATCCTGACGACGTTCACCGACCAACGAGCCCCACCATGAAAACCCGATTGCGATTGGCCCTGCTTTCAACCCTCTTCACCGCCACCCTGGCCCAGGCTGCCGACCTGATCCCTATTGACGTGCACCGCGACGCCAACTGCGGTTGCTGCAAAAAATGGATCAGCCATCTGGAAAGCAACGGTTTCAAGGTCAATGACCACGTCGAAACCGACATGAGTGCGGTCAAACAACGCCTGGGCGTGGCGCCGCGCCTGGGCTCCTGCCATACCGCCGTGATCGACGGCAAATTCGTCGAAGGCCATGTGCCTGCCGAACAGGTGCTGGCCTTGCGCAAACGCAACGACCTGCTGGGCGTCGCCGCGCCGGGCATGCCCATGGGCTCGCCCGGCATGGAGGTGGAAGGCCGCAGCGAGGCCTATCAAGTCATCGGCCTGACCCGTGAAGGCAAAGATGTGGTGGTGGCGCAATACCCGGCACAATGATCGCGGGCTACCTGGGGTTGTTTTTCGCGGCGTTTGGCGCCGCGACATTATTACCCCTGCAATCGGAAGCGGTATTGGTCGGCCTGCTCCTCAGCGGCCATTACAGCCTGTGGCTGTTGCTGGGCATTGCCACGTTGGGCAATGTGCTGGGCTCAGTGGTGAACTGGTGGCTGGGCCGCTGGGTGGAGCACTTCAAGCAACGGCGCTGGTTTCCCATCAACGACAAGCAACTGGAAAAAGCCCGCAACCATTACGAGCGCTGGGGGCATTGGACGTTGCTGCTCAGTTGGCTGCCGATCATTGGCGACCCGCTGACACTGGTGGCCGGGGTGATGCGCGAGCCACTGTGGCGATTCCTGCTACTGGTGACCCTGGCCAAAGGCCTGCGTTATGGCGTGCTCGCGGCGATCACCTTGCAGTGGGTGTTAATCCCCACTTAATCGTCTCGCAACAGCATCCGAATACCCTTCTCGGAGCCCAGCCAATGCCTCTGATCCGCGCTTTTTGTATCGCCGGCCTGCTCACAGCCACTGCCGCCCCGGTGTTCGCCGCGACCTACGGTCCCGAACTGCAAGGCTTCGAATACCCCTATCCGCTCAAGCATTTCGCGTTTCAATCCCAGGGCAAGTCCTTGCAAATGGGCTATATGGACGTCCCCGCCAAAGGTCAGGCCAACGGTCGCAGCGTGGTGCTGATGCACGGCAAGAACTTCTGCGGCGCCACCTGGGAAGGTTCGATCAAGGCCTTGAGCGACGCCGGCTACCGGGTGATCGCGCCGGACCAGATCGGTTTCTGCAGTTCCAGCAAGCCCGATCATTACCAGTACAGCTTCCAGCAACTGGCGCTTAACACCCACCAACTGCTGGAAAAGCTCGGCATTCAAAAGGCCACCCTCCTCGGCCATTCCACCGGCGGCATGCTCGCCACGCGCTACGCCCTCATGTACCCCGAGCAAACCGAACAGCTGGCGATGGTCAACCCGATCGGCCTGGAAGACTGGAAAGCGTTGGGCGTGCCCTCGCTCAGCGTTGACCAGTGGTATGAGCGGGAGCTGAAGGTCAGCGCCGAAGGCATTCGCAACTACCAACTCAACACCTATTATGTCGGGCGCTGGAAGCCGGAGTACGAGCGGTGGGTGGACATGTACGCCGGCCTGAGCAACGGCCCCGGGCATACGCAGGTGGCATGGAACTCGGCGTTGATTTACGACATGATCTTCACCCAGCCGGTGTACTACGAGTTCAAGGACCTGCAGATGCCCACGCTGCTGTTGATCGGCACGTCGGACAACACCGCCATCGGCAAAGACATCGCGCCGCCGGCGGTCAAGGCCAAGCTTGGCGACTATGCCGTGCTGGGCAAACAAGCGGCCAAGCTGATCCCCCATGCAACCCTGGTGGAATTCCCGGGCCTTGGGCACGCACCGCAAATGGAAGAACCCGCCCAGTTTCACAAAGCACTGTTGCAGGGCCTTAACGCCCTTTAGTCCAACCTTTTTCGAGGCACTCGTGAATGTCGGTACAGATCGCAGTCATTGATGATTGGCAGAATGTGGCCAGTGGCGTGGTGGATTGGTCGGTCCTTGCGGCCGTGGGCCAAGTGCATTTCCTGCACGATTACCCGGCGGATACCGCCACCATGATCGAGCGCTTGCAGGGCTTCGAGGTCATTTGTGTGATGCGCGAGCGTTCTACCTTCGACAAAGCCCTGCTGCAAGGCCTGCCCGCGCTTAAATTGCTGGTGACCGGCGGCATGCGCAACGCCGCGATCGACATTCCCGCGGCCAAGGCCTTGGGTATCCAGGTCTGTGGCACCGACAGCTATAAACACGCGGCGCCGGAATTGACCTGGGCGTTGATCATGGCTTCCACGCGTGACCTGGTGGCTGAAGCCCATTCGCTGCGCGCCGGCCACTGGCAGATCGGCCTGGGCGGCGATCTGTATGGCAAGACCCTGGGGATTCTCGGGCTGGGCAGTATCGGCCAGAAAGTCGCGCAGTTTGCCCAGGTGTTCGGCATGCGTGTCATTGCCTGGAGTGAAAACCTCACCCCGGAACGGGCCGCCGAGTCAGGCGTGACGTGGGTCAGCAAGCAAGCCTTGTTCGAACAGGCGGACATTCTCACCGTGCACCTGGTGCTCAGTGACCGCACCCGTGGCTTGGTGGACACGCAAGCGCTGGGCTGGATGAAGCCCAGCGCGCGCCTGGTCAACACCGCGCGCGGGCCGATCGTGGATGAGCAGGCGCTGGTGCAGGCCCTCGAAAACGGCCGCCTGGCCGGTGCGGCGCTGGACGTGTTTGCCCAAGAGCCGCTGCCCGCGGATCATCCCTTCCGCCGTTTGCCAAAGGTACTGGCCACCCCGCACGTGGGCTACGTGAGCGAGCAGAATTACCGGCAGTTCTACGCGCAAATGATCGAAGACATTCAAGCCTGGGCGAACGGCGCGCCCATTCGCACCCTCGGCTAACGCACCAATGTAGTGAGTGGGCTTGCCCCACGCTGGGGCGCGAAGCGGCCCCAAAACCAAACACCTCGGTGGCACTCATTGCACAGAGTACGCCCTAGCAAGGAGCGCTTCGCACTCCGGCGCGGGCGGTGCGACGATTCGACAAGCCCGCTCACTACAACCCCTTGCCCACTACAAGTGGCATAACGTTAAAAGTATTTTGTCCTACAAAATCTTCTCGAAAACCCTACAGGCTCTAGGATATGTCCTAGACTGATGACCGATGGGTCCGTTTCAAAACAAAAGCCCCGCGAAAAAATCGAAACTTTACAACTCTGCCATAGGTCAGGTTTAGGGTAAGGCGCGCACATGCGGTTCATACCAGATGCCGTCTATCCATTCTTTTTGAGCTAACCGTGCAACTGGCATACGCCTTGCCCCAACTATTCAAAGGGCGTTATGCGCTTGCGCCTGGCCGCAGGATGCGGTCATCGGAGCTAGTGGCAGCGGGCCATTAGCCGACCAACACGTGGAGAGAACTATGATCAGTGCCGCTGCAAGTATTCAGGGAGAGCGTGTTAGTCAGCCAGTTGGCGGGTCGACCTCTTTGGTTGACCTCAACACGGTGCGGCCGGTCCCGAGTCACAATCCCAATCGCAAGAAAGTGCTGTTTGTCACCTCCGAATTCGCCGATCTGGTGAAAACCGGCGGCCTGGGCGATGTGTCCGCTGCCCTGCCCCGCGCCATGGCTCACCTGCACGACGTGCGGGTGCTGATCCCTGGCTATCCGCAGGTGATGGAGAGCGACAACCCGATCCATATCATCGGTGAACTGGGCGGCCACGCTGCGCTGCCGCCGTGCAAGATCGGGCGGATGGACCTCAAGGACGGCCTGGTCATCTATGTACTGATCTGCCCCGAACTCTACGAGCGTGAAGGTACGCCCTACGGCGCCAACAACGGCCGCGACTGGCCGGACAACCATATTCGTTTCGCCCGCCTGGGCCTGGCCGCCGCCGACATGGCCGCCAACCTGGCGCAGATCCACTGGTGCCCGGACCTGGTGCACGCCCACGACTGGCCCGCTGGCCTGGCGCCGGCCTATATGCACTGGCGTGGGTCACGCACCCCGACCCTGTTCACCATCCATAACCTGGCGTATCAGGGCGTCGTCAGCCTGGCTTCCACGCCGGAGCTGGGCATTCCACCCCACGCCTTACAACAGGAAGGCATGGAGTTCTACGGCAAGATGTCGTTTCTCAAGGCTGGGATGGCGTATTCCAGCCATATCACCACCGTGAGCGCCACCTACGCCCAGGAAATCACCACGCCTGAATTCGGCTGCGGCCTGGATGGCTTTTTGGCCAGCAAGACCCAGCAAGGCTTGCTCAGCGGCATCCCCAACGGCATCGAAGACAGCTGGGAAACCTCCACCGACCCCCACCTGACGCACAACTTCAATATTGGCGATTGGGAAGGCAAGGCGGTGAACGCCGCGCAGGTGCGCAACCTGTTCGGCCTCCACGACTCGACAGGGCCGCTGTTCGCCGTGGTCTCGCGCCTGGTCTTCCAGAAAGGCCTGGACCTTACCGAAGCCGTTGCCAGCTTTATCGTCGAACAAGGCGGCCAGATCGCGATTATCGGCCGGGGTGAGCCGGAAGAAGAAAACGCCATGCGTGAACTGGCGCTGCGCTTCCCAGGCCAGATCGGCGTGCGCATCGGCTTCAACGAGACCGACGCCCGGCGCATGTTCGCCGGCAGCGATTTCCTGCTGATGCCGTCGCGTTACGAGCCCTGCGGCCTGAGCCAGATGTACGCCCAGCGCTTCGGTTCGCTGCCCGTCGCACGTAACACCGGTGGCTTGGCTGACACCATTGAAAACGGTGTCACCGGCTTCCTGTTCAATGAATCCACGGTCGACAGCTACAAAGAAGCCTTGAGCCGCGCGTTCAAGGTGTTTGCCTTCCCTGGCTTGCTCAACGCCATGCGCTGCCGGGCGATGACCCAACCGTTCAACTGGAGCCAGGCCGTGGAACCCTACGCCGAACTGTATGAGCAACTGGTGGCTAAGGCACTGGGGAAATCCGCTAAATAACCAAAGGGAGGTTTTTATAGATGCCGTTACGGACTCTGGAAACCTGGCCCCACGGCGCAATCATGCTGGACGCGCAACACACGCGTTTCGCCTTGTGGGCGCCAGACGCGTTTTATGTCAGCGTTGAATTGGAAAACGGCAAGTCCGTCGCCATGCTGCCCCAGGCAGAAGGCTGGTTTGAAACCGAAATAGCGTGCCCGGCGGGCACGCGCTACCGCTTCAATATCGATGGGGAGATGGACGTACCCGATCCCGCCTCCAGGGCGCAGGCCTCGGATGTGCACGGTTGGAGCGTAGTGGTCGACTCACTTGCTTATCAATGGCGTCACAGCAATTGGCAAGGCCGTCCCTGGCACGAGGCAGTCATCTATGAGCTGCACGTCGGTGCCATGGGGGGTTATGCCGGCATTGAGAAACACCTGCCACGCCTGGCCGAGCTGGGCGTTACCGCAATTGAATTGATGCCGTTGGCGCAATTCCCCGGCGATCGCAACTGGGGCTACGACGGGGTCCTGCCCTATGCACCCCAAGCCTCCTACGGCACCCCCGAACAGCTCAAGCACCTGATCGACAGCGCCCACGAACATGGCCTGGCGGTGATTCTCGACGTGGTCTACAACCACTTCGGGCCCGACGGCAATTACCTGGGCCAGTACGCCAAGGGGTTCTTCCAGGAAGACGTGCACACGCCATGGGGCGCCGGCATCGATTTCAACCGGCGTGAAGTGCGGGACTTCTTCCTCGATAACGCATTGATGTGGTTGCTCGAATACCGCTTCGACGGCCTGCGCCTGGACGCGGTACACGCCATCGATAACCCGGAGTTCCTGAAGGAACTGGCGCACCGCGTGCGCGAGCAGGTGGACACAGGCCGCCATGTCTGGCTGATGCTCGAAAACGAGCTCAACCAGGCCGGGCTCCTGCAGCACGATTTCAACGCGCAATGGAATGATGATTTCCATAATGTGTTGCACGTGCTGTTGACCGGCGAAACCGATGCGTATTACAGCGACTTCGCCCAAGACCCGACCGCTAAATTGGCCCGCTGCCTGGGCGAAGGCTTTATCTACCAAGGCCATACAACCCGGCATGGCCATGTGCGTGGCGAACCGAGTGGGCATTTGCCACCGAGCGCGTTCGTGGCGTTCCTGCAAAACCATGACCAGATCGGCAACCGTGCCCTGGGCGAGCGCCTGCATCAGCTCTGCTCGCCGCAGGCCTTGAAGGCGGCGACCGCCCTGCTGCTGCTGTCGCCGATGATCCCGCTGATGTTCATGGGTGATGAGGTCAACGCCAGCGAGCCTTTCCTGTTTTTCACCGATCACCATGGCGAGCTGGCCGAAGCGGTGCGTGAAGGTCGACGCAATGAATTCAAGGATTTCGCCGCGTTCCAGGACCCGGAGCGGCGCGAACGCATTCCCGATCCCAATGCCCTGCCGACCTTTTTGCAAACCACGCCCAGCTTCGACGAGAACGAACACACCCAGCTCTATCGCCAACTGCTGAGCCTGCGCCACCGACATCTCGTGCCGCACCTGCCCGGCAGTGTCGCGCTGGGCGCTCAGGTCCTGGCCGATCACGCCGTCAGCGCCCGTTGGCGCCTGGGTAACGGCAGTGTGCTGCGGATTGACCTCAACTTGAGCGCCGTGCCGCTGGATCACCCCGCCACGGAGCGGGTCCTTTTTGAAACGCCTGCCAACGCCGGCGCAACCCTGCCGCCGTACAGCGCACGCGTCACCCTATCCCCTGTTGGAGAGCACCCTTGAGTGAAGCGAACCTGGAAATCCTCGCCAGCCGAGCGGGCCTGGCCGTCGATTGGATCGACGCAAACGGCCGCCCGCAACGTGTAACACCCGACGCCCTGCGCGCCGTTCTCAAAGGCCTGGGCCACCCGGCCGACAGTGACGCAGAGATCGACGCCAGCCTGCTTGAACTGGAGCGGGTGCAACAAGACAAACACCTGCCGCCCTTACTGACCATCGACAGTGGTGACGGCCTCGACCTGGCGCGCTACTTCGAACCGGACACCCTGTGCCGGGTCAGCCTGGAAGACGGCGACACCCTGGAACTGCGGCTCGATGGCAACGCCGTCCTGCCAGGCGTCATTGCCCTGGGTTATCACCAAGTGCATATCGCCGATCAGGTCTTCACCCTGGCCGTCGCCCCCACGCATTGCTACAGCGTCGCCGAAGCGGTCGATACCCAACCGGCCCGCGCCTGGGGCCTCAGCGCGCAATTGTATGGCCTGCGCCGCCTGGGCGACGGCGGTTTTGGCGATACCCTGGCCTTGGAGCACCTGGCTCGCTCGGCGGCCGAGCGCGGCGCCGATGCCCTGGCCATCAGCCCGATGCATGCGATGTTCAGCGCCGACACCGGGCGCTACAGCCCGTATTCGCCATCGAGCCGCTTGTTCCTCAACAGTTTGTACGCCTCCCCGGGCTGCATCCTGGGTGAACGCGAAGTGCGCAACGCGATCAAGTCCCTAGGACTGGAGGATGAACTGCACGCGCTGGAGCAACACACCTTGATCGACTGGCCCGCCGCTGCCAAGGCCAAGCAACGCCTGTTGCGTGCACTTTATGAAGACTTCCGTCACGGCCAGCACCCACAACACGCCGACTTCCTCAGTTTCCGCCAGGCCGGTGGCGAGGCGCTGGAAAACCATTGCCGCTTCGAAGCCGTGCAAGCGGCTCGCGCAGCGGCGGGTGAATCACTCGACTGGCGCCACTGGCCCGAAGACTGGCGCAGCCCGCAGAGCCCGGCACTGGCGCAGTTCGCCGAAGACAATCGCGACGAGATCGGCTACTTCGCCTTCAGCCAATGGCTGATCGCCCGTTGCCTTGAGCGCGCGCAACAAGCTGCGCGCGGCAGCGGCATGGGCGTGGGCTTGATCGCCGACCTCGCCGTGGGCGCCGACGGCGGTGGCAGCCAGGCCTGGAGCCGCCAGGATGAATTGCTGGCAGACCTGACTGTCGGTGCGCCGCCCGACATTCTCAACCGTGCCGGCCAGGGCTGGGGGATTTCCGCCTTCTCGCCCGAAGGTCTCAAGCGCAATGGTTTTCGCGCCTTTATCGAAATGCTGCGCGCCAACTTTGCCCATGCCGGCGGCTTGCGCATCGACCATGTGATGGGCCTGCAACGCCTGTGGGTGATCCCCATGGACGCCTCGCCGCGCGAAGGCGCCTACCTGTATTACCCGGTGGATGACCTGTTGCGGCTGTTGGCGCTGGAGTCCCACCGTCACCAGGCCATTGTGCTCGGTGAAGACTTGGGCACGGTGCCGGATGGCCTGCGTGAAAAACTCATCGCGCGCTCGATCCTGGGCATGCGTGTGTTGCTGTTCGAGCAAAACCACGAGGGCCGGTTCACGCCGATCCTCGACTGGCCGGACAACGCCCTGGCCACCACCAGCACCCATGATTTGCCGACCCTGAACGGTTGGTGGCACAGCCGCGATATCGACTGGAACATCCAGCTCGGCCTGATCGACGCGCCCACGGTGGAGCAATGGAGTGAACACCGCCTGCGCGAACGCCAGGCACTGCGCCAGGCCTTGAGCCAGGACCCGCAGAACTTTGTCGAAGAAATCCGCAATGAAACCGACCATATGATCGACGCCAGTGCGCGCTACCTCGGCCACACCCGCGCGCCCTTGGTGCTGTTGCCGTTGGAGGATGCCCTCGGGGTGGAGGAACAAGCCAACCTGCCCGGCACCACCGACACCCATCCCAATTGGCGTCGCCGCCTGCCGGGCGAGGCGTCCAGCCTGCTCGACAATGCCGGTGCCGCCCGCCGCCTCGAGCTGTTGGCCGTCGCGCGCAACCAAGCCTATGAGCGTGACCGATGAACGCACTGCCCCTGCGCGCGACCCAGCGCCTGCAACTCCATAAAGGTTTTACCCTCGATGATGCGGTGCCCCTGGTGCCGTATTTCGCCCAGTTGGGCATCAGTCACCTGTATGCCTCACCGCTGCTCAGCGCCCGTGCCGGGTCCATGCACGGCTACGATGTGGTCGACCCCACCAGCGTCAACCCGGAGCTGGGCGGCGAACCCGCCCTGCGCCGCCTGGTCGCCGCGCTGCGTGAACACAAGATGGGCCTGATCCTCGATATCGTTTCCAACCACATGGCCGTGGGCGGCGCCGACAACCCTTGGTGGCTGGACCTACTGGAATGGGGGCGACTGAGCCCCTACAGCGAGTTCTTCGATATTCAATGGCACTCGCCCGACCCGCTGCTCAAGGGCCAATTGCTGATGCCGTTCCTCGGCAGCGACTACGGCGAAGCCCTGCAAGCCGGCACCCTGACGTTGCAGTTCGACGCCCCCCACGGCGCGTTCTACGTTGAGCATTACGAACACCGCTTCCCGATCTGTCCAAAAGACTACGCGGCGATCCTGGGCACCGAGGCGCCGCTCAAGCCCCTGGCCGAGCGCTTCACCGCCCTCGCCCATCAGGAAGACGCCTACCACGAGGCGGCGTGGCTCAAACAGGCCCTGGCCGAACGCGCCACCGAGGTGCTGCCGGCCATCGAGCAGCGGCTGACCACCTTCGACGGGCGCCAGCCCGAAGGCTTCAAGCGCCTGCATCAACTGCTGGAACAACAGGCCTACCGCCTGGCCAGCTGGCGCACGGCGGCGGATGACATCAACTGGCGGCGCTTCTTCGATGTCAACGAACTCGGCGGCCTGCGCGTAGAGCGTACCGCGGTGTTCGAAGCCACCCATGGCAAGATCTTCGAACTGATCAGCGAAGGCTTGGTGGATGGCCTGCGCATCGACCATATCGACGGCCTGGCCGACCCGCGCGGGTATTGCCGCAAGCTGCGCCGTCGCGTGGATTCGCTGGCGCCGGAGCGGCACTTGCCGATCTTCGTCGAGAAGATCCTCGGCGAGGGCGAAACCCTGCGTGAAGACTGGCAAGTGGACGGCACCACCGGCTACGAATTCATGAACCAGTTGTCGCTGCTGCAACACCAGCCGGACGGCTTCGAACCGTTGGCCGAGCTGTGGACACGCCACAGCGAACGGCCTGCGGCGTTTATCGAGGAAGCGCGGCTGGCACGCCAGCAGATCCTCAATGGCTCCCTCGGCGGTGACTTTGAAAGCGTGGCCCAGGCCCTGCTGCAAGTGGCGCGCGACGACGTGATGACCCGCGACCTGACCCTCGGGGCCATCCGCCGGGCCTTGCAGGAACTGATCGTGCACTTCCCCGTGTACCGCACCTACATCAGCGCCCGTGGCCGTAGCGCCGCCGACGACAAGGTGTTCCAGCAGGCCATGGACGGCGCGCGCACGACCTTGGGCGAAGGCGACTGGCCGGTACTTGAGCACCTGGAAAATTGGCTCGGCGGCCAGCCTTGGCGCAATCGCCCGGTGGGCCGTGAGCGCAAGATCCTCAAGCATGCCTGCGTGCGCTTCCAGCAACTGACCTCGCCCGCCGCCGCTAAAGCGGTGGAAGACACCGCGTTCTATCGTTCGGCGGTGCTGCTGTCGCGCAACGACGTGGGCTTCAGCACCGAACAGTTCAGTGCGCCCTTGGCCGACTTCCATGCGGTCAACCAGCACCGTTTGCAGACCTTTCCCGACAACCTGCTGGCCACCGCCACCCACGACCACAAGCGCGGCGAAGATACCCGCGCGCGCTTGGCCGTGCTGAGTGAGTGCGCGCCGTGGTACGTCGAACAGGTCGAGCATTGGCGCAGCCTCGCCGCGCCGCTGCGGGTTGACGCGAATACGCCGTCGGCCGGCGATGAATTAATCCTCTATCAAGCACTGCTGGGCAGTTGGCCGCTGGACCAGGACGCCGACTTCGAGGGTTACCAGCAACGCCTGTGGCAATGGCAGCAAAAAGCCCTGCGCGAAGCCAAGTTGCAGAGCAGCTGGAGCGCGCCCAACGAAGCATATGAGCAAGGCGTCGAAGCCTTCCTCTCGCGGCTGCTGCTCACTGATGAGGGGCGCGAACTGCGCACCGCGATTGGCAACGCCGCCCAGGTGATCGCCCCGGCCGGCGCGCTCAATGGCCTGGCGCAATCCTTGCTTCGCATCACCGTACCGGGTGTGCCGGACCTGTACCAGGGCGACGAGTTCTGGGACTTCAGCCTGGTGGATCCGGACAACCGCCGCCCGGTGGATTTCAACGCACGGCAACAGGCGCTGGATACTCCGCCGGACCTCGGTGAACTGTTGTTCAACTGGCGCGACGGGCGCATCAAACAGGCGATGATTGCTCAGGTGCTGGGCTTGCGTAAAGCCCATCCCGAACTGTTCCGCAGCGGCGCATATACACCGCTGGAAGTGGTCGGCACGCACGCCGAGCGGGTTGTCGCTTTCGCCCGCGAGTATCAGGGCAAATACGTGCTGGTGGTGGTGCCACGCTGGTCGCACGCGCTGCTTGAAAACGGTGTGCACCCTCAGGTCAATGCGCGGGTTTGGGGCGATACACGGGTGAAATTACCGTTCGCCGTGACAACTCAAAACTGGAAGGGACTTTTTCATACAGGCGCAGTCACACCAAACAAGGAGCTGTTGATCAGCACTGCCCTGGGGGATTTCCCGGTCAATGTCTTTATCAATCCTGATGATCAAGAAAGCTGAAATTTTCTGCGAGGAGCATTGTGATGAGTACTGAAGACAAACGCATACGCGAACTGGCACATCAGATCTGGGAGTCTGAGGGCAAACCCCACGGCGATGACGCGCGACACTGGGAGATGGCGCGCAAGCTGGCGGAAGCCGAAGCGCTGACGCCGAGCAAGCCCAAGCCCACTGCCAAGCCCAAGGCAAGCGCACCCAAGCCCCCGCCAAAAGCCAAGCCGGCCGCACCGGCCGCCAGTAAGCCAGCACCACCGGCGGCGAAGAAACCACCTGCGCCGAAAAAGCCCAAGCCTTGAACCCGAGCCTCTTGCCGGCGCCGTCGGCAAGGGGTGATTTCATTTTCCATATTGTCAGCTGAAATTTCGTCAGCACGGCCGCACTCGGCCTGAAAAAAGACCTTTGCAGGAGCAACACAATGAGCAAACCCGACAAAACCCCACCGACGCCGGACAACGAACCGTCGCGGATCCGTGAAGGTTTGCCCTTCCCGCTTGGCGCGACCTGGGATGGCCTGGGCGTCAACTTTGCACTGTTTTCGGCCAACGCCACCAAAGTGGAGTTGTGCCTGTTCGATGATTCCGGCGAGGTCGAGCTGGAACGCATCGAACTACCGGAATACACCGACGAAACCTTCCACGGCTATCTGCCCGACGCCCACCCTGGGCTGATTTACGGCTACCGCGTGTACGGTGCGTATGACCCGGCCAACGGCCACCGTTTCAACCACAACAAATTGCTGATCGACCCCTATGCCAAACAGCTGGTGGGCGAACTCAAATGGTCCGAGGCGCTGTTCGGCTACACCATCGGCCACCCAGATGACGACCTGAGCTTCGACGAACGCGACAGCGCGCCCTTCGTGCCTAAGTGCAAGGTGATCGACCCGGCCCACACCTGGGGCAACGATCAGCCGGTAAGGGTGCCGTGGGACCGTACGATCATCTACGAAACCCACCTGCGCGGCATCAGCATGCGTCACCCTTCCGTCGGCGAGTCCGTGCGCGGCACCTGCGCCGGGCTGATGGAAGATGACGTGCTCAAGCACATCCGCCAGCTGGGTATTTCGTCGGTAGAACTGCTGCCGGTGCACGCCTTTGTCAATGACCAGCACCTGCTGGAAAAAGGCATGACCAACTACTGGGGTTACAACAGCATCGCGTTTTTTGCTCCCGACCCACGCTACCTGGCCAGCGGCAAAATTGCTGAGTTCAAGGAGATGGTCGCGCACCTGCACGAAGCCAAGCTCGAAGTGATCCTGGACGTGGTCTACAACCACACCGCCGAGGGCAACGAGCGCGGTCCGACCCTGTCGATGCGCGGTATCGACAACGCTTCGTACTACCGCCTGATGCCGGATGACAAGCGTTTCTACATCAATGATTCCGGTACCGGTAACACCCTGGACCTGAGCCACCCGTGCGTGTTGCAAATGGTCACCGACTCGCTGCGTTACTGGGCGACCGAGATGCACGTCGACGGTTTCCGCTTCGACCTGGCGACCATCCTTGGCCGCTACCGCGACGGGTTTGACGAGCGCCACAGTTTCCTCGTGGCCTGCCGCCAGGACCCGGTACTGCGTCAGTTGAAGATGATCGCCGAGCCCTGGGACTGCGGCCCCGGCGGATACCAGGTGGGCAACTTCCCACCGGGTTGGGTGGAATGGAACGACCGCTTCCGCGACACCGTGCGTGCATTCTGGAAAGGCGACGACAGCCAGTTGGCCGACTTTGCCGCCCGCATGACCGCTTCCGGCGAGATGTTCAACCACCGTGGGCGCCGCCCTTACAGCTCGGTGAACTTCATCACCGCCCATGACGGGTTCACCCTGCACGACCTGGTGTCGTACAACGACAAGCACAACGAAGCCAACGACGAGAACAACCAGGACGGCAGCAACAACAACCTGTCGTGGAACCACGGTGTCGAAGGCCCGACGGACGATCCGGAAATCAACGCGCTGCGCCTGCGGCAGATGCGTAACTTCTTCGCCACGCTGCTGCTGTCCCAAGGCACGCCGATGCTGGTGGCCGGTGACGAATTTGCGCGTACTCAGCACGGCAATAACAACGCCTACTGCCAGGACAGCGAGATCGGTTGGATCAACTGGGACCTGGACGAAGATGGCAAGGCGCTGCTCAAGTTCGTCAAGCGCCTGATCAAGCTGCGCCTGGCCTATCCGATCCTGCGTCGCGGGCGCTTCCTGGTCGGCGACTACAACGAAGACATCGGTGTGAAGGACGTCACCTGGCTGGCGCCGGATGGCAACGAGATGACCACCGAACAGTGGCAAGACAGCAACGGCCGCTGCCTGGGCATGCTGATGGATGGCCGCGCCCAAGAGACCGGGATTCGCCGCCCTGGCGCCGATGCCACCTTGTTGCTGGTGGTCAACGCGCACCACGACATGGTCAATTTCCGCCTGCCGTCGGTGCCCCAAGGTGAATTCTGGACCTGCATGCTCGACACCAACGAGCCGGCCGTGCGCGGCCAGGAACGCTTTGACTTTGATCACGAGTACGCGGTGACCGGCCGCTCGCTGCTGCTGTTCGAACTGCAGCGTGACGACGAGGTGTGAGATGGCTTTGCATGGATTCCTTCAGGGCTACCGGGGCTATGCGGACACGCAAGCCCTGGGCGCGGCCCTGAAGGCGCTTCAGGAGGAAGGCCTGGACCAACTGCCCTTGCCGGGCAGCGGCCAGACACTGGCGCGGTTCAGCCGCTTGGCGCAGGTGGCAGGCCATGACCTGCGCCTGTGCAAGCTGTTCGAAGGCCACACCGATGCCTTGGCGATTATTGCCGAGCTCAACAGCCCCTTGCCGCCCTTGGGCAGCACATGGGGCATGTGGGCGGCCGAGCCGCCAACGGCCAAGGTGCGTGTGCTGCAAGAGGGTCATCGCCTCAGGGTACAAGGGCGTAAAGCCTGGTGCTCCGGCGCGGCGGTGGTCAGCCATGGGTTGATGACCGCCTGGGATGAAGAAGATCGGCAGCAGTTGGTAGCGGTGCACATGGATCAACCCGGCATCACCGTCACTGACGAGGGCTGGAACGCGGTGGGCATGGCCGCCACCGGCAGTGTGGAGATTGTGTTTGACGGGGCGTGGGGGCTGGCCGTTGGTGGACCGGGCGACTACCTCGCCCGCCCCGGTTTCTGGCAAGGCGGCATCGGTATCGCCGCCTGTTGGTACGGCGCGGCGCAACGGCTGGCGGAAGTCTTGCGCGAACATTGCGGCAAGCGCCCCGAGCCGCACGCCCTCGCCCACCTCGGCGCCGTCGACAGCGTATTGAACAGCGCTGCCTGCGTACTGCGCGCCAGCGCCGAACAGATCGACCGCGCACCCAAGGCCGACGCCAGGGAACTGGCTCAGCAGACCCGTGCCTGCATCGAAGACGCCGTTGAGCAAGTGATGCACCACGTCGGCCGCGCGGTCGGCGCGGGGCCTTTCTGCAAGGACCCGCATTTTGCCCAATTGATGGCGGACTTGCCGGTGTATATGCGTCAGAGCCATGCCGAGCGCGACTTGGCAGGCCTCGGAGCATTGGTCGCAGACGACTCCACAGGGAGGTGGCAGTTATGAAACCCAACCCGATTGTGGGCCAGGGCACGCCGCTGCATCACTGGCAGGCCTCAGCGAAAATGGCCGAGCTGCCCCACATCAGCGTCGAACAATTGGTTCCCGAAGGGCATCGTGCCGTGATCATCGCGCCCCATCCGGATGATGAAGTGCTGGGGTGCGGCGGGTTGATGCAGGGATTGGCGGCGCTGGGCCGGCCGATCCAGCTGATTTCGGTGACCGATGGCAGCGCCAGTCACCCCGGTTCGCAGCGCTGGTCGGTGGAACGCCTGAGCGTGGTGCGCCCTCAAGAGTCCGCCCAGGCCCTGCATCGCCTCGGCTTGCCACTGCACAGCCTGAAATGGCTGCGCGCAGGGTTTGCCGACAGCCAGGTGGCCGCTCGCGAAGCGGAACTCGCCGCGTTTATCCAGCGCTACCTCAAGCCCACCGATGTGGTGTTCACCACCTGGCGCGAAGACGGCCATTGCGACCATGAGGCCGTCGGCCGTGCCAGCGCCAAGGCTGCCCAGGCGGTAGGCGCCACCCTGTATGAGTTGCCGGTGTGGACCTGGCACTGGGCAACCCCGGAAAACAGCCTGGTGCCCTGGCACCGCGCGCGCAAGATCCCGCTGACCTGCGAAGCCGTGGCCCGTAAGCGCCACGCCATCCATGCGTTCGCCAGCCAACTGGAAGGCGACCCGCAGATCGGCCTGGCGCCCGTGCTCGCGCCCTATGTGGTGGAGCGCCTGTTGCAACCCTTTGAAGTGGTATTCGTATGAGTGTGGCTACGCCTTACTTCGACCAACTGTTCGCCGAAAACGACGACCCCTGGGCCTTTCGCCAACGCTGGTACGAACGACGCAAACGCGCGATGACCTTGGCTATGCTCACGCGGCCTCGCTATGCCTCGGTGTTTGAACCGGGTTGCGCCAATGGCGAACTGAGTTTCGAGCTGGCCGCCCGCTGTGATCGCCTGTTGTGTTGCGACACTGCCTCGGCGGCCGTGGCCCTTGCGCGCAGTCGCTTGCTCGGCTTCCCCCATGCCGAGGTGCAGCAGAGCCGTTTGCCCGAGCAGTGGCCCACCGGCCGGTTCGAGCTGATCGTGCTGAGCGAGTTGTGCTACTACCTGGATGCCGAAGACCTCTGCCGGTTGATCGATCGCGCCCGCGCGTCGTTGACCGCCGACGGCCAGTTACTGGCCTGCCATTGGCGTCCACCTATCGCAGGCTGCCCGCAAACCGCCGAAGAGGTGCATGCCTTGCTGCAGCAACGATTGGCGATGCCGCAGGTGGCCAGCTATCACGAACATGACTTTCTGCTCGACCTGTGGAGCTGCGATGGCACCTCGGTCGCTACCCTTGAGGGCCTGCGATGATCGGCATTCTGATCCCGGTACATAACGAAGAGGCGTTGCTGGGCGACTGCCTGAAAGCGGCACTGATCGCCGCGGCCCACCCTGGCCTGTTGAGCGAAGCGGTGACTATCCTGGTCGTGCTCGACAGTTGCAGCGATGGCAGTGCCGCGATTGCACAGGCCTACCCGGTGCAGTGCCTGGAAGCCCAGGCGCGCAATGTGGGCCATGTGCGGGGTGTGGGCGCACGTCACCTGCTCAATCAAGGTGCGCGCTGGATCTCCTGCACCGACGCCGACAGCCGGGTGGCGCCCGATTGGCTGGTGGCCCAATTGGCACTGGGAGTGGACGCGGTATGCGGCACCGTGACCGTGGATGCCTGGAGTGAAGATTTCGACCCTGCGGCGCAGATTCGCTATCACCAAGGCTATGAGGCCCGGGACGGTCATCGGCACATCCACGGTGCCAACCTGGGGGTAAGCGCCGGCGCTTATATTCGCGCCGGGGGTTTCGACCCCCTGCCGTGCCATGAGGATGTCCAATTGGTGCGCAACCTTGAGTTGTGCGGCGCCTCTATCGCGTGGAGCCACACCCCGCAAGTGATCACCAGTGCGCGCCTGGACGCTCGTGCACAAGGCGGTTTCGGCGACTATTTGAAGACCCTGATGCACGCCACTTAAAAAAACGACGTTACAAAATGTGAAACCCGGCAATCCTTGTCTATGCTGAGGACGCCTTGCTGGCATTCCTGGAGTGGAATGCCATGCCATCACCGCGGCGGAGCCTGCGGTGAATAAAAGAGCGTCGTCCCGTCAACGGGGCACGACCCAGCATCAACCGACAAGGATGTGACACCCATGAAGCTTGCTTCCTTAAGCGACGGCCGTAGCGGCCCTGCTCAAATCTGGAACAGCGCCCCACAGCTGGCGCAAATCCCGCCCATTACCCCTTCCGCTTTAGTGCCGCGCGGCGCACGCGTGGTGATTGTCGCCCCTCACCCCGGCGACGAAGTATTGGCCTGCGGCGGCTTGCTGCAGTTACTCAGCACGCGGGAACATCCGCTGCAACTGATCTCCATCACCGACGGCAGCGCCAGTCATCCAGGTTCCAACGTGTGGCCAGCCAGCCGCCTCAGCGTGATCCGCCCCCAGGAAAGTGCCGAGGCCCTGCGCCGCCTGGGCATGCCGCTGCACAGCCTGAAGTGGATCCGCGGCGGCTTTTGCGATAACGCCCTCGCCGCCCGCGAACCGCAGCTGAGCCCTTTCATTGCGCGCTACCTGCAACCGGGTGATGTGGTGTTCAGCACCTGGCGCAATGACGGCAATGAGGACCACGACGCCGTCGGCCGTGCCAGCGCCAAGGCCTGCAGCCTGGTCGGCGCGCAGGTGTACGAACTGCCGATCTGGGCCTGGCACTGGCCTGCCCGCGAAGGGGCGATCATCCCCTGGCAACGCGCGCGCAAGGTGCGCCTGGACACCTGGAGCGTGGCGCGCAAACTCCATGCCGCCCATGCCTACGCCAGCCAACTGGCCGGTGACCCGGAGATCGGCCTGCCACCGATGCTGGCCCAGGTGTTGCTGGAAAGAATGCGCGAGCCGTATGAGATCGTGCTTACGTAGGCTCCCCACTCGTCTACACCTGTCAGTTCTGACAGTAGCGCCCTGCGCGATGTGTGGCTAGGGTGCAAAACAGGCTGCACAGGTTGAGGTGCAGTCGAGAAAGCCATGCCAACCCTTTGCACTGGCCGGTGTTTTCAGAACTGGGTAATCCGCTGTCCCTGCTCCGTATCGCGCATCACGTTGTCATGGTCTGGCCCGTACCTGCCTTTGCAGGTGCCGGGGCACCTTCCCCTCAAGTGAGGACGGATCATGCGCATGCGGACACTCTCGTGGTTGTACCTGATCGTCATGGCGGCGGTGCCTGGCGCCTCTAATGCGGCGTGCACCCTCAACACCACGGCCGGCGATGACACCTCTACCTGTGATAGCGCCACGGCTCCTGGGTTTGCCGACACGGGAGGCAACAACACCCTCACTGTCACGCAGACGGGCCGGATTACCGGCAATGTCACCTTTGGCGCCGGCAATGATCTGGTGGATGTGAACGGACCCAGTGCCGGGATTGATGGGAACCTCGACCAGGGCGACGGCGCCAATATCTTCAGGCTCAACCTGGGGAACATAACGGGGTCCGTGACCCAGGGCGCGGGCACGGACGTGGCACAGATTTCGGGTGGCCAAGCCGGTGCGGTGCGCCAGGGAACGGGTATCGATAATTTTTCCATGAGCGGCGGCACCGTTGCCCTGCTGGAGCAGGGCGACGGCCTGGACGACTTCTTCATGAGTGGCGGAACGATCACCGGGGCGTTCGAGGACGGTGACCGTGCCAGGATGACCGGCGGCAGCATCGGGCGCGTCGATATGAAACTCGACGACAATATTTTTGATATGTCGGGAGGCCGCATCATTGGCAACCTGGTGACCGGCTTCGGCAACGACACCGTGCTGATTTCAGGCACGGCGTTCGTGGGCGGCAATATCAGTGTCAGCGGCGGTAACGATCAAGTGACCGTTTCGGGTGGCGAGGTCAATGGCCAGATACTGCTCAGTTTCGGCAACGACGCCTTCATCTGGACGGGCGGCAATCTGCATTCATCCGTGCTGATGGGCGCCGGGGACGACAGCGCACGCCTCCAGAACCTGACGGGTTCTCAAGTGGCCGCCGCGCAACTGCTGGAGGGTGGCCTGGGCAACGACACGCTGACCCTGGACACCACCACCGTCGGGAATCCGCAACTGTTGACGCAATGGGAAACCATTCAGCTGGACAACGCTTCAACGCTGACGTTGGGAGGCACGCTCAAGCTGGGTGACAGTGGGACAGGCACCGGCACCCTGGGGCTGGATGGCACAAGTCGGCTGCTGGTCAACACGGGCGTGATCGAAGCTTTTACCGCCGGCCAGTGGGTTGCCGTCAACAACAGCGGCCTGATCGATATGACCACCGGCAGCGCCAGCGCCCGCGATACCTTGACCATCAACGGCAACTACACCGGCAACAGCGGGCGACTGGCCCTGCAAAGCGTTTTGGCCGGCGACGGTTCACCCAGCGACAAACTGGTGATCAACCAGGGCACGCTAGGGGGCACCACGGCAATCAGCGTGACCAACCTGGGCGGCGCAGGCGCAGCGACGTTGCAGGATGGTATCCAAGTGGTGCAGGTACTCAACGGCGCCACTGGCAGTGCCGCTGCCTTTCGCCTGGCAGGCCCGGTGTCCGCAGGGGCGTTCGACTATCGCCTGTTCAAGGGCGGTGTCACGGCGGGCACGGCCGATAACTATTACCTGCGCTCCAGCGTCCCGGTACAGCCCACCGACCCCATCATTATCGTGCCCTTGCCGGGCCCCGGTGAGGAGCCCCTGCCCCCCAACCCAGGCGTTGAACCGATCCCCCTCTACCGCAAAGAAGTGCCGATCTACGCGGTGCTGTTTCCGGCTGCGGACCAGATCGTGCGCGCCATGCTGGGGACCTATCACGAACGCCTGGGCGACCAGGGCCAGCAACTGGCCGGCAACAGCCCAGTGGGCTGGGGTCGATTCTATGGCAGCAGCAGTCGCCAAGGCTTCGCCGGGACTGTCAGGCCAACGCTGGACAGCAGCGTCCAGGGTTTTCAAGTGGGACGTGATGTCTACGCCGACACCGACGACGGTGGCCGCACCCAGCGCGCCGGGGTGTTTGTGGGCCATAGCACGCTCAAAGGCAACGTCAAAGGCTTCAGCGGCGGCTGGCAAGGCAGGGACGCCGGCAAAACTACCTTGCGCGGCGACAGCCTGGGGGTTTACTGGACGCTGATCGGTGCCCATCAGGCCTATGCGGACCTGGTGCTGATGGGCACCCGCTTTAATGGCAACAACGAGTCGGATCGCGGCGTGAAGATGAAGACCCGTGGACATAACGTGACGGCATCCGTGGAAGTCGGCTGGCCACTCCAGGTCACCCGGACCTGGACCGTCGAACCCCAGGCTCAGTTGATCGTTGGCAAGACCCGGCTCGACAGCCAGAACGACGGTATTTCCGACGTTAAGTATGACGCCGATACCGGCGTCACCACGCGCCTGGGTGTACGTCTGCGCGGCGACTACAAGGTCGGTGGCCTGCCCTTGCAACCCTATGTGCGCGCAAACGTATGGCACGCCCGTGCCGGGGACAATAGCGTGATTTACAACCAGGCCACCCGTATCGACACCGAACAAAAAGCCGCGACGATGGAGGTCAGCCTGGGGGCCACGCTACAGGTCGCTCAAGGTGTGAGCCTGTACGGCGAAGTCGGTTACAACCGCAATCTGGATAGCAACACCTATAACGGCCGCGAAGGCACAGTGGGTGTAAGGGTGGCGTTCTAGGTGTGTATCGACCCACGCGCAAAGGCCCGAGGCGTTTGCCAAGGCGATCATTGGCGCGGGTCACCTGTGACCGAATCGGCAGCCTTCATCCAATGGGCACCCCGATAGCGCGAGAGCTGGTAGGCAATTCCCAGCCAGATGAACCAAGCTGGCATCACATACAGCGCCAGGCGTGTGTCCGGCCGCAACGCCAACAGGCCGAGTACAAACAGCAGAAACGCCAGGGAAAACCAGGCCATCGGTACACCGCCGGGCATCTTGTAGAGGGATTTGGCGTGCAGGTCCGGGCGTTTTTTGCGGTAGGCGATGTAGGACGCGAGGATGGTCGACCAGGTAAAGATCACCAGGATCGCCGACACCGTCGACACGATGGTGAAGGCGGTCATCACCTCCGGCACCACAAACAGCAACACCAGCCCCAAGAGCATCAGCAAGGTGGTGAATGCCAGGCTGATAAACGGCACGCTGCTGCTCGACAGGCGCCGGAAGATCCCCGGTGCGTCGCCCAGGTCGGCCAACCCGAACAACATGCGGCTGGCGGAAAACACCCCGCTGTTGGCCGAGGATGCCGCCGAGGTGAGTACCACGAAATTGACGATGCCCGCGGCGGCGGGGAAGCCTGCCACCAGGAACAACTCCACAAACGGACTCTTGCTTGGCGAGACCTGCTGCCATGAAGTCACCGCGATGATGCACGCCAGGGCCAGCACGTAGAACAGGATGATACGCAACGGGATCGAGTTGATCGCCTTCGGTAAGGTGCGCTCCGGTGCACGGGTTTCGGCGGCGGCGGTGCCGATCAGCTCGGTGCCGGCGAAGGAAAAGATCGCCATCTGGAACCCGGCAAAAAAGCCGAACAGGCCATTGGGAAACGCCGCCTGTTTATCCAGCAAATGGGTCAACGAAGCGGTAACGCCGGTGGGCGAGACAAACGAGCTGGCGATCAGCACCACACTGACGCCGATCAAGGTCACCACGGCGATGATCTTGATGATGGCAAACCAGAACTCCACTTCGCCAAACAGCTTGACCGTCAATACGTTCAACGCGAACAGCGTGAGCAGCATGCCCACGGCGGGCATCCACGCCGGCACATGGGGAAACCAGTACTGGAAGAACCCGCCCACGACCACCGCATCCCCCACCACGGCCACGCTCCAGCTCAGCCAGTACGACCAGCCCAGGAAGAACGCCGCACGCGGCCCCAGGTACGCGCCGGCAAAGTCGGCGAAGCTCTTGAAGTTGAGGTTGGAGAGCAGCAGCTCGCCCATGGCGCGCATCACGAAATACACGAAGAGCCCGATGATCATGTAGATCAGGATGATCGAGGTGCCGGACAGCGCGATGATCTTGCCGGAGCCCATGAACAGGCCGGTGCCGATCGCACCGCCCATGGCCATCAACTGGATATGGCGGTTGTTCAGGGTGCGTTGCAACGCAGGCTTTTCATAAAGCCCAGACGTGGATGTTTTCATCACAAAACCTCTTGTTATGTTTTTGAGTTTTGGCAGAAGAAAAGACGACAGGGTGTTGTTATTGGGATTTGCTTTCGAAACCGTGCAGCACGTTGACGGCATTGATGCCGATCTCATCGACCATGTAGCCGCCTTCCATCACGAACAGCGTGGGCACGCCGACGCTGGCGATGATTTCGCCCATGCCGAGGAAGTCCTGGCTGTCGAGAAGGAAATGGCTGATGGGGTCGTCCTTGAAGGTGTCGACGCCAAGGGAGATCACCAGCACTTCGGGCGCAAAACGGCGCAGTTGCTCGCAAGCGTCGATCAGGGCGGTTTGGTAGTGGGCCCAGGTGGTGTTTTTCGGCAACGGGTAATTCAGGTTGAAGCCCTCCCCCACACCTACGCCGCGCTCATCACGGGCACCGGAAAAATACGGGTAGGACACTGCCGGTTCGCCGTGCAGGGAGATGAACATTACGTCCGAGCGGTCGTAGAAAATATTCTGCGTGCCGTTGCCATGGTGAAAATCCACATCCAGCACGGCCATGCGCTTCGCGCCTTGGGTGATGGCGTGCTGCGCGGCAATGGCGGCGTTGTTGAGGTAGCAGTAACCGCCCATGTATTCGCGGGCCGCGTGATGGCCCGGTGGGCGACACAGGGCGAAGGCGCTGTAGTGGCCCTCATCGAGCAGCGCCAGTCCGGTCAGGGCGATGTCCGCGCTGGTCTTTACCGCCTCCCAGGTGGTGCTGGTGATCGGTGAACCGGCGTCCATGGCGAAGAACCCCAGCTTGCCGTCAATGAAGTCCGGCACCCGTTGATTGGCCAGGTCGCGTACTGGCCACACCAGGGGCAATGCGTCATGACTACGGCCGATGGCGGTCCATTCATCCCAGGCGGTTTCAAGGAACGTGACGTAGCGTTCGCTGTGGGCGGCGACGTAACAGGCCCGGTCAAAGCGGCGTGGCGTGATGATATCGCCCAGGCCAACCTGCCTGACGCGGTCACGCACGGTATCGGCACGGCTTGGTTGCTCGAACGAGGGCTTGAGCACGCCGTCCTTCAGTTCGGTGCCATGGTGCAAACGGTGGTCTTCACTAAATACAGTCAACATGTGGGGGCATCCGCCAGTAAAAGACAGGGTCTATTTTGTTCTGGCGACGCCGGGCATTCTTTGCTTTTACTTCTGCCACTGGTAGTTTTATCGGGTGTTTTTACCCTTGCGATTGCCCTATATGAAAAATAAAACCAAACAGGTCGTTCTTGATGACACCGATCTCGCCATCCTCGCCCTGCTGCAAGCAGACGCCAGTATTTCCAACGCGCAATTGAGTGAGCGGCTATCCCTGAGCCTCACACCCTGCTGGCGCCGCCGCAAACGCCTGGAAGAAGAAGGCGTGATCAAGGACTACCAGGCCAACCTGGATCGCAAGATGCTCGGGCTGGATATCCTGGCATTCGTGCATGTGCGTTTCGCGATCCATACCGACCATGCGCCCGACGCCTTCGAGGCAGTGGTGAGGGAGCTGCCACAGGTGTTGTCGTGCCATAAGATCACCGGCGATGCCGATTACCTGTTGCAGGTGCTGGCGGAGGATCTGGACAGCTACAGCGAGTTTGTCGAGAGCGTGTTGCGGCGCCAGTTAGGGATTGCGTCGATTCAGTCGAGCCTGGCGTTGAGGGAGGTAAAGGCGACGAGTCGCGTGGCCATTTCAAAGCGTGAATGAGGGGCATACAGGGGGTGCGGTGTGGCTAAATGCCGCCACCCAGATGTGAAAAATTCGTTAACTAATTCTCCCCTAAGGCTTTTTCCTACAGACTCAATCTGCCAGACTGATGCGAATAATTATCAACATCTTTATTATTCGCCACGGACGGCATTCGGGGAGAGTCAGTTTCATGTCTGTGCAACATCACGGCGGCAAAGGTTTTTCACCCAGTTTGATGGCGTTGGCGGTCTGTCTTGCTGCTTCACACGCGGCCTTCGCCGCTGAGGCTGAAAAAGCCGCAACACTGGAGCTGGGTGCCACCCAGATCAGCAGTGAACAGTTGGGCCAGACCACCGAAGGCACACAGTCTTACACCACCGGCGAGATGGCCACTGCGACCAAGCTCCCCTTGACCATGCGCGAGACGCCCCAGGCGGTCACGGTGATCACCCGTCAGCGCATGGATGACCAGGCCATGACCAGCGTCAACGACGTGGTCAAGAACACCCCCGGCCTGTTCCTCAGCCAATCCAGCGGCCCCGGTCGGCAGACGTACAGTTCGCGCGGCTTCGACATCGACAACATGATGTTTGATGGCATTCCCAGCGCCTATTCTGGCTACGCCAACAGTGTGCAACCCAACCTGGCGATGTTTGACCGCGTGGAAGTGATTCGCGGCGCCACAGGCCTGGTCACCGGCGCCGGCAACCCTTCGGCGGCAATCAATTTTGTGCGCAAGCGCCCCACTGCTACGCCCCAGGTGTCGATCACCGGTGCCGCCGGCAGCTGGGACGATTATCGAGGTGAATTCGACGCCTCAAGCGCCTTGAATGACAGCGGCACCTTGCGCGGCCGCGTGGTGGGTTCCTACCGCGACGCCAATAGTTTCCGCAAAGGGGAAGAAAGCGACCACGGCCTGTTCTACGCCATTGGTGAGGCCGACCTCAGCGAAAACACCACCGCCACCCTGGGCTTCTCGCGCCAGGAAGACCAGACCAACTTCTTCTGGGGTGGCTTGCCCATCGGCACCGACGGCCGCCACCTGAACCTGCCCCGCTCCACCAACCCAGGCTCTGACTGGGAAAACAAAAAACTGACCATCGACACGGTATTTGGTGACATCGAGCATCGCTTCGACAATGGCTGGAAACTCCACGTCGCGGGTTCGTCGTCACAGTTGGACGGGGTATTCACCGGTACCTACCAATCCCGCTACCAGACCACGCTCGCGCGCACTGCCTACCAATCGCACCAGGACGACAAGCAATACGGTCTGGACACCTTCTTCAGCGGCCCGGTCGACGCCTTCGGCCGCACCCATGAAGTGGTCGTCGGCACCAGCAAACGCATCTACGACGCGACGTCCAAGGAATACAGCCCTTACGACACCAACTATCCGCTCAACGGGGCAAAGCCGGACTTCGTGCGCGACGGCAAAGGCCACAGCATCACCACTCAGGATGGCGTGTACCTGACCACACGGCTGAACCTGGCGGACCCGCTCAAGGTAATCCTCGGGGCACGCGTGGATTGGTACGACTACGACGATCGTCAGGGCGACGGCGACTACAAAGTCACCCGTAACCTCACGCGCTACGCGGGCGTTATCTATGACCTGAATGATCAATACTCGGTCTATGCCAGCTACACCGACATCTTCACACCGCAGACAAATCGAGACTTTTCGGACAAACCGTTGGAGCCCATCGTCGGCGAAAACTACGAAGTCGGTATCAAGGGCGAATACTTCAACGGAGCACTCAACGCCAGCCTGGCCGTGTTCCAGATCGACCAGAAAAACCGCGCAACGCTGCCGGACAGCCAAGTCGGATGCCCGATCACGGCCTGTTATGAAGCCTCGGGCCTGGTACGCAGCCAAGGGATCGACCTTGAACTGCAAGGCGCGCTCACTGAGAACTGGCAAGTTGGCGGCGGCTTCACCTACACCCGTGCGCATTACATCAAAGACACCAAGCCGGCCAATGACAACCAGCGCTTCGACACCGACACTCCGGAGCGTCTGTTCAAGCTCACCACGTCCTACCGCTTCCAGGGCCCGCTGGAAAAACTGCGTATCGGTGGCAACATCTACTGGCAGAGCCGCATGTACAACGACGTGGTCCTTGCCAACAGCACGACCTATCGCCTGGAACAAGGCAGCTACGCGGTTGCGGACGTCATGGCCGGTTACCAGGTGAACAAGCACCTGGACCTGCAACTTAACGTGAACAACATTTTCGACCGCACCTACTACTCGGCAATCGCCACCAGCCCGATCTGGGGATCCACCGACACCTACGGCAACCCGCGCAGCTTTGGCGTCACGGCCAAATACAGCTTCTGATCACAGCCCGATAAACGGCTACCCACCCGGGTAGCCGCTCCTCAAGTCCCTCCTCCTGTTGCCGATAACCGTTTTGCATCGTTCAATCCAATAAAAACCAAGCACACCCAATTCGCGCCACCCTGCCCCTCGTTTTGTTTCGGCCGGACCACATGGAGTAAGTGTGAATGCCCATCCGCACGCGTTTTTTCGAGCACTACCGCAAGGCCGACCGCATCATGCTGGCGCTGATCTGGCTGATGTTCCTGTTCTCACTGGGCCTGGCGTTCTGGCATGACACGTTGATTCAAGCGGCCATCGTCGGCGGCGGCACCAGCGTGGTGCTGACCGCGCTCTACCGCGCCATCGGTGGCACCCGTGTGATGCGTTGCGCCCTCGGCGCGGGCTTGATGGTCATGGCGGCGCTGCACATCAACCAGGCGCAGGGCGTGATCGAAGCGCACTTCGGGATCTTCGCACTGTTGGCAGTGCTGACGTTTTATCGCGATTGGCTGCCGATCCTGGTCGCAGCAGCCACTATCGCCGTGCACCACGTGGTGTTCCATGCGCTGCAACATCAAGGCTTCCCGGTATTCGTGATGGATCATCACGGCGGTTGGGCCATGGTGTTTGTCCATGCGTTCTATGTCGTGATGGAAACCGTCGCCCTCCTCTACCTGGCCGTGCACAGCCAGGCTGAAGCGGTCGAGAGCCAGGAGATGCTGGAAAAAATGCTGGCGGTTACTTCCCAGCTGACGGTCGAAACCGCCGAAGGTGACGCGGGCAAGGTGCACGTCTCCCTCGCCAAGCGTTTCGACCACTTCCTGCAGCAGCTTACCGGCCTGATCGACGGCGTCGCCCGTGACTCCCATGGCCTCGGCCAACTCGGCCAGGAACTGGCCAGCGCCAGCGGCACACTGGAAAAAGGCGCACGGCACCAACTGGCGGAAATCACCCAGATGACCGGCTCGATGCAGCGCATGGAAGACGCCATGGGCCACATCGCCGTGCACGTGGAGCAAGCGGTGGATCACGCCGGCAAGGCCAGCCAACAGATCCTGCGCGGCCAGGAAAGCGTCGGCCGCGCCCAACAGGAAATCACCCAGTTGGCCTCACGCCTCAACGGCACCCATGAGACGGTACAAGGCCTGGCCGTGCAGGCCGAACAGATCGGCACTGTGCTAGAAGTCATCAGCAGCATCGCCAACCAAACCAACCTGCTCGCCCTCAACGCTGCCATCGAGGCCGCCCGCGCCGGCGAGCAAGGCCGTGGTTTTGCCGTGGTCGCCGACGAAGTCCGCAGCCTGGCGCAACGCACTGCGGTGTCCACCCAGGAAATCAAAACCATCATCGAGGGTTTGCAGCACGGGAGCCGCCAAGCCGTCGAAGCCATGCACGACAGCCGCCAAGGCGTGGAGCGGTGCGTGGAAGACAGCCAGGTAGCGGTCGAAATGTTGCGCGCGGTGGGCAATGACATCGCGCACATCGACGACCTGAATGGCCGGATCGTGACCACCACACGCGAGCAGACCTCGGCAAACCTGGAGATTGTCGGCCGACTGCAGTCGGTGCAAAGCATTGCGCAAAACACCGCCGACGATGTTGAAACCCTGGCCAGAAGCAGTGAGCGGTTACCGCCGATTGCGGTGCGGTTGGATGCGCTGGGGCGACGGTTTCATCCATGATTTTTAGCGCGGTTCAACCCTCGGCAACGACCTCGCGCACGAAGTCTTCGTAGGTGCGCAACGGGTGCCCAATGAGGGCCTCAAGCATTTCGACCGTGCCTTCAACGGCGTGCATGCCAAAGGTCTGGATACCCGCCATCATCAGGCGCATGTCATACGCCAGCCAGCTGGGGCCGTAAGAAGCCAGCTGTGCTTCGAACGCGGCCAAGTCATCCCCGCCGTAGGCGATCTCGCGGCCTAGCGCCGCACCCCAGGTCTTCGCCACGGAGGCACCGGTGAGCGCTTGCGGCCCAACCAATTCCAGCGTTACACGACCCAGCGCCGAGGGCGCTGTGTCGCGTCGCAGCAGTTCTGCGACCGCGACATCAGCGATATCGCGCGCGTCAATCATCGACACGCCCGCCGCGCCGATCGGCATCGGGTATACCGAGTAGGCCTGAATAGCCTGTTGCACCAGGCGGTCGTTTTGCATGAAGTAAGCCGGACGCAAGACCGTTACAGGCATGTCGAGGCGCTCGATCATGCGCTCAACCGTCTGCTTGCCGGTGAAGTGCGGGACGTTGGTGAATGTGTCGGCATGAATCACCGACAAATAAACGATGCGTTCGATACCCGCCTCACGCGCCAGGTTCAACGTGATCAGGGCTTGAGTGACCTCGTCGGGCGTCACGGCATTGAGCAGGAACAGGGTACGCACCGACGCGAGTGCAACGCGCATCGACGCGACGTCGGTGAGGTCTGCGACAACTTCAGTGACGCCGGCGGGAAATTCACGCTTGCCCGCTTGGCGCACAAGGGCTTTGACCTCGGCGCCCGCGTCAGCCAGGCCTTGAGTGATCAGTGAACCAAGGGTGCCCGTGGCGCCAATAACCAGAATGCTCATGTTTGAAACTCCTGCAGTGGGTTTAGAGTGGATCAGCGAGTGAAATCCGCAACAACCTTGCCCGTCCGTGAAACGGTGCGATTGCGTGCGAGTGCATCGGGATATCGGAGAAGCCGACGACGTCGTCCTGCGGCAACACCGTTGGAGACTGCTCATTGGAAATGCCTCATGGCGTGTCCCGATGACGAGACAGTAATTCGTTGCACTTCCAAAACGAAGACCACAAAATCCAGACACCTCGTTTCACATATGGAACACCCATGAACCTGAACGCGCTGATTGATTTCACCCTCGTCGCCACGCATTCGGGGCTGGGCAAGGCCAGCCGCGCGAGCGGTATTTCCAAAGCCACCTTGTCGCGCCGAATCAGCGACCTTGAAGAACAACTGGGCGTGAGGCTGATCGAGCGCAGCGCACGTGGCCTGAAACTCACCGAAGCCGGTGAGGCGCTGATGTCTCGAACTGAAGGCCCGCTGAGTGAAGTGACCGACGCCATGACCGCCGCGCGCGAAGGCGTTTCAACACCGCGCGGACGTCTACGGGTCGCGGCCCCGATTCTTTTCTCGCAGCTGGCGATGGGGCGTATCGGCGCCGAGTTCTGTGCGGCCTATCCGGAGGTGTTTATCGAGGTGGTGTCGGAAGATCGACGGGTGGATCTGGTGGAGGAACAATTTGATGTCGCCATTCGAATCAACCCAAGCCCGGACAGCAGCCTGGTCGGACGGTGCTTCGCCAAGGACCGGCTGATCGTGGTGGCGGCGCCTGAACTGCTCAGGCCGATGCCCGGCGCGATCCGATCCGTGCCCGCGATTGTGACGTCGACTTTCCAGCCCACACACTGGCGTCTTGACGGCGGGCAGTTGGTCTTGGAGCCGGTCCCGACCATGCAGTTCTCTTCGCTGTTGATGGTCCGCGATGCCGCTGTCGCCGGTGGCGGTGCGGCGCTCATCCCACAGTCCATCGCCTGGAATCAGCTTGCCCGCGGTGAGTTGGTTCAGTGGGGAACGGTGTCGGGTGTAGAGCCGGCGCTTTGGGTCTTACACACCTCCAGGCGGCTTGCGGCGCCGAAGGTTCGCGCATTCGTCGACTTCATGTGTGATCACTATTCAGACATGTCGCTTGTTCTGAGGGGATAGGACTGATTAAACGCCGAGGGCGGGTGGTCTGGCCCGTAGACATACGATAACCACCGACGAAAGCAGGGTAAATGCTCGCCATGGGCCGAAAATCATCCTTCAATGAAAACGCTCGGCGAACCGCAAAAACTCAGAGTGGTAGCCGTTATATAAACGCATGCCCTTGCTCCTTCGCCTCAAACGCGCTACAAATCCCACCCTCAAGTTGTACGACAACCTAAAAATAAATCGCCATCCTCGACGATGGTGCCCAATGCTCGAGCCTCATCATGACTGCCGCTGCCACCACGCAAACCACACCCGCCCCCTTCTCCCGCCCCATCGCCGTGTTGATTCTGCTGTGCATGGGCTGTGCCTTTGCCGGCAACCACATTGCGGCGCGCGTAGCCTTCGATGATGGCGCGGGTGTGTTGCTGGCTATTCTGATGCGTTCGGGCGGCACCTTGCTGGTACTGGCCGTGCTGGTGCTGTGGCAACGCCAAAACCTGCGCCTGCCGGCCGGGGCATGGCGCTGGCAAGTGCTGCTGGGACTGCTTATCGCCACCCAAAGCCTGTGCCTCTACTCCGCCGTCGCCCGCGTGCCGGTGGCGCTGGCGTTGCTGGTGGGCAACGTGTTCCCGATCTTGCTCGCCCTGCTCACCTGGGCATTCGGCGGCCCACGCCCGACGGCGCGCACCGCCTTGCTGATGGGCTTGATTCTGGTCGGCCTGGTGTTTGTCCTGGACGTACCCGGCCGCCTTTCAAGCAGTGCCGAGATCGGCCCGCAATGGCTGCTCGGCGTCAGCCTGGCATTCTGCGCCGCCTTCGTGTTCGCCTGCGCGCTGTGGATCACCGATCACAAGTTGTCCCAGGTTCGCGGTTCAGTGCGCAGCCTGCTGACGATCTTCATCGTGTTCAGCAGCGTCAACCTCGCGGGCCTCAGCGGTGCCCTTCCGGGCGGCCTGAACCCACCGGCAACCAGTACCGGCTGGCTGGCGCTCGCGACGTTGGTGGTGCTGTATGGCACCGGTTTTATCGTGCTGTTCATGTCGGTCCCACGCCTGGACATGCCGCGCAATGCGCCGGTCATGAACATTGAGCCGCTGGCGACGTTGTTGATGGGCTGGATCGTGCTCGATCAAATGCTCAATGCCGGGCAGATGCTCGGCGGCGTCATCGTGGTCACCGGGATTGTGCTGCTGACTTACCGCAAATCTGCCCGCTAGCGATAAATCCCCGCCTGACCTGGCCCAATTCCTGCTCCTTCACTCCCACCCAGTCGCTACTGGCTATGCGGACGACTCTTTTGAGCCCGGCCGCCCACCCGCCTTCCCCGGATAATCCAGCATCCCCGACCCCCTTCCGAGGCCTTCCCCATGACGAGCCCCTCCACCGAACAGGTAAGCCCCCAAACCCTGCGCAAGGTCATCATCGCCGCCGGCATCGGTAACTTCGTCGAGTGGTTTGACTTCGCCGTCTACGGTTTCCTCGCCACCACCATCGCCCAACAATTCTTCCCCAGCGGCGACGCCAGTGCGGCGTTGCTCAAAACCTTCGCGGTGTTCGCCGTCGCCTTCGCCTTCCGGCCCTTGGGCGGGATTTTCTTCGGCATGCTCGGCGACCGCATCGGGCGCAAACGTACCCTGGCCATGACGATCCTGCTGATGGCCGGCGCCACCACCTTGATCGGCCTGCTCCCCACCTACGCCGCCATCGGCGTCGCGGCGCCGATTCTGTTGTCGCTGATCCGTTGCGCCCAAGGATTCTCCGCCGGGGGCGAATATGCCGGGGCCTGTGCGTACCTGATGGAACACGCACCCAGTGACAAGCGCGCCTGGTACGGCAGCTTCGTGCCCGTCTCGACATTTTCCGCCTTCGCCGCCGCCGCCGTGGTGGCGTACGCCCTTGAAGCGTCGTTATCGGCCGAAGCGATGGGCAGCTGGGGCTGGCGCCTGCCGTTCCTGATCGCCGCGCCGCTCGGGCTGGTGGGGCTTTACCTACGTTGGAAGCTGGATGAGACACCGGCCTTCCAGGCAGTGAAGCAGGAGCATGCGGTCGCCCACTCGCCACTCAAGGAAACCTTGCGCAACCATGGTGCGGCGATCTGCTGCCTGGGCGCTTTTGTGTCACTGACGGCGTTGTCGTTTTATATGTTTACCACCTACTTCGCGACCTATCTGCAAGTGGCGGGCGGGCTGAGTCGGGCGATGGCGTTGCTGGTGTCGCTGATCGCGCTGATCTTCGCTGCGGCGATTTGCCCGCTGGCGGGGTTGTATTCGGACCGGGTGGGGCGTCGGGTCACGGTGATGACCGCGTGCGTGTTGCTGATCGTGGTGGTGTACCCATCGTTCCTGATGGCCAGTTCCGGCTCGTTTGCAGCGTCCATTGTCGGCGTCATGTTGCTGGCGGTGGGCGCCGTGTTGTGCGGCGTGGTCACGGCAGCGCTGCTGTCGGAGACCTTCCCGACACGCACGCGGTACACCGCCTCGGCAATCACTTACAACATGGCGTACACGATCTTCGGCGGTACCGCGCCGCTGATAGCGACGTGGTTGATCAGCACCACGGGCAGCAACCTGTCACCGGCGTTTTATCTGATAGCGGTGGCATTGCTCGCACTGGCGGGTGGTTTGGCGTTGCCGGAAACGTCGAGGATTTCCCTGCACGACGTGGGCACGGAGGAAAAAGGTGCGGCACTGTCGCTGTCGCGTTAGGTTCATACCTATAGGCGCGAGGCTGCGACACCCTGGCGGTCATTCGCGACCATCACTACTGGGTGCGTTCAGAGGCGGTGTTCGAAATCATTGCGCAACTGCCTGCCACGTGGCGTGCATTGCTGCTGTTGCGCTTTATCCCGCGCGAGCTGAGGGATTGGGCTTACGACCGCGTGGCGCGCAACCGCTATCGACTTTTTGGGAAGTCCGACAGCTGCCTGTTGCCACATCCGGATCATGATCAGCGCTTTCTGAAAGGCCGGCTATGAACCACTGCGCAGCCGGTCAAGCACCTCATCAAACGCCACTGTATTTCCTCCCTTGATTCTGTGTCCGACTGCATCATCGGCATTTTGGGCGCACCCGGACGCTCACGTTCATGACGGCGGTTGCTTACGTTACACTCGCGGTTCCGAACATCAGCCAAGGAGACAGGCATGAGCATTCGCGGCAAAGACCGACAAATCGACAACATCGAATTCAACGTGGGCGATATTGCCCGTAGCAAAGCCTTCTACGGCGGCGCATTCGGTTGGACATTCGTCGACTATGGCCCCAGTTACACCGAATTCAGCGACGGCCGCCTGAGCGGAGGCTTCACCACCGGGGAGCCCGTTAGACCGGGTGGCCCGCTGGTGATTTTGTATGCGGATGATCTTGATGATACGCAACAGAGGCTCAAAGCCCTGGGTGCCGTTATCACCCGCGAGACGTTTACGTTCCCCGGTGGAAGTCGGTTTCACTTTACGGACCTGGATGGGTATGAATTGGCGGTCTGGACGGTGCAACAGTAGGCTTGGGAACGCGTGATCAATATCGACAGCAGATTGAAGGGTCCGCCATGCACCCAGCTCTTCACACCGCAGCGAATGGTCATCTAACCCTGGGCCTCAACGAATTGCCTGACGCTTATTGGCTTTCGCTGGTCGACACCTTAGTCAAACACCATGGGTTCCGACAGGTGGGATCTCCCGTCGTCGGCCTTGACACAACAATTCACCCAAGTTTCCATTGCGCTGAGTTTAGCCTCGCCGCTGGCTGGGATATTTGGTTTGGGCACTATTTACTTTCAGAATCAGCGGCAGGTGATGTGTTTCTGCAACAGCTATTCAACCAGTTGAAAACCTGACCGGCTCACTGATGCATCACGATCTTTTTTGGATCAGTCAGCGCCAAGCTATTTCCTGCCCGCTATGGAGAGATCGATGAGAGTCATATTTGCGTTGCTATTGATGTTGAGTGGGTACGCCTACGCCGGTTGCGGCAACATCAGCGACGACAATCAACGCGCCTATTGCAATGCCAAAATCAATGGACAAAGCTGCGGCAACATCCGCGACGATAACCTGCGGGCCACCTGCAATGCTGAAATGAACGGGCAAAGTTGCGGCAACATCAGTGACGACAATCAACGCGCCTATTGCAATGCCAAAATCAACGGACAAAGCTGCGGCAACATCCGCGACGATAACCTGCGGGCCACCTGCAATGCTGAAATGAACGGGCAAAGTTGCGGCAACATCAGTGACGACAATCAACGCGCTTACTGCAATGCCACGATCAACGGTCAAAGCTGCGGGAATATTCGAGACAGCAACTTACGTAATCAGTGTGAGGCCCTGAAGCATTAATCGACGACTAGCGCGGGCCCGGTTGTTTTACATCGACACCCTCGAACCTGGCCGTGCTCATCACTGACCAGGATAACCGCCGGCCTCCACGAACAGCTTACGAAGCTTCCTCTGGGCGGCCTCTGAAAGACGCGCATGATAGCGTCGGAACTCTTCCTCAGCCGCGTCGGGCTTGCCGTTCATGGCCAATACAAAGGCATACGCAAGCGGATGCTGCGCGTAGTTGTAGAAACCCAGCCCGCCTGTCGACAGGTGCTGCCTGACCCGCTCGAAAGCGCCAGGCAGGTCGGTGATCGAACGCGCTGCGTTCCAGAACGACTCAGCCTTTGGAATGGCGGCCCTGAGGATATCGGGTGCGCACTTCGCGATAGTTTCAGGCCCGTAGTGATAGGAAATATCAAACGCGCGATCGCGTACATCGAACGTCAGATCAGGTCGCGCAGACTTCGCAGTCCTGTGCCATTTGAAGTCATTTCCGCAAAGATGCGGGACGAAATCCAATGACACCCCCCAGGACGGTGCCAGCGCGCCACCTTTCCACTGCGCCAGGCGAAAGACCTGGCGAATCGGAGCGTCAGCGCTGCGAAGCCAAGACAGCGGGCTTTGAACCTCGAAACCCAGCGGCTGTAGCAGGGACTCTACGGTGGGCGAAACGATCGCGTGGATTTGATCTATTCGCATTATTTCAAACGCTGTTCCTTGCATCGTCGACTCCATACTCAAAAGTAAACCCGCGCCAGCGATTCAGGTCGCAGGTTCGAACTCGAATCAAGGGGCGCAGTTTTCTTCATCGACACACGGGAATCAAGGCCCCGAGACTTTTCGGTTAGATATCCTCACTGATTCCCGCCTGCGCAAACCCGGAGCCGCCATGGACCACCCTTCCTACCTGGCCGGTGTCGGCCGTCTGCTGGCGTTCGCCGGCATGATCGCCCTCGCCTCGGCTGTTTTTGCGGTGGTGTTGCAGGCGTCGGATTTGTTGTTCTACGGCATAAAGATCTTGGGGGCAGCGTATCTGTTTTATCTGGCGTTTCAGTTGTGGCGGGCAAGCCCGATGATGATCAATATGATTTTTTCTGATGGACTGCTTTCGGCCAAAAGCGGTCTGTCATGAACTTGAGCATAGAGCTCATTATAGGGCTCGACAAAATTAAATTGAATTAAGTATAGAGTGCTTTTTGTTTTGAGTATGGCGTTGGAGTAAATATCCAGCCAGAATTAAAAAACCACTCAAATAGATATGCACAGACAGTGCAGGCAATTCGATTGGACTGCTAGAGTTGCAATTTAGCACTTTAGTATCACAACGCCATTTAACACTTGAACTATTGCCATCCAGCGGCCCATAGTGCCAATGCGCCAGATTCTTGGCTGCGCCGTAAGAATAATAAAAATCTCCTGGAGAGTTAGCATGTTAAATTCATGGTCGGTGCGGACAAGATTGCTGTTGGGTTTTGGCTTGCTTGTAGTGATTACGTTTATGATCTCTGCATTTTCTGTCATTAGTTTAAATGAATCAAATCTACGCTTCTCAAGTTATGTTGATGGTTTGGATAAGCGCATGGGTCTGATGAACGATTTGTTGCTCGCTGCGCAGCAACGTGCTATTTCAGCACGCAACCTTGTACTGGTCACCTCTGCAGTTGACCGACAAGCTGAAGCGGACGCCATAAATACCGAACATCAAAAAGTTAAAAAGCTTTTGTCGGAACTTGTAGCGGGCGTCAATGTGCTACCCACATCCGCCGAGGATAATAACGCCCGGAGTTTAGTTGCTGAGATCGAGAAAATTGAGAAAATTTATGGCCCTGTCGCTTTAGAGATTACGCGGTTAGCCATGAGTGGCGACGATAAAGCGGCCATTGATATGATGAACAGTGAATGCTTGCCACTTCTAAAGAAACTAGTAACCAGCGTTATGAATTACAAGAGCTTTAACTCAAGTCTTGCGCAGACTAGCATCAGTGACTCGCAGAACGAATATAAAAACACTCGTAACTTTCTGATGTTCTTCTGCGCACTGGCAATTACCATAGGGGTCGTACTGACCACTCTGATAGTTCGTGGTTTATCACGTGCTCTTGGTGCAGAGCCGACTGTCTTGTCCACCATCGCTCAGCGCGTCGCCAGTGGTGACTTGCGCCCGATTCTTGAAGCGAAAATGTCAGTGGCCGGTAGTGTGCTGTCGTCCTTAGGTGAAATGCAGGCACGCCTGAGCCTGCTTATTAGTCAAGTTAATACGTCATCGTCCGTCATTTCTGATGCCGCCGTTGACCTTTCAGCTGCGACAGAGCAGACCCGCATCGGCGTAGGAAATCAGAGAATTGAAATCGACCAAGTCGCCACCGCGATCCACGAAATGGTAGCAACCACCCTTGAAGTTGCGCGCAACTCCGAAGAAGCAGCCCATGCGGCACAAAACGCTAACCTTCAAGCGCAGACCGGCGGCACCATGGCAAAAGACGCAATAGCCCAAATCAAACGCTTGGCCTCTGAGGTGTCGAAATCTGCGGCCGCTATGGCACAACTCAAAATAGAGAGCCTAAATATAGGTGGGGTATTGCAAGTTATAACGTCGGTCGCAGATCAAACCAACTTATTGGCGCTGAATGCCGCTATCGAAGCTGCGAGGGCGGGCGATGCGGGTCGAGGGTTTGCGGTGGTAGCAGATGAGGTGAGAACGCTTGCCAAACGGACTCAGGGCGCAACCCTGGAAATTGGCGCTCTGACCGCCAATCTGCAAAAAATAGCCGAAGAAGCTGCTGGGATGATGGAAGTATGTCGCGGTTTGACTGATGAAACCGTCATACAAGTTTCAAACACCGGGAGTTCGGTTGAAACCATCGTGGGGATGATTGACAACATCCAGCAAATGGTCAGGCAAATCGCAACCGCCGGTGAGGAACAAAGTTGTGTGGCAGAAGAAATTAACCGCAGTGTTACTTCAGTCCGTAATATTGCGGATGATTCAGCTTTGTCGTGCGAGAAAACTGCCAGCTCAAGTAATGAGTTGGCAGAACTCGGAGCCGTGCTACAGCGGCAAATAGGTAAATTTACGGTTTGATGAGCTTATTGATATTGCGTTTGCGGAGTGAGGAGCGCTCGATTGATTCACGCTCAGAATTATTTTTACAGATCACCGCAACCCAATCCATCAGAACGATATGTATAGCTTCTCGACCATGTAATAAGTAGCATACCGCCCAGCAGATAGAGGGTTCAGCGACGCCGCTACGTAGATTATTTACATGCTGATTAAGTGATCCTGACTGGGTGCCTGAGGAAATTCGAGAAATGATCGAGTGGGAGAATCTTGACTCAGCATCTGAAATCGCCCGAAAAGTTATCGAGTGCGACGCCAGACTGGCTATTCAGACAACGGCTCCCGATCAAGTGATCAGTGATGGGGTTTCGATAACTGTATCCACGTTGGGCATGGCAGTTGATCCGTCCGACCCCAATATTTTTGAAGTGCTGACTTTATTGGGTCGTAAGGTGAATGGGGTCATTCAAGAAACTGTAAACGGCGGAGTAACGCTTTCCTAGCCAGTTTCACCGTTGTCCTGAACTGGCCTGCCATTCGCCGAGTACCGCTAACGATGAGAGAGTGACAATTGTTGGCCGTTTGGCGCTGAGGCCGCCTACAGTCATTAGCTGCTGCTGGTATCAAGCGCTCAACCTATCTAGCCCCTGCATCGATTCACGTTTACTATATTTCCAACTCGTATTGCTGCGGCTGCTGAACCCGGTACTCACGAGGATATAACGATGAAAAGAACCCACGCCTGGAGACGTATGCACGCCCGTAAATGCAGAGGCGACAATACGGTTCGTCCGCTGGATTCAAGACAGAAAAGAATTGGAAACTGATGTGCATTCGTGCAGCCAAACTTTACAGAGCACACCCACTCGGGATGAGCTATCCCATCCGCACAACCCGCCAACTACTGGATCAAGAGTGACTAATCTCCTGTTCGTCTGTAGCCGTAACCAATGGCGTAGTCCTACTGCGGAAGCGATCTGGCGCCGTCGTCCAGGCTTTAATGCCCGTTCAGCAGGAACCAGTCCAAATGCACGTAAACCTATCAGCCCAGCGGATATTCGCTGGGCTGATGTGATCTTTGTCATGGAACGCAAACACCTTAATCGTCTTCAGGTTGAATACGCCCGCCTTCTTGAACACAAACGGCTCCACTCTCTCGATATTCCCGATGATTACCGCTACATGGATCCTGAACTGGTGGGCATGCTTGAAGACATTGTGACGTCCTACCTCACCACGTAGGCTTCATGCGGGAACGACTGTCGCAGGAATGGTCGCGGATAGGCCGGCGGGCCGATCTAGACCTTCTATTGCGTTTAAAGATCAAGTTCACACCCATTAGCTGCCATTCGAGACGGGCCACTAACGGCCAATACCGCCCAGTGGGTGACCAGCAAAATCGAAGACGAACCACAAAGACCTGCGGTAACTAAGCCCGATCTATTCGCCCGGAGTAGCAACCCTGCTTGGCATTGTGAACGTGAATGTAACTAACCTCTGGATTGGCAAACATCCGGGTAACGACAGGTTCTATTGCTAGTCCATCAGCGACGTCGGCGTCGAGCATCATCCCATCATCAGTGAAAGCGCGAAGTGATAGCAGGCGGATTCGCATAGACTCGGGTACCTGATCGACTGCGTCATAAGCGTGCGTGGCCCACTCCCGTATGAAGATCGCGTGTGAGGCACGGTATGGCGTCTTGGCTGGCTGACAGACATGGTTGAGTAACAGCACACTCTGACCTAGCTCCGCATCCTTCATTTCGATACGGTCGGGAAAGCCTGGGTTGCTGTCGACGATGTAACGCTTTATCCCGAGAGACGCAAGCTCTTGGTCGGGCAATCCAAACAGTGACTGAAATGGCTCCGGGGAAAGGCCAGTTATACGAAACACCATCGTCGAACTCCTATTGGTTTGGCGTGCTATCAGACTGGAATTCGTACAGTGCTTACTATCCGATTCTTGCTGCTTTATTCAAGCCGCCGCGACCGGCTGTTTGGGTAAAAGCTGGCATTTCGAATGTCGCTTGATTTGGCGGGATTTCACTGTAAAAAGGCTGCGGACTTTCACGAACCACCCGCATCAAAAAGGTCACAGGGAATGAGATCGATGGAAAATAACCCTCCACAGTTCACTCGTATTCCGCTGGCAGCCATCGGCGTCGGGTTGGGCCTTGCCGTAGCCGTCTACACCACGGGAAAAGGCCCCTTCTTCCTAGAGAACTTTGCATGCACCTGGTTACCGCAAGTGGCAGTGCTTTGCATAGCGCTGCTGTGCAAAGCGTCACGAGAATCGCTGGGAGGAATGGCGACTGCCATGGGGCTGTACTTGTTCCTTTTCCACCTCTGGGTCACAGACTCCATGGGGTGGCTTTTCTACTTATTCAGCTTTCCAGGCATCCTCATCGGAGCATTGCTTAGCGTTGTTTTCGGCCCCTCGCGGAAGGTGTTCAAGGCACTGGTAGCGTTTGCGTGGGTGGTACTCGGTATAGCGGGAAATTTGGCGATTCTGGTTTTTACGCTCAGATAAGACGCCTAGCAGCGACTGGAAGTGGGTCATTATTTTATGAACGAAGGTTGGCAAAACGACGATTACTTCATCGTCCTCACGCAGGATGAAAGCTTGGCTGCGATGAAAGCCTACCGATTTGATCATTACCTGCCGGGTTACACGCTACTGGGCCTAAAAAGTTGGGACGACTTTATCGTCATCAACGCTTGCCGAGTAATGTTTACGGTACCAACTTTGCCGCTCGACGCGTCCTGTGTTGCGCCGTTTGCGCTGCCCCAGCCGATTTCGCTGGAGCCTGACGAGCAGTTCGCAGGGAAGATCAAATGGCATGTGAAGCCGTTGGTTTGCGGGGGCGATCCAACAGACAAAACGAACGTGGCCTGGATCACTCATGAACAACATGCTGAACTTGTCGTCTGGTGGAACGAACAGTACAAGCGCGCCGGAGCGCAGCCTTTTAGCGACTGATCTTTAAGCCAACATCGTGTGATTTTGAAGGTCAGCTAAAGGTCGGTAGCTGCGCTGCCACTTGCATCGCTCATAGCATGCGCCCGATGCATCCTCGATCAGCCAAAAGGATTCACGCCGAATCCGGGACGATGAATGAAACCAATCGAGATTCAACAGATTACGCACCTGCCGGCGGACATTCTTACTTTGGAGAAAGAGGCCGTTGCAGAAGGTTTCCGGCTTCTTACGCGCCTGATTTCGGAGTGGCATTCTGGAACGAATCGCTTCAACGCACCCGGTGAATGTCTCATGGCAGCGTATTCGAACCAGCAAGTGATAGGAATCGGAGGGCTAACAGTTGATCCCTATAACAAGCCCGATACCGCAAGGCTGCGGCGAGTGTACGTGGCACCTGCGGCAAGGCATCAACATGTCGGTCAGGCGCTGGTAAACGCATTGGTTGCACACGCAACTCTTCACTTTCAGAAGGTGCGTCTTTCCACCGATACTTCTAGAGGCGACGCGTTTTATTTGCGCTGCGGCTTCAGTCGAACAGAAGATGTCCATGCCACCCACATCATGGAGTTGGTCAATGCCTGATCAGGCAGCTTTCGGCTCAGAAGGAACCACTCGGATGCCTCTAGAAAATCAGGGGCGATTCAAACGAGCTTAAGGCATTTCAATCTAGATTTTTCTGACTATGGTAAAGGGTGAGTAATGGATATTCTAAAAAAAGAGTGTATTGCCAGTGTAACGTTGTTTGATTTGCGCCTTTCTGAAGGGGAGCTAATGATTTATGCAGATTGCATGCGCATTATCAAAGAGCGCCTTTGCGATTCGGAAATAGCTTCTCTAACAGTTTGCGAATCTAAAGAGGAGCTAACTCACTTCTTGGAAGATATGTTGAATGCGCTAAAATTAGTTGAAAGGCAAGAGTACATTCCAGATAGGTTTAAGTAGTTTTTAAGTCTGTGTCCTTTTCAATTTTGTCTCTACAGCTGGGTAAGTTGAGTGTCTTTCTGTGGACAGGTGAAAGGCCGCTCATGGCAGATCGCAGTCGGAGGTGACAGGCAGCTATCCCCCAAGAGCCACCGCTCGCAACCGACAGTTTCCTTGGTGAAGCAGTCAACCGTCGATCAATCTTGCGGAGCTTGGCCAGTCGTTTTTCCAATGTTTGCGAGAAAAATCCTGGTATCTCGATTAGAACGCAGATGAACCACGCTGCAAGCTGATGGCGCTGTTGCCAAGAGTTGTTGCATCTTCGCTCGCGCTGATTTTTTCGTCTGCCACATGAATCTAAAAAACTCCGGCAGGTTCGCCAGCCGTTCGGGGCAGTTCTCCGGCAAGTCAGGCCGAGACTTACCACGTTGGAGCAGTGTTCTGCGCAGTACGCGCAAGAATCGAAGCGTCGCCGAACGATCAATCCATATTAGAAGATCTGCACGGGCCATCCGGTTGTCCCAAGTGACTGAATGGCCACCTTCGAATATCCAACAATCACGGGCCTCGACGTCGAGACAAAGCCGCGTCTTCTCATCCCGGCTTCGCTCGATCCAACCTGGCTGCCAGTGGATAGTGTCGATATGAACGACCGGCAACCCCGTACGCTGACCAAGCTTACGCGCCAAAGTGCTTTTGCCAGACCCAGGTTGACCAACAATCATCACCCGTTGCATCGGAGCTCCTTCTGGCTATGCACGCTGATTTTTTGGGGTGGCGATTTTACGCCAATGCCTATCTCCGTCAACAAAAGCGAGGCAACTTTCGCCCGGGAGACTTCAGTCGTTTGGAGGGCATGGGTTGGATGAACTGTGCCAGTGCGCTGCGGCGTCGAGATGAACATGTTTCTGCTTTCGAGGTAAAAAGGGCGTATCGAGCGTGCCCAGCGCTATTGAAACCCAGTTGGCAAACTCACCTTGAGATCGTGACCAGAACAAGGCCGAACCGCACTGCGCGCAGAACTCGCGTGATACCTTCTCTGAAGAAGCATAGGTTTTGATATGCATAGCGCCGCTAAGTATTTGCAGCGCGCTACGCGGAACGCTGCCGTACGAAGCAAATGCGGCTCCATGACCTTTGCGACACTGGCTGCAATGACAATGACTCACCGCTTTGGGTGTGGTGGACAGCTCATAACTGACGGCCGCACATAAACAGCTTCCTTGATACATCTCTGTCATACGCTCTTCCATGCATGCAAAGACCCCAGCGTAACCTTCCCAATCTAATCAGTCGACCGAGCGCTACAGGCCTAAAGCGTCTCCGGTTCGCAGCGAACGGAGTTGAGAGATTCATGACCGGCTCGTAAGCTGAATCCCTTTAATGACGGCTGCCTTTAGATGGAAAACAATATGTCGCTGCAGATCGAGCGGGCAGCTTATGACGAGTTCATCCGGCTGTGGAGCCAAGGACGCTTCAAGCAACAGCGGTTGGGCCAAGCCTTTTATAATCACTTCAAACTACACAGGCTCAACGATCAAGATTCATTGCACACACTCTACGAAGCGGATGGTGAGAAAGCCTCACGGCTAATTTTGCGCCTTTTCCTTCTGCACTAATCGGCAGTTTTTGACCGTTTACTGCATGTGGTGACCGGCAGAAATCGACCCATTACTGTCGTTCATACAGGTCCAATCCGCCGTATCAGATAATGCCCATCTCTTCAGCCCAACTATCGACTCCAAGCTTTTTAGCCGTCTCAACTAAACAGTTCCTTTCCGCATCGGAGGCATCGTTCAGTTCAGCAGCAATTGCCTCAAGCGCCGCCACGTCATTATCGTTTTCAAAAGGATGCCGGCCGTCAATATGTTTGCAGGCAAGGACCAATGCGCGCGCGATGGCTTCCATGTAGATCTCCAACACTCAAGTAACGGTTATAGACGTAGTAAAGAGGCATAGCATCCAAAAAACGGAATGCCTTTCGGTCTGGCGTGGTGAGCGCGCCGAACACGACCTCCGGCCTAGCAGTAAATCCAGCTGATCGTCATCACGCCTCATCGCAGGATTGCCCACGCAATGTTGAGAGCGGGCTGGCAAATCAGAATGGCTGTCGCGAGCAACGTGCCATAAGCCCGCCTGGTTCCTGGCGCCGGGTGATGAATGAATTGTCACATCCCCGATCTTGGCTGGATAGAACCCTGCTTGGGGGCATTTTGGGATAAGCGCCTCCAATGCAATTCGAGCCTTCACGCGTGGCTTTGCTATCGTGCAGCAACTGGCCGTCTAAACTCCACACACCCATTCTCACGTGGAGACCCATCATGACCCGCAAAAACACCCTCTGCCTCTGGTACAACGGCACCGCCCTGGAGGCTGCGACCTTCTATGCCAAGACATTCCCGGACAGCCAGGTAAACGCTGTCCACCTGGCCCCCGGCGATTTTCCGGCCGGCAAACAGGGCGACGTATTGACCGTGGACTTCACCGTCCTGGGCCTCCCTTGCATCGGCCTTAACGGCGGGCCAATCTTCTCCCATACCGAGGCGTTTTCGTTTCAGGTGGCCACCGATGACCAGGCCGAAACCGACCGCTATTGGGACGCCATCGTCGGCAACGGCGGCCAGGAAAGCGCCTGCGGCTGGTGCAAGGACAAATGGGGGGTGTCGTGGCAGATCAGCCCACGCGTACTGACTGACGCAGTGACTCACCCCGACCCGGCGACCGCCAAGCGTGCCTTCGAGGCGATGATGACCATGAAAAAGATCGATATCGCCGCCATTGAGGCAGCGGTCGCTGCAGGTTAAGGCAACGCCTCAAGCATCGCCTTGGCCGCCAGTGCATGAACCTTGCGGGTGGGGTGCCATTCGTCCCAGTAGTAATGGGTATCGGGGTCGGCACACACCGGCTTCACCTCCGGGTAGGTGGCTTGGCACGGTGTGTCGAGGTCGGTGAAACCCTTTTCCGCCGGGTTGGCGCGCAGTGTGTCGCTAAAGGCCAGATGATCGAAGTAGCTGACCTTCGCCGTCCCGATCTGCGCCAGCACTGCAGGGAGTTTCTGCGCGAGCAACTGCTGGTACTTTTTCGCATTGTCGACCTGATTGCCCTGCACCACGGCGGGCACATGGCTCAGGTCCGTGGTGCCCACGACCATGATGTGCCTGGCTCCCGCTGTAACCAACTGCTCGGTGGCGCTGCGGATATTCGCCAGGCTGGCTTCGCTCAAGGCCTCGACCGTTTCAGGATGGGCGAAGTCGGCCCATTCAAAAAAATCGTTGGCCGAAATGAAGATGAAATACAGCGCCTTGGGGTCGGCCTTGTCGCCCTTGGCGACCTGCAAATGCTCAGCGACCTGCCCCAGTAGGCCGGTGTCGCGGGATGGCATCATCCACGCGTAGTAGTTGCCATGGCCACTTTTGGCTCCTCCCACCGCATAGTCGGTCAGGGGAACGTTCAATGCCTGTGCCAGGCCTTCGACGGCGGTGGGGCCATTGCTCCAGCGCCCCTTCCAGTACAGGGGGCCTGGCAGCGCCTGGGCCTCCTTGACCTTCTGCGCGGCAAGCCGGGTGGTGAGTGCTGCACCCGCGCCATTGTCGGAGTAGCTGTCGCCGAAGGCATACAGATGATCGTAGTTCGAAACGCCAAAGGCGGTCGAGGCGGACAAGGTCAGCAGAGCGGCCAAACACGCACGTAGGATCATCGAGGTTCTCCCGGAATATCTGCACAGCCTACCGCCTCACTACGACCACGGCAGAACGATTGCGACCTGCACATATCCGGCGGCGGCCACGCCACGGCTGTACAGGGGCGGCCATCCTCGTTAGGCTTGCGGCCCGCAACATCCGGTTAAAGATTCAACTTTATCCGCCGTCACCCTTACATCCCTGAATGGACTCAACGAGGCTCTCGTGCGCTTTATCACTCCCCTTTTGCTGATCGGTGGCTTCGCCACCTTGGCCGGTTGCGCCACCCAACAAAAACAGATCGATCAAATCTTCACCCAGGCGCTCACTCAGCCCTTGGTGGAAAACAGCATTGTGCGCGAAGGCGACTCGCTGAGCTTTGAGCTGCTGATGCCCGCCCTCCCCAATGGCGTGCGTCGTACCCTGCAAATGGAAGCGGCGTGTTCTTCACCGAAGGTGCATCTGTTGTACATGGATGCTGTCCGACGCATGTACCCAGGCAGCATTGGCCGCTATGCAACAGCACAGACATTGTCGCCGCAACTGTACGCGACCCTGGCCGCCAACCAGACCTTCGTACGCGCCTGTGCCGAAACACCGAAGCCGGACTGGCGCCTGGTGCAGACCAACGAACGTGACAACCAGGTCCTGATCGATGCCAACAGCATCAAGACCGTCAACGGCGAAACGCGCTTCTGGGCTGCCTTCGATAACCCGACGGTGCTCAATGACCTGCCCTACAACGCCCCGTATGCGCAAAAACGCGAACACTTTTCGGTGGCGTGCAAAGCCGGTACTTACCTGCAACTGGCCGGCTACGACATGGATGCCAACAACCGCGTCAGCGACGGTCGTGTCGACAGTTTCCCCACGCCGCAGAACATCGTCGGCAGCAATGCCGACTATGAGTTGCTGTTCAATAAAGTCTGCGTCAACCCGGAAAAAATCGCCGCACTGCCGGCGTTCAAGCCCCGCATGAAAGCACCGACCACCATTGCCCTGACGTCCGTGCAGCCTGCCGTGCTGGCGGCCATCACGCAACTGAACCTGGACAAGCCCACCCGTTCGTTCAAATACGTACAGTTTGTCGGCACCAGCAACTACCGTGGTAAGGCCAGTGATAACAAAAGTACCCAGTTCATCAGCCAGGATGCGCCGAGCGGTCAACTGGCCCTGGCCACCCGTGGCGACGGCTATGAGAGCCAGGCCGTGAGCTGGCGCAACCTGTTCAACCTGGTGTCGAAAGCCACCTACGGCGGTTCAGGCATGGCCGAAAGCTCGACGCTGACCCAACTGAGCTTCACCGGCAACTGGAAGGCCCTGCCCGTGGGTGAGACAGTGACCTATGCAAGCACACGTTCCAGCCTCAACAGCCTGATCGGCAGCAGCACAAACTCACAAACCACCCGTTGCCAGGTCGAGCGTGAACTGCAAGCCAGCGAACTCAACGCGAAACTGTCGGGCACCGCCAAGGCCTTGTCCTGCCGCGTCGACGACGACAAGTACAAGCGCGTCAGCCACCTGTACTTCCTGACCGACTACGCCTACTTCCTTGAGTCGAGCACCGACAAAAACGAGTTTTTCTACTCCGACTCACGTATCGATAAATTCGAATAAGCCCCGTTGACACACTCTGTAATATTCCATGAAGATGGAGGCCTTATTCAGGGTGTGTCAGCCAATGTCTGCAATGTCCTCCGTTAACCTGTGCGCCATTGGCTTGATTGCCAAGGCGCAAGGTTGCGTTGCACACACCCTCAAATCGAAGAAACAGTCGCTCATGTGACCGGGGCGCGCTGTCCCGTCAGATGAGCTGACAGGACATTGAGCGCGACGGTCTACCCACCTTGCACAATTGCCTCTGCCCTTCTGACGGTGACTCCAGCGGTCAATCATCAGGAGAAAGTGCATGTCAACGTTTCAAGGTATCTGGGTTCCCGTGGTCACGCCGTTCCACCACGGCGCTATCGACTTTAACGGCCTGCACCGGCTGGTCAGTCACCTGCAGGACAAGCACGTGTCCGGGATCATGGTGTGCACCACCACCGGGGAAGCGGCGTCGCTGAGCCGTCAGGAGCAACTGGCCGTGCTGGATGCGGTGTTGCAGTGGGTGCCCGCGCACCGTGTGGTGATGGGCCTGGCAGGCAATAACCAGGTCGAGTTGCTGCAGTTCCAGCGTGAAGTGCTGCAACGCCCGGTGGCCGGGTTACTGGTGCCGGCGCCGAGTTACATCCGCCCCTCCCAGGCGGGCCTGGAAGCGTTCTTCCGTACCGTGGCCGATGCGTCCAGCGTGCCGATCATTCTCTACGACATTCCCTACCGTACCGGCGTGACTTTCGACCAGGCGACCCTGCTCAACATCGTTGCCCATGAGCGCATCGTGGCGATCAAGGATTGCGGTGGCAACCTGGGCAATACCCTCGCGCTGCTGGCCAGCGGTGAGGTGGACGTACTGTGCGGCGAAGACGTACAGATGTTCAACGCGTTGTGCCTCGGCGCGACCGGAGCCATTGCGGCCTCGGCACATATTCAGACGCACGCGTTTGTGGCGCTGTGCCAGCAGGTACGCGACAACCAGTTGGCCGAAGCGCGAGCGACATTCTTTCAGTTGCTGCCGCTGATCAACACACTGTTCATGGAGCCCAACCCGGCGCCGGTCAAGGCCGCGCTGGCCCTGCAAGGCTTGATCGGCGGCGAATTGCGCGCGCCGATGCAGGCCGCCACTACCGCCGTTGTCACGCGCTTACAGCAGGTGCTGAACCCGCCCGGCTAATGCGCCAAAAACAGTCAGCCAACGGACCGTCCGGTTGCGACCGGACCGATCCCGGCCTATCGTCGAACCCACGCTTTGCGCTTTTGCTGTCCATCCCATGCGTATTCAGGTGACGACATGCCCAGCCCTTCCCGCCCCGCCGTCCTCGAACTGATCGGCAACACGCCACTGGTGCGCGTCAGCCGTTTCGACACCGGTCTGTGCACGCTGTTTCTCAAACTGGAATCCCAAAACCCCGGCGGCTCCATCAAGGACCGCATCGGCCTGGCCATGATCGACGCCGCCGAGCGTGACGGCCGCCTGCGCCCCGGCGGCACCATCATCGAAGCCACCGCCGGCAACACCGGCCTGGGCCTGGCACTGGTCGGCCGGGCCAAAGGCTACCGGGTGGTGCTGGTGGTGCCCGACAAGATGTCCACGGAAAAAGTGTTGCACCTCAAGGCCATGGGCGCCGAGGTGCACATCACCCGCTCCGATGTGGGCAAAGGCCACCCCGAGTATTACCAGGACGTGGCTGCACGCCTGGCCAAGGACATCCCGGAGTCCTTCTTCGCCGACCAGTTCAACAACCCGGCCAACCCTCTGGCCCACGAGACCAGCACCGCGCCGGAGATCTGGGCACAAACCCAGCATGATCTGGACGCGATCGTGGTGGGCGTCGGCTCGGCCGGCACACTCACCGGCCTGACGCGGTTCTTCAAGCGCGTACAACCCGAACTGGCCATGGTACTTGCCGATCCCGTGGGTTCGGTGATGGCCGAGTACAGCCGCAGCGGCCAGTTGGAGACGCCAGGCTCGTGGGCGGTGGAAGGCATTGGCGAGGACTTCATCCCCTCGATTGCCGACCTGTCCAGCGTGCGCCACGCGTATTCCATCAGCGATGAAGAAAGCTTCGATCACGCCCGCCAGTTACTCAAGGCCGAGGGCATTCTCGGCGGGTCGTCCACCGGCACCCTGCTCGCCGCCGCGCTGCGTTACTGCCGCGAACAGACCACACCCAAGCGCGTGGTCACGTTTGTGTGCGACACGGGTACACGCTACCTGTCGAAGGTCTACAACGACCAATGGATGAACGACGCGGGCCTGCTGCACTACAAGCACTACGGCGACCTGCGCGACCTGATCGCGCGGCGCTTCGAAGACGGCCGAGTCATCAGCGTGAGCCCTGACGACAGCCTGCTCACCGCATTCCAGCGCATGCGCCTGGCGGATGTCTCGCAACTGCCGGTATTGGTGGACGGCCGTGAGTTGGTGGGGGTGATCGATGAATCCGACATCCTGCTGGGCCTGCACCAGGACGCCGCGCATTTCAACATGAGGGTCGCCAGCGCCATGACCAATACCCTGCAAACCCTGGCCCCCAACGCCAGCCTGGCGGAGCTTCAGGCGGAGCTGGATCGCGGCCTGGTCGCCATTATTGCCGATGCTTCGGGCTTTCACGGCCTGATCACCCGCGTCGACCTGCTCAACCACCTACGGAGATCCCTTGCATGAGTCAGTCCGATAAAAGCGCGTTTGCCACCCGCGTGATCCACGCCGGGCAATTTCCCGACCCGACCACCGGCGCGCTGATGCCACCGATCTACGCCAACTCCACCTACCTGCAAGACAGCCCCGGTGTGCACAAGGGCTTCGACTACGGCCGCTCCCACAACCCCACGCGGTTTGCCCTGGAGCGCTGCGTGGCCGACCTCGAAGGCGGCAGCCAGGCGTTTGCCTTCGCATCCGGGCTGGCGGCGATCTCGACGGTGCTGGAGCTGTTGGATGCCGGCGCCCACATCGTCTCCGGCAATGACCTGTACGGCGGCACCTTCCGCCTGTTCGACAAGGTGCGCCAACGCAGCGCCGGGCACCGCTTCAGCTTTGTCGACCTGAGTGATGTGTCGGCATTTGAAGCGAGCTTGCAGGACGACACCCGCATGGTCTGGGTCGAGACCCCCAGTAACCCGCTGCTGAGTCTCACTGACCTCAGCGCCATTGCCCGCATCTGCCGCAATCGAGGCATTATCTGTGTGGCCGACAACACCTTCGCCAGCCCGTGGATCCAGCGCCCGCTGGAGCTGGGTTTTGACGTGGTGGTGCACTCTACGACCAAGTACCTCAACGGCCACTCCGATGTGATCGGCGGTATTGCCATTGTCGGCGATAACCCCGAACTGGCCGAACGCCTGGGTTTCCTGCAGAACTCGATCGGCGCCATCGCCGGCCCCTTCGATGCCTTCCTCACCCTGCGCGGCGTGAAAACCCTGGCGCTGCGCATGGAGCGCCATTGCAGCAACGCCCTCGACCTGGCCACCTGGCTGGAGCAGCAACCGCAAGTGGCGCGGGTTTACTACCCAGGCCTCACGTCCCACCCGCAGCACGCACTGGCGCGCCAACAGATGCGCGGCTTTGGCGGAATGATCTCGATTGACCTGAACAGCGACCTGGCCGGCGCCACGCGCTTCCTGGAAAACGTCAAGATCTTCGCCCTGGCCGAAAGCCTCGGCGGCGTGGAAAGCCTGATCGAGCACCCAGCGATCATGACCCATGCGAGCATCCCGGCGGCCACGCGGGCGCAGTTGGGGATTGGCGATGGGTTGGTGCGGTTGTCGGTGGGGGTTGAGGATGTGGAAGACCTGCGCGCCGACCTGGCGCAGGCGTTGGCAGGCATCTAAACAGGTTGGATTGGTTTGTGTGGTGAGCGCGCTCTTGTGGTGCTCTTGTGGTGAGCAGGCTTGCCCCGCGCTGGGCTGCGCAGCAGCCCCATGGGCCGACTGCGTATTTCAAGTTATATCGGCGCGGAGGGTGTTAGGCCTGCTTCGCAGGCCAGCGCGGGGCAAGCCCGCTCACCACAAGAGCCCGCTCACCACTCCAAGAGCCCGATCACCTAAAACAGCCGATCACCACACACACAAGCCCTCCCACCTACAACAGCCGCTCACCACAACAAGCCAGCTCCTGCAGGGCCAAGTATCAGCCGGTGGTGATGGTGGCACGTGCCGCATGCAGCTTCTTGTAGCTCTCGATCAAACGTTGATGCCGGTCCAACCCCTCCAGCTTCATGCTGGTCGGCGTCAGGCCATGGAAGCGCACATCGCCGTTCACCGAACCAACCACAGCATCCATCCGCTCATCGCCGAACATGCGGCGGAAGTTAGCTTCGTAATCCGCCAGGTCCAGGTCGTCGTCCAGTTCCATCTCCAGCACCGCATTCATTGCCTGGTAAAACAGGCCACGCTCGGCGGTGTTGTCGTTGTACTGCAGGAACATCTCCACACACTCCTTGGCCTCTTCATATTGCTGCAAGGCCAGGAAGATCAGCAGCTTCAATTCCAGGATGGTCAGTTGGCCCCAGGCGGTGTTGTCGTCGAACTCGATGCCGATCAGGGTGGTGATATCGGTGTAGTCGTCCAGCTCGCTCTCTATCAGGCGCTCGACCAACGCCTGCAACGCCTCCTCGTTGAGGCTGTGCAGGTTGAGGATGTCCTCGCGGAAGAACAGCGCCTTGTTGGTGTTGTCCCAGATCAGGTCATCCACCGGGTAGATTTCCGAGTAGTCCGGCACCAGGATGCGGCACGCGGTAGCGCCGAGGTGTTCGTACACCGCCATGTAGGATTCTTTACCCATGCCTTCAAGGATACCGAACAGGGTCGCGGCCTCCTGGGCATTCGAGTCTTCGCCTGCGCCCGTGAAGTCCCACTCGACGAATTCGTAGTCCGACTGGGCGCTGAAGAAGCGCCACGACACCACGCCGCTGGAGTCGATGAAGTGCTCGACGAAGTTGTTCGGTTCGGTCACCGCCTGGCCTTCGAAGGTCGGCTGCGGCAAGTCGTTCAGGCCTTCGAAACTGCGGCCTTGCAGCAGTTCGGTAAGGCTGCGTTCCAGCGCCACTTCCAGGCTTGGGTGCGCGCCGAAGGAGGCGAATACGCCGCCGGTACGCGGGTTCATCAGGGTCACGCACATCACCGGGAATTCACCGCCCAGGGACGCGTCTTTCACCAAGACAGGGAAACCCTGGGCTTCCAGGCCCTGGATACCGGCGAGGATGCCTGGGTACTTGGCCAGCACCTCGGCCGGTACGTCCGGCAAGGCGAATTCGCCTTCGATGATTTCACGCTTCACGGCGCGCTCGAAGATCTCCGACAGGCACTGCACCTGGGCTTCGGCCAGGGTGTTCCCCGCGCTCATGCCATTGCTGAGGTAGAGGTTTTCGATCAGGTTGGACGGGAAGTACACCACCTCACCGTCCGACTGGCGCACGAACGGCAGCGAAACGATGCCGCGTTCCTCATTGCCGGAGTTGGTGTCGAACAGGTGCGAACCGCGCAGCTCGCCTTCGCGGTTGTAGACCTTCAGGCAGTAGGCGTCGAGGATTTCCTTGGGCAGTTCGTCGTTGGGGCCCGGCTGGAACCAGCGCTCATCCGGGTAATGCACGAACGGCGCATTCGCCAGTTCTTCACCCCAGAACTGGTCGTTGTAGAAGAAGTTGCAGTTAAGCCGCTCGATGAACTCGCCCAGTGCCGACGCCAAGGCGCCCTCTTTGGTCGCGCCCTTGCCGTTGGTGAAGCACATCGGCGAGTGCGCATCTCGGATATGCAGCGACCACACGTTAGGCACGATATTGCGCCACGAAGCGATCTCGATCTTCATGCCCAGTCCGGCCAGAATGCCGGACATGTTGGCGATGGTCTGCTCCAGTGGCAGGTCTTTGCCGGCGATGTAGGTGCCGCCGTCGGAGGTCGAACCGGGCATCAACAAGGCCTGGGCATCGGCGTCCAGGTTCTCGACTTCCTCGATGACGAACGCCGGCCCGGCCTGCACCACTTTTTTGACCGTGCAACGGTCGATGGAACGCAGGATGCCCTGGCGGTCCTTGTCGGAGATGTCCGCCGGCAACTCGACCTGAATCTTGAAGATCTGGTTATAGCGGTTTTCCGGGTCGACGATGTTGTTCTGCGACAGGCGAATATTGTCGGTGGGGATATTGCGCGTCTGGCAATACAACTTCACGAAGTACGCCGCGCACAAGGCCGACGACGCCAGGAAGTAATCGAACGGCCCCGGTGCCGAGCCGTCGCCTTTATAGCGAATCGGCTGGTCGGCAATCACCGTGAAGTCATCGAACTTGGCTTCAAGTCGGAGGTTGTCGAGAAAGTTGACCTTGATTTCCATGGGGGCACACCAGAATAACGGACTAAACAAAAATGGCCGCCATTATGAGGTTTTTCATCGGGAAGTTTCAGGCTTTTGACCAGTGGCGGGCCAATTGACCCATGTGGATTAACTTTTTTGCAGGTGGCGCCGATGAACTGAGGGCAATCAGGGAGTAGTCGAAATGCGCAATAACCAGCCCGTAACACAGCGTGAGATTTCCCTCGCGCCTTCGCAAAAACTCATCTCCGCCACAGATGTCCGAGGTGTCATCACTTACTGCAACGACGCCTTTGTCGAGATCAGTGGCTTTGAACGCGCCGACCTGATCGGCGCCCCGCAGAATATCGTACGTCACCCGGATGTGCCGCCCGCGGTGTTTGCGCACATGTGGGGTGCGCTCAAACAAGGCCTGCCCTGGATGGGCATCGTCAAGAACCGCTCGAAAAATGGCGACCACTATTGGGTCAACGCCTATGTCACGCCGATCTTCGAGGGCAGCAAGGTGGTGGGTTACGAGTCGGTGCGGGTCAAGCCCACTGCCGATGAAATCCGCCGTGCCCAGGCCCTGTACCAACGCATCAGCCAGGGCAAGCCGGGCGTACCGCGCCTGGATGCCTGGCTGCCGGCCGCGATCAGTTGCGTGCCGTACGTGGCGACCGGATTGGCCGGCAGCGTCGCGGGGTTATTCCTCAGTGCACCCATCGCCATCGCGGTGGCTGTTGCGGTCGCCGTGCCGGTGGGTGTGCTCTGCTCGCGCTGGCGCCAAGGCAGCACGTTGCGTCTGTTGCAAGGTGTGGAGCCTTCGACGTCGGATGCCTTGATCGCGCAGATGTACAGCGATGCACGCGGCCCACAGGCCCGTCTGGAAACCGCGTTCCTCAGCCAGGACGCGCGCCTGAAAACCTGCCTCACCCGCCTGCAGGACAGTGCCGAACAGTTGAGCGCCCTGGCCGGGCAATCCGATCAGCTGGCCACCGCCAGCTCCAAGGGTCTGGACCGCCAGCGCGTCGAAACCGAACAGGTCTCGGCCGCGGTCAACCAGATGGCCGCTACCACCCAGGAAGTCGCCAGCCACGTTCAACGTACCGCCGACGCCACTCAGCAAGCCAACGTACTGACTGGGCGCGGCCGTGAAGTGGCGCGTGATACCCGCGAAGCCATCGAACGCCTGTCCGCAGTGGTCGGCGAAACTGGAGCCACCGTGGCGCGATTGGCCAAGGACAGTGACGAAATCGGCAGCGTAGTGGATGTGATCAAGGGCATTGCCGACCAGACCAACTTGCTGGCCCTGAACGCCGCCATCGAAGCCGCACGGGCCGGCGAGCAAGGCCGTGGTTTTGCCGTGGTCGCCGACGAAGTGCGCCAACTGGCACAGCGTACGTCCCAGTCCACCACCCAGATCCACGCGCTGATTACCCAGCTGCAGGCGTCTTCAAACAACGCGGTGCAAAGCATGGAGCACGGCCAACGCCAGGCCCAGGAAGGCGTGGCCTGGGTGATGGAGGCCGACCAGGCGCTGGTAGGCATCAGCGAGGCCGTGTCCCATATCACCGAAATGACCACCCAGATCGCCGCCGCCACCGAAGAGCAAAGCGCGGTCGCCGAGGAGATCAGCCGCAACATCACCACCATCGCCGAACTGGCCGACCAGACCTCGATGCAAGCCCATCAATCCACGGACTTGAGCAAGGAGCTGACGAATACCGCGGCCACCCAATATGCGTTGGTCGAGCGGTTCAATCGCTGACAGTGAGCACCGTTGAGAAGCAACGCTCGACGGTGCAACGCTTTAGGCCAATCAGCCGGTTTCAAGTCATGGCTGCTTACGGTACTTCCCCGTCAAGTAATCCAGGCTGTCGGGCGCCGAGTTGTGTTCAATGACCGCGAAGTTCTTTACCAGTTGGATGTGGTACGGGCCTGCCCGTTTGGACGCCAGGGGGTCACGCACGATAATCAGGTTTTCGGTTTCCATCGGCACAGTGTGATGCGCGGTCACGATGGCTTTGGAGGTGCCGGTGGCTTTGAGTGTGAGGGTGAATTGCGCGAGTTCCCGGCCCTCGGCATCGCGTTCGGGCAAGATAGTCAGGTCCAGGTCGCCATCGCGGTCGAGGAAGTCATCACGCATCTGGTAATGGCCACTGCGTTGGTCACGCGCGACTTCGCTGAGTTTGTCGTACTCCGGTTCGCGGTCCTCACGCTGCAATTGAATCTCCAGTTCAGGCTTGTTGCCCTTGCCGCCAGCGACCCAGCTACCGCTGTAGCGATAAGGCTCGACGGTTTCCTGGGTTATGCGCCAGATCCCGGTCTGGTGGCCGTCATCGGTGTATTCGAAGAGGTAGTCGAACGCCTTGCCGTCATACTCGCCCTGCTCGCCCACCAGTTTGATCGGCTTGCCACTGCCACTTTTGGTGTAACGCACTTCACCGATCAGCACCGCACCTTGCTGCTGGTACCAGAGTTGCACCGGGATCTTGCCGTTGAGGGTGCCGACCAGGTACTGAGGGTCTTCATTGACGGGGCCTTCGAGGCGCGGTGTCTCCTGCCATTTACCGTCTTTCCACTCGCCAGTGGTGCGCAGCATGTAGCCGCGGGGCATGCTCGAGTTTTCTCCATCCTCGGTAGGCGGGACTTCTTGTTGGGTGTAGGAATCCAGCCGCACCAACTCACCGTCGCGCATGTGCAAACGGCTGGAACGTGTCCAGCAGCAGCCACGGTCGGTTTGCGAATGGATGATGCCGTCCTTCGCGACTGAAAACATCCCGCCGAAGGTTTCATTCGCCAGGTCGGTCAATGGACGGTTCAGTACCCATTGGGTTTTAACCGGGTCTTGCAGATACACATCGTAGTGGTACTGCAAGCTCTCATTGGCATCTTCACCATTACGAATCGCCAGGTCCTGGCGCCCATCCCCGTTGATATCGGCGAAGGACAACAAGCCGTACTCGCCCACCAGATGGTCAGCGCGTGTCGCGCCATTGCGATCCTGCGGCACGTTACCGGCCGGGGTCTGCAACTGTTGCAGGGTTTCGAGGGTGGTTCTGTCACGCACGGTGATCAGGGCGCGAGCCAGTTGCTGCACGTCTTGCGGCACGTCCGGGAACACTGCTTCGACCAGGAATTTGCCACTGGGATCGTTGACCGAGAACGAGCGCGGCTCGGCCATGGCCGGTGCGGCAAAGGTTATCGAAAGGAACACACCGCGCACTAACGAACGCATTCAGAGCATCCTTGCTGAAATTCGGGGCGACAGTGTAATGGCAAACGGCGGCTGCTTCGCATAAATCCCTGTTTGGGTCTACGCATGGGCTGATATGTTTCGCGTCACGCCAGCAAAAGGATGTGCAAACATGCCCTACACACCCCCTCAAACGGCTTCAGTCGTTTTGGTCCAGGCTCAACAAAGCGATGTGGACGACCTTGTAACCATTCGAATCGAGGCTATGCGCGAAAGCCTGGAGCGTGTTGGGCGCTTTGATCCAGTGCGCGCGAGGGAGCGGTTTCTGAATGGGTTTGAAGCCCACAACACACGCTACATCGAGGTTTCTGGAGAGCGGGTAGGTTTCGTAGTCGTCAAGCAATACCACAATGAACTCTTGCTCGATCATTTGTACGTTAGACCGAGCATGCAAGGATCAGGCATCGGCGCTGCTGTTCTCACGCAGATCTTCAACGAAGCCGATGCAACTGAGCGCCCTATTAAAGTGGGGGCACTCAAAGACAGTGCCTCGAATCACTTTTATACCCGCCATGGTTTCAAGTTCGTCGAAAGCAGCGAATTCGACAATTTTTATGTTCGTCAGAGCGTTTCGCCGGCTCAATAAAGCAGTCACCGGGACGGAACAGTTTCCCAAAAAGTCCGTGCGTTCTTAACGTCCAGAAATTGGCGCAAGGTGTAGACGGCATACACATTGCGCCCATGAGTAGGGTTATCGGGCAAGACCCGCACGAGCTTGCCTGACCGCAAGTCATCAATGGCCGAGCACCCAGCCAACAGGCCGATACCGGCGCCATCGCACAGGGCAACCGCCATGACCTCCCTAATCAAAAGGATTTGTCCGGGCGCCTGTGGCCGGCCGAGGATGTGCATGCGCTGTCGTTGAGTAACCTGGCAATGGATTACGCCGAGGTTGTCACGGCCGACGAGATCCTGGCTCATGGTTGAGCGCACCTGTCACCGGTAGGGTGCGGCTGACGCGCGCGCCTGCAGATACGCCGTCAACAACAGCGTGGTCTGTTGCTCCAGCGCAGCTTCAACAGCCGGCGACGCATTACCTTCCAGCACGGTGCGCACCGGGCCGACGCCCACTTGCACGAAAACCTTGCCGTGGGTGAACTGACATTGACGGACGCAGTGTTTACCGAACTGAACGCAGTCGCGAGCTGAAAGCGTCAGACGTTCAATAGGTGTGCAATGGCCTTGCGCAGCGCTCCATGTGGGTCTTCTGCGTAAGGCAGCGCGTTTTCCCAATCATAAAACCAGACGGGCATCCTGCGTTTGTCGTCCGGTTCCGAGGCGTAGCGCGGGAAAAGATGGCAGTGTAACTCTGGCTCTGAATTGCCCAGGATCTCGTAGTTCATACGCACTGCGCCGGTGGCCTGCAACACAGCATCGCCGAGGCGCGCCATGTCGAGCAGGTAGGCGGTCCGGGCCAGTGCTACGCGTTCCGTGATAAGCGCCATGCCGTGTCCTTGATGAGGATGAATTCAGGCGGGATATTAACCGTGAAACGCGCCAGCATGACCAGCACGGGATTTAGCCAGGGCATGCCATTTTCAGAACGGCACAGACCCAATGTGGGAGCGGGCTTGCTCGCGAAGACGGACTATCAGTCACCTAATACATTGACTGATCGACCGCTTTCGCGAGCAAACCCGCCCCCACAGCGGAAAGAAATCCATGCAAATGGCCAGCCTTTTCCAACCTAGCGGGGCTGCGCCACCATCGCTCGCCACGCCTGGACGCTGGCGCGCTCATTCACCTTGGCTTGCCACGCATGCAGTGCCTCACATTCCTGCGGTATCGGCAGTTCCACCAGCGCGGCGAAGATCAGGCCGCCCAGTACGGCAATGTCCGCCATGGAAAACGCATCGCCCGCTACGTACGCCCGTGTTTTGAGGAGGCCATCAAAGTAGCGCATGCCCCTCACCGCCTTGTCGCGCATACGCATGCCCCATTCGGCATTCTGGTAAAGCTCGACCTCTGGTCCAAGCCCAGGCGTGGCGTGATGGAAATACACGCTGACCGCGTCCATCAGCTCAATTTCCGCACGTTTGGTCAGCATATGGATCAGGCCTTGCTCAACGGGAGTTTTACCGGTGAGGGTCGGGGTTCCTTCAAGGACGTCCAGGTACTGAGTGATCGCGGTGCATTCAGCGATCAACGTGCCGTCTGGAAGCTCCAGCACCGGCAGGGTGCCGGAGTAATTCAGGGCGAGAAATGCAGGCTGTTTGTGCTCGCCCTTCCAGAGGTTGACCGAGACGAACTCGATGCTCGGCAGCAGGCGTTTCTCGGCCAAGGCGATCCGTACGCGTGCCGGATAAGGGCCGCTGTACCAGTCATAGATCTTCATCAGCGGGTGGGAGGATGCGTCGGAGTGTGTCGGTTGGAACGTCATGATGGAGTCGCCTACCTGTCAAGTGGTAGGCAAACAGTGGGCGTTTGTTTTTCGCCTGTCAAGCGTTACCTACCAGTTGGCAGGTAAAACCTTATGGGCGTAGAATCCGCCCATCCCACCCCACGACTGAGGAATCCCTACGTGAGTGAAAACGCGCGTGAAGCCATCTTGGAAGCCGCCAAAGCCGCGGCTCAGCATTACGGCTACAGCGGCATCAACTTTCGCAGCATCGGCGAAACGGTGGGGATCAAGAACGCCAGTATCTATTACCACTTCCCGAGCAAAGCCGAGCTCGGCGCGGCCGTCGCCAAGCGCTATTGGGAAAACACCGCCAGTGCCCTCGAGGCCATACGCCTGGAAAACCCGGATCCGCTGGAGTGCATGCAAATCTACCCCAGCATCTTTCGCCAATCCCTCGAGGACGGTAATCGGTTATGCCTGTCCAGCTTTATGGCGGCCGAATACCAGGACCTGCCCGAGGCCGTCAAGAAAGAGATCCTGGCGTTTGCCGATATCAACGTGGCTTGGCTGGCGGCCCTGCTCGCTGAGATCCAACCCGGCGATGCCGAAAGCTGCGAGCGCCGCGCCCGCGCCATCTACACCGCCATTGCCGGTGCACAGTTGATTGCCCGCACGCGCGCCGATCTGCGTTTGTACGACGAACTGGTGCAGAGCTATCGGGACGCGGGGCTCATACCGACCTGACCGGCCGGAGCACGCCACCGACGACATCCACTGACAACGCTGTTGGCGCAACAACAGTGCTTGGACAGCTTGTGCGGAATCAACACAACCAAACTCTTCATAAAACACTCGTATCCAATTGAAATAAAAGCATTTAACGCTATGGCATGACGCGTGCAAACGCCTTCGCATCAACCCGAAGGATGCCCCCATGCCTCAAACACTGCCCCAGGCGCTGTTGCTTCAAGCCCACACCCGAGGCTCGGCGATTGCCTTGCGCTACAAGCATCTGGGCATCTGGCACACGCGCAGCTGGAGCGAACTGGCGCACGAGGTTAACCGGCTCGCCGCGGCCCTGCAGGCGCGCAATTTCCGTCAGCACGATGATCTGTTGATCATCAGCCAAGCGCGTCCCGAAGCGCTGCTGTTGGCGCTGGCGGCGCAATGGCTGGGGGGCAGCGTCACGCTGCTGGACCCGGACCGCGACAACCGTGCGCTGCTCGCCGGGCTGCGGCCGCGCTTCGTGCTGGCGCAAGACCTGCAATCGCTGCAACACCTGCGTGAAGGCGCAGTGGTGATGTACCTCGACGGACGTGGGCTGAGTCAGCAGCAAAGCGCCGAGTTGATCGCCTATACCGACTTAAGCGCGGACACGCCCGCCCCCGTCTGCGCCACGCAACCGGGCGATACTGCGTTCGTCTTTCATGCCGACACCCCGCTGCGCTTGACTCACACGCAGTTGCTGGCGGGCGCTCGCACGCTGGTCCAGCGGGAACAACTGAGCGCGGAAGAGGAGGCATTGGCCGCACGGGTATTCGCCGCCAGCGGGCAAGCGCGTTACCTGCTTGCCCCCTGGCTGCACACCGGGTTTTGCCTCAATTTTCCCGAGGCTCTGGCCACGCGTGACACCGACCGCCGAGAGCTCGGCCCCACGTTAGTGCTCGGCACCCGCGAATCCTACGCCCGCCTGGAACAGTGGGTACAAGAGCGCCTGCCCATGCCGAGCACTCTCAGCCACCACGTGTACCGCTGGGCCATGCAGCCGAGCTCATCCCCCGCTCGCCACTGGCTGGGCCACTGGTTGGTGCGGCGTCCCTTGCGGGATGTGCTGGGCATGAGCCGCCTGCGTGTACCGCTGCTGGTCGGGCCGCCGCTGAGCCCGGAAACGGCGGCGTTCTTCTGCGCCTTGGGGATTCGACCCGGCCACTGGCAAGAGCCCTCCCCCCGCCACGAAACCACCGATCACTTGCTGTCTCAGCCTGTCTGACGAGCCCGCCATGCACTCACCCACTCAATCGGTATTACTGCGGCTCGATGACATCTCCCTGTCGTTCAAGGGTATCAAGGCCATCACCTCCATCAGTTTCGACGTCAAAGCCGGCGACATCTGCGGGCTGATCGGCCCCAACGGCGCGGGTAAAAGCTCGCTGCTCAATGTGATCAACGGGGTCTACCACCCCCAGAGCGGCACTGTCCACTACGCGGGCCAGACGCGACGGCGTATGCGCGCGCACCAGGCGGCCGAAGGCGGGATTGCGCGGACCTTCCAGAACATCGCGCTGTTCAAGGGCATGAGTGTGCTCGACAACGTACTCACCGGGCGCAACCTCAAGCGCCGCAGCAGTTGGATCGAACAGATGCTGCGCCTGGGCCGCGCGCCCAGCGAGGACGACACGCACCGCCTGCACGCGGAAAAGGTGATTGCCTTTCTGCAGATCCATCCCTGGCGCCATGTGCTGGTAGGCACCCTGCCCTATGGCCTGCAAAAGCGTGTCGAACTGGCCCGCGCCCTGGCGTCCGAGCCCACCCTGCTACTGCTGGATGAACCCATGGCCGGCATGAACGCGCAGGAGAAAGCGCAGATGAGTCAGTTCATCCGGGACATCAACCGCGAGTTCGGCACCACCGTGGTGTTGATCGAACACGATATCGGCGTGGTCATGGGCCTGTGCGACCACGTGGTGGTCCTCGACTACGGTCGCAAGATTGGCGACGGCACCCCGGAGCAGGTGCGCGCCAACCCCGATGTCATCGCCGCTTACCTGGGGACTTGAGCATGGAATTTTTCTTCGAAGTGCTGATCGGCGGGCTGCTGGCGGGCGTGATGTATTCCCTGGTGGCGATTGGTTTTGTGCTGATCTACAAAGCCTCGGGCGTGTTCAACTTTGCCCAGGGCGCCATGGTGCTGTTCGCCGCGCTGACATTTGTCAGCCTGCTGGAACGCGGCTTCCCCTTCGCCTGGGCGTTCCTGCTCACCCTGGCAAGCATGGTGGTGCTGGCGCTGCTGATCGAAAAAGTGGTGCTGCGCCCTTTGGTCAATCGCCCGCCGATCATCCTGTTTATGGCCACCCTTGGGCTGTCTTACCTGATCGAAGGGTTCGCCCAGTTCCTCTGGGGCGCACAGGTGCATGGGCTGGACCTCGGCATCGCCGACGAGCCGCTGGAAATCCGCGGCATGCTGCTCTCGCAATTCGACCTGTTTGCCGCCGGCACCGCCGCCGTGCTGGTGATCGCCCTGTCGCTGCTGTTCAACAAGACGCGGGTGGGTCTGTCGTTGCGTGCGGTGGCGGATGACCCGCTGGCCTCCATGGCCGTGGGTATCCGGCTGCCGCGTATCTGGGCGCTGGTGTGGGCGGTGGCGGGGTTTGTCGGCCTGGTGGCCGGGTTGCTCTGGGGCGCGCGCCTGGGGGTGCAGTTCTCGCTGTCGCTGGTGGTGCTCAAGGCATTGCCGGTGTTGATCATCGGCGGTTTCTCTTCCATCGGCGGCGCGATTGTCGGCGGTTTGATCATCGGCGCAAGCGAGAAAATCGCCGAGATCTACCTCGGCCCGATCATCGGCAGCGGCATTGAAAACTGGGTGCCGTACGTCCTTGCCTTGCTGTTCCTGCTGGTGCGGCCTGCCGGCTTATTCGGCGAGCGCGCCATCGAACGGGTCTGATTGTCCTTGAGGAAATGCCTGCATGCTGTATCAAGAAGTCGGTCAAATCAGCACCTCCTACGCGGCCGAGCGCCGTACCTTCCGTCTGCGCCAGGACCGCATCGGGCTGTGGCTGCTGCTGGGCTTTGCGTTTTTTGCGCTGCCGTGGCTGGGCAATGACTACTGGTTCAGCGCCATTCTGGTGCCGCTGCTGGTGCTGTCGCTGGCGGGGCTTGGGCTCAACCTGCTGACGGGCTACGCCGGGCAACTCTCATTGGGCTCGGCAGCGTTCATGGCCGTGGGCGCGTTCGCCGCCTACAACCTGCACCTGCGCGTGCCCGGTTTGCCGCTGCTGGTCAGCTTTGCCCTGGGGGGTGTGATCGCGGCGCTGGTGGCGGTGCTCTTCGGGCTGCCGAGCCTGCGTATCAAGGGGTTTTACTTGCTGGTGGCGACCCTGGCCGCGCAGTTCGTGGTGGAGTGGGTGCTCACCCGCTTCAGCTGGTTCACCGACGACAACGCTTCCGGAGTGATCACCTCGCCACCGCTGCTGGTTGCCGGGCTGGATTTCAGCTCACCCCGAGGCCGCTATGTACTGACGTTGACCCTAGTGGCGGCGCTGTTCTGGCTGGGCAAAAACCTGGTCCGCAGCGAGCTTGGCCGCAACTGGATGGCGGTACGCGACATGGACACCGCCGCCGCCGTCATCGGTATTCGCCTGTTGAAAACCAAGCTGCTGGCGTTTGCGATCAGCGGCTTTTACTTGGGCGTCGCGGGCTCACTGTGGGCCTTCGCTTACCTGGGTACCGTCGAGCCTCACGGCTTCGACCTGAGCCGCTCCTTCCAGGTCTTGTTCATCATCATTATCGGCGGCCTGGGCAGCGTGCTCGGCAACTTCCTGGGGGCGGCGTTCATCGTGTTGTTCCCGATCCTGCTGGGCAACCTCTTCGCCCTGCTGCCCGCCGGGCTGATGGACGCGGGCCAACTGGAGAACATCCAGAAGATGCTCTTCGGCGCGCTGATCATCGCTTTTTTGATCAAGGAACCGGAGGGGCTGGCCCGCCTGTGGCAGCGCTTTCGTCAACGGGCCAGGGTGTGGCCGCTGCGTTACTGAACTCAATAACCTCCCAGGAATGACCTCCATGACACACCGCTTATCGCTGCGCCACCTGGCCTTGGGCCTGGCCCTGATCACCGGCACGCTCTCGGCCGGCGCCCAGGCTGCCAACGAACAATACTTCCCGTTGCAGAGCTACCGGGTCGGCCCGTACGCCGCCGGCGGCACCGGTTTCTTCGGCGGGTTTATCGACTACCTGCAATACATCAACGCCAAGGGCGGGGTTAACGGCGTCAAGCTGACCTGGAGTGAATGCGAGACCGAGTACGTGGTGGAGAAAGGCGTCGAATGCTACGAACGCCTCAAGGGCGGACTCAACGGCGCCCCGGCCGCCGCGACCAACCCGCTGTCTGTGGGCATCGCCTACGCCACCTTGGAACGTTCCACCGCCGACAAATTGCCGCTGATCACCATCAACCACGGCCGTACCGACTCCACCGATGGCAGCGTGTTCCCCTATGTATTTCCGCTGCAGCTCAATCCGTACTCGGAAGTTTCGGCGATCATCAACTACATCGGCCAACGCGAAGGGGGCGCGGACAAGCTCAAGGGCAAGAAAATTGCGGTGCTGTACCACGGCTCGCCGTACGGCAAGGAAACCAATGGCGTACTGGAAACCCTGGCAAAAAATGCCGGCTTCGAATTGACCCTGCTCGAAGTGCCGCACCCCGGTAACGAACAGCAATCGCAGTGGCTGAATATCCGCCGCCTCAAACCCGACTGGGTGATCCTGCGCGGCTGGGGCGTGATGAACCCGGTGGCGCTGAAATCCGCGCAAAAAGTCGGCTACCCGGCCGATCACATCATCGGCAATATCTGGAGCAACTCGGAGGAAGACGTGGTGCCCGCCGGTGCCGCCGCCAAGGGCTTTATCTCGATCACCACGCACCCTTCCGGCACCGACTTTCCGGTCTTGCAAGGCATCAAGCAAAGCGTGGTGGACGCCGGCAAAGGCAACCTGGCCGACCCCAAGCGCTTTGGCACCGTGTATTACAACCTGGGCGTGGTCAACGGCATTCTCAACGTCGAAGCGCTGCGCCTGGCCCAGGAAAAATACGGCCACCAACCGCTCACCGGCGAACAAGTGCGCTGGGGGTTCGAACACCTGAACCTCGACGATGCGCGGCTGCAGGCACTCGGCGCCAAAGGCCTGGTGCAACCGCTGAAACTCTCCTGCGCCGACCACGAAGGCGGCGGCGCCGTGCGCTTCCAGCAATGGGATGGCCAGCGCTGGAACCTGATCAGCGACTGGGTACAGGCCGACCGCGCACTGTTGCGGCCGATCATCGAAGCCTCTGCCGCGCAGTACGCCAAGGAAAAAGGCATCACCCCGCGTGATTGCAGCAAAGAGCAGTAAGCATCTATCGGATGCAACACAGTTCAAATGTGGGAAGGGGCTTGCTCCCGATGGCGGTGGATCAGCCAATGAATCTGTTGACCGGCAGTCCGCTATCGGGAGCAAGCCCCCTCCCACATTTTGACCTCAGTGTGTCAGATCACGCTGACTCATGACGCCACGGCGCTGGCCGCCTGATCAGCGACTAGGTGCAGCAGTAAGCTCTATCGGATGCAACACAGTTCAAATGTGGGAGGGGGCTTGCTCCCGATGGCGGTGGATCAGCCAATGAATCTGTTGACCGGCACTCCGCCATCGGGGGCAAGCCCCCTCCCACATTTTGACCTCGGTGTGTCAGCCCACGCTGACTCATGACGCGACGGCGCTGGCCGCCTGATCAGCGACTAGGTGCAGCAGTAAGCTCTATCGGATGCAACACAGGTCATATGTGGGAGGGGGCTTGCTCCCGATGGCGGTGGATCAGCCAATGAATCTGTTGACCGGCAGTCCGCTATCGGGAGCAAGCCCCCTCCCACATTTTGACCTGGGTGTGTCAGCCCACGCTGACTTCCACCACGCCAGCATTCAACCGCACCGGCCACACTCGCAGGCGCTGCTCCGGTGCCTCCAGGCATTGGCCGTCGTGCAAACGGTAATGCTGCTTGTAGATCGGTGCGGCCACCACCAGGTCGCCCTTGATGCTGCCGACCAAGCCACGACCGATCACATTCGCGCCGGATTGCGGGTCGTGGTTGTCGATGGCGTACAGCGTCTGGTCCTGCGCACCGGGCAGGTAGAACAGCGCGACTTGGGCGCCGTCCAACCACACCACCACCCCGGAATTGCTCACCAGGTCGGCCTCGCTGCACACACTTTTCCAAGTGGCCAGGGTGCGTTGAGTATCAGGCTGGCTCATCAGGCAATCTCCTCGATGACGGGAATCAGGTTGAGTTCAGCGGCCATGATCGGCCGGCGCTGGCCGCGTTCCTGGACGAAGTGGATGTCCGGGTCGGGGCGTTTGTCGTTGACGAAGGTGCGGAAACGCTTGAGTTTTTCCGGGTCCTTGAGGGCGTTGGCCCACTCGCATTCATAGCGGTCGACCACCCGTTGCATCTGCGCTTCCAGCTCGGCACCCAGGCCCAGGCTGTCGTCCAGGATCACATCCTTGAGGAAATCCAGGCCGCCTTCCAGGCTTTCGCGCCATACCGAGGTGCGCTGCAACTTGTCGGCGGTGCGGATGTAGAACATCAGGAAACGGTCGATGTAGCGGATCAGCGTGGCGTCATCCAGGTCGGTGGCGAACAGCTCCGCATGACGTGGGCGCATGCCGCCGTTGCCGGCGATGTAGAGGTTCCAGCCCTTCTCGGTGGCGATCACGCCCACGTCTTTGCTCTGGGCTTCGGCGCACTCGCGGGTGCAGCCGGACACCGCGAACTTGAGCTTGTGCGGCGAGCGCAGGCCCTTGTAGCGGTCCTCGATCAGCAGCGCCATTTTCACGCTGTCTTGCACGCCGTAACGGCACCAGGTACTGCCCACGCAGGACTTCACCGTGCGCGTGGATTTGCCATACGCATGCCCGGTCTCGAAACCGGCCGCGATCAATTCGGCCCAGATATCCGGCAGCTCGTGCAGTTGCGCGCCAAACAGGTCGATGCGCTGGCCGCCGGTGATCTTGGTGTAGAGGTCGTATTTCTTCGCCACCTCGCCGATCACGATAAGTTTGTCCGCAGTGATCTCGCCGCCCGGAATGCGAGGCACCACCGAGTAGGTGCCGTTCTTCTGCATGTTGGCCATGAACGTATCGTTGGTGTCCTGCAGCGGCACCAGGGAGGCGTCCATGATCGGTTGGTTCCAGCACGACGCCAGGATCGAACCCACCGCCGGCTTGCACACGTCGCAACCGGTGTGGCCACGGCCGTGTTTGGCCAGCAGTTCTTCGAAGGTGATGATGCCTTCCACGCGCACCAGGGCATACAGTTCCTGCCGGGTGTGGGCGAAGTGTTCGCACAGGCTCTTGTCGACGCTGACACCCCGGGCGATCAGCTCATGCTCGAACACTTGCTTGAGCAACCCCGCGCAGCCGCCGCAACCAGTGCAGGCCTTGGTCTGGGATTTGAGCAGGCCGAGGTCGCTGCAGCCGCTGTCGATGGCCGAGCAGATCGAGCCTTTGGTCACGTTGTGGCAGGAGCACACCGTGGCCGACTCCGGCAACGCACCAGGGCCGAGGGTCGGCGCACCGCTGGAGGATGGCAGGATCAGGCTGGCCGGCTCGGACGGCAGCGCGATGCTGTTCTGCATGTATTGCAGCAAGGTGTCGTAGTAGCTGTTATCGCCCACCAAAACAGCACCGATCACGTGCTTGCCCGAGGCATCCACCACCAGCCGGCGGTAGCTGGCGCTGGCCTCGTCGATAAATTGATAACTGCGCGCGCCGGGCGTGTGGGCGTGGGCGTCGCCGATGGAGCCCACGTCCACGCCGAGCAACTTGAGTTTGGTCGACATGTCCGCGCCCACAAACGGCTCGGCGGTTTGCTCGCAGAGCAGCGCGGCAACCCCACGGGCCATCTGGTAGCCCGGCGCGACCAGGCCGAACAGGCTGCCGTTCCAGGAGGCGCATTCGCCAATCGCGTAAATGTTCGGGTCGCAGCTCAGGCACTCGTCGTTGATCACCACGCCGCCACGCGGACCGATCTCCAGGCCGGCCTGGCGAGCCAGTGCGTCCTGGGCGCGGATGCCGGCGGAAAACACGATCAGGTCGGTTTCGAGGAACTCGTCATTGGCAAAATTCATGCGATAGCGGTACTGCTCGCCGGCGCTGATTGACTGAGTCGCACGCGACAAATGCACCCCCACGCCCAACCGCTCGATCTGCGCCTTGAGCGCCAGGCCGCCAAAATCGTCCAGTTGCACCGGCATCAAGCGCGGCGCGAACTCTACCACGTGCGCTTCAAGGCCCAGGCTCTTCAGCGCGTTGGCGGCTTCCAGGCCCAGCAGGCCACCGCCCACTACCACACCGCGCCGCGCATTGGCGGCGGCCTTACGGATGGCATCCAGGTCTTCAAGGGTGCGGTACACCAGGCGCGAATCGCCTTCGGCGCCCTCGATGGGCGGCACGAACGGATAGGAACCGGTCGCCAGCACCAGCTTGTCATAGGCCACGCAACCGTCGGCGGTGATCACCTCGCAGCGGGCGCGGTCGATCTCCAATACCGGCACGCCCAGGTGCAACGTCACCCCCGGCGTCTGGTACAGCGAAGCGTCTGAGAGTGCCAGCGACTCAGCATCGCGGCCGGTGAAATACTCGGACAGATGCACCCGGTCATAGGCACGCATCGGCTCCTCGCTGAACACATGCAAGCGGTAGTGATCCAGCACGCCGCGTTCGATCAATTGCGCCACACAGTGGTGGCCGACCATGCCATTGCCGACGACGATCAGGGTTTTGAGACTGTTCATATAAATCACCCGACAAAGCTCATCACGGTTTAAAAAAGCAAAAAAAAACGCCTGAAACCTTTCGGTTCCAGGCGTCTTTGCCTGTTCTTATGCGGGTTCGGATCGGGCGACTGCGCCGGATACACCGCTATTGCCCATGGTGTCGATCGTCGTTGACCGAGGTGGGTTGAGAGGGAGCTTGCAGGGTCTGTGCCAACCGAAGACAAGGCCTGCGTTCACGGCATCACAACGTAATCAGCGGTTTTTTACGCGCGCTTTCAGCGCCTCCAACTGGTGCGCCCCGCGTCATAAAAGTGCACCCACCCGCTTCCTGTGGCGAGGGAGCTTGCTCCCGCTGGGCTGCGTAGCGGCCCCAACATCCTGGGAGCGCTGCGCACACCAGCGGGAGCAAGCTCCCTCGCCACAATGATCTCGGTCCTCCTCAGAATGGGTGTTTCAGGCCGATAAAAAACCTGGCGCGTGACTTGCTAGGAACACTTCAACCAGGCAATCAACGCTGATTGCCCTCTCACGACAAAGGCGCCGTGTAATCCCCGTTTTTTCAACGGAGGGTTACAAGGCGCCTTTTTTGTTTACGGGGTTACGGATGGCAAACCAAAACGTGCGCAGTGTGTGTCCTTATTGTGGCGTGGGCTGCGGCATCGTCATGCAGGTCGAGCAGAATAAAGTGGTCAAGGTGATCGGCGATAAGGCCCACCCCACCAACTTCGGCCGCCTGTGCACCAAGGGCACCACCTGCGGGCAAGCCATCGCCGAGTCCGGGCGCATGGAGAACGCCTATGTGCGCCAGGCGCGTGAGCATGACCCGGTGCGCATCGCCATGGACAAGGCCATCCGTGAAACCGCAGGCCGCCTGCGCCAGATCCTCGACACCCACGGGCCGGATGCGTTGGCGTTCTACGTGTCGGGCCAGATGTCGCTGGAGTCCCAATACCTGATCAACAAATTGGCCAAGGGCTTCGTGCGCACCGCCAATATCGAGTCCAACTCACGCTTGTGCATGGCCAGCGCCGGCAGCGGCTACAAACTGTCCCTCGGCTCCGACGGCCCGCCAGGCTCCTATGAAGACTTCGACCGCGCCGACCTGTTCTTCGTGATCGGCGCGAACATGGCCGACTGTCACCCGATCCTGTTCCTGCGCATGATGGACCGGGTCAAGGCCGGGGCGAAGTTGATCGTGGTCGACCCTCGGCGCAGCGCTACGGCGGACAAGGCCAACCTGTTCCTGCCCATCAAACCCGGCACCGACCTCGCCCTGCTCAACGGCCTGTTGCACCTGCTGGTCAAAAACGGCCATACCGACCCGGCCTTTATTGCCGCGTTTACCGAGGGCTGGGAGGCCATGCCCGCGTTCCTGGAGGACTACTCGCCAGAACGGGTGGCGGCGATCACCGGCCTTGCCGAAGCCGATATCCGCCAAGCCGCCGACTGGATCGGCCAGGCCGCCGAGTGGATGAGCTGCTGGACCATGGGCCTTAACCAGAGCACCCACGGCACCTGGAATACCAACGCCCTGTGCAACCTGCACCTGGCCACCGGCGCCATTTGCCGTCCGGGCAGCGGGCCGTTTTCCCTCACCGGTCAACCCAACGCCATGGGCGGGCGCGAAATGGGCTACATGGGCCCCGGCCTGCCGGGGCAACGCTCGGTACTGGTCGAGGCCGACCGCGTGTTTATCGAGGACCTGTGGCAGATCCCCCACGACAGCCTGCCGCGACAGGCCGGTAGCGGCACCGTGGCGATGTTCGAACAGATGGCCGCCGGGCAGATCAAGGCCTGCTGGATCATCTGCACCAATCCCGTCGCCAGCGTGCCCAACCGCCAAACCGTGATCAATGGCCTGCAGACCGCCGAGCTGGTGATCACCCAGGACGCGTTCCTCGACACCGAGACCAACCGCTACGCCGACATCCTGCTGCCCGGCGCGCTGTGGGCTGAGGCCGAGGGCGTGATGATCAACTCCGAGCGCAACCTGACCCTGATGCAAAAAGCCGTCGACGCCCCCGGCGAGACCCTGCCCGACTGGCAGATCATCGCCAGGGTTGCGTGTGAGATGGGCTTTGCCGAGGCGTTCACCTATGCCTGCGCCGCCGACGTATTTGAAGAAATCAAACGCGCCTGGAACCCCAATACCGGCTACGACATCCGTGGCGCGAGTTACTCGCGCCTGCGTGAACAGCCGCTGCAATGGCCCTGCGCATCCACTGAGGCCGCGCACCGCAACCCGATCCGCTACCGCACCAACGGCACCCTCGCGTTCGCCACCGATAACGGCAAGGCGCAGTTCCTCGCCCGCCCCCATATGCCGCCCGCCGAGATGCCCGATGACACCTTCCCCTTCGTGCTCAACACCGGCCGCGTGCAGCACCAATGGCACACCCTGACCAAGACCGGCAAAGTCGCCACGTTGAACAAACTCAACCCTGGCCCCTTCGTCGAGCTGCACCCGGAAGACGCCGCCCGCCTGGGCATCCAGGACAAGGACCGGGTTGAAGTACGCTCCCAGCGCGGCCACGCCGTGCTGCCCGCCGTGGTCACCGACCGTGTGCGGCCAGGCAACTGTTTTGCGCCGTTTCATTGGAACGATGTGTTCGGCGAACACCTGGCGATCAATGCGGTGACCAACGATGCGGTGGACCCGATTTCCTTGCAGCCCGAGTTCAAGTTCTGCGCCGTCGCCCTGGCCCGGGTCGAACTGATCGACCACCAGTTCCTGGACCTCCCTTCCCCCGTAGCAGAGGATTGCACCATGTCGCGCCTCGACGCCTTCGCCGACCTCGCCGGCATCCGTCACGTATCGCCACCGCCCCTGAGCGACAGTGAGCGCACCTACCTCGCCGGCTTCCTCAGCGGCCTGCAATCCAACGCCGCGCGCCAGGCTGTCGGCGTACCGACAATGCCCGCGAATGCCCCCCTGGCCGACGCATCCCGGCTGTGGCTGAACGGCGTGCTCGGCGGGTTGTTCAGCCATACGGAAGCCCTCGCCGCGCCCTCCCCGGCCGTCACCTTGCTGTGGGCATCGCAAACCGGCAACGCCGAAGCCCTGGCCGAACGATTCGCCAAGCGCCTGCGCGAGGCGGGCATCACGGTGGAGCTGAGCGCGATGTCAGACTTCCCCGCAAGCAAACTGGCGAGCACCCACACCCTGGCGCTGATCAGCAGCACCTTTGGCGACGGCGACCCGCCGGACAATGGCGAAGGCTTCTGGCACAGCCTCAGCACCGCCGAGACGCGCCTGGAGTCGCTGCGCTTTGCGGTGCTGGCCTTGGGCGATCCGAACTACGACCAGTTCTGCAACCATGGCAAACAGCTCGATCAGCGCCTGTTGGAACTGGGCGCAACCCGCCTGTTGGAACGCGTCGATTGCGACACCGAATTCGAAGCCCTGGCCGATGCCTGGCTGGTGCGCTTCCAACAGACCCTCCACCCGACAAAGCCCGTAGCACTCGCCGCACCGGCCACGCCTGCCGGCAAGACCAAGCTGTACGGCTCACGCCTGCTGCTCAACCGGCACCTGAACCCGCAAAGCCCGCACAAGGAGACCCGCCAGTTCGCCCTGGACCTGGCCGACTCCGGGCTGACTTATGAAGCCGGTGACGCGTTGGGCGTGCGGCCGCGCAACTGCCCCGAACTGGTCAGCGAACTGCTCGACCTTACCCGCCTGAGCCCCAGTGCCAGCGTGAACATCGACACTTTCGGCGATGTGCCCCTGCAACAGGCGCTCACCCAGCATTTCGAAATCGCCCGGCCCAGCAGCGATACCTTGACCTTCATCGCCGAGCGCAGCGCCAACCCTGGCCTCAAGCACCTGCTCAACCCCGAGCACAAGGCCCAATTGAATGACTGGTTGTGGGGCCGGCAACTGGCGGACGTGCTGCAGGAATACCCGATCGAGTGCTCGGCGGACGAACTGCTGGGCACGCTCAAGCGCCTGCAACCGCGTTTGTATTCGATCGCCTCGAGTGCCAAGGCGTACCCGCAGCAAGTGCACCTCACCGTGGCCGCCGTGCGCTATGGCAAACGCAAAGGCGTGTCCTCGACCTTCCTGGCCGACCGTGTCGGCGACGGAGAAGTGCCGTTGTTCGTGCAGCCGTCCAAGCACTTCCGCACCCCCAGCGACGGCGAGGTGCCGATGATCATGATCGGCCCCGGCACCGGCGTCGCACCGTTCCGCGCCTTCTTGCAGGAACGCCGAGCGCTGGGCCATCAGGGGCGCAACTGGCTGTTCTTCGGTGAACAGCACGCGGCCAGCGACTTCTATTATCAGGACGAACTGCAAGGCATGCAGCGCGACGGCCTGCTCACCCACTTGAGCCTGGCGTTCTCCCGCGATCAGGCGCAGAAGGTCTACGTGCAGGACCGCATCCGCGAACAGGGCGCCGAACTGTGGCGCTGGCTGCAGGACGGCGCGAAGCTGTACATCTGCGGCGACGCCAGCCATATGGCCAAAGACGTCGACCAGGCCCTGCGCCAAGTGGCGCAAACCCACGGCGGGCTTGGCGTGGAAGGCGCCGTGGACTACTGGCGGCACTTGAGCGAGCAGAAGCGTTATCTGCGTGATGTGTACTGATTGGATACAGAACAATAAGCACTTTGTATTGTGTACAAAAAACCCTAAAGATTTACCAGTATCGGGCCGAAACAGCAGAAACAGCGAATCGCCGTATTTTATTGATTGAAATCGGCGATTTGGCCGCCCTCTCCGCTGATGGTCGTCTCGATGAAAATAAAAAATAAGCTGGTACTGGCATTCGTCTCTGTCGCTTTTATTCCGGTAAGCCTGGTGGCGGTGATCTCGGTCATGAACACGCGCACCCAGGCCGTGGATCAGTTCATCGATGGCAGCACCCGTGAAATCCGCCAGATCGATGGAAATATCCGGCAGTTCTTCGACGGCACACTGCAAAACGTCGATCAGATGGCCACCGACCCTGTATACACGTCGGTGAATACGCTGAAGAACTATCAGCCCACCGACGCGGCCAGCCAGCCGATGCCGGCCGAAGCGCAAGCCGTGATCGACCGTTTCGCGCGCTTTGGTGCCACGCACCCGGCGGCGGCGATCCTCTCCATCGGCCTGGAAGACGGCACCTACGCCAAATGGCCGGATGACCCGCAACTGGCCAAGTACGACCCACGCACCCGCCCTTGGTACAAGGCCGCGATGGCCAGCCCCGGCAAGACCGTGCGCACCCCCGCTTACTACTACGACAAAGACGACGTGGCACTGGTAGGCACCGCGCGGGCGCTGTTGGACAACGGCAAGCCCAAGGGCGTATTCGTGGTCAGCGTGTCGCTGAAGAACCTCACCGAACTGGTCAAAAGCATCAAGCTGGGAGAAAGCGGCTATGTGATGCTGATCGAAGACGGCGTGGTGCTGGTAGACCCGCGTGACGCCGCCCACAGCTTCAAGCCGCTCAAGGACCTGGGCGCGCCTTATGCGCATTTGGCCGACACCCCTCAGGGCTCCACGGAAGTGGTGATCGACGGCGTGCGCTACATGGCCAACGTGTGGACCTCGCCCGGCCTCGGCTGGCGCTATATCGGGCTGATCGAACACCGTGAAGTCATGGCAGAAGCCACCCGTATGACCTACCTCACCGCGACCATCGTCGGCGTGCTGGTGCTGATCTTCGGGCTGATCGCGGCGGCGTTCTCCAAGGTCATCGTCAAACCCATCGGCCAGGTCAGTACCGGTCTGCAGTCCATCGCCCAAGGTGAAGGCGACTTGCGCCACGAACTGCAGGTACAGGGCAAAGATGAAACCGCCGAACTGGCTGGCTGGTTCAACAAGTTTCTCGCGGCGATCCGCCAACTGATCCAGCATATCGGCGCGGCCTCGGCCAACCTGCAGAACGCCTCCAAGGTCAACAGCGAGGTGGCGCACAACATGAACGAGGCCGCCGGCCGGCAACGCGAGGCGGTCGAATTGGTGTCGACGGCGTTCAACGAGATGGTGGCTACCGCCAACGAAGTCGCGCGCTCATGCAGCGGTGCGGCGGAATCCGCCGAAAACGGGCACCGGCGTGTGGCCGAGGGCAAACAGCAGATCGAAGCCACCACCGATAACGTCAACCGTCTGGGTCGGCGCCTCACCGAATCGTCCCAGGCCATGGTCGAGCTGGAAGCCGGCAGCCGCAGCATCAACCAAATCCTCGGCACCATTCGCGCGATCGCCGAACAGACCAACCTGCTGGCGCTCAACGCCGCCATCGAGGCTGCCCGTGCCGGTGACCAGGGCCGTGGCTTCGCCGTGGTCGCTGACGAAGTGCGCGCGCTGGCCAAACGCACTTCCGACTCCACGGGCGAGATCGAGCAACTGCTCGGCACCCTGGAAAACAAGACCCAGGAAGTCACGCAAAAAATGGGCAGTTGCCTGGACCTGTCGCGCGCCAGCGTCTCGTCCATCGAAAGCGCGCGGGACAGCTTTGAAGGCATCCAGACGTCGGTCAACGAAATCCGCGACCAGAACCTGCAGATCTCCGCTGCCGCCGAGGAGCAGCACAGCGTGGCCGAAGAGATTAACCGGCACATCCAACAGATCTACGACGAAGCGCGGCTGGTGGAAAGCCTGGCCAACTCGGCGCAGGACGACTCCGGGCGGCTGTCGGACCTGTCGGATGAGTTGAATGGGCTGGTGGGCCGGTTCAAGTCCTGAGGAAGGCGGCGATGCTCATTGAGGTGCCGCCTACCGTCAACGGGATAAAGGAGTGAACGAGCGACATGCGGGGGGTTCATACGCCAACGGTATGAGCCTGGAAGTGCGCGACCAACATTGAGTGAGGGAGCTGCTGCGAAGGCGGCGGCACTGCCAACATCTTCAGCGCCTGACACACCGCTATCGCAGCCTCGCTAAAGCTCGACAGCTCCCACAGGGGATCGGCTGTGTAAGTGGGATTTCGGTCGTAGCGGCGAGCGCAATTTGAGCCATGGCGAAGATCGGTATGGGAGCTGCTATCTACCTTTGCTGTGAAACCATCCAGCCCAGAAATGCTTGAAGCCGATCTAAGAATTTTTCGCTGTCGGCACTGGGGTTTCGGGCTTCAAACAGGAAGAAGGCTACCTGGGCAACCTGCGTCGGATAACCCCGTAGGAACAGCGCAACATGCTCTTCAAGTGTCTGCGGCCACGTCGATCCGTCTTCTCCACTCAATACCTGGGTGGCTCTGATCAGTTTGCGCGACGCTTCGCGCTGCAGGCGCAGGCGTTCTTGCTCGGTGTCGGCACGTGCGATGCGGGTGACATAGGCTATCAGCACCGCTGCATAGTCACCATTCACGGCCAAGGCAATGTCCAGTGACGGCCGAAACCGCTCGAAGTGCAGTGCCAGGTCATTGCCCCATACGCATCGGCAATGGTGCTTGAGCCAGTAGCCCCAGCGGTTCCGGTTTTCAGCCGCAAGTGCTTGTGCGCGGCTGCCGATATCGAAATCCACCTTGGTGACGTGCGGGTGCCGCCGCTCCAGGTCGCACCGCACGACGTCCAAGCGCGCCAACTGCGTTGACGTCGGCGACTCGCGCAGCACCAGCGTGAGATCAAGATCTGAAACACCCGGGACGGCATCGCCGCGCGCCACGCTGCCATAGAGGTAAATGCCGTCCACCCCAAACTCTGGATGTGAGAGTTGGTTGCAGACATCCTCAAGCAATGGCTGAAACTCACGCTGCACGGGGCCGTCGGAAACCGTGAGGATAAAACCGTCGGCGTCCACGCCAGTGGATCGCGATGCGCTCATGGCCGATGCCTCTCGATCACCAGCCCCTCCTCCTCGCTCGGCACGCAGAAGTGGCGGGTAATCAGGTCAAATTCGGCATCCGTGGCGGCAAAGTCATGCTCACCTTGGACGTTGCGCGCGTGCAGTCGGGCGCGGCAGGTGGCGTCATCCCGTTCAAGGTAATGCAGGCAGTGCGGGACCTGGGCGACGTGCGCCAGGCCCAACAGCCATTCGCGGCTGGCCAAGGTATTGGCAGGAAAATCCAGCACCACGTTGACGCCCGATTGCAGCATATTGATGACCAGCGGCCCCAGCACGCCGCGAATACGCTGGGCGCAGCTGAGGTAATCGGCAATGGCGCGGATTTCACCCGGGTAAAGCGTGGCGAGCCAGTGGTCTTCACTCAGCACAATGGCGGCGTGCTCGGCGGCAAGGCGCGTGGCGAGCGTGGACTTGCCCGAGGCGATCTTGCCGCAGAGCAGATGCAGGGTTGGCATAGGGCGGTTCCTTGTGTCAGGCCTGCCAGCATGCAGGCTGAGGATTGATCGCACAACGTCCTGCACGCCTTGCGCTATTGCGATGGCCCCTCTTCAAGGTGGGCTGCGCCGCTTCCAGTGCTCATGGAACGCCAGCGAGGCGACGTTCTTGTCCTTGGCTTCAAGCATGATGTCGAAGCGATCGAGAAATTGCAGCGCGTAGTCGTTGGTCCAGCGGTTCCACATCTGCGCGCTGTGGGCGTACAGGTCCCGCTTGGACACCACCTGCAACAGCGCGTCCATTTCCAGCTTATGCTCGGCGTCGAATCCCAGTTCCTGCAGGCTCTCCTGGGGTTGGGAATAGTGCAGGGTCGGCCGTACGCCGCGCCAGCTTTCGATCACACGGGCGACCCGCTCCGAGTGGGGGTCGATGTAGTGGTTTTCGTTGACCCAGCAGTGGTGAATGTCCAGCACCACCGGCGCCAGGTCGGCCACTTGCAGGCAATGATCGAGGCCGTAGGTCTTTTCGTCGTTCTCAAAGGTGATGCAGTTGCGCGCCACTTCCGACAGGCGCGACCACACCGCACGGGTGCCTTCCACGCCGAGGCGGCCGGCAATATGCACGTTGCACTTGAGGTCCTGGAAGCGCCGGCCGTAGCCCATCATGCGGATCATGTCGGCGTGGTATTCGAATTCAGCCAGGCTGTTTTCCACCACGCCGGGGTTCTCCGAACCGAGCACACAGTACTGGCCGGGGTGGAACGACAGGCGGATATCCGCAGCGCGGGCCAGCTCGCCGATGGCGGCAAAACCCTCCACCAATTGACGCTCGATGGCCGGGTCTTTATAGACGGCGGCAACGTTCGGATGGCTATAGAACGGCAGCAGATCACTGCTCAGGCGCAGCATGCGCAGGGTCGGTGGCAGTCCAGCGACATAGCTCAGCAGGCGTAATTGGGCGGCCAGGTTGTGGGTGACCACTTCCACCAATTTGTCGCGAGCCACCTGCGGCGAGACACTCTCCATCCAACGCAACGTGGTCGTGCGCGGGTTGAAGGGGCCTTCGATCAGCTTCAAGGCGCTGGCCGACAGCAGGCGTTCGGGATGCTTGTACTGGCATGCGAAGCCGATGCGAGGATGAGTCATGGAAGCGCCTGACGGAATAAAAGTGCGGAAATGATACGGCGTTAGGCCGAAACCGGCCCAGAGGGTTCACAATATTTCGACACGATTCACGCTGAACTTTCTGACACGCGGTGCGTTCACTTCCTATGCGCTGCCCCGCTAAGGGGCGTTGTACAACAAGGAGCCGCTACCACGATGACTACCCTTCCCGCTTACCGATACACACCCGGGCCGCTGCATGCGACCTTACTGGCCGGCACCGTGCCGTTGTTTCTCGGCGCCTTGCTCAGCGACATTGCCTACACCCAGACCTACCAGATTCAATGGGCCAACTTCGCGTCCTGGTTGATTGCCGGCGCGCTGGTGTTTGCTGGCTTCGCGTTTCTGTTCGCACTGGTCAACCTGCTCCGTGCCGAACGCAAGGCCGGGCAACCCACACGCTATGTCCTGCTACTGTTGGCCACCTGGGTAGTGGGCCTGGTCAATGCCTTCCAGCATGCCAAGGATGCCTACGCCTCGATGCCGACCGGCCTGGTCCTGTCGGCCATCGTCTTGCTGCTGACACTGGCGGCCACCTGGACCGGCCTGCGCGCGGGAGGTGTCAAATGAAAACGTCCAGCACCCTGACCCTGTTGAGCGCCACATTATTGCTCGCCGCCTGCGGTGGCGAAGGCGACAAGACCCAGGCACGCGGCCCCGACCCCAAGCTGCCGGAACAACAAAGCAGCCTGTTGCCGAGCATGAAGATCGCCGAGCCTGCGCCCTGGGGCGAGCAGAAACCCAAGGTTCCGGAAGGCTTCAGCGTCACGGCGATCGCCACGGACCTCGCCATCCCGCGCCAGACCCTGCTGTTGCCCAACGGTGACATCCTCGTGGCCGAAGGCCGTGGCGGCAGCGCGGCCAAGCTCAAGCCCAAGGATGTGATCGCCAGCCTGATCAAGGCCGAAGGCAACACCAAGGTCAAGAGCGGCAACCGCCTGACGTTGCTGCGCGACGCCGATGGTGACGGCACCTACGAACTCAAGACGGTGTTCGCCGACAACCTCAACGCGCCGTACGGCCTGGCGTTTGCCAACGGCAAACTCTACGTGGCCAACCAGGACGCGCTGGTGAGCTTCGACTACGCCGACGGCCAGACCAAGGCCAGCGGCCCGCCCAGCACCGTCACCGACCTGCCGGCGCAGATCAACCATCACTGGACCAAATCCCTGGCCGTGAGCGCCGACGGCAGCCAGCTCTACGTCGGTATCGGTTCCAACAGCAACGTCACCGAACGCGGCATGGAAGTGGAGATCGACCGTGCGATGGTCTGGCAGATCGACGCCACCACCGGCGCGCACAAGCCCTACGCCACCGGCTTGCGTAACCCGACGGCACTGACCATCCAGCCGGACACCGGGCAATTGTGGACGGTGGTCAACGAACGCGACGAACTCGGCCCGGACCTGGTGCCGGACTACCTGACCTCCGTGCGCGAAGGCGCGTTTTACGGCTGGCCCTACAGTTATTGGGGCCAGAACGTCGACCCGCGCGCCCAACCGCAGAACCCGGCCAAGGTCGCCGCCGCGATCAAGCCGGATTACAGCCTGGGTTCCCACGTGGCGGCGCTCGGCGTGGACTTTTCGATCCCGCAAATGGGCGAGAAGTTTGCCGACGGCGTGTTCGTCGGCGAGCACGGCAGTTGGAACCGCGACAACCCAGTGGGCTACAAGGTGATCTTTGTGCCCTTCAGCAACGGCAAGCCATCCGGTGAGCCGATCGACTTTGCCACCGGCTTTCGCGGTGACGACGGCAAGACCCGTGGGCGTCCGGTGGGTGTGACGGTGGACCCGAAAGGTGCGCTGATCATTGCCGATGACTTGGCCAACACCGTGTGGCGGGTGACACGTAATCAGTAGCTGGCTGCGCGTGATCTGCTTTTAATCTCGGGCGCCCCGTCAAACACGGTGCCCGAACCCAGGCTTGAATCGGAGGCTAACCCGGCAGGACGCCGGGTTAGCCACGGGTGACGCGCTCGCCGACGCCTTCCCCCTCGTCATCCTGCAACTGCGCTTCCAGCCAAGCCAGCAAGGCCGCAACCTCCGCCCGGTTCCCCTCCCCTTGGCGCCTGTACACCGAAATAGCCTCAGGCAAATGCACACTCTGCGCACACGGCCTTACGAGCGCGCCGCTTTCAATCAACCGACTCGCCGTACGCCGCCAGCCCATGGCGATACCGTGCCCTTCCACGGCCGCTTGCAGCATCAGCGGGTAACTGTCGAAGCTGGCACTGCGTGCATTCCCGGCCATCAACTGCCCGAACACCCGTAGCCACTCATCCCACTCCATCAAGTGGGGCGCGTCAGCGCTGTGGTGCAAAAATGTATAGGACTGCAATTCGGTGATCGGCAGCGGTTGTTCCGCGCTCAGGTAGGCGGGACTGCACACCGGAAACACCTCGTCGGACGCGGTGAACATCAACGGATGCGAGCCACTGGCGCGCCAGGTGCTTTGCAGCGCCACGTCGAAAGGGTCATTGAATTCCGTGAGTGGCCGGGTGGAGGTCACCACCTGGATCTCGATGTGCGGGTATTGCTGGTGAAACGTCGAGAGGCGCGGCATCAGCCAATAAAACGCTTCGCACAACTGGCACAGCAGCACCACCCGGTTGCGGTGGTGCGACGCGCGCAGGCTGGCGGCCCCCTCGCTGATGCTTTGCAGCGCAAGGCTCACCACCCGTCCGAGCTCACGCCCTTCCTGGGTGAGGAACACTGCGCGATTGCGCCTTGAAAACAGCTTGACGCCCAAGTTGTCTTCCAGGCCCCGAATCTGCCGGCTGATAGCGGCCTGGGTGATGTGAAGCTCATCGGCCGCCCTGGAGAAACTCTCCAGGCGCGCCGCCGCTTCAAAGGGCAACAAGCTCGCGAGAGGCGGTAGGGTTTTGCCGAGTGCATTCATTATCTGAGGTTATGTATCCAGGGCTGAGAACTCGTTTGTAGCATACCCGCGTGGCTGGGCACCATGAATGCATGACTTCAGGGACACCCTCCATGCAGACCTCCGCTTTCCTCGGCGTAAGCCTTGCCGTTATCGCGACCCTGGGCTGGGCGCTGAATTTCATCGCGCCATACGTCACCGGTGAATACAGCCTCTTTGACTTCATGGCGGTGCGGTACCTGATCGCCGGCGTACTCGGCTGCGCGGGGTTGATTCTGTATCGCGCCCAATTGCGCTGTCTTGGCCCGCGCCGGTTGTGGATCGCTGCCGGACTCGGTGTAACGGGCTGCCTGGGCTACGGCGCCTGCATTACCGCTGGCGTCGTCTTCGGCGGCCCGGTGTTGACCCCGACGTTTGTCAGCATGGTCCCCGTGTTGCTGGCCCTGCTCGGTAACGCCAGGAACAAGACCGTGCCCTGGCGCCGGCTGGCCATCCCGCTGGGGTTCTTGACGGCAGGATTGCTGCTGTCGAATCTCAGCAGCCTCCAACACGCCCCTGCGAACAGTGGCGACTGGCTGGCCGGTCTGTGCTTTTCAGTGGGTGCCGTGGTGGTGTGGGTGGGCTTCAGCGTGATCAACCAGAAGCAGTTGCAGGCCCTCGCGCCCTCCGCAACCGGCGTCTGGACCGCGCTCATGCTGACGGGCAGTGGTATTGCCACGCTGTGCCTGGTACCGCTGGCGCAGATGCTGGGCTTGTTCAAGCTGCCAACCCTCGGTTTCGGCTTTGCCCAGGCGGGGCCATTGTATGCCTGGTGTTTGTTTATCGCGCTGATGTCGACCCTGATCGGCGCCTGGGCCTGGAACGCTGCGACCCAGCGCCTGCCGATGGTGCTGAGCAGCCAGTTGATAGCCCTTGAATCCTTGTTCGCCAGCCTGCTCGGCCTGTGGTTCAGCACGCGTTGGCCCACGCTCATGGAAACGGCCGGGATAGCCGCAGTATTGATCGGTGTGGTCCTGGCTGTTCGCATTATTCTGACGGTGGTGCGCACCTGATCAAATGGATTGACATGCTTGCCTGAAGCAACAATATAATTGCCCCAGGCAACCATTCGAGCATTCGCGCATGTCTACCCCTCTGCTTATCGAACGCGCTGGTGTCGTGCGCGGCTTCAACCGCTTCTATACGCAGCAGATCGGCGTGCTGCAGGAACACCTGCTGCAAAGCGACTACTCGCTCACCGAAATCCGCGTGATGTACGAGTTGTCTTCCCGAGGCGATCTCACCAGCGCTGACCTGTGCCACATGCTCAGCCTGGACGCGGGTTATCTGAGCCGGCTGGTAGGCGGCCTGGAAAAGCGCGGCCTGATCCAGAAAGTCCGCTCCGTTACCGATGCTCGCGCGGTGCAATTGCACCTCAGCGATCTCGGTCGCGCCGTGTTGGCGCCCCTGGAGCAACGCACCCAGAACGAAGTCATCGCCCTGCTCGACAGCCTGCCGGAGCAGCAACAGCATCAGCTCACCGAAGCCATGAAACGCATCCAGGCCCTGCTGCAAGGCACGGCGCCCAGCTATCTGCTACGCGATCCACAACCCGGCGACATGGGGTTGGTGGTGCAACAACAAACCGCGATATACGCACGTGAATATGGCTGGAATTGGGAATTCGAAGCGCTGGTGGCGGAGATTGTCGCCAAGTACCTGCGCGAATTTGATCCGACCTCCGAGCGTTGCTGGATCGCGGAAAAGGACGGTGAGGTGGTGGGGTCGGTGTTTGTGATCCGCCATGACGACACCACAGCCAAGTTGCGCATGCTCTACGTGGATGCCAGCGCGCGGGGCATGGGCATCGGCCAGCGTTTGGTGGACGAGTGCGTGCGCTTTGCCCGCCAGGTGGGCTACACCCGCATGCTGCTGTGGACCGTGGACATCCTGACCGATGCGCGCAAGCTCTATCAGAAAGCCGGGTTTGAGTTGGTGGAGGAGGAACCGATGGTCAGCTTCGGTAAATCCCTGGTCAGCCAGACTTGGGCCCGCGCGCTGTGAAACGGTCCCGCGCGATTGCCGCGCGGGACATCAAGCCTTACAGGTCGGTGATTTCCTTGTGGCGCGGCACCAGCGTCTTCATCACGCTCCAGGCCACCAGGTAGGCCAGGGCACAGATCGCGAACATGATCATGTAGCCGGTGTGGATATCGTTGACTGACTTGTAGTAGTCGAACACCCAGCCACCAATCTTGGTCATCACCACCCCGCCCAAACCGCCGGCCATGCCGCCGATGCCGACCACCGAGGCCACGGTCTTCTGCGGGAACATATCGGACACGGTGGTAAAGATGTTGCACGACCACGCCTGGTGCGCCGACGCGCCCACGCCGATCAACAATACCGGCACCCAGAAGCTGATGTAGCCCAGGGGTTGCGCCAACAGCACCACCAGCGGAAACAGGGCGATCACCAGCATGGCTTTCATGCGGCCGTCATACGGCGCATCGCCACGGGCCATGAAGTAGCTCGGGAACCAGCCGCCGCCGATGCTACCGACCATGGTCATGCTGTACAGCACCGCCAGGGGCAGCACGATGTCGGGACCTTTCATGCCGTATTGCGCCGACAAGTAGGTGGGCAGCCAGAACAGAAAGAACCACCACACGCCGTCGGTCATGAACTTGCCGAAGGCGAAGGCCCAGGTCTGGCGGTAGGTGAGCAGCTTGAACCACGAGACTTTTTTCGTTACATCGCCCGCAGCTGCCGGGGTGAACGGCTGCACGGTCTGGTCGCTGCGGATATACGCCAGCTCGGCGGCCGACAGGCGTTTTTGCTCATCCGGCTTCTTGTACAGCGCGACCCACACCGCCACCCACACAAAGCCCAGGCCGCCGATCACGATGAAGGCCGCTTCCCAGCCCCATAACCCGGCAATCAACGGTACGCAGATCGGCGCCAGGATCGCCCCGACGTTGGCACCGGAGTTGAAGATACCCGTGGCCAGGGAGCGTTCTTTCTTGGGGAAATATTCGGCAGTGGCCTTGATCGCAATCGGGAAGTTGCCCGCTTCACCAATCGCCAGCACGGCGCGGGAGAGCATAAAGCCGGCAATCGACACCGGAATCACCGCCAGGCCGATTGCAGCGCTGATCGCCGCGATGCCCTCGCCCATCGGTACCGAGAACGCATGCATGATGGCGCCCGTGGACCAGATGCCAATCGCCACCACGTAGGCCGCCTTGGTGCCGATCTTGTCGACAAAACGCCCGGCGAACAGCATGGAGATTGCGTAGACAAACTGGAACACCGCGGCAATGTTGGCGTAATCGGTGTTGCTCCAGCCAAATTGCGTCGACAGTTGCGGCGCCAGCAAGCTGAGCACCTGGCGGTCGAGGTAGTTGACGGTGGTCGCGAAAAACAGCATCGCGCAGATGGTCCAGCGGTAGTTACCTACTGCTTGGCCAACGCGATGAGCATGGATGGGCTCGATCAAGTTCATGGCATCACTTTTTATTTTTGTTAGGTAGGACATATGTAACGTCATATGTCGTCGTACAACTGTGGCTTTTATATCGAGGTCCCTATCCCCTGTCAATCTGAAAGATCAGGGTTATATGAGGTCTTGCGCGGCTGTGAAAAGTGTCAGCTTTGAGCAGTTGTAGGATGACAAATCCTGAATACCCGGCTGGGTGGCTTGCCGGGTACATCATCGAGCAGGCCGAAAGGCTGCATGCCAAGCTTCTCCAGCACGCGGATCGACGCCGCATGGTCGGGCCGGACCAGGCCAAATACCTCGGGTAACGCCAGGGTTTCAAATGCCAACTTCAGGGCATCGCGCCCCACTTCGGTGGCATAGCCCTGGCCCCATGCTTGCTCGGCAAAGCGGTAACCCAGGTTGATGCGCCTTTGCGTCAGGTAATTGAGAGGCGCGATACCGCCAAAGCCGATGATGTGCTCGGGTGCTGCGTGGTGCGCAATCGCCCACCAGCCATAGCCCTCGCTGGCCCACTGCTCGAGCCAGCCGTCGAGCAGGCGTTGCGCATCGGCCAGGCACGTCAGGGGGCCGGCGGGGTTGAACAGGTGGGTCCGAGGGTCGCCGAAGATCGCGAACAATGGCCGCAGGTCGCTGGGGAGTGGCTGACGGTAGGTGAGACGCGCGGGGCTGGCGAGCATTCGGATAACTCTCTGGAAAATTTACAAAGTTCAATGCATCTGCAAAAAAACGCAAATACGGGTGAATTATTTCATGTCCGCTTGTATCTGAACTGACAGAGCGGTGCCATCGCTGCGATGGCACTTCCCCTGTTCTGCTTTAGAGTGCCCCGCATGAAATTACGTAAGAAAAGCGTCAAACCCATCGGTTTGAAAGACATCACCATCGTTGACGACGCCAAGGTACGCAAGGCAATCACCGCTGCCGCCTTGGGTAACGCCATGGAATGGTTCGACTTCGGCGTCTACGGGTTTGTCGCTTATGTGCTCGGCAAGGTGTTCTTCCCGGACGCCTCGCCCAGCGTACAAATGATCGCTGCATTGGGTACCTTTTCGGTGCCCTTCCTGATTCGCCCGCTGGGCGGTCTGTTCTTCGGCGCCCTGGGCGATAAATACGGGCGGCAAAAAGTACTCGCCGCCACCATTGTGATCATGTCCCTGAGCACCTTTGCCATCGGCTTGATTCCCGGCTATGCCTCCATAGGCATCTGGGCGCCGATCCTGCTATTGCTGTGCAAAATGGCCCAGGGCTTCTCGGTCGGCGGTGAATACACCGGCGCGTCGATCTTCGTCGCCGAATACGCCCCGGACCGCAAGCGCGGTTTCCTGGGCAGTTGGCTGGACTTCGGCTCCATCGCCGGTTTCGTGCTCGGCGCCGGTGTGGTTGTACTGATTTCCACCGTGTTGGGTGAAGCCGAGTTCGAAGCGTGGGGCTGGCGCCTGCCGTTCTTCCTCGCCCTGCCCCTGGGCATCATCGGCCTGTACCTGCGTCACGCGCTGGAAGAAACCCCAGCGTTCCAACAGCACATGGACAAACTCGAGCAAGGCGACCGCGAAGGCCTGACCCACGGTCCCAAAGTGTCGTTCAAGGAAGTCGCGACCCAGCACTGGCGCAGCCTGCTGACCTGCATCGGCATCGTCGCGGCCACCAACGTGACGTACTACATGCTGCTCACCTACATGCCGAGCTACCTGTCGCATAACCTGCATTACAAAGAAAACAGCGGCGTGCTGATCATCATCGCGATCATGGTCGGGATGCTGTTCGTGCAGCCGTTCATCGGTTTTGTCAGCGATAAGATCGGTCGCAAGCCGTTCATCATCGCCGGCAGCATTGGCCTGCTGTTCCTGTCTATCCCTGCATTTATGCTGATCACCAGTGGCAAGATCGGGCTGATCTTCGCCGGTTTGCTGATCCTGGCGGTGATCCTCAACTTCTTTATCGGGGTGATGGCCTCGACACTCCCGGCGATGTTCCCCACGCACCTGCGCTACAGTGCATTGGCCAGTGCGTTCAACGTGTCGGTGTTGATCGCAGGCGTAACCCCGACTGCCGTGGCCTGGCTGGTGGAAAGCACCAACGACCTGTACATGCCCGCCTACTACCTGATGGTGTTTGCGGTGGTTGGCCTGGTCACCGGCCTGACCATGAAAGAAACCGCCAACAAGCCGTTGCGCGGCGCAGCGCCGGCCGCTTCGGACATGGAAGAAGCCAAGGAGCTGCTGCAGGAACATCACGACAATATCGAGCAGAAGATCGAAGACATCGATGCCGAGATCGCCGAACTGGAAGCCAAGCGCAACAACCTTGTGCAGCAGCATCCACGGATTAACTAAGCCCTCAACGTGCGTGGTGGGCCAGGACCACCACGCAATTGGAGTGTTCACCTATGATTCCTAGCGTCACCTCAGCACAGTCCCTGCTCAGCGCCGATGAGCGCGCTGCCATCGCCGAAATAGAAGCCACCACCAGCATCCTGCAACTGGTCACCCGCCTGACCGGCATGCGCTTTGCCGGCCTCGCCAAATTCACCGACCGGGAATGGGTGGTCTGCTCCGTGCACGACACCGCCGAAATGGGCATCCAAGTCGACGACGTGCTCGACCTCGAAACAACGCTGTGCAGCGAGTTCTGCATCAACCCTCAGACGCTGTTTATCCCGCAGATCAGCCGAAACGGCCGCTTTGCCACGCGCCCGGTGGTCAAGCAATTCGCGATTGAAAGCTACGCCGGTGCGCCGATCTTCCTGCCTGACGGCCGCCTGTTCGGTGCGCTGTGCGCGCTGGATTCCAGGGCGATGCTGTTTGAAGACCCCAACCTGCCGGAAACCCTCAGCCTGTTCGCGCGGCTGATCGGTTGTATTTTCTACGCTAACCTCACGGCGGCTGATCACTGACAGTCGCTTTGCCACGCAGTGCCGCCACATCGCGCTTAGGCGGCATGCCGAACAAGCGGCTGTACTCGCGGCTGAACTGTGACGGGCTTTCATAGCCCACTTTGAACGCGGCACTGGACACGTCCTGGTGCTCGTTCAACATCAAGCGCCGCGCCTCATTCAGGCGCAGCCACTTCTGATACTGCAACGGGCTCATCGCCGTCAGCTGGCGAAAGTGATGATGAAAGGTTGCCGCACTCATTTGCACGCGCGCCGCCAATTCATCGACGCGCAATGCCGCGTCGTAATTGAGCTTTAGCCAATCAATCGCTTTGGCAATCCGATAGCCCTGCCCGTCGACGGAACAGATCTGACGCAATCGGCTCGCCTGGTCGCTTTTCAGTAGACGATAGTGAATCTCGCGCTGGATCAACGGTGCCAGCACCGCAATTGCTTCGGGTTCATCCAGCAGCGCCACCAGACGCGCGAAAGACGCCAGCATGCCCTGGGTCACCGTACCGATGCCCACCCCCTTCAGCACCGACCGCTCCCGCGCCGGCGGCAGCTCACTCTGAGCGATCTGCTCGGCCAATATGCGCAAATCCAACTTGAAGGTGAGCCCAAGGCAAGGTCTTTCGGGGCTGGCCACCAGCACTTCGGAATTGGCGGGAATATCCAGTGAGGTCACCAGGAAGCGCGAAGTATCGTATGGATAACCCTCACCCCCCGCCCACAGCTGTTTTGCACCTTGGGCAACCAGCACGATGCACGGCTCGACCATGCACACCACGGGGCTTGCGGGCTGTTCACGCCGGTAGAAGCCAAGACCAGGAATCGGCATGGGGTAGTCGCCCGGTGCCTGCACCCGCGATCCGATAGCCTGGATCAGCGCGTCCAGGGGCGTTTCATTGATAGTCATAACAGGCTCTTTTTCTCTCGTCATCGGACTTTACCCCGAGCGGTCCGTGGCGTCCCGGCAAACCGCAGAACTCAGAGGATCAGGCAAGTAATCCAGTCAAACGCACTACAGAACCCTGACCGCCCCCGGGAAAATGTGCGCACCCACCCCCTCAAGGATCATCCGATGAAAAACCTCCTGCTCACCCTGGGTTTGCTGGTGACCTGCACCTCTTCACTGGGAGCCGATATGTCCAACGGTGCCAACAACTTCTACACAAGCGACAAGGTCAGTGTCGAAAAGGTTACCTTCAACAATCAATACGGCATGGCGGTCGCGGGCAACCTGTTTGTGCCCAAGGACCTTGCCCCCACCTCCAGAAATGCTGCGATTATCGTTGGCCACCCGATGGGTGCCGTCAAAGAACAGAGCGCGAACCTCTATGCGACCAAAATGGCAGAACGGGGTTTTGTAACGTTGTCCCTGGATCTCCCATTCTGGGGAGAAAGTGCCGGCACACCACGCAATGCGGTGTTGCCCGAGCTCTACAGCGAAGCCTTCAGCGCCGCCGTGGATTACCTCGGCACCCAGCCAATCGTCGACCGCGAGCGCATTGGCGTGATCGGTATCTTCGGCAGTGGCAGCTTCGCCATCGCTGCCGCGAAGATCGACCAACGCCTCAAGGCCATCGCCACGGTGAGCATGTACGACATGGGCGCCGCGACTCGCAATGGCCTCAAACATGGCGTGACCTTGGCGCAACGCCGACAGGTACTGCTGCAAGCGGCCAACCAGCGCTATGTGGAATTCCAGGGGGGCGACACCGTCTACACCGGCGGCACACCGAACGCCCTGACCGGCGATGCGGTTGGCGATGAGTTCTACGATTTCTATCGCACATCGCGCGGTGAGTTCACCCCCACCGGCGCCTCGCCACACACCACCACCCGGCCGACGCTGAGCAGCAACGTGAAGTTCATGAACTTCTACCCGTTCAATGACATCGAGACCCTATCTCCGCGTCCGCTCTTGCTGATTGCCGGCGCCAATGCGCACTCCCGCGAATTCAGCGAGGACGCCTACCAGCGTGCTGCCGAGCCCAAGGAACTGGTGATCATCCCCGACGCCGGGCATGTGGACTTGTACGACCGGGTCGACCTGATCCCGTTCGACACGCTCGCTAGCTTTTTCAGGAAGTACCTGAAGTGACGGCCGCCGAACCAAAAAACTGGGGCGCCGTACTCGCAATGTCACTGGCGGCATTTGCCCTGGTGGCCTCCGAGTTCCTGCCCGTGAGCCTGTTGACGCCGCTGGCGACCGACCTGCATATCACCGAGGGCCAGGCCGGACAGGGCATTTCGGTATCAGGGCTGTTTGCCCTGCTCACCAGCCTGGTGATTGCGGCCGTGGCGGCGCGGGTTGAACGCAAGCGCTTGCTGCTGTCCTTGACCCTGCTGATGATCATCTCTGGCACGGTGGTGGCATTCGCACCCAATTACTCCGTGTTCATGCTGGGCCGCGCGTTGATCGGCGTGGCCATCGGCGGCTTCTGGTCACTGTCGGCCGCCACCGCCATGCGCCTGGTGCCCGCAGCCCAGGTGCCGCGGGCATTGGCTATCGTCAATGGCGGCAACGCACTGGCAACGGTGATCGCGGCACCGTTGGGCAGCTTCGTCGGCGGCTTGATCGGCTGGCGCGGGGCGTTCTTTTGCGTCGTCCCCGTTGCGGTGCTGGCGGCGGCCTGGCTGATGCTCAGTCTGCCGTCGATCAAAGCGCAGGGGGCGGCAAAAAACGGCAGCCTGTTGGGCTTGATGAAGCGCAAGCCGGTGGCCTTGGGCATGCTGGCGGTCAGCGTGTTTTTCATGGGCCAGTTCATGCTGTTCACTTACCTGCGACCGTTTCTGGAGGCTGTCACCCAGGTCAGTGTTTCCCGGTTGTCGCTCATATTGTTGGTGCTGGGCCTGGCCGGACTGGTGGGGACGCTCCTGATCGAGCGTTTGCTGAAAAAGAGCGTGTTCCTGACGCTGATCATCATCCCGTTGGTGATGGCGGGGATTGCGCTGGCGTTGGTCAAGGTCGGCAGCTCCATGGTGATGACCACGTTGTTGCTGGGGGTATGGGGCCTGGTCGCTACCGCCGCGCCGGTGGGCTGGTGGACCTGGCTGTCGACAACCCTGCCCGACGATGCCGAAGCAGGGGGTGGCTTGATGGTCGCGATCATCCAGCTGGCGATAGCATCGGGCGCTATCGTTGGCGGCCTCGTGTTTGACTGGAGCGGTTACCAGGCTACCTTCCAGTTGAGTGCGGCGGTGCTGGGTGCGGCAGCCGTATTGGCGTGGCTCGCGGCTCGCGCCAGCGGTTACCGCGCACTGTCGATGATTTGCCCGCCATCCGGTGTGAGGCTGTAGCCGGTAATGAATTGCGCGTCCTGGCTGGCCAGGAACAGCACCACAGGCGCAATGTCATCTTCAGGCGAGCCGTAACGCCCCAGCACATTGGTCGGCGCCGGGGCGTCATACGCATCGCCCCAGGTGTCGGCCACCGGCAACAGGTTGTTGACCGTGATGTTGTCCACTCCCCATTCTCGCGCCGCCGAGCGTGTGAGTGCGCGTACGGCTTCCTTGGCAATGTTGTAGGGCGCATAGCCGCCGGTGAAGCCCAAAGCCAGGGGACGCACTGCGCCCCAACGTGAGCCCTGATCCGCTGCAACGCTCTCAACGTTTTGCCCCGGCCGCCGATAACACGTCATACCCCTGACTTGCAGCGACGCTCTGCGGGAAACAATGCCGAACTCTCTCGCTCCTATCGTCCGCTCGCTTTCCGACCGCACCAGCCTTTCACTGGCGCGCACCTCGCTGTTCCGGTTCATGGGCTTGTTGGCCGTGGTATTTGCAGCCGCCGCCTACTCGCTGGTTTACCTCGCCCACGAACTGGACCGTTCCGAGCAGGTTGAAAGCGCCTTCTATACCCGTAAAGCCGTGCAATCGCTGGAGAAATCCTTACGGGTGACCGTCAAGGACTACGCCTTCTGGAGCGATGCCTACAAGCACTTGCACGTTAAAGTCGACAATGACTGGGCTTACATGCGGGGCAATCTCGGCGCCACGTTGTTTGATGATTTCGGTTTTCAAGGCCTGTTTGTGATCAACGACGCCAATCGCACGGTGTACGCGGTCGTCGACGGCAAGCTGCTGGATATCGACCTCACGCAATGGCTGGGCCAGCCCATTGCCGGGATTCTCGACCAGGCCCGTGCGGGTGCCGACAGCGAAACACCGATCACCGCCTTTATCAACGTGCGCGGCAGCCCCGCACTGGTGGCGGCCGCCGCCATCACGCCCGGCACCGACCCCACGGTGGTGACGGATGGCCGGCCGGCCTCGGTGCTGATCTTCATCGACATCCTCAACAGCGCCAAACTGGCCGTGATCGGCGATGAATTCGGCGTGGGCAAACTGCACATCGCTACCCCCGATGAAATCGGCAAGACGTTGCTCTTTCCCCTCGGCGACAACGGTACCGCCGGCAGCCTGCACTGGGAGCCGGCCCGGCCCGGTTTGCGGCTTATGGGGGTCGGCCTGCCGCTGCTGGGCCTGGCCGCGTTGCTGGTGTGCCTGATGACCTGGGCCATTTCGCGCCGCACCACGGCCGCCGCGCTCGCCCTGGATGCGAGCCATTCGTCGCTGCAGAACAGCCAGAATGCCCTGGCCACCAGCGAAGCACGCTTTCGCGATGTGGTGGAGGCCAGCTCCGACTGGGTGTGGGAAATCGACGCCGGTTGGCGCTTCACTTACCTGTCGGAACGCTTCGAAGACGTCACCGGGTTGACCCGCTATGCGTGGATCGGGGCGACGATGAACGACTTGCTGGAGACCGAGTCGGGCCCGCTTTCCCAGTGGCTCAGCGCCCCCGGACGACGCCCGGATATCAGCGTGCAGTGTCGCTACGTCGATGCAGCGGGACAGGAACGCACCACTCGGCTGTCGGCGCGAGAGATGCCGTGCGGCGGGTTTCGCGGGACGGCCACCGACGTGACGGAAGAAGTCGAAGCCCGTCGGCGCATCGAGTTCTTGTCCCAGCATGACGCCCTGACCGGGCTGCCCAACCGCACCCGCCTGCAAGCGTTCCTCGACGGCAAACTCAAAGCCCTGCCCTCCACGGAACAGCCCCTGGTGATGCTCAGCCTGGACCTGGATCGGTTCAAGCCGGTCAATGACCTGCTCGGGCACGCGGCCGGTGACCGGGTGCTCAACGAAGTGTCTGCGCGCCTGGCGGACTGCGTGCGCCATGGTGATCTGGTCGCCCGTGTCGGCGGCGATGAATTTGTGCTGATCCTGACCGATGCAGGCACTCAGGACGAAGTCGAAACCCTGTGTAAGCGGTTGATCGAATCCATCGAACGCACGATCAGAATTGACGAGCAAGAAGTGTTCATCAGCGCCAGCATCGGGATTGCCATCGCGCCCAACGATGCCCGCGAAGCCGCGGAACTGCTGCGCTACGCCGACATTGCGCTGTACGAGGCGAAGGCCGCCGGGCGCAATACCTGGCGGTTCTATTCCGGCGACATGAATGCGCGGATCATCGAACGTCGGCGCCTGGAAAGCGACCTTCGGTATGCGATCAAACATGCCGAACTGCGCCTGCACTTCCAACCCCGCTATCGCATCGCCGACGGGCAAATGGTCGGCGCCGAAGCGCTGGTGCGCTGGCAGCACCCGGTACGCGGCCTGATCGCGCCGGACACCTTTATTCCGATTGCCGAAGAGTCCGGGTTGATTCTGGCGCTGAGCGATTGGGTACTGGAGACCGCTTGCGTGTGTGCCGCGCAGTGGCCGGAGCCGCTTTTTGTGTCCGTCAACCTGTCACCCACGGAGTTCAAGCGTGGCAACCTGGTGGAGCGTACGCAGCAAGCGCTGAAGAGCTCAGGCATTGATCCCGCGCGCGTAGAACTGGAAATCACCGAAAGCGTCATGCTTGAAGATGCCACCGGGGCGCTTGAGGTGATGCGCACGCTCAAGCAATTGGGCATACGCATCGCCATGGATGACTTCGGCACCGGCTACTCGTCCCTGAGCTATCTGCGCGCCTTCCCGTTCGATGGTTTGAAAATCGACCGCAGCTTCCTCACCCGGCTGGAGGAAAGTGACGATGACAAGGCGATTATCCAGGCGATTGTCGGTCTGGGCCGTGCCCTGGCACTGACAGTCACGGCCGAAGGCATTGAAACCGCCGAACACCTGGCACTGCTCAAGGCCGTGGCCTGTGAAGAAGGCCAAGGCTATTTCCTCAGTCGACCACTGGATATCGAGGCGTTCAACGGTTTGCTCGACGTGCACGCCGGCGCCGTGCAGTGACTACCGGAAAAACTGGCTCGGCGTCTTGCCAAACTGTTTCTTGAACATGCTGGTAAACGCGCTCGGGCTTTCATAGCCCAGTTCCAGGGCAATATCGATCACCTTCTCGCCCACCGCAATGCGCTCCAGCGCCAGCAGCAGCCGCGCCTGCTGACGCCACTGGCCGAAGGTCATGCCGGTTGCTTTGCGGAACAGGCGCTGGATGGTGGTCTGGTCCAGCTTCAGGCGCGCGCTCCAATCCGCCACGGTGGAGGCGTCGCCCGGATCGTCCTGTAACGCAAGGCAGATCTGCTTGATACGCGGGTCGGCGGGCTGGGGCAACGCCAGTGGAAGCGCCGGCAGGATGGCGAGTTCGTCGAGGATCAGGTGCATGATCCGCGCCTCCCGCGAGTCCTCGGCGTACGGCGGTTTCAAACTCACCGACGCCTTGATCAGCTCGCTCAGCAGCGGCGAGATGCTGACCGTCTTCGGCTCGCCGGGCATGTTCGGGAACCGGTCCGGGCGCACAAACACGCTGCGCATTTTCAGGGTGCCGACACAGCGCAACGAATGCACCTGCCCGCTGGGCATCCAGATCCCGCGATTGGGCGGTACCGTCCACTGGTTCAGCGCCGAGTACACCACCATCACCCCTTCGATGGCGTAGAGCAGTTGATGTTTTTCGTGGCTGTGGTCGGGGATCACCCAATTTTCCGGGTAATCCGTGGCGGAACTGATGACCGCCCAGGCGCCTTCGTTGATTTCCTGGAGAAATTCATTCAGTGGTTTGATCATTTCGCCCTTTTTGCGATGGTTGCCGCCCGAATTACGCGAGACAGGCATTCATGACGAATCTAGCATAAACGCCGAATCATTTTGTAATGGATGGTGACCTTAAGAAGTCGCCGCCTCTGATTAGCTGCCTTGTATGGAATGCCTGCATGTCGACCCTCACCGCGTCACCCGCCGCTGCAACCACTGCACCCCAAGCCAGCCCCTTGGTCATGCGTATCCTCGGCGCCTGCGCCTTGGCGCATTTGATCAATGACCTGATCCAGGCCGTGCTGCCGTCGATCTACCCGATGCTCAAGGCCAACTACGGCCTGTCGTTCACCCAAGTGGGCCTGATCACCCTGACCTTCCAGCTCACCGCCTCGCTGCTGCAACCCTGGATCGGCTACCACACCGACCGCCACCCCAAACCGTGGCTGCTGCCGGCGGGCATGGTGTGCACCTTGATCGGCATCCTGATGCTGGCGTTTGTCGGCAGCTTCCCGGCGATCCTGCTGGCGGCCGGCCTGGTCGGCGTCGGCTCGTCGACCTTCCACCCGGAAACTTCGCGTGTCGCGCGCCTGGCCTCCGGCGGTCGCTACGGCCTGGCCCAATCGACCTTCCAGGTCGGCGGCAACACCGGCAGCGCGCTGGGCCCGTTGCTGGCGGCGGCGATCATCATTCCCTACGGCCAAGGCCATATCGCCTGGTTCGGGCTGTTTGCCGTGTTCGCGATCCTGGTGCTGTACGGCTTGAGCCGCTGGTACCGCAACCACCTCAACCTGTTCAAGCTCAAGCAAGGCGGCACAGCCACCCATGGTTTGTCCAAAGGCCGCGTGACCTTCGCCCTGGTCGTACTGGCCGTGCTGGTGTTTTCCAAGTACTGGTACATGACCAGCCTGACCAGCTACTTCACGTTCTACCTGATCGAAAAATTCCAGCTGTCGGTCTCCAGCTCCCAGATGTACCTGTTCCTGTTCCTGGGCGCAGTGGCGGTCGGCACCTTCGCGGGCGGCCCCATCGGCGACAAGATCGGCCGTAAGAAAGTCATCTGGTTCTCCATCCTTGGTGCAGCGCCGTTCACCCTGGCGCTGCCCTACGTCGACCTGTTCTGGACGGCGGTATTGAGCGTCGTGATCGGGTTTATCATCGCCTCGGCCTTCTCGGCCATCGTGGTCTTTGCCCAAGAACTGGTGCCGGGCAATGTGGGCATGATCGCCGGGATCTTTTTCGGCCTGATGTTCGGTTTCAGCGGGATTGGCGCGGCGCTGCTCGGTTTGCTCGCTGACACACACGGTATCGAGTACGTCTACAAACTGTGCTCGTTCCTGCCGCTGGTGGGCATTCTCACGGTGTTGTTGCCGTCGACCAAAGGCGCCTGACCTGCCGATCATCGCCTGGCCGTGTGCCATCACACGGAATGCTCTGAAAAACCTGCGTGTGCGCTTACAATCCCGGTTCTAAACGCACACCAGGCAGACCCGGCAGCACATGACGCTCGACCCTCCTACGATTTTGGCACTCACCGTTGCCCTGGCAGCCGCTGCCGCCCTGTACCTGGCCGTTGAATGGCGCAGTGTGCGTGAACCTTCGCTGCTGTACTGGAGCGCCGGTTTCGCGACCATCAGCATCGGGTCCACGCTTGCGCTGCTGCGCATCAATGGCTTTGTGATGATCGGCATCTGGTTCGCCAACGGCCTACTGGTGAGCGCGCACTTTCTGTTTTTGCTCGGCGTGGCGCGGTTCACCCAAACGCGTCTGTCGCCGTTGTGGTTGCTGATGCTGCTGGTCTGGCTGGGAATGCTGATGTTGCCGGCCGATCCGTCATGGTCCAAAGCCATGCTGGCGGTGCAGTCACTGCTGGTGGCGTTGCCGACCCTGCGCGCCAGCTTTTTGCTGCGCCCCCACGGCAAATCCCTGAGCATTGGCGCGGTGCAGTTGCGCTATGTGCTGCTGATCCATGGCGCGTTCTATGTGGCCAAGGCCCTGTCGGTACTGATCCCCGGCACCTTGATCGACCTTGCCGCGTTCAAGGGCGAGATCATCCAGATCTCGCTGGTGGAAGGCGCCATGGCGATCATGCTGATTGCCCTATCGATGACCGGCTCCGAACGCTACCGACGCGAACAACAGATCGCCCGCCTCGCTGCCCGCGACCCCCTCACCGCCCTGTACAACCGCCGCGCCCTCGACCTGCGCGCCCCCCGCCTGCTGGCCCAGGTGTCGCCGGCGCAACCGGGTGCGTTGCTGCTGATCGATATCGACAACTTCAAATCGGTCAACGACCTCCACGGCCATATCGCCGGCGATCGCTTGCTGATCGCCTTGAGCGAAATGATCCGCGGCGTGGTGCCCCGAGGTGCGCTGGCCGCACGCCTCGGCGGCGATGAGTTCGTGATCCTGTTGACCCCAGCCTCCACGGAGCAGATCGTCACGCTGGGCAGCAGCCTGCGCGACCAGTTTCACCAACTGGCCGCGCAGACCTTCGCCACGCCCGCGCCGGTCACCCTGAGCATCGGCGCCAACCTGTTTGATCAACCACCGCCAAGCCTGACGGCGCTGATTGAACAAGGCGATACCACGCTGTATGAATCCAAGCGGGCTGGCCGGGACAGCATCCGCCTGGTCGACCGGACCGGCACCGGCCCGTTCGGCTAACTGCTTTTTCCAAAATCGACGGTGGCGGCGAATGCAAATGAGATGACGACCGTCGCAGCCATGCCAACACAAGCATCGACACAACGTTTTAGCAACCACAGTAACCACGATGCGAAGCGAGCCGCACTTGATCTTGATCTCGCTTTTGATCTCAGGCGCCCCGTCAAACACGCTGGCCGGAATTCGACAGGGATTTGGGGGGTAAACCGGCAGGGATGCCGGTTTAGCCGCCCCGCGCCATGGATGGCGCGTGGCGGCGGCCCCCCAAATCCCTGTCGGATTACGGGCACACCGAGCGTGAGCGAGGTGCCGAGTGTTGGGGCGAAGCGTTTTTGGTTACTTTTGGCGCTCTTCCAAAAGTGACCCGCTGTAAAAGCGGAACCCATAGTGGCCGTTACCTAAATAACGGATATGTACCCAGTCTTATCCAACATCCTGGTCGTCTGCCAGGCCGCCAACGGGAGCAAGCTCCCTCGCCACAGGTCCGACGCCATACCCAGAATTGTGTAGATACCGAGGCCCCGATGGCGCTGAATCAGTCACCTGATGAATCGACTGACACACCGCTATCGGGGGCAAGCCCCCTCCCACATTTGCATCGCGGTCTAACCGTTAGATGGCGCTCGGCTGTCAGGCCGCCACGGGAGCAAGCTCCCTGGCCACAGGTCCGACGCCATACCCAGAACTGTGTAGATACCGAGGCCCCGATGGCGCTGAATCAGTCACCTGATGAATCGACTGACACACCGCTATCGGGAGCAAGCCCCCTCCCACATTTGGATCGCGGCCTAACCGTTAGATGGTGGTCGGCTGTCAGGCCGCCACGGGAGCAAGCTCCCTCGCCACAGGTCCAGCGCCATACCCAGGGTGGTGTAGATACCGAGGCCCCGATGGCGCTGAATCAGTCACCTGATGAATCGACTGACACACCGCTATCGGGAGCAAGCCCCCTCCCACATTTGGATCACAGCCTAACCGTTAGATGGCGCTGGTCTGCCAGGCCAGCGCCCTCGCCACAGTGCCACACCCAGAGGTGCATAGATGCCTATACCCATCGCACGCAAGCCAGCGCCCACATTGACCCGCGGTAAAACGCTCACAGCAATCCCCAAACCATCAACCCACCCAGCCCGAACAGACACGCCATCCCAACCGCATACGCCAGGGTGCGCCAGGGTTGCCATCCACCCAGATACATCAGCGTGTGCGCCATGCGCGCCAAGGTAAAACCACCGAACAGCGCCGCAGTCGCCCCCGTGGGAGTCCCCAGCACCACACACAACCCGCCAAGCACAAAGAACAACGGAATACTCTCCAGGTCATTCGCCCACGCCTTACTCGCCCTCACCACCTGCGGCAATTCCCCTGCATGCGCAGCACAGCTGAAGAACGCCGCATCCTCCCGATTGATAAACGCCCGCGCCCGTATCCGGAAAAAACCCTGATAACAGGAAATTGCAAACATCTTCAGGCACAGCACCAGCACGCACAGTGCGTAGACCTGCAACCGCTCACTCATCGCGGCCGCCGTTCACCACCAGATAAAGCAACGGCCCCACCGACACAAACACCGCCGTCAGCAAAAAATACGGCACCACCGACGCCAGCGACCGCCCGTGCCGCCGCGCATCCCGGTACATCCACACGCACGCCAGCACCGCCATCAGGTACAGGTCGATCACCACTTGCGCGGTGTCCGGCCGCGACATCAGTTCGCGTCCAAAGGCCAGCAGCGACTGCTCAGCCGTGAGCATCGTCGCCAGGGTGTACAGCGAAAATCCCAGCAGGCCCGCCAGGGCGATATAGGGTCTTCTCATGGTCGCTTCCTTGGAGTGATGAAGGCCCACCTTAGTGATAAGGTTCGGCCCCTCGCAATGACCTCGGAGGTCATGATCCCGCCATGGACACCCCTTCTACCGCCGGCGAACAGCTGCGCCAACTGCGCAGGCGCGCCAAGCTGAGCCAGCTCGACCTGGCCTTGATCACCGGCGTTTCCCAGCGCCACCTCAGTTGCATCGAGACCGGGCGGGCCAAGCCGAGCCCTGGCACCTTGCATAATCTGCTCACGGCGCTGGAGACCCCGCTGGAGCAGTGCAACCGTGTGTTCCTCGCCGCCGGCTATGCGCCGCGCTACAGCGCCACCCCGCTCGCCTCGCCCGCCATGGCCGCGATCCGCGAAGCGGTCAACCATGTGCTGCACGCCAACAATCCCGCCCCGGCCATCCTGTTGGACAGTCAATGGCAAGTGTTGGCGGCGAACGCCAGTACCGGCGTGCTGTTTGGACTGCTAGGCATACCGCCCGATGCAGCCTTGGGCTTGAACCTGCTGACCACGCTGCTGCACTCGGGCGGCCTGGGCGATCATCTGGTCAATGCCGAGGAGATACGCACCCTGGCCTGGCAGCGTGCCACCCGTGAGGCGCTGGGCAATCCTGAATTGGCCACGTTGCTGACGACATTGCCGACACCGACCCACACCGAACTGCCCGCGCAGATGCCACCGCTGGTACTGACGCGCGTCCGCTCAGCCCAAGGTGAACTGAGCTTTCTGTCCACGTTCACGACCTTCGGCATGCCCCAGGACATCACCCTCACCTCCCTGCGGATCGAACACCTGATTCCCGCTGACGAGGCCACTTGGCAAGTGATGCGCCGCGCGTATGCAGAGTATGCGGCGCTGGTTTTGTGAAATATCTGTACGTAGACTGCCGCCATACCCCCACTTGAAGGCGGCGAAAAAAAAGTGATGCACGTTACCGAAGTCTCCATTGCCCAATTGCGCGCCGCGCTTGAATCCGGCCAGACCACGGCGGTTGAACTGGTCCAGGCCTACCTCGCACGGATCGATGCCTATGACGGTCCGCAGACCGCCACCGCCTTGAACGCCGTGGTGGTGCGCAACCCCGATGCGCTGAAAGAAGCCGAGGCGTCCGATGCACGCCGGGCCAAAGGCGAAACCTGGGGGCCATTGGATGGCATTCCTTACACGGCCAAAGACAGCTACCTGGTCAAGGGCCTGACTGCGGCATCCGGTAGCCCGGCGTTTACCACCCTGGTCGCCCAGCGTGATGCGTTCACCATCGAACGCCTGCGCGCCGGTGGCGCCATCTGCCTGGGCAAGACCAATATGCCGCCGATGGCCAATGGCGGAATGCAGCGTGGCGTGTATGGCCGGGCGGAAAGCCCGTATAACGCCGTCTACCTGACCGCGCCGTTTGCCTCCGGCTCGTCCAACGGCGCCGGCACCGCGACGGCGGCGAGCTTTGCAGCCTTTGGCCTGGCCGAAGAAACCTGGTCGAGCGGACGCGGCCCGGCCTCCAACAATGGCCTGTGCGCCTACACGCCCTCCCGTGGCGTGATTTCGGTGCGCGGCAACTGGCCGCTCACACCGACCATGGACGTGGTGGTGCCCTATGCCCGCACCATGGCCGACCTGCTGGAAATCCTCGATGTGGTGGTGGCTGAAGACCCGGACACCCGTGGCGACCTCTGGCGCCTGCAGCCATGGGTGCCGATCCCGAGTGTGGCTTCGGTGCGCCCTGCGTCCTACGCTGAACTGGCGGTGCCCGCTGAATCCCTCGCCGGCAAGCGCTTTGGCGTGCCGCGCATGTACATCAATGCCGACCCGGACGCCGGCACCAGCGAAAAACCTGGGATCGGTGGCCCTACCGGGCAGAAGATCAACACCCGCGCCAGCGTGATCGACCTGTGGCAAGACGCACGCCAGGCGCTGGAAGCCGCCGGTGCCGAAGTCATCGAGGTGGACTTCCCGCTGGTGTCCAACTGCGAAGGCGACCGCCCTGGCGCGCCCACCGTGTTTAACCGTGGGCTGGTGTCCAAGGAATTCCTCCACGATGAACTGTGGGAACTGTCCGCCTGGGCCTTCGATGATTTCCTGCGCGCCAACAACGACCCCGCGCTCAACCGCCTGGCGGATGTGGACGGGCCGAAGATCTTCCCCCACGACCCGGGCACCCTGCCCAACCGTGAGGACGACCTGGCCGCCGGCATGGACGAATACGTGCGCATGGCCGAACGCGGCATCACCCCGTGGAACGAGATCAGCACCTTGCCCGACGGCCTGCGTGGCCTGGAGCAAACCCGGCGGATCGACTTGGAAGACTGGATGGACACGCTCGGCCTCGACGCGGTGCTGTTCCCCACCGTCGCCGACGTAGGCCCGGCGGATGCCGATGTGAACGAAGCCTCCGCCGATATCGCCTGGAGCAACGGCATCTGGGTGGCCAACGGCAACCTCGCCATCCGCCACCTGGGCGTACCGACCGTCACCGTACCGATGGGCGTGATGGCCGATATCGGCATGCCGGTGGGGCTGACGTTTGCCGGGCGGGCCTATGACGATTCGGCGTTGCTGCGGTTTGCCTCGGCGTATGAGGCTACCGGCAGCAAACGCCAGATTCCGCCGCGTACGCCGCCGTTGGCAGCTGGCTAAACGCGGTCAACCCTGTGGGGCTTGCTCGCAAAGGCGGCCTGACAGCCGACCAGGATGCTGGATCAGACCGGGTACATATCCGTTATTTAGGTAACGGCCACGATGGGTTCCGCTCTTACAGCGGGTCACTTTTGGAAGAGCGCCAAAAGTAACCAAAAACGCTTCGCCCCAACACTCGGCACCTCGCCCAGGCTCGGTGTGCCCGTAATCCGCCAGGTATTTGGGGGGCCGCCGCCACGCGCCATCCATGGCGCGGGGCGGCTAAACCGGCATCCCTGCCGGTTTACCCCCCAAATCCCTGTCGAATTCCGGCCAGCGTGTTTGACGGGGCGCCTGAGATCAAAAGCCAAAGCGCGGCGGCCTTAGAGCCGACCGGGTTCTTACTGCGGATCTCGGCCAAATGTCTGGGTTTACTGTGGTGAGCGGGCTTGCCCCGCGCTGGGCTGCGCAGCAGCCCCATTGGGCTTACGGTGATACTGACGGAGGGGACAAGTCAAATCGTCGCCCCTCTCCCCACCACAGCAAGCCCCACACATTTGCGTGGGTATTTCACATCAAGTGATGAAGGGCACGGCGATCAGCAGGATCGCCGTGCCATGGGTCAGCGTCGCCGCCAGCACACCGTAACGCAGGCGCACCAGCGCGCAAGCCAACCCTTCGATCAGGGTAAACAACAACACCGGCCAGCCCAGCTGAGTAACGCTCAGTGCCAGGAATGTATGGCAAGCCGCAAAGGCCACACCGCTGATCAGTGCCGCGCGCAATGGCGTCACCTGCTGTTCCAGATACCCCTGCAAATACCCGCGAAACAGCACCTCTTCCAACGCATTGGCACCATAGGCCAACACCACCATACCCGGCAGCCATGCCCAGTAGCCCGGGATCGCTGACGCTTCAATTGCCTGGTAGAAGCGCAACGGCACACCGATCAAGCACCCGACGGCAAGGCCGACCGCAAGGCCGCCGATTCGATGCCCCCTTGACCAGCAGATCAGCGCCGACAGGTCTGGCGCCACTCGCATCAGCACGGCAATCAATAGCAGCGACAAGCCGCCCAGCGCCGCCAACACAAACGCATTGGCCGTGAACGCCAACTGCACTTCGCTGCCCAGCGACCATAGGCCCAACGGGGTCATTACATCGCGCATCAGCACGAACGCCGCCAGCAGAATCAGGATACGCAGGGCCGTCAGCGACCTGGGCGTGAGTGCAAACCACAGGCCGAACAACAGCAGGCCCGGCGCCAGATACGTGGCGTAATTGATCAGTACTGCCATTCCTTGGGTAATCATGGGTCGCTCAGCCGTGCGCCACCGCGATCATATCGATCTCCACCGCCGCCGACTTCGGCAACTGCATCACCCCCACCGAGGTGCGCGTATGCACCCCGGCTTCACCGAGGATCTCGTGCAGCAGGTCCGACGCACCGTTGGCCACCTCACTTTGCTGATCAAAATCCTCGGCACTGCGCACGTACACGGTGATGCGCGGGATCGCCTTGATCGCGTCCAGCGAACCCAGCGCCTGCTTGAGCAACCCCAGGCAGCGCAACGCACTGATGCCGGCGGCGATTTGTGCCTGGGCCAGGGCCAGGTTGTCACCGACCTTGCCCGGCAGCACGATGGTATCGCCGACCCGCGGGATCTGGCCGCTGATGTACAGGTGGTTGCCGTCCCGGACCAGGGGCGTGTAGTTGCCACCGACCTTGAATTCGTCCATCAGGTAGCCAAGGCGTTGTTGCGCGGCCTGGTATTTTTCGTCGCGGGTCATGGGCGTGAATCCTCGTGTCGGCGCCGCCACTCGTCCACCACGTCACCGAGGGTCTTGGGCTCAGCGTTGCGAATCCAGGCCATGAAGGACCGGTCGAACGTGAATGCCGGACCACAGTGCTCAAGCATGAAGCGGCGTACGTTCTGCGTGTTTTTGTAGTGAGGGGTAACGGGCGTGTTGCGGGTGATGGGATCGCTGTGCCAATTGAAGTCCATTTGCTTGACGCTCTGACGCCTCAGGAGCCCGCAGCATAGCGCCAAAATGCCAAGATGGGCGCCGCTCGACCGACGCTCACCCTGGTTTTTTTTCGGTCAGCCGCCGAAATCGGCGCCACGCGTGTTGACGAACACTGCATAGATCGAATGGCTGCCGGCCATGAACAGGCGGTTACCCTCACGGCCGCCAAAACACAGGTTGGGACAGCGTTCCGGCAGCGAGATATGCCCGATAGCCTTGCCCTGCGGATTGAACACGCGCACGCCATCGAGTTTTTCCAGGTCGGCCTTGGGGTCGCCGTTGCCGCCCCAGCCACACCAGAGGTTGCCGCTCTCGTCGCACTTGATGCCGTCCAAGGCCGCGTACTCAAGGCCTTCGATGTGCTTGCGACGGGCGCCAAGCGTGCCGTCGTCATTCACGTCGATGGCCCAGATCAACCGGTTGGGCTTGGCCCGGCCTTCGACCACGTAGAGCAGCTTCTCATCCGGGGAAAAGCACAGGCCGTTGGGGCCGTTGAGGTCGTCGATCACCCGCGTGACCTTGCCGCTGTCACCGTCGATGCGGTAGACGCCATGGGGCTGGGTGGGCGTGATCTTGTGCCCTTCGTAGTTGTTGCCGGTCTGGAACGGCGGGTCCGTGAACCACACCGAGCCATCCCGTTTGCACACGATGTCGTTGGGCGAATTGAAGGGCTTGCCGTCAAAGCTGTCCGCCAGCACGGTGACGCTACCGTTGTGCTCAGTGCGGGTGATGCGCCGGCCCTCTTGGCTGGTGGTCGAGCCTTCGCACACCAGCAGCCGGCCTTGGCGATCACGGCACATGCCGTTGGAAAAATTGGCGTTTTCGCGGTAGACCGACAGGCTATCGGTCACCTCGTCCCAGCGCACGATGCGGTTGTTGGGGATATCGCTGAGCAGCAGGTAGCGGCCATCGCCGATCCACACCGGCCCCTCGGCCCAACGCAAGCCGGTCGCCAGTCGCTCGACACTGGCATTGAACAGGCGCAATTCCAGGAAACTGTCATCAAGCACTTTCACCAAGGGGTCTGGGTATCGCTGGCTCAATGGCTCAGCGGCATCTGCCAGGCGCGGCAGGTTGCCCAGCACTGCCACGGAGGCGGAAACCGCCAGGGAGCGTTGCAGGAAAACGCGGCGACTGTGGTCGGTCCGGGCAGGCGAAGAGGAAGAATCCATGGTGTGTCTCCGTTATTTTATTGTTAGACGGGAGGCCATTTTTAACCAGTGATGAGACATCGTACAAGAACAATGAAATCTTGAGACCGAGCAAACCCTCAGCACCGTGTAAATATCCGAAATTTTACTTTCCAAACGGCACAAGAGTATTGCAATGTTGTACGACGACATAAGCGGTAACGTGTTGTCCTCCACCCCCAACAACAATAAGGAAACACCCATGCAAAAAGTCAAAGTGCTGATCGGTTTTCTGTGCCTGTTCAGCGGCTACGTGGCCGCAGCCCCCGCCGCCGATAAAGACGTCGCCCAAGCGGTCGACCACCTGACCCAAGCGATGCTGCATAAAGACCTCAAGCAGCTCCAGAACCTGACCGCCGAGAACCTTACCTACGGCCACTCCAGCGGCAAGATCCAGAACAAGCAGGAATTCATCGCCGATATCGAGACCGGTCGCAGCGGCTTCAAGACCCTCGAAATGCAGAAACAGACCATCACCTTGAGTGGCGATACCGCCTTGGTCCGCAACCACTTCTCCGCCCTGGCAGTGAACAGCGGCAAAGAAGTGCCCACCGAAATCGAGAACTTCCAGATCTGGCAAAAGCAGAAAGGCCACTGGCTGCTGATCGGTCGCCAGGCGTTTAAATTCTAAGGGCTAGCGGTGAGCCGCCTGGCTCACCACTGCACGACCTTGCGCACCGTCAACAACGCTTCGCGCAACGCCGCCATGTCCACCGACCCCAAGGCCAGCCGTAGTGCGTGGGGCACATGGGCCGAGACGGAAAATGGCTCGGCGGTTGACACGGAAATGCCCTCGCGCTGCAAGGCCATGGCGACCTGATCGGCGCGGGCCTCTTCCGCCAAGGGCAGCCACAAGAAATACGAACAGGGATGACAGGTGTACGCCAGGCCCTTCAACACCTGGGCTGCCAGGGCCTGGCGCGCCTGGGCATCACGGCGCTTTTGCGCTTCCAGCTGCGCCACTGTGCCGTCCTCGATCCAGGCCACCGCAATCGCACTCATCACGCCGGGCACGTTCCAGGTGGTGGCCATGATGCTGCGTTCCACCCCCTTGACCCATTCAAGCGGCGCCACCACAAACCCCACCCGCAGGCCGGTCGCAACGCTTTTCGAAAGCCCGCCCACATACACCGTGCGCTCCGGCGCCAGGGTGGCCAGGGGCGGCGGCGCGTCCTCGGCCAGAAACGCATAGGCCGCGTCCTCGATGATCATCAGGTTGTGCTGCCGGGCGATCGCCACCAGCGCCTGGCGCTGGTCCAGGCTCAGCACCCAGCCCAGCGGATTGTGCAGGGTCGGCATGCTGTACACGGCACGCACCGGGCGCTTGCGACACAGGTTGTGCAGCGCGTCCAAGTCCGGGCCGGCCGCCGTGACCGGGATCGCGACAACGTCCAAGTGCAGGCTCTCGGCCAACACTTTGAACCCTGAATAGGTCAACGCATCCACCGCGATCACATCCCCGGGCTTGAGCAACGCCATCATCGTCACCGCCAAGCCGTGCTGGGCGCCGCTGACCAGCAGCACTTGGTCGGCCTCCACGCTGAGCCCCCTGCTGAGCACATGCCGCGCAAACGCTGCACGCTCGTGCAGGCGGCCGGCGTGAGGCTGGTAACGCAACAACGCTTCGAGGTCGCCGGATAACGCCAATTGGCGTAACGCCGTGCGCAGCAGGTCCGCCTGGCCGGGCAGCGACGGGTAGTTGAAGTTGAGATCCAGCATCCCCGCCGCCACCGTCATCTGCCCACTGCCCTGCCCCGGCGGCAACGCGATCTCGCGCACGAACGTGCCACGCCCGGTTTCCCCACTGACCAGGCCCATGGCTTCCAGCTCGGCGTACACCCGGCTGGCGGTGACCAGGGCCAGGCCATGATCGGCGGCCAGTTGCCGGTGCGTCGGCAGCCGTGTGCCGGGCGGCATTATCCCGCTACGAATATCTGCGGCGAAGCGGTCGACCAGGGACTTGTAGCGGGCGCGAGGCATAGACACTGTATCCATGACAATTTTTTGATTGTCTTAATGCTGCCCCCTAGGATGCCCTGAACGCAACCTCTCCTTTCTTCAGGGCACCCTTCATGGAACGTACATCCTCCTTCAACACCCTGGACAGCCGCACGCAAGGCTGGATCAACGGCTTTATCGGCGTGGTGATTTTCAGCGGCTCCCTGCCCGCCACACGCCTGGCCGTGATGGAGTTTGACCCGGTGTTCCTGACCATGCTCCGCGCGGCCATCGCCGCCGCCCTGGGGCTGTTCCTGCTGTGGCTGTTCAAGGAAAAACGCCCCGCACGTCATCAGTGGCTGCCCCTGGCGATCGTCTCTCTGGGTGTGGTGATCGGCTTTCCCTTGCTCACCGCGCTCGCGCTGCAATACGTGACGTCCGCCCACTCCATCGTGTTTATCGGCCTGCTGCCCCTGGCGACCGCTGTATTCGCCGTGCTGCGCGGTGGCGAGCGCCCGCACCCTGTGTTCTGGGTGTTTTCGATCCTGGGCAGTGGGCTGGTGATGGGGTATGCCGTCGCCCAGGGGCTGAGCGCCGCACCGGCCGGCGATCTGCTGATGCTGCTGGCGGTGCTGGTCTGCGGCCTGGGTTACGCCGAAGGTGCCAAGCTGTCGCGCAGCCTGGGCGGCTGGCAGGTGATCTGCTGGGCATTGGTGGTGTCGATGCCGGTGGTGGTGCCCTTGAGCCTGGTACTGGCGCCGCCGAGTTTCAGCGGCATCAGCCTGCCCGCCTGGCTGAGCCTGGGCTATGTGGCGTTGTTCAGCATGTTGCTCGGCTTTGTGTTCTGGTACCGCGGCCTGGCCCAGGGTGGCATCGCCGCCGTGGGCCAGTTGCAATTGCTGCAACCGTTTTTCGGCTTGGCGCTGGCGGCGGGCCTGCTGCATGAGCCGGTCAGCCTGGGCATGGTACTGGTGACGGTCGCTGTGATCGGCTGCGTGGCGGGTGCAAAGCGGTTCGCCCGTTAACGCTGCGGCGCGACCATCTTGAACTTGATGTTGATGTCATTGGACACCACGCGATTGCCGGCCCATTCGCCCTCGCCAATCTTGAAGTCGCCGCGCTTGAGGATGAACTCACCGTCGAACACGCCGATACCGCCTTGCTCCTTGAGCACCACGTCGACCGTCACCGGGTGCGTGATGCCCTTGAGGGTCAGGTTGCCGCTGATGGTGTAGCGGCTATCCCCCAGGGCCGTGACACCCGTGGACTCGTACACGCCCACCGGATACGTCGCGGTGTCGAACCAGGACGCACGTTGCAGCTCATCGTTCGCGTCGGGGCTGCCGGCGTCGATGCTCGCGAGTTGGATTTTGAGCAACGCATGCCCGGCTTCGGGTTTTTGCGTGTCGAAGGTCAAGCTGCCCTCAAACTCGCTGAAGGTGCCGTACACCCGCTGCCCCAATTGTTTATAAGTGAAACTGATCTGGCTGGCGGTGCGGTTGACGTCCTTGTACTCCACCGCCTGGGCGCTGGCGCCATAGGCAAGGATCAAAGCCAGTAAAGCGACCGGGGACATTCGACGTTTCATGCAACGCTCCGCTGGAAGTAACGACACAGGTACTGAGCTGGTAGGTCATACCAGGGATTTATTCCAATCAAGCGTCTGTCCTGCTAAACAGAGTAGTCGCCCAAGCACAACAAGGATTCTGCATGCACGCCCCTTCACTCCAGGACACCACCGCGCCGGAAGGCATCTGCTACGGCTGCGGCGGCAGCAACCCCCACGGCCTGCACATCAAGAGCCGCTGGGACGCGGATGGCACCCACCTCGTGGCCGAGCACCTGCCCGAGGCAAAATACAGCGGCTGGCCCGACCTGGTCTACGGCGGATTGATTGCCATGCTGGTGGACTGCCATTCCAACTGGACCGCCATGGCCTACCATTACCGCGCCGAACAACGCGAACCCGGCAGCCTGCCGCGCATCGACTGCGTCACCGGCAAGCTGGGCATCACATTCATCAAGCCGACGCCCCTGGGCGTCACCCTCACCCTGCGCGCGCGGGCTGAAGGCGACGTGGGCCGCAAAACCCGCGTGATCTGCGAGGTGTACGCCGATAACGTGCTGACCGCAGTGGGCGATTCGATCTTCGTACGCGTCGACACCGGCCAGCTGGCCGCCGCCGCCCATGGCCGTGAGGGCTGATCCTGGTCTACATTGACTGCCACCGCTAATCGAGGATTGCACCGATGACTCGTCTCACCGCGAAAGACTTTGCGCCCGAACTGCTGGAACTCTACGACGGCTATGCCCACGGCAAGATCAACCGCCGCGAATTTCTCGACCGCGCCGCGCTGTTCACCTTTGGCGGCCTCACCGCCTCGGCCTTGCTCGCGGCCCTGAGCCCCAACTACGCCCTGGCCGAACAGGTGAAATTCACCGACCCGGACATCGTCGCCGACTACATCACCTACCCCTCACCCAAAGGCAACGGCAACGTACGCGGCTACCTGGTGCGCCCGGCCAAAGCGGCGGGCAAGCTGCCGGCGGTGGTGGTGGTCCACGAAAACCGGGGCCTCAACCCCTATATCGAAGACGTCGCCCGACGCCTGGCCAAGGCCGGTTTTATCGCCCTGGCGCCCGACGGCCTGACCTCGGTCGGCGGCTACCCCGGCAACGATGAAAAAGGTGTGGAACTGCAACAGAAAGTCGACCCGACCAAGCTCATGAACGACTTCTTCGCCGCCATTGAATGGCTGATGCACCACGACAGCAGCACCGGCAAGGTCGGGATCACCGGCTTCTGCTATGGCGGCGGCGTGACCAATGCCGCCGCGGTGGCCTACCCCGAACTGGGTGCGGCGGTGTCGTTTTATGGACGCCAGCCGGAGGCCAAAGATGTGCCACGGATCAAGGCGCCGATCATGCTGCACTTCGGTGAGTTGGACACGCGAATCAATGAAGGCTGGCCGGCGTACGAGCAGGCGTTGAAGGCGGCAGGCACCCGCTATGAGGCATATATCTACAAGGGTGCCAACCACGGTTTCCATAATGACTCGACGCCGCGTTATGACGAGGAGGCAGCGAATCTGGCGTGGAAAAGAACGCTCGACTGGTTCCATAAATATTTGGCCTAGACGCCCCTTAAATGGGGGAGCTGGCTTGCCTGCTCCCCCATTAGATCCACTGCGTTCACGAGGTCAGTGTTCCAAGGCATACCGGCGGCAATGGTTGAGGTAACCCTGCTCATGGCTACCCACCAGTTGCACCACGCTGGTCCAGAGCCAGGACGGCGCGTCCAACTGCTTGGAGCGGTTCTCCTGCAACACCGCCATCCAGTCCTTACGCGTGTCGCGATCCATCTGCCGCGCATGGGCGATACCGACCACCCGCGCGAGGTAGCCGGCGGCGTGCATGGCATCGATCTCGCTCAGTTCGTCCAGCTCCAGCTTCATGTCCTGGGGCAGCAGTTCACGGATAAAAAACCCGTGATCCAGAAAACGCGTGGCCACCATCCGCTCACCCAGGCCCGGTGACAGCTGGCGTGCACCCTCCACCACGCGACGACCGTTATCCCTCGGCATCTTCGCCCGCGCCGCACGGGGTGCAGCAGCCCCGACGGCTTCCTTGATATCAATCAGGCAATACTCTTGATCATCGTTGTCGCCCACGCCGAGCAAGGCGGCATACCGCAGCAAGCCGAGCGAACTGCAGCCCTTGACCCAATAGGCCGAGTCAAGCAGTTCGACCCTGGCATCCTTGGGCCGCCCCTTGAGCGAGGTGACCAATTGATGGATTTCATCCGAGGCACACAGGGTTTGCAAGGCGGTTTTCTCGGCCCGTGATAACGACCAGAAATGCTTGCCCAAGGGGATGGTCGGCCGGGCGCTTTCGATGCGCTCACGCGCGAGGTTTTTCCAAGTGCGCGCCACCGCGCTGCGCATGCCCGCCTTGACCTGGGACGGACGTGGCGGGACCTGGTCGGGTTTGTCTTTGAACGCCTGTTCGTAGCCCAGCATCATTTCTTCGAGCATACGTGCGGTGGTGACGCCGGGCAGGTCCGAGCCGCGTGCAGCGGTCGCCAGGGACAAGGCCAGGCGCACCAGATCGTGGGTCGGATTACCGATAACCGTCTGGTCAAGGTCGCGGATATGCATATCGATGCGGCCCTTGGTGTCCCCGGTAGGCCCCAGGTTACCGGCGTGGCAGTCGCCGCAGATCCAGATGGCCGGGCCGTGGGGCAAGCGGCGGCCAGTCTGGCTGTGCAGCCACTCATAAAATTGCACGGTGCTGCCACGTACGTAAGCGTGGGCGGAGCGCGCCATCTTCAAGTTTCGCAATTGGGTCAGGCGAGGCATGCGGGCGGAGGGGCGCGGTATTTTCATGGAATCACTCAGTGCAGGTGTTGCGGTAGAGCGCTGGCCCCCGGAAAATGTTTCATTATGTTTCAAAAAAAGCGTTCAGCCCGGCTGCGCCATGTCCCGCAACCAGCCCTTGAACGCCAGCATCGCCGAGGTCTCCGCCCGCGACTGCAAGCGCGTCAGCCAATAGCTGCCGGTGGTGATGTCGACGTCGAACGGCTGGCGAATGACATCGCTCTCCAATTGCCGCGCAAACATCATCGCCGGTGCCAACGCCACCCCCATGCCTTGCAAGGCTGCCTCCATCATTGCCAATGACGAGTCGAACACGATGCTGCGCGGGGCCAGGGTGTCGGCGGGCAGCCCGGCCGCCTGGAACCACAGGCTCCACTCATCGGCGCGGTAGGAGCGCAGCAACGTGTGTTTGAGCAGGTCAGCGGGTGCGTGCAGTTGCTCGGCCAATTGCGGTACGCAGAGCACCGTCAAGGGTGCAGCCAACAGTTCGCATGCATCCGTGCCATGCCAGGCACCGGCGCCAAAACGGATGGCGTAATCCAGGCCCTCGGCGGCCACATCGACGCGGTTGTTGTGGGTGGAAAGGCGCAGGTCGATAAACGGATAGCAGCGTTGAAAATCCGCCAGGCGTGGCAGCAACCACCCTACCGCGAATGTGCCGACCGCCCCCACGGTGAGGACCTCGCGGTAGTGCCCGCCTTCAAACTGGCCCAGCGTGTGGGCGATGCGGTCAAAGGATTCACGCACCACCGGCAACAGGGTTTCACCTTCGCGTGTCAGCATCAGGCCCCGTGGCAGGCGCTTGAATAATGTGACATTAAGTTGCGCCTCCAGGCTTTTTACCTGATGGCTGACCGCCGCCTGGGTGACGCACAACTCAATGGCCGCACGGGTAAAGCTCAAGTGACGGGCGGACGCCTCGAATGCGCGCAGGGCATTGAGGGGCAAATGGGAACGCAGCATGCTCTACCCTAGATTTTCTAATGGCAGATGCAAGATATCATCGTTTGTCGAAGGGACGGAACCTCACTAGATTTGCGACGCCTGCGCAGGCTCTGATCGTCAGCGCATCATTTACATGGAAGCGAGTAATCATGAACTTCAGCGTACGAAATTTCCTGTTTTCGGCCTTATTTTTCGTCTCCGGCACCAGCATGGCGGCGACCGATCTGCGCAAGGTCGTGGACAGTCATGTTGAGCCCCTGATGCAGCAACAAGGCATTGCCGGCCTGTCGGTGGCCGTCGTCAACAAAGGCAAGGTGCAATACTTTAACTACGGCGTCGCCAATAAAGACAAACAACAGCCGGTGACCCAAGACACACTGTTCGAGATCGGCTCGGTGAGCAAAACCTTCACCGCCACCCTGGGCGGCTACGCCGAGGCCAGCGGCACGCTCAAGCTGTCGGACAAGGCCAGCCAGCACCTTGCAGCCCTCAAGGGCAGTGCCTTCGACCGCATCAGCCTGCTGCAACTCGCCACCTACACCCCCGGTGGCCTGCCGCTGCAGTTTCCGGACGCCGCCGACAACGCCGACGCCATGATCGGCTATTTCCAGCACTGGAAACCCGCCTACGCGCCCGGTGCGCAGCGTCTCTACTCCAACCCGAGCATTGGCCTGTTCGGCTACCTGAGCGCCCAAAGCCTGGGCCAGCCGTTCAACACGGCGATGGAGAAAACCCTGCTGCCCAAGTTGGGCCTGAAGAACACCTATGTCAGCGTGCCTGCTGATAAAGCCGACGCCTACGCCCAGGGCTACGACAAGCAGGACAAACCTCTGCGCGTCAGCCCCGGCGCGTTGGACAGCGAAGCCTATGGCATCAAGACCAGCACCCAGGACCTGGCGCATTACGTCATGGTGAACATGCACCCGCAAACCCTGGAGAAACCGCTGCAACAGGCCATCGCCACCACGCACACCGGTTACTACACGGTCAACGGTATGACCCAGGGCCTGGGCTGGGAGTCCTACCCCTACCCGATCACCCTGCAAGCGCTGATGGATGGCAACTCCACACCGATGGCGATGGAGCCGCACAACGTGAAGTGGCTGAACCCGGCTCAGGCGCAACCGGCGAACGTGCTGTACAACAAAACCGGCTCAACCGGCGGTTTTGGTGCCTACGTGGTGTATGTGCCGAGCAGGGACATCGGCGTGGTGATATTGGCCAACAAGAATTACCCGAATGCCGAACGCGTGAAGGTGGCCCATGCGATCTTGAGTGCACTGGACCATTAAAAAGACTGCACATACCCCCTGTGGGAGCGGGCAAGCCCGGCTCCCACAAGGTATTGCAGTATTGGCGGGATTTACATACCCAACCAGTGCGGCAACGCCAACGAGATAAACGGCAAGTAGGTGACCATGATCAGGAACACCAACAGGATCATCAGCCACGGCAACGCCGCACGGATCGTCTGCCCCAGCGTCAGCCCCGTCACCGCCGACGTCACAAACAGGTTCAACCCCACCGGCGGGTGCACCAGGCCGATCTCCATATTCACCACCATCACGATACCCAGGTGAATCGGGTCAATGCCCAGCTTCATGGCAATCGGGAAGAAGATCGGCGCCAGGATCAGCACGATGGCCGAAGGCTCCATGAAGCTGCCGGCGATCAACAACACCACATTGACCATGATCAAAAAGCCAATCGGCGTCAGGCCTTCGGAGAGCACCCAAGCGGTGATTTCCTGCGGGATCTGCTCGGTGGTCAGCACATGGGCAAACAGCATGGCGTTGGCGATGATGAACATCAGCATGATCGCCAGGCGCCCGGATTCCAGCAGCACCTTGGGGCAGTCGCGCAGCTTCATGTCCTTGTAGACGAACAGCGCGACGAACGCTGAATAAACCGCCGCCACCGCCGCCGCCTCAGTCGGGGTGAACATGCCGCTGTAGATGCCGCCGAGGATGATCACCAGCAGCAACAGGCCCCAGAAAGCTCGCCGTGCGCAGGTCAGCCACTCGCGGAAGGTCGCTCGCGGCTGGGCCGGCAGCTTCTTGATGCGCGCGACGATGTAGATCGCGATCATCAGCATCAGGCCCAGCAGCAGCCCCGGAATGACGCCGGCCATAAACAGCTTGCCCACCGAGGTTTCAGTCGCCGCCGAATACACCACCATCACGATCGACGGCGGGATCAGGATGCCCAAGGTCCCCGCATTACAGATAATCCCCGCACCGAATTCCTTCGGGTAACCGGAACGCACCATCCCCGCCACGGCAATCGAACCCACCGCCGCCACCGTCGCCGGTGACGAACCCGACAGCGCCGCAAACAGCATGCACGCCAGCACCGCCGCAATCGCCAGGCCGCCACGGATATGGCCGACGCAGGCGTTGGCAAAGTCGATCAAGCGCTGCGCCACGCCGCCGGTGGTCATGAACGCACCCGACAACAGGAAGAATGGAATCGCCAGGAAGGTATAGGCATCGGAGGTTTCGAACAGCTTGATCGCCAGGGAACTGACCGAGTCCTGGCTGAACATCAGGATCGACACCGCGCCGGACAAGCCCAGGGAAATCGCGATGGGCACACCCAGGAACATGAATACGAATAACAGCAGGAATAAACAGAGCACGGCCATCAGTGACGCTCCTCGTGGCTGCCGGCCAATTTGCTGGCCTCACCGGCCTCGTCGGCCAGCCCCAACCCGACCTGGCGGTGGGTAAAGATGCGGTAGAAAATTTCCAGATAGCGGATGAACACCATGGCGAAACCAATGGGCACGATCACCACGATGTCACCGACATCGATGCCGTACTGGTCGAGGTCTTCGGCGCCGATATGCGCGCCCATCACCGCACTCACCCACTTGTAGCTGGCGACCATGAACAACCCGGCGTAGGCCAGGCAGCACAGGCAGGCGAGCATGCCCAGCACGCGCTGCACCGGGCGCTTGGTCAGCTTGACCAGTGCGTCCACGCCGAGGTGGCCGGCGGTGCGTACGCCGTAGGAAATACCGAAGAAAATCAGCCAGCCGAACATGGCCTTGGTCAGCGCTACGCTCCAGGTCATGTCCTGGGCCCAGGTCATGGTGTGGTCACCCAGCGCGCCGAAGAACTGGCTGCTCCAGGCCCACTTGTCGGACAGGGCAAAAAACAGCGTGTAAATGTTGTTGAGCATGACGTAGACGAATGTCACCAGGGTCATGGCGGCCAGCAGGAAAGCGATAAAGCCTTCCTCCAGGTGCTCCCAGACGCGCCTTAGCGTTTGCATGGCAAAACCTCGCGAAAGCAAATGAGATATCGATATGTGGGAGGGGGCTTGCCCCCGATAGCGGTGGGTCAGAGACAGATGGGCAAGCTGACACACCGCAATCGGGGGCAAGCCCCCTCCCACATTGGGGGGTCACCGATTGGAGGCGTCCGCCGCCTTGATCAGGTCAGCCCCAATTTCCCCTTCGAACTTCTGCCACACCGGGCGCATGGCTTCGCGCCAGAGCTGGCGTTGCTCGGGGGTCAGTTCGATGATTTCGCTGGTCTTGGCGTCGATGATTTTCTGCTTGGCCGACTGGTTCAGCGCCTCAGCCTGTTTGTTCACCTCGACCGTGACCTCGACCATGATCTGCTCCAGGGTGCTACGGATATCCGGCGGCAGGCCGTTCCAGAACTTGGCGTTGGTGATCACCATGTAGTCGATCAGGCCATGGTTGGACTCGGTGAAATACTTCTGCACCTCGTTGACCTTCTGGCTTTCATAGTTCGACCAGGTGTTCTCGGTGCCGTTGACGGTGCCGGTCTGCAGACCTTGGTACACCTCGGCAAAGCTCATCTTGCGTGGGTTGGCGCGGATCGCCTTGAACTGTTCTTCCAAGACGCTGGAGGCCTGCACGCGGAACTTCAGGCCACGGGCATCCTTGGGTTCATGCAGCGCTTTGTTGGCAGAAAGCTGCTTGAGACCGTTGTGCCAATAGGCCAGGCCGAGGATGTTCTTGTCCTGCATGGACGTCAGCAGTTCCTTGCCCTGGGCGGCCTGGAAACGGTCGACAGCGGCAAGGTCGTTGAACAGGAACGGCAGGTCGTAGATCTGCACTTGCTTGGTGTATTGCTCGAACTTGGCCAGGGACGGGGCCAGCATCTGCACGTCGCCCAGCAGCAGCGCTTCCATTTCCTTGCCATCGCCGAACAGCGACGAGTTCGGGTACACCTCGACCTTGACCCTGCCCGGCAAGCGTTCTTCGGCAAGCTTTTTGAACAACAACGCGCCCTGGCCTTTGGGGGTGTTTTCGGCGACCACGTGGGCGAACTTGATGACAATCGGGTCCGCCGCCTGGGCCAGGCCCGCGGCAAACAAAGTGGCGGCGCACAGCAGCGCCCGGGAGAGCTTGAGCATGGAAAATCACCTTCTTATTGTTGTGTTGTCAGGCAAGGTGCCTGATGTCAGGCGTGTAGTGAATTTCGAATTCTAGATACCTGCGTTCGGCCAAGCCGAACGCCAAAAACCGGTTCGATCCCGTGTGGCGAGTGAGCTTGCTCCCGTTGGGCTGCGAAGCGGCCCCAGGAAAAACGGGAGCGCTGCGCACGCCAACGCGAGCAAGCTCGCTCGCCACAGGTTTACTCGGCAGCTAATAACCGTTGTGCCCGCAGCAACACCGGGGCATCCACCATCTGCCCGTCGATCTGGTAGGCCCCTGCCCCATGCGCGCCGGCGTCCACCACGCGCTGGGCCCAGGCCAGGTCCTCGGCGCTCGGCGCCAGCGCTTCATGGATCACCGGCACCTGCTTGGGATGGATACACAACGCCCCGGCAAACCCCATTTCATAGGCATGCCGGATCGAACGGCGCAGGCCCTCGGGGTCATCGATGGCCGGGTGCACGCCGTCCAGGGGCGCTACCAGGCCAGCGGCGCGGGAATGCACGATCAGCGCCAGCCGCGCCTGGTCGAGGGCGAACTGCGCGGCCGGGGAATTACTGCTCAGGTTCAGGTCCAGTGCCAGGTCCAGCCCACCGAACGACAGGCGCTCCACCTGCGGCGCATGGGCGATCTCGGCCACGGCCAGCAAACCGCGTGCGCTTTCAATAATCGGCCAGATGACTTTGCCGGTAGCCGCTACCACAGCAACCTGGGCCGCACTTTCGACCTTCGGCAGCAACACCCCCGCCACGTTCGGATGGGCTTTGCAGAACGCCACATCCTCGAAATGCTCGGCGTGCTCCGGCGCGTTGATGCGTACCCACACCTGAGCCTCGGGATGCGCCTGCAGGAACCCCCCGAGGTTATCCCGCGCCTGGCGCTTGAGCGGTTCTTCCACCGCGTCTTCAAAATCCACGATCACCGCATCGGCACCACTGGCCAAGGCTTTGGAAAATCGCTCCGGTCGGCTACCGGGCACAAACAACGCCGAACGAACCAAGGGCCTTGGCATCTGTTGAGTTCCTTATTATTGATAACGTGTTAAATAACACCGCGTGCACGCAGACCGTCGATGGCGTCTGCCGAGTAACCCAACTGATCCAGGATGCCCTGGCTGTGCTGCCCCAACCCTGGAACCGCGTCCATGCGCGGGATGAACGCGGCATTGCGCGCCGGAGGCAGCAGCGACGGCAACGGGCCGGCCGGGCTGTCGACCTCGCGCCAGCTGTCACGCGCCTTGAGCTGCGGGTGGTCCCACACGCCTTGCATATCGTTGACGCGGGCGCTGGCGATTTGCGCGGTTTCCAGGCGCTGGATCACCGCTTCGGCATCGAGCAGGGCAAAACTGTCGACGATGATCTGGCGCAGCGCTTCACGGTTGGCCGAGCGCTTGAAGTTGGCGGCGAAACGCTCGTCCGTCGCCAGTGTCGGCGTGAGCAGCACCTTGTCGCAGAACGCCGCCCATTCGCGCTCGTTCTGCAATCCGAGCATCACCGTGCCGCCGTCGCCGGTGGGAAACGGCCCATAGGGATAGATCGTCGAATGCGCGGCCCCGGCCCGCGGCGGCTGGGGTGCGCCGTCGAACGCGTAGTACATCGGGTAGCCCATCCACTCCACCAGGCTCTCCAGCATGCTCACGTCGATGCGGCTGCCCTTCCCCGTCTTGCCGCGCAGCAGCAGTGCCGAGAGGATGCCGCTGTAGGCGTACATGCCCGCCGAGATGTCGGCGATGGAACAACCGGCCTTGGCCATCTGGTCTTCGCCGGGGCCGCCGGTCACCGAGAGAAAACCGCCCTCACTCTGGATCAGCAGGTCGTAGGCCTTCTTTTTCTCGTAGGGCCCGCCGTCGCCGTAGCCGGAAATGTCGCAAACAATCAGGCGTGGAAAACGCGCCTGCAGTGCCTCGAACGACAAGCCCATGCGCGCCGCCGCACCCGGCGCCAGGTTCTGCACCAGCACATCGGCATCGGCCAACAGGGTGTCGAGGATAGCGCCCGCCTCGCCTTGCTTGAGGTCCAGTGTCAGGCTTTCCTTGGAGCGGTTGGTCCACACGAAATGCGAGGCCAGGCCGCGCACGCGCTCGTCATAGCCACGCGCAAAGTCGCCGCTGCCGGGGCGTTCGATCTTGATGACACGGGCGCCCAGGTCGGCCAACTGGCGGGTACAAAAAGGCGCGGCAATCGCGTGTTCCAGGCTGACAACGGTGATGCCGTCCAGCGGTCGTTGGTGAGTCATGACGGTTCCTCAGAGCCAATGGGCCATGGATGCGGCGTTGCGTAAGTCCCAGACCTTTTCAATCAGGGCATGGGCCTCAAGCGGCGTGCGGGCGCCGCTGAATTGGGCGAGGCGCTGGAATTTATCCGCCAGCTCTCGACGGCTGAGGGTGTTGCCCGGGTCGCCCTTGGGCTCGTCGATGGCGCCGTGCAGCGTGCGGCCGTCAAGGGTGGTGACGGTGACGCGGCCGAGCCAGCGCTGGGGGTAAGCGCCGTCAACTTCGGCGTCGAGGGTCATACTGACCTTGTCGCGGAAGCTGGAGACGGCCGGGTCGGTCAGCGCCCGCTCGTGGAACTCCGTGAGCCCGGCCTTGCCATGCACGGCGATCAAGCCCAGCACGGTGCCCATGGAGAACTTGGCCTGGTGCACGCTGGTCGGCACGGTCACGCGCCCCAGCACATCGATGGCGCCTTGATGCACCCGCGTCTCCACATGGGCGATATCGGCGGCGGTGAGGCGTTCGCGCTGCATCAGGTCCAGCAGCGCATCGGCCGCCGGATGCGTATGTCGGCACGAGGCGTGGAACTTGAACGAGGTTTCCAGCAGCGCCCAGCGACTGCCCAGGTCGGCGGACAACTTGCTCGGCTCGGCATCGCTGGACATCCCCGCCGCCAAGCCTTGGTCGCCTTCAAGGATATTGCGCGCACCGGTCAGCCCTTCCGCCGTCAGGTACGCGGCGAGCAAACCGTCAGCCGCCGCCTTGGCCGTGTGCAATTGCTTGGAGTCGGCGGCATCGCGCAGGAACTCCCACAGCCCGGCGGCCTGCGTGCCGGCGCTGCCGAGCAGGTTGATGAATTGTTCTTGGTTGAAGTCCAGCAGCTTGCCCACCGCAACGGCCGCCGCCAGGGTGCCGACCGTGGCCGTGGTGTGAAAGATGCGGTAGTGGGAACGGCCCATGAATTCGCCGATACGGATACCGGCTTCATAACCGGCCACCGAGGCCAGCAGCAAGTCGCGGCCGGATTTACCCAGGTCCTGGGCGGCCGCCAACGCGGCGGGAAACACCACGGTCGCCGGGTGCAAAACTGAACTGTTGTGCAGGTCATCCTGCTCCACCAGGTGGGAGGAAGCGCCGTTGACCAGCGCGGCGAAATACGCGCTGGTGCTGGCGCCGTTGACGATCACCTGCGCCGGGCCGCTGCTTGGCCCCATTTTCTGCGCATAACGCTCGAATAACGGGATTGGGTGCGCGCCCTGGCTCGCCAGCGCCGAGGCCAGCCAGTCCAGGTACAGGTCTTCGGTACGCGCCAGCACGTCTTCCGGCAGGTGCGTGTGATTCAGCTCGGCAAGGAACCGACACAGGGCTTGGGTATGGCTCACGGTCAGGCCCTCAGAAACTGCGCGGCAGTTCGAGCAAGTGCTCGGCCACGTAGGACAGGATCAGGTTGGTGGAGATCGGTGCCACCTGGTACAGGCGCGTCTCGCGGAATTTGCGCTCCACGTCGTATTCGCAGGCAAACCCGAAGCCGCCGTGGGTCTGCAGGCACGCATTGGCTGCCTCCCAGGACGCCTTGGCCGCCAGGTACTTTGCCATGTTGGCACTGGCCCCGGCATTTTTGCCGCTGTCGTATTCCTCACAGGCACGCCAGCGCATCAGGTCCGCCGCTTCGATCTCGATATGCGCTTCGGCGATCGGGAACTGCACGCCCTGGTTCTGTCCGATAGGCCGGCCAAACACCACGCGGTCGCGGGCATAGGCGCTGGCCTTTTCGATAAACCAGCGGCCGTCGCCGATGCATTCGGCGGCGATCAGCGTGCGTTCGGCGTTGAGGCCATCGAGGATGTATTTGAAGCCCTTGCCCTCTTCGCCGATCAGGCTGTCCAGCGGCAGCTCGAGGTTGTCGAAGAACAGCTCGTTGGTTTCGTGGTTGACCATGTTGGCAATGGGCTGCACGGTGAGGCCATGGCCGATGGCCTCGCGCAGGTCCACCAGGAAGATCGACATGCCCTCGGACTTTTTCTTCACTTCAGCCAGCGGCGTGGTGCGCGCCAGCAGGATCATCAGGTCGGAATGCTGGATGCGCGAGATCCACACCTTCTGGCCGTTGATCACGTACTTGTCGCCGCGCTTGATCGCGGTGGTCTTGATCTTCGTGGTGTCGGTGCCGGTGGTGGGCTCGGTCACGCCCATGGACTGCAGGCGCAATTCGCCGCTGGCGAGCTTGGGCAGGTAGAAGCGTTTCTGCGCTTCGCTGCCGTGGCGCAGCAAAGTGAACATGTTGTACATCTGGCCGTGCACGGTGCCCGAGTTACCGCCGCAGCGGTTCACTTCTTCGAGGATCACCGAAGCCTCGGCCAGGCCCAGGCCGGAACCGCCGTACGCTTCGGGGATCATCGCCGACAGCCAGCCGGCGTCGGTCAGCGCTTTGACGAAGGCTTCGGGGAAGCCCTTTTGCTCGTCAATCTTGCGCCAGTAGGCGGCATCGAATTCGGCGCACAAGGCGCGCACGCCTTCGCGGATGGCATTGAGTTCTTCATTGTCGTTCGGGTTCATTAACGGCTCTCCGCCTGTTGTTCTTGGATTATTCGACTTGGATTATTCGAAATGCACCTGGGCTTGCTGCGCCAGGCCGTCAGCGTTACCGGCCCACAGCTGCGCCACGCCGGTTTCAGTCACGCGGCCCGCCACTTCAAACGGCTGCGGCGCAATCAACGGGCGCACGCCGCGATAGGCAAAACGGCGCAAGGTGGCTTCGGGGTGGGCACGGCAGAACGCGCGCAGGCTCAGGGTGGCGATCAACGGCCCATGCACCACCAGGCCTGAGTAGCCTTCGGCGCCGGTGACATAGGGGTAGTCGTAGTGAATGCGGTGACCGTTGAAGGTCACGGCGCTGTAGCGAAACAGCAGGGTCGGCGTGGGATCGATCGCTTCGTGCCATTCACCGTGCTCCAGCGCCTCTGCGCTGCCGGCCTTGGGCGGCGTGGGTTCGCGGTAGACGATGTCCTGTTCTTCGCGGATCGCCAGGCGGCCGTCCTGGGCATAGTCGTGGCGCACGGTGACAAACAACAGCGAACCGGTGCGACCGGTCTTTTCTTCGACCTGGATAATGGTCGACACGCGGGTCGCCGCCTCCCCGGCACGCAGCGCGTGCAGAAACTCGATACGCCCACCGGCCCACATGCGGTTGCGGTTGTCGGCCGGCGGCAGGAACCCGCCACGCGCCGGGTGGCCGTCGCTGCCCAGGGCGGTTTCCGGCAGCGGGTCCTGGAAGAAGCACCACTGCCACAACGGCGGTAGGTCCGCGCCGTCCTCGGGCACTGCCTCGCCGAACGTAGCGGCGATACGTTTGAGCAGGTTATGGCTCAGGTGGTCGTGAGCGGTTTCGCTTCGGCCGATCCAGTCAGTGGCGCTCATCAGGTGCAGTTCCTCGGGCAGTGAGTGTCTGCCCCGGATCATGCAAGCGCCCGCCCGTTCTGAGAATTTGCATTTCAATAAACCAGCGTTCGGTTATGCTGAACGCCAATTCACTGAAAACACCGCATACCCCTGTGGGAGTCTTGCATGCACTTCGACCTGGCCGACCTGCGCCTGTTTATCCACATCGCCGAATCCCCCAGCCTGACCCAGGGCGCCAAGCGTGCGTTTCTTTCGCCGGCCGCCGCCAGTGCACGGATCAAGGCCCTCGAAGGCCAGCTCGACACCCGCCTGCTGTACCGTGACAGCCGTGGCGTGGAGATCACCCCGGCCGGTGAACGCTTGCTGCACCATGCGCGGCTGATCATGCGCCAGGTGGACTACCTCAAAAGCGAATTCACCCAATACGGCGTGGATTCGGCCGGGCATATCCGCATCTTCGCCAACACCACGGCGGTCACCGAATTCTTGCCGGAAGTGCTGGCGGGGTTCCTGTCACAAAGGCCTGGCGTCACCGTCGACCTGCAGGAGCGCCTGTCTCGCGACATCGTGCGCGGCGTGCTCGATGGCACCAGCGACATGGGTATTATCGCCGGCCCCGTGGAAGCGGCGGGTTTGCAGGTGCTGCATTTCAGCACAGACACCTTGGTATTGATGGTGCCGGTCGGCCACCCGCTGGCAGCGCAACCGTCAGTCACCCTGGAACAGACCCTCGCCTACCAGCATATCGGCCTGCATGAAGGCAGCACCTTATTGAGTTTTTTGCGCGAACACGTGGAGCGGCTGGGCAAGCACTTGTCGCTGCGTATCCAGGTGTCGAGTTTCGAGGCGATCTGCCGGATGGTCGAAGCCGGTGTGGGCATCGGCATCATTCCGGAGTCCGCCGCCGTGCGCCACAGTCGCACCATGCACGTGGTGGCGGTGAAGCTCGATGAGCCGTGGGCGATTCGCGAACGCAGCATCTTGGTGCGGGAGCTGGAGGCGTTGCCCGGCACCATTCGTGCGTTGATCGCCACGTTGATGCCGGACTCGGTCAATGCAGGCTGAGGTTGCGCTGGCGGGCGTCTTCCACCGTGATGTGGCTCAAACGTCCCTGGTCATCGAATAACAACCAGCCGTCGCCGGTGCGACGGATATTCACCTCGTAGCGCGGCCAATGCAGCACAGCACACACGGTGTCACTGCCACGATGGATAAAGTGCCAGCGGGTGTCGCGGTCACTGGCGATATAGCCGAATACCAACCAATCCGCGTCGACGACGATGCGCACCGGGTCGCTATCGAAGCACCCTTCATCACAGCCCGTCAGGCGATACCCCTTGCGGTTGCCGTCGACATCCAGGATCAGCACGGGCTCTTCGTCGTCGCTGTACCGGATCAGGTACTCAACGGTTTGATCGAGTGCACAGAACAGCGCGTGGCTTTCCTCTGACTGCGGCGACGCCGGCTCACGCCCCGCCAACCGCCGCTCAGGCAGGCGATAATGCCAGCGCTCAAAGCCTTCCAGCGGGTTATGGAGCCACAGGAACTCGTTGCGTTCATCACTTTTGAGGGCGCGAACCGAGCCTGGCAAGTCGCTGACGTGCCACAGGGTTTCAAAGCCGCGATCCACGTCCACCACACGCAGTTGCCGGCCTTGGCCGAGGGTCCAGGTGCTGCCATCAAACTGATCGGCGAACACGTCGAGGACCTGCACGCCCAGGTCGGTCGCGGCGCGATTGACCAAGTCCAACTTGCTGATGCGCCACACCGTGTCGCGCCGGGTCAGCACCAGCGCCATTTGCCGGCTGTGCGCCAAGACAATCCGCTGGGCCGGCACGGCGAAATGGAACAGCGGCATGCCGCTGGCATCCGTCACCACCGCACCGGCCTCGCCCAGTGCCACCAGATAACGCTCGTCATCCAGCGACACCGCATCGTATACGGAGCGGCTGCCCTGGACCGGGGCTGACCACTGCAATGCCTCCGCCGCGCGCTCCAGCGAGCGCACGGCGGGACGTTTGAGTGACTGGCCAGGCAAGTCCGCCTGCAAACATTTGTCCCGGCTCATTTTGACCAGCGACTGCAGTTGGTTGAAGTTGAGCCCCCCGCGCCCACTGAGCTGGTCGGCGAGCACCGCGTGCACGGTGGCACCGGCGAGCCAGGCCAGGGCCACGGTGTCGGACTTGTGCGCCAACAACGTGTGCGCCAGGGCATCCCGCTCGGCGCAACGGCTGGGATCGTCACGCAGCTGTTCGATCCAGGGTCCGTAAGCTTCCAGGGTTTGGGGCAGCAATATCGCGCGCTTTACCAAGGCGCCAATCGCCAGGCGCCCACCGGCCGCTTCGGCATCGAGCAGCCATTGAGCGGCGCGCGGGCGCTCTTGCGGCAAGCTCCACACCACCTCGACGGCTTGCAACCACAGGCCCTTGGCGATCAGCGACTCGGCCCACTCCAGGCGTAAACGGTCGGCGATCTGCGGCTGCTTGGCCTGAAGCAACACCACCGCATCGGCAAATGCATCATCACGACGCGCCACCAGCAAGGCGCGCTGCCAGTTCTCGGCCAGGCATAGCAGGCGCACGATGACCGCAGACGGCATGTCCCAGGCGAGAGCGAGGTCGGCGGCCTGTTGGTAGCGCGCGTGTTTTTCCAGGTAATCGAGTGCTTCCTGGCGTTCCTTGAGCAGTTCAGCGAGTACGAATACCGCTTCTTCGATACGGTTTTCGCGGGCCAGGCGCTCATAGGAGCGCCGGTAGATCTGGCGCAGATGCTCGGTCAGCCCTTCCTCGAAGCGGTAGGTACGGCTGGGCCCGTGCTGTTGGCTGAGGGTCAGGTCCTGGCGCCGCTGCGGCGTACCGAAGTGCTGTTCGGCATTCGAGTGCTGGTCACCCAAGGGGATGGCATGGCGCAACGCTTCGGCGAAATCGCCGTCCTCGAACATCTCCAGCATGCGCTGCATGTAAGCCGCCTGGCGCTTGCCGTACAGCCTGGACAGCTTTGAATGCTCGGTCAGGCGGGTCAGCCAGCGGCGCCAGGCCGCCGGCTTGTGACGAGCCGGTTTGGCGCGCCGGGGAATGCTCGCGGTGTCCGGGGCTTGCGGCACTGCGCCGGTAGGCCGCGCACCTCGGCGCAAGAATTTGTTTAGCGCTACCAGCAAGGCGGTGAAGACAATGGCGCTCAGCAACATGCCCAGGATCACGCCGCTGATGTCTTCGGTGGTCGTGGCAGACACCGGTGTCAACGGCACGGATTGGCCCTGGGTGGCCATCCAGATCAACCCTGCAACCAGGGCCAGGGTGACGCCCAGTTTCAACGCCGGATAGGGTGCGGACTCCTCGTTGCCCCATTGGCCTGCAGCCTTGGGGGGCGGCGCTTTCGGTGCGGGTGATTGCCGCTCCAGCAAGGCCCGGATCACGCCCTCCTGCTCGGGGCTGACCGGCGCCAATCCGCCCAGGATCTCGCGTACATCGGTGATCACCGGCTCAGGCAGGGCCGGCACGACGGGCGCATGACAATCGAAGGTATCGAGCAAGGTGTAGGCGCTGATATCAAGCCACTGCCCAGGTTCCAGGGCCTGGGCATCGCGCAACTGCAAAGCGTGCACCTGGCTGCCGCGCACCAGCCACAGGTCGGCGGCCGGTAAAGCGCGCAGCTCCTCGGCGCTCAGCTGGGCCGAACACAGGCCACGGCCCTGACGCACCAGCGGCCAGCCGGCAAGGGCCTGGCAATCCAGCGCGACCGGCGTGCTGAATTGCACTAAATCGCCGTCGGCAAAACGGTAGGCCATCGCGCCCGTGCGCCAGTGCTCCAGCATCAAGCGAGCCCGTTCCTGCAGCGCAAAGCGCTCGGCGGGCAACCACATGCCGTCGATGGATTGATGCCCGGTCAACAACGGCCGGCGGATCAACTGGAATTCTTGCTCAAGCATGGGCAGGCTCATGTTTCAGGTCACACATCACTTGCAAACGCATGGCGCGCTCGGCAACGTTGAACACCCGTAATTCCCGGGCGGTGGTCAGCACCGCCACCAGGCCGCTCATGGGACAGAAACTCGCACGGGCAATCGGTGCCGTCGTGGTGAACAGCGTCTGTTGTTGGCCCTCGGTGTACAGGCCAACGGTGTGCTGGTTCGGCCCCAGCAGTACCAGCGAATAGCGTTCCTGCGCCGCCACGTGGTGATGCAGACCGATGGCGCTCCAGCCGGGCGCCAAGTCGATCTGTACCTTTTTCGCGGGAAAACTGTCGTGGGTCACCAGGCGCCAACTCTGGCGGCCACCTTGGTGAGTGAGTAATGCGCAGCCACCAAAGGCGTACTTCCAATGCGGGGTGCTGGCGAACAGTATCTGGCTCACACCGGCAGCCGCACCGACTGCATAACCGTGACTGCGGGCACCGGAGGACGTCGCGGGGTAAGCCACCAGTTGCCCACCCTCGATGCGGGCGTAGACCAACGATAAGGCATCCAACTGCGCCAGCCCCATGACATTGTCCGTCACCGAGAAACATTCTGCCCTCGGCGCGTGGCCAGGCCGCTGCCAGTGAGCAAGGTGACCGTTTGTATCTAGTAGATACAGGCGCTCCGCCTGTTCGCCGCGCAGCCACACCGCGGGCAGAAAGGTCGCAGTGCCCGGCGGCAGGTGCATTTCTTCGCGTGTGGGCTTGTTGACCGAAACGAGACTGGGGATGTTCCAGAAGGTCAGGATATTGCCATCACCGAGCACCGCACCGAGGCTGCGGTAGTTAAAGGTGGCCGCGAGCACGTGCTGATGTTTGCCCCACAGGCGACGTCGCACTTCGAGGTTTTTTTTCTGGTTCTTGTGCGGCAGCTTGATCACCACCATGCCGTGCTCATCGAGCAAGCGCAGGGCGACATAGTTGCCGGAACCGGAGATGACCGGCGGCAGGGTCAATGCAACCCGCGCCACTCGGCCGGCAGCGGTCGGTGCCGGCGTGTGCACGGCGTTATCGAACTGGCCCTTGAGCAAGCGCACGGCCTGCTGCTCCTCCGGCAGCGGCAGCGACACGCGCCGCGACTGCAAGGCGAACGTCAGGCTGCGCCCATCCAGGTTGCGCGTAATCTGCACGCGGTGGGTGCAGACCTTGGGATCCGTGGGCGGCAAGCGCTGGCCAACCACCCAGCATTCTCCAACCGCGTGGTCGGCCAGCGCGTCACGCCAGGCCAGCCAATGGTCGTCGCTCACGACCTCGTAGGTGCGGGCGTCGAGCAGGCGCTTGAGCTGCGCCGATGAGTCCAGCTCATGCAACTCGGGCGTGGCTTGCAGAATGCCCCAGCGCAATTGCGCCCCCGCCTCTTCGGCACGCCGCGCCAGCAGCATCAACAGCGCCAGGTGCACCAGGCGCGCAGCCCCCAGTTGCAAGGGGCCCGCATCAAACAGCACGACAATCAGGCGGTTCGCTTCACGGGCACGGTAGTGCGGGGCGAGGAACATATGCTCACCGCCGACCGCCCGGCGCAGGAACTCGTCAGGCACTTCATCGGCCAGCAGCCATTCACTGGACAGCAGTCGCTCATAGGGACCGCGCCGATGCAGGTCGCCCAGGCCATCGGGCTCCGGCACTCCGCCCTGGTGCAGGCCGCGCAGTGGTCCGAGCAGAGGGTTGAGTCGACCGAGCAGGTCGGCGAACAGGGGCAGGTGTTGCGGGGCAAACCACTCCAGCCACTGCCGCCAGGGTTGCAGCGCCTCAGGCAGTTGCATGGGCGACTCCCCAATAGGCGGCGATACGTTGCAGATGCGCGGGCGACACGGCCAGCAGGCGGTCCAGCGGGATCACCGCCTGCGGGTCGTGCCACACCAACAAGGGCGCGCGTTTGAAGCGAGCGGACAAGGCCTGTCCCAACAGGTCCTGTGGCACCTGCGGTTCCCAACTGGTCGGCAGCCAGAGGTGCGGTGCGCTGGTGCTGGGCGCAGCGTAAGCAACACCGTCGACCCAAGGCAGGTCAGCCATTACGCCCGTCACCACCAGTACATCACCATTGGCAGTGGCTTGCAGCCGCGCCGCATGGTCGGCCGCGAGCAGCGCCAGGCGTGCGTGCAGGCGCCGGGCAGCATCGCCCCAGGCCACGGCGGCCTGAGCCTCGGCGGGCACTGGCCGTGAACGCCAGGCCCAAGGCTGGGTCAGCGCACTCATTCGCTGGGGGTCAGCAATCGAGTGAGTTGTCCCCGCGCCTGCTGCAGAGGTTCGGGCAGGGTCTGGCTATTGAAATTGGCATCGATCTCGCGCAACAGGCCTTCTAGCACGCTACTGGCCGGCGGCTCGGCACGGGAGAGGTAGTCTTCGGCGGTTTCCAGCAGCCGATTCACACGTGACATCGGCTGCAACGTCGCCTCTTCCACCGCGCTGAACAAATGGCTGTTGCTGGAGGCAGCAAACAGGTCGCGCAATACTTCGCGGCCGTGTTGCTGGGTAGCCTGGGTCGGCAACACGTACAGCAGCGGCCACAAGTCGGCGTCGCTGGCTTCCAGGCGACCACTGAGCAATGCAGCGGCCGCGATCAAGCGCTGGGACTTGACGATGCGCCGGTCAGACAACTGGATCCCGGCTTCGCGCAGGCGGCGAATGGCTTGGGCCAGGGCTGGGCGCACAGCGGTCAGGTCGACGTGTTTCAGGGCCTGGCCGAGCGTGTCCAGTTGCGCAAGGCCGAGCAACTGTTGCACCGGGCGCTGCTCCGACTGCCAGCCGCCGGCCAGCATGGCTTCCAATTGATTGTCCGGCACCGACTCGACAAACAGATGCAACAGGAAACGGTCACCGAAGGCCGCCAACGCCTCATCATCCGGCAGGCCGTTGGCGGCGCCGACGCACACGCGCAGCGGGCATTGCACCTGGGTATGGCCACGACGGAATCGGCGCTCGTTGAGTACGCCCAGCAAGGTGTTGAGGATCGCGGTAGAGCCCAGGAAGACTTCGTCGAGAAACACGATATCGGCTTCCGGCAGCATGCCGCTGACGTCGGTTTCCACCGTGCCTTCGCGCAGCTTTTTCAGGTCTACCGCGCCGAACAGTTCGGACGGTTCGGTGAAACGTCCGAGCAGGTATTCGAAGTAACGCCCACCCATGGACTGCGCGACACGCCGCACCACCGCGCTTTTTGCAGTGCCGGGCGGCCCGATCACCAGGATGTGCTCCTGGGCCACGGCTGCCAGCACGATCAATTCGGCCAGTTGCTCGCGCCCGACCAAGCCTTCGGTAGCGGCACGCACGGCGTGGCGGATTTGCGCGGCAGCGCTCTGCAACTGAGCAATCATGGGTGTCTTCCCTGAAACCAAAGCGGGGAATCTTGCCTGAGGCTAAGGTATTAGCAAAGCGTTGTTACATACTCATATCAGGAGTCAGCCCATGCAGCTTGAAGGATCCTGCCATTGCGGCGCCGTGACGTTCAGCCTCACCAGTGCCCACCCCTATCCTTACCAGCGTTGCTACTGCTCGATCTGTCGCAAGACCCAGGGCGGTGGCGGTTATGCGATCAACCTGGCTGGCGATGCCCAGAGTTTGAAGGTGCGCGGGCGCAAACTGATTTCGATCTACCACGCCAGGCTCAAGCCCGAGGGGGCCAGCCGGGCCCATGCGAGCAGCGCTGAACGGCACTTCTGTTCGCAATGCGGCAGCGCCTTGTGGCTGTTCAGCCCCGAGTGGCCGGCGTTGATCCATCCGTTTGCCTCGGCCATCGACACGCCATTGCCGGTGCCGCCGGAACATACGCACCTGATGCTGGGCTCGAAGGCGCCGTGGGTGGAAGTGACGTTGCGCCAAGGCGATCTGCAGTTCGATGAGTACCCCGAAGAGTCCATCGCCCAATGGCATGAGCGCCTCGGGCGACGCCTTCAAACGTACCCATCCCCCCCTGAGTTTCTGACCCCATGAGACCCCTGATGCGTTGCAAAAACCTGTGCCTGTCCCTTACCTCCGTGTGTTTGCTCGCGGGAGCCGATGGGATGAACCGGATGTGGAGCGGCGGTTGCAGACGTTGGTGATGGGGGTACTGGAATACAGCTTCTGACCTGATAACCGAATTAAAAATGTGGGAGGGGGCTTGCTCCCGATAGCGGTGTGTCAGTTGATAGACCTGGGACTGACACACTGCTATCGGGAGCAAGCCCCCTCCCACATTTGATCTGTCTTGCTTTCAAGCTCGTTATTCGGCGTACGCCCAGGTCATCCGGAACGACGCCCCGCCCCATTCCGAATCCAGCACTTGCACTTGGCCGCCGTGCCACTGCGACACCCGCTGCACCAGCGCCAGGCCCAGGCCGAAACCGCCGGTGCGGCGGTCGCGGCTGGCGTCCAGGCGCGTGAACGGCTGGAAGATCTTCGACCGGCCTTCCTCCGGCACGCCGGGGCCATCGTCACACACGCGCACTTCATAGCCGCTGCCGAACCTGACCAGCGACACTTCCACGCGGCGCTCGGCGTAGCGCACGGCGTTGCGCAGCAGGTTGATCACCGCACGCGCCATAAAGCGCGGCTCGATCTGGATAACGTCCACCTCGCAGGTGCGCAACGACAGCTGGATACCGGCCGCCTCGGCCTCCAGGGCCACGCTGCCGATCACACTGTCGAGCCAGCTGTGGGCCTCGATGCGCTCACGGGTGACCTGGGTGGCGCCACGCTCCAGGCTGGCGTAGGTGAGCAGTTCGGAGACCATTTCTTCCAGCTCGCCCAGGTCGGCATACATGTCGGCGATCAATTCGCTGCGCTGGCACGGGTCGGTCTGTTGTTTCAACTGGTCGAGCTCGAACGACAGGCGTGCAATCGGCGTGCGCAATTCGTGGGACACGGCGTTGGTCAGTTCGCGCTGGTTGGCGATCAGGCTTTCGATGCGCTCGGCCATCTGGTTGAAGTGCCCGGCCAGCTCACGCACCGTGGAACGGCGTGGCAGCAGAATGCGTGAACCGAGGTCGTTGTCACCGAAACGTTGTGCCGCCAGGCGAATATGTTCCAGGTCACGCCAGTGCGGGCGCACCCAGAAATACAGCACGATCGCCAGGCTCAATCCCAGCAGGCAATAGGCCCACAGGTACAGCCATTTCGGTTCTTCGGGCAGTTTGATATTAAGCAGCTGCGGGCCGCCATCGATATTGGCGATGAACTCCATGAAGTCGCCGCGTACCACCAGTTTTCCGGCGGCAAGCAACTGTCGTTCACGCGGGTCGAGCGCCAAGTCATCGCGCTGGACCAGTTTCAGGTGCAGGCCGTAGTGGGGTTGCAGCTCGCTCAGGCGCGCCGCGCGGGCATCGCCCGGCAAGGGTCGCAATTGTTCCACCAAGCCATAAGCCGGGCCGCGCAGGGCTTCGCGGTTATAGGTTTCATTGGCTTCGGGCAGCAACTCATCGAAGGTGTAGTTGACCAGCCAGATCGCCCCCGCCAGCCCCAGCGCCAGGATGATGTACAGGCGAATGTAGAGCCGCAGCATCTAGACCTCCCACGCGAAGGGGTTGAACAGGTAGCCCTTGCCCCAGATCGTCTTGATGCACACCGGTTCGCGGGGGTTGTCGTTGAGTTTGCCGCGCAGCTTGCTGATGTACACATCGACACTGCGGTTAAGGCCGTCGAAGGCGATGCCGCGCATGCGGTTGAGGATGTCATCGCGGGACAGGATCGTGCCCGAGTTACTGGCCAGCAGCCACAGCAGCTCGAATTCCATGGTGGTGAGGTCGATCTGTTCGTCCCCAAGGCTGACCACGCGGCAACTGCGATCGATGGCCAGCCGCCCGAAGGCCAGGGCCCCGCGCACCGTCGGCTCCGGGGCTTGGCGCCGTTGCAGGGCGCGCAGGCGTGCCAGCAGCACGGGGGGCTTGATCGGCTTGATCACATAATCGTCGGCACCGGACTCGAGGCCGAGGATATGGTCCAGGTCGTCTTCCTTGGCGGTGAGGATCACGATGGGCGTGTCGGACACCGTGCGAATCCCTCGACACACGTGCAGGCCGCTCTGGCCGGGCAGCATCAGGTCGAGTACGACGATCTTTGGCTTGAACTCCAGGAACGCCGCCAGGGCTTTGTCACCCCGGTGCTCCACGCGCACCTCAAAACCATGCTGCGACAGAAAGTGCGCGATCAGCCCCGCCAGTTTCTCGTCATCCTCAACGAGCAAGACCTTGCCCAGCCCCAGGTTTTCCATAAGTTCCCAATGTGCAGACGCGGATTGAAGAGCGGGCATTATAGGTGGCAAGCTGGGCAACTAAAGCCGTTGGTCAGCACAGGCCGACGAAGCTTCATGCTTTTAAGAGTTTTTAACAAATAAGCTGCAATCTTTAACGCCATGTACAGGGAGTTGTATGCGCAAGGATTACCTGGCGTTCTTTGTTTCGCTGTTCCTGTCACGGCTGGCGGACCAGATCCTGCTGTTTATCGTGCCATTGATCGTGTTTCAGACCACTCAAAGTGTGGCCTGGGCCGGGCTGGCGTTCTTTGTCGAGTCGCTGCCGCGCTATCTGGCGTTCCCGGTGTGCGGCGCAGTGTGCGACACGTTCGCGCCGGTGCGCATCCTGCATATCAGCCAGGTTTACCGGGCGCTGGCCTGTGTGCTGGCGGTCGCCTTGTACGGGGTGTTCGACGGTATTTACTGGGTCGTGCTGCTCTCGGCAGTGTGCGGGGTACTGACCACCCAAGGCATCATGGCGCGAGAAGTGCTGATGCCGCATATCTTCGCGCAGTACAGCTATGCCAAGACCCTCTCCTATTCGCAGATCGCCGACCAGAGCGGGCTGGTGCTGGGGCCGTTGGTGGCCGCACTGATGCTTGAGGTATGGGCGTGGCACTGGGTGGTGCTGGGCGTGGCCGGGCTGTTCCTGCTCGCAGACCTGGCGATGCGGGTGTGGCAACGCTCCAGCACGGCCAGCCTGGCAACCTTCGAGCAACATCGAGATATCTGGCTGCGACCGCTGAAGATTGCCTTCGGACATATCCGCCGCCTGCCGGAGTTGAAGCGGGTCATCACGTTGGCGGTGGGTGTGAACCTGATCATTGGCGTCACGCTGGCCACCTCTGCGGCCATGGTGACCGGCCAGTTTGCGGCGGGCAAGGACGCCTACGCCCTGCTCCAGGCAGCGGGCGCGCTGGTCACCATCGGCATTTTATTTTATCTGGCGCGGGCCGGCCTGCCCCTGAAGGTGCTCGGCGGACTGTCTTATTCGATGATCGGCGTGGGCGCAGTGATCATGGCGATCAGCCCCGACGTGTGGCTATACGTAGTGGGCTTCCTGCTGGTCACCGGCTTCGACAAGATGTTCAACGTCTACCTGCGCAGCACCCGTCAGCGGGTCATCCCCGTGCAGGACTTTGGCAAGACCGTGGGCGTGATCACGCTGCTCAATAACCTGCCGCAGCCGCTGGCAGGGCTGGCGGTGGCGCTGCTGGCGGCGCCCTTGGGCACGCAGACGGTGATCCTGCTGCTGGCCGCGATCACCGCCTTGATCGGCGTGGCCGTGGCCTCAGGCTGGCACGCCACTGTGAAAGCGGAACTCGATGTCGGGTGACTCGATCAGTTCCTGCTCGGTCGCCCTCACCCGCTCGATCACCTGGGCGATGTCCTTGGCGTCACCGTACTGGTACGCCAACTTCAGGTAACCCTGGAAGTGCCGCGCCTCGCTTTTCAGCAGGCCGAAGTAGAACTTGCCGAGTTCTTCGTCCAAATGCGGCACCAGCGCTTCGAAACGCTCGCAACTGCGCGCTTCGATAAAGGCGCCGACCACCAGGGTATCCACCAGTTTGACCGGTTCGTGGCTGCGCACCACTTTGCGCAAACCGGAGGCATAGCGCCCGGCGTGCAGCTGGCGCAGCTCGACCTTGCGCTTTTTGATCAAACGCATGACTTGTTCGTGGTGCACCAGCTCTTCGCGGGCCAGGCGCGACATCATGTTGATCAGGTCGACATGGCCGTGGTACTTGGCGATCAGGCTCAGGGCGGTGCTGGCGGCTTTGAATTCGCAGTTCTTGTGGTCGATCAGCAGGGTGTCCTGATCGGCCAGCGCGGCCTGGACCCAGGCATCAGGGGTGCGGCAACCGAGGAATTCGTGGATTTCTGGCAGGTTCATCGGGCTCACGGGCAAAAGGATCACAAAAGGCCGGCGATTATACCGACCCCGCCGCAGACCACCAGCCACCGGCTTTGATGTGCATCAACATGACGTGCGCCAGCCAGCAACTATAGTTGTTGCAGCCCCCACCCTTTTTGGAGATCCCGATCATGCAAGCCATCCGCAGCATCCTGGTGGTCATCGAGCCCGAGCATTCGGAAAGCCTGGCCCTCAAGCGTGCCAAGCTGATCGCCGGGGTCACCGGCGCACACCTGCATTTACTGGTCTGCGACAAGAAGCATGAGCACTCGGCGCTGCTGGCCCTGCTCAAGTCGGGCTTGCAGGAGGACGGCTACAGCGTCACCACCGAGCAGGCGTGGAATGACAGCCTGCATGACACCATTATCGACGTGCAGCAAGCCGAGGGCTGTGGGCTGGTGATCAAGCAGCACTTCCCCGACAGCCCGTTGAAAAAAGCCCTGCTGACGCCTGCGGACTGGAAGTTGCTGCGTTACTGCCCGACGGCGGTGTTGCTGGTCAAGACGGCCACGCCGTGGGCTGGCGGCGTGATCCTCGCGGCGATCGATGTGGGCAATACCGATGGCGAACACCGCTCGTTGCACACTTCGATCATCGACCATGGCTTTGATATCGCCAGCCTGGCCAAGGCGCAGTTGCACGTGATCAGCGCCCATCCGTCGCCGATGTTGTCGGCGGCGGACCCGACGTTCCAGCTCAAGGAAACCATCGAGGCGCGCTATCGCGAGCAATGCAAGGCGTTTCAGGCCGAGTTCGATGTGGACGAATCGCACCTGCATATCAAGGAAGGCCCGGCGGATGTGTTGATCCCCCATCTAGTTCACACCCTGCAAGCGGCGGTAACGATCATCGGCACCGTGGCGCGCACCGGAATTTCCGGGGCACTGATCGGCAATACGGCAGAGGTGATACTGGATGCGGTGGAGAGTGATGTGCTGGTGCTCAAGCCGCAGGCGTTGATGGATCACCTGCAAGAACTCGCCAGCAAGCCCTGATCCAACCTTATGAACGATGGAGATCAAAATGTGGGAGGGGGCTTGCTCCCGATGACGGTGTGTCAGTTACAGATTAGCTGACTGATACACCACTATCGGGAGCAAGCCCCCTCCCACATTTTGGAGGGGTGTTGTCAGTCAGCGAGCGCGTCGCGCAGGAAACCCGGCGCGATATAGCGCTGGTAATGCGCCTCGGACAGGATAAAGAACTCCCGATCAATGGCATCGCGTAATTCCGGCAAGGCCCAGTCACGAAATTCGGGTAACAGCACCATGCCGTAGGCCTCCAGGTTATTGATCACCCGCGCCCCACGCGCGATCAATTGATAGGCCCAGCAGTACTCGGACTGGTGCGGCACGAAGCGAATTTTGCGCTGTTCCAGCTGGCCGCGCAGGGTCTTGGGGTCGAAAACTTCGAGCTTTCCGGCCATTACCTGCACCAACAATTGCTCCAGCCGCAGCCAGACCGCGCGTTTTTCTTCTTCGTTATAGCCATTCCACAGGATCACTTCGTGGTGGAAGCGCTTGCAGCCACGGCACACGAGATCGCCGTAAACCGTGGAGCACAGGCCGACGCAGGGGGTCTTGATGGTTTGGTTGGACATGGGCAACAACACGCAGATCAGCGAAACAATGCGCCATGTTAGCCCTTTGTCTAACCTTCATCACCCTGCAAACTTGGCGAGGCAACTTACCTTTAGAATTTTTTTGCCGTAGAATCATCCGGCCTTGTAAGGCGCCAATAATCCGCTGGAAGCTGTTTTCAAAGCGTCACGAGCACAGTCGTTCCTTCAGAACGGTGTTGGCGATGGTTAATGACTCGGTAGGTCAGAGCCCTCGCCAACCCTCATCAGCTCCGTTCTGCAGGCGTAAAACTTTGAAAGCAGCTTCTGTGAGGAATGCCGGCAGCGCTGGCTTTGCGGCCCAAAAAGCCCCCGAGCGCATGCGTGCCGTTCATTTCTGGATGAGCGTCCCGTGGGACCACTGATGAGGGTAATAACTGTGCTTGAAGCCTACCGCAAACATATCGAAGAGCGTGCAGCCCTGGGTATCGTTCCCCAGCCGCTTAACGCCGAACAAACCGCAGGCCTGGTCGAGCTGCTGAAAAATCCTCCGGCTGGCGAAGAAGAATTCCTCGTTGACCTGATCACCAACCGCATTCCACCAGGCGTTGACGAAGCCGCTTACGTCAAGGCCGGTTTCCTGTCTGCCCTGGCCAAGGGCGAAGCCACTTCCCCCCTGATCGACAAGAAACGCGCGGTTGAACTGCTTGGCACCATGCAAGGCGGCTACAACATCGTGACCCTGGTTGAGCTGCTGGACGACGCCACACTGGCACCGGTCGCCGCTGCCCAACTCAAGCACACCCTGCTGATGTTCGATGCATTCCACGACGTCGCCGAAAAAGCCAAGAACGGCAACGAACACGCCAAAGGCGTGCTTCAGTCCTGGGCTGACGGCGAGTGGTTCCGCAACCGCCCTACCCTGGCCGACAAAATCAGCCTGCGCGTGTTCAAGGTCACCGGCGAAACCAACACCGACGACCTGTCCCCTGCGCCGGATGCCTGGTCCCGTCCTGACATCCCGCTGCACGCCCTGGCCATGCTGAAAATGGCCCGTGAAGGCATCGTGCCGGACGAGCAAGGCAAGACCGGCCCGATGAAGCAGATCGAAGAGATGCGCGGCCAAGGCTTCCCGATCGCCTACGTCGGCGACGTGGTCGGTACCGGTTCCTCGCGTAAATCCGCGACCAACTCCGTGCTGTGGTTCTTCGGCGACGACGTTCCCTACGTGCCGAACAAGCGCGCCGGCGGTTTCTGCTTCGGCAGCAAAATCGCTCCGATCTTCTACAACACCATGGAAGATGCGGGCGCACTGCCCATCGAGTTCGACGTCTCCAACATCAACATGGGCGACGTGATCGACCTGTACCCGCATGCCGGCAAAGTCTGCAAGCACGGTACCGACGAAGTCATCACCACCTTCGAAATGAAGACCCCGGTGCTGTTGGACGAAGTCCGCGCCGGCGGCCGTATCCCGCTGATCATCGGTCGCGGCCTGACGGACAAGGCACGTGCTGAGCTGGGCCTGGGCCCTACCGACCTGTTCAAGCTGCCTGAAGCGCCTGTCGACACCGGCAAAGGCTTCACCCTGGCACAGAAAATGGTCGGTAAGGCGTGCGGTCTGCCGGAAGGCAAAGGCGTTCGTCCTGGCACCTACTGCGAACCGAAGATGACCACCGTGGGCTCCCAGGACACCACCGGTCCTATGACCCGTGATGAACTGAAAGACCTGGCGTGCCTGGGCTTCTCGACCGATCTGGTAATGCAGTCGTTCTGCCATACCGCGGCCTATCCAAAGCCGATCGACGTGACCACCCACCACACCCTGCCTGACTTCATCATGACCCGTGGCGGTGTATCGCTGCGTCCAGGCGACGGCATCATCCACAGCTGGCTGAACCGCATGCTGCTGCCGGACACCGTCGGCACCGGTGGCGACTCCCACACCCGTTTCCCGATGGGCATCTCGTTCCCGGCCGGCTCTGGCCTGGTCGCGTTCGCCGCAGCCACTGGCGTAATGCCACTGGACATGCCGGAATCGATCCTGGTGCGCTTCAAAGGCAAAATGAAACCTGGCATCACCCTGCGTGACCTGGTTCATGCCATTCCGTACTACGCGATCCAATCGGGTCTGCTGACCGTAGAGAAAAAAGGCAAGAAGAACGCCTTCTCCGGCCGCATCCTGGAAATCGAAGGCCTCAACGACCTGACGCTGGAGCAAGCTTTCGAGCTGTCCGACGCCTCGGCTGAACGTTCGGCTGCCGGTTGCACCATCAAGCTGTCGAAAGACTCGATCACCGAGTACCTGAACTCCAACATCACCCTGCTGCGCTGGATGATCGGTGAAGGCTACGGTGACCCGCGCACCCTGGAACGTCGCGCCCAAGCGATGGAAGCCTGGGTTGCCAACCCGGAACTGATGGAAGCCGATGCCGACGCGGAATACGCCGAAATCATCGAGATCGACCTGGCCGACATCAACGAGCCGATCCTCTGCGCACCGAACGACCCGGACGACGCCCGTCTGCTGTCCAGTGTTGCCGGTGAGAAGATCGACGAAGTGTTCATCGGTTCGTGCATGACCAACATCGGTCACTTCCGCGCTGCCGGTAAGTTGCTGGAGCAGGTCAAGGGCCAGCTGCCGACGCGTCTGTGGCTGTCGCCGCCGACCAAGATGGACGCTCACCAACTGACCGAAGAAGGCTACTACGGTATCTACGGCAAGGCTGGCGCACGCATGGAAATGCCGGGCTGCTCGCTGTGCATGGGTAACCAGGCACGTGTAGAGCCGAATTCGACCGTGGTGTCGACCTCGACCCGTAACTTCCCGAACCGTCTGGGTGACGGCGCTAACGTCTACCTGGCTTCGGCCGAGCTGGCGGCCGTGGCGTCTACCCTGGGTCGCCTGCCGACCGTCGAAGAGTACATGGGCTACGCAGCGAAACTGGACACCATGGCCAGTGACGTCTACCGCTACCTGAACTTCGACCAGATTGCTGAGTTCCGTAAGATTGCAGCGAGCGCTAACATCCCGGTGATTCAAGCCTAAGGGTGTGTTGATGTAAAAGGCGCCGCGTATCGCAAGGTACGCGGCGTTTTTTTATGCGTGGGAATTGGCCAGTTGCACAGCACCGTCGACGCTCAAACCGCTGAGCAGCACGTGCGGTGGCAACGCTTCAGGCAGCGCCTGCAACACCTCAAGGGCATCATGCCTTACCCGCGCCAGCACCAGCCGCTTGCCCTCCCCGCGCACCTGCGCAAAAAATGCTGCCAGCGCTTCGATACTGGTGCCGTCGAGGTCGGGGGACTCTTCGAGGCTTAGCACCACCGTCTCTGCCTGGGACCGGCGCATCAGGCGCAGGGCCGCGCCCAGGATACGTTCGGCATTGGCGAAAAACAGCGCTTCGCTGGGACGCACGATCAATAGGCCCGGTACGTCCAGCGCATCAGCATGATGTTGACGGCCTACAAAGTCATGACTGTCACCCAGGCGACCGAGCACCTGGATGTCTGCCGACGACATCTGGCGCAGCATCAACAAGACGCTGACCGCCACTGCCAGCAGCAATCCATCCAGCACGCCGAGCACCAGCACCGCAGCGACGGCACAGATCACCAGCAAGCGATCACGCCTCCACAGGAAGTAGCGTCCCAGAGGCTGCAGGCTCAAGCCACGTCCCAGCGCGTACATGACGATGGCTGCCAGCACTGGCTCCGGGGTTAGCGCAACATAGGGCAGCACCGTCAACACAATCACCAGTACCACCAGCGCGGCAATGATGCCGGCCAAACGTGAACCCGCACCCGCCGCTTCATTGGCCGAAGTCGCCGAATACCCGGCACCGACCGGCATGCCGTGGAACAATCCAGACACGAGGTTCGCCGCGCCCAACGCCAGCAAATCGCGGTTGGATGACACGCGGTCGCCATGTTTAAGCGCGAATGAGCTGATGGAGCCGTAGGACTCAGCGTACAGAATCATGACCAAGGCAAACGCCAGCTCGCCCAGACGCAACCAGTCGGCGAATGGCAACACCGGAAGGTGCCCCAGCTCCAGGCGCAGTTCGATCACGCCAATCAGCGCCACGCCATGGGTCTGCAGATCCAGGTACTGCCCGGCAACGATGCCCAGCACCACCACCAATAATCCGCCGGGCAGGCGCGGGATTCGTGCGCACAGCCACAACACCAGCAACGCAACGGCGGCCACCAGCGCAGCCGGCCAATTCCAGCGTGGCCATTGCTCCAGCAGCTGCGGCAGGAAGCGAATAAGGTTGTTGTCGGTCAGGTGCACCCCAACCACGCTGGCCAATTGTTTAAGGATGATGGTCAGCGCCAGGCCGAAAGCAAAACCGCGCAATACAGGCTTGGCGATAAACGAGGTGACACCACCGAGCTTGAACAGCCCGGCCAACAGGAAAAACGCGCCTGTGACCAGCACCAGTCCGAATGCCAGGGGGAGCCTCAGCGCCGGGTCATCACCTGCCAGGCTAGCGGTTGCGGCCGCCAGTACCGCCGCCGAAGAGGAGGTGGCCGAAACGATCGCAAAGCGGCTGGTGCCCATCAGGCCGTAGCACAGCAACCCGGCAAACAGGGCGATGACGCCGGCCTGGGGCGGCAGCGCGGCAATACTGGAATAGGCCACCGCCTCTGGCAGCAGCAAGCCGGCGATGGAGAGCCCGGCGAGTATGTCCTGGATGCGGTTGGGTGAAGCGACGACGGCGGGAGGAGTTTGAGTGTTCAAGCGGGCCAACCTTGGGGGTCTCCAAGACAGAAACCAGTAAGCCGATAAGCTTAGCCCTCATTGCAGGGCCGTGGGTTGATCCTTGTGCGGGTTTGCGCACCTAAAAAAGGCCGATTCGCGGTGTACGCGAATCAGCCTCTGTCGGTGCCATCTGTTATCGATAGGTATCTACACCTCTTCAATGTGATAGTGCGTAAGCGCAGGATCACTCAAGATACGTAGATACCTACACTGCGATCAGGACAGCAGTGAGTAAACCAACGCAGTAATCGCCACCAGGCCTACGGCGGTGACAAACACATTCGACGCCTGCCCACGGTACTTGGCCATGGCCGGCACCTTACGAATGGCGTACATCGGCATCAGGAACAGGATCGACGCGATGATCGGCCCGCCCAGCGTCTCTATCATGCGGAGGATACTTGGGTTAAGCGTGGCAACCATCCAGCACACCACCAGCATGAAAGCGGCAGTCATGCGGTCCAGGCTCTTCGCTCCGGGCCGGCGACCGGTTTTAAGGACCAGGCCCTTGAGGCCTTCGCTGGCGCCGATGTAGTGGCCCAGGAACGACTTGGCAATCGCCACAAACGCGATCAACGGAGCGGCAAACTCGATGGTCGGGTTATCGAAGTGGTTGGCCAGGTAGGACAGGATCGACAGGTTCTGCGCCTTCGCTTCGGCTAACTGCGCCGGCGACAGGGTCAGCACGCAGCTGAACACGAAGAACAGCACCATCCCCACCATCAAAAGATGCGCGCGAGACAGGATCTGCGAGCTGCGTTCATCGGCATGGACGCCGTACTGGCGCTTCTGATCAACCGCAAAGGCCGAGATGATCGGCGAATGGTTGAACGAGAACACCATCACCGGAATCGCCAGCCACAGCGTATTGAGCAGTGCCGACGGTGCCGGGACTACGCTGGCGGTGCTGAGGATGCCGCCATTCCAATGCGGAACCAGGTACACCGCCAGGAACAGCAAGGCGACGATGAACGGATACACCATCAGGCTCATGGCCTTGACGATCACTTGCTCGCCGCAACGCACCACGGCCAGCAGGCCGAGGATCAGCACCAACGACAGAATCGCCCGTGGTGGCGGCATGATGTGCAGTTGGTGCTCCATGAAGCTGCCAACGGTATTGGTCAGAGCCACGCTATAAATCAGCAGGATCGGGAAGATCGCAAAGAAGTACAGCAAGGTGATCAGCGCACCGGCCTTGATGCCGAAGTGTTCTTCCACCACGTCGGTAATGTCGGAGCCTTCACGGCCGGACAGCACGAAACGGGTCAGGCCACGGTGAGCGAAGAAGGTCATCGGGAACGCCAGCAGCGCGAGGATCACCAGTGGCCAGAAGCCTCCCAGGCCCGCGTTGATCGGCAAGAACAGCGTGCCGGCGCCAATGGCGGTGCCGAACAGGCCAAGCATCCAGGTGGTGTCCTGGCGGCTCCAGGTCGTGAGGGTTGCAGGTGTCGTCTCATAGCGTTCGTCGACGCTATTGGCCTGATCATTCATCCAGTCGGATCTCCGCATTTACACGGCCGGGACGAGTCAGAAAAACCTGACAGGCAGCGCCCCGACCATAGAAGGGGCCGGATTGTCCGGGATTCTTTTGAAGAAGCAAAGACTTAGCTGAGGAACGGTGGCGTGGTACATCGACGCGCCGCGCACAATTCAAACACATTCGTTGACAACTTGGCGGCGCTCTCAGCATGATCCAGCCATGAACCGTATTCAGCTGAACCTCACCCGCACCACCACCACGACCGCCTCAGGCGGGTCGTGCGGTTGCTGTGGGTGTTCACGCTAAACACCTCACAGATTCAACCCAAGGCCCCGCCAGCAATGGACGGGGCCTTTTTATTGCTCCGCCCGTTCGGCAATGACAAGGAGCAACACCATGGCTGACGCCCTGCTGATCATCGACATGCAAGCGGGCCTGTACGATGGCCCAGAAAAACCCTTCGCGCGCGAACGCCTACTCGCGAGCATCAATCAGTTGATTCAACGTGCACGCACTGCTGGCGCCCCAATCTTCGTGGCCCGGCACACTGGCCCGGCAGGTTCGCCAATTGAAGCCGGCAGCCCGCCCTGGCAGCTATGGCATGCGCTGGAGGTAGACGAGTCGCGTGATCACCTGTTCAACAAGACCCGTCCCAGTTGCTTCCTGGGCACAGACCTGGAGGCGCAATTGAAAGCGGCGCACGTCAAAGAGCTGGTGATCGTCGGCATGAAAACCCAGTTCTGTATCGACACCACGTGCCGAGTCGCGGTGGAACTGGGGTTTTCAGTGGTACTGCCCGAAGACGGCCATACCTGCATGGACACGCCGACGCTGAAGGCCGAGGCGATTATCGAGCATCACAATGCGACCCTGGCCGGGGCGTTTGTGAAGCTCACAAGCGCCGTCGAGATCAGCTTCTAAACGCTCAAATACGGCATACTCCTTCCCTCAAACCCTTCAGGAAGAGCCTTCCGATGACCGCTACTGTTCTGGTCCTGGTTGAAACCATCAACGAATACCTGCCCATCATCGAGAGCAATGACTTTCACGTGATCCTGGCGCCCACACCCGCCGAGCGCACCGCGGCCATCAAGGCCCACGGCAGCCAGATCAAGGCGGTGCTCACCCGCGGCCCACTGGGCTTGTACGCCGAGGAAATCGCCGCGCTGCCCCTGCTGGAAATCATTTGCGTGATTGGCGCCGGCTACGAACACGTGGACCTGCAGGCCGCCAGCAACCGCGGGATCGTGGTCACCAACGGCGCCGGGGTGAATGCGCCGTCGGTGGCCGATCACGCCATGGCGTTGCTGCTGTCGCTGGTACGCGGCATCCCGCAGACCGACGCAGCCGTACGCCGCCATGAATGGCCGAAGGTGATGCGCCCGTCACTGGGCGGCAAGCAGTTGGGCATTCTCGGACTCGGTGCGGTGGGCCTGGAGATCGCCAAGCGTGCGTCCCTGGGCTTCGGCATGGAGGTGAGTTACCACAACCGCCAGCCACGCGATGATGTGGACTACACCTACTGCGCGACGGCGGTGGAGCTGGCGCGCACCTCGGACTTCCTGATCCTGGCCACGCCCGGCGGCGCCAGCACCCGCCACCTGATCGATCGGCACGCCCTGGATGCCCTGGGCCCGAATGGCTACCTGGTGAACATCGGCCGTGGCAGCGTGGTGGTCACCGCCGACCTGATCGCCGCCCTGGAACAGCGCCGCATCGGTGGCGCCGCGCTGGATGTGTTCGACGATGAGCCCAAGGTCCCCGACGCGCTCAAGAAACTCGGCAATACCGTGCTCACCTCCCACGTCGCCGGCCTGTCGCCGGAAGCCGCCCATGACACCGTGCAACGGGTGGCCGATAACCTGGTGGAGCACTTCGCCGGGCGCCCGGTACTCACCCCAGTCGCCCTGCCCCCGCCCACTAAATGACCGATCAGGCACGCTGATCATCATCCAACACGCTAACCTATTAAGCCGCCCCGACCTTGTCGCTGGGCGGTGGTGCGCATTAGATTAGGAAATAGTCCGAGGCCTTTAGAATAAGCAGAAGGGATAAGCATGGCGCTGAACGACCAATCGACCCAGATTCGCCCAGGTGAAGAACTTGATGCCAGCCTGATCGATCCCTACCTCAAGGCCCATATCCCGGGCCTGAGCGGCACGCCCACGATCAGCCAGTTTCCCGGCGGCGCGTCCAACCTGACCTACCTGCTGGAGTACCCGGGCCAGGAATTCGTGCTGCGCCGCCCGCCCTTTGGCCACAAGGCCAAGTCGGCCCACGACATGGGCCGCGAATACCGCATTCTCAACCAGCTCAAGGACGGCTTCCCCTATTGCCCCAAGGCCTACGTGCATTGCACCGACGAGTCGGTGATCGGTGCCGAGTTCTATGTGATGGAGCGGGTCAACGGCATCATCCTGCGCTCCGACCTGCCAGCCGAGCTGGGCCTGGACGCCGTCAAGACCGAGGCGCTGTGCAAAAGCTTTATCGATAAGTTCGTCGAATTGCACCAGGTGGACTACAGCGCCTGCGGCCTGGCCGACCTGGGTAAACCCGAGGGCTATGTGGCACGCCAGATCCGTGGCTGGAGCGATCGCTACGAAAAAGCCCTGACCCCCGACGCGCCACACTGGGAAGCCGTGCGCGCCTGGCTCAACGACAAGATGCCGGCCGATCACCCGACGTCGAGCATTGTGCACAACGACTACCGCTTCGATAACGTGATCCTCGACCCGCACAACCCGATGCAGATCATTGGCGTGCTGGACTGGGAGCTGACCACCCTCGGCGACCCGCTGATGGACCTGGGCAACACCCTCGCCTACTGGATCGAAGCGGCGGACCCCGCGCCGGTGCAGTTGATGCGCCGCCAGCCGAGCAACGCGCCCGGCATGCTCACTCGCCGTGAGTTCGTCGACTATTACGCCGAGCGCTCCGGCATCCAGATCGACAATTTCGACTTCTACTACACCTACGGCCTGTTCCGCCTGGCCGGCATCGTGCAGCAGATCTACTACCGCTTCTTCCATGGCCAGACCCAGGACAAACGCTTTGCGCAGTTCATTCAGATGAACAAACTGCTGGAGCAAATGAGCCTGAACGTCATCAGCACATCCACGCTCTGATCGCCGACAACAAGGAACCCCCATGTCCAAGACCCACCTGTTCGACCTCGACGGCAAGATTGCTTTTGTCTCCGGCGCCAGCCGCGGCATCGGCGAAGCCATCGCCAAGTTGCTGGCTCAGCAAGGCGCCCATGTGATCGTTTCCAGCCGCAAACTGGAAGGCTGCCAACATGTGGCCGATGCGATCATCGCCGACGGCGGCAAGGCCACGGCCGTGGCCTGTCATATCGGCGAAATGGAGCAAATTACCCAAGTATTCGCCGGTATCCGTGAGCAGTTCGGCCGCCTGGATATCCTGGTCAACAACGCCGCGACCAACCCGCAGTTCTGCAATGTGCTGGACACTGATCTCGGTGCATTCCAGAAGACCGTTGACGTGAACATCCGTGGCTACTTCTTCATGTCGGTGGAAGCCGGCAAGCTGATGCGTGAAAACGGTGGCGGCAGCATCATCAACGTCGCCTCGATCAACGGGATTTCGCCGGGCGTGTTCCAAGGCATCTACTCGGTGACCAAGGCCGCCGTGATCAACATGACCAAGGTGTTCGCCAAGGAATGCGCAGCGTTCGGCATTCGTTGCAACGCCCTGCTGCCTGGCCTGACCGACACCAAGTTCGCCTCGGCGCTGGTGAAGAACGACGCGATCCTGAAAATGGCCCTGGCGCAGATCCCTCTCAAGCGCGTGGCAGACCCGAGCGAGATGGCCGGCGCGGTGCTGTTCCTGGCCAGTGACGCGTCCAGCTACACCACGGGTGTGTCGCTGAATGTGGACGGCGGTTTCCTGTCCTGATCAAGCATTCGGCGGTTGCTGCCGAAAGCTCACCGCCAGGCGGTTCCAGCCACTGATGCTGGACACCGCCATGGTCAGGTCGACCAGTTCCTGCTCGCTGAACTCCAGCCGCACGGCGGCGAACAGTTCATCCGACACCGTTGAGGTCGGCAGCGTCGCCACCGACTCGCTACAGGCCAATGCGGCCTTTTCCCGCGCCGTGAAAAACGGCGAATCACGCCACACGCACAACGCGAACAAGCGCCGCTCGGTTTCGCCGCGCTGACGTGCCGCCATCGAGTGCATGTCCGTGCAGAAACCACAGTGGTTGAGCTGCGAGACGCGAATCTTGATCAGCTCCAGCAAGGGGGCGTCGATGGACAGACCAAACGTCGTCGCCTCCAGCATCAACATGCCCTTGAGCGCTTGCGGCGAGGCGGTGTAGTAATCCAGGCGGGGTTCCATGGGGCGGTTCTCTGGCGGCGAATGCAATCACAGTCCAGCCTAGGGGCCATGCGGCACAAGCCCTATAGCCAATCAGCCGGTTTATGCAGAGACCATTTTGAGCCTGTTACGCAGGCGCGTAATCTGGGCGCAGATTGAATGCCCCGGGATACCCCATGGAACTGCACGTTGTGATCAATGGCCGCAAGGATCTGGCCGAACAGCTCTACCAACAGCTGCGCGAAGCCATCGGTTCCGGGCGCCTGGCCGCTGGTGCGCAACTGCCGCCCAGCCGCTTGCTCGCCGAGCAACTGGGCGTGTCGCGCAAGACCGTGTCAGACACCTACGCCACCCTCACCTACGAAGGCCTGCTGGTCGGCAAGACCGGCCGTGGCACCTTCGTCAACGCCCGCGCCCCCCAGTCCGAACGCCTGCACACCTCCACCGACCTGGCCTGCGCCGCCCATCTGGCGAAGTGGCAATCGCTGCCCTCGCCCATGCGCCATCCCACCCGCGACAGCACGCTGCGCTATGAATTTATCGGCGGGGCCACCAGCCGCAACCAGTTCCCCCAGGATGAATGGCGGCGCTGTACCCAGGACGCACTGCGGCGTATTGCACAAAACAGCGGGTTCTACAGCCAACCCGAAGGCCTGCCCGCACTGCGCAGCGCAATCGCCGGGCATATCGCGTTCTCACGCGGGGTCAACTGCCGCGACAGCGACATCATCGTCACCAACGGCGCACAGCAGGCGCTGGACCTGATCGCCCGCGTGGTACTGGAGCCGGGCAGCAGGGTCGCCATGGAAGATCCCGGCTACAGCCCTGCGCGCCAGTTGTTCGTGGCGATGGGGGCGAATGTCGCCAGTGTGCCGGTGGATGCCGAGGGCATCCAGGTCGACCGGATACCCGATGGCACACGACTGATCTACGTGACGCCCTCCCACCAGTTCCCCCTCGGCATGCCGATGAGCATGCCACGCCGCGAAGCCCTGCTGGCAAGGGCCTTCGAGTTGGGCGCGATCATCATCGAGGACGACTACGACAGCGAATTCCGCTACGAAGGCCGGCCCACCGACTCCCTGCAAAGCATGGACACCCACGGTGTGGTGACCTATGTCGGCACCTTCTCGAAAACCCTGCTGCCCGAATTGCGCCTGGGATACGCCGTGCTGCCACCGGCGATTTACGGCGCGGTGCTCAAGGCCAAGCAACTCACCGACCAGCACAGCTCGACGCTGCCGCAATGGGCCCTGGCCAAATTCATCAGCGAGGGCTACCTGCTCAAACATATCCGCCGCTGCCATACGGTCTATGCCGGGCGCCGTGAACGCATCCTGCAGCGCCTCGCGGGGGATTTGTCGCCGTGGTTCGAAGCGGTGCCTACCGTGGCCGGGTTCCACATGGCCGCGTTGTGCAAGGTGCCGGTGAATATCCCGCTGCTGATGGAACTGGCGCGCCGGGTGGAAGTGGGTGTGTACCCGCTGGAAGTATTCTTCCACGATGCTCCCGTACGTCCCGGCCTGATCATTGGCTTCGGCGCCATCGAGACCCTCGATATCGACCCGGCGCTGGACAAAGTCCGCGATATTCTCCAGCAGATTGGCTAGCGGGTTTTCCGCCGGATTGGTCCTTGGTCCTGTCGCAACGAGGCCCTAGCCTGTGCACTGACACCTGACCTCGGAGACCATCGCCATGCCAGCCTGTGCCTGCAACACTGTCCATGTCCGCGCGGCGGCCGGGCGCTCAAGGGAATTGGGCGAGCGCCTGCAGCAGATAGCCAACGCCGTGCGCACCGCTCCCGGCTGCCTGGACTACGCCGTTCAGCGCCACCCGCAGGACCTCGACCTATGGACCGTCAGCGGCCGTTGGACCTGTGCCGACCAGTTGGTTGCGCACTTCCGATTGCCGGCCCTGCAAGGGTTTATCGAACTGACCGGCGAGCACCTGGCGTGGCACCTGGATTTCGACCATTGAGGCATTGGTCTCCTGGTCTTCGCCGGGATTGGTCATTGGTCACCCAGGCATCGCGGCGTAGGGTGAAGCGGTCTCGAACGATTCGGAAACTTCGCCATGAAACGACTGCTCGCTACCTCGCTGATGCTCGCCTCGCTCAGCGCCTTTGCCCACGAACCGGTGTACAACCAAGAGTCGATCAACGTGCTCCAAGAGCACGCCTTGCCCCATGTGCCCGGTAAGAAAACCATCATGCTCACCGTCGATTACGCCCCCGGCCAGGCCACCGTGCCCCACAGCCACACCGGCACCGCCGTGGCCTACGTACTCGAAGGCGCGATCACCTCGCGGGTGAATGACGAGAAAGCGAAAACCTACAAGGTCGGTGAATCGTTCTACGAACCGGCAGGTTCGCGGCACTTCGAATCGAGCAATGCCAGCCAGACCCAACCGGCCAAGTTGCTGGTGGTGATGGTGCTGGATGACAAGGCGGAAGTGCTTACACCCCTACCAAAATAACGTATCGATACAACGATGCAGCAACCACGCTAACCACGATGCGAAGCGAGCCGCTCTTGATCTTGATCGTGCTTTTGATCTCAGGCGCCCCGTCAACCACGCTGGCCGGAATTCGATATTGATTTGGGGAGTAAACCGGCAGGGATGCCGGTTTAGCCGCCCCGCGCCATGGATGGCGCGTGGCGGCGGCCCCCCCAAATCAATGTCGGATTACGGGCACACCGAGCCTGGGCGAGGTGCCGAGTGGTGGGGCAAGAGCCCTTTGCTTACTTTGGGGCTTTTCCAAAGTGAGCCGCTGTAAAAGCGGAACCCATAGCAGCCGTAACCTAAATAACGGATATGTACTCGGTCTGATCCCACATCCAAGTCGGCTGTCAGGCCGCCGACGGGAGCAAGCTCCCTCGCCACAGTCTAAAGTTGGGTAGATACCTATGCGTCGATAGCGGTGTATCAGGCACAGACAGGTCGGCTGACCCGCCGCTATCGCCGGCAGGCCAGCCCCAGGTTTCATCGCATAGGGCCAGTGAATCAGGGCCGTTCAAACTGGCGGCGCAGGTCTTCGATCCTTGACCGACAAGCGCACCCTTCCAGATGATCATTGACCATCCCCATCGCCTGCATCAACGCATACATCGTGGTCGGCCCCACAAACGTCCAACCCCGTTTCTTCAACGCTTTGGACAAACGCACCGAAGCCGGCGACGTGGGATTCCCCGTCCAATACGCCATGTCCACCACCGCCGGACGCTCTTCCTCACCAGGCTCGAACGCCCACAACCAGCGCGCCAGCGAACCGGTTTCATCCACCAACTCACACGCCCGGCGCGCATTGTTGATCGTGGAGACGATCTTGGCCCGATTGCGCACGATGCCTGGGTCCTGCATCAGCCGCTCGATATCCGCGTCGCCATACTGCGCCACCCGGCGAAAATCAAACCCTTCGAACGCCACGCGGAACTGCTCGCGCTTGCGCAAAATGGTGATCCAGGCCATGCCGGCCTGGAAGCCTTCCAGGCAGATCTTCTCGTACAGCTGGATATCATCCGCCACCGGCACGCCCCACTCCGCGTCGTGATAACGCGGGTATTCCGGCGCGGCCGTGCGCCAGGTGCAGTGGGACAGCCCGGTTTCATCAAGGGTCAGTCCTGGTGTGTCCATCCATCACCTCCTGTGCCGAGCGACGGATGATAAGCGAAAAAAATTCCACGTCGCCAACCGCTCAAGCATCGCCTTCGGCGACCAACTGGTCAGACCGGGACCCGTCAACCGATGAATAATGACTTGTTATTTCAAAAATACCTGGCCTAGACTGGCGACGCACTGGACTTACCGGTATGACCACAACAATTAAGCCCTGGAACCACCAGGGCACCGAATAGAGATCCCTCCCATGCTCAGATGGTGCTCGCGTTCGATTTTCCTGCAAGTCGTGATTGGCCTGATGCTAGGCGTAGTCTGCGGCCTGGCCCTTCCCGAATTTTCCTCGCAACTCAAACCCTTGGGTGACGGCTTTATCAAGCTGATCAAAATGCTGATCGGCCTGATCGTATTCTGCGTGGTGGTCAGCGGCATTTCCGGTGCCGGCGACTTGAAGAAAGTCGGCCGCATCGGCCTCAAGTCGGTGATCTACTTTGAAGTATTGACCACCGTCGCGCTGGTGATCGGCCTGGTCATGGCCTTCAGCACCGGTATCGGCACCGGCGCCAATATCCATTTGGAGCAGCTGTCGTCCGCTGGCCTCAATGAACTGGCCGACAAGGGCCAGCATATCCGCGGCACCAGCCAATTCCTGATGGACCTGATCCCCAACTCAGTGATCGGCGCCTTTGCCGACAACAACGTGCTGCAAGTGCTGCTGTTTTCAGTGCTGTTCGGCAGTGCGTTGAACCTTGTGGGCGAAGCGGCCTCAGGCATCTCGCGGCTGATCAATGAGCTGAGCCATGTGATCTTCCGCATCATGGGCATGATCGTGCGCCTGGCGCCCATCGGTGTGTTTGGTGCGATCGCCTTCACCACCAGCACCTACGGGCTGGACTCCCTGCAACACCTGGGCAGCCTGGTGGGCCTGTTCTACCTGACGTGCTTTGCCTTCGTCGGGCTGATCCTTGGCCTGGTGATGCGCCTGTCCGGCCTGCGCATGTTGCCGCTGCTCAAATACCTGCGAGAAGAACTGCTGATCGTGATGGGCACCGCCTCCTCCGACGCCGTGCTGCCACAGATCATGCGCAAGCTTGAGCACCTGGGTATCGGCAGCTCCACCGTGGGCCTGGTGATTCCGACGGGCTATTCGTTCAACCTCGACGGTTTCTCGATCTACCTGACCCTGGCTATCGTCTTCATCGCCAACGCCACCGGCACGCCGCTGTCGATGACCGATCTGATGACGATCCTGCTGGTGTCGCTGATCACGTCCAAGGGCGCCCACGGAATCCCAGGTTCAGCGCTGGTGATTCTGGCAGCGACCCTCACCGCCATCCCGGCGATTCCGGTGGTGGGCTTGGTGCTGGTACTGGCGGTGGATTGGTTCATGGGCATCGGTCGCGCATTGACCAACCTGATCGGCAACTGCGTGGCGACCGTGGCCATTGCGCGCTGGGAGAAAGACATCGATATCCAGCGTGCCAACAAGGTGCTGGACGGCCAGCAAGGTTATGCCTTCCAGGCCAAGAAGCCGGTGTTGCCGGCGCATCAGGAATTCTAATGAGCACCGCCGGCTAAAGGTGGGAGGGGGCTTGCTCCCGATAGCGGTGAAACAGTTTGCACACCCGGCGACTGACACACCGCCATCGCTGGCAAGCCAGCTCCCACAGTAGATCTTCGTTGGATTCACCACCGTATGTGCAACATCAAGGAGCCATCGACGTGATCAGCACCTCAACCGTCGTCAATTCAGTGGTAGAAAAACTCCGTGCCGCCTTGGCGCGTGGCCAGTGGCGCCGTGGGGAAATGCTGCCCGGCCAGCGTGAACTGGCCGAACAAATGGGTATCAGCCGCCCCAGCCTGCGCGAAGCAGTGATCGTGCTGGAGACCCTCGGCCTGGTGCGCTCCATGCCGGGCAAAGGCGTGGTGGTGTTGGAAACCAGTGTCAGCGAACCGCAATCCAGCGATGCAGTGGCCGACGCCAGCCTGGAAGACATCCTGCAACTGCGCTACACCCTTGAACCGTTCATTGTCGGCCTGGTGGCCCAGTCCATCAGCAGCAAGGAGGTCGGCCAACTGCGCCTGACCCTGATGGACATGCGCGAAGCCCTCGACGCCGGCGACGCCGAAGCCGGGATGAACGCCTACATCGGCTTCCACGAAGAGCTGTTCGCCCTCACCTCCAATCCGATTTTCCAGAACGTGGTGCAACAAACCAGCAATGCCCTCAAGCAAAGCGCCCAGGTGCTGCGCAACTCCCCCGAGCACCTGGCTGAGCGCCTGCAGGAGAATGAAGCGGTGGTGCGTGCCATCCGCAATAAGAACAGCGCCTTGGCCAGTGCCGAGATGCGTCGGCATATCCTCCAGGAAGGCCTGCGCATGGGTATTCGCCTGAACATCCCGGATGACCATCTGGGCAGTTGATTTTTTGGAGACAGGCCATGACCGCCCACGCCCTGCAATACGACCCTATCCTCCCTGCCCTGCGCCTGGTCGCCGGTAAAAAACCGTCGGTGGACGACATCTACCCACGGCTGTTCGACGCCATCCTCGAGCAACGCATTGTCCCGTCCAGCCGCTTTACCGAAGAAGGCCTGGGCGAGACCTTCGGTGTGAGCCGCAGCGTGATTCGCCGCGTGTTGGCAAAGCTGTCCCATCAGCAAGTGATCATCCTGCGCCCCAACCAGCGCGCCCAAGTGGCGGCGCCGGATACGCAGCAAACCCGGGAAATTCTGGAAGCGCGGCGACTGACGGAAATCACCGTGGTGCAATTGGCCAGTGCGCAGGTCACGTCGGCGCAGATCCGGCATTTGCGCGAACTGATTGCTCGGGAGCGTGAGCATATTGAACGGGACCAACGCGGGCCAGCCATTCGCCTCTCCGGAGAATTCCACCTGCAACTCGCAGCGATGGCGCGTAATGCGCCCTTGGCGCAATTTCTCAACAGCCTGGTGCCGTTAACCTCCTTGATCATTGCCCAGTACGAAGCGAAGGCGTGCACCTATTGCGCGTGGCAAGAGCATGAAGCGATTGTGGATGCAGTAGAACAACGTGATGTGAACAGCGCAATAAACCTGATGACCCAACATCTGGATCACCTGGAAGCCAAATTGCTGAGCCACGATGGCCAGATGGCCCACCCTGACTGACTACAATTACAACGCTGATCTACGAAATGACCGACAGCACGGACGGTTATAGACCTGCAAAACTGTATTCATTCCTAAAGCCTTGAACGCGGATGAATAGCACGATGCAACCCCTCACTTTCGCACTGGTCACCGCCGCCCTGGTCGTTACGCAGTTCAATCTCTCCGTACGAGCCGGTGACGCTTTAACTGCCGGGACTTACATCATCACCCCGGCAGCCCCCGTGTGGTTGCTTGAACAACCCTACGCGGATAGCCCGATGCTAACCGCCCGCACGTTCGGTGACAGCGCTTACGGCGACTATCACGTCAAGGCCAGCCTTGAGATCAGCTGCTTCCCAAAGAGCCCCACTGCCAGTATTGCGCTGCAGATCACACCGGCAGCGCTGGGCTTTGACGTCGCCCCCTTCGAAGGTCCAGACGCCAGCGCCAATGGGCCGTTGCGCATCACTACGGCGACACGCACGGCCGTCGATCACTCGGTAAACGGCGTCTGGACTTACGGCGGAGCGTTCCAGATCGGTACGATATTTGCGCTCAGTGCTGCTGTTGCGCATGACGAATTAGCCTACTGGGCCAGCGACGCCTCACGCGGTCAAACACTCAAACTTTCAATAGCGCCCGCCAAAGAGGGTGACAAACCGCTGACCGCAACGTTCTTATTGCCTGCAAACAACAACGGCTTGAAAAGAGTCATCCAGCCGTGCCTGGTCAATGCCGGTTTTTAGGTCTAAAAAAAGCCCCATATCTCACGATACGGGGCTTTCTGTCCTGCTAAGTCAAACCGCTTACAGCACCGACTGACCGCTCAACGCCAGGTCCAGCAGCTCACGGTTGGCCACCGCATACATGGCGTAGTCCGTGCCGACCGCAGCACGGATCTCCACCATCATCGCGACCCAACGATCGGCCATGTCCTTGTGCTGCTCAAGCCACAAGGCCACGCGGGCTTCCATGTCTTCTGGCGCGTCGGCCATTTGCAGGACGGAGATGGTAATCGCGCGTTGCTGCCAGTCCACATCATCGCGGAACGCCTCGCGGGCCTGGGCCTGCCAGTTGTTCGCCACCGGCAGATCGCTGATCTGCTGCAGGTACCACGGCAGGTCCAGGGCGCTGCCGACGGCGAAGTAGGCCTTGGCCACTTCAGCGGCGTCGTGCCCGGTGACGTCGGCGGCTTCGATGATCGGCAGCAAGGTGTACAGGTGGGTAGTACCTGCAACCATGCGCGCCAACAGCTCAGGCACGCCCGCTTCGGTGTAGGCCTGGTAGCGGTTCTGCCAACCTTCGCGGGTCGGGCCTTCCAGCAGTTCGTCGAGCTTGAGGCCCAACGCGGCCAGGTGCGGACCGAAGTGCGCGGTGTCACGGCCAGCGTCCTGCTCGTTGCGACGGCTGCGCAGGAACCAGCGCGTAGCGCGGCGGCCCAGGCGCATCAGTTCGTCCATCAACTGCAATTGCACGTCAGCGGAGACCTGGTGGTCCAGCGCTTCGATCTGACGGAACCAGTGCGGGAGATGGAAGATGTCACGCACGATCACATAAGCGCCCGCCACGTTCGCCGGGCTCATGCCGGTCGACTCTTTGAGTCGTTGAACGAAGGTGATGCCCATGTGGTTGACCAGGTCGTTGGCGATCTGGGTGCTGACGATCTCGCGTTTGAGGCGGTGACGACGCATGGCCTCGGAGAACTTGGCCACCAGGCTCGGTGGAAACGCGGTCTCCATGTCACGGGTCAGGTACTCGTCATCCGGCACCAGCGACTTGAGCAGCGCTTCCTTGAGGTCGATCTTGCTGTACGAGATCAGCACCGACAGCTCCGGACGGGTCAGGCCCTTGCCGTTCGCGGCGCGCTCCACAAGCTGCTCCTCGGTCGGCAGGTACTCGATGGCGCGGTCCAGCTTGCCACGGCCTTCCAGGTCGCTCATCAGGCGCTTGTACTCGGCGGCACGCTCGTAGGCACGGCGCGCTGCCAGGGACAGGGCCTGGGTCTGCTTGTAGTTGTTGCCCAACACCAGGTGGCCGACTTCGTCGGTCATGCTCGCCAGCAACTGGTTGCGCTGCTTGTCGGTCATGTCACCGGCCTGCACCACTTCGTTGAGCAGGATCTTGATGTTCACTTCGTGGTCGGAGCAGTCCACGCCACCGGCGTTGTCGATGAAGTCGGTGTTGGAACCGCCGCCATTGAGGCCGAACTCCACACGACCCAACTGAGTCATGCCGAGGTTACCGCCCTCGCCCACCACCTTGCAGCGCAGCTCGTTACCGTTCACGCGCAGCGCATCGTTGGCCTTGTCGCCGACATCGGCGTGGCTTTCGGTGCTGGCCTTGACGTAGGTACCAATACCGCCGTTCCACAACAGGTCCACCGGCGCCTTGAGCAAGGCGTTCAGCAGTTCGGTCGGGGTCAGCTTGTCGGCCGAGATGTCGAAGCGTTCTTTCATCTGTGGCGAGATGGCGATGCTCTTCGCGCTGCGCGAGAAGATACCGCCGCCTTCGGACATGATGCTGGTGTCGTAGTCGGTCCAGGCCGAACGCGGCAGCTCGAACATGCGCTGACGCTCGACGAAGCTGGTCGCCGGGTTCGGGTTTGGATCGATGAAGATATGCAAGTGGTTGAAGGCCGCGACCAGTTGCAGCTTGTCGGACATCAACAGGCCGTTACCGAACACGTCGCCGGCCATGTCGCCGACGCCCACGACCGTGATGCTGTCTTCCTGCACATTGATGCCGCGCTCACGGAAGTGACGCTGCACACCGACCCACGCGCCTTTGGCGGTGATGCCCATTTTCTTGTGGTCGTAACCGGCGGAACCACCGGAAGCGAACGCATCACCCAGCCAGAAGCCGTAGTCGATGGCGATACCGTTGGCGATGTCGGAGAAGGTTGCCGTGCCTTTGTCCGCTGCCACGACCAGGTACGGGTCATCGTCGTCATGACGCACGACGTTGGCCGGCGGGACCAGGGCGCCGTCCTTCAGGTTGTCGGTGATGTCCAACAGCCCGGAAATGAAGATGCGGTAGCAGGCGATGCCCTCGGCCGCGATCTCGTCCCGGCTGCCGCCCAATGGCAGGCGACGCGGCAGGAAGCCGCCCTTCGCACCGACGGGCACGATCACCGAGTTCTTCACTTGCTGGGCTTTCACCAGGCCAAGCACTTCGGTGCGGAAGTCTTCTTCACGGTCGGACCAACGCAGGCCGCCGCGCGCGACGTTGCCAAAGCGCAGGTGCACGCCTTCGACGCGTGGCGAGTACACGAAGATTTCAAACTTCGGCACTGGCTTAGGCAATTCAGGAATCGCGTGCGGGTTGAACTTGAAGCTGAAGTACGACTTGTTCTGGCCGTTGGCGTCGGTTTGGTAGAAGTTGGTGCGCAGGGTGGCCTTGATCAGGTCCAGGTAGCGACGCAGGATGCGGTCTTCGTTGAGCACCTGAACATCGTCCAGGGCGGTGAGGATCGCTTGCTCCAGGCGTTGCTGCTTGTCTTCCAGGTCTTCGGCGGTGAGCTTGCGCGCCAGATAGAAGCGGGTCTTGAACAACCGGGTCAACTCGCGGGCGATGTCGGTGTGGTTGTTCAGGGTGCTGGCGATGTAACCCAGGTCGAAGCCCAGGCGGATCTGCTTCAGGTAACGGGCGTAAGCACGCAGCAGCGCCACGTCGCGCCATGGCAGGCCGGCGGTGAGTACCAGGCGGTTGAACGCATCGTTCTCGGCGTCGCCATGCACGATGTGCACGAACGCGTCTTGCAGGGTGTCGTTAAGCTGCTGGATATCCAGGTTCACGCCTTCGGCGGCAATGAACGCAAAATCATGGATCCAGAACTCACGACCATTGGCGTGACGCAGGCGGTACGGAAATTCGCCCAGCACGCGCAGGCCGAGGTTTTCCAGGATCGGCAACACGTCGGACAGCGCCAGCGGGGTGTCCGCATGGTAGAGCTTGCAATGCAGCTCGCGCTGGCCGGAGACCTGGCCCAGCGGCTGGTAGAAGCTCATGACCAGCGGGTTGGCTTCGGTCAGGCTGAGCAAATGCTGCATGTCGACCACGGCCGAATGCGCGGCAAAACGCTCGCGGTAGCCAGCCGGGAAGCCTTTCGGGAAGTCGGCCAGCACGTTGGTGCCGTGCGCCTCGCCAAAGCTTTCCACGACCAGGTTGGAGTAGTCGTCCTGCCAGCTGCGGCAGGCCTGCACCACTTCTTTTTCCAGTTGCAGCGGGTCGATGTCCAGGCGGTTCTTCGGGTCGACCCGCAGAATCAGCTGCACACGCGCCAGCACGGATTCGGAGAAGAAGGTCCAGAACTCGCAGTCCGAGGCCTTCAGGCGATCCATCAGCACTTGCTGGATCTTCTGGCGCACTTCGGTGGAATAGATGTCGCGCGGCACGTAGGCCAGGCAGTAGCAGAAACGACCGTACGGGTCTTTGCGCAGGAACACGCGGATCTTGTTGCGCTCCTGGATCTGCACGATCGACATCACGGTGCTGAACAGCTCGTCGACCGGGGTCTGGAACAGGTCGTCACGCGGCAGCACTTCCACGACCTGAGCCAGTTCCTTACCCAGGTGAGCCTTGGGTTGGAAGCCGGAACGGCGTTCGATTTCCGCGACCTTGCGACGGATATACGGAATGACCCGCACGCTTTCGCCATACACCGACGAGGTGTACAGGCCCATGAAACGGTGTTCCTTGATGACCTTGCCGTCGGCGCTGATCTCACGGATCGACACGTAGTCCGGATACGCCGGACGGTGTACACGGCTTGGGTGCGCGGCCTTGGCGAACGACAGCACGGTCGGCTCACGCAGGTAGGCCACGGCGTAGTCTTCGATGCGCAGGTCGTCGGCGGTGAGACCGGCGCGCAGCAGCTTGGTCAGACCGAGGAAGGAATCGGCGTCATATTCGATATGACCGCCATCCGCCTCGTCACGTACCACGAATTCTTCATAGCCGAGGAAGGTGAAGTGGTTGCCCACCAGCCATTCCAGGAAGTTCTTGATCTCGGCTTTTTCTTCGCCGTCGATGCTGAACGGGCTGGCGTCGATACCGGCCAGCAGGTCCTGGACCTTGGCTTTCATCGGTTCGAAGTCGGCCACGGCCACGCGCACTTCGCCCAGTACCTGCTCAAGCTCTTTGCTCAGCACGTTCAGTTCGGCGGCGTTGGCGCAACGGTCGATTTCCAGGTACATCAGCGATTCTTGCTGGATACCGTCGCCCTGGGTGCCTTTGTGCAGGATTTCCAGCAACTCGCCCTTGGCGCCACGGCGTACGCTGAGCACGGTGGTCTGCAGGGTGTGGATGCTGTAGCCACGGCGGTTCAGCTCGGTACGTACCGAGTCCACCAGGAATGGCAGGTCATGGTGCAGCACTTCGACCGCGGTGTGGGTCGACTGCCAGCCATGACGTTCGTAATCGGGGTTGTAGACCCGCACTTGCGGTTGGGTGTGGTCAAAGCGCTCAAGCAGGCGCCAGGCAGACAGGGTGCAACCGGCCAGGTCGGAAAGGCGACGCTGGGTCAGTTCGTCCAGGGAAATAATGCCGAAGAATTGCTCAGCGAACAGCGCCACTTGTGGCAGTGCCTGTTCACTGATGTGCTGCGCCAGTGCCGCTTGCAGTTGATGCTGGAAGTCGGCCTTGCTGGCTGCGGTGAAGAACGCCATCTGTGGTACTCCGCTTGGGCTTGTTATTGATGGAAGCGTCGCGTGTTATCCCCTTGCGGGGAGACCGTCAGCTCTGTTCGCTGGTAACGATGATAAACACCATAAACGAATCAGGGTGACAGGTGGGTGAAGCTGGACAAGACAGTCAGGTCACATACAACTTCCACTGGAGGTACACCTTGCCAGGCGACGGTAAGACGGGCAGGTCAGACTCCCGGCACAGGGCACATCCGTTGCGCAGCTTAACGAGTGTAGGAAGCCCGCTGCTTGCGGTGCTGCGACATATTCGGTCATCGGTAAGCAGGGTTGGGGTTGCGACTTGGGCAACCCGGATTTTAGGGCACTAAAACCAGCTATTTTCCTGGCCCCGAGTACCGAAAATGACTGGTATTGACTGTCAGGTCATGCACGGGGTCTGACACAGGATGCAGCACAAAATTCGCCGCAATGGCACAATTGCCCGCATCACGCCCTACCCCAGACAGGATTCCCCATGCTGCAGCTGAAAACCGACGCCCTCATGGTTACACCGTGCGACGAAGAAGAAGACAACATGGCCATGCTCTGCTGTCACGGTAAAGGCGGCGAGATGTTCATGCTGACCCGCTACCCGGATGAAGACGAAGTGGAACTTACCTGGGATTACGAGCCGTCGACCCTGGATGGGTTGAAGGTCACGCTGAGTGATACCACCCTGCTGATCGAATTGGCTGCCGGGGATGCCGATGCCCTGGGTGGCAAGGACCAATTGCAGATCACCCACGCCACGGCCGCCTCCGACCTGACCGAGGTGGAGCAAACCCTGCAAAACATCCTCAACGGCACCGGCACTTTCACCCGAATTTAAGCGGCACCCACGATCACATGTGGGAGGGGGCTTGCCCCCGATAGCGGCGGGCCAGTTCCTGCATCTGTGTCTGACCCACTGCTATCGGGGGCAAGCCCCCTCCCACATTGACCGTGTTCCCACACAAATTTCCTACAAGTTTTGCCAAAAATACCCGTCACGCCGTTAGTCGCCACACCCCTCCATGCATTAAAGTAAGCCTCCCTAGCCCGGCGTTTGCTCTCGATCACCGGGCTCATCTTTCCAGGAACCGTCATCGATGGAACATCGTGAAGCGCTGCTTGCGCTGCGAACCTTTCTTTCTACGCAGATTCTCGGCCAGGAAAAACTCATCGATCGCCTGCTGATCGCGCTGCTCGCCGACGGCCATATGCTGGTGGAAGGCGCACCGGGCCTGGCCAAGACCAAGGCCATCAAAGAGTTGGCCGAAGGCATCGAAGCGCAGTTCCATCGTATCCAGTTCACCCCCGACCTGTTGCCCGCCGACATCACCGGCACCGAGATCTATCGCCCGGAAACCGGCAGCTTCGTGTTCCAACAGGGGCCGATCTTCCACAACCTGGTGCTGGCGGACGAAATCAACCGCGCGCCGGCCAAGGTGCAGTCGGCACTGCTGGAAGCCATGGCCGAGCGCCAGGTCAGCGTCGGGCGCAGCACCTACGACCTGTCGCCGCTGTTCCTGGTGATGGCCACGCAAAACCCCATCGAGCAGGAAGGCACCTACCCGCTGCCCGAAGCCCAGCTCGACCGTTTCCTGATGCACGTAAAAATCGGTTTCCCGGACGCCGCCGTCGAGCGACGCATCCTGCAACAGGCCCGTGGCGAAGCGCTCAACGGCGAAACCAAGCCTGAGCGCCGCGTCAGCCAGCAGGCGATCTTCGCCGCGCGCAAGGAAATCCTCGGCCTGTACATGGCTGATGCGGTGGAGGAGTACCTGGTGCAACTGGTCATGGCCACCCGTACGCCGGCCAAGTTCGACCCGGAAATGGCCGAGTGGATCGCCTACGGCGCCAGCCCACGCGGCTCCATCGCCCTCGACCGCTGTGCCCGCGCCCATGCCTGGCTGGCCGGTCGCGACTTCGTCAGCCCGGAAGATATCCAGGCGGTGCTGTTCGACGTGCTGCGCCATCGCATCATTCTGTCGTTCGAAGCCGAAGCCGCGGGCATTGACCAGGACCGTGTGGTGCAACGTATTCTCGACGTCGTTGCCGTCGCTTGAACCCCATGAATGCCAGCGACGGGATCCGCGTCACGCTCAGCGAATTGATCGAGATGCGCCACCGCGTGCGCGAAGTACAGCTGTTTTCCACGCCGAGCCAACGCAGCCCGCTGATCGGCCTGCACCACTCCAAGCTGCGCGGACGCGGGGTGGACTTCGACCAGGTGCGCGTGTACCAGGCCGGCGACGATGTGCGTACCATCGACTGGCGCGTGACGGCGCGGACCCAGGAGCCGCACACCAAGTTGTTCCATGAAGAGCGCGAGCGGCCGATTTTTATCATGGTCGAGCAAAGCTGCCGGCTGTTTTTCGGCTCGGGGCAGATGTTCAAGTCGGTGCTGGCGGCCCAAGCGGCCAGCCTGATTGGTTGGGCGGCGCTGGGGCACAACGACCGGGTCGGTGGCCTGGTGTTTGGCGACAGCGAGCACTACGAAATCAAGCCCCGGCGCAGCAAGCAGAGCCTGCTGCAATTGCTCAATCGCCTGGTGCGGGTGAACCAGAGCCTGAACACCGAAAGCCGCCCCGAAGCCGACGCGTTGGGCATGGCCCTGCGCCGTGGCCGCGAAGTGTTGCGCCCCGGCAGCCTGGTGATCGTGATCTGCGATGAACGCGCACTCACCGAAGGTGCCGAGCAGCAATTGAGCCTGTTGTCACGGCATTGCGACCTGCTGCTGTTGCCGATCTCCGATCCGCTGGACCACGCCCTGCCCGCTGCCGGGCTGCTGCGTTTTGCCGAACGCGGCGCCCAGCTGGAACTGGACACACTGAACTACGATTTGCGGCAGGCCTACAAAGCCCAGGCCGAAGCGCGCATCGCCCGCTGGGAACTGCTTGCACAGAAACTGCGAATCCTGCTGATGCCGTTAAGCACCCAAAGCGAAATGGTCGAGCAACTGCGCGAATACCTCAACCCGCAACGCCCGGTTAAAAAGCAATGAGCAGCCTCGACCAGTTGCAACCGCTGATCGCGCCGCCGGCCATCGGTTTCTGGCCGCCTGCGCCGGGTTGGTGGCTGTTGCTGCTGGTGATTCCATTGCTCGGCTGGGGGCTGTGGTCACTGCGCCGCTTCCTGCCCGCACGGCGCCCCATCGCCCGCGCCGAACAACCGCTGGACCCGCTGCGCATCGCCGCCCTGGCGGAACTGGCGCTGATGCCCAAACCCTACGATGGCGCCCCTGCCGGGGCCTGGCTGCAGCAACTCAACGGGCTGCTCAAGCGCCTGTGCCGCAATGACTACCCCTACAGCCAAAGCCATACGTTAAATGGTCGCAAATGGCTGGCGTTCCTGGATAACCGCTGCCCGGCCGCGGGCCTGACGCGCTGGATGGTGCTGGTAGAAGGCGCCTACAAACCCGAATGCAAACTCGACGACAAAGCCATTGCCGGCCTGACCCAAGCGGTCGACACCTGGATCCGCAAACATGTTTGAGTTCGCCTGGCCGTGGGTTTTCGTCCTGTTGCCATTGCCCTGGTTGATGCGCCTGGTGCTGCCGACAGCCGACAGCGGCGAGCCCGCCTTGAAAGTCAGCTACCTCAGCGACCTCGAAGGCCTGGCCCGTCGCCGCGCCCGTGTCAACCTGCCCGGCTGGCGCCAGCAAGCGCCGTTCGTGGTGTTGTGGTTGCTGCTGCTGACCGCCGCCGCGCGCCCGGAATGGCTGGGCGAGCCGTTGCCGATCGCCGCCAGTGGCCGCGACCTGCTGGTGGCGGTGGACGTGTCCGGCTCCATGGATTTCCCCGACATGAATTGGCAGGGCGAAGACGTGAGTCGCTTGAGCCTGGTCAAACACCTGCTCGGCGATTTCCTTGAAGGTCGCGAAGGGGATCGCGTCGGCCTGATTCTGTTCGGCAGCCAAGCCTACCTGCAAGCGCCGCTGACCTTCGACCGCCGCACCGTGCGTACCTGGCTGGATGAAGCGCGGATCGGCATTGCCGGCAAAAATACCGCGATCGGCGATGCCATTGGCCTGGCCCTGAAACGCCTGCGCCAGCGTCCGGCGCAGAGCCGCGTGCTGATCCTGGTCACCGACGGCGCCAACAATGCCGGGCAGATCGACCCGCTGACCGCCGCGCGCCTGGCCGCCGAAGAAGGCGTAAAAATCTACCCGATCGGCATCGGCGCCGACCCGGAACAGACCGGTTCCCTGGGTATCCTCGGCGTCAACCCGAGCCTGGACCTCGACGAACCGGCGCTCAAAGCCATCGCCGAGGCAACCGATGGCCAGTATTTCCGTGCCCGTGATGGCGAAGAATTGCAGGCCATCAAGGCAACCCTCGACACCCTCGAACCCGTCGAGCAACAGCCCACCCAGGCACGCCCGGCGCTGGCGCTGTACAGCGCGCCGCTGGCTCTGGCGTTGGTACTGAGCATGCTGCTGGTGATTCAAGAACGCTGGCCGAACAACGCCTTGCAACGTTTGTTCAACAAATGGTCGAGCAAGGGGATTTTCCTGCAACAACACCCGGAATGGCGCCAACGCCTTAAACGCCTGCGCTTGCGGAGGCGTCGATGATCGACCTCTGGCCGCACTGGTTCCGCCCCTGGTGGCTGTTGCTCCTGCCGTTGCTCGGCGGGTTGCTGTGGCAACTGTGGCACCGGCAAAAGCGCGCCGGGCGCTGGCAGGTGATCCTGCCCCCGGCCTTCCACGCCGTGTTGCTCAGTGGTGGCAACGGGCGTGAGAGCAAATCGCCCTGGGTGGTGCTCGGCATTGCCTGGCTATTGGCGGTGATGGCGTTGCTCGGCCCCAGTTGGCAAAGAGTCGAGCAGTCCAGCCAGAAGCCGTCCGACCCGTTGGTGGTGCTGCTGGAACTGACCCCGGAAATGCTCGCCACCGACAGCCCGCCGAACCGCTTGGAGCAGGCGCGGCGCAAGCTGTACGACCTGTTGCAGGCGCGCACCGATGCGCAAACCGCCATCGTCGTGTACGCCGGCAGCGCCCACACCCTGGTGCCGTTATCGGATGACCTCGGCACCAGCCGCAACTTGCTGGAGGCCTTGCGCCCGTCGATCATGCCCGAGCCCGGCCACCGGGCCGACCTGGCTGTCGAGAAAGCCCTGGGCCTGCTCAAGCAAGGTGGCCTCGGCCAGGGTCGCCTGCTGCTGATTGGCTCCTCACTGTCCAAACAGGAACGCCAGGGCATCCGCCTGCTGCTGCAAAGCGGCCAGGCGCCGGCCCTGTCGATCCTCGGCATCGGCAGCCGTGAAGGCACGCCGGTGACCCAGGAAAACGGTGAGTTTCTCAAGGACGAGCAAGGCGCAATCCTGGTGCCACGCCTCGACAGCCCCACCTTGAAGGCGTTCGCCAGCGAAATGAGCGGCCGCTACCGTGCTGCGCGCCTGGACGACAAGGACCTGCGCCAACTTGGCGTGCTGGACCCGCCACAAGCCTTGCGCAACGACGGTCAACTGCTGCACCTGGACACCTGGGCTGACCAGGGTTACTGGCTGCTCCTGCCATTGTTGCTGCTCGCCGCCTGCGCCGGGCGGCGTGGCTGGTTGTTCTGCCTGCCGCTGCTGCTGTTGAGCGCACCGCAGCCCAGCTATGCCTTCGGCCTGCAGGATTTGTGGCTGCGTCCCGACCAGCAAGGCCAGTACCTGCTGAAGAAAAAACGCCCCGCCGAAGCCGCCGAGCATTTCGAAGACCCGCAGTGGCAAGGCGTAGCGCTGTACGAAGCCGGCAACTATGCCGAAGCCATCAAGCGTTTCGCCGAGGGCAATGACGCCTACTCCCACTACAATCGGGGTAATGCCCTGGCCAAGTCCGGTGAGCTGGAAGCGGCGATCGACGCCTACGAGCAGGCCCTGGAAGCCCAGCCCGACCTGCAACCCGCGTTGAAAAACAAAGCGCTGGTGGAAACCCTGATGCAGGAACAGGCACAGCCGGAGCCAAGCAAACCTGCCGAAAACGAGGATGACGAAACCACCCAACCCGGCCAAACTGCGCAGCCGGGCGCCAGCGGGCAAAGCACCACGGGCGGCGAGCAGTCGTCCCAGGGCCAGGGTGAAGCCGGCAGCGGTGACACCCAGACCGGCAATACGCCGCAAACCGCAGGCAATGAAGTACCGGGCAGCGAACTGGGCGACGAACACACCACCACCCCGCCGTTGCGCCCCACTGACGCCAGCCTCGACGGTGAACATCGCCAGGCCCTGGAACAATGGCTGCAGCAGATCCCGGATAACCCCGGCGAACTGCTGCGCCGCAAATTCTGGTACGAACAGCAACAACATCAGGACAAGACGCGATGAGCCGCCGCACCACCCTACTGTTCCTGCTCGCCCTGTCGACAGGCCATGCCCAGGCGGCGAACCTGGTGGCCAGCGTCGACCGCAGCCGCGTCAATTCCGGAGAAACCGTGGAATTGACGGTGGAGTCCAGCGATGTCACGCAGTTCGGCAAGCCCGACCTGTCGCCGCTGGATGCGCAGTTCGAAGTCAGCGGCACCCGCCAGATCAACCAACTCACCACGTTGGACGGCGATAACCACGCCACCACGCGCTGGATCATCACCCTGCTGCCCAAGGAAAACGGCACGGTGGTCATCCCGCCCCTGCAAGTGGGCGAGTACAAGACCCAGCCGATCAGCCTGCAAGTGGTGGAAACCGCCAGCCAGAACACCGCCGCCGAACTGGCGCCGGTGTTCGTCGAGGCCAACCTCGACCAGTCCAGCGTCTACGTCCAGGCCCAGGCGCTGCTGACCGTGCGCGTGTACCACTCGGTGTCGCTGTATGACGACAGCAGCCTCACGCCGTTGCAGATTGCCGATGCACGCGTGGAGCAGTTGGGCGAGTCGCGCACCTACGAGAAGGTCATCAACAGCATCCGCCATGGCGTGATCGAAACCCGCTACGCGATCTACCCGCAGCACAGCGGCACCCTGGAGGTCCCCGCGCAGACGTTCAGCGCAACCCTGGTGGAATCGCGCCCGCCGCAGGAAAACACCCTGCAAGGCACCAAGCCCGGCAAGCTCATCCATGTCAGCTCGGCGCCGTCGCCGCTGACGGTCAAGCCCAAGCCCGCGCTGTATCCCGCCGATACGCCTTGGTTGCCGGCACGCAGCCTGACCCTGAGCGAAAACTGGAACCCGGAGCCTGAGCATGTGCAGGTCGGCGACTCCCTGACCCGTAGCCTCACGGTCAAGGCCGAAGGCCTGTCCAGCGCGCAATTGCCCGCCCTGCCCAGCACCGACATCAACGGCCTGCGCCGCTACCCGGACCAACCGGTGCTCGGCAACCAGACCAGCGACCGTGGCCTGATCGGCAGCCGCGAAGACCGCGAAGCGCTGGTGCCGACCCGCGCCGGCGCACTGGAATTGCCTGCCGTGGACCTGGTGTGGTGGAACACCCATGAAGACCATCTTGAGCGCACCAGCTTGCCGGCCCGCACGTTGCAGGTCGCCATCAACCCGAGCCTGGCCGTGGATACCCCCGCCACGCCGACCGTGATCACCGCGCCGGACGATGAACGCCTGTGGCTGTGGCAACTGAGCACATTGATCCTCGCCTGCACGACCCTGCTGGGTTTTGGCCTGTGGTGGCGTGCACGTCGGCAACCGGCCGTGCAACGCGCCGCGCAAACCGGCCCGAGCCCGCGCACCCTGCTCGACGACCTCAAGCGCGCCACCCAAGCCAACGACCCCCAGGCCACCCGCCAGGCCCTCGATGCCTGGGCGCGGCAACAGCCGGAAACCCTGGCGGATATGGCGGCGCGGTTCGTGCCGCTGTCGGATGCGCTTGATGGGTTGAATGGCGCGCTGTACAGCGAGAGCGGGCATTTCTGGCTGGGCGAAGACCTGTGGCGCGCGGTCAAGGCCATTCCCGTGGCTGAGCGTGAACTGGACCCGGCGACCGATACCACCAGTTTGCCGCCGCTGTATCCCAAATAGTCCACTCTAAAACCGTCTTGTGTGGTGAGCGGGTCTGTTGTGGTGAGCTGGCTTACTGTGGTGAGCGGGCTTGCCCCGCGCTGGGCTGCGCAGCGGCCCCAAAACCTGCCAATGAGGTCTGGCTGAATGATTGAGTCGTCTGGATGGGGGCTGCTGCGCACCCCAGCGCGGGGCAAGCCCGCTCACCACAACAAGCCCGCGCCCCACAACAGCGCTGCGCAATCAATCTCTACGTTGTGTCTTGGATTGCTAAACGGCCCCCTCCCACATTGAATCTGTGTCGCCTGGGGGCAGCATGGTCGCATTACAGGTAAACTCCCCTCCTTTTCATCTTTTCTACGGAGTTCGCCTTGCGTCTGTTTCACACCTCCGACTGGCACCTGGGCCAAAACCTCCATGGCCAGGAACGCGACTTCGAACACGCCTGTTTCCTCGAGTGGCTGCTGGGCCAACTCAACGCCCATAGCCCGGATGTACTGCTCATCGCCGGCGATATCTTCGACACGGTCAACCCACCGCTCAAGGCGCAGGAGCGGCTGTATGACTTCATCATCAGCGCCCATGAACAAAACCCGAAGCTGACCATCGTGATGATCGCCGGCAACCACGACTCCGGCTCGCGTATCGAACTGCCCGCGCCGCTGATGCGCCGTCTGCGCACCCACGCCCTCGGCCGGGTGTTGTGGCTGGATGATGGCGAACTCGACGCCGAGCGCCTGCTGATCCCGCTGCCGGATGCCAAAGGCAAGGTCGCCGCGTGGTGCCTGGCGCTGCCGTTCCTGCGGCCGGCGGAAGTCACCGGCGCGCACCTGGGTGACGATTACCTGCGCGGTATCGGCCAGGTCCATGAATGGCTGATCGCCGCCGCCAACGCCAAACGCAAAAAAGGCCAGGCGCTGATTGCCATCAGCCATGCGCACATGGCCGGTGGTTCGGTGTCGGAAGACTCCGAACGCAGCCTGATCATCGGCAATGCCGAGGCGCTGCCGGCCAGTCTGTTCGATAGAAGCGTCGCGTACGTCGCCCTCGGCCACTTGCACAAGCCGCAAAAGGTCAATGGCGAAGAACGCATTCGCTACAGCGGTTCGCCGATTCCGCTGTCGTTTTCCGAAATCGGCTACAAGCATCAGATCCTTGACGTGACGTTCCAGGGCCAATGCCTGGTGAGTGTCGAACCGCTGCTGATCCCCCGCTCGGTCGACCTGCAACGCCTGGAAGCCGCGCCCCTGGCCGACATCCTCAAGGCGTTGGCCGAGTTGCCGGACGTCGACCTGCTCGCCGAGACCCAGCGCCACCCCTGGCTCGAAGTCCGTGTGCGCCTCGACGAGCCGCAGCCCGACCTGCGCCAGCAGATTGAAACTGCGCTGCAAGGCAAGGCCGTGCGCCTGGTGCGCATCGCCGCCGAATACGCCGGCAAGCGCGGCAGCGACGACACCTGTGAGGAGCGCCTGATCGAACTCGACCAGCTCACGCCCCAGGAATTGTTCAGCCGCGCCTGGCAGGACAGCTACGGCAGTGAAGTGGATGAACAAACCTTGAAGGACTTCGCCGTGCTGCTCCAGGAAGTGCAACAGGAGGGCGAACAGCCATGAAGATCCTCGCCATCCGCCTGAAAAACCTCGCCTCCCTGGCCGGCCCGTTCGAGATCGACTTCACCGCCGAGCCCCTGGCCAGTGCCGGTTTGTTTGCCATCACCGGGCCGACCGGCGCCGGTAAAAGCACCTTGCTCGATGCCTTGTGCCTGGCGCTGTTTGGCGCGGTGCCCCGCCTGGGCGATACCGGCCAGGCGAAGATGCCGGATGCCGACAGCGATATTTCCATCGGCGACCCGCGCACCCTGCTGCGGCGCGGCACGGGCGGCGGTTATGCTGAAGTGGATTTTGTCGGCGTCAGCGGCCGTCGCTACCGGGCGCGCTGGGAAGCCAACCGCGCCCGCGACAAGGCCAGCGGCAAGTTGCAGAACAGCCGCCAGAGCCTGATCGACCTGGACAGCGATCAACTGCTGGCCAGCCAGAAAACCGAATACAAGACCCAGCTGGAACTGGCCCTGGGCCTGAACTTCGAACAATTCACCCGCGCCGTGTTGCTGGCGCAAAGCGAGTTCAGCGCGTTCCTCAAGGCCAATGACAACGAGCGCAGCGAGCTGCTGGAAAAGCTCACCGATACCGCGCTTTACACCCAGCTCGGGCGGCGCGCCTTTGACAAGGCCAAAGACGCCAGGGACGCGCACAAGCAGTTGCAGGACCAGGCCACCGGCGTGGTGCCCTTGGCCGCCGAAGCCCGCGCCGAACTGGATCAGCAATTCGACGCGGCGCAACAGCAGCTCAAGGCCCAGCAGGCCCAGCTCAAGCAGTTGGAGCAGCAGCACACGTGGCTCAAGGAGCTGCGCGAATGGCAGGAACGCCAACTCGCCGCGACCGAACAGCTGCAGCGCGCGCAGGCGGAGTGGGACACCCAGGCCCCGCAACGCCAGGACCTCAGCCGCCTGGAGCAGTTGGCACCGCAACGTCATCAGTTCGCGCGCCAGGCGGAACTCAATACCGTGCTGGCCCCGTTGGCCGCGCAGATTCAATCGCATAGCCAACAACAGGCCGAACTGCATACCCGCCAGGAACAGGCACAGCAGCAACAGGCCAGCGCGCAAACCGCACTGGCTGCGGCCTTGAAACATCAAGGCGACGCGGCGCCACTGCTGCGTCAGGCGTTCGAAGAACAGAGCACCCTCGCCCACTTGACCAAAGCGCTGGCCAAGCGCACCGAGGACAAACAGCAGCACGAAACTGCCTGCGCCGAAGGACAGTCCCAGCTCAACGGCTTGCTGGAAAAACAACGCCAAGTCGCCGAACGCCTACAACGCCTGGCGACCGAGCTTGATCGCAGCGCTGCCCTCGCCCCGCTGAGCGATGCCTGGTCCGCCTACCGCGATCGCCTGCAACAGCTGATGTTGATCGGCAATCGCTTGAACCAAGGCCAGGCGGAACTGCCGCAATTGGAACAGCGCGCCACCGCCGCCGCCGAACAGTTCACTCAGCAACGCGAGGCCCTGGACCTGCTGTACCAGGAAGCCGGTGCCGAGCCGCATGCCGTGGCCGAGCAGATCCAGTTGCTCGCCAGCCTGCTGCAGGACAATCGCAAGCAGCAACGTGCCTTCGAAGACCTGACGCGCCTGTGGGACAGCCAGCAACAGCTGGATCAGCAAGCCAGCGCATTGACGCAAAAGCTCACCGATGCCCAACAGCAGCGCGAGCAACTGAACCAGACCGGCCTGCACACCAAGGCTGAACTGGCGATTGCCGAACAGACGCTGACCGTGACCAAGCAACTGCTGGAACGCCAGCGCCTGGCCCGTAGCGCCAGCGTCGAGGAGTTGCGCGCGCAGTTGCAGGACGACCAACCCTGCCCGGTGTGCGGCAGTCATGAGCACCCGTATCACCAGCCCGAAGCACTGCTGCAAAGCCTCGGTCGCCATGACGAAAACGAAGAAGCCACGGCGCAGAAAGCTGTCGATACCCTCAAGGAAAAACTCACCGAGCTACGTGGCGAAGTGGGCGGTTTGATCGCCCAGCAGAAGGAATACCTGCAACAGCAGGAGCAACTGGCGACGCAACAGCAAGCACTTAAGCCCAGCCTGGAGGCGCACCCGCTGGCCGCCACCTTGTTCAACCAGGACGCAGCCAGGCGCAGTGCCTGGCTAGACCAACAGCTGAGCCAACTGACCCAGAGCATCACCCAGGACGAACAACGCCAGGCTGCCCTGCTCAACCTGCAACAAAACGCCGGGCGTTTGCAGCAGCAAGTGCAAGCTGCCCAGGAAGCGAGCCAGCAGGCCCGTCAGTTGCTGGTGGACCAGCAACGCGAATTGGCCAGCGACCGTGAACGTCTTGAGCAGGAACTGAATGCCTTTACCAGCCTGTTGCCCGCCGACACCCTGGAAAGTTTACGCGCCGAGCCCGCCGCCACCTTCATGCAGTTGGACCAACAGGTCAGCCAGCGTCTTGAACAGCTGGGCCATCAACGCGATGAGTTGGCCGAGCAACAAGCGCGTCAACAGGCGATCGAGAAAGAACAGACCCATCAGCAGCATCGCCAGCAGCAACTTGAAGCGCTGGTCCAACAGGTCACCGAGCTGGCCACCCAACAACAGGCGGGTCAGCAAACGCTCAGCGCGTTGCTCGGCGAACACAGCAGCGCCGAACAGTGGCAACAGCACGTGGATCAGGCGGTGACCCAGTCACGCCAGAACGAAACCGACGCCAACCAACAACTGCAAGCGATCCACAACGCACGGCTCCAACTGACTGCCGACCTCAAGGCCCTGCACGAACGCCAGCAGGCATTGCAGGCCGAGCAACACAGCCTGGACACGCGCATCAGCGAATGGCGCGCCCTGCACCCGGAACTCGACGACGAAGGTCTCAACCGTTTGTTGGCCTACGACGACGCCCAGGTCAGCCAACTGCGCCAGCAGCTGCAGCACAGCGAAAAAGCCGTCGAACAAGCCAAGGTTTTGCTGCAGGAGCGCGAACAACGCCTCGCCGAGCACCAAGCCCTGCACAACGGCAACCTCGATACCGAAGCACTCGACAGCGCCCTGGCCTCCCTCAACCAGCAACTGGCCGAGGGTGAGAAGCAGTGCGCGGAGCTGCGCGCGCGCCAATCCGAAGACCAGCGCCGCCAGGATGCCAACCAGGCCTTCGCCGAGCAGATCGCCAAGGCCTATGACGAGTGGCAACGCTGGGCACGCCTGAATGCACTGATCGGCTCGGCCACCGGCGACACCTTCCGCAAGATCGCCCAGGCCTACAACCTCGACCTGCTGGTGCACCACGCCAACGTGCAATTGCGCCAACTGGTACGTCGCTACCGCCTCAAGCGCGGTGGCAGCATGCTGGGCCTATTGGTCATGGACACCGAGATGGGCGACGAACTGCGCTCGGTGCATTCGCTGTCCGGTGGCGAGACGTTCCTGGTGTCGCTGGCACTCGCCTTGGGCCTGGCCTCGATGGCTTCGAGTACCTTGAAGATCGAGTCGCTGTTTATCGATGAAGGCTTCGGCAGCCTGGATCCGGAATCGCTGCAATTGGCCATGGACGCCCTGGACGGCTTGCAGGCCCAAGGCCGCAAAGTCGCAGTGATTTCCCACGTACAGGAAATGCACGAACGCATCCCGGTGCAGATTCAGGTCAAGCGCCAGGGCAATGGCCTGAGCACCCTGGAGGTCAAGTGAGCGAAGTGCTGCTGTATTCGTTCCGGCGCTGCCCGTATGCGATGCGTGCGCGCCTGGCCTTGCGCTACTCCGGCGTGCCTGTACGGATCGTCGAGGTGAGCCTCAAAGCCAAGCCGGCCGAGATGCTGGCCCTCTCACCCAAGGGCACGGTGCCAGTGTTGAGTGTGGACGGCGAGGTGATCGATGAAAGCCTGGCGATCATGCAATGGGCGCTGGCGCAGCACGATCCGGATAATTGGCTGCTGGAGGGTGACCCGGCGGTACTGGCGCTGGTGGCCGAAAACGACCAAGGCTTCAAGTATCACTTGGATCGATACAAGTACGCCGAGCGCTACCCGGAACAGCCAATGGAACATTATCGGGCCGAGGGTGAAGTGTTCTTGCAGAAGCTGGAGGGGTTACTGACAGGCCGCGCCTATTTGCTGGCCGATCACCCGAGTCTGGCAGACATGGCCCTGGCGCCGTTTGTGCGCCAATTTGCGCATGTGGACCGGGGCTGGTTCGCGGCTGCGCCGTATCCCCGGTTGCAGCAGTGGCTGGAGCGGTTTCTGCAATCGCCGTTGTTTGTTGGCGTGATGGCAAAAACCTGACCGCTTCCCTCTGCTTAGCCTTCAACCAGGTTAAGCAGCCGCTCGCGGGCGATCTCAGGCTCACCGTCCACCAACTGCACGGAGGACAGGATCGGGGCGGAATAGAGGACCAGGATGAGTGCGGCGAGTCGAAGTGCCATGCTGTCGATTCCAGGAATAAAAGCGTCAATATTTGAGCGCCAAATTTAAACACATGGCAATCTGATATCAATCATTTTATTCAGCAGATGCACAAACGCCAAACCACTTGAACGAGCCAGGCTGCGTTCCAGTGGTTTGGCGTCTGCTGTTGTGCAGGTTATTGCTGGGTTTTGTGATCCAGTGCAGCGTAGAAGTTGGCGCTTTGTTGCAGGTATTTCTGGGTGTAGGCACTGGTGCTGGATTTTTTGCCGGTGACTTCCACGCTGGCGGCGGCAGGCAATGCCACAGTGGCGGAAACAGCGGAAGCAGCGATGATGGAGAAGAGGTTCAAGTTCATGTCGGTAGCCCTTGTATTCGTTTGGTTGAGTGGCCGGGGAAGGCCTTGGAACCCAACTTACGCCCGAGGGCCAAGCCTTAGAAATGCTTTGAAACAGTAGCCGCTATTAATAGAATTAATACACAGGGTCAGGCCCCGCAGTGCGGGGCCTGTGGCTTATTGACGCACCAGGAACTTGAGGTCGCTGGGGGCATCGATCGGCAATTTCTGCACGGTTTTACCCAGCAGGCCGGTCTTGGGGTCGCGTTCAACCACCACGATTTCATTGCTTTTCTGGTTGGCGATCAGCAAAAACCTGCCGCTCGGGTCGAGGCTGAACTCGCGCGGGTGGTCGCCTTCCACGGAGCGGCGTTGCAGCTCCTTGAGGTGCCCGCTGGCCGGGTCGATGCTGAACACCAGCAGCTGATTAGCCGTGCCACGGTTGCTCACGTACAAGAACTTGCCATCACTGGACGCATGCAACGCCGCGCCCGCCTTATCTGATACCGGCTGCCCGGCAGCGAACTCCACCAACTGGGTCTGGGTCAGTTGGCCGTCCTTGTAATCAAATACCGCAACCTGGGCGCTCATCTCGGTGGTCAGCCAGGCGTGTTTGCCATCGCTGCTGAACAACAGGTGACGCGGGCCGCTGCCCGGTGGCAGTTGTACCGAGGCCGGGTTGGCCGGGGTCAGTGGCAGCTCGTGGTTGGCCTTGGGGTCGTAGCGATAGGCAAACACTTTGTCCGCCCCCAGGTCCTGGACAAACACGTATTTGCCGTCCGGCGACGACACCACCGAGTGCACATGGTTGGACGCCTGGCGTTCAGGATTCACCCGGCTGGCCGGGTGCCCGCTCAACTGGACGGGCGCCGACAGCTTGCCCTCGGCATCCACCGGCAGGATCGCCAGGCTGCCGCCCGGATCTTCCAGTACCGAATAGTTGGCGACAAACAGGTAGCGCCCATCAGCGGCCACGCTGGAATGGGTCGGCTCATTGCCCAGGCTTTGCACCTGATTGATCAGGGTCAGTTGGTGACTGTTCGGGTCGATGCGATAGCTGCTGACGCGCCCTACCGCATCCTTTTGGCCTGGGCCATTCTCGTTGACCACGAACAGATGCTTCTGGTCCTTGGAGACCGTCAGCCACGATGGGTTGGCGGCCTTCGCGGCCAACACCGGCTGACCGTTGAACTTACCCGTACGGCTGTCGAATTGCAGGCGGTAGATCCCTTCACTGCTGCCGGCGGTGTAGCTGCCCACCAAGAGTTCATAAGTGTCGACCGGCGCGGCCTGCACCGACATGGCACCGACACTGCCGGCCATCAGCAGGGGCCAGAATTTACGCATCATCATCCGCTTGATCCTCGTCGTTATTGTTGCCGGTGAACGCGCTCATGCAGATCAGGCGGTGCTCGCCCGACTCACCGGTAAGGGTCCAGCTTTGCAAGGTGTCATCGAAGGTGGCGGCCTGTACCTGCTCCAGGCTGAAGCGCCAACGTTTTTCCGCACGGCCGTCCATGGCGGTGATCAGCAGTTTTTCGTTATCGAGTTCGAAGTCGAAGGCGTGCAGCCCGTCGATTTCAAGCATGTCGGACGTTTCCAGGACGGCAGGCAAATTCTCAGTCATCACAGTCTTTCATCAGGTTCAAAGGGCTAATCATAGGCCAGTTTGCCGCCAAGGCCTAAGACCATAACGGGCTACCGCCTCGCGGCAACGCAACCCTTTACTTTGGGCTGGCGCGTCTTTATCCCCTGTAAAGGAATACCCATGACAGACCCGAACTCGCTCCCGCCTGCACACCCAACCCGACAAGTGGTTGAGGCTCAATTTCTCACGCGACCGACATTGCGCTCCGTCACCACGCAGTTGCTGGCCCTCCACCTGGCGGAAAAATACCCTCCCCTGACGGCTCCCCTTGATGACCTGCGGCTGGCTGTGCCCCGGGAGGGTGGCGGCCGGGCGCTGCTCCCGCTGCTGGACGTGGCGCTGACCCATATGGCGGACGGCAGCTTTCCCGACGTGTCGCCACGCCGTGGCCTGGACAGCTACTTGAGCGACGCCACCGGCACTCGGCTCCGCTACGACGCCAATGGACCTCGCGATTATGATCTGGAGGTTATCGAAGCGGTCATCAGAGAGCTGCCACTGATTCTGTTCGTCAGCTTCCAAGACGCCTTGGCCAACTATTGGAGCCAGGACAGCGACGCCGGTGGCAGCCGCTGGAAGTGGCTGGCCGTGGTGCTGCAAGGCGCGCTGCTCGACTCAGCCATTCGCCAGGTGGGCGCCAACGCCAAGTACCTGAACGTCATCAGCGCATTGAACCGCTACCCTGACCGAAGCACACGCGCCCGCCAATCCTGGCCCGATAGCGCGGTCCACGCCTATACCCTGGAAACGCAGGTGACTCAGGCGGGCACTCAACTCGCCCGGCAAGCCTGCGACCTTTTGCTGGTCTGCCGCGAGCACGTCTTGCTGTGTCGCCTGTCAGGGGAAGTCACGCCATTCCCCGACCTGGATGCCTTCGGCAAAGCATGGGGCGACGCCCTGCAACAGCGCTTCAGCGCCGACAAAATCACCTGGCAACAGTACGAACCCGATGGCGATATTTTCGAAGTCCAAGCCGGGCTGATACTGAACCAGCAGTTGGAAGATCTCGCGGCCATCCAGCTTCCGGCGCGTTCCAGCGTAGAGGCGCTGGAGCAGTTGTTTGCGCGGGTCACTGATCCGGCACGGCTGTTCACCCACGCATCCGCCCTGCCCCTGTCCGGCCTGCCGCGCCTCCAGGCAGCTCTTCCCGACTGGCTGAAAAACGCCAGCGCCGGTGACCGCATTGCCTACCGCCAATGCGTGCTTGAACAAGCCGGTATCCGGCGCCTGACACTCGGCGACTCAGACTTCGATGGCCTGGATACACTGCGCAGCTATGCAGCCCAGCATTTGGACCACCAACTGTGCCTGGACCGCGCCGACGCCCTGCGCGGCCAGCGCAGCTGCGATGCCGGCGCACTGGCCAGCGGGTACCGTGCCGACGACCTGGTGCTGACCTTTCACGTTGCAGTGGGCAGCCTTGAAGGCGGTTATGTCGAGCCGGTTTCGATGAGCCTGGTGGACCTGGCGCTGAAAAACCTCTCAGGGAAACCCAAAGGTCGCCTGACACTCAGCCATCGCACCGGCAGGGCGCTGGAAGCGTGGTTGACCGCCGACTATATCCTGACGTTGATACAGCGTGTCGACATCGGCAAAAACTATCCTGAGTACCTGCGCCAAGCATTGATGAGCGACACCGAGGCGGCGCAAAAACGCCGGCAGTTGTTTCAGCAGCAGCGGCCTGTGCACCTGAAAACCCAGGCACTGGAACACAAGATCAAGGCCGAAGCGGGCCTGACGCTGCGCGGGGTTCGTTGTGTGAATGCCGTGGTCAACCTGGACCCCGCTGAGCGCCAGGTCGACGGCGACGACATCGTCATCCGCCCGCTGGCGTTTGTGCGCAAACCCAGCGCTACGGCGGACGTGGTGCAAAACATGTTCATCATCGAGCCGCTCGATACCCGGCAGGGGCCGCACCTGCTTTATCGCCCAGCCTATCGCGATTCGCTGCAGGAGTTTGCCAGCCGCGAGCAACTGCTCGCCGCCATCGTGCAACCTGGCCCACTGCAGGACAGTATCCTGACGTGGCTGCCGGACCTCGCCAGGGTGATCTACAGCAACGGCGGCTTTACCCAGCCCCACTACGTACGTGTCGGCATCGGTTCGGATTTCGACAGCCTGCCCAGGGTGCCGGCGCCCGCACAGCTGGCCCAGGCGGATGACGAGACGGGCGACGAAATCCGTCAGGCCCTCGGCAATGGCACACTCATGGAGTACCTGTTTGGCAGTGAAACCCGGCAGCTGTTGGACCAGGCCGCACGTGAGTCAACGTCCAACAACGAAAGCCGCTGGGCATTGATTCTCGAAGGTATGCAGTTAGGGTTCAACACGCTGTTGATCGCCGTGCGCGGACCGCTCGCGGCCGTCGGTTGGCTGATGCAACTGGCGCAAGGCCTGCAGCACGACCTGCCGGCACTCGAGAGTGACGACCCCACCGCTCGGGAGCTGGCGTGGGTCGATCTGCTGCTCAACATCGGCATGCTGATGCTGCATCATGGGTTCCCCAGCACGCCCCACGAAAGCGCCGCGCTCGATGAACAGCCCCTCATTCGCCAGCCCGTGCCCGGCCAGGGAGCGAGCCGGGCGCCGGTGGTTGAACGGGGCGCCGTCGGCCTGCCCGCCGAACCGCCGGGCGGCGGCCGCACGCTGCTGGACTTTGACCACTCCCTGGCCGGCGACGGCGCCTCGGCAAAACTGTTGAAAAAGCTGCGGGCGGTCAACGTCCCCTGGCCTGTGCCGGCGCCGGAGCCGATCCAAATCGGCCCCCATCAGGGTTTGTACACTATCAACGGCCGATGGCATGCCTCGGTCGCGGCCCTGTTGTTCAGGGTCAGTATTGTTCCGGGCTTCAACGAAGTCTTCATCATTCATCCAGAGAAAATCGATCATCCGGGCATCAAGCTTAAATCCGATGGCAAAGGCCACTGGTCCCTGGACCGTGGGATCAAGCTGATAGGCGGCGGCCCGAAGCGAATGGCGGCGTTGCGCGAGGAAAACCTGCGTAGAAAGGACCAACTGGTCGCACACATGTACGCACTCAACGCCGAAATGACGGAAGTGATGGCGCCGTTCCAGTCGTCAATCAGCCGAATATCACCGGCGCTTGAGGCCCTGAAAAAGCAACGTAAAACCGCGCAGCTGGTGTGGAATCTGCTGCAAAAAGCCACTGAAGCACAACAGCCGGCCCTTGAAGCGCGCCACATGAAGGAGGCACTTAGGCATCGGGAACTGCGTACCGAGTTTCAGGTTCTGCTGCACAACCTGGAAGTGCAGTTTGCCCAATCGCTGACCCCTCGCCTGGAAATGGTCAAGCTTGGCCAGGAACTGGAAAGAGTCGGCGGCGCCAGCGTGCACGTGCATGACCGGGCGAAAATCCTCAAAACCATCTGGGACCAGCAATTGCTCATCAGCACCCTGCTCTTGGGCCGGTTGAACTCCATGCGCTTTTCCATCGCCGGTGAGCCGATGGCAGAGATGGGGGGCAGAATGTTTATCGACCATTTGCTGGGCGACTCCACGGTCTACGACGAATACATCAGCAACACCGTGGAGTCGGCGAACATCCGCCAACACATGGCCGAGGTGTCCGCTGCGATGGAAACCACCCTTGAACAACTGGAGCAAGACTCGTTGGCCGGCCGCGCACTGCGCCAGGAATGCCTGGCGCAGATCCAGTACCCGCAGAATTTTTTCTCCGACAACCTGAAACTCAATGCGCTGAACTATCTCGCCGCCGCCAGTGTGGCGACCGCCGATCGGCTGCTGCCACCCCAAGAAGACTTTTACCTCAATCGCCTTGAGCAGACCGACCTGATCCAAGCCCTGCAGTCTCACGTCGAAGTACGCAGCGGCGTCGAATTCACGCTGGCCGAGCAGCGTAATGTGTATGAGACCGTCCTCGAGCAGTACCGCCGCTATGAGGATGCCATTCGTGCCCTCAAGGCCCTCAACCCACGGCGTCTGCGCCCGGAGGCCGACCGCCTGCTGGAGGGGCTTGAATACGCCCAGGCGCTGGCGCAACGCGAGCTGGAGTCAGTGGTGCGCAAGCAGGAAGCGCTGGACGTCGAGCTGCCGTTGTCAAAAACCCTACGACCCAAAAGTCCGGCCAAGCGGGTGTTCAAAACCAGGAAAAAGGCGTACCTCATCGGTGACTTCAAGCCGGCCGATACACCGGGTGCCGAGGAGCAGTTCACCCTTACCGATACGCTGACCGGCGAAACCATTGCTTCATTCAGCCCACATGCAGACGGCTGGGCAGCGAAGACCGATGCCCCCTCTCCGCCAGCGAAACCCCAACCGCAGGCACGCACGCTGGCCACGCTCAAAGGTCTGGCGCAGGACCTGACAGCGCAGCGCAAAGGCATTGAGCAGGTGATCAGCGCAGACCAGCTGAAACTCGACGCCCAGCTCACCCGACAACAGGTCAACCCAGCAGACTGGGATGAGCTGTTGACCCGGCACGCGAATAAATTCACGGCCCTGGCCGATGAACTGAAACGGGATCACCTTGCCGGCAAACCCGCGGTCCAGCGCCTGATCGATGAATACCTGGCGCAAGCCCGGGACATCACTCGGCTGGCGGAGCGCGTGTGCAGTGAGGCCTACAAGCGGCAATGGCCGACGCAGGAGAGCCTCAATTACTTGTGGGAACATCAACAGATCGATATCAACCTGACGAGCCGGGCGGACCCGGAACGTCCGACCCTCAGTGGCGACTTCTTCACCGAATACGCCGTGTACGACACAGCCAAAAAACCCGCGCAGGTGTTGTGGTACGCCCACTTCCATTACGCAGCCGCCGATGCAGCCCCCAATCGCTACACCCGTGCGCACCTGAAACTGCCGGAGCAGCGCAAATACACGCAAAAGGACCTGCTCAAACAACACGTCCAAGACGCTTTGCGCCACCAGCAAGAACCCGGCGGCGTGCCGCTCAGCCGTATCATCTACGTCTTGATCACCCCACCCGTCGACAATATTTTCCTGGCGATCGCGCCAGGGCAGCGCGCAAGCCAGTGATACGGCCTCTCTGTGGTGAGGGCGTGAACACCCTCACCACAGGGCTCAGTGGGCAAACAACGAGTTACCCTTCTGCCCCGCCAGCTTCTCGGGCTTGATCAGGAACCGCGCCAGCGCCGGCAGCAGCCACAGCGCGCCGAACATGTTCCACAGCAGCATGAACGTCAGCATCAGGCCCATGTCGGCCTGGAACTTGATGGCCGAGAAGATCCAGGTGCACACGCCGATTGCCAGGCACAGGCCGGTAAACAGCACGGCTTTACCGGTGGATTTGAGCGTCTGGTAATACGCCTCTTGCAGCGGCAGGCCAGCGCGCAGGAAGCTTTCCAGGCGGCTGTAGATGTAGATGCCGTAGTCGACGCCGATCCCCACGCCCAGGGCCACCACCGGCAAGGTCGCGACCTTGACGCCGATGCCCATGAACGCCATCAGCGCGTTACCGAGCACCGAGGTCAGCACCAGCGGCAAAACGATGCACAGGGTCGCCGCCCAGGAGCGGAAGGTGATCATGCACATGGTCGCCACGCACAGGTACACCAGGATCAGGATAGTCAGCTCCGACTCCTTGATCACCTCGTTGGTGGCGGCTTCGATGCCGGCGTTACCGGCGGCGAGGATGAATTCCAGGCCGTCCTTGTTGTTTTCCTTGGCGAAGTCCTGCACCGCATGCACGGCGCGGTCGAGGGTTTCGGCCTTGTGGTCGTTGAGGAACACCAGCACCGGCGCCAGCGAGCAATTGTTGTTGTACAAGCCATCGGCACGGGCGATGGAGTTGTTCAGCACATCCGGGTTGCGCGACAGGGTTTCCCATTTCAGGTTGCCCTCGTTCATGCCCTTGATCATCTGCTTGGACACGGTCACCAGCGAGATCGCCGACTGCACGCCCTCGGTGTTCTGCATCTTCCACATCAACTGATCGATGGGCGCCATGGCTTCATAGCGCGAGCAGCCTTCGGCCTTGGTTTTGACCATCACCACCAGCACGTCGGAGCTGGTGGAATAGTTGCTGATGATGAAGTTGTTGTCTTTGTTGTAGCGCGAGTCCGGACGCAGTTCCGGCGCGCCCTGGTCGAGGTCGCCGATCTTCAGGTTCTGGCTGTACCAGAGGCCGCCGCCGAAGGCGACCAGCGCGAGCAGAATCGAGACCGGTGCCACTTTGGCGCTGGCGAATTTCGACAGCAGGCGCCAGAACGGATGGTCGCGGTGTGCGTCCTTCTTGCTCCGGGCGATGGCGCGCTGGCTGATGCCGGCATAGGAAATCGCTACCGGCAGCAGGATCAGGTTGGTAAACACGATCACCGCGACACCGATGGACGCACCGATGGCCAGTTCACGGATCACGCCGATGTCGATGATCAGCAGTGTGATGAAGCCCACCGCGTCGGCCAGGATCGCAATCATCCCCGGCAGGAACAGTTGCCGGAAGGTGCGCCGCGCAGCCGTCAGCGCGTTATCCGCGTCACTGGATTGCAGGGCGATACCGTTGATCTTTTGCACACCGTGGGAAATACCGATGGCGAAGATCAGGAACGGCACCAGCATCGAATACGGATCCAGGCCGAAACCGAAAAAGTGCATCAAGCCGAGTTGCCAGACCACCGCCACCAGCGTGGTGCTCAACACCGCGACCGTGCTGCGCAGGCAGTTGGTGAACCACAGCAACAGGATCAAGGTGATGACGAACGCAACGCCGAAGAACAGCACCACCATCACCAGCCCGTCGATCAAGTCACCGACTTTCTTGGCGAAACCGACAATGTGGATCTTGACGTTGGGGTTCTGGGCTTCGAACTTGTCGCGGATCTTGTCTTCCAGTTCATGGGAAAACTTGCGGTAGTCCAAGGCCAGCAGCTTGCCCTGGTCCTGCGGGTCCGGGTAGGACTCCAGCAGCGGGATGTCGACAATGCTCGACTTGAAGTCGTTGGCCACCAGGCGCCCGACCTGGCCGGACTTGAGCACGTTGTTGCGCAGCTGGTCGAGGCTTTGTGGCGAGCCGTTGTAGCTCTGCGGGATCACTTCACCGCCGGCAAAGCCCTCTTCGGTGACTTCGGTCCAGCGCACGCTGGGGCTCCACAGCGACTTGAGGCCCGAGCGGTCGACGCCGGAGATGTAGAACACCTCATCGTTGATCTGGCGCAGGGTCTCCATGTACTCCTTGGTGAAAATGTCACCGTCCTTGGCTTCCACCGAGATCCGCACGGTGTTGCCCAGGTTCGCCAGGTCGTTGCGGTGCTCCATCATCTTTTCGATGAAGGGGTGCTTGAGGGGGATCATTTTTTCGAAGCTGGTGGACGGGCGAATCAACGTCGCCTGCCAGAACAGGAAGATACTCACCAGCAGGCAGATGACGATCACTGCCGGGCGGTTGTTGAAAATCAGGCGCTCAAGAAAGGTCGCTTTATCGTTGTGATGACTGCTCATTCTATCCCCGCCCTTCTTATTGTTTTGTCGGTTCAGCGCCGGTCGGCGTGGCAACACGCACACCGCCCTGCCCGGCCAGAATCAAGTTACCGTTGCCCGCCGCCGTGACGGACGACAGCGAAATACGGTCCGGGCGGTTGAACACGCTGAAGGTCACCCCATCGTCATGGCTGACCACCACGCTGCCGCCGTTACCAACGACGACAAGGGAGCCATCTTCCAGCAAGGTCGCGCCCGACAAACCAAACTCGAGCGCTCCCCGCGCCGCGTTCAATTCGACGGGCTCCCAGGTGCCGCCGAAATCCGTGGAGCGGTACAGGTTGCCGCGCAAGCCATAAGCCAGCAGGGTTTGCGGCTGCGCCGTGCTGATCACACCAAACAGCGAGCCCTCGTAGGGGCCTTCGAGTTTTTCCCAGGTCTGGCCGTCGTCGCTGGAGCGGAACATGCTCCCTTGCTCGCCGACGATGAACAGGCCGGCGTCCTTGATGTGGGCGATGGCGTTGAGGTGGAACTGGTCTTCGTTGTCGAGGCGGTCGCTGACGTCTTGCCAGGTCTTGCCGCCGTCGGTGGTTTCGATCAGCGCACCGTAGGCGCCCACGGCCAGGCCGTGGTTGGCGTCGTTGAACCATACATCGAGTAAAGGGGCTTCGCGCTTGAGGTCCTGGTATTGCTGGGTCCAGGTGGCGCCGCCGTCGGAGCTGGCAAGGATTTGCGCATCGTGGCCGACCGCCCAGCCCTGTTTGTCATCGACGAAAAACACCGCCGTGAGCAGTTGCCGGGTGGGGACTTTGGCTTGGGTCCAGGTGCTGCCCTGGTCATCGGAATAGAGGATGTGCCCGCGGTCACCGACCGCCACCAGCCGCTTGCCCGCGTGGACGACGTCGATCATTAGGCCTTTGGCGGCCTTGGGGGATTCAATCGCAAACGCAGGCGTTGCGACGGTATCGCTGGCTGCCAGTGCCGACGTGACTGACACGCCTCCGACCAGCAACGAGAGCGCTGTGGCCAGCAACGCAACCCTGCGTGCGGCACGTGGGCGGCAAACAACCCAACCCATGACAGGCTCACTCATAGACCTTTCTCCCATTATTATTGTTATCGCCTGCCTTCCGGGGCCTTGAAACCTGCAATCTAGAGCGCCTGGAGGAAGCAGGGGCCATCCTATCGGGCTTTCGAATCGTCTGACAATCGGCGCTACGTTATCTTTTGTTAACTGAAGGCATTTGGCCGCATGGTGAATGTAGCTCTATTCGCCGAGGTGATCGTCGACGCATCAATGAATTTTTATTCTATCTATTGAAATATGGGAATTTTTATTCCATTAATACGCCTTCTGAAAACAATAATGCAAAGGACCACGACGATGCGTGAACTCGGAATCGGCTTGATCGGCACAGGCTTCATGGGCCGCGCCCATGCGCTGGCCTTCAATAACGCCCGCGCAGTGTTCGAGTTGCCGGTACACCTCAAGCTGGCCGCCCTGGCCGATGCCGACACCGAACGCGCGCAGCGCTGCGCCACGGCCTGGGGATTCGCCCAGGCTCATAGCGATTGGCAAGCGTTGATCAATGATCCCAGCGTCGACGTGGTGGCCATCACCACCCCCAACCACCTGCACTACCCCATGGCGATGGCGGCGATTGCCGCGGGCAAGGCGGTGTACTGCGAAAAACCCCTGGCCGTGAGCCTGGAACAAGCCGACGCCATGCGCCGCGCCGCCAGTGCGGCCGGGGTGGTGACGCGGGTGGGCTACAACTACCAGCACAACCCGATGATCTCGCTGGCACGGCAGATGATTGTCGATGGCGACCTTGGCGACATCATCAGCTTCCAGGGTGAATTCAGCGAGGACTTCATGGCCGACCCGGCCTCGCCATGGTCGTGGCGTTGCGAAGTGGAACATGCCGGTGGCGCCTTGGCGGACCTGGGCAGTCATTTGTTGTCGATGGCGCGTTACCTGGTCGGTGATGTGGTGAGTGTGTGTGCCGATACGCAGACCGTTCACGCCCGGCGCCCGGCCGTCAAAGGCAGCGTCGAACTGAAATCGATTGCAGTGGATGATCAGGTGCACGCCCTGCTGCGTTTCGCCAACGGCGCACGCGGGACCGTGAGCAGTAGCTGGCTCAAGCAGGGCTACAAGAATCACCTGAGCTTTGAAATCAGCGGGACCAAAGGCACTCTGGCGTTCGATCAAGAGCGTTTGAACGAGTTGCGGGTGTGTCGCGCGGGTCAGGACTGCTTCCAGCGTTTACTCGCCGGCCCTGCCCTTGCGGGTTATGCGGCCTTCAGCCCGGCGGCCGGGCATCAGTTGGGGTACAACGAACTGAAGACGCTGGAAGTGCAGGAGCTGATCATGGCCGTGGCCGGTCAGGGTGCGGAGGGTACGGACTTTGAAGCGGCGTGGGAGGTGGAGCGGCTGGCGACAGCGATTCGCGTGGCGGCCCGTGAAGAGCGCTGGGTCAACGTGAATGCGGTCTAGAACACAGTAAAGATCCCCTGTGGGAGGGGGCTTGCTCCCGATGGCGGCGTGTCAGCCGGTGTATTTCTAGCTGATGCACAGCCATCGGGAGCAAGCCCCCTCCCACATTTGGATCATCAACACGTTCGCGCTAGCGCAAGGCCCGGCGAAGGACTTTGCCCACGGTGGTCTTGGGCAACTCGGTGGTGCGGAACTCCACATACTTCGGCATCTTGTAACCCGTCAGTCAGGACGGTTTCCAGCGTTTACTCGCCGGCCCTGCCCTTGCGGGTTATGCGGCCTTCAGCCCGGCGGCCCGTGAAGAGCGCTGGGTCACCGTGAACGCGGTCTAGAACACAGTAAAGATCCCCTGTGGGAGGGGGCTTGCTCCCGATGGCGGCGTGTCAGCCAGTGTATTTCTAGCTGATGCACAGCCATCGGGAGCAAGCCCCCTCCCACATTTGGATCATCAACAATTCAAGGTCAGCGCAAGGCCCGGCGAAGGACTTTGCCCACGGTAGTCTTGGACAACTCGGTGGTGCGGAACTCCACCTACTTCGGCATCTTGTAACCCGTCAGTCAGGACGGCTTCCAGCGTTTACTCGCCGGCCCTGCCCTTGCGGGTTATGCGGCCTTCAGCCCGGCGGCCCGTGAAGAGCGCTGGGTCACCGTGAACGCGGTCTAGAACACAATAAAGATCCCCTGTGGGAGGGGGCTTGCTCCCGATGGCGGAGTGTCAGCCAGTGTATTTCTAGCTGATGCACAGCCATCGGGGGCAAGCCCCCTCCCACATTTGGGTCATTGACAATTCAAGGTCAGCGCAAGGCCCGACGCAGCACTTTGCCCACGGTGGTCTTGGGCAACTCGGTGGTGCGGAACTCCACATACTTCGGCATCTTGTAATCCGTCAGTCAGGACGGCTTCCAGCGATTACTCGCCGGCCCTGCCCTTGCGGGTTATGCGGCCTTCAGCCCGGCGGCCCGTGAAGAGCGCTGGGTCACCGTGAACGCGGTCTAGAACACAGTAAAGATCCCCTGTGGGAGGGGGCTTGCTCCCGATGGCGGAGTGTCAGCCAGTGTATTTCTAGCTGATGCACAGCCATCGGGGGCAAGCCCCCTCCCACATTTAGATCATCGACACGTTCGCGCTAGCGCAAGGCCCGGCGAAGGACTTTGCCCACGGTGGTCTTGGGCAATTCGGTGGTGCGGAACTCCACGTACTTCGGCATCTTGTAACCCGTCAGTCAGGACGGCTTCCAGCGTTTACTCGCCGGCCCTGCCCTTGCGGGTTATGCGGCCTTCAGCCCGGCGGCCCGTGAAGAGCGCTGGGTCACCGTGAACGCGGTCTAGAACACAGTAAAGATCCCCTGTGGGAGGGGGCTTGCCCCCGATGGCGGCGTGTCAGCCAGTGTATTTCTAGCTGATGCACAGCCATCGGGAGCAAGCCCCCTCCCACATTTGGATCATCAACAACTCAAGGTCAGCGCAAGGCCCGACGCAGCACTTTGCCCACGGTGGTCTTGGGCAACTCGGTGGTGCGGAACTCCACATACTTCGGCATCTTGTAACCCGTCAGGTACTCCCGGCAATGCGCCAGGAGCTGCTCCTGGGTCAGGTTCGGGTCCTTGCGCACCACGATGATCTTGACCTTCTCCCCGGTCACGCCATCTTCTACCCCAATCGCCGCCACTTCTCCCACCCCAGGGTGTAACGCGACTACATCTTCGATTTCATTGGGGTACACGTTGAAGCCGGAGACCAGGATCATGTCCTTCTTACGGTCCACCAGGCGGATGTAACCGCGCGCGTCCATCACGCCGATATCACCGGTCGACAGCCACCCCTCGGCATCCAGCACTTCGGCGGTGGCCTCCGGGCGTTTCCAGTAGCCCTGCATCACCTGCGGCCCGCGCACTTGCAGTTCGCCCGGCTCGCCGATCTCCGCCAGCGCGCCGTCTTCGCGCAGAAAGCGTACCCAGGTCGACGGTAATGGCACACCGATGCTGCCGGTGAACTCCATCTCGCGCATGCGTGCAATGTTGATCGGGCTGATGCTCACCACCGGCGAACACTCGGTCAGGCCGTAGCCCTCGATGATCGGCAGTCCGGTGACTTCCTTCCAGCGTTTGGCCACCGCCGTGTGGGTGGCCATGCCGCCCGCAATCACCATGCGCAGGTCGGAGAAGTCCCGCGCGCAAAACGCCTTGTTCTCCAGCAAACCGTTGAACAAGGTGTTGACCCCGGCAATGCCGTTGAAGCGCTCCTTGCGCAGGATCATCTGCACCCGCTTCACGTCCCTCGGGTTGGCGATGAGGATATTGCGCCCGCCCAGGCACATGAACATCAGGCAATTCACCGTCAGGGAAAAGATGTGATACAGCGGCAGCAAGGTGACGTTGGTTTCCTGTTTGTCCTGGTCCAGTTGATCCCCCACCCAGGCCTTGGCTTGCAACAGGTTGGCGATGATATTGCGGTGGCTGAGCATCACGCCCTTGGCATCGCCGGTGGTGCCGCCGGTGTATTGCAGGAAGGCCAGGTCGTCGAGGTGCATCTCCACCGGGAAGTGGTTCAGCGCCCGCCCCTGTTTCAACACCTGGTTGAAGCGCACCGAGCCACGCAGGTTGAACGCCGGCACCTGCTTTTGCACGCTGCGCAGGATGAAGTTCATCGCCGCGCCCTTGAAGGTGCCGAGCAAATCACCGATGGCGGCGATCACCACGCGTTTCACGCTGCTGCCGGTAATGACTTTTTCCAGGGTATGCGCGAAGTTTTCGAAGATCACCACGGTTTCGGCGCCGCTGTCCTTGAGCAAATGCTTGAGCTCATGGGCGGTGTACAGCGGGTTGACGTTGACCACCACCGCGCCGGCCAGGATCGTGCCCAGCAGGCAGATCGGGTACTGCAAGCAGTTGGGCATCATCAGCGCGACGCGGTCGCCTTTCTTGACGCCCTGCCCTTGTAGCCAGGCGGCAAAGGCAATGCCTTGCACCTGCCAGTCGGCGTAGGTCATTTCGGTGCCGATGCTGACGTAGGCCACTCGCTCGCGAAACTTCTCCAGGTGTTCCAGGAACACCTCGCGCAGCGACGGGTAGTCTTCGATACCGGCATCGATATCCGCCGGGACGCCGGGCAGGTAAGCGTTCAACCAGATCCGTTCGGTGTGTTCCAGGCTTACAGCGTTCATGGCAGTCTCCTTGTTGTTGTTTTTGATAGAGCTACTTTTCGACGATGGCGGTAATGCCCAGCCCGCCCGCCGCGCAGATGGAAATCAGGCCGCGCCCGCCGCCGTTCTCATGGATGAGCTTGGCCAGCGCCGCCAATTGCCGGCCACCGGTGGCGGCGAACGGGTGACCACAGCCGAGGGAGCCGCCGTTGACGTTCATTTTGGCGCGGTCGATGGCACCCAGCGGCGCGTCCAGGCCTAGACGCTCGCGGCAATAGTCGGCGTCTTCCCAGGCCTTGAGCGTGCACAGCACTTGGGCGGCGAAGGCTTCGTGGATCTCGAAGAAATCAAAGTCGTTGAAGCTCAGGCCTTCGCGCTTGAGCATGCGCGGCACCGCGTACGCCGGGGCCATCAGCAGGCCTTCGGTGCCGTCGACGAAATTCACGGCGGCGGTTTCGCCGGTACGCAGGTAGGCCAGCACCGGCCAACCGTGTTCGGCCGCCCATTCCTCGCTGGCCAGCAACACCACCGAGGCGCCATCGGTCAGCGGCGTGGAATTGCCCGCGGTGAGCGTGCCGTTTTGCCGGTCGTAGGCCGGGGACAGGCCGGCGAGCTTCTCCAGGCTGGCGTCGGCGCGCAGGTTGTTGTCCTTCGCCAGGCCGCGATGGGGGCTGATCAGGTCATCGAAGAAACCGCGTTTATAGGCTGCATCCAGGCGCTGGTGGCTGGTGAGGGTCAATTCATCCTGGGCCAGGCGCTTGATCTGCCAGCGCTTGGCCATTTCTTCGCAGTGTTCGCCCATCGACAAGCCGGTGCGTGGCTCGCCATTGCGCGGCAGCAACGGCTTGAACAGCATCGACGGTCGGACCTTGAACAGCGCCTTCAGCTTGTCGCCCATGCCCTTGGCGCGGTTGGCCGCGAGCAAGGTGTGGCGCAGGGATTCGTTGATACCGATGGGCGCGTCGGAGGTGGTGTCGGCACCGCCGGCGATGCCGACCTCGATCTGGCCGAGGGCGATCTTGTTGGCCACCAACAAGGCCGCCTCCAGGCCGGTGCCGCAGGCTTGTTGCACGTCGTAGGCCGGCGTGTCCGGGGACAACGTGGTGGAGAGCAGCGACTCACGCGCCAGGTTGAAATCCCGCGAGTGCTTGATCACCGCCCCGGCGGCAAACTCACCCAGGCGTTGGCCGTGCAGGTTGTAGCGGTCGACCAGGCCCTGCAGGGCGGCGACCAGCAGGTCCTGGTTGCTGTCGTGGGCGTACACCGTGTTGGAACGGGCGAACGGGATACGGTTACCGCCGATGATCGCCACGCGGCGAACGGGGGCCGGGTTGAAGCTGTAGTCAGTCATTCCACGCTCTCTTTCCAGATGAACAGTCCACGCATATGGGGTTTGTCGCCGGCGAAATTGCGCACTTCGAATTCGCGGCGCGGGCCGGTCACAGGGTGACTCCACAGCGCAACCTGGCCCGGCAGGAAGATCGGCAGCTTGAAATCACAATGGGCCTCGGCCTGGTCCAACCCACCGGGCGGTTGCTGCGCGGCGAGCGCACGCCCCAGGGTCCACATGCCATGGGCGATGGCGCGGCGAAAGCCGAATATTTTTGCGCCGATCACTGACGTGTGAATCGGGTTGAAATCCCCCGACACCTTGGCAAAACGCCGGCCCAGGTCGGCGGGTAGCACCCAGCGTTGGGTGCGCAACAGCCCCTCTTCCTGCAATGGCAGCCCGTCCTCCCACGGTTCGCCGACCGGGTCCTTGACGTCCCGGCGCAGGTACAGGCTGTCGCTTTCCCATACCAGTGTGTCGGCGCCGTAGGCACGGGTGGCGATGCTTAGCGCCTGGCCTTTGGGATGGGCGACCCAGCGCTCGCAGTACACCTCAAGGCGTAAGGCCTGGCCTGCATGCAGGCGCTGATGCTGACGAATGCGATTGGCCAGGTGCACCATGCCGCTGGCCGGGTACGGGAAGCTCGGTCGCGTCAGCAACATCAGGTGCAACGGGAACGCCAGCACATGCGGGTAGGACAGCGGCACGCCCTGCTCGCGACGAAAACCACAGGCGCGGCCATACGCCTCAATGCCAGCGGCGGACAACTGCGCTGCCGAGCGCACGAGACGTTCCTTGGGTAGCACCGGCGCACCGTCGAGCGTGGGTTTGCGCAGGGCACGCACGCCATCCAGCAGCAAGCGTGTACGGGATGGCGGCGGGTCGATGATCTGCGTTATGTAGTCCATGGCTCAGGCTCCCAGCAGGCTTTGACCGCACACGCGTACGACCTGGCCGTTGACCCCGCCCGACGCGGGGTGCGCCAGCCAGGCGATGGTCTCGGCGACGTCGACGGGCTGCCCGCCCTGGGACATCGAGTTCATGCGCCGCCCCGCTTCGCGGATCATCAGCGGGATTTTCGCGGTCATCTGGGTCTCGATAAACCCGGGCGCCACCGCATTCACGGTGATGTGATGCGTCGCCGCTTGCGGTGCCAGGCCCTGCACCAGGCCGATCACACCGGCTTTGGAGGTGGCGTAATTACTTTGCCCAAGGTTACCGGCGATGCCGGAAATCGACGAGACACACACGATGCGTCCGCCGGGGTTCAAACCCTGGCTGTCCAGCAACGCATGACTGAGCTGCAACGGCGCCTCTAAGTTCACGGCCAACACACTGCGCCAGGCGTCCTCGGTCATCTTCGCGATGGTTTTGTCCCGGGTGATCCCGGCGTTGTGCACCACCACATCGAAGGCGCCGTATTGGCTGACGTGGGCCTGCAACAGCGAGGCCGCGTCGGTGGCGGTAATGTCCAGCGGCAGCGCCGAACCGCCGACACTGTCCGCCGCCTGTTGCAGCGACGCCTGGGCCTGGGGCACGTCCACGCACACCACATGGGCGCCGTCCCGCGCCAACACCTGGGCAATCGCCAGGCCGATGCCACGGGAGGCGCCAGTGACCAGCGCGCGACGGCCGGCGAAGGGTTTGTCCCAATTGACGCTGACGTGGCCGTCCACCGGTTTTTCCAGGCGTATCACCTGCCCCGAGATATACGCCGAGCGACGCGACAGGAAGAACCGCAGGCTGCTGTCCAGCGCGTCTTCGGCGCCGGGTGCGACGTAGATCAACTGTACGGTGATCGCCCGGCGCAGCTCCTTGGCCAGCGAACGCACCAAACCTTCGAGGGCGCGCTGGGCGATGGCCTGGGGCAGGTCCTGGCACTGTTCCGGCGCGGTGCCGAGCACCACCACGCGGCCATGCTGGCCAATGCGCTTGGCGTTGGCGTGGAAGAACCCGTACAGCGCGTCCAGCTGCTGCAGATCCGCCACGGCGCTGGCGTCAAACACCGCGCCCTGCACCTTGACCGTGGACGGCGCCTTGAGCGTGGCCGGGGTGGCGGTGACCGTGTCGGTGGCCGCGAATACCCGCTGCACCTCGGCAACCAGGCGCCCTGCCCCGGCGACGATCACCGGGTTGGCCAGGCCGTGCTGGCCGCTGCGATGGCGTTGCAGCGGCAACGGTTGCGGCAAGCCGATGGCCTGGGCCAGGCGACGGCCCCAGGGGGAATTGACGAAAGAAAGGTAACTGTCACTCATAGATAGATCCACTCACAACACATACTGGCCGTGGAAACCCGGTCTGTGTGGGAGGGGCTTGCCCCCGATAGCGGTGGTTCAGCCCCCTCCCACATCGATTGGGTTTTTCCTAGTTGACCGAGGCGTTTTCGCTTTGGCTGTTGCGGCGTTTGGGGGCCGGTTCCAACGCGTGCTTGCGTTGCTGCAAGGCCTCCAGCAACCCGAAGTCCTGCGGGAAGTCGTCCACCTGGATACCGTGATCGGCGTATTCCACATAGCGCCCCAGCAGGGTGTCTTCTTCGTCGCTGATCAGGTCCAGCGCCCGCGCCTTGACGCGCCAGACCGTGAAGGCCGTGGCGGAAATCGGCATCGGTTCGATCAGGCCTTGTTTGACGGCGGACTTGAGACGGGCCTCGATCAATTCGACTTGCGGCAACAAGCGGAAACCCAGTTCGCCGTAGGCCAGCTTGTCGATTTCCGGGCGTGGGACGTAGGAATTGGCCAGCAAACGGTCGCGGGTGTCGCCCGGTGTCTGCACCACGTCGGCCACTTGGGCCAGCAGGCGGTCCGAGGGTTTGCGCAGCGGTATGCCGAACGGGAACGTCAACCCCCTGATGACCACGGCGGCGGCTTTCGACGGGTAGTTATCGAGCACTTCGGCCAGCGCTTCATGGGCGCGCAACAACGCGTCCTGGGCCGACCAGTGCACCAGCGGCAGATCCGCCTGAGGCCGGTCGTCATCCTCAAAGCGCTTGAGCACGCAGGACACGATGTACAGCTGCGACAGAATATCCCCCAGGCGCCCGGTGATACTTTCCTTACGCTTGAGGGCACCGCCGAGCACGCCCATGGAAATGTCCGAAATCAGCGCAAGCACGACCGACAGACGATTGACCTGGCGGTAGTAGGACGCCAATGCCGGGTCAGTCTTGGCCGGCGCGGAAAGCAGCCGCCCGCCGGTCAGCGCATGCACCGCTGCGCGCACGGTGTTAGCCAGCACGAAACTCACATGGCCGAACATGGCCCGGTCGAAGTCTTCCAGGGCCTTGCGCCGGTCCGGGTTACGCGCCGCTTCCATCTCGCTGAACACATAGGGATGGCAACGGATCAGCCCCTGGCCAAAGATGATCAGGCAGCGCGTCATGATGTTCGCGCCTTCCACCGTGATGGCGATGGGGCTTTGCTGGTAAGCGCGCGCGAGGAAGTTGTTCGGGCCCATGCAGATGCCCTTGCCGGCGACGATGTCCATGCCGTCATTGACGATCATCCGCGCGCGCTCGGTGACGTGGTACTTGGCAATGGCCGAGATCACCGAGGGTTTCTCACCGGCATCCAGGGACGCCACCGAGACTTTGCGCACCGCATCGCAGGCATACAGGTGCCCGGCCATGCGCGCCAGGGGCGCCTGCACGCCTTCGAACTTACCGATGGGCAAGCCGAACTGCTTGCGCATCGCCGCATAGGCCGTCGTGCCGCGCACCGCGACCTTGCCCAGGCCGACGTTGGAGGATGGCAGGGAAATCGCCCGGCCGGCCGCCAGGCATTCCATCAACATGCGCCAGCCGTTGCCGATTTGCTCACGGCCGCCGATCACCCACTCCAGCGGAATGAAGACATCCTTGCCGGTGGTAGGACCGTTCTGGAACACCGCATTCAACGGCCAATGCCGACGGCCGCTGTTGACGCCAGGGTGGGACGTCGGGATCAACGCACAGGTGATCCCCAGCGAGCCGGGCTGGCCGAGCAAACCGTCCGGGTCTTCGGCGCGGAACGCCAGGCCGAGCACCGTGGCAATCGGGCCCAGGGTGATGTAGCGCTTGTCCCAGGTCACACGAAAACCCAGCACTTCCTGGCCTTCATGCAGGCCTTTGCAGACGATGCCCAGGTCGGGGATCGCGCCGGCATCCGAGCCGGCATACGGGCTGGTCAGCGCAAAGCACGGGATGTCCTCACCCCGCGCCAGGCGCGGCAAGTAGTAATTGCGCTGGGCATCGGTGCCGTAATGCAAGAGCAATTCAGCCGGCCCCAGGGAATTGGGCACCATCACCGAAATCGCTGCCGCCGAGCAGCGCGTCGACAGCTTCATGATCACTTGCGAGTGCGCATAGTGAGAGAAACCTTTGCCGCCGTACTGCTTGGGAATGATCATGCCGAGGAACCCGGCATCCTTGGTGTACTGCCAGCCTTCGGGAGACATGTCCTGCCAAACCTGGGTGGTTTCCCAGTCGTTGGCGATGTCGCACAGGGTTTCCACTTCGTTGTCGAGGAAGGCTTGCTCTTCCGCGCTCAGGCTGGCGGGAGCCGCCTGCAGCAGGCGCTGCCAATTGGGCTTGCCACTGAACAGCTCGGCGTCCCACCACACCGTGCCGGACTCGATGGCCGCGCGCTCGGTGTCAGACATGGCCGGCATGATCGTACGAAACAGGCCTAGGGCCCTGCTGGTCAGCACGCTGCGGCGCAGGGGTTTGATTGTCATCAGCAACGCGGGCAACACCACCAGGATCGCCGCAACGGCGGTGCCGACACCCGCCACCACGTTGAACAGGTAACCCGCCGCCAGCCAGAGAAGGCCAGCGCCCAACCAGAGGGTGGCGACAGCTTGTCGATACGCCAGGGCAATCGCGATTGCGACGCCCACCAATAACCAGATAACCATGGGGATACCTCTATTCGATTCAGGGTATGGCCTACGTGCAACAGGTCGGATGAACTGCGGCGTAACGCCACACTACAAAATTCGAAAACTATATTCAAATTTTGTTTTGAAATTATTATTTAATGCGCATCCAAAAAAAACGGCCGACCCGGCCGCTTGGTCAATCACGCCGAAAAGAGGTCCCCCCTGGAACCTCAGAACGCGTAGGTAGCCGAAAGGCTGACGACATCGCCGGACGAGGCAGCCTTGCCATCAAGGCTTGCAGCCCCCAGCCGATCGACGTTCTTGGTCTTCAACTTGACCTCTTGGACGAACTGGTGGGAATAGGCAGCATCCAGCGTCAACCCCTTGATGGCTTTGACCTCATACCCCGCTCCGAGCGACAAGAATGTGCGATCACCATCGGGGATCCGAGGGTCACGGGTCGAGTTGCGGGTCGGTGTCTGGTCAATCGCCACACCGGCACGCAAGGTCAGCTCATCGGTCGCACGCCAGTCTCCACCGACGGAGTACATCCAGGTGTTTTTGTAATGGTAGGGAATCGAGACAATCGTCATGTCGCCGGACTTGAGCGTCAGGTCTTCGAACGACGACCACTGCGTCCAGACCACACTCGCGCCCAGGGTGAACCGATCATTGAACCGGTGCACCCAGTCAACGCCCGCCGTGGCAGGAATATCCAATTGAGTACTGGCGTGGGCACCGTCCGGAAACAGCTCAAGCCCCGGATACGCCGTGCCCACCAGCGTACCGCTACCGCCAAACGGGCTGGGTTGTGTCAGGAGGTTGTAGGAAAACTGGTCAGCACGGATGGAGTACTTGCCGGTCATCTTGTTCTTGATCCTGGCGTGGTAGTTCAGGCCCAGCGTGTCTTTTTCCGTGGGTTTCCAGACGACGCCGGTAAACCAGCCGGCCGAGACATTGTCGACCTTGATGCGCATCAGGGCGCCACCGACGTCCGACGGGAACGTTGTACCGCCCAGTTCGGAATCGGACACCGCTGCCGCTGACAACAGGTCGACGTTCTGGCTGACAAAACCTTTACTGTGCTGAATGATCACGCCGCCACCGAGGGCGAACTGATCGTTAAGCTTGAACGACAAGGACCCCGTCAACCCCACGGTTTCAATTTTGGTATCCACGGCAAAGCCGCGCAGTTTGGAGTCTTCATCCCAGGTGGAACGCATGCCTTGGGGGACGACCTGGCTCAAACCGAAGGCGAATCGATCTCCCAGCGGCATCACCATAAACCCCGTGGGCAACCAGGCCGTGAATCCACCTTGTCCACCCTCATTGTTGTTGGCTGTGGTCGCCGAGCCGTCGGGAAAGCCGTCGCCGCCCAACGGCGTGCTGGAAATCGGATTGCCTGCATAATCAAAGGCGGCGCCTTTGTACTGGATCTTGACGCGTGCGTAGTCGACCGTGAATTGCGCAATGCTGCGGTCCACAAAGGCCATGGCCGCGGGGTTGTTGAACGCCGAACTCGGATCGTTCTTGAACAGCGAGCCGCCAGCGAACGCTCGCCCCCAACCGGGAGCCCCATACGTCGGCGTGGAAAAACCGCCAGCCTGCACAGGCACTGCGGTCGTCAGCCCGCCCATCAACGCCAGTCCCAGGAAAACCTGTAGCTGTCGTTTCTTATCATTCATACCCCACTCCTTACTGCTCTCTCACTCAACCGCCCGAGCCCTATCGTCGACAGGCGCCTCGTTGAGGCGCCCGTCTTTCAGCGGGCGATCAGCCCTTGGTTTCAGTCGCTATCCAGGAACAGTCAGGGAACAACGGTGAATGCCGGAGTAGGCTTGACGCTCAGGCTCACCACCGTGCAGTTGCCTGCCAGGGACTGATTGGAAGCCGTCAACACGCCACCGCTGTAGTTGGCGGTGATGGTGGAAGCGCCACAATTGGAGACGGGGTAGAGAATCGAACCGGCGATGGTGTACCCGACATTCGACACTGAGCCGACCGCGGCACCATTAGCCGTCAATGTCCAAGGCAGGCCAGTGATCTTGGGCAGGTCGCAAAGACCACCGCCGGTGATGGCAACGCCGGTGATTTTCGCGACACCGGAGGCGTCGACGTTACCGGTGAAGGTAGCCCCACAGTTGACGGGGGCCTGGTAGGAGGACGGCGATTTCACCGAGATCGTGCCTGGCGCGGTGAAGTTGGTGTTGATGGGCGTGATGCTGTACGCATTGGCCATGGAAGCGGCACCCATGCAAACAACCAGGGCAGACAACGACACAAGAGATTTCAAGTTCATCATTGCTATTCCTTACATAGAAAGGCGAGTTATTCGCCAGGGGTAATGACCTAATTAAGAAGTCACGATAAGACAACGAAACTTCTCGACCAGATCAAATCATCAACTCAATTATCAAGCCCCAGTAAAACTGGATTTCTCGGACAACTTTGAATGAGGGTGCAATCGGCGGCGATGACCGTAAGGGCCATGGCAATAGGCGATCAGGCCGGACATACGCAATAGAACGTGCGTGGGCAATTTGCTGGGCAATTGCATAGTGAGTGTTCTTCCCTTGAAATTGTATTTTTTCGGGTAGAACAACTTTCTTGCAACTAAGCATGCGCCGGAATAGGAAAAATCTGAGCGATGAAAAACTATGTTACCGCCAAAATTTTGTTACATAGGCAGGGAAAACGATATACCGCTGTATCGGGATATGAGGGGGCAATAAGGCGAGAGAGGTGGCACAGCGAGCAATGATCAACACCGATGAGGTGACAAGCAGTACACGCCCAGCCGCAGGAGCGTTGAGCGTCGAGGTAGGCAGCGGCGGACTAGGCCGGGGCCAATGTAACCGGACGGGTCGCCAGGGCGACCCGTCGATGCAGTGAGCGCGTGAACCCGCAAAAAGAGCCGCTGACTAGCCGCTCACACGGGCATTGCGGGGTGTTGCGGGGATCAGAACTCGTAGGTGACCCCCAGGCTGACGACATCGCCGTAGGCATCGGCTTTCCCATCCAGCGTTGCACCGCCTAGACGATCCTGGTTGTGCGTCTTCAACTTGGCCTTTTCCACAAACTGGTGAGAGTAGGACCCGTCGATACCCAGGCCTGGGATAGCCCGGATTTTGTAACCGAAGCCCAGGGACGTGAAGATGCGATCACCGTCCGGGATACGCGGGTCACGGGTGGAGTTACGGGTGGGTGTCTGGTCAGTGGCTACACCGGCGCGCAGGGTGAAGTCGTCGGTGAGTTTGTAGTCGCCACCCAGCGAGACCATCCAGGCATCTTTGTAGTTATAGGGAATCGCAACAATCGTCGAGCCCTCGGACTTCAGGGTCAGGCTCTTGAACGATGACCACTGGGTCCAGGTGACGCTCGCACCAAGGGTAAAACGATCAGTGAACTGGTGCACCCAATCGAAAGACGCATTGGCAGGCACATCCAGCTGCGTCGTAGCTTTACCCTGCATTTGAAGATTCAGGCCCGGGTACAAAATACCCGGCAATCCGCCTTCAATCAGGGCCTGCGACCCTGGGTCGGCGTAGATGTTGTATTTACCCTCAAGTTTATTCTTGATCTTGGCGTGGTAGTTCAAGCCCAGGGTGTCTTGTGGTGTGGGCTTCCAGGCCAGGCCGGCAAACCAGCCTACCGAGGTATTATCGACTTTGACTCGCATCAACGAATAACCAACCCCCGCCGGGAATGGGATCGAATTCGGAGCAAGTGCGGCAGCAGCATATAAGTCAACGTTCTGGCTGACGAAACCTTTGGTGTGCTGAACAATGGCACCACCGCCGATGGAAAATTCATCATTGACCTTGAATGACAGCGATCCTGTCAATCCGACGGTTTCGATACGTGTGTCAACCGCGAAGTCCCGCCCTTTCCAGTCCTGATCCCACGTCGTACGTGCGCCCATGGGCACGACCTGACTCAGGCCAAACGCGAAGCGGTCACCGATGGGCATGACCATAAACCCAGTCGGCAGCCAGGCGGTAAAACCACCCTGCCCGCCGTCACCCGTGCGGGGCACCGAGTTGAAAGCAAACGTATCCGGGTCGATGGTCGTTGTTGAAGTAGGGTTGCCCGTATAGTCTTTGGCAGTTCCCTTGTACTTGATATTGATGCGCGCATAGTCAACGTTGAACTGCGAGATATTGTGGTCAATGAACGCCATCGCCGCCGGGTTGTTATAGGCCGCTGAGGGGTCATTTTTAAACATGGAACCACCACCAAACGCACGTCCCCACCCTTCCGCCCCGAAAGTCGGAGTTGAGAACCCGCCAGCTTGCACGGTGCCTGTTGCAGCCAGGAGCCCCCCCATGATCGCCAGGCTCAACAACGTGCGCGCCGGTTGTTTCTTATTATTCATGATCCACTCCTTATTATTTTTATCCACCAGAGTCGGGCGTTCCTATCTGGCCTGCCGCAACAAGTGCCTCTTTCGAGGCACTTGCTTTTTTCAACGTGTGATCATCACGTCAAGCGCGTTACACCGCTTATGGAGAAACGGTAAAGGCAGGGTTTGGCACCGCGGTCAGCGCCGTGATCTTGCACGAGCCCACGGTCTGGGCGCTTGGCACGCTCAGAGTATTGGTGCTGTTGTTGAAGCCCACATTGATTGTCACGGGTGAAGCGCTGCAGTCAGACAGGATCTTGAATTTCACGCCCGAAACCGTGCCGGTAAAGGCAGTCGGGCCACCGCCGGTGACGGCGAGCGACCATGGCAGCCCCTGCAACACAGGCACGGCGCAGAGCGAGTTGGAACCACTGACAGTGGCGCCGGTGATGGATGCGCCAGAGCCGTTGGCTGCAACAGTCCCGGTAAAGACGATGCTGCAAGTGACCGGAAGGTTCAAGGAGGCAGGCGAGGTAACAGTAATCGAACCTGCCGTCGTGAATGCAGCACCGGCCGGTGCGATAGTGGCCGCATTGGCCATCGAAACGGCGCCGAAGCACAGGGCGAACGACGTTGCACAAACGAGGGTTTTCAAGCTTTTCATTGTTTTTCCTCACATGTTATGGCGAAGTCATTTCGCCAGGGGTAATGGCCATGAACGAGAGGTCACGGTGAAACTGCAGAACTTCCCTTTCCAGCCAAATTTCAATTCAATTACCGCAGTCGCATTCGACGCTTATTCAACAACCTTGAAGTTCGGCGGCATCTTGATCGACACCGTCTTGATCTTGCAGTCTTCGCCGATCGGGACATTCGCGGCTTCCAACTTGCCGGTGGCGTTGTCCCACGTGCCGTTGGCGGTAGAGGGCCCGCACTTGCCGCCCAGGCCAAACGCGTGCACGTCCACGCTGATCTTCGACATGGAGCCACTTTTGGTGTCTTTGGCGACTAATACCCAGGGCAAGTTGATCGCTTCGACCCGGCTGCACTTGAGGCCGCCCTCGAATTCGACGGTGTCGACATTCACCGAAGTACCATCCGCCGCGACTTTGCCCGCCACCTTGATGGTGCAATCGGCGCTGATCAGCGCGCCTTTGGAAAAACTGATGGGGCCTTGGGCCGTAAAGGCGCTGCCGGCGGGTTCGATGCGCGCAGCCTGGGCCTGGTGATAGGCGATCAGGCCCAGCGCGGCCAATACGATATGGGTGGTGAACTTGGCAGGTGCTTGCATGGTGTACGTCCTTCCCTTTAATTATTTTTGTTCGGGTCAAACAACTTTCTTGCCACTGATCTGGAAAATCTCGGGCGACAGAAACCTGCACGGAACACAGGCCCCGAGTGCGCAAACAACGTGTTACTTGAACTTAAAACGGTGTGGCGCTGTTGCTGTACTTCTCCAGATACTTCAACCGCTGTGACGGCTGAAGATTAGCCAGGGTAATATCCCCGCCGTAATGATTCAGCACTCGATGGTCCATGCGACGGCGCCACAAATAAGGCACGTACGCCCAGACAATCATGCTTGCGTAACCGTAAGGAAGTTGCGGCGACTCATCAAAATGGCGCAACGACTGATAACTACGGGTCGGGTTGGCATGGTGATCAGAGTGACGCTGTAACTGGAACAGGAAGATATTGGTAACAATGCGATTACTGTTCCACGAATGCCGTGGCGAACACCGCTCATAACGCCCATTGGGTAACTTCTGGCGTTTAAGCCCGTAATGTTCGACGTAGTTGACGACCTCCAACAGCGAGAAACCGTAGATGCCCTGGATAATCAGGAACGGCATCACGGCCACCCCCAGCCAGGCGATCATCGCCCCCCACAGCACCACGCTGTACATCCACGCGCTGAGCACGCCGTTCTGCCAGTGCCACGCTGGCAGGCCGAGTTTACGCAGGCGTTCGCGCTCCAGGTTCCACGCCGAACGGGCACTGAACCATACCGAACGTGGCAGGAAGGCCCAGAAGCTCTCCCCGAGGCGCGAGCTGGCCGGGTCTTCCGGCGTGGCGACGCGCACGTGATGGCCACGATTGTGTTCGGTGTAGAAGTGCCCGTAGAAGGTCGGGGCCAGCGTGACCTTGGCTAGAAACACTTCCAGCGCATTGGGTTTGTGACCCAGTTCGTGGGCGGTGTTGATCGCGATGCCGGTGGCGGCACCGGTCGACATCGCCATGCCCAGGTAGGTGAACCAGCTCGGTTCGCCATGCAGCTGGGTGCGGGCGGTGATGTAACTGGCGGCGTGGGACAGCCAACTGGACGGTTCCAGGTTAGCGGTAGCCTGCAACAGGCCACCCTGGATGATCCAGTCGATACCGCCGGCGGCGAGCCAGCCGGTGATCACCACAGAGGAGATGACGAACAGCACGCCGGTGTAGACGATCCAACGGTAGTAGCGTTGGGACTCAAGGTGGCCGACGGCGGATTCGGGCGGGTTGCTCACGTCTTCACCGAGCAGGCCGTCGATCAGCGGGATCAAGCCGAAGATCACCAGCACACCGACCCACCAGAGGGATTGGATACCGGTGGTGATGGCCAGGGCACCCGAGAGCAATGGAGTGGCCAGGGGCATGATGCCCAGCCACCACAAATGACGCTTGCCGTCGGTCCATATGCTTGGGGCTGCCAGTGTCTGATTCATGGCAACCTCCGTGGCAGGGCAGCGGAAAGCAGGTTCAGGGAGCACTGAATGCTCCGGGGAATCAACCATGCGATAAAAGACGTTTTTTTCATTTTTATTCGCTCTTAGGCATTTCAAAAATCATTTCAAAACAAACATTGAAATATTTTTTTAAATAAATAGCGCGGAATCGATAGGTCGTCAACTATTTTTTCGAGACCTTTCCTACGTGACCAGGCAGTCTCTTTTTCAGCCGTTTGGTCAGGTCTCTAGCGCAAGCATTTCGGACCGTACAACCCGCAATGAAGGCCACGATTATTTGTTTGCCAAGGCAAACGGCGGATGCAGGATCTCGGCTGTTTCCAGCGGCCGCGCACGCTTGGCCAACTGGTGCACCGCCTCCACCACCCTCTCGGTGGCGGTAATCGGCAGCATATGCCCGCGCCCTTCCACGACCTGCAGCTTCAGGCCCGGGACCTTGTCGGCCAGGGCCTGGCCGTGTTTACGAAAGTCCAGGACCTTATCGCGCGCGCCATAGATCAGGCTGATGGGCAGCGTCAGTTGCGGGTAGCGCTTGACCATGTCCGGCAGCTCGTCGTTGACCAGCGCAATCTCGCTGGACGCTGCATAGAAGTTCTCGGGACGCATGCCCAGCAGCCCGCCGCCGCGGGTGGCGAAGTCCTCAGGGGCACTGTCCGGTGCGAACACCCCCTTGACCACCGCACGGCGCGTCAACAGCCCCATGGGCACGGTCAGCGTGTAGGACACCCACCGCCGCAGCCAGGCCGGTCGCACGGCCAACGACCAGAACACCAAGGGTAAGGTGGGTTGCGGATGGGTCAATGGCGCCACCAGCACCAGCCCGGATACCGTGTGGGGATGGTTAAGGGCCAACGCCAGGGAAATCGCGCCACCGAGGGAATGCCCCAGCACCAGCGGTTTATCCAGGCCCAGGGTGTGAATAAAGGCTGCCACTTGCCGCGCCTGGGCCGGCAGGTCGGCGGCGGTGCCTGTCTGGCGCGTGGAATAGCCCGACCCCGGTCGGTCGAGGGTGATGACGCGAAAGTGCTCACTCAATTGCCCGGACAAGGCATAGGTCAAGTTGCGACTGCTGCCCATCAGCCCATGAATCATCACCAACGGACGGCCCTTGCCTTCCTCGTAATAATGAAAGCGCTCGCCGTCGACCTCCACAAAACGCCCATTGTTCGGAACGGCGGCCTCAATGCGCCGCGTCATCCAGACGCTGAACCCCCATAAAACGGCGCTCGCGCCTATCAACACAGCCGCCGCGATAACCCATTCAACAGCCATAGCTCGGTCCTCTGCATCCCCGCTGCTGGCGACCCGACCGGTATTGATCAAGGCCTCAGCCATCGTCCACACCCTGGACCCGAACGTCGTGCCTGTCCGTCGGACAAGTCGCACATGAGGAACCTGGGACTAGCGTAGGCGATATTTTCAGGTAGATTATTTAAAATCTTTTTTAAAATAAGTAATTCAATTTTTCTTTGCAATGGTGTTCTATCTAAAAGACACAACAAGAAAAGGAGCACCCCGATGCCCACGAAGGAATGCTTATGAATGCCCAGAGTGATTCAATCGACATCGCCATCATCGGCTCAGGCTTTGCCGGGCTCTGCATGGCGATCAAGCTCAAGGAAGCCGGGTTCACCGACTTCTTTATTGCCGAGCAGGCCGACACCCTCGGCGGCACGTGGCGGGACAACCACTACCCCGGCTGCGCCTGCGACGTGCAGTCCCATGTGTATTCGTTTTCGTTTGCGCCCAACCCGGACTGGACACGGCAGTTCGCGCCGCAAGCGGAAATCCGTGCTTACCTGGAGCAATGCGCCACGCGCTTCGGGTTGGCGCCCTACCTGCGTTTTGGCATGGGCCTCGAGCGCGCGGTGTTCGATGAGCCCCAGCAACGCTGGCAACTGAGCTTCAGCGATGGCCGCCAGGTCAGTGCGCGGGTGCTGGTGTCGGGCATGGGCGGTCTGTCGCGCCCGGCGTTGCCGGACATTCCAGGTCTCGACAGCTTCAAGGGCAAGCGCTTTCACTCCCAACAGTGGGACCACGACTATGCCTTGAAGGGCAAACGCGTCGCGGTGATCGGCACCGGCGCCAGTGCCATTCAGTTCGTGCCGAAGATCGCGCCGCACGTGGCCCATCTGGACCTGTTCCAACGCACCCCACCGTGGATCATGCCCAAACCCGACCGGGCGATCTCGCCTTTTGAACGCTGGCTGTTCAAGCACCTGCCCTTCACCCAACGTCTGGTACGCGGCGCTTTTTACTGGGCACTGGAAGGCCGTGTCGTCGGCTTTGCCTTACACCCACGGCTGATGAAAATGGTGCAGAAAATCGCCCTGCGCCACCTGCACAAACAAGTGGCTCGCCCGTCCCTGCGCAAGACCCTGACCCCGGACTACACCATCGGCTGCAAGCGCGTGCTGATTTCCAATGACTACTACCCCGCGCTGTCGCGCAGCAATGTCGAGGTGGTCACCGAGCGCGTGCTGCGCATCGAGGCCGACGGCGTGATCACCGCCGACGGTATCAAGCATCCGGCGGACTGCCTGATCTTCGGCACCGGCTTCCAGGCCACCGATCCCCTGCCCCGCGACTGCATCATCGGGCGCGGCGGCGTGGACTTGATGGACACCTGGCAGGACGGCGCGCATGCCTACAAGGGCACCACGGTGCCCGGCTATCCCAACCTGTTCCTGATCATCGGGCCCAACACCGGCCTGGGGCATAACTCGATGATCCTGATGATCGAAGCCCAGGTGACCTACATCCTCGACGCCCTCCAGCGCATGCAACGGCACGGCATCGCCACGGTGGACGTCAAAGCTGGCGTGGAGAGCGCCTACAACCAGCAGTTGCAAGCCAAGCTCAAACGCACCATCTGGAGCACCGGCGGTTGCCAAAGCTGGTACCTCGACCCGCGCACCGGCAAGAACACCACCCTATGGCCCGGCTCGACCTGGCGTTTCAAGCAGGTCACCCGGCAGTTTGCGCTCAAGGATTATGTCGCCAACCGGCAGCCGGGCGACGTGCCCAGCCGCCCCCTGGCGACGCCCCACTCCACGCCTGAAGGGAGCCTGTCATGAAATCATTCAACGACCGCGTAGCCGCGATTACCGGTGCGGCATCCGGCATGGGCCGAGCGCTGGCATTGGCCCTGGCGCGGGAAGGTTGCCACCTGGCGCTGGCCGACAAAAACAGCCAGGGGCTGGAGCAGACCTTGGCGCTGATCAAGACCTCAACCCTGGCGCCCGTATTGATCACTACCCAGGTGCTCGATGTGTCCGACCGCCAGGCCATGGAGGATTGGGCCGCGCGCTGCATGGCCGACCACGGCAAGGTCAACCTGGTGTTCAACAATGCCGGGGTTGCCCTGTCGAGCACCGTCGAGGGCGTGGACTACGCCGACCTGGAATGGATCGTCGGCATCAACTTCTGGGGCGTGGTGCACGGCACCAAGGCATTCCTGCCGTATTTGAAAGCTGGCGGCGAGGGCCACGTGATCAACACCTCCAGCGTGTTCGGCCTGTTCGCCCAGCCTGGCATGAGCGGCTACAACGCGACCAAGTTTGCCGTGCGCGGCTTCACCGAATCCCTGCGCCAGGAGTTGGACATGCAACGCTGCGGTGTCTCGGCCACCTGCGTGCACCCCGGCGGCATTCGCACCGATATCTGCCGCAGCAGCCGTATCGACGCGAACATGACCGGTTTCCTGATCCACAGCGAACAGCAGGCCCGCGCCGACTTCGAAAAGCTCTTCATTACCGACGCCGACCAGGCCGCCAAGGTGATCCTGCACGGCGTACGTAAAAACAAACGTCGCGTGCTGATCGGCCGCGACGCCTATTTCCTCGACCTGCTCGCCCGTTGCCTGCCGGCGGCCTATCAAGCCTTGGTGGTGTTCGCCAGCAGGCGCATGGCCCCGAAGCCCCGCACGCGGGTGTTTGAAACCAACGACGAGTCCCGTCTCTGAACAGGAGCACGCAGCATGTTGCCGATCCGCCGTGACATCCATTTCGCCCTGCCTGCCGAACGCATCAAGGACTGGCACGAGCAAGGCCCGTTCATCACGCATTTCTTCAATGCCCTGTCGCTGCTGTTTCCGCAGGGCGAGCTGTTTTTCATGGACAGCGTGCGCCACTACCGCCAGCGCATCGACGACCCTGAGCTGAAGAAAGAGATCCAGGGTTTTATCGGCCAGGAAGCCATGCACAGCCGCGAGCACGTGGCCTACAACGACTTGCTGCAAGCCGCGGGGCTGCCCGCGCACGCCCTCGACCGGCGCCTGAAGTTCATCCTCGACCTGCAGAAAAAACACTTGCCGGCGTCCTTCAACCTCGCGGTGACCATTGCCCTTGAACACTACACGGCGATGCTTGCCGAAATCCTGTTGAGCGACCCGTCGCGCTTCGGCGACTCACTCAAGGGCTACCAACAGATGTGGTACTGGCACGCCTTGGAGGAAACCGAACACAAGGCGGTGGCGTTCGACGTCTGGAACAGCGTGATCAAGCCCGGTCCCAAGCGCTACTTGCTGCGTACCGGGACCATGCTGTTCACCACGCTGTTATTCTGGCTGGTGGTGTTCGACTTCCACGTGCGCCTGCTGATTGCCGACCGCAAGTCGGGCGGGCACCTGAAAGGCTTCTGGCGCATGCTGAAGTTTCTGTATGGGCCCAAGGGAGTCTTCCCACGCATGCTGGTGCCGTGGCTGCACTACTTCAAACCCGGCTTCCACCCCTGGGACCACGACAACCGTGCGCGCCTCGCCGGTATCGACGCCCTGGTCGAGGACATCGAGCAGGTCCGGCGCGGTTATTAGCCCTGCGCCAGGGCCTCGCGCTCACGCACAAAGCCTTGCAACTGATCGTCCGGCAGCGCCTTGCTGAAATACCAGCCTTGAATAATCAAATCGGCACCCGTATTCAGGAAGGCCAGCTGCTCGGCCGTCTCCACCCCTTCCACCACCACGCCCAGATTCAACGCCTCACAAAAGCGCAGCATGCCGGTCATGACCTGGGCGCCCTTGGGGTCATGCTGCGCCACCACAAAGCTACGGTCGATCTTGATGAAGTCCACGGGGAATTGGTGCAGGTAACTCAGGGCCGAGAACCCGGTGCCGAAATCATCGATATAGACCTTGGCACCGATGGCTTGCAGCTTCTGAATGGTCTGGCGTGTGACCTGGATATCACTCACCAGCGCATCTTCGGTGATTTCCACTGAGACCTGCCCGTGGGCCTGGGCGAGGATTTCCACCAGGCGTTCGCCATAGGCGGCGTCGGTCAGGGTCGCACTGGAAATATTGATGGTCATCGGTAAGCTGAAACCGAGTTTCTGCCACTTCTGGTAGTGGCGAACCGCCTGGGATGCCACCCATACATCCACATCCGGCATCAAATGCGCCTGGGCCAGCCACTGCAGGAACTCCCACGGCGAATGCACTTTTCCGTCGGCATCACGGGCACGCATCAGTGCTTCACAGCCGGTGCACAAGCCAGTGCGGGTCGAGACCTGCGGCTGGAATTCAAGATAGAACTCGTAGTCGCTGATCTGCTGGATGCGGCTCAGTTCATTGGCCTGGCGCGCCAGGGTCTTGTGGGACGCGAGCACCGGGTCCAGCTCGCGCAGACGGCCCTTTTCCTCAAGGCCACGGAAAGTCATGTCCAGGGACTTGAGGTACACCGTGCCCCCTTCGGTGGCCTGGCGGTGGATCGCGCGCACATACGGCGCATACACCAGCGTGCCCAGCCCCAGCAGCGCCACCTGCAGGGCTACCGCCACCCAATCACCGTGGGTGCTCAGATAGGCATTGAGCAGCACCGGCGCCGTAAACGGCACGCTGACCACCGCCGGCGACACCCACCCCATCTGCACCACCGTCAACGCCAGCATGGCGTTCAATGCGGGTACGATCAGAAACGGTATGAACAAACGCGGGTTAAGGATGATCGGCAAACCGAACAACAGCACTTCACTGACATTGAACAGTGAGAGCGGCAAACTCGCCACCGCCAACAGGCGCATGGACTGGCTCTTGGAGAACAGCAGGATCGCCAGCAACAGGCACAATGCGCCGCCCGAGCCACCGATAAACGCAAAGCTGCCCAACAGACCGCCGTTCAACACATACTTGATCGGCTCACCCGCCGCCAGTGCAGCGCTGTTCAGCACCACCGCCTGATCCAGCACATCGAACAGCGGCTGCATGGCGTACACGCCGTGGATTCCGAAAAACCACAGCAGTGAATTCATCAAGGTCACAAACAAACCGCTGCCGTACGGCGACTCCAGGGCATCGAGTACCTGGGGCCCTTGGAGCTGTGCCACATAAGGGATCTGCAGCAGCAAGGACAGCACGCTCACCAACGCCAATGCGGTGATGACGCCCGGCACGACCATATTGATGGTGCCTCTCAGGTTGTGCCCTACCAGCTCTTCGTTGACCAGCCGAGTCCAGCGATAACGGTGCAGCCAGGCAATGGCCGGCACATTCAGCAGCGGCGAGGCAATCGCGATGAACAGCACGAAGGTGGCTGAGGCCCGGGGGTAGTCACGCAGGATAAACGTCGCAACCACCACATGGGCCAGGCACAGGAACGCGACGGGCAGCTGTGGGAGTCGATGCTGGATCGCCAGCATATAACCAATCGAAGCGGCTACCAGCAGAGGGATCACGGAACTGATCTGGTTGTGCAGCCCGGCCAGGAACGTCACCCAATGCGGGTCGAAGCCCAGCACGCGGGCAGATTCAGACAAGATCAGAAAGCCCGCCGACACCAGCAGGCACGGCAGGATCCACAACAGCCCTTCGCGAATCGCCCGCAGCGACTCGGTGCCGGCCAGGGCGGCCAGGCGCTGGGTGAAGAAAAGTTTGAACAGCGTTTGCGCCATGACCCATCCCTCTGCCCATCGCCCACTGTCCTTGGAAGGCAGGGCCGGAAACACCGGGCTAACGCTACACGTCCAGGCACGATGAGCGAAAGCCTTTTGCCACGCATCTAAGTGAATTTTCCGTATTGGATGACAGGCAATTCCGTGTTTTTTCCAAATAATTGAATGTTCCGACCTGGGCCAATGTCCGAATCTGCTTCAATGGGCATTATCCGAGTGTCACCCTACCGTTGCCTTTGTTTGGAGTAAGCCCTTGTCACAACCCGGTGATAACCATCAGCTCGCGCTGGACAGATTCCTCGACGCACATCCCGATGTCGCCACTGAACTTAACACCCTGAACCCGCTGGCCGCCCAGGCCAAGGGCGAAACCCTGGCGCAATACCGTGCCGAACGGCTGCATGAAGCCTTCGAAGCGGAAGCCGAGCGCCAGGGCCTGTTTGCCTGGGAGTTAACCCTCAAACTGACCGCCGAATCCGGCGAAGCCTTTGAAGCCCAGCGCCTTGAGGTGCATAAGGAAGTGGCGCAGATGGCCGGCCTGAGTTGGGTCGAATACTGCCAACTGCATGACCTGGCCGGTTGACGCGTTACCCCAGGAACCAGCGACGTCGCCTGCCGCCCAGGACTTCGCGCAACTCGGCGACACATACCCTTCGCTGCTCCGGGTCCATCGCCAGTGCGGCACACAACGTTGGCCAGCAATGCCTGGGCAGTTGCCGAGGTCTCGGCAACCGCTGATTGCGCTGGCGCTCGCCGGGACGCCGTCCCTCGGCCAGCTCATACAACACACACGCAACCCCATACAGGTCCGCGCTGGCTGACGGCAACCCTCCGGCCATCAGCTCCGGTGCCGCATACGCAGGCGTCCAGGCATTCAAGCGACTGCGGCTCAAACCCGGTAAACCAACCCCTACCTGCGCCTCGGCATGGCCCAGGCCAAAATCAAACAAGCGCACCCCCTGCTCCCCCACCATGATATTCGCCGGTTTCACATCGCCATGCAGGACGCCTTGCCGATGCGTGTAAGCCAGCGCATCCAGCAATTGCACGGCCATAGGTTGCAGCTCCTGCCACGGCAGGCCTTGCGGGCGTTCCGGGAGCATGCGGTCGAGGGTCAGGCCGGGCATCACTTCCATGGTGAAGAATGCCACCTGGTGGGCCGTGTCTACCTCGAAAGAAAATGCGCGCACCACGTGATCATGGCGCAGGCTGCGGGTCAGGGCGAACTCGCTGTACAACAATAAATGCGCATCGGTGCACGCGGAGAGTGTCTCGCCCAACAGCTTCAGCGCCACACGGCAGTCCGGCTCGCCGAACGCTTCATGCAGCAGGTCCCGGGCGCGATACACCACGCCCATCCCGCCTGAACCGAGGATCCGTTCAAGCTGATAGCGGCCCGCAAGCAGGCTCGACGGGCCCGCTGCTGCGTTCATGGCTGGACCACCACGGCGGTCAGGTCATCTTTCGCTGCCGCCCGTAACGCGTCGCTGAACAAGCGCTCCACCACCTTGCGCGGCGTACCCGCACTCATGGCGCTCCCCAGCTCACTGTGGCTGAGCCCCTGGTACAGGCCATCACTGCACAGTAAAAACACATCCCCTGGATGGGCACTGAACTCCAGTATCTCGAGGCTCAGTGGCTGTCGGGCACCAATGGCGCGTGTCAGTGCCCTGGCGTCCGGATGAGCCCGAGCGCGTTCCAGGCTCAGTTGCTGCTTATCCATCAGTTGCTGCTGCAAAGAGTGGTCGCGCGACAGCTGATACAGGCACTGACTCCGCCAGAGGTAGCATCGACTGTCACCTGCCCAGATACAGGCTGCACGGTCGTGTTCAAGTAACAGCACAACCACCGTACTGCCCATGATGCCCGCCAGGCCATCGGCGGCTTGCAATTGGCTGTCGAGGTCACGCAAGCAGCGTCGCACCGCGTCGATCCGTTGCTCGAAGCCCCCATGGGCTGGCAGTGCGGCAAGACTGCTGACCACCCGTTGACTGGCCACATTCCCGGCACGATGGCCGCCCATGCCATCGGCGACCGCCCAACACCCGCGTTGCGGGCAATCAAGCCATGCATCCTCGTTGCGCGCACGGCCCTTGCCTTGCGCCGTGCGCCCTGCACTTCGCCAACGCAGCGCCCAGTTCACAATTGCTCCGGCAGGCGGAAGGTGCGCCATGTCGCGATCTGGAAAGGACTGGGGTTACCCTGGCTGGTGAGCAGGTAATTGGCACGGAGGCCAGCCAGGTCGGCCTTGAGTATCTGCGCGTCCCTGCCGCTGGCAGGCTCGCTTTGCATCAGCTCGAAGAACCGGAACAACGACCAGGTGCCACTGTCTTTTTCGATGCCCAATGGCCGCTCGGCGCCGCGTTCCAATACCAGGCTGGTGCGCCCATTTCCGGACGCGTTCGGCCAATGGAACACCATCGGCACGATCGGGCCATGCCGGTACTCCAACTGCTGACTGCCCACCTGCAACGTTGCCCGACTGACGGCTTGATCCAGGCTATAGGGCGCCAGCGTAAACCTGACGGCCCAATCACCCCGCTCCTCGTTGAAAAAACCTTGGCGAATGGTCTGGGCCCTGGTCAGTTGGTCCAGCAACGAACGTGACATCGGCAAGCTGCGACCCTCCAGGGCGCGCAAGCGATAGCGGGTGCCCTCTACGCTGACAAACGGCCGCAGATAACCGTCATAGAAACGCTCCATGGCCCCCTTCGGTTTGAAGAACGCCTGGAAATCGTCCAGGGCGACATCGCTGCCAGCATGGGCATTGAACGGGTAGCGGTGTTGGATCGCCTTCGTATAAAAGCCATAGACCTCGCTTTGATAACGCTGATTCACGTACCCATACGCGTTATCAAGCAGGTGGCGCCAGCTTTGCTCGGCAATACCTTCGAACCATCCCCTGAGCGGTTGCGGCAACCGCGCTGCCGCATCACGCAGGTTGCCCAATAGCGGCTGCTGCCCATCCATCCGCTGCCTGGCCAGCTTGAACGCGGCCTGCTCCGGTGAACTGTCCCGGTTCAGTGTCGACAATTGCAGGTACAGCTCATCGAGCAGGCGCAATGCCTGCGTCAACTCGACCCCGGGGTTCTGCTCTTCATCGAGCAACTGATGCAGAGGCTCGAAGCGGCGTTGCAACGCGCGCCGGGCATTATCGGGCAGCGCTTGGCGCGGTAACGCCTTGGCCAGCGCGCCAGATACCTTCTCGCCTGACTCTGCAAGCTGTTGGCTCACCGTACCCAGTTGTTCGTGAAGCGGCATCAGTCGTGTGTTTTCACGCACCTGCTGCAACAGCTGCACCAACGCCGACTGAGCGGATGTAAGACTCGCAAGCTGCTCCGTGCCGCGTCTCAGACTGTCACTTTCCAGCAGCCTGATTCGCCCCAGGGCATCACTCCAGGCATCGGCGTATTCGCTGAAATAGCGCTGTTCCAGCTCCAGCATGAGTTTGCGTAAGTCCATGACACTCAGGTCGGTGGCTTCCCCCAGCACCCAGTTGTCCTGGGCAATGGCATTGACCCACTGAGGGCCCTGCGTTTCGAAAAACTGCAGGTATTTTTTTGTGTAGAAACCCGGGATGGGTCGCTCAACCCTGGAAAATGCGGGGCCTTCGGCCAAGCGGTAAGGCTCCAGGTTCCGGGCTTGCTCCCGCAGTGCCCGGTAGACCACCTCTGCCAGTGACTCACCCCGTAACGCCAGGCGAGCCTGGGCGACCAGTTCATCGTTCAACGGCGCCTGGAACCCTTGCTCAAGAAGCCGAGCAAAGTGTCCGGCCAGGCGTTTATGCGCCGCAGCTTCCCCCGCGTACCCGGTAGCCCACTGCCCAGCCACCTGCTCCGCCAGCCAACTGGCATCACGTCGTTCGGGCAGATTGAGCATCAGGTAGGCGCGCAGGCTGTCCAGCAGCCGTTCACGGTCTCCCAGGCTCGCTCGCACCTGTTCTCCGAGCAACGTGGTCACGTAGGGCAGCAATTGTTGATGCAAAGCGTGTTCATAGGCACTAGTCAACGGTGGACGACTGACATCCCCTTGATACAAGCCCGCCCGATCAACCCACCGCACCTGCGCCGGCGGCGGAAATACGGCTGTCGCCGCCAAGCGACTCTCCAGCAGCGCCAGCAACGTCTGGCTCTGGTCCGAACCGGGGTGAATGGCGGACTCGGGTTGGGTCAACGCCTGAAGCTGCACCAGTCGCTGATGGTTGAACGAGTAACTGTGCAGCCACAGCGCCCCCGCCGCGGCGATCACGACAGATGCGGCCAGCGCCAATAACCCATGGCGTCGACGTAGGCGCCGACGCTCCGGCGTGTGCAATCCGGCAAGATCGGCCTGCGCGAAAACCACGCGATTGAACAGGCCTTGGACAAAATGGGGACGTACATCGCCGCTCTTTGCACAGGTCAGGTAGAACCCTCGCAAACCGTTGATACGCTGATGGCGATGGGCGGAAAACGCAGCCTCGATAAACACGCACAGACAGTCGCCGAGGCGTGCAACCTGCCGAGGAAAATCCAGCATCCGGCCACGGCGCTCAAGGTTTCGCTCCTGGTGCAAGCGCGGGATCAACTCGGCTCCCAGGCGTTGCAGCAGGGCTTCGAATGCCTGGCGTACCTGCTCAATATCAGTGCCGGCCGGGCCTGCAACCAGGCGCTCACCCAGCACATCTTCGGTGCTGTCGCCCTGCAGCGCATCAAAGAACTCGGCAAACCCAGCCAGCCGATCAGCCTGGGTCAATACCAGGTAAACCGGCACATCCACATGCAGTGTCTGCTGGATATCCTGCAAGCGGGTACGCACGTGACGCGCGTGAAGCTCCAGGTCGTGTTCACTGCTGCGCAAAAGCGTGTCGACGCACAGCGTCACCACCACGCCATTGAGCGGCCGTGTTCTGCGCCACGCCTTGAGCAGGCCCAGCAATGTCGACCATCCCGCCCCATCTACCGCGGGTTCAGGCTGGTCCAGGTAGCGGCCGGCCATCTCGACCATCACGGCTTCGTCGGCAAAATACCAGTCACAGTAAGCCGCACTCCCTGGGAACGCCGCTTCGGTCCGATCGAGCGGAGCCTGCAGGCCACTGGCGGCCAACAACGAGGTCTTGCCGCTGCTCCGCTCGCCAATCAACAGGTACCAGGGCAGTTCATTGCGCCAGCGCTGACTGTGCTCGCCGTAGCGACGAGAGGTCTTCAACGTCAGCAGGGCCTCCTTGAAACGCCCCCGTACGTGGCTTATTTCGTTGTTGACCAACGCCTGCCGCTGATGACGGTCGAGGTGTTCAGGCTGATCCGCCCGAGCGGAGCGGCGTGCGCCCACCACGACCATCGCCAGCCCCCACAGCAGCAACAACCCGCAGATGGTCAGCAAACGGGAGGTCGGGCTTTGCCAGAAACGGTAGTCATCCACCGCCAGCAAAGGCCCCAAAAACCACACCAACAGCGTACTCGAGAGCACCAGTAACAGGCTCCAGACCCAACTCTTGCGCAGTACCGCGCCCGCGCCCTTGAAGAATGCGTTCATACCTAGCTCCCAGCGTTACAAGGGCGTCCGAGACGGGACTGACACCGAAGATTGAAAAGGTTGCAGCGCCGTCATGCGCTCCTGGCCCAACATCCAGGCGAACCCTGAATACATCGCAAGCAAACAGGCCACTACACAGATGACGACCCAGGTGGTGGAGACAAGGCGAATCCGCGCCTGAGAGGCCCTACCGGTTTCCGGCGAAATGCATACCGGCAGCCGATCACCGCGCACATGCCTGATCTGGCGGTACACCGCATCGTGCAGGGTTTCCAGCTGCACCCGCCCCCGCTCCATGACGCGATATTTACCTTCGAAACCCAACGACAGGCACACGTACATAAGCTCCAGCATGGCCACATGCTTGACGGGGTCGCGGGACAATCGCTCCAGCAGTTGGAAAAATTTTTCACCGCCGAAAGTTTCGTTATGGAAGCGGCTCAGCAGGCTGGTCTTCGACCAGTCGCTACGACTGCCCCAAGACGTCGTGACCACAGCCTCATCAATGACACTGCACAGCACATAACGCGCCGACATCACCTGACTGTTCTCTACGCCTTGGTGCAAGGCACGCGCCTCAAACGCGTTGACGCCCGATGACAGCTGGTCATTGAGTGCCTGCAGGCTTTCCCGACCAGGACCGGCCTTGAGCTGAACAACCTGCAACAAGAGCTCCCAGGCGGCTGCCAATAAAATATTCGAACCCATCTTGAATGGCGGTGCGCCCTGCAGGTGGGCGGTATAGATCATGCGGTCTTCCAACTGCTCGAAGCGAGGCGGCGACGGGTAGTCCGTGACGGCGCCCCGCACCGGGCCCAACCCTTCACGGTCAAGCAGCACGGTTTTTTCATCCTGCGGGTATTCACTGTCCATAGTCATGGTGTTCAGTTCCTGATAGCCCAGAAGTTGAGTTCCAGCTCGGCGAACTCGCCGCTGGCGTGGAAGGCGAAACCACCGGATTGCTCCAGCTGCGTGATATCCCGTGGACTGAGCTCGAGCATGAAATAGGTCTTGCCGGCGTGGAACGGGATCTGCCGCGGCGCTACCGGCAGCGGCTTGACCTTGATGCCTGCGAGGTGCAGGTTCACCAGTTCACGGATGCGTTCCACGGGGCCGATCTTGAGATGGGCCGGCAGGCGATGGCGCAGCTCCTCCGAATCGCACTGGGCGGTGGCCGCCAAAATAAACGTGGCCGCACCGAGTAATTTGAGATCGCTGACTGGGCAGACCAGCACTCCGTACTGGCGCTGCTGCAGCGTCAGCTCAATGGCATGCTGTTCCAGGACCAGCGACAGCACCGTGCGAAGGCCTTCCATCAGCCCGCGAAAGCTCGCCCCTTGATCACCATGCCGGTAGTGCGTCGCCAATTGCGCACGTTTGTTGTCATTGGCGAACGTCGACAGCTCACCAAAAATCGCCAGCAACTCCCGATATAACGCTTCCGGACGGACCTGGGCCTGGCCCAGGTAATGACGCAATATCAATTCCGCACGATTGATCAATTGCAGCATCAGAAAGTCGCCGACCTGCGCCCCCGCCGACGCGCCGGAACCCTGGATGCGTGCGGCTATCGCATCGCCACGGGTGGCCAGCAGGCTGATCACTTCTTTGATGCATGACGACACATACCCCGAGCCCTGGAGATAGATGAACGTCGGCACAAAATCCACGTCCAGCGTCACGCCGCCTTCATGGGTCGAATCCAGGACCTGGGCGACCTGGAGTTTCACGTAGTAAGGATCACTCGGTTGTTCCCCCAGCATCAGGCGTAAATCCGGACGTGCACAGTTGATCTGGCAACGGGAATCCACGCCGGCATTGGAGTCTCCGATCTCCGTTTCACAGGCGACATAACGTGCCAGCACATCGCCTTGCTCCTGCGTGCGCACTTCAACCTGATTGCCCGTCGCCAGGGGCAGCGCGAGGTACACGGCTTGCCTGCCGGCGTTGGCAGGTACCTGCAACACCAGGGGTTCCATGGCGCCGCTCAGTTCGAACAGACTGCCATCCGGCAATACGCCACTTGCCTGGTTGACCACGACCTTGCCCAGGTTGAGGTATTGCACATCGACGTCCAAGGTCAGGAAACCCCAGGCATCACTGCTCAACAGGCGACTGCGGTTGAGTTGCCGATGGTAGTAGCGATCATTGTGCTGCAAGTGCTGGGGCCTCAGCAGCATGCCTTCCTGCCAGATAACGTTATGGATCTGCATCTCAATGCTCCGCCGTGTCGGTTTGAGGCGCCGCCATCCGGATACCCGCCTGGTCCAGCACAAGGTCGGCACGGGTCAGTTGGCTCGGGGCCACAGGCACTACCAGCCGCCATTGCACATGGGGCAAATCGCGATAGGCCGCCAGCACGCCGACATAACGGCCATGGGGTTCGACACTGAGTTTGAGCGCCAGCTGTTCGCCGGGACGCAGCTCCCATTCCTCGCTGCTGAGCCAATCCTTGGACAGTGTCTGCTCGGCCCGGTCGTAGAGGCTGAAGAAGTCGGCGTTTTCAAAAGCCACCGGGTGCCGTAGCTCAAGCAGGCGCACCACTACGGGCGAGGGACGGCCGTGAAGATCGGGGTTGACCGCCTCGCTGGCCGTCAACGTCAGGTCCAGCTTGGTCAGGGTCGAGAACGGTGAAAGCGTGCTGCAACCCGTCAGCAGGCCCAGCGCTAACAACGTGGATGTAACAGCGACTCGATACATGAATATCATCCTGGGTACCCGGCGTGCAGGGTGGAGACCAGGCGCACCTGCTCCTCGTAGGCTTTGGAAAAATCATTGCGTAACAACTGCTCGCCCAAGGGATCGTCGTCCATCAGCCGTCGATAGTGGCGTTGATACGCCCGCCAATGGACGCCATCGGTAAACAACTTGGCTGGCCTGCCCTCGCGCTCGAAGCAACACAGCAGGTGCCCAGGCGCAAAGGCCGCCAACGCGGCACGTACGGTGGCTCGGCAGGCCACGACCAAGGCCAGTTGATGAACTTGCAGGTCCCGACAGGTCTGGGCAACCGCGTGCTCGGCAGCGCGTTGGTCCGGCGCGCAAGCATCCAGCAGCGACGTCAGGGCTGACTGGGTGTCGGCAGCATCGTTAAACGGATTACGGAGACTGAGCACCGGGGCAGCCAGGGTGCCGTTGATCTCACTGTTCAGCTCGTGGCAAGTTCTCAGGTTTTGCTGCAACCCTTCGACGGTTTGCCTGAGCAAGCCCGCCACCTTGATCGCCAGGCCCTCACGACCCGGTGTATCAAGCGTGTCCATAGGCATGCCCAATGCTTGCGCGAACTGTGCCCAGAATGCTTGCGAAGCACCCGATGCAGCGGTAACGGGCTCTGGAGATAGGACCTCCTTGACCGGTTCAGCCCATGTCGGTACGACCAAGTGATCGCGGTCCACGCGCCCCTGACAAAGCGCTTGGATCGGCGCCGGCGCTGATGTGTCCAAGGCGTCCAATTCTGCTGATGAATCGCCACGCCGTTGCTCGCGATCCAATGCTTGGACAGGGTCAAGCCCCAGGAACGCATCGTCTGGAATCATGTCATCCCGCGCAAACGTCTGCCGGGCATCCATCACCAGGCGGGCACGGATATCCAGCGCCCCCAGTTGGTACACATCACCGTTACTGATGAGCCGGGCCTGGCCCTTGCAAAGACGCTCCATGCTGCCTGATACGCCGATGCCGTTGCTGCTGATGTCCGTCAGAAAGTAATGGCCTTCCCGGTAACTGACCAAGCCGTGGTGGCTGGAAATCAAGCGATTGGCATCAGGGATGATCCAGTCACACCCCGACCCACGGCCGATCACGCCGCCAATACGATCAAACGTTTTGCCGACAGGCAGCACACCGCTTGCGGTACTGCAGACTTCAAACACTAATTGCATGGCAGCGCTCCCCTGCTCACTGCCCACGACGGGTCGCCTGGGGGTCACCCAATGGACGGTAGTCGGCATCATCAAAGACATAATTGGCGTTACAGCCGCTCAACAAACACAACGCAAGCACCACGGCTCGCCACGGATGAAAAGACATCAGGTATCTCCCATGAAAGTAAGGTGCCCACACGTCGCCCGTTCAGCACTCCTCACGGGCATCACCGACGGGAATCTTCAGACGCGCCAGGCGGTAGAGCAGCGTGCGGCGTGCGACGCCCAACTCACGTGCAGTACGGGTGCGATTACCACGATTCTTGTGCAGGCAATCGATCAGGACTACGCGCTCGACGCGCTCCAGGCGTTGGCGCAACGTCGCGTCGACTGACTCACTGGTCGCGGGTGCAGACAACGACAGATGGGCCGGCAGGATCACGCCGTCATCACACTGCAGTACCGCACGCTCCACCAGGCATTTGAGTTCACGGACATTGCCGGGAAAGGCGTGACTGGAGAGTTGATCCAGGGCTGCACTGGACCACCCCACCGGCGCACGCCCAAGCGCAGTAGACGCCTTGTGTGCAAATTCGCGCGCCAACAGCAACACATCGCCGTCGCGCTCACGCAACGGCGGCAGCTCGATAGGAAATTGCGCAAGCCTGTAGTAAAGGTCCTCGCGAAAACTGCCTTGGGCCACCATTGCGGCGAGGTCACGGTGGGTCGCGGCGATGATGCGCACATCGACCTTGTGGGCTTCACTGGCCCCCAGTGGGCGTACTTCTCCTTCCTGCAAAACCCGCAGCAACTTGGCCTGCAGCGACAGTGGCATATCGCCGATTTCGTCCAGGAGCAGCGTGCCACCATGCGCAGTGTCAAATAGCCCCGTGTGGTTGCGCTCCGCCCCCGTGAATGCACCTTTGCGGTACCCAAACAACTCACTTTCCAATAGCCCTTCGGGAAATGCCGCGCAGTTCTGCACCACGAACGCTTTGCGCTTGCGCGGCCCCGCAGAATGGATCTCTCGTGCGACCACCTCCTTGCCTGTACCGGTCTCGCCGCGCAGCAATACGGTATAGGGCGTATTCAGCACCTTACCGATCAAGCGATACGTCTCATCCATAGCCTTGCTGCTGCCAATCAACCCAAACGCAGCACCGGGGGATGGTGTGCCGTCATGGGTTGGAGCGACACCCTCTGCGGAACGCTTACACCGCAGCAACGCCAGTTGCATCAAGGTAAAACTGCCCAGTTGGCTCAAGGAGGCGGTGTGGTCCGGCCAGTTTTTTTGGCGCTGGCTGGCACACAACAACACGCCGTTGATGGCTTTGCCTCGATTGAACAACGGCACGCATGACAACGCTTGCCAAGGTGACGCCATCGCCGGCAGGAACCCGTATTCGTAAACGCTGCCCGTTAGATCTTCCAGGCTAAGGGCGCTTTGATGGCTGAGCACGTACTGCAACACTTGCTCATGCTGAAAGTCCTGGGTGGCGGCCGGGTCACTGGGGCAGTGCACGCCGGGCAAATGCTGGGCGAGCAGTTCGAGCCGACCGGTGGACTCATTGCGCCAGTACAATTGGCTGAGTTCGCACTGGCTCAGTTGCGCCACCGCTGCGACACAAAGACTGGGCAAGGTGGCTTCGTCGCCCTCGATGCCCAGGCGGATAAACCAGCCGAGCAGCGCATCGGCGCAGGCCAAAGGATGAGGGATCTGAGTGAGCCGGCTATCCCTCATTGGCTGAACTCACAGATGGGATGGCCATTACCCTGGACGCGGGCATGCACCTGTGACAGGGGTTCACCTTGAGCCATGGCCTCCAGCAGCCTGTCCACCACTTGCGGCAACAAATGGAGTTCGATCCATTGATCGATGTAACGAGCACCGCTGTCACCGTGGGTACACCGCTCGGCCATGTGTGCAACCAGCTCCGGCGTATAGCTGAAGGCCAGTTTGCGCAGATGCAAGCGCTGGCCCAGACGCTCCAGCTTGAGCCTGGCCAGGTCATGCAGAATCTCACCCGTGACCGGGTAATACGGCACCACACGCATCCGCGCCAACAACGCAGGCTTGAAGTGATCGCGCAACAACGGGTGGATCGCCTCTTGCAGCACGTGCACATCAGGTCGCTGGTCGCCAGCGCATAAACGGCCGATGCACTCGCTGCCCAGGTTGGACGTCATCAGGATCAGCGTGTTGCGAAAGTCGATTTCCCGGCCCTCCCCATCATTGGCCAGGCCCTTGTCGAAAATCTGGTAGAACAGGTTCAACACTTCCGGGTCGGCCTTCTCGACTTCATCGAGCAGCACCACCGAATACGGACGTTGGCGCACGGCCTCTGTCAGCACGCCGCCCTCGCCAAAACCGACATAACCGGGCGGTGCGCCAATCAATCGAGACAGCGAGTGCTTTTCCTGGAACTCCGACATGTTGAGGGTGGTGACAAACCGCTCACCGCCATACAACAGGTCGCCAAGCGCCAACGCAGTTTCAGTCTTGCCCACACCACTTGGGCCAACCAGCAGGAACACACCGACCGGGGCCTCGGTCTTGTTGAGCCCAGCTGCGACGGCGCGCAGGCAACGGTCCAGGGCTTGTACCGCCTGCTCCTGGCCGAGAATGCGCGAGCGCAGCGCATCGGCAAAGCCCAAGACCCGTTCACTGTGCTCGAGCGCCAGTTGTTCAACCGGGATGCCTGTCCAGGCACTGATGACCTGGGCCACCAGGCGCGGACACACCTGCTGCGCCGTCTTTTGCTGTTCAAGCCAGCGTTGCTCCAGATGCTCGCATTCGCAGCCCACCGCCTCCATGCGCTGGTTCAGCGCGTGCAGGACCTGCTCATCCACAGAAAGCCCCGAGTCGTGATCCCGGCTCAGTGCCTGAAGCTGCCGCGCGCCTTCAGCCTGTTCCGCGTGCAGACGCTGCAATGCTTCCGGCGCCATCTCTTGACGGGTACGCAAGCGAGCGCAGGCGGTGTCGAGCACATCCACCGCTTTGTCAGGTAACTGCCGCCCGGCCAGGTAACGGGCACTCATCTGCGCCGCCGCGACGACCGCATCGTCCCGCACGTAGACGCCATGGCTTTGCTCATACACCGAAACTAATCCGCGCAGTATCGAAACCGCTTGCTCGACACTCGGTTCACCGACCAGCACAGGCTGGAAGCGCCGGGCCAAGGCCGGATCTTTTTCGAAGTATTTCTTGTATTCCGTCCAGGTGGTGGCAGCAATGGTGCGCAGCTCACCACGGGCCAGGGCGGGCTTGAGCAGGTTGGCGGCATCCGACGTGCCCGCCTGGGCGCCCGCCCCTACCAGCGTATGCGCTTCGTCGATAAACAGGATCACCGGTTTTGCCGAGGCATTCACCTCATCGATCACACCCTTGAGGCGTCGTTCGAACTCACCCTTGATGCTGGCACCCGCCTGGAGCAGGCCCATGTCCAAGGTCAGCACCCGGACATCCTTGAGAGCGCCCGGCACCTGTGCGCTGGCAACACGCAGCGCGAAGCCTTCGACAACCGCGGTCTTGCCGACTCCGGCTTCACCGACCAGTATTGGATTGTTCTTGCGCCGGCGCATGAGGATGTCGATCAACTGGCTGATCTCAGCGTCACGACACAACACCGGGTCGATACGACCTTCATGGGCCTGGCGTGTCAGGTCATGGGTGAAGCGCCCCAGCAGCGATTGGCCCTCAGGCGCAGGATCGGTCGCCGCCACCTGACTCAACACGAAACCGTGCACACGCTCGACATCCAACCGGTTCAAAAACGCCTGATAGGCACTGCCTGCATGCTCCAGCGGATGACGTAACAACGCCAGCAACAGGGCGCCCTGATCGATTTCAGTCTGTCGCAGCTCCAAATGAGCAACCATCAAGGCCTGTTGCAACCATCTCACCAGTGCCTGGGCAAATACAGGATTGCGCGAAGCACTCGACTCCCCCTTGGGTTGCAGGGTGGCTTGTAGCTCTCCGGCGTCGAGGCCCGCATCCGCCAGTGCCCTTGCCAGAAGGCCATCGTGATGTTCCAGCAGGGTCAACAGCAGGTCTTCCACCAGCACTTCCCTGCCGCCGCGCGTCACGCAGCGTTCGGCCGAACGCTCCAAGTCTCGACGGGCCAGGGGGGTCAATGTCTGGATCAGTTGTTGCAGGTCCACATTCATCATAACGATTCATCCCTAATGAGCATTGCTCGGCACAATGACCACACCGTCGGCGCATTCATGTGCCAGCCAACTGGTCCAGCCCAGGCGGCAGACGTTGTGTTCGCCAATGTGCAGCGGCCTTATCTCGTCCTTGGCCAGCACCAGGCGCAGGTCATATTCCAAAGGATCACGCGCCGTCAGCCGCACCAATGAACACAGCTGCGGGTAGTCCTTGCCAGTGGGTAGAAACCCATGGAATGCTTGCCAGCCCAACGCCTGCAGATGCACCCTGAACTTGCCGCTGCGATCGTCGACCTGGCCCCCCAGTACGTGGTCATGGCCAAGCACGCTGTTCGCGGCACCCAGCCGATTTCGCTGTGAGTCAGCGATAACAACCCGGCGCTGGACCCATTGCTCGACGAACAAGCGGTTGTGCTTGAAGTAGTAGCGCAGCACCGTCTCGATCAGGGCTGCCGAATGCGCCCGCAGGCTGAGCAACCCCAGGTAAGGCAAGAGCCGCTTGCAGTTCAATTGCGCAGCACTGCGAATCTGCTCTCCTCTTAACCCGACCAACGCAAACATCTGTTCGGAAAAGGCGTCACGTGCGCCTGCCTGGAAACACGCCCGGTAACGATATTTTCGCCAGATCGGCAGCATCAGCCGTTGCAGGCGGTGGTGAAACACATCGAGAAAATCGCGGGTAGCGTTGCCGCCTGCCCCGTCCGCACACGCCTGCTCGCCATAAAACGCGGGCAACGGCGACCCTGCACCACACAGGCCCAGCACGTTAAGGCGCAGACGCGCACGCAACTGGCCGTGCTCGACAAAAAAAACCACCCGGTCAATATCGTGGCCGGGAAACCCCAGACCTGGGTTGGCTTGAAACTCCAACAGGTCATACAGCGCGTCGTCGTCCAGCAGCGGATGAGCATCACGCAGACGCTTGACGACCTGCAGAACCGCCTGGAACAGCGAGTACTCGCGGATAACCCGAGACAGTTGCGTTAAAGCAGGGGCTGCTGCCCCATCCGTGGTGGCCATAGGTACACGTCTCCTTGTGTGCTGATGACTCTTAGTTCGTGATAGGCATTGAGGCTGGCGTAGAGCGCGAAGAATTCGTTGAGTACCGAGGCAAATACGAATACTTCGCCCTGGCCCAGAAAGCCCTGGGGGTCGACGGTCAGGTCAATTCGTACCCCCCGAAACGGCAAGCCACGGTGCAATCGGTCGACGGCTGAGTGACTGACTGAGCGCATCGCGCCCAACCTTCTCTCGCTGACCTTCTGTGCCTGTCGGTCGTGGTAGCGCGCCAAGTCATAGGTTTGGAGAATCACTTTCAAGGCATTTATGTCGCTTAATGACAGGTAGTTGAGCGACATATTGCTGATAAGCCGCCATAGAAAATCCTGGTCCAGCGGCGGAGAAAAACTGGCGGTGGGTGCGCAGATATTCTGGAACGAAACCCCCTGTGGCGTCTGCTCGCAAGGCTGGTTGATGTCACCGACCTGCAGCCTCCGTGGCAGGTTGTGATTGGTGCACGTCAGTTCGATCGAGAGTGTTTGCGGCTCCAGTTTCAGGCCGTTACCAAACCCAAGCCAGGTATCGAGGCCGGCATGCTGTGACGATGGCCGTTGGCGAATGCTGTAGCTCGGGGGGCCCTCCGATCCCTTGGTGTCGCCATCATGTTCAAAGGATTCGAAAGGTACGTAGGTCTGATAGCCAAGCCCTCCAGGCTGCCACCCCGTGACACTGTCGACGGAAAATACACTGGCGCTCTCTCGTGAATAGTCGCTGGGAATCAGCAGGTACTCATCCTGCTTGCCGTCCAGGCGGATGGGCACCGCGTCATGCTTGAACAGGTTGACGATGGGCGTGCAGTACAGCTTCACGTTATCCAGGGTGGGCAGTTGGGATTCACGCCAGGGATTGCGCAATTCGAAGCGCAACACCATGCCGCCTACTTGTTTCAGCAACTCGCCGGGCAGCCTGTGCAATGCGCCCAGCCCGCCCACATCAACAAACAGATATTTCTCAGGAAAGGCAAAATACTCCTGCAGATGGCGATACCCGCGAAAGGTATTCGACGGATACGGAATCAACGCCTGCTCCTCGCTGAATCCCACCGGCTGTACCTGGTCAGCCCCCAGCCGCAGGGATATTGCCTGCCCATCGGCCCCTGTCACCGGCAGGCCATCGTGGCCCAAAGGCTGCAACTCGATACCTTCAAGATGACGCAATAAGCTCAGGTACAGCGCCTGGCTGATGTAGCGGTCTCCCGCCAGATGCAGGCGCAGCTGATCGAAGGTCAACTCACCGAAATTACCTTCGGCACTCATGCCCAGACGCAGGCTCAACACCCCTCGCTCTGCGTGGGCGCTGTACTCCAGCGCACTCAGTTGCAGCGGCAGAATCTGCGTGGCGTAACAGGTGCGAAAGCGGCAGCGTTCGTCATTGACGGCGGCACTTTCAACCGGCGTATCACGCGCCACCCACACGCCGGGGCCTGCATGCTTCAACGGATCAAACTGCAGGATGCTGAACGCGGGCATCGGTCGCATGTAATTGGGCCAGAGCAAATGCATCAACGAATGCGTCAGCTCCGGAAGCTCGTCATCCAACTTCTGGCGCAAGCGGCCAGTGAGAAACGCAAAGCCTTCCAGCAACCGCTCTACATCCGGATCCTGGCCGGACTCCGCAAGAAAAGGCGCGAGCGCCGGATTGCGCTGGGAGAACCGCCGCCCGAGTTGGCGTAACGCACTGAGCTCGCTTTGGTAGTAACGGTTAAAGGACATCCGGCAAGACCTCTACCCGACCGGCGTCACATAACCGCGCGGTAAACACCACGGGTTGCTCGGCACCCTTGATCACCAGTGTGGCTTCGATAGCGAACGCCAGGGCCAACGGATCATGATCCCGTGGCAATGTCTTGACCCGCACCTGCTTCAAGCGCGGCTCGTAGGCGCGGATAAACCGCTCGATCAACACGCGCGACTGACTTAATGATTCATGCAGGCTCTGATTCATATCATTAAGGTCGGGCAAGCCGTAGTCGGGCAGTGTCTGCACACTGCCCGCACGGATGCTGAGCATTTTCCCCAGATGGAGTGCAACCGATGTCACGCCACACGCCCGGGTCGTCGCCGGACGCTCGAGTCGCTCGAAAAGGCTTTGGTAGTGGGGCATTCCCTGGCCTCGGCTCATTCTTTATCGAGCTTGCCAACCAGGGACAGCGTGAAATCCGCCCCCATGTACTTGAAGTGCGGTCGCACACTCAGGTTGACGCGGTACCAGCCAGGCTCACCCTCGACATCACTGACAACGATGCGTGCTGCGCGCAAGGGGCGCCGCCCGCGCACTTCGGCACTGGGGTTTTCCTGGTCGGCAACGTACTGGCGAATCCATTTATTGAGCTCCAGCTCCAGGTCGGTGCGCTCCTTCCATGAACCCAGTTGCTCGCGCTGAAGGACCTTGAGGTAATGGGCCAGGCGATTGACCACCATCATGTAGGGCAACTGTGTTCCCAAGCGGTAATTCAGCTCGGCTTCCTTGCCCTCGGGGCTGAGGCCGAAGTGTTTCGGCTTTTGTACCGAACTGGCAGAGAAGAACGCGGCGTTGTCACTGCCCTTGCGCATCGTCAAGGCAATGAAGCCCTCTTGCGCCAGTTCGTATTCACGACGGTCGGAAACCAACACTTCGGTCGGGATCTTGGTTTCAATCTCCCCCATGCTGTGGAAGTGATGCAACGGCAAGTCTTCTACCGCGCCACCGCTTTGCGGGCCGATGATGTTCGGGCACCAGCGAAAGCGCGCGAAGCTGTCGGTCAGGCGCGTGGCAAAGGCGTAGGCGGTATTGCCCCACAGGTAATGTTCGTGGCTGTTGACCACGTTTTCCTGGTAGGCAAAGGTCTTGACCGGGCATTCGAGGGGGTCATAAGGCGTACGGAGCAAGAAACGCGGCACGGTCAACCCGATGTAACGCGCGTCCTCGCTCTGGCGAAAGCTTTGCCACTTGGCAAACTGCGGGCCTTCGAAATGGTCCTTCAGATCTTTAAGATCCGGTAAGCCGGTGAAGCTCTCCAACCCGAAGAACGCTGGCCCGGCTGCGGCGATAAAAGGCGCATGCGCCATGCAGGCCACACTGGAAGCGTATTGCATCAGCTTTACATCAGGCGCGCTGGGCGACAGAAAATAGTTGGCAATGATCGCGCCCACAGGCTGACCGCCAAACTGGCCGTATTCAGCGCTGTAGATATGTTTGTACAAGCCCGACTGGGTCACTTCCGGTGAGTCTTCGAAGTCTTCCAGCAGGTCTTGCCGGGAAACGTTCAAGAGTTCGATCTTGATGTTTTCGCGAAAGTCGGTGCGATCGACCAACAACTGCAGCCCCTTCCAGGACGCTTCCAGGGCCTGAAAGTCCGGGTGGTGCAATATCTCGTCCATTTGCAGACTGAGCTTGGTGTCGATCTCGGCAATCATCCGGTCGACCAGGCGTTTTTTTACCGGCTCGCCACGGTTCTGCGGCTTGATCAACTCTTCGATAAACGCCGAGACACCCCGTTTGGCAATGCCATACGCTTCGTCATCGGCACTCAGTAGCGTCTGGGCAACGATGTTGTCGAGGATGCTGTATTCATCAGCGGTTTGTGCCGGTAGCGCGTGTTGTGGTGTGGTCATGCGGTCAGTGTCCTTTTACTGAAAATGTCAGGCGTCTGGGCTGCCCAGGCCCAGCTCCGCCAGTACCCGCGCGCGGGACTCGTCATCGGCCAGGGCCTGTTCGATGGCCTTGCGAAAGCTCGGGGTGTTGCCCAATGGGCCTTTGAGAGCCATCAGTGCCTCGCGCAACGCCATCAGCTTGTGCAACTCCGGAACCTGCTCAACCAGGTTCGCGGGATTGAAATCCTTCATGGCGTTAATGCGTACCTGAATGGCCAGTTCTTCAACGTCCGCATCCTCCTGCAGACGATTGGGCACATTCAGCGTCAGGCTCAACGCCTGTTTGGCCAGCACGTCATCAAGGGTGTTTTTGTCGATCGCGATGGGTTTGCGATCTTCGAGCTTGCGCGCGTCCTCACGCTGGGTGAAATCTCCCAGCACCAATAGTTTCAACGGCAGTTCGACTTCTTCCTGCGCCCCGCCGATGGCGGGTTTGAACGTGATATTGATACGTTCCTTGGGGGCTACCGAACCTTCTTTGGCCATGGTGTCTCTCCTTTTCAAGTGGCTCGAAAGCCTATTCAAGTACCGCTTCCAGATCGAAGAGGCACAGCCTGCGATGGGTGTCTTCCTTGCGCTCGCGCACGGCGTGGTTTTGTGGCAACAGGTCGCAGCAGCGGTAGAGAAGCTGTGTCACTTGAAGGGCCAGCTCCGGCTCCCAGCGCTCCAGGCCTGTGTGTTGCAGTTCGTGGTCCAGCTGTTCGAGCTGGATCTTCGCCAGCTCATGCTTGCCCGCCAGTACACACAGACGCGCTTGGGCCAACCGCCAATAAAAACGTGCGCGATCACTGCGAGCGGCATACATGCCTTGTTTGAGTTCATGGATGGCGGCCTTGAGCCCGTCCTTGCGTAAGCGGGTTGCGACCGCCTGTAAGGCGATCTCCCACGGCTCGGCGTCGGCATCAACTATCAATGCAGGCGATTCGGGTATTTGCAGGTGACGGGTAACTTGCAGCGCTATCCAGTCACGGGTCGCGGGGTCGGCAAAAGGAGCCCCGTCGTGAAAGCGAAACTCCGCCAGGTTTGGCAAACGTTGCAGCAACAGAGCGAAGGTCACCTCCAGCTCGGTCATGGCCCGTTCGGCCTGCAAGGCCTCCAGGCATTGCCAGAGCAGGTGCAGCCCATCGAACCAGAACATCGCACCGGCGAGACTGGCTTCAAGTTCGAGCACCAGATCGGCGTGATGACCTTGGGCAAAACGCTCCTGATAACGCTTGAGCTTGTCGGGAGCGGGCCCACGCAGGGCGGTGAGCCGTTCGTTGTCGGCATCCGGATAATTGGCCAGCGCCAGCCAGGTCAATGTTCGGTTCAGGCGAAAAGCGCGCAGGTCGGTGGCGTTCTGACGCAACCACCATACGCACAGCGTGCGCGCCTGTTCCTGCAAGGTGCGCAACAACCTGTGGGCGTCTTTTTCGTTGTCCACCCGCGCTTCGGGCTTGAGCAATTGGGTGGTCGCCTGCTTGACGTGCGCAATGACACCACTCAGCCCTGCGACCGGGGCGTCGTCCTGCGCAGCGCGCTCCAGTCGCTGAGCCAATTGCCTGCGAATCGGCAACAACATTGGCGCGGCATCCCCCAAGTGCTCGGCCCACAGCTCATCGAGGCGTATCAGGTGTTCAAGCACCGCCTGGAACAAAGGCTGCTGGTTCTGGAGCGGCAGGCTTTGCGTGAACAAGGGCTCAAGGCGCAACACCAACCATCCGAATGCCGCGCCACGGGTGCGTGGTTTTCCGGGGTGGACCTCCGACCAGTGATGCTCGCAGAAATAGCGCAACAACCCGAGCCCGGCCAACAACCCCGGGTAGGATTCCCTCTGGTGCAGCGCCCAGGTCAGCCAAACGGCGACCCGCAGGTCCTTGGATTGCTGGCGCAACAGGATTTCGCCGGCTTCCAGGACCTTATGCCAATCGGGTTGGCCACTGCCATGAATTGATCGTGCCTTGGCAAGCTCGAACTCCAGGACGTCATATTCACTCGAAAAGCGCATATCACTGCCCGCAAAACTTGTTGGCATGCAGGGCGACCGTGCAAGTTCAAGGTAATAATCATACAGCTTGTCCGAATAAGCCATTTGGCACCGCACGCAACTAAACAAGACTATAAGCCCACAAAAAACCAACTAAGCGCATTTAATGTGCGCCTCAGAAAGTCATCTTCGCATCGCTGGAATTCCTGCGAAGCTCACGAACCTTAGCCATGCCTAAAACATTCAGCAAGCGACGGAACCACACTTAATCCTTTTCCTACAAACACCTAAAAGCTTGGACTGCGCAGCATTTTGCGCACTCACCCCCCACATAAACACCCGATATCCCCACCCACCCCAACAGTTACAAAACAACTTAACTGAGCAATTAAATGCGCACCGTTGCGCAATCAAATACTTAACCAACGCCATCAATCCTGGCTAATCACACTGGAAATCCGAACTTATAGAATGCAACACCCTTGTTTTATTGCGCCCAACACTTTCAGGCACGCTTCTTGTTATAGGCACTTGCCCAGCCGATGCAATTGTCGGTTGGAACTACCTCATCAATCAGGCAAGGAAACCCGTCATGCCAACACCCGCGTATCTTTCCATCACCGGTGTCAAACAAGGTTTGATTACGGCAGGCACGTTTACCCAGGACTCGGTAGGTAATATTTACCAGGAAGGCCATGAGGATCAGATTCTGGTCCAGGCTTTTGCTCATCAAGTGATCATCCCGCGCGACCCACAATCCGGCCAGCCAACAGGCCAAAGGGTCCATAAACCGTTGATGATCAGCAAAGTGTTCGATAAGTCCTCGCCCTTGCTGTTCAGCGCGTTGACCAGCGGCGAAGAGGTCAAGTGCCGGCTGGAATGGTTGCGCACCTCGTCGGCCGGCACCCAGGAGCACTACTTCACGATTGAACTGGAGGGGGCAACCATCGTCGACATCCAGTCGCGCATGCCCAACTGCCAGGATCCGGACAACGCCCATTTCACCCACTTGGAAGATGTGTACTTCACCTATCGCAAGATCGTATGGACCCACGAAGTGTCCGGCACTTCCGGGTCGGATGACTGGCGCAGCCCGGTAGCGGGTTAAACCGCTTTAACGCAGGTACGGCGCCAGGGAAGGCGCCGTTACTGCCATCCCGCTACACCATCGCCAACGGGTGCTTGCGCTTGGGTGCGCCAAACACCCGGTCGATAGCATCCAGGTCGTGTTCATCCAGCACGAGTTTGGCTGCCGCTGCGTTCAGTCGCACGTGTTCCGGGGTGACCGCCTTGGGGATCGCGATCACACCGTCCTGGCGCAATACCCAGGCCAGGGAAACCTGGGCCGGTGTCACCTCGTGGCGATGGGCGATCTGCTTCAGGGTCGGGCTGGCCAACAGCTCGCCACCCTGAGCGATCGGGCAGTACGCCATCAAGGGCAAGTGATGCTGTTGCCACCAGGGCAGCAGGTCGAATTCGATGCCGCGCTCTTCGATGTTGTAGAGCACCTGGTTGGTGGCGCAGGCCGGAGAGGCGAGTTCCTGCAGGTCGGCCACATCGAAATTGGAGACGCCCCAGCGACCGATCTTGCCGGCTTCGCGCAGGCGCTCGAAGGCCTCGACGGTTTCTTCAAGGGGATATTGGCCGCGCCAGTGCAACAGATACAGATCGATATAGTCGGTACCCAGCCGCTGGAGGCTCGCTTCACAGGCGCGAGGCACGCCCTTGTGGCTGGCGTTGTGCGGGTAGACCTTGCTCACTAGGAAGACTTGGTCACGCCTGCCACGAATGGCTTCGCCCACAACCGTTTCGGCGCCGCCCTCACCGTACATTTCGGCGGTATCGATCAGGGTCATGCCCTCATCGATGCCCAGTTGCAGCGCCGCGACTTCGGCGCGCTGCTGGTCGGGGTTCTCGCCCATGCGCCAGGTCCCCTGGCCGATGACAGGAACGGGGACGCCCGCCAGATCAATGGTACGCATGACAATCTCCTGATGAGTTCGCGGATTAACAGTGTGGCATTGGCCGGACAAAAGGGTTCAATCGAAGTATGGTTACCCTCTGCCAAGATGCCAGGAAGGACCTGCAATGCTGTTTGTCGTTATGCTCGGGGGCAAGCACCCACGGGCGAAAATCGAAGTGCACGATGTGGTGTTTGCTGTGGCGGACACGCTGGAGGCTACCTACCCGCAATTGCGTGACGGCTGGTTCGGCAGCCCTAAGGGTGTGCATATCGATGCGTGGATGGGGGTGGATGGCGTTGACGGCTGGAAAGTCGAGTTCAGCCCGCTGGCGCCTGCTGCCGGCGCGCATCACCTGTACTTCCTCAACCTCGGCGGTTATGAAGCCAACAGCTTTGGCGAAGCCCACCACTACCTGTTGGTGGTGGCGCGCAATAAACAGGAGGCCACCCGCCAGGGCAAGCAACAGATGCTGCGCCACTGGTCCCAAGCCCACACCGATGGGGTATTGGACCTCGACGACTGCCTGCCCATCGACCTGGTGGACGGTCGATATGTCCACCTGGTGCAGGGCCCGCACCGGCCAATCCTGCAGCAGAACGACTACATCGTCCTGGCCTGAACAACCGGCGTTGAAGGAATCGAGCCGTTTTACACACGTTTCAGCTTCAAGAGAGGGTTTGGCTAAACGCCGCGCTCACGGTTTTACCAGCTCCCGGACGCCCCACCGCCGCCGCTGGAACCGCCTCCTCCCGATGAACTGCTACTGGAACTGGAGCGGCTTGAGCTTGAACCGGAACCGCCACCCGAACCCGAGCCCCCATTGGAGATGCTCTGGACAAACACGATAAACGCCACGATGGACGCGGCCGGTATCGCCAGTAACCAACCTTGATAACCATGCCCGAGCAAAACACCCACGCCCGCATAAATCGCCAACACCGCCAGAACACGCACGATGAAGAAGCGCGGACTTTTTCTTGAGGACTCGCGGATAACGAAAAACAGCCCAACGTACAGGGCCAACACCAAGGCGCCGCCAAACGGCCATGCCAGCCAATGCACCAAGTTGACTTCAACGAAGTGGTTCACTACCAGCACCGCGACGATATACGCCAGCAGTCCTAACACGCAGTAAAACACCCCACGCGCCAGCCACAATGCGCCGAATGTCGCGCCGCCGATCAGCAGCGTCAGGGGCAACACCAGCAGAAACACCAGCCAGTCACGGCCGCCGCCAAAAATAGCCAGCAGCACCGTGACTGCCACGGTCGCAATCAAGGCGCGGCGCCACTGCAACTTGCCGGCGGCGATCAGCACACCGCCAATCGCCCCGACGATGAACGCCAGCAATACGGTAATCGTCTGGGGATTGAACGCAGGGCCCGCAACCGGGGGCAATTCACCGCCGTCCACCAGCACGACCAGGTCATTGACGCCTTGGACTACTCCACCCGCATAGTCACCCTGGCGAAACGCCGGGGTGATGTGTTCTTCGATGATGCGGTGAGCGAGCAAATCGGTGACGGTACCTTCCAGGCCGTAACCCACTTCGATGCGCACCTTGCGGTCGTCCTTGGCGACAACCAGCAGGATGCCGTCGTTGACGTCCTTGCGCCCTAGTTTCCAGGCGCGGAACAGTTGGTTGGCATAGTCCTCGATGCTCGCGCCACCGGTGCTGGGTACCAGCAGTACGGCGACTTGTGCGCCTTTGCGCTGTTCAAGGTCGGCAAGCTGGTTTTTCAGACGGGTGGTGGTGCCGGCATCCAGCGTGTGGGTGAGGTCAATCACCCGTTGGTCGAGGGCTACACCGATAGGTGAGGTATCCGCCTGGACGGTGGCAAGCAGGCTGATCAACACGAGCACCAGCAGACTCAAGACGGATTGCCGCACACGCTGCATCATGTTTTGTTACCTGAAGTTTCTTCCTGAAGGCGCCGACTTTACCTTATCGGCGCTATAACGCGTGACCCAAAGCGTTTGACTATCTAAACTGCCCGCACGCATAGCAATACGCCATAACCGGGAAGCCCATGGATCTACGTCACCGTAACAATGTCAGCGTGATGGGCACCGGGACCTCGACCCTGGTGTTTTCCCACGGGTTCGGTTGCAACCAGGCCATGTGGAACTACCTGGCGCCGCACTTCCTGGAACGCTTTCGCGTCGTGATGTATGACTTGGTAGGCGCGGGCCTGTCTGACCTGAGTGCCTTCGACAAGGCCAAGTACAGCACGCTGGACGGTTATGCCCGGGACCTCAATGAAATTATCGATGCCTATGCCGTCGGCCCCGTGATCCTGGTGGGGCATTCGGTGAGCGCGATGATCGGTGCCCTCGCCGACCGCCTGGCTCCGGGCCGAGTCGCGGCCCATGTCATGATCGGGCCGTCGCCGCGCTATATCGATGACGACGGGTACATCGGTGGTTTCAAGCACAGCGATATCGACGACTTACTCGATACCCTCGACAGTAACTACCTCGGCTGGTCAAGCGCCATGGCCCCGGTGATTATGGGCGCGCAAGGTCAATCGGAGCTGGGTGTAGAGTTGACCGAGAGTTTCTGCCGCACTGAACCCGAGATCGCCAAGCAATTCGCGCGGGTCACGTTTATGTCGGATAACCGCCAGGACGTGATCGGCCTGGCGACCCCGGTGCTGATCCTGCAATCGACCGATGACCTAATCGCCCCCGTGGCCGTAGGCAAATACCTGCACCGCGTGCTGCCCAACAGCAGCTATTGCCTGGTGGAGAACATCGGCCATTGCCCGCACATGAGCGCGCCACAGGCATGCGCTACGGCCATGGACAGTTTCCTGGCCCCTTGGGCGGCTGCACGTGCAAGCTGACCTGTTCGACAGCGCGGCCTGCGCCCTGGCCGTCACCTCGGAAGACGGCATGATCCTGCAAGCCAATGCGCGCTTCAGCGAGTGGCTGGGGTTCAGCACCACCGCGCTGTGCGGCAAGCGTTTCCAGGATTTGCTGACCATGGGCGGGCGCATTTTCCACCAGACGCACCTGGCGCCCATGTTGCGCATGCATGGCAGCGTCACCGAAGTGAAGCTCGATATGCTGCACCATGACGGGCACAAGGTCACCGTGCTGCTTAACGGCATCAAGCGTGAACACGCCGACGCCGTGGTGTACGACCTGGCCCTGTTCGGCACCACCGACCGCGACAAGTACGAACGCGAGCTGCTCAACGCGCGCAACCTGGCCGAAGCGCTGTTGCAGGAAAAAACCGCCGCCGAACTCGCCTTGAAGCAAGCCCAGGCCGAACTGAGCGAGGCCTATACCATTTCCCAACGCCGCGCGTTGTTCGCCGAGCAGATGGTGGCGATTGTCAGTCATGACCTGAAAAACCCACTCACGGCCATTCGCATGGCGTCCGACTTCCTCAGTCGCGGTGAGCGCACGCCCAAGGAGCAGCAGTTGCTCGGGCATATTGGCCAGTCGTCCGAGCGTGCCCAGCGCATGATCGCCGACCTGCTGGACTTCACCCAGGCGCGGCTCGGCCAGGGCATCGTCATCAAGGCCACCTCCATGGATCTGCATAGCGTGATTCATCGCACCGTGGATGAACTGCGCATGGCGTTCCCCAAGGCGACGTTGGAGCACCACGCGATTGGCAGCGGCAACGCCCATTTGGACGCAGACCGCGTGCAACAGATCATCGGCAACCTGGTGGCCAACAGCGTGGCTTATGGCGATTTGCAACGGCCGATCAGTATTACCTCGCGGCTGGGCGAAGGCCGCTGCGAAGTGTCAGTGCACAACCACGGCGCAGCCATACCGGAGGCCTTATTGGCCGGGTTGTTCGAGCCCATGACCCGCGGCACCGACCAGGGCAGCGATGTGCGCAGCGTGGGCCTGGGCCTGTATATCGTGCGCGAGTTGGCCAAGGTACACGGTGGGGATGTGGCGGTGAGTTCCTGTGCAACCGGCGGCACCACCTTTACCGTGACATTTCAGGGCACGTAGGCGCTGCCCTGCATCACCGGCTCCACACTGCCGGTCAATACCACACCGCCCTCGCCCGTCCACTGCACGGTCACCGTGCCGCCGTCGCACTGCACCTGCACCGTGGCATCCAGCAGCCCGCGCCAGATCCCGTTGACCACCGCCCCACAGCAGCACGACCCCGACCCCAACGCCACACCGCCACCGCGCTCCCAGATGCGCAGGCGGATATGGCTGCGGTCGAGCACGTGCACGAAATGCACATTGGTCCTGGCCGGGAACAGCGGGTGAATTTCCAGCGCCGGGCCCAGGCCTGCTACGTCGACAGCCGCGATGTCATCGACGAAAAACGTACAGTGGGGGTTGCCCATGCTGCACGCCGCCGGGCTGCCTTCGACAGGCAATGTCAGGGTGTCCATCGCGTTGGACAAAGGCACGGCCGCCCACTCCAGCGAGGGCTCGCCCATGTTCACCGACACTTGCCGCCCCGGCGCACGCACGCAGGTCAGCAGGCCGCGGTCGGTACGCAGCACGATCGAATCCTTGCCGGTTTCATGCATCAACCGATCGGCCACGCCACGGGTGGCGCTGCCGCAAGTGGCCAGCGGCGTGCCGTTGCCGTTCCAGAAGCTGATACGTGCGGCCGCCTCTTCACAATCGTACACAACGGCCAATTGGTTGAAGCCGATACCGGTGTGACGGTTGCCCAACTGACGGGCAATGGCCGCGGTGATCGGATCGTCCAAGCCACGGCGATCAATGATGATGAAGTCGTCGCCGTGGGCGTGCATCTTTACGAACGGCAAAAGCATGGGCTGTCCTGTGGTCGACTCGTGGGGGAACTGAAGGATACTCTGAACGCGCACGCCTTTATCGAGAGCCCCCCATGCTAATTGTCTTCAGCGGACTGCCCGGCACCGGCAAGACCACGATAGCCCGTGAACTGGCACGCCGGACCGGTGCGATTTACCTGCGTATCGATGTGATTGAACAGGCGATCCGCGATGCCGCCGTGCTGGCCGGCGATGTCGGTGCCAGCGGCTACAGCGTGGCAAACGCACTGGCGTTGAGCAATCTGCAACTGGGCCACTGCGTGGTGGCCGACTGTGTGAACCCGGTCAAGGAAAGCCGGGATGCGTGGAAGGCTGTGGCGGCAATGGCAGCGGTCGAGTTGACGGATATTCTGGTGATTTGCTCTGACCGCCAGGAACATCAACGGCGGGTGGCAACCCGTAAAGCCGATATTCCCGGCCTGACGCCTCCCACTTGGCAGTCAGTCCTGGCGCATGAGTTCGAAGCGTGGGACGAGGTGCCGCTGACGGTCGACACCACCCTCATGACCCAGGATGAGGCTGTCGCAATGACGCTGGCGAACCTCAGAGCAAACTCCCCATAGCCTTCATCAACACCAGATCGCGCGCGTAAATATCCGGGGCGTACACCAAGCCGCCCTGGCGGTCGACCTCAACCGTCCAGTAGCCCAACAGCACCGGCACCGGCGTGGCCAGCCTGAACTCATGGGTCACGCCGGTGGCCAGCAATTCATCGGTGCGCGCGCGTTCGGCCGGGCTCACCAGTAAATCGCGCAGCAGCAGCGGTTGCTCGACCCTCACACACCCCGAGCTGAACGCCCGCGGCCCCTTGGTAAACAGGGGCTGGCTCGGCGTGTCGTGCAGGTACACCGAGTAAGGGTTGGGGAAGCGCATGACGATCTTGCCCAGCGGGTTACGCGGACCGGCTTCCTGGCGCAGCAGGATATTGCCGGGACGCGCCCAGTCGATTTGCTCGGGGGCCAGCGGGTGGCCTTCGGCGTCAAGCACTTGCAGGTTTTGTTGGCGCAGGTATTCGGGGTTGAGGCGGATGGCCGGGAGTTTGTCCTCGCGCATGATGGTAGGCGGGATGGTCCACGTCGGGTTGAGGGTCAGCCGGGTGATGCGCGATTTGAGCAGCGGCGTCTGGCGTTCGGCGCGGCCGACTTGCAGGCGGGTCTGCCACACGGGGATGCCGCTCTGGTACACGCTCAGTTGCGCGGCGGCTACGTTGACCAATACGCCTTCGGGCTCCAGGTCCTGGGCCAGCCAGCGGAAGCGCTCAAGGTTGATGCGCAACTGTTCTCGGCGCATCGCCGGGCTGATATTCAGTTCGGCCACAGTGCCCGCGCCGATCACGCCATCGGCTTGCAAGGAGTGGCTGAGCTGGAAGGCCTTTACCGCCTTGACCAACTCATCGTGGTATTGCTGGCCGCTCGACGCCTTGGCCAGGTAGCCGCCGCTGATCAAGCGCCGTGCCAGCTCCGGTACACGCGGGTCTTCCATGCCAGGGCGCAACAGCGGGCCGCTGCCTACCGGGTCCCAATGCGGCAACGGCTGCTGGCGCACAGTGGCATAGGCGTTGCGCAGGCTGCGGTATAAGTCGGCGCTGGGACGTGCCTGGTCGAATGCCTGGGCCATGTCTTGCAGGCCCGCGGTGGCAAAGGCCAGCACTTCAGTGTTGGGGTCACGGGTGGGCGGCTGCGAATGCCACAGCGGTTCGAAACGCGATTGCTGAAGACGTCCGTAGTGCAGGTCCCAGAGCGCTTGCAGGTAATGCTGGCTGGTACCGATATCGCTGCACAGCACGTTGGTCGTGGCATCCAGCGCAGGCAGGCTATAGTGGGTGGGGTCCAGGCCGTCATCGGCGAGCATCAGCAACTGTGTTTGCAGGGCTTGCCGGCGTTCGTCGGCGGACCACAGCGGCTCATCACCCTGCTGCTGATAAAAGGCTTGCAGACGCGCTTGGGCGGCGCCGTCGATCTGCGGCGCGAGGCTGGGACAGACGCTGGGCAGTTGGGCCAACGCCTGTTGCACGGGGGCGGTATTGACCAGGGCCGGGGGTGCGACGGGCAAAGGCTCATCGGCTGTCGCGACCAGTGGTGCAACGAGCAGGCAAATGCTCAAGTAACATGCGTGTTTTTTGAACAATTGGCTTAGCTCCAATCCACAGCGGGGGGAATGTACTGTAGATGCTGACTTTATTGTGTCGCTTAGGCCTGATCGCCTTGTCCCTGGTTACGTTGAGCAATTCTGCGCTCGCGGCCAATGGGATTCCTCCTAACTTATATAGCAGCCTGGCGCGCTCGGCTCCAGAACTCAATCCCACTGTACTGAAAAGCGCCCTGAGCGCCATGCAGTGTGCTGTCAGTAACGGCGAGGAACGTTCCGAGCGCCTAGCGGTTATTGACTATTCACAGCCCTCGACCGCCCGTCGGCTGTGGATCTTCGATTTGCGCAAGAAGACTCTGGTGCTGCGCGACCTGGTCGCCCACGGTGCCAACTCCGGGGAAAACTTCGCCACCCAGTTCTCCAATCGCGAAGGCAGCCACCAATCAAGCCTGGGCCTGTTCCGCACCCAGGAGAGTTACCTGGGCACCCACGGCTACTCGTTGCGCATGGATGGCCTCGAGCCAGGCTTCAACGACCAGGCACGCGACCGCGCCCTGGTCATCCACGCCGCCGACTACGTCAGCCCGCTGTGGAGCAAGCGCGAAGGCCGTATCGGCCGCAGCCAGGGCTGCCCCGCCGTGCGCCCGCAGGTGGCGCGCCAGGTGGTGGATAAGCTCAAGGATGGACAGTTCATGTTTTCGTGGTACCCCGACCAGCGCTGGTTGAAGTCCTCGACGTACCTCAATTGCAAACCCCAACAGGTGGCGAGTAGTCGTACAATCCGTGGCGGATAGCCTGTTCCCATCGATAGAAAAGAGAGCCACGCATGCTTCTACATCAATCCACCTGGATCGAGATCGGCCAGTTTCTGGAACGCAGCCGCACGGTGGTAATCCCCATCGGTTCCAACGAGCAGCATGGCCCCACCGGCCTGCTCGGCACCGACTGGATGTGCCCGGAAATCATCGCCCATGAAGCACAGCAGCACGCGGACATCCTGATCGGCCCGACCTTCAATATCGGCATGGCCCAGCACCACCTGGGCTTTCCCGGCACCATTTCCCTGCGCCCTTCCACCTTCATCGCCGCGATCGGCGACTGGGTGCGCTCGCTGGCCGGGCATGGTTTCGAGAAGATTCTGTTTCTGAACGGCCATGGCGGCAATATCGCCACCATCGAAGCGGCGTTTTCCGAGCTATACGCCGAAGCCAGTTTCGCCCGCCGCCCGGCCGGGTTCGCGCTGAAGCTGGTGAACTGGTGGGACCTGGAAGGCGTGACCGACCTGGCCCAACGCCAATTCCCGGTGGGCCACGGCAGCCATGCCACGCCATCGGAGATTGCGGTGACGCAATGGGCGTACCCGGAGTCGATCAAGACCGCCGACTACTCGCCGCAAATCGCCAACACCGGGCCGATCCGTGAAGCACTGGACTTCCGCGCACGCTTCCCCGACGGGCGCATGGGCTCGGACCCGGCGCTGGCAACGGTGGAGAAAGGTGGGGAGTTGGTGGCGTTGGCGGCGCAAGGGTTGGTCAAGACAGTCAACAGTTTCAGTAACGAAGCCAAACCCTGATCCCAACCTCAATCAAACTTTGGGAGAGGGCTTGCTCCCGATTGCAGTGTGTCAGCTAATGTACCTTTGACTGCCCCACCGCTATCGGGAGCAAGCCCCCTCCCACAGTTGACCGAGATCGACAGTAAAAAACCGGCCGACTAGATCAATCAGCCCTGCTTTTGCTCCACACCACTCAGGTCGGCTACCAGGCCGCCGTGCTCTTGCTTTTGATCTTGATCTTGATCTGAGGCGCCCCGTCAAACACGCTGGCCGAACGCAGGCTTGAATCCGTGGGTAACCCGGCAGGACGCCGGGTTAGCCGCCCCGCGCCATGGATGGCGCGTGGCGGCGGCCCACGGATTCAAGCCGGAGTGAGGGTATGCCGAGCCTAGGCGAGGTGCCGAGTGTTGGGGCGAAGCGTTTTTGGTTACTTTTGGCGCTCTTCCAAAAGTGACCCGCCGTAAGGGCGGAACCCATAGCAGCCGCTACCTAAATAACGGATATGTACTCGTTCTGATCCCGCATCCTGGTCAGCTGTCAGGCCGCCGACGGGAGCAAGCTCCCTCGCCACAGGTCCAGCGTCCTACCCAGCGTTGTGAATCGACCGAAACACCGCTATCGGGAGCAAACCCCCGTCCCACATTGGCTATGTATTGCCTGGAATCACATACATTCCTGCGCCGCCTGCTCCAACCGCGATGGCTTGATCGCCGACGCCAGCGGCTTGCGCTCATACAGGAACACCTTGCCGCCCTCCTGGGACTTATAGACTTCCAGCACATCATCGGCAGCAATCTTGCTGGTCAACACCACCTTGGCGTGGCGCGAGTTCTGCGTCACGGTCGAGCTGATCCCATGTTTTTCCAGCTTGGGCAGCACGCACTGCACATAGGCTTCAGGCCCCTTGCTGGTTTGCAGGGTCAGGGTCGGGGCGTTGGGAGCGGACACACAACCAGCCAGCAACAAGGAAGCAAAGGCCAAAGCCGGGGCGAAAAAAGAGCGCATGAAAAATTCCTGACAATAAAAATAAAGGTTCACATCAAGCCGCCCACTATCCAGCGCGAAGCAGCGCCTTGAGCGACACATCGAACTGCTTCAAGGCATCGAGCTGCACATCCCGCTGCTGCTCGATCTGTGCGGCAATTTCCGGTGCAGCCTTGTCGTGTACCCACACCGACGGCACCTGCTTATGCACCGAGCCTTCGGCCTTGGCGATGTATTGCAGGTTCGCGTCGTAGAACCGCGCAATGAACCGCGCCTCGACCTGGTCGTTACGCGGGGTCAGCAGTTGGTTATGGGTGTCGAGCATCACCACCACATCGGGGTGAGCCTTCACCAAGGCATCCAGGCTGTCGTAGACCGTCACCGACAAAAAAGTGCCTTGCAGCGAACTCATCAACCAGTCGATGGCCAGTTCCGGGTCGGAGCTGTTGACGAACGCCTGGCGGATGCGTCCGTCGAGGGCATCCTTGGCGCCATTCAAGGCCATGTCGTGGTAGCGTTCAAGGTAGCTGAGGTTGTCGCGGGTGTTATCGCTCAACAACACACCCACCGACTGCGCGTGCTGCAGGGATTCTACGCTAGCACTGAGGGGGAGCAAATGGCCCGAACGCAGATCATCGGCAATTGCCGCGTTGTTGATCGCGACCGTGCCAAGCATCAACATCATTAACACAAGCTGAATAAACGTCCTCATCGCGCATTTCCTTGAACAGCGTTTCGATGGGGTGATTTTTCCGCTTTTCCTGCAAAAACAGAACTTGCGATCCGTGATGGTGACTATTATCTGAACCGATAGTGCACCCATAAAACCTATAAGGACCACGCTATGAAGCCTCACCAGAAAACCTTCGACCGCATCCGCGAAGCCGTCCTGCCGGAGTTTCGCGAGCGCGTCGCCGATTACCTGGTCGACTATGAAGACGTGCTGCAGGATGAGGCCGCGGGCGCTGATCAAATCAACGCCAGCGCCCAGCAATTACGCGGCTACCTGCGTGGCCTGAACACCACGCGGGTGCTGGGCATGGCCGACTGGGAGGACCTGGACCGCCGCGTCGTGCACATCACTGAACAGGCTACAGCGCAGGGCGTTGTTGATTGACCCATGCCTGTACCGACGGCCGCTGCCACTGACGCTGCGCGTACTCCACCAGCTCGGCAGGCACGCGGTCGCCGTTGAGGATCAGGCGATTGAGCATCACCGCCAGGTCCACGTCCGCGATGGACCACTCACCGAACAGGTAAGGCGGATTATTCGCCAGCAGCGCTTGCGCCGCACTGATCAACTTGGCGGCCGCCGCTTCAGCCTCGGCGCTCAGTGGGGGCATCTTCTGCCCGTAGAACACCACCAGGGTCGAGCGCTCCTGCCGAATCGGCAACAAATCGCTGCGCAGCCACGCCTGCACCTGGCGCGCCCTCGCCCGCTGCTTGGGGTCGGCCGGGTACACCGGGGTCTCGGGATAAACCTGCTCCAGGTACTCGGTGATTGCTGAAGACTCGGAGAGCGCAAAGTCACCTTCTACCAGCGTGGGGACGCGCTGAGTCAGGGACAGGTGGGCGAAATCGGCCGCGTGCTGTTGCGCGGCATCCAGGTCCAGGGTGAGCGTGTCGAACGCCAGGCCTTTTTCCCGCAGGGCGACAAACACCGACATGGCGTAGGGGCTGGTGTACAGATGATCAACATACAGACGCAACGGACGCTGGCTCATGACGAATCTCCTTGAAGGGAGCACCACGCTACGAGATGTGCCGCCAGAAAGACAATGCGCTGTTTTTATGGGGGCATTCCTCGGCGGAATACCGGGCTAGCCCGCAAACCCGCCCTTGTTCAGGAAAGCGCGCTCTTCGTCTGAGGTCGCCCGAGCCAGCACCTCATTACGAAGGGGAAAGCGCCCGAAACGCTGGATGATCTCGGCATGTTCCTTGGCCCAATGGTAGGTAGTGGCGCCCAGTGGCTGGTTGAGAACCAGAGAGCGCTGCTGATCCGCCGGGTCTTCCGAATGTTCGAAGGGCAGGTAGCAGAATGCACCCAATGCGAACCAGCGTTTGGGGCCGGCGTTTTTCCAGAAGTCGATGACGGAGTGCGGGGTGTCATTGCTCATTGTCGCTACCTGCTCTCAATCGAATGCCTCGACGGTAGCAGAAACCTTATATCTATTGTGGTGAGCGGGCTTGCCCCGCTCACCACAACAAGCCCGCCAGCCAGAGACAAGCGTGGTTACCGATCAGAAGTCCACTGTTGCCGAGAGCTTGACGGTGCGCGACTCGCCCTGGGTCAGGTAGTTATTGGCCGTCGACGCCGACGCCCAATAGGCCTTGTTCGCCACGTTCTCGACGTTGGCGCGCAGGGTGATGTACTTGTCGTCGGCCTTGAAGCCATACCGGGCGCCGAGGTCGACGCGGGTCCAGGCCGGGATGCTCAGGGTGTTGGTGGCGTTGACGTATTCGCCCCCGGTGCGCAGCATCCGCGCGTTGACGGCGGCACCCTGGAGGCCGGGAATGTCCCAGTCGGCGCCCACATTGTATTGGAAGCGCGGCACGCCGGCAGCGCGGTTACCGTCGCTGAGGCCGTTGGAGGTGTTCTTCAATTCGGTGTTCATCCAGGTCGCGCCGGCCAGCAGGCGCAGGCCGTCAACCGGTTCGCCGAAAACGTTCAGCTCCACGCCTTTGTTGATCTGCTCACCGTCGACACTGAAGGTGTCCAGGCTATTGCCGGGCAGGCGCGACGTGGAGCTGTTCGGCTGCTCGATGCGGTACACGCCCAAGGTGGCGCCAACGCTGTCCCAATCCAGCTTCACACCGGCTTCCGTCTGTTTGCTGCGGTTAGGCGCAAAGACCTCGCCGGGGTTGGTGACGTTGCTCAATGGCGCCGTCGGGCCCTGGGCCAGCCCTTCGATGCGGTTGGCATAGAACGACACATGCTCCCACGGTTTGACCACCAGGCCGTACACCGGCGTGGTGATGCTTTCGGCATAGTTGGCGTTGCGCGCTCCCGTGGTGGTGTTCCATGCATCCACCTCGAGGGTCTGACGCCGAACGCCCAGGGTCAGCAGCACGCGATCATCGATAAAGCCCAGGGTGTCGGACACCGCTGCGCTCTTGATGCGGTTCTTGCCGACGACACGCGGGTCATGGATATCGCTGCCGAAGTAAGTAACGCTCGGACGCGGAATCTGGGTCGGGTTGTACAGATTGCCCGGTCGGCGGTTGGCCTGCAGGATCGCCTCGAAGGCCGAACGCTGCTCGCCCCAGATCCCCGACAAACCGACGTTCATCTGATGGCTCACCGGGCCAGTGTTGAAATGCCCGTTCAACCCGGCCATGGCGCTCTTGTTATCTTCATCGTGAGGCGAGTACAAAAAGCCCACACGCCCGCTGCCATCATTGCCCACGTACAGCGACGAATACTGGCCATTCTCCCGCGTGTGCTTGGCGCCGCCGCCCACATAGGCGGTCCAGCTTTCATTCAAATCGTATTCGGCATTGAACATGCCGTAGGTGTCTTCCAGCTCCGACCAGCTCCAGTCCTGGGCGTAATTGTGCTTGGCCGACGGCGCCTTCGGCACTTGGGTGCCATTGGGGTAGACCACCGAGCGACCGTTGTTGATGCGCTCTTTCTGGTAGCCGAAGTCGGTGGACACGCGCAGGCGATCGTCACGGTAATCCAGGGCGACGGCCACCAGTTGCGAGCTTTTGAATTCATCCTCAATGGCCGTGTCGCCGCCATGCCTGGCCAGGTTGACCCGCGCGCCGAAGCGGTTGTCTTCGCCAAACCGCTGGCCCAGGTCGAGGTGGCCGCCGCGCTGGCCATCGGTGGTGGTGTCGAGGGTCACGCTGCGGGTGGGCGCGTCTTCGGCGCGCTTGGGCACCAGGTTGACGCTGCCGCCGATGCCGCTGCCCGCCGGCGACACGCCATTGACGAACGCGTTGGGGCCTTTGAACAACTCCACCCGCTCCAACGCTTCTGTGGTGACGATCTGCCGGGGCAGCACGCCGTACAGGCCGTTGAAGGCAATGTCATCGGTGCTCAGCGGCAGGCCGCGAATAGTGAACACCTGGGAAAAGTTGCCGAAGCCAGAAGACTGGCGCACCGACGCGTCATTGAGCAGCACATCGCCCACCGTGCGCGCCTGTTGGTCGGCGATGGTCTTCGCGGTGTAGCTGACCACGCTGAACGGCACGTCATTGATCGAACGAGTGCCCAACACCCCCAGGCGCGCCGAGCGTGCGACCTGGCCGCCGGCATAGGTGTCCGCCTGCGCCCCGCCCTCCCCACTGATGGTGGTCGCACCCAGCTGCAACACATCGCCCGTCGCTTCGGGCACCACGGTGTAGCCGTGGGTGCCGGTGCTTTGCAGGGTATAGCCGCTGCCTTGCAACAATTGCATGAAGCCCGTTTGCGCAGTGAAACGGCCCTGCAAGCCGGCGCTTTGCTGGTCATTGAGCAGCGTGGAATCAAACGACAACGGCACCCCGGACAACGCCGCGAACTGCGCCAGTACGTTGCCCAACGGCCCCGGCGCAAGGGTGTAGCTGCGCACCGTACTGGTCGAGGCCGCGTCGGCGGCCACGGCACTGTGCAACGGTGCGATGGCTGCCAGGGCAACGGCCAGGCTCAAGGCCTTCAAGGGGCGGATGGAGTGCGGTGTGAAGGTCATGGGGATTCCTGTCGGCGCGCTGCAAAATTGAGGGTTCTCCCCTACACCGGGCGACAACGAAAAAGGTATCAGCGAAGATCGAGAATAATTTCAGCGAGGCTCGACGGTCACCCAGTAGCCAGTCAGGCTGCTGACCTTGACCGGCAGCGTTTCCTGCAACAGACGCAGGCTGGCGTCGGTGTCACGCAAGGGGAACGCCCCGGAGACGGTCAGCCCGGCCACGCTGTCGTGGCAGCGCAACACGCCGTGACGGTAGCGTCCCAGCTCATCGAGCAAGTCCGCCAAGCGCATCTGCTGGGCCAGCAGCATGCCGTTTTCCCAGGTGGTTGCGCTGATCTCCAGCGGCTGCACCGCTGCCACGCCGTCGCTGCCGAATGCGCTTTGCTCGCCGGCCTTGAGGATCAGCCCATGGCGGGCATGCTCCGGGAGCATTTCCACCGCGCCTTCAAGCACCGCCACGCGGCTGCTCTGCTCTGCCACTCGAACGCTGAAATGCGTGCCCAGGGCGCGGGCGGTGCCGTGGCGGGTTTGCACGATAAACGCGCGATGGCGGGGTGCGGGGTCCTTGGCGGTGGTGATCATTACTTCGCCTTGCAGCAACTCGATATGTCGCACCTGATCGGTAAAGGCGATGTTCAACGAGCTGGCGGTGTTGATCAGCAGGCGCGTGCCGTCGGGCAAAGTGAGTTTGCGTTGCTCGCCGATGGCGGTGTGTTGGTCGGCGGTCCACGGCTGCCACGGCTTTTGCCGATAAGCCAGCCAGGTCGCCGGCCCCGCCAGCAGCAACAGCCCGAGGGCCTGGCGACGGCCGAGCGATTGCTTACGGCCGATGCGCTTGAGGGTGTCGCCGGCAATCGCGCCCGGCACACTGTTGAAGTCGCCCAGGATCGCCTCCGCCCGTTGCCAGGCCTGGGCGTGCTGGGCGCTGCGGCCTTGCCATTGGGCGATGGCGCGGCGGTCTTCGTCGGTGGCGCTGCCGGACTGCAACTGCACCATCCAGTCGGCGGCTTCGCCAAGGATCAGCGGGTCGATGGACGGGTTCATGCCACGCTCAGGCATGCCAGGAACGCATCGCGCATGTAGCGTTTGACCGAGACCAGCGACACCTTCAATTCCTCGGCGATCTGCGCGTACGTCAGGCCATCGATCTGCGACATCAGGAAGGCCTGGCGGGTCTTGTCCGGCAAATCGCGCAGCATGGCTTCGATGCGGTACAGCGCCTCAAGAATCAGCCAGCGGGTTTCCGGCGACGGCACCTCCTGCTCCGGCAGGTGGGCAATGGTTTCCAGATAAGCGCGCTCGACTTCCTGGCGGCGCCAGCTGTCGATCATCAAGCCCTTGGCGATGTGGGTGAGCAACGCACGCGGCTCGCTGCCGAAACCCGCACTGTGCTGCCGGGTGAGCAGGCGCATGAAGGTGTCGTGGGCCAGGTCGGCCGCATCGCTGGCGTTGCCCAACTTGCGGTCGAGCCAGCGGTATAACCATCCGTGGTGTTCGCAGTACAGCGCCTCGACAGGCAGATTGAGCGAAGACGACATGCAGATCACCGGGGACCAGAGAGTAATTAAGAATTGATCGCATTCTAATCTGCGCAACGAAACGCGGCAACGCGCAAATTAATGTTATAGGATAACGCCCCTTTTCCGTCCCGCCCTGTGATCGCGCCCATGACCGATGCTGCCCTCTTGCGCCAACGCCTGCTTTCCATCGACGCCCTGCGCGGCCTGGTGATCCTGTTCATGCTGCTGGACCACGTGCGCGAAACCTTCCTGCTGCACCGCCAGGTCAGCGACCCGATGATCATCGACAACACCGAGCCGGTGCTGTTTGTCAGCCGCACCCTCGCCCACCTGTGCGCGCCGGTGTTTGTGCTGCTCACGGGGTTGTCGGCGTGGCTCTACGGCCAGAAATACCAGGGCCGCCGCGATGTGTCGGCATTCCTGTTCAAGCGCGGATTGTTCCTGGTGGTGCTGGAATTCACCTTGGTCAACTTCGCCTGGACCTTTCAACTGCCGCCCAGCGTGATCTATATGCAGGTGATCTGGGCGATTGGCGTAAGCATGCTCGCGCTGGCCGCGCTGGTGTGGTTGCCGCGCCCGCTGTTGATCGGGTTGGCTTTGGTGATCATTGGCGGGCACAACCTGTTGGATGGCGTGCACTTCGAGGCGGGTTCGGCCTTGCAGATTCCGTGGACGATCCTGCATGAGCGCAGTTGGATTGAGGTCGGCGATTCGCTGCGACTGCGCATTACCTACCCGGTGCTGCCGTGGATTGGCGTGATTGCGCTGGGTTACGGCCTGGGCCCGTGGTTTGCCAATGGCACGCAGCCGGCGCTGCGCCAACGTTATCTATTACTCGGCGGTGTGGGGGCGTTGGTGGGATTCGTGCTGTTGCGGACGGCCAACGGGTATGGCGAGAAGCCTTGGCAGGCGTATGACAGTGGCGTGCAGACGCTGATGAGCTTTTTCAACGTCACCAAGTACCCGCCTTCGCTGTTGTTCCTGGCGCTGACGTTGGGGATCGGTTTGTTGCTGTTGCTGGCGTTTGAGCGCGCGGGACAAAAACGTTGGATTGGCATCTTGGCCACGTTCGGCGCGGCGCCGATGTTCTTCTACCTGCTGCACTTGTATGTCTTGAAAGTCCTTTACGTCGCCTGCGTGGCGCTGTTTGGCCTCAATCACGGCAACTACTTCGGCTTCGACAGTATGGGCGCCATCTGGCTGGTGGCGCTGCTGTTACCGCTGGCACTCTATCCACCGGTGCGCTGGTTTGCGGCGCTCAAGGCACGCCGCCGCGACCTGGCCTGGCTCAAATACCTCTGACCCGGCACCGTCCAACTGTGGGAGGGGGCGTGCCCTGATGCCCCTCAGTTAAGCAGTAGAAAGGGTAAAAAGTAATCTGTGGCGAGGGAGCTTGCTCCCGTTGGGCCGCGAAGCGGCCCCAGCTCTTTGCTCGAAAAAACCGGGACTGCTGCGCAGTCCAACGGGAGCAAGCTCCCTCGCCACAGGTACACACCGTTCTAGAAGGCGTTAAGCCAGTTCAGCCCGCAGTTGACGCGCTGCCGTCACCATGTGAATCAACGCCGCTTCCGTCTCCGGCCAGCCACGGGTCTTCAACCCGCAATCCGGGTTCACCCACAACCGCTCAGCCGGAATGCGCTTGGCCGCCTTGCGCAGCAGGTTGGCCATCTCCGAGGCATCCGGCACGCGTGGCGAGTGGATATCGTAGACGCCCGGGCCGATGTCGTTCGGGTACGCAAAGGCTTCGAACGCGTCCAGCAACTCCATGTCCGAGCGTGAGGTCTCGATGGTGATCACGTCGGCGTCCATTGCCGCGATCGACTCGATCACGTCGTTGAACTCGCTGTAGCACATGTGGGTGTGGATCTGGGTTTCATCGCGCACGCCCGAGGCGCACAGGCGGAACACTTCGGTGGCCCAGTCCAGGTAGTGCTGCCACTGTGCCTGGCGCAACGGCAGGCCTTCACGGAACGCAGCTTCGTCGATCTGCACGATCTTGATGCCGGCGGCTTCCAGGTCCACCACTTCGTCACGAATCGCCAGGGCCAGTTGGCGGGCCTGCACTTCACGGCTCACGTCTTCGCGAGGGAACGACCACATCAGCATGGTCACGGGGCCGGTGAGCATGCCCTTCACGACCTTGCTGGTCAGGCCTTGGGCGTAACGGATCCACTCCACGGTCATCGCGTTCGGGCGGCTCAGGTCACCGAAAATCACCGCCGGTTTCACGCAGCGCGAACCGTAGCTCTGCACCCAACCGAAGCGGGTGAACGCGTAGCCGTCCAACTGCTCGGCGAAGTATTCGACCATGTCGTTACGTTCGGCTTCCCCGTGTACCAGCACGTCCAGGCCGAGGTTTTCCTGCACTTCAACCGCGTGCTTGATCTCGCTGTGCATCGCTTCGACGTACTCGGCTTCGCTCAACTTGCCGGCCTTATACGACTGGCGCGCCAGACGGATCGACGCAGTCTGCGGGAACGAACCGATCGTGGTGGTCGGGAACAACGGCAGGTTGAGGCCGGCACGTTGCTGCTCGATACGCTGGGCAAACAGCGATTGGCGCTGGCTGTCATTGGCGGTGATCGCCGCCACACGGGCCTGCACGGCCGGCTTGTGGATACGCGGTGAAGCAGCGCGCGCAGCCTGCACGGCGCGGCTTTCGGCCAGGGCAGCGAATACGTTGGGCGCCTCGGGCGCGCTGACTGCTTGGGCCAATACCGCCACTTCGGCGCACTTCTGTACGGCAAATGCCAGCCAGCGCTTGAGCTCGGCATCCAGTTTATCTTCACGGCCCAGGTCGACCGGGCTGTGCAGCAAGGAGCAGGACGGCGCCACCCACAGGCGATCCCCTAGTTTTTCATGCGCATGCTGCAAGGTGGCCAGGGCCTTTTCCAGGTCGCAGCGCCAGACGTTACGGCCGTTGACCACGCCCAGGGACAGCACCTTATAAGCCGGCAAGCGGTCGAGAATGGTCGGGTACTGGTCCGGGGCACGCACCAGGTCGATGTGCAGACCATCGACCGGCAGGTTGGCGGCCAGGCCGAGGTTTTCTTCAAGGCCGCCAAAGTAGGTGGCCACCAGCTTTTTCAGCGGGTCGCGCTGGATCAGGTTGTAGGCGCGCTCAAACGCGTTTTTCCACGCTTGCGGCAGATCGAGCACCAGGATGGGCTCGTCGATCTGCACCCATTCCACCCCCAGATCAGCCAGGCGCTGGAAGATCTGGCCATACAACGGCAGCAGGCGCTCCAACAGGTCAAGCTTGTCGAAGTCGCCGCCCTTGGCCTTGCCCAACCACAGGTAAGTCAATGGACCGATGACGACGGGCTTGACGTTGTGACCCAGTTCGCGGGCTTCCTGCACTTCTTCGAACAGTTGCTCCCAACCCAGGTGGAACTGCTGGTCAGCGCTGAATTCAGGCACCAGGTAGTGGTAGTTGGTGTCGAACCACTTGGTCATTTCCTGGGCGTGGGCACCGCCGCAGCAGCTGTCGCTGACGCCACGGGCCATGCCGAACAGGGTGTGGAGGGTGGCTTTGCCATCGGCTGGGCGGAAACGCTCGGGGATCACGCCGAACATCAGCGAGTGCGCCAGTACTTGGTCGTACCAGGCGAAATCACCGGCGGGCAGCAGTTCAATGCCGGCCTGTTTTTGCAGGTCCCAATGGGTCTTGCGCAGGTCACGGCCAACGGCACGCAGGCCGGCTTCATCCAGCTCGCCCTTCCAGAACGCTTCCTGCGCTTTTTTCAGTTCACGGTCGCGTCCAATACGCGGGAATCCGAGGGAATGAGCGACTGCCATGACTTACAACTCCAATGTCGATATTGATGGCAGCCATTGTCGGCACACACTCATCATGAGACAAACTCATTTAATTTGAGATGATCACAAGATCTATTCATGTTTACAGCCAGGGATACGCCATCGTTCGCTGGCCCCACCCCGTCCAATACGCATACCATGGGTCAAAACACTCAACCGAATGAGCCCTCATGATCAAAGCCAGCCTGCGCAGTCACCTGACCCTCTGGTTCGCCGGCTTATCGTTACTCACGTTGTTGAGCGTGGGCTTCTATGTGGGCCATATCGCCACTGAACAGGTGAAGCAGGCCAGCGGCAATACGCTGTTGAGCACCGCCCGTTCCACGGCGGCGCTGCTGGCCGTGCAACTGCGCGAGCGGCAACTGGAAGTGTCGTTGCTGAGCAAAGCGCCGCTGTTTCGCCAGGGCAACCTGGACGCGCCGGATATCCTGACGTTGATGGAACTGCGCACCCAATCGCGCGCCGAGTATGCGTGGATGGGGGTGGCCGACGCCGAGGGCAAGGTGCACCAGGCGGTCAACGGGTTGCTGGTCAATCAGTCGGTGCAGCAACGGCCGTGGTTCCAGGCGGGGATGCGCGGCGAGTACGCCGGCGATCCCCATGAAGCCGTGCTGCTGGCCAAGCTGTTGCCGGGGGCCACGAATGGCGAGCCATTGCGCTTTATCGATTTCGCCGCACCGATCCGCAACGCACAAGGTGAAACCATCGGCGTACTGGGCGCCCATGCGCATTGGCGGTGGGTCACGCAAATCGTCGACTCCGCCGTGATGCAGAAGGACGCCCTGCCCGACCTTGAAGCCCTGATTGTCGACTTCGACGGCAAAGTGCTCTACCCGCAAGTGCTGGCCGGTGAGCCGATGCCGCAGGCCAACCTGGGCAAACCGTCCGGCTGGTCCACCGGCAACGGCTACGTCACCGCCTCGGTGGCGGTACCCAGCCCGTCGAATGCGAAAGTGAGCTGGTACATCGTGGTGCGCCAACCCCTGGATGTCGCGCTGCAACCGGCGCGCGTGCTGCTGTACAAGCTGTTGCTGCTGGGCGTGATCGCAGCCTTGGTGTTCGGGCTCGTCGCCTATTACTTGGCGTCCACCCTCAGCCGTCCGATCGAACGCCTGGTGCGGTCCGCCAAACAGGTGCAAGACAATCAACCCGGCGCAGCTTTCCCCCAGGAACACCCCGTGCTGGAAATCGCCCAATTGGGCCGTTCGCTCACCGGCATGACCCAGTCCCTGCTGTCCAAGGAACGTCAGTTGCAGGACGCCAATGCCTCCCTGGAAGCCACCGTCGCGCAACGCACCGCCGACCTGACCCAAGCCAATGCCGAGCTGCTCAAGCTCGCCACCCACGATGCATTGACCGGCGTCTACAACCGTCGCCGCTTCGATGAAAAACTCGCCGAAAACAGCCTGCTGTTCCAACGCACCGGCCGCACCTTCGCCCTGCTGCTGATCGACGCCGACTACTTCAAGCGCGTCAACGACAGCTACGGCCACGCCATCGGCGACGACGTGCTGTGCCAATTGGCCGCCCTGATTAAAAACACCACCCGCGCCACCGACTTCGTCGCGCGCTACGGCGGTGAGGAGTTCGCGGTGCTGCTGCCCGAAGTCGAAGAACCCGACAGCCCCGACGTGGTCGCCGAGAAAATCCGCGTAGCCGTGGAGGCGGCGGTGTTCCCAACCGTCGGCCATGTGACCGTGAGTATCGGCGTAGGGGTGGCCGAGCCGTCGGACCGCGACACCTCGGCACTGCTCAAGCGGGCGGATATGCAATTGTATGAGGCTAAAGCGGCGGGCAGGAATCGCGTGGCCTGACACTGCTGTGAAGAGGCCGCTTGCTGTGGCGAGGGCGCTTGCTCCCGCTTTTTCAGGTCTGCTGCGCAGCCCAACGGGAGCAAGCTCCCTCGCCAGAGGGTTAGGGTTGAAGTGCCGTTACAGCAACGGAATCGAATAACTCACAAACACCCGATTCTGATCCTGGTCGCGCGCCACTTCACTGCGCGACACGCCGTTGCGCCAGCCAAACCCGACGTTCTTGAACGTGCCGCTCTGCACCACGTAATCCAGTGAGATATCGCGCTCCCACTCGCTGGCATCGTTGCCGCTGGCGGTGAGGATGTGGTCACCCTTCAAGTACATCAGCGAGGCCTTCAAGCCGGGCACGCCCAGTGACGCGAAGTCGTAGGCGTACTGCGCAAACGCCGTACGCTCGCCCGCCTGGATGAAGGTCTGCACGGTGCGGTCGGTGTAGAGGTACAGGCTGGCGCCGCCCTCCCCTTTGTTCACCAGGCCACCCTGGTTGAGTTGGGCGAAGTTACTGTCATCCGAGACTTGCTGGTAACCGGCGGTAATCGCGTGCGGCCCCAGGGAGTAGATGAACGCCGCGCTCCAGGTGTTGTTGTCGATTTCACCGTTGCCGTTTTTGGTAAACCCACTGATTTTGTAGCCTTCGGCACGGCCGGCGGCGCTGCTGTTTTTGCCGTCGGAGCTGGTCTTGAAGTAGCGCAGGTCGGTTTTCAATGAGCCGTAATCACCCAGCGGCAGTACATGGATCAACCCAGCGAAGTGCTGCTGGTAATAATCCTCGAGGTTGGCGTAGTAGTACTGGACCATCAGGTCCTTGGTCACTTGGTAATCGGCGCCTGCATAGTTGAACGTGTTGCTTTCCTGGGTACCGCCCGCTGCCGCCAGGCCGCTGCGATCACTGGAGCCGCGGCCGGTGGTGTGTTGCAGCTGGCCGCCGGTCAGGGTCAGGTTATCGATGTCTTTGCTAGTGATTTGCCCGCCTTCGAAAGACTGTGGCAACAGGCGACCGTCGTTGCTCACCAGAATCGGCAGGTTCGGACGCAGGTAGCCGTAGCGCAGTTCGCTCTTGGCGAAACGCGCCTTGGCCGTTGCGCCGCCACGGGCCCAGTTGTCGACGGCCTTGCCGTCGTCGTTGGGGATCATCGAGCTGCCCACATGGCGGCCGGCGCCGCTGTCGAGGGTCACGCCGAGCATGCCGACGGCGTCCAGGCCAAACCCCACGGTGCCATCGGTAAAGCCCGATTGATAGTTGAGGATAAACGCCTGGCCCCACTCTTCGGTCTTCGAGGGGGCGGCGGCGCCGTCACGGTTGTCGTTGTTGAAGTAGAAGTTGCGCATGCTCAAGTTGGCTTTGCTGTCCCCCAAAAAATCAGCCGAAGCCAAAGGGCTCAAGGCAATGCCCAGGCCGCCGGTCAATACGCTTAACACATTCAAAGTGGCTTTCATCACAACCTCAGTCAATTAACCCATGAGCGTCATAAAACGGATACGGCCCCGGGTAGTCCCCGAATACGCCGTTGTGGCTGATCAAACCTTGTTGCGCCTCCCAGCGATGCAACAAATAGCCCGCCGGCTCCAGGTTGAAATGCGCGGGCGCCGCTTCTTGCAAATCCAGCACGATCTGGTGAGAAGTGCCGGGGCACACACAACTCACACTGCCGCCGAAACGCCGCTGCATCGGCCGGTGCAGGTGCCCGCACAACAGGCGCTCCACTTGCGGATGGCGCGCAACGACCTGCTCGAGGGCGGCAGCGTTGATGAAAGGTTCACGGTCCATATGGCCGATGCCGCTGATAAACGGCGGGTGATGCAGGATCAACAGCGTTGGCGCCTGCGGGCGCAGCGCCAACTGCTCGTCGAGCCACTGCAGTTGGCTGTCGAGTAACTGGCCGCCGTGACCTCCCGGGATGGTCGAGTCGAGGCCGATCAGGCGCAGCGGGTGGTCGTCTACCACCCAGTCCAATGGGCCATCCGCCGACGCGGGCAAATAGGGGTGATCACGGAACGCCTCCAGCAGCGGACCGCGTGTGTCGTGGTTGCCGGGCACCAGGTAGCACGGCATCTGCAGGCGGGCGAGTTCAGGGTGCAGCACGGCGTATTCATCGGCGCGGCCGAAATCCACCAGGTCACCGCTGATCACCACGATATCGGGGCGCGGGTGGCTGGCGTTCAGATGGTCGACGGCACGGCGCAGCGCGCCCAGGGTGTCGACAACGCCATAGGTGAGGCGTTGGCCGGCTTTAAGGTGCAAGTCGCTGATCTGCGCGACGAGGAACGGACGATTCACAATAGGTTCTCAAGCATTCAGGGTGAACAACATGTGCGGCGCAATCGCCAAGGCAATCGGCGCGCCGACGGTGTAGAGCTGGTTGTCGCTGCTGTCGACCAGCAGCGGTTGCGGGCCGCCCACGTCCACGAGCAGGCGGCTTTGCGCGCCCTGGAAAAACTGCGCCAGCAGATGACCGTGCAGGTGCCCTTCTCCTTCCATCACCCGCAAGTGTTCAGGGCGGCAGTAGATCGTGCTGGGCAGGTCCGCGCCGTGCCACGGCAACTCGCCGCCGCAGACTTTCAAGCCATGCGCTGAAGGCTCGATCACCGCGAAGGCATTGAGGTTGCCGACAAACCCCGCGACGAAGGCGTTGGCCGGTTTCTGGTAGATGTCCCGTGGGCTGGCCAGTTGGGCGACACGCCCGTGTTCCATCACCAGGATGCGGTCGCCCAGGGCCATGGCTTCACCCTGGTCGTGGGTGACGAACACCGAGGTGATGCCGAGCCCACGCAGCAGTTCGTTCAGTTCGCTGCGCAGCCGTTCGCGCAATTGCGCATCGAGGGCCGCCAGCGGTTCATCCAGCAATAACACCTTGGGGCGCGGCGCCAAGGCACGGGCCAGGGCCACACGCTGACGCTGGCCGCCGGAGAGCTCGTGGATGCTGCGCTTGCCGTGATGCTGCAAGCCCACCAGTTCCAGTAACTCGTCGCAGCGCTTGTTGCGCTCAGGCACCGACATGCCGCGAATCTTCAAGCCGTAAACGATATTCCCCGCCACATCCAGGTTGGGAAACAGCGCGTAGTTCTGGAACACCATGCCCACGTCGCGGCGTTCGATCGGCAGGCGGGTCACGTCCTGATCGCCAAAAAACACCTGGCCCACATCCGGGCGTTCCAGGCCGGCGATCAGGCGCAAGGTCGTGGTTTTGCCACAGCCTGACGGGCCAAGGATCGCCAGGGTTTCGCCGCCTTCGACGGTCAGGTTCAAGTCATGCACGGCCACGGTGCCGTCGGCGAACGCCTTGCGACAGCCTTGCAGGCGAATAGTGATAGCGGTCATCGACGCTCTCCACGGGACAAACGGGCACTGATGGCCTGCAGCGCGATCAGCAGCGGCACGATCATCAGCAAAAAGATAAGGGTGTAGGCGCTGGCGATTTCCAGGCGCGCCGAGGCGTAGCTGTCCGCCAGGCCCACGGGCAAGGTCTTGGTCATCGGCGTATGGAGCATCCAGGTCAGGTTGAACTCACCCAGGGACAACGTGACCACCATCAGCACACCGGCCAGGATCCCCGCCCGGCAGTTGGGCACCACCACGCTGAAGAAACGCTTGATCGGACCAGCGCCCAGGCTGGCCGCCGCCTCCTCCAGCACCGGCAATTGCTGGCGCTGCATCACCGCCATCACCGGGCGTACCAGGAACGGCAAGGTGAACAACACGTGGCCGACCAGAATGAACACCCAGCTGCTACGGAAGCTGCCGAACTGGCCATAGGTGAGCAGCAAGGCCAGCGCACTGGCCAGTCCGGGCATGGCCACCGGCAGCACCATCAGTTCTTCAAAAGCGCGGCTGAAGCGGTTGTTCATACGCACCAATGCGTAGGCCGCCGGTACGCCAATCACGCAGACGCACACGGCACAGGCCAGCGCCAGTTGCAGCGACAGCCACACGGTGGGCGAATAGGCCTGCCACACCTGGATCAACCAATCGAAGGTCAAGCCGCTGGACAGGCCCACAAAGAAATTGCGCGTCAGCCCGGCCAGCAGCGACATCAGCACCGGCACCAACATGAAGGCACACACCAGCAGGGTAAACAGCAGTTGCATCACAAACAGCGATGAGCGTTTCACAGCACAGTCCCCGCGTTTTTCACCAGGCGGCGCGTGAGCAGCAACACGGCCCAGGTCACCGCGCCGAGGACCACCGACAGCGCGGCAGCCACGGCAAAGTTGGCGTAGTTGGTAAACACGTTGTAGATCGCCACCGGGGTGACATTCAGCCGCGTGCCCAAGGTAAAGGCGGTGCCAAAGGCGCCCATGGACGTGGCAAAACAGATCGCCCCGCACGACGCCAGCGCCGGCGCCAGGCCCGGCACAATCACATCGCACACCACCCGCCAATGCCCGGCGCCCAGCGAATGCGCGGCTTCTTCCAGGCTGCGGTCGAGGCTTTCGCAGGCGGCCATCACCGTGAGGATCACCCGTGGAATCGAGAAGTACAGGTACCCCACGAACAACCCCGCCAGCGAGTAGGCAAAGATCCAGCGCTCACCCGCCAGTTGCAGGCCCAGGGCGGCAAACAGGCCCTGGCGCCCCGCCAGCAGAATCACCAGGAAGCCCACTACCACGCCGGGAAACGCCAGCGGAAACGTCAGCAATGCCACCAGCGCCGAGCGCCCGAAGAACTGCTGGCGGGCGAGAAACACGCCGCTGATGCCGCCGATCACCAACGCAACCAGCGTCACCACCACCGCCAGCACCAGGGTTTGCCCAAGGCTGCCCAGGTACTGCGCACTGCTGAGCACCTGCCAGTAACCACTGCCGTTGCTGTCACGGCTTTCGGCACCGAGCAGCACCAAGTGCGCGAGCGGCAACAGCCAGAACGCGAACAGCACCGCAAACGCCGGGGCCAGCGCCCAGGCGGCATGTCTTGCCGATGCTGCCACTTACTTGACCTCGTTCAGGTAACGGGCGGCGAAGGCTTCCTGCACAGCGGCCATTTTTTCGTAGTCCACCACCCCGGCGCGCGCGTAATCGCTGTCTGGCAGGAACTGCGCGGCGACGTCGGCCGGCATTTTCATCGGGCGCACAGGGCGCAGGTACGCCTTTGCCCAGAGCGCCTGGCCTTCGTCCGACAACACGAAGTCGAGGACTTTTTCGGCATTGGCGCGGTGCGGCGCGTTGGCGACCAGGCTCATCACGTAAGGCACGCCGATGCTGCCTTCCTTGGGGATCACGAAGGCGACGTTGGCCTTGTCTTTGTAGCGCGCGCGGTAGGCGTTGAAGTCGTAGTCCACCAGGATCGGCAACTCACCGGACAGCACCCGTGCATACGCGGTTTGCTTGGGCACGATGGGCGCGTTCTTCGCCAGTTTCTGGAAGTAGTCGATGGCCGGGGCGAAGTTGTCGAGGTCGCCGCCCATGGCGCGGTTGATCGCCACTGCCGACACGTAGCCGACGAAGGCGCTGGACGGGTCGAGGTAACCGACCATGCCTTTGTACTCTGGCTTGAGCAGGTCGGCCCAGCTTTGCGGCACCGGCAAACCACCGAGTGCATCAACGTTGACCATGATGCCCAAGGTGCCGGAATGGATCGCGAACCAATGGCCGGCAGGGTCTTTGAGGCCCGCCGGAATCTGCTCCCAGGCCTTGGGTTTGTAGGTGTCGACCACTTGGGCTTTTTGTGCCTGCAGGCCGAAGGTCACGCCGTAGTAGACGACGTCGGCGACCGGTGCGGCTTTCTCCGCCACCAACTGCGCCAGGGACTGGCCGGAGTTCTTGTTGTCCAGCGGCACCTGCACGCCGGTGCTGGCGGCAATAGCCTTGAGCTGAGTGCCCCAGTCGGCCCAGTCCGGCGGGCAGTTGTAGCAAATCGCGGTGTCGGCGGCCTGGGCCAGGCTGGCCGTACCGCACAGCAGCAGGGCTGCCAGGGTTTTACTGAGTGCGCGCATCAAGGGTCTCCTCATGGGGTTGGGTACTGTCGCCTGGTCGAATGTGGCAAGGCAGGCAATGTGAAATCGGGGCGTTGCCGGCGATCTGCGCCAGCAACTGGTCAATCACGGTGCTGGCGAGCAGCGCAATGGGCTGCACCACGCTGCACAGGGTCGGGTGCATCTGGGTGCCGAGGCTGATGCCGTCGAACCCCATCACCGAGAGTTGTTCGGGTACGTTCCAGGCGTTGCGGCGCAACTCAGCGATCAGGCTGATTGCCAGGAAATCGTTGGAGCACACCAAAGCGGTGGGTGCCTCGGCCCCCTGGAGGAAAGGTTCGATAGCAGCGAATTCGGCCTGGGTGTGGGCCGGCATTTCGATCACCGGACGGCTCTTGAGGCCGTATTCCTTCATCGCATCGCAGTAACCGGCGTAACGCAGGCGGGCACGGTCCGATTGCAAAGCGGGGCCAGCGACCATGCTGATGCGCCGGTGTCCGGCGTCCAGCAGATACCGTGTTGCCATGGCCATGCCGGCGCGGTTGTCGACCGACACGGCGCTGTAGTTGGGGTTGCTAGGTTGGTGGTAGGCCAGCACGAACGGCGTCTGTTCGGTGTTCAGGCTGCTGAGCACGCTATTGCTCTCGGCATCGGTGACCGTCAGCACCAGGCCGTCGACGCGCTGGCGCAGCAGCTCTTCCACCACAATGCACTCGCGTTCACTGCTGTAGTCGGTGGTTGCCAGCAACAGGCTGTAGCCGCGCGACCGTGCAGCGCGCTCCATGGCCTGGAACTGCTCGGCAAACACCGGGTTGAGCAGGTTAGGCACCACCACGCCGATCAATTGGGTGGTTTGCAGGCGCAATTGGCGGCCCAGCAGGTTCGGCCGGAAGCCCAACTCACGGGCGGCGGCGAACACCTGCTCGCGGGTGGTCGGGCGCACTTGGTCGGGGGAGGCAAAGGTGCGGGCGGCGGTGGCGCGGGATACGCCAGCCAGGCGCGCAACGTCTTTCAGGTCAGTCATTGTCACTCGCTTGAGATCGATCTCATTGGCGAGGACAGTAATGGGGAAATGTGGCAATCCGGCGGTAAGGTGATGACAGTTTGATGTCGGTGGACCCGATATACTGGGGCCAAAATGTGGGAGGGGGCTTGCCCCCGATAGCAGTGGGTCAGCACTGGTTTGGGTGGCTGACACACTGCAATCGGGGGCAAGCCCCCTCCCACATTGGACCGGTGTCCCTCCATAGACGGTCATACTTAATGGGTAGGGTCACAAACCGGGCGCGCAAAATCCGCCCACTAACCTTTCGATTCGATCCAAGTGCGGGCACAATGCGTGTCCTTTTTTGGCAGGCACCGCCGCAGGCTCTCAAAAATGATCAAAACGCCGTACTACCTCATCGATAAACAGAAGCTTCTGGTCAACATGCAGAAGATTGCTTACGTGCGCGAGCAGTCCGGCGCCAAGGCCCTGCTGGCGCTCAAGTGCTTTGCCACCTGGTCGGTGTTCGACCTGATGCAGCAATACATGGACGGCACCACCTCGTCGTCGCTGTATGAGCTCAAGCTCGGCCGCCAGAAGTTCGAAGGCGAGGCGCACGCCTACAGCGTCGCCTGGGCCGACGATGAAATCGAAGAGATGCTGGATAACTGCGACAAGATCATCTTCAACTCCATCAGCCAGCTGCAGCGCTTTGCCGAGCGCTCCGAAGGCAAGACCCGCGGCCTGCGCGTCAACCCGCAGGTGAGCAGTTCCGACTACTTGCTGGCCGACCCGGCGCGTCCGTTCAGCCGCCTGGGCGAATGGGACCCGGTGAAGATCGAAGGCGTGATCGAGCAGATCTCCGGCTTCATGTTCCACAACAACTGCGAGAACGGCGATTTCAGCCTGTTCGACAACATGCTCGGCACCATCGAAGAACGCTTCGGCGCGCTGCTGCACAAGGTCGAGTGGGTCAGCCTCGGCGGCGGCATCCACTTCACCGGTGAAGACTATGCCGTGGACGCGTTCTGCGCGCGCCTGAAGGCGTTCTCCGAAAAGTACGGCGTGCAGGTCTACCTGGAACCCGGCGAAGCGGCGATCACTAACAGCGCCTCCCTGGAAGTCACCGTGCTCGACACCCTCTACAACGGCAAGAACCTCGCCGTGGTCGACAGTTCCATCGAAGCCCACCTGCTGGACCTGCTGATCTATCGCCTCAACGCCAAGCTGGCGCCGAGCGATGGCGAACACACCGTCATGGTGTGCGGCAAATCCTGCCTGGCCGGGGACATCTTCGGCGAGTATCAATTTGATCGTCCGCTGGCCATCGGCGATCGGCTGTCGTTCATCGACACCGCAGGCTACACCATGGTCAAGAAAAACTGGTTCAACGGCCTGAAAATGCCGTCCATCGTAGTGAAACAACTCGACGGTACAGTCGAAGTGGTTCGTGAATTTGGTTACGACGACTACCTGTCCAGCCTTTCGTAAGCTGGCGGATAAAGGAGAGATAAAGCAATTGAAAAAGAACGTTCTTATCATTGGTGCAGGAGGTGTCGCCAAGGTGGTGGCCCACAAGTGCGCGCAGCACAACGACGAACTCGGTCGTATTGCTATCGCGTCGCGCAACATCTCCAAATGCCAGGCCATCATCGACAGCGTCAAGGCCAAGGGTAGCCTCAAGGTTCCCGCCGATATCCAAGCCTTCGCGCTGAACGCCCTGGACGTGGAAGCGACCAAGGCCCTGATCCGCGAGACCGAATCGCAGATCGTCATCAACGTCGGCTCCGCGTTCCTCAACATGTCGGTACTGCGGGCCTGCATCGACACCGGCGTTGCGTACCTCGACACCGCCATCCACGAAGAGCCGGGCAAGGTCTGCGAGACCCCGCCGTGGTACGGCAACTACGAGTGGAACCACCTGGAAGAGTGCAAACAGAAGAACATCACCGCCATCCTTGGCGTGGGCTTCGACCCGGGTGTCGTCAACGCGTATGCCGCGCTGGCGCAGCAACAGCATTTCGACCGCATTGATTCGATCGACATCCTCGACGTCAATGCCGGCTCCCATGGCAAATACTTCGCCACCAACTTCGACCCGGAAATCAACTTCCGCGAGTTCACCGGACAGGTGTGGAGCTGGCAGAACAGCCAGTGGACCAGCAACACCATGTTCGAAGTCAAACGCACCGACGACCTGCCGGTCGTCGGTTCGCAGAACCTTTACCTCACCGGCCACGATGAAGTGCACTCGCTGTCGAAAAACCTCGACGTGCCCAACGTGCGTTTCTGGATGAGCTTCGGCGAACACTACATCAACGTGTTTACCGTGCTGAAGAACCTCGGCCTGCTCTCCGAAAAGCCGGTCACCACCGCCGAAGGCCTGGAAGTCGTGCCGCTGAAACTGGTCAAGGCCGTGCTGCCTGACCCGTCTTCGCTCGCGCCGGGCTACACCGGCAAGACCTGCATCGGCGACCTGGTCAAAGGCACCAAGAACGGCCAACCGCGTGAGATGTTCATCTACAACGTGGCGTGCCATGAAGAAGCCTTTGCCGAGACCGACAGCCAGGGCATCTCCTACACCGCAGGCGTTCCACCCGTAGCCGCTGCGCTGCTGGTAGCGCGCGGTGAGTGGGATGTGAAGCACATGGCCAACGTCGAGGAATTGCCCGCTGAGCCGTTCCTGAAAGCGCTGGACGTGATGGGCTTGCCGACTCGGATTAAAGACGAGCACGGTGATCGGGCTTGGGATGCAATTGCCTGAATAGGCGATCGCTGACCGAACAAAAATGTGGGAGGGGGCTTGCCCCCGATAGCGGTAGATCAGTCACAGCTGTATTGACTGACACACTGCAATCGGGGGCAAGCCCCCTCCCACATTTGGTTTTAGGGTGTCTGTTATTCCAAGTTCCGGGCCGAGTTGCTCAGCGCTCTCGAACATTGTAAAAGCGCCGGTGCACCCAGGGTCATGTCGCCCAGGAACGTCTCGATCGCGACCTGGTTGGATCGGTTGAAATACGTCCTTGTAGTGAGCGAGCTTGCTCGCGCTGGGCTGCGCAGCAGCCCCCAAACCCGACAACCGAGCCGCATCAGGTATACCGCGCAAACCGTCCTGGGGCCGCTTCGCGGCCCAACGGGAGCAAGCTCCCTCGCCACAGGGGATCGCATTTAGCCATGAGTTCCAGGACTTTTCCCACAAGGGTTTCAGGTTGTCGCTCGGAACTTCGCTCACTAACCTCTGCTCCGTCGCTGCCAATTCAGCGGCCGGATTTGACCGTCCGACTTCAAAGAGCAACTGCGCCTACACCGATCTTCGGCGTTTTTTTACGCCTGATGTATTGTGTCGCGGCAGCTGTACGCGGGATACCTTCGGGTATGCCGGTTTTGCTTCTTTGGCCGGTCGGTCAACCCGCGTATAGCTGCCACCCTAATTCGGTTGACTGCGAATCGTGGCAGCTCCATTTACAAAGGAGCTTCACCATGATCAAAGACAGTCCAAATCCCCCAGAAACACTCTTCACCGTCCGCGCCGACTTAGACACGGAAACCTTGCTGGCCAACGCCTCCCAAGACCTCGCCGCCATCAACGACATCGCGGCCCACCTGGCATTTGAAGTAAACGGCGCCCAACGCAACATTGCGCTGGGCATCTGCCGCATGCTGGAAGGGGTGCAACTATTGGTCGACAAGGCGCTGAATACGGCTTACCCAGTAGCCTGAATCATCAAAGACGATCGTTCCCATAAACGGGAACGATCTCAAAACACCGACCACCCAATCCGCTCACTCAACAACTCCAACGCCTTCATCCCCGCCAAAGAATTCCCCGCCGCGTTCAACTCCGGCGACCACACGCACACCGTAAACTGCCCCGGCACCACGGCAACGATCCCGCCACCTACTCCGCTCTTGCCCGGCAAGCCGACGCGATAAGCAAAATTCCCCGCCTCGTCATACAGCCCGCTGGTGGCCATGATCGAGTTGACTTGCCGGGTCTGTCGGGCGGTCAGAATCTGTTCGCCGCTGTGGGCACTCGTGCCCTCGTTTGCCAGGAAGCTGAACGCCTTGGCCAGATCCACGCAGCTCATTTGCAGCGCGCAGTAGTTGAAGTAGCTGTGCAGCACGGCATCCACGTCGTTGTGGAAGTTGCCGAAGGATTTCATCAGGTAGGCCATGGCGGCGTTGCGCGCGCCATGCAGGGCTTCGGATTCGGCGACGACGCTGTTGACCAGGATGTGTGGGTTGCCCGACAGGCGCCGCACGAAGTCGCGCATCGACAGGATCGGCACGGCGAAGCGCGACTGGTTGATGTCGCAGATCACCAGCGCACCCGCATTGATGAACGGATTGCGCGGGCGCCCGCGTTCGAATTCCAACTGCACCATGGAGTTGAACGGCTGCCCTGACGGCTCGTGGCCCAAGCGCTCCCAGATGGTTTCACCACCGTGGTCGATGGCCTGCACCAGGCTGAACACCTTGGAGATGCTCTGCACCGAAAACAGCGTATCGGCATCACCGGCGCGGTAGGCCGAGCCGTCGTTGCCGTACACGGCGATACCGAGTTGGTTGGCCGGTACATCGGCCAGCGCGGGGATGTAATCGGCGACTTTGCCGAGGCCGATCAGTGGACGCACTTCGTCGAGAATCGACGAGAGCATCGCCTGCATGTCTTGTCCTGTCATCTGTGTTGGAATCGCTGGTAAACGGGTCGCGGAGGATACTTCAATGCGCGCGGAAGCCCCACATAATCTCAACCACCCGCTCGGCAATCACCATGTACACCAGGATCAGCAACAGTTGCAGCGCCAGGTGATAACGCAGCTTGGCCAGCCGGCGAATGCCATCGCTGATATTCAACACCGTCAGCAATGCGGACAGGATGATCAACCCCCACCCCGCGACATCGGACGCAAACACGCCGATAAACAGTTCACGTTGCCCGACCAATGTGTGCGTCCCCGCCGCAAACAACAGTGCACACACCAGCAGGTTCTTCACGTTGTCGAAGATCTGCGTGCTCAGGTCGTTTTCCAGCAGCGCCATATAGCGCTTCCATAAGGTCTGCATCGCTCGGTACCGATCAGGGATGGCTCGTCACTCAAAGTAGTCCAATTGCCCGTACACTGCACCGCTGCGCTCACCCTTTGAGTACCTTTGCATGAAACTGATGATCGCCCTGGCCGCCCTGTTGTTGGTATCGGCATGTACGTCGACGCCGCCGCCCCAAGACGCCACCGCCTCTGTTTGCCTGGCCGGCGGCGGCAGCATGAAGCAAGTCGGCAAACTGCAAAGCTGGAAGTGCATCACGCCCTACAAGGACGCGGGCAAGGCGTGTACCGATTCGAGCCAGTGTGAAGGCGAATGCCGGACCAGCGTGACCGCATCCTCCGAAAATCGCCCAGTAACAGGCGCGTGCCAGGCGGATAACGGCCGCTTTGGTTGCTCCGCCACTGTCGAGAAAGGCCAGTTGGGCCGGGCGATGTGCGTGGACTGAAGAGCGCCACATTTTTGCGGACTGTAGGCCGCGTTAAAAATGCGCCACATCCGACACCCGATCATCCAGCACATCCCGCGCCAGCGCCCAGGCGCGGTCTTTGGATTCCACCACCAGCAATGGGTAGCCCCACGCCTTGCCAAACATCACGGCAAACGGCTTGAGCGCCAGCCGCTGCGCAGCGCTGGGCTCGACCTGGATCATGCCCCTGACGTACGTGCGCAGGGCCGGCCTGTTTTTCTTCATCCAGATCGACGCCTGTTTGCGCTCTTCGTGGGAGTGTTCGTGATTGTTTTCATCTTCGGCCTTTTCATGCAGCAGCACGAAGGCTTGCTGGCGGGCCAGCAGGCCTTCGAAGACCACGAATGCATCGTCGGGCCCGCCTTCGTTTGGCGCATCAAAGACGATTTTCACCACTGGGAATGTTGAACTATCGAGTCGCATGGCAGACCTCCTGAATGAGAGTGGATCTCATCATAGGGATCAACTTGCTGGACGGCATTGCACAGAATAGCCAGAATGTTTCGCAATTCAGCCAAGCTGTGAAACCGCCATGACGCGCCACCGCCTTGATCAATTCGACCCCTCCAGGGCCAAGGACGCCGACATGATCCCGCGCGCCGTGGTGGCCGTGGGCGCTACCAGCACGTCCCAGACGTGGGAGCATGCACCGCATGTCCATCACAAGGGCCAATTGATGTACACCCTGCGCGGGGTGATTCATTGCCAGATCGAGGCCGGTATCTGGATTGTGCCGCCCCAGTGCGCGCTGTGGATCCCCGGCGGCCTTTCACATGCGGCGCGGGGAGCCGGCGAAGCCGAGGTGTATTGCCTGCTGATCGACCCGCACGCCGCTGGCGCCCTGCCCCCGCAATGCTGCACGCTGGCGGTGTCCGGCCTGTTGCATGAGTTGATTACTAAGGCGGTGAGTTTTGAGCATTGGTACGAAGAGGACAGCGCTCAGGGCCGCTTGATCAGCACGCTGCTGGACGAGTTGGCCCAGGCGCCCATCGAAGACTTGCACCTGCCGATGCCCCAGGACCCACGGTTGCGGCGCCTGGCCGACAGCCTGCTGGCCAACCCCGGCGACAAGGCCACCCTTGGCCAGTGGGCCGTGCGCATCGGCATGAGCGAGCGCAGCATGACGCGCCTGCTGCTGGAAGAGTTCGGCCTGAGTTTCGGCCGCTGGCGCCGGCAGTTGCATGTGATCCTGTCATTGCAACGCCTGGCCAGGGGTGAAAGCGTGCAGCGGGTCGCCCTGGACCTGGGTTATGAGAACGCCAGCGGCTTTATCACCATGTTCCGCAAGGCAATGGGCCAACCGCCCGCGCGCTACCTGGCGGATCGCGCCGGGGCCTCCAGTGCGAACGCGGCCGCGACCATTGCGTTGCACGCGCTCCAGGCGCCGGCTCAACGCTGAACCGGGATCCGAATGTCACCGTCCCGGCACTGGGTCTTCACACTCCTGGGGCAACCGGCAAAGCGCAATTCCTTGCTCAGGCATATCCGTACTTCAGACAACACCTTGCCTTTGCAGATCACCGCCACACTGTGGTCGCCCATGGCGGGGTTGCTCTCGCGGAACAGCTGTTCGATGTCCCGGGCTTGCAAATAATTGGGCACATTGAACGGCTGCAGTTGCGGTGGGATCTGCACGGCGCCCAACGCCGCATCAGTGGCCTCTAAGTAGCGCGACGCCTCCAGGCCGCTGCAGGAGCCGTGCTTGGCCCATTCATGCTTGAGCAGTGAGCGCGTGGGAAACATCAGCGCGCCCTTGGCCATGTCTTCGGCCGAGAGTTGCGATTGAGGCTCGCACGACGCCGGCCACCCGCCCCGAGCGTATTGCGGCCACAGTCCGTGCAACACGAAGCCGTAGCCTTTGCCCGAGCACTGCTCGTTGTCCGGGTGCGTCAGGCAGAACGTCGGCGACCATGACAGCGACAGCACATAGAAATCAAAATCCCCCGCCGGCCGCTGCTCCCGTGGCGCCGCCATTGCACTTGTGGCAATGGCCAGCCACAACACCATCCAGTATTTCATCCCCGTGTTCCCTTAGAAAAATGAATCACTACCCTATTGCAACTACCCAGGATGATGGGGGTTACGTTGTAGCACCTTGTCGAGGATCCGATCGGTCTTCAACGCCTCGATCGCCTGTGAAGGGTGTTCGGCTTCCCCGCGGATATGGGCGTTCATGGCCAACACGTGGTGCCACTGGATATGCGCGTGGCAAGGCACGTCCAGCACCTCGTCGACCTCGCCTTCCAGGCGCAGCGGCTGGTCCTCGAATACGGCAAAGGTAATGCGCCCCGTGCTGCCGATCAGCTCGACCCGGTCTTCACGACGGTCGGCGACAAAGTTCCAGCAGCCCATGCCCAGCGCGCCGGACGCAAATGTCCAACAGGCCGTCACGGCATCCTCGGCGGCATACTGCCCGGCCTGTCGCGCGGTGAAGCCCGAGACCTCGACAATATCCCCGGCCAGGTACTGGAACAGGTCAAACCCATGGCTGGCCAGGTCGGCAAAGTAACCGCCGCCGGCAATCAGCGGGTCGGTGCGCCAATTGGCGGCGTCGGCGTCATCGACGCCCGGTGGCTTGCACAGGGTCCAGGTCAGGTGGCGCAGTTGGCCGATGCGCCCCTCTTGCAGCCACTGGCGCACTTGTTGGAAACGCGGCAGCGAACGGCGGTAATACGAAACAAACAGGTGCAGGCCGGCACGCTCGAAGGTGCGCTGCATCAATGCGCTTTGCTCGGCATTCAATGCCATCGGTTTTTCGACACAGCAATGCTTGCCCGCTGCGGCCACCATCAGGCTGTATTCAAGGTGGCTGTCGGGTGGCGTGGCGATGTACACCGCGTCCACCTCGGGATCGTCGATCAGGGCCTGGGCGTCGGTATAGAAGCGGGCAATGCCATGGCGCGCCGCATAATCGCGCACGGCTTCCTCGCGGCGCCCCATGACGGCCACCAGCGCCGAACCTGGCGCTTTGTAGAAGGCGGGTCCACTCTTCAATTCAGTGACACTGCCACAGCCGATCATGCCCCAGCGTACGGTGTTCATCGGTTTCCCTCGTGCGTTTTCGTCAATCGGGCAGTATCCACATCCCCACACGTCAGCGCCATAACCACTTAGCATGACACTTGCATTACACTTTTATGACAATCATCTCACTGCGGGGGCACAGACGATGAAAATCAGGGCCACGGTCATTTGCGAACACGAGGGGCATATCCTCTTCGTGCGCAAGGCCAGATCGAAATGGGCGTTGCCGGGCGGCAAGGTTGAACGCAACGAGCGCCCGGTCGGCGCTGCCGAGCGCGAGCTGGAAGAAGAAACCGGATTGAACGTGGACGGCTTGCTGTACTTGCAGGAACTCAAGGCCCGCGACACCCTGCACCATGTGTTCGAGGCCTCGGTGGTGAACATCGAAGACGCGCGGCCTCGCAACGAAATCGTCGACTGCCAGTGGCATGCCTATGGCGCGATGGATGAACTCGACACCACCGACGCCACCCGGCATATCGTCAGATCCTTTCTGCGTCGCTTGTAGTTCAGCGCTCTGTCCGGCGTATTACTCAACCCCAGGCTGCAGCAGCAACGCCACCAATGCACTCCACCCCGTCTGATGGGACGCCCCCAACCCGCGCCCGGTTTCCCCATGAAAATATTCATGGAACAACACCAGGTCACGGCTGGCCGGGTCCGCCTCCAGCTGCGCATACCCCGCCATCGACGGTCGCGAACCGTTTTCATCCCTGAGAAACAACCGCGTCAGCCGCTGACTGAGGCTGTCGGCCACTTCCTCCAGGGAGGACAGATAACCGCTGCCGGTCGGGTACTCCACCGAGAAGTTATCCGCGTAGTAGCGGTGAAATTCCCGCAACGACTCGATCAGCATGTAGTTCACCGGCATCCACAGCGGCCCGCGCCAGTTGGAGTTGCCGCCATACAGCCGCGAGTCGGATTCGCCGGGTTGGTAGCGTGCACTGAGGGTGTTGCCGTTCATTTGCAGCGCCAGGGGTTGCTCGGCGAACGCCTTGGACAAGGAGCGCACGCCAAACGTCGACAAAAACTCGCTGTCATCGAGCATGCGCCGCAGCAGGTCCTTGGTGCGCTCACCGCGCAACAGCGCCAGTAACAGGCGGTTGCCCTGCCCTGGCTCATTCCAGCGCGAGACCAGCTTGGCCAGGTCGGGCCGGTGCTTCATGAACCCGAGCAGGCGTTCGCGCAAGCCTTCCAACCCCTCATGCTCGCGCTGCTCCAGCACCAGCACGGCAAACAGGGGCATCAGCCCGACGATAGAGCGCAGACGCACCGGCTCGTTCTGGCCGTCGGGCCGGTGCAGCACATCGTAGAAGAACAGGTCGTGCTCATCCCACAGGCCTTCGGCGCTCTCGTCGACGCGGTTGATGGCGCCCGCGATGTACAGGAAATGCTCAAAGAACTTAACGGCGATGTCGACATACACCCCATTGCGCTTGGCCAGCTCCAGGCCGATACGCATCAAGTCCAGCGCATAGGCCGCGACCCACGCCGTGCCGTCGGCCTGATCCAGCTGGTACCCCGGCGGCAGCCCGGCCGAGCGGTCGAACAAGGCGATATTGTCCAACCCCAGGAAACCGCCCTGGAACAGGTTGCGCCCTTCGGCATCCTTGCGGTTGACCCACCAGGAAAAATTCAGCAGCAGCTTGTGGAAAATCCGTTCAAGGAAATCCATGTCGCCTACGCCGTTCAGCGCCTTGTCCTGCTGGTACACCCGCCAACTGGCCCAGGCGTGGACCGGCGGGTTAGCGTCGTCGAAGCGCCATTCATAGGCCGGCAATTGCCCGTTGGGGTGCATGAAGCGGTCTTTCACCAGCAGTAACAGTTGCTGCTTGGCGTACCCCGGATCGATCAGCGCCATGGCCACCGCCTGGAAGCCCTGGTCCCACGAGGCATACCACGGGTATTCCCAGGTGTCGGGCATGGAGAGGATGTCGAAGTTCGACAGGTGCCGCCAATGAGTATTGCGGATATGCAGGCGCTCAGGCGGCGGCGCAGGTTGCGCCGGGTCGCCGTCGAGCCATTGGTTCACATCGAAATAGTACAGCTGCTTGGACCACAGCAAGCCAGCCAATGCCTGGCGCTGCACATTGCGCGCATCGTCGTCGTGGATGCCGTGTTGCAAGGCGGCGTAGAAATCATCCGCCTCTTGGCGGCGTTGTTCGAACAGCTTGCGGGCGTTGACCGGCGGCGCGTTAACGGGGGCAAACCGCAGGTAGAGGCTTTTACTCTCAAGGCCTGCCAATTCGAGGATAAAGCGCGCCGCGACTTTGGTGCCGCTGTCACGCCGAATCGCCGATTGAACACCCTCGACCACGTAATCATTGATCCCGTCCTTGAACGGCCCCGGCGCCTGCTGGCCATCCAGGCGGGGAACGTTGGTTTCGTTCTCGCAGAACAACCACTCCACCCCCTCCTGGCCCCAGGCGCTGAGATGCCGATCCGGCCGTTCAGGATGGCGCGCCAGCACCTGCTCTCCGTCCATCTTCAACTGCGGCTTGGGCGCATCAAAGGTCCAGCTCCAGTCATTGCGCGCCCACAACTGCGGCATCACCTGCAAGCGGGTCGGCTGCTCGGAACGGTTGTGCAGCGTGATACGCATGAAGAGGTCGTCGGGCTGATGCTTGGCGTACTCGACGCTGACATCGCAGTAGCGGTTGTCTTCGAACACGCCGGTGTCGAGGATCTCGTACTCGGCATCCTCCAAGCCACGGCGGGCGTTTTCGCGGATCAGGTCATCGTAGGGAAAGGCTGCATGGGGGTATTTGTAGAGCATGCGCATGTAGGCATGGCTCGGCACGCCATCGACGAAAAAGTACAGTTCCTTGACGTCTTCACCGTGGTTGCCCTCGGCGTTATTGAGGCCGAACAGGCGCTCCTTGATGATCGCATCGCGCTCGTTCCACAGGGCCAGGCCCAGGCACCAACGTTGCGCCTTGTCGCTGAAACCGGCGAGGCCATCCTCGCCCCATCGGTAGGCGCGGCTGCGTGCGTGTTCGTGGGGGAAGTAAGTCCAGGCATCGCCATCGGCGCTGTAGTCTTCGCGCACCGTGCCCCATTGGCGTTCACTCAAGTAAGGGCCCCACTCGCGCCAACGCTCGGCATCCTGCTGCGCCAGGCGCTGGCCTTCGAGGGTTGCAAGTATTCGGTTGTCGGGTGTGGCCGTCATCGGGTCCTCCATCGCCTACCAGGTAAGAGGCAGTGTAGAACCCAATGACGCCCGGATGCACATGAAGACTTAGAAGATGGCGTAGGTGTAGTTGAAGATCAGGCGAGTCTGATCCTGGTCGGGGGTGCCGGTGTTTTTGCCGTGATAGGTGCCGGTGCGCAAGGTGGTACCGAAGCCTTTCAGAGGACCGGCTTGCACCACGTAGTCCAGACGGAAGTCGGCTTCGTTTTCTTTCTGGTCAGGGCCACCGGCAACCTTCGACTTGATGTCCGAACCGTCGAGGTACGCCACGGAAGCCTTCAGGCCAGGCACGTAGGCCTTGAAGTCATACGAGTACTGACCAAAGTTGACCTGCTCGCCCGCGCGGGAGAACTGGCCCACCACGGCGTCGGTAAACAGGTAGAAGTCGCTGCCGCCGGCGCCTTGTGCGTGCGGGTCGGCCAGGCTGCCCTGATTGACCCACACAAAGCCGCCGTCGTCGCCCACGCCAATGTGGCCGAGCATCAAGCTACTGCCGCCCAGTTGGTAAGTGAAGGCCGCACTGTAGGTTTTGTTGTCCACTTCGTTGGCATGCTTGGCAAAGCCACCGTTGTTGTTGAACTGGTAGCCGCTCTCGCCGTTCTTGCCGTCGCTGGTGCTGTCGAAGTAACGCAGGTCGGTCTTGAACGACTGGTCATTGCCCAGTGGCAGCACGTGGACCAGGCCGACGTAGTTCTGTTTGTAGAAGTCTTGCAGTTGGGCGTAGTAGTACTGCAACGTCAGGTTTTTCGCGATGGCGTTGTCGGAAGAACCAAACGGTTTGTAGTCCACACCGCCGAATTTGAAGCTGTCGCTGTCGCGGGTACCGCCTGCCACGCTCAAGCCTGTGGAGTTACTGGAGGCACGGCCTTCGGCGCGGTTCAACTCACCGCCGGTGAAGGTGACATTGGGAATGTCATTCGAGGTAAGGATGCCACCGTCAAAGGTCTGCGGTGCCACGCGGCTGTCGTTGGAAACCAGGATCGGCAGAACCGGCGCCAAACCACCACCGACGTGCAACTCGGTATGGGAAACACGGAACTTCACGTTGCCCGCCGCGCGGCCGAAGGAATCGGCAGGCTCGGTGCCGTTGTTCTTGGTCGGGAAAAAGCTGTTGCCGTTGCCCGCCAGGCCTGGGCCCGCCGTGTGACCATCGCCGCCGTCCAGGCGCAGCGCGCCGAAGGCCATGACGTCGAAGCCCAGGCCAATGGTGCCCTGGGTAAAGCCGGATTTGTAGTCAAAACGCAGCGCAGTTGCCGCTTCGCGCAGGTCGTTGTTGGTCCCCGAGCGGTTATCCGCGCTGTAGTACATGCTCCGTGAGCTGACAGACGCATGGCTGTCTTCAAGGAAACCGCTGTGACCATTGCCGGTGCCCAGGGCACCGAGCCCGAAATCATCAGCGAATGCGTGTTGTGCAAGAACGGCGGCGGTGATCGACAGCGCCAGTGTAGAAATTTTCATTAACGAGGGCCCCTAAACATTTTTTTATGTGTGCGGTGTGCATAACGGCGTTTTCATCCTTGCAAACGTGACGATTCTTTCATGCCGGCCGGGGCGGACTCCGTGAAGAATTAGTTAGGAAAACCGCACGGAAATGAAATTTTCCGCGGGCTGTTTTTTGTCATATTCACGTCATCTCATTCATTTGCAGAATGAAGTCCTGAGGAATCTTCGTTTGCAAGCAAGCCTTGCGCTCAACAAAATCCAGGCAAAGGCCACCTTCATCGTCATCGCCATCAGGAATTTTTCTATGCCCACCACCGCACCTGTCTGCCCCGATGAGATCCGCAAGGGCTTTTCCAAGGCCATGTCCGACATGTACCGAGATGAAGTTCCACTGTATGGCGCGCTGATGGAGTTGGTGGCCGAGACCAATACCCGCGTGCTCGACACCGAACCGGGCCTGGCGCAGCACCTGCAACGCACCGGCGAAATCCAGCGCCTGGACAGGGAACGCCACGGCGCGATCCGCCTGGGAACCGCCGCCGAGCTGGCGACCATCAGCCGCCTGTTCGCAGTGATGGGCATGCAGCCGGTGGGCTATTACGACCTGACCCCGGCCGGCGTGCCGGTGCACTCCACCGCCTTTCGCGCCGTGCACGAACAGGCGCTGCAAACCAGCCCGTTTCGGGTGTTCACGTCCTTGCTGCGCCTGGAACTGATCGAAAACCCCGACCTGCGTGCGTTCGCCGAAACGGCCCTGGCCAAGCGCTCGATCTTTACCCCAAGAGCCTTGGCGCTGATCGAACAAGCAGAAAAGGACGGCGGCCTCAATGCCGTGGACGCGGATGAATTCATCCGCCAGGCCCTGGAAACCTTCCGCTGGCACCACACCGCCACCGTCACGGGCGCGCAGTACCAGCAACTGAGCGACCAGCACCGCCTGATCGCCGACGTAGTAGCGTTCAAAGGCCCGCACATCAACCACCTGACCCCGCGCACCCTGGACATCGACCAGGTCCAGGCCGCCATGCCTGGCAAAGGCATCACCCCCAAGGCCGTGATCGAAGGCCCACCCCGCCGCCGCTGCCCGATCCTGCTGCGCCAGACCAGCTTCAAGGCCCTCGACGAACCCATCGCCTTCACCGACGCCCAAGGCAGCCACAGCGCACGCTTTGGCGAGATCGAACAGCGCGGTGTGGCCCTTACGCCCAAAGGCCGCGCTCTGTACGACCAACTGCTGAACGCCGCGCGCGACGAGCTGGGCGCTTTCCCCAATGAAGGCAACGCCGCACGTTATGTCGAATTGATGGAACAGCACTTCCAGGCCTTCCCGGACAACCACGCCCAGATGCGTGATCAGGGCCTGGCCTACTTCCGCTACCTCACCACCGAGCAAGGTGTGGCGGCGCGCGGCAGCGCCGAGCAACCGCGAACCCTGGAAGCATTGATCGCAGCGGGCCACATCGATGTGGAGCCGTTGGTGTACGAGGATTTTCTGCCGGTGAGTGCAGCGGGGATCTTTCAGTCGAACCTGGGGGATGCAGCGCAGAGTCACTACGCGGCCAATTCGAACCAAGCCGAGTTTGAACAGGCGCTCGGCCGCCGGACGATTGATGAATTGAAGCTGTATGAGGAAACGCAGCAGCGCTCTATCGATGAATGCATCCAGGCACTGCTGGCCTGAATTGAAGTGCCCACCCGGCTCAACAGCGCAGTCCTTGCGCCGCAACAGTCCCCAGAGCCGGGTGGGCGGTGGGCATCATAGGCAGTGAAGAGAAGCCTGTCCTTCAGACAATTCTGAACAAATGTGCGCGCCCCTGTAGGAACGCGGGCTATCCCCTACCCCAACTTCGACACAATGTCGTCTTTGATCAACAACCGTTTCTTCTTCAGCTTCTCCACCTCTTCATCGCCGGCGCTTGCTGATTCTGCCTTCAGTACCTCCTTGTCAGCGTCGTCGTATTGAGTGAGCAGCGAGTCCAGGCGTTTGTCATTTGCCCTGCGTTCGTGAACGACTTCCTTGCTGAACCCCAAGTCCTGATACAGGTCGTGTTTCACTGGCATGGCGTACCTCCGCAAGTTGATCAATGGCTTACGCCCTAGAAGCTAGACCATTGCGAGGGGTCTTGTCATGTTCAAGGTCAATACATCCCCGTTCGTCGCAACACAGGCGATGGGATCAAACCTTTGGCGCACTGTGCCCTCCACTGTAGATCGCCACCCGAGGGAGACCGGTTCATGAAGCAAGCTGCCACCGCCGTCGACACCCAATGCATCAACACAATCCGCACCCTGGCCATGGATGCCGTACAAAAAGCCAATTCCGGCCATCCCGGCACGCCCATGGGCCTGGCCCCCGTGGGGTATACGCTGTGGAGTCGCTTCCTGCGCTATCACCCCCAACACCCCGACTGGCCCAGCCGCGACCGTTTTGTATTGTCGGTCGGTCATGCGTCGATGTTGCTGTATTCGTTGCTGCACCTGGCAGGCGTGGTGGAGTTGGATGCTGATGGCGAGCGCACCGGCCAGGCCGCTGTCAGCCTGGACGATATCAAGCAGTTTCGGCAGGCGGGTTCGAAAACCCCCGGCCACCCCGAGTACCGCATGACCACCGGTGTGGAGACCACCACCGGCCCGCTCGGCCAGGGCTGTGCCAACAGCGTCGGCATGGCCATTGCCGAGCGCTGGCTGGCCAAGCGGTTCAACCGTGAAGAAAAAACCCTGTTCGACTACAACGTCTACACCCTGTGCGGCGACGGCGACATGATGGAAGGCATCAGCGGCGAAGCGGCGTCGATGGCCGGGCATTTGAAGTTGGACAAGCTGTGCTGGATCTATGACAACAACACCATCAGCATCGAAGGCCACACCGAGCTTGCGTTCAGCGAAGACGTGATCAAACGTTTCCAGGCGTATGGCTGGCACACCCTGCACGTGACCGATGCCAACGACTTGCAAGCCTTGGGCAATGCCTTGGAGGCCTTCCATTGCAACCGTGGCGCACCGACCCTGATCGTGGTCGACAGCGTGATCGGCTATGGCTCACCGCACAAACACAACACGGCCGCCGCCCATGGCGAGCCTTTGGGCGAGGATGAAATCCGCCTGACCAAGGCCGCGTATGGCTGGCCCGAGGACTCCAGCTTCCTGGTGCCCGATGACGCCCGCACGCACTTGCGTGATGCGCTGCTGGATCGCAGTGAGCCGCTGTATGAAAAGTGGAGCGAGCACCTGGCGCAGCTTGAGCAGTACGAGCCGGAACTGGCCGATGAATTGCGCCGTATGCGGGCCGGGGAAATGCCCGAACACTGGCGCAAACACCTGCCCAGCTTTGACGCCGACGCCAAGGGCATCGCCAGCCGTGCCGCTGGCGGCAAGGTGCTGAACGCGTTTGCCGAGCAAATCCCATGGTTGCTGGGCGGCTCGGCGGATTTGTCGCCCTCGACCAAGACTAACCTCACGTTCGAGGGTGCCGGGCGCTTCAGCGCTGACGACTACACGGGGCGCAACCTGCACTTCGGCATCCGTGAACACGCCATGGGCGCCATCGCCAATGGCATGGCGTTGTCCTACCTGCGCCCGTACACCTCGACCTTCCTGGTGTTCAGCGACTACATGAAGCCGCCGATCCGCCTGGCGGCGATCATGGAGTTGCCGGTGGTGTTTGTCTTCACCCACGACTCGATCGGTGTGGGTGAAGATGGGCCGACGCATCAACCTATCGAACATCTGACGCAACTGCGCGCCACGCCGGGGTTGCTGACCCTTCGCCCAGGCGATGCCAATGAAACGCTGGCGTTGTGGACAGTAGCACTGGCGCAAACCCATCGGCCGAGTTGTGTGGTGTTGTCGCGTCAGCCATTGCCTACGCTGGATCGTAGTAAGTATGCCGCCGCATCGGGTGCTGCCAAGGGTGCCTATGTGCTCGCAGGTGCCGATCATCCTGAGGTCCTGCTGCTGGCGACGGGCAGTGAAGTCAGCCTCGCGGTGGACGCTTACGAGCAACTGAAAAGCGAAGGGATTGCCGCGCAAGTGGTCTCGATGCCCAGCTGGGAACTGTTTGAAGAACAGGACCAAGCCTACCGCGACAGCGTGCTGCCACCAGCGGTGAAAGCACGGGTGGTGGTGGAACAGGCAGGCCCATTGGGCTGGGACCGCTACGTCGGACAAACCGGAGCCAAGGTGGTCATGAACAGCTTCGGCGCATCGGCACCGTTGGCCAAGCTGCAGGAGCAGTTTGGGTTCACCGTGGACAACGTGGTGAAGCAGGCCAAGGCACAAATCCACCTGACTCAACAGTGATCAACCTGTGGGAGGGGCGGTGCGACGATTCGACTTGCTCCCGATGGCAGTGGTCCAGGCACTTAGGAGTTGACTGACACACCGCTATCGGGAGCAAGTCGAATCGTCGCACCGCCCCTCCCACATTTGATTTGCTTTGATTGTTGGATCAGCGCTCGGGCCGATATCGATCACCCAATCTGGGTCTACTGGTGAAGCCAGCCCCCTCCCACATATGAGCTGCTTTGATTGCTAGATCAGCTCTCGGGCCAGAAATGCCGCGGTGCGGCTGGTCTTGCTTTTAGCAACCTTCTGCGGCGTACCGCTGGCAACCACCTTGCCGCCCAAATCCCCCGCGCCCGGTCCGATCTCGATCACCCAGTCACTCTGCGCCACCACGCGCATTTCATGTTCCACGACAACCACCGTATGCCCCGCGTCCACCAGGTGATTCAACTGGCTGAGCAAGCGGTCGACATCCCGTGGGTGCAGCCCGGTGGTGGGTTCATCCAACACATACAGCGTGGCGCCTCGGGCATTGCGTTGCAGCTCGGTGGCCAGTTTGATGCGCTGCGCTTCGCCGCCGGACAGTTCGGTCGCCGGTTGCCCCAGGCGCAGGTACCCCAAGCCGATATCGCGCAGCACCTGCAATGAACGCAATACGCCGGGCTGTTCGGCGAACACTTCCACGGCCTGCTCCACCGTCAGCCCCAGCACCTGGGCGATGCTCAAGCCTTGCCATTTAATCGCCAGGGTCTCGGGGTTGTAACGCGCGCCATGGCAGGTCGGGCATGGCGCGTACACGCTGGGCATGAACAGCAATTCAACACTGACAAACCCCTCGCCCTCGCAGTTCGGGCAACGGCCCTTGGCAACGTTGAAGGAGAACTGCCCGGCATCGTAGTGGCGCTTCTTCGCTGCAGGTGTGGCGGCGAACAGTTTGCGCACGTTGTCGAACAAACCGGTGTAGGTCGCCAGGTTGGAGCGCGGCGTGCGGCCGATAGGTTTCTGGTCGACCTGCACCAGGCGGCGGATGTGCTCCAGCCCCGCGCTGATACGCCCACCACTGGTTTGCGGGGCGTCATCTTCCAGGCTTGGCTCTTCGTCGCTTTCCAGCACACGTCCCAGCCCGCTGCCCACCAGCTCCAGCAGTGCCTGGCTGACCAGGCTGGACTTGCCCGACCCGGAAATCCCGGTGACTGCCGTGAAGCAGCCGAGCGGGAAATCGACGTTCAAGCCGTCGAGGTTATTGCGCGTCACACCTTCCAGTTTCAGCCAGCCCGTGGGCTCGCGACACACCGGATTCGCCACGCGTTTTTCAGCGAACAGGTACTCACGGGTCTGCGACGCCTCCACCTGCGACAGCCCCGCCGGCGGACCGCTGTACAGGACTTGCCCGCCGTGTTCACCGGCGGCCGGGCCGACGTCGATCAGCCAGTCGGCGCGGCGCATGGTTTCCAGGTCATGCTCCACCACAAACAGCGAATTACCCGCCGCTTTCAACCGATCGAGCGCCGTGAACAACGCTTCGCCATCCGCCGGATGCAAACCCGCCGACGGCTCATCCAGCACATAAATCACACCAAACAACTGCGAGCCCAATTGGGTCGCCAGGCGCAAGCGCTGCAACTCACCGGATGACAAGGTCGGCGTACTGCGTTCCAGGGACAAATAGCCCAAGCCCAACTCGGTCAAGGTGCTGACCCGCTCGAGCAGGTCCTGGGCGATACGCTGCGCGGCCAGGCGCTTTTCCACCGACAGTTTCATTTTGTCCTGCCCCGCCGCCACCGGCCGCAACAATTCAGCCAATTGCGCCAGCGACAATTGCGACAGCTCACCAATGTCGACCCCGGCAAACTTCACCGACAGCGCCGCCTTGGTCAGCCGCTTGCCCTCGCACAGCGGGCAGGCGCTGCCTTGCATGAACTGCGAGACGCGCTTTTTCATCAGCGCACTTTGGGTGTGGGTGAAGGTGTGCAGGATATAGCGCCGCGCCCCACTGAAGGTGCCCTGGTAGCTAGGCTCGAGTTTGCGTTTCAACGCCTCGCGGGTTTGCTCGGGCGTAAAACCGGCGTACACCGGGACCGTGGGGGTTTCTTCAGTGAAGAGGATCCAGTCGCGCTGCTTTTTCGGCAGCTCGCGCCAAGGAATGTCCACGTCATAGCCCAGGGTCACGAGGATGTCGCGCAGGTTCTGGCCTTGCCACGCCAGCGGCCAGGACGCCACTGCGCGCTGGCGGATGGTCAACGACGGATCGGGCACCATCAGCGCCTCGGTCACTTCATAGACACGGCCCAGGCCATGGCATTGTGGGCACGCACCTTGGGGCAGGTTCGGCGAAAAATCCTCGGCATACAGCATCGCTTGACCCGGCGGGTAACTGCCGGCGCGGGAGTACAGCATGCGGATCAAGCTCGACAAGGTGGTCACGCTGCCCACCGACGAGCGCGCACTCGGCGTGCCGCGCTGCTGTTGCAGGGCCACGGCGGGCGGCAGGCCTTCGATGCTGTCGACATCCGGCACCCCGACCTGGTCGATCAGCCGACGCGCATAAGGCGCCACCGATTCGAAATACCGCCGCTGGGCCTCGGCGTACACCGTGGAAAAAGCCAGGGACGACTTGCCCGAGCCCGACACCCCGGTGAAGACCACCAAGGCATCGCGGGGAATATCCACATCGACGTTTTGCAGGTTATGTTCGCGGGCGCCACGCACGCGGACGAAGCCGTGCTGCTGGGCAGTGATCGGGGGGAGAGTGCGCTGTGAAGTCATGAACAACCTTGTCTGACGCTGAGCACGCTGCGTATCCGTTGCGCCAGGGCTTCGGGGCTATAGGGCTTGCTCAACAGGTGAATATCGGGGCTCAGCAGGTGATTGCTGGAGAGAATGTCGCGGGTGTGGCCGGAGGTGAACAGCACCGCGACCGGCGGCGTCTGCGCACGAGCCCAGGCGGCCAGGTCGGTGCTCTTGATGCGGCCGGGCATCACCACGTCGGTGAAGATCAGCTCGGGTTGCACGCCGGCCTGCAGCATGTGCATCGCACGGTCACCGTCTTCGGCCGTGAGCACGGTGTAACCCGATTGTTCAAGCAACTCCACGACCGTCGCGCGCACGTCTTCATTGTCTTCAACCACCAGGATGGTCTCGTGGCCATTGGCATGCGACACCGGCTCGGCGTGGGCTTCCTCAGCTTCTTCACCGAGGCTGCGCGGGAAATACATTTGCACCACCGTGCCCTTGCCCTCCTCGCTCCACACCTCGACATGCCCACCGCTTTGGCGCACGAAGCCAAACACCATGCTCAGGCCCAGGCCTGTACCGTGGCCATTGCGCTTGGTGGTGAAGAACGGCTCGAATACCCGCGCCAGGATCGCCGGCGGCATTCCTACGCCGATATCGGTGACAGCCAGGCGCACATACTCACCGGGCTTGATACTTTTACCGGCACAATCGCCGGGATTGAGGATGATGTTCTCGCCGGTGATACGAATCACGCCCTCGCCTTTCATGGCATCCCGGGCGTTGATGGCCAGGTTGAGCAGTGCGTTTTCCAGCTGGTTGCGGTCAACGTTGATGCACCAGGAGTCCTGGGGCAATTGCACGTCGATATGGATGGTTTCCCCCAGCGCCCGTTGCAGCAGTTCGCCGAGGCCCGCGTAGATGCGTTGCGGGTTGTACACCGCCGGTGACAAGGGTTGGCGACGTGCGAAGGCGAGCAATTGTGACGACAGCTTGGCACCACGCTCCACCGCCGCAATGGCCGCCGCAACACGACGCTGCACCTGGGGGTTGTCCGGTTCATGGCGCGACAGCAGGTGCAGGTTGCCGGCGATGACTTGCAGCAGGTTATTGAAGTCGTGCGCCACGCCGCCGGTGAGGCCGCCGATGGCTTCGAGTTTTTGCGATTGGCGCAGTTGGTCTTCGGCAGCAGAACGCGCCTGCACTTCGTCGGCGACCCGCTGTTCCAGGTTGTGCGTCAGTTCCTGGCGCACACGCTCGGATTTTACGTGCTCGGTGGTCTCAGTCACGATCACCAGGACGCCGGCGGGTTGCTGGTTGTCGTCAGCCACCGGACTGTAGGAAAGATCCATCCAGACTTCTTCCGGTTGGCCGTTACGTGACAACTCCAAGGGAAAGTCACGGTACGACAACGTGCCACCGGCAAGGCACGTGTCCAGCACATGCCGATTGAAATCGGCCACTTCCGGCCAGCCCAGTTCCACCGGTTTGCCCAGCAGATACGGGTGGCGACCACCGGCAAACACGGAGTAACTGTCGTTGTAGATCATGTACCCCACCGAGCCCCAGAGCATCACCATGGGCATGGGTGAGGCCAGCAGCATCTGCACCGTGCTGCTCAGGCTGCAAGGCCACTTGTCAATCGGGCCCAACTCGGTGGTCGACCAATCGAAGGCGCGGATTCGCTGGGCCATTTCACCGCCCCAGCCTTCGCAGCCGTGGGTATTGGATAAAAATTGCATGTTGGGCTCTTGGCGACGTTAGCGTTGTTGGGGAGCGCTGTTCCACTGATAAAACGTTGGAGCCTGGCCGCAATGAATCGTTTCATTTGCGTATAGCTTATCCGTGGCAACCGCTGCAAGGCCTCTTCAGTGGAAATCGCGACTGCGCACATGGATCCCCTCCAACAGCGGCGTCAGGTCGGTCAAGCGCCCGGCGATCAGGTGTCGCACTTCGCCCACCGCCTCCCAGCGCCCATCCACTTTCAGCAGCCGCGAGCCCACCAGCGCTTGGCGTTGACGCTCGGCAAGATCACGCCAGACCACCACATTGAGGTTGCCGAACTCATCTTCCAGGGTCACGAAGGTCACCCCGCTGGCGGTACCGGGGCGTTGCCGTCCGGTCACCAACCCGGCGATGCTGACGTTGCGCCCATGCTCGACCAGCATCAGTTCCTGCGAGCTACGGCAGCGTCGTTTGCGCAGCTCGGTGCGCAACAACGCCAATGGGTGTGGGCCCAAGGTCGTGCCGACAGTGGCGTAGTCGGCCTGCAGGTCCTCGCCCACCGTCGGCGCCGGCAGTGCCACCACGGCTTCATCGGGGCTTGGCAGGCCGGCGAACAGCCCGAGTTGCTTGTGCACCCCCGCCACCTCCCAGCGCGCCTTGTGCCGGTTGTCGGCCAGGGCGCGCAAGGCACCGGCATCCGCCAACAATGCCTGGGTGCGCGCATCCAGCCCGGCGCGCGCGTCCAGGTCGGCGATGTCGCTGAACACCCCGCGTTGGCGCGCCGTTTCGATACGCCGACCCTCCTCTTCGCGTAACCCCGCGATCATGCGCAAGCCCATGCGAATCGCCGGCTGCGCGCCGTCGATGGGCTCCAGGCTGCAATCCCAGTCACTGGCCTGTACATCCACCGGCCGAATCTGCAAACGATGGCGCCGCGCATCCTGCAGGATCTGGTCCGGGCTGTAGAAACCCATGGGCCAGCTGTTGATCAGCGCACAGGCAAACGCCGCCGGCTCATGGCATTTGAGCCAGCAACTGGCGTAGGTCAGCAAGGCGAAACTGGCCGCGTGGGATTCGGGGAAACCATAGCTGCCAAAGCCCTTGATCTGCTCGAAGATCTGCGCGGCAAAGGCTTCGCTGTAGCCGTTTTTCAGCATGCCGGTGCGCAGGCGCTCCTGGTGCGGTTCCAGGCCACCGTGGCGTTTCCAGGCCGCCATGGAGCGGCGCAGTTGGTCGGCCTCGCCGGGGCCGTAGTCGGCAGCGACCATGGCGATCTGCATCACCTGCTCCTGGAACAGTGGGATGCCCAGCGTGCGCTTCAACACCACCTCCAGCTCCGGTGACGGATAGGTGGTTTCTTCTTCCTTGTTCCGACGCCGCAAATACGGGTGCACCATGCCGCCCTGGATCGGCCCCGGCCGCACGATGGCGACCTCGATCACCAGGTCATAGAACGTCTGCGGCCTGAGCCTGGGCAACATCGACATCTGCGCCCGCGACTCGATCTGGAACACGCCGATGGTGTCGGCCTTGCTGATCATCGCGTAGGTGGCCGGGTCTTCCTTGGGAAGGCTCGCCAAAGAAAAGTCCCGGTTGCGATGGCGGCGCAACAGATCGAAACAGCGGCGGATCGCGCTGAGCATGCCCAGGGCGAGGATATCCACCTTGAGCAGGCCGACGGCATCGAGGTCGTCCTTGTCCCACTGGATGATGGTGCGCTCGGCCATGGCGGCGTTTTCCACCGGTACCAGGGTGTCCAGCGGGTATTCGGAAATCACAAAGCCGCCGGGGTGCTGGGACAGGTGCCGGGGAAAGCCGATGAGTTGTTGGGTGAGCGTGAGCACGCGACGCAGGATCGGGCTTTGCGGGTCGAAGCCGCCCTCGCGCAGGCGCTCCAGGGGCGGCGCGTCGTCACTCCAGCGCCCGCAGCAGTCGGCCAAGGCGTTGATCTGGTCCGGCGGCAAGCCCAGGGCCTTGGCCACATCCCGCACCGCGCCGGCCGCGTGGTAACTGCTGACCACCGCCGTCAGCGCCGCGCGGGTGCGGCCGTAACGCTGGAACACGTACTGCAGCACTTCTTCGCGGCGCTCGTGTTCGAAGTCCACGTCGATGTCCGGCGGTTCATTGCGCTCCTTGGACAGGAAGCGCTCGAACAGCATGCTCGTCAGGCTCGGGTCGATCTCGGTGATCCCGAGGGCAAAACACACCGCTGAGTTGGCCGCCGAGCCCCGGCCCTGGCACAGGATCGAACGGCTGCGGGCGAAGCGCACGATGTCGTGCACGGTGAGGAAGTAGCTTTCGTAGCCCAGCTCGCTGATCAGCGCCAGCTCTTTGTGGATCTGCTGCAAGGTGTGGGCGTCGACACCCTGCGGCCAACGCTGGGCGATGCCTGCTTCGGTCACGGCGCGCAGCCAGGATTCGGCGTCGTGGCCCTCGGGCACCAGTTCGCGTGGATAGTGGTAACGCAACTGGCTCAAATCGAACGTGCAGCGGCGTGCGATGGCCTGGGTTTCGTCGAGCAAGGCGTGCGGGTACAGCGCAGCCAGGGCGTCGAGGCTGCGCAGATGCCGCTCGCCATTGGGGTGCAGGCGCGTGCCGGCCTCGGCCACCGGCACGTGATGACGGATGGCGGTCATGGTGTCCTGCAGGGCGCGGCGCCCACGCGCATGCATGTGCACATCGCCGCAGGCCACGGCCGGAATGCGCAGGCTGGCGGCCAGGTTCAGGCGTTGTTCCAGGCGGTGCGCATCGTCCTGGCCGCAATGCAGGTGCACCGCCAGCCACAGCCGCTCGGCGAAGGTGCGGCGCAGCCATTGGATCGAGGCCTGGGTGTCGCTGTCCTCGGCCACCCACAGCGCCAGCAGGCCGGGCAGCGGTTGGTCGAAGTCCTCCAGCAACAGGCGATAGCTGCCTTTTTCCGCGCGCCGTCGGGCCAGGGTGATCAAGCGACACAGGTGCTGGTAGCCGCTGAGGTCTTCCACCAGCAGCACCAGTTTCGGGCCGTTCTCGATGCGCACCTCGCTGCCGATAATCAGCGGCAGCTCCACGGCCTTCGCCGCCTGCCACGCACGCACGATGCCCGCCAAGGTGCACTCATCGGTGATCGCCAGGGCACTGTAGCCTTGGCGTTTGGCCCGTTCGAACAATTCCAGCGCACTGGACGCGCCGCGCTGGAAGCTGAAGTTGGACAGGCAGTGCAGCTCGGCGTAGCTCATGCAAACCAGCCTTGCAGCCACAGCCCATCGTTCTGCCCCACGGTGCGGTAGGCCCAGCCTTGCTGGCCGGCGCGGGTCTGGATCAGGTAGTAGTCGCGGCGCACATCGGCGCCGTCCCACCAGCCGGACTCGATGCGTTCCGGGCCCATCAGGATATGCACGCCGTGCTCGGCCAGCAGTGTGGGCGTGCTCAGCAGCCAGCCGGGGCGGTGCACGTTGTTCAGGGGCGGGCACGGGTGTTTATCCGTCGCCGCTTGCCAGGCGCATTCGGGGCGGTGGTCGGCGTGAAAACGCAGGCCTTGCACCGCCTCATCGCCCAAGCGGGCACGCAGGCGTTCGCGCAATTGCGCCCACGGCAACGTCTGCTGCGGACGGTCGTCGAACAGGTCCTGGCGCTGCGGCACGAACACCGGCAAGTCCTGGGCCACCAGGCGAACACCGCGCACCGGCGAGGTGACTTGGACGTGCTCCAGACGCCCACGGGCCAATTCAAACAGCATCGCCGGCTCGCGCTCGGCGCTGAGCAGGCCGACCTTGATCACCGTGTCGGTTGCCTGGGCGTGTTCCAGGTGCAGGTCGAAGCGTTGCACGCCACTGTCACGGCCACACAGGAAGGCGGACAGATCGCCAGTCAGACGTCTTAGCGGAAACAGCAGCGCCTGGTGGGATTGCACATCGAAATTCAGCTCGATGCGCACATCGAACCGGTCAGGCGGCTGGTAAAACGCCAAGGCCAATGGGCGCTGCCCGCTCAATGCATCCAGGTGCTTGAGCAGGCTGGCATCAAAGCGGCGCGCCAAGGTGTGCCGGGGCAACGCCTGCACCTGGGCCAGGGTGCGCAGCCCCATGCGCGACAAGGCCGTGGCGGCCTGCGGGTCAAGGCCGGCGCGGTCAATGGGCAGCGGCCCCAGGGCCTGCATCAAGCCGTCATCCTGCACCGCCAGGCCATCCTCGATATTCGCCAGCGCCCGCGCGGCGGCGGGATTGGGCGCAGCGACAATGCGGTGACGAAAGCCCAGTTCAGCCAGCTCCTTGCGCAAACGCGCTTCGAACTGCGGCCACGGCCCGAACAGACCCAGGCTCGACTCGATTTCGAACAACAAGGCCCGTGGATAATACAGGCTGACCTGGGAGCTGAACTGGTAGGCCCAGGCGGCGAGGAATTGTTGGTGGCGTTCGATCTCGGCGGGGTCATATTCGGCGCTGGCAAAGGTCTTGGTCAGGGCCTGCGCCGCCGTCAGGGATTGACCGGGACGCAAGCCCAAGGCGCGGGCAGCGTCATTGACGGTTTGCAGGACGCGGCGCTGTGGCGTGCCGGCCAGCAGGGCCAGGGGTTGGTCCGGCTCGGGGTGCACACGCTGCACCCCGTCCAGCGCCAATTGCGGGAAGACAATACACACCCAGCGCATGGCAACCTCAGTGCCCCGCCAGCGCAATCGGCGCCGGATGGGCCAGCCCGCCCCGGCACTTGAGCACCCGCACTTGCGCGGGTTTCGCCTCGACGGCCAGGCGCAAGGCGGCGGGCGATGCATTGATCGCCTCACTCAAGGCGCGCCAGGCAAACGCCAGGGTCTGCCCGGTTTCCGCCGCAACTTGCAGGCGCCGCAGTGCCCGGTCATCGGCCTTGCGCGGCCAGCACAACACCGCGCCGCAACTGCCGGAGCGCAGGCACTGCTCGACGGCCCACAAGGCATCGCGCTCCTCGGCCTGGATCACTGAGAGCAGGCGCAAATCCACCCCGGCGTTCTGCCAGGCGTGGGGGTACGGCGTGTACGGCGGCGCCACCAGCACAATGCGCTCGCCTGCCTTTGATAAGCGCGCCAGGGTCGGCAGCACCAGCTGCAACTCACCCACGCCGTCCTTGGCCATGAGGATTTCACTCAACGCCGCTTCCGGCCATCCGCCCGAGGGCAGCACCGCGTCCAGCGCCGCCAGCCCAGTGGGATAGACACTGGCCGGGGGCGCGGCGGGCCGGCCTTTCCACACGCGACCGCCATTGAACAGCGTGTCCAGTGCAACGACGGCGCCCATCAACCTTGCCTCACCAAACCGCAAAACACGCCTTCAATGGCCAGGTCCTGATCGGGCCCGACCACGATGGGTTGATACGCGGGGTTGCGCGGCAGCAGGCGCACGCTGTCGCCGCTGCGTTCGAAACGCTTGATGGTCACTTCGCCGTCCAGGCGCGCCACCACAATCTGCCCATTCAAGGCCTCGGCACTGCGGCGTACGCCCACCAAGTCGCCGTCAAGAATGCCGTCTTCGATCATCGAGTCACCTTGTACCCGCAGCAGGTAATCCGGGGTTTTCGCAAAGGTAGACGGGTCCAGTTGCAGGCGGCTGTGCACTTCAGCATCGGCGCCGATGGGCAAGCCTGCGGCCACTCGACCGAGCACCGGCACATCCAGCCATTCCGGGCGTGCCGGTTGGTTGAGCAGCCGAATGCCTCGGGCCTGGTTGGGGTTGACCTCGATAAAACCGGCTTCGGTCAGCGCCAGCACATGCTTGCGCGCCACGCTGCGCGAGGCAAAGCCGAACGCCTCGGCGATCTCGGCGAGGCTGGGGGGCTGGCCTTGCTGCGCGATGCGGTCGCGGATAAAGGTCAGGATGGCGGTACGGCGGGGGGTCAGAGTCGTCATGGAGTACATTTGTACTCCTGTGGGAAATTTCTGACAATAGCCGCCAGTCGCTTGGAAGCCGACGAGCGTTATCGAAACATCCCACATAACCGCCGGATAAGCTCTACTCCCCTCCCCTGAAAAGGTCCGCAAAGTCCCTCGCCTGACTACACAGTGCGAGGGATTGCAGATGGCGTTATTGGTTTGGGCCCCGGTTGATGGGGCGGCCTCATGATCGAATTGACCAGCCAAACCATTGGTTTTTTGGTACTGGCCGCCCTGGATTCAAAGACGCGAGACGTCGAATCCGTGATCAGCGACTTCAAGCGCTGCCTCAATCACTACGACGCCTGGGCGGAGAGCTTTTTCAGCTTTTCGGCGCTGGATATCGAGCAAGTCTTCAAGGTTGGACATGAAGTGGCGCTGGTCGCGCCGATCAACCACTCCCTGTTTCCCAGCACCACCACCGCAACCTGCCAGGCCAACGGCACGTTGACCCTGGTGCATATGTTCCAGAGCGCTCGATTCGTGCCAATTGGCAATACGCCAGTGATGCTGCAACGCATCGACCCCAAGGGTGGCCCGCTGGGCGACCCCCTCCATAAGACCATCGGCCCCAGCGGCATTCTCGAAATCACGGAATGTGATCGCAACCAGCAGTACCGAGTCAGTTTCTACCCCAACGTGTCCACAGCGCATTTCAAGGCGTTGTACGCCTCTTACCAGTCGGTTATCGAGCCGCTGGAAGGCTGGCTGCGCAGTGAATGGGGCACCACCTTCGAACCGTTGTGGAAGGGCTATTCCGAGGCCAACGTTCTCAAGCGCTACCTCTCACTGCATCAAGGCTACGCACGCGGGTTTGGTAAGGCGCTGTACTCACTCTGGGACAACATTCAGCAGATGCTGCAGTGGTTTTTGGACCCATTGGGGCATGCCGAAAAACTGCTGCATTACTTGTCCCAGGATGAATTTGAAAAGCTGTTGAAGCTCGGTACCGAAAGCCTTGCAAAGGGCTTGATGGTGCTGAGCGATGAGCCGCTGTTGTTCATCTATCTGTCGGCAATGGTCAGTTGGATGCGGATGTTGCCGCCGCCCTACATGAACGAGTTGCTGGGGGAAATCAGCGCCGAAGTATTGATCAATGTGGTGCTGTGTCTCGCTACCGCCGGGATGGGGATGGCGGTGCGCATCGGTACGAAGGTGCTGGGCAGCATCAAGTCTCAGCATGCGCGCAGATGGTTGGAGCACATGGCTGGGCAGTTCGGGAAGTTTCGTGCGGATGATCACACGCAGGTGGCTAAGCCGATATTGCTCAGTAGCCAGGCAACGACGATCAAGACGATTCCGGCTGTGCCGTTGAAGGCTGGGGATCAAGTGGTTGCCAACCCGGTGCCGGTGGTTCGGGACAAGCCCAAGCAGCGGACGGTGTTGGTTCGGCAAGAGCCTGTGGATGACGTGCCGGCTGTTGCTAAGAACCCGGCTGAAGAGGCGGCCGCGTCTTCGGACAAAACAGCCACTAACGGTTGCCCGGTGTCGATGGTCACCGGGGAGGAACTGCTGACGCTGACCGATGGGGCGTTGGACGGGGTGTTGCCGTTTGAGTGGACGCGGTTGTACCGCACCAGTGCGGTGGAAGTGGATTGTGGGTTGGGGTTTGGCTGGAGTCACTCGCTGGCGCATCGGCTTGCTGTTTCCGGTGATTCGGTGGTGTGGACCGATCATGAGAATCGGTCGACCACCCTGCCCTTGCCTACGGTTTCTCGCCCCGCAATCACCAATAGTTTGGCGGAAGCGGCGATCTACTTGGGGTCGTTGCCTGATGAACTGGTGCTGGCTCAGTCGTCACGGTTCTACCACTTTCGCGACGGTGTGCTGACGGCGATCAGCGATGCGTATGACAACCGGCTGTGTATTGCCCGGGATTTTTTGGGGCGCATTGAGCGGCTGGATAACGGTGTGGGGCGCTCGCTGTTTTTGCGCTATGCATCGGGTCGGGTCGTGGCGGTGGACTACCAAATTCAACGCATCGTCGATGAGGGTCCGTATGTTTGGGTGACGGAACAGACCGTTGTTTCCTACACCTATGACGGTGCTGGACGACTGGTTTCTGCGACCAATGCTGTCGGTGAACGCGAGGTTTATCGGTACGACGAACAGCACGTCATTCTTGAGCGTGGTTTGGCCGGTGGGGCGAGTTTCTACTGGGAGTGGGAGCGGGCTGGTAAGGCGGCGCGGTGTGTGCGGCATTGGGCCAGTTTTTCGCAGATGGACACGCGGTATGCCTGGGATGACAACGGGCAGGTCACGGTGTTTAACGTCGACGGCAGCCAAGAAGTCTATGTCCATGATCAGCGGGCGCGGCTGGTGCAGCGGGTGGATCCGGACGGTGCCGAGCACTTTAAATCCTACGATGAAAAAGGCCGGCTGACGGTTGAGCAGGACCCGCTGGGGGCGGTGACGGCGTATCAGTACGACGAAGCCGGACGCTTGGTGGCGTTGTTTCCGGGGGAGGATGAGCCTACGACCTACGAGCATGACAATGGGTTCGTACGGGTTGTGCGGCGTGGTGAAGCGGTTTGGAAGTATGAGCGCAATGATCAGGGCGATGTTATTCGCAGGACCGATCCTGATGGTCACGCTACTGACTACAGCTACAACAAATATGGGCAGTTGGTTGGGGTTTGGTATCCCGATCACAGCTGTCAGAAGTTGGTTTGGAATGAACGTGGGCAGTTGCTTGAGGAGCAGTTGCCGAATGGTGGGATCAAGCGTTATCGCTATGACGATCTTGGCCGGCAGGTGGCCCGGGAGGATGAACATGGGGCGCTGACCCAGTATCTGTGGGATGCAGCAGGTCGCCTGGTAAAACTGACCAATCCCGGCGGTGACACGCGCGAGTACCGCTACAACCCCTACGGAAAAATCACTTCCGAACGCGATGAACTGGGGAACGTCACCCGCTACGAATACGCTGACGGCCTGCACCTGATCAGCCGCCGCCTCAACGCCGATGGCAGCCAGGTCAACTACCGCTACGACAACGTGCGTTTGTTGCTGACCGAGATCGAAAACGAGGTTGGCGAAACCTACCGACTTCAGTACCACAGCAACGGCCTGATCCAGCAGGAAACCGGGTTTGACGGCCAGCGCACGGCCTACGTTTACGACCTCAACGGTAACCTTCAGGAAAAGACCGAACACGGCGATGACGGCAGTCAGTTGGTTACCCGCTACGAGCGCGACCATGCCGGTCGGCTCGTAAGAAAAACCCTGCCTGATGGTGGTGCCGTCGACTATGCCTACGACCGTCAGGGCAATCTCCTCAGCGTTGACGACGGTAATTGGTTTTTAGCCTACGAATACGACGTCCAAAACCGCCTCACCGCCGAACACCAAGGCTGGGGAACCCTGCGCTACGGCTACGACGCTTGCGGCCAACTAACAAACCTTCGCCTGCCCGACAACAACCGCCTCACCTTCAACCACGACAAAGGCGGCCACCTTTCCACGGTTGAACTGAATGGCGCAGTACTGACCTCACACCAATTCAACGCTGGCCGCGAACAACAACGTACCCAAGGCAAACTGCTCAGCACTTACCAACACGACCACCAAGGCCGCCTGTTCAACCAAAGCATCGGCGATGCCGAAGGCCCGGTGTACCGCCGTCATTACGACTACGACAAATCCGGCAACCTCACCCGCCTGCTCGACACCCGCAAAGGCGAGCACCACTACCACTACGACCCACTAAGCCGCCTCACCCGCGCCGACCACTCCCAAGGCGAGCCAGAACGCTTCGGCCACGACCCCGCCGGCAACCTGCTCATGCAAAACCGCCCCGGCCCCGACATCGTGGCGGGCAATCGCCTGATGATCCAAGGCGACCACCACTACGACTACGACGCCTTCGGCAATCTCATTCGCGAACGCCGCGGCAAAGGTCATCAACTTGTCACCGAGTACCGCTACGACTGCCAGCATCGGCTGATCGGCATCACCCAACCTAACGGCCAGACCGCCAGCTACCGCTACGACCCGTTTGGGCGGCGTATCAGCAAAACCGTCAACGACGTAACCACCGAGTTCTTCTGGCAAGGCGACACACTCATCGCCGAACACCACGCGGAGCGACACCGCAGCTATGTCTACGAACCCGAAACCTTCCGCCCGCTCGTCCTGCTGGAAGGCTTTGGCCCAAAGGAAACCAAGGCCTACCATTACCAGCTCGACCACCTTGGCACCCCGCAAGAACTCACCGACACCGACGGAGAAATTGTCTGGTCCGCGCACTACCGCGCGTACGGCGAAATCACCCGGCTCGACATAGGAAAAATCGACAACCCGCTGCGCTTCCAGGGCCAATACTTCGATCAAGAAAGCGGACTGCACTACAACCGCCATCGCTACTACCATCCGGATATTGGTCGGTACCTGACGCCGGACCCGGTGAAGCTGGCGGGGGGGATCAACGCGTACCTGTACGTGCCCAATCCTACGGGGTGGGTGGATCCGTTAGGCTTAAGCCCATGTCCTGGCGGAGATAGTTGCAAGCCAAAAACTGAAGCTGCTCTTACCACGGAAACAACATCCGTGGACAAGGGAGAACCTAGGCCACCTAAGGGTGCTAGCACCGAATACCTATATCGCGGAGACCAAAAAAATCCAGATCATGTCTTTCAACATGGATTCAAAAGCAAGGGAAATAGCAATGACTTATACTTGCACGCACTCGACAGCAACAACCCTCCGAGCAACTTCATAAGTACCTCGCCATCTAAGATTACCGCGATCGATTTCGCGACTAGATATGGAACACGAAAAGGATTTCTTTACGCATTGAAAAAAATCCCTGGTCGAGACATAAACAAAGAGCTTGGAAAATTAGCACCTTTTGACAACGAGGCAGAAATTGCCATACAAAGTAAAATTGACACAGAAAATATATTGGGCGTAACCCCTATGAGGCGAGACGGGGGCTACGTGGGCTATTCAATTCCGAACCCGAACAGGAAAGTAAAATGAAAACAAAAAAAGTCAAAGCAATAATAAATAACGTAGAACAATACGTCACGTTTCAATATGACTCTTCACGTACAAAACTTAAATTCTCCGAGGCAGATAATTTCGAAAAAACATATACCGCAGACGACATGTATCTTTGCCTGGCCAAAATCAGAATTGATTTTCCTCATATAAAATTCCTTTGCAAAGGCGCCAAAATAAATGTGAGGCCTTCAAGTATGGCCTCACAAATGAGCGGAGGAATGGTTGCATATGAGTTAACACTTGGAAAACGCACAACACGCGAAGACTTGGTTCATATATTTGAACATGAGGAGTACAACCTGACAAACGACCCACGGGAACAACAAAAATTTTATGAAGAATGGATAGTGTCTATAGGTGCCCACCGACCTGAGCCCTTAGACTCGAGCGACGACACAGACTGATTCTGAGCGGGTGATTTTGGGCTGCTTCGCAGCCCAGCGCAGGGCAAGCCTGCTCACTACAATGATCGTGCCCCCCTCAATAGGCGGGGTTACCAGCCTTCTTTAAGCATCCGCAATTCCAGATGCTGCAACAGCATGATGGTCTTGCCATCGGCAATCTCGCCGTTTTGCACCCATGCCAAAGCCTCTTCAAAGCCCAGCTCCAGCACTTCGATATCTTCGCCCTCCTCTTCCAAGCCACCGCCAGTCCCAACCCGATCACCCGGCTGATATTCACCCATGAAAAAGTGAATCCGCTCCGTCACCGACCCCGGGCTCATGAAGGCCGCATAGATCTTCTCCACATGCCCCACGCGGTAGCCGGTTTCTTCTTCCGCTTCCAGGCGGATCCGCTCTTCGGGGCTGGCATTGTCGAGCAAGCCGGCCGCCGCTTCGATCAGGTAGCCGTGGTAATCGTTGACGAACGTGGGCATGCGAAACTGGCGAATCAGCAGCACCGTGCGCTGCTCGCGGTTGTACAGCAGAATGGTCGCGCCGTTGCCGCGGTCGTACACCTCGCGGGTTTGGGCTTGCCAACTGCCGTCGCGGCGGCGCAGGTCGAAGCTGTACTTTTTCAGCAGGTACCAGTTTTCCGAAAGCGTCTCTTCGGCGGTGATGCGAACGGGGCTGTTGTCCATGGTGGGGTCTTTACTCAAGGGAGTGATCGTTTTCACGCTTGTTTGATACGCGGCCAGGCGGCGGCGACGGCTTCAGCACTGTCCGCTTTGATGCGAGCCAGATTGCGCGGGTATTCCACACCAGGATTTTCCGTAAACCGCGTGGCCGTGAATTGTCCATTGCTGGCCCGCACGATGTAACCCGTGTCTTCGCACTGCGTCGAGGCGAGAAACAGCACGCCCGGCGTCACCCACTCCGGCTTGAGTTCATCCGGCTCGTCAGTCACACCCCACATGCGGGTCTTGGCCACCGGCGAGATCGCATTGACTTTGAGCCCCGCATCCAAGCCTTCATGACTCAACGCGTTCATGATCCCTAATTGCGCCATCTTGCCGGCGCTGTAGGCCACCAGGCCGGTTTGCTCGTACTGCGCGTACATGGCGCGGTCGGAGGTGGTGAGGATGATGCGCGGCGCCGATGAATGCAGCAGGTGCGGCCAGGCGTGCTTGCACAGCCACAGCGGCGCGTAGAGGTTGATCGCCATGGCACGCTCAAGGAAAGCGGCGTCGAGGTCTGCGATGTTCTGGTAACCCACCCAGCCGGCGTTGTGGATCAGGATATCGAGTTGGCCGAATGTCTCGAGGGTATACGCAATCAGTTGCTCGCAGCCCTCGTTCGTGGACAGGTCACCCCCGTGGCCGATCACCGTCAGCCCTTCGGCCTGCAAGGCCTCGGCCGCTGCCAGAACCACCGACGCATCGCTGCCTGCACCGGCAGTGTCGGCGCCGATATCACTGATCACCACGCGCGCACCGCCCAGGGCCAGTGCCCGTGCATAGCTGAGTCCCAGCCCGCGTGCACCGCCGGTGACGATAGCGGTTTTGCCTGTGAAATCCATGTGCTTGCTCTCCTGTTCGGCTGCCCACCCTAACAACCCGTGCACCGTTTGTTCAATGCTGTAACACTTTGCAAGCAATCCCGGTGGACGGCTGTCGAATTAATTCCTGCCTCTGCAAGCCATCTGGTAAAACCCCTGCTTCACCTTTTTCCAGGAACCTTCATGTCTTCACGTTTTCTGTCGCGCCTGAGCCTGCGCTGGTTTCCCCTGCTGTGCATGGCACTGTTGATCGTCGGCCTGCCGGTGGGTTGCGCGATGTTGCAACACAAGGAGCGCGAGCTGGTATTTCGCATCGAACCGGGCACCGCCAGTTGGTACAGCGGCTTGCCCAAGGCCGTGCAGGAATTCGAACTCAAGCCCGCCAGTCTCAAATCGGGGCAGAACATTCATGGCTGGTGGTACCCGGCAGACAACAAAGACGCACCTGCGATTCTCTACCTGCACGGCGTACGCTGGAACCTCACAGGGCAGCTGTTTCGCATCGAGCAATTGCATGCCCTGGGCTACTCGGTGCTGGCCATCGACTATCGTGGTTTCGGCCAAAGCCGCGGCGAGCTGCCGTCGGAAACCACGGTGTACGAAGACGCGCGTATCGCCTGGGAGCGTTTCCAGGCGCTGCAACCCGATCCGCAAAAACGCCTGATCTACGGGCACTCGCTCGGTGGCGCGGTGGCCATCGACCTGGCTGCAGAACTGGGTAAACAGATGCCGTTGCCCGTACGCGGGCTGGTGATCGAATCCACCTTTACCTCGCTGGCGGATGTGGCCACCGCCGTAGCGAACACCTCTCTACCGGTGCGCTGGCTGCTGTCGCAGAAATTCGATTCCATTGACAAGATCGCCGACATCCATATGCCACTGCTGGTGGTGCATGGCCTCGACGACCGCTACGTACCGCCGCGCTTCAGCCAACAGTTATTTGAAGCCGCCCGGGAACCCAAACGGCTGTTACTGGTGCCCGGCGCCAGCCATAACAACAGCATGAGCCTCGCCGGTCGCAGCTATGGCCAGGCATTGGAGAAACTGATGCAAGCGAAGATGCCGGCCCAGGTGGTCACGCACTCCACAGGTCGCAGCGGCGACTCATAAAAACGCTTTTCGGCACTGGGTTCGCGCTTGCCTGTCAAGCGCAAACCCAGCCCATGCTGGGCCAAATCAGAAGTTGATCAAATATTGATCTCGGCTTAAATCGCCAACCCTGCCGGGGCTTCGCAAAGTTATCCACAGAGATACCCACGGTTTTCGTGGACAACTCTTTTTATATTTTTACGTTTTTTTTGCTCAATAAACGCTTTCAGGAAATGTACCCGGCAACAAAATCTCGCGATTCACATCGCGTATATCGTTATACCCACACAACGCCATCGACACGTCCAACTCACGGGCGATGATCTGAAGCGCCTTGGTCACACCCGCTTCGCCCATCGCACCCAAGCCATACAAATGCGCTCGACCGATCATGGTGCCTTTGGCGCCCAACGCCATCGCCTTGAGCACATCCTGACCGGAACGAATGCCACCATCGAGCCACACTTCAATGCGCTCACCCACCGCCTCCACAATCGCCGGCAACTGGCTGATGCTCGACGGTGCTCCATCCAGCTGACGGCCGCCGTGGTTGCTCACCACCAGTGCATCGGCGCCGGAGTTCGCCGCAAGGCGCGCGTCTTCCACATCGAGGATGCCCTTGATGATCAACTTGCCGCCCCAGCATTGCTTGATCCACGCCACGTCGTCCCAGCTCAGGCGGGGGTCGAATTGCTGGGCCGTCCAGGAAGAGAGCGAACTCATGTCGGCGACACCTTTGACATGCCCGACAATGTTGCCAAAGCCACGCCGCTGGGTGCCGAGCATGCCCATCACCCAACGCGGCTTGGTGGCCATGTTGAGGATATTCGGCAGGGTCAGTTTGGGCGGCGCCGACAGGCCGTTGATCAGGTCTTTGTGGCGTTGCCCGAGGATCTGCAGGTCGAGGGTCAGCACCAATGCGTCCACACCGGCAGCTTTGGCACGTTCGATCAATTGTTCGACAAAGGCGCGGTCGCGCATCACGTACAGCTGGAACCAGAACGGCTGGCCAACCTGTTCGGCGATGTCTTCCAAAGAGCAGATGCTCATGGTCGACAAGGTGTAGCGCAGGCCGAACGCGGCGGCGGCACGGGCAGTCAGGATCTCGCCATCGGCATGCTGCATACCGGCCAATCCGGTCGGTGCCAACGCCACCGGCATGGCCATGTCCTGGCCGATCATAGTGGCGCGGATTGAGCGCTCATCGATATTGCGCGCCACGCGCTGGCGGAATTTTATGCGGGCAAAATCGCTTTCGTTGGCGCGGTAGGTGCTCTCAGTCCAGGAGCCGGAATCGGCGTAGTCGTAGAACATGCGTGGGACACGTTTTTGCGCCAGCTTGCGTAAGTCTTCGATGGTGGTAATCAACGACATCTAGGTCACCTCTCCCTGAACTGAATGCTGAGAGTAACCGCCCATCGGCCGCGCAACCAGCCATTGCGTTTATACCAGTGCGCGTCTAATCTCGCACAAACCCGCATAAAGACGCAAAATAATGCATAACACTCATCACGCCATCGACCTGCCTTCTTTGCGCAAACAAAAGATCCTGTTGCTGCTGGAACGCGACGGCAAAGTTACCGCGTCGGAATTGGTCGAACACTTCGCCGTTTCCCAGGACACCATTCGCCGTGACCTCGGCGAGCTCGCTGCCGCCGGCCTGTTGCAACGTGTGCACGGCGGCGCCCTGCCCCGGCCGAAGGACACCGGCAAAGACTTCTTCACCCGTGTCGGCGAGACCAACGAGGCCAAGCGCCGCCTCGCACGACTGGCCGCTGAACGCGTGGAAGAGGGCCAGATCGTGCTGTTCGATTCCGGCTCCACCACGTTGCAGATCGCCCAGTCATTGCCCCGTTCAATGCGCCTGACCGTGGTCACACCGTCGCCCATGATCGCGATCGCCTTGGCCGACCATCCCGATGTGAAGGTGATACTGACGGGTGGCCAACTCAACCCGGCGACCCTGTCCACCAGCGGCCACGAGACCGTGCGCATGATCCAGAGCATCAAGGCCGACCTGCTGTTTACCGGTGTCTGCGCGCTGCACCCGCAAGTGGGCATCAGCTCGCTGCATTTTGATGAAGTGGCGGTCAAGCAAGCCCTGCTCGACAGCGCCTCCCACGTGGTGGCGGTGACCATGGCCGACAAACTCGGCGCGGTGGAGCCCTTTGTGGTGGCGCCGTGCAGCCGCATTCACACATTGATTACCGAGTGGCACGTGCCGAGTGTGGAGGCGTATGAGCAATTAGGGTTGGAGGTGCTGCGGGTAGAGGTTGAGTGAGCAAAACAGTAGCGTGTTCGCCCTTGACTGACCGCGCACTCACCAGCGCAACACCTTGGCCGCATCGCGCATGAAAATCTCGATGGTTTTAGGCCCCACGCCTTCGAATTCGCCCAGGCGTTTTTCAAAGGCTTCACGGTCTTCGCTGGCACTGCGCATCCGCGTGATCCGACCGGCGTACTCAGCGTTCAATTTGGCACTCAGATCCAACAGGCGCTGCGCGGTGGTTTCGTCATAGCGCACGTAATGGGCACGTCCCAGCATCGTGACCAATTCCCGCGAGGTGCAATGCTGCAACTTGCGCGCAGTGTCGCGCCCCTCCTCCTCGACGATCACCTTGTACGCCTGCGCCGCAATCGGTGCCTGGATGCGCTTGCCCATCAGGAAACTTGCCACAAACCACTTGAACAGGCTGGCGTCATCGTCAGGCTTGAGTTCAATGCCCAACTCCGAGGCGCTGATAGCACGGGCCATGCTCAATGGCCCAGCTTGCGCTCGGCCTTGGCGGCCTGTTCGTTGATCGCATCCGTCTGGCGTTCGATGTCTTTGATCGAGGTGGGCGTGAGGACTTTATCGACGGTTTCGGTCTTCGGGTTCGGGCGTTCCAGGGTCTGGCCCTTGGCGGGTTTTTCCGAGCCGTTCTGAGCCTCTTCAGAGCTGATCGGCGCAGGGGTTTTGTCGGTGGTCATGGTCTATCTCCAAGTCATTGAAGGCCCACAAAAAAAACGCGGGCAGGTGTTCAGCAGAACTCAGTGAATTTGGATAGTTCAAGGAAATTGCGCGCGCCAACCGTCCAAGAAATAAGCGCAAATTAATTTAAACCTTTGCCTCCTGAGCCCAATCAACTCTCCCATATCCCCTCTTTCGTTCACCCATCAGGAGACACTCGATCATGAGTTCACACCTCAACGGCAAAAAGATTCTGGTCATCACGTCCAACACCGGCATCGAGCGTGACGAACTGCTCAAACCGTTGGAAGCATTGCGTGGCTATGGCGCGACGGTGACACACGGCTCCAGCGATGGCGGCACCACCCAAACCTTCGTCGGCGACACCGAGAAGGATCAGACCGTAGAGTCCGACGCCAAACTGTCCGAGCTCTCGGGTGCGGATTTCGATGCGCTGGTGATCCCCGGCGGCACAGTCAACGCCGACACCCTGCGTCAGGATACGACCGCTTTGAAGCTGATCAATGAGTTCGTCAAAGCGGGTAAAACCGTGGCGGCGATCTGTCACGGGCCGTGGGCGCTGATTGACGCCGGCGTGATCAAGGGCAAAACCCTCACCTCCTACAAAAGCGTGCGCATTGACCTGGAAAACGCCGGCGCTGCCGGGTGGGTCGATGCCGAGGTCAAGGAATGCCAGGCCAACGGTTGGACGTTGATTACGTCGCGCACGCCGGATGACCTGCCGGCATTCAACCAGGCGATTGCCAAGGCCGTCGCCGGTTGATAATGCCGCTGAACGAAAACAGGCGCCTCGATCGCGTAATGCCAGTCCGTTAAAACGTAGAAAGGGTAAAAAATAACCTGTGGCGAGGGAGCTCTCTCCCGTTGGACTGCGCAGCAGTCCCAGCCTTTTTAAACAAAGTGCTGGGGCCGCTTCGCGGCCCAACGGGAGCAAGCTCCCTCGCCACAGGTACAGTGTTTGCCCTTAACTGACTGGTATTAGCCTCGATGGCGCCTGTTTTTTTTCACTTATGGATTAACTCTTACGCTGCTCCGGCATCTCGCGTTTAGGCCCGAACATCGCCCAGGCGATCAGGCCAAGCAGCGGCACAAAGATCAGAATCACCAGCCACAGCCCCTTAGTCTCCCAGCCCCCGGTGCTGCGCAGGACGACATTGATTGCCCACAATTCCAATAGCAGCAGAATCACCGCCAAGCCGATCCAGATATATTGAATTTCCATGCTTCACCTCCTAGGTCGTATGCGTTAGGTCAAGCATCGGCGCCGAGGGTTCATTAAAATTTTCCGACGTGGTGGAATGCAACGCGTCTGGGGGCCGACCATGCAACCTGCACGACAGGCACTGTTGCTCATCATCGGTAGCCCATTGAATTACAAAACGATTTCAAAAAGCTCAAGTTGGTACAACTGATGCACTACTCCACTGGACGAGGCGTGCATGTCGACGCGCCCTGAGTTTTCCCGTGAGGTGTCACCCATGAATGCCATTGACCTGCTCAAAGCCGACCACGAACGCGTGAAGGCCCTGTTGACTCAATTGAGTGAGTCCACCGAGCGCGGGGTTAAAAAGCGCACTGAGCTGCTGGCCAAGCTCGAAGCGGAAATCAGCCTGCACACTAAGCTGGAAGAAGAAATCCTCTACCCGGCCTTCCGGAAGGCGGGCGGCAAGGAACAAGACATCATGTACCACGAGGCCAAGGAAGAGCACCGCACCGTCGACGCCCTGGTGCTGCCGGACCTGAAACAGACCGAGCCCTCGACAACCGAGTTTTCCGGCCGCGTCAAAGTGGTCAAGGAATTGCTCGAGCACCATATTGAAGAAGAGGAAACCGACATGTTCCCGCAGGCTAAAAAACTGCTGGGCAAGGTGTTGCTTGAAGAGTTGGGCGCTGAGATGGAAGCCATGAAAGCAGCGCATAAAAAGTCGCAGTCGACCAAGCCAATGGCGGCTTGATCGCGGCATGACCAGAGCCTGGAGCTTTCCAGGCTTTTGCTCCATCACGATAGGGGATTGCGTCATGAAGACCACATCGTCCCAAAGGATTTTGCTTATCGTCGGCCTGTCAGCCTTGCTCACCGGCCCTGCCCTCGCCGCCTTCGGCGATAACCCCGAGCCTGCCGCCAACGCCTTGAGCGGTGACAGCGCCGCCGGTTCCGCCCTGCCGCCGGGGACCTACCCCAGCAGCCCCTCCGACAGCGCCAAGAAAACCAAAGCGCCCGACAAGCAGCCGACCAAAACCGCTAAGCCTGTCGACCGCCAAAAAGCCCCCCAGGAAAAACCCCGTTCAGGCAGCTGATGCTTTAAAGGGAGAACCCTCGCCTCAGCGTTACTGTGCGCTTTTGATAGTTAATGGCTCAACGGCATCAGGCTCAGGCGCGAGTCCCCAGTCGCCGTGTTCGTACCAATCATCGCCGAGCATTTCCGCGGGATGCATGGTGCGGTCGGCGCCGTTGCCGCAGGCCAGGTCAGTCGCGGCACAGTAGCGGTCGCAGCCCCAGCAGATGCGCTCCGGGTGCTTGGGGTGCAGCGGAAAAGGCTTGGCCATGAACAGCTTCCCTGGCGGCGAACGGTCATCACACCCTACCCTCCCGTAGCCTGCGCGACCTTGACCGACATCAAGGTCGGCAAGCATGAAATATCGCCTGAACTTGACAAGAATCATTATTATTCACAGCAGACCTTCCTAGACTCGGGCTCTCTCCCTTCACACGTCAGGAAGCCTCCATGCGTACCCTCTCTTTACTGCCCATCGTCTTGTTGTTGAGCACCTCTGCGGCGCTCGCCAAGGAGTACCCGATCGGCGAGCCCCAACACTGCCCTGGGTTGGAGATCGGCGCGGTGTACCTGCAACCGATCGAGATGGAGCCCACCGGCATGATGCGCGCCACCGCTGATTCCGATGTGCACCTGGAAGCCGATGTGCGTGCCACGGCAGACAACGCCCAGGGTTTTCAGGAAGGCAGTTTCGTGCCTTACCTGAACCTGTCGTTCTCGCTGAAAAAGCAAGGCAGTGACACCCCCATCAAGGGCGACTTCCACGCCATGGTCGCCAACGACGGCCCGCACTACGGCGATAACGTCAAACTGCAAGGCCCCGGCCAATACACCCTCACCTTCAGCGTATTACCACCTGCCGGCCACCACTCACTGGGCCGCCACACCGACAAGGAAACCGGGGTCGCGCCCTGGTTCGAACGCTGCGAAGTGCACTACGCATTCGTCTACGCCGGTATCGGCAAGAAAGGCGGTTATTGATGCGCCGCGCCCTATTGCCGGGCTACCTGTTGCCGGGCTGCCTGATGCTGAGCGGCGTGGCCTTGGCGGCACCGTTGCCCAGCTATGAACTGACCCTGCAAGACGGTCATTTCAGCCCGCCGCAACTGGCGGTGAAGGCCGGTGAGCGCTTCAAGATCGTGCTGAAAAACTTCGGCCAAGGCCCGGCCGAATTCGAAAGCACACCGCTGCGCGTGGAGAAAGTCTTGTCGCCCGGCGTCACCACCTTTGTGGTGATCCACCCGCTCAAGCCGGGCGTGTACCCGTTCTTTGACGAATTCAACCCACAGTTGCCCGAAGGCAGCATCCTCGCCGAATAGGAGCCGTTGATGAACACGTCGATGTTTATTGTGTGGCGCGAAAGCGTTGAGGCGCTGTTGGTGATCGGGATTCTGCAAGCCTGGATCAGTTGCCAGCGCGGCCACTCACGCCTGGCGCGTTTCCTGTGGGCCGGGGTGCTGTTGGGGTTACTGGGCTCCGCCGGGTTGGCAGGGTTGATGTTATGGGCCGGTGAAGCCATGACCGGCCCCGAGGGGGAATGGCTGCAAGCGACACTCACGCTGGTCGCCAGCGGGTTGATGGTGCAGATGGTGTTCTGGATGCATCGCCATGGGCCCACGCTCAAACACCGACTGGTCAGCGAAGCCGATCAGCGTCTGGCCCACCACGGCGGCTGGGGGGTGATGCTACTGGCGCTGCTGGCGGTGAGCCGCGAAGGCAGTGAAACCGTAGTGTTCCTGTACGGCGCCGGCGCGCGCCTGCACAGCGAGGCGCTGGGCCTGTTCGCCCTCGGCGGTGTGCTGGGCCTGGTGTTGGCAGGGCTGACGGTGGTGCTGTTGCGCAGCACGCGTCGCTGGATGTCTTGGGCGCATTTTTTCGCCCTCAGCGAAGCCCTGCTGTTGCTGCTGGGCGGCGCCTTGCTGGTAGCCGCCGTGGACCGCATCAGCGGGCAATTGCTCGCCATGGACATGCCCGAATGGGTGTATTCGGCCTTCGGCGACAGCCGTTGGGACAGCAGCGCCCTGCTCAGTGACAGCCACGGCCTGGGCGCCCTGCTCGCCGATTTTGCCGGATACCGCGCGGCCCCCAGCCTGATCACCCTGCTGGTGCTGCTCGGCTACTGGCTGCTGGTAGGCAACGGCTTGCGCCGGTCTCGGCACGCGGCATGAGCTGGCTGCAGCAGCTGGGGGATGGCATGCGCCGCCATGCCCGATTGATCCGTGTCGTGCAATGGGCGGTGGTGCTGGTGTACGCCGTGCTGTTGGTGTTGCCGGTCTTGCTGCCGTTACCGGACAGCCAGGCGCGCATGGTGAACAACCTGACGTTGCTCGCACAGTTCATCTTCTGGGGGATCTGGTGGCCGTTTGTGTTGCTGTCCATGGTGTTTTTCGGGCGCTTGTGGTGCGGCGTGCTGTGCCCCGAAGGCGCATTGAGCGAATGGGCCAGCCAGCACGGACGTGGCCTGGGCATCCCGCGCTGGCTGCGCTGGGGCGGCTGGCCCACGCTGGGGTTTTGCCTGACCACCCTCTACGGTCAACTGATCAGCGTGTATGACTACGCCCAGGCCGCGCTGCTGATCCTCGGCGGCTCGACCGTGGCCGCCGTCGTCGTGGGCCTGCTGTTCATGCGCGGTAAACGTGTGTGGTGCCGCTACCTGTGCCCGGTGAGCGGCGTCTTCGCCTTGCTCGCTCGCCTGGCCCCGGTGCACTTCGCGGTGGATGAGCAACGCTGGAAAGCCAACACCGCGCCGCGCCTGCCCCTGCCCAACTGCGCACCGCTGCTGGACATCCGCCGCCTGCAAGGTGCAAGCGAGTGCCACGCCTGCGGCCGCTGCAGCGGGCAACGTGGCGCGGTGCAATTGATCGCCCGCTCGTGCAACCAGGAAATTCTCCAGGCGCGCCATCAACCGGGCTCGGCCTGGGATGTGCGCCTGCTGCTGTTCGGGGTGATCGGCTTGGCCATGGGCGCATTCCAATGGACCGTCAGCCCGTGGTTTATCGCCCTCAAGCAATACCTGGCCGAGTGGCTGGTCGATCGCGGCTGGCTGTGGGCGCTGCAAGACAACGCGCCTTGGTGGTTGCTCACGCATTATCCCCAACGCAATGACAGTTTCAGTTGGCTGGATGGGGGGTGCATTGTGGTGTATCTGGTGGGCAGCGCACTGGTGATTGGCGGCGGGTGCTGGCTGCTGTTACGGGCGGCGGCGCATTATGCGGGGGATCGCGCACTGTTTCGGCCCCTGGCATTGACGTTGACGCCCTTGGGTGGTGCGGGGTTGTTTTTGGGGTTGTCGGCGACCACGGTGAAGTTGTTGCGGTATGAAGGGTTGGGGTTGGCTTGGGTGCAGCCGGGTCGGGCGTTGCTGTTAGGCGCCTGCATCGGTTGGAGTGTGTGGTTGGCGTGGCGGCAGCTTGATGGCATGCCTCGATGGCGGGCTTGGGGGTGGGTGGTGATGGGGAATGGGTGGGTGGGGGGTGGATGGTGGTTGCAGTTTTGGGGATGGTGATTGGGCGGGGATCGAGTACATCTCCGTTATTTGGCTAACGGCGGGTCACTTTGGAACGGGGTGCCTAAGATCAAAAGCCAGATCAAAGCAGCCTGATATCCACCTGATGTATGAAAATCAAACTGTGGGAGGGGGCTTGCCCCCGATGGCGGCGTGTCAGCGAATACATCTGCAACTGCCCCACTGCTATCGGGAGCAAGCCCCCTCCCACAGTTAACCGAGATCGACAGCTGGCCGAACGCAGGCTTGAATCCGTGGCTAACCCGGCAGGACGCCGGCTTAGCCGTTACTTAAATAACGGATATGTATACAAATCGCTACACCTTAAACCGCCCCACCGTCTGATGCAGCGCCCCGGCCATCCCCGCCAAATCATGCCCCGCCGTCTCCGTATGCAACGCCCCCTGCAACACCTGCTGCGACAGGTTACGAATCCCCACCAGGTTGCGATCTACCTCCCGCGCCACCAGCGCCTGTTCCTCCGTGGCACTGGCAATCATCATATTGCGCTCGTTGATCTGCGAAATAGACCGCGTAATCTCATCCAACGCCTCCCCCGACCGCTGCGCCACGCCGAGGGTCGCCTGCACCCGCTCGCTGCTGCTGTGCATCGCCGCCACCGCATGCTCAGTGTCCTGACGGATATTCCCAATCATCTGCTCGATCTCCTGGGTCGACGCTTGGGTACGATGGGCCAGCGCGCGCACCTCATCGGCGACCACCGCAAACCCACGCCCGGCATCCCCGGCACGGGCCGCTTCGATGGCCGCGTTGAGGGCCAGCAGGTTAGTCTGGTCGGCAATGCTGCGGATCACTTCCAGCACACCGCTGATGTCTTGCACGCGGCCAGCCAGTTGCTGGATGCGCTCCGAGGTTTCCACCACGCCGGTGGCCAGGGTGTTGATCGATGCCACGGTTTCCTGCACCTGGGCGCGGCCGCGCTGGGCGGTTTGTTCCGACAGGCGTGACGCCTCGCTGGTGCTCACGGCATTACGCGCTACTTCATCCACGGCGGCGGTCATTTCGTTGACTGCCGTGGCCGCCTGTTCGATCTCTTGGCTCTGGGACTGCATGCTACTGCTGGTCTGGCTGCTGACCGCGCTCAACTCCTCGGAGGAGCTGGACACGCCGTCCACCGAGGCCGCGATATGCCGCACCATCTGGTTGAGGCTCTGCTGCATCAGGTGCAGGTTGCGCATCACGCTGCCTTCGGCGCTGTTGCCGACCGGCACCACAATGGTCAAGTCGCCCTGGGCGATATGGCTCAAGACGCGCGCGGCTTCGTCCGGCTCACCGCCCAAGGGGCGGATCACGCTACGCGTGACGATCACCGCAGCGGCCACCACCAGCACCAGGCACAACAGGAACAGCCCGATCATGTTGCGCCGGGCCTCGTCGTACAGCGCCTGCGCCGCCTGTTCGCGCTCGGCAAACAGACGGCCTTGCATCGCCATCAGGGCGTCCAGGCTCTTGAACACTTCAAGCTCGGCGGGCATCACCTGTTGCTTGAGCTGGGCCAGGCCCTGCTCGCGCGCGCCCTGTTTGATCAGCGCCTGCACCTGGGTAAAGGCGGCCACATAGGTTTCGCGATGGGCCTTCAAGTTGGCGTAGGCGGCTTTGCCTTCGGCCGTATCCAGCAGCGGTTCAAGGGTCGCGAACGCCTGGGTGATGCGTTGCCGGGTTGTGCCGATGGCGTCCTGGGCCTGTTGATTGTCCTGGTCGATCAGCAAGTCGCGGGTGTTGCGCCCGTTATCCCGCACACCGGTGGCGATCACCATGATCGGTGCAATTCTCGGCCAGTCCTGTTGCACGATTTGCTCGGATTGCTGCTTAAGCGTTGCCAGGTCGTGCAAGGCGTAAAACACCAAGCCGACCAGCGCCAACGGCGCAATCGCGAAACCGATGACAATGCGTTGTGCCGTGGTTAATTGCTTCATTCTGATATTCCCTGATGAAAACCTGCCCACCATGGGCAGCATCTATAAAAATCCGCTGGAGGGCGCTGGTCACCCTCGCAATACAAACGCGGGAAACAACTCGCGCAATCGGCCCCATAACTCCGGCAGCGCAGCCTGTGCCGGGGCACTGGGCAAGTGCGTATCGAGCATGCTGGCCGTGCGTACCATCTGCACCGCGAAACGCTGCACACCCATGGCCTGCAAACGTTGGGCCAGCAACAGCAGGCGCGGTGGGTCGATCAGGTGCCAATGCACCGTGGTGCGGCATTCGTACTCCACGCCGCTGGCCAATAAGGTGTCGAGGCTGCGCCAGTTGGCCACGCCACTGCCCTTGACCTGGGTGATCGATTGGCAGTCTTCGGCCAGGGCCTTCACGTCAAAGCCGACCCAGTCGGCGTGGCGCAAGGCATTGGCAAACCCCGCCGGCTTGATTCCGGCACTGTGCAGGCCGATGCGAAAACCCATCGCCCGCACTTCGTCCATGGCCGCCGGCAAGCCTTCCTGCAAGGTCGGCTCGCCACCGCTGAACACCACCGCGTCGAGCAGATCGCGGCGCCGTTGCAGAAACAGCAACACCCGGCGCCAATCCACCTCCGTGCTGGCGCGCGGCGGGATCAGGTCCGGGTTGTGGCAATAACGACACCGCCAGGCACAACCCTGGCAGAACAGCACACAGGCGAGCATGCCGGGGTAGTCGAGGGTGGTCAGGGGCACCAGTCCCCCGACCCGTAGTGCTCGACTCATTGGCGCCCGGCCACGGCGGCCGTTTCAGTGAAGTGCACACGCTCCTTGTGCTCGGACTGCTTGCCGGGGTTGAACGCGGACACCGGCCGGTGGTAACCCATCACCCGGGTCCAGACTTCGCAGCGCTGACGTTGTGGCTGGGATGCTTGCATGGTGAATCTCCTTACGGGTTGGAAAGTCGGTTCAGGACTGAGCGGCCAGTGCCAGCACGTCATCGCACTTGGGGCAAAACTCGTGCTCGCCGGCGAGGTAGCCGTGCACCGGGCAGATGGAAAACGTCGGCGTAATCGTCAGGTACGGCAGGCGGAAGCGCCCCAGCGCCTTGCGCACCAACTGCTTGCAGGCCTGGGCCGAGGAAATCTGCTCGGCCATGTACAGGTGCAACACCGTGCCGCCGGTGTATTTGCATTGCAGCTCGTCTTGCAGCTCCAGGGCTTCGAACGGGTCTTCGGTAAACCCCACCGGCAATTGCGACGAGTTGGTGTAGTACGGCGCGACGTCACTGCCGGCCTGCAGGATGTCCGGGTAGCGTTTGCGGTCTTCCTTGGCAAAGCGGTAAGTGGTGCCTTCGGCCGGCGTCGCCTCAAGGTTGTAGAGGTGGCCGGTGTCTTCCTGGAAGCGCAGTAACGTGGCGCGCACGTGGTCCAGCAACTTGAGGGCGAATGCGCGGCCCTCGACGGTGTGCATGCCCTGCTCGTCGCCGCTGAAGTTACGCAGCATCTCGTGCATGCCGTTGAGGCCGATGGTGGAGAAGTGATTGCGCAAAGTGCCCAGGTAACGCTTGGTGTAGGGGTAGAGGCCGGCGTCCATGTGGTGCTGGATCACCTTGCGCTTGACCTCCAGGCTTTCCATGGCCATTTCCATCAGGCTGTCCAAGCGTTGCAGCAAGCCCGAGGTGTCGCCCTTGAACAGGTAGCCCAGGCGCGCGCAGTTGATCGTCACCACACCCAGGGAGCCGGTTTGCTCGGCCGAGCCGAACAGGCCACCGCCGCGCTTGAGCAATTCGCGCACGTCCAACTGCAGGCGGCAGCACATGGAGCGCACCTGGTTGGGCTGCATATCGGAATTGAGGAAGTTCTGGAAATACGGCAGACCGTAGCGCGCGGTCATCTCGAACAGGCGGTCGGCGTTGTCGCTGTCCCAGGGGAAATCATGGGTGATGTTGTAGGTAGGAATCGGAAAGGTGAACACCCGGCCCTTGGCATCCCCGGCCTGCATGACTTCGATGTAGGCGCGGTTGATCAACTCCATTTCGGCTTGCAGGTCGCCATAGGCAAACGGCATTTCTTCGCCGCCGATCACCGGCACCTGCTCGCGCAAGTCTTCGGGGCACACCCAGTCGAAGGTCAGGTTGGTAAAGGGCGTCTGGGTGCCCCAGCGCGACGGCACGTTGAGGTTGTAGATGAACTCCTGCACCGCCTGGCGCACTTCGGGGTAACTCAGTTGGTCTTTGCGCACATAGGGCGCCAGGTAAGTGTCGAAGGAGCTGAACGCCTGGGCACCGGCCCATTCGTTTTGCAGGGTGCCGAGGAAGTTGACCATCTGCCCCAACGCACTGCTCAAGTGCTTGGGCGGCCCGGCCTCGACACGCCCCGGTACGCCGTTGAGGCCTTCGTGCAGCAGTGAGCGCAGCGACCAGCCGGCACAGTAGCCGGCGAGCATGTCCAGGTCATGGATATGCAAGTCCGCCTCGCGGTGTGCACGGCCGATCTGCTGGCTGTAGACCTCGTCCAGCCAGTAATTGGCGGTGACCTTGCCCGACACGTTCAGCACCAGGCCGCCGAGGGAATAGCCCTGGTTGGCGTTGGCCTGCACGCGCCAGTCTTCGCGGTCGAGGTATTCGTTCATCGAGGTGGCGACTTCTACCAGGGTCTTGCGATCGCGGCGCAGGCGGCCGTGTTGTTCGCGGTAGACGATGTAGGCGCGCATCGACAGGAAGTAGCCGGCGTCCATTAATACGCGTTCGACGCTGTCTTGGATTTGTTCGACGTCCAGGTGGTCGATGCCTCTGAGACGGGCGAGGACGGCGCCCAGTAGCAGGTCGGCTTCGGTGGCTTGGTATTCGCCGGTGGCGGTGCCGGCGGCGATCAGGGCCTGGCGGATTTTTTCGGCGTTGAAGGGGACTAGGCTGCCGTCGCGTTTGTGTAGGCGGGTGCTGGTTAGTGGGGTGAGCGTGGTTTGCATTTTTGGCTCCAAGCACTACATATAGATATTTTTTGGTAATTAAACACAACATGCAGTGATGCTACGGAGGATGGGGTGGGTAGCCCTTGACCGGGGTCAAGGTTTTTTGATTGGGGGGATATCCGTTATTTGGGGGGCTGATATCCACCTGATGTAGGGAGATCAAACTGTGGGAGGGGGCTTGCTCCCGACAGCAATGGGGCAGCCACAGCTGCGTCAACTGACACACTGCAATCGGGAGCAAGCCCCCTCCCACATTTAACCGAGATCGACAGTAAGAAACCGGTCGGTTCTAAGACGCCCCGTCAAACACGCTGGCCGGAATTCGACAGGGATTTTTGGGGGCCCCAATCACCCCCCACTCATACTCATAAACCGCACCACCTGCACCTCCCCCGCCCCCGTAAAATCATGCCCCACCGGCTTCCCCCGCAACGCCCGGTGCAACGCCTCAACCAACGGCCCATCCTCCACCGGATACCGCCGCAGCAACCCGCGAAAATCCAGCGCATCCTCCTGCCCCAAACACAGCAGCAACTGCCCCTCCACCGTCATCCTGACCCGATTACAGCTGCCACAAAAATTATGCGAATTAGGCGAAATAAACCCCACCCGCGTCCCCGGATGCCGCGCCAACCGCACATACCGCGCCGGCCCGCCGCTGTTTTCGGTGCTGTCGAGCAACACATGCTCGCGCGCAATCACCGCGCGCACTTCATCACTGGAGCAGAACGTCTCCCCCCGCGAACGCCCCACATCCCCCAGCGGCATTTCCTCGATAAAACTGATGTCGATGCCCTGCTCGATCGCGTACCGCACCAACCCCGGCACCTGATCGAAATTGCGCCCTTTCATCACCACGCAATTGAGTTTGACCCGCTCGAACCCCGCCTCCCGCGCCGCCTCGATACCGTCCAGCACCTGGCGCAGATCACCATTGCGGGTGATCGCGCGAAAGCGTCCAGGGTCCAGGCTGTCGAGGCTGATGTTCATGCGCTTGACCCCCGCTTCCACCAACGGCCGCGCCAAGCGCGCGAGCTGCGAGCCATTGCTAGTCATCACCAACTCACGCAACCCCGGCAGCGCCGCGATGTTGCGGCATAACCCGACAATGCCGGGACGAATCAGCGGCTCGCCACCCGTCAAGCGGATCTTGCGCACGCCCTGCCCCACAAACAGCCTGGCCAGGCGTTCCAGTTCTTCCAGGGTCAGCACCTGCTGGCGCGGCAGGAAGGTCATGTTTTTCGCCATGCAGTACACACAGCGGAAATCACACCGGTCGGTCACCGACAACCGCAGATAATCGATCGAACGCCCCACCCCATCCACCAGGCTCATGTCACTGCACCAACGGCGAGTCGGCGCCCTGCAGCGCGATGCCGCGAATGTCCGCCGCGCCGATCAGGGTTTGCAGGTACTGCACCAGTGCCTTCTGCCACACGCCCTGCTGCAACTGGGTACGGATCGCCACCGCGACCGCTTCGTAAGGCAACGGCTGGCCTTCGATGCGCTGGTCGACGCTGATCACGTGCCAGCCATAGCGGCTTTCCAGCGGTTTGCCGGCCAGGCCCGGCGCCAGGGTGAACAGCTGGCGCTCCAGCTCCGGTACGGTCTGGCCCTTGCTCACCTGGCCGAGCGAACCGCCCTGGGCCTTGGACGGGCACGCCGAGTACTTGAGGGCCAACTCGGCGAAGCTGCCCGGCGCTTGGGCCAGGCTCAGCAGCAGCACTTCCGCTTGCACCTGGGCCAGTTGCCGGGCCTCGGCATCGTCCGGCGCACACTCCAGCAGGATGTGCCGCACCGCCAGCAACGGCGCGCTGTGAAAGCGCCCACGGTTGTTCTCGAAATAGCGCACACAGGTGGCCTCGTCGCACTCGGGCACCTTGACCTCGCGCTCCAGCAGCAAGCGCGTGGCGGCCTCCTCTTCGTTCTCGCCGGCGGCGATCTCCACCGCCAGGCCCAGCTCAGCGATGCGCTGCTGCAACAGCTCGCGAATCACCAGCGCGCGGGCGGCCAGGTACACCGCCTCTTCGCGGCTGTCGGCCGGGTGATATTGCAACTCCAAGGCCATCGCCTCAGGCGTGACGGGCACGTCGTTGACGCTGATGATCGGCCATTCCTGTTCACTGCTGGCAATCAATTCGGGCGCCTTGAGTTCCTCGAAAGGCGCTTGGACAGCCACCTCGGCCATCACGGGTTCTTTGGCCGACGACCCACAACCGCCGCTGCCGCCATTCCCGCCACCACATCCGCATCCTGTTGTCATGACGCTCTCCTCACTACTTCTGCCGCACGATTTGATAACGACGCCCCAGGTACCAGATCGGCGCGCTGACCATGTGCACCAAGCGGGTAAACGGGAACAGCACAAACAGGGTCAAGCCCAGCGCCACATGCGCCTTGTAGATCAACGACACCGGCGCAATCGACGCTGCCGCTTCCACCGGCCGCAACAACACCACGTTCTGCGCCCAGTCGGCGAGCATCACCATCACCGAACCGTCCATGTGCCCGGTGGAGGCGACAATGGTCAGCAGTCCGAGCAGCAACTGTGCGAGCAACACCAGCAGGATCAGGATGTCCGACGGGCTTGAGGTGGCGCGCACGCGTGGGTCAGTCAAACGACGCTTGACCAGCATCAGCAGGCCCACCAGGCACAGCAGGCCGAAGAAACCGCCGGAGACCATCGCCAGCAACTGCTTGTTCTCAGTGCTGATCACATGGTGGTAGATCGATGCCGGCGTCAGCAGGCCGACAAAGTGCCCGGCCAGCACGAACAGCACGCCGATATGGAAGAAGTTGCTCGCCACGCGCATGCCGCGGTTGTTGAGCATCTGGCTGGAGCCGGCCTTCCAGGTGTACTGCGACAGGTCGAACCGCGCCCAACTGCCCAACAGGCAGATGGCCAGGGCCACATAGGGATACACCCCGAATACCAGCAAATTCCACTTAGACATTACCCACCTCCCCGGCGGGCGCTGCGGCCCGACCTTCTTGCTGAAAATCCACCCAGTGCAACGGCACCGCGCTTTCTTCGCGGGCCTTGCCCGGCGCACTCGGCAGCGAGCTGCAACGGTCCTGCTGCTCGGCCTGCATAAAGTCCACGGCTTCCTCTTCCCAGATTTTGTCCAGGGCTTCGAGGGAGTCGTCGCGCGGTTCGGCGGCGACCTGGGCACGCAGTTCGGCCACGGCCTGGTGCGGCTCGGCGCCGGCAATCTGCAACAGCGCACGGAAGCAACTGGCGTAGCCGCTCTCGCGCTCTTCCAGACGCGCGGCGAGCAAGGCCAACAGGTGCGCCACATCCGCCAGGCCCTCGCGGGCCTCGATGTCTTCGCGGGTGGAGAGAAACTCCAGGTACAGCGGGATATAGTCCGGCAGCTCCTTGACGCCGATGGCAAACCCGGCCTCCTCGTACTGGGCCATCATGTCGACCATCGCCTGGCCACGGTCGCGGGACTCGCCGTGCACGTGTTCAAACAACAACAGCGACAGCGAACGACCGCGGCCAAACAAGGCGCCGTAATGTTCCTGGCCGTCCATCAAGTCGTTGCCGCAGATCAGCTCCATCAACTCGAACAACGCACCGCGTTGCTTGGGGCTGATTTCCCGCGATTCGATAATCGCTTTTTCCAGCTCGTCGCGGCCGTTCACCAGGGTTTCGGTGGGGTAGTCCAGCAACAGCGAGATCACTTTAAGAATGCGCATGCTCAGTCCTCCCAGATTTGTACGGTTTTCAGCACGTCGCGGCGGTTGGCCTTCTTGGCGCCGAACATGTTGGTGTCGGAACTGCCACTGCAGCCGCTGCCGAAACTGAAACCACACCCGGAGCGCTCGGCGAACGCGTCGCTCATGGCGTCTTCACGGTGGGCGCTCGGTACCACGAAGCGGTCTTCGTAGTTGGCAATCGCCAGGTAGCGGTACATCTCCTCCACCTGTTCAACGCTCAAGCCGACGTCTTCCAGCACTTGCAGGTCCTGCACACCGTCCACTTGCTGGGAGCGTTTGTAGGCACGCATCGCCAGCAGGCGTTTGAGCGCACGCTTGACCGGTTTTTCATCACCGGCGGTGAGCATGTTGGCCAGGTAACGCAGGGGGATGCGCAGGCTGTCGACATCCGGGATCACCCCGTTCATGCCCACGGTGCCGGCCGCGGCGGCGTTCTGGATCGGCGACAGCGGCGGCACGTACCAAACCATCGGCAAGGTGCGGTATTCCGGGTGCAGCGGCAGGGCGAGTTTCCAATCCACAGCCATTTTGTACACTGGCGAACGCTGCGCGGAGTCGATCACCGACTGCGGCACGCCATCGGCCAGGGCCTGGCGAATCACTGCCGGGTCATTCGGGTCGAGGAAAATCTCCAGCTGTTTTTCGTACAGGTCATGCTCGTTGGCAGTGCTGGCGACTTCGCTGATACGGTCGGCGTCGTACAGCAACACACCGAGGTAGCGAATCCGGCCAACGCAGGTTTCGGCACACACGGTGGGCATGCCGGCTTCGATACGCGGGTAGCAGAAGATGCACTTCTCGGACTTGCCGCTCTTCCAGTTGAAGTAAATCTTTTTGTACGGGCAGCCGCTGATGCACATGCGCCAGCCCCGGCATTTCTCCTGGTCGATCAGTACGATGCCGTCTTCTTCACGCTTGTAGATCGCGCCACTCGGGCACGAGGCCGCGCACGCCGGGTTGAGGCAGTGCTCGCACAGACGCGGCAGGTACATCATGAAGGTGTTTTCGTACTCGCCGTAGATATCGGCCTGGATCTGGTCGAAGTTCTTGTCCTTGCGGCGCTTGGCGAACTCGGTGCCGAGGATTTCCTCCCAGTTGGGGCCCCACTCGATTTTCTGCATGCGCTTGCCCGACACCAGCGAGCGCGGGCGTGCGGTTGGCTGGTGTTCGCCCAACGGCGTGGTGTGCAGGTGCTGGTAGTCGAAGTCGAATGGCTCGTAGTAGTCGTCCAGGCTCGGCAAGTCAGGGTTGGCGAAGATGTTCGCCAACACGCGGAACTTGCCGCCGATGCGTGGGTTGATGCTGCCGTTGGCGTTGCGCACCCAACCGCCTTTCCACTTGTCCTGGTTCTCCCATTCTTTGGGGTAGCCGATACCGGGCTTGGATTCGACGTTGTTGAACCAGGCGTACTCCATGCCTTCACGGCTGGTCCAGACATTTTTGCAAGTGATCGAGCAGGTGTGGCAGCCGATGCATTTGTCCAGGTTCAGCACCATGCCGATCTGTGAGCGAATCTTCATCTCAGTTCTCCTCGATATCGGTCGGCAATGGGCGTGGCAGATCATCGCCAGCGGTGCCATCGAGCCAGTCGACCTTGGCCATCTTGCGCACCACGACAAACTCATCGCGGTTGCAACCGACCGTGCCGTAGTAGTTGAAACCGTAAGCCTGCTGGGCGTAGCCGCCGATCATGTGGGTCGGCTTGAGCACCACGCGGGTCACCGAGTTGTGGTGGCCGCCACGGGTCTTGGTGGTTTCCGAACCGGGCACGTTCACGATGCGTTCCTGGGCGTGGTACATCATCACCATGCCTTCCTTGACACGCTGGCTGACCACCGCACGGGCGGTGAGTGCGCCGTTGACGTTGAAGCATTCGATCCAGTCGTTGTCCTCGATCCCGGCGCGCTTGGCGTCGATTTCGGAGAGCCACACAATCGGGCCGCCACGGCTCAGGGTGAGCATCAGCAGGTTGTCGCTGTAGGTGCTGTGGATACCCCATTTCTGGTGCGGGGTGATCCAGTTCAGGACGATCTCGGTCTCGCCATTGCTGCGCTTGCCCTTCACGCCTTCAATGGTGCGGGTGTTGACCGGTGGCCGGTAGCTCATCAACTGCTCGCCGAACGCCTGCATCCACGGGTGATCCTGGTAGAACTGCTGGCGACCGGTGATGGTGCGCCATGGAATGTTTTCATGGACGTTGGTGTAGCCGGCGTTGTAGCTCACGTGCTCGTCTTCCAGGCCGGACCAGGTCGGGCTGGAGATGATCTTGCGCGGCTGCGCCTGGATATCGCGGAAGCGGATCGCTTCATGGGCCTTGGAGATCGCCAAATGGCTGTGGTCGATGCCGGTGAACTCCGACAGCGCGGCCCAGGCTTTCAAGGCGACCTTGCCGTTGGTTTCCGGGGCCAGCGACAGGATCACTTCAGCGGCGTCAATCGCCGTGTCGATTTTCGGCCGGCCGTGGCTGATGCCCGCATCGCTTTCGTGATGGTTCAGCTCGCCGAGGAACTCGACTTCTTCATCGGTGTTCCAGTTGATGCCCTTGCCGCCATTACCGAGTTTTTCCAGCATCGGGCCGAGGGACGAGAACTGCTTGTAGATGTTCGGGTAGTCGCGTTCCACCACCGCCATGTTCGGGGCGTTCTTGCCCGGTACCGGCGCCACACCGGCGCTTTTCCAGTCGGTGCCGCCGAAGGGCTGGGCCAGTTCACCGACGCTGTCATGCATCAACGGCACGGTGACCAGGTCTTGCTCGACGCCCAGGTGACCGACCGACATGGCCGAGAACGCCTTGGCGATGCCTTTGTAGATCTCCCAGTCGGAGCGCGATTCCCACGCCGGGTCGATGGCCGCCGAGAGTGGGTGGATGAACGGGTGCATGTCCGAGGTGTTCATGTCGTCTTTTTCGTACCAGGTCGCGGTCGGCAAGACGATGTCGGAATACACGCAGGTGGAGGACATGCGGAAATCCAGGGTGGTCACCAGGTCCAGCTTGCCGATGGCGCCGTCTTCGACCCATTCGGCCTCGGTCGGCTTGCATTCGGTGCTGTGGCCGATGTCTTCGTTCATCACGCCGTTCTTGGTGCCCAACAGGTACTTGAGCATGTACTCATGGCCCTTGCCCGAGGAACCGAGCAGGTTGGAGCGCCAGATAAACATGTTGCGCGGGAAGTTCACCGGGCTGTCCGGTTGTTCGCAGGCAAAGCGCAGGCTGCCGTCCTGCCAGGACTTGACCACGTAGTCTTTCGGCGTCATGCCGGCGGCCGCCGCGTCACGGCAGATGTGCAGCGGGTTGGTGTTGAGTTGCGGTGCACTCGGCAACCAGCCGGCGCGTTCGGCGCGGATGTTGTAGTCCAGGGCATGCTCCGGGAACTGCGACTTGTCGGCCAGTGGCGAGAGGATGTCGTGCATGCTCATCTTCTCGTGGCGCCATTGCGAACTGTGGCCGTAGAAGAAGCTGGTGCCGTTCATCTGGCGCGGCGGGCGGTTCCAGTCCAGGCCGAAGGCCAGGGGCAGCCAGCCGCACTGCGGGCGCAGTTTTTCCTGGCCGACGTAGTGGGCCCAGCCGCCGCCGGTCTGGCCGACGCAACCGCAGAGCATGAGCATATTGATCAGCCCGCGGTAGTTCATGTCCATGTGGTACCAGTGGTTCATCGCCGCGCCGACGATGATCATCGAGCGGCCCTTGGTCTTGTCGGCGTTGTCGGCGAACTCGCGGGCGATCTGGATGGCTTTCTCGCGGCTGACGCCGGTGATCGCTTCCTGCCACGCCGGGGTGCCCGGCACGCTGGCGTCGTCGTAGTCCTTGGCGACGTTGTTGCCGCCCAGGCCACGGTCGATGGCCAGGTTGGCGGCGGACAGGTCGAACACGGTTGCGACTTTGGCTACCGTGCCGTCGGCCAAGGTCACGCTGTGCACCGGCACACGACGGAACTGCACGGCATCGCCGGCCACGTGCTGGAAGTAATCGTGGGCTTCGCCGGCGAAATACGGGAAGGCCACTTCGGCGACGTCGTCACCGACCAGGCTGAGCTTAAGGTCAATCGCGCGGCCTTCACCGCCTTCTTTGGCGAGGATGTTCCACTTGCCCTTCTCGCCCCAGCGATAGCCAATGGCGCCCTGCGGCGAGACCAGTTCGCCGCTTTCGTCGAGGGCGATGGTTTTCCATTCCGGGTTGTTGTCCTGGCCGAGGTTGTCGACCAGGTCCGAAGCGCGCAGGAAGCGGTCCGGCTGGAAGCCTGCACCGGGTGCAAAACCGGTCATGGGCTTGAGCATCACCAGCACCGGCAAGTCGGTAAAGCGCTTGGCGTAGTCGGTGAAATAAGCGCTCGGTTTATCCAGGTGAAATTCCTTGAAGATCACATGGTTGAACGCCTGGGCCAACGCGGCATCGGTGCCCTGCTTGGGGTTGAGCCACAGGTCGGTGAGCTTGGCCACTTCCGAATAGTCCGGCGTGATCGCCACGGTCTTGGTGCCCTTGTAGCGCACCTCGGTGAAGAAATGCGCGTCCGGGGTGCGGGTCTGCGGAACGTTGGAGCCCCAGGCGATGATGTAGTTGGAGTTGTACCAGTCGGCCGATTCCGGCACGTCGGTCTGCTCGCCCCACACCATCGGCGAGGCTGGTGGCAGGTCGCAGTACCAGTCGTAGAAGCTCAGGCACACGCCGCCGATCAACGAGAGGTAACGCGAACCCGCTGCGTAGCTGACCATGGACATGGCCGGGATCGGCGAGAAGCCGACGATGCGGTCCGGGCCGTACTGCTTGATGGTGTAGACGTTGGAGGCGGCGATGATCTCATTCACCTCCTCCCAGTTGGAACGAATGAAGCCGCCCATGCCGCGCTTGCTCTTGTACGAGTCGGCCTTGACCTTGTCCTCGACAATGCTCGCCCACGCCTCGACGGGTGACAGGGTCAGGCGCGCTTCACGCCACAGCTTGAGCAACGGCTTGCGGATTTTCGGGTACTTGAGGCGGTTGGCGCTGTAGATGTACCAGCTGTAGCTGGCGCCACGCGGGCAGCCACGCGGTTCATGGTTGGGCAGGTCGTTGCGGGTGCGCGGGTAGTCGGTCTGCTGGGTTTCCCAGGTGATCAGGCCGTTCTTCACGTAGATCTTCCACGAGCACGAGCCGGTGCAGTTCACACCGTGGGTGGAGCGTACGATCTTGTCGTACTGCCAGCGCGAGCGGTAGACGTTTTCCCAGTCGCGGGACTCCTTGCGGGTCTCGCCGTGGCCTTCGGAGAACTCGTTTTGCTTGCGGTTGAAGAACCGCAGTTGATCCAGTAAATGACTCATGGTGCTTTCCTCATCAGGCGTGCCGTGGGGTGCGTTGCCCCGGCGAATTCAGGTCGATCAGCAGGGTGTGGCGCAGCCCTTGCGGGCGTACCACCACCAGGTCACGACGATGCAGCTCAGGTAGAAACCGACAAACATGTAGAACGCCATGGCCGGGCTGCCGGTAGCGGCCATGGAGGTGCCGAAGGACTTGGGAATGAAGAACGCACCGAACGCGCCCATGGCCGAGCTGAAGCCCAGCACCGCAGCGGATTCCTTGCCGGCGTTCTTGATCGCCTGTTCACGCTCGGCGGCGGATTTGCCGGCGCTGGCTTTCTCGTGCTGGGTGCGGAAGATCACCGGGATCATGCGGAAGGTGGAACCGTTGCCCACACCGGTGGTGATGAACAGCAACATGAACAGCCCGAGGAAGCCGTAGAAGTTGCCGCCCTGCCCGTTCTGCGGCAGGAAGTGCAGCACGCCGAACACCATCACGATCATCAGCACGAAGTTCCACAGGGTCACCCGCGCGCCGCCCATCTTGTCCGCCAGCCAGCCGCCGAGTGGACGTACCAGCGCGCCGACCAGCGGGCCGAGGAAGGCAAATTTCAGCGCGACCACGTCCGGGAACGAGGTCTTGATCAGCAGCGGGAACGCCGCCGAAAAACCGATGAATGAACCGAAGGTCGCCAGGTACAGCCAGCACATCAGCCAGTTGTGCTTGCGCTTGAAGATCACTGCCTGGTCACTGAACGACGCGCGGGCGCTGGACAGGTCATTCATGCCGAACCACGCGGCCACGGTGACGGTGAGGATGAACGGTACCCAGATGAAGCCGGCATTCTGCAGCCACAGTTGGCTACCGTCCGGCAGCGTTTGCGGTTGCCCACCCACCAGGCCGAACACGCCAAAGGTGATCACCAGCGGCACGCAGAATTGCATCACCGAGACCCCCAGGTTACCCAGGCCGGCGTTCAGGCCCAGCGCGGTGCCCTGCTGGGCCTTGGGGTAGAAAAAGCTAATGTTGGACATGCTGGAGGCGAAGTTGCCGCCGCCAAAACCGCAGAGCAAGGCGATCAACACAAACACGCTGTAGGGCGTGCCCGGGTCCTGCACCGCAAACCCCATCCACAGCGACGGCAGCAGCAAGGAGGCGGTGCTCAGGGCCGTCCAGCGGCGCCCGCCGAAGATCGGCACCATGAACGAGTAGAACACCCGCAAGGTGGCGCCGGACAAGCCGGGCAATGCAGCGAGCCAGAACAGTTGGTCGGTGGTGAAGCTGAAGCCGATGGCGTTGAGGCGCACGATCACGGTGCTCCACACCATCCAGACGGCGAAGGCCAGCAACAGCGCGGGGATCGAGATCCACAGGTTGCGGGTGGCGGTCTTCTTGCCGCTGGCGCCCCAGAAAGCGGGGTCCTCGGGGCGCCAGTCGTGGATCACCGGGCCCGAACCGGGCTTTTGCGCAATGGACATGATCATTCTCCTTGGAGAGCTTGCTTGCCGAGCAATGGCTGTTTGCGAATTTCACTGAAGTACATCCAGGCCAGGGACACCCAGACCACGCCGTACATCAACATGAAGCAGGAGGAACGCACGCCGGTGAGGTCCACCAGCGCGCCGAACAGGATCGGCAGCACAAAGCCGCCCAGGCCACCGGCCAGGCCGACGATGCCGGACACCGCGCCCATGTTTTGCGGGTAGTCATTGGCGATGTACTTGAACACCGAGGCCTTGCCGAACGCGAAGGCGATGCCCATCACAAACAGCAGCACAGTGAACAGCGTGGGGTTGAGGCCGATATGGAAATCAAGAGGACCGTTGACGGTCATCACCTGCAGTTGCGTCTGCGGATAGCTGAGCAGGAACAGGCACACCCAGCTCACCCACAACACCCACCAGGTCACGCTTTGCGCACCCCAGCGGTCGGACATCCAGCCGCCCACCGCCCGCAGCACGCCGCCGGGCAGCGAGAAACACGCGGCCAGCAGCGCGGCGCTTTGCAGGCTGAAGCCGTATTCCTGCACGTAGTACTTGGTCATCCATAACGCCAGGGCCACGTACCCACCGAACACAATCGAGTAGTACTGGCAGTAGCGCCACACGGCCGGGTCTTTCAGGCTCTGCAGTTGCTCGCGCAGGCTGGCGCCGCCGGCGCTGCGGTGCGCCTTGTTTTCGCTGGTGAGAAACCAGAACAGCAGCGCGGTGATAAACAGGATGGCGCCGAACACCTTGGGCACCAGGTGCCAGGTGCCGAGGGCGATCAGTGCCGGGGCGAGAAACTTGGTGACGGCCGCCCCCGCGTTACCGGCGCCGAACACGCCCATGGCGAAGCCCTGGTTATCTTTGTCGAACCATTTGGCGACGTAGGCGATGCCCACCGAAAACGAGCCGCCGGCCAGGCCGACAAACAGGCCCAGCACCAGGAACTGCCAATAGGCGGTGGCATAGGTGATCAGGTACAGCGGCAACACGCAGGCGAGCATCAGCAGGAAAAACACGATGCGCCCGCCAAAGCGGTCGGTGAGCAAGCCCAGTGGCAGGCGCACCAGGGAGCCGGTCAATACCGGCGTGGCGGCCAGCAGGCCGAACTGGGTTTCGTTGAGTTGCAGCAGCTCTTTGATGGGCACGCCGAGCACGGCGAACATCATCCACACCATAAAGCAGACGGTGAAAGCCAGGGTGCTCATGCCCAGCACCAGGCCTTGTCTCATACGGGGTTGAGTCACGGTAAGCGCTCCAGAAAGTGATTTCATGAGCGCAGGTTAGGGGCCAGACCCCCGTGTAACTTGACCCAGATCAACGTCCGCCTGGGGGGTATCGGGCTATGCTGGCCCCGTCTACCTCCAAGGAGGTAGACGCAAAAACAAGAGAAAAGCTTTATTTATCAATGGATTGCTCTCTTGTGCCGGCTTTTATCCGTGGGAGGGTTCGCCGGCAATTCTTTAGAGGTAGTGCGCCAGGGAAGGCCGTGTCCAGCCCCCTTTCCGGTTTCAGGTGCCCTCATGCCTCTGCATTGCCTTCGTCGATTACGCCGTCATGCTTGACTGGCTGCGCAGCTCCCTGCCCGCCCGTGCCGGCCTGGCGGTGATCCTTATCGCCATCCTGGCCCTGGCCAGCTCCCTGAGCGCCGGGCTGATCGCCTGGTTCAGCCAGGGCGACGCCGCCGCGATCAACACCGCAGGCTCGGTGCGCATGGAGACCTACCACCTCAGCTGGAAACTCGCCGCCGGTGCCCAGCCAGGTGAAATCACCGAGGTCAGCCAAAGCCTGCAACGGCGCCTCGACAGTCAGTCGCTCAAGGCGGTCTTGGAAGACGGCCCCCAGAGCGCCCTGCTACAGAGCTACCAACAGATCCAGCAACGCTGGAACACCGAGCTGCGCCCGGCGGTGCTGCGCGGTGATGCGGCCTTGTTCCAGGCCAGCGCCCCGGCGTTTGTCGAGCAACTGAATCACTTCGTCAGCCTGTTGCAGCAACAAAGCGAACGCAAACAAGGCTGGCAACAGGGTATCCAGGGCCTGGCGCTGTTCAGCACCTTGATCATCCTGCTGATCGGCCTGTACGAACTGCAATACGGGGTGGTCAACCCCCTGGAAGAGTTGGTGCACGCCACCCGGCGTTTTCGCGACGGCGACTTCAAGATCCGGGTCAACCACCGTTCCGAGGACGAGCTGGGCCAACTCGCGCTGAGCTTCAACACCATGGCCGAAACCATCGAAGCCTCGCACCGCACCCTGGAAAGCCAGGTGCAGCTCAAGACCCTCAACCTGCAACAAGCCAACGCCGCCCTCGAACTGCTCTACCAAAGCAGCCGCAGCCTGGCCACGCGCCTGGCGAATGCCGAGGGCCTGGATGAACTGATCCGACGCTTCCAGAAACGCCTGCCGGGGCTGCGCCTGTCGTTATGCCTGCAAGGCCACTTCCTGGCGCCGGCCCAGCAGATGCTCGCGCTGCATGGCGAGAACAGCCGCAACGTCTGCGCGGTCGGTGACTGTGCCACCTGCGAGCGTCATCACGCCGCGCCGCCGCAAGTGTTCAGCATCAGCAACCAGGGCGCGGAACTGGGCGAACTCAAGGCGCACTTCCTTGACGGCCATGCACCGCAGGATTGGGAAAAACAACTGATCCAGGCCTTGGCCAACCTGATCGGCACCTCACTGTCCCTCAAGCGCCAACGCGAACAGGACCACCGCCTTTTGCTCCTCGACGAGCGCACCATCATCGCCCGCGAACTGCACGACTCCCTGGCCCAGGCGCTGTCCTACATGAAGCTGCAAGTGAGCCGCATGCAAACCCTGATCCGCCGTGGCGAACCGGTGGAGACCCTGGCCACCGTCACCGGCGAACTGCGCGACGGCCTGAACAACGCCTACCGCCAACTGCGCGAACTGCTCACCACCTTCCGCCTGCAAATCCACGATGCCGGGCTGGTGCATGAGTTGCAGGACACCGCCGAAGAATTCTCCCGGCGTGGCGAGTTCCAGGTGCACCTGCATGTGGACGCCCTGGCCTTCCAGCTGTCGGCCAGCGAACAGATCCACGTGTTGCAGATCACCCGCGAAGCGCTGTCCAACTGCCTGCGCCACGCCCATGCGCAAAACGCCTGGCTGCAACTGCGCCAAGTCGGCGAGACAGTCAGCCTGAGCATCGAAGACGATGGTCGTGGCTTCAGCGGCGAGGTCGACCGGCGAGAACACCACGGCCTGACCATCATGGACGAACGCGCCCGCAGCCTGCACGGCGACCTCGACATCAGCCCACGAGCCCCTCAGGGCACTCGTGTGCAACTGCGTTTCCAGCCGGAATTCCTCGGCCACTCCCTACAAGGCACCGCCTCATGAACACCGCCATTCGCCACCGGATCCTGTTGGTCGACGACCACCCGATGATGCGCCACGGCATGCGCCAGATCCTCGAACTGGAAGACGACCTGCACGTGGTCGGTGAAGCCGGCAACGGCCAGGAAGCCCTCGACCAGATCCAGAGCCTGCAACCGGACCTGGTGCTGCTGGACAACAACATGCCCCAGATGAACGGCCTGGAAACCCTGCGCCGCCTGCGCGCCATGGACTATGCCGGCAAGGTGTTGCTGTTTACCGTGTCCGACGCCGAAGACGATATTCGGGATGCACTGCGCCTGGACGCCAATGGGTACCTGCTCAAAGACATGGAGCCGGAACTGGTGGTGGAATTTATTCGCGATGCGCTGCATGGGGCGCTGGTGATCAGCCCCGGATTGACACGAGTGCTGGCCCAGGCGTTGCGCTCACCGCAGCCGCATGCGGCGGTTGAATTGACCGAGCGGGAGCGGCAGGTGTTGAAGACGATCGCCAGTGGGTATAGCAATAAGGTGATTGGGCATAAGTTGGGGATTACTGAGGGGACGGTGAAGGTGCATGTGAAGAATTTGCTGCACAAGTTGGGGTTGCGGTCGCGGGTGGAGGCGGCGGTTTGGGCGATGGAGCATTTGAGGCAGGTGGGGTGAGCGTTGGGGTTGGGTCTGCGCCGGGACCCACACCCGCCATTACCGCAGAAACGGATATACACACCGAGGTACCCCCTCAGAGGCATATCCAAACCCACCCCAGGCCCCCTACCCTGACCACCCGCGGAGGCCCAAACAATGCTCACCCATCCCCAAATCGTCCTGACCCTACGCCGTCACCACCTCTTCACCCAACTCCCGGAAAAAACCTTCCAGGACGTCTGCACCCTGGCCAACCTGAAACGCGTGCCCAGCCACACCCCCTTGATGCACCAGGGTGACCCCGCCGACCGTTTCTTCCTGCTGGTCAGCGGCCAGATCAAACTGCACCGCGTCACCGGCGAAGGCCAGGAGCACCTGGTGGAAATCATTCAACCCGGCCAGACCTTCGCCGAAGCCCTGCTGTTCACCCAGGCCAAGGCCTACCCGGTCAGCGCAACAGCGCTCAAGGACTGTGTGCTGGTCAGTATCGAAGGCCAGCACTACCGCCGCGCCCTGGAAGACCAGCCGAAAATCTGCCTGGCGATCCTGGCGAGCATGAGCATCCATCTGCACCAGCGCCTCAAGGACATCGACACCCTGACCCTGGCCAACGCCAGTCGCCGGGTGATCAACTTTCTGTTCCAGGAGCGCGATGCCGTCAGCGGCGACGTAGTGCTGCAAGTGCCTAAACGACTGGTGGCGTCGAAGCTGGGGATCCAGCCGGAGACCTTTTCCAGGATTCTGCACCGGCTGGTGGAAGGTGGATTGATCGAGGTGCAGCGGCGCACCATTCGAATCCTCAGTGAAGAGGAACTGATGGGCTACCAGGCCGGTTAATGCCCGTTGCCGATCATGTAGAGTTTCGCTGCGGGTCATGGGGTTTCTACGCGATGACGCTGGAGGTGGGAGGTGGGAGGTGGGAGGTGTTGCATTTGGCGGGTACATATCCGTTGTTTGGGTAACGGCTGATATTGGTTCCGCTTTTACAGCGGGTCACTTTTGAAAAGAGCCCAAAAGTAACCAAAAGGCTCTTGCCCCAACACTCGGTGCCTCGCCTAGGCTCGGCATACCCTCACTCCGGCTTGAATCCGTGGGCCGCCGCCACGCGCCATCCATGGCGCGGGGCGGCTAACCCGGCGTCCTGCCGGGTTACCCACGGATTCAAGCCTGCGTTCGGCCAGCGTGTTTGACGGGGCGCCTAAGATCAAAATCAAAAGCAGATCAAAAGCAGGCTGATATCTACCTGATGTATGGAGATCAAACTGTGGGAGGGGGCTTGCTCCCGATAGCGGTGTGTCAGCTGATCCATCTTTGGCTGTCACACTGCAATCGGGGGCAAGCCCCCTCCCACATTTGGACCGCGATCGACAGACGCAACTCCGGCCGGCTTTAAGGCCGCCGCGTTTGCCTTTGCTCCACACCACTCAGGTCGGCTACCAGGCCGCCGTGCTCTTGCTTTTGATCTTGATCTGGGGCGCCCCGTCAAACACGCTGGCCGGAATTCGACAGGGATTTGGGGGGTAAACCGGCAGGGATGCCGGTTTAGCCGCCCCGCGCCATGGATGGCGCGTGGCGGCGGCCCCCCAAATACCTGGCGGATTACGGGCACACCGAGCGTGAGCGAGGTGCCCAGTGTTGGGGCAAGAGCCTTTTGGTTACTTTTGGGCTCCTTTCAAAAGTGACCCGCCGTAAGGGCGGAACCCCTACCAGCCGTTACCTAAACAACGGATCTGCCCACAGTTCAAACCGCCCCCCCCCGCCCCGCCCGCTCAAGCCCCTGCCACAACCAAACCGGCAACACATCCGAATCCAAACTGTCTATCAAGTTCTTCAACCCCAACCCCAACTCCGTATCCCCCTCGATCACCAACCGCCGCCGAAAGAACAACGTATCCGGATCTTCCTGCCGGCTGGCCAGCAGCAAAAACTCCCGCCAATTCCCACTGATGGTCACCTGGGCCTGCGCCTGCGAGGCAATCCGCAATCCCTCCCGCCCCAAGGTCAGGTACCAGCACAACCCCAAATCAGGAATGCGCAGGCACATCCAGCGTCCCCGCAACAAATCAAAACCGCCATCACGCAAAGGCTCGGCCAAACAGCGGTTGAGACCCTGCTGCAAGGCCAGACGCTGCACTGCAAACGGCACACGCCGTATCAACGGCAACAACCGGTCAGCCCCCTTGAGCAACCATTGCTTGCGACTCAACACAACCCCACCTCCTCAACCCGCAACATGCCGGCCTGGCCATGCCAGTAACCATTGCAGCCATCCACAAACAGCGGCGGCGTGGCGCCCTGGCGCACCTGGTCGAAGGCGCGCACCACGTCGCTCATGCCCTCGGCCCGAGGGCTCAGGCGCAGCAGATCAGCCCCACACGACACCAAGCCAGGGTAGTCGGCCAGCAAGTTAGTGACATCGGCCGACAGGGTCTGAATCCCGTTCAAGGTGAACAACGCCTGCCCTTCCTGGCTGGTCAAGGCCATGCCGTCCGGGTAGTTGATGCAGCAGAACTGGCAGTCATCCTTCGGCCGGTTTTCTGCACGCGCGGTGAAGCAGCGGGCTGAGTACGCCAGGGGCAGATGGCCGTAGGCGAAGATCTCGACTTCGGGCAACGGCCGCCCCAATTCACGCACCTGTTCCAGCACGTCGGCGATCAGGCCGTGGGAACATTCCACCGGCGGCACCCAGCGTTGCATGCCCGCGTCGAGCAATTGCACCAAGGCATGGCCGTTGTAGAGGTTGAGCGCCGGGCCGCCGACGAAGGGCAATTTGCGTTCGATCAGCAACTGCACCGCGCCCATGTCGTTGGCTTCGACCAGCAACTCGCCGTTGTCGCACAGGCGGCGCAGGCTCGACAGTTCCGAGGCGGCTTCGATCAAAGTCAGGCTCGACAGCACGATCTGCGCCGAGCTGCAGGCCTGCAATTCACGGCCCAAACCCAACCATTGATCCAGGTTCAAGGCGCGGCGTTTGGAGCACACGGTTTCGCCCAGGTAGATCACGTCCAGGGGCAAGCTGGCCATGTCCGCGTAGAAGCGCCCCAGGTGTTCCTTATCCCAATAAAACAGCACCGGTCCGAGGCTGAGTTTCATCTGTGTGTCCTCACTGCCAAGCACGATGGTAAGCACCCAGGGTGGTCTGGCTGCCTTCGGAGAGTCCGGCCAGCACCTGGCGCCATTGGTCCTTGACCACAAAGTTGGCGGGGCTGCTGCGGTGGGCGTCGAGGGCGGCGCGCCAGACGCGGGTGACTTGTTCCACATAGGCCGGGCTGCGTTGCCGGCCTTCGATCTTCACCGCCGCCACACCGATGGCGCTGAGTTCGGGTAGCAGGTCGAGGGTGTCGAGGCTGGTGGGTTCTTCCAGCGCATGGAAGCGCTTGCCGCCCACCAGGAACCGGCCTTTGCACAGGGTCGGGTAGCCGGCGGGTTCGTTGGGGGTGTAGCGGTCGATCAGCACTTCGCTCAGGCGTGCGCTGAGGCCGTCGGCGTCGTCGCTCCAGCGTACCGCCTTGGCAGGTGAACACACGCCGCACAGGTTGGGCGACTCGCCGGTGATGTAGGACGACAAGTGGCAACGCCCTTCGGCCATGATGCACAGGCTGCCAAACCCGAACACTTCGATGGGCACGCTGCTGCTGGCCGCCACCTGCTTGACCTGGGCCAGGGACAGCACCCGTGGCAGCACCGCGCGGCGGATGCCGTAGCGTTCAGCGTAGAACTGCAACGCCGCCGCATGGGTGGCCGAGCCCTGCACCGACAAGTGCAGGGCTAACTGTGGATGACGCTCGGCGGCATAGCCGAGCACGCCGGGGTCACCGGCGATCAGCGCGTCGACGCCATGGTCGGCGGCGCGGTCCACCGCACGTTGCCAACGCGGCCAGATCTTCGGTTGCGGGTAGGTATTCACCGCCACGTACAGCTTGCGCTGGTGCTGGCGGATATGGGCGACGGCGGCGTCAAACTGCTTGTCGTCCATGTTCAACCCGGCGAAATGCCGGGCATTGGTGTCATCGCGAAACCCTACGTACACCGCATCGGCGCCTTGGCGCACGGCGGCTTTCAGCGCAGGCAGGTTACCTGCCGGGCAGACCAGTTGCATGGTGGCTCCTCAGTGGAAATCGGCAAAGGACAGGAACGGCACCGCCGCGTCTTTGAGCACCTGTTGCTCGCGCTCGACGATCACCAGGCCATCGGCCCAACAAGCCGCGACGAGCATCGCCGAGCTTTGCTGGGGGTGCAGGACCGCACGCAATTGCCCATCGCTGCCAGGGCTCAAACGTGCGCGCAAATACTGGCGGCGCTTGTTGGGTTTGAGCCATTCAAAACCGGCCGGCACACTGATCGGTGCCGGCAACACCTGCTCGACGCCCTGGGCCCGCAGCAGGAACGGGCGCACCACCACCAAGCTGGTCACCAGCGCGGCGGTGGGATTGCCCGGCAGGCCGATCCAAGGTTTGCCGGCCACTTGGCCGAACGCCAGGGGTTTGCCGGGCTGGATCGCCAGGCGCCAGAAATCCACGTTGCCGAGTTCCTGAATGGCCTGTTTGAGGTGGTCCTCCTCCCCCACCGACACGCCGCCGGTGGTCAGCAGCAAGTCGCATTCGGAGGACGCCAGCACCAGTGCATCGCGACTGGCTGCCAGGGCGTCGGCCATCACGCCGTAGTCGTGCACCTCCACGCCCCAACCACGCAGCAACGCCGCGACGAGGTAACGGTTGCTGTTGTAGATTTGCCCAGGCGCCAGTGACTCACCCGGTTCACGCAATTCGTCGCCGCTGCTGAGCAGGCATACCCGCAGCGCTCGATAGACCTTCACCCGCGGGATGCCCGCCGCCGCCAGCAGGCCGATTTCCTGGGCGCGCAGGCGTTTGCCCGCCCCCAACACGCACTGCCCGCGTTGCAGCTCCTCGCCGCGCTTGCGCACGTGGTCACCCAGGCGCAGCGGTGGGCACCAGATGCGCTGGCCATACACGCGGCAGCGTTCCTGGGGGATCACGCTGTCGGCACCGACGGGCAGCGGCGCACCGGTGAAGATCCGCAGGGTTTGCCCAGCTTGCAACGGCACCTCGCTACTGTGCCCAGCAGCGATGCGCCCGGCCACTTCCAGGTAACCGCCCTGCTCCGGCACGTCAAACGCGCGCAGGGCGTAGCCGTCCATGGCGCTGTTGTCCCAACCCGGCAGGTCAAGGGGCGAGAACACGTCCTCGGCGATCACCCGTCCGAGGGCCTGGGCCAGGGGAATGACTTCGGTGGACGGTGGCGGTGGCGCCTGGGCGAGCAATTGCGCGATGGCCTCCTCCACCGGCAGCAGGTCGCCGCTGTCACACACGCTCATGACCGCGCCTCACACGCGCCAAGCGGTTGATCGCTCTGGGGCTTGAGGTGCGGCGCGAAGTTGCATGGGCCGGTGCGACTGTCCAACTGGCCAAGCAGAATCTGGTCCCAGGCTGTGCGACAGGCGCCCGGAGAGCCGGGCATGCAGCACACCAGTACACCGTTGCTGATGCCGGCCAGGGCACGGGATTGCAGGGTCGACATGCCGATTTCCGCCAGGGACACCTGGCGGAACAGCTCGCCGAAACCGTCCACGGACTTGTCCAGCAACGGCATCACGGCCTGGGGCGTGTTGTCCCGAGCGGTAAAACCGGTGCCGCCGGTCATCAGGACCACTTGCACCTGAGGGTCGGCGATCCACTGCGAGACACGCGCGCGGATCTGGTAGATGTCGTCCAGCACAATGCTGCGGTCGATCAACACGTGGCCGGCACGTTGCAGGCGGTCCACCAGGGTTTGCCCGGAGGTGTCGGTGTCATAGGTGCGTGTGTCGCTGATGGTCAGTACCGCGATATTCAGCGAGACAAAACTGCGTTGGGTCAGATGGGCCATGATCAAGGCTCCAGGCGTGAAGAAAGTTGCACTCAGCCTGCGCCGCAATGGGCGCAGGGCCTATTCCTCGGAGGAGGTATGCCGTTAGGGGGCCAGGCGCGTGCACTGCCAGTGGCCGTCGTGCAGACGGTAGTCGAGACGGTCATGCAGGCGGTCGGGGCGGCCCTGCCAGAACTCGATGCGCCGGGGTTGCAGGCAATAGCCGCCCCAGTTGTCGGGCCGTGGCGGCTGGCGCCCGGCGAAGCGTTGCGTGACCTCACGCAAGCGGCTTTCCAGCTCGCTGCGATGGGCCAGGGGCTGGCTCTGTGGTGAAGCCCAGGCGCCCAACTGACTGGCGACCGGGCGCGCGTCGAAATAGTCATCCGACAGCTGCGCCCCCGCCTGCACCACCGGGCCCTCAATGCGCACCTGACGCTCCAGGCCCGGCCAGAAAAACGTCATGGCCGCATGGGGATTACTCGCCAGTTCCTGGCCCTTGGCGCTGTGGTAATGGCCAAAAAAGATAAAACCCTCGGCGCTGAATCCCTTGAGCAACAGGATGCGGCAATGGGCATGCCCTTGGCTGTCCACCGTGGCCAAGGCCATGCTATTGGCCTCGGCCGGCGGCACTTCCGTCTTGCGCGCCTGGCCCAGCCACTGGCCGAACAGCACCAACGGATCCGCCTGCGCGTTCTCGTCACGCAAGCCATAGAGGGTGTAGTTACGGCGCAATTGCGCAAGGGACAGGGGCATGACGCGATCCTCCAGAAAGTTCGCCACAGTGTGGGAACTACTGCTGCGTTATCCCTTGACCGCGATCAACAACCGCCCGCGGCATGACGCCGCAGGGCGATGGGTATTGTGTCTGTCGAACTCGGTTAAACAAGGGGGCTTGCTCCCGATCGCAGTGGAACAGTCACCGATGCATCAACTGACACACCGCCATCGGGAGCAAGCCCCCTCCCACAGTTTGATCGCCATGCTTCAGGTGGATATCCGCTGGCTTTTGATCTTAGACGCCCCGTCAAACACGCTGGCCGAACGCAGGCTTGAATCCGTGGGTAACCCGGCGAGTTGATCAACGCAACATCCACTTCGCCAGAATCACGATCACTACCATGTGCCCCAGGATGCTGCGGCGGATCCACAGCGCTCTCCGGGGGCTCAAGCACTTGTGCGACAGCCAGTATGCGAGCAACAGGTAATGCCCGATGATGCTCAGGGCCAGCAGGACTTTCAGACTCAACATCAACCCGAAGCGGCTGTTCCAGGCGATGCCCCAGTAGTGCCACGCCAGGCCGAGACCCGCGCCGTACAGCACGATCACCACCAGGTGCAGTACCCGCCGCGAACGCCGGGCGATGGCCTGCTCGGAGGTGAACTGCGCCGACCAGGCCAGTTCCTCTCGGGCGCTGTGCCAGATCACCACGTCGAAAAACAGCGTGCCGATAAACGCGATGGCCGCCAGCAGATGCACAATCAACAACCAGGCATACAGCATGTGTGTCTCCTAACCCGGATGCCCGTCGACCCGCGCCTGCCACAGCATCGGCCCGTAGCGCCACAGGTACAGGCCCAGCCCAACAGTCCAGCACAGGCCCGCCAACCACAAGGCCGCCAACGGCCAGGCCAACACCAGCACGACGCGGCACACACAGGCCAGGTTCAGCAGCGCAAAGGCCAGGGTCATCCCGCCCGGCGGCTGCAAAGGCCGGCCGGTATGGCCGAGGCTGACCCGCGCGATCATCGCCAGGATCAACCCGGCCATGGCGCCGATGGTCAGCGCATGCACCGCCAGGCTGGGATTGAGCGGCGCGCCGAAATGCCACAGCGCCATGCCCAGGCACGCCACGGCCAGCCAGGCATACGCCAGGTGCAACGACCACAGCAGCGGCACGCGCCACAGGCCGCGGTCATGCCAGCGCGCCAGGCGCAGCAGATGCCCCAGGCCCAGCGCGGCAAACAACGCGCCGCTCCAGGGGGTTGGAAACAGGGCCAAACCGCTGGCGTAGAGCAGCGCCACCAGGATCGAGCCGCCGAGCAGCAAGCGGTCCAGCCAAGGCCAAGGCTTGACGGGGTCGACCCGGCCCAGGCCGCGCTGGGTGAAGAACGGAATCACGCGGCCACCGATCAGCCCCATCATGGCGGCCACCAGCCACAGCCCCGTCAGCACCGACAGCCGCTGCCCGCCTTCGTCATGGCGCCACAGCCCATACAGCGACAACCCATCCGCCACGGCCAGCAACACCAGCACCAGCACAATCGGGTAGTTACGCGTCTGCCGGACCTTCCACAGTGTCCAGCCCATCACCCCGGCCACGGCCAGCGGGAAGCTCAGTTCCAGCAGCGCCAGCAGCGGCCACGGCACGTTGAGCAGCCAGCCCAGGCGCGCGGCCAGCCACAAGGCCGCCAACAGGGCCAACGGCGTGCCGCTGAGGCCGGGGCGACCGGTCCAGGTTTGCACCGCCGTCAGCAGGAACCCGGCGATGATTGCCAGGCCGAAGCCGAACAACAACTCATGCCGGTGCCACGCCAGCCACCCCCCGGCGGGCTGCCAGGTGCCGGTGGCGCCGCTGAGGGCCAGCAGCCAGAGGGGAATCGCCAGCGCCGCCAGCAGGCAGGCGCCGAGGAAAAACGGCCGAAAGGCCAGGCGAAACAGCGGTGTTATCGACATCGCTGTGCGCCGATCCAGTACGTGCATGCCAAGGCTCCTCAATTCATCACTGCGCTGATCTTGCGCTTACGCGCGCGCGTTGCCCTTGTCGCAGATCAAGTCGCGGCCCGTGCCGTAGGCGTACCCTCACCGGCATCATCCCCGTTTAACCTGCGCCATGGAGCCATGATGAAAAACGCCTGCGTCCCGCTTGCCTGGTTTGTGATCCTGGGTTCCATGCTGGCAGCGGCCAGCGGACTGTCACTGGTGCTGATATGAACGCCGCGCTGCCACCGCTCAAGGATGTGCACCGCGTGTTGCATCGCGTGCACCATCAGATCCTGCGCAGCCACCACCTGTTCGAGCCCATGGACGAGGCGCAATTGAGTGAGCTGATGAGCAGCAGCCAGTTGCTCAGCGTCGACAAGGGTGAGCCGCTGTTCCGCCAGGGCGAGCCCGCCGATGCGTTCTATTTCGTGATTGCCGGTGCGGTGAAGATCTACCGCCTGACCCCGGACGGCCAGGAGAAGGTGTTTGAAGTGATCGGCGAGCGCCAGACCTTCGCCGAAGCGATGATGCTGATGGACACTCCCAATTATGTGGCGTGCGCCGAAGCGGTGTGCCCGACCCAGCTGTATCGCCTGTCCAACGCCACGTATATGCGCCTGCTGCACAGCAACAGCCGCCTGACGTTCGCCCTGCTGGGCAAGCTGTGTGTACGCCTGCACCAGCGGGTCAACGAGATCGACACGTTGTCGCTGAAAAACGCCACCCACCGTGTGGTGCGCTACCTGCTGACCCAGTTGATGCACTTGCCGGCAGGCGAAACCCACTTCGAACTGCCGATGGCCAAGCAACTGATCGCCGGGCACTTGTCGATCCAACCGGAGACGTTTTCGCGGATTATCCGGCGCTTGATCGACGAGAACATCATCACCCAGGACGCGCGCCAGATCGCCATTCTCGACCGGCAACGCCTGGAACAATTCGAGTGAAAACCTGCCTGTATTGCCAACACCGCAATGCCATGGAGCGCGACAGCTGCGAAGGCTGCGCCATGCCGTTGCCCGAAGCCGAGGCACGCGCCCTGGCGCGACGGTTAAGCCGCTTCCAATGGTTTTGCCTGGGCCTCACGCTGTTTTGCATCGCGATGTTCTTCTGGCTCCCCCGGGATATCTACTGACGTTCAGTGAGCTGCCGGTACAGCTGGGGCAAGCGCTGGGGCAACTGCTCCGGCTGGCGGATCAGGGTGAAGCCATGGGCACCGAACAGGTACGGCAGGTAGTCGCCGGCCTGTTTGTCGATGGTGATGCAGAACGGGATCAAGCCCTGTCGCCGCGCCTCTATCACCGCTTGGCGCGTGTCTTCCACGCCATAGCGGCCCTCGTACAGGTCCAAGTCATTGGGCTTGCCATCGGTGAGTAACAACAGCAGTTTGCGCCGTTGCTTGCAGGTACCCAGCAGCCGGGTGGCCTGGCGAATCGCGGCGCCCATGCGTGTGTAGTAACCCGGTTTAAGCCCCTGGATCGCACCGCGAATGCGGTCGTCGTAGGGCTGGTCGAACGACTTGAGCACCTGCAAACGCACCTGGTGCCGACGCAAGGACGAAAACCCGTACAGCGCAAAACGATCGCCGGCGCCTGCCAGGCTTTCGCCGAACAACAACAGGCTGTCGCGAATCACGTCGATGACTTTTTGCGTGTCGTTCAAGTGCGCGTCGGTGGACATCGACAGGTCCGCCAGCAGCAGGCACGCCAGGTCGCGGTGGCTGTGGCGTTGCTCCATGAACAGGCCGCGTTCGGCACAGGCGCCGTGCTGGCGCTCCACATGAAAATCCAGCCAGGCCTGCAGGTCGAGTTCGCTGCCCTGGGGTTGCTGGCGCAGCCACTGGCGGTCGGTGCGCAGGTGCTGGAATTGCCGACGCAGGCGCTGGGCCTGAGCGTGCAGCCGCGCGGGCAAGGGTTGCGGCGCATCGAGGCGCGGATGCATCGGCTGCAGGTTGACGAAGTCGTCCAGCAGGTGTTGTTGGCGATAGTCCCATTCGGGCAACTTGATGCCTTGGCCAAGGGGGATGTCGTCGACGTCGGCCGGTGGCAGGTCCAGGTGCAGCTTCAAGCCGCCACTCTTGCGCACACGCTGGCGTGACAGGCTCAGTTGGTCGAGGTCTTCGGCGACGCGGGCAGCGTCAGGGTCTTGGCTGTCGTCGGTCCAGCGGTCGAGGTCGACGTGTTCGGTCCAACTGAACAGGTTTTCCAGGCGCACCACCAGCAGGCCGCCGTCACGGCTGTTGTCGTCCAGGCGGGTCGCGCGTTTGGGCGCGCCGTGTTGCTCGCCGGGCGTTGTCGACAGGTCGTCGCCTTCGTCGTCCAGGTCTGCGCTTTGTGGTGCATCCAGGTGCAGCGGCGGGTACAGCCACAACGGCAACGGCCACGGGGCGCGCTCGCTGCGGGGTAAGTTGCGCACGCTGCCGGGTTCGCGCAGGGCCTTGCGCAAGGCTTTCTCCAGGGCCGCTTCGTTGGGGCGCAGGCTGGCGGGGTCGGGGCGCAGTGCGATATGGGCGTGCACCAGGCGCCGGTAGCTGGGCAGCAGGGCCGGGTAGCGTTGCAACAGCAGCCAGGTCCAGCGCTGGTTATCCCGCGCCCAATGGGTCACGGGGCCCGACTGCGCGGCGAGCAGCGCCAGCCAGCGGTACAGTTCCTGGTTGAGTGCAGCCTCGGGAAATACCGCCAGGCTGGCCGGCAAACGCAAGCGGCTGCCGTCACAGGAGGCCAGTGGCGCATGCCTGCAGGTGCCAGCGATGCGCATCAGCAGGTTGCGGCGCAGCAACACATCGCGCTCGCCGGCCGCCTCCAGGGCGATGCCGCCGGCACCGCCGAGGGCACGAAACAGCAGCGCCAGGCTGCGCTGGCGGTCGGCTAACTGCACCTGCGCCTCGGGGAAGTCCACGCGGGCGCGCCGTGTAATGAAGCGGTGCCAGGCGCTGCCGACCCACTCTTCGAGTTCCAGGGTAAAGGCCATGGGGTTGCTCCAAACGTAAAACGGCCCGCTGTACCAGCCGGGCCGCCCTCTTGGGGATTGACGATCAATACACAATGGGCGCCGGCGCACCGGCCACACTGCGCCGTTGCCGGAAGCTGTACAGGTAGCAGAGCAACCCGAGCAGGAACACCACGCCGCTGGCCAACCGTGCCCAGAACAATGCGGTCAGGTGTTCCACCGTGGCCATGAACGGCAGCGCCGCTCCGTCCACGGGCCAGCGTTGCAACCACACCTGCACCACGCCGGCGGCGGTGAGGAACAGGGTAATCATCACCATCGACAACACCATCAGCCAGAAGCCCCAGATTTCGATGGTCTGCGAGCGCGCATCCGGTGCTTCACCGAGGCCGCGCAGGCGAGGCATGGCGTAGCTGATCAAGGTCATCACGATCATGGCGTAGGCGCCGAAAAACGCCAGGTGACCATGCGCCGCCGTGAGCTGAGTGCCGTGGGTATAAAAGTTGACCGGTGCCAGGGTGTGCAGGAAGCCCCACACCCCGGCGCCGAAGAACGCCGTCACCGTGGTGCCCTTGGCCCACAGCGTGGCCGCGCGGTTGGGATGCTGGCGCCGCCGCCGTTTGACCATGGTGAAGGCGAACATCACCATTGCCAGGAACGGCAAGGGCTCCAAGGCGGAGAAGATCGAACCGACCCATAGCCACACCTGCGGCGCACCGATCCAGAAGAAGTGGTGCCCGGTACCGATGATGCCGGTGATCAAGGCCATGGCGATGATCACGTACAGCCACTTCTCCACGACTTCGCGGTCGACGCCGGTGACCTTGATCAGCACGAACGCCAGCATCGAGCCCATGATCAATTCCCACACGCCTTCCACCCAAAGGTGCACCACCCACCACCAGTAAAACTTGTCGCGCGCCAGGTTGCTGGGGTTATAGAACGAGAACAGGAAAAACACCGCCAGGCCGATCAGCCCGGTCATCATCACCATGCTCACGGTGGTCTTGCGGCCCTTGAGCAGGGTCATGCCGATGTTGTAGAGAAAGCCCAGGCACACCACCACGATGCCCATTTTGGTGATGGTGGGTTGCTCAAGGAATTCACGGCCCATGGTCGGCAGCAGTTCGTTATGCGTCAGCTTGGCCAGCGCCGCATACGGCACCAGCAGGTAACCGAGGATGGTCAACACCCCCGCCACGGCGAACACCCAGAACAACAGGATCGCCAGTTTCGGGCTGTGCAACTCGCGATCCGCCTCCTCGGGCACCAGGTAGTAGGCGGCGCCCATGAAGCCGAACAGCAGCCACACGATCAGCAGGTTGGTATGGACCATCCGCGCCACGTTGAAGGGGATCAGCGGGAACAGAAAGTCACCCACCACGTATTGCAGGCCCATGATCAGGCCAAACAGCACCTGGCCGACAAACAGCATCAAGGCAAACACAAAATAGGGTTTGGCCACAGCCTGGGATTGGAACTTCAGATAGGGATTGGCGCTGCGCATGGCTCAGCCCTCCTTGTTCGGTGGCCAGTTGTTGGTGTCGATCTTCGAGCTCCATTTGAGGAACTCGGACAGATCATTCACTTCCTGGTCATCGAGGTTGAATTGCGGCATGGCCCGCCGCCCTGGCACACCGAGGGGTTGCATCTTCATCCAGGCGTGCAGGAACGGTTTGAACCCCTCTTCCCCGCCCCGGCGCTGGAACACATTGCCCAGCTCCGGCGCAAAGTACGCGCCCTCGCCCAACAGGGTGTGGCAGCCGACGCAGTTATTGCGCTCCCACACACCCTTGCCACGCACCACCGATTCGGTGAGTTGGTCGGCGTTGCTGCGGGAGGGAAAGGTTTGTTCGGTGTGGTAGGTCAGGGCCAGGAAAATCAGGAAGAAGAACACGCTTCCTCCGAAGTAGATATTCCTGGCCATGCCCTTGGTGAAGGTCTCTGACATGGTCGTCTTCCTCATGGCTTGGCGGGGGTCATGATAGGAAGGTGAGGTGGGAAAAGTGCTTGATGGCGATCAAGAAGATTGAGTACAAAGGCTCTTGCCCCAACACTCGGCACTAAGATCAAAATCAGGCTGATATCTACCTGATGTATGGAGATCAAACTGTGGGAGGGGGCTTGCTCCCGATGGCGGTGGGTCAGTCGCCATGTCTGCCAGCAGTGCCGCCGCCTTCGAAGCCTCGCTGAAGCTCGACATCTCCCACAGGGAATGGGGGTGTTAGGTAGAGCTGTAGCCGAACACTTTCTGCCTGCTGACTCAGGTCTATCGTGGGAGGGGGCTTGCTCCCGATGGCGGTGGGTCTGCCAGCCCATCTGCCAGCAGTGCCGCCGCCTTCGAAGCCTCGCTGAAGCTCGACATCTCCCACAGGGGATTGGGGTGTTTGGTAGAGCTTTAGCCGAACACTTTCTGCCTGCTGACTCAGGTCTATCGTGGGAGGGGGCTTGCTCCCGATGGCGGTGGGTCTGCCAGCCCATCTGCCAGCAGTGCCGCCGCCTTCGAAGCCTCGCTGAAGCTCGACATCTCCCACAGGGAATGGGGGTGTTAGGTAGAGCTTTAGCCGAACACTTTCTGCCTGCCGACTCAGGTCTACTGTGGGAGGGGGCTTGCTCCCGATGGCGGTGGGTCAGTCGCCATGTCTGCCAGCAGTGCCACCGCCTTCGAAGCCTCGCTGAAGCTCGACATCTCCCACAGGGGATGGGGGTGTTTGGTAGAGCTGTAGCCGAACATTTTCTGCCTGATGACTCAGATCTACTGTGGGAGGGGGCTTGCTCCCGATGGCGGTGGGTCTGCCAGCCCATCTGCCAGCCCCCTCCCACATTTAACCGAGATCGACAGTAAGCAACCGGTCGGCTACCAGGCCGCCGTGCTCTTGTTTTGATCTTGATCTGAGGCGCCCCGTCAAACACGCTGGCCGAACGCAGGCTTTGGAGCGTGGGTAACTCGGCAGGACGCCGGGTTAGCCATGACCTAAACAACGGATATGTACCCAACCCCCGCAACAAACAACACCAACAAAACCGCCCACCCCAACACCATCCCCCGCCACCCCCAAGGCCCCCGCCGCAACTCCATAAACCCATCCACAATCAACCACGCCTTAACCACCGCCACCCCCAACACCCCCACCCAAACCCCCGCAGCCCCCGCCAAGACCGTCCCCACACTCAATGCCACCAACAACGCCCAACACACCACCAACCCCTGCGAAACACTCATCCGCCATCACCCCATCACATAAACCACCGGAAACAACACCACCCACACCAAATCGACCATGTGCCAATACAGCACCCCCGACTCCACCCCTGTCACCAAAACCCCACCCCGCCAACACCCCATCCCCAGCCACCCCAGGATCACCATCCCCAACACCACATGCAGGAAATGAAACCCCGTGAGTATCCAGTACAAGGTAAAAAACCGGCTGTGCTCCATTCCCAGCCCAACACCCGCCAGATGGGTGTATTCCGTGAGCTTGATCCCCACATACACCAGCGCCACCAGCCACGCACAACCAAACAACCCGGCCCCACGTCGCAAACAGCCCGCGCGCACTTGCTGCAACCCCAGCGCTGCGAGCAACCCGGCGGTCAGCAGGCTCAAGGTCATCGCCAACCCGGTGGAGGTATCCAGCGCCAAACGCCCCACGGCAAACACCTGAGGCTCCAGCCGCTGCATCACCACAAACGCCAGGATCAAGATCGCAAACACCGTCAACTCGGCAAGGATGAAAAACCACATCGCCAAATCCCCCGGCAGGCGCCGGGCCTCAGGCGAAGTGCACATCGACCACGTCCATCAGCGCCGCGACGGTCTGCGGGTCGTCGCTCAGGGCCTGGGCCAGGCACGCCATGCAGGCTTCGCGCGGTGGCATGCCGGCGGCGATCAGGCGGGCGGTGAAGATCAGCAGGCGTGTGGACGCGACTTCCTCCAGGTCGTGCTGATCAAGACGCCGCAGGGCCTGGCCCAGGCGCACCACTTCGGTCGCCAGCGCGCTGTCCACCTGGGCCTCCTGGGCCACGATGCGCGCCTCGTCGGCGGCTGCCGGGTAGTCGAAGCGCATCGCGACGAAGCGCTGGCGGGTGCTGGGCTTCATGCCTTTGAGCAGGTTCTGGTAGCCGGGGTTGTACGACACCACCAGCATGAACGACGGCGGCGCCTTGACCACTTCGCCGGTGCGTTCCAGGTACAGCTCACGGCGGTCGTCGGCCACCGGGTGCAGGACTACGGTGGTGTCCTGTCGCGCTTCGATCACTTCATCCAGGTAGCAGATGCCGCCCTCGCGAACGGCGCGGGTCAGGGGGCCGTCTTGCCACCAGGTGCCTTGGGTGCCGATCAGATGGCGGCCGACCAGGTCGGCGGCGCTGAGGTCGTCGTGGCAGGCCACGGTGTACAGCGGCAGGTTCAGGCGGTGCGCCATGTGCTGCACGAAGCGGGTCTTGCCGCAACCGGTCGGGCCCTTGATCAGCACCGGCATGCGGTGGCGCCACGCGTGTTCGAACAGCACCTGTTCGTTGTCGAGGGGTTGGTAGAAAGGCTCAGTCATGGCAGGTATCCAAGGCAGGTTCGACGGCCACGCTAAGGGCCCCTGCGACAACCTGGCAAGCGCTGTCCCCGGCAAACTTGATCGCCGTCAAGCGAGCATTCCAACACCTCGCCATAGTCTGGCCTGGCACTAAGAACCTGCGCCCGCACACGTTGCGCGGCACCGCAAAGGTCTCGCCTGAGGAGTACATGGAATGCTGACTCGCAACAGAACAACCTTCACCTTGAGCCTCGCCAGCCTGAGTTGCGCGCTGGCCCTCGCCCTGCCCTTGAGCGCCCATGGCGCCGCCACGCCTGCCGTGGTGCATACCGTCGGCGCGCCGGACATGAGCCAGGCCGACTTCGACACCTCCAAGCAGATTTACTTCGAGCGCTGCGCCGGTTGCCACGGTGTGCTGCGCAAGGGCGCCACCGGCAAACCGCTGACCCCGGACATCACCCAGGCGCGGGGCCAGGCCTACCTGGAAGCGTTGATCACCTACGGTTCGCCCGCCGGCATGCCGAACTGGGGCACCTCCAATGCGTTGACCAAGGCGCAGATCACCAGCATGGCCACGTTTATCCAGCACACCGCGCCCACCCCGCCGGAATGGGGCATGGCCGAGACGCTCAAGACCTGGAAAGTGCTGGTCAAACCCGCAGACCGGCCAAAGAAACAGCTGAACACACTCAACCTGGAAAACCTGTTTTCCGTGACCCTGCGCGACGACGGCAAGATCGCCCTGATTGACGGCGACACCAAGCAGATCGTCAAACTCATCGACACCGGCTACGCCGTGCATATTTCGCGGATCTCCGCCTCCGGCCGCTACCTGCTGGTGATCGGCCGCGACGCCAAGATCGACATGATCGACCTGTGGCCCGCCGAGCCGACCAAGGTCGCCGAAATCAAGGTGGGTATCGAAGCGCGCTCGGTGGAAACCTCCAAGTACAAGGGTTTTGAAGACAAGTACACGATCGCAGGGTCTTACTGGCCGCCGCAGTTCACCATCATGGATGGCGAGACCCTCGAGCCCAAGCAGATCGTGTCCACGCGTGGCATGACCGTGGACAAGCAGGAGTACCACCCAGAACCACGGGTGGCGGCGATCATTGCGTCCCACGAATGGCCGGAGTTCATCGTCAACGTCAAGGAAACCGGCAAGGTGATGCTGGTCAATTACCAGGACATCAAGAACCTCACCATCACCACCATCGACGCCGCCCCGTTCCTGCATGACGGCGGCTGGGACAGCACTCACCGCTACTTCCTCACGGCGGCCAACAACTCGAACAAGGTGGCGGTGATCGACTCCAAGTTGCGCACGCTCACCGCCCTGGTGGAGGTCGGCAAGACCCCGCACCCCGGCCGTGGCGCCAACTTCGTCCATCCGCAATACGGGCCGGTTTGGGCCACCAGCCATTTGGGTGACGGCGGTATTTCGCTGATCGGCACCGACCCGGTCAAGCACGCGCAGTACGCCTGGAAACAGGTGGCATCACTGAAGGGCCAGGGCGGCGGTTCGCTGTTTATCAAGACCCACCCCAACTCCCACCACCTCTATGTGGACACCACGCTCAACCCCGACGCCAAGCTCAGCCAATCCGTGGCGGTGTTCGACATCAACCACCTCGACAAGGGCTACAGCGTGCTGCCGATTGCCGAGTATTCCGGCATCAAGCAAGGCGCGTTGCGCGTGGTGCAACCGGAATACAACAAGGCCGGCGACGAGGTGTGGTTCTCGGTGTGGAACGGCCAGACCGAAGAGTCGGCGCTGGTGGTGATCGACGACAAAACCTTGAAGCTCAAGCAGGTGATCAAGGACAAGCGCCTGATCACCCCCACCGGCAAGTTCAACGTGTTCAACACCCAACACGATATTTATTGAGCCCCATCAACACGAGGTCACCCAATGAAAAATATTCTCCTCGCATTGCTGGCAGCCGCTGCTGCGCTCAGCCTGCAACCGGTGCTGGCACAAGACGGCCCGGCCTTGTTCAAGAGCAAGCCCTGCGCAGCCTGCCATGCCATCGACAGCAAACTGGTGGGGCCGGCCTTGAAGGACGTGGCGGCCAAGAATGCCGGCGTGAAAGACGCCGCTGCAACGCTGGCCGGCCACATCAAGAACGGCACTCAGGGCAACTGGGGGCCGATCCCGATGCCACCCAACCCCGTCACGGATGACGAAGCCAAGGTACTCGCCGACTGGGTCCTGAGCTTGAAATAACCCCGAGGAGCACGCCATGAAAGCATCGATGATCGGTACCGCCCTGGCGCTGCTTTTGTTGATTCCCACAAGGGCGGCGGCGACACCCGACGCCACCCGCCTGGAACACCTGCTGACCCAGGACTGCGGCGCCTGCCACGGTCTGTACCTCACCGGCGGCCTGGGTCCGCCCCTGACACCCGAGGCCCTCGCCGGGCACAGCCGCGACAGCCTGATTGCCACCGTGACCCATGGCCGCCCTGCCCGTGCGATGCCCGGCTGGGCACCGCTGCTCAGCGCCGACGACATCGCCTGGTTGGTCGACCGTCTCTTGCAAGGAAGCCCCGCACTATGATCCGCCCCACCTGTTTAGCCCTGTGCCTGCTGCTCGGCGCCTGCACCCAGTCTGCGTTGCGCGGCACCGGCGACCTGGGCCTGGTGATCGAACGCACCACCGCCAGTGTGCAAATCATTGAAACCACCGGCATGCAGAGCCTGGCGCGCATCGAGGGCCTGGGCGACCTGTCTCATGCCTCGGTGGTGTTTTCCCGCGACCAGCGCCAGGCCTATGTATTTGGCCGTGACGGCGGGCTGACCCAAGTCGACCTGCTGGGCCAACGCATCGAAAAACGCATTCTCCAGGGTGGCAACAGCATTGGCGGCGCCATCAGCCAGGATGGGCGCCTGATTGCTGTCTCCAACTACCAGCCCGGCGGGGTCAAGGTGTTCGATGCCGTGACCCTGGCACTGGTCGCCGACATCCCCGCCACCGCCCTGCCCGACGGCAAACGCTCGCGGGTGGTGGGCCTGGTGGATGCGCCCGGCCAACGTTTTGTGTTCAGCCTGTTCGACACCGGCGAGATCTGGAGTGCGGATTTCAGCCAGGGCAACACGCCGAAGATCACCCGGTTCACCGGGATCGGCGAGCAACCCTACGACGCCCTGATCACCGCCGACGGCCGCTATTACATGGCCGGCCTGTTCGGCGAGGACGGCATGGCCCAGCTCGACCTGTGGCACCCCGAACACGGCGTAAAACGCGTATTGGCCGACTACGGTCGCGGCCAGGAAAAGTTGCCGGTGTACAAGATGCCTCACCTCGAAGGCTGGGCCGTGGCCGATAACCAGGCGTTCGTGCCCGCCGTGGGGCGCCACCAGGTGCTGGTGATGGACGCTCGCAGCTGGCAGCAGACCGCCGCCATCGCGGTGGCCGGTCAACCGATCTTCGTCACCGCACGGCCGGACGGACGCCAGCTGTGGGTGAACTTCGCCTACCCGGACAACGACCGCGTGCAGGTGCTCGACAGTGAAACCCACCAGATCATCGCCGACCTGCGCCCCGGCCCCGGCGTGTTGCACATGGAGTTCACCGGGCGTGGCGAGCAGCTGTGGCTGTCGGTGCGCGATGGCGCCCAGGTGCAGGTCTGGGACCCGTATCGCCTGACCCTGCTCAAGACCTTGCCGGCCTTGAGCCCCAGCGGAATTTTCTTCAGCAGCCGTGCGCAAAAAATGGGGTATTGAGATGGACCTTGACCTGCTCAGCCAGCAGTTGATCGAACGCTACCAGCACGGCATGCCGCTGTGCGCCGAACCTTACCGGGAAATGGCCCAGGTGCTGGGTTGCAGCGAAGCCGAGTTGATGGCCTGCCTGCAACGCCTGGAATTGGCCGGGGCCTTGTCACGCATCGGCCCGGTGTTCGAACACACCCGCGCCGGCGCCAGCACCCTGGCCGCCCTGGCCGTGCCGATCGAGCGCCTGGAGCAGGTGGCCCGCCGTGTCAGCCAGTACCCGGAGGTCAACCACAACTATGCCCGCGAACACCATTACAACCTGTGGTTCGTGCTCACCGGCCCGCATCGCCAGCACCTGGAACAGGTGCTTGAGGAGCTGGAAAAGGACACCGGCCTCTGCCCCCTGGACCTGCCGATGCTCACCGCCTACCGCATCGACCTCGGGTTTTCCCTGGGAGCACACCTGTGATCTCGCCCCTGAGCCACGAGCAGATGCTCGACCTGCGCCAGTGCCTGGAGCGCGGCTTGCCCCTTGTCGTGCGGCCCTATGAGGACCTGGCGGAGCAGATCGGCGCCCATCACGACCAAGTGCTGCAGCAGATGCAGCAATGGCACGAGCAAGGCCTGTTCCGCCGCGTCGGTCTGGTGCTGAACCATCGCGCCCTGGGTTTTGTCGCCAACGCCATGCTGGTGCTCGATGTGCCGGACGCGCTGGTGGATGAGGTGGGTACACGCCTGGGCCGCGCGGCCGGCATCAACCTGTGTTACCAGCGCCCGCGCCGCTTGCCGCAGTGGCGCTACAACCTGTTCTGCATGGTGCACGGGCGCCAGCGTGAAGCCGTGACCGAGCATATCCAGGCGGTGCTGCACCAGCATCAGCTCAGCGACCTGCCCCACCAGTTGCTGTTCAGCACCCGCGCCTACAAACAATGCGGTGGCCGCTTTGCGCCGCCGCCCTCACAGGTATGGGCGCATGGATGATCTCGATCGGCGCTTGATCAATCGCCTGCAACGCGGCCTGCCGCTGGTGCACCAGCCCTGGCAGCCGGTGGCCGAGGAACTGCACAGCAGTCCCGGCGAACTGCTTGACCGCCTGCATGTCCTGCTCGAAGACGACGTACTGACCCGCTTCGGCCCGATGTTCGACATCGAGCGCCTCGGCGGCGCCTTCACTCTCGCCGCCCTGGCGGTGCCCGAACCCCGATTTTACGCGGTGGCCGCGCAACTCAACGCACTGCCCCAGGTGGCCCACAACTATCGCCGCGACCACCGCTGGAACATGTGGTTCGTACTGGCCTGCGCCAGCGAGGCGGAATTGGCCGCCACCCTGTCCCGCATCGAAGCCCTCACGGGGTTGGCGGTGCTCAATCTGCCGAAGGAGCAAACCTACCATGTCGGTGTGTATTTCCCGGTCTGACAACGCCCTGGCCCTGCGCCTGATCGCCCTCACCCAAAGCGGCCTGCCGCTGGTGGAAGACCCGTGGGCATGGCTCGCCGAGCAATTGGGCATCAGCGTCGAATCGACCCTGGACCTGCTCAAGCGCCTGCAGGCCGAAGGCGCGATCCGGCGCATCGCCGCCGTGCCCAACCATTACCGCCTGGGTTATCGGCACAACGGCATGACCGTGTGGGACGTGGCCGACGAGCAGATGCCACGCCTGGGTGAGTTACTCGGTGCACAGCCCTTCGTCAGCCATTGCTACCGGCGCCCGCGCAGGCCCGACTGGCCCTACAACCTGTTCGCCATGGTGCATGGGCGCAGCCGCGAGGAAATCGACAGTTACCGCGAGCACCTGCGCTACCTGTTGGGTGACGCCTGCCGCGCCGACGAGATGTTGGTGAGCAGCCGCATCCTGAAAAAAACCGGCTTGCGCCTGACCCCCTCGCACTAGAAGGAGCCTCCCTATGCTGCGGATCAGTCAGTACCTGCGCACCCTCGCCGGCCAGTGCCCGCCACCGCGCACCTCGCCCCCCGGCAGCAACCGGCCCCCCGTGGTGATCTGGAACCTGCTCAGGCGCTGCAACCTCACCTGCAAACACTGCTACGCGACCAGCGCCGACAGCGTGTTCCGCGATGAATTGGACACCGCCGCCGCCCGGGCGGTGATTGATGACCTGCAGGCTGCCGGGGTGCGCGTGCTGATCCTGTCGGGGGGCGAACCGCTGTTGCGCGACGACCTGTTCCAGCTCAGTGCCTATGCACGCGAAAAAGGTTTTTTCGTCGCGCTGTCGACCAATGGCACGCTGATCGATGAGCAGAATATCCAGCAGATCGCCGATGCGCGCTTTGACTATGTCGGCATCAGCATCGATGGCCTGGAGGCCACCCACGACGCGTTCCGTCAACTGCACGGCAGTTTCCAGCGCTCCATGCATGCCATCCGCCTGTGCCGTGAGGCTGGGATTCGCGTCGGCCTGCGCACCACCCTGACCCAGGACAATCACGCACAACTGCCGCAATTACTGGCGCTGATGCGCACCTACGATGTACAGAAGTTCTACTTGTCGCACCTCAACTACAGCGGGCGCGGCAAACGCAGCCGCCAGTTGGATGCGCACCGGCAGATGAGCCGCGACGCCATGGTGCTGATTTTCCAGCAGGCCTGGCACGACATCGAACACGGCATCGACAGCGATTTCGTCAGTGGCAACAACGACGCCGACGCGGTGCTGTTGCTGCAATGGGTGCACCGCCACTTGCCCGAACACTACCCGCAGCTTGAACAGCTGCTGCATGGCTGGGGCGGCAACGCGTCGGGCAGCGGCATCGCCAATATCGACAACACCGGCGAGGTACACCCGGACACCTACTGGTGGCAGCACTCGGTAGGCAATGTGCGCAACACCCCCTTCCGCCAGCTCTGGCTGGACCAGCCCGACCCGTTGCTGCTGCGCCTGCGTGAGCACCCGCGCAACGTCGGCGGGCGCTGCGCCGAATGCCGCTGGCTGGCGATCTGCAACGGCAACACGCGCACCCGCGCCTGGGCCGACGGCGACCTCTGGGGCCAGGACCCCGGTTGCCACCTCAGCGACACCGAGATCGCCCGCCAGCCGCTCACCCTGATCCCTTGCGCCACCCGGTGACACAACCGAGGGCGCCTACCTGATGATGAACCAAGGACGTCTCATGCACACAGCCACCGCCCTACCCGCCAGTTTGCACAGCCCCTTCCACCCCGGTGAAGTCGCATTGGTCGGCGCCGGCCCCGGCGACCCACGCCTGCTCACCCTGCGCGCCTGGAGCCTGTTGATGCAGGCCGACGCGGTGGTGTTCGACCGGCTGATCAGCGCCGAACTGCTGGCGCTGGTCCCGCTGACCTGCGCCCGCCATTACGTGGGCAAGGCCAGCGGTTACCACAGCCTGCCCCAGGACCAACTCAACGAACTGCTGGCCGAGTTGGCCGACCAAGGCCAACGGGTGGTGCGCCTCAAGGGCGGCGACCCCTTTATCTTCGGGCGCGGTGCCGAGGAACTCGAATACCTGCTGGCGCGGGACATCCCCTGCCAGGTGGTGCCGGGGATCACCGCCGCGTCCGGCTGCAGCGCCTACGCGGGTATCCCGCTGACCCACCGCGACCTGGTCAACTCCTGCCGCTTCGTCACCGGGCACTTGCAGCGCGACGGCGCCTTGAAATTGCCCTGGGCCAGCCTGGCCGAGCCGAGCCAGACCCTGGTGTTCTACATGGGCCTGTCGAACCTGGCACTGATCGCCGAACACCTGGTGGCAGCCGGTCTGCCGGCGGACACCCCGGCGGCCTTGATCAGCAACGGTGCACGCGCCGACCAGCAGGTGGCCCGAGGCACCCTGCGCCAGCTGCCGACCCTGGCTGCCGACTGCGAACCGGGTGTGCCGACGCTCACCGTGATCGGCCAGGTGGTGAACCTGTTTGCCGGGGCCAGCCTGCACTATCCCGCCAGCCTGTCGGCGCCCCGCGTACCGGTGGCGGTATGAAACGCCTGCTGCTGGTGCCGCTGCTCTGGGCTTCGGCCGCCCATGGCACGCCGGCGCAGGATTACCAGCAGTATTGCGCAGGCTGCCATGGCCTCAACCGTATCGGCGCCACCGGCCCGGCGTTGCTGCCGGAAAGCCTGGGGCGCATCAAGCCGGACGAGGTGCGCAAGGTCATCGAACAGGGCCGCCCCGCCAGCCAGATGGCCGGGTTTGCGGCGCAGCTGAATGCCGCGCAGATTGATGGCCTGGCGGATTTCCTGCAGCAACCGCCGGCCACCCCCGCCACCTGGAACGAACAGGCGATCCGCATCAGCCATCGTCTGCTGGCAGACCTGAGCCAGTTGCCCAGCACCCCGCAACACCACGCCGACCCGCTGAACCTGTTTGTGGTGGTGGAATCCGGCGACCATCACATCGATATTCTCGACGGCGATCGCTTTACCGTGCTGGACCGCTTCGCCAGCCACTTTGCCGTGCACGGCGGGCCGAAGTTCTCGCCGGATGGGCGCTTCGTCTATTTTGCTTCCCGCGATGGCTGGATCAGCCTGTACGACCTGCACAACCTCAAACTGATCGCCGAAACCCGTGCCGGGCTCAACACCCGCAACCTGGCGGTGAGCAAGGATGGCCGCTGGGTGTTGGTGGGCAACTACCTGCCGGGCAACCTGGTGGTGCTCGATGCGCGTGACCTGTCGCTGGTCAAGACGCTGGACACCGGCTCGCGGGTCAGCGCCGTGTATACCGCGCCGCCGCGCAACAGTTTTGTGGTGGCGCTCAAGGATGCGAATGAAGTCTGGGAACTGTCCTACGCGGCGACGCAGCCCAGCTGGGAGCCCCGGCGCATAGCGGCGCGGGATGTGCTCGACGATTTCTCCTTTACCCCCGATTACCGCCAGTTGCTCGCCACTTCACGCAAGGCCGGTGGCGGCCAAGTGATCGACCTGGACTCCGGCGCAGTGGTCACCGATATCCCGCTGGCGGGCATGCCGCACCTGGGCTCGGGCACCTATTGGCAACGCGATGGAAAATGGGTATTCGCCACACCGAACATCAGCCAAGGGCAAATCAGCGTGCTCGACCCCGTCAGCTGGAAACTGATCAAGCAGATCCCCACCCTGGGCCCGGGCTTTTTCATGCGCAGCCATATCAACTCACGCTACGTGTGGAGCGACGTGTTTTTCGGGCCGGACAACGACGCGATCCACCTGATCGACAAGCAAACCCTGGAAATCGCCCACACCCTGCGACCGGTACCGGGCAAGACCGCAGCGCACGTGGAGTTCACCCGCGACGGGCGTTACGTGCTGCTGAGCATCTGGGCCACCGACGGCGCGCTGATCGTCTACGACAGCCAGACACTCAGGGAGATCAAACGCCTGCCCATGAACAAACCGTCGGGCAAATACAACGTGGGCAACAAGATCGAGTTTGCCGAGGGCACATCGCACTGAGGCATGGGTTTACAGGTGTGCGAAGGCGTTATCGGCCATAGACCGCTCCCACACCTTGATCCGGATTGGGCCAGTGATGAGGCCTGCTAGGGCGCTTCGAACAACCGGCACAATCTATCCACCTGGGTACGCCCGGCTGGCAGGACACACAGGAACTGTGCCGACAATTCAATCAGGCCATCGCGGTTCCACTCTTCCAGCTGCGGCCAGATCGATGAGAAGTAGCGTGCGAAGATCACGCCGTATCGCCGCTCGATGCCCTGGATGTCCAGTTCCAGGTCACAGGCCAGGCGTTCCACTACGCAGTCGCGCAGTGCATCGCCCGCGTCGCGTTGCCAGCCCTGGCAGGTGGCGAGTTGGCCGTTCTCCAACGCCTGTGCGTAGACATGTTCGTCCGTGGCGTTCTGCGCGCACAGCGTGTCGATCTGGCTGATGGCGCCCAGGCCCAGCCCGATATGGTCGCAGTAACCGTGCAGGGTAAAACCTTCGCAGGTGCGACTCAGCCGACCGCGCTCCTGGGCCTGGGTGAGGTCATCGTCGCCACGGGCAAACTGGCCCAGGCCGATGTAGTGGTAACCCGCTGCGTCCAGGTGTTCGTAGCACAGCTGGCGCATGGCGGTTTTATCCGCCGCGTTGCACAGCGCCGAGGGCGATTGCGCCAGGTAACGGCTTGGCGGCCGGGCGTAGTCGAACACCTGCAGGCGGTCCGGTTCCAGGGCGATCAGGCTGGCCAGTTTCAGCTCGAAACTGGCCAAGGTCTGCCAGGCGCTCCCATAGCCCAGGTCGACACTGACCGAGCGAAAGTCAAAGGTGCGCGCCGCATCGATCAACGATTGGATCGGCGCCGGGTCGCGGTAGTACGCCTGTGAATAGGCATCCTCGGCACGCGCATCGGGCACACCAATGCACATGCGGTTGAACCCAAGGTCGCGCAGCAGGCCGACGCCGGCCCAATCGGTGTGGCGAGGGTCGAGGTCGATGCCGTAGTCGCCGCGGTCATGCTCATGGAAGTGCAAGCGTTCAAGCAGAGGGGTCATCAGCGCTTGCACATCGCCAATCGGCGCTGCCCCGCGCCACTGGAGGTAGTCCACCGGCTGGCGGCTGCCGAGGTGGCAGCCGATCAAATGAATCTCCTGGGCCAGGCTGCGCCGGTAAGCATCGCTGGGGGTGCTGGCCGGCCAGTGCAGGGTCAAGGCCAGCGGGCGTTGCCGTTGGCGACTGCTGCGCAATGCACGCAATACGTCGAGGGAGCCGATGCCCGCGTGAAACCTGCGGACATCGGCCTGCCCATTCAGGTCCAGTACACCTTGATCGTGGCGTGCACGTACGAGAGGAATGACGGTGTGCATGACGGGCTCCGGGGCCGGCGACGGTCCGTCATTGTCCGGTGCGACGCCACGGCGCACCTTGATATGCATCAAGGGCTTTACCAGCTGAGGTAAAACATGCTTTTGGCCAACAGCACAATCGCGACCATGTGGCCGAACAGGCTCAAGTGCACAAAACGCAAATAACGCGGCCCCACGCGACCGAGCCGCATGCGCAGCATCGTCAACAGAAAGTGCAGCAACACACTGGCGGCGAGGATCAGTTTGAGGGTGAGCAAGGTGCCGAAGGACGACGCGAAAGGCGCGGCGAGTACGGGCAAATAACGCAACCCGACCATGCCGATCCCGGCGCCGAACAGCACCAGCAACACCCACGGCATCAACACCCGGGCACGCTGGCCGATGCCCTGCTCGACCAGCAGCATCACCCGGTTGGGCAATTGCCGATGCAGACTCGCCAGGATCAGTACTTCGAAAAACACCGTGCCGATAAAGATCAGCGCCGCGAACAGATGGGCCAGCAAAAACAGCAGGTAAAGCATGGTGGCCTCGCAGAAGGGCCCGCCGTGGGGAGCCCACTATGCAGGCCCGCACGCCGAGCGACCTTGATGTCGATCAAGCGCCTCTCATGGCACGCGCAACCAACCACTGAATTCGCCTCGGCCTGTCAACGGGCACCAGGCGAAATCCCATAACGGCGCTGGCAGTACCTGATGTTCGGCGCCCTTGAGCGGGGCGCCTTTCCAATCGAATACGCGCATGCCCTGCCAGGCCAGCACCACGCCATGGGCCTCGCTCTGATCGGCATTGACCCATCCGGCAGCCGCAGCGGCCATGAATACCTCGATCGGTTCATCGTCGATCTGCGCACGGTACGGCGAGCCCAGCAGCCAGCGACAGACGTTCAGGTGATAGGTCCAATCCAACGGCGGACGGTTGCGATACGCCCAAGTCATGAAACTGCGGAACAGGTTCAGGCCCTCGGGCGGGTCGAGTTTTAGCAGCGCCGGGCAGAGGTCGAACAGGCTGTGCCAATACGGCAACAGGCGTGCATCCAGATGCACGAAGCTACGCGAATTGCTGGGGTAGTCCGGCGGTGCGGGTTCCGCGCGCAGGCGACGGGACGCCTTGCTGACCAGGCGGCTGGCGCCTGCAGGCAATAAGGGGTGCATGAAATGTACTCACAGTCGTGACGATAGAACGCCTCCTGGTCTCAGGAGGCCCAAGGCACACGTCAGAATGCGGGGGATGCGCGGGGGTTGGCCGAGGGCCAGAGGTATCGCGGCGGCGCCTTGTTACGCCGTTCATGGGCCGGGCGCGGGGTTTGCCCCAGGCCCAGCAGCCAGGCGAGGCCGATCAGGAACACCAGCGCAACGGTCACGGCGTTGCACACCGGGCAGGCAAAGTAGTTCGAGATGTTGCTGGAAGCCGGGCTGCCCAACCCTTTGTCGGAAAGTGGCGCCTGCTTGCCGTCCACCGAACAGAACGCACCGCCGATGCCATTGAGTGCCTGACCCGTCATCTGCCCATGCCCCAAACCGCAGGCGAACAGGTTCATCAGCACGCAGAAGTACAGGGCCCAGGCGATCAGCGAACGGTCGGGGTGGCTCAATTTCATGGCGGCGACTCTACCACCAGCGCCGCAAAAGGATGAAGCGCGGCATGCCCCTGTGGCAGAACGTCGCAGATTACGTGCGCTTCCCAGGGTTGGTAGACTGGGCGCCCTCAAAGCCTGATGTGTCGATCCAGAGCAATGCAGGCGTTTCACAGGATGCACCGTTGATGAGTACGTTATTCACCCGCCGCAAAGTGCTGACCGGTATGGGCCTGTTGGGCCTGGGCGGCCTGCTGGGCGGCTGTGACTACAGCCCCAAGCTGAATTTCAAGTACGGCAAGGACTTGAGCGACAAGATCATGGGCCGCACCTTCAAGCTCAAGAACACCGCCGGCGAAACCGTCACCCTGAGCTCGTTCCGAGGCCTGATGCCGGTGGTGTTCTTCGGTTTCACCCAGTGCCCGGCCGTGTGCCCGACCACCCTGGCGCGCGCCGCCCAGGCCAAGAAGCTGATGGGCCGCGACGGCGAAATCATGCAAGTGGTGTTTATCACCCTGGACCCGGAGCGCGACACGCCAGAGATCCTCGACAGGTACGTCAAGGCCTTCGACCCCAGCTTCGAAGCGCTGTACGGCACCCCGGAAGAAATCGCCGTGGCCGCCAAGGAGTTCGGGATCTTTTATGAAAAGATCCCCGCCGGCGACACCTACACCCTGTCCCACACGGCCACCAGTTTCGTGTTCGATACGCGTGGCAACCTGCGCCTGGGCCTGCAGGCATCCCTTACCGCTAAAGAGTGCGCAGAAGACCTGCTCACCGTCATGGAGGTCTGCTAATGACTGCCGTTCAACACCTCAAACGCACCCTTATCGGCATGACCCTGCTGGGCCTTGCGGCGCACGCCAGCGCCCAGGTGCAAGTGACCGACGCGTGGGTGCGCGCCAGCGTGCCGGGCCAACCGTCCAGCGGTGCATTCATGACCGTCACCGCCGACACCGACAGCCAGCTGCTGAGCGTGACCTCGCCGGTGGCCAAGGACGTGCAGATCCATGAAATGAGCATGAAGGACGACGTGATGCACATGGGCCCGGTGGAATCGGTGGCCCTGCCTGCCGGCAAAGCGGTGACCCTCGACCCCAACGGTTACCACGTGATGCTGATGGGCCTGACCGGCCAGATCAAGGAAGGCGACCAGGTGCCGCTGACCCTGACCGTGCAAAACGCCAAGGGTGAGAAACAGGCGATTGAAGTGAACGCGCCGGCGCGTGGCCTGGATGGGATGGACCACAGCAAGATGCACTGATGCACTGCTCGCCACCTCAATCGACAATAAACAGCTTCGCCCCAACGCTCGTCGATGAACGATGGCCTTCCATGTCATCGCCCACCTGGTAACTCATTCCGGCCGTCAGGATGAACTGGCGGCCATCTTCCAGTTCCGTGTGCAATTGGCCTTCCAGGCACAACAGCACATGCCCTCGCCAGCACCAATGATCCGCCAGGTAGCCTGGGGTGTATTCGACCATGCGCACGCGGGTAGTGCCGAAGTGGCAGGTGCGCCACAGCGCGTTGCCGGTGACACCTGGGTGAATCACAGGTTCGACCGTGGACCAGTCGGTGGTGCCAAAGGGGACGGCAGTCAGATCCATGTCGGGCTCGGTGGTTGTTTAACGGGGCTTGAGGCTAGCCACTTGGGGCCGCGGGCGATAGACACAGATCAAGCGCTTTTGTGGGATACAGGTATCCTGCCTGCACTGCTGTTCAGTGGTTTTGTCATTGCAATACACGCCAACGCCAACCCCGATGGCGAGTGATAAATCGCCTGCTCATCCCCCACATACCCGCACGCCCGATAGAAACCCGCTGCGTTCAAGGTCGCATCCAGCACCACCTCTTCAATAGCCAGTTCCCGCGCAACATTCTCAAGATGATCCAGCATCGCCTTGCCATATCCGCAGCCGGTAAACCCAGGCAATACAAACAATGCGCCCACTTCGTGGTTGTCCAGGTCAAGCATTCCGGTGACTACCGGCTGTCCCTGCACCCAGCCCAGGTAAAACAGTTTATCCATCAGTGTGCTGTAGCCGTCTTCGGCTTTACCCCGCGTCCACATCATCATTTGCTCGTGCGTATAGGCGCCAATGCATTGGCTGCGGATGGCCCGCAAGCGGATGTCGAACGCTATTTGGGCATCCTGCGAGGTGGCCCGTTTGATCTCCAGCATGTCAATTTCCTTCCATGAAATCATCGTGCTATTAACGCATGCCCTAGGCGTTTTCGTCACCGGGCCGGGTGAAGGAATAGCGGTCGATATCGGTGCGCAGGTTCCAACCCTGGCCTTGCCAATAGCGGGCGGCGTGGGTGTTGGTCTTGAACACGTCGAGGTGGCATTTGTGGATGCCCAACGACGCCAGTGCGTCGAGGCAGCGTTGCGTTAGCGCCTGCGCAATACCCTGGCGACGACAGTCTGGCAGTACCAGCAAATGCTGCAGGTAACCACGACGCCCGTCGTGGCCGCACATTACGCAAGCGATCAACCGGCCTTCGGCTTCAGCGACAAAACTCAAGCCAGGGTTGCGCGCAAGATAACGCTCGGTGGCGTCACGGGAGTCGGCGTCGCGCAGGGAGATGCCGGGGGTATGTTGCATGAGGTGGAGAACGGCGTCGTAGTCGGTCGGGGTCATGATGCGAATGCTGGGCATGGCGTGAAACCTTGTGGGAGCGGGATTGACCTAATGCGAGTCAGTTAAGGGCGAACACTTTACCTGTGGCGAGGGAGCTTGCTCCCGTTGGGCCGCGAAGCAGCCCCAAAAATGGGACTGCTGAGCAGTCCAACGGGACGGTGCGACGACTCGACAGCGCCCACCGAAGATAGCGTTTCAGTGCCAGGCAAGTGATGTTTCTTTATGATGTGGCCTTCGCTTAATGCCTCAGGAAATACCATGCCCGCCCTCAGCTTCCGCAACGCCCTCCCCGCCGACGCCGCCCGTTGCTTTGAAATCGAGATCACTGCCTACGAAGGCGATGAAGCCGCGACCCTGGAAAAGATCGCCACGCGGATTGCGCAATACCCGCAAGGTTTTTTGATCCTGGAGGCCGACGGTGAGGTAGTGGGGTTCATCAACTGCGGCTGTGCCCATGACGTGGTGATGTCGGACGAGGCGTTCAAGGAGTTGGTGGGCCATTCGGCCGAGGCGCCGAATGTGGTGATCATGTCGGTGGTGGTCGATCCGGCGCATCAGGGCAAAGGGTATTCCAAGGTATTGATGACTGAGTTTGTGGCCCGCATGCGGGCGCTGGGCAAGCAGACGATTCACTTGATGTGCAAGGAACAGCATGTGTCCCTGTACGAGCGCATGGGCTATCAATACACCCGACCTTCGCCTTCCGATCACGGCGGGATGGCGTGGCATGAAATGGTGATGGCGCTTTAGACGGTCACCGTTGTGGCCTGATTTATGTGTCTAGACATCTAACGGTGGGCAGCCGGTTCAGCCGGCTGCTGTCTGCCGATAAGCAAAAATCGGATCGGCGTCGCCTTTTCTGACGTAAAACCTGAAACATCGCGAGCGAACACAGACCTCGCCTGACAGCCATGCAGCTGATGTTATGAATGTGCTCAGAGCCGGTTTTAACCCGTTACATCCACCCCAAAACACCTCGTTGAATGCCTCTGAAGGCCTCGGTAGCCTGCGAAGCACTCCGCCAAACCAGCGTCTGGCGGGCTTTCAATTGCCTATCAAAGAGGTGCATTCATGTCTTCAATCAACGGTTTCTCGCCCTACGCTCCGATTCCCTCGGCCTTCAACCCAGACCGGATAGATAACGACCAACCACGGCACAACCCGCTCGACCAGACGGCCGGGGAGGATGCAGAAGTATTCGATCCGAACACGCAAACCTGGCAACCCACCCAGGCCTCTGGCAACGGCCGGCCTATGCCGCTTGGCGATCCTTACCGCGAGGCGATAGATTTCGAGATCAGGGCCGATGATAGGGGAGGATGGCAGCGCGCTTAAGGCAACCGGCGATGGGGGGCGGTACTTATCCGCCCCCTTCTGCCCAAAAGGTACCCATCGAGAAGCCCTATGATGACGCCACACCGGATAGAAATCAGCGACCAACCCAACACCGAAGCCGAGCACCTCCTCGGCAGCAGCCTCGCGGCCTTCAACGAGGCCATCACCGGTTTCAACGATCGCCAGCCGCTGACGGTGCTGATCAAAGACCCCATCACGGCACAGATCGTCGGCGGCATCACGGGTAAAACCACGCTGGGCATGGCCTTCCTCGACCTCTTCCACCTGCCCGAACACCTGCGTGGTTCGGGCTTGGGCAGCGAGTTGCTGCAAGCCTTCGAAAACGAAGCCCGCCGCCGTGGCTGTCGCCATGCGGTGCTCTATACCCTCAGCTTCCAGGCCCCGGGGTTTTACGAGAAACATGGCTGGGTAAAATTCGGTGAAGTGCCCTGCGAACCGGCGGGCAGCAGCCGGGTGTTTTTGTCTAAACCGCTGTGACAGTCGACGTGGGATACAGCGGTCCATTGTGTCGACCTCTTTTACCCACCTCTACGGCACCCACCACCGTTGGCTGCTCGGCCTGCTGCGCCGGCGCTTGAACGACCGTTGGGATGCCGCCGACCTGGCCCATGACCGCGCAGCTTGCAACTGGCGACACGCTGGGATTTCTGATCCCACCGCCAGCCGCAACCTCTTGTCCCGGTGGCTGGTTTCAGCCACCTACTGCCGGCCGATACGACCCGAGGAACGAGCATGTCGGTAAACGGGTGATACCGCATGCATAACTCGCCGGCATGGTGATTCAACGCAAGGCTGTGTAATGATTACGCCTCGCCCCTGCTCGGGATGGAACCATTGCCATGTCGCTGAACGTCACTGCTCACCCTGCGGATTCGCCACGCTTCTGGCGCGACCCCAACCTGCCCTTTATCGAGGCGCGCACCATCGCCGACGGGCGCAATGTCACCTATACCCGTCACGCGCACGAGCACTTTTCCATCGGTGCTATCACCACCGGCCGCAGCTATTACCACTACGGTGCGCAGACGTTCGAGATCAGTGCCGGCACCGTGGTGTTGATGAACCCCGGTGATGTGCACGCGTGCAACCCGATCCACGACCAGCCCTGGTCGTATCACATGCTCTACCTCGACACGCCCTGGTTGACCGACTTACAGCATCAGCTGGGCTTCAGCACTGATCAGGGCTACCGCCCGTTCACCACGCCGCACACACGCGACAGCGTGCTGTACAACGGCTTGATCGAACTGTACGCAATCCTGTTGGATGAGCACGCCGAGCTCCTGCACAAACAGAGCGCGCTGGTGAGCTACTTCAGTGAGGTACAGCAGCGCCTGAACCCGTCGCCGGCTCCCGTGCGTGAGGTCAACCATAAGCTCGAGCGCGCCGCTGAATACATCCGCGAACACTGCACCGAGGCGCTGAAACTGGAAGACATCTGCCTGGCGGCAGAGCTGTCGCCGTCTTATCTGATCCGCGCGTTCAAGCAGTATTACGGGCTGACCCCGCATGCCTTCCTGGTGAACCGGCGCATCCAGTTCGCGCGAACCCAACTGCGCCAGGGCGAACTGATCGCCGACGTGGCCCTGGCCGCAGGCTTCGCCGACCAGGCGCATTTCCAGCGCACGTTCAAACAGCATTTCGCCGCCACGCCGGGGCAATACCGCGAGCTGCTCAAGCCAGCAATAAATAACCCACACTGGCCACCAGCAACCCGGCCATTGAACGGTTGAACAGCCTCACGCCACGAGCGTCGCCAAGATAGCGGCGCAAAAAGGTTCCCGCGTAGGCCCAGCACGCCACCGAAAGGTAGCAGATCACCAGGTAGATCGCCGCAAACAGCCAGACCTGCGCGGCATCGCCCTGCGCCACAAACAAGCCCATCCCTGCCACGCACGCCAGCCAGGCCTTCGGGTTGAGCCATTGCATGACCGCGCCATAGAGCATCGACGGCGCCGTGGCGGTGCCCTCGGCGTCCAGGCGGCCGTCGTCCACCGCCAGCTTCCAGGCCATGTAAAGCAAGAAGGCCACCCCACCCCACTGGATCAACTGGGTCAATATTGGCCAGCGCACCAGCACTTCATGCAAGCCCAGGCCGATCAACACCAACAGCAGCGTGAAGCCCACCGCAGCGCCGAACACGTGTTTCTGGCTGGCGATAAAGCCGAAGCGCGCCCCCGAACTCAGCGCAACCACATTGACCGGACCCGGTGTGATGGAGGTGGCCAGGGCGAAGGCGGCCATGGAAATGATCAAGCTCATTGCAGTTCCTTTTTATTCGGACAAGTGACGAAGGAACCACGGTAGAGGGCAATGCCATGGTGGTATTGAAGAAAATGCCCCTGCCTGGCTTAGACGGCTTTATTGCATTGATATAACTGCATTGACCGGTTACGCCGCCGTCAACGGTATCAAGGTCTACTACACCCGCACGGGTCATGGCTCGCCGGTGGTGCTGCTGCATGGCGGCTTGTCCAACGCCGATTACTGGGGTCACCAGGTCAAGGCGTTGGCCACCAAGCACACCGTGATCAGCATCGACAGCCGCGGCCACGGGCGCAGTTCACGGGATGACAGACCCTACGGTTATGACCTGATGGCCGATGACGTGGTGGCCGTGCTCGACAGCCTGAACATCCCGCGCGCCGACATCGTCGGCTGGAGCGACGGCGCGATCATCGGCATTGACCTGGCCCTGCGTCACCCAGACCGTATCGGCAAAGTCTTCGCCTTCGCCGCCAACACCCAGACCGCGGGAGTGAAGGACGGCGTCGCGAAAAACCCGACCTTCGCCGCCTTTATCGAACGCGCCGGCAAGGAGTACGCCAAGCTGTCACCGACGCCTGGAGAGTACGACGCGTTTGTCGAGCAGATCAGCCATATGTGGGCCAGCCAACCGAACTGGACCGACGCGCAATTGCAGAGCATCAAGACGCCTATCCTGATTGCCGACGGCGACCATGACGAAGCGATCAAGCGTGAACACACCGAGTACATGGCCGCGACCATCCCCGGTGCCGGGCTGTTGATCCTGCCGAACACCAGCCACTTTGCGTTCCTGCAAGACCCCGCGCTGTTCAATGCCGCGCTGCTGGGTTTCCTCGACAGCAAATAGACCCAGGCCCCGTGGTGCCTGGGCAACGTATGCCTCACCCCTGGATCAGCGAAAAATGCGCGCCCACCCCGGCGCGCACACCCTCTGCCACGGCCAGCGCCACGGAACCGGCGGCAAGGGAGGCATCGCCACAGGTAAACACACCGGCAACGGAGGTCTGGCGCAGATCATTGGTGTGCAGGTAAGGACCGGTTGGGCCGTCGGCCAACTCACAGCCCAGTTGCCCGGCCAAAGGGCTGATGCGGGTGCGCGACATCGTGAAGACACCGTCAAGGCTGAACACTCGGCCGTCGACCAGTTCCAGGTCGGCACGCTCACCGACGATGCGCCGTACCGGTCCGCTTTCAACGCCGACGCCGCGTCGATCCAACTGCGCCTGTTGCTCGGCATCCGGGGTGAACACGCCGTTGGAGAACAAGGTGGTGGTGCCCCAGTCAGGCAGCATCAACGCGTGGTGCATGGCCAGGGGTGAGGTTGCCAATACGCCGATGCGGCCTTTGTCCAGCTCATAACCGTGGCAGTAAGGGCAATGGAATACGTGCTTGCCCCAACGCTGTTCGAGGCCTTCGATGGCGGGTAACTCGTCCACCACGCCGGTGGCGAGGATCAGGCGTTTGCCGTGAAACGTGCCGTTGTATTCGGTGCGAACGCCGAAACCTGGCGCCTGCTCAGTCGCCTCAATCACGCGGCCCTGTACCCAGGTGACGGTCGGGTACTCCATCAACTGGCTGCGCCCCTCTGCGGCGATGGCCTCCGGCGCCTGGCCATCCTGGCCGAGGAAGCCGTGGGAAGTGGCCGTAAACCGGTTGCGCCGTTGCCCCGCATCAATCACCAGCACCTGGCGCCGCGCCCTCGCCAACTGCAGGCCCGCTGACAGGCCGGCATAGCTGCCGCCCACGATAATGACGTCGTACATCATGAAGGTGACCCCGTGTTGGGTGCATCCGGTTGTCCGAACGCTTTCACGACACACCATAAGTTACGTAAAAATACGCCGTCAAGCGTCTCGCAACTTTTCAGGTTACGAACGATACTTGGGCAGGATTCAACCTGAGGTTTATTGATGAGAAACGACACCCGGCTTTCGCGCATGCTCCATGTGCTGATCCATATGGGCCGCCATGAAGCGCGCGCGACCTCGGAGACCATTGCCCAGATGCTCGGCACCAACCCGGTGGTGGTGCGGCGCACGCTCGGGCTGCTCAAGGAAAAGGGCTATGTACGCTCGGAAAAAGGCCACCAGGGCGGCTGGAGCCTGGGCAAACCCTTGAGTGAAATCACCTTGCTGGATATTCACAACGCCCTGGGCACGCCGTCGCTATTCGCCATCGGCCTGTCTACCGACCACCCCGAGTGCCTGGTGGAACAGGCGGTCAACGCCGCGCTGACGGACGCCTTCGACCAGGCCCAGTCGTTGTTGCTGGCGCGCCTGGGGGATGTGACGCTGGCGCAGTTGGCGGACGATTTCGACCAGCGCTATCGCATCGCCATGGCGCCTTGATCGGCTACAACCCGCGCTTGCGCAACCAGTGCAGGAAGCCTTTCTTGACCGGTACCACCGGCGTTTCCTGGGTCAAGGTCTGTGCGGTGTGCAGGCGGAAATCCAGCAACGCCTTCATCGCTTCGCTGATGTCGTGGCGCGCGTCCAGGCACGGTTTCAAGTATTCCTTCTCGATGCGGTACAAGGTGCAGGACGTCTTGGCGGTGAAATCCGCCAGCGCCGCCTGGTCCGACAGAATCCCCGCCTCGCCGATCACCTCGCCCGGTCCCATGCGCCCGGCTTCGAACTTGTGCCCGGCCTTGGTCAGCATCACCGAGACCACGCCGGATTCGACGATGAACAAATGGTCGCTCACCTCCCCTGCCGGCAGGATCATTTCGCCGCTGCGGTAGGTGTGTAGGGTCATGTTCTGGCTGAAGGTGTCTTTTTCTTCCTGGCGCAGGGTGGAGAAAATCGACGAGCGCTCGAGCAATGCGCGCGCCGCTGACAGGCTCGGCGGCGCACTGCTTTCGGTCGCCGACAACACGCCGACGCCCGCCGCCTGGAGGTGACGGAAGGCCAGGTCGTACAGCTGGTTGCGCACCTCGCGCTTGAGGGCCATGGCTGGCACGAACCCGCTGATTTCATACTCGACACCGCCGCTGGCCGAGGTCTTGAACGCCACGCTCGGTGCCGGCTGGGCCAGCAGCGGTCGGCACCCTTGCATCGCCCGCTCCAAGGCCTCGATCACCGTTTGCGGACGCGCATGGGGGCTGACCTGCAGGCTGACCGCCAGGCCGAACATATCTGCCGGGCGCGAGAAATTGATGATTTTGGCCTTGGCCGCCAGGGAGTTGGGGATCACCGCCATGCTGCCCTGGGAGGTTTGCAGCCGCGTGGCGCGCCAGTCGATGTCCGTCACCCGACCTTCGGTGCCGTCGATGGAGATCCAGTCATCCAGCTGATACGGCTTGGTGGTGTTGAGCACGATCCCGGAAAACACGTCGCTCAAGGTGCTTTGCAACGCCAGGCCGACGATGATCGCCACCGCGCCGGAAGTGGCGAGCACGCCTTTGACCGGCAAATCGAGCACATAGGCCATGGCGGCAATGATCGCAATCAGGAAGATCACCGCCCCCATCAAGTCCTGCAACAACCGCCCGGTGTGCCCGACCCGCTGCATCATCACCGCCCCGAGCAACACCGTCAGCGTGCGCGCCGCGAACAGCCACCAGCCGATCTGCAAGGCGGTGGCGGCCAGGTGCAAGGCGGTGTTGTCCGCATAGGGCGCGAGCTGCATGGGGTTCATGCCGTCGTTGAACAGCACGGCACTGAACACGGCAAAGATCACCAACCGCGCTGCCAGCTTCCAGTTGGCGAGGTTGGCGGAAATAAGGCGCCACACGGCGATGTCGATAAAGATCAGCGCCAAGGCGCACAGCATCGGGTGATCAGCGATAAGTGAGGGCATCCAGGCGACTCCAGGGCGAATGACGGGAAGATCGCATGAAATGCCGCTCCAGGGTATAGCGGGTGTGCTTACATCTGCCCAAACCGCCCCGACTGAAAGTCAGCAAACGCCTGATGAATCTCCTGCTCGGTATTCATCACAAAAGGCCCATGCCCGACGATAGGCTCGTCGATCGGCTCGCCGCTGAGCAACAACACCTTGGCGTCGTCGTTGGACGCCAGGCTGAGCTGGCTGCCGTCGCGTTCGAACAACGCCAATTGCCCTTGGCGCGCGACTTCCTCGCCATTGACCAACACCGTGCCGCGCAGGATCACCAGGGCGGTGTTGCGCCCTGCGTGCAGGTCCAGGGTGACCGCCTTGCCGGCCTTGAGGCGCAGGTCCCACACGTCAATCGGCGTAAACGTACGCGCCGGGCCTTGGGTGCCGGCGAATTCACCGGCAATCAGGCGCAGTTGCCCGGCGTCGTTGGCCAGTGGCAGCACCGGGATGTCGCCATCGACGAGGGTCTGGTAACCGGCGTCGGCCATTTTGTCCTTGGCCGGCAGGTTGACCCACAGTTGCACCATTTCCATCACCCCGCCGCTGCGGGCGAAGGCTTCGGAATGGAACTCCTCGTGGAGGATGCCTTTGGCGGCGGTCATCCATTGCACGTCGCCCGGGCCGATTTTGCCGCCGGCGCCAGTGGAATCACGATGCTCGACTTCGCCGTCGTAGACGATGGTCACGGTTTCAAAGCCGCGATGGGGGTGTTGGCCGACGCCGCGACGTTGTGCGGTCGGGGTGAAATCGACCGGACCGGCGTGGTCCAGCAACAGGAATGGGCTGATGTGCTTGCCCAGGGTGTCGTAGGAAAACAGCGTGCGCACCGGGAAGCCGTCGCCGACCCAATGAGCGCGGGGGCTGGTGTAGATGCCGATGAGTTTTTTCATGGTAGTCCTCCAAAGTGCATACACCTTAAAACCAATATCAATTCGGCGCTAGACGATGAAAACAACCCTGATCGTTCCACTGATAGAACGGTATTGTGCGACGCCAGCACAAAAACAGCGTTAATGATAATGACTCGTAGTAATATCCCCCCCTCCCGCTCAACCCTCCGAGGGCTGCAATGCCGTTTGCCCCTGCGCCTGCCGCGCCTCGCGTGCTGGTGGTGGATGACCACCGTAAAATTCGCGAGCCGTTGGCCACCTATCTGCGCCGCCACACCTTTGATGTGCGCACCGCCGAAGATGCGGCCGGCATGTGGCAATTGCTCAAGACCCAAGCCTTCGACGTGGTGGTACTCGACGTACTGTTGCCGGATGGCGATGGCTTTGAGCTGTGCAACCAGCTGCATCGGCGCAGCAATACCCCGGTGATCCTGCTGACCGCCCGCGACACCGCCGCCGACCGCGTGCGCGGCCTGGACCTGGGGGCCGACGACTATGTCACCAAGCCCTTCGAGCCTCGCGAACTGGTGGCGCGTATCCACAGTGTATTGCGTCGCCAAAGCCGCAATACCGGGCCTGCGGCACCGCGCAGTGGCGCACGCGCTTATCGATTCGGCGGCTGGCATTTCAGCGTGACTGGCGCCACGTTGCGCCGCGACGGCAGCCCGGCTGTCCAGCTCAGCACCGCCGAGAGTCGCCTGCTGCAAGTGTTTCTCGCCCATCCCAACACCCTGTTGCCCCGCGAACGGCTGATCGACCTCACCGCCGCCGCCGACAGCGACGTGAGCGACCGCGCGATCGATCGCCAGGTCAGCCGCCTGCGCCGCAAGCTCGCCCAGGGCGATGCAGCGCAGGAGCTGCTGCGCACCATCTGGGGCGGTGGTTACCTGCTGGCCGCCGAGGTCAATGAATGCACGCCCTGAGTCGGCTGTGGCCGCGCACGATGGCGCGTCAGCTAAGCCTGCTGTTGCTGCTGGCCCTATTGGCCTCCAACGCCATCGCGATGTTGTTCCTGCAGCGCACCGGCAGCCTGATCCACCCGTTGTCCCGCCGTTTCAGCCTGGAACGCTTGAGCACCGCCCATCACGCCGCCATCGATCTGACGCCGAGTGAGACCGAGCACCTGTTAGCCGCCATCGGCACCGACGACACGCGCTTCTGGATTGCCCACACGGCGGAAGTCGCGCCCTTTGAGCTGCGCCCGGAAGAACAGCGACTGGCCAACGAGCTGCGCAGCCAACTGCAGCTGGACCCCGCCGCAGCCATCGGCATGCAGTTGGAAAGAGTCAGCGGCGCCGACGCGCGCACCCACGTGTTCAGCCCCGCCGGCTGGGCCCCCTTACGCCTGCGCACCAGCGTCCCGTTGCCCAACGGCAGCTACTTGAACGCCGTGCAATATCCCGCCGGTGCCTACGAATGGGGCCGGGTATTGGCCTACAGCCTGCCGGTGACGACCCTGCCGGTGCTGTTGATCGTGATGTTTTTCATCGCCCGCGTGGTGCGCCCGGTGCGGACCCTGGCCCAGGCCACCGCGCGCGTCAGCCGTGGGGAATGGATCGCGCCGCTGCCCGAACAAGGCCCCCAGGAAGCCCGCGACCTTACCGCCGCCTTCAACACCATGCAGGCCAACCTCGCCCGGCATGTCGAAGGCCGCACGCGGATGCTCGCAGCGGTCAGCCATGACCTGAACACGCCGCTCACCGAACTGCGCCTGCAGGTGGAACTGCTCGAACCCGGCGAGGCCCGTGATGACATGCTCGAAAGCCTCAGCGAGTTGAGTGCGATGGTGCGCGAAACCTTGAATTTCGTGCGTGACGATGCGGTGCAAGAACCCACCACCACGCTGTCACTCACCGCGCTGCTGGACGACTTGGCCAAGCGTTACCAACGCCTGCAACAGCCCGTTGACTGGACGGGCGCACCGCCGCTGATGCTGACCTGTCGCCCCCTGGCGCTCAAACGCGCCCTCACCAACCTGATCGACAACGCCCTGCACCATGCCGGTGATGCCCGGTTGAGCCTGGCACGCCAGGATAACGGCTGGCTGTGCATCGAGATTCTCGACCACGGCCACGGCTTGCCCGAGGACTGGCTCACCAAGGTGTTCGAACCCTTTGTGCAGCGTGGCGTCAGCGACGGCGGCGTGGGGCTGGGCCTGGCGATTGCACGCTCGTGCATCCAGGCCCATGGCGGCGAACTGGTGTTGGAGAATCGCCCACCGGCCGGCCTGTGCGCGGTGGTGCGATTGCCGGCGGCGCTTTAGAAGTTGAGCGTGGCGCCCATCCACAGGGTGCGGCCGTAGTTCACCGTGCCGTAGGTTTCATCGTCCAGGCGCTTGTCGGTGAGGTTGTTGAGGGAGGCGTTGAGGGTCAGCGAATCGTTCAAGTCGAAGGAGCCTCCGAGGTCGGCGGTGGTGTAGCCCGGCGCCGGTTCGTCGGTAATCGTATTACCGGTTTCTTCACCGTAGTAACTCAGCGAAACCCAGGCCTGGGTGCGGTCGTTGATCGTCCATTCGCTGCGCACATTGGCCTTTTGCTCTGGCGTGAGGGCCAGGGGTGCGCCCTTGTTGGCGCCGCTTTTCTGCTCCGAATCGGTGTAGGTGTAATTGGCCTTGAGCAACACGCTGGGGCTGATGTCCCATTGGCCGTTCAGTTCCACGCCCTGAATGATCGCTTTGTCGACGTTGACCCGCTCCATGATGGTGTAGGTGTTCCAGCGGCGGTCGGTGGTGACGGTGGAGAGCTTGTCCTGGAAGTCGTTGTAGAACAGCGTGACGCCGGCCGACAGGTTGTCGCGGTTGCTCCACAACGCCGAGACTTCATAGTTGGTGCTGGTCTCGGGCTTGAGGTCGGGGTTGCCGAACATCACGAAGCGGTTGCGGCGCAGGTAAGCGTAGTCCTCGACCACCGCACGCAGTTCCGGGGCCTTGAAACCACGGGCGATGCCGCCTTTGAGCGTCCACTGTTCGGTGGCGCGCCAGACGCCGTAGACCCGTGGGCTGAGGTGGGCGCCGTACTCTTCGTGCTCGTCCAACCGCAGGCCGGTGGTGAGGGCAAAGCTGTCGGTCATCGACCATTCGTTCTCGGCAAACAGGGCTTTTTGCACCACCGAGAATTTATAGTCGACGCGGTCGCCCAGGCCCTGGTTCCAGTCGGTCAACTCGCTTTCATTCCATTGCAGGCCGACGGTGCTGACGTTATGCGCAGTGGGCACCACCAGCTTGGCATCGAACACGGTGTTCTTGATCTCGGGTTTGCGCCCGTAGATATCGGTTTGCGCCGGGGTGGCCTTGCCTTCGCGGGAGGAGGTTTCCTGGGACAACGCGACGTCCGAGGTGGCCCAGCCCCAACGGCCCTGATGGGACAGCGACCAGTGATCGCGGTTGTTTTCCTGCTCGCGGGTGGCCCAGTTGGCGCTCATGCCGTCGCCGTTCTTCAGGCGCGTGGCGCCCGCTTCCAGCAGGATGTCGTGGTCGAGGGTCGGCGTGAAGGCCAGGCGTGCGGTGAGGTCACGGTGGTCGGCCTTGCTGAAGCCATTGGTCTGCTCGATATCGTCGTCGGCCTGGCGGTCCAGGTAACGGCCCCACACCTGCAGGCCGAGGAAGTCTTCCTTGAGTGGGCCGCTGAGGTAGAACTGAGTCTGGCGCGCATTGCCCTGGTCGCTGTGCTGGCGTGCGGAATAGTCGTAACCCACCGAACCGCCCCAGGTCGGCGAGACTTTGCGTGTGATCACGTTGATCACCCCGCCGATCGCATCCGAGCCATACAGCGAAGACATCGGCCCGCGCACCACTTCGATACGCTCGATGGCTGCGGCCGGCGGCACGAAGCTTTGCTCGTAGCCGCTGTTGCCATTGACCCGCGACTCCCGTGCGCTCTGGCGTTTGCCGTCGACCATGATCAGCGTGTAGTCAGCCGGCATGCCACGGATGGAGATGTCGGTTTCATTCGCGCCGCCATTGACCGTCACGCCCTCCACATCGCGCACTGCGTCGCCGAGGTCACGGTAGGATTTACGGCGCAGCGCTTCGCCATCGATCACCGTGACGGAGGCCGGCGCGTCTTCCACACTTTGGGCAAAGCCGGAGGCCGTCACCACGACGTCATTGAGCGCCAAGGGCTCGTCGGCATGCGCGTTGAGGCTGCCGGCAACCAGCAGGGCCAGGGGTGAGAAGCGAGAAGCAGCAAGCATGGGCGTGGACCTTAGGATTGGACTCAAAAGAGAATCGTAATCATCTAGGTCGAAATAACTTGGACAAAGTGTGACAACTCAAACGCTGGGCACCAGGGCCGTGCGCCGCTCGCGCAGCAGGTGAAACGCCACGAAGGCCGTGACCGCAAAGCACGCCTGGATGATGATCATCGGCGCGGCACTGCCATCACGCAGGTGGCTCAACAGCACGCCGCTGCAGGTGGCGCCGAACATCTGCGAAAACCCCATCAGCCCCGCCGCCAACCCGGCGCGGTGTGCGTTGGGCATCACGCCGCCGGTGACCGAACCGGGCAAGACCAGGCCGCCGCCGAGGGTGGCCAGTGCAATCGGGATATCCAGGCCGACTGCCGACAAGCCGAACAGGGCATAAATCACCACGGCCAACACCCCTCCGAAGGCAACCAGCGCCACGCCCATCGCCACGATCCGCTGCGGCCCCAGGCGCATGATGTTGCGTCGGGTGTAGGTGGAGCCGACGATCAGCATCGACACGATCAGGCCGAAATTGATGCCGTACTCCAGGCTGCTGAAACCCAGTAAGTTGATAAACACCGTCGATGAACCGGCGATCACCGCAAACATGGCGCCATAGGTGCACGCCAGGGCCACGGCGAACGCACGGTACTGGCGACCCTTGAGCAGATCCAGGTATTGCCCGCCCAGGGTGCGCCAGTGGCCGGCCTTGGGGTCGAGGGCGTGGTTGCTCTCGCGAAAGAACAGCACGGCCAGCAGCAACACCACGCTGCCAATCGTCAACGCCAGGATGATCGGCGCGTGCCAGCCGAACAGTTTGATCAGCAGCCCACCGACCATCGGCGCCACCACAATGGCGTAGAGCATGCCGATCATGGTCAACGCCAGGGCCGGCCCCGCTTCGGTCTTCCACACATCGCGCACCACCGTGCGCGCCAGTACCAGCGCGGCGCAGGCGCCGAGGCCTTGCAGCACGCGGGCGGCGATGAATTGATACATGTCGTCGACCAGCAGCATCGACAAGGTCGCCAGCACATACAGCGCAAGGCCGCCAATAAGCACCGGGCGCCGGCCGATACGGTCCGACAGCGGCCCGAACAGCAATTGACCGAGGCCAAAGGCTGCCACAAACGCCGACAGCGCCATCAGCGCGGAACCGGCGGGAGCGGCCAACGCCTGCTCAATGGCGCCAAGACCGGGAATGATCAATTGGGTCGAAACCTCTCCCAGCGCCGTCAGGGCCACCAGTAGAAACAAAAGGCTTCGTGATGGGACCGGGGCGTTCGTCATGGAGGGCATCCGGGGGCTGGATTAATTTATATTTCGACCATAATATGCGTAAAAAATTATGTCCATAATTTTTTACCCCCTGGTCACCCCGGAGCCCGCCATGCACCCTCTCCCCTTGCGTCTTCTCACGCCCCTGGCGCTGTTGATCGTCCTCAATGGCTGCAACAGCAAGGCCGACACCGCCGCTGAAGTGCCCCAGCCACGCCCGGTCCTCGCCGCCAAAGTCGAAGCCGCCGGCACCCAGCAAAGCGCCTACACCGGCGTGGTAGCGGCGCGCACCGAAAGCGACCTGGGCTTCCGGGTCAGCGGCAAGGTCATCGAGCGTAAAGTCGACCCCGGCCAGCACGTCTCCCGTGGCGACACCCTGCTGGTGCTGGACATCGGCGACTTCGAACTGGCCCTGCGCTCGGCGAAGAACCGCGTCAACGCCGCCCAGGCGCAACTGCGCCAGCGCCGCGACGACGAAAACCGTTACCAACGCCTGGCCAGTACCGGCGCGGTGTCACGGCAGATCTTCGACCAATCGGCGACCAACCTGCGCGTCGCCGAAGCCGAACTCGCCGCCGCACAATCCGACGCCAGCCAGATCGAAAACCGCCGCACCTATTCCGTCCTCAAGGCCGACGGCGACGGCATCATCACCGACGTGCGGGCGGACCGTGGCCAGGTGGTCGCCGAAGGGCAGATCGTTGCGCGCCTGGCCCATGACGGCGCCCGCGAAGCCATCGTCAACCTGCCGGAAAACCAGCGCGACCAGGCCGCACAAAAAGCCTTGGCCTTCCCCTTCGGCGCCCCGGACCAGGCGGTGATCGCCACCCTGCGCGAACTGTCCGCCAGCGCCGACCCGACCACCCGCACCTACCGCGCCCGCTACGTATTGCACGGCGCCGTCGACCGGTTCGCCCTCGGCTCCACCATCACCGTGCGCCTGCAAGGCAACGGCCAGGCGCCGCAAACCCGCGTGCCCATCGGCGCACTGCAGGACTCAGGACAAGGCACCGGCGTCTGGCTGATCGGCGCAGACGACAAGGTCAGCTTCGCCCCGGTGAACGTCGCCAGCCTCGGCCAGGAAGAGGCCCTGCTCGACAGCGGCGTTACGCCCGGCCAGGTCATCGTTGCCCTCGGCGCGCACCTGCTGCACAGCGGTGACGCCGTGCGTCTCTTGCCCGCCCAAGTGCTGGCCCTCAACCGCAAACAGGAAAACTGAGCATGCGCGGTATCAACCTCTCGGAACTGGCGGTCAAGCATCGCGCGGTCACGTTGTTCCTGATCATTGCGATCCTCGCCGCCGGGGTCTTCTCGTTCGGCAAGCTGGGGCGCGCCGAAGACCCGTTATTCACGGTCAAGGTGATGACCATCACCGCCGCCTGGCCGGGCGCGACCGCCCAGGAAATGCAGGAGCAGGTGGCCGACCGCCTGGAAAAACGCCTGCAGGAGCTGGACTACTACGACCGCGTGGAGACCATCGCCCAGCCGGGCTTCGTGTCGATGCGCATGACCTACAAGGAGTCCACGCGCCCCAGCGAGGTCCAGGAGCTGTTCTACCAGACCCGCAAGAAACTCAGCGATGAAGCCGCCAGGTTGCCCAGCGGCGTGATCGGCCCCTTCTTCAACGATGAGTATTCCGATGTGTACTTTGCGTTGTACGCCTTGGAAGCCGAGCACCTGCCCCACCGCCAACAGGTGCAGATGGCCGAAGACCTGCGCCAGGGTTTCCTCAACCTGCCGGGGGTGAAGAAGGTCAATATCCTCGGCGAGCAGGCGCAGCGGATCTTTGTCGAGTTTTCCTATGAGCGCCTGGCAACGCTGGGTATCAAGCCGGACCAGATCTTTGCCGCCCTCGCCGCGCAGAACGCCGTGGCGCCGTCGGGGTTTGTCGAGACGGCCGGCGCCCGCGCCTACATTCGCATCGACGGCGCGTTCGACAGCCTGGCGCTGATTGAAAACGTGCCCCTGCAAGTCAACGGCCGTCTATTGCGCATCGCCGATGTGGCCAGCGTCAGCCGAGGCTATGAAGACCCACCCAGCTACCGTATCCGCCATCAGGGCGACCCGGCGTTGATGCTCGGCGTGATCATGGAGAAACACTGGAACGGCCTCGATTTGGACAAGAGCCTCAAGGCCCAGGAAGCGAAGATCCAGGCCGACCTGCCGCTGGGCGTGAATTTCGCCAAGGTCTCCGACCAGGCGAAAAACATCAGCCTGGCGGTGAACGAGTTCATGCTGAAATTCTTCGTCGCCCTGGCGGTGGTGATGGTGATCAGCCTGTTGGCCCTGGGCTTTCGCGTCGGGCTGGTGGTGGCGGCGGCGGTGCCGCTGACCTTGTCGGTGGTGTTTGTGATCATGCTGCTCACCGGGCGTGAATTCGACCGCATTACCCTGGGCGCGCTGATCATTTCCCTGGGGCTGCTGGTGGATGACGCCATCATCGCCATCGAAATGATGGTGGTGAAGCTTGAGGAAGGCTTCGACCGGATTCACGCGGCGACCTTTGCCTGGAGCTCCACGGCAGCGCCAATGTTGACCGGCACCTTAGTGACCATTATTGGCTTCCTGCCGGTAGGCTTCGCGCGTTCCGGTGCGGGGGAATACGCCGGCAATATTTTCTGGATCGTCGGGTTTGCGCTGATTGCTTCGTGGTTGGTGGCGGTGGTATTCACGCCGTACCTGGGCGTGAAACTGCTGCCACAGATCAAGCCGGTGCCCGGCGGCCATGATGCGATTTACGCCGGGCGCTATTACCAGAAACTGCGCAGTTTGGTGCAAGCCTGCGTGCAGCGGCGCTGGCTGGTGACCGGGTTGGTCGTCGGCGCATTTGTGCTGTGCGTGGCGGGCATGGGCGTGGTGAAGAAGCAGTTCTTCCCCAACTCCGACCGTTCCGAGCTGATTCTTGAGGTGTATATGCCGCCGGGCAGCGCCTTCAAAAGCACCGAGGCGGTAGCCGCGCAGCTGGAAAAAGCACTGCTGCAAGAGCCGCAAACGACCCTGGTCGACACCTATGTGGGCGGCGGTGCACCGCGCTTTTTCCTGTCGCTGAACCCCGAAATGCCGGACCCGGCGTTCGCCAAACTGATCGTCCAGACCCCGGACTCCCATGCCCGCGACGCGCTGAAAGTGCGCATGCGTGAACGCATCGCCGCCGGTGAGTTTCCCTCGGCACGGGTGCGCGTGACGCAACTGCTGTTCGGCCCGCCCGTGCCGTTCCCGGTAGTGTTCCGAGTTTCCGGCCCGAATGTGGACGTCGTTCGCGGTCTGTCCGAGGACGTGCGCAAGGTCGTCGCCGCCAACACACTGACCAAGGACGCCTTCCTTGATTGGGGCGAACGCACCAGCGGTTATCGCCTGGTACTGGATCAAGACCGTCTGCGCCTGCTGGGCTTCACCCCCAACGAGGTCAAATCCCAGCTCAACGCCTTGCTCAGCGGCAACCCGATCACCGAAGTGCGTGAAGGCAACCGCACTGTGTCGGTGGTCGCGCGCGCCCAGGGCAACCAACGCGAGGACCTCGGCAACCTCAACAACATGACCCTCACCAACAGCGCCGGCACCTCGGTGCCGCTGGCCCAGGTCGGGCATTTCCAGGCGGTGATGGAGGAACCGATCCTCAAGCGCCGCAACCGCGCGACCACCGTCGAAGTGCGCGCCGACATCATCGACGGCGTGCAACCGCCCGACGTGGAAATGGCCGTGTACAAAGACCTGCAGCCGCTGATCGCCAAGCTGCCCACCGGGTACCAGATCGACATCGGCGGCCCGGTGGAAGAAAGCGCCAAGGCCAACGTCGCCCTGGCCGCGCTGTTCCCGATCATGATCCTGCTGACCCTCACGGTGATCATGTTCCAGGTGCGCTCGTTCGGTGTGATGTTCATGGTCTTCGCCACTGCACCACTGGGTTTGATTGGCGCGGTGCCGACCTTGCTGCTGTTCAACCAGCCGTTCGGCTTCAACGCGATTCTGGGTTTGATCGGGATTGGCGGGATTCTGATGCGCAACACGCTGATCTTTACCGACCAGATTCGCCAGAACCAGGACCACGGCATGCCGATTCGCGAGGCGATTATTGAAGCCACGGTGCGACGCGCACGGCCGGTGATCCTGACCGCGTTGGCGGCGGCACTGGCGTTTATTCCGCTGACGTTGTCGGTGTTCTGGTCGTCCCTGGCCTATGTGCTGATTGGCGGGGTGCTGGTGGGCACGGTGTTGACGCTGTTGTTCTTGCCGGCGCTGTGCAGCCTGGTGCTGGGGCGGGAGAAGACGAAAGTTGTCGAAACTTCCCACGTAACGACCGGATAAGCTCTACTCCCTTCCCCTGAAAAGGTCCGCAAAGTCCCTCGCCTGATTACACAGTGCGAGGGATTGCAGATGGATTTTCTTGTTGTTGGAGCTGTTTCTTGACCCCGGCCATTGGCAGGCTGGCCCTGACCCCAATGGATGTGAAGACGGTCGATGTCGAGAGCGTCTTTCGCGATTTCCGGGAGTGCCTGAACACCTTTGATGACTGGGCTTCGAGCTTCTGGAGCTTTTCGGCGCTGGATGTCGAGCAAGTCTTCAAGGTCGGGGATGAAGTGGCGCTGGTCGCGCCGATCAACCGCTCTCTTTACCCAAGCAGCACCGTCGCTACGTGCCAGGCCAATGGCAAATTGACCCTGGTGCACATGTTCCAGAGCGTTCGATTCGTGCCCATTGGCAATACGCCAGTGATGCTGCAACGCATCGACCCCAAGGGTGGCCCGCTAGGCGACCCCATCCATAAGACCATCGGCCCCAGCGGCATTCTCGAAATTGACGAGTGTGAGCGCGACCAACGCTACCGGGTCAACTTCTATCCCAATGTTTCCAAGGATCACATCAAGACGCTGTATGCGTCTTATCAATCGGTGATTGACGCGTTGGAAGTACGCCTGCGCGAAGAGTGGGAAAGTACCTTCAAGGCCCAGTGGAAGGACTACACAGACGCCACCCCGCTTGATCAGCGCAGGATGCTGGAGCACGCGTTTCTTCACGGAATGGGTAAGGCGCTTTACAACGTTTGGGACAATTTCACCCAACTGTGCGACCTGCTGGCGGATATCCAGACCCACAGTGAGAAGTTGCTGCAGTACATCGCCCAGACCGAACTGGATGAACTGCTGAAACTCGGCAAAGACTCGATTGCCCACGGCCTGCTGGTGCTCAGCGATGAGCCGCTGATGTTTATTTACTTGTCGGCGATATCCAGTTGGATACGGATGTTGCCGCCGCCAGAAATGAACGAGGTGATGGGGGAAATCACCGGCGAGGTGTTGATCAGCCTGTTGCTCACAAGGGTCACGGGGGCGATGGGTGTGACGGTGCGCCTGGGTACCCAGGTGATAAGTCATATCAAGTCTGGCCGAGCACGCCAGTGGCTCGAGAGGCTGGCGGATCAGGTGGTCGGGCCTCGGTTGGAGGCGCATGTCGAAGCGGCCAGGCCGTTATTGCTGGGCAGCGCGGGGACGCCGATCAAGACGATTCCGGCTGTACCTTTGAAGGCTGGGGATCAGGTGGTTGCCAACCCCGTGCCTCTAGTTCGCACCAAGTCCCAGCGTACGATGTTGGTCAGGCAGGAATCTGTGGACGATGTGCCTGCTTCTGCTCGTAACCCCAACGGGGATGCGGCGGCTTTCTCGGATAAAACGGCCACTAACGGTTGCCCGGTGTCGATGGTCACCGGCGAGGAACTGCTGACGCTGACCGATGGGGCGTTGGACGGGGTGTTGCCGTTTGAGTGGACGCGCTTGTACCGCACCAGTGCGGTGGAGGTGGATTGTGGGCTGGGGTTTGGTTGGAGTCACTCGCTGGCGCATCGGCTTGCTGTTTCCGGCGACTCGGTTGTTTGGACCGATCATGAAAATCGGTCGACCACCCTACCCTTACCTACGGTTTCTCGGCCTGCGATTACCAATAGTTTGGCGGAAGCGGCGATCTACTTGGGGTCGTTGCCTGATGAACTGGTGCTGGCTCAGTCGTCACGGTTCTACCACTTTCGCGACGGTGTGCTGACGGCGATCAGCGATGCGTATGACAACCGGCTGTGTATTGCCCGGGATTTTTTGGGGCGCATTGAGCGGCTGGATAACGGTGTGGGGCGCTCGCTGTTTTTGCGCTATGCATCGGGTCGGGTCGTGGCGGTGGACTACCAAATTCAACGCATCGTCGATGAGGGTCCGTATGTTTGGGTGACGGAACAGACCGTTGTTTCCTACACCTATGACGGTGCTGGACGACTGGTTTCTGCGACCAATGCTGTCGGTGAACGCGAGGTTTATCGGTACGACGAACAGCACGTCATTCTTGAGCGTGGTTTGGCCGGTGGGGCGAGTTTCTACTGGGAGTGGGAGCGGGCTGGTAAGGCGGCGCGGTGTGTGCGGCATTGGGCCAGTTTTTCGCAGATGGACACGCGGTATGCCTGGGATGACAACGGGCAGGTCACGGTGTTTAACGTCGACGGCAGCCAAGAAGTCTATGTCCATGATCAGCGGGCGCGGCTGGTGCAGCGGGTGGATCCGGACGGTGCCGAGCACTTTAAATCCTACGATGACAAAGGCCGGCTGACGGTTGAGCAGGACCCGCTGGGGGCGGTGACGGCGTATCAGTACGACGAAGCCGGACGCTTGGTGGCGTTGTTTCCGGGAGAGGATGAGCCGACGACCTACGAGCATGACAATGGGTTCGTACGGGTTGTGCGGCGTGGTGAAGCGGTTTGGAAGTATGAGCGGAATGACCAAGGCGACGTTATTCGCAAGGTCGATCCTGACGGCAACGCTACTGACTACAGCTACAACAAATATGGGCAGCTGGTTGGGGTTTGGTATCCGGATCACAGCTGTCAGAAGTTGGTTTGGAATGAACGTGGGCAGTTGCTTGAAGAGCAGTTGCCGAATGGTGGGATCAAGCGTTATCGCTATGACGACCTTGGGCGACAGGTGGCCCGGGAGGATGAACATGGGGCGCTGACCCAGTATCTGTGGGATGCAGCAGGTCGCCTGGTAAAACTGACCAATCCCGGCGGTGACACGCGCGAGTACCGCTACAACCCCTACGGAAAAATCACTTCCGAACGCGATGAACTGGGGAACGTCACCCGCTACGAATACGCTGACGGCCTGCACCTGATCAGCCGCCGCCTCAACGCCGATGGCAGCCAGGTCAACTACCGCTACGACAACGTGCGTTTGTTGCTGACCGAGATCGAAAACGAGGTTGGCGAAACCTACCGACTTCAGTACCACAGCAACGGCCTGATCCAGCAGGAAACCGGGTTTGACGGCCAGCGCACGGCCTACGTTTACGACCTCAACGGTAACCTTCAGGAAAAGACCGAACACGGCGATGACGGCAGTCAGTTGGTTACCCGCTACGAGCGCGACCATGCCGGTCGGCTCGTAAGAAAAACCCTGCCTGATGGTGGTGCCGTCGACTATGCCTACGACCGTCAGGGCAATCTCCTCAGCGTTGACGACGGTAATTGGTTTTTAGCCTACGAATACGACGTCCAAAACCGCCTCACCGCCGAACACCAAGGCTGGGGAACCCTGCGCTACGGCTACGACGCTTGCGGCCAACTAACAAACCTTCGCCTGCCCGACAACAACCGCCTCACCTTCAACCACGACAAAGGCGGCCACCTTTCCACGGTTGAACTGAATGGCGCAGTACTGACCTCACACCAATTCAACGCTGGCCGCGAACAACAACGTACCCAAGGCAAACTGCTCAGCACTTACCAACACGACCACCAAGGCCGCCTGTTCAACCAAAGCATCGGCGATGCCGACGGCCCGGTGTACCGCCGTCATTACGACTACGACAAATCCGGCAACCTCACCCGCCTGCTCGACACCCGCAAAGGCGAGCACCGCTACCACTATGACCCACTAAGCCGCCTCACCCGCGCCGACCACTCCCAAGGCGAGCCAGAACGCTTCGGCCACGACCCCGCCGGCAACCTGCTCATGCAAAACCGCCCCGGCCCCGACATCGTGGCGGGCAACCGCCTGATGATCCAAGGCGACCACCACTACGACTACGACGCCTTCGGCAACCTCATCCGCGAACGCCGCGGTAAAGGTCATCGACTTGTCACCGAATACCGTTACGACTGCCAGCACCGCCTGATCGGCCTCACCCAACCCAACGGCCAAACCGCCAGCTACCGCTACGACCCGTTTGGGCGGCGTATCAGCAAAACCGTTGATGGCCTTACGACCGAGTTCTTCTGGCAAGGCGACACACTGATCGCCGAGCACCACGCGGACCGTCACCGCAGCTACCTCTACGAACCGGATAGCTTTCGTCCACTGGCGCTCCTGGAAGGCTTCGGCCCAAAGGAAACCAAGGCCTACCATTACCAGCTCGACCACCTTGGCACCCCGCAAGAACTCACCGACACCGGCGGAGAAATCGTCTGGTCCGCGCACTACCGCGCGTACGGCGAAATCACCCGGCTCGACATAGGGAAAATCGACAACCCGCTGCGCTTCCAGGGCCAATACTTCGATCCAGAAAGCGGGCTGCACTACAACCGCCATCGCTACTACAATCCGGATATTGGTCGGTACCTGACGCCTGATCCGGTGAAGCTGGCGGGTGGGATCAATGCGTACCAATACGTGCCCAATCCTACGGGTTGGGTAGATCCATTAGGGCTGAACTCATGTCCTGATACGAAGGGTTGCAAGCCAAACGCTTCCGCCCAAAACCCAGCTGAAAGTGTTAATCACGCAGAGCCGGCCCTACCGCAACTGACGAGTAGGCAGCGACAAGCAAGAATTGATGAGCTTGCTGAATCAAATGCTCATCGGCGTTTATCGGAACTCGAAACCTCAATTCCGGGAGCACACTTCTTGGAAAAACATGGAGCTCAGACGTCGCGAGAGTCTCAACTCGAACGAGTGATGACAGCTAAAAATCCCACGACCGGCGAAGTCGAAACCTTCCTTAGTGGGAGAAGAAGGGGGCTACCAAGGCCACCAAATGCCGCTACTCACTTTCTAAACCACAGGGACCAATTGAATGCAATTTACCGCTCACAACTCATCTTCAAGCTTACTGATCTGTCAATGTCAAAAGAGCCAATGCACATGGGGAAAGTAATTGGTGAAGGATACAAGCGAGACGGGTACGAATATGGAACACAAAGAAAAGCCAGAGTTTTTTTGAATGACGAAGGCCAACCTATTACAGCATTCACGGAGTTCTAATGAAACTTAAGCCAAGCACATCAATCATCCAAGGGTTGCTATTCACCTACTGCGTCGAAAACACAAAAAATCCGGACAGAGAAGAGTTCATCGCAACTACAAACATTAACGACGACAAAGAGCTGGAAATCCTCCTCAATAAACTTACAAAACCAGAATTCGTAAGATACAAAGTCAACGAAAGACAACGTCATATTGAAAACCTAGAACACCTCCTAAAAACAGATGAAGATTTTGAGTCAGTATTCCATCTTTTCGACACACATTTTGATGACGAGATCGTCGACAAACGGCGATTCATGGAGGTACTACTAAAATGCCTCAAACAATATCATAAAGAAGCAACCCTAAAAAATCCGACATCTGATTGACACCCTATAAAACTCATTAACGGAATGAATAATGCAATTAAGCACCCAATTCATAAGTCATAAAATGCAATTCGCTGTTATAAATGAAGCCTCCACGCGCACAGCTCGAAACCTCGATCCCTTCACCGGAGAGGACTACTACGGAAACCCTATCGTCCGGATAGAAATGCAAGGTTGCGGGAGAGGATACATACCGAACCCCACAGATTTAAACAATCCGATATTGGATGAAAACATGAATACGGCAATTGCTAAGTTCGATCGTGAGACAAAGAAACTTTACACTGCCTTTCCAGTGAGCGACCACCAATGTTAAAACATCCTTTTCTGAATAGGCCATACCACCCAAAGCTTCGATACTTCCTTGGACCGTTCGACATCTATGATCGCGAAGAGACCTTAGGTGAGGAGCTTGCAACTTATGACATCAATACAGACAGAGAGCGGTTAATTAAAAAATATATAATAGACAGAAACACAGATTTAAATTACCGACATCGAAAAGTCCTGGTTGATCACTTGAGCGCTACCCTCTATGACGATACGTATGACTTCACGCAAGTGCTACGTCAAGCTCCTGGGTTCTACTGTTCTCTGCCTTGGGGATGGAGCAACATGGTAAACCCAAGAGGCTTTTTCGAAGATATTTATCGGCTGACGCATGAATGGTGGAAAGAAGACCTCCAAAAAGCCAGCCTCGAAGACCAATCAACTTGGTAGCACCAACACCACTCTCAAAGGCAACACCGCTCCCACTGTGGCGAGCGAGCTTACTCGCGTTGGGCCGCGAAGCGGCCCCAGTGCAGGCAGTGGGTACTTTCAGGTAAATCGGCATTGTCTGTTTTGGGGCTGCTGCGCAACCCAGCGCAGGGCAAGCCTGCTCACCACAGAAGCGTGTTCACCACACGAACCTGCTCACCCCAAAAAGTACCCACTCACCCTGAATGAGGTGCTCACCCAAACCCGCCGGATGAGCCCCCCACCCCGTCAGCGCTTTGAAAGCTCCATAATCATGCGGCTAAGCAAATAAACCCGCGGCACCACACTCTCCACCTCGGCATATTCCTCCGGGGTATGAATATTCCCCCCGACAATCCCGAACCCATCCAACGTCGGTGTCCCTACCCCGGCTGACAAACTCGCGTCCGCCGCCCCGCCACTGCCTTCAATCGTCAGTTTCTTGCCCAGTTCCCCATAAATCCCCTGGGCAATCGCCACCAACTTGTCCGACTCCGCCGTCTGCGGCATGGGCGGCAAGCCACGTTTCAAGCTGGTGGTGACTTCAGTGTCAGGGATCAGCTTGTTCGCCGACACCCGCACCAAATCCTTCTCGATGCGATCAAATTCTTCCGGCAACGCCGCGCGTACATCCGCCTTGGCCGTGGCCTGGTCGGGGATGACGTTGGTGCGGTCGCCGGCCTTGAGCACAGTAAAGTTGATGGTGGTTTTCTTCTCTTCATCCCCCAGCTTGCCGAGTTGCAGGATCTGGTGCGCAACCTCCATCGCCGCGTTGCGGCCAAGTTCCGGGGCAACGCCGGCGTGGGCGGCTTTGCCTTTGACTTCGACCACGGCGGTGGCGCTGCCTTTGCGCCACACCACCAGGCCGTCGGCGGGGCGGCCGGGTTCGAGGTTGAGGGTGACGTCGTGGGCCTTGGCGGTGTTGCGGATCAGCTCGGAGGCCGCATCGGAGCCGGTTTCTTCGCTGGCGTCGAGCAGGAAGGTGATTTGCGCGTAGTCCTTGAAGCCCTGGTCCTTGAGGACTTTGAGCGCGTAGATGCCGGCGACGATGCCGCCCTTGTCATCCATCACGCCGGGGCCATAGGCGCGGCCGTCCTTGATGTGGAACGGGCGCTCGGCCGCCGAGCCTTCCTTGAAGACGGTGTCCATGTGGGCCATCAGCAGGATCTTGGCCTTGCCGGTGCCTTTGAGGGTGGCTACCACGTGGCTGTTATTGGCCGCTTTATCCGGCACCAGTTCAATAGCAAAGCCCAGCTGTTTCAGCTCATTCACAGCGATATCGCGCACTTGCGTCAGGCCCGGCTCATACCCCGAACCCGAGTCGATATTCACCAGGCGTTCCAACAGCTTCAACGCCTCGGCCTTGTACTGTTCGGCATGTGCCTGGATCTGTTTGTGGGGTTCGGCACTGTAGGCCGGCACGGCAAAGGACACGGCCAGGGTGGCGGCCAGGAGGGTACGCGAGAAGTTGAAGAGCATGAACCGATCCTTGATTGTTGTTGGAGGGTGCCGTGACACCCTACCCCACTAGACCGATCGCAACCAACTCCCCTGCACGGAACTCACGCGGTTTCGCCCACTGCTCTTGGCTTCGTACAACGCTTGGTCGGCATCATTCAACCAGTGTGTCGAATCCGCATGGCTCGGTTGATACGGCGCCAGGCCGATGCTCAAGCTCGCGCGCAACGTGGGGTCCTGGGCGTAGGCCAAGGCGTTGAAGCGGTCGCGCAGCGCATCCATCACTTCGGTGGCGTGGTTGAGAGGCATGCCCGGCAGGATCACACAGAACTCGTCGCCACCGTAACGCCCGGCGAGGTCGGTGGCGCGCAGGTTCTGGCGCAGGACTTTACTGAGTTGGCGCAGGACGATATCGCCGGTGACATGGCCGTAGGTGTCGTTGATGATTTTGAAGTGATCAATGTCGATCAAGGCAATGGCGGCGCCTGGGCAACCCCCGCGGCAGCGCTGGAATTCAAGCTCAAGGTGGTCTTTCCAGGCGCCGTGGTTGAGCAGTCCGGACAGGCTGTCGGTACGGCTCAACGCCAATAGCTCGCGCTTGTGTCGCGCCAGCGTCACCGCTTGGCGGTAGCAGATCCAACCCAATGCCAGCGGATACACCATCAGGATCGGCAGGCAGGCGTAAAGCTGAATTTGGGTGGTCACGGCGATAAAGGCCGGGGCAAACAACAGCCACGAGGTGCCGATACCCAGCGCCTGCGCCACCCACCCGGCCAGCATGAAACGGGGGCCGCCAATGGCCACGTTGTTCATGGTCATCATCGACAAGGTGGTCACACTGGGCAACGGGTTGAAGTGCATGGCACCGACCCAGAACCCACCGCAAAAGGAATCAAACAGCAGGTTGCGCCGTTCGCTGCGCAGTGCGTTGGCGGTGCGCACGCTCAGTTGAAAAGCCAGGTGCGGCCAGACAAACGCGTTGATCAGCATCCACGCCCACACCCACCCGGCAGGGTCCAGGGGATACATCCCGAACACCACGCACACCAACCCGAGCGTCAGCCCAAGCAGGCGGGATCTGTACAGCCGTGAAGCGAGCGGAAGTCCGGTTCCTTCTGCAGCTGACATGGTGAGATGAAATCCTGAGTGAATGCCAGGAGTCTATCAGGGCAACGGCAATTAGCCACTACCGCTGATAAGCTCGGCGTCCTCAGTGGGAAAAGCCCCGCGCCAGCATCAGCGCCACGCCCAGTAGCAGCACCGCCGTGATGCGCTGCAACACCACACGCCGCTTGGGGTCTTCCAGCACATGCTTGATGCGCTGGCCGAAGTAGCAATACAGGCAGCCGCTGGCGAATTGCAGCAGCAGGAACGTCAGCCCGAGGATCGCGATATCCAGCGTCGAACGGTGCTCACCGGTCCCGGCAAACTGGGGGAATATCGCGCTGAACATGATGAGGGTCTTGGGGTTGGAAAACCCGGTCAGCAACCCTTTGCCAAACAGGTTGCGCGCAGCTTCCACGTGACCGATCCGGTCGATCACCATGCCGCTGCTGGTCCACTGTTTGTAGGCGAGGTGAAGGATATACGCCACGCCCACCACCTGGATTGCCTGCGTGATGACAGGGTAGCCCTTGACCAGCTCGGAAAAGCCCACGGCAAAGATCAGGATCGATATCAGGTACGCCACACTCGCGCCGATCTGCGCCGGGATCGAACGGCGCAGGCCGTCGCGAAGGCCCAGGCTCAACAGCATCAGGGTCATGGGGCCGGGGCTGAAGGTCATGGTTGCGCAAAACAGCAGGAAGTACAGAAACGAAGAAAGGGTTAACGCACTTGTCATGGCCGGGGACCTGGGGAAGAGAGCCTGCAGTCTAGGCAGTTGCCCTTGCACAAGGCAGGTAAAGTGAGGCCTAATCCGCCCGAACTTCACCGGTAAAATTACCAGTAAAGATAAGGAAGTCGCATGTTCGTATCGGCCATCGCTTTTGTCGAGGGCACCCCCAAGGTGCAACAGATCGTCGAGGCATTCCGCCGGGCCATCGAAAACGGCGAATGGGCTGCCGGCAGCAAGTTGCCCTCGGTGCGCGAACTGACACAGACCCTGGGCGTGAGCAAGTTCACCCTGAACGAAGCCCTCGACCGCCTGCGCGGGCGCAATCTGCTCACGTCCAGCCAAGGCCGTGGTTATTTCGTGAACGTGGACCGCGTCCATACGGCCACGACAAACTGGGTTGATTTGCTGCCTCAGGACCTGCTCAGCGTATTGCGCCGCCCCCTCGCAACGGTCTACGGCGAACTGCGCCCCGGCGGCGGCCACTTGCCCGAGGCGTGGCTGGACAGCGACGCCATTCGTCAAGCCATGCGCAGCGCGGTGCGTGCGCCGTCGTTGCGCATCGCCGGGCTGGGCACGCCGGCCGGGCTGCTGCCGTTGCGCCAGGCGCTGCAACAGAAGCTGCACGGTGAAGGCCTGTCGGTGCCGGTGGACCAGATCATCACCACGCCAAATACCGTGCAAGGCCTGGACATGCTCATGCGCTTGCTGGCACGGCCCGGCGACACCGTGCTGCTGGATGCGCCGTGCTACTTCAACTTCCACGCCAACCTGGCGCTGCACGGGGTCAAGGTGGTAACAATCCAACGCCGGCCCGATGGTTTTGACTTCAACGCCCTCGAACAGCTTTTGGCTGAGCACCGCCCCAGCCTGTACCTCACCACCGGCATACTGCACAACCCCACCGGCCATTCCTTCAGCCCCGGCCAGGCATTTCGCCTGCTGCAACTGACCCAGCAATACGCTTGCCATATCGTCGAGGATGACCTCTACGGCGACCTGCACCCAACCCCACCGCCACGCCTGGCCGCGCTCGCCGGCCTGGACCAGGTCACCTACCTGTCGGGTTTTTCCAAGACCCTCAGCGCCAACGCCCGCGTCAGCTTCGTGGTCGCCGCACCGCAACTGGCGGCCAACCTGACCAATATGAAGCTGATGAGCGGCGGCGTGACCTCCGAGCTGTTCGAGCAGATCGTGTACCGCATGCTCAGCGAAGGCAGCTACGCCAAGCACCGCAAGCGCATGGTGCAGCGCTTGATGGAGGCCGGTGGACGGGTCGAACAATGGCTTAAGCGTTGCGGCTGCGAACTGCCCATGGGTTATGAAGGCGGAATGTTCATCTGGGCGCGCCTGCCGCCCGGAATCAACGGCGAGCTTCTAGCCCAGGCGGCCTTGAAACACGGCATGGTGCTGGCGCCCGGTGCGCTGTTCGGCTATGACGCGGCGCACCGCGACTCGATGCGTTTCAATGTGGCCCACAGTGATGAGCCGCAGGTGCAACAGGTATTCGAAGCGCTGTTGCTCAGGGCTTCGCATGGCCCTTGAGCCTGCCGTAACCGACCAGCAACAACTCGCGCATCCCTGCGTGTGCCCGATTTTGCTTCGTCATGTATCTCCGTTATAGCCGGATACACTGCAATACAAAGGGCACAAGGCAAGGCCGTCGCCAGTGGCTAGACTGCGCTCCACTGAGTATTTAACGAGGCAGGCAGCATGGATCATGTCGATCACATCCTGATCGTCGATGACGACCGGGAGATCCGCGAGCTGGTAGGCAACTACCTGAAGAAAAACGGTATGCGCACCACCGTGGTCGCCGACGGCCGCCAGATGCGCAGTTTCCTCGACACGACACCGGTAGACCTCATCGTGCTGGACATCATGATGCCCGGCGACGACGGTTTGCAGCTGTGCCGCGAGCTGCGGGTGGGCAAGCACAAGGCCACGCCGGTGCTGATGCTCACTGCGCGCAACGATGAAACCGACCGCATCATCGGCCTGGAAATGGGCGCCGACGACTACCTGGTCAAACCCTTCGCGGCCCGTGAACTGTTGGCGCGCATCAACGCCGTATTACGCCGCACACGCATGTTGCCGCCGAACCTGCTGGTCAGCGAAACCGGGCGCCTGATCCGGTTTGGTCGCTGGCGACTGGACACCACCGCGCGCCATCTGCTCGACGCAGACGGCACCCTGGTGGCCCTGAGCGGCGCCGAATACCGCCTGCTGCGGGTGTTCCTCGACCACCCCCAGCGCGTGCTCAATCGCGACCAGTTGCTCAACCTGACCCAAGGCCGCGACGCCGATCTGTTTGACCGTTCCATCGACCTGCTGGTGAGCCGCCTGCGCCAACGCCTGCTGGATGACGCCCGTGAGCCGGCCTGTATCAAGACCGTGCGCAGTGAGGGCTATGTGTTCTCCTTGCCGGTGGAAATCCTCGGGGCCGATCAATGACGCCACGGTTTATGAGACTGCGGTTGGGCTGGCCGCGCACGTTGGCGTCGCAGTTGTCACTGATCTTCTTGATCAGCCTGGTGTGCGCCCATGGGTTGTCGTTCAGTGCGCAGTTCTACGAGCGCTATATCAGTGCGCGCACCGCCATGTTGGGCAACCTGGAAAACGATGTCTCCACCTCAGTCGCCATCCTCGACCGTCTACCCGCCAACGAACGCGCCAGCTGGCTGCCGCGCCTCGACCGGCAGAATTACCGGTACCTGCTCCATGCCGGCGAAACCGGCGAGCCGATGCGCAGCGACGATATGCCCATGGCCGCCACCTCGATTGCGGACGCGCTGGGCGAACACTACGTGCTGACCTTCCGTGACATCCCCGGCCTGCAAAAGCATTTCCAGGCGCACCTGACCCTGGCCGATGGCAGCCCGATCACCCTCGACGTGCGTCCTGCGGCTGTGCCCGTCGCCTACTGGCTGCCCGTGGTGCTGGTGCTCCAGCTTGCGCTGCTGCTGGGCTGCACGTGGTTCGCCGTGCGCCTGGCCATCCGCCCCCTGACCCGCCTGGCGCGAGCGGTAGAGACCCTGGACCCGAACGCCCACCCCACTGCGCTGGACGAAACCGGCCCGACGGAAGTCGCGCATGCCGCCGCCGCGTTCAATGCCATGCAACAGCGCATCGCCGAATACCTCAAGGAACGCATGCAGATTCTCGCGGCGATTTCCCATGACTTGCAAACCCCGATAACCCGCATGAAATTGCGTGCCGAATTCATGGAAGACTCCGCCGACCGCGACAAACTCTGGAGCGACCTCGGCGAAATGGAACACCTGGTGCGCGAAGGCGTGGCCTATGCGCGCAGCGTTCATGGCGCCAGCGAAGCCAGCCACCGAATCAACCTCGATGCGTTTCTCGACAGCCTGGTGTTTGACTATCAGGATATGCACAAGCAGGTGAGCCTGTCCGGCAAGAGCGCGGTGGTACTCGACACTCGCCCCCACGCCCTGCGCCGGGTGCTGGTGAACCTGATGGACAACGCCCTGAAGTTCGCAGGCAGTGCGGAGCTGGTAGTGGGCTCGACGACAAGCGGGGAATTGTCGATCAAGGTGCTGGATCGCGGACCGGGGATTGCCGAGGACGAACTGGTGCAGGTGATGCAGCCGTTCTACCGGGTGGAAAGCTCTCGCAATCGCGGTACCGGTGGTACGGGCCTGGGGCTGGCGATTGCGCAGCAACTGACCAACGCCATAGGCGGGTCGTTGACCTTGAGCAATCGTTCAGGAGGTGGATTATGTGCCGAGATTCGCCTTGGGTTTTAAGCCGTGGGGAACTTGAGCTGCTCAGGTGCGCGTCCGCGTGTGGATGCTGAGTTAGACGCTACAGCCTGAGAGTTTGAAAGGGCCGCATTGAGCCCCCCTCATTATTGATAACATTTAACCGTCCGCCGTCGCTAACCCATTGACCTAAAATATTTATCGCACACTAAAAACTGCACTAGCATATGTGCAACACCGTACAAAGTTCCCCACAACACCCCCCTCTCCCCTCGCTCCGCCCCCTGCAAATAAAGTGGCGAATGTTAAAATTTGTCACGTTTTAGCGGAATCAATTCGATTAGTATCTAAACGCTGGCAGCGAATGAACTGACGGCCTTGCATGCCGGAAAAGGGAGTAGGTGATGCATTTTTCCAACGTCCTCGCTATTGCACGGACTCAATCGAAATCGGAGGACTTTCGGGAGTTTATAGTTCGCACTGTAACGGATGATTTGAAAGTCGATACACGTTACTACGAACAACTCATTGACACCCAGGAAAGTCACGGGAATTACCGCGCGATCATCATAGAAATTGACACACCCTCGGCCAGTAGCCAGACACTGGACATAATAAGAAAGACCAGAAACAACAATCCCGGCTGCACCATATTTGTCGTTGTCACCTTTGCCTCAACCCTGAGCAAAACAAAATACTACCTGGCAGGCGCGGATTACTGCATCAAGGTGGTCGACACCCCTCCTGAGAAAAAATTGAGCCTGTTTGATGCATTCCTCAGCGAGAGTGCACGACTGAATCAGTGTGGCTTGGTACTCGATCAAGACCGCATGTGCATTTATGGCGACGGCAAAAAACTGGAAATATCCTTTGTTGAAATGAGTGTATTGGAAGCCCTTATCCAACGGCGACTGCTCAGTCACAACGAGATCGCCGCCGTCATGGGTTTGAATACCAAATACTACGACTCCAGAGCGATGGAAAAGTCTATCAGCCGACTGCGCAGTAAAATCAAGGCGCACTACGGTGAAAACATCATCCAGAATATTCGCGGTTATGGGTACAAACTAAGCCGGGGTCTTATATGCACCGGCCATTTCCAATCCGCCAAGGAGCGGTCGAATCGTGAATAGCGAGAAAATCCCCCCTGCCCACTCAGTGGACTTCAACATTGTCAGGCAGGCTATCGTTGATCGCAGCCATGCACTCTGGGGCAGTGAAATCCGCATAGCGTGGCCGCACACTCGCGCGTTACCTGAAACTGCCTATAAGGAAGCGCTACACCGTATAGATGTACGGCGCAGCGTCTCTCCTCCTTCGCGCAGTCATAAGTTCCTGCACATTGACCAAGCCGCCTTAATGAACGCAGACCTGCACAAACAAATTGTTCAGACTGCCCAATCACTGGAGAAGCACAGCCCCCCCTTGACCCTCTGCATCGACAACCCTCTGGATGCCCTGCCCAGCCCGGTTGAACGCAGGGCCATGGTGCGCCAGTTATATAAATTGAAAGACCAATGCGGCATCACCCTCGCCTACAACAATTACAGACTTGATACAAAGCAGGCCGACCTGCTGATCGATCTCGAACTCTACAACTACATAAAAATGCCCTTTCCGGATTCCGCCCTGCGGCTGAGCCTGAATACACGCTCCGACCTGTTCGATCGGCTCTACGACCGCATGCTGGCGCTGATCAATACGGCGCGGGTGTGCTTTATTGCCGACACTGTCGAGTTTGCCGACAGTGCGCTGCTGGCTAAACACCTGCCTTTCGAATACTTTCAGGGCGGTTATTACTCCCCTGCTGACTGCCTATAACAACTGCACCTTCCTACTCTCGGTGGACACTATGAGCTCCCTCAAGAAATACGCCTTCACGCCCACACTTCCTGCTATCGCATTGCACGACTTCACCCCCAATGCCGAGTTGTTCCACTACGACGTAAACGCAGCGGCGACAAGCCAGGCAGACGCTGAACAGCTGTTATTCAACCCACGGTCTGCCAGCCCCAATGCCACTCCGCGCCTGAATACCTACGTCATTACCCATACCCGCCTCTTACCCTCACACCCTTTTAACGCTGTGAGACAAGAATCCAGAATGCCCCTGCCAAAGGATCATGACAGCGCGCCGAATAACCATACTCCACCTCCGGAAATAAGCCCTGAGCGCACTCAGCAGTACCCACAGGATTTCTGGCTGCTGACCCAACATGATCGCACCCTGGTCAAGGGCGGCCTGCGTATTTCATTGACCACCATTGAATCCGCGCTGATTAAAAAAATGCTCCACCATGAAGAACGCGTGGTCAGCAAAGAAGAGCTGATCCGTAATATAGGCCGCGAACCCGAGTTATATCGCGGGCTGGAAATGTGCCTGAGCCGGCTGCAGGAAAAGTTCAAGCGCGCCAACGACGGTGAGCGTTTGTTTCGCGCCGTCAGAAACCGTGGTTATTGCCTGACGCAAAAAATCAAGAAGCCGCTCGAGCTGGCTCAGTCACGCCGTTAACTATATAAAAATAACGATCACCTTATCATTCACCCTGCCTATTAACACACGCTTATACCCGTCCTTTTATAACACTCCCTGCTGATCACATTACGCCGACCTTGTTATAAGTCGTCAGCCAATGCCCCCTGCCCTTCATTACTATCCATGGGTACGCGCCTGCGCGTGCCTGTTGTTTTAGTGCGGTATTGCGCCGCGTGATCAAGCCCTGCCACCACGTGTGTGGTCACCACCGGGAGCAGAACTATGCTGAATAATACTAGAATGCATCGCCACCTGACCCCTAAGGGTTTGACGTTCTGGGGACAATGGACGCTCGCATCGGGCTTAGTTGTAACACTGTTGTTTATGTTGGTGTCTTTGAAGACCGGCCAACTTGATTATAACTATCGAATCCTGGCGGCCTTCACCCTACTGGCGTCGCTACCGGCTTATACCTTCTGTGATGTCTACAGTAAGAAAGATGACTATGGCGTGGGCCTTGGGCGACTGTTCATGGGTTGGTTACTTACCGTGGGTATCGTGTTCGCGGTGGGTGTTGCCTGCAATGCCAGTTCATTGTTTCCCCTGGAGATTCTGTTGTTGTGGGGCGCTGTCAGTTACCCACTGTTGGCGCTGTGCTATATCCCCTTGCACAGCCTGTCGCGGTATTACCATCGGCAACTTTACCAACGGCACAAGTCATTGATCGTGGGCACCGGCAAACTCGCGGTCGACCTTGCGAACACCTTGTCTCGCCAGAAACACTCGCCGTTGGTGGGTCTGGTCGGCAGCCACACCGAGGCAGCCCAGGACGCACACCCACAGATACTCGGCGAGCTGCCGCAATTGCCGCACCTGATCCGGCAGCACGGTATTCGCCGGCTCTACATCACCCACTCGTTGCAGGACGCGACCCACATCGAGGCACTCTACCTCAACCTGCTGGAGATCAATGTGGATGTGATCTGGGTGCCCGACCTCAACAACATGCTGCTGCTCAATCATTGCGTGGCCGAAGTTGATGGTCTGCCGGCGATCTTCCTCAATGAAAGCCCGCTGACCAGCCGCCCCACTGCGGCCCTGAGCAAGTCGTTGCTGGACAAGAGCCTGGCCTTGCTGGCCATCCTGGTGTTGAGCCCGTTGTTGCTGCTGTTTGCGGTGTTGATCAAGCTCACCTCCCCCGGCCCGGTGATTTTCAAGCAGGACCGCCATGGCTGGAATGGCCAGGTGATCAAGGTGTGGAAGTTCCGCTCGATGCGCGTGCATGACGATCACGAGGTGCGCCAGGCCAGCCGCAACGACTCACGCATCACCCCGGTCGGCCGGTTTATCCGCCGTACCTCCATCGATGAATTGCCGCAGCTGTTCAACGTGCTGCAGGGCAATATGGCCCTGGTCGGCCCGCGTCCCCACGCGATTGCCCACAATGACTTCTACTCGGGGAAGATTCACGCCTACATGGCGCGCCATCGCATCAAGCCCGGCATCACCGGCCTGGCACAGGTCAGTGGCTGCCGGGGTGAGACCGAGACCCTGGAGAAGATGCAGCGGCGCGTGGATATCGACCTGCGTTACATCAATACCTGGTCGCTGTGGCTGGACATCAAGATTCTGCTGAAGACGCCGTTTACGCTTTTATCCAAGGATATCTACTGAGCGCTGGAGCTTGTCGAATCGTCCCGTTGGACTGCGCAGCAGTCCTATTTTAGGGCCGCTTCGCGCCCAACGGGACGGTGCGACAAGCTCCCTCGCCACAGGTACAGTGTTCGCCCTTAACTGACTGGTATTAGGGCTTGCTCCCTCCCACACTTGAACACGACCCCACCCGTTACTCCGTGATCTTATCGATGTTCTGGTAGAACAGCTCACTGTCGCGTCCATCCGTCATCGAATGCAGCGAATACGCGCGATTCAAGCGTGCCCCGCCATCGCGGGTCAGCGGTGCCCACACCAAGTTGGCGCGGCGCATGGTCGACAGGCTCATCAACTCATCGAACGGAATGGACAGGTAGAGGCCCTTGTCGAAGCTGCCTTCGCCAAACGCTTCCTTCGACACGTTGGTACGGGTGATCCACGCGCCGATACGCACACCGTTGTCGAATTGCCGCGACAGGTCCAACGTTGCGCCCCAGTCCCTGGCCAAGTAGCGGCCGACGCTCAACGCACCCTGCAGGTTGAACGGCAGGTCGGTATAGCCGGTGATATGCCCGGTGACCGTGCGGTAATCGCGCAGGCTGAAATCCTGCTCGAAACCACGTTGGCGCACATAGTTCAGGTCCGCGCCCACTGCCCATCCCTTGCCCATCGGCCGGTACAGCACTTCACTGCCGAACCCGGCATACATCGACTCCAGCAAGCCGCCATAGACCATGCCGTACACGTCCTGATCCAGGCGCTGCGCATGGTTGAGTTGGAAGGTCGGCAACGTCACGTCGGCGCTGGTCATGTACTTGCGCAGGTCGGTGCGTACCCGTGGCAAACCCGTGGGTGCATCGTAGGTAAAACCGTCGTAGTTGTTTAGCAGGTTGACGCTCAACATGCCGCTCCACCAGGTCGTGCGGGTGAAGCGGTATTCGCCGTCGAAGTCGGCGGAAACCTGATAGAGCAAGCCGTCCGGCCCGCCGACGTTCTGTTTGTAGCCCAGGCCTGCGCCATAGCTGAAGGGTGTCGGCGGCTGGGTGTAGAGCACCGTTTGCGCGCGCTCGCTGGCGCGATTGACCTCGACCTGGCGGTGCAGGGCCTGCAGCTCTTCACGGTGGTTGACCACCTCGCGAAAGGTCTCGCGGGGCACACTGGTTTCCTCGATGCCCATGGCATAGCGTTCGCTGACCAGGGTGAACCAATCGATCTGGTCATTCACGCTGTTGTCGAGGATCCGGCTGGCGCGCCCCACCGCCTTGGCGCTGTAGAAATAGCGCTGCTGTTCGCCATACACCAACAGCTCCGGCCCGCGTTGCGTGATGCGTTGCACGGTGTAGCCGGCATTGTCGTGCAGGCGTTGGGACACAGCGGCCCAATCAACCTGCTCCGGTGGCGTGGGTGGTGCCACGCTCGGTAACTTGGGCGCCGGTGGGTCGTAGGTTTTCACCGGTGCCTTGCGGCTGACGAAATTGGTGTGCAGGGTGATGCCGAACATCGCGGTATTACCCCGCTCCCAGGCAGCACTCAGGTCGATGGAGTCGGCGAGCTTGTAGACCATACCGACGTTGAGCGGCGAATCCTGGCGAAAGCGGTTGTCCCGCGGTTCGTTCTTGTAGTCGTTGCCTTCCACTTCGAGCTTAAGGCTCAGCGGCGTCCAGGGCGTCTGGTAGGCGATGCCGCCAAACAGCGCGGGGCGGCCGCGAAAGTAGCCATTGGAAAAACTGCCGGAACCCTCGGCGGTGGGCCGCTCGTCGAAACGATCGTCCAGCGCGCCCAACGGGTTACCCAAGTCACCCCGGCTGCCCAGGTAACCCCAGGCGATACCGGCGCTGAAATCAAAATCGCCGTAGCGTTTGCTGGCCACCAGGTATTCGCTGGAAAACAGCCCGGTGCCGCCCAAGTCCATGAACCCCAACGCCACTTGGGGCAGCCAGTGGGTCTCCTGATACAGGCGCACCTTGGCGTCGACAGCCTTGTCCTTGTAACTCTGGCCGCCGCTGAACGACTCGGCGCCATAGGGACGGTTGGTGATCGCGGTGTAGCGAAAGGTGCCTTCCAGCCAGTCCAGGGGCTGCGCCGAAAAACTGTAGCGGCTGTAGGGTTCGGTGCGGTTGGCATTGACGCTGAGTTCGCCGGTGGGGGCCATGCGCGCGGTGGGGGTTTGCAGCAAGCCCACGCCGCCGAAATCGCTTTGGGTGTAACGGGGATCGCCATGCACGACGCCACAGGGCACCAGCAGCACGGCCGCAATACATAATTTCAAGGCGTGACCTCGGCCAGGGGTTGGGTGGCGAGAAACTCGGCCAATTGCTGATTCAGTTCAGGCGTGGGCGGGTCCAGGTCGTCGCTGCGGATCGGCACCAGCAACGTGCTGCCGGGCGCGGGCGGCGCGCCCTCCTCGCGGTTCCAGGGTGCAATGCCCAGGCGCGTGACGCGCCCGTCGGGTTGGATCAGCCACAGGTAATCGGTGTCCGCCGCCTTCGACGCCGGGCACGCGTCGAGGTAGGCGCTCCCCTGCTGCAACGGCGCAAATGCCAAGGTGCACGCGCGGGCAACCGCGCCCAGGACCCGCACGCTGTCGGGCCTCGGCGGGTACACCAGGCGGTCGCCACTACTGACCGGCAGGTTCGGCGCAAACCCCACTTCCACCGCTACCGGGTCTAGCACCGCCGCCTGGCGGCCGGTCACCGGCAACGCCTGCACCTGCTGATAAAGCTGCGCCGCTGCACGGGCCCGATCTTCGCGCCCTGCCGCCAACGCGGCCTGGTGCAGGGTTTGCAGGTCGAACAACACACCGGCCTTGAGCCGTGCCTGGGCTTCAAGCAGAGGCTGATGCAACCAGGCCGCCCCGAGCCAATAGCCTTGGGCATCCGGTTGCGAAGCGGTGATCACATCCAGCAAACGCGCGTCGGCTTGCAGCACCACAGGGCCTGGGTTACGCACCTGGCCGCTGACCGTCAGGGTCGTGGCCAGGCACAGCGGGGCGCAGCCACATAACAGCAGCAGCGCCCCGAGTCGTCGAACAATCATCGGGCGTCCTTGCGGGTCGGTTGCAGTTGGGTGATGGTCAGGCTCAGGTCGGGCGTGAGGTGTTGCTCGCTCTGCACGATAAAACCGTTCACCGGGTCCACCCAGTAGCGGTTGCGGGCGTGAAAACCGGCCGCCTCCACGTCTTCGTCAACCCGCAACAGGGCGTAGGGCTTGTCCAGAATCTCGAGGGTTTCGATGCCCTTGCGCCTCAGGCGGCTGGTGACTGTAATGCCCATCCGATAGCCGCCCACCAGGTCGATCTGCCGTGTGCTGAGGTAGCCATCCGGCACCCGGTGCAGACCTTGCTGAAAGGGCGATTGCCCCTGCCAACGCGTGCCATCCAGATCAGCCCCGAGGCCGACCGTGCGCACCACCAGGCCGTCGCGCAGCAGCAGCACTTGCTTGCCGGATGCGACCCAGAATTGCAGGTCGTCGCGCTGGCGAATCAGCGCCATCACGCCTTCGCTGGACACCGTGGTGACCTTGATCTGGGGAAACGGCACCGCATCCACTTGGGCTTGGGTCAACCCCAGCGGCGCAGGCCCGGCCACGGCGGCCTTGAAGGTATCGAGAGAGGCCGTCATCAACGGATTACAACCAGCCAACAGCCACGCCAACCCCGCATACGTAGCGATTTTCAGAGTGTTCACGCAGGTTCCACCCTATCGGTTGCTGGCTTCGCTCAGGTTGTTCTGGGTGGACGCGCCAATGCCGACGATCGTGGCGGAAGGGATCAACTGGCTGATAAAGCGGTTCCACCGGGTGATATTGGCGGGGCCGACGAACACCACATCCTGGGGCTGCACATCAAAGCGCGTGGCCAGTGCCATGGCCGACGGAGACGCGGCTTCCAGCTGGTACACCTTGGCCGGCTCTGTCGCCATGTTCTGCGCGCCACGGATCACGTAGATGGCATCCGCGTTGGAGGTGTTCTGGTTGACCCCGCCCACCGAGCCGAGCACATCGGAGAGGTTCATGCTGCGGGTCTTGAAGCTCAGGGCGCGAGGCTGCATGACCTCCCCCATCACGTAGATGCGCTTGCGGTCGTTGTAGGCCAGGTACAGCTGGTCGCCGTCCTTGAGGTAGATGTCGTTCACGCGCGACTGTGCAAGGTTGAGCGTGTCGAGGTCCAGGGTGTAGCGCTTGCCGTCACGGGTGAGCGTGAGGTTCGACAGGTCGGCATTGAGCGGGTCGATCCCTGCGGCGCCCATGGCCTCCATCACGTTCATCGGGATGGTCGTGATCGGCACCGGCCCGGCCTTGGCCACCGCGCCGGTAATCACCACACGCTGGCTGGCAAACCGCAGCACGCTGACGTCCACCTGGGGACTGTCGATGTACTGGCGTAGCTTGTCGGTGATCTCGCTGCGCAACGCTTCAATGGAGCGCCCTTTGGCAGTCAGTTCGCCCACGTAGGGGTAGAACAGGTTGCCCTCGGGGCTGACCAGGCGACCGTTGGCATCGATCTGTTGTTGTGGACCGGAAGGCGCCGTCAGTTCGGGGTGATCCCACACCGTGATATACAGCGCATCATTGGCACCGATCAAATACGGGCCAGGCTTATAACTCAACAGTTCTGCCGGGATGGAATACGGCACCTGGGTGGCCGCGTCCATGGCGAGTAACTTGGGCGTTATCGGAATTAAATCCACGCGGCTACTTTCAGCGCCACCCTGCTCGGTCATCGCCGCCGTGTCCATATATTGGCCCGGGGCAAACATGCAGCCTTGCAACAATGCAGCGGCCACAGCCGCAACAGAAAAAATACGCATCATAGTGCTAGGACACTCGCGATAATCGACAAGAAAAAAAGACCACTTGGGTGGGGATTCCAAGCGGTCTGAAAAGCGGAAGGTTTACAACTTAGTTGCCGGTACCGGTCGTGCCGGTAGTACCGGTGGTACCCGTGGTGGTGCCGCCATTGGAACTGCCGCCGCTGTTGGAAGCCGCCGCAACACCGGCGATGAGGGCGCTGCCGACCAGCAGGGTTTGTCCCACCGTCACCGTGCCCGCCACCGTGGTATCGAGCCCCAACGGCAACTCAACGGCCAACGCAGAAGTACTCAGGATACTGAGTACAATAATAGCCAGTGGTGTTCTCATCTCAGACTCCTTATCGTCAGTGAATGGTCAGTCCGATAGTGCCATTCAACTAAACAGCGCACCAGACGGCGAATAATTAACGCCGCGGTTAAAAATAACGTTTTATCGGCGAAGCGCCCGGCCTTCAATACATTGGCGCCCATGAAGTTATTTAGAATGTTATTAATTGTCGGAAAACTTCAGGCCCGACCGTACTTGTCTTCAAAGCGCACAATGTCGTCCTCGCCCAAATAAGACCCCGACTGCACCTCGATCAACTCCAACGGGATCACGCCTGGGTTTTCCAACGCGTGCACCTGGCCGATAGGGATATAGGTCGACTGGTTCTCAGAGACCAGGTACGTCTGCTCGCCATTGGTGACCCGCGCCGTGCCACTCACCACAATCCAGTGCTCGGCGCGGTGGTGATGCATCTGCACCGACAGCTTGGCCCCCGGCTTCACGGTGATGCGCTTGACCTGGTAGCGCTGGCCGCTGTCCACCGAGTCATACATGCCCCACGGCCGATACACTTCACGGTGGTTGAGGTGCTCATGCCGCCCCGCCTGTTTAAGCTGGTCGACGATGCCCTTGACCTGCTGCACCTGGTCCTTGTGCGCCACCAGCACCGCGTCCTTGGTCTCGACAATGATCAGGTCCTGCACCCCGACAGTGGCGACCAATCGGCTGTCGGCGTGGACGTAGGTGTCGCGGGTGTCGAGCGCCAGCCCATCGCCGCGCAGCACATTGCCGTTGGCATCTTTGGCACTGGCCTCCCACAGCGCCGACCACGAGCCGATATCGCTCCAGCCGGCCTGCAACGGCACCATCACGGCCTCGCTGGTTTTTTCCATCACGGCGTAGTCGACGGAGACGTCCGGGCACGCGGCAAACGTTGCGCTGTGCACGCGGGTGAACGGCAGGTCCTGGCTGCCACCTTCCAACGCCACGCGACACGCTTCGAGGATCGCCGGCTGAAAGCGCTCCAACTCTTCCAGGTAACGGCTGGCACGGAACATGAACATGCCGCTGTTCCAGGCGTAGTCACCGCTGGCCACGTATTTCGCGGCGGTGGCGGCGTCCGGCTTCTCGACAAAGCGCTTGACCCGGTAACCGCCCTCGCCCACCGCCACGCCCTGTTCGATGTAGCCGTAGCCGGTGTGCGCACAGGTGGGGGTGATGCCGAAGGTCACCAGCTTGCCGGCCCGGGCCAGGGGCAACGCCACTTCCAGGCTGGCATGGAACGCCGGGATGTCTTCGATCAGGTGGTCCGCCGCCAGCACCAGCAGGACCGGGTCGTGGGCCTCGGCCACCGCCTTGCACGCCGCCAGCGCGATGGCCGGCGCCGTGTTGCGCCCCACCGGTTCCAGCAGAATGCTCGCCTGTTCCAGGCCCAACTGGCGCAATTGCTCAGCCACCAGAAAGCGGTGCTGCTCGTTGCAGATCAACTGGGGCAAGCCCACGTTGGCGCCGGTCAGGCGTGTGATGGTCTGCTGCAGCATCGACAGGTGCGCATCGGTCAGGCGCAGGAACTGCTTGGGGTTCAATTGCCGCGAGAGCGGCCACAGGCGCGACCCCGAACCGCCAGCCATGATCACGGGTATTAACATGAGGGCATCCTTGGGCGAGAGCATCAGAAATAGGCGCGGGTGTTGGCATGCACCCGCTGGCTGAAGCGCAGTTCATCCTCCGGCCACCAACGGTATTGCTGGTGTTGTTCCGTAGGCGGCTGCAGGGTTTCGTCGCCGGCAAGGTCCAGGCAGTAGCTGAGCACCACATAGTGGGTGTCCGGCCCGGCCCCGGCGTTGGCAAACACACTGTCATCGTAGAAATGCTCGAACACCCCCAGCAGCCGTGCAGTCGCGCGCTCGAAGGGGCGCCCCAGTTCATCCTGGGTGATGCGTCGGAAGGCGCCGTCCAGGCTTTCGTTTTTCTGGATGCGCCCACCGGGCACGAACCAGAAGCCGTAGGCCGGTCGATTCACACGCAGGCCGAGCAAAACATCGCCACGACGGTTGCGTACCACCAGGTCGATCGCCACCAGGGGCGTCGACGCTACGACCGTTTGGAAGGTCGGTAAATCAAGCCACATACTCGTCAGACCTGTGCCAGAAAACGTTGCAGAATGCGTTCCTTGTCGAGGAACTCCTTGGCGTAGTTCAACGCCACACTATTGCGCGCAGGCAATGCCAGAACCTGCTCGATCCCGGCGTTCAGCGCCGCGAGCGATTCCGGTTCGATCAACACCGCAATGCCCGGATGCTCCTCGCACAGGCGGCCGAGGGTCGTGCCGGGGTCGGCGGTGATAATTGCATGACCGCCCACCGCCAGAATGTTGGTGAGCTTGGACGGCAAGACGGAATCGGCCACCCCACGTTTCTGGATCACCAGGTGCCCGTCAGCCGAGGCCAGCAGCGCGGGTAAATCCTCGTAAGCCTGCAAGGGCGCGAACAGCACATTGCGCAGGCCTTCGTTGTGTACACGCTCAAGCAAACGCGCCTTGCCAGTGCCCTGGCCGACAATCAGGAACACCACCTCCGTACGATCGACGTGGGCCCGCGCCGCATCCAGAATCAGCTCCAGGCCTTGCTTCTCACCGATATTGCCGGCGTACAACAGCACCTTGGCGCCCGGCGGCACACCCAAGCGTTCAAGCAACGCGCGGTTGTGCGGCACCTGGCGAAAACGCGCAGTCTCCGACCAGTTGGGAAAGAACATCAGCCGCTTGCTGTTCACGCCTTTGCCACGGGCCTTGTCGAGCATGCCGCTGGAAATCGTCGAGACCCGATCAAAGCGCCGCAACAGCCAGCGCTCGATGCCGAACGCCAAGCGTCGCAGCAGCGAGCCGCCGCCCATGCCCAGGCCAAACATCGCATCCACTTCATAATCCTGGATATGCAGCACCGAGCGCGCGCCACTCAGCTTGGCCAGCAGCAGCGCCTGGGGCGCACAAAACAGCGTGGGCACCACCAGGATCACCAGGTCCGGCTTCCAGCGCAGTTGCCCCAGGACCGCCAGGCACGAGCTGGCGGAAAAGCTCACCAGGTGCAGCAGGCGCGTCAGCGCCGTGGGCTGGCGCGGCACATACAGCGGGCAGCGAATCACGGTGACGCCGGCGTCCTGCTCAGTGCGAAAACGCCACGGCGAATAGCCCTCGCCCACCTGCCACTGCGGGTAATACGGCGGTGCGGTCACCACGCGCACTGCATGCCCTTGCGCCGCCAGCCAGCGCGCCTGTTCCCCGCTGTATTTGCCGATGCCGGTCAGCTCCGGGCTGTAATTGATGCCATACAGAAGGATCTTCATCACTGGCCCCGAGGCTGTTCGAGTGCGGCGAGGTAAGCGTTGTAGGCATCGCGCAGGCCCTCTTCCAACGGCACGTAGGCTTCCCAACCGAGGGCGTTGATACGGCTTACATCCAGCAATTTGCGCGGCGCGCCGTCGGGCTTGCTGGCGTCGAAGCGCAAGCGCCCCCGGAACCCGGTGACCCGCACCAGCGCCTCTGCCAGCTCGGCGATGGTGCAATCCACGCCAGTGCCGACGTTCAGGTGCGAGCGCATCGGCTGGGTCTGCTCGCGATAGCGCGCGGCGTCGAGTTCCATCACGTGCACACTGGCCGCCGCCATATCGTCCACATGCAAAAACTCACGGCGCGGGCGGCCGCTGCCCCAGATCACCACCTCGTCATCACCGCGCTGGGTCGCCTCATGAAAACGTCGCAACAAGGCCGCAATCACGTGGCTGTTCTCCGGGTGATAGTTATCACCCGGCCCATACAGGTTGGTCGGCATCACGCTGCGGTAATCGCGCCCGTGCTGGCGGTTGTAGCTCTCGCACAGCTTGATCCCGGCGATCTTGGCCACCGCGTAGGGCTCGTTGGTGGGCTCCAGCGCGCCGTCCAGCAACACCGCCTCGATCATCGGCTGCGGCGCATGCACCGGGTAGATGCACGATGAGCCAAGGAACAACAGGTGCTGCACGCCGTGGCTGTGGGCAGCGTTTATCACGTTGGCCTGGATCATCAGGTTCTGGTAAATGAAATCGGCCGAGTACGTGGCGTTGGCGTGAATCCCGCCGACCTTGGCGGCCGCCAGGTACACCTGGTCCACACGGTGCCCGGCGAAGTACGCCTGCACCGCCGCCGAGTCGAGCAGGTCCAGTTCATCGCGGCCAGCGGTAAGGATCTGCGTATACCCCAGCGCCCACAGCCTGCGAACAATGGCCGAACCGACCATGCCGCGATGGCCGGCGACAAAGATCCGTGCATCAAGATCGCGTGCCATGCTCAGTTCTCCACGGCAATCGGTGCGTCGTGCCCATGCAGGCGCAACAGGGCGTGACGCTGGGCGACCTTGAGGTCTTCGCGGACCATTTCGGCACACATTTCCTGCGCACTGATCTCAGGCACCCAACCTAAAGAACGCTTGGCCTTGGACGGGTCGCCGAGCAGCGTCTCCACCTCTGCTGGGCGGAAATAACGCGGGTCCACCCGCACAATCACATCCCCCACCAGGATGCCAGGGGCCAGGTCGCCATCGATCTGCTCGACCACCGCCACCTCCTCCACGCCTTCGCCGACAAAACGTAACTGCAGCCCCAACTCCGCCGCCGACCAGCGAATAAAGTCGCGCACCGAATACTGCACGCCGGTGGCAATCACAAAGTCTTCCGGGCGGTCCTGCTGCAGCATCATCCACTGCATGCGCACGTAATCCTTGGCGTGGCCCCAGTCACGCAAGGCATCCATGTTGCCCATGTACAGGCACTGTTCCAGACCCAAGGCGATGTTAGTCAGCGCACGGGTGATCTTGCGTGTCACGAAGGTTTCACCACGGCGCGGCGACTCGTGGTTGAACAGGATGCCGTTGCAGGCATACAGGCCGTAGGCCTCGCGGAAGTTCACGGTGATCCAGTAGGCGTACAGCTTGGCCACCGCATAGGGCGAGCGCGGGTAGAACGGCGTGGTTTCCTTTTGCGGGGTTTCCTGTACCAGGCCGTATAACTCGGAGGTCGAAGCCTGGTAGAACCGGGTCTTCTTTTCCAGGCCCAGCAGGCGGATCGCTTCGAGGATGCGCAGGGTGCCCAAGGCATCCACATCAGCGGTGTATTCCGGCGAATCAAAGCTCACGGCCACATGGGATTGCGCGCCGAGATTGTAGATTTCGTCGGGCTGGATCTGCTGGATGATGCGCGTCAGGTTGGACGAATCGGCCAGGTCGCCGTAGTGCAGGATCAGGTTTTTATGCAGGGCCTGGGGGTCCTGATAAATGTGATCGATGCGCTGGGTATTGAACGACGATGAACGTCGCTTGAGACCGTGCACGGTATAGCCTTTTTCCAGCAGCAGTTCCGCCAGGTACGAGCCATCCTGACCGGTAATCCCGGTAATAAGCGCGACTTTGTTCATGTCTGTCTCCCGATTGATAGGCGAGCGAAGGCCGACACCCAAACTTGGGTGTTTGTTAAAAACGGTCAGTTACTTCGGTGTGGGCAGGTTCAAGTTATGTCCGGTCAACTTTGAAAGTTCGCGGACAATGGCTTCCTTATCGTTTAAATGCGCAATCGCGGTTTCCAGTTCGAGCACTTTCGCGCCCACCAGAAAGCGGTACCAGTAACCCTGGAGCAGGTGATAGACCAGGCCGCTGCGGCCATCGAGAAACCCCAGTTGAATGATGTAGCGCCACAAGAAATACGCCGTCGAGCTCAGGGTGAACGGCACGCGGTTATACAGGCGGTTCTTGATCAGCCGCTTGGCCTTGGCCTGGAACGAACTCTGCCCCGTATGCACTTCATCGCGGATCGCGAACAACCCGAGCCGTGCGTTGAGCACTTCAATGGCTTCGCGGGTGGCGTACTGGTTGTGCTTGTGGGTGAAGAAGGTCAGGTCATGCAGGTTATGGTCGGCAAACCCGCCTTCCAGCGTGATGGTGCGGCCCTCGGCCACCGAGATGTGCTCGTCCATCCAACGGTCTTCCATGCGCCCCAGGCCCGTGCGCCACAGCCGCAGCATCTTCAGGGGGTAGCGGCCGCCATGGCGCACCCAGCGGCCCATGAAAATATGCTTGCGCTTGAAGTTGATGCCGGTGATGTCGCTGGCCAACGTCGACAGGCGGGAATTGATCGCGGCGGCAAGGTCGGCCTCGATGATTTCGTCGGCGTCCAGGCGCATCGTCCAGTTGCCGGTGATCGGTAAGTTGTCCAACGCCCACTGGAACTGCTTGGCCTGGTTGATGAACGCGTGCTGCACCACCCGCGCGCCGTGGCGGCGGGCGATGTCGCAGGTGTCGTCGCTGGAGAATGAATCCACCACCAGCACTTCATCACTGAAGGCGCGCACCGAGTCGATGGCCCGGGCGATGTGCAGGCTTTCGTTGTAGGTGAGGATGATGACGCTGATGGTTTCACGGTTCATGGGATCACCGCCTGAAGGTGCTGGGTACGCTCGCCGATTTGCCGGGCCGGATGCCCGGCGTGCACGGTCCATGGCTGCACGATGCTCTTGATCACCAAGGTGCGAGCCCCCACCACCACGCCATCCGCCACACTGACACCCAAGGTGATAAACGCCTCGGCACACACCCACACGTGGTCCCCCAGCACGATGGGTTTTGCATACAGCTGAAAGTTCTTGCTGTTGTAGTCGTGGGAGCCGCCACATAAATGGGCCCCCTGGGAAATCACGCTGTAGCGCCCGATGCGAATCAACGCCATGTTGTACAGGGTGGTGCCGTCGGCAATACCGACATGGTCACCCAGCTCCAGATTCCAGGGTGCCCAGACCTTTGCCCGTGGATACACGTGCACCCCCTTGCCCAGCCGTGCGCCGAACAACCTGAGCAGGAAGGCCCTCCAGGCATGACACGGGCGTGGGCTGGTGCGAAACAGCAACACATACACCATGTTCCAGACCTGACGGCGCAACCGATGGCCCAGGGAGAATGACGGTGAGCGATGCGGATCATTACCTTGGAGAATCATGGGAAACACTCCCGCACTATCTCCAGCAGACGCTGTGCGCCCCGCCGGATATGGAAGCGCTCGGTAAAACACACCTTGGCTCGCTGGGACATCTGCGCGTAACCGGGCGCATCCAGCTGCAACCAGCGTTGCAGGTTTTGCAGGGCGCCCGCCGCCGTGTCGTCGCTGACAAACCCTACGGCGTCTTTCTCGATTTCACGCCAGATATTCACCTTGTTACTGATCAGCACGGGCTTGCCGCACGCCAGCGCCTCAGCCACGACCACGCCGAAATTCTCCTGGTGCGAAGGCAGGCAAAACACCTCGGCGGCGTAGAACGCGCCCCACTTCGCAGCGCCCTGCAGCATGCCGGGCCACGTTACGCGATCAGCGATACCCAATTGCACAGCCTGCGCCTGCAGCGCCTGCACCCAACCCCCTTGGTCAGGGCCAGCCATCACCAAGTGCAAACGCGCGTCCTGCCCGGCCACCTGAGCAAAGGCCTGCAACAGGTGATCGCAGCCCTTTTTCTCGTGAATACGGCTCAGGAACAACACCACCCGCTTGCCCTTGAGCTGCGGATGCTCAGTGACGAAGTCGTGCGCAAGGCGCGCATCGTCGAGCGGTGGGCTGGAAGTACCGTAGGCCGTAATCGTTTCGTTGGCGCGATAGAGCCAAAACGACTCGCGTGCACGGATCCGCTCTTCTTCACTGGTGAACACCACGCGCCGCGCATCCCGCAGCACCCGGTATTCGCCCCACGGCCAGTACAACCATTTCTTCAAATGCTTGAGTGGGTAAGCGTGCTTGAACCAGGGATCCAGCATGCCGTGGGTGTACACGATGTACGGTCGGCCCAGCTTGTTAAGCACCTGGCGGGCAACAAAGCCGTGGTACTGCCACAGACCGTTGATGATGAAAAAATCATAGTCACGCGCGTGCTGTTCCAGCCATGGGCGAATGTTGCCGTTCAGCCCGTACCCAAACCGGCTTGGCCCCATGAAATGCACGGTGCCGGGATAGTCGACAGCGAACGCGCCGTCCAGCGTCAGCACATCCACGCGATGCCCGTCCTGGGTGAGCAGCGTGTCGATTTCCCGAGCCGCGTTGATGGGCCCGCCTTTTTCCGGTTTAACCGAAGAGATGATTCTAAGTAACTTCAAGTGCTGTCGTCCGCTGATGCGTTGAGTTGATTCAGGTTTTCTTGCAGGCCGCGAGGATCAGGCAGGCGTAGAGCACGCCAAACGCCAGGAACGTGCCCTGCATGGTCATTACCCCGTTGAACAAAATCGGCGCCAGGAAGCCGCACAGCAGCAACGGGACACCCGTGCCTTGCCTGACCAACGCCTTGTAGGACCTGAGCAGCAGCCAGAGCAGGACGAATACCCTGAACAGGATGAACATCAGCCCTGCGGGAAGGCCCATTTCGAGCACGATTCGTGACCATTCATCTTCGGCCAATAGAAACCCCGCGCCCTGCTCTCGCCCTGCGCGCAGGATTGTCGAAGCCGCGTTGGTGCCTGAACCAATGCCATGCCCCCACAGGGGTGCGTCGTCGACCACACGGGTGAAGGCATACAGGCTGGAGAACGCGCGAGTGACCGGCGAGCCTTCGCTGGCAACCGCGCTGCGGTTTCGCTCCACCAGCACCTGGTAGCTGTCGGTGGACATGAAGATCAGCAGGCTGACGAATAACGCAGCAGCCAGGAAAAACAACGACAGCAGGTTACGTTGCGACTTCTTGATCAAGGCGACCATCAGCGCGGCCAGCAGCACAATTGCCGCGTACGCATAGATGGCCCTGGACCCCGTGAGGAAGCACATCACCGCCACCGAAGCCGCCGACACGCCGAAGAGCACATAACGCCGCGCGAACACCGCACGGAACAAGGCCTTGTCAAAGATCGCCGCCACCAGGAACGCAAAGCACGCCGACACATACACCACGTGCCCGGCGGTAAAGGTAAAGGTGCCGTAAGGCCTGACGACGCCGTCGGCAATCATGAAGATGAAGTCATCATCGCCAATGCCCTTGTTCACGTAAGCCTGTGGCCCGGACGAATATTGCAGCACCACCAGCACGCTGATCGGGATCGCCGCGAACAATGTGATCCGGGCAAAACGGTAAACATCCGTCAGCCTGATCGTCTTGCCGGCGACAAATATCAGCGGGAAATACAGCAGGTAATTGCGCACGCCATACCCGTAGATGACGAAGCCTTCGGGACGGGTCAACAAAAACGCCGACACCAGTACGAAGAACACCAGCACCAGCACGACGAAGTAAGCCGACACCAGGTTTTTCGAGAAAAAGCCGAACCGGTAGGCGCACCAATAGATGTAAAGGACGATCGGGTCCTTGATGAAATAGATGGCCGAGCTGAGGCCCGGCATCACCCACTTGCGCAAGATCCCTTCGAACAGGATGAACAGGTAGATGAGCACGAACGCACTGACCACACGGACCCGGTAGCGCTCACGCAGGCTGACCGTGTCAGGACTGGCAAAGGATTGCATCCATCACCCCCTTGGCGTAGCTCTCCCACGTCGTACCGCCGGCAGACAACACCGCGTTGCGCTTCAACCCGTTGAGTTTTTCCTTGTCCTGCGCCAGCTCCACCAGACGGTGGGCGATGGCTTCGGCGGACCGGATCGGCACCACATAACCATTGACGCCATCGACGACCAGGTCCGCCGCGCCACAGTTCTGCGACACGATGACCGCCGTCCCCATGGACAGCGCTTCACCGACGACCAGGCCGAACGCTTCGGCGAGTGACGGCAGGACCAGTACATCCGCCTCCTGCAAGTGCCGGATGACCTCATCGTGGGACGCAGAACTGAACCACTGGTACTTCTTCAGTTCACTATTGAGCGCCTGGTTGCGACCGTTGGCGTAGTCTGCGCCGATCACGGTGACATCCAGGGCAACGCTGCTCGCGGCAAGGCTCAGTGCGTCGAAAAAATACGAGATGCCCTTTTGCTGGGTCAGCGCACCGACATAAATCACTTTCAACCGCGCACCTTGCCGGGCATTCACCTCATGGCGCAGCATCGGCGCCGGGGCACCGTAGGGTGTTATCGCAACTTTGTCGGCGGCAATGCCGTAATCACCCAAGGTTCGCTTGGCAAACGTGCTCGCCACAATGATGCGGTCCGCCAACGCCAGCTCAGCGGTCTGTTTGCGTACCGTGTCGTCACTGATGTTCGGAATGCTTGCCCGCCAGGCCGGGTTGGCCTCGCGCTCATGGTCAAGCACCCTGCACGCGTAGGCGATAGAGCCGAAGGCGGCCTCATAATTGAGGGCGATGCCTCCAATGTCCCGAGCCGCGCTGAACAGGCCCAGGCACTTGCCGTCATAACCGTACACCTGGCTGGGTTTGCGCGGTGCCCTGTGCAGGAAGTTGGCGCTGGCCTGGTCAATGTGGTTGTACACATTTTCCGGGCAAAATATTCCGATGTTGCGCTGCGTGAAGCGGTACCACTTCAGCTTGTCGCAGAGTACGCGCGGCACATCGTAGCGCGGGTAGCTGTGCAGCAAAGCGCCGTCGACCTGATCAAACGTGCGCCGCAAACACTCCTTGCCCACGACCGGTAGGCGGCAGAGCAACGAGTCCTTATGCAGGGCCAACGAGGTATGAAAGGAATGCAGCAGCTGCCGTTGATTCAAGGCGCGTAGCAATGCACGGACATTCTGATTACCGACGGGATGAGCGACCAGGATCATCTTATTTGCCCATCCAGGCTTCGACGACAGCACTTGACCGGACCGGGCTGTAGGTAAACGTACGCGTCGCACGCAAGCGGATGACCCGCGCCGGATTACCCGCCACGACGGTGTACGGCTCCACATTGCGGCCGACCACACTGCCCGCGCCTACGACGGCACCTTCGCCAATCGTCACCCCGGGCAGGATCATCGCGTCGGTGGCGATCCATGCGTAATCGCCGATCACAACGGGTGCCACCTTCAGCCGCCACGCGGGATCGTCCAGGTCATGGGTGCCCGTCAGGATCCGCACCCCCTCATTAATCGCCACATGCGCCCCGACCCGGACGGGTGCATGCAATTGGATAAACGTGCGCTTGCCAATAAAGCTGCCGGTGCCGACGCTGAAACGCGCCACGGCACCTTCGAACTCCACCGCGTTGATCATCACCAACGATCCCAGGGTGGCGCCCTGTCGGCGCAAGGCACGTTGAAGGTGATGAGCCTTGAGCAATCGGCCCAGCAGCAGTAAGCGCTTGGCCAGGTACTTGAGCCCAGCCGGCTTCAGCAGGCTGACTTTCAATCGATGGTGGACCAGGTGATTAATCAGCACGGGCCATCCTCCTTTCGAGACGATGAAAACCGCGCTTGGCGAAGCAGAACAGCACCCCTTCGGTAGCGACCAGCACATAGCAGACGCCGAGCAACCCATAGTCTGGCGCCAGGCAAAATACCGCCAGGCTGCTGGCGACCGACACCAGCATGAACACCACGGCAAATGACGAATAGGACGCCGTCGCCATCAAGGCGACCCAATAGACCTGCCAGGCCACGTGGGTCAGCGCACCGATAATCAGCACCAGCATGATGCTGGAGGAGTAGTCGTCTTTGCGGCCCGACCACAGATCAAAAATCGTCCCGCCAAATAGCACCACCAACGCACCCATCACACACGCAATGGGCAATGAGAATTTCAAGGCATACCGGATCATTTTCCTGACCAACTGGTTGTCACCGATGGAGAATGCATAGGAAATTTCCGGCCAGAGGGACTGGTTCACCACCGTCGAGAACTGCACCAGCACCCGCGAAATGGTCCGGTACAAGCCGAATATCGCCGCGTGGGCCGGAGACAGCAGCACCGACAACAGAATGATCAGCCCCTGCACGTTCAGCGCCAGACCAATGGGAAAGGCCAGCGACGCAAGTGACGGTTTGATCAAGGTCACGAACGCGCGCCTGCCGATCGCTGACGGGTTGAAACCCAAGGTGACGCCCAATCGGTTGGCGATCAGGTTCTTGCTCACGATGCCAACCGAACGCACGCCCAGCAGCATCAGGCTGGTGGCGACCAGGCTCTGGGTGAGGTAGGCACACAACAAGGCGGCCGACCACTCCAGCATGCGGATGACGTTCATGATGAATGACGACAATGGCAGGGCTTTACAGGCCCGGTAGCGGATCGAGATCATGTTCGTAAACAGGCAAAGCAGCGAATAGCCCGTCAGGGCCGAGAGGATCAGCACCCCATCACCGCTCCTGATCGACGTGAGATTGAGCAGGCTGAACAGATCAAAAAAAGCCAGCGACCCCACGGCCAGCAACAACACGCTGAGCCCCGCCAGCAGCAAAAACGCAAAGCTGGTGCTGTAGACCGCACGCGCGACCTTCAACCGCCCTCGTTCATGCCAGATCACCACCTTGCTCGATGCCGCCGTGGTCACTCCCAGGTCGGACAGCGCCAGATAGGTCGGAATCGCGGACAGCACAACCCACTCGCTGTAGGCACCAAAGCCCCAACTGGCAATCAGCACCGGGACACTCACCAACTGGATCAGCAGGTTCACCACCTGGCCAAACGAATTGGCGCCAATGCCGCTGACGATTCTTTTAAGCACGCTCATGGGAAGACCTATACCGAGTTGAGAGGTCGCCCGATGGATACGTAGTGAATACCTTTCTTCAGCACACTGGCGGGGTCGAACAAGTTGCGCCCGTCGAAGATCAGCGGCTGCTTGAGCTGCTGCTGGATCACGGTGAAATCCGGCGCCTTGAAGACTTGCCACTCGGTGATGATCAGCAAAGCGTCGGCGCCTTTCAGGCAAGCTTCCTTGGTGCCGCACAGGCGCAGGTCATCGCGGTCGCCATAAATGCGCTGGGTTTCCTCCATGGCTTCCGGATCAAAGGCTTGCACCTTGGCCCCCGCACGCCAAAGGGCTTCCATCAATACGCGGCTTGGCGCCTCGCGCATGTCATCGGTGTTGGGCTTGAAACTGAGCCCCCAGAGCGCGAATGTCTTCCCCGCCAGCTCGCCGTTGAAGTGCGTGGATATTTTGTTGAACACGCTGTGTTTCTGTTCAACGTTGCGCCGCTCCACCGCCTTGAGCAGCGTGGCATCGAAGTCGATGGTCTCGGCCGTCTGGATCAGCGCCTGGACATCCTTCGGGAAGCACGACCCGCCGTACCCCGCCCCCGCATAGAGAAAGTGATAGCCGATACGCGGATCGGAACCGATCCCCTGACGTACCATCTCGATGTCGGCACCCAATCTCTCGGCCAGGTTGGCCATCTCGTTCATGAAGCTGATCTTGGTGGCGAGCAGGCAATTGGCGGCGTACTTGGTCAACTCAGCGCTGCGCACGTCCATCACAATGATCTTTTCGTGGTTGCGATTGAACGGCGCATAGAGCTCGCGCATCACCGCTTCGGCATGCCGGCTGGCAGTGCCGATGACAATACGGTCCGGCCTGATGCAGTCAGCCACCGCGCAGCCTTCCTTGAGAAATTCCGGGTTGGACACGACGTCAAAGGCCAAGTCGGCGCGCTCACGCACGGCGAGCATGGCGGCAATGCGCGCACTGACTTTGTCGGCCGTACCTACGGGAACCGTGGACTTGTCGATGATGGTCAGCGGGGCCTGCATATGCTGCCCGATGGTCTCGGCCACCGTCAGCACATACTTCAAGTCGGCCGAACCGTCTTCATCCGGTGGTGTGCCCACGGCGATAAACTGCACTTCGCCGTGCTTGACCGCAGCCACGGCGTCGGTGGTGAAATTCAAGCGACCGGCCGCATGGTTTTCCCTGACAAGGGTCTCCAGGCCTGGCTCATAAATCGGGATGTGCCCCTGCTTGAGGCGTTCGACCCGATGCGCATCGATATCGACACACAGCACGTCGTGACCGACTTCAGCGAGTACCGCCCCCTGGACCAGCCCCACATAACCAATGCCAAAAACGGTGACTTTCATAGCGTTTCTCTTTGAACCTGCGGCCAGTGGTAGACGTGCTGCGCGTTGGACTGCAATTGCCTGCCATCCAAGATCAAACGCTGTCTGAGGTGTACTCGTAGTTGTAATAGCTGTAGGCGCCGTACCCGTACTTGGCGGATGAGCGTTTCTCAATGCCGTTGAAAATCGCGCCTTTAAGCTCAATCCCATTCTGCTGATAACGACGCATCGTCAATTCCACCTCCCGCACCGAGTTCAGCTCGAAGCGGGCCACGATCAAATTGGTACCGGATTGGCGTCCGACGATGGTTGCATCGGTGACGGCGAGAAACGGTGGCGTATCGAGGATCACCAGGTCATACAGGGCGCTGACGTGCTCCAGGAATTCGCTGAAGTTGGCATGCATCAGCAGTTCCGATGGGTTCGGGGGTATCCGCCCACGCGCAAGGACGTGAAGGTTCTCCACCTCCGTTGGATGGATCACGGCATCGAGCTCACAGCGTTTGGCCAAGAGGTCGGACAGCCCGTCCTCAGCCGGAATACCAAAGACCTTGTGCAAGTAGCCTTTGCGCATGTCCACATCCACCAACAGCACTCGCTGTCCCGAATGAGCCACCACCGCTGCCAGGTTCGACGAGACGAAGGTCTTGCCAACCTGCGGGCTGGGCCCGGAAATCATCAGGCGGTTGTTACCGGCTTCCAACATGGCGAAATGCAGACTCGTGCGCAGGCTGCGCAGCCCTTCAATGGCAAGGTCCGTGGGATTGCTGAGCGCAAGCAACTGCGTAGCACCGGGCTTGCCGGTACGAACGAGCTTCTGGTCCATGTCTTTCTGAATCGCACTGAACGGGATGGCTGCGTAGACCGGCAAGCCGAGTTTTTCCAGTTCATTGGGGTTGGATACGCCGCGGTTGAGCGCTTTGCGAAACAGCACCAGTGCAATCGCGACAAAGGCACCGAGCAGCGTGGCGATCACGATAATCAAGGCTTTTTGCGGCCTGATCGGGTTCCTCAAGTCGACATCGGCCGTGTCGATCAGGCGCACATTGCCGACCGTGCCGGCGCGCATCACATCCAATTCCTGATATTTGTTCAGTAACTGCGTGTAGATCTCGGTGCTGACTTTCAGGTCTCGGGTCAGGCTCAGCAGCTCTTGCTGAGTGGTGGGCAGGCTCTCAACCTTCTTGGCCAGCTCATTCTGACGTGCAGTGAGCTCTGCCAATTGTGTCAGGAGTGCCCGATACACCGGGTGCTGGGGGGTGAATTTTCGTTCGATCTCGGCCTGCTGCATCTTGAGTTCCGAGATGCTCGCGTCCAGTGCGACGATCTGGTCAAGAATCGCCTTGGCCTCGAGGCTGATATCGATGGTTTTGTTGCGGATCTGAAACTTATTCAGCGCTGTCTCAGCCTGCTCGACATCCTTGCGTACCTGCGGCAACTGATCCTTGAGAAAGGCCAGGCTCTGGGCAGCCTCTGCGGACGTGCGGTCGATATTCTGGCGCACATAGATACGCGCCACCTCATTGAGCACTTGAATGGCCGCCGCAGGCCGGGTGCTTTCCAGCGCCAGGCCGATAATTCCCGATTCCTTGCCGCGCTCCGCCACATCGAGCAACTTCTGGTAGCGCAGAATGCTGGTGAGCCGCGGTGAACGGATTACGCTGAATTGCGCGCCAGGGTTGGCTTGAAGTACCTCGACCTTGAGCTTGATGCCATCGCTTTCGTAATAACGACCCACCTGCCCTGTCAGCAACACCGTGTCGTCCTGGTCTGACAGGGTAAAGCTGTCGCCGCTACCGGCCGTCAGGGTCAGTGCCTGGCCCAACAGATCGGCAGGCAGGTGCAACTGCGAAAATCTCAGCTCTTCGCCGCCCCAGCCGTAGCTGGACAGTCCGAGCCATGGGCTGGCGACCGCCTGCGCCTGCGCGGGTTTGAAGCGCCGAGCCATGAAGTCGCCGATCAATGGAAAGCGCTTGGGCTTCACTTCAAGATCGAGATTGAGGTTGTCGACAGCGGTGCCAATGGTAATTCGCGAACGGATCAGTTCGACTTCCGTGACCGTGGGCGACTCCTTGCCGAGCAGGCTGCCGACGTCAGAAAAACCCAGCATGTCGCTTTTCTTCGGCTCCACCTGAACCAGCGCAGTCGCCTGGTAAATAGGAGGCGTCAACACGGCGTAGGCCGCCCCCAGCGCCATAAACGCAATACTGATGCCACCGATCAGCCACTTATGGTCCAGTAAAGTGCCCAACAACAGCATGAAGTCGAGATCAGTTTCTTCGCCGTTGTGCGACGCTATTGCGGGTGCTGATTGCATAAGTCAGTTCTTTTTTCTAACCAATAGTCAAGGAATGGCACAGGGTGCAAGACGCCCGGCTCCATGCACGTTTAACGGCTTCACTCAATACACAAACTCTCACTCGAGCCTGCCCAACAATATTCCTAACTATTCAACGCCAACGGATCCCTTAGAGTATCCAACCGCCTCCACGCACACTTAACTAACTAAGCGTTGTGCCCATGCCTGAGTGGCTTGTTCTATCAACGCATACGCGTGAACAAAGGCCGGCTTGCCTTGACGATAAGGGTCCATGATCTCTCGGTTGTATTGCCATTTACCCAGCAGGAACACCTTGCCCCGCGCCTCCGGGGCGAGGCTGAGCACCTCGTCGATATGCCGCTGTTCCATCACCAGGACAAGGTCCGCGTCACTCACCGCATCGCTCGTCAGTTGACGCGCCCGGTGTACGCCAGGCGCATGACCGTGCTCGGCAAGCACCCGTGAAGCCATGGGCTCCAAAGGACTATCACGCAACGCGGCGAGCCCCGCCGAACTCACTTCTATGGCGGAGGACGCAAGCGCGTTGCGCAGTAACTTTTCTGCCGTGGGGCTGCGACAAATATTGCCGACGCACACAATCAAAATCCTATTGAACAAGGCAACCTCCCACGCGCCGTACTGTATTAACCCGGTAGTAAAAGGGATGACCTTACTTCAAGCAGCGAGGCGATTATGATCACAAGCCCACGACTTCGACTACCCATCGAGACAGACGAAAAATAACAAAAGTGTATTAACCGACTAAAAATAACATTCCATTACTTTTCCCTTTTCGCATAATAAAGTGCCGCCTGAGAGCAACAACGAGGGACGGCCATGAACACATCAAAGTTATTGGTAGAGCGTATTGGCCTATTTCCTTCTTCGGGAAATATTCATGTTGAAGTGAACAACTCGACCCGCGTCGTCGAGCGCATGCAGGTGTTGTATGCCGATAACTCCCTGGACAGCGACGAGTCCGGCTCTGGGCTGTCGATGGTGTTTGCCGATTGGCGTTTCAAGTTGCAGGTCAGTGATGCGGCGTCGGTGTGCCTGTGCGTGGAAAGTCGTGGCGACAGCCAGTTCATGCAGGTCAAGACCGCCGAATTGCTGGCGAATATCTCCGGCACTGAGGAGCGGCCATGAGCCTATTGGACGATGTCATACGCAGCTACGCGCTGAGAAAGCTCACGGGGATGTTTGAAGGTTTCGCCGAGCCGGCGGTGGGCACGCAGTACCGGCGCAATACCCTGGCGATCGGCCGTTGGCTGGAACAGCTGCAGGGCAGTTCGCCGCAGCAGATCACCCATACGCTGTTCAAGCAGATGATCGAGGCGCGGCGTCGCGGGGATGTGCAGCGCTTCAACGCGCAGACGGTGTTATTGGAGCTGATGGTGGAAAGCAACCGGGCGCTGGACCTGGTGACTTACTCGGCCCTGCTGTGCGCCGCTTCCAGTCGCCAGGAAGGCTCTTGATGGGCGCGTTCGGCACCTGAGAGGGTGATTGCCACGCGGTTGAGCAACAACTCGGCGTTGTACTTGGGCGCCATGGCGCACACCAGCAAGGCTGCCAGGCCGGCACCGATGTAGGCCGGGGAAACCTTGACGTCAACGGGCTCGATTCGCCACAGAAACGCCATGGCCGCCACAGCCCCCAGCGTGGCACCGGCCAATGCTTCGTTCAGCGGATGGATGTAAGGCGCAACACAATACGCACTGAACCAGGCACTGGCCATTAACCCCACCCCCGCCGCCGGCCAGCGTAATCGCGGATTGAACTGGCGCGCAATCAGACTCGCTGCCACCGTGATCATCAGGGTCGTGTTCATGGCATGCCCACTTAATACGGCAATGTCCAAAGGCTCAAACGACAAACCCCAGCCTTTGAACAGCAACTTACTGAACGCGACAATCGAATAACTAACGCCGACGGTGATGACCCAGGCGCGAAGGGCCCATGGGTTCGAATACCTCAGCCACACCGCAATGATGATGGCGGCCGGAATCATGACGGTAATGCCGCCATAGTGTGCAAGTTCTGCGCGCATCATTCCCCAACCATCGACGTGCCCCTTTCGGCGCCCATCAGACCTGAGCATCGGGGAAATTACAACGTTATCTACGGTCAGGATGGTGCTGAAAGCCCGGCGAGGGCTCAGGCTAAAATGCATTTTCCTGATACAGCTAAAGCTTAATACTATTTTTTTTAATAATTAGGTTAGAACCAAACGGCATTTTACAGGCGCCGTCCCTGCCCCTACTTTTGACATGAATATCCGACCCCCTGCCCGGTGGAGGTGCCCATCCCGCAAGAGACCACGCCCCAGATAAGGACAGACCATGAGCATTGAATTCATCGGCTACATCGGCGGCCATCACGCTTCCGAAATCCATCCACGCAGCGGCCCTACCCTGCAACCCGACTACGTTGAGACCGTGGCCCGCGCCCACGAAGACGCCAGTTTCGATCGTGCCTTGGTGGCCTTCCATTCCAACAGCCCGGACAGCACGCTGATCGCCTCCCACGCCGCCAGCGTGACCAAGAAGCTGCAATTCCTCATCGCCCACCGCCCCGGTTTCACCCAGCCCACCCTGGCCGCGCGCCAGTTCACCACACTCGACGTGTTCAACGGCGGGCGCACCGCCGTGCACATCATCACCGGTGGCGACGACCGCGAACTGCGTGCCGACGGCAGCCATATCGGCAAGGACGAACGCTACGCGCGCACCGACGAATACCTCAGCGTGGTGCGCCAGGAATGGACCAGCGAACAGCCTTTTGATTTTGACGGCACCTACTACCAGGTCGAAGGGGCGCACTCCACCGTTAAATCGCCGCAGCAACCGCACATCCCGTTGTATTTCGGCGGCGCCTCCAAGGCCGCGATCGAAGTGGCGGGCAAGCATGCCGACGTCTACGCGCTGTGGGGCGAAACTTACGAGCAAGTGCGTGAAATCGTGACCCAGGTACGCGCCGAAGCCGCCAAGCATGGGCGCACGATTCGCTTCAGTTTGTCGTTGCGACCGATCCTCGCCGAGACCGAAGCGTTGGCCTGGGCACGTGCCGACAGCATCCTGCAGCAGGCCACGGCGCTGGCCGAGAAGAATGGTTTTGTACGACGCGAACCGCCGAACGAAGGCTCGCGTCGGTTGCTTGCGGCAGCGGCGCAGGGCTCGCGGCTGGATAAGCGCCTGTGGACCGGGATTGCCGGTTTGCTGGGCGCGCAAGGCAACTCCACCTCGTTGGTGGGCACCGCTGAGCAAGTCGCGGAAGCACTGGTGGATTACTACGACCTGGGGATTACCACGTTCCTGATTCGTGGGTTTGATCCGCTCAATGATGCGATCGACTACGGCAAGCGCTTGATCCCCCTCACCCGCCAACTCATCGCAGAACGCGAGCAGGCCAAGCAGGTAGCCTGAGAACAACACAAAACCCAAGGTGGAAGGGGCTTGCCCCCTCCCACATTAAGATCAGTTTTTATAGTCGGTATCGCTACGCTCCAACTGCCGAATCAACGCATTCCAATGCCGCGCCCCCCCTGGGCCTTCACCCGTCGAATGCGCCTTGGCCTGCTGCTCGACTTTCTCCACCACTTCCTTCGGCGGGAAGATCAACTCCGCATTCCCCGCCGCCTGCGCCGCGACCTGGATAGTGCACGCGCGCTCCAACTGCTGCAGTTGCTGGAACGCGTGTTCTACGCTGACACCGGCAGTCAACAAGCCGTGGTTACGCAGGATCATCACACTCTTGTCGCCCAGGTCCGCCACCAACCGCTCGCGCTCATCCAGGTCGAGGGCAATGCCTTCATAGCCGTGGTACGCCACCCGCCCGGAAAAACCGATGGAATGCTGGGAGATCGGCAACAGCCCGTCTTTTTGCGCCGACACCGCGATACCGTCGCGGGTGTGGGTGTGCAGCACCGCTTGCAGGTCGTGGCGTGCGCCGTGGATGGCGCTGTGGATCACATAACCGGCGTAGTTGATGCCCAGGCCGGTAGGATCATCGACGATCGTGCCGTCGAGGTCGACCTTGACCAGGTTGGAGGCGCTGATTTCGTCGAACAACAGGCCGAAGGCGTTGATCAGGAAATGCTCCTCGGGGCCCGGCACGCGGGCGGAGAAGTGGGTATAGATGTGGTCGGTCCACTTGTACAAGGCCGCGAGGCGATAAGCGGCGGCCAGTTTGACGCGCACTTCCCATTCTTCCGGAGTGACGCGTTGGCGAACATTGTTGAAAACGCTGGAAATCGAGGTGACGCTGCTCATGGCAAAACTTCCTGGATGGCCTTAAGGACTTCCAGGCAAGCCTAGGGGATGCAAAAAAATAATAAAAAGCACATTTTAATCTAAGCTAATTATTATTTTTTTTCATATCAGGCAGCGTCCTTGATCTTGTGCAACGACGCCGCCACCCACTTGCCAAACGCATCCACCGGGCCCTGCAGGTTGCCGAGGAAGTGCGGGTAGATCAGCCACAGATCCATGACCGGCTTGAAGTCCTTGAGCGGCATCACCGCCAATTGCTCGCGATGCGCGCTGCGTTCCAACAGTGGCCGAGGCACCAGGCCCAAGCCCAGGCCGTCCGCCACCAAACCCAGTTGCAGCTCGGTGCCAAAGGTTTCCAGGTTCACCCGCAGGGCCAGGCCTTGATCGGACAAGGTACGCTGTAAACCGGCACGGAAACCGCAGCCGTCCGGGTTGAGGATCCAACCGTTCTGGTAGACGTCCGCCAGCTTGCTCGGCTTTTTCGGCAGCTGGGATTTGGCGCACACCACCACCAGTTCCATCTTGCCGATGGACTCGCCGATGATGTTATCCGGGAAGATCTTGCCCGCCGGGAACAACGCCGCCGCCGCATCCAGCTCGCCGCGCTCGATCTTGCCCACCAGTTGGCTGCCCCAGCCGGTGGCGACCTGGGCACGCAGTTCAGGGTATTCGGTACGCAGGTGCTTGAGCGCGTCCAACAGCACCACATCGCCGATGGTCTGCGGCACGCCCAGGCGTAACACGCCGGTAGGCGGCGCGTCGGTGGCCACCAGCTCGCGCAGGGCATCCATCTCGCGCAGGATCAGCCGGCACTGCTCGTAGACGCGAGTGCCGATCAGCGTAGGCTTGAGAGGTTTGGTATTGCGGTCGAACAGCTCCACGCCCAGCGCCTGCTCGAAGTTCTGCACACGGCGGGTGATGGCCGGCTGGGTCAGTTGCAACGACTCGGCGGCATGGCTGATGGACTGGCAACGAATCACTTCGACAAAGGCATCGATATCGTCAATTTTCATTTGGGCCGCACATAGAGAACAGTCATTAAGATGTGTGCGAAGCATAGTTGCAGGAAGGCTGCCTGGATAGCCCACCCTGTGATCGATAACGTCTAACACTATTCAGACCCGTTATAAATTACCTTCAGCTATAAGCTAATCATTAAGAAATAGCATATTAACCATTAACATTATGCTTAGATAAACCCATCACTACCGACCACACGATGGAATTGTCATGACCCAGGCCCGACACCCCGAGAGACTCAGAGCCTTCATAGGCGCCCTGGCGGAATTGATCGACGGCAATCCACGCGAAGGCGACCTGCTGCACCGTGGCGGCAAGCTACTGGCGCAACTGGTCAGCCATGATGACTGGCTGCCCGATGAATACGCCCAGCCCGACCCCGAGCGCTACCAGCAGTTCTTGCTGCATGCCGATTCGCGCCAGCGTTTCAGCATCGTCAGCTTTGTATGGGGGCCGGGGCAAAGCACGCCGATTCATGACCACCGGGTGTGGGGGCTGATCGGCATGTTGCGCGGGGCAGAGTTTTCCCAAGGTTTTGAACGTGCCCCCGATGGCCGCCTGGTAGCCGAAGGCAAGCCGATCCAGCTGGTGCCGGGGCAGGTTGAAGCGGTGTCGCCAAAAGTCGGTGACATCCACCAGGTGAGCAATGCCCACAGCGACCAGGTGTCCATCAGCATCCATGTGTACGGCGCCAATATCGGTGCGGTGCGCCGCGCGGTGTACCAGCCTGACGGCAGCGAGAAACTGTTTATCTCCGGCTACTCCAACGCCTTCCTCCCGAACATCTGGGATTTGTCCAAAGAAAAGAGCCCTGCCCTATGACCACCGTATCGACTCGCAGCTTTGCCCGGATTCGCCAGGCCCTGTTGGACCATGAAGAAGTCGCCCTGGTCGACGTGCGCGAAGAAGCGCCGTTTGCCGAATCCCACCCGTTGTTCGCCGCCAATATCCCGCTGTCCAAGCTGGAGCTGGAGGTGTATTCGCGCATTCCACGGCGCGATACCCAGGTCACCGTCTACGACAACGGCGAAGGCTTGGCCGCCCGCGCCGCCGAGCGCCTGGTCGCGCTGGGCTACACCCAGGTAAGTGTGTTGGAAGGTGGGTTGGACGGTTGGCGCAAGGCCGGTGGCGAGCTGTTTATCGACGTGAACGTGCCGAGCAAGGCGTTTGGCGAATTAGTCGAAAGCGAGCGCCACACGCCGTCACTGGCCGCCGAAGAAGTGCAGGCGCTGCTCGACAGCCAGGCCGATGTGGTGGTGCTCGATGCACGGCGTTTCGACGAATACCAGACCATGAGCATTCCCACCGGCATCAGCGTGCCGGGCGCCGAACTGGTGTTGCGTGCCCGTGAACTGGCGCCGGACCCGGCCACCCGTATCATCGTCAACTGCGCCGGGCGTACACGCAGCATTATCGGCACCCAATCGCTGATCAATGCCGGCGTGGCCAACCCGGTGTCGGCCCTGCGTAACGGCACCATCGGCTGGACATTGGCCGGGCAGAAACTTGCCCATGGTCAATCGCGACGTTTTGCACCGACGTCGGAAGAACATCGCCAGGCTGCCGCTGCCGATGCACGCCGAGTGGCCGACAAGGCCCGCGTGGGTCGTGCCACCCTCGCTGACCTGCACGCCTGGCAGCAGGAAAAAACCCGCACCACCTACCTGTTCGATGTACGTACTCCGGAAGAATTCGAAGCCGGTCACCTGCCGGGCGCGCGCTCCACGCCCGGCGGGCAGCTGGTGCAGGAAACCGACCACGTCGCCAGCGTGCGTGGCGCCCGGCTGGTGCTGGCGGATGACGACGGCGTGCGGGCCAATATGTCCGCATCCTGGCTCGCGCAATTGGGCTGGGAAGTGCATGTACTGGATGACCTGCACGCGGCGCACTTCAGCGAAAAAGGCGCCTGGGTCGCGCCGGTACCGGCCCCGCCTCAGGCCGAGCTGATCAGCCCGCACACCCTGGCCGAGTGGCTGAAGCATGGCGACACCGTGGTGCTCGATTTCACCGCCAGCGCCAACTACGTGAAACGCCATATCCCTGGTGCCTGGTGGGTGCTGCGCGCCCAACTGTCCCAGGCCCTGGCCAAGGTGCCCGCCGCCCCACGCTACGTGCTGACCTGCGGCAGCAGCCAATTGGCGCGCCTGGCGGTGGCCGAAGTCGAAGCCATCACCGGCAAACAAGTGTTCCTGCTGCAAGACGGCACCGCCGGCTGGATCAACGCGCAACTGCCGCTGCAAGAAGGTGAAACCCACCTGGCTTCACCGCGCATCGACCGCTACCGCCGCCCATACGAAGGCACCGACAACCCCAAGGAAGCCATGCAAGCGTACCTGGATTGGGAGTACGGCCTGGTCGACCAATTGGCTCGCGACGGCACCCATGGTTTCTACGTGATCTGATCCACCTGAAACGCCTGCCCCCCAAAACCAGCCACCGGCGTTCTACCCGAAAAAACACGGTGGCATTGATAGGGCTGCTACGCAGCCCAGCGCAGGGCAAGCCTGCTCACCACAAAAAGCCCTCCCCTGATGTGCATTTGCTCCTGTCAGGCGCAGGCCAGGTCCAGACGCGTTTTGACCCTGTTACCCCAACCCCTGTAGTGAGCAGGCTTGCCCTGCGCTGGGCTGCGAAGCAGCCCCAAAACCAGCCACCGAAGTTCTACCCGAAAAACCCGGCGACATTGACAGGGCCGCTCCGCAGCCCAGCGCAGGGCAAGCCTGCTCACCACAAAAAGCCCTTCCCTGATGCACATTTGCTCCTATCTGGCGCAGGCCAGGTACAAACGCGTTTTGACCCTGTGACCCCAACCCCTGTAGTGAGCAGGCTTGCCCTGCGCCGGGCTGCGAAGCAGCCCCAAAACCAGCCACCGAAGTTCTACCCGAAAAAACCCGGCGACATTGACAGGGCCGCTTCGCAGCCCAGCGCAGGGCAAGCCTGCTCACCACAAAAATCCCCCCTGACGAGATATTCGCCTTGGCACGCAACGCACCAACAAATGCAATTTTCGAATAATCAATTCACACATAATCAAATATTTTAATAATATAACTTATAACCAAAAAGAACTTCACAGCGCGTTTTTATGGGCATAACGTTAACCCATGCACCGACCCCTTCTCCAGGCGGAGGTAATCAAACCCTTTCTTGATCTGCCTGGAGCCTGCATCCCATGGTCCTTAACACCCCTTTCAAACGCCTGCTCCTGGGCACTGCCCTCGCCTTCGGCCTGATCGGCAGCGCACACGCCGCCGACCTGCAACCCCTGCGCGTGGCCAACCAGAAATCCACGATCAAGGCATTGCTGGAAGTCTCCGGCGAAACCAAAAACGTGCCCTACGAGATCCAGTGGTCGGAATTCCCTTCCGCCTCGCCCCTGGGCGAAGCCTTGAATGCCGGCGCCGTGGATATCGGCGCGCTCGGTGATGCGCCTTATGTGTTCGCCCTGGGTGCCGGCGCGTCGCTCAAGGTGGTCAGCATCATCCACGCCGAAGGGCGCAACACCACTGCCTTGCTGGTGCCCAAGGACTCGTCGATCAAGACCGTCGCCGACCTCAAGGGCAAGAAGATCGTCACCGGGCGCGGTTCCATCGGCCATTACCTGGCGATCAAGGCCCTGGCCACCGCCGGCCTGACCACCAAGGATGTGCAGTTCATTTTCCTGCTGCCCAGCGAATCACGCCTGGTGCTGGATAACGGCACTGTCGATGCCTGGGCCACCTGGGACCCGTACACCACCGTGGTCACTTCGCAAAGCCAGGCTCGCGTGTTGATCAGTGGTAACAAGCTGCTGAGCAACCACCTGTACCTCGCGGCCACCCAAAAAGCCATCGCCACAAGCGCCCGCAACTGGATGACTTTGTCGCACGCGTCGACCGCGCTTACGCCTGGGCCAACACCCACCCTGATGAGTACGCCGCCGCCCAGGCCAAGATCACCGGCCTGCCGTTGGCCGTGCACGTTGAGGTGGCCAAGGACACCCACCTGACCCCGGTCGCCATCGACGACTCCGTCATCAGCGGCCTGCAAGCGACCGCCGATACCTATCAAAAAGAAGGCCTGCTGACCCAGCACATCGACGTGTCACAGGGCTTCGATAAGAGCTTCAACGCCAAGCGTGCCCCCCTTTCCCAAGCATCGCGCTAACAGGAGCAGAACATGAGCAAGCCACATCAAGCAAAACCACGTCATTTGAAACTGGGCGCCATGGTCCACGGCGTGGGACACGGCTGGGGCGAATGGCGCCACCCGAACGCCCAACCGAATGCCAGCACCAGCTTCGGTTTCTACAAGCAGCAGACTGAATTGGCCGAAGCCGCCAAGTTCGACTTCGTCTTCATCGCCGACAGCCTGCACATCCACGCCAAGTCCAGCCCACACTACCTCAACCGTTTCGAGCCGCTGACCATCCTGTCGGCACTCGCGGCGATCACCACGAATATTGGCTTGGTCGCCACCGTGACCGTCAGCTACACCGAGCCCTACCAGGTGGCGCGCCAGTTCTCGTCCCTGGACCATATCAGCGGCGGCCGCGCCGGTTGGAACGTGGTCACCTCGTGGCTGAGCGGCACCGCTGACAACTTCAGCAAGGCCGAGCATCCACCCCATGCCGTGCGTTACCGCATCGCCAAGGAACACGTGAACACGGTCCAGGGCTTGTGGGATTCGTGGGAAGACGATGCCTTTACCTACAACAAACAGACCGGCGAGTTTTTTGCCCCGAGCAAGCTGCATGCACTCAACCACAAGGGCGATTTCTTCTCGGTGAAAGGCCCGCTGAACATCGCGCGCTCGCGCCAGGGCCAACCGGTGATTTTCCAGGCCGGCACCTCGGAGGATGGGCGCAACTTTGCCGCGCAGAACGCCGATGCGATCTTTGTGCACGTGGACAGCATCGAAGAGGGCCTGGCCTATTCCCAAGACCTGAAGCGTCGCGCCAAAGGCTTTGGCCGCGACCCGCAAAGCCTGTCGATCCTGCCGGGTATTCGTCCGATCGTCGGCCGCGATGAGGCTGAAGTGGAAAGCCGCTATCAGCAAGCCGTCGACCTGGTCACCGTGGAAGACGCAATCGTCGCCCTCGGCCGCCCGTTCAACGATCACGACTTCAGCAAATATCCCTTGGACGCGCCGTTCCCGGAGCTCGGCGACCTCGGTTCCAACAGCCAGAAAGGCGGCTCCGACCGCATCAAACAACTGGCCAAGGACGAAGGCCTGACCCTACGTGAAGTCGCCCTGCACTTTTCGCGGCCAAAACGTGATTTTGTCGGCACCCCGGAGCAAGTCGCCGATGCGATCCAGACCTGGTTCGAGACCGGCGCCAGCGATGGTTTCATCATCAACTCGGTGCTGCCGGACGGTTTGCAGTATTTCACCGAATGGGTGGTGCCGGTGTTGCAGCAACGCGGCCTGTTCCGCAGCGAATACACGGGCCATACCCTGCGCGACAACTTGGGCCTGGGCGTACCGGCCAACCGCTACAGCGTCGCCGCCGAGGTTGAAGAGCAGCAAGAGGCGCTGGCATGAGCCAATCCTCACAACCTTCCTTACGCTCCGTGGAAGTCGCCCATTTCGAAGCCCTGCTCGAACGCCTCAGCACCGAGCTGGCCAGCACCGCGCACCTCTATGACGAGAGCGGCGCCTTCCCTCATGCCAACTTCACGTTGCTGCACGAACACGGCCTGGTCGCCCTCACGGTGCCCAAGTCCCTGGGCGGCGGCGGTGCCAGCCTGCCCCAGGCGCGCAAGGCGATCAGTGCGATTGCCAAGGGCGAACCGTCCACCGCGCTGATCCTAGTGATGCAGTACCTGCAACACACACGCCTGCAAGACAGCAAGACGTGGCCGGCGCACTTGCGCACGCAAGTGGCGAATGACGCCGTGCGCGACGGCGCCCTGATCAACGCCCTGCGCGTCGAGCCCGACCTGGGCACCCCGGCCCGTGGCGGCCTGCCGGCGACGACCGCCGTGCGCACTGCCGAAGGCTGGCGCATCAGCGGACGCAAGATCTACTCCACCGGCAGCCATGGCCTGAGCTGGTTCAGCGTGTGGGCGCGCAGCGATGACGCCGATCCATTGGTCGGCGCCTGGCTGGTGCCAAAAGACAGCCCCGGCGTGAGCATCATCGACACCTGGGACCACCTGGGCATGCGCGCCACCTGCAGCCATGAAGTGGTGCTCGACAACGTGCGGGTGCCACTCGATCACGCCGTCAGCGTCAGCCCGTGGAGCGCGCCCTCGCCGGAGCTGGACGGCGAGGGTTTCCTGTGGATGTCGGTGTTGTTGTCCTCGGTGTACGACGCCGTGGCCCAGGCCGCGCGGGACTGGCTGGTGAACTGGCTGGAAGAGCGCCAGCCATCCACCCTTGGCGCCGCGCTGTCGACCTTGCCGCGCTTCCAGGAAACCGTCGGCCACATCGACACCCTGCTGTTTGCCAACCGCAGCCTGCTCGACGCCGCCGCCGAAGGCCATACCCCGTCGGCCAATGCCGCGCAGCTGAAGTACCTGGTCACCCACAACGCCATCCGCGCCGTGGAGCTGGCCATCGAGGCCTCGGGTAACCCAGGCCTGTCGCGCCATAGCCCGCTGCAACGGCATTACCGCGATGTGCTCTGCAGCCGCGTGCACACCCCGCAGAACGACGCCGTGTTGCAAGGTGTCGGCAAAGCCGTCTTCGCCCAACGCCACAAGGAACGCCCATGAGCCAGGTGATTATTGCCAGCCAGCTGGACGAAGATTACAACGACGTGATCCGCCAGCGCCTGGCCTCGATCCACCCCGGCGCGCAAGTGATCGGCGTGCCCGTGGGCGTACCCAGCGACCTGCCGCCCCAGGCCAACATTTTATTGCTGCGTCCGATCAACGTGCGTGGCTACACCGCGCCGGACACGCCGCCACCGGGCTGGCCGTACGGCGCGCAGTGGGTGCACCTGGTCTCGTCGGGCATCGACTTCTACCCGCAGTGGCTGTTCAACGGGCCGCCGGTGACCACCTCGCGCGGCAGTGCCGCCGACAACCTGGCCGAATTTGCCTTGGCCGCGATCTTTGCCGCGTCCAAGCATCTACCGGAGATCTGGGTGAAGGACGCCCAGTGGCAATTCACCCCGCTGCGCCCGCTCAAGGGCACGACGCTGGGCATCCTGGGGTTTGGTGCGATTGGCGAAAGCCTGGCGCAAAAAGCCCTGGCCTTGGGGATCAAGGTGGTGGCACTGCGTCAAAGTCCGGCGCCGTTCAGCACGGGGGTTGAAGCCGCCAAGGACATTCACGACCTGTTCGCGCGCGCCGATCACCTGGTGGTGGCGGCACCGCTGACCGAGTCCACACGGCATATCATCAACCGTGATGTGCTGGGCAGCGCCAAGCCAGGGCTGCACTTGATCAATATTGCACGGGGTGGCTTGCTGGACCAGGAGGCGCTGCTGGAAGCGCTGGATAACGGGCAGATCGGGCTGGCATCGCTGGATGTAACCGAGCCGGAGCCGTTGCTGGATGGGCATCCGTTGTACACCCATCCAAGGGTGAGGTTGTCGCCGCACACATCGGCGATTTCGACCAATAGCCGCAACGAGATTGCCGATACGTTTTTGGCGAACCTGGAACGGTATATCGACGGTCGGACGTTGGAGAATCTGGCGAATTCATAACGCCGAACAGCAATCAACAGGTGGGAAGGAGCAGGCCCCCTCCCACATTGGGTATTGTGGTCAGGCGAAAAGTATCATCCCCATAACGCATAAAGGTGGGTTACTTGATGCGGTAGTGGAACGTGTTGCGCACTGCTGGCACGGGCACGGGTTTTCCATCAACAATCCGTGGCTGGTAGCGGAAGGTATTTGCCGCCGCCAATGAAGGTCGCATGAACAACGGGTGGCAGCCGTCCAGCACTCTGGGGTTTTCCACACGGCCCTGAATGTTGACGGTGTATTCCACGGAGCAATCGCCTTCGATGTTCTTGTCCAGGGCACGCTCGGGGTAGTCCGGCGCTTCCTTGCTCAAGGGCTGGTATTGACGGCTGTCAAAGGCTGGCGCGGGGGCGGGTGCTGCGGGGCGGGCGCGCTCAGCGGCGAGGCGTTCCTGGCTCACTCGCTGTTGCTCCAACTCGCGGTTGCGCTGTTCAGTCGCCAAGCGTTCTTGTTGCTGCTCGATTTTCTTGTCTTCGACGCGCTTGCGCGCCAAGGCGGCTTTCTCAAGTTTCTGCGCCTGGATCTGCGGATCGACGGTGGGCTTCACCGGTACGGGAACAGCGACGGGCTCCGGAGGTGTGAGGGCCACCGGCTCAGGTGCGGGAGCGGGAGCAGGAACAGGAACAGGCGCAGGTGGCATCATCACCCACTGGGTATGCATCACCCTGGGTGCTTGCACCGGCGTTTTTTCTGTTGACCCACCCAGCATCAGCGCTGCCAGCACGCCCACGTGCAGCGCCACCGCCAGGCTCGCCGCGAAGCTGTTTCTCCAGAACCCGGACGGTTGCCCGTGCGCCATCGTTAACGTCGGACTGTGCATGATCATCGCCGTCATTGCGGGGCCTCGGTCACCAGCCCCAGGTTGCTCACACCACCTTTCTGCAACACCGCCATGGCCGCGACCACCCGGCCGTATCCGGCGTTGTCATCGGCTCGGATGTACACCTGGGTGTCGCTGCGCGCCGCCACCACCTGCATGACCTTGGCGCCCATTTCTTCCAGGGTCACGGCGCTGTCGGTCTGGTGCCGGGTGTCGAGCTCGCCGCCGAGGTTCCAGTAGTACCCCCCGTCGGCCTTCACCGACAGCGTGAGGATCTGCTGGCGGGTGTCGGTGGCCAGCGCTTCGGCGGCGACCTTGGGCAGTTCGATCTTCACGCCCTGGGTCAACATTGGCGCGGTGACCATGAAGATCACCAGCAGCACCAGCATCACGTCGATGTAAGGCACCACATTCATCTCAGCCTTGGGCCCGTGCTTGCGTTGTGGCCTGGTCAACATCGGTTTGCTCCTTGTTCAGGCGGCCACGGCCAGGTTGATCGGCGTACCGTGCAAGGTGCGGTGCAGACGCACTTGCAGTTCATTGCCGAAGGCGTAGTAGCGGGTGAGCAAGGTCTGGCCGCGTGCCGCGAAGCGGTTGTAGGCGATCACCGCCGGGATGGCGGCAAACAGGCCGATGGCGGTGGCGATCAACGCTTCGGCGATGCCCGGCGCCACCGTCGACAGCGTCGCCTGCTGGACCTGGGACAAGCCGATAAAGGAATTCATGATCCCCCACACGGTACCGAACAGACCGATGTAGGGACTCACCGAGCCCACGGTCGCAAGGAATTGCAGGCCCTTTTCCAACTCGATTTCCTGCTCGGTGATCGCTACCTGCAACGCACGTTCGACACCTTCCAACACGGCCGGATCATGGCTGTGCAGGTGCTGGTATTCCTGCACGCCTGCGATAAAAATCGGCGCAATGCCGCCCTCGCCCGCCTGCACCGTTTCGCGGTACAGCGGCTGCAGGTCGGACGCGGCACGAAAGCGCAGCACAAAACCGTTCAACTGGCGCTCCAGGCGGCGCAGCACACTGCCGCGCTGGATGATCAGGTACCAACTGAGCAAGGACGCCAGCAGCAAAGTGACCATCACCGCCTTGACCAACAGGCTGGCGTCGCTGATCAAACCCCAGATCGTCATATGTTCCATCGTCGCGTGCATGGTTAGGCTCCTATTCGATTAAAAAGTGATGACCGGCTGATGACCGTTCAGGGTAATTTCAGTGTGCGGGTCACCTCCGCCCACGGCACGAACTTGAAGTTCTGGGTCTGCTCAGGCATGCGCTTGCGCCCGTCCTGCACCACCAGCATGCCTTGGCTCCAGGGCCCGCCGAGGTTGAGGGCGGTGACTTCCAGGCCATCGGTTTCCGACGCGCCGTCTATGCCGGCGGCGGCGTTCAGGCCCACGCGAAAAGCACCGTGCGTGGCGAACGGCGGCTCGGCATCCACCACCACATAGCTGTCGTTGCCTTGGCTGGAGATCACCAGGTAATCGCGCTTATCGCTCTGGTACAGCGCCAGGCCCTCGACATCCGCCTGCAGTTGCGGGCCGACCTTGATCACGCTGGTGAGCGTGGCCGGTTGGTCGGCACGCGCATCCACCGCCCACACGCCGACATCTTCTTCACCGATAAACAGCCGCTGGCGCTGGTCATCGGCCACACAGCCTTCGGGCTGGCTGTCGACCTTGAACTGGCGCACCAGCTCGCCCTGCACGCGGCCATCCGGCGCGCTGAGGCGGTATTGCAGGAAGGTGCCGTCCTTGCCGTTGGCGATGGCGTAGAGGTCCCCGCCGGCGGGCTGGAACAGGCAGATACCGTAGATGTCCTTGAGCGGCGTCGGCACTTCACCGGCTTCACGCAGTTCGCCGCTCTGGCGGTCGATGCTGAACAGGCTCAGGCTGTTGCGATCACGGTTACTCGCCACGGCAAGGTCGACGGTGTGCGCGCCGAGCTTGAAGTGGGGGCGGACGTCGACGTTGTTGAGGCGGCCGACCGCCAGTTCCTGCAACAGCTTGCCGTCGAGGTCATAGGCCAGCAGGCCCTGCTTCTTGTTAGTGCCGAGCACGCGGCTTTTTTCCGGCTGCGTGGGGTGAATCCAGATCGCCGGATCATCCGCTGCATCGCCCTGGCGGCCGACTGGATCGGTCTGGCGCAGCGCAGCGACTTCCGGCAGTACCGGCGCGGCCGCCACAGGTTTGGCTTGCCAGTTGAGTGTGCCCTGATACAGCTTGCCGGTATCGTCATCACGCACCAGCAGGTGCTGGCCATTAACGCTGAGTTGTTCCGGTTCCTTGAGACCTGGCAGCGTCAGGCTCGATTGCTCGACCCAACGCTCGCCGGTGTGCTGGAACAGGTGCAGTTGGGCGGTCTTGGGGTCAAGCGCCACCACACCGCCCGGTACCAGCGCCATGGCCCCGGCTTCGCGCTTGGGGTTGTCGAACAGGGCCACCGGGGCGCGTTTGACATCGGCTTCCGGGTGCGCCGGGTAGGCCCACCAGCCGACGTTTTCTTCATTCACCACCAGTTGCTGGGTGGCGTCATCCACCTGGCAGAACTGCGCCGACGGCGGCAGCGGCAAGCCGCGTACACGCTGGGCTTCGGCGAGCAACGTCGAGCCGTTGCCTACCAGCCATTGCTCGCCCTTGCCCTCCTCGCCCACCAGGAACACAAACAGGTTGGCCGCCCCGTCGCGGTACAGGCACAGGCCATTCACCGGGTAATCGCGGGTGGGCAGGTACAGCGGTTGGCCAAAGGTCTTGTTGGAAGCATCGAGGCTGATCAGCAAGGCCTGTTGGCGGTCGTTGTCGAGGCTGGCCACCAGCACCTGGGCACCGACGACGCGGGTGTCGAGGCTGCTGAAATTGCCTGTGAAGCGGGCCAGTTCGGCGCCCTTGCTGTCGAGCAGTTGCAGGCCGTCGCGGGTGCCGGCAGCCAGGCGCTCGCTGCCGTTGGGCAGGAAGGCCACGGCTTCGGCATTCAGGCTGGGTGCCCAAGGCGTCAGCGCCAGGTCGGCGGCCATTACCGGTGAGCAAGCGGCCAACGCGATCAGCAGGTACAGCTTGGAAATTCTCATGAACGAACAAATCCTTCGAAAGCAATGGAGATCCATGTGGGAGGGGGCTTGCTCCCGATAGCGGTGTATCAGCCAATAAATGTGTACCTGACCCATCGCCATCGGGAGCAAGCCCCCTCCCACATTGGAATCGAGGTGTGGGTTAGAAATGGGTGAACGTCAGGCCCAGCTTGTAAGTGGGGCCGTACTCCTCGTACTGGCCGTTGTAGCTACGGTGGCCGGTGTAGACGAAGTACGACTCATCGGTGAGGTTCTGCGCCTCGAAGCTGACTTGCAGGTTCTTGGTCAGCGAGTAGCGCGCGCTGAAGTCGACGAAGGTCTGAGCGTCGACGTGCAGGTCGTGCGCCTTGTCGTTGATCGAGGCCAGCTCATAGAGGTACGCCGATTTGTAGTTGGCCGAGACGCGCAGGCTGAGCTTGTCGTCTTCCCAACCGAGCATCAGGTTGCCGACGGTGTCGGACTGGTTGGGCAGGCTGATGTTGCGCTTGCGGTTCGTGCCGCTGGTGCTGTCGAAGCCTTCGATGTCGGCGCTGGAGCGGCTGAACGTGCTGTTGGCACCGATCAGCAGGCCGTTCCACGGTGCAGGCAGCCAGTCGAATTTCTGTGAGTAGGCCAGTTCCAGGCCGTAGAGCTTGGCGCTGTCGCCATTCGCGTAGGTGTGGGCCTCGGCGAAGTTGGTCCAGGCGCCGGTACCGGCGAGGTCGGTGTTGTAGACGAAGTTTTTGATGTCTTTGTAGAACACGAAGGCCGAGACGGTGCCGGCGCGGCCCATGAAGTGCTCGATGCCCAGGTCCAGGTTGCTCGACTCCAGGGGCTTAAGGTCCGGGTTGCCAAAGGTGGCTTCGTCATCGTCGATGACAAACCCCGGCGCCAATTGGCCGAAGGTCGGGCGCACCACGGACTTGGTCCAGGCCGCGCGCACCTGGGTGTGCTTGTCGATCTGGTAGCGCGCATGCAGGCCCGGTAGCCAGTGGTGATAACGGCGCTTGGTCTCGGTCGGCGTGAACACGCCATCGGTGGCGCCGGTGCCCTTGGCTTCAAACTCGGTGCCCTCGTAGCGCAGGCCGGCGATGAAGCGCCAGTCGTCGATATCGACGGTGTTCATCAGGTAGCCGGCGTTGATGTCTTCGCGAATGGTGAAGTCGTTGACCCGTGATTCGGTCTCGTCATAGAAGTCCGCCGGGTTGAGGCTGCCGATCAGCTGCTTGATAGCGCCGGGGCTGATGCCGGGCCCGTAGTTACCGAGACGGTAGTCGACGCTGCCCTTCTGGAATTGGCTGAGGTTGAGCTGGTCGGCGCTGAAGCCGAGGGTGTCGAAGTCTTTGTAGACCCAGGCTTCCAGGTCGTTGTCTTTGTGGCGGCGGCTGACTTTGCCGCCGAATTTCACCTGGGACGCATAGCCGCTCAGGTCGTAGTCGCGGGCCAGGTCCAGGCGCAGGTTTTTCTCGGTGTCTTTTGTGTTCTGTTTTTCCCAGTCGACTTTGTCGAGGGTGAAATTGCGCGCGTCGTAGAAGCCGCTGCCGATGATCGGGCGTGGTTTGTCCTGGTCATAGAAGCCGCTGTTGGCAAAGTCACCGCCGTCGAAGGTGGCACCGGCGATGTGCGCCGGGCTGTCTTCGCTGGATTGGCTGTAGCCGGCCTGGCCGCTCAGGGTCCACAGGCCGAGCATGCGTTCGCCGCCAAACACGTAGGATTGGATTTCCTGGGTTTCTTCGCGGTTTTTCAGCTTGCGCTTGGCTTCGGCGTCGCCCAACTCACCAGGTGCCTGGGGGTCGGCAAATTCGAGGCTGGCGGCGTTGCGGGTTTCGGTGTCTGTGTAGCGGCTGTAGAGGGTGCGCAGGTAGTAGCTGCTGAGGTCATCGGGCTTGTAGTCGAAGTTCAGGCCGCCGCCGGCGCGCTCGCGGCTGATGTCGTAGTCGCGCTGTTCGAACTCATTGAGCTTGGCGCCGTCGGTGAAGTCCCAAGCGCCGCCGGTCTCGACATTGTCCGAGCCGAAGTCACGCTTCTGCCAGCTCAGCGCGGCGGCCACGCCGAAGTTGTCGATGCCGTCGCCCAGGCTGAAACGGTTGCTGGCTGCACCGGAGAATTTCGGGCTGGTCTGGCGGGTGTTCTTGTCGTAGCTGGCTTCGGTACTGCCGGTGTAGAACAAGCCCTTGTGGTCGAAGGCCGACAGGCTTTGCACATCGACCGTGCCGCCGAGGGAGTTGGCGTCCATGTCCGGCGTGAGGGTCTTGATCACCGACAGCGACTGCACCAGTTCCGAGGGCAGCACATCCAGTGCGACGGCGCGCCGCGCGCTTTCCGGCGCGGGCACCAGGGTGCCGTTGATGGTCACGCTGTTGAGGTCCGGGCCCAGGCCACGCACGCTGACGAAGCGCCCTTCGCCCTGGTCGCGCTCCACGCTGATGCCTGGCAGGCGCTGCGCCGCTTCGGCGACGTTTTCATCCGGCAACTGGGCCACGCCGTCGGCATGCACCACGCTCTTGATGCTGTCGGACTTGCGCTGTTCCTTGAGTGCCTGGTCCATGGCCGCCGCCTGGCCAACCACTTCGACGTGCTCGGTGGTGGCTGCGTCGGCCGCATTCAGCCGCTCGCTGGCCATCGCCAGGGCCAAGGCGGTAAGCGTGAAGCTGACGAGCCCGGTGCGCTTGTACATGCAATCCTCCCCAAGAATCCGTTGGCGCCAGGCAACGGGCCCGGCAACTGGGAGGGCACGCTAGGGGTGGGGGATGACGGTTCTGTGACAGCGATCGGCGCGGAGCCCCGTAAACCGGGGGTTTTGCCTGATTTTCTGCTTGGAATGAGCTGATATGACCTATGGAGATCAACTGTGGGAGGGGGCTTGCCCCCGATAGCGGTGGGTCAGGGACACATTTATTGGCTGATACACCGGTATCGGGAGCAAGCCCCCTCCCACATTTTTTGATCCACAGCGTGTTTGAGATGAGCTGATTCGACCCTCCCCCACCGTCATCCAACCGTCACATCCATCTGCTGTGCTGGCGCCCACGACTGAACCTTGTAAGGACCCGCGGCCATGTTTTCCGTGCTCAAGCCCCACCGCTGGAAACTCTCCCTGTTGCTGATCGCCGCCAACCTCGGGCTGATCCTGCACCTGGCCTGCGGCGAGTTGAAAGGCGTCAGCGAATGGGTGTGGCTGGACATCTTCGGCGAAGGCGGATCCGCGCTGTTGGCGTTGGTCTGGCTGGGCCTGGTGCTGAAAAGCCGCCCGGCCGGGCGCGTCACCAATTACCTGGCGCTGGGCTTGTCATGCATCTTTTTTTCCTGGTGGATCGACAGCCTCGACGAGTTTATCCGCCTGCCCGACAGCATCACCTGGGACCACTGGCTGGAGTCCGGGCCGATGCCGGTGGGCATGATCCTGCTGACCATCGGCATCTACCACTGGCACCGCGAACAACTGGCAATCAGCGCACAGATGGAGAAGCGCGAGCGGCTGTTCCGTGAGCATCGGCTGTTCGACAAACTCACGCCCCTGGCCGGTGCCGACTACCTCAAGCGCCAGTTGGCCGACAGCCTGCAAGACAGCCACGACCAACAGCAACCGCTGTCACTGCTGGCACTGGACCTGGACAACTTCGCCGCCATCAACCAGGCCTACGGGCATGCCGAGGGCGATGCCGTGTTGCAGGCCCTCAGCCATTTGTTGCTGCTCAACCTGCGCCGCCAGGACCTGCTGTGCCGCCTGGCCGGCGACCGCTTTGTGGTGCTGCTGCCCAACACCGGTGAGCGCCAGGCCAAGGAGCTCGCGCTGGAGTTGCAGCAAGCCGTGCGCGGCCTGGCCCACAAGACCCGGTTGCACGGTGAGCGCTTGCAACTGGCGGCGACCACCGCCGTGGTCATGGCCCTGGAGGAATCGCCCCCGGACTTGCTCAAGCGCCTGAACCTCGCGCTGGCGCGGGCCAAGCAACCGCTCGCGAAAAGCGCCTGAGATGGCGGTGAAAACCAACTGGTATGAAAGCGACAGCCGCTTCATCCCAGGGCATTACCAACCCGCCACGCTGATCGACCTGGCGTTGTCCCGCGACATCGACAGTCATCGCCTGCTGCGGGGTACCGGGCTGTTTCACGAGGATATCCTGGCGGGCAACGCGCGGTTGAGCCCCCAGCAGTTTCTCGCCTTGATCGGTAACAGCCGCAAGTTACTCGACGCCGACGACAGCAGCTTCCTGTTTGGGCAGCGGTTATTGCCGGGCTATTACGGCGCCGCCAGCCATGCCCTCGGCCATGCGCAAAACCTGCACCAGGCCTTGGACATATTGATCCAGCAACAGGTGCTGCTCAGCCCGTTGGTCACCCTGCAACTGGAGCTGGATGAACACCACGCCTACCTGTACTGGCTGGACAGTTGCGGCGCCGGGGAGCACTGGCGCTTTTTGCTGGAAGCCAGCATGACGTCGGTGGTCGCCATGAGCCAATGGCTCAGCGGTGAGCGGCTGCCGTGGGTGTGCAGTTTCAGCCATGCCGAGCCGCGTTACGTCGAGCAGTACTGGGTACACCTCGGGGAAGACACACGCTTCGAGCGGCCGCTGGACATGCTGAGCCTCCCGCGCGAATACCTCACCCGCGCCTGGCCGGGCGCCTCGGCCACCGCGGGCCAGGTGGCGCGCCAGCAAGCCCGCGAGCAGATCGAACAGTTGGGCTTCGCCGGCAGTTTTCTCGACTGCCTCTACGCCTATTTACACGAGCAGGTGCGCCAACCGCCGAGCCTGGAACAGGCCGCGCACGCCTTCGCCATGAGCCCGGCCACCCTCAAGCGCAAGCTGCACAAGCACGACACCGGTTTTCAGCAGCAGGTGGACCGTGTGCGCAAGCAGGTGGCGTTGCACCTGTATCAGGTCAAGGGCTACAGCAATGACGAAGTGGCGGCGTACCTGAACTTCAACGATGCGGCGAACTTTCGCCGCGCGTTCAAGCGCTGGACCGGCAGCACGCCCAACCTGATCCGCCAGCTGTTCAGCAGCCGCTAGCCAGGCGTTCGCGCAGGAACTCCACCAGCGCTTGCACCGGCCGCGAGCTTTGCCGGTGTTGCGGGTACACCGCCGACAGGGTCAGCGCCTCGGGCGCGAACTCGTCCAGGACCGTCACCAGGCGGCCGTCCTTCACCGCTTCGCCGACGATAAAGGTCGGCAGGTAGGTCACGCCCAAGCCCGCAATGGCGGTGTCGCGCAGCAGATCGCCGTTGTTTACACGCATGCGCCCGCTCACATTCAACGCCTGCACCTTGCCCTTGAAACGCCATTGCACCTGGCGGCCATGGCCGTAGGGCAGGCAATCGTGTTCGGCAAGGTCATCCGGCTTTTGCGGTGTACCGCGCAGGGCCAGGTAGTCGGGGCTCGCGCAGTACACCCGTGGGATACTGGCGATACGGCGGGCAATCAAGGTGGAATCTTCCAGGGTGCCGATGCGCAGCACCAGGTCGTAGCCTTCGCCGATCAGGTCCACCGGACGGTCGCTCAAATCGACCTCCACCGACACCTGGGGATGGCGCTGCAAGAACAGCGGCAACAGGCAGCCCAGGTGAGCCATGGCAAACGACAACGGCGCGCTGAGACGGATGGTGCCACGCGGCTCGCTGTTCTGGCCGGCGATGCCCTGCTCCACTTGCTCGACTTCACTGAGCAGGCGCAAGGCGGATTCGTAGTAACTCTGGCCGAGTGGCGTGACATCCAAACGGCGCGTGGAACGGTTGAGCAGGCGTACGCCCAGGCGGTCTTCGAGTTGGATCAGGCGGCGGCTGACGAATTGCTTGGACAGGCCCAGCTGTTCGGCGGCGGCGGTGAAGCTGCCGGACTCCATGACCTGGCAGAACAGGCGCATGTCTTCAAAGGGGTTCATTGTCGCTTCTCGGTGGACATTTTCGGTTTTTATAACGGGTTTGTCGCCGCACCACAAATCGAAATGTGGGAGGGGGCTTGCTCCCGATAGCGGTGGGTCAGTCAAAGAAATTTAGACTGAAGCACCGTCATCGGGAGCAAGCCCCCTCCCACAAGGGATTACCGACAGACTTGAGAGCAGGTTATTTGGCAGTAAACGCCGAGTAGCTGTTCATCAGGTTGCGGTAGTTGGGAATGCGCGGCGACAGCAGGTTGGCCAGGCCTTCCATGTCGTTGCGCCAGTCCACTTGCAGCTCGCAGGCCACGGCGAACCAGTTCACCAGTTGCGCACCGGCAGCGGTCATGCGTGCCCAGGCAGCCTGTTGCACGGTTTCATTGAAGGTGCCCGACGCGTCGGTGACCACGAATACCTCAAAGCCTTCGTCGAGGGCGCACAGGGTCGGGAACGCAACGCACACATCCGTCACCACACCGGCAATGATGATTTGCTTGCGGCCGGTCGCCTTGACCGCCTTGACGAAATCTTCGTTGTCCCAGGCGTTGATCTGGCCAGGGCGGGCGATGTACGGCGCGTCCGGGAACAGGGCCTTGAGCTCGGGAACCAGTGGGCCGTTAGGACCGCCTTCAAAACTGGTGGTCAGGATGGTCGGCAGGTTGAAGAACTTGGCGACGTCGGCCAGGGCCAGCACGTTGTTCTTGAACTCGTTCGGGGAGAAGTCCTGTACCAGGGAGATCAGGCCAGTCTGGTGATCGACCAACAGTACGACAGCGTCATCTTTGTTCAAACGTTTGTAAGCCATGGGAATATCTCCTAACGGGTTTGGGAAATCAGAACGCAAAGCACGAGCAGCCGAACGCACCCCAGAATCCCTGGAAGTCGCTGACCGGCACGCTGGAAAGGCGCGCTTTTTCGTGGCTGTGGGCGTGCACGCCGCACGGGCCGCTGCACTGGTGAACCTGTGCCTGCAAGGGCGAAGTCGGGCGCCAATGACCCGGCACCTTGACCACCGGCGACCAGTCCGGCAGCACCGGCACACGCGGCGGTGCGAAGTCTTCGAAGTCGCCGGCGCCGTAGACCACCTTGCCGCCGACCACGGTGAGTACCGACTCAATCCACTTGATGGCTTCTTCGTCGACGCTGAAGAAGTCCGCCGACAGGGCCGCCACGTCCGCCAACTGGCCGACCTTGATCTGGCCCTTCTTGCCCTGCTCGGACGAGAACCAGGCGCTGCCATGGGTGAACAATTCCAGCGCGGTGAGGCGCGGCAGGCCTTCGGCGTGCAGTTCCAGGCCGCCGACGGTGCGGCCGCTGACCATCCAGTACAACGAGGTCCAGGGGTTGTAGCTCGACACCCGCGTGGCGTCGGTGCCCGCCCCTACCGGCACGCCTTCGGCAAGCATGCGCTTGATCGGCGGCGTGGCTTCGGCCGCCTTGGCGCCGTAACGCTCGACGAAGTATTCGCCCTGGAACGCCATGCGGTCCTGGATCGCAATACCGCCGCCAAGGGCGCGTACACGCTCGATGTTTTTCGGGGTGATGGTCTCGGCGTGGTCGAAGAACCACGGCAAGCCGTTGAACGGGATGTCACGGTTGACCTTCTCGAACACGTCGAGCATGCGTGAGATGGACTCGTCATAGGTGGCGTGCAAGCGGAACGGCCAACGCTGCTCCACCAGATGGCGCACCACCGGCTCCAGTTCCTGCTCCATGGTCAGCGGCAGGTCCGGGCGTGGCTCAAGGAAGTCTTCGAAGTCGGCCGCCGAGAACACCAGCATCTCGCCGGCGCCGTTGTGGCGCAGGTAGTCATCGCCCTGGTGCAGGGTGACGCTGCCGGTCCAGTGCTTGAAGTCGCTGAGTTCTTCCTTGGGCTTCTGGGTGAACAGGTTGTAGGCGATGCGTACCGTCAGTTGTTCGTCCTTGGCCAGTTGCTCGATCACCGCGTAGTCATCGGGGTAGTTCTGGAAACCACCGCCGGCATCGATGGCGCTGGTGAGCCCCAGGCGATTGAGTTCACGCATGAACTGGCGGGTCGAGTTGACCTGGTATTCCAGCGGCAGTTTCGGGCCCTTGGCCAGGGTCGAATACAGGATCATCGCGTTCGGCCGTGCCACCAGCATGCCGGTGGGGTTGCCGTTGCTGTCCCGCACGATCTCGCCGCCCGGCGGGTTGGGTGTGTCCTTGGTGTAGCCGGCCACGCGCAGGGCGGCACGGTTGAGCAAGGCGCGGTCGTACAGGTGCAGCACGAATACGGGAGTGTCAGGCGCCGCCTGGTTCAACTCTTCCAGGGTCGGCATGCGCTTTTCGGCAAACTGGAATTCGTTCCAGCCACCCACCACGCGCACCCATTGCGGGGTGGGCGTACGGTCGGCCTGGTCCTTGAGCATGCGCAGGGCATCGGCCAGGGACGGCACGCCTTCCCAGCGCAGTTCGAGGTTGTAGTTCAAGCCGCCACGGATGAGGTGCAGGTGCGAGTCATTGAGGCCGGGGATGACGGTGCGGCCCTTGAGGTCGATGACCTGGGTGCCACTGCCGCGCAGGGCCATGGCCTCACCGTCGGTGCCCACGGCGACAAAGCGCCCCTGGCTGATGGCGACGGCGGTTGCGCGCGGGTTTTCACGGTCCACGGTGTGGAACTGGCCATTGAACAGAATCAGATCGGCGTTCATAGGGTTTCCTTTACAGAGGCTTCAAGCCAGGGAGCGAACAGGCGGGTGGCCGCCGGCATCAGCAGGTAGACCACCAATACAACGATCGTCACGGTGACCAGGAAGGTGGCGACCACGTAGTTGGAGAGGAACGGGTGCAGGCGCAGAACCGGGCCCCACACGATGGGTACCAGCAGGGTCAGCGGCAGGATCACGCACAGGGTGACCACTGCTTGCTTCCAACGGGGAGGTTTGGCGGCGCTGTCGGCCAGTGGTGCGAACCAGAATTCATTGACCGCGCCGATTTCAGTTTTGTCGCCATCGGCCAGCAAGGGGGAGGCTTCGTCGATCAGCGATTTGCGCTCGGGGGAATCAAGCCAGGTTTCCAGGTCATCGGTGGAGCGGTAACGCAACACACAGGTGAACAGCGCCAGCTTGCCCTGCTTGCCGCGCACCACGTCGACACCCAGGTGGCCGGGGCGCGCGCCGGCGATCCGCACGATGCGACGCAGCCAGGCTTCGTAGTCGGTTTCGCGGCCTTGTTTGATCAGGTGCTTGACGACCAAGGTGACGACTTCGTCGGGGCTGGTTTTGGGTGTTGGGTCCATGGCTGTGTATTCCCACCTGCAGAGTTGAGCGATGGAGGGAGTGTGGTTGGGATTGGGGCCGGGGAATTGGATGTATGTGCTGTTTGACGTGGCGGCTCGCGGGCCAATCGATTCGACAAGGCAAAAAAAACCGGAAGGCCGCAGGGGCCTTCCGGTTTTTGTTACGTGTCAGGCCTTAGCGCCGTAACCCGCGCCCTGAAACGTAAAATAGACTTCCTGACCTTTACCCGCCACTTTGGTAACTTCCTGATCACCGATCATCGCGTTTTTGTACCGACCATAGAACCCGTCACTCCTGACTTCACCCGCCTTGACCGTGCCGTCAGCCTCCGTCGTGAAGGGTGCGAAAAAACTGCCGCGCGTCGGTGCGATCTGGGAGCTTCGGCTGATATCGGCACCGTAGTGCTCGACAAACCCTGTGTTACGGGCCGCAAACACAAACTTCTGGTCGACATCAAGGTCTTCGACATGCTGCTTTATCCCAGGGTGAGCGGGGTCCGTGACATCCTGAATATAGCCCTTCAGCCTCTGGGGGTTGTCAGGGTCTCGGGTCACCGTCAGGTTATATTTATGACCAAACTCAAAATCGACCAGTGTGCTATTGCTGCCTCCTTCCCCCCCATCCGCCTCGGCACGGCCTTTGGGCGCACTGAAGTGCGAACCAAAACCGGAAAACATCACCAGCGCCTTGCCATCCTGCCGTGGCTGAATCCCGATATAGCCGCCATCAAGAGATTTACCTTGCTCATTGCTGACGTCGAACAGCATCGCGTAATAAATCCCAGGGTCCTGGGCCGTCTTTCGTTGGAGGCCCTCGTCAATGATCATTGGAAACGTAATGTTGTTCAGCCCGGAGCCGGCGACAGGAATTGAGTAACTCACAGCAAACAGCCCGTTGGGTGAGGTGGCCTCTTTCTTAATCTCAAGTTTCGGATCGTCGACCCTGTCTAACCTTGAGGCCTCAACCGTCCTCGACGACGAACCCGGCGTGACTGCCACCTCTCTTCTTGAACGCGTGACGGGTGTATCCGACGCGATCACAGGGCCGTTCAGTTGTTCCACCGGCGGCGGCACGGGCACATTAGGAGAAGGCTCTGCCACTGTTTGTGGGATAAATTGCGGTCTTTGAATATGCATATCAGCGACAAGCCTCCTCTGGAAAAGTTAACCCATGCTAGAAGGTCGTCACCCACGCAGGCTGCCGGAAACAACGCTCAGAAGGACAAGACTTTGCTTAACGTCGATGCCGATCAGATTCAAATTATTGCGGCTGTCTGCCAACCACACCTAAAGCGCCCTCGACATATGCTCCGCAATCCGCCCCCGTAGCCAACGCTCCGCCGGATCATTGTCATGCACCCCGCTCCACACCATCGACAACTCCGCGGCATCAATGGCAAAGGGTGGGTCCTGCGCGCGTATCGCAGTGCCCTCGGTCAACGCACAGGCCGCATAATCCGGCACCGTCGCAATAATCTGCGTACCCGCGAGCAACGCCCGCAGCCCGCTGAACTGCGGCACCGCCAACACCACTCGCCGTGCCCGGCCGATACGCGCCAGGTCCAGATCAATGTTGCCGCTCAAGTCCCCGGAAAACGACACCATCGCATGGGGCCGCTCGCAGTAGTCGTCCAGGGTCAGCGGCTCAACACCATCATCCCCACGCAGTACCTTGCAAGGGATATCCCGCAGTTTCTTGCGCTTGGCATTCGCCGGCAATTCGGTGGTGTAGCTCACGCCCACCGTGATCTCGCCACTGGCCAATAACGACGACATCAACAGGTAATTGGCGCGGCGCACCACCACGACGATGCCTGGGGCTTCTTCGCGCAGTTGGCTGAGCAACGGCGGGAACAGGCCGAACTCGGCGTCGTCGGACAGGCCGATGCGGAACACTGCGCAGCTGGTAGACGGGTCGAAATCCTTGGCGCGGCTGACAGCACCCGAAATGATGTCCATGGCCGGCTGCAACTCCTTGAGTATCGCCACGGCACGCGGCGTGGGCTCCATGCCCCGCCCGTTGCGCAGCAGCAACGGGTCGTCGAACAAATCGCGCAAGCGCCCCAGCGCCGCGCTCACCGCCGGTTGGCCCATAAAGAGTTTTTCGGCGACCCGGGTCAGGTTCTTTTCGAACATCAACGCTTCGAAAATCACCAGCAGGTTCATGTCGACGCGGCGCAGGTCGTTGCGGTTCATGGTGGTATCCAAACGGTTGGCAAGCGCACAGAGAAGCACGCGGAGCGCTGGCGCGATTGCACGTCTGTGCTGTCTTTTCCGCGTACGTACCTGGCGAAATTAACAACGATTAACTCGTCAGCCAGGCGGTCCGGCAACAAGATTAGCGGCGTCTACACTGCACCCATTCACCGGGAACGCTCCCATCGACTGCGGATTTTCGTCATGGCCCGACTTGAGCAGCATGCTCCTCGCTTATCCGCTACCGGCGGTCTATGCCCCCGGCGCGAGCGTATCGCCAAGCAATTGATCCTCGCCAACCTCGGCGAAAGCCTGGCCATTGCCGACCTGGCCCAGGCCTGCGCGTTGTCGCGCAGCCATTTTTCCCGCGCGTTCAAGTGCACCACCGGGCTGTCGCCGCAGGAGTGGATTCGCGAGCAGCGCATCCAACGGGCCAAGGAACTGATCACCGGTTCGCGCCTGAGCCTGACGCAAATCAGCCTGGAATGCGGGTTTTGCGACCAGGCGCATTTCTGCCATATGTTCACCCGCAGCGAAGGGGTCAACCCGATGACCTGGCGAAATCACCAATTGCGTCACAAGCCTCAAGTGATTGCAGCCTAGTGGTCCGCACGTACCTGGAATATGCTGGCCGCTTCCCCCTCCACGAACAGGGTCTCCATGAGTGACCTCAGCGACCAGGCCGTGCATTTCGGCCCCTACCGCATCCACCCGCGCCAACGCCTGGTGCTGGAGGCGGGTCGTCCGTTGCGGCTGGGGCGACGTGCGGTGGATATCCTGCTGATCCTGCTGGAGCAGGCCGGCAATGTGGTGAGCAAGCAAGAGTTGATCGCCCGTGTCTGGCCCAAAAGCGTGGTGGAAGATGGCAACCTGCGAGTGCACATGGCAGCCTTGCGCAAGGCCTTGGGCGATGGCCAGGCCGGGCAGCGCTATATCGTCACCGTGGCCCAGCGTGGCTACAGTTTTGTTGCGCCACTGAGCATCGAGCCGATGACGCTACCCACCGAGGGCGCCCCCCAACGCCCGTGCCACAACCTGCCGTTGCGCCGCACCCGCATGATCGGCCGCCAGGCCCTGATCGACAGCCTGGTTCAGAACCTGCCCGCGCAACGCTTTATCACTCTGACCGGCGCCGGCGGCATCGGCAAGACCACCGTCGCCCTGCGCGTGGCGGAATTGCTGATCGGGCATTACCGCGACGGTATACGCCTGCTGGACCTGGCGCCGCTCAGCGCGGCGTCGATGATCCTGCCCAATCTCGCCGCCCTGCTCGACCTCACCCACGCAGAACAAGAGCCGCTGGTCACGTTTGCGCGCAGCCTGCAGGAGCGCCAGTTGCTGCTGGTGATCGACAACTGCGAGCACCTGCTGGACGACATCGCCCTGATCAGCGAAACCCTGCTGCGCCACGCGCCCCGCTTGCACATCCTGGCCACCAGCCGCGAGGCCTTGCGCGCCGAGGGCGAGTACGTGCAGCGCCTGGAACCGCTGGCCTGCCCTCCGGCCACCGGTAACCGCGCCCAGGCGCTGGGCTACCCGGCCCTGCAACTGTTGATCGAGCGGGCCATGTCCCATCAGGACAGCTTTGAATTAAGCGAAGCCGAACTGCCACTGGCGATTGATATCTGCCAACGCCTGGACGGCATCCCCCTGGCCATCGAGTTGGTCGCGGCGCAGATCGAACGCTTTGGCCTGCCCGGACTGCTGGTGCAGATGGAGGATAATTTCCGCTTGCTCACCCGTGGCAGGCGCAACGCACTGCCCCGCCATCAAACCCTGCGCGCCACGCTGGACTGGAGCTTTGAGCTGCTGACGGCCTGCGAGCAGATCTGCCTGCGCCGGCTGGCGGTGTTCCGGGGCGGGTTCAGCCTGGCCAGCGCGGCGGCGGTGATCGCCGGGGAACAGGTCGCACCCGCCGAGGTGCTGGGTTCAATCACCCAGTTGGTCGCCAAGTCCTTGCTCAATGTGGAGGTCGGTGATGACGAGATGGTCTATCGCCTGCTGGATATCACGCGCACCTACGCCCTGGAAAAACTCAGCGTCGCCGATGAGCTCGATGCCACCCGCGGGCGCCATGCCGAGCGCTGCCTGGCGCTGATGGAGCAAGCGCGCGAGGACTGGCAATTGATCGCCACCCAACCCTGGATCGACCGCTATGCGCCGCTGCGTGAAGACATCCGCTCGGCCCTCGACTGGGGGCTCGCGCAAGGGGGCGAACACTTGCTGGCAATCCGCTTGACGGTCAGCGCCATGCCACTGTGGCAAGAGTTGTCGTTACTCAGGGAGCACCGTTTGTATGTGGACCAGGCGTTGGCGCTGATGAGCCGGGCCGCCTCGCCCTGCCCGCGCTTGACGATGCAACTGCAATTGGCGCTGGGCAGCCTGTCCTATCACGCCATGGGCGGTGCCCCGCAGACCATCGCCGCGTTTGTCAGCGCCCGCCGCCTGGCCGAGGAGCGCCAGGACGTCGCGGGTCAATTGCGCGCGGTCTCCGGGCATATGGCGGTGAACCTGTGTGCAGGCCTGTATCGCCAGGCACTGGCGCAGAGCGAGCTGTTCGATCGCCTCGACCCGCGCACCGACCCGCAACTGGACGTCAGTGCCCAGCGCCTGCGCGTACTGGCGCAGCACTACAACGGCAATCAGGCGCTCGCCCGGCACAATGCTGAGCAAGTGATCCAACGCATGGCGCACAGCGGCCACCTCAATCGGTTCGCCCACGGCATTGGCGTGCAATACGACCAGAGCGTGGCCTCACTGACGGTGTTGGCGCGGATCCTGTGGCTGCAGGGTTTTCCCGAGCAAGCCTGGCGTACCGCCAGCCAGGCATTGGCGTTGGCGCTGCAGATCAATCACGGCACCTCCATCTGCTACACCCTGGCCCTGGCAGGCGTGGTCATCGCCCGTTACAACGGTGACGAGCACGCCGCCCAGAGCCTGCAAGCGTTGTTGCTGGAACACGCGCACAAGCACTCGGTGCAGTTGTTTCAGACCTGGGCGGGGCACTATGCCGGCATCCTGGGGCACCAGGATCTGCAAGGCTTGGGGCTGATCGAGGACATCCTGATCACGCTGGGTGCACACACCGTGGATGACCCAGGGTTTGAACGCGCACGCACGGGCGGCGCGGGCTGGTGCGCAGCGGAAATCCTGCGGGTACGCGCCGCAATCATCGCGGATCCCCGTGCGCGCGAAACGCTGCTGCTCGACGCCCTCGGGCTGGCGCACCAGCAAGGCGCGCTGGCCTGGGAGCTACGCTGCGCGACGTCGTTGGCGCAGCTGTGGCAGACCCAAGGTCGCCTGCAGGCTGCACGCGACGTGCTGGGTTCGGTCTATGCGCGCTTTACCGAAGGCTTTGCCACCCCGGACCTAGTCCGCGTACGCCGCCTGCTCGACGAGTTGCAAGACAAACGGCCGGCCTGAGAACGGCCCCAAGTAATGCCCATCGCCCTGCTGCAACCGTGCCACCTGCACCGGGTCACGCAGGTGGGCCAGCGCATAGCTGCGCACGCAGTTGAGCAGGCGATAACGCGAATGGCCCGGGCCGGGTTCAAGGGTCAGCAATGAGGTATCCACCAGACGCCCCAGCAGGTAGGACAGGTCGGCATGTTCCAGCTCCGAGCCAGCGACCAGCTCGCTCAGGGTGGGTAAGGTCACCGCCATCTTGAACAACCCCAATTGCAAGAACAGCCAGCGCTCCGGCAGGCTCAGCCGCTGGTAGGTCCAGTCCAGGGCTGCGATCAGCGATTGGTGGCGCTCCACTGCCGTGCGACGGCCTCGGGTCAGCACCTGCAAACCCTTGCACAATTGCTGCTGCAAGCCACGCACGCCCAGGGCATCCACTTGGGCCGCGGCCAGCTCCAGTGCGAGAGGGAGACCATCGAGGCGTCGGCAGATATCACGCAGCGGCGCCAAGTCCTGGAGCCGCAACACAAACCCCTGTTGCCCGGCGCTTGCCCGCGCCACGAACAGTTGTACAGCCGGGTAGGCCATGGCGTGTTCGACACTGCCCAGCGCCGACGGTGCAGGCACCGCCAACCGGGGCACGCGCTGCACCCATTCGCCCGGGACATGCAAGGCTTCACGACTGCTGAGCAGCACGCTGACCTGGGGGGCTGTTTCACGTAGCACGCGCACCAGGTGCCGGCAGGCGCCAAGCAGCAAGTCGGCACCATCCAGCACCAGCAATAGCTGACGGGAGGCCAATTGACGGCACAGCTGTGTGGCGTTGGCGCTGGGTTCAAGGTGCAGCGCCGTGGCCAGGTGGCGCAGCATGGTCATCGGCGCCTCCACCGTGGCCAGGTCGACCCACCACACGCCGTCCCGGTAACGCGGCAATACCCGTTCGGCCAACGCCAGGGCCAGGGTACTCTTGCCGACACCGGCGCACCCGGTCAGGGTCATCAGGTAATGCCCGGACAGGCGTCGCGCCAGTACGCCCAACAACGCCTCACAGCCGATCACCGCACTGAGGCGTGCCGCCAGGTTGTGTCGGGGTGTCATGGCAGGCATGGCCCCCTGCACCTTGGCGGCGAAGCAATAGCCACGCAGGGGATCGTTGAGGATATAGCGTTGGCCATCGAGGGCGCGGCGCAGTGCCGCAATGTGCACACGCAGGTTGTTTTCTTCCACCACGCTGTCCGGCCACACCCGCTCGATCAAGGTGGACTTGCTGACGTACTGCCCGGGCGTTTCCAACAGCACCGCGAGGATATCCAGCGCACGCCCACCGAGAGGCACCGGCAAGCCTATCTTGCTGACCAACCGCTGTTGCCGGTGAAAGGCATAGATGCCGAAGCGCACCGTGCCATCAACGTCAATCGCCTGAGGGTTGTTCATGTCTGTCATCGCGCTGAAACACCCGGCCTTGGGCGCCTGCGCATCCTTTTCCATGGGCTTGACGCTATCTTGCCAGCTACCAATGACAGGACAATGCTGGCACGGGGAGCGATACGGACAATCGAGTGCGCCAGACGGACATTCTGTCGTTAACTGAACTGTTGTCGGTATTGGGTCGGGTTGAGACCGAGTTTTTCACTGAACAGAAAGCGCATATGCCGCACGCTGCCGAAGCCTGCGTGGAAGGCCACGGTCTTGAGCGGCAGGTCGGTGGACTCCAGCAACTGCCGGGCACGGTCGATGCGCGCGCCTTGCAAGAAGGCCATCGGCGTCATCTGCACCTCCCTGGCAAACAGCCGTGCAAAGTGGCGAGCGCTCATGCCGGCCAGCTCAGCCATGGATTCGATGGTGAACGGCTGGTCCAGGTGCGCCAGCACGTGGTTCTGCACGCGGGTGATCGCGGTTTCCTGGGGTGCCACGGCAGCCGTCATCGGGCTGAACTGCGCTTGGCCGCCCTGGCGTTTCATCACCACCAGCAGCACCTTGGCCACTTCCACCGCGACTTGCTTGCCGTGGTCCTGGGCAACGATCGATAACGCCAGGTCGATCCCGGCCGTCACCCCGCCCGAGGTGATCAGCCGCCCGTCCTGCAGGTAAATGCGATCGGTCTCGACGATCGCCTTGGGGAACGCCTTGATCAGCCGCTCGGTGTAGTGCCAGTGGGTGGTCACACGGTGATTGTCCAGCAGGCCGGCATGCCCGAGCACAAAGGCACCGGTGCAGATCGAACCAAAGCGTGTGGCGCGAGGTGCAGCCTCTTTGAGCCACGGCAACAACGCGGGGTGGCATTCGTTGTAGGCGCCGGGGCCACCGGGAACGAGTAACAGGTCGTAGGCGTCGTGCGCCTGGTCCAGCAACAGGTCGGCCTGCACCACGACGCCATTGGAGGCACGCAAGGGGCCAGGTTCGGTGCCGAGGGTGAGGATCTGGTAATGCGCCGCCGCCGGCAGGTAGCGGTTGGCAATCGAAAACACTTCCAGCGGCCCGGCCATGTCGAGCAGGAGGAAGTCCGGAAACAGCGCCATGGCCACGGTTTTCATAAACACAAAGATCCATCGAGAAAGAATGCGGCGGGCATTATGACACGTTCGAAACTGTCAACTCAGATGAGACAGTTATTCAGTTTTCATCTTCTTAATGAATTCTACAGTAACCATTAATCTTCTTCTCAACGCAGGAGCCCTGCATCTCGCAGCCCGCTCCCACTTGAGGACAAGACCATGCTGACTCTTCGCAAAGCTTCCGAACGCGGCGCCGCCAATCACGGTTGGTTGAAGTCGTTCCACACCTTCTCGTTCGCCAACTACTGGAACCCGAATGAACAGGGTTTTTCCGACCTGCTGGTGATCAACGATGACCGCGTCGCCGCCGGTAAAGGCTTCGGCCAGCACCCGCACCGCGACATGGAGATTTTCTCCTATGTGCTTGAAGGCGCGCTGGAACACAAGGACACCCTCGGCACCGGTTCGGTGATCCGCCCTGGCGATGTGCAACTGATGAGCGCCGGCAGCGGCGTGGCCCACAGCGAGTTCAACCACAGCCAAAGCCGTGGCGTGCACTTCCTGCAAATCTGGATCGTGCCTGCCGTGGCTGGCGCCGAACCGCGCTATCAGCAGGAGCACTTCAGCGAGGCGCAGAAACGTGGACGCTTGCAGTTGATCATCTCGCCGGACGGCAACGACGGTTCCCTCAGCGTGCGCCAGGACGCACGGGTATATGCCGGGCTGTTCAACGGTGATGAAACCGCCACCCTCGACCTGCCGCCGGATCGCCATGTGTACATCCATGTGGCCCAGGGCAGCGTTGAAGTCAACGGCCAGCGCTTGCAGGAAGGCGATGGCGCCCGAGTGCGGGATGAGCGGCAGATCCGCCTGAGCCAGGGCGAGGACGCCGAAGTGCTGGTGTTCGACCTGCGCCCGCAGGAACTGCCGCAGATGCCATGACGGGCGCTGCGATGGCCCCGTGTACCGGGCCATCGCTGGCATCGATAGTCACCATCAGCGCAATGAAGTTCTCTAAAAAAATGCAACGCGTAACATCAAACCCATACCAGCAACATCCAAACTAAAACACTCGGAGCACACTCTCATGAAACGCCAAATCTTGCTTAGCCTCGCTTTCTCGGTACTCGCTGCAAACGCATTTGCTCACCCTGTTGTCGCTGAAGGCGGTGCGGATCGCCTGATCGAAAGTCGTGTGGCAGAGGGTGGCGCCGACCGCCTGCAAGGCAACCGCGTAGCCGAAGGGGGTTCCGATCGCCTGCTGGAACGCCGTGTCGCTGAAGGCGGTGCTGATCGTCTGCAGGAACGTGGCCTGGCTGAAGGCGGTGCTGATCGTCTGCAGGAACGCGGTCTGGCTGAAGGCGGTGCTGATCGTCTGCAGGGCAACAACGCATAATCCCGCGCTGTTTGCGGGAACCCCAAACCGGCCTGATCAGCCGGTTTTTTTTCGTCTGTTGTTTCTCCCCACAGCGCCGCCCTGTCGATCGGTTGCCGCGTTTCGATACGCTGTGGTGAGGGCGTTTTTGGTCGCGTGTATCGAGGGCGAAGCGCAGCTGCGTCGTTGAATCAAACCGGATGGGCGAGGAATTTCTTGCGATACGCCGCCGGCAACAGGCCCACCCGCTGCTGGAACAGGCGCCGGAACGAGTTGCTGTCTTCGTAGCCCACCGCGTAGGTGATACTTTCCAGCGTCATGCGGGTCGACTCAAGCATCTGCTTGGCCCGTTCCAGGCGCAGGGTTTGCAGGTAGGCAATCGGCGTATAGCCGGTGGCCTCCTTGAAGCGCCGCTTGAAGTTGCGCACACCAAAACCGAAGCGCTGGGCGACCGCGTCGATGACCAGCGGCTCGGCGAAGTGCTGCTCCAGCCAGTGCTGTACCCGCAGGATCTCGCCGTCGCCATGGCTTTTGGGCAGCGACCACATGGCGTACACCGACTGTTCGCTGCGCACAGTATCGATCAACAGGTATTTGCCACAGGTGTGGGCCAGTTCCGGCGAGCCGAAACGCCGAATCAGGTGCAGCATCAAGTCCATCGCCGCACTGGCGCCACCGCAGGTAATCACGCGATTTTCTTCACACAGAAGCTGCGCGTCATCCAGGCTCACGTCCGCGTAGCGACGCCGAAACAGCTCGGCGAACGCCCAGTGGGTGGTGGCGCGCAGGCCTTGCAGCACACCGGTTTCGGCCAGTAAGAACGTCGCGGTACACATCGAAGCCAACACCGCGCCGCGTGCATGCTGCTCGCGCAACCAGGGGCCGTAGGCGGGAAAGCTCGGCAGGGCTTCTTTCAAGGTGAACAGAAAACCTGGGATCAGCACCAGGTCGGTCTGCGCGATCTGCGTCACCGCGCGGTCCACCTGCAAGCGCTGGCCGCCCCAAGCCTCCACGGCCTGGCCGTCCAGGGAGGCGACCACGACTTCAAAAGGTGGGCTGTCGGCAAACAGGTTGGCGGCGCTGAGCATCTCCACCGCCAGGGTGGCGCTGGCGGCGGAACAACGTTCAGCCAGGAGCAAGGTGATGTGCATAAAAGAAACCCGGATTGCGCTTTTCGCATGTAATAAGTCATTTGCGCACCTACCTTAGCCGATTCCGCGCCCTTACAGTGCAGCCATTAATCAACTGCCTGGCGTGTTTATGAATCTCTGGTTTCGCTTGCTCTTCATGCTGTCCCGGCGCCCCTGGCGCAAACCGGCCCATGGCCTGGCCACCACCGTGGTGCGCATGCGGGTCTGGCCGTTGGACTTGGATCTCAACCGGCACGTCACCAATGGCCGCTACTTTTCCCTGGCGGATGTTGCACGCATGGATTTCGTGTTGCGCACCGGCGCGTTTCGCGTGGCGTTGCGCAACAAGGCGCTGCCGATCGTGGGCGATACCTGGGGCAAGTTCCGCCGCGAGTTGAAGCTGTTTGAAGTGTTCGAGGTGCACACCCGCATGCTCGGCTGGGACCATAAGTGGAGCCTGATGGAACACCGCTTTGTCAGCAACGGCCGCGTGGTCGGCGTGGTGGTCATGCGCGGGCTGTTCCGTTCGGCCAAAGGCACCCTGCCCCCGAGTGATTTTGTGCGCGAGCTGGGTTTGGATGAGACGTCGCCGCCAATGCCGCAATGGCTCAGCGACTGGGCGCACAGCTGTGATCAGATGAGTGTGCAGTTGCGGGGGGAGGAGCAGGCGTGAGGGCGGGCGGTTAACGAGCGCCGGCCAATTTTTTCAAGTTGGCTTCGGCGTCCTCCCTGGCAATGTACAGAAAACCTTTGCCCTCTTGCACCTTGAACAGCACCTTCATGGCGACGCCTTTTTCCAGATCATTGCGGGCGGTATTTTCCGAAATATCATAGTCATGGGTAAGCTCCTTGGGCGTGAAGATGCGCCCAGGGTGCTGCAGCATTTTCTTTTCTGAAAATTGAGTTGACCGTTGCGCGCTCGCTTCAGCGTGTCAAGGCTTATACCCTTTCACCAACTCTCCCCCAGCCCCAGCAGGCCCAGTATCTGCCGTCGCAGGTCGACCAGATAAGGATCATCCCGGTGCCGTGGGTAAGGCCGGTCAATCGTCAATTGCGCTTGGATCTTGGCCGGACGGTCGCTGAATACGATCACGCGGTTGGCCAGCAGCAAGGCTTCTTCCACATCGTGAGTAACCAGCAGGGCCGTATAGCCCTGGCGTTGCCACAGGTCGATCAGTTCCTTTTGCATGGCGATGCGGGTCAGGGAGTCGAGCTTGCCCAGGGGCTCGTCGAGGATCAGCAGGCGCGGTTGGTTGACCAGCGCACGCGCCAGCGCCACCCGTTGCGCCATGCCGCCGGACAACTGCCGCGGATACGCACGGGCGAACTGACTGAGGCCAACTTTTTCCAGGGCCTCGTCGACCTTGGCCGAATGGGTCTTGAGCAGGCCCTGGGCTTCCAGGCCGATGGCGACGTTGTCCCACACGCGGCGCCACGGGTACAGGGTCGGGTCCTGGAACACCACCACGCGGCTCGGGTCCGGGCCGGTGATGGCTTCACCGTCGGCCAGCAACCGGCCGGAGTCCGCCGGTTCCAGGCCGGCCACCAGGCGCAGCAAGGTGGACTTGCCGCAGCCCGAAGGCCCGAGCAGTGCCACAAACTCGCCCGGCGCCACGTCAAGGGACACCCGCTCCAACACCGGCAGGTGCTGGCCATCCAGGGCGAAGCCATGGCTGAGGTTGTCTATGCGCAGCGCCAAGCCTTCCGATGCCAATACCGCGTGTGCCAGGGCTACCATTTCATCGATCCTTTCTGCCAGGCCAGCAACCGGTCACGCACCAGGAACAACCCGGTGATCAACCCCGAACAGGCGAGTGCCATGATCAGTAATGCGGCGTACATGTTTGCGTAGGCGGCCCACCCTTGGGCCCATTGCAGGTACCAGCCGATACCGGACTTAACCCCCATCATTTCTGCCACCACCAAGGTCGAAAACGACGCGCCCAGTCCCATGAACAGACCGACAAAGACGTGGGGCAATGCGGCGGGAATCGCCACCTTGAAAATCAGGAAACCTTGCTTGGCGCCCAGGGTGCGCGCCACGTCGTAATAGGCTTTGTCCACGCTCGCCACGCCGGACCACGTGAGCACCGTGACCGGAAACCAGGTGGCCAGGGCGATCAGAAACACGCTGGCACTCCAACTGCTCGGAAACAGGAAAAAACACAGTGGCAACAGCGCCGTCGACGGCACCGGGCCGAGGATGCGCAGCACCGGGTGCAGCCAATAGCCGATGCGCGTGGACCAACCGATGGCCACGCCGGCGATAAACCCGGTGATCGCACCGAGGGCCACGCCCGAGCCCAGCAACAACGCCGAATGCAGCAGGCTGTCGGCCAGCCGGGCGTAATCTTCGATGTACACCGCCAGCAAGGCCTGGGGCGGCGCGAAAAACGGCACCGGCAATAGCGCCAGCTTGGCCGTGAGCAATTCCCAGAGGCCCAGCAGCAGCGGCAAGGCGATCAGCCAGGGACCGGCATTGCGCAGGCGCAGGCCCAGCCTGGAAAGCCTGCGCCCCAGCAGGCTCAGCACGAGGAACAGCACCGCGACACCCACGCACAGATTGGCCAGGCCTTGGGTCATCGGCCAATGGCGTGTCGCGTTGGGCCAGTAGCTGATCAACAGCGCGACGGCCAACCAGGCCGTCACCACGGCGGCGCCCTGCCACGCGACCTTCAAGGTCAGCGGTGGGTTGAGGGTGGTTGCGTCAGCTGAAGACATCGGCGGTGATCTCCTTGGCAAACGCCAGCGGGTCGGTGCTCTTGCTGATCACTTCGACGGTTTTCAGGTCGGTCACGTAGGTAAGGATCTCCCGGGTCAACGCCGCGCCCACCGCGTGATGCCCGTGGGTATGGTCGTGAAGGATCGCCTGCACTTCCTCCACCGACGTGTTCAGCGCATGGGCCTGGAAGCCCTTGGCAACCTCCTCCGGGTGCTGCACGGAATAGTCGTGGGCCTCCAGAATCGCCTGGGTCAGCGCCGCGACCACGCGCTTCTCTTCACGCACCAGTTTGCCGGTGACACCGACCACGCAGCAGCTGAGGTTGGCGTATTCCTCCACCAGGTTGGTGGACAACTCACGCGCCACGCCGGACTTGATCAGGCGGTACATGAACGGGTCGCTACCGCTCACCGCCTGCACTTCGCCGCGCTCCAGCGCAGTGCCGAGCAAGTCGGCGGGATACAGGCGCCACTCGACATCGCGCACCGGGTCCACACCGTGTTTTTTCAGCAGGATCGAGAAGAAATTGCGGTCCGGGCTGGCCATGTCGGTCACGCCGATGGCCTTGCCCTTGAGGTCTTCCAGCGTGGTCACACCGCCCTTCGCGGCACTGAGCAAGCGCAGGCAGCCGCCGTGAGTGCCGGCGGTGAGCTTCACATCAAAGCCCTGTTCCAGGGCCTTGAGCCAACGCAGCGCCATGCCCACGCCCGCATCGGCCTTGCCGGTGGCGATGGCCTCGAGCAACACCTCGGTAGAGTTGCCGAAGTTGACCAACTCCACGTCCAGATTATGTTTGGTGAAGAAACCCTGGCCATGGGCGATGACCACCGGGGCCAGGCACACGGCGTTGAGGTTGACCGCCAGTTTCAACTTGCGCGGGGCGTCGAGGCGGATGAACTCACCGGTGCCGGCGGGCTCTTGTGACGTGTTGTGGCCGGCGTGTTCGTCGGCGGCGAACCCCAGGCGTGGCAGCGACAGGCTGGCCAGGGTGATGCCGGCCAGGCCCAATAAACGGCGACGGGTTAAATGATCGAAATCAGCCATGCGAAATATCCCTTTTATCAACTCAGTAATGAAGCCCGCTCACCGTTCTTTGTAATGAGCGGGCTTGCCGTGGTGAGCGGGCTTGCCCCGCGCTGGGCTGCGAAGCGGCCCTAAAACCAAACACCACGTGTTACCTGAAAGAACGCGGCGATCTTAGTGGGGCTGCTTCGCAGCCCGGCGCGGGGCAAGCCCGCTCACTACAGGATGAATAGCCGCTCAACCCTGCAGCTCGGCGAGGCCCAGGTGCTCGCGCAGCGTCGACCCTGCATACGCGGTGCGAAACAAGCCCTTGCGCTGCAAATGCGGAATCACGCTCTCGACAAACTCGGTGAACGACCCCGGCAGGTACCCCGGAGAGATCACAAACCCGTCGCAACCGCCCTGCTCAAACAGCTCGGCCAATTGATCGGCAATCTGCGCCCCGGTGCCCACCAATTGCGGCACGCGCACGCTGCTGGCGAAGATGCGCCCCAGCTGTTCCAGAGTGGTTTGCGGGCCTTGCATCAAGAGCTTTTCCGCAGCGGCCGGAGGGATCAGCGGCGACTGGGCAATCTCGGCCAGCGTCGCCGACAGCGGGAATGGCGACAGGTCCACATTCAGCTGCGAAGCCAGTGTCACCAGCCCCAACCCCGGCCGGGCCAACGCGTTGTGCTGATCGCGCTTGGCGCGGGCCTCGGCTTCGCTGCCGCCAATGAACGGCATCACCGCCGTCAGTACTTTGCAGCTGTCGGCGTCACGGCCTTGCTGCACCACTTGGGCGCGCACGTCATCACGGAACGCACGCATCGCCGCCAAATGCGGATGGATGGTGAAGATCGCCTCGGCCCAACGCGCGCCGAAGCGCCGCCCACGGCCTGACGAACCGGCCTGGATCAGCACCGGTCGGCCCTGGGGCGTTCGCGGAATATTCAGCGGGCCTTCAACCTTGAACCATTCGCCCTGGTGCTGCACCGAACGGATCAACTCCGGGTCCGCCAGCACACCGCTTTCGCGATCCAGCTTCAGCGCGTCCTTGCCCCAGCTGTTCCACAGTTTCAGCGCGACTTCGACAAACTCATCGGCGCGGTCGTAGCGCAGGTCGTGCTCCAGGTGCTTGTCCTTGCCGAACAGGCGCCCTTCGCTGTCGTTCATCGAGGTGACGATATTCCACGCCGCGCGGCCCTTGGACAGGTGGTCCAGGGTGGCGAATTCACGGGCGATGTGCGCCGGTTCGTAATAAGTGGTGGACCGCGTCGCGCCCAGGCCCAGCTTGCTGGTTTTGCCGACCAGGTAAGAGAGGATCGGCAACGGGTCCAGGCGCGTGGCGTCCTGGGCGCCATAGCGCAAGGCGAACGCGCGGGAGCCGCCCATTTGATCGCCCACCGCGAGGCGGTCGGCGAAGAACAGGAAGTCGAATAGCCCTTCCTCCACCACCTTGGCCACCCGTGTGTAGTACTCGGGGTCGAGGTAATTGCCGACGGTTTCCGGGTGGCGCCACACCGCATGGCTGTGCACCACCGGCCCACTCAACAGGAACGCGGATAAATGGATTTGGCGGCTCATGGCTTGGGTGTCCACACGCTGATGGCGCTGACCTTCAACGGCTTGGGAATCAGCTTGGCGGTGTAGTAGGTGTCGGCGATGCGCTGCTGCTCGGCGAGGTTTTCCACCTTGACCGGAATGATGTCGTAGCTGCGTCGGCTATTGGCGCGCTCCACGGTGGCCGGGGCGATATTGCCCCACAGCGGGCCGAGGATGTCGGCGGCTTCCTTGGGGTGGGCCTTCACCCATTGGCCGGTCTCGCGCAGGGTGTCGAAGGTCACCTGCAACACGTCCGGGTGGGCCTTGGCGAACTTAGTCGTGGCCAGGTAGAAACGGTTGTAGTCGGCCAGGCCGTCCTTGCCGTCGGCGATCACACGCACGTGGTGATCCAGTTGCTGGGAGGCGAGGAACGGGTCCCAGATCACCCAGGCGTCGACACTGCCATTGGCGAAGGCCGCGCCACCGTCCGGTGCTTCCAGATAGCGCGGGGTGATATCGGCCAGGGTCAGCCCGGCCTTTTTCAAGGCGGAAATCAGCAGGAAGTTACTGCCCGAGCCCTTGGACACCGCGACGGTCTTGCCCTTGAGGTCGGCGATGCTGTGGATCGGCGACTGGTCCGGAACGATGATCGCCTGGGCGCCCGGCGATGAGTTCTCCTGGGCGTAATAGGTCAGCGGTGCATCGGCGGCCTGGGTGAACAGCGCGAAGGCGTCGGCCACATCGGCGTGCAGGTCGACGCTGCCGGCGTTCAACGAGCTGAGCAGGCCGGTGCTGAATTCATGCCAGTTGACGGTGAATCCCAAGGGCTTGAGGCGCTGCTCCAACTGGCCGTTCTGCTTGAGCAAAATCCACAAGGTGGACGAGCGTTGGTAACTGATGTCCAGGGTTTGCTCGGCATGGGCCAGCGCAGCAGCGAACAGCAAACTGGCGGCGACGATTAGTTTCTTGAACGTCATGAAAGGCCTTGGCGTGGGTGAGAAGAAGACAGCTGCATATGCCAAAAAACCGCGCAGGGCCTGGCAGTAAAGTTAATTCGATTATATTAATGACGAGAAATTATGAAAGAACCCTATAATTCTATCGTTATGCCCAATTCTTCAGAATGCGGAAAAAGCGCCCTAAGCTAAGAGCCAAAGAGTATTTAACGAATGGTTTTTAGAACTTTAAGCTCAGGGCTATTTTGTTAGAGATCGAGCTCACCATGTCCCTACGTCGCCCCCTCGCCGCCGTCCTCGGGTTGCTGGCCTTTGCCGTCGCAGTCAGTGCGCAGGCCCAGGAAACCGTGCGCATCGGTTACCAGAAATCCTCGACGCTGATCACCCTGCTCAAAACCCAGGGCACCCTGGAAAAAGCCCTCAAGGCCGACAACATCGACGTGAGCTGGCACGAGTTCCCCAGCGGCCTGCCGCTGCTGGAAGCGTTGAACGTGGGCAACGTCGACATCAGCGCCGACGTGGCCGACACCGTGCCGATCTTCGCCCAGGCGGCCCAGGCCAAGCTCACCTACTTCGCCCAGGAAGCAGCCTCGCCTTCCGCCCAGGCCATCGTGGTGCGCAAGGACTCACCGATCCAGCAGCTGGCGGACCTCAAGGGCAAAAAGATCGCCGTGACCAAGGCGGCCGGCACGCACTACCTGCTGATCGCCGCGCTGGCCAAGGCGGGGCTGGCCTTTTCGGATATCGAACCGGCCTACCTGTCACCCGCCGACGGTCGCGCAGCGTTCGAGAACAACAAGGTCGACGCCTGGGTCACCTGGGAGCCCTTCCTTACCAGCGTGCAACGTCAACTGCCGACACGCACCCTGGCGGACGGTACGGGGCTGGCCAGCTACAAGCGTTATTACCTGACCGGCACGCCGTACGCCAAGGCGCATCCAGACGTGTTGAACGTGGTGTATGCACAGCTGGAAAAGGCCGGCAAATGGGTGAAAACCCACCCGCAAGACGCGGCCAACGTGCTTGGCCCGCTGTGGGGCAACCTGGATGTGGCCACGGTTGAAGCAGCCAATGCGCACCGCAGTTATCAGGTGCAACCGGTGACGATCGATCAGTTGAGCGAGCAGCAGAAAATCGCCGATGCATTCTTCAAGGCAGGGCTGTTGCCCAAGGCCGTGGACGCCAAGGATGTACAAACCTGGAAGCCTTGAGCCCGTAACAGGTAACCACGATGCGAAGCGAGCCGCTGTTGATCCTGATCCTGATCTTGATCTAGCTTTTGATCTCAGGCGCCCCGTCAAACACGCTGGCCGGAATTCGACAGGGATTTGGGGGGTAAACCGGCAGGGATGCCGGTTTAGCCGCCCCGCGCCATGGATGGCGCGTGGCGGCGGCCCCCCAAATACCTGGCGGATTACGGGCACACCGAGCGTGAGCGAGGTGCCGAGTGTTGGGGCGAAGCGTTTTTGGTTACTTTTGGCGCTCTTCCAAAAGTGACCCGCTGTAAAAGCGGAACCCATAGTGGCCGTTACCTAAATAACGGATATGTACCTGGTCTGATCCAGCATCCATGTCAGCTGTCAGGCCGCCACGGGAGCAAGCTCCCTCGCCACAGGTCCTGCGCCATACCCAGAATTGTGTAGATACCGAGGCCCCGATGGCGCTGAATCAGTCACCTGATGAATCGACTGGCACACCGCTATCGGGGGCAAGCCCCCTCCCACATTTGGATCGCGGTCTAACCGTTAGATGGCGGTGGGCTGTCAGGCAGCCAGCGGGAGCAAGCTCCCTCGCCACAGGTCCAGCGCCGTAGCCAGAATTGTGTAGATACCGAGGCCCCGATGGCGCTGAATCAGTCACCTGATGAATCGACTGACACACCGCTATCGGGGGCAAGCCCCCTCCCACATTTGGATCGCGGTCTAACCGTTAGATGGCGCTTGGCTGTCAGGCCGCCACGGGAGCAAGCTCCCTCGCCACAGGTCCTGCGCCATACCCAGAATTGTGTAGATACCGAGGCACCGATGGCGCTGAATCAGTCGCCTGATGAATCGACTGACACACCGCTATCGGGGGCAAGCCCCCTCCCACATTTGCATCGCGGTCTAACCGTTAGATGGCGCTTGGCTGTCAGGCAGCCAGCGGGAGCAAGCTCCCTCGCCACAGGTCCAGCGCTATACCCAGGGTAGTGTAGATACCGATGCCCCGATGGCGCTGAATCAGTCACCTGATGAATCGACTGACACACCGCTATCGGGGGCAAGCCCCCTCCCACATTTGCATCGCGGTCTAACCGTTAGATGGAGCGGGAGCAAGCACCTACACGTCACAACAGTGTCCGAGCCAGCGCCTTTTTCCACGCTGAATAACGCCCCGCCATCGCGCAATCATCCTGCGGCTCAAACCGCTCCCGCTGCCGCTCCAGCGCGCCCAGCGCTTCATCACTCACCCACACACCCAAGGCCCTCCCCGCCAGGTGCGCCGCGCCCAGCGCCGAGACCTCCGGCGACAGGCTGCGCACCACCGGGCGTTGCAACAGGTTAGCCAAAAACTGCATCAACCAACGGTTGCGCGTCGCGCCGCCGTCCACCCACAGTTCCTTCAACGGGCTGCCGATGTCCTGCTGCATGGCCTCGAAGACATCCCGGATCTGATACCCAATCGACTCCAGCGACGCCCGCAGGATATGCGCGCCGGAAGTGGCCTCGGTCAGCCCGCAGATCAAGCCACGTGCATCCGCCTGCCAGTGTGGCGCGCCCAGCCCGGACAGCGCCGGCACAAAATACACGCCACCGTTGTCGGGCAGTTGCGCGGCCTGCTCGGTGAGCACATCCAGGGATTCCCCCGCCACCAGGCGCGAAGCCCACTGCACGGCGGCGCCGGTGTGGACGATGTTGCCTTCCATGCCGAACGTCGGTTGGCCGCCGTCATGCCAGGCCAGGGTGGTGGACAGCCCGTGCGTCGAGGCAATCGGGCCGCCCATGGGCGTCATCAACGACGAGCCGGTGCCGAGCGTCGCTTTCACCAGCCCCGGCGCAAAACCGCCCTGCCCGTACAGCGCAGCGTGGGAGTCACCGATCATCGACATCACCGGGATGCCGGCGGGCAAACCACCCGCCGCGACGGTTTCCGCAAAAAAGCCGGCGCTCGGCTGGATGGGCGCCAATGCGGCCAGCGGAATCTGGAACAGGTCCAACAGCACCGGGTCCCAGGCACAGGTGTGCAGGTTGAACAGTTGAGTGCGCGCCGCGTTGGAGTAGTCGGTGGCGAACACCTGACCGCCGCTGAGCTTCCACAGCAGCCAGCTGTCCACCGTGCCCAGGCAGATATCGCCGGCGGCGGCGCGTGCGTGGCCATCCTCAAGGTGGTCGAGAATCCAGCGGAACTTGCCTGCCGAGAACATCGGGTCCAACGCCAAGCCGGTTTTGTCCAGAATCAGTGCCTCATGCCCCTGCTCATGCAACTGGACACACAACGCGGTGGAGCGTCGGCATTGCCAACTGATGCACGGCGACAGCACTTCGCCGGTATGCCGGTCCCAGGCCACCACCGATTCACGCTGGTTGCTGATCGCCAGCGCGGTGATCGGCCGGTCCACTTGGGCCAGGCATTCTTCGATGGCGGCCAGGGTGCTGTACCAGATCAGCAGCGGGTCCTGCTCGGAAAACCCCGGCTGCGGATGGGTGATGCTCAGCGGCCGCGAGCCCCGCGCGATCACCTGCCCGCGTTCGTTGACCAGCACCGCCTTGGCGTTGCTGGTGCCTTCATCTATCGCCAGGATCAGCGGAGTGTTATTCGTCATCGCCTTCACCGCAACCGAGTGGCAGCCGCCACAATCCCAGCCGCGTCGATGTTATGCAAGGCGCGGGTCGGTTCGCGGGCGCCGGCGGCGGCATATTCGCCATCACCAATACCCAGGCGCACCAGGGCAATTCCAAGCCCGGCTTCGGCCAGCACTTCGGCGACCAGGCTGCCGACGCCACCGTTGATATTGTGTTCCTCGACGGTGATGACCGCCCGCGTGCCACTCAGGGCGCTAAGCAAGACGTCACGCTGCAACGGCCGGATCGACGACAGGTTGATCACCTGCACCTGGATGCCCTGCTCCGCGAGAACCCGTGCCGCGTCCACCGCTTCATGCACCACCGAGCCCAAGGCGACGATGCTCACGTCCGCGCCCTGGCGCAGGATATCCACCTGCCCCGGCACGAATTGATAGTCGCCCGTATGCACATCCGGCAAGGCCTTGCCGTCGAGACGGATATACACCGGGCCGTGGTAGCGCAGCGCGTAGTCGACGATCTGCCGGCATTCAATCGCGTCGGCCGGGGCGAAAATCTGCACATTGCCAAAGCCACGCATCACCGAGATATCGTCGAGGCTGTGGTGCGTGCTGGCCAACGGGCCATAACTGGCGCCGGCATTCAGGCCGAACATTTTGACGTTGGCCTGGTTGTAGCAAACGTCGACTTTGATCTGCTCGTTGGCGCGCGAAATCAGGAACGGCGCCGCGTTGCAGGTCGCGGCGATCTTGCCGCCCAGGGCCAGGCCGGCGGCGACGCTGACCAGCGACTGCTCGGCAATGCCGACATTGATCAATCGCTCGGGAAAACGCTGCGCAAACGGGCCGATCTTGGCCGTGGAGGTGGAGTCGCTGACCACCGGCACCACGTCCAGTCCGGCATCGACGGCGGCAATAAAGGCCTCCACCATGACGCTCGCCAGATGTTCACTCGCCATGACTCAACTCCTCCAGTGCCGCGTTGATTTCATCACCCTTGGGCACGCGGTGGTGCCATTCGGGACGGGCTTCGATAAACGACACGCCCTTGCCTTTGATGGTGTGCGCGATCAGCACCTGGGGCACGCCGGTCTTGGCCTGCATGCTTTCCAAGGCTTCGATCAACTGGCCCACGTCGTTGCCGTCGCACTCGCTGACACGGAAGCCGAAGGCCGCCCATTTCACGTCCAGCGGGTCGAGGGGCATGATCTCGGCCGTCAACCCCGCCAGTTGCAGCTTGTTCTTGTCGACGATCACGAACAGGTTATCCAGGCCGTACTTGGCGGCAGCCATCGCCGCTTCCCAGTTGGAGCCTTCGGCCAGTTCTCCGTCGCCGGTCAGCACGTAGATGCGTTTTTTGCTGCCGGACATCTTCGCCGCCAACGCCAGCCCTACCGCCACCGGCAAGCCGTGGCCGAGGGCACCGGTGTTCAGTTCGATGCCGGGGGTTTTCTGCCGCACCGGGTGGCCCGGCAGGTGGGAGTTGAAGTGTTGGTAGGTGGGCAGCCAGTCCACGGGAATGTAGCCCGCCTGCGCCAGGCAGCAGTACAAGCCGCCGACACCGTGGCCCTTGCTCTGGATATAGATATCGCGCTCAGGGTCTTCGATACGCTCCGGCCCGGTATTGAGAATGCGGAAATACAGGGTGGCGAGGATATCGGTTTCCGAAAGGTCGGCCCCGGTGTGGCCGCCGGCCGGTGAGTCGGCATTCAGGCGGATCACATGGCGCCGGATCAGGCGGGCCTGTTCTTTGATCTGGTGGGCGTCGTACTGGAAGGCATTCATGCAGCGGCTCCTTTGAGGCTGACCACGCGGGGGTGAACGTGTGCAAAGCTGTGTTTGAATATTTATTCAGTAGTGACAATATATTTCTATTTAGACGCTGAACGTTCAGCAGGTCAAGTGAATGACCGGTGGAAAAATGAAATAAAAACTGGAAATCCCCCTCGGACAAACGGCCAAAATCCCACGCGCGCTCATCTATCCCGTGGCTTTGCGCGGGGTGAAAGTGGCGACCTAGAGGCATATTGGAAAAATTAAGCGCTTGACTTTGACACGGTGTCACTGGAATCTGAATTAACAGTCAAGCACGCATAAATATTCAAAGCGCTTGAAAGCACTCCAAAAAAAATAAATCAGGAGAACACTGTGGACGCCAAAGCTATTGTCCAGCACCCGGCCGAACTCAAGCCGCCCCATCGCCCACGGTTGGTGAAACTGCTCCCCAGCAATATCGGCGGCCCGCTGATCGGCCTGGTGCTGCTGGTGCTGGTCTTCTCCTTCAGTTCCGAATTCTTCTTCTCGCTGCGCAATGGCCTGAACATTCTTGATCAAGTCACGGTGCTGGGCATCCTCGCGATCGGCATGACCGCCGTGATCGTGATCGGCGGCATCGACCTGTCGGTCGGCTCGGTGCTGGCCTTCTCGATGATGATGCTCGGTTGGCTTTACCAGGATCAGGCGGTGCCGCTGGGCTTTGCGATTCCCATCTCGATTGCCAGCGGCATGCTTGCGGGGCTGGTGTCCGGCGGCTTGATCACCTACGCCAAACTGCCCCCCTTCATTGCCACGCTAACCATGATGTCGGTGGCGCGTGGCCTGGCGAACATCCTCACCGAAGGCCGGCAGATTGTCGGCTACCCGGACTGGTTCACCAGCCTGGCCACGGTGCGTCACTTTGGGTTTCTGTCGGCAACCGTCGGGCTGTTCCTGGTGATGCTGGTGGTGGCCTGGGTGTTCCTGCGCTTTCGCGCCGGCGGCCGTAACCTGTATGCCATGGGCGGCAGCCCGGAAGTGGCGCGCCTGTCCGGCATCAAGGTACGCGCGATCACCCTGTGGGTGTACGCCATCAGCGGTGCGCTGGCCGGTATCGCCGCCGTGACCCTGGCGGCACGCCTGGACTCTTCGCAACCCAGCGCCGGGCTGAGCCTGGAACTGGACGCCATCGCCGCCGTGGTGATTGGCGGCGCCAGCCTCAGCGGCGGCGTTGGCAGCATCGGCGGCACCCTGGTCGGTGTGCTGATCATTGGCGTGTTGCGCAATGGTCTGAACCTGCTCGGTGTTTCGCCCTTTATTCAACAAGTGGTGATCGGCGTGGTCATCGCCCTCGCCGTCACCATCGATACCCTGCGACGCCGCTCCAGCACTGCCCGTTAAACCTGTTCGACAGTTGACACCCTCCAACAATAAAACCAGGAGTCACCGACATGTTCAGCCCCAAGAAACTGCTGTTGGCCACCGCCCTCGCGGCCGCCACCCTCACCGCTGCCGGCACCACCTGGGCCAAGGACCTGACCATCGGCCTCGCCGTGGCCAACCTGCAGGCCGACTTCTTCAACCAGATCAAGCAATCGGTGGAAGCCGAGGGCAAGGCCAAGGGCATCAAGGTGATCACCGTGGATGCCCAGGGCAACTCCTCCACCCAGGTCAGCCAGATTGAAGACCTGATCACCCGCCAGATCGATGTGCTGATCTACATTCCGGCCGGCGCCACCGCCGCCGGTGTGCCGGTGAAAGCCGCCAAGGCCGCCGGGATCCCGGTGATCGCCGTCGACCGCAACGCCCCCGATGCACCGGGCGATACCTTCATCGCCAGCGACAGCGTGGCCGGTGCCAAGACCCTGGCCGAATACGTCGGCAAGCTCACCGACGGCAAGGGCCGCATCGCGATCCTGCAAGGCCAGCTCGGCACCACCCCCGAGAATGATCGCGCCAAGGGTTTCGAAGAGGGCTTGAAAGCCTTCCCGGACCTTAAAGTCGTCGCCCAGCAACCCGCCGAATGGGCCCAGGACAAAGGCTTCGCCGTGGCCCAGGACCTGCTCCAGCGTGACCCGAACATCACCGTGTTCTTTGGCCGTGCCGATGCCATGGCCTTGGGCGCCGCCCAAGCGGTGAAGGTCGGCAACCTCGATCACAAGGTGGTGGTGGTCGGTTTCGACGGCGATGTGGCCGGGCTCAAGGCGGTTCAAAGCGGCGTGTTGAACGCGACCATGACCCAGCAGACCCAGAAAATGGGGCGTCTGGCCGTGGCGTCCGCCATCGACCTCAAAGCCGGTAAAGACGTGCCTAAGGAACAACTATTGCCGACTGTGCTGACCACCAAAGAAAACGTCGCGCCGTTCCTGCAACAGCACCCGTAAGCCTTGGAGGTCGTCATGCAAGCAGCAGCCCTGGACACCGCCCGCGCCGACGCGGTGCTGTGCCTGCGCAATATCAGCAAGGCCTACGGGCCGGTGCAGGTACTGTCGCAGGTCAACGTGGACATTCGCCCCGGCGAAGTGTTGGCCCTGCTCGGCGAGAACGGTGCCGGCAAGTCGACCTTGTCGTCGATCATCGCCGGGCTGGTACAGCCTGAAGCCGGGGGCAGCATGACCTGGCTTGGCGCGCCTTACGCACCGGCTTCACCGGGTGCGGCACTGGGCGCAGGGATCGGCCTGATCCACCAGGAAATCCGCCTGCTGCCGCAATTGTCGATCGCCGAGAACATCTTCGTCGGCCGCCTGCCCATGCGTCACGGGCGGGTGGACCGCGAGTACATGGAGGCCCAGGCGCAGATCCAGTTGGAGCGCCTGGGGCTCAAGGTGCCGGCGTCGCGCAAGGTCGAAGGCCTGAGCGTGGCGGCCCAGCAATTGGTTGAAATCGCCAAGGCGCTGACCCTCAAGGCCAGCCTGTTGATTCTCGACGAACCCACCGCTGCCTTGGGCGGGGAAGAAACCGAGTTGCTGTTCAAGCAGGTGGAACGGCTCAAGGCCGAAGGCGTGTCGTTTATCTATATCAGCCACCGCCTGGAAGAAATCGCGCGCATCGCCGACCGCGTGCTGGTGCTGCGCGACGGTCGCCAGATCGCCTTGCACGCCACCGCGCAAGTGCCGGTGCGCGAACTGGTGGAGCAGATGGTCGGGCGCAGCCTGGAGCGGATTTTCCCTGCCCTGCAAGCGCCACAAGAGCAGGTGATGTTGCAGGTCAAGGATTTGAGTTGCCGCGAATTCGCCTTGCACGGCATCGACTTCAGCGTACGTGCCGGTGAAGTGTTCGGCATTGCCGGTGTGGTGGGCGCCGGGCGCACCGAACTGGTCCGCACCATTGCCGGGGCGGCCCAGGACATCCAAGGACATTTAGTGCTGGATGGCGAAGTGCGCCACTTGCGCTCGCCCTTTGAGGCGATCCAGGCCGGCGTGGTGCTGGTGCCCGAAGACCGCAAGCAGCAAGGCGTGGTGGTGGAACATCGCATCGAAGACAACCTGATCTACGGCAACACCGACCTGCTGGATAAACGCGGCTGGGTGTTCCCTGCCCCGCTGCGCGAATTCGCCCGCACGGCGGTGGCGCGGCTGGGGGTGAAAGGTGCGCCGCAGTCGCGAATTTCCAGCTTGTCGGGCGGTAACCAGCAGAAGGTGATCATTGCCAAATGGCTGGCGCGCAATCCCAAGGTGTTCATCCTTGACGAGCCGACACGCGGCATCGACGTGGGCGCACGGGCGGCGATCTATGAAGTGATCGCGGACCTGGCGGCCAAGGGCATGGCGGTGATCGTGGTCAGTTCCGACCTGGATGAAGTGCTCGGCCTGTCCCATCGGGTGATGGTGATGAGCCGGGGGCGGCAGATGGGGATTCTGGAGCGTGGCGAGGCCACCCCGGTGTCGGTGATGGAAATGGCTACTGCATAACCCACAAACAATGAAGATCCAATGTGGGAGGGGGCTTGCTCCCGATGGCGGTGGTTCAGTTGAAAAAGTATGACTGATACACCGCTATCGGGAGCAAGCCCCCTCCCACAGGGGATCCACTGTGATTTCAAGAATGGAGTTATTCATGCAACTTTTCAGTCTTCAGGGCCAAGTGGCCTTTGTCACCGGCGCCGGCAGCGGCATTGGCCAGGCGATTGCCGTCGGGCTGGCCAAAGCCGGCGCTGACGTAGCCTGCTTCGATCTACCAGGCAGCCCCGGCATCGCCAGCACCGTCGAACGCATCCAAGCCCTCGGCCGTCGCGCCCTGGCCTTGAGCGGCACCGTCACCGAACGCGCCGCACTGGATGCCGCGGTCGCGCGCACCGAATCCGAACTCGGCGCATTGAGCGTCGCGGTCAACTGCGCCGGCATCGCCAATGCCCAGGCCGCCGAAGACCTCGAACTCCAACGCTGGCAAACCACCCTGGACATCAACCTCACCGGCATCTTCCTCAGTTGCCAGGCCCAGGCGGCGGTGATGTTGCCCCGAGGCAAAGGCGCCATCGTCAATATCGCCTCAATGTCCGGCAGCATCGTCAACCGTGGCTTGCTTCAAGCGCACTACAACACCTCCAAGGCCGGCGTGATTCACCTGAGCAAAAGCCTGGCGATGGAATGGGCCGACAAGGGCTTGCGGGTCAATTGCATCAGCCCTGGCTACACCGCCACGCCGATGAATTCGCGCCCGGAAGTCGCCGACCAGGTGAAGATTTTTGAACAGACCACGCCCATGGGCCGCATGGCCAGCGTCGAAGAAATGGTCGGCCCGGCGATTTTCCTGGTCAGCCAGGCCTCGTCTTTCTGCACCGGTGTCGACCTGTTGGTCGATGGCGGCTTTGTGTGCTGGTAACCATGGGAACCCTTGTCATGTCGCAACGATTCAGCGGTAAAACTGTGGTGATCACCGGCGCCTGCCGGGGCATCGGCGCCGGCATTGCCGAGCGCTTCGCCCAGGAAGGCGCCAACCTGGTCCTGGCCTCCAATGACCTGGAGCGCGTGACCTTCACTGCCGACCAACTGGCCCAGGAATACAAGGTAGACACCCTCGCCCTGGCCATCGACGTCACCCGTGAAGACGACATCGAAAAGCTCTACCGCGAAGGTCACGCGCGCTTTGGCAGCATCGACGTGTCGGTGCAGAACGCCGGCATCATCACCATCGACCACTACGACAAGATGCCCCGCGCCGATTTCGACAAGGTGCTGCAGGTCAACACCACCGGCGTCTGGCTCGGCTGCCGGGAGGCGGCCAAGTACATGGTCAAGCAAGGCAGTGGGCGGCTGATCAATACCTCCTCCGGCCAGGGCCGCCAGGGGTTCATCTACACGCCGCACTACGCCGCGAGCAAAATGGGCGTGATCGGCATCACCCAGAGCCTGGCGCTGGAGCTGGCGCGGCATAACATCACGGTGAATGCGTTCTGCCCCGGCATCATCGAAAGCGAGATGTGGGACTACAACGACCGGGTATGGGGCGAGATCCTCAGCACCGACGAGAAACGCTACGGCAAGGGTGAATTGATGGCCGAATGGGTCAAGAACATTCCTCTGCGTCGCGCCGGCAAACCCTCGGATGTGGCGGGATTGGTGGCGTTTCTCGCCTCGGACGATGCGGCGTACCTGACCGGCCAGGCGATCAATATCGACGGCGGCCTGATCATGTCGTAAGGGTTTGGTATCCTCACGGCCATTGTGTCATGCCTTTTACTATAAAGAGCCCTGAGGCCTTCATGAGCCAGATCGAAGAACAGCGCCTGATCACTAAGATCGCGAGCCTCTATTACGAAGAAGGGCTCAAGCAGTCCGAGATTTCCGCGCAACTGGACCTGTCCCAATCCTTTATCAGCCGTGCCCTGCGCCGGGCGCTGCAGGAAGGCGTGGTGAAGATCACGGTGATGCGCCTGCAAGGCCTGCACCTGGAACTGGAAACCCAATTGCAGCGCCGCTACGGCGTGCGCCGGGTGATCGTGGTGGAAGCCACCGAGCCCGGCAATGACGAGAGCATCAAGCAGGCCATCGGTTCGGCTGCCGCCCACTACCTGGAAACCAGCCTGTCGCCCCAGGACCATATCGGTATTTCGTCATGGAGCAGCACCATTCGCGCCATGGTTGGCCACTTGCATGCGCAACCCGGCAAACAGGCCGCCCAGGAGGTGGTACAACTGTTGGGCGGCGTCGGCCACAAGGGTGCGTTTGAAGCCACCTTGCTCACCCAACGCCTGGCGACCCTGCTCAACTGCCCGGCGTTTTTGCTGCCGTCGCAGAGCATCGAGCAATCGGTGCAGAGCAAGCAGCGCATCGTGCAGATGGAAGAGGTCAAGGAAGTGCTGCAGCGCTTTGACAGTATCACCCTGGCGATTGTCGGCATCGGCGACCTGGAGCCCTCGCAACTGCTGCGCAACAGCGGCAACTACTACACCGAGGACATGCTGCGCCTGCTCGCCGAACGCGGCGCGGTGGGCGATATCTGCCTGCGCTACTTCGATGCCCAGGGCAAACCGGTGCTGGAGGAAGATGAAGAATTCGTCGTGTCAGTGGCGCTGCCCAAGCTGCGCGCCATCCACCGTGTGCTTGGCCTGGCCGGTGGGTTGAACAAGGTCCAGGCCATTCGTGGCGCGCTCACGGGCGGCTACCTGGACATCCTGATCACCGACCTGGACACCGCACAGGCCCTTAACCAATAACTTTTTTGGAGACCGCCGCTCATGACGTCCAAGCTCGAACAACTCAAGCAATTCACCACCGTGGTCTGCGACACCGGCGACCTGGAAGCCATCAGCCGCCTGCGCCCGGTGGATGCCACCACCAACCCGTCCCTGCTGCTCAAGGCCGCCGCCATCCCGGATTACGCCGAGCTGCTGCGCAGTGCGGTGAGCCTGTCCAAGGGTGATGTGGACCTGGCCTGTGATCGCTTTGCGGTGTCGGTGGGCTGCGGCATTCTTAAAGTGATTCCGGGGCGCATCTCCACCGAAGTCGATGCGCGGCTGTCCTTCGACGAAGACGCGCTGTGGGCCAAGGCCAACCAGTTGATCGCGTTGTACGACCAGGCCGGCGTCGGCCGCGACCGCGTGCTGATCAAACTGGCCTCCACCTGGGAAGGCATCCGCACCGCCGAACGCCTGGAAAAGGCCGGCATCCAGACCAACCTGACCCTGCTGTTTTCGTTCGTCCAGGCCGCCGCCTGCGCCGACGCCGGGGTGTTCCTGATTTCGCCGTTCGTAGGCCGCATCTATGACTGGTACCGCAAGAACACCGGCCTGGATTACACCGGCGCCGAAGACCCAGGCGTGCAGTCCGTGACGCGGATCTACAACTACTACAAAGCCAACGCCATCAAGACCGTGGTCATGGGCGCCAGCTTCCGCACCCTCAGCCAGATCGAGCAACTGGCGGGCTGCGATCGCCTGACCATCAGCCCCGAGCTGCTGCAAAAGCTCGATGAAGACCAGGGCCTGCTGGAACGTCAATTGAATCCGGGGGCGGCCGGCGAGTCGCGCCAGACCCTCACCGAAGCGCAGTTTCGCTGGGGTTCCAATGAAGACGCGATGGCCACCGAAAAACTGGCTGAAGGCATTCGCCAGTTTGCCCGCGACCAGGAAAAACTCGAGGCGGTCCTCGCGGCACTGTAGGCCCCGCCCTGCCCCGGTCTATCCCGAGCGCCCGCCGATGATCGTCAGGCGGGCGTTGGTTTGTCGCCGTCACCCAACGACCGCGCCGCCCAGGCGCCCATCACCCCACCCACCACCGGCGCCAGCCAGAACATCCAAAGCTGCGCAATGTACTCCCCACCGGCAAACAACGCCGGCCCGGTGCTACGAGCGGGGTTCACCGACGTATTGGTCACCGGGATCAGCACCAAGTGGATCAAGGTCAGCGCCAGGCCGATGGCGATCGGTGCAAAGCCCGGCACCGCGCCCGGTGCGGTCACGCGCATGATGATGAATACGAAGAAAAACGTGGCGATCAGCTCGGCCAGCAACGCGGCCTTCACGTCGAAGAGCCCAGGGCTCAATGGGCCGTAACCGTTGGCGGCGAAACCACCCACCGCGAAGTCAGGCTGCCCGTTGGCGATCAAGTACAACGCCGCTGCGGCCACTATTGCGCCGCAGACCTGCGCCGCGATGTACGGCAACACCTCTGCGCCGTCAATGCGCCCTCCCGCCCACAGGCCAATGGTCACTGCCGGGTTGAAATGCCCACCGGAAATACCGCCTACCGCATAGGCCATGGTCAGGACAGTGAGACCAAACGCCAGCGAAACACCGACAAAACCAATACCCAAACCCGGGAATGCAGCGGCCAAGATGGCGCTGCCACAGCCGCCGAACGTCAGCCAGAACGTACCGATAAACTCTGCGGTCAAACGCTTTTGCACAATCGACTCCATTGCTGTTCAAGTGCCGTCGCCACGGGAAGTGGGCGGTCGCGGGCGACGGTAGCAATGGGTATCAAAATGTTGTGTAAGACTTATCCTGTATCAACCGTTTACAACGCCCTGGCCAAATTTCCTGATCGCCAGGCAATACCCAATCAACGCCACCGCTGCCAGCAAACCGCCCGCTGCGCCGATCCAGGCGAAGCCGAACTGGCTGCCGACCCAGCTTCCCATCAGGGCGCCGCCGCCGATGCCGATGTTGTAGATGCCGGAGAACATCGCCATGGCCACGTCGGTGGCATCCGGCGCCAGCACCAGCACCTTGGATTGCATGGCCAGGCCGAAGCCCATGATTGCCATGCCCCAGAAAATGCTCAAGGTCACCAGGTACGACTCGGCGCCGCTCAACGGCAGCATCAGCGCCAGGCACGCGGCCAGGATAAACACGGCGCCGACCACGAACAGGTGGGGGTTGAAGCGGTGCACCAGGCTGAACAGCAACGAGCCGATGATGCCTGCGCCGCCGAACACCAGCAGGATCAGGGTCACGGCGCTGCCGCTCATGCCGGCCACGCCCTCGACGAAGGGTTCGATGTAGCTGTAGGCGGTGAATTGCGCGGTGACGGTCATGGCGGTGAGCACATACAACGCCACCAGCGCCGGGCGCTTGAACAGCAGCGGCAGGCTGCGCAGGGAACCGGAGTTCTGGCTCGGCAACAGCGGCAAGGTGCGCGCCAGCCAGAACACCAGTGCGGCGGCAAAGGCGCCGATGACCAGGAAGGTGGTGCGCCAGCCCATGGCTTCGCCCAGCAGGCGGCCGAGCGGAATACCCAGGACCATCGCCAGCGAGGTGCCGGTGGCCAACAGGCCGAGGGCTTGCACCTGCTTGCCTTCCGGCGCCAGGCGTACCGCCAGGGACGCGGTGATTGACCAGAACAAGGCGTGGGACAAGGCAATGCCGATACGGCTGACCATCAGCAGCCCGAAGCTGGTGGCGACGCTGGAGAGGATGTGACTGACGATAAACATGCAGAACAACACGATCAGCAGCTTGCGCCGTTCGACGTTACGGGTCAGCAGCATCACCGGCAACGAGGTCAGGGACACGATCCAGGCGTAGATGGTGAGCATCAGCCCGACGCTGGACACCGGCATGTCGAAGCTGGCGCCGATGGCGCTGAGCAGCCCGACGGGCACGAATTCAGTGGTGTTGAATACAAACGCGGCCAACGCGAGAGCGATGACCGGTTGCCAATTGGCTTGGGGCGTTGCGGCTGAAATGCTCATTGAACGGCGCGGTACTCTGGCGGTGATGACGCGGGGGCGGTGATCAAGCGGCCACCCGGGACCAGCGCCGCCGCCGAGTATTCTATAGGTTTCTGGCCCCGCTGTTGATGCGGATCGTCGCCCGAGGGCTCAAAGCACCGTCAGCGTGATCACGTAGTTACCCGACTGAACCCGCTTACCGGCGCCATCCACCAGCACATACTGCTGGTCGTAGTAACGCCCGCTGACGCTGTCCGCCACCAGCCGCACATGGGCTGCGTTGACACTGGCGACCGGCGCCATCTCGCGCACCTCCAGGCGACTGCCGCGGTTGGCCTGGGCGCAGCCTTTCAACTCCACGACGGAGCCGCTGCGCGCATTTGTCGCACACCCCGGCTCAACAATACTGCCCCTGAATTCAATCGTGCCCTGCCCCACGGTTTGCGCCGCATCGCTTACTCCCGCCCATAGGCACAGCAGGCTGGTAAACATCGAAATACCTTTACTGCTCATGGCGACACTCCTGACTGGGCGCTTACCCACTAAGTCGTCTGGCCGAGCATTTACTTGAGGTTATTTGGTAACGGCTGTGACATTGATCAAGGATCCACCTGCCCCATCAGCTCTGGAATGCTCTCCGGTCGCTTGGCATAACGCTGGGCCAACGCCGCGCAGACCATCAACTGGATCTGGTGAAACAGCATCAATGGCAGGATCAGCACCCCCATGGTCGCCCCGGCGAACAGCACCTGGGCCATCGGCACACCGGTGGCCAGGCTCTTCTTCGAACCGCAGAACAAAATGGTGATGCGGTCTTCCTGGTTAAAACCAAACGCCTTGCCCAGCACCGTGGAGGCCACCAGCACCAAGGCCAGCAACACGCAGCACGCGACCACCAGGCCGCCGAGTTCCCACAACGGGATCTGGTGCCAGATGCCTTCGTTGACCGCCTCGCTGAACGCGCCGTACACCACCAGCAGGATCGAGCCTTGGTCAACGAACTTCAGCCAGGATTTATTGCGCCCCACCCACTCGCCGATCCAACGGCGGGCGATCTGCCCGGCGATGAACGGCAGCAGCAGTTGCACGCTGATTTTCAGGATCGCGTCGACGGTCGAGCCACCCTCGCCGTGCACGTTGAGCAGCAGGGTCACCAGCAGTGGCGTGAGGAAGATGCCGAACAGGCTGGACGCCGCCGCACTGCAAATCGCCGCCGGGATATTGCCCCGCGCCAGCGACGTGAAGGCAATCGCCGATTGCACCGTGGCCGGCAAGGCGCAGAGGTAAAGCATGCCCATGTACAGGTCTTTGCCGATCAGCGGCGACAACACCGGCTTGAGCGCCAGGCCCAGCAGCGGGAAGAGCACAAAGGTCAGGCTGAACACCAGCAGGTGCAGGCGCCAGTGGCCGGCGCCGGCGACGATAGCCTGGCGCGACAGCTTGGCGCCGTGCAGGAAAAACAGCAGCGCGATGGCCAGGTTGGTCACCCAGCCGAACGCCACGGCGGTCTGGCCGCTGGCGGGCAGCAGGGAGGCGAGGATCACCGTGGCGATCAGCGTGAGGGTGAAGTTGTCGGGCAGAAAACGGGGGCGAGTCATAAGCAGGATCTTCCGGGGGTTGCCAAGAGCGTCATCGCGACTCTAACGTAACGACCTGTTACCGACTAACGCCAATGAGCCAACAAATGCCGCCTAAAGGACATGACAAGACCGTCCGCCGCAGCGTGCCCGGGCTTTCCAGCCTGCCACGACCGGTGTATGGACGCACTGAATCCTTGCCTAATCGTGCGCTGACCCGCCGGCACAGCCACCCGTGGGTGCAATTGTCCTACGCGATTTCCGGGGTGCTGGAGATCCAGACCAGCGTCGGCCGCTTCGTCGCGCCGCCCCAGCGCGCGGTGTGGATTCCGGCGGGTGTGCCGCACCGGGTGTTCAGTTCGCCGCATACCGAAATGCGCAGCCTGTACCTGGATTGCAGCGTCACCACATGGGCGACGCAGCGCTGCCATGTGTTGGAGGTGAGCAGTTTGCTGCGCGAGTTGATCCGCAGCTTCAGCGCAGTGCCGGTGGCATATGCCGAGGACGGTCCGGATGGACGCTTGGCCCAGGTGCTGCTGGATCAGTTGGCGGCGGCGGCGCAAATCGACTTGATGTTGCCGTTGCCCCTGGACCCGCGCTTGCGGCAGATCTATCGCAGCCTGAACCTGCACCCGGAGCAGCAGACCACGTTGGGGCAATGGAGTCAGAAGCTGGGGGTGAGTGAGAAGACACTCAGTCGGTTGTTCTTGAGTGATACCGGGCTGACCTTTCGTGCCTGGCGCCAGCGCCTGCGGTTGTTGAGCGCCCTGCCCGCCCTGGAGCAAGGCGAGCGGGTGACGGACGTGGCGCTGGGGTGTGGGTATGAATCGACGTCGGCGTTTATCAATGCGTTTCGGCAACAGTTCGAGGCCACACCCGGTGAGTTTTTCCGCTGATCATCCCCGTACAGGGCGTTGGCCGCGGTCACCGCACTGGATATCAAAAACGTTGGCCAAGCGCCTGCGCCCTTTGGCAGTCACTGTCAGCGCGCGCGAATCAAGCGTTCGCGTCAGCCACCCATTCGGATGACTCAACATCCATTGTTCGATGCTCCTCGAAGTGACAGCGATATCGGCAGAATACTCTACACGCCAACCCAGGAGAGATGCCGATGAATAACACACGTTTTTTTGGCCAGACCGTACTCAGGTGTACGTTCGTGCTGGCAATCATTGGTTGGGGCGTCGGGTTCTACGGCCCGCCGATTTATATGCAGGCCGTCATGGATCGCACCGGGTGGCCGATTACCCAGGTTTCAGCGGCGGTGACACTGCATTTTCTCAGCGGCACCCTGGTCATCGCCAATCTGCCGTGGCTGTACGGGCGTTGGGGTGTGCCCGCGGTTACTTGGCTGGGGAGCCTGATCCTGGGCATCGGGGTCAATATCTGGGCTCAAGCCGACGCGCTGTGGGCTTTGTATTTCGGCGCCATGTGCTCGGGTATCGGCTGGGTGACCTTGGGCGCTGCGGCCGTCAACACGCTGATCGCGCCCTGGTACATCAAAGGGAGGCCGAAGGCGCTGGGCAAGGCCTACAACGGTGCCAGCCTGGGTGGCGTGATCTTCTCACCGCTGTGGGTACTGTTGATCGAGCGGTTCGGCTTTGCCATCGCGGCCCTGGTAATCACCCTGGCAACCATTACGCTGACTGCCGGGTTTGCTTTGTGGGTGTTTGGCAAAACGCCGCAGAGCGTGGGACAGCAACCTGACAATCTCGCCGCGCCGCCCGCACCGCCGCTCCATGCCCCCGCCATCCCTTGGACGACCGCGCAGACATTCCGATCGGCACAATTCCGCACGCTGGCCGCCGGCATGTCCCTTGGTCTGTTTGCACAGATTGGGTTGATCGCCCATCTGTATTCGATCCTGGTCGTATACCTGGGCGCCCGCCCTGCCTCATTCGCCATGGGCTTGGCCACCGCCAGCGCCATGGGCGGGCGATACATCGTCGCGCACTGGATGACCCAAGACATCAATCGTCGCCATTTGGCTTGTCTGGCTTATGGGGTTCAGTTGCTGGGCACCTTGATGTTGCTTGGCCTGCATTTGCACCCTGCGGCCGCCTGGATAGCCGTCGTACTGATCGGTTCCGGGATCGGCAATGCCACATCGCTCCCACCGCTAATCGCGCAGACCGAGTTCAGCCACGAGAATACCGCGAAGGTCATTGCGCTGATGGTTGCCCTCAGCCAGGCAATCTACGCTTTCGCACCTGCCTGCTTCGGCCTTGTACGCGCTGCCCTTGCCGACCCGGAAGAGGCGATCGTTGCCGTGGTGATGGTGGCCGTCACCGTTCAACTGCTGGCGATTCTGACCTTCTATCGCGGCGCGGCCAGGCGTCCAAGCAGAACGACCGCTTACTGAGCCCTCACTTTAACCAGGCAACCTCAGCTGCCGTTGCCGCCATGCGCCTCTTCGAAGAAGTAATCCTTCCAACTCGCCGCTTTGTTTTTCAACACCCCCAGTTCCTGCAATTTCTCGGCGTAGATGTAGGTACGCTGCGGCACGATGGTGAAGTCGATCTCCGGGTCCTGGACGATCTTCTCCACCAGGTCCAATGGCAGCTTCGATTGCTCTACGCGGATATACGCCTTGGCGGCGGCGGGCTTGTCGGCCTTGATGATCTTCTCGGCTTCAGCCAGCGCGTCATAGAACGCTTTGTAGGTCTTGGGGTTCTCCTCGTGGAATTTCTGCGTGGTGTACAGCACGTTGAACGTCGCCTGGCCACCGAGGATGTCGTAGGAACTCAACACCTTGTGCACATTCGGATTGAGCAATTCCTGGTACTGGAACGGCGGGCTGGAGAAGTGCGCGTTGATCTCCGAGCCACCGGCAATCAAGGCGGCGGTCGCGTCGGGGTGCGCCAGGCTGATGGAGATGTCGTCGAACTTCTTGTAATGGGCATCGCCGAACTGCTTGGCGGTCTCGATCTGCAAAGTGCGCGACTGGAAACCCACACCGGCGGCGGGCACGGCGATACGGTCTTTTTCGCTGAAGTCCTTGAGCGTCTTGACGTTGGGATTGTTGGTCAACAGGTAGTTGGGCATCGAGCCCAGGGAGGCGATGGCCTTGACGTTCTGCTTGCCCTTGGTGCGGTCCCACAGCGTCAGCATCGGCGGCACACCGGCGGAGACTACGTCGAGCGCGCCGGCCAGCAGTGATTCGTTCATTGCGGTGGCGCCGGAAATGCTGTTCCACTCCACCTGGATGTCCAGGCCCTGCTCCTTGCCGTGCTTTTCGATCAGGTGCTGGTCGCGCACCACATCGAGGATCAGGTAGCCGATACCGAATTGCTGGGCGATGCTGATCTTGCCTTCGGCCTGTGCGCCGATACTGATCAAGGCTGTCGCAGCCGCCATCAGGGTCAGGGAAGAACGCTTGAAAGTCATGGGAGTCTGCCGCGTTTTAAGAAGGTGATGGAGCCTAGCGACGTTTTTTAAGACTGGAAAAGAATATCGGGATCTATTGTTATGCAAATGGCCCACAAACAAGCGCCCGGCTGCTATTGTGCCGCGCTTTGAAAAACTGCCGAACCAGCGAGGAAATGGACGTTGAACACTGACGAAAAAATGACCGGGGACCTGTTCGAGGTTGATAAACGCCTGTCACTCAAGCCCGTGGTGGACTTCAACACCTACCTGCGCAGCGCATTCGGCGATGGCCCGTGTACCTGCATCCGCTGCACCACCGGTAACGGCGATGAAAGCGGCTATGCGTTTCAACACAGCTTCACCTTCGACGGCAAGCCCACCCAGCGCCGCTTCGCCACCACGGCGGGCAGTGATGTGTTGCAAGTGTTGAAGAAAGCCTGGTTGTCGTACACCAAGGCCGAGCTGCCGCTGAGCGGTGTGCTGGCGCTGGATACGGTGAAGGAATTTGTCGAGCCGCAATTACATAAACGCCTGACACCGCTGTTTTTGGCCAGTGGCTTGGTCAAGGACGTGGACGGTGAGTTGCAGATTCAGCCGCAGGCGGCGTGATACCGACTACTCCTTAGGCGCGCTGTTGCGGATGGCGAAGATGGCGAGGAAGGCGGCGCCGCAGATTCTGGCAGTGAAAACACCGTAAAACGTGGCGAGGGAGCTTGCTCCCGTTGGGTCGCGAAGCGGCCCCAGCGCTTTGTTTAAAAAGACTGGGACTGCTACGCAGGCCAACGGGAGCAAGCTGCCACAGGTACAGCGTGCACCCTGTTGGGTTTATTTACGTGCAGCCTCCCACTGCTTAAGCAAGTCGTTGTAGCTCACGGTTTCGCCTTTCGGCTTTTCATTCGCCAGTTTCGGTTTCGGTGCGCCCGGTTGGTCGAACCAGTATTGCGCATCACGCTCGGGGTTCATTTTCGGGCCGCAGACCGGTTGCACCTTGGAGCGTTCCAGGCGCGTCATGATCGCGTCCTGCTCCTTGGCCAGGTTATCCAACGCTTGTTGTGGGGTTTTCTCGCCGCTCGCTGCAGCGGCGATGTTGCTCCACCACAGTTGCGCCAGGCGTGGGTAGTCCGGCACGTTGGTGCCGGTCGGGGTCCATTCCACTCGGGCCGGGCTGCGATAGAACTCCACCAAACCACCGAGTTTCGGCGCCAGGTCGGTCATGGCCTGGGAGTTGATGTCCGACTCACGAATCGGCGTCAGGCCGACGATGGTTTTCTTCAACGAGACGGTTTTCGAGGTCACGAACTGCGCGTAGAGCCAGGCCGCGAGTTTCTGTTTCTCTGGGGTGGATTTGAGGAAGGTCCAGGAACCCACGTCCTGATAGCCCTTCTTCATGCCTTTTTCCCAATAAGGCCCGACCGGCGACGGGGCCATGCGCCATTTCGGCGTGCCGTCGGCGTTTACCACCGGCAGGCCCGGCTTGGTCATGTCGGCGGTAAACGCGGTGTACCAGAAGATCTGCTGGGCGATGTTGCCTTGGGACGGCACCGGGCCGGATTCGGAGAAGGTCATGCCTGCCGCTTCCGGTGGCGCGTAGGCTTTCATCCAATCCACGTATTTCTGGGTGGCGAACACGGCGGCCGGGCCGTTGGTGTCGCCGCCACGGGTCACGCTGGAGCCCACCGGGTGACAGTCCTCCACACGAATGCCCCACTCGTCCACCGGCAAACCATTGGGCAGGCCCTTGTCGCCGCCACCGGCCATGGAGAACCATGCATCGGTGAAGCGCCAGCCCAGGGACGGGTCTTTCTTGCCGTAGTCCATGTGCCCATAGATACGCTTGCCGTCGATCTCCTTGACGTCTTCGCTGAAGAACTTGGCAATGTCTTCATAAGCCGACCAGTTCACCGGCACGCCGAGGTCATAGCCGTACTTTTCTTTGAACTTGGCTTTCAGCTCCGGGCGCTCGAACCAGTCTGCGCGGAACCAGTAGAGGTTGGCGAACTGCTGGTCGGGCAGTTGGTAGATCTTGCCGTCCGGCGCGGTGGTGAAGGAGATGCCGATGAAGTCCTTGATATCCAGGGTCGGCGAGGTGAAGGCCTTGCCTTCATTGGCCATCAGGTCGGTGATGGATTCGGTCTTGCCGTAGCGAAAGTGTGTACCGATCAGGTCCGAGTCGTTGACCCAGCCGTCATAGATATTTTTGTCGGACTGCATCTGGGTTTGCAGCTTCTCCACCACATCGCCTTCCTGCAGCAGGTCGTGGGTCAGCTTGATCCCGGTGATTTCACTGAAGGCCTTGGCCAGCACCTTGGATTCGTACTCGTGGGTGGTGAGGGTTTCCGACACCACGTTGATCTTCATCCCACGAAACGGTTCGGCGGCCTTGATAAACCACTTGAGTTCCTCGAGCTGCTGGTCAGCCGTGAGGGTGGACGGTTTGAACTCGCTGCCGATCCATTTTTTTGCGGCATCTTCATACGCATCGGCCCACGCCGAAGCGCTCAAACCGCTGAGGGCCAGTACGGCGGCCAATGAAATGCTATGTCGCAGCTTATTGTTTTTATTCAACATAGAGACCTCCTGGTTGTTTATTCATAAGGGCATTAGCCCCAACGCATCACACTCAACAGCCATACCAGGGAGAGCGCGGACGCCACCCAGATGCTCCAGTCGGTAACGCCGATGACCAGCAAATGCAGGTAGGCGCTGCCGAGAAGACCGATAAACAAACGATCACCACGGGTGGTGCTGATCGGTAACAAACCGCGCCGCGGGATGCTCGGCGAACGCAGCTCCCAGGTGGTCATGCCCGCCAGAATCAGGGCTATGCCGCCAAAGAACAGCGCGGTGGGGGTGGTCCAGGCCATCCATTCCATCATCGACTCCTCAGACCCGGCCCAGGGCAAAGCCCTTGGCCACGTGGTTGCGAACAAACCAGATCACCAGCATGCCGGGAAGGATAGTCAACACCCCCGCCGCCGCCAGCACGCCCCAATCGATACCCGACGCCGAGACCGTGCGCGTCATCACCGCCGCGATGGGCTTGGCGTTGACCGAGGTCAGGGTGCGCGCCAGCAGCAGTTCGACCCAAGAGAACATGAAGCAGAAAAACGCAGTCACACCGATGCCGGAGCCGATCAACGGGATAAAAATCTTCACGAAAAACTTAGGAAACGAGTAGCCGTCGATGTAGGCGGTTTCGTCGATTTCCTTGGGCACGCCGGACATGAACCCCTCCAGGATCCACACCGCCAACGGCACGTTGAACAGGCAGTGCGCCAGGGCCACGGCGATGTGCGTGTCGAACAGGCCGATGGACGAATACAGCTGGAAGAACGGCAGCAGAAACACCGCCGGTGGCGCCATGCGGTTGGTCAGCAGCCAGAAGAACAGGTGCTTGTCGCCGAGGAAACGGTAGCGTGAAAACGCATAGGCCGCCGGCAGCGCCACGCTCAGGGAGATCACCGTGTTCAGGCTCACGTAGTACAGCGAGTTGAGGTAACCGGTGTACCAGCTCGGGTCGGTGAAGATCACCTTGTAGTTGGCCAGGGTGAAATCCTGCGGAAACAACGTCAGCCCGCCGAGGATTTCGGTGTTGCTCTTGAAGGACATGTTCAGCAGCCAGTAGATCGGCACCAGCAGGAACAGGATGTAGATCAGCAACGGAATTAGCTTGCGCTTGCTCATGTTGGCGGCCTCAGCGGTTGGCGTCGGAGTGGGTCATGGCGGTGTAGAACAGCCAGGACACCAACAGGATGATCAGGAAGTACACCAGGGAAAACGCCGCGGCCGGACCCAGGTCGAATTGGCCTACGGCCATCTGGGTCAGGGTCTGACTCAAGAACGTAGTGGCGTTACCCGGCCCGCCGCCCGTGAGGACGAAGGGTTCGGTGTAGATCATGAAGCTGTCCATGAACCTCAGCATCACCGCGATCAGCAGCACGCTTTTCATCTTCGGCAACTGGATATGTCGGAACACCGCCCACGCTGAGGCACGATCAATCCGCGCAGCCTGGTAGTACACATCCGGAATCGCCCGTAGGCCCGAGTAGCACAGCAGCGCCACCAGGGACGTCCAGTGCCACACATCCATCACCAGCACGGTGACCCAGGCATCCATGGTGTTGGCTGCGTAGTTGTAGCTGATGCCCAGGGCATTGAGGCTGTAACCCAGCAAGCCGATATCGGCGCGGCCGAATATCTGCCAGATGGTGCCCACCACGTTCCACGGAATCAGCAGCGGAATGGCGAGGATGATCAGCACCAGCGACGACCAGCGACCCTTGGTCGGCATGGTCAGGGCGATGGCGATGCCCAGCGGGATTTCGATCAGCAACACGCAGGCCGAGTAGATGAACTGGCGCAGCAGTGAGTCATGCAGACGTGGGTCAAGCAGCACCTGCTTGTACCAGTCGGCGCCAACGAAGTAGCGGCTGGACTGGTCAAAGATGTCCTGCACCGAGTAGTTGACCACGGTCATCATCGGGATCACCGCACTGAACGCCACCAGCAGGAACACCAGCAATACCAGCCACCAGGCCTTGTTGTTCTGCACCTTGTTCATGGCAGCACCTCCAGCAGGTAGTCGTCGGCGTACACCATCAGCCACTGCGCGGGAAAGCTGATGGAGGCCTTGCCTTCAGGCACGGGTTTGTCTTCGGCCAGGCGCACCTTGAGCAGCGCGCCGTCGAGGTTGAGGGTCATGATTTTGTAGGTGCCGAGGTCTTCGAGATGAGAGACGTCGGCCTGCAGGGCGTCAGGGTTGTACTCGTCCCACACATGGATGAATTCCGGGCGGATGCCGACCTGCAATCTCTTGTAATCGGTTTTGGCCAGGCGTTGCTGCAGGGCCTCGGACAATGGCAGGTGGGTGCCGGCAAACCGCACCCCACCCGCCTCGGCCTGCACGTCGATCAGATTCATCCCAGGGCTGCCGATGAAATACCCGACAAAGGTGTGGCTTGGCCGTTCGAACAGGTCACGGGGAGTGCCGAACTGCACGATCTGGCCGCCGTACATCACCGCGATCTTGTCGGCGAAGGTCGAGGCTTCCAACTGATCGTGGGTCACGTAGACCATGGTGATGTTGAACTGCTCGTGGATCTGCTTGAGTTTGCGCCGCAGTTTCCACTTGAGGTGCGGGTCGATCACCGTCAGCGGTTCATCGAACAGGATCGCCGACACGTCGTCACGCACCAGGCCGCGGCCCATGGAGACTTTCTGCTTTTCGTCGGCGGTGAGGTTGCGGGCTTTTTTGCTCAGCAGATTTTGCAGGTCGAGGACCTCGGCGATTTCCTGCACCTTGCTGTGAATTTTCGCCTCGGCCATGCCCTGGTTACGCAGCGGGAACGCCAGGTTGTCGAACACCGTCATGGTGTCGTACACCACCGGGAACTGGAACACCTGGGCGATGTTGCGTTTTTCCGGGGTCAGGTCGTTGACCACTTTGCTGTCAAACAACACCTGGCCTTCGGACGGGCTGAGCAGGCCGGAGATGATGTTGAGCAACGTCGACTTGCCGCAGCCCGACGGCCCGAGCAAGGCGTAGGCTCCGCCCTGCTCCCACACGTGGTTCATTTCCCGAATGGCGTAGTCCTCGGGGCCGCTCGGCGTAGGGCTATAGCTATGCGCCAGGTTCTGCAAATGGATCTCGGCCATCAGGCAACCCTCACGACGCGGCGCCCGGGGGCCTGGACCAAACGGCCCTGGCCATCGAACACAAACAGTTTATGGGTGGGGATATACACGCGGATCGGCGCGTCGACGTCATACTCGTGCACGCCCGGCAGGTGCAGCACCAGCAGGAAGTGTTCGCTGCGCACATGCAGGAAGGTTTCCGAACCGCTGATCTCGGCGACTTCCACCGTCACCGCCAGCTCCAAATCGTCGTCGTTGCTGGGCACCAGGCTGATGTGGCTGGGGCGTACGCCGAAACGGAATTCGCCTTCGCCGATGGGGCGCAGGTCGACGTTCAGCGGGAAATGCACGAAATTGGCGAAGCTCACTTCGTTACCGCTGATGCGCCCCGGCATCAGGTTGATCGGCGGCTCGGAAAACAGCTCGGCGGCCAGCACCGTCTGCGGCTGGTGATAGACCTCGGCCGCCTTGCCGCTCTGAATCACCCGGCCTTCGTGCAGGATGGTGGTGGTGCCACCGAGGGCCAGGGCTTCGTTGGGTTCGGTGGTGGCGTAGATGGCGATGGTGTGGCGCGCGGCGAACAGCTCGCGCATTTCCTGACGCAGCTCTTCGCGCAGTTTGTAGTCCAGGTTCACCAGCGGCTCGTCGAACAGGATCAGTTCGGCATCCTTGACCAGCGCACGCGCCATGGCCGTGCGTTGCTGCTGGCCGCCGGAGAGTTCCAACGGGTGGCGCTGGAGGAATTTCTCGATGCGCAGCATCTTCGCGGTTTCCAGCACCTTGCTCTGGATCAGCTCGTTGGACACCCCGGCCTGGCGCAACGGCGAGGCGATGTTCTCGAACACGGTCATGGTCGGGTAGTTGATGAACTGCTGATAGACCATCGACACGTTGCGCAGGCGCACCGGCTTTTGCGTGACATCCACGCCGTTCATCAGGATGCGGCCGCTGTCGGGCTTGTCCAGCCCGGCCATCAGACGCATCAGGCTGGTCTTGCCGGACAGCGTGCGGCCGAGCAAGACGTTGAAGGAACCGGCTTCGAAACGCAGGTTGGCGTCGTCGATCCAGGTCTGGCCTTCGACAACGCGGGAGACATGTTCCAGGGTCAATGACATGACACGACCTTTTTATTATTGGAATGAATCTGGCCAGGTGTCAGAGCGAGTTTCGTGCCAAAACGGCAAGTGCTTGATGCGCAAGGAAATGGGCTAAAAGTGATGTTCGAGAGTGAACAATCTGACTGAACAACTGAACAGCTCGGGGGTTGACAATGAACAGTTCTGAACAACACTCTCATGATCAACACAGGGTAAATGAACCGGTTTTTCAGGTAGATTGTGCAAGCCCAATAACAATAAAAATGCAGGTCACCCCATGGCCGAACCACTGGCTCACGACACCCTTATCCAGGAATCCTGGCGCCGTTGTCGCGCCTTTGGCCTGGACCACCAGAGCACGCCCAGCTTCGACCAGCTCCCCGCCGAGGGCATCAGCCAATTGCTGGAAAGCCAGCACTCGCTGGTGCAGACCACGCACCAGGAAGTGCTGCCCTACTACGAAAATATCCTCAGCAATTCCAACTGCCTGATCATGCTGGCCGACAATCAGGGCCAGGTACTGACCAGTTGGGGCACCCAGCGGTTTATCGAACCCAAGCTGGCGCGTGGCTTCAACCCCGGCGCCAGCTGGAGGGAACGCTCCAGCGGCACCAATGCCATCGGCACCGCACTGGCGTGTGCCCAGGCGGTGCATATCGAACACGATGAACACTTTCTGAAGGCCAACCGCTTCATGACCGGCTCGGCGGCGCCGATCTTTGACGCCCAGCGCGAGATCATCGCGGTGCTGGACGTGTCCAGCGACAGCTACCTGCCGCCCTCCCACACCCTGGGCATGGTCAAGATGATGAGCCAGACCGTGGAGAACCGGCTGATCCTCAACCTGTTTCGCGGCGAACACTTCCAACTGACCTTCAACACCGGCCTGAGCAACCTCGACAGCCAGTGGGCCGGCCTGCTGATCTTTGATGAGAGCGGCCAAGTGCTGTCGGCCAACCGGCGTGCCGACAACCTGCTGGGCATCAGCCTGTCGCGGGTGATGATCGACAGTTTGTTCAAGGTGTCGCTGCTGGAGTTGTTGAACCAGCCGGAAGGGCTGCCCTTTTCCTTGCAAGCGGCGGGACGTAATCGGTTCCAGTGCCTGTTGCGGCGGCCCAAGCAGGTGCCGGTGCAGGCGCGCGTGTTCACGGAGCCGACACCGCCTAAGCCCGCCTCCATTGGCCTGAAGACCTTACACTTCGGCGATGTGCGCGTGGAGAAAGCCGTGCGCCAGGCTGAACGCCTGCTGGAGAAAGACATCCCGCTGCTGATCCACGGTGAAACCGGCGTGGGCAAGGAAGTGTTCGTCAAGGCCCTGCACCAGGCCAGCTCGCGCAGCCAGAAGGCGTTTATCGCGGTGAACTGTGCGGCGATTCCGGCCGAGCTGGTGGAGTCGGAACTGTTCGGCTACGAAAAAGGCGCGTTCACCGGCGCCAATCAAAAAGGCAGCATCGGCCTGATCCGCAAGGCCGATAAAGGCACGCTGTTTCTCGACGAGATCGGCGATATGCCGCTGCCTACCCAGGCTCGCTTGCTGCGGGTATTGCAGGAACGTTGCGTGCAGCCGGTGGGCAGCAGCGAGTTGTTCCCGGTGGACTTGCGCATCATCTCGGCCACCAACCGCGCGCTGCGCGAGCTGGTGCAGGCCGGGCGTTTTCGTGAGGATTTGTACTACCGCATCGGCGGCCTGACCCTGGAGCTGCCGCCGTTGCGCGAGCGCACCGACAAACGGGCGCTGTTCCAGCAACTGTGGCAGCAACACCGTGAGCCGACCCAGTGGGCGGGCCTGAGCGCCGAGGTACTGGCGCTGTTCGAGCAGCATCCGTGGCCGGGGAATTTACGCCAAGTGAGCAGCGTGTTGCAGGTCGCGCTGGCGATGGCTGAAGAACATCCGATCCGCCCGGAGCATCTGCCGGATGATTTTTTTGTGGATTTGAACGTGGAATCGCCGCTGCCTGCCAGTGAATACCTGGATGACAGCATCGACCTGAACCAGCGTTTGAAGGCCGTCGGCGGGAATATTTCCCACCTGGCGCGGGAGCTGGGGGTAAGCCGCAATACCCTGTACAAGCGCCTGCGCCAGCACTAACGCGGCTTGACCACCACCAGCAGGTCGGTGAAGTACTCCACCTGGATCGGCAGGTTATCCGCCAGGGACGACAGCGCCGCGGCTGTGTCGTCGAGCTTGAACACGCCGGAAACCCGCAGGTTTTGCAGGGCGTGGGGGTCAAAGCGCAGCATGCCGTGACGGTAACTGGCGAGGGTTTGCAGCACGTCGCTCAGGGGTTGGTCGTTGACCTTGAGCAGGCCACGGGTCCAGGCGTCGGGATCGGCATCGTTGAGGGCTTGCGGTGGCTGGGCGCGGCCGTGGTCGAGGACCGAGCGCTGGCCAGCCATGACCTTGACCCCATCGGTGGCGTCGCCTTTGACCGCTACCGTGGACTCGATCACCGTGACCACAGTGGTGCCATCTGCCGCACGTTTGACCAGATAACGCGTGCCCAGCGCAGTGGCCGTGCCTTGGTCGGTGCGGACCACAAAGGGCCGTTGCGCATCCTTCGCCACGTCTACCCAGAGCTCGCCTTGCAGCAGTTCGATCACGCGTTGATGGCCGTCGAATTTCACGTCCACCGCCGAATTGCTGTTGAGCTGCAACTGGCTGCCGTCCTCAAGGGCGATCTGTCGGCGCTCGCCGACGCCGGTGCGCTGGTCGGCCATCCAGATTGGCAGGTGTTGCAGGCCCAGCCAACCGCATAGCACGACGCCGAGCAAGCCCACCGCCCGTGCGCCACGCGGACGGTGCGGGGTGAATGCACGGCTCAGGGCAATGCGCGCGGGCTTGACCGGCAATGTATCTAAGCTGCCCCACACCGCACTCATACGTTCGATGGCCACGGTGTGACGTGGGTCGGCCTGGCACCAGGCGTTGAACGCCTGGCGATCAGCGTCGGTGACGTCTTCGTCGTGCAGGCGGGTGAGCCACTGCGCCGCTTGCTGGATAATCTGTTCGGTGCTCATACCAGCGGGTCTGCCGGGTGCAGGCTGTGGTAGCAATGCACCAAGGCGCTGGAGATGTAGTTTTTGACGGTGCTGGAGGACACGTCCAAGCGCGTGGCGATTTCGCTGTAGGTCAGGCCATCGAGGCGACTCAGCAGGAACGCTTCGCGGGCCTTGGCAGGCAGGCCGGCGAGCATCTCGGCGATGCGTTCCAGGGCTTGCAACGCCACATGAATCGCGGCCGGGTCGGGCATGCCGGCGTCTGCGCACTGGATCACCAGGGCTTCCATGTAGGCCTTTTCGATGCGGCGGCGACGGGCGCCGTCGATCAACAACCGCCCTGCCGTAGTGGCCAGGAAGGCGCGAGGTTCCTTGATGTTTTGCGGTTCGGCCAGCATCAGTACGCGGATGAACGCGTCGTGGGCCAGGTCGGCGGCATGCTGGGAGCACCCGAGTTTCTTGCGCAGCCAGCCGTGCAACCAGCCGTGGTGCTCGCTGTACATCGCCGTAAGGGTCTGCTGCCGGACGGAGTCGCCCAGCGCGGCCGGAATGTCATGCATGCGCAAAAATTTCTCAAATGGGAAGTGTTACCAATTGCGCGAACAATGCCAGTAAAACAGAGAGGGGGCAAGGGGCTTACCGCTGATGGAGGTGGGTCAGTCGGTATATCTGCCAGCAGTGCCGCCGCTTTCGAAGCCTCGCTAGAGCTCGGCATCTCCCACAGGGAATGGGGGTGTTTGGTAGAGCTGTAGCCGAACATTTTCTGCCTGATGACTCAGATCTACTGTGGGAGGGGGCTTGCTCCCGATGGCGGTGCGTCTGCCAGCCCATCTGCCAGCAGTGCCACCGCTTTCGAAGCCTCGCTGAAGCTCGACATCTCCCACAGGGAATGGGGGTGTTTGGTAGAGCTGTAGCCGAACACTTTCTGCCTGCTGACTCAGGTCTACTGTGGGAGGGGGCTTGCTCCCGATGGCGGTGGGTCAGCCAGCCCATCTGCCAGCAGTGCCACCGCTTTCGAAGCCTCGCTGAAGCTCGACATCTCCCACAGGGAATGGGGGTGTTTGGTAGAGCTGTAGCCGAACACTTTCTGCCTGCTGACTCAGATCTACTGTGGGAGGGGGCTTGCTCCCGATGGCGGTGGGTCTGCCAGCCCATCTACCAACAGTGCCGCCGCTTTCGAAGCCTCGCTGAAGCTCGACATCTCCCACAGGGAATGGGGGTGTTTGGTAGAGCTGTAGCCGAACACTTTCTGCCTGCTGACTCAGGTCTACTGTGGGAGGGGGCTTGCTCCCGATGACGGTGCGTCAGTCGCCATGTCTGCCAGCAGTGCCACCGCCTTCGAAGCCTCGCTGAAGCTCGACATCTCCCACAGGGAATGGGGGTGTTAGGTAGAGCTTTAGCCGAACACTTTCTGCCTGCTGACTCAGGTCTACTGTGGGAGGGGGCTTGCTCCCGATGACGGTGCGTCAGTCGCCATGTCTACCAGCAGTGCCGCCGCCTTCGAAGCCTCGCTGAAGCTCGACATCTCCCACAGGGAATGGGGATGTTTGGTAGAGCTGTAGCCGAACACTTTCTGCCTGCTGACTCAAATCTACTGTGGGAGGGGGCTTGCTCCCGATGGCGGTGGGTCTGCCAGCCCATCTACCAACAGTGCCGCCGCTTTCGAAGCCTCGCTAGAGCTCGACATCTCCCACAGGGAATGGGGGTGTTTGGTAGAGCTGTAGCCGAACATTTTCTGCCTGATGACTCAGATCTACTGTGGGAGGGGGCTTGCTCCCGATGGCGGTGCGTCTGCCAGCCCATCTGCCAGCAGTGCCACCGCTTTCGAAGCCTCGCTGAAGCTCGACATCTCCCACAGGGGATGGGGGTGTTTGGTAGAGCTGTAGCCGAACATTTTCTGCCTGATGACTCAGATCTACTGTGGGAGGGGGCTTGCTCCCGATGGCGGTGGGTCTGCCAGCCCATCTACCAGCAGTGCCGCCGCTTTCGAAGCCTCGCTAGAGCTCGACATCTCCCACAGGGGATGGGGGTGTTAGGTAGAGCTTTAGCCGAACATTTTCTGCCTCTGACTCAGATCTACTGTGGGAGGGGGCTTGCTCCCGATGGCGGTGGGTCTGCCAGCCCATCTGCCAGCAGTGCCACCGCTTTCGAAGCCTCGCTGAAGCTCGACATCTCCCACAGGGAATGGGGCGTGTTCTGTCAGCGCCAGCTCCAGGACACGCCGGTGTAGATGCCACGGCCATCCGCCGGTGTGGAGCGTGCAACATCCAGCCCCTTGTCGTCATAACCCGGTGTGACGGTATTGGCGTAGCGCCGGTTGGTCAGGTTGCGCAGGTCGACCCAGGCTTGCCAGTCCTGCTTGGGCGCGTCGTAGCCGAAGGTGGCGCCGAGGAGTGTGTAGGACGCGGCGTAGTAGGAGTTGGCGTAGTCCACCGCCACCTTTGAGGAATGCTCGGTGTTGAGGCTGGTGTAGAAGCCCGTCGGGTGGCTGTAGCGCAGTTGCGCCTGGTAGTAGTGCTTGGGGATGCCCGGCAAGGTGTTGTCGCCAAAGCGGTCATCGTCACGGTAGTGGAAGTCGCTGAAGGTGTAAGCCTGGCGCAGGGCGAGCTGGCCGCTGCGGCCGCCCTCCCACAACGGGCTGAGCAGGCTGAGTTCCACGCCCTGGTGCACGGTGGGGCTGGCGTTGGATTCGGCGACGATGGCATTGCTGGTGGAGGTCTGGGCCTGGGTTTCCACGGTGAGCAATTCGTGGCGCACTTGCGAACGGTACAGCGCCAGGTCCCACTGGCCGAGCCACGCTTCACCGCGCCCGCCGATTTCCAGGGTGGTAGCGGTCTGGTTTTTCAGACTCACGCCTTCGCGCTGCAAGCCGGTAGCCGCTCCACTGCCGGCGGGGAAGTATTTGTTGGAACCCCAAATCATCGACCAGGCGTGTGGGGGTTCGACCGAACGACTCAGGTTGCCGTACACCTGCAGTTGCGGGGTGATGTCATAACGCAGGCCGACACGCGGCGCGTAGTCCCAGTCATGCTGGCTAAGCGGTGCCTGGCCTTCGGGATAGGTGACCTGGGTCTCGCGACGGGTGTAGATCGCGGCCAGGCCGGTGGTCAGCCACAGGTCAGGGATCAGCTCCAGGTCGTTGCCGATATGCAACACGGTATCGGAGCCCAGGTAGCTGTAGTCGCGAGTCTTGGTGCCGGGGGCGTAGGTTGCCGTGTTGCCTGCCGGCGTACGCACATATTCCGAGGCGCCGTTGTTGGGCATCGCCTGGGTGGTGCGCAGACCCACCGTGGTTTTGCTGTCGTGACCGAACAGCGTGTCCTGGCGGATGTAGTTGAGGGTGCTGCTGATATCGGTGTAGGCGACTTTCAGGCGGTTGGTGCCTTCGCGCAGGTCCATCGGGTAGTCGTGGTAGGCGAGCCCGACTTCGACCCGGGCATTGTCATCCAGCTGCAACGTGGTCTTGTTGGCGATCCAGGTAGAGCCCGGTTGCAGGCGTTTGGAATCGCGCGCGGCGTTGAGGCTGTTGGCCGCGCGCGGGTCGTGGCTGATCTGGTTGCGCGTGAGTTTGCCGGGGGTGTCGTTGGTGGTTTCGCGGTAGCGGAAATAGAAGCGGGTTTCCAGGTCCGGGTTGAAACGGTAGCCGAAGTTGGCCGCTACACCTTTGCCGGTGCCGGCGCTCTGGTGCTGGTAGCCGTCGGACTCGGAGTCAGTGAGGCTGATGTAGTAATCGGCATCCCCCAGCACCTGGCCCGAACTGATCTCGCGCTGCATATAGCCTTTGCTGCCCGCTTCATAGCGTAATTGCAGCTTGGGCGCGTCGTAACCCGTGCGCGTCACATAGTTGACCGCGCCACCAAGAGCCAGGGCGCCCTGGTCGAAACCGTTGGCGCCGCGCAGCACTTCGACCCGGCTTTGCCACAGCGGGTCTTTCAGCTCATAGGGCGTGCCGCCGGGGCCGGTCAGCGGCAGGCCGTCGAACATTTCGTACAAGCCGGAGGCATGGGAACCCGGGCTGCGGTTCAGGCCCGATCCGCGAATCGAGAGTTTCACCCCTTCGTTATTCGCCGCCTTGGCGTACACCCCGGCCTGGTACTTGAACACGTCTTCGTTGGTGCTCACCCGTCCCTGCTGCACGCTGTCCATGTCGATGTAGTTGGTCGCACCGGGCACGCTCTTGAGCTGCGCCTGGGCCACTTCGCCGGCGCTGGCTTCGCTGCTGGTGACTTCGACCGGGGCCAATTGCAGGCCTTCGGCGTGCACCATTGAGCTTAGTGTCAGGGCGGCAAACAGGAACGGAGGGTGGCGCAACAGCATGGGGCGGGTCCTTGGAATTCGGGGGGCACGTGGTGGGAAGACAGGGACGCCCGCCAGGTCACTCCTTATTAACGGACCAGACCTTTCCCACAACAGCGTCAGACGTGGATTATTTGCTAAGTCCTAAATCGAATTACCACATGCAAACTCAGTATTTAACGGAATAACCGCCAAGCATTACTGTGGAGCCACTGAGTCACCCACGTACTACGAGACCGCACCCATGCAGACATCCGCCACCCTCATCGACTTCACGCTCCACCGTAAACGCCGCCAGGCGCGTGCAGCAGCCGAGTTGATGTGGGCGATGTACGCCGCGCGTGCCGGGCTGGCGGTGTTTACCGCTCAAGCCGCTCCGTCCAGCGATACTCGCCGGGCGTAAGGCCGATGAATTTCCTGCACGTGCTCCCCGAACCGCCTGAACCGCTGCCCAAGCCCAGCCCTGATGATGATGTGATCAGCCTGTGCGTGGCCCACAACCTGCAACGCTTGCGCAGCAAACGGCACTTGTCCCTGGATGGATTAGCGCGGGTCTGCGGCGTGAGCCGGGCGATGCTCGCGCAGATCGAATCCGGGCGCAGCGTGCCGTCGATCAAGGTGCTGTGCAAGATTGCCAAGGGCTTGAAGGTGTCAGTGGCGGCGTTCCTGGAAGACCGTGCCTTTGAGGGGGTGGAAGTGCTGCCGGCGCGACAAAGTAAGCGCCTGGTCAGTGCCGATGGCGGGTTTATCAGCCGTGCCTTGTTCCCCTACGATACCGCGCGTCAATCCGAGTTCTACGAGATCCGCCTGCGAGCGCTGGGCGAGGAGATTTCCGAAGGCCACGGCCCCGGCATCCAGGAAAACCTGGTAGTGGCCCAAGGCGTGTTGGAAGTCAGCGTCAACGACGAGCGTTACCTGCTTCCCACCGGCGACTCGATCCTGTTCTACGCCGACCAGCCCCACCGCTACCGCAACCCGGCAGACAGCGAGGCCGTGGCGTTTCTGGTGATCACCTACCCCGAACGCCTGGATTGACATGCAAAACGCCCCGAATAATCGGGGCGTTTTCTTGTGCGGGACCTATCAGCAGGTGCAGCACATCATCGGCATGCCGTTGCAGCTCATCATCATCGGCATGGCGCAGTCGTTCATCATTTTGTTCATGAGCATGCAGCAGTTTTCCATCATGGCCATGCTCATGCCCGGCATCGGCATCATTTTGCACATCATGCTGTCGCCCATCAGGGTGCATTCCATCACGCACTTCATCATCGGCATCGGCATGCCCATCATGGGCATCATGTTCATGCCGGTCATCATGGCCATGGCGTCGGCCGACAGGCACATCATCGACATGTTGGCGCACTGCATCATCATCGGCATGCCACAGTTCATCATCATCGCCATCATTTCGGCGTTGGTCTTGAACTGAGCCATGTCCATGCCGGCAGCCGGCTTCATGGTGCACATCATGGCGTCCGCAGCCATTTCGCATTTCATGGTGGCCATCATCATCGGCATGCCCATCATCGGCATCATTGGCATGGCGCTGTTCATCGGCATCTGCATGGCGTTCATCATCTTCGAAACTCCGTAATCGACAGGAAATGAGTAAGTTCTGGGGCCGATTCTAGAGACGCCAGGCGGTGGCGCAAGACGGCGGCAGAGCAGCAGGAATGGATGTTCGCAGGGAAACTTAGTTGAAGAAAACAGCTGCAAACGTTGTGATAACGAGTATTTCGGCGCTATTACGTATTTCATGACTGTCAAACGAGACAGACCGACGCGATGGATATTCGATTGCGCAATCTCGACCTATCTTATGGAAATAAACGATCTAACCGGGCGTAGCTAGCGTTCAGTTTCCTTCAACGTTTGCATCAGTTCCTCCGCTTCCGACCCTGGCGGGAGGCGGAAACCGTACATCTCATCCGCCGCCAGGATCTCGCTCAACGCATCGAGCAATTGCATCTGCGTCGGCGATTCACGCAGCAGTTTGTGTGCGGGCAGTAATAACTCGGAGGAAACACCCTGGACACTCGCTACATCGATCACGGCAAACAGGATAAAGCGCAAACGTATTTCGCGATCCGTAGGCCAAACCGTTTTTAGCTTACCCATGGTGCATGGCCTCCATTTTTCGGAAAAATCCGAGGCTATTGATGACCGCAGGGTGTTTCAAGCACAGGGAAGCAAGATAGGCCGCGTCCTACAGAAGAAAGAGAAATACCGCACCGATCACTCAATAAGGGCCACAGGTTCAAGTGCTTTGCAGACGTTGTCGCGTGCCCGTCAAACGGTCATTGCACGGGCAGGAAATTCATCAGCAATAAGCTCTGGGCGTAGTTGAGGCCTATGCGTCGATAGCGCTCATCGAGCATCTGGGTCAGCAAATCGAGGCGCGCAACAATCTTGCCGAACTCCACCGCGAAACTGAGGTTGCTGCCCTCCTCCGAGATCTCATTGGAAAACAACAACAGCACGCCATTCGCATCCTGGCGCTTGCTCAGCAGCCAGGTGGCCTTCTCGATGTTACGCGCGGCGTTGCTGACGAATTCAGGATTGATCGCGTCAGTGATGTAGAACTCGGTACGGCCACCGTGAGCGGTCACGATCATGCTGCCGATGGCATAGATAAACGCCCCGACCCGGTCACCTTTGAATTCAGGGCTCAAGGAGTAACTCAGTGCCGCCAGGTCACGACGCTCCCCCAGCGCCGGAAGGGTTCGACGTTGCTCGATAGCCTGGCGAATCTCGCGGGCCGCGCTCACAGCGTCCGGGTAACCCGACTGACGCCACTGGCTGGGGTTTCGCAGATAGAGCTTATTCATCAGCAAATACAGGCTTTGCAGATTGTCACGCATGCCCAGCGTTGCCATGCGATCGACACTGGTCTGGAAGAACTCATCGGGTTTGCCATTGCTGAACTGCTTGGCGATATCCCGGCCCTGTTGCTGGCTGCAACCGCTGGCACAGAGCATTAACGCGGCGGCCAGCAGCAAGGGCCGGCGCATCCGTCGAATGTGCAAACAAGTAAACGTGCGATCCATCGGCACCCGATCTGGTTCATCTGCCCACGCGGGGATCGGCGGGGCTGGGACAAGGATAGAGCCGAGAAATCCCAAAAAGTGCAATGCTGGTGGGGAGATAGTTGTAAGCAGAGACCGCCGGGACGGCGAAAAGACGTATCCGTGACGAATATTTTTTTCAGGGTCTATACTGCTTGTAACAGTTGCGTGTGTTGTCGGCGATTCAGGGTGGCATTTCAACCTTTTAACGGCCTGACACGGTTGCCTACATCGCCCACGGCATACTCACCAGCAGCTGTACTTGAGGGTGACGGCAATGAAACATCCAATTCGAGCACAAATGGTTGTTCAGGTAATTTGCCTGCTTTCGGTGGCACAGCTTTTTTGCTGAGCTAAGTATTACCGCTTTAAAACTCAACCGCAGGCGCGGCGGTAGAAGGTATTGCCTGTGACACACGGGTGAACCGGCCCGACATCCTTCTGTCGGGCCAGAACGTGCACCTACAGCAAGACCGTGGCGAGCATGCCCAAGGCGCCCAGGCAAAAGCCGATCAATGCGCCTCGCCCGGGGATTTCATGGAACAGCGCCCAGATCACCACAGGCTCCAGCAACAATAACGAGGTGACTGAAACCACCGTGACTACCCAGATGTCACCGACCGCCAGATACCCCAGCCAATAGGCACCCAACAGGCAAAGCCCGGCGAAGCACATCACGGCCACCGGCATAACGAACCCCTGCCACGAGCCGTCACCGGCTTGAGCCAGCCTGGCGGTTACCACCTCACTGTAGATTGCACAAAACTCGCCGATAACCATCAACCCTAGAGCAGAAACTCCGAGTAATTCTTTGGACATATCAAAAACTCCTTCGTATTCAACGCACTGTTTTTCAACTCCCAGTTGGCGATGCCATTGCTGAGGGTTTCGCTGCACAGATACGAAGCAGCCTTGAACAGGCCTGAATGACCGAAGTGCTTTTGCATGCTCATGTCCTTCAAAAGGGGGTGAATCTCAGCGCCCAGGTAAGGCGCACGTGGTGATCATACGTTCCGACAATCACGGTGAACAACCAGCACCCCAAAAGCACCACAGATGCCTGATTGTTTTTGCGTGTTTGTATAGGCTCGCGGCTCTAGCTCTCGACCAAGCGACTGAATTTATTGCGGCACACCTTGTTACAACCATTTGAGCCTGGACATTGCCCCCTTAAGAACTTCGACCGTTTGTTTCAATCCTAATGCCAGGCGTGCTTTAACCCATGAGCGCCTGCTGACAACCCATAGAGGTTCAAAAATGAAAATGACACTACCCGCCCTGGTTTTAGGCGTGATGATTTCGCAAGGAGCGATGGCTGCCGGAGACGGTACAGCCGCTCTCGGAGGCGGCGTTGGTGGTGCACTTGGCAATATCGTAGGCCAGCAGCTTGGCGGCTCGACGGGCGCTGCAGTAGGCGCAGGCTTGGGGGGTGCCGCCGGTGGAGCCGTCGGTGCTCAGAAAGGCAATAGGGCAGAAGCCGCTATAGGGGGTGGGGTTGGGTCTGCTGGTGGATCGCTCATAGGCAATCGCCTCGGCGGCACAACCGGCTCAACTATCGGTGCTGGTCTCGGCGGTGCTGCAGGTGGCGCGCTCGGCAACAACCTGGCGGATGATGAGAGCGGTCATCGATCGGACGGCAAAAAGCACAGAGGCAACAATAAGCACAAACATAAGAACAAGCGCCATTAATAAACCGGGGCTCGACGGGCATGAACGGCATTAAAAATTTGCCGGACTGCCCGCCGCCCCCTTCATGATAGGGCTATGATCAGGCCATCTGAACCGGACGCCCGACGCCCCATGCCCGTTGACCTGCAAGCTCTGTATCCAAAACTGATCCACTTGATGCTGGATACGGTCTTCGTCGTCGATGGCGAAAACCAGATTGTCTTCGTGAGCGATGCCTGCGAGGCACTGCTCGGCTACCGTGCGCAAGAGCTGACAGGCACCCTGATCACTCACTACATGCACCCTGAAGACCTGGCGCGCACCCGCGCCTCCATTGTCCGGGTCATGAACGGGCAACCCCATGTCGACTTCCGCAACCGTTACCTCCGCAAGGATGGCAGCGTCGTGCACATCCTGTGGGCGGCCTTCTGGTCCCAAGAGGTCGGTGCGCGAATTGGTGTCGCGCGAGACATCACCGCGCTCACCCAGGCCGAGGAGGAACTACGCTTCCTCGCCCACCATGATCCGCTGACCGCCCTCACCAACCGCTCACTGTTCAATGCTCGGTTGGACCACGCCCTGCAAACCGCACGCAGTCACAACCACACGCTCGCGTTACTGTTCTTGGACATCAATGACTTCAAGGGCATCAATGACGTGCATGGTCATGCCATGGGTGATCGCGTGCTCTGCGTGATTGCACGACGACTGGAGCGCTGCGTGCGCGAGACCGACCTGGTAGCCCGGATGGGCGGCGATGAATTCACGGTGATGATCACGGATATCCAATCACCGGATGCGGTTGCCGGGAAAGTGGCGCAAATACTTGCGGTCATGGCTGAGCCGCTGGGGGCTGAGTTTGGCGGGGTGAAGATGCCGTCCTGCAGTGTTGGCGTGGCGTTTTATCCGGGGGATGGGGAGGATGCGGATACATTGCTGAGTCATGCAGATGGGGAGATGTACCGGATAAAGCGGCAACGATTTGCGACTGAGGAGCGCAGTTAATCGAGGTCGACTGCCTTCCCGACTGATCGATAAACCGATACGCCGCAGATCATCTCCACCTTTCGGATACTGCAGCACCCTCAAGGCAATCAAACCCTTCCGGGGCACCACCTGACCTTTCTAGACCAATTTCTAGACCAAGAAGCGCTCGCGGCGGGCCTGCTGATGTTCGCCAGCCTAGCCGGCATCGGCGAAGGCAGCCTGCTTCATCGGCGCTTAACCGTTCGATTCGCGTGAGGCAAGTATTTCACCAGAGAGGGAAGTCTTTTTCAGCGCTTCTTAACCGGCAAAAGACCTACCCTGACGTGGAATCATTATTTGGCTTGGCGAAGCACAAGCTCCGACAGACGAGTTTTAACCCGGAAGCAGAATTCGCGAATTTGAAATTGATAAGCGGGCATAACCATGTAGTTCAAATCAGGACCTAATGAGTCTTTGACTTCCATGTACTTGGCAGTCTTGACCGCAATGGCTTGGTATTCCGCCTCGTATTTAGCGTAAGACGCTTTGTTATAAAGCTTTAAAACATCGATTTCTTTACGGCATTGCTCAGCGCGATTTTGGTTAAGGTTTGTTTCTGATTCTGCCTGAGCGGCCTTCGCAGAGGTGGCGATTGGGGCGTCAGTGCTGGCGCTCGCAGGTACAGCCTCATATCCCGCAGGCGAGTGTGCTGGTGTCGAAGGTGCGACTTCAGAGGGTGATTGCTGAACGACGGCAGGTGGAGGAGCCACTTCAGGTTTTTCTGGGGTTTTCGTAGCGCATCCCGCGAGGGCAAGTCCTACCACTACAACGATGCCACACATTTTATCCATCGGTTTCACCAAGAGGTATTTATGGTTGGCTGAGTCGTTAGGTTCTGGGTAAAAGCAATAACTCGTTCAATGATCGAGTATGAATTTTCTACCAGCCTCAAGGCGCTCAGCCTCTCTTCCTTGAGTGCGCAGATGAAAGATAATAGTAAAAAAACAAAGAGATGACGAGTAAAAGCTCGTCATAAAAGCCACAAATTTAATGGCGCAATTACTGGGAAGCCAAGCTGCGCACGTATCCTGATTGTGCCGCGTCGCAAGCGGACAATCGCTTTCGCAAACGGCCACGATGAAGTGAGGTGCAGTGCACTTGTATGACGCCGAACTGAAACTATCCGCCGCGCCTGCCTTGGCGACGTGTCACGGACTTACGCACGCTCAATGGAAGACGTCGCGAGGGTAAAAGGGGTGGTCACTCATCTACGGGTGTTCCCTCCACAACCCGCGTTGAGCAAACCCGGCTAGGCAGGCTACCTTCGCTATAGTCGACGCTATTGCCGACCGTACTTCCAGGAGCTTGTACCAGTGTCCGACACGCCGATCAACGTCGCTTACACAAAGCGCTTCAACGCCGTACTCGCCTACATTGATGAGCATCTCGAAGATGATCTGTCGGTGAAGACGTTGAGCCATGTGGCGAATTTTTCGACGTTTCACTTCCATCGCCAATTCACCGCGTTCGTCGGCGTGCCGGTTTCACGTTATGTGCAACTGATGCGGCTACGACGCGCCGCCCATCGCTTGGCCGCCGTCGCGGATCACTCGGTACTGGAGGCGGCACTCGGTGCCGGTTTCGACAGCCCCGAGGCGTTTTGCAGGGCGTTCAAGCGAGCGGTCGGTATGACGCCAAGTGCGTTCAGGAAGGCGCCGAACTGGCAGGTCTGGCATGCGGTGTTCACCATCCCTCATTTTTCCAGGACTATCATCATGCAAGTACGAATCGTGGAGTTCCCCGAAGTCCGGGTCGCAGCGCTTGAACATTGCGGCCCCCCCGGGCTCGTCAATGAGAGCGTGAGCAGGTTCATCGAGTGGCGCATGCAGAGCGGGCAGTCGCCGGTGGCATCGAGTCGCAGCTTTGGCATTCCCTACGGCAACCCCGACACCACGCCAGCAGAAGCATTCCGCTTCGCCATTTGCGGCGAGATTCACGAGGCGGTGGAACCGAATGCGTTCGGCGTGCGCGAACGAGTCATTGCTGGCGGTCGCTGCGTCGTAGTGCGGCACGTGGGATCACCGGACCACATCGGCGAATCGATCTATCCGATCTACCGCGATTGGCTGCCTACCAGTGGCGAAGAACTGCGTGATCAGCCACTGTTCTTCCATTACCTGAGCGTGTATCCGCAAACACCGCAGGATCAATGGCAAACGGATGTGTATGTTCCGTTGCAGTAACGGGGGCGAGCTGCTTTTTGCAGCGTGGCTGACGTTGGCGAGTCTCCGTTCAGGGGGATAGCTTTTTGTGAAAAGCTGTAATTGGCCAAAAGTAAACCGTCAGCCATTCCATTGATGAGCCTAAATCCGGCGTCGATTGGCACTGGCATGGGGGCGTCACTTGATTTCGTCCCCACAATTTCGGCGGCTACGTCAAATAGCAAAAGACGCTTAGTCACAGAAGTTTGGTCTGATCCCCTGCGCGAGCGCACATCCACAGTCTCAAGATGTAGATGCGTCGAGCCGTCTAGTTTCAATGCATGGAATGTCTTGTGAAGCCTTTCCACACCCCCTTGGCTCGGAGTTTGCTACTACGACTGCCAGAATGTCAGGCAAACTCCATATTCATCGAGAAGATCATCGACAACTTCAAACTGAAACACCTTCTCTGGAAAGCATTCTGATAATGCGCGCGCCCAATATCTGACTCTCTGCTCAGCAAATAAATGACAAAGACGATAATCTTCCTCCGACAAACCGGAGGTAGGTTAAAGAATTCTGGTTACCTGCCGCTATAGAGGTTGAGTCTTGCTGTCTTTTCTATACAAGATGAGGAAAAATGCTTTCGCGTCATGGATGTATGACCTAAAGCTACTATCCTTCCGCATCAAGAAGGCACTGGTAGTTAAGGTATTTACCGAAACGCGGAAGGACAAGAGCTATAGTGATTATCAAAATTAAAGGGATATTTATGAGATTCGCTAAACTGTTCGGGGCAGCAACTTTATTCGCCTCTATGATTGCATCTGCCCAAGCAGGCACCATCGTCACCGTGAAGGTGAAGAACTCTACGACCGGTCCAGCCGCGTACACTTTCGAGTATTTTTCAGGGAGTGTAGCCCCCACTCCAAGTACGATTCTGCCGTCTGCAACGACAACATTTGCCCTGACCAGTATCGCGGATACGGTTTCAGGAATGCGCTTCGTGTATACCTCGGGTAATAAGAAATGTCGTTTTGCAGCAAGCCACCAAGTCAATCCAACGACTAAAGCCCCTAGCTGGACTAAAATGGGCACTAGCACTGGTTTCGATAACGCTACTTGCAATGCAAATATCACAGCAATCCAATCGGCGCCTCCCTATAACTACACTGTCGAATTTGAAATCAAATAGTCCGACATTTGTATAGGAACCCTAGCTGAAGATAGCTCTCAAGCTATCCTCAGCGTATGGAGTATCACCATGGACATTTCGATCAAATCGTATCAAGCAAGTACACAGGCAAAGGTTTCTACACAAGAGAAGCTTCCTTCGTCCAACCCTGTAAATTTACCTTCAGGGGATGCCGCCCTCAAGACGACGGAGACCGTCACAATCTCCGATTCTGCACGGGCACTGTACGCATTAAGTAAGGCTGATGACAAACAAGCCTCTATGTCCAATAGGGATTTAAAAGGACAATATGCAAAAGGTCAGAGCGATATGTACAATTTCGGGCAGCGGATTGCTGGTGGGAATCTTAATAACGAGGATCTACTTCCCCAAACAGACGACCCTGCCCGTTTGGCGTTAGGTCAACAGTCACTGGATTACGCAATTGGGCTTTCTAAAGCCCCCCCCGAAAAACTTCCAAATCCATTTGAAGGCATGGCCCGAAACGGGCTAAGCAATATTGTTTATGATGATTCAGGAACCTATACGGATGCAGAACGGTATGCCGCTTATGGGGAGCTTAGTAAGCAGGATGAAACATATTTTTCCAAGTTGTACGCCACTATAACGAACGGCGGTGACAACAGTGAAATCTTCAAAGGCATCATGGACTATTTCGATGATCTTCCAGGGGTCGAGAAAGCGGCATACCCTGATGGTTTTAGGGACAATATAAAAAGTCTTTACCAAGAGCAGTTAGGACAATCGGGGCCGCTCGCCCTTCTCCGGCAATCGACTGAAAACGACGCTGATAAATTGTCACCGAGCTTGTTCAACAAGGAACAATCACCGAAGCAGATGCTACAGGCCGTCTTAGAAAAAGCGATTGCTCTTTCGACGGTCTGACCAGTCCAAAGCAACCAATGTGTCAGTGCACGGATTAATTAGGAACGCCAGCAGGATTTCCGGTTTACTCTGCTGGAGATCGCCGACCTTCACTCCATGCCGCAAGAGATTGATGCACGTGAAAGCCACTGGAAAGCCGTGCTAATGACGCGAACATTTGGCTACAACCTCAACTTAGCGCATGTCACTGCCTGGCTGCGCCACCGCCTCAGAAGTCAGGACGCCGAAAGGTGCCGCACAGCCGACGCGCTGGGCGCCGCTAGGCCGCTCATTACAGCTATTCCCGCCTCAACACCCGCGAAATGCTTGCAGCATGGCGAGGCCCCTTCGCCTGTCAATGTCAGCAACCCACCCTCCCCCCATCGGCCCAACACATCCCACTTAATGCCAACACATCAGTAGGTAGCCCAACAAACTGCAGGCAAAAAAAATCCCGCAAAGCCTTTGGCGGGTCGCGGAAACGACTTCCTCACTCCCCCGGCGTCCTGCCGACCGAACACAAACCACCAATAGGCCGCTACTCATGAGACACATCGTATGGCTGCATCCGCCCGATTCTGTTGAAAAAGTCGACTTCGAATTCCACGGCAGAAAAGTACGCGTCTGAGATTGAAATCTGAATTTTTGGCAGTAGGTTCAGGACTCGGATTTCACGTAGCAGCGTGCAAAAAAGGTCTTTTCACCCATCAGTATTCGAGCGTTTTGGGCAAGCCGACTTTTTCAACACAATCGCCCAAAAGCTGCCCTTCGCGAAAAGCAGCAATCGACCCAGGCTGTGTGAAAACACGTTTTTAGAACGATTCGGCCATGGGGGCATTCGACCAGGTTTTGAGGCACCATATGGTCTCTAAGAATCCAGCAGCTCGACGCAGCTCGCAAACCAAATCAGGAAGAATGAATGCCTTCCCGTCGCCGCCTCAGTAGTGTCTGTCAAAGTATTGCGCATCACGCTGCGAGCAGTCTGTCGTACGTACACCCACATCTGTTGCAAGCCCTCAAAGCGACCGGGGAATCGATCGCGACGGTGGATCTACTGAGTGCGACCCCATACCCGAAGGAGCTTCTCAGTCATCCCCACCTTCCCACCGCCCTCTCTTCACTACGTGATCGTTTTGAACAGATTTTGAAATCTGAAGGATTTTTAATAACCGACCTCAACGAGGCCAAGCTATTTTTCAAACCTGATGGCCAATACCGTGACGAGTATTGTTGCGAATGCCACGCAAGGTTGTCTCATTCAAGCGGCCGTAAATACTTTGCGGCAGTCAATTGCATGGGTAAATCCATTGTTCCCCAGCTTGCCAATATCTGACCAATCCCCTCCGGTAACGTCTTCAATCCAGATGAAAGCGAGCTTTGCTTTAAGGCCAAAAGTCGGAATACGCCGAGGATGATCTAAGCTTTTGTTCGTCTAGATCGTATCGGGGGCGATCATGAAACGATTCATTGAGGGTGAGACTCGGACGCAGGTGACGCTGCTGCCGGAGTGCTTGGACGATTATGTAGCCGAAGAAAATCCAGTGCGAGTGGTCGACGTTTTCGTCGATGAACTCGACCTCGGCGCACTTGGTTTTGAGGGCGTCGATCCTGCCGCAACGGGTCGTCCGGCCTACCACCCAGCGGTGTTGCTGAAGATCTATATCTACGGCTATCTCAATCGGATTCAGTCCAGCCGCCGACTTGAGCATGAGGCCGAGCGCAACGTCGAGTTGATGTGGCTAACGGGGCGTTTGGCTCCGGACTTCAAAACCATTGCCGACTTTCGCAAAGACAACGGCAAAGCCATTAACAGCGTATGCCGCCAGTTCGTAGTTTTTTGCCGCAACCTCAATCTCTTCTCTCAGTCGATCATCGCCATCGACGGCAGCAAATTCAAAGCCGTCAATAATCGCGACCGCAACTTCACTCAGGGCAAGGTGAAGGCACGCATGCAGCAGATTGAGCAGAGCATTGATCGCTATCTGGCGGCGATGGATTCGGCGGATCGGGCCACGCCCGAAGTGGCCGAGGCCAAAGCAGAGCAGCTTAAAGAAAAGATAGAAACACTGAAAAAGCAGATGCAGACACTCAAGGAAATTGAGGCGCAGCTCCACGAAAGTCCAGACCAGCAGATCTCCCTCACAGACCCAGATGCACGCTCAATGGCCACGAGCGGCCGAGGCACCGGAACCGTTGGCTACAACGTACAAACAGCTGTCGACGACAAACACCATCTGATCATTGCCCATGAGGTGACCAACGTGGGTAATGATCGTGGGCAACTGAGCAATATGGCGAACCAGGCGCGTGAAGAAATCGACCCAAAGAGGACGTCCGATTCGCTGAAGAAATGATCAGCATGTTACTTTTCCTGGACACACACGGAGTACTGCACCTCTTGTAAGGAAATTACGATGCTCGTCGATACCCGCGAAATCTGCATTCAGTCGCCACGCCTTAGTATTGAGCCATTCTGCGCGCAGGACGCTGTTGAATCCTTCGCTTGTATAACTGCCTCGTTGACTCGCTACATGTCGTGGGAACCACCTGCTTCTCTTGAGGACTATGCAAACGTCTGGCGCCACTGGCTGCCTTCAATCGCAGATGGCAGCGACTTTGTGTTCGCAATTAGACAACTCGACGATGCTCGTTTTACTGGCCTTGTCGGGCTGCACAATACCCACGGTGAAACGCCGGAGCTGGGTATCTGGATTCGTGAAGATAAACACGGGCTAGGCTTTGGAGGTGAAGCGGTCCAAGCGGTTGTTCAGTGGGCCAGCCAGCGAGTGGTAGCAAAAAGTTTCATCTACCCCGTTGCGACGGACAACCATGCGAGTCGACGTATTGCCGAGGCTCTGGGTGGGATCATGCTCGAGATGCGCACATCAGCCAAGTACGACTCGGTTGTTTACCAAATACCAACTGTTTAATCATCTTTATCAAACCCGTCGACTGACTGTTCCTGGCCGATTCTGTTGAAAAAGTCGACTTCGAATTCCACGGCAGAAAAGTACGCGTCTGAGATTGAAATCTGAATTTTTGGCAGTAGGTTCAGGACTCGGATTTCACGTAGCAGCGTGCAAAAAAGGTCTTTTCACCCATCAGTATTCGAGCGTTTTGGGCAAGCCGACTTTTTCAACACAATCGGCCGATAGCGGTCTGTCACGAATGACTGAGTTTTACCAAGAGTCGCGGTCGAATCTCTGCGAAACCTGTTGCAAGTCACCCATAAACTCAATCTGTCACCATCCTCCAATCGGCAGTTGACCACTTTCGTCTAACCACCGCACAGGCGGTTCCGCTCCGGAGTTACCGTGTATTTTCTGGATTTTCTGAGGCTGCAAGAGCCTACCTTTGATGCGGGCAAGGCCAAAGTCCATTTGGCGCGCCACAACAAAATAGAAGCGCCCATGGACGTGTATTTGCAGGGCCGATTCGATGAGTGGCAGCGCTGGCAAATACAACGCAACTTTGAGCGCGAATGGGTAGTGTCGTTGGTCCAGGACAAGGTCGTTAATACCCGCTGTTGTTCGCCGGCTTGTTCCGCTCCGAAGGTTACGTACAGCATCCCGCGCCCGATCCGCACTTCATGTACAACCTGGTACCCAACAGTCCAGAAGCGAGGAAGCGCAGTGCCACTCGCTGAAGGATTTGGCGAAGGCCTAGGTCGCTGCCTGATGCGCGAAGCATTTCTCCGGATAAACCGGCGAGGCTCAGCAGAACCAACAACCACAGGGGCACATCGGTCAGTGCCTGATGCTCGGAGTTCATCTTGAGTCCTCAAATAGGTCGGCCTCTACGTCGCTGGCATCCGCTTTAGGCAAGGAGACAGGCGTGGGGCCGAAAACAAAAAAGCCCTGCTCAATGGCAGGGCTTGAAAATGGGAACAAAAAACCAGGCTCAGTGGCCGGGTTTTGAAGGCGTCTCGCTGCGTTCACAGCAATACACGCTGCTATAAAAACAAATCTATTCCGTGCGGAAAAGCTCTAATTTCAATAACCGTAGCTTATCCTCATCCCATCGCGCCCCGTCTGTGCGGAGCGTTAGAGAGGGAAACAAACGCTTTTCAACACCACTCGCGCAGCGAGCCTAAAACCCTTCGCCCTGGAGCACGCTGCCGGTGGTGTAGCTGCTGTCGGCTTCCCTCGCCTGACTCAACAATTAGCCATGCTGAAGAGCTCAGAGCCGTTCAAGCGATTGATAACACTCTCCTGAGATTCCTGGTAAACAAATGCCAAGCAAACAGCTGGCAATCGTCTAGAGACTGCCAGCCTGTCGATTGCATCAAGCCTGGGTGGCTTGACCACGCAGGATTTGTTGCTTGCGTTGCTCTTCTGGCATGTCATTGATGCAGTAGTTGATGTAGAAGACGTTCAGGAAGAAGGTGTAGAACGCGTTCATGCGCAGATCGATTTTATGCTCGCGGAGGGCGTATTCCGACAAGGCGTTTTTGGCTTTGAACGCCCAGACGATATACAGGGCGTTTACCGCAATTATCAGAATGCCGGACAGCGCATCGAAAAGTGCGTCACCCAAATTGGATAAAGAGCCGCTCCAGCCGAGGCAGACGGCCAGCCAGACAATGTAAGTGTTATCGACCAGTTTGATCTTGGTTGTTTCGCTGATTTTCTGATTGCTTCTGACAAGCCACAACAACAGGTACAGCCCTAAGGTTGCGATCGACAGCAATACCATATTCAAGGTTTTGGTATTTATCTTGTCTTTGAGTTCATTAATGTCAGGCATGACGGTTCCATGTTCGTTCAGGGTCAAGGGGATGTCGTACAAGGAGGTGCCAAAGTGGATGCAATTGCTAACCGGGAGGGGGTGAAAAGCACACATTCCCTGCGCTGTCTCTTGCCTGTGTCAATCCATGTACCGGCAGATGATAGCACATTGACAGCGCACGAAATGCGGCCGCGAACCGGTTGGTGGCGGTAAGCCCGTTTAATCCAGAGGCTTGCTGGAGGTCGACCGATCTATAGGTATCAGGCTCATACTCGCAAACTCCCTTCTCGCTTGCTAACGCAGGTATCGCTTATCAAACCAAAACGGCTCAATACTCTCGACCAAGTGTGTCTGTGCCTGTGGGTGAGCTGTGTTAACCAACTAATTGCTCGCGTGGGGTATCAATGCTGACGGTACTGGCAACAGAAACTCCACCCCCGCATCCAGCCAACGAATGCCCATCGCCTGCGAGGTCGGCTCATTGGCCTGCCAACCGACCGGTAACGCCTGCGATGAACCGATCAATGCCCCAGGCGCCACTTCGATTCGGATCAACTGCAAGGTTGACGGAATGTTCGCCAGACTCAGTCGCATATGCGCCAACACCTCAACCATGGCCAGCGCAGGATGTTCAGCCGCATAGATCACCGAATGTGGCAAGGTGTGCCAACTGCCATCGGCATGATGCCACCCAACCCACACAAACCTGGGAAGGCTGAAATGCGCCACAGCTGCATTAGAAGATGCAATGGGCGGTGCGGCGGATACGGGACTCAATCAGGCGGGCACCCGGGTCCATCACCGACAGGTGTAACGGCGAGATCGCCGGCTGGTCAGGAAGGTAGTCGGCTGGGGTATTCGGCCACAACAGCGCCGCGCGCTCATCGCCGCCAAACAGTTCAACTGCCTCGGCATACACACGTGTCAGACGCACCACCCGCTCGGACTCGGCCTCGCTGAACCGTGCATTGCTGCTCAGGCGGCGTCGGATGGTGCTCTCGGGCGCCACCAAGCACGTCGACAGCCCGTAGGTTTGTCGCTGACGGACTCGTCGAAGTACCAGCCCTACCGCACAGGCCTATATCGTAGCGGCGCTGCAGGTCTGTCACTTTCGCTCACATCCCCTCCGCCATACCGGCCCACACGGGCCCTGCAAATCCCGTCACAAACGGGGGTACAGACGGGGGTAGAAACGCAAACCGCAGGCAAAAAAAATCCCGCAAAGCCTCTGGCTCGCGGGATTTCTTTATCTGTTTGGCGGGAAACCAGGGATTCGAACCCTTATATAAGGTTCAACCCAATACCTCCTCAAGAGCCATTACGATAGCTTTAAGCTGCACCTTAGTCAACATCAATGAATCCGGGCTCTCTGCCAATGAAATATTACCGTAGCCCGTCGTCGCCCCAAAGTTTGCAAAGGTGCAACTCGTTGCATGTTAAGCGTTGCACCTTAACGAGGGGAGAAACTCAGGACAAAATACCTGAGCCAAGCCCGCCACCTGGTTCGGTCTGACGATCACTTGCGGTACTTTGCAGTCTCAGAGCGTGCTCGCATGAGGAGGCGGCTCCCAGAGTTGGAGGATCAGCATTGTGAAACTCTATGCTCACCGGCTGCCCACTGCATCGTAACCTCTCCAAGGACTTGATCTACCGAAACACGACTCAAGTCACCACTCATGCTCTGCAATCGCTAACTCCACATTTTGTAATTTCGGCGTCGGTCTTTTACGGAAACTCGCACAATGGATAACCGGCCTCCGCTATAAATATAAATTGTTGACCGCCACTCAATTCAAAAGCAAAAGCCATCAACAAACTTTTAATCAATTGCATTCGAGGTAATCGCTGAGCAGCAATAACACTTAAAACTTAAGCAAAAAATAAAGTCCCCGCCACTAGAACTATACCGAAAAGCCAATAAAAAAGCCGTGCCAGAAACTTTCTAGAAACTAAAAAATCAAATTAAGAGTCTACTTTTAATATACTGTTAAAAGATTACCACACGCCGAGAAAAGTGCAAAAATACCTTGACATCAGCGCAGCCACTCCTCTTAAATGGCAGCCCTCTCATGACGGTTATTGATGATGAGTCAAACAAAAGAAGATATGCAAAGCAAAGCGACCAGGCCTTTTAGTCGAGGTGAGCTGATGCAAATAAAAGAAACTCTCGAACAGAAAGGCTCGCTTACAGACCGGTTACTTTTCTCCCTAATGCTCACAGGCATGAGGCCCAGCGAATATTTGCCGATCAAATCGCGAGACTTAGTGCTTGGAGTCGAGAAAACAGTAAACTTCAGAGCAGTTTCACTGCCAAAGCAAGACATAGATCTTGCAGTAGAGATACTGAACCTGAGGAACAGCTCAAAGAACGACTACATTTTTCCCAGCGGCTCAGTTTCAAACTCTCCGATGAAGCCTGAAGAACTTCGTAAGAAGCTTGTGAGCTGGCTGAAGGCTGCGAACGTAAGCCATGGTGGACGCTCGCCACACGTCGTACGTCGTTCGGTAATTATAGCTAAGGCAGAAGCGGCGATGCAGGTATTCAAGCGTTTCAATCCTGCCATGGGCACAATCAGCCGGAACATGACCCATCACTACGCTATCAACAAGCGCCCGCCGCAAAACTAATACGAACAGTGAAAGGGCTAGACCGGGTCAAGCTTTTAAGCTTAAGGAATAGTCTTTAGTGGGGCTTACCTACCCGAAATTCTTGCCGAAAGACACCTGACAAGTTAGTCAATTGCCCACACCCCAAAAAATGGCGTCTTTCGCACCTCATAGCCCTGTTACGCCTACGCCTTAACTAAGAAGAAATGAATGAACAACCAACAAGCTGATTTAACTTTCGGACAGCCGTCACGAGGGAGACTGAATCCAACCAACCTGCGTCCATTTGAGCAATATGAAAACAACTGTGATATACCGCCCGAATGGATCGATCTTGAAGACGTTGAGTTAATCTGGTGGATTGTTGCCTCTAGAATTAGCAAGAAAGAGCTTAGAAATCGTTTAAGAAAGATTTCGGACAGCTACCAAGATTGCGGTTGTTTCGCATTCGCTGTAGTTGCGGACAGAGACGGTCGCGGGCGCTACCCCAGAGGGGTTGTCAATACTCTCCAATCAATTCTGAAACCACGCAAGCTGATGTGGCGGCACCCCACGGAAGATGTTCTCCGCATCCAAATGGTGATCTGGCATTTATGCATCTCTGCTGCGCTTGATTGGTGCCCTACTGAAGTTCTACCAATGAGACTTCAAGGCCTTAAATTTGAAAAAGCTTTGGACTGAGAATTGTAGAAGGCTAGATCGATATTTTCATAAAACGAAATCTTGCGGATCGTCGACACGGCAGACGTTCCTAGCCGCACTCTTCTTGACTCAAGCACCTCGAACTATCGGTAGCTTCTGGGAAAACCATTCCCTCGTTTCTTTAGACGCTATACCAATGATAAAGCATCAAAATACCACAGCAAATTCTGCCGCTAACTTCCAGCCATTACCAATCGATGTCTCGGCGCGCCACAGTGACGCCCCACATATAAATTGAAAATCCTTCGCCAAAACGGTATCCGACATGATTTATTCCCGCTGGCTTTATACCGAACATGAGCAGCCTCACAACGATGATGGTGAGGGCGCGTACACGATTTTTTCTACAAAGCAGTTATTCGGCTGTTGACTGCATGCCACTCGAGGTCGTGTGCATTCAGAGATTCGTAGTGCTCTGGGAAGGACAACCTGACACAAGGGTGATCGATTTGATCGAGCAGTCTATTACCTTGGCAGTTCTCTCCCCCGTGAAGCTTTTGCATGCGTCCAAAGGGATGCTTGTCGTGGTGTATGACTCTGTGCTTGTCGGCGAGACTTATAAGTTGTTTCACCTCGCCTGGGCGAAAATTGCTGCCGGCGCATGGTATGAGAATTGGACTGTCCTTCTAATCAAAGATACGGATGCCGGACGTGGCGTTGATGGAGGCAGGATTTTCAGACATTTTGCTCGTTACATCCTGGACGACAGCGAAGTCGGAATCGCTGAATTTACGCGTGATATGTTCCTTTTCAAAGATGACTGGTCGCCTGAAAATATCTTCGGGCCGCCTCCTGCCGAGGAAGCGGACGCCGCCTCAGAGCAGCAGAGAGATGAGCCAGACCTGTTGGATGATGACTTGGATTCGTGGCGCCAGTCGGCCAAGGCGTGCGACTGAACCGCGAGACAAGGTGAAGGATCGGTAGCAAGGACGACGTTCTACATGTTCGACCGGTACAACCTTAATATGTCTCGCCAGCAGCAACAGCTATTGAAGGCATGGGACAAGCAATTTCCAGTTACCTCCTGGGAAAGGGAGCGTAATAAACGTATCACCGCGATCATGGGGCATCCCAACCCTTTCGTGACTCAAGAACGCAGTTGGACTCAAGGCTATAAGACGGTGGGCGACGGAGTAGTCACCGGCCTTACGGCAAAGTCGGCGCAATCACAAAAACCGACATCGGCATCCCGCTCCATATCCGTTGGAAGCATCATCGGTAATGGTAAAAGCCATGTTTACCATCTACCTGAAGGTTGCCCAAGCTACGACAAGGTGTCCTCGAAGAAACAGGTAACCTTCGACTCAGAATCCGCTGCTAAATCTGCGGGCTACCGAAAGGCAGGGAACTGTAAATGAAACAGCAGACTGAATGACCACGAAAACCGAATCCCCTGCCCCGTTCCTACAATCGGGCGACACGGCAGTTCTCTTCGATGGCACATGCAAGCTCTGCAACGGGTGGGCTAGGTTCATCATCCACTCTGACAAGGCTCACCGAATTCAGCTCGCTGCGGTTCAGTCGCCTGAGGGCCAAGAGCTTTTGAGGTGGGCCGGACTGCCGCAGGACAAATTCAACACCATTGTTCTCCTCTCAAACAACAAGGTGTCCATACGTTCTGAGGCGATGTTCGAGATTTTAGGTCGCCTAAATGCCCCGTGGCGCTGGCTCACGGCTGCACGTGTTGTACCAGCAGCAATGCGAGATTGGATGTACGACAAAATCGCGGTAAATCGCTATCGGTTGTTTGGTCAGTACGACTCCACCCACCTTCCAGCGGCAGATCACGATAAGCGCTTTTTGAAAGCAAACGTCGCATTGGTTCACTAGAACTCAGATTCAGGCGTCAGGGTCGGTGATATATGATCGAACGCATGATCTTTTCGTTTTCCGCTTTACACACATCGCGAATGCCTTCTATTGCTGAAGGGGGCATTCGCGTCTCTGCAGCATCTGCACAAAAATCCTCCATCCAGCTCAAGTTTCGCCAAATCACACCGTTTTCAATTGTATGTACACGGTGAGAAACCAGCCTTGACCAAATCAAAGCCTGCATCCATTCAGATTCTGCGGGGAGCGATATCGTTTCCCGAGACGATCCTGGGCAACCGTCAGCGTAGAACCTGGGAACGGCTGATTAGTTATATTGAGTCATCCGACTCACCTTCCGCATTCGATAAGGCAGCATCCCACGTCGAAGGCTATGTGCACGCGCTTGTCGATAGCGACCAGATCCACGTTTCTATCGAACGAGATCTGTTGATCATCGAAACGGTCGACGCCTGGCGATGCACCCGTATTGAATCGAACACTTCGCCTTATCTGAACGCCCCAGGAAAACCATGACTTCCATTTTTAAACGCTACGCCGACGGCGGAACATCAGACCTGCACATCAATATGCCTCAGCGTCTTCTGCCCACGACCGTCAGTCATTGTCCCCTCGAGGTCGTAGTGGGCAACTGGGAAAAGTATCTCGTAGACCCCTCCTCCGCTCATGAGCATTGTCCCTGGGCAGCGCGATTCGTTATGGGCATGCCCGTTCCATTGTGGGCGCGCGGCCAGGAGTGGAACCTCGGTCAGAAGGCTCGTTTCATTACCGCTGTTTGGTCAGGGGCAGACCTGGGGAGCTACCTCACGAATGACTGGTACGAGCCAGTGATAGGTAGCAGGGCATTAGCCGAAAACAGTGAAATTTTGATTGATGGTCAGCAACGCCTGCACAGTCTTGAAGAGTATTTCCTAGACCGCCTTGCAGTCCCAGACGCGCAAGGACAGCCGAGGATTTGGTCTGAGCTTGGCAACGGCGAAAGGAGACGCTTTCTGTCGACGATCTTTACTCATGCGAGGGTGTCTTCTGGCGATGAGGTAGCATTGCGCAAAACGTATGATCTTTGCGCGCAGGGGGTTGTTCCTCGGTCATTTGATCAGCGCGCCTTGAGGTGATATTCGACACTTCGGTTGTCGTGGCATGCCCTAGCAGGGATGGCTGTCGTTAACCAAGCCCTGTCTACGACCGGTCTTGGCCCTGCGGGCTTCCATCCTCATGCTATTCGACCATCCTGGTCTACGCGCTCCGCTTGCATAGGGCTCAAGTTCACTACCTAGCTTGGACATTCCCTGCGGCTACCACATACTAGCTTCCATCCGTCTTGGAGTGAGACTAAGCGAAATGGCATGGTCATTTTGGAAGGACAAACGCCCCGAGTGGATTCAGGCGGAAGAGCGAGCGTTCGTAAAGGCAGCCAACTCCCTGAAAACATTGCAGGTAACGCCTCGTGGCGGAATGAGGATTGATCCTGAAGAAATCAGAGATCAGATCCTAGCCGCACGAGAACTGTACAAAGATTTGGTTGAGAAATAGTGATGGTCAATATCCTACCAACTTGTAGCTGAATCTGCCCCGTGTCGCGAGTCACGATGATCCTCAGCTACGTATGCTTGAGTGATAGGCTTCCCACCCTATACAAAGGTTTGTGTCGCCACGACGTCGGGGGACATCACCTCGCTGAAGCGACGCTCGAGGGCTTATTCTAGATATCTCTTATTAATTTTCTCGCGGCTTTTAGATTTATTTAAAATTGGAGACTCCATGGGTGACTTAGATAAAATTTTTTTTACGCCTGATGCTCATAACGGTGAGTCTCCTTTAAAACGACAGTTCTGCGTTTTTTTGGATGTACTAGGATTCAGCGCGTATGTACAAAGTAGAGAGGGTGATGAGGGGGCTTTTCTTTCCATTATGGAGTCTCTTAGGTATGCAAGATCGAGTTTGGCTCTCGGAGAAGAACTAAATATTGTTAAGGTGAAAACGTTCTCAGATAATATCGTTATCGGGGTGAAGGTCACAGATGGCCTAGAGTACCTAGGTTCACTGCTGGAGTTTATCAGTGGCTATCAGCTTGCAATGATTGAACATGGATTCTTTTGTCGAGGTGGGTTGGCAATTGGCGATCTAGTTATTGATGAAAATTGCATTTATGGAAATGCACTTGTTGAGGCGTATAAGTTAGAAAGCGAACAAGCTGTAAATCCAATGGTTTTGATTTCTGAGGAAGTTATTGAAAGAGCACGAAATAGCAGTCACTTCCATGCTGTAAGTGGCATTATGGAGAAGCCGGACAACGGATACTTCATAAGCGTCGACGGACTTTATTATCTAAATTATCTAAAACGCACTTTCATACACTTCAAGGATCGCGACGGCTTGGGTTTCGCTTGTTTGGATTATCGCGTGCTTGCCAAGCATAAAAATTATATCCGGGAAAATTTGGCGACCCACAAGAAAGGCAGCTCGGTTTATAGGAAATATGCATTCTTGGCGAGATACCATAACGCCTTTATCTCTCGCTGCGTTACCTTTGATGGCTATAGTGAAGGCCTGAAAATTCACACACCAGATGAAATGGTGTTCGTAAATAAAGAGCAATTTTGTAGAGGTTGGGACTAATCGCTCCGATACAGCACTAACTGCTGCTGGCCGCATAGGATGAAGGGAGATTCTGGTAAATGCAAAGTGAGGCAGGTTTTTGCGAATGTGAACGAAGGTCAGGCGCAGTGAGATCCCTGGAAAAAACCTTCCTGGGATCTATTTCATTGCCCTAAGCAAAAAGAATCCTGACAACTTCAGAGTTACTACAAATTCATCATCTATATCGTAAAGACCACATGTCAAATACTAGCAGATAGACTCGCCAGTTTAATACCTCTGCGTTCAGTGAGCGACCGGGCCACCCCGGTGGCACTACCTTCCGCATGTCGCTGCTGTAGAGGATTCATCTCGGTCATCCGTGGGGTCTCTGCCTGCCCCGGCGACATGGGAGCGCCGTATACAACTGCCTATATTAAGTACCTTGAGACGAAACTGCTGTGGGAGTGTGTTTGTACATGGGGCCGCTATCCCGTATATAATTTTTCCTAATTCCCCATATAACCTAAGGGTGTGAAATGGACTTACTAACGCCTCTGTTCGACGATGGAAAGCTTCACCAGCACTTCAAGACGATCTCTGACGGACGAGTTGGTCGACATTACCAGCGTGATGAGATTTTGCGATGGCTTGAAGGTTTTCCAGATAGGGATAACAAGTTTGTAAAAGAGTTTCAGACCACCTTCAACTCGAGCTTTTGGGAGATCTACCTATATGCGGTTTTTCGAGAGTATGGCCTTGCGCTTGACTGGACGCATGCTGCACCTGATTTCTTGGTCACAGCGGTTGACGCTACCTTTACTGTGGAGGCCACCACAGCGAATCATGCAGCTGACAGGGCGCCGGAGTGGGGTAAGCCCCTGACGCCAGAATTTTTCGATAGTGTAGACTTCAATGAACTCAACAGAATAGCGATCATCCGCTTAGCCAACGCGTTCATGAGCAAATCCAAGAAGTACCAGGAGAAATACACGAGCCACGCTCATGTGAAAGGACGTCCATTTGTGCTTGCCGTAGCTCCATTTGAACAGCCGGGCTTTCACCTTCAAGCCTATCGCCCCATTGAAGCATTGCTGTTCGACCACTACGTAGATGAGGCCGAGTACCTGGCAAATCCTGAGCGTTTTCCTAATGGGCCCCTGACCAAATCTCTGGGCAGCGTGGAGAAGGACAACGGAGCAGAAATCGAACTGGGCTTCTTCCAAAATCCGCGATTCAGCCACATCAGTGCGGTGATTTTCAGCCATCTCGCCACTTGGGGAAAAGTGGACGCCATGTGTGGTAATCCAGATGCAATCATCAACTCGATCTGGTTGACCCATAAGGGTATGAGGCCGGTTGTAGCTCGAGCTAGTGCAGGCCCAGAGAAGATCACTGATGGCTTGCGGATATATCACAATCCTTACGCGATACACCCTTTGCCGTTGGAGGTTTTCCGAAGGGAAGGGGTTGTGCAACTCTGGGCAGATACTAATGAGCACGCGCTGCTACATGAACAAGCTGATAATTGCCTACAGTCCCGGACTGCAATCACATTTCTCAAGGGCAATGACGACGACTTTAAGGCGAAGGCTGTTCCGTGATCAGTAGCCACCGTGTCGTAAGACCCTGCCTCCGTAGGTGCACTGGGCGCCGGGCTGAGGTCGCTGTGAATATGCTCGAATACGGTATTGATTGTATAAGGTATTCCTTAGATGACAGGATTTGCGCACCTCGAAATGACCCTTTGATGGTGTAATTCGCCGCATAGGAAAAATAAACCTTGGATGTGCATTTGCCGGTCTCTACGACTATCTCCACTGCCAACCTGAAGCTCGTTGCCAGCTCAAGCACTGCTGAACGAAGCATTTCCTATCCCCCATAAAGAAGGGCCCCGCAGGGCCCTCAATTTGTACTCAAACGATTTACTGAGCCAGCCAGCTCTCGACCTTGTCAGAGCCGTACTGAGCCTTCCATTCTTTCAACACCTTGTGGTTGCCGCCCTTAGTCTCGACGACTTCGCCCGAGTGAGGATTCTTGTAAACCTTTACCGCCCGAGCCTTACGGGAGCCCTTGGTTTCAACAGCTGCTGCGCCACGGCGGTTTGAAGAATGCGGATCGAGAATCGCGACAATGTTGCGCAAGCTGTAACCATACTCACCTAGCAGGTCACGAAGTTTCGTTTCGAATTCAATCTCACGCTTCAGACCATCATCGTTTTTCAGCGTTTCAAGCTCTGCCAATTGGGCAGCAAGCTGCTGTTCAAGCGCGCGGAATTCAGCGAGACGGGACATGTAACACCTCAGATATTTAGTGTTGCCAGTATAGTCAGCACTGTCCAAAGTAGACAATCGAGGGTGCCCTCCGACGCCTAACACTGAGGCTCACGCCTTGCAGACATGTGAGCATCCAAGTGCTTCATTTCAGCCTGCCATTGAGTCAGAAATTTGTCCCAGTCATGGGCGTACGGGCCATCGACCAAGCGCGTCGAGCCGATGCTCGCTTGTAGAAAACGCTCACGCCACGGCTGTGGAATACTGGCCTCGTCAACGATGTTGATACCGGAACTGTGGCGCTCAATCAGGACTGCTTTGCGGACAGCATCAATATCGAGGTGTGGATGACTCTGGTTTAAGTCGACGCGCTCTTGGTCTTCAATGTCGTCAAGCACATTCAAAATAGCGACAGCTTGTGGGTCGCCCGGCACCAGGTGCGAAAGTGTCCAAAGGGCTTTGCGCCTAACAGACTCAAGCGTACGAAGATCATCAGCCATGTTCAGTGCCTCGATTGGAACCGGCAGTCAGTCGACGATAAAGGTCGGCTAAGAGGCGAGCATCCAGCAGTGCGTGATGTGGAAGTTCCGGGAGCGTCACGTCGGCGATATCATCCGCTTCGAGATGCCTGAATAGCAGAATCAGGTTGGCTGGACTATTGGCAACGTTAGCAGGCCAACGATGATTTACGTAGGCCAATTGGCAGAAGAGATCCCAGTCCCAATCCGGAGCGTCCGAACAAATCTCGAGCGGGCCTTCAAGGTTGCTCAAGAAAGCGAGCAGTGAGGTTTGAGCTTCGACCAGGGGTTGCCCATGGTCAGGGAGGTTGAGCTGAGGCAGGACGTTCTGGATCACGAAGTCGCTGCAGTCTCCCACTACGTAGGTGTCTGTGAGTTCAACGTAGTATTCGTGGCCGGCCTCGGACACGAGTGCCAGCGAAATCAACTTCGTGTCTCGGTTGAGCTGAGTGAACTCACAGTCCAGGAATAGCTTCATCCTCTCCTCCGTAGCCCTTACCTTTTTACCTAGTTTAGAGATCTACATCGTCAAAGATGTCACGTCCTCCACCCATTGCGGAGGGCCGAATCAAATCGCTCCGTCCGACTGCTGGCTCCTCATACCGCTCTTGCGAGACCTCACTCACCCAATCGTCGACTCGACGCCGTTGGGTATCGAGCACATCCTCGATACCGGGCCATTCCGGAAAGGCCGCGTAAATACCCTCTAGCTCATCAATAAAATCACAAAAGTGGTTATCAGGATCGTTTTCGTAGCAATACGATTCCTGCAGGGATTTGCGAACCCTGTCCAGGTCAGGCAGCACATATTTCTGTACATCGCTGTAGAATTCTTCCCGCTCGTGGCTAGTGAAGAATTCATGCATCTCGTTATCGTAGATGTGCCCGAGTTCATCATGATCAAAGACAAAGTCCCGAATCTTGGTGGAAATCGCTTCTCGTGCTGACTCAGGTAAAAGCCCTTGCCGTAGTAGGCGGAGCGCTAGATCAGACGACCTCGTAAACAGGTTTATCGCGAAGTCACGAGCCAAGCTGGAGTGCAGCTTTCCATCAGTTTTCGAGTAGATGTCCAAGAACACGTCATTTGTCCTGCGCTGCAGAAAAGAATACAGCCTTCCCCGCCTGGTGCGCTCCACGTCGCCCTCGCATGCAACGTATTCACAGCACCGGTTCGCGACTTCTGCGAACATACTTGAAGGCAAAATCGTAGCGTTTTGAACCCCTGCGTTGCCGCATGTCACCAGTTCCATCAACCGCTCAATCGGTGTTCCATCCACAAAGATCTGCAGATGTTCAGGACTCTGGGCGAGTATCAACGCAAACGCATCCCCAATCGTAGGATGCTTGTATCGCCAGAAACGTCCATCAGCTGTATCCGCCATCTGAAGAAAACTTCCCCGGAGGCTATCAAGAGCTCGGATACACCCGGCCTGGCTACCGCCCAACCTCTCAATTGTCTGCATCTCGCCGCTAGACAGACTCACCGGGCTTTCGATTGCTCCATGCTTCATGTAGAGAAGAGCAAGTGCGGCTTGGCTCTCGTCATCCATTCCCTGCATCGTCTCGACGAGCCATCGCTCCTGCTTCGCGACAAATTCGTCGATATTTTTCTGGTCAATCTTTAGCGCTTTGGTGAATTCAACGCTCCCCAAGCGCCGAGCAGTCTCCGGAGCGAACCGACTGTGAGCTGCCACTGCAGGAAGAAATTCCTTCAAGACCGTCCGAACTCGCTGTGGTTGGTTTCCAAGCTTTACATGGTTGTAGAGGATTTCTGACCTTTCCTGGGAGGTCAGCTCTTTCACGTCGATGACAACCTGGCTCTCTTCCATCAAAGGAAATGCTGTTTTCTTGAGGTCACGTCGGGCGCTGTTGTAAATGTAGTCACGGCTGGTCAGAACTATCCGATGCCCGCCTCGGATCATGGTCGTGAGAGCGGGAAGAATCCGGTTCCACTCCATCACCAAGTCTGCTTCGTACTGCATCGCCCCGAAGGCGTCATCAACCCATACGAACTGCGATGCTTCTTCAGTATTCCAGTGATCTCTAATCTGCTCAGGCCTCTCCAGCTTCAATACTAGGCTTCCCCATTTATCCATCGCACACATGGCCATGAGTGAGGCAATCGTTGTCTTACCTGCTGCGGGCTCTCCTACCAATAGAACAAAACCATGCTGCTGAAGGGCTTGAAGCGCTTTGCGATAGGTGCCCGTCACCACGAGCTTTGAAAGGTCGGGAAGCTCCGTCAGCAACGCCTTCGTCTGCTTGTACCGTCTCTCATCCAAGATCTGGCTAAGGTCGCCAAGGCCGTAGAGTCGGGGCACATTCATGCGCAGATCACTGTTCAGCTGGATCTTCTCGCAGATCCAGGTCGAGCCCAGCAAAAGCACGTGCTTGGCCCCAGCATCCTCAAACGCCAACCGTATTTTGAGATTGCTATCCCCTGTCCAGCCTGCGTTTGTCATCAGGACATAGACATCACACTTTCCTTTCGCGACGAGTCTGCGCACCTTTTCAAGCTCACCATTCACATCAGATAAAGTGAGATTGTGATCACGGCGCGATGTGAACTTGCACTGGATGACGAATTCGCCTGCATACACTTCGTTTGGCTGAGGAGACCACGTTCCCTTGAACCCACCATCGCGGCCTCCGTCATTTCCTTCAAGGAACGTCTCGACTGTCTGGCCCAAAACGGTTGAGGCTACCGCCATGCACAGTTGCTGAAAACTATGCCAACCTAAGAGATGAAGGTCGTATTTTGGGGGCGTCATGGGCATTCGATCCTTGCAGCAAAATCTAGAGGTAGGACAGAAAGCCATCATAACGGAACTGCAGTAATGCCGGGGCTGTGGTAGCAGAAGCCGCACGTACTCACCTACGGGCGAGATTGAACTGGAGGATATTTGGTTATGAGACAGGTGAGCCTGATCCGCCATGGAGAAAGCGCTGCCAACGCCGGCGAAGCCAGCCCGGGTCACGCGACAATTCCTCTTACGCCGAAAGGGGTTGAACAGGCGTACTCGGTGGCCAACTCCGTCACCGGTGCTCCCGATCTGATCGTTGCCTCACCCTTCTCTCGGGCTCGGGCAACAGCTATGGCTACCGTAGCGAAGTTCCCGGACGTCCCGTACGAGATCTGGCCCATTCATGAATTCACATACCTTGAGCCAACACGGTGTGTAAACACGACCGTTGCCGAGAGGCGAAGGTGGGTCGAAGCGTATTGGTCTAGATCGGATCCTGCGTTCGTGGACGGTGCCGGTGCGGAGTCTTTCCTAGATTTCATAGCCAGGGCTCAGGCCTTCCTGAGTGGGCTTTCGAATCATCCTGCACAAAACATCACTGTATTTTCACATGGGCAGGTCATCAATGCAGTGGCTTGGCTGATTGAGCGCAAACCGCAGCAGATAGATGACCGAGCTATGGCTGATTGTCGTGAGTTCGAAATCCTGAGCCACGCCCCCAACTGTGGCGGTTACACGATGACTAAGCCGGCTGAAGACACCCATTGGAGAGCGAGCATCTCAATGCCTGAAGAAAGAGGCGAGGCGCGCCCGGAGCGGTGATGCCAACCTCGTTGCAAACCGAGTTGGCATTCAAATACTGAGCAGCGGCTTCGCCAGCTTCTACAAGATGGTACCCAGCACCTCTTCCAGGCTCTCGCCCTTACTGTTCTCAAAAATGCCGGCCTCACCGAACAGCACCTGGATGTCGGCTTGGGCGAAGAATTCGGCTTCCGCGAAGTCGGATGCAGTGCTCGCCGGCAGCACCAAGAATAGCTTGGTTTCGGCACTACCGAAGCGATGCCGGTAATACGCAAGCTGACCAAATGCAGTGTAAAGCTGTGCCGACATCGAGTCGCTGGTCTTGACCTCAAAGATCACCTTGGCCTTGTCAGTAGCTTTGTCCACTAGCGCCAAATCGACCTGATGCTTACCAACCTTGAGTTCCGAATATCCCTCAACAAACTCATCCAGCTTGCGGTGGAGGGCGTTGCAAAGTGGGCCGTGAAGATACTGGTACTCGCAGGTGTCCTGGCTTCGGGTATAGGATTTAGTTCCTTCAAATTCTTCCTGCCCCCGCCACTTCGCATCCGATTCATCTTCATCGTCGAGGGCTTCACCTGAACCCTCGGCATCATCCTCCAGCTCCGCTTTTCTCTGTTCCTTGAGTCGTTTTACCTTGAACAGGAACTCGGCGATGTCATTCGCAATGCTAGGAGAGTTCGTTGAAGACACAGCGATCACATCTGCCGTCTTGCCTTCGTCATCTACCTCCATAAGCCAGTCATGAAAGTGCTCAAAAGCGTATCGGCGAGGTACCCGGCCACGGAACGCTGTGAAAGTGCCACGATGACAGACAAGGGTTTCACCCTGAGAAGCAGCTACCAACAAACCCGAGACACTGCGATTCAGCCCATCAGGGATGTTGATCTCAGCATCTGGCGAGAGAGTGCCCCTCTCGTAGCCCAGCTTGAACAGGTGCGCCTGACGACCATCCCAAGGCGGAGGGACGGCAAACAGCATTTCGCCTAGATCGGTCTCCAAGGCATATGTGCGGCAAGGTGCTTTATCTCCACTCGGAAATGCCCACTCTTTAGTCCCACGTGGCTCTGCCTGGTCGATCAGAGCCTTTTGAAAAGAGCGAATACCTTTACGAAGCCGAGCGTTCACTGTAATAACTTGCACCACTTTGCACCTCATTAGTTCCCTAGCAAGCCGCTGAGACATTCAAAAGTTTGAATGGCAGCGAAGTCCAAAATCGTAGCATCCGAAAGCCCAGCACAGCAGACAGTGTAGTGGTCAACTGTTCCCGGACACTGCGTTAAGTTTTGCCTCAGCAATCGCAGGCGGTAACTCATCGTTGAATTTATGCGGTCTCTGCCGGTTGTACCGCTGCATCATGAACCGACCGATGTCCTGCTAGCTCATGGAGTCCACTGTCGGTATCCAATCCGTTTTCAGGCTACGAAACAAACGCTCCATCGGTGCGTTGAGCTCTCAGGTTGTGCGCCCCTATGCCACGCCAAGATCGCGCTCGACGACTATTGGGAGGCAGCTTACGTCGGCGATCACTATAGAGGCGAGCACGCAGTTGCCCACAGGACTGTCGCTTCGGAACGGCGGGCCACAACATCACCTCGGTTTACTTTTAGAGCCAGACCCGCAGACAAGTATGGTTGCTGGGTTAGACGGGGAGCCTTAGAACATGGAATTCAACAGCACAAAAGCGAAGCTTAATTTTACCTGCATCATCATTAAAACGGTTGGGAAAATGCCAGCATTCTGCCGGCGACTCACCAGTCACTATTACCGAAGAGCGGCCATTCTCAGCAAAATCACGCTTGACCAGACCTCAAAAAATGAGTTGTGATGATGTCGATTTAGATCCCAACGCGCCGGGTATAAACGTGGATGCATCTACCGACCAAGCCATAGCAGAACTCCAGGAGATCGCTGATCGCCTGCTGAAAAGCTGTGGGCCAGTAGATGACCAGGCACCGCGCTTCTTTAGCGAAGGAGGAAAGGGTCTCTCTGGTTTCTTAGAGTACATCCGCACCTCTCTTGAAAAAGCTCAAGAGTTCGCACGACGCTGCAAGGCTGATGTTGAAGCCTACATTGAGCACTCCAAGCTAGTCCGCCGTGCTCAATTTCTTCTTTCCAAGCTAGTCCGCATTGACATACATGCCCTGGTAACCCGCATCCGCTTGTATTTCTCTCACCTGGCTTGTATCCGAGTACCTCTCTTCAAGTATGGGCCAGAGCTTTCAAGCTACCGCCACCGCTTCCGCTAACCTTTCCGCTTAGAAAAAACGCACCAGTGACTAGGTAGGCTCACCCTACCCCACTATTTCTATGGCAGGCATCCAGCCTGGCTCGGATATTCGTGCCCCGCGAAACCGCGACAAGGCATTAGCTGAAGGAAGCGACACAAAATGACTGAACGAATCAAAACCCTGGACGAGGTTTCCAGCGATATTGCCGCCACGATCCAGGCTAGGGGGGGCTTGTACAACGAAGCCGCCATCACCGACGAGTTCTACAAGCACCTGTTCGAAAACGCTGTGGCTCACTTTGCACACCTCGTGAGGTTGGCAATGCAGAGTTACTACGACGAAACGGGCAGGACGTTGAAATTCGGGATCGTAAATACCGCAGAAATCGGCGGTTTCGCCTGTGTAGGTAAAGAGAACATCGACTTCATCGGTATCCATTTCGGAACCATCTCCCTGGTATCCGCAATCTTCACCCGGATGCTTAGCAACCCGAACATCCTGCCCGGGGTAGGCGACACCAGCTTGGAAGCCAATGCTGGCTACACCCACTTCATCCCAGCTCAAGAAGACCTGACTGCTTTCTCGCCCTGCAGGCCAGCTTGCCGGGTTAGAAGTGCGTTCTCTAAACATCTCACTCTGGCTGGGCTGGACTTCATCTTCGGTCATGAGATCACTCACATTACGAACGGCCACCTCGGCGTGATAAATCAGACGAGGCATCCAGACCCGGAGATGCGGCGCCCCGAGCTTTCAGCTCTTGAAAACCAAGCTATTGAACTGGATGCAGACATCGGCGCAACCCAGTGGACGTTGATGTTTACCGAGCTCGTCAGAAACTCGCGTTCCAAACTCCGTGTCGAGGGTTCTGACCCGCTGAGTATCTCCTGGCGCGAGTTCTATGCCACAGAGTTCCAAACGGTCGGCCTCTGCTTCATGGCAAGCTACCTCACTCTCAGGATGCTGAGCCCCGATTACTGGAATCCAGCTAATCAAGAGAAAATCTTGCAGCCCCTACCCCCATACAGGATGGGGTCGCTGATGCACGTCTATGCCAGCGTCCTTGTAGAGTTTCATGCCATGTCGTTTGATGAGGCACAGAAACACGTCTACGCGTTCTGCAATTGGTCTGAGGAGGCCTTGGCCAACCTTCTAGCCGAGTCTGGCCGAGGTGAATCGGACTTGAGCGCTATCGATAGCTTTTTCAACGAGGTGGGGCCTTACAACGATAAGGTCAATCAGGCCTACGACACGTTGGCCAAAGAGCTGAGCGAATTCGCAATGAAAGAAACCACCAAGGTGACCCATCCCCGGCCCAGGACTTGCGACTACGTGGTTCTGAAAGGGCTCAAGCATGGCGCTGAGTTCATCTGCATTCTCGAGGCGAAACACTCCGAGACCTTCCCGAAAAGACTCGACATGCAGTGTTTTTTCAAGGGGCGTGGAATGCCCACTGGGATGGAATTCCCGCTCAATTTCCTCCCTGAATTCGAAGGCAACATGATCGAAGAGGCCTTGATGGCGGACGGCAGGAACCATGTCGCCCTCATTCAGGAAATCACTGGCCTCGAGGCTGTCGAGCTCTCGTCCATCTCGGACAAGCTTGATCTCCTCCACTTCGCCCTAGAGTACAGCGAATGCTTCAAGCTTAAAGAGGATCTGACTACGCTTCTGCAGGCGTAACCTCTCAGTGCAAGGTAAGCCACCCAGATCCAACCGTGATGGCTTACCTTTCTATTCTCAGAGTTCCGCGCCTTCAGCTTCTATGATTTCCTTCCGAGGTGCCCTCGACGTTCAGCCCGGCTTGGAAGCCCTCATAACCTTCAAAAGCTCCCTGCCTTGTACTTAGACCGGCTCACACAGCTCGCAGATCAACTGCCTGTTCTCATAGCGGCCATAGGTTGTGTGGCGGTCGACTATCCGAGCGGGATGGTAGTGCGCCTTAATGCACTCTGGTGGCAAATCGGTACGCAGCCGATAACCAGGTGACGACGAGCTACCTAGAAGCTTCCGCGCACGGCGTTGTCCCCAGTGAGAAAGGATCAACCTTGCTCCAGCCAAACGCTCACTGCTGGGTATCAAAGCCACGGGAATGTCGATTTCGAGAATGGTGGGTACCCGCACATTTCGAAGCCTGATCCGGTAATCCTCACCCCATGGATCACCAGTAACAATATGAGCGGCCAGGTTCTCCGGCCTGCACCCGTGGAAGGCTTTCGCATGCGTGTAATAGCTCCACAGCTTCTCGCTGAAAGCCGGCAGCAGTTCCTCATGATTTGGAAGCCAGGTCAGATCGTCAGACCAGCACTTAGGTCGCTGATCCTCGATAAGTTTTCCGCACATCTGACGTGAGCACCTGGCTCGCATACTTGGGAATAGCCATGAGCCATTTCCTTCGATCCCGCCAGTCGAGTACACGCTCAGTCATCCACTACTTCTGTCATGGTCTAACACCAAAAGCCCTAGCCTTGAGGACGGCCCGGGTCAGCCCCAATAAGAGGCGCCGCATGATAACCCGCACAGCGAGAACCCGCGCAGGCCCCGCCGAGCAAATGGGCGACCGAAGCTTGATGCCCAAGGAGAATTTCGTATGACTGGAACGTTTTTTCATAGCAATAATTTGGCGACAAATAAATGCCAGAAAAGTAACGAACAAAACCTCACCTCTGATATGCAAACTGCGTGGAATGCAGTGATATCATTCCGCCACACTGGAAAATCTTTAACGATGAAAGGAGTTCATGTGAGTCAAGAAGATGAGGAAAATTACCCAGCCAGCGCCGTGTCTTCGTGGAGCGGCTTTGTTTATCAAGGAAAGATTGCGCTATATCATTCCCTTAAGCTTATTTACGATGGCGACGTAGATTTTGAACTTCAGCTAGACAGTAGCGATGACTTCGCCATCTATAAGGACGCCAAGCTCCATACAGCCCATCAAGTCAAAGCGAAGATCAGTAAATACCGTAGCGGTTATTCCAAGGCACTGGAACAGTCCACCTTAATCGAATACGACAAAATTAAAGGAACCACTCGTTACTTCCACGTTTCCGTCGAATTAGATAACACTGGCGATTACACAGGCGCTAGCGGAGAAACAGTAAAATTCTACCGCTATGGAGAGAGCTACCATTGCGGCCTAGGTGAAATTGAAGATCTGACCAAAAGCCTCATACGAAAGTTATGCAACAAAGAGTCAATTACCGTCAGCGACAACCTAATAAATTTTAACTACTGCTTGCTATCAGAAAAAATCAGCACTAAGGCAATAGATAATCACAAGTTAATTCAAGTTGACGGAGTCTCAGAAAACAAAGCCGCATATGAGGGGCGCATCAATGCGAGAAGTATTTTGCATGAGCTACTGACAGAAAACCCTTATCAAAATCGGGACTACTATGCAGTTGAATTAAAGGCCAGACTCCAAGCTTATCTAGAAGAACGACTGGATCAGACCCTACCAACCATGAGTGACGTCACCTACGAGAGAGCCAGGCGTCTGTGCGAGCACATTCGCGGCACAGATATCAACGATTTGAAAACTCTCTGCCAAATGATGAAACCCTCTGAGCGATTTAAAGACGTTCAGACAAACGACATCAGGCGATACACCAAACTCATCCAGGCAATTTCGGCAGAGCCTACATTCAACCATCTTCCACACTATCTCGACAGAGAAAATAGATTCTACGTACCCACCGCCCTTGACGTAGATGAAAGCGAAGAATGCGAGTCTGACATGATCCGTGAAATGAAAAACAACGGGGATCTGCTGAGACTACTTTTTGAATACAACCATCTTATCGCAAGCAAAGCTGACGCCTCGTTCACTTTTAATACAAAATTCACAAACTCAGATGATTTTGACAACAAGCTGGCCACTGAAAAACTTGAAAGCAACATAACCAAGTCGCTATGCATTAGCGTAATAACAAAAGACGATGCGGAGGTTCGACTGAATGATAAAGCAACTAATTGATGAAGCACTTGTTGCCCATGGCTTTGTTAGCAAACGTGAACTGGATACCACAAGCTTCTATGTTCGCGAGTCTGGATCTGCCATAAGATTCGCAGTCGTACATACGTTAGACGACCTTCCTGACCCAGCCGATCTTAATAACTGCATCAATCACTTGGCCCCTGAAGAGTTCCTCAGAAATCCAAGCTTCAAGAAGAACTGCGATTTGATTTGCATTCATCGCCTTGACGTTCTGGCCGAATTCAAGGATCACGAAGAAGAAATTTTTGCAATCGAAGAAGACCCCCACTTTTATAAAAAATATATCCTCTACTACAGCACTGCAGAAGAAAGCGCCCTCACTGACTTTACCTACGACAAACTTGTCTCCGTAATTGCCGACAAAAAGGAGTTCCTGGATTACAAAGAAAATCCTTTGAAGGCCACACAGTATAGCTTCGCTGCGAAGACATTTATCAAACTTCCCTTTTTAGAGCTGCCTAGCCATCAAGGAAACCTTGTCTCCCTAAGATTGCAAGCAGCAGAGGCAGTTGCGCAAGCAGGCATGAACGATCTGTATGCGGCCATCCAAAAAGTAACAGACAAAACCGCCGACGACTTTATCAAGGAAATGATTAGCAATGAACTGGAAAATATCCAAAATTGAAGTTTCTAGCTTTAAAGCATTCAAGCATATTTATTTAGATCTCGGCCAGTCCTCCTTGTTAACGTTGGACGGCCCTAACGGCTATGGAAAAACAAGCATCTTCGACGCCATCGAGTTGCTGCTCACTGGCCAGATTAATCGTATACAAAATTTATTTTCTACATTACTGACCAGAAACAAAAGAGACTACGCAGACAATCTCTTCTGGAACAACCGCTCGGGCGATAACGACCTCTGTATTAAAATTGAATTTGTTAATGATGATGACAAGCTTGTTCTGGCCAGACATTGCGAAGCTTCAATATTCAAAAAACCAGCCAACAATCGTGCAGACAAGTACGAAAACTTCAAGCTCTACGAGCTACCAGATTTCGAATCATCTGGCTTTACAAAAACCAACCAGCGCGACAATAATTTCCTTGATGAAGTTTTCGGAAAGAATTTTAGGGAAAACTTCTCATTCCTCAACTATTTGGAGCAGGGGCAGAACCGTCTATTACACACCCGAGTAGATGAACGCAAGGAAAAACTTGGAAACCTCTTCAACATAAGCGACATCGAAACCGAGATAAGCAAATGCGACAACATATACAGTAAATTTACAAAGTACATCAACGAGCCTGAGCGTAAAGCTCAAGCTGAATCACTCACGAAAGAAATAGAGACCTTAAGAAACACATCGCAGGAAGAGGCCGGAATTGTTGAGTACAAAAAGCTCTCGACGGCCGATATTCAACCAGGGTGGGATAAGGAGATCCTTTTCTCAACGTACACAGCGGTAGACCATACTACTTACCAAGAATCCGTTCGAAAGATTATTACCCTTCTGCCACTTAAAGCCACGATAAAAACGAGGGTTCACAACGAGAATATCGATGCCAACATTAATCGCAACGAGGAATCTCTGAGAAGCCTGGCTCAGTTTGGGAAAGATCTTGGCAAGCTTGATGGGCTTGACGCTATCAAGAAAAGTATAGATGAATTAGAGCGTTCAGCTAGTATCATCAAACGCGGAGCAACCGCGATCAAGCTCGACGAAGCGCGATCACTACCAAACTGGGCGGAAGGTCGCCTTGAGTGGTTTGAGTCGAGCATTGAAGCCCGAAACAGCTTACGTAATAAAAGCAGCGCTAATGCGAACGTTGTGGCCGAATTGGAACGCCTCAAAAGGCAACTGATTGAGGAACATAAAAAGGCTTATCCCGACGATCAGCTGTGCCCTCTCTGTGGTGCCGACTGGGAGGATCACAAGTCAATGGTGGATGCCATTGAAGAGAGAACTAAGAAAATCTCTGATTCATTAGGCCAAGACGGAAAAGACTTAGTAAACCTTATAGCCACCATGGACGCTGAGCTGAAGCTCATCGACACCTATATACAAGACAATTTGAAAATCCTCACACCTACGTTTGAAGCAAATCTTCATGCAGCACTGATCAAAATTAAGCTTCGACTCCCGGCAATTACCCAGCTACAGGAGAGGCTGCAAGGCGACAACATTCAAGTCACTGACTCATTTACGGAAGTCGATACCTTAGTAGATGAGCGACTTGAAAAGCTCAAGCAAATTCTTAGAAACAAAAAACAGATTGAGTCCGATGCCTTAGCTCTGCCGGAAGACTGGCGAGAAACAACAAACAGCGCTTTCAAAGACTTGGAGGACTTCTACATAATCACGGCTGAAGACCTAAAGGATAAAGAACAATACATCTCGATCAAAGCCAACGAAGCTCAAAACTCCAGGCTTCAAACCTGCATTTCCGATCTTAAGCTTATCGAAAAAGAAACCCTGGCAGCCAAAAAAGCACAAGGTAAAATCGACAAGCTCCGCAGTACGCTGAAGAAGACAGAGCAGAGCTACACCGATCAGACAATTTCGGCTATTGAGCTCATTTTCCACATCTACAGTGGCCGGCTGATCCAGAACTACCAGCGTGGCCTCGGCCTGTTTATCGAGAGCCGCGAGGGTACGCAGCTGAGGTTCCTGACTGCCGAGAAATCTGAACACGATGCAGTTATGTCCATGAGTTCTGGACAGGTGTCCGCCCTAAGCCTTGCCTTCTTCCTCTCCCTCAACAAGGTCTATGCTCGGGTACCGCTCATCCTCATTGATGACCCCTCACAATCCCTTGATGAAGTGAACGTCGCCTCACTGACCGACCTACTCCGTTGCGAACTCAAGCATTGCCAGCTAGTCGTGTCCTCTCATGAAGACGACATCTCAGCCTACATGCGCTACCGCTTCGACAGGGCGGGTTTGACCACGAGCTCGCTTAACATGCAGCTCCTGGCGAGAGAGGCGTCGTAAGAGCCCCCTATGGCCACCTGGTAGAGCTAAGTGACCACAGGTGGCTAGCATTGTGGTCTTCCCTGAGGCCTGGGCTCGAGCAGCCTCAGGGGGAGATCCGCAGTGCTACCTTCCAAGCCCCAAAAGAAACTGATCAACACGTTCGAACAGGTAGGCGTTCGGATCTGAGCCTTCATCCTTGCTGTTCAGCAAATCGATTATCTCGGGCACCGACAGGGGGATAATCAGCTTCCCATGCTCTCGCATCGCCCCTGCGATCACGGCCTTAGCAGAGTCAGCACAGTCCTCGTGCGAAATCACAATCGCAACCTTCCTAAGGGCCGATGGATACAAGTAACGCTCTGTGGTGACGATCTCGTTCTGAGTAATCGATTTGCTGTAATTTTTGAACTCGAAGACCACGTACCTGCTTCCTAAGTCCTCCAGCATCAGACGCCACACCTCAGCTGCTTTGGCCAAGATTCGGCACACCAGATCTCTACGATGCAAGGTGTCTATGGTACGGGACTGCTCATGCCATCCATGGAGGTCATGTTCAAAGAGATACTTGAGCGCATTGATGCAAGCGTTTTCGAAATCAGTTGCCATTTCCCGGCCACGGTCGATTGCAGCTAAAGCATCGGCCAGCACCTTTCCCCGCTTCGGCTCCGCAGTTGCATCAGTGGCACTGCGTCTCATAAACGTCGGCAAGCCTAGGCTCAGGGTTTCAGCGCTCTTCGGTGTATCAGCTTCGAGAAGCTCCTCTAATTGGGCCAGGATGTCAGGGAACGGAGCCGCCATTTCAAACAGCTTCGTTTCATCCCAAACCTTAACAGTAGGAAACGCTTCTGCGACGTTCATAAAACGTGACCCCATAGGGCACGATATTGCCAGGACAATAGTGGACGCCCCCATCCTAATGCCTCTATCAGCGGTGTGTTCGAGGGCGCGTTTAAAGGTAGACGATGGAGGTGGGGAGGAACGTCGATAGAATTTGGTTTCAACCATTGTCAACGCATCTCGCCGACCAAAGACAATGTCAGGCTCTAGGCCCAGTATGTCTTCTGGTTCCTCTAGGACGTTATGTTCACCCAAGCGTCTTAGGAGATCTGCAAGGAGAGATGTGAAAGCATATGCTGCTCGAATATAGGCTCCGCCACGGTTTTTGCTGTTCATGAACGCTTCCATTGCAGACGCAATCGTTACTGTAGGTTTGGCCGGGATGTTACTGACGCCGTAGCAACGCGTGCAAGGCGAGGAACCCAGAAGCGTTCCACATGGGAAATTCTCAGGCCGTAGCACAGGCATGATCGAATCATTCCGGAGCTATGTTCTACAAATCAGTTGAGCCTGTTCGGTGACAACGAAAAAGTGAGTGATTTAGGAGGATGGCTCCAGCCAGAGGAGATCGAAATCCTATGACCTCCTCTCGCAGCTAGCTGACCGCTAACCGAGCAGGGGTTATTTACCTGCTGTGGAGTGCGCCACCTTTTGGCTTTAGGCAATCCATTCTCGGCAGGTTGAAATCCCCTGCCTAGAGCCTGCCAACTCGCTTGGTATAGACCGTTATATAGTCTTTCTCCGGCTTGATCTTACCTACAAAACCACGATCATTGAGTGCCTGACAAAGTCGAACATCAAGCTCCGAATTCGGCAACCGCACAGTACGTTTATCCCCCAACAACTCAGCATATCCACCGGAGAGCGAAGCCAGCATCGACGAGGTCGTAGCCCAATCGACATGCAGTTTGAGAGCCTGATGCAATAGCTCCTGCTTTTCACGTTGCGAAAGACTGACATCGCACGCTCGCGACGCAATGATGCTTCTGCAATTCCGAGGCATGATGAAGTTCTCGACATTAGCCCTGGCGCACACCAATGCAAGTTTCCCGACTACAGCCGCGTGACCAGCCTCTTCTCGCTCAACCAAACCCTCCCACATCACGGCAATGTCACCAATAGGCACACTGCGCGCGGCGCTGATCAAACCGACAGTCTTCGGATTGAGCTTTCGTAGGTCGACGTAGTCACGGGCATCAGCCCAGCACCTGATCAAATACGCCGCCTCTGCGTTTGGATCATTGTTGCCAATTTCCTCCAGAACCTCACCATCGAAGGGCACGAAATGAGCCTGGGCCAGAAACGCCCATCGGTCAGCCGATATTTTCAGCCCTACGAGAGACTCAGGGCCGACAGTGGTACTCCCGAAAATTTCATCCAGCGAGTCATCGTCAATCTCCGAAGCCAGCAAATAGGCTTTCAGGTCATCCGCCTCATCTCTCGCATCATCCCAAAGCCGCTGAGCTTCACGGGCGTTCCTAGCAAGGAATGCTGTGAAGATGTCTCGGATACGATCCTGCTCTTCCTTGTCAATCGATTCAGATGGAGCCTCTGTTGGCCTTACAATCATGCCGATATAGTAGCTCCACGCAGCATTTGGAACGGAGGTAACACGGTCTAGTTCTAGAGCCTTCTCCCAAATGTTATCGGTGAACCCTTCCAAGTCATCAATCAAACATTCAGTGTGCTGGAACAAATCCTCCTGCAATTTTTGATCATCCTCTACTAGGCCGAGAATGTACCTAAGGGACTCAGTGTCTTCCTGAAGCTTACCTTGCTGCTTCATCAGCTCGAAAATGAAGTCTTCAGGAGCAATTTCAATCAATGAATCAAGTCCTGCGAGACTTAACTTTCGAAGACGCTTGTAAGTGACATCTCCCCCCTCGTCCGCAAACGTTTTCAGGATCAATGTCATCATCGGGAGACTCAGTTGCAAGCAGCCCCAGCCAATCAATTGGCCCAGCGTACTCGCACCGACCTCTGCAGTGAGATTATTGAAGCGAACAGGCTCGCGGCGAAGCCACGCCCAGCCATCGATGTTCGAGGCCATACCTGTGACCAGGTGGTTAACACCCGTGAGACTGGCGATAACTTCAAGCAACGGCTGCCGATGAGCCATAACCTCAAGTTGTTGCTGAGACAACGCGTCCATGATCCCGCACACCAAAGCCTGTCGAGCGTCAGCCTCATTGAATCGCTCAGTGCTCAAGATCACGGCGAACAACTCAGGGGCGAGTGCATGCAAAGCGCGAACGAGCGGTAACCTAGCATCCCCTGCAAGGATGATGGATACAGCCTCAGCCAATCGGCCCGCATTCTGGTGGCCGCTTTGCAGGATGACGTCCAGCTTTTGCGTTCTTGTGTCGGACAACTCAGTGAGTGGCGCCGATAGTGAGAGTTGGACAATTAGGTCAGCGATAATGCCTTTGCCATCCCCGAGAGCATCGTGCTCCAATTTGTCGGCCACTCGCTCAGGATTCCGGACTGGCGAGGCGACGTCGAGGGTGGCACGGCGCCTGAGTGCGAGAATCAGATTCTGATCGTCGCGAGTCAGCGAGCCTTCGTAGAAAAATCCAAGATAATCTGTGTAATCGGTGTCGAGGTAGCCAGCGCGCATTAGGTAAACGACGATCTCCATTCCTGCCAGCCGCTGGTCAATGATTGCTCCATAATCACCACGGGCAGCTTCACGGAAGGAAATCGTCTTGATCTCGGTGAGCTTCCTCTCTGCCGCCCCAATGGCCTCATCCATTGACTTTATGGACTGATTAATCCATGCGAGACGCGTACGATAGGATGCCTGTGTAAGCGCGTCATTTGGACGAACAATATTTCCAACTGGGTTGTGATGCGCCCACTGTGAATAGAGGGTGGCTTTGAGTTGCTCAGCCTCACAAATTCTAGTGAAGACGTCGTCCTGTAGAAATTCGTTGAGGCTTACCCGCTCAGAACCGTTTACTAAAACGTAATTGGCGCCGTCTATTCCGCTCGCCCTCAACACCTCGAACCAGACACTTAACTTAAGATCGATTACGCGCTCTTCACCGCGTTCCTCACGCTGGGACTTTTCTTCGATTAATCGCTCGAGCTCAGCGAGTGCCTGCGATGGTTGGTTAGCCCAAGCAGACAACCCCGTGAGCAAGCTGTACACCTTCCCTCTCCGCTTAACCAGCTCTGCAAATTCTTCCGGGTAGAGGTTCCTGAGCACCACGATGGCAAACAACTTGTTTTGATCCAGCTTGAGGCCACCCTGGGACAGCAGGCTCGCAAAAATGTCGTACTCATTGACGATGTTCTTTATCAGCCGCATCTCATCTATGTAATAGCAGACGGTCTCCACGAGAATTGGGTCAAGATCAGTACCCAGCTTTTTGCCATCAACAGCCCGAGTCTTCATGAGCTCTTGAAGCTTCTCCCTTGAGTTTTCAGAATTGACGACAGGGATCACAGGGATAATCAGATCAAAAAATTTCGTCTTGTCGGTGACGGTAAACAGCTCGTCACGAATAGCGTAAATGAAGTGAACAGGTCGAGTTATTTGGGGCGAGTGCCGGATAGTGAAGTTGATCTCGCGCAGGCGAAAAAATATTTCCTGAGTTCCGAAACGATCCAGATCCTCAATCACCACGACGCGGACATCGCTTCGTTCAAAGCAATAGATAATTTCATCTACGTTCTTGTGGAGCACGGATCCGTGATTCACGGCCTCTAGCTTTCCACCCTTTAAGGTTAAGCCGTCGATACTGAACATAGATAGAAATTTAAGTCCCGAATAGAGAAGATACAAACCACCTAGCCCTGTTACCGAGACTGCCAGCCAACCCGGGATCATTAACAGGCTCGTCAGCAACCAAGCAGGATCTAACGTAGGTACTTCCTTCAATGTAGGGACATAAAGCCGCAGGCACGCAATGAGCATTACTCCCCAAAAAATCGTGCGCCTAGCGATGCTACGCCCTGATGTCTGGACAATTCGCTTGAGCCGGGTTTTGGGTACGCGTGCAGTTGGCACGGCGTAAAGGAGCTGCTGGACAATCGTTTCCTCGATCCTTGCGATCAAATCGCTTGAGGTATTACTCTCGCCGGAATCCTGTACTGACTGGGAGCTTCTGGCTGAAGTCTCAGAGCGTTCAGCGTCCGAAACCGTCAACGGTGGAGGTGCATCTTTGCTGAAGGTTGCGAGTGAAACATAAGCCGTTTGAAATTCTGGATGCCGCTCAAAAAAGGTCTTCAGGACACTGCTCTTACCTGCCCCATATCCACCGGTAAGTGCGATGTTCAGAACCTCATCCTTTCCCAGTGCGCCAAGCAATTCGCGCTCATAGCGATCAAAGTGGTCACTATCGATGAGGACTGGTGTGAGTGGCTCAAAAGACCCTGGCGACGAAGACGCGGAGCACAAAGATTGGAAGATGCGGATCCCTTCTTTAGCAGCAACCAAAAAAGCGGAATATTTTAGTTTGATACTGGCTGACAGTCCCTGTGACATTGGTAATCCTGGCTTTAGACATCCATGCCTTTAGGCTTGGGTATCTGCAAAGTAATTGAGCACCAGCTAGGCCAGCGCCATCTTCTATAGCGGCTATATGCCATAATTAGCACGCTCTGAGCCAGCAATGCTTTACACGCCTAGATATTCAGCATTCTCGCGACCACACTGATGACAGTTGTTCGCCCAGCTTTGCTCAAGGACGACATCAAAGCCACGGCTCGCATAGGGCAGTTGAATGAAACAGCCTCAGTTCGACTTTGACCTCAAACGCGTCTCCCGCGAAAACTACATAACAGGCAAAGCCGCGATCAATTTCCCCTATCCTGGAAGCACCACGGGTGGGTGGCATTTCCTTGCATATTTTGATCGGGAATCCGGCGTGGCTAAGGTGTCGTTAGCAGGCATTCATTACCCTGACACCACAGCCTACTTTGGTGACCTTGGCATCATCGACGTGACCGATGAGCTAGCAAAGCGTGGATGGTCTGTGGAGGGCCGACGTCTGTTCATGGCCGATCACTACCGAGCCGCTGCGGACATGATCGTTAGATGGGCATTGAGTGAGTCTAACCACTGCAACGTAGAGATCGATGATTGGTTCCCCTCTCGTGCGGAAAGACAGCGACTGCTAGAGACTCTAGATACAGCAAGGTCAAAGCTTTCCGAGGTTGGCCGATGGCAAAAAGTGGAAGCGTGGCTGCGTACGCAAAGTCGGTAGTCTAGATCGCAACAGAGCAAGCACCGAGATGGGTTCTGGGCTTGAGTATCCAGCGCACGAGCACCGGGAGCCCACTCATGTCTTTAGCCCGACATCACCTTGGCATTACAGGTCGTTGACAACACTACATATGGTGATTAGTCTGCAATAGCAGCACATCATATGGTGTAAAAAGCTATGAATCGTGAAAGCATCCAGCAAGCAGCCCATCGTCTTCATAGAGAAATTTGGGACAACCAGGAACGCTTATGGCCAAACCGGCACCTGACGCCTTTTCAGATGCTGGCACCTGAGGTCGCGGCCCATATTTTGGGACTTGATTACCAGCTCCTTCCTAACCTGGGCTCACCACTCTTCGGGCGAGAGGGAGAGCGTTTCAAGGCTGCTGGCTTAATGAATCGCTCGATTCGACGCATAGCAGTTTCTACCGAATTCCCACTAAATGTGATCCGGTTCACCGGCGCACATGAGGTCGGTCACTTTGTGCTTCATGAAGATGAGGTAATGCATCGTGATAAGCCTTTGGACGGATCGGCACGAGGACAAAGTCGCCCTCGCAAGGAAAGGGAGGCTGATTACTTTGCGGCGTGTTTTTTGATACCAGCCCGACTTCTAATGGATGCTTTTGCTGCTCAATTTCAAATGAAGGGCCCCTTCCCCTTAACCGATACCACCTGTTACCACCTCAACCCTTCAGATCCATGGTCGCTTCTGAACGCAGAAAGGGATTCGCTTGATCGAGAGATTTCGCTGGCAAGGTGCGCCCGGTTCAACAACCGTAATCTGATTCCACTTTCGGTTCAATTTGGGGTTTCGGATATTGCGATGGCGATACGAATCAAGGAACTGCAGCTAGTACGCTGGCCTTAGCCTCTATCCCCCTTAATGCTCTAGTGCCGATGCTCAGTGGTGCGTCGGCCCAGACGAGTTCCTGGTTGATAAGTTTTCGACGAAATCGATGGACGTACTGAGCTCGTCTTGCATGTGCTCGAAGATTTTGTCGAGACGCGGATGAGCTTTCGATTCTCGCAGTGCATTTACTAACTCCAGAAGCTCTCGACCCTGGGCTAGCGGCATCTGGATATCGCAGTACACCGTGTCATCGTCTTGTCCCATGCCCTCACCCGCTCAGTCTTTTTTAGATTTATTTCTTGCGGCCCGATGCTGCTCCAGGTGTCGCATCTCTGCTTCCCAACTCGCCAGGAATTTATCCCAGCCTGAGGCGTATGGCCCATTGACCAACCTGGTCGACCCGACGCTTGCCTGATAGAAACGCTCTCTCCAGGGTTGCGGAATAGTCTGCTCCAAAATGATGTTGATTCCGGAGTTATGGCGCATCACCGAGACAGAGTTACGAACCTGAATGAGGTCGAGTGGCTTATCGCTACAGGGGGTGTCGTTTCGCTCTTGGTCGTCGAGATCATCGAGGATGGCAAGGAGGTCGGATGCAGCGGGATCGCCAGGACGGAGGCATGCAAGGGCCCACAGAGTCCTTCGCCTAGCGCCCTCAAGCTGACGGAGTTCATCGTGGGTCATTTCAGCCGCATCCTTGTTGATTTGATATTGGGCAGTAGCTATGGCGTGCCGCCTGCGGCGGAAGGCTGGCGAGAACTGAGCCACGGCTGCGCCGCGTCTCAGCCCGTTGGGCGCTCATCCTGCACGCCTGCGCGCTCCGCTTGCCCGATACTCGCAAGGAAAGGAAAGTCTGGCGCAGCGATCCTGAAGCCGGGGCGGGTGTAAGCATGCTCTACGCACAGGACAATTACTTGTGGAGCTTACTGAAGCGACTCGATAGCGCTGCGGCTTCGATAGTTTCCCAAGCTTCAGGATCAGACGTAGCGTTGAACATCACCAATGCCCTCCACAGGAAAAAAGCGGCAACCAAGCTCGACTCAATTACTGCAAATACCGTAGTGGTATACATATAATCTGAATTTTCTCCGAAGAAAAACAGCACTGGAAAAATCGAAGCTATCCAGCCGGCGACGAAAGTTAAGCAAAATGCGATGACCGCAGTGACCGTCAGAAAAAGCGGGACTTGATATCTATACTGGGTTGCAAATGATTTCTCTCCATTTTGCTTCGCTAGGCCGTACAAGATGCCTGTGTTTTTTTCCTTGTCATTACTTCTTTTAAAAAGCCCATACAAAGTTACATTCTCGCCGACCTCTAACTCTTCATAAAGCTTATTCGACACTTGCAAATTCGGGATAACTGCACCATCGATGCTGACTTTAGCTTTATGTGCGCCGTTCATTCGATCAACAGATCGAACGTAGTCAACTTTTCCTGAAACTTTCACACAATCGAACTTCATCACTCACTATCCCTGCCTTCGCTTAAAAAAGTGGATCTGGTTCTTGCCAAGACGTCGCTCAGTGACGATTGCAGGCAGGCTTACGCGGGCCATAAATGTCGGACTTGATGAGCGCGTCTTCCATCGAGACGTCCCTGGCCGTGTCTTAGGTGCTGCTCTCATGACCAATCCATCATCAATCCAAACATCCCGCCGCTATGATCAAACGACTGCTTGGCAAAGCATATGTCACGATAATATCACTATGATCTGTTTATCGAAACACGCTTGCCGTGGCTCTATCCTCAGTTTTGAGGATCCGACTCATGCATCTGAAAGAAGCGCTGGCAGGAGCATTGCGTGGAGCTCGTGCTCATCAGGGGTTGAGTTACGAAGAGTTGGCGGGGGCAACGCACAGAACGTACGTGGGGAAGCTTGAGCAGGCTCGAGCGAACGCGACGTTGGAGAAACTGGACGAAATCGCTGACTTTCTAGGCCTAGACCTTTTGACTATGGTCACTCTCGCCATTGCTGCGCAGGGTGACGAACTTCCATCCGAGACTTTGCAACGTACTGCCTTGCGAATCAGGGAATTCGAGATGTCTGGAGGGTGGCAGTTAGTAGAGGAGCAATTCAGTGATGGAAAGCTCATCAAGCGCTCCCAGGGTAAGCCTAAGCAGCCGCTTAAGGCGGATTACGTTCGAGCCCTGAAAGCGCAAGGTTTCGACAGGAAAACAACCGCTGAAAAGCTCGGCATTGCCAGAAGCACAGTCCAAAAATATTGGAATACATAAGCCTGCAGAACATCAGCAATCCTGCAATCTAAGCAAATCTAGGTTTATGGCGCGCCCTATCGGGTCGGCTGTCGTAAACCATGCCATGGCTGAAGCTAAGTCATGGCCCTCTGGGCTTCCATCCTCGCGTCTCCGGCCTTACTGGCCTGCGCGCTCCGCTTGCTCTCGTTATTTCCATCGACGGAAGAAACTCCAGGGATACCTTCAGCACTGCGCAATGGAGTGTAGTCTTCCTGTCTGTCCATATTTCTGTAGGAAGGTGCAGTCGCGGGGTGGACAATACGGGTTTGGTCACTTGCTAGATGGCCATTGAGGAAGGAACCCGCGCATGAGTCAGAAAGTCCTGAGGCTTCCCCGGAACGAGGTCGGTCGCGACTTCGTTATCGGTGACATTCACTTCAAGTCGATTGATCTCTACAAAGGATTAATGAAGGTCGGTTTCGACAAAACTATCGACCGAGTCATTGGTGTGGGTGATCTCATAGATCGCGGGCCTGGAGTCCTCGACGGTCTGAAGCTTCTTGGTGAGCCGTGGTTCTTCACCGTTCAAGGTAACCATGAGCAGATGCTTATCAAGGCTCACAGGGCAAACCCCAGCGCTCGTTATGTAGCTCATGGTGCAGGCTGGTGGTCGACCATCGCTGACGAATCTAAAGAGATGGTCATTGGGAAGCTCGAGAGCCTTCCCACAGTCATAGAAATCGAGTCCCCTCGCGGTTTGGTTGGCGTTGTTCATGCTGATGTCCCTGCCGGGATGTCATGGGTCGAGTTCATCCGAGACATATCAATCCCTGCTGTAGAAGAGATCGCGCTATGGGGGCGCGAGCGGATCAAAAAGCACCATCGAGAAGGTGTCAAAGGGGTCTGGCGTGTGTGCACGGGACACACCTGGATTCCAGAGCCTGTTCGGCTAGGGAACGTTCTTGCACTTGATTGCACTGGAGGGGGTGAAGGGCCACTAGCTGTCTATTGCGTTCAGGCGGACACGATTTATGTGGAGGGGCGCCCCGTGTCACTTGACCAATCGGAGGCTGTTACCGAGCTACTGGACGAACTTGAGCAGGCTTTAGGTCATCTTAAGGCCACCACCAACGCTAACAAGCTAATTGAGTCACAACGCTTGAGCCATGAGGCCGACGAGTTAGCTCGTCGAGTGAACACTACCTGGCTGACCTTGCGTTCGGAAATTAGCGATATCCAGAAGTTACTTAACGCGCTTCACGGACTAAGCTTGCTCACCGGCGAACGAAGAGCAACTAAGCTGGAAGAGCTGAAATTCAAGCATGCAGGCACCCAGATAGAGGGACTGCTGTCGAGACTTCTTGATTGAAGGTTGGGTACCGGTAACCTTGGGGATCTAAGAGAAATAGTGGCCCAATCTGTACGAGTAGTTCGTAAATGAAGCATGTAAGACTAATACGACACGGAGAGAGTGCTGCTAACGCCGGCGAAGCCAGCCTGGATCACGCGAGCATCCCTCTTACGCCAAAGGGTGTTGAACAAGCGTGCCTAGTGGCCGGGTCATTCGTCCAGGCCCCAGATCTGATCGTTGCCTCGCCGTTCTCCCGAGCCCAAGCAACTGCAATGAAGACAGTGGCTGCTTTCTCTTCAGTACCATTTGAAACCTGGCCCATCCACGAATTTACCTATCTTGAGCCCGCACGGTGTATCAACACAACCGTCGCTGATCGGCGTGAATGGGTGGAGGCGTATTGGGCCAAAGCCGATCCTGGTTTCACGGATGGTGAAGGCGCTGAGTCATTTCTAGATTTCATAGCTAGAGCTCAGTCTTTCTTGGTGTGTCTTGCAGAGCATCCCGCCCAAGACATCGTTGCGTACTCTCATGGCCAGTTCATTAACGCTGTAGCCTGGCTGATAGAGCGCAAGACGCTCGGCATTGATGCCGGAGCTATGGTGAACTGGCGTGAGTATGAGAATCGCGAACCACGTGCCCAATTGTGGTGGGTGCCTGCTTTCGAAAGATCCGGAGGAAGCCGGCTGGAGAGTAAGCCGGTCAGCCACTGAGGAGCCGCGAATGGATGCCACTTGGCGCGTGCCAGGCAGAGCCTACCAAGCAGTTCGCGATCCCGAGCGTTTGCTCATTGAAAAGCGCGCCGAAGCTCTCTCAGCTGCAGGCTATCCGCTGCCAGATGATGATCCGGCTATGTACGCTGAGCAAAGGCTGGAAGAGGCCCGAGCGGCAGCTCGTTCATCCCAGGTAGGTAGCGTCAGCAATGACAATGCGGCTGAGCTCTCAGCGAGAGAGGTATGCCAATTATTGCGAGAGGTCATCTTCGAGCGACGGTCGATGACCAGGGTAGGCAAAACGTCTTGGGATGAGATTTATGCGGGCCATTTCGTGGTGAGCGTCGAGGGTTGGCGGATATCGATCTACAACGACTGTGACACACTCGACTACTGCGAAGAATGCGTCAGTCCGGATGAGCGACGCTGGTCGTTTGACTCTGGAGATCGCTTTGGTACTGACCCGATAGCGTTGCTCAGCACTTGGGAACATCAGACACTTGAGCGTCTCCTGAAAGCGCTCTAGGGAGCCAAGTTCGAGCGGGCCTCTACGAGGACGGCTGTCGTAAACTAAGCCTCGATGTTGCCAAGTCTTGGCCCTGTGGGCTTCCATCCTCCCGCCTGCGCGCTCCGTTTGCTACTGACCCCATGTCACCTTCCACCAGCCAAAAGGCTCAACAGCCTCGTCTTAATTCACACGCGGTGCTTGGATGGAAGTGAGTCGGGCACACGAGACTTCACGAATGGAGCGCCTCAACGAGCGCGGCAAGCAGCAAGCAGGCGCTCGCCACGAGGGTAAGCCGTAATCGCATCGGCAGGTACCAGGCGGGCAAGCTCATAACCCGCAACAGCTGGCTGTCCTGCCGGAGCTGGGCAACTAAGCCGATGACCAACAGCAAGCAACCCAATGGCATTGGCAATAACGTGGCTACCCAAGCAGTAAGCGCAGGAATGACGCTCCAGATAAACCGGTCACGACGCTGCTCGGCACTTATGTCTTGCACGGTCATAGCGAAGCCCCAGTGCAAGGCTCCGACGAAGCTCAGGATGACTGCGCCATAGTTTACAAGCGCGATCTCAAACAACGTTCGATAGTCGAGAGAGAACGGGATCAGCAGCGCCAGAAAAATAAACGGCAACAGACCGCCATAACCCAGCAGGCTGACGTGCTTTGGCGGAGAGGTTGAAGGCAACACGTTCATTTGTATTCCTTGCAGTGAGCGACACTCAAGACTGTAGGCCCAAAAGCCCCGCTTGGGCGAGATATTGATGGCAACGTGGACTACATGACTGCAGCGCTGACCTGTTGAACGGGACGTTGTAGCGAAGCCTGTGCACCTTCGCTCCATCAGTCATCTACTTGGTTCTTGCAGCGCCCCCACCATTTCCCTGTGCTGTTGTGCAGCAGTGCGTTCGTGGTAAGTCATAGATATATTTCAAATGATCTCGAAAACGCTAACAACCCCCAAGTTGTCCTAGAATGATGTGAAATTCACCGGGCCCCGAAAATGATCGACGCAGAACTGCTGAAACTGATGGTTGAAACCTCGGATGACGGCATTGTGATTGCTGAGCAGGAAGGCGATGAGAACATCCTAATTTACGCTAACCCTGCCTTCCAGCGCCTAACGGGTTACAGCCTTGACGAAATTCTGTATCAGGACTGCCGCTTCCTGCAGGGTGAAGACCGAGACCAAGCGGGCTTGGCTGTTATCCGAGAGGCGATAAAGATGCATGAGCCCTGCCGGCAAATCATTCGTAACTATCGTAAGGACGGTAGTGCCTTCTGGAATGAGCTGTCGATTACTCCGGTTTTTAACGAGGCGGATCAGCTCACCTATTACATCGGCATCCAGAAGGACGTCAGCGTTGAATTTGAGTCCCGCGAACGAGTGCGTGAACTTGAAGCGGAAGTCGCCAGCTTGAAAGCTCGCTTGGCTCAATAGCCATGTGAATCCCGCGAACGCTGATAGCGCTTTAAATGGAGGAAGTCAGTCGGCGTGTCAACGACTCCGCTGAAAGCGATTGCGAAGAGCTCATTGCAATATCATTTTCTCCTCCTGCTATTCTGTCGTTTCCCAACAAGGAGATGAAAAATGCCCGGTGAATACTCGCTTTCAGACATTTTGGAAAGAATGTACGAAAACCAGCTTTCCCTAGAGGCAGCCCTGATGGAGTTGACCCTCCACGTCGAAGCTCACGGACATGCAGATGTTGGAAATAACGTTCGGGGAGCTCTTGAGGCCATCGGCGAGAACTCTGGCCACATCAAACAGGGTTTAGCCCGGCTCAAAAAGCTCCCATGAGGCAGCCACTGTTCGATTTTGATCTCAAACGCGTCTCACGCGAGCACTACATAACAGATAAAGCTGCGATCAATTTTCCACACGTGGGGAGTACAACTGGCGGCTGGCATTTTCTATCGTACTTCGACCGCGAGACCGAGGTGTCGATGGCGTCGCTGGCAGGTATTTACTATCAGACACCACCGGTTTTTTTGGTGACGCGGGCGTCATGACGTAACTGAACAACTAGCCAAGCGAGGTTGGTTTGCCGGATATGACTATGACTGGTAACGAAGGCCAAAGCTCAACGACAAACCTAACAAGCCCGAACCGTCGCTCTCGCCAAGCATGTGTTGTTCAGCTCACTTTGCACACACTCGACAACTCCCTAGGGGCGAACTCCAACGCAGTACGATTGAGCGTGCTAAGCCACCTGAGTCGCAAACTTACCAACCGCTTCAACAACTTTCTTGGCTCCGTCCTGAATTTCAACAATAACTTGCCCTGCCTGCGTGGCTAGCTCAAGACCTTGCTCAGCTTGGGACTTACTGTTCGCCATCTCCGCTATGGTTTGACCCACCAGCTTTTGATTTTCCAAAACAACTGATGCGATTTCCTCAGTCGCGGTGCTGGTGCGCCCGGCCAATTGTCGAACCTCATCCGCGACGACTGCAAAACCTCGGCCTTGCTCACCTGCGCGTGCAGCCTCAATCGCAGCGTTCAATGCCAAAAGGTTCGTTTGCTGAGCAATACTACTGATGGTCTGAATGATCGAACTGATTAACAGCGACTGCTTTCCAAGCGCTTCGACACCACCCGAGGCAGCCTGCATATCCCCAGCGACTTTGCGCATGGTGTGCATAGTGTCGTTAACCACTATCGCACCACGTTGAGCAGTAACGTCAGTCTGCTGGGAGATTTCAAATGCCGTTTGTGCAGCATCACTGACTTGGTGTTCACGGGCAACCTGTTCGGTAATAACCGTTGCAAACTTAACTACCTTGCGCAGTGTTCCTTCGGTGTCGTAGACCGGGTTATAGCTCGCCTCCAGCCATACCGTCTGACCCCGACTATCAACACGTTGGAATCGGCCAGCGACAAACTCACCCTTGTTCAACGTCAACCAAAAATCCCTGTATTGCTGGGAAGAAGCCTCCTCTGGCCGACAGAAAATACGATGGTGACTTCCTTGCGCTTGTCCCAGGCTGTAACCCATCGCTTTTAAAAACTGCTCATTCGCCATGATTACATGCCCGGACAGATCGAACTCAATAACCGCCGTCGAGCGCAGTAGCGCGTCAATGAACGAGGCGTTTTCCGATGCTTTTTCCACTCTGGACGTAATGTTCGTCGCATAGCCTGCGATATGACTCAACCGGCCAGTCGAATCAGCTACGGGTTGCCAATGAGCATGAATCCACACTAATGAGCCGTCAGCATGCAGGTACCTGTATTCATCAGATATCGACTTACCGGCGGCGACAGCCGCCCGAAAATTGTGAAAACAGGGAAGCTTGGAAACGTACTGCGGAACAATGTCGGCCATGGCACGACCTATAAGCTGATTCTGGGTGTACCCCAAAGCCTGTGCAAAATTGTCGTTGCAGGCGGTAATTGCAAAATTAGTATCGATACTCAGCGTCAGCATTTCACGGTGTAGGCCATCACGCAGTTGGCGCAACTCCGACAACTCGGCTGTTTGAGCCCCAAGCTGATTCTTGATTTTTTTATTGAACATGGAAAACCGCCTGTTGGGTGTTAAAAGGTTTATCGGCGTGATCAGCAACACGTTTAGCTATCAGACGAACGAAAAGCAGTGAGGCGACGAACGTCACAATCAGGTCGGCAAGCTGCCGTGGCCACACGTCTTAGCTCCAGTCCCAGAAGCAAACCTGAAATCCCCGATCAGGCACCGCTTGGAACCTGATTTCGTTTCGAGGATTAGGCCCGGTTGTCATCGAAGTTTTTTGAGCATATCTTGTCTAAAAACTTATACAAGGTATCGGTAGTTGTACAAGAATAATCGGTGGCCACTGACGCTTTATTTCGACGGCGAGTGCCCTCTTTGCGCCCGGGAGATCAAGATCCTAAATGCGCGAGCAGCACCGGATCGTCTCCTGTTTGTGGACATCAGCGATCCTACCTTCGACGCAAAATCTCTTGGGTTCACGTTCGTTGAAATGCAGTCGATACTGCACGCCAGGTTGGGCGATGGAACCTGGGTCACTGGCTTAGACGCTACGCTTTGGAGCTGGCGAGCAGCGGGCCTTGGTATCTGGGCGGAGCCGTTATCATGGCGTTCGACTAGGCCACTTCTAAACCTTGGCTATCGCCTATTTTGTCGCTTGCGTCCGCATCTAGCATGGCTGCCCCATCCTGATGGCAGCGTCCGGTGTCGCGATATGGGCTGCGTAGTGCCTGATACCAAACGCGCCCCTGGCAGCAAGACGTCGCCTGCAAGAGGTAATGATGAATAGAGCTAGCAGCCTTCGCCTGATCCTAGGTGATCAGCTGTCGTTCGATCTCGCCTCACTACAGGCCGTTGATATCGAATGCGATACCGTGCTCATGGTCGAGGTAATGGAAGAAGCCAGCCATGTTCCTCATCATCCGCAAAAGATCACCTTTATCTTCAGCGCTATGCGCCACTTCGCCGAGGCGTTGCAGCAACGGGGAGTCAAGGTGCAGTACGTAAAGCTCGATGACCCAGAAAATACTGGATCGGTGCCTCGCGAGTTAGAGCGGTGGCACGCACTTTTGCGACCGGATGAAATCCACATCACCGAGTGCGGCGACTGGCGCTTGGAGCAATCGATAAAGGACTGTGGTTTAGCGATAAAATGGCATTCGGATTCTCGCTTTCTCTGCTCCCGTGCCGAGTTCTTTACTTGGGCGAATGGCAAAAAGCAGCTGCGCATGGAGTTCTTCTATCGCGAGATGCGCCGTAAGAGCAGGCTATTACTCAATGGGGACGGTAGCCCGGTCGGAGGCGTATGGAACTTTGATGCGGAAAACAGAAAGGCTTTACCCAAGGGCGTAAGGCCTCCATCACCCGCACGTTTTACTCCTGACGCAATTACCCGAGAGGTTCTTGCGTTAGTTGCCAAAAATTTCGCAAGCCACTACGGCACACTCGACACATTCGACTACCCGGTAACCCATGCCGAAGCTCAGGCCCTCTGGGATTACTTCCTCGACTGGGGCCTGGCAGCCTTCGGCGACTACCAAGACGCGATGGCCAGTAACGAGCCGTTCCTGTTTCATGCCCGAATAAGCGCCGCGCTGAATATTGGACTGCTGGATCTTCGTCAGCTGTGCAGCGATGTTGAATCGGCGTACCTGTCGGGCAGCATTGCGCTGAACGCTGCCGAAGGTTTTATTCGACAACTGATCGGCTGGCGGGAGTATGTCCGAGGCGTCTACTGGCTGAAGATGCCCGACTATGCCGACGGCAACGCATTCGGTAATTCGCGGTCGCTCCCAGAGTTCTACTGGACGGGCGACACGCAGATGAATTGCATGCGCCAAGCCATCAACCAGAGCCTTGAGTATGCCTACGCTCATCACATTCAACGTCTCATGGTGACTGGCAATTTCGCCCTGCTGGCAGGTATCGCACCGAGTCAGATATGTGAGTGGTATCTGGCGATCTACATGGACGCTTTCGATTGGGTGGAGCTGCCCAATACACTCGGCATGGTTATGCACGCAGACGGCGGATATCTAGGCTCGAAACCCTACTGCGCGAGCGGGCAGTACATCAAGCGTATGTCTGATTATTGCCGTGGCTGCGCGTACAAAGTAAGCGAAAGCACCACAGGCGATGCCTGCCCGTTCAACTCGCTCTATTGGCACTTCCTGATGCGCCACGGCGACCGCCTTCGCGGCAACCAGCGCATGGCCATGATTTATAAAAACCTCGACCACATGGATGAATCCAAACAGCAGGCGCTGTGGCAACGTGGACAGTGGTTGCTCGCAGAAATGGATGAAGGCAGGGGATTTTGAAAAAGAGTGAGCTTCCAGTCAAAACCTGCATGACCCGTGGCCTACCATTTACTTGGAGAAAGAAATGGGCGCGCTGCTGGGAGGGGGTGCTCTACTGCTCGGAGCGTTGCCGGCGCAACAAAGCAACGACGCGGTGAAAAGAAATAGAGGGCGTTCGACAGACCCTTTGGTGCACCTGATAAGGCTATCTGTTCTGAATGAAGAAAGATCGAGCAGCTGCATCCATCAGATGCTCAGAGCATATGCCTTGAAGAAAAGTCAGACATGGCTCCAGTCATAGCGTCCGAAATTGACTCAATCGTTTTTCAAGCCGAACCTGAAGGAGGACGCGAAAATTATCAGCATCATGGCTCGAAAGAACGCCCTCCATTTCCAGCCTCCACAGAAGCGCATGAGCGTCACATTCCAGACGGATAACTTCAGTTCTATTTTTTGCTTCAGCAACGCGTGCGAGCAATTCAGTGCCCGCACGCCTCGCTAGGCTGAATTCACTCTGTAGTTCTATCATTTGCCACCGCTAGTGGTGATTGTCGGTTGATCATGCAACGTAGACTGTACGCTCATTTGCAACGGTTGCTCGGCGCCATAGCCAGCTGCCCTTGAACTCTTTACCCAGGTTTGGCCTGATCCTTATATTTTGACCCCATACGGCCCATGCCGACTGAGTCAGGAGCGTTGGGATGCTGCCCCCTCAAAACTCGAACTGGACGATTTAACCCAGAAAGCCAATGTTTTCGCTCTCAACTCGACGCTAATGCTTAGAGAAAAGCTTCGTAGGAATTTGCTGTGCTCCACTCGACAGCTTTGGAATCGCCACTAAAAAAGCGATTTGAGCCTCAGTAATTTCGATTTGCGCAAAGCGAATGGCAGCTATCGCTTAGGCGAAAAATGCGGGATAAATTTGTGCGGCCCTGTCCAGGCTCAGCTCCTCTTACATTTTTCTGCATCCGTTTCCGGGGGTGATTGATGCAACGCCTCAAGATGCTCCACCCACCATGCGCAGGACACTGCGAGTCATTACGCTTTGATACGTAGCACTGTCGCCCCGCCACTACTTCGTCGGAAACGGCGCTTTAAATATGGAACTCTCAAGGATTCTGTTTTCAAACTTTGATAACGTATGACCGACTTTTTGGAGCGAATGAAATTGGCGACCTAAACCTTGCTAGGCCTTCGCCAACCGCTTCTGACGCCTTAAAGAGGAAAGATTTTGACTACCAACGACAATTCCCAGTCTCTTCAGGACGCTATAGAAAACTGCGCCCGAGAACCGATCAGAACGCCTGGTAGCATCCAACCTCAAGGTTTTCTTTTGGTGGTCGACGAGCCCACGATGACTATCCTCCAAGCTAGCTCCAATGTGGCCGATTGGATTGGCGTTGACGCAACTAGCCTGGTAGGTACCCCTTTCGACGCTCTAATCAAGAGAGGCTCCGCCTTCACTGATCAGCTTAGCGACCTTGACGAAGACCAGCTTCAGGCCTTCCATGTTGGTGATGCCACGTTACTTAAAGGAAACAAGGTAGGAACACTGGTGGCGATGATGCTCCATCGAAATGATGGGGTACTTATTGCAGAGTTTGAACCGGCGAGCGACGTAGCTCTAGCACACGGTCGTTTATATCCCCTGATCCGCTCCTTCATCAGTCAAATCCGTGAAGATGAAAGTATTGATGAGCTGTGCCTGCGAGCGGTGAGCTTCATCAAGCGCATAACTGGCTATGGGCGAGTCAACTCATACCGGTTCGATGAGAAAGGAAACGGATCTGTGAATGCGGAGCTTGCGGATGAGGGCTTTGACCGATACTTGGGACTATGTTTCCCTGCATCCGATATCCCTAAGCAAGCGCGAGAGCTCTATTGTGCCAATCGAATCAGGATTATTTCGGATGTCGACTACGTACCGTCTCCGATTGTGCCCGCCGAAAACCCGAAAACTGGCCTGCCACTCGATTTGAGTTACGCCACACTTCGCAGTGTTTCACCGGTGCACCTGCATTACATGCGCAATATGGGAACCGGCGCATCCATGTCGATCTCGATTGTGATGGATGGGAAGCTGTGGGGCCTGATCTCCTGTCACAATAAGTCACCTCAATCTGTCAGCTTTCAATCTCGCACTGCATGTGAGCTTTTGGGACGAGTCCTGTCTTTGCAACTGGAAACTAAGGTTGCGCATATACGCAGTCAGAAGATGCTCAGCTTGCGTAAGCAGATCGTGCAGATGCTGGCAGCTATGGCAGACCACGACAGCGTTTTAAAAGGTATTCAATCCGTGCCTGACGTTTTCCTTGGCTTCGTTGGAGCATCGGGTGCAGCGGTGGTATCTGACGCTGAGTGCGACCTCTACGGAGTGACGCCTACCGAGCACCAGGTTAAGGCGCTGACAGCTTGGTTGGACGAGCGCGAAGGCCCTGAGATTTTCTCGAGCGATAACGTAGGACGCGACATTCCTCACCTACCAGGCATTGCGAAATCCGTGGGCGGCGTGCTTTCGGTGTCCATTTCTGAAGTGCACTCAAGCTACATTATTTGGTTTAAACCGGAACAAGTACACGTTGTGAACTGGGCCGGGAAACCAGACAAAGTAATAGGTGATGGCGGAAAACTTTCACCCCGCCAGAGTTTTGCGATGTGGCATGAGACCGTGGAAGGCTTTTCGACTCCTTGGGATGAAAGCGAAATTGAAGGTGTAGCAGAGTTACGCCTGGCCGTTCTCGGAATTGTTCTGCGTAAGGCTGAAGAGCTGGCCCAGATGGCAGATGAACTCAAGCGTTCCAATAAGGAGCTTGAGGCGTTCTCCTACAGCGTGTCGCATGATCTGCGTGCTCCGCTTCGTCACATAGCGGGCTATGCAGAGCTGCTCGGGGATATTGAGCAGGGTAACCTTACAGAGCGTGGCCAACGCTTCCTGGGCACTATTGGCGAGTCGGCTAAGTTTGCCGGAACGCTGGTTGATAACCTTCTAAGCTTTTCTCAAATGGGACGCTCAGCAATGAGGCTTAGCGAGGTCAACTTAGCTGCGATGATCGAATCGATAAAACGTGAAATGGCGCCTGAATATGAAGGCCGGGCGGTTGAGTGGAAAGTGCTCGATTTACCGGTGGTCATCGCAGACCCCGCTTTTTTGCATCTTGCTCTGCGCAACCTTATTTCCAATGCGATTAAATACACTCGAAATGAGCCAGTAGCGGTCATTCAGATAGAGGCGTTTAGCTACTCAGAGAGTGTAATGGTCAGTATCAAAGACAACGGTGTCGGGTTTGATATGAAATATTCGGAGAAACTCTTCGGTGTGTTTCAGCGACTCCACCGTTTAGAAGAGTTTGAAGGAACCGGAATCGGATTGGCGAATGTCAGGCGTATCATTGAACGCCACGGCGGTACCGTCCAAGCTGAAGGCAGTTTGAACGAGGGGGCAACATTCTCATTCTCACTGCCAAAAAAACACCTCAGCCCTGTGCGCTGAAGATACAGAGATCAAGGCATGCTAAAACCGATACTGCTTGTAGAAGATGATCCCAACGACCTAGAGCTCACGTTGGTTGCCCTTGAGCGGAGCCAGCTCGCTAATGAAGTGGTAGTGGTTCGAGACGGGGCGGAAGCGCTCGACTATCTATTCAAACGAAACATGTTCGAAGACCGAGCGGATGGGAACCCGGCGGTATTGCTATTGGATCTTAAACTACCCAAGGTCGACGGCCTTCAGGTGCTGGAGTCTATTCGTGCTACTGAAGAGCTTCGCAGCATCCCAGTGGTTATGCTGACGTCGTCCAGAGAAGAGCCCGATCTGTCTCGCGCCTATCAGCTGGGCGTCAACGCTTACGTAGTAAAGCCGGTTGAGTTTAAGGAGTTTGTGGGAGCGATATCCGACTTAGGCATTTTCTGGGCAGTCTTGAACGAACCACCGCCTGGGTCAGTCAGAGCAGTACGCCGCCCAAATTCCTGACATCAGCAACTTTATGAACAGCTCATCTACATGCCCCTGAACAAGCTGAAAATATTACTGGTTGAAGACAGCCCGCATGATGCTGAGCTAACGATCCTGGCCTTAGAAGCTAGTGGTTTTAAAGTCGACTCAACCTTAGTTCATAACCACTCTGAAGTTGAGCGAGAGCTTCGTCTTGCTGTTTTCGACGTAATTTTGTGCGATTACTTGCTACCAGGATCCTCCGGCGCCGAGGTGCTGACCATCGCTCAGCAGCTGTCCCCTGAGACGCCGTTTATTTTCCTGTCAGGCATATTTGGCGAGCAACAAGCTGTAGAAATGATCCGCATGGGGGCAGTGGATTACGTTCTAAAGCAGAACATGAAAATGTTGCCTAAGGCAGTCAGACGCGCAGTCCTAGAAGTCCGAGAGCGCAGACAACGACTAAAAGCTGAGGCAGCACTGCAGGAAGTTGAAGTTCGGGCAAGGCTCGCCATTGAAGCAGCGCTGATGGGTGTTTGGGAACTCGACCTTATCTCGGGCCGTTTGCTATGGGATGAACGCTGCAAAGCGCTATATGAGCTGCCTCCTACGTCCAATATAGATTTGGAGTATTTCTTCAGCCGCTGCCACCCTGACGACCGCCCTGCAGTAGAGCAGAACGTTCATAACGCAATCACGCTTCAGCAAAATTATCAGGTCGAGTACCGCATCCTCCTTGAAGGCAATCGAGAACGCTGGATCTTCGCAAGCGGTAGATCAGTTTTTGAAAATGGCGTATGCGTTCGCTTCACTGGCATCGTGCAAGACATTAGCGAACGCAAACGCGCGACTAATGAGCTTGTTGAGCGCAATGAAGAACTCGGTCAAAGGATTGTACAGCGAACGCTTGAGCGAGATCGGATATGGGATTTATCGAGAGAGCTACTGGCTGTCCTGCGCTTCGATATGACTCCCGTCGCGATCAACCCTGCATGGAGGTCTGCGCTTGGATGGTCTGACCCCCAGATCAACGAAATGAGATTGTGGGAGCTCATACATCCAGAAGACCTTGATGCGACTGTCAAAGAGACGGAGAGCATCGCAAGCGGAATAGTTTCAACCCGATTTGTAAACCGACTGCGTCACATCTCAGGCTCTTACCGTTGGATGTCCTGGACGATTGTCCCTGAGAACGGTCTTATGTATGCCGCTGTTCGGGACATCACTGATGAACGAGCCGTGGTTGAAGAACTGGCTGCTGCCAACCAACGCTTACGTGACCAGATCGCAGAGCGGGAACGGGTCGAATCAGCTTTACAGCAATTGCAAAGGCTTGAGGTAGTAGGTCAGCTCACAGCTGGTGTTGCCCACGACTTCAACAACCTTCTAACAGTTATCTTGACGAGTACGACGTTTGCCATTCGGGATATAGAGAAAGGGACGATGGCCAAAACGATCAGCCGCCTAACTAACATCAAAGAGGCAGGAGAGCGAGGCGCCAAGCTAACTGCACAATTGCTGTCGTTTTCTCGTAGGCAACGCCTAGTACCTGTCGTCATCAATTTGAATGACGTAATAAGAGACATGGGCAGCCTTATAGCCAGGGCGCTAGGTGCTAAAAACTCAATACGGTATGACCTGGCCCCTGACCTCCGTAATGCTATGGGCGATCCAACTCAGACAGAAATGATCGCTCTCAACCTCGCGATTAATGCACGAGACGCGATGCCTGCTGGTGGCACCATCACTTTTTCGACATCTAACCTCAAGGTTGACCAACCTCCCCTGCGCCCCGAAGATCCGGACATTGGTTTCTATTCAGTTTTGACCATCAGTGACACCGGAAGTGGGATGGAGGCGGATACGTTGCTCAAAGCCTTCGAGCCGTTCTTCACTACCAAAGATGTTGGCAAAGGGTCAGGTTTGGGGCTTGCACAGGTTTTTGGGTTTGCGAAGCAGTCGGGTGGCGGGGTCAATATTGAGTCACAGCTAGGTGTAGGCACATCAGTGAGGGTCTATTTGCCTAGTGTGGATGAATTAACCGACAGGCAGGCTAACGCTACCCTGACAGTATCTTCAACGACATCCGCAACCGGCAAAAAAGTTCTTTTGGTCGACGACGACCCAGCGGTACGAGCCGTTACACTCCAAATGCTTGAATCATTGGGGTATACGGTTGTTGAAGCCTGCGATGGCATTCAAGCGCTAGAGAAAATTGACCCGACTATAGATATTGTGGTCACGGATTTTGCCATGCCAGGCATGACAGGCTCTGAGCTGGCTTCCGCTATTCAAACGAAGCGTCCCCAAATGCCGATAGTATTCGTTACAGGATACGCTGACATTGATGTACTGGGACTCGAAACCGCTTCTGTAATTCAAAAGCCATTTGATGAGGCCGAGCTTGATCATCGAATCATCGCCGCTTTTGGTAGGTGTGCAGCTCGGTAACCCGTACGCGCATGGTGATTCCTTCTGCAACCATTTTGATCCGTGAACTCTGACGAAGCGTACTGAGACCCAGTGGCACATTGGTCTCCGGACTGTAAAATGGGACTATTCGTTCTCTAAGGCCTGTCCACATGCATCAGATGCTTGAGCACTTTCTCAACCGTGCGCTCGATGTCATGTCATCAGGCTCACCGCCTAATCCACTACTCCATGAAATCGCGCTCGCTCTGCAGGCTGAACTTCCTGATTGCATTGTGGGTATCAACGTCCTCGACAAACCAGGAAGAACCTTTCGTCATTCAATTTTCCCTAGCCTGCCAGATAAATTCGCTCGTAGTCTGGAAGGTAACGTCATTAACGGAAAAAGAGGCTCATGTGGCCTAGGCGTACTGACAGGCAAGCTCGTCAATGTTCCAGACGTGGCAAACGACGAGCGCTTTTCAGATGAATGGAAAGAGCTCTTTGCTCAGTACGGATTAGCATCCCTGATCTCTGTACCTGCACTCACCTTAGACGGCGAAGCTCATGGCAGTGTCGCCGTCATTCATCCTAAAGCGGCGCCGCTTCGGCTAGAGCAAATCGAATTCCTGAGACCATTTGCTGTGCTTTGCGCGAAGATTTGCGCATACAGTAGAACCAGGGAAACGACGCAATTCTTAATGGGAGAACTTGAGCATCGAATTCGAAACCTTTACTTCACCGTTGGGGGATTAGCCAACCTTACGATCAAACGCTACCCCAACCCTAGCGATTTTCGGAGGGTTTTCGGCGAACGTCTGACAATGATGCATCGGGCGCACTCACTTGCTTTCAGCGAGCGAGCGACGGGCTTATTCCAATTGATAAACGAGATCCTAGCGCCCTATTCTAAAGAAAATGAGATATCTATAAGCGGGCCTAAAATCATCTTATCTCCCGACTCGGCTTGCGCGTTCGCGTTAGCAATCAATGAGCTAGGTACCAATGCGTCGAAGTACGGTTCTCTGTCCAAGGTTGGCGGAGTGCTGGAAATTAGGTGGAGTATTTTACCGAAGGGTGAGTTAGATACCGACTCAGTATTCAGACTCTGCTGGATGGAAAGTGAAGGGCCTGCGGTGCAGGAGCCGAGCCGCCAGGGTTATGGGACATTGATGATAGGTGGCACTCTTAGAAACGCATTCGATGGATCAGCGGTGCTTACTTTTGATCCTGCTGGTCTCATTTGCGATATATCTGCGCCATTTTCTCCAAAGCTAGGTATCGAAGGATCTTCGGATTAGCTGACTCAACGTCTATAAATGAGGTCATAACGTCAGCAATCTGGTACCCAGACGACCTAGCAGTTAGTGTAGGAGAAGCAATGAGAAAGAGCGATCTTCCCGTAAAAACTGCCTTACGTGCGGCCTCCCCTTCACATGGAGAAAGAAATGGGCGCGTTATTGGGGGGATGTTCGTTATTGCACAGAATGAATCGCCCCGGATTCTCTAGACACCTTGCAAGAACGCTTCAGGCGCACCAAAACTTGAGGCAACAAAAGGGCCATCACTGGCCCTTCTTTGCCCAATCCAAGATCACTTGCTTAGCCAAGACTCGACAGTCGCTGCGCCGTGCTCAGTTTTCCATTCCTTAAGGCCGCGATGGTTCCCGCCTTTCGTTTCGATGACTTCACCGGTGTGTGGGTTTTTATAGACCTTAACCTGGCGGGCTTTACGTGTGGCTTTAGGTTCAGATACTTGAGCGCGACGACCTGCATGTGGATCAAGCAGGTTGATCACGTCCTTCAAGCTGTATCCGTATTTTGCGAGCAAATCGCGCAGCTTCGTTTCGAATTCAATTTCTTTCTTAAGACCAGCGTCGCCCTTCAGGGCCTCGAGCGCTTGAAGCTGTTCGGCGAGATGTTTTTCAAGCTGGCGAAATTCTGCGAGTTTAGACATGGGAGCTTCCTAAGCAATTAGTATTGGCACGTTACAAGAGGATAGACATTAGATGGAAGGAGAAGACTCAACTCTTAGATTCTATAAGATGAATTGGTATCCTTCGTACCTAGTTGAATCAACGGGCTATCGATAGGAGCGTGAGCAAAGGCTGGGTGCAGTCCAATCAGTTACGTCGCGACTCGACACGTTCAAGACAAATTGCGAAAGTATCCTCGCAACCTGTGTGTTTAAGTCTACGACTGCCCATGTGAAACGTGAACAGCCCTAATAAGCACTGTCGTTAGCGCGTATTTCTGTCTGTGGTGGGGGGTCGATACCGACCACTCGATTACGTCCCGCACGCTTGGCTGCATATGCACGACCATCTGCAACCTTTAACAGATCGTCAAGGTGCTCGCAATTACTACCGAAAACTGCGACACCCGCACTCAGGGTCATGTTCAGTTGCTGCTCAATGAGCTCTAAGGGCGTCGCGGCAAGGTGCTCGCGCAAGGTTTCTGCGATTAGCATGGCCTGTTCCGCCCTGGCCCCCGGCAACAGAGCGGCGAACTCCTCTCCGCCCAGACGACAAAGTAGATCGGTGGCACGCAGACGTTTCGTTAGTACGCTGGCAAAATGGCAGAGCGCTTGGTCACCTGCGTCATGGCCAAAACGGTCGTTAATTTGCTTGAAGTGATCTATATCCAGGTACACCAGCGCTAGGGGCGAACCATTGCGTAGGGCCCGCTCTGACTCACGCTGAAATACCTCGGCCAGCTTTGCGCGATTAGCCAACCCGGTTAAGTGGTCGGTAGTCACTAGCTCTATCAGACGCTGCTCGGTAAGAACTCTGGTACGCTCATAAGTGTGCGAGAAAATGGTGATTGCCAATGTCGCTAGACCAATGTCGAGAACTAAGCCAATATCGTCCACTGGACTCTTTTCTGCATGGTGCCTGGTGATCATGTACAGGCCAAGACTGACGAACAGCAGAGAACCAATCAGCCCCAGACGTAAGCCAAGCAGCAGGTAAAGAATTATCGGTATGGTCTGGATCCAGGCAAATATTCCTACCGATGTCTCTGGCGAGGCGAGCGTGAACATCATAACAGTGAAAAATGGCAGCAGATAAATGATGGTCAGGGCTTGTAGTTGTTTGGTGCGGTCAATGATCATCAGCATGTACAGCGAGATGAACGCGTAAGCTAGTTCCAGCCCGGCCAGCAGCCAGTAACCACGGTTGGCGTTGAACAGTGAGAAGAAGATACCAAAGCACAGAGTTGTCCAAAGCAGCGACTTGAGCATCATGCGTCTGTGTTTCTCGCTATGGTCAATACGGTTGGGCATCGTATTTCCTTCGGTCAGGCAAACTGTAGTGGCAATTGGCAACCACCAGTGTACCTCTTATCCACACTGAAATTGGCAACTCCGCCAACCATCTATCTATTACCGTCGAGAGTCGATTTTCGGTCGCGCTGAATTAAGCGGGCCGCCGAATCACATCGACCTGATTTGGGTATAAGGTAAAAGCTGTCCGCTAGGCTCTATTTTGTGACCTAGGAACCGTGAGGTAGCCCTGGAAAAGTCAACTGTCCCCAATGCTAGCCCCCCTTGAGTGTTGATGTGAGAGAACAGAATCCCGAAGCGGTAGGGTTTATTTACATTGCAGGTGTGTTCAAACAGGTCTTTCTCCGCTGGATGGCGAGGGCCGCCACTCCCCCTTGCTGTACCTGAGCCTGCCCGGCTAGAGCTGTAGTAGTGCATCGTTCCTAGCTTCTGCTTCGGGCCGATTCACTATTTAGCAGGCCGGCATCCTTTAATTCGGTAGCAATTGCACGATCTTACTGGCTCTCTGTGTCGGCAACGTGTCAGCACATCTTTGAGATAATGTAGCCAGCTCCTCTAGCAGATGCTCTTGACTGCCAAGGACGATATTGCCGCTCAGGTCTGCAGATGCAGGGGAGCGCTGAGTGGTAGCAAGGCCCATGCTGCGTAATCGCAGACCGCCAATGAGGATTAGGAGCTACCAATGCATGCCGTTAAGTGGGTCATTGTCGTTCTCCTCAGTGGCTCATGAGCTTATCGATGGCACCGGGCTTGTCATGCACGCCGAAGCGGTCAACGATTGTTGCGCTGGCTTCATTGAGACCGAGCACCTCAACCTCAGCACCTTCACGTCGGAACTTGATCACGACCTTATCCAGCGCTGCGACGGCGGTGATATCCCAGAAATGCGCCTGTGTCAGATCGATGGTAACTTTGCTGAGCACTTCCTTGAAGTCAAAAACCTCAGTGAACTTGCCCGCAGAGCTGAAGAACACCTGGCCCACGACGCGGTAAGTCCGATGCGATTTCGTCTCATCCAGAGTGCTCTTGATATTCAGGTAGTGCCCGACCTTATTGGCAAAGAACAGTGAAGCCAGCAGCACACCTACCAGTACGCCGTAGGCCAGGTTGTGAGTGGCCACGACGACCACGACAGTCACCACCATGACGAGGTTGGTCGACAGGGGATGCTCTTTCAGATTACGCAAGGAATCCCAGCTGAAGGTGCCGATGGACACCATGATCATCACAGCCACGAGTGCGGCCATAGGGATTTTGGAAAGCCACTCACCAAGAAATACCACCATCAGCAGCAGGAAAATGCCGGCACACAATGTTGATAGACGGGTACGACCACCGGATTTCACGTTGATGATCGATTGGCCGATCATGGCGCAACCTGCCATGCCGCCAAGCATGCCGGCAGCGATGTTGGCCACACCCTGGCCTTTGCACTCGCGGTTTTTATTGCTGGTGGTATCGGTCAGATCGTCGACGATAGTCGCGGTCATCATTGACTCGAGTAGACCTACTACGGCCAAGGCAGCCGAGTACGGGAAAATGATGCGCAGGGTTTCAAAGTTCAGCGGCACTTCGGGCCAAAGGAAAATCGGCAACGTATCCGGCAGTTGGCCCATGTCGCCTACAGTACGGATATCCAAGCCAAGATAAATGGCGATGGCAGTCAGGGTCAGGATGCACACCAACGGTGACGGAATCAGCTTGCCGATCTTCGGTACGTATGGGAACAGGTAGATGATCCCGAGACCCGCTGCGGTCATGGCATAGACGTGCCAGGTGACATTCGTAAGTTCCGGCAACTGCGCCATGAGAATCAGGATCGCCAATGCGTTTACGAAACCTGTGACTACCGACCGTGAAACAAACCGCATCAACGAGCCAAGCTTCAGGTAGCCGGCAAGGATTTGAAGTACGCCACATAGTAGGGTCGCGGCCAGCAGGTACTGAAGTCCATGCTCTTTTACCAGCGTAACCATCAGCAGTGCCATGGCGCCTGTCGCCGCCGAGATCATTCCGGGACGCCCGCCGATAAAGGCGATGACGGCACATATACAGAAGGAGGCGTAGAGACCGACTTTGGGGTCTACCCCGGCGATAATGGAAAAGGCGATGGCTTCCGGGATCAGCGCGAGTGCGACGACGACTCCTGCGAGCACGTCTCCGCGAACGTTGGAAAACCACGTTTGATTAATTTTTTGCAGCATAGAAATATCCAAGGCAATGCACCGCACGCACACCAAAAACGGCGAGCGCATCGATACGAATTCAAATTGTGAGGATTATTTGACTGTGTGCTTTGGGTGTAAGAACCGGGCATACAGCAGCACGCACCGCGAGCGAAACAGGCGGGTGCGAGGTGTTGCGAGGGGGCGTAGCGCTAAGGCGGCGTAGGCTGCCAGTAGATCGTTTGGAGTACAGTCATGCTGATGTTCCTGTAGCTCAAGGCGGAGGCGGCACTGATAATACATTAAAGCTAATTTTGATTGCGACCCGTTACCTGACCGACGGCGCTTCGCATTAAGTGATGCCCTTCAACGGCGCTTATTCTACTCCGCTCTACCTGCCGGCCCCCTCCTTATCCCACTCGCTGCGCTCCAAGGCCGTTTGGAGCCAACGTTTTATTTGTATAGTCTTGCCCTGAACACGGCTACTTGAACGGGAGTTCCGGATTGATCAAACCGATAATGCTGTTACGCCGAGGCTTCGCCTCCATGCGCTGGCGCACCAGGGTCACGTTGTGGATTGCGGCAACCATTGCCGGTCTGCTAGTGGTGGCTTTTGCAAGGTTGGCCGACGTAGCCCTGGCGCAGTTTGCTCAACAGACCGCTGAGAGAGCGTGGCTTCCTCTTATTTACACCCCACTGATCGGCATGCTCGTAGTCTGGCTGACAACACGTTTTTTCGTTGGCGCGCAAGGCAGCGGAATTCCTCAGGTAATCGCGGCAACACGGCTTGCGCGTCAAGGTAAGCCCATTAACCGACTGGTTTCACTACGCATTGCTTTCGCCAAGATAGGCCTTGGAACTCTGGCGTTGACGGGTGGCTTTTCGGCGGGGCGTGAAGGCCCCTCAGTTCAGGTTGCCGCGTCCATCATGCACTTCTTTCACCGATTCCTGCCCAACGCAAGAATCGTACGCAGCGAGGATCTCATCCTGGCGGGAGGTGCGGCGGGTATTGCAGCTGCATTCAATACGCCCCTAGCAGGGATTGCATTCGCGGTAGAAGAACTGGGACGCAAGCTGGAAACCCGTACCAGTGGCGTTCTTCTCAGTACCATCATCCTTTCTGGGATGGTCGCGATTGCGCTGCAGGGAAACTACAACTACTTCGGTCATTTCGGCATTCAGGACATCAACCTGGACATAGTCATCCCGGCATTAGTGATAGCCATTGGATGTGGCCTGTTGGGTGGTTTGTTTAGCCGAATGTTGTTATGGCCACAACGGCATCCACATTTCATCATCTGGCAATGGCGGCGCCTGCACCCAGTGTGGTTTGCCGGCATCTGCGGATTGGTCGTCGCTATATTGGGCTGGCTGAGTGGCGGAATGTCGTTCGGTAGTGGGTACGGCATTACCTCTCAGGTCATCGCATCTGATGTAGCCCTGCCATGGCACGCCCCCATTACTCGCTTCTTGGCGACCGTAGTGACGTATTTTTCCGGTATTCCAGGAGGTATTTTTGCCCCCTCGCTCGCTGTAGGGGCCGCAGTCGGCGCCAATACCGCAGAGCTATTCCATCTGGCCGCGCAGCCCACTATTGCACTCTGCATGGTCGGATTTCTGGCTGCCGTTACTCAGTCGCCAATCACCTCAGCAATCATTGTGATGGAGATGATTGATAGCCACAGTATGGTGATCAGTCTCATGGCCGTCGCTTTGATTGCCAAGGCTGTCAGTTCAAGAATGGGCCCTGAGTTGTATCAGCAATTGGCGCGAGGCTTTCTCGAGAGTGCAGAACCTGCCGCTGCGCCAAAGAACCCAGCTCGATAGGCCTTATCGTGTCATCGTTCTAGCCAGCGAGCTCAGTTGATCCTTCTCATGCTGCAGCGCTAGCGTGGTCTCCGCACGAGCGATTAGAAGATCCACGTGCCTGTCGCATGCACCTTTAAAAATCGCTGGGTTTATTTCAGCGAGACTGATGAGGGCTTTCAGCAGGCGTACGTTAACTTCTAGCAAAGCTGCACCGTCCCTGCTGATCGGGGCAAAAAAATCATCGAACAGATCATCAACCGTCAATCCTCGGAGAAAGACCTGTTTACACCCTTGGTCTGTTTGCGAGCCGGAGACGTGAGGCTTGCCCCAGCGAGTTAAAGTCCTCACTCCCCGGCCAATGACATCGATGGCTGTTCCTGGGTCGTTCACCGCAGGCGATAAGGCGCGAGAAGCGATTTCCGAGAGCACACAAAGTCCGAAGCGTGGATCATTTTCAAAGGTTCGACGGACGCCGATGGTTAGGGTTGCAAGAATCCTCTCTCTTGCAGTATCGGTATCACCGGCCATCGTGTTGCCCAAGCTCACAATGTGAAGGAGTGGCATTCCCTCGTGCACAAATGTCCCCGGAAGCACCTCCAGATAAATCTTTACTTGATCGTCCTGCGCGAAAGCTCCGAGTGCACTTACATCAATATGTTGCACGTAACCAGTCAGCTCACTTTTGACGGTTATTGCGCCGAGAGGTAGCGACAGGTCTGTCGGGTAAGCTGAACCGCCCAAGTAAGGCCACTGAACTCGTTGAGTGATTGCCTCTATCGCAGCCTTCTCGACGCGGTCGATGGTTTCCCCAACCCTTCCGAGCTTTGACAGGTGATCGATCCAGCGCAGGAGGGTGTAAACGATCAGGATGACCACAATTATCGTTACTGCGAACAGCAACACCCGACCTTGCGTGCCATAAGCACCCGTGCTCAACGCGATGATCCCCACCAGGCTAAACAGGAATGAGCCTATAAACGTGGCGAGGGCATTTTGGGTCGTGGTGTCTTCCATTACCAAGGTGGTGGCGCGCGGTGTCACTCCGCTGCTCGCGGCCCCATAAGCGGTGACCATCGTGCTCAACGAGAAGGTTGTGACGGCCAGCATGCTGGAGGCAATGATCCCCAGAATTTTGTCTACGGCATCTGCGCCGACGCGCGCTGGCAATGACTCCGGAATGAAGTCTTTGAATACAACAGCGAGCAGAGCCGTAGCCACCCCTAAAAGGGAAAACAGGGAGGCTCTGAACCACAACCGTTTGGTAAGTTGATTCGTTACCCAACGCCAACGAGCAATCATGTGCAATCCTTCAGTGACTACGTCAATTGAGTACCGGGCGGCGCAGAAGTTTTATCGGAAATTTGAAACGGGTTTACATCCTGGCTAGAGATGAAGCATCTCACAGGTATGAGTGTTGCCGCGATTGCGCGCGTAACGTTCATGAACCCTTGCAACTTGATGAAGAGAAGTTGTTAAAACGTTAATGTTGTCTGTTCAGATAATTGCCGTATCAGAACGTCAGGTTATTCCGCGCTCGTGTAACGTAGGGTGAAAAGTGCGCCAGCAAAAGCGCACTTTTTTACAGGATCTAAAGCTTAAATTTAGCTACCAGCTGGTTGAAGGATACTGCTAGCCTCGAGAGTTCGTGGCTTGAGGCATTTGTCTGATGCGCTCCGGTAGCAGTTTGAGCTGACAAGCTTTGAATGTTGACGAGGTTACGATCCACCTCACGAGCAACCTGTGCCTGCTCTTCTGACGCGCTTGCGATCACTAGATTGCGCTCTGTGATTGCAGCTACTCCCTCAGTGATTGACTCCAGAGCAATGCCTGCAGCCTGCGCAAGCTGACGTGTGTTATCTGCCTGGCTCTGACTCTTAGTCATCGTTGCTACTACAGAGGTAGCGCTTGTCTGAGCAGCGTTAATCATCCCCTCGATTTCAATAGTCGATGATTGGGTACGATGAGCTAGAGCCCTTACCTCGTCAGCTACTACTGCAAATCCTCGACCTTGCTCGCCCGCTCGAGCAGCTTCAATGGCCGCATTCAGAGCTAGGAGATTGGTTTGGTCAGCAATCGACCTGATGACTTCAAGCACCTTGCTGATTTCTTTCGTCTGATGAGCAAGCTCTTGAACCTGCGAGCTCGATGAGTTGATTTCCCCAACCATTCCTTCAATCGCTACAACAGCTTCTCCAACCTTACTTTTGCCAGCCATGGCGTTTTGATTGGTTCTTTGCGATATTTCTGCTGTAGAAACGGCATTGCGAGCGACTTCATCGACCGCCGCTGTCATTTCATTCACAGCGGTAGCAGCCTGTTCGATTTCGCTATTCTGCTGAGTAAGACCTCGTGTGCTCTCGTCCGTTACGACGCTCAGCTCTTCTGCTGCCGAGGCTAGCTGATCTGATGCACTGGATATATTTTGAATGGTGCTTCGAAGGCTCGCCTGCATCTCATCAAGGGAGGACAGTAATTTCCCGGTTTCGTCCTGGCTACCTGCGTCAATACGTTGCGTAAGATCTCCACCTGCAATACGCTCTGCAGCAGATACTGCATAGGAGAGTGGCCGGGTAATGAGTCGCGTAATAACAACACCCAGGCCCATTGCCAGGACGAACGCGATTAGCATACCTGCAATCATCGTTAGCTTAGAACTTTGAATAAGAGCATCGCTTTCACTTCGGAGATCGTCCGCTTGATCATTGTTAGATGCAATTATCCCTAGCATCTCTTTCTCAGCGAAACCGTACTTATCGCTGACGTCTCCTATCAGCTGCAATCTCGCCCCTGGCAAATCCCCCGACATCAAAGTATTGGCGAACTTCTCTCCCGCTTTTATATAAGCAGGCCAATCCCGTTCAAAATTATCACCTAAGGCCTTTTCGTCATCGCGCAGCGGGGTGCTACGATAAATAGCGAATGCTTTCTCTACAGCACGCTGGCGGTCAGATAATGATTTTTGAGTGGCTGCGAGTTCCCCCTCAGTTGCATTACCAGCTTTTTGTGCCAGCAACAAGTATAGATCTCTATTGTGATAAATTACTTGCTGCAGAGCTTCATTCACCTTGTTAATTGAAGTTATGTTATTGCTAAATACAGATGAAATCGCATCACCCAACCGTGAGTTGCCGTTCATCCCGACGAGCCCAATCGCGATAGTTATCAATGCGCATATCAAGAATGATATGGACAGTTTTGCCGCAAGGCGTAAATTCAGGAACCAAGTCATAGAGCTTTCTCTTCATAGGGGAGATCTGGTTAACCTTGAGGCACGCCATTGATCAGGAGAGGTATCGGCAAGAAGGGACGATTATTGAGCTTTTTTCTCACGCGCAGCTTAAATATATTTATTATTATGTTTGCCACCCTAACCTCAAATAATATTGATTTTAATAACAATTCGCGCTTCATTTTTAGGCTTGTTGAATATTCACTGAGACCAACTTGGCTGATTTAGCTTCTCGTCCATTGAAGGCCGCCTTTCCCAGTTGGGTGCGAAGCAATCTGAATAGCTGATGCTTCTCTGATCCTTCCACTAGATCGAGTCAGTTGGGAATCTGAGAGCGCCATTCCAGCTTAACCGGAGCAAGCGGAGCGCGCAGGCTGGTACAGCCGAAGGCGTGAAGGATGGATGCCCGTAGGGCCGAGATACTGCGGGACGCGGGAGCTCGGTTCGCCACAGCCTGCCCGCGCACAGCGGCTCGCCAACTGAAGTAAGTCAGTCTGATCTTGCGGCCCGACTCAGTAGCGCTAGAGAAGCCACCAACACCACACCGGTAAACTCCCAAATTTTCCCACCAGGATAAGCAATCAAAATGGGGAGTGTATCGTAATGATAAATTGCGACTGCTGCTTTGCCAGCTCAGCGATACCTCCATTGCAGTGCGCCAGAGTAGTAGAGCACTGATCACAAGGTAGTCAGGCGATTAAGCTGCTCAACCGAAGGAAATCCCAGTGTCCGATAGCGACGTGGATAGCCCGCTTCTGTAGCCAGCAGATCGCCAAGCTCGGATTCAAGTTCACTCCAGGAGACGGTTTTGACTGTCGCTTCCCCACCCTCAACAGGATCAACCAACGCGACGCGATCTGTCTTGGGCAACAGCGTCAGCACACCTTTTGTCCAGGCGCTCATCGATACCGTCTGGTTTGGTTGGTCAGCCATTTGGAAAAGGTTGTAGGAGGCGACGAAGATGTCGATGCCCTTTTCCAGATTGAGCTTGTCGAGCAACTCTTTCTGATTGGCATAATTACTCTGCAGCAGCAAATGCTCCAGTGTAACCAACCGACTGCTGACCCCTTCATCATCACAGTTAAACGGTATGATATCGCGACCTTCGTAGGTGTAAATATCGGTAGAGACAGCACGCCCCCTTTCAAGAGCCTGGAAAGCAAGCTCTACCATCTGACGAATTCCCTGTTCGTCCTTGTCTCCAGTGACCATCAGGACGTCTCGACTGGGCACCATGAACACTGGCCGACCTTTAACTGGCACGCGCTGAAGGACATCTGGCAACAACACCCTGCTGGTGTCGTACCCATCCGCCCACTCCCCAGCGTATAGGCCTGGAATAATCTCCCCGAAGGCTTCGTTTGTCGTATCACGCAGGTTCTCGATGGAGATCTTTACCGCCTCTTCCATCGTCACACCCCAATGTGCTTCGGGGCCATTGGTAAGGGTGGCAGTGGACTCGGGCGAATCGACAGCAAGCAGAATAACGCAGTCTCGGCCCAAAGGCTGTGAAACATAATCGTACTGCTTGTCGCCATTCTTACGGGCGTGTTCCAGTCGAATTTCTTCAAGCATGGCAAGGTTGCGAATCACCGGACGCAGCTGTGCTTTGACATTATCAAACACAGTCTCGGTTTTTCTACCCGCCTCTAACAGCGTCGATACGTATCCGGTCAGAACGGCGGATTTCTGTGCTTTGTCTGCATTTTGATAGTCGCGAAAGGCATTATGGAGATTGAAGTACGATCCATCCCCATGGCGGATGCGGAACTCGTTCTTCTCAAAATTCATATTCTCGCTGAAGCCAGCTTTACGAGTCGAATCCATAAATTTTTTGGCAAATGCTTCATCAGTTAGCGGTCGATTGAAGAATTTGTCGAGCAGGGAAAAAAGCATGTACAGAATCCTTTTTGTCAGCAGGCAATTGTAAACAGCGGGAATTGGGTAGGCTTAAACTTGTTCAGAGCTTGGGACGGCTGCTCTCCATATCGACAGCTATCAGACGAAATTGAGGTTACGTAGCGGAAAACGAGCAGCGCCAATCATGTGCCTGATTGTAGTGGATGTGTGGATACTGCCCTCCTACAAGGCGGCAAAAAGCTCCAGACCTCTCACAAGCTTCGTTAACTATTCAGCCAGACTTTGGAAGCGACGAAGCTCACTCCACGTAACGGAGCCAAAGATGCGTCCGACCGGAGATCGCCTGCGCAACTTTGGAAACACGTCCCTGTAGGTTTTCATCGCTAGTGTTATAGAGCGCACAGAAGTCTTTGGCGACGACGTTAGCAAGTGATGTATCAGGCGGTTCAGCACGAACGAAGCCGATGTAAGAAGCACCTACGCCCATCAACTCATAGCCATGCGCTTCTGAAAAATGACGCGCAACGGCAAAGTTTTTCGCGGGATCCAGATCCGAAGTGAAATAGCCATTCGGAAAAGCCGCGAGTGCCTGGCAGGACTGCTGAACGGGTACCAGGAGCGCTGAAAGAGGCTGCTCTAGAAGAGAGATAGGGTTGTTCTGGTAACCGATCCACTCCTGGAGGGCCTGCTGATCTAGCGTCAAACCATGAGTACAAGCATCCTCGAAAGACGTGGCTGCAACCAGGGTCATGAAATTGCGAAGACAGATTGCGAACTCCTCTTTCGTAGTCGGATAGCCTATGTATTCACCATTCTCAAAGCACTCTGGAGGCAAGCCCGCTATGTCCTGCTCCGATGCATCGTCCATCCCTAAATTATTGCGCGCATGCCCCGAGGTGTAGCGAGCTTGGTGCAGATCATCGAGCGAGATCAGGAGTTTAAAGCCTGGGTGCGCCTCAGCAATCTTACGACAAGCTTCGGTCAAATCGTCAAAGCTGGTAATCCCGCTCACGCCGTACTCATCGCATGTACCTACAGACGGGTTATCACGCATGCCATTACCGCGAAATTCGATATCCATAAACCGTGGCCTGCTCCATGGTGTTACTGAATTGAGTGAGTAATCCTAAGCGCTCCAGGATCATCATCGGAAGATACGCTTCCAAGCGACAACGGGCCTTGGATTGACTCCCCATGAATGCCCGATGCTTTTTTTCTTATTGATGAGTGTCCGCCTCCTCAGCGGGATAAAACTCGCCCTCCTTCCTCATATTTTTCAGCCGTTCGCGCACAATTACCTCAACGCTGGCCACGGCAGCTTGATCATCGGAGTTGACCAACTGCAAGCACAGGCGTCGGATATTCTGATCGTGAGTACCCTCGCTCATCATCTCGTGGGTGAAGACCTGTTCGCCACGCCACAGGCATAGCTGGGTATGCGTCCCGCCGAGCCATATTTCGTTGATTGATCTTAGGTCGGTGGTAGCCAGTTGATCGACGGTGACTGTCTTATCCATTGCGCTGTACCTTACCCATGAGTAGATACAGGTAGACTTACAGGCATAGCGGGTCGTTCCAAGCGTCTGCAGCTCAACCGCGCCAATGGTGGAAAGTACGCCCCGGATCAACGTCGGACAATTGAAGGCGCAAGTACGAATAGACAAGGGGAATTCCATAGCTGCCCCCCTGGTTTTACATGCAGATGGCCGCGCTTGGATAAACCTTAACCCACCCTCTCCTGTCCAATACTGCCAGCTCAATAATCAGCACAGCACGGAAGAAAAGCACTGGCTTCAGACACATTCCGGCACAGTTCACGATGGCGTGCTGCCTATGGAACGACTGACAGCTATTGGCCAATAGCTGACACTCCGTTTGTCTACAAATCCAGGAGCGCTTCACTGCGTAGCCGATGAAACGACTACTTTTTAAAAACTGCTAATCTTTCACTTCCGTTGATTAAAAGATCGCTTAAAACTCTGATTGATTGACATGCTAAATATGGCTCGGTCAACTGTGAAATCTAATGTGTCGGATACGGCGATTAGTGACCTTAATTCTTCAGGGAAGTCTTCGATGCTAGCGCATACCGTTGGAATCAAATATCGAAAGTAGTCTCCAATTTCCGCGTCACCCTCATAACCAATCGGATTGTCTTCGCTGGACACGTAATCTTCTAGCGCGTGATAAACATAGAAGCCTTTTATTGATGGAAGTGAATACTCCGTGAGCTCTTGATAATAGTTCGAACTCTCTAAGACTATGCGTTCCATTTCGTCGCGCGACGAGGGTTTGAGGTGCCTGCGAAACCTATATATATCTAAAAGAGTTTGACCCTCCTTGTTTTTTGGATAACTTTGAAACTCACGCGACTCTTCCCACATAAACTCATTTATACTGTCGAGTTTTTCCTCTAGCTCTGGAATAGCCAACAAGCTCGAAGGGATAGTGCCGAAACAGTTATTCACCATTACAGCTATACGCCCATGTCGATCCATGGGGAACCACGTGAAGATAGTCCCAAAACTTGGCTGCCAATCTTTATCTAACGGCATTACTTCACCTCTGGTAAAACGAGTATATCGCCTGAGATTATTATCGCCAGTGCTGGATTGGCCCTGTTACAGAAACTTTACTGATCCAGGATCCTACCCTGTGAACTATTACCAGCGCTAGATATTTACTGACGGGATGGGGCAGTGGCATAGGCCTCTGGGTCAATTCGACGTCAGTTTCAAAAGGCTCGTGCCTAACGTCCACTTTTTCCTGCTTTTGCACGGTATGATCAACGTCAGCTTGCGGCCAGAAGCGGACGTCTGGGGGGAATCCAAGAAAGTTGCGGCAGATTCCCCCGTTGCCTGGCACCCCTTCCAGTGATTCCGTCACGAAAGTGGTTCCCTTGTCTAGCTCCCTATTTGAAAACCAATATACAATTCTGTTAGAAGCTGACAGCAGTGCTTGTCAGAATGGTAAATAGCTCCAATCTCATGAAAAATAACGCTACCTAGAAAAGTTAGGGCCGAAAATGCGCCCCGCGAGAAAAAAGCATTTGGAATGCACATGAACTATAGCTTCGAAGAATTCAATAAGAAAGCTGAGAAAAACTTCCTGAAAGAATACATAAATATTAAGCATGTCACACTCAATCCAAGTCAAAAAAAACGTTACCTGGGAGGAGTTCTTAATAAGATATGCAGATACTGCAACAAAAATGAAAAGAGTACAACTTTCAAAAAAGTTGCTCATGCGATACCTTTTTTGATAGGTAATAGGACTCTCATTGACAACTTGGAGTGCGACAAATGCAATGAGCACTTTGGAAAAAAAATTGAAGACAGTTTTGCAAATTACTTTCACCCTTATAGACTTATGAATAGCATTAGAGGGCGCAAGCGCTTAAAGTATAATTCCAGTGGCCTGGATATCACGACAGATCAAGATAGGGGGCTCAATGTTTCGGTATCACCGAACGACGAGCAGGAAGAACCTGCATTTGTTCGAGTTAGTGAAGACTTGATAAAGTTTACTTTGGAGAGACCAGCTTACTATCCTGTTGCGATATATAAAACCTTCGTAAAAATCGCCTTGGCGCTGATGCCGGAAAGTGAAAAAGTAAAGACAATTATACTTAATGAGTGGTTATTATCTAATGAGCAGGTACCGCTCATTAAAGAACAGAAAGTCATTCAGTGGAAGGTTCGGGGGCCGTCCGATCCAGACACTATCAGATGTACGCTATATAAGGCGAAGCCGGAATTTGAGGATACGAATATCAGGTATGTTTTAATATTCGCATTTAGTAGCTTCCAATTTCAGGTTCCAATCCCATCGATAAATAACGAAAATCCTAATATAGCCATGCCTTTGGCGCCTTCATTGAGGCCTATTGAAGAATATAAAGAATTCGGCAATCCCTCTATAGATGTTATTGATTTCAGCTCAAATGCGATTGTAAGAAATGAAAAGGTTGAAATTTTTTTCAGAATTGAAGAAAGCCAAATTAAGGATGCGAGTTCCTCTTTATGATAAATACACACAATCTATTCAAGGGCACGCAAGGAGGTGGTTGATGGTAAGTACATTGAAGGGCTGCTTTTAGCCGACTGCTGCCTTTCACGAAGGTCTATAATCGGCCAGTAGCGGACATCCGAGAACTACTGCTTCCGGCCAAAAGCGGTCGATGGATGCCCTGCTAACGAGTTGCCCTGATGGCTCACTTCTATCCCAAAAGAGCTTTATATTTCTCTAAAACTGAACTATATGAAAGAACAGCGTCATCTACGTCATGCAAAATACAAGGCCAAGCTTTGGCAAAGCTCAAAAAAACCTTCAAGTACATTAATTTCGCATGTTCAGTATGATCAAGATCAACCTCAATCATCACTTGCGGCACGGCCCCCAAGACATCCTCCCATTCTTGAAGGTCTTCAGCATCGTAGAACTCGTCAATAACATCCTTCGAATGCAAAGCTAACCAAATATCTGAATCACCCTCACTGATGCTACCCCAAAAAGGCTTGCCGGAACTTACATGCCCACCATCGGCCAATATGACTTCTTTAAAGTCTCCGACGGCCAATTGCTCTGAAGAAAATATTATTGCCGATAAGGACATGATTCCTCTCCCCCCAAAAAAATCGTTCCCACTTTCCCTCCTTCTTGCTAACAATGCCTGATTCATCTCAACCCCTGGCTGGGTTATCCGACTGTCTGCTTATGGCCGATTTTTGCCGTTTGTGACGGGCAGCAATCGGCCAAAACTGGTCGACTAGCTCTGGCTTTTTTGCCGCTTTCAAGCACTGGTGTAAGTCAGATTAGGGTAACTATTGTCCTCAACTTTCACCTATCGAAAGGCAAGAAATCTGGTCATTGCTATCTAAGTAATACATCCCTTCTAGGAAACCAACCATCGGCGTGAGCCCGAGCAACGGTTCAGACTTAAATGTGATGGGGAAAGAAATCCGTTTCGCTTCATCTGAGGATTCATCCCAGGAGGGTTTAACAATTCCTCCCCAGAACGAGACAGCTGTGCCGTCATTGAGGAACAGCGTGGGTTGTCGATGGCCAATATGTTCAACCAGACTCCAGTGCACGTACCCCAGATAGCGAGTGCCATCGGCATCACAAAATTCGGCTCGCACGATCATCGCCAAGCCTACTCCCTCAACACAAGGTCGAACTGTGCATTCATCCTCAACGGATTCGTCCATCGGAAAGCACCATACCCCAACATCGTGCAGATCGCTCGCTGTCAGCTCCCAAATCTGCTTGTCGCGCACCTCACGCCTCCTTGTAGTTTTATTCAGATCCTGCACAGTACAGAGTGCCAGCTTTGTCCTTCAAGGAGCTAAGGAGGTCAGGACTGTTGATCTGGTTTAAGCGTCCGGCTCGAAGCAGGCGCTACGACGATAGGCGTGATACCAATGGAGTATCATCATTTTCTGTGGCACAGCCGCACTGTACTAAAGGACTTCGCCATGCACCAAGTTATCAGCGCCGCTTACTACCGACCTGGATTCGCCAGGAGCGCTTGCGCATGGTTAATGATTGACGGCATTGGAATTGAGCAATGGCTGTCCACTCATCTCGAATGGTCAGACGTCGCAAGCCTTGGTCTTTCTCTGATCTGGCTTATCGACGAAGACGAAGACGCTCTTGCGAACCGTCGCATCATCCCGGCGGAGGATGGAAGCTCCACAATCGTGCCGTTGCTGGTCTGTAGCGATGACATGAATTTCGACTGTATCGTCTTGATCGCTGAGCAGGTAATCGAAGGTGACACCGTACACTGGCGGCGCTTTGGTCGTAGTATTTCGGACAAACTGGAAGTTGGAATCTCGACAAAATGGATTGCGGAGAGCAAGCCGATAAGCTTTGCGTTGGAGGACTTCCAAAACGCATTGGAGCAGTTCACTCAGCTGTCGAAGACGAAGCCAGACAACCATAGCGATGCACCCTTAAGCCCTCAATAGCCTAGCTTACGTTGCATCATTCTTATCGCTATCCGGCCCACTACCACGCTGAAATGTTGCGAGCACGTAGCCCGAATTAACAGTGGTCATACATGCTTCCAGAGGACACGCTGGAGCAGCCATCCTAGTAGAATTCGTCGATCTGATTACCGCCCCCTTTGAGATGTTCTATGAGCTCTGAATTAACTGAAGAAGAAATGCGTCGTGCCCTATTCGGTACGCCTCAGCCCGAAGAGCAGATATCTGCGCCTCAAGTACAGGAGCCGGAGCCAGAAAAGGTACCTACAAAGCCAGCAGAAGCTCCCGAAGTGAAGAAGAAAGTGGCGAAAGCATTTACGCCAAGGCTGCGGGTCACGCTACGGGTTGGAAACGAGTTTGAGGGAAAAATGACCGAGTTGATTCACGAGGCTGATACGTTGAGCTCGTTGCTCGCAGAACAAGATGCTGTGAAGGCTGCCAAGAAAAAATACAAATACGTGGAAGTGCTATCCGTTAAATCGATGTAGAAAATCCAATTGTGCCCATGAGTTGAAAGATCGCGCGTCTAGGACGCTCTCTTATTTTGAACGAGTAAGCCCCTCCCGGCCCTGCTCTCTGCCTGCTCAACTCGGTGGCATTGTCGACGAACAGCCCGTCACTTGTGGGTAAGTCTGGCAAACCAGCATAGTTTTATTTTTGGGCTCAAAGCCGTGATCAATCATGCAACGCTGCACTTCTGCAGTGCGCCCTATGCTAGCGACGTCCAGATTCGACCCAAGTGGATTCGCATAGCCGCACGTATACATGACCGGCAGGGCTTCGCTGTCATTAGCTACCTTGAATTCGAAATGGCGTGATGCTCCCGCTTTACGCCATGAGACCTGCATACGTTCATCCCGACCAGAATTAGGCTTGATTGGGTGAAATGCTTCATCTTCGACAAACGGTAACGATTCGAGCTGTGACAAGCTGAGCGGACGGCCCTGCCTTTCTTCTACGCATGCGGGCATATTCTCCATTATTTCACAGTATTCAAAGCCGTCTTTACGGGTAAAGCCGAGGCGCTGCATACACTGAAAGTGAATTATCTGTTCGTTTATTGGGAAATGGTTTTGTGGCCCTGCCACAGGGTCGCCACATTCTGCCATTGCGGCTCTTACACCATCTACAGAGGTCGAAGTGCGTTCCCATTGGGTGAATTCCGGTGATGGGGGGCAGCCGGTGAGTAAAAGTACCGATGAGATCAGGACTGGGATGGTAATGATCTGAGATTTGCTGAACATATTTTGTCCTTAATTTATGTCAGGCCACCCGAATGGTGTCCAACTCTTCGGGGCGAATAATCCCACCACATGCCCCTACAGTACGAGCCGTTACCTGGACGGTCTCAGGTATGCCGGGTGTCAAAACTGCCGGTTGATTTAAGCGATGTCCGTTCTTGATGACAGCTGACAAAAACTACTCATGGACAGGCAGGACAACGCTCCAGTTGCCGTCCATCAACATCTACAGCCAACGGGATGTACGACTCAGGTTGATCATTCATCGACGTCTGACGCCCCTGAGAGCGGCTTAACCAATTCTGGGCCCTGATTACGAACGCTACCCACAGCCTTGCTCACCTTATACCAATGAAAATCGGTAGCAGGCCGGCAGTGTTCCATCGCGATTTCCCGCGCGCGTTCAGGGGAAGTATCTGAGGCGATCCATTCGCGGGCGTGCTCAGGAGCCAAAACCAGCGGTTTCCGATCATGGATATCTACCATCCCTTGATCGCTGGCGGCGGTGATGATGACGAAGCCGTCGCGAGGGTCTGGCTCCAAGCCCTGGTGAACCTCAGCTAAACCAGCGAAGAACATCGGAGCGTGCTCCCTCAGGGTTATGAAGTAAGGCTGCTTTTTCTTTGGATCAGCCGGATCTTTGACCCACTCAAACCACCCGTTCGCCGGTGCAAGGACGCGACCGTTTGGCCAGAGCTGATTGAAAAACTTCCCTGTCACGAGTGTTTCAACCCTGGCATTTATCGGATCAGGACGCTTTCCTTTCGCCCAAAATGGCGACCATCCCCATTTCACCTTATCAATGCTCAGCTTTTCGTCTTCGGGCCGAATAATTTCCACGCGGGTCGAGGGTGCGACGTTGTATCGCTCCACTGGCCAAAGATCGTAGCCGTTGATCACCAACTGCTCTGGCGCGAGCTCCTTCAGGTAGTGATCCATTGACTCGTAGATCGAGTAGCGTCCGCACATGCTGTCACCCGTCGAATAGTGATGCTTATGAGATTGACCACAAGTGAAGCAAATCGTTAACTGTATATACGTACAGTCTACCAATCTAAGGCTTGCATCATGAGCGTCACCATCCTCGGCCCTCTCGCTACTGGCGGTAAAAAGCTGCCCCTTTATTCGTCCAGGGTACCGGCGGGCTTCCCCTCCCCTGCGGCTGATCACATCGAAAAGCACATTTCCCTCGATGAGCTATTCGATATCCGCGCGCCGCACGTGTACTTGGTGAGGATTGACGGAGATAGCATGCAGGGTGCCGGAATCTATTCAGGGGATCTGGTGGTTGTTGATCGAAGCATCGATGCGGTCAGCGGCGATATAGTCATCGCAGCACTCAACTCCGAGCCCTTCTGCAAGCGTCTGCTTTTGCGCGAGAACGCCGTGATGCTGTTGTCAGAGAATTCAAAGTACCCGGCAAGGCATGTGATGGAGGGCGATGATCTGGTGATCTGGGGTGTAGTGAAATACAGCGTGCGCGATCATGACAACACGTGAGCCCGTCTTTGCCCTGATTGACTGCAACAGCTTCTACGCGAGCTGCGAACGAGTGTTCAGACCCGACCTGGCAAAGACACCTATCGTGGTGTTGTCCAACAACGACGGCTGTGTGATTGCGCGCAGCTACGACGCCAAACCCTTTGTGAAAATGGGCCAGCCGTACTTCCAGATCAAAGACCATCTACGCCGGCATGGAATCGTGGCCTTCAGCAGTAATTACGCTTTATACGGCGACATGAGCGAACGGGTCATGACGATCATCGAATCGATGGTGCCAGCGCTCGAGGTCTACAGCATCGATGAGGCGTTTGCCGATCTCACTGGCCTCCCAGGCGATCTATCTGCCTTTGGGCGGCATATGCGTTCCACTCTTTTCAAGCGCACAGGCATTCCTGTCGGTGTAGGCATCGCACGCACCAAGACACTGGCCAAGCTCGCCAACCATACCGCCAAGCGACTGCTGGACATCACTGGGGGTGTGGTAGATCTGTGCGACCCTTTCAAACGGGACTGGACGCTGCGCAACACCGATGTTGGAGAAGTCTGGGGAGTCGGCAGGCGCATGAAGGCACACCTGGAAACGATGGGCATCAAGACCGCCATGGACTTGGCGAAAGCCGATCCGTGGATGCTTCGCCAGAAATTCAGTGTGGTGATCGAGAAGACTGCTCGCGAGCTTGCCGGCACTTCATGTCTGGAACTGGGTGAAGCAGACCCACCCAAGCAAGAGATTTGCTGTAGCAGGATGTTCGGCACCCGGTTGACGCAGATCGAGCCGATCAAGGAGGCCGTCGCCACCTACACGCAACGCGCGGCGGAAAAGCTCAGAGCGCAAAACTCGCTGTGCAAGAAGATCCGCGTGAGTATTAGGACAGGCATGTTCAATTCCGAAGAAGCGAAGTATGCGAACGGCGCACTGGTCGAACTACCCTACCCGACAAACGATGTTCGACTCATGACCAAGGCTGCAACCGAGGCTGTCAATCGCCTCTTCCGACCAGGCTTCAAGTACAGCAAGGCGGAGGTTCTGCTGATGGATCTACGACAGCCAGGGGAATTCACCGATGATCTGTTCGCGCAATCGCAGCCGGTGATGGCAGACAAGGTCATGAGCGTTCTGGATGAGATCAATGGACGTTGGGGAAAGGGAGTTTTACGAGTTGCGAGTGTTCCGGTGGCGCCAGGTTGGGCGATGCGTCGAGAGTTGATGAGTCAGAGCTACACGACAAAGGTGGATCAGTTGTGGATGGTAAAGGCTAGGTAGCAGACAGGTGCGGTCTGGCTATGCTCGAATGATTCCGGAGGTGCAGTGCTACCTGCAAGATGTAACCAATGAACGTAAAATCAAGACGTTACCTGTCGTTAGATTTCCAGTAGATGAGCCAAAGCTAATTCGATTTTTCACATACCTAAAATCAAGCATCTCTTACCTATTGAAAGTATCCGTCCGTACCAATAGGATGATCCCGCAGCAACTAAAATAAAACCAACATCAAGGAGAGATTTTATGGCGCTTAAACCAGGCCCCAAACCGATTGCCAAATCAACCGGCGAAGTTGATAAGCGTCGTCGTGACAATAAAGACACGCCAAGTAACAATCCTGACTTGACGCCTAGCAAGTCTACAAAAAAATAGCTTGTCGCTGGCAGAAGCTACTTTAATGGTAGCTTTTGTCATTGGAGTTTCCAGGGGGTGGATGCATAGCCTGCAATTTCAATTTATCTAACAATCACTACGTGCTCTACGAGCGCTACAACGATAGATCGAATTTAATCATTGCGGCATTTCCTAAAAACTGAATTACCGTGCGATTTTTAGATGTAATCTAGGCTCGTTGTTCATAATTTATTTCAACTCTACTGGTAACTGAACCGCCCCTGTTTCGCAAACAAACTGAACGATAGCTTTTGGCTGCAAACAGCCTTCGCAGGCTGCTCCAGAAAAACGACCAGTCGGCTGCTAACCGAGAGCATCGCCCCACGCGAAAGCATATTTGCGCCCATGATTTTGAGCTTAAGACACCGGGAATTTTACTCTGGTCACCTTGGGTAAAAGCACGTTTGCTTATGCGTCTAGTGCACCGTAGGCGACCGCCAGCGAAGGTGATCAAGGTGGTGATGGCTTTTAGCCTCAATGCCAGCTAGATTGGGAGCTTTCTAAGATCAAGGATGAATATGAAAAAGCTCATCGCAGTAATGGGGATATGTGTCGCACTTGGCGGTTGCGCTACGTCCCACTACACCGCAGGACGAGACTTTCCGTCGGCCAGTGTAGCGAGCATCACCAAAGGCAAAACGACGACTACTGAGTTGAAGTCCCTGTTTGGTGAGCCCTACGCCAAGAGTGCTGTCAGCGAGACTGGCGAAAAGTGGATCTACACCTACACCAATGGCTCAGCCCATGCCCAAAGCTACGTGGTCACTATGAAGGTGACGACTACTGGCATTCAGAAGACCCTCGACGTCTTGATCCGAAATGACGTGGTCATCAACTACACGTTCAGCGAAGGCCCTACGCCCGGCACAACTACCGCCACGAACTGAATGCAACCTTAGATTGGGCCACTTACCGCTCTCAATCAGTTGTTGATGGGTCATTGCTAAATGCAATGCTCATATCGTACGACGCTATGATCTTGCTCGAGTGTATGCCATGGAAAGCCCTCCCCTCCTCGTATCTGTCGAAACACTTTGTGACTTTATCCAAGCATTGGATAGCGAGCAAAGAACAATCCGAGTAATCAATAGCAACGCTTTGTTGATGCCCGTAGAAGCCGTTTTGCATTTACTTGATACCTCCCTGAAAGAAGTCTTGAGTAATGCCCGCCAGCAAAAACCTTTTGTACCGAGCGACAAGACAATAGCAAAACTCATCAGCGAACCGCACCACCTGCCATCTCGTGGAACTCTACTGCGTCTTTTTAGGGATACACCGCACCAGGAAGTGCTGCAAAACCTTATTGATGAGGGCAGAAAAGACTATAGCTGGCAGCCTGCACATGAGTGGCGCGCATTGCTCACGTCCCGGTTATTTATCAATCAAGTACCATGCGACTTTTGGATCGATATTGTCCGTGACGCTGAATTACTTAACGCGGTGGACATGCATATTGATAGAAGCGTAACGGCACAGTTTCAAGCTTACGCCAAATCCCCCATAGTTGAGCGTGTTGGCTGTCCCACCGTACGAGCATGTCTGCACGCTCGCTTGGATGAACTCAGGGATGAAGAAATAGCCAATGACGAGATAACACAGCACGTGATCATTGCAGATAGGGTCGCGGTTTTGATGCGTATGCTTGCCTGGATGGTGGCGGATACAGTGGTGGATATTTGGGAGATGACGGTTCGAGACGGAATGGAAGAAGTCACGCCATTGAACAGCATACTGCCCGCCATTGAACCCATATCTGGCGAGTGGAACAATTCAACAACCTGCGCACTTGAACACCTAGCGAAACAAGCAGGGTGGGAACAAAAACAGAGGGCGATTACCTTCCTTGGAAATCTTTGGGCTCGGCACAACCATGATCGAAACACAGAGGCAAGCTCCCGGATCAGACTGTTGAGAAACTGGGAGCAACGCAAAAAGGGACGCCCCCAGTTTGGAACCTTGAAAAGCCTTGCTCATGCAGTAACCATTGAAAAAGCTAGGTTGAGCGACGAGCCTTTCGAGGGCAATGAGGGCTACACATGGACTCAGGCAGTGATTCTACGCATTGGCGAAACTCTCTCCCTCATTCGTCAGGGATTGGTGGACGTTGGAATGGATGCTGAGCACATCATTGGAATCATGGATGCCTACAGATGGGAGTATCGCTTCGCCCGCACCGCTCTCGGAAAACCTATGACCTCACCATGAAGTCGAGGCTGCCAAACGGCAGCCTCAAGCACCATAGAGTGCAGACTGTTAAGTCTTACCACTGCGCTGGTTTGGGTTTAACTGCTTGCCTCGATTACCTTGAGCCTTATCCCAAATTGGGTTTGTTCCAGGCGAGCCAGGATTGGAGTTCTTTTGGTCGGATCGTGCGTCCTCTGGAGCTTTACGTCGGCTTGTCATATCAGTTCTCCTCGCCCGAGCGATCTTCCCAATCTTCAGGGCGCTCGTCGTAATCACGAGACTGCCAATACGCGTCATTGTTCTCATTTAATTGATTCGAGCGATTGTCGTTGTCTGATTTACTGCTCATGATCTGTGTCCTCGTTGGTAGATTAGCCCGCAAGCGGCAGCAGTGCGGGTGAGGCCAGTATCAACCCCAGCACCAATCACCAATAGGGAACTGGCGAGGGAATTTGTGTCTCTCAGCGACGCCACCTAACCAGTCCAGACATCCACAAAAATAACGCCCAATTGTCTGTTCCGACCTTGGTTTTAAGTACACCACGGAAGAGTTTTTGCTGAAGAATTTGCGGCAAATTGGAGAATTTTCCGAAGGCGTGCTTTCGCTTTTGAAGACTCTGGTGGCTGACAGGTGATGGGTATTTAGGATGAAGTGTCCGGCGCTGGGGAGAAGTAGCTCTCAGGACAGCCACTGTAACTGCCAGGCAGGCCTGGGCGATGCGCCGGCTGCACGACGAAGGTGGATCAGCGATGAAGATAGTTGGTGGTTCTTGTGCTGCTCCAATCGTGACCACCATGGAGGTGATGACGACAGGAATTGAGATAACGCTCGCCATCCTGATTCACGATGATGTGGTCATCAACTACACGCTCAGCGAAGGCTCTGCTTAGAGTACGACCACTGGAAAAACTTTTGCCGGATCAAAGCGTTGGGGCAACTGGAGTAAGAGCTTGGAAACCGACGGTTACTGACGTGATGAAACAAAAAAATGACGTCATATAATCGTCATTTTCGAATGCTGATCGCCGCACTTTTAAAGGTAAATCGACGGTAAGGACGGAGAGTATTACAAGTTGTTTCGGCTGTTATGGCTCTTAGCCCCCGATTTAGAAGGCCTGGGCATCCATACAGCATCAAAATGGATCCAAATTGCAATTTACATACACGTTATCCACAGCCTTGTGATCTTGCAAAGTAAAATCGACCACACTATCTTGTAGCTACACCAGAGAGGCACATCTATATGTAGTGTTTTTCGAGTGAGCTGAGGATTCAGTAAAGACAGCAGGTATGTGTGCGAAGTTTGGTCGCCGAGCACACATACCTGCCTACCCTGAACCAATGCGAACATCGGTGGGATGCGCATTAGAGAAAAATCCGACTTTGGATGTCAACTATCCGGCTCGGTTTTCCGCTCAAGGGTTGCTCCTGCTTATGCAAATTTTTTATGCAAATACAGGAGCACCTAACCGTGCCTAAAAATACCAAACAAACCTCGACTCCCGTGGCCAGCCTGGCCTCCAAAATCCTGCGTAGCGACAGCTCCTCCGCGATTCAGAAAGAATTAGCGGGGTCGGCAATGGCCCAAGCCTCCAGCGGTAAACAAACTGGTGCTGACATGGAGACCAAAGCAAGCCACGTCCTCGACAGCAATAAATACAACGCCACCACCAAGACCCTCGCGGCCTCGGTACTTGCCCAATCGAATAAACAGCGGGGTGAGTGAGATGGCTCAGTATTACGTTAACCGCAATGCCCAAAACAATGGCGATCATGAAGTGCATACCAGTTCATGCATTTTCTTGCCGGCATTGCAGAACCGCCTCGATTTGGGCCAACACAGCAGCTGTGTGACTGCCGTGCGTCAGGCTCGCAACACATACCCGCAGTCGAACGGCTGCCGGACGTGCTCCTCGGTGTGCCACACCCAGTAGGAAGAGGCTATAGGTTAGGTTTCTCGCTCTTGGGTAAGCCGGCTGCTGGATGGGCTGGCCCCCAATCTCATTGAGCGTGAGTTATCCAGGAGTTTGTACTATGAGCTATTTGGTCTATTGCACGTTTGATTTGAAGAACGCCTCTTCGAAGGACTACGAAAGCGCCTATGCAGATCTTCAGCGGATCGGCCTAGCAAAGGTGGTTAAGGCGGACGAGGGGCAGCATGTAGTCATTCCCACCACCTCTACGATGGGTTTCTTTAACGGCACCAGCGCAGTTGCTGTACGAAACGATGTCCGTAATTCGGTACAAGCTGCCTTCCGAGCGCGACTTTTGAAGTCTGAGATCTTCATTGTGGTAGGTGGTGACTGGGCGTGGGGCGCAGGTACGACCTAAAGGCTTACTGTTTTCGACGACGGTTCTCTCAGAGGGTCTTTGGCGGGTTTTCTAGCCGAAGTGTTCCCTTCCGAGCTATTCATAAATCATAAGTTCTGAGGGTATCAGCCATGCATCCCATGCACCGAAGCGAAGCTGACGTCATTGATGATTTAGCAGCTCTGGCGGCCAAGCCAGGGTACGCTCATGCCATGGCTGGCATCTGTTATCGCGACAACTTAGTGTCTTTTCAAGGTGAGCATAAGTCTTCTGATATTGAGCATCTCTTCGACCGCAAAAGGCTCAATCGGAATGAAATAACTACGATCTTGGGGTTGATGTCGCGTCAACCTCTAGATCTAACTGAAGTTGATGAAGCCACGCTGAGAAGCTACGCCTCGCGTACTGATGAGTTGATGAGTGAGCTTCACGACGCAATGACCGGCCTTATGATCGGCGAGCTTATGCCTCAAGCTCAGCAAGGCATCGCCATGAGTGACATTTGGAAAGGCGCCATGATGAAGGAGCCGATTTTCTATGGCACCGAGTCAGCTTACAGCTTCCAGTATCGAGATTTTTTTGCTGAGAAACATGCACAGGATGATGACTGGTTGGTTCGGGCCATGGCGTTTAGCAGTGCACAGGCATTGCAAGTGGCGAGTGCAATGTGTTCATTGATGGACGTCAGAGCGACCAAAGGAGCGCAAGTAGGTGGCGGAGCCAAGATAGGGGAGCTACCTGCAGCATCGGTGCTGGCACTCTTCGAGTTCACCGCACAAGAGATCGCTGCGCGTTCTGGTCAAGAGCTCGCTGTTGTTGAAGCCGTTTTCAAAGCTCTAACCTTCAGTGGCGATAATGGCCAATTTAATGAAGTGGGAGACTTTAATCAGGTAGCTGCAACCCCACTGCTGCCGACAGGGCGGGATTCGGTCTTACTGTTCTCTCATTACGCGATCTATGAAGCGCTGTACGAGTCACCTTTCTTCTGGATGCACCAGGATAAAGCTTACAGGCAACAAGCGTCCGACAATCGAGGCGCATTCACTGAACAATTCTCTCAATGTCGCCTGGCAGCGGTTTTCGGAAAAGCGAATGTTCACACAAACGTCAATATCTACGAGGGCAAACGGATTGTCGCCGAGGCGGACGTTCTGGTCATCTTTGGTGACCGAGTCATCATCGTTCAGGCAAAAGCCAAAAAGTTAACTCTTGCTGCCCGCAAAGGTAGCGACGGACAGATCAAGGCTGATTTTGCCGCAGCGATTCAAAAGGCCTACGACCAAGGGGCTGAGTGTGCGGCGGCCATCCTCTCAGGCAAATGTCGCTTAGAAAATGATAGTGGCCAAGCTGTCGTGCTCCCAGAGACGATCAAGGAGATCTATCCATTCTGCGTGGTATCCGACCACTACCCCGCATTGGCGTTTCAAGTCAGCCAGTACCTCAAATATTCTGCCGATGAGATCATCCGTCCCCCTTTCGTGATGGACGTTTTCCTGCTGGATGTCCTAGCAGAAATGCTGGATACGCCATTGCGCTTCATTAGCTACGTCCGTATGCGGCTAGAGTCGGCACAAAAATTGATGATGGGGCATGAGCTCACTGCTCTTGCGTACCACCTTCGATGCAACCTCTTTCTCGACGAGCAATACAATATAGTGATGCTGGAAGACTCAATCGCAGCCGACCTAGATACGGCCATGACTGTTCGGCGTGAAGGCCTTCCTGGCCAGCGTGTGCCGCCAGGAATTTTGACCAAGATGAAGGGCACATACTACGAGCGATTGATTGAGCAGATAGAGCGCCGCCCCCATCCAGCGGTACTAGAATTGGGCTTCACGCTTCTTTCCATGGACGGAGACTCATGTATTACGGTTCATCGGGCTATTGATGGGCTGACCAAGATGGGAAAGATGGATGGTCAGCGACATGACTTCGTACTTGGGATGACTGAACCAGGTACTGGCATCTGTTTCCATTGCAACCCGACGCCTAGTGAAGCAGCCGTCAGAACCTTGGAACTCCATTGTGCGAAACGCAAATACGCTCAGCGAACCGCGAACTGGTTTGGAGTTTCAGTGGGGCTTCAAGGGGAGATTCAATTCGGTATCACGCTCGATTTTCCGTGGGAGCAATCGTCAGAAATGGATGAGTTGACGAAGGCAATGAAGCCTTCTTCATCGCTGGGTTCGGCAATGAAAATGGTCGAGAGAGCATTGGTTCCAAAGAGACATGGGCGCAACGACCAATGTCCTTGTGGAAGCGGCTCAAAATACAAGAGGTGCTGCCTGTAAAAGCGCTCATTGGCTGCCTAAAGCACGCGGAGCGCGCCGGCCCTCTGGTGCCAAAGGCCTGAGGATGAAAGCCCATAGGGCCAAAACCTGGTGCAGTCAGGGATTGGTCACGCCAGTCAGCCCCCAAAGGGGGCAACCCCAAAACGGTAGGGATGTGAATAGCCATCGACTACGAAACAGGGCGGTCATCAACACCTGATGCAATAAAGATCGTTTCGCCCGCTCTCATCAACATGCTCGACATACAATCTCCGGATCCTTTAGTCATAGGCCGATCATAGGATGCACGCCTTTATTGCAGCAGGTTCGGGGATAGATGATGCTGAGCACTAGAAAGTCGAAGGTATTGGCGGAGGCTTGCACGTCCATTATCCCGCTGGAAAGTTGCTAGTACATAACGCGAATTCACGGTTGTCATCACCCAAAATCGCCCTTCACGTTCGACCTTCAGCACGTCAGAAGTCCTGATCAGGTGACCATCGCCAAACCGACCGTACTGGTCTTTGCGCTTGTGGCCAAAAACAACACCGATACCTGCGCGCGACCTAATCGAAACACCGCAGAGATAAGCGGTAACCGGCACATCAAAGCCTTGCTCCTGGGCTTTAATGATTCGTTTGAGATCGAAATCTGTATGGCGCTTTCCGTGGAAATTTACATCTATCGTGTCGAGCATCACTGCCCTCCGGCTGCGTTCTGTATGGAGATATCAGGAATTGCACACGCAACCAGGCGCGTTGGTATCGTGCAAGATTGTTGGTAATTTTCAGACTGATCGAATCATGGTTTCGAGAAAAATTGGCCGGCAGTTCTGAAGTGACTGAATTTGAAAACCTGGTCGGTGTGAGTTGTGGTAAACAGCCCCACTGTCCACCTCGATCAGGCTGACCTCAAAGTCGCAATTATCATCACCAACAGTCACCTTAACGACGCGTTCCATACCCCAGCCATCGCAGTTATTCATCCAAGGGGGGGTGACCACTTGCACGTCGACTATCACTTCCCCTGCATTTTGCTGCACAAGCATTTGCTGCAGTCTGCGCTCACCTTCGATCATTCGCGTGAACTCAGTGCTTCGACCCTGCTCGCTGATTCGAACGGTCAGGTGATACCAGTGCGATCTGAGCACCCGTGACACGCCCTGCCAGTGCATCAAGCCTTCGCCAAACAATCCCGGAACGCCAATAGCGTCTGAGTCTTCGGTTCTGAACATCAGGTGCCTCAGTTTTCTGCGGACGCAAAGCAGCCCGGTTGGTTAATTCAAAATAGAGAGAAGATCTCTTTGATGGTTGCTGATTTGCGATGACCCGGCCCGAGTAGCACATAGACGCTATTCCGAGTTTCGAACAGAAAGCCGTCGTTGAACGCAGTGCCCATACTCGACCTGACCCAGTGGCCAGGTTCAAAACGTCTCTGCTCGTCATCCACGACCTTGTGGGCAAACATAAACATTGGTTGGCAGCCTGCGGCGGCTACTTTGGCTCGCTCTTCGTCGGTGACGATGGTGTCCAAGATGATCCATTCCTCGACGACGCACAGGGGCATCCATTTGTAGCGCTTTCTGGCTGCAGACATCGCGTCTTCGAGGCTAAGTTCTGAGCCAACTAGAGAGGCTCCCGGGTCTCCCAAAAGGCCCGCATCGATCACTCTAACCATGTGCTGCCTCCGAAATCATTTACGAGTAGTACGCCTGCTCACCAGAGGCTTGCTGGAAAGTCCGCGCGCTGGTCTTCACGGGCAGCAAAACGCTCTCACCTAATTTCCATAAATTGCCAAAATGAGCTTACGAAAGCTTCGCTATGAGCCGTCTTGGTCGCGATATGCGCAATACTACCTCGTTTTGGTATTTAACGGAAACCCTCCTGTGTGGCTATATCCTGACTTTTGAGTGAGCCATGCAGCTTAGAATCGCACTCGCAGGCGCCATCCGAGCACTGCGTAAGCAGCGTCAACTTCGGCACGAAGACCTTTCTGACGCCTCCGTGAAATCTAAACTCAGCGCCCTCGAGCGAGGCGAAACAAGCATTACTCTCGAGAAGTTCGAGAGCCTTGCTGAGGGCCTTCGAATAAACCCTCTGGCCCTCCTAGCTCTATGTATGTCCCAACAGCAAGACACCCCTTACCCTGTCCTCGTGGATGCTGCCCTGAAGCAGCTGCAAGCGTTTGAGAAAGAAGGAGGTCTTGGAATTCTTGCTGAACAGCTCACTGATGGAGGGGTTGCCCCCCGTAAGCCTGGAAAGCCTCAGAACAAGGGAAGCGAAAGCGTCGTTCGCGAGCTTAAGACTGCTGGAATGAATCAATCGCAGATTGCGCGGGAGACGGGGCTGGCTCTATCGACTGTGCATCGATATTGGAAGAGGATTAACGCTACCGAATCTAGAGCTGATTGTTAGAGGACAATGCTGGATTGACGCACTTGCTCTCAAAGGGCTCGGGGCCGTGCGTTGAGATTGAGCTTGGCTTACACGACAACGCGAGGCCGAGCGGAAAGATCGGTTTGCCGCCAAGTGGCTTCGATCACTGGATAAGCTTATTTCCGGCTTAATCCATAGCCCCCTGCGCACGAGAACCTCATAAGCGATGGTGCCAGATCCTGATTCAGGATTTACACAAATGCGACATTAATGTCTTTTTTCGACATTATGAAATCTCTGCCCTTGAATTCGTTTTTCAAAACCGGAGATCTATATTTTGAACTCAAAAGAAAAGCAGCGTTGCGGCGTTTTTCAAGGTAGTTGTCGTGTCTCCCGTCTTGCTAGGCGACCTTCACGACAACTGTCAGCTCCCTTTCGGGGTTGAGGTGCACCGTCCCGATAGGGTCCCAGTTGCGTGTCTCGCCTGACCACCTTTCAGGCCTTTTTTCTCTCGCTTGCCCATAGATTGCCGCCCTCCGGGCCAGGATTTCCCGGTCTTTTCTCTCGTGGCGCTGGGCGGGTGTCACGAAGCGGATTCGGCTATGACGATGCTCGGTGTTGTACCAGGCCATAAAATTCCTGACCCAGATACGCGCGTCATCCAGGCTGCCAAATCCATCCTGCGGCCACTGCGGGCAGTACTTCAGCGTTCTAAACAGCGACTCCGAGTAAGGATTATCGTTGCTTACCCGGGGTCTTCCTCTCGATGGCGTGATACCCAGGTCGTACATCTTGGTCAGTAACGTCACCGATTTCATAGGTGCGCCATTGTCCGAATGAAGCACCAGCGGCTGACGCCAGCACTTCTCTCTAGTGACACTTCGTTGCAATAGGACAGCGGCTTTTTCACCGTTTTCTGCTTCGTAAACTTCCCAGCCCACAGCCTTTCGGCTGTAGATATCCTCGATCAAATACAGGTAGTAAAACTTCCCTCGAACCGGCGACGGCAGGTACGTGATATCCCAAGACCACACCTGATTGGCGGCTGTCGCCGCGTAGGTGGTGGGTGCTTCATGGCGATGCGGGCGTTTGGCGCGGGAACGATGATGCTGCTGATCTGCCGCATGCAGCACTCGGTAAAAGGTTGCCTCCGATGCCATGTAACGTCCTTCGTCAGCTAGTCGTGGCACGATCTGGCTCGGTGGCAGATGTGCGTAGGCCTTGCTGTTGCACAAGGCCAGGATGGCTTGGCGCTCAACATCACTCAGAGCATTATTCGGCACTGGCCTCACCGTCGTGGTGCGCCCATCTGCCAACAACGCTTCGGGCAGGATCCAGCGTTGTAGCGTGCGTAGCGAAATACCGACTTCTAGACACGCAGGCGCCCTGCGGGCGCCCGCCGTGATGGCTTCGGTGAGCCAGTCGACGAGAAGATGCCGTTCTGGCAACAAGGTCAATTGTCCTCGTCGTCGTTCCCCCAGTAGGCATTGAGCTTTTTTCGCAGCACCAGCAATGCGACTGTTTCAGCCAGCGCTGCATCCTTTCGGCGCAGCTCACGCTCCAGCTCCCGAATCCGGTTCTTATCCTCCTTGGTCTCACCAGCGATTCCTTTTTTCAGCGCTGAGTGATTAGTGCTGTTGGCAATGAAAGCTTTGCGCCAGCCGTCAATTTGCGCAGGGAAAATACCGTTGCGACGGCAATACTCACTCAGCTCCAGCTCCGACAAAGCTGATGATTCGATGACTGCCATGAGCTTGGATTCGGCAGACCAACTTTCAGGCGACTGCTTGTTTTCGGACAACTGAGAACCTCTGGCAGCAGCTTGCTTACGCCAATAATGAAGAGACATGTCGCTACAACCTTCACGGCGCGCGACCTCCGACGCTGAAAGGCTCAGCGGCGGAAGCATCATTTTCAACAGTGCAGCTTTGCGTTCTTCTGAATAGAAAGGCATGACCTTACTCTTGCCGCCCCCGGAATACTTTTAAAAAGCGGAGGACACGACAACTACCCTGACACCGGGGGGTTGCCTGCACCGGCCCATTTTTCATTTTGGAAATGAGGCTGGTTCGCTGGCCGCTGTTTTTATCTGACCCTTTCGATATGACAGCTTTTTAAGCTCACTCTCAAGCAAATACCGTCGCTTATGGTTGCCCCAACGCACCTTGTAACCTGCTCGTTAATTTGGGGCCGTAGGCCCCGGCTCGTTTTGCAAACAAAAGCCAAGTATTTGAGTTTACTTTTTGTGGTTTGTACGAGATTTGGTGTGATCTGAGATCAAGAAAATCCAGCGAATCAGCTAGAGGTATAGTTCCGTCTAACCCGCTCAGGTTCCACCGGGATGCCCTCGGTTTACAGATACGAACATGCCGGCGATGATCCTGGCGTCGAGCAAGGCGTGGTGAGGCAGCTCTTCACCCTCGCTAGTCGGAGAAAGGGTTGTTGCGTCAGTAGGGAAATTACGAACGATTCTGGGCCATCGCCCGTCCTCATATACCAGGTCGCAAAAAAGCTCCCAATCGAACTGAGGGGCATCAGTGACGATCTCGATCTCTTTTTTGAACGACGTCAGAAATCTGAGCAGCGACATCCTGGCTTCAATAATGGACAACGCGTAGCTCCCACCCCACAGCTGTGGAAGCACGGTTTCCTTTACGAAATCACTGCAGTCTTCTTCTTGCCAAGCATCGAGCAATTCCACGTAGAATTCGTGCCCATCCTCAGCGACTAACGCCAGTGATATCAGCTTCGCTGCCGCCGAGAGCTCGGTAAACTCGCAATCAAGAAAGACCATCATGTTGCTGGAACTCCGTTATGACTAGGCCTCGCCTGGATATGGTGCAGGAAGGTCAGCTGTGGGAAATGGCTCTCAAGCATTTTGGCTCAGACGGGCTCCTCAAGGTAATCATAGAAATGTGGAGTCACGCTGCTCCTCCGCCCAAGCCAGTCGTGGAATACCTGTCCACCAAACAGGTGAGTCAAGAAATCCTGAATATACTGAAAATTGCCCAAGAGCGAGTCGGTGCATTCGTTGCTGATCGGATAAGCGTTTTCGGACGATTGAGCTATGAAGCTACACCGTTGAGTTAGCTGAAATGACTCGAAAAGGATTTCTGGGGCACTGTATTAGGCCAATGTGCTAGCAACGAGCCCTTACAGACTGACCGCTCTAAATTGATAGCGAAGTGGCGAGTACGAAGCGGCTGGGAAATCTGGATTAAAATTACGCCCTGCCAGACTTACTGGCATAAACACTACTTGAAAGCAGAAGGACGATTTTCACAAGGATTAATATCAAGGCGGGGCATCGCCAGTCTTTGAAAATCATCGAGCGCCTGAGGTCGCTAGACCTGGGGTGACCTGTTGATGCTGAAGACTTGGTGCTCAACGCCCCACGCCCCGGCGTCATTGTAATGTACGACTCCGGGCACTCCCAAGGAAACGTGAGGGCTAAACTTTGCAGAGTTGTCTACGTAAAGTATCAAGCTTCAAAAGCTCGTCATAAGTAGCGATGATATCGAATAATCCCCACAACCCGGGCGACGGTTGCTGTTCAGTTTCCTGCCCAGGTGGGACTGTGATCAAGACTTGACTACACTCGCCCAAAACGTTGTCAAGTACCCTACAAACCATCGTTAAAGCGTCACGAAGGCTTTCAGTTTCGCTACGAAGCTTATCCGTTTCTTCTGGCGAATTAGGAAGAACACCAGAATCGATATTTCTGATTGTGAGTTTCAACTGGTCTATTTGGCCATTCAAACTCGCATTGCGGATCTTAAGCGCTTCGAAATCCGAAGTAGTAACGACAGGAGTTTCCTCTGCAGACTCCTCTATCTTGCCGCTCCGATCTAGATAAAGACGATAGTCGGAATTCCTAAGCAGCGTGACATGGCTAACGGGCTTAAAGCCTTTGACCTTAGTCTTTTCAGGCAACGACTCGAAATCTCGGTATTCAAACTCTTTCACAATTTTAGCAACGTCGATTGCCAAATTTGTGATGTTCGGATACGTAGCTTTAGACAGAATATCAAGCGCACTACGAATATGTCTAATGCGTAATGCCTTGTGCTCTGCTCTATAATTATCAAACGGATCGAGTCGCTGAACCAATGCTATGCTCCCATTTCTGATAACCCCATGTTAGCAGAAAGTGATAAAGCGGGCCTAGCTACCATGCTGACATTGGCGCTGTCGTGACTGATTTTCATAACGTCCCGGACGCTGAGCATGCCCGTCGTCATCATGCTGGAAATCTGTGACGCCAACTGATGACTTGCAGGTTTGTTACTCGGCTTCAGTAGCTCATCATACTTGCCTTGGTTCACAAGCATCCTCATCCTCATTTGGGCGAACTGCGCATCAAGCCGAGGACTGGAAAGATCCGGAAAGTTCTGAACATCGACCAAGCGCTTCAGGACGTGGTCGGATTCTGAGAATCTCGACTTTCTGGAAGTGAGCCATCAGTCCATCCTTCTCTCGGAGAAAAAAACTATTTGCCTCTCCGGTTTGCGCCATCAGATACAGTTGCTGCTCAATAGCCTCCAGGGCGTAAGCTTCCAAAGCATGGTGGTCATACTCAACATACAAATTTTCCAAAATTTGCGGATTGCGAGCGCTTGGCTTGAGAGCTCGATACTCTTGAATTTTGTCAAGCACGACCTTCATCATCTCTTTTGCTTTATCTTTTTCTGCACTCACAGCCTGTAAGTGATCGATACCACGGATGGCATAAGGGCACAACGCGCATTGACGGTGCCCACCGATTTTGGATACTACTTCCTTCGGACAACGATTATCGAACGGGCAAATATGGCAGTTATTGAACGCGAGCTTGGTGTAAAGTCTTGCGCGCAGAGTCTCAAGCCCGTTCTTGTCATCCGCTACACCCGCGAGGCTGATCAAGCCGTGAGTTTTAATAGCCTGCACTGGATCTTTTTCAATAGACGTCATCAATTTAGCATGAAGCTTGAGGACGGTCTCAGCAAGTTCAGGAGCATCACCCCGCTCAATACTCTGCATGTTTTTCATCATGTAATCAGCGAGCAACTGTTGGTGATCAGACAAATTGTCGCCATCAAAAATTGCGTAATACCAGACAAGCGCCTCACTCTGACCTGTCAAATATTGACCGATGATCGAAGGCGGTAGGAGCCTGATCGCGTCAGATACGAACCCCGCGCGCAATGCATGGGGTGTGTGTGGGCTGACCAGATCATTGACGGCAAGCTCTCTGAGGAAATATGGCGAATAGTCGAGAAAAGGAGCAGGCGAACCACCCTCAGACTTGACGAAAACCAAGTCTTCCCCGGAGGTGTCCTGCATCTGAACGCGAATGAAATGCTGCAGAATCAACATGTAAACACGAAACTGCCGAGAGTTATTCCAATCAGAGTCTGTATTCCCTTGCCCCCTGAACAGGGGTTTGTATCGACCAAATTTGGATCCCTCAACCATGCCATACCACAAGTCCTGCTTGTAACTAGCCGAAGTGCACGCGTCATACCACTTGCGCTGCCTATCCATGATCTCTATAGCACGCATAGCAACAATCGCAGTCCACTCTCCATGCGACTTGTCTGAGCTTACAAACATGGGTTGGAATGGAAGAGCGCGAAAGCGATCCACCCCACGATCATACTTATCTTTGTCCAGCCAAATCAGATGCTGCTGACGGATACCAGTGTGACACATCAGCTGCGTCAATCTGACTTCATTGGGAGAAATACGTCTAACTACTTCACCCCTAATCTCGATATCGACAATCTTATAAAAACGGGGGAGAAATTTGAAAGTCAGTATTTTATTTTCATGATAAAAGATCGGAGTATAATTCAAAAGACTCTGATTGACCTCATCGATACCCTTAACATTGCGACCGATCAATCCCGCCCAAGCATGACTATGAGTGAGCTCGGCCGTGGAGGGCTGATAAAGCTCACCACCCAAAACTCCATAGTTGACATCTTGCTCTAACTGGCCATCGTAATATGGCATACAGTTAATGTGATCGACCAAATACTCAAGACTGTCAAGCATGCTGATAAATGTGGAAAAATACGGTCTTGGAACCGGAATTTTGTCAGTGCCAGACCTTTTTGAAACAGCTGGATAGCACGCGCTCGTAAAATTATTTTTAAACTTATCGGCACCTGGCAACACCATATTATTGTCTTCGACATAATCACAAAAGCGATCAACGATGCCTACTCGAGCGTAAAGAGTATCGCTACCCCACCCTTTTACACGAGAAAACTCATTAACATAACCAATAAACGTTCTTGGCGGCTCCTTTTCATATAGGATTACACCGTCAAGAAAAACTGACTCTCGGGTAAAAAAAAGGGTGCAATTGAAGTCATTCAAACTCTTAGGATAGTCTAAGAGATCACCATCCCGTTGGAGGAAGAAATTAGGCAGGTAGCACATGACATAACTCATGAGCAAGCCGAGTACAAACTCATGATTCGTAGAGTTTTGGAGCCTCATCGAGTGCATGAACGATTTGTAAAAACCGTTTACCATCGAGGAAAATACTTTCACAGGATAACGCGAAGACTCATAAAAAAGCGAATCTTCGCCCTCCCCTCCAATGTAGAAAATTTTCTTAAACATGTGGGACGGAAAATATGTACTAAAATCCTCTGCGAAATTCATCTCTCGCTCACCGGATGCAATCTCTTGCGCTGCCGCATAAGACTTTTCATACGCGCTTTCAGCTTTCTTTTCTACTTTTCCAACCCGGATCCGCCCTCTATAGACCCTCGCAGGCTTGTTCTTGCGCTTTTCAAGCTGGTATTGGTTGATAACATCCTCAACCATCTGTTTCTTTTCCGCGCTCTGAGACGAGAGTGTGAGAAGAAAGTCATTGACGTAGTACCTGCGCAATGGCAACTGTCCTGATCCATTAGCAGCTGAAAACAGGCTATTGGCATCGGATTGCGAGAGATCCTCAATGGTGTAGGCAGTGGTGCTCAACAGAAGTCTCAACCAGAAGTTTACGCGGCTGCTCCCACTATCAAACTCTTCTCTCTTGAAAAGACTTTTGATCTTGGATTCAGGGTGCACGCCGCGAATCAACGTCAGATTTTCTACATTCAACTTCTCACAAAGCGTATCAAATACTTCTGGCATATGGGCGATAGTCTGCATCCCGAGAGGAGCAACAAAAACTTTCCGTGCCCATAGCGTAATAAAAACTAAGCGAAACAACTGAGAAATTGAACCTTCGTAGGCGGCTGAGAGCCCCGAAAGCCTAGGATCAATTTCGCTCCAGCGCACTTTATTATTGCGGAACGTTGCCTCTAATGTCAGCTGAACCTCACTCACGCCCCACCCTTCAAAGGTCAGAGCACGCCTAAAAACAGACTCGACCCGATCTGCAGCACTATCGGGCTGTGCGCCATAGTATTTTTTATAAAGGGTTCGAACTGTCGCAACAGCCTTAACGAAGTGCGGAGCAACCTCATTTTCTTCCACGAGCCAAATCGCATTGACAGGGTGCAAATTAATCATTATTTACTGTCGCTATGCAGTGAGAGTTTGAGTTGCTTGAGTTCATTCTCGAGATGCTGAATCTGAACGTGTGTCACGCTGTAGTTAGCCGTTGACATGCGAAGCATATTGATAGCCGCGAATGTTGCCTCAAGCATTTTTATATCTTTACGTGCGTATCGCTCAGTTGCCTTGATGGTTTTATGCCCCATGAAGACTTGCACAGTTTTCAAATCCAGTCCGAATCTGTTATGACCAACCGGATTAGGGCAATGGTTCACTAGGTAGTACGCGTACATATGACGGAGCGAATGAAAGCCGTAGCTCATGCCGGTAATTTTCTGCGCAGCTGAACGGAAGCGCTCGTAAACGGCCTGATAAGACGTGGGCATGGGGCCTCCGTCACGAAGATTACGAAATAAAAATCTGTGCGCTACCGGACGGTGCCTACTCGCTTCTAGAGCACGCTGTTCTTGGTCATACAACCCTAAGTAATGCCAGAACATTGAAGCAAAGGGCTGGATCAAAAACGTATCAGGCTTAACCCGCCCCTTATGGTCAAGCTTTTTGAGCTGATGCTCAGGGATGTAATGAATCAAAACATCTAGACGCGTGTCAGGATCAACGATAAATACCTTATTATTTTTCGGATTATCGGTATCGATATGAATGTCGTCCCACAACACTGTAAGCGCTTCCGAAATCCGGCAGCCGGATGCTGCTAGCAAGCTCCACAGCACCTTGTCGCGCAGACACTTAGCGCTTTCAATCAAATCCCTACACTTGTCAATTGGAAAGGTTTTTTCATCCCCTCCAAATTCATCAGTGCGCGACACTGTCGAGGGCTTAGATACTGGGCTCAGGTGTTTCTGTTTGATCCGTTTTGCGCCCCCTGCGATGCAGCCCGCCATCCAGCTGTTCGCCCTGATCGCAGCCCTGACATTCCGAGGCGCCTCCATGTACCTGGTTGTAGTGAGCGGCATCATCGAGATAGCCATTTCAGAGACGTACCCGCTGTCCTGCATCTGCAGCAATGCTTCCCTCATCGCCTCACTAGCGGTAATGAAATTATTTACACCCGCAAAATGCACTGCAATAGAAGCGCCACCCAGTTCTCTGCTACCAAGCACCCTCGCAGCCTCTCTGGCTACGGATGATGTGCTATAAATACCGCTGACCAGGTAGCTCTCATAGCTATCTAATGCCTCTCGCAACTGCAATGCAGTAAGGCCACCGCACTGAATACTTACTTGATGAATATAGTTCAGCATTTCACGCACAGCGTAGCAGTATGTACGTGTGGTTTTGAACGCTTTAGCTCTAGCAAGCTGATAAGCCCACTCATCGAAGAACTCTGTCATCGTGTGATCAGGGCAAATCATTCGGAACGTAAGAGTTCCATTACGTGTCGTCTCAAACAGCTCGACATGGTTCATACGTAAAGGGACGACCGCGTTCAAATGATCATGTCCTTGTTTGAAACGCCGACATGTAACTGAAGCCTTTCAGTTGATTTCGAATTCACTATACCATCCTGTTTAATCACGTTTTTTCTAAGCTTTAGACCAGGCACTAACAATCGACAGCGTGTTTTTCGCTGGATGGCGACCATAAGCGTGTCACACCCTCGAGAAAGGGCGGATAATTAACGTTGGTATCAATCGTGGAGTCAGGGCCGAAAGATCCTGAACATACAAACTAGCATCGTGATTTTTATCGGCCTGACTGACAGTTAATAAAGCCCACTAACTGTCTCAGGCAAATACATTCTCTTCAGATTTGCAATCCTTCTGTGCAGTTTCAGCGATAACTGACGCTAAAGTGGCACGCATCCTGACACACAAAAAACAGCTGATCAACAAGGTGCAACAATCTTTATTGCACCTTAGAGTATGCTCGTAGCATACCGATTCTAGATCGGCCGCATTGGTACCTGATATCCGATATCGACCCCCGCCGCTGTACCCCAAAGCAGTCGCCACAGAATGGCGGCCAAGGAGCTACCACGCTGTGACAGCGCCAATTAAAGATACAACCTGATGAATGATCGCGCCCCGCGTGCTCTCCCACTGTTGAAAGGGCTCGAAAGGCTTGAGACCGTCGGACATCACCACCCTCACCTAACACTCACGACCTTAAGAGCATTCCCCAGGCGCAAGAGCTTTACAGTTGAACGCGGGGCAAGGCGTGGAGACGACCAGAACGCCGAGACGCTGAAGAAGATGGGGAGCTATGGGACTACCTGAATCGTTCAGCATTGAGTAAGCAAGCCAGCTTTCGATCATGATAGCCAAGGGTGAGCTATAGACTCGGAGGGTTCGCAGCACAGACCTTCCCGGCCAGGTGAGGTATCACGTTCTCACAAAGTGGCACCCACCTATAAACGATTAGCTTGCGAATGCCCGATGAGAGATCTCAGGCATCCGCTGACTGAGCAGCTTTTATGAATTCCTGAGGCTTAGGATGAGGACGCGCGCACATCGGAGGCGCCACCCGTCACCGCTGTGCGCAAGGAATGTAGGGGGAGCGGATATCAGAGAGACGTCGGTAAGCTGCAATTGCCAGGATCTTTCTCTCTGAGAACGGATCACACGTCATAAGGCGCATCTAGGTTGTTGCGCCTTTATGAAGGTGTCGCAAGGGTGAGAAGCTCCTTACGAGAGATCAGTGCAAAAAGCCATAAAAAAAGGGCCTAGGATTAACCTAAGCCCTTGATTTTGTTGAGTTCGCGGCGGGAAACCAGGGATTCGAACCCTGGGAACGCTATTAACGTTCGCCGGTTTTCAAGACCGGTGCATTCAACCACTCTGCCAATTTCCCGTGTATTCCGATGACGCGATGAAGCGGTACTGCAAGGTGCAACTGGAGATAGCCTTAGATAAGAACCCTGGGAACGCTATTAACGTTCGCCGGTTTTCAAGACCGGTGCATTCAACCACTCTGCCAATTTCCCGTGTATTCCGATGACGCGATGAAGCGGTACTGCAAGGTGCAACTGGAGATAGCCTTAGATAAGAACCCTGGGAACGCTATTAACGTTCGCCGGTTTTCAAGACCGGTGCATTCAACCACTCTGCCAATTTCCCTTGTGCGTCACGAGATTATAATAGCCCATCCCGTCTCAGCGGGCGCCATAATACCCGAATGAAACACACTGTCAAACTCTCGCCATCGCTTGTTACAGAGCGTCTGTTATGATCTTTGCGACTGAACGTTTCAAAACCGAAGGAGTGTCGCCATGCGCGAACAGAATTACGCAGTGAATGGCAACGCGCAGGCTGAGCAGCTTGAAGTCAGCCGCGTGTTGCGCAACACCTATGGCTTGCTCGCCCTTACCCTCGCCTTCAGCGGCTTGATGGCGTTCGTGGCGCAGCAGATGCGCGTCGGCTACCCGAATATCTTTGTCGTGCTGATCGGCTTCTATGGTCTGTTCTTCCTGACCAACAAGCTGCGTGACTCGGCGTGGGGCCTGGTGTCGGCGTTTGCCTTGACCGGTTTCATGGGCTTTATCCTCGGCCCGATACTCAACCGCTACCTCGGCATGGCCGGTGGGGCGGAAGTGGTCAGTTCGGCGTTTGCCATGACGGCCCTGGTGTTTGGTGGTCTGTCGGCCTACGTGTTGATCACCCGTAAGGACATGAGCTTCCTGGGCGGCTTCATCACCGCGGGCTTCTTCGTGCTGCTGGCGGCCGTGGTCGCAGGCATGTTCTTCCAGATCAGCGGTCTGCAACTGGCGATCAGCGCAGGTTTTGTGCTGTTCTCCTCGGTGTGCATCCTGTTCCAGACCAGTGCGATCATCCACGGCGGTGAGCGTAACTACATCATGGCGACTGTCAGCCTGTATGTGTCGATCTACAACCTGTTCATCAGCCTGTTGCAGATCTTCGGCATCATGAGCCGCGACGACTGATCGCTAGCGCAATAAAAAATGCCCCGTATCGAAAGATACGGGGCATTTTTGTTTCTTACGTATCGAGAGCAGCCGATCAGTACTGGTTGGGCTCCATTTCCAGATCGACCTTGAAACGCTGTGCAATGTCGCGCTGGATACGCTGCGCCAGGTTGGCGATATCGTGCCCGGTGGCACCGCCGTAGTTGACCAGCACCAGCGCCTGCAGCGTGTGCACCCCGGCATCCCCCTCACGAAAGCCCTTCCAGCCGGCCTTGTCGATCAGCCAGCCGGCCGCGAGCTTCATCTGCCCATCGGCCTGTGGGTATGCCACCAGGTCCGGATACAGCGCCTGCAGTTCAGCCGCCACCGCCTGGGACACCAATGGATTCTTGAAGAAACTCCCGGCATTGCCCAGCTCTGCCGGGTCCGGGAGTTTTTCCCGGCGGATGCTGCAGATGGCCCGGCTGACATCGCTCGGCGTCGCGTCGGTAATGCCCTGCCCTGCCAGACGCTGCTGCACCGGGCCGTAGTCGAGTGTGAGGTGGCTGGCGCGACTCAGGGCAAAACGCACCCTCAGGATCAGCCAGCGCCCGGTCTCGTGCTTGAACAGGCTGTCACGGTAGGCGAATTTGCATTCTTCCAGGCTGAAGTCGCGCAGTTCGCCAGTGTGTCGGTCCAGAGCGGTGAGGCCGACGAACACATCCTTGATTTCCACACCGTAGGCGCCGATGTTCTGCATGGGGGCTGCGCCAACGGTGCCGGGGATCAGACTGAGGTTTTCCAGGCCGCAGAGCCCCTGTTCCAGGGTCCACAGCACGAACGGGTGCCAGGCTTCACCCGCCTCCGCTTCGACCACCACCTGCGTGCCGTCATCGTGCAGCACACGGATGCCTTTGGTGGCCATGCGCAGCACCAACGCCTGGATGTCCTGGGTCAGCAGCAAGTTGCTGCCACCGCCGATCACCAGCAACGGCACCGCCTGCGCGGCTGAATAGGCCAGGGCCTCACGGACGTCTTCGTCGCTGTGGGCCTCGGCGAATAGCCGGGCACGTACGTCAATGCCAAAGCTGTTGAATGGCTTGAGCGATACCTGCGCAAGCACCTGCAAGGTCATAACCGCCCCTTCAATTCGATCACCAGTAAATCACAGGCACGTTCGATCAAGTCCAGGACCCGTTCGAAGCCTTGTTCACCTTCGTAATACGGGTCGGGGACTTCGTCCACTTCAGCTTCGTAACGACGCAGGAACAGGTCCAGCTCCGCCTTGCCCTGCGCCGGCTGCATGGCCTTGAGGTTGCGCAGGTTGCTGTGGTCCATGGCCAGGATCAGGTCATAGCGCGCAAAGTCGGCGCGCGAGACCTGCTGGGCCCGCTGGGCCGACAGATCGTAGCCACGCACCAACGCCGCACGCTGGCTGCGTTGGTCCGGCGGGTTGCCGATATGCCATTCGCCGGTACCGGCGGACGCTACGTCGACCTGCCCCGCCAGCCCCGCTTCACGCAATTTATGGCGAAGTACGCCTTCTGCGGTGGGCGAGCGACAGATATTGCCCAGGCAGACAAACAGGACCTCCATCAGGCCCCCAGCAGGCGACGGACGCGCTCAAGGTCTTCCGGGGTGTCGACACCGGCCGGCGGCGCTTCCAGCGCATCGCCCACGTGGATGCGCACGCCGTGCCACAGCGCCCGCAGTTGCTCCAGGGATTCGGTGTTTTCCAACCAGCATGGGCCCCAGCTGACGAAGTCATGCAGGAAACCGGCGCGGTAGGCGTATATGCCGATATGGCGGCGGTAGGGCACGCCTTCCGGCAACACATCAGGTTGCTTGGCAAACGCATCGCGGGCCCATGGCAAGGTCGAACGGCTGAACGTCAGCGCCAGGCCATTGATGTCGCTGACCACCTTCACCACGTTCGGGTTGAACAGGGTCGCGATGTCTTCGATCGGCTCGGCCAGGGTCGCCATGCGGGCTTCGCCATGGGCTGCCAGGTTGGCGGCTACCTGGTCGATCACGCTCGGCGGGATCAACGGCTCGTCACCCTGCACATTGACCACGATGGCATCGGGCGCGAGGCCAAGTTTTGTGGCGACTTCGGCCAGGCGATCGGTGCCGGAGTTGTGATCTTCGCGCGTCAGTACGGCTTCGGCGCCGAAGCCTTGGCAGGCTTCAATGATACGCGGGTCATCGGTGGCCACCACCACGCGCTCGGCGCTGCTTTTGCAGGCCTGTTCCCACACCAGCTGGATCATCGGCTTGTCGCCGATCAGTTGCAGCGGCTTGCCCGGCAGGCGGGTCGACGCATAGCGGGAGGGAATGACAACGGTAAAGGCTGTGGTCATTTATCCAGGCGCTCATCGGTGGTCAGGGTGCGGGCTTCGCTTTCGAGCATCACCGGGATGCCATCACGGATCGGGTAAGCCAGGCCGGCGCCTTTGCTGATCAGCTCGGTTTTGTCGGCGCTGAGCTTGAGCGGGCCTTTGCAGATCGGGCAAGCGAGGATGTCGAGCAGTTTGGTGTCCATGAGTGTTTCCTGGAAAGAAGCGGTTTAAGGCAAAAGACGGGCAGGCAACAGACGCATCAACTGCGTGTCGAACCAGGCAACGAACGCCGGCGACGGCAGTGCATCCACCGCAAGGTACCACCAGTCGGGCTGGGCAAAGGCGCGGCACTTCACCGCGTCCTTCTCGGTCATGACCAGCGGCAATGACGGCGTAAAATTCAAGACCTCGGCACTGTATGGCGCGTGGTCGGCAAACGCATGGGGTATCGGCTGCCAGTGTAGCGTTTCAAGGGTATTGAAGAAACGCTGCGGGTTGCCGATGCCGGCGACCGCATGCACTTGCTGGCCCGGCGCAAAATGATCGACCGGCTGGCGCTCGCCGGTCTGTAGATTGACCAGCGCGGCGGGCTGCAAGCGAAAGGCAAAACCGCCCTCGCGGTCGCTGGCGGCGCCGTTATAGAGCAGCGCGTCGACACTTTGCAGCCGCTCCACCGGTTCGCGCAACGGCCCTGCCGGCAGGCAACGGCGGTTGCCCAGGCCACGGGCGGCGTCGATCAGCACCAGTTCAAGGTCACGGGCCAGGCGGTAATGCTGCAGGCCGTCGTCGGAGAGAATGAGGTCCAGGGTTTCACTGGCCAGCAGCGCCTTGACCGCACGGCTGCGATCGGGATCAATCATTAGCGGTACACCGCAGCGCTGCACAATCAACAAAGGTTCGTCACCTGCCACGTCAGCGCTGTGGCTGGCTTCGACCCGCCACGGCAACTGTGGTGGCTTTGCGCCATAACCGCGACTGACTACGCCCACGCGCAAGCCGCTGCGTCGGCAGTGCTCGATCAACCAGAGGATCAACGGCGTCTTGCCCGTGCCCCCCACGGTGATATTCCCGACCACGACCACCGGCACCGGCGATTGATAGATCTCGCCCTCACCCGCCAGGAAGCGTGCGCGCTTGCGTTGCACCACCCGGCGATACAGAGATTCCAGCGGCCGCAACAGTGCGAGTGCCGGATGGCCTTCGTACCAGGCCTTGAGCAAACGATCGGACATGGCCATCAGGGTGGGCTCGCCGCCTCGACGGTGGTCATGCGCAGATGGCTGAAGCCGAGCTTGCCGGCGGCATCCATCGCAGTGATAACGGCTTGGTGCTGGGTCTTGCCATCGGCGCTGATGGACAACGGCCGCTGGGTGTCACCGCCTGACTCTTTCTGCAACGCATCCATCAGGCTGGCGAGGTCGTTTTTCTCGAGCAACTGATTGTTCACCGAAAACACCCCGTCAGCGCTGATGGCGATGTCCAGTTGCTTGACTTCCTGGTCTTCGGCCGGCGAGCCGCTCACGGCTTCCGGCAGGTCGACGCGCAACTCGGTTTGTCGGGTGAAGGTGGTGGTGACGACAAAAAACAGCAGCAGGATAAACACCACGTCGATCAGCGACGCGAGGTTGATATCGACATTTTCCCGTTGCTTGCGGCGAAATTTCACGCTTTGCCCCCAACCAGATCCACGTCACGGTCGCCCTGCACCACTTCCACCAGTTTGATGGCTTCCTGTTCCATGCCCACCACCAGCTCATCAATGCGACGCTGCAGGAAACGGTGGAAGAATACCGAAGGAATACCCACCATCAGGCCTGCTGCCGTGGTGATCAGCGCCTTGGAAATACCACCGGCCAGCACGGCCGCGTTAGTGGTCATGCCGGAGCCCATGAACGAGCTGAAAATATCGATCATGCCCAGTACCGTACCCAGCAAACCGAGCAAGGGCGCCATGGCGGCGATGGTGCCGAGGGCGTTGATGTAGCGCTCCAGTTCATGGATGACGCGCGCGGCGGCCTCTTCGATGCACTCTTTCATGATCTCGCGACCATGCTTGGAGTTGGCCAGGCCGGCGGCGAGGATTTCACCCAGCGGCGAATTGGCGCGCAGCTCCTTGAGTTTGTCCTTGTCCAGCTGCTTGTTCTTGATCCAGGACCAGACCTGCCCCAGCAGATGCTCGGGGGTAACGCGACTGGCACGCAGGGTCCACAGGCGTTCGGCGACGATGCCGAGTGCGGCGATAGAGCTCATGATGATCGGCAACATCATCCAGCCGCCGGATTTGACCAATTCCCACACAGTGAATGTCCCCTCGAAAAAGTGCGCCACTTTACCATATAGGTTCGTCGGCCACAGACCCCATCGGCCGCGGCTGCCAGAGCCTAAGGTAACCGCTCGCGCCAGAACCTGCGTTGACTGCGCGCAACAACCGGTGGTGCGAAAGCGCCCAATTGCACGCGCACAGCCCCATGCTCGGCACTGTCATACACCTGGCTGCCCAACCGCTGGTAGCGCGCCATCACCTGGGGATGCGGATGGCCGAACGCATTACCCCGCCCCCGTGAAATAAGCACGGAACCAGGGGCGAGGCGCTCCAGAAACGCCCACGACGAAGAACTGCGACTGCCATGGTGCGGCGCTTGCAACCATTCAGTGGGCACCGCAAGCGGGGAAGCGAGCATGGCCTGTTCGGCGGCGCGGTCAATGTCGCCGGTCAGCAGCAGGCGCTCGCCATTGGCCTGCACCTGCAACACGCAAGACTTCGGATTGCCACTGATGGCGCCAGGCCACTGCCAGAGTTCGAACGTCACGCCGTCCCAGGTCCAGCGCTCGCCACTGATGCACGGCTGGGTGCCGAGAAACGCCGGCAGCCCGTCGGTTTCTCCACCCACTACGCGCTTGATCGGCAGGCCCTTGGCAATCGCTGCCGCGCCACCGGCATGATCGGCGTCGGCGTGGCTGAGCAGCATCAGGTCCAAGGCCGCTACCCCAAGCTTTCGCAACGACGGCAACACCACGCGGGCGCCCAGGTCAAAGGTTCCGGAGCGTGGACCGGCGTCATACAGCAAAGTGTGGTGACGCGTGCGCAAAATCAGCGACTGTCCCTGCCCGACGTCCAGCTGCACGACCTCCACCTGCCCATGGGGCACCCGTTCTTGCGGCGGAAACACCGCCAGTAACAGCATCGGCCAGCCCAGCAGCCGAAACGGCACGCCCTTGGGCAGCAGGAGCAGCACCGCACCGAGCAGACTCACCAGCCAGTAGCCCAGCGGCACCTCGGCCGGGATCCAGGCAGGCATGTACCCGGCCAGCCACGCCAAGCCGTTGAACAAGCCGTCCAGCGCACCGCCCGCCAGCCACAGCAATCCATCACCCACCCACGGCAGCGGCAGCAACGCGGTCCCCAGCAACGCCAGCGGCAATACCACCAGGCTGATCCAGGGCACCGCAACCAGATTAGCGAACGGTGCGCTGAGGCTGATAGGCAGCCCCAGCACCAGCAAGACCGGAAACAACCCGATGGCAATCAACCACTGCGGCCGGGTCCACGCCTGCCACAGGCTCCACGGCCCCAGCCGTCCGCCAAACGCCAGGACCAGCACCGCCACCGCCGCAAACGACAGCCAGAACCCTGGCTGCAGGCTGGCCAACGGCTCCAGGACCAGCACCGCATTGAGTGCCAGCAGCAATGGCCACCACAGCCCCAGATGCCGGAAGCGCAAGCGCCACAACAACACCAACCCGACCATCACGCAGGCGCGCTGCACCGGCACGCCAAACCCTGCCAGCACGCCGTAACCCAGCGCGGCGCTGAACGCCAGGCCGCACGCCCAGGGCAGCCATGGCCAGGTTCGCGGCCAGCAGCCGTAGTGCGCCAACCCGGCGATCACCCCGTAGATCAAGCCCGCGAGCAAACCGATGTGCTGGCCGGAAATGACCAGCAGATGCACGGTGCCGGTGTCCTGCAACACCTGCCAATCGGTAGCGGCCAATCCGGAACCATCGCCCAATACCAGGGCCATCAGGCCGGCTTCCCGGCCCTGCGCATCCACCACCATCAGGCGCTGGCGCACGTTGTCACGCCAGGCGTGGCGGGCCGGTGCCAGACGCTCGCCGTCCTTCACCGTGCCGGTGGCGCCAATCCGCTGGGCCAGCAGCCAGGCTTCCTGATCAAAGCCGTGGAAATTCAGCAACCCGGCCGGTCGTTTGAGGGTGATCGCCAGGCGCCAGCGTTCACCGCTGCGCACCGGCGGCCCGCCACGCCAGGACACCCGGATGCGTGTGGGCAACCGCGCGTTACGTGACCGGCTGTCGGTCAGTACGAAACGCACGCCCTCGCCCGTCTGTTGCGGCAGACCGGTGACCCACCCTTCTACCCAACGCGTCTGGCCGTCCAATACTGGCCGCAGGCGGTCATCCAGGGCCCACTGTGCGCTGATGCACGCCCAACTCAGCCCCAGCAGGAAAAACGCCAAGGGGTAAGTGCGAAACGGCAGCAGCATCAACGCCAGCACCAGCAGGGCGATCAGCCAGCCGGTTGCCGGCAATGCCGGTAGAAAACGCAAGGCCAGCAGCCCCAGCGCAAACGTGAACATCCCTGTCCTCATGAATCATCCTTTTCAAGTGATCCACTCAGTCTTAGCCGAGCACCCAGCGCGGCCTATGATGTTTTGTCACAAAGTCTGAATTTTCTGTTTATAGAATGCGGGCATACTTGCCCCTCGAACTGACCTGGACCCCTTATGCCCCGGCGCTTATTCAAACGGTATATGCCTGATCCCAGCAGTATCCGGGAACACAAGTCATTACAGTTTCTCGGCACGTTGCTGCATGACCCGAACCTCTGGCACCTCAACCGCCACTCGGTCGCACGCGCAATGGCCGTGGGTTTGTTCGCGGCCTTTATCCCGATTCCTTTGCAGATGCTGCTGGCGGCGGTCCTGGCGATCACGGTGCGCGGCAATATGCCCATCGCGGTCAGCCTGGTGTGGCTGACCAACCCGATTACCATGCCGGTGGTCTTTATCTGCACCTACATGACCGGCGCCTGGCTGATGAATGTGCCGCCCCGCAGCCTGCCCGATGACCTGACCTGGGAATGGATCAGCGGCCAACTGAGCACCTTATGGCAGCCGTTCCTGCTCGGTTCAGTGGTGTTGGGACTGGTGCTGGGCGCCCTCGCCTACTGCCTGACCATGGGCTATTGGCGCTGGTGGGTTGCCCATCAGTGGAAAAAGCGCAAACAACGCCGCGCCTAGCAGGCCCGCCAGCGCAACTGCACGCGCAGCCCTTGCCCCACACCCTGCGCACTTCGCGCTCGGTGTAGCCGATGGCCTTGAGCTTGCGGCGGTCTGCCAGTCATTCTTAATGGCTGATCACTCAAGATTCCCCCGCCGTGGGCAATCGCCGCCGGACGCCAATTGGCTTGAAGATTGCCATCTGTCATTAATTTGCAAGATTCCTCGCCGCGCAAATGGCTACACTGCGCAGGTGGCGCGGGCCGGATGCCCGCGCAATTCCGTAGATATCAATGTGGTAGCAGGAGAGTGGCGTGCTGACAAGAATGGGGATAAAAGGCCGCGTACTGTTGCTGACGTTATTACCGACCAGCCTGATGGCCTCACTGTTGGGGGGCTATTTCACCTGGATGCAGCTCTCCGAACTGCAGACCCAACTGCTGCAACGCGGCGAAATGATCGCCGAGCAGTTGGCCCCGCTGGTGGCGCCCGCCCTGAGCGCTCGCAACACCGACCTGCTGGAGCGCATCGCCACCCAGTCCCTGGAGCAGCCGGACGTTCGCGCCGTGTCATTCCTCAGCCCGGACCGCGCATCGCTCGCCCACGCCGGCCCGACCATGCTCAACCAGCCGCCGATCGGCAACAGCTCTCACCTGCTGCAGCGCACCGGCAATGACGCCACCCGCTATTTGCTGCCGGTGTTTGGCCGCCATCGCAACCTCGCCGGCGACCTGATCCCGGATGAGGCCGATCGCCTGCTGGGCTGGGTCGAGGTGGAACTGTCCCACAATGGCATGCTGTTGCGTGGCTACCGCAGCCTGTTCGCCAGCCTGTTGCTGATCGCCATCGGCCTGATCTGCACCGCGGCGCTGGCCCTGCGCATCAGCCGTACGATCAACTCACCGATCGGCCAGATCAAGCAAGCCGTGGCCCAACTCAAGGACGGCAACCTGGAAACCCGCTTGCCACCGCTGGGCAGCCAGGAACTCGACCAACTCGCCTCGGGCATCAACCGCATGGCCGAGACCCTGCAGAATGCCCAGGAAGAACTGCAACACAGCATCGACCAGGCCACCGAAGACGTGCGCCAGAACCTGGAAACCATCGAGATCCAGAACATCGAGCTGGACCTGGCGCGCAAGGAGGCCCTGGAGGCCAGCCGCATCAAGTCGGAGTTCCTGGCCAACATGAGCCACGAGATCCGCACGCCGCTCAACGGCATCCTCGGCTTTACCCACTTGCTGCAGAAGAGCGAACTCACGCCGCGTCAGCTTGATTACCTGGGCACCATCGAAAAATCCGCCGACAACCTGCTGGGCATCATCAACGAAATCCTCGACTTCTCGAAAATCGAAGCCGGCAAGCTGGTCCTCGACAGCATCCCGTTCAACCTGCGGGACTTGCTGCAAGACACCCTGACCATCCTTGCCCCCGCGGCGCATGCCAAGCAGCTGGAACTGGTGAGCCTGGTCTACCGCGACACGCCGCTGGCGCTGGTGGGCGACCCGCTGCGCCTCAAGCAGATCCTCACCAACCTGATCAGCAACGCGATCAAGTTCACCCGCGAAGGCACCATCGTCGCCCGGGCGATGATCGAGGACGAGCAGGAAGACAGCGTGCAATTGCGCATCAGCGTGCAAGACACCGGCATCGGCCTGTCCAGCCAGGACGTGCGCGCGCTGTTCCAGGCCTTCAGCCAGGCCGACAACTCACTGTCGCGCCAGCCCGGCGGCACCGGGTTGGGGCTGGTGATCTCCAAGCGCCTGATCGAGCAGATGGGCGGTGAAATCGGCGTCGACAGTACGCCGGGCGAAGGCTCGGAGTTCTGGATCAGCCTGAACCTGCCCAAGACCCGTGACGACGTCGAAGACCTGCCGTCCGCGCCGCTGCTGGGCCATCGTGTGGCCGTGCTGGAAAACCACGAGCTGGCGCGCCAGGCGCTGCAGCATCAACTGGAAGACTGCGGCCTGGAAGTCACGCCGTTCACCAGCCTTGAAAGCCTGACCAACGGCATCACCAGCGCCCACCAGACCGACCAGGCGATTGACCTCGCGGTCCTCGGCGTGACCGCCAATGACATCCCGCCCGAGCGCCTCAACCAGCACTTGTGGGACCTTGAACACCTGGGCTGCAAAGTGCTGGTGCTGTGCCCCACTACCGAACAGATGCTGTTCAACCAATCGGTGCCCAACCCCAACAGCCAGTTGCAGGCCAAGCCGGCGTGCACGCGCAAACTGCGCCGTGCGTTGTCCGACCTGATCAGCCCACGCCCGTCGCGCAGCGAACCGGGCGAGCCGCTCTCCAGCCGGGCGCCGCGCGTGCTGTGCGTGGACGACAACCCGGCGAACCTGCTGCTGGTGCAGACCCTGTTGGAAGACATGGGCGCACGGGTGCGTGCGGTGGAAAGCGGGTATGCGGCCATCGACGCGGTGAAGCAGGACACCTTCGACCTGGTGCTGATGGACGTGCAGATGCCCGGCATGGACGGCCGCCAAAGCACCGAGGCGATCCGCCAGTGGGAAAGCGAGCGCAGCGGCACGCCATTGCCGGTGGTTGCCCTTACCGCCCACGCCATGGCCAACGAAAAACGCGCCTTGCTGCAAAGCGGCATGGACGATTACCTGACCAAACCCATCAGCGAGCGGCAACTGGCCCAAGTGGTGTTGAAATGGACCGGTCTGGCCCTGCGCAATCAAGGCCCGGAACGCGCCACCGACGGCCTCGGCCCCGGCGTGCAACTGCCGGTGCTGGATCATGAAGAAGGCTTGCGTCTGGCCGCCGGCAAGGCTGACCTGGCGGCGGATATGCTCGCCATGTTGCTGGCCTCCCTGGAGGCCGATCGCCTGGCCATCACCATTGCCCGCGACGCCAACGACAACAGCGCCCTGATCGAACGTGTGCACCGCCTGCACGGCGCGACCCGTTACTGCGGCGTACCGCAACTGCGCGCCGCCTGCCACCGCGCCGAAACCCTGCTCAAGCAGGACGACGCCAAGGCCCAGCACGCGCTGGACGAGCTGGACATGGCCATTGCCCGGCTGGCCAGCGAAGCGCGGGTCAGCGCCTGACGCTACTTTATGGGCGCTGATCACCTGTGGGAGGGGGCTTGCCCCGATAGCGTCGTGTCAATCGAAGCATCTGTAGCTGACACACACTAGTCGGGAGCAAGCCCCCTCCCACCATTGATCAGCGTTTCCGACGGATTAATTGCAGGGAGCTTTTTGATGCGCGTCATTTTTTTCAGCAGCCAAACCTACGACCGCGACAGCTTTCTCGGCGAGCCGCTGCCGCCAGGCCTGGCGCTGCAGTTCCAGCCCGCCCGGCTCAACCTCGACACCGTGGCCCTGGCCGAACACCACGAAGTGGTGTGCGCGTTTATCAACGACGACCTCAGCGCCCCGGTGCTGGAACAGTTGGCCAAGGGCGGCACGCGGCTGATCGCCCTGCGCTCGGCGGGCTACAACCATGTGGACCTGACCGCCGCCAAGCGCCTGGGACTGACCGTCGTGCGCGTGCCGGCCTATTCGCCCCACGCGGTGGCCGAACACGCGGTCGCGCTGATCCTCGCGCTTAACCGCCGCCTGCACCGCGCCTACAACCGCACCCGTGATGGCGATTTCAGCCTGCATGGCCTCACCGGTTTCGACCTGGTGGGCAAGACCGTCGGCGTGGTCGGTACCGGGCAGATCGGCGCCACCTTCGCCAAGATCATGGCCGGCTTCGGTTGCCGACTGCTCGCCTATGACCCCGTCCCTAACCCGCAGGTCGAGGCCCTGGGCGCGCGCTACGTAACCCTGCCCGAATTGCTGGCCCAGGCGCAGATCATCAGCCTGCACTGCCCGCTCACCGCCGACAGCAAACACGTGATCAACGCCCGCTCGCTGGCGCAGATGCAGCCCGGCGCGATGCTGATCAACACCGGCCGCGGTGGGCTGGTCGACACCCCGGCGCTGATCGAGGCGCTCAAGGACGGCCAACTCGGCTACCTCGGGCTGGATGTGTATGAGGAAGAAGCGCAGCTGTTTTTCGAGGACCGCTCCGACCTGCCCCTGCAGGACGACGTCCTCGCGCGCCTGCTGACCTTCCCCACTGTGATCATCACCGCCCACCAGGCGTTTCTCACCCGCGAAGCCCTGGCGGCCATCGCCGGTACCACGTTGGCCAACATTGCCGCCTGGGCCGAGGGCCGGGCGCAGAACCTGGTCGAAGGATGATCAGCGGTCACATACCAGGCTCATGATGAGCCGGCACCCGTGATAGGATGCCGCGCCTATTTGGAGGATCCATGGCCGAACACGATTTCCGCTTCAGTTTGCTGAGCCCGCAACACACCCTGATCGAATGCCGCGCCCTGGTGCCGGGCCGTTACCAGGTGACTGGCAACGGTGGTTCGATCAAGCATGGCGACGTGCTGATCGTCACCCTGCGCGGCAGTAAAACCCTGTCGATGCGCCTCACCGTCGAAGGTGACGCGCGCTACTCCATCCGCCCGGCGGGCCAGTGGGTCGCGATGGCCCAGGGGCCGAAGTTCGGCGAGTTGGAGATTCACACCTGGAAGGTCAACTGCGACAGCTGCGATGCGGTGTTGGAGTTCGAATTTGCGGTGGAAACCAAGCTGACCAAAGCGCCGCTGCAACCGGCCGCCAATGCGCGGATCGCCGAGTTGGGCTGGGCCAGCGAGGGCGACAAACACCGCTGCCCTAAATGCCAGAAGGCCGCACAATGAAAGGCCTGCTTCTGCTCGCCGCCGTCGGTGCGGCCTTGACGGGCTGTGCCGGGGACTCGGTCAAGCTCAAGCAGGATCACAGCTACGTGGTGGAATGGATTGGCGAACGGCCGCTGATGGATTACGCGCACCTGACCGTCACCCTCGGCGCCGATGGCCGCGCCTACGGCAATGGCGGCTGCAACCATTGGTTTGCGCCGTACACCCTGGAAGGCGACACGCTCAGCTTCGGCAAGATCGGCAGCACTCGCAAACTCTGCGGCGAAGCCCTGATGGAACAGGAACACCGCTTCTTCCAGGCCCTGCAAGGCGTGCAGCGCTGGGACATCTCGCCGATCGAACAGACGCGGTTCTGGCCGGCCGAAGGCAAGCCGATTCGCCTGTGGCTCGAAGAAGGCTGATTTTCCCACTCTATGGATTGATGGAAGCTAAATGTGGGAGGTGGCAAGCCCCCTCCCACAGTTATTTTGAGTTGTGGCTTTAACCGCGCAAGGCCTTGAGCTTGGCCAACACCCCTTCCGCCGTCTGCTCACCCATCAACTGCTCGCGCACCTTGCCCTTGTCATCAATGATGTAGGTCACCGGCAACGCCTCGCTGCGTGGAATATCGAAGATCCCCTCCGGATTCTGCGCCAGCACCGTGAACTTGATGCCCAGCTTCTCACTGGCTTCCTTCAATTCGGCGCCCTGCACATTGTCGAAGTTGACCCCGAACACGCCCACGTTCTGCGCCTTCAGTTGTTCGGCCAAGGCATTGAGCTCGGGGATTTCCGTGCGGCACGGGCCACACCATTCAGCCCAGTAATTGACCACCAGCCACTGCTTGTCCAAGCGCTCGGCCGCCACTTTCTGGCCATATTGGTCAACGCCGTAATCGTTACCGCAGCCGCTGAGCAGCAGGGTTGTGATGATCGCCAATGCACCGATCAGTCGCCTTGTCATGGGGTAATCCTTCGCAAAAATGAACGTTGGCTGCGACCTATCGCCTCTTACGGTTTAAGGACAGGTCGCTGCGCGGGTAGAATACCCGCCACCTTACGCAAGATGCGACCCGCACATGACCGATCTGACGCTTTATCACAACCCGCGCTGCTCGAAATCCCGCGGTGCGCTGGAACTGCTGGAAGCCCGCGGCCTCACGCCTACCGTGGTGCGTTACCTGGAAACCCCGCTGGACGCCGCACAGTTGAAGGCGTTGCTGGGCAAACTGGGGATCAGCGCGCGCCAACTGCTGCGCAGCGGTGAAGACGAATACAAGACCCTCAACCTGGCCGACGCCAGCCTCAGCGAAGCCCAATTGATCGCTGCCATCGCCGCGCACCCGAAGCTGATGGAACGCCCGATCCTGGAGACCGCCGACAAAGCCATCATTGGCCGTCCGCCGGAAAACGTAGTGGAGATCCTGCCGTGACGTCGCCGTATGTGCTGGTGTTGTATTACAGCCGCAACGGCTCGGTCAGCGAAATGGCCCGGCAGATTGCCCGGGGCATCGAGCAAGGCGGGATGGAAGCCCGGCTGCGCACCGTGCCGGCGATCTCCACCGAGTGCGAAGCCGTGGCGCCGAGCATTCCGGAGGAAGGCGCGCTGTATGCCAGCCTCGATGACCTGAAGCACTGCTCGGGCCTGGCCCTGGGCAGCCCGACCCGCTTCGGCAACATGGCCGCGCCGCTCAAGTATTTCCTCGACGGCACCAGCAACCTGTGGCTTACCGGCGCCCTCGTCGGCAAGCCGGCCGGTGTGTTTACCTCCACCGCCAGCCTGCATGGCGGCCAGGAGACCACGCTGATGTCGATGCTGCTGCCGTTGCTGCACCACGGCATGCTCATCACCGGCTTGCCCTACAGCGAACAAGCGTTGCTCGATACCCAGGGCGGCGGCACGCCGTATGGTGCCAGCCACCATGCGGGACCGGACGGCAAGCGCCTGCTCGATCAACATGAAATCGCCCTGTGCCGCGCCCTTGGCCTGCGCCTGGCCAACACTGCCACGCTGCTGGAGAACGGCCGTGGCCAGAAAGCCTAAGGTCCTGCCGCCCCAGGCGTGGCTCGAGCCACGGGTCAAGGTGGCCCGGGCACTGAGCCTGCTGGCGTTTTTTGGCCTGGTGGGTTTGCTCTGCGTGTACTACCTGTTCGTCGCTGACCTTCACGGCGCACGGCCGTGGGTGATCCTGCTGATCGAATTGGTGCCACTGCTGATGCTGGCGCCAGGCATGCTGCTGGGCAGCGCACGCGGGCATTCGTGGATGTGCTTTGTGGTGAACCTGTATTTCATCAAGGGCGCGCTGGCGGCGTATGACCCGAACCGGCAAGGGTTCGGGGTGCTGGAGATGCTGGCGAGCCTGGCGGTGTTTTGTACGGCGTTGTTGTATGTGCGGTGGCGGCATCAGCTCAATCGCCGGTTGGCCGTTGATTCGCAACCCAACTGATCACACCCTGTGGCGAGGGAGCTTGCTCCCGTTGGGCTGCGCAGCAGCCCCAAGATCTTTTGGGAGCGCTTCGCACTCCAGCGGGAGCAAGTTCCCTCGCCACAATAAGCGCTGATCAGTGGTTGACGGTGTAGGCCAGCATCATCGACAACTGGCACATCGGCCGGGCACTCTCGGCATGCCACTGGTTGAACGCGCCCTGCACCGTCGCCAGGTCGCGCAGGCTGGTCGGCGCCTTATCGACGATCTTCTGCGCGTTCAGCGCGGCGACCACGTCATCACTCGGCACAAACGTATCCTTGCCGACCATGCGCAAGAAACGCGGCGCTGACAGCCCGCCGAGTTGATGGCCGTGCTTGCTCAGGTACTTCCACAGTCCGACGATATCGGTCACCGGCCAGTCGGCGACAAACGCGCCGAAGCTGCCCTTCTCCTGCTCAATGTCGAGGATCATCTGCGCATTGCGCGGCACACTCTTGAGCTTGCCCAGGTGGCGGATGATCCGCGTGTCCTGCATCAGCCGCTCCAGGTGCTCAGCGCCCATCAGCACGACCTTTTCCGGGTCGAAGCCAAAAAACACCTGTTCGAACGCCGGCCACTTGGCATCGACCACGCTGTGCTTCAAGCCCGCACGAAACACGCGCAGCGCCAGGGTCGACAAGTAGCGATCATCACTGATCTTGCGCAACTGCGCCGCAGTCTTGGGAACAGGCAGATGGGCTTCCAACTCGGCCGCCGAACCGAAGCGGTTCAGACAATATTCGTGCAGCCACTTGTAATCGCGCATGCCCTCTCCTGGCAATTGAATTGAAAACGGCGCCCGCGAGCGCCGTGTGTCAGAGCATCGAATCAGCTCAGAGGTTCACAACATTAACGAAGCGCGACGCGGCGGTTTCATCAATCTTCAGGCTGGCGAAGTCGAACAGGTTGCGGTCGGCCAACTGCGAGGGGATCACATTCTGCAGACTGCGGAAGATGCTTTCGGTACGACCTGGGGTCTTGCGCTCCCAGTCCAGCAGCATTTCCTTGACCACCTGGCGCTGCAGGTTTTCCTGGGAACCGCACAGGTTGCACGGGATGATCGGGAACTGCTTGAAGTCGGAGTAGGCCTGGATGTCTTTCTCGTTGCAATACGCCAGAGGGCGGATCACCACGTTGCGCCCGTCATCGGCCCGCAGCTTGGGCGGCATGGCCTTGAGCGAGCCGTTGAAGAACATGTTGAGGAAGAAGGTCTCGACGATGTCATCGCGATGATGACCCAGGGCCATCTTGGTCGCACCGATCTCATCGGCGAAGGTGTAGAGCGTGCCACGGCGCAGGCGCGAGCACAGCGAGCAGGTGGTCTTGCCTTCCGGAATCAGTTCCTTGACCACCGAATAGGTGTCTTTTTCAACGATGTGGTACTCGACGCCCAACTCTTTGAGATAGGCCGGCAGCACATGTTCAGGAAAACCTGGCTGTTTCTGGTCCATGTTGACGGCGACGATCTCGAACTGGATCGGCGCGACTTTTTGCAGATGCAGCAGCACGTCGAGCAGGGTGTAGCTGTCTTTGCCGCCGGAGAGGCAGACCATGACCTTGTCGCCGTCCTCGATCATATTGAAATCGGCGACCGCTTCACCGGCCAGGCGACGCAGGCGTTTTTGCAGTTTGTTCTGGTTGACCGTAAGAGTGCCCATGGCGCTTGGATCCGCAAAAGGTGTGTGACGAAAAGCCGGGTATTTTACCTTCATGACCCGCTGAGTTCCAATGTGGGAGTGGGCTTGCTGTGGTGAGCGGGCTTGTTGTGGTGAGCGGGCTTGCCCCGCGCTGGGCTGCGCAGCAGCCCCATTGGCTAGGCGATGAAAGCCTCCCCTTGAATCACATCGCCACCTACAGACCCCGCCGCGATTAACCCCCGTGTTTACAGCGCAATTTGCTCTAAAGGCCTTACAGTCATCCCGGTCATCCCTTCCTATACTGCGACTAGAGGTCGCACATGTATCCAGGACCTTTGAGGCCTTTTGGCCCGTGGGCGCTCCGATGGGGGGCGATGGTAACAACGACAGGAGTGACTGGCATGATCCATCACGTCGTGGGGCTGTTTACCCACCCCGACCAGGAATGGCGGGAAATCCGTGGCGATAAAGAAGAAAGCATCGGCCACATGTACCTCACCCATACCCTGATTCTCGCGGCGATCCCCGCCGTATCCGCCTTTATCGGCACCACCCAGGTCGGCTGGGTCATCGGCAACCGCGCGCCGGTGATGCTGACCCAGGAAAGCGCACTGTGGATGACCCTCATGTCCTACGCCGCCATGCTCGGCGGCGTGGCAGTGATGGGAGCGTTCATTCACTGGATGGCACGCACCTACGATGCCAACCCCAGCATGGCGCGCTGCGTGGCGTTTGCCACCTACACCGCGACGCCGCTGTTCATCGGCGGGCTGGCCGCGCTCTATCCGCATATGTGGCTGGGCATGGTGGTGGGCACGGCGGCCATTTGTTACACGGTGTACCTGCTGTACGTAGGGCTGCCGACGTTCATGAGCATCGACCCGGACGAGGGTTTCCTGTTTTCCAGCTCGGTGCTGGCCGTGGGCCTGGTGGTACTGGTGGCGATCATGGCGTTTACCGTGATCGTCTGGGGCTTGGGCGTGGGTCCGATCTACACCAACTGAGCGGATAAATCCGTAGGCAAGGCCACCGCAAGGTGGCTTTGTGCGTTATGCATGACCATTCGGCGCCTGACAGATTCGGAAACACCCAGCTTTGCGGCATACTGGACGTCTCTGGAGATATGTACAGCATGCCCGAGCAACTCAATACCCGCGTCGAAGATTGTTTCCTACAAGCCGAATCCTTTTTCAAACGAAGCTTCAAACGCCCCCAGGTCAGCCTCAAGCTGCGGGGCCAGAAGGCCGGTGTCGCGCATTTGCACGAGAACCTGCTGCGTTTCAACCCACAGTTGTACCGTGAGAACAGCCAACACTTCCTCAAACAGACCGTGGCCCATGAAGTGGCGCACTTGATTGCCCACCAATTGTTCGGCGAGCGCATCCAGCCCCATGGCGAAGAATGGCAATTGATCATGCGCGGGGTCTATGAACTGCCGCCGGACCGTTGCCACACCTATGAAGTGAAGCGCCGCCAGGTGACTCGCTATATCTACCGATGCCCGTGTGCGGACAGTGACTTTCCATTTTCGTCACAGCGCCATGGCATGGTGGCTCAGGGGCGGCGGTATTTGTGTCGGCGGTGTCGCCAGACCTTGGTGTTTACAGGGGAAACCCGCGTGGAGTAAGGGCCTCAACGGGGGCAAGCCCCCTCCCACATCCAAAGGGTGAACCGGGTAAAAATGTGGGAGGGGGCTTGCTCCCGATGGCGTCGGTTCAGTCACCCTACAACCCTGGCCCGCCGCAAATCCTCTATGCGCTGAGCACTGAACCCCAACTCCGCCAACACCTCATCACTGTGCGCCCCAACCGCAGCGCCCATATGCCTGGGCTCAGGCAACCCCTCGGAAAACTTCAGCGGGCAGGCCAGTTGCGCCTGGGTCGAGCCATCGCCCCGTGGCACCTGGCTCACCAACGCCCGCGCCTTCAACTGAGGATGCTCCACCGCCTCACGCAAGCTCAGCACCGGTTCCACACACGCATCCACCGCAGCGAACAACGCGCACAACTCATCAAAGCTGCGCTTCTCAAACTCCACCTGCAGCGCCTGCTTCAGCGCTGGCTGCTGCTCAGGCCTCAGGCCCATCGACACCAAATCCGGACGCCCCAACGCGTCACACAATGGCTGCATGAACGCGGGCTCCAGGCTGCCCACCGACATCCAGCGCCCATCCCGCGAGCGGTAATAGTCGTAGAAGCTGCCGCCATTGAGCACGTGGCCTTCCCGCTCCGGTTCCACCCCACACGCCAGGTAACCCGCGCCGGCCATGGCGTTCAGGCTGAACGAGCAGTCGGTCATGCTCACGTCCAAGTATTGGCCGACCCCGCTCTGCTGCCGGGCGATAACCGCCGCAAGCAGCCCCACCACCGCATGCAGCGAACCGCCGCCCACATCCGCCAACTGCACGCCCAGCGGCAACGGCCCGGTGTCCTGGCGTCCGGTGTAGCTGGCCACCCCGGCCAGCGCCAGGTAATTGATATCGTGCCCGGCGCGGTCCTTGTAGGGCCCGGTCTGGCCGTACCCGGTGATCGACACATAGATCAGCCGGGGGTTGATCGCCTTCAATGTCTCATACCCCAGCCCCAACCGCTCCATCACCCCCGGTCGGAACTGTTCGAGCACAATGTCGTACTCTTTCACCAACGCCCGTACGATCTCCAGCGCCTCGGCCTGCTTGAGGTCCAGCGCCAGGCTACGCTTGTTGCGGTTGAGGTAGGCATGGCTGGCTGACGTGCCCTGGTCGTGAGGCGGCAGGACGCGCAACAGGTCCATGCGCGTGGGCGATTCGATGCGCAGCACCTCGGCGCCCATGTCCGCCAGCATCAACGAGGCGAATGGACCAGGCAGCAAGGTGGAAAAATCCAACACTTTGAGTGACGCCAAGGGACCTGACATGGAAACTCCATTTCGGCATTTGAATGCCCACAGACTAGGCAGCCTTGCGCCTACCGGCAATCGCCTGAACAGTCATCGACAGTGACTGTTTTGATCACGGCGGGCTTTTTCAGGGCGACGGCTTTATCATTGGCCGACGTTTGCTTGCAGAGTGTTCCATGAAGTTTGCGATTGCACTGTTTTCCGCCGCCCACGCGCCCTCCTCGCGCCGCGCCCTGCTGTTCGCCCAGGCGGCGCTGGCCGGCGGGCATGAGATTGTGCGGCTGTTTTTCTATCAGGACGGCGTCTACAGCGCGTCCAATAACCTCGTTGCGCCCCAGGACGAGCAAGACATTGCGCACCAATGGCGCGAGTTTGTCAGCGCACACCAGCTTGATAGCGTGGTGTGCATCGCCGCCGCCTTGCGCCGTGGCGTGCTCAACCAGGAGGAGGCCACGCGCTATCAACGCAGCGCGGTCAACCTCGAGGCGCCTTGGGAGCTGTCGGGCTTGGGGCAATTGCACGACGCCACCCAGGCCGCCGACCGCCTGATCTGTTTTGGAGGCCCGTGACATGTCCAAATCCCTATTGGTGATCAGCCGCCAGGCACCGTGGTCCGGGCCAAGCGCCCGCGAAGCGCTGGACATCGTTTTGGCCGGTGGCGCCTTCGATCTGCCGATTGGCCTGCTGTTCCTCGATGACGGCGTGTTCCAACTGGCGCCGCACCAGGACGCCAAGGCCGTGCAGCAAAAAGACCTCAGCGCCAACCTCCAGGCGCTGGGCCTGTTCGGCATCGATGAGGTGTTCGCCTGCCGCCACAGCCTGGCCGCGCGCGGCCTCACGATGCCCGTCAGCGCCGAGCCGCTGGACAGTGCCGCGATCGCCGCGCTGATTGACCGTTACGACCAAGTGATTACCCTCTGATGTCGACTCTCCATGTGGTTTCCCACTCCCCGTTTACCGATAGCCGCCTCGACAGCTGCCTGCGTATCTGCGGCGCCGAAGACGCCATCCTGCTCTGCGGCGATGGCGCCTACGGGCTCCACAGCCCCGTCTTGCACACCAAAGGCGTGAAAGTCTTTGTGCTGGCCGAGGACATGCAGGCACGCAACCTGCCGCTCCCGGATTGGGCCGATAGCGTGGATTACCCAGGCTTCGTGCAGTTGTCGCTCGACTACGACAAGGTCAACAGTTGGCTATGAACACCCTGACCGTTGGCGCACGCACCCTGGAACTGGACAAGGACGGCTACCTCGTTGACCTCAACGCATGGTCCGATGAGGTGGCCAACGCCCTGGCCGCCGCCGAAACCCTGGAATTGACCGCAGACCATTGGGAAATCCTCACGCTGCTGCGTCAGTTCTATGCCGAATTCCAGCTGTCCCCGGCCACGCGCCCATTGATCAAGTACACCGCCTTGAAACTGGGCCCGGAAAAGGGCAACAGCCTGCACCTCAACAAACTGTTCAACGGCACTCCCGCCAAACTCGCCGCCAAGCTGGCGGGCCTGCCCAGGCCGACGAATTGCTTATGACCGACTTTGCCCCGCTGACCCTTGAAACGCCTGCCGAGCACCCGTTTGCGCCATTCGTGCGCATCCTGGGCAAAGGCAAGCGCGGTGCGCGCAACCTCACCCGCGAAGAGGCCCGCGAGGCCATGGGCATGCTGCTCGACGAAAAAGTCGAGGACACCCAGCTCGGCGCCTTCCTGATGCTGTTGCGCCACAAGGAAGAAAGCCCAGAGGAACTTGCAGGCTTCACCGAAGCCGTGCGCGAGCGCCTGCACGCCCCGGCGCTGAACGTGGATGTCGACTGGCCCACCTACGCCGGCAAGAAACGCCATTTGCCGTGGTACCTGCTGGCGGCCAAGTGCCTGGCGCAGAACGGCGTGCGCATCCTCATGCACGGGGGTGGCGCACACACGGCGGGCCGGCTGTACACCGAGCAATTGCTCGAAGGTTTACAGATCCCGCTGTGCCGTAACTGGCAGCAGGTCGAGGCCGCCTATGCGCAAGGCAACCTGGCGTTTATTCCACTGGGTGATTGGGCGCCGCAATTGCAGCGCATGATCGACTTGCGCAACACTCTGGGCCTGCGCTCGCCGATCCACTCATTGGCGCGCCTGCTCAACCCGCTGCAGGCACGCCTGGGGCTGCAAAGCATTTTCCATCCGGGTTATCAGGGCGTGCACCGCGATGCCAGCGGCTTGCTGGGTGACAATGTGATCGTGGTGAAAGGGGATGGCGGCGAGGTCGAGATCAACCCTGACACCCTCAGCCATCTGTACGGCACCACCGCTGGCGAAAGCTGGGACGAAGAATGGCCCGCCCTCTCCGCCCAGCGCCACGTCAAGCCAGCCACGCTCGAACCCGAACACCTGAAGGCCGTGTGGCGCGGTGACGTTGAGGACAGCTACCCGCAATTGGCGCTGATCGCCACCATGGCCCTGGCCTTGCGCGGCCTGGGCCACCCAAGGGAGCAAGCCTTTGAATTGGCCCAGCAGTATTGGGCCGCACGGGACAAATCGATTTAATCGATTATTCACGCCCGGTATTTGCGCTTTTAGTTCGAACTCATCCCTTTAGACTGGGCTCCAACGCTTATTAGCCAAGGAGCCAGTCATGGGTTTGCTGATCGAAGGACACTGGAAAGACCAGTGGTACGAAAGTAGCGCAGATGGCGCTTTCCAACGCGAACAAGCGCAACGCCGCCACTGGGTGACCGCCGATGGCGCGCCCGGCCCGAGCGGCGAAGGCGGCTTCAAGGCCGAGGCCGGTCGCTACCACCTTTACGTGTCCCTCGCCTGCCCGTGGGCGCATCGCACCCTGATCCTGCGCAAGCTCAAGGGCCTGGAAAGCCTGATCGATGTGTCCGTGGTCAGTTGGTTGATGCTCGAAAACGGCTGGACCTTCGACAAGGCCCACGGCTCGACCGGCGACAAACTCGACGACTTTGCGTTTATGCACCAGCGCTACACCGCCGACACTGCGGACTACACCGGACGCGTCACCGTGCCGGTGCTATGGGACAAAAAGCTGCAGCGCATCGTCAGCAATGAATCGGCGGAGATCATCCGCATGTTCAACAGTGCCTTTAATGAATTGACCGGCAACACTCTGGATTTCTACCCCGAGCCGCTGCGCACGACCATCGACACGTTGAACGAACGTATTTACCCAGCGGTGAACAACGGCGTGTATCGCGCAGGCTTTGCCACCTCACAGCAGGCGTATGAACGTGCGTTTGATGATGTGTTTGCGGAGCTGGATCACCTGGAACAGCACTTAGGCGACCATCGTTACCTGGCAGGCGAATACCTAACTGAAGCGGATGTGCGGCTGTTCACCACGCTGATTCGCTTTGATGCGGTGTATTACAGCCACTTCAAATGCAACCTGCGCAGGATTGCGGATTATCCGAACCTGTCGAATTGGCTGAGGGAGATGTATCAGTGGCCGGGGGTGGCCGAGACGGTGGATTTCGAGCATATCAAAGGGCATTACTATGCCAGTCACCGCACGATCAACCCGACGGGGATTGTGCCGAAGGGGCCGTTGCAAGCGTTTGATACTGCGCATGATCGTGGGCGGCTAAACGGCAGTGCTGTCTGGGGCTGATCCATATGCAGTGCTGTGTCTGAAGGCGTCATCGGGAGCAAGCCCCCTCCCACATTGGAATGCATTCCAATGTGGGAGGGGGCTTGCTCCCGATGCTTTTAAGGCTCAGACCTGGGATTGTGCGCCTTCGAACCACTTCAGCTTCTCGCGCAACACCACCACTTCACCGACGATCACCAGCGTCGGTGCATGCACTTCATGCTCCGCCACCATGCGCGGCAAATCCGCCAGGGTGCCGGTGAACACGCGCTGGTTGGACGTGGTGCCCTGCTGGATCAACGCCGCCGGTGTATCCGCCGCACGCCCATGCTTGATCAGCTGTTCGCAGATGATCGGCAAGCCAATCAAACCCATGTAGAACACCAGGGTCTGCGAGGGTCCCACCAGGTCCTGCCAGGGCAGGTCCGACGTCCCATTCTTCAAATGCCCGGTGATAAAGCGTACGGACTGCGCGTAGTCACGGTGGGTCAGCGGAATCCCGGCATATGCCGCGCAACCGCTGGCCGCCGTGATCCCCGGCACCACCTGGAACGGGATGCCATGGGCCGCCAGTTCTTCGATCTCTTCGCCACCACGACCAAAGATGAACGGATCGCCACCCTTGAGGCGCAGCACGCGCTTGCCTTGCTTGGCCAGGTCCACCAGTTGCTGGTTGATCTGGTCTTGCGGCACCGCGTGGTCGGCGCGACGCTTGCCAACATAGATGCGCTCGGCATCACGGCGACACAGTTCGAGGATCGCCGGAGCGACCAGGCGGTCATACAGCACCACGTCAGCTTGCTGCATCAGACGCAGGGCGCGGAAGGTCAGCAGGTCGGGATCACCCGGGCCGGCACCGACCAGATAGACCTCGCCCGGCGCATAAGGTGGCGCGCCATTGACCTTCTCGATCAGCAGGCGCTCAGCTTCATCACCCTGCCCGGCCAACTGGCGGTCGGCAATCGGGCCTTGGAACACCTCTTCCCAGAACGCGCGACGCTGCTGCACATCCGGGTACAACCCTTTGACTTGGGCACGAAAACGCGCCGCCAACCCGGCCAATTGGCCGTAAGTGGACGGAATCCAGGTTTCCAGCTTGGCGCGGATCAAGCGCGCCAGCACCGGCGCATCACCGCCGCTGGACACGGCAATCACCAACGGTGAGCGGTCGACGATCGCCGGGAAGATCACACTGCACAAGGCTGGCGCATCCACCACATTGACCGGCACGCAACGGCGCTTGGCATCGCTGGACACTTGCGCGTTCAGCGGCTCGTCGTCCGTTGCCGCGATGATCAGGGTGCAACCGTCGAGGTCGGCCTCCTGATAACCGCGCAACATCAGTTCCCCGCCACTGCCCTGCACCAGCTCACGCAACTGGTCTTCGATCTGGGGAGCAACCACTCGCAGCACCGCACCGGCATCCGCCAGCAGCCGGGATTTGCGCAAGGCAATCTCCCCGCCACCGACGACCAACACGCGACTGCCGCGCAGGTTATGAAACAGCGGCAGAAATTCCATTTAGCGGATGACCTCAACGCCCGCCATGTACGGCTTGAGCACTTCAGGTACGCGGATAGAACCGTCAGCCTGCTGGTAGTTTTCCAGCACGGCCACCAGGGTGCGGCCTACAGCCAGACCGGAACCATTGAGGGTGTGGACCAGCTCCGGCTTGCCGGTTTCCGGGTTGCGGAAACGCGCCTGCATGCGACGGGCCTGGAAATCACCGCAGTTAGAGCACGACGAAATCTCGCGGTATTTGTCCTGGCTCGGCACCCACACTTCGAGGTCGTAGGTCTTCACGGCGCTGAAACCCATGTCGCCGGTGCACAGCGCCAGCACGCGGTACGGCAGCTCCAGCAGTTGCAGGACGCGTTCGGCGTTGGCGGTCAGGCCTTCGAGGGCCTCCATGGAGGTCGACGGCTCGACCACCTGCACCATCTCGACCTTGTCGAACTGGTGCTGGCGGATCATGCCGCGGGTGTCACGGCCCGACGCACCGGCTTCGCTGCGGAAGCACGGGCTGTGGGCCACGAACTTCAGCGGCAGTTGCTTGGCGTCGAGGATCTCGCCGGAGACGATATTGGTCAGCGACACTTCGGCGGTAGGGATCAGGTACAGGTCGGCTTCGCCGTCGCGGCTGATCTTGAACAGGTCTTCTTCGAATTTCGGCAGCTGGCTGGTGCCCATCAGCGCCGGTGCCTGCACCAGATACGGGGTGTAGGCCTCTTCGTAACCGTGTTCGGCGGTGTGCAGGTTGATCATGAACTGCGCCAGGGCGCGGTGCATGCGCGCGATCGGGCCGCGCAGCAAGGCAAAGCGTGCGCCGGACATCTTGGCGGCAGTTTCAAAATCCAGGCCGCCGGTCAGTTCGCCCAGGGCAACGTGGTCCTTGATCTCGAAATCAAAGGCTGTTGGCGTGCCCCAACGGCGGACTTCGACGTTGCCGTCTTCGTCTTCGCCAATCGGCACGGATTCGTGCGGGAGGTTAGGGATGCCGAGCAGGATCGAATCCAGCTCGGACTGAATTTTTTCCAGCTCGACCTTGCCGTCGGACAGCTCGGTGCCCATGCGCTCAACATCCGCCATCAACGGCGCAATGTCTTCGCCGCGCTGCTTGGCCTGACCGATGGACTTGGAACGCGCATTCCGCTCAGCCTGCAGTGCTTCGGTGCGGGTCTGGACGGTCTTGCGCTGTTCTTCCAGCGCTTCGATGCGCGCAACATCCAAGGCAAAGCCACGGGATGCCAGGCGGTCCGCTACGTCCTGAAGGTTGCTACGTAACAGTTTGGAATCGAGCATGTCGGTCTCTCGTTTATCAAAGTTTGGTCAAGGACAGGCCGGCCCAGGTGGCGAGCAGCCCGCCGAACACGCTGATGCCCAGGTACCCGAAGGCTATCAGGGCCTGCCCGCTTTCCAGCAGGCGCAGCGTATCCAGTGAAAAGGATGAAAAGGTCGTCAGACCGCCTACAAAGCCGACAATCAAGCCGGCACGAATTTCAATCGGCACTTCCGGACGCAACAGGAACCAGCCGTACAAGAGCCCGATGATCAGGCAGCCCACCAGGTTGACCGCCAGGGTCGCCGCATAAAAATGCTTCGGCCAGTTGGCGCTGACCCAGGTGCCAGCGGCGAAACGCAATAATGTACCAGCGATGCCGGCTGCGGACACGGCAAGAATCGTCTTAAACACTACTTTCTCCGCTGTTTGGGGCTGAGCCGGTCGAGTTGCGCGAGGTGATTGAGCTTTTCACCGATTTTCAGCTCCAGGCCACGGGGCACCGGCTGGTAGAACGGCTGTGGCTCAAGGTCGTCGGGGAAGTAATCTTCACCGGCAGCATAGGCGTCCGGTTCATCATGGGCATAACGGTATTCATCACCGTAGCCCAGCTGTTTCATCAGCTTGGTCGGCGCGTTGCGCAGGTGCAGCGGCACTTCCAGGGAGCCGTGTTCGGCCGCGGCGCGCAGCGCGGACTTGAAGCCCATGTACACCGCGTTGCTTTTAGGTGCGCAGGCCAAATAGGTAATGGCCTGGGCCACTGCCAATTCGCCTTCCGGGCTGCCCAGGCGCTCCTGAACTTCCCACGCCGCCAGGCACAGGCTCAGCGCACGAGGGTCGGCGTTGCCGATGTCTTCGCTGGCCATGCGCACTACGCGGCGGGCAAGGTACAGCGGGTCGCAGCCGCCGTCGATCATGCGCGCGAACCAGTACAGCGCGCCGTCCGGGTTGGAACCGCGTACGGATTTGTGCAGCGCCGAGATCTGGTCGTAGAAGGCTTCGCCGCCCTTGTCGAAGCGCCGACGCGTATCGCCGAGCAGGCTTTGCAGGAGGTCGACGCCAATTTGATTGCCGTCTTCGGCGAGGTCCGAGGCGTTTTCCAGCAGGTTGAGAAAGCGGCGCCCGTCACCGTCTGCGGCGCTCATCAGAATCTTGAAGCCTTCATCGCTGAGACTCAGCTGGCGCTTGCCCAGACCCTTGTCTTCGCTTAACGCACGCTGCAACAGCTTTCGCATCGCCGCTTCGTCCAGGCTTTTCAGCACATAGACGCGCGCCCGCGAAAGCAAGGCGTTGTTCAATTCAAACGAAGGGTTCTCGGTGGTGGCACCGATAAAGATCAGCGTGCCGTCTTCCACATAGGGCAGGAACGCATCCTGCTGCGATTTGTTGAAGCGATGCACTTCATCGACAAACAGGATGGTGCGCTTGCCGTATTGCCCGGCCTGCTGCTTGGCGACTTCCACCGCCTGGCGGATCTCCTTGACCCCGGCGAGGACCGCCGAGACTGTTTCGAAGTGCGCGTCGGAGACTTTCGCCAGCAGCCGCGCCAGGGTGGTCTTACCCACTCCCGGCGGCCCCCAGAAAATCATCGAATGCAGCGCGCCCTGCTCCAGGGCTTCGCGCAAAGGCTTGCCGCGAGCGAGCAGGTGTTCCTGACCGACGTACTCATCCAGGTTGGTCGAACGCAAGCGCGCCGCCAAAGGCTGGGCAATCGGGTCACTTCGAAACAGGTCCATGGGCAGCGTTTGAAACCTCTAGATTATTCCTGGATCACGTCGGCACCCTTGGGGATGTCGAACTTGAACTTGGACGCGGGCACCGGCTGGTTGGCCTTGACCCCGGAGAACAGGATATCGGTGCGCTGGCCGACGCTGTCGACCAGGCGCATGTTATTGATCACGCCGTTGCCGAACGACAGGGACAGTGTGTCAAACAGCGTGTCCTTGGATTTCGGCTTGAGGGTGAACTCGATCACGTTGCTGGTTTGCTTGGAGGTGATGTCGAAACTGTCGTTGATCTTCGACACATCACCCGACAGCAACAGCGCCGGGGTCTGGTTCAAGCGCGGGTCGAGCTTCTTGATGGTCGCTTGCTCCAGGTCCGGGTCCCACAGGGTGACCTTCTGGCCGTCGGAAACGATGGTTTGCTCGGCCTTGCCTTCGGTGTGCCAGTAGAACAGGCCAGGGCGCTGCACGGCCATTTCGCCGGCAGTTTCCTGCAACTGGGTGCCACCGGCATCCAGGGTCATCTGGGAGAAGCGCGCGGTCAGGGTCTGGGATTTGTCCAGCAGGTTCTTCAGGCTGGCGACGGAGGCCGGGTCGGCGTGCGCCGAAACAGCAGTCAGGGCCAGTGCCGGCAACAACAGCATGCGGATAAGACGCATGGGAGTCCTCATTGAGTAGTCAGGGCGCGCCGCGTGTTGCCACGCGGCACGGGATCAGTCGCGCATCTGCCCGGGGGCAATGACTTCGCGCGAACCGTTGGTGTTCATTGCGGTGACGACGCCGGCGTTTTCCATGGCTTCGATCATGCGGGCGGCGCGGTTGTAGCCGATTTTCAGCTTGCGCTGTACCGCCGAGATCGAGGCGCGACGGCTTTCCAGCACAAAGGCCACGGCTTCGTCGTACAACGCGTCGGTCTCGGCATCATCGTCGCCACCGCTGCTGCCGCCGTCAAAGCCACTGCCGGCCTCTTCAACGCCCGCGAGGATGTCGTCGTTGTACTCCGGCGCACCGCGCAGTTTCCAGGCTTCCACCACACGGTGGACCTCATCGTCGGAAACGAAGGCACCGTGAACCCGGATTGGCAGGCTGGTGCCCGGTGGCATGTAGAGCATGTCACCGTGGCCGAGCAGTTGTTCGGCGCCGCCCTGGTCGATGATGGTCCGTGAGTCGATCTTGCTCGACACCTGGAACGCCATGCGCGTCGGAATGTTGGCCTTGATCAGGCCGGTGATCACGTCCACCGACGGACGCTGGGTCGCAAGAATCAAGTGAATACCGGCGGCACGGGCCTTCTGGGCAATACGCGCGATCAGTTCCTCAACCTTCTTGCCGACGATCATCATCATGTCGGCGAATTCGTCGACCACCACCACGATGGTCGGCAGCTTGGTCAACAACGGCGCTTCGTCGTGAATGCTTTCGCGCTTGTACAGCGGATCGGTCAGCGGTGTACCGGCGTCCTGGGCTTCCTTGACCTTGACGTTGAAGCCCGACAGGTTCCGTACGCCCATCTTCGCCATCAGCTTGTAGCGACGCTCCATCTCGGCCACGCTCCAGCGCAGGGCGTTGGCGGCGTCCTTCATGTCGGTCACCACCGGGCACAGCAGGTGCGGGATGCCTTCGTAGATCGACAATTCCAACATCTTCGGGTCGATCATGATCAGCTTGGCGTCGTCCGGGCCGGACTTGAACAGGATCGACAGGATCATCGCGTTCACACCCACCGACTTACCCGAGCCGGTGGTACCGGCCACCAGCAGGTGGGGCATTTTCGCCAGGTCGGTGATCACCGGCTTGCCGCCGATGTCGTGACCCAGGGCCAGGGTGACCGGCGATTTGAAGTTGTCGTATTCCGGCGTCGACAGCACCTCGGAGAAGCGCACGATCTGGCGGTCTTCGTTGGGAATCTCGATACCCACGGTGGTCTTGCCGGGGATGACTTCCACCACGCGCACGCTGGTCACGGCCAGGGAACGGGCCAAATCCTTCGCCAGGTTGGAGATACGGCTGACCTTCACCCCCGCAGCCGGCTGGATTTCATACCGGGTAATCACCGGGCCTGGGTGGATGGAGTCCACCGACACTTCAACGCCGAATTCCTTGAGCTTGATTTCCAGCAGATGGCCGACGGCCGCCAGGGATTCCGGCGAATAGTTGAGTTGTTTCTTTTCGGCCGGGTCGAGGATCGAGATCGGCGGCAAGGTGCCTTCGACGGCGCTGTCGACAAACAGCGGCGCCTGCTTCTCTTTCTGCACGCGATGGCTCGGCTCGGCCGGTTTAGGCGGCGCGGGAGCGATCACCGGCGGCACCTGCTTCTCGCGGTCCGACATGTGTTTGCTCAGGGCCTGCTCGCGTTCGATCAGGCGTTCCTTGACCTTGGCCTGCTCACGCCGGTCCGGTGTGCTCGGGGCCACGACTTCGTTGACGCGGGTGTCCACTTCACGCAGCTGCGCCACCATGCGCTTGCGCTCGACGCGGGCCGCCCACCAGCGGTTGGCGGCGCCCTGGAACAGCTCCAGCAGGTCGAGGGTAATTTTGCCGGTCACGTCCATCACCTTGAACCACGACAGGTCGGTGAACACGGTGAGGCCGAACAGGAACAGCGCGATGAACATCAGGGTGCTGCCCTGGATATTCAGGGTCTTGCGCGCCAGGTCGCCGAGGCTTTCGCCCAGCGCCCCGCCCGCGCCCGCCGGCAGGCCGGTGGGTGCATGGAAATGAATGTGCGCCAATGCCGCCCCGGACAACACCAGGAACACCAGGCCGATCAGCCGCCAGGAGAACAGCCAGCCACTCCACTGCCACGGCTCGTGACGCTGGCGGAAGATCTGCCAGGTCTTGATCGCCAGCAGCAATGGGAAGATATAGGCGAAGTAACCCAGCACCATGAACAGGATATCGGCGCTGTAGGAACCGGCAGGCCCACCGAAGTTCTGCACGTCTTCGATCTTGCTGTTATGGCTCCAGCCCGGATCGTCCTTGCCGTACGTCAGCAAGGCCATCATCAGGAACAGGCACAGCGCGCCGATGGCGATCAACGCACCTTCCTTGAGGCGATAATGCAGGTGCTGGCGCCAAGCGGGCACGACTGCTGCTTTAGGTGTTGCGGCGGATTTCTTCAAAACGGGTCTTTTCCTGCGCCTTTAGCGCGTCCATCTGTTGAATGACTGCAAATACTGCCCAATCCGAGCAGCTGAAAAATGAACGAGCGTGGTTGAATCTACTTTTAACACCGGGCGATTGCTGGATGAAATGGCAGCAGCGCCACAATGGCCGCATTGTACGGGTTTGTGTGCCTGATGCCACGCCGCTTGGCGTTCTTCAAACAGCCTGGCCAATGACATCTCACAAGAGGCCCAATTTGAGCATGCATTGTCTTTGCTGACAAAGGCTTATGAGCTGTTTTTACTAATCCAGGCAAGCTTGGCAAAATGCCTGCATGGGCCAGACCCGATTACGACCACGCCTTATGCAGAGAGTTGCAGAAACACCCGCTCACGCTAATGCGCGTCAATGGCCGATTCGGACTGGCCCCAGAGCGCTGCGTCGACAATAATCAACCCTTGGGGCAGACACCATCGCTGCCCACTCCCCTCCCCTTCCGTAAGCCTGGATGCCATGCTGACCTGGTTACAACGCGACTCACTGACTTTCCCCCCGCTGGCCAAAGCCATGCGCGAACCCAATGGCCTGCTCGCGGCCGGTGGCGATTTATCGGCCGAGCGACTGATCCAAGCCTACCGCCACGGTTGTTTCCCGTGGTTTTCGCAGGGCCAGCCGATCCTCTGGTGGTCGCCCGATCCCCGCACGGTGATATTCCCCGACGAGCTGCATATATCGCGCAGCCTGGGCAAATTGTTGCGCCAGCAGCGCTACACCGTGACCTTCGACCAGGAATTCGCTGCCGTCATTCAAGCGTGCGCAGCACCGCGCGCCTATGCCGACGGCACCTGGATCACCGAGAGCATCCAGAACGCCTACCTGGCACTGCACCAGCGCGGCTATGCGCATTCGGTGGAGGTTTGGGACAACGGTGAACTGGTGGGCGGCCTGTATGGCCTGGCGATGGGCCAGCTGTTTTTCGGCGAATCCATGTTCAGCCGCGCCGACAACGCCTCAAAATTCGGCTTCGCCACCCTGACCCGTCAATTGCAGGCCTGGGGTTTTGTACTGATCGACTGCCAGATGCCCAACGACCACCTGCACAGCCTGGGTGCCCGCGCCATCTCCCGCAGCGACTTCGCAGGTTTCCTGCGCGATCATCTGGACCAACCCAGCACTGGACCGTGGGTTTCTTAGGCGACTTGCGCGCTCCTGGCTTACACTTATTTGAAAGCTTATCCGAGGGTTGATCATGACCGAGTTGGCGCGTTTGAAGTTTTATGCCACTCAACCCCACTCTTGCAGCTATCTGCCCGACGAGCAGGCCACCACGCTGTTCCTCGACCCCAGCCAGCCTATGGACGTGCATGTGTATGCCGACCTGTCGGAGATGGGTTTTCGGCGCAGCGGCGATCATCTGTACCGGCCTCACTGCCAGAACTGCAATGCCTGTGTACCGGCACGCATCCCCGTGGCGCAGTTTCTGCCGGACCGCAACCAGAAACGCATCCTCAAGCGCAACGCCGACCTCACAGTGATGCCGGCCAAGCCTCGGTTTACCGAAGAATACTTCGACCTTTACCAGCGCTATATCGAGGAGCGACACGCCGATGGCGATATGTTCCCACCCAGCCGCGACCAGTTCTCTACCTTCCTGGTGCGCGACCTGCCCTTCTCGCGCTTCTACGAGTTCCGCGCAGACGGCCGACTGGTGGCCGTTGCCGTGACCGATTTGCTGCCTAACGGCCTGTCAGCGGTCTACACCTTCTACGAGCCGGCCGAAGAACGCCGCAGCCTGGGACGCTTTGCGATCCTCTGGCAAATCGGTGAGGCACTGCGCCAGGAACTGGAGGCGGTGTACCTCGGATACTGGATCAAGAACTGCAAAAAGATGAATTACAAGACCCAATATCGGCCTATTGAACTGCTGATTAATCAAAGATGGGTAACACTTAACTAGAACCCCTTGGCTTAAACACCCTTTTTCGGGCACAATGCACGCCGCTTTTGCCTGGCGCAGTTGCACCGGGCCATTCACTGGATACCGAGGGCTTTACTGCATGTCGAAAGAAGACAGCTTCGAAATGGAAGGCACTGTCGTCGACACCCTGCCCAACACCATGTTTCGTGTGGAGTTGGAAAATGGGCACGTCGTAACCGCGCATATCTCCGGCAAGATGCGCAAGAACTACATTCGTATTCTTACCGGTGACAAAGTGCGCGTCGAGCTGACGCCCTATGACTTGAGCAAAGGGCGCATCACTTACCGCGCTCGCTAAGCAAGTCAATACAAGACGCCCGGTTATGCCGGGCGTTTTTGTGTGCGTGCTATTTACCAAGTGCCAAAACAAAATGTGGGAGGGGGCTTGCCCCCGATAGCAGTGTTTCAGTCGCTACATGAGTGACTGATCTACCGCTATCGGGAGCAAGCCCCCTCCCACATTGGCGCCCGCAGCTATCGATCAGGCCATTTCAGCCGTGGTTTCGAACTCGAAGGTCAGCTCGCCATCCTTGAGGTCGATGTGCACCACGCCACCATGGTCGGAGAGCTCGCCGAACAGGATCTCTTCGGCCAATGGCCGCTTGATCTTGTCCTGGATCAGACGTGCCATTGGACGTGCGCCCATTGCCGCGTCGTAGCCACCCTCGGCGATCCAACTGCGCGCCGCCTCGGAGACTTCCAGTTGCACGCGCTTGTCTTCCAACTGCGCCTGAAGCTCGGTGAGGAACTTGTCCACCACGCTTTTGATAACCTCATGGCTGAGGCGACCAAACTGGATGATGGTGTCCAGGCGGTTGCGGAACTCCGGCGTGAAGCTCTTCTTGATCACTTCCATGGCATCGGAAGAGTGATCTTGATGACTGAAGCCGATCGAAGCCCGCGCAGCCGTTTCGGCACCGGCGTTGGTGGTCATGATCACGATCACATTGCGGAAGTCCGCCTTGCGCCCGTTGTTGTCGGTCAGGGTGCCGTGGTCCATCACCTGCAGCAGCAGGTTGAAGACTTCGGGGTGAGCCTTCTCGATTTCATCGAGCAGCAATACGCAGTGCGGCTGCTTGGTGATCGCTTCGGTCAACAGACCGCCCTGATCGAAACCGACATAACCCGGAGGCGCACCGATCAGGCGCGATACCGTGTGGCGCTCCATGTACTCGGACATGTCGAACCGCACCAGCTCAATACCCATGGCCTTGGCCAACTGCCGTGCCGCTTCGGTCTTGCCGACGCCGGTCGGGCCTGCGAACAGGAACGAACCGACAGGCTTGTCCGGCGACTTGAGGCCCGCACGCGACAGCTTGATCGCGGTGGACAGCGCGTCGATGGCTGCATCCTGGCCGAATACGGTGAGTTTCAGGTCGCGCTCCAGGTTACGCAGCAACTCCTTATCGGAACTGTTGACGTGTTTAGGCGGAATCCGCGCGATCTTGGCCACGATGTCCTCGACCTGAGCAACGTCGATGCGCTTCACACGCTTCTCGACCGGCTGCAGGCGCTGGTAGGCGCCCGCCTCGTCGATCACATCGATGGCTTTGTCCGGCATGTGCCGGTCATTGATGTAGCGCGATGCGAGCTCAGCAGCCGCACGCAGAGCCTCGTCGGTGTACTCGATGCCATGGTGCGCTTCGAAACGCCCCTTGAGCCCGCGCAGGATACCGATGGTGTCTTCGACTGAAGGCTCGGACACATCGACCTTCTGGAAGCGACGCGCCAAGGCACGGTCTTTCTCGAAGATGCCACGGAATTCCTGGAACGTGGTCGAACCGATGCAGCGGATATCACCCGACGAGAGCAGCGGCTTGAGCAGGTTGGAGGCATCCATTACCCCGCCTGACGCCGCACCGGCACCGATGATGGTGTGGATCTCGTCGATGAACAAAATCGCCTGAGGGCGTTTTTTCAGTTCACCCAGCAACGCCTTGAAGCGTTTCTCGAAATCGCCACGGTACTTGGTCCCGGCGAGCAAGGCGCCCAGGTCCAGGGAGTAGACCACGCTGTTTGCCAGCAGGTCCGGCACCTGGTTATCGACGATGCGCTTGGCCAGGCCCTCGGCAATCGCGGTTTTACCCACGCCCGCCTCACCCACCAGCAACGGGTTGTTCTTGCGACGACGCGCGAGGATCTGCGCTACACGCTCAACCTCAAGCTCGCGCCCCACCAGCGGATCGATCCGCCCCTGGCGCGCCAGTTCGTTGAGGTTGCTGGCATAGGCATCCAGTGGATTGCCCGAAGAAGAAGACTCACCGCCCTCGTCGTCCTGCATTTCCTGCTCACCCTCGGAATGATCGCCGTGCCCAGGCACTTTGGAGATACCGTGGGCGATGTAATTGACGACATCAATACGGGCAACGCTCTGCTGTTTGAGCAGGAACACTGCCTGGCTTTCCTGTTCGCTGAAAATGGCCACAAGCACATTGGCGCCCGTGACTTCACGCTTACCGGAGCTCTGAACGTGGAAAACAGCACGCTGCAATACCCGCTGGAAGCCCAGGGTTGGCTGGGTTTCACGGTCCTCGTCGTGCACGGGGATCAGTGGCGTGGTGGAGTCGATAAACTCCTGCAGGTCGTGCTTGAGTTTGTCGAGGTTGGCGCCGCACGCACGTAGAACGGTGGCGGCAGCTTCGTTATCCAAAAGTGCCAGCAGCAGGTGTTCGACGGTCATGAACTCATGACGCTTCGAACGGGCCTCCTTGAAGGCAAGATTGAGGGTGACTTCGAGCTCGCGGTTTAACATAGCTTCACCTCATACCCAAGTGGTCGGCGTTAACCGTCCTTCTCGATTTCACAGAGTAGCGGATGCTGGCTTTCCCTGGCGTACTGGTTGACCTGCATGGCCTTTGTCTCGGCGATGTCGCGGGTAAACACTCCACATACTGCCCGTCCTTCTGTGTGAACGGCCAGCATTACCTTGGTCGCCAACTCGCGGTTCAGGTTAAAAAACACCTCGAGCACTTCGACCACGAAATCCATCGGTGTGTAGTCATCATTGAACAAAACCACCTTGTACATCGGCGGCGCCTGTAAAGCAGGCTTGGCCTCCTGAACAGCAATGCCTGCAGAACCGTCGTCATCGTGTTCGTGATCCGGTCGATCCTGATTGAATGTTAGTCGAATCTGGCTGATTGCATGCATGGAAAGAAAGGTTCGTCAGTGGTTCAAATACAGTGGTGGGGGCGACCTGTCAGAATTTCAACTGCTGACCGATCGGTCGCCTTGACTATCGGCGAAACGGTGTTACAACCAATAGAACCCACAGTGGGTAAAAAAGGTCCGCGCAGTCAACCTTATTTATTCGGGTTAGGACGGATAAACTGGATGATACTCCAGTGATGGAGTCTGGTGCAGAGGGATATGGGTATGTCTGGCGTCAAGATCAGTGGCAAGGTCAAATGGTTTAACAATGCCAAGGGGTACGGTTTTATCATTGAAGACGGTAAATCCGAGGACCTGTTTGCGCACTTTTCAGCAATCATCATGGATGGGTACAAAACGCTGAAAGCGGGACAAGCAGTCAGCTTTGAGATTATTCAAGGCCCTAAAGGACTGCACGCCGTGAATATCGACGCAGTGAAAGAAGTCATTGCGAGCCCAGCAGCACGTGCGAACGAAGTAGAAAAGAAACAAACGGCCTGACCCGCCGCCGAGCGTGTAGCTTGCGATAAAAAAACGGCCACCCCAATCAACTCGGGATGGCCGTTTTTTATGCCCGCGCGCTTACATATGCGAAATCAACGCATCACCAAAGCCCGACGACGACACCAACTTCGCGCCCTCCATCAGGCGTTCGAAGTCGTAGGTCACGGTCTTGGCCGAAATCGCACCGTTGGTACCCTTGATAATCAAGTCAGCCGCCTCAATCCAGCCCATGTGACGCAACATCATCTCTGCCGACAGAATCAACGAACCTGGGTTGACCTGGTCCTTGCCTGCATATTTAGGCGCAGTACCATGGGTTGCCTCGAACATCGCCACGGTGTCGGACAAGTTGGCCCCCGGCGCGATACCGATACCGCCCACTTCCGCCGCCAGGGCATCAGACAGGTAGTCACCGTTCAGGTTGAGGGTGGCGATCACGTCATACTCAGCCGGACGCAGCAGGATTTGCTGGAGCATCGCGTCGGCAATCGCATCCTTGACCACTACATTCTTGCCGGTCTTCGGGTTCTTGAACTGCATCCACGGCCCACCATCGAGCAGCGTCGCGCCGAACTCCTCCGCCGCCACTTCGTAGGCCCACTCCTTGAAGGCCCCTTCAGTGAACTTCATGATGTTGCCTTTGTGCACGATAGTCAGCGAATCGCGGTCATTATCCACCACATATTGCAGGGCCTTGCGCGCCAGACGCTTGGTGCCCTCCAGCGATACCGGCTTGATGCCGATCCCGCAATCCTGGTCGAAACGGATCTTGGTGACGCCCATTTCTTCCTTGAGGAACTTGATGACCTTGGTGGCCTCCGGCGAACCGGCCTTCCACTCGATCCCGGCGTAAATGTCTTCGGAGTTCTCACGGAAGATGGTCATGTCCACATCGCCTGGCTTCTTGACCGGACTGGGCACACCTTCGAACCAGCGCACCGGGCGCAGGCACACGTACAGATCGAGTTGCTGACGCAGGGCCACGTTCAGCGAACGGATGCCGCCACCGACCGGCGTGGTCAGCGGCCCCTTGATGGACACCACGTAATCCTTGACCGCATCCAGGGTTTCCTGGGGCAGCCAGGTGTCCTGGTCGTAGACTTGGGTCGCCTTCTCACCGGCGTAAACCTCCATCCACGAGATTTTGCGCTTGCCGCCGTAGGCCTTTTCAACAGCTGCGTCGACCACCTTGATCATCACCGGGCTGATGTCGACGCCAATACCGTCACCTTCGATGTAAGGGATGATCGGTTGGTCAGGAACATTGAGAGAATGGTCTGCATTGACGGTGATTTTGTCGCCGACTGCCGGAACCTGAATCTTCTTGTATCCCATGCTGAACTCCATCTATGGATTAAACATCTGGCTGCGTTCGAGCCTACTCCAGATAAATGGCGACTGAAACCTCGCGCCATGCTCATTTGCATCGAAAACAGCATAAATTGTCGCCTACAAGCCTGAAAGCAAAGGGAAAAGCGCCAATCTTGAGCACATCGTGCGACTTTAGGCGTAACCCGGCACCTGCGACCTTTAGACCAATGGACGACACACCTTTTGTATGAAGGCTCGGCGTAAGCATAGCGACCTATGTATAATGCCGCCGCTGACCAAAGAGTCACGACGGCGGACCGCTCTAGAACAGCGCCTTCCGCTACAAAGCAGGGCTAATACAATAGTCCACCCGCTTGACGCTCGACTGATGCAACCCAACATCACCGCGAAGAAACCTCGACATTTCGCTCATGGATGACTTTGAACGAACGCGCTCCACCCGGCGCATCTCGAGTTTCTGCGCACGCTTTCAGCAAAGAAGAGAGTTAATCCGAATATGCCCACCCGCTCGAAGATCATCTATACCTTCACCGACGAAGCCCCAGCCCTCGCCACCTATTCACTGCTGCCTATCGTAGAGGCCTTCACCGCTTCCGCTGATATTGCCGTGGAAACCCGCGACATCTCCCTCGCAGGGCGCATCCTCGCAAGCTTCCCCGAGCAACTGGGCACCAAGGCTATCCCGGACCACCTCGCCGAAATGGGCGACCTGGCCGTTACACCTGAAGCCAACATCATCAAGCTGCCTAACATCAGCGCCTCGACCCCGCAGCTGCAAGCCGCGATCAAGGAATTGCAGGCCCAGGGCTACGCCCTGCCGGACTACCCGGAAACCGTAACCACCGACGCGGAAAAAGAAACCCGTGCACGTTACGACAAGGTCAAGGGCAGCGCCGTGAACCCGGTACTGCGCGAAGGCAACTCCGACCGTCGCGCACCGCTGTCGGTCAAGAACTATGCACGCAAGCACCCGCACAAAATGGGCGCCTGGGCTGCCGACTCCAAGTCCCACGTTGCCCACATGAGCAGCGGCGACTTCTACGGCAGCGAAAAATCCGTACAGATCGAAGCCGCTGACGCGGTCAAAATCGAGCTGGTCGCTCAAGACGGCACTACCACCGTCCTGAAAGAAAAGACCACGGTCAAGGCCGGCGAAATCATCGACAGCGCCGTGCTGAGCAAAAAAGCCCTGCGCAGCTTCATCGCCGCTGAAATCGAAGACGCCAAGAAGCAAGGCGTACTGCTGTCGGTTCACCTGAAAGCCACCATGATGAAGGTCTCCGACCCGATCATGTTCGGCCAGATCGTTGCCGAGTTCTATAAAGACGCCCTGGCCAAGCACGCCGACGTGCTGGCACAGATCGGCTTCAACCTGAACAACGGCATCGGCGACCTGTACGCGCGCATCAAGGCCTTGCCTAGTGATCAGCAAGCGCAGATCGAAGCTGACATTCAAGCGGTCTACGCCGCTCGCCCTTCCCTGGCGATGGTCAACTCCGACAAAGGCATCACCAACCTGCACGTACCGAGCGACGTCATCGTCGACGCGTCGATGCCGGCCATGATCCGTGACTCCGGCAAAATGTGGGGCACCGACGGCCAACTGCACGACACCAAGGCCGTGATCCCGGATCGCTGCTACGCCACCATCTACCAGGCGGTGATCGAAGAGTGCAAAGCCAACGGCGCTTTCGACCCTACCACCATGGGCAGCGTGCCAAACGTTGGCCTGATGGCGAAAAAGGCTGAAGAGTACGGCTCCCACGACAAGACCTTCCAGGTCAAGGCTGACGGCGTCGTCCGCGTGACCGACAGCGAGGGCAACCTGCTGATGGAACAGAAAGTCGAGGCTGGCGACATCTTCCGCATGTGCCAGACCCAAGACGCGCCGATCCAGGACTGGGTCAAACTGGCCGTCAACCGTGCCCGCGCCAGCAACACCCCGGCCATTTTCTGGCTGGACCCTAAGCGTGCACACGATGGCGTCGTGGTCGAGAAAGTTCAGGCCTACCTGAAAGACCACAACACCGAAGGCCTGGACATCCGCATCATGTCGCCGGTCGACGCGATGAAGTTCACCCTGGAGCGTACCCGCAAGGGCCTGGACACCATCTCGGTGACCGGTAACGTACTGCGCGACTACCTGACCGACCTGTTCCCGATCATGGAACTGGGCACAAGCGCCAAGATGCTGTCGATCGTGCCGCTGATGAACGGCGGTGGCCTGTTTGAAACCGGCGCCGGCGGTTCGGCTCCGAAGCACGTGCAGCAGCTGCTGGAAGAAAACTTCCTGCGCTGGGACTCCCTGGGTGAGTTCCTGGCCCTGGCCGCCTCCCTTGAGCATTTGGGTGTGACGTACAACAACCCGAAAGCCTTGGTACTGTCCAAGACCCTGGACCAGGCCACTGGCCAGTTCCTTGACAACAACAAGTCGCCATCGCGCAAAGTCGGCAACATCGACAACCGCGGCAGCCACTTCTACCTGGCGCTGTACTGGGCTCAAGCCCTGGCCGCCCAGACCGAAGACACTGCCCTGCAAGCGCAGTTCGGCGAACTGGCCAAGACCCTGGCCGCGAACGAAGCCACCATCGTGGCCGAGCTCAACGCCGTACAGGGCAAGCCAGTGGACATCGGCGGCTACTACGCGCCGAACCCTGAGCTGACCAGCAAGGCCATGCGCCCAAGCAACACCCTCAACGCGGCGATTGCCAAGTTGAAGTAAGGTTGTAAGGCGATACCACGAACCCCGGCCATGTGCCGGGGTTTGTGTTTTCAGGCCACTGCAAGGGAAGTGTTATCTCGAAAGACTCTAATGAACTGTTAGCTTTAACAGGTTACCTGACGCCCCCCAGAGACCATCCTGCAAATGCGGCTAATGCCCAAAGAACAGGAGACTCTCAAATGCGACACACCAATATTTCAGTACCGCTTTACGCTGTCTTACTTGCATTGCTGCCATTAGCGAATGCCGGTCAAAATGTCCAAATAAGCTATTTCCTCCACGCCGACTTCACATGCAAAAATGGCATCACGAAACCCGGATATAGCGTCTATGTAGTGGGGTCGCTGCCGGAGATCGGAAACTGGGCCCCAGCTAAAGCTGTTTTACTCACCCCCTCGAATTACCCGGCCTGGACCGGCTTGGTGGGATTTTCCAATGTTAAGCTCAATGAAAAAGTGGAATGGAAGTGCATTATCCGCAATGAGAATAACGCCTCAGACGTTCAAAAATGGCAGCCCGACCCAAACAACGAGGCAATACTGATATTTTCCCCGACAGTGCAAACCACTGGCACATTCTAAGCCGCCCGACATTGCCAGGCGTATCATGCGGACACGATACACACCCCTCCGTACTTGAGACCCGCTTATGACCTGGCAACCCCACATCACTGTCGCCACCCTCGTCGAAGACAACGGCCGCTTCCTGATGGTCGAAGAGCTCAAGGGCGGTCGCGCCGTGCTCAACCAGCCTGCCGGCCACCTCGACCCGCATGAAACCCTGACCGAAGCCGCCGTGCGCGAAACCCTCGAGGAAACCGGCTGGGACGTCGAAGCCACCGGCATCGTCGGCATCTACCTCTACACCGCCCCCAGCAATGGCATGACCTACCAGCGGGTCTGCTTCACCGCCAAAGCCCTGAAACACCACCCGGACTATCAACTCGACGAAGGCATCCTGCGCGCCCGCTGGCTGACCCGTGACGAGCTGATGGCGCTGCGCGACGACTGGCGCAGCGAGCTGATCATCCGCTGTATCGATGATTATCTGGCCGGCCAGCGCCACAGCCTGGAATTGATCCGCCCTTCTCTTTAGCCTTGCGGGCCCAGGCCTGCTAGAATCGCGTCCTTTTTCAAGACACCCGTTGAAACCCTATGCGTGATCCAGCCCCTTCTGACACACAAAAGAAGCGCGTCATCGTCGGCATGTCCGGCGGCGTGGATTCTTCCGTTTCCGCCGTTCTGCTCATGGAGCAGGGTTATGAGGTGGAAGGCCTGTTCATGAAGAACTGGGAAGAAGACGATGGAACGGAATACTGCACCGCCATGGACGACCTGGCGGACGCCCAGGCCGTGTGCGACAAGATTGGCATCAAACTGCACACCGCCAACTTCGCCGCCGAGTACTGGGACAATGTGTTCGAGCACTTCCTGGCCGAATACAAGGCCGGCCGCACGCCGAACCCGGACATCCTGTGCAACCGTGAAATCAAGTTCAAGGCGTTCCTCGACTACGCCATGATGCTCGGCGCCGACCTGATTGCCACTGGCCACTACGTGCGCCGCCGCGATATCGATGGCCGCACCGAACTGCTCAAGGGCCTGGACCCGAACAAGGACCAGAGCTACTTCCTGCACGCCGTCGGCGGTGAACAGATCGCCAAGACCCTGTTCCCGGTGGGCGAACTGGAAAAACCCGAAGTGCGCAAGATTGCCGAGAAACATGGCCTGGCCACCGCCAAGAAGAAGGATTCCACCGGGATCTGCTTTATCGGCGAACGCCGCTTCAGCGACTTCCTCAAGCAGTACCTGCCGGCGCAGCCGGGTGAAATCAAGACCACCGACGGTGAAGTGATCGGCCGCCACCACGGCCTGATGTACCACACCATCGGCCAGCGTCAGGGCCTGGGCATCGGTGGCCTGAAAGACGCCGGTGAAGAGCCGTGGTACGTGCTGGTCAAGGACCTGGACAATAACGTGTTGATCGTCGGCCAGGGCAACGAACACCCGCTGCTGTTCTCCGGCGCGCTGCTGGCTTCCGAGATCTATTGGGTCAACCCGATCGACCTGAGCACGCCACGCCGCCTGACCGCCAAAGTGCGCTATCGCCAGGGCGACCAGCCTTGCACCCTGGAAAAAACCGCCACTGGCTACCGGGCCACCTTCGATGACCCGCAACGCGCGGTCACCCCGGGCCAGTCCGTGGTGTTCTATGACGGCGAAATCTGCCTGGGCGGCGGCGTGATTGAAGTCGCCGAAGCCTGGAGCAACCCGGCATGAGCCCGACCCAGGAGCAATTGACGGCACTCGGCGGGGTTTTCCTTGCTGCCGTGCTGGTGGACAAGATCGCCAAGACCGGACAGGTCACCGAGGCAGGCCTGACCTGCATGCTCGGCAGCCTGTTGATCCGCGACCCCAAGGACACCCTGGAAGTCTACGGGGGCGACGACCTGGCGCTGCGTGAAGGCTACCGCGCACTGATCGGCGCCCTGGAGCGCGACCCCAGCACCCTGCAGCGCGAGCCGTTGCGCTATGCCCTGTCGATGCTCGGCCTGGAGCGTCAACTGGCCAAGCGCGAGGACATGCTGGAGGTCATCGGCAAGCGCCTGCCGCAAATCCAATCCCAAGTGGAACACTTCGGCCCGGCCCACGAAAACGTGGTTGCCGCCTGCGGTGCGCTGTACCAGGACACCTTGAGCACCTTGCGCCAGCGGATCCAGGTCCACGGCGACATGCGCAACCTGCAGCAACCGAACAACGCCTCGAAAATCCGCGCCCTGCTCCTGGCCGGTATTCGCTCGGCACGGTTGTGGCGCCAGTTGGGCGGACATCGTTGGCAACTGGTGATCAGCCGACGCAAATTACTCAAAGAGCTTTACCCGTTGATGCGCAACGAATAAGTCGCACCAGCAGGCCTTTTTCAAGCCGTTACGCGTAATACGCCGGTCAGTTGGCAACGGACCGGCGGATTTTTTCATGTATGATACGCGCCCCATTTCGTTGCCCGACTGTCCGAGAACACCCCATGCAGCTCTCTTCGCTCACTGCGGTTTCCCCTGTTGACGGCCGCTACGCCGGCAAAACCCAGGCCCTGCGCCCTATTTTCAGCGAATACGGCCTGATCCGTGCTCGCGTGCTGGTTGAAGTGCGCTGGCTCCAGCGCCTGGCCGCTCACCCCGCCATCAGCGAAGTGCCGGCGTTTTCCGCGCAAGCCAACGCTGTGCTCAACACCCTGGCGGAAAACTTCTCCCTGGAGCACGCCGAGCGTGTGAAAGAGATCGAGCGCACCACCAACCACGACGTCAAAGCCATCGAGTACCTGCTCAAAGAGCAAGCGGCCAAGTTGCCGGAACTGGCCCAGGTCAGCGAGTTCATCCACTTTGCCTGCACCAGTGAGGACATCAACAACCTGTCCCACGCCCTGATGCTGCGTGAAGGCCGTGATGACGTCATGCTGCCACTGATGCGCCAGACCGCCGAAGCCATCCGCGAACTGGCGATTCGCTTCGCTGCGGTGCCGATGCTGTCGCGCACCCACGGCCAGCCGGCCTCGCCGACCACCTTGGGCAAAGAACTGGCCAACGTGGTGTACCGCCTGGAACGCCAGATCGCTCAAGTCGCCGCCGTACCGCTGCTGGGCAAGATCAACGGCGCCGTAGGCAACTACAACGCCCACCTGTCGGCCTACCCGGAGATCGACTGGGAAGCCAACGCCCGCGCCTTCATCGAAGACGAGCTGGGCCTGGGCTTCAACCCGTACACCACGCAGATCGAACCGCACGACTACATCGCCGAGCTGTTCGACGCCATTGCGCGCTTCAACACCATCCTGATCGACTTCGATCGCGATATCTGGGGCTACATCTCCCTGGGCTACTTCAAGCAGCGCACCATTGCCGGTGAAATCGGCTCGTCGACCATGCCGCACAAGGTCAACCCGATCGACTTCGAAAACTCCGAAGGCAACCTCGGTATCGCCAACGCCCTCTTCCAGCACCTGGCCAGCAAGTTGCCGATCTCCCGCTGGCAGCGCGACCTGACCGACTCCACCGTACTGCGCAACCTCGGCGTGGGCTTTGCCCATAGCGTGATCGCGTACGAAGCCAGCCTCAAAGGCATCAGCAAGCTTGAGCTCAATGAGCAGAAGATCGCCGCTGACCTGGACGCGTGCTGGGAAGTATTGGCCGAGCCGATCCAGACCGTGATGCGCCGCTACAACATCGAAAACCCGTACGAGAAGCTGAAAGAGTTGACCCGCGGCAAGGGCATCAGCCCTGAAGCACTGCAAACTTTCATCGACGGCCTGGACATGCCAGCCGCGGCCAAGGCCGAGCTGAAACTGCTCACCCCGGCCAACTACATCGGCAACGCTGTAGAGCAAGCCAAGCGCATCTGATCCACGCAAGCCCCTTTGAGACGCCCGGCCGCGCCGGGCGTTTTTATTCCAGTCTGAAAAGTGCTTTTTTTCAATAGGTTACACATGAATCCTGATATCCCTCTTCAACTTCTGGGCGGCATCACGGCACGGGAATTCCTGCGCGACTACTGGCAGAAAAAGCCGCTGCTGATCCGTCAGGCCATCCCTGATTTCGAAAGCCCGATTGACGCCGACGAACTCGCCGGCCTGGCGCTGGAAGAAGAAGTCGAGTCGCGCCTGGTGATTGAACACGGCGAGCGTCCGTGGGAATTGCGTCGCGGCCCGTTCGCCGAAGACGCCTTCAGCACCCTGCCTGAACGCGAGTGGACCCTGCTGGTGCAGGCGGTCGACCAGTTCGTGCCGGAAGTGGCCGAGCTGCTGGAGCAGTTCCGCTTCCTGCCCAGCTGGCGCATTGACGACGTGATGATCAGCTTCGCCGCACCCGGCGGCAGCGTCGGCCCGCACTTCGACAACTACGACGTGTTCCTGCTGCAAGCCCAGGGCAAGCGCAACTGGAAGATCGGCCAAATGTGCAGCTCCGAGAGCCCGCTACTGCAGCACGCCGACTTGCGCATCCTCGCCGAATTCGAAGAAAGCGCCGAATGGGTGCTGGAACCGGGCGACATGCTCTACCTGCCACCGCGCCTGGCGCACTTCGGCATTGCCGAAGACGACTGCATGACCTACTCCGTGGGTTTCCGCGCACCGAGCGCCGCCGAAGTGCTGACCCACTTCACCGACTTCCTCAGCCAGTACCTGACTGACGAAGAGCGCTACACCGACGCCGACGCCCAGCCGGTCAGCGACCCCCACCAGATCCAGAGCGACGCGCTGGACCGCCTCAAGAGCCTGCTGGCCGAGCACATGAGCGACGAGCGCATGCTGCTGACCTGGTTCGGCCAGTTCATGACCGAACCGCGCTACCCGGAACTGGTGGCCGGTGAAGAACTGGGTGAAGAAGACTTCATCAGCAGCCTGCAAGATGGCGCGATCCTGGTGCGCAACCCAAGCGCGCGCCTGGCCTGGTCCGAAGTCGACGACGACGTGCTGCTGTTCGCCAGCGGCCAGAGCCGTTACCTGCCCGGCAAGCTGCGTGAGCTGCTGAAGCTAGTGTGCTCGGCCGATGCGCTGCACAGCGAGAACCTCGGCGAATGGCTGGCGGATGAAGACGGCCGCGATCTGCTGTGCGAACTGGTCAAGCAAGGAAGCCTGGGATTTGCCGATGAATAAGATTCACGTCAGTGTCGCGGATTGGCAAAAGGATATCGCCGAGATTCGGCGCATTCGTGAAGCGGTCTTTATCGCTGAACAATCGGTCCCACCGGAGCTGGAGTGGGACGCGGACGACGCCAGCGCGGTGCATTTCCTCGCATTTGAAGGCGATTTTCCGATTGGCACCGCGCGCCTGTTGCCCAGCGGCGAGATCGGCCGCGTGTCGGTACTCAAGGACTGGCGCGGGCTGAAGGTCGGCGACAAGCTGATGGCTGCGGTGATTGGTGTAGCCGAGCAGCGCGGCCAGGCCAAGCAGTTCCTGAGTGCGCAGGTGTATGCGGCGCCGTTTTATGAGCGGTTGGGTTTCAAGATCGTCAGCGATGAGTTTCTTGAAGTCGGGATTCCGCATGTGGATATGGTGCGCGGGGACTGACTCAAGACCGAGTCGCCTATATCGGGAGCAAGCCCCCTCCCACATTTGACCGAGTCCATCCTTTGAAATGCGGTCAAAATGTGGGAGGGGGCTTGCTCCCGATAGCCATATCAGCAACACCTCAAAATGCCCTGCCCTGCCAGGGCATTTTGCCGTCTACGATTCAATTTGCGACCTGCCAGGCCGACAAACTGGCACTATCCAGCCTTTGACTCGCAGAGATAACGGACATGTCCCTACGCACCCTGCTCACCGCCCTCCTCCTGACCGCCAGCGTCTCGGCCGTGGCCGACACCGAAGTCGTCAACCTGAGCAACCGCACCAGCGCCGATCTGCTCCCCGTGGCACAGAACTTCATCGGCAAGGACGGCACCGTCAGCGCTTACGGCAACCAGTTGATCGTGAATGCCGCCCCCGCCAAGATCCAGGACCTGCGCGCCCTGCTTTCTCAACTCGACACACCCGCCAAGCGCCTGCTGATCACCGTCGACACCAACGAAAACAACCAGCAGAACAGCGGCGATAGCCAAACCCGCATCATCAGCTACGGCACCACCAGCCGCGATGGCGGCATCCAGCAGATCCAGGCCAGCGAAGGCGTACCCGCACTGATCCAGGTCGGCCAGAGCGTGCCGCTGACCACCACCCAGCAGGACAGCTACGGCCGACTGCAAAACCAGACTCAGTATCGCAACGTGACCCAGGGTTTCTACGTGACCGCCAGCGTCACCGGCGAGACCGTTCATCTAGCGATCAGCACCAACCGTGACCGCATGAGCCAGGAACGTCCCGATGTAGTGAACGTGCAAAGCACCGACACAACCGTCAGTGGGCGGCTGGGCGAGTGGATCTCCCTGGCTGGCATCAATCGCGAGACCCAGGCCGACAAATCCTCTACAACCCGCAGCTACTCTACTCAGGGTCGCGATGACCTGACGGTACGGGTTAAAGTCGACACCTTGAACTGAAGCACCAAAAACTGACTGATGAGTCGTCTTAGACTAAAGATGTAGTGCTTGAAAAAAAGCACTACAAAACATTTGACGATCCAAAAAAGCATGGGCATGATGGCCTCGCTCCCGCTAATCAGGGGCCCTGGCAAGGGCCTTCGGATCGTCGCTCCAAGTTACCCACCTGAGCCGATTCGTGTCTGTACCGCCCACAAGGTGTGTTTGACGAGGTTGCGACTGGAACGAAGTTGTCCCGAGGGACGGAAGCTAACCAGGTAACCCGGCTACACACTGATGGATCGTACAAAGGCCCACGACGCCCGAAGACCGTTCGCAGTTCGCCCTTACCTGCTCAACTCTCCCTTGAGCCATCGTTCATCCCGTCGCATTCCCCGCCAAACCTGACTTGACCACCTAAGCTTCTGGTCAGCGAGCAGCCCTGCCCACGCAATGAATGCGTGGCTGGCAAACGGATACTTCAAACAAGACGCGACGAGGTTTTTTCCCATGGCACTGACACGCGAACAGCAAATTGCAGCCCTCGAGAAAGACTGGGCTGAAAACCCACGCTGGAAAGGCGTGACCCGCGCTTATTCCGCTGCTGACGTCGTCCGCCTGCGTGGCTCGGTTCAACCTGAGCACACCTTTGCAAAACTCGGCGCCGAAAAACTGTGGAAGCTGGTCACCCAGGGTGCCAAGCCGTCCTTCCGCCCCGAGAAAGATTTCGTCAACTGCATGGGCGCCCTCACTGGCGGCCAGGCAGTCCAACAGGTAAAAGCCGGTATCCAGGCGATCTACCTGTCCGGCTGGCAAGTGGCAGCGGACAACAACTCCGCTGAATCCATGTACCCCGACCAATCGCTTTACCCGGTGGACTCGGTGCCGACCGTGGTCAAGCGCATCAACAACTCGTTCCGCCGCGCCGACCAGATCCAGTGGAAAGCCGGTAAAGGCCCGGGCGATGAAGGCTACATCGACTACTTCGCGCCGATCGTGGCGGACGCTGAAGCCGGTTTCGGCGGTGTACTGAACGCCTACGAACTGATGAAGAGCATGATCGAGGCCGGCGCTGCCGGCGTGCACTTCGAAGACCAACTGGCGTCGGTGAAGAAATGCGGCCACATGGGCGGCAAGGTATTGGTTCCGACCCAGGAAGCCGTACAGAAGCTGACCGCTGCCCGCCTGGCCGCTGACGTTGCCGGCACGCCGACCATCATCCTGGCCCGTACCGATGCTAACGCCGCTGACCTGCTGACCTCGGACTGCGACCCGTACGACCAGCCGTTCGTAACGGGCGAACGCACCCAGGAAGGCTTCTATAAAGTACGCGCCGGTCTCGACCAGGCGATCGCCCGCGGCCTGGCCTACGCGCCGTACGCCGACCTGATCTGGTGCGAAACCGCCAAACCGGACCTGGACGAAGCCCGTCGCTTCGCCGAAGCGATCAAAAAGGAATACCCGGACCAACTGCTGTCCTACAACTGCTCGCCTTCCTTCAACTGGAAGAAGAACCTGGACGACGCAACCATCGCCAAGTTCCAGCGCGAACTGTCAGCCATGGGCTACAAGCACCAGTTCATCACCCTGGCCGGCATTCACAACATGTGGCACAGCATGTTCAACCTGGCGCACGACTACGCCCGCAACGACATGACCGCCTACGTGAAGCTGCAGGAGCAAGAGTTCGCTGACGCCGCCAAGGGTTACACCTTCGTGGCGCACCAGCAGGAAGTGGGCACCGGCTACTTCGACGACATGACCACCGTGATCCAGGGCGGCACCTCGTCCGTGACCGCGCTGACCGGCTCGACCGAAGAAGAGCAGTTCCACTAAGCACCGCGTACACGGCCACTGCGGCCGCAAGGAAGACCTAACCGCAGTGCCGCACAACAATCACGCCCCGACTGGTTCGGGGCGTTTTTTTTGCCTGAGCGATCTGCCCCGAGCCAATGAGAATCCAACTGTGGGAACGCATGCGGCCTGAAGATTTTGGGCAAAACATTGATCCAGAGCGGTATTTGCGTCGGATAAATCGGTTAAAAGATCCGCGTCAGCAACTAAGCGGTAATCAAGCAAGTAACGGCAACTTCCCTCGCTGCATGAGAAACAATCGCTTAAACCCTACGCAAACAATATTCATTATCATTTGGAGCGTGAAAACTTCGTTACCGGTTAAACAAAACACATTTGATTAAATGCCCGCTAATGCCCGCCCCATCAGGGCTACAGCCCCAAGAAGGTGCACTATGTGCTTATTCCATCGAATAATTTCGCTATAGGAATTTTACTTGCCCGGTGTTTAGCCATAAAATCACCGCGATTGATTGCAGTGCGACATATCGTCACTGCATCGTTACTTTTTCGAGCTCAGAGACCTTTGCTCTCTGTTAAGGATTTCCAGCATGACCGAAGCGACAGGACTCATGGCCCACAACTGGGGCTTTGCCATTTTCCTTCTCGGTGTTGTCGGCCTTTGCGCCTTCATGCTTGGCGTCTCCAGCCTCCTCGGGTCAAAAGCCTGGGGCCGCAGCAAAAATGAACCGTTCGAGTCCGGCATGCTGCCTACAGGTGGCGCCCGCTTGCGGCTCTCAGCCAAATTCTATCTGGTCGCGATGCTCTTCGTGATCTTCGATATCGAAGCCCTTTTTCTCTTTGCCTGGTCTGTGTCCGTCCGCGAAAGCGGCTGGACCGGATTCGTCGAAGCTCTCGTTTTCATAGCAATTCTGTTGGCAGGCCTTGTCTACCTATTCCGAGTGGGCGCCCTTGATTGGGCTCCGGAAGCTCGTCGTAAGCGGCAAGCGAAGCTGAAACAATGAGGCTTTGGCGATGCAATACAATCTCACCAGGATCGACCCGGATGCTCCTAACGATCAGTACCCCATCGGCGAACGGGAAACCGTCTCCGATCCGTTAGAAGACCAAGTCCACAAAAACATCTACATGGGCAAGCTGGAAGACGTGCTGAGTGGCGCGGTCAACTGGGGGCGTAAAAACTCCTTGTGGCCGTACAACTTCGGTCTGTCCTGCTGCTACGTGGAAATGACCACCGCCTTCACGGCGCCCCACGACATCGCGCGCTTTGGCGCCGAAGTTATCCGGGCATCGCCGCGCCAGGCGGATTTCATGGTTATCGCCGGTACCTGCTTTATCAAGATGGCGCCGATCATTCAGCGTCTCTACGAGCAAATGCTCGAGCCAAAGTGGGTTATCTCCATGGGTTCGTGCGCCAACTCCGGTGGCATGTACGACATCTACTCCGTCGTTCAAGGGGTGGACAAGTTCCTGCCCGTGGACGTCTACGTGCCTGGCTGCCCGCCCCGCCCTGAAGCTTTCCTGCAAGGCTTGATGCTATTGCAGGAATCGATTGGCAAGGAGCGTCGCCCGCTTTCCTGGGTCGTCGGAGATCAAGGCGTGTACCGCGCCGAGATGCCTTCGCAAAAGGAACAGCGCCGCGAACAGCGAATCGCAGTCACCAACCTGCGCAGCCCCGACGAAGTCTGATCCAGCACCGCTTCTTTTATAGAACGAAAACCTGGCTTCATTCTTTACGTTGACCGAAAGCGATAAAAAACCATGACTACAGGCAGTGCTCTGTACATCCCGCCTTATAAGGCAGACGACCAGGATGTGGTCGTCGAACTCAATAACCGTTTTGGCCCTGACGCCTTCACCGCCCAGGCCACACGCACCGGTATGCCGGTGCTGTGGGTGGCGCGTGCCAAGCTTGTCGAAGTCCTGACCTTCCTGCGCAACCTGCCCAAGCCGTACGTCATGCTCTATGACCTGCATGGCGTGGACGAGCGTCTGCGCACCAAGCGCCAGGGGCTGCCGAGCGGCGCCGATTTCACCGTGTTCTACCACCTGCTGTCGATCGAGCGTAACAGCGACGTGATGATCAAGGTCGCCCTGTCCGAGAGCGACCTGAGCGTGCCGACCGTCACCGGTATCTGGCCGAACGCCAGCTGGTATGAACGCGAAGTCTGGGACATGTTCGGGATCGACTTCCCGGGCCACCCGCACCTGACGCGCATCATGATGCCGCCGACCTGGGAAGGTCACCCGCTGCGCAAGGACTTCCCTGCGCGCGCCACCGAATTCGACCCCTTCAGCCTCAACCTCGCCAAGCAGCAGCTTGAAGAAGAAGCTGCGCGCTTCCGTCCGGAAGACTGGGGCATGAAGCGCTCCGGCACCAACGAGGACTACATGTTCCTCAACCTGGGCCCGAACCACCCTTCGGCTCACGGTGCCTTCCGTATCATCCTGCAACTGGACGGCGAAGAAATCGTCGACTGCGTACCGGACATCGGCTACCACCACCGTGGTGCCGAGAAGATGGCGGAACGTCAGTCGTGGCACAGCTTCATACCGTACACCGACCGTATCGACTACCTCGGCGGCGTGATGAACAACCTGCCGTACGTGCTCTCGGTCGAGAAGCTGGCTGGCATCAAGGTACCGGACCGCGTCGACACCATCCGCATCATGATGGCCGAGTTCTTCCGGATCACCAGCCACCTGCTGTTCCTGGGTACCTATATCCAGGACGTCGGCGCCATGACCCCGGTGTTCTTCACCTTCACCGACCGTCAGCGCGCCTATAAGGTCATCGAAGCCATCACCGGTTTCCGCCTGCACCCGGCCTGGTACCGCATTGGCGGCGTGGCCCACGACCTGCCGAATGGCTGGGAGCGCCTGGTCAAGGAATTCATCGACTGGATGCCCAAGCGTCTGGACGAGTACCAAAAGGCTGCGTTGGACAACAGCATCCTCAAGGGCCGCACCATCGGCGTCGCCGCCTACAACACCAAAGAGGCCCTGGAATGGGGCGTCACCGGTGCCGGCCTGCGCTCGACTGGCTGCGATTTCGACCTGCGTAAGGCGCGCCCGTACTCGGGCTACGAGAACTTCGAGTTCGAAGTGCCGCTGGCGGCCAATGGCGATGCCTACGACCGTTGCATCGTGCGCGTCGAAGAAATGCGCCAGAGCCTGAAGATCATCGAGCAGTGCATGCGCAACATGCCGGCCGGCCCGTACAAGGCGGATCACCCGCTGACCACGCCGCCGCCGAAAGAGCGCACGCTGCAGCACATCGAAACCCTGATCACGCACTTCCTGCAGGTTTCGTGGGGCCCGGTGATGCCGGCCAACGAGTCCTTCCAGATGATCGAAGCGACCAAGGGTATCAACAGTTATTACCTGACGAGCGATGGCGGCACCATGAGCTACCGCACCCGGATTCGTACGCCAAGCTTCCCGCACTTGCAGCAGATCCCTTCGGTGATCAAAGGCGAGATGGTCGCGGACTTGATTGCGTACCTGGGTAGTATCGATTTCGTTATGGCCGACGTGGACCGCTAAGCATGAACAGCACGCTTATCCAGACAGACCGTTTCACCCTGAGTGAAACCGAGCGCTCGGCCATCGAGCACGAGCTGCATCACTACGAAGACCCGCGCGCGGCGTCGATCGAGGCGTTGAAGATCGTCCAGAAGGAACGTGGCTGGGTGCCCGACGGCGCCCTCTACGCCATCGGCGAGATCCTCGGCATCCCCGCGAGCGACGTTGAAGGCGTGGCCACGTTCTACAGCCAGATCTTCCGCCAGCCGGTGGGTCGCCACATCATTCGCGTGTGCGACAGCATGGTCTGCTACATCGGTGGCCACGAGTCAGTGGTCAGCGAGATCCAGAACAAGCTGGGCATCGGCCTCGGCCAGACCACTCCGGACGGCCGCTTCACGCTGCTGCCGGTGTGCTGCCTGGGAAACTGCGACAAGGCGCCGGCGTTGATGATCGACGACGACACATTCGGTGACGTGCAGCCTGCTGGCGTGACCCAATTGCTCGAGGGCTACCCATGACCCTGACCTCTTTCGGCCCGGCCAACCTGATCAAGCGTTCGCCAGAGACCCACCCGCTGACCTGGCGCCTGCGTGACGATGCCGAGCCCGTGTGGCTCGACGAGTACCAGGCCAAGAACGGCTACGCCGCTGCGCGCAAAGCCTTCGCCGACATGGCCCAGGACGACATCGTCCAGACCGTGAAAGACGCCGGCCTCAAAGGCCGCGGCGGTGCAGGCTTCCCCACGGGCGTGAAGTGGGGCCTGATGCCCAAGGACGAATCCATCAACATCCGCTACCTGCTGTGCAACGCGGATGAAATGGAGCCCAATACCTGGAAAGACCGCATGCTGATGGAGCAACTGCCCCATCTGCTGATCGAAGGCATGCTGATCAGCGCCCGCGCGCTGAAAACCTACCGGGGCTACATCTTCCTGCGTGGCGAATACACCACCGCCGCCAAGCACCTCAACCGTGCCGTGGAAGAAGCCAAGGCCGCCGGCCTCTTGGGCAAGAACATCCTCGGTTCGGGCTTTGACTTCGAACTGTTCGTGCACACCGGCGCCGGGCGTTATATCTGCGGTGAAGAAACCGCACTGATCAACTCCCTCGAAGGCCGCCGCGCCAACCCGCGCTCCAAGCCGCCCTTCCCCGCGGCCGTGGGCGTGTGGGGCAAGCCGACCTGCGTGAACAACGTTGAAACCTTGTGCAACGTGCCGGCGATCATCGCCGACGGCGTGGACTGGTACAAATCGTTGGCCCGCGAAGGCAGCGAAGACATGGGCACCAAGCTCATGGGCTTCTCCGGCAAGGTCAAGAACCCTGGCCTGTGGGAGCTGCCTTTCGGCGTGACCGCCCGCGAGCTGTTCGAGGACTACGCCGGCGGCATGCGCGACGGCTACACCTTGAAGGCCTGGCAACCAGGCGGCGCCGGTACCGGTTTCCTGCTGCCCGAGCACCTCGACGCACAAATGTATGCCGGCGGCATCGGCAAGGTGGGCACCCGGATGGGTACCGGCCTGGCGATGGCGGTCGACAACACCGTGAACATGGTCTCGTTGCTGCGCAACATGGAGCAGTTCTTCGCCCGCGAATCCTGCGGCTTCTGCACCCCCTGCCGCGACGGTCTGCCATGGAGCGTCAAGCTGCTGATGGCCCTGGAAAACGGCGAAGGCCGCGAGGGTGACATCGAGACCCTGCTGGGCCTGGTCGGTTTCCTCGGCCCAGGCAAGACCTTCTGTGCTCACGCACCGGGCGCCGTGGAGCCATTGGGCAGCGCAATCAAATACTTCCGCTCGGAGTTCGAAGCCGGCATCGCGCCTACCAGCGCCGCCGTCCCGCCTCTGGCGAGGCCGATCGTAGTCGGCGCGTAACGCTTAAAACAGGCGAAGGGTCCGTGCCCTTCACCTGCTCATGGGCTGACGCCGTAAAGGCTGTGTTGATGCCCATGAATAACAAGATTCCATTAGCCACGCCCGCTGACAACGGGCCAACGAAGAACTTTGAACCATGGCCACTATCCACGTAGACGGCAAAGCGCTCGAAGTCGATGGGGCGGACAACCTGTTACAGGCATGTCTCTCACTCGGCCTCGACATCCCGTATTTCTGCTGGCACCCCGCGCTTGGTAGCGTCGGTGCCTGTCGCCAGTGCGCGGTCAAGCAGTACACCGACGAGAACGACACGCGTGGTCGTATCGTCATGTCCTGCATGACCCCAGCCACCGACAACACCTGGATCTCCATCGACGATGAAGAATCCAAGGCGTTCCGCGCCAGTGTCGTCGAATGGCTGATGACCAACCACCCCCACGACTGCCCGGTCTGTGAGGAAGGCGGTCACTGCCACCTGCAAGACATGACGGTGATGACCGGCCACAACGAGCGCCGCTATCGCTTCACCAAGCGTACCCACCAGAACCAGCAACTGGGCCCGTTCATTTCCCACGAAATGAACCGCTGCATCGCCTGCTATCGCTGCGTGCGCTTCTATAAGGACTACGCCGGCGGCACTGACCTCGGCGTATTCGGCGCCCACGACAACGTGTACTTCGGTCGCGTTGAAGACGGCGTGCTTGAAAGCGAGTTCTCCGGCAACCTCACCGAGGTCTGCCCGACCGGTGTGTTCACCGACAAGACTCACTCCGAACGCTACAACCGTAAGTGGGACATGCAATTCTCGCCGAGCATCTGCCATGGCTGCTCCAGCGGTTGCAACATCTCCCCGGGCGAGCGCTACGGCGAACTGCGTCGCATCGAAAACCGCTTCAACGGCTCGGTCAACCAGTACTTCCTGTGCGACCGTGGCCGTTTCGGCTATGGCTACGTCAACCGCGAAGACCGCCCACGCCAGCCGCTGCTGGCCGATGGCGCCAAGCTGAGTCTCGACGCGGCGCTGGATAAAGCCGCCGACCTGCTGCGCGGCCGTAACATCGTCGGTATCGGTTCGCCGCGTGCCAGCCTCGAAAGCAACTACGCGTTGCGTGAGCTGGTGGGCGCCGAGCACTTCTACTCCGGTATCGAAGCCGGTGAGCTGGAGCGCATCCGCCTGGTCCTGCAAGTGCTGAACGACAGCCCGCTGCCCGTTCCGAACATGCGCGACATCGAAGATCACGATGCGATCTTCGTGCTCGGTGAAGACCTGACCCAGACCGCCGCGCGTATCGCGCTGTCGCTGCGCCAGTCGGTGAAAGGCAAGGCCGAAGACATGGCCGACGCCATGCGCGTCCAGCCTTGGCTCGATGCCGCCGTGAAAAACATCGGCCAGCACGCGCTGAACCCGCTGTTTATCGCAAGCCTCGCTGAAACCAAGCTCGACGATATCGCCGAAGAATGCGTCCATGCGGCTCCAGATGACTTGGCGCGCATTGGTTTTGCCGTGGCCCACGCCCTGGACGCCAGCGCACCGGCCGTCGAAGGCCTGGACGCTGAAGCCGGTGAACTGGCCCAGCGCATCGCCGACGCCCTGTTGGCCGCCAAGCGCCCATTGATCATTGCCGGCACCTCCTTGGGTTCCAAGGCGCTGATCGAAGCCGCCGCCAACATCGCCAAGGCCTTGAAGCTGCGCGACAAGAACGGTTCCATCAGCCTGGTCGTGCCGGAAGCCAACAGCCTCGGCCTGGCCATGCTCGGTGGCGAGTCGCTGGACGCCGCGCTGCAAGCGGTGACCGACGGCAACGCCGACGCCATCGTGGTGCTGGAAAACGACCTGTACACCCGCACCGATGCCGCCAAGGTTGACGCTGCGCTGAACGCCGCCAAAGTCCTGATCGTCGCCGACCACCAGAAAACCGCCACCAGCGAGCGCGCCGACCTGGTGCTGCCGGCCGCCACCTTCGCCGAAGGCGACGGTACCCTGGTCAGCCAGGAAGGCCGCGCCCAGCGCTTCTTCCAGGTGTTCGATCCGAAGTACATGGACGCCAGCATCCTGGTCCATGAAGGCTGGCGCTGGCTGCATGCCCTGCGCGCCACCCTGCTGAACCAGCCAATCGACTGGACTCAGCTCGACCACGTCACCGCCGCCGCCGCCGCAAGTGCACCGCAGCTGGCGCGGATCGTCGACGCCGCACCGTCCGCGGCGTTCCGCATCAAGGGCATGAAACTCGCCCGTGAGCCGCTGCGTTACTCCGGTCGTACCGCCATGCGCGCTGACATCAGCGTGCATGAACCGCGTACCCCGCAAGACAACGACACCGCGTTCGCCTTCTCCATGGAAGGTTACTCGGGTTCGGTCGAGCCCCGTCAGCAGGTGCCGTTTGCCTGGTCGCCGGGCTGGAACTCGCCACAGGCCTGGAACAAATTCCAGGACGAGGTCGGGGGTCATATCCGCGCTGGCGACCCAGGCACCCGCCTGATCGAGACCCAGGGCGACTCGCTGAACTGGTTCGCTGCCGTACCGCGTCCGTTCAACCCGGCCCAGGGTACCTGGCAGGTTGTGCCGTTCTTCCACCTGTTCGGCAGCGAAGAGAACTCTTCGAAAGCCGCGCCGGTACAAGAGCGCATTCCAGAAGCCTACGTGTCCCTGGCCAAGTCCGAAGCCGACCGCCTGGGCGTCAACGACGGTGCCCTGCTCAGCCTGAACGTGGCCGGCCAGACCTTGCGTCTGCCGCTGCGCATCAACGAAGCATTGGGTGCCGGCCTGGTTGCACTGCCTAAAGGCCTCGCCGGCATTCCACCGGCGATCTTTGGCAAAACCGTTGACGGTCTGCAGGAGGCAGCGCAATGACCTGGTTCACCCCTGAAGTGATCGACGTGATCATCTCGGTCGTCAAGGCCATCGTGATCCTGTTGGCCGTGGTCGTCGCGGGCGCCCTGCTCAGCTTCGTCGAACGTCGCCTGCTGGGCTGGTGGCAGGACCGTTACGGTCCGAACCGCGTTGGCCCATTCGGCATGTTCCAGATCGCTGCCGACATGCTGAAAATGTTCTTCAAGGAAGACTGGACCCCACCGTTTGCCGACAAGGTGATCTTCACCCTGGCACCGGTCGTGGCCATGAGCGCCTTGCTGATCGCCTTCGCCGTTATCCCGATCACCCCGACCTGGGGCGTGGCGGACCTGAACATCGGCTTGCTGTTCTTCTTCGCCATGGCCGGTCTGTCGGTCTACGCGGTGCTGTTCGCCGGTTGGTCGAGTAACAACAAGTTCGCCCTGCTGGGCAGCTTGCGGGCCTCGGCCCAGACCGTGTCCTACGAAGTGTTCATGGGCCTCGCGCTGATGGGCATCGTGGTGCAGGTCGGCTCGTTCAACATGCGCGACATCGTTGAGTACCAAGCGCAGAACCTGTGGTTCATCATTCCGCAGTTCTTCGGCTTCTGTACCTTCTTCATCGCTGGCGTCGCCGTGACTCACCGTCACCCGTTCGACCAGCCGGAAGCGGAACAGGAACTGGCCGACGGCTACCACATTGAATATGCCGGTATGAAATGGGGCATGTTCTTCGTCGGTGAATACATCGGCATCATCTTGATCTCGGCCCTGCTGGTCACGCTGTTCTTCGGCGGCTGGCACGGTCCATTCGGCATCCTGCCGCAGTTGGCGTTCTTCTGGTTCTTCCTGAAGACCGCGTTCTTCATCATGTTGTTTATCCTGCTGCGCGCTTCCATTCCGCGTCCACGGTACGACCAGGTGATGGATTTCAGCTGGCGCTTCTGCCTGCCACTGACCCTGATCAATTTGCTGGTGACGGCTGCCGTTGTGTTGTTGAACACGCCAGCGGCCGCGGTTCAGTGAGGATTTGACCCATGTTCAAATATATTGGCGACATCGTTAAGGGTACCGGTACCCAGTTGCGAAGCCTGGTGATGGTGTTCGGTCACGGCTTCCGCAAACGCGACACCCTGCAATACCCGGAAGAAGCGGTGTACCTGCCGCCGCGCTATCGCGGCCGCATCGTGCTGACCCGCGACCCCGATGGCGAAGAGCGTTGCGTAGCCTGCAACCTGTGCGCCGTGGCGTGCCCGGTGGGTTGCATCTCCCTGCAGAAAGCTGAAACCGAAGACGGTCGCTGGTACCCGGACTTCTTCCGCATCAACTTCTCGCGCTGCATTTTCTGCGGCCTCTGCGAGGAAGCTTGCCCGACCACCGCGATCCAGCTCACACCGGATTTCGAGATGGCCGAGTTCAAACGTCAGGACCTGGTGTACGAGAAAGAAGATCTGCTGATTCTCTGGTCCCGGTAAAAACCCTGATTACAACTTCTATCGTGTTGCAGGTATGGCCGTTGCCGGTAAGCCGAAAGGCGCCGCACAAAACGAAGCCGAGCCGATCAACGTGAAGAGCTTGCTGCCTTAAGGAAGAAAGATGGAATTCGCTTTCTATTTCGCATCGGGTATCGCGGTTGTGTCCACGCTTCGCGTGATCACCAACACCAACCCTGTGCACGCCCTGCTCTACCTGATCATTTCATTGATCGCCGTGGCCATGACCTTCTTCAGCCTCGGCGCACCGTTCGCCGGTGTGCTGGAAGTGATCGCCTACGCCGGCGCCATCATGGTGCTGTTCGTGTTTGTGGTGATGATGCTCAACCTGGGGCCGGCTTCGGTCGCCCAGGAACGCGTCTGGCTCAAGCCCGGCATCTGGCTCGGCCCGGTTGTCCTCGCAGCCCTGCTGCTGGGTGAACTGCTGTATGTGCTGTTCGCTCACCAGAGCGGCCAGGCCATCGGCCACACCACCGTAGACGCGAAAGCCGTGGGCATCAGCCTGTTCGGCCCGTACCTGCTGGTGGTCGAACTGGCGTCGATGCTGCTGCTCGCCGCAGCCATCACTGCCTTCCACTTGGGCCGCAACGAAGCCAAGGAGCAATGACGATGCCTGCTATCCCTTTGGAGCATGGTCTGGCGGTCGCCGGCATCCTGTTCTGCCTTGGCCTGGTCGGCCTGATGGTCCGCCGTAACATTCTGTTCGTGTTGATGAGCCTGGAAATCATGATGAACGCCGCCGCACTGGCGTTCATCGTTGCGGGTGCACGTTGGGGCCAGCCGGATGGACAAGTCATGTTCATCCTGGTGATCAGCCTGGCAGCCGCCGAGGCCAGTATTGGCCTGGCGATCCTGCTGCAACTGTATCGTCGCTTCCACACGCTTGATATCGACGCTGCCAGTGAGATGCGCGGATGAACATGATCTTTCTGACTTTCGTATTCCCCCTGATCGGTTTCCTGCTGCTGTCGTTCTCCCGTGGACGCTGGTCGGAAAACCTCTCGGCCCTGGTGGGCGTGGGTTCCATTGGCTTGTCGGCCATCGTTGCCGCCTATGTCATCTGGCAATTCAACGTGGCGCCGCCGGAAGGCGGTCACTACACCCTGGTACTGTGGCAGTGGATGTCGGTGGAAGGCTTCAAGCCTAACTTCGCCCTCTACGTCGACGGCCTGTCGATCACCATGCTCGGCGTGGTGGTCGGCGTGGGCTTCCTGATCCACCTGTTCGCGTCCTGGTACATGCGCGGTGAAGCGGGTTACTCGCGCTTCTTCTCGTACACCAACCTGTTTATCGCCAGCATGCTGTTCCTGGTGCTCGGCGATAACCTGTTGTTCCTGTACTTCGGTTGGGAAGGCGTGGGCCTGTGCTCGTACCTGTTGATCGGTTTCTACTACAGCAACCGCAACAACGGTAACGCGGCACTTAAAGCCTTTATCGTCACCCGGATCGGCGACGTGTTCATGGCCATCGGCCTGTTCATCCTGTTCCAACAGGTGGGCACGCTGAACATCCAGGAACTGCTGGTGCTGGCACCGCAGAAATTCCAGGTCGGCGACTTCTGGATCACCCTGGCCACCCTGATGCTGCTGGGCGGCGCCGTGGGTAAATCCGCGCAACTGCCCCTGCAAACCTGGCTGGCGGACGCGATGGCGGGCCCAACCCCGGTTTCCGCACTGATCCACGCGGCAACCATGGTCACTGCCGGTGTCTACCTGATCGCCCGTACTCACGGCCTGTTCACCCTGGCGCCGGACATCCTGCATCTTGTAGGCATCGTCGGTGGCGTGACCCTGGTACTCGCCGGTTTCGCCGCGCTGGTGCAGACCGATATCAAGCGGATCCTCGCCTACTCGACCATGAGCCAGATCGGCTACATGTTCCTGGCCCTGGGCGTTGGCGCCTGGGACGCGGCGATCTTCCACCTGATGACCCACGCCTTCTTCAAGGCCTTGCTGTTCCTTGCCTCCGGTGCGGTGATCGTTGCCTGCCACCACGAGCAGAACATCTTCAAGATGGGCGGCCTGTGGAAGAAACTGCCACTGGCCTACGCCAGCTTCATCGTCGGTGGTGCCGCCCTCGCAGCCCTGCCGCTGGTGACCGCCGGTTTCTACTCCAAGGACGAAATCCTCTGGGAAGCCTTTGCCAGCGGTAACCAGAACCTGCTGTACGCAGGCCTGGTGGGTGCATTCATGACCTCGCTGTACACCTTCCGCCTGATCTTCATCACCTTCCACGGTGAAGCCAAGACCGAAGCACACGCAGGCCACGGCATCTCGCATTGGCTGCCATTGTCGGTGCTGATCATCCTGTCGACCTTCATCGGCGCGCTGATCACCCCGCCATTGGCCGGTGTACTGCCGGAAAGCGCCGGCCATGCCGGCGGCGCCGCCAAGCACAGCCTGGAAATCGCCTCGGGCGCCATCGCCATCGCCGGTATCCTGCTCGCGGCCCTGCTGTTCCTCGGCAAGCGTCGCTTCGTGACAGCCGTTGCCAACAGTGGCGTTGGCCGCTTCCTGTCAGCCTGGTGGTTCGCCGCCTGGGGCTTCGATTGGATCTACGACAAACTGTTCGTCAAGCCCTACCTCGCCATCAGCCACATGCTGCGTAAAGACCCGCTCGACCAGACCATCGGTTTGATCCCGCGTGCCGCCAAGGCCGGTCACACCGCCCTGAGCCGCAGCGAAACCGGCCAATTGCGTTGGTATGCAGCTTCCATGGCGGCCGGTGCCGTGCTGGTGATCGGCGCCATCGTGGTGGTGGCGGTATGACTATGAACTTTGCGAACTTGCGAAAGGAAACGAGCCCGTCATGATTCTGCCCTGGCTAATCCTGATCCCCTTTATCGGCGGCCTGCTCTGCTGGATGGGTGAACGCTTCGGCGCCACCCTCCCCCGCTGGATTGCGTTGCTGACCATGTCCCTGGAACTCGCACTCGGCCTCTGGCTGTGGGCCCATGGCGACTATTCATTTGCTCCGGCACCGGGTGTCGATCCGACCTTCGCGCTTGAATTCAAGCACGTGTGGATCCAGCGCTTCGGCATCAACGTGCACCTGGCCCTCGACGGCCTGTCGCTGTTGATGATTCTGCTGACCGGCCTGCTGGGTATCCTCTCGGTACTCTGCTCCTGGAAAGAGATCCAGCGCCACGTGGGCTTCTTCCACCTGAACCTGATGTGGATCCTGGGCGGCGTGGTCGGCGTGTTCCTCGCCCTCGACCTGTTCATGTTCTTCTTCTTCTGGGAAATGATGCTGGTGCCGATGTACTTCCTCATCGCGCTCTGGGGTCACAGTTCTTCGGACGGCAAGAAAACCCGGATCTACGCGGCGACCAAGTTCTTCATCTTCACCCAGGCTTCCGGCCTGATCATGTTGGTGGCGATCCTGGGTCTGGTACTGGTCAACTTCAACAGCACGGGCGTGATTACCTTCAACTACGCCGACCTGTTGAAGACCAAGATGTCCCTGACCACCGAGTACATCCTGATGCTGGGCTTCTTCATCGCCTTCGCGGTGAAGCTGCCGGTGGTGCCGTTCCACTCCTGGTTGCCTGACGCTCACGCCCAGGCGCCGACCGCAGGTTCCGTGGACCTGGCCGGTATCCTGCTGAAAACCGCTGCCTACGGCCTGCTGCGTTTCGCCTTGCCGCTGTTCCCGAATGCTTCGGCCGAGTTCGCGCCGATCGCCATGACCCTGGGTCTGATCGGGATTTTCTACGGCGCGTTCCTGGCCTTCGCGCAAACCGACATCAAGCGTCTGATCGCCTTCTCGTCCGTTTCCCACATGGGTTTCGTACTGATCGGCATCTACTCCGGCAGCCAACTGGCGCTGCAAGGCGCGGTGATCCAGATGTTGGCCCACGGTGTTTCGGCCGCTGCACTGTTTATCCTGAGCGGTCAGCTGTACGAGCGCCTGCATACTCGTGACATGCGCGAAATGGGTGGCGTGTGGTCGCGCATCGCGTACCTGCCGGCGATCAGCCTGTTCTTCGCTGCTGCATCCCTGGGCTTGCCGGGTACCGGTAACTTCATCGGCGAGTTCCTGATCCTGATGGGTGCCTTCGTGCAGACGCCGTGGATCAGTGCGATTGCTACCTCCGGCCTGGTGTTTGGTTCGGTCTACTCGCTGATCATGATCCACCGCGCCTACTTCGGCCCGGCCAAGTCCGACACCGTCCTGCAAGGGATGGATGCGCGCGAACTGATCATGGTGCTCGGCCTGGCGGTACTGCTGATCTACATCGGCGTGTACCCGCAACCGTTCCTGGACACTTCTGCCGCAACGATGCATGGCGTGCAGCAGTGGTTCGGCACCGCCTTCTCTCAACTCGCTTCGGCCCGGTAAGAGCGCTATGGAATTCACGATCCAACACTTTATCGCGCTTGCGCCGCTGCTGATCACCAGCCTCACCATCGTGGTGGTGATGCTGGCGATCGCCTGGCGCCGCAATCACTCGCAAACGTTCCTGCTGTCCTGTGCCGGTTTGAACCTGGCCCTGCTGTCGATCATCCCGGCCCTCAAGGTCGCACCACTGGCGGTCACGCCATTGATGATGGTCGATGACTTCGCGTTGCTGTACATCGCGCTGATCCTGGTCGCGACCCTGGCTTGCGTCACCCTCGCCCACGCCTACCTCGGCGAAGGCGGCACCGGCTACCCAGGCAACCGCGAAGAGCTGTACCTGCTGATCCTGCTGGCTGCGGCCGGTGGCATCGTGCTGGTCAGCGCGCAGCACCTGGCGGGCTTGTTCATCGGCCTGGAACTGCTGTCGATCCCGACCTACGGCCTGGTGGCCTATGCCTTCTTCAACAAGCGCTCCCTGGAAGCCGGCATCAAGTACATGGTGCTGTCGGCGGCCGGTTCCGCGTTCCTGTTGTTCGGTATGGCCCTGCTCTACGCCGAAGCCGGCAACCTGAGCTTCACCGGTATCGGTCACGCCCTGGCGGCCACCAGCATGCCTGCGCCGATTGCCCAGTTGGGCCTGGCCATGATGCTGATCGGCCTGGCGTTCAAGCTGTCGCTGGTGCCCTTCCACTTGTGGACCCCGGACGTGTACGAAGGCGCCCCGGCGCCGGTGGCTGCGTTCCTGGCCACCGCGTCGAAAGTGGCTGTGTTTGCGGTGATGGTGCGTCTGTTCCAGATCTCCCCTGCCGCCAACACCGGTGTGCTGAGCACCGTACTGACCGTGATCGCCATCGCGTCGATCCTGTTCGGCAACCTGCTGGCCCTGACCCAGAACAACCTCAAGCGTCTGCTGGGTTACTCGTCCATCGCTCACTTCGGCTACCTGCTGATCGCCCTGGTGGCGAGCAAAGGCCTGGCCGTGGAAGCCATGGGCGTGTACTTGGTCACCTACGTGATCACCAGCCTCGGCGCGTTCGGCGTGATCACGCTGATGTCCTCGCCGTTCAAAGGCCGCGACGCCGACGCCCTGTACGAATACCGCGGCCTGTTCTGGCGCCGTCCGTACCTGACCGCCGTACTGACTGTGATGATGCTGTCCCTGGCCGGTATCCCGCTGACTGCCGGCTTTATCGGCAAGTTCTACATCGTCGCCACCGGCGTTGAAGCGCACGAGTGGTGGCTGGTTGCCTCGCTGGTCCTGGGCAGCGCCATCGGCGTGTTCTACTACCTGCGCGTGATGGTCACCCTGTACCTGATCGAGCCAAACCTGCGCCGTGTGGATGCCGAGCTGCATTGGGAACAGAAGGCAGGCGGCGTGATGCTGCTGGCCATCGCCCTGCTCGCGTTCTTCCTGGGCGTGTACCCACAACCGTTGCTCACCCTGGTGCAGCACGCGGTGCTGGGCGTTTGATCGCTTAGCGGGATGCAGTAAACAAAACGGCGCCTTCGGGCGCCGTTTTGCGTTTCTGGGGCCGGTGCTTTTACCCTCCCCTACTCAGGGAAATGTCCTCCTCCACCTGCCTCCTTATCTGGCATCTACCCGATGAGGGCCGCCGTATGGTGTTTGCGTTTTAGGAAAGTTCCCACAGCAGGGTCACTTGACCCAACGCGAGTGGGCCACCAAACTATACGCAGGCTACGTACAGAACATGGATGCTCTATTTATCGAACTGCCGCCCTTCGAGCGGCATCGCAAGGACTATCTGAGTGACGAGCTTTTCCACGGTTTTCAACAGGCGTTGATGAAGAACCCGGAAGCGGGAGACGTGATCGAGGGAACAGGCGGGTTACGCAAGGTTCGCTTTTTCGACGAACGACACAACAAAGGCAAGCGCGGTGGCCTGCGGGTCATTTACTACTGGTGGTCGGGCGGCACGCAATTCTGGTTATTCACCCTGTACGGCAAACATGAACAGGACGACCTGACGCCACAGCACAAAAAAGCCCTAAAACACATGCTGGACAGGGAAATCAAAGCGAGAACACATCATGAAACGTGAAATCTTTTCCGAACTGGTCGAAGGCTTCGACGCCCTGGCAAACGAACGCCAAGGCAAAGTCACCCTGCGGACCCACAAGGTTCATCTCAACAACCTGGAGCCGCTCACCGCAGAGGAAGTGGTCGCCGTGCGTCAACAGCTCAACCTCTCCCGTGCCGTCTTCGCCATGTACCTGCGCACCAACACGCGAACGCTGGAAAACTGGGAGCAAGGCCGGGCCAAACCTAATGCCCAGGCCGCCACCCTGATTCGCCTGGTGGCGCGTTTTCCCGAGACCGTGGCACAACTTGCGGCGTTGGGTTGACCTGCAATGCCCCCCAATAAAAACGCCCCGAACATTCGGGGCGTTTTCCATTACAACGGCGTCAGAATGCGATACCGACCTTGAACCCGTACTCATCACGCTTGAGCTTGGTGTTGTCGGCCACTTCGGAATCACCGTCGAGCTTGTATTCGGTGCGGGTGTAGTACAGGCCTGCCATCACCGGCAAGTCGCCTTTCTGATTCATCAGCAGGCTGACTTCGGCGTACGGGTTGGTGCGGTCCTTGAGGTCCACGGTGTCGCTGCCAACGTCATCCACCTTGAGCCTGGTGCGGCCATCGATAGTGCGACGGGCGCCGGCTTCGACGCGCAGGGTCATGTCATCGAACTGGTGGTTGTAGCCCAGGGCCGCCTTGGCGAACGGCGATTTATTGGTGAGTTTCACATCAAGGTTGTTGATTTCCGGCTCGTAGCGGGTCCAGCTGTAGCCACCGCCCACGATCACGTCGACAAAGTTGCGCGCATCCAGCGCGGCGCGCCAGCCGAGATCCAGGTCGGCCTGGCCTTCCTTGAGTTTGTTGTCGCTCTTTTCGCCGTACTTGGCTTCGATACCGGCTTGGTAGATGAAACCGGATTCGGCGGTGAGCTTGTTGCCAAAGTTGTAGAACAGGCCCGCTTCCGGCATGTGGCTCTTGTCGCTTTGGCTGCCGCCTTCGAATTTGAAGTCGTTGTAGCTGCCCAGGATCCCGAAGGTGGAAATCGGGTCGGTGGACGGTGCGGCGAACACCGCGGCAGGCGCAGCGACCAGCGCCAGCAGCGAGGAACCCTTGAGGAATTTTCCGAATAGCTTGGACATCGTTTTACATCTCCTTGTCTGGTGAGCAAATTATTCAGGAACCGCTTCGAACCCTTGCTGGCGCGAAAGGTTCGAATTAATTTGCACCGATTTGAAGGTAAAACGGTTCAGCGAAGGCTCTGAATCAATACTCTCAAGAAACAGCCACTACGAGGCTATCAAGGATCTGGCGAAGCGACGCCGAGACCGGCACTTGAATGTCAAAGGTCCTGCCCAGCACATCCAGCAGCTCATCGGCACTGCCAAGCGTGCGTTTTTCGCTCGGCCGATCCAGGTAATGAACCGCGTAGCTGGCGTTGTTCAACGTATAGCGTTTACCCGGCGCCAAGCGTGCGACTTTCAGCTGGCCCACAAAGGGCGAACCCGGGTGCGTGGAGACGTACCAGTTGCCGATTTCATAGTCGATGCCCGCCTGTACTTGCAGATCGAACACATACAAGCCACGCCACTCCCCGGCCACTTGCGCCCACAGCGTGTAACTGCCCTGCCCGTCAAAGGTCAGGCGATAAGGTTCATGCGCCGTGGCCTGCAGCGCGTCAGTGTCCAACTGCAACGGACTGCTGGGCACCATGCCGCCAAAGCCGACATCGCTGATATAACGCACGCCGTCCAGGGTCACCAGGCTCAAGCGATGGGTGCGCGCCGTGTGCGCATCCGGCGGCCCTCCCATCACCACCCGGCCGGTAATGCCGCGTGCATCAAAGCCGAGTTCCTGCAACAGCGCCAGGAACATCTGGTTCAGCTCATAGCAATAACCACCCCGTCCCTCCAGCAGCACTTTTTGCTCGACACTGGGCAGGTCGATCGGCACCGGCAGGCGCATCAACGTCGACAGGCTTTCGAAAGCAAAGGTGCACACATGGCGCAGTTGCAGAGCCTGCAACGTCTGCAGGGTCGGCGCTGGCGGCGCGTCATAGCCCAGGCGCTGCAGATAGAGGCGGCTATGGGTCAGCAGAGGCATGGCGCAATCCTTGGGCGCGAGATGAAGACGTCACTATGCCGCGCCAGCATGCAGATTGTCATTTTGAATGAACCTTTTTGAACGCTCCCGTATCCATCTATAACAACACAGGGAGGCAACATGAGTACCGCAAAAATCTACACCATCCACTACCAACTGCATGGCAAACCGAAGTCCTTTGTGGTGCGTGCCGAAGTGATGAACAACGCCGAGGCCTGGCACTGGGCGGCGGTCGATGCCGATATTGCGCACGTGAGTCGCGTGGGCCGCGTGGGGCACGAGCAGGTGAAGAAAACGACTCGGCCGTGGGCTGAGAAGTTTGGGATTACTGAAGTGACGTGGGTTGCGCCGAAGTAATCAGATGTCGCTAGACGAAGAAGGAAAGAATGCAACACCACCTGTGGTGAGGGAGCAAGCTCCCTCACCACAACGCTGGTTTTATGGCTTCAAGTCGCCCAACGGATCATAGGCCGGCTTCTTTTCATCCTTGTCTTTCTTGTCCTTATCCAACGGCGCAATAGCCGGGCCGATAGGATCAACCTGCGGATCCGCCACGTCCGGCGAATCCGGGTCAAAACCCAACTCATCCTTACCGCTGGAATGCTCGTCTGAAGACGGGCCTTTCGGAGTATCAATCACGGTGCTCTCCTTATAAGAAACGGACGGGCCTTGTTTAAAGCGGGCGGGCTTTGTCGTGGAGGTTTTCCAGGTCTTCCTCTACGCGTTCTACGTCGTCGTCCTGACGCTCCGCCGGGTCGTTGGGACGCAACGCATCGTTGTCGCGCTCCTCCTCACCGGGTGTGCGGTCAGGGTTCGGGGTACCGGGCGGTGGCTGGTTGTATTCAGACATGATGGTTCACCTCAAAGGGTCTACACAGGTTTAGAGAAACCGCCCTTCGCCATCGTTCAACTTGTTTGCCCAAGCGTGAGATGATGCTGGCCCCTTCTGGAGATACGACCCGGATGTTCGAGCTCAAACCCTGCGACCCTGTCACCTTCCGCCAGCAGACCCGGCGCAGCACGCTGATTGTCGCGGTGCTGTTCCTGGCCCTGGCCATGTTGCTGTCGAGCCTGGCGGTGATGCTGTTCGGCGAGCCCGGCGGTGACAATTTACGTTTCAATGTCGGCGGCGTTTTCGCCGGGGTGCTGATCACCGTGGCGCTGGTGCGTGGCCCCTTCTGGGCTCAGCCGTGGCTGGCGCCGGCGGTGTATGGCTGGCAACTCAAGCGCTGCCTGATGAGCGTGACCAATGTGATGCACAAGGTCACCGAGCAGGTCCAGGCCAGTGACCCGACGGCGATCAAAGTGCTGCGCTTCTATCACCTGGGCCTCACGCAGATGCATGAACTGGATGCCAACTCCAGCGCCCAGGTGCAGTTGGTCGCCGAGGTCGAGGCACATAAAGCCAAGATGCAGGCGCTGGGGATCGATACCGAGCAAACCCGTTTCGACCCCGCCTGGCTGCAAGCGCTAAAAAGCGCTTAAACCTGAAGGACTCGCACGCTTACGAAGTGCTCTGGAACGGACACACACCACCTCACGGCGTCAGTTGGAAAGCTTTGCCCGCCAGCAGAACACCGCGCTCACCGCAATCGCCAAGCCCGCCAGACCGAACACCCACGGCGCCGAGGCAATCGGCAGCAGCAGGCCGGCAAGCAAGGGCCCGAGGCCGGCGCCGATATCCCGCCACACGGCATTCGAGGCCAGGGCCGACACGCGCATCGAACCGGGGTTGCGCTCGGCCACCAAGGTGGTCACCAGCGGCAGTTGCAGCGCGCGCAGCACCAGCACCGCCGCCGCGCCGACGATCACCCAGTAACTGCCGAATGCGGTCAGGGCCAGGGCACTCAGGAACGAAAACAGCAGCAGCATCGAGGTGGCGCCAAAGCGCTGGGCCGCGCGGCCGCCCAGGGGGCTCAGGAGCATTTCCGAGACATAGCGCAGCGCCATCAGGCCACCCGCGATCAATACCGCATCACCGCCCAGCAACTTCTGCGCCTGGATCGACAGGCCGAAGATAAACAGGCCATCCAACGCCACCCCTTCGATAAACGACCACACCGCCACGCTGTCCGGCCACTTGAAGCGCCGCCCCGGCGTGCTGTGCAAATCATGCCCCACCGTCGGCAAGCCGCGCGCCATCCACACGCCCACCAGGCAGCACCCGGCCAGAATCAGAAAGATCGGACGCGGCCCGGCCCACAGCGTCAACCAGCCGCCCAACGGCAGCGCCAGCATCGGCCCGAGGGCGATCAGCGCACGGGAACGCCCGGCCCGGCGTGCGGCGCCGGCCGGTTCCGAGGTAGCCAACACTTGGGTGGACAGGTTCAACGCGGCAAAACACAGGCCCCACACCAGCCGCAGCCCCAACAACGCAGCGAAACCCGACAACAGCGAGTTGCCCACGGCACACAGGGTCGCCGCACCGGCGGCAATCATGCAGGTCAGGCGGTCGCCGTTGCGCGCGTAGAAATTGAGCACATGCCGGTAGCCGAAAATCCGCACCAGGCGGTTCGCCGCCAGCAGCACCCCGGCCTGGGCCAGGGTGATGCCGAACGCCTGGGATTCCATCGGCAGTAGCAGGTACAGCAGCACATCACTGGGTAAGCATAAAGCCAGGGTCAGCGCAGCGCGGCGGGAGTTCGTATCAGCGGTACGGAGGGCCAGGCTGGACATAAATCTGAAACATCCCGAAATACTCAGGTCGCCACGGTAGCCTTCCACACCGGTGTTTTACAACGCCCAATCATGGCTTTTTCCCATAGGGCAACAGACGCAAGCCGCTGGCCACGGCCCCCACCCCTGCAAACCCGCAGCCCAGCCACAGCGCAGAGTGCGGGCCGCTGGCCAGGGACAGGTGGAAACACAGGGCCACCAGCGACGCTCCCAGCGTTTGCCCCAGTAAGCGCGAAATCGCCACGATGCCGCTGGCCCCACCGCTGCGGGCCAACGGCGCACTGGTCATCAACGCCTTGAGGTTGGGTGACTGGAAGAATCCAAACCCGGCGCCGCACAGCGCCATGCGCCAGCCGATATCAAACGCCGAGGCGCCGCTGTCCAGGCTAGCCAATGCGGCCATCCCCACGCTGAGCATCAACAGGCCGATGCCGCACAGCAAACCCAGGGACACCCGGTCGGCGAGGCGCCCCGCAACCAGCGCCATCACCGCGACCACCGCCGGCCAGGGCGTCATCAGGAAACCGGTTTCCACCTGGCTATGGCCCAGCACCGCCTGCAACAAGAAGGGCAGCGACACAAAGGCCAGGCCCTGGGCGCTGAAGGCACAAATAGCAGTCAGGGAAGACAAGGCAAACACCGGGCGCTTGAACAGGTCCAGTGCCAGCATCGGCGCCGGGTGCCCGGCCTGGCGCCGCAGCAGCAAGGCGCCGCACACCAGCGCCACGGCGATCAGGCCCAACGTCAGCGCGCCCTGGGCGCCGTGCACGGCCGTGCCGAGGCCCAGCACCAGCAGCGCGAACAGCCCGGCGCACAACAACGCTGCGAGTCGGTCAAAGGCATGCCCGGTCATCGGCAACGTGGGTAATGAACGCAGGCCCAGTGCCAAGGCAAGCAAGCCCAGCGGCACGTTGATCAGGTACAGCCAGTGCCAGGTCGCCACCGACAGGATCGCCGACGCAGCAGTCGGCCCCAACGTAAATGCCAGCCCCACCACCAACGAGTTATAGCCCAGGCCGCGCCCGAGCATTTTTGACGGGTAGATATGCCGCAGCAGCGCCGTGTTGACACTCATGATCGCCGCCGCCCCCAGACCTTGCGCCACCCGCGCGGCGGTCAACGTCAGCAGCGACCCGGCCAGGCCGCAAAACAACGACGACACGATAAACAGCAGCAGCCCGCCGAGATACACCCGGCGGTGCCCCAGCGCATCACTGAGCGACGCAAACGGCAGCACCGTGGCAATGATCGCCAACTGGTAGGCGTTGACCACCCAGATCACCGACGCGGAATCAGTGCCAATGCCCTCAGCCAGGGTCGGCAACGCCGTGTTGACGATGGCCGTGTCCAGGGTCGCCATGCCGATCCCCAGGGAGATCGCGATCACGGCAGGCAGGCGTTTATTGAGGGGCAACCCATCGGCAACAGAAGACATGAACAATCCGCGCAGGTGACAAAGGCCTTTAGATTAAGGGCTGCGGCGATTTTTTTCAGTGCTGGATTGGGTGGCTGTCAGTATTTTCATGTTCGCCAGGGCCCGGTCCTCGCCATCACGCCCACGGCTTCGGCAAAACCGGCTTGGGGCGCCGACGACGTTCACACATGACTCACCCCCACAATCAATTCACTGCCCAGCCAACCGGCCAGGTACTCACCTGCCTGCATCACGCCAGCCTCTTCGCCCAGGCGCTGCACCAACCACTTGCACAGCCCGGCGAAACTGCCGTCGGCCTGCACCTGCTGCAACGCCTGAAGCTCCAACGCCTCCACCTGGCGCAAGCGCGAGGTGAATTGGCGCCGCCACACCAACACACCGCCCGCTTGCGCCAGCATGACGGCCTCGGGCGGGGGCGCTTCCTGCCACAACGCCGACCAGATGGCCTCGGCATTGGTGGTCAGGCCGTGGCAGCGCAACGACGGTGTCAGTTGCAGCACCGCCGTGTCCCAGTCCAACTCGGCCAACGCCTCCAACCTCAAAGGCTGCGCATCGGCGGCGACAAAAGCTTCATTCAGGGCCGACTCGATCCAGGCCAATTCATGCACATCCGGATTGCGCGGGAACACGGCTTTCAATGTTGCGTAGAACCCCTCGGGGTACACATCCAGGGTCCAGGCGTGGGGTGGATGGTTGTCGATATGGCGGATGCTCGCGGCCAGGAACGCCTCATCCCCGAGCCAACGGCGCAGGTTGGGGAACGCCTGTTCCAGGCAGCCCACCAACTGCGCGCGGTAGTTGTTCTGGTACACCGCCAAGCCTGCAGGGTGATTGCCCAGCCGGTGTGCGGACTCGTCCGTCGCGCTCACCAACCAGCTGCGAAAGGTCTGCTGTAGCTGCGCCAGATTCATCGTTGCGCGCCCAAGGTGCGGGCCAGCGCCAACTCCTGGAGCAGTTCGGCGAGCGGTGGGATTTCATCATCGCGCTCGATCATGGTCGCTACGGGGCCCAGCCTGGCGATGGCCTGCGCGTACAGTTGCCACACGCCGCTGCAGACCGGGCTGTCATGGCTGTCGATCAAGATGTCACGGCCCTGGCTATGCCCGGCCAGGTGCACCTGGCGCACGCGCTTGGCGGGGATGCCATCCAGAAACGCCAGGGCGTCGAAACCGTGGTTGCTGGCACTGACGAATACGTTGTTGACGTCCAGCAGCAGTTCACAGCCGGTGCGCTTGGCCATGGCCGCAATAAATTCCCATTCGGTCATGCAGGCGCCTTCAAACGCCAGGTAGCTGGAGGGGTTTTCAAACAGCAGCGTGCGGCCCAGCACGTCTTGGGCCTGATGGATATTGGCGCACACGCGGTCGAGTGCTTCGTCGGTGTAGGGCACGGGTAACAAATCATGGGCGTTGAAGCCGCCACTGCGCGACCAGCTCAGGTGGTCGGAAACGAACAGTGGCTGGACCTCGTCCACCAGCGACTTGAGGCGCTGCAAGTAATCGGTGTCCAGCCCTTCGGCCGTGCCGATGGACAGGGACACGCCGTGCAGTGCCACCGGGTAGCGCTCTCGCACCCGGCGCAGGATATGCCGGGGCTGGCCGCCCGCGACCATGAAGTTTTCGGAGATTACTTCGACGAAATCCACGGGCACCGAGGTTTCCAGGAAGTCGCCGTAGTGCTCCTTGCGCAGTCCCAGGCCGTAGCCGGAGAAGTGAGGGTTGGGGGTGGGCATTGTGTTCTCCTTCAAGACTGGGGCGGGGGCGTTTGTTTGTGCTGGGGGTGCAAGCGCGCGCGCCCAAAAAGCGGGCTCCAGCTTCGCTGTCGAGCGGGAGCAAGCTCCCTCGCCACAGCAAGCTTCCTTGTCACAGAAAGCTTGCTCCCACAGGGGGCCAGGGTATTACTTCGGTTCGGTCAGCGTGCCGCCCGCCTTGAGGCATTCGGACGGGATCTTGACGATCACGCCTTCGCCCTTGCAGCTGTTGAGGCCCTTGCAGTCGTTCTTGGCGGTGGCGCACAGGCTGGTGCCTTTGCAGGTGTTGACGCCGTAGCAACGGCCGGGTTTTTCCGGCTGGTCGGCGGCGCTGGCGGCCGTGGCAAATGAAGCGGACGCCATGGCGATCAGGGCAGCGGCGGCGGCGAGGTTCAGGCGCGACTTGAGTGCAGTGTTCATGGGTGTTTCTCCGGGGTTGGGATGGATTACTGGATGACCGAAGCAGCGTCTTCGATGACCTTCGCCACAGCCTCGGGCTGGGAGATGTACACCGAGTGGCTGGCCTTGATGTCGGTGACCTTGGAACCGGCGCGCTGGTACATCCAGCGCTGCAGGTCCGGGCTCAGCGCACGGTCTTCGGTGGAGACCACCGCGTAGGTCGGTTTTTTGTGCCAGGCGGCGGCCCACACGGTGCCGCCGAACAAGGCGGTGGTGGCGGGCACTTGGGAGGCGGCCATGAAGTCGGTGCGGTTGGGAGTCAGGTCGGCGGCAAAGTCGGCGTTGAACTTGGCGCGGTCGAAAAACAGGTGACCGTCGCGGCTCTGCTTGATGCCATCGCTGGGCGCCGGCATCGAGCCGATCAGTTGGGCCATGTTCTCGCCCACTTCCGGCTGCAGCGCCGAGACGTAGACCAGCGACTTGACCTTGTCGCGGTCGCCGGCAATCGAGATCACCGCGCCACCGGAGCTGTGGCCCACCAGCACCACCGGGCCGACTTGTTGCTCCAGCACTTCACGCGCCTCGGCCACATCGGCGGCCAGGTTCTCGTGGCCCTGGTGCACCACGGTGACCTTGTAGCCCTTGTGAATCAGGATGTCGTGCACCACGCGCCAGCCGGAACCGTCGACAAACGCACCGGGCACGATCACCACGCTTTTACCGGTGCCGGGCTGCGGGGCATCCGCCGCCTGGGCCAGCAGCGGAACAGTCAGGGCCATGGCTATGGCCAGGGAAGAAAGCATACGCATTGCAAATCTCCATCACAGTTATCAACGTTTGCCCGAGATCAGGCGATCCAGCGACCAGGCCCCACCGCCGTACGCCAGCAGCGGCAACAACAGGCCCGCCCAGGTCAGGTGCACCGGCCAGGCGTCGGGGTACACGAACACCTCGATCACCAGGGTCATGCCCAGCAGCGCGGCGGCAGACGCACGGGTCAGCAGGCCCAGCACCAGCAACAGCGGGAATAGGTGTTCGGCGTAGGTCGCCAGGTGCGCCGCCCAGTCCGGCGGGATCAGCGGCAAGGCGTATTCCGAACGGAACAGGGTGTAGGTCGACGGCTTGAGTTCAAGGAACCCGCTGACCTTGGTGCGCCCCGACAGGAAGAACACCGCCGCGATCGCCACCCGAGCCACCAGCAACAGCAGGGCCTCGGGGAGCAGGCGCTGGATCACGACCACCTGGGCCGCTCGGTTCATGGCTGTTCCGTCAGGCTGCCGTAGCCTTTAGGCGTCTTGATCTGGGTGCAGGTGCCTTGGTCGACCAATACCCAGGCGTTGCCCTGGTAGTCGGTGGTGGCGGTGCCGGCGCATGAGGTGCCTTTGCCTGCGGCGCAATCGTTGGCACCGGCGAGGGACACGCCGAAGCATTTTTCCTGGGGCTTGGGCTCATCGGCATGGGCCACGGTGGCGAAAGCGCTGAGGGACAGGGCGAGGGTTGCCGCGAGGGCTGCGTAAGGACGCTTCATGGGGTGAGTCTCCTGGCTTGACTGAGTGTGGCCAGGGCGCCTTGGGGGTCGATGACCGCCTGCGCCAACTGGTGAACAGAGTTAACGCCAGGCGTGTATCCGGTCTGTGTCGCGAACGCGATAGAACGTCATGCGGGTGTATCAGGAGGGTGCGGGGATACAGTTCGATACACAGTCACTGACACAGTGCTGAAAACCGACCCTCGCACCAGGAGGTGGAAAACAGGTCACGATCAATAGGTAATCTGGAGGGTGGGCCCTTGCACCGTCATGCAGCGATTACAGGCCAACTGGTCAGCCGCCATCTGGGGGTTCCACGGCCCGATGACACCGTCGCGCTTGCCCTTGTCATCCACTGAGTCCAGTGCGGCCATCACGTTGTCGCGATTGGGCTTGAGCAGTTCCCGGGCCAGTTGCGTTTCTTTATCTTTTTGCGCGTCGCCCGTCAGCGAACGACCGGCCACTTCGCGGATTTTATCCGTCGTTGCATTCGGCGTCGTGGGGTGTTTGAACGCTTGGAAATTGTCACCAAAGGCTTTGGCCAGATCCGAATCCGACATCGTCGAAAAGGGCGTGGACGCCGGACTTGGCGGCGGTGAGGCGTGCGATATGGAAATACGTGAAATCAGCATGTGTGAGCGCTCCTGGACGGTTCGACGATTGCGCCTTGCATCCTGTATGACAGACGCCCGGCAGGTAGCGAGTGTGTGGCGGCGTGTGGTGAGACGGTTCCAGCGTGCCTGCGAGGCAGGCACCTGCGCGAATCAGGCGGATCGTGCTGAAACTATCCCACGCAAGCCAGCGCTCACCGTCTAGAGGTTTGCTGCCGGGAGGATCGCACTCAGGTCCAAATGGCCATCCTTCAACGGCGGGCACCAGTAGTAACCGCCGGTCAACGGCGTGCTGATGCGGTACAGGCCATCGACAATCCCGTCTTCCAGGCCGCTCATGCGGCGCAGTTGCGCCTCGAACGCATCGAAGGAATGGCCGAACGCGAGGAACATTAACCCGGCCTGGCCGTTCTCGGCCCAGGGCATCGAACGGCGTACCACGAAGGCTTCCGGGGTGAAGCTTTCCTGCGCGGTGCGCTTGGTGTGGGCGGATTCGGGGGCGTCTTCGAGTTCTTCGTTGTCACCATGGCGTCGGCCGATGATGTGATCGCGCTCCTGTGCAGGCAAGGCGGCGAAGCCGTCGAGGTCGTGCTGCCATTGCTGGAGGGCGGCGAAGCTGGCGCCGCTGTCGGTCAGGGCGGCTTCAACCGCCGAGTCGTCGTGGGGGTTTTCGGTGCCGTCTTCGTAGTCGGTGAGGTCGAAGCCCGTCTTGTAGCGGAAGCCTTCGATCATCTGCACCAGCCGAAACGCCGGGGCCAGGGCCTTTTCAACGGCGCGGCTGCGCAACAGCAGCTCACCGCGATCCACGCCATGCAACCACACCCACAACGCCTGTTGGGTGGACGGGTTGTGCGCGCCCGGTCCGCTGACCATCGGGAAGGCGCGCAGGCCCTCAATCCGGGCGCCGAGTGCGGTGACCAGCGGCTCACCCACACCGATCACTGCCGCCGAATCGGCCCACTGCACCAGTGCGTCCAGCGCAGCAGGCACGGCGGCCAGGGAGTCCACGGCAAAAAACAGATGACGTGCCTGCAACGGCACCGGTGCGGCAAGAATGCCCGGCTGGTACTGACTCATGTGAACTCCTTCAAGAAAGCCGCGCAGTTTACCCGGCGAGCGCCCCTGTGCGTACTGCAAAGCGCACAAGCCTTGCCATAGAGCCCCGTGTTGGGTGACTCTCTAGTCATGTTTTGCAACTATTCCAGGGGTAGCGACATGACCACCAGCAACCTGCTCACCCAGCTGTTTCCCACCTCCACCGCCGATATTCCCGAACAGTTCCGCCTGGCGGCGCCTATTGAGCAGCGTGATTACCTGGTCGACGGCCAGTTGCAGGTATGGAGCGGCCCCTTGGCCCAAGTCCTCAGCCCGGTGCAACTGGGCGATGCACGCGTGCACATCGGCAGCACGCCATTGCTGGATGCCGACACCGCCCTCACCGCCCTCGACGCCGCCGTGCGCGCTTATGACCGTGGCCAGGGCGAATGGCCGACGATGCGCGTGGCAGACCGCATCCAGCATGTCGAAGCGTTCTTGCGGCGCATGCGTGAACAGCGTGATGCGGTGGTCAAGCTGCTGATGTGGGAAATCGGCAAGAACCTCAAGGATTCGCAGAAAGAATTCGACCGCACCTGCGACTACATCACCGACACCATCAATGCCCTCAAAGAACTCGACCGTCGCTCCAGCCGCTTCGAGCTGGAACAGGACACCCTCGGCCAGATCCGCCGCGTACCACTGGGCGTGGCGCTGTGCATGGGCCCCTACAATTACCCGCTGAATGAAACCTTCACCACGCTGATCCCGGCGCTGATCATGGGCAACACCGTGGTGTTCAAGCCGGCCAAGCTCGGTGTGCTGCTGATCCGCCCGTTGCTGGAGGCGTTCCGCGACAGCTTCCCGGCCGGGGTGATCAACGTGATCTACGGCAGCGGCCGCGAAACGGTCAGCGCGCTGATGGCCAGCGGCAAGATCGATATCTTTGCGTTTATCGGCACCAACAAGGCCGCCAGCGATTTGAAAAAGCTGCACCCCAAGCCGCACCGCCTACGTGCGGCGCTGGGCCTGGATGCGAAAAACCCCGGCATCGTGCTGCCTGAGGTGGACCTGGACAATGCCGTCAGTGAAGCCGTCACCGGTTCGTTGTCGTTCAATGGCCAGCGCTGCACCGCGTTGAAAATCCTGTTCGTGCATGAAGATGTCGTCGACAGTTTTATCGACAAATTCAATAAAAAAGTCGCCACGCTCAAGCCCGGCATGCCGTGGGAAGACGGTGTGGCGCTGACGCCATTGCCCGAAGCAGGCAAGGTGGATTATCTCAACAGCCTGGTAGCCGATGCCGCGCAACACGGCGCCAAGGTGGTGAATGAACACGGCGGTGAAAGTCGCGGCACGTTCTTCTACCCGGCGGTGCTGTACCCGGTGAACCCGCACATGCGCGTTTACCATGAGGAACAGTTCGGCCCGGTGGTGCCGATCGTGCCTTACCGTGACCTGGAGACCGTGATCGAGTACGTACTGGACTCGGATTTCGGCCAGCAACTGAGCCTCTTCGGCACCAATGCCGTGGAGGTCGGGCGCCTGGTGGATGCCTTCGCGAACCAGGTCGGCCGTATCAACATCAACGCCCAGTGCCAGCGCGGCCCGGACACCTTCCCGTTCAATGGGCGCAAGAACTCGGCCGAAGGCACGTTGTCAGTGCATGACGCCTTGCGTGTGTTCTCCATCCGCACGCTGGTGGCGACCAAGTTCCAGGAGAGCAACAAGGCGCTGGTCAGCGACATCCTGCGCAACCGTGACTCAAGCTTCCTGACCACCGACTACATCTTCTGAAAACAACACACACCCTGAATTTTGAGGCCACTTTAAGACCGATGAACCTGCCCTTCTTCGCCCGGCGCCTGCTGCGCCCCTTGCTCGACCCGTACCGCCGTTATCGCCATGCCAAACTGATCCACGCCGTGCGCGTGTCCATCGGCTTGCTGGCCACCATCCTGCTGACCACCGGCATCAACCTGCCCCACGGTGAGTGGGCCTCGGTGACCATGCTGATCGTGATCGGCGGCTTGCAGCACCACGGCAATATCGGCAAGAAAGCCGTGGAGCGCGCCTACGGCACCTTGATCGGCGCCAGCGTCGGTTTGGTGCTGGTGGTGCAACAGGCTTATTTCGGCCAGCCGTTTTTGACCTACCTGTTGATGTCGGCGGTGTGCGGGTTCTTTTCGTATCACGCCATCGGCAAGGGCGGCTATATAGCGCTGCTGTCGGCAATCACCGTGTTTATCGTCGCGGGCCATGGAGACAACCCGATCTCGGACGGCCTGTGGCGCACGGTCGATATCCTGATCGGCATCGTCCTGGCCCTGGCGTTCTCCTTCGCCCTGCCGCTGTACGCCGTGTACTCCTGGCGCTACAACCTGGCCAGCGCGCTGCGCGATTGCGCCGAGATTTACAGCCGGATCATTAATGGCGAGTCAGTCACCGACGATCAACACCTGAAGCTGCTTAACCGGCTGAATGCGGCGATGTTGCAGTTGCGCTCGTTGATGCCGTCGGTGTCCAAGGAAGTGCGGATATCAATGACCGAACTGGACACGATCCAACGTCATCTGCGCATGTGCATCAGCACCCTGGAGATTCTCGGCAATACGCGCCCGGATCCGCGGGATGAACAGGCGACGGCACGGATGCAGGTGATGTTGAAGGCCGAGCACCGGCAGATTCGAGTGCAATTGGTGGGGATGGCGCGGGCCTTGAAGTCGGGGGTAACGGAGCGATTGGAGCGGCCAAGTCACGCCAGCGGTGCTGAGCCTGCGCTGGACGTGCCGGTGTATAGCGCGTTGGATGGCTATCGGCTGCTGACGTTGCAGCTGGCGCAGAATGTGGATGCGATGCGCCAGCGGCTGGCCAAGAGTGCGGGTCGCTGGAAAATCTGAATCCGCTCGCCGAAATAGGAAAATTCCCAAAGATTTACGGATTTCAAGGTTTTCACACTTTGCCTTACAAAGTTTTCACGTTTTGTTCACATCGCGGAACGTAGGGTGAAGCCTCATCCGTTACAAACGTTGTACATCAAGCCCGCCGCCCCAGCGGGCTTTTTTTTGCCTGAAAAACCGCTCAGCGAGAAGCCTTGGCGACAGGCGCTGCGGCGTGTTCGCGAATGGCGCGCTGAGTGTCCAGCACCTTGGCCAGCGCATGTTCCGCTTCCGGGCTCTGCTGCGGGACGCGAATCGCCGCCGACACCAGGGTGATCAACTTGGCCATCACCTCGGCATCCGTCGCCGGACGGCCCAGGCTCATGGAGTTCATCAACAAGCGCAGCTCGGTGCCGGCCATCACGCCGGAAATGGCCTTCAGGGCAAACTGCAAACGCACCCCCAATTCATTGCGCGGCAGGTCCGGCAACGCCAGGGCGAAGGCTTCGAAGAAACGCTGGAACACCGGCTGGTAATGCACCTTGAGGTATTCCTGGATAAACGGCGACGTATCGCTGTACACCCGCCCCAGGAAACGGATGAACGAACGCCCTTCCCCACTGGCGCTGGCCGGGTCGCTGCGCTCCAGGCCCATGGCCGGGGCGAACAGCACGCCGAGCAACGTGTCGCAATCCAGCGGCCCGTCGGACTCGGCTTCACAGCGGGCCAACAGTTCCAGGCGCTGCTCGTTGAGCGGCTCCAGACGCTGCTTCAGCAGGGTTTGCATCAGGGAATCCTTGTCCCCGAAGTGGTAGTTCACCGCCGCCAGGTTGACCTGGGCACGCTCGGTAATCTGCCGCAACAAAACCGCGTCATAGCCGTATTTGATGAAGAGAGCCTCTGTCGCATCCAGCAGTCGAGTCTTGGTGATGTTTGGAGCGCTGACTTTCTTCGCGACCATAGAAGTTCCACGTGGGAAATATTGTTTTAAAAAATAATTTGATTTTTTATACCGGTGCCGTCGCTCGAAAGCAAGTAGTGACACTGCGCCATATGATCGAAAGCCTTGGCCGACGGGTTCCCCGGAGCGAGGCAAGCGTGTTTTGATCCGCCTTCCGGCCCCCTGAAGTAAGGCTTTTCCCAAGCTGAAACGGCTCTACATCGATGGCTGGCGAAGCAGCTGGAACGCGGTTAGTATTCAAACAATATTTTAAAAACAAGAAGCAAAAAAGGTCCATGGCGCGCGCCGAGGCGACCCCCTAACTTGTTACAAGGCTTTACCAGGGGAAGAGGACGGCAGCGTCGAGACTGAAGGCGTATTCATGATAGATACCCCCGCGCACCCAGGCTTGATCTCCCTGCAAGGCATCGGCAAGCACTATCAGCTGGCCGGGCAACACCTGTCCATTCTCAATGATGTATGCCTTTGCATCGCCCGTGGCGACAGCTGCGGCATCCTCGGCGCCTCGGGTTCCGGCAAAAGTACCCTGCTCAATATCCTGGGCCTGCTGGACCTGCCCAACGGCGGCCAGTACCACTTTGCCGGCCATGACATTTTCAACGCCACCCCTGATCAGTTGGCGGCCATCCGCAACCAGCAGATCGGCTTCGTGTTCCAGAGCTTCAACCTGCTGCCACGCCTCAGTGCCCTGGATAACGTCGCCCTGCCCTTGAGCTATCGCGGCGTATCGCGCCAGGAATCGGTGGAGCAGGCCCTGCGCATGCTCGAACAGGTCGGCCTGGCCGACCGCGCCCACCATCGCCCCGCCGACCTCTCCGGCGGCCAACGCCAACGCGTCGCCATTGCGCGCGCACTGGTGGGCAAGCCCTCGGTCATATTGGCCGATGAACCCACCGGCAACCTCGACAGCACCACGGCCCAGGACATCATGGACCTGCTGCTGGCCCTGAACCGCGAGCAACAAGTCACCCTGATCATCGTCACCCACGACCCGCATATTGCCGAGCGCCTGGAACGTAAGATCCTGGTACGCAATGGCGTGGTGCAAGAGGTTGGGCGCCTATGACCCCGCAGGTAGAGAGCAGCCTGCGGGTCGAACAGAGCCTCAGCCAACTGCTGCATGAAGCGTTCGTCAGCCTGCGCACCCTGGGCAAGCGCTCGATCCTGGCGCTGCTGGGTATCGTCATCGGCAGTTCATCGGTGGTGGCGTTGATCAATATCGGGCACAACGCGGCGGTGGACGCCGCGATGATTTTCAAGGACATGGGCACCGACACCCTGGTCGCCCAGTTCCCGGCCAAGAACGGCGGCACTATCACCACGCCCGCTCGCCTTGACCTGGACGCCGTGCGCCAAGCGGTACCGGGCATTACCCACATCGGCGCCCTCACCTTATTCAGCGGGCCCATCGTGTTCCACGGCCGGACCGTCAACGCCAACTTCGTCGGCAGCACGCCGGACATCAAGGACGCGATGCGCCTGGTGGTGCAACAGGGACGTTTTCTGTCGAGCTTCGATGCCAACGAAACCTACGCCGTGATCGGTGCCCCGTTGGCCGACGCCCTGGGTTCGCCGGGCGACCCACTGAAACTGGGCGACCGCGTGCGCATCAACGACTACCTGTTTCTGATCGTGGGCATCCTGCGCAGCCAGCCACGCGCGATGCTGATGCCGGTGCAGGCCAATGAGTCGCTGTTCATTCCTGCCGAAGGCATGCGCCGTATCTACGCCATGCCGCAGATCGGCAACGTGATCATCCGCGCCGCGCCCGGCCAAGACATGGAACGCCTTGCCCAAGAGGCCGCCGCAGCCTTGAAACCACAACTGCCCGACCACGATGTGGACATCCAGGTGCCCCAGCAAATGATCGACGGCATGACCCGGCAAAGCCGCACCTTCGCCTACCTGCTGCTGGCCCTCGGCGCGATCTCCCTGGTCGGCGGCGGCGTGGGGGTGATGAACGTGATGTTGATGAACGTCTCGGAGCGCCGTCGTGAGATCGGCATTCGCATGGCCCTCGGCGCGCGCCAGCGAGATATCCGTAACCTGTTCCTGCTTGAAGCCGTAACCCTCACCGCCGTCGGCGCCCTGTGTGGTGCGGTGCTGGGCATGACCGCTGCCTGGCTGTATGCCTGGCTGTCAGGCTGGGCGTTTGCCCTGGCCGTCGCCGCCCTCCCGCTGGGCGTGGGCAGTACACTGCTGGTGGGGTTGTTCTTCGGCCTCTACCCGGCGATCTCGGCCTCACGGCTGCAGCCGGTGGAGGCCCTGCGCGATGAATAAGTGGCTGCTGTGGCTTGCCCTGGTCAGCCTGCCGGGCGTGGCGGCCGACGTGGTGATCAAGCCGTCGGCACCGAGCACGACGCGCAGCGGCTATGAGCGCAGCGTCTCGCTGAATGCCCAGCTCACCACCCTGACCCTGGGCGATGCGGTGTACCTGGGCCTGCGCAACAACCCGGCGATCCGCAGCGCGTACCTGCAACGGGTGGCCCAGAAATTCGACCTGCGCGTGGCCGAAGACGTGTTCAACCCCAAACTCACGCTCAACAGCGCGTACCGCAGCACCCGCGGCTCTGCCGACAATGCGCGCAATGCCAACGTGGCGCCGGCCACCAGCCTGCTCGGCGAGTACGGTACGCGCTTGAGCATGGCCTGGACCCAGCAACTGAACACCGCCGACCGCGCCGGCCGCTACCGCAGCGACGGCCTGGACCTGGCGATCATCCAACCGTTGCTGCGTGGCGCCGGCTGGGACGCCACCACCGCGCCGCTGCGCCTGTCGCGCCTGTCGGAGCAGGCCAACCGCCTGAACCTCAAGGCCACGGTGGCGCAGACCATCAGCCAGATCATCGCCACCTACCGCGAACTGCTGCGCGCCCAAGAACAACTGAGTATCGTCCAGGACGCCCTCAAGCGGTCCGGTACCTTGCTGGAAGTGAACAAGGCGTTGATCAGTGCCGGGCGCATGGCCGAGTTCGAAATCGTACAGACCGAAGCCGATATCGCCACCCAGCAACTGGGGGTGGAAGAGGCGCAAAACCAACTGGACACCAACCGCCTGTCGCTGCTGCGCCTGCTGGCCCTCGACCTGTCCACGCCGATTCGCGCCACCGAAGCCCTGGAGGCCAGGCCCATGCAGATCGACAAGCGCCAGGCGTTCAACCTGGCGCAGACCCAGCAGCCGGAATACCTCGCCGCCCTGCTCGGCAGCCAACAGGCTGACCTCAACCTGGTGATCGCCAAGGACTCCGGGCGTTGGCAGGTGGACCTGGTGGCCGGCGCCAACCAGGTACGCGACGCCTACGACAACGACACAGGCCGCTCCAACAACCGCACCTGGGACAGCTACGCTGGGGTGCAGGTGCAAATCCCCATCGGCGATATCAGCACGCGCCAGGCCGAAGTGCGCGCGCGGGTGAATGTGGAGGACCAGGAGATCCGCATCACCGATGCACGCCAGGAACTGGAACGCAGCGTCAACGATGTAGTGCGCGACCTCGGCACGCGCTGGCGCCAGTATGAAATTTCCCAGCGCGCGGTGGAGTTGTCGCGGCGCAAGATCGAGATCGAGCGGGAGAAACTCAGCGCCGGGCGCTCCACTAACTTCCAGGTGCTGAGTTTCGAGACCGACCTGCGCAACGCCGAAAATGCGCGCCTCAATGCGCTGATCGCTTATTTGAACGCCCAGACCCAGCTCGACTTGACCCTGGGCATGACGCTGGAAAGTTGGGAAATCGCCCTCAATGACTACTAATCAGAAACGCCTGCTGGGCGCTGTATTGATCGTGCTGCTGGCGGGCGCAGGCCTGGCCCTGCGCAGCCCTGCGTCCGATCCGGCGACCACCGCCGAGCACTGGCAGGAGGTGAAAGCCGACGCGCTGGTGCACCAGATCGGCCTGGTGGGCAGGATCGAACCCGACACCACCATCACCCTCACCGCGCCCTTCGACGGCAACGTACAGGCCAACCTGGTGGAACAAGGCCAGCGGGTCGAGGCCGGCCAAGTGCTGTTGCGCATGGACCCGGCGACCCTGGAAGTGCAGCTGCGTGAAGCCCTCTCCACGCAGCTCAAGGCCCGGCGCACCGTGCAAGAGATGCAGGACTGGAACAACGGCCCTACCGTCAGCCGCGCGCGCCGCAGCCTGCGCACCGCCGAAATGACCGCCGGCAACACCCAGCGCAAACTCACTGAAAGCGAAAACCTGTTCAAGCGCGGCATCATCCCGCGCAATGAGCTGGACGACCTCAAGCAACAAACCCAGCAGCAACAACTGGACCTCGCTTCCGCGCGCAGCGAACTGCAACAGGCCATCGACCAGGGCAAAGGCGAATACCGCCAGATCGCCGATATGGAACTGACCAATGCCACGGTGAAATACGAGGCCCTGCACACGTTGCTCGAAGGCAAGGACGTCAAGGCGCCGTTCGCCGGCATCGTGGTGCCACCGCCCGGCAATCCGTCACCCCAAGGCGGCGGTAACAACACGGCCCCGGTGCAGGCCGGCAGCAAGGTCAGCCAGGGCCAGGTGCTGTTTGGACTGGCGAATATCGAACGGCTGAAAATCGTCGCCAAGGTGTCGGAGCTGGATATCAACCAACTGCACCAGGGCCAGGCGGTTGAAGTACTGGGGGATGGGTTTGATGGCGAGCGGCTGACCGGTTCGGTGAGCGTGGTCAGTGGCTTGGCGATTGCCAATGACAGCCAGGGCAGCGCGCAGTTTCCGGTGACGTTATCGATTCCCAAGCTCACGCCGCAGCAGTTGCAGCGGGTGCGGCTGGGGATGAGTGCGCGGTTGACCATCGTGACCTACAACAATGCGCAGGCGATTGTGGTTCCGAGCCAGGCGATCCAGGCGGACAAGACCGTTGAGTACCGCGAGGCGATGGATAAGCCGGTGGAGCGGGTGAAGGTGACGACCGGGCAGTCGACGGCGCAGGGGGTTGAGGTGTTTGGGCTTAGGCCGGGTTTCGTAAAAGTCGGAAGCTGAACACGGTTCAAACTGTGGGAGCTGGCAAGCCAGCTCCCACCTTCAGATTTTTGTGAGCGTTGAGGCCAGCGCCTTGGCTTGCAGCGCTACATCCGTTACCGCCGTACTCTCCCACCACATCCCCCGCAACGGCGGCCCCATGGCGAACAACCGCTGGCTGACCTGCCCCTGCGCATCCAGCACCGCCCCCGACGCATCCGCCGTAATCCCCAACGCCAGCGGCCCTGGCTGGATCAGCCCACGCTTGAGCAACTGCTGCGGGAGCGGCCGGGCCACGCGGCGCCAATCGTATTCGATGCCGCTGGAGTTGATCAGCGCTGCGCCCGACACCTGGGTCACCGCGTGCTCGCCGCGATAACGCAAGCGAATGGTCACCCCTTGCGTCGCAGGTTCCAGGCCTTTGAACGACGCCGCCCGGATCCGCAACCGCCCTTCCTCTTGCAAGCGCGCCACCAACTGCGCGCTCAACGGCGGCGAGCGGTGGTGATGGCTCTCCCACCACGGCCGCACATGCCTCACGAACTGGCGTTTCTCGCCCTCGCTGGCCTGGCTCCAAAGACGGCCGATGTGCGCACGCACGGTGTCCAGCGGTGCCTGCCAATCGATGCCCTGCGCGTGCGCAATAGCGCATTGCCGACGCACCTCACGCAGCAATTGCCGGGGGCTGCGCAGACGGTGATCCTCGCCGAGGAAATCCACCCAACTCGGCGGTTGCCGGCGCACATGGGGCAGCAGGCCGTGGCGCGAGAAAATTTCGATTGGCCCGCGATGCCCGGCCTGCTCGAGGGAAACCACGGCGTCGACCATGGTCAGCCCGGAACCGATGATCAGCACCGTCGCTTGCGGGTCAATCTCGGTCATCGCGCTCACATCCCAGGGGTCCACCGCCGCCGCGTTCAACCCGCTGGACTCGGTCTGTGGCGTACGCGCCGCCGGGAACATGCCGGTGGCCAGTACCGCGAACGCGCCGCGCAGTTGCTGGCCGTTGTCGAGGGTCAGCAGCGTTGAGGCTTCCTCCACGCGCAGGTCGACCACTTCACCGCGCACATGCTCGACGCTGGACGCTGACTGCGCCTTCGCCTCGGCCAAGCGTTGCTGGGCGTACAAGCCGAAAATCCCGCGTGGCGGGAACAGTTCGCTGATCGGTACGTGCTGCTGATCCGACTCAGGCCAGCCGCCAGCGCCGATAAAGTCGGTCAGCCATTCGGTCAGGTCGTCGGCATTGTCCGGGTCGACACTCATGCGCGCCGCATTGCCGTTCAGGGTGTGGCCCAGCTCGACGGCGCTGTAGGCCTCGCCCCGACCGAGTTCCGCGCGCGGCTCGATCACCAGGATCTGGCGCTGGCCAGGCAGGCGCAACAGTTGCACGGCCAGCATCGTGCCGCTCAGGCCGCCGCCGATGATCAGTACATCAGCGTTGCGGATGGATTCAGTCATGCGGAGTCGCCCTTACTGTTTGCCCAGATAAATGTCATGCAAGTCGCCCCGCGCCAGCAGTTCAGCGGCGCTGCCACTCAAGGCCACGCGGCCAGTATCCAATACGTAGCCGTGGGACGCATAGTTCAGCGCGACGTTGATGTTCTGCTCGGCGATCAGGAAGCTCACCTGCTGCTCACGGTTGAGCTGCGCGATGATCGCGAAGATCTCCTGCACGATCATAGGCGCCAATCCCATGGACGGCTCGTCGAGCAGTACCAACGTAGGGCGGGTCATCAACGCCCGGCCGATGGCGACCATCTGCTGCTCGCCGCCGGAGGTGAGGCCGGCGCGGGTGTGGCGCTTGGTCTTGAGCCGTGGGAACCAGGCGTAGATGCGCTCCAGGTCGTGCGCCATGTCCTTGCGGCTCAGGCGCCGCACGAAGCCGCCGCTGCGCAGGTTGTCTTCCACGCTCAACTGGCCGAACACATGGCGGCCTTCCAGCACGTGGACCATGCCCTGGCGCACGCGCTGGCTGGGGTCGATGCCGGCCAGGTCGGCGCCGGCGTATTCGATCGTGCCCCGGCTGACCTCGGCCCGCTCGGCACGCACCAACCCGGAGATGGCCTTGAGCGTGGTGCTCTTGCCGGCGCCATTGGCACCGAGCAAGGCGACGATGGCGCCCTTGGGCACGCTCAGCGACACCCCGGCGACCGCGAGGATGGCGCCGTCGTAGATCACTTCAATATCGTTGACCGTCAGCAGCGACGGGCGTGTGGTGTCGGTGGCGGGCTGGCTCATGGTTTATTCATCCCCGGTGCAGGTACGTGGCGTCAGGCCTTTTTCCTTGGCGAACGCTGCCGACTTTTCATTGATCAGCGGGCGCAACAGGGCGCGGTCGGCGGCGATCCAGTCGCTGATCAGCGTCCAGTGAGCGCCGTCCCACTGCTGCACGCGCGCCGAGCCGCCGCCTTCGTGGTCGCGGCACGACAGTTTGAGGTTCTGCATCAGGCCCAGGTAACCCATGTCCTTCAAGCGCGCATCGTCGATGTTCAAGTGCTCCAGGCCCCAGCGGCCTTCTTCGCCATTGAGCGGGCGCTTGCCGAACTTGGCCTGGCCGGTGCGGATCGCTTCCACCGCCACGGCGGCGTTCACCAGGCCGGAGTTGTAGTAGACGCTGCCGAAGTTCTTCAGGTCCTTCAGGTCACTGTGGCCTTTGTCGAGGATGTAGCGCTTGAGGCGCTTGTGGATCTCAAAGTCGGCACCGGCTGGGTACGGCGTGAGCGCCAGGTAGCCTTTGGCGGCGGCACCGGCGGGCAATACGTCTTCGCTGGAGCTGGCCCAGATATCGCCAATGATGTGGTCCACCGGGAAGCCGAAGCGCGCGGCGGTCTTCACCGCGACCGGCGTGGACACGCCCCAGGTGCGCAGGAACACCCAGTCCGGGTTGGCCTGGCGCACCTGGCGCCATTGCGCAGATTGTTCGTTGCCAGGGTCGGCGACCGGAATCTGGATGTTTTCGAAGCCATATTTTTCGGCGAGCAGTTTCAGCGGGCCGAGGGTTTCACGACCGTAGGCCGAGTCGTGGTAGACCGTGGCGATCTTCTTGCCCTTGAGTTTGTCGAAACCGCCTTCGCGCTGCGCAATGTAGTTCACCAGCGTCGACGCCTCGCTGTAGAAGGTCAGCATCACCGGGAAATTGTAGGGGAACACCGTGCCGTCTGTGGCTTCGGTACGGCCGTAGCCGAGGGTGATCAGCGGGATCTTGTCGACTTCCGCCCGCTCGCTCAGCGCGTACGCCGCCGGGGCGCCGTTGGGCTGGTACACCGCGACCGGGGCGCCATCCAGGCCATTCTTGAAGCGCTCGTAGCACTCGATGCCCTTCTCCGCCGTCCATTCGGTCTCGCATTCCTGCCACACCAGTTTGACGCCGTTGATGCCGCCTTCGACCTCGTTGATGTAACGCAGGTAATCGATCATCCCCGCCCACACCTGCACGCCACTCGACGCATAGGCACCGACACGGTAAGTCGCGAGGGGAAAGAATTGCTGGTCGGGCGAGGCCACCGCCTGAGGCACAGCACCGGCCAGGGCAGCCAGCGCGAAGGCGGCGCCGGCCAGGGAACGTTTCAAGGATGCACGCATTTGGATTCTCTTAGTCAGTCAGAAACGTAGGGGCCATTGACGCAGCCGATCGCGAAGGTTGTGCAACAGGCGAATCAAGCCCTCGGGTTCCTTGATCAGGAACACGATGATCAACACGCCAAAGATGATTTTCTGCAGGTTCTGCAACTGCCCCGCATCCACCGCGCCACCAAACAGCGCCTGCCCGGCGTGGCTGAGAAAGATCGGCAGCAGGCTGATAAAGGCCGCGCCGACAAAGTTGCCGGCGATGCTGCCCATGCCGCCGATAATGATGATGAACAGGATCTGGAACGAACGATTGATATCGAAGCTGCTGGCGCTGGCCGTTCCCAGGTAGGCAAAGGCCCACAGCGCGCCGGCGATGCCCAGGTAGAACGAGCTGACCGCGAACGCCAGGCGTTTGTAGCGCACCACCGGAATGCCGACCACGGCGGCGGCGGTGTCCATGTCGCGGATCGCCATCCAGTTGCGCCCGACCTGGCTCCGCACCAGGTTGATCGCGGTCCAGGTCAGCAGCAGCACGGTGACCAGGGTCAGCAGGTAGCGGCCCAACGGCGTGTTGAGGTCGTGACCGAACAGCGCCAGCTTCGGCGCGGAGATAGTCCCGGACGAACCGTAGTTGTAGAACCACGGAAATTTGACGAACAGCCACTCCAGGAAAAACTGTGCGGCCAGGGTGGTGACCATCAGGTAGAAGCCCTTGATCCGCGAACTGGGCAGGCCGAACAACAGGCCGACCAAGGCGCTGATGACCCCACCGCCGAGCAGCGCCACCGGCAAACCCAATTCAGGCAGGCGTAACAGAAATCCATAGGTGGCAAACGCGCCGACGGCCATGAAGCCGGCCGCCCCCACCGATGTCTGTCCGGTGTAGCCGGTGAGCAGGTTAAGGCCCAGCCCGGCCAGCGACAGCACCAGGAACGGGATCAGGATCGCATTCAGCCAATAGTCATTGCCCCACAGCGGCACCGCGATAAAGGCCAGCGCCAACAGGCCGATCAGGGCCCAGGGGATGCGCCGCTGAATCAGCAGCAACGGCGCGGTTTCTTGCGCAAGGGGGATCGACATGGTTTCAGACTCGCTCGATGGCGCGCTCGCCGAACAGGCCGGCGGGACGGATATACAGGAAGGCCAGGGCCAATACGTAGGCGAACCACGGCGTGATACCGCCGCCGATCAACGGGCCGATGTACACCTCGGCGAGGTTCTCCGCCGCGCCGACAATCAGCCCGCCGACAATCGCCCCGCCAATCGAGGTAAAGCCGCCGATAATCAACACCGGCAAGGCCTTGAGCACCACCAGCGACAACGAGAATTGCACGCCTTGACGCGCGCCCCACAGCAGCCCGGCCACCAGCCCGACGATCCCGGCCACCGCCCAGACAATCTGCCAGATGCGGTTGAGGTTGATGCCAATGGACAGCGCCGCCGTGGTGTCATCCGCTACCGCGCGCAGCGACACGCCGATGCGGGTCTTGTTGAACAGCAACGCCAGCACCGTCACCAGCACCACAGCGGCGGCGGCAGCGATCAGGTCGAACTGGCTGAGCATCAGCGGGCCGACGAACAGCGGCACGTCGTCGATACCCAGGTCGAGGGCGCGCACCTGAGCGCCCATCAGTCCCTGGGCCAGGCCTTCGATAATGAACGACAGGCCCAGCGTCGCCATGAACAAGGTGATCTGCGAACGGTTCACCAACGGCCTCAAGACCAGGCGCTCGATGAACAAGGCGCCGACGATCATTACGATCATCGTCAGCAGCAGTGCCAGGGCAAACGGCACGCCCTGATCATGCAGGCTGACAAAGGTCAGCGCGGCGAACAGCAGCATCGAGCCCTGGGCGAAATTGAACACGCCACTGGCCTTGTAGATCAGCACGAAGCCGATGGCGACCAGCGAGTACATGGTGCCGGCGAGCAGGCCGCCGAGCAGGGTTTCAAAGAAGAACGTCATCCGTTTACCACTCCCAGGTAGGCCGCGATCACCTCGGGATTGGCCTGCACGTCCGCAGGCGTGCCGTCACCGACCTTGCGCCCGTAATCAAGCACCACCACGTGGTCGGACAGGCCCATCACCACGCCCATGTCGTGTTCGATCAACACCACGGTGGTGCCGAGGTCGCGGTTTACGTCGGCGACGAAGCGCGCCATTTCCTGCTTTTCTTCGGCGTTCATGCCGGCCATGGGCTCATCCAGCAACAACAAGCTCGGCCCTGCGATCAACGCCCGGCCGAGTTCCACGCGTTTTTGCAGGCCGTAGGAAAGGTTGCCCACCAACACCTCCCGGTGAGCTTGCAGTTCAAGGAATTCGAGAATGCCCTGGGCCCGCAGCCGGAACGCTTCGGCTTCGCGGCGTGCGCGGGGTAAGCCGAGGGCCTGTTCGATAAAATTGCTGCGCATGTGCCGTGACAGGCCGGTGAGAATGTTGTCGAGCACGCTCATCTTTTTGAACAGCGCGTTGTTCTGGAAGGTGCGACCAATGCCGCGACGCGCAGCCCCCAAGGGGTCGATGCGGTGGAAGTGTTGGTCTTCGAAGACAATCTCGCCGGCATCGAAGCGATACACACCATTGAGCACGTTGAGCAGCGAACTTTTACCTGCGCCATTCGGCCCGATCAGCGCGCAGATTTCGCCGCGCGCCACCTCGAAGGACAAGGCATTGATCGCCTTGACGCCCTTGAACGACAGCGAGATATCCCGCACCTGCAAAATGGCCTGGCTCATGCGATGTCCCGTGTGAACTCAGCCAGCCAGGTCGGTTCGGCCGTCGGTTTAAGCGGTTGCCAGATGTAGGCCAGGCGTTGGAAACCCAGCAGCTTGCGCACGCGGTTTTTCAGCAGGCGACGCACGCCGCTCTGCGGGTGGGCGATGGCCCAGTCGCACAAACGTCGGCGCCAGGTGCCGTGAGGCGCCAGGCGGCTTTCGATCTCATCGGCCAGATGCTGCAAACGCACGGGCGACAACAGCAGGCCGGTGGGGGCGACTTCGCTGCGATCGCGCCGCGCCGAGGCCAGGCTTTCCGGGAAGGCCAGGCCGTGACCGCTGTTCAGCCATTGCTCCAGCACCACCGCGAGACCGCCCTGCCAGTGGGTGCCCTCTTCGCTCCACAACGCGGTTTCGCCCGTGGGCTGCCACCAGCGTGCGAGGTGTTGCGCGGGGTCCAGCGGGCCGAGTAATTGGGCGAAATCCAGTAGATTCGCCGACTGCCAATCCCGTACGTGCTGGCGGCCTTGCACATAAGAGTGAGTGGGGCGAATGCGCCACAGGTGGTGCTGGAGCGCCTCGGGATCCAGGTCATCGGCCAGGGTCAAGACCTGCCCGCCGATGGCGTGCGCCGCCAGCGCCAGCAACAACAGGTTCGGTTCGAACGCACCGCTGAGGGCCAGCCGCGACTGCTCGCTGAAACCCTGATGGCGCAACCCGTCGGCCAGGCGTTCCACGTCACGCAAGGCGTCGATCCAGCGCCACGCATACCACTGCCCCTGGCGCTTGTGGCGCAGGGCGGTGTGCAGCGGCGTGATCTGCGCCCAGTGGTGCAGTTGTTCCAGGGCCTTGGGCAGGTTGCCGAGCCGTTCGGCGGGCCATTCCAGGGCCAGTGGGCGGTTGAGTGCGTGCACGCTCATAGGGGTAGTGCTCCTATTGGGGTGTGTGCGTGCGGTGGTCCGCTGGCTGGATTATTTGGATCAACACCGATCTACTGTGGGAGGGGGCTTGCCCCCGATGGCGGTGTGTCAGTCACAAGTGCCTTGACTGGACTGCCGCTATCGGGGGCAAGCCCCCTCCCACATTGGTTATGTGCGCGTCAGATAAATTGCGGTAACCGGCACCAGGGTGGTTGGAGGCCAACCTTGCGCCGTCGCCAAACAACTTCTCGCGCAACGTACCCTCGGCGTACTCAGTCTTGTACACCCCACGCTTCTGCAACTCCGGCACCAACAGGTCCACGGCGTCGATGAAGGTTTCATGGGTCAGCGCGTAGGCCAGGTTGAAGCCGTCGACATCGGTCTCTTCGACCCATTCCTGCAACAGGTCCGCCACGGTTTCCGGGCCGCCGACAAACAAGGGGCCGAAGCCGCCGATGCCGACCCAATCGGCCAGTTCGTTTGGGGTCCAGACCTTGTTCGGGTCCGCCGTGGAGAAGGCTTCCACCGCCGACTGGATGGCGTTGGTGTGCACGTGCTTGAGCGGTTCATCCGGTTTGAACTGGCTGAAATCGATGCCGGTCCAGCCGGAGATCAGCGCCATTGCGCCTTCGTAGCTGACGTAGGATTTGTATTCGTCAAACTTGGCTTTGGCCTTGGCATCGGTCTCGCCGACGATCACCGTCTGCAAGTTGAAGATCAGGATCTTCTTCGGATCGCGCCCGGCTTCGGCGGCACGGCGGCGGATGTCGGCGACGGTCTTTTTCAGCAGCACCTTGGACGGCGCGGCAACGAACACGCACTCGGCCTGCTCGGCCGCAAACTGCTTGCCACGGCTGGACGCACCGGCTTGGTAGAGCACCGGCGTGCGCTGCGGCGACGGCTCGCACAAATGAATGCCGGGCACCTGGAAGTGTTTGCCGACGTGGCGGATCTCGTGGATCTTGCTCGGGTCGCTGAAAATCCGGCGCTCGCGGTCGCGCAACACCGCACCCTCCTCCCAACTGCCCTCCCAGAGTTTGTAGCAGACCTCCAGGTATTCCTCGGCGTAGTCGTAGCGCGCGTCGTGTTCGGTCTGGGCTTTCTGGCCAAGGTTCTTGGCGCCGCTTTCCAGGTAGGAGGTGACGATGTTCCAGCCGATGCGGCCCTTGGTCAGGTGGTCGAGGGTGGAGAGTCGGCGGGCGAACGGGTACGGATGTTCGAAGGACAACGACGCCGTCAGGCCAAAACCCAGGTGCTCGGTGACCAAGGCCATCGGCGCGATCAACGACAGCGGGTCATTGACCGGCACTTGGGTCGCCTGGCGAATTGCCGCCTCGCCATTGCCGTTGTAGACGTCATAGATGCCCAGCACATCGGCGATAAACAGGCCATCGAACTTGCCGCGCTCAAGGATTTTGGCGAGGTCGGTCCAGTATTCCAGGTCCTTGTACTGCCACGAACGGTCACGCGGATGCGCCCACAGGCCCGGGGATTGGTGGCCGACACAGTTCATGTCGAAGGCGTTCAAGCGGATTTCACGGGACATCAAAGCACTCCGTTGAGGTGGTAGTTACCGACAACCTGGTATTTCCAGCGCAGGGGGTCATCGAGGGTCGGCGGCAGTGCGGTGCGTTGGCCGGTGAGTTCGAATTCGGCGTTGCTGGCAGCGATCAAGGCTTCGGCGGCCGCGATCTGCGCTTCGGTCGCAGCGACCGGGCTGGGATGGGTTTCGGCGCGCTCAAGCAAGGCGGCGGCCACGTCGACGCGGATCTGCAGATCGCCGAAGCGGCTGATCACATAGGGGTCATCGCTTTTCTCGACATGGCGGCGGGTGCTGTCCAACAGTTGGCGCGCAAGCTTCAGTGTGGTCATGGAATCAGGCTCCTCAGTTCCAGGCGTGGCGCGCGGGCTTCACGCCGTTAAGCACGAAGTTGCCGATCAGGTGGTATTTCCAGCGGGCCGGGTCGTGCAGGGTGTGGGTGCGCGCGTTGCGCCAGAAGCGATCAAGGTTATGTTTGCCGGTGACCGAGCGCGTGCCGGCCAGTTCGAAGAGTTTGCTGCTGGCGAGCAAGGCGGTTTCAGCCGAGAGGACTTTGGCCTGGGCAACCACCAGCGAGGCGTGGGCGACGGTGTCTTCGCTGGGCTCGGCGAGGGCGCGATCAACCGCCAAACCTGCTTTGGCGAGGATGGCTTCCGTGCCGTGGACGCGCCATTCCAGGTCGCCGATGGCGGCGATGGTGAAGGGGTCTTGCCAGCCGTGCTCCTGCTGGCTGTCGATCCACGGTCGCGCCTGGCGGGCGTAGATCTTCGCCTGTTCGAGGGCACCAAGGGCGATACCGGTGTCGACGGCAGCCTGGATGATCTGCGAGATCGGGCCGTTGGCGGTGGGTTGGTCGAAGGCTTGATGGGCGGGGATCACCGCTGTCAGGGGCACCGTTACCCCGTCGAGGGTCACGCCGCCGCTGGCGGTGGTGCGCTGGCCGAAGCCGTCCCAGCTGTCAATCACGCTAAGGCCCGGCGCATCGCGTTCGACAAAGGCGATAAACGCCTGGCCGTGTTCGTTGTTGCCGACCGTAGGCACGATGTGGGCGAACAGCGCGCCGGTGCAGTAGAACTTCTCGCCGTTGATGTGCGCGGTGTCGTCGTGGACACGAATCTGGGTATCGAAGGTGCCGGCATTCTTGCTCTTGGCTTCGGAGAAGGCATTGCCGAAACGGTAACCGGCCAGCACCTTGCCGAAGTAATGACGTTTTTGTTCCTCGGTCGCGGTTTGCAGCAGGATGTCCACCACGCCCAGGTGGTTCTGCGGGATCTGCCCCAGGGACGGGTCGGCGGCGGAGATCAGCTTGATCACCTCAGCGACCGTCACATAGGACACTCCAGCGCCGCCGTACTCTTTGGGAATGGTGATGCCCCACAGGCCGCTGGCAGAGAACGCTTCAAGTTCGGCGAAGGGCAGGATCCGATCACGGTCGCGCGCGCTGGCGTCGACGGCAAAACGTGCGGCCAGGCGCGTGGCGACCTCGATGGCTTCCGCGTCCGAGCGGATAATATGGGCAGGGTGTTGAGGGTGGGCTGACATGGGCCGACTCCAGGCTCCGAGGGGATGCTGGAGTGATTGCAGGAGTCGTGCCTGAACTTAATTTTTATAAAAATCAAATAGTTAAGCAAAAAACAAAAAATACTTCCTATTGAGATACAACACATTGTGGATTCACTGTTGCCAGGTAAACAGTGACGTGGCAATTGTACGTACCGTCCTTAGAAATAGCCTGTCCAATATGGCATACATCAGAAACGCCTAGCTTAATGGTCAACTGGGCAATCGCATTTGCCACTTTAAGGAACACTGGGCCACGCCACACCTACGGTATTGGCCATTATCACTACGGAACTACCGTATAGACCCTTTCAGGTGCCACTCCCTCGTTACCGACAGAGTCGGTCACCGAATAATTTATTTTCACAGCACCTAATGCGAAAGCGACCGGAAGCACTGTAAATTCCAATGGATACTTTTGATCTTTCACCACAACATATTCGTACTCCCAAACGCCTCCATTTGATGAAAAACAAGCGTTCACCTTATCGCCTACTTTCAAATAATCTTCAGGAGGAACGAGAGATTCTAGAACTAACAATTTTCCGCCTTTGACTACTCTGCCTAAATAAATCTTATCTTCCTCTGCCTCCTTGATTGTTGCAGCAGTGAATATACTATCTCCAACCTGCTTCTCATCAGAATAAATAGCCATCTCAAAAACTCCATTATCAGTAGACGAGTGGACTCACCACATTCAATGTACCCAAACACCGAAGCGTCGATGCCCAAGCAAGTAAACGTCACCAGAGCACCGCGGTCTACTGTTAGAAGTAACAGGTACAGCGAGTCTACGACCTGCTGTCGCAGGGATTTCAGATTACTACGTTGCGGATAAATCGCACTGCCACGTTGCCATCGTTGCGATAGGCATGGGACTGATGGCTGGCGAACATGAAGAACTCACCAGCTTTGATGGTGTTTTCTGTGTTACCCACGACCAAGGTCAAGCTGCCTTCGAAGACAAACAGCTGCTCACTCCAACCTTCCAGATCGGGGTCCGGGCAATACCGATCACCGGGTTCAAGGCGCCACTCCCATAACTCGACTTCACGCCGCGCAGTGGCCTTCGCCAGCAACACCGCCTTGCTGCCAACGATTTCACCCGCCCAAGCCAATTCGTTGATGCGGCTGTGATCACGCGCATCCGGCGCCTGGATCAGGTCACTGAAAGCCACGTCCAGCGCTTCGGCCACCCGGTCGAGGGTGGACAGGCTGACGTTCTTTTCGCCCGCTTCGATGGCCACCAGCATGCGCCGGCTGACCCCGGACTTTTCCGAGAGCGCGGTCTGGCTCAGGTCGGCGGCGTGGCGCAGGCGACGGACGTTCTGGCTGACGTGCTGCAGGACCGAAGCCCGATGTGGATTTTCTTTGTGCACTATATTGCTCAATGGGTGGGTGTGCGCAGTATACTGCCCAGCGTGCGGCGCATTGTGCGGTCCGTGCCTTTCCCTTGCAAGACCGAGCCGCCATGACCACCCCAAACGTCTCCCCTCGTTTCAACCGTTTCAGCAAAGCCGAATGCATCCTGGTGGTGATCACCATGATCTGGGGCGGCACGTTTTTGCTGGTGCAGCACGCGATGACCGTCAGTGGGCCGATGTTTTTCGTCGGCCTGCGCTTTGCGGCGGCGGCGATCGTGGTGGGGTTCTTTTCCCTGCGCACCCTGCGCGACCTGACCCTGTTCGAGTTGAAGGCCGGGGTGTTTATCGGTGTGGCAATCATGTTTGGCTACGGTTTGCAGACCATTGGCTTGCAGACGATCTTGAGCAGCCAGTCGGCGTTTATCACGGCTTTATATGTGCCGTTCGTGCCGCTACTACAATGGCTGGTGCTTGGGCGTCGTCCGGGCTTGATGCCGAGCATTGGCATCATGCTGGCGTTTGCCGGGTTGATGCTGCTGACCGGGCCGGCGGGCGCTTCGCTGAACTTCAGCGCCGGCGAAATCGCCACGTTGATTGGCGCGGTGGCGATTGCGGCGGAGATCATCCTGATCAGCGCGTTTGCCGGGCAGGTGGATGTGCGCCGGGTGACCGTGGTGCAACTGGCCACGGCGTCGCTGTTGTCGTTCCTGATGGTGGTGCCGATGGGCGAGGCGTTGCCGGGGTTTTCGTGGCTGCTGCTGTTCAGTGCGGTGGGCCTGGGCTTGACCAGTGCGGTGATCCAGGTGGCGATGAACTGGGCGCAGCAAAGTGTTTCGCCGACCCGGGCCACGTTGATCTATGCCGGTGAGCCTGTATGGGCAGGCGTGGTGGGGCGGATTGCCGGGGAGCGCTTCCCGCCGATTGCGATGGTGGGGGCGGCGTTGATTGTGGTGGCGGTGATTGTCAGTGAAATGAAGACTAAGGGGCAGAAAGCGCTGGCGTTGGAAGAAGAGCTGGAGCAAGAGCGTCAGAACTGAGGTGCCGGTGGTGGGGCTGCTGCGCAGCCCAGCGGGAGCAAGTTCCCTCGCCATAGGGTCCTAAACACTGCCAAATGGGATTATTCGACCTATCTTGTAGGATCCTGCCACATCTTGCCGTTTGGTGATCGTGAAAGCGGCACGTATGATGCATCCCAAACTCCCGCAGATTAGAAGCCTATGTCCCTGATAGTTCTACTGCTTCTGCCTTTCATTGGCAGCTGTCTGGCGGCCTTGCTGCCGCACAATGCACGTAACACCGAATCCCTGCTGGCCGGCCTTGTGGCCCTGGTCGGCACTATTCAAGTCGCCCTGCTCTACCCCCAGATCGCCCACGGTGGCGTGATCCGCGAAGAATTCATGTGGTTGCCCAGCCTCGGGCTGAACTTCGTGTTGCGCATGGACGGGTTTGCCTGGCTGTTCTCGATGCTGGTGCTCGGCATCGGTTCGCTGGTGGCGTTGTATGCGCGTTACTACATGTCGCCGGATGATCCGGTGCCACGATTCTTCGCGTTTTTCCTGGCCTTTATGGGCGCCATGCTCGGCCTGGTGATCTCCGGCAACCTCATCCAGATCGTGTTCTTCTGGGAACTGACCAGCCTGTTCTCGTTCCTGCTGATCGGCTATTGGCACCACCGCGCCGACGCGCGCCGCGGTGCGTACATGGCGTTGATGGTCACCGGCGCCGGCGGCTTGTGCCTGCTGGCGGGCGTGATGCTGCTGGGGCATATCGTCGGCAGCTATGACCTCGACCAGGTGCTGGCGGCGGGCGATCACATTCGCGCGCACTCGCTGTACCCGGTCATGCTGGCCCTGGTGCTGATAGGCGCCTTGAGCAAAAGCGCGCAATTCCCCTTCCACTTCTGGCTGCCCCATGCGATGGCGGCCCCCACGCCGGTGTCGGCGTACCTGCATTCGGCAACGATGGTGAAGGCCGGCGTGTTCCTGCTGGCCCGCCTGTGGCCGTCGCTGTCGGGCAGCGAAGAATGGTTCTGGATCGTCGGCGGCGCCGGCGCCCTCACCCTCCTCCTCGGCGCGTACTGCGCCATGTTCCAAAATGATCTGAAGGGCCTGCTGGCCTATTCCACCATCAGCCACCTCGGGCTGATCACCTTGCTGCTGGGCCTCAACAGCCCGCTGGCCGCCGTCGCGGCGGTGTTCCATATCCTCAACCACGCCACCTTCAAAGCCTCGCTGTTCATGGCCGCAGGCATCATCGACCACGAAAGCGGCACGCGGGACATCCGCAAGCTCAGCGGGCTGGTCAAGCTGATCCCGTTTACCGCGACCCTGGCGATGGTGGCCAGTGCGTCCATGGCGGGCGTGCCGTTGCTCAACGGCTTCCTGTCCAAAGAGATGTTCTTTGCCGAGACCGTGTTCATCACCTCGACGGCCTGGGTGGAGTTCGCCCTGCCGTTGATCGCGACCATTGCCGGGACATTCAGCGTGGCCTATGCGCTACGTTTCACCGTGGACGTGTTCTTCGGCCCGCCGGCGACCAACCTGCCGCACACGCCCCACGAACCACCGCGCTGGATGCGCGCACCGGTTGAGTTGCTGGTGTTCACGTGCCTGCTGGTAGGGATTTTCCCGGCCCAGGTGGTCGGCTCGATCCTTGCCGCCGCTGCGCTGCCGGTGGTGGGCGGCGTACTGCCGGAGTACAGCCTGGCGATCTGGCACGGCTGGAACGCGCCGATGATCATGAGCCTGGTGGCCATGTCCGGCGGCGTGGTGCTGTACCTGCTGCTGCGCAAGCAACTCAAGCTGGGGCGCTTCAAGTACCCGCCGATCATCAGCTATTTCAACGGCAAGCGTGGTTTCGAGCGCAGCCTGGTGGTGATGATGCGCGGCGTGCGCAGGATCGAGAAACGCATCAGTACCAAGCGCCTGCAGACTCAGTTATTCCTGCTGGTGCTGGTGGCGGTGATCGGCGGCATGATCCCGATGCTCAACAGTGGCTTGAGCTGGGGCGACCGCCCGAAAATCCCGGGGTCCATCGTGTTCGTCACCCTGTGGGTGCTGGCGATCGCCTGCGCCCTTGGCGCCGCCTGGCAAGCCAAGTACCACCGGCTGGCGGCCCTGACCATGGTCAGCGTGTGCGGCCTGATGACCTGCATCACCTTTGTGTGGTTCTCGGCGCCGGACCTGGCGTTGACGCAGTTGGTGGTCGAAGTGGTGACCACCGTGCTGATCCTGCTGGGCCTGCGCTGGCTGCCGCGACGGATCGAAGAGGTCTCGCCGCTGCCGAACACCTTGCGCAAGGCGCGAATTCGCCGGGTGCGCGACTTCCTGCTGTCCACCGTAGTGGGCGGCGGCATGGCGCTCTTGTCCTACGCGATGTTGACGCGCCAGACCCCCAACGATATCTCTTCGTTCTACCTCAGCCGTGCCCTGCCCGAAGGCGGCGGCAGCAATGTGGTGAACGTGATGCTCGTCGACTTCCGGGGCTTTGATACCCTCGGCGAAATCACCGTGCTCGGCGCCGTGGCGCTGACGGTGTACGCCCTGCTGCGCCGCTTCCGCCCTTCCAAGGAAAGCATGCAACTGCCCGCGCAACAGCGCCAGTTGGCGCCGGACGTGGCCACCGACCTGGTCAACCCACGCCAGGCCAGCGATACCGCGCTGGGCTTCATGATGGTGCCGGCGGTGCTGGTGCGCCTGCTGCTGCCGATTGCGCTGGTGGTGTCGTTCTACCTGTTCATGCGCGGCCACAACCAACCGGGCGGCGGGTTTGTCGCCGGGCTGGTGATGTCGGTCGCGTTTATCCTGCAATACATGGTCGCCGGCACCCAATGGGTCGAGGCACAGATGAGCCTGCGGCCGATGCGCTGGATGGGCTTCGGGCTGTTCTCCGCGACCCTGACCGGGCTTGGCGCCTTGTTTGCCGGCTACCCGTTCCTCACCACCCACACCTGGCATTTCAGCCTGCCGGTGCTCGGCGACATTCATGTCGCCAGCGCGCTGTTCTTCGACGTCGGCGTGTACGCCATGGTCGTCGGCTCGACGCTGCTGATGCTCACCGCCCTCGGTCACCAGTCCGTGCGGGCCCATAAACCGAGCAACCAGGCCAAAGTGGTTGCCGCTACGGAAGGAGCCGCCTGATGGAAGAAGTCATTGCAATTGCCATTGGCGTCCTGGCCGCCTCCGGGGTCTGGCTGATCCTGCGGCCACGGACGTTCCAGGTGGTGATGGGCCTGTGCCTGCTGTCGTACGGGGTCAACCTGTTCATTTTCAGCATGGGCAGCCTGTTTATCGGCAAGGAGCCGATCATCAAGGACGGTGTGCCGCAAGACCTGCTCCACTACACCGACCCGCTGCCCCAGGCGCTGGTGCTCACGGCCATCGTGATCAGCTTCGCCATGACCGCCTTGTTCCTGGTGGTGTTGCTGGCCTCACGGGGCCTGACCGGCACTGACCATGTGGACGGCCGGGAGCCCAAGGAATGACGTGGATGAATCAACTGATCGTCGCGCCGATCCTGCTGCCGTTGCTCACCGCCGCCTTGATGCTGATGCTCGGCGAGAAGCATCGGCCGCTGAAAGCGCGTATCAACCTGTTCTCGAGCATGATCGGCCTGGGCATCGCCATTCTGCTGCTGTACTGGACGCAAAAAGGCGGCCCCGGCTCGATCGGCGTGTACCTGCCGGGCAACTGGCAGGTGCCGTTCGGCATTGTACTGGTGGTGGACCAACTATCAGCCTTGATGCTGGTGCTCACCGGGATCATCGGCGTGAGCGCGCTGCTGTTCGCCATGGCTCGCTGGGACCGTGCCGGCACCAGCTTCCATGCGCTGTTCCAGATCCAGATGATGGGCCTCTACGGCGCCTTCCTCACGGCCGACCTGTTTAACCTGTTTGTGTTCTTCGAGGTGCTGCTGGCGGCGTCCTATGGCTTGATGCTGCACGGTTCCGGCCGTGCGCGGGTGTCATCGGGGCTGCATTACATCGCGATCAACCTGCTGGCCTCGTCACTGTTCCTGATTGGTGCGGCGATGATCTATGGCGTCACCGGCACGCTGAACTTTGCCGACCTGGCGCTGAAGATCCCGCTGGTGCCGGAAGCCGATCGCGGCCTGCTGCACGCGGGTGCGGCGATCCTTGCGACGGCGTTCCTGGCGAAAGCCGGCATGTGGCCGCTGAACTTCTGGCTGGCCCCCGCCTACTCCTCGGCCAGCGCGCCGGTGGCGGCGATGTTTGCGATCATGACCAAGGTCGGCGTGTACACCGTGCTGCGCCTGTGGACCCTGTTGTTCTCCGGCCAGGCCGGTGCGTCGGCACTGTTTGGCGGCGATTGGCTGGTGTATGGCGGCATGGCCACCATTGTCTGCGCCGGTCTGGCGATGGTGGCGGCGCAGCGCCTGGAGCGCATGGCCAGCTTGAGCATCCTGGTCTCGGCCGGGATCCTGCTGTCGTCGGTGGGCTTCGCCCAGCCGAGCCTCACCGCCGGCGCGCTGTTCTATCTGGTCAGTTCCACCTTGGCCTTGAGCGCGCTGTTCCTGCTGGCCGAATTGATCGAGCGCTCGCGCTCGGCCAACGACCTGCCGCTGGATGAAGAGATCGATGCACTGCCCAAGGCCATGGAGTCCCTGCATCCGCGCCCTGGCGTCAACCTCGATGACGAACAGAAAGCCGTGGTCGGCCAGGTGATTCCCTGGACCATGGCCTTCCTGGGCTTGAGTTTTGTCGCCTGCGCCCTGCTGATTATCGGCATGCCGCCGTTGTCCGGGTTTATCGGCAAGCTCAGCCTGTTGAGCGCGCTGGTCAACCCGCTGGGCCTGGGGGTCAGTGTCGAGGAGCCGATCCGCCCGGCTGCCTGGGGCCTGGTCGCACTGCTGATCCTCTCCGGCCTGGCCTCGTTGATCGCCTTTGCGCGCTTGGGCATCCAGCGCTTCTGGACCCCGGAAGAGCGCCCGTCGCCGTTGCTGCGCCGCTATGAGTGCATGCCGATCTTCTTCCTGCTGGGCCTGAGCATTCTGCTGACCTTCAAGGCAGAGCCGCTGATGCGCTACACCCTGGGCACCGCCCAGAGCCTGAACAACCCGGAAAACTACGTGATGGCGGTGATGGCAACGCGTCCCGTACCCAGCCCTGAAGCCAAGACCGCCGCGCTGGAGGTGCAACCATGAAGCGCCTGTTCCCTGCCCCGTGGCTGTCGCTGGCGTTGTGGGTGCTGTGGCTGGTGCTGAACCTGTCGGTCAGCCCCGGCAACCTGCTGCTGGGCGCCCTTCTGGGCTTTCTTGCGCCGCTGCTGATGGCACCGCTGCGCCCGTTGCCGATCCGCATCCGCCGCCCCGGCGTGATCATCCGCCTGTTTTTCCTGGTGGGACGCGATGTAATCGTCTCCAACCTGCAAGTGGCCTGGGGCGTGCTGAGATGCGGCTCGCGCCCGCCGCGCTCGCGCTTCGTCAAGATCCCCCTGGACCTGCGCGACGCCAACGGCCTGGCCGCGCTGTCGATGATCACCACCGTGGTGCCCGGCACCATCTGGTCGGAACTGGCACTGGACCGCAGCATCCTGCTCTTGCACGTGTTCGACTTGGAAGATGAAGCGCCGTTTATCGAGCACTTCAAGACCACCTACGAGCGGCCCCTGATGGAGATCTTCGAATGAGCACCCTGCTCTCCAATGCGATCCTGTTCAGCCTGTTCCTGTTCTCGCTGGCCATGGTGCTGACCCTGATCCGCCTGTTCAAAGGCCCGTCGGCACAAGACCGCGTACTGGCGCTGGACTACCTGTACATCCTGGCGATGCTGATGATGCTGGTGCTGGGCATTCGGTATGCCAGTGACACCTACTTTGAAGCGGCGCTGCTGATTGCGCTGTTTGGCTTCGTCGGCTCGTTTGCCCTGGCGAAATTCCTGCTGCGTGGGGAGGTGATTGAATGATGCCGTTATGGGTGGAAATCGTCGTGGCGGTGCTGCTGGTGCTGAGCAGTGTGTTTGCGTTGATTGGCGCGATTGGCTTGCTGCGCATGAAAGACTTCTTCCAGCGCATGCACCCGCCGGCACTGGCGTCGACATTGGGGGCGTGGTGTGTGGCGTTGGCGTCGATTATTTATTTTTCGGTGCTCAAGTCCGGGCCGGTGTTGCACGGGTGGTTGATTCCGATTTTGTTGTCGATCACGGTGCCGGTGACCACCTTGTTGCTTGCGCGTACTGCATTGTTCCGCAAGCGCATGGCGGGTGATGATGTGCCGGTCGAGGTCAGCAGCAGACGCTGATTACTTGAATGAGCACGGTCAAAAATGTGGGAGGGCATCTCCGCCACCGCCATTTCGCTGAAGGAACAGATCATGGCTATACCCATCGCAGTCGTGGCAGGAATGGGCCGCCGTAACCGCTCTATCGGCAAAGCGGGCGGGCTCTTACGGATGGTCCCGGACGACATGCGCCGCTTCGCCGCCAAAACCATCGGAAAGCCCGTGATCATGGGCCGCAAGACCTTTGAATCGGTGATCGCACTCAGTGGACGACCACTGGCGGATCGTCCCAATATCGTGCTGTCGCGCAACCCGGCCTTTGAACACGAGCAGGCTGTGGTCTGCCGCTCGCTGGCATCAGCGCTGGAATGCGCGGCGTCCTACCATCCCGAGGAAATTCATATCGGTGGCGGCCCGGAGCTATATGACCAGGTGATAGATCGGGTGGACAGGCTTTACCTTACCCTGTTCAACGACGATCACGAAGGGGAAGCCCGGTTTCCCAGCTTCGAGGATGAATTCATCGAGGTCTGCCATCATGGTGTCAGGGAGCATGAGGGCCTAGCGTATGAATGGGTCGATTACGTTCGGCGCGGCGCAGTGAGGGAATGAAGCAGGCACGATCCAAATGTGGGAGATGTCGAGCTTTAGCGAGGCTTCGAAGGCGGCGGCACTGTTGGCAGATATGTTGACTGAACCACCGTCATCGGGGGCAAGCCCCCTCCCACACTGGATCGCTGTTGGCAGGAAGAAAACAGCCCGGCTGTAAATTTCATGGATATCGCTAATCCCCTGTGGGAGATGTCGAGCTTCAGCGAGGCTTCGAAGACGGCGGCATTGTTGGCAGATATGTTGACTGAACCACCGTCATCGCGGGCAAGCCCCCTCCCACACTGGATCGCTGTTGGCAGGGAGAAAACAGCCCGGCTGTAAATTTCATGGATATCGCTAATCCCCTGTGGGAGATGTCGAGCTTCAGCGAGGCTTCGAAGACGGCGGCATTGTTGGCAGATATGTTGACTGAACCACCGTCATCGGGGGCAAGCCCCCTCCCACACTGGATCAGGTGAGCCGCTCACTAAAACGGTGTGCAAAAAAACGCCCCGAACCAGTCGGGGCGTTTTTCATTCAGCGTTTACCGATCAAGCCTGATCAGCCAACCGCCACGTCGTCCCACCCTTCCCGTCTTCCAACACCACACCCATCGCGGTCAGTTGGTCACGGATACGGTCGGATTCCGCCCAGTCCTTATTGGCCCGCGCAGCCAAACGCGCCTGGATCAGCGCATCCACTTCAGCCGCATCCACACGCCCTTCCGCGCCGGCTTGCAGGAAATCCTCAGGCTTCATTTGCAGAACCCCCAGCACGCTGGCCAGCTCTTTCAAGCGTGCCGCCAGGCCGGCCGCCGCGTCGAGATCGCTCTCGCGCAAGCGGTTGATCTCACGCACCATCTCGAACAGTACGGCACAGGCTTCCGGGGTGCCGAAGTCGTCGTTCATGACTTCGGTGAAGCGTGCCACGAACGCTTCGCCGCCGGCAGGCGCCACGGATGGCAGGCCTTTCAACGCGTGGTAGAAACGTTCCAGGGCGCCCTTGGCGTCCTTGAGGTTGTCTTCCGAGTAGTTGATGGCGCTGCGGTAGTGGCTCGACACCAGCAGGTAACGCACGACTTCCGGGTGGTACTTTTCCAGCACGTCGCGAATGGTGAAGAAGTTGTTCAAGGACTTGGACATCTTCTCGCCATTGATGCGGATCATGCCGCAGTGCATCCAGGCGTTGGCGTAGGTCTTGCCGGTGGCGGCTTCGCTCTGGGCGATTTCGTTTTCGTGGTGCGGGAACTCAAGGTCGCTGCCGCCGCCATGAATGTCGAAGGTATCGCCCAGGCAGCAGGTGGACATCACCGAGCATTCGATGTGCCAGCCCGGACGCCCGGCGCCCCACGGCGACTCCCAGCTCGGCTCGCCAGGCTTGGTGCCTTTCCACAGCACGAAGTCGAGCGGGTCTTGCTTGGCTTCGTCGACTTCGATCCGTGCGCCGATGCGCAGGTCTTCGATTTTCTTGCGCGACAGCTTGCCGTAGCCCATGAACTTGGCGACGCGGTAGTACACGTCGCCATTGCCTGGGGCGTAGGCGTAACCCTTGTCGATCAGGGTCTGGATCATCGCGTGCATGCCAGGGATGTGGTCCGTGGCACGTGGCTCCATGTCCGGCTTGAGGATGTTGAGGCGCGCCTCGTCCTCGTGCATCGCGGCAATCATGCGTTCGGTCAGCGCGTCGAACGACTCGCCGTTTTCATTGGCGCGGTTGATGATCTTGTCGTCGATGTCGGTGATGTTGCGCACATAGGTCAAGTCATAGCCGCTGAAACGCAACCAGCGGGTCACCAGGTCGAAGGCAACCATGCTGCGGCCGTGGCCGATGTGGCAGTAGTCGTACACGGTCATGCCGCACACGTACATGCGCACCTTGTTGCCATCCAGCGGCTTGAAGACTTCTTTGGTCTTGCTGAGTGTGTTGTAGATCGTTAACACGACATTTCCCTTAAATCACTGGCCCCACGAATCACGCAAGGTCACGGTACGGTTGAATACCGGATGACCGGGTTTCGAGTCCTTGATATCCGCGCAGAAGTAACCTTCGCGCTCGAACTGGAAACGGTCTTCCGGCTGTGCGTCGCCAAGCGATGGCTCGGCACGACAACCGGTGAGCACTTGCAGGGAGTCAGGGTTGATGTTGTCGAGGAAACTGGCGCTGTCTTCAGCCTTCTCAGGGTTCGGCGAGCGGAACAGGCGATCGTACAGGCGCACTTCGCACTCGACGCTGGCAGCGGCCGGCACCCAGTGGATCACGCCTTTGACCTTGCGGCCTTCAGGGTTCTTGCCCAGGGTTTCCGGGTCGTAGGAGCAACGCAGTTCGACGATGTTGCCATCGGCGTCCTTGATCGCTTCGTCGGCACGGATCACGTAGCTGCCACGCAGGCGCACTTCGCCGTTCGGCTCCAGGCGCTTGTAGCCCTTCGGCGGTTCTTCCATGTAGTCATCGCGGTCGATGTAGATTTCACGCGCGAACGGCAGCTTGCGCACGCCGAGCGCTTCGTTCTGCGGGTGACGCGGCAGCTCAAGGTGGTCGACCTTGTCTTCCGGGTAGTTGGTGATCACTACTTTCAACGGACGCAGCACGCACATGGCACGCGGCGCGTTGGCGTCGAGGTCCTGGCGGATGCTGAATTCGAGCATGCCGAAGTCGACCACGCCGTCGGAACGGTTGGTGCCGACCATGTCGCAGAAGTTGCGGATCGATGCCGGGGTGTAGCCGCGACGGCGGAAGCCCGACAGCGTCGACATGCGTGGGTCGTCCCAGCCGTGCACGTGCTTTTCATCCACCAGTTGCTTGAGCTTGCGCTTGCTGGTGATGGTGTAGTTCAGGTTCAGGCGGCTGAATTCGTACTGACGCGGGTGCGCCGGTACCGGCAGGCTGTCGAGGAACCATTCGTACAGCGGGCGATGGCTTTCGAACTCCAGGGTGCAGATGGAGTGGGTGATGCCTTCGATGGCGTCCGACTGACCGTGGGTGAAGTCGTAGTTGGGGTAGATGCACCACTTGTCACCGGTCTGGTGGTGATGGGCATGACGGATGCGGTACATGATCGGGTCGCGCAGGTTCATGTTCGGCGAGGCCATGTCGATCTTGGCGCGCAGCACGCGGGCGCCGTCCGGGAACTCACCGTCGCGCATGCGGTTGAACAGGTCCAGGTTCTCTTCTACCGAACGGTCGCGGAAGGGGCTGTTCTTACCCGGCTCGGTCAGGGTGCCACGGTATTCCTTGGCTTGCTCAGGCGTCAGGTCGTCGACGTAGGCCTTGCCGGCCTTGATCAGCTCGACGGCCCAGTCGAACAATTGGTCGAAATACTTCGAGGCATAGCGCACTTCACCGGACCATTCGAAGCCCAGCCACTTGATGTCGCTTTCGATGGCGTCGATGTATTCCTGGTCTTCCTTGGCCGGGTTGGTGTCGTCGAAACGCAGGTGCGTGACGCCACCGAACTCCTGGGCCAGGCCGAAGTTCACACAGATCGACTTGGCGTGACCGATGTGCAGGTAGCCGTTGGGCTCTGGCGGGAAGCGGGTGACGATCTGCGTGTGCTTGCCCGAATCCAGGTCCGCCTGGATGATCGGGCTCAGGAAATTGACCGGGACGGCAGGTCCGGCCTTGGCATTCGAGGTAGGGTCGACAGTGGGCTTGCTCATAGGATCCTTGAACAGACAGGTTCGTGGCCGGGTGAGGCCAGATAAAACAAAGGCGATATCATAGCCGATGCTGTCAAGCACCTGACAGGCCAGCACCGAAAACTGCAGCATTTATTGCATAGGCGGTAAAAAACCACCTCGAAATTCCTGCAGGTCACGCTAAACTGCGCCCCTTGGCCTCTGTTTAGCCAGACCGGTCGAGGCGCGCAGGCGTCCAAACCCACGAATTCCCTGAAAAGAGTAGTGAACATGACTCAAGTCAAACTGACCACCAACCACGGTGACATCGTCATCGAGCTGAACGCCGAGAAAGCGCCGATCACCGTCGCCAACTTCATCGAGTACGTTAAAGCCGGCCACTACGAAAACACCGTTTTCCACCGTGTCATCGGCAACTTCATGGTCCAGGGCGGCGGTTTCGAGCCTGGCATGAAAGAAAAGAAAGACAAGCGTCCAAGCATCCAGAACGAAGCAGACAACGGCCTTTCCAACGACAAGTACACCGTTGCAATGGCCCGTACCATGGAGCCACATTCGGCCTCCGCGCAGTTCTTCATCAACGTCGCCGACAACGCCTTCCTCAACCACAGCGGCAAGAATGTGCAGGGCTGGGGCTACGCGGTATTCGGTAAAGTGACCGAAGGCCAGGACGTCGTCGACAAGATCAAAGGCGTGCAAACCACCGGTAAAGCCGGCCACCAGGACGTTCCGGTAGAAGACGTTATCGTCGAGAAAGCCGAGATCGTTGGGTGATATTGCTGATTTCAGATTTGCATCTGGAAGAGGAGCGCCCGGACATTACCCGGGCGTTTCTGGATCTGCTCCACCACCGCGCCCGTGGCGCCCAGGCGTTGTACATTCTGGGGGACTTCTTTGAAGCCTGGATTGGCGACGATGGGATGACCCCCTTCCAGCGTTCGATTTGCGCAGCCCTGCGCGAGCTGAGCGACAGCGGCACCCCGATTTTCATCATGCACGGCAACCGCGACTTCCTCATCGGCAAGGCGTTCTGCAAAGCCGCAGGTGCCACCTTGCTCAAGGACCCGAGTGTCGTGCAGCTCCATGGCGAGCCCGTGCTGTTGATGCACGGCGACAGCCTCTGCACCCGCGACGTCGGCTATATGAAGCTGCGGCGCATCCTGCGCAACCCGATTGTGCTGTTTATCCTGCGGCATCTGCCGCTGCGCACGCGGCACACGCTGGCGCGCAAGCTGCGCAGCGAAAGCCGTGCGCAGACGCGCATGAAGGCCAACGACATTGTCGATGTGACCCCCGAGGAAGTCCCACGGGTGATGCAGCACTTTGGCGTGCGCACCCTGGTCCACGGCCACACGCACCGGCCGGCCATCCATAAGCTGCAGATTGGCGACCAGGCGGCCAAGCGCATTGTGCTGGGGGATTGGGATAAGCAAGGCTGGGCATTGCAGGTGGATGAGCAAGGGTTCCAATTGGCGGCGTTTGATTTTGTGAACCCGCAATTGGCGTTGCCCGGCGCCTGAACCTCAGACACCACAAATCCAATGTGAACAAAGATCCAAATGTGGGAGGGGGCAAGCCCCCTCCCACATTTGGATGCTGTACGTTTTTGGAATCAGTGGCCTGAGGCTTCCGGCCCGGCCTTGGCGCCAAACGGCGGCTTGGCCAACCACACCAGCAACATCAACGCCATGAACATCCACCCCAGCAACGTGAAGTAATCCACGGTGGACATCATGTACGCCTGGCTGGTGAGGATCTGGTCCAGCTGCGTGTAGGCCTTCTGCCCTGCCCCGCCGAGCGCCTGCAAGGCATCGCGGGTCGCGGAGTCGTAGGTGGTCATGTTCTCGCTCATGTACGCATGGTGCTGGTCCGCGCGGCGGATCCAGATCCAGGTGGTCAGCGAAGCGGCAAAGCTACCGCCCAAGGTCCGCAGGAACGTCGCCAGACCTGCGCCGTCGGCAATCTGGTGCGGCGGCAGGTCGGACATCAAGATGCTCAAGGTCGGCATAAAGAACAGCGCCACGCCGATCCCCATGAACAGCTGCACCATCGCGATGTGCGTGAAGTCCACCTCATTGGTGAAGCCCGCGCGCATAAAGCAGCTCAAGCCAATCGCCAGGAACGCCAGGCCTGCCAACAGGCGCAGGTCGAACTTGTGCGCGTACTTGCCCACGAACGGCGACATCAGCACCGGCAGGATGCCGATCGGCGCCACCGCCAGGCCCGCCCACGTGGCCGTGTAGCCCATCTGGGTCTGCAACCATTGCGGCAGGATCAGGTTGATGCCGAAGAAGCCTGCGTAACCCAGGATCAACACGATGGTGCCGATGCGGAAGTTGCGGTAGGCGAACAGCCGCAGATTCACCACCGGGTGCTTGTCGGTCATCTCCCAGATGATGAACACCGCCAGGGCAATCACCGAAATCGCGGCGCCGATGATGATGAAGTTGGACTCAAACCAATCCAGGTCATTGCCCTTGTCGAGGATGATCTGCAAGGCGCCAACCCCCACGATCAAGCTCAGCAGCCCCACGTAGTCCATAGGTTGGTAGCTGGTCTCCACCGGGCGTTTCTTCAGTTGCGAACGCACCACCATCACCGCAAAGATGCCGATGGGCACGTTGATGAAGAAGATCCACGGCCAGCTGTAGCTGTCGGTGATCCAACCGCCGAGGATCGGCCCCGCAATCGGCGCCACCACCGTGACCATCGCCAGCAGCGCCAGGGCCATGCCCCGCTTCGCCGGCGGGTAGACCGCGATCAGCAGCGTCTGCGTCATCGGGTACAGCGGCCCGGCCACCAGGCCTTGCACAACCCGAAAGGCGATCAGTTCAGGCATCGACGTGGAAATACCACAGAGGAACGACGCCAGCACAAACAGCATCGTCGCCCACAAAAACAGCTTCACCTCGCCAAACCGGCGGCTCAGCCAACCGGTGAGTGGCAACGCGATGGCGTTGCTCACCGCAAACGAGGTGATCACCCAGGTGCCCTGCTCCGAACTCACGCCGAGGTTGCCGGAAATGGTCGGCAACGCCACGTTGGCGATGGTGGTGTCGAGCACCTGCATAAAGGTCGCCAGCGACAGGCCAATAGTGGCCATCAACAGGCTGGGTGGCGTGAAGGAGGCGTTATTGCTCATCAGCGTTGCGCAGCCTTGGGAGCGGCGAGGCTGTTGTCATGGATCAACTGGGTGATCATGGCGTCAGCTTCGGCCAATTGGCGGTCATACACGTTGGTGGTGAACGAGGCCTTTTGCGGCGCCTGTTGCGCCAGCACCGGGCCGCTTTGGTCGTGCAGGTCCACATTGACCACGGTGCTCAAGCCCACGCGCAGTGGGTGCTTGGCCAGCTCCTCGGCGTTGATATGGATGCGCACCGGCACCCGTTGCACGATCTTGATCCAGTTACCGGTGGCGTTCTGCGCCGGCAACAGGGCAAATGCGCTGCCGGTACCGGCGCCCAAGCTGTCCACGGTGCCGCTGTACTTCACGTCGCTGCCGTAGATGTCCGACTCAATGTCCACCGCCTGGCCAATGCGCATATCGCGCAGTTGGGTTTCCTTGAAGTTGGCGTCGATCCACAGCTGGTTCAGCGGGATCACCGCCATCAACGCTGTGCCGGGCTGAACGCGCTGGCCCAGTTGCACGGTGCGCTTGGCGACGTAGCCGGTGACCGGTGCGATCAGGGTGCTGCGCGCATTGGCCAGGTAGGCCTGGCGCAATTGCGCGGCGGCGGCCTGCACATCCGGATGGGAGCTGATCACCGTGTCGTCCACCAACGCGTTGCTGGTTTTCAGTTGCTGTTCAAGGTTGGTCAACGCGTTCTTGGCGGCGGTCAGGCTGTCACGGGCGTGGGACAGCTCTTCCTGGGAAATCGCCCCGCCCTGAGCCAGGGTTTTACGGCGGTTGAAGTTGTCCTGGGCCGTTTGCACATCGGCTTTCTGCGCATTCACCTGGGCCTTCATGCCGTCGACGTTGCTGTACAAGCCGCGCACCTGGCGCACGGTACGGGCCAGGTTGGCCTGGGCACTTTGCAGGCCGACGGCGGCGTCGTTCGGGTCGAAGTTGATCAGCACCTGGCCTTCGTGGACCAGGTCGCCGTCGTCGGCGCCGATGCTGACCACGGTGCCGGTGACCAGCGGGGTGATTTCCACCACGTTGCCGTTCACGTAGGCGTCGTCGGTGCTTTCGCTGAAGCGGCCGTAGAGCTCATACCAGCCCCACACGCCGACCACGGCGAGGATGACGATCAGCGTCAGGCCGATCAGCATCACTTTGCGTTTGCGGGGGTTGTTGTCTTGCTTGGGTTGTTCGCTTGCAGGGGTGTTTTCGGCAGTGGCCATGACAAATACCTCAAATTATTCCGTGCGGGTGGCTGGGGTGGTCGCAGCCACGTTGTCGGCGCTGTAGCCGCCGCCCAGGGCCTGCATCAATTGAATCGACAGATCGATCTGCGCGGCATTCAGCGTTGCCAACTGGCGCTGGGCCTGCAGCAATTGCTGTTCGATGCTGAGTACATCCAGGTAGTTACCGATCCCGGAGCTGTAGCGCTGCACGCCGGTGTCGTAGGACTGCTGGGCAATGTCCGCGGCGTGTCGCTGGGCCTGGATCTGCCGGCCGGTGTCGCGCAGTTGCGAAAGGGTGTTACCGATATCGCCCAGGGCTTGCACCAGGGTCTTGTTGTACTGCGCCACCGCCAAGTCGTAGTCGGCGTCGCGGGCATCGAGGTCGGCGCGCAGGCGGCCGCCGTCGAAGATCGGCAGCGAGACCGTCGGCGCAATATTGAAGAAGCGGCTGGCCGAACCGAACATCGCATCGCCCAGCAACGACTCGGCCCCGGCGCTCGCGCTCAGGTTGAGGTTGGGGTAGAAGCGGGTCTTGCTCGCATCGATGTTCTTGCCCGCCGCCTCGACGCGCCAGCGCGCGGCGATCAGGTCCGGGCGACGGCCCAACAGCTCGGCCGGCAGCACCGATGGCACGGCAACGGCGCTGGGTTTCAGCACGGTGGGCCGGGCCAGTTCACTGCCACGGTCCGGGCCTTTGCCGAGCAACACCGCCAACGCAATCTTGGCGCTCTGCAGTTGTTTTTCCGCGTCGATCAGCTGCGACTGGGCGCTGGCTTCGAGGCTTTCGGTCTGTTGGTACTGGTACTGGCTGTCGATGCCCGAGTTCAGGCGGCGCTTGCCCAGGTCGAGCATCTGCCGGGTGCGCTTGAGGTCGTCATTGGCCAGGTCCCGCACGATATGGGCCTGGCCCAAGTCGCTGTAGGCCTTGGCCACATTGGCGGCCAGCGTCAGGCGCGCCGCCTGCTGGTCGACTTGGGCGGCACGCGCCTCGCCCAACGCGGCTTCCCAGGCAGCGCGCTGGCCGCCCCAGAGGTCGAAGTTGTAATTGAAGCTGGCGCCGATGTTGCGCACGGTCGAATAGGCATCGCCTTCGCCGCGTGGGTCCTGGTCTTTGGCCAGGCGCGAACGGCTCACGCCGGCGCTGGCATCCAGGGTCGGCATGCGCTTGGCGTTGGCGGCGTAGGCGGCGGCTTCGGCCTGGTGGGCACGGGCGCTGGCCACTTGCATGTCGGGGCTGTTTTGCAGGGCTTCCTGGATCAGGCCGTCGAGTTGTGGGTCGCCGAGGCTTTTCCACCAGTCGGCGCTGGGCCAGGCGGCGCTCGACAAGGTCGCACCGCTTAGGGTTTTTCCGCTTTGCAGGGTGCTCGCATCGAGGCGTTTGCCTTGGGTGTCGAGGCCGCTGTAGTTGGCGCAACCGGCCATGCTCATGGCCACCAGCACCAGGCTGAGTACGCGTGTGTTCATTGGTCACCTACCCGCTGGATGACAATGGCGTCACCCGCAGCTACCAGGATTTTCTTGAGGATTCGTTCCAGGGTTTCCAACTCGCCGGGCTCCAGGGCGCCGGCCAATTCGTTCATCGACTGGGCGCCGATGTGCGGCAGCATGTCGGCCAGGCGCTGGCCGTCTGCCGTGAGCACCAGCCGCACCTGGCGCCGATCCTGTTCGGAACGCTGACGCGCCAGCAGGCCTTTTTGCTCCAGGCGGTCGAGCATGCGGGTCATGGAACCGCTGTCCAGGGACAGGTTGCGGCACAGCTCCGCCGGGGTATCAACGTCGAATTGGGCAATGATGATCAACACCTTGAACTGCGCAGCGGTCACGCCGTGCGGCTCCATATGGGTGTCGATGATGCGGTCCTTGAGCAGCGCAGCCCGGCCCAGAAGCAGGCCGAGGTGGCAGTTGCGAAAGCTGTCAGGGGTGAAGTGGGGCATCGGAAGTCACCTTATTACTGCCTAGGCAGTGAATGTGTGACGAGATGTTACTGCTTAGGCAGCAAATGTCAAATGGAATAATTAGCTTGCTTGCTAATGTGGGAGGGGGCTTGCCCCCGATGGCGGTGTTTCAGTCGACTGCAACATGACTGACCCACCGCCATCGGGAGCAAGCCCCCTCCCACATGTTTAATCGCGTAAGTGTTAGAAATCGCGCTTGTAGAAGATATCCAGGGAGCTGGCCACGCCGCTTGCCACTTCCAGATACACCTTCTTGCTCAACAGGTAGCGCAAGGCAATCGTGCTGGCGGGCTCGAACACGCCCACGCCGTAACGCAGGCTGAGTTTCTCGGTGATCTTGCCGCTGGCCACCACGGCGGTGTTGTTGCCACTGCCCTGGGTGTCGAGGTCGAAGTCCTGGATACCCAACTTGTTGGCAAGATCCGAGGTGACCCCGGCGCTGCCCATCAACCCCAGGCCCAATGCGGCTTGCGCGAGCATATTGTTATCTTCGCCGGTGCTGCTCAACGGACGCCCCAGCACCAGATACGACAGCGCCTGTTCCTGGCTCATGGCCGGTTCCGAGAAGATTTGCGTGGTGGGCTGCTCGGCACTGCCGCTCAGGCGGATACCGGCGACCACATCATCGGTCTTGCGGATCGCTTCGATGTCCAGGTACGGCTGGTCCAGGGGCCCGGCGAACAGCAAGCGCGCTCGTCGCACATCCAGCCGCTGCCCGTAGGCACGGTAGCGGCCATCGTTGAGCCACAGCTCGCCACGGGTATCGAGGTTGTCGCCGATATGCACCTGGCCCTGCACCTTGGCAGTGAGGCCGAAGCCCGAGAAGTTGAGCTTGTCTTCACCCACCACCACGTCGATATCCATGGCCATCGCCATCGGCGGCTTGCCCTCCTCGGTCTGGCTGCCGATGATCACCGTGTCATCCGAGACTTTGACGGTGGACGGCGGCAGCTCACGCACGGTGATATCGCCACGCGGGATGTGCACGTTACCGGCCACCGCCAGCTTGTCGTTCTTCAGGCTGATTTTCAGGTCGGGGGCCACCTCCAGCACGGCGTACGGTTCAACCGTGACCGGCAGTTGCGAGCCTTGCAGGCTGAGGTCCACCACCAGCGCCTGGCCCCAGTCGATCTGGCCCTTGAGGCTGCCCTGCCCCGCCTTGCCGCTGCGCCAGCCACCGTTGAGCTGCACGCTTTCGCCTGCGATCAGCGCTTGCACATTCAAGCCTTCGAGGCTGATGGGCAGTTCCGGCCCGGCAATCTCGCCACCCACCAGGTTCACGTTGCCGTTGACCTGCGGTGCCAGCAAGCCACCGGAAATACGACCATTGCCATTGAGCTTGCCGCTGAGGGTTTCCACCATCGGTACAAACGGCCGCGCCACCGCCAAGTCCAGCCCGACGAGGCTGAAGTTGCCGGTGATCGGCTTGTTCTTCGGCAACGGGTTGATCTGCGCCTGCAGCATCAACTCACCGAGCTTGCCGCCACGGAAGTTCAGCTGCGTGTCGATGCGTTTAGGGTTGAGGGTGGTTTCCAGCTTCAGGGTGTCGTAAGGGAAATCCAGCCACTGGTCCTTGTCCTTGACGCGCAGGATGCCACCACTGGCGTCCACCGAGACCAGGCCTTTAGGGCCGCTGTCCGGCAGGTCCAGTTGCAGGTCGGCGTTGAGCTTGCCCTGCCAGGCAAAATCCTTGGGCAAGAACGCCGCCAGGCTGTCGATGGGGAATTGCTTGAGGTGGTAGCGCAGCTTCGGTTCCGGCATCAGGCGCTGGTCTTCGCCGCACAGGCTGGCGGGCCCGGACACCCAGCAGTGCGCGGCAAAAGTGAGCTTGCCATCGGCCAGGCGCTCGATCTTCGCCGGCGCCTGCAGCTTCCAGTCCTGCCCGCCGGCTTGTACATCACCGCTGGCCAAGCGCCCGCGCCAGTTGCCTTTATCGAGAGTGCCATCCAGGGCCAGGGCCAGCTTGACCAGCGGGCCGACCAAATCCAGCTGGACCTTCTGCTGCTGGATATCGCCTTGGGCGCTGGCGGTCAGGGTACCGACCTGGGTGTCGCCGGACTGTATGCCGCTGCCCTTGAGGTCGATCTTGGCGCGCTGGGCATTGTCCAGGCTGGCATCGAGGGCGAGGCTTTGCAGGCGATTGTCGGCAAACGCCAGTTGCTGGCCCTTGAGGCCCAGTTTGCCTTGGGGCGCCTTGAGACTGCCGGCCACGTCGAGCCGGCCGTTGACCTGCCCGCGCAGTTGCGGCCACAACTGGGCCAGGCGCGCCAGCTTGATATCAATCTGCCCGGCCAGGCGTTGTTGCAGGCTGCCACTGCCGTTGATGCGGTTGTCGCCGAGGCGGATATCCAAGTTAGCCAACGTCCACTGCTCGCCCGCCCCGTCGGCCTTGGCCGCCAGCACCGCGGGTTGACCGCGCAGGCGGCCCTTGAGGTCGAGGTCGGCATTCAGCTTGAGTTGCTCGTTCTTGAACTCGCCTTTGCTGCGCAACGGCCCGGCCAGGGTGCCGGGCAATTCAGCCACCCAGTAAGCCGGGTTCAGCGCCGACAGGTCGAGGGCCGTGTCCCAGGCAATGCCGTCGGCGAACTGCAGGTTCAGGTGGCCTTCAGCCTTGCCCTGGCCAGCGGTGAGTTTCAGCTCAGGCAGGAAAATTAGTTTAAGGTCGCCACTGAACGGAGTGACCACATTGAACTTGCCCGCCGGGCCATCGAGGTCGGCCTTGAGGTTGCCCAGGTAGTTGCCGTCCTTGTAGGAGATCTCACCATTGAACGTACGCAGCGCGAATTGCGGCTCGTCGATCACCGGATAGAGGCGATGCCAGGGGAAATCCAGCCAATCGATCTTGGCCTCGGCGCTGAAGCCTTGCTGCCAATCGAGTTGGGCGGTCAGCTTAAGGCTTTGCTTGTCACCGGCATTCAGGTCCAGGCCGGCGATCTGCGCGCCCTTGGCGTCGACCTTGCCTTGCAGCAGCAAGTCCACCGGGCCCTTTTCCGCCGGCAGCACGGCCTTGCCCAGCAATTGGTAGCCGCTGTTCAAGTCGCCTTTGGCGGTGAGGTCGAGTTGATTGAGTTGCAAGGTGTCGGGCAGATCGGCGCTGGGCTTGAAGCCGTCGGCAGTGAGGTGCAATTGGGCCGGGAGGTTTTCCACCAGCGGTTGCAGCTCGCCGGTGAGCTTGGCCGGCAGGTAACCGCTGCTGTCAGCATTGAGCTTGAGGGTCTTGAGCAGGTCGCCGTCGACGTTGAGGGCGACCTGCCACGGTGCGCCGCCCGGCGCGTAGGGCAGGCTCAGGTTACCGCTGGCGCTCAACGGCCAGTCGCCAATGGGTTGCAGCAGGCCGGCGAGGTCCAGCACCAGGCCATCGCGCTGCACATGCACCGAGTCGATCTGCAGGCCGGCGGCGGTCCAATGCGCCGCCAGTTGCAAGCCCTTGAGTTCTTCGCTGCCATTAAACAGCAGGCTACCGACGCGAACGTCGCCCAGCTGGATGGCCAACGGCAGTTTCAAGTCAGGCAGAGCGATCGGCCCGCTGCTTTCCTCGGTACTTGGCGGGAATTGCAGGCTGACCTGTTCCACGTCCAAGCGGTCGATACACAAGGTCATGCGCAACAGGCACGCCGGCGACCAATCCCATTGGGGGGCCTGGAGTTCGACGCGACTGCTGCCCTGCTGCCACAACACATGGTCGGCGCTCCATTGGCCGCCCAGATGCCCCTGGAAATACTCTACGCTCAACCCCGGTACACGCCCCAACGCCCAGCGGCTGCCCGCCTGAGTGCCCAGTACCGCCCACAGTGCCAGCAACAGCACCCCAAGGAGGGCCACCACGGCCAACCCTGCTATTTTCACACCACGCATCACAGCTCAGGCCCCATGGAAAAGTGCAATCGAACGCCGCCCGGATCTTCGAGGGCATGGGCCAGGTCAAGGCGGATCGGGCCGACCGGCGAAACCCAGCGGATACCCACGCCCACGCCGGTCTTGAGGCTGGGCATTTCCAGGGAATTGAAGGAGTTGCCCTGGTCGATAAAGGTCGCGACCCGCCATTTCTCGGCGATGGAATACTGGTACTCGGCGCTCAGGGCCACCATGTAGCGGCCACCGATGCGGTCGCCACGGTCGTTCTCGGGTGACAGCGTCTGGTACTCGTAGCCGCGCACGCTCTGGTCGCCACCGGCAAAGAAGCGCAGCGACGGCGGCACCGACTGGTAGCCATTGGTGGCACTGCCGCCTACCTGGGCACGCGCCAGGAAGCGATGGTTGTCCCACAAGGTGGTCAGGCCTTTGACCATGGCCGTGCCGTAGAGCAGGTTGGTGTCGGAGCCCAAGCCCTCTTTCGCCACCTTGCTATCGAATTGCAGGCGATAGCCGTGGTGCGGGTCGATGCGGTTGTCACTGCGCAGGTAGGAATAGCTGATCCCCGGCATCACCAGGTTGCTCAGGCCGGAGTCATTACCCAGGCGATATTCTTCGCGCTGGTACTTGAGCGAGATCACTCGGGTCCAACCGCTGGGCAATTTGCTGTGCCACTCGGGGCCGAGGGTGAGCAATTTACTCAGGGTGTCGGTGTTGGCGATTTCTTCATTCTGATAGCCACCGGCGAAACGCAGCTTGTCGGTGAGCGGTGGGTCGAGCGGGATGTCATACCACAGGCCGACGTTCTGGCGTGGCGCCGACAGCTCGGCTTCCCAGCCATAGCTATGGCCCTGGGGGTTGACCCAGTGCCGGGTCCAGTTGGCTTTGCCGCGTGGGCCGACGTCGGTGGAGAACCCCAGGCCCAGGCCCATGGTGCGCGGCTTGCGGGTCTCCAGGCGCACGGCGACCGGGATGATGTCGTTGGCCGAGGCGGCCGGGGCGGCGTCCACGCGCACGCCTTCGAAAAAACCGCTGGCTTGCAGGTTCTGGTTGAGTTCGGCGATCAGTTCGGAATCGTAGGGCGTGCCACTTTTGAACGGCACCATGCGTTGCAGCAGCTCTTCGTCAAACGGCGTATCGCCGGCGAAGCTGACCTTGCCCAGGGTGTAGCGCGGGCCGCTGTCGTAAACGAGTTCGATATCGGCGACACCCGCCTTCGGGTCCACCGCGAGTTGCTGTTGGGTGAAGCGCCCGCTGAAAAAGCCGTAGCGCGACGCCTGGTTCTGGATCAGACGCTTGGCGTCTTCGTAATGGCCGTGGTTGAGCACGGCGCCGGAGGTGAGGTCGTCGCTGACGGGCACGCGAAAGGCCTTGAGGTCGGCGGCAGGGCCGTCGACCCGAATGGTCACGTTACGCAGATGCACCGGCTCGCCGGGGTCGATGGTGAGGATCAGGCGCGGATTCTTGCCGCCCTTCACATCGCTTTCGATCTGTGGCTGATAGAAACCCAGCGCCTGGGCGGCCTTGCGCGCCTGCTCCTCGGCGCCGCGGCTGAACCGCAGCAAGGCCTCTTCATCACGATCGCCCACCCCGCCGATATAGCCTTCGATGTTGGCTTTCAACGCGTCGTTTGAGGGCTTGATCCGCACGTCCAATTCGCTCTGCGCCAAGGCGCCGCAGCTTGTGAACAGCAGAACCAAGCCGCTGGTAAATCTTCCTGGAAACTTCATAGGCGCGGATGCTACACGAGCTGGGGAGAAACTTAGAACTCAGACAATTCTGAAAAATTCTGTGCTAAACCGTTACGGCCTGTAAGGCCTGGGGGTTGGGATGGAAAAAAACGTGCTCCAGGATCGGTCCTACAGCGACCTCACCAATTTCCTCATAGCCCTGACGCTTATAGAAATCCAGGTAGCGTGAATTGCCCGTGTCGAGCACCACACCGGACGAATGCGGGTCTTCGGCGCACCAGTTGTGCACGGCCTCCAGCAACTGCTCGCCATAATGTTTGCCCTGGAATTGCGGGTGGATCCCCAGCAGCGGCAACATGTGCACCGACTCATTGGGCAGGCACGCCAGCACGGCGTGGTGGTAGTCGAGATAACGCCGGGTACCGCGCACACCCGTGCTCAACCACATGCGCAATTGCCAAGCCCAGCTCTCGGTAATGCCCAGGCGCCGTTGCGGTGGCGCGATCAGGGCGATGCCGATCAGCCGGTCGTTGACGAACAGGCCAATCGCCGGCAGTTTCTGAAAGAAATGCTGTTTGACCAACTCGCGCACGGTGGCCCGTACGCGCTGCTCGTAGCCCGGACGCTCGGCTTCGAAGATATAGGCAAAGGTCGGCTCATGACGATAGGCCTGATACAGCAGGGAACGGGCCTCGCGGGAATAGCCGCTGTTGAGCAGGCGAATTTCAGCAATGGCAGTCGAAGTGTCCGGCATACAGTCAATCTCCCTGGGCGCCGCTCAGGAGGCGGCGTTCTTATGGGTACGAACCCACGCAGCACGAGTCGTTCCCAGACATTAGCAGCGCATCTGCCCTACCGCCATGCTGGCCCCCGTCCGACTTGTCCGCTAGCATCGCCCTTTTGCCAGACTGGACTGCCGACCATGAAAATCGTCTCCTTCAATATCAACGGGCTTCGCGCCCGCCCTCATCAGCTGGCGGCGCTGATTGAAAAGCACCAGCCCGACGTGATCGGCCTGCAGGAAACCAAGGTCCACGATGACCAATTCCCCCTCGCCGAAGTACAAGCCCTGGGCTATCACGTGTACTACCACGGGCAGAAAGGCCACTACGGTGTGGCCCTGCTCTCGCGCCAACCGGCGCTAAGCCTGCACAAAGGCTTTGCCAGTGACGAAGAAGACGCCCAGCGCCGGTTTATCTGGGGCACTTTCGCCGACGAACATGGCCAGCCAGTGACCATCATGAACGGCTATTTCCCACAAGGCGAAAGCCGCGACCACCCCACCAAATTCCCGGCCAAGCAGCGCTTTTACGAAGACCTGCAACAGTTGCTGGAAAGCCAGTTCAGCAATGACCAGGCGCTGGTGGTGATGGGCGACGTGAACATTTCCCCGGAAGACTGCGACATCGGCATCGGCGCCGACAACGCCAAGCGTTGGCTGAAAACCGGCAAGTGCAGCTTCCTGCCGGAAGAACGCGAATGGATGGCGCGCCTGAAAAACTGGGGCCTGGTGGACAGCTTCCGCCACTTGAACCCGGACGTGGCGGACCGCTTCAGCTGGTTCGACTACCGTAGCCGTGGGTTCGAAGATGAGCCCAAGCGCGGCCTGCGGATTGACGTGATCATGGCGTCCAATGGCCTGCTGCCGCGGGTCAAGGACGCCGGGGTGGACTACGACCTGCGCGGGCTGGAAAAGCCGTCGGACCATGCGCCGATCTGGCTGGAACTGAGCTGATTTCAGGACCGTACCCGGTCAAAATGTGGGAGAGGATTGCCCCTTCCCACATTTAGCCTTGCGGCGCGCCAGTCATATTTATGCAACCTGCCTGACTTATTCTCGCGGCACTCCCTTTGGCTTGAGAAGGTGCCGGCATGAGGCTGCGCGTTCTGTTCCTGCTGACCCTGTTTCCCGTCTTCGCTGTTTGCGCTCCCCTTCCCGTCCCCGACCAAGGCCCTGCACTGCGCATCCAGGGTTCCAATACCATTGGCGCTGCGTTGGGCCCGGCGCTGGTCAAGGGCTTGATGGAGCATCAGGGCCTGCAGGCAGTGCACACTGAACCGGCCGAAGGTGCCAATGAACAGCGCGTGATCGGCAAGACGCGTCAGGGCAAGACCGTGACCATTGAGGTCGCCGCCCACGGTTCCAGCACCGGTTTCACTGCGCTTAAAAAGTCCACTGCCGACCTGGCGGCCTCCTCCCGTCCGATCAAGGACAGTGAACTGGTCGATCTGGAACCCCTCGGCGACCTGAAAAGCCCTGAAGCCGAACAGGTGATCGCCATCGACGGCTTGGCCATCATCCTCCACCCGCAAAACCCGTTGAACACCCTGAATACCGAGCAACTGGCGCAGCTCTTCAATGGTGAGATCAGCACCTGGGAGGCCGTGGGCGGCGTCGGCGGGCCGATTCATGTGTACGCGCGCGATGATCAGTCCGGCACCTACGACACGTTCAAGGACCTGGTACTGCGCCTGCGCGGCAAACCGCTCGTGCCCTCCGCCAAGCGTTTCGAGTCCAGTGAGCAGTTGTCCGATGCGGTCAGCCAGGATCCGCAAGGCATCGGCTTTATCGGTTTGCCCTACGTGCGCCAGGCCAAGGCAGTGGCAATTGTGGACGGCGACTCACAACCGATGTTGCCGCTCAATAGCCTGATCGCCACCGAGGATTACCCGTTGTCCCGTCGGCTGTTCTTTTACCTGCCGCCGTCGGGGCACAACCCGTGGGCCAAGGCGCTGGTGGACTTTACCCAGAGCAGCAAGGGCCAGGCGATTGTCGCGGCGAGCGGGTTTATCGCCCAACAGGTGCAGGCGATGGACGTCGAACCGCGCGCCTCGATGCCCGAGGACTATCAAACCATCGCCCGCGAGGCACAGCGCCTGACGGTGAATTTTCGTTTCGAAGAAGGCAGCGCCAGCCTCGACAACAAAGCACGCCAGGATCTGCAGCGGGTGGTGGCGTATCTGAAGGGCCACGACAAGTTGGATAAGCAGGTGACGTTGGTGGGCTTTGGCGACGCCAAGAATGACCCGCAGCGCGCCGCGTTGCTGTCGAAACTGCGGGCGATGGCGGTGCGTCGGGAGTTGGTGAAGAACAACGTGGTGCTGCGCGATATCCGCGGGTTTGGCGCGCAGATGCCAGTGGCGGCGAACACGGCGGATGAGGGCCGGATCAAGAATCGGCGGGTGGAGGTGTGGGTTTACTGAGGACTGATGGATCTTCATTGCCTGATCCCGCCTCATCGGGGGCAAGCCCCCTCCCACATTTTGATCTGTGAACACATTCAAGTGTGGGAGGGGGCTTGCCCCCGATGCAGGCGACGCGCTGTTACTGCCCGCTGCGCATCAGCTCTTTAGGCACGTACTTGCCAATCTCGAACTTGCCGATCGCCGCCCGATGCACTTCGTCCGGGCCATCGGCCAGGCGCAGGGTGCGTTGCATGGCATACATGTAGGCCAACGGGAAGTCGTTGGAAACCCCGGCACCGCCATGGATCTGGATCGCGCGGTCGATCACCTTCAACGCTACGTTCGGCGCCACCACCTTGATCTGGGCGATTTCACTTTTCGCCACTTTGTTACCCACGGTGTCCATCATGTACGCCGCCTTCAGGGTCAGCAGGCGCGCCATGTCGATCTCCATCCGTGAGTCGGCGATCTTGTCGATATTGCCGCCCAGGCGGGCCAGCGGTTTGCCAAACGCGGTACGGCTGACGGAACGCTTGCACATCAATTCCAGTGCGCGCTCGGCCATGCCGATGGAGCGCATGCAGTGGTGGATACGGCCAGGGCCCAGGCGGCCTTGGGCGATTTCAAAGCCGCGGCCTTCGCCGAGCAGAACGTTCTCATAAGGCACGCGTACGTTGTCGAACAGCACTTCGGCGTGGCCGTGGGGGGCGTCGTCGTAGCCGAACACCGGCAGTGGGCGCACGATTTTCACGCCAGGAGTGTCCACTGGCACCAGGATCATCGAATGCTGCTGGTGGCGCGGTGCATCGGGGTTGCTCAGGCCCATGAAGATCAGGATCTTGCAGCGCGGGTCGCAGGCGCCGGAGGTCCACCATTTTTTGCCGTTAATCACCCACTCGTCGCCCTGGCGTTCGGCGCGGGCGGCCATGTTGGTTGCGTCCGAGGACGCCACGTCCGGCTCGGTCATGGCGAACGCCGAGCGGATCTCGCCGCGCAGCAGCGGTTCCAGCCAGCGTTGTTTCTGCTCTTCGTTGGCGTAGCGCACCAGCACTTCCATGTTGCCGGTGTCGGGGGCGGAGCAGTTGAACGGCTCCGGGCCCAGTAGGGATCGGCCCATGATTTCGGCGAGTGGCGCATATTCAAGGTTGGTCAGCCCGGCGCCCAATTCGGATTCCGGCAGGAACAGGTTCCACAGGCCTTCGGCTTTGGCCTTGGCTTTCAGCTCTTCCATGATTGCGGTGGGCTGCCAGCGGTCGCCTTCGCTGACTTGGCGCTCGAACACCGGCTCGGCCGGGTAAACGTAAGCATCCATGAACGCAGTGACGCGTTCACGCAGTTCCTGAACCTTGGGCGAATAGGCGAAATCCATGAGCAGCTCCCTTCTCTGAGAGGTTGTTTAGGTCATGCAATCGATGCTAGAACAGCGTTGATAATTTACCTAGCCTATTCTCGGCGTGTATTAACATTCATCACCGATATATGATCGACGTATGGCCACCTAACAATAAGAGCGCTACGCAATGAATCTGAGCAAGGTCGACCTCAACCTGTTTATCGTCTTTGACGCGATCTACACCGAAGCCAACCTGACCCGCGCCGGGCAGATTGTCGGCATCACCCAGCCGGCGGTGTCCAACGCGCTAGCCCGTCTGCGTGAGACCTTCAACGATCCGCTGTTCGTGCGTACCGCCCAAGGCATGGTGCCCACGCCGATGGCGCAGAACATCATCGGCCCGGTGCGCAATGCGTTGTCGTTGCTGCGGGTGTCGGTGCAGGAAAGCCGCATTTTCAACCCACAGCAGGCGGCCAAGACCTACCGCATCAGCATGACCGACCTCACCGAGGCGGTGATCCTGCCGCTGCTGTTCCAGCGCCTGCGCCGCCTGGCGCCCACCGTGGTGATCGAGAGCTTCCTGTCCAAACGCCGCGAAACCACCAAGGAACTCGCCGCCGGGCGCCTGGACTTCGCCGTGGATGCGCCGTTGAACACCGATCCGCAGGTACGTCACGTCAAGCTGATGGAAGACCGCTACGTGTGCGCCATGCGCAAGGGCCATCCCATGGCCGGCAAGGACAAGCTGACCCTGGATGACTACCTGTCGCTGACCCATATCCATATCTCCAGCCGCCGCAACGGCTTGGGCCACGTCGACCTGGCCTTGGGCAAGATGGGCATCCAGCGCAAGATCGCCCTGCGCTCCCAGCATTACCTGATGGCTTCACAAGTGTTGCAGCAGACCGACATGGTCATGACCGTGCCCGAACGCTTCGCCCGCCGCCACGAACTGCATTGGTTCAACCTGCCGGTCAACGATGTGCCACCGGTGGAAACCCACCTGTACTGGCACGAAAGCACTGACCAGGACCCGGCCAACCGCTGGATGCGCGAGCAGATGATCGAGTTGTGCCAGCAGGTCACGGCCCACGAAAAGAAACTGGATGGCAAACAACCCTAACTTGTAGTGAGCGGGCTTGCCCCGCGCTGGGTGGCGAAGCCGCCCTAGAAAAGACACCACCGAGTCCCAGATAAACCCAGGTCGCCTGGTTTGGGGCGGCTTCGCCGCCCTGCGCGGGGCAAGCCCACTCACTACAAGAGCGCGCCCCTTGACGTTAACGTCAAGCAGCCATTAGCTTAGCGCCCAAGACATCTTCTCGGGCACTACCATGAGCACGACCTACAGCATCTCCGACCTCGCCCGCGAGCTCGACATCACCACGCGCGCCATTCGCTTCTATGAGGAACAAGGGCTGCTGGCCCCGGAACGCCGAGGCCAGGAGCGTATCTACTCGGCCCGCGACAAGGTCAGCCTCAAGCTGATCCTGCGCGGCAAACGCATCGGCTTTTCCCTGGCCGAATGCCGCGAGCTGATCGAACTCTACGACCCCGCCAGCGGCAACCATGTGCAACTCAACAGCATGCTGGCAAAAATCGCCGAGCGCCGTGAGCAGTTGGAACAGCAACTGCTGGATATCGAACAGATGAAGCTGGAACTGGACACCGCCGAAGAGCGCTGCACCCAAGCCCTGGCCACCACCCTGCGCCAGGCCGGCCATTGATCAGAAGGTAACTGCCATGTCCCTCCCCTCACACGTACGCCTGGTGGAAGTCGGCCCGCGCGACGGCCTGCAGAACGAAGCCCAACCTATCAGCGTGGCGGACAAAGTCCGGTTGGTGGACGCGCTCAGCGCTGCCGGCTTGAGCTATATCGAAGTTGGCAGTTTCGTCTCGCCCAAGTGGGTGCCGCAGATGGCCGGCTCGGCCGAGGTATTCGCGCAGATCCAGCGCAGGCCCGGCGTGACCTACGGTGCCCTGGCGCCGAACCTGCGCGGTTTCGAGGACGCATTGGCAGCCGGCGTGAAGGAAGTGGCGGTGTTTGCGGCTGCGTCCGAGGCGTTTTCCCAGCGCAATATCAACTGTTCCATCAGTGAAAGCCTGGAACGCTTTGCGCCGATCATGGCGGCGGCCAGGCAGCACGGAATCAGCGTGCGTGGTTATGTGTCGTGTGTGCTGGGCTGCCCGTATGAAGGCGAGATTGCGCCGGCGCAAGTGGCGGCGGTCGCGCGGGAGTTGTATGCCATGGGCTGCTATGAAGTGTCCCTGGGCGACACCATCGGCACCGGCACGGCGGGCGCCACGCGGCGGCTGTTCGAGGAGGTCGGCGCGCAGGTGCCACGAGACAAGCTGGCGGGGCACTTCCACGATACGTATGGCCAGGCTATCGCGAATATCTACGCCAGCCTGATGGAGGGCATCGCGGTGTTCGACAGCTCTATCGCGGGCCTCGGCGGCTGCCCCTACGCCAAGGGCGCCAGCGGTAACGTCGCCACCGAAGATGTGCTGTACCTGCTCAACGGCCTGGGCATCGAGACCGGTATCGACCTGCAGGCATTGATTGGCGCGGGCCAGCATATCAGCAACGTGTTGGGCCGACCCACCGGGTCGCGCGTGGCCAAGGCGCGTAACACCGGTTGAGTAGCGTAGCCGTGACAATGTGTTACCGCACGCCTACACATCGAGTAACACGGGAACATATTTTGTCGTATTTGCCGCAGGACATTTCCCACCAAAAAATCAAACCCTTGATTTTAAAGACTTTTTAAAAGTTGGCACGGCTTCTGCTATCTCTATGGCATAACAAGAATAAAAAGCACCAAGCCTAATAAAAATAAGACGAAACGACTCTGATATAACAAAAACAACACGGCAGAGACGCAGCTAACAGATTTTTTTGGAGAAGATGTGCTTCGCAGGGTACGGCGTGCCGAAACCCGCAACCGGTTAGAGAAAAATAAAACTACCTCAGGTAGCTACCCACTGGTTGGATCGATAACGAAGAAGCAGATCAGCGCTCAAAAAAATACGTTTGCTCTTGACCCCGAATGGGGGTCGCCAAAAACAGCGGTAAAGGGTAACGGTTGCCAAAAACAACAATAGACCGCCCCTCAATAATAAAAAAAGAGCACGCAACGACAAATTAAAGGGGACCCTCGGGTCCCCTTTGTGCTTTCTGCGTTTCGTTCATGTCTTGATTCACCGCAGCCAACATGTGAGAGAGCAAGCCCCCTCCCACATGGGTTCTATGGTGTTACTGAGACTGCGTGCGCAGCTCTTCGATGGAGATTTCGCGCATGCGGAATTTCTGGATCTTGCCCGTGACCGTCATCGGGAATGCCTCCACGAACTTGAAGTGCTTGGGCGTCTTGAAGTGCGCAATGCGGCCCTTGCACCAGGTTTGCAGCTCAAGCTCATTGGCCACATGGCCGGGATGGAATTTGATCCAGGCGACGATGGCTTCACCGTAGCGCTCATCCGGAATGCCGATGACCTGCACATCCGCCACCGCCGGGTGGGTGAAGAAAAACTCCTCCAGCTCACGCGGGTACACGTTCTCGCCGCCGCGAATGATCATGTCTTTGTTGCGCCCGGCGATGCACACGTAGCCGTGGGCGTCCATGCTCGCCAGGTCACCGGTGTGCATCCAGCCGGCGTCGTCGATGGCCTCGCGGGTGGCGTCGGGGTTGTTCCAGTAGCCGAGCATCACGCTGTAGCCACGGGTGCACAACTCGCCGATCTCGCCGCGCGCAATCGTATTGCCATCGGCGTCGATGATCTTGTTTTCCAACTGCGGCTGGGTGCGCCCGACGGTGGTCACGCGGCGTTCCAGGTCGTCATCCGCTCCGGTTTGCAAGGACACCGGGCTGGTCTCAGTCATGCCGTAGGCAATCTGCACCTCGCTCATGTGCATCTCGCTGATGACCCGGCGCATCACTTCGATGGGGCACGTGGCGCCGGCCATGATGCCGGTGCGCAGGGTGGACAGGTCAAAGTCGCCCAGGCGGGGGTGATCGAGCATGGCGATAAACATGGTGGGCACGCCGTAGAGGCCAGTGGCGCGCTCCTCGGCGACGGCGGTGAGGGTCAGCAGCGGGTCGAAGCCGTCATTCGGGTAGATCATGGTGGTGCCGTGGGTGATGCAACCGAGGTTGCCCATGACCATGCCGAAGCAGTGATACAACGGCACCGGGATCACCAGGCGGTCCTGCGCGGTGAGGCCCAGGCTTTCGCCGACCATGTAGCCGTTATTGAGGATGTTGTGGTGGCTGAGGGTGGCACCTTTGGGAAAGCCGGTGGTGCCGGAGGTGTATTGGATATTCACCGGTTGATCGAAATGCAGAGCGGCCTGGCGGGCATGCAGTTGCTCGAACGGGATGCCTGCACCTCGCGCTGCCAGCTGCGACCAGGGCAGGAATCCCGGTGGCGGGTTGGGGTCGAGGCTGATCATGCCGCGCAGGTCCGGCTTCAGCGCCTGCAGCATCGCGTGGTAATCGGAAGTCTTGAACGACCCGGCACACACCAGCCACTGGCAGCCGGACTGCTTGAGCACGTAGTCCAGTTCACTGCTGCGGTAGGCCGGGTTGATATTGACCAGGATGACCCCGAGCTTGGCGCTGGCGATCTGGCTGATGCACCACTCGGCGCAATTGGGCGCCCAGATACCCAGGCGGTCGCCGGCCTGCATGCCCAAGGCAAGAAAGGCGCGGGCGTGTACATCCACCGCCTCGGCCAACTGCCGCCAGGTGTAGCGAAGCTGCTGGTGGCGCACCACCAGGGCCTCGCCGTCAGGATGCTGCGCAACAGTGCGATCAAAGGCCTGGCCGATGGTCATGGCCAGCAAGGCTTTGTCCTGAGGGCCACGGCTGTAGCTCTGATTCGATTGATCCATAACGACCCCTGTTGTCTTTTTTGTAGGTTGACGTAAACGTAAACTACGATTGACAGCGCCGCAACGCAAGCTTACGTTAACGTAAAGGTGAGCGCCCTCCCCTGGCGCGTCCTCCACACAAAAACAATGCTCACATTAAGGTGCCTGTCATGAGTTACCCGTCCCTGAACTTCGCCCTCGGTGAAACCATCGACATGCTGCGCGACCAGGTGCAGTCCTTCGTGGGCAAGGAAATCGCGCCCCGCGCGGCCCAGATCGACATCGACAACCTGTTCCCCGCCGACCTGTGGCGTAAGTTCGGCGACATGGGCCTGCTGGGCATCACCGTGCCGGAAGAGTACGGCGGCGCCGGCCTGGGTTACCTGGCCCACGTGGTGGCGATGGAGGAGATCAGCCGGGGCTCGGCGTCAGTGGCGCTGTCCTACGGCGCGCATTCCAACCTGTGCGTGAACCAGATCAACCGCAACGGTAACCACGAACAAAAACTCAACTACCTGCCCAAACTCATCAGCGGCGAACACGTCGGCGCCCTGGCCATGAGTGAGCCGAATGCCGGCTCCGATGTGGTTTCGATGAAACTGCGCGCCGATAAACGCGGCGATCATTACGTGCTCAACGGCAGCAAAACCTGGATCACCAACGGCCCCGACGCCAGCACCTATGTGATCTACGCCAAGACCGACCTGGAAAAGGGCCCTCACGGCATCACCGCGTTCATTGTCGAGCGCGACTGGAAAGGCTTCAGCCGCAGCAACAAGTTCGACAAACTGGGCATGCGCGGCTCCAACACCTGCGAACTGTTTTTCGATGACGTGCAAGTGCCGCAGGAAAACATCCTCGGCGTGCTCAATGGCGGCGTCAAAGTGCTGATGAGCGGCCTCGACTACGAGCGCGTGGTGCTGTCCGGCGGCCCCACCGGGATCATGCAGGCGTGCATGGACCTGATCGTGCCCTACATCCACGACCGCAAGCAGTTCGGCCAGAGCATCGGCGAATTCCAGCTGATCCAGGGCAAGGTCGCCGACATGTACACCCAACTCAACGCCAGCCGCGCCTACCTCTACGCGGTGGCCCAGGCGTGCGAACGTGGCGAGACCACGCGCAAGGACGCGGCCGGGGTGATCCTCTACAGCGCCGAACGCGCCACGCAAATGGCCCTTGATGCCATCCAGATCCTGGGCGGCAATGGCTATATCAATGAATTCCCGGCCGGGCGCCTGCTGCGTGACGCCAAATTGTATGAGATCGGCGCCGGCACCAGTGAGATCCGCCGGATGCTGATCGGTCGCGAACTCTTCAACGAAACCCGCTGAAGGAGCGCACCATGGCCACCTTGCACAGCCAGCTCAACCCACGCTCGGCGGAGTTTGCCGCCAACAGCGCGGCGATGCGCCAACAGGTCGACGCCCTGCACACCCTACTCGCCCACGTGCAACAAGGCGGCGGCGCCAAGGCCCAGGAGCGGCACACCTCGCGCGGCAAACTGCTGCCTCGCGAGCGCATCAATCGTTTGCTCGACCCCGGCTCGCCGTTTCTTGAACTCAGCCAACTGGCCGCCCATCAGGTGTACGGCGAAGACGTGCCGGCCGCTGGGGTGATTGCCGGGATCGGCTGCGTGGAAGGCGTCGAATGCATGATCGTCGCCAACGACGCCACGGTGAAAGGCGGTTCCTACTACCCGCTCACGGTCAAAAAACACCTGCGCGCGCAGACCATTGCCGAGCAGAACCGCCTGCCGTGCATCTACCTGGTGGACTCCGGCGGCGCCAATCTGCCGCGTCAGGACGAAGTGTTTCCCGATCGCGAGCATTTCGGCCGGATCTTCTTCAACCAAGCCAACATGAGCGCCCAAGGCATCCCGCAGATCGCCGTGGTGATGGGCTCGTGCACTGCCGGTGGCGCGTATGTGCCGGCGATGGCCGACGAAGCGATCATGGTGCGCAACCAGGCCACCATCTTCCTCGCCGGCCCGCCGCTGGTGAAAGCCGCGACCGGTGAAGTGGTCAGCGCCGAAGACCTCGGCGGTGCCGATGTGCACTGCAAGGTCTCCGGCGTGGCCGACCACTATGCCGACAGCGATGAACACGCATTGGCGCTGGCCCGCCGCAGCGTGGCCAACCTCAATTGGCGCAAACAGGGCGAGTTGCTGCAACGCCCGCCCGTGGCGCCGTTGTACAGCAGCGAAGAGCTGTACGGGGTTATCCCGGCCGACGCCAAGCAGCCCTTTGATGTGCGCGAAGTGATCGCACGCCTGGTCGACGGTTCAGTGTTCGATGAGTTCAAGGCGCTGTTTGGGACCACCCTGGTGTGCGGTTTTGCGCACTTGCACGGCTACCCGATTGCGGTCCTGGCCAACAACGGGATTCTGTTCGCCGAAGCCGCGCAAAAAGGCGCGCACTTTATCGAGCTGGCCTGCCAGCGCGGCATTCCCCTGTTGTTCCTGCAGAACATCACCGGCTTCATGGTCGGCCAGAAGTACGAAGCCGGTGGCATCGCCAAGCACGGCGCCAAGCTGGTCACCGCAGTGGCCTGCGCCAAGGTGCCGAAGTTTACGGTGATCATCGGCGGCAGCTTTGGCGCGGGTAACTACGGCATGTGTGGCCGCGCCTACGACCCACGCTTCCTGTGGATGTGGCCGAATGCACGCATTGGCGTGATGGGCGCCGAGCAGGCGGCCGGTGTGCTGGTGCAGGTCAAGCGCGAGCAGGCCGAACGCGCAGGCGTGGGATTCAGCGCCGAAGAAGAGGCGGCAATCAAGCAGCCGATCCTCGACCAGTACGACACCCAGGGCCACCCCTACTATTCCAGCGCGCGCCTGTGGGACGACGGCGTAATTGACCCGTTGCAGACCCGTGACGTGCTGGCACTGGCCTTGTCCGCCTCGCTGAATGCCCCCATCGAGCCGAGCCGCTTCGGCGTGTTCCGCATGTAAATGGAGCCGTACCCCATGAGCGATTTCAATACCCTCGAACTGATCACCGACAGCCGTGGTTTTGCCACGCTGTGGCTTAGTCGTGAAGCCAAGAACAACGCGTTCAATGCCGAAATGATCCGCGAACTGATCATCGCCCTCGACCAGGTGCAAGGCGATCCGTCCCTGCGTTTTCTGGTGCTGCGCGGGCGCGGCAAACACTTCAGCGCCGGAGCCGACCTGGCCTGGATGCAGCAATCGGCCGAGTTGGACTACCACACCAACCTGGACGATGCCCGCGAACTGGCGGAGCTGATGTACAACCTGGCCAAGCTGAAAATCCCGACCCTCGCAGTAGTGCAAGGCGCAGCCTACGGTGGCGCGCTGGGCTTGATCAGTTGCTGTGACATGGCAATTGGCGCGGATGACGCGCAGTTCTGCCTGTCGGAAGTACGCATCGGCCTGGCGCCGGCCGTGATCAGCCCGTTCGTGGTGCAAGCCATCGGCGAACGCGCGGCGCGGCGCTATGCCCTGACCGCCGAGCGCTTTGGCGGCCAACGCGCGCGGGACATAGGTTTGCTGGCAGAGAGTTACCCGATTGGCGAGCTGGACCGTCAGGTCGAACAGTGGATCGCCAACCTGCTGCACAACAGCCCGGCGGCGATGCGCGCCAGCAAGGACTTGCTGCGCGAAGTGGGCAACGGCGCCCTCACCCCGGCCTTGCGCCGCTACTGCGAAAACGCCATTGCGCGTATTCGCGTGAGCGCCGAGGGCCAGGAAGGCTTGCGCGCCTTCCTGCAAAAACGTCCACCGAGCTGGCAGCCTCAGGAGCCGCGTTCATGACAACATTGACGACCGTGCTGGTGGCCAACCGAGGCGAGATTGCCTGCCGGGTGATGCGCACCGCCAAGGCGATGGGCCTGACCACCGTGGCGGTGCACAGCGCCATCGACCGCGATGCGCGTCACAGTCGCGAGGCGGATATTCGTGTCGACCTGGGGGGCAGCAAGGCCACTGACAGTTACCTGCAAATCGACAAACTGATCGCCGCCGCCCAGGCCAGCGGCGCCCAGGCGATTCATCCGGGTTACGGTTTTTTGTCGGAGAACGCCGGGTTTGCCCGCGCCATTGAAGCCGCTGGCTTGATCTTCCTCGGCCCACCCGCCTCGGCGATCGATGCCATGGGCAGCAAGTCGGCGGCCAAGGCCCTGATGGAAACCGCCGGTGTGCCGCTGGTGCCGGGTTACCACGGCGAAGCCCAGGACCTGGACACCTTCCGCGCCGCCTGCGAACGCATCGGCTACCCCGTGCTGCTCAAGGCTACAGCCGGTGGCGGCGGCAAAGGCATGAAGGTGGTCGAGGACGTCAGCCAATTGGCCGAGGCGCTCGCGTCGGCCCAGCGTGAGGCGCTGTCGTCCTTCGGCAATGGGCAGATGCTGGTGGAAAAATACCTGCTCAAGCCGCGTCATGTGGAGATCCAGGTGTTTGCCGACCAGCATGGGCATTGCCTGTACCTCAATGAACGCGACTGTTCGATCCAGCGTCGCCACCAGAAGGTGGTCGAGGAAGCACCCGCGCCGGGGTTGAGCGTTGAACAACGCAAGGCCATGGGCGAAGCTGCCGTGCGTGCAGCACAGGCCATTGGGTATGTCGGCGCCGGTACGGTGGAGTTTTTGCTGGACGCGCGCGGCGAGTTCTTCTTCATGGAGATGAACACGCGGCTGCAGGTGGAGCATCCCGTGACCGAGGCGATCACCGGACTGGATTTGGTGGCCTGGCAGATTCGTGTTGCCCAGGGCGAGGCTTTGCCGATCACCCAGGAGCAGGTGCCGCTGATCGGCCATGCAATCGAAGTGCGACTGTATGCCGAGGACCCCGCGAATGATTTCCTGCCGGCTACCGGGCATCTCGCGCTGTACCGCGAATCCACGCCAAGGCCGGGCTGCCGGGTGGACAGTGGCGTCGAGCAAGGCGACAACGTGTCGCCCTTCTACGACCCCATGCTCGGCAAGCTGATTGCCTGGGGCGAGGACCGTGAACAGGCGCGGCTGCGGTTGCTGGGCATGCTGGATGAGTTTGCCGTGGGCGGGCTGAAGACCAACCTGGGCTTTTTGCGGCGCATTATCGGGCATCCTGCGTTCGCGGCGGCCGAGTTGGATACCGGGTTTATTCCGCGTTACCAGGACGAGTTGCTGCCGGCGCCCGGGCAACTGGGCGATGAATTCTGGCAAGCCGCAGGCGCGGCCTATATCCAGAGTTTGCCGCCGGGTGAAGGGCCTTGGGCGGATAAACGTGGGTTTCGTGCTGGATTGCCGGCCGAGGTTTCGCTGCATTTGAGCTGCAACGGCCAGGATCGACTGGTTACTCTGGCCGCGGACGGCGCCCAGCTACGCGGCGAACAGCTGCTGATCGAGCAACAGGGCGTGCGTCGCAGCCATTTGGCGGTGCGCCATGGCCACACGGTGTATCTGCGCTGGGACGGCGAGATGCAGGCGGTGACGCTGTTCGATCCGATTGCAGCGGTCGAGGCCAACCAGTCCCACCAAGGCGGCCTTACCGCGCCGATGAACGGCAGCATCGTGCGGGTGCTGGTGGAGGTCGGACAAAACGTGGAGGCCGGCACGCCACTGGTGGTCCTGGAGGCCATGAAGATGGAACACAGTATCCGCGCGCCCCAGGCTGGAGTGGTCAAGGCGCTGTTCTGCCAGGAAGGTGAAATGGTTGCAGAAGGTTGCGCGCTGGTGGAGCTCGAAACGGCTGGCTAGAACTTCGCCGTGGCTTGAACCACCACGCCGAGGATGCGGCATTCGTCAGTGAACAGCCGTTTCGGGTAGGTGGGATTGAGCGGCACCAGGTAAAGCTGGCCGCTCTCTTCCAGCAACTGGCGGAAGGTCGCGTGTGGGCTCTCGGCCCATTGGGCGACCACCAGCTTGCCGGGCTCGGCCGCGATGGCCGGGTCTACCAGGATCATCATGCCCGCACTGACACTCAGACCGCTGGGGGCGGTCATGGCATCGCCTGTGACCGGCAGCCAAAAGGCGTCGCCCTGGGCGTGATAATCCGTCAGTTCAAAGCGGGACACGCCATAAGGCGCCCGTTCTTCGCGCACCTCGCACACCCCTCTCCAATCGCTGACCGGGTAGCGGTAATACGGGTTGTAGTTTTTCTCCGGTGGGGCTTCCTCGGCCCGCTCGCGGATATCCAGTGCGACTTCAAGGTACCCCAGCCCCAGCGCCGCCAGGACCCGGTTCATGTCCACCAGGCTTGGCGCCCGCCGTTTGTTGAGCCAATGGCCAACGCCGCCCTGGGACATGCCCAAGCGCTCGGCCAACTCCCCTTGTGTGACCTTGCGGTCTTCCATGTTGGTCCTGACCAACGCAATCCAGTTATCCATGGGGCTGACAATACGTCATGGAGTTTTCAGGGCAATAAACAGTTTGTAGTAATCCATAAAACGACATAAATACGATACGTACTATCATCGGACATAAGGTTTTCGACACCCATCCGGAGTACCGCCCCCCATGACGACCAGCCCCAACTTCCTGCCTGAAACCGCTGAAGACACTGAACTGCACGACCTGCGCCATAGCGGTGCCGCCAAGCGCGCGCTGGATTTTTACTTGAAAGAAGATAGTTCGGAATCATTTCCGGATGGAGCCCTGTTCACCCTCAAGCCAGGCATCAGCCAGGAGGAAGCCCTGATACACGCTTCAGACCTGCTGCGCAGCGCCGCGGCCACCGCCTATGAATCAGCAAGCAGCCATCAGGGCAATCATCGTGACCTGGCGTTTTCAGTGGTGTATTTGATTGATATGGCGAAGGCGATGGTGGAGCGGTCGTTGCAGGTGCCAGTGGCTCAGGCAAACGGGTAACCGGCGCGGAAGAAAAATATTTCTATCTCACGGATAAAAACATTTGACTTGCAAATGATAATGATTATTATTGGGCTCAGCTGATCGCGAGATCAGTCGATAGACCAAGGGACCTTAGGTCGGACTCTTGGAATATCTCCTCATCAGGCTAATCACGGTTTTTGACCCGGCTCTTTGGCCGGGTCTTTTTTTTGCCGGTTTCCCCGGCATGGCTTCAGGCTAATGAAGACTGTGTGTTGCTCGATGGCGCGCATGGTAGCAAAAGACCATCGCCGAAAGAAAGTCGGTCGAGCGCTCTGGCTCACATCTTTGCGAAATAGCGCTTGAGAATCAATCTCATAGATTCTAAGCTGCGGCGGCGTCACGGATGACGCCCCCCCTCCCCCAGCAACAATTTTGCGTCCAGCCTTTACCAGACTCCTGTGTAATATGGCGCCACAACACTCATATTCAGGCACCCAGACTATGACCGTGGCCTTGACCTCCATCAAAATCAGCACCGACTTCGACAGTGGCAATATCCAGGTACTGGATGCCCACGATGCCTATCAGTTGTTGCTGGCAATCAAACCCGACACGCGCAGCCCACACTTCCAGTGGTTCCACTTCAAGGCCGAAGGCATGCACGTGGGCCACACCCACACGTTCCGCCTGAGCAACGCGAGCAAGTCTTCCTACCCGCACGCGTGGAGCGGCTACAACGCCGTGGCCTCTTATGACCATATCAACTGGTTCCGGGTGCCTTCGCGCTTTGATGGGGAAATCCTGCACATCAGCCTCGAAACCCGCGAGAAACACGCGTGGTTTGCCTACTTCGAGCCCTACAGCCGCGAGCGCCACGACGCATTGATCGACAAGGCCCTGAGCCGTGCCGGCACGAAGCTGCTGGCCACCGGTAAAAGTGTCGAAGGCCGTGATATCCAACTGCTACGTCGCGGCAAAGGCGGCGAAGGCCGCCGCAAGATCTGGATCATCGCCCAACAGCATCCTGGCGAGCACATGGCCGAATGGTTTATGGAGGGCATCATCGAACGCCTGCAGCAGGACGGTGACGCCGAGCTGAAAAAACTGCTGAAAGTCGCCGACCTGTACCTGGTGCCCAACATGAATCCCGATGGCGCCTTCCACGGTCACCTGCGCACCAACGCCATGGGCCAGGACCTTAACCGTGCCTGGCAGAGCGCCAGCCAGGAGATCAGCCCGGAAGTGCTGTTCGTACAGCAGCAAATGGAAACGTACGGCGTCGACCTGTTCCTCGATATCCACGGTGACGAGGAAATTCCCTACGTGTTCACCGCGGGCTGCGAGGGTAACCCCGGTTATACCCCGCGCATCGAGGCGTTGGAAAAACACTTCCGTGGCCACCTGAGCGCGCTGACCCGCGACTTCCAGACCACCTACGGCTACACCCGCGACCTGCCGGGAGAAGCCAACATGACCCTGGCGTGCAATGCGGTAGGCCAACAATACGACTGCCTGTCGCTGACCCTGGAAATGCCATTCAAGGATAACGACGACGCGCCCGACCTGCACACCGGCTGGTCAGGCAAACGCTCGATGCAGTTGGGCAAGGACGTGTTGAGTACGGTTGCTGATATCGTCGACGTTCTGCGCTGAGGTTGTGGCTTGCTTGCGCGGGGCTGCTTAGCGGCCCCAATCCTGGCACGGCGATGCTGCAGAGGCATCGACTGGGCCTATTTTGGGGCTGCTTCGCAGCCCAGCGCGAGCAAGCTCGCTCACTACAGGGTTAATGTTTGGAGCCGGTCATGCTTTGCAGCACGCCATCGCGTCGGACCAGCCCATGGAACAGCGCCGCCGCCAGGTGCAAGAGCACCGTCAGGAACAACAGGTAGGCGAGAAACCCGTGGGCCTTGCGCAGCACCGCGAACAGCGGCGCATTCGCCCCCACCAGCGCCGGCAACTGCACCGAACTGCTGAGCATCACCGGGTCGCCGGCCGCCGAAATCATTGCCCAGCCCAGCAGCGGCAGCACCAGCATCAAGGCATACAGCACCAGGTGGGACGCCTTGGCCGCCAGCACTTGCCACAGCGGCAAGTCGGCTGGCAACGGCGGTTGGCGGGTGGAAAAACGCACCACCAACCGCACGATCACCAACGCCAGAATCGCAATACCCAGCGGCTTGTGCAGGTGAATCAACCACTCATGCCGCTCCGACACCGAAGCCGCCAGGCCCGCGCCGATAAACAGCATGGCGATGACCATCAGCGCCATCAGCCAGTGCAACAGACGCGCCAAGGGGGCGAAAAACCGGGGTTGGGCATTCATGGCTTCGACTCCTGAGGGGCGCTATGCAACGGGCTGACTTCACCGGCACGGCGCAGGTACGAGCTGGCGTACGCTGCTGAACGTGCCGCCAGCAGGGGGTCATTGGTGGCTTCAATGCCACTGGGCAAAATCAGCGGATCAAAGTTGATATCACGGCAAGCACCGTCCGCTTGCGGCTGGCTGCTTTGCAACACCAGGGTGCCGGCGTTGATGACCTTATGCTCGCCGGTCCAGGCCTTGCTCGCATCGTCCAACGGGTCGCCGGGGTTGGCCAGGGTCATGCTTAACTGCCAACGCAGCGGCCCGGCAGACAGGCGCTGTACCAGGTCTTTCTCGAGGAAATCACTCCCCGCTGGGGCGGTATCGCCCGGTGCGTCTTGACTCAGGGGTACGACGCCCCAACGCACGGCCTGGCGCTTGCCATCGGCACCCACCAGGTAAAACGCGTTGATACCGTTGTAGGTTTCGGTCGCATAACTGGCCGAAGGCTTGGCGGTCTTGACCCATGCCAGAAACGACGCGGTCTCGGGATGGGCGGCAAAGAACGCTGGCATACTCGCCGGGTTCGGTTTGCCGGTGGCGGGCTCCGGTGCGCCGGCCTTGAGCATCTGGTAGAACGCCTCGGGCGTGCCCACCGGGAACACCGGCATGCTGTTCATGCCGGTGCGCCACTGCTGGCCGTTGGCCTGGCTGAATTGCACGGCAAAACTGCGGATCGGTACACTGCTGTCCGGCGCATAGGGGTTGCCGCTGGGCAACGCAAACCGACCGATCAGCGGGGTCTTGGCCGCGCTGAACACCTCGGCGCTGGAGTAGGCCCGGGCTTCGGCACTGCTCTCGAAATACCCCGCCACGCACACGCCCTTGGCATGGTTACGTCGGAAGCCGGGGTGCACGCCATTGTTGGTTTCCAGGGCGTTGACCAAGGTTTTCGGGCGCAGGCGCTGTGGGTCGAGGGTGCCATTGACGTAGGCAAATGCCCCCGCCACAACCGCAACCACGGCACCGATACCCGCCAGGCGCGCGATCAGGCTCGCAGTGCTCAACGGGGGACGGGGCGGTGATGAGTGATCTACCATGAAGAAACTCCAGGGCCAAAGGCCTTAGGGGTGAACATAAGGTCGGAGCATTAAGACGAACGCCGATCCGCTCTATTCCCGGGCCGTGGATTTATTTCCCAACACAGGGAATAACTTTCAACGCCGCACGTCTCTCTAGTCCCAGCGTAGTGACCCGCCAGACGCCCATGCATGAACTCGACGAACAGTTACGTGAACTCATCCCCAGGCTACGGCGCTTTGCCGTGTCCCTGACCCGTAACGCCAGCAGCGCCGACGACCTGGTGCAGTCGACCCTGGAGCGGGGGATCATCAGTTGGGCCGATAAACGCATCGAAGGCGACTTGCGCGCCTGGCTGTTCTCAATCCTCTACCGACAATTCCTCGATGCCCACCGCCGCACCCGGCGCTACGCACGCATGCTGGAGTTCTTCACCGGACGCGACGATGTGCAACCGTCGGTGGAACGCACGGTGATCGCCCAGTCGACCCTGCAAGCCTTCGATCAACTCAGCACCGAGCAGCGCGCGCTGCTGCTGTGGGTCTCCGTCGAAGGCTTGAGCTACAAGGAGGTCGCCGAGATCCTCGAGGTGCCCATCGGTACCGTGATGTCGCGCCTGTCGCGGGCACGCCAAGCCCTGCGTCAACTCAGTGATGGCGAAATTGCCAGCCCTTCCCTGCGGAGACTCAAATGATCAGCCTGCCCCCCAGCGAACGCGATTTGCATGCCTACGTCGATCATCAACTGCTGGAGAGTGATCGCCGTGTGCTGGAAACCTATTTGGCCGCCCACCCGGACGTTGCGGCTCAGGTCCACGCCTGGCAGCACGATGCACAGTTGCTGCGCGCGGCATTGGGCGGTGCGCTGCAACAGCCGGCCAACCCGGACCTGGACCCGGCGCTGATCCGCCAACGCATCAAGCACCAGTCGCGTCGCCACGTCGCCACCGCAGCCGTGCTGCTGATCGCCGTCAGCCTCGGCGGCCTCGGCGGCTGGCACGCCCGTGAAGCCACCCAACCGCCCCTGCTGCCAATGGCCGACGCGATGCAGGCGTTCCGCTTGTTTGCCCAGGACGGCATCATGCCCGCCGACTACAAGGTCCAGGGCGACGGCACGATGCAGGCCTGGCTCGACCGCTACTTCAACCAGGCGCACCGCCTGCCTGACTTGAGCGCATCGGGCTTCACGCCGGTCAGCGGGCGCTTGCTCACCACCGAGCAAGGCGCGGCGGCCATGGTGCTGTACGAAGACCGGCAAGGGCGGCGCATCAGTTTCTACATCCGTCCACCGGGTCCCGAAAACGGCTTCCTGCCCCGTGGCAGCCGCAGTGCCGATGGCTTGCAGGCCCAATACTGGTCCGGCGCCGGCTACAACTATGCGGTGGTCAGCCCGGTGGGTCAGCCCACACCACCGATGCAGACGTTCTAAAAGCCCACGTCGAGTACCACGTTGTCGAGATAGGTACCGGCGGGTGGAGTGTTCTGGTCGGTGTAGACCCTAGCGTTGTAGTTGAACACCTGGCTACCGGTGCCCAGGCCGTTGCCGGGGTTGATTTCGGCGGTGGAGCTGTCGCGACGCGCTGCGCCCACGCTGCCCCAGCGGGTGGTCCCGGCGCTTTTGAAAATATCGTAGGCCAGGTAGTTGCCGCCGGACACCATGCGCCGTCGTCCGCCCACGCTGAGCGGGTTCTGGCCGTCACTCAGGCCGACGCTGTAGGCGCTGCCTTTGGTGCAGGAAATGCTGGTCTGCCCGGTCACGGTGGAGAACCCACTGACCACCGGCGCGCTGCCAAAGCTGATATTGGGCGCGGTGATCTGGCAGTCATTGGTGACGGTCATGCTCACGGTCAACGCTGCCGTGCCGCTGCCGATGTCACGGCCCAGGCAGATACCTCCAATGCCGATCCCCGAGCAGTAGTTCCAGTTCCAGGCAATGTTCAAGGTCTCGGTGTACAACCCCGCAGCGACGTTGCTGCCGGTGATGCTGCTCACGTACAGCGGTACGGTTTTTGTCCCAGGCCCCGCGATCAACCCGATGCCTTGGGCAATCCCCCCGGCTCCACCGAATTCAAATTGGGTGCCTCTGGTTATCGGGAAACTGGTGCTGTTGCTGCCGTAAATCGTATAGCCGATGACATCGCCGGTTGGCCCGACCATCCCGGTGTTGGAGGAGGTGATCGTCGCGTAGAAGTGGTCGGAAGACACCAGCAGCGAAATCAACGCCGAGGTGCAGCTCAACCCTGCATTGGCCGTCGAACTGGCCTGCGCCGCCGTGCGCACCGTCATCGAGCTGATCGAACCGAAACTCGCCGGCGTCGTGGTCACCACCGAACACAGCGCCATGGCCTGGCCCGAAAACACTACGCCCACGACACACAGCCACCCCATTCCCCTCATTGGCATACCAACGGCCCGATCAGCGGCACATCCTGTTGTTGCTCATCGATATCAAACCGCGCCTGGCAGGTGCGCCCTTCGCCCAGCGTGACGTGCAGGGTGTTGTGCCCCGAGAGATTTTCCAGGTACACCAGGCCATCCCAGCCGACCACCGCCTGCTGGTTGCTTTGCTCGTGCACCACCAGGCTGCCCAGGGGCAACTCCTGATGCAGGGTGTCCACCAGGGTGACGCTGGCCGCGAGTACCCGGCGCAATGGAAACTCCAGCAGGTAGCCGCTGCCACGCCGCACCGACACACGCTGTTCCACATTCGGGCTCTGCACGTTGAGCGGCAGGTTCAGCGGATCGATTTCATACTTGGCGCGGTAATACGCGCTGCTCCACGGCACCAGAAGATGGCCGTTGCGGTCGGTTTCGCCCACCAACTGGTTCTCGTAGCGCACCGGAATCCCGGCGAAACCCTGGGTACTCACCACCACAAAGGCATCGTTGATGCGGTTGGCGGCAAAGGCGTCGCCGCCCATCCACACCAGCGAGCCACTGGCATCCGCCCAACGCGTCTCGGCATCGCTGCTGCCGTATACGCCAGCCTGCAACTGCACCGATTGCAAGCGCCACGTCAGGTCGGCCTGCCGGTACGCCGGGCCAGCGCCCTGGGCATAACCGAGGTTGTAGCCCAGCCCGCCTTCGCTGGGCACCGCGTGGCTGTAGTTGAGGCGCTGGCGGCTGGCACCCTCCTTGCTGCGCTCGGTGCTCAGGGCCAGGCTGCCGTTGAGATCAAACGGAATCACCAGTTGCGCCTGCATCGCCCAGTTGCTGTCGCCGATCTCACGGTTGGCCGACAGGTAGAAACTGGTGTTGCGCCACAGCGGTTTGCTCCAGCTCAGGTTGAGCAGGCGCGTGCGCGAATCGTCCGCCGCCTGCACGTCGAAATACCCCACACCCAGGCTGCCGAAACGCTCAAGGTTGAGGCTCAGGGTTACCTGCTCGCTGCGCTTGCTGAGGCTGGCGTAAGGCGTGTCGACCAGGGTCAGGTCGGCGTACGCTTCGTGTCGCTCCACCCGCTGATAGGACAGGCTGTAGCGCGTGCTGTTGTACTGATACCCCAGGCTCAGTTGCTGGCCGGTGCGGCCTTCGAACTGGCTTTGACTGACGGCCGTGTTGAGCACGCCGAAGTTGCCCAGCCGCAGGTTGCCGCCCAGGCCGCCCAGGGTCAGGTCGCTGGACGCTTCGGCATGGGTTTCCAAGGTCAGGTTGTCGGAATACCCATAACGAAAGGTGCCGCTGACCACACCCGACCCATAGGCAAAATCCTTCAGGGCGTACTCCCGGCGCAAGGTACCGGCGGCCACCGAGAAATCCGTCAGGCCCTGTTGCAGCAACGTGCTGGTCACATAGAACGGCACGGTGGTCGAGACCTGGCGACCCAGGGCGTCGGTGGTCACCACCACGGCTTCGCCCGCTCCGTTGATAAACGGCACATTGGTCAGCGTGTAAGGCCCCGGTTGCAGCAGTGCGCTGTCGGACTTGTAGCCGTTGATAAACAGGTCCACCGACGATGGCACCGCAGCCTCACCGGCAAATTGCGGCAAAGGATAGGTCACCAGGTCCGGGCGCACCGCAAAGTCCCGCGACAGTTGCACGCCGCCCAGGCGCACCGAACTGCTCCAAGGCAAGGCGCCGCTGATCACGTCACCGGCCTCGTAGGTCAGCAGCTGCTCATCATCGGAGAAACGCCAGGTGGTGTCGTAGCGCCGGTAGCCGTTGTTGAGCGTACTGCTGCCGACCCCATCGGCCAGGGTCTGGCGATACTGACCGGTATTGGACAAGGTGCCCCAGTTGTCGAACAGGCGCACTTCGTTCCAGGCGGCGAGGTAGCTGCCGCCTTCGTCGGTGTCGTTGAAATACAGGTCATAGTTGAGCAAGGCGCCGAAGCTGCTCATCGCCTGGGTACGCGGATAGGTGTTGCGGTTGCCGATGAATTGCGCCTGCAGCCACGACGGTGGCACATCCAGCAACAGGCGCTGGCCATGGCTGTCGTACTCGCTGTGCAGGCCGGGGATCTGGTCCAGCGCCACACTGCCACTCGGTTCACCGGGCAGCTTCATGCCCACATCCTGCAGCGCACTGGCCGGCACGTAGAGTTGCCCGGCCCGTTGATCGACCGCAATAACACGGCCGGTGTCCATCTGGTTGACCACCAACTCCAGAAACAACTGTGCATCGGCGACAGCCTCCATACTGCTGGGGGGCGGTGGCAGGTCGCCAGCCACGCCTGGAAGCGCAATCATTGCGCCGCCCAGCCCGCTTACCACCGACAGCCATATACCACGAGCCAGACCACGACTCATCATGGCGTTGTGTCCTTCAATGGACATCTCCATCCGTTTAAAACCCGGGGCTTCCCAGCCCCGCTACCCTGCGGTTACCGCTTCGGCGCCAGGTTCTCCAACTGCGGCGCACCGTTGATCCTGACCTGCAGCGGCTGGTCGGCCGACAACGTATCCGGCACCGGCCAGCGCATGGTTGCGCCCGGCAGTACGTAGCCCAACAGGCCGTCCACCAACGGCCGCGTCTGCCCACCCTGCTTGAATGACGCATCGGTGAGGCGCGCATGCACGGCGCCCTGGTTGCGCACTTCGATGTAGTTGCGCCCTGCCACCGTGACCTTGTGCCAGCTCAGCTCCGGTTTGCCGGCGCCCTTGGGGTCGCGCTGGCGCGTGCTGTCGTCCTTGCTCCACAGGCCCGCGCCGTAGGCAAACAGTGGCACCGAATAACGCATCTGAAAGCGGATCGCCGCTGCCGTGTTCTTGCCTTCCGGCGGCGTGGGCACCTGCAAGGGTGAAGGGATTTCATCGATGATGATGCGGTAGGCCAACTCTTGCCCCGGCGGCACTTCACGGGTGCGGGTCAGGCGTACCAGTTGTTTCTGCCCCGGCTCGATCCGCGCCACGGGCGGGCTGCCGATCACCTCGCGCTGGTTTTGGTAGTGCTCGTCGAAGCCGCTCTGGCTCCAGGCAAAGACGCGAATCTGCAAGCTCGCGGTTTCGGTCCCACGGTTTTCCAGCCACAGTGCGCTGGCCTGTTGATCGGCCTCCAGCACCGGATCGATGGGCCAGATCAGCACCGAGCTGGCCGCTTGCACTAGCCCCGCCGTGCACGCGGCACTCAAGGCAAGACCCGCGGCCCACAGCCGCCGGGAAGGTGAACGCATAACCCCACTCCTTATACCAATAGCCTTACCACGTCAGCTGCACTTGCAGCGTGTCGCTGTACGTCCCCCCAGGCTGATTGCCCGGCAATTGCACCCGCCCGTAGATCGGCAGGCTGATGGTGTTCGCATCGCTGTAAGCCACGTTGACGCTCTGGCCGATCCCCAGGCTCTGGCTGAACGCCGCATCCCGAAATAACTGATACGCCACCCGCGCACTGCCGCTGCTGTGCTGCAAATTACGCCCGGTGCTGCCGTGCAACCCACCGTCGACGCTCATGCTCAGCGCCACCCCCGGCGTGCATTGCAACGTGACGCCCGCTGTCAGCGCCGCCGTGACGGTGCTGGTCGCCAGGGCCGAATGACTGCCGTAGGTCAGCGCGCCGTAATTGGAGCTCCCGCCCACAATCAGGCAGCCAGGGGTGATGGTCGCGCTCACCTGGAAGCTCTGGCTGGTCACCGCCGATAACGGCAGCGGCACCGCCAGCGCACAGGCCAGCAACGCTCTGAACCACATCGCTAGAACGTCAGTTCCACGGCCACGGTGTCGGTGTAGGTGCCTGCCGGCAGCCCCGCCTTGCCCACCGCCCGACCGTAGAGGCTGACGGTCTGCGCCACGCCGGTACTGGCGGCGAGGGTGATCACGCCGTCGATCGCCAACAACGCGGAGTGGCCGCTGTCGGTGTAGAAGTCGTAGGGCACGAAGTTGCCCGCACCGTCGGCCAGCGCACGGCTGCCGCCTGGGGAAGCGCCGTCATGCGCACCGGCGCGCACCTTGACGGCTGGCGTGGTGCCACTGGAACACAGGATCGACAATCCGCCCCCCGTGCCGGTACCGCCGAGCAACTGCGCATCGGCGTTGGTGAACAAGCTGTTGGTGGTGCCGAAGTTCAAGCTACCGAAGTTCAAGCCGGTGGCCGCCCCAGAGCCGTTGACCTGGCAGCTGGAGATCAATATCAGGCTGGACGTGATCTGCCCGGTCACCGTGGTTGCCGCGTTGAGGCTGGAGGCCATCGCCAGGCCCAGCGCGCAAACGCCTAATCGAGAAACAAGTACATGCATGGTTTCCATCCTCTTGAGTTACCAGTCCAGTGTCACCGTCAACGTGTCGGTGTAGATCCCTGCCGGTAAGGCACTGGTATTTGCGACCACGGAGCCAAACACCGGGATCGGTATCTGGGTGCCCTTGGCCACGACAAAATTGTGTTGCTGCCCGATGCTGTAGGTGCTGTGACCCTGCGGGTCGGCGGACAGGCGATAAGGAATCATCTGGCGCCCATTGCTCAGGCGCCGGGTGGTGCCATCGCCGTTGGTACCGCCGTCGATGGTCACGGTGAAGCTCGAGACCGAGGGGTTGCACGACACCGCCAATGGCGCCTTGTCGCCCGCGGTGACGCCCGCGCCCAGCGGGTTGCTCCAGGTCGGCCCTTGGCTGCCGAAGTCGAGCATCGCCGTGCCGCCCGTGGGGTTGACCGGCGCGCTTTCAACCCCTTTGCTCACTTCGCAACTGGCGGTGATCACCAGCCGCGCCTGGATCAGCCCGGTGGCGGCAGCGGCCTGCGCGTCATCCGCCAGCACCAGCAGACCGCCCATGACCACCAGGGCCATACAGCGACTTACCATGTCACCGTCACCTTGAGCAGGTCGGTGTAGCGGCCGACGGCGGGGATGTCTTTGAGCGGCTCAATGCGGCCGTAAAGCGGCAGGTCAACAAAGCCTGCGTCCGGCACCCGGCCGCTCAGCGGCACGTCCACCGGCAACGGCACGCGCCGCGCGGCGTCGGCATATAGGCGATAGGGAATGGGTTGGGTCGAAGGGGTGGCGCTCAGGTAGCGCACTTCACCGGTGCCGCCATGCAGGCCACCGTCCACGCGCACTTGATACGGCGTGTCGGGGTTGCACTCCAGGCGCGGCTGGCGCTGGCTGATCAACGCCGCACTCAAGGGCCCGGCCGGGTCGTTGAGACGCGGGCCGCTGCCGAAATCCAAGATACCCAGTTGCTCGATGCCAGCCTCGCGGGTAGTACCCACCAACTGACAGCCCCGCTGCACGTCGATACGCACCTCCACCTGGAGTTGTGCGCCGTAAGCCGTGCTGCAGAGCGTCGCGCCCATGACTGCCAATACTGCTCGTCCCTTCACTGCCCCAAATCCTTGTACAGGGGTTACTCCTTTGTAGAAGGTTAGACACTCAGCGAGAAACTGCCAGTCTGGACAGGATTACCTTCGTGACAGGCTTTTTCGAGATAGCGGGCAACGCCCTTCTCTATTGGTCAAAACGCGACGAGCGCCCTAAAGTGAGCAACCACTGAACTATAGAGTGACTTGCATTGGCCGCGCTTTCCCTGATCCGTCGCCTGCTCGGTAAACACACCGCCCCCCTCGACGCCTCGCCCCTCCCCGCGTTCTTTCAGCAAAAGGCCGAGCAACAGGGTTACACCCTCAGCACCGGTCAAACCCGAGCCATTGCAGCATTGGCCCGGGAAACCCAGCACTTGCTCGCCGGCCAACCCGCCCGCAGCCTGTACCTGCACGGACCGGTGGGGCGCGGCAAAAGCTGGCTGCTGGACGGTTTTTTCCAGGCGTTGCCGATTGCGCAGAAGCAGCGCGTGCACTTCCATGACTTTTTCGCCCAACTGCATCGCGACATGTTCACCCACCGTGAGCAGGACGATGCCCTGGCCGTGGCCCTCGATGAACGGCTGGCTGATTGCCGGGTGCTGTGTTTCGACGAATTCCACGTCCACGATATCGGCGATGCCATGCTGATCACGCGGCTGTTCAAGGCCTTGTTCGAGCGCGGTGTGCTGGTGCTGGTGACGTCCAACTATGCGCCGCAAGGCTTGCTGCCCAACCCCCTGTACCACGAGCGATTCAAGCCGGTGATCGACCTGATCGACGCGCGCATGGAGGTGCTGGAGGTCAGCTCGCCGCAGGACTTTCGCAGCCTGCCCCAGGCGCAGAGCGCGCAACGTTTTACCAGCGGTCAGTACGTATGGCCGGGAACCGCAAGCCAGCGTGCAGCACTTGATCTGCCCGCTGCGGACTGCCCGCCCCAGCCCTTGGCCGTCGGCCACCGGACCTTGATGTGCCGGCGCCACGCGGGACGCAGCGTTGCCTTCACGTTCAACGACCTGTGCGAACAACTCACGGCGGTCATGGACTACCTGCTGCTGTGCCAGGACTACGATCACTGGGTCATCGACGGCCTGCCTCAACTGGCGGAGTGCCCGATTGCCGTGCAGCAGCGTTTTATCAACTTGGTGGACGTGCTCTACGACCGGGACAAGCACCTGGTGCTTATCGGTGAGCAGCCCCTCGACATCGCCTTGGGCGGCCAGGCCATCGACCTGGCCCGTACTGCCAGCCGTCTCGGGCAGTTGCAACAGACCTGCCCGCAACCGGTGCCCGACCCGGTATCATGAGCGCCATTTACGCCTTCTTGCCGAGTGACCGCGCCGTTCATGAATACCCTCGCCCAACTCAAGGCCGGCCAATTGGCCGGCATCACGCGCCTGGACCTGTCCTGCGGGCTGACCGAATTCCCCCGGGAAATCTTCGAACTGGCCGACTCCCTGGAAATCCTCAACCTCAGCGGTAACGCCCTGAGCCGCCTGCCCGACGACCTGCACCGCCTGCCGCACCTGCGCGTGCTGTTCTGCTCGGACAACCTGTTCACCGAGCTGCCGGCCAGCCTGGGCCAGTGCGCCAAGCTGAGCATGATCGGCTTCAAGGCCAACCGGATCAGCCACGTGCCCGCCGCCGCATTGCCGCCCCTGCTGCGCTGGCTGATCCTGACCGATAACCGCATCAGCCAGTTGCCGAGTGAATTGGGCGAACGGCCACTCCTGCAAAAGCTGATGCTGGCCGGCAACGAGCTGACGCACCTGCCGGAAAGCCTGGCCAACTGCCACAACCTCGAATTGCTCCGCATTGCCTCCAACCGCTTCACCCGGTTACCGCAGTGGCTGCTGACGCTGCCCAGCCTGACCTGGCTGGCCTATGCCGGTAACCCGGTGGAAATGGCCGTCGAGGTGGCGGGCGATGAGACTACCGCGAATATTCCCTGGTCCGACCTGGCACTGGCCGAAGTCCTCGGCGAAGGCGCTTCCGGCGTCATCCGTAAAGCGCTGTGGAAACCGTCGGGCAAAGCCGTCGCCGTCAAACTGTATAAAGGCAGCATCACCAGCGACGGCTCGCCACTGCACGAAATGCAGGCCTGCATTGCCGCCGGATTGCACCCCAACCTGATCAAGGTCGAGGGCCGCGTTGTCGGCCACCCTGACGACCAGGCCGCACTGGTGATGGAGCTGATCGACCCGAGCTACCGCAACCTCGCGGCCTTGCCGAGCCTGGCCTCGTGCACACGCGACATCTACGAAGCGGGCGCTTGCTTCAGCCTTGAAGTGGCGCTGCGCATGGCACGCGGAGTCGCGTCGGTAGGCGCGCATCTGCATCGGCATGGCATCACCCATGGCGACCTGTATGGCCACAATATCCTCTGGAATGAAGCGGGGGACTGCCTGCTGGGGGATTTTGGCGCGGCGTCGTTCCATGCCACGGCGGAAACCCTGGAGACCAAAGCGTTGCAGCGTATTGAAGTGCGGGCGTTCGGCGTGTTGCTGGGGGAGTTGTTGGAGCGGGTTGAGGATCAGGTGAGTGATGGACTGGTCGCGCTGCAAATAAGCTGCTGTCAGCCCAATGTATTGGCGCGGCCGGGGTTCGATGAAATCGAATCACTGCTGAATCGGGGCTGAAACCCAATCCAAATGGGGGAGCTGGCTTGCCTGCGATGTCGGCGGGTCAGCTACAACCAAGCTGACTGACAGACCGCTGTCGTCACATAGAGCGTAACCACGATGCGAAGCGAGCCGCTCTTGATCGTGATCTTGATCTCGCTTTTGATCTCAGGCGCCCCGTCAAACACGCTGGCCGGAATTCGACAGGGATTTGGGGGGTAAACCGGCAGGGATTCCGGTTTAGCCGCCCCGCGCCATGGATGGCGCGTGGCGGCGGCCCCCCAAATACCTGTCGGATTACGGGCACACCGAGCGTGAGCGAGGTGCCGAGTGTTGGGGCGAAGCGTTTTTGGTTACTTTTGGCGCTCTTCCAAAAGTGACCCGCTGTAAAAGCGGAACCCATAGTGGCCGTTACCTAAATAACGGATATGTACCTGGTCTGATCCAGCATCCATGTCAGCTGTAAGGCCGCCACGGGAGCAAGCTCCCTCGCCACAGGTCCTGCGCCATACCCAGAATTGTGTAGATACCGAGGCACCGATGGCGCTGAATCAGTCGCCTGATGAATCGACTGACACACCGCTATCGGGGCAAGCCCCCTCCCACATTTGGATCGCGGTCTAACCGTTAGATGGCGGTGGGCTGTCAGGCAGCCAGCGGGAGCAAGCTCCCTCGCCACAGGTCCAGCGCCATAGCCAGAATTGTGTAGATACCGATGCCCCGGTGGCGCTGAATCAGTCACCTGATGAATCGACTGACACACCGCTATCGGGGGCAAGCCCCCTCCCACATTTGGATCGCGGGGTAACAGTTAGATTGTGGTCGGCTGTCAGGCCGCCAGCGGGAGCAAGCCCCCTCCCACATTTTTTACCGTGTTTCAGCCAGCCAGGCCGACGAACATATCCTGCACGTCGTCGTGGTTGTCCAAGCCTTCCAGGAAGGCTTCGACTTCCGCCATCTGCTCATCACTCAAACCGCTCACCGGGTTCTTCGAGATATAACCCAGCTTGGCCGACAGCACGGTGAAACCCTGCTCAGGCAAGGCTTTCTGTACGGCATCGAGGTCGGTGGTTTCGGTGATGAACAGGGTGGTGCCCTCTTCTTCGCCGTCTTCAAAATCCTGTGCGCCGGCTTCGATAGCGGCCATTTCCGGGTCGGCGTCCGGGCTGTCCGGCGAGGCTTCGATCAGGCCGACGTGGTTGAAATCCCAGGCCACGGAACCCGAGGCACCGAGTTGGCCCTTGCGGAACGCTACGCGGATTTCCGCCACGGTGCGGTTGATGTTGTCGGTCACGCACTCAACGATCAGCGGCACCTGATGCGGGGCGAACCCTTCATAGGTCACGCGGTGATACTGCACGGTTTCGCCGAGCAGACCGGCGCCTTTCTTGATGGCGCGTTCCAGGGTTTCCTTGGGCATCGAGGCCTTTTTGGCCTGTTCCACCACCAGACGCAAGTGGGCGTTGGTCGCGGTGTCGGCACCGTTGCGGGCGGCGATGGTGATTTCTTTCACCAGCTTGCCGAAGATCTTGCCCTTGGCATTGGATGCCGCTTCTTTATGTTTGACTTTCCACTGTGCGCCCATGACTCACTCTCTATTCGTCCATCGCGCCGAAACGTCTACTGGCCGGCGCTTTGGGGGCAGAGTTTATAGCGCAAAAACACTCTAATCCACCAAAAAACCGGCCAGGCCTTCAGGTGCGCAGGGGTTTGGTCGCCACGCTGAGGTCCGGCACAAAGTCGCCCGCCTGGGCCAGTACCGCCGGTCTGGCGTTCCAGTAAGGCATCAGCACCAGGGCGGAAAACAATGCGGCGCCGGCAAACACAATAAAGACCGTCACGGTGTCGAAGTAACCCGGCAACAAGCCGCCGAGGATCGCGCCGACCGAACCACAGCCGTTAACGAAGCCGGCCGCCGTGGCGCCCGCCTTGGCGGTGCCGAAGTCGATCGCGGCGGTGCTGCTGATCATCGAGTCCGGCCCGTACAGGGTCAGGCCCATAGCGAACAGCAAGGCCATCACCAGCATCACGCTGCCGGTGTGCAACGCGCCCATGAATAACGCCAGGGCCACGGTCAGCGCCAGCAGGCTCAGCACACAGGCGGGCATGCGCCGGGCACCGAACAGTTTATCGGAGGCCAGGCCGATCAGGATCGGCCCAAGCAGCCCGGCCAGCTCGAACGCCGTGGGCACAATCGCTGCCCCTACCTTTCCCACTGACGGCATCTGCTCGTAGACGATCACCGGGCCCCACAACAAGATCGCGTAGCGCGCCGGTTTCAACAGGAAATACGCCAGCCCCAGGGTCAGCACCGTACGGTTGCGCAGGATGGCGCGCAGCGGCTCCAGCACGCTGATGCGTTTTTCTGCGGCAGCCTCCTCTGCGGTCAACACCGTCTCCGGCTCTACGGCGGGCAAGCCCACATCCTGCGGCGTGTTGCGCTGGAAGATGAAGAACAACACCGCCACCATGCCCACCACCGCCGCGCTGGAGATAAACGCTGCGTGCCAACTGCCGACCAACGTGTAGGCCCACCAACCGGCAAAGGGCGACGCCACCAGCCCACCAAACGCGTAGCACGAACTCCACAAGCCCAATACTCGCCCACGCTGCTGCGCCGGGAAGAAGCTACCGAGGTTCTTGCACAACCCCGACCAACCGGTGGATTGCGCCAGTCCCTGGATCAACATGCAGGTGACAAAGATCGGCAAGGTCGCAAACGTGCCCATCACCAACGCGGCCGCCGCCGAAATCAGCAAGCCGCCCAGCACCACCACCCGTGGCCCGAAGCGGTCGGCCAGCATGCCCCAGGTGAATTGCCCCACGGCGTAAGCCGTCAGGTAGAGGCCATCCAGATTGGCCATCATCATTTTGTCGAGGGGGAAACTCGGGTCGTCACCGATCCCCAGCTTTGCAACGGAAAACGCTTTGCGAGTGAAATAAAAGGCGGCGTAGGCCAGCCAGGTGATGGCGAAAATCTGCACGCGCCAACGCTTAATGCTACCCATAGGGATATTCATGGTGGTTCTGACCTCAGGTGTGAGTGTGCCGGCAGAATCGAAAGCAAATGCCTGTTTTTTTATTGTTGAGCACTGCAATGCCAGGCCTTGGAGGGCGCGACATTGGTCAGATGAGTCGTGCTTGCCAGGACCCATGGCCACCGCAGTTGTAGGACTCAACCTACGGCGACTGGGGCGTATCAAAGCAACAGCTGACTAATAGGTAAAATCGATTTATCGTATTTCAAATATAAGCTCAGCTTGTAAGAGGATCTGCGATGTCGGTTTCCCACGCCCAACTCAAAGCCTTTCATGCCGTGGCGCTCCACGGCAGTTTTACCCAGGCCGCCGAGCGCCTGTTCCTCACCCAGCCGGCGATTTCCGACCAGGTACGCAAGCTCGAAGAACGCTTTGGCGTACTGCTGTTTCATCGCAATAAACGCTCGGTGCGCCTGACCGACCTGGGAGAGCGGCTGCTGGCCATCACCCAGCGCCTGTTTGTGATCGAGGCCGAAGCCGAAGAGTTACTGCAAGACTCTCGCGCCTTGCAGACCGGCACCCTCATCCTAGCGGTGGATGCTCCCGTGCACTTGCTGCCGCAGATCGCACGTTTCTGCCAACGCTACCCGGGGATCAGCGTGAAGATCGAAACCGGCAACACCGACGAATCGCTGTTTCGCCTGTACAACTACCAGGCCGACCTCGCCCTGTTGGGCCGCGATGTCGACGACGAACGTCTGCTGTCACTGCCCTTGCCCGACGGCCAGTTGTTGGCCTTTGTCGCACACAACCATCCCTGGGCCGGACGAACGTCCATCTGCCTCGCGGACCTGGATGACACGCCGCTGGTATTGCGCGAAATCGGCTCCGTGACCCGTCAGACCCTGGAACAGGAGATGAACCAGGCCGGGCTGCGCATTCGCCCGGCGATCCAGGTCGAAGGTCGTGAAGCGGCGCGCGAAGCGGTGGTGGTGGGGATTGGCGTGGGTGTGGTCTCGGCGGCGGAGTTCGGCGCCGACTCACGGGTGTACGCCATGCCGATCCGAGATTGCAGCCAGCGGATGAAAGAAACCCTGGTGTGCCTCAAGGAACAGAGCTCACGCCGGGTGGTGGCGACCTTTCTCGATATCGTGCGCGACAGCCTTCAACCCGACGCCAGCTCGAAGAACGCCTGAATCAAGCGCAGCGACCGGCGCCGCTCCATGCAACCGAGCATATGCCGGTTCACCAGGCCCTCCCCCTGGATCGGCACCGCCCGCACCCGAGGGTCCTGGCTGACCTCCATGGACGAAACCACGCCGACGCCCAACTCGGCCGCGACGGCCTCGGTCACCGCCTCACGGCTGTCCAGTTCCAGCAACACCTTGGGGTGCACGCCGGTGGCGGCACAGGCGTCGTCGAAGGTGCGCCGGGTGATCGAGCTGGGTTCACGCAGCACCATGATCACCGCGTCCAATTGCGCCATGCGAATCCCCTTGGGCAGCAGCGTCCAAGGATGCGCGGCCGGTACCAACGCGCAGATCCGCGACTCGCTCAACGGTTGCAGATGTAGGCCATTGCGTGGCTCCACTTCCGTGAGCACCGCCACATCCGCATGCTCGGACAACAGCGCCGCCAGGGTTTCCTGGGCATTGCCCAGGCGCAGGTTCACGGTGATCCCAGGGTAACGCGCACGCAGGCTGGCGATCATGGGCATTACCAGGTGCGGTCCGTCAGCCGCCACTTCCAGGCGCCCGGTGAGCAATTGGCGGTTGGCCTCCAGCAGGGTCTGAGCTTCATCCACCAGGCCAAAGATCGCCCGGGTGATCGCCGCGAGGCGTGCGCCCTCTTCCGTCAACTCGACACGTCGCGCGGTGCGGCGCAGCAGCGGGATCTGGTAGTGCTCCTCCAGTGCCTTGATGTGCCCGGTTACCGCCGGCTGGCTGATGAACAGCCGCGCGGCGGCACGGGTAAAACTACCCTCGCGGGCCACGGCGTCGAATGCACGCAATTGGAACAGGTTCATATCTATCGGCCTCACTGATAGCTCGCATAACAACAAACAATTTGATTGATAACAAGCCAAACTGCAATTTAAGCGCCGTAGCTTCAACCCCCGATGCATTGCGAGGACTTGAGATGACCACTGCCGCGCCAATCCTGCTGACCCCCGGCCCCCTGACCACATCGAATCGCACCCGCCAGGCCATGATGGTGGACTGGGGTTCATGGGACGACCGCTTCAACCAACTCACCGCCAGCGTCTGCGAACAATTGCTGGCGATCATCGATGGCGTCGACAGCCACCACTGCGTGCCATTGCAAGGCAGCGGCACCTTCGCCGTCGAAGCGGCCATCGGCACGCTGGTCCCGCGCGACGGCAAGGTGCTGGTGCTGATCAACGGCGCCTATGGCAAGCGCCTGGCGAAAATCTGCGAAGTACTGGGCCGCGCCTTCAGCACCTTTGAAACCGCCGAGGACGAACCGACCACCGCTGCCGATGTGGACCGCCTGCTACAGGCCGACCCGGCCATCACCCACGTCGCCCTGATCCACTGCGAAACCAGCACCGGCATTCTCAACCCGCTGCCGGAGATCGCCCAGGTCGTTAAAACCCACGGCAAACGCCTGATCATCGACGCCATGAGTTCCTTCGGCGCACTGCCGATCGATGCCCGCGAAGTCCCGTTCGACGCGCTGGTCGCCGCCTCCGGCAAGTGCCTGGAGGGCGTGCCGGGCATGGGGTTCGTCTTCGCCGAAAAACAGGCGCTGGCCGCCGCGCAAGGCAACTGCCACTCCCTGGCAATGGACCTGTTCGACCAGCACAGCTACATGGCCAAGACCGGCCAATGGCGCTTCACGCCGCCGACCCATGTGGTCGCCGCCCTGCACGAAGCGCTGCTGCAATACCAGGAAGAAGGCGGCCTGCCCGCGCGGCATAAACGCTACGCCAGCAACTGTCAGGTGCTGCTCGAAGGCATGGCCGAACTGGGCGTGCGCAGCTTCCTGCCGGCCGCCATCCAGGCGCCGATCATCGTCACCTTCCATGCGCCGCAAGACCCGCGCTACCAGTTCAAGGACTTCTACGAACGGGTCAAGGCAAAGGGTTTCATTTTGTATCCAGGCAAGCTGACCCAGGTGGAGACCTTCCGCGTGGGCTGCATCGGGCATGTCGACGCGGCAGGCATGCGGGCAGCGGTCAAGGCGATCGCCGAGGTGCTGCACGCCATGGAAGTGTTGGACATTTGATTCCCCCTTTTACCGATAGGATCTGAACCATGCAGTATCAAAACCCCAACACCCTCCAGGCCGTTATCCTTGATTGGGCCGGCACCGTGGTCGACTTCGGCTCGTTTGCCCCCACGCAGATCTTCGTCGAGGCCTTCGCCGAGTTCGACGTGCAAGTCTCCATCGAAGAAGCCCGTGGCCCGATGGGCATGGGCAAGTGGGACCACATCCGCACCCTCTGCGATCAACCACAGGTTGCCGAACGCTACCGCAAGGCCTTCGGCCGTACGCCCACCGATGACGACGTGACCGCCATCTACCAGCGCTTCATGCCGTTACAGATCGAGAAGATCGCCGAACACTCGGCGCTGATTCCCGGCGCCCTCGACACCATCGCCCGGCTGCGCGTGCAAGGCATCAAGATCGGCTCCTGCTCCGGCTACCCCAAGCAAGTGATGGACAAGGTGGTTGCCCTGGCCGCCACCAACGGCTACATCGCCGACCACGTGGTGGCCACCGACGAAGTGCCCAATGGTCGCCCATGGCCGGCCCAGGCCCTGGCTAACGTGATCGCGCTGGGGATCGATGATGTCGCCGCGTGTGTGAAGGTCGACGACACCGTGCCGGGCATCCTCGAAGGTCGCCGCGCCGGGATGTGGACGGTGGCCCTGACCTGCTCCGGCAATGCCTTGGGCCTGACCTATGAACAATTTCGCGCCCTGGACGCGGCCACACTGGCCAGCGAGCGCAAACGCATCGAGGCGATGTTCGAAGGCTCGCGCCCGCACTACCTGATTGACACCATCACCGACCTGCCGGCGGTCATTACTGCCATCAACCGTCGTATGGCGAAAGGTGAGATGCCTCAAAGCCTTTGAGACAGAGCGTGCTCACCTTCGGGAAGGTGAGCCATTCATTACTGAGCGCTACACCAAATGGTTTAGGCCATAGGGCTGAACCACTGCATCCGCCATTCTGCATGTAGAGGGCAATGGCTAAATCAGCGCATATACCGAAACATCCTCACCAAACTCACTTTTACGGGCCTCAAAGGATAACTTGTCGGGTCCATACATATCGACATAACCCTTTGCCATCAACATGCCTTCATAACCAACCGTCAATACGCCACAAAGTCCTTTTGCCTCCGCCTCCGCGTACGGCATCTTGCTTACATGCTGGGAGAGCCCCAAATGATTCAGGGCTTTATTAGCCCAAAAATAGTGGTTTAGCGAATCCATTGCGGCCTCAAAAGGATCATCAGAAAACTGAATAATGCCGCCGCCGCCCGCCTTCATGTGCGCCGCTCTGTCATGCTCTTCGCGTTTGGCGGCCACGGCATACATGAAGGTAGCGTCTTTGATCATCCCCATATCTTCCCCACTGAAACCTGCCCACCGTCGAGCTTTGTCAATTTCTGCTCGGGTAAGGGAAACCGTGAAGCCATCCCTCATGACAACTTTATACAACCCATCGTTTTCGGTGATGCGAGTGAATACACCTTTGGGATTTTGGCCAAACTTCATCATTGCGGCCTTGATCCCCGCGATCATGCCAGCGTTATTACCCTGCCCCTCGCTGAGCCCCAACCAAACATCATCAGGCAATTTGCCCGCCGAGGTATTGGATATAGACGAGATTGTTTCATCATTGGGAACGACTACTGCCTGTTTATCAGGAACAACGCTTGTACCATGCTTAGTCTTATCGCCGCTTAAGTCTGTATCTTTTTGTACCTTTGCCTGTGCAAGCAGACTGAGCAACGAGTTCATCAACAGGGCCAGCTGAGAAATCAGCCTACCAGGATCGATATCATCAGGTATTGGGTTATTTACCCGAACATTGTTAGATTTCAGCACGGGTTGCATCACCTCTTGACGCGACACGGGCCAATCAGATCTAGCCCCAAAAGCTCCGTCGACTGCCAGTGCGTTACACTCAACAGCTTTACGCCCCAAAACACTATTACCCATCATGTTATGTCCCTCACTCAATTCAACGTTAGATTAATTCGTACGTGACACCAGGGTGTCCAACGGGTAAGGTTTTTTTCATAACGCACCCATCCAACACTCCCTCAAATGCAAAGTTTGTGTTGCCGCCTGTATTTATAATTCCTATGCCACCACTGTGATGAAGCGCCGACCATGTGGTACGACGCATCACCCCCTCAAGACCAAGTTGCTTGAGACTGGTGGCGGGATCTTGGTAAGAGCACAACATGTTCAAGCCATCAATAAAGCTTTTCGGTGCACCACCAGCACTTTCCAATTGCACGCGCTTGGCGCTAGCTGCGTACATAAAGATAACGTCTTTAAACATGCCCCCGTCCTCGGCTGTGCGGCCGTGCTGAAAACCCGCGTACACTTTCGCTCGTGCGATTTCCTTCAAGGTAAGACTTAGTTCAAATCCATCTTTCATGACAACGTTGTAACCACTCTCTGTTCGCACCACACTTGAATACACACTGAGAGGACTTTGCCCAAATCTCATCATCGCCGCCTTAATTGCGGACAGAGCAGGTTCGTTTTTCTTGCCCGAAAACATGACACCCGTCCATACATTTGTTGGTCGCTCACCCTGTTTCTTTTTTGAGAGGCCTGGGGACTGACGACTATCCACCTCCTGCGGAACTGACTGTTTGCCATCACTGACTGCAACCTTGTTATCAGGCATTTTTTTTGCAGATGTTTGTTCCGAGTTCTGCTCTTCTTTTTGAAGTAATCGTTTCAGCGATGGCATGAGTGCATACAAGGATGAATACAGTGACTCAAGGGATATCGGAGCATCTGACTCCTGAACAATCGTCCGCGTATCAGGACGCTTTAAAGCAACAGGCCCCTCATTGAATACTTGCTTTTTTTGCACTTCCGCTGACGGCGCACAACTTTTCGCCCCCCGCCCATCATGCACACTCGAACCCCCTTTCGGCCTCATATAACAATCGCTCAAGTACCCATTGATCATTTGCACTGCTCCATAATAATAAGAACGCCTGAATGCGCATCAACTCGACAGTTGAGAAATCACGATAAGATCGCGAACATATAATCAACGTACATCGGCTCGCTTTTAGTCTGTGATCATCACAAGGTATCGAGTTCCTGCCGAGATTCGGTCGCACTGTAACTAGACGCTGCAAATCCATAGGAAAACTCGGAAAAAGCCGCGTAATAACTCTGCCAGACCTATCAGCCCAAATGAAAAAATTGATTTACCGCAAGCAGTTCATTAGAAACCGGCTTACAGTAAAAGGACTCCGTCGCCAAAGAATGGAGGTTTGCCCTGATGAGTGAGGAACCCAGCGATGCCGTGGAAAAATTCCGATACGCGCTACAGCACCATGTCGATTGCGTTGCACTGGTTGATGGTGGTGCTGCTGGCGGTGGTCTACGCCTGCATTGAGTTACGCGGCCAGTTCCCCAAAGGCAGCGGTGCGCGAACGTTGATCGTCGAGATGCACTTTATGTTTGGCCTCACCGTGTTTGTGCTGGTGTGGCTGCGCCTGTTTGCACGCAGCCTGGGGGTGGCACCGAAGATCGTCCCGGCGCCGCCGCAATGGCAGAGCCTGTTGGCCACCCTGATGCACGTCGCGTTATACGCGTTGATGATCGGCATGCCGATTGCCGGTTGGCTGATCGTCAGTGCCGAGGGGCATTCGGTGATGTTCTATGGCATGGAATTGCCGCCGCTGATCGCTGAGAACAAGGACCTGGCCAAGCAGATCGAGGGCTGGCACGTGTGGTTCGGCAAGGTCGGTTATTGGCTGATCGGGCTGCATGCGCTGGCCGGGATTGCCCACCATTACATCCTGCGCGACAACACCGCGTTGCGCATGATGCCGGGCAAACGCGCTAACCCTTGAAACCTCGGCGACCTTGCAGGCCGCCGGTGTGGACGAAGACCAGGCGAGTGCCGGGGGCTAAGCCCCCGGCTTCGATGTGGGTCTTTAAAGCCAGTAAGGCCTTGCCGGTGTAGAGCGGCTCCAAGGGCACGCCGCAGGCCTGCTCTGTTGCTTCGATAAACTCGAGCAGCAAGGGGTCGACGTTGGCAAAACCACCGCGGCTGGCGTCCACCAGCTCATATCCGCCCTGCACGATAGCCTCGACGTTCTGCGCTACACCGTGGCCATCCGGCACCGCCATGGCGCCGTACACCGGGTGTGCGCCCCTTTCCGCGAGTACCAGGCCGGCCAGCGTGGTGCCGGTGCCTGCCGCCAGCCACCAGGCGTCGTAATCCGCCCAGCCCACGCGGTGTAACTGCGCACGCACCTGCTCGACCAGCACCGCGCAGCCCATGGCGCCCGTGATGCCACCGCCGCCTTCGGGCACGGGATGCAGGTCGGGATACTGTTCACGCCACGGCAGCCAGAAACCCGGTTCATGCCGAGCGCGATAGCCGCCATAACCCAGCCAATGCAGTTGCATGCCAAAGGCTTTCAGGTCGACGACGGTCGGGGTGTCTTGCGCATGCCCGCGTAACAGGCCGACGGTGGGGAAACCGAAGCGCTTGCCGGCGGCGGCCAACGCGTGCAGATGGTTGGAGTAAGCGCCGCCCAGGCTGATGAGACCGCGCGCGCTGTGCGCCTGGGCCAAGTGCCCGGTGAGCTTGAACCACTTGTTGCCGCTGATCAGTGGGTCGATACGGTCCAGGCGCAGCACGGCCAACTCGACGCCGTTCAGCCAATCGAGCTGCAAGCGTTCAAGGGGGGCGTGGGGAAGCCAATCGAAGGGACCCATCGGAAGGGATCTGCATGAAAAACGGGGCGGTAGTCTAACACCGCCCCGCTCGGGGTCTTACAGCTCCGCCGCGAGACGCGAGCCCTGGTTGATGGCGCGCTTGGCATCCAACTCGGCCGCCACGTCGGCACCGCCGATCAGGTGCACGTTCTGGCCGGCCGCGACCAGGCCGTCCTGCAATTCGCGCAGCGGGTCCTGGCCGGCGCAGATGACGATGTTGTCCACTGCCAGCACCTGCGGTTCGCCCTCGGCACCGATGCGGATATGCAGGCCTTCATCGTCGATCTTCAGGTATTCGACGCTGTTGAGCATCTGCACGCGCTTGTTCTTCAAGCCAGTACGGTGGATCCACCCGGTGGTCTTGCCCAGGCCATCGCCGACCTTGGAGGCCTTGCGTTGCAGCAGGAACACTTCTCGCGCCGGCGCATGCGGTTGCGGCTTGATGCCCGCGACGCCGCCACGGGCTTGCAGCTGGGTGTCGATGCCCCACTCTTTCCAGAAGGCTTCGCGGTCCAGGCTGGTGGACACGCCTTGGTGCACGAGGAATTCCGACACGTCGAAACCGATACCGCCCGCGCCGATCACGGCGACGCGCTTGCCGACCGGTTTACGTTCCAGGATCACGTCCAGATAGCTCAGCACCTTGGCGTTGTCGATCCCTGGGATCGCCGGCGTGCGCGGCGCGATGCCGGTCGCCAGGATAATCTCGTCGTAACCGCCCGCCGCCAGTTGTGCCACGTCCACGCGGGTATTGAGGCACAGCTCGACGTGGGTGGTCTGCAACTTGCGTTTGAAGTAGCGCAGGGTTTCGAAGAACTCCTCTTTGCCCGGCACACGTTTGGCGATGTTGAACTGGCCGCCGATCTCGCTGGCGGAGTCGAACAGGGTGACTTGATGGCCACGCTCGGCGGCGACCGTTGCGGCGGCCAAACCGGCAGGGCCGGCACCGACCACGGCGATCTTCTTGATCTGCTTGACCGGCAGGTAGTTGAGCTCGGTCTCGTAGCATGCACGAGGGTTGACCAGGCAGGTGGTCAGCTTGCCGCCAAAGGTGTGGTCCAGGCACGCCTGGTTGCAGCCGATGCAGGTGTTGATTTCATCGGCGCGGCCGGCGGCGGCCTTGTTGACGAACTCTGGGTCGGCCAGGAAGGGGCGTGCCATCGAGACCATGTCGGCATCGCCTTCGGCGAGGATCTGCTCGGCGATTTCCGGGGTGTTGATGCGGTTGGTGGTAATCAACGGGATCTGCACCGCACCGCGCAGCTTGGCGGTGACTTTGCTGAACGCGCCACGCGGTACTTTGGTGGCGATGGTCGGGATCCGCGCTTCGTGCCAGCCGATCCCGGTGTTGATAAGGGTCGCCCCGGCGCCTTCGATGGCCTTGGCCAACTGCACGATTTCTTCCCAAGTGCTGCCGCCTTCCACCAGGTCGAGCATCGACAGGCGGAAGATAATGATGAAGTTCGGGCCCACGGCTTCACGCACACGGCGCACGATTTCTACCGCCAGGCGCATGCGGTTTTCGTAGCTGCCCCCCCAGCGGTCGGTGCGATGGTTGGTGTGGGCCGCGAGGAACTGGTTAATGAAGTAGCCTTCAGAACCCATGATTTCCACGCCGTCGTACTCGGCGACCTGGGCCAGCAACGAGCACGTGACGAAATCCTGGATCTGCTTTTCGATGCCCTCTTCGTCCAGCTCCTTGGGTTTGAACGGGTTGATCGGCGCCTGGATCGCGCTGGGTGCCACCTGCTTGGGGCTGTAGGCATAACGGCCGGCGTGGAGGATCTGCATACAGATCTTGCCGCCCGCCTCGTGCACGGCCTGGGTGACGATCTTGTGCTTCTGTGCTTCTTCGTCGGTGGTCAGTTTGGCTGCGCCTGAATACACGCCGCCCTCGTCATTCGGGCCAATGCCGCCCGTGACCATCAGGCCCACGCCACCTCGGGCGCGCTCGGCGAAATAGGCCGCCATGCGTTCGAAACCGCCGGGTTTTTCTTCCAGGCCGGTGTGCATCGAGCCCATCAGGGTACGGTTGCGCAAGGTGGTAAAACCCAGGTCCAACGGGGCCAGCAGGTGCGGGTAGGCAACAGCGGTCATGGTCAAGCTCCACAACGGATCATCACGGGACGTGACACGCTCGAACGGCGCGCCATCGGTTTATGTCCCACAGACTAAGAGGCGGTGGACGACGGCTCAATGACCGAAACTGACAAGTTATTGATCCAAATGCACAGCGCCCCTTGGCAAGCCCGCCCATGGGCCCTACCCTAGTCGGCGAACCCTGCACACGGTCTGTTGTCTGTTCCCCCATGCGTAAACTTCTAGCTTTTACCGTCACCATGGCCCTGGTTGCCGCCGTCGCCGCGTATCTGGTCTGGACCCAGAAGCGCCCCGTGGCGCATTACCTGTCGGACCTGCGTATCACCCTCGCCGTCAACGAAGGCCTGCCCGCCGACCGGGGCAACTTGCTGGGCATCCAGCCGGAGCTGTTTCCCGCCGACTACCAGAGCCTGGAACGCCTGCACCTGAAGCTCGCGGCCTACCTGCAAAAAGCCCGCGACCAGGGGCTGATCAACGACAAGACCATCGTGGTGCTGCCTGAACATATCGGCACCTGGCTGATGCTCACCGGCGAAAAGAACGAGGTGTACCAGGCCCTCCACGTGAAGGATGCGATGAATTGGCTGTCGGTCAGCAACCCGCTGCTGTTCGCGCGCGCCTGGATCAGCGCGACGGGCGACAACCGCACCGACGACGCCTACCTGCGCATGAAAGCCTCCGGCATGGCACGGGACTATCAGTTGGTGTTCGGCGGCCTGGCCAAGGAGTTCGGCGTCACGCTGGTGGCCGGTTCCATCACCCTGCCCAACCCGAGTGTCAGCCAGGGGCAACTGCAGGTCGGCCATGGCGCCCTATACAACGCCAGCCTGGTCTTCAACGCAGACGGCTTGCCGGTGGGCCAGCCGCAGCGCCAGCTCTACCCGATCTACGATGAACGCGGCTTTATCGAGCCCGGTGACGAAAACATTGTCAGCGTGGTCGACACCCCGGCCGGGCGCCTGGGGGTGCTGGTGGGCAGCGACAGCTGGTACCCGGACAACTACCGCAAACTCAACGAACAAGGCGCGCAGCTGATCGCGGTGCCGGCCTTTGTGCTCGGCCGCGATACCTGGGACCGCCCTTGGCGCGGCTTCAAAAGCGTGTCCACCCCGACCGAAATCAGCCTCAAGCCCGAAGAACTCAGTGAGGGCCAAGCCTGGCACCGCCTTACGCTGATCAGCCAACAACCGGTCAGCCAGGCCAGCGCCGGCATGAGCGTGTTCCTGCGTGGGCAGTTCTGGGACTTGGGCACCGCCGGTCACAGTTTTCTCAGCAGCAATGGACAGATCAGCGCAGATGGCGAAGCCCGTGGCGCGCGCTTGTTGAATATCTGGTTGTGAAACCGGTACGGCTGGGGGATCTGTCGGTGGGCTTCGTGCACACCTTGGCCGATGCCATCCACAGCCATGGCCTGGACCCGCAGCCGCTGCTGCTGCAATACGGACTCGACCCGGCGCGCCTCGCCGAGGCCGGTGCCCGCTTGTCGATCCCGCGCTACATGCGCCTGGGCCATGCGGCCATTCAACTGACCGGGGACCCAGGCCTGGGCCTGCGCATGGGCCAGCTCAGTCGCTTGAGCCAGGCCGGGCTGGCGGGCGTCACCGCCGCCCAGGCGCCCAACGTGCGCGAGGCGGCGCGTGCGCTGACGCGCTTCGAAGCACTGTATGGCTCCAACTATCGTGGGCAGTCGAGCTTTGTCGAAGATGCCGAAGGCGCCTGGCTGCGCTTCTATTCCATCAGCCCCTACAACGCCTACAACCGCTTTGTGGTGGACTCGATCATCGCCGGCTGGCTGCATCAATTGTCCAGCCTGGCCAAGCAACCGGTGCAGGCGCAGCGCATCGATATCGAGTTCGAAGCGCCGGAGTACAGCGAACACTACAACGCGCTTGGCGACGTTCACTTCGGAGCCGACGCCAATCAACTGCGCCTCAACCAGCACACCCTGGCGCTGCGCAACCCGCAACATTGCCCGAGCACTTGGCAATTGCTGTTACAGCTGTGTGAAAGGGAATTGGAACAGTTGACCCGCACCCGCAGCCTGCGCGAGCGCATTACCCGGTTGCTCGGGCCGATGCTCAATGGCGGCCGGGAGCCCGACCTGGAAGAAGTGGCGGCACGCCTGAAGCTGCCGACCTGGACGTTGCGCCGCAAACTGGCCGAAGAAGGCACTCAGTTCCGCGCGATTCTCAACGATACCCGCCGCGACCTGGCCATGACCTACATTCGCGATACGGAACTGGCGTTCGGCGAGATCGCCTACTTGCTCGGTTTTGCCTCGGCCCAGGCGTTTCAACGGGCCTTCAGGCGGTGGAACAACCAGACCCCAGGGGAATTTCGCCGCAGTCAGCGGCATTCCGCCTGAAGCCGGTCTTACAGCTCTGTCGCATCGTCTGCGGGTTCCAGCGGGTCCAACTCAATCGCGCGGTACTCGAGCAGTTCTTCCTGGTAATCGTCCATGCTGGACTCCTTGTTGAATTAAAAGCGGCTGCTGATTAATGACCTGCACAGCCAGCCTAAAGTGCCGTCATGACGAAAAAATGTCTGCACCATGACGTTCCTGCACTCAAGGATTAAACGTAGCAGCGTTACAGGGATTTAGCACCTGGGACTTGAAGAACAATTGCAATCATTGCAATTGCAATCACATGCGAATTTCCATTAGGGTAATGGCATTCGTCGCCAGGTGACCCTCTCCATGACCGCCGCTACCGCACACGCCGCGCAGCTCTGTATCGACGCCTTGAGCACTGCTGCCGCCAGCCGTTCACCGCTGTACACCGTGACACGCATGGCCGACACCCTCGAATTCAGCCGACACGCCTGGGTGATCCGCGGCCAGTCACGCTCACGCCGCGCGGGTCACTGGCCCGGCTGGTTTGCGCGTAATACGGCGGAAAAACCTTTGTTGTACCTGCACAGTGCGCAATCCTCCGCACAGCTGAGCGCGCTGTCGGACGTCACCCAACAGCGCGGCATCCTGTGCAACGACATTGAAAACCAGCCCTCCCGTTGGCCCAAAGGTGCGCAGCCGTCCTTGCCGTTGTGGCTGGCCACTCATCCGCGCTGCACACCGTATGACCCGGCCTCGGGGGACGAAGCCCAAGCGATTGTGCTGGCGGCGCTGCGTACGCTGTATGTCGACGGCAAGCCTGGTTTTTACTACCTGGCCCTGCATGATCATGACAATACAGCGGCCCTGAATGAGCAGGACCGTGAAGCTGCGCTCAAGGGTATGTACCCGCTCCAGCGGGACACGCCAGGGGATGTGCGACTGCTCGGCGCAGGCCGCGCGCTGGAAGAGGTCGTGCAGGCCAAGCGCTTGTTGGAACAGGACTGGAATATCACCGCGCAACTCTGGAGTTGCCCCAGCTACACACGGCTGGCCCGCGAAGCAGCGGCCGCTGAACGCTGGAATCGCCTGCATCCCGAGGCGCCCAGGCGCAGTTGCCATTTGCGTGATTGCCTGGCGGGGAATGCAGCGCCGGTGATTGCGGTGACCGGTTATCCGCAGGCGATTGTCGATCAGTTGGCGGGGCACGTGGAGGCGCGGTTCGTGGCGTTGGGGGCGGGCTCGGTGCAGACGGCGGCGCCGAGTCGGTATTGGATTGTGGTGTCGGCGCTCAGGGCGTTGGCGGATGAGGGGCGGATCGATGCCCTGCTAGTGGAAAAAGGCATCAAGCGGTACGTCCTGAGATGAGCTGGAATGCGATCAAAAAATGTGGGAGCGGGTTTGTTGCCCGACGGTTTCAGCGTCGACCCAAGGGGCTGCTTCGCAGCCCAGCGCAGGGCAAGCCTGCTCACCACAACAAGCCTGTTCACCACAGCAGGCCTGCTCACCACAACCAGCCCGCGCCCTTATTTGATCTCCATGTTTCTCAGACTTTGCGGCGGCTGCGGGTCTGCACGCCTGCGTCCATCGCCAGCCCCGCCGTGCGTTCCAGCGCATCCGCAAAACCCTGGCGCTGCTCCGGCTCGAGCTGAGACAGAAACAACTCATCCACCGTGCTTTCGTAGATCTTCCACATCTTTTTACGCAGCACCCGGCCGGCATCGGTGATCGAGGCAAACGCCGCGCGGCCATCGCCGTCGGAGCGGGAACGCACCACCAGGCCGTCCTTTTCCAGACGGTCGACCAAGCGCGTGAGGTTGTAGCGCTCGATGGCCAGCACATCGGCCAATTCGTGCATGCGGCGGGTGCCGTCGGGGCCGCTTTCCAGGCCCCACAACGCGTCGTACCAGGCATACGGCGGCAGGTCCGCCGCTGCCAGGCGCCGCTCGATTTCACGGATCACCGTCCTGTGAGCCCTGACAAAACGGAACCATACATCCGGCTCTTTCGACGACATGCAACACCATCCGGGGAATTTCAAGAAGGTTGCAATAGTAGCTCATCCCGCGCTAGATTCGATCATGTAGTTGCAATTGCAATTATTTTGTCGGCACTCCCACAAGGAGCCCGCCACTTGAAATCCGCCTACCCTGGAGCCTCACATGACCCCGAACAACGCAGTCAGACGCGACGACGATCCGCAGGAAACCCGCGAGTGGCTGGAGTCCATCGAATCGGTGCTGTCCACCGAAGGTCGCCCGCGCGCGCACTACCTGATCGATCAGTTGCTGGATTTCGACGTGGCGCGGCATGGCGACTTCTACGGGCGGGTGACCACGCCCTACGTCAATACAATCCCGGTGGACCGTCAGTTGCCCTACCCCGGCAACCTGGCCATCGAACGCCGTACCAATGCGTTTATCCGCTGGAATGCCATGGCGATGGTGTTGCGTGCAGGCAAACATTCAGGTGTCGGTGGGCATATTGCGACCTATGCGTCAGCCGCCGTGTTGTACGACGTAGGCTTCGACCACTTCTTCCGTGGCCGTACCGACAGCTTTGACGGCGACCTGGTCTATATCCAGGGCCACTCCTCTCCCGGCATCTATGGTCGCGCCTACCTCGAGGGCCGCATCAGCGAAGCGCAGCTCGACAACTTCCGCCGCGAGGCCGGTGGCGACGGTATCTCGTCCTACCCGCACCCACGATTGATGCCGGACTTCTGGCAATTTCCCACGGTGTCCATGGGCCTTGGCCCGATCACCGCCGCCTACCAGGCGCGCTTTATGCGTTACCTGGAACTGCGCGGCCTCAAGCAACACCAGGGCCGCAAGGTCTGGGCATTTCTCGGTGATGGCGAAATGGACCAGCCGGAATCCCTGGCGTCCATCTCCCTGGCCGGGCGCGAGAAACTCGACAACCTGATCTTCGTGGTCAACTGCAACCTGCAGCGCCTGGACGGCCCGGTGCGCGGCAATGCCAAGGTGATCCAGGAGTTCGAAAGCCTGTACCGCGCCGCCGGCTGGAACGTGATCAAAGTGATCTGGGGCGGTGGCTGGGACGCGCTGCTGGAGAAAGACCAAAGCGGCCTGCTGCGCCAACGCATGATGGAATGCGTGGACGGCGACTATCAGAATTACAAATCACAGAACGGCGCTTACGTGCGCGAACATTTCTTCGGCAAATACCCAGAATTGCTGGCGCTGGTTGCGGACATGTCCGACGACGACATCTGGAAACTCTCACGGGGCGGGCATGACCCGGACAAGGTCTACAACGCCTACGCCGCTGCCGTGCGTCACAGTGGACAGCCTACGGTGATCCTGGCGAAAACCGTCAAGGGCTTTGGTATGGGTGAGGCCGGCGAAGGCCAGAACATCAACCATCAATTGAAGAAAATGGGCGCTGATGCGGTAAGGGCTTTCCGCGATCGCTTTGGCCTGGAAGTCGCTGACGAGCAGCTCGCCGACATTCCCTACCTCAAGCCCGCAGCCGACAGCGAAGAAGCCCGCTACTTCGCCGCACGCCGCCAGGCCCTGGGCGGCTACGTACCGGCGCGCCACAGTGCGGTCGAGCCCCTGCAGGTTCCCGAACTGTCCGCCTTCGCCACCCAACTCAAGGACACCGGCGAGCGCGCGATCTCCACCACCATGGCGTTTGTGCGCATCCTCGGCACCCTGCTCAAGGACCCGCACCTGGGCAAACTGATCGTACCGATTGTGCCGGATGAGTCGCGCACCTTCGGCATGGAGAGCCTGTTCCGACAGATCGGCATCCACTCCGCCGTAGGCCAGCTCTACACCCCACAGGACGCAGGGCAATTGAGCTACTACAAGGAAAGCAAGGACGGACAGATCATGCAGGAAGGCCTGAATGAATCCGGCGCCATTTCCTCGTGGATTGCGGCGAGTACGTCCTACAGCAATCACGGCCTGATGACGGTGCCGTTCTATATCTTCTATTCGATGTTCGGCTTCCAGCGGGTCGGCGACCTCGCCTGGGCGGCCGGTGACGCGCGGGCGCGCGGCTTCCTGCTGGGTGCCACGGCCGGGCGCACCACGCTGATGGGTGAAGGCTTGCAGCATGACGATGGGCACAGCCATATCCTGTCGTCGGTGATTCCGTGCTGCGTGTCTTACGACCCGACGTTTGCCTACGAGCTGGCGGTCATTATTCGCGAAGGTATGCGGCGGATGTATGTGCAACAGGAGGACATTTATTACTACATCACCCTGCTCAACGAAAACTACCCGCACCCGGCAATGCCCGAAGGTGTGGAAGACGGCATTCTCAAGGGCATGTACCGGCTCAAGGCCAGCCAACAGGCCCAGGTGCAACTGATGGGCAGTGGCTCAATCCTGCGCGAAGTGATCGCCGCGGCGGAGCTGCTGGAGAAGGACTTCGGCGTGCAAAGCGCCGTGTGGAGCACGACCAGCCTCACCGAATTGCGCCGTGACGGGCACGAGGTGGAACGCTGGAACCTGCTGCACCCGCAGAGCGAGCCACGGGTGAGCTACGTGGAACAATGCCTGGCCGGGCAAACGGGGCCGGTGGTGGTGGCGACGGACTACATGAAACTCTTCGCCGATCAGATTCGCCCCTTTGTCCCCAACCGGCGCTTTGTGGCGCTGGGCACGGACGGCTTCGGGCAATCGGATACCCGTGAAAGCTTGCGGGCGTTCTTCGAAGTGGACCGGCATTTCATCGCGCTGGCGGCCTTGAAGGCACTCGCGGATGACAGCGTGATCGGCCGTGAAAAAGTCAGTGAGGCCATCAGCCGCTACGGGATCAACGTCGACAAGGCGAACCCCGTAGCGGTCTGAGTTACTGCGCAGGCGTCGGCAGCGGCGGGATCGCTTCTGTCGGCGGCGGCAGGTCCGGGTTGGTGGCTGCGGGTGCGGGCTCTGCTTGCGGTGCAATCGGCGCGGCCTCGGCAGGCGGCGTGACGGGTTGCGAAACGGCAGGCTCTTCCTTCGCCTCCTTCGCCGGCTCGACCTTCTCGGCAGCCGGTGCCACTTTAGGTTCCGGCACACCCAGTTCAGCTTTCGGCTGCTCGGGAATATGCGCAGCCTTCTTCACTTCCTGAGGCAGGAACACGTCCACCAGCGCAAAGTAGCGCTCGTAGAATTTCGGCGCCGAGACGGTTTCGCTTGCCACCTTCACCATCGAATCATCGGTGGAGCCGATCGGCATCGACACCGACCCCAGCACACCCACCCCCACACTCGCGGAGTTGTTGACCTTCTTCAGCGCGTAGCGATCCTGCAAGGCATTGGCGAACATCGTCGAATGGTTGGTGCCTTTGCCATCATCGGCACACACCACGTTGAAGCTGATTTGCAGATGGGTCTCGCCGGTCTGCTGAAAGCTCTTGTTACCCACGACCACTTTCGCATCGTTACTGGTGATGATGTAGCCCTGGCTCAGCAGGGCACGCCGCGCGGCCTCGCACGCCGCGACATCACTGACCGGGTAATCCCGCGAAAACGTGCCGGAGTCGTCGAAACTCTCATGTTCATAGATAGCGGTCTTGGGTGACGAGCAGCCCGCAGCGCCCGCCAACACCAGCGCCACCCCAAGGCTACGCAAGTAAAATGATGTCGACATTGAAAATCCCGAGGAAAACAGTCAGGGCGGTATTGTGCAACAGAACGAGGCCTTGGCGCGCGCATTCCTGTCGGTAAAACGTCACAGCCTCACACGACGCCGCTCGTAGGAAAAAGCCCGGCGCACATATGATCGATAAACACCCGCACTTTGGCCGAGGCATGGCGACTTGATGGCCACAACATCCAGAAACTGCCACGGTGCTCGATACAGTCGTCCAGCACCCTTTGCAGGCGCCCCTCACGCACCGCGTGGTTGACCATGTAATCCGGCAGGCAAGCGATTCCCAATCCTTCGAGCACCACATGGTTGAGGGACTCGATGGTCGTGCTGACCAGTGGGGTGCGCAAAGTGGGCTCCGACGCACCGGGAGCCAGGCGCAAAGGCCAAGGCTCCAGCTTGCCCGTGGCGCAGAATTTGTGGCGAAGGCAGGCATGTTCGCTCAACTGCTGCGGGTGCTGCGGGGTGCCATGCTCACGAAAATAGGCCGGGGTGCCCACCAACACCAGCTGATAGTGCCCCAGGTGACGGGCCATCAAGCGTGAATCTTCCGGCTTGCCCGTACGAATCACCGCGTCGAAACCTTCTTCGATCACGTCCACCATACGGTCGGAGAAATCCACATCCAGCTCGATCTGCGGGTAGGCGCGCATAAAGTCAATGAGCACCGGCATCAGCAAACCGCGCACTTGCGGCACGCTGATGCGTAACTTGCCACGGGGTGTGGCGCTGGCCTCCGTCAGTTCCCGTTCGGCAGCCTCGACCTCAGCCAGGATACGCCGCGAACGCTCGAGGAACAGCGCGCCTTCGCTGGTCAAGGTGATGCTACGGGTACTGCGGTGAAACAGCCGAACCCCCAGGCGCTGTTCCATCCGCGCGATGCTTTTGCCGATGGCCGAAGACGACACGCCGAGCAGACGGCCAGCGGTGGTGAAACTGCGCGTCTCTGCCACCTGCACGAATACCGAAAGGCTGCCCAGACTGTCCATGATGTGCCCTTTTAGATTGCGGACACCGAGGTCCGATAAGTTCGGAACCTTAGCCTGTTTTTCCGCCGACCACAGCCCCCTACTCTGCCTGCTTGACCTTTTGCATGGACAGAACACGATGACCTCCCTCACCGATTCCCCAGTCACAACCCGGCCTGAAACACTGCCGATGGCTGGCTTGCTGGCCTTGGCCAGCGCCGGCTTTATCACCATTCTCACTGAAGCCATGCCCGCCGGGCTGCTGCCGCAGATGGGCGAAGGCCTGGGCGTGTCGCCCGCGCTGGTCGGCCAATTGGTCACGCTGTATGCACTTGGATCGCTCCTCGCCGCCATCCCGCTGACGCTGTTGACCCGAGGCTGGCGGCGCCGCCCCTTGTTGCTGGTGGCCATTGGCGGCTTTGCGCTGGTCAACAGCGTGACCGCACTGTCCAGCCACTACGGGCTGACCCTGGTTGCGCGCTTCTTTGCAGGGGTTTTCGCCGGGCTACTTTGGGCGCTGCTGGCGGGTTATGCCAGCCGGATGGTTGCGCCACACCTGCAAGGCCGGGCAATCGCGGTAGCCATGCTGGGTGCACCGCTGGCGCTGTCATTGGGTGTGCCCGCCGGTGCCTTTCTGGGCGCCGCGGTTGGATGGCGCCTGAGTTTTGCGATCATGACCGGGCTGACGCTGGTGCTACTGATTTGGGCGCGCTGGCAACTTCCGGATTTTGCCGGCGAACGCGCCGAAAAACGCTTGGGGCTGCATCAAGTGCTGACATTGCCAGGCATTCGTCCGGTGCTGTGGGTGACCTTCACCTACGTGCTGGCCCACAACATTCTCTATACCTATATCGCCCCGCTGCTGGTACCGGCTGGAATTGTCACCGATATCGATCGGGTGCTGCTGGTGTTCGGCCTCGCTGCATTGTTGAGCATCTGGCTGGCCGGCGTATTGATTGATCGGTGGTTGCGCGCACTGCTGCTGATCAGTTGCGCCCTATTTGGCCTGATCGCCTTAGCGCTGGCGTTTTGGATCGACCTGCCAGCCGTCATCTACGTCACCGTGGCACTCTGGGGTTTGGCCTTCGGCGGGCTGCCCGCGCTGCTGCAAACGGCACTGGCCAAGTCGGCGGGCGAGTCAGCAGATGCCGCGCAATCGATGCTGGTGACCGTATGGAACCTGGGCATAGCGGGCGGCGGTTTGGCGGGCGGCGCGTTACTACAAGGCTGGGGCGTCGGCGCATTTCCATGGGTGGTTGTGCTGCTGATGCTTTTGGCAATAACCGGCGCGCTACAGGCTGCGCCCCAACAACTGGCCCGGCCATCCCTCCAGGTCGAACGTTGAAATGCGCTCATAGCCACAGGACTCATAAAACCGCACCAGGTCGCCGGTCCCACCGCCATAGCAGTCCACCCGCAAACGCCTTACTCCCGCAGCACGGGCACGGTCGTCGGCGAAAGCCATAAGGCGCCGCCCGATACCCCGTACACGCTGATCCCGCGCGGCGATCAGCAGCCGCACATACACCTCCGGCTCTGTCGCCGCGGGCACGTAAGCCATGGGCTCGCCCAACACGAGTGCCGCCAGGATCTGGCCGCCGCGCGCCTCAACCACCCACGCACCCGGCATCGCGCAGGCATCGGTGACTTGCGCAACCCGTCGCGGCGAAGCCGACCAAGGCTCAGTCCCCCATTGACCGTGATTGCCCATGGACACGAACCAGGCAATCACCTCGTCGAACACCTGCAAAACCGCCGAGGCATCCGCCACACTGGCGCGGCGGATCATCACCCCCTCACTTCCTTGATCGAACATGCTGCAAACTCCCTGGTCCGCACAGTGAAGGCCCAGTCTAGCGCACATAAAAAACCCCCGGACTTTTCAGGCCGAGGGCTTTTTATTCAAACCGACATCAGTACTTCTTGATGTCAGCCTTGGTCTCCAACTGCTTGCGGTAAGCCGCGAAGTCTTGCTGACCGACACGGGAAGCGAGGAAGCGGCGGTATTGCGCCTTTTCTTCGTCCGTCGGGGCAGCGGCTTCGTTGACGCCATTCAAGCGCACGATCACCAGGCTACCGTCAGCCAGGGTCACCGTGGTAAACGTCGGCTTATCCTTGGCCGCAGGCTTAGGCATGCGGAACAGGGCTTGCAGTACGGCCGGGTCAATTGTTTCCTGGCTACGGGTAGCCGCTTCAGTGACCTTCCATGCCTGGCCGTCGACCGGCTGGTTCAACGGGGTCTTGCCATCACGCAGGCTGGCGATCAACTCATCAGCGTGGGTCTTGGCAGCCGCGCTGGCGCGCTCTTTGGCCATCTGGGTGCGAATCGCCGCTGCAACACTTTCCAGCGGCAGTTGCGCAGGCTTCAAGTGCTCTTTGGCACGCAGCACGATGATGGTTTCCGGGTCCAGTTCGATGGCGGTGCTGTTGGCACCCTCATCCAACACTTCCGGGCTGAACGCGGCGGTGACCACGGCACGGTTGGCCGCAACACCTTCACCACCTTCACGGCCAAATGGCGCAGAGGTGTGGACGGTCAGCTTCAGGTCGGACGCCGGCTGGGCCAGGTCGGAGGCTTCGAACGCCGCATCTTCCAATTGCTTGGTCGCTTCGACAAAACGCTGCTCGACTTGCTGGGTCTTGAGCTCTTTGGTCAGCTTGTCTTTCAGGCTGGCAAACGTTGGCACTTGCGGTGCTTCAACGCCCAACAGCTTGATCAGGTGCCAACCGAAGGTGCTGCGCACCGGCGCCGAGACCTGGTCCTTGTTCAACGCGTACAAGGCCGTTTCGAAGTCCGGGTCGTAGACGCCAGGGCCGGCAAAGCCCAGGTCGCCGCCATTGCTGGCCGAACCCGGATCCTGGGAGAACTCCTTGGCCAGGGCTTCGAACTTCTCACCCTTGGCCAGGCGCGCCTGGATTTCCTCGATCTTGGCCTTGGCTTGCGCGTCGGTGACCTTGTCGTTGACTTCAATCAGGATGTGCGCGGCACGACGCTGTTCAGCGAGGTTCGCGGTCTCTTTCTGATAGGCAGCCTGCAACTCATCGTCCTTCACGGCAACCTGGTCGAAGAAGGATGACTTCTTCAGTTCCAGATAGTCGATGACCACTTGATCAGGGGTCATGAACTCTTTGGCGTGCTGGTCGTAGTAAGCCTTGACCTCGTCATCGGTGAGTTTCACCGCCGCAGGGTTAGCCTTGATGTTGACGGTGGCGAAGTCGCGGGTCTGTTTTTCCAGACGGGCGAATGCCAGCACTTCGGAATCGGTGACAAAACCGCTGCCGGCGATACCTGCACGCACCTGGCCGATCAGCATTTCCTGGGTCAGCATCTGACGGAATTGCAGACGGCTGTAGCCCAGCTGACGGATCACCTGGTCAAAGCGTTCAGCGTTGAACTTGCCGTCCACCTGGAATTCCGGCGTCTGCAGGATCACTTGGTCCAAGGCAGCTTCAGAGAAGCCAAACTTGGAATCGGCGGCGCCTTGCAGCAACAGCTTGCGATCGATCAGGCTTTTGAGGGCCGCTTCGCGCAGCAGTTTTTCGTCCAGCAGAGAAGCATCGAAATCCTTGCCCAGCTGTTGCATCAGCTGGCGACGTTGCATGTCGACGGCCTGGCTCAGTTCGGTCTGGGTGATTTCTTCACCGTTGACCTTGGCCACGTCCTGCTTACTATTACCCGAAGCCTGGAAAATGGCCTCGATACCGGTGAACGCCATCAATGCGACGATGATCCCGATGATGGTCTTGGCAATCCAGCCTTGTGAATTGTCCCTGATATTTTGCAGCATGCGTCCCCCAGAAACGGTTGAACTTCAAAAATAGGCAACCGTGGAGCGTGGGTAGAGTCCGGATAGAAGAAAGGCGCATCCGAGGATGCGCCTTCTCGTAACTGGCGGAGCGGACGGGGGTTTGAACCCACACCCCCGGCGTGGCGACCCGATGGATACGTGGGTCAGCTGCCGCTCCGCTGCCAGGTCGAACCTGCGTTCGACCCGGGTAGGTAAAGGCTTGATCGAAACTTAGTTGACGGCTTCTTTCAGGGCTTTACCGGCTTTGAAACCTGGTTTTTTGGCAGCAGCGATTTGCAGTGCTTTGCCAGTCTGTGGGTTACGGCCAGTGCGAGCTGGGCGGTCAGTCACAGAGAAAGTACCGAAGCCTACCAGTACCACGGAGTCGCCGGCCTTCAGAGCGCCAGTGACGGATTCGATTACTGCATCCAGCGCACGGCCAGCAGCAGCTTTCGGGATATCAGCGGATGCAGCGATAGCATCAATCAGTTCCGACTTGTTCACTCTAAGTCCCCTTATATATCTATTGAGTATGATTCTAAGTTTTTTTGGTAAAAGCAAAAACCAGTGCTGAATGGCCTACAGACACTTAAGAGCCGCTTTATAACAAGGGCTCTAAAAAGCTGTCAAGGAAGCCCCCAGGCTCCAGCACATTAATGCGTGCTAATTCGTTCCTTGGAATCAGACTCGCGTTTTTCGTCCTTCGCGACTATCTCCGGAGCCACATCCGGCAAGGGCTCCGGCGCGTATTGCAGCGCAATTTGCAGGACCTCGTCAATCCATTTAACCGGTTTAATCTGAAGATCCTGCTTGATATTGTCAGGAATCTCCTTCAAGTCGCGAACATTCTCTTCAGGAATGATCACGGTCTTGATACCGCCCCGGTGTGCCGCAAGCAATTTCTCTTTCAGGCCACCGATGGCCAATACCTGGCCACGCAGGGTGATTTCCCCAGTCATTGCGACATCGGCTCGCACCGGAATGCCGGTCAATGCCGACACCAGGGCCGTGCACATGCCTACGCCGGCGCTAGGGCCGTCTTTAGGCGTCGCCCCTTCCGGCATATGGATGTGGGTGTCGTGCTTCTCGTGGAAGTCCAGGGGGATCCCCAGGCTCCTGGCGCGGCTGCGCACCACGGTCTGCGCGGCGGTGATCGATTCGACCATCACGTCACCCAGGGAACCGGTCTTGATCAGTTGGCCTTTACCCGGGATCACCGCGGCTTCGATGGTCAGCAATTCGCCGCCCACTTGGGTCCACGCCAGGCCCGTCACCTGCCCTACCTGATCCTGTTGCTCGGCCAGGCCATAGCGGAATTTACGCACGCCCAGGAAGTGTTCCAGGGAGTCGGCCGTGACCTTCACCGAGAAGCGTTTTTCCAGCGCATGTTCCTTGACCGCCTTGCGGCAGATCTTCGCGATCTGGCGCTCCAGGCCCCGTACACCGGCCTCGCGGGTGTAATAACGCACGATATCGCGGATCGCCTCGACCTCGAACTCGATCTCGCCCTTTTTCAGGCCGTTGGCCGAAATCTGCTTGGGCGCGAGGTATTTGACCGCGATGTTGATCTTCTCGTCTTCGGTGTAGCCCGGCAGACGAATCACCTCCATCCGGTCCAGCAATGCCGGCGGAATGTTCATGGAGTTGGAGGTGCACAGGAACATCACGTCGGACAGGTCGTAGTCGACTTCCAGGTAATGGTCGTTGAAATTGTGATTCTGCTCAGGGTCGAGCACTTCGAGCAACGCCGAGGCCGGATCGCCACGCATGTCGCTGCCCATTTTGTCGATTTCATCGAGCAGGAACAGCGGGTTGCGCACACCCACCTTCGTCATCTTTTGAATCAATCTTCCTGGCATCGAACCGATGTACGTCCGGCGATGACCACGAATTTCCGCTTCATCGCGTACACCACCGAGGGCCATGCGCACGAATTTACGGTTGGTGGCATTGGCAATCGACTCGGCCAGCGAGGTTTTACCCACACCCGGCGGGCCCACCAGGCACAACACCGGACCGCGAATCTTTTTCACGCGCTTTTGCACGGCGAGGTATTCGAGGATGCGTTCTTTGACTTCTTCAAGGCCATAGTGGTCGGCATCAAGGATGTCTTCAGCGCGGGCCAGGTCGAGGCGCACCTTGGTCTGGGCCTTCCACGGTACCTGCACCAGCCAGTCGATGTAGGAGCGCACCACGGTGGCTTCGGCCGACATCGGCGACATTTGCTTGAGCTTGTTCAGCTCGGCGTTGGCCTTGGTCAAGGCATCTTTCGGCAGGCCGGCGGCATCGATACGCTTTTTCAGCTCTTCGATTTCGTTGTGGCCTTCCTCGCTGTCGCCGAGTTCCCTCTGAATGGCCTTCATCTGCTCATTCAGGTAGTACTCGCGCTGGCTGCGCTCCATTTGTTTCTTCACGCGACCACGGATACGCTTCTCAACCTGCAACAGGTCGATTTCGGCATCCAGCAGTGCCAGCACATGCTCAACACGGGCCGGCAGGTCGATGATTTCGAGGATGTCTTGCTTCTGCTCGATTTTCAGCGCCATGTGCGCGGCCATGGTGTCGACCAGGCGGCTTGGCTCATCGATGCTGTTAAGGGACGACAGAACTTCAGCCGGGACTTTCTTGCCCAACTGCACATACTGCTCGAATTGCGAGAGCAGGCTGCGTACAAAAACTTCGGACTCGCGCTCCGGGGCCTCGACTTCGTCGATCAGTGCTACTTCGGCGCGCAGGTGACCATCCACCTCCATGAAGCGCTCGACCGCACCGCGCTGCTCGCCTTCCACCAACACCTTGACGGTGCCATCCGGCAGCTTGAGCAATTGCAGGACAGTAGCAATGGTGCCAACGCGATACAGGGCCTCTTCGCCCGGATCATCATCAGCAGGATTTCTTTGGGCCAACAGCAGGATCTGCTTGTCGCCCGTCATCGCTGCCTCAAGGGCTTCGATAGACTTCTCGCGCCCCACGAACAGCGGGATAACCATGTGCGGATAGACGACGACATCACGCAACGGCAGGAGAGGCAATTCGATGGTTGTCTTCATGATTTCGCCTCTATGACAGTTGAAAAGTAAGCTTGAAACCAAGATGGGGGCTGCATGCAAAAAAAACAAGCTTATTGCCAGCAGTTAAACGCAGTAAACGCTCTGGCGTAAAAAACCTCGTAAAAACAAAGGGGCCCCTGGAGGCCCCTTGTTTATACCGACACTGCGAAACGCTTACGCGTCTGGCGCAGCCTTGGCAGTCGGCTCACTGTTTTCGTAGATATACAGTGGCTTGGACTTACCTTCTATAACGCTTTCGTCGATCACCACTTTACTCACCTCGGACTGCGAGGGGATTTCGTACATGGTGTCGAGCAGTACGCCTTCAAGAATCGAACGCAGACCACGTGCACCGGTCTTGCGCTCCAGTGCCCGCTTGGCCACCGATTTGAGCGCGTCGGTACGGAACTCGAGGTCCACACCTTCCATCTCGAACAACTTGGCGTATTGCTTGGTCAGGGCGTTTTTCGGCTCGGTGAGGATCTGAATCAGAGCAGCCTCATCCAATTCGTCCAACGTGGCCAGGACCGGCAGACGGCCAACGAATTCCGGGATCAGACCGAACTTGACCAGATCGTCAGGCTCGACTTCACGCAGGGACTCACCCACCTTCTTGCCTTCTTCCTTGCTGCGCACTTCCGCACTGAAACCAATGCCACCACGGGTGGAGCGTTGCTGGATAACTTTTTCCAGACCGGAGAACGCACCGCCACAGATGAACAGGATGTTGCGCGTATCAACCTGAAGGAATTCCTGCTGCGGGTGCTTGCGGCCGCCTTGTGGCGGTACGGAAGCAACCGTGCCTTCGATCAGTTTCAACAGGGCTTGCTGCACGCCTTCACCGGAAACGTCCCGGGTGATCGACGGGTTGTCCGACTTGCGCGAGATCTTGTCGATTTCGTCGATGTAGACAATACCCATCTGGGCTTTCTCTACGTCGTAGTCGCACTTCTGCAGCAGCTTCTGAATGATGTTCTCGACGTCCTCACCCACGTAGCCAGCCTCGGTGAGGGTGGTGGCGTCGGCGATAGTGAACGGAACGTTCAAGAGACGAGCGAGGGTTTCTGCAAGCAAGGTCTTACCCGAGCCTGTAGGACCGATCAGCAAGATGTTGCTCTTGCCGAGTTCAACTTCGTCGCCTTTCTTGTCACGCTGGTTCAAGCGCTTGTAGTGGTTGTACACCGCTACGGCCAAAACCTTCTTTGCACGCTCTTGACCAATCACGTATTGATCAAGGATGCCGCTGATTTCTTTAGGCGAAGGCAATTTATGCGCGCTGCTTTCGGCCTGGGCTTCCTGCACCTCCTCACGGATGATGTCATTGCACAGGTCGACGCACTCGTCGCAGATAAAGACCGAGGGGCCGGCAATCAATTTGCGTACTTCATGCTGGCTTTTGCCACAGAAGGAGCAATAGAGCAGCTTGCCGTTGTCCTCGCCGTTGCGGGTGTCAGTCATTCGTTCGATCCAAATCCGATAGGCTTGCAACACAAGATGAAGGCTTATGCGGGCTTTTTCAAGCCCGCCAGTGGTCGGACATGCCGACCAGCCCTATTTTGAGCGGCTTATATTAAGCGGGGCGCTTGTCGATCACTGCGTCGATCAGCCCGTAATCACGCGCTGCCTCGGCACTCATGAAGTTGTCGCGGTTGGTGTCGCGCTCGATTTCTTCCAGGGTGTGCCCGCTGTGCTTGGCCATCAGCGTGTTGAGACGCTCACGGATAAACAGGATTTCCTTGGCGTGGATTTCGATGTCCGACGCCTGGCCCTGGAAACCGCCCAATGGCTGGTGAATCATCACGCGCGAGTTAGGCAGGCAGAAACGCTTGCCTTCAGCACCTGCGGTCAACAGGAATGCGCCCATGCTGCAGGCCTGACCGATACAGGTGGTCGATACATTCGGCTTGATGAACTGCATGGTGTCGTAGATCGACATGCCTGCTGTCACCGAACCGCCTGGGGAGTTGATGTAGAGATGGATGTCCTTGTCCGGGTTTTCCGCTTCAAGGAACAGCAGCTGCGCACAGATCAGGTTGGCCATGTAGTCCTCTACCGGGCCCACCAGAAAGATCACTCGCTCCTTGAGCAGGCGCGAGTAGATGTCGTAGGCGCGTTCGCCACGAGCGGACTGCTCGACAACCATCGGGACCAGGCCGCCAGCGGCCTGGATATCAGAGTTCTGCTGAATATAGGAATTACGGAACATGCTCTGCAGTTACTCCCAAATAGTCATGTCTTGAAAACGCATAAGCCAGCGCGAGGCTGGCTTATGGTTGAATTTCCAACGAGTTGGACAATCAGTCGGCTTGTGCTGCTTCCGCCGGTTTGACTGCTTCTTCGTAAGAGACCGCTTTATCGGTCACCTTAGCCTTCTGCAGAACAGTATCCACAACTTGTTCTTCCAGCACAACCGAACGCACTTCGTTCAGCTGCTGATCGTTCTTGTAGTACCAAGCCACGACCTGCTCAGGTTCCTGGTAGGCCGAAGCCATTTCCTGGATCATTTCGCGAACGCGGTCTTCGTCAGGCTTGAGGTCGAACTGCTTGACCACTTCAGCCACGATCAGGCCCAGCACAACGCGGCGCTTGGCTTGCTCTTCGAACAGCTCGGCCGGCAGTTGGTCAGGCTTGATGTTGCCACCAAACTGCTGAACAGCTTGTACGCGCAGGCGATCCACTTCGTTGGACAGCAGGGCCTTAGGCACTTCGATCGGGTTGGCGGCCAGCAGACCGTCCATGACCTGGTTCTTGACCTTGGACTTGATGGCCTGACGCAGCTCGCGCTCCATGTTCTTGCGAACTTCGGTGCGGAAGCCTTCGATACCGGTTTCCTTGATACCGAATTGAGCGAAGAACTCTTCGTTCAGCTCTGGCAGCTTAGGCTCGGAAACACTGTTGACGGTCACGGTGAACTCGGCGGCTTTGCCAGCCAGGTCCAGGTTCTGGTAGTCAGCAGGGAATTCCAGGTTCAGTACGCGCTCTTCGCCGGCTTTGGCGCCAACCAGGCCGTCTTCGAAACCAGGGATCATGCGGTTGGAACCCAGCACCAGCTGAGTGCCCTTGGCGGAGCCGCCGGCGAACGCTTCGCCGTCAACCTTGCCAACGAAATCGATGTTCAGCTGGTCTTCGTTCTGGGCAGCACGCTCGGCCACTTCGAAACGAGTGTTCTGCTTGCGCAGGATTTCCAGCATGTTGTCCAGGTCCGAATCAGCCACTTCGGCGCTCAGGCGCTCGATGGCGATACCGTCGAAACCGGCCACTTCAAATTCAGGGAACACTTCGAATACGGCAACGTATTCCAGGTCCTTGCCCGCTTCCAGGGACTTAGGCTCGATCGACGGCGAACCCGCCGGATTCAGCTTTTGCTCAACGACCGCTTCGTAGAAGGAAGCCTGGATCACGTCACCGACAGCTTCCTGGCGCGCATCGGCACCAAAACGGCGCTTGATTTCGCTCATTGGCACTTTGCCTGGACGGAAACCAGCGATCTTGGCCTTTTGGGCAGTCTGCTGCAGACGCTTGTTGACCGCAGTCTCGATACGCTCAGCCGGCACGGTGATGCTCAGGCGACGCTCGAGAGCAGTAGTATTTTCAACAGAAACTTGCATGGATATTCCTCGTTGCACAGACGTTAGCCGGCCATTTCCGACCCCAATCAAGGGCATGCATTCTAGTGGGTCAAACTCAAGAAGTCACCCTACTGGAAATACGCCCGAAAACAGCCGGCAATTTATCGGTACGAAGGCACTGATGCACCTCGCCCCGGTGACAAATACAGCCCATCACGCCAGGGCTCTGCGCCGCCCCTTCTATATATAGAAGAAGTCGTCATCCATCACCCCGACGGCCAACCCTCACACAGGGCTGACAGGCAGTGCGGCATCATCGAGATACATAAATACGACGAAACGCCCTGCCATTGCGACCCAGTACCTGCAGCCGCGGAATATTCGAACCGCTAAAACCAAAAAAGGCGCCAGACTGTTAAATCTGGCGCCTTTCGAATATGGGGTGGACGAAGGGGATCGAACCCTCGACAACGGGAGTCACAATCCCGTGCTCTACCAACTGAGCTACGCCCACCATATTGCGTTAACAAAGAAACCAAACTACTTCTTTGTCGAGCTTTACCCTGTCTTTTAACGGGGCCAAGCTTTAATTGGTGCGGATGAAGAGACTCGAACTCTTACGCCTCGCGGCGCTGGAACCTAAATCCAGTGTGTCTACCAATTCCACCACATCCGCGCTTGAAGCTCTTAAAGCAAAGGCGCCAGACGATTAATCTGGCGCCTTTTCAAAATATGGGGTGGACGAAGGGGATCGAACCCTCGACAACGGGAGTCACAATCCCGTGCTCTACCAACTGAGCTACGCCCACCATCTAACGCTACTTGTGCCAAAGCTGCCTAATGGCGCACCCGGCAGGACTCGAACCTGCGACCATCCGCTTAGAAGGCGGATGCTCTATCCAGCTGAGCTACGGGCGCCTTATTAATCTGTACTCTTGGAGGATTACAAACTAAGTGCTTCCAGCCTTGCAGAACAATCATCTATTCCGCCCGACCTTCTTAACCAGTGCTAGGCTGTGCCCGACAAGTGCGACGAATAGTATAGATGCCCCCGAAACCCGTCAAATCTTTTTTGAAAAAAACTGATTTTATTTAAGGAGTTAGGGCAATTTGCAGACCAAGCGCCTTTGCCCTCACGTCCTGGCATGCGAGAATGCGCGCACTTTTCTTCCCCCTCTCGATGGTTAATCACGCGTAATGACTGCACAACTTATCGACGGCAAATCAATCGCCGCCAGCCTGCGCCAGCAGATCGCCAAACGCGTCACCGAGCGTAGCCAGCAAGGCCTGCGCACGCCCGGCCTCGCGGTGATCCTGGTCGGCAGCGATCCTGCCTCTCAGGTTTATGTCTCGCACAAGCGTAAAGACTGTGAAGAGGTCGGCTTTATTTCCAAGGCCTACGACTTGCCTTCCGAGACCACCCAACAGGCCCTTACGGACCTGATCGATGGCCTCAACGAAGACCCGAAGATGGATGGCATCCTGCTCCAGTTGCCGCTGCCCGACCATCTGGACGCCTCCAAATTGCTGGAGCGCATTCGCCCGGACAAAGATGTCGACGGTTTCCACCCTTATAATGTCGGCCGCCTGGCCCAGCGTATTCCGCTGCTGCGCCCGTGCACCCCGAAAGGCATCATGACCCTGCTGGAAAGCACCGGCGTCGACCTGTACGGCCTCGACGCCGTGGTTGTCGGCGCGTCCAACATCGTGGGTCGCCCGATGGCCATGGAGTTACTGCTGGCCGGCTGCACCGTGACCGTCACCCACCGCTTCACCAAGGACCTCGCCGGCCACGTCGGCCGCGCCGACTTGGTGGTCGTCGCGGCCGGCAAGCCGGGGCTGGTCAAGGGTGAGTGGATCAAGGAAGGCGCCATCGTCATCGACGTGGGCATCAACCGCCAGGAAGACGGCAAGCTCGTCGGCGACGTGGTGTACGAGACCGCCCTGCCCCGTGCCGGCTGGATTACCCCAGTACCCGGCGGGGTCGGCCCGATGACCCGTGCCTGCCTGCTGGAAAACACCCTGTACGCCGCAGAAACCCTGCACGATTAATAACCAGGCGTACTGAAAAAGCCCTGCCTTATCGCAGGGCTTTTTATTGCCCGTGATAAACCCTGTTTTTTCTTAGTTTTTAAGTACTTTCGTCTGGTTTTAGAAGAACATTCGACAGTCTCTCGTCCATACTCCTAAAATGTAACGGCATTTATCAAAAAACCGTTCCTGAACGGTATTTCCTTACTTTTTAGCGAGTTCATCCGCGTGAAAATTCGTCTCTCTATCATCAGCCTGTTTTTCGCTTTCACAGGCAACTTCGCGCACGCCGCCGAAACCACCCAGGCGCCGCGTGACACCTCCAAACTGCAAATTGCGTCCGGCAGCGCCATGCTGGTCGACCTGCAGACCAACAAGGTGATCTATTCCAGCAACCCTGACGTGGTGGTGCCCATCGCCTCGGTGAGCAAATTGATGACCGGCCTGATCGTGCTGGAAGCCAAGCAGAACATGGACGAGTACATCGACATCAACATCACCGACACGCCAGAGATGAAAGGCGTGTTCTCCCGCGTGAAGATCGGCAGCCAGATGCCCCGCAAGGAAATGTTGCTGATCGCCCTGATGTCTTCGGAAAACCGCGCCGCGGCGAGCCTGGCCCACCACTATCCGGGCGGTTACGCCGCGTTCATCGCCGCGATGAACGCCAAGGCCAAGGCCTTGGGCATGACCAGCACGCACTATGTCGAACCCACCGGTCTGTCCATCCACAACGTCTCCACCGCCCGCGACCTGAGCAAACTGCTGGCCGCCGCGCGACACTATCCGTTGCTCAGCCAACTGAGCACCACCAAGGAAAAGACCGTGTCGTTCCGCAAGCCCAACTACACCTTGGGCTTCTCCAACACCGACCACCTGATCAACCGCGCCAACTGGGACATCAAGCTGACCAAGACCGGCTTCACCAACCAGGCCGGTCATTGCCTGGTGCTGGTGACGAGCATGGGCAACCGCCCGGTGTCGCTGGTAATCCTGGATGCCTTTGGCAAATTCACCCACTTTGCCGATGCCAGCCGCATTCGTAATTGGGTAGAGACCGGCAAGAGCGGCTCGGTGCCGGATGTGGCGTTGCGCTACAAGGCCGACAAGAACCTGAAGAACCGTCCGAACGCGGCAGAAGTGCGTCGCTAAGCAACAACGCCCGATCCAATGTGCAATACCCGTGTGGGAGAGGGCTTGCCCCCTCCCACATTTTTTATCGGTGTTCCGCCAGCACTTTAAGCGCCTGCGCCGCAGCCCGCTCCTGCCCGGCCTGGGCCGTGGCGTTGGCCGCATCCCGCCAGCGCTGGGCGTCCACATTCGCCGGCAATTGGCTCGGACGCTGGGTGAGGATTGCCCAACTCCCGGCGCTTTTCCACTTCGACTCAAAGTCGCTGAAGCTCATCAACAGCCGCCGGTCCATGCCCGAACGCAGCAACACCGTGCTTTTCTGTTGATTGAACCCCACCACAACCACGTAGTGCGCGTCGGACCACAGCCCGCCGCCGATCCGCGCCATCACCGGATACCCCGCCGCCACTTGCGCCAGCACCGCCGTCAGCTTGGCATCCAACGGGTACACCATCAGCCCGTACTCGCGCGCCAACACCTGCATGTTGCGCTCAAGGTCCGCTTCGCCGCCCGGTAGATGCAGTGGCTTATCCAGCAACCCCGGTGTCATGACAATGCCTTGTTGCGACAGCATGCTGGCTAATGCTGTAGGACCGCTCTGATAAGCCTCGCTGCGAAACGTCGGCACGCCATTGAGTTCGACACGCTCCGGCAGGCCCGCCAGTTTCGACGGGGTTGCGGAACAGGCCACAAGCCCCAGGGCGCAGGCCAATAGAAAGGATGTTTTAAGGTTCGACCGTAACCGCAATTTTCTACTCTCTTGATCAACTGCCGGTGAGGGCCCTGATCATAGGACGCCCGGCCACGCGGGTATAGCCCGCAGGCTTAGTAAAGGGCGCGGATAGAGCAAACACGTTGGACGGACACGACCATTGGTCAATAGCAGGCAACCGCCGGGTAGCTAGACTGTCCATTGAGAAGACTGTGTGTGCCCCGTACGGGGCGAGAGGAGGCCCGAATGAGCCTTGCAACGACGATTTTCCTGTTGATCTGCGGTTGGCTGTCGGTAGCCGCCGCCATGTTGTGGGGGGTGTTGCGCATCACCCGCCGGCACCATCACCCCCACGTAAAACCCGCTGCGCCCGCCGAGCCTCATAAGGCGGCGGTGCACCACGCCTAGCCAGGCATGCAATTGAAGTCCTGAGTCGCTGCGACCTCCTTGCCGTGACCATCCATCAAGGCTGCGCGCACGGTGGTGCCCAGGCTGGACTCCACCAGGGTGTAATGCTCACCCGCCTTGAAATGCTTGTATTCGACGCGTCCCTGGCAGTCCTGCTGGTTGTCGTCACCCGCCTCCTCCTCGAACAGCGTCACATCCAGGCGATGGTCCCCCGGCGAGACCTCAAAAAAGCGGCCGTCATCCACACGCTTGCCGTCCACGCGTTCAGCCATCAGGTCGTTCGGCGCTTCTTCCTTCAAGCCGATCCAGGCTTCACTCGGGTCGGCTTTGGGCATTGGCCCGGCGCACGCCGACAACAACAGCGCAGCACCGAGGGCGGGAATCAATAACAGGGGTTTGAGTGACATGGCAGGGCTCCAAAGCAGGACAATGTGTCCGATGGGTTACAAGCTTGGGCGGCTGACCTGTCTAGAACAAATGAATGCCTATGAAACGATTTTCAGCCCTTACCTAAATGTTCCTTCACCCGGCTGAAAGGTGCGTGTTAGGTGGGTCGCGTGAGACTGCCGGGGTTTGCAATCCTGCTCCTCCGGAGGTTCACGCATGCTCGGGCTGGTAAAGACCGCACTGCAAAAGCCGTACACGTTTATCGTGTTGGCCATATTCATCTGCATCATCGGGCCGATGGCGGCCCTGCGTACGCCCACTGACGTTTTCCCCGATATCGGCATCCCCGTGGTCGCCGTGGTCTGGCAGTACAACGGCCTGTCGCCGGACGCCATGGCCGGTCGTGTGATCTACACCTACGAACGCTCCCTGAGCACCACCGTCAACGACATCGAACACATCGAATCGCAATCGCTGCCCGGCATGGGCATCGTCAAGATCTTCTTCCAGCCCGGCGTGGATATCCGCACCGCCAACGCCCAAGTGACGGCGGTGTCACAAACTGTACTCAAGCAGATGCCGCCGGGTATCACACCGCCGCTGATCCTCAACTACAGCGCCTCCACGGTGCCGATCCTGCAGATGGCGTTCTCCAGCCCCAGCCTGTCGGAAGCCAGGATCCGCGACCTGGTGCAGAACAACATCCGCCTGCCCTTGAGCGCCCTGCCCGGCCTGGCCATGCCCACGCCCATGGGCGGCAAGCAACGCCAGATCACCCTCGACCTTGACCCGCAGGCACTCGCCGCCAAAGGCCTGTCGGCCCAGGATGTGGGCAACGCCCTGGCGCTGCAGAACCAGATCATCCCGGTGGGCACCGCCAAGCTCGGCCCCAACGAATACACGATCCTGCTGAACAACAGCCCCAAGGCCATCGATGAACTCAACGACCTGCCGATCAAGACCGTCGACGGCGCGCTGATCACCATCGGCCAGGTCGCCCACGTGCGTGACGGCTCGCCGCCGCAGACCAACATCGTGCGCGTCGACGGCCACCGTGCAGTGCTGATGCCGGCACTTAAAAACGGCAGCATCTCGACCCTGTCGATCATCGACGGCATCCGCCAGATGCTGCCGCGCATCAACGAAACCCTGCCACCGTCACTGAAGACCTCATTGCTGGGCGACGCCTCGGTGTTCGTCAAACAATCGGTCGGCAGCGTGGCCCAGGAAGGCATCATCGCCGCACTGCTGACGAGTGCGATGATCCTGCTGTTCCTCGGCAGCTGGCGCTCCACGATCATTATTGCCGCCTCGATTCCGCTGGCCGTGCTATCGGCCATCGCACTGCTGGCGGTCAGCGGGCAAACCCTCAACGTGATGACCCTCGGCGGGCTGGCGTTGGCGGTGGGGATCCTGGTGGACGACGCCACGGTGACCATCGAAAACATCAACTGGCACCTGGAACAAGGCAAGCCGGTGAAGACTGCAATCCTCGACGGTGCCGCGCAAATTGTCGGCCCGGCGTTCGTCTCGCTGCTGTGCATCTGCATCGTGTTCGTGCCGATGTTTTTGCTGCAAGGCATCGCCGGTTACCTGTTCCGGCCGATGGCGCTGGCGGTGATCTTTGCCATGGCCAGTTCGTTCATTCTCTCGCGTACGTTGGTGCCGACCCTGGCGATGTTCCTGCTCAAGCCGCACACCCCGGAGCCAGGTGCGGGGCATCACCCGGAAGACGAATTCATCAACCACCACGAGGGCGAGCAGCACACCCAGCAGCGCAATGCCGTGCTGCAATCGGTGTTGAATTTCCAGCAGGGTTTCGAGCGCCACTTCTCGAACATCCGCGACACCTATCACGGCCTGCTGACCTTGGCCCTGGGCAATCGCAAGCGCTTTATCGTCGGTTTCCTGGGCTGCGTGCTGGCGTCATTCCTGCTCCTTCCGAGCCTGGGCCAGGACTTCTTCCCGGCCACCGACGCAGGCGCCCTGGCGTTGCATGTGCGCCTGCCGCTGGGCACGCGCATAGAAGAAAGCGCCGCCGCCTTCGACCGCATTGAAGCGCGGATCCGCGAAATCATCCCTGCCGAAGAGCTGGACACCATCGTCGATAACATCGGCATCCCGCTCAGCGGCATCGACATGGCCTACAGCAGCAGTGGCACCATCGGCCCGCAGGATGGCGACATCCAAGTCAGCCTGAAAAAGGACCACGCACCGACCGCCGACTACGTGAAAAAACTGCGTGAAGCGCTGCCGCACAGTTTCCCTGGCAGCCACTTCGCCTTCCTGCCGGCGGACATCAGCAGCCAGATCCTCAACTTCGGTGCCCCGGCCCCGCTGGACGTGAAAATCTCCGGGCGCAGCGATGAAGAAAACCGCGCCTACGCCGTGGAGCTTGAGCGCCGGTTGCAGCACGTACCGGGCATCGCCGACCTGCGCATCCAGCAGTCCACCGGCTATCCGTCGCTGCAGGTGAACGTCGACCGTATGCGTGCCAACGGCCTGGGCATCACCGAGCGTGACGTGACCAACAGCATGGTCGCCTCGCTCGCCGGCAGCTCCCAGGTGGCGCCGACCTTCTGGCTCAACCCGGCCAACGGCGTGTCCTATTCCATCGTCGCCGCCACCCCGCAATACCGCCTCGACAGCCTGCCCTCTCTGGAGGCCTTGCCGGTGACTGGCGCCGACGGCCAGTCGCAGATCCTCGGCGGCGTGGCGACCATCTCCCGCGTGCAAAGCCCGGCGGTGGTGACCCACTACAACATCGAACCGACCTTGGACCTGTACGCCAACGTGCAAGGCCGCGACCTCGGCGGCGTGGCCCGTGATGTGCAAAAAGTGCTGGATGACACCGCCGCCCTGCGGCCCAAAGGTGCGGTAATCAGCCTGCATGGGCAGATCGACGCACTGCATGAAGCCTTCAGCGGCTTGAGCCTTGGCCTGCTCGGCGCCGCAGTGCTGATCTACCTGCTGATCGTGGTCAATTTCCAGTCGTGGTCCGACCCGTTTGTGATCATTACGGCCTTGCCGGCGGCGCTCGCCGGGATTGTGTGGATGCTGTTCCTCAGCGGCACCTCATTGTCGGTACCGGCACTCACCGGCGCCATCTTGTGCATGGGCGTCGCCACGGCCAACTCGATCCTGGTGGTGAGCTTCTGCCGTGAGCGCCTGGCCGAACATGGCGATGCGTTGAAAGCCGCCATGGAGGCCGGTTACACACGCTTCCGTCCGGTGTGCATGACCGCCCTGGCGATGATCATCGGCATGCTGCCGCTGGCGATTTCCGAGGAGCAGAACGCCCCGCTCGGGCGCGCCGTCATCGGCGGCTTGATCTTCGCCACCCTCGCCACTTTGTTGTTTGTTCCCGTGGTCTTCAGCCTGGTCCACGGTCGTCAGCCTACTCGCGCAGTTGCAGGAGAAACCCCACATGTCGTCTGATCACAAACCCTCGCGCAAGCGTCTGATGCTCATGGGTGTCGGCGGCCTGACCCTGGCCGCCCTGTTGGTCGCCAACGGCCTGCATGCCCGCACGCTGCACGAACAATCGGTCACGGCCTGGACCGAAACCGCCGCCATCCCGCAGGTGATGGTGTTGCAGCCCAAGCAGAACGTCGCCGGCGATACCCTGCGCCTGCCTGCGCACCTTGAAGCCTGGAGCAAGGCACCGATTCATGCCCGGGTCAGTGGCTATTTGAAGGACTGGAAAGTGGATATCGGCAGCCAGGTCAAGGCTGGGCAGATCCTTGCCGAAATCGACAGCCCCGACCTCGACCAACAGTTGGCGCAGACCCATGCGCGCTTGATCCAGGAGCAGGCGAATGCACGCCTGGCCGCCACCACGGCGACCCGCTGGCAAAACCTGCTGGCCAGTCATTCGGTGTCGCGCCAAGAAGCCGATGAAAAAACCTCCAACGCGGCGGCAGCCAAAGCCAATGCTGAAGCCGCCGCTGCCGACTATGCGCGCTTGTCGGCCCTGGAAAGCTACAAGACCCTCCGTGCGCCCTTCGCCGGCACCATCACCGCGCGCAACACCGATATCGGCCAGCTGATCAAGGCCGATACCGACAGCGACCCGGAACTGTTCAACATCGCCGACACGCATCAATTGCGCCTGTATGTGCCGGTGCCGCAGAACTACGCGGCCGTCATCCACCCAGGGCTTGAAGCCGAACTGACCGTACCCGAGCATCCCGGCGAGCATTTCAAGGCGCGCCTGATCGGCGACTCCACCGCCATCGACCGCCGCTCCGGCACGTTGCTCGCGCAGTTCGTCGCCGACAACCCCAATGGCGAGTTGCTGCCTGGCGATTACGCCGAAGCCACCTTGCCGATTCCAGCCGACACCCATGGCGTGAGCATCCCGGCCAGCGCGTTGATCTTCCGTGCCCAAGGCACCCAAGTGGCGGTGCTGGATGCGCAGAATCATGTGCACCTGCAAGACATCCACATCGGCCTCGACCTGGGCGAACGCCTGGTCATCGACCAAGGTTTGAAACCCGCCGACCGTATCGTCGACAACCCGCCCGATGCCCTGCGCGAAGGCGACCCGGTGCAGTTGGCCGATGCCTCGGGAGGTGCGCATGCGCCCAAGGCTTAAACCTCTGGCAGCATTGATGCTGCTGGCGTTGCAGGGCTGCTCGATGGCGCCCGCCTATAAGGTGCCGTCGCTTGACCTGCCCGCGCATTACCGCGAACAGACCAGCGACGGCCCTTGGCACAGCGCGCAACCGTCCGACCAAATAGCCCCCGAATGGTGGACGCTCTACCACGACGCGCGCCTGAATGACCTGCAACAGCAACTGCTCCGGGCCAACCCGGACCTGGCGGCGGCGCTGGCGCACTTCGATGCGTCCCAGGCGTATGCCAGCCAACTGCATGCCGGGCTGTTCCCGCAGATCACCGCCAGCGCGCAGCCGCTGCGCCAGCGGCAATCGGATTCAAGGCCACTGCGGGGAACCACGCAGCCGTCGGTGTACAACAGCAATACGGCAGGCTTCTCGCTGAGTTACGACCTGGACCTGTGGGGAAAAATCCGTAACCAAGTCGCGGCCGGCGATGCCCAGGCGCAAGCCTCGGGTGACGATTTGGCGGTGGCGCGCCTGAGCTTGCAGCATCAGTTGGCAACCTTGTATGTGCAGCTCAATGGGCTGGACGCGCAGGCGCGGATTCTCGACCGTTCGCTGGATGACTTCAGCCAGGCACTGCAACTGACCCGCAGTCGGTATGAGGGCCAGATTGCTTCGGAGTTGGACCTGACCCGTGCGCAAAACCAGCTCGCCGAGGCCAAGGCGCAACGGGATGAAGTGCGCGGGCAACGCAACCTGACCGAGCATGCGATAGGCGAGTTGGTGGGTGTGGCGGCCAGTGACTTCACCCTGCCGCCGAGCCAGCAACTGATCGCGCTACCGGGCATTCCCTCACAATTGCCGAGCCACCTGCTGCAACGCCGCCCCGACATCGCGGCGGCAGAGCGCCGGGTGTTCGCCGCCAACGCCAATATCGGCGTGGCCAAGGCAGCGTGGTACCCGGATTTCAGCCTGACCGGGCTGATTGGCGGGCAAACCCAGGGCGTTGGCAACTTGCTGTCCGCCGGTAATCGCTACTGGGCGTTGGGGCCGCTGGTGAACCTGCCGATCTTCGATGGCGGGCGCTTGAACGCCAATGAACGCCAGGCCAAGGCCGAGTTTGAAGAAGCCTCGGCGCACTACCGCAGCCAGGTACTGAAGGCCGTGCGCGAGGTGGAAGACAACCTGGCGCAACTGCGGGATTTGCAGCTTGAGGCGCAGGATGAACAAGCGGCAGCGGATGCGGCGCAGCACACCCAATCGCTGGCGATGAACAGCTACCAGGCCGGGGCCGTGAGTTACCTGGACGTGGTGACGGCGCAGACGGCGGCGTTGCAGGCGCAGCGCACGTTGCAGGCGGTGCAGACACGGCAGTTGCAGGCGAGCGTGGGATTGGTCACCGCCCTCGGCGGTGGCTGGCAGCCTGGTGCTTGATAGGGTGGGTCAGTCACATAACTGTCAACTGAACGGCAGCTATCGGGGGCAAGCCCCCTCCCACACTGCTCCTGTGCCAGACACACAATGTATGAACACCGCAGAGCCAAGCTGGGAGGGGGCTTGCTCCCGATGGCGCCCTTCCAGACACATCCTGCCAAAAGTCCGCCCCTCACCCTCCGGCCCTCCAATCTAGCCTCTCTAGACGCATCTTGAGAGGGCCAGGGAATGGCAGAGTTACCCGCGTCACACCGCCTGCGCATCGGACGCTTCAGCGAACCCAACCGCATCTACCTCATCACCACAAACACTCACGAACGCCTACCGATATTCAGCGACTTCCACCTCGGTCGCCTGGTTGTCTGGCAGTTTCGGCTGGCTCAGTACCAGGGGCTTGCGAACTCTCTTGCTTGGGTCGTCATGCCGGACCACTTTCATTGGCTTGTCGAACTACGCAAAGGCTCGCTGGCGGACCTGATGTGCCAGGTGAAGTCCAAAAGCACGCGGAGCGTTAACGGTGCATCTGGCCGCAAAGGGCGGCTCTGGCAGGAAAGTTTCCATGACCGGGCACTGCGCAAAGAGGATGATCTGGTGAACATGGCCAGGTATGTGGTGGCCAACCCATTGCGAGCAGGGTTGGTGGAGCGAATCGGTGACTATCCGTTGTGGGATGCCATCTGGATATAACGCCAAGCACAGTTCAAATGTGGGAGGGGGCTTGCTCCCGATGTGGGTGTATCAGCTACAGATTAGCTGACTGATACACTGCCATCGGGAGCAAGCCCCCTCCCACATTGTTTACCGCGTTTCAGGCAGCAAGTTTACCGCTGGCGATTGCCGCCGATGCAGCCACCATTGCCCTCAGCAACACCGCACACCCCGCCGCCAAGTCATCCGGTGCGGCATTCTCGATTTCGTTATGGCTGATGCCGCCTTCACATGGCACGAAGATCATCCCCGCCGGGCCCAGCTCTGCGACGAAGATCGCGTCGTGCCCTGCCCCGCTGACGATGTCCATGTTCGACAGGCCCAGCCCATTCGCCGCATCGCGCACGGCGTCGACGCAGCCTTTGTCGAAATACAGCGGTGGGAAATCCGCCGTGGGCTCCATCTCAAAACTCAAGCCATGCTTGGCACAGGTTTCATCGATCACCTTGCGCACCTGGGCAATCATCGAGTCCAGCCGCGCCGGTTCCAGGTGGCGGAAGTCCAAGGTCATGCGTACTTCACCGGGGATAACGTTGCGCGATCCCGGATAGGCCTGCAGGCAACCCACCGTCCCACACGCATGGGGTTGATGACCCAGCGCTGCGGCATTCACCGCCGCCACCACTGCCGCCGCGCCGACCAAGGCGTCCTTGCGCAAATGCATCGGCGTCGGCCCCGCATGCGCTTCGACGCCGCGCAGCTTGAGGTCGAACCACTTCTGCCCCAACGCGCCGAGCACCACGCCGATGGTTTTTTTCTCGTCCTCCAGAATCGGCCCTTGTTCGATATGCGCTTCGAAATAAGCGCCGACCTTGTGCCCACTCACAGCACGCGAGCCGGCATAACCAATCGCATCAAGTGCGTCACCCACCGTCACACCATCGGCATCGGTCTTGGCCAAGGTCTCGGCCAGGGTGAATTTCTCGGCGAACACGCCGGAGCCCATCATGCACGGCGGGAAACGCGAGCCTTCCTCGTTGGTCCACACCACCACTTCCAGCGGCGCCTCGGTTTCGATCTTGAGGTCGTTGAGGGTACGCAGCACTTCCACGCCCGCCAGCACACCGAAGCAACCGTCGAACTTGCCACCGGTGGGCTGGGTGTCGATATGGCTGCCGGTCATCACCGGTGGCAGGTTGGGATTGCGCCCAGGGCGACGGGCGAAGATATTGCCAATGCCGTCGACCGTCACGGTACAACCCGCCGCCTCGCACCACTGCACAAACAGGTCGCGGGCCTTGCGGTCCAGATCGGTGAGGGCCAGCCGACACACGCCGCCCTTGGGGGTGGCGCCGAGCTTGGCCAAGTCCATCAGCGACTGCCACAAGCGGTCGCGGTTGATGTGCTGATGGGTCGATTGCAGAACGTCGAGGGCAGCGTTCATGGGGATCTCCTCAGGCTGATTTTTTATAAGTGGAACAGGTGGAACCCCCTCCCACATTTGGATTGCATTCCACTTCCGTTACAGCGGTGACTTAGCAGTGACCGGGCGGATACCACGCTTGGCATTCAAGCCGTAATACAGCAAGCCGCCCAGCGCCGAACCGGTAAACCAGCCGTAGCTGTAGAACCAGCTGAACGCATCGCTGCCCAACGACAGCAAGGTCAGCACCACCGGCACGCCAAACGCGATAAAGCCACTCCAGTTCCACGCCGGGTACACGTCATCGCGGTACAGCCCGGCCAGGTCCAGTTGTTGTTTGCGGGTGATGAAGTAGTCCACCACCATGATCCCGGCAATCGGCCCCAACAGGCTTGAATAGCCGAGCAACCAGTTGGAATACACGGTTTCCAGGCTCACATCGGAAACGATCAGGCCAAGCTTTTTCAGCAGTTCATGGCCCATCAACGCCAACCCCACCAACCCGGTCAGGATCACGGCGGTGGTGCGGTTGATCAGCTTGGGCGCGATGTTCTGGAAGTCGTTGGTCGGCGACACGATGTTCGCCGCCGTGTTGGTGGACAGGGTAGCGACGATGATCAACGCCATCGCTACCGCCACCCACACCGGGCTCTGGATATGCCCGATCAGGGTGACGGGATCGGACACGCTGACGCCCACCAATTTCACCGAGGCGGCGGTCATGATCACGCCGAGGGCGGCGAACAGGAACATGGTCAGCGGCAGGCCGAAAATCTGCCCGAGAATCTGGTCCTTCTGGCTTTTTGCGTAGCGGCTGAAGTCGGGAATATTCAGCGACAAGGTGGCCCAGAAACCCACCATCGCGGTGAGGCCGGCCATGAAGTAACCGGTGAGGCTCGCGCCCTCGGGACGCTTGGGCGGGATCGCCATCAATTCGCTGATCGACACGTTAGGCATTGCCCACACCAACAGGCCGATCCCCACCGCCACCAGCAACGGCGCCGACAACGTTTCAAGGCGCTTGATCGATTCGGCGCCGCGCAGCACCACCCACAAATTCAGGCACCAGAAAATCATGAAGCCAATCACTTCACCCGTGCCGCCGAGGGCCTTCCAGCCGTCGAAAATCGAGCCCAGGAACAGATGAATCGCCAGCCCGCCAAACATCGTCTGGATACCAAACCACCCGCACGCCACCAGCGCCCGGATCAGGCACGGCACGTTGGAACCTAGGATGCCGAACGATGAGCGCAACAACACCGGGAACGGTATGCCGTACTTGGTGCCGGGGAAGGCGTTGAGGGTCAGCGGGATCAGCACCACGATGTTGGCCAGCAAAATCGCCATCAGCGCCTCGCCCACCGACAAGCCGAAATACGCGGTGAGCACCCCGCCCAAAGTATACGTGGGCACGCAGATCGACATGCCGACCCACAGCGCGGTGATGTGCCACTTGTTCCAAGTGCGTTCATGCACCTTGGTCGGTGCCATGTCGTGGTTGTAGCGCGGGCTGTCGAGGACGTCGGGGCCGGCGTCGAGTTCGTACAGGCCGTTGCGTTCAATGACTTGCGATCTGTTCTGTTGCATGGCCGCTCCACGGTTTTTTCGAATTATTGTTGCTCATCCAACGCGCTGCGCCGGATGGCCGGAGTACCTCATAAACAACATGACATCACGGACCCGGCCAGCCGCCACTGCACTCAATAACCGTGCCGACTACGGCCCTCGAACCCGTACCGCTTATATAACTGGCTGATGTTAATCAGCTTTCCGATTGAGCCCGCGGTACTTGCCACGTTACTCAGGCTAAATAATGCGTAAGTTGCCCGAACCCTCCGGACTCAATCTGGTGCAACACAATTATTTTTATTAACTGTCTTCGTCAAGAGGCATCTCTCAAGCGTCTGATTTGCAATAAGAAATGTTGCTCAATTTGCGAACCTGTCAAGTGCGTCAAAATGGTGAGCGGCCGCCACATTTTGGTGATTTATAAATTTTTACCTTACAAATCAACAAATTAAACACGGTATAAGCTTATAAAAAATCTTCTTGCCCAATCGAAAAACTCGGGCTAGTTTCTATTCCTGTCACCGATGACAGGAATTAACCGACCATCGGTAAGCAGCATTACAACACTTAGAACTGGCACAAGCCGGTCAAGCCTGTGAGGAACTCGACATGTCGCTGTTGATCCGTGGCGCCACCGTTATTACCCATGATGAAAGTTACCGCGCCGATGTGTTATGCGCAGGCGGTCTAATTCGCGCCATTGGCACGAACCTGGACGTTCCCGCCGGCACTGAGATACTCGATGGCAGCGGTCAATATTTGATGCCCGGCGGCATCGACCCCCACACCCACATGCAACTGCCCTTCATGGGCACCGTGGCCAGTGAAGACTTTTTCAGTGGCACGGCAGCAGGCCTGGCGGGGGGCACTACGTCGATCATCGACTTTGTGATCCCCAACCCGCAGCAATCCTTGATGGACGCTTTTCACCAGTGGCGCGGCTGGGCGGAAAAATCCGCGTCCGACTATGGCTTCCATGTGGCGATTACCTGGTGGAGCGAGCAGGTGCGCGAGGAAATGGCTGAGCTGGTCAGCCACCATGGCATCAACAGCTTCAAGCATTTCATGGCCTACAAAAACGCGATCATGGCGGCGGACGACACCCTGGTCGCCAGCTTCGAGCGTTGCCTGGAATTGGGCGCGGTGCCCACCGTGCACGCCGAGAACGGCGAGCTGGTGTACCACCTGCAACGCAAGCTGATGGCCCAGGGCATCACCGGGCCGGAAGCACACCCGCTGTCGCGCCCATCCCAGGTTGAAGGTGAAGCGGCCAGCCGCGCGATCCGCATCGCCGAGACTATCGGCACGCCGCTGTACCTGGTGCACGTGTCGACCAAAGAAGCGCTGGATGAGATCACCTATGCGCGCAGCAAGGGCCAACCGGTGTATGGCGAAGTCCTCGCTGGCCACCTGCTGCTGGACGACAGCGTCTACCAACACCCCGACTGGCAAACCGCCGCCGGCTACGTGATGAGCCCGCCGTTCCGCCCGCGCGGGCATCAGGAGGCGCTGTGGCATGGCCTGCAATCCGGCAACCTGCACACCACCGCCACCGACCATTGCTGCTTCTGCGCCGAGCAAAAAGCCGCCGGCCGAGACGACTTCAGCAAGATCCCCAACGGCACCGCCGGCATCGAAGACCGCATGGCGCTGCTGTGGGACGAAGGCGTCAACACCGGGCGCCTGTCGATGCAGGAGTTCGTCGCGCTGACCTCCACCAACACCGCGAAGATCTTCAACCTCTACCCGCGCAAAGGCGCGATCCGCGTGGGTGCGGATGCCGACCTGGTGTTGTGGGACCCCGAGGGTACACGGACCATTTCCGCCAAGACCCATCACCAGCAGGTCGACTTCAATATCTTCGAAGGCAAGACCGTGCGCGGTGTGCCGAGCCACACCATCAGCCAGGGCAAGCTGGTCTGGGCCGATGGCGACCTGAGGGCCGAGCGCGGTGCGGGGCGGTATGTGGAGCGGCCGGCGTACCCGGCGGTGTTTGAGCAGTTGAGCAAGCGGGCAGCGCATTCCAAGCCGGTTGCTGTGAACCGCTGAGACCGCTATCGGGAGCAAGCGCCCTCCCACCCAATATGGGAGGGGGCTTGCTCCCGATGAGGCCAGTACAGGCAACACAAAAACCACTGCCCAGCAGAGGCAGCACCTCAATAACCGTGAGGCCACCACCGTGATCCAGACCCTGACCCACCTCCCCCATCCCGTTGAGGATGGAGCCACCCTCGCCAGCCATTTCACCGACCTGGCACCGCCCCTCAACGCACGCCAGGCGCAATTGGAAGCCTCGCGCTGCCTGTATTGCTACGACGCGCCGTGCGTGAACGCGTGCCCCAGCGAGATCGACATCCCCTCGTTCATCCGCAACATCCACACCGACAACGTGCAAGGTGCCGCGCAGAAAATCCTCTCGGCCAACATCCTCGGCGGCAGCTGCGCGCGGGTGTGCCCCACCGAGATCCTGTGCCAGCAGGCCTGCGTGCGCAATAACGCCGAAGAATGCGCCCCGGTGCTGATCGGCCTGCTGCAACGCTATGCCATCGACAACGCGCACTTCAGCGAACACCCCTTCCAGCGCGCCGCCCCCACCGGCAAGCGCATCGCCGTGGTCGGCGCCGGGCCTGCCGGTTTGGCCTGCGCCCATCGCGCCGCCCTGCACGGCCATGACGTGGTGATCTTCGAAGCCCGCGAGAAAGCCGGTGGCCTGAATGAATACGGAATCGCCAAGTACAAACTGGTGGACGACTTCGCCCAGAAAGAGCTGGACTTCCTCCTGCAGATCGGCGGCATCGAGATCCGCCACGGCCAGCGCCTGGGGGACACTCTCACCCTCAGCGAACTGCATCAGCAATTCGATTCGGTATTCCTGGGGCTCGGCCTGGCCGCGAGCAAACAGCTGGGCCTGCCCCACGAGGACGCCCCCGGCCTGCTCGCCGCCACCGACTACATCCGCGAACTGCGCCAGGCCGATGACCTCACACAACTGCCCCTGGCCGACCGCTGCATCGTGCTCGGTGCCGGCAATACCGCCATCGACATGGCCGTGCAAATGGCCCGCCTCGGCGCCCGCGACGTCAACCTCGTCTACCGTCGAGGCCTGGCCGACATGGGCGCGACCCACCATGAACAGGACATCGCCAAGGCCAACCAAGTGCGCCTGCTGACCTGGGCCCAACCCGAAGAAGTGCTGCTGGATGACAAGGGCCATGTGCGCGGCATGCGTTTCGTCCGCACGCGCCTGGACAACGGCCGCCTGCAACCCACCGGCGAAACCTTCGAACTGGCTGCCGATGCGATCTTCAAGGCCATCGGCCAGGGTTTTGACAGCGAGGCACTGCACGATCCACTGGCACAACAGCTGCACCGCGTGGGCGAGCGCATCTTCGTCGACGAGCAGCTGCGCACCAGTATTCCCGGGGTTTACGCCGGTGGCGACTGCGTCAGCCTCGGCCAGGACCTCACCGTGCAGGCCGTGCAACATGGCAAGCTGGCCGCCGAAGCCATGCACGCCCAACTCATGCTGAATGTGGAGGCTGCATAATGGCCGATCTCTCGATTGTATTCGCCGGCATCAAGGCCCCCAACCCGTTCTGGCTGGCCTCCGCGCCGCCCACCGACAAAGCCTACAATGTGGTTCGCGCGTTTGAAGCAGGCTGGGGCGGCGTGGTGTGGAAAACCCTGGGTGAAGACCCGGCGGCGGTCAACGTGTCCTCCCGCTACTCGGCGCACTATGGCGCCAACCGCGAAGTGCTGGGCATCAACAATATCGAGTTGATCACCGACCGCTCGCTGGAGATCAACCTGCGGGAAATCACCCAGGTAAAAAAGGACTGGCCGGATCGAGCGCTGATCGTGTCGCTGATGGTGCCGTGCGTTGAGGAGTCCTGGAAAAACATCCTGCCGCGGGTGGAAGCCACCGGTTGCGACGGTATCGAACTGAACTTCGGTTGCCCCCACGGCATGCCCGAACGTGGCATGGGCGCGGCGGTGGGCCAGGTGCCGGAGTATGTGGAACAGGTGACGCGCTGGTGCAAGACGTATTGCTCGCTGCCGGTGATCGTCAAGCTCACGCCGAACATCACCGACATCCGCGTCGCGGCGCGGGCGGCGTATCGCGGGGGGGCCGACGCGGTGTCGCTGATCAACACCATCAACTCCATCACCAGCGTGGACCTGGAACGCATGGTCGCCCTGCCGATGGTCGGCACTCAGAGCACCCACGGCGGCTACTGCGGTTCAGCGGTGAAGCCAATTGCGCTGAACATGGTCGCCGAAATCGCCCGTGACCCGCAAACACAAGGCCTGCCGATCTGCGGCATCGGCGGTATCGGTAACTGGCGCGACGCGGCGGAATTCGTCGCCCTAGGCTCCGGCGCGGTGCAGGTGTGCACGGCGGCGATGCTGCATGGGTTTCGGATCGTGGACGAGATGAAGGACGGGCTGTCGCGGTGGATGGACAGTCAGGGTTACACCAGCCTGCAGGAATTTTCCGGTCGTGCGGTGGGCAATACGACGGATTGGAAGTACCTGGATATCAACTATCAGGTGATTGCGAAGATCGATCAGGAAGCCTGCATTGGTTGTGGGCGTTGCCATATCGCCTGCGAGGATACGTCGCACCAGGCGATCGCGAGTTTGAAGCAGGCGGATGGCACGCATCAATACGAAGTGATTGATGACGAGTGTGTGGGCTGCAACCTGTGCCAGATCACCTGTCCGGTGGCGGACTGTATCGAGATGGTGCCCATCGACACGGGCAAACCGTTCTTGAATTGGACGCAGGATCCGAGGAATCCCTACAGGGAGGCTGTGTAGGCCTTTAGACCGCCATCGGGGGCAAGCCCCCTCCCACATTCGACCGCATTCTTTCAGGTGAAATGCAGTCAGGTGTGGGAGGGGCTTGCCCCCGATGAGGCCCTCAGCCCCAACAAAGATCAAGGCTCCAACCCAATCCCGCGCAAAATCACACCCGTCACCGTCTGTATTGCCCTCTCGAACTGCATGTCCGACAACGGCTGGTGATCATTCAGGATCTTCACCTGATGATCAAAGTCGGCGTAGTGCTGCGTCGAGGCCCAGATCATGTACAGCAGGCTCGACGGCTCCACCGGGAGGATGCGTTTGTCTTCCACCCACTGGCGAATTTTCGCTTCCTTCATCTTGGCCCAGTCGTACAGGCTTTCATCCAGCGCCTCGCCGAGCGTCGGCGCGCCATGGATGATTTCGTTGGCCCAGACTTTCGAGCCATACGGCCGCGTACGCGAGCGCTGCATTTTGGCGCGGATATAACTGCTGAGCACCACCCGTGGGTCATCGAAGGTTTCGAAGCTCAGGGCGTCCTGTTTCCACACTTCCAGCAGGTCGAACAGCACGGCGCTGTAAAGCTCGCTCTTGGTGGTGAAGTAGTAATGCAGGTTGGAGCGCGGCAGTTGCACTTCTTGCGCGATATCGGCCATGGCGGTGCTGCCATAGCCCTTTTCGGCGAAGATTTTCTCCGCCGCCAAAAGGATTTTCTCGACGTTGACCCGACGAATTCCGATCTTGTGATTGCCCATAAGGGCTCCCTGACGACGACATGCCCCAAAGACTACCATCCGCTCTAGATCGGGGCGACAAGCGAAGTCGAAACTTCGTACACTCCCGGCTCCTATCCATTGATTGGTATTGCCCAATGTTGATCAAGAAAGCCCTGACTGCCGTCGCCCTGCTCGCCTCCCTGCTGGGCGCCTCAGCCGCATTTGCCCATGCCCACTTGAAAACCGCTACCCCTGCCGCCGACAGCACCGTCGCCGCCCCTGCCGACCTGCGCCTGACCTTCAGCGAGGGCGTCGAAGCCACGTTCACCAAGGTGTCCCTGAGCAAGGACGGTACCGAAGTCGCCATCAAGGGCCTGGAAACCCCGGACGCCGACAAGAAAACCCTGGTGGTCACGCCGGCCGCCCCTCTTGCCGCCGGGAACTACAAAGTGGTGTGGAACGCGGTGTCGGTCGACACCCATAAGAGCAACGGCGAATACAGCTTCAAGGTCGGCCAATAACCCATGGCGACGCTGTTGGTGCTGTGCCGTTTCCTGCATTTCATCGTCGTGTTGCTGATGTTCGGGGCCTGCGTATTCAGGCCCTGGCTGCTGGGCGCTGAACCGCAGCCGGCGCTGGACCGGCAGTTGCTGCGCATCACGCGCGCCTTGGCCTGGCTCGGGCTGATCTCTGGCGTGGCGTGGTTGATACTGATCACCGCCAGCATGGCCGGCAGTTGGGACGCGGCGCTGCAACCGGCCACCGTGCAATTGGTGTTGGGCAAGACGTTTTTTGGCCAGGTCTGGGCCTGGCATCTGTTGCTCAACCTGTTGCTGGTAATGGTGCTGATCAGACCCTGGGCGGCGCTGCGCCTGCCCTTGATCGCGCTGCTGCTGGCAACCCTCGCTCCCGTCGGCCATGGCGCGATGCTCGATGGCCTGAGCGGGCAATTGCTGATCCTCAACCAGGTGGTGCATTTGGTCTGCGTCGGCGCCTGGCTCGGCGGGTTGTTGGTGCTGGTGCTGATCCTCAGGCAGCCGCAACACTTCGCGCTGGAACCGATCCTGCGGCGCTTCAGCGGTGTGGGTTATGGGCTGGTGACGGGCTTGCTGATGACCGGGCTGATCAATGTGCGCGTGCTCACCGGGCAACTGTGGCCCACACCGCTGTTCGATGGGTTTGCGTTGATCTTGCTGATCAAGGTGATGTTGGTGCTGGGCATGCTGGCGCTGGCGTTGCTGAATCGTTTGCGCCTGGAGCGTTGTGACGAGCGACTGGGCAGCTTGAAGTCCAGCGTGACGCTGGAATGGTTACTAGGTGTTTCAGCGGTGGCGGCCGTTTCTCTGCTGGGTACGTTGCCGCCCATGGTTCTGGCAGGCTGATTCCCCCCGCCCACCTTGACCCTGCCCACTTTTGACCAAGATCGAGCCAGTCATCCTATAACTTCCAGTTGACAAGCCCTGAAAACCCCGCAAATATCCCGATCGATGTTGTACGACGACGTATAACAAATAATAAAAACAACAAACGAAAGGGAGCTCCACCGTGAGTCAATTCGCCCGCAATTCGTCCTCGTGTATCGGCCTCATCGCGCTCGGCAGCCTGGCGTTCACCCTCCCCCCCAGCGTCCACGCCGAAGGTTTTATCGACGACGCCAAGGCCACGCTCAACCTGCGCAACGCCTACTTCAACCGCAACTTCACCAACCCGACCAACCCCCAGGGCAAGGCCGAAGAGTGGACGCAGAGCTTCATTCTCGATGCGAAGTCCGGCTTCACCCAGGGCACCGTGGGTTTCGGAATTGATGTGCTGGGCCTGTATTCGCAAAAGCTGGATGGCGGCAAAGGCACTGGCGGTACGCAACTGCTGCCGATCCACGACGACGGCCGCCCTGCCGATAACTTCGGGCGCCTGGGCGTGGCGCTGAAGACAAAACTGTCGAAGACAGAATTGAAGGTCGGCGAATGGATGCCGGTACTGCCGATTCTGCGCTCCGACGATGGCCGCTCACTGCCCCAGACCTTTCGTGGCGGCCAGGTCACCTCCAACGAGATCGCCGGCCTGACGCTCTATGGCGGCCAGTTTCGCGGCAACAGCCCGCGCAACGACGCGAGCATGGAAGACATGTTCATGAACGGCAGGGCCGCGTTTACCTCCGACCGCTTCAACTTCGGCGGCGGCGAATACACCTTCAACGACAAGCGCACCCAGGTCGGCCTGTGGTACGCCGAATTGACCGATATCTACCAGCAGCAATACTTCAACCTCACCCACAGCCAGCCGGTGGGCGACTGGACCCTGGGCGCCAACCTCGGCTTCTTCAACGGCAAGGAAGACGGCAGCGCCCTGGCCGGCGACCTCGATAACAAGACCGCCTTCGCCCTGCTTTCGGCCAAATACAACGGTCACACCTTCTACGTGGGCTTGCAGAAACTCACCGGCGACAGCGCCTGGATGCGCATCAACGGCACCAGCGGCGGCACCCTGGCCAACGACAGCTACAACGCCAGCTACGACAATGCCAAGGAAAAATCCTGGCAGTTGCGTCACGACTTCAACTTCGTGGTGCTCGGCGTGCCGGGGCTGACCCTGATGAACCGCTATATCAGCGGCAGCAATGTGCACACCGGCGCGATCACCGATGGCAAGGAATGGGGCCGTGAATCGGAACTGGCCTACACGGTGCAGAGCGGTGCACTGAAGAACCTCAACGTGAAGTGGCGCAACTCGACCATGCGTCGGGATTTCAGCAACAACGAGTTTGATGAGAACCGGATCTTTATCAGCTATCCGATCTCGTTGCTTTAAAAGTTGTTGATGACCTGAAAACCCGTGCACAACCCCTGTGGGAGGGGGCTTGCTCCCGATGGTGGTGTATCAGGCACCGAATGCACTGCTGACACACCGCTATCGGGAGCAAGCCCCCTCCCACCTTTGAATCTCATTCGTCTGGAAGAACGTTGACAACCTGGGGGATCACTCACAATACTTCGGCATAGTCATACGACAACCTACAACAAAAATTTGGAATCCCCATGACCACGACCACCCCCGCTCCCTTCAACCGCCTACTGCTCACCGGCGCCGCCGGCGGCCTGGGTAAAGTCCTGCGTGAACGCCTGCGTCCTTATGCCCACGTGCTGCGCCTGTCCGACATCGCCAACATGGCCCCGGCTGCCGACGCGTCCGAAGAAGTGCACACCTGCGACCTCGCCGACAAACACGCCGTGCACCAGTTGGTGGAAGGTGTCGATGCGATCCTGCACTTTGGCGGCGTTTCGGTTGAGCGTTCGTTCGAAGAAGTCCTCGGCGCCAATATCAGCGGCATTTTCCATATCTACGAGGCCGCCCGCCGCCACGGTGTGAAGCGCGTGATTTTCGCCAGCTCCAACCATGTCATCGGCTTCTATAAACAAGGCGAGAAAATCGACGCCCACTCCCCTCGCCGGCCGGACAGCTACTACGGCCTGTCCAAGTCCTACGGCGAAGACATGGCGAGCTTCTACTTCGACCGCTATGGCATCGAGACCGTCAGTATCCGCATCGGCTCATCGTTCCCGGAACCGCAGAACCGTCGGATGATGCACACCTGGCTGAGCTTCGACGACCTCACTCAACTGCTTGAGCGCGCGCTCTACACACCGAACGTCGGCCACACCGTGGTCTACGGCATGTCGGATAACCTCGACACCTGGTGGGACAACCGCTACGCCGCACACCTGGGCTACGCCCCCAAAGACAGCTCCGAAGTCTTCCGCGCGCAGGTCGAAACCCAGCCACCGGTCGCCGCCGACGACCCGGCCAAGGTTTATCAGGGCGGTGCGTTCTGCGCCGCTGGGCCGTTCGGTGACTGAGCGCACAACAACCCAAGGGAATGAGTTGCCATGAACGCTGAATTGATTGTCGACGCCCGCAATGCCGTGGGCGAATGCCCGGTGTGGGTGCCGGAGGAAAACGCCCTGTACTGGGTGGATATTCCCAACGGTGGCCTGCAACGCTGGAGCGCCGACACCGGCCACGTTGCCGCCTGGACTGCCCCGCAGATGCTCGCCTGTATCGCCCGCACCGACGCGGGCAACTGGGTCGCGGGGATGGAAACCGGCTTCTTCCAACTCACCCCGCACAACGACGGCAGCCTCGACACCACGTCTCTGGCGAGCGTCGCGCACCCTCGCCCGGACATGCGCCTCAACGACGGCCGCTGTGATCGCCAGGGCCGTTTCTGGGCCGGTAGCATGGTGCTGAACATGGGCGCGAATGCAGCCGAAGGCATCCTCTATCGCTATGCATCGGGTTCATTGCCCCATGCCCAGTTGAACGGTTTCATCACCCTCAACGGCCTGGCCTTCAGCCCCGATGGCCGCACGATGTACGCCTCGGATTCACACCCGCTGGTGCAACAGATCTGGGCCTTCGATTACGACATCGAGACCGGCACGCCGTCCAATCGCCGCGTGTTCGTCGACATGCACAAGCACCTCGGCCGCCCCGACGGCGCCGCCGTGGATGCCGATGGCTGCTACTGGATCTGCGCCAACGACGCCGGGCTCATCCACCGCTTCACCCCCGAGGGGCGTCTCGACCGTTCCCTCACCGTACCGGTGAAAAAACCCACCATGTGCGCCTTTGGCGGCAGTCGCCTGGACACCCTGTACGTCACCTCGATCCGTGACGACCAGAGTGAGCAGTCGCTGGCCGGCGGCGTATTCGCCCTCAACCCTGGCATCACCGGTTTACCCGAGCCCACGTTCACCCTCTAGCTGCATCGCTGTGCCTTGAATACAACAATAACAAGACTGGAGACGTACCCCATGGACTTCAAACGCACCTTGCTCGCCGCTGCATGCTTCGCCCTGAGCAGCGCCGCCCACGCGCTGGAAATCAAATTCGCCGACATCCACCCCGCCGGCTACCCCACCGTCGTGGCCGAAGAAAACATGGGCAAGGCCCTGACCAAGGAAAGCAACGGCGAACTGACCTTCAAATACTTCCCTGGCGGTGTGCTGGGCTCCGAGAAAGAAGTGGTCGAGCAGGCCCAGGTCGGCGCCGTGCAGATGACCCGCGTCAGCCTCGGTATCGTCGGCCCGGTGGTCCCGGACGTGAACGTCTTCAACTTGCCGTTCGTGTTCCGTGACCAGGCCCATATGCGCAAGGTCATCGACGGCGAGATCGGCGACGAGATCCTCGCCAAGATCACCGACTCCGAGTTCGGCCTGGTCGCCCTGGCCTGGATGGACGGCGGCACGCGCAACCTCTACACCAAGAAGCCGGTGCGCAAGATCGAAGACCTGAAGGGCATGAAGATCCGCGTGCAAGGCAACCCGTTGTTCATCGACGCCTTTAATGCCATGGGTGCCAACGGCATCGCCATGGACACCGGCGAGATCTTCAGCGCCCTGCAGACCGGCGTGATCGACGGTGCGGAAAACAACCCACCCACCATGCTGGAACACAACCACTTCCAGAATGCCAAGTACTACACCCTCACCGAGCACTTGATCCTGCCGGAACCCATCGTGATGTCGAAAATCACCTGGAACAAACTCACCCCCGCGCAACAGGACATGGTGAAAAAAGCCGCCAAGGCCGCCCAGGCTGACGAGCGCGTGCTGTGGGACGCCAAGTCCGCCAGCAGTGAGGAAAAACTCAAAAAGGCCGGTGTCGAGTTCATCACCGTCGACAAAAAACCCTTCTATGACGCCACCGCAGCGGTACGGGCGAAGTACGGCGCACCTTACGCCGACATCATCAAGCGTATCGACGCCGTTCAGTAACGTCCCTTCCTCTTAGCAAGGCCCGGTGCGGCCCATGCGGACGCGCCCGGTTACGGTGAACGCCATGAAGAATTTACTGCTGCGCATCAACGACCGCATCTACATGACCTGCATCTGGGTCGCCGGCCTCTCGGTACTCGGGGTCGCACTGATCATCCCCTGGGGCATCTTCGCCCGCTATATCCTCGGCACCGGCTCGAGTTGGCCGGAACCCACCGCCATCCTGCTGATGCTGGTGTTCACCTTTGTCGGCGCGGCCGCCAGTTACCGCGCGGGGGCCCACATGTCGGTGGCGGTAGTGACCGACCGCCTGGCACCGCGCCAACGCCAAGTGGTCGGCGTCGTCTCACAACTGTTGATGGCCATCATCTGCCTGTTCATGACCATCTGGGGCACCAAGCTGTGCCTGTCCACCTGGAACCAGTTCATGAGCGCCATCCCCACCCTGCGCGTGGGCATCACCTATATGCCGATTCCCATTGGCGGCCTGCTGACGCTGATCTTTGTCGTGGAAAAACTCCTGCTCGGTGACCAGAGCAATCGTCGGGTCGTGCGTTTCGATCTGGTTGAAGAAAGCGAAGGGGCCGCCTGATATGGACGCATTGATTCTGTTGGGCAGTTTTATCGCCTTGATCCTGATCGGCATGCCCGTGGCCTATGCCCTCGGGCTGTCGGCGCTGATCGGCGCGTGGTGGATCGACATTCCGTTCCAGGCCCTGATGATTCAGGTGGCCGGCGGGGTGAACAAGTTTTCACTGATGGCGATTCCGTTCTTTGTGCTGGCCGGGGCGATCATGGCCGAAGGCGGCATGTCGCGGCGGCTAGTGGCGTTTGCCGGGGTGCTGGTGGGCTTTGTGCGGGGCGGCCTGTCCTTGGTGAATATCATGGCCTCGACGTTTTTCGGCGCGATTTCCGGTTCGTCGGTGGCGGACACCGCCTCGGTCGGTTCGGTGCTGATTCCGGAAATGGAACGCCGCGGGTATCCCCGTGAGTTCGCCACGGCCGTGACCGTCAGCGGTTCGGTGCAGGCGCTGCTGACCCCGCCCAGCCATAACTCGGTGCTTTACTCCCTCGCGGCGGGCGGTACGGTGTCGATCGCGTCGCTGTTCATGGCCGGCGTGGTACCGGGCCTGCTGATGAGCGCCTGCCTGATGGTGCTGTGCCTGATCTTCGCGAAAAAGCGCAATTACCCCAAGGGCGACGTCATCCCCTTGAAGCAAGCGCTGAAGATCGCCGCCGACGCACTCTGGGGCTTGATGGCCATGGTGATCATCCTCGGCGGCATCCTCTCAGGCATCTTCACCGCCACCGAGTCCGCTGCGATTGCCGTGCTCTGGGCGTTTTTCGTGACCATGTTCATCTACCGTGACTATAAGTGGCGCGAGCTGCCCAAGCTGATGCACCGCACGGTGCGCACCATTTCCATCGTGATGATCCTGATCGCCTTTGCCGCCAGCTTCGGCTACATCATGACCCTGATGCAGATCCCGGCGAAGATCACCACGATGTTCCTGACCCTTTCGGACAACCGCTACGTGATCCTGATGTGCATCAACGTCATGTTGTTGTTGCTCGGCACGGTGATGGACATGGCGCCATTGATCTTGATCCTCACGCCGATTCTGCTGCCGGTGGTGCTCGGCCTCGGCGTCGACCCGGTGCACTTCGGCATGATCATGCTGGTCAACCTCGGCATTGGCTTGATTACGCCGCCGGTGGGTGCCGTGTTGTTCGTGGGGGCGGCAGTGGGCAAGGTCAGTATCGAGAAAACCGTGAAGGCGCTGCTGCCGTTCTATGGGGTGCTGTTCCTGATCCTGATGGCCGTGACCTACATTCCGGCGCTGTCGCTGTGGCTGCCCAGCGTGGTGCTGTGATGATGATTGAACTTGAAGACAACCTGACCCACCTCACGGTGAATCCGGCCGTGGGCGGCAGCCTCGTCAATTGGACGGTGCGCGCCACCGGGCAGCCGTTGCTGCGCCATAACGATGAGCAGGCGATCCTCACCGGTTTGCCGGGCAAGCTGGGGTGCTATCCGTTGGTGCCTTGGTCCAACCGCATTGCCCACGGCGGTTTCGATAACCCCGAGGGTTGGCTGGCACTCGCGCCCAACAGCCTGACCGATCCGCTGCCGATTCACGGTTCGGCCTGGCAGCAAGCGTGGCAGGTGGTCAGCCAGTCGGCGGATGAAGCCGTGCTGGAAGTGCGATGTGACACGCCGTTTGCCTATCGCGCCGAGCAGCGTATTCGCTTGAGCGATGGGGCCTTGCGTATCGAACTGCGGGTGACTCATCTGGCCGAAACAGCCGCCTGGCATGGCGTGGGCTTGCACCCGTACTTTCCGCGTCGGCCGGGCACCCGGTTGCGGGCCAAGGCCGCACAGGTGTGGATGAGTGATGTGTCCAAGCTGCCGACAGGGTTGGCGCAGGTGCCGGGCGAGTGGGATTTCCAAGGATTGAAAAACCTGCCCGAAGGCCTGGTGGACAATGGGTTTTGCCAGTGGGATGGGCAGTGCCGGATCGAGCAACCGGAGCTGGGGTATGCGCTGGAATGCCAGGCGAGCGGCGCGGATTACTTCCTGCTGTATTGCCCGCCGGGGTTGGGGTTCTTTTGCATCGAGCCGGTGAGCCATCCGGTGAATGCCCATCATCTGCCGGGGCGGCCCGGTTTGAAACTGCTGGAACAGGGCCAGTCAACCCACCTCACCTTCAACCTGAAATACATTCAAAATGTGGGAGGGGGCTTGCCCCCGATGGCGGTGAATCAGTAATACATTGGGTGGCTGAGACACCGCTATCGGGGGGCAAGCCCCCTCCCACAGTTTTGATTTGTGTTGTGTCAGTGATGTCAGGGTGGGCTATTTTTCAGGCGGCCGGCGGTGTCGATGCTGACGACGACCGACAACCCCGGCCGCAACCGCTCGCTCTCGGCCTGGTCGGGATCCACCGTAATCCTCACCGGCACCCGCTGGGCGATCTTCACGAAGTTGCCGGTGGCGTTGTCTGCCTGCAACAGGCTGAACTCCGAGCCGGTGGCTGGGGAAATATGCTGCACCGCGCCGTGGAATTTGCGGTGGTTCAGGGCGTCGACCGTGAAGGTCACCGGCTGGCCGACCTGCACATTGTCCATCTGGGTTTCTTTCATATTGGCGATCACCCACAGCTGCTTGGGCACCAGCGCCATCAACTGCGCGCCGGAGTTGACGTAGGCCCCCAGGCGCACGCCAATCTGCCCCAACTGACCGTCACGCGGTGCGGTGATGCGGGTGTTGGACAGGTCTATACGCGCCAACTCCACCGCCGCCTCGGCACTCGCCACGGCCGCTTCCAGGGAACCGCGGTTGACGATCACCGTCTGCAGGTCCTGACGTGCGATTTCCAGGCTGGCCTGGGCCTGGGCCACCGCCGCGACGGTCTGCGCGTTGGCGGCACGGGTTACGTCCAGCTCGCGCTTGGACACCGAACCGTCACTGATCAACGCTTCATTGCGGCGCAAGTCGGCCGTGCTTTTGCGCGCCTGCGCCTGGCTGTCCACCAAGGCCGCCTGGCGCAATTTGATCGTGGCTTCGGCGCTGTTGCGCTGCTGCACCACATTCGCCAACGACGCCTTCTGCACCGCCAGTTGCGCCAGCGCCTGGTCGAGGCGCTGCTTGTAGATGCGATCATCCAGGCGCACCAGCAGATCGCCTGCCTTCACGTACTGGAAATCCTGCACCGGCACGTCGAACACATAGCCGCTGAGCTGCGGACCGATAATCGTGACTTGCCCACGCACCAGCGCGTTTTCGGTGGTTTCCACCGCGCTGCTGAACGGCGGCAATTGCCAGGCATACAGCACAATCAACACACCAACGATGGCAATCGCGGCAAAGCCCAGGGACGAGACGATGCGCACCCGCAAGGAGCGCGGCTCGGTCACCGTGGCCCCAGGAGGCGTGCTGCCTTCCGGCGTGGAAGCGATGGCGTTGGTGGTCGTGGTGGTGGAAGTCGGTTCGGTCATGAAGAAGCGCCGCTGGGTTGAACGGAAGGGGCTGCTGCCTGGGTGGTGCTCATCAGCCACAGACTGCGGATAAAGATCCAGATCATGGTCAGTATCGCGATGATCGCGATCAGCATGAAGACATCGTTGTAGGCCATCACGTTCGCTTCACGGGTCGCCGCCGTGGCCAGGCTGCGAATGCCCATCAAGTTGCGCAGCTCGGGGTCGGCGACAATGCCGCCGTAGGCCGAGCCGCCGCTCTGCACCCGCGCGGCCACACGCGGGTCGAGCAGGGTCAGGTGTTCGACGATCATGCTCGAGTGATATTTCTCGCGCACGATCTGGAACGTCCCCAACAACGCCGCGCCGATCAGGCCGCCGAGGTTCTGGCAAATGCCGAACATCACCGAAAAACTCACCAGGTTGCGCGGGTTGGCCAGCACGTTCTTGGTGCCCAGCACCATGGTCGGCCCCAGGAAGAACGTCCCGCCGAAGCCTAGCAGGAACTGGCTGATATACAGGTTCTGCGGCCGGGTGAGGTTGCTGGAAAAGCTGTCCATCACCGACCCCGTGGCCATCAGCGCCAGGGAAATCACCAGCGGCATCAGCAAATGCGCCGGGTTGATGGTCAGGGCGCTGACCGCCAGCCCCGCAATCGCCCCGGCCAGCATCACCACATAGAGCGTGTGCATCTGCTGGTAGCTCATGTTCAACATCTGCATGAACCCCACGGCGCCGGTGGACTGCTCGGACAGCACCATGCGAATCAGGATCACCGCCAGTGCCAGGCGAATCATCACGCCGCTGCCCAGCCAGCGGGTCATGAGCATCGGGTTGGCGCGGTTATGCTCGATGGCCAGGCCAGCCATGATCAGCACCAGGGAGCAGGCCGAGGCCACGCCGATCCACGGTGCCTCCAGCCACCAGTCGATGCGGCCCAGGGACAGCACGGCGCAGAGCAACGCGACACCGGTAGCCAGGATGGCGAAGGTCAGGAAGTCGAGTTTTTCAAAGGTCTTGAAGCGGTCACCAGGCGGTAACTTGAGCAGGAATACACAGCCCAGGCAGATCAGCGCCATGCCCAGTTCGAACAGGTACAGCCCGCGCCATTCGGCGATTTGCAGCAAATCTTCGGAGAACAACCGCGCCAGCGGCAAGGCCAACTGCGCCGTGCCCAACCCCAGCACCAGCGACTTCAAGCGCCACTTGGCCGGGAAGGCCTGGATCATGTAGTACAAGCCCAATGAACTCAGCGCCGCCCCCACCATGCCGTGGGCCGCCCGCACCGCAATGGCGGAGTTGAGGTCGTTGACGAACAAGTGGCCGAAGGTCACCAGCGCATACAGCACCAGGAACACTTCGGTAAATGCGCGCAGGCCGAACTGCTGGCGAAACTTCACCAGCAGCAGGTTCATGCACACGTTGGTCATCACATAGGCGGCGGGGAGCCAGGCCATTTCAGCGGTGGTCGCGCCCAGTGCACCTTGCAGGTATTGCAGGTTGGCGATCACCAGCGCGTTACCCAGCCCTCCAGTAATTGCCACCAGCACCCCCACCATCGCGAACAACCAACGCTTATGGGTGGGGTGCAACGGCGTCGACGGCGAACCGGGCAGGCTGGGCCGCTCGTGGGGCTCCCAGGTGTGGGGGGTGTATGTGTTCATTCGATGACCTAGATGACCCGACGCAGGATGTCGGTAAAACCATTACTCAGGGAGTAGTAAACCTGAGGGGAGTTCATCTTGTCATTTCGAAGGAACAATGGGTCATCGAAGTAGACACACCGCCATCGGGGGCAGGCCCCCTCCCACATGGCATCTGCAGTGTGTTGGGGACAACCTTTACACTGTCAGACCCAGCCGAGCCAGCTCCAGTAAGTGGCGGCAAACACCAGCATCAGCGCATAGCCGATTAGCGTCACCAGAACCCCCACCTTGGCAAACTGCCGCGCCGTAAACGTCCCTGTTCCCAGGCACACCATATTCTGCGGCGCATTGATCGGCAGAATAAACCCATAACTCATCACAAACCCCAGCAGCATCGTCATCCCCAACCGACTGAACTCCCCCGGCAACGTCTGCAACACCGCAATCAGGATCGGCAACAACGCCGAGGTCAATGCCGTGGCACTGGCAAACCCCAAATGAATCACGATCAAAAACGCCCCAAGAATCGCAAACACCCCCAGCGGCCCAACCTGATCCAACCCCGTGTGAGCCACCACGGCAGCCCCCAACCACTGCCCCGCCTGGGTGGTCAGCAGCGCCGTCCCCAGGCTGATGCCCACCCCAAACACAATCACCGTGCCCCAAGGAATCCGCGACTGCACATCTTTCCAGGTCATCACGCCGATGCCTGGCAGCAACAGAAACACCAACCCCGCGTACGTGGTCGAGGTGGTGTCAAAACTGTGCAAACGCCCTTCCGTGGCCCAGGCCAGCAGCAACAACACCGACACCGTCAACAGGCGCTTCTGCGGCCCCGTCATCGGCCCGATGTCCACCAGCGATTGCGCCACCGCCTCTTTACCGCCCGGGATGCTGTCGGTCTCCGGCGGCAACAACTTGAGCACCAGGAACAGCAACACCGCCGACATGATCAGCGCCCACGGTGCCCCCGCAATCAGCCAGTCGATCCATGACACGCGCTGGCCGAGCATCTTGTCCATAAAGCCGACGGTCAGCAGGTTCTGCGCGGCGGCGGTCTGGATGCCGACGTTCCAGATGCTGGTGCCCTGGGCCACCACGATCATGATGCCGGCCGCGATGTTCGAGCGTCTGTCCACGCCAAACGCGGCGATCACGCCCATCATGATCGGCACCACGCAGGCACTGCGCGCCGTGGCGCTGGGTACAACGAGGCTGAGCAGAATGGTCACCGCAATCGCTCCGAGCAGGATGCGCCGGGTACTCGTGCCGATCCGGCTCAGCGTCACCAGGGCGATGCGCCGGTCCAGACCGGTGTGAGTCATCGCGGCGGCGATGAACAACGCGCCCGCCACCAGCGCCAATGCCGGGTTGGAAAAACCGGTAAGCGCCATGCTGATGGCCGGGCTGGTGCCGATCAGATGGACAGGGTCTTGCACCGACGGCGCCGTGCCGAGCAGAAAAGCCATCAGCGAGGTGATCATGATCGCGCTGGCTTCATAGGACACCGCCTCGGTGATCCACACCACCACGGCAAACGCGAGGATCGCCAGCATGCGGTGCCCAGCCACCGGTAAGTCAGCGGGCAGCGGCAACAGCAGCACCCCAATCATCACCAGCACGGCGACTACCAGGCCCAGGGGAAACTTGAATGATGCGGCGGTTGTGGCGGGGGCGTTCATGGCGGGCTCCATCAGCCTTCAAATCAGGCCGCAAGCATGCCCTGGATTGCCACAGGCTGCGTTGACAGGTATCAACGCCTCAAGCCAAAAGCGGGCTCAATACGGCCCCCCACTCGCCGGGCTTGACCGGATTGTTCAACAACGGTGCTGGGCACTGGGTGGCGGACACGAAGGGATGAGCCGATCAGATGGCCGCTTTAACCACCATGCCAATAGCAACCAGTACACACAAACTGGCAAAACCCACCTGCAAGGTACGCGCGGGAATCACCGAACACAGGCGTCGGCCGGCCAGCATGCCGACGATGCTTGCGCCGATAAATACCCAGCCTATCGGTTCAATGCGGACACCGGCATGGAACGCACCGGCCACACCGATCAGCGAGAGCAGGCTGATCACCATCAAGGAGGTGGCGACGATGCCGCGCATCTGCACATCGGTGAGCTGCTTGAACGCCGGCACGATCAGGAACCCGCCGCCGACGCCCAGCAGGCCGGACACCGCTCCCGTCACCGCACCGAGGGCGGCCAGGGTTGCGCTGCATTTGGCGGTCCAGGCGAAGCGCCCGGTTTGCTGGTCGAGCATGCAGTTCTTCTGGCCCCAGGAGGCGGTGCCATGGTCACTCGGCCCGGCCTCGCGTTTTTCGCGCTGCAACATGCGCCAGGCCACCAGTACCATCAACGCGCTGAACAGGCCCATCAGCGCGGCTTCCGGCAATTGATGGGCGAGAAACACCCCCACCGGCGAAAACAACGCGCCGAGCAACGCGATCAGCAACGCGGCGCGGTAACGCACCAGGCCATGGCGCAAACCGTCAATCGCCCCCACCGCTGCCGCCGCGCCCACGGCGAGCAGCGACACCGGCGCCGCCTGGGTCATGCTCAACCCCAGGCCCAGCACCAGCGCCGGCACCCCGAGGATGCCGCCGCCCGCGCCGGTCAGGCCCATGACCAGGCCCATCAATAATCCCAACACACTGGCCAGCAGCATTCAGTCCACCTTGCTCAGGCGGGTCAGCCATTCGCGGCCCTTGAGCATGCCGTTCCAGTAGAACCACGGCAGCAAGGTGGCCTTGAGGAACCACATTGAGCGGCGCGCCTGGGTAGGGTCCAGGGGAAAGGTCGGCAGCAATTTGCCGCCATAGCCGAACTCGGCCAGCACCACCTTGCCCTTCTCCACCGTCAGCGGGCAGGAACCGTAGCCGTCGTACTTGAGCGGCAGCGGCGCCTGTTTGCGCAGGGCCAGCAGGTTTTCGGCGACCACCACGATTTGCTTGCGCGCCGCGGCGGCGGTCTTGGCATTGGTGGTGCCGCACACGTCGCCGAGGCCGAAGATATGCGGGTAACGCAGGTGTTGCAGGCTGTGGGGGTTTACTTCGCACCAGCCGGCGGCGTCAGCCAGGGGGCTCTGGCGGATGAACGCCGGGGAGACTTGGGGTGGGACCACGTGAAGCATATCGAAGGATTTCTCTTCAACCGTCGCATTGCCTGCGGCGTCCTTCACTTCGAACCAGGCCTTGCGTGCCGGGCCATCAACCTTCACCAGGTTGGAATTGAACGCCAGGCGGGCAGCGTATTTTTCGATGTACTTCATCAGCGGCGGCACAAAGGTCGCCACGCCGAACAGCGCGGCGCCGGCCAGGTTGAATTCGACGTCGATGTTTTTCAGAGCGCCCTGCTTGAGCCAGTGGTCGCAGGACAGGTACAGGGCTTTTTGCGGCGCCCCCGCGCATTTGATCGGCATGGCCGGCTGGGTAAAGATCGCCTTGCCACCCTTGAGTTGCTGCACCAACTGCCACGTATAGGCCGCGTGCTGGTAACTATAGTTGGAGGTGACGCCATGCTGGCCAAGGGTGTCTTGCAGCCCTTCGATCTTCTCCCAGGCCAGGCGCAGGCCAGGGCACACGATGAGGTTGTTCCAGGTGACGCGTTGGCCGCTGTCGAGGACCAGCGTCTGCTCGTCCGGCAGCAGTTCGGTGACGGCGGCCTGTACCCAGGTGACGCCATTGGGCAGTACGTCGGCCAGCCGGCGGCGGGTCTTTTCCAGGTCGTAGGCGCCGCCGCCCACCAGGGTCCAGGCGGGCTGGTAGCAGTGGTGGTCGCTCGGCTCGATCAGGGTGATATTCAGGTGGGGGTCGCGCTTGAGCAGGCTGGCCAGCAGGCCGATCCCCGCCGAGCCGCCGCCGATGACTACGATATCGCCACTGATGGTAGGGCCCCAGTGTTGTTCGGTCATGGTCTATCGCCTTTTTAATTCGATGCACACAAGGAGCGTTGCCGTATGGCGTCACGTCCCGTTACAGGTCGATCCTTTGCCTCGGACCGTTTTTTTCCCTTAAGCTCGCAAGCCTATGTGGAAAACATCTCGAATGTAAGCCGCAATCCACTACAAGGACCGCCGCCATGCCCGCGTTGATACAAGCCTTTCTGGACGAGGCGTCGTCGACCTACACCTACGTCCTACACGAGGCAGATGATGGCCCCTGTGCCATCGTCGACTCGGTGCTCAACTACGACCCGGCCTCCGGGCGCACCGACACCCGCCAGGCCGACAAGGTGATCGCCTACGTGCGCGAACATCGCCTGCAGGTGCAGTGGTTGCTCGAAACCCACGCCCATGCCGACCACCTCTCCGCCGCGCCTTACCTGCGCCGGACGCTGGGCGGCAAGATCGCGATTGGCCAGTCCATCAGCAAAGTGCAGGACGTGTTCAAGAACCTGTTCAACCTAGAGCCGGAATTTCGCGTGGACGGCTCGCAGTTCGATCACTTGTTTGCGCCGGATGAGGTGTTTCATATCGGCTCTATCAAGGCCCAGGCCCTGCATGTGCCCGGGCATACCCCGGCGGACATGGCCTACCTGATCGACGATCGGCTGATCCTGGTGGGCGATACGCTGTTCATGCCCGACGTCGGCACGGCGCGCTGCGACTTCCCCGGCGGTGATGCGCGGCAGTTGTATGCATCGATGCGCAAGCTGCTGGCGTTTCCTTTGGACACCGAGCTGTACGTGTGCCATGACTACCCGCCCGAAGGCCGTGAAGCGAAGTGCCTGACCACGGTGGCCGAGCAGCGCGCGGGGAATATCCATGTGCATGACGGGGTGGATGAAGCGGCGTTTGTCGCGATGCGCACCCAGCGTGATGCCGGGCTGGGGATGCCGACGCTGTTGCTGCCGGCGATCCAGGTGAATGTGCGGGCGGGGAATATGCCGCCTGCGGAGGAAAATGGGGTGACTTACCTGAAGATTCCCCTGAACCAACTGTGAAAGCGGGCGTGCGCGGCCTCCGTGCCGCGGCATGTTCTGCGGGTTGCGCAGGTTTTATCAGGCGACGGAGAACTTTGAAACGATCTGCTTGAGGTCCACCGCCAGCCTTGACAGCTCTTGACTGGCAATCGAAGTCTGGCCGGCCGCCGAAGAGCTCTGGATGGACAGGTCACGGATACTGATCAGGTTCTGGTCCACGGAGCGGGCTACATGGGCCTGCTCCTCGGACGCTGTCGCGATCAACAGGTTGCGTTCATTGATATCCGTGATGGCTTCGGTGATCTGTGTAATGGCCAGGCCCGCTTCATGGGCGATCTTCAAGGAATCCACCGCCTCGTTGCGGTTAAGCGCCATGGAGGACACCGCTTCGCTGGAGCAGCTCTGGATTTTGGCAATCATCTGCTCGATTTCCTGCGTCGATGTCTGCGTTCTATGCGCCAGTGCCCTCACTTCGTCGGCCACTACCGCAAACCCCCTGCCCTGTTCTCCTGCCCTGGCCGCCTCAATGGCGGCGTTCAACGCCAGCAGGTTGGTTTGCTCGGCAATCGAGCGGATCACTTCAACCACCCGTGCAATATCCTGAGCCTGCTTGGCCAGGCCTTCAACTTCCACGCCGGTCTGTTGCACCGTGGCGCTGAGTTTCTCGATTGAGGCGATGGTTTGCGTCACACGCTCCTGACCCATTTTGGCCGAGCGCTGGGAATCTTGCGTCGATTGGGACGCCGACACCGCATTGCGGGCGACCTCCTCCACTGCCGCCGTCATCTCGTTTACGGCCGTGGCGGCCTGGTCCGTCTCCAGGCTTTGGCGCTCGATCCCCGCACTGGATTCGCGGGTAATGGCACTCATCTCCTCTGCCGCCGACGCCAACTGCCCGGACGCTTCCGAGATGTGCTGCAGGGTACTTTTCAGATTCATTTGCATGGACGCGGTAGACCGTTGCAACGCCGTCAGCTCGTCATTGCCATTGATCGCAATGGCTACACGTAAATCACCGTCGGCAATTTTGCCGGTCGACACCAGCAATTCACGTACCGGAACAATGATGCTGCGGGTAAACAAGCGTGCGACCACGACAGTGATCAGCAAGGAGCCGACCATGAGTATCCAGGTAAACAAGCGTGCTGTTTCATACTCGCTGGAGGCAACTTGTACCGCAGTCTTGGAGCCCTTCTCATTCAACGCGATCAGCTCACGGATGGCACGCTGCACATCCAGGGCGATAGGTCCGTTGACATCCCGCAAGTAGGTCGACATCTGTTCAACGGACAGGCTGGAGGCCTGCGCGAGAAACTCATCCATCTTCTGGCCGTAGTTCTTGATGCTGGTGAATGCTTCGTTGTACTTGCCTTGCTCCTCGGGACTCGACACTAACAGCGCATAACGCTCGGCAACGTCGAGCACTTCCGTGCGCGTCGCCTTGAGTTTTTCAAGGGAGGCCGGATCCTGGCGGGTCGTTTCCATGGCATAACGACGCAGGTCAAGACGAAGTTTATAAAATGCAGAATCTAGCTCACCGGCCGTACGGATACTGGGGAGCCAGTTGTTTTCGATTTCAACCGTCGACGAATAAACTTTATCGACTTTTATCAGCGTCATTGCTCCTTGTATTAACAGCAGAAGGCACACCACGCCGAAACAAAGTGTGGTACGAAAGTTTAACTTCAAGGCTCTCATGGACATCGCGGCTCACCCCTTTCCTGGACCGCGAACTTCACGGCCTGATGGGGTAGTAATGTGTTGAAACACATGTGAAAAATACGTGACTGATTACGCATTTTTTTATTAGCCGCAAAAATAAAATATGACACCGTTAGTTACCCAGCTAACGATTAAAGCACCCAGGGTTATAGCGCCCCGCTATCAAACCATCAGTCCGTCCCTTGGCAGTGGCAGTGCGGTTTTGTAACGCACTTGCTTGAGGGCAAAGCTTGAGCGGATGTTGGCCACGCCCGGCACCTTGGTCAGAAAATCCATCATGAAGCGCTCAAGCGACTGGATCGTCGGTACCAGCACCCGGATCAGGTAGTCCGGGTCGCCGGCCATCAGGTAGCACTCCATCACTTCAGGCCGGTCGGAAATCGCGCCTTCGAACTGCTGCAACGCCAACTCATTCTGTTTTTCCAGGCTTACGTGGATGAACACATTGACGTGCAGCCCCAGCAGATCGGCGTCCAGCAACGTGACCTGCTCGCGAATCAGGCCCAATTCCTCCATTGCCTTCACCCGGTTGAAACACGGCGTGGGCGACAGGTTGACCGAGCGGGCCAGGTCGGCGTTGGTGATGCGGGCGTTCTCCTGCAGGGCGTTGAGAATGCCGATATCGGTACGGTCCAGTTTGCGCATGAGACAAAATCACCTGTTTATTATGTTTATGCAGTTTTTTTATCCGCAAATGATCGTGAGCGCAATGAAACACAGATAAATATTCTTCTACGCCCCGCCTATGATTGTTGTAGGACAAGATTTCTCCTATCCGGAGACTGACTGTCAGCTAGCGCGCCCACTACAAGAAATTCACAAGATCGAGCGTAGAAGCCATGAATCAGCCGTACGAACCGCTGCGCCTGCACGTCCCTGAACCCTCGGGACGCCCAGGCTGCAAGACCGACTTCACCTACCTGCGCCTGACCGACGCCGGCCTGGTGCGCAAACCCGCCATCGACGTAGAACCCGCCGACACCGCCGACCTCGCCAAAGGCCTGATCCGCGTGCTCGACGACCAGGGCCAGGCCCTCGGTCCCTGGGCTGAGGGTGTTCCCGTCGAAATCCTGCGCAAAGGCATGCGCGCGATGCTCAAGACGCGGATTTTCGATAACCGCATGGTCGTCGCCCAGCGTCAGAAGAAAATGTCGTTCTACATGCAAAGCCTTGGCGAAGAAGCCATCGGCAGCGCCCAGGCCCTGGCCTTGAACATCGACGACATGTGCTTCCCCACCTACCGCCAGCAAAGCATCCTGATGGCTCGCGACGTGCCCTTGGTGGACCTGATCTGCCAGTTGCTGTCCAACGAGCGTGATCCGCTCAAGGGCCGCCAGTTGCCGATCATGTATTCGGTGAAAGACGCTGGCTTCTTCACGATCTCCGGCAACCTCGCCACCCAATTCGTACAAGGCGTGGGCTGGGGCATGGCCTCGGCGATCAAGGGCGATACCAAGATCGCCTCCGCCTGGATCGGCGACGGCGCCACCGCCGAATCCGACTTCCATACTGCCCTCACCTTTGCCCACGTGTACCGCGCGCCGGTGATCCTCAACGTGGTCAACAACCAGTGGGCCATCTCCACCTTCCAAGCCATCGCCGGCGGCGAAGCCACCACCTTTGCCGGACGCGGCGTGGGTTGTGGTATCGCCTCCCTGCGTGTGGACGGCAACGACTTCATCGCGGTATACGCCGCTTCCGCCTGGGCTGCCGAGCGTGCGCGCCGCAACCTCGGGCCCACGCTGATCGAGTGGGTCACCTACCGTGCCGGCCCGCACTCCACCTCGGATGATCCATCCAAATACCGCCCCGCCGATGACTGGAGCCACTTCCCCCTCGGCGACCCGATTGCCCGCCTCAAGCAGCACCTGATCAAGATTGGCCAGTGGTCCGAAGAGGAACACGCGGCGGTCAGTGCCGAACTTGAAGCCGAAGTGATTGCGGCGCAAAAACAAGCCGAACAGTACGGCACCCTTGCCGGCGGCCAGATTCCAAGCGCCGCGACGATGTTCGAAGACGTCTACAAAGAGATGCCGGAGCACTTGAAGCGCCAGCGTCAAGCGTTGGGGATCTGACATGAACGATCACAACAACAGCATTGAAGTGGAAACCGCCATGACCACCACCACCATGACCATGATCCAGGCCCTGCGCTCGGCCATGGATGTGATGCTCGAACGTGACGATAACGTGGTGGTATTCGGCCAGGACGTCGGCTATTTCGGCGGCGTGTTCCGTTGCACCGAAGGCCTGCAGACCAAGTACGGCAGCTCGCGGGTGTTTGACGCGCCGATTTCCGAAAGCGGCATTATCGGCGTGGCCGTGGGCATGGGCGCCTACGGTCTGCGCCCGGTCGCCGAAATCCAGTTCGCCGACTACGTCTACCCTGCCACCGACCAGATCATCTCCGAAGCGGCACGCCTGCGTTATCGCTCGGCCGGCCAGTTCACCGCGCCGCTGACCATGCGCATGCCTTGCGGCGGCGGCATCTACGGCGGCCAGACCCACAGCCAGAGTATCGAAGCGGTGTTCACCCAGGTGTGCGGCCTGCGCACGGTGATGCCGTCCAACCCCTATGATGCCAAGGGCCTGTTGATCGCCTCCATCGAAAACGATGACCCGGTGATCTTCCTGGAGCCCAAACGCCTGTACAACGGCCCGTTCGATGGCCATCACGACCGGCCCGTCACCCCATGGTCGAAACACCCGCAAGCCCAAGTGCCGGACGGTTACTACACCGTGCCGCTGGACGTGGCCGCCATCGTGCGTCCGGGCTCGGCCGTGACCGTGCTGACCTACGGCACCACGGTGTATGTGTCGCAAGTCGCCGCCGAAGAAACCGGCATCGACGCCGAAGTCATCGACCTGCGCAGCCTGTGGCCGCTGGACCTGGAAACCATCGTCAACTCCGTCAAGAAGACCGGCCGCTGCGTGGTGGTGCACGAAGCCACTCGCACCTGCGGCTTTGGCGCCGAGCTGGTCGCACTGGTGCAGGAGCATTGCTTCCACCACCTGGAAGCGCCGATCGAACGCGTCACCGGTTGGGACACCCCCTACCCGCACGCGCAGGAGTGGGCGTATTTCCCAGGCCCGTCCCGAGTGGGCGCGGCGTTGAAACGGGTCATGGAGGTCTGAACGGGCACGCACGTTATCAAGATGCCGGACATTGGCGAAGGCATCGCGGAAGTTGAATTGTCGGTGTGGCATGTGAAGGTCGGCGACATGGTGGTCGAAGACCAGGTGCTGGCGGATGTGATGACCGACAAGGCGATGGTGGACATTCCCTCGCCGGTGCATGGCAAGGTGATTTCCCTCGGCGGCGAGCCGGGTGAAGTCATGGCCGTGGGCAGTATTCTGATCAGCATTGAAGTGGAGGGTGCGGGCAACGCCAAGGACGCGCCGGTCGTGAAGGAGGCGCCGAAGGCCGCCCCAGTGGTACAAGCCAAGCCTGCACCGGTGGTGGTTGAAAGCCAACCCGCTCCGGTTGTCGCAGCCCAGGCCCCGGTGGCCCGTACCGCCGACGAACGCCCACTGGCCTCCCCTGCCGTGCGCAAGCATGCGCTGGATGCGGGGATTCAACTGCGCCTGGTCCAGGGCTCAGGCCCGGCGGGCCGGATTCTGCACGAAGATCTGGACGCTTACTTGCAGCAGCGTCCGACGCAAACCCAAACCGCAGCCAACCCCTACGCCGAACGCAACGACGAAGAACAGATCCCGGTGATCGGCATGCGCCGCAAGATCGCCCAGCGCATGCAGGACGCCACCCGGCGGGCCGCGCATTTCAGCTACGTGGAAGAAATCGACGTCACCGCTCTCGACGAACTGCGCGTGCACCTCAATGAGAAGCACGGCGCCACGCGTGGCAAGCTGACCCTGCTGCCGTTCATCGTGCGAGCCATGGTCGTGGCGCTGCGGGACTTTCCACAGATCAATGCGCGTTACGACGACGAAGCCCAGGTCATCACCCGCCTTGGCGCGGTTCACGTAGGTGTCGCCACCCAAAGCGACGTGGGCCTGATGGTACCGGTGGTGCGTCACGCCGAGGCCCGCAGCCTGTGGGGCAATGCCGAGGAAATCGCACGTTTGGCCACTGCTGCACGCAATGGCAAGGCCAGCCGTGACGAGCTGTCCGGTTCGACCATCACCCTGACCAGCCTCGGCGCCTTGGGCGGCATCGTCAGCACGCCGGTGCTCAACCTGCCGGAAGTGGCCATCGTCGGCGTCAACCGCATCGTCGAGCGGCCGATGGTGATCAAGGGCCAGATCGTGGTGCGCAAGATGATGAACCTCTCCAGCTCCTTCGATCACCGTGTGGTCGATGGCATGGATGCAGCGCAATTCATCCAGGCCATTCGCGGCCTGCTCGAACAACCCGCCAGCCTGTTCCTGGAGTAAGGCATGACGCAGACATTGAATACCACGCTGCTGATTATCGGCGGCGGCCCTGGTGGTTATGTGGCGGCGATCCGTGCCGGCCAACTGGGCATCCCGACCCTCCTGGTGGAAGGCCGGGCGCTGGGCGGCACCTGCCTGAATATCGGCTGCATCCCGTCCAAGGCGTTGATCCATGTGGCCGAGCAATTCCAGCAAACAGTCCAGCACAGCCAGGGTTCACACCTGGGCATCGAAGTGGATGTGCCGACCCTGGACATCCGCAAGAGCGTGGAATGGAAAGACGGCATCGTTGACCGCCTGACCACCGGCGTCGCCGCGCTGCTGAAGAAGCACAAGGTGCAAGTGATTCACGGCTGGGCCAAGGTGGTGGACGGCAAGACCGTCGACGTCGGCGACCAGCGCATCCAGTGCGAACACCTGTTGCTGGCCACTGGTTCAAAAAGCGTCAACCTGCCGATGCTGCCGATTGGCGGGCCGATCATCTCGTCCACCGAGGCGCTGGCGCCAACGCGGGTGCCCAAGCGCCTGATCGTGGTGGGTGGCGGCTACATCGGCCTGGAACTGGGGATTGCCTACCGTAAGCTTGGCGCCGAGGTCAGCGTGGTCGAGGCGCAGGATCGCATCCTGCCGGCCTACGACGCCGAATTGACCCAACCGGTGAACGAGTCCCTCAAGCACTTGGGGGTGAAGCTGTTCCTCAAGCACAGCGTCAGCGGTTTTGCCGACAACCGGTTGCAAGTACGTGACCCGAAGGGTGACACCCTGTCGCTGGAAACCGACCAGGTGCTGGTCGCCGTGGGTCGCACCCCCAACACCCAGGGCTGGAACCTCGAGGCGCTGAACCTGGAGATGAACGGCGCGGCGGTCAAAATCGACAGCCGCTGCCAGACCAGCATGCGCAACGTGTGGGCCATCGGCGACCTGAGCGGCGAGCCGATGCTGGCCCATCGGGCCATGGCCCAAGGTGAAATGGTTGCCGAACTGATCAGCGGTAAATCCCGTGAATTCAACCCGGCAGCGATCCCGGCCGTGTGCTTTACCGACCCGGAACTGGTGGTGGTCGGCAAGACACCCGATGAAGCCAAGGCCGCCGGCCTGGACTGCATCGTGTCGAGTTTCCCGTTTGCCGCCAACGGCCGCGCAATGACCCTGGAGTCGAAAACCGGCTTCGTACGGGTGGTGGCACGCCGCGACAATCATCTGATCGTCGGCTGGCAAGCAGTTGGCGCCGGCGTGTCCGAGCTGTCCACCGCCTTCGGCCTGAGCCTGGAAATGGGCGCGCGCCTGGAAGACGTGGCCGGCACCATCCACGCCCATCCGACGCTCGGCGAGGCGGTGCAGGAAGCTGCGCTGCGGGCGCTGGGCCACGCGCTGCACCTGTAAACCGCGGTGAGGCCATCGGGGGCAAGCCCCCTCCCACAGGGGAATGCATGCCAAATGGGGGTGGGGGCTTGCCCCCGATAGCGGTGGATCGGTCAATACAGAGGCTGAAGGCGTCCACCCAGTGGCTCCCACACAAGCCAAGAATGCAGTATTGTTGCGCCCATTCAGAAAAAAAACCGACTTGACCAAAGATAGAGGGTGTCATGGGTAACGAAAGCATCAATTGGGACAAGCTGGGTTTTGACTACATCAAGACCGACAAGCGGTTTCTCCAGGTCTGGAAAAACGGCGAATGGCAAGCCGGCACCCTGACCGACGACAACGTGCTGCACATCAGCGAGGGCTCCACCGCCCTGCACTATGGCCAGCAATGCTTTGAAGGCCTCAAGGCCTACCGCTGCAAGGACGGCTCGATCAACCTGTTCCGCCCGGACCAGAACGCCGCCCGCATGCAGCGCAGCTGCGCGCGCCTGCTGATGCCGCATGTGTCGACCGAAGACTTCATCGACGCCTGCAAACAAGTGGTCAAGGCCAACGAGCGCTTCATCCCGCCGTATGGCAGTGGCGGCGCGCTGTACCTGCGCCCGTTCGTGATAGGCACCGGTGACAACATCGGTGTGCGTACCGCGCCGGAGTTCATCTTCTCGGTGTTCGCCATCCCGGTTGGCGCCTACTTCAAAGGCGGCCTGGTGCCACACAACTTCCAGATCTCCACCTTCGACCGCGCCGCCCCCCAAGGCACCGGTGCCGCCAAGGTCGGTGGCAACTACGCCGCCAGCCTGATGCCGGGCGCCGAAGCGAAGAAATCCGGTTTCGCCGATGCGATCTACCTGGACCCGATGACCCACTCGAAAATCGAAGAAGTCGGCTCGGCCAACTTCTTCGGGATCACCCACGACAATAAGTTCATCACACCGAAGTCGCCTTCGGTGCTGCCAGGCATCACCCGCCTGTCGCTGATCGAACTGGCCAAGACCCGCCTGGGCCTGGAAGTGGTCGAGGGCGAAGTGTTCATCGACAAACTGGACCAATTCAAGGAAGCCGGTGCCTGCGGTACCGCCGCGGTGATCTCGCCGATCGGCGGTATCCAGTACAACGGCAAGCTGCACGTGTTCCACAGCGAGACCGAAGTCGGCCCGATCACCCAGAAGCTCTACAAAGAGCTGACCGGCGTGCAGACCGGCGACGTTGAAGCGCCAGCGGGCTGGATCGTCAAGGTCTAAGCCACACCAAGCTACGCCCCAACCCCATGTGGGAGCTGGCTTGCCTGCTCCCACATTTGATCTCAGGTGTTCTCAGGATCGAGTCGGAATATTCCCAACAATCTTCTTCCCCATACTGATCCTCGGCTCCACCCCATACCCCAACGCCTCGTAAAACCCCGCCACCGCCTCATTGCCACTGGTGATCTGCAGGTTGATCTTCATGCAGCCCAGCGCCGTCAATGCCTGTTCCGCATGCCGCACCAGTGACGAACCCAGGCCATGACGCCGATAGTCAGCGTGCACCGCCACCGAATACAGCCAGCCACGATGGCCGTCGTAGCCCGCCAGAATCGTCCCGATCACGGTTTTTTTGTCGGTCGCCACGAAAAACAACCCATCGTTGACGGCCAGCTTTTTATCAATCGCCAGGGTCGGCAGGTTATGGGCGGTTTCGTAGCCAAAAGCCTCCTGCCATAGCGCAACCACTTGCGCACGATGCTGACGGTCGCGATAGGGCCCGATGGGATGCCTGGACAGCAGCGCCTTTTCCATCACCAACGTACGCTCGTTGCCGTGGTAGACGTCGCGCACAGTATGGAACCCCAACTTGGCATAGAACGGTTCGGCGGTCAGCGAAGACGGCACGCTCAGTACCGTGACCCCGGCCTCGCGGGCGCGCAACTCGATTTCAATCATCAACAGCCGCCCAATGCCCTGCCCTTGCAGCACCGGATTGACGAACACCGAGCGCACCACACTGCCATCGAGTGCGGCGGTGGCCACGATCACCCGATCCTGAATCGCCACCAGCACCACGCGGCGCTCAAGCAATGCCAGTACCGCATCCGGCGTGAAGTTACTGGCGACCCGGGCAATCACATCCGCCGGATAATCCCGCGCATTACTGCTGTGCAATGCCGCCAGAATCACTTGGCTGATCCCCTCGGCATCGGCGGGCTGGGCAATACGAACAACGGTAGACATGGTTCCTCCTGGCTGACCGCGCTATCAGAGTCGCCACTGTAGCAATGTGAGAAGGAGCACGCTCCCCCCCTTATTTGATCGCCTCTCAGGCTCGACAGCCGATTCGGCTGCCCCACCCCACTTTTCAGCTTTACCGGCTGAGCCACCCGCCAGTTTCAGCCGAGATCCTTGCGCAACAACCGCCACAATAACCGCACTGGCCCACTCCATGACGGCGCTCTGTGCGCAGCAGAAACCGCTGGCCGCCTTCCAATAACAAGGAGCATTTCCATGACCCGCTATATCGACGTCAATGACCTCAGCTATCTGGTCGCGCAAAAAGGCCTGCAAACCTGCATGACCGAAATGGCCGAATACATTCGCGCCGACTACCTGCGCTGGCAGGATTTCGAGAAATGTGCACGCCTGGCCAACCACTCCCCGGATGGCGTGATCGAGCTGATGCCGGTGTCTGACGCGTCGCTGTATGCCTTCAAGTACGTCAACGGTCACCCGAAAAACACCCTGGCCGGCATGCTCACCGTGATGGCCTTTGGCGCGCTGGGCGATGTCGACACTGGCAAGCCGGTGCTGCTGGCGGAAATGACCCTGACCACCGCCATTCGTACAGCCGCCACCTCAGCCCTGGTCGCCCGCTACCTGGCGCGCGAGAACAGCCGCAGCATGGCGTTGATCGGTAATGGCTCGCAGAGTGAATTCCAAGCCCTGGCCTTCCACGCCATGCTCGGCATCACGGAAATCCGTCTGTTCGACATCGATGCCAAAGCCACCGCCAAACTGGCCGACAACCTCAAGGCTTTTCCGGCCATCAAGGTGATCCTGGCCGGTAGCGTCGCCGAAGCGGTCAAAGGCGCGGATATCGTCACCACCGTCACGGCCGACAAGGCCTACGCCACCATCCTCACAGACGAAATGATCGAACCCGGCATGCACCTCAACGCGGTGGGCGGCGATTGTCCAGGCAAAACCGAGCTGGACCGACGCATCGTCGAGCGCGCCCGCGTGATCGTCGAATACGAGCCACAAAGCCGCATCGAAGGTGAAATCCAGCAGATGCCGCACGACTCACCGGTGACTGAACTGTGGCACGTGATCAACGGCCAGCAGCCCGGCCGTGAGAACGCGCACCAGATCACCCTGTTCGACTCCGTGGGCTTTGCCATCGAAGACTACTCGGCGCTGCGTTATGTACTGGATGTGGCCAAGGCACTGGACGTGGGCAGCGAACTTGAGCTGGTGCCGGACCTCGCCGACCCGAAAGACTTGTTTGCCCGACTCGCCCAGCAGCCTCGCGTGCAGCAGCAAAAGCGCGCCTGAGGTGTGCAGGCACGTCCCCGAGCGCATACAGACGTTGACGGAGGAAGGCCGTACCATGTGAAGGGTCAGGCAAACACGCAAGGTTTGCCGCCATTTATTCCAACCGTTTGAAGTGAACCCCATGGATACCAAGGCCTCCGGACCCCATTCCGCCCCCGTACTGGACCGCATTGATGAAGCCATCATCGAAGTGCTGCGCCACCAGGGCCGTATCACCTACGAAAAGCTTTCGTCGCTGGTGCACCTCACCCCCAGGCCCTGCCTGGAGCGGGTGCGCAAGTTGGAGCGACGTGGGGTGATCCGTGGCTATGGGGCGATCATCGATGTGCAGATGGTCTCGCCAGGGCTGTCGCTGCTGGTGTTGGTGGCCTTGTCCAACCAGAGCGGGCGCTCGGCGCAAAAGGCCTTCGAAGCCTGCGTGAAGGCCTGCCCCCAGGTATTCGAATGCCAACTGATCAGCGGGCCGTTTGACTACAGCCTGCGCATGCGTTGCCGGGACATGGAGCACTACCGGGTGCTGACGGAGACCTGGTTGAACAATGATGAGTTACACATTGATAAGCTGGTGGCGCATCCGGAGTTGGCGGTGGTCAAGAACACCGCCACCGAGCTGGCCTGATCTCTCCAATAACGATACAGATCTAATATGGGAGAGGGCTTGCCCCCTCCCGCACAAGCCCCTCCTACATTTTCAACCTTGCCCGATTAAGATTTTCTTGCCGGGCCTGACCCCGATCAGCCTGGCCTGCCCATCCTTCTGCTTCCCCGTCCGCGCTTCACTGATCAACCCCGGTATCAACTTGCCCTCCGGCAGATTCTTCCAGAACCGGCTCGGCAAATGCCCTTCCATGACCTTGGGGTTCAACCGCGACGGGTTGAAGATATGGCTGTAGTAGGTCAGCCACATCGCACTGTGGGGATCCTCGACATTCTGCGCCAGCTGCCGCCACGCTTCGGGGCACTCACGTTGATGGATCAACTGTTCGCCATCGTAGTAAACCCCATCCAACGGCGTGGCGATCATCCAGCGATGACGCCCCATGCGCCCGATAAAGTGCTGGCTGGCTGATTTCAGGATGTCATGGGCCGGTTCATGCCAGGCCACGTACTCGGGCAATTCCGGCCCAGCCCCGGCCGGCAACGCGATAAACCGCACAAATGCATGCAGGTGGTGCGCCTCGCGACTGACCTGCTTGATCCGCCGCTGCAACTCGCTGCCCAGCTTGTCCCCGGCCAGCATTGCGGTGCGGTCGCCGTGGCTGACTCGCCACAACACTTCATACAACAAGCTCCAGCGCTGGTCGCCGTGGTAACAAGCGGCCGACTCCAGCAGCTGCAGCAGGGCCTTGGGCACCCGCGTCTGGAAAGGCCCCGGTGCCTCCGGAATCGACTGGTCAGTGGCAAACAGGTCCGCCACCTCCGCCTCCCCCCAGCTCACCTGGCTGGGGTCGACCTGATGGCTGAGCAGCCAGCGCGCCTGTTCGCGCCAGGTGCTGAACAGGTTGTCGCATTCCAGGCTGATCATCCCCACAACCCCATTTGCTGCGGTTGCGGGCGGTCGCGCAATTGCTCGCGCAGCAACACGCTGGTGCTGTCGGCCTGTTGCGGGTGGTAGTCACTGGTGATGAAAAACGGCTTGGCTTTCGCCAGCACGCAGCGCATGCGCGCCAGGTCTTCGAAGCGGATCTTGCGTTCACGACGCAGGTCCACCAGGCGCTGGGTGGTACGCAAACCAATGCCCGGAATGCGCGCAATCAAGGTCGGTTCGGCGCGGTTCAGGTCCAGGGGGAACACGTCGCGGTTATCCAGGGCCCAGGCCAGCTTGGGATCGATGTCCAGGGCCAGGTGGCCGGGGCCTTCGAACAATTCGTTCGCACTGAAACCGTAGCTGCGCAGCAGGAAGTCAGCCTGGTACAAACGGTGTTCACGCATCAGCGGCGGCGCGGCCAGGGGCACGCTTTTCGGGCTGTTGGGGATGGGACTGAAGGCCGAGTAATACACACGGCGCAATTTGAAGTTGCCGTACAACGCCTCGGCCCCGTGAAGAATGGTGCTGTCGTCGGTGTCGTCGGCCCCCACGATCATCTGCGTGCTCTGCCCGGCCGGGGCGAAGCGCGGGGCGCGCGGTTCGTTGAGCACGGTCTGCTCGCCGGTGTAGATGGTCTGCATGGCCTGCTTGATCGAAACGATCTGTTTTTCCGGCGCCAGGGTGTGCAGGCTGGCCTCGGTGGGTAGTTCGATGTTCACGCTCAACCGATCGGCATACCGCCCCGCTTCGGCGATGAGCGCCGGATCTGCATCGGGGATGGTCTTGAGGTGGATATAGCCGCGAAAATCGTGTTCTTCGCGCAGCAGTTTGGCCACGCGCACCAATTGCTCCATGGTGTAGTCGGACGAACGGATGATGCCGGAGCTGAGAAACAGCCCGCTGACGCAATTGCGCCGGTAGAAATCCAGGGTCAGGGTGACCACCTCCTCCGGGCTGAAACGCGCGCGGGGCACGTCGCTGGAGCGGCGGTTGACGCAGTACTGGCAGTCATAGAGACAGAAATTGGTGAGCAACACCTTGAGCAACGACACACAACGCCCGTCGGGGGTGTAGCTGTGACAGATGCCCATGCCATCGGTGGAACCCAGCCCCGCCTTGCCCTCGGAGCTGCGCTTGGGCGCGCCACTGCTGGCGCAGGACGCGTCGTACTTGGCGGCGTCGGCGAGGATGCTGAGTTTTTCGATCAACTGCATGGAGGTCTACCGATACTGGTTTTTTGTACAGTATCAGTAGCTCAACCATCACGCCAGTGCCGTCTGTAGGACCGCGTGTTTGTGGCGAGGGAGCTTGCTCCCGCTGGGCTGCGGAGCGGCCCCAAAAAAGCCGGCTCCAGCTGCGCTGTCGAGCGGGAGCAAGCTCCCTCGCCACAACGATCAACTGGCGGTAGCGAGTAGCAAGTCCTGCACCGACCGCCCCTTGCCGCGCCCACGGTCCAGCGCATACAACGACGCCGCAATCTCATCCGCCCGAATCGGCAGCACCGACAGCAAGGTGTCGCTCAACCCATGGCTGGCCTGGCTGAAACCCTGGATGTAGATGCCGGCGTTGCAACGCTCGTCGGTCACGATGCGGTAGTCGCGCGCCACGTCAAAGTCGCCCAGGTAGCCTTCCAGCGGTGCCAACAAGGCGCGGTGTGTCTGGCGCTCGTAGCCGGTGGCCAGGATCACCGCGTCGTAATGGTTGACGCTGGTTTCCCCGTTGGCGTTGTTGCGCAGCACCAGTTCAATGCCCAGCGGGCCTGGCGTGGCCTTCTCGACCACGGTCATGGTGCGGAACGCCTGGCGGGCGATGCCGGAGACTTTCTGGCGGTAGAAGATGCCGTAGATGCGCTCGATCAGGTCCAGGTCGACCACCGAATAGTTGGTGTTCTGGTACTCAGCCACCAGGCGTTCACGTTCAGCGCCCTCCTGCTGGAATACCAGGTCGGTAAAGGCCGGCGAAAACACTTCATTGACGAACGGGCTGTCATCGGCGGGCTTGAGTGCCGAGCCGCGCAGGATCATGTCGACCTGCACCGACGGGAAGCTGTCGTTCAGGTCGATAAAGGCTTCGGCCGCACTCTGGCCACCGCCGATAATGGCGACGCGCATGGCCTTGCCCTCGACACACGGCTGCGAGGCCATGCGCTCTAGGTACTGGGAGTGGTGGAACACCCGGCTGTCACCCTTGAGCGCCTTGAACGCTTCGGGAATCCGCGGCGTGCCGCCGGCGCTGACCACCACCGAACGGGTGGTGCGCACATGCTGCTCGCCGAGGGCATCGCGGGAGATCACGCGCAGGGCTTCGACCTGCTGCTGATGCAGGATCGGCTCGATGGCCAGCACTTCCTCGCCGTAGCGCGCCTGAGCCTGGAACTGCCCGGCGACCCAGCGCAGGTAGTCGTTGTACTCCATGCGGCAGGGGTAAAAGGTGCCGAGGTTGATAAAGTCCACCAGGCGGTCGTGGGCTTTCAGGTAATTAACGAAGGAATACGGGCTGGTGGGGTTGCGCAGGGTCACCAGGTCCTTGAGGAACGAAATCTGCAGTTCACTCTGGGTCACCAGGGTATTGCCGTGCCAGCGGTAGTCGGCCTGTTTGTCGAGAAACAGCACGTCCAGTTTGCCCTGGGCCTTTTCGCGCTCCTGCAGGGCGATGGCCAGCGCCAGGTTCGAAGGGCCGAATCCGATACCGATCAGGTCGTGAACCGCGGGCGAAGCAATTGCCTGTGTCATTCCAGTGTCCTCTGGATAAGCCCCTTGGCGGTGGGGCGGGAATACCTTCAAGACCTGCACAACAGGTCATGTGTTGATAGGAAACGAGGACAATGAAATAAAATTTAACTGATCATTGATCAGTGGGCTTCCCACTCGCGCATCCGCACCCGGCAATGTTTCATGGCATTGACGATGTGTTTTTCCACCAGCGCGCGGGAAATGCACAGGCGTTCGGCAATTTGCACATGGGTCAAACCCTCGAGTTTGCGCAGCAGGAAGCTGTCGCGACAGGCAGGGGGCAGCTCGGCCAGGGCGAGCTCGAGCAGTTCCAGGCGCTGGCTGTGGTCATGGGTGGTGTGAGGCGAACAGGCGGCGAAACGCTCTTCGCTGTCCAGCACATCCAAGGGCTCAACCTGGCGCAAGGCGTTGCGCCGGTGGCCATCGATCACCAGATTGAGCGCGGTGCGGTACAAAAAGGCGCGGGGTTGTTCGATCGGCGTGTCGCTGGAACGTTCCAGCACCCGGACATAAGCGTCATGCACCACATCCTCGGCCACCTGACGGTTGCCCAGCTTGGCGTTGAGGAAACACACCAGCTCGCGATAGTAGTTTTCCAACATGACTCCCGACCGCCGGGTGGCGGCATTAGGTCCCTGAGTACAAAAAAAGACGGCGTTTACGTAATGGCAGTTTGGATGTGTGCAATTTATAGTAATTCTCATCTACTTTTAAAGCAGACTTGCATCAACGGAGGTTTTTTTTCTTCGAGGGCTGATGTAACTGCTTGTGTAACCGCCTAAATCCCCGCGCCTTTCTCTCGTTTACTTGTCAGCTCCCCGCAACTGCGGTCCGAACTTTCCTGGCTGGAAACCCAAGCATGAAACGCCCTCGACCTGCCCGACGCGCCTTGCTCGCTCTCGCGTGCCTGATCCCCATCATCGCCGTCGCGGCCTGGCAGGTGCTGCCGCCCGGGCGTGACGCCCTCACCACCGTCGCCGTCACCCGCGGCAATATCGAAAACAGCGTGACCGCCCTGGGCACCCTGCAACCCCGCCGCTACGTGGACGTAGGCGCCCAGGCATCGGGGCAGATCCGCAAGATCCATGTCGAGGCCGGCGACCACGTGCAGGAAGGCCAATTGCTGGTGGAGATCGACCCGTCCACGCAAAAAGCCAAGCTCGACGCCAGCCGCTACGCCATCGAAAACCTCAAGGCGCAGTTGCAGGAGCAAAAGGCCCAGCATGAACTGGCACGCCAGAAGTACCAGCGCCAGCAACGCCTGGCCGCCGGCAACGCCACCCGTGAAGAAGATGTGCAAACCGCCAAGGCTGAATTGAGCGCCACCCAGGCCCGGGTCGACATGTTCCAGGCGCAGATCCTGCAAGCCCAGGCCAGCCTGCGCAGCGATGAGGCCGAGTTGGGCTACACGCGCATCTACGCGCCGATGACCGGCACCGTGGTGGCGGTGGACGCGCGGGTCGGCCAGACCCTCAACGCCCAGCAGCAGACGCCGCTGATCCTGCGCATCGCCAAATTGTCGCCGATGACCGTGTGGGCGGAAGTCTCGGAAGCCGATATCGGCCACGTCAAACCTGGCATGACCGCGTATTTCACCACCCTCAGCGGCGGCAACCGGCGCTGGAGCAGCACGGTGCGGCAAATCCTGCCGATCCCGCCCAAGCCATTGAATGAAACCCAGGGCAGCGGCAGCCCCAACAGCTCGAGTAAAAGCGGCAGCGGCCGCGTGGTGCTGTACACCGTGCTGCTGGACGTGGACAACAGCGACAACGCGTTGATGGCCGAAATGACCACCCAGGTGTTTTTCGTCGCCGGACAAGTCAAGGATGCCCTCACCGCACCGGTCGCCGCACTGCAAGGCACGTCCAGTGCCGACAGGCAGATCGCCCGGGTCGTGACCGCCAACGGTCGTATCGAGGAGCGCCACGTGCGGCTGGGCATCAGCGACCGCCTGCGCGTACAAGTGCTCGACGGCCTGAACGAAGGCGACCGCCTGCTGATCGGTCCGGCCGACGGCAACGGGGGTTGAGGTGACCACGCCCCTGATCGAACTCAAGAACATCCGCAAATCCTACGGCGGCGGCGACAGCCCGCAGGTCGACGTGTTGCGCGGCATCGACCTGTCGATCCATGCCGGGGAATTCGTCGCCATCGTCGGCGCCTCCGGCTCCGGCAAGTCCACGTTGATGAATATCCTCGGCTGCCTCGACCGTCCCAGCGTCGGCGACTACCTGTTCGCCGGCGAGAACGTCGCGCACCTGGACAGCGACGAACTCGCCTGGCTGCGCCGCGAAGCCTTTGGTTTTGTGTTCCAGGGCTACCACTTGATTCCCTCGGGTTCGGCCCAGGAAAACGTCGAGATGCCGGCGATCTACGCCGGTATCAGCGCCGCCGAGCGCCATGCCCGCGCCAGCGTCCTGCTCACCCGCCTGGGCCTGGCCGAGCGCACCGGCAACCGCCCGCACCAGCTCTCCGGTGGCCAGCAACAGCGGGTGTCCATCGCCCGTGCGCTGATGAACGGCGGGCACATCATCCTCGCCGACGAACCTACCGGCGCCCTCGACAGCCACAGCGGCGCCGAGGTCATGACCTTGCTCGACGAACTGGCCAGCCAGGGCCACGTGGTGATCCTGATCACCCACGACCGCGAAGTCGCGGCGCGGGCCAACCGCATCATCGAGATTCGCGATGGCTTGATCATCAGTGACTCGGCCCAGGACAGCGACGCAGTCCCAGGCGCCTCAACGGGCGCCCTGCAAGCCGTGGACCTGCGCCAACGCCTGGCCGACGGCGCCGAACACAATGGCGCGTGGAAAGCCGAATTGGTGGACGCGGTACAGGCCGCCTGGCGGGTGATGTGGATCAACCGTTTCCGCACCGCGCTGACCCTGTTGGGCATCATCATCGGCGTGGCGTCGGTGGTGGTGATGCTGGCGGTGGGTGAAGGCAGCAAGCGCCAGGTCATGGCGCAGATGGGCGCGTTCGGCTCCAACATTATCTACCTCAGCGGGTCGTCGCCCAACCCGCGTACGCCGCTGGGGATCGTGACCCTCAACGATGTCCACGCACTGGCGGCCTTGCCTCAGGTGCAACGCATCATGCCGGTCAACGGCAGCGAAGCCGGGGTGCGTTTCGGCAACGTCGATTACATGGCCTATGTGGGTGGCAATGACACCAATTTCCCGGCGATTTTCAATTGGCCGGTGGTCGAGGGCAATTACTTCACGGCCGCCGACGAGCGTGCCGCTGCCACCGTAGCGGTGATCGGTCATCGCGTGCGTGAAAAGCTGTTCAAGGGCGAGGTCGACCCCATCGGCCAGTACATCCTGATTGAGAACGTGCCGTTCCAGGTCATCGGCGTGCTCGCGGAAAAAGGCGCAAGCTCCGGTAACAAGGACAGTGACGACCGTATCGCCATCCCTTACACCGCCGCCAGTGTGCGCCTGTTCGGCAGCTACAACCCCGAGTACGTGGTGATCGCCGCGGCCGATGCGCGCAAGGTGCGCGAGGCCGAGTTGGCGATCGACCAGTTGATGCAAACGCTGCACAACGGCAAGCGCGATTACGAGCTGACCAACAACGCCGCCATGATCCAGGCCGAGGCGCGCACGCAGAACACCTTGTCGCTGATGCTCGGTTCGATTGCCGCGATTTCCCTGCTGGTGGGCGGCATTGGCGTGATGAATATCATGCTGATGACCGTGCGCGAGCGGACCCGCGAAATCGGCATCCGCATGGCCACCGGCGCACGCCAGCGCGACATCCTGCGCCAATTTCTCACCGAAGCGGTGATGCTCTCGGTGGTCGGCGGCCTGTGCGGCATTGCCCTGGCGCTGTTGGTGGGTGGCGTGCTGGTGCTGGCCAAGGTGGCGGTGCAGTTTTCCCTGGTGGCCGTAATGGGTGCATTTGGTTGCGCGCTGGTCACCGGTGTCGTATTCGGCTTCATGCCGGCCCGTAAAGCTGCCCGGCTCGATCCGGTTAAGGCGTTGACCAGTGAATAAACGATCCCTGTGCATGCCCGGCCTGTGCGTGTTACTCAGCGCCTGCGCCGGCCACCCTCCCGCCCTCGACAGCGGCATCGCTGCGCCCGCCAGCTGGCAATATGCCGAGCGTGACGCGGCGCAGGCCACCAACCAGCACTGGTGGACACAGTTCGGCAGTGCGCAGTTGAACCGTCTGGTCGAGCAAGCCCGCCGTGACAGTTTCGACGTGGCCGCCGCCACGGCCCGCGTGCGCCAGGCCCAGGCCAGTGCGGTGATCGCCGGGGCACCGTTGTTGCCGGAGGTGAAGTTCAACCTCGCCACCAGCCATCAGAAATTGCTGCGTGGCCAGGGCGGGCCGGACCTGGACGTGTCACAAAGCGATGACGCCGTCGACAACTTCGGCGCCAACCTCACGGCCAGTTACGAAGTGGACTTCTGGGGTGGCCGCGCCGCCGCCCGTGACAGCGCCCTGCACAGCCTGCGCGCCAGCGAGTTTGACCAGGCTACCGTGGAACTGACCCTGCTCGGCAGCGTGGCCGACCGCTACGCCCAGACCCTCGCCGCCCACCAGCGCGAGCAAATCGCCGCGCTTAACCTGGCCAACGCCCGCAACGTGCTCGACCTAGTGCAGACCCGCTACGATGCCGGCTCCGCCACCGCCCTCGAACTGGCCCAGCAAAAAAGCCTGGTAGCCAGCCAGCAACGCCAGTTGCCCCTGATCCAACAACTGGCCGAAGAATCCCGCATCACCCTGGCCGCCCTGCTCGGCCAGCCGGTGCAGGCCCTGAATCTGCGGGCCGAGCCCTTCCAGGCGCTGACCTGGCCAACCATCGGTGCCGGCATGCCCAGCCAATTACTCAGCCGCCGGCCCGATATCGCCAAGGCCGAGGCGCAATTGGCCGCGGCGCAAGCCGACGTCACCGTGGCCCGCGCCGCCATGCTGTCCGCCGTCACCCTCGGCGCAACCCTGGGCTCGGATGCCTACAAGGCCATGGATATGCTGCGCAGCCCCTACTACACGCTGACCGCCGGCCTGGTCGGTCCGATCTTCAACAACGGCCGTTTAAGCGCTGAACGCGACAAGGCCCGCGCCCGCCAGGATGAACTGCTGCACACCTATCGCGGCGTGATCATCAACGGCTTTGCCGACGTGGAAAAAGCCCTCAGCAGCATCACTCGCCTCGACCAGCAGCGCCAATGGCAAAGTGAAGAACTGCAACAGGCGCAGAGCGCGTTCCAGATCGCTGAAAGCCGCTACCAGGCAGGCGCCGAGGATTTGCTCACGGTCCTGGAAACCCAGCGCACCCTGTACGCGGCCCAGGACCAGAACGTGCAACTGCGGCTGGCGCGCCTGCAGGCCAGCATCGCGCTATACAAAGCACTGGGTGGCGGCTGGCAGACGGAGATCCGATAAACAAAACTCCGAATTCGTACACATGCCGTCTGTTCACCCTACATTCCTCGACCCAAGGTCCTTGGTAAAAAAGCCGTTATCACACGGTTGCCCGGGATCTCTCGATGACTGCTGCAAAACACCTGACGTGCGCCTGCCTGTGGCTGATAGCGGGCCTGGCCCAGGCTCAACCGCTGATCCCTCCCACCGCCATCGACTGGCTGCTGGACTGCCCGCTCCCCACCGTTGAACGCCTGGACCCCGAGGTGTTGCAACGCACCCAGTGCGGCATCGTGACCGTACCGCGCAACTACGCGTCCCCCCGGCAAGGCAACCTGCGCCTTTACCTCACCCGCGTTGGCGCACGCGATCCGCTGAACCGTGAAGGCGTGCTGTTTGCGCTGGCCGGCGATGCGCCCCGCAGTGATCAGGGCGGCACCTTCGTCATTCACCTCACCAGTCTCTGGGGGACCTACGCCAACCCGGCCTATCGCACGCTGATCGACCGTTACGACGTCATCGAACTCAGCCCCCGCGACCTCAGCAATGAAAACGGCGTCGAACAGGCCGCTCAAGACCTGGAGTACGTGCGCACCCAACTCGGCGATGCCCAACTGCTCTACCTGGGCAACGCCGATGCAGCCCGCCTGGGCAACCGTTACGCCGCGCTGTTCCCCGAGCGGGTGGCGCGCATGGTGCTGGTCAATTCGCAACAGGCCGAGACAGCCGCGCCCCAGGTCGAACAACTGCGCCTCAAAGACCCCGCCAAGCAGGACGCCAGCGGGTGTATCAACCGCTGGGTCGGCGACTTCCTGGTCTACGGCAAGCAACCACCGCAGTCCACTCGCTGCCTGGATTCAGTAAACGCGCAGTAGCGAGCCGTTTGCGACCTGTTGCCCTCGAAAACGACACCCGGCGTTGACGCTGCTCCTCGATCGTTATTAAGTGCTATTTATCCGCATTAATACGATAAATCGAACCCATGCTAAGCCGCCCGCTACGACGCAAACGCCAGAAGCTGTCCGACGTGATTGTCGAGTCGGTCAAGCGCTCCATCGTCACCGACGCCTTGAAGCCCGGCGACCGCTTGCCCACCGAACGCGAGCTGATGGAAAGCTTCCAATGCTCCAAGGGCTCGGCCCGCGAAGCGCTCAAGGCGCTGGAAGTAGAAGGCCTGGTGAGCACGCGCACGGGCCCCAGCGGCGGTGCCTACCTGAACCAGGCCGGCACCGAGCCGGCCAGCCGCGCCTTGCGCAACTACCTGCACTTCCAGCATCTGGACGGCGAGCAGGTGTACCAACTGCGCAAAGTCATCGAAGTGGAACTGGCGGTGTCGGTGCTCGGGCGCCTCAGCGAAGACGACTACCAGGCCCTGCAAGACAACGTGGATTTTTGCAGCGCGCCGGAAGACAGCGAAGCCGGCCAACGCGAGCAACGCCTGGCGGAACTGGAGTTCCATAACCTGCTGGCCAAGGCCTGCCCCAACCCGCTGCTGAGTTTCATGGCGCAGTTCCTCAACGACCTGTTGCGCGACCTGGTGGTGCTGAAAAAAGCCTACAAGCCCAAGCGCAAGCAGTTCGATGCCGCCAACCTGGACTATCACAAGCAGTTGCTGATCGCCTTTCGGGCCGGGGATGAAAGCGCCGTGCGCAGCCTGATGCACGAACACATGTGCGATGCCGAGCACCACATGACCGCCCTTGAGGGCCAGGTCAGCCCACATTTTCTACTGGAGTTCGATCACTCTTAAAAAACGCCACAGACCCCATGTGGGAGGGGGCTTGCCCCCGATGACGCCAGCATATTCAACATTAATGTCGACTGACACACCGCTATCGGAGGCAAGCCACCTCCCACATTTGGACTGCATTTCAACCCCACACCGTTTCATCCAATAACAGGCCTGCCCACAGGCCCTTGCTCCACCGTATCGCCATTGCCACTCCTGCCAATAACTAAACCAGGGAGTCACCCCCATGCAGCGTCGTACGTTGTTGAAAGCCAGCCTCACCGCAGCCGCCGCCCTCAGCCTACCGCTGAGCATACGGTCGGCATTCGCCGCCGAGCCCTTTACCTTTTACGGTCTCAAGTCCATGTCCGGCGCCTTTGCCAGCTATGGCAAGTTTGCCGACATGGGTTCGCGCCTGGCGGTGGAGCAACACCCCGAACTGCTCGGCCGCCCGCTGAACTACAAGGTCATCGACACCGAAGGCAACGCCGGCAAGGCCGTGCGCAAGGTGCAGGAGGCTATCCAGCAGGACGGCGCGCGGTTCTTCCAGGGCTGCACCTTGTCGTCGTCGGCATTGGCGGTGGCCAAGGAAGTGGACAAGGTCGGTGGCGTGTTCATGACCCCGGTGGGCGCCGATGAAGTCACCGGCAAGGACTGCAACCCCGCGACCTTCCGCTGGTCGGTGCCCACCTACGGCGCGATCCGCGAAACCCTGGTGCCGCTGATCAAGTTACTGCCGGACGCCAAGCGCTGGTACACCATCACCCCGCAATACGTGTTCGGCGAAGCGCTGTTGGAAGGTGCGAAAACCGTGCTCAAGGACAACGGCCTGGAACACATCGGCAACAGCTACCACTCTTTGCAGGAACAGGAATTCTCCGGCTACCTGACCAACGCCATCGCCGCCAAGCCCGATGTGCTGGTGCTGCTCAACTTCGGCAGCCAGTCGTCCAACACCCTGCGCCAGGCGGTCAACTTCGGCATCAAGGAGCGCATGAAGGTGCTGCTGGTGTGGTCCGCCGGCCTCGACCAGTTCCAGGAACTGGGCAGCGACATTCTCGCGGGCGTGTACCTCGGCGCACAGTACTGGCACCAGGTCGACACCCCGCTCAACCGTGAGCTGGTCAAGCTCACCCAGGCCAAATACGGCATCAACCCGACCTACCCGCTGGCCGCCGATTACATCAGCACCAAGGTCATGCTCGACACCATCATTGCCACCGGCAGCTTCGACGGGCCGACCGTGGCCAAGGCCATGCAGGGCCTGAGTTTCGAAGGCCCCACCGGCAAGGAATCGATCCGCGCCGGCGACCACCAGGTGATCAAGGATTACTACCTGCTGATCGGCAAGGCCAGCAGCGAGATGGCCGACAAGGATGACCTGGCCAAAGTGCTCAGCGCCGGCCAGTCGTTCCCGCCAGTGGAAGCCACGGGCTGCACACTCGGCTGATCCCCTGAAATAGGTAGCGCAGGGCCGCGCGAGCGGCGTCCTGCAGAGGGTTCCTGCATGCTTAATCTTTACCTGTTCCAGATCCTCAACGGCCTTGGGCTGGGGATGATCTACTTTCTGATCGCGGTCGGGCTGACGATCATTTTCGGCCTGCTCAACTTCGTCAACTTCGCCCACGGCGCGTTCTTTTTGCTCGGCGCCTACATCTGCTACACCGCCGTGAGCCTCACCGGCAACTTCTGGCTGGCGCTGCTGATCGCGCCGTTGGTGGTGGCCGCGTTGGCCTGGGTCATCGAGCGATTATTGATCCAGCGGATCTATCACTTGCCGCACATGTTCCAGATCCTCGTGACCCTCGGCATCGCGCTGATCATCCAGGAAGCCAGCGTGATGATCTGGGGCCCGGTGGGCAAGAGCGTGGCCGTGCCGGAACTGCTGCGCGGCGTGCTGGTGGTGGGTGACTTCGTCTACCCCTACTACCGCCTGTTCCTCATCGTGTTCTCCGGACTGGTCGGCCTGGGCCTGTGGTTGCTGCTGGAACGCACGCGCTTCGGCGCCCTGGTGCGGGCCGGCAGTGAAAGCACCGAGACCGTGTCGCTGCTGGGCACCAATATTTTCCGCCTGTTCTCCATGACCTTCGCCCTCGGCGTGGCCCTGGCCGGCGTCGCGGGCGTGCTGTTTGCACCGTTGCGCGGCGCCCAGCCTTTTGTCGGCCCGGAGATTCTCGGCGTGGCCTTCGTGGTGGTGGTAATCGGCGGCATGGGCTCGTTCAGCGGTGCGCTGGTCGGCGGTTTGCTGGTGGGCGTGGTGCAAAGCCTGATGACCACACTCTGGCCCCAGGGGGCGAGCCTGATGATCTACGGCGCCATGGCCGTGGTGATTCTGGTACGTCCTTACGGCCTGTTTGGGAGAGCCTGACATGAGCGAGAAAAATCCCCTGCCGTTTGCCAAGACGCAATCGCGCGCGATGTTGCTGTGGGTGCTGGCGGTGCTGATCGGCCTGCCGTTGATACTGCCCTCGGCGACCCTGGCCACCGAGATCCTGATCTTTGCCATGGCGGCCCTGGCCTGCAACCTGTTGCTGGGCTACACCGGGCTGCTGTCGTTCGGCCAAGGTATCTTCTTCGGGGCCGGCGCTTACTGCGCGGCGTTGCTGATGATCCACCTGCAACTGGGCCTGTTCACCGCGTTGCTCGGCGCCGCCATCGCGGGCGGTTTCCTGGCCTTGCTGGTCGGCGCCCTGGCGATCCGCCGCACCGGCATCTACTTCGTGATGTTGACCCTGGCGTTCAGCCAGATGGCCTACTTCGTCGCCTACACCCTCAGCGACTGGACCGGCGGCGACAACGGCCTGCTCAGCGTGCCGCGCCCGGAGATTCGCCTGGGCGACACGGTGCTGCTGTCCCTGGCCGACGCCCGCGCCTTCTACGGTTTTGTCGCGGTGTTGTTCCTGCTGATCTTCATCGGCGCCCGCCGGGTCGTTGCCTCGCCGTTCGGCAGCACCTTGATGGCGATCCGCGAAAACGAAACCCGCGCTTCGGCCATCGGCTACGACACACGCCACTTCAAGATCCTGGTGTTTGTATTGTCGGGCGCCGTCACCGGCATCGCTGGGGCGTTGTACGCGATGCTGCTGCACTTTGTGCCGCTGTCGAATATCGACCTGGCGATGTCCGAGAACATCCTGATCATGACCATCGTCGGCGGCACCGGCTCGCTGTTCGGCTCGCTGCTGGGCGCCGGTTCCATCGTGTTGCTCGGCGATTTCCTCTCCGACCTATGGCCACGCTGGCTGATGCTGCTGGGAGTGATCCTGATCCTGGTGGTGATCTTCATGCGCGGTGGTTTGTGGGGCGGCCTGGCGTCGCTGTTCGAAAAGGTGCGCGGCAGCCGCAAACCCGCCGTCGTCGCCAAGGAGGAAGGGCTATGAGCATCCTGCTGGAAACCAAAGACCTGGAACTGGCCTATGGCGCGTTCCACGCGGTGAATGGCGTCAACCTCAAAGTCGAGGCCGGCACCATCCACACCATCATCGGCCCTAACGGTGCCGGCAAGACCAGCCTGTTCCACTGCCTCACCGGCGAGCGCCAGGCCACCGCCGGGGCGATTCATTTCGACGGCAAGAACCTGATGCGCAAGCCGGCCCACGGCCGTGTCGGCCTGGGCATGGCGCGCTCGTTCCAACTCACCAGCCTGTTCCAGAACCTCAGCGTGCGCGAGAACCTGCGCCTCGCCGCCCAAGGCCGTGACGGTGCCCGCGCACTGAATTTCTGGCGCCGCGTGGACAGCAAGCGCGAACACCTGGAGATGGCCGACCAAGTGCTGGAGCGCCTGCAACTCAGCGCCCGCGCCGACACCCTGGCCGGCGAGTTGTCCCACGGCCAGCAACGGGTGCTGGAGGTGGGCATGTCGATCTGCTCAAAACCGAAACTGTTGATGCTCGACGAGCCCACCTCGGGCATGGGCATCGACGACATCCCGATCATGACCCAGCTGATCAGCGACCTCGGCCGCGACCACACGGTGCTGTTGATCGAACACAACATGAGCATTGTCATGTCCATCAGCCAACGCATCACGGTGATGAGCCACGGGCAGATCCTGGTGGAAGGCACGCCGGAATTCGTGCGCGCCGATGAACGTGTGCGCACTGCATACCTTGGGGAGGCTGCCTGATGCTGATCGTCGAGAATATCCATTCCTACTACGACAAGAGCCACGTGCTGGAAGGCGTGTCGCTGACCGTCAACCCCGGCGAACTGGTCACGCTGCTCGGCCGTAATGGCGCCGGCAAGACCACCACCCTGCGCAGCATCCTCGGCATCATCTGTCCGCGTCAGGGCCAGATCCACTTCAACGGCCAGGCGCTGGTGGGCCAGAAGATCTTCGAAATCGCCCGCCAGGGCCTGGCATTGGTGCCGGAGAATCGCGGAATTTTCCGCCTGCTCACCGTCGAGGAAAACCTGCGCATCGCCGCGCGCAAAACCAGCCGCTGGCAGCTTGAAGACGTCTACACGATGTTCCCGCGCCTCAAGGAGCGGCGCAAAAATGCCGGCCACGCGCTGTCCGGCGGCGAGCAACAGATGCTCGCCATCGCCCGCGCCCTGCTCAACGACCCCAAGCTGCTGATCCTCGATGAGCCCACCGAAGGCTTGGCCCCGGTGATCGTCGACGAACTGGTGAAGATCCTGCGCAAGGTCAAGGACGACGGCCTGCCCGTGCTGCTGGTGGAACAGAACCTGATGGTCTGCGACAAGCTCGCCGACCGCCACTACGTGCTCGAACAAGGCCGCGTGGTGTACGAAGGCAGCGCCGAAGCCTTCCGCGCCGACCCGACCATCAAAAACCGCTATCTGGCCCTGAGTGCCTGACCGGAGATTGCAGATGAATAGTTTCGCGCAACCGCTCAAGAGTAACGCCCCGCTGATCAACCGCGACCGCTTGTGGCAATCGCTGATGGACCTGGCCCGACTCGGCGCCACCGCCAAGGGCGGCGTGTGTCGCCTGGCGCTGACCGACCTCGACCGCCAGGCCCGCGACCTGTTTGTGCAATGGTGCGAGGCCGCCGGCTGCAGCGTCAGTGTCGACGCCATCGGCAATATCTTTGCGCGCCGTGCCGGGCGCAACCCCGCCCTGCCCCCGGTGATGACCGGCAGCCATATCGACACCCAGCCCACCGGCGGTAAGTTCGACGGTTGCTACGGAGTGATGGCCGGTCTGGAAGTGATCCGCACCCTGAATGACCTGAACATCGAGACCGAAGCGCCGATTGAAGTGGTGGTGTGGACCAACGAAGAGGGCTCGCGTTTTCCGCCCTGCATGATGGGCTCCGGGGTGTTTGCCGGTAAGTTCGACTTGCAGGACACCCTCGACAAAGTCGATGACCAGGACCTGTCGGTGGGCGCCGAACTGCAACGCATCGGGTATGCCGGCTCCCGCGCGGTGCTCGGCCACCCGGTGGGTGCGTATTTCGAAGCGCATATCGAACAAGGCCCCGTTCTGGAAGACCAGGCCACGACGATTGGCGTGGTGATGGGTTGCCTGGGCCAGAAGTGGTTCGACCTGACCTTCACCGGCGTCGAGGCCCACGCCGGCCCGACGCCGATGCACCTGCGCAAGGACGCCCTGGTCGGCGCCGCCGAAGTGGTCAGCGCGGTCAACCGCATCGCCCATCAACACCAACCCCACGCGTGTGGCACGGTCGGTTGCCTGAGCCTGCACCCCGGCTCACGCAACGTGATTCCCGGTCAGGTGCACATGACCCTCGACCTGCGTCACCTGCATGCGGACACGCTGCAAGCCATGGTCGATGAAGTGCGCGGCGTGATCGAAGCCACTGCCACCCGGCACGGGTTGACGTTTGAATTGACCCCCACCGCCGACTTCCCACCCCTGGACTTCGCCCCGTCCTGCGTCAACGCCGTGCGTGAAGGCGCCGAGGCCTTGGGCTTGAGCCATATGGACATCGTCAGCGGTGCCGGGCACGACGCGATTTTCGTCGCCGAACTGGGCCCCGCCGGGATGATCTTCGTGCCGTGCGAAGGCGGCATCAGCCATAACGAAATCGAAAACGCCGCGCCGGACGACCTGGCGGCGGGCTGCGCGGTATTGCTGCGGGCCATGGTCAATGCCGCCCAGGGGGAAATCGCATGAGCGAGATCGGCCAACTGACGGCAGTGCAACTGCTGCAGCATTTTCGCAACAAGACCTTGTCGCCGGTGGACGTCACCGAAGACGCCTTGCTGCGTATCGAACGCTATAACCCGGTGGTGAACGCCTACTGCCACGTGGACCCGGAAGGCGCGCTGAAGGCCGCGCGCGCCTCGGAGCAACGCTGGCTCAACGGCCAACCCTGCGGCGCGCTGGACGGTGTGCCAGCGTCGATCAAAGACCTGACGCTGACCGTCGGCATGCCCACCCGCAAGGGCTCGCGCAGCACATCCGCCGAGGGCCCATGGGACATCGACGCGCCCTTCACCGCCTTTATGCGCAAGGCCGGCGCGGTGCTGCTGGGCAAGACCACCACACCGGAATTCGGCTGGAAAGGCGTCACCGACAACCCGCTGTACGGCATCACCCGCAACCCCTGGGACACACGCACCACGGCTGGCGGATCCTCCGGCGGCGCAGGGGCAGCGGCCGCATTGAACCTCGGCGTGTTGCACCAGGGCAGCGATGCGGGCGGTTCGATCCGGATTCCCTGTGCGTTTACCGGCACCTTCGGGATCAAGCCGACCTTCGGTTATGTGCCCCAATGGCCGGCCAGCGCCATGACCCTCCTCTCGCACCTGGGGCCGATGACCCGCACGGTGGAAGACAGCGTGTTGATGCTGCAAACCATCGCCCAGCCGGACACGCGAGATGGCTTGATCGGTGCGCCACGGACCACACCGTGGTTGTCGGGCGCAGCGGATTTGAAAGGGTTGCGCGTGGCCTACAGTCCCAACTTCGGTTACGTGGATGTCGACCCGCAGGTGGCCAAGGTGGTCGCCCAAGCGGTTCGAGGCCTGGAGCAACTGGGCGCGCATGTCGAGCAAATCGACCCGGGCTTCAGCGACCCCCTGGAGGTGTTCAGCACCTTATGGGCAGCCGGCGCGGCCCGCCTGACCGGGCCCATGAGCGAAGCGCAAAAACAACTGCTGGACCCTGGCCTGCTGCGCATCGCCCAGCGCGGCGAGCGGCTGAGCCTGAATGACTTCAACTCAGCCCTCGAAGCCCGCGCCGCACTGGTGGCACGCATGGCCGCGTTCCATGAGCACTACGATGTACTGGTGTCACCGATGATGCCGATCACTGCGTTTGAGGCCGGGCATGACGTGCCACCGGGTTCCGGCTTGCAGGAATGGACACAGTGGACGCCGTTCACCTACCCCTTCAACCTGACCCAACAGCCCGCGGCATCGGTGCCGTGTGGATTGGCGGCGAATGGCTTGCCGGTGGGCCTGCATGTAGTGGGCGCGCGGTTTGCCGATGAACAGGTACTGAGGGTGTGCCAGGTGTATGCAAAAGCGTTCCCCACCGAGCACTTGCAAGCCCCAATCACCAGAACACGGTAGAACCCAATGTGGGAGGGGGCTCCCGATAGCAGTGTGTCAGTTAAAACATCTGTAACTGAGCCACCGCCATCGGGAGCAAGCCCCCTCCCACATTTGGACCGCGATCGACAGACGCAACTCCGGTCGGCTTTAAGGCCGCCGCGTTTGCCTTTGCTCTACACCACTCAAGCCGGCTGTCAGGCCGCTGTGCTCTGGCTTTTGATCTTGATCTTAGGCGCCCCGTCAAACACGCTGGCCGAACGCAGGCTTGAAACCGTGGGTAACCCGGCAGGACGCCGGGTTAGCCGTCCTGGGCCAAGGATGGCCCATGACGGCGGCCCACGGATTCAAGCCGGAGTGAGGGCACACCGAGCCTAGGCGAGGTGCCGAGTGTTGGGGCAAGAGCCTTTTGGTTACTTTGGGGCTCTTTTCCAAAGTGACCCGCCGTAAGGGCGGACCCCATACCAGCCGTTAGCCAAATAACGGATATGTACCCAGTCTGATCCCACATCCTGGTCGTCTGCCAGACCGCCATCGGGAGCAAGCCCCCTCCCACATTTGGATCGCAGTCGTCTGTCAGGCCGCCAGCCGAAGGACTAGCCCCCTCCCACAGTTTCAACCGCATTCCATTACACTGTCCCCCATTCATCCCCGGGGGCTTCATGGACATCGAACTGGCACGCACCTTCCTCGAAATCTCCCGCTGCGGCAGCCTGGCCGCCGCAGCCGAGAAACTGCACGTTACCCAGACCGCCATCACCGCGCGGGTGAAAAACCTGGAAAGCCAGCTCGGCAGCACGCTGTTCATCCGCAACCGCGCCGGCGCACGCCTGACCGCCGATGGCGAAGCCTTCGTGGTATACGCCAACCAGTTGCTGCAAACCTGGGAAGCTGCGCGCCGCGACCTGCCGCTGCCGGATGGCTATCGCAATGTGCTGCACATCGGCGGTGAGGTCAGCCTGTGCAACCCATTGATGCTCGGCTGGGCCCAGGCCCTGCGCCAGCACATCCCCGGCCACGCCCTGCGCACCGAAATCCGCGAAGGCGAATACCTGCTGCGCCAACTGGAACTCGGCGTACTCGACGCCGCGCTGGTGTTCCAGCCGCAATACTGGCCGGGCTTGCAGGTGGAACAAGTGCTGGAAGAAAAACTGATCCTGGTGCAACTGGTGAGCAACCCGGCCCCCTACGTGTATATCGACTGGGGCCCAGGCTTTCGCCAGCAGCATGACGCCGCCCTGCCCGACAAGGCGCGTGCCGCGCTGAGTTTCAACCTCGGCCCGCTGGCGTTGCAGTACATCCTCGAAAACGGCGGCGCCGGGTATTTCCGCACGCGCGTGGTGCAAAGCTACCTGGACAGCGGCGTGATGCAACGTGTGCCCAAGGCGCCGGAGTTCAGCTTCCCTACGTTCCTGGTGTATTCACGGGCGCGGGATTCGGCGGTGTTGCAACAGGCACTGGGGTTGCTGCGCGAAGTGGTCAAGGCTGAAAGTGACTGGTCGCAGCGCTGGGACCCGCTGATTTGAATCACCCTACGCCTGCGCGCATGCTAGCCTGCGGGTGTTTCCTTTCGCAGCCTTACCGATGAACAAGAAAAAGTCCGTCACCATCAGCGACATCGCCAAACAAGTCGGCATGACCACCATCACGGTGTCCCGCGCGCTGAGCAAACCCGACCTGGTCAAGCCGGCCACCCTGGCGCGCATCCTCGAAGTGGCGCGGGAGCTGGACTACGTGCCCAACGCCTTCGCCCGTGGCCTCAAGCGCAGTGAAAGCCTGATCATCGGCGTGATCACCGCCTCGGTGGACAACCCGTTCTACAGCGAAATGATCAAGGCGATTTCCCGCGAGGCCAAACAGCACGGCTACACCATCATGCTGGTGGACACCGATGAGCTGGAAGAGCTGGAAAGCAAAGCCGTGGATACGCTGCTGGGCTACCGCGTGGCCGGGATCATCCTGTCGCCGGTCTCGGATGAGCCGAGCTACCAGCCCGACTACCTCGAGCGCCTGGGCAACGGCAAGACGCCGGTGGTGCTGCTCGACCGCACGATCCATGACAGCCCGTTCAGCCGCGTGGTGCTCGACAACTACCACAGCGGCATCCAGGCCGCGCATTATCTGCTGCGCCAGACGCCCGACCTCAAGCGCCTGCTGGTGCTGACCGGCCCCGAGCATTCACGCATCACCGTTGAGCGCCTCAAGGGCCTGCGCGAAGTGCTGGCCGAACACCCGCAGGTGCACGTCGAAGTCCAGGCCGGCGACTACACGCTGATGCCCTCCTACCTGCACACCCTCGACTACCTGGCCGAACACTCGGCGCCGGACGCGATCATGGGCTTCAACCAGTTGATCACCCTCGGCGCCCTGCGCGCGCTGCGCATGCACAACATTCCCCACGACAGCCTGACCATCTGCGGCATCGACCGCCTGCCTTTCGCCGATATCTTCGGCGTGCCCATCGCGTGTGTAGCCCACGATGCGTCCCTGGCCGGCAGCAGCGCGGTCCGCCTGCTGCTCGACCGCCTTGAGGACCCGTACAAACCACGGGACAAGGTGGTGATCGCCGGCCAGTTGGAAAACGGCTAGCGGCTGGTGTAGCCGCCGTCGATGGGCAGGCTGACGCCGCTGATCATGCTTGCGGCGCTGCTCAGCAGGAACAGCACCGGCAAGGCCACTTCTACGGTTTCAGCAAAACGCCCAAGGGGAATGGCCGCCAGCGCCGGGTCGCGCTTGGACGGGTCGGACCACGCCATGGCCGCCATCGGCGTGAGTGTGACGGTGGGGTTGACGCTATTAACGCGAATGCCGAAGCGGCCCCACTCGGCACATTGCACGCGGGTGATCGCATCCAGCGCCGCCTTGGAAGCGCAGTAGCCGAGGTGATCGTCCAGGGCTACCAGTGCGGCCTGGCTGGAGACATTGACGATGCTGCCGGCAATGTTCGCCTCGATCATTTTCGCCGCCACACGGCTGCCGACCTGGGCGGCGGCGCGGGCGTTGACCTGCATCACCTGGTCGAAGGCCTCGGCGCTGATCGCGGCGGCAGGCTCCAGGCGCGAGATACCGGCGCAGTTGACCAGGCCGTGCAGCGGCGGAAGGGCTTGCAGCGCATTGTCGAGGGCGGTGCTGTCGGCGATATCCAGGCACAAGGCGTGGCAGCCGAGTTGAGCCAGGGCCTGCGCGTCCCGACCGAGGGCGTAGACTTCAGCGCCGCTGGCGATCAGTTGCAGGGCGATTTCCCGGCCGATGCCGCTGCTGGCGCCGGTGACGAGGATACGGTGGTGGGTGAAGTTGAAGGCTGCGTTCATGAATAGAGATCTCAAAAACAATGAAGATCCAATGTGGGAGCTGGCTTGCCTGCTCCCACATTTGGCCTGCGTTGAATCAGTTGGTTTGTAGGCTGTGCATGATCGGTTTCAAAGCGGGGTACAGTTTCAAATACTCGGCAAACGCCCGGTCATAAACCCCGACGTTTTCAACCTTTGGCTCCGCCCGCAGCGCCAGCTGCACCCACCCCCTCTCCATCTCCCCATCACTCACCAACCCTACCGTATGCGCCGCCAGCAACGCCGCGCCCAATGCCGCTTCCACCTCTTGCACGATGGTGTAGACCGGGTAGCGCGTAACGTCCGCGATGATCTGCATCCACAGGTCCGAATGGCTCGCCCCGCCCACCACAATCAAGTGTGAATCCAGCGAATGCGCGCCGCGCGTGCCCGCTTCGATGTTGTGACGCAGGGCGAAACTCACCCCCTCCAGCACCGCGCGGTACAGGTGAATGCGGCTGTGGTAGAGGTTCAAGCCGACAAAGCTGCCACTGGCACGGTCATCCCACACCGGGCTGCGTTCGCCCATCAGGTACGGCTGGAACAACAGGCCTTCGCTGCCCGCCGGGATGTTCATCGCACGCTGTTCCAGCAGCACCAGGCTGTCCTGGCCGGTGGCCTTGGCTTGCTGTTCCTCGGCCTGGCAGAACTGCTCGCGAAACCAGCTCACCGACGCACCCGCCGTGATCGCACCGCCGAAGATGTACAGGTCGCGGTGGCCGTTGTAGACGTGGGGCATGCTCACCAACCCATGGTGCGCGTCCACCTGCTGGTTCAGGTAACCCCAGCACATGCTGGTGCCGATCATCGCCACATGGTTGCCCGGTTGCGTAACGCCTGCGGCCAACGTGGCCATGGCCGCGTCGACACCCCCGGCCAGGATCGGCGTGCCGGTCTGCAGGCCCAGGCGCGCCGCCCACCCCTCCAGCAGGCCGCCCACCACCTCATCGGAATACACCAGGCGCTCCGGCATCATCGCTTGCGGTATACCCAGCGCGTCGAGCATCTCGCCCGACCAGCCGCGCGCCGCCACGTCATACACCCCGCCGATATTGCCGGCGCTGCTATGGTCCACCGCCAGCTCACCGGTGAGGCACGCGTTGATATAGCTGTTAGGCGGCAGCAGGTAACGGGTCTTGGCCCACACTTGCGGCTGGTGCTGCTTGAGCCAGAGCATCTTGGTGAAGCCGTAGTAGCTGTCCACCGAGTTACCGGTCACCGCGAACAGACGCTCCAGGTCCACGTGCTCACGCACCCAGGCGACCTGCTCACCGGCGCGGCGGTCCATCCAGATCAGGCACGGGTGCAGCGGTGTGAGCGCTGCATCCACCGCAATCCCCGAGCCGCCGTACAGGCTGCTGATGCACAGGGCTTTCACGTGTTCCTTGGCCACGCCGGCCTTGGCCATGCACTGCGCCACGCACGTCTCCACCGCATCGAGCCAGACCTGCGGCCATTGTTCGGCCCAGCGCACTTTCGGGGTATCCACGCGATACCCCTGGCTGTGCTGCGCGATAATCGTACCTTGAGCATCCACCAGCAGCGCCTTGGTGCTCTGGGTCCCTATGTCGACACCCATCACGTAGTTCATCTTCAGACCACCGGCTTCAACAGCACCTTGATTGACTTGGTCGAGTTGGCCAGCTCCAACGCTTCGGCGTAGTCATCCAGCGGGAAATCGTGGGTGACGATGCCCTTGGAGGTGACCAGGCCGCGTTCGAACAGGTCGATGGCGATCGGGTAGCAATACGGGCCGAGGTGGGCGCCGCGCACGTCCAACTCCTTGCGGTCGCCGATGATCGACCAGTCGACGCTGGTCTCGGCACCGAACACGCTGAACTCGACAAAACGCCCGAGCTTGCGGATCAGATCCAGGCCTTGGGTCACGCCGGCCGGTACGCCGGTGGTTTCGATGTAGACGTCGCAGCCATAGTTATCGGTGAGGCCGTTGATGATCTCGCGGGCGTTGTCGCGTGACGGGTTGATCACCACGTCGGCGCCGAAGTGCTTCGCCAGTTCCAGGCGCTCGTCGACCATGTCGATCACCACCAGTTTCTTCGGGGTCTTCAACGCGGCGACCTGGACCATGCACAGGCCGAGGGTCCCGGCACCGGCAATCACCACCACGTCGTCGAGCTGGACATCGCCACGGTTGACGGTGTGGATCGAACACGCCATCGGCTCCACCAGCGCCGAGTCTTCCAGCGACACCGACTCGGGAATCTTGTGCACGATGGCGGTCTTGGGGATGCGCATGTACTGGGCCATGCCACCTTCGGCCACTTCACGCTGGAAGCCGAAAATGTTGTGCACCTCGCACATCCAGTACTTGCCGGATTTGCAGAAGCGGCACTTGCCGCAGGGCACGATCTGCTCGGCGATCACCTTGTCGCCCACCGCGACTTCAAAGTGCTCTTCGGCGCCCTCGCCCGCTTCCACCACATAGCCGAAAAACTCATGCCCCGGCACCACCGGCGCCTTGACCCACGGGTTGTCGCCGCCCCAGAACATCGCCGCGCCGGAGTGGCACTTGCAGTCACTGGCGCAGATGCCGCAGGCGGCGATGCGGATCACCAGCTCATTGGCGCGCGCCTGGGGTTTGCCGATGCGTTCCAGGCGGTAGTCTTTAGGGCCGTGGCAGACGACGGCTTGCATTTCGGTGTGCTTGTCCATGGTGTTCGGTCCTGTCTTGAGTTTATTTATGGCGCTGACGGCTGATGAAAATCGCCAGCAAAATGATCCCGCCCTTGATCACGCTCTGGACGTAGGGCGAAACGCCGAGCATGTTCAGTCCGTTGTTCAATACGCCGAGCAGCATGGCGCCGAGCAAGGTGCCGACGATCACGCCGCGCCCGCCGGCAATCGACGCGCCGCCGAGTACCACGGCGGCAATCGCATCCAGCTCGAACGACACGCCGGCATTCGGCTGGCCGCTCATCAGGCGTGAGGTCAGTACCAGCCCGGCAATCGCTGCCGTCAGGCCACTGATGCCGTACACCAGCAGCTTGAAGCGCGCGGCGCGCACGCCGGACAAGCGCACCGCTTCTTCATTGCCGCCGATGGCGTAGATGTAGCGGCCGATGCGCGTGTGTTGCAGCAGCACATAGGCGGCCAGGTAGGTGAGCAGCATGATCAGGATCGGCACCTGAATGCCGAACAGGCTTTCGCGGCCGAAAAACGCAAACCAGTCCGGTAACCCGGAAATCGGGTAGCCGTCGGTGTACATCAGGCCCAGGCCACGGGCGATGCCCATGGTCGCCAGGGTGACGATGATCGGCGGCATGTGCAGGTAAGCGACGAAGAGGCCATTGCCGATGCCGAAGGCCACGCCGATCAGCATCCCGGCGCCAATCGCCAGGCCGGGCGGCAGGCCCGCGACCATCAAGCCGGCCGTGAGCGTGCCGGACAACGCCATCACCGGCCCCACCGACAAGTCGATGCCGCCCGTGAGGATCACGCAGGTCATGCCCACCGCGATAATCGCGTTGATCGACACTTGGCGGGCGATGTTCGACAGGTTGCTGGCGGTGAGGAAGGTGTCGCTGGCGAGGATCATCACCACGGTGACCACCACCAACCCGACAAAGGGGTAAAACGCCGGCGAGCGCACCAACCGCGCCAGGTTGAGGCGCAGCCGGCTGCTGTCGACGGTATTAATGGACGTATTCACTTGAGCCCCCTGTTGCATGGCGCATGACCTCTTGAGGATTGACGGCGGACGCTTCCAGCAGCTTGACGATGGCGCCCTTGTGGAACACGGCGACCCGGTCGCACATGCCGATGACTTCGGGCAGTTCGGAGGAAATCATGATGATTGCGTAGCCCTGTTCGGTGAGGCTGCGCATCAGCGCGTAGATCTGCGCCTTGGCGCCCACGTCGATGCCACGGGTGGGTTCGTCGAACACCAGCACGTCGCAGTGGTGGTTGATCCAGCGGGCGATCACGACCTTTTGCTGGTTGCCGCCGCTGAGGTTGAACACCCGGCTTTCGCTGCTCGGGGCTTTGATCGACAGTTGCTTCATCAGGCTTTCGACGCTGGCGCATTCACGACTTTTGTCGATCAGGCCCGAGGCGTTCTGGTACTTGGGCAGGTTATTCAGGGAGATGTTTTCGCGGATGCTGAAATCGGTGATCAGCCCTTCGCTCTTGCGGCTTTCCGGCAGTAGGCCGATGCCGTGTGCCAGCGCCTGGGCCGGGTCGTCGAGGGTGATTTTTTCACCGCGCAGCCACACGTCTTTGCTCACCGACGGCAGCGCGCCCATCATGCCCAACGCCAGTTCGGTGCGACCGGACCCGACCAAGCCGGCAAAGCCGAGGATCTCGCCCTTGTACAGCTGGAAGCTGTTGTGGGGGCCGTTGCGCACCAATTGGATGTCCTTGACCTCCAACAACAGCGGGCCGCGTGCGCTGCTCGGCTTGGGCGGAAAACTGCATTCCAGGCGGCGCCCGACCATCATCTCGACCAGCCGGTCGATGTCGCTGTCAGCCACATCGGTGACGCCCACATTGCCGCCGTCGCGCAGCACGCTGATGCGGTCACACACCTGGAAAATCTCCTCCAGGTGATGAGAGATGAAAATCACCGCGACGCCCTGGCGCTTGAGTTCGCGCATGATCTCGAACAGCAGCTCGGCCTCGCTGGGCGTGAGGGTGGCGGTGGGTTCATCCAGCACCAGCAGACGCGCATCCAGGGCCAGCGCCTTGGCGATTTCGACGAACTGCTGCTCGGCCACGCTCAGGTGCTTGACCGCGCATTGCAGGTCGAGGGTCACGCCCAGGCGCTTGAACAACGCCTCGCTGGCCTCGACCATGTCGCGCTTGCGCAGCAGGCCGAAGCGGTTGCTCAGCTCGTGGCCGAGGAAGATGTTTTCCACCGCCGTGAGGTAGGGAATCAGGCTGAATTCCTGGAACACGATGCCTATACCGGCAGCAATCGCATCACGGTAGGTCGCGAAATGCTGCGCCTGGCCATCGATCAGGATCTGGCCTTCGTCTTGATGCTCGACGCCGCCGAGGATCTTCATCAGCGTCGATTTGCCCGCGCCATTCTCCCCGAGCAAGGCATGGATCTCGCCGCGCTCGACCTGCAGGTTGATGGACTTGAGGGCCTGTACGCCCGGGTAACGCTTACAGATGTTTTCCAGCTTCAGAAGACTGCTCATACCGCCGACCTCGTATTCAGAAGGAGACCTCAAGCCCCACGGGTTACGTGGGGCCTGGGTGATTTACCAGCTGAAATCCTTGGCCTTGGCCTGGTCGATGAGGGTGATGTCCACCGGGATCGTGGCGGGCACTTGCGAGCCCCACTTCTTGGCCAGGGCGATACCCAGCGCAAGGCGGATCTGGTCACGTGGGTATTGGGCCGAGGTGGCGATGAATTTGCTGCCGGGCTTCTGGATCGCCTTGATCGCTTCCGGCGCGCCATCGACGCTGACCAGCTTCACGTCCAGGCCGCTGGCTTCGATGGCCGAGAGCGCACCGAGCGAGCCGTTGTCATTCACGCTGAAAATGCCCTTGAGGGTGGGCTGGGCCTGCAACATGTTCTCGGTGACGGTCAGCGCCTGGTCACGTTCCTGCTTGCCATTCTGGATGCTGACAATCTTGATGTCCGGGTGCTTCGCCACGGCCTCTTTGCAACCGCGTACGCGTTCCAGGATCGGCACCACCGCAATGCCGTCGAGGATGGCGATATTGCCTTTGTCGCCGATGTGCTTGGCCAGGTACTCGCAGGCCTGGAAACCGGCGTCGAAGTTCTTCGAGCCGACGAAGGAATCCAGCGGGCCGTCCGCCTGGGCGTCCACCGCGACGACCACGACACCGGCGGCGTGGGCGGATTTGACCGCCGATTGCACGCCCACCGAGTCGGTGGGGTTGATCAGCAGGATGTCGATTCCCTTTTGCAGCATGTCTTCGACGTCACTGACCTGCTTGGACACGTCGTGACGGGCGTCGGTGATGATCAATTTCGCGCCGATGGTCGCCCCGGCTTCCTCCAGGGCGTTTTTCATGGTGACGAAATAAGGGTTGTTGATTTCCTGGAAGGACGCGCCGATGCGGATGGGTTTTGCCGCGTCGGCAAAAACAGGGGCAGCGGTGCCGAGGGTGATGCTTACAGCCAATAAACACAGGGTTTTCGGGAGCATTTTCATGGCGTGGTTCTCTGTTTTGTTTTTATTTTTAGAGCAAATGTTATCGTTAACATTTTGCGAGAAGCTAGCAAGGAAATTCGGCAGGCGCAAGGGGCCGCTGGTCGACTGCGGTCGAAATGTGGGAGGGGGCTTGCTGTGGCGCGTTAAAACTCGCACATTCCCCACCACCAACTAAGCTCAGCCTCCAACAAAAAAATCCGAGCTGCCCGCCATGTCCCACCCCACCGAGACCTTTCGCGCCCGCTACCGCGCCGCCGTCGCGCCACACTACAACCCCTGGCTTCACGCCAGTTTTGTGTTCGGCTACGGCATCGTCTGCATCACTCTGGCCTGGTCATCGACGCATCAAATCACCGCACTGCAATGGCTGAGCGTGCCCGCGACCCTGGTGTTCTTCAACCTCTGCATCTACCTCGTCCACCGCCACCTCGGCCACCATAAACATGGGTTGGCCCGGCTGTTTTATGCGCGCCACACCGGCGACCATCACAGCTTCTTCACCCCCGGCCATATGACCTATGACAGCCCTCGGGATTGGCGGGTGATCCTGTTTCCAGCCTGGCTGATCGTGCTGCACAGCCTGGCTATCACCCTGCCCGCCTGGTGGTTGCTCAAGCAATGGAACCCCAACGTCGCCGGGCTGTTCGCCGGGTGCATGATCCTCGGGTATTTGCTTTACGAAGTGTTTCACGCCTGCGAGCACCTGCCTGTCGGCCACCCGGTGGCGCGCCTGCCGTGGCTGCGCCAGATGCACCGCTTGCACGCCCTGCATCACCGTCGTGAGCTGATGCAGGGGCGTAACTTCAATATCGTCCTCCCCCTGATGGATTACCTGTTCGGCACCCTGCACTGGGAGCCGAGCGCCCACGACAAGCAGGAACCGTCATGAGTACCCGTGCAAAAAAACTGCGTCATTGGCTGTTTGTGTTGTTTCTGGTGGTGATCGCCTTTTTGCTGCTGATGCCGACCAAAGTACAACCGGTGAATTGGGTACCGCCAAAAGCGCCGTCGATGAAAGACGGCCCTTACGCCGAAAACCAGCGCCTCAAGGGCGTGCAGAAAATCGGCGCCCAAGACATCGCCGGGCCAGAGGCCTTGCTGTTGGACGCCCAGGGCTATCTGATCAGCGGCTTGCATGACGGTCGCATCATCCGCACCTCGCCCGACAGCCGTAGCCTGGAAGTGCTGGCCAACACCGGCGGACGCCCCCTGGGCATGGCGCTGCACCCGGACGGGCGCTTGATCATTGCCGATGGGATCAAGGGCCTGCTCGCACTGGCTACGAATCGCCAACTGACCACCCTGAGCACCGGCGCCCATGGCCTCCCCTTGGGGTTCGCCAATGACGTTACCGTGGACGCCAGCGGGCGTTATGCCTACTTCAGCGATGCGTCGAGCCGCTGGGGTTATGGGCAAGACGGTGAAGCGGTGATCGAGCATGGCGGTGATGGTCGGCTGCTGCGCTATGACTTCAGCAACGGCACCACCGAGGTACTGCTGGACCAGCTGCAATTCGCCAACGGCGTAGCCCTGGGCCCGGATGAAAACTACGTGCTGGTGAATGAAACCGGCGCCTATCGCATCAGCCGTTATTGGCTCAAAGGTGAGCGCGCGGGCACTCATGACTTGTTCATCGACAACCTGCCCGGCCTGCCGGACAACCTCAGCTTCAACGGCCAGGACCGCTTCTGGGTGGCGCTTTACTCACCGCGCAATCCACTGCTGGACAGCTTTGCCGGCTACCCGCTGCTGCGCAAGGTGATGGTGCGCGCGCTGATGGTGGTGCCCAAGCCGATCGAGCGCAAAGCCTTTGTGCTCGGGCTGGATACCGAGGGCAAGGTCATCGCCAATTTGCAGGACGGCAGCGCGGGGAATTACTCGCCCATCACCACGGCCCGGGAGTATGGCAACTGGTTGTACCTGGGTTCGTTGAAAAGCACGAGCATGGCGCGCGTGCCGTTGGCGCTGGCGTTGGCGCCCTGACGCAAAAAGGGCACACAGGCGCTCGGCCTGTATGCCCTCATTGCTTGCGGTTACACCCGTTTAGCTCTTGGTGCTGCTGAGCAGGGTTTGGTTGCACAGGTGACCAAAGCTGACGAACTCGGTGTTTTCACCGCCGACGCCAATGCCTGGGTATTCCAGCACCTCCATGCGCCACACGCCGTAGTTGAAGTCGGTACGCCAGGTGTTGTTGTAGCCCTGGGAGTAATCGACAAAGGTGGTCTGGAAGTCACCGGAGCACGTGCCCACGTTGATCGTGCCACCGGCTTGGCCAGAGCTGTCGGTCGCCGCCGAATACGCCTTGTAGACGATATTGCCGGTGTCCGGGTTGATGTGCTGGTCGAAATAAACAATCGGGTGCAGCCCCACCAGTGGCGCGCCGGTGCTGTCGGACAGGTTCATTTTCCAGGTCAGGTTTCGATAAGCCTGGGTGGTCATGTAGCCGTAGCCCACATCAGACGCGGAATACGGGATGCGCAACACGTTGGCCTCGCCTTTCATATCCGGGTTGTCGACACGTGGGTTGGAACCAAAGGACAGGGTGTATTTACCCGTCGCGCTCCACGGCTCGTTCGGGTGCTGGTTCGGACGCACCCGCACCTTGACCACACCGCCCACACCCGGACTCGGGATCGACGTCGAGACGATATTGGCACCTACGGTGACCCACTGGCTGCCATCGAAGCGCTCAAGGATCCATTTGCCACGGGTGCTGCCGCTGGCGGCATCGGCCGACAGAGCAATGCCCACGCTCTGGCCACGCACGGCGGTGAAGTCGAAGTAATCGACATCATCGAGGCTGTCGGCGTTGCCGCTGATGTAGTTCAGGGTGTCCGGTAGTTGGAAGGCCGTGTCCGGCGTGTCATTCGGTTCGAAGGCATCGATATTGGCATTGACCGCCACACCGAACTGGAAGCTCGAACCCGAGACCGCCGCATTGGCTTCCATGAACCAGTAGTAGTCACCCGCCGGCAATACGCCGCTGAGGCTTTCGTCACCGGTACTGGGGTTATTGGAAGTGCCCAGCGGAATCGGATTGCCTTGGCCATCGTCCTGGAACAGGGTCAAGGACATGTCGGTACCGGCCGTCTGGCCGACCAGCAGCGCATTGATACGGGCCGTCTGCGGCAGGTTGAAGTGGTAGCACAGCAGGTCACCGGTTTGCACACCATTGACCGTGTACAGCTCATTCACGTCCAGCGTGGTTTCACAGCCTTGGACCAGCGCCGCTTGCACGGCGGTGGCTGGCTGAGCGCCAGCTTTCTTGACCTGGGTGACCGGCGCAGGTGCGTTGTGGTCTTCCACCACCGAGTCGGCCTTGGCCTTCGCGGCGAACACTGGCTTTTTCAGTTGGGCGCCTGCGCTCAGTTGCTTTTTCAGCGCCGCCGACACCTTGGTGGCCGGGACTTTACCCGCAGCTTTCAGGCTTTGCTTGATGTCAGGTTTAACGGCTTGCGCAGCCAGGTGAGGGTATTGCTCGGCCAGGGCAAAGGCCGAAACGAAGCAGGAGGCCGCCATGGCCGCGCCCAGCATAAAGGCTTTTTTCGATTTCATTTTTTATCCATCCATAGTTAAAAAGTGAAGCTCAGGTGACATCCGGTCACCTGGGATGGAATCTAGCCAATCACTGTATGTATGTCCAGTATTTTTTCAAATGAATGTGTAGCCGAAATCACACTACAGCCAAGTCAACCAAAGCCCCCAATAGGCAGCCAAAAATATTGCAAGACGATACAGCCATACAGCCCAACGTTTGAGTGCTAATGGTATGGAGGCCAACTCTGCCTCAGTCACGAACCTGTCTTTCACATGGCGTTTTGGCGTTGTGAGGATACTGATCATGAGACACAGGCGATTAAATCTAGCGAACCGATGGTTTTCCCAGCGTTGCTGAAGTTTGTGTACCTCTGCATTTCCACCAAAGTAACCTTCCAGCTCTTCGAGTTTTGTGCGTGTGGCATAACGCATCAGTCCCACGAAAAAGAACGTCCCAATCACCATCACGATGGTGTAGGCAAAAAACCACGACATCGTTAAGCCCCCTCTGGTTGAAAGATCAAGTCAACCACTTCGACATCTGCGCCCTCTCCCGCATCCGCTTCGCATACCCCGCGATCTCACCGTTATGCAGATAGCTCTTGGTCGATATCCCCAGCACCTTCTTCAACGACTCATTACCCTGCAACCCCTTACCCAACCGTGCCGCGCCTTGCGGCTGCACGTCCAAATTCCGGAACAAGGCCTGGCGCTGCTGGACAAACGCCGCCCGGTCCAGAGCACCGTCTTTCAACCGCTGATGAAGATGGCATCGAAATATAAGCAAGTGCCTACGCCCCAGACACAAGCCCAGGGGGCTGATTTACGTTTGGGAAGCTGCCTACGCAGCGAAGAAATAGGGCCTACGGAAACCGCGCTAATACCCAGCAATTTCCAGGTAGCCCACCCCACCTTCGAACTCACCGGCCCTTCCCAGTACGAAATACTCAGGTTCATCCAGGCGTTCGGGATTACTCGGCCAGGGCAAAGCCCGAAACGAAGCAAGAAACGGCCATGGCCGCGCTCAGCACAAAGGCTTTTTTCGATTTCATTTTTTATCCATCCATAGTTAAAAAGTGAAGCCTAGGTGACGTCTGATCACCAGGGATGGAATCCAGGACAAAACTGTATTTATGCACAGTAATACTTAATAAAAGATCAATCCCTATGGAATGGGGATGTCGCACCACCAGCGCCAAAAGGTCCAGACAGCCGTCCCGAAGGCCCAGATGTACCCAACGTAATAAGGCCACACCATCCAACGCTTGAGTGCTAAAGGAACAGACGCCAGTTCGGCCTCCGTTACAATACCGGCTTCCAGATAGCGCTTTGAGTCTGAAAAAAAATCAGAAATCAGCATCATGCGATATTGCCTGTCGATCCACTGGTTTCGTTTCCAAAATCGCTTATTGTCTTGGACCCTTTCGTTTTGACTGAAGTAGCGTTCCACCTCGTCAAGTTTTGTATATTTGGCAATGATCAGCAGCCCCAAGAAAACGAACATCCCAACAAACCACACAATGGTGTAAACAAGGAAAAAATCCACAATCAAGCTCCATCTGGCTGGAATATCAAATCACCATTCATTTCTAGGATCATTCCCCCTAGAAACGCACCGCGCTCGCCAGCGACATCGCCTCCCGTAGTTCCTCCCACTACACCTCCAATAACTTCACAAGCGAGTGCACCGTTCCCTTTCAGGCGAACGCCTAAAAAAATTTTGCAGGCCTGACCAGCGGCTTTTGCACCCAAAGCTCCCACAGCAGCAGCCCCCGACACCGACCCAACCAACCTCCCCGTCTCCACATACTTCGCCCTTCGACACTGCGCCTCCCTCCCCTCCACACACGCCTTCTTGATCTCCAACCCCGCCACACCCACATCCAACGCCAACCCCACATACGTCCCTTTACCCAACCACTTCGACATCTGCGCCATCTCCCGCATCCGCTTCGCATACCCCGCGATCTCACCTTTATGCAGATAGCTCTTGGTCGATATCCCCAGCACCTTTTTCAACGACTCATTACCCTGCAACCCCGTACCCAACCGTGCCGCGCCTTGCAGCTGCACGTCCAAATTCCGGAACAAGGCCTGGCGCTGCTGGACAAACGCAGCCCGGTCCAAACCGCCTTCTTTCAACCGCTGATGCAACCGCTCGATGTCCTCCAGTGTTTGCGCCACTTCATCCAGATGCCGCGCCCACGCCGACGTCGCACTGCCGATGCCAATCGAGCCATTCGCCATGAAACTCTGCAGCAAGTCATAGTTGTCGATCACCGCCGTGCCAGCCGCTGCATTCATCTCCAGGTGACGACGGACTTCTTCGGCATGGCGCATCAACCACGCTTCCTCGACCGAACAACTCACGCTGTGACCGTCGGGAATAATCACCAGTTGCCCCGGCGCCACCAAGCCGGGCCGCAGGTGCCGGTTCAACACATCAAAATGAGCGGAGCGCGGTCGACTCAGGGCACCGCCCATCAATCGGGATTTCAGGCTCTGGTAGTCCGTCATGCGGTCGTTGATAAAGCTCTGCGCCATGCCTCACATCCAGGATGCAATGAAGATGGCGTCGAAATATAAGCAAGCACCTACGCCCCGGACACACGTCCAGGGGGGGCAGATTTACATTTGGGAAGCTGCCTACGCAGCGAAGAAATAGGGCCTACAAAAACCGCGCTAATACCCGGTCATTTCCAGGTAACCCACCCCAGCCTCAAACCGCACCGGCCCTTCCCAGTACGGAATACTCAGGTTCATCCAGGCGTTCGGGTTGACCGCCTGGGGGGTGATGTCCAGCTGTTTGCTGGGAATTTTCAGCGACCAGCGTGTAGGCATTTTGCGCCCGTCAATGGTGGTGGTTTCCAGGGGTGTCAGCTGGATATCCGCGTTGTGCAACGTTTGTGTCTGGCCCTCGCGATCAATCCAGGTGCCGGTCAGGTAAGACGCGCCGTCGGTTTGCCGCACTCGGAACAGCATCAACTGCTCGCCACGGTCCAGGTGCAGGGAGAACCAGTCCCAACCGGTCTGGCTGGCGGTCAGGGGTTGGCTGCTCCACTCGCGGTCGAGCCAGGCCGGGCCGGTGACTTGATACACCTTGCCGTCGATGCTGACGCTGCCGCTGGCGTTGAAAAAGGGCTGGCTGTAGTAATAGGACGCCTGGCCCTGGTCGGATTTGCGGCTGTAGCCGTTGTCGCCCTGCAGCACCACTGGGCGGCTGGACGTCAGGTGCAAGTCGTAGGCGAACTGCGCGCCGCTGGCCTTGAGTTGCATGTCCGCCAAGGGGCTGGTGGCACCGGCGCGGGTGGCGAAATTCCAGTCGTCGATCCAGGCGTTGAACGGCACCGCCTCGGCCCCGGCCTGGCCGACGCCACCGCGCGCGAAACGTTCGGCGGCGTAGTGGTGGGTGGCGGAAGTGACGGCCGCATGGCCAAGCCAAAGGGTCGAGTCGTGCCAACCCGTTTGCGTCGGCCCCGCCTTGAGGGCGTTGCGGAACAGCGTCCATTGCACGCCGAATACATTGCCCTGCGCGTCCTTGAGGTTGGCGGTGACGTACCACCACTCGATACGAAAACCCTCATGGGGTCCATGATCCTCAGGGAAACTGAACACCTTGCCAGGCAGCACTTGGGCAAAGTCCGCCGCGTCACTGCCCAGACCGGCGAAGCTCTCCTGCGGCGCGGGGACTTTGTCGCAAGCGGCGAGTAACAAGCACACACACAGCAGCAGGCCGTTAATCTTCATGGGCAAACGTCCTCAACAAGTCCGCAGGACGGCTGCGATACAACTGCCACAGGGGCCAAGCCGAAGCCAGCAAGGTCGCCAGCATCGCCAACCCGAGCAATTGCGCGAGCTGCCACGGGAACACCTGCAACGGCAGGCGCCAACCAAACGCCTGCACATGGATCACCGCATCCAGGCACCAGGCCAGCAGCAGCCCAAGCGGCAACGCCAGCACCAGTGTAAGCACCGCCAGCAGCCAGGTCTGGCCCAGGTTGAGCAGCATCAATTGCCGACGCGTGACGCCCAGTGCCCACAGCGGCGCGAGTTGCCCAAGGCGGCTCTGGCTTTGGGTCAACAGGCTGATAAACAGCGCGACACCGGCCACGCCCAGCGTCAGGCTATTCAGCGCGGCCGTGGCGGCGAAGGTGCGTTCGAACACCTGGCTCGACCAGCCCTTGAGTTGTTGTTGATCGACGATACGGCTGTCTTCCAGGGCAAAGGCGCGTTGCACCTCGCGCACCAACGGCGCCACATCCGCCGGCGCTACTCGCAGGTTGAAACGGGCCGGTGACAGCGTCGGCCAGTGGGCCAGCAGGTGCTGGGCATTGACCAGCACATGGCCCTTGGGGTTGCCGTAGTCGGCGTAGATCCCGACCACTGTCGGCGCCCACGCACCGTGTGGCGTGGGAATGCTCACGCTATCGCCCAGCCTCACGTCGAGCCGGCGCGCCAGTTGCTCGCTGAGCATCAAGGTGTCGCCTTGCTGCAACTGGTCCCACGGTTCGCTCACTGCGTCCAGCAGCGGCCAGTGCTGACGATAGGTCGGGTCGTCGATCACGCCAAACAGGTCCGCCGGCCAGCCCTGCAATTGCACGGCGACCTGCCAGGTGGGCAGCACGGTTTGCACCAACGGTTGCCGGGCCAGCCAAGTGCTGAGTTGCTGCGCCTGGGCCGGGTTTTGCGGGTTGAGGTACAGCTCGGCCGTGAGGCGTTGTTCCAGCCAGTTATTGAAGGTGTGCCGAAAGCCGGAAGTCATGGAGCCCGCGCCGATATTTGCGGCCAAGGCCAATAGCAGCGCCATCAGCGCCAGGCTCAAGGCCGGCAATTGCTGGCGGCAGTCCGCGAGAAACCATTGGCCGAGCACCGAACGGCTGCGCCCCAGCACGGCCTTGAGCAGGCCATTGAGCACCACGGGTAAACCGAGCGCGGCACCGAGCAACAGCGTGGCCATCAGCACAAAACCGGCGGCCAGGCTGTTGCCCAACCACAGCGCCAGCACCGCAACCAGCAACGCGGCACCGGCCACCCAACCTTGACGGCGCAACCAGCGCCCATGAGCCTCATGCCAGGCCTGGGCATTGGCCAGCGCCAGCAGTGGCAGGCGCGCCGCCCGCCACAGGCTGCCGGCACCGGCGAGCAAGGCACCGAGCAAGCTCAAGCCCAGCCCCGCCACCCACCACCACGGGCTCAGGCTCAACTGCCCCGGCACCTCGGCGCCATACAACCCGCGCAGGCTGGCGGCCACATCCGGCAGCAACAGGCTGGCCAACAGGTAACCGCTGGCGACACCGAGCACGCCCCCCAACACCGAGAGCACGCCCAGTTCCACACTCAGGCTGACAATCAACATGCGCACGCTGATCCCGCAGGCCCGCAACGTACGCAGCAACCCGCGCCGTTGCTCCAGGGCCAGGCCGATGGCCGCGTGCACGATAAACAGCCCCACCACAAAGGACAGAAAGCCCAGCGCGTCGAGGTTCAGGTGAAAGCTCTCGGTGAGGCGCGCGAGGTTATTGTCCTCGCCCTGCTTAAGCTGCAACCCGGCGGGCGGCGTGGGATGGCCGGCGGCGAAGGCTTTGTCCACCAACAGGCGCGACAGGCGCTCGGGCATCTCCAGCACGGCTTGGGCAAACCCGATATCGGTGAGCAACAGGCCGGGCGCCATATCCGCCTGGGCTTGCAGCGGCGGCAAGGTGTGCCCATTCAGCGTGGTCGGCCGCTGCCCTGCGTGCAGCCCCAAGGCCTGCAAGGTCTGCGGCGCGATCCAGGTGCGCCCCGGCGGCGCAAAGAACGCCAGCATCTGGGCCTGGCTCAAGCGCTGCCCCGCCACCGCGCCACTGCCGGGCAACGACACCGGGTCGATGCCCATCAATTGCAGGCGTACTGCCTCATGCCCCTGGAGCTGCACCCGCCCCTGCACCACCGGCGACACCGGCCAGCCGGCGCGGCGCAATTGGGCAAACACGGCTTGGGGGAAACTCGCGTCGTCCGGCGCATTGAGACTGGCCTGGGGTTCACCGCCGATCAACTGGCTGGCGCGAGCATAGCTGTCGCGCGCCTGGCCGTTGAGGGCCTGCACGCCAATCAGCAGCGCCGTGGCCAGCCACAGGCCGGTGAGCACGCTGAAAAATTGCACGGGATGCCGTCGCCAGTGGCTGAGCAGCGCGCGTAATGTCCAGTAAAACACCGCCATCTCAAGCGGCGCCTGCAGGGACGACACGCCCACGCTGCAGCACCACCTGCCGGTCCAGCCGTGCGGCGATGCGTGGGCTGTGAGTGACCATCAACAGGCTGGTGGGGCTGTCGCGCAGCAGGTCCAGCAGCAGTTGCAAGACTTCGTCACTGGTGGCTTCGTCAAGGTTGCCGGTGGGTTCGTCGGCCAACAACAGGCCCGGTTTTGACGCTAATGCGCGCCCGACCGCGACCCGTTGCTGCTGGCCCCCGGAGAGTTGTTCCGGGTAACGCTTGAGCAAATCGCCCAGGCCCAGGCGTTCAACCAATTGCGCTTGCCACTGCGGGTCAAACCGCCCCGCCAACCGCGCCTGGAACGCCAGGTTGTCCTCGACCCGCAAACTGCCGATCAGGTTGAACTGCTGGAACACCAGGCCGATTTCGGTGCGCCGCCAATGGGCCAATTGCGCTTCGCTGAGCTGGTCGAGGCGTTGCTCGCCCACTTGGATGCTACCGCCGTCCAGCCGGTCGAGCCCGGCCACCAGGTGCAACAGGGTGCTCTTGCCGCTGCCCGACTCGCCCATCAACGCCAGGCTGCTGCGCTCGGCCAAGTGCAGGTCCACACCGGCCAACACCGCCAGCGGCCCTTGCGGAGTGACATAGCTTTTAAACACGGCGTGCACCTGCAACATGACAACTCTCGTTTGATGGGTGGCCATCGAGAATAACGGCTGCCGCCCAAGGCCATGCAAATTTTTCACATGGATTTCACCGACTGCCCACCCATGGCTGTTTAGATTACCGGCCATCGGTCATTCGTCGGCAACTTGTTAGTTGCCCTGCCTGACAACTTTTAACCGCAACATGTTCAGCGAAAAGACAGCCGCCCTGTGACAGCCTCCTGCGTCACTGAGGCATTCGCCCACACGTTGCGCCTAACTAATTACAACGCTGCCAACAGTGCCCATGGTGAATGAAGTGGTTGACCTTACCCTGACCAAACCACGCTCGCGGCGAGCCTTTTTCAAGCGCTTGCAACCGCTGTGGCTGGGGCTTTTCGTGGTCGGCCTGCTGCTCGCCGGCAGCCTGTTCTGGCACGCCTCGCCACGCGACCTGGGCGTCGGCAACCGCCTGTTGAACTCCCATGTGCTGCCCCTTTGGCGTGATGGCGACCTGATCGTGCTGGTGCGTCACGAAGAACGCTGCGACCGCTCCACCAACCCCTGCCTGGGGCCTGTCGAAGGCCTGACGATCAGTGGCAGCCAGCACGCTGAAAACCTGGGCAAAGCCTTTAAAACGTTGGGCATGGAGGGCAGTGACGTGCTTGCCAGCCCGACCATCCGCACCGCCCAGACCTTGCGCTTTATGTTCGGTAAAAACGAGTTGACCTCCGGCCAGCAAGCCGTCTGCGGCGCGGCCATGGGCGAAGAACTGCTCAGCCACAAAACCCCGGGACGCAACCTGGTCTTCGTCACCCACAGCGGCTGCATTGCCGACTTCGAAAGCACCCTGGGTTTCCCCCACGCCACATTCCCCCAGTACGGCAGCGCCCTGTTCGTGCAGGTATTGCCCAACGGCAAGTTCAAGGCATTGGGTATCGTCAATAACCCCGATTGGCCCGCCGCGCTGAAGCAACTTTAATAACTCCCCCTCCTGCCTGTTCAGCAAAAAGACAGCCCGTTTCTGGCATGTTTAGTTGCGCCTTTTAATTAAGGACCTCATGAATATTTTGTGTAATTCAGTGAACGTCGTGACTGTCTCCGCTACTTCATTACTTCAAACATCCATCACTAAACGTCAGGGAGCGACGTTTTCATGACCCGATTAAAACCACTGCCGATATTGTTGCTGGCCTTTGTCGCGTTTTACCTATTGCCGCTGGGCCTGCACGGTTTGTGGATCCCTGACGAGACCCGCTACGCCCAGATCAGCCAGGAAATGCTCCTGAGCGGCAATTGGGTCACGCCACACTTCATGGGTATCCGCTACTTCGAAAAGCCCGCCGGCGGCTACTGGTTGATCGCCCTCGGCCAGGCCGTGTTTGGCCAGAACCTGTTCGGTGTGCGCATCGCCTCGGCCTTGACCACCGGCTTAAGCGTGCTGCTGGCCTACCTGATCGCCCGTCGCCTGTGGAATGACCCACGCAAAAGCTTCGCCTGCGCCCTGCTTTACCTGAGCTTCGGCCTGGTGGCTGGGCAAGCGGGTTATTCCAACCTCGATCCGCAATTCACCCTGTGGGTCAACCTGAGCCTGGTGGCCCTGTGGTTTGCCCTAGACAGCACCACACTGCGGCGCCGTCTAGGGGCGTGGGCCGTGGTGGGCCTGGCCTGCGCCCTGGGTTTCCTGACCAAAGGCTTCCTGGCCTGGGTGCTGCCGGTGCTGATTGCCGTGCCCTACATGCTCTGGCAACGGCGCCTGGGAGAATTGCTGCGCTACGGCCCGCTGGCAGTCGCCGTCGCCGCCGTGGTCTGCCTGCCGTGGGTGCTGGCGATCCATCATCAGGAACCTGACTTCTGGCGCTTCTTTTTCTGGAATGAACACATTCGCCGCTTCAGCGCCGACAACGCGCAACACGTGCGGCCGTGGTGGTTCTTCCTACCGATCATCGCAGTGTCTTGCCTGCCCTGGGCCGGTCTGTTGCCCGCCACCCTGCGCACCACCTGGCAGCACAAACGCCAGCCGGCAATCACCTTCCTGGCCCTGTGGCTGCTACTGCCGCTGGGTTTTTTCAGCCTGAGCAACGGCAAGCTGCCGACCTACATCATGCCGTGCCTGCTGCCCCTGGCGTTGTTGATGGGGCATACCCTGGTCGACCTGATCAGCACCGGCCGTGCCCGCACCCTCTGCCTCAACGGCCTGCTCAACTTCGTGATCGGCATGGTCGCCATGGTCGGCCTGATCTACCTGCAGATCGCCCGGCCGCTGTACAGCAACAGCCACGCCGAAATGTTCAGCCTGTCGCTGGCCTTTATCGTGCTGCTGGCTTGGATCCTCACTAACCTGCTGCAAGCGTTCCGCCCGTTGACGCTATGGGCCACGCCGACGCTGGGCATCGGCCTGCTGGTGATCCTGTTGCCGGCGAGCATGCCGGCGTGGATCGCCGACAACGAAATGCCCGACCAATTTGTGCTCGAGCACCTGGAAGAGCTGCAACAGACCCAGGCACTGCTGAGCAACGAACTGGAGAGTGCCAGCGCCCTGGCCTGGCGCCTGCAACGCCCGGCGGTGGCGCTGTATGACACCGAGGGCGAGTTGCGCTACGGCTTGCAGTACGCAGGTTCGGTGCAGCGCAAAGTCGCACTGGAACAGGTGCAGACGTGGCTCAAGGACGCGCGCCAGCACGGCTCGGTGGGCGTGCTGATGCGGGTCAGAAGCACCAGCGAGATGCGTGAGGCAGGGCAACTGCCGCCGGGGGGCAAACGCTACTACAAGGGCGCCCTCGAACTGATCATCTACGCGAAATCGCCCTGATGGCGGCCTTCTGGAAAACCGAACGCGGCGCCCTGGTGGTATTGCTGGGTGTCACGGCCGTGCTGCTGCTCGCCGGCCTCGGCGCACGCGACCTGTGGGGCCCCGAAACCCGCTGGGCCAACATTGCCTTGCAGATGCTGCAAAGCGGCGACTACTTCGACCCGTATCTCAAAGGCGTGCCCTATTACGACAAGCCCCTGCCTTCCTACTGGCTGATCACCGCGACCGCCCACGCGATGGGCGGCCTCGGCCCGTGGTCGTTACGTTTGCCGTCCGTGATCGGCGCCTGGCTGAGCGTGTGGCTGATCTACCTGATCGGCGAACAACTGTTGCGCAAGGGCACCGGGCTGATTGCCGGCTGGATGCTCGCCACCACCTTCTACTTTCTGTTCTGGGCGCGCGTCGCCACGGCGGACGTGCTCACGGTGTGCGGCGTACTGGCGGCCGTGTGGTGGTATTGGCGCGGGCCGCAGGACACACGGCTTGGGCGCTACACCGTGTTCTTTCTGTTGTTGGCGGTGACCTCCCTGTTCAAGGGCTTGATCGGCTTTGTGCTGCCCGGCCTGGTGCTGCTGCCGCACCTGCTCAGTGAGCATCGCTACAAACGCCATCTCAACCTGCGCCTGCCACTCGCCCTGCTGATGGCGGGCGCGGTGTATGCCGTGCCGTTCGTGCTGTCCCATGTCTACGGCGCACCCAGCTACGGCGAAAGTGGCCTGGCGCTGGTGTTCCGCGAAAACGTGGTGCGCTTTTTCGACCCGTTCGACCACATGGGCCCGATCTACACGTACCTGATCTACCTGCCCGCCTACACCCTGCCATGGGTGCCGTGCTGGCTGCTTGGCCTGTGGCTGGCGCTGCGGCATTGGCGCCAGACCCCGCCCAACGTACGTTGGCTGGTGTGGGGCCTGGGGTTGCTGTTCGTGTTCTTCACCGCCAGTGGCAGCCGACGCAGTTACTACGTGCTGCCGTTGGTGCCGTTCGCGCAGTTGCTGGGGGCCTGGTGGGTGAGTGAACGGCTGGCGAAAAAACCGGCGAGTTGGCCGCGCTGGCAAAAAGGTTTCGCAAGCGCCGCCGTGCTGATGCTACTGGTGCTCGGGGTGCTGTATCCCTGGACCAACGGCAATGGCGGCGTGACGCGTTTCGCCGAGGACGTGGAAACCCAGGCGACCCAAACAGCACCATGGAACCAATGGCAGATGGTGCTGGTGGAAGTCGACAACAAACTCCCTCTGTACCTGCAGAACCATGGCAAACCCTTCTACTACGTAGCCGAAACCCAGGACTTCCCGCGCCAGGGCGACAGCGCCGCGTTCATGGCCTGGCTGGCCAACACCAGCGGCCAGGATTTCGACCCGCAACACACGATTATCGTTGCGCAATTCTCCAAGGACGACCCAACGCCACTGGCCTACCTGGGCGCGGATCATCACGTGATCACCACACAGCCGGACAACGGCGAGCGGTGGTTTGCGAAGCGTGAGGGAGGCAGCGTGGCGTTTATCCCATCGCCGCGCTGATCAGGTCTTGCGAGCCTTGCCGGGGTCCACGGTGCCGATAGGCCCCAGGCTACCCCCCAACCCGGCCACGTGCTCCTGTACCGCCCGCCCCTCCGCCCGGTTGCGGATAAACCCGGCGCGGGTAAACCGCTCCAGAAACGGCACCGGCAAGGCCTTGTCAGGGGGCACCGCAGGATGCTCGGCCACCTCACCGAACAGGGTGTACGCCGCGCTCGGCAAGTGCCGGGTATTGAGGTCGCCGGTCAGGCGTCCGGCTTGCAACACGAGCGCGCGGTTGGTGACGCGTTGCAGATCGGACAAGCGCTGGGAGATGTAGAGGATGGCCACACCGCGTGCGCGCTGGCTGTCGATTAGGCCGAGCAGGCGTTCGGCGTCGGTTTCCGACAAGGCCGCCGTCGGTTCGTCGAGGATCAGCAGTTTGGGTTGTTGGGCAAAGGCACGCGCCAGTACCAGCAGTTGACGGTCCGCCTGGCCGAGGCGTTCGACCGGGTGTTGCAGCGGCAGGTCCAGGCCCAGCCCGGCGGCGATGGCTTCGGCACGTTGCAGGAGGCTTTTGCGGTTGAGCAAAAAATCCGCGTCGGGCTGCCCCAGCTCATCGAGCAACAGGTTCTCGGCCACGCTCAGGCCGGGGGCGATGGCATCGTCGGGCCGTTGATGCACGGCGACGATGCCGAGCCGGCGTGCCGACAACGGCGAGGTAAAGCGTTGGCGCTGCCCCTCGACCCACAGTTCGCCGTTATCCGGCGCCAGGCTGCCGCTGAGGACCTTGGCCAAGGTCGATTTGCCCGCTCCCGTGGCACCGAGCAAGGCCACCCCCTCGCCCGGGTAAATATCAAGGGTGACTTGATCCAGCGCCTGCTGGGCACCATACGTCTTGCACAGGCCAACCAGGCGGATCAAAGGCTCGGGGGCAACGGGGTTGCTCATGGCTAATCTCTAAGGCGCAACGATGACTCATTACAACGCCAGACAGCGCTGATTTATTCCGAACAACAATGAGTTAGGTCCCGGATTAAAGGCATTACCTCATGAACAATCCAATAGCTGAATCGCATAGCTGAAAACATTCGAGTTATAAGGCCATTGCCCGCAGTGTGTTGAATGCTTTCAGCCAGCCCCTTCAGGGCCCGCCCGCCACTTCAGATCCTGCGACGGCGATTGAGTTGAGGAATGGCGGTTTGCGGGATCTCCACACGCTTTACCTGCGTCAAGGTACACGCCGCCAGTTGCGCCAACGTCGGCTGGCTGAACACGCTCCGCGCATCCACCTCCAACCCGGCCTTGCGCATTCGCGCCACCAGGTTCACCGCCAGCAACGAATGCCCGCCCAGTTCAAAGAAATGGTCATGCCGCCCTACCCGCTCCAGCTTCAAGACCTCCGCCCAGATCCCGGCCATCACGGTCTCCACTTCCCCGATCGGTGCGGCATACGCTCGGCTCACCACCGCCTCCAACCCCGGCGCTGGCAATGCCTTGCGGTCGAGTTTGCCCGCAGGGTTGAGGGGCATTTCATCAAGCCGCACAAACGCCGCCGGCACCATGTACTCCGGCAATTGCTCCAGCACATGAGCGCGCAACGCTTCCAGGCTCGGCGCGTCGGCACGCACGGTGAAATACGCCACCAGCCGCTCTTCCCGAATCAACACCGCCACTTCGCGCAACGCCGGATGCGCCGCCAGCCGTGACTCGATTTCCCCCAGTTCCAGGCGCACACCGCGCAGTTTGACCTGGAAGTCATTGCGCCCGAGAAACTCAAGATTGCCATCCGGCAGGTAACGCACCAGGTCGCCGGTGCGGTACAGCCGATCCCCTTGCACAAACGGGCTGTCGATAAAGCGCTCGGCGGTCATCTGCTCAAGCCCCAGATAACCACGGGCCACGCCGACGCCACCGATATGCAGCTGCCCGCTGACGCCCATCGGCACGGGTGAATCCTGCGCGTCGAGCACATACAGGCGGGTATTGTTGATCGCCCGGCCGATCGGCAATTGCAGCGCGGGCACCGGTGCGCCCGGTTCCAACGTCCAGGCGCTGCTGTCGACCGTGGCCTCGGTGGGGCCGTAGACGTTATGCAGGCGCACCTTGGGCAGTCGCGCCTGCACGCCACGCGCCAGGGCTTCGGTGAGCTCGCCGCCGCCACACAATACGTCGGTGAGGCTGGTGCACAGGGCCGACTCTTCCAGTTCAAGGAACTGCTGCAACATCGCCGGCACGAACTTGATCACCGTGATCTGCTGCTCACGAATCACCTGCGCCAGGTAGGCGGGCTCGCGATGCCCATCGGGGCGTGCCAGTACCAGGCGCATGCCATTGGCGAGCGGCCAGAACAGCTCCCACACCGAACCGTCGAAGCTGAACGGCGCCCGTTGCAACAGCGCACCGCCTTCAGCGTTGGGGCACAGTTGCGAGCCCCAGTGCAGCAGGTTGCCGAGGCCGCGATGTTCGATCATCACGCCTTTGGGCGTGCCGGTGGAGCCCGAGGTGTACATGACGTAGGCCAGGTTGGCGACGCTCAAACCCGGCACCAGCGGGTTGCCGATGGGCGCCTGGCGCCAGGCACAGTGGTCGAAGTCGATCACCGGGATCGACACCTCGCCCGGCAAATCGCGCGTCGCGGCGTGTACCAGCAGCGCCACCGGTTGGCTGTCGTGAAGCATGTAGGCCAGACGCTCACGCGGGTAGCCGGGGTCCAGCGGCACATAGGCGCCGCCCGCCTTGAGGATGGCCAGCAGGCCCACCACCAGGTCCAGTCCGCGCTCGACGCACAGCGCCACGCGAGAGTCCGGTTGAACGCCACGTTCGCGCAAGTGGAAGGCCAGTTGGTTGGCGCGTTCGTTGAGTTCGCGGTAGGTCAGTTGCAACGTGCCGGCCTGCACCGCCACGGCGTGGGGGATCTGCCGCGCATGGGCTTCGAACAGCGCCTGCACGGTGAGGGTGTCGGGGTAGTCGGTGGCCGTCGTGTTGAAGTCCACCAGCAGGGTTTTCAGCTCACTGGCGGGCAGCACCTGCACCTCGCGCAATGGCCTTTGCGGCGCCTGCTCCAACGCGTCCACCAGGTTGACCAGTACGGTTTCGAGGTAATCCAAAAGGCGCCCGGCGCCAACGGTGCGCGGGGCCTTGGCCTTGATTCGGAAGCCGCTGGCGATATCGTCCACGGTCAGCATCAGCGGGTAGCTGAGGACGTCTTCGCTGCTGAGCAAGGCGATGCCCGGCACCAGGTTCAGGTCGCGCTCGGCGTCGGTGTGCCGGTAATTGAGCAGGCTGTTGAACAACGGCGACGCGCTGCTGCAGCGTTGGGCCAGTGCCAGGGAGGCTTGTTCATGGGCGAGCAAGGCGCTGAGCTGGGTGTGGGTGTCCGTGAGGGCATCGGCCACCGTCCGCCCGGCCAGGCGCACCCGCAGCGGCAAGGTGTTGATGAACATGCCCAAGGCGCGGTCGGCGCCCTCACCGGCCTGCAAACGGCCGAGCAGCACAGTGCCGAACACCCCATCATCGCGGCCCGCGACACGGCTGAGTACCTGGGCCCAAGCCAGATGGAACAGGCTGGCGGCGCTCACGCCCAGCCCACGCGCCTGTGCCCGCACGCGCTGATGCAGACGGTCGCCCAGTGCGCGTTCGGCTTCGTCGGTTTGCGCCCGATCCGCCTGGCGCGCCTGTAGACCGAACGCCAGGGTCGGCTCGTCCACATCCCCCAACTGCTCACGGAAAAACGCTTCATGCCCTGCCTGGCGCGCCGGTGAACGGGCTTGCACCACCACATTGCGGTACGGCACCGACGCCGGCAGTTGCGCCTGTTGACCGAGCAAGTGGGCGCGGATTTCCTGCATCAGCAGCGTGGTCGAGGTGGCGTCGTTGACCAAGTGATGGAAGCGCAGCCGCGCGACCCAGCGTTGCTGCTGCGGCTCTTCGGCATAGTCCAGGGCCATCAGCGGCGCCTGGCGCAAATCCAGCGGCCCATGCCCCTCGCGCAGCGGTTCGACGCGCAACTGCGCCTGGCGCCAGACCACCTGCATCGGTTGCTCCAGGGCTTCCCACGCCAGGCTGGTGCGCAGGATGTCGTGGCGGTTGATCACCTGTTGCAAGGCCTGGGCAAACGCGTCCAATTGCTCGCGTCGCGCAAAGCTGAACAGCGCCTGCTGCTGGTAGGGGTCGTGCTCATCGGTGAGGTGGTGGTACAGCAACCCTTCCTGCAACGGCGCCAGCGGATAGACCGCCTGCACGTTGGCCGCGCCACCGGGGATGCCGGCGACGATCAGCGCCAGGCTGGCCTGATCCGGTTCGGCCAGGTCCGCCTCATCCACCTCGCTGTATTCACTGGCCGCCGCCAATGCCGCCAGGGTCGGCTGGCCGAACAACACCTGCACATCGGCGCGCAGCCCGACCTGGCGCATGCGTTGCACCAATTGCACCGCCAGTAAGGAATGCCCGCCGAGTTCGAAAAAGTGGTCGTGGCGGCCTACCTGATGCACGTGCAACAGTTCGGCCCACAGCTGCGCCAAGACGCTTTCCACGCCCGCGTGCGGGGCTTCATACCGGCGTGTGACGAAGGCGTCCTGGCTGGGTGCCGGCAACGCCTTGCGGTCGAGTTTGCCGTTGGCGGTCAGGGGCAACGCGTCCATTGGCTGGTAGGCGGCCGGTAGCATGTAGTCGGGCAGCGACGCTTGCAGGTGGCTGCGTAAGGCCTCGATCGGCACGGCTTCACGCGGCACGAACCAGGCCAGCAATTGCCCTTCGCGCGACTGCACCACGGCCTCTTGGATATGCGGGTGGGCGGCCAGCGCGGATTCGATTTCGCCCAGCTCGACGCGCACGCCACGGATTTTCACTTGGTCGTCATTGCGCCCCAGGTATTCCAGGTTGCCGTCCGGCAGCCAGCGCGCCAGGTCACCGGTGCGGTACATCCGGCCCTGGGTGAACGGGTCATCCAGAAAGCGTTCGGCGCTGAGATCGGGGCGGTTCAGGTAGCCGCGCGCCACCCCCTTGCCCCCCACGTACAACTCCCCTGCTACGCCGATGGGCACCGGGCGTTGCTGCTCGTCGAGCACGTACGCGGTGGCATTCGCGATCGGCGCGCCGATATGCAGCGGCTTGCCCACGTCCATGCGGCCGGAGGTGGCGACCACCGTGGCTTCGGTGGGGCCGTAGTTGTTGATCACGGCAAAGGACTGCGCCTGGGGGAAAGCGCGCAGACGGTCGCCACCGATCAGCAGGGTGCGCAGCGTTGGGTGTTGCAGGCCCTGGCTGAAGGCGTATTCGGCCACAGGCGTCGGCAGGAAGCACACGTCCAGCGGCTGCGCGCGCCACCAGCTGAGCAGCGCGTCGATGTCTTCGGCGCCGTCATGGGCGGGCGGCAGGTGCAGCGTGGCGCCCACACACAGTGCCGGCCAGACTTCCCAGGCCATCGCATCAAAACCAAACCCGGCGACACTGGCGGTGTGGCTGCGGGCGTGCAGGTCAAAGGCCCGGCAATGCCAGTCCACCAGGTTCGAGACAGTGTGGTGCTCGACCATCACGCCCTTGGGCAAGCCGGTGGAGCCTGAGGTGTAGATCACGTAGGCAAGGTGGGAGGGGCTGACCGCTACGCGGGGGTTGGTGCCCAAGTGAAAGGTCGGGCGGTCCAGTTGGAGCACAGGCACATCCAGCGCAGGCAGACGGTGCAACAGGTCATGCTGGGTCAGTACCACCACCGGATCGCTGTCTTGCAGCAAGTAGTTCAGGCGTTCGGCCGGATGGGCCGGGTCGACCGGCACGTAGCAGGCGCCGGACTTGAGAATCGCCAGCAACCCCACCAGCGTGTCCAGCCCGCGCCGCGCCAGGATCACCACGCGGTCGTCCGGCTGTACGCCACGCTCCAGCAGTTGATGGGCCAGGGCGTTGGCCTGCTGGTTGAGTTGGGCGTAGCTCAGCTGCCGGCCTTGGTAAACCGCCGCCACCGCGTCCGGTGTGCGCGCGGCCTGACCTTCGATGCGCGCGTGCAGGGTCTGCGGCTGCGTACCGGGCTGGGCGGTGGCGTTCCACTGGTGCAACCGGGCCTGTTCGGCGGGCGTCACCACTGAGAAATCACTGAGCTTCAACGCAGGGTCTTCCAGCCCTTGCTCCAGCAGCCAGGTAAAGCGTTGCGCCAGGGCGAGCACTTCGTCGTGCTCGAAGTACGCCTCGTTGTACACGCAATGCAGGCACGCGGTGTCCTGGTAGCGGTTGCTGCGCAAGTGGATCGCCAGCGGCAGCGGTTCATGGTGGTTGGAGACTTTGACCGCACGCGCCTCGGTGGCGCCGTAGCGCAGCTCATGGTCGTCCTGCTCGTAAGACACCGACAGGTCGAACAACTGGCCGCGATCGCTGCGGCGCACGCCCAACTCACGGTTCATCTCACTCAGGGGAAAACGCTGGTGGCGGAAATCCTGCTTGAGCTGGTCGCGCACGCCACGCACCACGGCGCTGAACGGCAACTGCTCATCGAACTGCAACCGTACTGCGCTGACCTGGGTGAACAGCCCGACGGTCGAACGGAACTGCGCATTGGAACGGTTGAGAATCGGCAGCCCCACCACCCACTCCTGGCGCTGGGCGGTGCGCGTGAAATACACATACATCGCCGCCAGCAGCACATGAAATGCCGACGCCTGGTAACGGTTGGCCACCTGCTCCATGCGGTTGAGCAGGGCCGCCGGAAACGCTTGCACCAGGGTGTTGCTGGACGCCTTGGCGGCGTGCCGCGGGGTCAGCAGCGGTTCCGGCAGCACCGGGTACTTGGCCAGCCAATAGGCGCGGTCGCGGGCATAGCGGGCCGAGGCACGGTAGCGCTCGTCCGCGTCGATAAAGTCGATATAGGACGGCGCCAGCGACTCCGGTTGTTGGCCCTGCGCCAGGGCGCTGTACAGCCGCGCGAGGGATTGCAGCATTTGGCCGAAGCCCCAGCCGTCGAGAATCAGATGGTGGGCCTGGGTGCCGAGGCGGTAGTGATCGGCATCCAGCTTGACCAGCAAGAAGCGGAACAGTGGCGCGCCCTGCAGCGCGTACGGCAAGGCCATTTGCGCCTGCATCAGGGCGTGGCAGGCGGCGTGCGGGTCGGAGGCTGCACTCACGTCATGCCGCGTCAGGTCCACGGCCACCGTGGCGGCGAAGGTCTGCCGAGGCAGGCCGTTGGCGTCGCTGTGCAATTGCGTGCGCAACGCATCGTGCTTGGCCACCAGCAGCTCGATGGCACGCTGCATCAGGTTCGGGTCGACGGCGCCGGCAAAGTCCACATAACCGCCGATGTTGTACAGCGGTGAGTCACCTGCACGCAGTTGGTCGAGCCAGATGTCCTGTTGGGCGGCGGTAAGGGGGAAGCTGGCCGGCAGGCGGGAGGAATGCTTCATAAGATCCTTCTCATGGGGGTCAGGCACTGGCCGCGCAGGGAGGCCCATTACGACGAATGGGCCGGATTGGAGCATGGGGCCCCGGGGCTGTCTGTCACCCTAAACCCGGACATCCAAACGCACGGAACGGGCTTGGCTGAGGGTTCATTGCTGAAACGATTAAAGAGATGTAGGAGATTGGCTATATCTGGCCGATGTCAGGTTGGGTGGAGGTTTTTTAAAAAAAATTATTTTCCATATTTATCAGTCAGTTAAATAACTCTAAAGACATCTCCTGATTTTTCGTGGCCGGAATCATCACTCAGAAACGTCGAATTAATGACGTTGTTTTTATGGCACGTTGTGTCCCTCGTTTCCGCTACATACGTAGGACGAATCCCCTGGCTAAATACAATTTCGAATACCGACTCTGGTGGGTGAGCAACGGATCGCCCCCGCAGAGGCTCAGAGAATCTGTTGACGGTTTTCGACATCAAGGATGAGATGGCTATGAGTTTGATCAGCACTACCGCCAACACGCAAAGCCCGAATTTTTATGCAGAAATGGGCGAACTGATTGCCAACAGCGGTCACCCGGACTTCGCCGCGCACATGCTGCACCTGGTGGACAAATGGGTACCGATCCACCTGGTGGATCTCAGCGAATGGACCCTCGACGAGCTGCGCGACCGCGTGCTCGATATCAAGCTGCTGGGCAGCGCCGGCCAGAAGCAGGACCTGCCACCGCCCCTGGCCCTGAACTCCATGGACGATCACCCGCTGCTGCGGGAAATGCTCGGCATGCACGACCCGCTGCTGATCCAACTGAAGGCCAAGGCCAAGAGTGCATACCCTCGCGGCACCTCGCACCAGTGCAACCTGGTGTCGCGCCAGGGCAACCGGCGCTGTGTGATTTCGTTCTACCGGCCGCCAAACCACCGCGGTTTTTCCCTGCCCGAGCTGTCGTTTCTCAAATGCCTGTCGGACACCCTGCTGCCGCTGATCGAGTGCCACGCCCAAAGCCTGCGCCAGGCACCGCACCCCGAGATCGAAGCGGCCCATACCCTGCTGGAGCAATCCCAATTGCAGCGTGAGTTCTACAAGCGCCTGTCCCTGGGCGACATCACCCTGTCGGCACGCGAGCAAGAGGTGTGCCTCGGCCTGCTGACCGGCGGCACCGTGCCGCAGATGGCGGAAAAACTCAGTGTGAAGAACAGCTCCATTGAAACCTACCTCAAGCGCGCCGCCGCCAAGCTGGGCGTGAGTGGCCGGCATGGCCTGGCCAAATGGATGGTGGGGGCCTGATGCGCACATTGAGCACCTTCGCGATGGCATCGATGCTCAGCGGTTGCTCGCTGATCCCGGACTACCAGCGGCCGCAAGCGCCGGTGCCTGTGCAGTATCCGCAGCAGGGGGTGTATGCACAGGCGCAGGCCGGCAGCGCTGACTGGCAGCAGCTGTTCCACGACCCGGCATTGCAGCAGTTGATTCGCGATGCCTTGGTCAACAACCGCGACCTGCGGGTGGCGGCGCTGAACGTCGAGGCGTTCCAGGCGCAGTACCGTATCCAGCGTGCGGATCTTTTCCCCGCCGTGTCCGCCACCGGGGCCGGCCAGCGTCGGCGTTTGCCCGGCGATGTGAATGGCACGGGCAACCCGGCCATCACCTCCAGCTACTCCGCGACCCTGGGTATCAGTGCCTACGAACTGGATTTTTTTGGCCGCGTGCGCAGCCTCAGCGAACAGGCCATGCTCACCTACCTGGGCACCGAGGAGGCCCGGCGCAGCGCGCAACTGAGCCTGGTGGCGAACGTCGCGAATGCCTACCTGACCTGGCGCGCCGACCAGGAACTGCTGGCCCTCGCCCAGCAAACCCTGGTGGCCAACGACCACAGCCTGCGCCTCACCAGCCGCAGTAAAACCGCGGGCAAAGCCTCGGCTCTGGACGTGGTCCAAGCCCGTACCAGCGTCGAAAGCACCCGCGCCAGCGTGGCCCGCTACGAGCGCCAAGTGGCCCAGGACCTCAACAACCTGGCCCTGCTGGTGGGCGGCCCGGTGGACGAACAACTGCCCGCGCGCCCACTCGCGGCTGACTGGGTGGCGCGCGTACCGGCGGGCCTGCCCTCCGACCTGCTGCAACGCCGCCCGGATATCCTCCAGGCCGAATACCAACTGCGCGCCGCCAACGCCAATATCGGCGCCGCACGCGCGGCGTTTTTCCCTTCGGTGAGCCTCACCGCGAATGCCGGCAGCGCCAGCACCGAACTGTCGGGACTGTTCAAGGGAGGCTCGGGCAGCTGGACGTTCCAACCGCAGATCAACCTGCCGATCTTCAACGCCGGCAGCCTGCGCGCAAGCCTCGACTATGCCAAGTTGCAAAAAGACATCAGCGTGGCGCGATACGAAAAATCCATCCAGACCGCTTTTCAGGAAGTCGCCGACGGCCTGGCGGCGCGGCAGACCTTTATCGACCAGTTGGACGCGCAGCGGGATTTCGTCGCGGCGAACCAGCAGTATTACAACCTGGCCGAACACCGCTACCGCAGCGGCGTCGACAGCAACCTCACCTTCCTGGATGCGCAACGTGCGTTGTTCAGCTCGCAGCAGGCATTGATCGTGGACCGCCTGACGCAGTTGGTGGCGGAGGTGAATTTGTATACGGCGCTGGGGGGCGCGTGGGGGGATGGCATGCCTGCGCCCATGGCGAGCGCGCGGGGTGACGAAGCCGCCCCAATCGGACCACTGCGGCGTATCAGGTGAATGTACAGGGGCGGCTTTGGGGCTGCTGCGCAGCCTCGCGCGGGGCAAGCCCGCTCACTACAAGATAGGCCATCATTTGTGACAGGGAGGTGGTGATGCGCCAGATATCAGTGACTGCGTTCACATTTAATGCCTCCTACGGTCCGAGCCAGGCTACCACTGCCCCATCGCCAGACTGAACGGCGAAAACTCCGCGAACTGCCACCGCAACGCCAGCGCCGCCGGGCGCCGCACCACGTGTTCCACGCTCACCGTCCATAAGCGCTGGGCGCCGGCGAACAGGGCCACTTGCGGGCCGTCCAGGATCAGCGCGGTGCGCCCGGCCACGTGCAACACGTCCCCCGATTCAAAATCGATGAACAGCAACCCCGCCACCGGGTTCACCTGCAGGTTGCCCAGGGTGTTGAAGAACAAGTTGCCGGCGAAGTCGGGAATGGTCAGCAGGTTGCCTTCAACCCGCACAAAACCCGTGTTGCCACCCCGATGAGAAACGTCCACCGAGCGCTGGCCGTCGACCTCGACGTAGCTGGCGACGAAGAAGGTGTCGGCGTTGCGGATTGTCGTTTGAGCGGCGGCGTCCAGGCTGTCGGAACGCTCGACGAGCGTGCCGGGTTTGCGGGCGACGGCGTCGACGGGCCGCAGTTGGATGTACTTGGGGCAGTTGCCGAAGCTCTGCACCACATCAATCGAAAAGCCCTCGTGATCGAGCGCGCCGATCCGTCCGTTCATGCGGTTGCGGCGGCGAGTGTTGAGGTCGATGCCCAGCAGGCCGACGGATGCGCCCTCTCGCAGTGCGCTGCGGGCCGGGTCACCGGCCGACGGCAGACTGTCGATCTGCAAGGTCTGTGGGTCCGGCGAGTGGGCAAAGCCTGGGGCGCCTTCAATCATGGTCGCCCAGGGAATGCCGCATTCATCCACCACGCCCAAGATCAGGTACGGCAACAAGGGGTAAAAATCCCGATGCTGCTCAGGCAGGTGATCACGAATCACTTTGGGCCCGACCACGGTCATGCGATCGGCCACGCCAACAGTCTCTTGCAGGTGACGCTCACCGGCATGCCAGGGCGTTTGTTCGATCGGGTTCATGGCGAGTACCTCATGTGGGATAGACCGATGGTGCGCCCTGCCAGCCGTGGCGGCAGTTCGTAGCCTAGCAAAACATAACGTAACTGCCCGATACGCTAGCTTCCTGTGGCGAGCTTGCTCGCGCTGGGCGGCGAAGCGGCCCCAAAACCTGCCAATGCGAATTGTCTGAAAAAACGCGGTGACCTGATTGGGGCTGCTGCGCAGCCCAGCGGGAGCAAGCTCCCTCGCCACAACCAGTGCCCTGACCACACAATGGCCCCCTGGGGGAGCTGTGGTGTGCTTCAGCGCTCCTCAAGCCTGTCACGCAAGAATCGATGGCTGCTGGAAAACAGTCGCCGGTAGGTGAGCAACACCGCGCCCACCGTGCCCAGCGCCGATGAGGCGGCGATCAGAAACATGATCACGATCTGATACCGCACCGCATCCACCGGGCTCTCCCCGGCCAGCACTTGCCCGGTCATCATGCCTGGCAGGCTGACGATGCCCACCACGGTCATCTGGTTCAGCGTCGGAATCATCCCCGCGCGCACCGCCTGGCGGATGGCTTCCTGCGCCGCTTCCCAGCGTGAGCCGCCGAGGGCCAGGATCATCTCGATGGTGTTGCGCCCCGAGGTCAGCTCCTGGGTCATGCGTTCGATGCCCAGGGAGACGCCGGTCAGCGTGTTGCCGAGGATCATGCCGAGGATAGGGATCGCGTATTGCGGCTCGTACCACGGGTGGATACGGATCACCGCAAACAACCCCACAGCGGTGACCAGCCACGAACTGCCCCATACCGACAGCACGCTGTCGGCGCGCTGCCCCCGGTAAGTGCGCCGCCCACGGCCCGCAGCCGAGAGGCCGGCGATCAGGGTCATCGCACACATCAACGGCAGCACCACGTACCAGTAGGCGAACTCGAACACCCAGCCCAGCAGATAACCGATGGCCAACAGTTGCACCACGGTGCGCACCGCCGCCCACAGCAACTGGCGGCCCAGACCCAGGCGTAGCAGCAGCGAGAGTGCGCCGTTGATGAGGATCAGCGACGCGGCGATGCCCATGTCCAGCGCGGTAAGGTTCTGATAATTCATGGCTGGGTCGCTCCGCTCAATACACCCGCGTCCATTTGCCAGTGGATGTCGCTCATGCGCCGGGCCTGGTCCAGGTCATGGGAAACCCAGATACAGGCACGGGATCGATCAGCGGCAAACCAGGCATCAATCAGCGCTTCCACCTCGCGGGATGAGGTGGGGTCAAGGGCGGCGGTGGGCTCGTCCAGCAACAGCACTTCGGGGTTGAGTTGCAGGGTGCGGATCAACGACACCACCTGGGACTCGCCGCCCGACAGGTCGGCGGCGCGCTTGGCCAAAAAATCCGGCGCCTTGCCGGCATGCCCGAGCAGTGTGGTGACGGCCGCCAGATCGAAGCGGCGCGTGCGCAAGGTCTTAAGGCTGAAGGGAAAGCACAGGTTGTCTTGCACCGAGCCCTCGAGCAGCGCCGGGCGTTGGGACAGGTAGCTGATATGGCTGCGGTAGTGGGGAATCTGCGCGTTGCCGATCGGCTGGTTGTTCCACAGGATCTGCCCGGACGTGGGCGCATCCAACAGCGCCAGCGCGCGCAGGAACACACTTTTGCCGGAGCCGGACGCACCCGTGATCGACACGCGGTCGCCGGCGTGCAGGGTGAAATCGGTGGGCTGGAGCAACGGCACCTGGCGGCGCTCGTCCAGGCGCGTGAGGGCGCGGGTTTCGATCAGTGCGCTCATGGACGCGGGTTCCTGTTAAATCCTGTTGGGCGTAATGGTGAGGCAGGCGCACGAAGTTTTCATGAAAAAATTCAAACTATCCCACCCCACGTCGTTCACACCTTCACGTGCAACGTTAAGTAGGAGGCGACATGCAATACCGACAACTGGGCCATTCCGGCCTGCTGGTGTCCGAAATCATCCTGGGCACCGTGCCTTTTGGCGGTCGCGCCGAATTTGAGCAGTGCGGCGCGGTGGACGTGCCCCAGGCCAAGCGCATGTTCGATATCGCGTTCGACGCGGGAGTGAACATGGTCGACACCGCCGACCTCTACTCCCACGGCCTGGCCGAAGAAGTGGTCGGCAACGCCTTGGGCGCCAAGCGCAACGATATCCTGCTGGCCACCAAGGGCCGCAGCCCCGTGGACAACAACCCGAACAATTCCGGCTCATCGCGCTACCACCTGATTCGCGCCTGCGAAGCCAGTTTGAAACGCCTGGGCACCGACCATATCGATCTCTACCAACTGCACAATTGGGACGGCATGACGCCCATCGAGGAAACCCTCGAAGCGCTGCGGCTGCTGGTGGGCTCGGGCAAGATCCGCTACTTCGGCACCAGTAATTTCACCGCCTGGCAAATGATGAAAACCCTGGGTAAGGCTGAGCTGCACGGCATGCTCAAACCCATCACCCAGCAGATCTACTACACCCCGGAATCCCGTGAGGCCGAATACGAATTACTGCCCCTGGCACTGGACCAATCAGTGGGCACGCTGGTGTGGGGACCGATGGGCGAAGGGCTGCTGACCGGTTCCACTCGACGCGGGCACCCCGCGCCGGCCAACACCCGCCAGGGCAGCGGCTGGCCGGAACCCTATGTGCATGACCAGGAGCGCGCGCTGGACATCATCGAAACCCTCGCCGCCGTCGGTGATGAGCATGGCGTCTCGGTGGCGCGCACGTGCCTGGCGTGGCTCAAGGACCGGCCGGGGATCACCTCGCTGATCGTCGGCGCCCGCACCGAAGCGCACTTGCACGATAACCTCGCCGCGACTGAACTGAAGCTGACCGAGGAACAGTCTTCGCGTATCGAAGCCGTGACGCGGCGCCAGCCGTTGTACCCGTACTGGCATCGCTTTACCGCCGGGATTGATCGTTTTGATCCCGCGGAACAGCCGTTTTTGGCCGAGCACCAGAAGACCCTGGATGCGCGCAAGGACAAATAAGCCCTGAACACCGCCACTCAACCTGTGGGAGGGGATTGCTCCCTCCCGCATGGGGTACGAGTACAGCCACAACAAAGGAGCCTGCCCTTGATCGCCCAAATCATGATCGCCGCCCTCGGCGTCGTCGCCATCTGGTTCAGCCAGAGCAAACGCCTGAAGGTGCGTCGCTACGCCTGCCTGTTCGGCATGGCCGGCCAGCCGTTCTGGTTCTGGTCGTCGATCAATGCCGAGCAATGGGGCATCGTGTTGCTGAGCTGCTTCTACACCGTGGCGTGGGCCAAGGGCATCAAGACCCATTGGATTGATCGCCAGCCGGACGCGCAAGCGTGATGTGCAATCGAACGTCGCACTGCCTGTATTTTCCGCCTGGCGCTCTCTACGCCACCTTCCGCGCAAAGGGCTGCGCCCAAGACACTCAAGCAACACCTCATTTCTACGACTCCCACCCTTGAAGCGGAAAAGGTTTGTGCAAGGAGATCGTATGTCCCAACACGTCAATAGCGACGGCGGCTGGATGACGATGCGTATTGGCCTGACCATGCAGCACACGCGTTACGCCAGGGCAGTCGCACTGGATGATTGATGAGAATCTGCGCCCCGCCTGGCGTGGGTAAACCCTATCAGGGCTTGGAACTGTAAACTGAGCCATCGGCTTGTCCCCCCTACGAGACCTCACCATGCGTAACCTGCTCTTCGCCAGCCTGTGCCTGCTGGCGGGCTGTCAACACACCCCGCCGGCCAACGACCAACTCGACGCCGTGCTCTGGACCCAGACTTCCATCGAGCATGAGCTGATCTACCGCCAACTGTTCGCCAACGCGACCCGCCAACTGGACGTGGCCCTGGCCGATCCCACCTGGGACGCCCTGCCCTTTCCCCCGCGCAACCTGAACGGGCTACCGCCGGCGCTGGTGGTGGATATCGACGAAACGCTGCTGGACAACGTGCCGCTCAACGCCCGCGACGTGGTCAATAACCAAGTGTATTCCTATGACCGCTGGAACACCTGGGTCGATCAGGCCAAGGCCCAGGCGCTTCCCGGTTCCGTGGCGTTCCTGCAAGCGGCGCAGCAAAAAGGCATCAAGGTTTACTACCTGACGAATCGTGAACACAGCCAGGTCGCGGCCACGGTGAAAAATCTGCGGCTGCGCGGCTTCCCGATTGAGAGCAATGAACAAATACTCGCCGCCAGCACACCCACCGGTCACTGTGAAAGCGCCGGCTATGGCAAGAACTGCCGCCGCCAGTGGGTCGCCAACCATGCCCGTGTGTTGTTGATGGCCGGCGATTCCCTCGGCGACTTCGTACAGGCCGAGCACAACAGCCTCGCGGCGCAACGCAAGGCCGTCGAGCCCTACGTGAACTGGCTGGGACAACGCTGGTTCCTGCTGCCCAACCCGACCTATGGCAACTGGTACAGCGCGCCCTATGGGGATGATGAAAAGTTGCCGTTCGAGCAAAAGCGCCAACTCAAGCAGCGCGCACTGGACCTGCAGTAAATCGCAAAACATATAACTGAAAGCGCACTCGTCAGCACTTTAAATCATTAAACAGAAAGCATTTATCGCGTTTAAATATAAAAAACTCGCTTGGATGCTTTTTATGAACGTACGCACTGCCGCCGCCTTCAGCCTCACTTTCCTTCTGGCCAGCCCGGCCGTGTTCGCCGGGCAAACCCTGGACCGCATCACCCAATCCAAGCAGTTGGTCGGTGTGCTGATGGAGAACTACCCGCCCTTCTCTTTCCTCAACGAGCAAAACCAGCTGGATGGTTTTGACGTGGACGTGACCAAGGCCGTGGCCGACAAACTCGGCGTGAAATTGAAACTGGAAACCCCCTCCTGGGAAGTCATCGCCGCCGGGCGCTGGAATGGCCGCTATGACGTGTGCATCTGCTCCATGACCCCCAGCGCCGCCCGTGGCCAAGTCTTCAACTTCCCTTTCGAGTACTACGCCTCGCCCGCCGTGGTGGTGGTGAATGCCGACGACAACGCGATCAAATCGGCGGCCGACCTCAGCGGTAAAAAAGTCGGCGTGGTCAGCGCTTCCACCTACGAAGCCTACCTGGCCAAGGACTTGGTGATCGAAGGCGCGAGCAAGCCCATCGACTACCCGTTCAAGGCCGTACAGGCCGTGCCCTATGACAACGAAACCATCGCCTTCCAGGACCTCGCCCTTGGCACCGGCAAGCGCCTGGATGCGATGGTCACCAACCTGGTCACCGCCAAGGAACGTATCGACCACGACCCACGCTTCAAGATCACCGGCGATGCGCTGTACGCCGAGCCCAACGTGGTGGCTACCGAAAAAGGCGACCCGGCATGGGACGCCAAGCTGGCCCAAGTCCTGGCCGAGCTGAAAAGCGACGGCACGCTGGCGAAGATCTCGCAGAAATGGATCGGCTCAGACATCACCCAATGAGTGTTTTCCCAACCCCACCCGCCGTGGTGAAGCCGCCGCCGGTGAAACGCACGCTGTTGTCGTTCCGAGTACGCCTGTGGCTGACCTGGGGCGTGATGCTGTGCCTGTTCGCCGGGATGTTCCTGAGCTTCGACCTGAAGTTCGCCATCGTCGCCGACAAATGGCAGAACCTGGTGGGGCTGCACCTGTCGCCCCAGGGGTTTCTGCAAGGCGCGGCGCTGACGCTGTTTTTATGCTTCTGCTCGATCTGGCTGTCGCTGGCGCTGGGCTTCGCCACCGCCCTGGCGCGGTTGTCGAACAGCGCGGTGGCGTTCGGCATCGCCAGCTTCTACGCCTCGTTCTTTCGCGGCACGCCGCTGCTGATCCAGATCCTGCTGATCTACCTCGGCCTGCCCCAGCTGGGGGTGGTACCAGGCGCGATCAGCGCCGGGATCATTGCGTTGTCGTTGAACTACGGGGCGTACCTGAGCGAGATCTTTCGCGCCGGCATCCTCGGCGTGTCCCAAGGCCAACGTAACGCCGCATCCGCACTGGGCATGGGCCGGGCGGTGACGTTCTGGCAGATCGTACTGCCCCAGGCCATGCGCACCATTATTCCGCCGACCACCAGCCAGTTCATCTCGATGCTCAAGGACTCCTCGCTGGTCTCGGTGATGGGCGTGTGGGAGGTGATGTTCCTGGCGCAATCCTATGGCCGCTCGTCGTACCGCTACATCGAAATGCTCACCACCGCCGCCGTGATTTACTGGCTGCTGTCCATCGGCCTGGAACTGATCCAGGCCCGGCTGGAGCGGCACTACGGCAAGGCCTATCTCCACGGGCGATAGTCAGTCGCCCCATTTTTTTTATTGGCAGGAAGCACCATGTCCGATCCTACACCGCTGTTATTCGGCCTCTACGAACAAGCCAGTGTCGGCTGCGGCGGCGCGCCCAGCCTGTGGACCCACCCGGCCGATGAAAGGCTGGGCATCAACACCCTCAAGTACTGGTCGAACCTGGCCCGCACGGCGGATGAAGCCCACCTGGACCTGATGTTTTTCGGCGATGTGCTGGGCTTTTACGATGTGTTCGGGGGCAACGAGGCTGCGGCCTTGAAATGGGCGGTAGAGGCCCCCGCCAATGACCCGCTGACGATCATTCCAGCCTTGGTGGCCCTCACCGAAAAACTCGCCTTCGGCGTCACCGTCACCACCACCTACGAGCACCCGTTTACCCATGCCCGACGTTTCAGCACCCTGGATCACCTCTCGGACGGGCGCATCGGCTGGAACATCGTCACCTCCTACCTCTCCAGCGCCGCGCGTAACTTCGGCCTGGAACAGATGATCAAGCACGACGACCGCTACGAACGCGCCGAGGAGTTTCTCGACGTGGTCTACAAACTGTGGGAAGGCAGCTGGGCCGATGACGCAGTGCTCGCCGACAAGCTGGCGCACACCTATGCCGACGGCTCACGGGTACGGCCGATCCAGCATGCCGGGGAACATTACCGGGTGGCCGGCCCGCACCTCACCTCGCCGTCGCCGCAGCGTACGCCTTTGCTGATCCAGGCGGGCTGGTCGGCGCGGGGTCGGCAGTTCGCGGCCAAGCATGCGGAGTTGGTGTTTATCGCCAAGTCCAACCCACTGGAAATTCGCCAGGGCCTTGAAGACATCTGGTGCCAGGCCGAAGCCCGTGGCCGCCAGGCCGCCGATGTGAAATCACTCACCGTGCTGCGCATCGTCACCGCCCCCACCGCCATCGAAGCGCAGAAAAAATACGACAGCCTGCAAAGCAACTATCACCTGCAAGCACAACTGGTGAGCTACGCCGGCGACACCGGCATCGACATCAGCCGCTACGCCGACAACGAAGCACTGTCGACCCACACCGAAGGCATGACCTCCTACGTGATGAAACCCGATGGCAGCAGCAAGCCCCTGACCGCCGGCGAAGTACGCCAGCGCTTTGCCAACGTCACCCGAGGCAGCGACCTGATCCTGGTCGGCACCCCGGAACACATCGCGGACAAGATCGAAGAACACGCGCGCATTTCCGGCACCAGCGGCTACATGCTCAACCCACTGATCAGCCCCGGCTCCCTGAATGACTTTGTCGAACTGATCATCCCCGCCCTGCAAAAGCGCGGCCTGTACCGCACCACCGCGCAAAGCGGCACACTGCGCTCGCGCCTGAGCGCCGACGGCAGCGATCGCCTGCCACGCTCGGCTCATGGCGCCTCGTTCAGGTTTGCCTAGCGTTTGCTTTGCTTTTGATCTTGAATCCGTGGGCAACCCAGCGACCCACGGATTCAAGCCGGAGTGAGGGCACACCGAGCCTAGGCGAGATGTCCCCGTTACAACCGAAGCAAGGTCGCCTGATCGGCAGGCAACCTCAATGCCGCAGTAACTTGCGCAACGGCACACCATCCTTGAGCACCGGCGACTTGATCACGATGTAACTGAAATACTTGGAAATCCCGATATTCTTATCCAACAGACTTTCAACCACCTCTTGATAGTGCTGAATGCTGCGGGTCATAAAACGCACCAGATAATCGTAGCCACCGCTGATCAGGTGGCATTCCAACACTTCATCCACCAAACGGATATTGGATTCAAACTTGGCGAAATCTTCGCGCTTGTGGTCGCTGAGGGTAATCTCGGTAAATACCGTGACCGAATCGGTGATCTTGGCGAGGTTCAAATGCGCCTTGTAGCTGGAAATATACCCGGCCGACTCCAACCGCTTGACCCGTTGCAGGCACGGGCTGGCAGACAGGCCCACGGCGTCGGCGAGGCTGACATTGGTCATCCGGCCGTCCTTCTGCAATTCAACCAGAATGCTGATGTCGATCCGGTCCAGCTTTACGAGCCCTTCCATTGCGTACCTCTTGACTGCCATTTTTAAGACAATCTTCTAGCAAAATCAGCGCCGTAAAGACAGCTGATGCTGCGCCACCAGATCCGCCATGCTGTTGATGCAGTAGTGCGCCGCACAGGGCAAAGGCTGCCGCGCCCGGTGGCGGCCGATCAAACAGCGGTCCAGCGCCGCGTGTGCAGCGACCGACGGTCGCGTGACATGCAGCACCGGTTGCAGCTGCGCGCCTTGATCCGTGAGCCATTGCGGGTCTTCGGCCAGGGAAATGAAATCTTCCGGTGCAATCCCCAATCGCTCGCACAACCCCCCACGATCCTCGGCGTCGCGGTCGCCGCGCACCAGCAGGCGATAAAACTTGCGCAGGTACAGCATCGCCCCCGGCGCATCCTCGAACAACGACCAATTGCCCGCCGAACGGGCGAAGCTCATGCCCTCCTCCCAACTGGCGTGCAGACCCCAGGCCTCCGCGAGTTGGCGATGGGCGAAACACAACACACCACTGAAGCCTAGCTCAGCGAAGCGCGGGTAGAGTTTGGCCACCACCGCATTGAACTCGGCCAGCACCTGCTCCCTGGACGGCTGCCCGCCCCGACTGTCGAGCAACGGCTGCAGCGCCGCCCACACCCCGGAATCGCGATCCACCAGCACTTCATCGCAATCGATCAGCAACGCTCGATAATCTGTCAGCCCCATGGTGGGTCAAGCCTCCTTTGATGCGTTTCGCCCCGAGCGGGCACAGCCTCAGTTCAAGACCCGTGCCAACGCGGCGTCGAGAATCTGCAGCGCTTCGTCAACCTGGGCCTCGGTGGTCACCAGCGGTGCGAGGAAGCGCAGCACGTTGCGGTGCACGCCGCACTTGATGACCAGCAAACCACCGGCACGGGCCTCATCGATGACCCGTTGATTGAGGTCGGCATCCGGGGTACGCGCCGCGTCATCCTTGATCAATTCGATGGCCAGCATGAAGCCGGTGCCGCGCACGTCGCCGATGTTCGGGTAGCGCGCCTGCAAGCCGAGCAAGCCGTGGCGCAGGCGCTCGCCCAGCACTTGGCTGCGGGCCAACAAGTGTTCGTCTTCGAATGCCGTGATCACCGCCAATGCTGCCGCGCAGGCCAGCGCGTTGCCGCCGTAGGTGCCACCCAGCCCGCCGGGCAGGGGTGCGTCCATGATCTGCGCCTTGCCGACCACACCGGACAACGGCAGGCCACCGGCCAGGCTCTTGGCCACGGTGACCAAATCGGGCTGGATGCCCGCGTGCTGGAAACCGAACCAGGTGCCGGTGCGACCGAAGCCGGTCTGGATCTCGTCAAGAATCAGCACGATGCCGTGCTTGTCTGCCAACGCACGCAGCGCCTGCAGGAACGCCGGCGGCGCGGTCAGGAAACCACCGTCGCCCTGCACCGGCTCGATGATGATTGCCGCCACACGCTCCGGCGCCACCTGGGTGGCCAGCAACTCTTCAAGAGCCTTGAGCGCGACCTCACTGGTCACCCCGCGATACGCGTTCGGATAGGGGGTATGAAACACTTCCGGCGCAAACGGCCCGAAGTTCTGTTTGTAGGGTTGGCTCATGCCGGTGAGCGTGGTGCCGAGCAACGTGCGGCCGTGGAAGCCACCACGAAAGGCAATCACCGCCGAACGATTGGTGTGGGCGCGGGCGATCTTCACCGCATTTTCCACCGCCTCGGCGCCGGAGGTGAAGAACGCCGCTTTATAGGCCTCCTGACCGCCGATCATTTCGCACAGACGCTGGGCCAGGTCGAGATAAGGCTGGTACGCCACCACCTGGAAACAGGCGTGGGACACCTTCTGCAATTGGGCCTGCACGGCGGCGACCACCTTGGGGTGGTTGTGACCGATGTTAAGCACGCCGATACCGCCGACAAAATCCAGGTAACGCTTGCCATCCACGTCCCACAACTCGGCGCCCTGGGCACGGTCGATCACCAGCGGGTGCGCGGTAACCAGCCCACGGGGCACGAACTGCTCGCGCTGACGGAGCAAATGAGGGGTTTCGTCGACTTTGCTATTCATGGCATTTCCCATCGTGAGTCCGGCAACCTGGAGGTGGTTGCGATGCTGTCCAGATTACGGTGTGCCCACAACGAACTCAGCCGAACTTGGCCCGTGAGAAATTCGGATCGACTGTTTTGGCCCTGCCTTTCAACAGATCCTGCGCCAGGCTTTGGGCGATGATAATCGCTACCTTCATCCAGCAGGAAACACCCATGGCCTTGCTCTACAAAGCTGACCCGGTGCGCGGCCGACACTGGCAGGCACTCTTCGCCGAACACGCACCGGACATCGAATGGCGCGCCTGGCCAGACATCGGCAACCCCGAAGACGTCGAGTACCTCGCCGCCTGGCAGGCGCCGGAAGATCTGGCGCACGTGCTGCCCAACCTGAAAGTGTTGTTCGCGTTGTCGGCCGGGGTCGATCAGCTCGACCTTTCCCGTTTGCCACCGGAACTGCCCGTGGTGCGCCTGCTGGACCCTGGCATCACCCGTGGCATGTGCGAATACGCCAGTTGGGCGGTGCTCAGCCTGCACCGGGACATGTTGCGCTACCGCCAGCAGCAGGTTGCACGGTGCTGGCAGGCACATCTGTTACAGCCGGCTGCGCATCGACGCGTGGGGGTGATGGGGTTGGGTGCCCAGGCTCAGCAGATTTTGGCGACGTTGGCGCCGTTGGGGTTTGCGTTGTCGGGCTGGGCGCGCAGTGCGCACCGGGTGCCGGGGGTGGCGTGTTATGCGGGGGAAGCGCAACTGCCGGCGTTTCTCAGCCAGTGCGATATTGTGCTGTGTGTGCTGCCGTTGACGGAACAGACCCAAGGGATTCTGGATCGGCGGCTGTTTGCGCAACTGCCTCGGGGAGCGGCGCTGATCAATATGGGGCGCGGGGGGCATTTGGTGGAAGAGGATTTGTTGGAGGCGCTGGGGAGTGGGCAGTTGAGTGGCGCGGTGTTGGATGTGCTGCGGGAGGAGCCGGCGGCGGCGGATCATCCGTTTTGGGGGCATCCGCAGGTGTTGTTGACGCCGCATATTGCGGCGATGACGCAGCCGGAGAGTGCGTTTGGGGTGTTGTTGGAGAATATTCGGCGGTTTGAGCGGGGGGAGGAGATGGTGGGTGAGGTGGATCGGGGGCGGGGGTATTGATTGGGGGATGTCCGTTGTTTGGGTACATATCCGTTATTTAGGTTACGGCAACCTATGGTTCCGCTCTTACAGCGGGTCACTTTTGGAAAAGAGCCCCAAAAGTAACCAAAAGGGCTCTTGCCCCAACACTCGGCACCTCGCTTAGGCTCGGTGTGCCCGTAATCCGACAGGGATTTGGGGGGCCGCCGCAACGCGCCATCCATGGCGCGGGGCGGCTAAACCGGCATCCCTGCCGGTTTACCCCCCAAATCCCTGTCGAATTCCGGCCAGCGTGTTTAACGGGGCGCCTAAGATCAAGATCAAAAGCAAGAGCACAGCGGCGGCGTTTTTCAAGGTAGTTGTCGTGTCTCCCGTCTTGCTAGGCGACCTTCACGACAACTGTCAGCTCCCTTTCGGGGTTGAGGTGCACCGTCCCGATAGGGTCCCAGTTGCGTGTCTCGCCTGACCACCTTTCAGGCCTTTTTTCTCTCGCTTGCCCATAGATTGCCGCCCTCCGGGCCAGGATTTCCCGGTCTTTTCCCTCGTGGCGCTGGGCGGGTGTCACGAAGCGGATTCGGCTATGACGATGCTCGGTGTTGTACCAGGCCATAAAATTCCTGACCCAGATACGCGCGTCATCCAGGCTGCCAAATCCATCCTGCGGCCACTGCGGGCAGTACTTCAGCGTTCTAAACAGCGACTCCGAGTAAGGATTATCGTTGCTTACCCGGGGTCTTCCTCTCGATGGCGTGATACCCAGGTCGTACATCTTGGTCAGTAACGTCACCGATTTCATAGGTGCGCCATTGTCCGAATGAAGCACCAGCGGCTGACGCCAGCACTTCTCTCTAGTGACACTTCGTTGCAATAGGACAGCGGCTTTTTCACCGTTTTCTGCTTCGTAAACTTCCCAGCCCACAGCCTTTCGGCTGTAGATATCCTCGATCAAATACAGGTAGTAAAACTTCCCTCGAACCGGCGACGGCAGGTACGTGATATCCCAAGACCACACCTGATTGGCGGCTGTCGCCGCGTAGGTGGTGGGTGCTTCATGGCGATGCGGGCGTTTGGCGCGGGAACGATGATGCTGCTGATCTGCCGCATGCAGCACTCGGTAAAAGGTTGCCTCCGATGCCATGTAACGTCCTTCGTCAGCTAGTCGTGGCACGATCTGGCTCGGTGGCAGATGTGCGTAGGCCTTGCTGTTGCACAAGGCCAGGATGGCTTGGCGCTCAACATCACTCAGAGCATTATTCGGCACTGGCCTCACCGTCGTGGTGCGCCCATCTGCCAACAACGCTTCGGGCAGGATCCAGCGTTGTAGCGTGCGTAGCGAAATACCGACTTCTAGACACGCAGGCGCCCTGCGGGCGCCCGCCGTGATGGCTTCGGTGAGCCAGTCGACGAGAAGATGCCGTTCTGGCAACAAGGTCAATTGTCCTCGTCGTCGTTCCCCCAGTAGGCATTGAGCTTTTTTCGCAGCACCAGCAATGCGACTGTTTCAGCCAGCGCTGCATCCTTTCGGCGCAGCTCACGCTCCAGCTCCCGAATCCGGTTCTTATCCTCCTTGGTCTCACCAGCGATTCCTTTTTTCAGCGCTGAGTGATTAGTGCTGTTGGCAATGAAAGCTTTGCGCCAGCCGTCAATTTGCGCAGGGAAAATACCGTTGCGACGGCAATACTCACTCAGCTCCAGCTCCGACAAAGCTGATGATTCGATGACTGCCATGAGCTTGGATTCGGCAGACCAACTTTCAGGCGACTGCTTGTTTTCGGACAACTGAGAACCTCTGGCAGCAGCTTGCTTACGCCAATAATGAAGAGACATGTCGCTACAACCTTCACGGCGCGCGACCTCCGACGCTGAAAGGCTCAGCGGCGGAAGCATCATTTTCAACAGTGCAGCTTTGCGTTCTTCTGAATAGAAAGGCATGACCTTACTCTTGCCGCCCCCGGAATACTTTTAAAAAGCGGAGGACACGACAACTACCCTGACACCGGGGGGCGGCCTGACAGCCGGCTTGAGTGGTGTAGAGCAAAGGCAAACGCGGCGGCCTTAAAGCCGACCGGAGTTGCGTCTGTTGATCGCGGTCCAAATGTGGGAGGGGGCTTGCCCCCGATTGCAGTGTGACAGCCACAGCTGCATCAGCTGACACACCGCGATCGGGAGCAAGCCAGCTCTTACACGTATCTGCTTTTGATCCAACCACTCAGGTCGGCTTTCAGGCCGCCGTGCTCTTGCTTTTGATCTTGATCTTAGGCGCCCCGTCAAACACGCTGGCCGAACGCAGGCTTTGGAGCGTGGGTAACCCGGCAGGACGCCGGGTTAGCCGCGCTGGGCCAAGGATGGCCCATCGCGGCGGCCCACGCTCCAAAGCCGGAGTGAGGGCACACCGAGCCTAGGCGAGGTGCCGAGTGTTGGGGCGAAGCGTTTTTGGTTACTTTTGGCGCTCTTCCAAAAGTGACCCGCTGTAAGAGCGGAACCATAAGCCGCCGTTACCTAAATAACGGATATGTACTCAACTCAACTCAAATCAAACCCACTCAAACCAACAGCCCCCCCACAACCGCATCCCCCACTTCCTGAGTCGACCTCGTCCCCCCCAAATCCGGCGTAACCACCCCCTGCGCAATCACCCCCTCGATAGCCCGCAAAATCCCATCATGCGCCGCCCGATACCGCCCATCCCCATTCCCCAAAAAGTCCAACATCAACGCCCCCGACCAAATCATCGCAATCGGGTTCGCAATATTCTGCCCATAAATATCCGGCGCCGACCCATGCACCGGCTCAAACAACGACGGAAACCGGCGCTCGGGATCCAGGTTCGCCGACGGCGCAATCCCAATGGTCCCCGCACACGCCGGCCCCAGGTCGGACAAAATGTCGCCAAACAGATTCGACGCCACCACCACGTCAAACCGGTCCGGCTGCAGCACAAACCGCGCGCACAGGATGTCGATGTGCTGCTTGTCCCACGCCACCTCCGGATAATTCGCAGCCATCAGCGCAGTACGCTCGTCCCAGTAAGGCATGCTGATGGAGATCCCATTCGACTTGGTCGCCGCCGTCAGCTTTTTACGCGGGCGGGTCTGCGCCAGGTCAAAGGCGAACTTGAGGATGCGGTCAACCCCACGCCGGGTGAACACCGACTCCTGCAGCACAAACTCATGCGCGGTGCCTTCGAACATCTTGCCGCCTACCGACGAGTACTCACCCTCGGTGTTTTCGCGGATCACCACAAAGTCGATGTCCCCCGGCTCGCGCCCGGCCAGCGGGCACGGTACGCCGGGGAACAAGCGCACCGGGCGGATGTTCACGTATTGGTCGAAGTCGCGGCGGAACTTGAGCAGCGAGCCCCACAGGGAAATATGGTCCGGGACTTTGTCTGGCCAGCCCACCGCGCCAAAGTAAATCGCGTCGAAGCCTTTGAGCTGTTCGAACCAGTCTTCGGGCATCATCTGCCCGTGTTCCAGGTAATAATCACAGTGGGCCCAGTCGAGCACTTCGATGCTCAGGTTCAGGTCCCAGATGTTGGCCGCCTGTTCCAGTACCCGTAGCCCTTCGGGCAATACTTCCTTGCCAATGCCATCGCCGGCAATCGCGGCGATTCTGAATGCCTTGCTCATCGATTCCGCCTCGCTCATTGTCAGTTCAAGCCGCCGATATGGAAGGCTTTGACTTCAAGGTACTCGTCCAGGCCGTACTTGCTGCCCTCGCGGCCCAGCCCGGATTGTTTGATGCCGCCAAACGGCGCGACTTCCATGGAGATGATCCCGGTGTTGAGCCCGACCATGCCGAATTCCAGCGCTTCGCCGAAGCGCCACGAGCGCTGCAGGTCCTGGGTGAAATAGTAGGCGCCCAGGCCGTACGGCGTGGCATTCGCCAGGGCGAGCGCCTCGGCCTCGTCGGTAAAGCGCATCAGCGGCGCCACCGGGCCGAAGGTTTCTTCATTGGCCAGCAACATCCCGGCGTGGGTGTCGCCGAGCACCGTGGGTTGCACGAACTGGCTGTCGCCACTTGGGATCGCGCCGCACAGCAGCTGGGCGCCTTGGCTCAGGGCGTCGTCGATATGCCGCGCGACTTTGTTCACCGCCGCCGGGTTGATCAGCGGGCCGATGGTCACGCCGTCTTCCAAGCCGTTGCCGACCTTGAGCTTGCCCACCTCTTCCACCAGGCGCGCGGCGAAACGTGCGTAGATGCCGTCTTGCACCAGGATGCGGTTGGCGCACACGCAGGTTTGCCCGGCGTTGCGAAATTTACTCAGCATCACCCCAGCGATTGCCTGCTCAAGGTCGGCGTCGTCGAACACGATAAACGGCGCGTTGCCGCCCAATTCCAGGCTCAGGCGCTTGATGTGTTCGGCACTCTGGCGCATCAGCAGGCGGCCGACGGCGGTCGAGCCGGTGAAGGAAATCTTGCGCACCGCCGGGTTGCCCGTCAGCTCTTCGCCGATGCCCGCAGGCAAGCCGGTGATGACATTGAACACGCCCGCAGGAATGCCGACGCGCTCGGCCAGCACCGCCAGGGCCAGCGCTGACAGCGGCGTCAGGTCCGACGGTTTGACGATGATCGGGCACCCGGCGGCGAGCGCCGGCGCGCATTTGCGCGTGATCATCGCATTGGGGAAATTCCACGGGGTGATGGCGGCGCACACGCCCACGGGTTGCTTGAGGGTCAGCAGGCGCCTGTCGCCGCTGGGGGCCGGCATGGTTTCACCGTAGACCCGCCGCGCTTCCTCGGCGAACCATTTGACGAAACCGGCGCCGTAGCGCACTTCGCCACGGGCTTCGTTAAGCGGCTTGCCCTGCTCGCAGGTCATGATCAGCGCCAGGTCGTCGAGGTTGTCGATCATCGCCTGGTACCAGCGTTCCAGCAGCGACGCGCGTTCAGCCGCCGGGCGGGCGCGCCAGGCGGGCCAGGCACGCTCGGCGGCTTCGATGGCGCGGCGGGTGTCCACCGCGTCCATCGCCGGGACCTGGGCCAGCACGTGGCCGGTGGCAGGGTCGCGGATGTCCAGGGTGGCCGCGCTGTCGGCAGCGATCCATTGGCCATCTACGTAGGCGAGTTCAGCCAGCAGGCTGGGGTCTTGCAAGCGATTCTTGAGCATGGTCGAGTCCTGATCCGAGACACGCTCCAGTCTAGGGAGGTGCCACGGACGAGGATGCCGAAAGCGCGGTTAAAGCAGCGTGCCGTGCTGTAATTGGGCGCAGGACGGCAGGCTCTGCTAGGCCTTCAATGAGCCGAGCAAACCTTGCAAAAAGCGCTCGCCCGCGTCCATCTGACTGATCTCGATAAACTCGTCGGGTTTGTGCGCCTGCTCGATGGAACCCGGCCCGCACACCACCACCGGCACGTCCAGGCGCTGCTTGAACAGGCCACCTTCGGTGCCGAACGACACTTTGGCGGTGCCGGTACCCGGCGCGGCGAATTGCTTGAGAAAGCGCACCGCTTCGACACTGGGGTGGGTGTCGAGGCCGGGGTAGACGTTGATGGTTTCGATCTCGATGGCCGCCGCGCTGGACAGCTTCTGCGCCTCGCGCACGATCACCTCGGCACGCTCGCGCATCTGGTCCAGGAACTGATCCAGATCGTCCGCCGGCAGGTTGCGCACTTCGAAATCCAGGCTGCACAGGTTAGGCACGATGTTCAGCGCCTTGCCGCCGACTATCTGCCCGACATGCACGGTGCTGTAGGGCACGTCGTAGTCGGAGTCCTGGGCGCCACGCGTCTGCAATTGCTGCTGGCTCTCACGCAGGGCGGCGATAAAGTCGCAGGCCACATGGATCGCGTTGACCGAACGCGGCGCCAACGACGAATGCGCTTCCTGGCCACGGCAGTAGGTGCGGTAGGACCCCTTGCCCTTGTGGCCGAGTACGAACTGCATGTTGGTCGGCTCGCCGATCACGCACAAAAACGGGCGCACCGGCGCCAGGTGCAAAACATCGAGCAGGCGCCGTACGCCGACGCAACCGATCTCCTCGTCATGGGACAGGGCCAATTGCAGCGGGCGGTTCAAGGTGTGGTCGGCGGCATCGAGCAGGGCGTCGATGGCCAGGGCGATGAAGCCCTTCATGTCGCAGCTGCCACGCCCGTAGATGCGCCCGTCCTGCACAGTGGCGGCGAAGGCGGGGAAGGTCCACGCCTGCCCCGCCGCCGGCACCACGTCGGTGTGCCCGGACAGCAACACGCCGGGCTGTTGCTTGGGCCCGGTGCTGGCGAACAGGTTGGCCTTCTTGCCGCTCTGGTCCTTGACGATCAAGGATTCGATGCCCTTGGTCAGCAACAGGTCGCGCACGTAGTCGATCAGGGCCAGGTTCGATTCCGACGACACCGTGTCGAAGGCCATCAGCTGTTTGAGAATCTCAAGAACACGCGGTTTCATCAGGCCTGGCTCCGTTGCTCGGCAGGTGGGGCGAACCGGGTTATAGAGAACGGCTCGATCGGGGTACTGGTGCTGCCGGTGGCGAGCAGCTCGGCCATCACATCGCCGACGCCCGGGCCGAGCTGGAAGCCGTGGCCGCAAAAGCCGAAGGCATAGAACAAGCCGTCGACGGTGCCGCTGGGGCCCATCACCGGCAGCGAATCCGGCAGGTAGCCTTCGATGCCGCTCCACACGCGGATGATGTTCAGGTTGCCGACGCCCGGCAGCAGTCGACGCATCTGGCTGACCTGGTTGAGGATGCTGCGCGGCTCCACGTAGGCGCGGCGGTTGAGCATGTCCGGCTTGCTGCGGTAACCGCCACCGATGACGATATTGCCCCGCGGAATCTGGCGGAAGTAGATCACTTCCTCGGGGATTTTGGTGTACACGCCGATCACCGTCGGCAGCGCGTAGGGCACAGGCTCAGTCACTGCCATCTGCGGGCCGTGGGTGTCGAGCGGCACCGGCTCGCCGAACTGCGCCGAAAGCTTCTGGCCCCAGGCGCCGGCGGTGATCAACAGTTGTGCGGCCTGGAACTGGCGGCCGTCGGTGCTGGTGACGTGGAAGTCGGCACCGACCTTCTGCACCTCGGCGACTTCGGTGCGCTCTTCGATCTGCGCCCCCAGGCGCCGTGCGGCGCGGGCAAACGCCGGTGCGGCCAGACGCGGGTTGGCGTGGCCATCGTGGGGCGCATAGGAACCGCCCTTGACGTCCGGGCCGAGGAAGCCGAAGCGCCGATGCAGTTCGGCGCCGCGATAAATCTTCAGGTCCAGTTGCTCCGCTTCCGGCGCGGCCGCATAGGCCTCCAGCTCGGCGATTTCATCTTCGCGGTAACACACGCGCATATGCCCACTGGGGATGAACTCGAGGTCATCCTCGATCAGTTCCGGCAGGCGCTTCCACAGCGCCCAGGAGCGGTTGGCCAAGGCCAACTGGCCGAGGAAGCGCCCCTGCCGACGCACATTGCCGAAGTTCACCCCGCTGGCGTACTGACCGATCTGGTCGCGCTCGAGCAGGATCACCGACTGGCCGCGACGGCGCAGAAAAAACGCCGCCGCCGAGCCCATCACACCACCGCCAACAATCACCACATCGGCTTTTTGCACCTTCATGACGACACCTCCTCGGTGATCAGCATCGACAAGGGTTTGACCGGTGCCTGACCGCGCTGGCGACCGACTTCCTGCACCGGTACCCCGGCCTCGGCGGCAATCACTTCGGCCCCGGCCTGTGAACAATAACGCCCCTGGCAACGGCCCATGCCCACGCGGCTGAATGCCTTGGCGCGATTGACTTCACAGGCGCCCTTCTCGTTCACGGTGCGCCGCAGTTCGCCGGCGCTGATCATCTCGCAGCGGCACACGATGGCGCTGTCGGGCAACGCCTTGGCCTGCGCGCTGGGCCAGGGAAACGCCTGGGCCAGGCCGAGGCGAAACTGGTCCATCACGGCCAGGGCTTGCTTTTGTTCGTCACGCAGCCCGCTGTCGACCGGTTGCTGCAGGTCGTCCAGCAGCGCCAGCGCCACCAGGCGCCCGGCATGCTCGGCGGCATCCGCACCGCGAATTTTCGCGCCGTCACCCGCCGCATACACCCCCTTCACCGAGGTGCGCCCGGCCTCGTCCGTGGCCAGCCACCATTGGCTGGAGGCTTGGTCAAAGGCCATGGCACAGCCGGCCAGGTCGCCCAATTGCGTCTCCGGGCGCAGGTGATACCCCAGCGCGACGGCATCGGCCTGCACCGTGACGGTCTGCCCGTTGCCCGCGATGAAGCGCACGCCCCCCACGCCATTGGCGGCATCACCCATGACTTGCAGCGGCTTGATCCCCAGGTGCACCGCCACCTTGGCGCGGTGCAGCTGCGCCAGCAGCTTGACCCCGGTAAACAGGACGGCCGGCCGCGCCAGCAGTTTCGGCAAGGCCTTGAGACGCAGGCTCAGGGGTGAGGTGTCGAGCACCGCCGCCACCTCGGCACCGGCTTTGACGTATTGGCTGGCCACCAGGTACAGCAACGGCCCGCTGCCCATGAACACCAAGCGATGACCGATGGACACGGCCTGGTTTTTCAAGGCGATCTGCGCCCCGCCCAGGCTGTAAGTGCCCGCCAGTTGCCAGCCCTCGACGGGCATCAAGCGGTCGGTGGCGCCGGTGCACAGGATCAGCGCGTCGTAATCCACGGTGCAGTGGCGGCCTTGGCTCACGCAGCACAATTGCCCGGCCGTGAGGTTCCACACCAAGGTGTCGGGCCGGTAGTCGATGGCGTCGCGCAGGCGGTCGAAACTCTGGTGCAGGGCCTGGGCCTTGGCGGCTTCGCTGCCGTACAGCGTGGTGTAGTCGCGGGTAAAACCGTCTGGCTGACGGCGGTAGATCTGCCCGCCGTCGCGACGGTTTTCATCGATCAGGATCGGCTTGATTCCGGCCGCCACCAGGGTTTCGGCGCAGCGCACGCCGGCCGGTCCAGCGCCCACAATAACTACCCGTGCAGTGGCCATGTCGCCTCCGGTTGTGTGGTAACGATGTCCAGCCCATCACGGACTTCATTGGAGCAGGCGCGCAGGCGCTCGCCGCTGCGGGTCCATACCCAGCAGTCCTGGCACGCACCCATCAGGCAGAAACCGGCGCGGCGCCCGCTGTCGAATTCCGATTGGCGCAACGCGTTGCCCTGGGTCAGCAGCGCGACCATCAGGGTATCGCCCTGCAGGGCCTGGATGGGTGCGCCATCCACCGTCAGGCTGACCGTCGGCCGGCCCTGTTCGGCCAGCCTCACAAAACGCCCTTTCATGCATAGGCTCCCAAAGTGAGGGTAGTGACGCCCTGCTGGGTATTCAGCAACTGGGCGCTGTCGTGGTGGCAGAGGACTTCACTGCCGTTGTCCAGGGTGCGACGCTTCGGTGCGGTGCGATTGCACAGGCCATCGACGCGCACCGGGCAGCGATTGAGAAAGGTGCACAGTTCCGGCACGTTGGCCCGCTCGCCTATCGCCGGCAGCGTTTCGCACCTTGTGCCGCAGGTTTCCAGCCAGCCCTGGCGCAACTCGGGCACCGAGTGGATCAGCAGGTCGGTGTAGGGGTGGAACGGCGGTTCGGCAAACGACTGGCGGCTGCCGGCCTGCACTTTGTGGCCGCTGTACATCACCACAATGTCATCGCACAGCGCACGCACGGTGGAGATGTCATGGCTGATAAACAGATAGGACACGCCCAGTTGCTGGCGCAGGTCGCGCAGCAGTTCGAGGATTGCCGCGCCGACCACGGTGTCGAGGGCCGAGGTCACTTCATCGCACAGGATCAAGTCGGGCTTGGCCGCCAGCGCCCGTGCCAGGTTGACCCGCTGCTTTTGCCCGCCGGACAGTTCATTCGGGCGGCGTTCGGCCATGTCGCGCGGCAGGCGTACCAGGTCCAGCAACTCATCGATGCGCGCCTTCAACGCGGCGCCCTTGAGGCCGAAATACATCTTCAGCGGGCGGCTGAGGATGGTCGCCACGCTGTGCATGGGGTTGAGGGCGGTGTCGGCGTTCTGGAACACCATCTGGATCCGGCGAAATTGTTCCGGGGTGCGCTCCGACAGGCTGCCACCCAGGGCCTGGCCGTCGAACGTGAGACCGCCAAGGGCCGGGGTCAACAGCCCCGCCACCACGCGTGCCAGGGTCGACTTGCCGGAGCCCGACTCGCCGATCACCCCAATCGCCTGGCCACGGCGCACCGTGAGGTCGATGTTTTCCAGCACCCGGATCGACGGCATGCCGTGCATGTTTTTGTTGCCGTAACCGGCGGTGAGGCCGGTGATGGTCAGCAGCGGCACCTCTTCGGCAATCCCGCAGGGCGGGCGAATGGTGGTGTCCGGCCGTGCGGCCGCCAGCAGGCTGCGGGTGTATTCGTGGGCCGGAGCCTTGAGCAGCGGTGCCGTGGCGCTGTGCTCGAGAACCTGCCCGCCGTTGAGCACCACGATCTGGTCGGCCATTTGCGCGACCACCGCCAGGTCATGGGAGACGTACACGGCCGTGGCGCCGCGCTCGCGTACCACGCGCTTGAAGGCGCGCAGCACGTCGATCTGGGTGGTCACGTCCAACGCCGTGGTCGGCTCGTCGAGCACCACCAGCAGCGGGTCGCTGATCAGCGCCATCGCCGCCATCACCCGTTGCAGTTGCCCACCGGACACCTGGTGCGGGTAACGTCGCGCGATGCGTTCCGGGTCCGGCAGGGCCAGGTCGCGGAACAGCCCGATAGCCTTGGCATGCAATTCGGCGCGGGTGCCCAGGCCATGGATCAGGGCACCCTCCACCACCTGGTCGATCAGTCGTTTGGCCGGGTTGAACGCCGCAGCCGCGCTTTGCGCGATATAAGACACGCGGTTGCCACGCAGGCCTTGCAGGTGTTTTTCGCTCAAGGCGAGCATGTCGTGCTCACCCACCTGCACCACACCGCCGGACAACCGACAGCCACGCCGTGCGTACCCCAGTAATGCCAGGGCGATGGTGGTCTTGCCCGAGCCGGACTCACCGATCAGCGCCAGCACTTCACCTTTTTCCAGGGAAAAGCTCACGCCTTTGACGATTTCTACCTCGCCGTGCTCGCCACAGGCGACCACGCGCAGGTCTTCGACGCGAATCAATTCGGTCATTTCAATGGCCTCCCGTGCGTCGACTACGTCGGGACGACATATAGTCGATCAGCAGATTCACACCGATGGTCAGCGTGCCGATGGCCAGCGCCGGAATGATGATAGCCAGCGCGCCCTGGTTGAGGCCGCCGATGTTTTCCCGCACCAGCGAGCCGAGGTCGGCGTCCGGCGGTTGCACGCCAAGGCCGAGAAAACTCATGCCGCTGAGCAACAAGACGATGTAGCCGAAACGCAGGCCCAGGTCGGTCAATACCGGGTTGAGCATGTTCGGCAGGATCTCCATGCACGCCACGTACAACCGGCGTTCGCCACGGGTACGCGCGACCTGCACGTATTCCAGGGCCTCGATGTTGACCGCCATGCTGCGGGCAACGCGGAACGAGCCAGGGATGTAGCTGATCACGGCGGTGCAGATCAGCAGGGTCACCGATGAACCAAAGGCCGAGACCATGATCAGCGCGAGCATTTTGCTCGGGATCGAGATGAACGCGTCCATGATGCGGCTGATGATTTCGTCCAGCCACTTGGGCGAGACCACCGACAGCAGCGCACACCCGGTGCCGAAGAAGCTGGCCAGCAACGCCGCTACCAGCGCCAGGCCGACGGTGAACCGCGCACCGACCAGCACGCGGCTGAGCATGTCGCGGCCCAGGTAATCGGTGCCGAACGGGTGCGCAAGGCTGAAGCCTTCGAAGATGTTGTCGGACACCACTTCACCCACCGGGTGGGGGGCCAGCCAGGGGCCGAGCAGCGCCACCAGCAGCCAGGCGACGCAGACCGCGCCCCCCAACAGCCCCAGCCAGGACGGGCCGCTGGACACCTTGGCCAGGGCCAGGGCGGAAGACACAGGCTTGGACTTCGCAATGAGGTTGTTCATTGGTTTCTCAGCCTCGGGTTGGAGAGGATCGCGCACAGGTCGGCAAGCAGCACCAGGCCCAGGTAAGCCGCGCAGAACAACATGGTGCACGCCTGCACCAAGGCCATGTCACGGTTGGTCACGGCATCGACCATCAAGCTGGCGATGCCGGGGTAGTTGAAGATGGTTTCGACGATCACCACCCCGCCCAGCAGGTACGACAGGCTCAGGGCGATGGCGTTGGCGATCGGCCCGATCGCATTGGGCAAGGCGTGGCGCAGCACAATGCGGATCGGGCTCACGCCTTTGAGGCGGGCCATTTCCACATAGGGGCTGTCGAGTTGATCGATCACCGCCGCGCGGGTCATGCGCGCCATTTGCGCGACGATCACGCAGCACAGCGTCATCACCGGCAAGGCGTAGGTGCGCATGAATTGCAGCGGTGAGGTGATGTCACTGGCGTACGACAGCGCCGACAGCCAACCAAGGTTGACCGCGAAAATCAGCACGGCCAGGGTCGCCACCAGAAACTCCGGCACGGCGACCATCGCCAAGGTGACAAAGCTCAGGCAACTGTCGATACGCCCGCCCCGGCCCATCGCCGAGCCGATGCCGAGTACCAGCGCCACCGGCACCGAGACCAGCGCCGTAGCGCCCGCCAGCATCAGGGTATTGGGCACCCGGCCGGCCATCAGTTCACCCACCGGCATGGCGTTGGAGACCGACACGCCCATGTCGCCGGTGAGCAGGCTCATCAACCAGTGCAGGTAACGCAGCACACCGGGTTGGTCCAACCCCAGTTTCAGGCGCAGTGCCGCCACCTGTTCAGGGGTCGCGAACTGGCCGAGGGATTGTTGCGCCGCATCCCCCGGCAGCACGGCCGTGATCGCGAACACGACCATGGACACGATCAACAAGGTCACGACACCGGCGCCGAGGCGCCGGCCGATCAACCACAGTGTATTGCTATTCATCGCACTGCCCTCCTCACGCGTCCAACCACACCTGCTCGGCGAACATGTAGCCCATGAAACCGCCCAGCGGGTTGCTGCCATAGCCCTTGATGCGCTGGTCTACACCGTCGATGTTGCTGATGAACACCGGCACGCCGATCCCGCAATGGTCGTGGACCAGGGTCTGCATGTCGCCATACATCTTGGCGCGCTTGGCGTCGTCGGTTTCGCCACGGGCCAGCATCAGCAGTTGGTCGAACTGGTCGTTCTGCCAGCCGGACTCGTTCCAGGGCGCCTTGGACTGGAAGAACTGCGAGAACATCACGTCGGCATTCGGCCGTGGGTTGATGTTGCCGAAGCTCAACGGGTGCTTCATCCAGTGGTTGGACCAGTAGCCGTCGCTGGGCAGGCGGTTCACGTCGAGCTTGAGCCCGGCCTGTTTCGCCGATTGCTGCAGCAGCACGGCGATGTCCACCGAACCGGTGGCGGCCGGCGAGGCCATGACGGGCATGGTGATGCTTTCCATGCCGGCCTTCTTCAGCAGGAACTTGGCTTTTTCCGGGTCGTAGACCGTCTGCGGCAAGTCGGTGTTGAAGTAGCGCGAACCCGGTGCAATCGGGTGATCGTTACCGACCACGGCAAAGCCACGGAACACCGCGGACTTGACCTGCTCACGGTCCAGCAACAGTTTCATCGCCTGGGTGAACTCAGGGCTTTTGCCGGGCAGTTGGTCCTGACGGATGATCAAGTCAGTGTAGTTGCCCGACGGCGCATCCACGACCCGGTGTTTGGCGCTGGCGGCGATGCGCGTAGTGGAGCGTGGGTTGACCTCGTTGATCATGTGCACGTCGCCCGACAGCAGCGCGTTGACTCGCGAGGGCTCGTCGGCGATGGCGATGAATTCGATTTCGTCGAGGTACGGCAGGCCCGGTTTCCAGTAATTCTTGTTGCGCACCGCAATCGAACGCACGCCTGGCTTGAACTCGCCCACGGTGAACGGTCCGGTGCCGATGCCTTTACCGAAATCGGTGGTGCCTTCGGGCACGATCAGCAGGTGCGACACCGCCAGGATCGACGGCAGCTCGGCGTTGGGCGCGCTGAGGCGAATCTGTACTTCGTTCGGACCGCTGGCCTTGATCTCGGCGAACTGCTCCATCAGCGGCATGACTTTGGAGCCGGTGAGCGGGTCTTTGTGGCGGTTCAGCGAGAACACCACGTCGGCGGCGGTCAGGGCCTTGCCGTTGTGAAAGGTCACGTCTTTGCGCAGGGTGATGGTCCAGACGGTGGCGTCGGTATTGTCGATGCGCTCGGCCAGCTCCAGTTGCGGCACCAGGTGCTTATCGAAGCGGGTCAGGCCGTTGTAGAACATGTAGTGGCGGGCGTAGTCGGTGGACAGCGCGCCCTTGGCCGGGTCGAGGGTGTCGGCGGTGGAGCTGGACATGCCCGCCACGCGGATCTTGCCGCCTGGCTTGCCTTTGCCCTCGGCGGCCGCTTCATCGGCGAACAGCTTGCCGGCGGCGCCAAACAGGCTGCCCGCCCCGGCCGCTGCCACACCGGCCACCCCGAGCATTTGCAGGGCGTTACGGCGCGACATGCCACGGTTGAGGCTTTCGAACACCCGCAGGCTGTCATGGCCGGAGATGAGCTCGGGTGTATTTTTGTTGTCAGTCATATCAAGGCTACCTGTCGATAATCGGAAGAATCGAGTGCTCACGGATGTCCGGAGCGTCCTGGAAACACAAACGACGGTGACGCAACAACGGCAACTCAGTGCAAATAATCCTGGAACCGGTAATACGCCCCCACGAACGGCAGGAACCAGGGTTTGCCGAAATGCCCGGGGATCGCCGGCCATTCCAGTTCGCGCCAAGGGTTGGCCGCCGCATTGCCCGCCATGACCTCAGCCATCACCTGGCCCATGTGCACCGACATCTGCACACCATGGCCGCTGTAGCCCATGGAGTGGAACACGCCGCCATGCTGGCCGGCGCGTGGCAGGCGGTCGGACGTCATGTCCACCAGGCCGCCCCAGCAGTAGTCGATCTTCACGTGCGCCAACTGCGGGAACATGTTCAGCATCGCCGCCTGCAGCACCTTGCCGCTCTTGGCGTCGGAGACGCTGTCGGACATGGCAAACCGGGCACGCCCGCCAAACAGCAGGCGGTTGTCCGGGGTCAGGCGAAAGTAGTTGCCGATCATACGGCTGGTCACATAAGCCCGGTGCCGGGGCAGCAACTGGTCGATCAGCGCTTGGGGCAAGACTTCGGTGGCGATGACGAAACTGCCCACCGGCACAATCCGGCGGCGGTACCAGCCCAGGTCGCCATGCTGGCAAGCGCCGGTCGCCAGCAGGACTTGCCCGGCGTGCAGTGAGCCCTTGACGGTGTTGACCTGATAGCCACCGGCCTGGGCCTTCCAGTCCTTGACGGCGGTGTGCTCGTAAATCATCGCGCCACGCCGCGCCGCCGCTTCGGCCAAACCGACCCCAAAACGGCCGACGTGCATCTGCACGCCGTTGCGTTGCAGCAAGCCGCCATGGAACTGCGCCGAATTGACTTCCGCATGGGTCTGTTCGGCGCTGAGCAACTCGACATCGGCATCCACCTCCTGGCGAATCAGCTCGCAGGTGCGGGCCAGGCCTTCGTAATGCATCGGCTTGGCCGCCAGCTTGAGCTTGCCGTTGCGCACCAAGTCACAGGCAATCCCTTCCTGCTCGACCAGCGAAACCACGCTCTGCACCGCGCTTTCATAGGCTTGGTAATAGGCACGCGCCTTGGCGGCACCGAGGCTGGCATGCAGCCCGGCATAGTCCTGGGCCACCCCGGTGTTGCACTGCCCACCGTTACGCCCCGAGGCTTCACCGATCACACGGCCGGCGTCGAGCACCACCACACTCGCGCCTTTACGCGCCAACGCCCGCGCCGCCGCCAGGCCGGTGAACCCACCGCCGACCACAGCCACATCGACCTGCTTGGGCAAGCCGCCCAGCTGGGCACCGGTAAAGGCCGGTGCGGTGTCGAGCCAATAGGATTCACTGCCCATGTCTTACCCTCAAGGTGCGCGTTTACAGACCGACCAACGCCGGCAACCCACCGATATCGGTGATCTGCTGGTAACCGTAGAAGGCATTGGCCGGGACTTCATGGCCACGGGCAACGAATGCCTTGTGCTTGATCTTCATGTCATGGGCCGACATCAGGTCATAACGGAAGCTGGACGACACATGCAAGATGTCTTCCGGGCCGCAGCCGAGGTTGTCGAGCATGAACTCAAAGGCCGCCAGGCGCGGTTTGTAGGCTTGGGCCTGTTCGGCGGTGAACACCTTATGGAACGGCGCGCCGAGCTTGTCGACGTTAGACATGATCTGACTGTCCATGGCATTGGAGAAGATCACCAGGGGAATCTTGTCGGCAATCTTCGACAGACCGGCCGGCACGTCCGCATGAGGGCCCCAGGTCGGTACGGCGTCGTAATACAGCTGGCCTTCTTGGCGATAATCGATACCCCAGCGCTTGCAGGTACGGGCCAGGGCGGTCTTGAGGATTTCGTCATACGGACGCCAGTCACCCATCACTTGGTCGAGGCGATAGGCTGAGAAGTCCTTGACGAACTGGTCCATCTGCTCGGGCTTGATGCGATCGGCGAACAGCTCGCGGGTCATGGTGCCCATATGGAAGTTGGTCAGCGTACCGTAGCAGTCGAACGTAATGAATTTGGGACGAAGAAAGCTCATTGAGTGCGGTCCTGAAGTCAGTTGAGTGTGGCAAGCGTTCGCTGCCCTGGCGGCGCGTCGGCCTCGTTGCAGCACAGGTTCATTACACCACTGTGAAATCAGCATATGCCGTCTAAAAAGACCTGTGCTCAATACAAACCACCGTTTTGGTGGCTGGGCTCAGCAGACTTTGCGGTGCGCGCCAGGCTTGGGCAGGGCCTTTGTTTGTGCGCTTTTAGGGGGCTTTTGGGGGGACTTTGTGGGGTGAGGGCTTAAGGACGGGGGGTTGGGGCGGCAGAAAGTGTGGCCGGGGGGATTGGGTGTATATCCGTTATTTAGGTTAGGGCCACCTAGGGTTCCGCTCTTACAGCGGCTCACTTTTGGAAAGGCCCAAAAGTAAGCAAAAAGCCTTCGCCCCAACACTCGGCACCTCGCCTAGGCTCGGTGTGCCCTCACTCCGGCTTGAATCCGTGGGCCGCCGCCACGGATTCAAGCCTGCGTTCGGCCAGCGTGTTTGACGGGGCGCCCCAGATCAAGATCAAAAGCAAGAGCACGGCGGCCTGGTAGCCGACCTGAGTGCGGCGTTTTTCAAGGTAGTTGTCGTGTCTCCCGTCTTGCTAGGCGACCTTCACGACAACTGTCAGCTCCCTTTCGGGGTTGAGGTGCACCGTCCCGATAGGGTCCCAGTTGCGTGTCTCGCCTGACCACCTTTCAGGCCTTTTTTCTCTCGCTTGCCCATAGATTGCCGCCCTCCGGGCCAGGATTTCCCGGTCTTTTCCCTCGTGGCGCTGGGCGGGTGTCACGAAGCGGATTCGGCTATGACGATGCTCGGTGTTGTACCAGGCCATAAAATTCCTGACCCAGATACGCGCGTCATCCAGGCTGCCAAATCCATCCTGCGGCCACTGCGGGCAGTACTTCAGCGTTCTAAACAGCGACTCCGAGTAAGGATTATCGTTGCTTACCCGGGGTCTTCCTCTCGATGGCGTGATACCCAGGTCGTACATCTTGGTCAGTAACGTCACCGATTTCATAGGTGCGCCATTGTCCGAATGAAGCACCAGCGGCTGACGCCAGCACTTCTCTCTAGTGACACTTCGTTGCAATAGGACAGCGGCTTTTTCACCGTTTTCTGCTTCGTAAACTTCCCAGCCCACAGCCTTTCGGCTGTAGATATCCTCGATCAAATACAGGTAGTAAAACTTCCCTCGAACCGGCGACGGCAGGTACGTGATATCCCAAGACCACACCTGATTGGCGGCTGTCGCCGCGTAGGTGGTGGGTGCTTCATGGCGATGCGGGCGTTTGGCGCGGGAACGATGATGCTGCTGATCTGCCGCATGCAGCACTCGGTAAAAGGTTGCCTCCGATGCCATGTAACGTCCTTCGTCAGCTAGTCGTGGCACGATCTGGCTCGGTGGCAGATGTGCGTAGGCCTTGCTGTTGCACAAGGCCAGGATGGCTTGGCGCTCAACATCACTCAGAGCATTATTCGGCACTGGCCTCACCGTCGTGGTGCGCCCATCTGCCAACAACGCTTCGGGCAGGATCCAGCGTTGTAGCGTGCGTAGCGAAATACCGACTTCTAGACACGCAGGCGCCCTGCGGGCGCCCGCCGTGATGGCTTCGGTGAGCCAGTCGACGAGAAGATGCCGTTCTGGCAACAAGGTCAATTGTCCTCGTCGTCGTTCCCCCAGTAGGCATTGAGCTTTTTTCGCAGCACCAGCAATGCGACTGTTTCAGCCAGCGCTGCATCCTTTCGGCGCAGCTCACGCTCCAGCTCCCGAATCCGGTTCTTATCCTCCTTGGTCTCACCAGCGATTCCTTTTTTCAGCGCTGAGTGATTAGTGCTGTTGGCAATGAAAGCTTTGCGCCAGCCGTCAATTTGCGCAGGGAAAATACCGTTGCGACGGCAATACTCACTCAGCTCCAGCTCCGACAAAGCTGATGATTCGATGACTGCCATGAGCTTGGATTCGGCAGACCAACTTTCAGGCGACTGCTTGTTTTCGGACAACTGAGAACCTCTGGCAGCAGCTTGCTTACGCCAATAATGAAGAGACATGTCGCTACAACCTTCACGGCGCGCGACCTCCGACGCTGAAAGGCTCAGCGGCGGAAGCATCATTTTCAACAGTGCAGCTTTGCGTTCTTCTGAATAGAAAGGCATGACCTTACTCTTGCCGCCCCCGGAATACTTTTAAAAAGCGGAGGACACGACAACTACCCTGACACCGGGGGCGCGTTTGCCTTTGCTCTACACCACTCAAGCCGGCTGTCAGGCCGCTGTGCTTTTGCTTTTGATCTTAGGCGCCCCGTTAAACACGCTGGCCGGAATTCGACAGGGATTTGGGGGGTAAACCGGCAGGGATGCCGGTTTAGCCGCCACGCGCCATGGATGGCGCGTGGCGGCGGCCCCCCAAATACCTGTCGGATTACGGGCACACCGAGCCTAAGCGAGGTGCCGAGTGTTGGGGCAAGAGCCTTTTGGTTACTTTTGGGCTCCTTTCAAAAGTGACCCGCTGTAAGAGCGGAACCCATACCAGCCGCGACCCAAATAACGGATCTACACTCACCCCCCTCATAGCATTTACTACCGCCGCCCCACAAAAATTAAGTAGTACCTGTGGCCCCACAACCCACAGCCCAAGGAATCTACCGAATATCCCCACCCCCCTTGCCAGCCCCCAACCCAGGTGGGATACAAGCACCCTGACGCCGCAAAAAACCACGTTCTATGGAGGCATGCCATGTCCGCCCTGCCACACCCCGCTTATACCTACCGCCCTATGACCACAGACGACCTCCCGGCCGCCCACGCCCTGTCGGTACAACTCAAATGGCCCCACCGCCTGGAAGACTGGGCCATGTTGCACCGGGTCAGCGACGGCTTCGTGGTGACGGACGGCGAGCGGCTGATCGGCAGCGCCTTCACCTGCCCCCAAGGCGATTACGCCACCATCGGCCTGGTGATCGTCAGTGATGACTACCAGGGCCAGGGCATCGGCCGACGCCTGATGGAAAAAGCCCTCGCCGCCTGCGGCTCACGCACCCCGGTCCTCAACGCGACCCTCGCCGGTGCGCCGTTGTACGCCAGCCAGGGCTTTGTCGAATTCGGACGGGTGCAGCAGCATCAGGGCCAGGTGCAGGTGCCTGCCCTGCCGCCGCTGGCCAACGGCGAAACCTGCCGCGCCCTGCACACCGATGATCACACCGCCCTGCTGACACTCGCCAAAGCCGCCAGCGGCCTGGACCGCCGCGACGTTTTACGCGACCTGCAGGTGGAGCACGCCGTGGGCATCGAGCGCGATGGGCAGCTACGCGGCTTCGCCCTGCTGCGACCGTTTGGGCGTGGGCGGTGCATCGGCCCGGTGGTGGCCGAGCACATCGAGCAGGCCAAGCACCTGATCGGCACATTGCTGGCCCAGGTGCCGGACGCCTTTGTGCGCATCGACATCCCCGTCGCCTGCGGCCTCAGTGACTGGCTCGAACAGGCGGGCCTGAAGAACGTCGACACCGTCGCGCAGATGGCCCGAGGCACACCGCCCCAGGCCAGCCAAGGCCTACACCCCTTTGCCCTGATCACCCAGGCGATCGGCTGACTTTTCCTCCCGGAGCACTCCCCATGTCATCTCCCCGTATCCTGCTGTTGGCGCGTGCCGACGGCAGCCGCGTTGCCACGTCCTTCAACACGGGCGCCTTGAGCGCGTTGGACCCGTTCGGCGACACCCGTCAACTCGCCTGGCGGGGCGACGATGGTGTGTCCGCAGGCCTTGTAGGGTTCAGCGGTGACACCGTGATCGAAGACTTTCCCCACAGCGAAACACTGGTGGTGCACGCAGGCCGTGTGGTGCTCAGCAGTGCCGAGCAAACGCTGGAACTGGGCATCGGCGCCAGCGCCGTGATCGGTCGTGGCACACGCCTCACCGTGCAGGCGAGCGCAGGCAGCCAGTGGGCGTTCTGCGCCTACGATCAGGCCGACGCCCCCGCCCGCCCCGGCCTGACCCTGCTCGACCCGCGTACCCTGCTTAACCCCTCGGCCGCGCCGGAAGCGCAGATCCTGATCGGTCCCACGCCGCAGTGCCGTGCATTCAACCTGTTCGACGATGCGGTCACCGAGCTGCGTATCGGCATCTGGGACTCCACGCCCTACGCCCGCCACGGCCGCCCGCACAAACTGCATGAGTTGATGCACCTGCTCGAAGGCCGCGTCACCCTGCAGGATGACAGCGGTGCCGAGGTGACGGTCAACACCGGTGACAGCGTGTTTGTGGCCAAAGGCGCGCCGTGTGCCTGGAACAGCACGGTGTATGTGCGCAAGGTCTACGCGGTGAAATAAATCAGGCTTTCAGCGCCTCTTCCAGGAACGCCACCAAAGCTTGGACGCGCGGGCTGCGCAGTTTGCGTGACGGCACCAGCAGGACGATCGGTGCGCTGTCAAAGCTCCAGTCCGCCAACACACGTACCAGGCTGCCGCTGGCGATGGCGTCACTCACATCCCACTGCGAACGCAGCACCAACCCCAAGCCTTGCTCGGCCCAGCGCCGGGCAACGCTGCCGTCGTTACTCAGCAACGCAGGCTCCACGCGCAACGTCTTGCGGCCCTGCCCCTTGCGCAGGTGCCACAGCGTCACATCCTCATCGTTTTCTCGAATGCAGATGCAGCGATGCTCGGCGAGTTGGTCCGGGGAGGACGGCACGCCGTGCGCTTGCAGGTAGGCCGGGCTCGCGCATAACCAGCGCTCGTTCGGCGTGAGTTGCCGACCGGTCCACAGGCTGTCGTTGAGATGGCCGATGTGGATCACCGCATCGCTGTCATGCCGGTCCGGCCAAGGGGTCTCGCGCAGATCCAGGTGCAGGCAAAGCTGCGGATGCACTCTGGCAAACCGTGCCAACAGCGGCGCGATGCGCTGGCGGCCATAGCCAAACGGCGCGGCCAGCCTCAGTGTGCCCACCAGTGTTTCGTCCTTTTGCCTGAATGACTCCGGCAGCGCTTCCAACTGCTCCAGCAGCAGCGCACTTTCGCGGGAAAAACGTTCGCCGTCGGCGGTCAAGCTCAGGCGCCGCGCATCGCGGTTGGCCAAGGTCAGCCCCAGCAGCGTCTCCAACTTACGCAGACGCATGGACAGCGCCGGCGGCGACACATTCAGGACTCTGGCGGCAGCACTCAGCGACTCGCAGCGTGCAAGTGTGGCGGCCAGGCGCAGGTCTTCGATGGAGATCATTCAATTTTACTTAATGATTGATTAGCTTTGATTGAACCATACCTTAAGGATGCCTGAGTAGAGTGCAACCTGAACCCCGCCATTCGAGCCCTGCCATGCCCACGCCGATTGCCGCCCTCGACACCCCCGCCGCACTGATCGATATCCCGCGGATGCAGCACAATATCCAGCGCATGCAGCAACGTATGAATAGCCTCGGCGTGCGTTTACGCCCGCATATCAAGACCAGTAAATGCCTGCCGGTGATCCAGGCGCAGCTCGCTGCGGGCGCCAGCGGTGTCACGGTGTCGACCCTCAAGGAGGCGCAGCATTGCTTCAGCCAAGGCATCCTCGATGTGTTTTATGCCGTGGCCGTCGCGCCGGGCAAACTGCCCCAAGCCCTGGCCCTGCGGCGCCAAGGCTGCAACCTGAGCCTGCTCACCGACAGCGGCGCCGGTGCCCAAGCCATCGTCGCGTTCGCACAGCAACACGACGAGCGCCTCGATGTCTGGATTGAAATCGACTGCGATGGCCACCGCTCCGGCCTGGCCGCTGAAGACGAGGCCCTGCTGGACGTGGCGCGAATCCTCAGCGACGGCGGCATGCAACTGCGTGGCGTGATGACCCACGCCGGCTCCAGTTACGAACTCGACACGCCTGAAGCCCTGCAAGTGCTGGCCGAACAGGAGCGTGCGCTGTGCGTGCGCGCCGCGCAAAGAATCCGCGCGACCGGGCTGGCATGCCCCGACGTCAGCATCGGTTCCACCCCCACGGCCCTGTCGGCGCTGAACCTGGACGGCGTCACCGAAGTGCGCGCCGGTGTCTATGTGTTCTTCGACCTGGTCATGCACAACATCGGCGTGTGCCAGCCGGACGAGCTGGCGCTGAGCGTGCTGACCAGCGTGATCGGCCATCAACCGGAGAAAGGCTGGGTCATCACCGACGCCGGCTGGATGGCGATGAGCCGGGACCGCGGTACCCAGCGTCAGCGTCAGGACTTTGGCTATGGCCAAGTGTGCAGCGAAGCCGGCGTCTGGCTCGAAGGCGCGCGCGTCACCGGCGCCAACCAGGAACACGGCATCATTACCCTGCACACCGTCGACGGTGATGACATTACCGAACGCTTCCCCATCGGCAGTCGGCTGCGCATCCTGCCCAACCATGCCTGTGCCACCGGCGCGCAGTTCCCGGACTATCACGCCCTGGACGCCGACGGTGGCGTGCACACCTGGAGCCGCCTCCATGGCTGGTAATCAAGCAGGATCAAAAAGCGATGTGCTGATCATCGGCGGCGGCATCATGGGGGCGTCGTCCGCGTTTTTCCTGCGGCGGCGCGGTTGTTCGGTCACGCTGCTGGAACGTGACCAGATCGGCCAGTACGCCAGCGGCGTCAACTTCGGCAACGTGCGCCGCCAGGGACGCTACCTGGGGCAGCTGGAGCTGGCGAATCGTTCGTGGGCGCTGTGGAAACGCCTGCCGGAACTGATCGACGACGACCTTGAATTCATCCCCAGCGGGCATATGCGTGTGTGTTACCGCGAAGATGAAATTGCCGAACTGGAGGCCTACGCCGCCGCGCCGGAAGCGGCGCAGCTGGACCTGCAAATCTATCGCGGCGCCGAGTTGCACAAACGCTTCGGCTTTCTGGGACCGGACGTAAAAGGTGGCTCCTACGCGCCTCATGATGGTCACGCCAACCCGCGCCTGGCAGCCCCGGCGTTTGCCCGCGCGGCACGGCGTCTCGGTGCGCGCATCGAGGAAAGAACCGAAGTCGCCGACGTGGAAAAGGTCAACGGCCTGTTCCACGTCACCACCACCGATGGGCAATTGTTCGTTGCCGAGCAACTGTTGATTACCGCCGGTGCCTGGGCGGCGAGGTTGTCCGAGCGCTTCGGTGAACCGGTACCGCTGGAGCCCAACGGCCCGCAGATGTCAGTCACCGAACCGGTGCCCTATGCCTTGCCGACCGTGATCGGCGTGTTTACCAAAATCAAGGAAGAGGTGATCTACTTCCGGCAGATCCCGCGCGGCAACATCATCATTGGCGGCGGCAACCGCTGCACCCCGGACATGACCAATCGACGCGCCTATTTCAAGCCCGAGAGCCTGCTCAACCAGATGCGCCAGATGCGCCGACTGCTGCCCGGCGCCGAAAAGCTGAACATCATCCGCGTGTGGAGTGGCATCGAAAGCTACACCCCGGACTCCCTGCCGGTGATGGGCCCAAGTGGCGCCGTGGACGGGCTGTTTTATGCCTTTGGTTTCTGCGGCCACGGCTTCCAGCTCGGCCCTGGCGTGGGGGACGTAATGGCCGAACTGATCAGCACCGGCAGCACCAGCACCCTGATCAGCCCCTTTGATATCCGGCGGTTTACCCAACCTTCGACGGTGCCCGCGAGCGCGCCCACCACAGGAAAACTGATATGAGCCACGCCTATGTTTATCGCTCGGCCACCGCCGCCGACATGCCCGCCGCCCATGCGCTGTCCGTACACCTGAAGTGGCCTCACCGCGAGGAAGATTGGGCCATGGTGCAGCGCACCTCCGAAGGCTTCGTCGCCGAGCATGACGGCCATCTGGTGGGCGTGGCATTCGCCTGTCACCAGGGTGCTTACTCCTCCATCGGCCTAGTAATCGTCAACGATGCGCACCAAGGCAAAGGCATCGGACGCCGGCTGATGCAGCTGTGCCTGGAGGCTGCGGCGCCGCGCACGCCGATCCTCAACGCCACCGAATCCGGCGCACCGCTTTACGCAAGCATGGGCTTCGTCGATTTCGCGCGCATCCAGCAACATCAAGGCGTGCCGCAGACGCCAGCGCCACAGCCCTTGGTCGAGCACACGCAATGCCGCGCGCTGAGCCTGGCCGATTACCCGCAGGTGATTGAACTCGCCAATGCAGGCAGTGGCCTGGACCGCACCGGGGTGCTCAATGATTTGCTGCCCACGGCCGAACACGTGGCCGGCCTCGAGGTGCAAGGGCAACTGCAGGGTTGCGCCCTGCTGCGTCGATTTGGTCGCGGGCATATCATCGGCCCGGTGGTCGCGCAGAACCCGGACCAGGCCCGACAGTTGATCACCCACCTGCTGCGGCTGATTCCCGGAGCCTTCGTGCGCTTCGACATTCTGGCCGATTGCGGCTTGGCCGGCTGGCTGGAAAGCCTGGGGCTGCCGTGCGTGGACAGAGCGCCACGCATGGTGCTGGGCGTGCCCCCGCAATCGCGCGACGGCGTCCAGCAGTTTGCCCTGGTAACGCAAGCAATCGGCTAGCAAGCACAATCTGCGGCAGAGGATATGTAGTGAGCGGGCTTGCCCCGCGCTGGGCTGCGAAGCAGCCCCAATACGGCCAATGCATTCCTCCAGGCAAAACGGAGGCGCATGGTTTCAGGGGCGCTTCGCACCCCAGCGCGGGGCAAGCCCGCTCACTACAGAGAATCTAGGGCGAAGCAGCCCCCGCAATCGCGCGACGGCGTCCAGCAGTTTGCCCTGGTAACGCATGCAGTCGGCTAGCAAGCACAACCTGCGTGAGAGGATTTGTAGTGAGCGGGCTTGCCCCGCGCTGGGCTGCGAAGCGGCCCCAATACGGGCCAATGCATTCCTCCAGGCAAAAACGGAGGCGCATGGTTTCAGGGGCGCTTCGCACCCCAGCGCGGGGCAAGCCCGCTCACTACAAAGAATCTAGTGGGCTGCGGGGATGTCGGATTCAGCAGATTATCCCTTGCAGGCTTGAATAACGGCATCTTTGGGTGGGGCCGTTTTGCTAGTTTATCGGGAAGACAGGGCCGTGCTGTTCGCAGCGCCATTACCGCTCCAGGGAGCTCGTTGGATGACCACACACTCTTCGCATAGCAACAGCATCGATCCGCACACATCCCAGCGGTTTTACATCGACGGCCAGTGGGTTTCGCCCGTCATCCCGGCCAGTTTACCGGTGGTCAATCCGGCCGATGAGACGGTAGTCGCCCAGGTGGCGCGTGGCTCGGCCGCGGATGTGGACCGCGCCGTCGCAGCAGCACGCGCGGCGTTTGCGGGTTGGTCTGCGACCCCGGCCGCCGTGCGCGCGCAGGTGATTGGGAACATCCACGCGCTCATCCTTGAGCGCAAAGAGCAGTTGGCCCAGGCGCTGTCCCTGGAAATGGGCGCGGCGATCAGTTTCGCCCGGGCGATGCAGGTGCCGTTGGCGGCTGAACACGTTCGGGTCGCACGTGACCTGCTGTCCAGCTACCCATTCCAGACCGTTGAAGGCGGCACCGCGATCGAGCGCGAAGCCATCGGCGTCTGCGGCCTGATCACGCCGTGGAACTGGCCGCTGTACCAAATCACCGCAAAAGTCGCCCCGGCCATCGCCGCCGGCTGCACCGTGGTGTTGAAACCCAGCGAACTGTCGCCGCTGAGCGCCCTGTTGTTTGCCCAACTGGTGCACGACGCGGGCCTGCCGCCTGGGGTCTTCAACCTGGTCAACGGCAGCGGTGCCGAGGTCGGTGCAGCCATGGCGGCGCACTCCGATATCGACATGATTTCAATCACCGGTTCCAACCGCGCCGGCGCGCTGGTTGCACAAGCCGCGGCGCCGACGGTGAAACGCGTGACCCAGGAGTTGGGCGGCAAGTCGCCGAATATCCTGTTGCCCGATGCGGATTTCGCCAAGGCCGTGCCGTTGGGCGTGATGTCGGCGTTTCGCAATGTCGGGCAATCCTGCAGCGCACCGACCCGGATGATTGTGCCGAAACACCGCTTGGCCGAAGTCGAGGCGCTGGCGGCGGCCACCGTGGAGGCAATCGTCGTGGGCGACCCGCAGTCGGAAGACACGGTGCTGGGTCCGATTGCCAACGAGGCCCAGTTCAATCGCGTCCAAGCCATGATCGCTGCCGGCCTCGACGAGGGGGCAAAACTGGTGTGCGGTGGGCCTGGGCGGGTGGCGGGTTTTGATAAGGGTTTCTATACCCGGCCGACGGTGTTCTCTGAGGTGCAGAGTGGGATGCGCATTGCCCAGGAGGAAATATTTGGACCGGTGTTGTGCATTATTGCGTATGACTCGGTGGATGAGGCGGTAGCGATTGCCAATGACACGGTGTATGGGTTGGGTGCTCACGTTCAGGGGCAGGACTTGGAGCTTGCGCGGGCGGTGGCTTCGCGTATACGGGCAGGACAGGTGCACTTGAACCATCCGGCTTGGAACCCGATGGCGCCGTTTGGGGGTTACAAGCGTTCAGGGAATGGGCGGGAGTATGGGGTACAGGGGTTTGAGGAGTATTTGGAGACTAAGGCGATTATTGGGTTTGGTGAGTGAGTTCTGGGGAGCTACATGATTTCTTGTGGGGCCCTCGTGACGGGTATCAACTGCTGCTATGTGATTTACAGGATGTTGGATCTGATTGAGTACATATCCATTGTTTAGGTAACGGCGGCTATGGGTACCGCCCTTACGGCGGGTCACTTTTGGAAAGCGCCAAAAGTAACCAAACGCACGCCCCACCACTCGGTGCCTATGGCCTTCCAAGGTATTACGCTTTGATGTTTTGCCGGATGTTCCAGCCGAATTTCACCGGCCCGCCGTCTTTGGCGCCATCGGCTTTCTGCGGCTGGTAGCTGATGTCGACGCTGGCGAAATTCAAGGCGATACGGTCGTAGAGCAGGTCATCTTTACTGTCGGCACCGGTGCCGTAAGACACCACCATGACTTCCTTCAAGGTGATCACCAGGTACTCCACCGGGCTGGTGCCTCCCGCTTTGCGCACCACCAGTCTTGCTTCTGGGTAATGCTTGCCACTGGCGCAGGCCATCATCAGGTTGGGGCTGGATTTATCCAGCGGTTTGGTCAGGTTCAGGTTGGCGAAATCGGCCTTGCCTGCCCCGCCGCCCGTACCGGAGTGCATCGATCCCGTCTGCGACAGCCCCCAGGCCCACTCGGTTATATCGATCTCGTCACGGTGAGCCTGGTCCCGTGATTCACCCTTGATATCGCCCAGTTTCAAAAACATATCGACTGCCATGTTGGCTCCCTGTCCTGTGCTGCGCCGTGAGTGACGCGGGGCGCACTGTTCCTGAATCGGGGCGGTACTCACAAGGTGGTCAAGCAAGATCGGGAAGGGCCCGTCTCCAAAAGGCGAAACGTCTGACATTAATTTGCTTCGCTGCGTCTTTAACCTCTCAACTCCGCGAATACCCAGGAGTTAAGGAATGACGGCCTCGCTGCTTAAAGATGGATTCCCCTCGGCTCACCGCACCACACGCCAACGCATTGAAGGCAGCATTGACCTGCGTCGATTGTTTTCCGTGATTGACAGCGACCCGGCGCTGATTGGCGCGGGGGTTGTGTATATCGATGAGGTGTTCAATGTGGTGGTGCTGCGTGAATTCCAGGCGATCTGCAGCGTACAGCCGATCAAGGTCGTGCTGCGTGAAGCGCCACGGTACGTGGGGCCGGTGGAGTTCAAGCGGATGCTGGAGCATGAGCCTCGGGAGTCGAGGTTAGTGGCGGAGGCGGTGAATACGGCGGTGACGTGTGCGGGGGCGCTGCTGAGTTGGCATGTTATTTACACCGGGATTGCCTTGATGCCTTTTACTGCTGGCGCAAGCGTTGTCATCTCATTCATTGGTACGGCCGTAACAGTAGCGGGTTTGTTCCAGTGCGCAGCGGGGGCCTATCGAACGGTGAACGAAGTGTGGGACCCGCAAAGAAATGACCGCCTGGACAGTAATGCCTGGTACGAAGGGATGATGGTGGCTCTAGATGCTGTTTCCTTACTTGGGGTCGCCACTTCTGCCGTAACGACAGTGAAAGTTATCAATCTATCTAAGCGGGCAACAGGCAAATCACTTAGAGCGGTACTCCGCGGGTTGAGCAGGCAGGAACGAGCAAAATTGACGGATGAGCTGCTGAGAATCCAGGACCCGCGACTGACACCGAAGCTCCTCAAGCTCAAGCAAGCCGCAGGCAATGCCCCCAAACGCATTCCCGCAGCACAGATAAAACCCATCACCACCACCCATCGCAATGATGCTTTTGCGGCAGCGCTGGGTCTCACCGGCAGTGCCATGTCCGGAAACACGAAAACGCTGGCCATCGGAATCTATGAAGAGTTCAGCGAATGAAAAACCATCGAGAGCCCTTTTACATCGTAGATCCTGGCCCACTTTGGACTCGTCACAAACTGGGGTTGTTTGGCGGGGTCTTAGCCTTGTGCTTTTCGATTGCAACCGCCGGCACTCTAATGAACCTCACCTATTTCGCTGACGCCTCCGATGAGCTTGCCGATGATGCTTTCTTCATCGCAGGTGGCACAGCGTGTGTCGTATTCGGCATCGCACAGAGCCTGGTCCTTCACGGTTATCCCCGGTGGGTGTGGCTTCAGGTTGGCGTGTTTATGATCTATTCGCTGCTTGTAGTTCCGACAATCATCTACAGCCCCGATCACCTTCTATTTACCTTTGCCTTACTGAGCCCGTTAACCGGGTTGCTGTGCCTGAACAGCAACCGACAGCGGGAAATGCGCCGAGAGATGCTGGAAATCAGGCATAAACGCAATGGCGTTATCGCGACCCTGAAAAAACAAGGTCGCTGGAAGCGGTGGTAAGCCCCTACCCTACCGCCTTGAACGGCTCAACCTTCGCGCCCGCAACAGCGGCAACACCTGATCAGTAAACCGCGAAAAGTCCTCCAGGGTATCCACGTGGATATTGAACCCATCCACCGCGCCCTCGATAAACCGCCGCTCAATCTCGTCCGCCACGTTCTTGGGCGAGCCGACGAGCATCGGGGTGGTGCTCACAAGATGGTCAAGCAAGATCGGGAAGGGCCCGTCTCGAAAAGGCGAAACGTCTGACATTAATTTGCTTCGCTGCGTCTTTACCCTCTCGACTCCGCGAATACCCAGGAGTTAAGGAATGACGGCCTCGCTGCTTAAAGATGGATTCCCCTCGGCTCACCGCACCACACGCCAACGCATTGAAGGCAGCATTGACCTGCGTCGATTGTTTTCCGTGATTGACAGCGACCCGGCGCTGATTGGCGCGGGGGTGGTGTATATCGATGAGGTGTTCAATGTGGTGGTGCTGCGTGAGTTCCAGGCGATCTGCAGCGTACAGCCGATCAAGGTCGTGCTGCGTGAAGCGCCACGGCACGTGGGGCCGGTGGAGTTCAAGCGGATGCTGGAGCATGAGCCTCGGGAGTCGAGGTTAGTGGCGGAGGCGGTGAATACGGCGGTGACGTGTGCGGGGGCGCTGCTGAGTTGGCTGGTGGTTACAAGTGGGGTTGTGCTGATGCCGTTTACGGCAGGTACGAGTGCGTTGATTTCGTTCATTGGTAAGGCCGCAGCGGTGGCGGGTTCCGTTCAGTGTATGGCTGGCGTTATCCGAACCGGATCAGAAGCGGTGTTCCCGCAGGTCAATGACTATTTAGATAGTGAATCCTGGTATCAGGACGCGACGGCAGTGTTGGACGGCATTTCTTTACTGGGCGTTGCCACTTCTATGTTGGTCACAGTGAAAGCAGTCAGTACAACCACACGAGTAACCGGAAAACCCCTTCGTTTAGTGCTCAAGGGCCTGACGCGGCAAGAGAGGGCAAAACTGAATGACGAGATGCTTAGAATTCGAGACCCGAGGTTGACGTCCAAACTGCTCAAGTTGGAGAAAGCTATGGGCAGAGCCCCCAAGCGTATCAGCGCTACGAATATGCAGCGTGCGACGGCTACCCACATAATCGACGTATTGGCTGCATCGTTGAGCGTCACCAGCAGTGCAACTAACGGAAACATCAGCACGATTGCGATAGGCATCTACGAGGAGGTCAGCCAGTGAGTGGGCAGGAGGAGATAAAGAACCAATACTACTCAACTGTGTTTATTGAAGATCCCTGGAAGCTTCTGAAGCGGTACATGCCTGTAATCGGGGCAGACATGCTTATCGCATGTACCTCATTAGGATTGACGGCAACGCTGACAATGCTCACTTATCTCTCAACGTACCCCGTAGGTTTTGCTGCCAAAACCGCTCTTTTCGGCGCCGCAGGACTTGGCGCAGTGTTTGCCCTTGCCAAATACGAAGTGTTGTACGGCCGCACCTACTGGGTCTGGCTGAACGTCGCGATATACCTGATCTGCCTGCTGATAGCGCTTCCCACAATCGCCTACCGCCCCGACCTGTATCTCTACTCGATGGCCATCCTCGGCCCATTGATCGGGTTGTTGATCCTCAACTGCAACCGCTGCCGCGAACTTCGGCAAAAATCAGTCGACATCCGCCACAAGCGCCAAGCCATCATCGCGACCCTGAAAAAACAAGGTCGCTGGAAGTGGTGGTGACCCGTTACGCCGCTGCCGCCCGCGCCGCAGTATGCCGATTCACCGGCACCGGCAACCCCAAATGCCCGCGCAGCGTGCTGTGGCTGTACTCACTGCGAAACAACCCTCGCGCACGCAACAGCGGCAACACTTGATCAGTAAACCGCGCGAAGTCCTCCGGCGCGCCCACGTGGATGTTGAACCCGTCCACCGCGCCCTCGACAAACCAGCGCTCAATCTCGTCCGCCACGGTCTTAGGCGAGCCGACGAAGCTGGAAAACGGTTTGGCAAAACGCAAGGCCGCCTGACGTAAGGTGAGCCCTTGGTCACGGGCAACTTGCTTGATGTTTTCGGCATGCCCGCGATAACCGTTGCTGCCCAGGTCGCCCAGGTCCGGGAACGGTTCGTCCAGGGGGTATTGGCTGAAGTCGTGGTAGTTGAACGGCCGCCCCAATTGCACCAGCGCCTTGTTCAGGTCCAGCTCGCCGTTACGCTCGCGGTCGATGGCCTGGGCTTGCTCATCGGTGTCGGCAATGATCGGCGAAATGCCGGGCAGGATGGTCACATGATCGGGGTTGCGCCCGGCGGCGGCGGTGCGTTTTTTGATGTCGCTGTAATAAGCCTGGGCGTCTTCGAAATTGCCCACACCGGCAAAAATCCCCTCGGCATAGTTGGCGGCCAGGCCACGCCCGGATTCAGAAATCCCCGCCTGGAAAATCACCGGTTGGCCCTGGGCCGAACGCGCGATGTTCAGCGGCCCGGTGACAGAGAAAAACTCACCGTGGTGATCGAGGCGATGCTGGCGTTGCGGGTCGAGGAACACCTTGTTTTGCTTGTCACGCACAAAGGCATCGTCTTCGTAGGAGTCCCACAGCCCCTGCACCACCTCCAGGTGTTCGGCCGCCCGGCGATAGCGTTCGGTGTGGTCGATATGCTGCTCACGGCCGAAGTTGCCGGCCGCGCCTTCCAGGCCGGTGGTGACCACGTTCCAACCTGCGCGGCCACCGCTGATATGGTCCAGGGACGCGAACTGCCGCGCCACGTTGAAAGGTTCGGTATAGGACGTGGTGAGGGTCGCCACCAGGCCGATGTTCGACGTGGCGCCGGCGATGGCCGAGAGCAGCGTCAACGGTTCCAGGCGGTTGAGAAAGTGCGGCGCGGAGTCCGGTGTGATGTAGGGGCTGTCGACGATGAACACCAGGTCGAACTTGGCCGCTTCCGCCTGTTGTGCCTGGGCGCGGTACCAGTCGATATCCACACTGGCATCACCTGGGATTTGCGGGTGCAGCCATTCGTTTTGTGCGGTGCCGACGCCGGTGAGAATGGCGCCGAATTTGAGTTGGCGAGGCAAGGTGGGCATCAAGGTATTCCTCCGTGGATGGCAGCGGTGCTGGCCTGTGGAGGATGACCTTAATGCCCGTGGGCGGGGCTTGTGAAAGGCTTTATAGATCTATGCTAATTATTAAAAATATTGATCTAAAAAAATCCATACCTGCATAACTCGCATAACAATCACTGGCACGGCTTAGCGCCGGGCGCTGACCGCTGAACCGTCGTTGGACACAATCACTTCCACCCGGCGATTCAATTGGCGCGACTGCGCACTCACATTATCGGCGACCGGAAACTGCTTGCCGTACCCCATCACCGCCATGCGCTGAGGACCCACGCCGAGCTGTTGCAGGCCCCGGGCGACCGCTTGCGCACGTCGCTCGGACAAGCTCTGGTTGAAAGCATCGCCACCGGTGCTGTCGGTGAAGCCCTCCACACGTACCTGACGCTCCGGGTTCTGCAACAGGAAGGTTGCCAGCCCCTGGAAGTCGCGTTGGCTGCCCGGTTTCAGCTCGGCCCTGCCGGTGTCGAACAGCACGTCGCCAAAGGTGACGACCTGGCCGCGCTCGGTCGGCCGGGCTTTCATCGCCTGTAATGCCTTGAGCTGCGCGGTGCGCACGTCGAGCTGTACCTGGGTGCGGTCCACCGCAATGTTATCGAGCTGGGCGTCGGTTTTGCGACTGACGATGGTCTGCTCGGCCAGCGCGATTTTCTGCGTCGCCAAGTACGCGAGCTGGTCGATCTGTGGGTCGGTACGGTTGTGCAGGGAGAGTTGGTTGGCACGGTCCACAGCATTGGAAGCAATGCGCGTTTCAACCGCCGCCAGGGTGTTGGACTCAGGCTTTTGCTGCAGGCTGGAGAATTGGCTGCGCGCTTGCAGCAGTTGCGGGTTTTCCGGCGGGGTGGCGCAGCCGGCCAACGCCAGGCCCAGGGCCGAAAGAACAGGAATGACTAAAGTGGCACGCATGGAAGGATCCTCAGTGGGTAGTCGCGGGGGCGTTGAGCATTTCCTGCTTGAGCACCTGGATGCCCTCTCGCGCCTGCATCAAGACCTGTTGTTTACGCACGGCATTGGCCTTGGCTTCGGCCAGGCTGGCATCGGCTTCGATCTGCTCGGCCAACGCGTCGACCTGGAGATAATTTTTCTCGCCGATGGCTTGCTCCATGCGCGCCAGCTTGTCCTGGGCTGTTTTCATCTCCAGCGGTGCGAATTGGGTGGCCTGCGCCGACAAGGCGCGCCCAACCGAATCACGGGCCATGGAGATTTTTGTCGCAGGCAGCGGCGTCGCGGCACAACCTGCCAATGCACCTGTGACGATCACAACCAAGGCCGAGCGGCACAGGCGTTTGCTCACGTTGGTCATTTTCATGTGTTGACTCCTAAGCATTTACTGATGGCTACGGGACGGGTAGAAACAGCCCTCGCCGTCTCGCTTGCGTTCAAGCGATCGCGCCACATCCTAGGAGGAAAAAGACGAGCATAAAGAATGAAAAATCCCACCATCATGTAGGAGTTTTCTCGAAAAAAATGCGTAACCTTAGGCAACGCACAGGGAGAGCGGGCGCCCTTGCGTGCAAGGATATCCCGCAGGAGAATGGCGGCTTTAACATCAGCCAGATAGTAATTTACTCAGCAAAATCAAACGGTTGAGATGAAACAAAGCCGTTATGACAAGGACGTATAACAATGAAAATATCAGTCATCGCGACACTGGGCATTGTATCGCTGACTCAAACATCACTCTGCTTCGCGGATAACGTCAACGGGAAAACGCTCTACTCACAGCGCTGCGCGCTATGCCACGGCGCCGATATCAAAGGAACGGGGCCCCTGGCCAACAAAAGCACCCCGCCTACACCCGACCTGACAACGGCTACGTTCAAACAACGCCTGCATGATTACCCAGGCGTCATTGTGTCTTCGGTAATACTGCGCCCCAATGGAGACTTGATTCCAAGAACGTTGCGAGAGAATGGTGTAAAGCTGGCACCGCACGCGTGGAGCGTTAACGACTTTCGCGATTTACATCAGTACATGAGCAGTGTGATTGCAAAAAGTCGGTGATGTTGAGTTGAGCGGTCGACTGAGCCCGTCAACCGCTCGCCTGCACCTCCCCCGTGCGCATCACACTGTTCTGGCAGCGATCGCCTCCACTTCAACCAACGCACCGGGCAATGGCAATGCCACCACTTGCAACGCGGTGCGCGCCGGTTTATTCGGCTGCGCAGGCGTGCCAAAGAACTGGGTGTAGCCCGCCTGCAAGCCCGCGAAATCCAGCTTGCCGCCCGTCTCTTCGGCGCCCACCAGGAACACCCGCAACTGCACGATATCGCCCAGGTCCAGGTCTTGCTGGCGCAGGATCGTGCGCAGCTTGTTGAAGACCGAGACCGTCTGCACTTCGGTATTGCCATAGGCCGCCGACGTGCCTGCCGGGGCGGTCGCGTCGTGCACGTCAGGCAAGGTGCCGCTGACAAAGATCAGGCTGGCTGAAGCCGGTACGGTGACGGTCTGCGAGATAGGGAAGTCGCCGACACGGGTGCGTTGGATGCTGTCGCTCATGATGAAGCTCCTTACGAGGCGGCAAGTGCCGCAAGGTGTGTTTGTTGGGTGACCCGTTCGGCCAGTTGCCCGACCACATGGCGCGCCGAGTTGGCCGCCGATTCCTGCCAGATACCGACGCCGCTTTGCACCAGGCCGTCGCCGGCGAAATACACCCGGCCATGCCCGGCTTCGAGCAAGGCGCTGGCGTCGGCCGGGAAGTGTTCACGTTGCAGCCACGGGCCTTCGCTGTAGGGAATCTGTTCCCAGGACACCGCCAGCGGGTGGCGCAGGTGTTTTGAATAGCCCGGATGCAACAGTTCCACGGCCTCCTTGGAGGTGGCGTACTGCTTGTCGAACGGCTGCGCGCCAAACACGTCGGCGCCCTCCCCGGTCACGTAGCCCGCCACCAGCAAGCCTTCGCGGGTGTTGAGGTCGTTGCTCGGGTACCACAGCAGGCGTGCCGGGTGTTCGATCCACGACAGGCCACCGTAGGTGCGATAGTCGGTTTCCCAGAAGCGCGGCGACTGCCACGCGACTTTGGTCGCCTGATCGCTGCGGGTGCTGAGCAAGGCGGCCTTGATCGGCTCGCTGAAATCGGTGTCGAGCTTGGCCAGCAGCGGTAGCGGCAACGTCGAGATCAGGTAATCGGCGCGGACCACCTGTTCGCGACCGCTGAGCGTGTCGTGGTAAGTCACCGCCACGCCGTCTTCCAGCTGGCGGATCTGCCGCACCTGGGCGCCCAGTTGCACGTGGCCCCTGACGCGCTGGTAGAAGGCATCGGTGATGCGGTCCATGCCCCCCACCGGTTGGAACATGGTGGCGGAGAACTCCGGGAATTCGGTGTGCAGCAGCGCGCCCCACAGTTCCGGGTGCAGCAATTGGTCGAGCGCCAGCGGACCGCGGTTGGCGGGTAAGGCACCGGGATACGCAGGCGATTCCAGGTGCCCCGAACGAAGCGTGCCCTCGAACGCCAGCGCGTGTGACAGGTCGCCATACACCTGCAAAAACGCCAACAATCGCGTGCGTTCTTCAGCGCTCAACAGATCGTCGAGGGCATCGCGCTGCACGGCTTTGGCCAGCAAGCCGGACACATGCCCCCGCGCATCGTTGATCGCCTGGCCGACGGTGAACGCCGGCTTTTGCACATCCGGCCGCACCTGGGCGCCATGGCTGCTGTTGACCAGCACTTCCAGCGGCACACCCAACTCACTGCAATAGTCGAGGATCGTACGGTGTTGGCTGGGAATCCGTGCAGGCCCGGCATTGAAGTAATGCCCGGGGTCGAATGCGGCGGTTTGCGTGCGGCCGTCCTTGTAGTCCACGCGGTCGCCGTTGCGGATCGTCCAGGTGCGGCCGCCCACCCGCTCACGGGCCTCCAGCACGTGCACGTCGAACCCGGCGCGGGTCAGTTCCAGCGCCGTCACCAGCCCCGCGATTCCGGCCCCCAGTACCAGCACGCGAGTGCCCTGCCCCAGGCCGCTCTTGAGTTTCAGCGGTTGCGGGCGACGGTGTGACGACGGCCCCAGGCCCAATGCCGCCAGCGCATCCTTGGCGGCCTGCTCGCCGCCCACCGCAGCGATGCTCGACAGCGCTTCACGTCGTGTCAGTCCCATGTCGATGTCTCCTTAATCCGGCAGCCCCGGTGGGTTGATCAGCGATTTGTCGACACGCTCTACGTCGAGGCCCCAGCGTTGCAGCACCTGTTCGTATTGGCCGCCGGCAATCGCGCCTTCCAGGGCGGTGTGGATCGGCTTGACCAGGCCGTTGTCCTTGCGCGTGGTGACGGCGATGTCCGCCTGCAACGGCCAGCCGCCGTTGACGGTGCCGACACGCTTGATGCCGCCGGTGATCGCGGCGGAATAGGCGTACACCGAATTGGGACCGAACAGGGCATCGCTGCGACCGGACTGCACCGCCAATTGCGCGGCGGCCTGGTCGTCGAAATACTGCAGCAGCGCGGGTTTGAGGCCGGCCTTTTCATTCGCCTCGTTCCACGCCAGCAGGACTTTTTCCTGGTTGGTGCCGGACCCCACGATAATCTTCAGACCGGCGATGTCCGCCGCTTCCTTGATCTCGCTGATCTTGCTGGTGCTCTTCACATAAAAACCGAGCACATCCTGGCGGTAGGTGGCGAAGTCAAACCGCTTCTTACGCGCCTCGGTCACGGTGACGTTGCTGATCACCGCGTCGTACTTGCCCGAACTGACGCCCAGGGGCCAGTCCTCCCAGCTGGTCTGCACCACGTTGAGTTGCAGGCCGAGGCTGTCGGCGACCAGCTGCGCGGTGTCGGCCTCGCTGCCGATGGTGGTCTTGTCGTCGCTGGCCAGCAGCGCCAGCGGTGGCCCCGCCACGCCGGACACGGCCACGGTGAACTTGCCCGGCTGGGCGAACTTGAAGCCTGGCGGGATCTGCGCGATGGCCGCCTCGTTACGCGGCACATGGATGCGCGGGCGGTCGGGGCTGAGGTCGACCTGTTGCACGGCGAGCGCGGCTTGCGCGGTGCCGACGGCGATCGCCAACAGCGCGATACGAGCAGTAGAGGTAAACATGGGCAGTCACTCCGTTAACTAAAGCACCTTGCCGAGAAAGGCCACGGTGCGGGGATGTCGGGGTTGGCGGAAAATCTGTTCAGGCGGGCCTTCTTCGATCAACTGGCCGTCGCAGAGGAACACCACGTGGTCGGCCACTTCGCGGGCAAAGCCGATCTCGTGGGTGACAATCACCAGGGTCACACCCAGTTGGGTCAGGCCCTTGATCACGTCGAGGACTTCGCCCACCAGTTCGGGGTCGAGGGCCGAGGTGGGCTCGTCGAACAGCAGCACTTTCGGGTCCAGCGCCAGGGCGCGGGCAATCGCAACGCGCTGTTGCTGGCCGCCGGAGAGCTGGCGCGGGTAGGCATCGACCTTGTCCGCCAGGCCAACCTTGGCCAGCAGTTCTTGCGCCTTGGCCTGGCCGTCGGCCTTGCTCCAGCGCTTGTGGGCCAGCGGTGCTTCGGCGACGTTTTCCCAGGCGGTGAGGTGCGGGAACAGGTTGAAGTTCTGGAACACGAAACCCACGTCGATGCGGCGCTTGAGGATTTCGCGCTCCTTGAGCTCGTACAGAAGGTCGCCCTTGCGGCGGTAGCCGACGTATTCACCGTCGATGGTGATATGCCCGCTGTCGATCTTCTCCAGGTGGTTGATGGTGCGCAGCAAGGTGGACTTGCCCGAGCCGGACGGCCCGAGGATCACCGTGACCTTGCCTGGATCGATGGTCAGGTCGATGTCCTTGAGCACTTGCTGGTTGCCAAAGCGCTTGCCCACGCCCTGGATCTGAATGCGCCCCGCGCGTGCCTCACCCATGGGTTTTCTCCTTCAACCAACCGCGTAGGCGTTGCAGCGGCGTGGGCGGCAGCACCCGTGCGGTGCCACGCGCAAAATGGCGCTCGACGTAGTACTGCGCGCTGGTGAGCACGGTGGTGATGATCAGGTACCAGACGGTGGCGACGATCAGCAGCGGGATCACCGCCTGGGTGCGGTTGTAGATGACCTGCACGGTGTAGAACAGCTCGGGCAGCGCCAGCACGTAGACGATGGACGTGCCCTTGACCAGGCCGATGATTTCGTTGAACCCCGACGGCAGGATCGAACGCAGCGCCTGGGGCAGGATGATCCGGAAGATGCGTCTCGAGGCCGGCAACCCCAGGGCCGCCGCCGCTTCATGCTGGCCGGCATCGACACCGATCAGGCCGCCACGAATGATCTCCGCCGCGTACGCCGCCTGCATCAGGCTCAAGCCCAACACCGCCACGGTGAACTGGCTGAGCACATCCACCGTCGACCACTCGGCGAACACCACGCCGGTGAACGGCACGCCGAGCACGATGTGGTCGTACAGGTAGGCGAAGTTGTAGAGGATGATCAACACCAGCAGCGCCGGCATCGAGCGGAAGAACCAGATATAGCCCCAGGCCAACGCCGCCAGCAGCGGCGAGCCCGACAGCCGCGCCAATGCCAGCGCGGTGCCGAGGATGATGCTGAACACGGTGCTCAGCAGGGTCAGCAACAACGTCTGCCCCAAGCCGCGCAGCACCGATGGGGAGAAGAACCACTGGCCGAACACACCCCACTCCCAGCGCGGGTTGGTGGCCAGGGAATGCACGATGGCGAGCAGCACCAGCGCGGCGAAGATCGACCCGGCCCAGCGCCAGGGATGCCGCGCGGGCACCACTTGCAGGGCCTTGATCGGCGTGGAGACACGGGCCTGGCGCACCGGGCTGGGTGAGTCAATCAGGTCATAGGATTTGGCGACGATGGGCATGGTGTATTCCTCGGCCTTAGAAGGCATAGGTCAAGCGGGTGTAGTAGTACCCACCGGTAAAACCGTAGGGCGAATAGGTGCCGTAGCTGCTGACCATGGTGCTGCTGGGCACGCCTTGTTTCTTGGGGTAGATGTCGAACAGGTTCTTGGCACCGATGGCGACGTTGAGGTCTTTGGTGAGGTTGTAGCCAAGGTCGAGGTCGGTGATCCACTTGGCGCTGTAGACCCGGTCGAGGTCGCGATTGGCCGATGCATTCACTTCCTTGTAGGACCCGTAGCGGGTCAGGGCCAGGTTGAGGTTGAAGCGGTCGATGCTCCAGTCGCCGCCCAGGATCAGCTTGGTATTGGGCTGCACACCGGTGATCAGGTTGCGCGCCTCGCGGTTCATCAACTCATAGGAGGTGCCAAGGATATTGGTCGACTCCTTGTAGTTGAGGATTTTGGTCTGGTTCCAATTGAACGCCGCCGTCCACTTCAGCGAACCGTACTGGCCGAGGTCCTGGCTGTAGTTGCTGACTAGGTCCAGGCCTTTGGTGCGAGTGTCGGCGCCATTGATGAAGTACTGGCCGCCCGAGGTGGAGTTGATGCCGTTGTTCTGCAGCACCTGGGTGATCTCGGGACCGAGCAAGGTACCGGTGAGGGTGATGCGATCGCGCAGGTTGATCACGTAGGCATCGGCGGTGAAACTCAGGCGGTCGGTGGGCGTGAGGGTAAAACCGAGGCTGAAGTTGGTCGAGCGCTCGGGCTTGAGGTCCTCGGCCCCCAAGGCCCTGGCCGCCGCCGAACCCACCGGCAGTACGCCGTAGTTGATCGACTGGTACACACCGTCAACCACGCCATAGGTGGTGGAGCGCGCACTGAACAGGCTGTTGGCCAGGGACGGTGCACGGAAGCCGTTGCTGACGGTGGCGCGCACGGCAAATTCGGGGGTGAAGTCGTAGCGGGTGGTCAGCTTGCCGCTGCGGGTGGCGCCGACGCCTTGGTTGTAGTGCTCGTAGCGGAACGCGGTGCCGACATACCAATCCGGCACCGGGTTGAAGCCCACGTCGACATAACCGGCGAGGCTGTTGCGCGAGGCACTGCTTTCTTCATCCGGCGAAATGCCGTTGGTGACCTGCGCCCCGGACGACGCGCAATTGCCCGGTGCCACGCAGTAGCCGCCGTTGGCGTAGGACTCGTAGTCACCGGCCTGCACCTCATAGGTGTCGCGCCGATGCTCGAAGCCGTAGCTCAGGTCCAGCGGCTTTTGCAGACCGATGTCGAAGCCGCGCTTGAAGTCGAGGTTGGTGGTCAGCTCGGTGGAAATCCACGTGCCGGAGGTGAAGTGATTCGGCGTGGCCTCGCCCAGCGACGGGTTCTGGTTGTGGGTGGTGCCCTGCTCCGCCTCGTTGCGCCCGTAGGTGGTGGACAGGTCCCAGTCCCACTCGCCGACGGTGCCTTTGCCACCGAAGGCAGCCTGGAAATCGTCTTCGTCGATAAACCAGGTAGGCGTGTAGCCCGACGGGTAGCCGTTGGGCCCGGTGGTGATGGTGTTGGTGATGGTCGGCAGGCGGAAGTTCTGGCCTTGCTCGGCTTTGCGTCGTGAATAGGTGGTGAAGGAATACAGGCTGAGGCTGTCGTCGATCGGCAGCTCGGCGTTGTAGCCCAGGGTCAGCAGGTTGGTCTTGGGCGTGCCATAGCCGCCGTACGTGGACTTGCCCGCCAGGCCATAGGCTTGCTCATAGGTGTAGCCGTTGGCGCTGGCCTTGTTGTCATCATTCTGGCTGCGGGCGTCCAGGGCCAGCTGCACGATGCCGCCGTTGCCGATTTCGAAGCCCTTGTTGAGGCTTTGTTGCACGGTCTGTTTCTTGCCGTCATAGCCCAGGCCGGCGTTGGTCACCGAGGTGCCGCTGGTGTCGGCCTTGAGGATGACGTTGATCACCCCGGCGATGGCATCGGAGCCATATTGGGCGGCGGCGCCGTCGCGCAGGACTTCGACATGATCGATGGCGCTGATGGGAATCAGGTCCAGGTCGGCCGGGGCCGCGCCGGTGTTGATACCGTTAATGTTCAAGGTGGCGGCGGTGTGACGGCGCTTGCCGTTGACCAGCACCAGCACCTCGGCGGCGCTCAGGCCACGCAGGTTCGGCGCGCGGGCGATGCCGCTGGCGTCCCAACCGGTTTTTTCCGGCAGGGTCAGCGACGGGATCACCGCGCTCAACGCTTCCATCAGGCCGGGCTTGCCGGTGCTTTGCAGTTGCTTGGCGCTGACCACATCGATCGGCACCGGGCTGCTGGTGACGGTACGTTGTTCGGCGCCCCGGTTACCGGTGACCACCACGGTGGACAGGGTGCTGTCGTCCTGGGCCTGGGCGGTGTTGGCCAGGAAGGCCAGTGCCAGTACGGCGGTCGGTTGTAAGACTTGCTTCATAGCCACTCCAGACAGTCCAAATCGCGAAGTCGGGCAGGCACGCGGGCGGGCGCGGTGCTCGATTTTTTCAGGGGTGTTGCGGCGATTGAGGACTAGGTGTGCGGCGAGTGTGGGGATTGAGTTGGCAACATACGTTGAGCTCCCTTCCAACGATTCTGCCGTGGGCTTGTCACCCGGTTATGGCGCGCAGAATCTTGATTACGCTGGGTACCATCCGAGGTCAGGGGTAGGCTGTTGCGATCAAACATAACGGAATGGGTTTTGAAAATATAATGCTATTTGGGTATAAGCTAATATTCTCTACTTTCATTATTTATGAATGTTTTTATTCATATAAATAATGTCTTTTTGAGATTGTCGTTGGGTAGACGGGGTACATATCCGTTGTTTGGGTAACGGCTGATATGGGTTCCGCCCTTACGGCGGGTCACTTTTGGAAGAGCGCCAAAAGTAACCAAAAACGCCTCGCCCCAACACTCGGTGCCTCGCCTAGGCTCGGCATGCCCTCACTCCGGCTTGAATCCGTGGGCCGCCGCCACGCACCATCCATGGCGCGGGGCGGCTAACCCGGCGTCCTGCCGGGTTACCCACGGATTCAAGCCTGCGTTCGGCCAGCGTGTTTGACGGGGCGCCTAAGATCAAAATCAAAAACCAGATCAAAAGCAGGCTGATACCCCCGGTGTCAGGGTAGTTGTCGTGTCCTCCGCTTTTTAAAAGTATTCCGGGGGCGGCAAGAGTAAGGTCATGCCTTTCTATTCAGAAGAACGCAAAGCTGCACTGTTGAAAATGATGCTTCCGCCGCTGAGCCTTTCAGCGTCGGAGGTCGCGCGCCGTGAAGGTTGTAGCGACATGTCTCTTCATTATTGGCGTAAGCAAGCTGCTGCCAGAGGTTCTCAGTTGTCCGAAAACAAGCAGTCGCCTGAAAGTTGGTCTGCCGAATCCAAGCTCATGGCAGTCATCGAATCATCAGCTTTGTCGGAGCTGGAGCTGAGTGAGTATTGCCGTCGCAACGGTATTTTCCCTGCGCAAATTGACGGCTGGCGCAAAGCTTTCATTGCCAACAGCACTAATCACTCAGCGCTGAAAAAAGGAATCGCTGGTGAGACCAAGGAGGATAAGAACCGGATTCGGGAGCTGGAGCGTGAGCTGCGCCGAAAGGATGCAGCGCTGGCTGAAACAGTCGCATTGCTGGTGCTGCGAAAAAAGCTCAATGCCTACTGGGGGAACGACGACGAGGACAATTGACCTTGTTGCCAGAACGGCATCTTCTCGTCGACTGGCTCACCGAAGCCATCACGGCGGGCGCCCGCAGGGCGCCTGCGTGTCTAGAAGTCGGTATTTCGCTACGCACGCTACAACGCTGGATCCTGCCCGAAGCGTTGTTGGCAGATGGGCGCACCACGACGGTGAGGCCAGTGCCGAATAATGCTCTGAGTGATGTTGAGCGCCAAGCCATCCTGGCCTTGTGCAACAGCAAGGCCTACGCACATCTGCCACCGAGCCAGATCGTGCCACGACTAGCTGACGAAGGACGTTACATGGCATCGGAGGCAACCTTTTACCGAGTGCTGCATGCGGCAGATCAGCAGCATCATCGTTCCCGCGCCAAACGCCCGCATCGCCATGAAGCACCCACCACCTACGCGGCGACAGCCGCCAATCAGGTGTGGTCTTGGGATATCACGTACCTGCCGTCGCCGGTTCGAGGGAAGTTTTACTACCTGTATTTGATCGAGGATATCTACAGCCGAAAGGCTGTGGGCTGGGAAGTTTACGAAGCAGAAAACGGTGAAAAAGCCGCTGTCCTATTGCAACGAAGTGTCACTAGAGAGAAGTGCTGGCGTCAGCCGCTGGTGCTTCATTCGGACAATGGCGCACCTATGAAATCGGTGACGTTACTGACCAAGATGTACGACCTGGGTATCACGCCATCGAGAGGAAGACCCCGGGTAAGCAACGATAATCCTTACTCGGAGTCGCTGTTTAGAACGCTGAAGTACTGCCCGCAGTGGCCGCAGGATGGATTTGGCAGCCTGGATGACGCGCGTATCTGGGTCAGGAATTTTATGGCCTGGTACAACACCGAGCATCGTCATAGCCGAATCCGCTTCGTGACACCCGCCCAGCGCCACGAGGGAAAAGACCGGGAAATCCTGGCCCGGAGGGCGGCAATCTATGGGCAAGCGAGAGAAAAAAGGCCTGAAAGGTGGTCAGGCGAGACACGCAACTGGGACCCTATCGGGACGGTGCACCTCAACCCCGAAAGGGAGCTGACAGTTGTCGTGAAGGTCGCCTAGCAAGACGGGAGACACGACAACTACCTTGAAAAACGCCGGATATCTGCCTGATGTATGGAGATCAAACTGTGGGAGGGGGCTTGCTCCCGATAGCGGTGTGTCAGCTGATCCATCTTTGGCTGTCACACTGCAATCGGGGGCAAGCCCCCTCCCACATTTAGACCGCGATCGACAGACGCAACTCCGGTCGGCTTTAAGGCCGCCGCGCTTGCCTTTGCTCTACACCACTCAAGCCGGCTATCAGGCCGCTGTGCTTTTGCTTTTGATCTTGATCTTAGGCGCCCCGTCAAACACGCTGGCCGGAATTCGACAGGGATTTGGGGGGTAAACCGGCAGGGATGCCGGTTTAGCCGCCCCGCGCCATGGATGGCGCGTGGCGGCGGCCCCCCAAATCCCTGGCGGATTACGGGCACACCGAGCGTGAGCGAGGTGCCGAGTGTTGGGGCGAAGCGTTTTTGGTTACTTTTGGCGCTCTTCCAAAAGTGACCCGCTGTAAGAGCCATCCCTTTCAAGGTCTTTAGTAAAATCCCCTGAAATTTCATTCAGGGGTACCGAAAGATGTGGGCCGATGTTCTAGCGCGTTTCGAGAAAAAAGCACCTGCGAGCGTCATGGCCAAGTTGGCGCTCGAACAGGCTATTGCCCCTGAGTGGGTCGATCAGGTTTTCGAGGAGCATCGGCAACGGCAGTATTCTCGTGAGCTACTGTTCTCGACCATCATCAAGCTGATGTCCCTTGTTTCACTGGGCTTGAAGCCATCCCTGCACGCCGCCGCGCGGCAACTGGAAGATCTTCCTGTCAGCTTGGCGGCCCTTTACGACAAGATCAGTCGTACCGAGCCTGCTCTGTTGCGTGCCCTGGTTACCGGCTGTGCACAGCGCCTGACTCCAACCATCAGAGAGCTGGGCTGCACGGCGATGCTGCCGGGTTGGCAAGTTCGGGTAGTGGACGGTAATCACTTGGCATCCACTGAGAAACGCTTGGGGGCTTTACGTCAGGAGCGCGGCGCTGCTCGTCCCGGTTTTTCGGTGGTGGCCTACGACCCCGACCTGGATCAGGTCATCGACCTTCAGGCGTGTGAGGATGCCTATGCAAGCGAGCGCGTTTGTGTGCTGCCTCTATTGGCCAATGCCGAGCCAGGTCAAGTGTGGCTGGCTGATCGACTCTATTGCACGCTCCCGGTTATGGAGGCTTGTGAGCAGGTCCAAACCTCCTTTGTCATTCGTCAGCAAGCCAAGCATCCACGCTTGATTCAAGAAGGTGAGTGGCAAGAGCCGGTGCCTGTGGAAACGGGCACTGTGCGTGAGCAGATCATCCAGGTCAGAGGCGGTTACCAATGCCGGCGTGTCGAACTGACCCTTCATTCCCCAACGGACTCGGGTGACAGCAGCTTGATGTTCTGGAGCAATCTACCCCAGAGCGTCAGTGCACAGCAGATCGCCGAACTCTATCGCCGCCGCTGGAGCATTGAAGGTATGTTCCAGCGACTGGAAGCGATCCTGGAAAGTGAAATCGAAAGCCTTGGCAGCCCAAAGGCCGCCTTACTCGGGTTCGCTACTGCGGTATTGGCCTACAACGTCCTGGCCGTCCTCAAACGAAGCGTCGAGCAAGCTCATCGGGGTACCCAGCCTGAAGGATGGGAGGCCTCGATCTATCACTTGGCGATTCAGGTTAGAAGTGGTTATGAGGGAATGCAGATTGCGCTGCCCTCGGAACATCTTCCCGTCATTGCTCTGGAAAAACTGGCCCGGCGCTTACTGGAGCTGGCTAGAAACATCCAACCAAAACAAGTGGCGAAAAGCCCCCGCGGCCCCAAGGTGCCTAAGCCCAAAACATGGGTCCAAGGCACTGCGGTACATGCACATGTTTCAACCGACCGGGTAATCAAGGCTGCCAAAACGAAAAGACCTTGAAAGGGATGGCTGTAAGAGCGGAACCCATAGCCGCCGTAACCCAAATAACGGATATGCACACAACCTTTCACCCCCCCGGCTTCAACAACTGCATCTGCTGCCGATAATCATCCGTCACCTGCCGCGCCTGGCTGCTGCTGGTAATCACCCTAGGCGTAATCAACACGATCAACTCCGTCCGATCCTTGGACTTACTGGTATTCCCAAACAACCACCGCAACCCCGGGATCCTCCCAAGGTAAGGCACCGCACTGACACTCTCGGCGTTGTCCTGCTTGATCAACCCCCCCAGCAGCACCGTCTGCCCGCTTTGCACCGCCACTTGGGTCGACACCGAACGCGTGGAGATGCGCGGATTATTCTGCGTGTCATTACTCGAAGACGCCTGGTCCTGCGCGTCACTGACCTGCTGCTGAATATCCATGTACACCAGGCCACCCGGATTGATCCGCGGCACCACATCGAGGATCACCCCAGTCTGCACATACTCGACGCTGCTCAAGGTGGTGTCAGAGGTGCCGGTATTCACCGTGGTCTGGCTGATGGGAATGTTGTCCCCCACCTGAATCTGCGCCGGTTGGTTGTTCATCACCACCAGCGACGGCGCCGACAGCACTTGGGTGCGGCCGTTGGTTTCGAGGGCGTGCAAGGCCACTTGCAGGTTGGAACTGACGAACGAATAGAACAACGAATCCGCCGCCCCCAACCCTGCCCCGCCACCGCCCAACGCGCCTTGGCTGCCGGCGGTGTTGCCCACGGTGGTGCTGGTGGAATTGCCGGCCAGGCGACCCAAGTACCACTGCACCCCAAGGTCCAGTTCGCCGGTGAGTTTGACCTCGAGGATGCGCGTCTCGATCTGCACTTGCAGCGGCGGGTTGTCGAGGCGTTTGATCGCCGATTCGATCTCTTTCCACTGCACCGGACGGGTGCGTACCAGCAGTTGGTTACTGCTTTTCTGCGCGGTGATACGCGTGCCGGCGTCGAGGCTTTTGGCGGGGGCGTCTTCGGTGGCGCCCTGTTCGGCGTCGTCCTGCTCGGCGTCGGGCGCTTGCTCCTCATCCTCAGCGGCAGGCTGGTTGTTGTTGAGGTTGTTACTCAGGCCACCCGGCGTGCTGCCGGAGGTGCTGTTGGTGCCGGGCGAAGACAAGGTCGCAGTGCGCAGGCCGGGGGCGACTTTGGCCGGGGTGTCGTCCTTGATTGCGCCCGTACCGTAGATCTGCCGCAGGTACTTGGCCAGGTCGGTGGCTTTCATGTTGCGCACGTCGTAGACGTACATCTGCGGCTCGTTGCCGCCGCCTTCGTCGATGGTGTGGATCCAGTCACCGACTTCGCTGAGGTACTGCGGCTGCGACGAGATCGCCACCACCGAGTTGGTCCGCTCGATCGGCAAAAAACGCACCATGCCCGCCAGGGGCATGCCGCTGTCGGGGCCGAACATTTTTTGCAGCTCGGGCATCAGCTCGGCCACCGAGGCGCGTTGCAGGCCGAACACACCCACCGACATGCCTTTGAGCCAGTCCACATCGAAGGTGTCGATGGTGTCCTGGTAGTTGGCCAGTTCCTCGGGGGTGCCGGCCAGGCTCAGCACATTACGCGCCGGGTCCACCAGCAGGAAGGCGTTCTCGCGGGCGAACGGCTTGAGCAGCTTCTGCATCTCGGTGGCCGAGATATAGCGCAGCGGAAACAGGCGCGCCGACAAACCACTGGAGGGCTGCGACACGCGCATCTCCGGCACCAGCTTGCCCGCCACCGCCTGGTTGGCCGGCAGGATGACATAACGGTTGCCCTGCTTGATCATCGCGTTGTCGGTCCACGACAACAGGGTCTCCAGAATCGACAGGGCCTGCTGCTTGTTCACCGGTTTAGAGGTGGAAAAGCTCACATTGCCCTTCACGCCCTGGGCGATGCTGTAGTTCTCGTGCAGCAGGTCGCCCATCACGCTGTTGATCACCGCTTCGATCGGCTGGTCGGCGAAGTTGAACACGATGTCGCCAGCGCCCTCCTCCTTCCCCGCCGGCGCCGCGGATGGCGCGCGCACGAACTGTTGGTTGCCGCGAATCAATTGGCGTTGCGGCGGCGTCTTGGCCTGGGGTTGGCCGCTGTCGACCGGCGCCTGTTCGCTGGCCGGGTCCACGGGCGGACGTTGCGAACCGGTGCCCTGCATCGCCTCATGCAACAGGGCCTCGTCCGGGTCGAGATGCTCAGGGAATGTCCCGCAGCCACCGAGGGAAACGGCGGTAGCGAGGCACAACACGGTGGTGCGCAAGGCGCCAGGGAATGTATCGATCAAGGGGTGGACTCGTGAGGAAGGGTAATCGGGGGTGTGGTGGACGGCGGCGGCAAACGCAAGGCGCGCAGGCTCAGGGTTTGTGTGCGGCCGTCCAGCGCAAAGCGGGCATCGCGGGGTGTGAGGTGTTCCAGGCGCCAGCCATTGGGCAGGGTCTGGCCCTGGCGGACTTTGAGCGGCGGGCCGTCGGCGCGTTTGAGCAGGGCCACGCGCAGGTCGCCATCCAGCACGATGCCGGTCAGCGTCAGGCTCGACAGGCTGGAAACGGCCGCCTGGCCCACCGCGCGGTCGGGGCTGCGGTCGGGACTGAACAGCGGCGCTTGCCAGGTGCCGGCCAGGCTTTCCAGGGTCGCGTTCGGCGCCACCAGTACCTTGGCGGCCGCAGTGGTGCCCGCATCGGGTTCGGGCGCCGGCAGCCATTGCGGCGCATCGCCGATGCTGCTGAGGATGCCGACCATCAGCAGGCCCAACAGCCCGGCCACACCGAGCAACAGCCATTCCAGGGGACGCAATGCATTGATCATCGCTGCACCTGCCGGGCCGTGGCCGGTTGCAGGTAGCCGCGCACCAACAGGTGCACCACCAGTTGCCCGGCACCACCGCTGGCCGGTGCGTTCGGCGGGCGGCGGATGCTCATCTCATCGACAAACAGAAACGGCCGCTGGTACTCCAGTTCATGCAGAATCGCGGTCAGGGGTTCGATGGCGCAATTGAGGGTAAGGCTGACTTTGACTTGGCGATAGGGCTCGGCATCGTCCTGCTCCGGGGTGATGGGCATGCGCTGCGTCAGGCTGCAACCGCCGCCGAGGCTGGCGCGGCTGTTGATCAGGTCGGCGATGCGTTGCATCAGGTCGGCCGCCACGGCGCTGGGGTCATCGCCGGGCAACAAGCTGGTGCTGCTGGCCGGGTCCTGCCGCGCCTGTTCCAGCTGTTGGCGCAGGCTATCGCCTTGGCGCAACAGGCCGGCGTAGCGTTGCTGCTGCTCACGTAACTGTTCGGACTGCTCGCCCATGCTGCGCAAGGGGCCGGCGAACCAGCTGTCGATCAACAGCCAGTAACCGGCGCCAAGCACCAGGGCCAGGACGATCAACGCCGCGCCACGGCGTTCACGGGGTGTCAGTGGTCGGCGCATCGGCGGCCTCCTGGTGCAGGTGGGCGCGCAAGGAAAACTGATCCTTGCCGGTTTGCGCATCGGGTTGGATCACCCCTTCGAACTGGGCATTTTCCAGGCTGTGGCAGCCCTTGATCCGGGTGATCAGCGCGCTGGCCTTGGCGCTTTGCCCGGAGAAGGACACGTCGGCGCCGTCGTTGACTTCCAATTGGTCGAGCCAGGTGTCGGACGGCAGGCAGGCGGTCAGCTCGTTGAGCAGCGCCGCCAACGGCGGTTGCGCGGCCTTGCGGCGGATCAGGTACTGGGCGGCGCCCCGGGTATTGAGCAATTGCTGGCGCAGGGCCTGGACCTCGGCGACCTGGGCTTTCTGTTCGCGCACGCTCTTCTGCATGGCATCGAGCACGCGCTGGCGGTCATTGAGCCACAGCAGCATCGCGGCAATCAGCAAGGCGCCGCACAGCCATGGCAAGCTGCGTTGCAGGCCCTTGCCCTGGGGGCGCTGGCGGGGGCGCAACGGTGCCGGCAGCAAGTCGATGCCCATTGGCGCGCCCGTCGCATCCGCCACATCCACGGCATGGGGCTGCAAGCCGAGGGCGGCGCAGTCATTGAGGATCTGGTCGAGGCGCTCACGCAGGATCGCCACCAGCGTGACGTGCAAGTGCGTCGGCGTACGGCGTTCCTGACGCGCGACAAAGTACAGTTGGGCAGCGTCGAACGGCGTGAAGCGGTCCAGTTCATAGCCGACGACCGTCGACAGGTTACGCGCCGCGGCCGGGGGCAATTGCAGGGTTTGCACCAGCACCGTTTCAGGCGGTAGCACCAGCACGTGGCGCGCTTCGCCGGGGTGCTGTTCGACCGGCATGGTCAGCGGCCAGGCATAGACATGCTCGGGGATATCGGCGAACGACAGCCAGGCCGGCAGGCAGCCGCGCAACTCCTTGAGCCACAGGCGCCAGCCCAGTTGCAGCAGGCTGCCGCGCCAGCGTTGCATGACGGGCTCCAGGTACTTATTCATTCTTGCCAACGTAGGACTCGATAAGGTTGTGCGCTGCCTTGCGCGGGGCTCAATAACACGGTGGCTTGCACCTGGGCGTGGTAACCGCCGGGACGTTGCGCGCGGCTGCTGACCACCAGCACTTCGCCGGCATCGGCCCCCACCGCGCTCTGGTGCGGCAGGTTCAGCGCGCGGCGCATCAACGCACTGGCGAAGGCCGGATCGGGTCGGTCCAGGCCGCTCCACAGGCTGATTTCGGGCACCAATTCGCTGTACAGCGCCTGGGTCATGCCCGGCAGTTGACGCACTTCTTCCACTACTCGAAACGGCGCCAGGCCCTGGTTACGGCGCACTTCCAGGGCTTTGGCGAGCTGGTTGGCCTGGCGTTGAGTCGCACCGCAGGCCAAGGCCAGGCGGGCGAAATCGCCGACCTCGGCGCTGTTCAAATACAACTTGCCGCGCTCGCTGCGCAGGCTGACGTGCAGTTGCGCGTCATCAAATACCCGCGAAATTTCACGCCCGTCGGCTATCCATTGCTTGCGCTGCAAGGGGTCGAGCAGACCTTGCATCGCCAGCGCCACGCCCGCCTCGGCAGCCAGCACCGCCTGGGTGTGCTGGCGGTGCCAGGCGGCCTGGCGCGTTTCCAGTTGCACCCAACCGGCCAGACCACCCAGCAACAGGCTGAGCAAGGCCAGCACCCACAGCACCAGCAACAGGGCAACGCCACGTTGATGCTTGATCATTCGGGCGCCCCGCCCGACAAGTTCAGGCGCAGGGCAACCACCTGGGTCACCCAGGGCACCGGCCCATTCACTCGCGCGTCGATCCGCACCGCATAAGGCAGGCGCTTGGTCCACGGCCATTCGCTGATCCAGCCGGTGAGTTGGCCTTTGGGCGACAGGCCGCGATAGCTGAATTGCACATACTCAACGTCTTTCAACAACACCTGCGGCTCACTGCGCGACGCCGGCACGCTCACTTGCGCCTGGGACTCAAACCGTGCGAACGCGACTTGCAGGTCACGCTGCGATTCCGGCCCCACCAATTGCAGCGTAAAGCGCTGAATCCCGCCACCGAGCACGCCTGGCAAGGTCGCGACAAACTGCATGCGCTGCGGGCTGCCGGCGAAAAAACCGTCGACCTGGCTGTCGTCCTCGGTCACATCCAGCGGCAGCGCCTCGCTGATGGCGGTGCGCAAAAACTGCTGCGCGGCGCGCATTTCATCCAGGCTGACCGTATAGCGCTGGGCCTTGAGCACCGCCCGATTGGCCCCCAGCAACGCGCCACCGACCAAGGTCAGCAGCACGCCGAGCAGGCTCAGCACGATCATCACCTCGAGCAAGGTAAAGCCCTGCTGATGCTGCTTCACAATCCTGCCCCGGCAGCGCGCAGTTTCAACGTGCTGAAGTGTGCCTGGCGCGGGCCTTCGCTGACGCTGAGATCAAGGCGAAACAGCTGCGGCTGACCGATACGGGTGGGCTGCTGGGCGATGCGCAGCTGCCAGTCGATGCCGTCCAGTTCGCCCTGGCGCACGCCGTTGGCCAAGGGCCCCGCGCCTTCCTGGTCCATCACGCTGACGGCGGCATGGGTGAGCCGGTCGCTATGGGCGACTTGCAACAACGAGCGCGCGCTCTGGCCGAAGGCGACCAGCAACACGCTGCTGCAGATCGCCATAAGCACCAGCGCCGCAAGCATTTCCAGCAGGGTGAAACCGCCTTGATGCTTCATGGCAGCGCCTTGGACTGCACACTGCCGGTGAGCCAGCCGATGTCGATGCGCCAACGCCGGCTGCCATTTGCCAGCAGCAGGTTGCCACCGGTGGAGCTGCCATCGGCGTAGAACGCCACCGCCGAGCCGGCCTGTTCTGCGGTGTGCAGGGTCACGTGCAGGTCGGCCGGCCAGTGTTTCAACGGGCGGCCCGGAGCCTGGAAGCTTTGCTGACGCAAGTCGAACACGGTGCTTTGGGCGGTGCCGCTGACAATCGCCCGCGCCCGCGTGCTGCGCAGCGCCTCGACTATCTGCCCGACAGCCTGGCGCTCTTTCGCGGCACGCAGGCCTTGTTGCAGGCCAAACCCCACCAACCCGGCCGCGATGCTGATCAAGACGATCACCACCAGCATTTCCAGCAGGGTAAAGCCGCGTTGGAGGTTGGGCATGGTCGCGGGTTATTCCCAGTTGCCCAGGTCGGCGCTGTAGCCCTCGCCGCCGGGTTGGCCGTCCTGACCGTAGAAGATCAGGTCGAACGCACCGTGCTCACCGGGGAAGCGGTAGCCGAAGGCATGGCCGAACGGGTCCTTGAGGTCTGAGGGTTTGGCGTACGGCCCGGCCCAGCCGGCGCTGTTGCCGGGCTTTTCGACCAGTTGCTGCAGGGTCTTGGGCGGCGAGCCGACGTCCAGGCCATAGCTTTCGATCTTCATGCTCAGGCTCGCCAGTTGCGCTTTGCCCGCACCGTACTTGCCCTTGTCCACATTGCCGCCGACCTGGCGTACCACGATGGTCGCGACGATGCCCAGCAGCACGATCACGGCGAGCATTTCCAGCAGGGTAAAACCGCCCTGGCGGCGGGCAGGCTTGAATCGGGTAGGACGCATCAGCTTGTTTCCTTAAGGGTTCATATATTGCTGGTCAGGCTCATCAGCGGCAGCATGATCGCCAGCATGATCACCGCCACCAGCACCGCCATGACCACGGTCAGGGACGGCACCAGCGCGGCGAGCAGGCGGTCGATGCCGCGTTTTGCCTCGACGTCGAACACGTCGGCGACCTTGAGCAGCATGCTGTCGAGTTCGCCGGCCTGTTCGCCGACTTCAATCATTTGCAACGCCAGGTCCGGCAGCAGGGGTTCGCTGCCGAAGGCGCTGGCCAACGTGCCGCCGCCTTTGACGGATTCGGCGGCCTGGGCAACTTGCGCCTGCAGCGCGCGGTTGGTGCACACCTGCCGGGCAATCACCAGCGCTTGCAGCAGCGCCACACCGTTGCTGAGCAAGGTGCCAAGGGTGCGCGCCAGGCGTGCGGCTTCGACCCGTTGCAGCAGCGGGCCAAGAATGCGGATGCCCAATACGCGGCGGTCATAGCGCTCACGGCGCTGGGGATCACGCAGGCGTGCGACCAAGGTCCATGCGCCGACAATCAACCCGCCCAACACCGCCAGGCCGTAGGCACCGAGGAATTGGCCGAGGCCCAGAATCACTTCGGTGATCAGCGGAATTGGCACGCCCAGATCCTTGAAGATCGGCACGAACTGCGGCACCACGTAGGCCAGCAACAGCGCGAGCGAACCGAGCACGCCCACCACCAGAAACGCGGGGTAGATCAGCGCGTTGATCACTTCGCCCCGGAGCAACTGGCTGCGCTCCAGGTAATCGCTGAGCTGGCGCAGCGTGTCTTCCAGGGCACCGCCCGCCTCGCCGGCGCGGACCATGCTCAAGTACAGCGGGGAGAACTGGCCGCCCTCCTCCTCCAGCGCCTTGGATAACGGCTGGCCGGCCTTGACCTGTTCGCGGATGCGCTCGATCAACGCGCGGGTCTGCGGCTGGCCGGGCTGCTTGAGCAGGATGCCCAGGGAGCGTTCCAGCGGTTGGCCGGCGCCCAATAGCGTGGCCAGTTGCTGGGTGAAACTGACCAGCGCCGCGCCGTTCAGTTGGCCACGGCCGAAGGCCTTGCGCAGCCCCTGGGCGCCCGCCACCTCGATCTGCAACAGCAGCAAACCGCGTTTGTGCAGCGCAGCGACGGCAGCGTCCTGGTCCTTGGCTTCCAAGGTGCCATTTTGCGCTTGGCCCTGGCTGTCGAGGGCGCGGTATTTGAACAGGCTCACGCGCCCTCTCCACGGGTGACGCGCAGCACTTCTTCAAGGGAGGTAACACCCGCCACGGCCTGGCGCAGGCCCTCTTCATGCAAGGTGCGCAGGCCACCTCGGCGGGCGGCCTGTTCGAGGGTGGCGGCGTCGGCCTGGCGCATCAGCAGGCTGCGCAGTTCGTCGTTCATCACCAGCAGTTCGGTGATCGCGCTGCGGCCGTGGTAGCCACCGCCCGGCGCATCGGCGCGCGGGCGATAAAGCAGGATCGGGCGCTGCTCGGTAAACCGATCCAGGCCATGTTCGGCGATCAACTCGGCGGGGGCTTCGAAGGCTTCGCGGGTGGCCGGGTCGAGGCGCCGCACCAGGCGTTGGGCGAGGATGCCATTGACGGTCGAGGCGATCAGGTAGCTTTCCACGCCCATGTCCAGCAGACGGGTGATACTCGCCGCCGCGCTGTTGGTGTGCAGGGTCGAGAGCACCAGGTGGCCGGTGAGGGAAGACTGGATGGCGATACGGCAGGTTTCCAGGTCGCGGATTTCACCGATCATGATCACGTCCGGGTCCTGGCGCACGATGGAGCGCAACGCGCCGGCAAAGTCCAGGCCGATGGCCGGCTTGACCTGGATCTGGTTGATGCCTTCGAGCTGGTATTCCACCGGGTCTTCGACGGTGATGATCTTGCGCTCGGCGGTATTGAGCCGCGACAGCGCCGTGTAGAGCGTGGTGGTCTTGCCCGAGCCGGTGGGCCCGGTGACGAGCAGGATGCCGTGGGGCCGTTCAAGCACTTCCAGGAAAGTTTCCAGGCGCTGGCCGTCGAACCCCAGGCTCTGGAAATCGAACTGCACGGTCTGGCGGTCGAGCAAACGCATGACCACTGACTCGCCAAAACTGGTGGGCACCGTGGAGACCCGCAAGTCCAGCTCCTTGCCCTGGATGCGCAGCATGATGCGCCCGTCCTGGGGCAGGCGCCGCTCGGCGATGTCCAGGCGCGCCATGATCTTCACCCGCGAAATCACCGCCGCCGACGAACTGGACGGCGGCGCTTCGGCCTCGTGCAGCACGCCGTCGATGCGGTAGCGCACCTTGAGCTGGTTTTCGAACGGTTCGATATGAATGTCCGAGGCGCGATGTTCCACCGCACGCTGCAGGATCAGGTTGACCAGGCGAATCACCGGCGCTTCGGAGGCCATGTCCTTGAGGTGTTCGATGTCTTCCAGCGCACCGCCCTGCTCGTCGAGGTTTTCGATCAGCGTGCCCATGGCCGAACGGCCCTGGCCGTAGTAGCGCTCGATCAGGGTTTCGACTTCATTGCGCGGGCCCACGGCCAGCCACACCGGCACGCCGCAGGCATAGGCCAGGGCCTGGAACGGGTACACCAGCGATGGGTTGGCGGCCAGCACGCGCAGGCCGCCCTGGCTCCAACCCACGGGCACCACTTGGTAGTGACGCATGAAGCGCTCGGTCAGTGAGGGCAAGGGGTCCAGCAAGGGTGGCGCGGCATCGGCCAGCAGCAACGGCGCGCCGAGCAGGTCGGCCCAGGCGCGGGCCAGTTCCACTTCGGAGACCAGTCCCAGGCGGGTCAGCAGGCCGAGCAATTCGGGGTCATCCGACTCTTGGGACAGGCGTCGGGCGCGCTCCAGGTCAACGGTTTTCAAGCCAGCGTGCTGCATCAGCCACGCGCAGACCTGTTCGGTGTGCGGGATGTGCAGTTGGCAGGCATCGAGGGGCGTTGAGGCGCTGGGCATGGGTAAAAATCTGAGGGGCGATGTTCTAAAGGGCTATGGGAAACCCTTGTGGGAGGGGGCTTGCTCCCGATAGCGGTGGACCAGCTGCCGCATGCGCCGGCTGATACACCGCTATCGGGGGCAAGCCCCCTCCCACAGGGGACCGCGTTTCCCCGTTAGTTCGAGGTCTTCGGCGCGGCCTGGCTGCTGTTCAGCGGCCGCCCGCCTTTGGTGGTTTCGGTCTTCTGCTTCTTGGCAGCCTTGGCATCGTGGCTCTGGGTCAGCACGGTGGAATCAGCGGCGCCTGACTTGGCATCCGCGTCGGTGGCATCAGCCGCCATCGCCGCGCCACTTAGCGCAACGCCCAGTACAACACCGGCACCCAACAGGGAAATCTTCATCAACTTTCTCCAGATCAAAAACAGCAGATAGCCCAAGTGGCGCCTTGAACTCAATCAAGACCCTACACCAAAGCGTTGTGTATGACAGCTTGTGTAAACATGGCACTTTAGAACTACCGAGCAATGCCACTAGTTCGCCATGCACGATGATTTTTCTTAAACCAATCGACTGGTAGGTTTACCCTTAGTTCCTGAACGTAAGAAATTATTTCTTATTTCACGCAAAAATTAGCTTTCGTTTGACTTATAACCGCAAGAATTGCCTTAATTATGCCGTTTTCGCGGTTCAAAATGCCATCTCGTGATATCGCTTAGACACTACTTACAATAACAACTCATATAATTATTACACTTATAAAACTGCGAATTTCGCCAAATAGTTGCAATTAGCCATCGGTTAAAAATTGCGCTCACGGGCAACTATTGCCCAGAAAAAAGTGACGAGCGTGCATTGCAACACGCACTTCTCGGCGCGCCATGTTTACTGAACAGTTGTCGGAGAGACCCATGAATAAACGCAAAATGATCGGTGCGCAGTCGGCATTCGCCCTGCTGGCACTGGCCGTGTCCCAGGTGCACGCGGCCACGAGCCCGGCCCTGGATGAAGGCCGGGTAAGCCGTGCAGAAAAGGCCGCGGATAAGACCCTGGCAAAGATGACCATGGAAGAAAAACTCGCCTACATCGGCGGCACCGGTGGCTGGGACGTCAAGCCACTGACTCAGTACGGCATCCCGCAGATTCACGGCGCCGATGGCGGCGTGGGCGTGCGTTACACCAGCGAGGGCAACGCGCAGGGCGTGGTGTACCCGTCCGGGCCGAACCTGGCCGCCAGTTGGAACCCGCGACGCGCCATCGACCTCGGCCGTGCCCTGGGCTATGACACCGCCAGCGGTGGTTATCAGTTCGTCACCGGGCCAGGCGTGAACCTGTACCGCATGCCGTACAGCGGCCGTGCGTTCGAGTATTTGTCCGGCGAAGACCCGTTCCTCGGCGCCAGCCTCGCGCCGGCGGTAATCAACGGCATTCAATCGCGCGGTGTGTGGGCCAACGCCAAGCATTTCGCCGCCAACGACCAGGAAAGCAACCGCTTCCACCTCGATGAAATCATCAGCGAACGCGTCCTGCGCGAGATGACCCTGCCGCCGTTCGAGTCCGCGTCGAAGAACAGCAAAGTCGCGATGATGATGTGCGCGTTCCAGAAGGTGAACGGCGAGTTCGCCTGCCAGAACAAACACCTGATGCGCGACATCCTCAAGACCGAATGGGGCTACCCAGGCTTCGTGCAGAGCGACTACAACGCGGTGGTCAACGGGTTGCCGGCGGCGCAGGCCGGTACCGACCTGGACATGATGGGCTACCAGATGAACAGCACCATCCTCAAGCCTTACCTGGACAGCGGCGAGCTGAGCAGCGCGACCATCGATGACAAGGTGCGGCGCATCCTCAAGCAGATCTACCTGTACAAATTCGACAGCAAGGCGCCGTTGACCAGCCACAACATGAACAGCGCCACCAGCAACCGTGTGGCCCTGAACGCCGCCCGTGAAGGCATCGTGCTGCTGAAGAACCAGAACAGCCTGCTGCCGCTGGACGCGAAGAAGGTCAAGCGCATCGCCGTGGTCGGCACCCTGGCCAAGTACGCGCCGCCTACCGGTTTCGGTAGCGCCAACGTGATGGCCGCCAACTACATCAGTGAGCTGAGCGGTCTGCAGCAACTGGCGCCGGGCGCCAAGGTCGAGTTTATCGACGGGCTGTCCCTGGACCCGGCCACTTCGACCTGGACCCATGCCGACAGCAATGGCAACAGCGCCAAAGGCTTGAAGACCGAGTTCTTCAACAACACCAACTGGTCCGGTGACCCGGCGGCCAGCCGTACCGACACACATGTCGACCTCGACTGGTCCACCGACAGCCTGCCGGTGAACGGCGATACCGCCGCCACCTCGATCCGCTACAGCGGCCAGATCACCCCGACCGTCAGCGGCGAGCAGGTGTTCAAGGTCCGCGCCGACGGCGCCGTGCGTCTCTACGTCAACGGTAAGAAAGTCCTCGACAACGGCGACGGCAAACCGCTGCCGAACAACAGCATTCCGCCGACCATCCCGGTGTTTGCCAAGGTCAACCTGGAAGCTGGCAAACCTGTCGATATCAAGCTGGAATACTCGCGTCGCAACGGCTACCTCTCGACCATGGGCGGCCTGGTCGGCGTGCAGATGAGCTGGGCTTCGCTGGTGGCACCGCAAGACCTGGCGCAGTACGACGCGGTCCTGGTGGCAGCCGGTAACAGCAATGAATACGAAGGCGAAGGTTTCGACCACAGCTTCGACCTGCCGGAATACCAGAACCTGCTGATCCAGAGCATCGCCAAGGTCAACCCGAACACCGTGGTCACGCTGCACGGCGGTACCGGGCTGAAGATGAGCGACTGGATCGACCAGGTACCGGCCGCGCTGCATGCGTTCTACCCTGGGCAAAACGGCGGCCAGGCCCTGGCGGAAATTCTGCTAGGCAAGGTCAACCCGTCGGCCAAGCTGCCGATCAGTATCGAACGCAACATCGAAGACAACCCGATCTACGCGACCTTCCCGAAATTCGACAACCAGGAAACCCTGGCCGAGATGAGCTACAAGGACGACCTGTTCCTGGGCTATCGCGGCTACGAGAAGAAAGGCATCAAGCCGCTCTATCCGTTCGGTTATGGCTTGTCGTACACCACCTTCGGCTACAGCAACATCAGCGTGACCCCTGGGGTGGCGGTGGCGGGTGCGCCGATCAAGGTGTCGTTCGACCTGTCCAACACCGGCAAGGTCGCGGGCGCCGAAGTGGCCGAGTTGTACGTGGGCCAGAACAACCCGAAAGTCGAACGCGCCATCAAGGAACTCAAGGGCTACAAGAAGGTGTTCCTGAAGCCGGGCGAGAGCAAGCGCGTGACCATCGAACTCAACGATCGCTCGCTGGCCTACTACGACGTGGCGAGCAAGCAGTGGGTGGTGGATGCGGACAGCTTCAACCTGTCGGTGGGCGCGTCGTCCCAGGACATTCGCCTGAACGCCAAGCTGGTCAACCCGTTCCGCCAGGAACTGTCGACCACCACCAGCAACCCGCTGCCGCGCTCGGCGCTCAACTCGACGCTGCGTGAATCGACGGTGAAGACTGGCGGCGTGCTGCATCAAAATGAAGGGGATAGCGGCACCAGCGACGGTGATGGCTATGACATGAGCGATGACAGCAGCCAGGGCAGTGCTGCCGGCAACTGATCCCGACTCAGTCTAGTGTGGGAGGGGCGGTGCTACGATTCGACTGGCTCCCTCCCACATTTTGGGCCGCGTTATTTTTGGATTCTGATGGCCGCTTCGACCCGCGCGATGTAGCTGTCGAACCGCGCCACCAGGTCCACTTGCGCGGGAAAGCGCAACCACTGGATCTGCAGGCCATCCATCATGGCCAGGATTTCTTCCACCAGCCCGGCGATGTCCACATCGCTGCGCACCTCCCCCGCCGCCACCAGGTCGGCAAACTGCCCCTGCAAGCGCCGCTGGATGCCCGCGTAACGTTCCTGGAACCACGCCCAGGCTGGCTGGGTGTCGAGCAGACTTTCGGCATTCAAGATGGTAAACGCCCGTACCACCCCAGGCGCGGTCGCGTTCGAACGGTTGATCGCACGCAGGCTGCCCAGCAACCCGGTCAGGGTTTTTTCAGCGCGCACTTCATCGGCAATCCGTTGATTGACCTCGTCGCGGCGTTGCAGCACGCCCATCAATAATGAAATTTTGCTGGGGAAGTGGTGCAGCACACCGGCAACGGAAATACCGACGATGGCCGCCACTTTTGCCACCGAGGCGCCGCTGTAGCCCTCCAGGGAAAACACCTGCAAGGCTGCATCCAGCAGCTCTTCACGGCGCTTTTCACCTTTTGGGGCGCGACGGGTCTTGGGGACGGGTTCGGTCATAGGAACATCCTTGTGGGCAGGCTTTCACCGTATCCAAATTGCCCCCGAGCCGCAAATAAAGCTCAGGCGCTTTCCCGTTCGATCAGGCGGCACTCCAGCAAGTTCAAGCGCTGTACCTCATCATTCACCGCCAGCACGCCCAGGCTTTCCAGCACCCGCGTCGCGGCCAGCACACCCATCTCCAGCGCAGGCGGCTTGATGGTGCTGAGGCTCGGCAGCAGCATTTCGGCAAACGGATAATCACCAAACCCGAGCACGGCGCAGTCCTGCGGGATCTTCAACCCGGCGCGCTGGCCGGCCAGCAAACCACCGGCGGCCAGGTTGTCATTGGCGAAGAAGATCGCATCGGGCGGGGTGGCGTGGTTCATCAGGGTTTCCATCGCTTGCTTGCCCGCTTCGAAAGGGGCGCGGTCGGCGTCCGGGGCGAAGACCCAGGGTTGTACACCCAGTTCGGTCAGGGTCGCGGCGAAACCGTCACGACGCTCCAGTGCACTGAAGTCGCCCGCCGCGCTGTTCTGCACGAAGGCAATACGTCGGTAGCCCTTACCGTGCAGGTAGTGCGCGGCACTGACACCGACGTCGTAGTGGGAAAAACCGATCTGCAGCGGCGCGCGTTCGGGCACGTAGTCCCAGGTTTCGACCACCGGGATATCCACGTCCGCGATCATCTTTTCAGTGCCTGCGCTGTGGAAGCGGCTGGTCAGCACCAGCGCTGCCGGCGACCAGCCGAGGAACGCGCGCACCGCGCTTTCTTCCTGTTCGGCGCTGAAGTAACTGGACGCCAGCAGCAATTGATAGCCATGGCGACTGAGGGTGTCGCTGAACCCCTGGATAGTATTGGCAAAGATCGGCCCCGAGATGTTCGGGATCACCATCGCCACGATCCGCCCGCGCGCCGAGGCCAAGCCGCCGGCCACCAGGTTGGGCACATACCCCAGCTCGGCGACCACCTGGGCAATGCGCTCGCGACGCTCGGGCGAGACGTGCTCCGGCTGGTTGAAATAGCGCGACACGGTGATCGCCGACACCCCGGCCTGCCGGGCCACGGTGTTCAAGGTGACGCGCCCGGCGCCACGGCGCTTGCGCGGTTTATCTTCGCTCACGGGACAATCCTGCTAACAACCAAAAAGAATATAGGAATAATTTTTAAGTCTTTGACGCTCTAAACTCGAGCTACCAATAATGCCGATGTTAGCGCTAACAACGCGCGCTGTCTGCTACTCGCTCAAGCGAATGCCCACGACAGTTTTCACAGGCGCTGACGGTCGCAAGAACCGCAGCGGACCCGGGCATTCTTTTCGAGCACACACAGCATGCACAACGTCACAAAACACACTCATTTGTTACTGCTCGCAGGTTTGACCGCCCTCCCCGTGCCCGGCGCCTTTGCCGCTGACGAGCAGGAACCCACGCTCAAATCGGTAACCGTCACCGCCACCCGCCGCGAAGAATCCCTGCAGAAAGTCCCGGTAGCGGTGTCCGTGCTCGACGGCGAACAACTGGAGCGGGACAACCGCAACGGCGTGGCGAGCATCGCCCAGCAGGTGCCGTCACTGAACTTCCGCACCGGCGCGTCGAACAAGGACACCTCGCTGTTTGTGCGCGGCGTGGGCACCATTTCCACCTCCCCCGGCGTCGAGCCGACGGTGGCCACGGTGATCGACGGCGTGGTCTACGCCCGCCCCGGCCAGGCCACCCTCGACCTGCTGGACCTGGAGCGCATCGAAGTGCTGCGCGGCCCGCAAGGCACGTTGTTCGGCAAGAACGCCTCGGCCGGTGTGCTGAATATCACCAGCAAGGCGCCCACCGCCGAGACCCACGGCTATATCGATCAGTCGTACTACAGCGGCAATGAAAGCCGCACCCGCTTCGGCATCGGCGGCAGCCTGGTACCTGACGTGCTCAAGGGCTCGATCAGTACGTTGTTTGGCAGCTACGACGGCAACGTGGACAACCCGCACAACGGCCAGGAGGTCAACGGCTACAACCACAAAGGCATTCGCGGCAAGCTGGAGTTCACCCCCAACGATGACGTGAAGCTGACCCTGATCGCCGACTACATGCAGTCCCACGACGACGCGCCGAATGGCGTGGTCAGCAAGTCCCTGAGCCCGGCGTTCAGCAATGCCCTGAGCCCGGTGCGGGCGTCCAGCGACAACCGCGACATCAACACCGATACCCGCAGCCATGTGGAAGACATCAACAAGGGTGTATCCGCCCAGCTGGACTGGAACCTCGGCGACTACACCCTGACCTCGATCACCGCCTGGCGCGGCTGGGACAACACCCAATACCAGGACGGCGACCGCCTCGGTACCGTGAGCGCTGCCTTCCCCGGCACCGCCGACAAGGGCGAACTGGACTTCAACCAGTACTCCCAGGAACTGCGCCTGGCCTCGCCCAAGGGCGAATTCCTGGAGTACGTCGGCGGCCTGTTCTACATGCACGGCAAGGACGAAGAAACCTACCAGCGCACACTGACCACCACGACACGCACCGACCGTGGCATCGCCGACTACAGCACCACCAACGACAGCTACGCGGTCTTCGGCGAAACCACACTGAACTTCACCTCGCGTTTTCGGGGTATCGCCGGCCTGCGTTACACCCATGATGACCTGAAATACGCTCACCGCCGCGCCTCCACCTCGGCCACGACGGTCAGCGGGATTCAACCGGCCACCTCCAGTTCCGGCTCGGTGGACGAAGACGGCTGGTCCGGCCGCCTCGGCGTGCAGTACGACCTGACTGACAGCGTCACCAGCTACCTAACCTACTCGCGCGGCTACAAAGGCCCGGCCTACAACGTGTTCTTCAACATGCAGCCGCGTGACACCGACGCGCTCAAGCCGGAGACCTCCAACACCTGGGAAGCCGGGATCAAGGCCACCGCCTGGAACAACCGCCTGACCACCAACCTGGCGGTGTTCCACAGCGACTACGACAACTACCAGGCCAACTTCTTCGACACCGTCGCCGGCCAAGTGGTGACCCGCTTGATCAACGCCGGCAGCGTCAGCACCGAAGGCGTCGAGCTGGATTACGCCTTGCAGGCCACCCAGCAACTCAAGCTCTCCGGCGCCCTGGCCTACACCCGTGCGCGCATCGACAAATTCGCCTGCCCCGCGGGTGCCGCCGCGACCTGCAACGTGAATGGCAAGCCGCTGCCCTTCAGCCCGGACTGGAAAAGCTACGTGCGCGCCGACTACACGATCCCGCTGGATAACGGCTTGGACATCGAACTGGGCACCGACTACAGCTGGCAGAGTGAAGTGCAGTACGACATCAGCCAGAACGTCGACACCCAACAAGGCGCCTATGGCATCTGGAACGCCAGCGTGGCCCTGGCCGACTACAGCAAGGGCTGGCGCGTCGCATTCCTGGCCAAAAACCTCGCGGACAAGTCCTACTCACCGCTGCTGGCCAGCGGCGGCAATTATATCTACCGCGCCGTACCCCGTGACGATGAGCGTTACTTCGGCGTGCAACTGCGCAAGGATTTCTAAGCATGAGCCGTCAACTGAAACTCGGCGCCTTTCTCATGGCCACCGGGCATCACGTCGCCGCCTGGCGCCACCCGGACGTGCCGGCACATGCCGGGCTGGATTTCGCCCAGTACAAACACCTGGCACGCGTGGCCGAAGCGGCGAAGTTCGATGCGCTGTTCGTGGCCGACAGCGTTGCCGCGCCTACGGGTGAGGTCGCCAGCCAGATGGCGCGCTCGGACCATTTCGAACCGCTGACCTTACTGTCGGCGCTCAGCGCAGTGACCGATCACATCGGCCTGATTGCCACGGCGACCACCACCTACAACGAGCCTTATCATGTGGCACGCAAGTTCGCCTCGCTGGATCACCTGTCCGGCGGGCGCGCGGGCTGGAACCTGGTGACCTCGGATGCCGCCGCCGAAGCGCAGAATTTCGGCCGCGATGAACACCTCGGCCATGCCGAGCGCTACAGCCGCGCGCGGGAATTTCATCAGGTGGTGACGGGGTTGTGGGACAGCTGGGAGGACGATGCCTTCACGCGGGACAAGGCCAGCGGCACCTACTACGACCCGGCGAAGCTGCACGTGCTGGATCACGTCGGCGAACACTTCCGCGTCAAAGGCCCGCTGAACGTGGCACGCTCGCCCCAGGGCCAGCCGGTGATCGTGCAGGCGGGTTCGTCGGAAACCGGCCGTGAACTGGCGGCGCAAACCGCCGAGGTGGTGTTTACCGCACAGACGTCGTTGGCGAGTGCCCAGGCGTTTTATGCCGACCTCAAGGCGCGTTTGGGGCGGTATGGGCGCGAGCCGGATTCGCTGAAAATCATGCCGGGGGTGTTTGTGGTGGTCGGTCAGACCGAGGCTGAAGCCCAGGCGAAATTCGAGGCGTTCCAGGCGTTGGTTGAGCCGGAAGTCGGCGTGGCTTTGCTGGGGCGCATGCTGGGTAATTTCGACTTGTCGGGCTACCCGCTGGACGGTCCCTTGCCCGCGTTACCGCTGACCGACAGCGGGCAACGCAGCCGCCAACAACTGCTGAGTGATTTGGCCAGCCGTGAGCAACTGACGCTCGCACAATTGGGTCGGCGGATTGCCGGTGGGCGCGGGCATTACAGCCTGATCGGCACGCCCGCACAGATTGCCGATGCGCTGCAAAACTGGTTCGAAAATGGCGCGGCCGATGGTTTCAATATCCTGGTGCCGCACCTGCCGGGCGGGCTGGAAGATGTCGCCCAGTGGGTGGTGCCCGAGCTGCAACGGCGCGGCCTGTTCCGCACTGAATACACCGGTCCCACCTTGCGTGAAAACCTCGGTTTGGCGCGCCCCGAAAACCGCTTTAAAAAGGACGACGCATGAAGATTCCGGCCCTGTTACTGGCCCTGCTGGCCGTCACTCAAACCGCCTTGGCGGCCGACCCCGCCGCACTGCGCATCGGCTACCAGAAAGGCTCTATCGCCCTGGTGCTCGCCAAGGAACATGGCCTGCTGGAAAAGCGCTTCCCGCAGACGCAAGTGAAGTGGATCGAATTCCCCGCCGGCCCACAGATGCTCGAAGCGCTGAATGTGGGTGCGCTGGATGTCGGCGCCACCGGCGACATCCCTCCCCTGTTCGCCCAGGCTGCCGGGGCCGACCTGGTCTACATCGGCGCCGAACCGCCCAAGCCCAGCGCCGAAACCATCCTGGTGCGCAACGACAGCCCGCTGCATTCGGTGGCGGACCTCAAGGGCAAGAAAGTCGCCTTCCAGAAAGGCTCCAGTTCCCACAACCTGATCCTGCGCGCCCTGAACAAAGCCGGCCTGAGCTACACGGACATCCAGCCGGTGTACCTGCCGCCGGCCGATGCGCGTGCGGCGTTCGAACAAGGCAGCGTGGATGCCTGGGCCATCTGGGAACCCTATTCGTCCCTGGCCCTGAGCCAGAGCCCCAGCCAGGTGCTGGCCAATGGTGAAGGCCTGGGTTTATCCGGGCCGGTGTATACCGCGCGGCGTGAATATGCGAAGGCCAACGGTGCGTTCATCCACGACCTTCTCGGAGCACTCACCGCCGCCGAAGCGCTCACGCGCAGCCAGCGTGAAGACAGCTTGAAAGTCCTGACCGACTTCATGGGCCTGCCCGCCGCCGTGGTTGCGCGCTATATGGACAACCGCCCGCCTTCGCCGATTTTGCCGATTGACGACAAGATCATCCAGGCGCAGCAGGCGACGGCAGACCTGTTCTACCAGAACCGGTTGTTACCCAAGGCCATCGATGTGAAGCAGGCCGTATGGAAATCTGAAGCCCACTGAGCTCCAAATGTGGGAGGGGGCTTGCTCCCGATAGCGGAGTGTCAGTCACCTCCTGTATTGACTGCCCCCCTGCTATCGGCAGCAAACCCCCTCCCAGATTTTTTGATCGCGTCAGGCGTGATGGCGGGTGCTTTTCTCCACCACGCACATCGGCGTGCCGGACACCGGCTCATTGATGATCTGCACCTGCACCTCAAACACCCGCCGCATCAACTCGGCGCTGATCACCTCCCCCGGCGCACCGTCAGCCACCAGCTTGCCGCCGTGCATCACCGCCAGGTGGTCGGCATAACGGCAGGCCTGGTTGATGTCGTGCAGCACAGTGATCACGGTCTTGCCTTCTGCCGCCAGTTCGCCCATCAGGTCGAGCAGTTCGACCTGGTGGCTGATGTCGAGGTAAGTGGTGGGTTCATCGAGCAACACCACCGACGCGTTCTGCGCCAGCACCATCGCCAGCCAGGCGCGTTGGCGCTGGCCGCCGGACAAATCTGCCAGGGCGCGGTCGGCCAGGGTGTCCAGTTCCAGGCGTTGCATGGCCTGGGTGACATGGGATTGGTCGTTGCCGCTCAGGCGCCCCCACAATGAGTTGTGCGGGCTGCGACCATACGCGACCAGTTGGCGCACGCTGACACCTTCCGGCACCGGCAATACCTGGGGCAAAAACGCGATCTGCCGCGCCAATTGGCGAGCGGACAGGCCGGCGTAGGCCTGGCCATCCAGGGTCAATTCGCCCTGGATCGGCGTGAGGATGCGCGCGAACGCCTTGAGCAAGGTGGATTTGCCGCAGCCATTGGGGCCGATCAAGGCAGTGACCTTTCCGGCGGGCGGCGCAAAGGACAACCCCTGCACGATGCGCGTGGCACCGTAGCCGATATCAAGCTGTTGCGCGTGGAGAATACTCATGTCATCAGCCCTTGAACCGTGCCAGCAACCAAAGAAAATACGGCGCGCCAATCACCGCCGTGAGCACCCCGGCGGGGATTTCGCTGGGCGCGATCAACGTACGCCCCAGGGTGTCGGCCAGCACCAGCAGCAGCGCACCGATCAGCATCGCTGCCGGCAGCAGGTACTGGTGATGCCCGCCTACCAGGCGCCGCGCCATGTGCGGTGCGACCAGGCCGATAAAGCCAATCGGCCCGATCACGCCCACGCCCAGGCTGGTCAGCAGCACCGCGCAGGCCATCGCCAGCCAGCGTGTGCGGCTCAGTGCGGTGCCGAGGCTGTGGGCGGCTTCATCGCCCAGCGCAATCAGGTTCAGCGGCTTGGCCAGGCACAGGCCCACAGGGATCAACACCAGGAACGGCAGCACCAGCGCCAGGTGGTGCCAATTGCGGCTCCACAGGCTACCGGTCAACGCGAGCAAAGCGGTGTTGATATCCAGCGGGTGGGACAGGATCAGAAACTCGGTGACGCTGGACAACGTCACCGCAATCGCCACCCCGGACAGCGCAAAACGCACGCCGGAAAAACTCACCCCGGTGTTGTACAGCGCCAGCAGCAACGCGCCACCGGCACCGCCCAGGCAGGCCACCAGCGGCAGCCAGGCAATCGGCAAATGCGGCCAACTGATGATCGCCACGGTCAGCGCCAAACCGGCGCCCTGGGTCACACCGAGGATTTCCGGCGAGGCCAGCGGGTTGCGGATCACGCCCTGCACAATCGCCCCGGCCAGGCCGAAGGCCGCACCGGCGAGGATCGCGATCAGGCTACGCGGCAGGCGGTGGTTCCATACTTCGAAGTCGAGCGCGTCGTGGGCCAGCAGGCGCTCCACCACGGTGCCCGGCGCGAGCCACTGGGTGCCGGCGCTGAGGCTGACCAACGTCGCCAGCAGCAATAGGCCGAGCAGCAGCCAGAGGCGCGAACGTGGGCGGATCATAGGGCGCGCCTGGCAAGAAAGAGGAAGAACGGTGCGCCGATCAGCGCGGTGACCACACCGGCCGGGGTCTCCACCGGAAACGCCACGGCGCGGCTGAGCAGGTCGGCTCCCAGCACAATCACAGCGCCTAATGCCGCGCTCAGCGGGATCAGCCAGCGGTAGTCATTGCCGAGAAACTGTCGAAGGATATTCGGTGCAATCAGCCCGACAAAGCCGATCGGCCCCACCGCGCAGACGCTCGCGCCCACCAGCAGCAAACTGGCGACAAACACCTGCAGGCGCAGGCCGGCAATGCCCACGCCCAGCGAGCGTGCGGCGTCTTCGCCGAGGTTGATCAGGTTCAAGCGCGGCGCACACCAGAGGGCCCACACGCCGCCGATCAAGGTGCACGGCCAGAGCAATTGCACTTGCGCGGCGCCGACATTCGCCAGGGAACCGGCCAGCCAGTTGAGCACGCTTTGCGCCTGGGCTTCGACCAGGATCACCGTAAGCCGGGTCAAGGCCGCGCACAACGCCGCCACGGCTACGCCGGCCAATACCAGGCGCCCCTGGGCGGTGGTCGGCGACCAGGCGCCACCCAGGCTGAACACCGTGACCCAGGCCAGCGCGCCGCCCAGGCAAGTCATCAACAACGCACCGCCGGCGAACGGCAGAGCGACCAACCCAGTGGAAAACAACGCCAACCCCAACGCCGCCCCCGCCGTCACGCCAAACAGGGATGGCGAAGCCAGGCGGTTGCGCGTAATGCCTTGCATCAACGCGCCGGCCAAGCCCAGGCAGGCACCGACCAACGCCGCGCACACCGCACGGGGCACGCGCAATTGGGCGACGATGTAGGCCATATTGCCGCCCACGCTGCCTTGATGGACCAGGCCATTCCACGCATCCGTCGCCGTCAGCGTGAACGGCGACCAGCTGTACAGCGAAAACCAGAACAAACCGGCGCCCAACAGCAGGATGCCCATGGCGGCGAAACTGCGTTGCACGGTTATTGGCTCAATACGGCTTTGCCGCCTTTAAGGATCGCCAACGTGTCTTCGGCGATCTGCTCCGACGCCAGCACGCCCCGGTTGCGCGCCCAGCTGTCGCCATCCACTTCGGCGACATGCTGGTTACGCACGGCGCCGAGCACTTGCCACAGCGGCTGCTTGCTCCAGCTGTCGACAATGCTCGGGCGACGGTAATGGCCGACCAGCAACCAGCCCGGGTCGAGGGCAAGCAGTTGCTCCAGGCTGACGAACTCGGTGGGCGCGGCGTTGGCGCGTACCGACGGGACTTTCAGGCCAATGGCTTGCAGCACGCTGCCGGCGTAGGAGTCCGGGCCGTGTACGGAGAAGCTGTCTTCCCGCGCCACACCGAACAGCACGCTGGCGCCGGCGGGGATCTGTTGGGCGATGTTTTTCAGGTTTTCACGGTTTTGCGCGATGCGCGCGGTCATCTGCGGGCTTTTGCCCAGGGCCTTGCCGATCAGCTCGGCGGACTTGAGGCTGCCTTCATAATCCTCGCCACGCGACGGCAGCAACAGGGTCGGCGCAATGCTCGACAGGTCGCTGTACAGCGCCTGATGGCGGTTGAGGTCGGCGACGATCAGGTCCGGCTTGAGACGCGCGATTTCCTCGATGCTCGGCTGCGAGCGCAGGCCCACGGACGTCCACTGGCCGATGGCCTGGCGCACACGGGGCAATACACGATTGGCGTCGCCATCATCGGCGGCGCCGACGGGGGTCACGTCAACGGCGGCGAGGCTGTCGAGAAACGAGAACTCCAACACCACCACGCGCTTGGGCGCATCCGGCAGATGCACGGCGTGCTGGCCGTCGTTGAGATCGATGGGGGCGGCGCTCAGCAGGCTTGAAGAGAACGCCAGGACACAGGCGGCAAGGGTGGAGATGGAGCGCAGCAATCGCATGACAAGAACCTCGGCGTTAAAACACCCCGGCTAGACAGGCTGGGGAAAACGGCGGGTACTATTCCATATCAGCGCGGCGTGATCAAAAAACATTCTCATTTATACCCGCTCTACCCTGTGGACGCGGGGTTGTTGGGGTGAGTGGGCTGCGTGGTGAGCAGGCTTGTTGGAGTGACTGGCCTGCATGGTGAACGGGCTTGTTGTGGTGAGCGGGCTGTTGTGGTGAGCGGGCTTGCCCCGCGCTGGGTGGCGAAGCCGCCCCAAAACCTGGCGCCGCGTTCTACCTGACACGAAGTGGTGTTCTTGTTGGGGCTGCTGCGCAGCCCAGCGCGGGGCAAGCCCGCTCACCACAACAGCTTGCTCCCCCCCAACAAGCTTGCTCACCCCAGCAAGCCTGCTCACCACAACAAGCTTGCTCCACCTCAACAAGCTTGCTCACCTCAACAAGCCCGCTCCCCCCTGCAACCACCTTGACCACAGAAGCCAGTCCGCGCAGCAAGCCTCATGCTAGAAGTCGACGGTGGCCGAGAGCAGGTAGGTACGCGGCGTCGACAAGGTCAACCCCGGCTCGCTGTCATCCGAGGCGCCGGCCGAACTCCAGTAGCGTTTATCGGCGACGTTCTCCACGTTCGCCCGCAGGGTGATGTGTTTGTCGTCCACCTTGAACGCATAGCGCGCGCCTACGTCGATACGGTTCCAGGCGTCGATTTCCTTGTCGTTGGACTGATCCAGGTACTGCGAGCTGGAGTAGAGGCCACGGCTGGTCAGGGTCAGCCCTTCCAGGGTCGGTACGTCCCACTCGGCGCCCAGGTTGACGTTGTACTTGGGCGTCGCCGGTGCACGGTTGCCGTCATAGGTACCGTTGGTGGTTTTCTGCAGTTCGCTGTCGATGTACATCACGCCGCCGAGCAGGCGCACGCCCTTGAGCGGTTCGCCGAACACACTCAGCTCGGCCCCGGTGTTCTGGCGCTTGCCGTTGGGGCCGAACAGGTTCGTGGTGCTATTGGTTTCATAGGCGGGCTGCTTGATGCGGAACACCGCAGCGGTGACGGCGAAGGCGCCGGCGTCGTATTTGGCGCCCACTTCCACCTGGCGGCTGATAAATGGCGGGAAGATTTCATCGTCATTATTCGACGTCGACGGCGCGACCTTGCCCTGGCTCAGGCCTTCCATGTAGTTGGCATACAACGACAGCTTGTCGGTGGCCTTGAACAGCAAGCCGCCGGACGGCGAAATCTTTTCTTCGTCGTACCCGGTCTTGCCTTTGACCCCATTGTTCCAGTCATCCACCTTGACTCGCTGCCAGCGCGCGCCGAGGGTCAGCAACAGGCGGTCGTCGAAGAAGCCCAGGGTGTCGGACAGTGCTACGCCGCTGAATTTGTTTTCGGTGTAGACCTTCGCATCCTGGCGCGTTGCCGTTGAGGGCGTCAGCGTTTGCGCCGGGTTATAGAGATTGCTGCGCCCGTTCGCATAGCGTGCGCCGCCGTTTTCAAAGTCCATATAGAAGTAGCTGGCGGCCAGGTTGACCTCATGGCTCACCGACCCGGTCTGGAACCAGTTGCGCACGCCGGCGGTGTAGGTGCGCACATTTTCATCGCGGGTGAAATCCCGCGGCGACACAATGAAATCACCCGCCGCGTTGGTCACGGACACCGCATGGCGCAGGAAGTCGTGGTTACTTTTGCGCGCGCCCACACCGCCGTAGAGCATCACGTTATCACTGAGGTCGTACTCAGCATTGACGGTGCCGAAGGTGTCGTTGGTGCTGGCCTTGCTCCAGGACTGCGCATAGTTGCGGCGCACATCGTTGGCACTGGGGACCGGCGCGGCGGCCGCGACCTGCACACGCTCCTGCGGGGCATCGGTGTCACGCTCGGTGTGGCCGATATCGGTGGAAAGGCGCAGGCGCTCGCCACGAAAATCCAGGCCCAGCACAGCCATTTCACGATCGACGCTCTGGTGATCCCATTCGGTGTCGCCGGACTGTTTAACGCCGTTGAAGCGGATGCCGAACTTGTTGTCTTCGCCAAAGCGCCGCCCTATATCCACCGCACCGCCCGCCTGGCTGTCAGAGGCCCAGTTGCCGGTAAACGAGTTGATGTCTTTGTCGGTGGCGCGCTTGGGCACCACGTTGATCCCGCCGCCCACGCTGCCGCGCGGCGAGATGCCATTGATCAGTTGGGTGGGACCTTTGAAGATGTCGACGCGGTCGGCCATTTCCATATCGATGGTGTAGGTCGGCAACACGCCATAGAGCCCGTTGTAAGCCACATCACTGTTGAACAGGCTGAAGCCGCGAATGGTGAACTGCTCATAGCGCCCGCCCGCCGGGTTGGTGGCGCGTACCGACGGGTCGCTGGCGATCAGGTCGCCAAGGGTGCGCGCTTGCTGGTTCTTCACCGCGTCCTGGGTGTAGGTGGTCATGCTGAACGGGGTTTCCATGAAATCCCGCGTGCCCAGCAGGCCCTGCGAGCCACGCCGCGCCACCTGGCCACCGGCGTAGGTGTCGCCGTCGTACAGGCCGGTGGTGCCGAGAATCGAGGTCGGCGCCAGTTCCAGGCTGCTGCCATCCGGTGCCGGTACCAGCATGTAGGCCTGCTCACCCATGGGTTGCAGTTGCAGCCCTGAGCCTTGCAGCAAGCGGGCAAAGCCCTCCTCCACACCGAACTCGCCGGACAAACCGCCGCTGCTGCGACCGCTGACCAGGGCGGGGTCCACCGACAGGTTAACCCCCGACAACCCGGCAAAACGCGTCAGTGCCGCACTCAGGCTACCGGCCGGCACTTGGTAACTGCGGCGGCTGGCGGTGTCTTCGGCATAGCTGACGGCGGCGAATAACGGGCTGGCACTGAGGCTCAGCATCAGGCTCAGTTTCAGCAACGGGCGCAAGCGCAGGGGGCGGACTGCAGGCATTGGAGGAAGCTCTCGATTTTGTTCACTTGCCTGGAATGACAGGCGAGGTGAAAAAAGGGGACAGGCTTCGACCAACTTTTTTCAAAATGGCAGGGCATGGCGGTGCCATGCCCTGCTCTGGTTACCATACCGCAATATGCGAATCCGCCCTTGGCTCGGTGCCGCCGCACAGCACCCCGCTGACCGGGTCGCGCAGGATGATCTGCCCGCGCCCGTAGTCGGTGAGGTCGCTGGCGACCTGCACCTGGTGCCCGCGTCGCACCAGGGCATTGGCCAGGTCGCGGGAGGCGCCCTGTTCGATGCCGACCTTCATGTCGCCCAGCCATTGCCAGCGCGGCGCGTCGAGGGCCGCTTGCGGGTTGAGGCCGAAGTCCACCAGGTTCATCACCATCTGTACATGGCCCTGGGGCTGCATATAGCCGCCCATTACGCCGAACGGGCCGAGGGCCTGGCCGTCCTGGGTGAGGAAGCCGGGGATGATGGTGTGGAAGGTTTTCTTGCCCGGCGCCAGGCAGTTGGCGTGGGTCGGGTCGAGGCTGAATTCCTGCCCCCGGTTCTGCAGTGCGATGCCACTGTCGGGCAGCACCACGCCGGAGCCGAAACCGTGGTAGTTGCTCTGGATGAACGAGACCATATTGCCTTCGGCGTCGGCCGTGGCCAGGTACACCGTGCCGCTGGCGTGAGGGTCGCCGGGCTTGGGTGGCAGGGCCTGTTCGCCGATGTGCGCACGGCGACGGGTGCTGTAGACATCACTGAGCAAATCGGCGACGGCCACGCGCATGTGCAACGGGTCGGTGATGTAGTGCAGGCCGTCGCTGTAGGCGAGCTTCATCGCCTCCAACTGGCGATGCCAGGTTTGCTGGCTGTCGCGGTGATCGAAGCTGAAGCCTTCGAGGATTTTCAGCGCCATCAGCGCCACCAGGCCCTGGCCGCTGGGCGGGATTTCCCAGACGTCCACACCTCGGTAGTTGATGTGGATCGGCTCGACCCATTGGGCGCGGTATTCCTTGAGGTCGCTGGCGCGCAGGTAGCCGCCGCTCGCCTTGGAATGGGCGTCGAGGCGCTCGGCCAGCGCGCCGCGATACAGGCTTTCGCAGCGGGTGGCGGCGAGTTCTTCCAGGGTGCGGGCCTGGGCCGGGTTGCGGAAAATCTCCCCGGCCCGTGGCGCGCGACCATCAATCAAGAAGGTGTCGAACCAGGCCTCCAGCACCGCGTCACGATGGGGGCTGAATTCGTTCAAGGAGATCTGCCATTGATGGGCAACCACCGGCGACAACGGGAAACCGTCGCGCGCCAGGCTGATGGCCGGTTGCAACAACTCGGCAAACGGCAACTTACCGAAGCGTTGCGACAGCTCGGCCCAGGCCGAGGGGCAGCCGGGCACGGTGACGGGGGTCCAGCCGTACAGCGGCATCTGGTCATGCCCGGCGGCCTTGACCGCGTCGATACTCAAGGCCGTCGGCGCATGGCCGTTGCCGTTCAAACCGTGCAGCCGGCCCTTGCACCAGACCAGCGCAAACGCGTCGCCGCCGAGGCCGCAGCCGGTGGGCTCTACCACCGTCAGCGCAGCCGCCGTGGCAATGGCGGCGTCGATGGCGTTGCCGCCCTTTTGCATGATTTCGATCCCGGCCTGGGCGGCCAGGGGTTGGGACGCGGCAACCATGCCGCGCCGGGCAAACACACTTTGGCGTTGCGAGGGATAGGGGTACTCGTGAGCGGAGAATTTCAACATGGCAAAGGCTCTTCAACACAAGGGTTTATTAGCGGGCTCATAACACGCGGCTGAGAAACGCCCGGGTACGGGGGTGGCTGGGGTGGCTGAAGATCTGTTCCGGCGGCCCTTGTTCGATCAGTTCGCCCTGATCGAGCACCACCACACGGTCAGCGACTTCGCGGGCGAAACCCATTTCGTGGGTGACCACCACCATCGTCATACCCTCCTCGGCCAGTTCCTTCATCACTTGCAGGACCTCGCCAACGGTTTCCGGGTCGAGGGCGCTGGTGGGTTCGTCGAACAACATGGCTTGAGGCTTCATCGCCAGGGCGCGGGCAATCGCCACCCGTTGCTGCTGGCCGCCGGAGAGCATCGAGGGGTAATGACTGGCCTTGTCCGCCAGGCCGACCCGCGCCAACAGTCCACGGGCTTGCTCCAACGCTTCGGCACGGGGGGTGCCGAGCACTTGGATCGGCGCTTCGATGATGTTTTCCAACGCGGTCATGTGCGGGAACAGGTTGAAACGCTGGAACACCATGCCGATGTCGCGGCGCTGGCGGGCGATGTTGCGCTCCGAATCGCGCACCAGGCTGCCGTCGCTGCGCTCGCGATAGCCCATGGCACGGCCGTTGACGCGGATGCGCCCGCCCTGGATGTCTTCGAGCAGGTTGATGCAGCGGATAAAGGTGGTCTTGCCCGAGCCCGAGGCGCCGATCAGCACCACCACTTCACCGCGCCGCACTTGCAGGGAGATGCCCTTGAGGATCTGCAGCGTGCCGAACGACTTGTGGATATCCAGCGCCTCGATGATCAGTTCTTCACTTTGGTGCGCCATGGTTAACGTCCCCTCAGCAGTTTCAGGGTGCTGCGCCCGAACATGCGGCTGGCTGCCGGTGGTGGCGCAGAAGGCCGGTCAGACTGGCTGAACCGCGTTTCGAGCCAACGTTGGAAAAAGCCCCACAAGGTGGTCAGCGTCAGGAAGTAGAGGGCGACCACCAGGTACAACTCGAACACACGGAAGGTCGCCGAGGTGATCATCTGGGTACTGAGCAGCAACTCCTGCACCCCGATCACGCTGACTAGGGTGGTGTTCTTGAGCATCACATTGAACTCGTTGCCCAGCGGCGGCACGATCACCCGGAACGCCTGGGGCAGCACGATGCGCCGCATCAGCTTGGCGAACCCCATGCCCAGGGAACGGCCGGCTTCGTACTGGCCCTTGTCCACCGCGCCGATGCCGGCCCGGATGATCTCGGCCATGTAGGCACCTTCATTCAGGCCCAATGCGATAATCGCCGCCTGGATATTGCCGGGGACGATCAGGCCGAACAGTTCGATGTCCTCGAAGCGGAAAATCCCGCCGGCCGCCAGCGCGGTGTACAGGAACACGATCTGCACCAGCAACGGTGTGCCGCGCATCAGCCATACATAAAAACGCACCGGCAGGTGCAGCAACGGGTTCTTCGACAGGCGCAACAGCGCCGCCGCCAGGCCCAGCGCACAGCCGAGCAGCATCGCCAGCACGCTGATCAGGCACGTCAGCCACAGCCCGGTGAGGTAGACCCCACTGGGCTGCAACAGGTATTGCCAGAACACATCCCAATTGAAATTCATCGTTGTAGAACCTCAGTCGAGTGTGTCGCTGCTGACATGCCATTTGTTGAGCAATTGCACATAGCTGCCGTCGCTGCGCATGTCGCTGATGATCTGCTGCACGGCGGCGGTCAGTTGTGGATCATCCTTGCGTATGCCCAGGCCGGTGAGGATGCGACTGAACGCGGGCACGCCTTCCTGGAACAGGTCCGGGGCCATGGCGGCGTAGTAACCGGCGGTTTCCACGGTGGTGCCGTAGGCGTCGACCTGACTGATGCGCAGGGCCTGGAAGGCGTCGGTGTCGGTGTTGTACACCACCAGTTTCATCGGCGGCTTGCCGGCCTTGGCCAGGCTGTCGTTCTGGGTGTCCAGCAAGGTCTTGATGGTGGAGCCGTTGAGTACCGCGACCTTGTGCCCGGACAGGTCGTCCAATGCCTTGATGCCCTTGGGATTGCCCTTGGGCACCACCACCGACTGGCTGGAATACATGTAGTTGACGATGTCGATCACCTGGCGCCGCTCGGGCTTGTCGAACAGCTGGTCGACGATCATGTCGCACTGCTGGGCGAGCAACGCCGGCACCAGGCCGGAGAACGGAATCACCCGCCACTGCACCTGTTTGTCGCCCAGGCGCTTGGCGATCTCCAGGCCCAGGTCGACGGTGAGTCCCCGCGGTTTCTGCGCTTCATCGAAGGACACCAGGGGCGGTGAATCCATCCCCGAGCAGTAGGTGAGTTTGTCGACACTCTTCAGGCGCTCCGGTACCTGGGGCGCAGCGAAGGCCCATTGGCTACAGAGGCCGAGGGAGACAGCCACCAGCAAGGCGCGGCGTTTATGCATGACCAGACACTCCAGTTCGTTGAATAACGGGGGCAGGAATCAACGTCAAAACACGACAGCTTTCTTATTGTTCGTTTTGCAGGAATTGGATCAGCGCCGGCACCGTACCCTCGATGTGTTCGCGCACCACGGCTTCGGCGCGCGCGGCATCACCGGCACGAATCGCGTCGAGGATCACCGCGTGCTCCTCGCGGGCACTGAGGGGTTTTTCGCCGTGTTGCAGCCACAGGCGCATGGGGGCCTCGACCAGCGAGTACAGCGCGCAAATCTGCTTCATCAGGCGCGGGCGGCCGCTGAGGCTGCACAGGTATTCGTGGAAGGCGCGGTGGCGGCTGACCCACGCGGCGCTTTCATCGCGGTAGTCGTCCATCGCGTCGAGCATGCGCTCGAGGGCCGCCAGCTGGCGCTCGCCGATACGCCCCACCGCAACGCGCACCGCCAAGCCCTCAAGGGCGCTGCGCATCTCGAACACCTCGTGCAGCTCGTCAATATCCAGCCCGCTGACAATGGCGCCACGGTTGGGCCGCAGGGTCACCAGGCCTTGGGCATCCAGGCGGCGGAAGGCTTCGCGCACCGGCATGCGGCTCATGCCGATCTCACCAGCGATGTCTTCGGCGATCAGCCGATCACCCTTGCGGTAGCGGCCGCTACAAATGGCATCCAGCAGGAAGTTGTAGGCCTCCTCCTCCGCCGTGAGGGGCTGACGTTCAACATAAGCGGGGGCGAATTGCATCGACGGCACCTTTTGAATTTTTGTATCCAATTATCCACGAATACAAAAAAGCAGAATACGTGCCACATTACGCAAAGGTTGGCCAAGTGATTGATTTGGATGGAACAGCGAGGACGTGACGACAGAGGGCTCGCAATGACGCCGTAGTCGTGTGCTACCAAACAGCTCAGAACTGCCCCGTAGGTGGGCGCACGTAACAGGTGGCGGGCCACGCCGGGGCACCTATCGAAACACCGCCCTTGGCCCGTAGATCCGGATCAAGGCAAACCAGCCATTTTCAACCCGGCTCGGCCGAGTAGATGACGGTTTGCGCACTGTTTTCAGCGCCGGGCGGGCGCGTGAAGTAGGTGTCACCTTCGTCGGTGAGGATTTCGTAGTCGACTTTGCGGGTGTTGCTTGCGTGCTTGATGATTTTCAGCACGCGTTGGAATTTCACGCTCTGCGTGCCGTTCTGGTTGGGCCCGGTAAACATGAAGAGATTGATCGCCGGGTTGTCTTCGCAAAAGAAATCATACGGGACCAGGCCGTCGACCCTCTTCCTGCCGGGCACGAAGCCCTTTTTATGCACCTGAAACATTGCCACCTCCGCTCGATCACCGGCGGCGCGGAGTACTTGTTCCCAGTGCCGTTCATCAAGGACAACAAATCCGTGCGCACTTCGCTGTTCTGGGATGTGGGCTCGGTGTATTCGGACAAGTGCTACCTGAGCACTACCCAAGGCTGCGGCGGTGTGGACCTGAGCCAGATGGCCAGTTCGGTGGGAGTGATCTGGTACAGCCCGCGGGGCCATTGAGCGTCAACCTGGCTTATCCGATTCGCACACCTGAGAATGCCGACAAGCAGGCCGCCGCCCTGATTCAAGGTCCTCAGATACTCAGGAGCTCGGCCACTGGAAAACGATGGGTGGTCTTCATTTCTCGCAGTGACAGGTTCGAGCGGATACTCAATACGCCCGGGAGCTTTCTCAGCACCTTTTCAACGAATCTGCTGTAGCTGTCCAAATCGCTTGCGACGACTTGAAGTAAAAAATCCGCCTCGCCGGTTGTATTGTGACAACTGAGCACCTGTGGCGCCGACGCTATGATTTTCTCAAACTTTTCCGTGGCTTCTTCACTGTGATCACTGCAGGAGATCTGCACGAAAGCCATCACCCCCAGGCCCAGTTTTCTGCGATTCAGGATGGCTTGATACCCCTCGATCACGCCGCACTCCTCCAGGCGTTTCTGTTTACGCCAACACGATGCTTCGCTGAGGGAAAGTTGCTCCGCCAACTTGACGTTCGAGAGTCGCCCATCTCGCTGCAGTCGCTCCGAGATTGCAATATCCACCTTATCCAGACGCTCAAGCATGGTTGATCCTTTCAATTATGTGCTGGCTCAAGAAGATTAATTTCATTCAGCACCCACTATCAACTGCAATCTGAAAAGCAATTTCAAGGCATTCGCACATAATGGATCAGCACTGATTCGAGCCGCCCGGCACTGGAAACCCATCGAATACAGCGTCGTGTCTATCCCAAGCAGAGGTGACTTTCATGAAAGCAGTTGTCTATGAAGCCTTTTCCCAACCGCCACGCCTGATGAACGTCGAAGACCCGACGCCGGAGCGTCACGGTGTGGTCGTACAGGTGCGGGGCACGGGCGTCTGCCGCAGCGACTGGCACGGTTGGAAGGGGCATGATCCGGACATCCAACTGCCGCATGTTCCCGGGCATGAGCTTGCCGGCATCGTGACGGAGGTTGGCAGGGACATCACCCGGTGGAAGGTCGGCGACCGTGTAACGGTGCCCTTTGTCGGCCGGGTGTGGCGCGTGTCCCGAGTGCAACAGCGGTAACCAGCAAGTCTGCACTACGCAGTTTCAACCGGGCTTCACTCATTGGGGGTCGTTTGCGGAGTACGTCGGTATACAGCAGGCCGACTTGAACCTCGTCGCGCTTCCGGAGAGCATGGACTTTGCTACCGCTGCGAGCCTGGGCTGCCGCTTCGCGACTTCATTTCGCGCCGTCGTTGACCAAGGCAATGTCAGCGCCGGACAGTGGGTGGCGGTGCATGGCTGCGGAGGCGTGGGCCTGTCCGCCGTGATGATCGCCCAGGCCCTCGGCGCGAATGTCATCGCCATCGATATTTCGCCGGAAAAACTCGAACGGGCACGCGCGCTCGGCGCCGTTGCAACCGTGAACGCACACAGCGTTGCGGACGTCACCGAAGCCGTGCTGGACATCACCCAGGGGGGCGCCCACGTATCGCTGGATGCATTGGGCCATCCCACCACGTGCTTCAACTCCATCAACAACCTGCGCCGTCGAGGCAAGCACGTCCAGGTGGGCCTGATGCTTGCCGACCACGCCACGCCGGCGATCCCCATGAGCAAGGTCATCGCGCACGAGCTTGAGATCTATGGCAGCCATGGCATGCAAGCACATCGTTATGACGCCATGATCCAGATGATCACCTCCGGAAAACTGGCGCCGGAAAAACTCGTGGGTAAAACCATCAGCCTGGAGCAGTCCATCGACGCGTTGATGAACATGGATCGCTTCGAGACCGCCGGCGTAACCGTCGTGACCGAGTTCTAGCTCATGCAGGAGGCAACCGCACAACCGGCAGGGTTGGAGTGGGCGCATCGATCAGGCCAGGCTGTTCCTCAAGGTACGGATCAGCCGTCGGCGGAGAAGCAACGTGCTCGGCAAAAACCGGCTGGCCGAGTAACCCTATCGCTTGCGGCGACAGTGAATATTTCATCGCCTAACCTTTAAAGATGTTGGCAGGCGTGCCGATATTCGAAAAAGCGTACCCGGTGGTTGCAGGTTGTTTTTGGCGATGAGTAAGGAACACGAAATGATGTCCTTTCGTATGAGCGCCCTCAAAGCATCCGACGTATCCCTTTGCGTTCTCGTGTGCCTGGCTGGGGTGGCCATCACGACCTTGGTACTGATACTTTTCGTCGGGTCGGAGCAGCGCACCGTCAGCGTTGCGTTCCAACTGGAGGTTGACGAGCGATTCAGTCGCCTGCAGCGACGCTTTACTTTCCAGGACTTGAAATTGGACACCGTCAGGCGTTTCTTCATCAACGCCGACGATGTCACGGAAAAGGAGTTCATGGGGTTTGTCACGCCTCTCGTCGAAGAGGGTGAAACGTACGGCTGGGTGCCGAGGATTCTCGAGCAGGATCTACACACGTTTCGCGAAAAAGCGCTACTCAATGGTACGAGTGACTTTTCGTATCATGAGATTGATCCCATGACCCAGACCGAAGCCCCCCTCACCAGCCGTCCGGAGCACATGATCTTGCTCTACTTGTGCAAGCGCAATGACGTGAAGATAACACCGGGCATGGATGTGCTCGCCAGCCCGGATCGCGAGGCCTTGTTGAGAAAGGCACGAGAAACACACCGGCTGGTCGTGTCGGCGCCGTTGAAAATGACCAGTGGACATACCGGGTTTTTCTTTGTCGCGCCTGTTTTCAAGGAGTCCTCGGCGGCCTCACTGAACGATGATGGTTTGCAGGGGTTCATCGTCTCGACGATACGCTTGGCGTCCTTGATGGAACATGGCATTCCGTTACCCAGTCTGCAACGACTGAACGTGACCCTGTCATTGATCGACACGCCGCAGCCGAACGCCATTTTTTATCAGAGCTTATCGCCAGCCGCCCCTTCGGCGCTTTACGCTCAACGCGTGTTGAAAGTAGCCGACCAGCACTACTCGATGCAGTTTCGGCCAAGCTCGATATTTTTGAGCTCTAACAGTCACGCAGCGCTTGTCAGTCTGATCGTCGCGTTTGGAGCAGGATTGACGCTGCTGATGACGCTCATGGTGTACATGCTGATCACACAGCGTGCGCGCGCGCTCTCTCTGGTTGATGAGCGCACGCAAGACTTGCGCTTGTTGAACATTACCGACCACCTGACGGACGTGTATAACCGCCGGCACTTCGAAGCGTTGATGGAACGCCTGCTCGTTGAGGCTGACGCGCAACACAGCCCCTTATCGCTGATCATGTTCGACGTCGATCACTTCAAACGCATCAACGACCTCAAGGGGCATCAGTGCGGTGATAGCGTATTGAAGTCATTGTGTGTGCGACTACGTTCGGCAATACGCAAAACCGATCTTCTGTGCAGAACGGGTGGGGAGGAGTTTGCATTGATCTGCCCTGGAAGCGACCTCAACGATACGAAGCTGTTGGCGGAAAAGCTTCGAGCCCTCGTCAGCGCCCTCCCCTTTGAGGAGGCCGGTCAAGTAACGTGTAGCTTCGGCGTTGCGACTTGGATTCCATCGGAATCATTTGACGCTTTCGTTCGGCGTGCGGACAGCGCCATGTACAGTGCTAAATCAAGTGGTCGTGATCAAGTCCAGCTCGCCAATGGGTAACAAACCGAACGCAGGGGCGCCGGTCAACCGTCATCCTTTACGTTTGCGCCGTTGCTCCTGAACGCTCGGCTTTGCAGATAGGCGCTTCGAATAAACGTGTCTTTATCGCCCGTCATGAGCCTTGTTGATTCCCCATTGAATGAACTGGCCCGATGTGATCCGCGCAGGCCGTTCCATCGCTGCGGTGATGTGTGCGTGTGCCAGCGCCGTTAATTCCAACCGCCCCCCAGCACTTTGTATAACGTGATGCGGTTACTCTGCTCGGTCAGGCGCAGAGTGATCAGGTCCTGTTGTGCGCTGTAGAGCGAGCGTTGCGCATCCAGGGCTTCGAGGTAGCTTTGCGAGCCGCCCCGATACAAGGCATCCGAGAGTTCGAAGCTTTTACGGCTGGCGTCGGTCAGCGCCTGTTGTGCGGCGATTCGGCGATCCAGGGTGCTGCGCACCGCCAGCGCGTCGGCCACTTCGCGGAATGCGGTCTGCAGGGTTTGCTGATAGGTCTGCACCTGGATCTCGCGTTCGACCTTGGCCGAATCCAGGGCCGCGCGGTTACTCCCCCCGTTAAAAATCGGCACGCTGATTGCGACTTCTGAGCACTTTTGCACGTTCCGCCGGCCGGGTATTTTCCCGCGACCAACTGCTCGACAAACTCTACTCCGACCACCGCGTGGTCACATACCGTACGGTGGACAGTCATATCCGCAACCTGCGGCGCAAGCTGGAGCAGGCGTGTCCAGGGGAAACGCCCATCGAGTCCTTGTATGGGGTGGGCTATCGGTTTCAGTTGTCCGGCGCCTGACGACCCGCTGGGCGCCGGTCGCCGAACAAAACGACATGAGTCTATTGAGCGGCCCTAGGTAGAACGGCCCTCGTTACGATTTTGTTGTTTTTTAACGCCTTTCCCGTTCCTTCGCTCATGTTGGTGGTGAATGAACCAGGCGACCAAAAGTAGACCTGCCACACCAAAAATGAACAACAACAGCTCTATTGCGGGACCTTCGTGTGAAAACATGTTTCGTTCCTCGTCCTGAAGTATCGCGCCTCAAAAACCAGCGCCTCCGAAATTATTCGTAACAATCCATACATTTTCAGAGTAATCGCCAAAACCAGAGGTGACAACCCTAAAAGCCTCATAACCCTTGATCTAGACACGTCACTCGTCGAAAAACCGCGAACGCTCAACATAGGCTGACGTCGTAGACAACCCCTCACCGCTCCACACTGAGCAATGACGGCCAGAGATTGCGCCAGCCGTGAACCGCCGGCACTTTTTCAACTGCGGCATGTCAACTTCACATCAATGCCGAGTGATAGCTCATCATGCACAGCTGGAAGAAAATGTCGTTGACTGAGGGTTTAGAGCGGAGCCTGCCCGGGCATCAGGTAGATTGCATCCTGGTGAATGGCTGGACTGCGACCATACTGGTGCGACAGCCCGACCATGACGCTATGTTCTGCACGACAGGTATCAACCTTGCCACGCTTGCAGATGCCCCGAGCATTCAGAAGCTTGCTGATGAACTGGTGTTTGAGATCGATATGTCGAAGGGAGGGAGAGCGGGCTAGCTCTCCCCTGCACATTTATTCTGCGGTACTTGCGAGAAATTCGCCCGCTCTGCGAACAAGCCTCCTCCACTCCTTCCCATTGATGAGGCCGGTGCTCTCCATATCGTCGGCCCTCCTCAGCAACTTGAAATATTTATCCTCAATATCCTGTTCGTCTACCGCATGGGCGTAGATATCTGCCCAGGCTTTTACCGCAGAACGCCGCGCTGATGGTTGCATTTGAGCACCTGATTATGTCCGCGGAAATAGAGCGGTGCCCAGCAAAAATCGTTCATCTGTGCGGCGGTCGATCCGACCAGTGGTGGCATGTAGCCATGGTTGATTCTTATTCCCTAGGGGCCGGGACATGGAACCCTTGCCGATATCACCACACCCCAGGCGACGAGCACCTGCAAGCGCGCCGCTTGATGATCAGCATGCGCCAGGCGGTATCCCGTCCTTGTTGAAATCCTTCAGGCGCTCGCGCTCTTTCTCAGTCGAATGCGCCGGGGTTTCTTGCTCGGGCTCGTTGTTCTTTTCTTCAGTCATCAGGATGTCCTCTGGGTGGTAGTTGTTTCGGCACCTGCCGGAATCAGCAGTTCAAACCAATACCAATCCACCTTACACAGTGCTCGAAAAGCGCCGCCTCAATTGATTAGCGCGCAATCATTTAGCGCACCTATTACCTCAATACATTTTTTTGCATTCTTCGTTTCAAGCACAGCCCGCAAGCTGCAACTGGAAACCACTGTGCTGCATGTAAAAGCCGCCTTTGTTCGTGATCAACGAAATGACGTGGGAATGCCACGCCACTAAAACCCGGCCCTCGGAGGCCTATATGAAATTAAGATCCTTGAGTATCGCGCGAAGAGCTTTTGTCTGCTTTGGCCTAATTACATGCCTGCTCGTCAGCTTGGCAGGCTTCTCTTATCTACAAATTGATCGGCTACGCGCTGCAGAACAGAACATCGAGCTAAACTCCCTCCCCAGTATCCAGGTCATTGACGATATCCAAATCGCCCTCCTTCACGCCCGCCTTGAAAGTATTCGCATGCTCTCAAGCACCACCCGCGATGTGCATGATTTCTCGCTGGCAAAGGTCCAAGAAGCAATACAGACACTTCAGTCGAAGACTGATTATTATCGCGCGCACCTGATGTCTGGGGAGCAAGACGAAATCCAGTTCGCAAAAGCCAACGAGGCTATGACTGCCTATATCGACGGCCTCAGAAAAGTCATTGCAATGGATTCATCCGACCATGATCAAGCGGTTATTTTTGCCAATACTGACCAAGCGCAAAGAGCCACCGTCTATCAAGAGCAACTGACACTTCTGCGCGAGCAAAATGCACGCCAGGCCGTGGCGTCTGGTGTGGACGCTACCAACGTATACAACCATAGCGTCCAAGTGTTGGTAGCGGTGCTGATCGTGGCGTTTATCTTAACCATCGTACTGGCTGTTTTGTTCACTAACAGCATCGTCAGCCCCATCAGCTCATCCCTTAAGTTGGCGGAGGATATCGCTGCGGGCGACCTTACCCATGATCTTGAAGTAACAGGTTCAGATGAAGCTTCGCGCTTGATGCATGCACTCAATCTGATGCAGAAAAACTTACGACACACCATTTTAGAAATCTCAGGAGCGTCGTCCCAGCTGAGTACCGCTGCCGTTGAAATGACCTCGATTACTGAAAGTGCTGATCGCACACTTCAGCAGCAGAACAGCGAAATAGAGCAAGCCGCCACCGCGGTCACTGAAATGAGTGCCGCGGTCGAAGAGGTTGCCCGGAACGCCAACTCCACCTCTGAAGCCGCAATGCAGTCGAGCATCGCCGCAGACCTCGGCAATCAAAAAGTCACTGAAACATTAACGGCGATGCGCGGGTTGACGGGCTTGGTTGAAGTGTCATCGGATCAGGTGAAAGAACTGGCAGCCCAAGCTCAAGACATTAGCAAAGTCCTAAGTGTGATAAGGGCAATTGCTGAGCAAACCAACCTGCTTGCCTTGAATGCCGCCATTGAAGCGGCTCGTGCAGGAGAACAGGGTCGCGGTTTTGCAGTAGTCGCAGATGAAGTTCGAGCGCTGGCACACCGAACACAAACATCGACGCAAGAAATTGAACAGATGATATCCACGATTCAAGCAGGCTCTTCTGCCGCGGTCGAATCAATGCAAAAGAGCACGTCCGAGGTCTATAGCACGCGAGACACTGCAGAACATGCAGGCCAATCGCTGCGCCAAATTATCGATTCGGTGCTTGAAATTAACGACCGCAATATCCAGATTGCAACCGCCTCAGAGGAGCAAGCTCACGTGGCGCGGGATGTTGATCGCAGCCTGATAAGCATCCGCGACCTTGCAGTACAGAGCAGTGAAGGCACTCGCCAAACACTGACCGCGAGCAACGAACTTTCTCGCCTGGCCGTCAACTTAAACGATTTGGTTCTTAGATTCAGAACCTAGGAAATCGCTGGAACGCAATTTTAGGTGTGTGGCAGGTTCTCTCTCACGCCAATGCGACGCGCCCCGCTAAACACAGCATAGGTGAAATATGGACAAGCCCGAAATCACCTTGCACGCTGTGCTTAATTCAGATGAGCGATCAGCGTTGGCTGAGATTGAGGCTACCACTAGCATTTTAAAGCTCGTTACACGGATTACGGGCATGCGGTTTGCCGGGATTGCGAAATTCACCGAAGCAGACTGGGTCGTCTGCTCAGCTTACGACCCGCTGCATATGGGGATAGAGACGGGTGATACGCTAGCGCTAGAAATCACGCTTTGCAGCGAGCTCCGGAGAGACCCTAAGGCACTGTTTATTCCTAAAGTCAGCGAAGACGGCAGGTACTCAAGTCGTGCGGTAGTTAAACGGTATGCGATCGAAAGCTATGCCGGCGTCCCTATCTTCCTTCCCGATGGACGGCTATTTGGTGCTCTATGCGCCCTGGATTCACGCTCAATATTATTTGAAGATCCAGATCTGGAGGAGACTTTGGTTTTATTTGCCAGGTTGATCGGATGCGTTTTTTTCACTAATCCGCTGCTGAATTAGACACGTCGCAGCCACTGGCTGGATCCGTGGCATCCATCGGCCTTCCCGCTTCCCCTATCGAGCAGCTTTGCCCGTTCATTGGCGATCTGCCGTTCACGCACCTGTTGCTCACCGAACTGCCGGACCCTCTGCTGAGGACTCGGCGGGCGGAGTGAAAAAGCAGGCATGAAGAGCGGCGATGAACGCTTGGTGATCCTGGATCAATGTGGCGATGTGCATCATCGATGGCCAGCGCTGACCCTATTGAGGAGGAAGTCGGGATGATCCCCCGTAAAAGTCCCCACGCATGAAAAAGCCGAACGGGTAAGCGTTCGGCTAAGTCATTGAATAATATGGTCGGGACGGAGTGATTCGAACACTCGACCCCTAGCACCCCATGCTAGTGCGCTACCGGACTGCGCTACGCCCCGACTAGGCGTGTTACTGGGTTCGCTTCTTGACGAAGCGATCCGGAATATACCGCAAGCTTTTGAAATGTGGAAGTATTTTAAAAGCCGGAATTACTTTTTCAGAACCACCAGCACATCTTCGAGCTCGGAGATCATCTGGCGGATCAGTTGCTTGTATTGGGTGGTGTCGTCTTTAGCTTCATCACCGGACATGCGCTGGCGCGCGCCGCTGATGGTGAACCCCTGGTCGTACAGCAACGCGCGGATCTGTCGGATCATCAGCACATCCTGGCGCTGATAATACCGACGGTTCCCGGTGCGTTTAACGGGGTTGAGTTGAGGAAACTCCTGCTCCCAATAGCGCAGCACGTGCGGTTTTACCGCACAGAGCTCGCTGACTTCACCAATGGTGAAGTAGCGTTTGCCTGGGATGACGGGTAGCTCGTCGTTATGACTTGGTTCCAGCATAAGCCTCAACTCGGGCCTTCAACTTCTGCCCTGGACGAAAGGTGACCACACGGCGAGCCGTGATCGGGATTTCTTCTCCCGTTTTTGGATTGCGGCCAGGCCGCTGGCGTTTGTCCCGCAGGTCAAAATTGCCGAAACCGGACAATTTGACCTGTTCGTTGTCTTCCAGAGCGTGTCTGATCTCTTCAAAAAACAGCTCGACCAATTCCTTGGCTTCGCGTTTGTTCAGACCCAACTCTTCGTACAGACGTTCCGCCATCTCAGCTTTCGTCAAAGCCCCCATACGTCACTTCCTTAACGTGGCGTTCAACCTTTGTTCGAGCGAGGTGAGGATATTTTGTGTCGTGGTATTCACCTCATCGTCATTAAGAGTGCGCGATGGATGCTGCCAGGTCAAGCCAACTGCGAGGCTTTTTCTATGCGGATCAATACCTTTACCCTGATAGACGTCAAATAGCCTGAGGTCTGTCAGCCATTCCCCTGCATTTTCACGGATTACATCCAGAACGGCAGTGGCGGCCACTTCGCGGTCGGCGATCAGCGCCAAATCGCGGCGCACTTCAGGGAAGCGCGACAGCTCGCTGAATTTAGGCATTTTGCCCGAGGCGACTTCAGCCAGGACCAGCTCAAAGACGAAGACCGGACGGTCGAGACCGAGGGTTTTCGACAGTTCAGGGTGAATGGCACCGACGAAGCCCACCAGGCGCCCTTCGCGCTCGATACGTGCCGTCTGGCCCGGGTGCAATGCCGGATGGCTGCCAGGAACGAAGGTGAAGGCATCCAGAGCACCGGCAAAGCCCAGCACCGCTTCTACGTCAGCCTTGACGTCGAAGAAGTCCACGGCATCGCGGCCCTGCGCCCAGCCTTCCGGCAGGCGGCTACCGCACACCACGCCAGCGAGCATTGGCTCTTGTTTCAGGCCGTCGAGCTGGCCGACAAAACGCAGGCCGCTTTCGAACATGCGCACGCGATCTTGCTGACGGTTCAGGTTATGGGAAAGTGCTTTCACCAGGCCGGGCCACAGGGACGAACGCATGGCCGCCATGTCGTTGGAGATCGGGTTCGCCAGCAGCAGCGGCTCGACGCCAGGGTTGAACAGCTCGAACTGTTTAGGATCGATGAAGCTGTAGGTCACCGCTTCCTGATAGCCACGGGCAACCAACAGACGACGCAGCTCAGGCAGGTGCGCACGCGCCTCGGCCTTGGGTTGCGGCGCCAGGCGCGCTTGCGGGTAACGAACCGGCAGGCGGTTGTAGCCGTAGAGGCGAGCCAGTTCTTCGATCAGGTCGACTTCCAGGCTGATATCGAAGCGATGGCTTGGCACTTCAACGGTCCACTGCCCTTCCCCGCCTGCGGAAATACCCAGGCCGAGAGCGGATAACAGTTGCTCGATTTCAGCCGGCGCGATGACCAGGCCGAGCATCTGCTCGACACTTTTGGCGCGCAGGGTGATCGGCGCAACGGACGGCAAGTACTGCTCGCTGACGGTTTCGGTGATCGGACCCGCTTCGCCGCCGGTGATTTCCAGCAGCAGGCCAGTGGCGCGCTCCATGGCTTCACGCGCGAGCTTCCAGTCCACGCCGCGCTCGTAGCGATGCGACGCATCGGTGTGCAGACCATAGGAACGGGCTTTGCCGGCGATGGCGATCTGGTCGAAGAAGGCACTCTCAAGGAACACGTCGCGGGTGGTCTCGGACACACCGCTGTGCTCGCCACCCATCACGCCGGCAATCGCCAGGGCGCGGGAGTGGTCGGCGATGACCAGGGTGTCGGCACGCAGGCTGACTTCCTGGCCGTCGAGCAGCACCAGCTTCTCGCCTTCTTCCGCCATGCGTACGCGGATGCCGCCGTTGATTTCGGCGAGGTCGAACGCATGCAGCGGTTGGCCCAGCTCCAGCATCACGTAGTTGGTAATGTCGACGGCCGCGTCGATGCTGCGCACGTCAGCACGCCGCAGGCGCTCAACCATCCACAGCGGGGTTGGCTTGGACAGATCGACGTTACGGATCACACGACCCAGGTAACGCGGGCAGGCGTTTGGCGCCAACACGTCGATCGGGCGTACTTCATCGTGTACCGCAGGCACGGCGGCAACCACAGGGCGGGTGACCGGAGCGTTGTACAACGCGCCCACTTCACGCGCCAGGCCGGCCAGGGACAGGCAGTCGCCACGGTTCGGGGTCAGGTCGACCTCGATGCTGGCGTCTTCCAGTTCCAGGTAAACGCGGATGTCCTGGCCCACCGGCGCATCGGCCGGCAGTTCCATCAGGCCATCATTGCCCTCGCCGACCTGCAGCTCCGCCTGGGAGCACAGCATGCCGTTGGACTCGACGCCACGCAGCTTGGCTTTCTTGATCTTGAAGTCGCCTGGCAGCTCGGCACCGATCATGGCGAATGGGATCTTCAGGCCCGGGCGCACGTTAGGCGCTCCGCACACGACCTGGAAGGTTTCCGCGCCATTGCTGACCTGGCACACACGCAACTTGTCGGCATCGGGATGCTGCTCGGTGCTCAGCACCTCGCCCACTACGACGCCGCTGAAAACACCGGCGGCCGGAGTGACGCTATCGACCTCAAGACCGGCCATCGACAGACGAGCAACCAGCTCGTCGCGATCTACCTGCGGGCTTACCCAGCCACGCAGCCATTGTTCACTGAATTTCATCCTGCTCTCCTAAAGATTCGTTACGACTAGCGAAATTGCGCGAGGAACCGCAAGTCGTTGTCGAAGAACAGACGCAAGTCGTTCACGCCGTAACGCAGCATGGCCAGACGCTCAACGCCCATGCCGAAGGCAAAGCCCGAGAACTCTTCCGGATCAATGCCGGACATGCGCAGCACGTTGGGGTGAACCATGCCGCAGCCCATCACTTCCAGCCAGCCGGTCTGTTTGCAGACGCGGCAGCCTTTACCGCTGCACATCACGCACTCCATGTCGACTTCAGCGGAGGGTTCGGTGAACGGGAAGAACGATGGACGGAATCGCACCGCCAGCTCTTTCTCGAAGAACACCCGCAGGAATTCTTCGATGGTGCCTTTGAGGTCGGCGAAGTTGATATCGCGATCAACCAGCAGGCCTTCGACCTGGTGGAACATCGGCGAGTGGGTGATATCGGAGTCGCTGCGGTACACACGGCCTGGGCAGACAATGCGAATCGGCGGCTTGTTCGCTTCCATGGTGCGGACCTGCACCGGCGAGGTATGGGTGCGCAACAACATGTTCGCGTTGAAATAGAAGGTGTCGTGCATCGACCGGGCCGGGTGATGACCTGGGATGTTGAGCGCCTCGAAGTTGTGATAGTCGTCTTCGACCTCAGGGCCTTCGGCGATGCCGTAGCCAATGTGGGTGAAAAACTGCTCGATACGTTCCAGAGTCCGGGTGATCGGGTGCAGACCGCCCGAGGCCTGGCCACGGCCAGGCAGGGTTACGTCAATGGACTCGGCGGCGAGCTTGGCCGCAAGATCGGCCTCCTCGAGCGACGCCTTGCGCGCATTGAGAACCTCTGTGACACGCTCCTTGGCGACGTTGATCAGCGCACCGACTTGCGGACGCTCTTCAGCCGGCAAATTCCCCAGGGTCTTCATCACCTGAGTCAATTCACCTTTTTTTCCAAGGTAGTGAACCCGGATTTGCTCCAGGGCATTTACATCTTCAGCGCTTTGCACTGCCTCAAGGGCTTGAGCAACGAGCGCGTCCAGGTTTTCCATGTACAGACTCCAGATACAAAATAGGGGAAGAGCTTGAAGGCTCTTCCCCTATTTATGACGTTTACCACCGTGGACTACAGGAGTAGCCCAGGGTGACTGTCGGGGGTACTTAAGCCAAGGTGGCTTTAGCTTTCTCGACAATCGCAGCAAACACCGCTTTTTCGTTCACGGCCAGTTCAGCCAGAACCTTACGGTCGATTTCGATGGACGCTTTTTTCAGGCCAGCGATGAAACGGCTGTAGGACAGACCGTTAACACGTGCACCGGCGTTGATACGAGCGATCCACAGAGCGCGGAACTGACGTTTTTTCTGACGACGGTCGCGGTAGGCGTATTGGCCTGCCTTGATTACCGCTTGCTTGGCAACACGGAATACGCGTGAACGCGCGCCGTAGTAGCCTTTAGCAAGTTTCAGAATTTTTTTGTGACGTTTACGGGCAATGACGCCACGCTTTACACGAGCCATGAGTTACTTCCTCTATTCTTGATCCAAAAATTAACGAAGGCGCAGCATGCGCTCGACTTTTGCCACGTCAGACGGATGCAGCAAGCTGCTACCGCGCAGTTGACGCTTACGCTTGGTCGACATTTTGGTCAGGATGTGGCTCTTGAAAGCGTGCTTGTGCTTGATACCGTTAGCAGTTTTCAGAAACCGCTTAGCAGCACCACTTTTAGTCTTCATCTTTGGCATGTTCGGATACTCCGCATTCAGTTGATAAACATAATCAGAAGGCCTGCCGTGCCCTGTTGATTACTTCTTCTTTTTCGGGGCGATGACCATGATCAGCTGGCGTCCTTCCATCTTAGGATGCTGCTCGACGGAACCGTACTCCAGCAGGTCAGCTTCAACCCGCTTGAGGAGTTCCATCCCCAGCTCCTGGTGGGCCATCTCACGGCCGCGGAATCGCAAGGATACCTTGGCCCTGTCCCCATCACTCAGGAAACGTACCAGGTTGCGCAGTTTTACCTGGTAATCCCCTTCCTCCGTCCCTGGACGAAACTTGATTTCTTTTACTTGAATCTGCTTCTGGTTCTTCTTCGCTGCGGCAACCTGCTTCTTCTTTTCGAAGATCGACTTGCCGTAGTCCATCACCCGGCAAACGGGTGGGATTGCATCGGCGGAAATTTCCACCAAGTCCAATTTGGACTCTTCAGCAATACGAAGCGCTTCATCAATCGAGACGATGCCAATCTGCTCGCCGTCAGCGCCAATTAACCGAACCTCGCGTGCCGAGATATTCTCGTTGATCGGGGCTTTCGGTGCAGCTCGTTTATCTTGTCTCATTTCACGCTTAATAATAATTACTCCGAATCTGGGCGACCACGCCGGGAAACCGCTTGCGCGAGGAACTCAGCGAACTGGGCGACGGGCATCGAGCCCAGGTCAGCACCTTCACGAGTACGCACAGCGACAGTCTGCATCTCGACTTCCCGATCTCCGATAACCAAGAGATAGGGAACCTTGAGCAAAGTATGCTCGCGGATTTTAAAGCCGATCTTTTCATTTCTCAAGTCGGACTTGGCACGAAATCCGCTTTCGTTGAGTGTTTTTTCAACTTCAGCGGCAAAATCTGCCTGTTTATCAGTGATATTCATGATCACTGCCTGAGTCGGCGCCAGCCACGCAGGGAATGCACCCTCGTAGTGCTCGATCAGGATCCCGACGAACCGTTCGAACGAGCCGAGGATCGCCCGGTGCAGCATAACCGGGTGTTTACGGCTGTTGTCTTCGGAGACGTATTCGGCTCCCAGACGGATCGGCAGGTTAAAATCGAGCTGCAGGGTACCACACTGCCAGACGCGGCCAAGGCAATCTTTCAGCGAGAACTCGATCTTCGGCCCGTAGAACGCGCCCTCACCCGGCTGCAGGTCGTACGCAAGCCCCGCACTGTCCAGCGCTGCGGCCAATGCAGCTTCGGCGCGATCCCACAGCTCGTCGGAGCCGACGCGCTTTTCCGGACGAGTGGACAGTTTCATCTCAACTTCGGTGAAGCCGAAATCGCGATAAACGTCCATGGTCAGCTTGATGAACGCCGCGGATTCGGCCTGCATCTGCTCTTCAGTGCAGAAGATGTGGGCGTCGTCCTGGGTGAAGCCACGCACACGCATGATGCCGTGCAGCGCACCCGACGGCTCGTTACGGTGACAGGCACCAAACTCGGCCAGGCGCATCGGCAGCTCGCGGTAGCTCTTCAGGCCCTGGTTGAACACCTGCACGTGGCATGGGCAGTTCATTGGCTTGATGGCGTAATCGCGGTTTTCCGACTGGGTGGTGAACATGTTGTCGGCGTAGTTGGCCCAGTGCCCGGATTTCTCCCACAGGCTGCGGTCAACGACCTGGGGAGTCTTGATCTCCAGGTAGCCGTTTTCGCGCTGAACCTTGCGCATGTACTGCTCGAGTACCTGGTACAGGGTCCAGCCGTTGGGGTGCCAGAACACCATGCCCGGCGCTTCTTCCTGGAGGTGGAACAGGTTCAGGCGCTTGCCGATCTTGCGATGGTCGCGTTTTTCGGCTTCTTCGATGCGCTGGATGTAGGCTGCCAGCTGCTTCTTGTCAGCCCAGGCAGTGCCGTAGATCCGCTGCAGTTGCTCGTTCTTCGCGTCGCCACGCCAGTAGGCGCCGGACAGCTTGGTCAGCTTGAAGGACTTGAGGAAGCGTGTGTTCGGCACGTGCGGGCCACGGCACATGTCGACGTATTCTTCGTGGTAGTACAGGCCCATGGCCTGCTCGTCCGGCATGTCTTCCACCAGGCGCAGCTTGTAGTCTTCGCCACGGGCGGTGAACACGTCGATCACTTCGGCGCGCGGCGTGACTTTCTTGATCACGTCGTAATCTTTTTCGATCAGCGCGTGCATGCGTTGTTCGATGGCGGCCAGATCGTCCGGGGTAAAAGGACGCTCGTAGGCGATGTCGTAATAGAAGCCTTCGTCGATGACCGGGCCGATTACCATCTTCGCGGTTGGATACAGCTGCTTGACCGCGTGGCCAATCAAGTGAGCGCAAGAGTGGCGAATGATCTCCAGCCCCTCTTGGTCCTTGGGCGTGATGATTTGCAGGCTGGCGTCGTTGGTGATCAGGTCGCTGGCGTCAACCAGCTTGCCGTCGACCTTGCCGGCCACGGTGGCCTTGGCCAGGCCTGCACCAATGGATGCGGCGACCTCGGCTACGGAAACCGAGTGATCGAATGAACGTTGACTGCCGTCGGGAAGAGTAATAGTTGGCATGGCGCCTCCTCTCCTAGTGGTGACCCCTACCAAAGGTCACGTGGGTTGGGATGAGCCAGTACAAGATCCAACACCAGGCCGTTCAGTGATGAACGCCTGCCTTACAGCGGCAGGAGCCTTTCGGCCAACCGATAATCGAACCAGAGTGACTGGAGTGAGCTAAAAAGAACATGGCAAGGCAGCAATTGGCGCGCCTGGAAATAGCCAAGCGCAAGATCCTAGCACAGATGAACGGTCATCGCGGGGCTGCTATCTTGCGTAAAGACAAATTCCAGCCTTTATAGCTGCAAAAGTGAACTTGAGCTGTACGCAATGCCTCAAACCCACTGAGAATCGCCGTTCGTCCTCGACCCAAAGGAGCATCCTCATGATGCGTTTTACCTCCACCCTCGCTCTCGCCGCTTCCCTGACCCTCCTTTCCCTCGGCGCGCAGGCAGCAGCCCCGTCGAACTGGCCAGCCGGTGCCCGTGACAGCTTCGTCAGCGATTGCAGCGCAGCCGCCAGCCAGAACGTGGACGCCAAAACTGCCAAAGCCCACTGCGAATGTGGCGCTGACAAGATCAACGCCGAATTGAGCACTGCGGAAATCAAAGAGCTCATGACCAACCAGAACGCCAGCCCGGAGCTGAAAAACAAGGCAGTCGCGGCTATTTCGTCCTGCAAAGTCGTGAAGAAAAAGTAAGATTTGCCGCTGATCTCACGGCTTTTTTGGCGGTAAAACAGGCTTAAAACTGCCGTTTCTCACAAATTACGCAGCTTTTACGGCTTTTTTTACCAGTTGATATTTCGAGCCAAAGCCCCGTAGATCGGGGCTTTCAGCCGGATCAGGCACTAAACGCAACGCTATTGATTAGCAAACAATGCCTTGGGGGGGCTCCCAAGCCGAACATTTCGACTATGATAGCCCGGTGTGCCCAGTTGGCCTGAGCAGCACAGCACTACTGAAAATATATGTTTCTTGGAGATACACCATGTCTAATCGCCAAACCGGCACCGTTAAATGGTTCAACGATGAAAAAGGCTTCGGCTTCATCACTCCTCAAGGTGGCGGTGACGACCTGTTCGTACACTTCAAAGCTATCGAAAGCGACGGTTTCAAAAGCCTGAAAGAAGGCCAAACCGTTTCCTTCGTGGCTGAGAAAGGCCAAAAGGGTATGCAAGCTGCACAGGTTCGCGGCGAGTAATTCTCCGCTGAGCTAAAAAAACCCCGTCCATGTGACGGGGTTTTTTATGGGCGCTGCAAAAGCCTTGAAAGACCTAGCCGCAATTGACTCGCGTGATCACCAGGTTGTCATCGGTGTTCAGGTTCAGGCGGTCGGAACGGTATTCCAGCGTGATCATGTCGTTAGGCTTGAGGATCCGTGCATTCTGCGCACCGGCGCGGGTACGCGCCTGCTCCAGCAATTGGGGCGAAGCTTTCTGGCCGATAGTGAATTCGGCGGCCTTCGACTCACAGCGGCTATGACCGGTATCGGCCACGGCGGCGTCTTTGGCTGGCTCAGAGGCACCCGGGGTGCTGCAACCCGCCAACGCGAGTGCTGCCAACAAAGTACCGAATGATGCGAGCTTCCAAGGCATGAAGCCTCCTATGATAAAAAATGGACAGAGATCGTGCGACAGCGATTGGGCGGATTGGTTTCAAGACGTAAACCGCCGCAGGGCAAGTCTGCCTGACTCTCGGCAGGCATTCGCCCGGTCAATCGTGACCAGATATGAACGAAATCAGTAGATGTCGATGTAGTCAGACGCCGGCTTCGGCCAGTTTTCCTTCAGTGCATTGAAGATCTGCGTCACCCAGACTTCGTCGCTGGCGGCCACATTCCCTACGTATCCGGAGCCCTTGGCCCAGGTCTCCAGGCGAAACAGCAGCCCGTCGATGTCCACACCGCCCACCACCTTCCCTGAGGAGATATAGGCGATTCCGGCCTGGGTCACCCGCAGTTGGGCATGTTCGTCGTCATTAGCACTGGCGAGAAGCTGGCGCACATTCGCCAGCGTCAGGTTCTCGGGGTTGTTCAAGTCGATCTGCACGCGGTGTTCCCCGGCAATTAAACAGGCGGCCAGTGTCGCACAGCGCGAGCGTCATTCCGAATCGCCTCATGCCTAAGTATCAGTGCCAAATACGATGCAAAATGGTTAACTGGGCCGGCAAGAACCGCGTTCCAGCGCACTGCCCAGTACTTTCAGCCCCGCGAGACAGTCATGACCACCGTAACGCTCCAAGCCGACATCAAAGCCAAGTGGCCCCAAGGACAGAGTTCCTACAGCCCCGGAAGCCCGGAGGAACTGGCGATCATTGGTATCGACCTGCTGGTCAAGGAGCTGGGTACACAAGCGGCGCAAGCGTTCATCGGCCAGATATTCGAGAAATACCCGGCCGACCACATGGGGGCACACAACCCCGAGCGCGAATAAGAACCGGCCGGCGAACGCCGACCGGTCAACACCTTACTTCAGACGCGCCAGGCGCTCGGTCAACAGATCGAAGAAGCCTTGGGCATCACCGTTCTCCACCCAAAACGCGTTCTTCGGTTGCTTCAGGCCGTCGTACCAGTCGACGATGGTTTGGCCGAAGGTCGGACCTTCCCGGCTGTCCACTACCACGTTGACTTCACGGCCGGTGAACAGTGAAGGCTTGAGCAGGTAAGCGACGACGGTCGCGTCATGCACCGGGCCGCCTGGAATACCGTAGTGCTCCATGTCGCCCTTGACGTATTCATTGAGAATATCGCCAACAACCTTGCTTGCGTTGTTCTTGAGGGCAGCGATCTTTTTCAGGCGGGCTTCGCTGGTCAGTACCTTGTGGGTCACGTCCAACGGCAGGTAGGTCAGCTTGACGCCGCTCTTGAGCACGATCTCGGCCGCCACGGGGTCGGCAAACAGGTTGAACTCCGCCACCGGCGTAATATTGCCGCCGTTGAAGTGCGCGCCCCCCATCACCACCACTTCCTTGATGCCCTGGGTGATTTCCGGTGCCTGGGTCAGCGCCAGCGCCAGGTTGGTCTGCGGGCCGAGCATGGCGATGGTGATGCTGTGAGGCTTGGCGGTGCTCAGGGTCTTGATCAGGTAGTCGACGGCATTGCCTTCAGCCAAGCCCTTTTTAGGCTCATGCACGGTGACACCGGAAATACCTTCCTTGCCATGGATGTTCTCGGCGTAGATCGGCGTGCGCAGCAGCGGCGCTGGCGCACCGGCGTACACCGGGATGTCCTCGCGCCCTGCCCATTCGCGGGCCAAGCGGGCGTTGCGAGAGGTCTTGTCCAGACGCACGTTGCCGGCGACGGTGGTCAACGCGCGGATGCTCAGTTCATCCGGCGAAGCCATCGCGAACAGCAACGCCACCACATCATCAGCACCGGGATCGGTGTCGATGATCAGGTCGATTTTTTCCGCCGCCTGGGCGCTTGCAGCAGTGAGTGCGGACAAAAGCAGAACACTCCGAAACAGGTTTTTCAGGGTTGGGAGACCACGTTGCATAAAACACTCCTTGTCGTTGAGAACGTTAGAACGTTACGCCGGACACCAGCGCGATATTGCAGTAAGGCTGGCATTCGCCGGTGCGCACCACGGCGCGCGCCTTGCGGCTGAGCTGTTTGAACGCTTCATGGCTGACCAGGCGCCGCTCACCCAGGGCCGCCTCGTCGCTGAGCGTATTGAGCTCGTTCAGCGCCGGCGGCTGCTTGAGCAGGATTTCTTCGGCCAGCACATGGCTTTCCACTTGCATCTCGCTGAGCACGATGCGCAAGGTGCTGATGAAATCCGGGATGCCCTGGGTCAACGCCAGGTCAATCAACTCGACGCCCGGCGGCACTGGCAGGCCAGCGTCGCCGATCACCAGGATGTCGCCGTGTCCGAGTGAGGCGATGACACGCGACAGGGCGATATTGAGCAGAGGTGTCTTTTTCATGAGGGCACAAAACCTTGTACGTCGTGCAGCGTTGGAATAGAGGGCTGCGCGCCGGCGCGGGTGACCGACAGTGCCGCAGCGACCTGGCCAAAACGAATGGCCTCGGCCTCGCTTTTGCCATTGGCAAGTGCCGCAGCAAAGCCACCGACGAAGGTATCGCCCGCTGCGGTGGTGTCGACCGCCTTGACCTTCGGCGCCAGCAGGTGCTCAAAGCCCTGGCCGTCAGTAAACAGCGCGCCCTGAGCCCCCAGGGTGATGATGACTTTGCCGGCGCCCGCCTGGATCAGGTGGTTTGCCGCTGCCTTGGCGCTGTCAATGGAGTCGACCGTCACACCGCTCAGTGCGGTGGCTTCGCTTTCATTCGGGATCAGGTAGTCGATCGAGGCATACCATTCAGCGGGCAACGGAGCGCTGGCCGGAGCCGGGTTAAGGATCACCGTCTTGCCCAGTTCACGACCGCGCTTGAGGGCATAACCCACCGTATTCATCGGCACTTCCAGTTGGCAGACGATCACGTCAGCCGCTTGCAGCACCGCATCGAACGCCTGCAACGAGGCTGGCGTCAGTTCGCCGTTACTGCCCGCCACGATCACAATCGCATTCTGGCTGCTGTCATCGACCACGATGAGGGCCACGCCACTGGAGCCGTCTACGGTACTGACGGCTTGGCAATCGATGCCCTCCACCTGCAACGCATCACGCAATTGCGTGCCATAGGCATCGGTACCGACACAGCCAATCATCGACACATCGGCCCCCAGGCGTGCCGACGCTACCGCCTGGTTCGCGCCCTTGCCGCCTGGCACGGTGGAGAACGTCTGGCCGATCAAGGTCTCACCGGCACGCGGCAACCGGCTGGCGCGGGTCACCAGGTCCATGTTCAAGCTGCCTACTACCACTACTTTTGCTGGCATACATCAGTACTCATCAATTCGGTTCAGCGGTATTGGGCGAACGTACCGGCGACGGGCGCCGTCGACTCACGCAACACGATGCTCGGCGTCACGATGCGTTGATCGATCGGCAGTTGGGGTGTCGCAATTCTACGCAGTAACAGCTCGGCCGCCGTCTCGCCCAGTTGCACGATCGACTGCCCGACCGTGGTCAACGCCGGGTAGACGTAACGGCCCATTTGAATGTCATCGAAACCGATCACCGACAGCTCACCCGGCACCCGGATATTGCGCTCGGCTGCCGCGCGCAATACGCCGAAACCTATCATGTCGTTGCTGGCAAAAATCGCGCTGGGCGGGTTGTTCGCCAGTAACTGCACGGCGGCGGCATAACCGCCCGTACTGGTGAAATCGCTTTCCTGGGTGCGATTGGCCGCCACTGCCACGCCCGCCTCTTGCAGCGCACGGTGATACCCCGCCAGACGCATTTGCGCGACACGGGTATGGGCAGGACCGCCGATGCAAGCGATGTCACGGTGGCCCAGTTCGAGCAAGTGCCGGGTCGCCAGGTAGGCGCCCTCCTCGTGATCGATACGTACCAAGTCCACGTCTATGCCATCCAGCGCCCGGTCGACAATGACCATGGGCGTGCGCACCGCGCTCAAGCCTGCGGCCAGGCCACTGTCGTCGCCGCCAACCGAGGTCACGATCAAGCCGTCGATGCGCTTCTCCAGCAACACGCGCAAATAGCTGCGTTGCTTTTCCGCGTTATCGTCGGAGTTGCAGAGGATCACACAGTAACCGTTACGCTCGCAGTAATCCTCGATACCACGCGCCAACTCCGCAAAATACGGGTTGAGGCTGTTGGGCACCAGCAAGCCGATGGTGGCCGTGGTCTTCGCCTTGAGCGAACGTGCGACGGCACTGGGCACGTAGTCGAGCTGCTTGATCGCGGCTTCGACCTTGATGCGTACCGGCTCGCTGACCGGCCGTGTCTTGTTCACCACATGCGACACCGTCGTGTAGGAAATACCTGCAAGCGCTGCCACATCCTTGATCGTTGCCATGGTTCAGCCTCGCCGACTGGCGCGTTGGCTGCGGTAGGTATCGAGGACCACGGCAATCACGATCACGGCACCCGTGATGATGCGTTTCGTAGGTTCCGTGGCACCGATCTGCGCCAGGCCAGCGGCCAATACCGAAATAATCAACACACCAAAAAAGGTACTGATCACCGAACCGCGCCCGCCCATCAGGCTGGTACCGCCGATCACCACGGCCGCGATCACTTGCAGCTCCAGGCCTGAACCGGCGTTCGGGTCCGCCGCTTCCAGGCGCGAAATCTGGAACAACGCCGCCACACCGGCCAGCAGGCCCATGAGGCTGAACACCAGGATCTTGTACGGTTTGGGGTTGATGCCCGCCAGGCGCACGGCCTCTTCATTGGTGCCGATACCGATCAGGTAACGACCAAACACCGTACGCGTCAGTACAAGCTGCGCGGCGATGATCACCAGCAAGGCAATGATGAATGACGGCGAGATACCAAAGGCAATCGGGTTGGACAGCCAGGCAAACGAATCACCGATATAAGCGGTGCGCGAGCCGGTCATCTGGTACGCCACGCCACGGGCCATTTCCAGCACGCCGAGGGATACGATAAACGACGGGATGCGCCAGGCCACGGTGATCGAGCCGGTGATGGTTCCGGCCAATGCGGCACAGCCCATGCCCAGCACCGCAGCCGGTAGCACGCTCCACCCCCAGCTGAGAATCGCCACGCTGACCGCTGATGCCGCCAGTGCCAGCACCGAGCCCACCGACAGGTCAATACCGCCGATGATCAGGATGAAGGTCATGCCCACCGCCAACACCATCAGGTCCGGAATCTGGTTGGCCAGGGTGCTGAAGGTGTCATAGGACAGGAAGTGATCGCTGAGCACCGAGAACAGCGCAATCATCGCCAGCAAGGCGCCGGCCAGGCCCAGGTAAGTGCCCAGGCCGTAGAAGTTGCCGCCCGTTTTACCGGGGGAAGTTGTGGTTTTCATGGGGTATCCCTAAGCACTGCGTCGTTGAGCAGCGCATCACGTTTCTGATAGCCGGCGAAGGCGGCGGCGAGCAATTCGTCCTGGGTCCAGCTGTCGCGCTCGAACGTCTCGATCAAGCGCCCGGCGGACAACACACCGATGCGGTCGCAGATCAGCATGAGCTCACGCAGATCGCTGGACACCACCACCAGTGCTTTGCCTTGACGGGTCAATTCGCCCAGCAAGGCATAAATATCGAATTTGGCACCGACGTCGATGCCGCGGGTGGGTTCGTCGAACAGCATCACCGAGCAGTCGCGCTCCAGCCAGCGGCCAATCACCACCTTTTGCTGGTTGCCGCCGGACAGTTCCGACACCAATTGCGCCGGACTGGAACTGCGGATGCGCATGGCATCGATCTGACGCTTGGCCAACGCCGTTTCGTCGCGGCTGTTGACCACGCCGCCGCCGGAGATTTCCGGCATGTTGCCCAGGGCAATGTTGGCGCTGATAGACTGAGTCAGCAACAGGCCCTCACCCTTGCGGTCCTCGGTGATCAGGGCAATGCCATGACCCACCGCGTCCACGGGCGAGCGAATGCTCACCACCTGGGCGGGCGAGCCGAGCGCCACAGTACCGCTATCGGCCAGGTCGGCGCCGAAGATCAGACGCAGCAATTCAGTGCGCCCGGCGCCGATCAGGCCGGAGATACCGTAGATCTCGCCCGCGCGCACTTCAAAGGACACGTCACGGACCTTGTCCGAGCGCGTCAGGCCTTTCACCGTCAGGGCTGGCCCACCGATGGTGCGCGGGCCCAGGTCAATGTGCTCGCCCAGCTCACGACCGACCATCAAGGTGACCAGTTGCTCGCTGTTGTAGTTGGCCATCGGCTCGACGCAGACCAGCTTGCCGTCGCGCAATACCGCAATGCGTTGGGCGACACGGGCCAGCTCTTCCAGCCGGTGCGAAATATAAATAATCGCCACGCCCCGGGCCTGCAGGCGGGTGATTTGTTCAAACAGCATCTCGACTTCACGCGCCGTGAGCATGGCCGTGGGCTCATCGAGGATGAGTACGTGGCAATCGCCGATCAGGTTGCGGGCGATCTCGACCATCTGCTGATGGCCAATCCCCAGGCTGCCAACCAAGGTATCGGGGTCGATGGCGTCCAGGCCAACCTGGGCCATGGCCTCGATCGCAGCCTTGCGCAATTGTTTGCGGCTGATCCAGCCACAATGGCTGGGCAGGTTATCCAGGAACAGGTTTTCGGCGACGGTCAGCGTCGGCAGCAGGTTGAGCTCCTGCATGACCATGCGCACGCCCAGCTCTTCGGCCTGGGTACGGCTGCCCGGCGTGTAGGCTTGGCCATTGAACTGCATGTGCCCGGTGGTCGGGGTGACCAGGCCGCCGATGATCTTCGACAAGGTACTTTTGCCTGCGCCGTTCTCACCGGTCAGCGCCAGCACTTCCCCGCGGTTGAGCGTCAGGGTGATGTCAGACAGAACCGGTTGGGCATAGGTCTTGCCGATACCGCTGACCGAGAGGACAGCGTTCGGGGCGGAAGATGACATAGGAAAATCTCCAGGCGCCCGCTCAGGACGAGCGGACGCTGTTGGGTGCTGCCAGGATTACTTCTTGAGGACGAGTTCGACCGGGGTTTCGATCACGCCATCCTTGGAGTCGACTTTCTCACCCTTGACCAACTTGAGCGCGTTCTGGATACCGAACACGGCTTGCTGGGCAGCAGCCTGGTCAGCGGTTGCCAGTACACGGCCGTCCTGCAGCATCGGCTTGATGGCATCGATATTGTCGTAACCCACGACTAACACCTTGCCGGCCTTGCCTGCCGCACGTACTGCGGAGACAGCGCCCAGGGCCATGTTGTCGTTACCGGCCAACAGGGCCTTGAGGTCCGGGTACTCGCTCAGCATGGCGGACGCCACTTTCTGGCCCTGGTCGATTTCCCAGTTGCCGGATTGGGTGGAGACAATCTTCATGCCGGCAGCATCCATCGCATCCTTGAAGCCTGCGGTACGTTGCTGGGCGTTGGTGGTGGTCGGTACACCTTCAATGATGCCGACCTTGTCACCCGAGGCCAGTTGCTTGGCCAGGTAGTCGCCCACCAGCCTGGAGCCTTTGCGGTTGTCCGGGCCTACGAACGGAATATTGAGGTTTTTGCTTTTGAGCACGTCCGGGTCCAGGCGGTTGTCGATGTTGACGACCTTGATACCGGCATCCGAAGCCTTCTTCAGCACGGTCACCAACGCCTTGGAGTCGGCGGGTGCGATGACGATAGCGTTGACCTTGGAGAGGATCATCTGGTTGACGATGTCGATCTGCGCGCTGGTGTCGGTTTCGTTCTTGATCCCGTTGGTGATCATGTCGAAATCGGCGGCGTGATCTTTCTGATAGGCCTTGGCGCCATCTTGCATGGTCACGAAAAATTCGTTGGCGAGGGACTTCATCACCAGGCCGACCTTGGGTTTGGCGGCGGCGTCATCAGCAAATGCAGAGGAAAGAGGTAAAGCGGCGGATGCGGCAGCAAGCACAGCGACAGCGAGAAGACGTCCAGCAAATGGCAGCTTCATGGGTTCACTCCGATCTTATGATTATTGTGAGCAACGCTTGCACCGAAGAGCGCTTCGGCAGCCGTCCCACCTGGGCGGCTGATACGAGCTGTCACGATACTCCAGGAGTGTTCCGTGAAACATCTCGCAAACGTTTGCGTTATTCAAACTATGAGAACCTTGTCGAGATTTGTCAACGGTTGAAAACAGCCTTTCATCCAAGCCATCGAGCCCCGCCCTCTCGCCCTGCAAAGGCAGCCGCTAAACATCGCGCGCGCCCGGTCGTTCTCTAAAACGACAGGCTGTACGTGGCACTCACGCCTTAGCCGAGTGCGCACCGTCCACTTTTTCGGACAACCGAACGCGAGGCAGTCCGATGTTCGGAAAGCCGGACGCCTACTGGCGCTGTCGCCACAAAACATCAATATAATCTGTTTTAAATCAATAAGTTGTTTTATATCCGCGAACACAATCAGCCTGGTACAGATCCTGCTCTACCCCATCACCTCGTGGCATTCAGAACCGCCCGGGTGTTCTAGATGAACCTGCTACAGCACTCATCAAAAACCAGAGAGAAAAATAATGAAATCTGCACTGAAGACTTTTGTTCCGGGCGCGTTAGCCCTGCTGCTGCTGTTCCCCGTTGCCGCCCAGGCAAAGGAAGCTGAAACCAAGACCAAACTGTCCAACGTGGTGATCCTCGCCACCGGCGGCACCATTGCCGGCGCCGGCGCCAGCGCGGCCAACAGTGCCACCTACCAAGCGGCCAAAGTCGGCATCGAGCAATTGATTGCCGGTGTTCCTGAGCTTAGCCAGATCGCCAACGTGCGTGGCGAGCAAGTGATGCAAATTGCATCCGAAAGCATCAACAATGAAAACCTGCTGCAACTGGGTCGCCGCGTCGCCGAACTGGCCGACAGCAAGGATGTGGACGGCATCGTGATCACCCACGGTACCGACACCCTGGAAGAAACCGCCTACTTCCTGAACCTGGTGGAGAAGACCGACAAGCCAATCGTGGTGGTCGGCTCCATGCGCCCAGGCACTGCCATGTCGGCGGACGGCATGCTCAACCTGTACAACGCCGTGGCTGTGGCCGGTAGCAAAGATGCGCGCGGCAAGGGCGTGCTGGTCACCATGAATGACGAGATCCAGTCGGGTCGCGACGTCAGCAAGATGATCAATATCAAGACCGAAGCGTTCAAGAGCCCATGGGGTCCGCTGGGCATGGTGGTTGAGGGCAAATCCTACTGGTTCCGCCTGCCGGCCAAGCGTCACACCATGGATTCGGAGTTCGACATCAAGAACATCAAGAGCCTGCCTGATGTTGAGATCGCCTATGGCTACGGCAACGTGAGCGACACGGCCTATAAGGCCCTGGCTCAAGCGGGCGCCAAAGCCATCATCCACGCCGGCACCGGCAACGGCTCCGTTTCTTCCAAAGTCGTACCCGCCCTGGTGGAACTGCGTAAGCAAGGTGTACAAATCATTCGCTCCTCCCACGTCAATGCCGGCGGCATGGTATTGCGCAACGCCGAGCAGCCTGACGACAAATACGATTGGGTGGCTGCCCTCGACCTGAACCCACAGAAAGCCCGCATCCTGGCAATGGTCGCCCTGACCAAGACCCAAGACAGCAAAGAGTTGCAACGGATGTTCTGGGAATATTGATTCCCGGTGACACCTTGGCAGGGGCGGTTTACCCGCCCCTGCCTCCTCGCAAAAAACCCTCGATACATACACTTTCGCCCTACATAAAATTGCCTGATCTGCTGTCAGACGAACTCCTTGAAGTTTAAGCAGTTGCGAAATCGCCTACAGTTAAATACTGTATGTGCGTACAGCAAACTAAGGAACACTCCGTGGCAAAGTCCTCTTCCGCAGTGCCAACCCCGCCCGATGCCTACCAACGCCTGGCAATCCGCGTGCAAAAGATCATCAATTCGACCAACGCCCAGAAAGCCAAGGCGGCGTTGATCTTCCGCTTGCCGGATGAGCCAGAGGATGAGTGGGCGCGTTTGCTGGAGGAAATCGCGGAGAACGACAACGTCACCCTCGCCTATCGGGACGACGGTGGTGTGCAAATTTTCTGGGTTGTACCGAAGGAAGATTGATTCAATGAGTGTCCGTTTTATCGCGGTGTGCTGCCTGTTTTTCGCCGTCACCGCCCACGCCCAGGCCCCCCGAACGTTCAGCGAAGCCAAGAAAGTCGCCTGGAAGCTTTACGCCCCACAGTCCACCGAGTTCTATTGCGGCTGTAAATACACCGGCAACCGCGTGGACTTGAAAGCCTGTGGCTACGTCCCACGCAAAAACGCCAGCCGCGCCGCGCGCATCGAATGGGAGCATATTGTTCCAGCCTGGCAGATCGGGCATCAGCGCCAGTGCTGGCAGGACGGTGGGCGCAAAAACTGCACGCGCCACGATGACGTGTTCAAGCGTGCCGAAGCCGACCTGCACAACCTGGTGCCAAGCATCGGCGAAGTCAACGGTGACCGTAACAACTTCAGTTTTGGCTGGCTGCCGGTGCAAAGCGGGCAGTACGGTTCATGCCTGACCCAAGTGGACTTCAAGGCCAAGAAGGTTATGCCGCGTCCCTCCATCCGTGGAATGATCGCCCGCACCTACTTCTACATGAGCAAGCAATACGGCTTGCGCCTGTCAAAACAGGATCGCCAGTTGTACGAAGCCTGGAACAAGACCTACCCGGTGCAGGCCTGGGAGCGCCAGCGCAACCAGACCGTGGCGTGTGTGATGAGGCGTGGCAATGAGTTTGTCGGCCCGGTGAACCTGAAAGCCTGCGGTTGAACGTGGGCGGGACTTGCGCCCCGCCAGGCCGTTACTGCGCGGTTTTATGCTCAACGACCTCTGAGATCGTGTCAGTTTTCTTGGCGCGCGCCATCTTCTCGTTGAGCAGCGTCTGCTTGGCCTCAGCCTCAGCCTTGGTTGCGAACGGCCCCAGGAGGACTTCGTCCTTGCCGTCCACTTTCACGATGTAGAAATTGAAACCGTGCTCCAGCAACCAGGCCGTCAGGTCGGTGATCGCCTGTAACTTGTGGTCCGGCGGGCCTACCCACACGTCCCATTCCTGGGCGGCAATCGCACCGGTCTGGGGCTGGCTTTCGGTCACGGCAGGCTTGGCCTTGGGCGCCTCGACGCTTTTGCCTTCACCGCAACCGGCCAATGCCAACACCGCAATTGCCATCGCTACTTTACGCACTGCCCTGCTCCTTAAAAGATAAAGAGGCGACTTTATCATTCACTGTCTATTCTGGCCGTCATAAACGTTGGCTTAAACAATGCGAATGATGTATCGCAGACCTGTATGATGCCGCCATGGGAATTAATGTCGCCTCTATGCGTCCTAAAAGAGGCAGTCACAGGGAAGCGCTTAGCAGTAAGCTACACACATCCGACACCTGCCCTGTCTGAAACATGTGTCCTTAAAAGTAATCAAGGAGAAGTCCATGCTTATACTCACCCGCAAAGTTGGTGAAAGCATAAACATCGGTGATGACATCACGATCACCATCCTGGGCGTCAGCGGCCAGCAAGTACGAATCGGCATCAACGCACCCAAGGATGTTGCCGTGCATCGCGAGGAGATCTACCAGCGCATCCAGGCTGGCCTGACCGCTCCGGACAAAAACCAGACGCCTTGAAGCCCCCTCAGTAGCCAGCCCTTTCGTTCACTGTAACGGCTGGCGAAAACGCCTTCGGACTGATCTTGTGTTGTTGCGTGATTGACCTCGCCGATGTGTTCATCTTCATGGAAAGATGAAACTGTCTTCACGCCTGGAACTTGTTGTTTCATTTACAGCCGAATCTCCTGACTGACACCCCCGCCATTCGTGTGCATTCAGGAGCACGTCGATGAGGCCTACGAACGCACCACCATTTGCCTACAGGTCTTGGATGATCGCCTTATTGATAGGGCTGGCCTTCCTCGGACTGGCTTATGCCTTAAGGTGTGCAATAGAAGACACGGGTTCTGCCGAACCCCACTCCTGGCTGGACCTGACGCTGATGCTCTGCGGGTACCTGTTCCTGTTTTGTCTCAAGCCCATCCAGAAGACCGTGCAGCGTAGATTGTGTCGACGGAATAATGGACAAACGACACGCTGAAGCGTCGTTCTCCGTAATTAGATCGCCGGTATTTACAGCGCCGCAACAGCACCTATGCTTGGGCGTGCCCCCTCCGTAAAAGGCGCGCAAGCAGATGGACACCCTGAGTAAATCCCAAATCGAATCAGCACTGGCGGCCCGCCTGCCCAGCTATCAAGTGACCTGCACGTTGCACGCCGACGGGACTCTTTCAGCCGTGCTCAGCGGCCCGGAAACCGACCATTTCGCAATTACCGGAATCGTGCGCGCGCATTATCGTGGTGCCGAAGCGATTGCGCGGCTGGCGAATGAAATCCTCAGGGAGATGGTGCTGTCACGCCAGGGCATTAGGAATAATCGAATGCAACCCCCCGACCCAGCCAGCCTGGAACAAGGCCGAGACCGGTAACGGGCTCGGCCTTTTCATATCAGCCCACCGCGTTCTGCACGTACAACAAGCCTTGCGCGTCGCGCTGTACGTTTAGCTGCGCGTAACTGGCAATCGAAGGATGTTCGGTAACCATCGGCGTGTGATGCGTCGACGTCACGACCATCACATCCGCCCCGGCCGCCTCTCCCGCACGAATGCCCACCGTCGCATCTTCAAATACCAGGCACTCCCGCACCGGGACACCCAAACGTTGCGCACCCAGCACGTAACAGTCGGGGTTCGGCTTGCCGATGGCCACATCTTCGGCCGTGACCAGCACCGCCGGCGGCGCAATGCCCGCCGCTTGCAGTCGACGCAACGCCAATTCCCGGGGTGCAGAGGTGACCAGCGCCCATTGGTCACCCGGCAAGCTGCTCAGAAACGCGACGGCGCCGGGAATCGCTACAACCCCCTCGACATCATTGAGTTCAGCCTCGGTAATCCATTGCGCCTCAACCTCGGGGTCGACGCCAGGCAGTGCCTGACGCGTGATGGTGTCAATCGCGCGGGCACCGTGAATGGTCTTCAAAAACGCTGCCACCTCCAGGCCATGGCGTTCAGCCCAGATGCTCCACACCCGCTCGGCGGCGGCGATGGAGTTGAGCAAAGTCCCATCCATATCAAACAGAAAGGCACGGTAACGGCGGTTGAATACGGCGGGACCTCGGATCGACACTGTGCGGTTCCTCATAGGCGGTGACAAATGATGAGCCCGGTGCAATCTACGGATCACGTCGGTGCTTGTAAACGCTACCGACATCGATTGCATTACAGGTTTGTAATCAAGCTGTAAGTCTTGTCGGCACCCTCACTTCATACAGTGGAGTCGTCAGTCGCCCTCACCGGATGACGCCACTTCCTACTGATGAAAAGGGGTACCCCATGAAACCTGCAAGCAAACTCTGCCTGATCGCCGCCAGCCTGCTGATGCTGGGCACGGGCACGGCACTGGCCGGCACTGTCGCGTCGGTCAACGCCAATAACGTAGTGCTGGTGCACGGTTCCTGGGCTGACGGCTCGAGTTGGTCCGAGGTGATCACCCGCCTCCAGGCCGCCGGCCTGCACGTCACCGCCGTGCAGAACCCGCTGACCTCGGTGGCCGACGATGTCGCCGCCACCAAACGTGTGCTGGACCAACAGGACGGCCCTACCGTGCTGGTCGGCCATTCCTACGCCGGTACGGTAGTAAGCGATGCCGGAGTCGACCCGAAAGTCAGCGCCCTGGTGTACGTGGCCGCCCGCGCACCGGACGCCAATGAAGATTTCGTCGCGCTCTCCGCCCAGTACCCGAGCATGCCGGTGCGGGCTGGCGTTGAAGATCACGACGGCTACCTCACCTTGAGCCAGGACGCCTTCCTCAAGTACTTCGCCGCCGATGTACCGCAGGCCAAGGCCCTGGCGTTGTACGCCGTGCAGCAACCCATCACCAAGACCCTGTTCAGCGGCCGTACCGTCAATGCCGCCTGGCACACCAAGCCGTCCTGGTATGCGGTGTCGGCGAATGACAAGACGATCAACCCGGACCTTGAGCGCTTCCTCGCCAAGCGCATGAACGCCACGACCATCGAGTTGCCGTCGAGCCACTTGTCGCTGGTGTCCCACGCCAAGGAAATCACCGACCTGATTCTCGAAGCCTCTGGCCGCCCGCCCGAAGCCCTGCATTAAAAAACACTGCATTACAAACTTGTCATCCTCCTGTTGGTTGGCTGTTCGGGGCGCCTGGTTACTGTGAATTCACCGCCACGAACCGGCGGCCACCCCTTTAAAAGAGAGACCACCATGAAACTGTTTATCCTCGGCTTTGCCGCGTTACTCGCTACCGGCTCCGTACTGGCTTCTGAACCGGTGATCCACGACAAAACCGGCTTCTTCGTACACCTGGACGTGACCAAAGTGCTGTCGAGCACCGACACCTACGGCCAATGCGGCATCGTCCCGGCGCGACTCGACTATCTGGACAGCCAGGGCCGCGAGCACGTGCTGGATTACCAGCTCCAAGGCATCGGTTGCGCCAGTGACAATTGATCGCGCTACACTTGCGCCACGCACTGAGACAGGGCACTTCCCATGAACATTCTCGTCGTCGAAGACGAACCCAAGGCCGGCAATTACCTGCTCAACGGCCTGCAGGAACTCGGCTACTCCGTCAGCCTCGCCCGCGACGGTGTGGACGGCTTGCACCAAGCCCTGGAAACGCCGTTCGACGTCATCGTGCTGGATGTGATGATGCCGAAAATGGACGGCTGGGAAGTGCTGCGCCGTCTGCGCAAGGAAGCCGACACGCCGGTACTTTTTCTGACGGCCCGCGACGACATCGCGGACCGTATCAAGGGCCTGGAACTGGGCGCCGATGACTACTTGATCAAGCCCTTTTCCTTCGCTGAACTGGTAGCACGCTTACGCACCCTGACCCGCCGCGGGCCAAGCCGCGAAGAGGAGCAGTTGCAGATCGCCGACCTGCAAATCGACGTGCTGAAGCGTCGCGTCACCCGCGCCGGCACGCGCATCACCTTGACCAACAAAGAGTTCGCCTTGCTGCACCTGTTCGCGACCCACCAGGACCAGGTGCTCTCCCGCTCACTGATCGCATCGCGGGTGTGGGACATGAATTTCGACAGCGACACCAACGTGGTAGACGTGGCCGTGCGGCGCCTGCGCTTGAAAATCGACGACCCTTTCCAGCTCAAGCTGATCCACAGCGTGCGTGGCATCGGCTACCGTTTCGATACCCAACCATGAATAAGCGCCGTCACTACTCCCTGACCCTGCGCTTGGCGTTAATCTTCGCCCTGCTCGCCTTCGCGCTGCTGGCGACCTTGGGCGTGGCGCTGTACCGCGAGCTGGAGCGGGAGTTGATCATGCGTGACGACGCGGCCTTGATCAACCGCATCGATCAATTGCGCAACCTGCTCAATGACAGCAATACCCTGGACCTGATCAAAACCAAGCCGGAACTGTTCCAGAACATGCTGGGCAACCGCGAGTCGGTACTGAGGATTGTCGCACCGGGGCAAAAGCCGCTGCTGACGGTCAACCCTGGCAATATCGAACTGCCATCCGTGCCTCCGGTCCCCAAGAACCACGCACTGACGTTCGCCGACGTGCACCATTTTCCCAGCATCAATGGCGTGCCCTTCGCCACCGTCGCGGCCTCCATCGACTCCGGCGACCTGGGCAGCCTGCAAGTCACTACGGGGCGCCTGATGACCGAGCGCACCGCCGTGCTCGCCAGCTATCGCTTGAGCGTTTATATCCTGGCGAGCATGGCCGCAATCATCCTGGCCGTGGTGGGTTACCTGCTGGTTCATCGCGGGCTTTTGCCATTGCGTCGTCTGGCCCGACACGCCCAAGGCATTGGCGTCGGTAATCTCGCCGAACGCCTCGACAGCCACGGCGCACCGAAAGAACTGCTGCCGATGATCGACTCGTTCAACACCATGCTCGAGCGCCTGGCCAAGGGGTTTGTTCAACTGGGCCAGGTGTCCACCGACATGGCCCACGAACTGCGCACGCCCATCAACAATCTGCTGGGAGAAACCCAGGTCGCGCTGCAACAGAGCCGTAGCATCGAGAGCTATCAGCAACTGCTGGCATCTAATGTCGAAGAACTTGAACGCCTGGCGCGGATGCTCGACAACATGCTGTTCCTGGCCAGGACCGACCCGGCCAGCGCGCTGCGCCAGCGTCAGGAGCTGAGTGCAGCGGATGAGGTAGAACGCATCGCCGACTACTTTGAAGGTTTGGCGGGTGATGTGCAGATCAGCATTCACGCCGAAGGTGAAGGGGTGATCTGGGCGGAGCCGATGCTGCTGCGCAGGGCCCTGGCAAACCTGTGCGCCAACGCCATTAAATATGGTGCGCCGTGTACTGAACTGGTGATCCAGGCGGTGCCCAATGCCGAAGGCATTCACCTGAGGGTCAGCAATCGAGGCGAAACCATTGCAGCCGAGCACCTGCCGCGACTGTTCGAACGGTTTTACCGAGTAGATGAGTCACGGGAACGCTCGGCTCAGTCCAACGGATTGGGCTTGTCGATTGTGGCGACCATCATGCAGCTGCATAACGGACGGTACAGTGTGAGCAGTGAAGCGGGGGTCACGTGCTTTGAGCTGTTCTTTCCACGGCGGGAGGACTCGCCGTAGAAGGCTGGTGTTATTTTGCAAAGGTTTGCCTCTTAACGTTGGACTCACGCCACACTACGCTCGCGTCTCAAGCACATTCTGGCTCAAGGCTGAGCCTGCAACAGCGAACATGGAGATTCAGGAATGGAAATACGATTGGGTGTACTGGAAAAGGGGCTGGCTGAGATGAAAGAGAAGCTGATCACCGTTTCGGGCCGGGCAGACTCCATGGATAAGCACTTCGCTTCCAAGGCAGACCTGGCAACCACTGAACTGAACCTTATCAAGTGGTACGTGGCAACCGCATTCGCAATGACAGGCCTGGCTTGCGCCATCACCTTCGGGCTCACCCGACTGTTTGCCGGTTGAGACGCGTCGGGCCGGTCAACTGACCTGCCCGCCCGCTTCTTTCGCATCCACCGGTGTTTGCCACGCTGTCAGTACGGCGGCGTGCAATCCGGCGACCATTGTCTCCAGCGCCATCGAGGGCCGCTGCGAACCCATCACCTGCTCCGGCAGATACGGTACATGGATAAACCCACTGCGTACGGCCGTCGCGGCCAAAGCATGCTGCAATAAATAAAACACCTGATTACACACAAACGTGCCGGCCGTCTGCGATACCGAGGCGGCAATCCCCGCCCCGCGCACGGCCCTGACCATCGCCTTGATCGGCAGGGTCGTGAAATAGGCCGCCGGGCCGTCAGGCGCCACCGCCGTATCAATCGGTTGCTCGCCCAGGTTATCGGGAATGCGTGCATCGTTGACATTGATCGCCACCCGTTCGATGGAAATATCGCTCCGCCCCGGCCCCAGGCCGGTAGCGATCACCATCTCCGGATGCAATTCGTCGATCAACTGGGCCAGGCGCGCGCCCGCCGTGGCAAATGCGCAGGGCAGTCGACGCGCAATAATTTGCACATCATCAGCCAGTTGCACCCCCTCCAATTGGCGCACCGCCTCCCAGGACGGATTCACCGGGTCTTGATCAAAGGGCTCGAAACCCGTCAGCAGTACAATTCGCATCTCGGCCTCACATCAACAGATAAAGCAGCACAATATTGACCACCAGCATCATCAGCGCGGTCGGCAGTTGGGCCTTGATCACCGCGTTCTTGTCGGGCAGTTCGAGCAACGCCGCCGGAACGATATTGAAGTTGGCAGCCATAGGGGTCATCAGGGTACCGCAGTAGCCGGAGAACATGCCGATGGCTGCCATCACTGCTGGATTGCCGCCGTAGATACCCACCAGCACCGGCACGCCGACACCGCCGGTCATCACCGGGAAAGCCGCGAAACCATTACCCATGATCACTGTAAACAACGCCATGCCCAGCACGTAGACCATCACCGCCACTAACTTGAAATCCAGGTTGATATAGGTCGTGGTCACATGCGCGACAGCCGTACCAACGCCGGCCTCGTTAAACAGCAAGCCAAGCATCGCTAACATTTGCGGAAGCACCATGGCCCAGCCCAGGGCTTCTGTCAGGCGCCGGGATTCGCGCAAGGCTTGCACCGGCGTATCGCGGGTCAGCCAGCAGGCCAGGCCAAGGGCGATCAGGCAGCCGATACCGAGGGAGACGAAGGTGGTGTTTTTCGGGTCCAACAGCGGTACGCCACCGATCTCGGTGTGCTTGAGCACTACCGAGCCGATCACCGTGGTCAGCGGAATGGCCAGCGCCGGGATAAACAGCTTGTGACCCAGCCGACCGGCACTGGCACGGGACGCCTTGTCATGCAGCTCGACATGCGTGCCACGGCCGACACCGCCTAAACCTGCGATCAACGCCATCACCACTACGCCAGCGCCAATTACCACCGACGGCAGGCGCTCCCCCACCAGGAATGGAATGGCGAACAACAGCCAGAACAAAGCAGTGGACCAGCGTTTAGGGTGGGTCCTGTCCAACAGGATCATACCCGCCGTGATCAGCAGCAGAACCCCGGCCAGCCAGTACAGGTATTGAATGGAAATGATCATTGCGCGGCCTCCACAGCCGTGGCGGCCGGCGTCATCTCACGGGTCAACCGTCGGTCGAACCGATGCAGGCGAATGGCATGGATGATGAAAGCGCAGATCGCCGTAGGAATACCCCACACCGCAATATGCAGCGGCTCCACATCAATTCCCGAACCGAGCAGGAAGGTGTGCATCAACGCGATCGCACCAAAGGCGACAAAAATATCTTCACCAAAAAACAGGCCGACGTTGTCCGTCGCGGCGCACATGGCCAACACCTTATGACGCAGTTTATCCGGCAGTTTGCCGTAGCGCTTTTCCGCCGCGCCCTCAGCCATCGGTGCCAGCAGCGGGCGCACCATCTGCGGGTGCCCGCCCAGGCTGGTCAAGCCCATGGCCGCCGTGGATTCACGCACAAACAGATAGATAATCAACAAGCGCCCCACGGTGGCGCGCTCGAACCGTGCAATCCAGTTCTGCGCATGCAGGCGCAACCCATGGCGCTCCAACAGGCCGATGACCGCCAGGGGCAATAACAGAATCAATTGCAGGGCACGGGTCTGAAGGAAGCCATCGCCCATGGTGGCGAGGATTTTTTCCAGCGGGAAATGGGCGGCAAGCCCGGTGGCGATAGCGGCGGCGGTGACCACCAACAGCGGGTTGAAGCGCAAAACGAAGCCAACCACGATCACAAGTACGCCGATCAACGGCCATAAGTTCACAACAGTTTGCATGGCGGTGAGGTCCTTAAGTGCGCGCTGCGGCGCCATTACAGCAGGATGTGAACAAAGGGTTCACAGCAGGAAGTGGCGTGCAGTCGGCTCGGTTTTTTATTGTTGACCCGAAAGGGTGAGCGTCAGTGGCGGCAACTTTGCTGCCTGAGAGCGGGAGGTGTCCAACAAGAAAAGTTGTTGCTGCGAACCAATAAATTTTGTGGGTGATTGAAGCGCGCGCATGTAACGAGATGTGGACAGACCAGCAGGGATTCGCGCATCTTAGCGCCGCCTGTTTTATGAGGCGTGCGCCTCAAATCAGCACACGCCTCCCCATTACTGTTGTGGATATGGAAATTCTATGAAAACCCAAAAGGTCCTGATCGCTCTCTCCTGCGCTGTGGCGTTGTCCATGCTGGGCGGATGTGCCGCCAAGGTCAAAAGCGGCGGCAGCGTCGCACTGGCCATCCCGGAAGCCGCCAAGCAAAACCTGGTGGTCAGCATCAAAGGCGACAGCCAGGTCGAGCAAAACCCGGACTGGAACCTGCTGACCCGTGACTGGAACAACGCACTCCAGGTGGAAGCCCGCCAGGCAGGTTTCAACGTCACGCCAAGTGCCTCGGTGACGCCGAGTGGCGAAGACGGTGTCGGCATCAGCATCAATGTGAGCAAGTTCCGTTACATCGAACCGGGCTCGCGGTACGTCGCAGGAGCGCTGGTCGGCAACGCCTGGGTGTTCTCCCGCGCCGACTACTCAGACCTGAAGACCGGCGCGCCCATTGGCTCGCGTACCTACGACACGTCATCGTCCGCCTGGGAAGGGATTGCCTCGGCCATGACACAGAAGCAAGTACAGGCCATTGCCAAACAGATGATCAGCGACATCAAGAACGCCAAGGCCAAGTAAACCGTCACCGAGCGCGCATGTCTCGAATGTATCGGGAAGCACATCGGTTTGGCGTACAGGCGGCTTGAAGGGGTGGTGGTCGTTGAACCGGTGTTGCTGCAGATTTTCCTCGGAGATAGCGGCTGAGACGGCCACCCGGTATTGTCAGGCCCAAGCGACCTTCACTGAACAAGGGCCTGCATCGGTGACTACACCCCCTTCAGATACCCGCGCCGACACCGGCCTCAGCGTACAAACCCGCCTGATTGCCTTGGTGGTCGCCGTGACCTTCTTCATGGAAAACCTCGATGCCACGGTGATAGCTACCGCCCTGCCGACCATGGCATCGGCCTTCGGCGTGACGCCGGTCGACATGAACATCGGCATCACCGCCTACCTACTCGCCGTGGCGATCTTCATACCGCTGTCCAGCTGGATCGCCGACCGATTTGGGGCGCGCCGGGTATTTGCCGGTGCGATCATCGTCTTCACCCTCGCGTCACTGCTTTGCGGCCTGAGCCAGAACCTTGAGATGTTCGTGTTTGCCCGCGTCCTGCAAGGCATCGGTGGCGCGCTGATGGTGCCTGTGGGGCGTTTGGCGGTGCTGCGCAATACCGACAAAAAAGACTTGGTAAAAATGATCGCGATCATCACCTGGCCAGGGCTGGTCGCACCGATTCTGGGTCCATTGGCAGGTGGGTTGATCGTCACCCATGCCTCGTGGCCGTGGATCTTCTACGTGAACCTGCCGTTAGGCGCATTGGCATTGATCGCCGCGCTGTGGTTGGTGCCTGAAGGCCGCGAGGCCAGCGTACGCAAGTTCGACGCCAAGGGCTTTGTGCTGCTGGCAGGCGCCTGCGTGGCGCTGCTCGGCGGGCTGGAATGGCTGGGCAGCCAAGCTGGCGAAATGCTCATCCTTGGTGCCGGGCTGGTGGCGGCAGGCCTGCTGCTGTCGGTGTGGGCAGTGCACCATTGCCAACATTACCCCGATTCGTTGTTGCCGCTGGAAACCCTCTCCATCAATACCTTCCGCGTCAGCATCTACGGCGGCTCACTGTTCCGCCTGGCCATCAGTGCCCTGCCCTTCCTGCTGCCGTTGCTGTTCCAGGTCGCCTTCGGCTTATCGCCAGTGGACGCGGGTCTATTGGTGCTGGCGGTATTCGCCGGTAACCTGGCGATGAAACCCTTTACCACGACCCTCATGCAGCGCTTCGGGTTTCGCAAGGTGCTGATGCTCAATGGGGTGATCGGGGTGGTGTCAATTGCTGCCTGCGCCTTGTTCACGGCGCAGACGCCATTGGCAGTGATTGCAGCGGTGTTGTTCGTCGGCGGCCTGTCACGCTCGATGCAGTTCACCTGCTACAACTCGATTGGCTTCGCCGACGTGCCGAAAGCGCGGATGAGCGAAGCGTCGGCGTTGTTCAGCATGTCGTTCCAACTGGCCATGGGCATGGGCGTAACGGTGGCGGCCTTGTTGTTGCGCGCATCCATGAGCGTGCAGGGGCATGACGTTCAAGCCCAGGTCACGGATTTTCGGGTAGCGTTTGTCGGGGTCGCCGTGTTGGGGATGTTGGCGCTGGTGGACGTGTATCGGTTACCGGCGCAGGCGGGGGAAAGCGTGTTGACGCGACGTTGAGTGAGCCAACTCGGTGGGTGGCGCTGTGCTTCAACGTTTATCCTGAACCTCAGGCGGCCAGGCGCTGAAGAAAAAAATCACCGCTGGAATCATCACGTAGAGCCAGCGGTTGCTTGGATACGCAACCAGTCCGATGATCCACATAATCAATAAAGCACCGCCTGCTCCTCGACGGCGATTCGGCGTAAACCACGCCCGGAACGATTCAAGTTTTTTACTCGCCATGACCATCTTCCTTTTTGATTGGCGCTTGCAAACGTTTTTCAAATCACAAGCAACAAAAAAGGGCCCACCTTTCGGTGAGCCCTTCTAGACCGCCCAGCAGAGCGGATTTTGTTTGGTAGGCGCGATTGGACTCGAACCAACGACCCCCACCATGTCAAGGTGGTGCTCTAACCAACTGAGCTACGTGCCTGCTGTGAGGCGGCATTCTACGGAATTTCGGAGGGGTGTCAACATCTTTTTTGCAGCTAACCCTATGAATATGCGAATTTTTTATTTGCGTGGAGCACACCTGCGGATTTCGGGTGGCTGGCAGGCAATTTTCAACTCAGGTAGGATCGGCGCACTCGTAAAAAATATAAAACAGAGGTTGCAGGATGGCGAACACCCCCTACCCCCAGTCGTATTACGCCGCTTCCGCGAATGCCGTTCCACCTCGCCCCGTGCTGCAAGGCGAAGTCGAAACAGATGTGTGCGTGATTGGCGCCGGTTACACCGGTCTTTCCAGTGCGTTGTTCCTGCTGGAGAACGGTTTTCGCGTAACGGTGCTGGAAGCCGCCAAGGTGGGTTTTGGCGCCTCGGGGCGCAACGGCGGGCAGATCGTCAACAGCTACAGCCGTGATATCGATGTGATCGAACGCAGCGTCGGGCCCAAACAGGCACAACTGCTGGGGGAGATGGCGTTTGAGGGCGGCAGGATCATCCGCGAGCGGGTGGCCAAGTATCAGATCCAATGCGACCTGAAGGACGGCGGTGTGTTCGCCGCGCTCAACAGCAAGCACATGGGCCACCTGGAGTCACAGAAGCGCCTGTGGGAGCGCTACGGCCACACGCAACTGGAGTTGCTGGACGAGCGCCGTATCCGCGAAGTAGTGGCGTGTGACAACTATGTGGGCGGTTTGCTGGACATGAGTGGCGGGCACATCCATCCCCTCAACCTGGCACTCGGCGAAGCGGCAGCCGTGGAGTCTCTGGGCGGTACGATCTACGAGCAATCGGCAGCGGTGCGAATCGAGCGCGGCGCCAACCCGGTGGTGCACACCGCCGAAGGCAAGGTCAGGGCCAAGTTCATCATCGTCGCAGGCAATGCCTACCTGGGCAATCTCGTGCCAGAGCTGGCGGCCAAGTCGATGCCGTGCGGCACACAAGTGATCACCACCGCCCCCCTGGGCGACGAACTGGCAAAAACGCTGCTGCCGCAGGACTACTGCGTCGAAGACTGCAACTACCTGCTCGACTACTACCGCCTCACCAACGATAAGCGCCTGATCTTCGGCGGTGGCGTGGTGTATGGCGCGCGCGACCCGGCGAACATCGAGGCGATCATCCGGCCGAAGATGCTCAAGGCGTTTCCGCAGCTCAAGGACGTAAAGATTGACTACGCCTGGACCGGCAACTTCCTGCTGACCCTGTCGCGCTTGCCGCAGGTGGGTCGCCTGGGCGACAACATCTACTATTCACAGGGCTGCAGTGGTCATGGCGTAACGTATACGCACCTGGCGGGCAAGGTACTGGCGGAGGCACTCAGAGGCCAGGCAGAGCGCTTTGATGCGTTTGCCGACCTGCCGCACTATCCGTTCCCGGGCGGGCAACTGCTGCGCACCCCGTTCGCGGCGCTGGGTGCCTGGTATTACGGGCTGCGAGATAAACTGGGGTTTTGAGCCAACTCAATCGTGGGAGCGCACTTGCTCCCACCGTTTGATGGAGGCGCACCCCGAGCCAAATCGCAGACACAAAAAACCCCGGTCTTTCGACCAGGGTCTTTGCTATCGGATCAAAGTAGCCAACGGCTTTCTTTGTGCTTCAAGGCGTTCAGTGGGCCTTGAGGCAGATATGGCGCAGCGGACGGGACTCGAACCCGCGACCCCCGGCGTGACAGGCCGGTATTCTAACCGACTGAACTACCGCTGCGTATCGCTTGACCAGTTGAGCTCAAAGCCTCAACCGTCTTTAAACATCTGACCGATCAGCCTTGGCTGTTCAATCTCAAGCCCGATGAATCGAACCTGGAAAATATGGCGCAGCGGACGGGACTCGAACCCGCGACCCCCGGCGTGACAGGCCGGTATTCTAACCGACTGAACTACCGCTGCGCGTCGGTGCAACCTTTAACGTTGCGTCTTGCCCTGGGGCAAAACTCTCAAGAAGTGGTGGGTGATGACGGGATCGAACCGCCGACCCTCTGCTTGTAAGGCAGATGCTCTCCCAGCTGAGCTAATCACCCTTTGCTTCGTTGAGGCCGCGAAATTTACGCAGGTAGCGGACCTAAGTCAATAGCCCGCTTGAAGTTTTTCTGAAAAAGCCAAAATGGCTTCAAGACGGCCATCCGCTCTACTCGCTGTAAATCATCTTCTTGCTCATGCCACCGTCCACCACGAACTCTTGCCCGGTGACAAACCCTGCCTGACGCGACAGCAGCCACGCCACCATCGCCGCCACGTCCTCTACGGTACCCACCCTGCCCGCCGGATGCTGGGCATGATCGGCATCACTCAACGGCTCGGCACGACGCGCTGCAGGATCACGCGCATCGATCCAGCCAGGGCTGACCGCATTGACCCGCACTTCCGGCCCCAGGCTCATCGCCAAGGCATGCGTGAGGGCCAACAGGCCACCCTTGCTCGCCGCGTAGGCCTCGGTGTCCGGCTCAGACTGGCGAGCCCGGGTCGACGCCAAGTTGACGATGGCGCCACCATGGGCCCGCAGATACGGCGCACAGTGCTTGGCCAATAGCATCGGCCCACTGAGGTTCACGGCCAGCACACGATTCCAGTAGGCCAGGTCCAGGCTTTCCAGGGTCATATTGCGCGGGTCCGCCACCGCTGCGTTGCAGACCAAGGCGTCCAGGCGCCCAAACTGCCCCAATACCTCGGCGACACCTTGGGCGACTTGCTTCTCGTCAGCCACGTCCATGCTGATAAACCAAGCGTTCTCACCCAGCACCTTGGACACCTTGGAACCGCGCTCGCGGTCCAGGTCGGTCAACACCACTTGCCAGCCTTCGCTGATCAGCCACGCGGCAATCCCGAGGCCTATGCCCCGCGCCGCGCCCGTGACCAGCGCAACACGCCCGTTACTGGCGGCCGCAGCTTCCATGGACCACTCGATCACAAGGCAGCCAGCCCGCGAGCCAGGTCAGCTTGCAAGTCAGCCACGTCTTCGAGGCCGACCGCGATGCGAATCAGACTGTCACGGATACCCGCCGCCTCACGCTCCTGTGGCGCCAGGCGACCGTGGGACGTGGTGCTCGGGTGGGTAATGGTGGTCTTGCTATCCCCCAGATTGGCGGTGATAGAGATCAGGCGGGTCGCATCGATAAAGCGCCAGGCCCCGTCTTTGCCACCCTTCACTTCGAAGCTCACCACGGCGCCGAAACCTCGTTGCTGGCGCTGGGCCAACGCGTGTTGCGGGTGGCTCTTGAGGCCGGCGTAGTGCACCTTCTCGATACCGTCCTGCTGCTCCAGCCACTCGGCCAGCGCCTGGGCGTTGGCGCAATGGGCCTTCATGCGCAGGCTGAGGGTTTCCAGGCCTTTGAGGAAGATCCAGGCGTTGAACGGGCTCAAGGTCGGACCGGCCGTGCGCAGGAAGCCGACGACTTCTTTCATCTGCTCGCTGCGACCCGCAACCACACCGCCCATGCAACGACCCTGGCCGTCGATGAACTTGGTGGCCGAGTGCACGACGATGTCCGCGCCCAGCTTCAACGGCTGTTGCAGCGCCGGCGTGCAGAAGCAGTTGTCGACCACCAGCATGGCGCCCTTGGCGTGCGCCACTTCGGACAACGCCGCGATATCCACCAGCTCCGCCAATGGGTTGGAGGGCGACTCGACGAACAGCAGCTTGGTGTTGGCCTTGATTGCCGCCTCCCAGCCGGACAGGTCCGCCAGGGGCACGTAGTCCACTTCGATGCCGAAGCGCTTGAAATACTTCTCGAACAGGCTGATGGTCGAGCCGAACACGCTGCGCGACACCAGCACGTGGTCGCCGGCACTGCACAGGCTCATCACCACCGCCAGGATCGCCGCCATGCCAGTGGCCGTGGCCACTGCCTGCTCAGCACCTTCCAACGCCGCGATACGCTCTTCGAACGCGCGCACAGTCGGGTTGGTATAACGCGAATACACGTTGCCCGGTACTTCGCCAGCAAAGCGCGCAGCCGCATCGGCCGCCGTACGGAACACATAGCTGGAGGTGAAGAACATCGGGTCACCGTGCTCACCTTCCGGTGTGCGGTGCTGGCCGGCGCGCACAGCCAGGGTATCGAAAGCTACGCCATCGAGGTCGCTGTCCAACCGACCGGCATCCCATTCCTGACTCATGCTGCGACTCCTTACTCAATTCTTTATTTAAGATACAAAACCGGCCCCTCAGGGCCGGTGGTCACTCAGTTGTTGTACAGATCGATGATCGCACTGACCGCCTGGGTCTTGATCTTCGACGAGTCGTTACGCGCCTGCTCGATCTTGTTCAGGTAGGCCTCGTCGACGTCACCGGTCACGTACTTGCCGTCGAACACGGCGCAGTCGAACTGGTCGATCTTGATCTTGCCACCGCCGACCGCTTCGATCAGGTCCGGCAGGTCCTGGTAGATCAGCCAATCCGCGCCGATCAGGTCGGCAACGTCCTGGGTCGAACGGTTGTGAGCGATCAGTTCGTGGGCGCTCGGCATGTCGATACCGTACACGTTCGGGTAACGCACGGCAGGCGCAGCGGAACAGAAGTACACGTTCTTCGCACCGGCTTCGCGGGCCATCTGGATGATCTGCTTGCAGGTGGTGCCACGCACGATGGAGTCATCCACCAGCATCACGTTCTTACCGCGAAACTCCAGCTCGATGGCGTTGAGCTTCTGGCGCACCGACTTCTTGCGCGCAGCCTGGCCCGGCATGATGAATGTCCGGCCGATATAGCGGTTCTTAACGAAGCCTTCGCGGAACTTGACGCCCAGGTGGTTGGCCAGCTCCAGCGCAGCGGTGCGGCTGGTGTCCGGGATTGGGATCACCACGTCGATGTCGTGCTCTGGACGCTCGCGCAGGATCTTCTCGGCCAGCTTCTCGCCCATGCGCAGACGTGCCTTGTACACCGAAACACCGTCGATGATCGAATCCGGACGCGCCAGGTAGACGTGTTCGAAGATGCACGGGGTGAGTTTCGGCGCCACGGCGCACTGGCGGGTGTGCAGCTTGCCATCTTCGGTGATGTACACCGCTTCACCCGGCGCGAGGTCGCGGATCAGGGTGAAGCCCAGCACGTCCAGGGACACGCTTTCGGAAGCGATCATGTACTCGACGCCTTCGTCGGTGTGACGCTGGCCGAACACGATCGGACGAATGCCGTGCGGGTCACGGAAGCCGACGATGCCATAACCGGTGACCATGGCCACTACGGCGTAGCCACCGACGCAACGGTTGTGCACGTCGGTGACGGCGGCGAACACGTCTTCTTCGGTCGGCTGCAGCTTGCCGCGCTGGGCCAGCTCGTGGGCGAACACGTTGAGCAGCACTTCCGAGTCTGAACTGGTGTTGACGTGGCGCAGGTCAGATTCGTAAATCTCCTTGGCCAGTTGTTCAACGTTGGTCAGGTTACCGTTGTGCGCCAAGGTGATGCCGTACGGCGAGTTGACGTAAAACGGTTGAGCTTCGGCCGATGTCGAGCTACCGGCAGTCGGGTAACGCACATGACCAATGCCCATGTGCCCGACCAGGCGCTGCATGTGACGCTGGTGGAACACGTCACGTACCAGACCATTATCCTTGCGCAGGAATAACCGGCCGTCGTGGCTGGTCACAATACCGGCAGCGTCCTGGCCGCGGTGCTGGAGGACGGTTAGCGCGTCATACAGCGCCTGATTGACGTTCGACTTACCGACGATACCGACGATGCCACACATGCGACGCAACCCCTACTTAATGAATCTTGACTGAACACAGCTTACTGAGGCGTTTTGGCCGGCAAGAGGTGTTCCTTGAACGGAAGATCAGCGGGTACGCTGATTCCGCTGGCCAGCCACTGACTGCTCCACCCCAGAATGAGGTTCTTGGACCAGTCTGCAACCAATAGAAATTTTGGCACGAGTACCGACTCCTGCCACCACGAATCCTGCTGTACCGGCCCCAGGCTCAACAGCCCGACCGCCACAACCACCAGCAACGCGCCACGCGCAGCGCCGAAGGCCATGCCGAGAAATCGATCGGTCCCGGAGAGGCCGGTGACACGTATCAACTCGCCAATAAGATAATTGACCATTGCTCCCACCAGCAGCGTGGCGATGAACATGATGGCGCAGCCCGCGATGACGCGAGCCGAAGGTGTCTCGATGTATCCGGCCAGGTAGACCGACAATGAACCGCCGAACATCCAGGCTACGACTCCTGCGATGATCCAGGTCAGCAACGACAATGCTTCTTTTACGAAGCCGCGGCTTAGACTGATCAAAGCGGAGATGGCGACGACTGCAACAATCGCCCAATCAACCCAGGTAAATGGCACGTTTGAGCCTACGGACGGATGAGGCGGCGCATTTTAGCAGAGCGCTGGGCTGTCGGTAAGCTGTGATTGCGGCTGCTTTGCAAATCAATAGTTTGTGGCGAGTGAATCCAATTTCAAGCACACCCTAAAACAACTGTGGGAGGAGACTTACCCCCGATAGCGGACTGCCAGCCAATACACACATGACTGATCCATCGCCATCGGGGGCAAGCCCCCTCCCACACTTGACTGCATTCCAAGCTCAAACCGCTGCGAAATCAGCCGCGCTCAGGCTGGAAACGGGTCACAAAACCCTTCAGGTTCTGCTGGCGATCCAGCAAGTCCCGCAGGCGATCCGCTTCGGCACGCTCGATCAGCGGCCCGATAAACACGCGGTTCTTGCCATCGGCGCTGCGGATATAGGCGTTATAGCCCTGGCTACGCAGCTTCTTCTGCAACGCGTCGGCGCCTTCGCGATTGCCCAGGCTGGCCACCTGAATCGACCAACTGATCGGCAAACCATTCGGATCGATACGGCTCTGCCCCACATCCGGCTTGCCCGGTGCGGCAGGTTGCGGCGCTACCGGCTTAGGTGCAGGCGCGGGCGCAGCGGGCTTGGCGGCGGCAACCGGCGCGGCGGGCGCCGGCTTGACCACTGGCACGCTGGGTTGCACCGGCATCGACGGCGCCTGCTGCGCGGCCACTTCATCATCGGTCGGCACGGGTTCTTCTTCCGGCAACGCCTGAGGCTCAGGCACCACCACCGGCTCAACCTGAACCTGCGGCACCGCCGGGGCTTGTGGCGCGGCCGGAGCCTCAACCACCACCTGACGCTCTTCGTCCTGGCGAGAAAACAGCATCGGCAGGAAAATCACCGCCAGCGCCACCAGAACCAAGGCTCCGACCATTCGCTGCTTGTATGCGCTATCCAGTAATGCCATGTGCAGCTTCCTCCGTGGAGCGCCGGGCCAACCACTCAAGCGCCTCGGCAACACAATAAAATGACCCGAACAACAGAATCTCATCATCGGGCGTGGCAATGGCGCACTGTGCTTCAAGGGCATCGGTCACGCTTGCATACGACGCCACCGCTGCACCAAGGTTCTGCAAGGCCACTTCCAGTTCAGCGGCCGGACGGCTGCGAGGGGTATCCAGCGGCGCCACGGCCCAGGCCTGGACATTGCCCAGCAAGGGCGCAACCACACCTTCCAGATCCTTATCAGCCAGCAGACCAAAGACCGCAAGGCGACGACCGACCGGCGGCGTGCGGGACAGCCGCTGCGCCAGGTACTCGGCCGCATGGGGGTTATGCCCCACATCCAGCAGCAGGTTCAGGCGCTTGCCTTGCCATTCGAACTCACGGCGATCCAACCGCCCGACCACGCGCGTGGCCAACAAGGTAGCGGCAATCTGCTCGGCGTTCCACGGCAGGTCCAGCAACAGATAGGCCTGCAGCGCGAGTGCGGCGTTTTCCATCGGCAGGTTCAGCAACGGCAGATCGTGCAACGCTACAGCCTGGCCACGGGCATCGCGCCCACACCATTGCCAGTGCTGCTCACCGATCTCGAGGTTGAATTCGCGGCCGCGCAGGAAAAACGGGCAATCCAGCTCACGCACCTTATCCAGCAGGGTATGCGGCGGCTCCACGTCACCGCACAGCGCAGGCTTGCCCTGGCGGAAGATCCCGGCTTTTTCATAGGCCACGGATTCACGGGTATTGCCCAAGTAGTCGGCGTGGTCCACACCAATGCTGGTGACCAACGCCAGATCGGCATCCACCACGTTGACCGTGTCCAGACGCCCACCCAGGCCGACCTCCAGCACCACCACATCCAGTTGCGCACGCTCAAACAGCCAGAACGCCGCCAGGGTGCCCATCTCGAAGTAAGTCAGGGAAATCTCGCCCCGGCCCGCATCGAGTGCGGCGAAGGCTTCGCAGAGTTGCTCATCCGTGGCTTCGACGCCATTGAGCTGCACTCGCTCGTTGTAACGCAGCAGGTGCGGGGAATTGTAGACGCCGACTTTCAGCCCTTGGGCCTGCAGCAGCGCCGCGACAAAGGCACAGGTAGAGCCTTTGCCGTTGGTACCGGTCACCGTGATCACGCGCGGTGCCGGGCGGCCTAACCCGAGGCGGGCCGCTACCTGTTGCGAGCGCTCCAGGCCCATGTCGATGGCGGACGGATGCAACTGCTCAAGGTAGGCGAGCCACTCGCCCAGGGTACGCTGGGTCATAGGTTCGCAGGCACCGGCGGCACAACGATCGGCTCAACTTTAGGCGCGACGTAGACGGGCGTCGGCAGGCCCATCATCTGTGCCAGCAGGTTGCCCAGGCGTGGACGCAGTTCACCGCGCGGGATGATCAGGTCGATCGCGCCGTGCTCCAGCAGGAACTCGCTGCGCTGGAAACCTTCCGGCAGTTTTTCACGTACGGTCTGCTCGATCACACGCGGGCCGGCAAAGCCGATCAGCGCCTTCGGCTCGCCGACGATCACGTCACCCAGCATCGCCAGGCTGGCGGAAACGCCGCCGTAGACCGGGTCGGTCAGCACGGAGATAAACGGGATGCCTTCTTCACGCAGACGCGCCAGTACCGCGGAGGTCTTGGCCATTTGCATCAGCGAGATCAGGGCTTCCTGCATACGCGCGCCACCGGAGGCGGCGAAGCAGATCATCGGGCAACGGTTTTCCAGGGCGTAGTTGGCGGCGCGCACAAAGCGCTCACCGACGATGGCACCCATGGAACCGCCCATGAACGAGAACTCAAACGCCGACACCACGACAGGCATGCCCAGCAGCTTGCCGCTGACGGAAATCAGCGCGTCTTTCTCACCGGTCTGCTTCTGCGCAGCGGTCAGGCGGTCCTTGTACTTCTTGCCGTCGCGGAACTTGAGACGGTCAACCGGCTCCAGGTCCGCGCCCAGCTCGCTACGGCCTTCGGCATCGAGGAAAATGTCGATGCGGGCGCGGGCGCCGATACGCATGTGGTGGTTGCACTTGGGGCAAACGTCCAGGGTCTTTTCCAGCTCCGGGCGGTACAGCACCGCGTCGCAGGATGGGCACTTGTGCCACAGACCTTCAGGAACCGAGCTTTTCTTCACCTCGGAACGCATGATCGAAGGGATCAGTTTGTCTACTAACCAGTTGCTCATGCTTTCTTTCTCCAGTACCGGTGACTTGAACACAGCCCCGCGTATGCCCTTGAGCTAAATTCATATGTGGCGATGACACATGCTGGACGGGGTCAGACGTTCGACCGGCCTGTTCCCGCATGTATCCTCAGCCTTCCAGACAACCTGCCAGCGCAGGGTTGCCACTTCATTTCCGGGCCACCCACAGGCGGCGCCGGGCTGTTTTACACAGTGGTAGTTATGGACGGCGGCAGACTGCCAGCCGTCACATCGCACCGCTGCTGTTGCGCACGGCCTCTATGAACGCGCGAATCTTGCTGTGATCCTTGATGCCCTTGCCCTGCTCTACTCCACCGCTGACATCCACGGCATACGGTTGTACCTGCTCGATCGCCGCCCCGACATTCGTGGGGTTGAGCCCACCGGCCAGGATGATCGGCTTGCTCAACCCCGGGGGAATCAGCGACCAATCGAACGCCTCGCCGGTACCGCCGGGCACGCCTTCGACGTAGGTGTCCAGCAGGATCCCGCGAGCGCCACCGTAGGCGGTACACGCTGCCGCGATATCGTCCCCGGACTTGACGCGCAGTGCCTTGATATACGGGCGCTGATAGCTTTCACATTCGTCGGGTGTTTCGTCACCGTGGAACTGCAGCATATCCAGGGGCACGGCATCCAGGGTTTCGTTGAGTTCGCAGCGGCTAGCGTTGACGAACAAACCCACAGTGGTCACGAACGGCGGCAATGCGGCGATGATCGCCCGCGCCTGCAACACATTCACCGACCGCGGGCTCTTGGCGTAAAACACCAAACCAATGGCGTCCGCCCCCGCCTCGACTGCCGCCAGCGCGTCTTCTATGCGGGTAATCCCGCAAATCTTGCTGCGAACGGCTGACATGTCGTGGAAACCTCAGGGGTTGGGCCGAGAAAGTCCCGGATGGTAACAAAAGCTTTTCCGGGCGTCAGCCGCCAAGTTCGCTGAAACCTGTGAGGAAGTGTGGCCCGATGAAACGCTCCGGCAATTCGAACTCGTCGCGGTACTCCACATCCACCAGGTACAGGCCGAACGGATGCGCCGTGACCCCGCCGGTACGGCGAACCCGGCTTTCCAGCACTTCCTTGGCCCACTCCACCGGGCGCTCGCCGGTGCCGATGGTCATCAGCACCCCGGCAATGTTGCGCACCATGTGATGCAAGAAGGCCCCGGCGCGGATATCCAGCACGATCATCTTGCCGTGGCGGGTCACGCGCAGGTGGTGGACTTCCTTGATCGGCGACTTCGCCTGGCACTGGCCGGCACGGAAGGCACTGAAATCATGCACGCCCACCAGGTGCTGCGCGGCTTCGGCCATGCGCTCGGCGTCCAGTGGGCGGTGGTTCCAGGTGATTTCTTCGTTGAGGTGCGCCGGGCGGATCTGGTCGTTGTAGATCACATAGCGATAACGCCGGGCAATGGCCTTGAAGCGCGCATGAAAATGCGCAGGCATGACCTTGGCCCAGCTGACGCTGACATCATGGGGCAAATTGATATTAGCCCCCATCACCCAGGCTTTCATTGAGCGCTCAGCCTGGGTGTCGAAGTGCACCACCTGGCCGCAGGCATGCACGCCAGCATCGGTACGCCCGGCGCACATCAGCGACACTGGCGAGTCGGCAACTTTGGACAGGGCCTTCTCCAGGGTTTCCTGCACTGTCAACACGCCGGATGCCTGACGCTGCCAGCCGCGATAACGCGAGCCCTTGTATTCCACGCCCAGCGCGATGCGGTAAAAGCCTGCGGCCGCCATTTCGGCGGCCGGATTATCTATATTTGCCAAGAACTGAGAGCCTGATGAGTTGCGCGAAGGCGGCCATTATAAAGGCGACTACACAGTGGCGGGCGCTTTTGTAATGGATTGGCTTGAGCCAATGAGGGAGGGGGGCTTGCGGTGGTGGGTGGGGTTATTCCTCCAGATCTAGTGGGGCTGCTTCGCAGCCCAGCGCGGGGCAAGCCCGCTCACCACAGGAAGCCCGATTACCACAGGAAGCCTGATTACCACAGCGAGCCCGATCACCATGGCAAGCCCCACACTGGATTTGCATCGCCCGTTAAATACGGCCGAGCATTTCCTTGGCCTCGCCACGCTGCGCCTCGTCACCCTCGGTCAGCACTTCGGAGAGGATGTCCCGTGCGCCGTCCGCATCACCCATGTCGATATAGGCCTGGGCCAGGTCGAGCTTGGTTGCCACTTCGTCTGTGCCGGAAAGGAAGTCGAACTCCGGCTCGTCATCGCCCATTGCCGCGTCTTCCGCGGTGAACGATGGTTCGATGGACGGGTGCTCCAAGCTCTGGGACAGACGGTCCAGCTCGGCGTTGACATCATCCAGCTCCGACGCGAACGCATCAGGCTTGGCGCCCGCTTCCGGCTCATCGGCCAGGGACAGGTCGAAATCTTCCGGCAGGTCGAAGTCGTCCAGTGCCGCAGGCGTCAAGGTCGGCGGCTCGACGGCCGGCACGTCCTTCATCTGGTCTTCCAGGCCTGAGAGGAAGTCGTCATCGGATTGCGCCGAAGCCGGCGCATCCAGTTGCAGGTCCAGGTCGAAGTCCGACAAGTCATCAGGGCTGGCGTTAGCTTCGGTCTGCTGCTTCAGAAGCGACTCGAAGGTCTGCTGATCGTCCTTGACCTCCGCTGGGGAGGCTTCTTCCAGGTCGTCCAGGCTCAGATCGAAATCGGTGTCGAAAGCCTCCGGTTGCGCAGGCGCCGGCTTGTCTTCGAGCAAATCCTTAACATATTGAGCATCCAGGGCAGCGGCGGCCACCGCCGCGCTGACACCCGCCGCCAACACGGCCATGGCCGGGAAGCGACTCTTGAGCTGCTCGACCTGGGCATGGTTTTCACCATTGGCCACCAGTTGACGCTCCTGGCTCACGAAGCCGTCCTTGTCGTTTTGCAAACCGTAGACTTCCATCAGCTTCAAACGCAGATCGCTGCGCTTGGGCTCATGCTTGATCGCCTGCTGCAACACATCGGCGGCCTGGTTCAGGTGGCCACGATCGATATGGGATTGAGCTTGGGCCAACGCATCGTTGGCGTTTACCGGGGCGACAGCAACGGCCAGCGGCGCCAGCACGGAAGCAACGGTCGGCACAACGACAGCCGGCTCGGCCACCGGGGCCGGTGCTGGCGCAGCGGCCAGCTTGACGTTTGGCGGCGGCACTTCCAGGCCTTCGAAGCTGTCCGGCGGCAGGTCGTGGTCAATGTTCGAGGTGAACACCGGCTCTTCAGCCAGGGCCCGCGCCATGCGCAGGTGCTTTTCCTCTTCGAGGCGTGCGTTGCGATGACGCGCCCACAACAGCAGGAGCAACAGCACCAGCAGGCCTGCCGCACCGCCGACCACGCCGAGTACGATCGGGTTGGTCAGCACGTCATTGAATTTACCTTCGGTGCTGTCAGGCGCTGCATCCGCCTTGACGGGCTCAGGCGCGGGCGCGGCGGGCGCAGGGGTCGCGGTGGCGGCATCCGGCGCGGCAGGGGCAGACGGGGCAGCCGCCGGCTCGCCGGCCAACTGCGCGGGCATCGCCGCCGTGGCCGAAGCGGCCGGGACACCCTTTTCAGCCTGTAGACGCGCGAGTTGATCGTTTTTCAGTTGAATCAGCTTTTGCAGCTTGTCCAACTGGCTTTGCAGGTCGGCAGCGCGGCTTTTCAGCTCTTCGTTGTCGCGACGGGTGGTGTCCAGTTGCTCCTGGGTCATCGCCAGTTTGTCGCTCAGCGCCGCGCTATCGCCCGCCTTGCCCTTGGTGCCCTTCTTGGCCGCCTCGGCCGACACCAGGCTCAAGTTGTCCTTGGCGTTGGTGCTCGCAGGCGCATTGCCAGCCTGGGTGCGCTTGGTAGCGTCCAGCTGCTGCTTGCCCGCCGCAGGATTGGTTGCGGCACGTCGCCCCTGGCGCCAGGCGGCGTTCTGCGCGCTCACTTCGGCAATCGCCTCGGGTTGCGGCAGTGCGGTGCTTTGTACGGTATCCGGCAGGCGCAGGACGTGACCGGTTTTAAGGCGGTTGATATTGCCGTCGATAAACGCGTCCGGGTTCAGCGCCTGGATCGCCAGCATGGTCTGCTGAACCGAGCCGCCGTTACGGTTCTTCGCGGCAATTTCCCACAAGGTGTCGCGCGGCGTGGTGGTGTGCTGTGCGGGTTTGCTCACGGCCGGCGCTGTGCTGGACGGCGCTGCCAGGCGCGGTGCCGGCGCGGCGGTCGTCGGTGCGGGCTGATCGAACTTGGCCGGGTCGAGCAAAACGCTGTAGTCGCGCATCAAACGGCCATTAGGCCATTGCACCTGCAGCAGGAAACGTACGTAGGCGTCCGGCAACGGCTTGCTGGAGGTGACACGCACCACGCTGCGGCCGTTGGGATTGACCACCGGAGTGAACGTCAAGTCATTGAGAAATGCCTGGCGATCAACACCGGCATCCACAAACGCCTGGGACGAGGCCAGGCTCGGCGTTATCTCGGAAGCCGTGAGGCCACCGACATCGAGCAATTCGATTTCCACCGCCAACGGCTGGTTCAACTTCGACTTGAGGGTCATCTCCCCCAGCTGCAGCGCCTGCGCCATACCGGAGGACAGCGCCGAGGCGGCCGCTATTGCTAACACCAGTTTGCGAACTTGAACCATAGCCTCATCCTTTTTGAACACTCCCCGGCCTGCGAGAAGGTTGGTAACCGCTGCCATAAGGCATGGCGAGCCGATAGGTCACCGACGCGCAACTTTTCCTACCTGGGGCCAAGCATAGCGCCTGGCTAGAATCAATCTACAAATTGCCGCCAAGTATCTTTTACGCAAGGCCTTTTATCAACAACTGCGCCAGCTGTACGGCATTCAGCGCGGCGGCTTTGCGTACGTTATCTGACGTCAGCCACAGATTTAGTTCCGCCGGGTCATCCACGCCCGCACGAACCCGCCCTACATAGATCACATCCTGGCCCACGGCGTCACCCACCGCCGTAGGGTAGTCGCCCTCGTCCACCAGCTCTATACCTGGGGCTGCGTCGAGTAGGCGGTTCACGGCAGCGAGGTCCACTGGTGCACCCAGTTGCAGAGACACAGTCAGGCTATCGCCAAAAAACACCGGGGCTTGAACGCAAGTTGCGGAAATCTTTAGCAAAGGTAATTCCAGCACTGCGCGCAGTTCGTGTACCAGGCGCTTTTCCAAGGCGGTATGACCTTGGGCGTCCGGCGTGCCGACTTGTGCCAACACATTGAAGGCGACCTGGCGATCAAAGAATTTCGGCTCCAGCGGGCGCATATTCAGCAGCTCGGCGGTTTGCCGGGCCAGCTCGCTGACGGCCTCACGGCCCTGGGACGACATCGCCAGGCTGGCGGTGACGCTCACGCGCTGGATATCCAGCACGCCACGCAAGGGGGCGAGGACGACTGCCAAGTTGGTCGCCGACGGGCTTGGGCTGCCGAGCTGGAACGGCTTACTCAGGCCGTCCAGCACATGGGCATTGGCTTCCGGCACCACTTGCGGCGCCTGCTCGGCCGGCAATGCGCCAGACAGATCAATCAAGGAGCAGCCCGCCGCCGTGGCGCGCGGCGCAAAACTCGAGGTGACCGCCGGCCCCGCCGCAAAGAACGCCAGCTGGACTTTACTGAAGTCGAACTCGTCAACCTCCCTCACCCGCACGTTCTTGCCGCGAAACGGCACCGATGCACCGGCGGAGTTGCTGCCCGCCAGCAGATGCAGGGTGCCGACCGGGAAGTCCAGCTCTTCGAGGATCTGCACCAGGGTTTCACCTACGGTGCCGGTGGCGCCGATCACGGCGATATCAAAGGTCGGGTTCATGGGGACTGCCTCGGGCATTGCGGGGGGAGCGGCACTTTACCGGGTGGTGGGGGGCGAGGCAATTAAGCTGGGATTTGTGGCGTGGCTGATGGCCATATCGGGGGCAAGCCCCCTCCCACATTTGGGCGCGTTCGCCAATCAAGGGTGGGAGGGGGCTTGCCCCCGATGAGGCCCGACCAAACAACAAAAAACCCGCGCCTGTCACCAGAACGCGGGTTTCTGTTACGGCCTCAAGCGATCAACGCTCCAGCAGAATCCGCAGCATGCGGCGCAGCGGTTCGGCCGCGCCCCACAGCAGCTGGTCGCCTACGGTGAACGCGCCCAGGAACTGGCTGCCCATGTTCAGCTTGCGCAGACGGCCTACCGGCACGTTCAGGGTGCCTGTGACCTTGGTCGGGCTCAGCTCCTGCATGCTGATGTCGCGGTTGTTCGGCACCAGCTTGACCCAGGGGTTGTGCTGGCTGATCAACGCCTCGATATCGGCGATCGGCACGTCTTTGTTCAGCTTGATGGTCAGCGCCTGGCTGTGGCAGCGCATCGCGCCGATACGCACGCAGATGCCGTCCACCGGGATCGGGCTCTTGAAGCGGCCGAGGATCTTGTTGGTCTCGGCCTGGGCCTTCCACTCTTCGCGGCTCTGGCCGTTCGGCAGCTCTTTGTCGATCCAGGGGATCAGGCTGCCGGCCAATGGCACGCCGAAGTTCTCGGTCGGGTACGCCTCGCTGCGCATGGCTTCAGCCACACGGCGGTCGATGTCGAGGATCGCGCTGGCCGGGTCGGCCAGTTGATCGGCGACGGCAGCGTGGGTCGCGCCCATTTGCTTGATCAGTTCGCGCATGTTCTGCGCGCCGGCCCCGGAGGCCGCCTGATAAGTCATGGCGCTCATCCACTCGACCAGGCCAGCTTCGAACAGGCCACCCAGGCCCATCAGCATCAGGCTGACGGTGCAGTTGCCGCCGACGTAGTTCTTGGTGCCGGCGTCCAGTTGCTGGTCGATGACCTTGCGGTTCACCGGGTCAAGGATGATCACCGCATCGTCCTGCATGCGCAGGCTGGAGGCGGCGTCGATCCAGTAACCCTGCCAGCCGGCTTCGCGCAGCTTGGGGAAGACTTCGCTGGTGTAGTCGCCACCCTGACAGGTCAGAATCACGTCGAGGGTTTTCAGCTCTTCAATGTTGTAGGCGTCCTTGAGCGGAGCAATATCCTTGCCCACGGACGGCCCTTGGCCACCCACGTTCGAAGTGGTGAAAAACACCGGCTCAATAAGATCGAAATCCTGCTCTTCCAGCATCCGCTGCATGAGCACGGAACCGACCATACCGCGCCAACCGATCAGACCTACACGTTTCATCGCAACTACACCTTGTTAAAAAGTGGGCCGCCTTGCAGCAACAACTGCAAGCGGGCCCGAGAGATTACAGATTCCGCAGCGCGGCGACTACTGCGTCGCCCATTTCTTGCGTACCGACCTTGGTGCAACCCTGCGACCAGATGTCGCCGGTGCGCAGGCCCTGATCGAGCACCAGGCTCACGGCCTTCTCGATGGCATCCGCCGCGTCGCTCAGGTTGAAGCTGTAACGCAGCATCATGGAGACCGACAAAATGGTCGCCAACGGGTTGGCAATGCCCTGGCCTGCGATGTCCGGCGCCGAACCGTGGCAAGGCTCGTACATGCCCTTGTTGTGGGTATCCAGGGACGCCGACGGCAGCATGCCGATGGAACCGGTGAGCATCGACGCCTGGTCGGACAAGATGTCGCCGAACAGGTTGTCGGTGACGATCACGTCGAACTGTTTGGGTGCACGCACCAGTTGCATGGCGGCGTTGTCGACGTACATGTGGCTCAGTTCGACGTCCGGGTAATCCTTGGCCACTTCTTCGACGATTTCGCGCCACAGTTGGCTGGAGGCCAGCACGTTGGCCTTGTCCACCGAGCAGACCTTCTTGCCACGCACGCGGGCCATGTCGAAACCGACACGGGCGATACGGCGGATTTCGCTCTCGCTGTACGGCAGGGTGTCGTAGGCCTGGCGCTCACCATTTTCCAATTCACGCACACCGCGTGGCGAGCCAAAGTAGATACCACCGGTCAGCTCGCGCACGATCAGGATATCCAGGCCCGCGACCACTTCCGGCTTGAGGCTCGAGGCGTCCGCCAGTTGCGGATAGAGGATGGCCGGGCGCAGGTTGCCGAACAGGCCCAGTTGCGCGCGGATTTTCAGCAGGCCGCGCTCAGGGCGGATGTCACGTTCGATCTTGTCCCATTTCGGGCCGCCCACGGCGCCGAGCAGCACGGCGTCGGCCGCGCGGGCACGGTCCAGGGTCTCGTCGGCCAGCGGTACGCCGTGCTTGTCGATGGCAGCGCCGCCGATCACGTCGTGGCTCAGCTCGAAGCCCAGGCTGTACTTGCTGTTGGCGAGCTCCAGGACCTTGACCGCTTCGGCCATGATTTCCGGACCAATGCCGTCGCCAGGGAGAATCAGAATCTGCTTGCTCATGCGTTCCTCATTTCATCAAGCGACCCGCCCGTGGGCAGGTCGGGAAAAATCAATCAGCGTTCGGCAAAGACCACCAGCACGTCGGTGCTGAAGGTGCCGTCGGCTTGAATTTCGTAGTAATCGCGCACTTCCTGGCCCATCGCCTGTTGCAGCTCAAGGATCGCGGCACGCAACACCTCTGGCGTGCGCATGCGCTCGACCCAGGAGGTGTATTCCAGGCGCAAACGCTGGCGGCTACTGTTGCGCACGTGCAGACCGGTTTCGCTGAGCTGCTGCATCCACTCGGCGGCGGAGTAATCGCGCACGTGGCTGGTGTCGCGCAGCACTTCGGCGGTTTGCAGGTAAGTGTCCAACAGCGGGCTGCCCGGTGACAAGACGTCGACGAACGCCACCACGCCGCCCGGCTTGAGCACGCGGCGCACTTCGCGCAGGGCCAGGCGGAGGTCGCTCCAGTGGTGGGCCGAATAACGGCTGAACACGAAGTCGAACTCACCGTCGGCGAACGGCAGGCGTTCGGCGGCGCCCTGTACGGTGCGGATGTTCTCAAAGCCGCGGTCTACCGCAGCGGTGGCGACGACGTCGAGCATCTGCTGGGAGAGGTCATAGGCCACGACCTCTTTAACCAGCGGCGCCATATTGAAACTCACATGACCGGCACCGCAACCCAGGTCCAGCAGTCGCGCAGCGCCCTGCCCGGCCAGTTCGGCCTGCAGCAGCGCGAATTCGGTGCCTTGGGCGTGTACGGCACTGCTCAGGTAGGCCGAGGCTTGCTCTCCGAATTGTTTTTGCACGACTTGGGTGTGGGCGGTGGCGGTCATGGTGTTTCCCCTGAGATTGGTGTTGTTAACACTGGCCTCATCGGGGGCAAGCCCCCTCCCACAGGGGAACGCATTCCAAATGTGGGAGGGGCGGTGCGACGATTCGACTTGCCCCCGATAGCGGCGGTCCTGCTTACCTCAATCACGAAACAACCAAGGCTGGCTCGCCCGGTGCTTGGCTTCAAACGCGGCAATCGCATCGCCGTCCTGCAAGGTCAGGCCGATATCGTCCAGGCCGTTGATCAGGCAGTGCTTACGGAACGCATCCACTTCAAAGTGATACACCTTGCCGTCCGGACGCGTCACGGTTTGCGCGGCCAGGTCGACGGTCAACTGGTAGCCCTCTTCGGCTTCCACCTGCTTGAACAGCTCGTCGACTTCGGCATCGCTCAAGATGATCGGCAACAGGCCGTTCTTGAAGCTGTTGTTGAAGAAGATGTCCGCGTAGCTCGGCGCGATGATGCTGCGAAAACCATATTCTTCCAGCGCCCACGGCGCGTGCTCACGGCTGGAGCCGCAGCCGAAGTTTTCCCGCGCCAGCAGCACGCTGGCGCCCTGGTAACGCTCGGCGTTGAGCACGAAGTCCTTGTTCAACGGGCGCTTGGAGTTGTCCTGATAGGCGTAGCCCACGTCCAGGTAGCGCCACTCGTCGAACAGGTTCGGGCCGAAACCGGTGCGCTTGATCGACTTCAAGAACTGCTTGGGGATGATCTGGTCGGTGTCGACGTTGGCACGGTCCAAAGGGGCGACAAGGCCAGTGTGTTGAGTAAAAGCACGCATCGGGTATTCCTCAGATCAATTCGCGAACGTCGATGAAACGACCGTTGACGGCAGCGGCAGCAGCCATGGCCGGGCTGACCAGGTGGGTACGCCCGCCGGCGCCCTGACGCCCTTCGAAGTTACGGTTGGAGGTGGACGCGCAATGCTCGCCCGACTCCAGGCGGTCGGGGTTCATCGCCAGGCACATCGAGCAGCCCGGCTCACGCCATTCAAAACCGGCTTCAAGGAAGATCTTATCGAGGCCTTCAGCTTCTGCCTGGGCTTTCACCAGGCCTGAACCCGGCACCACGATCGCCTGCTTGATGGTCGAGGCGACTTTGCGGCCCTTGGCGATCACCGCCGCGGCGCGCAGGTCTTCGATCCGCGAGTTGGTGCAGGAACCGATGAATACGCGATCCAACTGAATGTCAGTAATCGCCTGGTTGGCTTTCAACCCCATGTACTTCAGCGCGCGCTCGATGGAACCCCGCTTGACCAGGTCAGCCTCTTTAGCCGGATCCGGCACGTTCTGGTCAACCGCCAGAACCATTTCCGGCGAAGTGCCCCAGCTGACTTGCGGCTTGATCTGGGCCGCGTCCAGCTCGACCACCGTGTCGAACACCGCATCGGCGTCGGACACCAAGTCTTTCCAGGCTTCGACCGCTGCATCCCAATCCGCGCCTGCAGGTGCGAATGGACGCCCCTTGACGTAGTCGACGGTCTTTTCATCCGCCGCCACCATGCCCACACGGGCACCGGCTTCGATGGACATGTTGCAGATGGTCATGCGGCCTTCGATCGACAAGTCGCGAATCGCACTGCCGGCAAACTCGATGGCATGGCCGTTACCGCCGGCGGTACCGATCTTGCCGATCACCGCGAGCACGATGTCCTTGGCGGTCACGCCGAACGGCAACGTGCCTTCGACCTTCACCAACATATTCTTCATCTTTTTGGCGACCAGGCACTGGGTGGCGAACACATGTTCCACCTCGGAAGTGCCGATGCCGTGGGCCAAGGCGCCGAACGCACCGTGGGTGGAGGTGTGGGAATCGCCGCAGACCACGGTCATGCCCGGCAAGGTGGCGCCCTGCTCCGGGCCGATCACGTGCACGATGCCTTGACGCACGTCATTCATCTTGAATTCGGTGATGCCATATTCGTCGCAGTAGTCGTCGAGGGTCTGCACCTGCAAACGCGACACTTGGTCGGCAATGGCTTCGATACCGCCCTTGCGCTCAGGGGTCGTGGGTACGTTGTGGTCCGGGGTGGCGATGATGGAATCGACGCGCCAAGGCTTGCGCCCGGCCAGCCGCAGGCCTTCGAACGCTTGGGGCGAGGTCACTTCATGGATGATGTGACGGTCGATATAGATCAGCGACGAACCATCGTCGCGCCGTTTCACTTCATGGGAATCCCAAAGCTTGTCGTAAAGCGTTTTGCCGGCCATCAGTCGGTCCTCATCAGCGGTGTTTCTCTATGCCGGGCTTTTCAATAACCCTTTGGCTTGTGAGGCTGATGGTATGGCGCTACATTAAATAACTCAAATTCATATTTTTTATGCTTTGGATTACCAACTGGAATACCACCATGGACTTGGCCAACCTCAATGCCTTTATTGCCATCGCCGAGACCGGCAGTTTCTCCGGCGCCGGTGAACGCCTGCACCTGACCCAGCCGGCCATCAGCAAACGCATTGCCGGCCTGGAGCAACAATTAAAGGTGCGTTTGTTCGACCGCCTGGGCCGTGAAGTCGGCTTGACCGAAGCCGGACGGGCCCTGCTGCCACGCGCCTATCAGATCCTAAATGTGCTGGACGACACACGTCGCGCCCTGACCAACCTCACCGGTGAAGTCAGCGGGCGCCTCACGCTGGCCACCAGTCACCACATTGGCCTGCACCGCTTGCCGCCGGTGCTGCGGACCTTTACCCGGGAATACCCGAATGTGGCGCTGGATATTCAGTTCCTCGATTCAGAAGTCGCCTACGAAGAAATCCTCCATGGCCGCGCCGAATTGGCGGTGATCACCCTGGCGCCCGAGCCCCACCACCTCGTGCGTGCCACACCCGTGTGGGACGACCCACTGGATTTCGTGGTGGCGCCGGAGCACAGCCTGATCAGCAATGGCCGTGTCAGCCTGGCCGATATTGCCGGCCACCCGGCGGTTTTCCCCGGTGGCAACACCTTTACCCACCATATTGTCAGCCGGCTGTTCGAGGCCCAGGGCCTCACGCCGAACATCGCGATGAGCACTAACTACCTGGAAACTATCAAGATGATGGTGTCCATCGGCCTGGCCTGGAGCGTATTGCCGCGCACCATGCTCGATGATCAGGTAGCAAGTATCGCTTTGCCGGGCATACAACTCAGTCGCCAGCTAGGCTATATCGTGCACACCGAAAGGACGCTGTCGAACGCTGCGCGGGCTTTCATGAGCCTATTGGATGCACAGGTCGATCTGCCAGGGATACCGGCATGAAACCGTGCGGCCTCAGGGCCTGAATAAACCGCGCTATACGCCCATCGAGCCAAGGCCCTTTGATAATGCGCAACCCCGTCGATTCCGTGCCACCCCTGCCCCGCATTTACGCCCTTGACCCTCAAGAGGCGGAACAAAGCTGGGACAGCGCCCCGCAACTGCTGGCAGCCCTTAATGCTGCCCGGCTGGGTGCGTGGTGCTGGGAAATCGACACCGGGCGCATCAGTTGGTCACGGGGCACCCAGGCGCTGTTCGGCTTCGACCCCCGCCAGCCGCTGCCCAAGGACCTGGATTACCTGGACCTGCTGGCCCCGCAGGATCGCGGCCGGGTGATACGGGCTTTTCACGCGGTGCTGGCTGGGGAGCCGTTCGAACAGGCCATGCACCACCATATTCAATGGCCGGATGGCACCCATCACTGGCTGGAAATCAACGGCAGCCTGGCGCCGGACAAGGCCGGGCGGCGCCGCATGATCGGGGTGATCCGCGAGACTACGCGCCAGCGCGAACGCGAGCATGCCCTCAGCCACTCCGAAAAACGCTTCGCCACGCTGTTCCACCTGTGCCCCAACATGGTCCTGCTGACCCGCCAGGCCGACGGTCTGATCAGCGAAGCCAACCAGTATTTCGAAATGCTCTTCGGCTGGCCGGTGGCCGACGCTATCGGGCGCACCACCCTGGACCTGGGTCTATGGCGCCACCCCGAGCAACGCGCGCAGTTGGTCAAGGCCACACAGCGCAAGGGCGAGCCCATCACCATGGAGGTGCAGTTTTGCGCCAGTAATGGCCAGATCCACGATGGCACCCTCAGCGCGCAAAAGGTCGAACTGGAAGGCGAGGCCTATTTGCTCAGCACTTTCCTCGACACCACCGAGCGCAAAAACGCCGAACAGGCGCTCAAGGACAGCCAGGAGCGCCTTGACCTGGCCCTGGACTCGGCGCAACTGGGCACCTGGGACTGGCACATCCCTACCGGCATGCTCTACGGCTCGGCGCGCGCCGCTCAATTACACGGCCTGCCGCCGGAACCGTTCCACGAATCCTTCGATGCTTTTTTCGAGGGCATGCCCGGTGAAGAGCGCGAAAACATGCGCAACGCTTACCGAACTCTGCGCGAGGGCCCGGCCGGCAATTATCAACTGACCTACCGGGTGCCCATGGAAGACGGCAGTTCACGTTACCTGGAAAGTCGCGCCCGCCTCTACCGCGACGCCCAAGGCGCGCCACTGCGCATGGCCGGGACCTTGCTGGACATCACCGACCAAGTGGAACGTGAACAACGCTTGACCGCCTCCGAAGAAAAATTCGCCAGCCTGTTCCAGGCCAGCCCTGACCCGATCTGCGTCACCTGCCTGGACGGCGGCGCGTTTATCGAGATCAACCCCGCCTTTACCCAGACCTTCGGCTGGACAGCGGCCGAGGTGATCGACAAAAGCGCCGAGCAGATTGGCCTGTGGGACGAGTCGAGCAAGCGCCTGGAGCGTATCGAACGGGTGATCCGCGAGCAGACGCTGAACAATGTGGCGATCATGGTGCATCACAAAAACGGCCAAAGTCTGACCTGCGTGATTTCCAGTCGTCTGATCAAGGTCGGCGACCAGCCGTGCATTGTCACCACGCTGCGCGATATCACCCAGCAACAACGCTCGGAAGCGGCCCTCAAGGCCAGCGAAGAGAAGTTCGCCAAGGCCTTCCATTCCAGTCCCGACGCCATTTCCATCACCGAGCGCGATACCGGGCGTTATGTGGAGGTCAACGATGGTTTCTGTCGCCTGACCGGCTACCGTGCCGAGGAGGCCATCGGCCTGACCCTCTACCAGATCGGTATCTGGGCCGATGAAAACCAGCGCTCAGCGCTATTGGCCGAGTTGCAGATCAAAGGTCGCATCCACCATCTGGAAATGCTCTGGCACAACAAACGCGGCGACTTGCTGGCAGTGGAAGTGTCGGTGGAGCCCATCACCCTGAATGAAACCCCGTGCCTGCTGCTGACCGCCCGCGACGTGAGCCTGCTGAAAAACGCCCAGGCGCAGATCCGCCACCTGGCCTACCACGACCCGCTGACCAACTTGCCCAACCGCGCCCTGTTGATGGACCGCCTCAGCCAGCAGATCGCCCTGCTCAAGCGCCATAACCTGCGCGGCGCGCTGCTGTTCCTCGACCTCGACCACTTCAAGCACATCAACGATTCCCTCGGCCATCCGGTGGGGGACACCGTGCTGAAGATCGTCACCGCACGCCTGGAAGCCAGCGTGCGCATGGAAGACACCGTGGCGCGCCTGGGGGGCGATGAATTTGTGGTGCTGCTCAGCGGCCTGGACGGTTCGCGCATGGAAGTCAGCGCCCAGGTACAGGAACTGGCCGACACCCTGCGCGAATTGCTCTCGGAACCCATGTTCCTCGATGGCCACCGCCTGCAGGTCACGCCGAGTATTGGGGTGGCGCTGATTCCCGATCATGGCTCCACCCCCGCCGACTTGCTCAAGCGCGCCGACATCGCCCTGTACCGCGCCAAGGACTCAGGGCGCAACACCACGCAGATGTTCCACAACAGCATGCAAAAAACCGCCAGCGAACGCCTGCGCATGGAGACCGACCTGCGCCTGGCCCTATCGCGCGGCGAGTTCAGCGTGCACTACCAGCCGCAAGTGGACGCGCGCGGCAACAAGATCGTCGGCGCAGAAGCCCTGGTGCGCTGGCAGCATCCGCAACTGGGCGCGCAGTCGCCCGCCGAATTCATCAAGGTGCTGGAGGACAGCGGCCTGATCCTTGAAGTCGGCACCTGGATCCTTGATGAAGCCTGCGCGGCCTTTCAACAGCTGATCGCGGAGGGCTTGGTGGACCCGCTGAATTTCAGCCTGTGCGTGAATATCAGCCCACGGCAGTTTCGCCAGAACGATTTTGTCGAGCGGGTGGAGCGCAGTCTCAAGCAACACCAACTGCCGTTCAGCCTATTAAAGCTGGAAATTACCGAGGGCATCGTGATCCAGAACCTGGACGACACCATCAGCAAAATGCGCCGCCTGAAAAAGCTCGGCGTGAGCTTCGCGATGGATGACTTCGGCACCGGCTACTCGTCGCTCACCTACCTCAAACGCTTGCCGGTGGACGCGCTGAAGATCGACCAATCCTTCGTGCGTGACGCCACCCATGACCCTAACGACGCCGAAATCATCCGTGCCATCGTGGCCATGGCCCGCAGCTTGAACCTGGAGGTGATTGCCGAAGGTGTGGAAACCCAGGAGCAATTGGCATTTCTGCAAGGCCTGGGTTGCCATCTGTACCAAGGGTATTTGCACAGCCGGCCACTGCCTATGCTCGGATTCAGGGAGCGCTTGATCGCAGGCGACGGCCGGGCCTAAATCAGTTTGAGTGCAACGCCGCCCTTTTGCATCCATTCCGAGCCTTGCAAGTCGCGCTTGGCGCCATATTCATCCAGGGCGCCCTCGACCACCACCACGGAGTGCCAGAAGTTCGCCAGGGTGCCTGGCACGCCTGACGCGAGTTCCTGCACACTGCTTGGCCGAGTAAAGGCGTACAAGCCAAGGCGGCGCAATGCATCGCCGGGCATCTCACCGTCGTTCAGCGTTTGCAGCGCAGCGTCAAAGCTGCCCCCGGCCTTGAACTCATGATTCTCCCGTTGGGCGCGCTTGGCGCTCACCGCATAAAGGAACACAGCGTCGTCAACCAGGCCCTTATCCTCCCCCTTGAAGTTGGCGGCTGCTCGTGCCATTTCCAGCTCGGCATAGGTGAGCGTCACCGTGCAGGCGTCGCGCATGGTGATGGTGAAACCTTCCGATGTTTCAGTCACTCGCTTGTAGATGCCCAGCGGGTTTTGCCCGTACTTCATCATCGCCGCCTTGATCGCCGACACCGTGACACAGTTGCCCTCCACGCCTTGATAGAACCCGGCCCAGATATCGGCAGGCGGAACGCCTACAGGCGCCGCCGAGAACTGCGCAGGCCTACCCTTGTGGGGTTCGCCGGGTAAATCCGCAGCAAGTTGATAGCCGTAGTCCTTCACGACAGCCGCTTTCCCACCCTGACCATGCTTGATGCCCTCGACGACCAACGCGCCTGAAAAGTTGAACGTATTGGTGACGCCGACGCTGTGTGGTTCAAGCAACTTGCCGGGTGGTGCAACCCGCAAAAAACCGATCAGGCCCATGCCCCTCAAGACGTTGTAAGGCGTTTCTCCACGCAAAGTGCCCGATAACGCCGAATCAAACTGAACATTGCGTTCAATTTGCCTGCGCTTGGCAAACGCGGCCAGCATGAAATGGGCGTCCGTGATCATGTGCACGTCCGGGCCGGTAAACCGTGAAGCTTCGCTGGCACGCTGCAGCTCTTGCCGGGATAACGTCAGTTCAAACCCATCCTTCATGGTGACGCTGTACCCGCTCTGCGTACCCTCGACTTTTTCAAACATGTCGGAGGGCGACCGACCGAACCTGAGCATCATCAGTTTGATGACGGCGGCATGGCTACTCAGGTCGAATACTTCACCAAAGTTTCGCGAGGACGTGGTGAAACCCTGCAACACCTCGGCGACCTGGGGGCGGACATTCTTCGTGGGCGGGTCGGCTTCAGGCACGACGACCGGCGTGACAGGGGACGGGATGATGCGGGGCTTCGGCGCGCTATCGTTCACCAACGTGTACAGATAACTACGATCAGGTGAGCTCTCCCTGCCGAAGCGGTGCGCCTTGCCAGCGTGAATCAGGGACGAACCCGCATCATAGCTATCTGCCACACCGTTACCCCCTTCGCCGACAACCGTCGCGGTGGGTACATATTGGAGATGACCGGACAACCCCATGCCTTTGAGCATGTTAAACGTCGTCTCCCCCTGCAAAGACTCGGTCAATACCGCCTCAAAACCTGCCAGGCCAGCGGCGTTGCCACTGCCGAGTTGTTTGCGTTTGATGAATACAGCCAGCGCGAAATAGGCACTGCTCAAGATATCGCTATCATTGCCGGCAAAACGCGACGCGGCGGCCGCCTGCTGCAACTCCTGCCGGGAAAGATGCAGTTGGATACCATCTTTCATGGTCACGTCATAACCATCACCGGTGCTGCGTACATCATTGAACATATCGGTTGGACGCGCGCCAAAGGTGAGCATCATCAGCTTGATGACTGCACTGTGTGAACTCGCGTTGAAATGCTCGCCAAAGCGACGCTCCGGCGCATCAAATGCAGTGAGGGGCGTAACTTGTTTTTCCAAGTGACTCGACAACAGCGGCGCCATTGACATTGAGCGAGCAGAAGAACCCGTTGCGAACGTACTCATATCATTCACTCTTAAATGAAATAGTCGGGCGAATCCGTGACCGATAATTCGGGCCGTCGAACGGCGTTATCAGATCAACGCAATGGCTTGCCCCTCTGTGGGTCGGCCGCCTTTACGTCCGTAGAGCTCCTCACTCCCGTTCACCACCGCAACCGAGTGCCGGCGCCTGTTGACCATCCCGATCAACGCTTGGTCAGCGAACTCACGCACCGACACGCGCTTCATATGATCTTTTAACCCCAGGCGTTTGAAACCTTCCCCCGGCCCGTATTCATCCTCACCATTATTGAGCGTGGCGATGGCCGCATTAAAACTTCTATTCGCCCAGCCGTCGTTGTTCTCCATTTGCGCTCGCTTGGCAGAACACGCAAACAGGAAGTGCGCATCCTTTAGCATTCCAGGATCATTAAGTTGCACAAATTTGGAACCACGAATAGCGCTATTCAACTCTGACTTCGTCAGTTTCAACTCAAACCCATCGCGCATAACGACTTTAAAACCCTCTGCGACCGGCTCAACAGACGTGTAGATAGCCTTTGGGCTTTGACCAAACTTCGCCATCGCCGCCTTGATGGCGGAAACGGTTACGCAATTACCATCCTTTCCTTGCCGAAAGCCATTCCAGATATTGTCGGGTTTTTCACCTTTACGCTTAGTGGAAAGTTCGGGGATCGGCTCGCGTCGCTTATCGGTGGGTGTTGTATCAGGAGCCGGTAGCACACGGGGTTGTGGTAGAGGTACGTCATTGTGGGTCGAATCAGGTAGGGGTACATTTTTACGCAAAAGCCTCTGCAACTGGTTGAAGAACTGTGCGAACAGATCTACCAGCATCCCCATCAAGGCCGTAGGGTCTGCGTTGTTACCAAAGCCTTGGGGCGTCACGTTTGTACGGGGCGCCGGTGTCGCCTCATTTGCGCTGGCCCGGTTAACGGAAGCCGGTGCGCCGCGAGTACCAGGGTCAGGGACTCGGAAGGGCTCGATGGAAAGTCGTGCAGCAGGGTTATGGCTTATCGATGACATGCTTCAAATCTCTCTGAGTGCTCCCTGACCGCATGGGCCAGGGAGCGGACATTGATGTTCAACGCCTCAAGACAGCAGGCTCAGAAGCGCGGACGGAGGCTGGGCCTTGCAGCTCGATGGTGGTCGAAACGGTTGTGCGAAGCCTTGTTGAAACCGTCCACGTCATCCGGTGCGGGGCAGGTAATGTCCGGAGTGGGCGGAGTGTTGGGCTTCGGGTCCACGGTGGGCGGGGTAACCGGAGACTGTGGCGCCGGTTGCTTATCGACATTCGTCGTCACCGGCGGCTGTGGCGCCGGTTGCTTATCGACATTCGTCGACACCGGCGGTTGTGGCGTCGGTTGCTTATCGACATTCGTCGTCACCGGCGGTTGTGGCGTCGGTTGCTTATCGACATTCGTCGTCACCGGCGGTTGTGGCGTCGGTTGCTTATCGACATTCGTCGACACCGGCGGTTGTGGCGATGGTTGCTTATCGACATTCGTCGACACCGGCGGTTGTGGCGATGGTTGCTTATCGACATTCGTCGACACCGGCGGCTGTGGCGCCGGTTGCTTATCGACATGCGTCGTCACCAGCGGCTGTGGCGCAACTTTTTCACCGGTATGCGGGCAGTGACAGCCCTGGACCTGCACGGTCAGGTTGATCTCCGAAGACTGTTTATTATTCTGTTCAACATGGGTGAGAGGCGTTAATTGCGGTTTGCTACTAGGCAAGAGCGTGAGTGGCACGCTCGTAGTGATCGCCGCTTTGGAATCCTGCTCCGGCTTCGTGCTGGCCTTGGTATCCCCTTCAGTGACAAGCTTGGGTGGCACGCTCGTCTGCGTAGTCGCTTTGGAATCCTGCTCCGGCTTCGTGTTGGCCTTGGTATCCCCTTCAGTAACAAGCTTGGGTGGCACGCTCGTCTGCGTAGTCGCTTTGGAATCCTGCTCCGGCTTCGTTTTGGCCTTGGTATCCCCTTCAGTAACAAGCTTGGGTGGCACGCTCGTCTGCGTAGTCACTTTGGAATCCTGCTCCGGCTTGGTTTTGGCCTTGGTATCCCCTTCAGTAACAAGCTTGGATGGCACGCTCGTATTCGTATTCGTAGTCACTTTGGCGTCAGGGCCCGGCTTGGTTTTGGTCTTGGCATCCGTTTCGGGAGTCCCTTTGTCGGATACGCCCGTGTCCGCAACAACCTTGGAATCGGCGCCAGGTTTCAGTTGGGGCTGGGCATCCAGTTCACCGGGCAACTTGGGCAGCACCCCCATGCCGGCGAGCATGCTACGCATCGCCTTCACCGCGAACTCAAACATGGCAAACAACTTTTCCAGGGACTCCTTATTCACGCTCACATTGTTTTCTTTTGGCGCAGGATGACTGTCTTTCAGAAACTTATTCGCGCTGTCCGTGGACGAGGTCAGTTCAAGCGGCTTATTCATGGGCACTGATGATTGATTAAGTTGTGCGTAATCCGTGTTCATCGGCACGAACTGTTTGGTCGATACATTAGACATATTTTTTTATTCCTTAAGCTGTGCCATCCCCCGCACTGGCAGAGAAGGCACACTGAGTGATTTAGAGTATGAAACAACAGTGAGCACTACAAACTCGCAAGATTCGTGGGGCGTAACGGAGATGAGTTCCGAAAAATCGCAACTCATATAACGAAACCAAATGACCGATGGAAACTTTTACCTATGGACATCCAGCGAGAAATCAAGGCTGAGCGTGGATCATTCGCCTCTTTAGCACACACATCGGGTAACACCCCGGCAAAAAAGCAACTTAAAGAAAACATTCAACTTAATTAGCTCATCCAACGTATGTTAATTGACGCGCACGCAATGACTTGGGCAGCCGAGCGACAAAATCACGCATTAAAACTTAGTGGCAGTCGAGCCAGCCACTCATGGTTACTTTCATATATCCCGCAACACCCCAACAACTGCCCAATGACTATGAATATTGAAAATCGCCCCAGACATCATGCCGTTACGCCCCACGTAAATTTTCAGGCAAAAAAAAGGCGCCTTTCGGCGCCCGTTACAGCAAAGGATGAAACACTTATATATGTAAACTTAATCTTTCAACACCGCTGACTGCTCTCGTTCACCGGGCATACCCAGCAAACGTCCGACCTGCTCCAGGTCTGTCTCTCTGCGCATCAGGGTAAATAACTCCACAGCCTCAGGGTAGTTGCGCGTGAGCATCGCCAGCCATTGCTTCAAGCGGCCCGGTGCTTGACGCTCGGTCAGTTGCGCCACCGACTGGGTCCAGAAATCCTGAAGCATGGGCTGCATCTCTGCCCAGGTCATCTCGACCACTTCCTCGCCCGCCCGCGCCGCTGCGATCTGCCGCGCCAGGTCCGGGCGCGCTACAAGGCCACGACCCAGCATGATGTCTTCGACGCCGCTGATTTCCCGGCAACGGCGCCAATCTTCGACACTCCAGATATCACCGTTGGCGAACACCGGCACCTTGACCACGTCCTGGACCCGCGGGATCCATTCCCAGTGGGCCGGCGGCTTGTAGCCATCGGTCTTGGTGCGCGCATGCACGACAATATGTGCCGCGCCGCCTTCGGCCAGGGCGGTGGCGCAGACCAGGGCGCCGTCCGGGCTGTCGAAACCCAGGCGCATCTTGGCAGTGACCGGTATGTGAGCCGGTACCGCGCGGCGCACGTGCTCAACGATTTGATTAAGCAGCTCCGGCTCCTTGAGCAGCACCGCGCCGCCCCGGGATTTGTTGACGGTCTTGGCCGGGCAGCCGAAGTTGAGGTCGATGACTTGCGAACCCAGCTCACACGCCAGGGCGGCGTTTTCCGCCAGGCACACCGGGTCAGAGCCGAGCAATTGCACACGCAGCGGCACGCCGGCAGCGGTGTGGGCACCGTGCAGCAGTTCCGGGGCGAGCTTGTGGAAATACGCAGGGGTGAGCAGGCGGTCATTGACGCGGATAAACTCGGTCACGCACCAATCGATACCGCCGACGCGGGTCAGCACGTCCCGCAGGATGTTGTCGACCAACCCCTCCATGGGCGCCAAAGCAATTTGCATGGAAAACACTCAACAAAAATCGTGGCGCAGTTTACTGGGTTTCCCACAGCAACCGTTAACCCCCTGTCAGGGCGGGGCCGTAACCGTCGAGAAACTCGGCGGGCATGCGCTTAGGCTTGCCGCTGGACAGTTCGATGCAGACAAAGGTGGTGTGCGCGCGCAACAGCGTTACGCCGTCACGCGGCCGGACCAGCTGAAAACGCCGGGTCATCTTCAGGCGCTGGTCCCAGTCGACGATCCAAGTGGCCAGTTGCAATTCGTCGCCTTCATAACCTGCAGCCAGGTAGTCGATCTCGTGCCGCACCACGGCCATGGCACGGTCCAGGCGGCGATATTCGGTGAGGTCCAGCCCCAGGCGCTGGGAGTGGCGCCAGGCGCAGCGCTCCAGCCAGGACACGTACACCGCGTTATTGGCGTGACCCAGGCCGTCGATGTCTTCAGGCGCAACCTGCAGATCGATGATAAACGGCGTTGCCAAATCCCAACCCATGCCTTGCTCCCAGTCGATTAATGTCGGCGGGGAGAGTGTATCAGGCGCTTTGCAGCGCCTGTAAACGACGGCCGGCCAACAGCGCCAGCACAGCGTCGATCACACGCGGATCAGCCAGCACTTTCTGATGACCGCCCTGCTCCAGGCGCAGCAAGCGGCTGTCGAACCAGGCTTCGTGGATGGCCTGAGACGCCTTGACCGGGACGAAGGTATCGTCTTCGGCATGCACGATCAGGCCGGGAATATTCATTTGGTAATGGGCCACGTCCAAGTGTTTGAGCGGCATCCCGAACGTCAACTCGACTTCCTGGATAAACGCCGAACGCGCCCGCGCCGGCAAACCGACCATCTGGGTAAACCCGCGCAGCACGTCCAAAAAGCGCGACGGCGAGGCAATACTCACCAACGCCTCGGTGCGCAACCCCAACTGCACCGCGAGCATCGCACTGGCGCCCCCCATGGAATGGCCGATCACGGCGTGCAGCGGCGGCAACTCGGCGGCGGCTTCTAGCATGGCGCGGGCAAACAGCAGCACATGGGCTTCACGCCCTGGCGAACGGCCATGGGCAGGGCCGTCCAGGGCAATCACCGAGTAACCATTGTCGACCAGCGCAGTGATCAGGCTGGCAAACTGGGTGGGCCGGCCTTCCCAACCGTGCATCAACAACACCGCGGGGCCTTGGCCCCAGCGCAGGGCGGACAACCCGAAACGCAAGGTGATGCGCTCCGATTGCGCCAGCAGCGGCAGTTCCCAGTCGCGCGGTGGCAGGTCGCGTGGCGTCATGAAGGCGCGACGCATCCGATTGGCCACCGTTTGGGGTGCCAGGCGCCCCAGCGTGCCGTTGAAGCGACGAATCCAGGTCAACGTGCCCATCATGCAGCCCTCTTCTAGCGCACGGCCGACTTGGCGGCGCGCAGCACACGGTCAGACAGTTCCCCCGGCCCCAAGGCGCGGGCCAAGGCCAGGCCACCGATCATCAGCGCCATGTCAGCCAGGGCTTTGTCGGTGTCTTCAGGGCCCGCGGCGAGTTGCGCCGCCATCAGCTCGCAGTGTTCGTTCAGCGCCTGGCGGAACTCATCCGGCAGGCGGCTCATCTCGCCGACGGTCGCGGGGATCGGGCAGGCCTGGGCGGTTGAGTCACGGTGCTTGCGCGACAGGTAAAATGCCGCCACCAGGCCTCTGCGCTCCTCGCCGGTGAGCTGTGAATCCATGTCGTCAATCGATGCGCGACGCTTGGCCAGCAACTGGGTGAAGGCCTCCAGCATCAGCGCGTCCTTGCTTTCAAAATGCGCGTAGAAACCACCGACGGTCAGCCCCGCCGCGCCCATGACTTCACCCACACTCGGTTCGGCCGGGCCACGCTGGATCAACGCGGCGCTGGCGGCCTGCAAAATACGTTCGCGGGTTTGCGCTTTTTTATCGCTCATCATTGCCTCCGACGTTCATGGGTTGAATATTATTACCATAATAATATTTGGCAAGCGACAGGCATGACCGTCGGTCAGAAGAGAAAGCAAGAAGGGAAGAAAGAATTGGCCAAACGCCAGACAAACAAAAGGGTCATTCAATAATTGAATGACCCTTAAAAATCCCGCAGAGCGGGTAATCGTGGCGTCCCCTAGGGGACTCGAACCCCTGTTACCGCCGTGAAAGGGCGGTGTCCTAGGCCACTAGACGAAGGGGACACAAACCTTCTATACATTGATCAGGCTGAGACTGATCTATTCAAGGACGGTGTGGCCGGAACCTTGAACCTGTAAATTGGTGGAGCTAAACGGGATCGAACCGTTGACCTCTTGCATGCCATGCAAGCGCTCTCCCAGCTGAGCTATAGCCCCGGATTTTTCGTCTCGCGACGCAGCAGACCTTTCGAGCTGCTTGTTGAAACTGGCGTCCCCTAGGGGACTCGAACCCCTGTTACCGCCGTGAAAGGGCGGTGTCCTAGGCCACTAGACGAAGGGGACAAAACCTTCTGTACAGCTGATCAGCGCTGAGAACTGATCAATTCAAGGACGGTGTGGCCAGACCTTGAACCTACAAATTGGTGGAGCTAAACGGGATCGAACCGTTGACCTCTTGCATGCCATGCAAGCGCTCTCCCAGCTGAGCTATAGCCCCTCATCGGTGAGGACGGGGCGAATCTTAATGGCGGTTTGGAAGTGTGTCAAATTTATTTTCAACAATTTCCAAAATTTTTTGCCGGGATAACAATCACTTACCGGCGAAACCCCGGAAAACCGGGGTTTCGTCGTTTCAACCGCTTGCTCAGGCGATAGCGCCCAGCAGTTTTTCCCACTCTTTGTTTTCTTTCTTCGATACACCACCAAGCAAATCAAGGGCTTGGCGCAGACGGAAACGTGTCAGGTCCGGGCCGAGGATTTCCATTGCATCCAGCACCGACACCGAACTGGCCTGCCCGGTGATCGCGGCGAACATCAGCGGCATGGCGTCGCGCAGCTTCAATTCCAGGGATTCCACCACCGCCTGGATCGTCGCGGTGATCGCATCCTTCTCCCACTGGCGCAGGCTTTCCAGCTTCCACAGGATCAACTGCATCAACTGGCGAACCTGGTCGCCCGAGAGCTTCTTGGACTCGAACAGCTTGGGATCCGGATTAACGCCACCGGCAAAGAAGAAACTGGCCAAAGGCGCGACCTGGCTGAACGTCTCCACCCTGCCCTGCACCAGCGGCGCGATTTTCATCATGTACTCAGGGTTCAACGCCCACTGCTGCACGCGGCTGGCGAACTCTTCGACCGGCAAGTCACGCAGCCACTGGCCGTTGAGCCACGACAGTTTCTCGATGTCGAAGATCGGCCCACCCAGCGACACGCGGGACAGGTCGAAGTTGTCGACCATTTCCTGCAGCGAGAACTTCTCGCGCTCGTCCGGCATCGACCAGCCCATGCGCCCCAGGTAGTTGAGCATCGCCTCAGGCATGAAGCCCATGCGCTCGTAGAAGGTCACCGAGGTCGGGTTCTTGCGCTTGGACAGCTTGCTCTTGTCCGGGTTACGCAGCAGCGGCATGTAGCACAGCTGCGGTTGTTCCCAGCCGAAGTATTCGTAGAGCAGGATCAGTTTCGGTGCCGATGGCAACCATTCTTCGCCGCGCAGTACGTGGGTGATGCCCATCAAGTGGTCGTCGACCACGTTGGCCAGGAAGTACGTCGGCAGGCCGTCGGTCTTCATCAGCACCTGCATGTCCATGCGGTCCCACGGGATCTCAACGTCACCGCGCAGCATGTCCGGCACCACGCACACGCCTTCGCTCGGCACTTTCATGCGGATCACGTGAGGTTCGCCAGCCGCCAGGCGCTGGGCCACTTCTTCCTTCGACAGCAGCAGCGCGCGGCCGTCGTAGCGCGGGGTTTCGCCACGGGCCTGTTGCTCGGCGCGCATCTGGTCCAGTTCTTCGGCGGTGCAGAAGCACGGGAACGCGTGGCCCATGTCGACCAGTTGCTGGGTGTACTGCTTGTAGATGTCGCTGCGCTCGCTTTGGCGATACGGGCCGTGCGGGCCGCCAACGTCCGGGCCTTCCGCCCAGGTAATGCCCAGCCAGCGCAAGGCATCGAAAATCTGCTGTTCCGACTCACGGGTGGAGCGCAGTTGATCGGTGTCTTCGATCCGCAGGATGAATTCACCGCCGTGCTGCTTGGCAAAGCAGTAGTTGAACAAGGCGATGTAAGCAGTGCCGACGTGGGGATCCCCAGTAGGCGATGGCGCAATGCGCGTGCGGACGGTGGTCATGGCTGGTCTCGAATGGGCGATAAAACTGAAAATTGAAACAAGGGGCGGATGGTAACAGCCTGGGTGATTTCTGGAAAACCGAGGCGCGGCCATCGGGGGCAAGCCCCCTCCCACATTTGACCGAGGTCCAACATGGAAATGCGGTCCAGTGTGGGAGGGGGCTTGCCCCCGATGAGGCCGGTAAAACCACCGTAAATCAGACGGCAAGCAAGCGCTCACGCAACTTGCCAATCTCATCCCGCGTCTGCGCCGCCGCCTCAAACTCCAGATCCCGCGCCAACTGGTACATCTTCTCTTCCAGCTGTCGAATCCGCTTGGTGATCTCACTCGGCGAGCGCAGTTCGTTTTCGTACTTGGCGCTTTCCTCGGCAGCCTTGGCCATGCCCTTACGCTTCTTGCTGCGCGAACCCGGCACGGTGGCGCCTTCCATGATGTCGGCGACGTCCTTGAATACGCCTTTCGGGGTGATGCCATTTTCCAAGTTGAAGGCAATCTGCTTGTCACGACGGCGTTGGGTCTCGCCAATCGCGCGCTCCATAGACCCGGTGATGCGGTCCGCGTAAAGAATCGCCCGCCCGTTGAGGTTCCGCGCGGCGCGGCCGATGGTCTGGATCAACGAGCGCTCGGAGCGCAGGAAGCCTTCTTTGTCGGCATCAAGGATCGCCACCAGCGACACTTCCGGCATGTCCAGGCCTTCGCGCAGCAGGTTGATCCCCACCAGTACATCGAAGGTGCCCAGGCGCAGGTCGCGGATGATTTCCACCCGTTCCACAGTGTCGATGTCCGAGTGCAGGTAGCGTACGCGCACGCCGTGGTCGGCCAGGTAGTCGGTCAAGTCTTCGGACATGCGCTTGGTCAGCGTGGTGACCAGCACCCGCTCTTCGAGGGCCACGCGCTTGGTGATTTCCGAGAGCAAGTCATCCACCTGGGTCAACGCCGGGCGGATTTCGATTTCCGGGTCGACCAGCCCGGTCGGACGCACCAGTTGCTCGATCACGCGGCCCGCATGCTCGGCCTCGTAGTTGCCCGGCGTGGCCGACACAAAAATGGTTTGCGGGCTGATGGCTTCCCACTCATCAAAGCGCATCGGCCGGTTATCCAGCGCCGACGGCAGGCGGAAACCGTATTCCACCAGGGTTTCTTTACGCGAGCGGTCGCCCTTATACATCGCGCCGACCTGCGGCACGCTGACGTGGGACTCGTCGATCACCAGCAGCGCGTCGGGCGGCAGGTAATCGTAGAGGGTCGGCGGCGGCGCGCCGGATTCACGGCCCGACAGGTAGCGCGAGTAGTTTTCGATACCGTTGCAGTACCCCAGCTCCAGGATCATCTCCAGGTCAAAGCGGGTGCGCTGCTCCAGGCGCTGGGCTTCCACCAGCTTGTTGTTGGAGCGCAGGTACTCCAGGCGCTCGGCCAACTCGACCTTGATGCCCTCGATGGCGCCCATAAGGGTTTCACGCGGGGTCACGTAGTGGCTTTTCGGATAGAAGGTGAAGCGCGGCAGCTTGCGGATCACTTCGCCGGTCAACGGGTCGAAGGCCGACAGGCTCTCGACTTCATCGTCAAACAGTTCGATGCGGATCGCTTCCAGGTCGGATTCGGCCGGGTAGATGTCGATCACGTCACCACGCACCCGGAAGGTGGCGCGGGCAAAGTCCATGTCGTTGCGGGTGTATTGCAAGCTGGTCAGCCGACGCAGCAGCTCGCGCTGGTCGAGCTTGTCGCCGCGATCAACGTGCAGCACCATCTTCAAATAGGTTTCCGGGCTGCCCAGGCCGTAGATGCACGACACCGTGGTGACGATGATCGCGTCCTTGCGCTCCAGCAGCGCCTTGGTCGCCGACAGCCGCATCTGCTCGATGTGGTCGTTGATCGACGCATCCTTCTCGATAAAGGTATCGGAAGACGGCACGTAGGCTTCGGGCTGGTAGTAGTCGTAATAGGAAACGAAATACTCCACCGCGTTGTTCGGGAAGAACGCCTTGAACTCGCCGTAGAGCTGCGCGGCCAAAGTTTTGTTCGGCGCCAGCACCAGGGTGGGGCGGTTGATCTGCGCGATCACGTTGGCGATGCTGAAGGTCTTGCCCGAACCGGTCACCCCGAGCAGCGTCTGGTGGGCCAGGCCGGCCTCGATGCCTTCCACCATCTGGCGAATGGCTTCCGGCTGATCGCCAGCGGGTTCAAAGCGGGTGACGAGTTGGAAATCCGACATAACGTACCTCGTGTAGTCACCCCAGACTGTAAACCCGTCGAGGACGAAATAGACCACCACCCGCGAAGATTCAGCGCGGATCGTAGGAAAAAACCATGATAGCCATAGAAGTGGTGGCGAATGTGGCGGGTTTCAAGGCAATCGTCCTGACTGCCGTCTACGATCAATGTTGCAATAAGACTAACGGTCAGCAAATAAACCGAAAAACTTGGCCGAAAAGCCGTTTCGGTGGTCGCCCTCGGCAGTGAGGGCCTCTATACTAGCTCCCCGTTTGTGCACCGCTCTAGTGCATTCGGCTGGAGCGCGACACGTCCCTCCATTCCCCCATAGAGCTGCCGCAAAAATGAGCCTGTTCTCCGCTGTCGAAATGGCACCACGCGATCCTATCCTGGGCCTCAACGAAGCATTCAACGCCGACACACGAACCACCAAGGTCAACCTTGGCGTGGGCGTTTATTGCGACGAGGAGGGGAAGATTCCACTCTTGCGTGCCGTTGCCGAAGCGGAAGCCATTCGCGTGGCGCAACACGCCGCCCGTGGCTACTTGCCGATCGACGGCATCGCGGCCTACGACAAGGCCGTGCAAACCCTGCTGTTCGGCGCTGAGTCGCCCCTGCTCGAAGCCAACCGAGTCGTCACCGTACAAGCGGTCGGCGGCACCGGCGCGCTGAAAATCGGCGCCGACTTCCTCAAGCAGCTGCTGCCCAACGCCGTCGTTGCCATCAGCGACCCGAGCTGGGAAAACCACCGCGCGCTGTTCGAAACAGCCGGTTTCCCGGTGCAGAACTACCGCTACTACGACGCCGCCACCCACGACGTGAACCGTGCCGGCCTGCTCGACGACCTCAATGCCCTGCCGCCACAGTCCATCGTGGTGCTGCACGCCTGCTGCCACAACCCGACCGGCGTCGACCTGAGCCCGGCCGACTGGCAGAACGTGCTGGACGTGGTCAAGGCCAAGAACCTGGTGCCGTTCCTCGACATGGCCTACCAGGGCTTTGGCGATGGCATCCACGAAGACGCCGCCGCGGTGCGCCTGTTCGCGGAATCGGGCCTGACCTTCTTTGTGTCCAGCTCGTTCTCCAAGTCGTTCTCCCTGTACGGCGAGCGCGTTGGCGCACTGTCGATCGTCAGTGAATCCAAGGAAGAAAGCGCGCGCATCCTGTCCCAGGTCAAGCGTGTGATCCGCACCAACTACTCCAACCCGCCGACCCACGGCGCGGCCATCGTGGCAGCGGTACTGAACAACCCTGAGCTGCGCGCCCAGTGGGAAGCCGAGCTGGCTGAAATGCGCCTGCGCATCCGTGGCATGCGCGAGCAGATGGTCGCCGAACTGGCCAAGGCTGCTCCGGGCCACGACTTCAGCTTCGTCGGCCGTCAACGTGGGATGTTCTCCTACTCCGGCCTGACCGTTGAGCAAGTCACCCGCTTGCGCAGCGAGTTTGGCATCTACGCACTGGATACCGGGCGTATCTGTGTGGCGGCGTTGAACCAGTCGAACATTGGTGCGGTGACCAAGGCGATTGTTCAGGTGTTGTAAGCCTGAAACAGGTGTGATGAAAGGGAAGCCATTCACGGCTTCCCTTTTTTATGGGCGAATGCCGAACCTGTGGTGAGCGAGCTTGCTCGCGCGGGGCTGCGCAGCAGCCCCATCCCCTGCCACCTGGAACTTCCTGAGAGAACGCGGTGCCTGAACAAGGGGCCGCTGCGCGCCCCAGCGCGAGCAAGCTCGCTCACCACAGGTTCAGCGCTCGCCACGGGAATTGCATCGTTTGCAAAAAATTCACTGGGCGCAGCACTCAGCCCCTAAACTGACCGTCGATTGCCCCTTTGCTGTGAGATCCCTATGAGAAACGACGACCTGGACCTGCGTGCCGACCGCGACGAGCTGGACCACTTCACCCCACGCGCGCCGCAAGCCAAGCGCCAGAAGAGCCTGGTGCTGCAAGTGGCACTGGGTGTGTTCCTCGGTGGACTGGCGCTGTGGCTGGTGCAATTGGGCGCGACGGCGATCATGGCGAAATTGGCCATGGGCACCCTGCAATTCGGCGGCTGATACCTATCAAAATGTGGGAGGGGGCTTGCTCCCGATAGCGGTGGCTCAGACACAGATGTAGTGACTGGCACACTGCTATCGGGAGCAAGCCCCCTCCCACATTTGATTGCGTTCCTCCAGCAACTTCACGAAGCTGTTCAAACTCTGCGATACCGTGCCCCGGCGCCAGATCAGCCAGGTATGCAGCGTGCGAAAACTGTCCGTCAGCGGCCACAGGCTCACCGTGGTAAACCCCGGCATGCTTTCCAGCATGCTGCGCGGCATCAGCGCCAATCCGGCGCCGGCGCTGACGCAGGCGAGCATGCCGTGATAGGACTCAATCTCGAAAATCTTGCCTGGCACCGCGCCGTCCTGTGAGAACCAGCGCTCGAAGTGGTGCCGATAGGAACAGTTGGAGCGAAAGGTGTAGATGTTCTCACCATTCACATCCTGGCCCCGGGTGATGGGCGCGTGATGCAGCGGCGCGATCACCACCATCTCCTCCTCAAACACTGCCACGCCTTCCAAGGTGGAATGCAGCACCGGCCCGTCGACAAATGCCGCCGTCAGCCGCCCCGACAGTACGCCCTCGATCATCGTGCCCGAGGGCCCGGTGCTCAGGTCCAACTCAACCTTGGTGTGCTTCTGGTTATACGCCGCCAGCAACGCCGGGATACGCACGGCCGCGGTGCTCTCCAGCGAACCCAGGGCAAACGCGCCCTGGGGCTCCTCCCCCGCCACAGTCGCGCGGGCTTCCTGCACCAGGTCGAGGATGCGCCGCGTATAGCCGAGGAAATTCCACCCGGCCGGTGACAGGCGCAGGCGACTTTTCTCGCGGATAAACAATTCCACACCCAGGTCCTGCTCCAGTTGCTTGATGCGCGTGGTCAGGTTCGATGGCACGCGATGAATCAACTGCGCGGCGGCGCTGATGCTGCCTTGCTCGGCAACGGCCTTGAAGATTTCCAGCTGCACCAGATCCAAGTCATTCTCCAATCGTGAAAGTATTGCTTAATATTATTCAGTTTCCAGAAAACATGCATCCCCGTAGGCTTACCCCATTCCACTCATTCAGCCGGACGGTGCCATGAACGCTATTTCTCATCAGACTCACGCCCTGTCGATCAACCCCGCCACTGGCGAAACAGTCGGCAGCTACCCCTACGAAAGCGCGTTGCAACTGGACGCCGCCCTCGACCGCGCCACCGAAGCCTTCCGCACCTGGCGCCGCCAGCCGGTGAGCCAGCGCGCCGAATGGCTGCTGGCCCTGGCCGGCGCCCTGCGCGAGCAAGCCGAAGACATGGCGCAGATGATCACCCTGGAGATGGGCAAACCCATCGCCCAGGCCCGTGCCGAAATCGAGAAATGCGCGCTGCTCAGCGAATGGTACGCCGCCCATGGCCCGGCCATGCTCGCTCCAGAACCGACCCTGGTGGACAACGGCAGCGCCCAGATCGAGTACCGCCCGCTGGGCCCTATCCTCGCCGTGATGCCGTGGAACTTCCCGGTGTGGCAAGTGCTGCGTGGCGCCGTGCCGACCATGCTCGCCGGCAACACCTACGTGCTCAAACACGCCCCGAACGTGATGGGCAGCGCCTACCTGATCAAGCAGGCGTTCCAAAAAGCGGGCTTTGCGGAAGGCCTGTTCGAAGTGATCAACGTGGCCAACGACGGCGTGTCCGCAGCCATCGCCGACCCACGTATCGCCGCCGTCACCCTCACCGGCAGCGTGCGTGCCGGGATCGCCATCGGTTCACAAGCCGGTGCTGCGCTGAAAAAATGCGTGCTGGAGCTGGGCGGCTCCGACCCCTTCATCGTGCTCAACGACGCCGACCTCGACGCCGCTGTGCAAGCCGCACTGATCGGCCGCTTCCAGAACAGCGGCCAGGTCTGCGCCGCCGCCAAGCGCCTGATCATCGAGGAGGGTGTGGTAGAAGCCTTCACCGCCAAATTCCTCGACGCCAGCCGTGCCTTGGTCATGGGCGACCCGACATCAGCGGCCACCTACATCGGCCCGATGGCCCGTTTCGATTTGCGTGACGAGCTGCACGGCCAAGTCCAGGCCACGCTGGAAGAAGGGGCGACCTTGCTGCTGGGCGGCCACAAAGTGCCCGGCGCCGGCAATTACTACGCGCCGACCGTACTGGCCAACGTCACCGACCAGATGACCTCGTTCAAACAGGAACTGTTCGGTCCCGTCGCCTCGATCATCACCGCCCGCGACGCCGACCACGCCGTGGCCCTGGCGAATGACAGCGAGTTCGGCCTCACCGCCAGCATCTTCACCACCGACGCGGCGAAGGCACGGGACATCGCCAACCAACTGGAAACCGGCGGTGTTTTCGTCAACGCCTTCAGCGTCTCCGACCCTCGGGTAGCGTTTGGTGGGATCAAGAAGAGCGGCTTCGGGCGTGAGTTGTCGCACTTCGGCGTGCGGGAATTTTGCAACGCGCAGACGGTGTGGCTGGATCGCAAGTAAGCGAAGCCTCATCGCCTGTAGCAACGGCACCCCTCCCCCCAGTTAAATCACCTGAAGCTATTGCTTCCCAAGCCCGGCCACCAATGCCTCCAGTACCACGCGTACCTTGGGCAACGCCTGGCGGCTTTTGACCCAGCCCAACGTGATTGCCGCCCCTTGGGTGGCCAGGTGCGGCAACACCTCGACCAGCGTTCCTTCCTGCAGCGGTTGCTGGACCATCCACGAGGGCAATTGCACGATGCCGCAACCGGCCAAAGCGGCCACCAACAGCCCGTCTCCATTGCCCACCACCAGTTGCGGGGTGATCTGCCTGCGTCGGGGAGCGCCCTGTTCATCCGCGAAATTCCATGGGCTGATGCGCCCGTCCACCCAGCCGTAGGCGATGCACTGATGGTGCTCAAGGTCGTCTTCCGACAGCGGGGTGCCGTGCCGCGACAAGTAGACCGGCGAGGCATACAAGCTATGCCATTCATGGGCGAGCACACGCTGCCCTACGGTTTCCGGCCAGGCATTCGTGCCGCCGATACGCACCACAATATCCACGCCTTCCTCGAACGGCTCGATGAACCCGTCGCCAAACGTGAAGTGCGCCAAAAGCAGCGGATGCGCCTGCAAAAAAGGCAGTAACACCGGCAGTACCTGCGCGCGCCCCAATGCGCTGGGCAGGTCGATGCGCACACGACCGCGGGCCTCGGTATTTTCCACGTTCAGTAAAAGCTCGGCTTCTTCCAAGTCGGCCAGTACGCCCGTGCACGTCCGGTAAAACGCCACACCCGCATCGGTGAAGGACAAGCGCCGCGTGGTGCGCTGGAACAGCCGAACACCCAAGCGTTTTTCCAGCCGCGCGATGCTTTTACTGATGGCCGAGGCGGTCAGGTTCATTTTCTCGGCGGCGGCGGTAAAGCTGCCGTGGTCCGAGACACACACAAACACATCGATACCTTTCAAGCGTTCGGAAGAAAACATGCACATCCTGTATTGGTGAATTCAGTTCAGGCAACTTGGTAAAAAGCATCCTAAATCAGAAATCAGCTCAACGGTAAGCTATGACCGGATAAACCCTGGCACTGAGGCTCGGATGCTGACCACGCTGAAAAACTACCCCCTGGCCGTCAACCTGCTACTGGGCGCGTCCCTGGTGTTGACGCTCGCCAGGGCCATCACCCTGCCCTATCTGGTGATCTACCTGTCGAGCCAGTTCCAGTTGGGCGTCGCCGACATCGGCCTGGTGATCGGCAGCTCGCTGATCATCGGCTCTTTGTTAAGCCTGTATGGCGGCTTTCTGGTGGACAGCCTGCCCAGTCACCGCTTGATCCTCGGCTGTTGCGCGGTGTTCACCAGCGGGTTTCTGGGGGCGTTTATCGCTCAGGACCTTTGGGTGTTCTACGTCTGCCTGGTCGCGATCAACCTGGCCTATGCCGTCATCGATATCGCGGTCAAATCCGGGTTTGGCCGGCTGCTTCCCGCCGAGGCGCGCAGCGAAGCGTTTTCGATCAAATACACCCTGACCAATATCGGCTATGCCGTCGGCCCGTTCCTCGGTGCTGGGCTAGCCGCACTGGCCATCAGCCTGCCCTTTGTGGCCTCGGCGGGGCTTGGGTCCGGGTTCTTCTTGGTTTATTGCGTGTGGGGCGACAGCCACTGGGCGCCACCCCACGCCAGCCAGCCCGCCGTGCCCTTCCTGGCGGTGGGCAAATTACTGCTGAGGGACTACCGCCTGGTGTGCTTTACCTTGGGCGGCATCCTCAGCGCCGTGGTGTTTGGCCAGTTCACGGCTTACCTCTCGCAATACCTGGTCGTCACCACCACGCCCGAGGCGGCCTACCGGATTATCAGCAGCGTGGTGGCCACCAACGCGCTGATGGTGATCAGCCTGCAATACATGATTGGCAAGCGGATCACCCATCAACACCTGCACCTGTGGCTCGCCGGAGGGCTGGGGATGTTCATCGTCGGGTTGGCGGGGTTTGGCTTGTCCACCTCGCTGACGTTCTGGGTGGTGTCCATGGCGATCTTCACGCTGGGCGAAATCATCGTGTTCCCCGCCGAATACATGTTCATCGACATCATCGCGCCCGATCATCTGCGCGGCATGTACTACGGCGCGCAAAACCTCGGCAACGTCGGCGCGGCACTGGGGCCGGTACTGTGCGGGATGGTGCTGGTGTCACAGCCGGCCCACTGCATGTTCTACCTGTTGGCGCTGTTTGTGATCGCGGGCGGGTTGCTCTACTGCCTGGGCGCGTCCCTCGCGGACAAGGTGCACGCCCCGACCTGAACCTCAATCACGGATATGCCGCCGCACGCACTGCACCAGGCCGTCCAGCGCCTGCGACTTCACCGGCGCGAGCACGCAGACGGTGTGCTCGCGCCGGCCTTCTGTCACGGTCAGCGTGTAATGCACCTGGCCCGGATTACCGGGGGTCGGTGCGTTGCTTTGCGGCAGCTGGAAGAAGTCGGCGGCCTCGATAAGCTGCCGCAACTCCTGCTGGTCCTGCTCGGGCAGTGTGGCCAGTTCCACCGTACGCGGCTTGGCCAGGCCCGGAAAATACCCGGCCCCGCCGTTTTCCTTGATCGAAATTTGCATGGTTGTTCCTCACGTCAGACAGAAATGCCGACCGCCTTCCAACCGTCCTTGACCGCCTTCTGTTCATCCTTGTTCGCGCCGTAGAGTCGACCGGCAACATCGTAGGTAATGCGCGCAAAACGCAGGAACCCCGAATTGGGCCGCAACCGCGCATCGCGCAGCGCGTCATACCAGATGCGCCCAGCGCGTTCCCAGGCAAACCCGCCGAGTTTTGTCGCGACCTGGTAGAACGCATGGTTGGGAATGCCGGAATTGATATGCACCCCGCCATTGTCCTCGTAGGTCTGCACAAAATCATCCATGTGCCCCGGCTGAGGGTCCTTGCCCAGCAGTTTGTCGTCAAACGCCGTGCCGGGGGCTTTCATCGAGCGCAGGGCGGTGCCTTTGATCTTTTTGGTGAACAGCCCTTTGCCGATCAGCCAATCGGCGTCCTCTGCGGTTTGCTTCAGCGCGTATTGCTTGATCAACGAACCGAACACGTCCGACAGCGACTCGTTCAACGCGCCGGATTGGTTGAAATACATCAGTTTGGCCTCGTCCTCGGTCACGCCATGGGCCAACTCATGGCCAATCACATCGAGCGCCACCGTGAAGCGGTTGAACAGTTGCTCATCGCCATCACCAAACACCATCTGGGTCGAGTTCCAGAACGCATTGTTGTAGTTCTGGCCAAAGTGAACGGTAGCGTCCAAGGCCATGCCGGCATCGTCGATGGAGTTACGGTCGAACACCTGATCGAAAAAATCGAAGGTGGCGCCCAGGCCATCATAGGCCTCGTCCACCGCGGCATCACCACTGGCGGGCTGGCCTTCGCCACGCACCAGCTTGCCGGGCAGGCTATCGGTGCCTTCGGCGCTGTAGATCGAACGCCGTTTGTCGGCGCCCATGACCAAGGCCATGCGGGCCGGGCCCTTGGCGGGCAACGCGACCATGCGCAGCGAGCGGAACGTGCTGTCCTTGGCGCGGGTGCGCAATGCGACATCCCGTTGCGCCTTATCGCCATTACGTGCGATCTGGTCGAGCATGTACGGCGGAATCAGGCAGAAAATCGGGTGACGGGGGTTGCGAACACACATGGTCAGGCTCCATTGAGTATGTGACAACGTCCAGGTAACCGATTCAGGATAGCCCCGAGACGTTAACGCGTGTCATCAATTGTCATTAACCTATGTTGCAGTCGTGTTTATCCAAGGAGGACTTACCGATGCCTGCCCGTAAAGCCAAAATCGATCTTTCCCACCGTCCACGGCTCGCCGACCTGCGCCCGTTGATTGCGCCCAGCCCCACCCTCTTGGAGGCCAGGGCGGCGACACCCCACGTCACACCGGCCAAAGACTTGAAGGACCGGCGCGGCTACACGGAGGACTTCCTCGGCAATTTCGTGGTGCCCTGGCCCACGGTTGAAGAAGCCTTGGCGGGGGATGCACAGAAGGAGCGCCTGGACTACACGCACTTCTCGATAACGATGTCCCGCTCAAGACGGCTCGCGCTGTATGTAGGCGTCAACATCGACGGCGGGCAGCATATGGATATCGTGCGCAGCAACGACACCTGGGCCTATGACGGCCGCCTGCCCATCGACGCGCAGGTGGGCGAAGCGCTCTACGCCAGCAATGGTCTGGATCGCGGCCACCTGGTACGCCGCCAAGACCCCAACTGGGGCGAAGACGCTAAAACCGCCAACCTCGACACCTTCCATTTCACCAACTGCTCGCCGCAGATGAGCGGGTTCAACCAAAAGACTTGGCTGGAACTCGAAGACTACATCCTCGACAACACCCAGCGCTGGAAAGCCCGCGCCACGGTGTTTACCGGCCCGGTATTCGCCGATGACGACCGCGTCTACCGGGGCGTGAAAATCCCCAACGCGTTCTGGAAAGTGGTCGCCTACCTCAGCGACGACGGCAAGCCTTCCGCCAGCGCCTACATGATCGACCAGAGCCGCGAACTGGGCCAACTCGATCTGGTGTTCGGCCAACTCCGGACCTACCAGCGCAGCGTCATCCAGATCGAACGCCTGACCGGCATCCGCTTCGCCAACCTGGCCGACTACGACGGTTTCAGCAACGAAGAACGCGCCACCGGCACACGGATTGAAGCACTGATACAAGGTCCAGAAGACATTCGCCTCTAAGCTTCACATATTGATCTGCGTTAACAAACCAACGCCAACCACGATGCGAAGCGAGCCGCTCTTGATCTTGATCTTGATCTTGCTTTTGATCTTAGGCGCCCCGTCAAACACGCTGGCCGAACGCAGGCTTGAATCCGTGGGTAACCCGGCAGGACGCCGGGTTAGCCGCCCCGCGCCATGGATGGCGCGTGGCGGCGGCCCACGGATTCAAGCCGGAGTGAGGGCACACCGAGCCTAAGCGAGGTGCCGAGTGTTGGGGCGAAGCGTTTTGGGTTACTTTTGGCGCTCTTCCAAAAGTGACCCGCCGTAAGGGCCATCCCTTTCAAGGTCTTTAGTAAAATCCCCTGAAATTTCATTCAGGGGTACCGAAAGATGTGGGCCGATGTTCTAGCGCGTTTCGAGAAAAAAGCACCTGCGAGCGTCATGGCCAAGTTGGCGCTCGAACAGGCTATTGCCCCTGAGTGGGTCGATCAGGTTTTCGAGGAGCATCGGCAACGGCAGTATTCTCGTGAGCTACTGTTCTCGACCATCATCAAGCTGATGTCCCTTGTTTCATTGGGCTTGAAGCCATCCCTGCACGCCGCCGCGCGGCAACTGGAAGATCTTCCTGTCAGCTTGGCGGCCCTTTACGACAAGATCAGTCGTACCGAGCCTGCTCTGTTGCGTGCCCTGGTTACCGGCTGTGCACAGCGCCTGACTCCAACCATCAGAGAGCTGGGCTGCACGGCGATGCTGCCGGGTTGGCAAGTTCGGGTAGTGGACGGTAATCACTTGGCATCCACTGAGAAACGCTTGGGGGCTTTACGTCAGGAGCGCGGCGCTGCTCGTCCCGGTTTTTCGGTGGTGGCCTACGACCCCGACCTGGATCAGGTCATCGACCTTCAGGCGTGTGAGGATGCCTATGCAAGCGAGCGCGTTTGTGTGCTGCCTCTATTGGCCAATGCCGAGCCAGGCCAAGTGTGGCTGGCTGATCGACTCTATTGCACGCTCCCGGTTATGGAGGCTTGTGAGCAGGTCCAAACCTCCTTTGTCATTCGTCAGCAAGCCAAGCATCCACGCTTGATTCAAGAGGGTGAGTGGCAAGAGCCAGTGCCTGTGGAAACAGGCACTGTGCGTGAGCAGATAATTCAGGTCAGAGGCGGTTACCAATGCCGGCGTGTCGAACTGACCCTTCATTCCCCAACGGACTCGGGTGACAGCAGCTTGATGTTCTGGAGCAATCTCCCCCAGAGCGTCAGTGCACAGCAGATCGCCGAACTCTATCGCCGCCGCTGGAGCATTGAAGGTATGTTCCAGCGACTGGAAGCAATCCTGGAAAGTGAAATCGAAACCCTTGGCAGCCCAAAGGCCGCCTTACTCGGGTTCGCTACTGCGGTATTGGCCTACAACGTCCTGGCCGTCCTCAAACGAAGCGTCGAGCAAGCTCATCGGGGTACCCAGCCTGAAGGATGGGAGGCCTCGATCTATCACTTGGCGATTCAGGTTAGAAGTGGTTATGAGGGAATGCAGATTGCGCTGCCCTCGGAACATCTTCCCGTCATTGCTCTGGAAAAACTGGCCCGGCGCTTACTGGAGCTGGCTAGAAACATCCAACCAAAACAAGTGGCGAAAAGCCCCCGCGGCCCCAAGGTGCCTAAGCCCAAAACATGGGTCCAAGGCACTGCGGTACATGCACATGTTTCAACCGACCGGGTAATCAAGGCTGCCAAAACGAAAAGACCTTGAAAGGGATGGCCGTAAGGGCGGAACCCACAGCGGCCGTTACCGCAGCAACGGATATGTACCCGGTCTGATCCAACATCCAGGCCATCTGTCAGGCCGCCAGCGGGAGCAAGCTCCCTCGCCACAGGTCCAGCACCGTACCCAGAGTTATCAGGCCAACGGGCGAACCCTCATTGCGCATTGATGTAATGAAACTGCGCCTGCGTTTTCTCAACCGCCGCACGCACCGTGTCCTTCTGCGCCTCAGTGCCCGAGTAGTAAATCTGCATCCCCTTCAAATCCTGCCCTTCGACTGCTTTGCCGATCACCGCAACATCAACCGGCGTGCCGGCACCGATAATCAAAAAGAACACATCGCCCAAGCGTTTGGCATCAAGCAGCTCTCCCCTGAGGCGAGCAGCGTTTTGCTCACCCGCCATGGAAATCGCCAGGGTATCGCCGAACATCCCGCTTTTGGGGATGCTCATCGTGTGCAAACGGAGTTTGTCCGACCCGGCCGGCATCGACGCGACATACGCAGTGGCGGCTTCGTCAAGAATCTGCTTTTCAGATTTACCCTGGGTGGCACAACCGGCGAGCGTGGCGACGAGGGCGAACGCGAGAAATAATTTCACGGTGTATTCCTTGTGATAAAGCGATCCATTGGCTGCGCATCATAGGAGCCCCACCGCCAAAGAGCCACCGTTGGCGTCACGGCCTCCCGTTCAACCTCGCGATCGACTACCATACCGCGCCGGTTCCCAAACGGGACTAATAGGGAATCCGAAGCGCGGTACCCCCGCGTCAATCGGAACTGCCCCCGCAACTGTAGGTGCTGAGCCTGCTCCTCGATGCCACTGGACCTTGTCCGGGAAGGCCGGAGCGTGGCGACGACGCATCAGTCAGGAGACCTGCCGGCTCAAGCTCAATCACTAACCGGCGGGGTGTCCGGGAAGGACATTCTTGCCTGTCTCTACCACAGCGCTCGAGGGTGTATTTCCGAACCGTACCTCCCCAGTTGCACGTACGGTTCACTCGGAGATCGTCCCATGCTGCCACGCGTTACCGCCCTGCTCACCGGCATTGGCTTCTGTGCCCAGGCCCACGCCGCGCCCACCCACTACCCGCTCACCGTGGAAAACTGCGGCAGTAGCCTCACCTTCCAGCAGGCGCCGGCGCGCAGCGTGACCATCGGCCAAGCCGCTACCGAGATGCTCTACGCCTTGGGCGTGGGCGATAAAGTGGTCGGCACTTCGCTGTGGTTCAACCGCGTGTTACCGCAGTACAAGGCACAGAACGACCGCATCGAGCGCCTGGCCAACAACGAGCCGAGCTTCGAAGCCGTGATCGCCAAACGCCCGCAACTGGTGGCCGCCGAGCTGGAATGGGTGGTCGGGCCGCAGGGTGTGGTCGGCACCCGCGAGCAATTCCATGAACTGAAGATCCCCACCTACCTGCTGCCCTCCGACTGCGAAGGCAAGGACAACCTGGTGGGCGCCGACGGCACGCGGCTGGAGCCGTTCCGTATCGAGAGCATTTATAAAAGCATCAGCCAATTGGCGCAGATCTTCGACGTACAGGATCGCGGCCAGCAGTTGAACGACGAACTCAAGGCGCGCCTGGCCAAATCCGTCGCCACCGTGCAGAGCAAAGGCCTCAAGCAGGCCAGCGCGTTGGTGTGGTTCTCCAGCTCGGAGATGGCCAGCGACCCATACGTGGCCGGCCACAAAGGCATTCCCGAGTTCATGCTGCAAACCCTCGGCCTGTCCAACGTGGTGCAGTCCGATGAAGAGTGGCCCGCCGTCGGCTGGGAAACGATTGCCAAGGCCAACCCGACCTTCCTGGTGATCGCCCGCATGGACCGTCGCCGCTACCCCGCCGACGACCATGAAAAGAAACTCGCTTTCCTGCGCAGCGACCCGGTGACCCGCAACATGGACGCGGTGAAAAACAACCGCATTATCATCCTCGACGCCCTGGCGTTGCAGGCCAGCATCCGCATGTTCGACGGCCTGGAACAACTGGCCACGGCCATCGACGGCTACGACCTGCCAAAATGATGCGCACCCTATTCGCCCTGGCATTGCTGCTGATCGCCGTACTCGCCGGCGTGGCCATCGGCGAAACCGCCATTTCGCCGCAGGTCGTGCTCCAGGTGCTCGCCAACAAACTGTGGGCGGCCGGCTACGTGCTCGACCCCATCGATGAAGGCGTGGTGTGGAACTACCGCCTCACTCGCGCACTGGTCGCCGCCGCCTGCGGTGCGGGGTTGGCGACGTGCGGGGTGATCCTGCAATCACTGTTGCGCAACCCGCTGGCCGATCCGTACCTGCTGGGCATCAGCGCCGGCGCATCGACCGGCGCGGTATTGGTGGCGTTGATGGGCGTGGGCGGCGGGTTGATTTCGTTGTCGGCCGGCGCGTTTGTCGGTGCGATGGCGGCGTTTGCGCTGGTGATCCTGCTGGCCCGTGCCAGCGGATCGGCCAGCGGCACCGGCCAGATCATCCTCGCGGGCATTGCCGGTTCGCAGTTGTTCAATGCGCTCACCGCGTTCCTGATCACCAAATCGGCCAGTTCCGAACAGGCACGCGGCATCCTGTTTTGGCTGCTGGGCAACCTCAGCGGTGTGCGCTGGCCATCGGTGTGGCTGGCGGTGCCGGTGGCGGTCGTGGGTTTGGCCGTGTGCCTATGGCACCGTCGAGCGCTGGATGCGTTTACCTTTGGCAGCGACTCGGCAGCGTCCCTCGGCATTCCGGTGCGCCGGGTGCAGTTTGTGCTGGTGGGCTGCGCGGCCCTGGTGACGGCAGTGATGGTGTCGATTGTCGGCTCCATCGGCTTCGTCGGGCTGGTGATTCCGCATGCTGTGCGCCTGCTGCTCGGCACCGGGCATTCGCGCCTGCTGCCGGCAAGCGCCTTGGGTGGCGCATTGTTCTTGATTGCGGCGGACGTGCTGTCACGCACGCTGATCAAGGGCCAGGTGATTCCCGTTGGCGTGGTCACGGCGCTGGTGGGCGCGCCGGTGTTTGCGCTGATCCTGATCGGCCGGAGGAACGCGCGATGACGGTTCTGAGCTGCTCCGGCCTGGGTTTCAAGGTGCGCGAGGCCGAGCTGCTGCGCGACATTCATCTGGACGTACACCTGGGCGAAACCCTCGGCATCGTCGGCCCGAACGGCTCGGGCAAATCGACCTTGCTCAAACTGCTGGCCGGCCTGCGTACACCCGCGTCCGGCGAAGTATTACTGGGCGGCCGGCGCCTGGGCAGCCTGTCCCGCCGCGCCATCGCGCAGCAACTGGCGGTGGTGGAACAACAGGCCGACACCGACGACGCCATCCGCGTGTTCGACGCCGTGGCGCTGGGCCGTACGCCGTGGTTGTCGGCGTTGAGCCCGTGGTCCTTGGATGACGACGCCATCGTGAACCAGGCCTTGCACGACGTCGACGCCACCCACCTGAGCCAGCGCGCCTGGCGCAGCCTCTCGGGCGGTGAACGCCAACGCGTGCACATCGCCCGTGCATTGGCGCAACGGCCGCAGATCCTATTGTTGGATGAGCCGACCAATCACCTGGATATCCAGCATCAACTGGGGATTTTGGAGGGCGTGCAACGGTTGCCTGTCACCACCTTGATTGCCCTGCATGACCTGAACCAGGCGCTGACCTGTGACCGCTTGGCGGTGCTGGACCACGGGCGGTTGGTGGCGCTGGGCAAACCACTGGACGTGCTGACACCACAGCGGTTGCAGGAGACGTTTGGGGTGCAGGCGCACTACCTGACAGACCCGTTTGATGGGGCGAAAATCCTGCGGCTACGCCCAGTCTAAAGCCGGGGTAAAGCGTTACTGTAGTGAGCGGGCTTGCCCCGCGCTGGGCTGCGCAGCAGCCACAATAAGGCCGCTGCATTCCTCCAGGTCGAACCGGGGCGTATGGCTTCAGGGGGCTGCTTCGCAGCCCAGCGCGGGGCAAGCCCGCTCACTACAACAAGCCCCCCCGGAGCATTGGTCTATAAAGCCCTGTGCATATGCGTCGTCCGCCACACCGGGTCTGCTTCCACATCCACGACCTCAAACCCCTGCCGAACCCAAAATTCAATTGCGCCCGGCAAAAACGGATGGGTATGCAAGTACATCACCTCCACCCGATCGGCTTTCGCCATCGCTTCCAGCGCACGGTACAACTGCCCCGCCAAGCCAAAACGGCGAAACGCTGGTGCTACAAACAAGCGCACCACTTCCACCGTCTTGCGGCCTTGGTAGTTCAACTGCGGAAAACGCCCGTCATAGGGCAGATAACCGATGGCCGCAACAATTTGGCCATCGTTGCGGGCGATCAAAAATCGGCCTTCGCCCTGAAGATAAATCGAAGCAAAGTACGCGAGGTCATCCGGCATGCCGGCATCGCGCAACTTGGGGAACATCTCGGCACGCGCCTGCTGCACAAACGCCAGCACCTCAGGCACATCCCCCATTGCAACCGGCCGGATGATCACTGGCGCAACTCACACACCGCACTGCCCTTCATCCCCGACGCATGCACGCTCACATGGCGCACCGTAAAACCGGGTTTCACCACCCGCTTCTTTTCTTCCCAGGTGCCGCCATTTTCAACCTGGTAACCAATGGCACCATCGGCTTGCCAGGTCAGGCGCAGGGTGTACACACCGTTCTGATCGAGTGTTTGATGAATCGGCGTATCGATGATCGGCTTGGCCTTATTGAACGTGCGCAGGTTGAAAATCCGCTGGTCCGTACCGGCTGGCGAATAGCTGGAGAGAAACAGCGTATCGTCTTCGGCAGCATCCTCGGCGGCCGCCAGGATCACCGACGGCACCCACTTTTCGCCACGGTCCTGGGTGTCGGTGACGACCTTGCAGGTCAACTGGCCCTTGCCGGTGACGTTCTGGCGCCAGCCTGTTTCGTAGAAACCATAGGGCACGTCGAAGCGCAGGGTCTTCTCGGTGACTTGCTCACAGCCTGCCAGCAGGTAGAGCGCTGATAAACCGACGCATCCTTGTAGAAACTTCACGTGCTGTCCTTGGCTTGAATAGGTGGGGCCGAGAGATTACCTGGGCAGTAGGAAAAAGTGGATAGGTTTAGCGGACGGGTGTGTCGTGATATATCTGCGCCCGCCACCTTCCAACAGGAACGACCTATGCCCTCCCCCATTCCCATCCTCGGCTGCCGGTCTGTCATCGACGTACTGCACCACATCACCCAAGGCGGGCCGGAATGGGCGTACCGACACGTCACCCTGTGGTTCCCTGGCCCAACAAACGCCTGGGTCGTGGTGTATCCGCTGCAAGGCACTTCTGAGCCGTATTTTGACTTCATGTACACAGGTACGGAGTCGCCGAAGGCGGCCCTACCCTGGTTATTGGTGAAGTATCCTCAGTGCGACGTCGTGGATTGGTCGCCCGGACGCTTGGCATGCATCAGCGCCTCTACTATGGACATCGAGACACTGGCGCAAATGATACAAGACCTTGCGCGAGAGGCTTGGGGTGAGTGCGGCTCACTGATAAAAGCGTCGTATGAGCAGATGGTCAGAGCCTGACGCCTGGTTGAAATGGAGCATCTTGATGGCTGAAAACTCTCTAGTGACCGCTGTGCTGACTTCACTACTCACGCTGACAGGAACCTACGCTCTGCAATCACGCCAAGAGGCGCGGGATGAGGCTAACGATTTTCTGGATGCCGCACAAAACAAACAGCCAGGCGATACAACTTCCAGAAGCTCGCCGCCGATATCGAATACACCGTACGAAGCATGACCGTGACCCAGGACATCATTGACGAGCAGATCGAAGCCAAAAAAACGGATGGGCTGATGGAAATGATTGTCACCGTAAGCAACAACAAAGACACAGCGGGCCGTCAGCTGAAAAACTACGATACGGGCACGATCAGACTGCTCAAGTCACTCGACGAAAGGCTGACCCAGTTGGGAGCCAGGAAGGTCACCGTCGTGAATGCGAACCAAAAGGGCTGAAGATGACACAACTCCCAATGGCCGACGCGCGCCAGGATGATAAAAACCGCAAGACCATCCAGACCACCGTCGCGGCAAGAAGCCTGGCAGGCGCGGCAAACAACACCAAGTGGAACGAACTGATTACGCACATGCGCCAGCGCTCGGAGTGGGTACCTTCGTATCGCTCAAAATGCATCACAGGCCATATCTCGGGATGGGATGTGGAATGGTTTTACCACCTGCCGTTCCCTTTTGCGTATGTCGAATGGCTCGACATCGGCGTGTGGCAAGAGGCGCCTTCGTTGGGCGTATTACTGCCACCAACGTATATTGACCATACCGAGGAAATCTCTCAGATTGTCTCGCAGATAGGCTTCGAATTTGAAGTGAAGGCCGATGTGCTGAGAATATGGGGCTACCTTCCAAAATCCTACGATGACTTTCCGCCGGTATAACGTACAGCGGCGGATTCTGCGGCGACGCCGCTTCAGCCACCCTCACTGTAGTGAGCGGGCTTGCCCCGCGCTGGGTGGCGAAGCCGCCCCAAACCCAGGCGCCCCGGTGTGTCTGGGATACCGTTGCGACCCTGGCGCGGGGCAAGCCCGCTCACCACAAGTTAGAGTCGGCATGGCCGCTTGAATGATCATCCCGTCGTCATCCCCAGTCGGGCACTGATCCACTGGCGGCTATAAGCAAGCACGCTCCTCCCCATCGCCACCGGAAAATGAATAAACCCATGCGCCGCCTCCGGCAACAGGTGCGCCTCAGCGCCCGGCCACCGCTCAGCGATCAACAGCGTGTCATCCTTCAACGGGTCCAATTCCCCCACAAACATCAGCGCTGGAGGCAGGCCTTCGAAATCGCCATACAACGGTGACAACGGCGGCTGGCGACGTTCCTCATCGCTCAACCCCGGCGTCAGCCTGCGCAGTGCGTCGACCATGCCCGGCCCGTCCAGCAACAACGTGTGCGGCCCCGCCGTGCGCACGCTCGGGGTACCGGTCAGGTCGTAGACGCCGTAATACAGCACCGCTGCGCTCACCCGCTTGAGCACGTCCGGCCATTGCTTCAACGCCAGCAACGTCGCCGCCGCCAAATGCCCACCGGCCGATTCGCCGACGACGATCACCGGCAGGTCGGCAAATTCATCGGTGGTCAGCAACCAGCGGGCGGCCGCCAGGCAGTCGTCCATCAGGCCCTCCACCGGCGTGTCGACCGCCAGCCGATAGTCCACCGACACCACCGTCACGTCGCAGGCGTTGACCATGCCGAGGTTGAGGTCGTCGTTCATTTGCGCATTGCCAATCACCCAGCCGCCGCCATGGATGTCCAGCACCACGCCCTTGGGCTTGCCGCTCGGCCGCAGGATGCGCACCGGGACTGAACCCACGAGTCGGGTCTCAGCCACCGGCGCCCGCTTGATCTTTTGACTGGCGCGCAACAACGCCTGGATCAGGCGCGGCGTAACGCGATTGCGGATTTTAAAACGTGGCATCCACGCGAGTTTCTGGTTGAAACGGCGCATCTCGGCCCGTTCAGGCTCACTGGCGGGCCAGGGTGTGTAGGCCATCAACGGTTATTCCGCAGGATCGAGAAATTCAGCGCTGCCGCCACACACAGCCACGCCAGGTAAGGGAACAGGATCAAGCCGGTGATCAGGTCCAGGCGCACCGCCAGCACCACCATCGCCGCCACGGTCACCCACAGCACCGCGATAATCACCATCCCCGCCATTAAGCGATGGGCGCCGAAGAACACCGGCGTCCACAGCGTATTCAACGCGATCTGCGCCGCCCACAGGGCCAACACCATTTGACTGCCTGGGATAAGGCTCAGGCGATAACCGGCCCAGGCCAGCAATAGGTAGATGATCGTCCATGCCACCGGGAACAACCAATTGGGCGGGGTGAAGCTGGGTTTGACCAGGGATTCGTACCAGGCGCCGGGTTTGAAGATGATGCCGGTACTGGCAGCGGCGGCGCAGGCGAGCAGGAAGATGAAGAAGGTCATGGTCGGTCCTTGGCTGGGCATTTCAAGCTTGGACGCGTAGGACACGGGTAAAAGTTCACTGCAATTCAGGGCATCACGATGTTCAGCCAAGGCCACCGCGCCTGATAACTGCGGGCCTTCTGCACGAACAACTCCCGCTCCGGATGCAGCGGGTTGATGCGCAGCACACCCTGCTCCACATCCTCCAAACCATACGGCGCATACACCTCACCCGTCGCAATCTCCAAGCCGATGCACGTACCCGCCACCAGGTAACGATCAATCCCCTGCTTGGCCGTGTGCAACTGCGGATACGGCCGACCAAACCGCTGGCCATACCACAGATGAACCCGCGCCTGGTTTTTCACTTCAACATTCACGCCCAGGTCCTGGAACAGCACCTCGGCCGCACGGATCACCGCATCCTCAGCCTCGTAGGACAGGTCCGTATCGAAGTAGAAAACGTCGTAGTCCTTGACGCCCTGGTCAGCAGGCAGGTTCGACTGATGATTCCACACCGCCTGGAACAGGCAGCCCGCCGTGAGAAAGCACTGGTCCACGCCAAGGTCGGGCAGGCGCGCGGTAATCTCGGCATTGATGGGGTTGGCCATGGCCAGGTTGAGCAAAGCGTCGACGGTCAATGTCATGCGCATTCCTTCTTGAACTTACCCGCAGCGCCCCTTGTGGCGAGGGCGCTTGCTCCCGTTGGGGCGCGAAGCGGCCCTCATCGGCGTCCGTGTTTTGCCTGATAACCCGCGTCAGCCGGTTTTGAGACTGCTGCGCAGCCCACCGGGAGCAAGCGCCCTCGCCACCAGGAGGACCGACCGATGATCAAGCCTTCAACTCACCCGCACGGTGAGTCGCCGCGTCATCGTAAACCACATACAACGACTCGGCGACCTGGCTTTTGATGGCCTTGGTCGACTCAAGGCCCAGCACAAAACCTTCGGCTTTACCGCCGGCGCGGTTGAGTTCTTCAGGGGTGGCGGCGCCGGTGATGGCGTCGAAAAGCTTGGTAGCGTGGGGGCCTACGCCTTTGGGCAGGCTGATCTGGTCGATGGACATGGGCGATACCTTAAAAGAGAGAGATCGGTAGCGCGTGGAACCACTGCCGGGGGTGGCATGGTAGACCGGCTGGAACAGAAAGGGGCGGCTTTTGATTAACCTGCGCTCAGGGCGCCGACTTGAACCGGCCTTGAAACGCGATGCGCAGGCATGCCCAGGCGATATAGCCCACGATCACCACCTCGACCACGCCGATGAGCAGGTTGAATGAAAAGGTGACGGGTTGCTCCGCCCAATAAAAGGTCGTTGCACGGGATCGAAAACCACTGACCCGCAGTCGCCCCGTGAACAGCGCGGGCACCAGTGCGAAGAGCTGCGACAGCTCCAACACCGCCAAAAACGCACCCAGCAGCCCCAGCAGACCGCGTGCGGGCAGGCCGACAGCCTCGGTCGATTCCGCTGAAGGCGCAGGCTCTTTTGCTTTTTGCGCGCGAGCGACCTTGGCCGGGGATGGCGCAGGCCTATAAGGCGGCTCGCGCGGCGCCGACGCATCGATCACGTCGGTTGGCACCGCCAGGTTCAGGTAGCCGGCCAATTCCGCCAGCCACCGCTCGGTGCGCGGGCTGCCCGGTACCACCGGAACATTGTCGGGGGTCAAGCGGTGCTCGGTGCCATCGCGCATCACCAACCACAGCTGGGTGTAGATCGGCTTCGCCTGTGGGCGGCGGCGCAGTTCGAGGGCGTGTGGGTGATCGAGTCGAAACGCCTGACGCACACGCTCGCGGCGCCCAAACGCGTTGCGGGTCAGGCGTTGCGCCTCCCCGTCGTGTCGCGACAAGCGCAAGGTCTCGCGAATGCCGGTGTACACCATCAGGAACAGCCCCATGGCCGGCATCAACAGCAACGCGAGCACGATCAGCAGCGAGGACAGCGAGTGCAGGCCCACCAGCGGCAAATAGCCCTCGATGATCCCGCACACCACGAACACCACCGGCACGCTCAAGGCCAGCCCGCCTACCCACCACACGACAGCACTCTGCACAGGGTTGTGCGAGTGGATGAGCAAATCATCCTGCACCGTTCGCTCGAACCGATGGCCAATCCACATGCCGCTCTCCTGATGTGCGTGCGTGGCCCCGGATGATACGTGAGCGCGCCCATTTGTTTCATGACCCTCCCCACAAAACCGTGATATCGATAAGCTTGATCCCCCACCCGCCGCGCAGGCCCCGCACCATGACCCTCTCTCCCGACTTCACCCCCTGGGCCTCCCTGCTCGGCGGCGCACTGATCGGCCTCAGCGCCGGCCTGTTCATCCTGCTCAACGGCCGCATCGCCGGCATCAGCGGCCTGCTCGGCAGCCTGCTGGCCAAACATGGCGAAGGGCGCGCTGAAAAAGGCCTGTTCCTGCTCGGCCTGCTCGCCTCGCCCTGGCTCTGGTCACTGTTCGGCACCTTGCCCAGCGTTTCGGTCCAGGCCGGTGGCGCTGCGTTGGTGCTGGCGGGGCTGCTGGTCGGCATCGGCACACGCTACGGCGCCGGGTGCACCAGTGGGCATGGGATCTGCGGGCTGTCGCGCTTGTCGTTGCGCTCGCTGGTGGCGGTGGGTTGCTTCATGGGCAGCGGGTTTGCCGCTGTCTACGTGACTCGCCACCTGCTAGGAGCTTGAGCATGCGCAAACTGACCGCATTAATCGCCGGCCTGATCTTCGGCCTGGGGCTGTACCTCAGCGGCATGACCAACCCGGCAAAGGTGCTGGGGTTTCTCGACCTGGCCGGTGAATGGGACCCTTCCCTGGCGCTCGTCATGCTCGGTGCGCTCGTGGTCAGCAGCGTGTTCTTCTACTGCGCCAGGCACCGACGCACCTCGTTACTGGGCGCGCCGATGCAGATGCCGACCCACCGCACAATCGACCGGCGGCTGGTGCTCGGCAGCGTGGTGTTCGGGGTTGGCTGGGGGATCGCCGGGTTGTGTCCGGGGCCTGCGGTGGCATTGTTGCTGACGGGGCAATGGCAGGTGGGGGTGTTCGTGCTGGCGATGGGGGTGGGAATGTGGGTGTTTGAAGGAATGGAGTCGCGCAGGTCGGCCAAGGCTTGATACACGGGCAAGACGTTCTGCTTTATCTCACACCGTCGCCGGCCTACATTGAACGCCTCAAGGATCAATACCGAGGTCAACATTCATGGCACGCATAGTCAGGATTCACGCCTACGGCGACGCCAGCGTCTTGAAACTGGAAGACGTGGACGTCCCCGCCCCTGCCGCCGATGAAGTGCAAATCGACGTCAAAGCCTTCGGCCTCAACCGCGCCGAAGTGATGTTCCGCAACCACGCCTACCTGCAGGAAGCCGAATTCCCCAGCCGCCTGGGCTACGAAGCCGCCGGCGTGGTGGTCGCGGTCGGCGCCGATGTCACCGACATTCAAGTGGGCGACGCCGTCAGCGTCATCCCACCGCTCGACATCGCCCGCTGGGGCACCTACGGCGAAGTGGCCAACGTGCCCGCCCACCTCACCGTCAAACACCCGCAAACCCTCAGCTTCGTGCAAGCCGCCGCGTCTTGGATGCAATACGTCACCGCCTGGGGCGCGCTGGTGGAACAGGCCAAACTGACCCAGGGCGACGTGGTGTTGGTGACCGCCGCCTCCAGCAGCGTCGGCCTGGCCGCCTTCCAGATCGCCCGCAGCGTCGGCGCCACCGCCATCGCCGTGACCCGCACCCGTGCGAAAAAACAGGCGCTGCTGGATGCCGGCGCGGCCCATGTCATCGTCAGCGATGAAGAGGACCTGGTCGAACGCGTGATGCAATTGACCGACGGCCAAGGCGCCCGCGTGGTGTTCGACCCCATCGGCGGGCCGGGCTTTGAAGCGCTCACCCAGAGCATGGCCAGGGGCGGGATATTGCTGGAGTACGGCGCGCTGAGCTCGGAGCCGACACCGTTTCCGTTGTTTACCGTGTTGGGCAAATGCTTGACGCTCAAGGGGTATCTCTACGCCGAGATCGTGGCTGACCCGGTGGTGTTGGCGCGGGCCAAGGCGTTTATTTTGGAAGGGCTGGCGTCGGGGGCGTTGTCGCCGGTGATTGCGAAGACGTTTGGGTTGGATGAGGTGCAGGAAGCACATCGGTTTTTGGAGGCGAACCAGCAGGTTGGGAAGGTGGTGGTGAGGGTGTGAGGGCGGCGTCCTAGGACAATTCCCAAAGCTGGGGAGTGGGTTGCCCGATTGCCTACGCGTGCGTCAGAATCCGCCGGCTTGTGCGCTGGGGTGGTCGAATCTAAGGTGGCGCGGTCGCTGAATTTCTCGGTGATCGGGTTTAGTAGCCTGATGGTTCAATTACGTTGAGTGCATGAGCTTCATCCATCGGACATTTCTGTCTGTGCTTGATGGTGGCTGTGCGTAGGGCGCCTTCGGGCGCGCCGGCTTTGCGTAATTCCCCGGTCTACTAACCTGCGTACAGCTGCCACCCTATCGTTTAGTAGCGATGAGGTGTCGGCCTGACTTAGGAATTACGAATATGATCAAAGTTCCATCTGACCCAACCATCCTCTTCGCCGTCACTCACGACGCCAGCACTGAAAGCCTCATCACTAATAGCTTCGAGACTTTTAGCTCAGTCAGTACGCTGCTGCTTGATCTGTCTGAAGACTTGAATGGCAAACACCGAGATATTGCGCTGGCGATTCACCAATTGAGTGAGTTGGGCGTACTACTGACGGCCGAACTTCTCGACCGCGAAGCCTCTGCCCCTACTAAGTATTAACTCTAAGACTCACACATTTTACGCCGAATCGCTGCATGCCTGATACAACGATTCGGCTATAGACACCAAGTGATTACATTCTGCTACCATACCTCAGAGAAAGGGATTTTTCCGTCCAAAATGCAGGGGAGGGGGTATGGCAAGGACAACGGGCAACGTAGGCTCTATTAGTGTTCGCTTGGTGAAAAAGGGACTCAAGCCTGAAAATACTTTTCGAGAACATTATGCACCGGGGCAGGCGAGAGAGTTATCATCGTCTCAATGGCTAGGAACAGGAGAAGGAGTTCTCTACTCAGGCCAGATTTATAACAAAACTCCCGAGTGGCTCAATCTGCTTGAGACATACACTAGCGATCTACCCGTAAACTTGAGTGCTAGTGGTGCTGGAGCGGTGCTTTTTATAAAAGTAAAATCTCGATGGTTCGCGTTGACTTTCGGATATGCACACATCGTACTTGAAGATGAAGCTTTTGTTCATCAGTTTGGCTTAAAAGTTGCTCTCAACGCCGTACCTCGAGGCTCATTACTTACTTTGGATACAGCCACTCCAGATGCTGTAACTTTTCAGAAAAGAGTCCAAGCAAGCGATTTTTCTGATATTAGCGAATTTGGGATAGATACAGTTCGTGATTTAGCACGTGTCGCAGGTGGTAAACCTTCGGATCGCACATTCGGAAAATTTGTTGCAGGTAAAGATATGCTTCACCTTGTCGACAGCCTCGGACCAAACGAGTTTTACGACAAGTGCGAAGCCATTTTATTGATGTATAATTCCAAAGCATACCAAAAAGATTACGAATGGTTTGACAACGTAAAAATCGTTGACTCAACAATTACACTCAAAGAGTTAGATGACTCGTTATTCAATGAGATTCAAAGAATTCGCGGCGCTGCAACGGATAGCACCTTGCATATGTCTCCACCTGAGATTCTCGACTACGTGGAGGGTAACGCCCTTCACTTCAATGGATTTGGTAGCAGAAGAACTGAATTCACGAAGCTTTCAATCGTTGAATATGCTCAAGAGCTTGAGAGGCTAAATTGCACTCACAGCATCGAAGAAATAAAACAACTTCATCGAATTACATCAACAACTCAGAACAACACAACTTTTGATACTTCCTGGAAAACCTATGACTGTTTTAATTGGGAAACAAGTTTAACCTCCGACGGTAAAAAACAAACCCATTATGTGATTTTTTCTGGAAAATGGTACACCATTTCAAAACTCTTCAAAGATAAAGTTGAAAGCCATTTCGCACGTATCACACCTCATTCAATAATTGGCTCAACGACCTGTCGCAATGAGGAACAACTGATAGCACACATAGAAAAAACTCGCCCCGACCTCATAAAACTGGACCGATCCAAGCTCAATCCTAAGGGCGTAAATAATGCCAGCCTTGAACCTTGTGATTTCTATTCAAGACATAAATATTTTATTCACTTAAAAGATGGAGGATCTTCTGGCCCCATTAGTCATTTATGGTCACAAGGCGTAGTCAGCGCAGAATCATTTGTTTCCGACCTTGAATTCCGAAAAAAACTTCGAGCCGAACTTAAAAAGAAACCTGGCGGTGCAGGATTCATTTCAACACTGCCAGACAATCGTACAAAGAATATCGTCCGATCTGACTATACAGTAGTCTACGGAATAATGAGAACAAGATATGCCAACGGCTCAATTAGCATCCCATTTTTTAGCAAAGTTAGTTTAATAGCAGCATGCGATAGACTAAGAGCGCTCGGTGTAAACATTGGTCTTGAACTAATCGAAAAGCTTCCCCCCATCACTCCCTCGTTAACACCTCAAGCCAATAACTCGCTGCACACCTTATCTCCAGCAGCGATAACTATCTCCTTAACGCCACCGCTACCGCCCCCGTGAACACTTCGAATAAAGTCGGCCTCCTCCCCCGACTTTTCTGATGTCCCAAAAGGGGATAGATGTATTTCTAGAAAAAAGCAGACAAAATAAATCCCTCCTCTTGTTCGCGTTTTCGTGCCGACATGTGAGGAAAATTGGGGTAAGACCACATTTAAAACAATGGTGGTCTGCCCCCGACTTTACAACGCAGCCAGTGACAATTGGCAGTGACCGACCAGAATCGCTCGATCGTGAGGTGGAGCCGAGCCCGTTCCGCTACCTGGTAGACACAACGCTTAAAGCGAATAAACACTTCACGTGTTTACTCGTAGATTTTTCCGCAGTACAAAAAATTAGCGAATTGCCGCCAAGGATTGGAGGGTTGAAGGCCTTGATCGACGCCAAAATTACTGGCCTCGGCCCATTCAATAGCTCCGTCCAGGAAGGCTTCTATCGTCCCGTTTTCCCAGTCACCATTCGATTTGTCTTCCGCCAGGGCGTGGGCAAAAGCCAGAAAGGTATTGGCGTCCTTGACCTGATCCAATTGCTCATGAAGCTCCATGGGTTTCTCCGCTCAAAGTCATAAGTACCTCGTCGGATTATCCATCGAGCAACTAACGTCCGCTACGGGACCAGGCTGTGTGAAAACGTCAGCGTCGATAGGGACGGGGCGTCTCTACGTGAAGTCCGTAGATATACGGAATCATCTTCACTGCTCTGGAAGTCAGTTATTAGGACATTGGTTAAAGGATTTCTGTAAGCGTCCGAACTACACCGCCTTGCATCTCAGACCTTAATCCCCTTTAACCGCTGATTGACGCGCTCACACTCAAAAACTGCGAAATTGCACCCCACTTGACCACCCATTTGCGTTGCAACTGACCAATCATTTGCATTCGAAGTGATCAGGACTCTCGGCTCTGTAGGGTAAGAGCGTGGCTAAAAGCAGACCGTAGGTTTGGCCAGTCAACGGGGCTCATTGAGCGCCGCTCTTTTCCTGTTCAAGCCGACAAACAGGGGGGCAATGAAACGGGAAATCGTAGGCTAAGGCGCGAAGTTTTCGTGGCTATCTATTCCATGCAGCGAATCGATCAGCGGGCAGCTAACCGTCCCGTGGCTCGCGCAACAGTCATCAACCAACTGCGCCAGGACCAACTCGATCCGCCGCAGATCCGCAAGTTTCCCCCGCACGTCTTCGAGCTTCTGCTCGGCGTGCACACGCGCATCATTGCAGTGCGTACCGTCATCGAGCCGCAACAGTCCGGCCACTTCATCGAGGCTGAAGCCCAGCCGTTGTGCGGACTTCACGAATTTCACCCGTGCAATATCCGCCTCGCCGTAGCGACGAATGCTGCCGTAGGGCTTGTCCGGTTCGGGCAACAGCCCTTTGCGTTGATAGAACCGAATGGTTTCCACGTTAACCCCGGCTGCCTTGGCAAAGACGCCAATGGTCAGGCTTTCCGCAGTGTTTTTCATACCGCTTGACTCCGTACCTGACTACGGAAATAACCTTAACCCATCGATCAAACATTCGAAAGGTTGAACCCATGTCTGAATCACAAAAGGGCCGTGGTGCACTCCTCGCTGGAGGTCTGGCGGCGATCCTTGCGTCCACCTGCTGCCTGGGCCCGCTGGTGCTAATTGCCCTGGGCTTCAGCGGCGCCTGGATCGGTAATCTCACCGTTCTGGAGCCCTACCGCCCGTTTTTCATCGGCGCGGCATTGTTGGCGCTGTTCTTCGCTTACCGGCGCATTTTCCGCCCGGCTCAAGCCTGCAAACCCGGTGAGACCTGCGCAATTCCGCAGGTACGAACTACCTACAAGTTCATTTTCTGGCTCGTGATGGCACTCGTGCTGGTCGCGCTCGGTTTCCCCTACATCCTCCCGTTGTTTTACTGATCAGGCAGGAGTCTCCCATGAAAAAGCTGTTTGCCGCTCTCGCGCTCATTGCCGTGGTTTCCCCGGTGTGGGCCGTCATCCAAACCGTCACCCTGTCGGTACCGGGCATGACCTGCGCCGCCTGTCCGATCACGGTCAAGAAAGCGCTGACCCAGGTCGAGGGCGTGACCAAGACCGAGGTGAGTTTCGAGAAACGCGAAGCCATCGTGACCTTCGACGATGCCAAGACCAACTCCGAGGCCCTGACCAAGGCGACCGAGGATGCCGGCTATCCATCTACCATCAAGCAATAGGAGGAAATACCAATGAGAAATCCTCTCAATCTGTTCACGCGGATCGGTGACAAAGCCAGTTCCGTCGGTGTGCTGGTTTCAGCCCTAGGCTGCGCCGCGTGTTTTCCTGCTCTGGCTAGCTTAGGCGCTGCAATCGGTCTGGGCTTTTTGAGCCAGTGGGAAGGCCTGTTCATCACCACGCTACTGCCCTTGTTTGCGGCCCTGGCGCTGCTCGTCAATTCCCTTGGCTGGCTCAAACATCGGCAGTGGCAGCGAACTGCACTCGGCCTGATAGGCCCTGTCCTGGTCTTGGCTGCGGTGTTTTTGATGCGGGCTTATGGCTGGCGGAGCGGTTGGCTGCTCTATATCGGTCTGGCCCTCATGCTTGGGGGCTCGATCTGGGATCTCGTGTCGCCCGCCCACCCCCGTTGCGCCCCGGGTGCCTGCCCACCACAGCCAAAACAGTAATGCCGCAAAGAGACCCATTTGAGGAAGTAAACGCTATGACCACACTGCGAATCCACGGTATGACCTGCGCCTCCTGTGCCGACCGCGTCAGAGATGCTCTGGAGGGAATCTCCGGCGTGCACCGGGCGGACGTCTCCTACGCCGGTGGGAAGGCCGAAATGACGGCCGACGCGGCTGTCAGCCGTGAACAAATGCAAGCCGCCGTCGAGGCCCTTGGGTATCAAGCGTCGTTCGAAGTCGCCTCGCTACAACCGCGCCCCGGCCAGCTCGATAAGGCGCTGGGCTGGTTGCGCAGCGACACCGAGGTCGGCAAAAACGGCGACGCGCTACACATTGCAGTCATAGGCAGCGGCGGTGCGGCAATGGCGGCCGCCTTGAAGGCGGTGGAAGCCGGCGCCCGCGTCACTCTGATCGAGCGCGGCACCATCGGCGGCACTTGCGTCAACGTCGGCTGCGTGCCGTCGAAAATCATGATTCGCGCCGCGCATGTGGCTCATTTGCGCCGCGAGAGTCCGTTCGATGACGGAATGCCCGCCACGCCGCCGACCGTCCTGCGCGAGCGGCTGCTCGCGCAACAGCAAGGCCTTGTCGACGAACTGCGTCACGCCAAGTACGAAGGCATTCTGGAGAGCACACCAGCCATCACCGTGCTGCGTGGCACCGCTCGCTTCCAGGACGGCCACACGCTCAGCGTCGAACTGGTCGAGGGGGGCGGGCGCGAAGTCGCGTTCGACCGCTGCCTGATCGCTACCGGCGCCGGTGCGGCCGTGCCGCCGATTCGCGGGCTGCAAGACACCCCCTATTGGACCTCGGAGGAGGCACTGGCCAGCGCCAGTATTCCGCAACGGCTCGCCGTGATCGGCTCATCCGTGGTGGCCTTGGAGCTGGCGCAAGCCTTTGCCCGGCTGGGTAGCCGCGTCACCATCCTGGCGCGCAACTCGCTGTTCTTCCGCGAAGATCCGGCCATCGGCGAGGCGCTGACCGCAGCCTTCCGCATGGAGGGCATCGACGTGCTTGAGCAGACACAAGCCAGTCAGGTGACCCACGCCAACGGCGAATTCGTACTGACCACCAACCACGGTGAACTGCGCGCCGACCAACTGTTCGTCGCCACCGGCCGCACGCCCAACACCCAAAGCCTGAACCTGGAAGCGGCGGGTGTACTGTTGGATGAACGCGGCGCCATTCAGATCGATCAGGGCATGCGCAGTAGCGCAGTGGATATCTATGCAGCCGGCGACTGCACCAACCAGCCGCAGTTCGTCTACGTCGCGGCGGCGGCTGGCACCCGTGCGGCGATCAACATGACCGGCGGCGAAGCTACGCTTAATCTCGATGCCATGCCGGCGGTGGTGTTCACCGATCCGCAGGTGGCCACCGTCGGTTACAGCGAAGCGGAAGCACAGCGCGCAGGCCTCGAAACCGACAGTCGCACGCTGAGCCTGGACAACGTGCCGCGTGCGCTGGCCAACTTCGACACGCGAGGGTTCATCAAGCTGGTCGCCGAAGCGGGTTCTGGTCGGTTGCTCGGCGTGCAGGCGGTGGCCCCGGAAGCGGGCGAGCTGATTCAGACGGCGGTGCTGGCTATTCGCAACCGCATGACCGTGCAGGAGCTGGCCGACCAGTTGTTCCCCTACCTAACCATGGTCGAGGGCCTGAAGCTCGCGGCGCAGACTTTCACCAAGGACGTAAAGCAATTGTCCTGCTGCGCTGGATGAATGGAGAGCACCATGAAATTTGCCCGCTACATTACCGAGATCGCCGAACGTCTCACCCCGACCAACCGGCCCAAAGGTTTTGCGGAGTTCTTGGTCGCGCTACTGGGTGAACTTGCCAAGGGACGCCCGATTTCGCGAACTACGCTTGCCAGGACTCTTGGCTGGCCCGCTGAGCAAGTGGCGGCTGTGCTCGAACAAGCCACCAGTACCGAATACGACAACGATGGGAACATCATCGGCTATGTCCTCACCTTGCGCGAGACGTCGCATGTCTTGGAAATTGACAACCGCCGGCTGTATGCCTGGTGCGCGCTGGACACCCTGATGCTCCCGGCGTTAATCGGCCGTACAGCTCGCGTCTCGTCGCATTGCGCTGCAACTGGAGCACCCGTTTCGCTTACGGTTTCACCCAGCGAGATACAGGCTGTTGAACCTGCCGACGTGGCAGTGTCACTGGTATTGCCGCAGGAGGCGGCCGACGTTCGTCAGTCCTTCTGTTGCCATGTGCATTTCTTCGCATCTATCCCAGCGGCAGAAGATTGGGCCTCCAAGCATCAAGGATTGACTATCGTAAGCGTCCAAGAGGCGTTCGGCGTGGGCCAGGAGCTTAATCGACATCTGTTGCAGACCCTTCCAATGAGAACATCGTGATTGGATTTCGACTCAATGTCCTACGGAGTGGGCATCGGATTTCTCTTTCCGACTTTGATCCGGTGATCCCAGCCATCGCCAAAGTCATAGACCTAGCGGAATGTCCTTTTCCCGTTCAACGCTTTGATCAGAGTCTTGCGGGTCTCCGAGTTCACGGGAGGCCCCCATCCATCGGAGTCGGGAATACCGTAACTCTCACCAGCTATTTCAAACTCATGCAGATGGTCATCGTGCCAGCCCATTGCGATCTGGATCACCGCGTGCAATTTGCCTAAGGTGATGTTCTCGGGCACCGCCACACGGCGCCAGATGGCAGGTTCGATCCACTTCAATTCAATGTGCAGTAGCAACAAATCAGGTTCGGGTTTTGGCAAGCGAACAGTTTTGACCATGGATCAGGCGGCCTCGCAGAGTTCCGTGGAGGCGAGAGAAACGTTCCAGGGCAGCAGTTCGTCGACCCGATTGATCGGGTGGTCGGCGATGCGCTCCAGCACGTGTGTCAAATAGGCTTGCGGGTTCAGGTCGTTGAGTTTGGCTGAACCCACCAGGCTGTAAATCGCAGCCGCTCGTTCGCCGCCGGCGTTGGAACCGACGAACAGATAATTTTTTCTGCCTAGCGCGACAGCACGTAGCGCGCGTTCGGCAGCGTTGTTGTCGATCTCAATTCGCCCGTCATCGCAATAGCGCACCAAGGCCTGCCACCGATTGAGGGCATAGAGAATCGCACCGCCCAATGCCGATTTTTTCGACAGTTGAGTCAGCGTCTGGTTGAGCCACGCGTGGAGTTGTTCCAGCAGCGGACTGGCTCGGCTTTGCCGAACCACTTTTCGCAGGTTGGGCGGTTGCCCTCGAATCTCGCTTTCGATGGCATACAGGGCCGCAATCCGTTGCAGCGCCTCGGCGGCAAGTGGTGAAGCCAGGTCTTTGTAGACCTCGTAAAACTTGCGCCGGGCGTGAGCCCAACACGCCGCTTCCTCAATGGTGCCCGTGGCATATAGTTGAGCAAAACCGGCATAGCCGTCCGCCTGCAAGATCCCGCTGAAGCGCTTGAGATGCGCGCGGGGATGTTGCCCCTTGCGATCCGGCGAGTAGGCAAACCAGACCGCCGCCGGTGTCGCGTCCCCCGTAGGTCGGTCGTCCCGCACGTACGTCCACAGGCGCGCCGATTTGGTCTTGCCGTTGCCCGGCGCGAGCACGCCAATCGGCGTGTCGTCGGCATGGACTTTGTGTCCGCTCATGACGTGGTGCTCAAGGGCGTTGATCAGTGGTCGCAGCAACTGACTGCTCTGGCCAACCCAGTCGGCCAGGGTTGAGCGCTCCAGCTCCACGCCCTCACGGGCGTAGATCTCGGACTGCCGATACAACGGCAAATGATCGACAAACTTCGAGACCAGCACATGGGCCAACAACCCTGGGCCGGCAAGACCTCGGGCGATCGGGCGACTCGGTGCCGGCACCTGGGCGAAGTGCTCGCAGCAGCGGCAAACCCACTTCGGACGGACATGGCGAATGACTTTGAAACGTGCCGGAACGTACTCCAGCACTTCGGACACATCCTCACCTAAATGGCGAAGCGTCCCACCGCAGCCAGTGCATTGCGACTCGGGCTGATGAACGTGGGTTTCGCGAGGTAGGTGTTCAGGCAATGGTTTACGGCGCGAAACTGCGCGAGGTGCCGGCTCGACTGGAGGTGTCATTTCGGCTTGGCTGATTTGCAGCTCATCAAGGCTCAACTGGAGCTGGTCGATCATCGCTTCCAGTTGCTCGGAGCTGCGACCGAACTGCGTACGACGCAGCTTGGCGATCATCATCTTCAAGCGCTCAATCTCTGCGTGCTGGGCAGCGATCAGCGCCTTCAAGGCTTGAAGATCATTCGGCAGGGAGTCGGTCACGAGGGTCATGCCCGAATATTACTGGGGATTTTTTCAGCGCGGCAAGTCAGACCGCGAGGACGGGTGCTGTACGAATTGGCCGGCGCCAATCAATGCCCTCCAACAGCATCGACAACTGCGCGGTCGTCAGCGACACGCTGCCGCTGGTTGCTTGCGGCCAGACAAAGCGTCCTTGCTCCAACCGTTTGCAAAACAGGCACAAGCCGTCGCCATCCCACCACAACAGTTTGATCCGGTCACCACGCCGTCCGCGAAAGGCGAAGATCTGACCGGAGAAGGGATCGGCTTCCAGTTGAGTCTGCACCATGGCCGCCAAACCGTCGAAGCCACGACGCATGTCCGTGACGCCAGCGGCGATCCAGATACGGGTTCCAGCGGGAGGGGCAATCATCGCACTAACTGCTGCAAGACGAGTTGCAGCGTCTGCGGGTCTGGTGCTCCGGTGATACGCAACTTGGCTTTTCCTACCTCAACTGCGATCTCGGAATGACACTCTGCCTGTGGCTGGAAGACTGGCGGCAGATCCATTGGCGCCTCGATCACCTGGACTGGCAAAAACGAAGCACTCTGGCTGACCGGGCCGAATAGCCCTTCTTGGTATTGCTGCCGCCAGCGAAAGACCAGATTGGCATTGACGTCATGTTCGCGAGCGATCAATGACACGGAGGCGCCAGGCTGGAAGGTGGCCTCGACGACTTGGCGTTTAAAGTCCAGCGGAAAGTTGGGGCGGCGACCGGCTCGACGGGCTGGGGCAACTGTATCCAAGATAGTGTCCACTAAAAAATGGTGTCCACTATCTTGGCCAATTTGGAGGGCTGTCAGGAGAGGGTGCTGGCCGGACGGTTACGGATTTCTTGAGTTCATCGGTATCATTACTCTCGCCCCTCTCAAATCAGGTCATGCCATGAACCAAAACCCTATGGAATCCTGCCCCCGCTGTGGATCCGTCCAACACGTCAGACCAAAGGGAATTCTGATAGGAGCAGCAAGCCCAAAAAAACGCTTCAATGGGGAAGAAAAAGCAGGCTATCAACGCTTGGATCAGCTAGCAGTTGATGAATGCAAGCCTGCCCTTCTGAAAGCAGCGCCGCTGGAGCAGCTGGTTGATGGGTTTTATTGCGATCATTGCGGGGTGGGTTTTGTAACAAGCGAGATTGTACAAGGTGTCGACCGAACATCGCTCTAGAGACGATGACGGAGAGAATTGGGGTCAGACCACGTTTTCAATAATGGTGGTCTGACCCCTATTTCGCTGAGAGCAATCGCGTTTTTCTGGCTACCACACCAAGATGGGAAATACATCGCGCCGCGTACTTACGACATAAGACTCCAATCCATTTTTCTCAGGAAAGATTTTCAAGATCATTTTCGCACTGAAGGTGATGGTTAATACCCCAAAACTATCAATTGAAAAAGCTTCCACATCGAGGTTTAAAAATTCGAAAAACAAAGGGCTTGTGGTAGCGTCTTCACCATGCCCCCACTTGCATACCCTATTGATATCACTGACGAATGGGCATTGAATTAACACGCTAGCCATATCACCAAAAAGCAGGATCTGCGAACCGATCCCGACAGTTACTCCCGTTAGGAGAATTGGAGAATTGGGGTCAGACCACGCTTTCAATAAAGGTGGTCTGCCCCCTTTTTCGCTGACCGCGCGCTATGGGCAGACGTTCGGTGGTGAAGGTTTCTTTGATCGGCTGGGGGAATGTGTCCTCTTTGGTGTGGTCTGTAGCACAACGCTGCAAAGGACCCGCGCCATGTCGATACGCCCCACGCTCTGCCTGTTGATCCTGCCGCTGTTTACCGGCTGCCAGTTTTTCCCACAGACCCATTACTTCACCGCCCCCGACAATGAGCCGAACCCCGCCTGGGTACGCATCGTCAATTTCACGCAGCACGCCGATATCTACCAATACGAAAACGGTGTGCGCTCGGGCGGTGTCATCCGCAGCGGGCCGCTGCCCTTCATCCATACGCAGGATCAGGGCATGCCCAAAGCCGGGCAGCATTTGACGTCCGACTACTATGAAACCCGCGTGCGGCCCGGCCTCGAAACCCATGTGGGGCTGTTCTGGGAGGGGCCGCGTACTCAATCCTGTTTTGTCACGGTGCAGTTCACGCCGCAGGCCGGGCGTTACTATCAGTTCAGCCTGACGTCGGGCTCCAGCGGCACCTGCACGGCCAGGCATTTGTTGATCGAGCGCGACAAAGAGGGCGCGGGATGGCATCTCACGCCTAATCCGGAGGTGACTTACTCGCCTGTCGGCCCCACCGCCAAAACCCACTACAACAACAGTCGCTTCAAGGACCCGGATTACCAGCCGCCTCCCGGTCTCTATCCGGGGATTTAGGGATCAGCGACCAGCGCCAGCAACTCATTCACCAGTTCAAGGGCTTCCTGCTGATAGCCCTCGCGCCAGCTGGCTGAGAAGTCCTCCGGCCTGCCCTGCTCTTCCCACTAGGCCAACGCCAGGCCATTGATAATTTCCAGCTCGAACCATTGGCGCCAGGAGAATTGGGGTCAGACCACGCTTTCAATAATGGTGGTCTGACCCCTATTTCGCAAAGCGGACGCCAAAAATTGCAGGCCGGGATAGTTTTCTGGTGCCGATGGGCTCCGTATAGTGGCAATACTTTTTCGGTCAAAGGAGTGGCTATGAACCCGTTAAGCGGCCTACCTGTCGATGTAAATGTCACTACGCATTGCGCGAAAAGGGGAGCTCAATGCGTACAGGAATGATCCTTGCTGGGATCGGCACCATGCTGGCGCTGTTGTCTGCATCGCCAGCCCAGCCTGCACCCCTGCCGTCAGGAACTGTGAACCAGGGTGGTATCTCCGTGCTGGTACAAGGCTCGGGTACAGATATCATCTTAATTCCAGGATTTGCGTCGTCCTACGAAGTATGGACAGATTTGGCCTCCAGATTACGCCTCAGCCACCGTCTCCATCTTATACAGGTAGCTGGGTTTGCTGGCTCGCCTGCTGTATCCGACCCGGACGGGAGAGTAGTCGCGTCCACGGTCGAGGCGATCGTTGAATACATCCGCAGCCAGCGCATCGAGTCGCCGGTCATCATCGGTCATTCGTTGGGTGGTGAGGTGGCACTGATGCTAGGTGCTCGTCATCCCGATCAAGTGGGACGCCTGATGATTGTCGATGCGATGCCCTTTTATACTTTGCTGTTTGATCCCTCCGCGACCAGTGAAACGGCGGCCCCGTATGCTGCTGCGATGCGTGATGCAATGCTGGCGGCAACGCCTGAGCAGGCGGAAGCCATGCAACATGCCTCCATCGCCCGTCTCGCTAAAACTGAAGCGGTCAGACCAGGCCTAATCGCGGCGGGGATAAACTCGGACCGAAAGACTATGGCCAATGCCATGTATGAATTGATGGTCTCAGACCTCCGGCCTGAGCTTGGACGCATCAAGGTGCCCGTTGAAGTCGTCTATGCCTACGATCTGCTTTTCGGCGTAGAAGCGGCCCACGTCGATGCAATGTTCCGTAACGCCTATGCCTCTACCCCAAACATCAGCTTCAGGCGCATTGACGGCAGTTTTCACTTCATCATGCTTGATCAGCCAGAACTGTTCGCTAGTGCTGTCATCAGGTTCTTGAACCAGTGAACGGCGACGGAGTTGCTCGAGTGATGAGTCGCCGTAAAAGAGGAGAATTGGGAGAATTGGGGTCAGACCACGTTTTCAATAATGGTGGTCTGACCCCTATTTCACAGCGGGAGCATGCTCCCTCGCCACAGGGGAACATTAAAGTCATAAGACTTGTATTGGCCGCTGGGTAATTGGCATAGTGCTACCACTCCCCAACTGACCCGGCGCCAAGGACTAAGTCAGCCAGAAGCTGACGGAAGTTCAGGGCTTTGCCAGGTTGCTTGTTCCAAGGATCTGGACATTTAACCCATGAAAACATACGCAGCGCTGGCCCTTGCGCTCACCACCCTGTGCAGCCCCGTCCACGCGGCGAGCTGGCAGATTTGCCGGCTGGACGTACAGATCGTCAGCGTCTTGAAACAACCGTATCCACAGCTGCAGGGGCGAATCCTCAAGGTCGCCCCGACCTCCCCCACCACGCAATGTCCCCAGCAAGGCTCGACGGTCACCTTCACCCCGGAAACCACCGATTACCAGAACACCCTCCCGCGTCGGCAATGGCCTCGAAAAGGCCAGTCGGTGCAGATTGACTACCGGTATCTGGATGGGATTTGCAAGGGCGACGGCCACCCGCATCCGTGTCGCATCGAGCACTACCCACTCATTGAGAGAATTGGGGTCAGACCACGTTTTCAATAATGGTGGTCTGACCCCTATTTCAATCCTTTAAGCGGGCCACTCGGCCGGTTGTAAAAAGAAATAGCGTTATTCAACTTCACCATTCGGCTCGTGATGTCCTGTCGCAGAGTCAGTCAACAGCTGGTTCTGGCCAACAGCCGCTGATCGCGATGGGCTGCAATTGGTCGAAAGCTGTCAGCCGTGGAGTCAGCGCTGCGACTCTTCGGCAAATGGTGGTACAAACTGAGCATATGACGACATGGATAGAGGCGAAATGAATCAGCTAAGTCCCGATCTGCGTGAAGACCTCCTCGAAGTGCTGGATGAGGTCTCTACACTGATGTCCGCTGAATATGCGCAGCTTGGCCCCTTGCCTGATGGTCATCCACTGGCACAGTCAGGTCTTGAGAATGGGGCAGAGATCGTTCTGGATCTACATAGCGCACGGCGAGGCAGGTGTCGCACTCGATCATCTGTTCTACATGATCAAAGAGCCTCCTCTCGCTATCTCTGCCAGATCTGCCGAGAAGCTGGCTCGGCTTGCCAAAGTGTTCGAAATGCACTTGAGCTAAAGGGCGTGAGGTTTGATCGGAAAGTAGAACAGGACGCGCCATTGCCGGAGTGGAAGACGGTTATCGGGCCAGAGTGTGTAAAAACGCTTAGCCAAAATTGAAGTGCGCGCATCTACGTTAAATCTGAAATTTATCAGCACATGCGAATTTCGCATAGAAGCATGATTTTCAGTCCAGTTTTGAGTGCCTATCGCGCAAAAAAACGTTTTTACACAGCCTCGGCCAGAAGCGGACGCTCGCCCGAGCCTTCTCTGCAAGGACCTGGTGGTCAGAATGAGTGGAAGCTATAACAAGTAGATATATGATCTTCCTACAAAATGAGAGTCGATTCAGACCTATGATTCTTCAATATCCACCGGTGTGACCAGAGTACGGAATGATGATAAGTGATTCAGATTTGGCCGAAATGGTTCCTTCAGCGCTAACGGGTGTAACTGTCGGGATCGGTTCGCAGATCCTGCTTTTTGGTGATATGGCTAGCGTGTTAATTCAGTGCCCATTCGTCAGTGATATCAATAAGGTGTGCAACTGGGGGCATGGTGAAGACGCTACTACAAGCCCTTTGTTTTTTGAATTTTTAAACCTCGATGTGGAAGCTTTTTCAATTGATAGTTTTGGGGTATTAACCATCACCTTCAGTGCGAAAATGATCTTGAAAATCTGTCCTGAGAAAAATGGATTGGAGTCTTATGTCGTAAGTACGCGGCGCGATGTATTTCCCATCTTGGTGTGGTAACCGGCGAATCGCTCTCCCCAGTACCTTCAATGCAGGCTACCTAGCTTATGATTTGGAGTCACTTAATCACCGCTCATTTAATCGCTGAAACAAGAGAGCTTTCAGCGTCACCGCGTTGGCAATATCCAGACGCCCCTGGGTCCGCGCAAGTAGTAGAGTTGAGCACGCGCCTTAGTTCTCCAAAGGAGTACAGTGCCTTCCGAGATACCTCTGAAGGCGACTATTTGCTGTATGTAATCGAGGCATACGAGGATGCCATGAATGATGATTGGCTTCCTTATGAAATCATCGGCCTTCCACTTGAGCGGGCGCGGGAATTTATCACGCAAGTCGCAAGTGAGTTGGCGTCGGGCCCGACACCTCACTTCATTCCAAACCTTAGGGCAGTTTATTCAATACTCTCTGCTCTCTAAATCGACGCGACATGTCTGGTCTAGAGAGCTGCTTCTGGCCGATTTATGCCGTTCGTGACGGGCAGCAACCGGCCAAGAGCAGACTTCAGCTATCTACCAGGCGATATAGCGCTTGAGCGTGGGATGTCGCTAGCCCTGTACGCTGCAAATTTCGGCGACTTTGCGAGCTGGGAAGCGCGGTTGCGGCGATCACAAGACTGCCGTGTTTTTTTGCTTGCTCTATCCGATGAGATATCAGGGCACCATGGTAGCCTTGGCCTCGTGCATTTTTTCGGGTGGCAGCCGTCCCAAGGTAGGCAACTCCATTGCAGGCCAGGTACATCAACGCTCCTGCCACGACCTTTCCATCAGCTTTAAGGACGTAGATTTTCAGACGTTCATTTGACATCAGTCCTGCGAACGAAGCCTGGCTCAACTGAAGATGCTCTAGCTTGGTATGAAATCCACTCGCATGCACGGCTGCGAACTCAGGAAGCGTTTGTGAGGTGGCTTCTTCGATTTCGAATGAGTGGTGATTCAAGACCACATTTTCGATAGTGGACGCGAGTTGCAGATGCGTCCACCCCCTCAGACGCTCCAGCCGCTTCTCACCCACCAAAGCGTACTGTTCCAAAGTCGAGGCCTTTCCGATAAGAGGCGTTACTGTCGAATACTCTGCTGATTCCTTGAGCAAGCTCAATAGTGACTTGGGTCTGTCGGTACTATCGCCGTAGATGCGATTGAGCATCGGGCTAGGTGATGCCTTCACCTGAAAACATGGAAAAGCTTCGTTGAAAAACACACGAGCACCAAAAGGGTTTCCACTTATCCGAGACAAACTCTCGACGCGGGCACACAAATACTCGCTTTCTGCGGCCTCAATCGCATGAGCCATTCCGACACTCATGTGCATAGTCCTTATTGCTTGATGTCCCAGAAGGGTAACGGCAAATTCAACAATACACACCTCCAAACACACAGCTAGTAGATAACCTGCTCCGGTGTCCCTTTAGGTTCGATAACTGCCTGTCGCGAAGGGCTGCAATCGGCCAGAAGCAGCCCATCGCGATCAGAAACGTTTGACGACAACGCGTCGCTCTCGCACTCTGTTTTGCCCCCCTATTCCCTCACTAGGCTTCCCTATGTCATTCGCAACCGTAGTGCTGCTTGACTCCTGGCCACAGCCAAGTACGTCACCCGACCCCATCGTGTTTGCCACGGACACGCAGCTATGTTTACGGTATTGCACCGCTGGGGAAGAAATAGCTGTAATCCATTTTCCCCTAGTTAAAAAAATTCAGTTCGGCTCACCAAACGACGAGGCTTTGGGCGGTCATCCGCTTATTGGACTTGGCCTCAAGCATTACCAAATTCATCGAATAGATAATTCGCCTTGGCTAGCAGAGCTTGAGCAGAGAAACGCCATTCATCCGCGACACGATAAACAGCGGTTTCTAAAAGATGCCATCCATTATGTCTTTACGTTTCAGGACTCTACCCTGGAATGCATCGTAATTGAGGGGCAGTTCTGGCATCCAAAAGTACAAATCTTTACCTCGGAGCAGAAGGCAAGGGATGTCTGGCGCGAACTGATAAATGACGTGGGCGCATGACCCCAAGAGCAGTCGTTCAGGACAGTGCACGGCTGACCTTTGCCTCCGCTAAGAGGAATGATTGAGGTATCTTGTCAAGCTTGCGATCCGCTTAAGACTCCAAGGAAGCCAACAGGAGAATTGGGGAGAATTGGGGTCAGACCACGCTTTCAATAATGGTGGTCTGACCCCTATTTCATGCTCGTGAATAGGCATGATCCGTCTGCCTATCTCAGAGAAGTGCTGATACGGCTGCCGACGCAACGGGCTAGCGAGAATCGAACAGTTGTTGCCGCATCAGTGGGTCCCCGTCTAACTTAGAGTTCTTGCTATCAAGGATTGGCTAATGAAATGCATAGAAGATTTGGTTGAAATTAATGATCCAGCCATGATCTACGTACGGGAGATGCTGGAGCAGGCCGACCGCCCCTACGACTTGCTTCCCCCCTCCCCTCAAAACACCAGCGTCCTCCTACAGCTACAGGTAACGACCAAGTCGACTTTGGGCGCTATAGCATTTGAGACTGGCGGGATACTGATTGATCATGGCTGGCTTCGTATCCTTGGTTCAGGTCATCAAAAACTCACAAGAACCCTGCCGGGATGGAGCGAGGGACGTGCGCAAGGGCATCTGCTGGTGGCAGATGACGCCGCAGGTGGATGCTTTTCCATCAACGGCGGCGGCTTGGGTGATGATGTGGGAGCGGTGTATTACTGGGCGCCCGACAACCTGCTTTGGGAGCCATTGGGCATCGGTTATACCGCCTTCTTGGAATGGGCTGTGAGCAATCGTACGGCGGCCTTCTATGAGGGCCTGCGTTGGGAATCCTGGCACGACGACATCCAGCGTGTGAGCGGTGATCAATGCGTGTCTTTCTATCCATTCCTATGGACACAAGAGGGCTCAGTGGCGATAAGCGCGCGCAGGGTTGTAAGTATGGCTGAACAGTATGATTTGAACTGCACATTAGCCAGCAAGTTGTAGGCCCGGGCGATCATTCTTAATGAAAGTAATGTAGAACGGCAGCGAGTCAACGTGCGCTGGTAACGCACAGACATTTCAAAGTTGATATGTGTAATTACCGGACGCTTACGCTTAGAAGGGTTTCGTACCCCATCAGGGAGGATTGACCGCAAATAGAGATTCATCAGGTCACGCACCTGCCGCCACAAATTTCCGCCCTTGAGAAAGAAGCAGTGGCAGAAGGCTTTAGGTTCATCACCCGGCTGACTTCGGAAGGGAGAATTGGGGTCAGAGAATTGGACAAACGGGAGATTGAGGCGACGGATTTGGTTTCCCACGTTTACACTGGCACCTTTTGCGCCGCTCACTCAGGGAACAACTCGATGTCCACCGATCCGCTATGCCTGGTTTTTGTCCCCGCCCTTGTGGCTGTGCTCACCGCCGCCGAGGCGAAAAAGGGCGCGCCGTTGACCGAAACTGAAGCGTGTGAAATCCGCGATGCAGCCACCTGTATTGCGCTGCCGTTCAGCACCGCGCTGGCGATGGAAACCGAGCGGGGTTATCCGGATATCGTCGCCGAGGACTGCTGGAATGAGTGGCAACGGGTGCGTGTTTCGGTTGCCTAACCACGCTTATCGACCCCCTTACGAATGGAATCGACACCATGAACAACTCCCCGCGCCTGCTCAAACCCCTCATCTGCCTTACCCTCCTCGCCGCCCTCACCGGCTGCGGCGCATTGACGGATGTGCGCTCCTTCTCCACGCCCTACGCCACGCCCACCAGCGCTGAAACCGTGCGCCTGCGTGTGATGAGCGATGGCATGGTGCGCGCCGTGCCCAATTCCAACTGCATCAACTTCCGCCTGCCCGGCGCGGGGGTGATGGTGGTCAACCGAGATGGCTACGCAGACCGCAATGGCGAAAGCTTGGGCATGGCGCCCGTCGAGCGGGGTTCGGATGCCACGGTGATGAGTGAACTGCGGGTGCCGGCCGGGCAGCCCATCGCGTTTCACTACATCGGCAATCGTTGCTACAACATGTTCACTTTCGTGCCGGAGGCGGGGATGGATTACGAACTGGATGCAGCGGGTCGCTATAAGTGCGGGGTGACGCTCAAGCGCATGTTGGTCGGCAAGACTGAGGGCACCCGGGTGCCGTTGGGTGAGAGCAAGTTGTGCAACTGGGGCGATAACTTCTGAGCCACGTCTCGCCCTCAGCTATGCAACGGCAACGCCACCCCAAACAACACGAAGAACCCACCGCAGACTTTATTGAACCGCCGCCCCGTGCGAGCCAACCAGGGCCGTACCCGGTGCGCGGCGCTGGCCACCAGGTATTCGACCACAAACTCCACCACGGCGTAGGTCAGCGCGATGATGGCGGTCTGCGTGATGATGTTTCTGTGGGGGTCCAGGAAGGGTGGGATAAACGCGGTGAACAGCAGCAGCGCCTTGGGGTTTGAGAGGGCCGAGACCAACCCTTGGCGGAACAGCGACCAGCGTCGCAGGCCGGTGGTAGCCGCCGTTTCCAGGGTGACGGGGCCGGCGCGCCACAGTCCGTAGCCCAGCCAGATCAGGTAGAGCCCGCCGGCGATCTTCAAGGCCGCGAACCCACTGGCCGAGGCCTGGATCAGTGCGCCCAGGCCCAGCGCGCACAGCGCAAGCACCAGGGCAAAACCGAGCACGCCGCCGCTGATGGTGAACAGGGTTCTGCGACTGCCGTGCAGCGCGCCATGGGTCAGCACCAGTAACGCATTCGGGCCTGGCACCACGGATATCCCGCAGCAGGTGAACAGGTAGAGCAACCAGGTCTCGAAGGGCATGATCAGGTCCTTAATGGGTAGGTTCTGGCCGCTATCTTGCGAATGAACAACTACCGTGAAAAGCGCATAATTCACGGCGTAGCCATTCGATTAGCGAATAAAGGTAAACACCATGTCCTCCAGCGATTTGCAGATCGATTGGCTCAAGTGCTTTGTGGCCGTGGTGGACGCTGGCTCGCTGTCGGGTGCGGCCCATGAGGTCAATCGGTCGCAGTCCGCCGTCAGCATGCAGATGAAAAAACTTGAGGCTGCGCTGGGCCGGCCGTTACTGAACCGTGGCCCCCGGCACCTTCAACTGACCGACGACGGCCAGACGTTGCTGGGCTATGCCCGCCGCATGCTCGCCTTGCACGCCGAAACCCAGGCGGCGTTTCACGGTGAAGCGTTGACCGGGCGCATCCGCCTTGGCGTTGCCGAGGACTACGCGGCCAAGTACCTCACGCCAGTGCTGAAACGGTTTGCGCCACGGTATGCGGGGGTGGACATCGAGCTGACCTGTGAACAGTCGACCGCCCTGATCCCCCGTGTGCGCAGTGGCGACCTCGATCTTGCGTTGGTGTCCAGGGACTCGGCGCACACGGGGACTTTTCTGTTCAAGGAGCCGATGGTCTGGGTAGGTTCCCCGCAGTTCGAACTGTGGCGCCGAGACCCGGTGCCTATCGCCGTCTACGAAAGCGAAAGCCTGGCGCGCCGGTACGCGGTGAACTCACTGGCGCAACAGGGCCGTCAATTCAAGGTGGTGTACAACAGCTCCAGCCTGGCCGGCCAGGTCGCCGCCGTGGAAGGTGGGCTGGCGATTGCTGCGATTACCCAATGCACCGTGCAGCCATCCTTACAGGTCTTGAGCGGCGAACACGGCTTGGGCGCTATCGAACCCATGGAGGTGTCGATTCTACGTAGTAGGGCCTCGCGCGGGTCCAAGGCCGTCAACAGCCTGCATGGGTTTATCATCAGTGCACTTAGAGCTCAGGCATAGCCCTGTCGCGTACCGCTATCAAAAGGAAGGTTCACACCCTTATGGATATCCAAGACGTCAAACAACGCCTGGCCCGCCCGGCGCTCAAACTCATCGCCGGCGGTTTTCGCCCTGCGGGCACTGATGAAGAAAGCTGGCTGGGTAACGTCTTTCTGTTCCGCGCCGATGAAGGCATCCCCACCAACAAGGCCGGGGAACCGTTGCTGCCCTACGCGCAGTTCTACTTGCCCGCCCTGCCCTTCAACAGCCCGGCGCTGAAGGGCGTTCGGGTGTTGACGCTGTTTGTGTCGAACCCGTTCCCCGAGCATTTTGAACCCATGGGGGATAACTGGCTGATACGCGAATACGGACCGGACGATGTGCTGGTGCGTAAAACCCTGCCGGTGCCGGGCGCGTTTCTCAAGCCGTTCCCCTTGAAGGCGGAACCCGTGCCAGAGGATTACCCGTTGTGGGATGGCGGCGGTGTGCCTGCTGAGCTTGAGCAGGAAATACTCAAGCTGGAACGCGCCGGGGAGATACAGAGTTACTACGACCTGGTGACCCACACCTATGAGCATAAGCTCGGCGGCTATCCGTCGTTCTGCCAATCAGGTGTCGATCCCGGTGAGGGGTTCGAGTTTGTGTTCCAGATTTCGTCGGACGCAAAAATCCAGCTGAATGTGGTGGATAGCGGGAGCTTGATGTTCTGGAAGCACCGCGTCACGGGGGAGTGGGCGCTTTATTATGATTTTTATTGAGCGGGATGCGACACACAGGCTGCGGAAGATGACCCCATCGCGGCCTCGCGCAAGCTCGACAACGCCCACAATTGATCTGCATTCGGAGCATTACATGGCCCTGTCCAAACGTGAAATCGCCGGTATTGAACGCCAACTGGTCGCCGCGCTGACTGAGGCCTGCGAAACGGCCAAGGCTGAAATCCCGGGGTTCGAATGGCTGACGCATACGGTCAACTACGCCGCGTTCCCCCAAAGCCTGCGTATCACCTGGGTATTCGACACGCGCGCCAGCAAGGACCACGCCCTGGCCAGCGGCGTCGACCAGCGCATGCGCGCGTTGACCGCCACTGCGTTGCAGGACGCTGACGTCTCCGCCGTGCCGTTGGACCGCTGCGTGCACTTCGACTCCGAAGAGGAATGCCACGTGCAGCACGGCGGCGATTGGGGTGTGCGGCTGGCTCGCGCGGCCAGCGTTGTCAGGCCTGTGCGGTAAACCGCTGCGCGCCACGCCGCTCAAGCATCGCCGCTTCCGTCTCGCGTGTGGCGACTGTGCCTTTGTAGGCCAGTTGGTTTATAAACAACCCGGCTGAATATTCCTTGGGCGGCAAAGAGCCGGGGCGATTGAACAGTGCGGCCAGGTCAAGCGTGGCGGCGAAGTTTTCCTGGGTCAGGCTGTAGTAGCCCATCAGGTTTCCCGACCAGGGCGAGTCGGCGTCCAGCATATCGATCGTCGCCTCGCGGTATTGGATCGACGCAGGCTTCAGGTCGCGGGACTGATTAAGCAGGTCGCTGAGCCGTTGAGTGTCCGAAGGGCTGAGCTGGCCCGCCGTGTCGAGCACCTTCAGCGTGTCATTGGCCTCGACGGTGAAGCCGAACTTTTTGTTGGCCAGGTCTGCCGGCAGTGTGGCCCGAAAGGTCTCAACTGCGGCTTTCAGCGTGCTTGTTGCGCCCTGGTAACGTTCTACGAATCGAGGCAAGTCCGGCGATGCCGAGCGGCCGACCCACGTGTCGATGACTTCCAGGGGTTGCGCGGTGATCGAGGTGTTTTCGCTGGGGTGGTAGATGGCCGCCGGGGCCGCATTGGCCAATGCGGCCTTAGCGGCGTCCGTCATCGGCTCGGGCGTGAGCTTTTGGCCGGAAGGCTTTAGGGCGGTATTGGCGGGTGGGATAGAGGCAGAGCTGAGGATAAGGGCCATTTAATCAATCCATGATTGGCGGGGTCTTTCAGGTTATCGGCAGCGACGGGGCAAGCCTTAAGTCAGTCGTCACGATAAGCGCTAGAGCCCACTCGACAATCTCTGGATAATGCCCCTCCTCCCGCCTCGATACGGAAATCCCACGCTATGAAGTTGCCCGCGTCCGCCGTCGCCCTCGCCTCAGCCTTGCTGTTGCCTTCCCTCGCCCACGCCGACGACGCCGCACTGGTCGACACCCTCAAGGCTTTCACCCGCTGCGACGCGAGTTTTTTCAGCAGCCTGAACACCCACCGCGACGCCTGGCGGGCCTACGCGCCCCTCAAGCAGGAGAAGGACTTCAGCTGGATCGCGGTGCGCGATCGCACCGACCCCAAGGCCACTGCGGTGCCGGTGAGCGCGCCGGCCATCGCCGGTTTGAAGTTGCTGTCCTACAACGATGAGGTCAGCGATCTTGGCCCGTTGGGTCTGTATTACTTCTGGGGTTTTACGGTGGACGGCAACATTGATGAAGTCGCCCAGCGCTTCGCGGCACTGCTGGACCCACCCGGTGCGCTGCAAAAAGGCGAGGGGCAATACACGCGCAGCGAACTCAAGGTGGGCAACAGTTGGCAGGCGATCAAGCCGATGCCAGGCAAGGCGCCGGGGCTGCGCCATGTGGAGCGGGTGCTGATCGTGGAGCCGGAGGGTAATCATTCTCGCGTGAGCTGTTCGGTGCAGGGCGGTGTGACGCCCGGCTTGGTGGCGCTGCTGCGGCCGGACATTGCGCCGGTCGATTACCCGCGCACGGTGGCCGACACGAATCTCGCCGATGTGCCGGTGCCGCCCACTGTGCTCCAGGGCCTCGATGCACCGTTGTTGCAGCCCAAGTTCAAGTCGCTGAATTACACTTATCTGTCAAAAAATGACGCGGGCAAGGAGGCGCCGATCACCATCCGGTTCAAGGCCGAAGGCGGTTTGCTGGTCAAGAATGAGGCCTATGGCAACGCCTTTAATGTGGACCGGTTAATGGTGGCGGACCTGATCCAGCTGAAATCGAAAATGAACGGTGTGGGTGAAGGCCAGGTGCTGCAGACCCGCGAGGCCGAGGTCAAACTACCGACCCATTGGGCGCCGGGCCAGACCTTGAGTGCCCACCTGAAGATGGCCAATGTGCCGGTCAAGCCCACTGACAAACCGACCGAGACCACCTTGACCTGTAAGGTCGGCGAGCGCTTCCCGGCGCGCGAGGTGTTCGCGTCGTTGACAGGTGACGCCATCCGGCTGGCCTGTGAGCAGGACGGCTACACGTCCTCACGCGCGTTTATCGAGGACCTGGGCGTCGCCCTGACGCTGGAGTCGACGTCGAGCCAGACCCACTATGTGAATGAAATCCAAGCGCTGGATGTGGTGCGCTGACTAAAGCTCCACGCCGCGCAAGAACACATCGACACGGCGGTTGATCGCCCATTGTGTTTTAGCCGCGGCGCACTTGTGGTGAACGGGCTTACTGTGGTGAGCGGGCTTAATGTGGTGAGCGGGCTTGCCCCGCGCTGGGTGGCGCAGCCGCCCCAAACCCAGGCACCGCATTCTGTCGGAAAGAATGCGGTGTTTTTATTGGGGCGGCTGCGCCACCCAGCGCGGGGCAAGCCCGCTCACCACAGCAAGCCCGCTCACTACAGGAAATGGAGGAGCGGTTAGAAGTGGCGTATGAGCGAGCCAAACAGGTCGCCTTGCGGCATTTTGCTCAACGCAATGTCGGCGTTCTCGAACCACTGCGCGCTGGCTTCGGGATGCGGGCCGCTCAGTATCACCACGCCCTTCTCGAAGGTGTACCGCGCGGCCGCGACGTCGCCGTTGCCGTAGGTGGCGATGGCCGTGAAGGGCGCGACCTTGGGGAAGTAAGGGCCGTCCTGGAAGAACACCTGGTCAGGCTTGCCGTCCCACGTGACCTGCACGGCGGCGTCGGCGATGTCGGGCACTTCGAAGCCGGGGCGGCCGGCTTCGCCGTCGAGATCCACCGGGATCAAACCGAGGTTGCTGTCATCCGCCAGGTAGGCGCCCATGCACAAGCCCAGGTAGCGCCCGCCGTTGGCCACGTAATCGCGGATCGCCTCGCTGCGCGCATCGCCCAGGCTGCGCAGGGCTCCGGGAATGTCCTGGCCGCCGCCGGGTTGCACGTAGAGGTCGTAGCGCGCCAGGGTTTTCGGTGTGATGTCGATGGCCTCATCCGCGCCCACGTAATCGATCTGGTAGTCGGGGTTGAGGCGATGCAGGGCCTTCGCCACGTTCTCGGAACAGTCATCGCAGCCCGCCGGGCCCCGGTAGATGGCGACGTGGGAAATGGGCGTCGCAGCCTCGGCAGGCGAAGGCAGCAACAGCGCGGATGCAAACAACGTGGCGGCGACAGCGCGTAGGCTCATGACCGAAGACTCCTGTAGGGACAGGGCAAAGCCTATAACGACTGCGCCAATCAATCCGTTAACAGTTGTAAACACCGGTCACAATAGGCGCGCTGTTTATGGGCCTGGCGTGGCATTGCCAAACCCTTCATTTGGCAAACGCATACTCCCCACCCTGCTCCACCGCCTTGCGATAAGCAGGCCGCGCCTGAAATTTTTCCACCCAGGCCGCCAGGTTTGGATAGGCCTGCAACTTGCCCTGCGCACCGGCCACTTCGCCGATGAAGCTCATCTGGATATCCGCGCCGCTCAACTCATCCCCCAGCAGATAGGACTTACCCGCCAGCTCGTCATTCAGGTAACCCAGATGGTTAGCCACTTCCGACTCGATACGCGGGTGCAGCGGCGCACCGGCGTCGCCCAAACGGCCGACGTAGAGGTTGAGCATCAGCGGCAGCATCGCCGAGCCTTCGGCAAAGTGCAGCCATTGCACGTAGGTGTCGTAGGCGGCGCTGGCAGGGTCCGGTTGCAGACGGCCCTGGCCGTGGTGGCGGATCAGGTAGTCGATGATGGCGGCGGATTCGATCAGCACCCGGCCGCCGTCTTCGATCACTGGGGATTTGCCCAACGGGTGGATGGCCTTGAGTTCAGGCGGCGCGAGGTTGGTTTTCAGGTCGCGTTGGTAACGCTTGATCTCATAAGGCAGGCCGAGTTCTTCAAGCAGCCACAGGATGCGTTGCGAGCGTGAGTTGTTGAGGTGATGGACGATGATCATGGAGGCTCCGCTGGGCAAGAGTGGGTTGTGGATAAACAGACTACGCCACCGTCGCGCAGTGCCATCAAATAATTTTCCAGGTGACGAGCGCCATCGTTACCAGGGGCGTCAGTTGGAAAGGAGGCATTTGGCTGATCAGCCGTTCCCCACCATCGCCCACAACGAAGCCCCTACGCCCGTAATGCTCTCCCCAGCAATCAACCCCGCAGCAGCAGTGATCGCAAAGCGTTCGGTGATGCTCGGCCAGCGGCAGCTCACCAGCCAGGTGAGCACGGCGCCCAGGGCCATCATCAGCGAGACCGAGGCCGGCAATACAAAGGCCAGGCCCAAGGCGGCGGCGCTGGGCAGGTAGCGGGCGCGATGCGCCGCCAAGGTGCTGTCCAGCACGCCCAGCAACACGCCGAATAAGCCGCCGATCACGATTGCCCAGCGGATGCTCGTCGACAACGAATCCAGCCCGAGGGTCAGGGTTTGCGCCACAGCTTTCCAGGTGGCGACCGCCGGTGCCGGCCACTCTTCAGTGAGCAGCATGGATTGGGGGTCGGGAATCAGCGCCAGGTAGGCGAACACGCCCACAATGCTGCCGACGAAAATCCCCAGGATCTGCGCGATCACTTGCTTGTGCGGCGTGGCGCCAATGGCCTTGCCGACCTTGAAGTCATTCATCAGGTCCGTGCATTGCCCGGCCGAACCACCGGCAGTGTTGGCGCTCATCAGGTTGATCGGCACCTGCCCCGGCGCGACGATGCCGAAGCTCAACTGCGACAGTTGCCCGATGGCGCCGATGGGCGGAATACCCGTAGCACCGACGACACGCGCGGCCACGGCGGCCAGGCAGATGGCCAACGGGATGGTCAGCAAAGCCATCCACAGGTTGATCCCGAATAACAGCGCCTGCAGGCCCACCACCAGCACAATCGACAGGGCGAAACCGGCGGCAGGTCCGGGCTTGGGGATACGCCAAGGGGTACCGCCATCGGCTTGGGTCGACCGGTGCAGGGCGCATAAACGGATGGCCAGCGAGGCCAAGGTGGAACACACCATCAGGCTCACCCCCGGCCACAGCAACCACTCCACCAGGGCGGCGAACTGGGGGCCGCTGCTGTCGGCCGGCAATGTCACCAAGCCTTGCGCCAACAGCCACGGCGCCAGGCCACCCCAGGCGAGCAAAGCACCGAGCAGCAGGGTCAGGCCCACACGAATACCGATGATCCCGCCGAAGCCCACCAGCAACAGCGATGGGTCGGCGGTGAAGGTCAGGCGCTCCCACGAGGCGCTCGGCGACCAGCGCGGGAAGGCCCAGACAAAGGTATCCACCCACTTGACCGAGCCGGACAGTAACGCCGCACTGAGCAACACCTTCAAGCGCGTCGCGGCTTCGCGGCCGTGGTTGTAGATGTGCAGCAGGGTTTCCAGGGTGGCCATGCCCTCGGGGAATTTCAGTGCGTTGTCATTGAGCAGTGATGGGCGCAGGTACCAGGCGATCCAGATCCCCAGGAAGCTCACCGAGAACACCCAGGCGATCATCGGGAGAGCGTCCAGCTGGTTGCCCGTGAGCAAGGTGTAAGCCGGGATCGGCGCCACCAGCCCACCGGAAATGATCGATGCCGCTGCCGAGGCGACGGTCTGGTTGATGTTGCTTTCATGCAGCGTCCACGGCAGTTGCCCGGAGGAGCGCTTGGACAGGCCCTGCCAGATCGCGTAGCCGACCAGCAACGCGATGATCGACATGTTGAACGACCAGCCGATCTTCAACCCGGCGTACACGTTGGAAGGCGTGAGCAGAATGCCAAGGACAGTGCCGGTGATCACGGCGCGCAGGCTGAGCTCACGTTCGACAGGGGCGTGCATGGGGAGCGTTGGCAAGGTCGAGGGCATGCGGATTCCTTTCGGCAGGGAACGGGGCTACCAGACAAGTGAGCCCTGCGGGGGGCTGAAGGTTCCTGATGGAGTGCTGAGGGGCGGGCCTTTTGTAGTGAGCGGGCTTGTCGAATCGTCGCACCGCCCGCGCTGGGCTGCGAAGCGGCCCCAATGCGACCAGTGCGTTGAATCAGGCAGAACGCGTAGCCAGGTTTTGGGGCTGCTGCGCAGCCCAGCGCGGGGCAAGCCCGCTCACCACAAAAGCTCGATCACTACAGAGGCTCGATCACCAGAGGAGCCCAGCAAGTGCGCACGGGGGCTGAGGGGCGGGGCCTTTTGTAGTGAGCGGGCTTGCCCCGCGCTGGGCTGCGAAGCGGCCCTAATGGGACCAGTGCGTTGAATCAGGCAGAACGCGTGGTCAGGTTTTGGGGCTGCTGCGCAGCCCAGCGCGGGGCAAGCCCGCTCACCACAAAAGCCCGCTCACCACGAAAGCTCGACCATCACAAAAGCTTGCTTCCCAGAGAAGTCCGCTCATCAAAAACAGGGTGAGCCGAACGAGCGGTCTTGCTGGAAAAACCTCCGTTTCAGCTTAAAGCCACGCCGCATCCCATAATGAATAATCCCCTACCCGCTCCACCAAGCCGGCTCACAATGGGTTGGCAATGATGTAGCGGGCCATCTTGCGAATATCGTCCTCTTCCCGCACCGCCCTGTCGTGATAGCCCGGTTGCCAGACACGTTCTTTGCTTTGACGGTGTCGGTTGATGGTCAATGTGCTACGCGACTTCATGCGTCGCACCACGTCGGCCAAGGTCATCTGCTTCAACTCAAACAACCAGTGAATGTGGTCAGGCATGATGACCCAGGCCAGAGAGTCGACCAGTCCCCGCTCATGAGCCTGCCGGAATTCGGCAACCAGCAGACGCCCCAGGGAAAGGTCTGTGAATAGACGCTGACGGTGATGAACGACGACGGTAATCCGGTAGCTGCGTCCGTGTTCCGAATAGCGACCGTGACGCAGACGATGGGATTGGGGTATGGGGCGCATTCCGCTGCTCTTGGTGAAAGTCCTGAAGAGCAATAACGCTAGCGTGCGGTGTGCGGGGGGCCAGTATCACTTGATGACTGAATGTATCTGGGCCTATTGCGGCGCTTAAAATCGTTGGGGTAAGCAAGGTTAGGCGGTTAGCAAGGGAGCGAGGCCATCGCCCACCGCGTTAAAAAAACAACCATTGCCGAGATCCACTTACAGTCATACGATGACTGACCACAATCATAAAAATAAGGGTTCCGCAGTGAATAAACCTCTCCTCCTGGCCGCCGCCGTTGTCTGCGGCTTCAGTGCACACGCCAACGCCGCCACCTTTGCGTATATCTCCAGCCCCGGTGACGGGATGATTACCCAGTACCGTCTCGACGAAAACAACGGTGCGCTGAAGCTGATCAATCAAGTCAACGCCGGCGACCAGGTCAACCCCATGGCCCTCAGCCCTGACGGCAAAACGCTGTTCGCCGCCTTGCGGGTCAAGCCGTTTCAGGTCCAGGGTTTCAGCATTGACCCCACCAGCGGGCATTTGACGCCGCAGTCCAAGGCGCCGCTGGCCGAGAGCATGGCGTACCTGGCCACTGACCGCGCCGGGCGTTACTTGCTCGCCGCGTCTTACGGTGCAGACACCCTCAGCGTGCAGCCCGTCGACAAGGCCGACAAGATCCTCACCTACAAGACCGGCCCCCACGCGCATTCGCTGCGCACCGACCCGAGTAATCGCTTTGCCTACGCAGGCAATCTGGGCGCGGACCATGTGCTGCAATACCGCTTCGACGCCAACACCGGCGCACTCACGCCCATCGGTACAGGCTACGTGAGTGTCCCGGCCAACACCGGGCCTCGGCACCTGGCGTTTTCGGCCAACGGTAAATACCTGTACGTGGTCGGGGAAATGAGCGGCACCGTCACCGCGTTTTCCATCGATGACCGCAGCGGCGCGTTGACCCCGATTGGCGTGGCCAACGGCATTCCTGATCGCTTGAAACTGGCCCACGGCGAGGTGCGGGATGCGCGCAACAACGACTTGAAAGACGACCCGACGCCGCGCATCTGGGCGGCCGACCTGCGCCTCTCGCCGGATGGCAAGCTGCTGCTGATGAGCGAGCGCACCAGCAGTTCGGTATCGGCCTTTGCGGTGGATGCCGCTACCGGCGGCCTGCGTTTTCTCGACAACTACCCGGTAGAAGAGAAACAGCCGCGCAATATCGCCTTCTCACCCAATGGGCAGTGGCTACTGGTGACGGGTGAGAAAAGCGACACCGTCGGCACCTATGCCGTCAGCGACACAGGTGCCTTGAAGCGAGTGAGCGAAGCACCGTCGGGCAAAGGCGCGCTGTGGATTGAAGTGCTGCACACCACAGCGAAATAACCCTCAGCTCAACCGGAACCGCGCGGTGTTGTCACTCAACGCCTGGCTGCCCTTGCTCAGGGTGTCCGCCGCGCGGTTGACCGCTCGCGCACCTTCCAGCAAGCGCCCCGCCGCCTGGTCCACTTGCTGGATGTTGCCGCTCACCTCATCCGCCGTCGCGGCCTGCTCCTCGACCGCCGTGGCGATCTGCGCCAGGGTGTCGGTGACGTTCTGCACCGCGCCGGCGATTTCGCCTAAGCGCGCGCCCAACCCGGTGACGGACTCGGCGTCGGTCAGCGCCTGATCGCACGCGGCGCCCATCAGGGTGACCGCCTGGCTGACGGTGGCGCGCAGGCTGTCCACGGTGCCGGCGATCTGCGCGGTGGAGGCCTGGGTGCGTTGCGACAGGCTGCGCACTTCATCGGCAACCACGGCAAACCCCCGGCCCTGCTCGCCGGCACGCGCCGCTTCAATGGCGGCGTTCAGTGCCAGCAGGTTGGTCTGCTCGGCAATGCCGCGAATGGTGTCGACCACCGACTGAATCTGCTGGCCCTGCTGGCTCACTTGTTCCAACGCGTTGGCGGTGTCGGTCAGGCGTTGGTTGAGCTGCTGGATGCTGGCGGTGGTGCGCTGGCTGTCGCGACTGCTGTCTTCGGCGATGCGCCGGGTTTGCTGGGCACTGCCCGAGGCTTGTTCACAGCTTTGGGCGACGCCCAGGGAGGTGGCGGCCAACTGCGTGGCGGCGGCGGCAATCTGGCTGATCTGGTGCTGCTGGTCTTCGACTTCGGTGAGGGTGCTGCCCGATTGCGAATTGAGGGTGAGCACCGCCGAGCCGAGCTGCTGGGTTTCGTGATTGACCCCGAGCAGGCTGGTGCGCAATTGCACCACCGCGACGTTCAGCGCGGTGCTGATGGCGGCGAGTTCGTCGCGCCCCTCCACCGCCACTTCCACGCACAGGTTGCCATCGCGCAAAGACTCGGCGAGCGTGGTGATGCCGCTGGCGCTGCGGCGGATGGAAGTTTGCAGGCACATGAACAGGTACAGCGCCGCCAAGGCCAGCAGGCCGAACGTCAGCGCCAGAGGGATGAACTGTTGGCTCGCGCGGTCGTGGTAGTAGCTCAGGCGCGCATCCATGGACTTCAGCGACTGAATGCGCAGCGCGCCGAGCGAGTCGAGCATCGCGTCGATACTGCGTTCGAAACCGGCCGTGTCGAGCTTGATGCTGCCGCCGAATACGCCGTCGTCGAGCACTTTGAGTTCGTTATCCAGCAACTGCAGGCTGGCGTCGTACTGCGCGGTCCACGGTTCCATCCCGGCGTATTGCTTGGCCTTGAGCGAGGCGGCGGCCTTGGCCAACTGGTCCCGCGCATCGCCGATGCGGCTGCGCAGGTCGCGCAGTTGCAACCGGCTTTGCAAAGTGAACTGTCCCGAAGAAATAGACGATTGCCCGACGCTGGCCATCCGGCCGACCCGTTCAATCAGGTCAGGGGTGTGCTGGGTGCCCATCTGCATGAGCATGTAGGTTTCCAGCCAAGGGTCGAGGATCAGCCCGGCGTCCAGGGTGATCTGCTCGCGCAGGGTTTGCATCGCCGTCAGGGCCGCGGTGAAACGATCATAACCGTCCGGCCACCAGCCTACGGTGCGCAGGGATTGGGAGTCCATGCCCTTGACCGTGGCCTGCAACGCCTCGAAGCGCGCCAGGATGTCAGCGCTGGCGTTCTGAGTTTTCAGCGAATCGCCCAAGGCTTGCAGGCTTTGCTGGATCACGGGGAAATTCGCATCGACCTTGTCCATCGCGGCCTTCGCCGCCGGCGTCGGGGCGTGCAGGATGTCTGCCGCTTTCCAGCGCGCGGCCAGGTTGCGCTGAGCCGTCAACTGGCCATCCAACGCGTCCAGGGCTAACAGCTGCCGAAGGCCGGACTGCTCGCTGGAAATCACGCTTAATTTGTCGCGATAGTCGGACCCCATCATCCACAGGCTACCCGCCAGGGGCAGCATGAACAGGAAAAACAGGACCTGGAACTTACGCGCAAAGCCGAAACGCCCGAGCAGGCGGATACCGGGTGACAAAAGGCTGTGCATGTACGACAACTCCCCAAAACAACCCACACGGTGCGACGGTGGGCGAATGCTTGAAATGACTAACGGCAAAATGCCATGTCATTGATTGAGAAGGCCCAAGCAAGATACGGGCCGCTGCTGCACAGCCCTGAAACAGGGCGGGCGGTGCACCAGCAGCCTCCTCTGCGTGCTCGAAAATGGGGCGAAAACACTCAGCATCGACAACGGCGCTGTCACCGTCGGAGACGACTGCCCGAGACGCGTTCCAAAACACCCTTAATCACAGGCATCCTATCGGCCGCTCCCCAACCGAACTTGAGGGCCCGCAAACGTACTTGTGGTGAGCGGGCTTGCCCCGCGCTGGGCTGCACAGCAGCCCCGAAAAGAACGTTGGCCACCTGACGCTTTTAACCCTTCACCCGCTCACGCCAGCAATTGAGCAATCCACCCCGCCTGCCGGGCAATCTCTTGCACCTTGTCCTCCGGCACCGCCTGCCGCGCGTGCTCCAGGCTCGCCAAGGTCTTCTGCTTCTGATGCAACATGCGCTGCCACTTGGCGATGAACGCTGGGCTACGCGCCTGCATCTGCAAGGGGCCGAAGTACAGCTGTTCAGCGCTATACACCACCGGCCCGGCGCGCTCGGCAACGATGATCTCGTAATAGAAACGGTTCTCCCGCAGCAGCTCTTCACTGCGGATCGAATAACCGTTGTCCATCAGCCACTGACGCAACGGCTGCTCACCGCCGTTGGGTTGCAGGACCAGCCGCTCCTGGCCGCTCAGATGCGCCTTGCCGCTTTCCAGGATGTCCCGGATCGTCTCGCCGCCCATGCCGCAGACGCTGATCGCGGTGATCCCGTCCGCCGCCTCGATGGCCGCCAGACCATCGGCCAGGCGCACGGTGATGCGCTGCTCCAGGCCGTTGTCACGCACGGTGCGTTGCGCCGCATGAAAAGGCGTCGTTGCCACCTCCCCCGCCACAGCCGCAGCGATCACACCCCGGCGCATCAACGCGACCGGCAGGTAAGCGTGGTCGGAACCGATATCGGCCAGGCGCGCGCCATGGGGCACGTTCGCCGCCACGCGCTCCAGGCGCAGGGATAAAGTGTGTTCGTTCACCGGTCTTGCTCCCCCGAAAAACGATCCCGGCTGTTGGTCAGGTGCAGCACCATCGCGGCGCGGGCGGCGTCCGGGTCCTGGCGTTTGACCGCATTGAAGATCGCCTCGTGTTCCAGGTTCGCCAACTGACCCAGTTTGGCAAAGTCGGCACCGCCCCGTTCATCGCCCTTCACTTGGGTGCGGGGGATCATCGCATTGCCCAGGTGCAGCATGATTTCAGTGAAGAAGGTATTGCCGGTGGCCTCGGCAATCAGTTGGTGAAAGCGTTTGTCTTCCTCCACGCAGCTGTCGTTGTTGGCCAGGGAGGCTTGGTAGTCATCCAGCGCTTGGCGCATGTGCGCGAGTTGTTCCCCGGTTCGGCGCAAGGCCGCCAGCGCCACGGCTTGAACCTCCAGGCCCAGGCGCAGTTCGAGCATGTTGCGCACGCTGGCCACCGTGTCCACGTGCAGGCGCAGCCCTTGTTGAGCCTGTTGCGCCAGCACAAAGGTGCCGATGCCATGACGCGTCTCGACCAACCCGGACGCCTGCAACTTCGAAAGCGCTTCGCGGACCACGGTACGGCTCACCCCATGCTCAAGCACGATGGTGGATTCCGACGGCAGTTTTTCACCGGGTTTCAACTGGCCGAGCAGGATGCGCTGGGTCAGGGCGTCGACCACGCCTTGGGCCAGGTTGGTGGAGCGTCTACGGGGAGGGGTTGCGCTATCAATCGGCATTACGGCGGGTCCACGGGGTTGGGCTGGGGGGAGCTTAACACCGCCTGGACGGGCAAGGTCCTGCAAATCAAAAATACGCCCAACTTGTATGACAACCAACCTGAACCGCCGATTTAGTAATAATTTCAGAAATGCGCCTCCCCTTTCGCCAAACGAGCAAAAAACCCGTAAACACTGGAAAATAACCAGAACACACAATCAGGCAGGCCCCTTATAAGAACAAAAATACCCCCCATGCATTGCGATAAAAAGAAAACCACTTGTATGATGTCTATCAACAAAACACGCAAACCCGCATAAAAATAATCAGGGGGAGTTTTGAATTGTGAACAATTCAAGCCATGCATCTGCCGCACCAGAAAGTGATTCGGTCCTCGCGCGCGCCGTGAGCAAAGTGAAGGGCCATGTGCTCCCACTGTTCGTGATCATGTTCATCCTCAACTACATCGACCGGGTCAATATCGGTTTTGTGCGCACGCACATGGAACATGACCTGGGCATCGGCGCCGCCGCCTATGGGTTCGGCGCCGGGTTGTTCTTCATCGGCTACGCCCTCTTCGAAGTGCCCTCCAACATGCTGCTGCAAAAGGTCGGGGCACGTATCTGGCTGACCCGCATCATGTTCACCTGGGGCATCGTCGCGACGATGATGGCGTTCATCCAGAACGAAACCCACTTCTACATCCTGCGTTTTCTGTTGGGCGTGGCCGAAGCCGGTTTCTTCCCTGGGGTGATCTACTATTTCACCCGCTGGCTGCCGGGCGTGGAGCGCGGTAAAGCCATCGCGATTTTCCTCAGTGGTTCTGCGGTGGCCTCGCTGATTTCCGGCCCGCTGTCGGGGGTGCTGCTGCAGATCGAAGGGTTCGGCTTTCACGGCTGGCAGTGGATGTTTGCCATTGAAGGCCTGGCCTCGGTGGTGATCGGTTTTTTTGTGTGGTTCTGGCTGGACTCCAAGCCCCACGACGCCAAATGGATGACCCGCGAAGAACAGGACGCACTGGTCAACGCTATCGACCAGGAACAACGCGAACGTGAAGCCCTCACCACCGTCAAACCGACGATTGGCAAGCTGCTCAAGGACCGTCAGATCCTGCTGTTTTGCGCCCTGTACTTTTGCATCCAACTGACGATTTACGCGGCGACCTTCTGGCTGCCGAGCATCATCAAGAAAATGGGTGACTTGAGTGATGTGCAGGTCGGCTTTTTCAACTCGATTCCCTGGCTGATCTCGATCATCGCCATGTACGCCTTCGCTTCGCTGTCGGGCAAGTTCAAGTTCCAGCAGGCCTGGGTGGCGGCAGCGCTGTTGATTGCAGCGGCCGGCATGTTCATGTCCACCACCGGTGGGCCGGTGTTTGCCTTTGTGGCGATCTGTTTTGCGGCCATTGGCTTCAAGTCGGCATCATCGCTGTTCTGGCCAATCCCCCAGGGCTACCTGGATGTGCGCATCGCCGCAGCGGTGATCGCGTTGATCAACTCCATCGGCAACCTGGGCGGCTTCGTCGCGCCGACCACCTTCGGCTTTCTCGAACAGACCACCGGTTCGATCCAGGGCGGCCTCTACGGCCTGGCCGGCACCTCGGTGCTCGCCGCGATCCTGGTGTTCTTCGCCAAGACGTCGCCGTCTGCCGTGTTGACGTCGCCCAGCGCGCCAACAGGCGCTGCCATCAGCAAACCTCTCTGAGCCCCTTTAGGAACCTGCCATGAATACTCCCGTCGTCACTCACTTCCAGGTCATCCCCGTCGCCGGCCACGACAGCATGCTGCTCAACCTCAGCGGCGCCCATGGTCCCTACTTCACGCGCAATATCGTCATCCTCAAGGACAGCAGCGGCAATACCGGCGTGGGTGAAGTCCCCGGCGGCGAGCGTATCCGCGAAACGCTCGAAGACGCCCGCAGCCTGGTGGTGGGCCAGCCGATCGGCCAGTACCAGCGTGTCCTCAACCAGATGCGCAGCACCTTTGCCTCACGGGATGCGGCCGGCCGCGGTCTGCAAACCTTCGACCTGCGCATCACCATCCACGCCGTCACCGCCGTGGAAGCCGCGCTGCTCGACCTGCTGGGTCAGTTCCTCGAAGTCCCCGTAGCCGCCTTGCTCGGTGAAGGGCAGCAGCGCGATGCGGTGAAAATGCTCGGCTACCTGTTCTATGTCGGCGACCGCAACGCGACCGACCTGGCCTACCGCAACGAAGCCGAGAGCGACGATGAATGGTTCCGCCTGCGCCACGAAAAGGCCCTGACCAGCGACGCCGTGGTACGCCTGGCCGAAGCCGCCCAAGCCAAGTACGGCTTCAATGACTTCAAGCTCAAGGGCGGCGTGCTCAGTGGCGATGCCGAAATCGAAGCCGTCACCGCCCTGGCCGAACGTTTCCCCGACGCACGCATCACCCTCGACCCGAATGGCGCCTGGTCATTGAAAGAAGCCATCCGCCTGTGCCGCGACCAGCACCACGTACTCGCCTACGCCGAAGACCCCTGCGGTGCCGAAAACGGCTACTCGGGCCGCGAGGTCATGGCCGAATTCCGCCGCGCCACCGGCCTCAAGACCGCCACCAATATGATTGCCACCGACTGGCGCGAAATGGGCTATGCGATCCAGTTGCAATCGGTGGACATCCCCCTCGCCGACCCACACTTCTGGACCCTGCAGGGTTCCGTACGCGTGGCGCAGATGTGCAACGACTGGGGCCTCACCTGGGGCTCGCACTCCAACAACCACTTTGATATTTCCCTGGCGATGTTCACCCAGGTCGCCGCCGCCGCCCCCGGCGACATCACCGCCATCGACACCCATTGGATCTGGCAGGACGGCCAACGCCTGACCAAGGCACCGCTGAAAATCGAAGGCGGCTACGTGAAAGTGCCGAGCAAGCCAGGCCTGGGTGTGGAGATCGACATGGACGCGGTGGCCAAGGCCCACGAGGTATACAAAGGCATGGGCCTCGGCGCGCGGGATGACAGCGTGGCAATGCAGTTCCTGATTCCGGGATGGCGCTTCAACAACAAGCAGCCGTGCCTGGTGCGGTAATTCCCTAAGGCAACTTAGGTCAATGTGGGAGCTGTCGAGCGCCCACAGTTGACCTTGGTTATTTTGCCGATGGTGGTCGTTTGATGGGCTGCACGGTCAGCTCAACCCCTAACGCCTGCCGCCTCGGCAACGTTGTTCACGCCTTGCGCTTTGGCGACCTCGGCAAGCGCCTTCATGAGTACCTGCGGATCTTGGGCCATCATGCTTTGCGCAATATACGCACTGATGGTTTCCGGGCTATCGAGGAAGCGCGACGCTTCATAAACGCTGGTACCGGACGTATCAAGATCGAGGATCGGCATGTCCTCGGGTTTGAATTTCGACTCGTTCATGTCATCTACCTCTCAGGGCATCAAGAATCTCTTTTGCGCGCTTGATTCCTCGCTTCTGGTCGGTTTTATCCCTCCCTCAAACCGTCGAGCCCTGTATCAAACTCGGGCGTCCTGCCAATCAGATCAGTCACAGAATCACTTGTAGCCTGATGGCTACTCCCTGTCGATGCCAGTGATTTTTTGTTTCCGATGAGCCCCGGAAGAAAAATCCTAGTTCAGCACCCGATCAAACAACGGCGCCACGTCATACCGCTGCTTCAGCATCTGGGCATCTACCAGGAAATCCGCCGTGGCCTGGGCCTCGCTGACAATCGTCGGCGAGATCGGGAGCACCTTGATCGCATCGCGCTTGAACCACACCTTGGCGATTTCCGGCGCCGACTGGTTGGCCTTGGACCAGGCTTCGGCGTACTCATCGATGTGCGTATTGCTCCACTCCCGAGCGCGGGTAAGGCGGGCAATAAAGTCTTTGATGATCGCGCCTTTCTGCGCCAGGGCCGGCTCGTACGCCACGATGTAGGTGGGCGCGCTCATCAAGCCTTTGGCGTTGCGGATCAGGCTGCTGCCTTCTTTTTCCTGCAACGACACGTAGGGTTCCCAGGTGCCGAAGGCGTCGATGTCGCCTTGGGTCAGCGCCAGGCTCGCCTCCGCCGGCAGCAGGTACTTGAAGTGGACGCTGCTGCGCGGCACACCGGCCTCATCCAACGCCTTGTACGCCAACTGTTGGCTCCACGAACCGTTCCAGATGGCGACGGTCTTGCCCTTGAGGTCGGCCACTGAATGAATGCCCTTGCGTGCCACAATGCCGACGCCGTCGAGGCTGGTCTGGGTACTGGCGACCACCTTCACCGGCGCGCCATTCGCGGCCAGGCTGATCACCGGGGTATCGCCGACGATGCCCACGTCCAGCGCGCCGCTGGCCACCGCCGAGGCCACGGGGGAGCCGGTGTTGAAACGCTTGAAATCGATGGTGTACGGCAGGTCTTTCAGCTCGCCGGACAGCTCCAGCACGATGCGGTTGGAGAAGAATTGGTCGCCCACCGTCAGGGTCAGCGGCTCCGCTGCCCAGGCGGAAGGGCCCTGCAGGGCCAGGGAAGCAAGGCCCAGCAAAGAAAGCAGTGTTCGGCGGTTGATCATAAAAATTCCCACACGGTTAGATGGCTGTTTCAACCATCTGTGGGCATGCAGTCTGGTCGTTCAGCGTAGAAGCTATCGCAATAAGAGGGCGAGGTTTAATACTGTTGCGCACTATCGATAGAACCGTCGTACAGGTCGCTAGCTGCTTTTCGTATTAAAAACTTGGCCGCCCCTGAGTTAGGGTGACGTCACCAGACCACTGGACCCCAGCACCTGAACCACTTTCTGCAAGGTCCATTGCATGCCGACTCCCGCTTTGAATATCTGGGGCACGCCGCCCACTGCCCGCTACGAACACCTGGCCGCGCCATTTCGGCCGCTGTTTGCGCACATCCTCGCGCAGGCCGCCGAGGCGGATCAGACGCGCGCCAGCCTCGCCACGGTGATCCAGCAACTGAACGCCCTGGGCTTGCCGCGCTGGCGTCTGCCGGCCAGCTATGGCGGCCAGGACGCCACGCTGGTCGAGCTGCTCACGTTGCTCACCGAGTTATCCGCCGCTGATTCCAACATCACCCAGGCCCTGCGTGGCCACTTTGGTTTTTGCGAAGACGTGCTCAGCGCCAAGGACCGTGACTGGCGCGCTAAATGGCTGGACCGGCTCGGCCAGGGCGCCCTGCTGTCGCCGGGCAGCACCGAAGTCGGCAGCCAGGCCCGTGGCGATTTCGACACCCGCCTGCACCGTGACGACGCCGGTGCGCTGCGTATGAGCGGCAAAAAGTTCTACACCACCGGCGCGCTCTACAGCGATCTGATCAACACCATCGCCACTGGCGATGACGGCACGGTCTACAGCGTGGTCGTCGACCTCAAGGCCCCCGGCGTGCAGATCATCGATGACTGGAACGGCTTCGGCCAACGCCTCACCGCCAGCGGTACCTGCATCTTCGACAACGCACCGGTGGTGGACGACGATGTGCGCCTCACCCACCAGCGCTTTGGCCATGGGCAATCATTCTTCCAGCTCTACCACCTCAGCACCCTCGCCGGCATCGCTCGGCGTGCCGCGCTCAGTGGTGCCGAAGAACTCAGCAAACGCGCCCGCACCTTCACCACCGGCAACGCCGACACCGCAGGCCACGACGTGCAGCTGCTGCAAGTGATCGGCGAAGTCGCCAGCCAAGCCTATGCCGCGCAAGCCATCACCCAACAAGCGGCGCAACGCCTGGAACACACCGCGCAGTATGTGATTGCCCACGACCAACCGCTGCAGGATGACGACCAACAGGTGGCCTTGGCGGAGCTGGAAGTGTGCCTGGCGGTCAACCCGGTGGTCGACGCAACGCTTGCGGCAACCACGGCGCTGTTCGATGCACTGGGTGCCAGTGCCACCGCCAGCGACAAAGCGCTGGACCGGCTGTGGCGCAATGCGCGCACCCTGGCGAACCACAACCCGCGCGTGTACAAGTCGCGGATTGTGGGGAATTACCTGGTGAACGGGATTTTGCCGCCGGCGCAGTGGCGGGTGGGTGTGGCAAAGGCCCAGGCCTGATGAACAGCTCATACCTGTAAATCGTCGCACCGCCCGCGCTGGCTGCGAAGCGGCCCTGAAACCCGCCACCGTATTTTTTCAGGAATACTGCAGTGGGCCCGCTTCGCAGCCCGACGGGAGCAAGCTCCCTCGCCACAAGTAGCGGTCGTCGCACTGGATAGGTTGTACCTACCATTTACCCCAACTTGGAGAGCCTGGCGTCGTCGTTTATCCATGGGGTCTGGCCCAGCGCGAAAACCGGGCAGCTCACATCGCTCTGTAGAACGAGTACAAGTCCTACAAGAAGCCTTAGCGCCTTGCTCCGTTGCCTACAGTTGCGTCAGAATCCGCTGGCTTGTGCGCTTGAGTGAGCTTCTCTAAGGTGGCTCGGTCGCTGACAACTCAGTGATCGGGTTTAGTAGCCCGAGTGACAACATAAAGTGCATGAGCCTGATCGATCAGATGTTCTTGTCTGTGCTTGATGGTGGCTGTGCGTAGGGCGCCCACGGGCGCGCCGGCTTTGTGTGTTTCCCCGGTCTACTAACCTGCGCACAGCCGCCACCCTTTCGTTTAGTAGCGAGAAGGTGTTGGCCTCAAAACAGGTACAACACACATGTTTAAAGTCACGCCTAATCCTCCGAACGGTCCAGAGCTGAAGTTTAATCAGGCGGCGCATCGTGCGATTGATCACCACCTAAAGGCTGGCGGGGTGCCACCCTCGACGACGCTGTTCAGTGTTGCTGACGATTCCAGCAGTGAAATGCTGATTGCCAATAGCTATGAAACCTTTTCCTCGGTTACCGCGTTGTTACTTGACCTCTCGGATGAACTGACGGGGAAACAGCGTGATGTGGCGTTAGCGATTTACCAGTTGAGTGAGCTGGGGGTTTTGTTGGTGGATAAGTTGATGGAGCGGGAAGATGCTGTAGCCAGCGACTAAGTGCTCGCTATTACCAAAAGATAGGTCATCGAGTCGTTGTAAGCCTCTCACATCGACTCGACGCTTTCTTTTTACCCGTGGTCTAACCATGGTGTGTCGAGGGTGATCTCGGACGTCAAAAAAACATCCAGTATTCAAATACTCACTCAAAAAGAAATGGAAACTCTGCCTGGCAACCTTTTCTCAACTTATGCATAAGAGCGTTAGCTTCATCTCCTACGCCTTCTTCGTGAGCGGCTAAATCCAGGTAGTAATTTCTGTTTTCATATTTAGCATATATGAGCCAATCTCCAGTAAGACCTCTTGCAGAGCGCTGTTCGAATCCGCCAATGACCAATTGGTTCACGAGATAGCTCGGCCAGGCATTTGGATCTTCGCCGTTCTGTTTGGCAACGTTATCAAACAGCTTATCCAAATCTCGATTACCGCCGCTGACCATTCCCCATCGAATTCTAAGATTTCTTATTAAGTGTCGCGTGGAGAAAACATGTTTATGCCAAAAAGGAAAAAGTGGCGTTTTTTTGAATTGCTCCTCGCGCTTAGTTTTCGAGATCGGCCTTACGCCCTCTAAATAGTCAATTTCATCAAGGATATGAAATAGACTAAAACTTTGACTTGATAAATTTAAAAGCCGACAGGCTAAAGCGAAACTAATTCGCTCAGAACACCCCCTACCCCGAACAGCCTGAGTTTTTATTTCGCTTAACTGATGTTTATCAAAGCTGACTTTGATGAAATGTTTTTCAGTCATATGACAAAACCCATACATTGGAAAATCTGGCTTATACCAACCCTAATCCAAATCACGTATCGCCGTTCACTTTACTACTCAACACCTGCTATGACGCAACCAAAATCATGCACTTATTTGACGTTGATTACGGTATGTGATGTAACCGTCTTTCTCTCCAGTAAAATCTGCCAGCATTACTTCATAACCTTGCCGCGCAACGTGAGCGCCAATTTTCTCAAGATACGGAACACAGTTTGACTCAGGAGTTAAACCCAATAACTCCTCTCCAGTTCTGGTATATTTCCAAGTATCAAATCGAAGCATAGATACGTTTGACCCAGCAGTCATCAACAACAACTTATCACCACAGAGAAAATAATAACTACCCTCCTTTTCGTGTTCAAACAGAGTAAACGAAAGCTTGTCAGGATAGAGAATCCCCAATTCAACCAACGTGATTATCGCAGTATAATTTATACCTTGCTCATTCAGCACATCTTCCACCCCACTTACAATAATAGTTCGGCGTGGTCCTGACGCAATTCTGAAACGAGCAAGATTTTCAATTAAGCCAGCATCTTGTTTATTAAGATTCCTAATGAAATCTAAAGTCTTAAGAGAATATGAGCCCGGACTTTTTACTTCACCCGCCAATATCTTCCCCCATAGCAACTGCATTTCTTCCGAAGAAACCGTCTCTGCCGCTTCAAAGAATCTAGTTATCCAGTCTTCTGACGGCGATTCTTCAGAGACATCTTCTTCAGAATTCAAATCACCTGCCGCATATGAAGTAATCTGTTCAATATTGAATTGCCCTTTACGCTCTTGGTAGTCAATACGCCGGCGAGCACGCTCCACATCGGTGACAGGTTCAAGACTTAGAGTGTTATCTTCTGGTCGCTGCCAAACCTCGACTTTTCCGTCTTTGAAAGTAACTGGAAGCTGGTAACTCTCCGCGACAACACTTAAAGCTCCAGCTATGGTTTTGATCTGATATGCCTGAGCCTCGGCTGCTTTCTTAAGCAGATACGGAGCAGAAACAGCCCCAACTCCAGCGGATAAAACCTCTATTAGCCGTGTTAGTGGCTTACTCAGGCCAGCCACATCCTTAATCTCTATCATCAAAATGCCCCTATTAACTTTGCGCTTGGTGAAAATCGACGAACGGGCGGACACGTTTTATTTGTCGAACTCTTAGCCGTCACACTCTCGCTCACATCTTAAAAATTAAATCAATCAAGTTTATTTTCAAATATTAGATTCCGAATAAGGACCACACTGCAAACGCCCTCGGGACCAAGCATGAGTCCCTGCAACTTACCAACTGCAAGTTCTGGACTAGCAATTAGTTCGTCACCCACAAAAGCCCCCATCGTTTTCTTTCGGCAAATACACGCTCATCGCTATCTACTTCCCATTCACTTTTGTGCACATCGCTCCTCCTTAAGCGCAGCCATAGCAGCAACTCGCAAGCAAGTGCTGAGAGTGGCCCACTGCCATCCATTGCAGAGTAGCCCAAGAATATACCGTTTGCTATTAAGTCAATGGTCTACGGGTACTCATCATTGCGCCACCCTGCGGCTGGATAACTATTTCAAACCGCGGCCATCCGTCGCATCCCCCCTCCCCGCCCTCCAGCCCCCACCCCACCCGCCGATAACCTAACTATCCACACACATCTCCCGTGTGCCCCCCTTTCGAGCCCCCACCTAATGAACCCACTCTCCCTCTTCAAAAGCCCCCGGGCCGCTCGTCAAGGCACCACCACGCTCACCTGCACCGCCAACGACCTGGACGCTTCCCTCACCACCCTGCGCATCACCCCCACCCTGATCACCGGTTTCATTTCCCCCCACCTCGACATCGACGCCATCGCCGCCAAGCTCAAACGTCGCTTCCCCCAGTCCACCATCAGCCTCTGCACCACCTCCGGCGAGCTCTGCAACGCACCCAATTCACTGTATTGCGCCACGGGCGAGCGTTGGGACCGGATCGTCTTGCAGCTGTTCGACGACAGTGTGATCGCCTCCGCCGAAGTCGTGATGGTGCCGCTGGAATGCGAGGACATCCGCAGTGGCGGCAAGCGCATGGGCATGCAGGAGCGCATTGCCAAGTTGGTGAGCAATATCAAGCGGGTGCAGGTGCGTACCGCGATTGATCATCGCGATACGTTGGCGTATGTGGTGTTCGATGGGTTGTCGGCGTCGAAGTCGTTTTTTATGGAGGCGCTGTATGAGTCGGGGCGCTTTCCTTGCCTGTTTGTGGGGGGGTCGGCCGGGGGTAAATCGGATTTCAAGAAGACGCTGATTCATGACGGCCAGCGCAGTTATCAGCACCACGCGCAGATTGTGTTCCTGAAGACGGCGGCGCAGGTGCGGTTTGGGGTGTTCAAGAGCCAGAACTTCAAGCCGGCGGATTTGACCTTCAGTGTGCTGACGGCTTCGGTGGAGGACCGCACGATTGATCAGGTGATCGACAGCGCCGGCAATATCAAGAGCATGGTGCAGGCGCTGTGTGATGCGTTCAGTTGTGCGCCCCAGGCGCTGGAGTCGAAGCTGGCGGATTATTCGTTCGCGATCCGGGTGGGCAGTGAGTTGTTCGTGCGGTCCATTGCGCGCATCGACTTTGAGCAGCAGATCGTGCAGTTGTTTTGCGACGTGGCGCCGGGCGAGGAGTTAGTGATGGTGCGGCGCACACCGTTGCGTGAGGCGACGCGGTTGGACTACGAGCAATTTTTGCGTGGCAAGGGCGGTGTGCCGGTGGCGGGTATTTTGAATGACTGCATTTTGCGTCGACTCAACAACGCCGCCGAGCTGGGCAGCATGGCCGGGGCGTTTGGGGACGTGCCGCTGGCGGGGTTCTCGACCTTTGGTGAGATTCTGGGGTTGAACCTGAACCAGACGCTGACGGCGATTTTCTTTTTCCGGGTGGCCAAGGGTGCCAGTTTCAGTGATGAGTACGTGGATAATTTCATCGCGCACTATGGCGAGTTCAAGGCGTTTTTCCTACGTCGCCAGGTGAAGAAGCTGGCGGGGTTGAACCATGTGGTGGTCAAGCAGATTGCCGCATTCAAGAACAACGACTTCACCAACACCCTGAATACCCGTGGGCTGGACCGCAATATCCTGCCGGTGTTCGAAGGCCTGGCGGACTTGGGCCTGGTGCTGGCACATGCCGAGCGTCAGCAGGAGGACATCGCTGCGCAGCTCAAGCATTACTCCGGTGAGCTGCATGCGTCGATGGACGACCTGGTGGGCACTATTGATCGGCAAAACAGCGTGTCGGCCCAGGCAGGAGCGACGGTGGAGGGGCTGTCCAGCCAGGCGGATGTTGCCGTTGAAGGCGCGCGCACGCTGGCCGGTTCGAGTTTGCGTATCCAGTCGATTGTGCAGGTGATCCAGCAGATCGCCGGGCAGACCAACCTGCTGGCGCTCAACGCCGCCATCGAAGCGGCGCGTGCGGGCGACCTGGGCCGGGGCTTTGCGGTGGTGGCCGATGAGGTGCGCAAACTGGCGGAGATCACGCGTAAGAATGCGGCCGAAATCGGTGTGGATATCGACCTGCTGTCGAGTGAGATCCAGCGCGTTGCGCAGCAAATTGAAGATCAGTCCACCGGGGTCGGCGCACTGCGCGAGATGCTCGATGCACTGGAGGCCTCCAGCCGCGCCACGGAAGGCACGGCGCAACGCACCAAAACCATTGCGGATACGTTGACCGGGCTGACCCACGCGTAGGCAAGGCAACGGTTCACATCAAGAGGCGGCGCGCGCACCGTTCGCTGGCGCGCCGCCACCCTTGACCTTCCTCCTCACCGCCCTCTTCAACCCCGCTTCGGCAGCTTCCAATTTGGCCGCACAAAGTGGCACGTATACCCATTAGGTATCCGCTCCAGATAATCCTGATGCTCCGGCTCCGCTTCCCAAAACGGTCCGGCCGGCTCGATCTCTGTCACCACCCGACCCGGCCACAACTTGGATGCATCGACATCCGCAGCCGTGTCTTCGGCGATATCCCGCTGCTGCTCACTCAGGTAATAAATCGCCGAACGATAACTGGGCCCAAGGTCATTGCCCTGCCGGTTAGCCGTGCTCGGGTCATGGATCTGGAAAAAGAATTCAAGAATCTGCCGGTAACTGATCACCGCCGGGTCAAACACGATCTCAATCGCTTCGGCATGGTTGCCATGGTTTCGGTAGGTGGCGTTCGGCACATCGCCGCCGGTGTAGCCAACCCGCGTGTGCAGCACGCCGGGGTAGCGGCGCAAAAGGTCTTGCATGCCCCAGAAGCAACCGCCGGCAAGAATGGCGGTTTCGGTTTGGTTGGTCATGGTCGGCATTTCCCCTGAATGGATACAGGGTAGTTATGGGGCTGTGTTGGCCAATACCAAGGGCGGGTTGGGGGGATACCCAGACGAACGGTTTCAGGTAATGATGCACGCCCCGAATCAAGGACGATAACAAAAATGAAAACCGCTTTTCGCGCCCTGTTCCTGCTCTGCCTGGCCACGCCCGCCTTCGCCGCCGAACGCTCCGTCGGTTTCACAACCACCACGCTGCCCGCCGCGCCAACCAACCGCGCGCTTGAAATGGTGGTCTGGTACCCCGCCGCCGCCACCGCCCAACCCCAGCTGATCGCCGACAACGCGGTCTTCATCGGCGCCCTTGCCGTGCCTGACGCACCACCGGCCAGCGGCGACCATCCGCTGGTCGTGCTCTCCCACGGTTACGGCGGCAATTGGGGCAAACAGGTGTGGCTGGCCAGTGCTTTGGCGCACAAGGGTTACATCGTGGCGGCGGTCAACCACCCCGGCACCACTACCCAGGACCGCAGCCCGCAAAACGCCGCGCAGTTATGGCAACGCCCGGCCGACCTGAGCCGTGCTATCGACGCGGTCCTGGCCCAGCCGAAGCAATTTGGCGCAGTGGCGAAAAACCAGATTGCCGCCGTGGGCCACTCCCTCGGCGGCTGGACCGTGCTGGAAATCGCCGGGGCGCGCTTCGACCCCGACCTGTTCAGTCGCGACTGCGACGTCCACCCCAAGCTGGGCGGTTGCATTGGCTACCGGGAGATGAACCCCGCCGGCACACCAGACGGGAAGGCCAAACTGGCGGCGGATTTGCGCGACAAGCGCGTTACCGCCATCGTGTCATTGGACCTGGGCCTGTCGCGCGGTATGACCGACGCCAGCCTGGCCGCACTGCAAGTGCCGACATTGGTGATTGCGGGGGGCGTGCCAACCGAGGATATGGACTTCAATCTGGAGTCCGCCGACTTGGCCAAGCGGCTGCCAGAGGCGTCGACGCAGTACGTGAAGATCGACGATGCCACTCACTTCAGTTTCATGCCGATCTGCAAGCCAGGTGGCATGGCCTTGGTTGAAGAGAGTTCGCCAGGCGATGGCATGATCTGCCGGGATGGTGAGGGCGCGCGGCCGCGAGCGGTGATCCAGCAGCAGGTGATCGCGCTGATCAGCGAATTTTTGCAGCGCACGGCTCACCCCTAAGAGCAACGCCAACCGTCGGAAAAGGTTTTATCAAGCGCCTTATGCTGAAAAGCGCGCAGGGGAACAGCCCGCTTTTTTAAACTGGTATCATCGAGGCCTTTCAAAGGTTGGTAAAAGACA